>JASJOS010000029.1 GCA_030068525.1 Xanthocytophaga flava
ACTGGGATCGTTTCCTTCTCAATCGTCCTAAAGTAGAATGGAATCCTCGTTATTATCTGGAGTACCGCTTGTTCTATCCGTATTCTTCAGGCATTCCGGGACAGTGGATGAGCCATCAGATAGATACTGTACACTGGTTCTCTGGTTATGATCATCCAAGAAGTGTAGTGGCCAATGGTGGCATTTACGTGTGGAAAGATGGCCGTATGAATGCCGATACATTCACAGCGGTATTTGATTACGGTCCGGACAATGATCCAACCAAAGGTTTTCAGGTATTGTATTCTTCCCGTATGCATAACGAAGCAGGTGGCGTGAAAGAGTATTATTTCTCTAATGGAGGAATGATCAATCTGGATACCAATAAAATTTCTCCGGAAGGTGGTTTAAAAGCTGAATATGCCAAGGCGATGAACATGCAACCTAACTTGCTGGCAGAAACTTCCTTGCGCTCGGATATAAAAATGGAAACCGGAGCCAATACAGGAGGTGACCCAATGACATCTCTGCATATGCGCAACTGGCTGGAATGTGTACGAAGTCGCAAGCAACCCAATGCATCTGTAAAAGCTGGTTATAATCACTCTGTTGCCAACATCATGGCGACCAAGGCATTGCATACAGGCAAACGTGTCACTTTTGATGCGCAGAAACAGGAAATTATTACGAGTTAATATCTCTTCTGTTTTACAATCTTCTATCAAAACAAAATCCCTGCTTTTACAAACAGGGATTTTTCTTTTTAAAGAAATTATACAAACAAAGGCTTGCTTAACTAACTTGTTAGCAATGGCTATCAGGGATAGTTTTACCAGCTTTTCTTTCGCATGCAGGCATTTATAGAAACTCTTACATACATAGTTATATGTTGGAATTACTTGTAGCTGACCAAACAGTTAGTCAAGACTTTTTCACAAAAATGCTTTTAGTCGCTACTTACCAACTGCGTCTTATCTCAAAACTAAAAACAAATGTGCATTTGATTTTGCCCTTTTTATCAATAATGCCCTCCAACAAGTCCCTGCATTATTTCATAAATGAGGGTTGGCTGATCAAATGTTGAATTATCAATCTACTTCATTCGCTTCCTAACCTACTTTTTTACAATTGGATTCTCAATCATTTCATTTAATACTATTGCAATTCTGTTGTGCAGCATCTCCATTTCCGTATCATAACCATCAGAAAGTCTATCTAGCTTAATAAGCCGTTGCCTAAGCGACAGCTCAATGTTTTTTAGCTCAATAATCTGAGAGGCAAAATCAGTATTATTCTTCTTCATTACTAGTGAGTTGAGCAACTAACTCTATTTCTAACTTGGAATCTGCTTCATACAGTCTGCTTACCTAAACCCATGTTGCAGCAGGATAATCCCCTTTGTAGAATTCTTTTCTTGCCGAATTGTATTTTTTCATCGTTTCTATGTCTGTTGTATAAAGCGTTTCCTTTATCACATTTTCAGAAGATGCACCAAATGCATTCAAGCATTTTTCTAATGGGCCATAAACTTTTCTAATCCCTTCAGGACTTAAATCACTGGTAGGAATGCCTGAAACATAAATGGTATTCCCGGTCTTAACAACCTGTGCATAACCTGCGGCATCATATTGTTTTTGCTTATTTCCCCAGTGCCACTTCTGTTTTAATCTGGAGCTTGGGTATGGTTTTGTTACCTATTTTCGTATCAGAGCTCTCACTGCAGCCAAAATTAATAAGGATCAGTAAAATCCACCAGCATAGTACTGTTCTTTTGGTCATACATATTCCTTTGGTCATAGATATAGGTTTTACGAGGGTATCTTGAAAATCTTCACTAGGGCAACGAACATAAGGAAAAAGAGTATTTGATGGCTAATTTAAAAAGAGTGATTTATCTTATTAAGACTAAGATAAAATGAAATGTGGTACTTTCTAATCCACTAAACTAATGCACTAAAGGTTTACTTTGTCAGCGAAATAGTTATAATTCCAGAACAACCAAACTGATAAATAAAAAAGAAACTGCGTCAGCTTAACTATTTATTTATGTCCTTCAACAACTATCCGTTTTTAGGGCTGGTTATATTTTGCGAACTTTTTTTATTAATAAAATTAGCCACTATAAGATTGGGGACCCAGCACAGCCAGGCTACAGCCAGATAAGAGAAAGAAGGGTCTTCCGTAATTTTCACTAACAAGGGATACCACAACCGGAGTGTAACAGCTGCAAACGCACAGGCAAAACTATAGGTCATTAACCGCTGATGATTTAGTATGTGGCCTTTTCTGATCTGTACAACCGCTGTAAGAGTCGACATGAGCCAGATTAGCCCTAGAACGATAAATCCTGTAGCGGATACAGCACTGCCATTAGCATAAAAGCCTATATAAATACCCGCTATCGAACTGATGACTACAGACAGCACATACACTTTTCCGATGATTCTGTGCAAGTGCCAGTGCTTATTTCTGAACTTATGGCCAAACTGTCGCCAGCCTATAAAAAGCGAAAGGCCTCCGAAACTAATATGCCCCCAAAAAGCAGATTTCCAAACTATATTACCTAATACTTCTGAAGATTTAGAATTCAGAAAAGTATTTTTATGATCCACAAAGACATAAATGATAGGATAAGTTCCGATGAGTAGCGCAAGAACACAGATAAGTACGAACAGTAATTTTTTCATAAAAGTTGATTAAATTTTCTGTAAACATGGGGATTACAGAAGACTTAACTGTTCCAAAATGAAAGGTGGAACCAATTTTGAAGCCTAAATCTGATACTTACCATGTATACTTATCTGACATGCTAGACTAAATTATTCGGCATTTAGGTTCTTATTTTTTAAAAACTCTCTGGGTGAGCAGTGCATATATCTTTTAAAGTTTCTATTGAATGAAGTCTTGGAATTAAATCCACTTTCCAGGGCTAACGAGAAAAGAGTGAACTTCTGATTTTCTGGTAGGACAGCTATTCTTTTGAACTCTTCAATGCGATGCCGGTTAATATAATCGTAGAAATTTTTATTCTCCAAAGAGTTAATTGTCTGAGACAATATATTTGGATGAACCTCGAGCAACTCTGCAACATGATGTAGATTCAGTTCAGGATCCTTATATATCTTTTCATATTCCATTTGGTAAATCAGCTGTTTATAAATGTTTTGTATGGTGTCTTTGTTAACAAAAGTTTTCTGATATTTTGCTGTTACAGGATTATTTTCTGCTTCAGGCTCGCCTTCAATACCATCTGCTTTTATGAGAGTTACGTTTAAAATACCAACACGGTTGATGCCAAAATAAGCGGTTAGTAAAATAAAAAGTACCACCAGTGAGAAAATCAAAATATCATACTTGAGAATAACAGCAATCCATATTAGAGCAATGCTCGTGATCAGATAATATCCCCAATCCAGATTAATTTTTTCGGTGTTGGAATATAACTCAGCAATTAGTCTTTTATATTTTCTTATGGCAAGAATACTCAAAGTGACATACAGAATTCCAGACAAAACAATTAAAATATTGATACTATCCCGTTGCATTTTGTAAGTACTTCCATTATGCTCATACACATAGATTTTTTCTTGTGGAGATAGTAAAAAAAAATCCAGCAAAATAACATAGATAATCAGGGGGGGAACAAGATGCAATAACCAGATTTTTTTATGACTATACTGATTCGTAAGGCATATAATATATAGATACAGCATAGGTCCGTGAATTAAAGGCAAGGGTATTTCGAGTCCAAGAAAATGAGGAAATCTAACATACCCACTAGAAAAAAGGAATAAGAAAAAAATAAGATGTATTCCTATAACTAAAAACCATACCGCAAGCAGATAATCAGCCATTACCTTTTTACGTTTTCCTAATAGGAGAAAAGAAGAAAAACAAGCAATAAAAACTCCCGCTAAATAAAATAATGCAGGAGAAAAAGCTTCCAGGTCAAAATCCATCAAAAATACAATTTCAAAATGAGGGTTTTAATTTATTGATTTTCATTCAATATGATACTAACATCTTTAGTTGATGGATTATTAGAAGAGACTGGCAAAGGAAAAAAGAAGGTCCATGTTTATCCTCCCTCATAGGTTTACCATCCTTTGGTTATCAATTCAACTTTTAGAATTATGTCTGGTATCTCAATTTTTAGAAAAGTAACAAGCAAAGGGCGCAAACACAGTGTCGATTTCAAAAATGAAGTAGATCTCATACATTCACAGATTGGCTTCAAAAATGCTTCTCAACGGACAAAGTATGCTTAGACAAATAAATCATATAATTTCCCCATTGGTACTTTAACTATTCTTTATAGTTAATTTTTACTGTAATAAAGGCCTTTAGGCCCTAAAACTAACGATTATCTTTCTTCCCACCACCCAGAAATTTAAGAGCTAATGCTGCCATGTCGCCGGTTAGCTTTGTGGGCGAATGGCAATCGCAATTGCTCAATCCTATTACATAAATGTCTTCACTGGGAATGTATACACCCATTGTCTTAAATCCAAATATGCTTCCCCCATGTTCCCGAGTTGGCACTTTATTTATATCCCTGATGTGCCATCCATATCCATAAGAAAACTCCTCCCCATTATTTAGTTTGTACCGGCTAAATGCTTTCCTGGTTTCAGCCGTATCAAGTAAAAGATTGTTTTTCAGCGAATTTTGCCATTTGAGCATATCCGATAAAGTGGACATTAAGGAACCGGAAGAAAACGGAACACTAAAACTAATTACAGTTTTATTTACATAGCCGAACTCTTTTTTATGGTATCCATAAGCTCTGCCCTTAATAACGTTTCGATCACTCGCATAATAGGAGTGGCTCATACCCACTTTGTCAAAAATGTGTTTCTTGATATAGTCTTCATATTTTTCACCGGAAACCAGTTCAATCAGATAACCCAGCAAAACATATCCGGAATTATTATAGTCAAATTTTTCACCTGGTGCAAAATCAACAGGTTCGTCCTTAAAGAAATCCACCATCATTTTAGGTGTCATCTCTTTTTGTGCAATATCCTGTAAAGATTTCATTTTGGTAAAATCCTTTATTCCAGAAGTATGCGTCAATAGATGATGGATTGTTATCTTATTTCCATTAGGATACCCCCCAATATATTTTGAAATCGTATCCACAATACTGAGCTTACCTTGCTGTTCTAATAGTAGTATTGCGACAGCAGTAAACTGTTTTGTCATGGAACCAAGTTGAAACACATTATCCACTGACAAGTTATCGCCAAGTTCTAAGTTCGCCTTTCCAAAAGCCTTTTGATACACTGGCTTTCCATGGTGCGCTATCATAAAGACACCCCCTGGCCCACTTTTATCATTAAAATCCTTTAGTATTAGACCATCGACAGCCTTTTCAAGGCTTTGGGCTTGAATGATAAATGGACTGATGGTAAATATCCACAAAAGAAATACTACACAAATGTTCTTCATTTTTATCAATTTAGTATATTGTTCTGGTATCAGATGCACTGAAGTAGGAGTTGGTTACACAAATAGTAGATAACAAATAGTAGATTATTAGTAATTCTCTCTTGTCTACTCTATGTAATGCTCGACGTAGGCTCTACTTTGTTTTGAAATAGAGCTTCGCAAATGACCTCCTCTCGTAAAAATGGACCTTCTATACGCTCTTAAGGGAAATAGAAAAATCGGTAATTAAAGGATCTTATACGATCCAATAGTTTACTAAAGCACAAATCGCGTTTGCATTGAAGCAGGCCGAGAGCGGGGTCTCAGTTGAAGAAGTCTGTCGAAAAATGGGTATTAATGAACCATATCTGGTTCACATGCCACGTTTTATAACTGGAAGAAGAAGTTTGGTGGGTTAGGCGTTTCAATCTGATACCTTCAAAGCGTTTTGGCTGGGTCCACATGGGCTTGAACTGTGTCGGTTACGTCAATTGGAAGAAGAAAATGCCAAACTCAAGCAACTGGTAGCCGATGGATCATCTCTGATATGCGAGCCTGGACAAACAAATGCTACAAGTTGTGAACGGATCAAAGATGCTCCGGTAAAAAAAAGTTTTAAAACCAGCTTGACTTCGCAAAGTAGCTGCGTAAGCTGGTTACCCAAGTGATGGACGATGTTCTCACATACCCGTTACCGCATTTCAACCCGAAGAGCCTGTTCAGTGCTAGGCTTGCAGCGGTCAGTGTGGTACTATCAAAAGAAAAAACGCAAATCCGATGTTATGAAGCAGATCTGCTTCATTCACGTAGCAGCTAGACGATACAGTACTCAAAAGGCGGATCAAGGAGCGGATCATCTCTGATCCGTAGCAGCTGTGCGGATTAGAGATGGATATGATTTCGCAGAGATGCTGCGGATCTATACTCTTTTAGGTCGTGAAGGAAATAATGCAGATCATATCCGATCTGTTAAACGAGTGTATCGGTTATACAAGGAAGAAGGCCTGAATCTTCGCAACAAACCTCCGATCACCGCTGAGACGCTCGTAATCGGTCAGCCAATCATCGACTGGAAAGGGTGATGCCGTTAAGAAAAAATCAGACCTCATAGTTCACTGAGAGGACTTACACCCTGCCAGATGGAAGAGCAATCGCAAGTGTTCAATACCACCGATTTTTCCACTTCTGACCGGTCTTAAATTTGGGTGGACGTCAATAACCATTTTTCTTTATTTTTCACTGGCTCACTTTATAGGGAAGCCTACAGCCTAACATGGTTTTATCTTAGGAGAAAAGAGGATAAAGTAGACAAGACCAATAAGTAGTGGGCTGTGCTTATCTTGATTTTATTCAGAGTTATCAACATTGAAAGCTATTGACTGACTATCAGCTTTTCAATGTAGGTTTTGGCTTGGGTCGTAACTTTTATCAAATAAATGCCATCAGCTAGATTGCCAGTATCTATCTCCAGTTCATAAGTATTGGATGCTATATTTTGTGTCCTTTCTTCAATCAACTGACCTATCAGTGAAATGAATTGTATACGGATTTGTTCATGTTTTGAAAATGCGCTGGTAAATACAAGCCGTATTGTTCCTTTGGCCGGATTAGGTGCCAGACTTAGAGAAGCGGCCAGATCACTATCATAAGAAATTGGGATGACCTTTGAATAGGTAGATTGCCCGTTCATATCAATTTGTTTGAGTCGGTAATAGTTTCGACCGGGCAATGGCGAGCTATCCTGACAAGAATAGCTTTGTAATTGATTGCTGTTACCCTGGGAGAGAAGCAGACAAACAGTAGTAAAGGTTATTCCATTGGTGGAACGTTCTACAACAAAGTACTTATTGTCTCTTTCCTCACTTGTCTGCCAGTTTAACTGTACACCTGTTGCTATCTTATATCCGGTAAAGGAGAGCAAAGTGACAGGGAGAGGAATCAAACAATTGACAGCTTGGGAATTAGTAGTTACATAGCAATTGGTGGAGCTCAGATTGACCGAACTGCCAGCTACCTTTAACCGAACCAGATTCCCTTGTTTAACCACCGGATAAACAGGACTATATGTACTCGATGTCGCACCTGAAATATCACTCCAGTTTACACCGTTGTTGCTACTAACCTGCCACTGATACTGAGGTGTAGCATAAGCACTACCAATGGAAGCAACTTGAATCTGAGCAGAAGGATTACAGGCAGGAAAGTTATTCTGTAAGGAAACTGTGGGACCACAGGCGCGAAACGAAAAATTATCAAGCGCAATATCATTTCCTCCCCCACCAGGAGCTTTATTACGTATTTTCAGCTCAAGTGTTGTCACTCCCGGCTTGGTGGTGAAGGTAAAACCAACCTTGTGCCATTGTCCATCATTGGGTATAGGCGCCGGAGACGTATAGGCAACCACATCATTACCATTTCCATCACCAATGAGAAATTCAATGTCTGGCATTCAACAGAATTGTCTACAGTTGGAATTTTCAACAGTGCACTGTATAGGAACTGTCTCTGTGTAGCATAGTCTTACTACCAATATACAAATTATATTATTTATTTAGACTAATTAAAAATTAACAATACTTTTACCAGTGATACATACTTATTGAAAACCTTGTTGTTTTCATCAGTCTTTGTAGCCAAGCAGTAATTAGTAACTCTGTGCAATTCTAACCACTTATACAATTGTTATGAAATCCATTTTACCATGCAACAGTGCCACTATTAGAAAAGAATCTTTTATTCACTCCAATATCTTTATAAATATCTCATGCATTCTTCTAATGTTTTTCGCCATGAGTGTAACTGTATATAGTCAAAATACTGCTAGTATTACCGGAACAGTAAAAACATCAGATGGCAAAGCTGCTGAGTTTGTAAACATTAGCTTGCGCGGGACAACAAAAGGGGCAACTGTAAATCAAGAAGGTAGATACACTTTAAAAAACATTGCTCCAGGCCAGTATGAGTTAATTGCCAGCTATACAGGACTCATAACCCAGCAACGACAAATCACTCTATCTTCAGGTGAATCTCAAACCATTGATTTTGTGCTTGCAGAAAACGAACAACGACTCCAGGAGGTAGTAGTTACATTCAATAAGGTTACCAATAAGAACACAGATCAGGTAGCGCGTATGCCTATTACCAACCTTCAAAACCCTCAGGTATATAATGTGGTTGGTACAGAAATTATCCGGCAGCAAACAATTATTTCTCTACCCAATGCATTTACAAATGCCCCTGGCGTGACTCCTGTCTTGTATCCAAGTGGAGGAATCGGGGCTTTGTCAAGAGGTTTTGCTACAGACGTCAATGCCCGTAATGGCTTGCAGTCCACTACAGGACGTGCCAGTGCAGATATAGCCAATATTGAACGCATCGAGTTCATCAAAGGTCCTTCCGGAACGTTATTTGGCGCAGGTATATCTTCATTTGGAGGAGTAGTAAACCTGGTTACCAAGAAACCACTGGAAAACTTTCAGGGAAATGTAGATCTGAGTATGGGTAGCTTTGCTTTAGGCCGGGTAACTGCAGACATAAATACTTCCTTAACTGAAAGTAAGAACTTGCTACTACGGGTAAACACTGCTCTACAAAAACAGGACAGCTATAACGAACGAGGTTTTTATAATAGTGCATTATTTGCACCCAGCCTGTTTTACCGGGTGGATGATCGTTTTTCTATATTGTTTGATGCAGAAATTTACTCAGCGAATTCTGTACGGCCAACGTATGTGCGTATATCACCAGGTTCAGGCATCCGTTCCTATGCAGATATTCCACTTGACTATAAAAAATCCCTGCTTGATAATGACCTGGATGCCAAAACCAATAGTAGCAAATTTTTTGTAGAAGGCAATTATCGTTTAAGTGACGCATGGACTTCCCGTACCAGTGTATCGTACATCAATGAGCTTACCGAACACAGTTATCAGGACTACCCAATCTGGATAAGTCGTGATAGCGTAACGATTGCTGTCTCTAAGTATGGCCCGGTAAGTAACACTTATACCAACATACAACAAAACTTTAATGGCAAATTCACCACAGGCAGTTTGAAACATACACTATTGATAGGAGGTAACATTACTCAGTATGCAGGCAGAGGTATGAGTGGTAGCACTGGGGTGATACGAAAACTAAATATTCATGACAACAACCCGAAAGTTGACCGATTAGTGGTTGACAGTGCTCTCACACCTGGTAAAGTTTTCAATTGGGGAGTATCTAATACTACAACCTATGGTATTTATGCATCTGAAGTGCTTAACATCAGTGATCGGTTGTATGCTATGCTGAGTTTGCGTTGCGAATATATTAACGACAAATCAACTGGAATCTGGGCCGCTCCTTATACCCAAAGTTCCTTATCTCCTAAATTAGGTCTGGTGTATCAACCCATCAAAGACCAGATATCCGTATTTGCCAACTATATGAATGGCTATCAGAACTCCCCTCCGATTACTCAGCCGGACGGTTCACGCTTGACTGTAAAACCTATATATGCTGTCCAATATGAAGGAGGCGTAAAGTTTGAGATACTGGATAAAAAACTCAACAGCACGGTGAGCTATTATTACATTGATATTGACAATGCCATACGTTATAATCAGAGTTCATTTGCTTTTCAGGATGGTAAGCAGGTCAGCAAAGGGCTTGAGTGGGACTTGACAGCTAGTCCGGTTGAAGGTATGACCGTACTGCTTGGGTATGGGTACAATGAGAATCGAATCATCAATACAGAAGGACTGGAAGGAAATAGTGCGTCTAACTCTCCTCAACATATTGGAAACTACTGGGTAAACTATCACTTTCGGAGTGGAGTATTTCGGAACTTTGGAATAGGGGCAGGTGGAAACTATGTAGGCAAAGCCTATTTTGATGATACAAATATGTTTTTACTGCCTGCATACCATATAGTAAATGCTTCTGTCTTTTTTGAAAATTCAAGATTCAGACTTGCCGTTAAACTTAATAATATAGCAGATCAGAAGAGTTGGGGATTCTGGGGTGCTCCTACTCCAACCCGCAACTTTGTATCTAGTTTCAGCATCAAATTCTGATGGATATATAATGGACTGATACATATCGAGGCCCATCTAATTTTCTCATAACTACTTATCTTAAATAGACTTAGCGACTATTGTGTTGTAAGTACCATAAGTCGCTTAGTCTCCAAAATAAACCATGAAGCAATTACTACCAAGATATTTTGGTAGTATCCTTATACTGATGATGACTACCTTGCCTGCTATAGCACAGCAGGCTGAACAACCAAGCCAATAAAACCTACTTTACCGGAGGATATAACTTTCAGTGCAACTTTCCGGGAACTCCCAGAAATTATCTGATGAGTGTAGCTTATACATTTTGATCAAACTATTCAAAAACTATTCAACGCCAGCTAATACGGGTATTCATCCATGACTTTCAGAAAAACCATTAGAATTGTTCATCTCTGGCTGGGGTTGCTAACGGGAGCAGTGGTACTAGTTAGCATGATAGCAGCAGCTATTTTTGTCTGGGATAAGGAATTAACAGACTGGTATTACCATGATTATGTATTTGTTACCCCTCAGGCCACACCACCTCTCCCTCTTTCTCAACTAGTAGAGGCGGCCCGTCAGACAGTACCAGGCAAGCAATTGCGCTGGATTGATATCGACAGAGACCCTGCCCAGGCGTATGTATTTGTTTCTTATAAGGAGAATAGCTCACCTACAGGCTGGACAAATTGGGATGACTATATGTACTGGGATCAAATCTACATCGATCCCTATACAGGTAAACGTTTAGTTGTAGTAGATATGCTCTAACCCAATAGATCTTACCCGACGACTACATCAGAATTTATTGTTGCGATATGATGTGGGACACTATATTGTAGGATTTGCAACCTTATTTGTCATTATACTCTTGTTGACAGGACTTGTATTGTGGTGGCCGAAAACAAAGCTGCACTCAAACAACGTTTTACTGTTAAATGGAATGCCCGCTGGCGGCGGGTAAACTACGATCTGCACAATGTGGGAGACTTTTATCTCCATGTGCTTATTTTTTTATTAGCAGTTACAGGACTGGTCTGGACATTTATCTGGTGGACCAATGGCATTTATCGGTTACTAGGCAATGATCCAGCTACTGTTTTTCCTAGTTATGATCTTCCAGTAGTAACCACAACTCTTGCACCAGCGCCCGTTGATAAGGTACTGGCCGACCTAAGGACTAAACGTCCAACCTGGCTTATGATTAATTTATCGTTGCCTGTTGTAGAAGTAGATTGAGCAGAGATTGCCAGTTACGTTGAGTTTAATGGTAATACAGGTTGGAATGAATTTGATCAGTATGCCTATCATCCTGTAACAGGTGAGTTGTTTCATCAGAGACGTCAGGAAGACAAAACACTCGGGGCTAAGTGGCGCAATTCCAATTATGCTATCCATACAGGAAGTATTTATGGCCTGCCAACTAAACTACTGGCAACATTGGCAGCTCTTTTTCTGGCTAGTCTTCCAGTAACAGGATTTCTGATCTGGAAGGGCCGTAATAAGAAAACCCGTTCATCAGAGAATAGTGTAACCCTTACAGGTTATACTTCCAATAAGTATCCTTATAGAAAATCTTCCAGGTGAGAAAGCAATAAATCCAGATCCGAAACAGTGCTTAGTTGAGTTGGAGAAAAAACTTTATCTGTATCCAACAGTAAAATAAGCTCTTTTCCAACTTGACAAGTTCCTTTGATTGGAGTGGCATTCAAGTCAATTCCCAGATCTGGTAATGGTTTGATCTGATCTTCGGCTAAGTCAAATACCTCTACTACAGAATCAACAAGTACACCTATAGTATAATTTTGTTTAATTTTGTTATTGGCTGCCAGATAATGAACCGTTACAACAGTAAGACAA
Source organism: Xanthocytophaga flava (assembly GCA_030068525.1). Taxonomy (GTDB): domain Bacteria; phylum Bacteroidota; class Bacteroidia; order Cytophagales; family 172606-1; genus Xanthocytophaga; species Xanthocytophaga flava. The sequence goes on from JASJOS010000029.1 coordinate 12,312, forward strand.
TTATTCTCTAAGCTATCGAAATCAGACTTCTTTATAGCAGGTTCATGTATAGCAGGTTTACCCATGACAGGGATTGCCAACTTTACATGCAAGTCAATTACAGATAAGGTAGCCCCATCCAGATGAATGATCCCTCGAATACAAGCAGGTGTGTGTGGAGTATAGGTAACTTTACCAATTTGAACAATTTTGTTAACTCTCAACACGTTAATAGCAAACATCTCTTCTCCCAATTTGAAAGACAAGTACGAAGAACTTGATGTAAATTCTGTTTTCATAGACTAAATTGTTTTTTCACACGTGAACTTGTTAAAGAAGTAACAAACAGATATAATAAACAGGTATGTATATCTTTTATCGCTTTGTTATCGGTCAAGTTCAGCATCTGACAATTTTTTTTACACTGGCAAGTAAGGTTTCAACCTGAAAAGGCTTTTGGATAAATACCGTAACGCCTGCCTCGATGGCAGGCCGGTCTTGATTCGACTTGGTTGAGAGCATAATTACCGGTATATATCTGTAGATGGCGTGTGCTCGGATGACTTTAACCAGCTCAATTCCATCCATATTAGGCATATTCAGATCAGTAATAATTAAATCAAAGCATCGCCCATCCAGATACGTTTGCGCATCTACTCCGTCTTCAGCACTCATAACCAGACATCCTGCTTTTGTGAGTAGTTTGTCAAGTAAGTTGCGTGAGATTTCAAAATCATCTACTATCAGTATGTTCTTTTTCATTTTAAGAAAGGTGGTTTACTTGTTTATCAGTTTTTTTATTGTAAAAAGCATTCGGTTTCGTCTATAGCCCTCATAACCTTATTTGGCTATCTTATACTGTTACCTTCTATCGTTCTGCATGTAAGAGATAACTTATCCACACATGCCTAACCATTGTATTTTCAACTAAATTTATTTTTAAGTATAATCAATACATAAATTTACATAGGCAAGTATTTATCCCTGAATCAGAACAGATAGAAGAGTATGCGGCCTGATTTGTGTGTTCTGTCTTAGGTTCTTGCCCTAACTGGTACTAGTATTTTCACTAATACGTACTAGTATTTACAATAGTCTTTGTCAAGAGAATCTTCTTTGAGCGAAAGTTTGACACCTTGTCTGCTAGGTTTTGGGGCAACGACAGAGAGCCCAACAGAGTTACTACTAGTAGCTATACTGTTTTTTGTGAGTTTTTTTTCAGGTTGGGAAAAAGTATGTTCAATTCTAAAAAACATCATGGCTTGTTTGAGTTGCTGAGCCTGTAAGGAAAGTTCTTCTGCGCTACTGGCCATCTGTTCGGATGAAGCTGCATTCTGTTGTATTACCTGATTGAGTTGTTCGATCGCCTGACTAATCTGTCCTGTTGCCGAACTCTGCTCCTGACTGGATGCCGATATTTCCTGCACCAGCAAAGAGGTTTTTTGAATACTGGGTACAAGTAGTTCCAATATCTTTCCTGACTTTTCAGTTGTGGTTACACTTGAACGCGAAATTCCATCAATCTCAGTGGCTGCCAGTTGACTGCGTTCGGCCAGTTTGCGGACTTCGGCTGCAACAACGGCAAATCCCTTTCCATGTTCACCCGCTCGTGCAGCTTCCACCGCCGCATTCAAGGCCAGCAGGTTGGTTTGACGGGCTATATCCCCTACGATACCAATCTTTGATGCAATATTTTTCATCGAGAAAACCGTATTATTTACAGATTGATTGCCTTCCTCTATTTGGTTGACAGCTGTTAAGGCAATCTTTTTTGTCTGCTGCGCATTATCTGTATTCTGATCGATATTCGAACACATTTGTTCAATAGAAGTGGATACTTCTTCAATGGAAGCAGCCTGTTCGCTTGCACCCTGGGATACTTGTTGAGCAGCTATGCTCATCTGTAAGCTGGCAGCTGCAATTGTATCTGCACCCTGCACGATACTTGCCATCATTTCCTGCAGGCGGATAACCATTTCACCCAGCGCTGTGTCAAGCTCACCTTCTATTGTATGATTGTGCGTTATGGTCAAATCTCCAGCCGAAACCCGTTTGGCCAGATCTACACTATTTTTCAGTTTTGCAATCATATATTTTATCTGATCCAGTAAAGTGCCTATTTCATCATCACTATAATCTTCTACTGTTATGGAGAAATTACCGGATGCCAAATGCGTAATGGCAACATATGCCTGTGTAAGAGATCTTTGCAATGAGGATATAATCCAGTAAATAATACCACAAGCTACTACTACACTGATTCCAATCATAACAAGCATATCTCTTTGGCCTTGTGTATATAGAGCTGCCGTTTCCTGGCTGGCATTAACCAATGCAGCTTCATTACGGTTCACTATTTTGTTCATAATGTCTGTAGCCTGATCGGAAACACGCCTGGTGACGGTTGAAGATAACTTATAGGCTGCCTGATTGCTTGAATCTGTATTCACAATATAAGCCAGATGTTTCACTCTGGAATAAAGCCGGATATAGTCTTTCCATACAAGCTGGAACTGCTCAAGCAATTCTTTATCTTGCGGACTGGACAGATTCTGCAATTCTTCAATCCGTTTATTCATTTGAGGTGTTCGGGTATCTATGTCCTCAAGACACTCTTCCATTTGTTCTTGGTCCCTGTTAATGATCAAATCCTTTTCCCGCTTGGTAATAAACTGTATATCTTCAGCAACCTTGGCAGAAAGGCTGATTAATCTGGCATTGACATGAACAATGTTGTCAACACGGGTATTAAGTGTGTTCAGATTGCTGTTACCAAGAAAGAAAATGATAGCTGACAGAAAAAGAAGAAATGTAAAAGCAAGTATGAGTTTAATTTTAATTGTAAAGCGCATGGGCTAAGTTATATAGGGTGAACAATCAGACTTGTAGTTGAGTAATCAATTGATTGATTACTCAAAAATGTAGTAAGCCATAAGACTAGTGCTGTCAATGTTTGTTGGTGCCAGCAACCATATAGAATGAAGGTATATTCCTGTTTTGACCTTGTGCTCTACCCTGCTATCCAAAACAGGATCCTGACTGATGCAATCGTGTCAATTTAGAAACTATACATTCTTGTATAGGCGACAAAATTCTTCCTGGAAGATTACAATTATGACAACTCAAGAGCTTAGACTCACTTACTACAAAGCTTTTAATTTATAGGGCTGCAAAGCAGTTTAGGTAAGCCTAACGAATCAGTTGATTCGTTAGTGGCATAAGGACCTATAGCAGGTCTGTTTGTAGAATGGTTTGTCCCAATTTGGGATGGTTGACAAAGTAAAGCAGATCTGAGTAAAAGATCACAAAACTGCATAGAGACAAAAAGAGCGACAAGTTGCTTTTTTTCGTTTGCAGGGATAAGCAAAAAGAAGTACATATCAAAAATGAGCAGTAATCCAGGCATCAATCTGTTGAGTATCAAACAAGACTGGAAGAGTAAAATAAATTCCCATGTTATATTCATCCCATTACTGTCTGCAGATTACCTGAAATATATAATCTGGTTGCAGGCAAGTCGGAATTTGATAGATGTATTTGCGTATATCTTTTTATCCTCTTTTTTGTCTAAAATGGCATGCAAATAATTGAAAATTTTACCATTCGATTACAGATTTTACCTTTGCATTCATTCAACAGGTATGTGTATCTAACCCTAAATTGAATGTATACTAAATAGCAGCATAAAGTTTACCCTACATTTTGGCAGTCTGGCTATACCTGTTACACTCCATACAGTTGCAAAAAGTAATCTTTTGAACATTGATTCGTCGATCATCGCTTACTATTCACTGATCATCGATTACTATTCACTAGTAGGGAGCGGGGTTTATTTCGTATCTTCATTTCCTTTAAAAAGGGTAAAAAACACATTATTGTACCTTTCTGACTAATCTTTTATACCTGCAATCACACGGGCTATTTATTGAGTCAGCATATAATCGCATTTATTGTCCATGTTTTACAAATAAAGTTGTTAATAGTTGCCTTGTCATCGGTTTGTGTAAGAACTGTCGAACTCTTGGAAAAGTACTTACTTTCTCTGTGTCAAGAAAATGTATCGAGCTGCTTAATATATAAAGTATACAATTATTATTCAGCAAAGAAGGGTTTTCGGATAAAATGGAAAGAAAATCAAAGCCATTTTTATCAGGCATTTCCAGATCCAAAAACATAACCTGGGGTTGCTCAGCCAAAGAGCAAGTGGAAAGAAATCTAATGGCTGCATCAACAGAATTATACACTATTACCGTAGTTACCAATCCAGAATGATGCAGCAATTTTTGGGCTATAATTGCATCTACCTCGTTGTCATCTACAACCAGAACAGTTTGAATTTTTTCGAAAATCTTCATATCATTTATTTTACAAGCTTGAATTATTAATAAAAACAGATGAATATTCTCATCTATCTGAACTTTTTATAGTCAGAGTTAAGATGAATAACTATTTTTTTGGCAATACATAGTACCTTCATATTATAGATAGTTACAGTGGGTAGTTCCTATGAATAGCTTCTACAGATTGTTCTTTTCTGAATTGACTAAAGCAGTTGTATTGTATAGAACAGATAAGAAACAGGTAACGGCCATGTAAATGAACGACCATGTAAATGGTCGAAATACCCATGCTTGCAGTAATAAATCACTGCATTTTCGATTTACTTTTGTGGTGATTTCTCAGAGTTAGAAATGAAGGGTATGCAAATTGATTGCCAGTAAGTTATTTCCTCCAAGATATCTCCTGGAGTAGTCTTTTTTTCCCATACACATTTACTCACCAGGCCTTTACTTATATAGAAGAAAACAATTATTCTTTACTCAACGAAATAGAAGTGAAAGCAGGGAATTTGTTTAGCGGGCATTCAGCTTACTTAACTAGTGTAATTTCCAATTATTTCTTCTAGTCAATACGTTTGTGGGTTGCCAAAGACTGACCCATTTAACGACTGACCAGTTTCAGGCTATCATAGATTTCCCACTTATCCGGGTTAGACCATTTCAGAATCTTAAAAGAATATGTTCTCCTCTGACCAGCCCGAAAATTTAAGTAAAGGTAGAACAGCAATCTGAAAAAGAGCAGATAGATAATTAGACAAAAAAGAAGACTTATTAAGTTTATCAACTTCCTATTTGAACATAGATATGTCCAATGTCTCACTTGCAAGGTTTCTGATCGCTTGCAGAGTGTTCATATCTAAATTCATATCTAAAACTTCTGATCAAGATTCACTCAGTTTATATCCGTCCTGTAAGGAAAAAAGTGTGACAGATAATTTTTTGAGACGTGTTCGGCCAAGCCAAACAAACTCAATACAAACTCAATGTCTCTGCATTTGTCTAGTTAATTAGAGATTGAAATGTAAAGAAGTTTTTTTTGCTTTGCGGCCTGCAGTTTTCCTACCAAAATGCCGTAAAGTCCATGCAAATTTCCCATAAAGGAAATTTGCTTAGACAAAGCACTATGTATCTGCTTTCTGACCTCAACACTATCACACAGCATTTGTCTTATCAAATCTGGTTGTTTTTGTGTTTTGACAGCACCTGTTCATAAAAATCTGCAAGTTCAAAATCTATAATCGATGAATCTAAAATTTTAAAAAGATGGTATACCGCAACCAAAGATTAACTCTGCAGACGATTTTGCAAGAAATAGAACAACAAGAAATAGAACAAATTGAAAGCGGAATAATTGATTTAACTATGGTTTTGTCACTTATTGACCAAGCTCGGACAGTTATCGAAACAGCGGGTAGTTCTTCCACAAAAGAAAGAGTTATCTTACACCTTATACAATCAAAAGAGAATATAGTCAAATACAATGAAGGCAGAGCGGACAAAGAGATGGATTTTATTGATATGACTAATGCTGTGTATGTAACAATAGAAGCATTTTTATATTTTCTCTAACCATAGGTTAATTAACTACCAAAGGTTGTAACCGCTGTATTTGTTTCTAGTATTGATCAGAGAAGCCACTAATTTACTCCCAGTTCACGAGCCTGATTTACAAGCCTTCTTATAGACAAAAGAATGGACATCTGTTGTTACAACATTACGATATAGATTATACAAATACCTTTGTGTCAGAGTGCCCTCCTCTAAGGACATATCTAATTATGTATTCAAACGAGTTGTGTTGTAAAAGTTGCTGTAACATACAGCAACTTTTCTTGTAATTATTTGGGTTTAAAGTATAACTAATCCGAAAGGTTACTACATTTTGTAGTAGCCTTTCTTTCTTAAAAGAACATCCTATTGAGAAAATGATAGCTTATCCCAGTATGTTGTCGGATAAGTTATCATTTTAGATAAATTATCATTTGTGCCTGAATCTGTATCCTATTGCTACCTTTATCTGTTAAATATGAAAAGATAGAAAATGATAGTTAGGCAGTTACTCTACCATATATATTAGCTTCATACTCTCTGCTTCAGGTTTACCATCTTATTGTGCTGATTGGCTTAAACCTAATCAAACTTCTCCTGGCGTTTTTGTTTCTATCGGTCATACCCAGTCATTTGGAATGACTATCCTATCCGACCTGTATATTCTTTTCAATAAAGCCTAATGTACCCAGATCTCTTTATATCCGTTGTCAGCTTACTAGTATGGGCTTGATGAGCGTGACATAGTTCTTTCTTACTAAGGTAATCCATCGTATTAATCAGGCATATTCTGTATCTCAGACTTCTGCTTAACAGGAGCCCGATAGGATATAGATATAAATACCTGTAAATACATTGTTTCCTCTGTAGATACATTGGCAGATACATAGTTTCCCCAGAGATGATGTACTCTCTTTTGTCTATATACCGCGCTAACATCCTATCCCAGTTTGTTGGTAGATTTGCATCCTATTTTACTTGTCGATTCACTTTATATATGGATTCTATATTTTGTTAAAAACAGTAGTTTAACAGTAGTAACTGCAAGCGATCCTTCTAAGAGCTTCAACTCTCTAAGAGCTTCAAGCAGATTTACATTAATACAATAGTTTAGAGTAGTTTGAATCACTATGGAGAGAACAATTCTTACACAAGACCCTACCAGATGATGCTGAGCGTTCATTAAATCTAGTAGAGAAAACGCTTAAAAAGGATATCTGATCCTAAACGGTAGGGCGAACACTGAGGATTGATTCATTTGAAAGAAAATTGAATTTGCATCCATTATACAAAACCTTTTCAGCTAGAAATATTGCCGGCAAATGCAAGCAAAGTCTTCAATAAAAGCAAAGTCTTCAATAAAGGTATGATTAACTCAATGTTTGAATTTTTATGAGAAATTGAAATTAGAACTTTTGAAAATATAGCTAAATAAGATCGAATCCAATACCAAGTCTCTTCTATCCTACCATAGGGCAGTAAAGGGTCTGTTGATCGCACTAGCAGAGGCTAGTTTATTAATAATAAGGGCAATTTTGAATCTACCTATTGATTTAGTATGAGTACAGTGCCAATAAAAAGGCAATCCTATCTTTCTTTTAACTTAGGTGAGGAAAAATTTGCCACTAATGAATTAAGAGTAAGAGAAGTATTGAAAGTAACCAAAATTACTATTGTTCCTGACACTCCTCCCTTTGTCAGAGGCATAACCAATCTGAGAGGAATGATTATGCCAGTAATTGATACCCGCATAAAATGTGGAATGGTTTCAGTACCAACTACACAGGATAGTTGCCTACTAGTACTGACAATTACAAAAAGCAATGAAAAGCAAAGTGAGTTTATTACCATCGGCGCATTGGTGGACTCAGTTATAGAAGTGTTTGAAGCAGATCAGCATCAGATTAAATCTTTGCCAATTATTAACTCTGAATACCAAGACAAGTTCATTCAGGGCACTTTCAAAATTGGAGATGACTTTATTATGTATCTGAATATAGACGAGCTTTTCTCCTTGGATGAAAAGGAGAACCTTTCCCATTTAGGATTACAATAAAAGTCTAAAACACCACTTAGATAGTATCTCAACTAGCAGAATTTATATAGTGTGGCGGCTACTCATTTTGCTGTATCAGATCAGACAATGCTTTGAAAACATCATATTTTGAATAGACAAGGTGTTGAATACACTTAAACTATAGTCTCTGTACGCTCAAAAACAACGAATCAGATCAGCACTGTTCAAACACGGTATTGACGATTCATAATAACAATAAGACAATTCATTAAACCATATATCACATATGATAAAAGTATCAGCTCCAGATTTGCCTTCTATACATACAACAGTGCTTTTGGTAGATGATGATCCAATTGATAGATTAATTGGGGAAACAATTTTCATTAAAACCAAGTTTGCAGACTCTGTCATTACTCAGAATTCCATTATCTCTACCGTAAATTTTCTTTCTGATCTAACAAATAGAGACCTTCCACAAATCATGTTCCTGGATCTGAATATGCCTTTTATGGACGGATATGATTTTTTAGACATTTTGAAAAAGAATCCTTCTTTACTGAATGAAAATTGCATTTTGTATGTACTCACTAACTCAATAAGTTTTATTGATAAAGAGCGAATCACTCACTTTCCCAGAGTAAGAAAACTTCTAACAAAACCCATGACAAAAGCATTGATAGAACAGATTCTAAAAGATATGAAAAGACTTTCGCTCTCAGATTAGTTTTCTTTCTCCAAATACTAAGTCATAAAGTGATTCTGGCTGCTTACATTAGTCCGGAATTTACGTTATTTTAGTTATCTCCACTAATTCCCCTCCACTGATTCACTTTCTCATCATTTTTTTCGGAACGGTACTCCACTAAAGAAAACTGAAAAATCTATCCAAGCATAATCACTATCACATTCTGAAATAATTTTGGTTAGCTCATCATTCAATCCCTGACCAGTTTCACTATATATTTGCCACCTGAGCCAAATGTCCTACTCACCATAAGCGGACCAGAGATTTTTTGCCAGTAGATTTATCTGAACCATTTTCTTATAGACAACTTTCTTATGGACAAATAAGAAGACATCTGTATATACAGCTGTAAGTTTACCTGGCAATATGCTAGCTTTGTTAGGGAGTCCATACAGTGCATTTAGGTTACATTCCCAAATTAGTTGTGTTAGAAAAGTTGCTGTATGTTACAGCAACTTTTTTGAATAATAAATTTGTAAGTACTAAGTTTTTGGGTATAAACTCATCTAGTTGTCTGTATTGATGCATCCCATAAGAACAAAAGACCTTTCTAATATAAACGATTTCTGATTAAATACTTACTATGATCAGGCATTCACAAGTAAATCTATTTGCTACTAGAACGGAAAACGAACGCCTATCAAAACAAATCCTCAAATTGCTTGAGAAACACGATTTTTTACAAAAGAAATATTCCTATTTACCCTTAACTCCCTTTTAAGTGACTAAGTCTTGATTGCTTAAAGTCATTGGCCTCCTCCCATAAAAATGGACCTTTTCTGCTCTTTCAACCTTTTCTGGTATTTCATTGGGAAGTAGAAAAAATAAGTGATTTTACTTAGTTTACACATAAAGAAAATCGCCATGAAAAACAGATCATCTCAGATAAACAATCATCTCAGATCCAATAGTTTACTAAAGCACAAATCGCGTTTGCATTGAAGCAGGCCGAGAGCGGGGTCTCAGTTGAAGAAGTCTGTCGAAAAATGGGTATTAATGAACCATATCTGGTTCACATGCCACGTTTTATAACTGGAAGAAGAAGTTTGGTGGGTTAGGCGTTTCAATCTGATACCTTCAAAGCGTTTTGGCTGGGTCCACATGGGCTTGAACTGTGTCGGTTACGTCAATTGGAAGAAGAAAATGCCAAACTCAAGCAACTGGTAGCCGATGGATCATCTCTGATATGCGAGCCTGGACAAACAAATGCTACAAGTTGTGAACGGATCAAAGATGCTCCGGTAAAAAAAAGTTTTAAAACCAGCTTGACTTCGCAAAGTAGCTGCGTAAGCTGGTTACCCAAGTGATGGACGATGTTCTCACATACCCGTTACCGCATTTCAACCCGAAGAGCCTGTTCAGTGCTAGGCTTGCAGCGGTCAGTGTGGTACTATCAAAAGAAAAAACGCAAATCCGATGTTATGAAGCAGATCTGCTTCATTCACGTAGCAGCTAGACGATACAGTACTCAAAAGGCGGATCAAGGAGCGGATCATCTCTGATCCGTAGCAGCTGTGCGGATTAGAGATGGATATGATTTCGCAGAGATGCTGCGGATCTATACTCTTTTAGGTCGTGAAGGAAATAATGCAGATCATATCCGATCTGTTAAACGAGTGTATCGGTTATACAAGGAAGAAGGCCTGAATCTTCGCAACAAACCTCCGATCACCGCTGAGACGCTCGTAATCGGTCAGCCAATCATCGACTGGAAAGGGTGATGCCGTTAAGAAAAAATCAGACCTCATAGTTCACTGAGAGGACTTACACCCTGCCAGATGGAAGAGCAATCGCAAGTGTTCAATACCACCGATTTTTCCACTTCTGACCGGTCTTAAATTTGGGTGGACGTCAATAACCATTTTTCTTTATTTTTCACTGGCTCACTTTATAGGGAAGCCTACCTTACTAACAGCTTGTATTAAACGCTGACGATTTAACTTATTGTATACCTTTAGTAGTTACTATTATTAGTTATTTTAATTAGTCTGTTTTGCGTGTTTTTTCAGCAAAGTTGCAGGGCAAAACTATTTATATCGTTAGAGCCAATAGTTACGTAACGAATATCTCTTCTTTGTCTATCAAAAAGCACTTTTCTGTAACCTGTTGTCTATAACCTGTTATTTGTAACCTGTTATTCTTTATCCATTACAAGAATAACAGGTTATACGCTCTACATTCGATCAGTCAAAGAATGGATCGGCCAAAGACAGGTCAGCTATGAACTTTCCTAAAAAAATAGCTTATATGCGCTTTGTCAGATTCCGCATCAATGAGACACTTCGACCACTTCTATTATAGTTGTAAAGAACTTTACTAATTCTCAAATGAATGGAGCATAGGAGAAAAGGCAATTACTTTAACTAGCTTTCCCTGAAAATCAAATACAGGTGAGTAAACTACACTTATCCATTTTTCTTCACCACTGTGAGTAATTCGGACAAGTTTACCAACTTGAGAGATACCTTTTTTTAATGATTTCCAAAAGTCACTATAGTTTAGGCTACGACTGTACTCACTCTCAACCAAAGATGAGTGATGGCAACCTCGGATTTCATTTAATTGGTAGTCAAGCAAGTTGAGAAAATTTTGATTTGCCGAAAGGATTATACCTTCATGACTAATTTCAGCAACAGCCAGCGTTGAATCAATAGCAGCCGATAACCCTAGTAAGTCCACTTGCTCCTGAATATCAATTAGTGTACCCGCAACCCTGAGGGGTTTTCCTGTTTCATCCCGTAGTGTATTACCTACTGCGCGGAACCAACGGTAATCTGCTGTACGTGTTTTTACCTGATATTTTATATCATAAGGCGTCTTTCCAGTAAAATCAAGCAAGTGTGCAGAAAAGGCAGTTAACGTTCTTTCTTTATCATCTGGATGCAGTAGGTTTGACCATGATCCGAGTTTATTGGGAAAATCGCTTACACTGACATACCCAAGCATTCTGCGAAAATTATCAGTCCATTCAAAATGAGTCTCATCGGTAAATTCTAAATTTGCCGGAACACGCATATCCCACAGACCTTCGGTGGTGGTTTTAGCTGCCAGATCAAACCGCTGGAGTAGTTCGTTATTTTGTTTCTGCTGGCGAGACATCTCATCTTGCGTTGAAGAAAGTTCTTCCATGTTCTGTCGAATTTCTTCTTCCGTAGCTTTGAGTTCTTCTGTTTGCTGTTGTGTTTGCTGGAGTAGCAGTCGAATTTTCAAATTGGTTCTTACACCGTTCAGCTCTGAAGCAATTACATTGGAAGCGTCATTGAGAAAGTTGACCTGATGCTCATTCAACGTTTCAAACAAGGCTAATTCTATGGCTCCTTCGACCTGATTTTCATACAAAAGTGGTAAAATAATCAAACAACTAGGAGTAGCCTCGCCCAAGCCGCTGGTAATTTGGGTGTATCCCTGCGGAATTTCAGTCATATAGATCATCTGCTTTTCCAGACAAGCTGCTCCAAGTAATCCTTCTCCCCATTGTATGCGTGTATGCCCAAATTTTTGACGATCGTAGGCATAAGTTGCCGCAGATACCAATTCCTGTTCACTATCGGAACTATTGATAATAAAGAACGATCCTTGATTAGCTCCCACATATTTAACCAGAAACCGAAGCACAGAAAAGGCCATTTGGTTTAAGTCTTCCTCTTTTTTTCGTAAAATCAGACTTAACTTGGATATGCCCTCATTATACCAGTTCTTGTTAGCATTCTGCACAGCAGACTCTTCTAAACTGTTTCGCATGCGTATGAGTGATGCCACTACCGGACCATTGCCACCAAACATATCTGCTTCCACACCAAAGTTTTCCTGTGCCACAGCTTCTGTAAAGCGGACGAGTCTTTTCTGGTTGTCTAGTAATACCAATAAGGCCCGTAACATGTCTGAAATTTCATCTTTTCCATGTACCATGTGAATAGAAGGTATTTCTCCTAAGGAAAGCCGTTGGAGACAATCTTTGGCATTATGTACAGGCTGAACAATTGATTGCGTGATTATTCTGAAGAAAAAAACGATTCCTACTATTGACAAGACGATAAAAATGGCACTTAACAGTAGAATTTGTTTGCTCTGTTGATCTGCTTCTTTAATTAATATCTCATTTTGTCTGCTTAACGCCAGTTCAAGTTTATTTGACTGATCTGCCAACTCTTGAAACGAAGTAGTATACCGATCAAAAAGAAAGCTCTTTAGTTCAACAAAATTAGTTGTGTTCGAATCTGCAGCAGTTACTGACAAGACCTTGTCAAATTTACTTTGATTCAATTGTTGGAAGTGCTCCAGACTGATCAGAAAACTATCTCTTTGTTGCAAAAGATTGACAGGTAAATCCGTATATCCTTTAAGCCTTTGTATAAAACTAACCAGACTCTGATTGCGTGAAGTAAACCAATCGACAAGTTTGGCAGAGTTTACCGGATCAGTTTCCGAACTTATGATAAAGGCAAAACCAAAATCGCCTCGCATCGAGTTGTACATACCTCTGATTTCGGAAATGTCTCTGCTAAAACTTCCATAAGAGATAATATGTTCTCTGAGTTGTTGATCGCGTACAGACATATGATAAAGTAGCATTCCGATTACGCAGAAAAAGAAAAGGATAATAAATAGTGTTATAGAAAGCCGACGGGCCACAGTAAAGCGTTGGAGAAACTCTCTCATAATAGAAAATTGAATGGAAACTAATTTGAATGGAAACTAAGTAAACTATTTCCGAATAGGTACCTGACCCGGTAGAGGATTACCATCCTATAGAGTGCAAACTCAGTAAAACAGGATTGACGATGTAAATACAGATAATGCTATAAGGGAAATTATGTTTAATTTTTAAACTGTCTTATCTATACTGGATAGACAAAAGATTTCGGTAAGTGGAAGGGATAGGCAAAGTTATGGGTAAGTTAGTGTAGAATGTCAATTCTGGCCATAGACAAAAAAGGAGACATTGGCGTGGGATTAAGTTGAAATAGTCCCCTTTTTTGAGACTGTACCCAATAGTAGGCGGGATATAACACAGTGAAATCTGGCACAATAAAACTGTACGCACACTTTGAAATTGGTCTTCAATTACATACATCTTCCCATTTTTGTCTGGACAGGTAATCGGGTCTATGGGATAAGTCTTCCAATCCCTTCTACTGCTCTGGTTTGACCCATCGCTGTAAGGTTAAACGGGCGATGCTAAATTTTTGGGTGGATTTGCTGGCAGAGCCTAGCTGCTGGTATCTTCTAGCTGCTGGTATCTTCTAGCTGCTGGTAGACTTTGAGCCAATATCGACGGCTACTACCTTGTGAGCTTTGGATTGGATAGACGAGTCAATAGTAGGAGAACAGAAAACAAAAGGTGCTAAAAGCAAAAAAGTGGTGTACTTATGGACAACTCGATCGAGTTACTTATAAGTACACCACTATAATAGCAATAATTTAAAATTTTTAAAAGGAAATTAACTATAGTACATCTTTTGAACCTTTACTCTTTATCTATCAGGAAGCAATGTTTTGAGTCGGTTTATAAACGTATGAGATTTATTTCACTTTTGAAATTAGCCCTATATTTTAAATAGCACTATGTCACAATCATACAAATGCTATGACAAGGTTTGTATCCCATTCTCAGAACTATCTTAATTCAACTATAAATGTTGTTCCCAATCCAACTACGGATTTCACATGTATAGAGCCACCTAAAGCAGTCACTGTTTCCTTTACAATGTAAAGGCCTAGTCCAGATCCCACTGATTTGTGAGAAACCTTAAAAAACATATCAAAAATCCGGCTCAGATATTCTGGTTCTATTCCAATACCATTATCTGTAATTGTAATCTTTGCCTTATCACCATTGACAACCACCGTTATTTCCACAAAAGATGCCACTTGTAAAGAACGATATCGTACAGCATTAGACAACAGATTACCAATGACTGACCTCACTCTTTCTTCATCACTATAAAAGGCTTCCTCCTGGATAATATTTACTTTAAAGTCAATACTTTGTGCATTTTTAGCAAACCGCAATGCATCTATTAGTTCATTAACTATTTCTGAGAAATACAATGGCTGATTTCTGATTTCAAGTTTTCTATTCTTGGCATATTGCGTTATATCCACTAATAACTGATCTAACTTATGTACACTCTTACCAATCATTGCTATATACTCCTCCCGTTCTGATTCATCTTCCTCCGTCTGAAATAATTCGACCAATCCCAATACAGATGCTAGCGGAGCTCGCATATCATGTGATGACCGATAGATAAAATGATCCAGTTCATGATTTAACTTGGTAAGAATCGCATTAGTCTCACTAAGATTTTTTTCATAGTTCTTGCGTTCGGAAATATCTAATACAGAAAAAGCTACATTGTGTATTTCACCTCTTTTGTTTACAACTGGAACAAAATTCAAACTCATCCAGGTAGGCACATTTCCCATCATCACCAACATATCTTTTTGAATAGTCTGGCCAGAAAATGCTTTATTCAAAGCATCTGCTTCCATTTCCCGATTTTGTGGATTTCCATAGTCTGGATAATTGCCTCCTATCTGCAACGTATTTCCATATACATTTTGACAATAATCAAAAAACCGCCGATTAAAAAGTTCTATCTTTCTATCCTTGTTAATCAGCATCAACATCTGATTGTTACTATCCAAGACTGATTTTAGCTTTTCCTGTTCCTGTATGATAGAACTCGTCCGTATTAGTTGAAGGATCAAATAGACAAATACGATTGTGATACACAATGATGTAACCATGCAAAAAATAAAAAGTCTATGCAGCGTTTCATAATCATGCCTGTTTGAATAATAGAGTGAATGGTGTGTCAATTCCATTACTCCCCATCCAGCAATTGTGACTAGTAGATGGCAAATTATAAAGAGTTTATTTTTATAGGAAAAGGTGGAAAAGATTGCAAATACGAGTGGAAAATAAAAGAAATATACACCAGCCTGTATACCATACCGAGCATCATGTATAAAAATAAGTGCGTTAATAATTAGAATAGCTAATGTGGAAGTAAAGGCATAGTACCCTTCATCCTGAACATACAAAATCCATAAAAAAATACAAAGGCCCATCAGGATTGCATATCCCAACATATATTCGGCAACTATAAAATCAAGAATAGCCGCTAGTAAGAAAACACATGTACAAACTAAAGTAAACTGAAATGTTATAATGGTTCTGAATTGGTTACCTGCTCGCTTCTGTGAAGGAATAGGATGTCCAAAGAAATTTCTCAGGAAGAAATCAAATGTATGAAAATTAGACATTAGGATGGGATGAATCTAACTATTTTAGAAATATAGGATTTTGTTGCGTTTTGCATCAGATGACTATCTTCACACAACTACACTATTTCGCTAGAAATCTGTACTGTTGTGCTCTCAAAGTTGTGCTCTCAAAGTTGTGCTCTCAAAGTTGTGCTCTCAAAGTTGTGCTCTCAAAGTTGTGCTCTCAAAGTTGTGCTCTCAGGGCTGATCTTCAGTATAATTTATCGCATTACAAGTTAACTTTATCACACAAATCACTCACATAGATTGTCCAACGAGATTCCATTTGCTCCGAAATAGCACAATCAACTCTGCATTAATTATACTTAGTAAAGTAAATTAATGGTTAGAATAATCTTCATTTTAGGCCAGTTTGGATAATTAATCAGTAAGGATAATTTTCTTTTGGCGGGAAAGCAATAACACCATTAGTGGATCCGGGCAAAAATGTAATCGTATGTAGGTGTAATCGTATGTAGGTGCAGTGGTTTGGTTGTTAATTTTAAATATGAAATAGTATAATCTAGCGAATAGATGGTTAACAATCGATGATACAAAGCTAAAAGTATGGCTTTATACTCTTGGATTTTCCATCTAGACAAAAATGAGGACAATAAATCTTTGTAAAGAGACTAACAAAAAAGGGCATAGATATCAGATATATATGAGAATAAACTTTATATTCCTATTGATTTTTTAACAGGAATATAAACAAGCCATAAAAAATATGGATTTACCCTTATGCATATACCTATCTCATTATCAACGCATTAACAGATGTTTGTAATAGATATTTATCAACACTAGCTTTATTATTCCTTCTCGCTATATAGGTCAGCTTTAAAATAGTCATTGTTTTTGTCTCCTTGTGTGTGGTTGTGTTTTAATCCGATATATATATTTCCCTTACAGATTTTCCTGTATACCTCTATACTATCTTGGGACATAGCATTCTGTATCATACTTGGTAGGGTTCTTTAATTGAAATTGTATTGTTCTCAGCAGAATTTTCTTTATATGCGTTCTTTTTTATCTAGCATTGGCAAGATATTTTGAAGCGGATCTTGGCTGGAGTCAGGTAGAGAGTATAGCGACCTCAAAAGGTACTTGCTGAGGCATTGATACAAATGCGAGAGCATGCGGTGGCAGAAAAAAAACCAATGCATCTGGATTACTGAAGGGCTTACGCAGTTTGTAGATATTTTGTACACCATGTAGATATACAAACAGAAATACAACAACTCTATGATTAGGTTCTGACTTCTCTTATCAAATATATAAAAGCCAATCAGGGAGGTTTGTTTGCTGTCATAGAGCAAGAGGCAATAAAGATAATAGGTATGGACAATGGAATAATGCACACAGAAGAGCTGTTACAGCATCATAAATAAAAGAATAGAGATGTCAACAAACTTGACAGCAGTAGTGCCCGGACCAATAGTACAGTATGTTTAGCTCATCGAGGTGTTGGTCAACAATAGAAACATCTTTTCCAAAATAAACTATGACCTGTGGCAAATACCACACTAGAGCATACACTTTACTGGACCCTAGACACTTTCGGGCAAAACCAGAAAACGAGTATAAGAAGGTCTTTTGATAAAATACAAGCGGGTAAGCAGACCGGATTGTACAAATGTCAAAGTGCCTTATAGAATAAAAACTGCTAAGGTGGTCTAATTGTTAAGTTGGCCTAATTGCGGCTATTTTAGTAAGATTGGAAGCTGGTAATTAAACCATTAACTTTGATCGTTGATTTTCACTAATTGGGTTTTGCAAGTAGGATTGAGTTACCTGTGTTTTTAATTGAACAAAGCAAAACCAGTTTCTTCTCAATCCTTTACCTTTTATACAATCCAGATCTAACGTTAAACAAAGGATGAATAAAGAAAATCTCCGGCCTATTTTACCAGCATCATTACCTTAGAAAAGTTCTCGTAGAGCAATCTTTTACTTTTTAACCTGTCTACAGAGAAGATTATACTCCTTTTTTCGTTGTGATAAAATATTCACCAGCGAAAAGCTTAAAAGTTGTGAAAGAGGCTTTCTGCCATTGTTTTTCTACACAGAGTTGTCTTTCTGTGAGCAACTTCTTATTCACATAAACTTTTACATCCTTACCTAAACGGACAATTGCTGTTGTACCTGTCGGGACAGTTAATTTTAATTGAAACTCGCTGATTTCTTTTTCAAATGACACACTAATCATTCCTTTCACAGTTGGAACTGTAAGCGATCCTGAAGTAAAGGTAGCAGGATTGGGTTCAACAAGAAAGGTCTTATAAGCTGCTTGTAGTGGTTTAACACCAAAAACGCACTGGGCGATTACAATCTGCGCGCCTCCGCTCCAAGCATGGTTGGTTGTGCCTCCACCAAATCCTCTTTCGCCTATCCCCCACCCTTCAAACAAAGTCGTGTAATCCGGATTTTTCACCATTTCAGAGAAACGTTCCTTGGTTCGTTGCAAGGCATATTTTCCTTGCCCCATCACAAATAATGCTTCCATTACATATTTTTCCATATATGGGCTGGCATGAAACTGTGTTTTTAATATAGCAAGGATAGAAGGATATTTTGATAAATCAGCTATTCCGGAAATGACTGCAATGGCTTGTACCCTGTCATCGGTTTTTCCCTGATAAGAAGAGTGACGGTAGGCATAGCCATTCCAGCATTTGTTGTATCCGGCTTTTACTTGTCCCATAATCAACCGATAGCCAGTTGCATCTATATCTTTGTCAAGCAGGTCTGCCATTTTTGCCGCACCATCTAAGGCCAGGTAGTGCCAGCCAGCTATAATCAGTCTTATGTCTTTGTTATCTCCCCAATCACCCCAAAGCCAATCTCCCTGACGCAATACGGTAAGGCCTGTATCATCAGTTTTCCACAGGGAAAGATATTTTTTTACAGCAGGGTAAACCTCTTCTATTGTCTTGCGGTCACCTGTATTTAGATAGTAATTCCAAAAACCATAGTATCCAATACTGGTAAGCATCTGATCAGGCAGTTCTTTGTTAAAGTTTCCGGGGATCGGAGAAAATAATTCTCCTTCTGTTCGCTGCCAGGCTGCCAGTTCATGTATGGCTTTACGCATCAACGCATGGGTAGAGGTAGAATAGGTATAAAAGCTTTCCCCCATAAGTAATACTGCATCTGCCCACCATTGCGCGCGTTCTCTGTCTGGACAATCAAAATAGTTGTCACGCATATTGACATATAAGGTGCGCAGTGCCTTTTTCCAAAACAGATTATAAAATTCATCACTGCATGTAAAACTACCAACAGGTTCTGTATTATATCCTGTTTGACGATACTTGATAGCGATGACCTCAATGTCAGAAGCAACAGTAAGCAAAATTTTCTCACCATTTAGCCAGCCATATGACTCATATTCCTGATAGCCTTTGGTTGTTATATATTCTGCCCGTAAGTTATTGGTTCCACCAGCTACACTGTGATCTGTACTAATTCCAATCCTATGCCCACCTGTATTGTCTTTTACAATAATAATTGGGGTCATTTGCATATTGTAGGGCAAAGGGGCGAAAATTGTATCTATCCCATTTCCATGATGACGTTTAAAGGATAACTTTTTAATTCCGAAATCTTTCCATTGGGGAATCGGACGCTCTACTAAACCATTCCATGGTGCATCGCCAGGTCGGCCAATCTGTTGGGCTGCTTTAAAATCAGGTAAGGAATTTAACGACATTGTTTGCCAAGAGCCCATATCATTTCGGGCGTCAAAACGAATATTTGATTCGGGAAGCCGAAAGTTAGGAGATGGTTCATCTGTTGTGCTGTAAGCGGGATGAATCCGACATACCCATTTGTTATCACTGTAAAAGGTTACTTTGTCTGCTTGCATAGAGAAAAAAAGTCCGGCTCGTCCGCTGTTTAGATGTGAAAATCCATCTTTTCCCAAATGCCAGACTAAGATAGCAATTTGGTTATTTCCTTTTTTCAGGTAAGGGGCCAGATCAACCTTATCATAATACGTATCCTGTGGATTCGGTCCGCGTTTAAGTCCACCTTCAAATAGAATAAGCTGTCCGTTAATCCAAAGCCAGTACTTTGTATCTGTAGCTATCATAGCTATTGCTTGACTAGGTTTCGCTGGCAAAATGATATCCTGACGAAAGGCTATCCAGGTATTGGGTTTATCACTTTTTTCCGATAATGAGGAAATCCAATAGCCTAACATGTTTGTATCCGAGGCGAAAAGAGGCTGAAAACTATATAGCAGAAAACCTAGAAGTAAGAGAATGGTGCGCGTTTTGATTTTTAACTGTATGGCTTGAAAACGTATTTTTATAGCGATCATATTCGGCAACCCAAGTATGTTGAAAATAAGTAGGGAATAATAGGTAGAAACCAATACTAATAATTAGGAAATGGGAAGTGGCTCATACATCCGCTTTGGATTATGAACCACTATTTTTGACCAACTAAGAGCAAATTCTAGTAAGAATTTATTTTTTGCTTTAGAAAGCAATGAATTACTCTATGACAATCTTATGTAAAGAAGCCTTTGTACCTGTCTGCACTGTAATTACATACAAACCAGCAGGAAGTATAATCGAGGGAGAAATATCCAAGGTGTTACCATCAGCCATTACTGTTTGCTCTCCCAGCTTTACACCAAGCAGATTGGTAATGCTAATCTGCACCTTACCCTGATAGTTTGTATACAGATACAACTGTTTACCATCGGAAGGATTAGGGAATATATCCACTTTGATCTCAGAAAGAGTTAAATGAATGGAAATTACTTTCGATAAAGTAGTCTGATAATCAGTATCTACCTGATCGAGACGATAGTAATTAATTGCCATTGGATTTTCATCTACGAATGCATAACTATATGCAGACGAAGATTCTCCCTGAGCAGGGACTTTCCCGATTGCAGTGAAATGAATTCCATCACTACTTCGCATCACATTAAAGTAAGCACTATTTTTTTCATTTATGGTTGACCAGTTCAAGTGTACTGTCTGCTTTTCTATACTACCTGTAAAGGTAAGCATCTGTACAGGTAGTGGATTGTATACGGACATAGTCCCGAATGTATAAGGGCTGAATGAACCAATCTCTGTTGAAGTTATATACCCATTTTCTTTCGTTGACCCACCTCCAATAGCACTATTTCCCCGACTTTGCCAAATCCCTTCAGCTGGCGATATACCTTCCTGTGTTGTATCCGGAAGGGCACTATAACGGGTCACGCGCAGATCTTTCCAACCTGCAGCAAGGGGCGAAACAGCACTGTAGGAAGACCAGTGCAAGGAAATTTTACCTTTGCTAGTGCCAGAAACACGTTCCATACGCCAGTATTCCAAAGCACTTATGTATCCAAGGGGTGGTTGAACCAGCTTGCCTAACTCATACGGATTCTGTCTGAAATATTGAGCTTTAAAGGTGTTGTAGTTTGATGAAGAAGGTTGTATGCCAATCTCTCCCAGTGCCCCACTGTTACCAACAGGGAAGGTGAATGCAGTTGTGCCTGCGGTAATCTTAGCCATTGGACCATTTATATGGCTTGCATTTGACCCTCCGGAAACATGCTCAGAAGCACCACTAACCGTAGAAGTCTGATCTAACGTCAATAAATTAGTGTTATCAGTAGTAATGATTCCATTTGTCAACGTTAAGGCATTCAGACCACCTACTAATTGTAATGGTGTTCCCAATGTGATTTGTCCACCAGCACGGTCTATTACCAGGGATTTGAGTTGTTGAGCACCTGGAGAGAAAAGGATCGGCCCTCCTGTAGTTCCACTACCACCAACAACAATGGAAGAGGTATTACTGCCTTTAATAGTACCCGAGTTAGTAGAAATGGTTCCATTCAGGTAAAGTGTGTTACCATTTATGTCCAATTTGTCCGAGCTCTTTTTCATATCCAAAAGTCCATTGACAGTAATAGAACTAGTTTGACTAACCACAGTTGTTGCCGATTTTGCCTGATCAGTAGATTTCCCCTGATCAATAGCCAGATTATTAAATACACCACTACCAGAGATATTTTGTCTGTCATTTCCAAAGAAAACGATAGTGCCTGTGGTATTGGTAATCACTGATCCATTGTTGTTCACATTACCACAAATACGCAGCATATAGGAATCATTAACAGTCAAGGTGGCTCCTGTCTCTATGGTAAGATTTCGCACCTGTGCTGCAGTATTGGGTAGTGAACCAGTAAAACTATTGTTGATATTAGTCCCCCCATAATTATTAATAGAAGAAGGCGAGCGTGTTTGATAATTTTTACTGATTACCGGATACACCCTGCCACCAGGCAGAGTAGCCGGAATAACCACATCATCACCGCAAGTAGGTAAATTGGGAGCACACACGCCCCAGTTATCAGAGTTAAACCAATCGGAGGTATATCCTTTCCAGACAAATTTATTAACTACAGCAAAGTTGTTTCCATTACTGGTTTTGCTACTGCATTCATACAGCTCTATGTTATCAAAAGCAACATCATTTCCCAACCCCGATGCGCTGATATTTCCTATCCCTAAGGTGAGTTGGGTCTGATTGCCTGTATTGAGCTGTACAGAATATTTTGACCAGTTACAGGATGAAGCATAGTTATCGACAATATCATCTCCCATTCGGTAGCAGTCCACATACACGGCAAATTGAAGTGTATTTTGTGAATATCGGTCCAAACTTGCCGCCCAAAAGGTAAAAACATAATTAGTGTATGGCTTCAGATTAGTTATAGTTTGTCGCCAGGCAATAGCAGATCCAGAAGTGGGAGCATCGGCGATAAGCATATTCCCTCCGTCAATCGATTTTCCGTTACTATCTTTTGTTGGAGCTCTGTTGCCATTAGACATGTCACAAAAGCCAACATAGTACCAGTTTGGATTGGTACTAATGGTATAGTCCCCTATTGGCCAGCCATACGAATGAGCATTAGGGTCGTGCTGGTTAAATTCAGATTCAAAATCACCCTGATCAAACTCAAGTATTCCGTTTCCATTAATATCATTAATGCCTTTACCTACCCCATATTTGCCCAATTTGCTAAAATCACCATTTTTAATCAGATTGCCAGTACCTGAACAATTGACAACAATCTTTTTTGCATTACTCATACAACCAGATGTACTTACGGCTACCAGATAATATTCTCCCGTTCCCGGAAAATCTGATAACTTGGGTGTGTAACTATTTCCTGATGCAGAGGGTATTTTAATGATCTTAGTATCTGTAGAGCCATATGTATACCCCCAGTAAGATGTAAGATATTTTCCTGACTCATAAGCAGTTACAGCAGATAGAGTCGGAAAATTCGGATCAATAGATTCAGGCCCGGGATTAGCTATATAATACATGGGATAATCGTTATTAGCGCTTACTACCAACAAATCCGTACTAATTACCCGGTACCGGTAATTGTTACCCAGATCCTTTATACCTACATCTGAATATCTATCAGGAAAAGTCGTACTGATAGTAAAAACGGTTGAAGAAGCTGGGTCAGCTGGGGTTAAGGTTCCATAAATATCCTGTGAAAGATCTTGGTTAAACACTCCATTTGCGTTAGATCTTTGTACTTTGAAAACGGTTCCTGCATTAAAGCCTCCACCCGGGCCTACAGTATTCAGTGTCACTGGAATAGCGACCGGCTGCCCCCCATACCAACATATCGGTGAAATACTCAACTTTGCAATCGGATTGATTCGTAAATCATTCAGCTTAATGCTCGCTATTCCCGCTGTCAGTGCAAACTTTATTTCCCCAACAGGGTTAGTACCAGCTGCAATCGCTATACCTGTAGTTACAATAGCTCCATTATACCATAGGTCTGAGGTATTACTGCTTATCGGATACGAGTTTCCGTTGGGTCCAGTGTAGGTTTGGTCAGCTCCACTCCGGTTAACTACCCACCAGAACTCTTTATCCGGGCTGGTATAATCCCCACTGGTATAGGATCCGTTAAGTGAACTGATGGATAAGGAATTATTATTCTTAAGATTAAATACAAGTCCTGCAATGGCATTAACAGAAGAGGTATTATCCTCCATATTACTTCCCAAAAGCAGTTGAGCCCTACCATTGGCACTACTTGTAGTACCCTGCAGGTTAAATCGCACAATAGCTGTGGTTGGCACCGGACTCAGATCACGACTACGAAGTGCATACACTTCTCCCGATCCGGAACGGGTAAAAGTAAAATTAATGGTATTTGTAGCACTAACAGTGTTGCCTGCATCACCGCTGGCACTCAGATGATCAAATTTGTTGAAAAATGCCCTGGATTCATTGTTAAACGCTCTGGCAGTATATGACTTGGCAACAGTTAGCGGATAGGAAGTTGTAGCATTGATAACTTTACCACCTGGAGTAATAAGCGGATTGGCAATGAGAATATCGGCACCTACAGCCGACCCATTACTGACAGTATAGATTCCATTAAAAGTGGCAGAGGGTATAAATAAAACAATATTCGAGAAAATAGTATTGTTACTACCGGCAAAGGTGTACATCCCTGTACCTGCATTAAAGGTCATGCCTGCATTAACCGTTAAATTGCCAGAAATTATGATAGGTGCATTAGCATCATTGCTCCATCCTGTAGTAGCAGCAGTTGGATTTGACAAAGTAATAGTGTTGAACTTCTTTGCCCCCAGAGCATTACTGATTCTAACTCCACCATTTTGAATAATAGTCTCTCCACTGACAGTCAGTGTAACACCGCCGATAGTAACCACTTCACCACTAGTAATAAGTTTTCCATTAATATTAACTACACCTGATTCACTTCCGCCTCCATTATCAATACTGCTATTACGGCTGATTTCAACGTTTGCCAGATTAGTCACACCCGCAGATGAATTGTCAAGCAATTTTCCCAGTATAGGAATCCAGGTTCTACCATACACAGTCAAATCATTACCGCCTATCTGTAAGGAAGTACTATTAAAAACTGTCAACTCATTACTAACACTTGTTGTGCCGGTAAGGAACTTTGTTGCTCCAGTTAAAAACAAATTGCAATAGGTTGTAGCTTTTATACTTTGGCTTGATCCTTGATATTGTACTTTATTAGGGCAAGAACTAGCCAAAAGACTTCCTATTACCATAGGAATTGAATTATTTCTATAAATAAGTAAAGTTTTATTTTCAAAAACCGATCCGGCATCGTTTCCATTCAACACCCCAGTAATACTAATCCCACTTGTAGCTTCGGTAATTTGATTGGTAAGTGTGATAGGGCCACTGATAAGCACATTGCCTCCGATGGAGAGAGATTTACTACCGGATAATGTCTGATTCTTTTCAGAAAAAGTCAGTTGGGAACCCGTGGTTGAGAAGGTACCATTGTTTGTGATACCTCCCTTAAAAATAAGCGATGAAGTACCTGTTATTGAGAATGATCCTGTACTGGCAATATTTACTGTACCGGTAAAAGTATTCACGCCCTGATTTTGTACATCTTTGAAATTACCTGCAATGACTGTATTGCCACCAATAGTCAGATTGTAGGCAGCAACATCCATTGTAGTATTTTTTCCAATGGATAGATCTGCTTTTATTTGTGTATCCCCCTGAAGAGTTTTTGTATTACTACCAAGTGTGCTTACATTAATATAGTTGCTACTGGCAAAAATCGTTTGGTTAGTATTCCCACTATAGACAACCGTACTATTGGAAGTAGTGCTGGTAGTGAAAACGCCTACTGAATTGGATGTGCCTGCCAGGTTGAGGATGTGATCTAAATTTCCACTGCTGATATCTATTGTTCCATTGGATGCCAATAGATTTCCAGTTACAGATAAAGTCTGTGTAGCCTGGGCATTAAAAACCAGTATGGCTCCATTGCCAATACTCAGATCTGCTGCCAGAGACAGATTAAGCCTGGAGGTTCCAAGAAAAGTTAAAGAGGAATTTGAATTAAGATCAATGCTATTGCCACTACCAGCAGTTACCACCAATGTTTTTCCGTTAGCATTTGTACTGGCAGTCAAGCTCACTTTAACACCGCTCCTGACTACAATTCTTCCAATGGAATCAGCAGACACATTGATAATAGGCGAAACAGGTGTTGCATTAAACTGAATAATATCACTGCTAGCTGGCGAATTTCTGGCAGGTGTCCAGTTGGCAGGTTCATTCCAATCAGGATTGAGACTTGCCGCATTCCAACTATAGGTGGTCTGGGCAGAAGCTGTTAGCATGGCAAATGCGCCTGCTATCAGAAATAAAACGAAAAGTATAAACCTTCGTCCACTATTTGTAAAAAGATCAAACATACCACTGGTGAAAAAGAATTGTCGAGTATAAAAGGGAACACAACTTCCGAAGCTTGTTTAGAAATACAAAAAGCATAAGGAGTAACAAAGTTATAGATATCACGAATCAGGCTCTTTTTCCTTATGAAGACAAAAGTGTAGACACCTGGCGGAAGTAATGTATAAACCTGACAATGTGCACATTAAAAACACATTTATACATATACAATGTACTTATTGAGGTAGTCAGATTTTTAAGCACATTCTCTTAACTTACACATCTAATCAGAATATTACATGATCTGTCGTTCTAAGATGTATAGCAGAGTCAAATTGAAATTTATACTTTTGATTAGACTTATTTAAGAACATCCTTTCATCTGGCGTATTATAAGCACATCTATTAGAACTATAAAAAGGAACTACTTTTATACCACTTGGTTCTGATAAAAAGTACTATGCTTGTAAATCCATTGTCAATGAACTGACTATTCAAACGTATGCTTCTATCATATGTGAGACATTATCTGACTTATTTTATCAACCTTATATATCACAGAGACATATATACATTTAAAAAAATAACTATAAACAACATCTATAAACATATATTCATATAACAAAATACAATCCTTACTTTGGTTTAAAAGTCCAAACATAAAGAATACTTACATAAAGGCTTTTTATGATAGCAATACAGTGTGTCCCTGTTTTAGTCTTCTTTTATTTAGTCGTTTTCAGTTATTTACAAGTGGGTCTATAGACCTTACCTAAATGAGGTATCAACTTGTTTTTCCAACAACAAATAATGGCAAATAAACCTGCAAGGATCTATAAAAAGAGCGATAGCTTTGGATGTATAAATTCGCTTCCTATAAGGAGAATAATAGCAGATTGTAATTAATCCTATTCGATTTTTCAAGCAAACCTGAGTATAAGAAACAAATCATCAGTAGGCTTTTCAACTACAATACTTTATCAATACACTATTCCTTATCAATGCACTATGAGTTTTAAGTAAAAAAGTTAAGACACTAGCTTCATTGGTAAGAGATCATTTAGTGCTTGCGTAGAGCAAATCTATTGGATAAGGTATAGTTTTTAGTACAATTCTATCAAGCAGATTAGAGATATTACCAGATTGATCTTCTTCAGTTTTGATTTTTTTGATGCAACAACTCTGGTAACTGAATAAATAAAATGTTAACAAAGAACTGTAGACGTTATGTCATGGATTTCCAGGTTGAGATACTCTGATATTCTTACTCATACAGTGATACCAGCAAAAGAATCAGTAGGATTTTATCGGGAGTATCTGCTAGTTAGTATGAATCAGGGGCTTATTAACTAGGCCAGGAATAACGTAAAAGGTTATCTTCGAGATCCAATCCTGCAGGATTAATTTACTAGCTATCAAGCTCTTATGATCTGTCTGTTTTTTTGTGCCAGACAGATCATAAGAGCTTGATAGCATTTGAATGGATTCCAGGCTTTAGAAAAGGTTGTGATTATAGAGATATTCTCATTAAAAGGTAGTAAAAAGTAAATCCTTTAGCTATACCACAAAAAAGGTATAGTCATAAACTATACCTTTTTTACTCTCTCATTTTAACTACATAACTAATACCAACTTTAAATCTGAGTAATTATTCAGGACTGACTAGAAAATGCAGTGACTTTCTGGGCAAATTTAATAATCCGTACTACTGTATTCTCCAGATCGAATACAGGTGTATAACTGGCATTTAACAACATACATTCTCCGGCATATGTGATACGTTCTACCTCCCCTACCTGAGCTACTCCCTGTCTAAGCTCTTCCCAAAACTGAGTATACTCTTTTGTTTGCCTGTAATCAGGATTGACTAAAATCCGGTGATGTTTACCTTGAATCTCTGAGAGGGTATACCCCATTAAATGTAAAAAGTTATCATTGGCAGAAATAACATAGCCATCCCTATCGAATTCAATGGTAGCAAGCGTTGAGTTAACTGCTGCAGATAATGCATGCAGCTCCTTGCTCTGTCGTTCGATTTCCTCCTGAGTTGAAACTAATTCCTCCATGTTTTGCCGCAGTTCTTCTTCCTGAGCACGCAACTCTTCTACTTGCTGTTGAGAAAAAATTTCAAGTTCTTTCTGACGGGTAATATCACTGGCCAGTTTAATCACTTTTGTATACTTTCCATCCCTGTCTTTCACAGGAGCATAAGAGACCTGCATCCAAATTGATTGTTGATCTTTGGAATAGCGAATTACCTGTCCCATAAAGACATTACCGTTTTGAAGGTTTTGCCAGAATTGGATGTAGTCTGCCGATTGTGCATACAGGGGTTCAACAAAGATCCGATGATGTTTTCCTCTGATTTCTTCTGAGCGGTAGCCCATAGCCAGAAGAAAGTTTTCATTGGCCTCCAGTACATTTCCCTGCATATCAAATTCGATGCTGGCAAATGTATTGGTAACAGTTTGAAAAGCCAGGAGCAGATTTTGAGATTCTATTTCTCTCCGCCTGACTTCTTCCTGGCTGGCAGCAAGCTCTTCCAGATTTTGCTTGAGCTCTTCTTGCTGTGCTTTTAATTCTTCGGTTTGTTGTTGAGATTGCAACAACAATTGTTGAGTTTGCTGATGAACCCGGTTTGAAGAAATACTTGAGGCAATACTTTCTCCCAGCTTTTCAATAAATTCGATCTGATAGGAGTAAAATAGATTAAATGATGCCAGTTCTACAATAGCCAGAACCTGTTCATTAAGCTTGAAAGGAATCAATACCAAACTACGTGGGTTTGCATCTCCTAAGCCAGAGGTTATCGATATATAATTAGCAGGGATATCAGTCAGATGTATGCTTTCAGCCTCCAGGTAACATTGCCCAACAAGCCCTTCTCCGATTTGTATTGTCTGTTCTGTGTATTTTTTACGATCATAGGCATAACAGGCCACCTGTCTTAAAAACTGAGCTGGCCTATTTTGCTCAATATCCACAACAAACAAACTACCTTGATTGGCACCTATGTATTTTACCAAACTGGCCAGCAGTATATCATACAAGGAGGCATTATTTTGTTGATCACGCAAAATGTCTGTAAAATAGGCTAGTCCTTCACTTGCCCATTTCCTCTGGTTCTCCTGCTGGGCGATAGCTTTCATTTGTTCCCGCATCTGCATTAGTGAGCAAGCCAATGAATCGGCTTGCTGAGGAAAATCGGTTTTATCATCTTTTATGCCCGGGTAAGACATTGTAAGATTGCCTTCCTGTATGGCTTTAATAAATCGAAGCGCATTGCCAATTTGGCTTTGAGCTACTGTAAGTTGTTCTGAGGCTGAATAAAGTCTTTTTAACTGATTTGATTTAATAATTGTAAACATGTTCATCATATTGGGGGTTAATAATAATTTAATGCGCCAGACCAAAGTAACCTGCTTGTCTTTTATAGTATTAGATTGTATCTGTTCTCTGGCAGTAAACCTATACAATAGATTTATTGTGTAGGAGATTTATTGTATTGTAGATTCTGATAAAAGGTGCATAGTTTGAATAATCAATTAAAGTTGCATAGTGGCAAGTCTGATCAAATAACTTTTATAGATCAGAAAGTTGACAGATCTTCCGATCGAACTTATAAAACTGTATCCTGCCTGAATTATGGTCTTTAACAAGGTATATTCTCTTTGGTAAGCACATTAATCTTGTGCATAAATTCTACTTTAAAGAAGACTGTATAACAGGCTGAATTATATATTTCAGAATTATATATTTCAATTCCTTTTCTTGAGGGAAAACGATTTTACTACCATTAATCATTGATAGATAGTATAGAAGTAAAAATCGCAGATTAAATGTAAGTGGTAATAAAGCATCCTTTTACCCTTAGTAAGACTCTTCATTTTTTAGAGTCTTACCAACCAGATCTGGGCATTATACGGGATCCTTTCTGCTTATACGGGGTTCATTCTTACTGATAATACCAAAGACAGGTTGATAATACCAGTTTTTGTTTAGGCGAAAACCGAATCTGACAAAATTAGGTGAATAGCACTAGAAACAGGATAAGTAAGGCAGGACAAATACAGAGACAAGTGTTATTTGTCTACAAGGTAGCTCTTGAGCAAACCATGAATGAAGATGTTAGTGTAAGACTGTCCATTTACTGTCCACTTCTTCAATTACTGGTTTAGTAGCCATTAATGGCTCTATAGTAAATAACTTTAGTTAATAGTTAAGCAGTTAGTTGATTCAATCAGTTTGTGTTGCATGTATAACATCTGCTGGATGTAACTTTCAGGATGTATACTTTTCAGAGGAATATAAAAGCAACACAGGCATGGCTTGTCTTTACTTTTTCTTACATACGAAAACCATGCATGAATATGCCAACCATGCAGAGATTATTTTTTAAGGAGTATTCTTTAAGGAGCAGCTTTCCTATTTCTTTGGTAAACAGTATTTAAATAAAAGCTGATAATTGTGTAGTCAGTTTATTTAAGGCACAAAGCCAGGAATTAGATCTTACACAAATCTCTTTTTGGTTCTGTTGATCATAAAGAGTGACATATAATTTTGTATAAAATAAGAATGATGTTTTTATTATTGTTTTTTTGCTGCCTGAGGGACTTACCTTATAACCAATCTCATTTAATACTGTAATTACATCTGGTTTTCGTTTAATAAAATGCCAGTATAATTTCTCCTGGGGAATTCCAACAAAGGTATAGTCTGTATATAAGGAGAATTGCTTCTTATCTTTTAAAAATACTAGATATGGCATATTTGATAAAGAGTTGTAAAGAAATCAGATACCACTCAAAAGGCGATGACAGAGTTTTCTCTTACTGGCTAAAAGTAAGAGAACGACTTTACACATGTGACTTTTCAACTAAAATCTAATATAACTTTCTTATATACAAACAGATAGTGTAACATTTTTCGCTAGTACATTTCTCCTTCTTTTGACTAAGATAGTTGTCTGAAACCATATTTTGCCAGATACATTTTGTTACGATACATTTGGCATAATAAGAGTTGATAAAGAAGGATTAAAAAAGAATACCACAAGATGCAGTATTCTTTCTAAGAAGCTAGATGAGCTTAATTATTCATAAACCCGTTTTTCAAAAAAGTTGCAGTAACATACAGCAACTTTTCCAACACAACTAATCTAGAAATGTAACTTATACCAAACGCTGTGTTATAATTGCTGTGTTATAGTTGAATACAAAGTTATACTATCCCACTTAGAGTAATAGCTGCGTATACAGATGTCTCATTTTTTGTCTATAAAAAATAGGATAGATTACCGAAATGGACATACTCCATCTTCTATGCCTTCATCGTTAATCATGCTGTAGTTAATCATGCTGTAGTTAATCATGCTGTTGATTTAAGATTTTCCAATTATGGAAAGGAAGCAAATGAACCAGATACGAGTTATACCTCCCATTTTCTCTTGCATCCAAAACAACAGTCTGGCCTTATTGCTCCTGCCTGAGAATTTTCTACGGTTTAAGAATATAGATAATCTGAGATTCGGCAAAATTCATCTGTTCCTACAAACCAGCAACGTAAAATAAATAAAATCATTTCCCTTTATATTTCAGTGGGCTACTTTAAAGGCAAGCACTCAATTTGAGATATAAACTTTTTTATGATTGGGTTATAGCTGACTGACAGCAAAGTCTGATCAGGTAGGAATAGTGATTCTCTGAGCACCGTTGGAGAACTGTATTTTATTGATGCAGTTAAATTGAGCTACTGTCTGCTTTGTGTTGCTATAAAGCATACTGTACTATTATATAACAGAACCTTACAAAGCATGGGGAAATTCGGCAACTAACGGGGGAAAATTCAGCAAATATTCTTGACATAATTTTACAATAATCTGTTCCTATAAAAGGGGGAAGTATAGTACTATAAAATTCTTTACTATACCTATAGACAAAATAGATGACATTTAAAAATAGTAATAAATACTTATATAAACACATACATGATGCACATATTGGATCTGAGTATTTTTAAATAGCACTAAAAGAAGTTATAAAAAAAAATAGATCATAAACGGTAAGTAATCCTTGTACGTCCTGACATTTTTGTAAAATAAGTTGAATTATTTCAGGATTTTTACAGTACATTTTCTGAGAATATTTCAATAAAGCAACAAGTTCCTTTGTCATTCTTTTTGTCACTTTACAAGATAAGTAGTATTCTATTTTATTGTATTTACTTTGTTTAAAATCGCACCTAATCCTAACCCATTAATCCAAAACAGAGACTCTAACAACAATGAACAGATACATTGTACTATTGTTTTTTGTTAGTAGAGAGGATAAATATCAATAAGAAAATGGTGTCTTAAAATTTTACTATTATCGGTTTTTTCTAAAAAGAGAACAATTTTATCTATTGATATGATTTTAACAAATCAGTCAAATGCAAGAATCAATCACGATAGAATTTTTCTAACGCTCATCTATTTGGCATATACTTATGCAACTACCAGATCTAAGCTCAGCAGTGTGAATCAATATCCATACGTAAGGTAATCTTGATTCACACTGTTATATAAAATGATAGTGATATAAGTTTATCTTATGTATTATTTATACTTAAATATATTTCATTCATCAGTTAGACCTTTTCAATTATATGCATTTAATACGTAGACTAAAACTAATTACAATTCTTACTTCTTTAGCTATCTGCGTTGATTTTTTGACTTAGCCCTATATACGAAATGTCTATAGTAGTGAAAGTGCAGGTAGAAATGCCGGGTATCAATGCTAGGAAGCAAGCTTATCGGCCGAAGATATGTAATTAAGCAAGAAAAAACAGTCTTTCTACAAAGAGCGCAATAAAACTAATCTTATAAATACGCACAAATCTTTTTAAAATCATATAACAATTCAACTCTATAAATAAACTATATGAATAGGTGATGGATTAAAAAAGATAGTTACAATTAAAATAACAAGGATCTATACCTAAACGAACTAATCTTTAGTCTATCATCAAATTATAACTAGCGGTATAAAAAAGGTCACAAAAGATAATTCTCTATAATTTTTTGCATTACAGCTCCATGAAAAAAACAATTCTTTTAGTTGACGACGAAGTTATCAGTCGTACCATACTCACTTTTATACTCCAACGAGAAGGATATCAGGTCTTAACAGCGATAGATGGTGTAGATGCTCAAGACCATTTGCAAGGAAAAAGCATTGATCTGATAATAACCGATCTGAATATGCCCAATATGGATGGAATTACCTTAATTGGAGAGATCCGGATTCGGGATGCCTATAAATACACCCCCATTGTCTTATTTACTTCAGAATCTGAATGGCAGAAAAAGAAAGCTCTAGAGGCTGGCGCTAATGGGTCAATAGACAAGTCTTTTCAAACAAAACAGATACTTACCACAATTAAAGCCATGATAAATTAATAAAAAATCATTACTCAAATACAGAAGGATATTCTTACTGTAGATGATGATTGCCCGTACTATAGTCAACAAACTGCTAATAAAAGCAGAATGTCTGGTCTGAGTGCTGAAGACGGATTGAATGCGCAAACGTATCTGGATGGGCGCTGTTTTGATTTAATCATTACTAGACAGTATAGAGAAAATAATCATTTAAAAAACCTTAAAGAAAAAGGTTATAAACCTGAGTAGAGGCCTTTCAGTACAGACAATTAATACTTTCATCCTAGCAGTCTGAACGCATATAAGCAAGAAAGATAGAGCAAGAAAGGTAGTAGTTCTTATCTATTTAGCATTTATTCTAAAAGAAGAAATTGTTCTCAGAAGTATTTCATTCTGTCTAAAACAATATAGCATGAAGTCAATACTCAAAAGGCCAATAGTAAGAACTATCATGTTAAGATTATGGAGCATTTCAGAAACATCTGTAACTGTTTCTATAATTTATCTGAGCCCTGAAATGTTTATTGAAGTAATTCTTATGTGTTTTATCTTATGGATAAACGTGATATTTTTCTATTTAAGTAAAAGGATGCTGCATTCATTTATTAAGGTAATGAATGCAGCACTATTCATAGGTGCATTCTTTTGTTTACTAGTTTTACTTCTGGTCATGTTTGCTTTAAATCTCTGGA
This sequence comes from Xanthocytophaga flava, assembly GCA_030068525.1. Taxonomy (GTDB): domain Bacteria; phylum Bacteroidota; class Bacteroidia; order Cytophagales; family 172606-1; genus Xanthocytophaga; species Xanthocytophaga flava. The sequence continues at coordinate 46,579 of JASJOS010000029.1, forward strand.
TGTTTAGTTTACTGCTTTCTTTGCTTTTACCACTACACCTATTTGTTTTTTATTACTCTATTCAAACAGACACTTACATAAGAAAAGCCTTTGTTTTATGGAATGACGAGAAGTAATCAAATAGTATCTTAATCTAAAATACTATAGAAGACAATCTAACAAGAATTAAACTCATGTATAGTCATACTGGATGTACACACAAATACGCTGTATTTACTAAAGTAAATCTACGGCAAAGAGTAGATCTTTTTATATAAAATACTAGTCCCTGAGTCTTTGTTTTCAGAAAACCTTTTGGCGGTTTGAAAAACAGTGTTCGGATAGCAGACTATGATCAGTCGTTTATATAAAAGAAAGATTTATTCGCAAGCTGCTAACATAAACGAAAATGTCAGCAGTATAGTCAACTGGTGGTCTGGTTTAACTGTTGCGAATCGAAAGAAATCAAGTTGTGAATAGAGTTCGACAAGCAATACATTATTAATTATCTGTAGGTCATACTATTGTATACTTCAATTTTAGTATTTATTATGTATATCAAAAATCTTAAACAAAACTAGACTTACAAAGGTTTGATAGTATGTTAAATAACTCCAAATACAACTGACAATAATAAGATCACTGGTCTTAACATGACAGATCTTGCTTTGTTGATTGTTATAATCAATTTATTTTCTTTCTGTATTACTCTGTATTGAAATAGAATACGAAGTATTAGTCAGATAAATAAGAGAACCAGTTGATTAGGCGAGATCTCTATAAAAAACATCACTTATCCAATAAAAAGGGTTCGCTAGAGGCACAACCTGTAAAAGATATTGTACAGTGAATTCCTGACTGAACCGATCGTTTTGAATTTTAGCAAAGTTAGTCATGAAACATAGCATAAACGATCAATGTATTTTTATTACTGAATAAACTATAAACAATTTTGTGTGTTCGACTGGATGCTTTTGCCAATACCAGAGGGTAAGCTTTGTATTACATTTCATTTTCAGACAGATTTTAGAAAATTTTATATTAAGTACTCCTTGTTATAAGTAAAATGTTAAAACACGTTAGAGAAAGGTTCCTTTCAAAACATATCCTTTCTGCAACCATTACAATCATTACCTTACTTCTGGCTTCGGATATTTTCATTACTTATTTCAACCATCAGGTGATGAAAGAAAATCTTTTACGCCAAAATCAGGCAGAAAATGTCAAATTAGCCGTTTCTCATGCTATCTATCTGATTCATAATGCGGACTTGGCATTACGCGGATATGCTGCTTTTGGAGATACAACGTATCTTCCCCCTCTTCGATTCGCTATTGAAGATAAAGACTCGATTTACCATACTATTGAACAGCCACTTCTCGATCAACATTATCCATTGACTGAATTTGTTCTTTTAAAGGATTCGATCAATTCTTATCTGAACGAATGTCAGAATATGAAGTCTTTGATTGAAGAAAAAAAATATGTAGAGTTAAAAAAGTGGTCTGCTCAAGCAAAAGGGTATCATTTATGGCTACAATATAAGCGTTTAAAAAATCATATTGACCAGTTTCAGGACCAGGTAAAATCAGACGCACGCAGCGAATTTGATACAGCAATGCAAATCAATTACTGGATCGAGGCTGCGTTGCTAATGCTTTGTGTCCCTATTCTGGTACTTACTGCTATTTTTGCACATAAACAACTGATTACAAGTCAAAAACTGCAGCAGATTGAAGCACAAAACTCGCAATTGCTCTGCGAACAAAAAACTAAGTTGGAAGAGATGGTAATCCAGCGCACACAACAAATTCAACTACAAAATCACCAATTAAAAGAACAGCATGAACGTATCTTTCGGCAAAAAGAGCAATTAGCTATACAAGGGGAGGAACTTGCTCTGCAGTTTGAAGCATTGAAGCAATCCAAAAAAGAAAAGTTACAAGCTTATGCGCGAATTATTCAGGAGAAAACAATTACAATTGAAACAATTAAACAAGAGTTGGAGAAGGTAAGAAAAACACAGGTATGGGATATGCTTACCGACACAAACTTCAATAATTTATTGCATGCCCGCATTCATACAGAAGAATCCTGGCAACAGTTTAAAATTAACTTTGATGCAATTTATCCTAATTTTTTTGCTAAGCTTCGTCAGCAATATCCAGATGTAACCTCAGCAGAACAGCGATTGGCTGCTCTAATTAAACTAAACCTATCTTCAAAAGAATGTGCTGACACACTAGGCATTAGCATAATTAGTGTTAGAAAAGCACGTTACCGACTTCGTAAAAAATTGCAAGTTGAAACTTCTGTATCACTTGAGGATTTCATTCAAACATCCTTCTAAATCTTTTTTTGCCTTGTTTAAATCTAACATCTACATTAAGACAAGTTGGTATATATATAGCTGAATATATATAGCTGAATATATATAGCTGATCAACTGAGGTGGTCCTAAAAATCGGGACACAAAACTTGCTTAACTTAGCAAGTAAATGAAAGGCAAAAAAACAACAAGTAAACGGCGTAAATACAGTGCCGATTTCAAAAGTGAAGTAGTAAAAATGCT
>JASJOS010000002.1 GCA_030068525.1 Xanthocytophaga flava
TGTGACCCAGAATTTTACCCAGCCTGTCAGTGTGGCAGGTTCCTCAGTGGTTACTTTTTCCAACACAGGTTTAGCTACCTTGAATGATGTAACGCTGGCTGCAGGTAGTACGTGGAAGTTTTCTGCCCCCGGTACCACCAATGCCAATGGAGATTTTACCACCAGTGGCAGTTGTAGTTTAGCGGTGACACTGACATCCAACACAGGGGCTCAGGCAGCGGTTAAGTTTAGTTCTTTTCCCGACCCGGAATATGTGAATGTATCCAATATAAACAACACAGGTCTACTGCTTACGATATTGTATGGAGTAGGAAGCAATAATACCAATATTAACATCAGTTCAGCCCGTACCTTGTATTGGGTAGGCAATAGTGGAAGCTGGAATCAGATAGCTCACTGGAGTTTGACTTCAGGGGGAGCTGGTGGAGAATGTGTGCCGACTGCACTGGATAATGTGGTTTTTGATGCCAATTCTTTTACTGCTACTGGACAGACTGTTGCCTTGACTACAGGGGCAACCTGTAACACAATGACCTGGGCAGGTGCAGTCAATAATCCAACCTTGAGTATGGCAGTGGATCTGACAGTGAAAGGAAACAGTCTGATACTGGCCAACACCATGAATGTGAGTGGAAGTGGAAAAATGATTTTGGATAATGGAAATGATATAAATATAGATTTGGGTAGTGGAGCCAAAACACTCAATGGAGGACTTAGCTTCACTGCTGGCACCAGCCGGATAATTACCATTGCCACAGGTAATGGAGCTGTTACCCATACGATTGGTTCTTTAAGTGGAGGTTCGAATGCAACAATCAACATTACTGGAACCTCGACCAAAAGTTATGGGACATTGAGTTTAGGGACAGTAGGAGGGAGTTGGGCTGGAACCAATCTTGTCAGTACAGGAACTATTGGAGGAACCTTGAGTGGAGGACTGACACTGAATAGTGTAACTTTTAGTGGAAATGTGAGTTTGAATGGGCAATACAACTTCACAGGTACAACAACAGTCAACAGTGGAAATGTTAGCTTTGGAGGCAGTGGAAATGATACATTTGCCGGAGTAGTTATGACGGGAGGTAGTGCTAGTTTTGCCAACACAGGTAATAATAATTTTACCTCTGTTAATTTGATAGGCACAAATAGTCCTGTAAACTTAAAGTTTACTCCAGCTAGTAATGGTACAAACTCTATAACTGGAGCATTTACAGTTTCAACCCCTTGTTATTCTGTTTTTGTCGGTTCTTCTACCATAGGCAGTCCGGCAAAGTTGAATTTAACAACACTACAAACTCTAAATGGGCCCACAATACAGGATATATTGAACAGTGGAGCGGCTCTTACAGTTAACAACGGGGTTAATAATGGAAATAATACTTCTGTTACTTTCAATTTTTCTACTGCTGCCCGTACCTTATACTGGGTTGGCGGAACCGGAAACTGGAGTGAAACAGCTCACTGGAGTTTGACTTCAGGTGGAGCTGGTGGACAATGTATTCCTACCATCAACGATGATGTAAACTTTAATGCAGGTTCATTTAGTTCAGGAACTGGTACAGTCACTATTGATATAGATGCAGTATGCCGGACTATGAACTGGACTGGAGCTACTAACACGCCTACCCTTTCAGGTGCTGCCGCTCGTACGTTAACCATTGCAGGTAACCTGACTCTGATTGCTGCAATGAATCAGACTGGTACAGGCAGTACTTTTCTTGGAAAAGTAATTTTTGTTGCTAGTACAACAGGAAAAACCATCAATCTTAATGGTGAAGGGTTAGCTAATGTCGATTTTAATGGACAAGGTGGGGCATGGACACTTAGTAACAATTTGACAGTAATTAATACAACCAATCTGATTGCAGGTGCCCTGAATGCCAATGGAAAGAATATTGTATCTGGTGCACTAACCGTAAACAATGCGTCTGATCTGACACGTTCTCTGAATCTGGGTACTGCAACTCATACTCTAAATGGCACAGGGACAGTACTGGATTTACAAGGCAACACTTCTAATTTTACATTGACATCCAGTACATCCTCTATTACATTATCCGGAGCAGGATCAGTAATTGTAGAAACAGGATCTCAAAGTAAAACACTGCCAAATCTGGCTTTTACCAGTTCAAATGATATTACAATAAATACATCCAATACCGCCAACCGAATTACGTTTGGAACTATTGCTATTAACAATACCATTTCTCGTAATTTTACAGTTAACGGTACAGCACCAAAGACATATGGTAACTTTACTATTAACGGGAATAACAATGTAGTTACTTTCAATGGTAGTAACTCTGCTTCTCCAAATGATAATATCTTTGCTGCAGTTACATTCGCAAATTCCTATAGTGGTACAATTGCGACTTTCAATGGGACTAACACCTTTAACGGTGCATTTGCTTTACATAACACAGGTGGAGCTGGAAATGATATCCGTTTTACAAATACCAATATATTTGCCAATACATTTACTGCTAACTTAGCAAATACAACAGCCACAGAGTTGCAGTTTGCCTCAACAAGTGGTACTACTTCTTTTACAGGTGCAGTTTCTCTGAATCCTTCAAACAATACTAATGTAGATATTGTATTTAATAATGCTACCAGTTTTGCCTCAACCCTTACCATCGGAAGCACGAGCAATACGACCTTCCAGGGAACAGGAGACGAAACTTTTGCTGGAACTGTGACTGTCAATCCATCCAGTACATTTACACTGAATAATGATGGCAACAGTTCATTTGCTACAGCTATTATTAATAGCCAGAGTGGCACGGGATTTAACTGGGTATTTCGTAGTGCTAAAACGGCCAATTTCTCTGGAAATATGGATGTGAGGTCTGCCTGTTTTTCGCCCGTGGCCATAAGTTCGACAACTAGTGGGAGTCGAGCTATCGTATCATTGCCAACAGTACATTACTTTAATAATCAGGTATTGGTGCAGGATATCAATGCATCTTCTTCAATGATCAATGCCTATGCTGCTACAATACCAGCGTATACAAATAATATTAATGTATTATATAACAATGGTGTTACTACACATCGGGTTTTATATTGGGTAGGAGGAAATGGAAACTGGGGTGATCCGTTACGCTGGTCTACCAACTCTAACTCAGTAGGAGGAGCTTGTATACCAACACCTGTTGACGATGTGGTTTTTGATAATAGTTCATTTTCTGCAGGTGGACAAAAGGTAACACTTAATATTACAAATGCGACTTGCCGGAATATGACATGGGTAAATGGTGCTATTCCTGCTACTACCACACTTGCTATGGGTAGCAATCCTCTTGAGATAAATGGAAACCTGGCATTGGCTCCTAATCTGACAATGACAAGTACCTCTAACCAAACTACTTCTGTATTTACCTTTACTACGAATCCTGCTACCACCAATTCCTTCCCAAATCGTACCATCACAACTCCTACAGGAACTACAGCTTCATTACCTATAGCTTTGTTTTATAGTGCTGGAGTAAACTGGACATTACAGGGACCTGCTTCTTTTAACGTAACAGGTGAACTGGGATTACAATCAGGAACACTGAAGACCAATAGTATGCCAGTAGCTTGTGGACGTTTAAGTGCCAATAAATATGTAAATGGAAATCCTGTATTGCCTGCTTTTGAAGATCGGGTTCTGGATCTGCAAAACTCTGCAATAAGCATTACAGGAACTGCTACAGGTATAGATTTCAGAGGAGATAAATTTACATTTTTAACACCAGGCTCTAATGCTTCCTTTACGATTGCTAATACATCAACAAGTTCTGTGCAGTTGCGTTTTGGGGATGATAATGAAAATCTGCCTTATTATGGCGTTAATCCCGGATCTCCCCGTACCACAGCTCTGTTGAGAGAAATTCCGGATATCATTCTTCTTAACAAAGATGTGGATATTGTAACTGCAGACTATGATACACAGGACGGAGTTGTAAACCGGATTACATTCCGAAAGGTAACCAGCATTAATGGAGGTCAGTTTTACATAAATGGAACTTGTCCGCATACTTATGGTGCTATTACAGTTGCGAACAATCTTAATACAGGAAATGCGGATCAACGCCAGATCGAAGGTTCCAGTCAGGCGGCACCTAATCACAATATATTCAATGGTCCTGTATCATTCGGAACCAATTCTGCTTTCCGATTCCTGGGTAACAATGAATTTATGGATACCTTCACCACTGCAGGTTCGTCAGATGTAAACAATGCCTTTGTATTTTCTATTACCAATATATTTAATAAGACAGTAGATATTCGTGGTGTAAATACATTACGTACTCAAGCTACCATTCATTTTAACTCAACGGGTGGAAGCACTACTTTCAAAGACAATGTATTCTTCAGGGGGACAGGTGTTATTTTTCGAATGAGTAGTACAGCTACACTGGTAGCTGGTAAGACTATGTTGTTTGATGATGAAAGTGTTGGCTGGTTTGCCGGAGGCAATACAAGTAGTGGAACTGGTTATCCGATTCCTGGTTCTGCAGCCTATACTATCAATGGTGATCTAATTGTTAATCCTTACGCAAAAGTTTCTTTTTATAACAAGTCAACTAATAATCTTGGCAATGTAACTGTTAATGATTATGGTGTTTTTCAATTTACCTCACTAGCTACAACCAATGTAAATGGATTGTTTACAGCGTCTGCCTCATGTAGTTCATGGATTGCGATTAATGCAAGTAATCCGGGTGCGGCAGCTAAGATAAAATTTAGTGGCAGCCAGGCCTGGTATAGTATCATTGCCCGTGATCTGAACAACATTTCTACAACAGGCACTGTTACTGCAAGTAATAGTACCAATGTAGCCAACAGTTGCACGAACATTAGTTTCTTGACAGGGATTCCGTCTGTAGGTACATTTGTTTGGGTAGGTGGAAATCCTAGTAACACTAGTGAAAATAGTTTATGGAGTAATCCTAAAAACTGGGCTACAGCACCTCTGAATCCTGGGAAGATTGCGAATGGAGGTAGTTGTATTCCAAGTAGTATAAATGATGTAGTCTTTGACAGTAACTCCTTCAGCTCAGGAACTCCAGTAACAGATTCGCTTGGCAATGTGAAATACTTTGATCGGGTGATTGTAGATGTTAGCGTTGCTACTTGTGCAAGTATGACCTGGAAGAACGATGTTATGCAGGATGCTATTCTGACTTCGGATCTGCCTTTGAATGAAATGTGGGTATTAGGCAAACTGACACTGGATCCAAAAATGAAGAATCAATTTACTGGACTCTTTTCTTTCCGTGCGCCTTCTAGTGCAGGCGAGCAATTTGTAGATGCTAATGGAGAGAATAATGGAAGTACAGTGAATTTTGTTGGACCTATTGAGGTAAACTCTGTAAGTACTGTATACCGATTGGATAGTGATGTTATTGTGGATGCAGTGGATAATGGTACTGCACGTCGTGGTAATGTTTCAATCGTTTACGGCGATTTAAAGGCAAACGGCCATGATATAAGCTTAACAGGTAACTGGACTGTGGGCAGAGCTACATCTCCAAACCCTCAGGGTCGATTCCTGCATCAAGGGGCTAATACAGTAACCTTTAATGGTTCAGATGCTGTAAATGGAACACAAAATATTGTAACCAATACCAGTCCTTTCTGGAACCTAGTTATTAATCGTGGATCTAAGCCAGTTCCAACTGATATCAGTTATACTGTAAGTTCCAGTACTTTGTTGATAAGTAATCCCAAACGCTGGGTAGTAGTTCAAAATAACCGTGATGGTGGTGGAGAGCCAGGCACAACTGCTAATAGCAATCAACCATATAACAGTGGTATGACGATTGACAATAACTTCACAATTACTCAGGGGGGATTATATGATAGAGGATTCCAGATTATAGGAAATGCTACTGGTACATTTACAATGACAGATAATGCAGTACTGAGCATTGGTAACGGCTGGACTTCGTCCGGGATCAACAACAATGCACCGATGACTACTTTGTTTCCAACGAACTTCACACAGAACAAAATCTCATTGGGTATTAATAGTATTGTATCCTATAGTGCGTATGGACACCAGGATGTAAGCGCATTGCCTACTTATGGCAACCTGTACTTCCGGTTTGTAGTTACCAGTTCGGCTTCTCCGGCTCTAGCATTGACTAACCAGCGTAAGAGATTGGCTATGGGACCTTTGCAGATTAATGGTAATCTGACTTTGGAGCAAGGAACCAATTTAATTGATAATGGATTTCAGATTTCTGGAAATGCAGCTGGAACCAGTGTGTTGACAATGGGATCTAATGCTTATTTGACTCTGGGTACCGGTGCAATGGATGTGGCAACAACTTCGGGTACAGGATACACACCTGCAAGTAATATTACTGGCAAGATGACCGTAGGAAATACTGCGACACAGTTTCCGCTGAATTTTACAGATGCGAACCTGAATCTTGATCCAAATAGTACAATTGTCTATAGTGCTGGAATTGCACAACAAGTGAAAGGACTAAGTTCTGCTACAGCTACACAGCAATATGGAAACCTGACAATACAAAATCCTGCTTTAACAGCACCAACACTGATACAGAAAACATTGACAGGTGCAACAACTGTCAGAGGAGTATTGACAATTCATCCAAATAGTAATCTTGTAGACAATGGGTATCAGATCACAGGTACTACTGGAAAAGTATTTACGATGAACTATAAGACAGATCCTCTGGGTGCTGTATTTAATAATCAGGCACCAACTAGTAGCGGTGTCATGACTAATCCAACCAGTCCATTGTTTATTGATAGTCTCTTGGCTCGTGCCAACTACATAGGACTACGTTTTGATGGATATATCAATATCCCGGTGGCTGGTAATTATACTTTTTATAGTAACTCGGATGACCAGAGTGTGGTTATGATTAATGGGATGATGGCTGTCAATAATGATTATTATGGATCTGCTGAAAGATCAGGAACTATGACTTTCAATACTGCTGGTCTATATCCAATCTCAGTTACATATACACAGGGAACAGGTTCTCGCCTTCTGGCTTTGTCCTGGGCAAGAACAACCGCCCCAACACTATCTAAACAATATATTCCTGCCGCCAATTTATTGCAAACTGCAACTGGTCCTCAAGGATTAAAATACAATTATTATGAGAATCCAGGAAATACCTATTATGTATCTGCTTTGGGAGCCTCTTATAAAATAGTTCAGGATTTGAGTAAACAACTGGCAAGCCAAGACCGATATGTGTTGGGTGAGGCTCGTTTGGTGGTAGGCAATGCGTCAACAGCTACTGCTTTTCCTCTTAATTACCTGGATGCAGATTTGACATTTGATGATACTACAACAGTTGTCTATAATGCAGGTCTTGCTCAGTCTGTTCGTGGTCTTAACTCATCTACAAAGGTTCAACAATATGGAAACCTGGTATTTACCAACCCGGTATTTTCGACACCTAAGGTCGTATCTAAAACTCTAACTGGGCCAGCAACAATTCGTATGAGCCTGACTATCAACTCGAACAATAACTTGATCGATGATGGAAATCAAATTACAGGTACTACCGGTCAGGTATTTACAATGCGTAATAATACATTGGCTGTCAATCCAGTGACAAATACAGGTAACGCTGGTGCTACAGGTGAGAGTCGTATTACATTAGGTAACGCTACAACTGCAACTACATTCCCTGCTAATTACAGTCTGGTTGGTACAGATGTGAATTTTGAAACCGGAACAACTGTAGTCTATAATGCAGGTATAGTACAGTCAATTGCTGGTTTGCAAAGTTCTACTGTTACTTCAAGATATGCTAACCTTGTGCTGACAAATCCAGCTACTACTCCAGCAGCAGGAAACGTATTCCCAATTGTAAAGACGTTAAGTGGACGTGCAATTACGGTGAGAGGTAACCTGTATATTAACCCGAACAACACTTTGGCTGATGGTGGATATCAGATTACAGGAACATCCACCAGTACATTTGGAATGTTTAACACTACCATGGCTCAGACAAGCGTTCCGGAAACTGGAGTTACTACTGGTACAACAGGGGAAAGCCGCTTTATGATAAGCAGCACTGGTACTACTGTAACAGTATTCCCATCCGGATTCCGTACAGGACCAGGTGGTAGTTCTGATATTAACTTTGATGCAGGAACAACCGTTATATACAATGCAAATGCAAATCAGAATATTCAGGGATTGGGAGGGACAGGTACTACAACCTACGCAAACCTGGTGTTAAATAATCCTGCTGCGTCTTCTCCTGCATTAATTAACAAAACATTGACGACCAATGGAAGTGGTGCATCCGGTACAACCGTGCGTGGCAGTCTGACAATTAACCCAAATGTGAATCTGGTAGATAATGGTTTCCAATTAGGTGGTGTGGCAGGACAGTCGTTTAAAATGCGTAACGTCACACTTGCAGACAATTTATTACGTACTGCAACTACTGATGCGACTACAATAGGAACTACAGGTGCGAGCCGTTTGACGCTGGGAAATGCTACAACCGCAACTACATTCCCAACCGGATATACCACTCAAAATGGGACAGATATCAATTTTGAATTGAATACGATGGTCGTATACAATGCCGGGGCGACACAGCAGATTCAAGGTCTGTACAATAACACACAGACTTCGAATGCCAACTATGCACAGTTGTCAATTGTGAATGCCTCAACAGGCTCAGCGACTAAAACGCTTACTAACAATATTCGTATTCGTCAAAACCTAACTATTGGTGGGCTTACTTCTACAACAGGTGCTGTGAGTGGAGCTAATAACCTGCTGGATGCTGGTGTGTTAAATTATAAAATATATCTGAATGGCAATTGGTTCAGCCATCCTGGTAACGGATTCAATGCACGTTCTGGTGAAGTAGAGTTAGAAGGTACGACTAATCAGACTATCACTACAAATAATAGCCAAAATTATACTAGTGAAGCAGGAACACAGGATTTCTATAATCTGACATTCAATAACACAACAGCAGTTCCTGCAATAGCCGTGACGTTAGGATCTAATGTGGGTGTTTCCAATCTGGCAAGCTTTAAAAAAGGTCTGGTACGTAGTAATGACCTGATTGCTCTTAATAATTCACCTTCTACACGCTTGTTAATTATTCGTGATAATGCAAGTGTAACGAATGTAACGGATGCGAGCTTTGTGATAGGAGCAGTACGAAAAGTAGGACGTTCTTCTGGCACCTTCTATTTTCCAATTGGCTACCTGAACGGCTCAACTCCATACTATCGTCCAAGTGGTATATCTTCTGCCACCAATACAGATGCTTCTTTCATTAGTCAGTTCTATTATTCTAATCCAACAGCCTCTGGTTTTAACTCTGTTACTGTGCAAAAGACTACAGTAGGTGTTTCTAATCCTATACGTTTTGCAAGTGCGAAAGAATTCTGGATGGTCAATAGAGAAAACCTGACTGACAACGTGTATGTAACGCTGACATGGCGTAATCCGCAATCGGGAGGAGTAGGGACTAATGGCGTGGCAACTAATTATATGGGCTTGCGAGTATCTCGGTGGGATGGAGCAAAATGGCAAAACTTGGGTGGTGCTGGATTTACCAATCATCCATCACTGGGTACGGTGAGCAATACCTATGGAGCATTAACTTCTATTTATACCACAAGTGGTGCAGTAGGTTCGGTAGACAATTTCAGTCCATTTACTTTAGCAACTGAGATAGATTACAATCCTCTGCCGGTAACATTACTTGAGTTCGCAGGTAAAGCCGTGGAGCAGCAGGTAAACTTGAACTGGCAGACTGCTTCTGAAGTAAATACATCATACTTTGTGGTAGAAAGGAGTCAGGATGGTAAAAACTTTGAAGAAGTGACACAGGTGACGGCAATAGGAAATTCATCCGGATTACAAACGTATCAGTCTATTGATCACAGACCATACACAGGTGTATCCTACTATCGATTGAAAATGGTTGATCAGGATGGAAGCTATGCTTATTCAAAAGTGATCAAAGTAAACTTTGGAGTAAGTGGAGCATTGGGAGAGATTACTTTATTCCCAAATCCAGGAAATGGAGATGTGATTTACTTTACTGTCAATAATGCGGATGTGAAGATTGCCTCCATTCATGACATGTTGGGTAGAGCAATAGGTTATCAAACTAGCTCGGATGCAGAGGGTACTCTGAAAGTAACCTTCAGCGAAAGGTTGGCTGCTGGTACCTATGTGGCTATTCTGGTTGCCAAAGATGGTTCTTCTTCTACTCGATTTAAATTTGTGGTGCAGTAGAATTACTTACATAAAATCTAACAAATCACCCGATTTGGTGTCACTATCTGGCATTGAGTCGGGCGATTTTGTTTTATCTCAACTAATTTATGATAGACAACTATTGATTTCAGAAAATCTATAAAAAACACAACCCCTCTAGTAAGTATTTCAGAAAGGTTGTGAGATGAGAGACAAACACAAAGCATCTATTTTGATTTACTTTGCCTTTCGGATATAAATGTTGCCATGCATGTTCTTGGCCATGATTTCAGGTCCCCCTCCATTAATCTTTCCGTATGTCCAATCATCTACACTGACACGATACATCCCATTCTGACTTGATTTGTCCACCTTGGGTTGAGTTTTATCTACTGCAATATCAAAGTCACTATAAATTTCACCCTGATCTGATTTAAGTTTTACATTGGTTTTTACATTGGCAGGTAGTGTTACATCTATTTTACCATTTAATGTTGAAAATGCCATAGGTGTATTTGGGGTAATGTCTTTGAAGATGGCAGTAAGTGCCCCATTGACTGTATTTGCAACTGCAGATCCTTCAATATTGGTAAGTTCGATTCTTCCATTAACATTCGTAATTTCCAGCTCACCATTTACATTTTCAACCAAGATATCACCATTGTTAACTGTACTGAGTTTTAGCGAGAATCGTTGTGGTACTTTGATTGTTAGGTCGATAGCTCTTATATGGCTGTTTGTATTCACAGAAATACGATTGCTACGTTCTTCTGCTGTCAGTTCCATACTGTTAGTTTTGGCGATTCGACGCATGCCAGTAGCACTAACAGCGTCATCTTCTTTGTGCTTTTTAGAACCACCAACTGCTCCTTCTATAATCACTTCTTTACTAGTATGGGAAGTGACACGAATGGAACCATTTACCAGGCCTACTTCCAGAAATCCAGGTTTATTAGGATCACTGAGAGGAATCACAAGTTGTTCTTTTACTTCGTTTTGTGCTGACAATGAAAAACTTACTGTCAGAAAAAGTAAAAATACAGAGTGAATATATTTTGTGAATAGACCAGATAGATTCATTGCTCGTTGGAATTGGGACGTTTTCATCAGGATTGCTTTTTAATATATATGTTTCCGTTAAATGTTTCAAAGAAGAAAGTTTTACCACCTTTTCCGACTCGCATAGAGGTGTTTTTAGTAAGTTTATAGATAGTACTGTTAACCTTTTTCTCTTCATTCTTGATAATATGAGCTGGTAGCACCTCTACATTTGGAAAGTCCGTATAAAATTCACCCTGAAAGCTTTTAAACTCCAGTAAGGCTGATAGTGAAGCTGGGTAAATGATACGAATATCGCCATTGAGTGTATAATAGGAGGATTGTTCAGGAGGTGCACTAATATAATTGATCTCTACATCTCCATTAATTGTACGTACATCTGTGGCTCCCTTTGCATTGGTTAATGTGATAGGTCCATTGACATTATAAGCATGTAGGATACCTGTGACGTCTTTTATTGCTACATCTCCTTGGTTTACAGTCGACACATGCAGATTCATACTATACGGAACTTTAATCGTGAAGTCGAGTGTATAATGATAGCGAATAGATCTGTTATCACAACAACAGCAATTGCGATTGGGGCGTGAATCATAGGGAGCTGCAATATAGGCTACAATGCTATCCGCATTCTGATCAAACTGGAGTTTAAACTCTTTCTTACCTTGTTCCAGCATTTGTACATCCTTGGCTGATAGTTCCTTGTCTACCTCTATCTGGACCTGGCTGCCAGCATAACCTTCTACCCGTATAAATCCTGTTATGTTATAGACTGCCAGTGTAGTAGCTGTGGCTTCTTTTGACAATGTAAATGTTTTGGTAACACGTTCTTTCCATTGCTGGGTCTGGGCAAAGGCATTCCAGTGAGTCTGGCAGAGTACTAACCCCGCCAGACAAAGCTTGGCAATAGTTTTCATAGATATATAGTAAAAGGTAAAGGTGTTGATGTTTATGAGAGTTCTTTGATTGTCTGTTGGATCTTACTTTTGACAGTGCCGTCTACATGTTTCTGTTTCAGTAACTCACGCAATAGTTCAATAGAGCGTTTCTCCTGTAGTTTGACCATTATATCTGCCAGTGCTACCTGTACCAGTGGCGAATCCTGGTGGGCAAGTGACTGTACAAGGCCTTCACGTACTGAAGGATCATCGGCAAGTTCTGCCAATGCTTCTAGTGTAACCAGACGCACATTAACATTAGGGTCATTATTGAGTGTAGTCAGTAGTGCTTTAATGACTTTTGGGTCGACTCGCTTAAATTCCTGTGTAAGGCTTACTGCCCGTAGTCGTTCTGAGGCAGAAGGGTTTTCAAGTAATGACAATAACATCATCTGGCGCATTTCCTGCATCTGTATTGATAACGTATCAATCTGATGCTGATACTGAGAGATCTGTGAATCACTGGGTTTATGTAACCAATATCCAGCTCCCAACCCAATACTGATAAGCAGAAGACTATAGACTAATCTTGGCATCCATACAGATTGCCAGAGTTGTTTTACAAGTTGCAGCAGATGACGAGGTGAATACGTTTGCTGTTCTTCTACTGTTGTTGCATATGTTTCCAGCATTGCCTCAAATCGTATCTTCATGGCAGGACTTGGTTTTGGTACAGGTAGTTGTCCCATTTGCATCCATACCTGTTGCATGGCTTGCCATT
This sequence comes from Xanthocytophaga flava, assembly GCA_030068525.1. Classification (GTDB taxonomy): domain Bacteria; phylum Bacteroidota; class Bacteroidia; order Cytophagales; family 172606-1; genus Xanthocytophaga; species Xanthocytophaga flava. The sequence continues at coordinate 12,938 of JASJOS010000002.1, forward strand.
CCTGCTGACAGGCAGGACATTGCTTCAAATGGCTTTCAACCTGTGCTTGTTCCTGTGGTGATAATTGGTTTTCAAGCCAGTCAGCTAGTTTTTCCTCTATATCTTTACAATTAGTCATGTCACTGTTCCAGCTTTAAGTAAATATTTTTTAACTGATTCATTGCCCGATGTACTTTCACTTTCACTGCTCCTTCTGTTGTATTCAGGATTCGGGCTATTTCTTCATATTTAAGCTCCTGAAAGCGACTCAATACCAAGATTTCACGATATTCTTCCGAAAGTTTTCCCAGTGAATCGTACAAGGTTATCAGTTCCTGCTCTTTATAAATAGAGTCATCTGCACCAGCTCCACTACTGATTCGGTCAGAATAGTTTTGTACATCTTCATGCAAAACCGATCGCTTGTTTTTCTGACTGTGATCAGCTAATACATTTCGAGCCAGATGGTACATCCATGTTTTAAATTCTCCCTCACCTGTGAATGTATGACGATATTTCAGCATCCGAAAAAACACATTCTGCACCAGATCCTCACTTGCATCATCTTTGCCTGTCATATAATAAAGAAAGCTGAACAGTTTACGATGGTATCGTTCAAAGAGCAATCCCATCTTATTCAGATCGCCAGCTTTTACCTGGAACATAAGTGAATTGTCGGTTAGTGAGTTCAAGTCTGATTCAATGGGTTTTGCATCTGTTACAGTAAGGGAAACCGACCGTGTGAAAGAAGGTTACAGTAGAAAATGATTTTTTCATGAAATATTTTTGAGTCGGCTCTAGATCGGACAGTGATATATTTTCGGACATAATTCTTAGATTATTTCCACTAGAACACAGAAACGATTTACTTTAGTTTGATGTCTTTAATTGTTAGAAAAGGGGATTAATAGTTAATTATAGAAAATATTTTCTCAAAGAACTACTTACTCCTGTTTTTGGAACAATCTTTGATGATTGTTTTCAATAACGATTTGTGTATCAGTATATTCCTTCGGGTCAAAATAGATTAGATAGCTTATTATCTGAGAATCTGGATTTTTGTGCTGCTAGTGATTAATAGTAAACTGGCATGATAATTTATATTAGTTTTTTGGTGTATGGATTACACTCTTAGAATTTTAAGTATATATAAGGTCATCTGATTAATTAAATCAATGTGTTTTAAAGCAGATTCTTAATGAGAATAAAACAGGTGATCAGATAATTTTATCATTGAGAGTCTAATGGATAATATCAGCATAAGCATAGATGCTGAACAGCTTATTTACATCTATGGAAACAATTACACTTGCAATTAATGCGACAGGAACATTTACAAGTATTGCTATAGTTCTGGGAGTACTTTCTCTTATCTATTTTGTAATCTATTACCGTATCCGGCAACAGGTCAGTTCCAATAATAAAGCACGGGTTTGGGCTGGTATCTCTACTATTATTGGTACACCTCTTCTAACTATAATGATTGTAGGGACTACCATGGCCTATTATTATTATGAAGATATTTTGTCCAGCAAGCCGATGAGTTATAGTTTGTATGATGTGACAGATGATATGATTCGGGAAATGAATCTGGTTGGTAAAACCAAAAAGGAGGTAGTCAATCTCTTAGGGGTAACAGATACAACCCATTCTGAATTAATTTATGACTTTTCCAGAGAAGAAGATCCGGGAGATCAGTCTGTTAAGCAGAAGTTGGGGAAATATATTCTGGTTGTTTCCTGCCAGGGAGGTAGAGTGGTAAGTTACCATCGAAAGAAATAATGACATACTCAGTAATCTCTGAGACAGACTCAAAGTAGTCTGTCTCAGAGATTACTGAGTATTATGAATAGAGTCAGGGAACTATGCGCCACAGATACATGCCCTCATTCGGACTAGTAAGTATAGTATCACCAAAAATGGCTGATTGAATAAAGAGACCTGTAATGTAAGGGTTATTATCCTCATCCAGTGCAATTCCCCTGCCGTGATCCATATTAGCTCCTCCTGCATTTTTAGCCCACAGAATATTTCCCATAGGATTGTACTTTATTACAAAGATATCTGCAGACCCGTTGGAGGTTAGATCCTCATTTCCAAAAGATATAGTGTTATAAAAATATCCGGTAGCATATACATTTCCAGATGGATCAGTAGTGATAGCAAATGCATTCTCCTGGCTGTCTGTTCCTGCACTAATTGCCCATTGTACCTGTCCTGAAGTAGTATACTTTACCAGAAACATGTCTGCCCATCCATTGGATGTTAGAGTTCTATTGTCAAAAGTGATAGTTTTATTAAAAGATCCGGCAATATATACACCTGAAGATCCATCTAATGCAATGCTGTATCCATAGTCTTCTTCTGTATTACCTGCACTTTTAGCCCATTGAAACTCTCCGTCAGTTGTGAAATTGGCAATGAAAACATCTTCTTTACCTTTGGAAGTGAGAGTTGTTGATCCAAAAGTTAGGGAATATTTGAATATACCAGTAATATATACAGTACCCTCATTGTCTACTGCAATATCTTTCCCATAAGAAGCGAGTTCATCACCGGCTGTTTTAACCCATAGAAGTGTCCCTGAAGGAGTGTATTTGGCAATGAAAACAGTATATCCTGTAGAGGTTAAGGTAATTGTACCAAATGTAGCATTGGTATGAAAGCTTCCTGTTATATAGATGTTTCCTGATTTGTCCAATGCAATACTTTCTGCAGATATACTGCCATCACCAGATGCTTTTTGTGCCCATTGTAAATCCCCATCGGCATTGTATTTGGCCACATACATAGCCAGACCTTTGTCGTGGGTTGTCATAGTGGTTGTGCCAAAAGTAATAGAGCCAAAAAAGTAACCAGTGATATACGGATTGCCAGATAGATCTATAGCTATATCCAATGCCGCCGCTTGACCCGTACATCCTGCAATTTTAGCCCATAACAATTGACCAGTTGAATCATACTTAGCTATAAATATGTCATTGTTTCCTGCTGAACTAAGAACTGTGGTTTGAAAAGTACCTGTTCCATACAAGCTACCAGCAACATATGTATTACCTGATTTATCAACGGCTACAGATTGAGAGTAAATCTCTCCGGTAGCTTTGCTTGCAAAAGATGTAATTGGTTTTGCTGGTTCCTGTGGTCTGGGTATGGGAGATGTGGGGTCTTTTTTACAGGAGAAGAAAAATAAAGGAATACTAGTGAATAAGACATATGTTGCCCATAAATGCTTTTTTTTCATAGCATGAGAGTTTAGTACATGAAAAATGACAATAGCAGATATTGTTCTTTATAGGAGGGAAAGATTGTGTAAGCACAAGGCTATGACATTACTCGTCAGACACGCTGAATAACAAAAAGGTTGTATGGATTGTGAATTTTTTGTTCTTATTATCTTAATACTTGCTATTTTACTGATGCCTCTTAAAAGGAGTTTAATCAAGATAAACGTGAAAAATACGGTGTAATTACCGTAAAAACACCCTCTGTTTTTATTTTTTTGGAATGCATATTACAGAAATCTACCACAGTCAGGTAGTCGTATGTATCCTCTATTCAGCGAAGTGTTAGTATATGCCTAATCTTGACATTATTACGGACAGTAAAGAATCTATTCAGCATTCATTTGACCGGATTGCAACAGATCTTATTCACAACTGGCACCTAAAGGTAAATGATACATTGTACTCCTTTACAGAAATTGAATTTTACTTTTTTATGACAGACATCCACCAGGATACTGCTTCCCGTGAACATAATTATGATAAAGGCTTCTGGCGTTTTCATCAGAAAGGGCTTGATATAACTTTTCAGTCACAAGATAATAGTGATGGCGGTATTCTGATCAGAGGGTTGAAAACTCATACAGAATATATTAATGGACCTGTATTGGTATTGGAGCATATTTTTCGCAAGATGGATTCTATAATTATGTTGAATAAAGAATTCGGGCTTGTGCTCAAACCAGAACCCAGTGATGAACTTATCTATAAAACCCAACGCCATGGATTACCCCATAATCCGGAAAATGAGTTTAAGGAAGAGTTATACAGGTATTTTATCAATCTGGAACATTGGAACAAGCGGCATATTAATCCATTAGAAAAGGCACGTATCAGGAAAAACTCTGTGTTAGTAGGAAATTCATAGTACACAAAATACCAGAAAGATGTAGATAGAAGCCTGTTTTTTGATAGTAAGGCTCTTGCAAATGCATACATAACCTGTAATTTAGCTGTCCCATTTAGTCTGGATGACTTATAACAGACAAAACCAGCTTATTATCTCAATACTTTGTATGCTTTTAGACATTACACCGCTTAGACGTTTTCGGGATTACCGCTTGCTTTTTTTTGGTCAGTTGATTTCCTTCTTCGGGTCAATGATGACATTTGTTGTTGTACCTGTACAGATGTTTCAACTGACACATTCCAACCTATATGTAGGATTATTAGGTGTATCGGAATTTATACCTATGTTTTTACTGGCATTTGTGGGTGGAGCATTGGCTGATGCTGTGGATCGTCGTAAGATGTTACGTATTACAGAAATCGGACAGACTATTACCATAGGGATTCTACTAGCAAACTCATTACTGCCTAATCCTCAAATCTGGATTTTATTTCTGGTAGTTGCTATTCAAGCCGGACTAGCTGGATTACAACGTCCTTCCTTCGAAGCCTTGATTCCACGGATAGTACCACCTGAGTATATGACAGCAGTTTCCGCGTTGAACTCACTGCGATTTAATATTGGAGCAATCATTAGTCCTATTGTAGGTGGATTGATTGCTTCTCAGTTTAGTGCTTCATGGGCTTATGCGATTGATCTGGTTACATTTATGGCTTCATTACTGGCTGTATGGATGATCCAGTCTGTTCCACCTCCTGACAATGCTGACCAACCTAATCTTGAATCTATAAAAAAAGGTTTCCGATACGCTATAAGTCGGCAGGAATTGCTGGGTACATACCTGATTGATATCAATGCTATGTTATTTGGTATGCCTAAAGCTTTGTTTCCAGCATTGGCAGTGAGTTTTGGTGCTAATTCTATAGGATTTTTTTATTCAGCTATTGCAGGTGGAGCATTGGTTGCAACACTGACTTCCGGATGGGCAAAACATACACATAAACATGGACTATTTATTGTTATTGCTGCAGCCTTATGGGGTGTGGCTATCATCTTTTTTGGATTATCGTCTAATCTATACTATGCGTTGGTATTTTTGGGAGTAGCTGGATTCTTTGATATGATTAGCGGACTTTTTCGGGGAACTATCTGGAATCAGACAATTCCGGACCATCTGCGTGGACGGCTTGCTGGCATTGAGATGATCAGCTTTATGACAGGACCTATGCTGGGTGATGCAGAAGCCGGATTAATAGCTTATTGGTTTGATCTGAAGACTTCTATTATTTCTGGCGGTGTTATGACTGTGGTGGGTTCGATTGTGTTGGCATTGCTTTTACCAAAGTTCGTGACCTATGATGGACGGGAGGGATTGAAGCGAAAGATGGAAGAAGAAGAAATACGGCAAACAGAGTTGTCAGTATAATAAAATGTGATGATATAGAATGGTTTATGGGTGTTGGGGATAGTAATAATTGGATATCTAACAATTATTTTTTTGGAAGAAGAGAATGGATAACTGCAAAAAACTGTTAGTCTATTGAATGGTAAGTATGTAGATTTGGGGTCTGAACTTGTTTTCTGGCAAGGACTTTTTTGCTCAGCCTCATCTCTATATTATTACGCTTATGTCTCATGTACCTCAATTAATTATAGACCTGGCTTTGATCTTAGGTGCTGCTGGTGTCACTACTCTCTTATTTAAAGTTCTCAAACAACCTCTGGTATTAGGATATATTCTGGCTGGTGTATTGGTAGGCCCTAACTTCTCACTATTTCCAACTATTACAGATATAGAAACCATTAGGATCTGGGCTGACATTGGAGTTATTTTTTTATTGTTTGGCCTGGGATTGGAGTTTAGTTTTAAGAAGCTGGTTGAGGTAGGAGGAACTTCATCCATAACAGGAATCTTTGAAGTAGGTGCTATGCTACTGCTCGGATATGGTACCGGAAAACTACTTGGGTGGTCTCGAATGGATAGTTTATTTTTGGGTGGCATTATTGCCATTTCTTCTACTACCATTATAATTCGTGCATTTGAAGAACTAAATGTCAAAAGCCAGAAGTTTGCTGGATTAGTCTTTGGTATTCTGGTAATTGAAGATTTGGTTGCTATTTTGTTACTAGTATTGTTAAGTACATTAGCAGCTAGTCAGCAATTTGCTGGGATGCAATTGCTAACCTCTATATTAAAGCTGGCTTTCTTTTTAACAGTATGGTTTCTGGCTGGGATCTATCTGATTCCTACATTTTTGCGTAAGATTCGTAAACATATGACAGATGAGATGCTGCTTGTCATTTCCATTGCATTGTGTTTGCTTATGGTAGTATTAGTTACAGAAGCAGGTTTTTCGGCTGCATTGGGGGCTTTTGTTATGGGGTCTATTCTGTCTGAAACGATCTTTGTCGAGAAGATCGAGCATATGATGCAGCCAGTGAAAAATCTGTTTGGTGCTGTATTCTTTGTATCTGTAGGTATGCTAATCGATTATCATATGTTGATTGAACATGCCGGTCCTATTATGCTTATTGCCGGAGTAGTTATAGTTGGGAAATCCCTCAATGTAACATTGGGAGCATTGATCTCCGGACAACCCTTAAAACAAGCTGTTCAGACAGGAATGAGTTTGACACAGATTGGTGAGTTTTCATTTATCATTGCAACTCTTGGATTAACTCTCAAAGTAACTAGTGATTTTTTATATCCTGTAGCGGTTGCTGTTTCTGCGGTCACCACTTTCACTACACCTTATATGATCAGGCTGGCAGAGCCAGTATGTCACCAGATTGACAAATGGTTGCCTACACGATGGAGAGCATTTTTGAATAGTTATAGTTCTGGTACACAAACAATAACTCATATTAGTGACTGGCAGGGTGTATTGAAAAATTTTGCTCAGATTATTATCCTTAACACAGTAGTTATTGTTGGCATTATCTTGTTGACTACTTATTTTCTTACCGATGTGATCAAAACAAAACTGGTCGCTAACTCCTGGGGAAATGTAGTAACTGCTTTCATTGCTTTGACGCTAATGCTACCTTTTTTATGGGCATTGTCTGTACGTAGAATTCGTACCCATTCTTATAACGCACTTTGGTCAAACAGAATATTTAATCGTGGACCGCTAGTGGCTCTGGAGGCAGGACGGGTTATTATTGGCATTGTATTGGTTGGTTTTTTACTGGATCAGCTTTTCTCTCCGCTGATCGCCTTTGTTTCGGCAATATTATTGATAGGGGTGGTACTCCCTCTGTTTACGCAACGATTACAGCAAACCTATGCCCGTATTGAAAAGAGGTTTCTTTATAATCTCACCGCAAAATCGCAGCCAGAAGAACTTGCTCCTGTTAAGTCACAATTACTTCCCTGGGATGCTCACCTGACTCAATTCGAAATTAGCCCTGACTCCCAGATTATCGGGCAAACATTAACAGAACTTGCTTTTCGTGAAAGATATGGAGTGAATGTGGCGCAAATTGAACGTGGCAGTAGAGTTATTCTCGCTCCCCGAGGCAATGAGCATGTTTATCCGGCTGATACCTTGACTGTTGTTGGAACAGATGCACAATTGAAACAATTCCGAACAGTTGTTGAACCATTGCAAAATAATCAGACTGTAGTAGTACCAGATGTAACATTAAAGCAGCTGGTAGTAGATAATAAATTTCCGTTTTTAGGTAAAAGCATAAGAGAGTCTCTTATACGTGAAAAAACCAAAGGTATTGTGATTGGTATTGAACGAAATGGAAATCGTATCATTAATCCCGATCCATCTACTGTTTTTGAGAATGGTGATCTGATATGGCTGGCTGGAGAAAAACACGAGATTAAAAGTATTGAATAATTGAAAAGATAATTGATTTATCGGGTATATGGTTCATTATAATATGCTGGATCATATACCTTTTAGCTACAGGGATTGTTAAAGTGTGTTTTTTTATCTTATCTTAGGGATTTGATTGAGGATTTTAACCTGTTCTTCTAAATATCTTGTTTGAGCCGATTCATACTACCCTAAATCAAAAAGAAGACAGTCTGCATGATGACAGATTGCGGTGGCGTTCTTTTAAAGCAGGAAACAGGCAATCTTTCTCTTTTTTATATGAGAAATATTATTCTGTTTTGTATAATTATGGTTTTCATCTGATTCAGGATAAGGATCTCGTAAAAGATTGTTTGCATGATCTGTTTTTCTACTTATGGACACATAAAGAACAGGTTGTAGAACCTAATTCTGTAAAAAGCTACTTATTTACTGCGTTTAAGCGTCGTCTTATAGATGCTTCCCAGAACAAAAAACGGTTTCTGTATAATCAACCTGAAACAGACTTTGAAATTATTGTTTCATTTGAACAGGAAATGGTTGATGAACAAACTCAGGCAGAAAATATTCAAAAGTTACAGCAGGCTATTAATCAGCTTACCAAACGCCAGCGGGAAGCTATATTTTTGAGATATTTTGAAAACATGAGTTATGAAGAGATCGCCTCTGTAATGGAATGTGATATTAATTCATTATATGTATTGATGTCACGTGCTGTTGACTCTCTTCGTAAGTCCTATTGCTGGCCAGTTTTCCTTCTCTGGATTTCTTCATTGCATCCTCACCATTCTATCTAATCTTATTGGTTACATCATCCTAGCAAGGGTTGATTGGAGAACTTTGTCCTTACAAAAGCTCACTTATGGGCTGAAATTCTTTGAATTAGACAATCTCAAAAAAAAATATATTTTTTTGTTAAGAAAACGAAGGTTCTTCCGTCTATAAGGAAAATAGCAGATTATTCTTCATGAATTACCAAAACTATACCTCACAGGATTTTATTCTTGATGATTATTTTATTGAATGGGTGCTTAAACCAAATGTTGCTACAAACCTCTATTGGCAGAACTGGTTGAGTGAACATCCGGAAAAACAGAAGGATGTAAATGAAGCAAGATCTTTCCTGTTGCAGATGAAGTTTACGAGATATGAACTCCCACCAAATGAATATGAAAAAGAAGGCTTACAGTTACAAAATGATATTGAAGAGTTTGAGCGTAGAAGATCCTTGTCTCTGGGAAGATCTGTGAAAAGATACTGGATAGGAATTGCGGCTTCGATTGCGTTATGTCTTGTTGTTATTGCAAGCTTGTATCTAAAGAATACTTATACAAAAATTACCATTCAAACACCATACGGTCAAATCCGGAAAGTGACATTGACCGATCAGTCTGTAGTTACATTAAATGCAAATTCAATTCTAACCTATACTAAAGACTGGAATGGCAGCTCGGATCGGGAAGTTTGGTTACAGGGAGAGGCTTTCTTTGAAGTAACCAAAAAAGATAAGAAACAACGATTTATTGTACATACACAAGCTTTGGATGTACAGGTAGTTGGTACCAGGTTTAATGTCAGTGATCGTAAAGAGAATACCCAGGTAGTTCTTAATGAAGGTAAAGTTCTCTTAAATCGTCATACTGTACTGAGCGATACGGTTATTCCTATGCAGGTGGGTGATTTGATAGAGTTCTCGGAACGGAGTAAAAATTTTCGAAAGAAGAATGTAAGACCTGATGTCTATAGTTCATGGAAAAATCATGAATGGATATTGGAAGAGATGTCTTTGCGGGAAGTAGCATTTAAGATTGAAGATACTTATGGTGTTAAGGTAATAATAAAAGATCCTGCAATTGCTCGTCAGGTAGTGACAGGAGTAGTTCCAACAGAAAGCCTCGACGTCCTATTAGATGCATTAGAGGCAGCATTTAACATACGAATTATTCATAAATCTAACCAAATTTTTATTCAAGCCTGATTTAGCTTCCTTTTTCTACAAACCCAATAAACTCTAGCGAATGATGAACCTTTTTACGCATTTTACCCGAATATTATTCGGGGTGGCAGGACTTTGCCTATGCCTGACGGAAACCATAGCTCAAGAAATGGTTTCGGCACATGTAGTCTCCATGCGAACAGCCACTCAAACAACCTATCGATCATTAAAGTCAGTTCTGGACGAACTAAAATCATCCAAAGGTATCTACTATATGTTTAACAGTGTCTATTTGAAAGATAAACCTGTAACAGTAGAGTATAATAAAAAAGACCGTATCGAAGCTATACTCTCAAAGGTATTAACACCTTCAGGTCTTACTTTCCGCAAAGTCGGAGATATTTATGTCATTATTGATGAAAAGGAGCAAAAGATAGACAAAGTTGTACAACGCCAAATTACCAAATCCGCTTTCGTTTCTTCAGAACAACTGGAAGCGGATATAAAGAGAATCTCGGGGCGGATGGAGATGACACCACTTGTACATGTGGTTGCTTTTACCATTACAGGTAGAGTTACCAGCGAAACAGATGAGCCGTTACCAGGAGTGAATGTTGTACTGAAGGAAACTACAGTTGGAGCTATGACTGATAATGATGGTAAATTTAGCCTGGCTATACCTGATGATCAGACTAATGGGACGCTAGTGTTTTCTTCCATTGGATATATTCGGGAAGAGGTACCTATCAATAACCGGGCAGTAATCAACCTGTCTTTGGTTCCTGACCTGAAAACACTAAATGAAGTAGTTGTAATAGGATATGGGACACAGCGAAAAGAAGAGGTAACTTCAGCAGTAGCTTCTGTTAAAGCTGCAGAGTTCAGACAATCTGGAGCCCGTAATGCACTTGATCTGGTACAAGGTAAAGTAGCAGGTCTTACAGTAACCCGGAGTGGAACTAATCCTAACTCTGGTGTGTCATTGCAAATTCGAGGAGTAAACTCTTTGCGAGGTGATCAGCAACCTTTGGTAGTTATTGATGGTATACCTGGAGGTAATTTAGATTTGTTGCAACAAGATGATATTGAGTCTATCGATGTGTTGAAAGATGGTTCAGCAGCAGCTATTTATGGTACTCGTGCCAATGGGGGTGTAATACTTGTGACAACCAAACGAGGCAAAGCAGGTCCTGCCCAATTTGATTATAGTACATATTTTCGTAAAGAGTATGTACGTAATCGCCCTGACTTTCTAAATGCGTCAGAATATCGCCAGAAAATAGCTGAAGGATTGCGTGAAACAGATTATGGGTATTCAACAGATTTTTATGATTTGCTGATTAATCATAGTAATCTGACTCAGAACCACAATCTGGCTATGTCTGGTGGTTCTAAGAATACAACTTATCGGGCTAGTATTTATTATCTTGATCTTCAGGGCGTTTCTAAAGCAAATGGACGTACCCAGTATGGAGGAAGAGTAAGTCTTAATCAAACTGGTCTTAACGATCGTCTGACTGCTCAGTTTAATCTGGCTACCAATTTTAATCGTGCCAATCTATTGGGCGGGGGAGGATGGGAAAGCTCTCTGACTAAAAATCCAACATTATCTGTGTATAACCCTGATGGAACTTATTACTTCGAACAAACTAGTACCAATGAAGTAGCAAGGTTGGCACAGGAAACAAGTCACAGACAACAACAAACTACTTCTATCGATGGCAAACTGTCATTGGATATTATCAGAGGTTTACGTGCTTCTATCTTTGGCGCATTGCAGCGTGATAATATGCTAGATGGAGAGTATCGTACACTTGATTCTGAATTCTCTCTTGAAAATGATATTTATAAAGGTGGTGGATATGCGTCTCGATATGCTTATCAAAGCAATAGTTACACTTTAGAACCTACTATTAGCTATAACAGAACAATTAATAATTTCCATTCTATCAGTGCTGTAGGTGGCTATAGTTATCAATATTTTGTAGAAGAAAATTTCTGGGGTGATAACTATGGATTTGTAAACGATATTTTTGAAGAAAATAACTTGGGAACAGGAAATCAATTGTCATTGGGAAAAGCAGGTCTTGGTAGTGGTAAAGGTGATAACAAACTGATTGCATTCTTTGGACGGGTTAACTATTCATATGAAGACAAATACATGTTATCCCTGATTCTGCGGCGTGAAGGTTCCTCCCGTTTTGGTGCAAATAACAAATGGGGTAATTTCCCTGCTGTATCTGCTGGCTGGAATATTAGCAAGGAAAATTTTATGAAAAATATAAGCTTCCTAAATTCTCTGAAGATAAGAGCAGGTTATGGTGTTACAGGTAATCAGGGCATTCCAAATTATAGCTCTCTTGTAACCCTTAGTGGGGGTGGCCTTTATGTTTTTCCTGATGGTCAATGGCGTCAGACATATGGTCCAGACAGAAACCCTAATCCTAATCTGAGATGGGAGAAGAAAAAAGAGCTAAATCTGGGTATTGATTTCGCAGTATTAAACAGTCGTGTGAGTGGTTCTATTGATATATATGAACGACGTATAGAAGATTTGCTGGATGATTACACTTCTCAACTTCCTCCATTTATCCGTGAAAATATCTTTACTAATGTTGGTACAATATCCAATAAAGGTATTGAACTGGCATTGAGTGCAACCCCTATTAAAAATGGTGATTTTAGCTGGGTAATTGATGCTACTGCCAGTACCGGCAGTAACAAAATGGTTAGCTTCTCAAATGAAGTATTTAAAGCCCAGTTTCGGGAATATGGATCAATAGGCGGATATGGTGCTCTTGGAAATGCTGTACGTACATTTGAAGGTGGGGCATTAGGTAATTTCTATGGGAAACGCTTTGCTGGATTTGATGAAAATGGTAAATGGCTATTCTATAATCGTAATGGCGAAAAAGTTCCTTTTAGCGAAATCAATACTGGCTCTAATCTGGAAACGACCGATTTAGCTGTTATTGGCAATGCTATACCAAAGTATTATGCTTCGCTAACAAATACCCTGACATATAAAAACCTTAGTTTACGCTTTTTCTTTAGAGGTAGATTTAAATATGATATCTTGAATACAATGGATATTTCCTATGGTAATCAGATATCTAAAACTAATCTGTTGAAGAATGCATTTGGAAAACATGCTCAGATCAATGATACATATCAATATTCAGATTATTATCTGGAAAAAGGCGGTTTTGTCAAACTGGATGAAGTCACATTAAGCTATACATTCAAGTTAAAAACACCATATATTCGTAACCTGCGTCTGTATGTGACTGGATCAAACCTGGCTGTATTTACAAAATATACAGGTAATGATCCAGACTATGTAAGTGATACTGGCTTGGGACCAGGTATTGATGGAAGAGATATGTATCCTAATACACGCTCCTTTCTGATAGGACTCAATGCAGGATTTTAACACACTAAACAAACCTACTTAGCGATGAAAAACCTAACCCGAATTATACTACTATCCTTTTTGCTCATGGCTGCAAATGCCTGTACCAATCTGGATGAAAATATTTATGATCGACTGGTTACTGAGAACTTTTACAACAATAAGAACGAAGTTTTGTCTGCCGTACTCAGGCCTTATACTCACGCCAACGCGTGGGCTACACCAGGACAAAGTGGATGGTGGCGTTTGAGTGAATTATCTGCTGATCAATTGGCTTGGCCGGTTAAGGGACGTCATGGGCAGGATGGAGGTGTATGGATTCGTTTACATGGACATACCTGGACACCTGATGACTCATTTGTATGGAATGCCTGGAGACTGACATGGTGGGGTTTGGGCTTATGTACTGATCCAATAGAGAATCTGGAAAAACGGGATATCTCACAAATGGGTATTACGCAGGAAGAGAAAGATGCTTATATAGCAGAGCTAAAGCTTCTGAGAGCATTTCACTATCTGAAGCTGATGGATTTGTATGGTAATATTCCTATTGTAACTAAAGTAGGAGAGCCATTAAGTCCTCCTACAGAAGCTCGGATAGATGTCTTTAACTTCATTGAAAAAGAGATTAAAGATAATATTGATAAGGCTCCTGTTTTATCTTCTTCTATGATAGGTCGTATGTCTCAGGCGGGTGGTTATGCCATGCTGGTAGAGTTGTATCTGAATGCTGAAGTATGGACTGGTACAGCGCGGTGGGATGATTGTATTGCGGCTGCCGATAAACTGATTTCAGGCGCTGCTGGTGGACAAAACGGGGCAACAGCCCTTGATCCAAATCTTACGGATACGTTTATACCTACCAATAATTTATCTAAAGAAATCCTGTTTTCAATTGCCTATGAATTTCAGACAGCAACCTTTCAGCCACAATGGCCTGGAGATTTTTTCCACTTTAATCAACGATTCATTTATGGAGGTGCTCGTAACGGAAATGATGGTGTGGTTGTAATTCCAGGAGTATATACTACGTTCAAGGATGCAGACAAACGTAAAAAGGAATGGATACTAGAAGGTCCTCAGATGCGATATGATGATCCTACTCAGCCTGTATTAGGTGGAGCTGGTAACGAATATGAAAATCAACCACTGGTGTTTGTAGATAACATTCGTCAGAATAAGAAGCTACAAGCAGGGCAAGACCCCAACACATTGACATCTGATATGAATTCTGGTGAAGAAAACAGTGGCGTTCGTTTTAATAAATATAAACTGGGGCCATCTACAGATCCGAAATACAATAGTACCGATTGGGCCATTTATCGCTTATCCTGGATTTATTTTGCCAAAGCAGAAGCCATGATGCGAAAAAACAATGGTGCTGCTAATGCAGATGCAGTGGAATTAATAAATAGTGTTAAAAAGCGTGCTTTTGCAGATGCAGATTGGGCTACAGAAGCTTATACTACTGCAACCCTGACATTGGATGAGTTACTGGCTGAAAGAGGACGTGAGTTTATCTTTGAAGGATACCGTCGTCAGGATCTTATCCGGTTTAATAAGTTTACTACAGGTACCTGGTGGGATCATCAGGCTTCTGCAGCAACCAAAGCCCTTTTCCCAATTCCTCAACAACAGATTTCTTTGAATGAGAATCTGGTACAGAATCCTGGTTATAGTCAATAAACAATAGTAAGAATTTATCCTTATCGCCTGTACTGTTCTGGTATTTACCAGACCAGTGCAGGCGATTGGTTTTTTAAAAGCAGATAATTAGCAATCTCTATTGTCTTTCAATATGTTCTAACAATTTCACTCTCTGAGGATTTTACTGTATTTATAGAGGTTTTTGAAAAAAGATGCAACTATACCTGTTTGGTTAGTGTATATTTAGAAGGGAAGAAATAATACAATAAGAGTCTGCAGTTATGAGCAAAAAACACTATTTTATCCTAATTATGATTCTGGGGTCATTGGCTACTATCAGTCCGTTTTCGATTGATATGTATCTGCCTGGATTTCCTGCTATTGCAGAAGATTTACATACTTCTATTGCCAATGTGCAGTTGTCATTGACTGCCTATCTGGTAGGTATTTCTGTGGGACAGCTAATATACGGTCCATTACTAGACCGGTTCGGACGTAAAAATCCTTTATATGTAGGATTGAGTCTTTATACCCTGGCTTCACTGGGATGTGCTATGACTACATCTGTTGAAGCTCTGATTGTAATGCGTTTTTTACAGGCTTTGGGAGGTTGTGTAGGAATTGTGGCTTCACAGGCATTAGTTCGGGATATATTTCCGGTTGAGAAAATTGCTCAGGTACTTTCTACAATTATGTTGGTTATTGCCATATCACCTATGATTGCACCAACTGTAGGAGGATATCTAACATCTGTGTTGAGTTGGCACTGGGTGTTTGTGATTCTGGCTGCCATTACAGCTATTATGTTATTAGGCATCCGGTATAAGTTGCCTAGTGGTAGTCCTCCTGATACTGAATTGTCACTTCGTCCAAAATCAGTAATTAATAACTTTCTTAGTGTAATTAAACAGCCTACTTTTTTGATTTATGCTCTGGTAGGAGGAATTGCTACTTCTGCACCATTTGCTTACATTGCCGGATCAGCAGATGTGTTTATGAACCTGTATAAAGTAAGCGAACAGGAATATGGATGGATATTTGCCTTTCTGGCATTTGCTATGATTGGGCCAACTCAGTTAAATCATATTTTGCTGAGACGGTTTAAAAGTGAACAACTGATTGCTACAGCTCTTATCGGACAGGTGATTATCGGAGCAATTATGATTACAGGTGTTAGCTATAATCTGTTTGGTAAGTATGAATTGATAGGGTTATTGTTTCTATTCTTAACCGGACAAGGGATTATCAACCCTAATACATCTGCTCTCTCACTAGCACCTTTTGCTCGTCAGGCAGGTACCGCTGCTGCATTGATGGGTAGTTTTCGTATGGCTATGGGAGGATTGGTTTCTGCTGGCGTAAGTGTGATGCATAACAACACTGCTTTTCCGATGGTATTAATGATGGCTTTGTGTGCTTTCTGTGGTTTAGGCATTTTGTTGTCAGGCACTCGTATGTTGTTACATGCTGATCAAAACCGCTCTGAGTCTTCAATGGCGGCGTAAGAGATACATTACATTATATTAAGTGGAAGTCTGACTATTTTAGTCAGACTTTTTTGTTTGTGGATAGTCTGCTACTAAAGTTACATAGTTCTGGTATAAACGCAGTAATAGTTGTCCTATTCAAATTCTATTTGCAACCTTTGCATAAATACAGACTTAACCTATATGAATATTTTAGTTGTTGAAGATGATGAAAGAGTGGCTGAACTGATCAAGAGGGGATTGGAGGAACAAGGTTATGATGTGACTCTAGCTTATGATGGACAAATTGGTAAGAAATTGATACAGCAACAGGAATTTACGCTGGTGATTCTGGATATCATCTTACCAAAAATTAATGGATTGGAGTTGTGCCAGCAGATTCGTAAGATCAAGCCTTCTCTTCCTATTATTATGCTTACTGCACTAGGTACTACCAATGATAAAGTGGAGGGATTTGATGCTGGTGCAGATGATTACCTGGTTAAGCCATTTGACTTGCGTGAGTTGTATGTACGCATACGTGCACGTTTGAACAGAAATTCATGGGATACACAAAGTCTGGGATTTTTATTGAAGTATGCAGATCTGGAAGTGAATGTGGATACAAAAACTGTAACGCGGAGTGGAAAATCCATCCAGCTTACGCCCAAGGAATATAAGTTATTGGAATATATGATGCGTAATGCGGGCCGTTTATTAACTCGTACAGAAATTGCTGAGAAGGTATGGGATACATTTTTTGATACAGGAACTAACTTTATTGATGTATACATCAATTATCTTCGAAAAAAGATTGATAAAGACTTTGATGTAAAACTCATTCATACCAAGACAGGAATGGGATTTATTTTCAGAGAAGAACCCCTGATATGAAAATTCGTACCCGGCTCACCTTGCTGTTTACAGCTGTAATGGCTATGTTATTAGTGGCTTTTGCTCTAGTGATTTATCTGGCGTATTCAGATAATCGGGAAGAGGAATTTTTTAAACGTATCAGACAACAGGCTATCACCAGAGCTGATTTACTGTTGAATGCCCGAGTGTCGCCTAAGACTCTACAGATCATCTATGATAATACGCCCAATGCTCTTTCTCGTGAAGAAGTAGCCATTTTCGACTCCACACATACCTTGTTGTATCACGATGCGGTAGAAAGTGATCTAATTAAAGAAACTCCTGAAATGATGCAGAAGATCGAGCAGAAAAAGCAGATACACTTTTATGAGCAGGGAAAGCAGGCTATCGGATTTATTTATCTTCACAACCAAAAACCTTACCTGATCACGGCAGCTGCATATGATGCTTATGGATTTGCTAAGCTACACAGGTTGGGTATTATTCTACTGATAACTTGTTTGGTTAGTACTATCTTCATATTTCTTGCGGCTCAGTTCCTCGCCTGGCAGGCATTAAAACCTGTATCTCAACTGGTACAGGAGGTAGAACATATTTCAGCAACGAAGTTGAATCTGCGTGTACAGGAGGGAAACCGAAAAGATGAGATAGCCGAACTGGGGATTACGTTTAACCGGATGCTGGATCGTCTGGAGCAATCGTTTAATGCTCAGAAAGCGTTTGTTTCTCATATTTCACATGAATTACGTACTCCTCTTGCTGCCATTGTGGCTGAGTTAGGGCTTGCCTCTTCCAGAGATCGTTCACTGGCAGAATATCAACAGGTGGTGCAGCGTACACAGGATGATGCTCAGAAGCTGGTTCGGTTATCTAATGATCTGCTGGATTTTGCCAAAGCAAGTTATGACGAAACCGAAATTGCATTTAAGACCATTCGTTTAGATGAATTACTACTGGATGCCCAACAAAAAGTACTCAAACAACAACCTGCTTATAAAGCCAGTTTTGAGTTTCATAATGAACCAGAACAAGATGAATGGATTTCTGTAAATGGTAACTGGTACCTGTTGGAGGTTGCTTTTGCTAATCTTATTGAAAATGGATGTAAATTCTCACCTGACCAACATGTGACAGTAGGAATCAGCTATTCACAGCAGTTTACTATACTGGAATTTAAAGATCATGGCATTGGGATTTCTTCAGAGGATCTACCCTATATATTTCAACCCTTCTATAGAGGAAAAGATCATCCTACTATCACAGGGAATGGAATTGGATTGTCATTGGTACAAAAAATTATATCTCTTCATCACGGAATCGTTTTGGTTTCTTCACAACTTGATTCCGGTACAACATTTATAGTAAAGCTACCGCATCTGTAGTTTTTATCTGCTTTTTATAAGATGGCAGATCGCTTTCTGGAAAACCTATCTAATATCCTTTCTGAGGAATATAAACCTAAATCTTAATTACATTTTAATAGTATTCTAACAACTTTCTAATCTCACCAGTAGAGTCTTACTGTACATTTGCCTGTGTTGATGAATCAGCTCAGAACTATCCTTTTTTGTCAAATGTGCAGATGTTGAAGATCTCAGCCAACAAAATTGAATGAGGTGATAAGATTTGTTTTGAGCAAGGCTGAAAATGTTTTACCTGTAGCTTTTGTAGTGTATATGAAGCCTCTTTTTTCTTATGTCATTGCTTGTCTATTTCTGTGCAGCCGGGTATGGGGACAGAGTGTTCTCTCAATGGCTGAGGCTGTACAGCAGGCTCGTAGCAATAATCCTACATTAAAGGTAGCTGGTTACAATCTGGGTATAGCTCAGAGTGATCAGATCACTGCTACACTGAGACCCAATCTGACGCTGAACAACCAGTCTTTGTTTCTGCTCAGACAAAGTTTGTATCCGGAAGGGACTTCGATCTGGAATCGCCATAACCAGCAGATCTGGTGGCAACTTACTAAAACTATCCAGTGGCCGGGGCAACGACAAAATAAAATAGAGTTAAGTACGCAGAATTATACATACAGCCAGAAGGTATTGGCTGATCAGGAAAGGAATATTAGTTTGGATGTGGCTCAGAAGTGGTTGGATGTATGGTTGTTGAGAGTAAATACAGAATTGATTAATCAGGCAAAGACCAATGCAGATAGTCTGGTACGAATTAATACCAATAGGCTGAAAAATCAGGTTATAACCCTAAACGATCTAACCCGAACTGAATTGCTGGCTGAGCAATATGCCTTACAGTTAAGTACCTCACAGCAAGAATATGTGAATGAACTGTCACAGTTAAAATTTATGCTTGGTACAACAGACAGTCTGGACATTGCCTTCTCTGTACCGATAGAGAGTATACCTATTACTCTTTCGTTTGACAGTTTGCTTAATCAGACACTCTCCAGACGTACGGATATGGCTGTGGCTCAGGCAGGCATTAATGCTTCTGAAGTAAATATCCGGTTGCAGAAGTCTCTGGCAATACCTCAACCACAAATAGGCGTAATCTGGAACCCTCAGAATTCAGTTCCCTATCTGGGTTTTTTTGGCACGATAGACCTACCGTTTTTTAACCGAAATCAGGGGGAAATACAGAAGTCGAAAATAGTGCGTGAACAGGCTATACAAAACCAAAAAGCTGTAGCCCTTCAGATCCAAACAGAACTGCGTGCAGCCTATGACAATTATCAGGTTCAGCGAAAAAATGTAGATCGTTTTCAGACTATCCTGAATCAATCGGATAAGGTGTTAAATACGGTTCGGTATGCTTACCTGAGAGGAGGAACCAGCATCATTGATTTTCTGGAAGCGCAACGGTCATGGGTAGATACCCGGCAACTTTACTATAATACCGTACTCAGTTATCGTCAGAGTTATTTGCAATTATTGTCTGTGTCAGGCCTGATCAGTCAACTGTAATTTGTATGACTTCTTTTAGTGGCTATATTATGAAACTCCAACATTTAATACTTATAGTGGTCGGTTGTCTATGGATTACGGCCTGTAGTAAAAAAAGTGAAAAAGCACCTGTACAGCAAGTTAGCCGTCCACAGGTGAAAGACGGAGGACAGACTATTGTCTTTTCCAATGAAAAAGAGTCCGACTTTTTTAAGGGAAAAGTTATCGAGAGTTCCAGCCAGCGGGCTGATCTCAAGGCTCCTGCCCGCGTAGTGGCTACAGTGGTTCGTTCAGATAAAGATGCAGGACAAAATCTGGTACTGTTTGATAATTCAGATCTTACTGCCAACTATACCCAATTGCTTCAGCACACAATTAATATTCAGCGAATCCGCAATGTAAATATTCGACAGAAACGTATTGAACTGGAACGAGCCAAAGATCTGCAAGCCAATGGTGCTGCTTCTGGTAAAGAAGTGCTGGAAGCGCAGACAGCTCTGGCTATGGAAGAAACTAATCTGGCTAATGAAAAGGCTGCAGAGATTGAACATGAAGCGATGCTTCGATTGGCAGGCTTTCAACCTGAAATGCTGCTTAATGCAAAAAATGGTACAGTCTGGATGATATGTGAAATGCCAGAAAATCAGTCTAACAAAGTAAAAGAGGGAGATCTGTGTGTAGTTGTATTCACGTCACTTCCTAACCAACCTTACAAAGGAAAAGTAGAGAGCATTGGCAATGTAGTAGACAATGTAACCCGGATGGTAAAAATGCGCATCAGCATTGTAAATCCTGACGCACAACTACGTGCAGGCATGTTTGCTACAGTTCAGTTTGATATATCCGAGGGAAATTATATCTCTGTTCCCAAAGAGGCTTTAGTGACTGTACAGGGCAAGGATTATGTTTTTGTGCAAAAAGATAAACACACCTTTGAACGAAGACCTGTAATGACAGGGCAACAACTGGGCTCTTCTATTATTATATACAATGGACTAGCTGCTAACGATAAGGTAGTAACTGAAGGTGCTATGCAACTGAAAGGTCTATCATTCGGCTATTAATAGTATTATCATTCGAATTTCAGTACTTCATCTTACTAAAAGTTGGTTAGTATGTTACAGGCTCAGATTTTCATTGATAAAGGTGAGCGAAAAGACTCCCGTTTATTATTTAGATATATACTTGAATTCCTGATCATCCATAAGATAGAAGGGGCGACAGTATTTGAGGGAATTGCCGGATTTGGCCCGAACCAACATATCACAGATCCTCATTCACTGTTTTCATTTGATGAGCCACCTGTTCTAATCACCTTTATCGATCAGGATGAGAAAGTTCGTCAGGTGCTGACCCTCTTGCGTCGTGAAATGTCTCATGGCCTGATTATTACTCACCAGGTGGAAATCTGGTAACGAACATTCTAAGACTTACCCTTTATGATTCGTAATACACTTGTTTTTGCCCTCACCAACCGATGGGTAGTAATTGCTATCAGCCTGGTGCTGATGGGTGTTGGATACTGGTGCTTTACCATGCTCAAGATTGAAGCCTATCCGGATATTGCAGATACCAATGTGATTGTGATTGCAACCTATCCAGGTCGGGCAGCCGAAGAAGTAGAACAACAGGTGACTATTCCTATTGAACGGGCTCTTAATAATGTGCCTCGTGTGTTGGATCGCAGGTCTCGTACTATCTTTGGACTTTCTGTAGTGCAGCTTACATTTCAGGATGGCACAGATGACTACTTTGCACGCCAGCAGGTCAATGAACGACTGGCAACTGCCGAACTCCCCGACGGTGTGAGTCCTGAACTGGCTCCACTTACCACTGCTGTTGGTGAAATTTATCGGTATGTAGTAGAGGCTCCACCTACTTATACTCCTATGCAGTTACGGGATTTGCAGGATTGGATAATCCGCCCCTACTTACTCCAGGTGCCAGGCATTGCGGATATCACAACCTTTGGCGGACCCATGAAGCAATTTCATGTTCTAACATCTCCAGATAAGTTACATAAGTATAATCTCACACTGCCAGATGTGATAGATGCTATTGAGAAGAACAACCAGAATACAGGAGGCAATGTGATTGAAAGAGGAGGACAGGGATTTGCTATTCGTGGATTAGGGGCTATCAAGACAGAAAACGATATAGAAAATATTGTACTGACTGCTGTAAGTGGTGTCCCTGTATTTGTGCGGGATGTAGCTTCTGTTGAAGTTGCTCCACCACCACCTTCTGGTATTATGGGCTATGCAGTGCCTTCTGAGAGACTAGACGTTGGTAGCGCTACAGAAGGTATTATTTTGCTAAGAAGAGGAGAAAATCCCAGTGAAGTATTAGGAAAGCTGAAAAAGCAAATTGAGACGTTGGAGACACAACAGCTACCTGAAGGAGTAAAACTACGTGTACTCTATGACCGAAGCTTTCTGATCAATCACTCATTAGAGACTGTAGGGCATACCCTGTTTGAGGGAGTGTCTATTGTGATTATTTTACTGATTTTGTTTCTGGGAAGCTGGAGGGCAGCTCTGGTAGTGACCATTACTATTCCATTCTCTTTGTTATTTGCCTTCATTCTGATGAAGATCAGTGGGATTCCTGCAAACCTGCTTTCGCTGGGTGCTATCGACTTTGGGATTATTGTAGATGGCGCTTGTGTTATGGCGGAGCATTTGATCCGTAAATACCGGACAGCAACTGATGCAGAGAAACGAGAGGGTATTATTCGCATTACCATGTCCGCTGCTCAGGAGGTGGGACGTGAGATATTTTTCTCTGTCACCATCATTATCCTGGCCTATATGCCTATTCTGTTAATGACTCGGGTAGAGGGAAAACTATTTTCACCAATGGCTTTGACACTAGCTTTTGCCGTGATTGGCTCTATGGTTTGTGCTATGACATTGATTCCGGTACTGATTTCATTTGCCTATAAGAAATCGTTGACTTCCACTACCAAACCATTAAAAGAACATAAAAATCTGGTACTGGACTTTCTGGATAAAATGTATCATAAGACACTAGTATCTTTCCTAAAGAAACCCCGTGCAATTGTATTAGGTGGATTTGGTGTAGTGATACTATTAATTCTGGTAGGAGGGAGCCTGGGAACAGAGTTCCTGCCAGAGTTGGACGAAGGATCTATATTTATGCGTTCGTTTATGCCTGCTGGAGTAACTATCCAGGAAAACGCGAAACTTGCTCCTGAAATACGCAAAATTGTCTCTGAATATAAACCCGTATCGTATGTCATAACCCAGACGGGACGCAATGATGATGGTACAGACCCTTTTCCAACTAACCGTACAGAGATACTGATTGGATTGAAGGACTATAGTTTATGGGCAGACAGTGTGTCCAAAAAAGAACTTCTTCAGGAAATGCAGACACGTTTGCAGAACCGTTTTCCGGGGGCATTTTTCTCATCCGGGCAGCCCATCATTGACCAGGTGATGGAGATAGTAACTGGAAGTGCTGCAGATCTGGCAATCTCTATAGTGGGTGAAGATCTGGAACTAATGCGTCCTAAAGCGGATAGCATTGCGGCAATTGTACGTAGCACTGCTGGAGCTGCTTCTGTGAATATTGAACAGGAAGGTACTCAGGATCAGTTGGCAATTGCAATAAATAGAGAGAATGCTGCTCGGTTTGGGATCAATGTATCAGACATCGAACGTATGATTGAAGCAGCAATTGGAGGTAAGACTATTTCTACGTTGTATGATGGTACCAAGCGGTATGATGTTGTAATCCGATATCTGCCTGAAAACAGAGGAAGTATCAATGACATTCAAAAGATACAGGTTCCTTCTGCTACAGGCGCATTAATCCCAATGCAACAACTGGCTGATATCCGTTTTGTGGCTGGGCAAACTAATATTTATCGTCTCAATAGCAAACGTATGGTGACTGTCCGGACGAATATCCGGGGTCGTGACCAGGGCGGATTTGTGACAGAAATAAGTCGGAAAATCAACCAGACTATACATGTTCCCAAAGGGTATGAGGTCATCTATGGCGGACAATACGAAAACCTGGGACGTGCAGGCAAACAGTTGATCGTCACTATTCCTCTGACGATTATTGTAGTGTTTGTGTTTCTGTTTATGCTTTTCAGGCAATTTAGCCATACCTTGGTTACAATGGCCTGTATCACCTTTGCATTGGCAGGAGGCATTGTAGCGCTCTGGCTGCGTGATTATCACTTTAATGTATCTGCCGGGGTAGGATTTGTGTCTATCTTTGGTATTTCTGTAATGGCCGGAGTGTTATTGGTATCGGCAATTAACAGGGAAGTGGGGTATGGACATATAGATCTGGATAATCGAATCATTCATGCCTCTGTTCATCAGCTTCGGGCTATTTTATCTATTCTGGTGGTGGCAATTATTGGATTGGTACCCGCTGCAATATCCAAAGGAATTGGTTCTGATGTGCAGCGACCATTGGCTACCGTAATCATTGGAGGATTGACATCTACTTTATTGTTTGCGCCTGTCCTTATTCCTCCACTATACTATTGGGTAATACGTAAAAAAATACAGTCTGAGCCACCCTCAGATGCAGAAGAGGGATCCAAAGATATAGAAACTGTCCCAGCATAGGTATAAAAAGGTGGAAATTTGTGAGATTATGTTTTATGCTGTATCATTGAGATATGATTCGCTGTCTATTAGATAATCATTGTACAGAAAAAAGCGACCTGGATGTAGTTGCTTTATCTGGTTTTCGCTGGATGGATATTACTCAGCCTGACCCTGAGGAAATCCAGGAGATTGCAAATGAGTTTGGATTGCCTCACTATGCAATCAAAGACTGTCTGGAACCTGATCACCTTCCTAAATATGAAAATACAGGGGCCTATAAGTTTATCATTGTACGTTTTTATAGTCCGCGCAATGGTGGAGCAAAAAATGGTGAGGCTGGCAAGCATGATATACATACGGTGCAGGAACTCTCCTCCAAAATAGGATTTTTTTATAACAACGGGTTTCTGCTCACGATTCATCGCCGTCAGATCCCCTTTATAGATGAGATTAAAGAGAAATATGTAGATACAGGTTATGTAACTTCTCCTGAAGAGGCTGTTGTGAAAGTGGTCTGGAATGTGTTGCATACATATGAACAAGAAGCCGAAGCCTTGGTGAGTCAGGTAGATACATTGGAACGACGAGTGTTTTTAAAAGAACGCATTCCAGATCTGCAACAACGACTCTATGTATTGAAACGAAAAGCTAGTATTTGTCAGCGCATCCTATTTGTGACCCGTGATGTATTAGCTAAAATTACTACGACTCCCAGAGATACCGCCGCCCTGCAAGATGTCAGGGATTTGCATACTAAACTGGAAGTTGCCTACGCCCAATTACTGGATGATATCAGTAACTTGTTGAATGTATACATTTCTCTATCTGCCCAGCGTACCAACGACATTGTAAAAGTCCTCACAATTTTTTCGGTGTTTTTTATGCCTCTTACCTTTATTGCAGGTATCTACGGGATGAATTTCGATTATATGCCAGAACTAAGGCACAGGTGGGGATATCCAATATCACTAGGCGCCATGGTAGCTATTTCGTTGGGCATTTATATCTGGTTTAAGCGAAAACGTTGGTTATGATAAACTTCGCTATTGTGCTAGATAATCTAGCCTCCAGCTCAGTATGTCAATAAAATCTGTTATGAATATAATGCTCTTAGAAGAAGTAACTGAGCTGTATACACTATATACCCAAACTATACTTACAAAAGATAATGCTCAAATGCTAGCATTTATCTATCCAAAGTTATTTGATTATATTCCGAAAGATCCGCTTCTTAAAAGCTTGAATGCTAGTCAGAAAGATAAATCATTAGAGATATCGTTTGATAATTTTGAGATCATATCAATAGATAAACAATATGTCATAAATGAAGTTGTCTATGTCTTGTTTCAAACGACAAATACAACTGTATGGAAGTTTACTGAGCATGACATAGCTCGTAATCGAAAGCAACGGCACAAGCAAAAGAAAAATGCCGATTTTGAGAAATTTATCTATAAAGGATTTAAGGAAAGATATGGAGAGTCTAATGTTTCTTACAATGAAGAAAATAGCTCCATGTTTGCGAAAGTTGCCAATAAGTTATTAGCGATTAGAGAAGAGAATAAATGGTATTTACTGGAGATAAAAAGTCATTTGTTAGAACTATATCAAAAATTTCTACCTCAGGACCTTGTATCTGAATGTAAATCATACTTACCTCTTGAAATAGAAAGTGAGCCTTTGGATACCAGCCAGCAAGACATTATTAAACAAGACGTTCTATCTGCGGATAATCTGGATAGGGTTTACCTGGCAGGTTGGGAGATAAGCTTTAATGATAAGCAACAATTTGAAAATTTTGTGATTACTCAGGCTACAGACAAAGAGACAATTTTGGCTATTTATTCTGGAACTGAACTTATTTTTGAAGACAAGAAACTCATTCAGGCATATGAGTACACTGACGGAGAAAGAAAAGAACTAGCCTTACAGAAGCATGAATTAGGTTTACCTTTGCCTGCCTTTGAACCTCATCGAATAGTGCAATTGGTTGAAGCATCTGAGGGATTACACCAGCTTGGAGGAGAAGTACCTGCCAATTTTGTACTGCCAGAGGCCAATTGTATAGTTCCTTTCCAATATCTGGGATATATAAATAATGAAGATGTCAACTTTCAATGGTTGCCTTTCCAATTACATTTGACATGTCCTATTTATCTGAACATCCAAAATGTATTTCTTGATTACTCAGATCCTTTACATCCTGTATTACTAAATCAAGACGAGGTGGAAAGTGCGGATACATCATATGATGACCTGGATCAAAACATAGAAATTGTCTTTCATGAGCTGGCATTTGATTTTGTGGAAAGCTTTGATCCTTTTGGAGATGGATATGCTGGAATACCCAATTGGGTTCAATATCCTGAGTACCCGATTTGTCCAAAGACTGGAAAGTTGATGAGGTTTTTATGCCAGCTTGATGGAGGCATAAAAGCAAAACGAACTAATGTTACACCTGAAAAAGAATGGGATAGAAAATATTATGAAACTCTAAACTTCTGGGGAGATGGAACGTTATATGTATTTTTTGAGCCAACTTCGAGAGTTGCCTGTTATTTTATTCAGAATACATAATGGACTTTGTTGATAAGGGGGCCACTATGGCCTTTTACATTTTATGAAATATTTGCTTACCATTGACCTATTGCTATTTGTAAGTTGCCAACAGCGGACCAACACACTATGACTGAACAAGATATTCTTCATGAACTGGATGAAACAAAGAATAAATTTTTTCTTGATCTGGAGCACGGGTATTTTCATACAGCAGGGAGTCGGATTACTCTTTTTGCGGATAAATCTCGTTGGGCAATTGTAATGGAAAAGACAGGATATGGCAATAGAAGCATGAGTATTGAAATAGACATATGCTATTATTCCAACTGCCTAGCTATGGAAGAGTACACATTAGGTTTCAATAACACAGGTGTTGAATTGTTTTCCGAAATAGATTTCCAAAACATAGGCAAGGGTTTTGAACTAGTCGATACAGAAGCAAGATTTATCACTATCCGAGATAAAAAGTTACCTATAGAAAAGGATGAGAATAAATACGAAGAGAAAGGTATTAAGATTCGCGATTACGACAATCCGGATCATCAGATTGATTTCGTAGCATTAACCCGCTATCTGGATGAACAATACCCGGAATTGTTTAGGGCCTCTGACGCAGAAATACATAAATACCTACCAGCCGATCTCCCCAAACTAATGACGATTGATAAATGGCACCATAAAACCTACTGGGAAATATATGATTCTAATCTGTATGGTGAAGATACCCGCCCCAGCACCTATGAAACGTTTCAGATGATAGCAAAGATATTGGTTACGAAAGATACCACTTTATGGAAACCCACACTTCCTCCCAATAACGACTGGCAAAACTGGCCAGAAGCAGGCAGTTTATAACCTACTAACTACCAACAGATATGGAACAATCCTTCCCAGGTATTCTCATTCTTGTTTTTCCTGTTTTCTTTGTGTCAATATTTGTGGGTGTTATCTTCCTTATTTCACAGTTCGGATGGGCACGACTTGCTTCCAGTTATCGAAATGATTCCCCATTTGAGGGAAAGCGCATTGGCATTATCACCGCCAGAATTAATAGGGTAAATTACAAAAATTGTCTTTCTCTCAAGTGCAATGAAGAAGGACTGTACATGCGACCTATATTGTTTTTCAGACTGTTTCATCCTCCTGTTCTTATTCCCTGGAAAGATATTGTAGATGTTAAAGAGAAAAAGATTCTGTTTTTTACTACTAAAAAGCTTACTGTCGGTGAGCCTTCTGTTGCATCCATTGAAATTTCCAGATTTACTTATAGCCAGTTAGAACCTTATTATCTAAATGCTTCTGCTAACCAGAAGTCCAGATATAACTGAGCTAATAATAGAGTAGTAAACTCCATAGATTTGTCATGTTTGATTATTCCTAAAACAGAATCTGGATCAGATTGAGAGTTGGACTTCTTTAGTGATCGTATGTTGTTGGTAATGAATAGAAATAGTCAAGGATTTGCAAGAAGCTTATGAAGCTTGCAAATCCTTGGATATAAATTCTCTATTTCTCTGTTTTATTGATTTCTTAGTGTGTGTTTATCCTGTAATGCAAAACGAGCAATCTCATCCTTTCGCATAAACCGGACACCTTTCTGCTTTTTTGCAAAACTGATAAACTCATGCATTACCTGAGTCATAGCAGGAGTGCCTCCAATACGATCATGTAAACTCACTGACATCATACGGCGTTTAGTAGCTGACTCGGCATATAGCCAGATGAACTCATCTTTAAGCTGGTCAGCAAACTGACGGCTGGAAAAATGGCGTCCTTCCATTAGCAGAATATCATTACAACGGAGGGTATAGGGAACTGTCACAAAGTCTTTTTCATTGACCGTTGAAATAAATGGTTCATCACGGCTTACATCATCAATATGATACAGAAAGCCAAGTTCCTGCAATACATTTAGTGTATTGACACTTCTACGCAGCCAGTTACAATTGTAACCAACAGGTGTTTGTCCGGTGACCTTTTTGATCGCATCCATGCCTGCGGCAACAAAAGCTTTTTCCTCACTGGCTGACATTGTGACCTGTGGTGTCCAGGACATACCATGTGCTGCCCCTTCATGTCCACGGTCTACGATTTCTTTTGCTAAAGCTGGATGATTTAACACGGCTTGGCCAACCATATGAGAAGTAACTTTAATCTGGTGCTTATCCCATAGATCAAGCATTCTGGGAATGCCTTCTTTGTAGCCATAGGCAAACCATGTACGAGCAGGCAGATCAGGTACGCCAGCTGGAAGAGAATTGCCTGAAAATGGGCTATCCGCTCCAAAGTCAGGTTCTCCGCCTGCTTCAAACTGCATCGAAAGAGAAATCACTAGTCGGGTATTATCTGGCCAGAAAGACGTTGAGTCCGAAGATGGTGCAACTAGAGAAGATAATGAAGAGCCAGATAACATAGTAAATGCTCCAGCCATAGAAGTTTTAGATAAAAAATGTCTGCGAGTTTCCATAAGCACTTATGTATCTCTATCTAATAGAAAAAAGTTTATCCAGTGAATAACGATTGAATTGCAGATTCCAGATCAGAATGAAGAAAAAGATCACATAGATCATCTGGATTCCTACTGTATGCCAGTCCTGCTTGATACATAAACCTGCAATAAGACAGATCATCAACAGAAATCCCGCTGTGAGAGATAGGCGTGTAAGCAGGCCTGTGAGCAACAATAGTCCTAGCAGGGCTTCCAGATAGGGCAGGATAGAGGCAAAAGGTGATACAAGTCCTGATGTAAGCAATGTGCCTTCAAAGTTTTTAATCATCCACTCTTTGAATCCGGATACACCATTGTAAATGTGTATAAAGCCATGTAAAAAGAAATTTACTCCTAAAGTAGCTCTTAGCAGTAAATAGGCAAGTTCGTGATTGTTGGTTTCCATAAAGTTTGTTTTGATTGTGATAGTACAAAGGTAGAGCCTGGCAGATTGAGGCTTCTGGTAAAAATCCATCATAAATTGGTATCTTTGTTCGCGATCTTTAGATTGTATGAAGACTTACAAACAATACGAACTATTTAAGATTTCCCGGTTTGAAACAACAGAATGGAAACATCCTTTACATAATCATACCTACTTTGAGATTATTTTTATTCAAAGTGGTAATGGATGGCATATAATAAACGATAATCGCTTTCCCTACAAAGAAGGAAATGTATTTTTATTGACACCAGCTGACTATCATACATTTGAAATAGAAACAGCTACCCGGTTTTGTTATTTGAAATTTACCGAGTTGTATTTGAAAAGTAATGGATTTTTACCAGAGCAGGATGAGTGGTTTCGACAGCTTGAATTTATACTGCATACAAATAATCTGCTTCCTGGTGATGTACTCCGAAACGAACAGGACAGAATCCTGGTAACACAACTGCTGGAAGTGCTTTTACATGAGTCAGATACTAGGAAATTGTACTCAGAAAGCATTGTACAAAACTGTCTTAAAAGCATGCTGGATATTATATCCCGAAATATTATAGTAAAGAAAGAAGCAGTAAAACAACCCGATCGTGATTTGCTGACCGAATTAACTACGTATGTAAGACGGTATATATATGAACCGGAGAAGCTTCGTATTCAACACTTGGCAGAACAGTTTAATCTTTCTTCCAATTACATTGGAATTTATTTTAAACGAAAAATGGGTGAATCTCTGCAACAGTACATTCTTCAATACAAACTGAAACTGATTGAAACCCGCTTGTTGTACAGTGACCGCACTATTTCAGAGATAGGCTATGAATTAGGATTTACTGATGAGAGTCATCTCAATAAAACTTTCCGAAAGTATAAAGGCATGAGTCCCAAAGCCTTTCGTTTACAAAAGAGGCCAGGGTGAAGTGATTTATACAAAGATGGATACGAAAAGTATTAAATAAGTTATACTAAAACCGGAAAAAGTAGTAATCTTGTTTATACAATCTGACACCTGTAGTAATTATGTCCTCACCTCAGACGAACCGTCGCACACACCTCAAGCAGCTAAGTGCAGTAATGGGTCTTTCTGCACTGCCTGACTTGCAACCCATCGAAGCTACCGCAAAGCCCAACTTTATATACAGCCTGAATATGAGTACTATTCGGGGACAAAACCTCGGATTTGTCAAAGAATTGGAAGTGGCTTCCAAGGCAGGCTTTCGTTCTGTAGAGATCTGGATGGACTCTCTGCAAACTTATCTTGATAAAGGTGGATCACTGTCAGATGCCCGAAAACGCATCTCTGATCTGGGACTGACAATTGAAAACGCCATTGGATTTGCGCAGTGGATTGTGGATGATGAGACTACCCGACAAAAGGGTGTAGAGCAGCTTAAACGCGAAATGGATATGCTTGCTCAACTGGGATGCCATCGTACTGCAGCACCACCAATGGGAGCAACACAAGTACCCGACCTGGATCTGAAACGTGCAGCAGAACGTTACCGGACTATTGTGGAACTAGGCGTTAAGATGACTGTAATACCTCAATTAGAACTATGGGGCTTTTCACAGAACCTGAGTCGTTTAAGTGAAGTATCCTATGTTGCTGTTGAAAGCGGACACCCTTCTGCCCGTATGTTACTGGATGTGTATCATTTGTTCAAAGGCGGTTCCAGCCTGGATAGCTTGCCATTAATTGGCAAAACGGGCATTGAAGTTTTTCATGTCAATGATTATGCTGCCTCTGCCAATCCTTCTACCATTACCGATGGCGACCGTGTTTACACAGGCGACGGCGTGGCACCAATAGGTCGTATTTTACAAGCTTTGGCCCCAACTGATCGTCCATTGGTTATCTCACTGGAAGTGTTCAATAAAAATTACTATGCTCAGGATGCTTTGCTGGTTGCACAAAATGCGCTAGCCAAAATGAAACAGGTAACAAAAAGTTTGTAGTAAATCTGTTAATGTCTCTGAAGATCCAGTAAAACTTTTGATAGATTTACCGCTAATCAAAAGTTTTACTGAGTTTGTTATATGTTTTCGGAGATATCCGTGCCTACTCTTATTCCTCTTGGATTTGAGTCCTCTCTTACTCTAAAAGAGATGATTATCCTTCTTATAATTTTACTGTTCCAACATTCGTAAAATTCGTTTTCGTGCACTTGTTGCTACCTTTATTCTTACTCCACTGTTGATTTTGCTAGTCATAGTGGGACTGGTTTTGTATACTATTTTGAAGGAGTTTAAGAGTGATAGTAGCCAACAATCACCAGGTAGTGATATCATTAGCATACAAGGTATTTCGCCTGAAGGTATACTGCTACTCAGCACAATTCTATTGGCAACAGGTTTCCTTGCTTACCAGATGAGTTATTACGTGATCCGTCGGGGGATGAAATTATCTAATGTGCAAAAGATCCGAATTGGAGCATTTGTTACCAGCTTGATACTTACCCCATTACTAATATTTCTGCTGGTAATGGGATTTATCTGGTATAGCATTTCGAATGAGTTAGAAGGACACAGCAACCTTAGTCAGCAATTGAATGAATCTATTTATGATATGACTCGTGATAGTATAGACCAGATGCATTTGCAGGGTAAAACCAAATCCGAAGTAGTTGATTTACTAGGCGAAACAGACACAACTGGCAACGAATTAATTTATGATCTATCTATGAATAAAGAACCTTTAGAGAATGATTTAAACTATACACCGGAAGCACTCTTCCTAGTAGTTACGATTAAGAATGGAAAAGTGATACGTTATAACCTGAGGCGAAAGAAATAACGGATAATGTAAATCTTGAAGTTGGCTACAATTCTCAAACATATTTTATAGAATTAAGTTACTTTCTGCATTTAGTCTACTTTTTATATATTTACATGTTATTCCTTTATTTAGATTGTTACCTATAGGTTTTAGCCCTACAAATAGTATCTGCTATGCGAGCAAGATGTACTTTTATTTTATGCATTTTGAATTTTTTTCTTATTGGACTCTGTGCCTGTGACAACAATCCCCTTGAGCCTGCTATTGCTTCTAATCCTTGGGCTACCCAAACCCAAACTTATACTTCTTTGAAGGCAATAGTAACAGACAAGAGTGGGAATATTTATTGTGCAGGGGAGTTTTATGGTACTGGAGGATTTTCAAGTCCTTCAGATAACACAGATATTTCTATTATCAAATACTCTCCAACAGGACAGCTGCTCTGGACTAAACAAGTAGGGAGTTTAGGAATGGATATGGCTACAGATCTGGATATTGATCAACAAGGTAATATTTATGTGACAGGAATGTTTTCAGAAACTATTGTTTTAGGAGCTTTTTCTCTCGTATCAAAGGGGGCTAAAGACATCTTTATTGCTAAGTTTTCTACTGAAGGTGAAGTTCAATGGGCAATACAGGCAGGTGGTATTAATACTGAGACAGTACAAAATATTACTGTTACTCGTTCTGGGGATATTTTTATTACTGGTGGATTTTCTGGTGAGATTACTTTGGGGACAACAACGCTTATAGCAAAAGAAGATAGTGATATGTTTTTTGCTAAGATTACAAGTGTTGGAGAAATTCAATGGGCAAAGTCTGCTAATGGGGCATTTGGACAGAACATTGCCACTGATAATAATGGAAATATCTATATATCAGGGCGTATTTCCTCTCCAAAGAGTACATTTGACAATATTATTTTAAATTATTCAGATCAGCAAAAGACATTGTTTATTGCAAAATATTCAGATCAGGGAAAGATAATATGGGCGAAAAATATGGGAGGGTATTTCTCATTAAATGGAAATCGTATGTCAATAGATAACACTGGAAATCTTTATCTGACAGGTTTCTTCTTTGAGACAGCTGTCTTTGACAATAAACTCTTAACTCATGAGGGTGGAAGTTTATTCGTTTTAAAATGTACAAGTTCAGGTGAAATAAAATGGGTTAAGAGTGCAGAAGGAATAGGATATTGCTATGGGTTTGGGATAGCCTTGGACAATTTAGGAAATCCTTATATTACTGGATCTTTTGATAATACAATAAAACTAGGAAATCAAAGTTTCACCTCACAAGGAGCGAATGATATTTTTATATCGAAATATAATACGAATGGCCAGATTCTATGGACAAAAACCGCTGGAGGAACTGAACGTGATCAAGGGTTAAATCTTGCTATTGATCAGAGCAATAATGTATGTTTAATTGGGAGTTCCTTAAAGTCAATAACTTTAGATCAAACTACATTGAACTCACCCAATGGTACTACAATAATCTGGAAGACTAGGCACTAAAAAAGCTGTAAGGCTAATGATGTATATCTATTAAACAAGATGAATAATATAAGTATTTGATGCTTAGACATAAGTATGATAGTTTTATAGTGATTTACTTGTCTATAGTACAACATAAATAATTATAGATGTTCATATACTTGCGATCGTTTTCTCAACGAAGTCATGTATTACTTAAAAAATGAGATACTGAGCGAATGCAAAAAAGGTTATACTTAAAATATTGTAAAAGAGATACTTGTTAGTGTAAGAACTATATTGTTATGAGAGAATGTTATATATTTGTCAAATACCAGCCATAACTGGTTAGTTTAATATTTCGAGCAGTAGGGTATTTGAATCATACAAAAACAACAAGTGTATAATCTCTTAAGTATAAAATAAACTCAGCATTGACTTTTCAGGATTTTAATTTCGATACAAGACTGGCAGAGGGGTTGACCGCAATGGGCTTTACTCAGCCAACTCCCATACAAGAACAAAGCATTCCTCTTATCTTAGAAAACAAGGATTTAATAGCCTGTGCCCAGACAGGTACGGGAAAAACAGCTGCCTATTTGCTGCCTATCCTTGATAAAATTGTGAGAGCCCCCGAAGATAAGCGGCATTTGAATACGCTCATTCTGGCACCTACCCGTGAACTGGCAACTCAGATTGATCAGCAGGTAGAAGGATTAGGATATTTTACGGGTGTTAGCTCGATCTCTGTATATGGAGGTGGGGATGGTGCTGCCTGGAGCCAGCAGCAGAAGGCGTTATTGGAAGGTAGTGATGTTGTGATAGCCACTCCTGGCCGCCTGATTGCTTTACTACAGATGAAAGCGATTGACTTCTCCCGATTACAGCATTTGATTCTGGACGAAGCCGACCGGATGTTGGATATGGGATTTTATGATGACATTATCCGGATTATCAGTTATCTACCTAGAAAACGTCAGACGTTGTTGTTTTCTGCTACTATGCCGCCCAAGATTCGGACACTGGCAAACACGATTCTGATAAAGCCTGAGCAGATTAATATCTCTATCTCCAAACCAGCAGAAGGTATTCGTCAGGAGGCTTATCTGGCTTTTGATCATCAGAAAGTAGAACTAATCCGACATATTTTTTCGGGTGATAGCTATGCCAGTGCTGTTATATTTGCTTCTACCAAAGAAGATGTACGAAACCTTGCAGGTGAACTGCGTAAGATTGGCCTTCAGGTGAAGGCGTTTCACTCTGATTTGTTGCAAAAAGAGCGTGATGAGATATTGCGGGAGTTTAAGAATAAAACGCTGCCCGTTCTGATTGGCACAGATATTCTGTCGCGCGGTATTGATGTAGAGGGCATTAGTTTAGTAGTAAACTTTAACGTGCCTCATGAACCAGAGGATTATATACACCGGATTGGTCGTACAGCCAGAGCTGCTACGACAGGCACAGCCATCACATTGGTCAATGAGAAAGACCAGCGTAAGTTTGCTTCTATTGAGCGTCTGATTGGCCGTGAAATTGACAAAGTGCATCTTCCTGCCGAATTAGGCGAAGGACCCGTATATCATCCTCCTGTATCTGTAAAGAAGAAGTTTCGCAAAAAACGGCCGTATGGGAAATCAGGCAATAAATCAGGAAAGAAACCTGTACAAAACAATAAGCCAAACTAGTGAGGTTTGGCTTATTGTTTTTGGATAAATGACAGAATTACTATTTAGTAACTGTCACTTTGATATGGGAAGGATATTGCTGACTGTGATAAAGTCTATGGGTTGCTTTCTGAAAATCAGCTTCCTCAGCCTCCCAGATGTGTTCTACATACTTCTGAGGATTGCGATCTACTAACGGGAACCAGCTGCTTTGTACCTGAATCATGATCCGGTGCCCTTTGGGAAAAGTATGCGCTACATCGGGTAATTCATACATTACCTGCGACACCTGACCAGACACAAATGCTTCTGGTTTTTCAAAGCTGTTTCGGAATCGTCCCCGCATTACCTCTGCCCGTACTAGTTGTTGATAGCCGGCCATCTGAATGCCTTTGGGATTTGGAGTAGGATTAGGTGTATTGTCAGGCAGTACATCAATCAGTTTCACAATAAAGTCTGCATCAGTCCCTGTTGTAGATACAAATAAATCCGCTATTAGTTTGCCTGTGAGGGTAATGTCTTCAGTAAGTACCTCTGTCTGATAAACCAGCACATCCGGACGGCGTGACGCAAATCGCTGATCATCTGTCATATATTCGTTATTGCGTCTGGAATAAGTCCCATCTACATACGGTACAGGTTTCGATGGATCACTAATATATTCATCAAACGAGGTTTGTTCTGAGCTTTTTTCAAATGATAACTTGCCTCCAGGTAAGAAGTACAACTCTTTTACGGTTCCTTTTTTAGGAGGAAATGCCTCATACTGTTTCCATTGATTTGTACCTGTTTCAAAAACAGTTGCTTCGGGAAGAGTAAAGGTTCCTTTGTCTTTCAGAAAGAAATTGAAGAACGGTGTTTCAATCTGTTCGCGGTAATACTTAGCTGTATTTTGGCCAAAATCGTGTGTACCATACCGTGTCCAGTCTTCCCGTGACCAGGAACCATGTGTCCAAGGACCCATCACCAGGTAATTTTTATTGTTTGGAGACTGGCTTTCAATTGCTTCATAGGTGCGAAGTGCGCCAAACAAATCTTCTGCGTCAAACCATCCACCTACTACCAGTGTGGCAGGCTTTACATTGGTAAGGTGAGTACGGATGTTACGGGCTTTCCAGTATTCGTTGTAGGTATCATTTTGCAGGTATTCATTCCAGATTTTACCCTTTCCCTTAAAGTATTGCTGATTTATATTTTTGAGTGGCCCCAGATTGAGATAGAACTCATAAGCATCTTTCATTTCTATTTGAGATAGTTGTTCATACTCTTTAACAGTTCCTTTCCGAGGTGAATCAAAGTAGTTCATAAACGAAAAGTTATCCATCAGAAAAAAGGCTCCTTTGTGGTATGCATCATCACCAATAAATTCATCTGTTACAGGTGCCTGAGGTGAAACAGCCTTTATAGCCGGATGGGCGTTGGGTAATGAGGCAGTTGCATAAAACCCCGGATAGGAAATTCCCCAAAGACCAACACGTGCATTATTGCCGGGAACATTCTTTATCAGCCATTCAACCGTATCATAGGTGTCTGTGCTTTCGTCCGTTTCTTTTTTTGACTTTTTAACTGCCTTATGAGGTGTCATTTCTTCAAAATTACCTTCACTCATATAGCGTCCGCGTACATCCTGGTATACAAAAATGTATTTCTCTCGCATAAGGAGTGAGTTAGCTCCCAGACGACGAGGATATTTGTCTTCTCCGTAAGGCCCTACCGAATAAGGAGTCCGCATCATCAGAAACGGATATTTCTGAGCTTTATCTTTGGGTACATAGATAGCTGTAAATAGTTTGATTCCATCCCGCATGGTAATTTGCCTTTCCAGCTTGGTGTAGTTATCTCTGACAAAGACAGAGTCTTCCTTACTGGATTGTCCAAATACAGGAATAATCAGAATAAATAAGAAAAATACAGTTAGTATGTTTTTGAGCATAGGTTTAGTGGTAAAATGATTTTTAGTTTTGCGAAGATAGAATTTTGAAAAGATATGGGAATCCAATAAGTTAAGAAAAGAATTTATACGGAAGATTATGATTTCAGGCAAACGCTACCATACAGGATTTATTTCTGTCTATGATTTCATTAATCATATCTACATTCAATGCCCTAAGTGTAGTAATCGTGCAGAAGTTATTTCTGATGCAAACGATAGAGTACATACCCGAATGACATGTGTACATTGTGGCATGAACCAACAATGGCTGACCAATGAAGAACCCAAAGCAATACTGGTTGGTAAACCGGTAGATTGCTACTTCCGCTATCCGGTATGGTTGCAATGTGTTGCAGGAAAAGAAATATTGTTTGCTTATAATTATGAGCATCTGATATTCTTAGAGCAGTTTATAACTGCCAGACTCAGAGAGCGCAGCAAAGATCAGTATGGTTGGCGCAACAGCAGTCTGCAAAGTCGGCTACCTGCCTGGATGTTGAGTGCTAAAAATCGAATTCAAGTACTAAAGGCAATTGAAAAACTAAAGAAGAAGTACTATTTGGCAAAGTCTGGATAGATGATATACTGATTAGAATAAGTTCGTCAAAAAACTGAGGGTAGACTACCGATAAAGTAAGCTACCCTGCTATTCATACACCCTTTACAAACAATTTATCTTTCAGGCTCCTACTGTTTGCTGGGCAGGCATGCGAAGCAACATGCTGGACTTTTTTACAAGCCAGTGAATAAATTGCATCTTTCTGACTACACCTGCTGTAAATACTTCTGGTACCAGATCCAGTAGACCCATGGTGCGGTTCATTTCGTTGATTTTAATCCCCAATAATTCATAACGTTGTAGCATATTTAATAACTCATTTCCTGAGTTCTCAATAGGTTCGTTGATAGTTAGTGCAACGTGTTCAGCTGTATCCAGAACTGCTACCATATCCAGATAAGCGCCAAAAGTCTCAGCGAAGTCTTCCCAAGGATGCATAGTAGCATAAGCACTAATATAATCTGTTTGCCAGTTTGGCTTAGGGCCATTCTGATAATAGCTATTCATCGCATCTGTATAAGACGGATTTTCATGATCTCCAAACACCTGTTTAAAGGAATCTTCACATTTGCCCTGTACCAGCAATTGCCAGTAATAATGAGCAATTTCATGTCGGAAATGCCCAATAAGTGTTCGATGTGGCTCGCCAAAGTCGACCCGAAGTTTTTCCCGTTCTACAGGATCTGCCTCCGTAATGTTGATAGTGATTTTGCCATCTGCATGACCTGTATAGACTTTTTCCTCAATTGTTCCTGATCCAGAGGGGTCTGGAATAACTATATCTTCTTTAAAATCAAAAGAAAGAGGTAGTTCGAAACCTTCAGCTGCAGTACCATAAGGCAGCTTAAGAATATCCAGGTTATACAATAATCTTCGTTTGGCAACCTCTATCAGATACCAACGTTCTTTATTTTTAGGATTGCTGAT
Organism: Xanthocytophaga flava; assembly: GCA_030068525.1. GTDB lineage: Bacteria > Bacteroidota > Bacteroidia > Cytophagales > 172606-1 > Xanthocytophaga > Xanthocytophaga flava. Next base: position 52,542 of record JASJOS010000002.1, read on the forward strand.
ATCTGGAATGACATCATTGAACTTGCAATAATCGCAAAATTCGTGTGTGTGGTCGCCTTCATCATGAACACAACGATTACAAACCTGATGCACAGCATAATTAGTACATTTGCGTAATTGTGTGTTACAGTTCAAGCAGGTATATGATGTACCATCTATTGGTTCCATTGCTCTTATTCCCTGACATTCAGGGCACCAGCCTACCTCTCTTAAACAAGAGACACATTGAGAATTTTCAAAGTGAAGAGTATTGTTACATTTACAAGTATAAGTGTTCATATTTGCTACAATAGATATATTATATAACCCATTGTATATCAATAAAATTCTGTTCCTATATCTTACTTTGCCTTGCCAGATAATAATTGTCGAAATTTCATATAGCTAAAAAACAGAAACCCTGTACGAATCCTCAGTCGAGCTAATGCTGCAATACTTTGAGATATAATATCAGAGCGGCGCATTGCATGTAGTAAATCCAGGTAGTCCTTTACCAAACTAAAGTTTTCAGTAAAGAAGCTTTGACGTAGCAGATAACGTACCCTGTGTGCCAGTGCTTCATTTTCTGCTTCAGAAATATTTTGCCCATGCGCTTTTCTGCAAACAGCTAAAGTAGAAGCTAGATGAGGATTATAGCTCTTCCTGTAGAATTGCTTTGACTCTGATTCTGGTGACTGCCGATAATAGGTTAGTAGTTCATCCTGATACCAATAGTTGTATTTACGCGTAGAACGTATAAAAAAATCGAAATCCTCATAAACCAGCATTTCATCATATCCTTTCAGATCCTCATACACCATTTTACGACTCATGATAGTTGGGGCACAAACACAATACCTGTGAAGTGTTTCCAGATAGATATTTCCAGAAGGCACCTTTTCCAACAATGTTCCGTCTGGACTACGTTTATAAAAGGTACCTATAACTTTAGAATTTTTATCTGTTAACCAAGCATCCGAAAAAACTACTCCATAGGAATTATCCAGTTGTTGGAATGATCTGACTTGTTTTTCAATACGTTCAGGATGTAATACATCATCACCTGCAAAATCTACAATAAACTCGCCCTTGGCTAATATCAAAGCTTTATTAAATGCTTTTGTCATACCCATATTGTGAGGTAATTGGAGAAACACAATCGATGGATATCGCTTCAGAAAATTAGTAATAACAGAAACACTACCGTCTTTGCTGAAATCATCTACAACAATAAGTTGAATCTGCTGATAAGTTTGATCCATAACCGATTGTAAGGCCTCTGCAATAAATCTCTCATGATTATAACAAAGACATATAATGGTAACAAGCGGATCAGCATCTTTTGAGATTAGCATAATTTGTAAATGACTCGAGGGCTATAGTAACAGTTTCACCTTGATTTAATAAACGAAGTGTAAGAGAAAATCGTGTTTGATCCGGTTATAGATTATGATCTATTCCATAGAATCTCTTTCACCCGTTTATTGGATAATCTCTTTTGTTAATCAAAGATATTTCAGATTTTCGAAGTATAGTATCAAAATAATGTGGTTTTAACAGACTTGCCAGACCTTGATGACCCAGACTATGACTTGATAGAGCAGAAATATAGAGATGCAAATGCTTAAAAGAATGAGAAAAGGATATAATAATCTATCAGGCATATAGGTAGCACAATTGATAAATAATATAAACAAATCTAGATCGTAAAAATAGAGCAAATATGGGTATTTGTCCAAATTGAGTCAGAAAGAATGACCGTACAAATAGAATGAATTATGGTATCTCTATGAGTAATATAAAAAAAGCTACTCCAAAAGAAGTAGCTTTTTCGTTGAGTATAAAAAATTGAAGTAAGTACTATTGTGAGATATGTAAAGACAAATAACTTTTTATACCAAACAAGAAACTCTATGCACATATCCCAACTTCTTCCTGAGGAAACCGTTATTGTCTTATTAGAACAAAGCAAATAGAAAGAATATGGATGCACAATTTATACTATGAAAATATAGATAAATGGAGGGGTTTGTGATGATTAATGTATTGATATACAGTTTTTTATATGAGTGAGATGGCGTTGAAAATATTAATGGAATATGACCTGAAAATATAGCGTTTTGAGCTTTAAATCCTTACTATAGAAGTATGGAAAGTTCTCTATCCTGTTTTGATTTTCATTAGCTCATCTTCAAAGTGTTCGTTGGGTACTCTAGATTTATTCTTGACTTTGGTCTTATATGTATAGATTGTATTGATAGAGTAATCCAGTATCTTGGCAATCTTTTCATTGTCTTTGATACCTAGCCGAATCAATGCAAATATTCGTAATTCGACAGAGAGTTCTTGTCTCTCATGCAGGTTATAGTGATCTTCTTCTTTGAAGAGAGTATTAAAGTCAACTATGAAGTTTGGAAATATTCGGAGGAAAGTAGTATCAAAGCTATAAAATAAATTCTCGCGTTCAGTTTTAAGATTAATCTTTTGGACTATATCTCCTATTTCTTCTATACGTCGTGAAGTTATCTTTCGTGTGACTGCTTTTTTAAAAGCATCAATCTTGTCAATATACTCAGAGAAGGTTGTGAAAAAATGCCCGATGTATTCTTCTTTTATTTTGTTGGCCTCCTGCATTCTATAATTAGCTTCAGTTAAGTATTCATTAGATGCAGCCAGACTGGATTTGGCCTGCAGCAGGCTTCTATTCTGTTTAAAAATGATGAATGCAAATAAAACTACCAGTACTGCAAGAATGGTGAGCACAATAGAATACTGTTGCAACGCCTTGTTCTGAGTTTCTGTTTGGCCAAGTTGATTGCCTTCAATGATAGGTAGTATATCAGAGATCTGTAACTTCCGGTGTCGGGCTCCATATACTCCTGCATCTTCGAGAGCTATCTTTACATATTGATACGCTCTCAGGCTTTCTCCCTGTTGATAGATCAGTTCTGCTAATACACGTGCTGCTACCGTTTCGTGGTTAGATGCTTTGATATCTGCTATTGCGGCCTGAGCCATCCATTTAATAGCGTTGTTTGATTGGTGGATACTCTTATAAGCTGTACTTAGGCTGGATGCTGCAATAGCATATTGGTTCAATGATAATTTGTAGTTTTTCAGCAAATGCTCGTAATAGCCTATTGCTGCCTGAATATTATGTATACGCATGGCATACCATCCCTGAAAGTAATAATATTCCCAGGTATTGGGTTTGCATAGCAGTACTGCTTTTTTCAAATATTGATTACCCAGATTATGATAAGTAGGTGAAAAATATTTATCCTGACTATAATCAGACAAATCATAATAGGCACGAGCAATCTGACTATAGTATTCTTTCTGAAGTGTATCTGGAAGTTCTTCTACACGAATAGATTGCAAGGTGTCAAGACATTCATGTAACAAACCTGATGATAGTAAAAGAAAACTCAATTTTAGCTTTGACTCATTGATTTGAACAGGATGTTGTTGTAAACAAGCTGTTTGTAATAGTAGCTGAGCATATACGAAAGCAGAATCATATATAAATGATTTGTATTCATTGTATAATTTTTGATAAACTCTGGTTTTACCTTCTACATCTTCTTCCGTAAGCAGATTTTTGATGTACTGGATATGTTGTTGCTTTTCTATTGTAAAGGTAGAGCGTATCTGTATAATGTTGTCCAGTTCTTCCAATGTCTTGTCATATGGTTTTTGAGCAAAAGTGTGATATAGAGGAAGAAATATAAGAAAACAAACAACTAAGTGGTTCTTCATAATTTGTAGATGTCAGGAAAATAGCCTGATCAAGTACAAATATAAAGAAACGTGGATTTTTTAGGAAAAATACTCTGGCAGTTGTGGCAACGTAATATTTTGCACAAAATGATTGAGAAAGACAACAAGGGATACCAATAGAAGCATATAAGATATTACCTTTTAGAGGATAAGGTTTCAGTACCATCTTCTAAAAGGCAGTATCTTGGAGTTATACTAGAAATTTTTCTTATTTATGTATCAGAGAGCTTCTACATAAACTGGATAATGATTGCAACATAAATCCAGGCAACCCAGAATATAAATGAGACTTCTTCAATAAGTTTGCTGCTAGTTTGAGCCCATAGGCGTAGAGATTGATATTTTCCACGGGTTGGATGGTCAATATCTGCCCAATCAAGGATTTGATTTACCAGATTAGTCATAGCCCAAGTGGGTAGTACAAGAAGTCTTTTGGTTACGATGTCAAGAAAAAACATAGGAACTTCAGGAAGTTAGATTATCTATTTTGTTTCAATTTGGAAAATAGTATGTGGCAGTTCGAGAAGTTGCATAAAACTATATCCTGATCATTCCTGTCAGATAGTAAATACAAACAGCATCGATCAAATTTAGGAAGGAAAACTCTGACAGAGCTTAGCCAAAGAAGTATAGTAAGTGATTTATATGCAAAGATACGTAAGTACTTGAAAAAAAGATACACAAATGAAAGGTATTTATGCAAAATCTTTTAGTACTGCTGTTGTTTTTGACTCAATCATGCGTTTTCGGAAATCTCCTGGAGTATATTGGTAATATTTTTTGAATAATTTGTTGAGATGGCTTTCATCTGAGAACCCTAATTCAAAAGCGATTTGAGATATACTCCAGTCACTATATACTAAACGGCTCTCTACCAGTTTGAGTTTGTAACGAAGAATATACTGTTGGAGAGATTCTCCCATGTGCCGCTTGAAAAAAATACTCAGATAATTGGCAGAATAATGCAGATGATTTGCTAACTGCTCCATCCGGAGTTTTTCGGGTGAATAAATATGTTGTCTGACATATACTAATATTGAGTCCAGTAAATGTGATCGTTTAGGTGTTTCTTTTTCCGTCAAAAAAGATTGCTCAAATATGTTTCTTGCCAATAAACTTAGTACAGATCGCATAATGTATGTAAGGATATTCTCTGCAAATGGTTTTTGCCGATGTTCATACTCATGAATCAATACTGCCAGTAGTCCGTGCAAACGCTTTTTTTCTTCTTCCATTTTGACAAGACTGCCATGTATATGATAAGGTGTATTAAACAGATAGTCAATGGTCTGTTGCCAGTGAGGCTCCTGATTGTTTTGGAAGAAAGATTCTGTAAATCGCAGATAACAGAACTGTGTTGAAGAGGCTATTTCAAAGATATGATAATCCTGAGGGCGTAGTAAAAAAACATCTCCTTCCTGATAGGTAAACTGGTGTTCATTCAGACAATGTACACCTTGACCCTTTTCAATAAAAATAATCTCAAAATAACTGTGATTGTGCAAAGGATATGGCCATTCGGTTACTTCGAAACGGAATACATTGAATGGTTCATATTGATTAAAACGTTGCATAAAAATCAAAATACTAAAAAATAGTGAATTTGTACAAGAAATTCCATCTGCAGACAGATACATTTGTGATAATATTTCTACCTTATAACAATTTTTTAATTGTATATCAGCTTGTTATACCTAGTGAGACAGAAGCACTTTCTCACCTGATTATAGATATACAATATACTAAAATCACAAATACCTTATAACTTATGAAAAATACAGAGATATTCTCTATTACCCACAAAGCTTCCCGACGTTCTTTTCTTCAAAGTGCGGGTACCATGGCTTTGGGTGCTTCTTTTTTACCATGGTTGGCGGAATCCTCTCGGGCAGAAAATCTGCTGCAAGATAATAAGCCACTAGGTATAGCTTTAGTGGGATTAGGATACTATAGTGCCTACCAACTGGCTCCTGCCTTGCAACAAACCAAATTCTGTAAGCTTACAGGAATTGTAACTGGAAGTCCCTCTAAAGCAACAGAATGGGAGAAAAAATATTTAATTCCCAAAAAGAATATCTATGATTACAAAACGATGGATCGTATCATAGATAATAAGGATATAGATATAGTATATATCGTATTACCTAACTCTATGCACGCTGAATATACAGTTCGGGCTTTGCAGGCAGGTAAGCATGTGATTTGTGAAAAACCAATGGCAGTTTCTGTAAAAGAATGCCAGCAGATGATAGATGCTGCTAAAAAGGCCAATCGTCAGCTTTCTATAGGATATAGATTACACTATACCCCTCATCATCAGGAAGTGATGAAATATGGACGTGAGAAAACATTTGGAAAAGTTAAAATTGTAGAAACCAGTGATGGATTTAAGATTGGCGATCCCAATCAGTGGCGTTTGAAAAAAGCACTGGCAGGTGGAGGTGCCATGATGGATATTGGTATTTATGCCTTACAAGGAAGTCGCTATACAGTTGGAGAAGAGCCTGTTTCCGTATGGGCGCAGGAATTCAAAACAGATTCAGTGAAGTTTAAAGAAGTAGATGAAACGATCTTATGGCAGTTGAAGTTTCCAGGTGGTGCTGTTGCCAACTCTTCATGTAGTTATGCTGCAGGCTTGGAACGCTTGTTTGCTACCTGTGAAGATGGTTGGTTTGAAATGGGGCCATGTTATGGATATGGAGCTATTGAAGGACGAACCAGTAAAGGAGATATGAATCTGCCACAACTCAATCATCAGGCAGCTCAGATGGATGATTTTGCGCAGTGTATTCTTACCAATAAACCCACTCGTACACCAGGGGAGGAAGGATTGAAAGATATGCGTGTAATTGAAGCTATTTACCGTTCCATAGAAACAGGAAAAGTAGTTCCAGTAAGTTAACTAGAATCTGTTATGAAAAAGGATACAAGATTTTTTATAGGTGGAGGCCTATTGGTACTATCACTGATTAGCTTTACATTTTTGCAGAAAGAGGCAAAATGGAAAACGCTTACTCCTGCTAGTGAACCGGAATTAAGAAGTGAAAATGCCTTTGTACGGGTAGATAATCAGTTTTACCTGTTTGGTGGACGAAAGAAGGAGTCTATGTATGTTTACAACCCTGCTTCCAATGAATGGCGTAAACTAGGTGTTGTGCCTTTGGAAATGCACCATTTTCAGGCTATTGCCTATAAAGGTGAGATCTATGTATTAGGAGCTTTTACAGGCGATTTTCCTCATGAAACACCTATTCCCAATATTTATATTTATAACCCCAAAAAAGATCAATGGCGCAAGGGTACTGAAATTCCTGCCAATCGTCGCAGAGGAGCTGCTGGTGTGACTATCTATCAGAATAAGATATATCTGGTCAATGGGATTACAGATGGGCATTGGGATGGACATGTAAACTGGCTTGATGAATATGACCCTGAAACAGGAAAATGGAGCATTTTACCGGATGCTCCTCATGTTCGTGATCATGTACAGGCCGCTGTATCTGGAAATCAACTGTTCATTGCTGGAGGAAGACGTTCTACACAAAAAATCGGGCATGTACTGGATCTGACTGTTCCGGAAGTAGATATCTATGACTTTACAAAGAAGCGATGGCGTACATTGCCAAAAGAACAAAATATACCTACACAGAGAGCTGGCTGTACGTCTGTTACATTAGGAGATCAGATTGTTGTTATTGGTGGGGAGAGTCCACAGAAGTTGGCACATAATCAAACAGAAGCTTTTGATTTTAAGACTCAATCATGGCATGCTCTAGCGCCTATGCAAACAGGGCGTCATGGAACACAGGCACTGGTTTACAATCAGAAAATATACATAGCAGCAGGATCTGCCAATCAGGGAGGTGGGCCGGAGTTGAATTCTCTTGAAGTGTTTGAGTAAAAATATCTGATAGTTATAACAGAGATTTCTTTTTGTATTTTATGATTATAAATTATAGATGAAAATAGTCATTGGTAACTGCCACAAAAGAGCCCATTCTATCCAATTTTTCGATTTAATTATGGTGATTATTATAATTAGATTGATTTGAAGCACTCAGCTTTTGTAAAAAGCTATTTGTAGTGTCCGGCAATATATAGGTAAATAGGTGTGATGCTGATTGACAGGCTGAAAATAGTATTAGTCTGTTTAAAATGTAACTCAAAAAGCCTATGATCACTGAGAAAATAAACGTGGGTTTTGGTTTCTTTTTTATGTGTACTTCTTTCTGGTTTTTTCAAATACTGAAAAATATGTCAAATGCTAAAATTAAAATACTGTAAAATTAAAGATGCAGCTGAGTGATATGTATATATTGTGATGGTTAGCTGTAACTATTTTTTTCTACTGAAAATAGTCTTATAGGCTGTTTTTGGCTATAATAAAGAAAGATTTATCAAATTGGTATTTCTATTATTGTTCTACTTTTTTTCTTCATACTGAATCTTCTGTAGAATAGTATTTCATTTTTCCTTATGAAATATTACAAACACCTGTAAATGCTCATTATCAGATTGTTGTTGCTTGTGGTTAGAAGTAGATTTGCAAAGGTTTATTATTGAAATCCTATTTCTTATCTCCAACTACTCCTTGTATGGCAAAGCGCGAATCATCTGTGAAGGCTTCTGAATCTGCTGGCAATAAGTCTGCTCAAACATCAAAAAGAGGCAGAAAAAAACGTGATACTTCATCAGAAATAGTTGCAGGGTTAGATCTGAGTGAACATACATCCTTTGCAGAAATTGAAAAGATAGAAGCCTTAAACAAAGCATTGATTATGCAGGAGGGCGAGTTGCGTCAGAGTATGGAAGAGCTTTCTGCTACACAGGAAGAAATGCAGCGTATTCTGAAAGATGTGGAGGAAAAAAATGCCTTCATTACAGATTTAATTGATGCTACAAATGACTCTATTATTGCAATTGACTGGAATTACAATGTAGTTGTATGTAATCAAAAGATTAAGGATACCTATAAGCATTATGGATTAACAGTTGATAAAGGATTTCCTATTCTGCAGGTGTTTGGAGATGAACAGAGAGAAATATATAGAGGGTATTATAATCGTGCATTGGCAGGTGAATCCTTTGAGATTACTGAAAAGTTTGATTTATATGGCACCCTGCAATATTTTGTTCAGACTTACAGCCCACTAAGAGATGATAGTGGGGCTGTAATTGCTATTGTCATTTTTGCCAAAGAAATAACTGAAACAATTCAGGCCAAGGAACAAGCCGAGACTTTATTACAGGACGCACAAACTCATGCAGAGCAGATGAAGGCCCAGGAAGAAGAGTTGCGTCAAAATATGGAGGAAATTTCTGCCACACAGGAAGAAATGCAACGTCTGTTAAGTGATGTGCAAAAGAAAGAAACAGAAGTACGCGAATTGATCAACGTATCTAGTGACTCTATTCTTACATTAGACAGACATTATACACTTGTTCACTTTAATAGTGTTTTGGTAGAGACCTTACCAGGGTTTACTGTTGAAAAAGGATTTAACATCTTGCAGATGTTTAGCCCTGAGGAGCAGATTGAAAAAAAGAAAATATATGATCGTGTATTTGCAGGTGAGGTTGTTGAATCTATCGATCATTTGACAAATTCCGGTCAGGATAATTATTACAGTGTAAAACATGCTCCTCTATTTGATGAAAATAAAGAAGTAACATCCATTGCTATCTATGCAAGTGATATAACTGCCTTATACAAAGCTAAACAAGATGCAGAAAATCTAGCAAGAGAAGCACAGGATCAGACGGACGCACTAAAGGCCCAGGAAGAGGAATTACGCCAGAATATGGAAGAAATGGCTGCTACTCAGGAAGAGATGTTGCGAAAAGAGCAGGAACTAGTAGGACAAAATAGTGCTTTGAACAATGCTGCTATTGTTTCAGAAGTAGACTTGCAGGGAAATATCATTTTTGTTAATGATGAATTCTGTCGTGTTGCCAAATACACCAGAGAGGAACTTATTGGTCAGAAACAGAGTATTGTTCGTCACCCGGATATGCCTGCTTCTTTGTATGAAGATTTATGGCGCACGATTTCAAGAGGTAAAGTATGGAAGGGCGAAATTAAAAACAAGGCTAAAGATGGCTCTGCGTATTGGGTAGATGTGACTATTACACCAGTGTTAGGTAGTAACGGAAAACCAATCAAATATATTGGAGTTCGTTTTGATATTACAACGCAAAAAGAACAACGTAGTGAGATAGATGCCATGATGAATGCGATTGATTCTTCATACGCATCTGCAGAGTATCTGAAGGATGGTACTGTACTGAATGCAAACTCTCTGTTTTTAGAGACGATGGGATACGACTCACTGAGTGAACTTAGGGGGAAGCATCATCGTACATTGGTAGATGCGTCCTATGGACAAAGTGCGGAGTATACTGAGTTCTGGACTAATCTTTCCAATGGTATAGCTCAGTCTGGAGACTTTAAATGTATCTCACGTCAGGGTAGAGAAGTCTGGATTGCGACTACCTATACACCTGTATTAGATCCTACTGGTAAAGTAGTGAAATTGCTGCAACTGGCTACAGATGTGACTACGCAAAAGATAAGAAATGCAGATTATAAAGGTCAGTTAGAAGCTGTTAGTAAGGCCAATGCCGTGATTGAGTTTAATATGGATGGCACCATTATTACTGCAAATGAAAACTTCCTGAAAACAGTAGGATACACATTGGAGGAAATTAAGGGAAGACATCATCGTATATTTATAGATTCCGAATATGCTGCCAGTTATGAATATAAGGCTTTCTGGGAGAAGTTGAATCGTGGAGAGTTTGATGCCGCAACGTACAAACGTATTAGTAAGGACAAGAAAGATGTGTTTATACAGGCTAGCTATAACCCAATCTTTGATTTAAATGGAAAGCCATTTAAGATTGTAAAATATGCTACAGATGTAACCAATTTCACTGTAGGTTTCCAGGCTGCTACCAAATTTATAGAAGAAATCAAAAAAGGTAATCTGGATGCAGAAATGGAGTTGCAGGGTCTAAAACTGACTGGAGATATTGCTCAGGTAATTACTACCTTAAGAGGATTGAGACAGATGTTGAAAGAGTTAATTACTGAAATCAATCGTCTGGTAAAATCAGCAGGTATAGAAGGACAGCTTAGAGAAAGGCTGACAATGACAGATGTTCATGGTATGTGGAAAGAATTGGGTGATGCGTTAAATCTTTTGTTGACAAATGTTTCTGCACCAGTACTGGAAATCAACCGTATTGTAACCGCAATGTCAATGGGTGATCTTACGCAGCAATTCCAGATGAATGCCGAAGGAGATCTGAAAGATATGGGTAATGCCATCAACATTGCACTGAAAAATATGAATAAGCTCTTCAGGATTATTGAAGAGAACGCAATTACGATTTCGGCTGCTTCAGACCAGATGATGGAAAAATCGGAAGGTATGAAGAGCAGTATTCTGGAAACAGCCTCTGCTATAACTCAAATGGCAGGAGGAGCACAGGAACAGGCCATCCGTACTGACGAATCATCTAAACTGGTAGAAGGTATCTTACGGGCATCCAATGAGATGGGAGGGAAAGCCGATACCATCAATAAGGCTGCTGAAAAAGGTCAGACAAGTTGCCAGGAAGGTATGAAGATCATACGTACAGTAGTAGATAATATGGGTGAAATATCAAACTCTGCTAATGTTACTGCCAATTCTATTGATATTCTGACTTCCCGTTCAGAAGAAATCTCAAGTACATTACGAGTGATTACAGACATTGCTGCACAAACCAATCTATTGGCTCTGAATGCGGCTATTGAGGCTGCACGGGCAGGTGATGCAGGACGTGGATTTGCTGTAGTGGCAGACGAAATCCGTAAGCTGGCCGAAGATTCCCGCAAATCAGCTATCGATATTGAACGGGTTGTGAAAGATGTACAGAAGGATACTGCATCTGCTTCTAAAGCAATAGATAAAATGAAAGACAGTGTGGTTGGTGGAACCCGTGCTACTCAGGATGCACAAACTGTCTTTGAAAGTATCAATATGTCAAGTAACGACACCTTAACTTTATCAAAACAGGTACAGGAGGCTACAAAAGAACAACAGACCAATATTGGTGTAGTCGTAAAGAATATAGAGAAGATTGTTGTGGTAGCAGAAGAAACTGCGGCTGGTACACAGGAGATGGCTAGCTCTTCAAAAGCATTGAATAACGCAATGAATGATGTATCTGAAACAGGTAAAAATCTTTCAAAGATCGCGGAAGAGCTGAAAAAGAGTGTGAGTCAGTTTAAACTTGCACACTAAGCTTGTAAGATCATACGTAGTGGATTTAGGCAACTTTAGTAAAAGTTAATTGTATGGAAGATATCCAAACTGTTCATAAACAAGAAGGAACCAACGCAGTCAAAAGTACTTTTCAGATCATTGTATTTCGATTGGAAGAGGAAGAGTATGCACTTTCCATTGATCAGATTAAAGAAGTAGTTATTACGCCATCCATTGCCCGCATTCCTCTGACCCAGAGTTATATTAAGGGTGTAGGTAATATTCGGGGCAATGTACTGGCTATTATGGATCTGGCAGACAAATTTGGGATTTCAACAGAAAAAGACATTACCAACGGTACACATAAGTATACTTTAGTGGTTGCTAGTGACGAATACAAAATGGGCATTCTGGTAAAAGATGTACCACAGACACTCAGAGTAACCAAAGATGATATTGACGAATCTCCTGCTATTGTGCAGTCTGCCACCTTGGAAAGCAACTATATCAAAGGGATTATTAAGTCTGGTAACCGGATGATTGTTCTGATAGATATTTTCAAAGTTATCTCAAAAGAGGAACAGAATCTACTGGCACGTACTACAGATAAATTATAGAAACAATTCTTTACCAACGAAGTCTAGGCTAATTTAACTTTGAAACCATCCGTAATAAATTATATATGAAAAAGAAAGTACTTGTAGTTGACGACTCTTTATACATGAGGACACTTATCAAAGATGCTTTATCAGAGGCAGGATTTGAGATTGTAGGGATGGCTGCAACCGGAGAAGCCGCTATTGACATGGCTATTGAACTTCAGCCGGATATTGTAACACTAGATAATATTCTACCAGATATGCTGGGAATTGATATTCTGAAAGTATTCAAGGAAGAGGAAATGCAGTCTAAGGTAGTGATGATCAGTGCTGTAGGTCAGCAGTCTGTAGTTGCAGAAGGTTTGAGCCTGGGAGCGTCTGATTATATTGTCAAGCCTTTTACTGCCGAGCAACTGGTCGAAGCTATTCGTAAAATCGCCTGATCTTTATCAGATGCAGACATCTCCTATACAGGTATTGATAGCAGATGACTCCAGCTTCATGCGATTGGTTTTATCTGATATTGTTGGCTCTGACAAAGACCTGAACGTAATCGCTACAGCAGGAAACGGACTTGAGGCATATGAAAAAACACGTCAGCTAAAGCCTGATGTGATCTTAATGGATCTTATTATGCCTGAATACGATGGTTTGTATGCTGTTTCTCAAATTATGCGAGATTGTCCTACTCCTATTGTGGTTTTAAGTGGAGCCGGGTATTCCAATGACCTTACTGTATTTGACGCAATAAATGCAGGTGCTTTTGATTTTATTCATAAGCCTGACAGTACACGTAATTCAAAAATAAGAGATCTGGAACATCAGCTTACTGCTCGTTTAAAGAGCGCAGTAACTGTAAATAAAGAGGGGCTTGCCAAGAAGAGTATCAGAGAAAACGGACATGCACATACATTTTATTCACGGTTAGAATATGAAGTTTTGGCTATCGGATCTTCTACCGGAGGGACAGGTGCTATTGAAGATATTCTGAAGAAATTGCCAGGAAATTTTCCAATACCTGTAGTTATTGCACAACATATGCCCAAAGACTTTTTACATTCTTTTAGTAATCGACTCAATGACATTCTTCCGCTAAAAGTAAAAGTTGCAGAAGAAAAAGAATATATACAACCAGGAGTAGTGTATCTGATGCCAGGAAGTTCTAATACCTACCTAAAAAGAGATATTTTACGAAATACTGTGTTTGTACAGTTTACAGATAAAAAGTTTCCAGAATACAATGATCCTTCTGTAGATTGTTTGTTCATGTCTGTAGCAGATATATACAAAGAAAGAGCATTGGCAGTGATATTATCAGGTATGGGTAGAGATGGGACCAGAGGAATGGAGCGATTATTTTATGAAAATGCCCATACTATTGCTCAGGATGAAAAAACAAGTGTGATTTTTGGTATGCCTAAATCTGCTATCGAAAAAGGTGTGATTACAAAGGTACTACCCATATACGATATGGCTGGATACATTGTAAGTTGTCTTTCCTGATTGTAGTATAGAAACCAATCACTCAAATCTTGTCAAACAAATTTCAGATAGATCCCAATAATATAATGTAAGTATGAAAGGAGACGACGAATTAAAAGAGATTTTTTTGGCGGAAGCTCTGGAAAATACTGAGCAGCTTAACAAGCTATTTACGGATCTGGAAAAAGATAATTCGAATAAGAAGGCGATAGATGCGATTTTTCGGATTACCCATACACTGAAAGCCAATGCCGCAGGAATGGGATTTTCTGATCTTGCGGCTATGGCTCATACCATGGAAGACGTTTTTAATGTGATTAAAAGCGGAAACATGGTTATTAATGCAGATATTTTTAATGACCTTTTTAAAGCCAATGATGTTTTGTGTGCTTTGATTGAGCAGGTTAAAACGCCTGAGAAGGTTGTTAAATTTAAAGGCATTAAAACGAAACTGGAAGTGCTAATCCGGACTAGTAAAGAAAAGCCAGAAGAGAAAATTAGTGAGGAGCCAGTTAAAATAAATAGTCAAACTGATACGCCTGTCTCTGTTAGTATGCAGGCAGAAGTCAGTTCTGTTACGTCACAGATACCTGTAGAGGACGAAGTGAAAGAAGTTGAGCAAATAGAACACGAGGAAACTGCCATTGCATTTTCGGACAATATTCATGTCCCCATACGAAAACTGGATAATCTGCTGGATCTGATTGGAGAATTAATTATTGAAAAGGATCGTGTAATTGCAATGAATGGGAATAGTGGACGATCTGGACAAAATGATTACGCTCGTCTGCAACGGATAACCTCTGAATTGCAATATTCTATCATGGATGTCCGGTTGGTACAGGTGAATGTATTGTTTAATAAATTTCATCGTATTGTCAGGGATGTTGCTGCTCTTGAAAATAAAAAAGTAGATCTGAGCCTGGAAGGGACAGAGATAGAAATAGACCGGACTATTCTACAAATTATAAGTGACTCACTGGTGCATTTGGTTCGTAATGCGGTTAGCCATGGCATTGAATCAACACAGGGACGATTGGCAAGTGGAAAGTCGGAGGCTGGTAAACTAAAATTGGCGGCAAGTAGTGAAAGGGAAGAAATTATTATCACTATTACAGATGATGGAAAAGGGATACATGCAGAAACAATAGCAAAAAAGGCAATAGAGAAAGGCATTATCACACGTGAAATGGCCTTGCTCATGAGTGAAGAAGAGAAGATACAGTTAATATTTGAACCAGGGTTCTCCAGTGCAGAAACAGTTACTGCTGTGTCAGGTAGAGGAGTGGGTATGGATGTGGTTCGAAAGGCAATAGATTCTATTGGTGGTGTTATTGGGATTGATTCAGTTGTGGGTGTAGGTACTACTTTTACATTGCGGATGCCATCATCTATGGCTGTAAAAGGTGCTCTTTTGTTTGAACTTCGGACAGGAGACTTTGCTGTGCCTTTATCTTATACAAAAGCTGTAGTTGCTATTCAGAAGAAAGCAATTCGGTCTATAGGAAATAACTTATTTACAACCTATCTGGGCAAGACTATAGCACTGGTTTATCTGAACGATTTATTCCAGTTAAAAGATAGAGAAGAACTGACAAAAGGAGGGGGAATGCTTGAATCATATCATAAGACAAATGATGACGAAAAAATTCAGGTGATTATCATCACATTTAACAATAAAGAAATTGGATTTGTTGTTGACAAGTTGTTGCAACAAAAAGAGATTGTGGAAAAGCCACTCAAAAAACCCCTTGAGAATGTGAAGTTTATCAGCGGGGCCACTATTCTGGGAAATGGTAATGTCTGTCTGGTAGTAGATGTACCTTCTATTATTCAATCTCTTTTCCGAAATTCTAAAATAACTTCTGTTAAAACTCAACAGGTAGCGGTATGACGAATGTATTTAATGATTATGATGTAGCTGCTGTCCGTGACCTTATGAATGGTGCATTGTTACAAGCTGCTGATGCCTTTTCGAAAATGGTGAACGATACCCTGGAAGTAAAAGAGGTTAATTTAACATGTACTCAACCTGTAGATCTGTTTGCGCATTATACAGAAGCGTTTTTGCTTACTACAGAAGTAAAGGGTGAAATTCAGGGTAAAAGTTATTTGTTGCTGGATAATGAGGAAGCACAGGTTGCTATAGCAAAGATGCGTGTTAATGATCCTTTCAATGCAGATGAACTGACTATATTCCAGAAATCTGCCTTACTGGAGCTGGATAATGTATTATCTGCAGCTGCATTGACCTGGGTAGCAAACCGACTGAATATATTTTGTTATGGAGATGTACCTCATCTGCAAAAGCTTACTCATACAGAGATACAATCATTTTTTAAAGCCGAGGCAGATACGAGTTCGTGGATCATTGAAAGTAAATTATACTCACATAAAGATCAAACAAGCCCTTCCTTTATCTGGCTTTTTGAACCAGATATGATTTATGCTATAAAAAAATCTACTAAGTAAGATGTATGGAATAATTACACAATATGCGTAAATATACTTGCTTACTTTTGTTTAAGATCAAATGAGATATTACAACTGATTACCTTTTATGCTAAAGCATTTCAACGCTGGAACAAAGATCTTGCTCTTGCTGGGCTTTCAGGCTGGTCTTATAGTCACATATACGACTTTTTTTTCTGGAAAATCTACAGCTTTATATAAAGCAGGATTTATAATTATATCTCTGTTCCTGATTTTTTATATCGGGTATGCTATATGGAAACAGTGGATTGAGCCTTTAAAGCAGCTAGATATACTAACAGCAAGAATAGTTAATCAGGAAGCGGATATTGAATTTCAGAACCTTCGTGGGCAGGAAAACATTTCAGGTTATCTTACTGCTATTCATAAAGATAGAAATGAGGTGGTGAAGTTTGTAGAAGAAATATCACATGGAAACATGGAGGCTGATATACTAAATCTGGATAGGGATAAAGGAATAGGAAAGGCTTTGTTATCCATGCGTGCCAAACTAAAAGAGAAAGCAGATGAAGAAGGTAGACGAAACTGGGAAATTGCAGGAAGTACCTTATTAGGTGATGAACTTCGCAAGCATCAGCATCTGAATCTGAACCAGGTAAGTCTGCATTTTTTGCGTCAGTTGATTGAGTACTGTCGTTTGAACCAAGGAGGGGTATTTCTGATCCAGGAAGAAGATGAGAAAAAATATATTGAACTAACAGGATGTATAGCCTATAATAAACAGAAATTTATTGAGAAACGACTACAATGGGGACAAGGTCTTGTCGGGCAATGTATTTTAGAGAAAGAATCCATTTATATAGAAGAAGTTCCTTCTCACTATGTTTCTATTACATCAGGTTTAGGTGAGGCAACACCTCGCTCAATTCTATTGGTGCCCATTGCGTATAAGGAAGAAGTACTGGGAGTAGTCGAAGTGGCCTCGTTCCGGAAGCTGCAGTCACATGAAATCCATTTTCTGGAAACCAGTTGTGAGATATTTGGTTCGGTGATCTACAATGCCAAAATCAATGAACATACGCAGAAGCTGTTAACCCAGACGCAGAAAATAGCTGAAGAACTAGCTTCAAAAGAAGAAATGATGCGTAACAACGCACAAGAACTTATTGCAACGCAGGAAGAGCTCAATGTACAGCTTCGTCAGATTGAACGGCAGGCAAACCTGACTCAATCTATGATCGAGGCTATCAACAAAACGAATGCAAGTATCGAACTGGATAGAGAGGGAACCATAATTTCTGCCAATGAGATGTATCTGAGCCTGATGGAGTATTCCAGGGAAGAGATTGTTGGAAAGAAGGAGCGACAGTTTGTTGCTATGGATGAGCTCGTAAGTCAGCGGTATGAAATGATGTGGGATAGCATCAAAAATGGTTCGTTTAATTCTGGTGAATTCAAACGTATCAATAAACGAGGGAAAGAACTTTGGCTATCAGGTACGTATAGTCCAATATTTGATATTGATGGAAAACTACTGAAGATTGTTCAGCTCGCGCAGTTTACTACAGAGCAACGGGAAAAGGAGATGGAATACATTCACAAGCTGAATGCTATGAACCAATCCATATACTGTCTGGAGTTAACATACGAAGGGCGAGTTATTTATTCTAATAATGTGTTCCAGAAAGAGTTTGGCTATAAACGTAGTGAAATCACGAGCCGTAACTTTAGAGATTTTCTGGCTGATCCAACCAAGGCAGATGTCGATATAGAACATCTGTGTGATGCCACTAAGAACCCAATGCAGAATAGTGTTGTATTGAAGTTCTTGACAAAAGATAGCAGAGAGAAATATTTTGTATGCTCCTTTAGTCCAATTAAGAATCTCTCAGGTGAAGTAAGTAAGATATTGCTGATTATGATTGATTTTACTCGTCAGCATGAATTACAGGAAGAGATTGGCGATATATTAATTAAGGAACGAAGAGAGAAAGCCGTTCTTGCATTGAATTCTGCTATGGTTGGAGCCTTTGCAGATCATTTTGCCGGACTGGTTGTGGACCTGGAGAATAACTACGATTATGAAGATATTCTATATACTCTGAAAGGAAAAGAACACACTATCCCTCAGCTCACAGTTGGCAAAGATGGTATGATTATATCTATTAATGCCCGAGCCATGGACGCTTTAGGAATACCGGCATTGACAGGAAATTCAATGTTTATTCAAGATCACTTGTACTTTGTATGTGATGAAGAGCGGCAAGCCTTTTATGAAAGTATGGGGCAGGCATCCTTAAAAGAAATAAAATTAAAGGTGCAGGAGAAAGATGGTACCCTGACACGATTTATCGCATTCATTGCACCTGATTTTAAAGACAATAGATTTTCTTCTTCATTGGTTGTGTTTATTCATAGTGATCCCAATCAACAGCATTCCACTGACTGATTCAGGTTATTTTAGGTTGTTATTAATAAGTTAAGCTGAATGCAGAATACAAATCAACTCACTCAGGAAGAATTGGATTCTTTAATCCGCGCTATTTATGGAAGATATGGCCTGGATTTTTCAAACTATGAACCGTTGTCATTGAGTAGGCGAATTAACCGGATTATTGCCAAATACAATCTGGAAAATTCATTGGGTCTGTGGCGTAAAATTATCTACGATTCCAGTTTTATTCAATGCTTTATTGATGAGATTACTGTAGGACTTACCGAAATGTTCAGGAATCAAGACTTTTGGGTCAAGTTACGTACAGAGGTACTACCCGTATATGAGTCTAAGGAAAATCTTTCTATCTGGCATGCCGGATGCTCAACAGGTGAGGAAGTGTATTCAATGGCTATTACTCTTGAAGAAGAGGAGATTAGTTCTAATGTATCTATAATTGCTACAGATCTTAATAGTAGTTCTATCCGAAATGCCCGGCAGGGTAAGTTCTCTTCTCTGTACCAGAAAATGTATACAGACAATTATACTGCTGCACAGGGAAAGAAGGAGCTAAATGCCTATTATTCTCTGGCAGAAGAGAATATGGTGTTTAATAAAGTTAGTACTCACAATATTGTCTTTGATCAACACAATCTGGTAAAAGACCATATGCCTCAGGTGTTTGATATGATCTTATGCCGGAATGTGATGATCTACTTTGATGAAATCTTAAAAATGAAAGTGTTGAAGCTTTTTCATGACTGTTTGCCAGAAGGAGGGTTTCTCAGTATTGGCTATTATGATACACTTCCCAAAGGCTACAAAGATCTGTTCTACACTTACGATGCTTCCTGCAAGATTTATCAGAAAATATAGTTTGTGTTCAATTTCCTGGAACTGGCTTTACTTAGCCTTTGTCGTTCTTATTGAACGATACGAAGGTAGGTTAATAAGTAATATACCTATAAGAATTACAACTAGTGCAAGCAATTGAAGTAGTGACAAAGTTTCGTTTGCCAATATCCAGCCAAATAAAACTGCTACCACCGGATTTACATACGTATGAGTACTTACCAAAGCAGGGGGTAAGAAAGTAATAAGCCATACAAAGGATAGATATGCTGCCAGAGAGCCCATAAAGATCAGGAATAACAACCCACTCCATGCTTGCCAGGATACATTTCGTATAGCAAAGGTAGACCATTCATGGGTGAGAGTACTTAATAGAAAGCATCCTATTCCTGCTGCAAATAATTGAATGCCGGCATTGGCAATAACAGATGCAGAAAAGGCATTGGTTTTGGAATACAAAGAGCCTATAACCCAGAATACTGCACTCACCAATACTACTAGAGAGGCTATAAATGCATATTGACTGGATGAGGTAGCAAGTTGTGTCTGATCCTGCCATTGGAAAAATAAAATAATACCAACAAAGCCAATCAACAGACCTGCAATAATACTTTTATTGGCAAAATAGAAACTCCAGCGTTTTTTGTCCAATAACAAAAACCAGAATGGCTCTGTTGCTATCAGAATAGCGGCCTGTCCTGAAGTAATATATTGTTCGGCCCAGGCAACCATGCCTGAACCTCCTACCAACATCAGCATGCCACTGATTACATTGATTCTAATAGACCTGCCATCTGGTTGTTCTTCTTTGCGGGCACGACTTATAAGGTAAAGTAAGATTCCAGCTGTCAGGTAACGAATGCCGGATAGGATAAAGGGAGGGAAACCCTGAAGGCCAAAGCGAACTGCCAGATAGGTTGAACCCCAGATTACATAAATATTAAAAAATGCCAGAATAATTAGCCATCTGGGCGTTGATGAGGCTGATGTCATGAACAGAATTGTATGGTATAGTAATACAGTAAACTTACAGGAGTATTTTTGATAATCAAAGCTTCCATACATTTACTGTATTACTACTTCTATTTCTCAGCAACAGAGAGGTTATTGTAACTCCCCAGCTATCTGGAATATACTACCTTGCATTGCCTCTGAGATTCTAAGCTGGCAGGCAAGTCGACTGTGATTGGTCGCATTTGGTAAAGTATCCAGCATATCCAGTTCCATATCCGAGGCCTGCGGTAGTAAATCATTACCCTGAAGTACCTGAACATGACAGGTTGCACACAAGGCCATGCCTCCACAGGTTGCCAGTATATCATATTCAGATGCTTTCAACACTTCCATCAGGTTGAGGTTCATATCATCAGGAGCCTCTATAGATTGCCTTTCTCCATTGCGATCTTCAATTGTGAACTGAATCATAATTAAAATGCATTTACACCATTAACGGTAGTATATTTAAAACTTAATTTCTGATTAGGATATACATATTTAAAAGCACTTTGTGCCATCAATGCGGCTTCATGAAAACCACATAAAATCAACTTTAGCTTTCCAGGGTATGTGTTTATATCTCCAATGGCAAAGATACGTTCTACATTAGTAGAATAATCTTCTGTGTTGACCGAAATCGCTGATTTATCAATTGACAATCCCCAGTCTGCAATAGGCCCCAGTTTTGGAGTAAGTCCGAATAAGGGGATCAGGTGGTCTGCTGTCAGTGTAGTGATTGCATTATCCTTTCCAGAGATGGATACTGTGTTTAAATGCCCATTTCCATTGATGGCTACTACATTTGATTTTAGTAAAAGATTAATTTTTCCCTGATGCGCTAATTCAAATACTTTCTCAGCAGAGTCTGGAGCTCCTCTGAATGTTTCTCCTCTGTGTACTAGCGTTACTTCTTTAGCTACGTTTGAGAGAAATAGTGTCCAATCTAGAGCGGAATCTCCTCCCCCTGCCAGTACAATTCTGCGATCTCTGAACAGTTCCGGATTTTTGACCATATAGACCACTCCTTTGCCTTCAAACTCTTCGAGATGTTCAATCTCCGGTTTACGAGGTTCAAAACAACCAAGTCCGCCTGCAATAACTATTACCTGACAGGCAATTTCTGTTTTTTCATTGGTTGTTAATATAAAAGAACCATCAGTTTGTTTTTCGACAGAATCTACCCGTTCT
Organism: Xanthocytophaga flava; assembly: GCA_030068525.1. Taxonomy (GTDB): domain Bacteria; phylum Bacteroidota; class Bacteroidia; order Cytophagales; family 172606-1; genus Xanthocytophaga; species Xanthocytophaga flava. Next base: position 74,537 of record JASJOS010000002.1, read on the forward strand.
CCCAATGTAAATGTAGGATGAAAGGGAGCTATCTGTTCCATTAACCGATCTACCAGATCCTGTGCTTTTACTTCCGGGTACCCTGGAATATCATAAATCGGTTTTTGTGGATATATTTCTGATAATTGGCCACCTACCTGAGGCAACGCATCAACCAGATGACAACGCATTTTTAATAATCCTGCTTCAAATACTGCAAAAAGTCCAACTGGACCAGCTCCAATAATACATATATCAGTTACTATATTTTCCATTTTATTGTTTGTATGCTTATAGTATGTAATTCTTTGTAAAAGTGGAATAACTTGCAGAATACAGCCAATCAATATTTTTTATTGGTCATAACTTTTGGTTATATCCTGTTAGAATAACATCTTGGTGAGGAGATTAGTTGAATTTGTTAAGTTTTATTTTAGAAATTTTTCCTTAGGATAATTATAAAACTATGTGGTGGATATATGCATTATTATCAGCTGTTTTTGCAGCATTGACAACCATTCTTGCTAAGGTAGGGATCAAAGGAGTAAACTCTGATCTGGCTACAGCTATTCGTACTCTGGTGGTTGTTATACTGGCATGGATTATTGTTTGGAGTAAAAGAGAGGCGAAAGGGTTAATCACGTTGACTCAGGTAAACTGGATATTTCTGATCCTTTCCGGTTTAGCAACCGGCTTTTCATGGCTTTGCTACTTTAAAGCACTACAGTTAGGCGATGTATCGAAAGTAGCTCCTACTGATAAGTTAAGTGTAGCATTGGCGATTGTATTATCTGTCATATTTCTCGGCGAAACACTTACAGTCAAAACTGCAATAGGCGCTAGTTTGATTATTGTAGGTACCATGATTTTAATTCTATGATGGATAAATAACCTTCTTTGTTCTATTGCATAATTCTGATAGATATTTTTTACTGAAAAAGGTTTTGTAAAAATGCTGAGAATAAAACCCCAATGGCAAAAAAACAGCCTGAAAAAATGAAAATAATCTGTTATAAGAACATGGGTCTTTTAAGTGTAATTTTTATTTTCTTTTCGAAATATCTTTTGATAAACGATTTGTTAAGTGATGCGCAAAATAGATAACTTACATTCAAGCTAATGTATAGGTTGTATTTATTTTAATAGTTGTGTTAATTATGAAAAATTATTCCTGACTTAAGATAAGGTAGACTAAACACTTTTTTATAGAATATTTATAATCAGGTACTTGGAGTAGAACCTTAAATGTGTTGTGGAAATAATAGGTAAACTACAAGAGATTTGGGTCTGTTATACATACTATTGAGACCTTAGTAAATAAAATAAATTGTATACAAGGGCACAATTGTAGCTTTACTACTTAACTAAAAAATGAGTATTTCTATATAGGTTTTGATCAGACTAGTGTTTTAAATTTATATAATAATTATATAATCGATGGTAAACTTACATACGAAAGGAGATTTACATTCTACAGGCGTGTAGGCATATATGGAAGTTGAAATCTTGTTTTTGTTCAAAAAAAGAAGAAAATGTTTTAATTATTGCATCTATGTTTCTAAGCCAGAAATTATAGCTATTGTATCTTATTGGCTTTCCTAGCTGTTTTTCCCCTTTCCTCTTTCCTTCTTACTATACTAATTGTTTGAGAATCATACCTGTGTTACGTATAAGTTTCTTTTCATTTATATATAGAGAGTGGATAAAGTAATTTTGTGGCAGGTCATTTCTTTTGTTGGTATTCCTCTGTTATTAAGCCATGACTTCATATAATTCTTATACTGTCCTGTATGTGGACGACGAGCCAAACAATCTTTTAGCCTTTAAAAGTGCTTTCTTTCGCTATTATACTATTCTGACTGCCAATTCGGCCGCAGAAGCTCTCCGGTTATTGGCAGAACATCCGGTTCAGTTGATTGTAACAGATCAACGAATGCCACAGATGAACGGACTGGAATTACTGAAAACTGTCAAAGAACAATATCCTGATATCATGCGAATGATAGTAACAGGTTATAGTGATTTGTCAGTTGTGATGAGTGCATTCAATGATGTGGGTATTTTCCATTATGTATTGAAACCCTGGAACAATCAGGAGTTGCGTATAATTATGGATAATGCATTGACAAAATATCGTCTTACTCTTGAAAATGAAAGACTTATTCAACAATTGACAGAGTCAAACACTCTTCTGGAAGTTAGAATACAGGAACGCACAAATGAACTTCTGGCAAAAAATCAGGAACTCAAACAACTAAACAAGTTAAAGGATAAGTTGTTTTCAATCATCTCCCATGATTTGCGTTCTCCTATTGCGTCGTTAATGGCATTTACGAAGCTATATATGGAGGAACAGAACTTTACTCCTGAAGAATTTGCAACTGTTATTGGGCAAATGAACAATACATTGGGTGATCTTTCATCCATGTTGCACAATATGTTGAGCTGGTCACGGGAACAAATGAATCAGACACCTTCTGTGCTTTCTCATTTCTCTCTGCAGTCTACAATGGAAAGTCATTTGGCTGCCTATAAATTAAGTGCATCCCAGAAACAACTTTCTTTTCAGATTGACTGGCCTTTAGATCCGTTAGTAGTGTATGCAGATGCAGATCGGCTGAGTGTTGTTTTGCGTAATCTTATTTCCAATGCTATTAAGTTTACCCCTGTAGATGGTATAATTACAGTAAAGCTGGAAAATAACGATCATGAAGTAATTGTATCTGTTGAAGATACAGGTGTAGGAATATCACCTGAAAATATTCGTAAGCTCTTAGCAAGACAGGAACTGGTTTCCAGTCGGGGTACAGCCAATGAAAAAGGGACTGGATTAGGGCTAATGCTTTGTCAGGAATATCTGGCAGACCTGGGCAGCTCTCTTCATGTACAGAGTGAACTGAACAAAGGTACCCGCTTTAGTTTTGCACTTCCATTATCTCTTACCTCTCAACTTCAAACTGTAGCAGTGTGATTGGTCAGTTAGAACTTAGTCGCAATATTCGTTTGTCATTTTTTGTGGCAGCCGCAATGTTTGTTCTGGTTGCACTGATTAACATATGGGTAGTAGAGCGTAAAGTGCAAAACAGGATATGTGACCTCAATAGAGTAAGCTTGGTGGCTGGACAAAAATTGTATGTTCAGACAATTGCAAAGGATGCTTTGCTAATACAGGCGGCAACAGATCCGGTAACGCTGGAGAGACATGTACTCCAGATACAGGAAGACGTTGGAGAATGGCAGTCCGTTAATAAGAAATTACAGAACCAAGATGTACATTCTAAACGTCTTGGTTCTGTAATTTCTGATCCTGTTAGTATAGAGGTATCGGAACTGTATCAAAAAGCTGAGCCACGTCGTAAAGCTATGATGAAGGCTGTGGCTCAACTGGTAAGAACAACTCAAACATCAGGTCCTAATTACAAAGCAGCAGTAAAGAAAAGTGTAAAGAGTATTCTTAAACAAGAAGCCTATCTTCGTGAAGAATACGACCAGATCTGCTTACAAGCTATTAAAGATGCTGAGCATAATCTGTATAATCTGAAAAAATGGATTCTGCAAACTACTTTGGTTACGCTGGTCATTTTGCTGGCACTGGGTTTTTTGTTATTACGGCCATTAAAAAAGATTATTAATAATTTTCTTGCTTATCAGAAGACGCAGATTAAAAGGCTTCGTATTGCTTCTGAAGATTTATCACGAACCAATGCCTTTCAGAAGGCTATACTGGAAAGTGCTATTGTGTCTATTGTTGCCACAGACGAAGATGGTATTATTACACATGTAAATACTACTGCCGGAGCATGGTTGGGTTATTCATCTGCTGATCTGATTGGGAAGTGTTCGCCCGATATTTTCCATGATTCGGATGAGTTAAAGCAACGAGCTGGTCAGTTGTCTGTCATATATGGTCGGGAGATCACACCTGGATATGAAGTGTTGATTGCTCCGTTAGAGTATAGTTCGTTTGATACTCGTGAATGGACTTATGTGCGTAAGGATGGCTCAACATTTCCGATCCTTCTGACGGTTTCTCCCATTCGAGATGAAGAAGGGGAAATAACCGGATATCTGGGTGTGGGCTCTGATATGACACAGAAACATAAGGTAGAAGAAAAACTTCGTAAAAGTGAAGAGTTCTATCGTTTGTTATCACAAAATGCGAAAGATGTTGTATGTCTTCATGAACCGGATGGCACGTACATTTATCTTTCTGATGCGATTGTGTCACTTACAGGGTATTTGCCAGATGAATTAGTGGGCAAACATCCGTTAATCGTTGTACATCCGGATGATCACGCACATATAGAAGAAGCCCGCCGAAAGTCAATGGATGATGGACAAGGTCGATTGATTCAGTATCGGTTTAAATGTAAAGACGGAAGCTATGTATGGGTAGAAACTCAGGTGAGTCTATTGAAGGATGAAGATGGAAATCTGGTTCATTTGCAATCCAGTACACGTGATATTAGCGCTCGGAAGAAATTTCAGGAGCAACTTGAACATAGTGAATACAATCTGCAGGAGGCACAGAGAGTGGCCCGTTTGGGTAGTTGGGAAATAGACCTTCGTACAGAGAGAACTTTGTGGTCTCTTGAAATGTACCGTTTACATGGTATGGAACCCCATTCGGCACTTCCCGAAATCAATAAATTTGTACATCTGATCTATCCTGATGACAGGAGACAGTTTTTGATCAACATTCATAGTGCCAGATCTCTGGGAAAAGAATTTGAGTGGGATCTACGGGTTGTACTTCCTGATGGATCTATTCGCTGGCTATATACAATAGTACGGGTGCGCAAAGATGAGACCGGAGCAGTTGTGAAACTATATGGCACAGCTATGGACATTACTGAGTCTAAACGAGCCAGAGAAGAGTTGTCTGAGTCCAATCGGTTGATCAATGCTTTATTTGATCATTCTCCATTGCCAATACAGGTTTTTGATAAGTATGGATTCTCGTTGCGTATGAATGAGGCACGTCGTTCTTTTCTTGGTTTACCTTCTGTAGGATATCGTGTTGGGCAATATAATGTGTTGACGGACGAAGTTTCTAAAGCGACAGGTTTAAAAGCATATTATGAAAGAGCCTACAATGGCGAAGTTGTAATGGTGAGGGATCAGTACATGGATTTGACAAATAAGTTTGGAGATGAATCCGACTTACGACGTGTTTATTATGATCATCTGATATTTCCATTGCAAAATAGTAATGGAGTTGTAGAAGCAGTTGTTTCATTTATTCAGGATATTACAGATAGAATTGATGCTAAACAAAAAGCTCAACATGCATTACGTTTTGTGGAGAGTGTAGCCAATGCTACTCCTGATTTCCTGTTTGTGGTAGATGTAGAACAACAAGCAGTAATCTATGCAAATTATGCTCTACAGACATTTTTGGGTGCAACAAATGAAGAGCTGCATGGTAAAGAAAAATCTTTACTGGAACAATCTGTATTAACATTGGATCAACCTCTGGTAAAACAATACCTGAAAGAATTTCCCACAGAAGGAACCCATAGTATAGAATTTCACCTCAGAAATATACAAAATGAATACCGACTGATTTGCACACATGGTGTCCCTTTTCAGTTTGACTCTGATGGTAAGGTAACACAAATTCTGATTAGTGCACAAGATATTACAGATCAGCGTGAATCAGATTTGAGATTGTGGCAAGCCTATCGGGAGTTAAAGGCCTCTGAAGAAGAACTTCGCTCTAATGGAGAAGAACTGCAGGCAATGAATGAAGCTATGGAAGAGACCATTGCAGAATTGCGTTCTACTCAAGCACAGTTGATTCAATCTGAGAAAATGGCATCTTTGGGACAGCTTACTGCCGGAATTGCGCATGAAATCAACAATCCAATCAACTTTGTATATGCAGGAGTTGATAATCTAAAGCAATCACTGTCTGAGATTTATCAAATCCTTGCGCATTATGAGCGTATTGAAGAGGTTCATAATACAGAGCAAATTACATTAGAATTGGCTGCTATGAAAGATATCAAGCAGTCTCTGTTTTATCAGGAGAACAAAGAAACTATTTGGTTAACACTTCAGTCAATAGAACAGGGTGCTTCACGTACAGCTGAAATTGTCAAAGGACTTCGTATGTTTTCCAGGCTGGATGAGGCAGAAAGTAAATTTGCCAATATTAATGAGTGTCTGGATAGTACATTGATCTTGCTGACCGGACAAACCAAGAACCGGATACAGGTAATACGGGAGTATGATAAAACATTACCTGAAATTGAATGCTATCCCGGACAACTGAATCAGGTATTTATGAATCTACTCACTAATGCGATTCAGGCTATTGATGGCGTAGGCCTGATATGGGTTGAAACAAAAAATGAAGATGACACAATTGTCATTTCTGTGCGAGATTCTGGTTTAGGTATGTCTGATGAAACCCGTAACAAGATATTTGATCCATTCTTCACCACTAAGCCAGTTGGACAAGGTACAGGATTAGGATTATCTATCACATATAGCATTATACAAAAACACCAGGGTATTGTTGAGGTAGAAAGTGAATTAGGTCATGGTACTACCTTCGTGGTACGTTTGCCCAAGGTAATGAAACTTCAGGAGGTCCATTAATCCAACATAAGAGAAACAATAGTTCCAGGACTCTTTACCTATAAAGGTAATAGTCTATCGTCTGTTTTTTAGTCAGACGCTTTATGGATTTTTTGCTCTGGTAGTAAAGCCCTGAAGCCCCTTGATAAATGATAATACACCCACATCCATATGGTCCAAATGATTGTATATGTGGCTTTTGCATACCACCTTGTCTATTTTTGCCTTCTGAAGTATACTAGCTAATTCCTGTACAGGTTTGACAGACCAGACAGAGTCTTCCAACGCACCTGCACTCACGAAAATTTGTAGGCTATCATTGGGCGATTTGTTTTTTAACGCAGCAGGAAGTTTATTCAGATAGAAGTTATTATACCAGAGCGTAGGACTTGCTGCAATAAAGGTCTGAAAGCTGTTGGACCTATTTTCTAGTTGATCCAATAAGCTATATAAAGTAAAGTAACCCCCAAATGAATGTCCCAGTAAGCAACGATTATTTTTTTGAGTTCTGAATGACGCATCAATTTTAGTCAGGAGTTCTTTGGTAAGAAACTGTTGAAATCGTTGTCCTCCACCTTCACTCTTGATTTCATCAGAAGTAAGTGGTTTAGGATAGAGATAATCTCGTACACGTAATGAATCCATCATTTTAAAAGAGCTATAACCAATACCCACCAGAATCATAGGATCGAGAAGTCCACCTAGTTCGTACTGATGCAGGGTAGATGCCATCATCGGGAAGTAAAAGTTTCCATCCAGTAAATAAACGGTCGGATATCTTTTATCTGGATGAGATAGATACTCTAGTGGAACCTGTACTTGAATATGAAAGGAGTCCCGAACAAATTCCGAATAATAAACAAACTGAGTTTTTTCTTCTGACTCGACCGATTGGGAAGGTTGAGTACATCTAGAGAATGTAGCGAGTATAAGTAGTAGTATAGTAACCAGGATTTTCATTCGGGATGTGGTTTGTTGTGAATGAACAGGATTGTATAAACCACAATGCGTTAGTTGATTGGATGGTTGTCTGACAAGGGAGAAAAATTTTGTGCAAATAAAAAGTTCATGCAACCTGCCTCATTCAAATTGCATCTTATTGGTATTCTCTAAGACTATGTTGACTTTTTACATTTAACCTCTTTCAAACTATGAAGAAGCTACTTTTTTTACTAATGACAATATTGCCAAGTTTTGTTTTTGCTCAGAAGAGTATAGACGCTCAGGAAATAATCACCAAAATTAATGAAGGCAAAGCTGTTAGCTATGAAAATGTGACCATTACAGGTAAACTGGATCTGACACGATTGAAAAATATGGAATTGCAGAACAAAGGGATGGAAAAATATGTCGGGGGAGACCAGAAGCAGTATATCAGTACTGTAGAAGTACCTGTTACCTTTCGTAATTGTACGTTTACAGGTGATGTGATAGGTTATTATTCAAATAATGAAGAACACGAATTGTATCAGGCAGACTTTACAGAAAATGTAGCATTTGAAAACTGTACATTTGAAGATGCTAGTGCTTTTAAATACTCTCATTTTGAAAAAGGTTTTTCTTTTGCTGGAAGTACTTTTAACCAATTAGCTCTGTTTAAATATACTAAGTTCGGGCAGTTTGCCAACTTCAGCGGGGCACGGTTTAAAAACGGATCAGATTTTAAATATGTAAAGTTTTCAGAAGGTGTTAGTTTTGAAAATGCTGTTTTTGAAAGAGATGCAGATTTTAAGTATACCTCTTTTTCTGAGAAAAGTAGTTTTCGTAATGCTCAGTTTAAGGGATTTGCCAATATGAAATACACTAAGTTTGATAAGGATACGGAATTAAGTGGTGCTGTATTTAATGGAGGAGAAGATTTTAAGTATGCCAAGATAGGAGGAGATTCTTTTCAAAAGACAATGCACTATGATAAAAAAGACTAAAAATACGCTCTTTCTGACCTTTACACAGACTCTGGTGGATAGTAGCCAGAGTCTGTTTTTGTGATACTCTGTTTCTGAAAATATTTTTCAGAAACAGACAAACAGGATGGATATAGTCCATCCTGTTACTTAGTAAGAGCGCACAAAATAGATACTATTTCAGAATTGAATTAATGCATATCTGCGTATGTTTTGTTTATGATCAGGTTTGCCAGTACAATGTGGTTGTTCTCATTGACCATATATACAATAAAAGGTTTGTCTCCAGTAGGAGTGATAAGAGTGAGATAGAAGGCAAATCCCTCACTGCCAAAAGCATCATGGGTCATGGTTACTGTTGAAGCTTTACCTAAACTCTTGGCATTAGCAAAAAATGGCAGCATTTGTGTTTGAAATACTTTTTCAACCTGTTCCATACCTAACTGTTTCATAAAGTTAGGGCTAAACTGCTTGATAACTGATTGAGCATCTCCATGAATCAGCAACTCTACTATATGGTTTGCTGCCTGTTGATAGAGATGTGACTCTTTCTGCATAGTCAGATAATCAGACATAGATGCTTCCGTGTGACCATTAGCCGCTTGTTGGGCTGCTACCTGCTGGGCCAATGTATCATCATTTTCCAACGCCTGAATTACCTGCATTGTCCAGGTTTCCAGAAATGCAGCTTTCTGGTTGCTGTTATAACCTGTATTGTTTAATATCTTGGCTGCCTCCGGAACTTCTTTGTCAAAGTTTTCACCCAATACATAGGAGGTGATAACATAAGTTGCCAGATCTGCTTCATTGTCTAATCCATAATTTACTGCTTTTTTAAGAATAGAATCCATTACCCGATTCATTTCTGCTGCGGATACTTGTTTGGAGTCTTCAAAGGATTCATGCAGAAACTGTATCAGACGTGTTTTGAGTGAAGGTGTAATAAGCATTTTCGTGGAGGTTGATTTGTTTTTGTTGTATGCAATAGTGCTTTTCTGTGCAAGAGCAGATGTGTAAATAGTAATGAAAGCAAATAGAATAATGGCTGTTTTCATAGTTGTAACTGGGTTAAAGGATAGTTGTAGTAGGAAAGAATCAGAGACTAAGTATAGAAAGCAATGACATTTCATGACGTGCTATCCATAATAAGACCAGATTGATAAATGTAATAAGTGCAAAGCCCAGATAGTACAGTATAAAACCAGGATAGGTGGCTCCTGCTATTCCAGCTGTACCTACAAACATCCAAACCAGGATTACCAGCATAAATAATACACTGAAGCCAGCCAGAAAAGCTCGTGAATCTGTTGCCTGACGCATTCCCAGAATAAGATGGATAACAGAGAAGAATAGTACAGGCAGTCCCGACAAACAGATGAGCCCTATATAGGCAGCTCCGGCACCCGGACCACTCTCGCCTTTTTTGGTCATTTGCAATAGTTCTTCAAACCAGGCTACGTTGACCGCTCCGGTAAAAAGGTAGAAGAGAAGATACCAGAGTGTCCACCATCCTCCTCCTAACAGAAATCGAAATATTTGTGACATATGTAAATGGGTTGTTTCATTTTGATAGTCACAAAGGTAGAGGAGGGAAATGTAACTATCTGTTTTTGAGAGTATACAAGAGGTTGACACTCATCTAAATACAGGTAGACAAAAGGTGTACAAACTGACAAATGGCTCAGTTTGGATTATTTTGCTCAGTGAAAATTTGTTGAAGTGTTGTGATTGTCTGATAAAATTCGGGGTTGTTGATTTTGTTTTGCCACGAAAGTTGTCCTGAAGCAAGTAACTCTGTAAGGCCGGATTTTCCATTCAGACTCCATACAAACAGAACATCCAGTGCTTTCTGGAAGAATCGCTCGTTATTACCTTTCAGGCATTCTACAATCCAGTTCCTTGCTGTCTGGCTATCGGGCATCCGGGTGAGAGAAGTCCATGCATAATCATGCCAGTAGGAGTCAATATTTTTCTCTTTCAGAAAGTCCAGCAGAATAGTAACTGCATTCTCACTTTTATTTTCCTTCCAGAGTGCCATAAAGATAGCTTGCCGGTTTCGCAGTGATTCTGTAGACGCCCGATTCAGCAAAATAGCTTCTCCATGGGTGACGTTATGATAGGCAAGTGAACGCAACAGACTAGCTAGTAAGGTTTCGTTGGTCTCTTCTTGGAGTCGTTCTGTATACTTCTGTATCAACTCCTGCTTCCATTGTGCTTCATCTGCCTGAGTGGCATGGTATTCATCTCCAAATCCATCCAGATAGATATAATGAATCTGTCCGCCATTGTCCATGTACAGTTGTTTGGACCGCTCATTGGATATAGTAGGTTTAGTTGAGATGATGTTAGCAGAGGTATTGGTTACAGGTTTATTGTCAGGTTGAGTAAGACGATTGATTTCTGAAACGGCTTGCTGTCCTAGTTGTTTGGTCGCTAGATCCATACAGTTCAGACAATGTTCAAACGAAAAGAAACCCAGAAAGAGAAGCCCATCATGAAAATTCTGATCTCCATATTCTATACCATAATCACGGACAATAACAAACGAACTGGCATGATAATCACCTGACGTCCATTGTTTCGTATTGGCAATAACAGGGTACTCAAACAATTGGAAATGCTTATACGAAGCAATACTGCCCACCTGTATGAATGCATTACGGATGGTTGCGACAAGCAGTTTACGTGTATACAGATCTGGAATAGGCCATAAAGGGCCATAGAACCAAAAATCACTGATAAGTTGTGGTAAGAGTTGGTTAGGTTGTTTATATGATCCTGAAATGTCTCTATAATACAATCCTTCCGGACTGATAGTCAGCTCCCACTGTTTGATAGTAGTAGCTACTTGAGTTGTGTAGGTAAATGTTTGTGGGGTAATCCTGTTCAGCTCTATTTGTTTCCAGAAATCATATCGTATACGTGCTGTTTCGGATAAAGTATCATAATATTCTTCAGCAATAGGTATAATTTCTTTAAATAGTCTGTTTTGTGTTTCCAAAGGTTCTTCTCCCAATACGTTATAGGTCTCCAGAAAGGCTGATACTGCCCAGTTTTTCTTTGTTTTACCATTATTTTGATAAATAGTATCTCCTTCAAAATGTATCATAATGTATTGTAAATGGGATTGATTGTATCAGAAGTATGTGGCACTACTCTTTTGGAAAGATTAGTAAGATAGGTAGAGTGTAAACTACAATAAAGTTAGTATGATAAAAGATAGTCCGTCAGATTGGTTTCTTCTTCCAGTTCCAGCTTTTTACGTAACCGGTAGCGGGCTGTTTTCACACTTTCTGGTGAGATACCCAATACAGTGGCAGACTCTTTCAGATTCATATTCAGGCGTACCAGTGCACACAACTTCAATTCACCAGAGCTAAGTTCCGGATGGCTCTCTTTCAGTTTTGAAAAAAACTCATGATGTACCTGTTCAAAATACATTTTGAAATCATCCCAATCCTTGTCCAGGCTAAAACTGTAGTCGACCAGTTTCATCAGGCGACTATAAATAGACGAAGATTCATTTTTTGGTGCAGATTTTAATACTTCACTTACTGTTTCCCGAATCTCTTCCATGATACTATTTTTCTGAATCATATTCAGTGTGTGTGTGGTAAGCGATTTATTACGGAATTCCAGTTGTTCGAGCAGCTGTCCTTCCCGCAACTGACTATTGTTTAATTCTGCCTGCGCCAGAGCCTGCTGAGCTTTGTACAGTTCTTCATTTTTAACAAGCAATTCTTTTTTCTTGCGAAGGTTACTCCGTTGCTGATAAAGCACCAGCAGGGCAATAACCAATAATGCTCCCATCCCCAACCCAATCAGATTACGGGTAGATTGAGCCAGTTCTTTTTCTTTTTGTAATAGATTAATCTCTATTTGTTTCTTCTCATTTTCATAATTGACACGCAACTTGGTTAGCTGATTGCCGCTTTCCTGAGAGAATAGAGAGTCTTTGATATTTTCATATTGTTGCAAAAACCGAAATGCATTTTCATAGTTTTTGGTTTGAGCATATACCAGGGCCAAACCGGAACAGGAGTTTTGCAGATCCTGAATCATATTTTTGGTGCTGGATAACTGATACGCCTGCTGATAATGGTCTATAGCTTTTGTATACTGCTTCAATTGTGTATAGGCTGCACCAAGTCCATTATGTGAAGAAGCAAGCAGGTTTTTTTTCTGATAGGTTGCATTTAACTCCAACGCTGTCTGATACTTCTGAAGAGCTATTTCCGGGGAGTTTTTCTTCAGATAGATTTTTCCCTGATTATTATGACAGATAATTTCTCCATTGGTGTCGTGTAGCTTTTCGAAGATAGCAAGGGCTTCCTGACTGCTTTTAAGCGCCTGGTCATATTGTTTCTGATTGAGATATACCTCTGATAGGTTGCTTAAAATTCCGGCTACAGCCTGTTGCCTGTTAATCTGTTTCCAGAGTGTCAGTGCTTGCTGGAAGAATGAGATCGCTTCTCCATTCTCCTGACGGTTTTTATAGATATTGCCAATATTATTGAGAATGCTCGCTTTGGTATCTTTGTCATCTACATCTTTAAGTAATTCCAGTCCCTGAAAGTACTTATCCAATGCCAACACATCATTGCCTTGCTGTTTATAAACCATCCCCAGGTTTACGATACTTTTAGCTTCTCCCCTCTGATCATGAATTGCCCTGTACAATTGTCTGGCTTTAGTAAAATAGATAATAGCTTCCTTGAACTCACTTTTTTGCCAGTGATAAACGCCAATGAGTTGTTGGCTTCGGGCTTGTCCTGGTTTATAGGATAGCTGATTGGATAATGCCAGAGCTTTTTCTGTATAGGAAAGCATTCGTTCTGGATCTGTGCTCCAGTATTCATAGGCAAGTTCATTTAACAGCTTGATTTGTGATGTATCCTGTTTGGAAAGTTGAAGCAGATTTTCAAGACTGTCTTTTTTGCTGGTCTGTGCATTACTTGGCAGAGAAATAATGACTAACAAAAACAATAGCGCAGTGTGCCTCATATATAGACGAGGTATAGAAGGTTAGTGATACGTAACTAAAAAGTAGGTTAATGCTAGTTGGTAGATCTATCTGTAGATCATATAGAATAGGGTTTCGCAGATGGAATCAGGACTGCGATTGAGATAACATCTGATGGTTGGATGGTGTACAGGTTGTAGGTTCATTTTCTTTTGAGAATGGTTTCGTTTTATACTTTGACAGGCAAATAAAGACTCCAAATACCCATTGTTCACCTTTTGTATACCTGGTTTTTGCTAGTTGTTCACTTGCTGTATACCCTTAATAATAGGTTGATCTTCAGGAGTATGATATGTTTGCATTGTCAATATTGATACAGTTAATCATACTTTCTCTTAAAAGTAAACAACCATGCAACCATTTTCAATTATTACCCCAAATCCTTCAGCCAGATGATCTTTAAAACGTATACTTCTTTCTGTCAGACTATTATGTTTATTGACGACAATCCGATTGATACTTTTATTCATACACGGTTATTAAAGCTTTCTGAGTTTCAGGGAAAGCAGTTGGTATATGACAATTGTTTTGCTGCATTAGACTACCTAACCTGTAATCAATATGTAGGTGAATTATTACCCGAACTGATTTTTGTGGATCTACACCTGCCATTGATGAGTGGACTTGAGTTTGTTGAAAAAATAAAGGCTTTACCTGGACTGATAGAAAAGCAATGCCAGGTAGTAGTGCTGTCCAGCACCTATCCTGAACCAGAAATGGCGTTTCAAATGGAGAAATCTGGTGTATGGAAAATTCTGGAAAAACCATTACGACTCGAAGATCTGAAAAATATATATGAAGAAGTAGAAGGTATGCGGTATGCCATTGCTTCCTGAATTACTTCTATACCACCTTTTAGTTTAATCACATACAAAACAATTACCAGACACTCACTCAAATGCACGGAATCATTTTTAATCAGTTACAAAAATACCTTAGAGATCGATCAGGCCCTTCAGCATGGCTGGCTCTCCTGAATACACAAGGATTAGAAAAGAAGATCTATCTGCCAACCCAGATTTATCCGGACCAGGAACTAATCTCGCTGATTTCGGGGATTGCTGGCAATCAGCAAAAGTCGGTAGAGCAGATACTGGAAGATTTTGGGCAGTTTATCGTAGCAGATTTATTCAAAATATATAGTGGAATGATTCGTCCGGAATGGAGAACGCTGGATGTGTTGGAGCATACAGAAAATACCATGCATAAAGCGGTACGTCATAGTGATCGTAATGCTACACCTCCGGAGTTGCTTTGTATACGTGTAAACCAGCGGGAAGTAGTAATTGATTATTCTTCCCGAAGACACCTGAGCAGTCTGGGTGTGGGAATCATCAAGGGGATTAGTGCACACTATGGTGAAAAAACACTGATACAGGTGCGCCATTATCAGGCTGCCAATGGCGAGAAGGCTTGTAAAATTTCGGTGACACTGGTGTAAATCAGAGTTCCATAGTATAAGTTCAGAGAGGAATGGGAGAAGCAAAATGTAACTATACGATTATTACTTATTGTACGATGATGACAGACAGGCAGATATTGATTATTAAAAATTCGTGGAGTGCTGTGATGGTACAATCACAGGAAGCGGGAGAACTGTTTTATCAGAAACTTTTTGAAGAAGCCCCCTTTCTGCATACATTTTTTCGGAATGATATAGAACTGCAAGCCCGGAAGTTTACCAGCATGATGACACTATTGGTGCGCAGCATTCAGTATAGTGATAAAGTGACACATGAGCTTGAGGAACTGGCTAAACGACATATACGATATGGGGCCAGACCAGAGCACTATGCCATTGTAGGTGATTCGCTAGTATGGATGATGAAGCAACGTCTGGAAGATAGATGGGATATGGAAACCGAACAGGCGTGGAAGGATATGTATCAACTGATAACAAGAACAATGATGTCAGTATATAATGCCTGATATACTTATTGAAAATGGTGAGACAACTATGAAACTATGTAATCTGTAAAGCAGAAGAGCTAGCAGATTACAAAAAAACAAACACGGAAAAACAAACGCAGGAAACACCTGCATCCTACTTAATCTATTTTACATCTTACTACTTACATCTATGTCAAACGTAAAAACATTATTGGATGAATGGTCTGTCAGAGACCTGGAAGATAACTCTTCTTTAAAAATCGCGGTAGAAAGCTGCACAGAGCTGGGAAATAAGTCATTGCCTGGAATTCAGGTCTACTGGCTGGGGCATATTCTCAACTATGAACCGCTGGCCGTAGAACGCTGGGCATATCAGGCTTCCAAAGCTGGTGTTACAGATTATTTACTGGAGGATCATTCGTGGATGGTGCATCAGGATCAGTATATTAAGAACTATCTGGTGATAGGCGATACACTGAAAGCACGTGTAGTCGTAAAAACCCGTAGTTCCAAACCTGTTATAAAAGAATATGATCTTCCTTTTCAGCTGGAAGCATAAATAATAACATCGAAACAATAAACCATTTTTACCCTATCTATGAAAACTGGAGAATATTATTTGCAAGGTGCAATGGAAGTAGGTTCAGGCTTATGGATCAAGCCTGACTTCACATTTGAGTTTTTTTACAGTTATGGCATGATTGACAGAATAGCCAATGGCAAATGGGAACAAAAAGGAGGGCATTTGGTCCTAAATAATACGCCAAAGCCAGAGAAAGACTTTATACTGGTTAGTTCTTCTAAGAAAACACGAAAGCAACTGGTGATTCAGATTAGTGATCCCAATAAAATGGTAGTTCGCAGTGTGTATTGTCAATTACAGACTCGTTCGGGAATGGTACTGGAAGGAAGTAGTGATGCGCATGGGGTTATTGTATTTGATACAGCAGAACCTCTTAGTATAGCACTCATTCATGAGTTCTGGCCGGATCGTTATTCTGTTTTTGAGATAGCCAATCCGGAGGAAAACTATTTTGAGTTTACGATTGAACCCCGGATTGTTGATGTCGAATTTAGTGATCTGACCTTACAGATTGGCGATAATATGTTGCAGGGACCACATCCCTTACTGAAAGGCCAAGAGTGGACATATGTAATGAGCTAGGTAGTGTAATGTAAACCAAGAAACATGTTTCCGGTAGTAATGAATACTCTCAGAAGGATTCCTCTGAGAGTATTTTATTTTTTAGCTATTTAGTTGGGGTATAGTTTGTTATAAAAACCAGAGAAAAGCATAGCATCAGGGTAGTAAGTGAACGAAATATCTGTTAATATTGGTTTTGGAAGATAGTAGTCGCGCATACTATCTCTGGCAAGGTCTCTGATACTTTTTATGTTTATTCATACGAATCTTTATTTGTTTACAAACTATTAACCGTCAGTTAGTTAACGTGGAAAATATTTTTAAGAGTAATGTGTTATGGTCGCAGATTGATGCGAACATGCATTTACGTCATTCTGCCTATGCTGATTTTGCAGCTCAGGCAAGGGTAGAGTTACTGAATCAATGTGGACTGGATTATAAAACATTTTCTTCTCTGAAAATTGGTCCCATTCTGTTCAGAGAAGAACTAATCTACTTCCGGGAAGTAGGTCTGAATGAATCCATTTCCATAGAGACTTTTGTCACAAAGTCCAATGCAGATATGTCCCGGTGGTCATTTACACAGCATATGTATCGTTCGGACGGAGTAAAAGCAGCTACTATACATGTAGATGGAGCCTGGATGGATGTAGTAAAACGAAAGTTAACCGTGTTGCCTGAAGAGTTTATACAAAGGTTGAACGAATTGCCTAAAAGCGAAGACTTTCAGCAGGTGTAAAGTTTTCTGGTTGGTGTTGGAAATAGAAAAGCCCTGACGATTTGTGTTGTTAGGGCTTTTGATTGCAATGGGTGATTTATTTTTTATAAAAGTCAGGTACAGGTCTGAGATATGGGAAATCACGCTGATGCCAGTAAGGATAAATCGGATCTCTGTCACTGGCAGCATCCAGCTTCTTCACTTGTTCAGTAGTCAGATTCCAGCCTACTGCACCAAAGTTCTGTTTGAGTTGTTCTTCATTTCTGGCTCCAATGATGATGTTGCTGATTGTTGGACGTTGCAACAACCAGTTCAGCGCTACCTGGGCTACAGTCTTCCCGGTTTCTTGAGCTACCTCATCCAAAGCATCCACAATTTTATACAATAGTTCTTCAGACGGAAGTGGACCCTGGTCACCACCCTGTGCTACTCGGCTATCGGCTGGTAGTGGATTGTTACGGCGGTATTTGCCACCTAACCGACCAAATGACAACGGGCTCCACACAATAGTCCCCACATTCTGATCCAAGCCCAATGGCAGAAGTTCCCATTCAAACTCACGGCTTAACAGCGAATAATGCGCCTGATGGGCTACATAGCGTGCCCATCCATAACGTTCAGAAATAGAAAGAGCTTTCATCAGTTGCCATCCGGAAAAGTTGGAACAGGCAATATATCTGATCTTACCACTTTGCACCAGAGTATTGAGAGCACTCAACGATTCTTCTATAGGCGTTGTATTGTCAAAGCCATGCAGATGGTAAATATCTATGTAGTCAGTTTGTAACCGTTTCAGACTATCTTCACATGCTTTTATCAGATGATGTCTTGATGACCCACGATCATTGGGGTTATTGCTCATCTGAAAGGTAGCTTTTGTCGAGATTAACACCTGATTTCTACGTCCTTCAATAGCTTTGCCCAAAATTTCCTCCGCCATACCTGCAGAGTAAACATTAGCTGTATCAAACATTGTTAACCCAGCATCCAGGCAAAGGTCTACCATGCGGGATGCTTCGGCTACCTGTGTGCTGCCCCAGGCCTTAAAAAAATCATTGCCACCACCAAAGGTTGCTGTTCCCAAACTAAGGACTGGAACTTTTAATCCGGATGCTCCGAGTGATCTGTATTCCATAGAGTAGATTGTAGTAAAAAATTGATTGACAATGTATATCTGAAACTAATGATTACTGGCTTTGCTAAGGGTTGGTTGACCACAAACCTACATCTTTTACCAACGCCCGGCGATTAAGTTTTAAATGAGCTACCAGTAGTTCAGCAAAGTCTTCTGGTTGTAATACTTTTTCCGGATTGCCATCTGTCAGATTCAGGCTCATTGCCATGTCTGTTGCAATCGTACTGGGAGTCATAGTAAACACCCGGATATTGGATTTACGAACTTCCTGCATCAGAGACTCTGATAAGCCTATCAGGCCAAATTTGGAGGCACTATAGGCACTTGTCTGTGCTGCTCCCCGCTGACCAGCTGTAGAGGAGATATTTACTATGTCACCACTCTGACGTTGCTGCATTTCAGGCAGTACATTCCGGATGGCATAATAAGCTCCCAATAAGTTTACTTTAATTATATTTTCCCATTGATCCACATCCAGATCCATAAACTTACCAAATTTACCTACTCCTGCATTGTTAATCAGAATGTCAATAGAACCAACTTCTTCTTTTAATCTGGTAATGGCTGCACTGATAGCTGCATAATCTGATACATCAGCAGTGGTAGTGGCAATCTTGATAGAACTATCTACATGTGCAGCTTTTAACGCTACTTCCTGCAAATCAGATTCTGTACGAGCCAGCAAAGCCAGATTGACACCTTCATGCGCAAGGGCTAATGCTACAGCTCTGCCCAGACCTTTGCCTGCTCCGGTAATTAATGCGGTTTTTCCTTTAAGAGATTCCATAAAATAAAAAAGTATGTGATTAAGGTTGATGGAATAAGTGTTTCAGAAGTATACCTGATTCTATTGTCTTTTACACAACCAGAGCCAGAATAATTCCCTTTTGGAAAGTTTCTTCTTCGTTGTGCTTACAAAATTCTGGTAATTTTAAATTTTTACTATATTTTCTGAAGAAAGATAGTGTCTTATTCATGGGTAATGTAAAGGGTACATATAAATAGAATCATTAATAAATTCTATTTATACTGTAAGTAATCCAAAAATTTGGTGTTTTATCTCCTGTTTAGTATTATTGTCTCATTGTGTGACAATAATAGCCAATATATTCATAATTGGTTTCTGTACCTGTAATCCTTCCTATAACCCCTAACTAGTTTGTTATGAAAAGACCATTTACTCTGCTACTCTGTATATTTTTACAGAGCATGTATATGTATAGTGTAGCGCAAAAGCCTGCACCTTCACCAGATCCTATTACTTCAGGAGCTAAAATTGCTGTTGTACAAACAGAATATGGAAAAGTACGGGGATATATTCACAACGGTATATTTACGTACAAAGGAATTCCCTATGCACAGGCTGCCCGCTTTATGCCTCCTGTAAAACCTGCATCCTGGGAAGGTGTACGCAGTTCTATGACGTATGGTCCTGTTTGTCCACTGATAGATCCTACAACAGCAGTAAACGACGAAAGCGAATTCCTGTTTCATCACGACTGGGGATATACCAATGAAGATTGTCTGCGATTAAACATATGGTCGCAGGGTATCAATGACACCAAAAAACGCCCGGTTATGGTTTGGCTACATGGGGGAGGGTATTCGGCGGGTTCTTCTCAGGAACTACCTTCTTATGATGGAGAAAATCTTAGTAAGAAAGGGGATGTTGTAGTAGTGTCTGTAAACCATCGTCTGAATATCCTGGGATTTCTGGACTTGTCTGCCTATGGCGAAAAGTACAAATCTTCTGCCAATGTAGGCATGATGGATCTGGTAGCAGCACTACAATGGGTAAAAGGCAATATTGTTCGTTTTGGTGGAGATCCTGACAATGTTACCATATTTGGTCAATCAGGAGGCGGTGGAAAGGTGAGTACACTTATGAATGCTCCTTCTGCAAAAGGATTATTTCACAAAGCTATTATTCAGAGTGGTGGGGGTGGATTGAACTTTAAGGAAAAGTCTATTTCAGGACGCATTAGTGCGGCAGTTCTTGAGGAACTAGGATTAAAGTCTACACAGATTGACTCTATACAGAAAGTACCCTATGATAAGCTGGCCGCTGCTGGCAAAAAGGCATTGCGTAAAGTGCAGGAACAGCTAAAAGCAGAAGGCAAAGAAATTCCTGGCTTTGGTTTGGGGTGGGGGCCTACTCAGGATGGAACATTCTTGCCTTATCAGCCTACTGCACCTGAAGCAATAGCTCTCTCAAGTGATATTCCGCTGATGGTGGGATCTACCAAAAACGAATTTATGGCTTCATTAAGAGACCCTTCTTTACGAACAGCTTCACAGGATGAAATCAAAGCCCGTTTACAGAAGCAATATGGAGAAAAAACAGATGCCTACCTGGCTGCTGTAAAAAAAGCCTATCCAGCAGACACTCGTCCAACAGACTTGATTGATATAGATGATATGTTCAGACGAGGTGCTATCAAGCAGGCTGATTTGAAATCAACAGGTAAAGCTCCTGTGTATATGTATTTGTTTACCTGGCAATCGCCTGTGCAGGATGGAGAGTATAAGGCTGTACATTGTATGGAAATCGCTTTTGCCTTTAATAATATCAGCCGTTGTGAGGAAATGACCGGAGGAGGCAAAGAGGCTATAGCTCTGGCACAAAAGGTAAGTCAGGCCTGGATCAACTTTGCTAAGACAGGCAATCCCAATCACAAGGGCCTACCTGTATGGCAAAAATACACACCAGCCAATGGAGCTACTATGATCTTTGATAATCAGTGTGTGGAAAAATACCATCATGACAAAGAGTTTCTGGAAATCACTCCAAGCCGGATGCTTTAAGGATACAAATTAACATGTACCCCCTTCCTTATCTTATATCACATGAGATAAGGAAGGGATTAGTGTATATGAACCTTCTATCTGATTCTCACGATGAAACAATATTTTTATCTCTTTGGCTTTATACTGAGTAGTTTTTGTGGGAATGCACAAATTGCTTTTCAGGCAGAACGGCAGAGTTGGTTGCAAAAGGCGGAACTGTACAAACCCAAACTTGTTGAATCTGAAAAGCATCCTCTTTACCTGGTTAATCTGGTTCAGGATGCAACTGCATTTCAGGGATGGAAAGCTGTTAAAAGTGCTCCGTTAGATACACTCTATCAAACTTCTATCAAGAAACGGTCAGGTGTTGTTGCCGACTTTGGTGAACACCTGACTGGATATGTAAGCTTTTCTCTGCAGGCAATCTGGGGGACGTCTGATGCTCCGGCTCGTCTCAAACTAACTTTTGGCGAAGTTCCATCAGAATTAGCTACTCCCTTTGATCCATATCCTGGAGGCTTGAGTCGGGCATGGCTACAGGATGAAGTTATAACTGTAATGGAAGTTCCTGCTACCATTACTATTCCCAGAAGAATGGCATTTCGTTATGTGAAAATAGAGTTGTTGGGAGCCTCCAATTATTTTGACTTTCATATCAGCGATTTGGTTTGTAAAGCCACAACATCTGTTCCTGCAATGCCTTCCGCTTTGGCTTCTGGTACTTCTGAACAGATTGCGGCTATTGATAAAGTAGGGTTGCTTACGTTAAAGGAATGTATGCAAACAGTATATGAAGATGGTCCTAAACGAGATCGGCGGTTATGGATTGGTGATTTGTATCTGGAGTCACTAGCCAATGAATACTCTTTTCGGAACTTTGACCTGACCAAACGTTGCCTGTATCTGCTGGCTGGTTTGGCTCAGAATGATGGGTATCTGCATTCCAACGTTTTTGAAACACCTGAGCCCCATCCACAAGCTGGTGCTCCTTTTCTGTTTGATTACTCACTGCTTTATAATGTAACACTCAAAGAATACCTGAGGGCTACTAATGATAGGGAAACGGCCTTGGATTTGTGGCCGATAGCAAAGAAACAGATGGAGAACCCTAAAAAATACATGGATCCGTATGGTGTATTTGATGCTGCAACTGCTGCAAAAAACAGATGGTGGTTATTTGTGGACTGGAAAAATGATCTGGACAGAACTGCTGCCATTCAGGGTATTATCATTTATTCTATGAAGAATACCTATGAACTGGCAAAACAACTAGGTAAAGAGTCTGAAGTAGCTGAACTACCCGAAATGATCAAAAAAATGACAGATGGTGCCAGAAAACGAATGTATGATAAGAAGATGGGAGTATTTGTAAGCGGACCAAACAGACAGATATCTTATGCCTCACAAATCTGGATGATTCTGAGCGGGGTTGCTACAAAATCCGAAGCCCGGAATGCCTTGAAGAAATTACAGACCGAGAAAGATGTAGTTCGACCTGGAGGACCTTACCTGTATCACTATTATATAGAGGCCTTAATTCAAAGTGGTCTGTCTGATATGGCTAAACAAGCCTTGCTTACATATTGGGGTGGTATGATCCAGAAAGGCGCTGATACATTCTGGGAAGTCTATGACCCTTCTGATGACAAAATCTCCCCTTATGGCTTTTATCCTATAAATAGCTACTGCCATGCCTGGAGTTGCACACCTGTCTATTTTATCCGAAAATACGCAGATATATTTCAGAAGTAGATAGCAAAAATACCAACGTGCTATTTATATATTGTACAGAATTCACGTCAAAACGAAAAACGCATACAATTATGCTTATGAAGTTTTACAAGACTGGCACAAACATTTCACAATAAGTATGTTATAAAAGAGTTTTGGTTAGTTCAATCGTAGATGGTGGTGTAGGTGCGTTGGCAATCTTTTTCCCGCGAGGTTGGCTCTTGGCCTTGCGGGTGGGAGGATCGGAGAAAAGTGTCTTTTTCTTTCCCTGCTTTTCTTTTGGACAAGCAAAAGAAAAGTAGAAGTTTAAGAAGAGTGATGTTTAGAAACAATAAACAATATTAGCATTCAAAAAATATTCCACATTTTTGTAAATACTCTCAATTCTCTTGGTAAATAATCCATAATGCAGTCTAATAAAGAGTAGAAAGAATGTTAGACCTCTACTCCGAATGAAAAGTCTGAACCCTACTCACCCGATGCTTCGGGTATTAAAAAATGGATTTGTGCTCTCAGTTTTTCTGGGAACTGTTTATACCACCTCCGCACAGAATAATCCACCCAAAGGAAACGATTCCAACACGCCTTTGCATCTGTTAAAACCAGATTATCCGGTTCCCTATGGCTCACCTACCATTGAAAGCATCACAACTGTATTGAATAGAGTGCATGGATACCTGGAAGGATCAACCCCAATCCAACTGGTTACGAAAAATACCAATGAGGTAGTTACAGAGTATAAAAAGATCAATACAGAAACTATCTTAAAACCAGGTGATTTCAGGCTGCTTAGTTATGAATGGGGTGTCACCTATGCGGGTATGTTACTGGCTACAGAAGCTACTGGTGACCCAAGATACGCCGGCTATACCAATAAACGCCTGAAATTCATTGCTGACATAACCCCACATTTTCGTGAGTTAGCTAAAAAGAATCCACAAGCCCAAAGTCCATTGCGGTCTGTACTGACCCCTCATGCACTGGATGATGCAGGCGCTATGTGTGCCTCTCTGATCAAGTCTGTAAGAGCAGGCAATAAAGCAGAACTGCGTCAATTGATAGACAATTATATAGATTATATCACTACCAAAGAACTTCGTCTGTCCGATGGAACACTAGCCCGAAACAGACCTCAGATGCATACACTCTGGCTGGACGATCTGTTTATGAGTGTTCCCGCTCTGGCGCAAATGGGTAAGCTGACTGGTGACAAAAAATATTACGATGATGCAGTAAAGCAAGTATTGCAGTTTTCTCAGCGAATGTTCAATAAGGAAAAGGGATTATACATGCATGGTTGGGTAGAAGGCATGACTGTACATCCTGAATTTCACTGGGCTCGTGCCAATGGCTGGGCTATTATGACCAAAGTAGAGCTACTGGATGTATTACCGGAAGATCATCCGGGGCGAGGCCCTATTTTAGAATTGCTGAAGGCACATGCCAAAGGTCTGGCGGCCTATCAGTCGGGAGTGGGCTTTTGGCACCAGTTGCTGGACCGGGAAGATTCTTATCTGGAAACTTCTGCAACTGCTATCTATGCCTATTCGATTGCCAGAGCTATAAACAGGGGATGGCTGGATTCTCTGGCCTATGCACCTATGGCCTTGCTTGCCTGGAATGCAGTCTCTACAAAGGTAAATGAGAAAGGTCAGGTGGAAGGAACCTGTGTGGGAACCGGAATGGGGTTTGATCCTGCTTTCTACTACTATCGTCCCATCAATGTATATGCAGCGCATGGATATGGACCTGTTTTATTGGCAGGTGCAGAGATTATTCATTTGTTGAAGAAGAATACATTTGAAATTAATGATAGCTCGGTGCAGTTAAAAGCTGCCAGATGAGCCATCATAACATTTTGAGTGTGTCCATACAACAAATTACTTTTATGAAAATACAAAGAGACTCTTTGTGGGTAGGGCTATTTCTGTGCATAAGTGTAGCGGCTAACGCACAGAATGTCGCTGGGTCTGGTAAAGATTCATATCATGTACGGTTTGATTTTGGTTCGGGTAAAGTTGAAAAAGGATTCTTGCCGGTTACTCCGGTTACACTTTACTCGAAAGTATTGGGATATGGATTTTTGCCAGAGGCCAGTGTACAGGCAGTAAGCAGAGGGGGAAAAGATGCTTTGAAGAGTGATTTTTGTACTAGCGACAACCCTTTTTTCTTTACAGTAGATGTACCTGAAGGAAATTATGATGTACAGGTTACATTGGGTGATAGCGAGGGTGAGTCTCTCACTACCGTCAAAGCCGAATGCCGTCGATTGATGATAGAGAAGGTACAAACGCAAGCAGGTCGTTTTGTTACACAAACGTTTACTGTAAATGTGCGAAATAGACGAATTGCAGATACTTCCGAGGTAAAGCTTAAACCCAGAGAATTGAGTTATCTGCACTGGGATAATCAGTTAACACTGGAGTTTGGGAATACACTGCCTAAAGTTTGTGCTCTGGAAATTACCCGCAACAAAGAGGGAGCAACAGTTTTCCTGGCAGGCAATTCGACAGTAGTTGACCAGGATAGGGAGCCCTGGGCTGCCTGGGGACAAATGATTCCTGCCTTTTTTAAATCAGGCCGAATAGCTATTGCCAATCATGCCGAATCGGGAGAGTCTGCCAGTAGTTTTATTAAGGAACGTCGATTGGAAAAAATACTAAGCCTTATGAAGGTGGGCGATTATCTGTTTATTGAGTTTGCCCATAACGATCAAAAACAAACCGGCCCCAACATCGGTCCTTTTACCAGCTATAAAAAAGACCTGAAATACTTTGTTTCAGAAACACGAAAACGAGGGGGAAGCCCTGTTCTGGTGACTTCCATGCATCGTCGCAATTTTGATTCTACAGGGCATATTGTCAATACGCTGGGAGACTATCCGGAGGCTATGCGACAGGTTGCACGTGAAGAAAATGTGCCTCTGATAGATCTGAATGCTATGAGTAAAACCTTGTATGAAGCCTGGGGACCTGAAAAATCGCTGAAGGCATTTGTTCATTACCCGGCTGGTTCTTTTCCGGGACAGGAAAAAGAGTTAAAAGACAATACGCATTTCAGTACATATGGAGCCTACGAAATAGCAAAGTGTATCGTGGTAGGAATAAAGGCTGCCAAACTGGCAATAGCTCAGTATTTGAAAGAAAACATCCCTGCATTTGATCCGGCAAAACCAGATGCGGTTGAAACATGGAGTTTACCGCTAAGCCCTCTGGTGCAGGTTATCAAGCCTGATGGCAATTGAGTATCATTACATGACTTACAATCTGTTAATCTATATCTCTTTATGAATACGAGAGTTCAAATTGCTATTTTTTTATTTCTGGCTGTTAGTATACATTCTTTTGGACAGGATCTGCCTAAAAAGAAAAAGATACTCAAATCCATGACAGTGGCCAATGCCTACTTCATGAAAAAATGGCCGGATACGGGTAAACCTATTTTAAGTCCGGATCGTACCCGCCCAAGCAATATATGGACACGAGGGGTATATTATGAAGGACTAATGGCTTTGTATCAGATTGATCCTAAAAAAGACTATTACAACTATGCTGTTTCCTGGGGTGAAAGTCACAAATGGGGATTACGGGATGGTATCAAAACCCGAAATGCGGATAACCAGTGCTGTGGCCAGACGTACATTGATTTATATCTGATTGATAAAAAGGAAGAACGTATACGGGATATTAAGGCTTCAATAGATAGTCTGGTAAGTAGCAGTAAGTTTGACGACTGGACCTGGGTTGATGCCTTGCAGATGGCTATGCCAGTAATGGCAAAGCTTGGGGTGATCTATAATGATACCCGCTATTATGAAAAAATGTACCAGATGTATGACCATTCCAAAAATATACAGGGTGACAAAGGGCTATACAATCCTGCTGATGGTTTGTGGTGGCGGGACAAAGACTTTGATCCCCCATATACAGAACCTAACGGTCAGGATTGTTACTGGTCACGAGGTAATGGGTGGGCAGTGGCAGCTTTGGTGCGGGTATTGGATGTCATGCCTGCCAATGTTCCTCATCGGGAAGAATACCAGAAAACGTATCTGGAAATGATGAAAGCATTGGTGCCTATTCAGCGAAAGGATGGATTCTGGAATGTGAGTCTGCATGATTCTACCAACTATGGAGGCAAAGAACTGACAGGAACAGCTTTGTTTACATATGGAATGGCATGGGGCCTTCGCAAAGGATTGCTGGATGAAAAAACCTACAAACCTATTATTACAAAAGCCTGGAATGCGCTGGCAACAGATTGTGTGCATGACAATGGTTTTCTGGGCTATGTACAGGGTACAGGCAAAGAACCCAAAGACGGACAGCCACTGAGTTATGAAAAAGAACCCAACTTTGAAGATTTTGGCTTAGGGTGTTTTCTTCTGGCAGGAAGTGAAGTATATAAGTTAAGCAAATAGTACGTTTATTAACGTATGATACCTCAAACCATACAATCAACTCGTATGAATTTTTTAGCATATCGATACTATTTGCCCGACAAACTGTTGAGAGTAGTTGCACTTGCATTCCTTATTTCTACAAATGTAAGTGCCCAACTTGCCTGGCCTGCTGCTACCTATGAACAAAAACCCTGGTCCCGGTGGTGGTGGATGGGAAGTGCAGTCAATAAGAAGGACTTGACTGCATTGATGGAGCAGTATCAGAAGGCAGGATTAGGAGGATTAGAGATAACACCTATCTATGGGGTAAAAGGATACGAAGATCAGTTTATTGAGTTTCTATCGCCCAAATGGATGGAAATGCTCGAACATACATTGCAGGAGGCCAAAAGACTGAATATGGGTATTGATATGGCACAGGCATCCGGATGGCCGTTTGGCGGTCCGTGGGTAACAGACGAAGACGCCTGTAAATACATTGCCTGCCAGACCTATACAGTAAAAGGGGGCGAAAGTTTAAAAGATCCTGTCCAGTTTACACAGAAGCCTATTGTGAGAGCCGTAGGACATACTGTAAAGATGACAGAGCTGGTAGAACCGGTTTATAAAAATAAAAATTTACAGGCACTGGCATTGGATCAGGTTCGATTTGAAAAACCGTTGCCTTTGCAGGCCCTGATGGCATATTCCGATAAGGGAGACGCACTGAACCTGACAGATAAAGTTGGGGCTAATGGCCAGCTAAACTGGAAAGCTCCTGCTGGTAACTGGACTTTGTATGCCCTTTTTCAGGGATGGCATGGAAAGATGGTAGAACGCGCCGGACCTGGAGGAGAGGGCAATGTGATTGATCATTTCTCAGGAACTGCTACCAAAAACTATCTTCAGCAATTTGACAAAGCATTTCAGTCTCATAATCTGACAGGATTGCGGGCTTTTTTCAATGATTCCTATGAGGTAGATGATGCGCAGGGTGAAGCCAACTGGACACCTTTGTTTTTGCAGGAATTTCAGAACCGCAGAGGCTATGACCTACGCCAATACCTGCCAGCCTTGTTTGGAAAAGATTCGGAAGAGCAAAACCAACGGGTACGAAGCGACTACCGGGAGACATTAGGAGAGTTATTGCTGGAAAAATATAGTATGGAATGGCATACATGGGTAAAAGATCACGGACGTATCAACCGAAATCAGGCACATGGATCACCTGCCAATATTCTGGATTTATATGCTGTCAGTGATATTCCTGAAATTGAAGGTGTTGACATACTACGTATCAAATTCGCTTCGTCAGCAGCCCATGTGATGGGTAAAAAGCTGACTTCATCGGAATCTGCTACCTGGTTGAATGAACACTTCCTGTCCTCTCTGGGGGATGTAAAGCAGGCACTGGATCTCTTTATGCTGGGTGGGGTAAACCATATTTTTTACCATGGTACTAACTATTCGCCTGCAAATGAGTCATGGCCCGGATGGTTATTTTATGCTGCAGTTCATTTTCATCCTTCCAATCCGTTCTGGAATGATTTTAGTACACTGAACACCTATGTTACCAGATGTCAGTCTTTCTTACAGGCTGGAAACTCAGACAACGATGTACTGGTCTATTTTCCAATCTATGATATGTATGCAGAGGCTGGCAAACGAACGGTACAACATTTCGATGGATTAGGGGCAGAGTTTAACGGTACTACCCTGAAAGCCGATGCGCAACTGATGGTGGACAGAGGATATAGTTACGACTTTATTTCAGATCGCCAGATTGCTAATCTGTCTTCGTCTGCTAATCTGTTACAGACAGGAAATGTCGCCTATCAGACATTGCTGATTCCGGAAGCGCAACGCATGCCTATAGCCACTCTGGAAAAACTAATCGAACTGGCGCGGAATGGAGCAACAATTGCTATTCATAACAAACTGCCAGTGGATGTTCCAGGATTAGGCAATCTTTCTCAACGGCAAAAAGCATTGAAAGATCTTCTACAACAGCTATCGTTTAAAACTACAGAATCTACTGGGTTACAGATTGCAAAAGTGGGTAAGGGAATGATTCTGCTAGGTGATCATCTGGATCAGCTACTTACGGCTGCACATGTTCGCAGAGAAACAATTACAGATGCCGGTTTGCAGTATATCCGCCGGAAAATAGGAGATCGTACCGTTTATTTTGTTGCTAACCGGACACGGAAGCCATTTGCCGGATGGACTACTCTCCAAAGTCCGGCACAGTCTGCAGGGATATACAATCCTATGACAGGAAAGCTGGGACTAGCAACGCTTCGCAAAACTACCCCAACCAGTATAGAGGTTTATTTGCAACTGGCACCCGGAGAGTCTTGCCTGCTGGAAGAGTATGCTAATCTGGTTTCTGGAAAATCCTATGACTATTACCAACCTGCCGGAAGTGCTAAACCTTTGACTGGAGAGTGGACAATTCATTTTGCAGAGGGTGGTCCTTCCTTACCAAAAGATATCAAAACAACCACCCTGAAATCATGGACTGAATTTCCAGCAGAAGGAGTAAAGGCATTCTCCGGAACAGCTACGTATTCTATCTCATTTGTAAAGCCAGATGGAAAAGCAGATGGATACCTGCTATCACTGGATAGCGTGTACACACATGCCCGGATTGAGGTAAACGGACAGCCAGTGGGTACACTACTTGGCCCTTCCTACGAGATTGTAATTCCCGCGACATTACTCAAGGCTCAGAACCAATTACAGATCTCTGTTACCAACCTGATGGCAAACCGCATTGCTGATAAGGATCAAAAAGGGGAACGGTGGCAGAAGTTTTACAATATCAATGTTTCTGCCCGCAGGAAAGAGAATGTTGGCACAGATGGTGTATTTACAGCTGCACACTGGCAGCCTCAGAAGTCAGGTATTGTGGGACAGGTATCTCTGACACCCGTACAATTAACCATTCCTAAATAACCTGGTGTTGATTGATTGTGGCAGAAGCATTGGTACAACTGAAGAAAATCTATTGAAGAAATCCTTTTTGTTCTTCTGAAAGAACCTTCCCGCCCACGCTGATGCGTGGCAGGCAGTTGTCGGGACAGATGTGACAAATAAAGCTAACTTTGGTATCTGAGAAAATCTGCTCCAAATCCAGAGGCCGGTCTTGTTACACCTGTTCTAATAAGGGCAGGAAGGTCTAAACCTATTTAGCCTTAACTAGTTTAATAGCTTGAATTGACTTTTCATTTTGAATAACGAGTGTATCAGATAAATTCTGTTTGTCGAGCCATGCTACTGTGTACATATAATTCGTTTCTTGTTGAATATGAGGGAACATATACTCAGGAGAAGCACTTGTTGTAAAACCAGGCAAAAGACTTGGACCACTAGGATAAAATATCTTTCCCCTTTTGGAAAGTGCGAATTTAATTACAAGGACAAATGTTTCTAGATCTACTTTCTTTTCTTTCTCTATATATTTCCTTTCTAACCATGCCTGCCAAGGTACAAGTTCTAAAGAATCAATCTTTAGCGTATCTTTATTTAGAAAGAGGAGTGTTTTATAAAATACTCCTCTTTCTTTTGCTTTTTCTATTGTTGGAATAATTACAGGAGTGATTTTAGAGTAATATAGACCTCTTTTACTACTATAAAGAGTAGCTATTATTGCCAGTAAAATTCCCAGGCCGAATACGCCTAGAACACCTAAAGTCATAAATAAGATCTTCTTCATAAAGATCGTTCTCTCATTTTAACACACCGGAATGTCAATGCTTTTAATTTAAACGTTTTTCCTCATTTTTCCTCCGGAAATGATCTCTCCACATCCTGTCCTCCTGTAAGAAACCCTCCCTTTTTGCTTTTTTGAAAGGGTCATACCTCTTTCTTTTGTATAGCAGGTTCTCTCAAATACCAAAGTTAGCTTTATTTGTCACAAGATTCTTCCAGAAGGACAAAAAGAGAGTATAGTTCTTTCGGAAAGAAAAGAATATTGTGGAGGTTTGCAGGAGGGCAGGGATGGGAAAGATCCTTTAGTTATCAATTGTAACTGAAGTTCCGGTTACAGAGAGATATGACCGGAACTCCAGTTAAACCAACAAGTGAACAGAATACCAGTCACTCTGAAAATTGACCGGAATTCCGGTCAATTTTCAGAGTGACCATTATTCGAATATTTCTTCAACGTGACTGGTATTCCAGTCAAAACCAAAAGTGATTCGATTTCTGTTCACTTTTTATTTTTCTCAACAAGCCTGCGTGTCTATTTTTTCTTATGGACTTGACCATAATTCGAATATTTTTTACATGTAAACAGAATTCGGATATGTATATCCTGATAAAGGCTTTGTTTTAAGGGTTGACAAATAACTCAGCACATTTACTTTTTTCAAGAAAGCCTGTAAAGTCTTGAATAGTGAGTATGTCTTTTATTGCCTGTGACTTATCAGTAGCATGCTGGTAATAGGATTGGGTGATCTTGTAACCCATCCAGTAGCCCAGATCTTTAGGGCGTGAAGTGTCTTTTGAATAATATAGCCATCCCTGCCAGTTGTTGTCATCTTTACGGGCGAGAAACTCCTTCCATAGTTCCTGTTTGTGTTCTTCTGCATAGTGATACATTTCCTGATTGCCGTGTGCCCCACTGATAAGTTCACCGAGAAAGTCGGCTGCCCCTTCGCGTATACATTGAGCAAGCAATGAGTTGTTTTTGCTATATTTTTGTTGGAAGTGAATGAGTTCATGAGAAATCAGTTCATCCAGATAGTCAATAGGAATGCGTGGGGTAAAGGTAGCTGTGGGTTGTCCAAACATTTCTGCTCCAATAAGTAAACCTCCCTTGAAGGTAGTGCCGCCTGTATTCTTTCTGCCAATCACAAAATAAACATCCGGAAACTGAGCTTCGGGATAAAGTTGTTTCAGATTGTGAAAGCATGTATAAAACTGTTCTTTGCGTGAGGCAATAGAGAGTGAACTGGCTCGTATTGCTTGGTAGTAATCCAACTCTTTCCGAATTGTTTTGGCAAGTTTGTTACCACTTTCGATCCGGTTTTTAATAAAGTTTTGCAAGCCTGCACTTCCGGCCTCTATGTATTCTTTCTGAAGGGTACTGCCCTGAATACGAGGATACATCTTGTCAAATACCTTCCAGAATATATCTATGTCTTCTGTATGAAACTGTATCTGTTCCGGAGAATTCCACAATCCATTTGTATCTGCACGATCTGATAATGCATTGCTTTGCTTCTGTAGTTTTTCCAATGCCTTTTGTACAGTGGAAGCATAGGTGACATAAGGATTTTGGTTGTATACTTTCAGTTCCTGAATAATGACAGGCAAGTAAATGAATTTACGACCTGTAATGTAATACTGAAGCAGATCCTCTGCTTCCTGGGAATAACCCAGATTATGTGAAATCATAACTTCGCCAGCCCGTACAAAATGTTCATCCAGACAGGTTTTCCAGTTTTGGTAGGCTTGATCTTCCATGTCCGTTTTGATCGTATCAAATAAAGATTTAGTACTTTCTGTCAATTCTGCAGGCAAATCGGCAATAATTGGATTAACAAACGAATGACCAAACTCATGAATGCTTAGTTCACGCAAACGTTTGGGATTGGCAAACCCCATATCCGGCAGGGAATCTTTGGCAAACCGCTGAGGGCCAAATGACCCAAAGGCATTGAGGATAGTTGTTTTTCCGGCTGTTGTTAGCTGTAGACCAAACCCCATTCCTGCCGGAATAGTAAGACTGGGAAGCAGCTGGTAGCCATCAAATTGCCTTCTATAAAATTGCTCCATCGCATCAATGAATCCTTCCGGAGGCATATTCTTTCTGATCTGTTCCATGGAGTGATCATATAGCCGTTGATTTTCCTGGAAATACTTTTCAAAGTGCACCTCTTTGTAAAACCGATTGGCTGCCTGCAAAAATTCCTGTGCATGGGAATAAGCTTCCAGCGAATCATTTGTGGAAGAGAAAAACAGCACTTCTTCTTTTGGCATAGAAGCTGGCAGTGTGGCATGAGGAAATTCCGGTACCTGAATCAGCAACCGGATCAGACTACTACCTCCCAGTGATTCAATACATCGGGCTACTGTTTGTAAATCCTTATTGGCTTGATAGGATTTATATTTTCGATAGAGACTAAGATT
Source organism: Xanthocytophaga flava (assembly GCA_030068525.1). Classification (GTDB taxonomy): domain Bacteria; phylum Bacteroidota; class Bacteroidia; order Cytophagales; family 172606-1; genus Xanthocytophaga; species Xanthocytophaga flava. The sequence continues at coordinate 107,952 of JASJOS010000002.1, forward strand.
AAAAGCATGCCATTCTTTCTTTTTGATTCCATTGAAATAGGTGTCTTCGGTTTGTTCGTATTGAGAGCCTAAAGAACCCAGAAAGAAGACAAAGCCCAGAAACTCGACATTATGATTAAACTCAATCGCAATACATTTTTGGGAGATACCCTGGGTTGAGGATTGACTCATACCTGTATACGACATAAGCCAGCCAGACAGAACTAAATAAAGGCAGTAAGAAGCTTTTTTCATGGGTTTTTTATAAGCAAAAAAAGCCATCCGACACAAGGGTGTCGCTTAAGAGCATCTTTTCGGACGTCCAAAAACGTGTTTTCAGACCTTTTCCCTGATTTTGGGAAGATAGGTAGAGGGTGTTTGTCCAGTGTGGAGTTTGAAAACCTGATTGAAAGAAGATTTTGAATTGAAGCCTGATTCCAGAGCCAGAGCTAATAAAGTTTTATGCTGCTCTGCCGGATCATTTATTTTGCGTAGTACTTCCTCTACCCGATGCGTATTGATAAACGAATGAAAGTTGGTAGCACGATACGTATTGATCAGATAGGAGACATAACGGGAGGGGAGGTGAAGGGCATTTGCCAGATCTTCGAGTGAAAGTTTGGGTTGTGTATATAGTTTTGTCTCTTTCAACAAGTTTTCCATTCTGTCTAGCTCTGTTCTGTCATTATAATTCGGAAATAATGGGGATTCAGATTGGGTTTCGGATTCTGTTAACGGAACATCCGAAGTTTGTGGAGTATCAAAGAATGTAAAGCTAGAATATCCTGTATAGGCTAATGTAAACAGGAATACAATCATAATTCCTTCCTCAAAAGGAAACACAGGCAATAGAAATACTGCATCCGCTATCCAGAAAATGCTTAGCAGCAGAAAGGTGGCAAAGAAGCTATAGAGTTTTATCAGAGACTGACGTGTCTGAGAAGAGGCTTTTTGGTTTTTTGAAAGAAGACGTAACTGTTTGCCAAAGAAGATGAGAACAGCTATTATTCCAATAACAGGTAGTATCTCTGTAAAAAAGAACCAGGCAGGAATACTAAAGAGATCTGTTACTTGTCTTGTGAGCCGGAATCGAATGGTGGCTGCTGTTTCCATTATAATTTCAGCAACGGCAGGTACATATAGCAGCAGATGCTTTCGGGTAAACTGAAAATCAGAACGGGTGGTAGAAAGAATAAAAAAGTAAAGGGAAGGAGGAATGATGAGATATGATTCCAGCAACCAGAAGGGAATAGCTGCCGGAGATTGATGGTAATGAATTTGTATCGCCCAATCATTCAGGAGTTCCAGCGAAATAATCAACAGGATAAGGCCCAGAAAAAGAGAAGGACCTATCCTCTTTCGAAACGAAGTGAGTAATGCCAGACTTAACAGAATGCCCTGACAGGAGGCAACCAGCAATAACATGGCTTTCCAGTTTTCCATAGTTTTAATGACTCATACAGAGATCATTTTTGCAAAATAGATAACAATCAGGTAAAGAAATTTGACTGAATAGATCTGCATCCGGATTGTAAAATAGTCAAGATACAAATAGAAATCCGGAAAATTGATTAGAGGTCTGGTAAAAAGAAAGAAGAATACGCTAATACAAACAGGAAATACATTGAAAGTTTATTGCATGCATACATACTGTTTTGTAAAGTACTGTTTTTTGCTGGTTCTGCTATGGCATGTTACCATCATTTCTTCCCAGACTCCTATTAACAGGAAGGCATTAGTCGAAAGACACAGGGTGATCAATACAAAAGCAGATACATTAGCTTCGCTGTCTGTAGGCAATGGAAAGTTTGCGTTTACAGTAGATGTAACCGGCCTGCAAACCTTTCCGGAGTTTTATGCCAAAGGAGTACCGCTGGGTACGCAGTCTGAGTGGGGGTGGCATAGTTTTCGGGATACAGTCGGTTATCAGTTTAACGAATCGCTGAAAGAATATACCCTGAATGGACGAAAAGTTACCTATAGTGTGCAATGGTCTCAACCGGAACGCAACAAGCAGGCATCTAACTGGTTTCGGCAAAATCCGCACCGGCTGCAACTAGGCAATCTGGGACTGGAGATCTACAAAAAGAATGGTACACTAGTCTCTGTTCAGGATATTAAAAATATCCGCCAGGAACTGAATCCCTGGACAGGAGAGATTAAAAGTCAGTTTTCAGTAGAAGGAGAAGCCGTTGTGGTCTGGACATATGGACATGCACAACAGGATGAGGTCGGTGTAAAAATACAATCCAAACTGATCGCCCAGGGACGACTCAAGGTAAACCTGCGTTTTCCCTATCCTACAGGTGATTGGACTGATGTCGGGACGAACTATAAACAAGTTGACAAGCATATATCCAATGTAGAAACTGCAAAGCCACAATTGGCTTCTATTCTACATCAGTTAGATACCACAACGTATTATACACTGTTGAAATGGAAAGGAAATGCCAGGGTTGCTCAGGCACAAAAACATTATTTTGTGGTCTCACCTGCCGACAAGGCAGATGTATTTGAGTTATCCTGTTTGTTTTCTCCTGTTTCTATAAGTGATGTCCCCTCTTTTACAGAAACACAGGCCAGTAGTGTACAGGGATGGAATGCCTTCTGGAGCAGGGGAGGGGCTGTTGATTTTGCCGGAAGTACAGACCCCCGTGCCCATGAACTGGAACGACGGATCATTTTGTCTCAATACCTGACAAAGATACAATGTGTAAACTCACAACCCCCACAGGAAACAGGGTTAACATACAATAGCTGGTTTGGCAAGCCACATCTGGAAATGCATTGGTGGCATGCAATCCATTTTGCACTCTGGAATCGGCTTGATCTGTTGGAACATAGCCTCAACTGGTATCAGCAGGTGTATCAGGAAGCACAAAATCTGGCAAAGCGTCAGGGATATACAGGAGCCCGCTGGCAGAAGATGACCGATCCGGAAGGAAAGGAAAGTCCGTCGTCTGTAGGCGCTTTTCTGATCTGGCAACAACCACACTTTATTTATTTCGCAGAACTCTGTTACCGGGATAAACGGGATCGGGCAAAGCTGGAGAAATACAAAGATCTCGTATTTGCTACAGCAGATTTTATGGCCTCTTATGCCTGGTTTGATCCGGCAAAGGGAAAGTATGTGTTAGGAAAAGGAGTGATTCCGGCACAGGAACGTTACAAACCGGAAGAGACTTTTAACCCCACCTATGAACTGGCGTACTGGCACTGGGGTTTGTCGGTGGCTCAGCAATGGCGGGAACGCTTGGGAATGCCCCGAAAAGCCGAATGGGATGAAGTATTAACTAAGCTGTCACCTTTGCCAGAAGCCAATGGGGTATATCTGGCTGCAGAAAGTGCCCCTGATTCATATACTAACCCTGTATATAAAACCGATCACCCTTCCGTACTAGGCACATGGGGAATGCTGCCTGTTACGCCTCTTCTGGATAAAGCAGCTATGCGGCGTACTTTTGACCTGATCTGGAATACCTGGACCTGGCAGGATACATGGGGATGGGACTTCCCGATGACGGCCATGACTGCCACCCGGCTTGGACTACCAGACAAAGCCGTTGATGCCCTGCTAATGCCGATCCGAACCAATACCTATTTACCAAACGGACATAACTTTCAGGATGAACGCCTGCGATTGTATCTTCCTGGAAATGGAGGGTTCCTGGCAGCTATTTCTATGATGTGCGCCGGGTATGATGGCGCGGCAACGAACAATCCTGGTTTTCCCAAAGATGGAAAATGGAAAGTGAAATGGGAAGGACTGCAAAAAATGCCCTGATGAAATTCCCTGACGGATAGTAGATTACGACTCTTTCGGAAAGAATCTGGAAATACCTCCTTACAGCATTGGACTGGCAAGGTAAAAGTTTGGACGGACTATAAAAAGAAAGATGCTGATAGTGATAACTACCAGCATCCTCTGTACTCAGCCCAGAACAGAACTTACAACGATCCGAGGTTGAGATTGATACCACCCAGATACATACTGCCAATAGCATCTGTATGAAAATATTCAGCAGATCGTTTGTTGAGAAGGTTTCTGCCTGTTACAAAGATCGTAACGACCTTGCTGGGTGAGTAAGAGAATTTTGCATTGACAAACACTTTTGCATCTACTTTGTAGGTATCAACAGCTGTAGATTTAACAGTGTAGCTTGCATTTTGATGAGACAGTGTCTGGTTAGTAAAGAAATACGGATTTATGTTCAGATTAAATTTCGTATTAAACTGGTAGTTTATGAAGGCACCACCATACACAGAAGGAGTTGCTTTATGAGTTTTGGTTGTTCCTATTCCTGAGTTGATGTTATTTGTGGCAGGATCAGATCCATCAGAGGTTTGTGCTCCATCGGCTGTGTTGTTGTAATAAGAATAGTCATACAACAATGTTTTCTGCCAGGATACAAACGGTTTTATCTGAAGTTGTTTGTGTACATAATTCAAAGAAAGTGTGGTTCCCCATTGGTTAACTGTAAGAGGGATGTTTTGTACATTGATATAGGTTGTAACCTGTACCGGAGCGCCAGGCTGTATCTGTCTCTGACCTACAATCAGGTTGGTATAATTGCTGGTCTGGATATAGTATGTTTCCAGATCCAGTTGAAGGTTACTGGCCAGTTTGCTCCGGTAACCTAGCTCAACCATATCCGATTGCAACTGCTGAAGGTTCTTATTTCCTGTAACCAGCGTAGTGGAATGTACCTGCTCACTGTTAGCCTGAAGAGCCAGATTAATGTAGTTATCATAGATAAACGGAGAACGGAAAGCCCGTGAATACACTACACGAAACAGATGGCTATCGGATGGTTTAAAGGTTCCTGCCAATTGATATGACAGATACCATTTGTCAGGATAGTTGAACTTATCCATCCGAAGAGCTCCTGCCAGCCGTACTTTATCCTGAAACAGATTGTATTCAGTTCTTACCGAAGCTGCATGCGTAGTAATGTAATACCGGCCACTTAATACCCCTTCTGAATTTTCCGCACTCCAGAATTTAGTATCGTCGTATAACGCTTTGCGGTAACTATAACCTGGTTTGATAGAGAGGTGTTTAAGTTTTACTTCATATTCAAAAGCCGCATCCAGTGCACTGAAGGCGTATTTGCTACCTCTCTGACCGATGATTGGGTCTTGTTCGCCTGATATATACGAAACCTGACTGGTTAACCCGTAAATTACTCCTTTCAGATCTGCATAGGTAGAGTTGGAACGCATAACAGACATAGGTGTTACTGTATTTTCCGCACTTACTTTCTGAACCTCCGAACCCTGTAACCCTGCTGCCAGATCAAATCGTATGTTATTGTTTTCCTTGTAGTTAATAAATGCGTTTGCTCCATACTTCTCCATTGACCGGTCTGGTTTGGCAAACAGTGGGGTTATCGTATTGTGAGTTAACTTACTGGGTGAATCAACTGTCTGGTTTGTTTTCAGATCATAATAGGATACATCCCGTCCTCTGGACTGATAATTTCCGCTGATAGTTGCAGACAGCTTATTGGTAAACTGATGTCCTATAGAGGAATTGGCAATCAGGGTATTTAGACTTCCATACTGTGCATTGGCTACTGCCTGAACGTTTTTGATGTTGCCAGCATTTTTCTGTGTAATAATATTGATAACACCAGATACTGCGTTAGGTCCATACATAGCTGCTGCAGGGCCACGCACTACTTCTATTTTCTCTACATCATTCAGGTCAATGGGGAGTGTTTCCCAGTAGGTACCACCCTGCAGGTAATTGTATACAGGGCGATTATCTATCATAACCAGTGTAGTGGAGTTAATCGAATTCATAAAGAAAGAACTGGGGGGCACATTGTCCAGACCTCTCAGGTGAATGTCATAGTTGCCATTGCTTTGTTCCCGAACAATCACACCTGGAACCAGACGTAGAGCTTCCATAATGCTGGTTGCTCCTGCTTTTCGTATTTCTTCTTTAGTAAGAACTGAGGCTGAGAATGGAGTATCAAACAAGTTTTCTGATTTCTTGGAAGCTGATTCAACCTGTACGTTCATCAGTTCTTCCAGACTCATATTTATATATTGATTGGATGCAGCATTATCCTGCGCCCAGGCCGAGAAGGAAATACTAAGCAATAAAGCTGAATAGAAGATTTTTTTCATAGAAGGTTTTAATGTGTGCATTGGTGTTTTGTATAGGTATATTCCTCTAAAATCATTTTAGTGACTTACTGATTTTGAGTTGTTCGATGAACGAATGGGATTTGCCAATGTATACTGTAATTGGGGGTATCAGTTTTACTGGCACATCTTTAAAAGTGTACTTATCCGGGAATTGGAGTGAGAGCAAAATGAGTATTTGTTAGACAGAGTCAAAGGAAAAACAAGAGCCTATCTGAAGTTATGAGAATAGTTGTTAGATTGCGATGCAAGTATACTAGCCTTCTCAAATAAAATGATACATTCTGAACACGCACAAACCGCTGTTTTAAAAGAAGTCCAACCTGCTGACTGTAAGAATTGTGGCAATCCGGTAACCGAAACATTTTGTGGACATTGCGGACAACGACAGCTGCAACCCCGGTTAACAATAAAAGAATTGCTCTCACTGGCTTATGAGTCACTGGTTGATTTTGACAGAGGATTTCTTTTTACAACAACGAAGATGTTTACCCGGCCTCAGGGAGTAATAGCTGATTACATTACCGGAAAAAGGATCATATACACCAACCCCATTAAATATCTGCTGCTTTGGTTGGGTATCAGTACATTTATAGGATTTTCCATACTGGATATGGATGCATTTACTCAGAAGATAACAGAACAGGTACAAACGCAAAAGCCAGTTTTTAAAAATAAAAAACAGCAGGAAAAATATCAGACTGCCAATGCAAGAGTTCAGCAGTTTCAGCAATTTATTACTCAGAATCCTCAATTCATGTATGCTATTCTGATTCCAATTCTGGCCTTAGGTTCCAGTGTGTTTTTTAGAAAGCAGAGATACACCTATGCAGAGCATTTGCTAATGAATACCTATACAATGGCACAGAGTGCACTATTTTCTATTCCGGGTTATTTGTTATACCGATATTTCCCTACACACTTTATCATAGATAGCATACTATCTACATCCATTGCTGCGATATATTATTCAGTTGTAGGCGTATTGTTTTTTTATCGAAAAAGCTATTTTACTGCTGCTGTTAAATCTCTAATGAACTATGTAATAGCTTATATGCTATTCTTTCTATTAGCGGGAATTGTAGGATTTATATATGGGGCTCTACTTATGCAATAATTGGTCTTCAATGAATTTATATATACATTCTGTTTTCCAAAATGAGCAATAAGCTGCTTTTGAGTATTCTTCTCATTCTATACTCTCCAAAAACTTTTTCTCAGATTTATCAGGATATTTTTAAAAGTTGCTCACAGGTAAAGTCACTGGATACGGTTTCATTAGTGAAGAGGACCCATAAAATTGTGGTGATTAATTTTGTGAATAGGGTGAAGGTAATGCCTAAAAATAAGATAGATATAGAAATATATAAACATACAGGGAAGATAAAACCAATATATGTAAGCATATGGGATTGGAAAAGCCGACAGCTTGTTAGTTAGTTTGGATAGTTCTATTGTTCAGGAACGAAAGGCGTTAACAGGTAAGGAAATGAACTTCTTTCTGACTCTTTTCTATAAACGAATAACTCCGAAGGATGGAACGCTACCTGAACAAGCAATCTGTTATGAACCTCATCATGGAATCATATTCTATGATGAGTCTGAGACACCATTTGCCTATTTTGAAATATGTTTTTCTTGTAGACAGGCGTATGCCAGTAAGGGTTTTTATTTTGGCGAGTTTTGCTATGAGCGGCTTAACAGTCTTAACGCTTATTTTAAAGAATGGGGTTGGAAATATATGCTGGACAATCCTTGAAACCAGGGTAAGAATGCTCTGGTTTGATAATGATTTTGTTTCTGTGATTAGGTTTTGTGGCAACTATTTTTTAGTATTAAGTTAAGCCCAATTGATGAACGCCTGTCAATGAGAACTGTATAGGTATTTGGAGTTTGTACACTTTGCTAATACAGGATACAGGCCGGTTGCCTGGTAATTCAGAAACATGGAAAGAATTAAAGGACTTCTCAAAACAGCAATCATAAAATTTTCATAAAAAGCCAGAGTACTTTTGATTGTAGAAAGATCTTCCTTTTTAATATCCTACATATAGTTATAGGTGTAAGAATCTTCTGTTATTGTATGTGAAATATGTGCTATATTATACATTAGATAGAATATTGCTCCCCTGAATGACTCATTATTTTTAATCAGTTACACATAGTTTTGTTACTAGCACTCTTTTACCTTCTGATTATTAAAGTTATCTTTATCAAAGTAGCCTAATACATTACCAGTTTTCGCTGTCTGGATAAAATACAATTTTTATCTGAAAATACTATTTTGGATAAATTGTATTTATTGTAATAAATTCCCGAAAAAAGAAGTTGATTGTTCTACCGGGTATTTTTTTGTGATAGAGGAGTAGTAGCCTTTCTATGATCTGGTAATTTGTTTGAACGGATATCACAATACAAATATTCTTGAGAGGGATTAAGTTTAACAAGTATTACTTCATTAAAAAGTATGTCATTGGATTCAACACCAAAAATAATTACGATTAAAGATATTGCTCAAAAGTTTAAGTGTTCTCCCTCCACTGTATCGAGAGCATTAAATAATCATCCGTTGATCAATATTGAAACAAGAAACACTATACAGGAATATGCTCGGCGGATGGGATATCAAAAAAACTCCGTTTCATTGAGCCTTTTAAATAAATCAACCAAAATAATAGGCGTGATTCTGCCTAATATCAGCCATTTTCATGAAGCTGCTATGGTAAATGGCCTGCAGTCTGTGTTACAGCCATTAGGATACTTGGTAAATATTTGTATTACCAATGAGAGTCAGATACTGGAGAAAGAGTATGTGGAACGGCTTTTGTCTAATCGGGTAGATGCCATTTTTATGTCTGTATCACAAGAAACCTACGATTCCAAAGATCATTCCCACCTGGAACAGGTACTGAAACGAAACATTCCTCTGATATTCATAGATCGTGAGTATGATCATTTTCCAGCTTTTGGTGTTACAATAAATGATTATCAGGGTGCTTATAGAGCTACTCAACACTTGATTGAAGTAGGTTGTAAGCGAATTGCTCACTTACGAGGGCCGAAGGGGCTTACAGTAGCAGAACAACGTTATAGAGGATATATTGATTGCCTGAATGATCATCACTTGCCTGTAGATAAGGCATTGATAACAGAGACTAATTTTAATATAGAGAGTGGCTTAAAGCCTACACAATACCTTCTGAATCTGAAAGATAGACCAAATGGCATATTTGGTGTAAATGATCAGGTTTGTTTTGGTGCATTAAAAGTCATTAAGGAATATAAGTTGAATGTGCCAACAGATATTGCTTTGGTTGGATTTGATAATAGTCCTATAGCAGAATATTTTCAGCCATCACTTACTTCTGTGAAACGTCAGAGCAAGCAAATTGGTACAGAAGCGGCCCGCCTGTTTATTGAATCCCTGACATCAGATTCTGCCTCTGTCTCTCCTCAAAATTGTGTCCTGGATTCGGAATTAATTGTGCGGGATTCGTCCCGGAGATTATAATACTTTCTTTTCGAGGTTGGACAAAATCGATTTCAAACGTTTGCATAGAAATTAGTTATTCTAAAATTTTTATTTAAAAAGTACTATATTGATATTAGGTGGTGGATTGGAAAGCTAGGCGTCGCAATGAATAATTCGATTAGGAAAATAAGAAGATTCTTAGGGATTCAAGACTAAGACAGATATGGATCGCAGGATTTTCCCTATTTCAGTTTCTGTAATTGTTTGAATCCAAAATTAGTTCAAAACCCATTTTCTTAATAAAGAACAGGATTTTACTGAAGGAATTTTATCATCCTCTAGTAAGATTTTATCGATATGTTAAATAGTGAGTTAATTTTTTGGTCTCTGAATAATTAACTTGAATAAATCTTCTTAAGAGTTTGTACTAATCCCTTAACTCTCAATTATTATAACCCTATGAACCAGAAATTCACAGAAAAAGAAGTATCTCCATTATCCAGTATGGAAGAATGGGAAGACGATTTGTTAAAGCGTTATCCTGATCCGGAAGAGTCTGCAAAGACTAAAGAAGAGTATCGAAATTATGTTGATTCTGAACGGGTAGATACGGTGCGTGAGTTTTACCGACTTAATCATACTTATCAAACCTATGATTTTGTAAAGGAGAAGAGAGCAGATTTTCTGAAATTTGATAAACGGGAAATGTCATTATGGGAAGCGGTAGATTTTCTGAATACACTGGTAGATGACTCTGATCCTGATACAAGCCTGGATCAGTTACAGCACTTGCTCCAAACTTCAGAAGCTATCCGGGCTGATGGCCATCCGGACTGGTTCGTATTGACTGGGTTTATGCATGATATGGGTAAAGTGTTGTGTCTGTTTGGAGAGCCTCAGTGGGCAGTAGTAGGAGATACCTTCCCTGTTGGATGCCAACATTCAGACAAGATCGTTTATCCTGAATTTTTTGCTGCAAATCCCGATTCTACAGATGAACGCTATAATACAAAATATGGCATTTATGAACCTAACTGTGGATTAGATAATGTACGTATGTCATGGGGGCACGATGAATACCTGTATCAGATGATGAAGGACTATCTGCCAGAACCTGCCTTGTATATGATTCGTTACCACTCATTCTACTCACAACATCGGGAAAATGCCTATTCACATCTAATGACAGAACATGACCATAAAATGTTTGAATGGGTAAATAAATTCAATCCCTACGATCTGTACTCAAAAGTTCCTGTACCTCCTGATGCCAAAGCACTCAGACCTTACTATGAAGATTTGGTAGCTAAGTACTTGCCATCTACATTAAAATTTTAAAAGTTAATTAACGCAACCTGGTACAACTCTCTGACAGAAGATCTTATTTGTCAGAGAGTTTTTTATAGATAGGCGATCCACCTGCCAACATGCATACGAATCAGAAAACCTACTTAAAACGATTACAGTCTCTGGATGCTCTCAGAGGATTTGATATGTTCTGGATTATCAGTGGAGAAGGATTAATTCATTCCTGGGCTGCTGCATCTGACAATTCATTGATTAACTGGATGTCTGATCAATTACATCATTCAGATTGGAATGGATTTACGTTTTATGATCTGATATTTCCTCTTTTTATTTTTATAGCTGGGGTTTCTATGCCTTATTCCATGGGAAAACAGCTGGAAGGAAGTACTGCTGAGAACAAATCGGCAATTAGACAAAAGATTTTGTGGCATCTTCTAAAGCGTACACTCATTCTGATTATTCTGGGAATGGTTGTCAATGGATTACTAAAATGGCAAGGATATGAAAACACCCGGTTTGCCAGTGTACTGGGACGTATCGCCTTATCCTGTTTTTTTGCCGGACTTATTTTTCTTTATTGTGATCTCAGAGGGCAACTGCTGTGGTTTGCAGGATTGTTGATTGGGTATTGGGTTGTTATGAAGTTTGTTCCTGTTCCAGGATTCGGTGCAGGTGTTCTTACCCCCGAAGGAAATATGGAGGCCTATATAGATCGTATATTGTTGCCGGGTAAACTGCATCGGAAAGTTTACGATCCTGAAGGACTTCTATCTACCATTCCTGCTATTGCAAATGCCTTGATGGGCATTTTTACAGGTCAATTTCTACGCTGGTCATCTACTAGATGGACACCCCTCAAAAAAGGATTTCTTATGATTCCAGTAGGGCTTTTACTTATTGCTATTGCCTGGATCTGGCATTTGGATTTTCCCATTAATAAAAATATGTGGACCAGTTCATTTGTGTTACTAACCTGTGGCTGGAGCCTATTGTTTCTTTCTGCTTTTTACCTGATTATTGATGTTGCCGGATTTCAGAAATGGTCTATGCCTCTGGTATGGATAGGAATGAATTCAATTACTATATATATGGCCTCACATGGGGTTATTGATTTTGAGCATACTACTGTTTTTCTCTTTGGAGGGTTGATCAAGTTTGCTGAAGCAGCCTGGCAGCCGGTATGGCTGGCCGTCGGAATTGTCATCGTACAACTGGGATTTCTATACTTTTTATATCGGCAGAAGTGGTTCTTAAAAGTATAGGAAAAATAATTACGAATCAGATTGAACACATATTCTACATAAATTTTCACGTATACATGTTTTTCAAAAGAGTTCTTATAGCTGGAGCTATCCAGTTGTTTTTTACATCCTATGTGATGGCTCAGCTCAATGTACAAGCCTCTGAAGCTTTTGTAAAAAGAATATTACCCAAAGAATCTCAGTACTTTCAGGTGGAGTCATTAGCTGCTGAAAAAGGAAATGATGTATTTGAAATAGAAAGTAAGAATGGTAAAATCATTCTGAGAGGAAGTACTGGAGTGGCAATCGGATCTGCTTTATACTACTACCTAACAGAATATGCCCATTGCCAGATTACATGGAATGGAACAAATTTAAAACTACCTGCTTCTCTACCTGTTGTACCTGAAAAGATTCACAAGAACACACCCTATCATTACCGCTATTATCTGAACTACTGTACCTTCAACTACAGCATGAGTTGGTGGAACTGGGAGCGTTGGCAAAAAGAAATAGACTGGATGGCATTGCATGGGATCAATATGCCGCTGGCAATTACCGGAGAAGAATATACCTGGTATGAAGTATACAAGGAAATGGGATTTACGGATCAGGATTTACAGGCATTCTTTAGTGGCCCGTCATATTTCTCCTGGTTCTGGATGGGAAACCTGGATGCATGGGGTGGTCCACTTCCTGTAAGCTGGATGCAAAGCCACAAAGAATTGCAGCAAAAGATTGTTGCTCGTGAACGTGAATTAGGAATGAAACCTGTACTGCCTGCATTTACAGGGCACGTTCCTGCTGCCTTTCGTCATCGCTTTCCTAATGCTAAACTGAAAGCTACCAACTGGACCAATGGGTTTGCGGATACCTATATATTAGACTCGGAAGATCCTATGTTTGCTGAGATTGGTAAGAAGTTTCTACAGAAACAAACTAGTTTATTTGGTACAGATCACTTGTATTCAGCAGATACCTTCAACGAAAACGAGCCACCATCTGATGAGCCTGAATTTTTGTCTAAGCTGAGTGCACGTGTCTATGAAGGAATGCGACAAGCAGATCCACAAGCTGTATGGGTTATGCAGGGATGGTTATTCTACAGTGATCGCAAATTCTGGAAAGCTCCACAAATCAAAGCTTTACTGGATGCCGTCCCCAATGACCATATGATTGTACTGGATCTGGCCACAGAAATAGAACCTGTATGGAAAAGTACTGAGGCATTTTATGGCAAACCCTGGATCTGGAATATGCTAAATAATTTTGGGGGTAATGTCAATCTGTTTGGACGGATAGAAGGGGCTGCTAAAGGTCCGGCTGAGGCATTGCATGACCCGAAAAGTGGAAATTTGAAAGGAATTGGACTCACTATGGAAGCTATTGAGCAGAATCCTGTTTTATATGAACTGATGATGGCCAACACCTGGAGAGATCAACCCATTGATCTGGATAAATGGTTGTCTGATTATATCCGAAATCGTTATGGGAATACCAATGAACATACGTTAGCCGCCTGGCAGATTCTGAAAGCAACTGTCTACAATGGCAAAGCCATTCGGGATGGAGCTGAATCAATTGTAACAGGACGACCTACCTTTGATTCAACCACAGTATGGACACGCACTAAACTGAATTATCCTCCTGCTGAACTTTTACCTGCTTGGCAACATCTGGTTCAGGCAATCAACACATGCAAGTCCAGTGATGGCTTCCAGTATGATCTGGTGGATGTTACACGACAGGTACTGGCTAACTATGCTCTGCCTCTACAGAAGAAATGGGTGCAAGCTTATCGACAAAAGAATCAGGCGGATTTTCAGAAGTATAGCAAAGAGTTTATAGAGTTGATTGATGATATGGATAAGTTATTAGGAACCCGAAAAGATTTTCTGTTGGGAAAATGGATTGCGGAAGCACGTAGTTGTGGTACTACAGCTGAAGAAAAAGCTTTGTATGAACAGAATGCCCGTGATCTTGTAACTCTATGGGGAGATGAAAACAGTCCATTACATGAATATTCTAATCGTCAGTGGAATGGGTTGCTAAGTGATTTTTATAAACCCAGATGGCAACAGTTTTTCCAGCGAGTGAATGATGGACTAGTTTCTGGAAAGGATATTGATTTAGCTGCTTTTGACAAGGAAATTAAAAAATGGGAATGGAAGTGGGTTACAGAGCAAAAATCCTTTACTGATAAACCTGTTGGTGTGTCAGTGGATGTGTCCCAACAACTATATAAGAAGTATTGGAAGAAAGTACAAGCTGCCTATGCTATATAAAAGCCTATCTTGTTAAGTAGTGTACAAATCATTTTTAGGATATAAATCATTGGCTTACTGCATTGAGTACATCCTATGATTAAATGTCTGCTTAAGTTTTAAGTATTACCAAGAATAAAATCATCTTCTTCTGGATAGGATCTATAAAGGTTCAATAACATCCTAATGAGTCTTTTATTGAAATGAAATGTGGATGTCTATTCTGATTTTATATATAACAAGCCATCTATTTTATGAAAAAAGTAATCAGTGCCTTATTTATTTCGTTTCTGAGTTTTCAATTTGTACAGGCACAAAAAAAAGAATTAACTAAACACCCGGATGCACTCAACTTTCTGGTGATGGGTGACTGGGGACGTAATGGAGAGGATCATCAAAAGCCTGTTGCTGCACAAATGGGCAAGGCTGCTAAGACACTCTCAACAGACTTCATTATAGCAACAGGAGATAATTTTTATCCTAGTGGAGTCATTAGTGAGTATGATCCTTTATGGAAATATTCCTTTGAAGATATCTACACTGATTTTTCCCTGCAATGGGACTGGTATCCGGTGTTAGGTAATCATGATTATAAGTCTAATCCAGATGCACAGGTTGCTTATTCAAAAATCAGTCGTCGCTGGAAGATGCCCGCCCGCTATTATTCCAAGATCTTTTCCATACATGGAGACACAACCAAACAAGTATTAATTGCTTTTATTGATACCAATCCATTGATACCACAGTTTTACAAAGGAGAATACAGCAATGCCACCATTGGACAGGATAGTACCGCACAGAAACATTGGCTGGAAGGTGTGCTGTCTAATAACTCTCCTAACATCAAGTGGAAGATTGTGGTAGGACACCATCCCTTATTTACCGCTACTCAAAAACGTAGAGAAAGCTATGACACACGAGCTGTAAGAGCTTCTCTAAAGTTTGTTTTGGATAGATACCAAGTAGATGCCTACTTGTGTGGGCATGACCATGATCTCCAGCATTTATTGCCAGAAGGCAAGACCCATTATTTTGTATCAGGCTCGGCATCTGAAAAAACAGAAATCGGAACGTTACCTATAAGTAAACTAGCTCTGTCTGAATATGGCTTTATGGCCTTCTCTGTTACAGATAAAAAGCTATATGTGCAGGTTATTAACTATGAAGGGAACATCGTATATACTACAGAATTAACAAAATAGAAATTAAGCTTCCGTATATAACAATTCAAAGTTCATGAAAAATGATATTCTTTTTATTGGGTGCCTAGTAAGTTACATTGGCAATGTAACGGTGGATGTACCCAAAGGAAAACCAGATAAAGGATATCGCGAAGAAGGCCCTATTGTAAGAGAGCCCCATAATGTATACCCATCTTCTATTGTAGGTTTACCAGATTATCCGATAGAAGATGTTGTACTGGAAAACATAGAAGTAAAATATGAAGGAGGTGCCAGTAAAGAGGTTGCCTATGCGAGTCCAGATGCATTGACACAGATTCCTGAGAAAATTTCAGATTATCCGGAGTTCTCTATGTTTGGAGAACTTCCTGCCTGGGGTTTTTATGTACGACATGCAAAGGGAGTTACTATGAAGAATGTGAAGATAAGTTATAAAGATGAAGACTTCCGAATACCTATGATATTTGATGATGTGAAAGCTTTAAAGCTTGTGGATGTTTCTATTCCTACAGTAAAAAGTGCTCCAGCTATCCTGCTTCACAAAACAGACAACAACACTATTAAAAAAATAATTTCACCGTTAAGTAAGACAGAAACGGTGAAGATCCAGAGGTAAATTTCTTTCTTTATTCAACATAACTCATGCCAGGTTTTATAGAGATTTGCCTCTTTAGTAATATTCACTAGATTCAAAGCAGTCAGATGCTTACAAGAATGTGATCGGAATTGTACTCAAAAGAAAACCTACCTTGAATGAGACATAATATGTGTTGACTGATGAGCTTGTTTTGTCCTTCCTAAAAAATTAGGTGTACTAAACTATAGGCAAACAAAAACCTTTCTCCCAAAAAAACAATTTTTACTAATATTTGGATGATTTTTGTTTATCTATAAAACGATTGGTAGAAAAGATATATTCTCTTTTTAGTGTATAAGCTTTTTCAGATATGGAGTTTATTTAGCTGAGTCTATATTTCCACATTTTAGATAATACACTATGTGAAATTATACAAAAATCTATCATTACATTGCACACTTCTGACTTGACAAACTGAGAGAATTGTCATCCTATGTTGAATTTTAAAGGATTTTCAGTCAAAAGGTATGGGATTAATGTTTGAAAATTCAATTTTATAGCCTTTTGTAAAGTACATTGATAATCAGACATTTATTGGTATACTATTTTTTGCCATTTACCAACTTAGAAAGTATATTTTTAAATTTTGTATATCAGACTATAAACTATTGATTTGAGATTTTTATTTATGGAGATATTATTCTACCGGTGTTACTGGATTTAGTATTGTTACTTGATTCCTGTATTTTTTTTTATATATTAGAAACCTCAATCAAACCTCAAAACATTGTTCTTATAAAGAAGCTGTTTCCATTTAGCTTTTTAAACTTGAAATCTTTAAATATCGGAAAAGAGCAGGAGCAAATTTATTAATAAATCATAATAACATCGGGCAAATTGTATGATTATATTATACAGGTAGTTTGTCTACATGGTATTAGATCTATCTTATCTCACATTTTATTCTAGAGAGATATGTCTGTTACTACATCTAATTTTTTGGTTCAGCACAATGTTTCCGTTATAGGAGAATCGAGTAAACCCACTATAGTTTTTGCTCACGGTTTCGGTACAGATCAGTCCGCATGGCGTTTTGTGAAAGATGCTTTTGCGGATAAATACCGACTTGTTTTATTTGACAATGCAGGATCAGGTAAGGTAGATCCCGCTTTATACAGCCCTCTTCTATATAATTCTTTACATAGCTATGTAGGAGACTTGTTACAAATTTGCTCAGATCTTTCGTTGAGAGATGTGACTCTGATAGGCCATTCTGTAAGTGGAATGCTGGGATTATTAGCATCTATTCAATCTCCTCATTTCTTTTCGAAGCTGGTATGTCTGAGTTCTTCTCCCAGATATCTGAATGATAGTGATTCTGGTTATATAGGAGGTTTCGAACAGGCAGACTTGGATCAACTGTATGATAACATGCAACAAAACTACTTTACATGGGTAAGTGGATTTGCTCCATTGGCAATGAATGTGCCTCATCGACCTGGATTGGGGAATGAATTTGCCAGGACATTAGGAGAAATCCGTCCTGATATTGCGTTGAGTGTCTCCAGAACTATTTTTCAATCTGATCATCGAAAAGATCTATCTGCTGTACAAAAGCCTGTACTGCTTATTCATGCTCATGAAGATATTGCTGTCCCTCATCAGGTAGGAGCCTATTTAAATGCTAGTATTCAGGAAAGTAATTTGTTGTATATAGATGCAACAGGACATTTTCCACATATGTCTGCTCCGGAGGAAGTGATACAGGCAATAGGTACTTTTTTATAAAATACATGAAAAATAATGGATCGATCTAAATTGCCGGGATATGAAGATTTATCGAAGTGGCTTGAAAAGATGTATGTATTTCTTTCTGGTTTACAAAACATTGATAAGAGTGTAAATGGTTTTGAGCGGATAAATCTGGTTTTGTCTCTGATCAAAGAGTCGGCAACCGCCGATTCTTTAGTACTTGTAAAGGCGGCAGATATTCTGACTGCTCAGATTATCTTAGCTCAGCCACCAATAGAGAAGACCTACAGTTTTAGATCACAAATTTATAAATCCTTGTTGGGTAGCAATGAATCAGAACCTTTACTAGTCGAAGATCCTACTCTTTTAAAAAGTCTGGAAAGTATAACAGGTGCAGACATACAATTTATTGTGTTAATTCCTGTTTGCAGATCCCATTTTGAGGGAGTGGTTATGCTTACATGGAAGAGTACAGTTCATGTAGATGATTTTTTTCGGTTATTCCTGAATTGTTGTCAGGTTCATTTGTGTGAAATACTGGAAGCGTTCTATCAAAAACGTAGCTTTGAAGGGCAATTAACACAGTTTTATCAATTAACCAGACATATGTCACAAGGATGTCTGTTTATAAATGATAATTCACCTACCACTTATGTGAATGAGGCTGCATCCAAATGGTTAGATATCGCTCCCGGTGAACATCCTGCTGAACAGGTTTCTAATTGTATGTACAAACTTCGGATGAAAGCTGTTAACCAGGATGAGATTTCAGGACAGGCTGTAAAAGTTTTTTCACAATCTGTTATAAAAGATTGGTTTTGGAAATACGATAACCCGGTTTCCCTAGTCCTGAAAGTTTCCTGTATTCCAATGAATGGAGATTTGCTGAATGGTAAACTTTGGTTATTTGATGACTTGACTCCTGAGATCCAGTTACAAGAGCAATTACACATACTGAATCAAAGTTTGACAATCTCCAACGAAAAGCTTGCCGCACAGAATCGGTTTGTAGAACTCATTAATATAACCATCCCACATAAAGTAGCTGTAATAGATATAAAAACACTTGGTACAATTTATTCAAACAGACCGGTTGATGTACCAGTAACAGCTGATATATTACCTCCTGACGAGTATGCCCAATATACTCGGTATTTCTACGATTTTGTAACAGCAAAAGATCATGAAGTCCGCATTCTTCATTATAGAATCATACAAGAAGATAATCAGTATGCTTTTATGAGAATGAATGGAGTGGTGTTTCAGAGGGGACAGGATGACATCCCAGAAAAGGTATTAGTAATTGTTGAAGATATCACCCAGTTGAAAAAGACTGAATTAGAATTAATGGAAACAGTTGCTTCATTAAAACAACATCAGAAAGAGCTGAGTGTACTTAATGAAGAGATGTTAACCACAAATGAAAAGCTTCATACATCACATATACATCTGCTGGAACAAAAAACATTTGTAGAACAGATTATTTCCACCACTCCCAGTACCATATATATACTTGATCTTGCGTCACGACAGACTGTTTATATGAGTAGAGAAGATATGGCAGAGTTTATGGTTGAATTGTATCCAGATCCTAAACGATCTGATTTTGTCATTCATCCAGATGATTTTCATGAATACCTGAAATTTTTTGAGGAATGTCAGCATGCACTGGATAATGAGATTTGCAAAACAG
This sequence comes from Xanthocytophaga flava, assembly GCA_030068525.1. Classification (GTDB taxonomy): domain Bacteria; phylum Bacteroidota; class Bacteroidia; order Cytophagales; family 172606-1; genus Xanthocytophaga; species Xanthocytophaga flava. The sequence goes on from JASJOS010000002.1 coordinate 127,572, forward strand.
AAGTACGTATCAAATATCATAAGGGTACATATCATTATTTGTTGCTTCGACAGACTGTTTTTCGTCGCAGTGTAGACGGTATGCCAGATCAGTTTATCGGAACTACACAGGATATTACTTATCTGAAAGACACAGAAAATACTTTGCAGGATGCTATTTATGCCTTGGAAGCAAAACATAGTGAGATGGAGACACTTAATGAAGAATTAATAGCTGCCAATGAAGAATTAACATCTACGAACGAAGAACTGCTGATACTCACAGAACAGATGAAATCCGCGACATTAGAGATTCAACGTCTGGCTGCTGAAAAGTTAGAGCTTAGTGAGCAGAAATATATGGATCTTACAGAGAACATGCGTGAGATATTTGTTGTGTTTGATCAGGAATTGCGTTACGTCTATGTAAACAAAGCCGCTGAACTGAATGCAGGTCTGGATCGGAAGTATATACTTGGTAAAAAATCACATGAGCTTTTTGATGATGAAATGAGTCAGGCTATAGAGTTTCATGTACAAAAAGTTATTGATACAGGCACTTCTTCCAACTCAACTACTACCTTTCAATATAAAAGTCAATGGGTATATCTGGTAATAAATCTTTATCCTACCACTACCAAAGGTGCTTTTGCTATTATACAGAATGTGACAGAAGAGGTAATGGCAGAGTTTCGTTTTAAAGATTTGGCTGAGAGCATTACAGAACCTATTGTTATGTTGGACCAAGACTTTAGATATATCTATTGGAACAAAGCCACCGAAAGAAGTACTGGAAAACTTCTGAAGAATATTTTAGGGAAGACACCTCTCGAAGCACTTGGGGAAGATTACTACAATCAGTACAGAGATCGGTTTGATACATATCAAAGAGTAATGAAAACCGGAGTACAAGAGGTAGTTTCCACAACTGTAATACGAGACGAAAGACTTACTTATCTGGAAATTGCTGTCTATCCAACTCAACAGAAAGGTGTTTTGGCAATTACACGAAATATAACAGCTAGAATTGAAGCAGAGAAAAATTATCATGAATTAGGTGAGAGTATAACGGATTCTATTTTATTACTGGATAAAGAACTTCGTTATCAGTATATGAATGCTACAGCTGAAGAATATGCAGGTTTCAGATTGATAGAGGTAAAGGGACAAACTCTGGAAGAAGTAGTAAAGGGACAAAGTTCAGACTATCTGGAAATAACCAGGGAACGTCTGAAGGTATACAGACAGGTAATGGCAACTGGAGTCTCAACAGAGTTAGACAATGTTGAGTATTACAGAAATGAGGAACGAAGATTTCATATTTATGTGTATCCTTCTATAAGAGGAGGGGTGCTGGTTATTTCCAGAGATGTGACCAAGTTGTATCAGGCAGAGCAAAATTATCGGGATCTGGCAGATAGTATTACTGATATATTTTTCTCTTTGGACAAAGATATGCGATATACCTATTATAACCGGGCTAGTGAAACATTTACAGGACGTTCATCTGAACAAGTAATAGGTAAAAATGTATATGACATATTGCCTGGATTAAAAGGATCACCAATAGAAGAAAAGATACTCGAAGCTTTAAAGACCAAAAACCCTCAGATCTTTACCAATGAAATATGGCATCAGGGACAACATTATTACCACCGCATGTATTTCTATCCTACCCGATCAGGAGTTTCTGTCCTTGCCAGAGATATTACAGAACGCATGCAGCTTACAAAAAAACTTGAAGAGGATAAACAACAACTTGAACTAGCCTTGCGAAGTGGAGAGCTTGGTTTATGGGACTGGAATATAGAGACAGGAGATATAGATTATAATGATCAGTGGCTGGAAATACTGGGATATAAACGGGGAGAACTTGTGCAGCGAATTGAGAGTTGGATAGATCTTATTCACCCCGAGGATCTGGAATCTGTAACAGATATAATGGACAGGCATTTGAAAAATAGAACCTCTTACTACCAGGCAGAACTTAGACTTCTAACTAAGTCTGGCACATGGAAGTGGATTTATGATATGGGAAAAGTAATAGTTCGTGATGAGAATGGAAAGCCTATACGGGCAACAGGTATCATTATGGATATTACCCAAAAGAAACAATATGAGTTAAAAATAGAGCAACTGAACGAAGAACTTGAACAAAAAGTTAAGGAGCGAACAGTGCAGCTCATCGCAGCTAATAAGGAATTAGAAGCATTTTCATATTCTGTCTCTCACGATCTTCGCATTCCATTACGTAGCATTGATGGTTTTAGCAAAGCCTTACAGGAAGATTATGCTGAGAAGCTGGATAGTGAAGGTGTTGAATATCTGAATACTATTCGTAGTGCTACTCAGAAAATGGGGCAGTTGATTGAGGATCTGATGAAATTAGCCAAAGTAACTAAATCAGAAGTCAATAAAGAAGCTGTTAATCTAAAGATAATCGCTTATTCGATATTGAAAGATTTACAGAAGGAGAGTCCTGGACGCAAAGTTATCACTCACATTTCAGATGATCTGATAGTGATGGGAGATGAGAAACTCCTCGGTATTGCATTGCAGAATTTACTGAGCAATGCCTGGAAATATACAGGCAAAAGAGAAGAAACAATTATTGAGTTGGGTAAAATAACAGAAAGTGAAACCTCTATATATTATATCAAAGATAATGGGGTTGGTTTTGATATGAAGTATGCTGATAAATTATTCCAGCCTTTTCAGCGTTTGCACTCCAAACGAGATTTTGAAGGGACAGGAGTTGGATTGGCCACTGTACAACGTATTATCGCAAAACATGGAGGACATATCTGGACTGAAGCAGTTCCCAATAAGGGAGCTACCTTCTTTTTCACATTATGGGAGATATTTTAACCATAGAGCTGAAGTAATTAAAAGGTTTTGGGTCTGAAAAAAATAGGATTATGTTGCGTCTCTTACTAATAGAAGATTCGGAGCTGGATGAGAGAATCCTGATCCGACATTTGAATAAAGCTCTTCTTCCATTTTCATATGTGACAGTTGATACTATGCCTGCTCTTTCTTCACTATTAGAACAGGAAGAGTGGGATATTATCATATCCGATTATAATCTACCCGATTTTACCGGAATCAATGTAATAGAGACTGTAAAACAATCAGAGAAAGATATCCCTATTATTATAGTTTCAGGCAATATAGGTGAAGAGACCGCTGTAGAAGCAATGCATGCCGGTGCAGACGATTATCTGATGAAAGACAACTTGACACGATTAGCTCCTGCTATAGAGCGGGCTATCCGGGAGGCTGAAAACAGAAGGCAGAAGCGACAGGCTGATAAAGAAATAATTGATGCAAAGGCTCAGTTGGAAGCCTACTTCAATAGTAGTATTCAGGCAATCTATCTGTTAGATTCTTCATACAACATTCAACGTCTGAATACAATGGCCCGGACGAGTACTTTTCACCTGTTAGATAAAGAGCCACAAATTGGTGACTCTATGCTCAAATATATACCTGAGGAACTGCATACTCCATTTAAGCGAAATATCTTGCTCTGTTTACAGGGAGAGATGGTTACTGAGGAACGATTAATGAAGTTGGCTAATCAAAAAGAACGTTGGTTTCAAATACGCTATTCGCCTGTATATGATGAACAGGAAAGAATTACAAGAATTGCTGTGAGCCTTCTGGATATTACTACTCGTATTAAAGCTGAAGCAGAGGCAAAAGAGTTCCAGTCAAGACTGGAAGGGATTATCCATTCTGCTATGGATGCTATTATTACTATAGATAATCATCAGAAGATTGTAATGATCAATGAGGCAGGAGAAAAAATGTTTGGTTACACTGCAAATACCTTATTGGATCAGGCAATTGATGTATTAATTCCAATCCGTTATCGGAGCAGACATGCTGATTTTATCTGGCAATTTGGGGAGTCTAAAAAGACAACACGTTTAATGGGGTCTGAATCAGATGTATTGTATGGGCTTAATGCCAGTGGAAAAGAATTTCCTATTGAAGCATCCATCTCACAGGTAACTGTGGCGCAGAATAGATATTATACCGTAATTATTCGGGATATAACAATAAGAGTGGAAGCACAGGAACAGGAACGTCGTTTAAATCGGGAGTTAATCCGTCAGAACGAACAACTACAACAGTTTGGATATATCACATCTCATAACATTCGTGGACCAGTAGCAACATTGCTAGGGTTGATGAACCTTTTGCAGGATGATGAGGTAAGTGAGGTTGTAAACAAAGAGATTGTACATCATATTAAATCTACTCTTGTGAAACTGGATACTGTTATCCGTGACTTGAACACGATTCTGGAATATCATAAACCTGTAAGCCGTATCAAAGAAGTAATAGTATTGGAGGATTTATGCCAGGATGTGTGTGGACTTATTATTCCAGTACGAAAAGATGTCGATCACTATATGGAAACATTTTTTGACGAGGCCCCTACTATTTTCTCTGTAAGAAGTTATATCCATAGTATCTTTTATAACCTGATCTCCAATGCTTTTAAATTCAGATCAACAGAAAGGAAACTATGTTTGAAGATTAAGTCATATACAGACGGAAATTCTGTTTTTATTTCGTTTGAAGATAATGGCTTGGGAATTGATCTTGCCTCCTATCAGGACAGTATATTTGGAATGCATAAGCGCTTCCATATAGAAATTGAAGGGAAGGGACTGGGATTGTATTTGATCAAAACTCAGGTAAATGCGTTGAATGGAGAGATTACTGTACAAAGCGAAATCAACAAAGGAACAACGTTTATTGTAAGCTTACCCAAAGTATAAAGATTGCTCCTCTGTCGATTTGTAAGCTTGCTATCGTTTGATGACAGGCTTACGTGTAAATTTAATGGATGTTGGACATTCTGGCTTACCATATTTGTTAAATGGCCAGATTAGATATTCAAACTTGATCATTAATGTAGCATAGCCATCTTTACGATTTGGGTTTCCGCGTTGGGCACCTGCTTCTCGAAAAGGCTGATTAACTTCAGGACCTCTATCTGCCAGTTGTGCCCGAATATTGTCGGTTATATTGGCACTTCCTACATAGGTAGTACTTACATCATCCAGATAATCTGAGAATGTAAACCGATAGGCGCCTTCCAGACTAAATCCAACCCGACGGCTTATTTCGAATCGTACACCCATACCAAAAGGAATTACTGCTGCGGCTCCACTATAAGATACATCTTCGGTCTTAAAGCGTCTTAGGTAATAGGTAGTATTGTTCAAACTAGTATAAGGATTCACAGTGGTAAAACCTAATCCTGCCCATACATACGGATTGACAATCAGGCCCTGACCACGCATAGGATTTTCTACATCAAATAATTCATACATCAGTCCGGCATAGCCTTCAAAATTTCGGGATTGAAAAGATAGATTTCTCTGCCAGTTTTTTCCTCCAACATCTGTACCTGAAAGCTGATAAAAGCTGAATTCTGTTTTAAGGCTAATATGGGGTGCAAATTTATACAATATTCCTCCACTGAAGATAGTATTAATACGTTCTCCCACATCGTTCAAATCCCCTGAATAGGAGGTAATACCACCACCTATGGTGAATTTCAGAGAACGATCTATGTTTGAGCCAAATTGCTTGTTCTGAAAATAGCCACTTTTTTTGGTTTGAGCGTTCAGACAGATAGGGCTTAGCATCCCTATACACCAGCAAGAAAAAAGTAGTAGATATTTCATTGAAACAGAAGAATTGTACATATAGATAACGAAAAATGTATGAGTAGCGTACATAGGTCCTATACGCATAAATACCTTTTTTTATAAAATAGTAAACGTATGTAAGAAATTACTTGTAAAATGATAGTTATTTGATCCGTTAATTTGTTGATTTTTAGTTGTATATAGTTTTTCTAGTCAGACAACTAATTTGAAAGAATATACTTTTCATGTAAGCCTGAACCAAGGAATAGAAATAAAATCAGAAATAACGGCAAAAGATAGTAAAAACTTGCTTGTTTTTAAACGGTAAGTTTTTTAATCCGGTTACTTATCTCATTTAATTCTTCCGATACATCTGTTTCAGATTCCCACTTGCGTATTTTTTCTTCTGTGTTGAGCAAGAATTGTCGGTAAGATTCTGACTGTTCACGCATTGGACGATGTGATAAAGCCTGAGTGATTTTTGCCCATTCCTGTAAAAAATGAAGCATAGACTTGTCCATATATGTGTTTATAAAAAGTTGCCATATATACTCTTCTGCCACTTCGGAAGGATGGATCATATCTGCTTTATAGAAACGATAGTCTCGTAAATCATCCATCATAATTTCATAGGCTGGAAAATAGCTGATATTTGAAAATCGTTCTATCAGATGATGACACACAACCCGTAACAGAGATTTACTGGCACTATTGAGTATAAGTGTATCCTTGATATGGCGAACCGGGCTAACGGTCAAAATTATCTTCAGATTTGGATTGCTTACTATTAATTTGGAGAATGCATTTTCCAATGCAGACAGAATTTCTGTTTCTGACAACATTCGTTTGGTGAATATATTCTGACCTGATACCTTATGGCAGTTACTTACTACTTGCTGATCACTGATAAGTTGATAGATAATGGAAGTGCCTAAAGTAAGGATCAGAAAATCTGCTTTTTTAAAAAATGAAGACGTCTGTTGAATGGCATTTTCAAGCTTTGTTGTTAATTCTTCTTGTGTAGATGCACTCAGACGGGAGTGAAAATCATAATGGTACCAATAATCCTGTACCAGCACGAATCTGTCAGGATTTATGGTTTGTTGGTTTAATGACAATTCTAGCAACTGGGCTAGTGAGATGGGATTGAAAACCGTACCATAGGGGTTGACAAGCACTTTTAGTTTATTGTGGTATAAGCGAGTTCCCATTACATCTGCAAAGCAGGAACCTATAGTTACCACATAAGATTGCAGAGAGAGACGAAAAGGAGAGGAGAGGGGCGAAATATTGGTTCGAAACTCCATGTCGACAAGTTTTGATTATATGAATTGCCTATAAAACAAAAAGCGTTTCGATATCGAAACGCTTTTCATATAACAGTTTGTATTAAAAGACTCTATTTTATATTAGTCTCCTATTACATTAAATTTAATTTTATGTTTTACCTCTTTGTGAAGATCAAGAGTAGCTGTATAGTTACCAACTGATTTTACTTCACTATCCAAAGAGATTTTCTTTCTGTCAACTTCAAATCCTTTAGAACGTAGAGCATCAGAAATTTGTGTAGTAGTTACTTTTCCGAAGATTTTACCACTTTCACCTACTTTAGCTGCAATTTCAAGTGTGATATCACCAATATTTGTTGCTAGTTCTTCTGCATCTTTACGAAGTTTCTCAGCTTTGTGAGCAACTTGTTTCACATTTTCTGCCTGGATCTTTTTAGCTGACTCGGTAGCCACAATTGCATATCCCTTTGGAATCAGGAAATTGCGAGCATATCCGGGACGAACCTGTACCAGGTCGTTTTTATAGCCTAATCCCGCTATGTCTTCTTTTAAGATAATTTCAATCATATGAATATAAATCTTTAGTCGTTAGTTGAAAATAGTTAGTCATTAGTAGAAAAGAACAATTGACTTGTTACTAACAACTAACTGATAACATATTATTTCAGACCATCCGCTACATATGGTAACAGAGCCAGGTGTCTGGCACGTTTGATCGCTAATGTAACTTTGCGCTGATACTTCAAGCTTGTTCCTGTAATACGGCGAGGTAAAATTTTACCTTGTTCGTTAATGAACTTCAACAGGAAGTTTGCGTCTTTGTAGTCGATATATTTGATACCGTTTTTCTTAAAGCGACAATACTTTTTGCGGGTATCGGTTTTGTGCAAAGGCTCGTTTTGTAATGTCATGATTTAGTTCTCCTTTTCTGTAGTTGAAACTTCTTTTTGCTCTTTCTTTCTACCAACCAGACCTTTCCGGCGCCGTTCGTTGTAGTCGATTGCATACTTATCAAGAACGGTTGTCAGGAAGCGTATGATCTTTTCATCGCGGCGGTACTCGATTTCAAGAGTACTTACTTTCAGAGGATCTGCTTTGAACTCAATCAAATAATAGAAGCCATTGCTTTTGTGCTGAATCGGATAGGCTAGTTTACGTAGTCCCCAGTTTTCTTCGTGGATAATCTCAGCTCCGATAGATTCCTGAAGCACTTTTTTGAATTTTTCGACCGCATCCTTCATCTGAACTTCAGATAAAACGGGAGTTAAAATGAATACGGTCTCATAATTTTTCGTCATGGTAAAATGAACTTTTTGTTATGAGATAAATTTTTCGAGGCGCAAAGGTAGAAATATTATTATTCCTATCCAAATAGATATAATGTATTTTACACCAGAAAGCAGCGTTTATTTAACTAAGACAGAAATAATACAAAAAAGACGATCAGTTTTGCTGATCGTCTTTCGCTGAGAGTTATATATTAGTGTTTTCTCTTATTATTTTACTACAAAAGAACCAGAACCAATCTGGAATTCATCTGCATATAATTCTACTGTATGCTTTCCAGCTTTGTAAGGACTACCTTTCGCAAATACGAAATCTACTTTCTGACGAGTTTTGTCATATAAGATATCTTTTTTAGCAGTATAGAAAGCTTCTTTTCCATCAACAGTAAAAGTTCCACCACCAGTTGCCATATCAAATACAGCTGCACCATCAGGTTCTACTAAACGCATATATACAGTGTGAGTACCTGCTTCTGAAATTTTGTTTTCGGCTATATCAAACATGATTTTTATGCGATCGATTTTTTTGCTTTTGTATTCACCGCCATCACGTTCTTTACCTTTTTCATTTAGTACATTTATTACTAAGTTTTCGGCTTTCAACGCTCCACCAACACGTACTTTTTCTGCCAGGTCACGTTTCTGTGCATCTATTGTACTGATAGAGTCTGTCAAACGTACTTGCTTACCTTTCAGATCTGTATTTTCACCATATAAAGTTTCATTTTGTTTTTTGAGCACTACAAGTTCCTCATCTTTAGCTACCAGCATCTCTTCGTACTTCTTGATTTGTGCTATGTATTTTTTGCGTTCAGAAACTGTAGAGTTTTTCAGGTATACTTTATCTTTTTCCAGTTGTTCTTTTACTTTTTGAAGCGATTCTACATCTCCACCTAGTTTTTGAACTTCTGCAATACGTTTGTCATATTCCTGCTCCAGAGAATCTAGTTTGGCTAGTGTAGCATCTTTTTCTGCTTCTACTGTTTGATTGGTTTGAGTAAGCGCTTTGTTTTTATCACGCTCTTTTAAATTTAAATAGAATAAGACACCATTAAGAGCAACTAAAATAGCGATAAGAGCCGTCAGCAAAATTTTTCTGCTGTTTGATTTTTCAGGCGTTTGTTCAGTCATAAGATTTGTTAAGTGAAATTAGTTAACGAAAGAATTTTACGTAATATTATTTTTTTTGTTACAGAGTCTGTTAATCTATATCAGATTGCTTGTCTTAAGACAAAGGAATCCAAAGGGTATGAGCACTATTGTGCCTTTACTAAAATTATTACAGAGTTGTTTTTTAAAGTTTGAATCTAAATACGAAATTTTTGGAAAAAAGTTTAAACAAAGATGTTAAAAATAGTAAATCAAGAATTTATCTCCGTCTTTTAATAAAAATGTTTTAACAGCTAAACAGCGTTCTATATTCATTTACTTGATCCCTTTCCAAATACTAGTTTGGTAGAGTATAAAAAAAACTGTAAAAAATTCATGCCTACTTGGTTGAGATCTCCCATTGATTAAGATAAGGGAATGTGTGATAGGCTGTCATATCAAAGCCACAGGGTACAATAGATATATATCCATTATTGAGTGCCCACATATCTGTATCTTCACCTTTATCCAGATCAACAAATTCTCCATTCATCCAGAAGTAAGGTCTACCATGAGGGTCAGTGCGTTTTTCAAAGTTTTCTGTATATTTCGCCTGAGCTTGCCGACATATCTTAACACCTTTAATAGGTCCCTCTGTCTGAGAAGGAATATTGACATTTAATGCAACATGTGAAGGTAGTCCTGACGTCAATACTTGCAGCGCAATTTGTTTGATATATTCTAAACAATGAGAGAAATCTGCTGTTAGAGAATAATCACATAGTGAAAATCCAATAGCAGGCAATCCTTCAATCGCTGCTTCAATGGCGGCAGACATCGTGCCTGAGTATAATACACTAATAGAAGAATTGCTACCATGATTAATACCACTTACTACCAGATCCGGGCGACGGTTTTTCAATACATGATGTTTGGCAAGTTTTACACAATCTGCCGGAGTGCCAGAACATTCGTAAGCTTCTATTCCCTCTGTTTCAAATGCAATAGAACTATCCAGTCGTAACGTATTACCTATGGTGATAGCATGCCCCATGCCTGATTGAGGGCTATTTGGAGCAACTACTACAACTTCTCCAATCTGATGCATGGTTTCTACCAAAGCTCTGATACCACGGGAGGTAATACCATCGTCATTGGATACTAATATAAGCGGCTTTCGTTTAGTCATATAAAAAAGATAGATAGAAAAATAGCGGACAAATATAAATAGATAAGTATGTTAACTATTCATACTTACTGACTTTATCCTTGTAATTTGAATAATTGTATTGGTTGATAATTCGGATCAGGTCGTCTTTGTCATTGTAACGTAAACCTGAGTCTTCTATGAATGTTCGGATATAACCAGATTTATCTTTGAGCAGGTATTCAAAATCTTTTCTTGTGCCCCGATAGACCCGTATTTTACCATCTGCAAAACCAAAATAAAAATCGAACGATAGTTGTGCCTGGGTAAATCTGCTTCCAGCCCATGTATTCTGAACGACAACAATTTTTTCACGTCCTAGCAATGAGACGGTGCCTTCTGTGAGCATCTCAAATATGGTAGGTGAAACATATCTGTTGTTTAATGCATACGGGAATACATAAAAGTTTCTATCTCTTTTACTTGCAGGATCATAGGCTTGTATCCATTTGATCTGGCGGGAAGTGTAGGTTTTGACTGTATTGTTTGCAAGATAAATCTGCACAAGGTTATTATCCAGTTCAAAACGGAGTGTACACTGTATCGTATCGCCTTCACTGTCCTGTAGAAGAAGTTTTCCTTTTACCCAGTCTGCGCCAAATACATTGACCTGGCCTTGTACTGATGGTATAAGTAAAACACTGAAGGCCAAAAAGAAATAAATAGTGATCCGCATGTTGGCAAAGGTAAGTAGTGCGGAAACAAAAGGCAATGGGAAGAAGAAATTGCTAAATATAGAGAAGAAAAGGCGGCGTAAGCTTTATACTATACACCGCCTTTTGGTATTCAGTCATCAATACGCTGAATCAGTTGAATCATTATCTGATGCTGATCTCCATCCGGGTCCTGAAGGGTAAAAATCAGACGGGGATTATCTAGCTTGACATTATTATCTACTTTAGTGATTGTATAATCGGAAAGTTGTTTCTGTATTTCTTCCTTTAAGTTTGCGATAACATTTGCAAATTCTACCTCAAGAGTACTGGGATTATAAAAAACTGTTTTCATAATAAGAATAAGGTTAATGCTTCTTTTGCAAGTTGTATATTTTTGCGGTTTTAAAAAATACAAATAATTGCAAGAAAAACCATAGTGTAATATTCAAGACATAAACGATAAGGAGAGTTAAAATGATATGCCCGTACTATGATATTTCTTAAAGCGAAGTACCTTGTTCATATATAATTTCAAATGCCCGATCTACAGAGTTAAAACGGACGACAATTGTTTTTGCATCAGCTTTTCCTGTTGTACAAGTACTAGCTGGCTCCAGAAAGTAAAGATAGGATTTCATATGACGATCTTCAAGGCGTTGAAAATCAGGCTTTCCCAATACATCAATAATTTCCATCTGATCTAATCCCTTGAGCTTGGATTTTATCTGCTCAAAATCTTTTTTCATTGCCAATCGTTGGCCTGAACATGCTTTGTAGTCTTTTTTCCAGGCTATTGAATCAAATTCTTTGAACTGATTCTGATCAGCAGAACATGATAAAAAAAATAATGTCAGTATGGATACATAACTAAATCGCATTAGCAGAACACAAACAGAGATTATAGGTATAGGTTTCATAAAAGCAGTATTACACTGTTAATTTTTGCAGTACATTTCAATGGCTTGTTTGGCCTCTGGATAGCCTAGTTCATCTGAGCGATGTAAATGTTCACACCCATCTTCCTTATTCTTACTAAGTAATTCTTCCAGGCCAAGTGTATAGTAGCCTTTGGCAAATCTGGGATTGACCTGAATGCTATGCTGAAAATCATCCAAAGCACCCTGTACATCCTGAATCCTTAATTTTGTGGTTCCGCGGTTATAATAGTAATCGTGGTTTTGCGGATTTAATAAAATAGCTTTGCTGAAATCCTGCAATGCTTCCGGAAATTGATTTAGTTGAAAGTAAATGACTCCCCGATTAAAATAAATATCTGCTGTATCTGGTGCCAGTTGAACCGCCTTGCTAAAGTCTGCCAATGCTGGCTGCCATTTTTGTTGTGCAGCCTGATTCCTTCCTCGGTTATAGTAAGGCTTGTATGTATTGGAATTTAGCTTAATTGCCTGATCAAAATCCAGTTGTGCTGCCGCATATTGTTTCAGTTCCAGATTGGCGACACCCCTGGCATTTAGTGCATCTACATTTTCAGGATCTTTTTCGATAGCTTTATTTAAAAAATCCAGTGCTCCTTTAAAGTCTCCTTGCTGCATCATTTGTCTGCCTTTTTCAAGAAATGCCTCAGATGAACTAGAACAGGATATTGCAGAGATGAAACAAATGATACAAAACGTATACAAATGCAATTTTTTGAAACCGGATAGTCTAAATCCGGATTTTATAGTAAAAAGGTATGTAGTCATCAATTTGAATTATTCTGTTTCTAATACTTCTAATATTTCTGCCAGATCATCAAAGTCTTTATAACCTGGACGTATTTCCTGTCCGCCTTTGAGTGCTATTCCTTTTAATGGTATAGAAGAAAGGGTTTGTAAAATACTATTTTGCTGAATTCCAAATCCTAGTATTATTGGATAATGTTCTGCAATTTGAGTTAAGTGATACCCAATTTCTGGAGTGATGCTATCTTCTTCTGATTCTATAAGAAAATAGGAGACATATGGCTTAATAGAATCATATTGGGTCTGGAAGTTTTGTAGAGATAAATCTTCACTCCATGATATTTTACAGAGTAGAGTAAGGTTAGCTGCTTGCAAACCCTTCCAATCTGATGAATTTATAAGCTGTAATCCGTCTATTGGATAGTTTTTAACCAGTTCCTGAAGTGCATCTGGTTCAATAGATTCTACTTCCCCAATAAGTTGTACACCTGCTACCCATTCTGTTATTGATTGAAAAGTGGTTGGATCAACAAATGTTTCAGCATATGGGTCTAATGAGAATCCCAGCATATCTACTCCCATACCCGCACAGTAACGGGCATCACTCAAATTGGTAACTGCACTGATTTTAACAAATGTTTGAAGAGACATAATGGAAAATTTCTGATTTCTGTAAACCTTTCATTCAAGGTTATATAGGATCTTCGAACGGGATGCTCCTCTTCTATAGATGCTATTAACTTTGAAGATGCAAGATTACACAGCAAAGATCGGATTTCCATTTTTCTGAAAGATTTTGTGATTGGAATTTATTAACCGAAATTTACGTTCATTGTCCATAATCAGTTTTGAGGCAATTTATACACAAGTGTTGTGTTTTGATTTATACAGAAGCTACAGATAGCTGAAGATTTTTGGTTTAGCGGTATAAGACAAACGTAAAACAAATGAAATTATGAGTAAAAAAGGACGCGTATTGGTCGCCATGAGTGGTGGTATTGATAGTTCACTGGCTGCTGTGTTACTGCACGAACAGGGTTATGAAGTAATAGGTATGACTATGAAGACATGGGATTATGCTTCTTCTGGTGGTTCTAAGAAGGAAACGGGATGCTGTAGTCTGGAATCTATCAATGATGCTCGTGAGGTTGCTGTACAATTAGGCTTTCCACATTATATATTGGATATACGGGAAGAGTTTGGAGACTTTGTGATTGATAATTTCACAGATGAATATCTTGCTGGCCGAACCCCTAATCCATGTGTATTATGTAATACCCATATAAAGTGGGATTCATTGTTGCGCCGTGCTGATAAACTGGATTGTGAGTTTATTGCAACAGGACATTATGCGAATCTACGTCACGAAAACGAACGATATATTATCTCTAAAGGGCTGGATGTCAATAAAGATCAGTCTTATGCTTTATGGGGAGTTTCACAGCAAAGTCTAAGCCGTACTTTATTTCCGCTCGGACATTTACGGAAAACCGAAATACGACAAATGGCAACAGAACGTGGATTTATGGCTTTGGTGAATAAGTCAGAATCTTATGAGATCTGTTTTGTCCCTGATAATGACTATCGGGGATTCTTAAAGCGTAGGGTAGAAGGGTTGGAAGATAAAGTGGCAGGTGGAGAGTTTATATTGGAAGATGGGACTGTAGTTGGCACACATGAAGGCTATCCATTTTATACAATTGGTCAGCGCAAAGGTTTAGGCATAGCCTTAGGCTATCCGGTTTTTGTAACAGAAATACGGGCAGAGACCAATCAGGTAGTTTTGGGCCAATATGAGGAACTGGCGCGTAATGGAATGTGGGTAGGGAAACTGAACATGATGAAATATCCTGATTTAATTGGTAAGCCAACAGAAACTATCACTAAAGTTCGTTACAAAGATAATGGCTCTCCTGCTACAATTGAACAGGCAGAGAATGGACAAATGAAAGTATTATTTCATGCTCCTGTCAATGCAATCGCTCCCGGACAGGCGGCCGTTTTTTATGAAGGAAACGATGTTATAGGTGGCGGCTGGATTCTGAAAAGCTTTAAAGTTGGTGCAGATAACCCTGTATTTTCAGTTGCTGGTCGGGAATAGTTTGATTCTCCTATACTTATATAAACCTCTGTAGTTGTTACAGAGGTTTTTTTATGTCATGTCAATTAAAAAGTTGTTTTATAAAGGCAAGTCCAAAGTTTGATAATAAATGATTATTTTATGCGTTGAATAACAAAAATCTTTCATGAAAGATTATTACGATATCCTGCAGGTCTCACCTGATGCAGATACTGCTGAGATTAAGAAGTCATTTCGTCGGTTGGCTACATTGTATCATCCGGATAAAAATCCAGACCCGTCTGCGCATTATCTGTTCCAGGAAATCAATGAGGCTTATCAGATTATTGGAGATAATCAACAGCGACAATGGTATGATCTGAAACGGATGTACGCTGTTGCAGAATCTGTACCTGTATCTTATACGCCTCCTGTACAACCTCGTCGTCCGCCTCCTGCTTATAAGCCACGTCAACGTGTACATATAGATTTGCGCCCTTATGTAGTATTTGCCCGAGGGATGTCTTGGGTCTGCCTGATATTTTGTGTTTTGTTGGGGATAGATTACTTACTTCCCAAGCCATTCAGTGAAGAGCCTGTACTGGGGGTAAGAATTATGCATCAGACTGGAAAGATTGTTGTGACTACTCCGCATCGGGTGATGACTATGTCTATGATAGGAAATTTTACAATAGATCTCAGCAAATACACTCCTGTTTCTATTTATCGGACTCCTTTATTTGGGTCAGTAGTGAAGGCGGAACTTAAAGGGATGGAGGCTCCAACCGAAAATAATATTTATGGTAGCCTTGTCTTTTTTCCTGTTTTACTTTTTATACTTTCACTATTAGGAGTTAGTATTCGGAATAACACAGAATTGATTGTTAATTTTGGTATTGCGGCTTCTATCATTTTGATTATTACTTTATTCCTGATATTTGTAGTTTTCCGTTTATAAAAGAAGGGTTGTGCAAGATTCAAATCAAAATCGTTTTTTTCTTCTATGATTTCTTCTGTAACTATGTGATTGATTCAGAGTTATTCAAAGTTCTGAATGATTATTTTCAAAAAGACAGAGAGGCATGTGTAAAAAAATACTGTTTATTGTGGGTGTACTTATGATTTTCTGGGGATGTAATTCATCTGAAGAGACACCTAGTCCAACTCGTTTGGGATATGATTTTTATCCACTTGAAGTAGGCCAATATGCTATCTATGATGTTTTTGAAGTAAAGTACCAGATTTATACAAAGCCTGATACCCATACTTATCAGATTAAAGAACTGGTCTATGATACCATCACTGATCTCACCCATGAGCCAGCATTTATCTTATATCGATATTCCAGGGCTAATTCTTCAAGTGCTTGGTCATTAGATTCTGCCTGGCTTACAAAACGTACTTCTTATATTGCATTGCGCAAAGAAAATAATGTAGATTATGTGCGCTTATCTTTTCCGCTAAAAGAAGGATTGAAATGGAATGGAAATCAATACAATACTTATGGTGAGGAAATGTATGAGGTAAGCGATTTTGACCAACCTTATCAGGTGCTGGATAGCACCTATGATAAAACAGTCACTATTCTACAACGTGATGAAGTAAATGCTGTTTTAAAAGATCGAAGGATGGATGTATATGCAAGAAATATGGGCTTAATTTATAAAGAACGTATTCAGCTTACTTATTTACAGGATGGAGGAACCGTTGGCAATGGAGATATTGATCACGGAACCTACTATATTCAAAAGATCCGGGAATTTGGTAACGAGAGATAACTGTATGTAATACTTTACCTACTAAATAAAAAGTCCTCGTTATATAGATAATGAGGACTTTTTATTTATACTATCATGAGGCTGAGTTAATCCAGTGCTTTTACACCCGGTAAAACTTTACCTTCCATATACTCAAGCAGTGCACCACCACCTGTGGATACATAAGATACACGATCTCCAAATCCAAGATTATTTACAGCTGCTGCTGAATCTCCACCCCCAATTAAGGAGAAGCCACCATTTTCTGTTGCTTTCACAACTGCTTCTGCTACACGGATTGTTCCTTTGGCAAAATTGCTGAACTCAAATACACCCATTGGTCCGTTCCATAGGATTGTTTTTGAGTTTTCAATTACTTTGGCAAATTCTTCGCTTGCATCCGGACCAATATCAAGACCCATCCAACCATCAGGAATTTGTTTGTTATCTGCTATCTGAGAGTTTGCATCATTACTAAAGCCATCTGCAATGATGGAATCAGTTGGTAATATAAGGCTAACTCCTTTTTCTTTTGCTTTGGCAATCAGTTCTGATGCTAAATCCAGTTTATCTGCCTCCAGTAAAGATGATCCGATAGAACCTCCCATGGCTTTAAAGAATGTATAAGCCATACCTCCACCAATCAACAGATTATCTACTTTATCAAGAAGACGTTCAATAATCAAAATCTTATCAGAGATTTTAGCTCCACCCATAATAGCAGTGAATGGACGTGCTGCATTTTCCAATACTTTTTGGGCATTGTCAAGCTCTGCCTGCATTACATAACCACATACTCTGTCTTTGAAAAACTGACCAATCACAGCTGTAGATGCGTGTGCACGGTGGGCCGTACCAAATGCATCATTTACCCATACATCTCCCAGTTTGGAAAGCTTTTCCGCAAAAGCTACATCACCTTTCTCTTCTTCTTTGTAGAAACGCAGGTTTTCAAGCAACAATATCTCACCTGATTTTAGGGCTGCTGCTTTTTGAGTAGCCTCTTCTCCTATACAGTCATCTGCAAACTGCACACTGGTTTGAAAAATATCGTTCAGATATTTTACCAAGTGTTTTAGTGAGTATTTTTCTGTTGGACCATCCTTAGGGCGTCCCAGGTGTGACATCAGGATAACTGCTCCACCATCTTTGCGAATCTTATTGATAGTAGGGATAGTAGCCTGAATGCGTGTATCGTCAGTTACTTCGTAAGCGCTGTTTAATGGAACGTTGAAGTCAACCCGTATCAGGGCTTTCTTGCCTGCAAAATTGTACTGGTCAAGGGTGATCATAAATCAGATTGTTTTATTTGGTAGATTGTAAAAGTATTGAGAACCTCTTAATTACTGATAGTTTTAAATGGCTGAGGCTCTTTTTTTCTCAATTGCCGTACAGTTGCTGATGAAAGTGCTGCAAATCAAAAGTAAAGCCAATAAAATCGCAAATAAAATCGTGAAGAATGTGTGTTGTTAGAATATTGGCAGATCCTGATAGCTCGGGAACTTATCGAGCCGCTGCTCTTCTGATACGATCATTAATAGCTCTGCCTAGATCTTCTTCTGGTAGAAGTTCTGCAACAATGATTTCCAGATGAGGAAACGTATCCAGCATACGCATAGCTGCAAACAGCTTTTGTGCTGCTTCAGCATAGTTTCTGGTCTGAGAAAGCACAAGTTGATTTTTCTTGGGAAGGTCTTTTCTAAAATCCGAGAAACCCATATAGCCTATTTTTTCAGGAACATATTGTTTTAGAACCTGATCAACGGAATCTAGAACCAATGGCTTTCGTGGGGCATAGTGACTTTTTAACATTCCGGGGGCTTGTGGATTTGAGCTGGAATGAGGCATCAATGAAACCGGACCTATAACTGATTCAATGGCTTCTATTGAAAGTCCTCCTAATCTGTAAACAATAGGAGTTGTATCTTCAAAGCCAATAATAGTCGATTCAATTCCTACATGACTGGGACCTCCATCAAGAATATAAGGAATCTTATTACCTAGTTGTGCCTGTACATGTTCAGCCTGAGTAGGGGAGATGTAACCAAATGGATTAGCACTAGGGGCTGCTAACGGAAATTCCAATAATTCCAAGAGATCCAGAATCAACGGATGAGATGGTATCCGTACAGCTACAGTCTCCAGTCCGGAAGTGACCAGATCAGGAATGTTAGGTTTTTTTTGTAATAACAGAGTCAAAGGACCAGGCCAGAAATGTGTAGCCAGCTTTTGTGCTAAGGGGGGAATAGTCTCGACAAACTGAATGATCTTGGCCAGACTACTACTGTGTACGATCAGAGGATCAAATGTGGGACGATTTTTAGTCTGAAAGATTTTAGTTACAGCCTGAACATTAAATGCATTTCCTGCCAGGCCATATACGGTTTCAGTGGGTATGCCTATGACTTCACCTGCTTCTAAAAGTGATTTTGCTTTATAAATATCTTTGTCAATAAGTGCCATTAGATGATTAAGCATTTATTGACAAAGATAGAGGGTTTTGTTTATAGTATGGATTATTTTCCTTATCAGAGTAAATAGATTATAGCTTAAACTGAAAGGAAATCTTAACTCCGAAACGATTAGTGCCAGAATTATTCAGATAGGTAAGACGATGAATAGCATCAATACGCATAAACCGGAATATGTTTTCAATACCATATCCCAGTTCTATGTAAGGAACGTCACCCAGACGTCCGATAGGGCGTGATGCATTTCCCTTGTCATCATATTCAAGAGGAACCAGATTATAGTTTTTATCACTTAACCCTCCATATAATACATTCGCATTGGCAACCAAACGCCATTTTAGCTTACGTATCAAAGGAATACGATTAAACAATAATCCCTCAAAATTATGTTGTAACTGAACAGAGGCATACCGATCACTAACAAATTCAAAGAAATTCATCAGATTGTATGCATTGTTGATGTAAAAAAAGGTCTGATTGCCTTGATGAGATTGTAAAATAGGATAAGGAACTGTAGAGGGTATATAACCCGCACTTATGGAGTAGGAGGCGCGACCTAAGGATCCGACGTTTATACTTTGCGAGAGATTCAGCGCTATTTTGTGGTAATTGAAACCTCCACCCACTATGCCTTTTAAGCCCAATGTATAACTAAGAGTAAACACAGGTTTAGTTGTGCCTAAACTAATTCGTGTATTATCATTGATCAGGAATTGTTCATTTTGTGCAAAGCGAGATTCAAATGTAATCTCTGTGCTCTGAAAGTTGTTATCAGTAGCTAGTTGATTATCAGTTGGATTTGTATAGTATGTAAAATTATACAGCGGATCAAACTGCCACTGACGTAGTTTGATCTTTTGAGTAAAGCCTCTGACAAAGTCTGTCTGAAATGCAATCTGATTATTTCGCAGCATAAATGGACGCCTGAATGTACCAAAACGAGATGATACCAGAAAGAGGGTATTGTCCCATACATCCTGTGAGAGAAGTCCCACACGTTCAAGGTCATAGCTATGCCTTACACTTAATGTAGTCCAATGTTTCTTGGAGAAAATGCGTTGAATTTCCGCTCCATATTTAAACCGATGATCACCAAATCCATACCCTCCATATCCTTTCAAAACCCATTTATCACTAAAGTCAATATTGGTTTTAAAGCCAAGGCGAGCATAGCTACCCTCTACAGTATTATAACTGTAAGCCAGAATATAAGGTCCTATGTCTATAGGACCAGCTTTTTTGTACCCATTTACAACAATATTGGCAATCTCTATATAAGACCGAATCAGTGGAATATTTTTGATTGAGTCAATCATAGCATATACATTCTTCTCAGATTCTGTCAGAGGTTCATGACGATGCTCATCCCAAAATGCCTCATCGTTGATTTGAGCAGTGGGCTCCATTTCTATTCCTACATCGTAGAACTTTGTGCTATGTGGCTGATTAACTACTACTCGTTCGTTAGATGTATAAAACTTGGCCAGCATACCGGCTGACTGGTTTGTTATTTCTGCAACATCAATTAACACACGGGTTTTTACAGGTATCCAGGGCCCTGCTTCTGTTGGAGCAAGTTCCTGTTGAAGTTTGATCTTTTCTATGAAGTTCAGGTTGGCTGTTTTGCTCATAGTTGCATCTACCTGCACCAAAGCAAATGTTGCCTTATCTACCCACATTGTGCCTGTAAAAGCAAGATCCTGAGGTCTTTTGGGTTCGAAATCAATCCGATAGCTGTAATGCCCGTTTACTTCTGCACTATCTACCAGAAAATATTCATAGTAGAGCTTCCAGCCATCGGCGATGGGTGAAACAAAATCTTTATTAAGGATGTTAAGCCAATTACGATAAAAGTTATATTCCTGAAACGAAGATCCTGCCATTTGAGAAATCAGTGTGCCATCCTGAATGCCTACTCCCGTTACCCGTGTTTTCAGAATATGTTCGCGTTTCTTTTCAGGCGATTTCCTATAATAGACATTCGAAAATGATTCCGAAATAAACAAAGGAAGAATTGGTTTTCCATCTTCGCCCGCAAGTACTTCTACACTATCTATAACCTGTTGTATTTTCTTAATCGCTTTGCGTTTCTTGAGCTTCTCGGAAATATTATCTACATCAATTTCAATCTTATTATAACTTTCATATTCAAAATACTCTAGTGAACGCTTATCATTTTTTTCTTTATTCCGTACAATCTTTCGCAGAATAGCATAGGCGGGATTTTCTCCTGCATAAATTTTTATCTCATTCAGACTGATGGAAGCTGGAACAAGTTGAAAATCTATTGCTTGTGTAGTGGCTTTCCGATTGACAAGTTTCGATTTTTCTGTATAGCTGATGGCTGTAGCTGTGAGAGAGTCCTGTAGGGTATGTGTGACCAACTTATAATTACCATTAAAGTCAGTTGTAGTACCAATAGTCGTCCCTTTAAAAGCCACTGCGACAAAAGGCATTCCTTCACCTGTTTCGCTATCGGTGACTTTTCCTGTAATAACATAACTTGTTTGTGCATAACTTACAGAGGTCATATACAAAAACAAGGAAATGTAGAAAAGATATGTTGTTATCTGTTTAAACAAAGATTTATGTATGGTTGATTTCAATATAGATTAAAAGTGCTCTACTATAAGCTAAAAAATATTGTGATGGTTCAGTTCTTCAAATATATTAAATAATCCTGTGCTTAGAATGAGGTTAGTCTTCTGCAATAGGATTTAATTACTTGAGTCTGATGTAATATATAGATTCTTTACTAGTAAATATTTATACCTGTTAATCGTACGATTCTCATTCACTTTCATTGTCAAATACAGTTTCTTCTTTTTGTAAAAGATATATATCCAGAATAGCTTTTGGACGTGCCAGATACTCCCTAAAACGTGTTTGTATGGATGCCTGCCATGGAACATCCTGTGCTGCATAAGCTATAAATGGAAATTTATAGTGTCTGGCAATAAACACAGCACGAGCCCCATGAAACGCCTGCGAAATAACAATAACACTATCCCGATTGTACAGTTGATGGCATCGTACCACAGATTGAAATGTATTCTGTCCTGCATAATCCAAGGTCATAGCATTCTCTGGTATTCCTAATAACATCAGCGCATTTTTCATATCAGATGGCTCATTGTAGTATCGGGAAGAATTATCTCCACTCAGAATCAGATGTTTTATTTTTCCTGCCTGAAATAACTGTGCTGCTGCTGCAATTCTATATTTGAAAAAGAGATTCTCGTTTCCATCCCTTACCCGCTTGCTTGTACCTAGTACTAATCCTGTAGGACGAGATGCAACAGTTTGGCTGTTTGTGAAAATATATTCTTCTGTTTCCTGTGAAACCCAAACATTACAAACGATAATTAATCCTATCGCAATGGAAAATAAAATGAAAAAAGCCTTTAGGTATTTCATTGCAGACAGATATCAAAAAAATATACTAAATATATAATGAATATAAGAAAATACAAGGATAAACGCATTGAAAAATACTAATTTTGTCATAAAAGGAACTATCCTCAGTATGTTTATTTTCTGCAAATATATCTACCATTTTATTTCTGCAAACTGTTACTCAAATTCCTGCCTTTGCATTGTACCTGTTAACGGGTTGCCCAGCAATATATTTTACAAACAAAAGTATAGACTTGAATAATGCATCTTAGTTGGTTCTCTGCTCTCAAAACAGAACAGTTCTCTAGCAGTTTGATCCATGTAATACTTCAGCAACAGTAATGTGCTGAATCCCAGAGTATAATAAAGGTTCTGTACTATTGGGAATTTTAAGAAAAGAAAATATTTTGCATAAAATAAAGATGTAGTAGAATCTTAATAATATATGCAATGAAATTTTCTTTTTATTTCTACTTATTCCTGACTTTTCTGTCTGTGACTCTTCTATCAGCTCAACATCCTGGACAGCTTACATATTGCAATCCTATGGATATAGATTACAAATACAATTTTGAGCAGCTGAATGAGCAGATTTCCTACAGATCTGGTGCTGATCCTGTTATTATTAATCACAAAGGAGAATATTATCTATTTGTAACTATATCTGGTGGATGGTGGCATTCGCCGGATTTAATCAACTGGAAGTATACAATACCAGATAAGTGGCCTATGGAAGATATGTGTGCTCCTGCTGCTTTATCTGTGCGGGATACATTGTATCTGTTTCAATCGACTTTTGAACAACGACCTATATTTATTAGTCTGGAGCCAGAGAATGGAAAACTAATTTTTTATAATCGCTGGCTTCCGCGACTTCCGCAATATATTGGTCCTTGGGACCCTGCTTTGTTTTATGATGAGCAGCTGGATAAGTGGTATATGTACTGGGGTTCTTCAAATGTGTATCCCATTTTTGGTGCAGAACTGGATAAACGAAGAAATCTAACCTACAAGGAGAAAAATAATTACAAAGAATTGATTTATCTGCATCCTGAACTTCATGGATGGGAACGTTTTGGGCGTAATCACCGGGATACAATACGTCCCTTTACAGAAGGTGCCTGGATGACAAAACATAACGGCAAATATTTCTTGCAATACGGTGCACCTGGGACAGAGTTCAATGTATATGCAAATGGTACTTATATAGGAGATAATCCATTGGGGCCTTTTTCCTATGCACCTTACAATCCAATATCCTATCGTCCGGGAGGATTTATGAATGGGGCAGGGCATGGCAATACATTTCAGGATAACTATGGTAATTATTGGAATACCGGCACACCATGGATTGCTGTAAACTGGAATTTTGAACGACGCATTGCTATGTTTCCTGCTGGTTTTGATAAAGATAATCAATTATTTGTCAACACCCGTTTTGGAGACTTCCCTCATTATCTACCTAAGAGGAAATGGCAGAGTAAAGATGAATTGTTTACTAACTGGATGCTTTTGTCTTATAAGAAACCATGTGTTGCTTCCTCTACATTGGATACACTATTTGCCAGTAAGGTTACAGATGAAAATCCTCGTAGCTTCTGGGTCGCTAAACAGAATCAGCCTGGTGAGTGGATTACAATTGATCTGAAGAATATAAGTGAAATCAGAGCCGTTCAAATTAATTACACAGATTATAAGTCAGATATTTTTGATAACGACTCGGCTAAAACATATACCCAATACAAACTATATACATCCAAAGATGGCAAGGACTGGGATCTGGCTTACGATGTAACAAAAGAGCCCAAACGTGACCGAGCCTGTTCGTATATTGAATTACCAAATCCTATACAGGCACGATATGTCAAATATGAACATGTGTATGTCAGATCTCCCAATCTGGCTATCAGTGATATTCGTGTGTTTGGCAATGCTGCAGGAAAATTGCCTACAACTCCAGATCACCTGGTAATAAGTCGTGATAAAGATCCACGTAATGCTTTTATTTCATGGAACAGGGTAAATAATGCAGTTGGATATAATATTCTTTGGGGTATAGCACCTGATAAACTATATCAGGCATATCAAATGTGGCATGACCAATCCAATCAATTGGAATTAAGAGCTTTATCTGTGGGAGTAAAATATTATTTTGCTATTGAGTCGTTTAATGAAACAGGGGCTTCCACTATTGGAAAAGTTTTGGGGCCTTACTAATTATTGGTACTGGGTATCCATAGTACACTAAAATAAATCAGACCTTCTCACATGTAGAAGGTCTGATAAAAACTAACAGTTTAAAAAATTACTGAACATATCCTCTCTGTGATATAATAGTATCTGCCTCAGTTTGGTGACTAATAACTACAGGAAGAGTTTTCGATACATACGCTTTTACATCGCTGTTCTGACCAGTACCATTCTGATACGCTTCCAGTTTACTGCGAACCTGTGTATGTGCATCTAGCTGGCCTAATATATATTTTCTACTAAAAACAGAATCTACTGTGATAGCCGTAAGACTATCTTTCATTTTCTGACTTGTAGAATCTAATCCGGTTGGCAATGAATATGAATACTTATCTGCAACAGAATCTAAAGAGGCTTGGGCTGAAGTATGATGTGTTATCATCATTTGTGCAAAATTACGAATTACAGAATCTGTAGATTTAGTCAGTGCCAGTTGACCCATTTCTATCTCAGACCGGTTGGCGTATGCTACCTGGTCTATTATGCCTTTGTCTGCTGTGTTTAGTGTGGTTGGCGTAACTACTGAACCATCATCGTCGTCGTTATTACAGGCACTAAAGCTTGTTACACATGCTGTTAAAAGAAGTCCCCAGATAAAACTTCCAGCTTTGGTTGCAAATGGATTTGTCATAATGGTTGCTTTTTGGTGAAATTGAACTATGCCACCTTTGGGAAAAAATGATACCACCCAATTGTTAGTGTAAGTGACTGTAAATCATTTATGAATTGTTGTGTAGATGGACTGTATATTGTGTGTTATTATTGTATTTTTCTCTGTCTTATGGATTTGAAGCTCTATTGTGTTTAACTATATCCGGATTTTTATATGATGATATAAGAGAGAATAAAAGCTTGTTTGGATACTCGTTCATAAGCTCCAAAGTATAAGATTCTATGGAAAAACAGACTACTTGATGAGATTCGGAAAGTTGAAAGTTTTCTACGGTTTGAAGAAATTTATTCCCGTTATCTTTTGCGCATGATTTTTTAGGAGAACTTAGTAGGGAGGATAAATGAACGGATGCTAGATACATAATAACAAGGAAGTTTCTGCTATGCCATCATTGTAAGGCACTTTATAGAAAGAACAGAAACTTCGTGTAGGGTACTATATTGTTTTCTGAATAGACACAGCATGATTTACAGCTCTGGCCGTAAGGGCCATAAATGTCAGGGATGGATTCTGATTGCCAACAGAAGTCATGCAAGCTCCATCGGTAACATATACATTTTTGCAATGATGTAATTGGTTCCACTGATTCAGCAAGGATGTCTTTGGATCTTTACCCATACGTACACCTCCCATTTCATGAATATCTAGCCCAGGTGCTTGTCCAGAATCATAAGGACTGATGTTTTTGCAACCACTTTTCTCAAGTATTTCAGTACCCTGCATTAGAAAATCCTGAAGAAGTTTTTCATCATTCTGGTCATATTCTATGGAAGTAATAAGTTGTGGAATACCCCATGCATCTTTTTGATCTTTGCTCAATCGTACATGATTTTGTTCTTTCGGTACAGTCTCTCCCTGCATCATCATGTAGATTCCCCAGTCATCTGGTTGAGTAATGTTTTCCTTATACTCTGCTCCAAAACCTTCCTGACCTCCTTGGTGCCATCCTGCCCGACTGGCAGAGAAAGCAACCATATAACCCCGTAGAAAGTCTGTATCCTGTTTGAATACATTGCGAAAGGATGGAATAAATGCAGTAGTAGGACGTCGGCCATAATAGTACTTGTCTTTATATCCTTCAAAGCTAGCGGTAAGGCTACCTCGATAATTATGGAAGGCTACATATTTTCCCAAAAGGCCAGAATCATTACCTAACCCATTGGGAAATCGACTGGATGTAGAATTTAATAGAATCAGATTGGTGTTCAGGCAGGCTGCATTTACGAAGATTACTTCTGCGAAAAACTCAAGCATTTCTTTACTGTTTGTATCTACTACTCGGACTCCTGTTGCTTTTTGTTTCTGTTCATCATAGACAATAGAATGAACAACTGAGTGAGGTCTTAGCGTTAAATTACCGGTTTTGGCTGCCCACCGAATAGTTGAAGAGTTACTGCTGAAATAACCTCCATATGGGCATCCCCGATAACACAAATGCCTTGCCTGGCATTGTCCCCGACCTTGTTGTGTATGAATTTCATTGGGTTGGGTAAGATGTGCACACCGACCAATGATTACCTGACGGTCACGATAGTGTTCTTTTACTTTTTGCTGAATGTGTTTTTCTACACAATTCAATTCAAAAGGAGGTAAAACCTCACTATCTGGCAGATTGGAGATTCCATCTCTGTTACCACTAATTCCTGTAAACTTTTCTACATAGCTGTACCAGGGAGCCAGATCTTTGTATCGGATAGGCCAGTCTACTGCAAAGCCATCACGGGCAGGTGCTTCAAATTCAAAGTCACTCCAGCGTTGTGTTTGGCGCGCCCAGATCAAAGACTTTCCTCCTACCTGATAGCCCCGAATCCAGTCAAATGGTTTTTCCTGTATATACGGATGGTCATTGTCTTTGACGAAAAAATGCTCAGTAGCTTCTTCAAATGCATAACACTTATTGACAATTGGATTTGTCGTTTCTGAAGCAACTGTAGAACGGCCTCTATGTGGAAAATCCCAAGGATTGCTCATGGCTGTTGGATAGTCTGTAATATGCCTGACATCACGACCACGTTCCAGTACAAGGGTTTTTAATCCTTTCTCACAGAATTCTTTTGCAGCCCAGCCACCACTTATTCCTGATCCTATAACAATCACATCATAGGTGTTTTTCTTTTTAGTGTCGATAGAGAGATTCATAGACTTCAAATAGACTGAATTGTTAAAAGTAAAGATAATTGCCGAAAAATGCTGGCTTGTAACTATTTCTTTAGCTAAAAGCCTCTTACTGTAGTGTGTATTCTACACTTTGTGCTCAATAGACCACTGTATGGGAAACATTTTCGAATCTGGATACAAAACGAATAACGGCATGAAATTTTGCCTGTTTGCAGTAATTATTCTCCAATTTACATGAAAAAAAAACTTATACAGGCATTAATTCTAGGCCTGGCATTAACAACAATAGCCTGTAATCATTCTGTTGATGACATAGGGATTGTGAGAGATCCTGAAATTTCTGTGGATATCAATGGCAAAGCCTGGCAAACCCGAAATATGTTCGTAGTAGGCCTTGAGAAAGCAATAGTTTACAAAAGTGAGACCGATACCGCTGGCCTGTTGTATTATACCTATCGCATGATTTTGAATGGGCAAAATGAAGCAGGATTAAACCGAAAGATTACTATTCGTTTTGCTGTTCAACAACCGGATCAGTTAAAAGGACGATATTCTACCCAATTCTCAGAATATGGAAAAATAATAGAAGCGGAGGTGCTGGATCAGGTTTCTAATGATGAGTATACTTCCTACCAATTGATATCCCCTGATTCTACTACTTTTCTGCAGATTGATCGACAAAGTACTGATAAAAATCTGATTGCAGGAACATTTGCTTTTCATTTGGTAAATACACAAGACTCAACACAGGTATTAGAAGGAACAAATGGCATATTCAAAGATATCACCTACCAGAAATGGCAAAACAGTAATTTATGAGAATTATGAAAAATACAATTCTAAAAAGTGTACTGGTAAGTCTGATGTTCATAAGCACTATGATGAGCTATGCACAAAGTCAACCTGTTTCCAATTCTTTTGATGTGATTATCAAGAAAAATGGTGATATAGTTTATGGCTTGGTTACCGAAGTTGATTTACAATATGTCAAATACAAACGGACAGATATTCCGGATGGGCCAATTTATACTATGCCCAGAACAGATGTGTATGCTATAAGCTATCGAAATCAGGTAAAAGATATTCTGGCTAAGAGTGATAGTAGTTTTTTCAGGCAACCGGTTCAACCTCCTGCAGCTGTTGCTGTTGACACTGCAAAAGTTGATACAGTTTCTCAGGAAGACCAGAAAGAATCTGCTGATAAGAAAGTAGATAAGTTTTTTGCCCGTGAAAACTTTTCACAACCAGAAATTCATTTCCATCTGGGATTCATCAGAGGATTTACGAAAGTTAGTAATATTGATCAATATACTTCTGCTCTTAGGTTTCCCGGAATAGGATTTAGCTACGATGCCCAGTTTAAAGAAAATTTTCGTATGGGAATTACATTTGGGGTAGCTGGATTTCGGTTTACACAGAATGAGTATGATTCTTACGATAGCCTGCAGATTAACCGAAAGTTAAATGAAACGCTGCTTTTGTTAAATGCATATGCGAAACGTAGGTTTGGTACAGGACGTGCAAAACCTTATATCCTGGTAGGAATTGGGATCAATGGTTCGTTCTTAAAATCAGAATCAATTTTGGCTGTAGATAATAACAATGATCGGATGTTGCAGGTACGTTCTAATAGTCGTGCATTTAGTCTGGGCATCCAGGCACGAATAGGGGTGGATTATGAAGCTCAGCCAGGTTTGATGGTATTTGGTGATATTGGTGCAGGTCTGACTATACTGCAGTTTGGGATTGGGTATAAACTATAACATATTACAACTATGAAAACATTTGTTTTTACATTATATACATTAATTCTCTCTCTGGGATTCTCAATGCTGGCGATGGCACAAAAAGAGGGTGGAGGGATTAAAGTGCAATTGGGAGGTGCTGTAAACTACTACTTAGGACCCGGTAATCAGAGCTTTGATAAATTCGAAGAGAATCACCTGAACTGGCAACTGGATGGATTGGTAGGAATAAAGCTGGCAGAGAGTAAAGATCATAAGAAAACATATCTTGGTGTGTACGGTAGTGCAGGAAGTTTGAATCGAACTACAATAACCTCTATGATTCAGGATCAAAAGTTTACGATTGTCAACGAGACTGAGCAGAATCGTTACAATCTGCATTATCAATGGGAGGTCGGATTCCTTATTGCGGAGGTATTACGAGTCAGTACTGGTTCAGGGACTCAATATTTTGGTAATCAGTTACTGGCAAATAGCAACGGTACTTCTTTACAAAGAGATCATTTTGATTATTATTCCTCTACAGCAGGAGTCCAGCTTAAACTGGGTTCTGTTGCCTGGACAATTAACTGTAATCTGTTATATGGAAAAGATCTGGATCGTACTATTGTCAGACCTTCAACTGGTTTAGCACTTACATTCTAAAAAATACAATCCCCAGAAGCTAGCCTTTATTGATAGTTTCTGGGGATTGTAGAAATCAGATTCTTACATTATTCAGATCGCAAAGATTTAACAGGATTAATCAATGCCGCTTTGATGGCCTGAAAGCTTACCGTTAACAACGCAATCAATAAGGCTGCTATACCTGCTATCAAAAATACCCACCATTGAATGTTGACCTTAAAAGCAAAATCCTGTAACCAGGTACTTATAGCCCAGTAGGCTAATGGGAAGGCTATGCCATTGGCAATCAGTATAAGTTTCAGAAAATCTTTGGATAACAGAGCCACAATATTGGATATACTGGCTCCGAGTACTTTGCGAATCCCAATTTCCTTGGTACGTTGTTCTGCTGAATAAGCTGATAATCCAAATAACCCTAGGCAAGCTATAAAAATAGCAAGTAGAGCAAATGTGATAAATAGCTTACCCACTTTTTGTTCACTCTGATATACATTGGTAAATGCCTCATCCATAAACTGATAGTTAAATGGCTGCCCTGGAGCAATAGTTTTCCACTTAGCTTCAATTTTTGAAATAGTAGCAGGCATGTTCTCTGTATTCAGTCGGAAACTAACATTGCCAGGTGCATTTCCAAGTGTGAAGCATACAGCACCAATATTTTGTCTCAGAGATTCAAAATTGAAGTTTTTAACAACTCCAACAATTGTATAGGCACGTGTTTGCTGAGTTTTAAAATCAGTCAAAGCAGAAATACGTCTTCCAATTGGATTGGAATAGCCAAATAGTTTCGCAGCGGTTTCATTGATAATAATACCAGAAGAGTCTGTCTGTAACTGTTTATCAAAATCTCTTCCTTTAATAATCTGCATTCCCATTGTTTGAATGTAATCATAATCTACATTCCAGCTTTGTATAGAGACTGCTTTATCCTGTCTTATTTCTCCTTCCGGAAAATAAAGATTGTCGCTGCGCCAGGAGGGTACAGGAAGATATCCGGTAATAGTTCCATTTTTCACTTCTTCCAAACGCAAGACTTCATTTTTGAAGCTTTCTGTGCTGTTTCCTAATGCACTGGCATCATTGATAATAAGTACCTGTTCTTTATTGAACCCTAATTGTTTATTTTGTATGAAGGTGAGTTGCTGATAGATGACAACTGTACATATAATCAAAAATACAGAGGCCAGAAACTGAAATACAACCAGCGAACTTCGTAAGCTACTGCTTTTAGCCCCCTGACTTAGCTTACCCTTTAATACCTGTATAGGCTCAAATGCAGATAAAAAGAATGCCGGATAACTTCCTGCCAATAAACCTGTAAATAGGGTGAATAATAATAGTACAGGTATAATCAGGGGGTGTTCAATGACAGACATAGTCATTTGCTTGCCTGCTAAATCATTAAACAAAGGAAGTAACATCACTCCTATACCCAATGCAAGAACAAATGCAATACCTGTTAACAAAATAGATTCTGTAAGAAACTGATAGATTAAACTACTACGGTAAGATCCAAGAACTTTTCGTACACCTACTTCTTTTGCTCGATTGGCTGAACGGGCTGTAGCCAGGTTCATAAAGTTGATGCAGGCAATAAGCAGTATGAAAAAGGCTACAGCAGAGAAAATATAAACATACTGAACATTACTATTAGGAGATACTTCAGCCACACGGTCTGAATACAGATGGATATCAGAAACAGGCATCAGGCTATAATTAAGATAGCTTCCTGACTTTTTTAAGTCATTCAGTGTAGAGCCAAATGCCTGTTTTATTTGGGGGCCTACATATTTTAAAAGTAGATTATCAAATACTGCTTCTACCTGAGCTGGTTTTACTCCTTCTTTCAACAATAAATAGGTAGTGTAATTGTGACTTACCCAATTATCAATCTTACTATCTTCATGGTCAAGCATCGTAAGAAAGAAATCAATTTTTAAATGTGAATTGGTTGGAAGATTCTCTATAACACCCACTACTTTGTAGGGTTGTTTATCATCCAGAATCATTGTTTTACCTACCACATTGGACTCCCCAAAGTATTTCTGGGCTATTCGCTCAGAAATAACAAGTGTATGAGGCTCTGTAAGTGCTTTGTCTGGGTTACCATACAACATTGGAAAAGAGAAAACTCTGAAAATAGTTGAGTCTGCATAGCCGACATTTTGTCCATCCTCCTTGATGTTTTCATTTCCTTTTTTTACCAATATACTTCCTGTTTGTCGTATACGTGCAGCAGCTTCTACCAATGGATAATCACGAACCAATGCAGCACCAGTTGGAGCGGGCATTACGGCTAGACTCATCTGATTGCCTCCAAATTTGATATCCGAATTAAGTCTGTATATACGATCTGCGTTGGAGTAAAAACGATCATAGCTGATCTCATCCAGAACATATAACATAATTAACAGACAGGTGGCAATACCAATAGATAAACCAAAGATGTTTGTTGCTGAAAAACCTTTGTTACGCCAGAGATTCCGCATTGCAATCTTAAAGTAGTTTCTTAGCATAGTTGTTTGATTCATTAGGTGAGTTAGATTCTGGAAAATTTATTTTATCGGACGGTGATCTTTATTCAGATCTAAGGGATTTGACAGGATTAGCTCTTGCTGCCCGAATGGCCTGATAGCTGACTGTGGCCTGAGCTACAATCATTGCCAGAATACCTGCCAGTAAAAATATCCACCACGAAATATCAATCCGAAACGCAAATCCTTGTAGCCATTTATTCATAAAGTACCATGCAACAGGGGCCGCAATAACAAATGAGATAAGGACAAGTTTGATAAAATCTTTTGACAGAAGGATTACTATCTGACTGATCGAAGCTCCCAATACTTTTCGAATACCTATTTCCTTTACTTTTTGTTGTGCTACCAGAGAAATAAGACCATACAGACCCAGGCAGGAAATAAGAACAACCAACCCGGCGAAGTAGCTGATGATATTTCCCAGACGCTGATCGCTTTCGTATTGACGGGCAATGGATGTATCCAGAAAGTCATATTCAAATGCCTTTTCCGGGAAATACTCAGACCATTTTTTCTCCAGGAAACTGAGTGTCTGAGGTACATTGCTTGAACTGATCTTTATTGAGAATAAGTTCAGTTGAGGAATATCAACATCTATAAGAACACCTTCCAATGGTTGAGACAATGTTTCTGCATGAAAATCCTGTATTACTCCAATAATCTTTCCTTGTTTTCCTTCTCTGTCAATAGTTTTACCCAAGGCTTTAGCCGGAGTAGTCCATCCGAACGATTTAGCTCCGGTTTCAGTGATAAGAAAGGCGGACTCTTTATCTGTTTCAAAATCTTCCGAAAAATCCCGTCCTGCCAGTAATTTCATGTTATAGGTTTTCAGAAAGTTGTAATCTACTGCCAGACAGGCGATAAATTTGTTGTCTTCTTTTGTAAAGCCTTCTGGTACAATTCCTCTTCGTGTGCTTCCCTGCCCCAATGCCTGGCTGGATAATGTTACTTCCTCAATAGAAGGGTTCTGTTTTAGTACATTTCTAAACGTTTTGATCTTTTGATACAGACTATCATTTGATGGAAGGAAAATATTGTTCAGGTTCTGGCTAAAGAGAGGTGTCGTAATAATGTAGTCTTTCTCAAACCCTAAAGGTTGGTTACGCATAAAATGCAACTGATTGAAGGCGATGCTTGCTGCAATGATTAGCCCTATAGATGCTGCAAACTGTACAACCACCAATGCTTGCCGCAAAATTCCTCCCTTCGCTTTTTCACTGGTATAGCTTCCTTTTAATGTAGTAATAGGCTGGAAGGCTGATACGAAAAATGCCGGATAGCTACCTGCCAACAGACTGGTTATGAGAAATATTCCAATAAAGGAAGGTATGAGAATAGGGTCATTTAGTAAAGTAGAGAATGACAAGTGTTTTCCTGTTAGTGTATTCATTACAGGTAAGAATAATTGAATCAGGATAAACGAGCATAGAAAGGCTATCAACGCCAGTAAAAAGGATTCACCTAGAAACTGCTGAATAAGGTGTTTTCTCTCTGCCCCCAGTACTTTACGCATACCTACTTCTTTAGCACGTTTTAGTGAACGAGCTGTGGAAAGGTTGACAAAGTTGATACAAGCAATCAGTAATGTAATAAAAGCAACACCTGTAAACACATATAAATAAGTGATATTTCCAGGAGCCTCAGCTTCTCCTCCCAGATTAGATCTGAGGTGAAAATCACGCATCGGTTGTAACTGATATTCTATGTCTTTGCTGAATTGTTTGGGAGCATGATCCAGTAAAAACTGAGGAAATCGGGCATTTACTGATGCAGGATTCTGATTTGGTTTTAATAATACATAGGTGAATGAATGGCTGATGATCCAGTTGCGAGGTAGGTTTTCGCGTGCCTCAGGATTCTCCAGCGCGAACATAGTTTGATAGTTGGAAATGAAATTGAAATGAATGTGTGAGTTGTCTGGAAATTCTTTGACAACACCTGTCACTTTCATCGGATGCATACCTCCAAACAGGATTATTTGTCCTAATGCCGATTGGCTACCAAAATATTTCTTCTCCATCTCCTCTGTCAGAATCACAGTAAACGTCTCATTAAGAGCCGTTTTAGGATCTCCCTTCAGGAATGCGAAGGAGAAGATTTGCAGGATAGAAGAATCCGCAAAGAAGAAGTTTTCTTCCTCAAAACTCTTTTTTATATCGCCCTGATTGACAGCCATACTGGCATTACGGCGATACATACGGGCAGCAGTTTCCATCTGAGGAAAATAACCAGGCAATAAAGGGGCTACAGGGGGGGGAAGCACAGCCAGTGCAGTAGGTAACTCCGCAAATTTTGGATTGTATGTGATACGATATATTCTGTCAAACTTTTCGTGAAAAGTATCAAAGCTTAATTCATTACGCACAAACAACAAAATCATAAAACAACAGGTCATACCCATTGTCAAACCAATAATGTTAATGAACGCAAAGCTTCTGAAGCGATTTAAATTGCGAAGAGCGATTTTAAGATAATTCTGTATCATACAAGAAAAGTTTAAAAGCAAGCCCATAAGTATAGGTATGGGCTTTGTTTGGACTTATTCAGATCGTAATGCGTTAACAGGATTTGATAAAGCTGCCCTGATTGTATGGTAGCTTACTGTTAAGAGCGTGATAAGTAGAATCACCAGGCTTGAAATAATAAAGGTTTCAGGCTTTAAAGGTGTACGATATGGGAAAGTACTCAACCATTGATGCATAAAATAATACGAGACAGGAAAGGATATAATACAGGCTACCCCTATCAGAAGCAGAAAATTCTTATTGATGAGAAGGAATAAGTTTCCTGTTTCAGCTCCCAGTATTTTCCGGATGCTGATTTCCTTTTGTCGTTGCTGGGTAGTGAATGCTACCAATCCCAATAGGCCCAGACAGGCTATTAATATAGTCAGAGATGAAAAAGCGGTAAATATCTGGCCTCTCCGCTGGTCGGCTGCAAACTGAGTGGTAAAGTCCTGATCCAGGAATGTGTATTGAAATGGCTCATCCGGAAATACGGATTTGACTTGTTTTTCTACATAACCGACTGTGGCAGGAATATTCTGATTGCTGACTTTAACCTGAATGGTATTGTTATTTTGCCGATATACAAGAATGAGAGGCTCTATAGGATTATAAAGAGATCTTTGGTGGAAGTCTTTTACCACACCAATTACTTCCATAGTATTGGCTGTATCACCTGCAAAGCGGATCTTTTTACCTAAAGCTTCCTGCCAGCCCATTTGCTTCAGCATTGCTTCATTGACAATGGCTCTTCGTAAGGTATCAGACTGATCTGTCTCGGTAAAGTTTCTTCCTTCAACGAGTTTAATACCCAATGTTTTTAAATAGAATGGATCTATACCATAAATATCAGAAGCGTAATTGGTAAAACCATTTTTCGATTCTATCTCAAATAAGATTTTGCTGGCATCAGACCCCGGTGTAGCATTGGATGTACTTACATCAATTATCTGAGAATTTTTACGTAATTCATTTTGAAGCAAACGTAATTTGCTCTTTACATCACCTTGTTGGTTCAAATTAATAACCATTACCTGTTCCTTGTCATAACCTAGATCTTTGGTGCGTAAAAACTGCAACTGGTCATATACTATCCAGGTACAGATAAGCATAATCATAGAAATGGAAAACTGCATTACAACCAACACTCTCCGTAAGGCTATGTTACTGGACCCTTTCGCCAGACTGCCCTTTAATACAGATACAGGATTAAATTTAGCCAGATAAAACGCTGGATAGCTACCTCCAATCAGACCGACCAGTACTATAATGCCAATCAGCGAAAGAAATGTAAACGGATGAAAGAGAGTGTTAAATTGAAATAGCTTGCCTGATAGCATATTAAATACCGGAATCAGGAAAAAAATAAATACTATGCTTATCACAAAGGAAATAAATGTTAACACAATGGATTCTGTCAGAAACTGCAGAATCAGTTGAAATTGTGTAGAGCCTGCTACTTTACGGATGCCTATTTCTTTTGCCCTGCGTGCAGATCGGGCTGTTGTTAAATTCATGTAGTTGATACTGGCAATAAGCAACATGAATACCGCTACAATAGAAAACGTATAAATGTATGACATACTGCCCACCTCTTCAGGTTCACCATTTAGTGTAGAGTGAAGATGGATATCTGTAATAGGCTGGACACCATAATGCATTTTGACATTGAAAGGGGCAAAAATACTTGCCATGTATTTATCATACATAGGCAACAGCTTTTTTTCAAATGCGGATGGGTTTACAGCAGGATTAAGTAATACATAGGTAAAAAATCCAAAATTACCCCAGTTATTGCCGAAGTCTTTTGGAAGTGTGCTTACAGATAGGAGTGCATTGAATCGGATATGTGAATTAAGTGGTACATCCTGTAGAATTCCTGTTATTTTATATACTGTTCCATTGGATGTTTGCAAGGATTTACCTGTTAGATCTTTAGTCGTTGAAAAAAGTTTTTTCGCCAGTGTTTCTGTTAATAG
The DNA here is from genome assembly GCA_030068525.1 of Xanthocytophaga flava. Classification (GTDB taxonomy): domain Bacteria; phylum Bacteroidota; class Bacteroidia; order Cytophagales; family 172606-1; genus Xanthocytophaga; species Xanthocytophaga flava. The sequence goes on from JASJOS010000002.1 coordinate 164,544, forward strand.
AATAGAGTTAGGCGCTAACAAGGCTGTTTTCGGATCTCCTTCCAGAAAGGGATAGGTAAATACCTCAAACAGATTACTGTCTGCAAAGAATATTTTGTCTTCAAAAAGATGCTGCTCTCCATTTTTTAACAGCGTTCGCCCTTTTCCGACAAAGCGAACCGCTTGCTCTACTTCCGGATATTCTTTTTTCAATGCCGGAGCAAGTACAAATTGGGTAATAGCTACATGATCAGTTCGTTCTGGTTCCTGTAGGTGGGTGATAATGCGATAAATATGGTCTGCTTTTGTATGGTAACGATCAAAGTTTAGCTCATCCCTTACATAAAACAATAAAAATAAGCTAAAGGTAATTCCAATGGTTAGTCCAAGAATATTTAACAGACTAAAACCTTTGTCTTTGGTTAAGTTCCGGAACGCGACTTGTAGTAAATTCTTAAGCATAGTTGTAGTGAGTAGGTGGAGTTACAGCATACTTAGCCTGAGTATCTTTATGGTACCAGATTACAGAAATAAGAAATGCTGAATTCCTATCGAGGATCAAGCTATATGCCAAAATAAAAAATGCCCTTTATCTGCAAATAAAGGGCATGCATAACGCGAATATTGTCCATTATCGGACAATACTGCACGTTTGCGAACAGTAGAAAGTATAATTAGTTACAATACAAGAGAGTATAATATTAATACGCTATTCTGTACGAAGAGCTTTTACCGGATTGGTAAGAGCCGCTTTAATAGCTTGATAACTGATGGTTAGCAAAGCTATCCCTGTAGCCGTAATTCCCGCTACAACGAAAATCCACCAGCTTAGTCCGGTTCGGTAAGCAAAGTTCTCCAGCCATCGACTCATTACCCACCAGGCTATGGGCGAGGCAAGCACAAAAGAAATGCCTACCAGTCTTATAAAATCTCTGGACAGCAATACGATAATCTGCTGTACTGAAGCGCCTAATACCTTGCGTACTCCAATCTCTTTGGTGCGTTGCTGAGTAGTATAGGCTGCCAAGCCCAGTAAACCCATACATGCTATAAAAATAGCTAGTATGGAAAACACACCAAATACTCGTTGAGAGGTTTGCTCGGCATGATACAATGCTGCCAGATCCTGATCCAGAAAGGAATAGTGAAACGGCTGCTGTGGAAGAAACTGATGCCACAGAGATTCAATGGTAGTAAGTGTATGCTGGAACTTATCAGACTGAATGCGTAGGCTGGTTAAGGGTGATACTTCTCCAAACTTGCTTGTGTTAAGCAGAATAAGGGGTGTGATTTTTTGGTGCAGTGATTGAAAATGAAAGTCTTTCAGAATTCCTACAACTGTGTAGTAGGTTTGACCAGGCTTGCCGGGCTGATTCAGAAATGGGTCCGGACTGGTAAGCCGTGCACCAATAGGATTGGCTAGTCCTAGTTCTGCTACCGCTTTTTCATTCAGCATAACAGCCAATGAATCAGACGGAAATTTATCGGAAAAGCTGCGACCTTTGACTATTTCCAGTTTGAGTGTAGAGGCAAAATCATTATCTACAACTAATCCTCTTCCTGTGAGTGGTTCTTTTACTCCTTCTGCTTTCATTGTCATACCAAAAAAGTTTTGACCACCAGGCATAGACGATGCACCTGAGACCTCTTCGACTCCAGCAATTTTTTTGAGTTCAGTTTTGAACGCTTTTGTTTTTGTATTTAACAGATCTGTTCGCTGTAAGGTAATGATATGATCTTTCTGAAAGCCCAGGCGATCTCCTTGCATAAACTGCATCTGTTTAAAAACAACAATTGTGCAGATGATAAGAATAATTGAAATACTAAACTGAAAGATCACCAATCCATTGCGTAATTCAATCCCCCTCTGATTGTGTTTGAACTTCCCTCGAAGCACTGCCAGTGGCTGAAATGAGGACAATATAAGAGCCGGATAGCTGCCAGCCACAAGACCAATCAGAATAGAAAAAAGTAAAAATCCTGGCATGAATACAGGATTCAATAAAAAGCCTAATGATAACTCTTTGCCAGAGATCTTATTGAAGGAAGGTAGAAGAATAAGTAATAGGAGACAGGACGTAATAAAGCTAAATACACTGATCACAACCGCCTCAGTAAGAAATTGCATGACCAGCATTTTTCGCTCAGAGCCAAAGGTTTTTCGAATACCTACTTCTTTAGCTCGTTCTACAGAGCGGGCAGTAGCCAGATTTACAAAGTTCACACAGGCAATCAACAAAATAAATCCGGCAATAACAGAGAATATATAAATGGTAGAAATACTACCATTCGGTTTGAGTTCTGCTTCCAGATCTGAGTGCAGATGAATATCCAGTAAGGGTTGTAGAGAATAATTATATCCATTACCAGCTGCCTGAAACTGCTCGTAAGAGGTATCAAATGTACGGGCTATTTCTCCTGCTACATACTTTTCAATGATCTTGGGAAACTTTGCCTCCAGTGATTTGGCAGAAGCATTGGGTTGTAGCAGAAAATATGTATACGCATCAAAGCCTGTGTAGTTTATTTGTTTGGTGAAATCTATACCGGATGAAGCTGCCAGCAGATCAAATGTGAAATGAGAATTTTCGGGTACCTTAGAGCATACACCCGTTACAATCAAATCATTGCCCCCTGCATCAAGTTTTATCGTTTTATTCAGAACATTTAACGTTCCAAAATACTTTAAGGCGGTTTCTTCTGTCAGAACAACAGCATTGGGTTTATTAAGTGCTGTTTGTGTATTACCTTGAGTTAATGGAATTGTAAAGACCTGAAAAAAGTTTGAGTCAGCAAAGATGACATGATTCTCTTCAAATACCTGGTCTCCTATCCTAATAAAAATTGTATTGCCTCCATCTGCATACATACGCATGCATTGTTGAACTTCTGAATATTCTTTCTGAACTGCTTCACCTATGGAATGAGGAATGATAGAGTAGGAGGTAGAACGTCCCGGATACCGGCGTTCCAAAACCATCCGATATATACGATCTGCTTTTTCATTGAACCGATCATAACCAAGTTCACTCTGAATATAGACCACAATCAGTAGACAAATGGATATTCCTACTGCCAACCCAATAATATTGATTAGAGAAAAACCTTTGTTCTTCCATAAATTTCGTAGTGCAATCTTGATATAGTTACGAAGCATAGGAGTGTATGTTAGATGAATGGGAAAGATAGCAGAATGAATACTTAATGAATACTTACTTTATAAACGGCTATTCTTCTACCTGAAAAAGTAGAAGAATAGCTGTTCCGGCTGATTGCAGAAAACTATATGCTTGAACACCCTATTCGGAACGTAACGATTTTACCGGATTGGCTAGCGCTGCTTTGATGGCCTGGAAGCTTACCGTTAACAGTGTAATTACCATAGCTCCCACTCCCGACAAAACAAATACCCACCAACTGATTTCAGAACGATATTCGTATTTTTCGAGCCATTGACTCATCGTAAAGTAGGCAATCGGCACAGCGATAAGGAATGAAATAATAACTAAGGTAACAAAGTCTTTCGATAGCAATTGCCATAAGTTAACAACAGAAGCCCCAAGTACTTTCCGAATACCAATTTCTTTGGTACGTTGCTCTGCCATAAAGGAGGCTAGACCAAACAGCCCCAAACAGCTGATAAATATAGCCAGTGAGGCAAAAAAGCTAGCTAGTGTGCCTATACGTTCTTCTGCACGAAACTTTTGTTCATATTCTTTATCAACAAACTTGAAGTCAAAAGGACTACCCGGATTATGTTTTTTGAAAACGGCCTCAACTTTTGCAAGAGCATTCTTTGAGTTTATACCTGCTTTCATTTTAATGGTAATAACGTTAGCCCATCCATAATCTAACAGGAATATGGTGGGTTTAATCGGATCAAAAGGGGATTCCATTACCATATCTTTAATGATCCCAATGATTGTATATTTTTTGTCATTAAATCTAACTGTCTTTCCTACAGGATCTTTTATTCCTGCATACTTAACAGCTGCCTCATTGAATACAAAACCAACACTATCTGTAGCGTATTCCCTTGAAAAATCCCGGCCTTCTTTAAATTGCCAGCCTACTGTTTTACCATAATCATGAGTAACTGCGATAGTACCAAACAATGCTAGCATGTTTGGGTCTTTGCCTTCCCAGTCAAAGCCAATCTGATTAGACCATACACCTGTTGTCGGACTGGAAGACTCACTCATGTTTTCTACAGCACCTGTCTTAATCAAGTCACTGCGAAGAACATCATAGTGTCCATATAACTCTGGCGTATTCATCATAACCGTGATAAGCCCTTCCCGGTCGTAACCAATCGGACGGTTTTTCGCATACTGGATCTGACGAAAGACAATGATAGTACCAATGATGAGACTGACAGACACTGTAAATTGTACCACTACCAAGACTTTACGTGGTAAGGATGCCAATCGACCAGCTTTGAAGGTCCCTTTCAATACTTTAACAGGTTGAAAAGAAGATAAATAAAAGGCTGGGTAGCTGCCTGATATCAGACCTGTAAAAGCTGTAAAGGTAAGACAGGATATCCAGAAGACAGGATTTGTCCAGAGGATACTCATCTCTTTATCTGCCAGTGTATTAAACCAGGGTAGTGTACAAAGTACCAGAAATACCCCAACCAGAAACGCAATTCCTGCAATAACAAGTGATTCGCTGAGAAATTGTCCAATCAATTGTTGTCTGACTGACCCAATTGCTTTACGAATCCCTACTTCTTTAGCTCGTTTTTCACTACGGGCCGTACTTAAGTTCATAAAGTTGATACAGGCCAGTAATAATACAAATGTCCCAATAATACCAAACAACCACACAAACTGAATGCGTCCGCCTATATTTATGCCATTTTTAAACTCAGAATATAAATGCCATTGACTCATAGGATGCAAAAATGCAACAGGCTTGTCATCTTCACCTTTGGCACGATGTGACTGAACTACATTTTTAATCTTGGAATTGATCTTTCCATACTCTGCTTTATCTGCAATCTGGACAAATAGCTGAAAGGAATTGTTGTTCCACTGGGTCTGTGACTCTTTTACCCAGTTTTGCAGAGTTAGATATTTTTCCCAGGGAATTAAAAATGAGGTACTGTGTAAGGTTGAGTTATAAGGAAGGTCTTCATAGACACCCGTTACTTTTAAGGTCGTCTTATTATCTAACTTTATGATTTTATTGATAGGGTCTGTATCTCCAAAAAGTGTTTCAGCTAGCGATTTGGTAATAAGTATAGAAGAGGGATCTTTTAATCCATCTAATGTCCCTTGTATCATTTTTAATGAAAGCATTTGCGGGAGTTCAGGTTCTGTAAACATTCCCTCTTTGGTAAACTTTTTGTCCTCAAAAGCTAAGATATGTTCAAAGTTCCAGGAAGCTAAAGCCAAAGATTTGAAATCTGCCGCATACTTAGTGCGTAACTCTCCTGCCAGCGGAACAGGAATTGCAGCACTGGTACTTGTAGTTCCACTAAAGGTTTGATTCTGATAGACCTGTGCTAAACGATCATAGTTCGTATGAAACTTGTCATAAGAAAGTTCATCATAGATCCATAACCCTATCAGAATGGCTACAGCCATGCCTACAGATAGTCCCAGAATGTTAATGGATGAATACGCTTTGTTCTTTAAAAGATTTCGAAAGGCAATTTTGATGTAGTTTCGAATCATAGTTTTAATTCGGGTAGTGATAGTGTATACAGAAAGCAGTTTGGTTTTCTGAACACAAACAATGCACCAAATCTCAGCGAAAGCCTTTGTGAGCTAATTTAGCGGTTTTCAGGAATTGTTTCCTTATAATACTGTCCGTTTGTGAACAGCTACTGTTCGACGGTGAACAGATTCAAAACTGGAGCTGATAGGAGAAATAAACGTTGATTAGGCTGGACTGTATCATCTTCAGTCTTTTGTTGTCGATGCAAAAGACTGAAGATAAAAAATTATCACAGAGGATTAAATAAAGAAATCCTTCGTAAGCTCTTCCGGTTTTAAACCTGGAGTCACATTATAAGATGACAGATCTGTAATTCCTTCAGAAGCCATAATTTCATCATCAATAAAGAAATTACCTGTGGTTGTTTGGTGATCTCTCCTTAGTATATAATAAGCAGCATCTGCCAGAATTTCCGGTGTACGACTATGTTTAATCATCTCATCTCCTCCTAGAATATTGGCTACAGCAGCAGTGGCAATCGCTGTTCGAGGCCATAATGCATTGAAAGCAACTTTGCCTTTAAATTCGTCCGCCATACCCAGTACGCACATACTCATGCCAAATTTAGCCATCGTATAGGCTACATGAGGTGCAAACCATCGGGTTTCCATACTCAGAGGGGGTGATAAATTCAGTACATGTGGGTTTTCTGCCTTAAGAAGATGAGGAAGACAGGTTTGAGAGCATAAAAATGTGCCTCGCGTATTAATCTGATGCATCAGGTCATATCGCTTCATATCAGTTTGCAGAGTACCTGTCAGATTAATAGCACTGGCATTATTAATCAGTATATCAATACCTCCAAATGTTTCCACTGCTTTTTCTACTGCCGTACGCACTTGATCTTCATAACGAATGTCTACTACAAGTGGCAATGCTTTTCCACCTGCTTTTTCCATATCTTCAGCAGCTGTATAAATGGTACCTGGAAGTTTGGGATGAGGCTCTGTTGTTTTGGCTGCTATTACAATATTTGCACCTTCCTTTGCCAATCGTATTCCAATCGCATGGCCAATACCTCTGCTGGCACCAGTAATGAAAACGGTTTTTCCTTGAAAAGACATAAGCTTCCTTAAATAAGTTAGATCATATAGTATCATGTATATCATGGACATGGCATACATGCCATCTGTATACACAAGAAGAGAATAAAAATTAATATAAGGAAGAAGAAGTTGGATTTTTGTGTGATTGTATGGAGGTGAATTTTATAGATAGGGCCTGTAGCAACCTATCAAGTTGTTAAGTAAAATATTGGGAATAGTTGGTTTAAATAAAATGGGATTGAAAGTGAATCTGAGATAAACATCCTATAAACGCCAGTGCCTACACTTATTAAAAATGCAGGCACTGATCAGTATAATAAATAACGTATGTTGTATTCTAAGGATTTAATTCCTCACTTTGTATAGATGGCAATAAGCCGAGTGACTGATACGTAGTAGATAGTCGATTTAACGTTTGTTCAAAAGAACTGAAATACAAACGTGAACTGTGTGAATATCCTGTATGGCAAATTAGTTGCCAGGTACTTTCGTCTGTCTCAGATTGTGGTGTACAAATTATCCAAAACGGATGTTGAAATAGGGTTAATGAACCTATCTTCTCACAACTGCTTCCTCCTCGGATAGCCCAGGAGCCCTGTGCTTCCGGATCACGCTGAGCGACCAGACCTGCATTGGCAATAAGTTGAAGACAATAGTTTATCTCTAAAATTTGCTCATTCTCTGTATCCATAAATATAAGCTTGTTATTATATATTGATGCTGGTCAAGCCCAATAGGTAAACGATTTTTATCAAGATAAAAAAAGAGAATGACAGTTACAAATGACTTTCACAAATTTGTGTCATGTAATTATCATACTGTGTTTTGGAATTATCCATTTATGCCTACTAGATACGGCAGAGGCCTATCTGAGTATTTTCTGAATAAAATTGTGTTAAAAAATATTTTCAATTCAGATACTAATTGCTGGGTTGAGGAACCGGTGGTGGTACTGGAGGAGGCATAGGTGGTGTAACAGGTGGAATTAACGGTGTAGGAATTTCTTGAGGTGGAGTTGTTTCTGGATGCTGTGGTGGTTCAATAGGTTCCGGTTTGTCTGTTAGCAAATAACTTGTAGTAAGTGCCAGACTATCTATTGAATGTGAACGGAAATATTCCATAAGAAAAAAGGATGAATCTATGAGAATGTGTAGCTATGTTGTTAAACATGGTAAAAAAATATGCCAGATCGGAAAAAGGTAGGTAATGTAGTAATATGATTAAAAGAATTAGAAAAATGTTGGTAATGTATTCTTTTAAAAAGTAATTTCATGTAACAATATCTACTACTCAAGCCTTATCTACCTCTATTGTATGAGCATACTATTCTGAAAATGTATCAGATCAGAAATTTTATTTTTTGTTACTATGTCAGAAAACCGGATTTCATCTAAACAAATACAGATCATTGTCATTATTGGATTGGTATATTTGTGCGGGCTGTGTTTTTACGATTCTATTACTGAGAAACTGGATGGGTTTTCTCTTTCTGTAAATGCCAATCGTGAAGAAACTATTAATGATCATATTTCTCAGGTGATCTCCCGAAAGATTCCTGAACGTATTTCGCTTCCTTCATCAAAAGGAAAGTTTATATACACTAACCTCCTGATTCAGGAAGAATCTCAGAACAGATACAGAGTAGTCGTTCCTGTAACTTTTTATACGAATGGTGATACTTTACAAAGAGATTGTGTAGTGAAGTTAGCATATAAAGGTGGAGAGCCTGATGAGGATGACTCCTGGGATATAGTTGCTTTTACACTTTTGCGGGATAAGTAGTTTTACATATTTTTTTCTTTCTCAAACGCAAAAAAAGTATATCCTTCGCTATAAGTTATATACAATATAGTGTATTTTTTGTCTCTCTGTACCATTTTCCATAGGTCTGATTAATGTAAAAGCTACTAATTGTAAAGTAATATCAATATGAATATTTATAGTTCATAAAGGACTTACAGGAGACTACAGGAAAGTAAACTCTAGAGGAATTATTACTTTTACTTCAATTAATTATTTATATTACTACTAAGTAGTTCATACATCTTTGTAATTCATCTATACAGATACTGCATCCTGTTTTTTATCCACAATATGGATAGTTTATTGCCTCAGACAAGATCTGTTATAGTTGTACAATCTATCTGTTCTTAAGCCTGATGTTTTGATTGATACAAAATTAATTATAGAGCCAGCATTTTTATGCCCTTTTTTATTTTGGATTATTTGAATGTATTTGTGGATTTTAATAATTAAATAAAGACTGTAAAATGATGTGGAAAACTACCAATGCAGAATGCGGGCATGTTTCTGAAATGAGCGAAATGGAACGCTCCAGATATTATTGGACAGCATTTAAACAGGGCGATCAGAATGCCTATGCTATGCTGTATAATATACATGCTGCCTTACTATTACGCTATGGAAGAAAAATCATTCATGACCGGGAAGTTGTAAAAGATTGTTTACACGATTTATTTGTTGAATTATGGCGTAATAGACAGACAATTGGAAATCCTGAATCTGTTAAAAACTATCTGCTTAAATCTTTGCGGACAAAACTATACAAAAAACTAAAGGGCGATAAGTGGGTGGTGTCAGATGAATGGGAGGAGAGTGATAACAGATTACATGAAATTTCTCCGGAATATGCTATTATCCAAAGCCAATGGGCGCTTGAACAAAAGCACTCTATCGATAATGCATTGAAAAAGCTTTCGAAAAGGCAACGAGAGATCATCTTTCTGTTATTCTATGAAGATATGAGTCCTACCGAAGTGGCAACAGTGATGTCATTAACTATTCGTACAATTTACAATACTACCTATAATGCGATTCAGGTTTTAAAGAAAAACATTTCAGTAGTAGAAGTCGCCTATATAACCATTCTTACTCTGTTTATATAATCCGTAAAATGGAATTAGATATGAAATGAAATTTTTTTAATTTTTTTTGGTAAAAAAAAAAGGTGTAAGGCTAATACCTGAAAACAAAACATCTTTCTGATGCCTAAGCCTTACTCCAACTATACATTAGAAGATCTGATTGATAATCAATCTTTTCGGAAATGGGTGAAAGACCCGGATTCGGATCAGTCTGATTTTTGGCAGGAGTGGTTATATCAATATCCGGAAAAAGCAGATCTGGTTGCTCAGGCAAGACTGATTCTGACAAATATGGATGAAGATATAGAGGATGACGATATAATAGATGTATGGGATCGAATTACCAAAACAAATAATGACTATGAGCAGGAACTACAACAGATCAATACACCTGTTACCAATACACCTGTTACCAATACATTCCCTATTTATTTTCAGTGGGCAGCTGTTATACTCGGAGTTATACTGACCAGTGCTTTGGTATGGTTTGGTTTGCAGGAAGAACAGATCAGCTATACAACTCAGTATGGTGAAATGAAGACAGTTATACTGCCTGATGGCTCAACTGTTCAGCTAAATTCAAATTCTTCAATTCGATATACAAAGGGGTGGAATAGTACTCAGATTAGAGAAATATGGCTTGAAGGAGAGGCCTTCTTTTCTGTTACGCATACTGTAACACATCAGCGCTTCCTGGTACATACTCCACAAGTAATAGTAGAAGTATTAGGAACCCAGTTTGATGTAAATACTCGGCGTTCTACTGCCCGGATTGTCCTGAGTGAGGGAAAAATACAACTAAATGATATTCAAAAACACCATGGTTCATTAGAGATGGCTCCGGGAGAGTTAGTGGAAGTAAATAAAACCATTGACACATTGATCCGCAGACGAGTTGACCCTGATAACTATACTTCCTGGAAGCAAAATAAGCTAATTTTTGAAGATATGGTTCTGAGTGAAGTAGCCACTATGCTGGAAGATAACTATGGATTTGAGTTCTATTTTAAGGATCAGGAGATTGCCAATTTTACATTTACTGGTTCTGTGAGCCGGGATAAAGTACCTCTGCTTTTTACTATTCTGGAAAAGACATTTCGCATTCACATCAATCAAAACGGAAATAAAGTGACGGTCAGTAAATGACCAGTTATATCAGTAAGACCTTGATACCTTCAGATAAATAGTCAATTAGTCTCTCATTTAATTAATTAAAAAAACAGACGCTTATGCAACACCTGTTACGACAATCCAGTGTGTGGCTCCTATTGGTACTGACAAGTGCCTCTTTTCTGGAAGTCACTGCTCAGTCATTTTTACTGGCTAGCAATAGCCAGTACCCAATTGCACTACAACAGAAGGAGGAAATGAGACCTCTTGCTAATGTATTGAAAGAATTAGAAGAGAAATATCATGTAACATTTAACTACAGTAGTCAGATTGTCAAAGATCGGCAGGTTCGTGTAAAACCTAACGATGTTAGTGTTCAGGAACTAGATAAAGTATTGGTTCAGTTACTGAAACCTTTGCATTTGGATTTTGAAAAAGTAAAAGACACCAACTATATTCTTTTTGAGAAAAAAGAAACTGTTGGTGATGGACATAACAGATCTGTAACTAATGTGGATGGTAAGGCATTGCTTACCAACACTCCTACGGAAGTGTTGCATATCAGAGAATCCTTATCTGCCTCTATTCGTCCTGTAAGCGTAGAGTTTACCATTTCGGGTAAAATTACCTCAGATGAAGGAGAAGCTTTACCCGGAGTAAGTGTTTCCTTAAAAGGAACAAAAATAGGTACTACTTCCAATGCAGAAGGCCGCTATTCACTTATCGCTCCGGATGCCAATGGAATACTGGTATTTTCATTTATTGGTTATACAACAGAAGAAGTTGCTGTGGGTGGTCGATCTGTGGTAGATGTAAACCTAATACCAGATATCGAATCATTGAGTGAAGTAGTTGTGGTAGGATATGGAACGGTGAAAAAGAGTGATGTAACAGGTGCCTTATCTTCTGTTTCTGCAAAGCAACTAGAGGCCGTCCCTGTACAGAATTTATCACAGGCATTACAGGGACGTGCTGCAGGGGTAGATGTTGCTGCCGGCAGCTTTCGCCCTGGGGATGCACCTACTATTCGTATTCGGGGTAACAGATCATTAAAGGCAACCAACAATCCATTATATGTAGTAGATGGTATACCACTTGCTGAAGGTTCAGGTATTAACGATTTTAATCCATCTGATATTGAGTCTGTGGAAGTACTGAAAGACGCGTCTGCTACTGCGATCTATGGATCACGTGGTGCCAATGGAGTAATCCTTGTGACAACTAAAAAAGGAAAGCAGGGAAAAGCAAAGGTTGTATACGATGGCTATATAGGCTTCTCAAAGCCGTTGGCTCAGATAGATATGATGACAGGATCTCAGTATGCTGAAATGAAACGGGAAGCATATCGTAATAATAGTACTAAGGGATATCTTGCACCGTATGCCGATCCGGCTGGTGACTATACTTTATTTCAGCAAGATCCCAATATGTGGTCATCTATAGCACAGGCATATGACTGGGTGGATGAGGAAAATCGTGTACCAGTAATGCGACCTGTTACAGAGGAAGAACGATCTGTTTTTCAAAAATATTATCAGCAAGATTTAATTCGGTATGCAGGGAATGCTGCTGTGCTTGGAAAGCTGGTAGATCCTTCAACTATAACAGAAATACCTTCTTACCATCCGGAAAGAGTACGTAATACTGACTGGGCTTCACTGGTTTTACGTACAGGTATTAAACAAAATCATGCGCTCAATATCTCTGGAGGTTCTGAAAATTTAACTGTTAAATTTTCTGGCGGTTATTATAAAGAAGATGGTATCCAAAAAAACCAAGGATATACACGCTATTCTGCGGGGTTAGGTTTGGACTATAAAGCAACCAACTTTCTTCGTATTGGGGGTACTATGATGGCGAATCTGGCTGAACAGCAATATGGAGGAGGCAGTTCTTTGTATACAAGAGCCATTGGGCAGGTTCCATTAGCAATACCTTATGACGCTAATGGAAATCTAATCAGACAACCTGGTGCAGATCCTTTGTTGTTTAACCCTTTGTTTGATATCCCAAATGCTATTGATAATCGCCGGATTACCCGTCTTTTTGGAAGCTTCTACGCAGATATTACTCTTGCAAAAGGATTACGATTCAGAATGAACTTTGGACCAGATTTCCGTCATAACAGAAGAGGTCGCTATTTTGGCTCTCTTACTACAGAACGTAATCAAGGTACTTCTCAGGCATTTTACGACCAGGATCAACGATTTACCTATGTTTTGGAAAACCTGTTGTTTTATGACAAACAGATTAATGATAAACATTCTATTAGTGTAACTTTACTACAAAGTGTTCAGAATGAGCGGTCTGAGGCGTCAGCAATCCAAGTGTCTGATTTGCCTTATGATGCCCAATGGTTCTACAATGTAGGATCATCCAATGCTGCCAGCCCGGATGCATACAGTTCTAACCTTACGTTAAGACGATTAATGTCATGGATGGGACGGATAAACTATACGTTGATGAATAAATACCTGTTGACTGTAACGGGACGCTATGATGGCGCATCTACACTGGCAGCTGGAAATAAATGGCACCTGTTTCCTTCTTTTGCCTTTGCATGGAAAGCTCATGAAGAATCCTTCCTAAAAAATATAACTATTCTGGATGAACTGAAACTGCGTATTGGATATGGACGGACCGGAAACTCAGCAGTAAGCCCTTATAGTACATTGGGAGCTCTTGCCAAAACCAGGTATGTATGGGGTAATAGCGCTGCATGGGGATATCGTCCCGATCTGATTGCCAATCCTGCGTTGAAATGGGAAGGTACTGCACAAATAGATGCTGGTATCGATTTTAGTTTATGGAACAGTCGTGTAAGTGGTAGTATTGATTTTTATCGTGCCAATACCTCTGATCTGATCATGGATCGGCAGATTCCTACTGCATCTGGTTTTGCTCTGATTCAGGAAAATGTGGGTGCAACACGAAATACAGGAGTAGAAGTTTCTTTATCTACTGTGAATATACAAACAGCAAGTGGCTTTAAATGGTCAACTGATTACATTTTTACAAAGAACAAAGAAGAGATTGTCTCATTGTATGGAGGTAAGAATAATGATATAGGTAACCGTTGGTTTATTGGACAGCCTGTAACTGTTTTTTATGACTGGAAACCTATTGGTGTGTGGCAGTCTAATGAGGTAGATGCTGCCAAGGAATATGGAAGAATTCCTGGACAAGGAAAGATTGAAGATATTAATGGAGATAAGAAAATCAACTCTGATGACAGACAAATTATCGGTAATACTGTTCCAAAATGGACAGGTAGTTTGGTAAACCACTTCTCATACAAGGGTTTTGATCTTTCTATTTTCTTATATGCCCGTTATGGACAAATGGTTGCTAGTGGATACTATCGTCCGGCACTAGCTGGTCGCTATCCTGAACCTGCTTTTATTAACTACTGGACTCCTAATAATCCTACCAACGATTTTCCAAGACCAAATCAGGATCAAGAAAGAATTGACTATCCGGAGTCGTATCTGTATCGGGATGGATCATTCCTGAAAGTTCGTCAGGCTACTTTGTCTTATAATTTTCCGGCTAATTTAATTTCCCGATTTAAAATAGAAAATCTGAATGTGTATGTGACTGCCTATAATCCATTCCTGTTTACCAAATACAAAGGCGGTGATCCTGAGTTCTCAACTCCTGCTACAGATTCAAATGGAAACAGATTAGGGATCAATGATCAGTTATCAGGCAATACCCTGAGCGAAAAAAGCATAATATTTGGTATTCGACTTGGATTCTGATGCGATCGCTATTCCAATTGTAACTCATTAAATAGATAGTTAATACAACCGATCTGAAAATGAAAAAAATATTTATATCTCTTTTGACACTCAGCTTGTGTACTGTATCCTGTAAGGATTATCTGAATGAAAAGCTGATTTCTCAGGTGTCATACGATTATTATAAGAATGAAGCTGGTATTGAAGACTTGGTAGATGCCGCCTATAGCGAACTCCGTTTCCTATTTAATGGAGAGGTAAGTTTTACAATGACTAATTATGGCGTGGATGAATATCATCAGGCATCTGATGGACAGTTTAAACATTGGGATAACTATGGAGCTCAGTTAAATCCTTCCTCTGCAGGACATATTCATGATATGTGGACTGCCTACTATCGAGCTATTAACGAGTGTAATTTGGGCATTGAATGGATTCCGGAGATTGAGGGTGCAACAGGTATATTGAAAGATGATGTCGGCAAAGCGCAACGAATAGCAGAATTGAAGTTCCTTCGGGCATTTTATTATTTTATGCTTGTACAGCAGTTTGGACAAATACCCATCACGTTACAAGGATCAACTGAAGTACGTTTGGAGTTTACAAGAGCTTCTGTTGCAGATGTATACAAAGTGATTCTTAATGACCTGCGTGCTGCTGAGGAAATATTGCCTGTTTCTCAGACACAGGTTGGACGTGCTACCAAAGGAGCTGTACGGCATTTTCTGGCTAAAGTATACCTGACTCGTGGAAGTGCTGTAACCGAAAACAGAGGCCAGTTGGAAACAGACATGGATAGTGCCATTTATTATGCAGAACAAGTGATTACTTCCGGAACTTATCAGTTGCAAGATAATTATGCTGATCTTTGGAAGATTGAGAATGAGGCAAATAAAGAAGTAATATTTGCTGCTCAGTTTAACAACAATGCTTTACTGCTTAATGGATCTGGCAATCGTACTCACTTGTATTTTCAGATGGTATATGATACCAAACCAGGCATGCAGCGTGATATCAATTATGGACGTCCTTTCAGACGCTTGATGCCTACCGATTATGCAATGGACATTTATGACAGAAAGAATGATTCCCGTTTTTACAAGAGTTTCCGTACCACTTATTTAAGTAATAACGCTAATAGCATTCCAAAATGGACAGAGGCCAATGCGCCTAGTCCGGACTTAGTTGGAAAAGCTAAATTTAAGCTGGGTGATACGGCCATATTTGTTACGATGAATAAAAATGTATCTGATGCTGCAATTGCCAAAAAGCCATATTTATGGATTCCCCGAAATAAATTTTCCCGTCAGGAGTTTTTAACTCTGGTGAAACATATGGATCCTACCCGTCTGGATATCACTACCGAAACTTCAGGAAGAGATGGTGTATATGCACGGTTGGGGGAAACTTATCTGATTGCAGCAGAGGCATATGGACGTAAAGAAAATTATAGTAAGGCAGTTGAATATATCAATGTGTTACGTAAACGGGCTGCCTACAAGCAGGGTGAATCCAAACCTTCTCATTTCTGGATAGCAGAAGGCGGGACAATGGGAGATGTTAACAGTACGGAAAGTGCTATTTTGGTAACAGAAGATGCTTTTTCTACTAACAGTACTTTTGAGCAATATCCTGCTTCTGCAACAACAACAAAGCAACGGTTTATCCATTTTATACTTAATGAGAGGACCCGTGAGCTTTTGGGTGAGTTTCATAGATGGTTTGATCTAGCCAGAACAGAAACTTTCTTTGAACGGGTGAAACAATTTAATCCCGATGCAACTGGTGTACAGGAATTTCATAAACTAAGACCTATTCCTCAGGAACATATTGATCGGTTGTATAAGAATGGGGCTCCATTGACAGCAGAGGAAAGAAGGGTAGAGCAAAACCCAGGATATTAATACCTACATAAAATCGAATTGCTGAAAGCGGGTTGACATTGTCGACCCGTTTTTTTTGTTGAATATTTAGAATGAATAGTTGACGAATCATCCGGTTATGCCACAGAAAACACTATTTTTGCGGACTGAAAGCATTATACCTGATTTGGACATCTATTAGAACGCAGAATGACAAGCCATACATCATCTATACAATTACTGACACCTGAACTATGGAAAGAATATGAATTGCTGGATAGCGGAGGTTTTGAAAAACTGGAACGTTTTGGCAATTATATATTATCTCGTCCGGAACCACAGGCTGTATGGGATAAATCACTGACAACTGAAGAATGGGAGGAACGAGCTCATGCTTTTTTTCGGAAAGAAAAGAATAATCCTGAAAAAGGGCAGTGGGAATTGAAGCGGGGCATGATAGAACGCTGGTGGATGAATTACCAGACCCACGATCTCAAGTTGACCTTTAAGATGGCATTATCTTCCTTTAAGCATGTGGGTATATTTCCAGAGCAGGCTGTTAACTGGGATTATATTGCAGCAAAAGTAAAAGCCTTAAAAAATACTAACTCTCAGATATCTGTCCTCAACTTGTTTGCATACACTGGTGGTGCGTCACTGGCTGCCAGGCAGGCAGGAGCTGATGTAACTCATGTAGATTCCGTAAAACAGGTAATTAGCTGGTCCAGAGAGAATATGGAAGGTAGCAGCCTGGACAATATTCGCTGGATTGTAGAAGATGCCATGAAGTTCGTGAAACGAGAAGTGCGACGGGGCAATCAGTATCAGGGCATTATTCTGGACCCACCAGCCTATGGACGAGGAGCCGATGGCGAAAAGTGGATACTGGAAGAACAAATCAATGAAATGCTTAAACTTTGCCAGCAGTTAGTAGACCCTGAAAAACATTTTTTGATCCTCAATGTATATTCCCTGGGATTTTCCTCTCTGATTGTTGATAATCTGATCCGAAGTAATTTTGGCATAGTACAAAATCCGGAAATGGGCGAGTTGTATCTGAATGACTCTTTTGATAAAAAGTTGCCTCTGGGCGTTTTTTACCGATTTGCTACTATATAATATCTATTTTCGTTATAGATGACTCTATCTAGCTATACCATACAATGAAACATACTCTACATATACATTTAGTAAACTATTTTTTATGGGTGGTTATCTATATAACTACTATTGGTTGTAGCTCAACACGAGATGATGAAACACTCCGTTTTTTTCGTCTGGGCAACATTGAGATGAAGAAGGGAAATGATGTGGAAGCTATACGATATTACAATGAAGCTGTTCGTCTAGATCCTACCTATCCGGATGCATATAATAACAGAGGTATTGCTTATATTAAATATGGTGACTATCAAAAAGCTATAGCTGATTTTTCCAATGCGCTCCGCTTTGCACCTGATTACCATGAAGCCTTATTTAACCGTGCACAGGCATATGATAAAGCAGGTCAACTAGATAATAGTCTCGCAGATCTGAATAAGCTGAGTGAGGTATATAAAGATTCTGCAAAAGTTTTTTTGAGCAGGGGAGGTGTATGGGCAGCCAAGAATGATTTTGTAAAGGCCATGCCTGATTATAACCGGGCTATTCAGCTATCACCCAACCTAACAGAAGCATATGTAAACAGAGGCGTTGTGAACTATAATCTTCAGTATTTTGCAGAAGCTGAATCTGATTTTAAGAAAGCTATAGAACTGGATAATAAACAAGATTTTGCTTACAACAATCTGGCTCAGATATATATACGTAAACAAGACTATAAACAGGCGAATGAGTTGCTGGAAAAAGCTATCACTCTCAGCCCGCACCAACCTTATTATCTGAATAATATAGGATTTGTGAAAATGCAGACAGGCCATATTGAAGAAGGTCTGACCGATATAAAAAAATCAATCCAGACAGATCCCAATAATGGATGGGCTTACCGTAATCTGGGAGTATATTATCTCCTGACAAAAAAGTATGCAGATGCTCTTATCAATCTTCAGAAAGCCCAAAAGCTAGCTGGTGGTGTTGAACTGATTCATTTTTATATAGGACAGGCATATAACGGACTCGGAAATAAAGAAGAAGCCTGTAAGGAGTGGAGGTTATCTAAGGATCTGGGAGATAAAGAATCTGAGTCCGTCTTAAAGGAGTATTGTATCTAGCAATTACTGCTTTCGACCTGTTATATAATCAATTACCTCGGCTACTTCTTTTAGTAGTCCGATCTCAATTTCTTTGGAATTTTTTAACAGGTCAGGATCAATCAACGCTCGGTAACATTCTTCTTCGTCCAGTTCAAATATAACAGGATAGCCTGCTATTTCTACCTCAAATTTGTGGCCATAGCCTGCTTTAAGCAGTTTTGCTGGGAAAGAAAAGTCTTCTCCTTTGTAGGTAACAGGTAACTCAAAAATTTCGTCCATAGTGATTTGTATACTATTGGGTTGTCAAACAAATTATATTTCAGGTCTGCAAGATTACACAAAAACCAGAATATGTAACAGGTTTCCATTCCTGTTGGAAAATATTTCTGTAGGTATCGTGCGAAAAATCCGTAAGTATTTGGAAATGAGTTCTGAGCGTTGTTTTGATATTTTTGGTGGTAGCTTGCGATTTTTGTATTTTTACGATATAGAAACCTAGTCAAGCTATTATGAAAACTATTTCAGAAACCATTGAAAAGCATCGTCATCTTTACTATGACCTGATTGATTCTGATATTCGTCTGGATAAGGAAATCTACCTAATGAAGAAGCGTATCGCCAAAATTGCTATTGACGAAGTTAAATACCAAGCCCGTCAACAGTTTCTGGATATGTATCTGGCTGAATTAAAGGAAATAAAAGCTCAGTTTCAGGCATCAGATCAACCCGAAAAATACAAAAAACGTAAACTGAAACAGTTGCAAAAAGAAATAGATAAAACGCAGGGACGTTGGTATGCCAATCGTTGGCGTCTGAGTGTAGTCTATAAACGCCAGAGGAAGGACAATGTTGTTAAACTACTTCTCAAAGAAACCAAACAAGCTGAGATTAAAGTGAATATCCAGCAGACTAAGCAACTGATTCTACAACTGCAGGAATTAGAACAAGTTGAAAATAAGCTGGTTAATGAACTTGTTCAACGTGAGTTAGAGCGAGCGGGTATTACTGTATTTACATCCGTACATATTTCAGTTGAAGAACCTATAGCAGAAGTAATGAGATTGGAGGAAGATACTGACTCTCGAGTTATTCATTTGACTTCTTCTGAAAATAACTCAGAGAATATAATTAGTTGTAATAGCCATGACTTAGAATCGAAGTATTATAAGTTTGGTTAAATAATTGAGTGAAAAAGTATCTGTATTTCTTCATTAACGTTTAGTAAGCAGATTTATATCTGAAAAGATGTTATTTTGGCTAATTATTACCCAATAGGAGCTATATCACAAATTTTTATTTTTATTCTTAGGTTTGTGGTCTCTTATAGGGATGTTTTAGTCATAGTAATCTAATTCAACTATAATTCATGTTATTAGCCGTTGATATTGGCAATTCCGATGTAGTAATAGGCGTCTGGGGCCTACAGCAATGGAAACAAATATGGCGAATCCGCTCACTTCCTGAAGAAAATGCATTGTATTATCAAACCCGTTTGCTAAATTATTTTCTGGAAGCTGGTTTTCGGTTCAGCGACTTTGACCGGGTGGTGATAAGTAGTGTAGTACCGTCATTGACAGGATTATTTCGCGAATTGCTTCAAGCATTGTTTGGATTCAAACCTATTGTAGTAACGATAGATACTTTTCCTACATTAAAAGTACAGATAGATCGTCCTCATGAGCTAGGAAGTGATTTGTTTGCCAATGCGGTAGCTGCCTATACAAAATACCAGCAAAATTGTATTGTTGTTGATTTTGGAACCGCATTGACTTTTACTACAGTTTCTGCCAAAAGTGAGTTATTAGGTGTGGCAATTGCTCCCGGTTTAAAGACCGCCATGAAAGCACTTTCTGCTAATACGGCTCAACTGCCTGAAATTCCACTGTTTTTACCTCCTTCTGCATTAGGGAAGAATACAGTCCATGCCATACAGGCAGGTATCCTGCTGGGATATGTAGGACTAGTGGAGGCTTTATTAAATCAGATCAGAAAAGAATTGAATGGAGAGTGTATAGTAGTAGCTACAGGTGGTTTGTCGTCAATTATTCAACCTCTTCATTCACACTTTACAGAAGTGAACATGAACCTGACTCTTGATGGGTTACGAATTATAGGTGAAAGTAAACTGTAAGTTAATAAAGATTATAAGGAGTAATATATATTGATACTACTCCTTATAATACAAGCAGATTGCAACCTCGGATATCCGAGTTGTCAAAACGTCCTAATACCTGAAATGTATTGTCAGGATGTACAATCCCAATATCTTTTGTTTCAATGAATGCACAAGAATCTACATTGGCTAAATCTATGATATTGATACCTCCACTTCGTTGATTGGCATTTATAGAGAAGGGATCATTTACATCCCGTATCAGGATACGCATGGTAGGAGGCATCTGAAACACACCATTTCCAAAAGAATAAGCCTGGGAAAGGAGTTCTGTCATTCCATATTCAGAATGAACCTTAGGTAATAGAAACGCCTGTTTCAGAATTTCATGCACTTCTTCCCGCAGAAGTTCTTCACGTCGTCCTTTCATTCCTCCAGTTTCCATTACAATTACCCGGCTCCAGTCTCTGCCTCCATAGTGTTCAGCAAGGTCTAACAAGGCAAAGGTTACACCAATGAGTAAGACTTTTTTGTTCTGTTGGACAAGTGTATCAATCTTTGAAACCAACTCAGATTGGTCATGTAGAAAAAATCCTGATTCGGAAGAATGGCTTTCCCGAATAAAATGCTCAACCATATATACTAAAGAAGAACCTGTTCGTTCTAAGTAAGATGGAAGCAACGCCAGCACATGAAATTCAGCCAGAGAGCCATAGATTTGTTCAAAGATATATTGTGCAACCTTTTCATAAAAAGAAGTGTCATATACATAGTGACGGCTACGAATCTGACCTGTTGTTCCACTACTTTCAAATAGAGCCGCTGGTTGGCTTTGTACAGAAGTAATGGTATGAGCTTTGAAAAATTCAATGGGCAAAAAGGGAATCTCATTTACTGAAGAAATTTTTGCCGGATCAATCTTAAGAAATTCTAAATACTTTCGATAAATTTGATTAGCAGAAGCCTGGAAGCGAAATAGCTCCAGTGCCTTCTCTTCGAAACGGAAAGACTCAAAAAGAGATTTTTTAAATGATAAAATAAATTGTTGATTCACTACTGAAAAGGGCTTTCTTCAACCTAACAAAAATATGAGTAAAAATAGTTTAACTACAGCATTTGTATTAATTCTGGCCGTTTTATTTTTTAGTGCCTGTGATGAGATCATTCCAAAGTTTAGTGATACTCCAAAAATTACCTTTGATAAAGTGAGAATAGGACAAGAAGCTACACGAAGGGATACTCTGTATATTTCCATAAAGTTTCAGGATGGAGATGGAGATATAGGTAGGGAAGCTAATACAGACACTTCTTGGAATTATAGAATAATACCCTACAAAAAGTTCAGAGGAGAGTTTATCCCAGTCGTTTTTGAAGATGCTGAGAGTGAGAGAATTTGGACCCAGGGCACTATTATCCCTGTTTTGAAACCGGATGGGCGTAAAGGACCTATAGAAGGCACAATGACACAGATAATTCTTGGTACCACCCAAGTTGAAGAGTTTCCATTACTTCCAGAAGACTCTATGAAATTTTTGTTTAATGATATCGTGAAGTTTAAGATTCAGATTAAGGATCAGGCAGGTCATTTGAGTAATGAAGTAGAGAGTGACGAGGTGCAAATATTGAAACCACGTTAGTATTGATACCTTAGATACAGAAAAGGTCAGTTTTAACTGACCTTTTCTGTATCTGGAATATCGTGTTTACTGATATAGAGCAGGAAAACGGTTAGGGTCTACATCATGCATTATCTCATAGGCCATATCAAATACCATTTCAATATTAGGCTTGGAGAAATAGTCACCATCGGTAGTATAAGCTGGACGGTGTGGTTGTGCTGCTATGGTCTTAGGAGCAGAGTCAAGCCAGCGATACGCATTCTGACCTACCAGTACCTGATCCATCATAAAGGCAGAAGCTCCTCCGGGTACATCTTCGTCTGCAAATATAACCCGGTTTGTTTTCTGAACCGATTGGAGAATAATCTTATGGATGTCAAATGGCAGTAGCGTTTGCACATCAATTACCTCTACATCAATACCTACTGTATCAAAAAGCTGACGGGCAGCTTCTAATACAATCCGACACATAGCTCCATAGGTAACAATGGTGATATCTGATCCTTTACGAAGAATTTCTGGTACGCCAACAGGCACACAAATCTCATCAATATTTTCAGGCATACGTTCTTTCAGACGATACGCATTCAATGGTTCTACAACCAATGCTGGCTCGTCGGATTTGAGTATGGTATTGTAAAATCCGGATGCCTGAGTGAAGTTACGGGGTACAATTACATTCAATCCACGCAAGCTGCTTAGAATAAGGCTCATTGGGGAGCCGGAGTGAAACACCCCTTCCAATCTATGACCACGGGTACGAATGATTACAGGTGCTTTTTGTCCACCTTTGGTGCGATAATGCAAAGATGCCAGATCATCTGAGAGAGTCTGAATGGCAAATGGAATATAATCAACATACTGAATCTCAGTAATTGGACGAAGCCCACGTAGTGCAGCCCCAATACCCTGTCCGATAATAGTCGTTTCACGAATCCCTGTATCTGTTACTCTGAGTTCACCATGTTTTTTCTGCAGGCCGGAAAAGCCCTGATTTACATCTCCTATCATCCCTACATCTTCTCCGATGGCAAATACGCGTACATCACGTGTTAGAATAGCATCAAAACATGCCCGTATAATCTGCCATCCATCCATGAGCGGACTAGTTTCTGTATATATGGGCTTTACTTCTGCAATTTTGATCGCCGCTTCATCTGAATGGCTATACAGATGGGAGTTGTAACGTTCTGCATTCTCCTGTTCTGTACGTTGTAACCAAGCTATTAACTGAGTACGGGAAGGAATAAAATCATCTTTGAGCAATCGTAGTGCCTTCTTAATCGTGGCTGTTGCATCACTACGAATGGGATTAAGCGTTTTGGCAAGTGATTCACGTAATGCCAGTATTTCTGCTGCACGTCTACTTTCATGTGCTGCCTTCTCTAACAAACCAAGCGCTTCTTCATAATCTGGTTTCATAGAGGCTACAAACGCTTCCCATGTCTCACTTCTGACTTGTTTCAAATATTCTTTTGCCTGATTTTCTATTTCCTGTAGTTCATATTCAGATGCAATGTCATTGGAAACAATCCATTCTCTCATTTTACGAATACAGTCATATTCTATTTCCCAGGCAAGTCGTTCTTTTGTCTTATAGCGTTCGTGTGAGCCTGAAGTAGAGTGCCCTTGAGGCTGAGTCATCTCAGCTACGTGTAGCAGAACGGGTACATGTTCTTTACGGGAAAGTTCGGCAGCTGACAGATAAGCATCCAGTAATGCTGGATAATCCCAGCCATTTACCCGGATGATTTCCAAGCCTGGTTCTGTTTCTGTACGTTGAAAGCCTGACATTAGCTTGCTAATCTCTTCTTTCGTAATCTGATAGGAGTTAGGTACAGAAATACCATATCCATCATCCCAAACAGATACAAGCATAGGAACCTGTAGCACCCCTGCTGCATTCATCGTTTCCCAAAATACCCCTTCTGCTGTAGCGCCATTGCCAATTGTACCAAATGCTACTTCATTCCCTTGAATAGAGAAGTTTGTCAAATGTTGTAAGTCCGGGTTTTGCCTATAAAGCTTAGATGCATAAGCTAGCCCCAGAAGACGTGGCATTTGTGCGCCTGTAGGAGATATATCAGAGCTTGAGTTTCGTATTTCAAGTAAATTTTTCCAGCTACCATCCGCATGGAGAGACCGGGTTGCAAAGTGACCATTCATCATCCTGCCAGCAGACGACGGTTCCGCCTCTATATCTGTATGGGCGTATAACTGCGCAAAGTATTCATGCCAGGTAAGTTCACCAATTGCTATCATAAAAGTCTGATCGCGATAATAACCTGACCTCCAGTCTCCTTTTTGAAAAGCACGCGCCATGGTTAATTGCGCAATTTCTTTGCCATCGCCAAAGATGCCGAACTTGGCTTTGCCTGCGAATACTTCTTTTCTACCAAGTAAACTGGCCTGACGACTTTCACACGCAAGACGATAGTCGCGTAGAATGTCTTCTTTTGTTAGTCCTGACACAGATGATAATTCTTTAGTGATCACTTTACAATCCGGTTTTAATTTTGTTGATTAATAATAGTAATGTTGCTCCTTTGGACTGATTTTCTCACTTTGCGGCCTTTCTTTCTGCAATAGACTCTACAAAGAAGCATATTGCCAGAATTATAGTAATCAGCAGGTAAGAGTTTGTATATCAACAGAAAATCTGGATAAATCCAAATAGAATCGTATTTTGAACAAGCATAAAACCTGCACTTATGCTTCAAAAATAACCAAAAACTAACACCAGTCAAAAAACACTGGAATCCATAAAACAATAACATTACTTACGTAGATCCGTTTCCTAATATAAAAGCCATATATTTGTAAATGATTTAACAGAATTATCCAAATATTTAATCGTATAGGATTATGAAGGTAAAATATTTAACTTTATTTATTCTCTTTGTTTCTGTTCTTCTAAAAACACAGGCTCAAGGCATTATAAAGTTTGCGAAAGACGTACATGATTTCAGCACTGTAACAGAAGGCAAAGTGGCTACTCATGATTTTGAGTTTACTAATGATGGCAATGCACCTATTATAATTTCCAATGTAACTGCTTCCTGTGGTTGTACCACTCCATTCTGGACACATGAACCTGTATTGCCTGGGAAAAAAGGAAAGATATCAGCTTCCTATAATAGTAATGGCCGGCCAGGTGCTTTCACCAAAACGATCACAGTGGCCAGTAATGCCAGTAATGCCTCACTGGTGTTAACTATCAAAGGAACCGTGGTTCCTAAGCCAAAAGCAAGTCCTGAAGAACTGGCTAATTCACCTTCTATGAAACTAGAGACAGAAGGACATAATTTTGGGAAAATTGAAAAAGCCCAAACAGTAGTTAAGTCTTTTACCTTTACTAATACAGGCAAAACAGATTTATACATTAAGAATGTAGCCAGTACATGTGGTTGTGTAACTTTTAAAGGACCTGCTGCAGGTATAAAATCTGGCGAAAAGGGGACTTTGGAATTGCGTTATTCTCCTCGTACACTGAATCAACAAAATGAACGGGTAACTATAACTACAAATGATCTGAATAACCCTACCCGGGTGATTATGTTGCAGGCAACCGTTGTAGAAAGTCTGGCACAGCAAAATATACTACGTGAACAGAAACGTGCTGTTCCTTTTTAGTTGAAAAATAAATAGTTATGAAGGCCTTATCAATTTATCTGATAAGGCTTTTTTATTTTCTGTGGATCTATCTTTCATATACGAATTGGATTTTTTAGACGTTTAAATAGTAGTTTCCCAATATACTATTGTCATACAGAAAATAGCTCTAATATCAGGTCCTATAGCAAGTTCTATTCTTACTTTCTGTTATAACTTACCATTCACTACTCAGATGTAGCACATTTACGCATTCCAATGTGTGGAATGAATTTGGTTTCACATTAAATGCTACCGTAAGATGAAAACTACAGTAAATTGCTTGTGGATTGTTTTGCTTATTAGTGTAAGCAGTTGTGCTTCACTCTCTGTTCACTCTGATTATGACCGGCAGGCAAATTTCAGGCGTTATACAACCTACACCATAGAAAATCCGCCTGTAATTGGTAATGATCCCATTATGGGAAGTGAATTGAACCGACGTCGTATTGTTGAGGCTGTAGAAAGTGAAATGAATGCCCGTGGCTATGTCCGGAATGATGCTGATGCTGATCTAATGGTGCGTTTTCAAACAGATTCTAAAGACCGCCAGCAGATACAGTCCAATATGGCAAGTCCTATGTGGGGATGGTGGGGACAACCCAACAATATTTCGTCACGTACCTATGAAGAAAACCGAATCATTATAGGTGTATGGGATAACCAGAACCGACAGATGATATGGCAGGGATGGGCTAGTGGGCAGTTAACTGCTCAGCGTAAAGAAAAGAATATGGATGCTGCCATCCGAAATGCCGTATATCGCATTATGGAACAGTATCCGGCAAAAGAAAGGCTGGCAATGAACCGTTCCAATCCTAAATAGCTTCTGCGACCAGCCTGCATCAAGCAGGCTGGTCGCAGAGTTTTTATACTAACTTCTACACTAATTCCTCTTCTTTCAAGGAGTGTAGTACCTGATTGATTACTTCTTCGACATAATTAATCAGCTCATTTAGCCGATTAATGTCAAGTTGTTGAATATCTCCTTTGCCCAGTGTTTCTATCTCGCGGATCTCATTCTTAAGCGATTGAATACCCATATTATCAATACTGGCTTTCATCTTATGTGCCAATGACCCTATTGCTGTCCAGTTTTCGGCTTGCTGATATTCTCTAAGTTGGACAAGTGCTTCTGTAGATGTATCCTGAAAGATATTAACCATCTTTTGCACAAAACTTTGATCTCCTCTGCTAAACTCTTTTAAAATAGAAAGATTATAAAGCTTTTGATACGAAGCCTGTGGTATATTAAGAAAATTCTCTTTTTTTAGATTTTCATATTTTTTGCCCAACCATGATGCGCAACAAAGGATAAATGTTTTTTCCTCAAACGGTTTTGACATGTAGTCATTCATTCCCAGACTTAAACATTTTTCCTTTTCACCTTTAATGGCATTAGATGTCAGGGCAATAATAGGTAAGGTTTTCTGAAGCGATTTCCGGATATATTCTGTTGCTTCGTATCCATTCATTTCCGGCATCTGAATATCCATTAAAATCAGATCAAAGTTTTGTAAAGCACATATGCGTACTGCTTCAGCACCATTTATAGCCTCTGTAACTATGGCCCCATAGTTAGTTAGGATTGTTGTCGCCAGAAAACGATTAAATTCATTGTCTTCCACAAGCAGTATTTTACTGCCTTTTAGGATATACTCGTCATTTTGAGGAATATCATTTTTTACTATATCTGAGGAGTTACCTATATCAAAACCCAATGTAAAGGTCATGTTAGTTCCTTTATCTTTCTCACTGATGACTTCCATAGAGCCCCCCATTAGTTCAATAAGACGTTTACTGATACTGAGCCCCAATCCTGTACCTCCAAACTTTCGGGTGATGCTATTATCTGCTTGGGTAAAGCTATCAAAGATATGCGCCATCTTTTCCATATCAATTCCGATCCCGGTATCTGTTACCTTAAATTCGATAACCTGCATCTGAGGTGTTTCAAATTTTACGTCAGCATATATATCAATATGTCCTTCATTGGTAAACTTCACTGCATTTCCCACCAGATTTAAGAAAATCTGATTCAATCGATACGGATCACCACGTAATACAGCTGCTACTTTAGGGTGGATGTGGGTTCTGAGCAATAATCCTTTTTCTTCAGCTTTATAGGATAATACTTCTACTACTTGTCTGAGAGTTTCCTGAATCTCAAAACCGACATGTTCCACCTGCATTTTACCTGCTTCAATTTTGGAAAAGTCGAGAATGTCGTTGATGATAACCAGCAGGTTTTCAGCCGATGTAGTGATTGCTTTCAGAAAGGAAATCTGTTGTTCATTCAGTGGTGTTTTATGTAACAACCGACTCATACCCAGAATCGCATTCATTGGCGTACGAATCTCATGACTCATATTGGCCAGAAAGATTTCTTTGGCTCTGGAAGATTCCTCTGCTTTACTGATTGCTTCCCGCAGATCGGCTTCCATACTTTTTTGTCTGGTGATATCCAGAAAAATACCTGTTGTTCCAACAACCTGTTTTTGACTATCATATAAGGGGCCTCCACTTCCAAGTAGCCACAAGGGTTCTCCTTCTTTGGTTTGCACTTCCATCTCATAAATATCCGAGATTCCTGCCAGTCTTTTTTCCCGGATTTCGCTTTCCTTTTCCTTGGTAAGTCCTGGTGCAAGTATATGACCAGCTTTTACTCCTGTTACTTCTTCCTGAGTATAGCCAAGCATGTTACAAAAGCTCAGATTAGAGTATTGGATAATGGCATTAATATCTACTTCCATCAGACCCAAATTCATGTTCTCAATGATCTGACGGTATTTTTCCTCACTACGCTGTAAAAGGAATTGATTTTTTTTACGCTCTGTAATGTCTTCGTATTTCCATAAGTGACCTGCATAGTCGAATCCATCAAAAATAGGAATAAAGTCTCGTTCAAAGAATCGTCCATCAGCCATTGCTACCTCTTCATGTAATACTACTTGTCGATCTTGAAGAAGCTGGTCAACACGGAGAGCAAAACCTTCCGGGTCTTTGAAGAGATGTTTGGATTGCTGAGCAGAAGTACTACAATCTGCTCCTACCAACTGTTCGGCTGCAATAGGAATATTGAAGTAGTCACAATATAATTGATTGGTAAATACTATTTTTCGGTTATTATCTTCTACCAGAATACCACTACGGATATTGGTTATCAGAGTAGTAAGGCGATTGGCGGTATTATTCAATTCCTGCTCTACTTTCTTTCGGGTAGTAATATCTCTGCCATACACATTAATATAGTTCTCCTTAAAAATGGGAACACATACAAATGAGTAATACGCATTTTGGGTCTTAACTTCTATTTCAACATTGGTTTGTTGGGCTTCTACGAGTTCTGCTATTTTCTGAAGAAAAGTATCAAAGTTAAGTTTATGGGTATACATTGTGATTTCCTGCCCAATTTTCGTAATGGCTTCATTACAAAAAAGAAGCTTTCCTACAAATGAGATACGGAAGACAGGATCAGGTTTTTCAAGAACAAGATTGGCATAGGATTGTAAATGCAGGGTTCGCTTATCTACTTTTTCCTCCATAAGACGATCTACTTCTTTCAATTGTTCCTGAAAGAGTTTTAAGAAGTAATTTTTACCCTCCAGCTCCTTTTCCAGCCCCTTCTTTTCCCGTTTTGCCTTTTCCAGTTGTTGTTCAAGTGCTACAATCTTCTTTTGTAATTCTACCTCTGGGTTCATGTATATACCTGTAATAGTTAATTTCTTTGCCAATAGTAAAAGAGGTAGGTTGTTTTAGTGGAATAGTAAGGAGGGTTAGGACACTGGCTCTTTTAAATGTTCCAGTTCCTGATATAATTCTTGATTTATCTGTATAATGACTTCTTCAAAGTGGCTCATCAGATAATCCAATCGTTCCAGATTGTAGTTTCTATGGCTGATTTGTTCAATCTCTCTGATTTCATCTCTCAAAGAGCTAATGCCCATATTTTCAATATTGGGTTTGAGTTGATGTGCCAGTGAATAGAATCTATCAAATTCACGATTTTTATGATAGCTTTTAAACTTGTTTACTGCTTCGCTGCTGGAATTAATAAAAAGCTGAATCATTTTACAGACGAAGTTTTTATCCCCTCGGCTAATAAATTGTAGTTGAGACAAATCATATAGTTTTTCCTGTGTTTTCAACGTCTCAGCAACTTTTATTTCCATGGTAGATTGTTTCTTAAAAAGCCATACAGAACATCTGTGAATCAAATCCTTTTCTTCAAATGGTTTGGATAGATAATCGTTCATTCCAACTTCCAGACATCGTTCTTTTTCACCTTTGATCGCATTGGCTGTCAGAGCAATGATAGGAGTCTGTTTATTGAGATGACTACGAATATAAGAGGTTGCTTCAAATCCATTCATCTCAGGCATTTGTATATCCATCAGAATCAAATCAAAATCTTTTTTCTGTACTTTCTGCACCGCATCTAATCCATTGACAGCTTCTGTAACGATAGCTCCCTGATTACTCAGTACTGTAATTGCCAGCATCCTGTTGAATTCATTATCTTCTACAAGCAGAATCTGACGATCTGGTAACATATTTTCTGCTTCTTCTAATTTTTCTTCCTGTTCTAATGTTTCACTGTTGCCAATCTCAAAGGTCAATGTAAAGGTCATAGTAGTTCCTTTCCCTTTTTCACTGAAAACTGATATACTGCCACCCATTAATTCAATAAGACGTTTACAAATGCTGAGCCCCAACCCTGTACCTCCAAATTTCCGGGTTACACTATTGTCTTCCTGTGTAAAGCTTTTGAATATGTCAGACTGTTTTTCTTTCTCAATACCGATACCTGTGTCACTGACAATAAACTCTATGCATTGACTGTTTTCAGTTTCTGTCAAAAGTCGTGTTTCTATCTTGACAGAACCCTGGTGGGTAAACTTCACAGCATTGCCTGCCAGATTAAGTAATATCTGATTGAGTCGATAGGGGTCGCCTTTTAATGCTTTGCTGATACGGTTATCAATATGTGTTTTGATGTGCAACCCTTTTTCCTCCGCTTTGTATACTATAATATCTGAAACTTGCTTCAGAATATCTTTGACAGTGAAGTCCACATGTTCCATTTGCATCTTACCTGCTTCAATTTTGGAAAAGTCGAGAATGTCGTTGATGATAACCAGCAGGTTTTCAGCCGATGTAGTGATTGCTTTCAGAAAGGAAATCTGTTGTTCATTCAGTGGTGTTTTATGTAACAACCGACTCATACCCAGAATCGCATTCATTGGCGTACGAATCTCATGACTCATATTGGCCAGGAAGATTTCTTTAGCCTTTACAGATGCCTGGGCTTTACTGATTGCATCGCGTAAGTCTTTTTCCATCTGCTTCTGGTCTGTAATATCCAGATGTATCCCTATCGTACCGATGAAATTTTTATTGTCATCAAATAATGGGGCTCCACTAATTAATAGCCATACATCGTTTCCTTCTTTGTTCTTGATACAGATTTCATACGCATCTGAAATGGCTTTGCGTTTTTTGCTTTGAATCCTTTCAAGATTCTGACCTATCTCACCCAGTCTGTTTTCTCTGAAAAATATTTCTGTTGTTTTCTTTCCAATGAGTTCTTTGGGAGTGTAGCCAGTCATTAAACAGAAACTTTGGTTGGCATACGCGATTCTTTCCTGTAGATCTACCTCTATGAGGCCAAGATTCATGTTTTCAATAATATTTCTGTACTTTTCTTCGCTTTGCTCCAGTAGTGCCTGATTTTTCTTTCGTATTGTAATGTCCTGGAACTTCCATAAAGAACCCAGGTATTCTTTATTATCCAGAATGGGTATGTAATCTCTTTCAATAACACGTCCATCCTTAGTTTCCATTTCTATATCAAGAATCACCTGTCGTTCTTCGACAAGTTTGCCTACCTGGTTCTGGATTACCTTAAAATCATCAAATTGTCGCTGGATGAGTTTTCTCATCTTCCATGCATCCATACCAATTAGTTGATTTGGGGAGAGAGGAATATCAAAGTAATCACAGAACATCTGATTGACTAACAAAACACTATCTGTTTCATCTACAACCAAGATGGCGCTTTGGATACTGGAGATAATTGTAGTAAGACGGCTGGCAGTTGCCTTGAGTGTATGTTCAATATTTTTCTGAGAGGTGATACTTCGGCCATAAATGTTTATGTAGCCTTCTTCTTTAAGTGGGACACAGGTAAATGAAAAATAATGAGTCCCTGTTTCTGCTTCTATCTCTTTTTGGGTGTATGTCTCACATACATTTAGGGCTATATATTCCCAGAATTGATCAAACGAATATCTATCTTCACCAACCTGTAAATCTGATGCAATTTTGTTTATTGCTTCATTGCAGAATATAATCTTACCTTCAAAGTCTATTCGTAGTACAGGTTCGGGATTTTCCAGTGGCATCCTGGCCAATGATTTCATATCCTGAGTTCGCTTTGCTACCTGATCTTCCAGTAGTTTATTTACATTTTTCAGACGCTCATTCAACACATACAAAGAATAGCTTTTTTCCTCTAGTTCTGCTTCTGCTTTTTTGCGAGCTTCTCTTTCTTGTGCCAGTAAGCGTTTAAGCTCCAGTATATCGTCTGGTATTGTTGTCATTGTTGTATTCTGTTAACAAACTCGACTTGGAACACAGTATATATCGTATTTTAAACCCAGTTTAGGATAAGTTTATATGGATTACTTATGATATGGGATAATAACGCAACAATATGTGAGTTTATACATTGTAAAAAGATAAATCCAACTCTATATAGTATTGAAAGAGGCTGTCTCTTGAATTTAATGCTATTATTTATTGAATGACAAAGATTTGTAATGGTTGATTTGTGCTCAACAGTTGTCGGGTGGGGTTATTTGTTTAAAGTGAAAAGTGTTTGACATACAGTTAGTTGTATTCAAAGATAGTAGAACGGTTGCTGTTAGAAAAGACATTGCTATTTATTAACTATCGTTTGTAAGAGAATCGTGATTTTTAATCATGCTATTGCTTTGTTCAAGCAGAGAAAGGGGTATCGTAAAGAATAAGCGTATATTTACAGTTGTAATAGGTAATGAGAAGTAGGTAATGAAATATAGAAGTTTAGTATTTATAAATGTTTTTCCAGCCTTTCTATAGTAGAGAAAAACGATATAATACTTATATATATCAGATAGTTTGGCGTCTTATAGGAAAATACCAGTGATTTACTCTGAAACTTAAACTGGTTTTACTGCAAAGTGGAGTAGAACGTATTTTTTTGTTAGGGATGCCTTACTAGCTGATTGTCAAAGGAAAACGGTGAATATTTCTTCTGAAAATTACAAATATTCTACATTGCAGCTTTTTAGCCATCAGTTACATGAACTTGCGGTAAATACTCGCTTTGAAGCGCTTAAATAGTTGTTTTCCTTGGAGTTGACTTTTTAATTGTATTTTATTTAAGCAATAATACTTATTGGAAACCTATAGTTTTTGACCATTAAAATACATAGCTTTTATTCTTCCATATTTTGCAAAGCTTCTCATTTTTTTCCATTCTACCTTTGTCTGGAGCTAAAGAAACTCATGTCATTCTTTTAAATCAATTAGCTACATGTAAGCTTATGAAAAAGACAATTCTTGTCGTTGATGATGAACCATCTATCCGACTGATTCTGGAACATTATCTGGGACTGAACTTTCAGGTCTTTGCAAAAAACAATGGAAGTGAAGCATTGGATTGGCTCCAGGCAGGAAATAAGACAGATGCAATTATTGCCGATTATTCAATGCCATTAATGGACGGGTTAGAGTTTGTTGGTAAAATTCGCTCACTTAATGAGTATAAGGATATTCCTTTGATTATGTTATCAGGAAAGGATGAGACAAAGGAAAAAATAAAGTGTTTGAAAGCAGGTGCGGATGACTATATGATAAAGCCATTTAACCCTGAAGAATTAGAAGTGCGGATAGCCAATATTTTAAGAAGAGTAGGGTAGTATAGTAATATAATACATTTCCTTTATGAAAGAAATAACATATTCAGTGCCGTCAGATTATCTTCTGGAGAAAGAAAAAATACTGGCTACTCAACGAGAAATTGCCGCACAGCGGCAACAGGAGTTGGAGGCAATCCGGGAAGTTTCCAAAATCAAATGGGATAAACGTCTTTTTGATATTTTCTTTTCTTCACTCGCATTGATTTGTTTACTGCCTTTATTTGCTGTAATAGCTATTCTTATTAAGGTTGGATCTAAAGGGCCAGTATTCTATTACTCTTACAGAGTAGGAACAGGATATAAAATATTTAAGTTCTGGAAATTTCGTTCCATGCGTACAGATGCTGACCAGTTGCTGGATTCCCTCAAAGGTCAGAACCAGTATGCCAGTATTGTTAAAACTACAACACCAGTAGCTGCTGTCTGTGCAGAATGCGAGAGGATTGGAAATCCTTGTTCTCCATTGTTAATTGATGAGAAAGGAACACTGATGTGTGAGAACAGCTATAAGGAAATGAAGAAGCAACAGGTAAAACCGGCTTTTCTAAAAATCAAAGACGATCCAAGAATTACCAAAATAGGCAAGTTTATTCGAAACACCAGTATTGATGAACTTCCTCAATTATACAATGTGCTGACTGGTGATATGTCTATTGTTGGTAATCGTCCTTTGCCTCTGTATGAAGCAGAAAAGCTTACCACAGATCAATTTGCTACACGTTTCAACGCTCCTGCAGGCATTACAGGATTGTGGCAGGTGAGTAAACGGGGTAAAGGAAATATGTCAGAAGAAGAACGAATTGCTCTTGATAACGACTACGCTCAAAATCACTCGTTGAAACGAGATCTTGGAATTCTATTACGTACAATCCCTGCATTGTTTCAGAAAGAGAGTGTCTAACTATTCATTATAAATTCAGCGACATTTCCAAAGTGTTATCTATGCTGGTCATACTGGTATATTGTATATCTATTGTTTTTATAAAATGAAAAAGCTTTTGCTTCTACTGTTTCTGAGCACTCTTACTCTTTCTGCATTATACGCACAAAGAACAGGTACAGAGTATGTAGCAGATTCTGTATGGCAAAAGAAATTGTTTGAATCCCCTGATAAAATTTTACCTGTGTTGATTGAGGCTGCATTACAACATGCACCTGAAGTAGAAATTGAGTTAGCTGAGAAGGAGATCGTTAATCAGGATGCCATCATTGCTCGAAAAGCATTATTAAGTGGTGTTTCTCTGGTTTCAGCCTATAACTATGGAACGGCAGGTAATCTTTCTGTAACAGAGTCTACTATCAATAATCCGGTGAATTCCTTTACAACAGCTAAGTCATCTCGCTACACTGTTGGCGTTAATCTTTCTCTTCCACTGGATAAGGTGTTTACCAGAGGAAATCAGTTAAAGAAGAAACAAATAGAACTTCACCAGACTGAATTAAATCAGAAAATTAAAGAGAATGATATACGTAAGGAAGTAATGGGACTATATCAGGAGCTGGTATTGACCAATCGCATACTGTTATTATCTAACGAATCATTGAATTCAATGCAAATTCATAAAAAGATGGCGGAGAAAGAATTTGTAGAAGGTGAGATTCCTGTTTCTGAAATAGTCAGAGTAAGCGAAATGTATACAAAAGCTGCTGTTAGCAATGAAGAAGTAAAAAGTAAGCTAAAATCTATGTATCTGTTGCTTGAGCAGCGGGTGGGTGTAAAACTGAGTAAACTGCTGATTGGAAAATGAGTCTGATTGATCTTATACGATTACTGGTTAGAAACTGGTTGATGTTGACAGTGATCCCTGTGATACTGGCAGTAACAATCTTTTATCTTACCCGCAATGAAACAAAGATTTATTCTTCAGACACAACTGTATATACAGGCATTGCATCTGGATATACACTTCAGGGAAATGCCCAGGCTGACTTTTTTGCAACCAGCAATGCGTTTGATAATCTTCTAAATCTGATTAACTCCCGTCAGACACGTGAAGAAGTTGCTGTGCGACTTATTGCTAGTCACCTGATGTTGAAAGAACATGATCCTGATCTACTCAGTTGGAAATCTTACTCCAAATTACATGAGTTGATCAGCGATTCTCTTGCCAGAACAATTGTAGCGGATACAAAAGAAAAGACCATCTCCAATATTTATAACTTGTTGAGACGGGATGCTCAAAATGCTGTTTATCTGCTTATAAATGGCGATAAACCAAATTACTCTATTTCGGCTCTGTCTAAAATGACAGCCATGCGTTTGAATTCCAGTGACCTTGTAAAGATTCAATATGAATCTGAGGATGCTGCTATGTGTAAGAACTCTCTGGAAATACTGACAGAGGTATTTATTCGTAAAAAGAGAGAACTTCGGGAAGGCCAAACAGAATCTGTTATCAAATACTTTGAAGAAGAGGTCGCAAAGGCGCAGGCAAAATTAAATGAAGCCGAACAAAAATTTCTGGCATTTAATAAAAACAATAATATTATTAACTATTATGAACAAACCAAGTACATCTCTGCTGAGAAAGAAGATCTATATGATAAATACAATGGATTAGAGATGGACTATGCTGGTTCATTCTCTGTGATGGGAATGATTGAGCAGAAACTGCAAAACCGGACAGGTGTAAGTTTGAATGCTCAGGAAATTATGTCCTATCGTAGTCAGTTAAGCAAAATATCCACTGAACTGGCTAAAATGGAACTTTACTCCAAAGATACTAACGACCAGCGGGCACAAACTCAAATGGAAGATTTGAGAAAGCAGGCAGATAATGTGTCTCAACAGATCAAAGCTAGTGTAGACAATCTTTTTAAAAATACACATACCATTCAGGGATTACCTAGTAAAGATTTGCTGGATGACTGGGTAAAAAATGCCATTATAGCAGAAGAGACAAAATCGCGTTTGTCTGTAATGGATAAACGTAAACAGGAGTTTCAGCAGGTATACGAACAAATGGCTCCACTGGGAGCTACATTAAAGCGAATAGAGAGAGAAATAGATATAGCAGAAAAGGAATATTTGTCTTTGTTACATGGACTTAATTTAAGTCGATTAATGCAACAAAGTAATGAGCTGGCTTCCAATCTGAAAGTGATGGATGCCCCTTATTTTCCTCTCAAATCAAAGGGATCTAAACGAATGGTTCTTGTAATTGCTGGTGGGTTTGGTGGGTTTGTAATTATTGCAGCTTGCTTGATTGCTATGGAAATGGCAGACAAAAATCTTAAAAAGTTATCGCTGGCTGCAAAGCGTATAGGATTGCCTATGTTTGGGATATATCCCCTACTGATGAAGGGATCTACATGGAATAAGTTTTTGACTCGGGTTGAAGAACTGCTTGTTCAGCAACTTTTATTGAAGAAAGGTCAAGCGAATACAAGATCTGT
The DNA here is from genome assembly GCA_030068525.1 of Xanthocytophaga flava. Classification (GTDB taxonomy): domain Bacteria; phylum Bacteroidota; class Bacteroidia; order Cytophagales; family 172606-1; genus Xanthocytophaga; species Xanthocytophaga flava. The sequence goes on from JASJOS010000002.1 coordinate 201,825, forward strand.
ATATACAGTAGCGATTATAAGTACTCAGAATGGAGAGGGGAAAACGACAATTGCCAGATCGCTGGCCTATAAACTCAATCAGATGCAGCAACCTTCATTGGTTGTTTTGCCAAATAACCACAGAGAAAATCTGACAGATACTGTAGAAACGGATTGTTTCTATAATATATTTTCCAATTTGAGTACAGCCCAATCCTGGGCAGAAATGACTGAAGGGAAAGTGAAGGATGGATTCCTGTTGCTGGAAATCCCTGCATTACTTGAAAATACCTATCCAGTGGCTTTACTTAAGGAAGTAGATCTGATTCTATTGGTAGTCAGGGCAAACCGTAACTGGAGGCAAGCAGATAAGCTTGTAATTGAACAGTTGCAACAATTGACTGCAACGCCTATTGAAATAATCGTAAATGGTGTGAATCCGGAACATACCGAAGAATGGATTGGAGAAGTACCTAAAACACGTAGCAAACTGCGCCGCTGGACCAAAAGAATGATGAAAATGGAGTTTAAAAAGAAGATAGGTTTTGCTGTCCGAAAAAAAGACTGAGAATGGTATATAGTTCATTTTACTAAGCAGGAACGGATATGAATATAGCTACTATAGTTAAAAATAAGCATCTCCAGTCTTTGGCAGGGAATCTGTTGCCAGCTCTTTTAGGACTGCTTTCTTTTATGCTTTTAGCACGAGGTCTCTCTAAAAGTGATTTTGGTAGTTGGGCCTTATATCTTTCCTCTTTTACGTTACTGGAAATGATCAAGTCAGGTGGTGTTCAAACTGCTTTGGTGATGAGAATTTCTGGAAAAGAAGAATCTGAAAAGAATAAGACAATAGGAGCTGCCTGGAAATTGATTACACTCATATCGCTGACTGGGGGAGTCTTACTATTTGTCATCTCATTCTTCAGACAGACTAACTGGAACCAAGGTTTGGTGTCTTTCCTGTATTGGTATCCGTTAGTTGGGTTTATTACTATTCCATTTAATCTGAGTCAGGCAATTCTACAGTCTGAACACCGTTTTGATAGATTACTACTTCTGCGTTTCATAAATAGCATTGGATTGCTGGTTATTTCAGGGGTTGTATTTTTCTATCATATTTCTCTGCAGGATGTAATTGTAGGGCATGCTTTGCTTCAATTAGTATGTTGTGCCTTTCTGATTGTCTCTGGCTGGGCTAAATTATATACCATTTCATTGGTATCCTGGAGACGTGTAAAAGAATTATTCCGGTTGGGAAAATATTCTTTTGGTACACTTGCGGCTACAAATATGCTTAAAAGTGCGGATACCTTTTTGATTGGTGCCTTTATGGGGCCAGCTGCTGTAGGTCTCTATTCCATTCCCTTGCGATTAGTTGAAGTATTGGAGATTCCCTTACGCAGTGCAGTAGGTACTGCCTTCCCTCGTTTTTCGAGTTTGTACAATCTGGGTGATAAACAGGAACTTCGGGTGTTGTTTTATCAATACGCAGGAGTAGTCTCATGGTTATTTATTCCTGTACTGGCAGGCTGCTTTGTGATGGCTGATCATCTTGTAGTATGGTTAGGTGGCGAAGCCTATGCCTCTTCAGCAAGTATTTTCCGTGTTTTCCTGTGTTATGGGTTATTTCTGCCTATGGATCGTTTTTCTGGAGTATTACTGGATGCATTGCAAAAACCTGCCCTAAATCTGACTAAAGTGCTGGTAATGGCAATCTTTAATATTCTGGGTGATATAGTGGCTCTTTACTTTTTTCATGATCTGCATGTGGTAGCGTTTGTATCTGTATGTAATGCAGCTATTGGAATACTTCTGGGTTTTTATCTGAGTCGCAGATTTATATATGTCCGTATTAGCGATACAGTATGTCGTGGATGGGTAATTATTAAAAGCACAGTGTTGAAGTATATTCAACCTGTACAAAAGGAGGGACCTGCATGGCACAAATAAATGCATTCTCTCCAGAAAAGCCATGGTTCGTCAGATATATATGGCCCATATGTATAATGGCCGCGATTGTGATTGGTTGGCTAACAGCTCGCAAAGGCATAGTTATTCCAGGTTTACTCATCGCAATGCCTTTTGCCATAGCCTTTTTTGTTGGATTGTTTTTACAGCCGCGTATTGCCCTTGTAACCTATATCATCTATTGTTTTGTGATTATGGGAGTCATACGACATGTGAAAGGACCTCCGTTTGGGTTAGGGATGGAAGCCTTATTGCTGTTAGGTTGGCTGGCTATCCTGTTTTATCAAACAGATCGCTTTCCCATGTCAAAGACAAAAAATGATTTGTGCAAAATGGGAACAGCATGGATGATCATCAATATCCTGGAAATTGGCAATCCGGCAGGAGCCAGTATAGCAGGTTGGTTTTACGAAATGCGTTCTTCTGCACTAGCCTGGTATATGATTGTTCCATTGGCATTTATGGTCTTTGATAAACCCAGGGATCTTAATTTGTTTCTGATGTTGGTACTTGGCTTCTCAACCTTAGGGGCTTTGTATGGAATGAAACAATTGTATCTGGGTGTAGATGAAATGGAGCATTTATGGTTGGAAGCAGGTGCAAAAAAAACACATTTGCTTTTTGGTAAACTACGTGTATTCTCATTTTATAGTGAAGCCGCTCAGTTTGGCGCCTCACAAGCACATGTGGCTGTTATTTCTATCGTACTGGCATTGGGACCCTATAAACTATGGAAGAAGGCTTTGTTTGGAATAATGGGATTGCTTATTCTCTATGGAATGCTTATTTCCGGTACAAGGGGAGCTATGTTTGTATTGGCAGGAGGAATCTTTACCTATCTGTTTTTAAGCGGACAAACCCGTATCCTGATTCTGGGAATGATTGTCGCAATGATTGCTTTCGGAATATTAAAGTATACAACAATAGGAAATAATAATTCAGATATCGTTCGTATGCGGACCTCACTTGATCCTAATGATCCTTCATTGCAAGTCCGTTTTAAAAATCAACAAATATTACGAGAATACATGAGTTCTCGCCCTTTTGGGGGAGGTGTAGGTGTAATCGGTATGTGGGGCGTAACCTATAATGCAGACAAGTTTCTTTCTACGATTCCACCTGATAGTTTGTATGTCAAGGTTTGGGCTATGTATGGTATTGTAGGTTTTCTCATCTGGTTTGGAATCATGCTATACATATTAGGTAAATGTTGTGGAATAGTTTGGATGACGGAAGATAAGGCATTAAAACAAAAACTGGCTGCGTTGACTGCTGGTTTTGCAGGAGTACTCCTGGCTAGTTATGGAAATGAGGTATTAAATCAGATGCCCTCTGGGATGATTGTGTACTTATCATGGGTCTTTGTTTTTCTAGGCCCTCAGTGGGAGTTGGAAAAACGCCAGCTTTCAAGTACATCTTTAGCTACATAAGTCAAACCATAATTACATAGACAAAAAGTAAGGAATTTTCCCGAATGTAAATAGTATTCAAATAGTGTCTAATCAGGAAGTTATTATGGAAACACCATTAGTTTCTATTGTGAGTGTAATCTATAATCAGGTTGAGATTACCTGTGCCATGCTTTCTTCTTTGCGAAAACTGACTTATCCAAACATAGAAGTATTTATTGTGGATAATGATTCTCCATTAGAAGATTCTTCTGTTATAAAAAAACGGTTTCCGGAAGTACATCTTATTAAATCTGAAGAAAACCTTGGATTTGCAGGAGGTAATAACCTGGCTGTAAGACAGGCTAAAGGCAAATATGTATTATTTCTCAATAACGATACAGAAGTAGATGCCGGATTTCTGGAACCTTTGGTTGAATTATTTGAACATAACCCCAAAGCAGGTGTAGCCTCTCCTAAAATTATTTATTATGGTACGGAAGGCATTATTCAATATGCCGGTTGCACTGGAATCAATCACTGGACAGGGAGGGGGAGTGCTATTGGTAGTAAAGAGAAAGATCAGGGACAATACAATGATCTTCGTTTAACAGATCTGGCTAATGGTGCAGCAATGATGGTTCCTATGGAAGTAATTCATAAAGCTGGATTGATGCCAGAGCAATATTTTCTCTATTATGAAGAGCACGATTGGTGCGAGATGATCAAACGGGCAGGATATTCCTGTCATTATGTGGGCACTTCAACGATTTATCACAAAGAATCCATGTCAGTGGGGAAGGGGTCGGTATTAAAAACGTATTACCTCAACAGAAACCGCCTACTATTTATGCGAAGAAATCTGAAAGGATGGCAGCAATGGGTAAGTATCCTGTTTTTTCTTTTGGTAGCCATTCCTAAAAATTCCCTGATGTTTGGTTTGCAACGACAATGGAAGCATCTGGATGCCTTATGGCGTGGGGTAAAGTGGCATCTGAGCCGACAAAATATTCATCAGAATATATTTATCACACGATAGATATTTTTCTTCCCACAATCCACAAGAGTCTGACAGAAAGTGAAAGTAGTAAAATGCAATGATTTGCCTGTGATAGTAAACCTGCACTTTGTATGTATGCAATAGCAAATGTAAAAACAGTACTTAGCCAGCGTGCTGCGTTGATTCGGGAACAACATCCGGATCAGTCTGGCTTGCAACTGATGTTGCATATGGGGTTGGATTTGTTTGCTGGTATAGGAAAGATGTTAGCAGCCCGCTATTATCTGCGGGGATGCCAGATTGGAAAAATGGTGTCTGTAAAAGGAAAACCTATGTTCAAAAATGAAGGACAGGTTATTATTGGTAATCAGGTACGTATCTGGTCTGTTATCCAACAGGCAAAAATATTTGTTGGAAAAGGAGCAACTTTATCTATTGGTGATAATTCAAGAGTAAACGGTGTACATATCTCTGCCAGTGAAAGGATTGAGATTGGCAAGAATGTCCGTATGGCTCCCTATACCATTATCATGGATGATGATTTTCATGATCCCTCCAATCATTTCTCATCTGGTAAGAAAGCCCCCATTATCATTGAAGACGATGTCTGGATTGCAACCAGAGCCATCATTCTAAAAGGTGTAACCATCGGGCGTGGATCGGTGATTGCGGCAGGTGCTGTGGTCAGCAAGGATGTAGAGCCTTATACAGTAGTAGCAGGGGTACCTGCAAAACCTATAAAAAAAATAAAACCATGAGTATACTGGAAACTGTGATTCAGGTAACATTGTATGTTACAGCTGGCTATCTGGCATTTCATACTGTATATCTACTGTTTTTCGCTGTCGCTGGACATTTTTATAAGGAAGGCATAAAAGCCAACAAGCCCATTTATAAAAACAGGCCTATTTGTGTATTGATACCTGCCTATAAAGAAGATGCTGTTATTCTTGAGACAGCCCGGAAAGCATTAAAACATAACTATGCAGGCGACTTTCGGGTTGTTATCATTGCTGATCAGTTGCAAGCATTTACTCTTCAGACATTGCGTAGTCTGGGTGCGGAAGTGATAGAGGTGCATTTCGAGAAAAGTACTAAAGGAAAAGCACTCCGATATGCTATGAACCTGTTACCTGAGCATATTTATCCCATTGCTGTGATTCTGGATGCGGACAATATTATGGGTGATGGATTTCTGAATCAAGTGGACATTACATTTGACAATGGATATCGGGTGGTTCAGGGACATCGGACTGCCAAAAATGCAGATACATCTTTTGCCTTACTGGATGCATGCAATGAAGAGGTCAATAATCACATATTTCGTAAGGGGCACCGTGCTGTAGGATTATCCTCTGCTCTGATTGGTTCAGGAATGGCATTTGAGTTTACCTATCTTAAGAAGCTACTTGCTGATATCGGTGAAACTGCCGGCGAAGACAAAGAGCTTGATATAAGAGTGTTGCGTGACAAGGTGACCATTCACTATCTGGAAACCGGGTGGGTATATGATGAGAAAGTATCCAGTGCCCAGGTCTTTACTAAACAACGCACACGCTGGATTGCCACCCAGATTGATTTCGTTGGAGGACATTTATCAGCTGGTTTGTATCAACTTTTGTTTAAGGGAAATGTTGCCTTCTTTGATAAGATAGTACAGTCCCTGTTGCTACCTAGGGTATTACTTATGGGTGTTTTAACAGGAATTACTTTTCTAAGTATATTCTTACCTTGGGGGCCTTCCTTTCTATTCTGGTTTTCACTGCTTATTCTTACAGGAAGTGCTTTACTGATTGCACTCCCTAAAAGATTCTATAATAAACAACTCTGGCGTGCCTTAATCAATCTGCCAGTTGCTCTGAAAGCTATGAGTATCGCCTTGATTCGCAGCCGGAAAGCGGGTAATACCTTTATTCATACTCCTCATACATCAACATCTAACGCTAAACTCTAACAACTATGCCTTGGGACATTATTGCTATACCTGCTATTCTGGCACTTGTGTTTGGATTTTTGAATGGCAAGAAAGTGAAAGATAAACTAGCTGCTCAGCCCGTAAAAAAGGGAAGACATGGAAAATAAAGATATTGTTATGCTGGTCCAGCAAAGCTGGGATCTGGAGATAGGGAGTAATGCCCGAAATCTTGCCATGGAGTTTGCCAAGAAGAATAGGGTGTTATATGTGAATCCTCCTTTGGATATCAAGACGGTGTTGAAGGGAAGAAAAGATCCCAAACTCCGTCAGAGATTAAAATCGGTCTGGAATGTAACGCCATCTTTACAACAGGTAGATACAAATATATGGGTTTATACGCCTGATTGTATTTGTTTGTCAATCAATTGGTTGACTTCGAAGTCGTTGTTTCGCTGGTTGAATGGGTATAATAATAGATTACTGGCAAAATCCGTTTGGAAAGCTATCTGTCAGTTGGAATTTTCCGGATTTACTTTATTTAACGATAGCCAAATGTTTTTAGGGTTGAATCAGAAAGAACTGATACATCCTGAGAAATATATTTATTATGTACGGGATTATTTAATTACACAGGATTATTTTAAAAAACACGGTACCTGGAGCGAAGCAGAACTGATGCAAAAAGCAGATCTGGTAGTAGCTAACTCTGCTTATCTGGCAGACTATGCGCGTAAGAGTAATCCCAGAAGTTATGATATAGGCCAGGGATGTGAACTGGATGCATTTGACCCTGCTGTTACACATTCCATTCCTGCAGAATTAGTCAACTTGCCAAGGCCTATCATTGGATATACTGGATTTCTTACTGCTGCCCGGTTAGATATATCCTTGCTTGAAAGGCTTGCAGATGCCAAACCTGACTGGAGTTTTGTATTGGTAGGGCCAGAAGACCCGGCTTTTAAAGTTTCCAGGCTTCATCAGAAAAAGAATGTGTATTTTACAGGGACTAAGCCACCCTCTCAGTTGCCTGCTTATTTACAACATCTGGATGTCTGTATCAACCCACAACTGGTAAATGAACTCACTATAGGCAATTACCCCCGTAAAATAGATGAATATCTGGGAATGGGTAAACCTGTGGTTGCTACCGATACACGTGCTATGGAGATGTTTGCAGACTATGTGTACCTGGCAAAAAATTCAGATGAGTATATTGTTTTACTTGAGAAAGCACTGATCGAAGACAATCATGCACAGGCATTAGCCCGAACGGCATTTGCGAAAGGGCATACATGGGAAGCATCTGCCCAGGCAATGTATGATGCATTGAATCCATCATCATTAGAACAAAAAGAACCTGTCTATGAGCCTTAAAACACAGACCTATTATCCTGGTCTGGATGCTATTCGCGGAGTACTCATTATTCTGGTCGTACTTTCACATTGTCTTTCTCCAGGTACACCCGTATTTATTCTGTATTCTTTTCATATGCCTCTTTTTCTGGGTATCGGAGGATTTCTTATTAAACGAGACTATATCAGAAATACAAGTACATTCCAGATTTTGCACAAGTATCTGTATCGGATGATTATACCCTGGATACTGGCAGTCGTTATTTATTATCTGTGGCGCAGGTTATTGAATATCCCGGTTGACCTACAACATGAGATCCTGTATCCATACTATCATTTATGGTTTGTACCCGCTCTTTTGGGTATGGTATTAACTGTAAAGTTACTGGAATACTGGAATATTTCTTATAAGGTTGTTTTGGGTGCCAGTATGCTTCTTTGTCTGGGGTGGTATATCGTGTATAGAGAACATCCTGATAATATGATCTATCCGTGGTTGTATTATCTGGGGGACAAACGGATGTATGGATATTTTGGATTCTTTTATCTAGGATATGTACTAAGGGCGTATCCAGATGTATTTCCAAAGGTTAAAATGCACGATGTATTGCTTGCTGCTGGTGTATCTTTAAGTTTATTGATAGTTTCTGTTTATTTTCCTGTTAACCGACTGGTTTCCTTTTTGCCTTATTGGGTATTAAATATAGGTCTGATCTATTGGGCAATAGTATATGCTTCGGAACAGACACTAACTAAAAATTCATTCATTCTCTTTTGTAACAAGCAGTCACTGGCTATTTATCTATATCATTACTCAGTAATTTTGCTTGCCAGTTCATTTCTGACCATCAAAGGACCTCTTACAGTTGCTCTCTTTTTAATTACAGTAATTGCCACTTACCTGACAGTCTATCTGACTTCGTCTTTGCCTTTCGTTAATAAATATTTCTTTGGGTATACAAAGGCCTGATTATGAATACACCTTTACGGATTGGTATCGAGGCCCAACGGCTTTTTCGTGCCCGAAAACATGGTATGGATATCTATGCACTGGAGTTGATAAAAGCTTTACAGGAAATAGATACCATAAACCAGTATTACATTTTTGCTCAACCGGGTGAAGATGAACAGTGCATAGATGAGACTAAGAACTTTCATATCATAACCCAGAAGACCTTATCTTATCCCCTTTGGGAACAATGGACTTTACCAGACTTGGCAAAAAAGTATTCTTTGGATCTATTGCATTGTACGGCTAATACAGCCCCTCTGAGATTAAAAACCAAATTGTTACTGACATTGCATGATGTGATTTTCATGCAAAAAGACCCGCAGGTTAAGGGAAAGAAAGGGAATTCTTATCAGCATTTTGGAAATATGTATAGAAAATGGGTTGTTCCTTCTGTTTCCAGAAAAGCAGACGCGTTGCTTACTGTATCTAACTTTCAGAAACATGAGATTGCACGGGTGCTGAATGTTTCTGAACAAAAAATTCAGGTGACCTATAATGGAGTAGCTCCACATTTCTTTGAAGAATTGGACGAAAGCTACCTGGCACAGATTCGGCATAAATACCATTTGCCAGAACATTTTTTCTTTTTTCTGGGTAATACGGAGCCTAGAAAAAACCTTACAGGCGTATTAAAGGCTTTCCATATTTTTCAGCAACAAAATCCTAACCTGGCTTCACTAGTCATCAAAGGCATAGATGAAACTTATCTGATGCAGAAATTGACAGAAGAGGGCATACAGGATATTCGAAAATATATACATCTGGTTTCCTATTTAACATCAGAGGAACTGGCTGCTCTGTATCATCTTTCAGATTGTTTTCTGTTTCCTTCTTTTAGCGAAGGATTTGGTATTCCTATTATTGAAGCCATGGCTTGTGGTACTCCTGTCATAACTTCACAAACAACCTCTATGCCTGAAATTAGTGGAGGTGCTACCTTATTGATTAATCCCGCAGATGCAGGAGAGATGGCAGTAGCTATGAAACAGATGCTATGTAATACGGCTCTGGCAGAACGATTCCGAAAAGCTGGTAAGAGCCGGGCCACTTCATTTTCATGGAAAGATACGGCAATTTCTACACTGGCCACTTATGAAAAAATAACTGGTCAAATCTCTACCTCTCACTCAAATGTATATGCAAGTTATTGAAATCCTGTTCTGGATCTGTGTAAGTATAGTATTCTATACCTTTATAGGCTATGCCCTGCTGGTTGGTATTTGGGCAAAGGTTACCAAATTATGGACACAGAAGAATTTTGACCAATCATATGAGCCTGAAGTTACGCTGGTTATACCTGCATACAATGAAGCAGATATTCTTGCTCAAAAGGTAGAAAATTGCCTGGAACTTGATTATCCGGCTGAGAAGCTCCAACTGATTGTGATTACAGATGGATCGAATGACCATTCGGCCTCTATACTGGAAAAATATCCTCGGGTACTGCATGTACACGAAGCAGCCCGTAAAGGTAAAGCAGCCGCAGAGAATCGGGTAATGCATTTTGTGAAACATCCTCTGGTGATTTTCACAGATAGTAATACACGTCTTAACAAAGAAGCTGTACGGGAAATTATCAAACATTACCATGATCCTAAGGTAGGAGCAGTATCTGGAGAAAAGAAAGTCCAACAGGATCAATCCGCAGCAGGAAATGGAGAAGGCCTTTATTGGAAATACGAGTCTTTCCTGAAACGGTGCGACTCAGATATTTATAGCCTCATGGGAGCAGCCGGTGAATTGGTCTCGTTTCGGAAAGAGCTATTTGCTCCTCTGGAAGAGGATAGCATTCTGGACGATTTTGTCCAATCCCTAAGAATTGTAGAGAAAGGATATAAGGTAGTGTATGAGCCTAAAGCATTTGCTTCTGAATTACCTTCTGAGTCATTGAAAGATGAGATGAAACGCAAAATTCGCATTTGTGCAGGAGGCTGGCAATCTATGTCACGACTTACAAGCCTGCTGAATATATTTAAGCATCCAATAGTCACATTTTTATATGTTTCACACCGGGTATTACGCTGGAGCCTGACACCACTGACGTTGGCAATTCTACTGCCTGTAAGTGCTTATTTATCTTTTCAGTTAGGTGGTATCTATACTTTGTTCACAATTTTACAAATTCTGTTCTATGCAATGGCATACATTGGCTGGTATGCTGATGGCCGTGGCAGGAAAATAAAATTGCTTCTGATTCCGCTCTATTTTAGTATGATGAATGTTGCAGTATTTTTTGGGTTTTTGCGTTTTGTCCGTCAGTCGCAGCCTGCGGCTTGGGAAAAAGCAAAAAGATCTGCTTATGCCTGATGTTTCAAGCCTTCTAAAACAAAACAATTATTAAGCATTTGTATGCCTATTCAATCCGTTTTTTTCAAATCATGCTTTGGCATTGCATTAATTACCTCTCTTGTTGCCTGTGTAAAAGACCCGGGACTAGAGCCAGGAGATTCGCAAGAGCCAATACAGTTAGAAATACCCGAAAGTTTTAATCATAGTACTACTGCCAATGTTTCACTGGCACTTACCTTGAAAGATAACCAGAATACCGCGCTTTCCAACGTACGTGTTTCCGTTGCGTCAACAGATGCTCCCGATAAAATTTTGTTTACAGGGGCGACTGATGTAAATGGTAGTTTGACTACTGATATGACATTGCCATCTTATATCGAAAAATTAGTAGTTTATACAAACTATGTAGGATTGCCTAATCAGATAGTATTACCTGTACAAGGTACAGTCAATGCTGTATTGGGTGGAAGTGATCCGATAACCTATGAAACAATGGAAGCTAGTTCCGCACGTACTGCCTATACATCAGGTGCCAGAACACAGGCTATTACCTATTCTTACCTGGGAACCTGGAACGGTCAGGGAGTACCCAACTACAAAGAAGCAAAAACAGATACAGTAAGTTCGGAACTGATGTCCTGGATAAATGCTTCATTGCCAGAGCAAAAGCCTGTGCCAGCCTACCACCCTGATTATGTGGATGCTAATACAAAAACCAACATGGATGTATTAGCTACCTCAGACGTGTGGGTTACATTCGTGCATGAAGGAGCTGGCTGGACAAATAGTCTTGGATTTTATACATATCCTACAGGAAGTGCTCCTGCATCTGTCAATGATATTACCAATATCAAAATTATTTATCCCAATGTCTCTTATGCTGGAAGTGGCGGTGGACTGAAAACGGGTATGAAAGTAAAAATTGGCCGTTTTGAGCCAGGAACTAGTATTGGTTTTGTCTTGGTTGCTCAAGGCTGGAATGGAAGTGGTGTCGGAAATGGAGCATATAAACTATTCTCTAATTCAAATCTGAATCCAGAATCTAATACAAACCTACAGAAGCACAATGTGTTGCTATATGACTCAAAATACAAAATAACGATTCTCGGATTTGAAGATTGGCGTAGAGATGATGTATCTGGTTGTGATAATGATTTTAATGATGCTGTTTTTTATATTTCTTCTAATCCGGTTGATGGACTGAATGTTAAAGACTTTCTACCTGTAGATAAACCTATAGATTCAGATAAAGACGGTATCAATGATACATATGATGATTTTCCAAAGGATCCTACCAAAGCCTTTATCAATTATTATCCGGCAAAAGGAGTACCTGGCACGCTGGCATTTGAAGATATGTGGCCTACTGTAGGGGATTATGATATGAATGATTTGGTCGTTAAGTATTATCATACAACTATTGCCAATGCCCAGAATAAAGTAATTCAACTTAAAACAGATATTGTACCTACAGCAGTTGGAGCTACTTTTAAAAACGGTTTTGGTTTTGAAATGCCTGTTGCTCAGTCAAAAATTAAATCAGTATCAGGTTCCCGACTTACAGAAAATATCGTTACACTGGCATCAAATGGCGTTGAGGCAAATCAGAACAAGAGTGTTGTGATTGCATTTGATAATGCCTTCTCTTTATATTCATCTGGATCAGGACAATATGAAAACGTTGTTTCTAATACCAGCGTAAATACTCCGGATACAGTGAAGCTGACTGTTGATTTTGCAACACCTGTAACATCAACTGAGTTGGGTGATATGACCTTTAATCCGTTTTTGATTGCCAATGCAACAAGAGGCAGAGAAATACACCTGGCTGGATATTCAAATACAAAGCTCGCAAATCCAACGTATTTTGGAACACATCAGGATAATACCAACACTGCCAGTGGTAAATACTATAAAACATCAGGTAATTTGCCTTGGGCAATTAGCTTTGTTCAACCATTTGATTACCCATCAGAAGGGAAGGCATTAACAAGTGCCTATGTGAATTACGCTGCATGGGCTAAATCGGGTGGAACATTGTATAAAGACTGGTATCTGAATAAATCGGGATACAGAAATACAGGTAATATTTATACAAAGAAGTAAATCCGCATTCATTTAGTAGTATAATTCTGACAAAGGTTGTTGTATCAGGCTCTCCTGAGATAACAACCTTTGTTGCTTTTGCACAGCTTCTTACAGTTGTTTTCTGGTTTTATGAAAAAAATAACTATTGTATGTTGTTGATTTACAGTGTGTAAGCGTTGGTGTTAAATCTTTTTTCGGGAATTATTTACAAAAATAAAATCCAATTATTTGTAGGCAGACGTATGTATGAACAGACTATATGATGAAAGCTGTGTATTAGATAAATATCACACAGTCAGGCATATATGATGTTTTATTTTTTAACCAAACCAACCTGAGTAAAGCTATGTCCAAACTCATCATTCCTGAAATACAGGAAAGCCACATGCAAACAAAGGGTATGCTTACGCCTATGGGCAGAGGTTCTTTTTTAAAGTACCTGGGTGCATCTGCAGCATTGACAGCCCTTGTCCTCACCGGATGTAAAGACGATGACGACGATATGACCATTCAAGGAGTAAACCTAGGCAGTGGAGATACTGGGATTTTAAACTATGCGTATGCATTGGAGCAACTGGAAGCAGCATTCTATTCTCAAGTGATTAGTTCCAAATATTCTGGTATGAGTTCTGCAGAACAGGAAATTCTGACAGAAATTCGTGATCATGAATTAGTGCACCGTGACTTTTTTAAGGCCGCTCTGGGATCTAATGCTATTGGAAGCCTGCAGGTAGACTTTAGTTCTATTGACTTTACTTCCCGTACAGCTGTATTAGGTGCTGCTAAAGTATTTGAAGATTTAGGTGTATCCGCTTACAATGGAGCTGGTAAGCTACTCCAGAGCGCAGATTATTTACTGATAGCTGGAAAAATAGTTTCTGTGGAAGCACGTCATGCTGCTGCAATTCGGGATCTGTTAAATCCTAATTCGGCAGACTTTGCCGGAGATGACATTGTAACTGCATCCAATGGTTTGGACGCTGCTAAAGCACCATCTGATGTATTAACGGCTGCCAAGACATACATCAAGAATACAATCAATGCAAGTAATCTTCCTCAAAGCTAAACTTACAGACAACCATGAATTTATTCAAAATAATTAAAGATATAGAGAAAGTCGATGCAGAAGTATATGATCGACTGGATTCCCGACGTGGCATGTTTAAAAGTGTAGGAAAGTGGGGTGGACGTATTGCTGCTGCTTCTGTACCTTTTATGTTGGGAGGTATGCTTAAGAAAGCATATGGGCAGACTTCTAACAACAATGCTATTATTGAGGTTTTGAATTACGCATTGACTCTTGAGTATCTGGAAAATGAGTTTTATGCAATGGGACTTGCTGCCAGTGGGTTGATTCCTGCAGATCGGAAAGCGATTTTCCAACAGATAGGAAAGCATGAAGCTGCTCACGTTACTTTTCTGAAAACTGCGATTCAAAGCTTACAAGGTACTCCTGCTCCTAAACCAACATTCGATTTTACAGCTAATGGTACCTATTCTGATGTTTTCTCAAATTATCAGACTTTTCTGGCATTATCCCAAGCTTTTGAAGATACAGGAGTACGTGCTTATAAAGGTCAGGCTGGCAACCTTATTTCTAATAATGATGTGTTGACAGCAGCCTTACAGATTCACTCGGTAGAAGCTCGCCATGCTGCAATGGTACGCAGGCTTCGTGCACAGAAAGGCTGGATAAATGGAAAAGATAGTGGAGGCACAGTAGATGCTATCTATACAGGTGAAGATAATACTACACAAGGTGACGTAAATCTAACAACATTAGGATACTCTGCTGCTGCTATAAGCCAGGCTTTTGATGAACCATTAACAAAAGAGCAAGTACTTCCTGTTGCTTCAACATTTATTAAAAGTTAAATACTAAAGAAATTGCCTGAATTGCAATACTGGTTACAGTGTATAGTAAAAGCCAAAAAAGCATCTGTCTCAGATGCTTTTTTGTTTAGTAAGGGACGATTTTTTTAAAGTTGCACATAAGCAACGAAACTATTTTGCAGAAATATCACCCCCTGACTGGTAATGATAAAGCTGCGGCTTTCTTCAGATGCAGGGAGCATATCTGTTACTCCCATTGAATGAAAATCAGAAGTACCTGTTTCTAACTGATGTGTTTGTGTAAAACCATCATAAGCAATTGTCAGTGTAATAGTCTGATGTGTCGGCACTGATGCTTCATAAACCCCCAGAGTATTAGTTTCTACTTGACTAGATCCGTTCGGCCAATTCAGTTTTACAATAGCATTTTCTAGAGGAATGCTTTGCATACTCACTACGCCTGATACGATAGATTGAGCTCCCGTCAAATCAAATACCCCTAGGCTAATGGTAGTATTAGCGTCTTTGGTCGTGAAAACTTTGGTTACTTTCATGCCAGATTCAGTTTGTACTGTCATTGCTATTATAGAGTTTGGCGCAAATGTTGTCTGTATGTAAGTGCCTTTCATTAGTTTAAATGCTACTCCCTGAATAGGATCTCCGGCTTTGGTCTTGAATGATGCACGCACAGCACAGGAACTATCCTGAGAAATCACTGTTTGATGAGTTTTTTCTGAAAGAAAGTTTAATTCAGGAACAACCAGAATTCCTTCTGTTTCTGGATTATTTGTAATGAATGGAATTGAAAGAGATGCTTTGTATAGCATAACAGGAATACCAACTTCGGAAACTTGTAATCCATTCTTATCCTGTATAGAAGCAGTTATTGTAGTTATATTGATCGCTGATTTTGGCGACTCTGCATTCAAAAGCATTGTGTTTTTTCGACAACTACCCATTACAATACCTGCTGTAGTCAGCAGGATTAATGGAGTAATTCTTTGAGAAAAACAGGAAAAGAGCATTTTCATAGTTGTAGTGTAGTGTATTTGTCAATTATTAATTCTGTTGTAATGCAGGAGTTTGTAATCAACTTGACGCTACAAAATTCAGCATAAACTAGATGCTACACCATCCTGACGGATTATGATTTTTTTCTCCTCATTTATGAGGAGAAGATTCCAGGTAAAGTGTTTATGCTTGGTTTTGTCAGCTAAGCATTATCAATACAAAAGTGCTTTAAAGGCAAATGGTAGAAGTTGGTAATTACCAAGATCTTCTTTTCTGACATCATGAGTGCAAAACATGTAAGTAAGCCGTCATACTGCTGAATAAATTGTACTATTATATAGTATTTGAATTAAAGAGTTTATATTTACCGTTAAATAGTGTTTTGATGGTAAAAATAGGTTGCAAATTGTTACCGTCAAAATTGTTTTTACTGGTAATGCAAGAATATGGAAAAAACAATTGAAACAATTGCTCTACATGGAGGAATACTGTGTCTGGATTTTGTAAATACGGTATACGCTTGGACACCTGAACGGAAGGGTGAGTTTCTGCATGGGTTTGATGATCTGGTTCGTTTTGCAAAGCGCCACACTATTATTTCAGAAGAAGAGCAACGTATAATTCTGGAAAGGAAACAGGGAAGACAAGCTATGTATGATAGAGCTGTTGTATTACGAGATCTTATTTACGAACTGTTTAGCCAATATATAACTGAACGAAAGGTTTCTGAGTCTGTTCTGAAAAAGTTTAACCATTTTTTGACAGAGGCTCGTACTCATTTACAGCTGGAATATACAGAAACAGGTTTTCAACAGATTTTGGTCACCCAAAATAAGGAGAGTGAAAAAATAGTATGGGCCATTGTACTTTCGGTTGCAGATACTCTAATCTCTGACAAACTATCACGTCTTAAGCGTTGTGGTTCATGTGGATGGTTGTTTCTGGATACAAGTAAAAATAGTAGTCGACGGTGGTGTGATATGCAGGTGTGTGGCAGTCAGATTAAAGCCAAAAACTACTATCATCGTATGAAAGATAAACAGATGTAAGTCCTACACTTTTATTTTTGAAAATCAGATATATTCTTCAATTAGCTTCACTAGATGAAAATGTAAGCACTGAGGTTTTCTGCAAGTCCAATTTGTAGTAGCACTACAGATAATGGATCTTCAAAGTGCTTCTGGTCTTACCATTTCTCCTCATTTATGAGGAGAAATGGTATCCTTATATTATAGTATTTTCATTTCCAGCATTGTACGATTCAAAAGTATTATCAAACTTGTAGAAAAATTAAGTAATCATGATGCGAATCATTGTTTGTATAGGTCTAATTATAGGAGCATTTTCAGTACTTGCAGGACAGGTGGTTAATCAACCGGCTGACAGTTTGAGGAAGCAACTGCTGGTGGCCCGTGAAGATACAAATAAGGTATTGCTATATATAGCATTGGGACAACAGTATGAAGATAGTAAAGTAGATTCTGCAATCCATTTTTTTCGAAAAGCAGGTGAATTAAGTGAGAAGATAAAGTTTGTAAAAGGAACACTGAAATATCTGGCTAACTATACTAATGTACTGAACAGGCAGGGAAAGTACACTGAATCGCTGAGACTTAATCAGAAGGCAGTTGCTATTGCACAAAAAAACAATCTGAAACTGGAAACAGCCAAGGCTTATGCAAACCTTGCCGCTAACTATCAATATCAGGATGAAATAGATAAAAGCCTGAATTATTATCTAAAAGCTAGTTCTATTTTCGAAGATCTGAAATTTGATACAGGTTTATATGTGATGTATGCCAATCTATGTGCATTATATGGCAATAAGCTTGAGCAGTATGAAAATGCACTTCTGTATGCGGATAAAGCCATTGTCCTTGCTCGAAAGCAGAATAATAAATTAGGTATTGCATCTGTACAGATTAACAGAAGTACAGTATTAAACAAGCAACGAAAATTTGACGAAGCTTTAAAGGCATTGGAAGAAGGCTATACTATTGGAAAAGAACAGAAGAATCTGTACCTGCAACTGGTTTCTCTCTCCATTATTGGTGAGATGCATCTAAAACAGAGGAAATATGCAAAGGTTATTCCTGTAGCAGAAGAAATGTTAAAATTGGCTAAGGCGATGGGTGATGTAGAAGGACAGTCTCTTGCATTGGGTGGGTTAGCATCGGCTTATCTTCATGCAAAGGAATATACTAAAGCAAAACAGTATGCTGAAAAATCGCTGGAATTGAGTCGGAATAACAACATGCGGGATATATGGAAGAAGAAAGCATGGTTATTAGCAGATATTGAACTGGCATTAGGTAATATGAAAGCCTACGAAGACCTCTCAATAGAAGCCGATTCGTTGGATGAAGTAGTATTGAATGAGAAGATGCGTAAAAATATGCAGGAGCTGGAAGCAAAGTACGAAGCGACCAAGAAAGAAGATAGAATTAAAGAGTTACAGAAAGAGAAAGAAATTCAGGTATTGAATATTCGTCAGAAAAATATTCTGAACTATGTATTCATCGGTGCTATCATTATACTACTTGTCTTAGGATTTTTATTTTACAGAAATACCCGTACTCAAAAAATAATATCTCAACAAACTGAAAAACTGCAGGAACAACGTATTCGGGAATTAGAGCAAGCACAGCAATTGCTGGCTGTAAACTCGATGCTTCAAGGCCAAGAGGCAGAACGTAGTCGTCTGGCCAAAGATCTGCATGATGGATTGGGGGGAATGTTATCCAGTATTAAACTATCTCTCAGTGATATGAAAGGAGACATGATTCTTTCGGAACAGAATGCATCCAGCTTCTCCAGAGCTGTTGATCAGCTGGACGATACAATTCGAGAACTGCGACGCGTGGCACACAGCATGATGCCAGAAGCGTTGGTTCGTTTTGGATTGGTACGTGCCTTACAGGGATTCTGCAATGATTTAGGCAGATCCGCACATTTATCAATTGACTTACAGACTATAGGGTTGGAAGATCGACTCGATTCCAGTACTGAAATCATTGTGTATCGGATTGTACAGGAATTATTAAACAATATTATAAAACATGCTGGTGCAACAGAAGTATTGGTACAAATTGCACGAGCAGAAAACAATCTGAATCTGACTGTAGAAGATAATGGCAAAGGCTTTGATACCTCCGGATCTTACCAAGGAATTGGATTGTCCAATATCCGTTCACGGGTAGAATATCTGAATGGAAATCTGGAAATTCAGTCTTCTCCGGGAACCGGTACTTCTGTGAATATTGATTTTACATTGAAATCATAATTTTGATGTACATTCACCTCCTTAAATCAGAGAAGTTCATTCAACTCACTACAACTCATGGAAAAAATCAAAGTCTTTCTGATTGATGATCATCCAATGATTATTGAAGGACTGAAAAGTTCACTCAACAATACAGACACAGTAGATGTGGTTGGTGCTGCAATCAATGCGTTTGAAGGTATAACCTTTCTGAAGAATAATCAGGTTGAGGTTGTTTTACTGGATATCAATCTGCCGGACATTAATGGGGTAGAAGTATGTGGAAAAATTAGAAATGAGTTTCCAGATATCAAGGTTATCGCCCTGACCACTTTCAATCAGTATGATTACATTAGTGAAATGATGCAGAGTGGGGCATCCGGATATGTGCTCAAAAATGCTACACGGGATGAATTGGTAGAAGCTATCCATGCTGCCAAAGCTAATAAAAAATACTTCAGTGCAGAGGTAACAGAAACATTGCTGCAACGTTCTGGGGATACTGCCAACAAGATTCCTAAACTAACACGACGGGAAAAGGAAATTCTTGCATTGGTAGCACAGGGATTAACCAATCAGGAAATTGCAGATAAGCTTTTTATCAGTATACTAACAGTAATAAGTCACCGAAAAAATCTGCTTACTAAATTTGAAGTAACCAATACGGCTGCTCTGATAAGTTTTGCCATGAAACATCAGTTATTATAGAGAGTATTCATTATCCTGTTTGTCAGATATTTTTAGCTATTCTCAGGGTAGGATAAAAAAATGCTCATAAAACTATGAGCATTTTTTTGTAACACCACACTCAATTAAACAGTACAGTAACTATTTAAGGATTACAGTAACTATTTAAGATTTTACATAGATCGTATGGGTGAGTGTGTACCCATTCGTCGTATCTCCACTTAATGTGGCAAGTTCGTTGTCCAGGCTATCGCTAAAGATATTGTCTGATGCATTGGATGTATCTGCTTGTCCATGAGCTGTATAATAGGTTGTTTTATATACGGCAGATGAAATGTCTTCCGGAAAGGCAATTTGTGTGACAAGTAATGAGGTTCCACTGCCGTTGTAGATATGCACATGAATATGAGGTGCTCTGCCACTGTACCAGCCAGGATAGATGCTCGTAAAGGCTGCTAACCCATTTGCATCTGTTGTTTGACGTCCTCTTAGAAAATGTACAGAGGTATAGTTAGTACTTTGCATGCTGGTACCTCCATACTCAGAGTAGTTACCAACTGTATCACAGTGCCAGATGTCAACTAGTGCATTTTCAAGTGCAGCACAGTTATTATTAACATTTTTTATATAAACGTTTACTGTAAGTGGCAAGCCGGTTTTTCCATCGGTTATATCCTTACGTACATAACTGGATGGAGATTTTGTTGGAAATGGTCCTTCTGTCTCGTTGTCTGTAACTGTACAGGTGGTTGTATCTGTAGAGTCAGTAACAGCGCCTGGAGTTACCTCATCTTCTTTCTTGCATTGAGAAAACATCGTAAAGATGCCTGCCAGTGCAAGAGATTTCTTCAAAAATTCTTTACGTTCCATAAGTCTAAAATTGAATTGCCTTCGACTACCGATTTTGGAGATAAGACAATCAACTTTGAGCTTTATTTACGAAAAGATAAAAAATGAGGTAGAATGGAAAAATGTTGAGACGAATGACAGAATTATGGGTACATAACTCTATACTGGAATATCAGGCTGCTGCTATGAAGTAGCTGTCTCTTACCTGACGAAAGACAACTATTTCATAGCATAGGTTGTAATACTATTTATTCAGTTGTATCATTTTCATGACCTTCTTCAATCCACTCTAACTGAACCTGTACAATCTGGTTCTGTTTCATCTGCACAACCGTAATCTTGTAATTATCTATAATAAGAGTTTCTTCCTGTTGAGGTAAGCGTTCCAGTTTGGAGATAATCAGTCCACCAATACTTTCATATTCTTTGCTTTCTGGAAGAGCTTCTGGTATAAATTCATTGACATCACTGACAGAGGTATTACCTGCTACTATGTAAATATTATCACCTTTATTCTCAACTATAGGTGTTTCTATATCGTATTCATCCTGAATATCTCCAACCAATTCTTCGACAATATCTTCCATGGAAATAATACCATTGGTACCACCATATTCATTCAATACCACAACCAGATGAACATGTTGACGCTGAAGGTCGCTAAGCAGATCACCAACCTTCTTGGATTCAGGTACAAAAATAGCGGGTCGTAACAGGCTGCGAATGCTCACCTGCGGATCTTTGCGCATGGCAATCAAGAGATCTTTTATATTTAGGACTCCTATGATATTATCAATTGTTTCTTCATATACAGGAATCCGGGAGTAACCTTCATCAATGATCTTTTCAATTTCTTCGGCATCTGCATCAATATTTAAAGCACTGATCTGGGTACGGGGCACCATAATCTGACGTGCTGTACGATCTGAGAAGTCGAATGCATTGCGGATGATTTCATAGTTTGTTTTCTCAACTAGTCCTGTTTCTGTTCCCTGTTCAACAAGATACAATAGTTCTTCCGGGCTGTGTACTTCCTGCTCTGCCGCAGGTTCAATACCAAATAGGCGTATGATAAAATTGGCGAAGCCATTTAGTAACCATATGATGGGACGTCCCACCAAAAAGAATCCATATAAAGGATAGGCAACAGCCAGAGTAGTGGCTTCAGATCGTTGGATAGCCAGAGATTTTGGTGCCAGTTCTCCAAATACTATATGTAGAATGGTAATAAGTGTGAAAGATGTTGGCACTGCAATGCTATGAGCCATAGTTGGATTAACCTGAATCTGAAGTAAATCAAAGCCTGCTAATACCATTTCTGCTACCACACTTTCTCCTACCCAGCCGAGTGCCAAACTAGCTATGGTAATTCCTAGTTGAGTAGCTGAGAGATACGAGTCCATCTGGCTTATTATTTTCTTTGCCATTAAGGCTGTCTTACTACCTGATTCGGCCAGTACCTCAATGCGGGATGATCTGACTTTTACAATGGCAAATTCAGCAGCAACAAAAAAGCCATTTAACAGGACTAAAAATAATGTTAATAGTATATCAAGAAGCACAATATGTAGAATTAAGTGAACAAATATGCATCAAAAAGTTGATAGCATAGTATAAAAAATAAATATGCTGACCGAAAAATGAAGCGGTAATGCATGAAAAGTACAAAGAATCTGCCTTTGCCCAAAGGGAGTTTGATTAAAAAAAGAAAAAGCGATTCTGTAGAAGGATTATAATTTGAAGGTAATCAGAAGAGAAATCTGGGATAAGAATATTTCTACTCAATAGGAGATGAAAGTCTTTACTAAATCACTGTGTTATTGTAAAAAATAACACAGTGCACTAACTAAAAGAGCAATACCGATACGGACGGACGCCTGAAGATACAGGTGAGAAGTTGTTTTCATGATAGTTTTGTAGTAAATAATCATAAGTTAGTAGGATTTATTGCCAAAACGTAATCTTGAGATATGGTTTTTTTTAAGTAAAGGAAGCTTCTCATACACAGGATGTTAATAAGTATTAGACTGTGTTTTATACGATGATCCGAAAAGAATATTACATAAGTTAGGAAATGCTTTTTTTCTTGTTGCTACTCTTCTGTCTATATAGTTTCTTTGTATCACTAAAATATAAAAGCAGCCGAAAGGTAGCTTTCTTGAGCATCAAGCTCCAAAGCCCGGTGGGAGTGCCGGGCTTTCGTTATTATAGGGGTTTTGTGAATGCAAAATCTGTTTGGTAGAATAATCTCATATCCCCAGTACTGTTTTTAGTTTCCCATAGCCAGTACGACTCACAGGAATTTTAGCCCCGGATTTAAGTATTGCTGTATATGTATCCTTTTGATAAGGATCAATGCGGGTAATTTGCTGTACCTGTACAATATAGGAACGATGTATACGCACAAACTGCTGGTTATCCAGTGTATTTTCAAAGTGTTGCATTGTTTGGCTTTTTAGAAAAACCCCTGCATGGGTATGTATCTTTACATAGTCATCATCTGCTTCCAGATATAATACTTCATGAGTAGGTATAATACGGATGTTATTACCCGTTTTAACAACCAAACGATCCTGTTGATTGGGAAGCTGAGAAGCTGTTTCGAGTAATGCTGATGTACTTTGTGTTTTTTCAGGAGTAGCAGGCTGCTCGATCCACTTTTGCAGTGCTTTATCAAAACGTTCTTTGGAGAATGGCTTTAAAAGGTAATCTATAGCATGGGCATCAAAAGCTTTGATGGCATAGGAATCAAATGCTGTTGTGAAAATAATAGAAAGTGGTTGATCAACTAGTTCCAGCATCTCAAATCCATTAATTTTAGGCATTTGTATATCCAGAAATAGTAGATCAGGGCGATGTTGCTGAATCGCTTTTATACCTTCAAATCCATCATTGCATTCCTGAACAACTTCAATCTGTGGATAGTCCTGCAGATATTCCAGAATGATCATGCGGGCTAAAGGTTCATCATCTATAATAATGGCACGTTTCATGGTTGAGGAATGCGAATAAGAGTTGTAAATATATTTTGTGTAGTGTGTGTCTGTAGAAGATCATTTCGGGCAAACAATAAATATAGCCGACGTTTTATGCTACTAAGACCAAACCCAGTACCTGATCTGGGTGGTGTTGTTTCCGGATCGAATGGATTTTTTACTTCAATCTCGAGAATGTTATCTATTACACTGGCTTTTATTGTAATGGTTACAGTTCCAATCACATCGTATAATCCGAATTTTATCGCGTTTTCTACAATAGGTTGTAATAAAAGTGGAGGTAGCTGCAACTCTGAACACTCTGAGACACATTCTATTTCTGTATTGAGTCTGTGACCAAACCGTACTTTCTCAATAGAAAGATACAATTGCAGATATTGTAGTTCTTCTGTTAAACTAACCCATTGATTCTCTTCTTTTTTTAACGTACCTCTTAAAAAGTCTGAGAGTTGATAAATCATCTGGCGGGCTTCGCCCGGCCGACTGCCTATCAGTGCACTAATCGAATTCAGGCTGTTAAACAGAAAATGGGGCTGCAGTTGCTGGCGCAATTTGTATAATTCTGCTTCACGAGCTAGTGTTTCTGTATCTGCTTTGCGTTTGTCTTCTTCCATTCGCTCTTGTAGTGATTGCCATAATACATTTACAAATGTCATCCAGCAAATAATAAGAAATGCTACTCCTGAACGAAGAGGAAGTGTTTGAGAAACGAAAGTCAGATAGTCTGAACGATTATCCAGCAAATAAACGAGCAGATGATGGTTTATAACCAATGCAATGCTTGTATAAATCAAACATATGCTCAACAGATATAGAGTTGTTCTTGTGGCCGGACGATAATAGCGCAGGCTATTACTTACAATCAGGCAGGTTATAAAAAGAAGTATGTTTGTTGTGACTGCATCTGTCAGCGCATCCTTCCAGGTAAAACCCGCATTCAGGATAGAATAAACCTGTATAGAAGCCAGTAAAATCCAACTTATAAGAAATAAAACAGTAATACGACGGTCTGACAAAGGAACTAGTTGCATATAAATTTGGTAACAATCCGGATCATTTCCTGAAGATCTTATATTTCCGTTGTTTTTTCTAACATAGCACTCAAACCAGATAGCGTACAATTTTTCTATTTAGAGCTTGGCTAAGATAACGGAAGATACCTGAAACAGCTTGAATACATTTTATATAGGTCCTATACCAGAAAAAGTATTGGTTTGATTGGCTGATGACCTGGCAGGAATATGATGAATAATCATTTAGTTGGGTTTTTGTTGTGGCATGAGAAGACCATTGCCATGAGGTTGCGAGCTTTCCTACTAAGGTTAGGTCTGCAACATGGCTAAATTGCCATTGTACCCACTGTTGTTTCAGATCCAGAAAGCAATCCTGCTGGTTACAACCAATCGAATTAGCTTTCTGGTGAGCTTCATGCTGATTAAAGGCAGGTATGATACACAGTTTTTTCGCCAACGGAACCTGAGCATCCTGACTAATAATACGAAATACAATGGTGGCTTTATACCAGTTCATAAGACTATAGTCAAATAAATGGATGAAGAATAATTATAGGAAGAAGTGATCAGGCATAGGTATGAATCTCTATGCCCCCAAAAATAGAAGTGCCTTGTAATACTAGTGTTTTATCAAAAGATCCATTGAGTCGTCTTCTTTTGTCTTCCATACCACCGAAGATGGTTACTACTTCTGATACCACTTCCCAATTGGAAGGAATAATCAATTTTGTACCACCAAATATTTGTGTGATTTCGAGTTCCATCCGATTGGGAATTTCTGCATTGACCAAATTTAATTCAACGCCCCCAAAAATGGCAACAGCTTCTCCTCCTCTGAAATTTTTAGAAAGAATAGTTTTCTTTATTGCGCCAAACACCACCACGTCATCCAATCTTTCTTCTGTACTGTCAGTTGCATGATCCGTTTCTTCATCTTCCAGAGAAGAATAATAATATGGTTTGTCCTTTTTTTCTCTTCTGAAAGATTGCTTACCAAATATAATCCACACACCCGCAGTGATAATTACTACAGGCCATATAAACCGGACTATATGTAAATCAGGAAAAATATATTTGGTGAGGAATATAAAACCTATTAGGGTTATGATAAGCCATCCCTGATCGTAACGGTATTGATGTTTTGCTCCTGTAATCAATCCTACAATAATCAAAATCATCGGCCATTTGAAAATCCAATCTGGCAATATAGTTCCTAGCTGTTTCAGGAAAAAAACAGATCCAAAAGCAACAAGAAAAGCTCCCACAACAAACTTGCTTGATTGAGAATGTGAATTATAGAAATGATTTTTCATAGTGTTTGATATTTGTTTTGTAATTTTTAATCAAATCTATAGCTTCGGGGAGTTGATGACAATGCCGAAGAGGCAATATGTAGTCAGTTGTCGGTAAAGGCGGTCTATATCTCGGTGAAATTTCTTCCAATCTTTACTGTCGGTGTATTTTGTAATGTAACTAGAGGATGGAGTTTGTTTTTTATACTTATATGTAATAGGAGGTTTACATTATTGTTAAAGTAAGTCAACGAGCAAATTTTGTAGTAATCCTGTTAGACTGCACAACGAAAAATAGTTGGTGCAATACATGTATTTAGTCCTTTAAGGACTTTACATTGTCTGCCTTTATAGCATTCATAAAATAGTTTATACAACCTTTACGTGAGTAGGAGTAGAAAAGTAAAACTAAGAAGGATGATTGCATCTTTCTTGTGAGAAATTAGTTGAAAAGCCATATTGGAATTTTTGACATGCGAGTAAAACGTAAACTGTTCCACAAATTTGTATATTGCGACGGTGAAATTGCCTTCGTACAGAGTATAATAGTAAGATAGTTGAGACTTTTTTGCCTACAAACCATAATAGATTAATGATTCTGATAGTTGATGATAAGCCGGAAAATATCCTTTCATTAAAAAGTATTCTGGTGCTTAACTCTTTTGAGGTAGATACGGCTTTGTCTGGAGAAGAGGCATTGGTAAAGATTCTTAAAAATACCTATTCGTTAATTATTCTGGATGTTCAGATGCCAGGGATGGATGGATTTGAGGTAGCAGAGGCTATATCAGGACTTAGTCGTACCAAAGATACTCCTATTATTTTCTTATCTGCTGTCAATATAGAGAAGAACTTTGTAACGAAGGGCTTTGAATCCGGGGCAATCGACTACATTACCAAACCGGTAGACCCTGACATTTTTATGTTAAAGGTCAGGACTTTTTGTAAGTTATATGAACAAACCCGTGCACTAAATAATGCCCATCTGGCTTTACAACAGGAAGTTGAAGTGAGAAAAGAAGCTGAAAGAGCATTGCAGTCGACACTTACAGGATTACACCTTACATTAGAATCACTTCCTCAGATTGCTTTTACAGCAACACCCGATGGTAAAATTGAATTTGTTAATCAGCGATGGTACCAATATTCTGACTCAAAAGATATATTTCCGGCCCCTCATACTGATGATGAATCCCTGACAGACCGATGGAATGAATGTATTCAGACTGGAAAGTTACTGGAAATGGAATTTCGGATCAGAGAACTTATTACAGGAGAATATCGGTATCATTTGCTTAGAGTAATGCCTGTAATTACCAACGGAATTATTATAAAATGGGTAGGAACTTTTACAGACATCAATGAGCAAAAACGATTGAGTGAGTTTCTGGAGCAAAAAGTGAATGAAAGAACTCGTGCTTTACAGGAAACAAATCAGCAACTGGAAGCCAGTAATCACGATTTGCAACAATTTGCTTCTGTTGCCTCTCACGATTTACAGGAACCACTGCGCAAGATCAGGATCTTTAGTAGCATGATTAAAAGCAAGAAATACACAGACCCTGATTTGCTCGAATATCTCAGTAAGATTACAGACTCTTCAGAACGAATGAGCACATTGATTCAAGATTTACTCAATTTTGCCCGTTTATCCAAAGCAGATAGTTTTAAATTAACAGACCTGAATGAGATTATTCGTGAAATACTAAGCGATCTGGAGCTGGTTGTTACTGAAAAACAGGCCTTCGTTTCCGTTTCGCCAATGCCATCACTCGAGGTTATTCCAGGTTTAATCAGACAGGCTCTTCAAAATATTATCAGTAATGCATTAAAGTTCTCCAAGTCTGACAACGTTCCTGTTGTCACCATTACAGCTGACTTTTGTGAAGAATTGAGTATGGATAGTCCTTCTGTTGTGGAAGGGGAGTATTGCCGTATCTATATTCGTGACAATGGAATTGGATTTGAAGAAAAGTATGCTGATATAATCTTCACTCTATTTCAACGGTTAAATTCCAGTGAACAGTATGAGGGTACAGGTATTGGATTAGCCATAGCTAAAAAGATTGTTGAAAAACATAATGGGTTAATTATTGCTCAAAGCGCACCCGAACAAGGATCTGTCTTTACAATTATTCTACCTATTCTCCAACAAAAGGAGCCTATCTCAGATTCACATTCATTGAAAACCACTTTTTTAACAAAAAAGATTTAAACAGGTATGGAAAAAACTTCCAATACTATAATAGCCAGAATTCGCACAGTATTTATTGTTTCTGGTATATTATTACTGCTAAGTTCTATTGCTTCATATTACAGTATACAGCAACTTATTGAGAATTCAAAGTGGGTAAATCATACCTATCAGGTATTGCTTGAAGCCGATAATATTGTTGCCAATGTTAAAGAAGCAGAGGCTAGTCATAGAGGATATCTGCTTACCCATGAAAATGCTTTTCTAACTTCTTTCAATGAGTCGTATAAAAATGTAATTGATCGTTTTAATACGGTACAGGAATTAACACAGGATAATCCACAACAGCAAAAGAATCTGGGTGATCTGAAAACATTAATTGAGAGAAGGTTTAATCAGTTTGAGAAATTGCTGGAAACAGATAAGTCCAGAGACAGAAGCACTATTACCAATTCATTAAATCCTGAACTTTTATATGGTAAGCGGATAATGGATCAATTGAGTGATGCCATAAACCGAATTGAAAGAGAAGAAAATCGTTTGTTAGTCAGTCGTACAGAAGCACAGAATCAATACATAAGTTATGTTCCTGTTCTGGTATTGATTACAACTATAATTTCGATGACTATAACTGCTCTTGCCTATGTACGGATTCGTTCTGATATGGAGCAGCGTCTGGTGAAAGAGAAAGAAGAACGGGCAAGATACCAGGAGACACTGCACCGGATAGGGGTAATGGAAACTGTAACACAGAAAATAGCTTCAGGAGACTATGCGGCCCGAAGTACGGATACGAAAGACGACGAATTGGGGCGTATCTCGAAGGCGATGAATGTAATGTCAGATTCACTGGAGGAGAGTTTCAAACAGATGAAAGAACATAGCTGGTTACAGTCAGGTGCTGTGTTTATGAGTGATGCTACACGGGGCCAAACCAATATAGAAGAGTTGGTAACAAATGTTAGTAATGTAATTGCTTCCTATCTGGAAATTCCATTGGCTGTTTTTTATGTCATCACAGATAGTCGTACTCTTTTTATGAAAGGCGGATATGGAGTATTAGATGCTCCTGAAGAAGTTGGGTATGGAGAAGGGTTGTTAGGGCAGGCTGTTAAAAATAAACAAATTATTACATTAGATAATCTGCCTTCCGATTATATCAAGATAAATTCTTCATTAGGTAGTACTCTGCCTGCTTACCTCACTATTGTACCTATTACATTACGAGACAATGTAATAGGAGTAATTGAGATAGGTTCTTTGCACAAACTATCTGATTTACAGCTTCAGTTTTTGAAAGATAGCCGGGAAATTATTGCCATTAGTCTGGATGGTGTGAAGAATCTCATTCGATTACAGGAGTTGTTTGAAGAAACACAGTCTCAGTCTGAGGAGTTACAAGCCCAGCATAATGAACTGGAAAATATCAATGCTGAACTGGAAATGCAGGCTCAAAAACTTCAGGCATCTGAAGAAGAAATGAAAGTGCAGCAGGAAGAGCTACTACAAGCCAATCAGGAATTGGAAGAAAGATCCCGGTTACTGGAAGAAAGAAACCAGGTAATTGTAGAAAGAAACCTGGAAATTCAGCAAAAGGCAGAGGAATTGGCATTGAGTACTAAGTACAAATCTGAGTTTCTGGCTAACATGTCACATGAATTGCGGACTCCACTAAACTCTATATTGCTGTTATCCCGATTGCTATCAGAAAATAACGAGGCCAATCTTTCCGGAGACCAGATTGAGTATGCTCGTGTCATTCAGAGTTCGGGTAATGGACTTCTTGCTTTAATTGATGAGATTCTGGATTTATCGAAAATAGAGTCTGGAAAAATGGATCTGGACTATGCAATGATCGCTGTAGATGACGTTGCAACTTCTATCCGGTCCCTATTCACTCCCATAGCCAGAGAAAAAGGCCTTGATTTTAGGGTGCAGATAGATCCTGCTGTGGTGCCACAGATAGAAACAGACAAAATGCGTTTAGAGCAGATTCTTAAAAATTTACTTTCCAATGCATTGAAGTTTACATCCAAAGGAAGTGTAGAACTATTGATTTCTCCTTCTCCGGAAAAACCTACTAATATCCTGTTTATAGTAAAAGATACAGGGATAGGTATTTCAAAAGAGAAGCAGCAAATCATCTTTGAAGCTTTTCAGCAAGCAGATGGATCTACGCGTCGTAAATATGGTGGAACAGGATTGGGGTTGTCCATTAGCAGAGAGTTAACCCGTTTGTTAGGAGGTGATATTAAGGTTACAAGTGAGCCAGGTCAGGGAAGTACATTTACATTCTACATACCTGTAAAACAAGCTTACAAGGAACAGGCTGTTTCACTACCTAAAGCATCTGTAACTCCTAAAGCTGAAGCATTGCTTAGTGAAGAGACAAAAGAAGTTAAGCAACCTGTTGTAGAGAATACATTTACCTCCGACTTTATTCCTGAGAGTATTCCGGATGACCGTTTGTCCGTATTGCCTACAGATAAGGTTATTCTGATTGTGGAAGATGATATCCCGTTTGCGAAAGCTTTATTGCAGTATACCCAGACGCAAGGATATAAAGCGATAGTAGCTGTACGTGGAGATGAAGGAATCATACTGGCTCAACAATACAAACCAACAGGTATTCTACTGGATATTCAATTGCCAGTGAAAAGTGGTTGGGAGGTAATGGAAGTTTTAAAAGCCAGTCCGAAAACCCGTCATATCCCAGTACACATAATGTCCTCACATTATGCTAAAAAGGAAAGTTTATTAAAAGGAGCTGTTGACTTTATCAACAAGCCAGTTGCATTTGAACAAATGCAGGAGGTCTTCAAAAAAATAGAACATGTATTGACAAAAGAAAGTAAGAAAGTATTGATTGTTGAAGAAAATACCAAACATGCCAAAGCTCTTGCCTATTTTCTTGAAACCTTCAATGTCCATTCTGAAATATCAGAAAGCATACCTGCTGGTCTGGAAGCCTTGAATCGGGATGAGGTAGAGTGTGTAATTCTGGATATGGGTATTCCTGATCAGAAAAGTTATGAAGCGCTGGAGTCCATCAAACGAAATCCTGGTCTCGAAAGCCTGCCTATCATCATCTTTACTGGTAAAAGTTTGTCAAAAGCAGAAGAATCCCGGTTAAAACAATATGCAGACTCCATTGTAGTAAAAACAGCTCATTCGTATCAGCGTATTCTGGATGAGGTTTCCTTGTTCCTGCATCTAATGGAAGAAAGTCGCGTTAATGATAAGCCAAGTAGTAAATATCCAAGACTAGGAGGAATGAGTGAAGTACTGGCAAACAAAAAAGTATTGATTGCAGATGATGATGTGCGAAACATCTTTTCGCTCACTAAGGCTCTGGAGGCACATCAGATGGTTGTTTTGCCGGCTATGGATGGCAAGGAAGCCGTTCGGGTACTGGAAGAAAATCCTGATATAAATCTGGTATTAATGGATATCATGATGCCTGAGATGGATGGTTATGAAGCCATGCAGCGTATACGACAACAGATCCGATTCAGAAACCTGCCTATTATAGCTGTTACAGCTAAGGCTATGACTGGAGATCGGGAGCGGTGTATTCAGGCTGGAGCTTCAGACTATATTTCCAAGCCGGTAGATATTGATCAGTTGATTTCTCTGTTGCGGGTCTGGTTATATGATAAAGCCTTATAAATGAATTAGTTTAAGAAAAGACTGCCATTTAGGAATAGCTACTATGTGAGTTGATACTTTATATGGAACAAACAGAAAAGAAAATATTACTTATTGATGATGATAGCCGGAATATTTTTGCCCTGACGGCCATCTTAAAATCCAGAGGGTTCATTGTTTTTTCAGCTGCCAGTGCTCAGGAGGGTATAGAAATGCTTTTACAAAATAAAAGTATAAAAGCTGTTTTGATGGATATGATGATGCCTGAAATGGATGGCTATGAAGCCATAGAATATATTCGGAACAAGGAGGAGATAGCTCATGTACCCATTATTGCTGTGACTGCACAGGCAATGGTTGGAGATAAAGAAAAATGTCTACAGGCAGGTGCCAATGACTATATTTCGAAGCCTATTGATGTAGATGCTTTATTAAAGGTATTAGCAAATTATTAACTATTACAGATTGTCCAGATGATTACAGACGAAGAAGTAGACTGGTTGTTGAGCGATCTGTTGGAAGTGTATGGCTATGATTTTACAGATTATTCAAGAGCATCTATAAAAAGACGTATGAGCCGGCTCTTTTCACTAGACCGGTTTCCCAGCTTTGCCGAATTTCGATTCAAACTTAGAAATGATGAAGAGTATCTGAAACGCTTTGTAGAAGAGATCACTGTGAATGTTACTGAAATGTTTCGGGATCCCACATTTTACAAAGTGCTTCGAACAGAAATACTTTCTGTATTGGCAACCTATCCTTTGATTCGGATCTGGCATGCTGGATGTTCGACAGGTGAAGAAGTGTATTCGATGGCAATTTTGCTATCAGAAGCTAATCTGTTACATAAATCATTATTGTATGCAACAGATATTAACCCCAGTGTGCTGGAAAAGGCTAGCCGGGGAATATTTCCGCTGAGTCAGATGAAGCAGTATTCTGAAAATTACATTCAGTCAGGAGGAAAGCGTGATTTTTCATCGTATTACACAGCTAAATACGAATATGTGAAGTTTCATGAAGATCTGAAACAGAAAATGATATTTGCTACTCATAACCTGGTGTCTGACCGGTCCTTTAATGAGTTTCAATTGATCCTTTGTCGGAATGTACTTATTTATTTTGATCAGCATCTTCAGGAGAGAGTGTTTTCACTGTTTGATTATAGTTTAGAATCACTTGGCTTTTTGGCATTAGGCTCCAAAGAGACTTTGCGCTTTTCCACTATCTCTACAAACTACCGTCAACATAGTTCCAAAGAAAAGATATGGCGGAAAATATCCTAAGTAAAAAATACAAGTTAGTAGTGATTGGTGGTTCGGCAGGGAGTATGGAAGTGATTCTTGGAATACTAGCAGAGTTAAAGCGAACTCTTACACTAGCTATTGTTATTGTACTGCATCGAAAAAAAAATGGAGAATCTTTATTAGTTGATCTTTTCTCTTCCAGAACATCTCTAGTAGTAAAAGAGGCGGAAGAAAAAGAAAAGATATTGCCCGGACATATTTATGTAGCACCAGCAGACTATCATTTGCTGATTGAGAAAGATTTTACCTTTTCACTGGATTTCTCTGAAAAAGTACACTACAGCAGACCAAGCATTGATGTGACTTTTGAAACGGCAGTAGATGCATATGGAGAGTCACTGATTTGTATACTCTTATCTGGTGCAAATGCAGATGGGGCACTTGGTGTAAAAAAAGCGAAGGAAGCAAAAGGGTTGACAATGGTTCAGAATCCGGAAGACGCGGAGGTCTCTTATATGCCAGCGCAGGCCATTGCTATAGCGCAAGTAGATTTGATTGTGAATGGAGCAGAGATGGGAGCTATTATCAATAATTTATCTATTCAGTAAATTTCAGAGAGATTTTGTATTTTTGATGTACCGGGAACTTTGTTAGCTGAAAAATGATTTTCCAGAAATAAACTTTATAAATAATCTTTACACCATGAAATTGATATGTATCGATGATACCTGCAAGCCTAACGAGGTACAGCAGAAAAACTGGATCAAAAAAGGAGTAGAGTATACTGCATTGCGTCTGTATCGTAATCCATTGTCAGGAGATCAGTTTTTTGCTCTGGAAGAAGTGCAACCAGATGCACCTTATGCAGGGTATAAAGTGCAACGCTTTTCATTTGATATCGATGAATTTATGAAAACGTTTGTAGAACAGAAGGAAACAGTGGAAGAACCTGAACTTGTGTAGTTGTTTTATAAATGCTTCAATAGAAATTGTGATCTCCGTGTTTGTATATAACACGGAGATTTTTTTGTGCATACAATCCGATAAATAGTTAACTCCCAACGACGAGTGTGATATGTTTTCCACTTTAGAACTTGGTATTTGCTCTCTGGAGTTTATTTTTACCGCATGAGCATTACATTACTTGTCACTCTTTTTATAGTTGGTTATGCCGCCATCACACTGGAACATCAGATTAATCTCAATAAAACAGCGACAGCATTACTAACCGGAGTATTGTGCTGGACAATCTATGCACTTTTTCATGCTTCCAACGCAAACCATGTTGGGGAAGAACTCTCCCATCATTTATCTTCTATTGCTGAGATTCTTTTCTTTTTACTGGGGGCTATGACTGTAGTAGAGCTGATTGACGCGCATGAAGGCTTTCGTATCATCACCGATCATATTACTTCCCGAAATACAATACGGCTTCTTTGGATATTATCCTTGTTGACATTCTTTCTTTCTGCATTATTGGACAATCTTACTACTGCAATTGTAATGGTTTCACTGTTGCGCAAACTGGTGACAGAAAAGGAACAACGTAAATTTTTTGCAGGAATCATTATCATTGCAGCTAATGCCGGAGGTGCCTGGTCTCCTTTAGGTGATGTTACTACTACTATGTTATGGATTGGCGGACAGATTTCTGCCATACCTATTATGAAGGGTGTTTTTCTTCCTGCATTGGTTTCGTTGCTTATTCCCTTGATCTATCTGTCATTCAAGCTGAAAGGAAATAGTATAGCTCCAAAAGTTGAAGACACCAGCACTCAAGGTATTCAGGGTGGGCGTTTAATGTTGTATTGTGGCTTAGGAAGCCTACTTTTTGTGCCTGTCTTTAAAGCTATTACACAATTACCTCCTTATGTAGGTATGCTACTGGGACTAGGAATTGTATGGGTAGCCTCTGAGATTATACATAAAGATAAAGATGAAGAAGAACGAAAGCCTTTTACTGCCGTACATGCCTTGCAACGAATTGATACTTCCAGCATACTTTTCTTTTTAGGCATTCTGCTGGCAATCAGTTGTCTGGAATCTGCTCATGTACTACAAGGTTTAGCTACCTGGATGGGAAATACTATCGGCAATCTGGATGTGATAGTGGTATTGATTGGGCTAGCTTCTGCTGTAATTGATAATGTGCCCCTTGTGGCCGCAACCATAGGAATGTATGATTTGGCAAATTATCCAATGGATCATAAGTTATGGGAGTTTCTTGCCTATGCAGCCGGTACAGGAGGCAGTATTCTTATCATTGGCTCAGCAGCGGGGGTAGCTGTAATGGGAATGGAGAAAATAGATTTTATGTGGTATCTGAGACGTATTGGAATACTGGCTTTTATTGGATATCTGGGAGGCGCTGCTACATACCTGGTGGTATATCAGGTACTGCATTAAGAAAATAGCGCAACAGAAATTTTAAGGTATTTTTAAGGTGTTTTTTTCTTCGTTCCATAGTAGATTTTGTAAACTTGCTATCATCATTTCCCTTACGCATTAGGAAATATGATTTATTCATAGACAGGCACTGCTGACTGAAGCTTTCAGTTAGCAGTCTTTTTTTATGGTTGTGGGTAGTATGTATGAGTTATACCAGACGGGAGAACTATGGCCCGGGTAGGATCTCGGTAAGGTGGAAACCGAGATCTTTTGTATGGAACCAATCCAGCTATCTGTCCCCGGTAACAGTGAGTAAGAGTGTTTCTATAAAATGCTGAATATAGGTTTGGTGGTTTGCATTAGATTATGCTATTATGATTTTTTAAAAGTAACTATTTGAGCGTAAATGGCAACCTAAATGAGATAGACAGAACAACTATGTAGATATGTACTTTGACTTCCTCGACATAATTGTCAGAAATAGAAAATAAAACTATTAGCTATCAGGAAGTTGGTTTAGACTAGTATAAGAAAAATTTCTTTTCCCCTTTATAAATGGTTGATTGTATCTATTTTGGCAATCTCAAACTTCGGATAGATATATACTCACTAGTCAAATGCCAGATACTATTTTTCCATGCAGCATGAAGAGTTTTATAACTCTTTTATTTCCTCCTTATGCCAAAAAACGTATTTTTCTGCTTTTTATCCTTTGTCTTATAGCTGGTGCTGGTATTGTGTATGGTCAGAAGACGGAGCCTGAAGTAACTATTATTCCTGTGGGAAAAGGGTGGGCATCCAATTCTGTAAATACTGTTATATTCCGCAGGAATGCCTTAGTCACACATGGAAACTACCAATACATTGCATTTTATGATAGTACCCAACATGTGGTTTTAGGTAAACGGAAGCTGAAAAGTAAGAAATGGGAATTAGTTCAAACCATTTTTAAAGGCAATGCTTATGATGCACATAATTGTATAAGTATTATGGTAGATGGTGAAGGATACTTGCATCTTTCATGGGATCATCATGATAATCAGTTGCGATATGCTAAAAGTATTACTCCTGGTTCCTTAACTATGACCTATAAACTTCCAATGACAGGAGTATTGGAAGAAAAAGTTTCTTATCCACAGTTCTATAGATTTCCAGATGGAAACCTGTTGTTCTCTTATAGAAATGGAGCTTC
Organism: Xanthocytophaga flava; assembly: GCA_030068525.1. Classification (GTDB taxonomy): domain Bacteria; phylum Bacteroidota; class Bacteroidia; order Cytophagales; family 172606-1; genus Xanthocytophaga; species Xanthocytophaga flava. The sequence goes on from JASJOS010000002.1 coordinate 238,429, forward strand.
TGGCAGGGGAAATCTGGTAATTAACAAATACATTACTGCCAGTAAGAAGTGGCTGCAAATCACTCCAAATCTGATCGATGGTGAAGGAAAGCGAAATGCCTATAGCCAGACCTATGTCGATCCTCAAGGTACAATCCATATTAGCTGGGTATGGCGTGAATCTCCCAATGTAGCCAGCAACCACGATATGTGTTATGCAAGATCTACCGATGGAGGATTAACATGGGAAAAATCTACCGGAGAGAAGTATCAGTTACCCATTAAGGCTGCTTCGGCTGAATATATTATGCAAATCCCGCAAAATAGTGAATTGATCAATCAGACCTCTATGTTTGCAGGAGCTGATGGCTATCCATTTATTGCCAGCTATTGGCGTGATCAAAATAAGAACGTGCCTCAGTTTCGTGTGATATATTATGATGGAAACAAATGGAGTCACCTGAATACAAATTTCCGGAAAACCCCTTTTAGTCTGAGTGGTGGTGGCACCAAACGTATACCTATTTCCCGTCCCTATCTGGTTTCCTGGAAGGATAAAGGTCAAACATCTGTAGCTGTCATTTTTCGGGATGAAGAGCGAGGTAGTAAGGTTTCTGTAGCCATCTGTCAAAATATCAACAGTCCTGCTTGGGAAGTGAAAGACCTTAGTGCTGAATCAGTAGGTTCATGGGAACCTGCCTATGATACAGAACTATGGAAACACAAAGGTATTCTGGATCTATTTGTACAAAAAGTAGAACAAACTGATGCAGAAGGTATGTCTGCTATTCCTGCACAGGAAGTACAAGTGATGGAAGTAAAATTTGGCCGCTGACCTGTCAAGAATTAGTAGTGTTATTTGCCTATAGATCATAGTTCTCAACAGTATGAAGAAAAATTAATTTCTATTTCATATGGCTCTTAACCTGGTTAGATAATTTTGTATCAATTCAATAACAACTCACATTTAACCAAAGTATTTACTATGAAAACCCCAATGAAAAAAATGTTAGTAGCCATTATTGCTCTGATCATGTGTGTTCCTGTATTTTCACAACAACCTGAAGAAACTCACCATCGGGGTCAACGTGAAGAGGGACGTCCACCTCATCAGAGAGGTGGCAGACCACATGGCCGTGAAAGAGATGGCTTACGTGTTTTAAGTGAATACAAAGGCACATTGGTCGATTTTACCTATAATGAAGAAAAAGCGTATAATGGGTTTACATTGAGTGCAGAAGGAAAAAATACAGAGGTGCGCTTTGCGCCTCATTTAGCCAAAGAAATTATGGGGGCTACTAAAAAAGGCGGAAATGTAACGGTTATGGGATTTAAGCGATCTGGTAAAGACGGAGCAGAAGTAATTGTATTGAACAGCATTACTTCTGGATCGAAAACAGTGTATGAACACAGGCCTGACAGAGATGGTCGCCCGAAAGAAGAGTTTACCAAAGCAGATGGAAAGGTCACAGCTCTTGCTAAAGATAAAGAAGGACGTGTAAACGGTGTATATCTGGATAAATCATTGGTACGATTTGCACCGCATGTGGCTTTTCAGTTAGGTGATAAACTGTCTGTTGGAAAAGCGATAACTATAACAGGATATGTACGAGGTAATAGAGAAGGAGAAGTATTTGTGGAAAATACAAAAGTGATAATGGCGCAGACACTCGCTGTAGATGGGACTACCTATGCAGTACGTTAATTCTTATGTCCCATATCCAACTGCCTGGATTTGGGACATTTTTTGTGTTTAAGGTTTGTATTAAAGTTGTATATGCGTAAAAGAAATTGTTTTCTGATATGAAAATTTTGCTGGTAGAAGATGAGGTTCGGCTGGCGGAACATGTTTCTAATGGATTAGAGCAGGCCGGGCATGTGGTAGATACTGCTTCCAATGGCTCTATAGCTCTCGAACATGCCTCTACTACAGCTTATGATCTGATTTTGCTTGATCTGATGTTGCCAGGACAAAACGGATTTGAGGTACTGAAAAACCTGCGTGATTTTAATATTCGCATTCCTGTTATTATTCTGAGTGCATTAAGTAATACCGAACATGTGATCAGAGCTTTAAATGATGGAGCATTGGATTACATTCGAAAACCATTTGATTTTGATGAACTTCTTGCTCGTATTGGAGTGATTGGAAGAAAGTCTATGACACAGCAGGTAACCAAAATGGTAGTGGCAGGGCTGGAGATGGATAAAGTAAAACATGAAGTAAACCGAAATGGTAAAAAGATTGAACTCACCAACCGTGAGTTTGCTTTACTGGAACTGTTTATGTCGAATCCGGACAAGCTGATTTCCCGGACACAGATTGCTGAGAAAGTCTGGGAGGTAGATTTTGATATGGGAAGCAATGTGATAGAGGTACATATTTACCAACTTCGTAAAAAGATCAATAAAGGATTTGAAACAGAGTTACTACGAACCATAGTTGGACGAGGATATGTTCTGGATAGTAACCCGCACTAACAAGTAGTATAGCTGTGATTTTTTACAAGACCATTCGTTTCCGGATTGCACTGATAAGTGCTGTTATATTTATCCTTATTTCAACTATTGGGGCTGTTGTTTGTTATATACTAATTCGCAAAACGGTAGAGCGGGCTGCATTTCGTCAGACAGAATCTCAGGCGTATGCCTTACTGGATCGTATAGCAGTTGACCCTGTTCTGATTCCCTTGCCACAGGCTGATGAGGCTGCCCGAATAGAATTGATCAGTTCAGATTCTGTGCATGTATTGTTTGAATCTCCTCAGCTTAAACAGTTTAAAATTACAAATCGTCTGAACTTTCGTCATAACCCTGTGGTTCATGTGACGAAGTTTGTAGATGCAGAAACAGTTCTGTCTGTATTTTTTACCAGTACCCGGCCTGAAATAGCTGAAACGTTAAATCGTATAGCCTGGGTTTTGGGAATCACTATCGTATTCAGTGGTAGCATAGCTGCCTGGCTGGCATACCTGGCCGGAAATATATTTTTACAGCCAATCAGGCACATAACAGAAGTTGCCAGAAAGATCCATCTGAGTGAACGTCCTCAACAGGTAGTAGAAGTACCACAAACCTATGATGAGGTTCAGCAACTGGCTGAAACTTTCAATCAGATGCTAATACGTATTGGTAGCGAAGTTGAAAAGCAAAACCATTTCTTCGCTTCTGCCTCCCATGAGTTACGAACACCACTTGCCATTCTGCAGACTGAAATACAGGTAAGATTAAAAGGCGGGAATTTACCGGAGGATATACAAAAGTTACTGGAAAACCAATTGGCGGAAACACATCGGCTTCGAAATCTGGTTGAAGATTTTTTGATGGTCAGCTCTTTAAAAAATCCTGACCTGTTATTATTACCTACTACAGTAAAGATGGACGAATTGGTGTTGGACGTTGCAGATCGGTTTACACTGTTATTACATCAGAGACAACTTCGTTTGAGCATAGATCTGGATGCCAATACCGATTCATTTGATGTACAGGGAGATGCTTCAAAACTTAAAACAGTTGTAAGTAATCTTTTTGATAATGCAATCAAATATGCCCCCGAAACTGATCTACTACATATAAAGCTTTTTCGGAATGAGAAAAAACAGATAACGCTAATTTTTGAGAATCACTATCATGGAAGTGGGATAGATCTGAAAGCCTTAACACAGGCATTTTATCAGACGGATACACTAGCCAGTGGATTTGGAATGGGTTTATGGATAAGTCGACGAATTCTAGAACTTCATCAGGCAACATTATCCTTAACGAATGAAAATGAAATGTTTTGTGTGCAGATTCAATTTCCTTTCTTCCCGATTACGGATTGATCTATATATTCACTTCAATTTCCATTTCTAATAGTGCGAAACTAAGGCTTTTGCCATGAGTATCCATCGCCAGAGAGGTCGTAACGCCTCCTAATAATGCCTGTTTACAGACAAAATGTAATGCGGGTAGATTAGGTAGCTCATAGCGTATAATTTCTCCTGACACAATATCGTTGAGGTGCTGTTTTACAGAGGCTACAGTCACTTGACTACAAAGAATGGGATAATATTCGGGTTTATAGGGAATCAGTGATAGGGTAAGTGTATTTCCCTTGTCCCCTGCACGGCTATGCGCTATGTCGTAGAGTTTGGTTTTCATGACTGATATAAAGAAATTGTTGATTGAACCTGGGTACGAGGAATTAGTGTAGAAACAATACCTACTACATCGTGGATGTATTTGCGGGCTCCACCACCTCCAGCTGGACCATTGGTATACAGTGCTTCTACTTCTTCACCTACCAGAGCTGCCTGTATTGAGGTTGATGCCTTCGCTGCTACCCGAAGACGTATTTCGTAAGGGTCTGGATGGTGTCCAAAAGAAGTTCGGTGTACAGAAGTACTGCCTATGTAATCAATACGTATATCTGAAAATGAAGAGCTAAGCCGTTGCCGGATGGTTTCACCTGCAAGTTGTGCCCGTTGCAAAGCATTATTCCCTGCATAGGAGATCTCTCCTTCTCCGATAAACCCTGCTGCATATCCTACACTTACTTTCAACGTTTCGGGTTTCTGTTGTCCTTTCCCTCCAACAACCTGAATCTGATTAGTTTCTGTCTGTGTTAAATGTACTCCTGTGAAATCAGCTATTACATCTGGAGTAAAGTATTGGCTAGGATCCATGACTTCGTATAAAAGTTGTTCTTTAGCGGTTGCAAGACTAATTGTACCACCTGTTCCCTGTACCTTACTAAATATGGCTGTTCCATTTTCCCACACATCAACAAAAGGATGTCCCAGATTGGCAAAGTCTGGAATATCTTTTTTACCAGGATCAGCAAAATATCCACCTGTTAGCTGGCCTGCACATTCCATTAAATGTCCAATTACTGTTGCCTGTCCAATGCGTTCTGTATCGTCTAAAGACCATCCAAAACTATGTACTAATGGCGCAACAAAAAGAGAAGGGTCTGCTACACGTCCGGTGATGATGATGTGAGCATCAGTTGCTAAGGCAGGTAATAAGGCATCGGCTCCCAGATAGGCATTGGCAGAAATTAATTTTCCGGAAGTGTGTAAGGATTCTCCTGTTTCAATAGAGTTTTCATTGCCTGATAATAATGGCAATATATCATCTCCTGTAACAGCAGCTACAATGATATCCAGATGTAATTGCCGGGCTATTTGACAAATAGTTTCTGCTGCAGCTATCGGGTTGGCTGCTCCCATATTGGTGATAAGCCGGATGTTATTTTTCCTGATCAGTGGTAACAAACTGTGCATTCGGCGCTCCAATAATAGGTCATAACCTTTGGTTGCATCCTGTAATTTACGTTTTTGAGCCAAAGCAATTGTACGTTCTGCAAGACATTCCAACACCAGATAGTCCAGTTCTCCTCTTTCTGCCAGAATAAGAGCCGGTTCTAGCCGATCTCCGGAAAATCCTGCTCCACAACCTATTCGTATCTTGTGTTTCATGATAAAGTATGTTTTGAAATTTAGATTTGTATAGATCCGGTTATCAATGCAATAAGTGTCATGACGAGGGTAGTACCCAATGCCCATTTAAAGATAAACCGTTGATGGTCTCCCAATTCAACTTCTGCAAGTCCAACCAGTAAGAAAGTGGACGCGGTAAGAGGACTCAAAGGAAATCCTACAGTCATCTGACCTAGTAAGGCTGCCCTTCCAATCTGTAATGGGTCTATAGCATAATGTTGTGCTGCCTGGCTTAAAATAGGGACTACTCCAAAATAATAGGCATCTGGTGTGAATAACATACTTGCGGGCATACTGGTAAGAGCTGTGAAGACGGGCAATAAATTGCCATGCTCTTGCGGGATAAGAGATACCAGTGTGTGGGCCATAGCATCAATCATCTTGGTGCCCGTCAGAATGCCTGAAAATACACCGGCCGCGAATATCATACCTGAAACTAAAAAAATATTGGAACCATGTGCCTTGAGTACCAATTGCTGTTCTTTCAGTTTGGGAAAATTGATCAGAAGAGCTATAGTACTGGCTATTACAAACAATACTGGTGTTGGCAGCCATCCCTTCATAAGTATCACTATCAGTGCAATGGTTGTAATAGCATTGAACCAGAGTAAGGATGGACGACGATATCCTTTTTTCTCTTCACTCAAGTTTGTTTTGGGATCATAGTCTAACGATACAATACCCAAACGTTTACGTTCTTTTTTACCTAAGTAGTAAGCAACAAACAATACCCATACAATACCAGCGATTATAGCAGGAATATTGGGATTGAAGATGTGAACCGCATCAGAATTGAGTGTCGCCATAGCTCTGGCAGATGTACCAGACCAGGGAACCAGATGCATGGGACCTACACTTAAGGCAACAATACCTGTTAATATCAGCCGATTTATCTGGAGTTGGGTATACAAAGGAAGGAACGCTGATATCACTATCATGAATGTTGCTGTACCATCTCCATCCAGGTGTACTATCATTGTAAGTACTGCTGTGCCCATAATTATTTTGAGTGGATCGCCTTGGGCATATCGGATAATTAGTGCAATGACAGGATCAAACAAACCAACATCCAGCATAATGCTGAAGTAAAGTACTGCAAACATCAGCAAAATTCCGGTTGGAGCTACCTGTTTGATCCCGGTAAGCATCATCTCTGACAGTTCCTTGACTGAAAAGCCTGCAATAATCCCAAATACAACCGGAACGAGGACTAACGCAGTTATAACAGACAACCGTTTGAAAATAATGAGCAGTAAAAAAACGAGGATAGTAGAGAAACCAAGAAATGATAGCACAGGGTTATCTAGAGTTTAGAGTGTCACTTTGTTCAGCCTTTGTAATTTCATTCTCGGCGTCTTCTGGTAATAGGAAGCCTGCTTTAACCAGTTCCTCTGCTGCTTTTCTGACTGCTGAAACATAGCCTTCATGATTACCATAACGTTCTTCTAGGGATAGTCGCGGATCTCCTGATGTTATACGTTCTTGTTTTGTCTTGGCAAATGGAATGAACATGCCATTTAATGAAGCAAGATCTCCTTCTCCAAACCCTTTTTGACGAATACTCCAGCCAGTATAGGTGCCTAGAGGAACACGTATAGTAATGTTTCGAATACCGTCCAGTTCATTACCATCTGGGTCTACTTTGGGAACCAGCACTGTATAACTTTTTCCTGGAATAATTTTGGGCGGTTCCCGCAGGATGCCTGTGGTATATTTAGTTGTAAATCCAGGGCCAAAGTCCAGTAAAGGAATTTTGTTGACCAATCCACTATAAGGCACTTTGGGAATTTTAGGCCAGCCTGTGCTTTTTTGATCAGGAGAAACAAGTGTTCCTTTGGTTATAGTAGAATAAACACTTTCTGGAGGCGTTTTTCCTGTCACTATCCATTCTTCCAGAGAAATAAGAATTGTCCTCAAATATGGAATATAGGAGTTGGGATTAGTCATAAATCCACTACTCTTATCTATTACTCCATATGGTGTATGTTGGGTACCTGCAAAATGGTAGATACGGACATTCGAAGGGAGTACCAGATCTTTCTTTCCATAGGAGTCCGTGGTGGGAAGAGAGGCTCTGAGCTGCCAGTACTCGGATGAGCTTAGTGTCTGTATAACTTTAGGACAGGTACCTGTCTGAATACATTTTTCCAGTATGCCACTTGTAATACCAGAAACAGGATCATAGTGTACGTCCCAGGTAAAGGGAGGTTCATTACTGGGGAATAAGTGATCCTCATGTTGCAATCCGCCTCCTCCAGGACGTCCAAACCGGACATTCAGCGAAATACGACGAGGGGCAATATGGGCATTGACACCATCAAAAACCTGTTTTAAATTTTCATCCTGGTTAAACCCCAGATGTAAAAATGTTCGTGCAAAGTTACTGCATTGGGATACACCCTGTAAAATGGTTGCTCGTATGGGAATAGATGTACCTGTAACCAGAGGATTACTATTACCAGATTGATCCTTGGTCTGATATCGGAGAAATGCGACTATATCACGTATAGCGGCAAATCCAAGTCCCATTATTAATGGGTTTTTAGCGATATATATCAGTTCATAGATATAATTAGGGTCAAATTTTTCTTTTAGGGAAATTTGGGTGGTACTGGGTGTACCAGGAAAAGGGACTACGCTACAATCCGAAAAAGCCCATTCTGTATTGGGGATTGGAACACGAGTATCAGCTTCATGTATACGTTTTGTGAGGACTAGCCCTCTGTTATCCAGACTAATAGTTTCATAGCTGTGATGGCTGTTTCCACTGAATGCACCACTACTCAGATTAAGTGTCTGAGTCGGTTCCAGTACCTGATATTCAGTTCGTAGCATACCCGTAATCTCTTTGCCGTTTTCTGTTGCAACAGGGACTTTCATTGTCAGTCGGTTGTTTCCTGCTAATACATCTCCCTGCCAGGCACACCAGAGATATACATACCCTCTTTTCAGGAGAGTAGTATCTGGAGGAAATACATTTCCCCGATTGGGCAAGCTTAAAAATAAGATTCCATTATTTCGGTTGTTATCCTTTGGGCGAAGCAAAATAAATTCAGATATATATTCAACTTTTCCCCTGGCATTTTTCGGTGCCAGATCTATATCCTGAATAATTCTATTGAGCGTATGTTTGGGATCTACCTCTCCAATTATCTGACCATATACTTTCTCATATGATCCTACAGTTCCGAATAACCTGCCATTTTCGTAAGGCTCTGTTTTAGTAACAAGAATTTTTACTATTTCTGCTCTGAGTGTAATAGAGAGAAGGAAGAACAATGATGTATAAACGAGTCTTTTCATGTCAATTTTACTAGCAAGAGACGATAATATGGAAACATACACTCGCAGGTATTGGAATATAAAAACAGACCTGCGAAATCAGTTTTCACAGGTCTGTTTTAAGTCAGAAGTCTATTTAGTAGTTGCTTGTTCTAAAAATAGATAGCGGGCTCTGTTTTTATCAGTTTGTACGCCACTGGTTACATCTATATACATAACCTGATCTCCTTTCGCATTTTTCATAACAGGCCACTCTGGAAGACCTTTACCATTGGGGTTACCAGTTTTGATAAAGTTGGCAAAATAGTTTTGCATAGTTTCTGAAACCTTGTAATCGTCCGCACTCCATTCATATACCTGGTTATGAGGAAGATTTCCCATTGCATACTCAATTTCTGCTGAGTGTACTGCACCCGTTGCCGGAGGCATCTTAATTGCGTTGGCATCCGTATTTTTTACTACACCACCTGCAAGACCAGGGGCTGCATTACCCATTGCTGCTTTCATTTGAGGTCTGGGACGTGTATAATAATAGCGATACACAGGTTTTCCTCCTGTTTGGTTATGTACATCCAACCATTTCCAGGTACTATATCCAATAAATCGGTCACCAGCCAGATCTGTAGCGGATTGAGTTACTTCGTTTTCTGAAGATGCAGGATAAAGTTTTAATGCTTCTGTTGCTTTGTCTCCATATAGTTTCTGTACCGCTTTTGTATAATTTTCAGCAGTAGGAGCTTCCTGGCCCATAATGAACCGATAATTCATCTCTTCTGAGTTCCATCCACCTAACAGAGGCACATGTGCTTGCTGGCCTGCCTTAAAAATATCAGCAGGGGAAGTAGGGAAGAAATAGCCATCTACAATAGCTGAAAACCATGGTGTACCTGGTTTTGCTGTTGCTTCTAATAGTTGTTCTGCTGGTATAGCCCGTAATGCTGCTAATGAGTTAGCACCTGCGTCTGCTGCAAATTTTACACCTGTCTGCTCTGCTTGACTAAGAGGCATCAAGGGTTGCAGAGATAATAAAGATCCACTTTCTCCAATGGCACCAGCAATCAGATTTTTAGAATGAGGTGACGCCATCTGTGCACTCACTGCAAAAGATCCTGCTGATTCACCTGCAATTGTAACTCTTTTGGGGTCACCACCAAAGGCTGCAATGTTTTGTTGTACCCAACGCAATGCAGCAGTCTGGTCCATTAATCCATAGTTGCCAGAGGCTTTGTTGGGAGATTCTTTGGTAAGTTCGGGATGAGCCATGAAGCCAAATACACCTAAACGATAATTTACGGTAAGGGCTACAATTCCTTTCTGAGCCATGCTTTCTCCATCATACCGGGCTTCAGAACCATCGCCAGCTACAAAGCCGCCACCATAGAAGTATACCAGCACAGGTAATTTTTCATTTCCGGATTTAGCGGGGGTCCAAACATTCAGATACAAACAATCTTCACTCATGCCATTGGAACGGAAACCCATATCGCCAAAAATTGGACGTTGCATAGCTCTGGGACCAAATTTTTCGGTTTTAAGTACCCCTGTCCAATTCTTTACAGGCTGCGGTTCTCTCCAGCGCAGATCACCTACAGGTGGAGCGGCAAATGGGATACCTTTAAATGAACGGATGCCACTTTTTTCTGTTGTACCTTCTACAAGACCATTGGCTGTCTTAACCTGATTGGCCTTGTCTGAAATAGTTTTGGGTGCCTGCGCTATAGCCATTGAGACCAACTGAGTAGTCGCAGCCAGTAATAATAGGAGTGTTTTCATAAAGGTGAATGGTATTAAACAATTCGATTATTGAAATAATTTTTTATATTGTCGCAATAGTGAACAATAGTAAAAAACAAATTTGGAACTTCCAAAAATAATGTTGCAAATTGCGACAATAAAAGTTTGAAAGGTACTATACATTTTTGTGCACCCTATCTGGTTGTTAATTTTGTCTATAGATGAATAATTCTTCCTCGCTTCTTCCTCCCAGTGGTGAAGGCTTTTTGCCAGGACTGGCAATAGATCTGGTCATTTTTGGATTTCATGAAAATCAGTTGAAGATTCTCCTATTGGAATATAAGAATACCGGCTTATTTGCCCTTCCTGCTGGTTTTATTAAAAATGATGAGAATCTGAATGATGCTGCTCGTAGAGCTTTGACAGAACGTACAGGATTACATGATATTTATTTGGAACAATATTATGTGTTTGGAGATGTAACACGTCATGATCCTACCCCTTTGGAAGCCATCATGTTAGGAAAGGGACATGTGCCTTCTCACGATCATTGGTTATTACGGCGGTTTGTTTCAGTAGGATATTATGCATTGGTTGATTTCACACAAGCAGTACCTATTCCGGATTTGTTGTCAGATCAATGTGAGTGGCATGATCTGAATAACCTGCCTTCACTGATGTTAGATCATACCACTATGGTGAACAAAGCGTTACAGACATTACGAGATAATCTGGATCATAAGCTCATTGGGACTAACCTTTTGCCTGAGACTTTTACAATGGGGGACTTACAAACATTATATGAGACAATACTTGGTGAAAAATTAAATCGAACCAGTTTTCAACGTAAAATGCTGGATTTAAATATCCTGGAAAGATTAGATAAGAAATGGACTGGTGGTGCACATAAGGCACCTTATCTCTATCGATTCAAACGTTGAATAGCTTAACAAAATAGATGAACAAATCTATTGATACTATCCATAAATCTACTCAGATTAAGAGGAAGTATATTATAGACAAGGTTAGTTTGTACTTACTATACATTTTTCTGAAGTCTGATTACTCCTTTTACCAACATTTTAGTGGGAGTTTTATATAAAAATGCTAAAAGCCTGCATGTTCTTCTATATGTAATTAGTTAGTGGGTTTAAGATAAAATCCTACCTGCATACAAGGATATAGTGCATTTGTTTGTGCAATAGATAGGTTATAAAAAACTTACTACATAATTGGATACTAAAGGTGTCTACTAGTTTTAAAAGAAGTGGAAATGATACTTTCAAAGCAAGGTAAGCCTATTTATTAATTGATAGACGTCAAATATATAGATCGATAGTATGTGAAATCGTAACTTAAAATCTATCTTTACAGCCTTATAAAATTATATAACTACTTCCAACAATAGATATACCTGAAGATGTAATGTCTGGAATTATTTCTCTGCATTGTAAGATCAGGTTGTCATTATTTATAATATCCCCTGACTGGTAATAATCCTCTCAAAATAGCAACCATTCTGCATTTCTTTTCTTTCTACTTTTGGCTATCCACTATATATAAACAGCCAGCATTGACTTCATCTATTTATAATCAGGAATTTGCAGAGAATAGATAACTCGTACAACTATCTCCGGATTATAAAGAAATTTTCTATGTCCTTCATTGAACAGGAGAAGTAGAGATCATGATAAGATCAAAGTGAAATATCTTATATGAGCTTAATTTCTAGAATACCGGCAGGAGGGTACTCATATAAATAAGATTTGTCTATTTTAAATTTCAGTTACGCATGCAATTTTCAATAAAGGCCAAATTAATACTTGCTTTCTCAGTATTACTTTTTTTGTCAGCAACAATCTTCTTTTTGGGTAATCGCAATACCAGTACTATCAATACGAGGGTAAATGAAATTGTTGATGTAAATGCCCGATTAATAACTCTATCGGCAAAAATTGCAGAAGATGTACAATTCATTACCAAACGGGAAAAAGACATCATTATTACTCGTGATCGGGACCAGATGCAGGACTGGATAGATGACAGTGAAGCTCGGAATGAGGAGATGAACAAACGGCTTGAAGAGTTGCAATCTTTGTCTAGTAAGGAAGATAAAGAACTAATAGAGCAGTTTCTGATTGTATGGAAAGATTATAACAAGAACTTCACTAAAATCAAGCATCTGGCATTTACTGTTAATACAGATTCTAGCAACCAAGCTGCTTATACACTTTCTTCTACTGTTACCCGAAAAGTGACAGTAGATGCTACCACTATCATGAGTAAGATAGTGAAACGTAATGAGGAATCTTTATCAAAAGCTAAAGAAGAAACTGCTGCAATTTATGGACATGGACAAACAAATATGTTCATTTTGATTATTGTAGGTGCTATAATATCTGCCGGTATTATATTTTGGATTATTACTTCGCTGAAAAAATCGCTTCAACAGGCACAAAATGCTATTACTTCACTGGCTGCTGGTAATTTCTCAATTACCATTGATAAATACAATCAGGATGAAATAGGAGCCTTACTGGATCAGATACGATACATGGTTGGCAAACTGAATAATAGTGTTTCATTGGCTAAACGTGTGTCAGAAGGGGATCTCTCATTAGATCAGAACCATAAGATAGAAGGTGAGTTAGACAGTGCACTTAATGAGATGGTAGTTCGTCTGAGAGATATTATGGGCATTATTATGCAGGGAGCTGATAACATCGCTTCGGCCAGCTTGCAGATGAGTGCATCAGCTCAACAGGTATCGCAAGGTGCAACTGAACAGGCTGCCTCTATTGAAGAGGTTTCTTCATCTATTGAACAGATGACGTCCAATATCAATCAGAATACAGATAATGCACAACAAACTGAGAAAATAGCCTTACAGGCTGCAGATGATATTAATAAGGGCAATCAATCAGTAGGAAATACAGTTTCATCAATGAAGACCATTGCTGAAAAGATTACGATTGTTGGAGAAATATCCCGCCAGACTAATCTGTTGGCCCTGAATGCAGCGGTAGAGGCAGCACGTGCCGGTGAACATGGAAAAGGATTTGCTGTTGTGGCGGCTGAAGTACGTAAACTAGCAGAAAGGAGTCAGTTGGCAGCACTGGAAATTGACGAACTTTCCAAAGCCAGCGTTGTAACAGCGGAAATGTCAGGTAACATATTGGAACAACTGGTGCCTAATATTCAGAAGACATCTCGTCTGGTACAGGAAATATCAGCTGCAAGTATAGAGCAGAACTCTGGAGCAGAACAGATCAGCACAGCCATACAGCAGCTTAATCAGGTAATTCAACAGAATGCTGCTTCTTCTGAAGAAATGGCAACCAGCGCTGAAGAACTATCCGCTCAGGCGGAACAACTGAAGGATGCCATTGCTTTCTTTAAAATTGAGAAAAATAGCTATCAGAAGATTCAGAAAATCACGGAGAAAAATAATAAATCTACTCGTATTAGTTTTAATCCAATTCAGACAAAAAACACTACCAATGTACCCAAAGCATCAACAAAAGGGGTAACAATTCATATGGGAGAGGATAATCTGGATGAGGAATATGAAAAATATTAATAAGTTCTTATTTTAAAACAACTACCTGCTATAAAAGGATTATGAGTAAGGGTGTCGATATTATTTGTAATGATCAGGCTGAAGGAGTAGCTCAACTTACTATCAGTGGTAATCTCACATTACGAAATGCAACAACAGTGAAACAGGCATTAATTGAAGCACAAGATAAGTATAAGTATTTGTCTGTTCTACTATCAGAAGTTAATGCATTGGATGTATCAGTCATTCAGATTATCATGGCTGCCAAAAGCTCGAATCCGGCGATACAATGGAATATAACATTATCAGATGATATTCAAACTTTATTGGTTCGGGCTGGGCTGACACTGTAATCTATTAAACCCTGCAATTTTAGATACTATATAGTGTGATGAAAAAAACAATTCTACTGGTTGAGGATACAGGAAGTATACGTTCACTTGTTCAGTTAACCCTGCAAGGGGAAGGATATCATGTATTAGCTGGGGTAGATGGTGCAGATGCACTCAAATACCTGGATGGTACAAACATAGATTTGATAATCACGGATCTGAATATGCCTAATATGAACGGCATTGCTTTTATCCGGGAAGTTCGTATCAGAGAAGAGTATAAATATATTCCTATTGTGCTTTTTACAACAGAAGCAGAATCTATAAAGAAAAAAGCCAGAGAGGCTGGGGCTACCGGAGCAATTGCTAAGCCTTTTCAAAAGGACGAACTCCTTGGAACTATAAAAAAATTGATACGATAATTAACCGTCCTTAGTATAACATGGGAAAAACTATACTCATAGTAGATGATTTTGAAAGTTCATTAAATATACTGGAGAAGTCTCTTGAAAAGGCAGGCTATCAGGTTTTGAAAAGTGGTGATGGGCAGGAAGCTCTGACACACTTTGATGGACGTGATATAGACCTGGTAATCACAGATTTGAATATGCCCAACATGGATGGGATTAGCTTAGTGAAGGCGATTCGGGCAAATACAGAATATAAATTTACGCCGGTGATTCTGTTGACTACCAAATCCAATCAACAGGAGCAGGCAAAAGAAGCAGGGGTTACCTCCTTTATGCAAAAGCCTTTTCAGGTAGAGGCATTGTTGGCAAACGTACGGAAAATAGTCAGATAACGCAGCTTTTGTATGGATTCACTACATGAAAAGTTTCTGGAGGAGGTAACAGAATTTGTTGCTGATCTGGAAAATGCTCTGCTGGAGCTTGAAAAAAATCCTGAAAACCAGAAACTGATTGAGAAGGTATTTCGGATTATGCATACACTGAAAGGAACCAGTGCTATGTTTGGATTTGATAAGATTGGTAACCTTACACATGATCTGGAAACTATCTATGAATTTATCAGAGAGCAAAAAACTACTCTTTCAGAAGAGATTCTGAGTCTTACGTTTGCCTCGATTGATTTTATAAAAGTTCTGGTAGAGACAAATAATGAGCTTCCTACAGAAGAATATAAACTCAAATATGAGACCCTGCTTTTTAGCATAAAAAGGAAGGTTGATATATTGGAAGGCAATCATTCTGCTACATCTGAGACCGCAAATAGCTCTGCCTTAGGAGAGGATACTCCTGAAATTGTATCAGATGAAAAGAAAATAGTCACCTATTATATACAGTTTATTCCTGCTGGACATCTCCTGACAACAGGTGTCAATCCTCTATATATGATTGATGACTTGTATGCATTAGGAGAGTGTAAAGTATTTTTGCGTAATAAGAATGTCCCTGATTTATCACAGATTCAGGAAGAGAGTTGTTATCTGTCCTGGGATATCTTTTTGAGCACGTCTGAGGAAAAAAGTACAATTGCAGATGTCTTTCTGTTTGCCGAAGATGCGTGCACTCTAAAGATTCATAAAATCGCAGATAAGTCTTTGTTGCAGGATGATGCATTTATTCATAAGATGAAAGAACTTTCTGTTGTTACAGAAGGTATTTCATTAGGTAGTATTACAGCCTATCTGCATAGCGTGTCTAAAGAATCTGCTCGTAAAGAAGAGAAGGCAGAATCCAAAAAAGAAGTAGTAGTGGAAGATGAACCTAAAGTATCTTTATCTAAAATTGCTTCTTCTAAAAATAACTCGCTGACCAGTATTCGTGTTGCATCACGCAAGCTGGATGAAATGATGAATGTAGTCAGTGAATTGATCACAATGCAGGCAAGATTAACGTTGTTGGCAGAGAAGAACAATTCTACCGAACTAACATCCATCGCTGAAAACTTTGATAAGCTGTTACGTCAGTTACGAGATAACTCACTAAAGATATGTCTGGTACCAATGGAGACTATCTTTTCCCGCTTTCAACGATTGGTAAGAGATCTTTCCAAAGACCTGCAGAAGAATATTATTTTTAGTACAGAAGGAGGAGAAACAGAGGTTGACAAGACTATTATTGAAAACCTGAGTGATCCGATTCTGCATTTGCTTCGCAATAGCATTGATCATGGTATTGAGGATGCTGAGACACGAATTCGGAACGGAAAGTCTGCACAGGGAAAGATACACCTGAAAGCTTTTTACTCAGAAGGAATGGTACAGATTGTCATTGAAGATGATGGAAAGGGAATAGATCCAAAACGGATTCGTGAAAAGGCAATAGAAAAAGGAATTCTAAGTGAGACCACTCCATTAACAGATAAAGAAGCCATCAATCTTATCTTCTTGCCTGGTTTCAGTACTGCTCAGAAAGTAAGTGAAATCTCTGGAAGAGGTGTTGGGATGGATGTAGTCCGGCAGCGAATTGAAGAACTTAGAGGCGAAATATATATTGACTCGAAAGTGAATAAAGGAACAACCATGACTATTAAACTTCCTTTGTCGCTTTCCATCATTGATGGTATTCTGGTAAAAGCAGATGATACCTGTTTTGTTATACCTCTATCCGCTGTTGACAAGTGTTACGAAATCAAACATGATGAGATACATGCAGGATTTAATGACCTTGTAATTATAGATGGAGAACAAGTGCCATTCTATTATCTGAGAGAGGAGTTTGCTATAGGCGGGGAGGCTCCTGCTATTGAACAGATTGTTACTATAACCTACGAAGGTCAGAAAATAGCGTTAATTGTAGACAGGATTGTGGGAGAGTATCAGTCGGTATTGAAGCCATTAGGGGCTATGGGTATATCCAAAGGACAGGAACTCTTGTTGGGAGCAACCATTATGGGAGATGGCACTGTAGCTCTGGTGCTGGACAGTGGTAAAATTGTTAAACAACTATTACATAAAGTTTTCATTTAAATAGTTAATCACGTGAGTACAGAATCTGTATCTATTCAGTCCTATTTGTCATTTAAGCTTGGACAAGAGATATTTGCCGCCAATGTATTGACGGTAAACGAAGTGTTGGAAGTAGGTAAAATTACCAAAGTACCTCATGCTCCTGCGTTTATGAGAGGAGTGACAAATCTAAGAGGAACCGTACTTCCTGTGATTGATACACGCGTCAAGTTTGGCATGACGCCTGTTGCTGAGACTCAGGATAGCTGCATTATTGTATTGACCATTGCACAAAATGCAGAGGCCGGAAAGCATATTGTAATTGGAGCATTGGTAGATTCCGTTGTAGAAGTATTTGAGGCATCTCAGGAGCAGATCAAACCATTGCCTGCTATGGGGGTTCGCTACAATGCCAACTTTATTAAAGGCACCTTTAAGGTTGGAGAAGACTTTATTATGTTTCTGGATATAGACAAAGTATTTTCTTCTGAAGAACTGGTCGTATTGAATAATTCTGAAGAGGTGGCTAGTGCCTGAATCTGATGTTTGCTGCTGATGAGTCTTCTGTTAAAATGTCTGATGCTGATTTTAAACGAATCAGTACTTACATTTATGAGTCTTGTGGGATAAAGTTACCTGTTGCAAAGAGAAATATGGTTGAAAGCAGACTGAAGAAACGGCTTAAAATTACCCGTCAATCTTCTTTCAAGACTTACTTTGACTTTGTATTTACTACTGCAGGAAAGCAGGAAGAGCTGCAGTATATGGTAAATGCAATCACTACCAATAAAACGGATTTCTTCAGAGAGTACAATCATTTTGAATTTCTTCGGTCAACCGTACTCCCTGAGTTACTTGATCGAACCCATAACATATTGAATGTCTGGAGTGCAGGCTGTTCCAGTGGAGAAGAGCCTTACTCTCTGGCTATGGCATTGAGTGAGTATATGACTGATCATGTCTCGTTCACATTCCGTATACTGGGAACCGATCTTTCTACTGAAGTCCTTAGTAAAGCTATTCGGGCAGTTTATACAGAAGATAGAATTACAGACATTCCTCTTCACCTACGTAAAAAATACCTGTTGCGAAATAAATCACATGAACAGCATGATGTTCGTATAATACCTGATCTTCGGGAAAAGGTTACTTTCCAGCAATTGAATTTTCTGGAGGAGGATCATAGAAAGTTAGGCAACTTCCATATTATTTTTTGCCGCAATGTATTAATATACTTTGATAAGCCTACTCAGGAAATGGTATTGAGTAAACTCATTTCTAAACTTGTAAAAGGTGGGTATCTGTTCATTGGCCATTCCGAATCACTGGCCCATATGAATCTGCCTGTTCAGCAACTTCGTCCTTCTGTATTTAGAAAGTTATAGCACACAATGAGTGCACTAATTCTTCCAATTACCTGTTATACATGCAGGTAAAGCTATTTTCTCTATTACCAAATTGGAAGAATGTTTATCTTTATTGCCGACAACGTTTGGGATATGAATCTTACAGAGATTATTTTTATAAATAAAGCCTGTAAGAACTGGCTCACTTTCATCCCTCTAAATACTGCATAAATTTTGGCAATGATAAAGCAAATGGAAGTCAGAAGTATTGATACCTTTTACAAGGAATTGGCCGAGTCAACACAAAAAGGTCGATACACTTTATTGCCTGAAGGAATCACAAAAGAAACAGGTCATTTTAATGTATTCAATATAGCCAATTTCTTTACTAAATTTAAAGAGACAGGTGAGGCCTTAATGCCTTATAATAGGAGAGCTTATTACAAAATAAGCTTCATCAAAGGACATAACAGAGCAGAGTATGCGGATAAAGTTATAGACATTCAAAAAAGTGCATTACTATTTGCTACTCCTAAAATTCCTTACCATTGGCTTCCTCAAGATCTGGAGCAATCTGGATACTTTTGTATTTTTACAGAAGATTTTCTGATCAAGTCCAAGAGTGGGGTAGCTATTGATGAACTTCCTATTTTTAAACCAGGAGGCTATCCTGTCTTTGAGCTTTCAGATGAAGATATGAATAGGATTGAGGCGATATTTCTGAAAATGAACGAAGAACTATACTCTGACTATATATATAAATACGATTTGCTTCGAAACTATGTATTAGAGTTGATCCATTTTGGGCAAAAGCTTCAACCTGCTATGGCATTGACTACCAAACATAATGGAACTGCGCGAGTTTCATCCTTATTTACAGAATTACTCGAACGACAATTTCCTATTGAATCTCCTAAACAGACTATTGGATTACGAACGGCAAAAGACTATGCAGACAGATTATCTGTACATGTAAACTACCTCAATAGAGCCCTAAAAGAACAAACAGGAAAAACTACAACAGAGATCATTACTAACCGAATCACTCAGGAGGCTAAAGTGCTGTTGCGTCAAACTAAGTGGAACATTTCAGAAATTGCCTATTGCCTGGGTTTTGAAGAGGTAGCACATTTTTCTAATTTTTTCAGAAAACAGACCTCTTTCTCTCCCGTAAATTTTCGCAATTAATCAAGGTTTGAATTTTGCAAACATCGGTTTGTCTGATGCAAACTGCACACCTGCTTTTATCGCCAACTTTGTGTCATACATTTAAACAAATAGTAAACTATATGACACAGAAAACTAAAATCGCATTGGTGACAGGAGGTAGTCGTGGATTGGGAAAAGACATGGCAATAAAGATTGCCCGGAAAGGTATTGATGTAATACTAACCTACAATAACCGAAAAGAAGATGCCTTAGCTGTAGTGGCAGAAATTGAGAAACTTGGACAAAAAGCTTCAATCCTACAATTAAATGTAGGAGATCTAAAAAGTTTTCCCGCATTCATTACTAGCCTTAAAGAAATTCTGGAAAGCGTCTTTCATACACAGAAGCTGGATTTTCTGATTAATAATGGAGGGGCTAATCTGATTATTCCTTCATTTGCTGATACGACAGAGGAAAATTTTGATGAGCTAATGAATATGCATTTTAAAGGTGTATTCTTTTTCACGCAAAAGATACTTCCTTTTTTGAATGACGAAGGAGGTATTATCAACATTTCTACGGGTTTAACACGCGTTTCTTTTCCCGGTTCAGGTACTTATGCCAGTATGAAAGGAGCAATTGAGGTGCTTACCAAATATCTGGCAAAGGAATTAGGCCCTCGTTATATCAATGTAAATGTAGTTGCTCCTGGTGCCATTGCGACAGACTTTAGTGGAGGACGGCTAAAGAATTCTGTGCAAATGCAGGAACACATAAAAAGTGTAACAGCCATTCCTCGTATCGGACAGGCAGAAGATATTGGTGGAATTGTAGCATTCCTCTGTACTCCTGAGGCCAAATGGATTAATGCCCAGCGAATCGAAGCTTCCGGTGGTTTACTTATCTAATATTGATAAACAATCTTATAAATCTCCTGCAAGGGATGGTCTGCTTCCAATCCATAATCATTTATGGTAAAGGTACTTTTATGGTAAAGGTACTTTGGCTCGTATAAATTATAGTTTTAGAACTGGGTTGATCAGTTTTGTCTACAGTGTATTCCTCTTTCAATTTTTTCAAATCACTACTCTTTAGTAAATCCAGTACTTTTGTTATATCAGTTCTGGAAAGCGAATAGATAGAGTCTTTATATGCTGGATTATAGTACCATTTCTTGCAGGAATTTGTATCGTTTTGAAAATCAATGATTACATCAATTGAAGGAAAGTCGTCTGATTCTACTCCAAAAGCACTAAGATGCATTTCAACTTTGCTGATTGAATTAGTGTTGGTTGTTTGAGAATTTGTACAGCCTATGAGCCCTGATAAGGCTATTCCCAGAAGACAAAACGTAAGTTTCATTGCCATTGATATTAACTTGAGAATTGATTGATTATTACCGTCCTTCGAAGTTTACTATGCTGGTAGGCAGTTCATAAATAAGCCATGCTTTCTTTCTGATCAGATTCGACTTTTGTTTAATCATCTGTATAAAGTCTTTCAGCCCCACAGGTTCGTTGCCATTGGCATGGACAAGTACAAGGCTGCCTTGCTTGGGTTGCTGGTTTTTTGCCAGCCATGCATCACTTCCAATAGGAAGTAAGCCAAAGGCAAGTACCTGATCAAAGATGGCTTTATCAGAGATTAGGCCGGGGAACCGGAAAAATATGGAAGGCGTTAAACCATTTTCAAGCATATACTGCTCATTTAGGAGGACTTCATCTGAGATCTTGGTATTTGGTGCAAGCAGGAAATTAACCGGAAGAGGTTTAGAAGGACTATAGTAATGATGATAGGAGTGGTTAACCCATGTGATATCCAGTTCGCCTTTGTTTACAAGATCTTTCAGATAGGCTAAGTCCTGCATATGTTTTTGTATCCATATACCTGTGATTGTGATAGTGATAGGAATAGGCTTTTCTTCGGGTTCAAATGCAGTAATGAGTTGTTCAAAAAATGAACGGGCAAGAGGCTTGGAGGATGGACAAAGATCTATCGTTAGGCTAAATCCACGTTCTGTGGTATCTGTGCGTTGTATACCTGCATCCTGGAGATTAGAATCTCTTCCTTTTTCCTGATGAAGGGCTTTTATATACGGGGTGTGCTGAAATAAATTTTCGATCTCATTCCATGACTCTTTCTGAATAGCATTGAGGGGTAACTGTCGGGTAGATGTTTCGAGAGTATATGGATTGAGAAGAAGATACATCTGCTGATTGTTTTGTTGCCATTCACGCAAAATGATTTGTTGTGGTTCCGAAATAGTTACTCCATAAAATACCTGATAGGCAGTAATCTGTCCATAACTATAAATAGATACGCCGATAAATAGAAGAGCGGTGATAAAGATGCGAAACATCGAAGAGAATAGAGATAAAGTGTTGTAAACCAGTACCAAATATAGCTGAGACAGATAAACTAGTACAGGAGATGTAGAATTATCTCCTTGACTATGTAGAAGCTTTCGGACATATTATTTTGTGTTTGTTTATTAAGTGTTTGATAATCTGTGTTTTAGTTAGATGGTATGTAATTCTATACTATCTGTACAACAAAGATGTAAAAGAAAATACTTTTACACGCTGAGAATACATAAAACTTAAATTAAAGAACATGGCACATACTGTAGTTGGCATTTTTGATACTGCCTCAGAGGCGCAAAATGCCGTGGAAGAATTGGTTGAAAATGGTTTTGACCGTCATAATATAGATATTTCGTATGGATCTGAGCAAAATAGTAGTTCGGATTGGAGTGAAAATGAAAATGCTGGTTTCGGTGAGACTGTCAGCAACTTCTTTAAATCATTGTTTAATGGAAAAGATGAAGCCTATAAATATTCAGAGGTTGCGAAGAATACATCAATAGTAACTGTGTATACTTCTTCTGAAGATCAGGCTGAAGATGTGGCGGATATTCTCGATGATTGTGGTGCAATTGATGTAGATGAACGGGCTATCGTAACCAATACCATCACCACAGGAGGAACTACTATTGGTCGGACGGATACTACAGCTTCTGAAAATCAGCTAGGCACTGTGACTGATTCTGTGACTCAATATGGGGATAGAGCGAATGAAGACCGTATAAAAACCGGAACATTCCAAGACCCAGTGAGAGGTGATCTGGATGATAGAATTGGTTCATTTGCAGACACAACTCGTACGATTAATAACAGTGAAGATTCAGATAATAATACTATAGATCAACCAGCACAAAGTGACACAACTATACAGCGTCGTTCACGTAGTCGTATCATAGAACGTCCAGTGGGAGATGAACTTCGTTTATGGAAGAATAAGGATCGGGAAACGGATGTATAGTACCAGATTCTAATCAAAAACAGCTGCTTGTCCATCAGGTAGCTGTTTTTGATTTATAGACTATATTATCCTATAAGTCCACTCAGATAAAGTACTAAGCCTGCCAGGGCGCTGATACCAATCCAGGAAATCATTCCCAATAGTTTTTTGGATAATACTACAAATGACAAAATAGCCCAACCCAAGGCAAACCAATTGATAACTGAGAGCTTAAATCCCTCCGGAAAGATGACAGATTGAGAAAATGTGAGAGTTAGATTCAAGATTACACCTACCACTGATGCTGTAACTAATGCCAACATGGATTTGACCTTGGGACTTTGGCGTGTTTTTTCTACTAATGGAGCTCCAATAAGTATAAAGAAAAAACAGGGAAGAAAAGTGTAATAAGTGGTTAATACTAACCCATTGGTAGCTGTAAGTAAAGATCCATTAGAATGATTATACCCAGCCAGAAAGCCCACAAATGATAAAACCATGATCAAAGGTCCCGGAGTGGTTTCTCCTAGGGCAAGTCCATCAATCATCTGGTTACTGGATAACCAGTGAAACTGCTCAACTGTGATCTGAGCTATATAAGGAAGTACAGCATAGGCACCCCCGAATGTGATCAATGCTGCCTTCGTAAAAAATACAGCTATCTGCCAATAGAAAGGAAAATCTTCACTTGTGTAATAGAGAATAATTATCGGCAACCCCCATAAGAATATACCAGTTAGTGCCTGAGATAAAAAATGTTTAACGCGAAAAGAAGTAACAGTTGAAGTTGTATTTTGATTGATCAAATATTGATCCTCTTCTTTATCCAAATGAATCTCGTCCTGATAAGACTTCAGGAGATATGGAAACCATCTCTGGCATATCCATGCTATCAGTATGGCCGTAAGAATGAGATAGGGGAAGGAGATATTGAGAAAAAATATACAAATAAAGCTGCAAATAGCTATAACATAATATAACGGTCCTACTAGTGATTTGTGAGCAATTTTAACAAGGGCAACTACTATGATAGCTATTACTGCAGGCTTCAATCCATAAAAGAGAGCATAGACCCAAGGGATAGTTCCATAGACAACATACAATAGGCTAAGTCCTAACAGAAAAAAGACTGAAGGAAGGACAAACAGAATTCCTGCTGCTAATCCACCTCGTGTACCATGAAGTAACCAACCAATATAAGTTGCCAGTTGCTGTGCTTCAGGGCCGGGTAATACCATACAGTAGTTAAGTGCATGTAAAAAGCGACCTTCTGAAATCCATTTCTTCTGCGTTACAACAAAATTATGCATGATAGCGATTTGTCCTACGGGTCCACCAAAGCTGATAAAGCCAAGTTTGAGCCAGAACAAAAATGCTTCGCGAAACGAGGGATAAGATATTGGTGTAGATAGTTTGGGCATTGATACCAATGAATAAATACATGAAAATAAGCAAAACAGGGATGTTGTTGCATCCCTGTTTTAAACTTAGTGATTTCCATATTTTTTTCTCAGGCTATTACTGCCAATATATTTTTATTTTGAAGTTAATTATGAAAGGATGAAAAGACAGTTTTTTGATTATGCTTTATCCTGTTAATTGGTCTAAACGTTTTATGCCAAATCTGTTAGAGAGCCATTAAAATTAAGTGTATTAATTTGTTGCAAGGCCCTTACGTTGTTTATAACGTATCACATGACTGTCATCTGCCGGCATTCGCTGAACAAGGGTAGGGGCTGCTGCCACTTTGGATTTATGTATTGAAAAAGATTTGAGCAAGTCAGCTACCTTCTCAGGATGTACTTTAAACTGATCTGCTTTCTCTCCAATATCTTCTTTCAGATTAAAGAGCAGCGTATCATGTGGGGCGACATCTTTTACACCCTGAATCCCTTTATTTCCTTTGTACGGAAATTTTATCTTCCAGTCTCCTTTTCTGTAAGCTTGTATCTGACCATTGTAATAATAGAGAAATTCGTTCCCTTTGCGATTTGCTTTACCTGCCAGTACAGAAGTAATATCCTCTCCATCTAGCGGATTGGGTGATTTATAATCCGGTGACCCAGCCAAGCTTAAAAAGGTAGGAAAGAGGTCAAACATAGTGGCAAGCTGATCATTTACTTGTCCGGCTTTGATCAATGGAGGATAATAGGCTACAAAAGGAACGCGTTGTCCTCCCTCAAAAGTGGTTTGCTTCCCTTCTCGTAAAACACCAGGCGACCCTCCATCTACATCAAAGGCTAGCCAAGGTCCATTGTCACTAGTAAAGATTACCAGCGTGTTCTGATCCAGATTGTTTTTCTTTAATGTTTTCACCACTTCTCCAACACTCCAGTCCAGTTCTTCAATCACATCTCCATACAGACCTCGTTTCGACTTCCCACTAAATTCAGAAGAAGCATATAGTGGCACATGAGGCATATTGTGAGCCAGATACAAAAAGAACGGTTTGGATTTATTCTTTTCAATGAACTGAATTGCTTCCTGGGTATATGTTTTTGTTGTCAAATGCTGATCAACTTTAAATTCAGCTACATCATTGTTTCGCAGGTATACCACTCCCTGCATATCATTGCTGTATGGAATGCCAAAATAGTAATCAAAGCCATTCTGTAAAGGCAAGAACTGACGATGATGTCCTAAGTGCCATTTTCCAACTATTCCTGTTGAATAACCTTTTTGTTTCAGAGCCTCTGCAATAGTAACTTCCGAAGCTGGAATGCCTGTATAGCTTTCTGGGAAAAATACTCCATCAATCCCCATGCGACATGGATAGCGACCTGTAAGCAAACCTGCCCTTGTAGGAGAACATACCGGTGAAGGTGTATAGAATGAAGTAAATTTAATCCCTTGAGTAGCTAACTGGTCAATATGCGGAGTACGAACATCTGTAGCTCCATAAGCCCCTATGTCTCCATACCCTAGATCATCTGCCAGAATGAGAACAATATTGGGTTGAGCAGCTTTTTGTGCACTCTCAACTATGTTAGCTTTGGGTCTCTCCTTATATATAGAAAGAAAAATGCCTGTGAAAAACAAAGCTATACTGGTATAAGAAGAGATCAGAATAATCCGTGAACTCATAGTGTTGAATATCAAAAGGATAATTGAGTGTCTTGTAGTTTTTAATCTCTCTCAAAAGTAACTATTGTTTCATTGATGATATGCTAGACGAAATGGAGTAAGCAATGTGAAACCTTTGACTACAATAGTAAAGTATACTAATTCTATAGACAAATATTTGCAGTTTTTATTAACTATCCAAACATTTAATCTATTTTCTCCAGAAATGAGTTGACTACAAAACCAGAATAGATACCTTTCTAACTGAAGGGTGTATATAGTTCACTACATTTGAGTAGTTGCGTTGGATACTGCTCAAAAAAAGTTTTGCAGTGAAGTATGCGCAAGAGGGAAAAATGATCGGAGTTCAGGTTGAAAGCGAAATTGCCGTGGATTAAACGCAAAAGCCAAATTAATCCGACAAATTAAATTGCCTCGGCCAAGTTAGCTCTTGCTGTGAACTATGTACAAGTAGGAGATTTGCTTTACAATCAGTTATATCCTTCTACAATCAATTGGTATAACTTCTGTTAACCACTAGCTATACGATATTACAGAAATATCTGCATTGGTTAGTGGTTTTATTTACTCAGCTGTATTAAAAAACTTTCCAATCGAAAAAAGCAATGCAACCGAAGCAATAGGCTTTTGAGCAGAAAAGAGCCCTAATACATCATATTGGCCATCAACTGCTACACCTGTCATATACACGTGAGCCCCATTATCTTCTCGTATTTCTGAAACATAGAAAATAAACCCAAACAGACATGTTGCTTCAAGTATCTGGGAATGGCTAGACTTAGATCCAAAAATGTTTTGGACAATTTCCTTTTCATTGCCTTTATTTTCATCTGGAATCCTTAATGCAGAACGGAATGTAAGTACCATCTTACCTAAATAGGCGGTAGTCAGTTCTTTCAGGGAAAAGGTATCATGATTAGGAAACATACTATCTGATAGACCTGTTGAATCAAGTTTTGAGAAATCAAAGACATTCATAAAGCTCCAGCAACTAATAGGGCTTACAAATCCGATTTCTGGAAGGCTATCATTTGACATTTTATACTCTATTAGGGAATAGGGCATTTTCTCATTATTCATAAAAGGAAACTGGAAGAATCCCTTCTCTATTTCTCTTGTAGAAACAGGAGGTTTTCCATATTCCATAGGATGAGAAAGCCAGGCTGACATTTTTTCATCGGGTGTATTCGCTTTTTTTTCCGATTCTGTTTTACGGATCGTTGCCGTATTAGAATTAGAATTGAAAAAAGATAATATCTTTTGAAGCATAAATAGAAAGTAGAGAGTATATATCTGTTCAAAAATAATTATAATGGCTTTTTATTATTTGTTATTGTTATATTATATGGTACAATGTAATGAAGTGTGTTTTTATATGTTACTTTTTTGGGTGCTGTTCGGTTGTGAGTTATAGGTAAGAGATCGAAAGGGGAGATAGAACGCTATTACCTATCATACATGCTGGCATGACATTTTATCCTATTGGGTCAGATCATGTAATTCATTTACTCTAACTCAATATATTTATGAAATTGTTTGGATGGAATATTGTTTGGGTGTTTGCCTTTGTGTTGCTTATGAGCAGTTGCTCTGTAATTGGAGGAATCTTTAAAGCAGGTTTCTGGACTGGAATTATACTGGTAGCTTTAGTTATTGGTATTGTCATTTATCTTTTTACCCGTAGATCTAATCCATAATAAAAGACATTGGAGGATCACACTATTTATTCAGATAAATAGTGTGATCCTGTGCTCACCAACCTCCGTCAAGCCCTTCTTGCAAAGCTTGTTTGTATTTTTCTGTATCAAAGCTGTAAAAATAAGGGGCTTTGTGGGCTACACCACTTCTGCGTTCTTCCCATCGTTTGAGTATGCCATATCCGGTTATTTTTCGCTGAAAGTTTCTTCTATCTAGCTTTTTGCCCAGAATAGTTTCATAGAGCTTCTGTAATTCCGGCATGGTGAATTTATCGGGAAGCAGTGTATAGCCAATGGGTTGATAATTCAAATGTAGTCGCAGGGTTTCGAGTGCTTTGTCTAAAATCAGGTTATGATCCAGCATTAACGATTTGATCTCCTGTAAATCCCACCAGGTACAGTCATCGGATATTGCATCAGCAGTAGGTTTTACCTGAGAAAATTCTACGAGTGCATAAAATCCTATACTTATAAACCGTTGAGCAAACCAATTATCCTCTGTCACTTCAATGCCTGTTTTCCTTGCTGACTCAATTAAGTCTTTGTTATTTGACCTATCAGGATCACTGAATACATGAAATTGTTGTAAGAAGATATTGTCTAGTCCAGTTCTTTCTTTTAGAACGCGATTTGCTGCTAGTTCTACGGATTCTTCTTTACGCACAAATCCACCCGGTAAACCCCACTTATCTCTGTCTTTCATTTTCAGAAGCAATACTTTGAGCTGGTTTTCATGAAATCCAAATACAACACAGTCGAGAGAAATATGGCTTAAATAGTAGGTTGCTCCTGTTTCTAACAAATTCATCAGAGATTGTTTTTGTTCACTCATAGCATTGGGAATCAATATGCAAAGAAAATAAATTCTTTTGGTATTTGTTTTTCATATGAAAAAACCTGTCATTGCGTTGTTATAACATAATGCAAGATAATATAAAAAAAGTACCAGTGTTAGTTTCGTCATTGATCTTGCAAATAGGCTGTTAACGCTTATAAATTAGCATAGAATTTCATAACAATGAACAGGTAGAATCGACTAATAAACAAATGCCTTCTCTATGATAATCTGTACAAAACACCTGCTATATCTCTTCATATTTGTGAGTTTGGTTACACATGGACAAACATCTAAACTAGAAATTGTTACACTAAGAGATGGGAAGATTTCAGGAGCAAAGAACCAAAAGGGCAATATACATATCTTTAAGGGTATTCCTTTTGCTGCACCTCCAGTAGGAAATTTACGATGGAAAGAGCCGCAGCCTGTTACACCTTGGAAAGGAGTCCGTAAGTGTGATACTTTTTCTGCTAGTGCTATGCAGACCAAACCTGTTCCTTTTATGATGTATACACAGGAGTTTCTGGCACCCGCTGAACCTTTGAATGAAGATTGCCTGTATCTGAATGTGTGGACTCCCGCTAAATCCGGAAATGAAAAGTTGCCAGTAATAGTATGGATTCATGGAGGTGCATTTGTAAGTGGTTCCGGCTCTGTTCCTATTTATGATGGTGAAGAGATAGCTGGAAAAGGAGTTGTATTTGTTACCATAAATTATCGTTTGGGTGTATTAGGCTTTTTGGCTCATCCCGAACTTACCAAAGAATCTGCTCATCAGGTATCCGGAAACTACGGTTTGTTAGATCAGATTGCTGCTCTTCGATGGGTAAAAGAAAATATAGCTGTATTTGGGGGCAATCCCAATCTGGTTACTATAGCTGGACAATCTGCCGGAGCATTTAGTGTTAACGCTTTGATGGCTTCTCCTTTGGCTAAAGGGTTATTTCATCGGGTAATTGCTGAGAGTGGAGGGATGTTTAATGGGAATACGGCTGGGCAAAAGTTGGAGGACGGAGAGAAAAATGGACTAGAGTTGGCACAAAAGATGGGGACTGCTTCCATGGCAGAACTACGTGCCAGGTCAGCAGAAGAACTGATCAAAGCAGGAGGAATGTTTCGGCCTGTTATTGATAACTACGTATTGCCTGCTATATATACAACATTTGCTACAGGTAAACAAAATGATGTACCAGTATTAACAGGCTGGAATGCCGGCGATGGATTTGCTTCCCCTAATCCATTAAGTGCTACAGTTTATAGAGAAGATGCAGAAAAGAAATACGGTAGTAAAACAGCTGATTTTTTGAAAGCCTATCCGGGGAATACAGATGAAGAAGCCAAACAATCTCAGTTTGCACTTGCACGGGATCAAATATTTGGCTGGCAAAACTACACCTGGGCTAGTCTACAATCCAAGTCAGGTAAAAATAAAACCTTTCTTTATTATTTCAGTCAGGTCCCTCCTGATAAGCCTGATGGTATATCCTATGGTGCTTTTCATTCTGCTGAAATTTCGTATGCCCTACATACTCTTCATAAATGGGATCGTCCATGGAGAGAATCAGACCGAAAGTTGGAAGATGTAATGTCCTCTTATTGGGTAAACTTCGCTGCAACAGGTGATCCAAACGGAAAAGGGTTACCTGTCTGGCCTACCTTTACTACTAATTCCAAACAAGTAATGGAGCTGTCTGACACATGCAAAGTGCGTGAATTGCCTTCCCGTACTCAGTTTGAGTTCTGGGATATGTACCAGACTTCCTTACAGAGATAAAATAGCTTAATCACGAGACATTTATAGACTTAATTCTTTATTCATAAATAAGTATATGACTTCTAGCCGTACGCTTTCTCTTATTATCCTTAGCTTGTTAATCATACGAGGTACATATGCACAAACACTACCGTCTGGCCCTCAGGTGTTAACATTCTTCTCTAATGCGGATGACACAGAACAACCTTATGGATTGTATCTGCCTAAGAATTACAATCCGCAAAAGAAATATCCTTTGGTAGTGATGCTACATGGCGCCGGATCGAATCACCGTCTTGAGTTACGTAGAGTATTTGGAAAAAGTAATGCGCCTGGTGAGACAGATGTAGAAGCAAGCCTTTCTTTTCCGGAATGGAAAGATGTTGAGTATATTGTAGTATCACCTTACGCAAGAGGTACTGCAGGATATCAGGGCATTCCTGAAAATGATGTGTATGATGTTCTGGCAGATGCAAAGAAAAGATTCAGCATTGATGAAGACCGTGTTTATCTTACAGGTTTGTCTATGGGAGGAGGAGGAACACTTTGGATAGGACTTAGTCGTCCGGATATCTGGGCTGCGATTGCTCCGGTTTGTCCTGCACCACCCAAAGGAACGCAAGATTTAGCTATGAATGCGCTGAACTTTCCAGTCCATTTCTTTCATGGAGATGCTGATCCGGTAGTGCCAGTAGCAGGAACTCGTGACTGGGTAAAAAAGTTAACTGAACTGGGTACAAAAGTGGAATACAAAGAGTTTCCGGGTGTCCAACACGATAGTTGGGTTGGAGCATATAAGGATGAGTTTATTTTTGGCTGGTTTGATCAGTTTAAACGCAATCGTTTTCCAGACCAGGTTCGTTTTGCTACCAGACAGTATAAATACAATCGTGCGTATTGGGTGCGACTGGATCAGTTTACTCCGGGAACACTGGCAAGTATTGACACTAAGTTTACTGCTGTAAATGAATTGACTATTAAAACATCTGCATTGGATGCTTTCACTCTTACATTGGCAGGTCATCCTAAATTTGTAAAAGCTGGCAAGCCATTAGCGATCACTATTAATGACAAAAAAATAAAAGTACCTGCCTTATCATCAGAGTCTATTTCTTTACAATTACAAGGGGGGAAATGGAGTGTTGTGCCTACACCTGTGGCAAGTGCAAAGAAGCAAGGTGAAGAAGGTCCGTTGAGTGAAGCTTTTGCTGCCCGACATATCTATATATATGGTACTGGTGGAAATCCCACACCTGAAGAATTGAAAGCACGACAAGATATTGCTTTACAGGCGGCAAACTGGTCTACCTATCGGGGTGAATTTTTAGGAAGAATTATGTTTTTTCCACGTGTCTTATCAGATAAAGAAGTTCGTCCCAGTGATTTGGTAAGTTCTAATCTGATTTTGTTTGGAACGAAGGAAACCAATCTGCTGATAGAAAAGTATAGTGATCGTTTACCCTTGCAATTGAATGCAACTGCAACCAAAGATCATGGATTATTTTATGTTTTTCCAGTTGATAAACACTATGTGGCTGTTAACTCCGGATTGCCCTGGTGGACTGGACTAAAACCTGAAGGGTATCCGTTTCTTCCTCCTGCTCAACGCATTTTGGGTGATTTCAAGGATTTTATTTTATTCAAAGACTCTGTACGAAATGTAGTAGCAGAAGGATATTTTGGTACTAACTGGAAACCATTAGCCCCTGAAGCAAAAGCAATATTTGCTTCAGGAGTAGTCTCATTACGCTAGAAACCTAACGAAGTGAAAAATATGCTTTGTGTATTGAGTTGGAATGAGTAATGAATCAAGAGGTGGATACTATCCACCTCTTTTCATTTTGGATGCATTATAATCATTGAGAAGGATGAATAAATTGCTATACACTGACTACAATCTTACCCTGAGTTTTTCCTGTAGAGATTTGCTGATGAGCTTTGGGGAGTTCCTGAAACGCATAATTGTGTGAAATGTGTGATTTCAATGCCGCTGATGCAAGTAGAGTGGCTATCTGTTGCATATCATCTCCGTTTGATACAACTCCCAATCGATGAGTAAATACTTCTTTTGCTTTGGCCTTGTCTGCAATAGTCCCTTCAAAAAAAGTAAGAAGCGTAATCACTCTGCCTCCCTTTTTAACTGTGTCCAGCGATCGTAGTACATGATCTCCGTAGATAGAGTCAATAACTACGTCTGCATCCTGTACCCGATCTTCAAACTTTTCCTGTGTGTAGTCAATAAACTCGTCTGCTCCCAAACTTAGTACAAATTCTTTGTTGGAAGTAGAGGCAGTTCCGATTACATAGGCTCCAAAGTGTTTGGCAATCTGAACAGCATAATGTCCCACTCCACCAGCTGCAGCATGGATCAATACTTTATCACCTTTTTTTATCTTTGCATAAGTCATCAGTGCTTGCCAGGCGGTTAATGCTGCCAATGTAGCAGCTGCCGCTTCTGCATGGTTGATAGTTTGTGGCTTCAATGCCAGATGGGAGGCTGGTGCCGCCACGTATTCAGCATAGGCATTTCCATGTCCTGGAAAGTTTACCATACCAAAAACCTCATCTCCTTTTTTAAATTGAGTGACCTGGTCTCCCGTTGCTACCACAATACCTGATATATCCCAACCCAGAATAAAGGTATCTTCATCCGGTTTAGGTTGAAGATAGGAAATGAGTGCTTGTTGATGTTGCCTTACAAAGGTATCAACAGGATTGATACTAATAGCTTTTACTTGTACTAAAACTTCATCTTTCTTGATAGCTGGAGTTGGGACTTCAGCAAACTGCAATTTTTCAATATCTCCGGTTTCTTTTAATGTGATTGCTTTCATGATAGTATAGTTAGATGTTCATGAAGCAAATTTCAGGAAAATAGCAGTGTGGAGTCTTGTAAAAATTCAGGTTAATCTGGTATCTTTATAGGTATGCAGATACAAAATCTATTTCAGCCATTTGATATTGAGTTTGTGCGGGTGGATGAATGCCCTATCAAAATGCACAAAAACACTTTTTTCGAACTTGCCTATATTGTAGAAGGAGAAGGTATCTATCATATTGATCAGAATAAATTTAACTATAATGCTGACAATCTGTTTCTTCTGATGCCTTTTGAGGTACAGTTTACCAAGGTGAAACGTACTACCACATTTTTGTTCATTCGCTTTAATAATATCTATTTCAGAGCACAAAAACCCAGTGAACAGCATAGTAATCTGAATGGGTGGATACAGAAACTAGAATATATTTTTCAGAATAATAACTATCAGAAGGGATGTATTATACGAAATGTACCTGACAAACCCCTGGTTCGGTCACTAGTTGCTGCTATTATACAGGAATATGTAAATCAGGGCACATTGCAGCAAGAGTTGGTACAGCAGTTGGTAAATACACTGATTATAGTGGTAGCCCGCAATATTTCCATGCATGTGGCCGATAAGACCCAGGTAAATAATTCAGCTTTGCTGGATATATTACACTACATACACCTGAATATTTACAATTCTGAAAGGTTAAAGGCTGAAACGATTGCTGCTCATTTTAATATATCTCTCAACTATATAGGCGAATACTTTAAAAAGCATACAGGGCAAAACCTGCAGCAATATATTATCAACTACAAGCTTTCATTGGTTGAGGTAAGGCTTCTGCATAGTGATATGCGATTAAATGAAATTGCCTATGAGTTTGGATTTACGGATGAAAGCCACCTCACAAAAACTTTTAAGAAAAACAAAGGAATAACTCCTACCGAATATAGAAAAGGGAGTGTAGCAGTATCTGTATAGCTGCTATTTTTTGACAGTAGATTTGCTTTCTATCTTTAAAAAAAGAGGCTATCCCCAATTCTCTAACGAAGTCAGATACTTCAAGAATTGGAGATGACTCTTATTCAAATATAGCTGGTGGCAAACACTATATATCCTCTGCACTAGCTTTGTGTACCTGCATCTCTCCAGCCTTTGTGAGTACCACAAAATGATTGCGTTTTGCTGCTGGCAAGATGGAGACAATAGGCTGCTTAACCTCAAACGTATGGCAGCATTTAGGATTATCCTGAGTAATGGTATATACCTCTACAATTTGTGAATCTGCTACTATAACAAAGTTATCCGGAATGTAACATAGATGCTGAACGTCCTTTCCTCTGGCAAAAAACTCATTGGATTTCTGCATCTTCCACATTGAATGTCGTATCAGTACACAACCTTCTTCTGTACTCACAATAAAACGAATGGCAGTGTGATGATTGGTTGCAGTCATTTTACGAATAGGTGAACCTAAATCAATTCGTAAATGTCTGTCAGGAATCAACTGGATCAGCGACTCACCATCTGCTGTATGATACATCTCCTTTCTGTAAATCATTTCTCTTACCGGTTGAATAAGTGCAAGAGGTTGTTGATCGGTCTGATGGGTATTGTTGGTAGACAACAAGGTTCCATCTATAGAATATGTACTTAGCACTTCATTGCTATGTACAGTATGCAGTATAACTACCTCTCCGCTTTCATTAAAGGAGATCCCATGTATGGCATTGGGTAAAAATGACGGATGTAACACACTAATTTCATCCCGAAAATGCATGGACGTAGAGAGCACCTTTTGTTTCTGAGTAAGAGTACAATCCGTATGAAGGATAATGTATTTTGAAAATACCGGATCATAAATCAGATTAAAATAGGTTGGAGAACCGGAAATAGTACTCCATACAATGTACTCGATATCGAATTCTGAACTGATGCGGACGATATAGAGAATGTTTTGTTTAATGCCAAAGGCCAGAAACTGATCCTGATAAGCAATTGCCTGAATCCATAAAATATCACTTACCAGTTTGAATGTAGAAACTAAGGTATCCTTCTGAACAGTTGGTGCAGTTGGAATAGGTTTGGGTATAACAGGTTGTGTTCTGATCTGATGGATATACCGGTTAGCATCCGGAATCAGTAACTGGTCATTGGGAACAAATGTTTTCAGTTTCTGCAGAGACGTTATATTCCCTGCTGAGGCTTGTTCGCTGATAATCGTAAACGCAATATTTTTAGAAATGTCAGAGCTGTCCTGATCCTTATACTGAGGATAGGTCTGGGTCAGCACATTTAGTAAACTGTTCCTTTTACTGGAAGGTGTCTGCTGATAGATTCCTTCCATGTGTTTGCCCCACTGATCTTTTTCCGTTTTGGCAACCAGATCTGTATACTGGAGCAGACAAGTTTCAGCCTGAGTAGAATCCTGCCACCCATCCAGTAAGATCTGTTTTGTCCGTTGAGGAGATTCCAGTTTATGAAGCGCAAGTCGGGAGGCATCCAGATAGTCTTTCTGCTGTAAAGATCGCTCCAGACATTGTTCATACAATGGATCGGCTTTATCTTTTTGTTCCAGAACTGTATACAGATCTCCTGCTTTTTCAAATCTGTTCATTTCTACATAGAGATCAATGGCCTCATGAAACAGACCTCCTTCTTCAAGACATTCAGCTGCTGCTGCAGTATTTCTCAAATGATCTTTGTACAGAACAGCCGCTTCACGGAAGTGTTTACCCTGTTTAAGGGTGTTGGCTGCACTATGGTAATCGCCCAATAAATGAGCATAAATATAGGCTGCCTTTTTAAAGTCTCCTGCTTCTATTTCTTTATTGGCCGCATTCTGGTATTTTCTACGTAAATCCTGATAGTAGTTATCTACATTCCATCCGTCCACAGGACCACCTCCGCCCAAACCAGACAGACTGAAGTTGGTATCTCTGCGGTTAAGGGTGGAGGAAGGAGGGGCTATTCCTCTATTCTGATAGTCTCCATCCAGCGGAATAGCATATTTCAAAGCTTCTTCCATATTTTCGTCAAACATCCGCAGTAATCGTTGTAATTCGCTTTCTCTTTTTTTCTGGAGATCTTCCAGCTTTTCGGATGCCCAGTTTTGTATACCTCCTATCAGCTTGCTAATAGAAGCGCCTATACCACCTCCTGATCCACTTGATCCTGATCGTGTTTTGGTTGAAGATGGTTTAGCTGGTTGGTTCGGATCTGCTTGTGAGAATTTGCGGAATAAACTCAAAATGGCATTTATAATAGCCCAAATAATACCCATAATCACTCCCAGAATACCAATGAGGAGCTTTAGTAAGAAACTGGTAGTTTGTGAAACAGGGGTTTGAGCTGAAGGTGCCAACTCTTGAATAGGTTTACTTCCTACAGATTCTTGAACAGACTCTTTAAAGGACTGCATAAGTTCCTCCAGCTGCATTTGCTGCAGTCCGATTCGTTGCAATCGGGGAGAAGTGGAGATACCAGTATGGGCGAAGCTCCATTCCTTTTCTATGGGAAAGGAATAGGCTATCAGATCTGTCAGATCAATCTGATCTGTTTTCTCAAAGCCAATGAAGCCAATACCTGGATGAAATACCTGATAATCCCATACCAGCAGGGAACGGAGTTCTTCTGGTGTGATAGCAGGACTCAAGTCTGATTGAATGGGAATAAACAGTTTCTCTGCTAATACACCATACGGATTTCGGATATATGGCAGTTTAGCAGATTGATTGCCTCGGAATACTACAAAAAGTCCCGCAGGATGTACAGATCGTATACTTTCGGGTATGATAAAACATACCAGTTGATCAGTATCTATCTCCCAATGGTTTATTTCTGTCAGCCATTCTTCCGGAGTGGTTCCACGGACAAACGCTCCACCCAGCGTATGCTGACTATGTTCGTTATAGGTTAGAGAAAGTATCATCCAATGGTATCAATAAAAGTTTGAATGTATTTGATATAAAACTCATTAGAGTTTATAGCTTTTGTAGAATCAGGTAAAAATTCAACATTGCCACACCATTGCCCATCGGACGACCAACAGGCTACGGGCCGGTTAATAATCAATAAAATTGTCACATTCGGGATACTACGATCAGAGCTTTGTAAATGAAGGAGGCCCCGCGAATCAAAGACTACAGAACTTCCATCAGGCCATGTATATCTGGTAAACTTCAGATTTGGATTGGAAATCTTTGGTGGTTTGATTTCTATCCCCTTATCGATATGGTTATGTCCTTGAAAATCAATCCATTTAAGTGTAGAGTGAACTTGATGCCTGACCAGTTTGTGACTCCCTACACACAAGCTTCCTTCAGAGATATACACCTGTTGTACACGACTTAATACATGGTAGCCTGACTGATTGCTTTGATGTATATTTTTCAGATAAGGTTCTTTTGCTACACTTTTTAACTTTTTTATTTTCTGGATGACATCCAGCATAGGTTTTTGGTAAACGATTGTTCCATCAAAGGCATTAATGCAAAACGCGCTGGTATCTAATGTAACGTAAAAATTAGATAACGTTTCTGAATCAAAAATCACTTCATCCGCTTTTTGGATTGTATGTGAAAAGTCAAAACGGGTAACCTGATTCCCATTGATAGAATAGAGTTGTACACCAGACGAATAATCTACCATAATGTATACATTGCCATCTCCTTGACCAAAGGTATACCTTCCGGATTCAATAAACTCTACTAATTCATGAGCTCCTGTCTTTTCTTTTGACCAATATAACAATCGCTGATCAGTGGTAACACACAACAATCCTTTAGGATCAACATCAAACGCATGAGATTGAGATACTCTTACTTTTAAAGAGGGATAGAGAAGTGGTGCGGTTTCTTCCTGAAGGAATGCCGGAAATTCAGATGATATATGCTTTGATTTCGGTTTTGTTTTTTTGACAGAGGGAAATAATATTTCTTCCAGATCCAGCTTTGCCTTACTTAGTAACTTCATTCTGCCTTCGATCAACTCAAAAAACTGAAGTTCTCCACTTCTGTTTACCGTAATGAGAAAATTGAGTAAAGGTCGTATTGTAGCCAGATGAGCTATAAATGTATGATCATTCAGTGTTTCTTCTGTTGTAATAAAGAAATTTTCTGTTTCCTGAGCAAATGTTTGTGTAGTAAGAAAAGAAGTTAATGCCTCTCCACAATGTAAAGAAGGATCAAGATGCTCCAACGCAGTGGTAACTCCTTCTTTTGTCGTTAAGTCGATAGGTACAGAAGATTTACCTTTTAATGCAAAACCTTCTATAGTAGCATTTGCTTTATTATTAACCACACAGGCCAAAGCAGCTGACATAGCAAAAATACGTGGAATACCCCATAGTTTCAAAGTTGTATCCAGTAATATGATCCGCTCAGGATTTTGATGGGTAGGTGGTTGTTCCCGTCTAAGATATAAGGCTTCATTGTTGGCTAACCGGGCCATGAGTACAATATCATCATTGGCCAGTTCACTTAAAAGAAGACGATCAAAATTTCCACGATTGGTAATGTCTGCTACCCCACCTACAGGCTGGTCACTGCTATCTTGTGAATGCATAGGTATATGCAATACAGCAAGCAGGCGTTTGATAAGCCGACTGATACTTTCTGTTTCCGGATCATCAGCCAACTGTTCCAGTAGAGTACGGGTTTCTTCCAATGGAGGAAGAACATCAGGAGGCATCGGAAGCGTTGATATTCCTGTCCGAAGTTTCTGTCTGAGCTGATCTGTGGTTTCATACACCTTTGAAACCGCATAAAGATTTTTTAGGTCAGCAATAAAATGCTGACAAGTGATAGATTTGGTTGTCTGAAAAAGTATTAATCCATCCAGCCGTCCGCTTTCCCACTCGCTGATTAGTGATTTGGCCTGTTGCTGGGTTGTTTTGTGTTGGGATGTTTCAAAGATAACCTGCAGTAGATGTGTACGTGCTGTGCCACTGCGAAATTCTTTGGGTAGTTCACTGATTCTGTCCAGCAGATTGGTTACCCCCGTCAGAAGTGGATCAATATCTTTGAGTAAAGGATTGTGCTTTTCTTTTTCCAGTAAGGCATTCTTTACGGCATACAACATTTCCAAATTAGCCGTTGACGCAAACCAGGTATCCTGACAAGCTGCCAGCACAAGCAATATCGAACCTAAGGGAGGTAGTCCCAGCAACTGTATGTCAGTCATAATAGTGGACAGATCTTCCCGATAGCAAATCGTAGTTCCATTTTGCCACTCCATGATCTGGCCATTCTCTGCCCAGTGCCAGAAATATTGCTGGGGAGGACAGAAATAATCCTGAAAAGCAATGATCTGGTTATTTAGTTTCATGGGATACTTGTGTTAATCGGATGGCACTACGGGTTGCTGGTACAAAACAGGATAGCGGAATCAGTTCCCACTCGTCACTTGAATGAAATACAAGTAAATTTCCTTTTTGAGGATTGAGTTTCTTTTCAATAATATCAGTTATCAGTGGAGGATCAAAATCATATCCGGAGGGTACTAGTAAGGTATTGTGCCTCCAGTATTCCTTACCCGGAATAGAAGGTAGTAAATCACCTATAATAAATACTTCCTCTTTTTCTGAGACGGCAAATCGTACCTGTTGAAGGCGAATCTCAGGTGCTGTTTCAGCATAGGCTTTCCAGGTGGCTAAAGAAACAAGTAGAGCAGCCCCTGGTTTATCCTGTCCAGAGGGAACAAGCTGGGCAATGTATGGTCTTTGAAACTTCCCTGGTAATACAGACACGGGCAACTCTACTGAAATAAATGTAGTAAGAGGTTGCCAGGATAAAGATGGTAAGGTGCCTGTTGGCGTTACCCCACCAGCAGGAAACAAACGATTCCGTTCATCCAGGAAATAGGTATGTAAAGCCGGAAGTTGCCGGATGCGTATGTCTATCTTCTCACTTACAGCTATACCACGGAGCCATATGTGGTCTCCATTTTCTGCTGCTCGTAAGCCAGGAATACATCGGACTGCTCCCAGGGTTTGTTTGTCTGTATGGTTAAAGACCAGGATTTGCTCTTTCATAGTTTAACGAATAGGCATTGTTATCTGCACTTGTTGCTGAATCAAAAAAACAGTTTATGCTTTTTCTCCGGTATGCAGAATCTTTTTCCAGAGTTCGTCCATTTTTTGCTGGACATATTTTCGTTGTTCTTCATTGGTAAGCCATTCACAACGTCCATTCAGATAACGAAGCCTGTCTTTAATTACTGTCCGATCAGGTAACGAGGTTTCTGGTTTATCCCACTTTTCCATTAGTATTACTACTTCCTGATACAACTCATCCGCATTG
The DNA here is from genome assembly GCA_030068525.1 of Xanthocytophaga flava. Taxonomy (GTDB): domain Bacteria; phylum Bacteroidota; class Bacteroidia; order Cytophagales; family 172606-1; genus Xanthocytophaga; species Xanthocytophaga flava. The sequence continues at coordinate 278,987 of JASJOS010000002.1, forward strand.
GGAATGGCATTGATGTGTGCCTGAGGATGAGATTCTGATTTTTCAGGATCTGCCTCTACTACAGAATTAACGATACCAGCTATAATTTCCTGCTGTTCTTCTGTGTCCCAGATATAACGTAACACCCAGAAGTCAGATGGTTGTGCTTTGGTGCGTTTACACAATAATGCACTAGCAGCTATAAGCCGCTGTAGTTTTACTGCCCGTCTGTCAGATACAGAAAGTCCTGCATTTCGTAGTTTCTGAATAAGGTCGATATACAAAGGACGAATCTCATGTAAGTCTACCTGTGCTGTCATAGCTTGAAGCTGAGCTACTTCGTCGGTAGTGATTCTGGGAGGATTATCTGCCGATTTACGTTCCAGCTGCCAGCCTGCCAGCAATACTTCGTTTAATAATTTAGGATCTACATAATCACACCGAACCCGGATCAGAAAGCGGTCAAAGAGAGCCTGTAAGGCTTCATCTTCTGGTAAATGGTTACTGGCACCCACAAACATCAGAGCAGGTAAATGTTTGGTTTCCCGTCCCCGACGAAATATTTTTTCATTCAGTGCCATCAGCAAGCTATTAAGAATGGCACTGTTAGCGTTTAATAACTCATCCAGGAAGACTAGTGAGGCTTCCGGAAGCATACCTTCTGTATTGGTTACCAGATCTCCGTCGCGAAGTTTGCGGATATCAAATGGCCCAAAAAGTTCATTAGGTTCTGTAAACCGGGTAAGTAGATATTCAAATGTTTTACCATCCAGCAGCTTGGCTAATTCACGCACCATGGCACTTTTTGCCGTGCCTGGAGGGCCTAATAAGAATAAGTTTTCACGTCCAGCCAGGCAGATTCCCATCAGATCAATGATGTTATCTTTTCCAACAAAGGTGTTCTTAACGTGTTGTAATACCTGATTTAGTTTATCAATGAGCAGAAGGTCTTTTTCTGTACTGGTTTCCATGAAGTTTTGTAGGATGATAATGTTTGGAATAAATAGTGCAGGGATTGTATAGATACGAATGCCCTGTTTGTGTTAATATTCAATATGGGTCAGATCTTTTGTTACATGTTTGAGTTCTGGCCAGAAACGGTCTGCGTGTATACCCAATGCCGCCTTTACCAGGTCATACAATTCAGGATGTGTGAGTCGTTTGTGATCACGTTTCTGAATGATACGATCCACATAGGCATATTTTAAGGAAGGGTGTAGTCGGATAAACGTAGTATGATCTGAATTTTCCTCAATATCAACTCCTACAGAAGAAAACGGCCAGGATTGTGCTGTATTTCGCAGAAGTTGTACCAGTACATCATCAGGCGACAGACCTTTGGCAAAATGCATGAGGTCTGGCAGGAAACGCAATGTCAGATCAATAGAGTAGATGGCCTCTGCTGAAGGAGGGCCTGAATAAGGTAAGAGATAGGTTCTAACCTGACTCTCTGTAAGATGGCGCAACAAAATAGACTGACATGCCCGATAAATAAGCATAGCTCCCCACAAGGCAGCTTCAGGCAAGAAGGCTGGTGCTGTATGTGGTATGTCTACCAGTGTTGTTGCATAGTATTGCTCCAAAACCTGGCAGGCTTCCTGTTTTTCTATTTCACTAAAAGGCTCTATCGTTGCATTTACAGTAACATTTCCCTGTTGGGTGAGGTCTGTAATAAAGTCTGTTAATGTTACTGTTTTCATAAATTCATAGTCACTAATAGCAGTTAGTCTGACAACGTCTTAAGAAAGTTAAAAATATATCAGCTTTGCTACTTGTATGGTGTGATGTCCTTAATATACAAAAATAATAGGATTTGTTTAGGAAAAGGAGATAATGGCTTCTGAAATAAAACCTTTGTAAGATGTAACAGAGAAACACTACTTCTGAGAAGGTATGAAGCAATGAAAAAGATTTGGGAGCCTGATAGTTGGACGAATAAAATTTTCGGAATAAATTACCACTAGCCGCAATCCCTGCCCTTTCTGTTTTAATCAGAGCTGGCACCGTTTTATCCATTTATCTGTTACTATAGCCTCATGATTATTTACGAAACAAACCAAAACTTTTGGCGTGACATTTCACATTTAACACGCAGCTGGACCATGCGACGCATTCTACGGGGTGCTGCTGGTGTAGCGGCTTTTACAAGTATTTTTTGTGTTCTTTTTATTGAAGTGTGGCCTAAAGAGTTTACCATTCCATCCACTATCTTTTCGCTATTAGGTATTGTACTCAGTGTATTGATGGTATTCAGGACCAATAGTGCCTATGACCGCTGGTATGAAGGACGCCGGCTGTGGGGAACACTGGTAAATAATAGCCGTAACCTGGCTATCATGATTCAAGCTACTTTTCCTAAAGAGGATATACAAAGCAGGAGAGAACTGGCTATTCTGATTTCCAATTTTGCCATTGCATTGAAAGAACATCTGCGGAAAGGGGTGATATGGAGTGAACTAATCCATTTTACACCAGAAGATCAGGCTTCGTATCAAACCAAAAAACATATTCCCAATCACATAGCCTCACTGATTCATCAGAAGGTGCAGGTTATTTACCGAAGTGGTGCTCTTGGGGACGCAGATATGATCAATTTCAAACCACATATGCAGGTATTTATGGATGTGGCAGGTGCTTGTGAACGGATCAAGAAAACACCTATTCCGTTTTCATACAGTGTATACATCAAATTACTGATTCTGGGCTATTCGGTTATGCTTCCTTTTGGTCTGATTCAGGACTTTGGGTATTTTACTATTCCGCTGGTCACGTTTATTTTCTTTACATTTATCGGTATTGAAATAATGGCGGCAGAGATAGAGGAGCCATTTGGACTGGATTGTAATGACTTGCCCACAGGAGATATTGCAAAAACAATTACAACCAATGTTTTTGAGATACTATCTGTCGACCAGTCTGCTCCAGTAACTCAGCCAGCAACTACTGATTTATATACCAAGGTATTCTAGCAATGTCTCAGACCCTTTATGTTATAAACCCCATTCAACGTCCACTAGATAATAACCAAGGTAGGTAGCGGAATTACTGAGAATGGAACATGTAATTGTATGTGAACACTATGAATGTAGTGGTATAAAAGCGGCACTTGAAATACTAAAAGAGGTATGTGAATTTGAAGCAGGTATTATTGATCACTAAGCTTTAACCTAAAAATATCTGATCCATTGTTTGTTCTCAGAAGAGACTATACAATGGATCAGTTACTTTCTATCGTCCAGTGTATTTCATCTTTGAGTGCAGGTAAACTTTTCCAGTTTAATGCCCTCCCCTGAATAATATAGAGTTTATCCTGAATTTTATAATGGAGAGTTAACAGACTATCCTGTTTGTTATACTCATACCTGATCTGAGTTTGGTGCATGGTATAATCTGTCAATACAAATACATGAGTTGTACTGTCAATCTGTAATTTGAAATCTTTCGTCTGGTCAGCCTGATCCTGAAAAATAATGTATCCATTGCGATGAATAAAAAAGCGTTTTATGGAAGAGAAAGGATTTTGCATAACAGAATCCCTAGATGTGGTTTGTACCTGGTAGGCTCCGTGTAAAAATGGTCTTGCTACCAGATCATCATTAAAAGTCTTACTCTGCCTATAAGGATAAAAAGCTTCCAGAAAAAAGAGGCCAACAATGAATAGCTTGAGTGTACGTTGAATAATAGCTTGGTGAGGAAACAGAAAGGGTGATGCTTCAACGGTTAACGCTGCTGGTTTCTGCAGAATGAAAAACTGATAGAATAGACTGACTTGTGGAGATAAGGCAATTAGAGCCAGCAGTAAAAGAAAGCAGGAATAAAGCTTAACTGAAATATCAAATCCTATATTGATGGCAACAATATGGATCATGATTCCAATCGAGAGCAGCAAACCTACTACACGCGCTCTCTGAAAAAGCACGAATAAAGCTGCCAGGACCTCAACACAACCTGTAATTACATTATATAGATACGAGGTGCCTATTGTGCTCCAGTATAAAATATCCTTACTTAACTGGCCGAAAGGGGTATAGAGAATATTGGGTTCTGGCAGATAAAACTGTGCTTTAAAAATTTTATCCACTCCATATTTCAAAAGCTGCAAAGCCAGATAGTAAGAAAAAACTTTTCGCAACAGAATCAATATAGATCCTCTGTGAAATTCCCATCGTTTGGATGATTCAAACAAAACAGACAGACCTGCTGATAGGATAAGTAAGAGAAGAACCAGTATATATAATGAGGTTGTGTCAGAAGAAATTCCAGAATGGACTTGCTCAATACCCACTATAGGTGCAATGACTTGGATCAAATCTCCAAAAAGGAATTGAGTGTAAGTTTCCTGGAAAGGAAAAAAGATGAAGGGAAAGGGGATGAACAGAACACACAGAAATGCGAAAAGATAAATTCCTGTCTGTAGATAATGACTCAGACTCATTGGTGATTAATTCGACTACGCTACTATAAAACGTTCTGCTATCAATTCCAGAATCTAAGCTGCTTCCACTTTAAAGATATAAATGCTGCAAGTACAGCAAATACACCAACCAAGCCAACAAGTAATAACTTTGAGTTATCAAAAGGAGTTTGATTCGGATTTTGAGATATCAAAGAGAAAGAGCCTTCTTTCTTTTTGTTTTTGGGCAACTTGGTAGTTGATTCTTTGTATTCTATAAATGGGACTGAATCAAGAGAATTCTGAAAGTTATATTCTTCCTGAAGGAAGGTCTTTATTTTCTTTTTGGAATGTTTTTTGGATACAATAGGGTGATTGCTAAGAGTAATGGCATACTTTTCAGACTGATTGCCAGGGCTATTAGATTTATTACTACAGACTAATACTGTAATCGTATCTGAAACAAATACCACACTGTCAAGGATATGTTTAGGGCGTTTATGGAAAGGGACCTCCCCGAAGTTAGAGCTTTCCAGATCAAAGAAATCATTCTTCAGAGCCGTTTCGAAAGTTTCGGTGCTACCACTATGGCTTTTATGGGCAATGAGTTTGGTTTGCCCATTGGCAAATACACCGATACAAGCGAAAATACCTGCCAGAATAAATTTCGTATTCATAGTTATAGAGTATCAAGACGATGATCTTTTCAGAAACAGATAAAGATAAGAATATTTATCTGTTTCTGAAAAAAGTACCGTATCAGTTCTGAATAAGAGAAAGATAATAGGTCATATCGTCTGAATAAAATGTGTTTCCATTGCGTTGATCCAGCTTTTGCACAATCTGCTGACATTGCCCTTCGATCCATGTGATCAGGGAGGCTACTTCATACGTATCTTCTTCGATTGGCTGTACATCTGCAATTGGCACTTTAAGCTTGATCGTTTTTTTGCCTGCTTTCTGTAAGGCTTTCATAAAAAGAAGAAAGCCCAAAAGAAATTGATAGCGATAGGCTTCAGGTTGAGTATTGGTGCAAAATCCGATTTGTTTTTCAATAACTGCCCGACCTTTTATGAAATCCTCTGTGAGTGCATAGTATGTTAGTAGATACCCCATTTCTTTCAGTACTGCACTGGTAAGTGGAATTTTCTTTCGGGCCAGAATGGCATGGTCTTTCGCTACCTCTGTATTGCCAGATAGAAAATTTACCATCGCAGTTTTGGAATAGGTATAATCGGGCACTTCCTTGCACTTTTTTGTACCATTTAACAATGGTTGAGCTGTATGCAGGAATGCAGGATAATCCCGTAAGCTCAGATAGATATCCAGCACATTGTTTGGTTGACAGGCATCACAATCATCCAGCAGACAGCTACTAGTATCCTGAAGATAGTTTTTCAGGTGCTCCTTGGCTTTGGACAGATTTCCCAGATGGGCATAGACAATCATCCGGAAGTAATCTATTATGCGTGTGCCTGTACCATAGTCCAGAAAACGTCTTTCCATATCCTGTTGTAAGTCTTCTATTTGCTGTAAGGAGACAGACGCATAACATGGCAGCTTTATAATGACCCACTTATACATCCATAAAACAGAATACTGATGATTCTTGTTATGACCTTCATCCATTCGTTTTAGCAACCACGGAAAAATAGCTATGGTTTTGTCTGGTTTGTGTAACCAGGTTACTTGTCTGATATAAGCAATACGAGCCTCAAATTCAAGATCTTTGTCTTTGAAGAACTGTGCTTTTTGAATGCATTTCTGAAGAATTTTTTCATTTTCTTCAGACTCTTTACCATAGGACAGAGTATCAACTACCTCTTGTACTTCCTCAAGAGTTTCCAGTGAGTAACTCATTGTTTATAGATTAGTGTTAAGTAGTATCATGATGTTTTCATTCATTCGATCCAGTTCTTTGCCGGACAATGGATAATGACCCATCATCAGGGCATTGAAATACAGCATTTGTATATAAGGATCTATTTTCTTTGAGGCTTCCGTATACAAAAGCTTCTTTACGATTTCATTTTTATAGTTCAGGAATAGTTTAGCCCGAAATCCTGGATCAAAGTCAAGTATGGCATCTGAAACACCAGCCCATAAACTATCTGATTCGTCACGGATGCTCTTAAAATCTCTTTTCTGAATGGCATCCTGTGACATATGTAACATGGCTGGAACATGCTGCGGTGAAAATGCTTTAATGTCCAGTTCTACATCAAACTCAATCAGAATAGCTTGAAGCACATCAATGCGTTTACGTATAAGATCGTAGATCTCAATATCAATGTCGTTGAGAATATTGCCAAAGTATTCCGGATTGATCTGGCGAGTCTTTCCTGTATGGTCCCGCTCCTGTAACTTTAAAAGAATTGGGGTATCATAAATATATCCTGCGTTAATTACCAGCTGGTTGTTGGCTCTGGCAATAGGAGCAATCTGCCGGAATTCGTCCAGATCAGAAACAAAAAGAATAGAGCTGGATTGTTGCTGGATCTGTTTTAGGGAAAGATCACCTTGTGTGGTCGGAAATATGAACCAGTTTTTGATAAAAGCAAAGAAATCATCATCTTCCAATGCTAGTGACTTCAATGCCTGTGCATGGGTAACAATAATCTCCTGCATAGCTTCCGGATCTGAATCGCCTAATCTCTTTAGATACTTCTTAATACTGATACCCAACGATTCACGTACTTCCTCAAGTATTTCGTTATGGTAAATATCTTCACGGGACGCTGTCGTGCTTAAGTTATCTGAATTGAGAATTGCCCGTACAAAAAAGGCCCAATCAGGTAAGATGTCTCCACAAGAGTCAGAAATAAACATGCGTTTGACGTACAGTACATGTTTGCTGACACTGGTTGTATGTGTGCGATGAGGCAGGACATACGCTAAACCCTGTGTTTGTCCTTTGCTATCCTGAATAGGAAAATAATGAGAAAACCTTTCTCCAAATACACGGTTACCTAGCATGAGCGCTTCACTACCCGTAGAACGAGTAAGCCATGGAAATTCCTTTTGAAAAGTAATCTCAGAGCCGGCATTGTATGAATATTTTATAGGTACAGGTAGATAATCTCCGTACTTATGAAGTAGAAAGGTTAGCTTGTCAGACGTAAGTGCGATGTCTTTCTTGATTGCAAGACGTACTTTGGTACCTGTATATCCGTTGTGCTCTGTTGGTTCTATTGCATAGGTACCATCTGTATTGCCAATCCAGCGCATCGTTGAAGTGCTATTCCATGCAGTGCTTTCTACTTCGATTTTTTCAGAAACCATGAAGCAGGAGAGAAGCCCAATACCAAACTGACCAATAAACGACTGTTGTTCACGATCAAACATATCGGATGTATTTCTTTTGGAGCTGGAGCCGATTTTAGACAGAAACTCTGTCATCTCGTCTGCTGTAAGACCAATACCATTGTCTTTGATCTGCAACACTCTGGATGTACCTGTTTCAAAAAAGTCGATTTCAATAACTGGCTTAAAACTTTCTTTCAGGCCTCGGGCAGTAATAGCATCATTGGCATTCTGTAATAATTCCCGGATAAATACCTCCCAGCTACTGTATAAGCTGTCAGATAATACTTTTAAGATTCCGGATAAATTGACCTGAAAAATAGAGTTTTCCATAATAAGCGTGTGGCAGAAAAGTTTACTGAATGTAATTATAGTATTAGAATTTTCAAGACATGCAAAATACGCATCACTCTCTGAAATGTTACAAACATACTTATTCTGTTAGGCAAATAAATACCCTGCATGGTAGGTTGGTAACCACGTGAATCATAGAGGCTATGTAATAAATAGGATAGTTGTAGGTTTACCTTTTTCGGAAAGCGGTATATCGGGATGCTAGAAGAACACGCTGGATGGCAACTGCCCGGATAAGCCAATATTTTATCAGTTCTTCATTGTGTGAAGAGGACTGTAAAACAGAAGTTAACGCTGAAGCAAGAGTTGTATTATCTGTAACTGATTCTGTAATGGATTGAGCTTCTTTACTTAACTTCAAATTGATTTGTTGCTGAGCCTGTTCCAGTTGCATCCAGGTATCATAGGCAATCTGGATACGGATGGAAACCTGATCCCGTTTGTTTTCCTTCAAAATATATTTCGCTGCATTGTCTTTGTCCTTCTTTTTCTCCAACACAGCCAGATGATACTCATTGCGTTTATACCTGGCATCGACTTCTTTAAACTCTTTTTCTGCTTTTTTGAGTTGCTTATTGCGTTCTTTGGAATCGGGTTGGGCCTCCAGTTCGGCTTTTTGTAGGGTTGCCTGAGCTAGTAAATAAGTGAGAAGCTTTTTATTGGTAAGAGATCTTTCTTCATCTTCCTGGATCGCTTTGATACGTTTGAGCATATGGTGCAGTTGTTCATTGAGACGTGCTTCATAGGCTCTCAAACGATAATATTCTGATCTGTTTTTACGAATAGCGGTTGAATTTGTATGGTATCTGGACATAAATAGACTATAGCTGTAAGGAAATAAATAGTGCTTTAATTTCCCTCAAGATACGAAAAAAAAGCCTATCTATTTGGTATTACAGGAGTTTTATTATGGCAATTTTGGGTGCATTACAGATGTTTCGAAGTACCCCTAATCTGACTGCAAATGATTGCGTTCAATAAACTCTTTAAATGATTTCCGGTAGGTGTCGCCAATAGGAATGAGGGCGTTGCCAATCTGAACTTTCTCCTTCATAATTGCATCAATTCCTTCCAATGCCACAATATAGGAATGGTGTACACGAAGAAAACGATCCTGTGGTAGCTGCTCTTCCAGTGACTTTAGTCTTTGCAGACTTACAACTTTCTGATGATGAGTATGGATGGTTACATAATCTTTTAACCCTTCTACATATAAAATGTCTTGTAGGCGGATTTTGACCAGCTTTGTGCCATCTTTTACAAAAATAAAGGGGGAAGCCGGTTCGGTAGATGGCTTATCAGGTAACGTCTCTGTCTGCTGTTGTTGACCAGGTGTTGTTAGACGACCCGCCGCTTTTTCTGCTGCTTTCAGAAAACGTTCAAATGTGATGGGTTTGAGGAGATAATCTGCCACATCTAGTTCGTAGCCTTCCAATGCATATTCAGAGTAGGCAGTAGTGAGAATTACCAGGGGCTTAACCTGCAGAATTTTCAGAAGCGAAATACCTGTTATTTCTGGCATCTGAATATCCAGAAATAATATGTCTACTTTATTATCTCTCAGAAATTCAAGTGCTTCCATGGGGTTGGAGCAGGTATGTACCAGTGTCAGATACGAAACCTTATGAATATATTGAGTCAGGAGATTGCGAGCCAGAGGTTCATCTTCAACTATAACACAAGTCAGGTTCATGCAGCATTCAGTTTAAGTTCAATCCGGTAGCGATCAGATGTGTCTGTTATTTTCAGACTGTAATTTTCCGGATAGCTAAGGTCTAATCGTCGCTGGACGTTTTGCAGGCCTATCCCGGATTTCTCTGGCTTCAGCGTTTTGTCAGGTAATTTACTGTTCTCTACAATATAAACGCATTCTGTACCCTGAAGTTCCAGTTTTACATTGATCCAGGCCTCAGGGTTGTTATTGCTGACACCATGTTTGAATGCATTTTCCAAAAATGTAATCAGAATCAAGGGGACAATCAGTACATGGCCTGTGGTACCATGTACTTCAAAATGAATAGGTATCTGATTGTTCAATCTGAGTTTCTCCAGACTAATGTAATTCTCCATATACTCAATCTCTTTACTTAACATCACACGTGGATGATTGGAATCGTAGATCATATACCGCATCATTTGTGAAAGTTTGGCAATGACCTCCGTTGTATTGGGAGACTGAGTAAAAGCAAGATAATATAGGTTATTGAGTGTGTTAAAGAGAAAGTGAGGATTAATCTGGGCTTTTAAAAAGCGTAATTCGGCGGATAATTTCTCATTTTCAATAGATTTCTTTTTGGAGTCCAGCTCAAACCACTCAATGGCAAAACGCAGCATAGCCACAAAAACAGTAATAAAAAGTGTGACTACAATAGTCTGGATTATGAACCGGGGACCATACAGATACTCATATTTGTGGGTAAATCCGTCCAGTAAATAACGTTCTGTATACATCCGAATGAGATATAATAAGGCAAACGGCAACAAAAATCCCAGCAAATACTTCCCAGCTTTTTTCTGTTCCAGAAACTTGGGAAGAAAAAAGAAATAGTTTATATAAGCTGGAATAGAAGTAAATATCAGTTGTATAGCTACAATGGTTAGAAATCGTGGCCAGTTAATGTTGTCTTTCTGGTAAAAGCTAAGCTGATAACTAAAAAATGAAAGATACATGCACCAGAATGATAAGTGCATTAAGAGGACACGTTTGTGTTGATTCAATGATTGCATAGACCCAGGCAATTCTATCTGTCAGATATCAGATAGATACTCAATGATAGTAAGGACAATGTATACGTTAGCTGAAAAGTATGGTTGTAGCGGTAAAGCACCTTACTCAAATAACGTGAAAAAGTGTGAATTAACTAAGTCATCTTTACCGTTCATCCTTAATCTGTGCCATTATTATACAATCAGACATTTTTGATCGATAATCGCCGTAGTTTTCTCGTCAGACTAGTTTGTCGAATAATTAGCCGAACGGTAGAATATAACAAACAGATAGTCTAATGAGGTTTCTTCCATCTTAACATTGTGTATTTCTTTGTGTTTATTCTGATAAAACCGATGAGTGAATTTCTAGCTGATATGAAGTATTTTCAAACCAAAAATGCTATGTATAAAATCTTAGTGTTAACCTTAACACTTTTAACTATGGGGACCCCCGCTGTTTGGGCCCAAACTCAAGTAACAGCATCTGCACCACGTGGTAATGTACACATTACAGGTACTGTCATTGATTCGACTACCAAAGAACCTGTTCCTTTCGCTACGGTGGCACTGATCAACCCAGCCACTAAAAAGCCAGTAGATGGAGCTGTATGCGATGATAAAGGAAAGTTTACATTGGCCAAAGTATCTGAAGGAAGCTTTGCTTTGCAGATTAGCTTTATTGGCTACAATACAGTAGAAATCAAGTTGCCTACTATAACAGATAAAAGCTCTGATGTGAATATGGGCCAGATTTATCTGTCTTCTCAAACACAGAAGTTACAGGAGGTAGAGATTGTAGGACAACGTAACCTGATTGAGGAAAAAGTAGACCGCACCGTTTATAATGCAGAAAATGATGCAACTGCCAAAGGGGGAGATGCTACAGATGTATTGAGACGTGTACCTATGCTATCAGTAGATATGGATGGAAACGTTTCGATGCGGGGAAGCCAGAATATCAGAGTGTTGATTAACAACAAACCCTCTACTATCACTGCAGGAAGCATAGCTGATGCATTGAAACAAATCCCTGCTGATCAAATTAAGTCTGTTGAAGTGATTACTTCTCCATCTGCCAAATATGATGCAGAAGGTTCTGGAGGCATTATCAATATCATTACTAAAAAGAACAATATGCAGGGTATATCTCTGAACATAGATGGTAGTGCAGGATTAAGAGGGGCAAACCTGGGTCTGAATGGAAGTTACCGTAAAGGCAAGATGGGCTTTTCACTAGGAGGTTTTGGGCGGGGCAACTACAATGTGAATGGGAAATATGAAAACAGCCAGCGAACAGGCCCTGATACGAGTTGGGTGCTTAATACACAAAGAGCTAATACCCGTAATAATGGTTTATTTGGCCGTTATACACTTGGGTGGGATTATGACATTAATAAATACAACTCATTGTCTGCTTCTGTTCAATATGGAGTTCGGAATAATACATCTTATCAGGATGATTTAACCACACTTACATACAGGAATACAATGGCGAATCCTACTGCGAGTAATGTAAGCGATGCTAAGATAAAAGATCAGTCTGGAACAGTAGATCTTAATTTAACATATACACGGTTATTTGACAAGCCACAAAAAGAACTAAGTATATTGGCTTTATATAGCCGAAATAACCGGAATAATGACTTTTTAAGCTTATCGCAGACTGCTGCTACTTCCTCCCAGAAAAATATAAATGATAGCTATAATCAGGAAGTTACATTACAATTGGATTATCAAAATCCTATTGCAAAAAATCAGATGCTGGAGATGGGAGCTAAAAATATCATGCGTAAAGTAACCAGCGATTACCAAACCTTTACTGCATTGGAAGATGGTACTTTTCTGCTTAAAACCGATACTGCTTATTCAAACAATTTGACTTATAACCAGAATGTTACCTCTGGATATGCTTCCTATACCTTCAGTACACAGAATAACTATAGTTTTAAAGTAGGGGGTAGATATGAATATACTACTATTAATGCGTATCTAAAAGATGAAAATGATATAGATATTCCATCATATGGTGTATTAGTACCTAGTTTAAATATTTCGAAGAAACTGAAAAAAGGCAATATGGTGAAATTCTCCTATAACCGTCGAATTCAACGCCCTTCTATCCAGTTTTTAAACCCAAATGCTCAGCCAACAAATCCTCTAAACATTACAGAAGGAAATCCAAAGTTACAACCTGAATATACTAACAACTTTGAAGTAGGATATAATACTACTATCAAAACCACATCTTTAAACTTTGCCGCGTTTGCTCGCAATACTAATGATGCTATACAGAGTGTAAGAGATACCTTTACATTAGTTAATTCACAAACTGGAGAACGCAACCAGGGAGTTCGTACAAACTATCAGAACATTGGAAGTGAAAACTCATATGGAGTAAACTTATTTGTCAACATTAATCTCTCCAACAAACTATCTCTGAATGGAGGAGCAGATGTATTTTATTCTATGTTGAATAATAATAATCCAAACCCTATTTATCGGGCGAGCAATGAAGGTTGGGTGTATAACTTCCGTTTCTTTGGAAACTACACTATTAAGAACGGTTGGGGTATACAGGCATTCTCCTTCTACAGAGGCCGTCAGGTACAACTACAAGGGATACAGGGGGGATTTGGAATTTATAGCTTAGGAATTCGCAAAGAATTTAAGAACAAAAAAGGCAGTATTGGCTTTGGAGCAGAAAACTTCTTCACAACAGCTATGCGTATTCGTACAGAATTGAACTCTCCTATTCTTACACAACGTAGTGTGAACGAAATGCATAACATGAACTTTAAAATCACCTTTAGCTATCGTATTGGTAAGATGAGCTTTGATTCAGCTCCGAAACGTAGAAAATCTATCAATAATGATGATATGAAAGAAGGTGGTGACAATGGTGGTGGTATGGGTGGAGGTGAAGGACAAGGTCAGGGAGGCCGTCAGCAGATGCAGGGGCAAGGTCGTCCTCCAGGACAAGGAGCACCTCAGCAGGGAGGACAGAGACCAGGAGGTCAATATCCGGGACAAAAAGATGGAGTTAAACGGGACAGCACTCAATTCAAGAGAGATTCTTTCAAAAAAGATTCAACGATAAAAGACAGTTCCGGAAGCATACTGCCATTTAAAAATCAACTTCATTCGGAAATATTGGAAGGACAACCAGCAAATAAACCTGCTCCTGAACAAAATGCAAAAAGGATTCAGGATAAAGAAATCATTGCTCCAACCAAAAAAGATAGTTAACTAGAAAAAAGGCCTGACATACAGTCAGGCCTTTTTTTATTCTTCAAAACCAGACATTCCTCAACCTGCCTACTTTTTTATCCATTCCTACAGGAACAATTATAAGGGGCCAGGAAGAATTAGAATAATACCAGCTGATTGGGTGAATATTTATATTTTTGTTTACCTTGTCCAATACAAAGCTCAGCAGCTTTTGCCCATTAGTTGCTGATACATAGAGCAGAAAATAAATAGGAGGATTGTAAAATTTGTTTTTATCTGTATCACCTAATCTGTGTTAAATTATGAAAAAAATCTTTTTTACCATTGCTCTCATGAGTAGTACCATTGTTGCTTTCGGTCAGACCTGGACTTTGGATAAAGCTCATGCAAAATTAGGTTTTAATGTTACCCATATGATGGTTTCGGAAGTAGATGGCTCATTTAAAAATTTTGATCTCAAAGTTACTTCTTCTAAAGACGATTTTTCCGATGCTGTAGTGGAGTTGACTGCGGATGTGAATAGTATAGATACAGATAATGATAACCGCGATAAAGACTTAAAAAGTGATAAGTTTTTTGATGCTGCCAAATATCCAATTCTTACTTTTAAAAGTACTTCTATTAAAAAAGCAGAAGGAAAAAAATACAAACTGGCTGGGGATCTGACCCTACATGGTGTAACCAAACCGGTTGTTCTGGATGTCATACTCAATGGCACTACTACACATCCTATGAACAAGAAGACCATTGCCGGATTTAAAGCCTTGGGAACTATCAAGCGATCTGATTTCAATCTTGGTTCTGCACCTGCTGCTGTGATTAGTGATGAAGTAAATATTGTGGCAAATATTGAGATTAATAAGTAATGGATTGAAATTCAATAAGCACAGGGTTGTCTTCTTATTGATGCAACCCTGTGCTGTATACAGTACTAGTGCACCGTTTTATAAGATAATAGTAAAAATATAAGCCTTGGTTTATTTTCATAATAATTATTTCCCCACTCTTCTCTTACAGGTATAGTTATACCTAATGATTTTCAGTTAAGTAAACATATGAAGAAAAAGATCTTACTTATTGTTGTTGCCATTTTGGTTCTGATTCAGTTTATCCGCCCTGAACGAAATTTAGGGTCTGCTGAATCTGAAAAAGATTACACTCACTATGTTCAGGTAACTCCGGAAGTTGCCGGACTATTAAAAACAGCCTGTTTTGATTGTCATTCTAATCATACAGAATATCCCTGGTATGCAAACATAAACCCTATGGGTTTGTGGCTGAGTCATCATGTGGATGAAGGAAAAAGAGAACTGAATTTTTCAGACTTTGCTCAGTACAAACCCAAAAGAATGGATCACAAGTTGGAAGAAATTGCAGAGGAAGTAGAAGAAGGCCATATGCCAATATCCTCTTATACTTTATTACATAAAGATGCAAAGTTAAGTGAGGCACAAATAAAAACGATAGTAGATTGGGTAAAGGCAGAAAGACAAAAGATCAAACTACCGTAAACCAGATAATTGAACCTATCTGATAATGAATATTATTAGAGATAGTAGTAAGCAAAATGATTGGCAGCAAACCTGTAAATCATTTTGCTTATAGCCACATTTGATATGTTAGTCTACATATTTTACCTTTCTTTCTATTTTCGGATAAATACCTGAATATTATGACTAAACTTGTATGGGTTTTTAAGATTTTGCATGGTGTCTATTCGGTCTAAATCGGTTCTTTCTTCAGCTCTTTTTGTTATACTTCACGTATGCTTCTGGGTTTTGTTTCTGGCTACGCCGCTGGTCTTTAGAAATCATCCTCCTCCAAATCCTGGCCCTCGGCCCCCATCGTTACCAGACTATTATTTTCTGATATTTAATTTATTGGACATTCCCTTTTTTTATATTAATGCCTACTATCTGATTCCTAAAGTATTGCGGAAGAAGGGTATTGTCTGGTATATATTTCTTGTATTAGGAGTTGTGGTTATAGCATTGGTTATCAATCATTCTATTCGTGAATATCTTTTTTATCTCCATAATCCTGCACGGGGAGGCTTTAGAAGACCTTTTCACATAGGTAATCTCTTTCCTTTATTTTTTACATGGGCATTCAGTACTAGCTTCCGGATTGTTTCAGATAATCTGGTGCAGGAACAAAACCGAAAAGAGCAGGAAACAGAAAGACTTAAATCTGAGTTATCGTTCTTGCGGTCACAGGTGAGTCCCCATTTTATGTTTAATGTTTTAAATAGTCTGGCAGCTCTGGCTCGCAAGAAATCCGAATTGGTTGAACCTGTCATTATTAAATTGTCTGAACTGATGCGATATATGTTGTATGAATCGGCTGACACCCAGGTGAGTTTGGAAAAGGAAGTGCAATATCTTCAAAGTTATATTGATTTGCAGAAGCTTCGATTCGGAGATGATGTCAAAATTCTTTTTGAGATCATCTATCCTTTAGCATTACAATCAATAGAACCTATGTTACTGATCCCTTTTGTTGAGAATGCATTTAAACATGGAGTAGGAATGATTGAAGATCCTATTATAGAGATTAAACTGGAGGCAGATGACAAGAAACTGGTTTTTACTATAAAAAATAAAGTTAATCAGCTATTTCAGGAGAAAAAGGACAAAGCGTCAGGAATAGGGCTAGCGAACGTAAAAAGAAGATTGGATTTGTTATATCCTGATGCGCATTCCCTTGAAATTATGCAACAGGATTCTATATACCAGGTTATATTAGAACTTCAGTTTAAACACAATAAGATACTGGGTTTAAAGAGGGTTCCTCTATAAACTAATTATCTTGTAGATGATTTCAACCAAACAAAAGTTTGTTGGATTATCTGGAAAACTACATACAAACAATACATATGATGAACTGCATTGCTGTGGATGATGAAAGTCTTGCTTTGGATTTGCTGGTAGATAATATTCAGCAGATACCTTATCTGAAACTTGTGAAAAGATGTAAAAATGCATTTGAGGCTATGGATGCATTGCGTAATGAACAGGTTGATCTGATGTTTTTAGACATTCAGATGCCAGGTATTACAGGTGTACAGTTGTTGCAAGGCCTGTCGTATTCCCCTATGGTCATTTTCATTACTGCGTATGATCAATATGCACTGGAAGGTTTTAATCTAGATGTAGTAGACTATTTGTTAAAGCCTGTAGCCTTTGAACGTTTTCTGAAAGCTACCAATAAAGCTTACGAGTTGTTTTCTTTACGGAAACAGGAAGTAAAGCCAGCTGTAGAAAACGATTATTTCTTTGTTCATGCAGATTATTCTCTGGTAAAGATCAAGATGTCTGAGATTATGTATGTTGAAGGACTGAAAGATTATCTTAAAATCTATCTGGCAGGACAATCCCGACCTGTGGTTACTCGTATGACAATGAAATCACTGGAAGAGAATCTGCCTGTGTCACAATTTGTTCGTGTACATCGTTCTTACATTGTAGCACTTGACAAAATAGATTGTATTCGTAATCAGAAAATTAAAATAGGAGAAGTATTTATTCCTATCAGTGAACATTACAGTGAAGCCTTCCTTTCAAAAATAAATCTCAGTAAAATTGAGTAACTTGGTACTTACTCATATAAGAATTTTGTGATAAGGTAGTCTGATCATTTAACATCATTTAACAGTTGGGAATAGAATACCTCTTTGCTTTTTATATTTCTATCTCTATTTTTGCGAGTCTTCTGATTTGTCTTTGCATATTTGCACAATATTTTGGAGTACACTCTGTTTTAAATAAGTGAAATGGGCATCAGATCTGTATCTTCATGAGGCAAATCAAAACTCCTCCTTCTGAAGGTTTAGCTCATATTTTGTAAAGTACAACTATTTTTGGCATAATAGGATTATTATTGATGACTAACAAAAACAACTTTAACAAGTACCATTGGCTGTATCTTTTGTGTATAATTTCTTTGGTAGTTGTCGGATTAAGTGCCTGCGAAAAGGGAGACAATGATGTAGGAATCAAACTTGCTGACAAAGATCAGAATGTAGAGATTCAGGTACTGGATACATTTACAGTAAGAGCCTCAACTGTTTTTCTTGATTCTATTACTACAGGTGGAAATAGTCGTTTATTAGCTGGGCGATATACAGATCCTAAGTTAGGTACAGTGCAAGCCACACCTTATTTCGAACTTAGTCATACCAGTTCTTTTAAGTTGGAGGATAACAGTAAGATTGAGTATGATTCGTTAGTGTTTTCTACCAGTTATGAGTACTGGTATGGTGATACTACCCAATATCAAACAATTTCCTTACATGGTTTGCAAAGTGATTTGGACAAAGAGAGAACTTACTATAATACCAGTTCAGTCCCAGTTTTATCTGAATCGTTAGGTAATAAACGATTTAAAGCCAGACCGAAGCTAGGCAAAAATCTTACAATCCGGATGTCTGATAATTTAGGCTTGGCATTATTCAATGCCGCTAAGTCAGACAAGTTGCAGGATCAGGATGACTTTCAGATTATTTTACATGGATTAGCCTTACTAAATGGAGCTAATGATAATGCAGCTGTATTGGGATTTAAATCTGATAGTACCATGTTAAAGTTGTATTATCATACCAACAATGAGCAAAGCGTAACAGAGTCTATACAGACGTTTACATTAAGTTCTACATTGAAGTTTAATCAGATACAGGCACTCAATCGCCCTGGAAAGCTGGCAAATCTTCAAAAGCAAGGAGATATCATTTCCTCCACAGAGACAAACGAGGAATTATATCTGCAACAAAGTTTAGGTTTTGCTACTCGAATAGATTTTCCCAGTATTCAGCAATTACAGAATGTGGGATATGCAAGTTTGAATCAGGCTATTTTAACTATAAAGCCAGTTTCAGGTGCCAACTCTTCTACTCTTCCGTTACCTTCTCAGTTGACTATGTATTATGCCTCTACAAAGAACAAAGCTTTATCTCCTGTATATACCAGCTATAGTACAACTCAACAGGTGGTAAGTTATACAACAGACTATATAACAACTGATAAATCTTATTCTTTTGAATTACATGAATATGTAAACTCTATCCTGAAAAGTACAGGCTCTGAATGGAATGGGTTATTAATCATGCCTTATTCTACTTCTCTGGGTGTAGACAGACTCGTATTTGGCAGCCAGAAGTCTGCAAACAAGGCAATGAAACTCACCGTGTTTGTTACAATGGTTTCTAAATAACTCCTAACATTATAAAGAGTCACTTTAATTAAAATTGTATTTTATTAATTATCATATAAACCTTATGAACCATAAAAGAAATCTAGTAGTAGCTGGTCAGGCTGGTTTTGCAAGAAAGATAGCCTTTAGTTTAGTTTTATTTGTTTCTGCCTTTATTTTGAGTAGTTGTGGTGGGGATAGTACTGATCCTGCCGATGGTAACTGGTATCAGATTGAATCAGGTTATAATGGGGTAGCTCGTTATGGTGCAGTTTCTTTTATGATTGGTAATAATGTATATTCAGGGCTAGGGATTGATAAAGAAGGTGATCGTTTAAGTGATTTTTATATTTACAATGCAGCCAATGGTTATTGGGATTCTGTTAAGGTTGCTTCTTTTCCTGGTGTGCCAAGAACTGGTGCTGTTGCATTTTCAGCAGGTGGATTTGGATATGTTGGCTTGGGGTACAATAATGATACTGAAGGTGACTATTTAGCTGATTTTTATAAATATGATCCCAGCAAAAATACATGGACAAAAATAAAAGATTTTCCTAGTGGCCGTCAATATGCTGTAGCTTTTGTAGTAAATAATGTCGCTTATGTTGGTACAGGTATAAATGATAATTATCTCCAGGATTTTTACAAATATGATGCTGTTAATAACGAATGGCTTCCAATAAGAACTTTTGGTGGATCTAAGCGATATGGTGCTACTGCGTTTACTATAAATGGAAAAGGATATGTAGGTTTGGGTATCAACAACGCAGTACCTCAGAAAAATATCTATGAGTATGATCCTGAACAAAACACATGGACTAAAAAAGATCAGCTAACTGATGAAGGTGATTTTAGTGCTCGTAGCCAAGCTGGCGTATTTATATTAAATAGCAAGGCTTATATCTTTATGGGTACAAGTGGCAGTGCTCAGTTAGGTGATATATGGGAATATGAACCAACTGCGGATGTTTGGAGTCAGAAACAAAAAATTACAGATGATTGTGGTAGCGGTCGTTCTTTCCCATTAGCATTCTCCTATGATAATAAAGGATATATCATGACCGGTGCTTCTTCTGCAAGTTCAGGCTCTGCTTTGGATGACATGTGGCAATTCACGCCTGATGTGGTAAAAGTTGATTGTGCTGATGAGTAATCAGGCTTTCTAAAACTAAGTAAATATAAAGAACTACGAATAGTATGCTTTTATAAAAAGGATATGCTATTCGTAGTTCTTTTTTTGAGGCTTACATGAAAAGATGATTGATGTTATTTTGCATAATCAATTATCTGTATATTTAAATAATAGAGTTGTATGCGGATAAGTCTATTATTACTTTATTATTTTATATTTTAATCTGAAGTAGTGCTTTTGATTTCCTGTATTTCTTTCTAAACAGAAATAATAGTTGTGCTACGTAGTAGTAAGGTCTGAATAGAATGTCATACAGATATAGAAATCAAATGCTGATACTTTGAATCTATTGGAGACTCCATACCGACCATTATTTGTGAGCGTATCAGATCAGCAACTTATTGAGGCAATTCGAAAAGGCGACAAACAGTCTTTTGAGATTGTATTTAAACAATATTACAGAACTCTTTGTGAGTATGCCTTTACCATTGTTAAGGATACGGATGAAGCCAGGGATATTGTACAATCCATGTTTCTGAAAATATGGGAAAGGAGAGAAGATTTAATTATTACACTTACATTAAAAGCCTATTTGTATAGAGCTGTCCACAACACTTGCCTTAATCGTATCAAGCATGAATCTATTAAAACGAAATACATACGTCAAAGTATTGGTGATGGTCGTGTGGAAGTAAAACAACCAGAAGTGTTTGCAAATGAGACAGAGAAAAAGGTGATGAAAGCTATTGATGACTTGCCAGAACAGTGCCGCATTATTTTTAAGCTAAGCCGGTTTGAGGAAATGAGTTATGCTGACATTGCACAAAAATTAAATATTTCTGTGCAAACAGTGGCTAATCAGGTCAGTAAAGCCTTAAAAGTGTTACGAACACAATTGACAGATACAGATTAATCTTTTTAGAAGCCATTCAAGCTTACCGTTCTACTAAACAAGATCAATTATAATCAAACAAGAATATAAAATGAAGAATTTACAAGAGCATCAATCTATGTGTTGGATATATAACTAACGATTCTTATTTAAACATGGTATATACTCTCAAACAAACCTGTTGATATTTTTTATTTACCCATTTATAAGAGCCTATTGATTATACTTTACGCTTTAAAACGATAGTTGCAGTGGAAAATGAACCTAACATAGTTGTAACAGATGAGTTGATTGCCAGGTACTTAGCAGGAGAAGCAGATCCTATGGAAGCTATCGCAATTGATGACTGGCAAGAGAACTCACTTGAAAATCAGCTTTATTTTCAACAGATGAGGGCGGCATGGCAGGCTACCCGTCCTGAAAGAAATTTTGTAATGCCAGATATAGACCAGGACTGGAAGATATTAGATACATTGCTGGATCAGCCTGCTGATAGTTCAAAAACAAGTAATGAGAGAACACTTACCCCTGAGGTAGAAAAGCCTGTAAACAGTAACTGGTTTTTAAGAGTCGCTGCTTCTGTACTTATTGTCTTGGGAATTGGGGCCATTTTTTATTGGATAGGTGGGAAGCCTCGCACCAGAGAAATGGCTTCAGTATCTTCACACGATGCAAAGATACTGGAACAGCGATTACCTGACAACTCACATGTGGTTTTGAGTGCCCATAGTACTTTAACCTATGCCAAAAATTTTGAGGGAGATACACGAGAAGTTAAATTAACTGGCGAAGCGTATTTTCAGGTAACACCAAATAAACTAAAGCCTTTTATTATTCATACAGATAAAGCAGAGGTCAAAGTAGTAGGTACGGCATTTAATGTAGATGCAACTGGCAATGCTGTTGTAATCAGTGTGACTTCCGGAAAAGTACAACTTTCAGCTGCTGATACCAGTGTGTACCTCGTTAAAGGGCAAACAGGTACATGGCAGAAAAATTCTCGTATCATTGAAGTGACATCTGTTGTGAACACAAATGCATTAGGATATGCTACTCATATGCTTGAGTTTAAAGAAACTCCTCTGAAAATGGTTATTTCTGATATTGAAAAAATGTATGCATGCAAAATCTCATTAAAAAATAATAATTTAGCGGACTGTAAGTTTTCTTCAATATTTGATAATAGTTCTCTTGATGAAGTACTTGGTACACTTAAAGAGTATTATAGCAATGATAATATCAATTTAGAAATTGTTAAAGTTGGTCCGAATGAGTTTAGTCTGGAAGGAGGTAAGTGTCCTTATTATTAAAGCAGGGGTATTGGTATGTCTTATGGGATGTGTAAGCCTGTCTGCATATGCACAAAATCCTTCTTCTGGAAAGAGAATAACAATGACCTGTGAAAAAGTGCCTGTAGAACAGGCTCTTCAACGCCTAGCTCAACAAGCTGGCGTTTTTTTTGTTTATAGTCTACACTTTGTAAACGCGAAACAGACTGTTTCTTTTTCAGTAAAAAATGAACCAGTAGATGATGTATTGACTCGGGTATGCGATCAGATAGGATTATTATATAAGAAGCAGGGTAAGCATGTCATTCTGAAGAAGAAAGCTGGTATTCCTATCACTGTCGCAAAAGCACAAACCAAAAAGACTGTAAGTTCATCCACTGTTGCAAAGAGACCACCTACTGAGAAACTGAATCCTGATACTGCAAGGCCAGTCATAAAGGAGATTACACGCATTGCTACAATACCTGTTGATACACAACTTATTTCAGTGTCAGATAGTATACTTTTATCAGATACTCTTCTTACTCTCTCTGATACTGTAACTACGGATACATTACTTGTGTTGGCAATACCAAATACATCCAGAGATTCTGGTTTGTTAACAGTAGATACAACCACAGATGAGGATGAGGCTGACTCTGTTCTGGCTCTCTTTCTTTTTAAAAATCATCAACCACTACGGCGTATTGTAACACCTTCTCGGACATATACCTATAAGCCACATAACTCTGCTAAAAGCTTCGCACATGGTGACGATATAGAATTGTTCTTATTTGGAAGTCGCATGGGCATTGATCCTGTAACACAAGATTCTCTGCAAACAGATAGTTTGGCAAAATCTAATGTCAGCAAAAAAAATGTCAACAAATCAACTACTGATAAAAAAGTATCTACTCGTGTCAAACGCTATAAAAGGCCTTTTGAGTGGGGGATAGATGGTAGCGATTTTATAGTAGGAGTGGGAGTAACGGGATTCTACCTGAATGATGTAACCAATTTTGCAGCAGAGCTTCAAGTTGGTCTGCGTTCCTTATTTGGGGTATTCAATGTGGGTTTTTTGAATAATGGGATGACACGTTATGGGGTAGGTATTGGTGGATTGTTTCCACTAGGTAATACATCTAAATGGTCAGTAGGAGGAGAATGGACAAGTGCCAGATTACATAAAAGAGAAGAGTATATAAAGATCAAAAATGTTTATGCTTATACTAATCCCTATATCACTTCCTATTACTATGCTGATGTTGAACTAACTAATTGGTATCATCGCTTAAACTTATCAGTTCGCAGACAAATAATACGAAATGCAGAGATAGAAGTAAGTACTGTATTTCATTGGTTAACTACCCGATACAAAAAAGAAGGTCGTGAGGCTAGTAAGTATGCAGCTGTAAATGAAATTGATCCATTTTTTCCAAACGAGCTTTCTCCCAATAGAGTGCTTTCAAAAAAAATAGGTGATGTACAATCAGTTTGGGTAGGGAATCCAAACGATTTTAGAGAAGGCGGAAGAGAAATGTTGGCAACCAGGAAGACCAAATTGTGGCTTAGCCTTCAGATTAGTGCCTATTATACTTTTGACTTCTCCAGACGCAGATAGTTCCACCTGCAATTTTTAGCTATTACTGTTTCAGCATATAAAAGAGAATAGTAGTTGGTTTTTGATTGGATGTCTTATAGATGTTTAATGAAGAAGTTAATCATTAAGTGTCTAACAATATGAAAGCATTTTGTATTAGACTGCCAGTGATTTCAGGTTGTTTTGTCATGATCTGGATTCTGGCATGTAATAGACAACATCCTATAACCTCTCAGGAAATAGAAGAATCGCAAACAATTGCCATTGGAAATATCCAGTTAGTGGCTATTGTAAAGGATGTACTTGAGATCATACAAAGGGGGTTGTTGACTGAACGCTTACTGAAATCGAATAACTCCACAAATGAATATACGAGATATCCAACAGAATATAAACCTGTTATCACCAGCAACTATACCAATATTAGCCATAATGGTGATACACTTACCTATTCAGGAACTATCACAA
Organism: Xanthocytophaga flava; assembly: GCA_030068525.1. Classification (GTDB taxonomy): domain Bacteria; phylum Bacteroidota; class Bacteroidia; order Cytophagales; family 172606-1; genus Xanthocytophaga; species Xanthocytophaga flava. The sequence goes on from JASJOS010000002.1 coordinate 303,500, forward strand.
TAGACTATGGAGATAGTTCTGTCTGCGCAGATTCTCTAAAGACACCTACAGGAAAGCTTATTGATACATTCTTTGTTACAATTATTGATAGTGACATAAACGGAAAATCTCCATCTGTTTCTTATTTAGGGTCTATTTCATTTGAGAACTTTAGGAAAGGCAACACAAGTCTTAGTGGGACGCTTGTCTCTCAGTCTGTTGATCAAATAACTACTGTTACTTCAGAAGATGCCAGGCTAACTTATACAGATGGATCTTCGACTTCTTGGAATGGTGCATTGACTTATGTCTATCGCTCCTCTGAGTATAAAGAGGATGATTGTTGGATAATCTCTGGCTCACTTACAGGTATTTCCCGTATAGGTACTGCTTTTATGACATCCATATCCAAAGATATTATCTATACAGGGCGCTGTCAGAATAGTGGCAGGCCTGTAAGTGGTAACATAGAAATAATCAGCAATGGTGTAACTTCTGTAACTGATTATGGGAATGGAATATGTGATACACTGTACACGGTAACAGTAAGGGAAGCCGCCAAAAAATACAAGTCTGACATATAGCAATTCTTACTTTAGCTATCCCATTTTCCAAATTTCTCTGATATGAAGCATACAGTACCCAAAAGTATAGGTGAAACTCTTCTTTTGTTGCTTTTTAGTCTGATAAGTACAATGGTTAGGTATGACCATTATGTATGTGATATGAAATTTGTGCGAGAGCCTTCTAATGTACCTGCACATCAGCTAAAACCACTACATGAAACACAGGATAGCGTATTACGTAAAGAGAATTTTAAATGAGAAAAGTGATTTTTAATCGGTTATTCTCAACAAAGATTTATTCAAAGGTAGTAGTAATGCCAAGGTTTCTTGTCTCTAAGATAATACTATTGAATTAGTGTTCAGATTTTGGAAGTGAGATAATTGTAAAATCTTGCCAGTGACTATTTGAGTAGTTTAGTTAAATACAAGCACCTGCAACAGTTCACCGGACTAAGGTTACGCTTTTTTCGGTGATACTGATTGTAGGAATAAAAATTTTATGCGCCTCAGGATAAGTGACTTTAATTAAAGGCAGTACAGAACTCAATTTAAAATGTATGAAAAAACAGTCTTTCAAAGTTCAATGTTTGAACACAGTTCTTTTTCTTTTGCTCCTCTCAACAGGATTTGTGTCTTGTAAGAAAGATACCGAGGCGGTTACTCCAACTATTAGCTCCAGTTCAGATACAGTTGATGTGAGAGATAGTGCGTATTATTATTCTCTGGTCTATTATTTATGGAATGAAAAGCTTCCTGACTATGCAAAGTGGTCTGTTACCAACGGAGATTTGATTAAAAGTTCTGAGACTACTTTTAAACCTCATTCTTTTGAAAATGTAGATAGTATCATGAGTGGTTCTGATGGCATTCGTTCCTACAGTGATATAGGAGCCTCCGGTAAGCACCTCGATAGATATAGCTTTGCCTACACACAAACTGACTGGGAAAATACTTCATCTGGAAGCAATGCTGGTTTTGGATTCAGAAGGGGATATCTTTCTTCTACTGATCAGAGAGTTGTATATGTGTATAAAAATTCTCCTATAGGATTGGCAGGTGTACAACGGGGTTGGCAGATTTTGAGTGTAAATGGAGTTGAAGCAACAGCAGCAAATGAAGAAGCATTTTATAACTCACTAAACAGCAATAGTACTTCCACATTTGTTTTTAAAACGAACGAGGGAACACAAAAAACGCTGACATTAACCAAAGCATCGTATAAAGCCAATTTTGTTCAGAAAGATACAGTAATAAGTGTCGGAGGTTTGAAAATTGGATACATAGCTTTAAGCAGTTTTTTGGGAGACAATAATGGGGCAGATACGGAAGCTGAACTGGATGCTGCGATTACTGATCTGAAAGCAGCAGGAATTACAGATTTGGTTATTGATCTGAGATACAATGGTGGGGGATATACATCCGTATCTGAATACTTTGCTAATCTGGTAGCACCTGCTAGTGCGAAAGGAAAAGCTATGTATAGTTATAAATACAATGCATTACTGACATCTGAGTTTAAAAAGGCTGGCTATACAACCGATATTAATTTTGATACAAAGTCTGCTAATTTTAATCTGACGCGTATTGTTTTCATTACATCAGAAGAAACGGCGTCTGCCAGCGAGTTGCTTATTAATAATTTGAAGCCTTATGTAAATGTAACATTAGTTGGTTCTACTACTTATGGTAAACCTGTAGGATTTCCTGGAATTCTGATAGAGATGAGTAAGACAGATGTAACACAGAATTACTATGTCTTCCCAATAGCTTTCAAAACAGTAAATGCAAACAATGAAAGTGATTATTTTGATGGGATGACTGCCAATATAAGTTCAGCAGATGATTATTCTAAAGATTGGGGTAATCCGAATGAAGCATGTTTTAATGCAGCCATATCCTATCTCACTGGAGGCTCAACTACCCGGCAATCTGCCCGTATTTCTTCTGAAAAGTTGAAGCAATTGAATCTGAATACCAAAAATGAAAAGTTAGGTGGTATCAATGAAATGATTACCACTAATAAAATACCTATGTTGCCTTTTAAATAACTCTAATTGCTTTGCTAACAGCACTTCATAGTGTATAAAGTGCTGTTAGCATTCTTTGCCATTTTTTCATCTTTCTAAACTTTTTCTCATTTGCTATTAGTCAATTCTGACAGTTTCTGAGACAAAGCGCCACACCAATTTATAAACAGTACATATACGTTGCCTTTATCACCAGTAGATAAGGTAAGAGATCGCTTATCAACCTAAATACTAAGCATTGTATATGAGTAGTACTGTATGTATGCGACCTGTTATGTCACAGGTAGTGCATTCTATAATCTTTAATCAATACCTAAGATGGTGTATTTTACTGTTTCTATGGGGATTTACTATTAGCCCCTCTTTTGCTTCTCATATTGTTGGAGGAGAGTTTTATCTGATTCATAAAACGGATACTAAATATGAACTCGGTCTGAATCTTTATTATGATGAGATTAGTGCTGCTAGTCCTGAATTAAAGCAGGATTATATTCGGGCTACTATATTTCGTAAAAGAGATAATCAGTTTATGCGGAATGTAGATCTGGGGTTATATAAAAGTCAGAGCCTTCTTACCTACAATAACCCTAGTTGTGAAAGGCGTGATAAGGTTAGGAATAGTCGCCTGTGGTATTACACAGAAATTACTCTTTCTGGTGATACATATAATGATTCTGAAGGATATTATGTGGTTTGGGAACGTTGTTGCCGAAATGCCAATATAACCAATATTTATACTCCCAATGAGGTGGGAAATGCCTTCTATATGGAATTTCCTGCAGTGAGTCTGAATAAACAATCTTTTATCAATAACTCTCCTGAGTTTGGTGTGATTACGGGTGACTATGCCTGCATTAACTCTCCATTCTATTTTGACTTTAGTGCCAGGGATGCAGATGGGGATTCACTGGTTTATACATTAGTTACTCCTTATAAAGGTTATTCAGATGCTTGTAGTGGTCGAAATTGTGTTTGCCCGGATAATTGTCCATACCCTGCTGACCCTGTACAACAAGATCGGTTTGGAAATCAATATATAGATCCTGATCCGCGCAATCATTCTGCACCATATCCACTCATCACCTGGGCACCAGGGTATAGTTTGACTAAAAGTACTCCGGGGCCTATACCTTTATCTGTTGGAAGTAGGACTGGTATTATAACCTTTACAGCCGATAAACAAGGCTTATATGCATTTGCCGTATTGTGTAAGGAGTATCGGAATGGACTTCAAATAGGTGCTGTTCAAAGAGACTTTCAAATTAGTGTAATAGAATGTCCTATAAATAATGCACCTATAGTAAGTTTAGAAGATAATAAATCAAATACATATGTTGCTAATCTGAGTACAATAGAGGTGAGTACAACAGACAGCCTTTGTTTTAAAGTTGCTCTGACTGATAAAATATCAGGAACCCAATTTGGTAGTTCTACGCTGGCTTTAACGCTGGAGGCTGTTAACTTCTCTTCCAGTCTGGTTTCTTTATCTCCTACATCTGGAGTTATATATCAGGATAGTGATACTGTATGGGCGAACCTGTGTTTTGAGAAATGCGCAGCAGCAGAAATAAATCAACCATTACAAGTGAAACTGGTAGTTAGAGATGATGGGTGTGGAGGAGGACTGTCTGATACTCTAATTGTAAATTTTAACTTTGAGCCTTTAGTACAAGACTCTCCTGTTATACTGACCACTTTGCCGGGTAATCAGGCAAGTATATTTGTACGCCAGTTGCTGCAATTCAATGTTATTGCTACCAATACAGGAGATGGTGCGATCACTGTTAATGCTGCTGGACGAGGATTTGATATGAGGGCAGTTGGGATGAAGTTTGAGAATGGGAAAACAGGTGTGGATAGTGTAACTGTGCCCTTTTCCTGGACGCCTGATTGTAGTGTGCTGGATGTAGTGAAAGACAATACATTCATTATTGATTTTTTTACACAGAATAAAAATTGTAAAAATAAGTATGATACCACAACCGTGACCATTGTTGTTCAGGATTCTGTAGTAGATCATTCTTACTTTCTACCTGCCAATGTATTTACTCCAAATGGTGACGAATGGAATCCTTACTTTGAGATGTCAAATAATGAAGATAGTACCAAGAATCTACCAAAAGACAACTGCAAAGAGAGATTTGATCGAATAGAGATGTACAACAGATGGGGACGATTGATATTTACCAGCCATGACCGGAATTTCAAATGGGAAGGTGCCCAATTTCCGACAGGCAGTTATTATTTCCTGATTTATTATACTACCCGAAGGTACAAAGGGTGGGTTTCTTTATTAAGATAAAATTATCCCCTTGGAGTGCAATCCAAGGGGATAATAATTATTGAGGTTTGTAAGTTTTTATGAGGGTTAATGCAACTCCTTCTTCTTCCTCATAAAGTTTAATCTTAAACACACTTGAGGATGCCTCTACAACTTCGTATGATATTGTATTTGTGCCATCTGTTAATGTTATAAGTTTACTACTTTCATCATATGTCCATTTGACATTAGTGGGAGTCGGGCTATCTCCATCACATAATTGGCCATCATCTACTACAAAGCTACCATTTGATTTAAAGGTTGTTATATCATCTATGAAGCATTGTGGCGCATAGGGCATCCAATCTGGATCAGGTATTCCATCTCCACTTACATCAATTGCTGGGGTAGAAGTAATTGAAGATACTTTCCAATGCTTGTCTACAAAACCAGGACCATTTTTTTCTGGATCCGGGTCATGTTTTTTACAGGCTGCCAGACTTCCTAATAGAGTTAAAACCAATACGGTTAAACGTAGATCTGTTACTAATGTTTTCATAGTGTAGTTGTTTGTAGTTAAAAGTGTTTTGATTATTAATGTGTTACAAAGGTATATGCTTATTATAGATAGCTCAATTACAGCATCTCTCAACTGATGATTTTGCCTGCGAGGTGTTAGATTTGTACTACTAATTGTAAATACACGTATTTATTATATAAAGATATCCCCTACAAAGACTCATCTTTTAGTCTTTGTAGGGGATAGGTATTGATGATGTATTTTAAATCAGCCTAGAACGCTATTGAGCTTGTTGCTTTGCGTCAGCTTTAGCTTTTTTCTTAAATGCTCCTTTCAAAAAGAAACTATACCGCAATGCATCCATGCTTTCATCTAGTTTCTTTGTACTGGTTTCTACGTTCTGAATAGTTCCTTTCAATTGTGTGGCAAACTGTTCGTCATTTAATAGCATCCCCAATGCATTGTTGTTACGGTTAAGGTTATTACTTGCCTTTTCAAGATTTCCACTTATTGCAGATGCTGAAGAGGCTGTAGTTTGGAGCTGGTTAACAGAGCCTTTTAATTGATTAAAGACAACAGTATCTGTAAGTAGTTGATTGACAAGGCCATCTTTGTTATTTAGTTTATGTGTAAACTGTGACAAAGAAGCAGAGGCCTGACTGGTTGTAGCAGATACTTGTTGCAGATTAGAAACGATGCTCTGAAAGCGATTAGCCAGGGTCGAATCTGATAATAGTGCGCCTACAGTACCTTTACCGTTAGTAAGGTCATTACTTAATTTCTTAAAATCTGTGGTAATTGCCAACAGGTTTTTATTATTCTCCTGCAAGGTCTCCATTATATCATCTGTACTGAGAGCCTGTTCAATCTGTAGTCTGTCTCCTTCTTCTACTACAGGGGCTTGCGGAGTTCCACCATAAACTTCAATAATTTTGTTTCCTATCAGACTTTCTGACCCAAGTCGTGCCTTTGAATCTTTATGGATGTACTTTTGTACATCTTCTTCTATTTTAAGTGTCACCTCAACCTGAGACGTACCATACAGTTGCAGTGATTTTACAGTACCAATTTTTACTCCTGAAAACCAGACGTTATTTCCAGCTTTCAGACCTGCAATATTATCGAATACTGCTTTTACTTCGAGGGTTTTTTCAAACCGTTTCTGTTTGCCTCCCAGAATAAAAATTCCTGCAACCAATATAATGATAGCCAAGAGTACGAACACTCCTACTACCACAGATCGTTTATTGTTTTCTGCTGTTCCCATAGTTAGTTAATCTGTAAAGTTATAATCATAAAAAGCTTTCACTCGTTCATCTTCTGTTGTAAATACCTCATCAAATGTGCCTTGGCGCTGAAATTGCCCATCAAGCAGCATAACGATTCTGTCACCTGTGATTTTGGCACAGGTAAGGTCATGTGTAATGATAATAGAAGATGAATGAAACTTTTGCTGAACCTCATTGATCAGGTTATTGATGTCCATACTGGTAATAGGATCAAGACCTGCTGTAGGTTCATCGTATAGCATAATTTCAGGTTTCAGAATCAATGTTCGAGCTATCCCAATGCGTTTGCGCTGGCCGCCTGATAGCTGGGATGGCATTTGATTGATTGTTTGAGATAGTCCTACATCTTCCAGGAGCTCTTCTACACGTTGGTTAATTTCGTTTTCACTCAACTCTTTTTCATGGCGTCTTAACGGAAATTCCAGGTTTTCACGAACCGTCATACTATCATACAAGGCACTATTCTGAAAGGAGAATCCGATCTTTAAGCGCAGTGCATCCATTTCTTTTTCGTTTATACCCGTAATTTCATGGTTCAACACATTTACAGAGCCTTCATCAGGTTGTAGCAGTCCTGCAATAATTTTAATTAAAACAGATTTTCCTGTCCCTGACCGCCCTAATACTACCAGATTTTCTCCCTGATATAAATCCATATCTACACCTTTGAGAACGTCCAGTTCTCCAAAGGATTTCTTCAAACCCTTGATCGTAATGACTTTATTCGTAGTATCTATTTTGATATTCTCTTTCATAGTTATTATATATCTTATCCACGTAAGGCATTCACTATCTGCAGTATCAATAGTTCCTCAATGAACACTAGAAACATAGATGTCACAACGGATGAATTGGCGGCTTTTCCTACACCTTCGGTTCCTTTTGAAGAATTGTACCCTTTGTAACAACCTACTATGCCTATTGTAAATCCGAATACAAATGCTTTTATGACTGATGAAAAAATGTCAAGGAAGGTGATGGCATCAAATACCTGATTGATATAACTCTTAAAGCTGGTTAGTTCATTGGCATGTATGTTTACATATCCCCCCATGAGTGCTACAATCATAGTATACATGGTTAGAGTAGGAATCATGAATGTAGTAGCCAATACCCGTGATACAACTAGAAACTTAAAAGGATTGACGGCTGATACTTCCATAGCATCAATCTGTTCAGTTACCTTCATTGATCCAAGTTCCGCCCCGATATTTGAACCGACTCGTCCTGCTGCAATCAGGGCCGTAACCAGTGGTGCAAGTGCACGTACTATTGCTACTGCGATAAGAGCTGGAAGAAGCGCTGTTGCACCTAAGTCAGCAAGAGAAGGACGTGATTGATTGGTAAACACAATACCAATGATGAATCCGGTAAGAGAAATTAATGGCAGAGAACGGACTCCAACCTGGAAACATTGATTTATAACCTCCTGCCATTCATAAGGAGGAAGAAATACTTCTTGAAAAAAACGAACGACAAAACGATAAACTTCTGCCAGATTAACAAAGATCTGATCCAGTTTGCGGGAGAGTACATATTTGTTGGCTTTTTCCAAGCCTTCTTTAGGAGCATCTGTATGCATCTGTCTGGTTCTATAAGAATAAAAAAGTTACATATTACTAGTGTCCAACCATATTGACACTAGCATAGAAAAAATCGTACCTGTAGATTTTATAGATCAATTGTGGGTAAGAATGTACGGCCAATAATGCTTTCAGTTCTGTAAATATGCTTGTGATGATGCTATGCGGGGAAGAACTATTGACTTTATATCAGAGAACACGGCCAGAATCTTTTTACCACTAAAAAATTACTTGTTTAGAGAAAAGATGGTAGCTAAAAAGAACTGACGGTGGACTATCAAAAAAAATGCTGTTTGAATCAGAGAGTATGTCTGAGTTCAAACAGCAGGAAATAAGTATATTTTTTGTCTTGGGAATTAGTGTTTTTTCTTTTGTTGGCCTGGGGCAAACGATTTTGCAGATTGGCTACCTGCGGCCTTCTTAGCTTGTCCCGGAGGCATTGGCTTGGCTGGAGCAGGTTTAGACTGTTGCACCACAGTAGTACGTTTTTCCACAACACAGGAAGTAAGTACAAGGGTTACAACTGTTAAAGTTAATAGGGTTCTGGTTAAATAAGTAAACATAGCTGGTTGTTTTTTCGTATTCAATCAATTATATATTTTTTCTTTATCAATGAGATTTAGTGTACAATCACTGCATTTTTAACATCTACTGTTACACGGGCAGTAGTACCAAACATATTACCGAGATTGTATTTATAATTAATGCTTTGACCTGGGATTAGGTGTTTAGGTATAGTAATAACTTTTGTTGGTTTTTCGGTTCCTTTCTTTGTATAAATTCTGTAGATAAGCTCTATGTCCTTATAAGAAGCAATAGAAGCACGATTTGTTAAAGTTCCTTCTACAACTGTTTGGTTAAGACCATTTTTTTTCCAAGAGAATGTGTTCGTAATAAACTGTTTTGGTGAACGGATCTCATGCAGATAAGTAGCATTGTTTGACTCTGTCCACTGTAAAAAGCTCATACTAGCTACCGTTGACTGATTTAGTATTCTTTCCTGTTTTTTGAAAGTGGCTTTCTGTTTAGGTAGCAAAATTGTCTTTTTTGAATCATTCTTTGTCTCACTGAATTCAACTTTACCCGTTACTACAGTAAGTTCGATAGTTTTATCATTCGTGTATGCTTTCAGATCAAAAGATGTTCCCAATACTTTCGTTTCGGTGCCTCCTGCCTGAATGATAAATGGTTTTGTCTTATCTTTTTCTATTACAAAGAACCCTTCACCAGATAATGTAACTCTTCGGTCACTTTTTCCAAAATCTGGCTTATAACTTATTGTGCTGTATTTATTTAACCATATTTGACTACCGTCAGGCAAACGAATCTCTTTGACAGAATCAGTAGATTGATATGTTTGAACATCAATCTGGTTAGCTGTCTGAACAGATTTATTTGTGTTAACATATCCTGTAGTTGATGAAATAGCAGTGCTTTCAGTTGACAAGCTATCTTTTAAACCATAACCAACAGCTAAAACAAGTACTATTGCCGCAGCGGTTTGCCAGTAATATTGTTTATACCAAGGCCTTAATTCAATAACTTTTGTTTCATTCTGTAGCTTTGATTGGAAAGTATTCCATTGATTATCTGTTTCCCAATCAATTTCTTCAGAGGAAGTTTCTGACAATTCCCATATAGTTTGAATGTCTTTTAACGTTTCCTGATGTTCAGGATTCCTCTCTCTTGTTTTATATGCTACCTTTTCCTGTTCTGTCAATGGCTCGTTGGTCAGGTACTTTGCGAGTATTTGCCAAATGGTATTTGCCATAGTCAGAATAAATGTTTTGCTGATTGTATGAGTAAAACAGTTGAGAAGAGATTTACCCCTAAAGAAAAGTGAAAAAAATATTTATTTTTTTTAGAGGGTTGATAGTCAATAGTATATGTCGTCATACTTTTTCTGTTATCCAACTGACAACCAAGAGAAGTATACTTATGAGAAATTCCTTGCTCAGATAAGGTTTGAGAGCAATTCGCAGTTTTTCCAGTGCTATACCCATTTGATTTTCAACGGTTTTGACTGAGAGATCAAGTTGTTCGGCAATCTGCTGATACTTAAGACCTTCTTGTCGTGAGAGCAAATAAATGACTTTGCATTTAGGTGGAAGGTTATCTATTGCCTGCTGTACTTTTTCATGAAGTTCATTAAACAACACTCTGTCTGTAGTATCATTGCTCACAAAGTCGTTGCTCTGCTGGATATATTGATGAATAGTGCGTTTTTTTTGGAATCTTTCTAAATGATTTAAGGAAACATGTGTAGTTGATTTATAGAGATAACTTCTGAGTTGTTCTCCCCAATCCAACTCTTCACGGTTTTTCCATAACTTTAAGAAGACTTCCTGTACAATATCCTGAGCCTGTTCTTTATCTCTTACAAATGTATAGGCCCAGCGACACAACTCCTTATGGTATTGTTTAAATAAAGTTTCTACGGCATCGGAATTTACTTTTTTCATCTCTGTCAACTTCAATATTCTACAAAGATGAAGAAAAAAAAGTATTGGAAATCTGCTGCTTATAATCCAGCTGTATTTACATAAATTAATCAGGTTATATTTTGAGTAGTATTGCAAACTTAGCCATATAATCTTTTAGTTTTTGGCTCATTCTATAAAAGGTTAGCTTGTGGGGATTTATATCTACATATGGTGTTTGCAATGATAGACCCATAGATAGGATATAAAATATAATGAACCAATGTTCCAGGAAAAGCCGAGGAAGAATCTCTTGAAGTGGTATAGAATTTGTTCCGATTTTAAATTACACTTTTTACTTTTACAAGCTAACATTTTACACCCAGACAGTACTCAATTTATTCATAGGGTGAGAATTTTCTTTATCAGTAATATAGTCTGAGATCTATTTTGTATTCTTCTGTCAAGGTAGAAGATTAACATTCATTATTATGAGCATCCCTTCAGATATAAATCCCTTAAATACTTCAGAGAAAAAGCCTATTGAGAAAACAAAGCCATTACTTACTGTTTCATCAGAGGTTGTAACCTCACTGACAAGCCAGACAGAGACATTATTTGGTTTCGGAAGCTGGCAATGGATAGTAGAAACAGAGCAGATGGTTTGGTCTGACGGCCTGATGCATCTATTCGGATATGGACCAGAAACATTTGGCTCTAATTATAAAGATCTCTCATTTTTTACAGAACATTTGCACCCTCTGGATAAGGAAAGAGCAATTAGTTACTTGGTGGAAGTAAAACAATTATCTGCCTGGATACCGTTAGAGGTCAGAATTCTAACTTTTGATGGAAAGCAGAAATGGATTTCTATCAAAGGACAAATTAGTCATATATATAGTACTCCAACATGGATTTGTCTGATAGAAGATATCACCTCACAGGTGACAAGTAGACAACAGGAAGAAAAGGTAGTTAAAAGATTGCGTCAGCAAGAAAAGTTGTTTCAATGTGTAGAACATAATTTTCACTATGGAAGCCTGGAGTGGGATCTGGATACAAATGAGGTAGTTTGGTCTGAGGGGATGATGTCTTTGATGGGTTATACACCAGAAACATTCGGTAATAATCCTTGTACACCTGATTTGTATTTATCTCATTTGCCAGCAGAGGATGTTCAGAAAACGACGGCAATGATAGACCATTATAAAACTACTCAAAACTTCATTCCTTTTGAGCAACGGGTCATAACCAGAGATGGAAAAGAAAAAATTCTGGCAGGAGAATGGAGCATTAGCTCTGAAGAAAGAAAAGTAATATGTCTGCTACATGACATTACTCAGGAAAAGCAGAAAGATATACAAATTGAGCAACAAGCCTGGGCACTGGAAAATATCTTTCGGAATACTCCCACCAGTATGTGTGTGCTGAAGGTAGTATATGATGAAGAAAAGCAGATATCCGATTTAGTATATGTGTATGTCAGTCAAACTTTACAGGAGCAAACCAGACTTGCTGAAAGTGAATTGATAGGAAAAAGCATGTTGCAGTTATTTCCTGAGGTCAAGAATTCACACTTCTGGCTGGCTTATCAGCGGGTGCTTATAACAAAGGAATCTGAACGTTTTGAAGATTTCTATGAATTTGACGGCTATCAAAACTGGCTGGAAGGACAGGTTGCTTATTTGGACGACCATCATTTGTTGTCATCTTTTACGATAATCAATGATTTGAAGCAGATCCAGCAAGCGTTGGAGCATCAATCTGATTTGTTTGAAAGTGTAATTAATAATTCGCCAGTTTGTATCGTTTTATATAGAGCCATCCGAGATGCCTCTGGACAGATCATAGACTTTGTTCATGAATTATCAAATCCTGCCAACAGCTTGATAACTGGAAAAACAGAGGAAGAATTAATAGGAAAGTCATGGTTGACTCACTATCCGGAAAATAGGGTAAATGGCTTTTTTGATCTGTTTGTTTCTGTTGTAGAAACAGGCAGAACTGAACGAAAAACTTTTTTGTATGATGCACATGGCATAAAAGGTTGGTTTGATGGAAATATTGTTAAACAGGGAGATGGTATACTGTTCACATACCAAGACATAACAGCTCTAACACAGCAGCAGCAACAAATCGAACAAACTAATCTGGAATTGACACGGTCAAATACTGAACTGGAAAACTTTGCCTATGTAGCTTCTCATGATTTACAGGAACCATTACGAAAGGTTAAATCGTTTAGTAGCCTCTTAGTAAAGGAATACAGTACATTATTGGAAGGAAATGGCCAACTGTATATACAGCGTATGCAAATGGCTGTTGAACGCATGCAGACGCTGATCAATGATTTACTTGAATATTCCAGAGTTGGAAGATTGGAAGAGGGATACCAGCAAGTGAATCTGAATGAATTGATTACAAAAGTATGGATGCCTCTGAAGGAGGAAAAAGAGAATACTGGAAAGCTGATAGAGTTTACTATAGATGAACTGCCAGAAATTCATTCTATCCCTTCTCAGATAAATCAGTTATTTGCTAACCTGTTAGGAAATGCCGTAAAATTTTCGAAGCCGGATGAACCGCTGACTATTCAAATTAGAAGGATGCCACTGACAGAGGAAGATAGAGGCAATCTACGGTTTGTCGAACAAACAGAGTATATCAAAATTGTTGTAGAAGATAATGGTATTGGGTTCGAACCTGAACACAAAGAGAGGATATTTGGTCTTTTTCAACGATTGCATGGCCGGAGTGAGTACGAAGGTTCAGGCATTGGACTGGCTATCTGCAAAAGGATTGTAGAAAATCACAAAGGATTTATGTATGCAGACAGTGAACCTGGAAAAGGGGCACAATTTATTGTATTACTTCCGGCTTGAAACATCACTATATGCTTTAGAGAAAAGCGTATAGTGATGTCTTATCAGGCATACTGTCTTTGTATTTTTCTGCGGGCAGGTATTAATGTTTGTGCAATTGAAACCATATGCATAAATGCTGCAGAAGGAATAAATACAGAAAGTAAAAGTAAATAGGGCATTGTGCCAAACTGTGGTGCAAATGTATGCTCAAGGCCACAAAGCTCAGGACAAATTAATGTAGTCATGAAGACAAATGTCTCTACTGCCAGCAATCCTAAACCCAATATATTCCATCCAACCAATGTTTGGGTAGACATAGTCTTTGAAATATATGCCATACATCCAACAACAGGAGCAGTGATGCCTATAAGAATGCTCAGATTATATCCTTCAAAAGTAGCGTGTGCAGGTATTACTCCCTGAACATAACTTCCATAAATTAATAATTCAACAGCAATTCGTAATGTCTGTCCATATACAGTCATTGGTTTGGGAAAATACATTACGAATACTTTAAATTTATTAGACAGGAAAAAGTAAGTAAGAAATCCTGTTATAGGCAACAGTACCAATACAGGAATACGCAAAGGTGATTCCATGTCTGTCAAAATATTACTTGTAGACAACAAAGTAATATAACCTAACCAGCCAAGCACAGCCAGTATAGTATTGCGTTTCCATCTGCGAACTCTCTGGGAGTTTTCATTTCTTTTACGGAACGTAGCTTCCATCCCGTGTTGCCAGAATGCCAGCGTGGCAATCAATAAGGCAACAAATCCAACAGTAATCATAATTTTCAAAGTGTAGTTGTAGTATTAGAAAAATCTAGTATTCTATTAGTATCTATTTTCAACGTGAGGGAAATATCTACTATGCAAAAATACTTGCAATCTCCTTGCCATAATTTGCATTGTATTGATAATCAGTGCTGTGTATGTTTTTTGTGTTTTTTGTATGTCCGGTTCCGGACATATTTATACGATACTGAACGTATCTGACAAAAAATAGCATGGGAGAGTTTCTAAGAACAGTGCAAAAATACGAAAAAAATGGATTAGATGCTAACAGCAATGATAGGATTGATCAGAATTTGATCTTAAATGCACGAAAAAGGCTTTCAATTGACATTTACAAATAGTAGCAGAATCAGCCTTCATGTGTACCCCTATAGTATAAATGCCATAAATGCTATCATTGAGCCGGAGTATTACAATTGATGTGCATTTTTATTCAATTCATAACGCTATCCAAACATTTGAAGATAGACAGGATTGAATACCTCTTGAGGATCGTGTTGTTTTGTATCACTTATCGAAAACAACACGATTCAAACTAGTTACATTCTAATCTTTTATCTAAAAACAACTATGAAAACACGTTTCTTCTACCTGACTCTTTTCCTATTAGTAGCAGGAATTTTTACATCTAAAGTTCAGGCCCAAGAGGTCGCAGGTACCAAATATCTGAATGCTGGGGTTGGGATAGGCAGTTTTAATGCAGGCGGAATTCCTTTGGGCGTATCATTTGAATACGGCTTGAAAAATAATATTAGTGTAGGGGCATTTTTTGATTATGCCCGTTACGGAGAGAATTATGCCGGATATAAATGGCATTATACATTTTTATACTTTGGGGGGAGAGCATCTTATCATGCTAACGAATTGTTCGGAATTTCAAACGAAAAGTTAGATGTCTATGGAGGATTATCACTTGGATTCAGGAGTGTATCCTATAAAGACAATTCCGGATACTACAATGATTATTATAATCCATATACTAATAGCCTCATCTTAGGCCTTCATGCTGGTGCACGATATATGTTATCTGAAAAAGTAGGAGGATTTGCAGAGGTTGGATATGGGGTTGCTGCTTTACGTCTGGGTGTAACAGCTAAGTTTTAATCTAAGATGATTCACATACCTGATATTTCATGACAGAAGTGACGGGTATGTGAGTTCTTTAGGTGCTAAAAAGTGGTTATAAAAATACAACTATGAAAAAAAGAATAGGTATTTGTGGGCTTATCCTCTTAGCAGGATGGCTTACAGCTGCTCGTCCGGGAGATGCACTGAGTGACCTGGGCATGAAGATGTATGATGTTGAAACTGGTGTACTGGAAAATATAAAGAATGAAAGTGCCTGGTATTTTTCGTCGTCTTCAGCCATGCGCAAGATAGCACGTCAAATACCAGAGAGTGCCAGAGCAGAAGCTGTAAAGGCTTTAGGAAAGGTTGTCAGATCCTATGTAGAGTCGCCAGATTTTAAGAAGCAATATGTAGAGTGGCTAAAGAACAAATATCCTGTTGATGCACCTACTGCTGCTGAAAGAGAACTTGAAAGCGGTGCAAGTTCAGAAGCAACAAAAGCTGCAATGAATGAACAAGTGGCTACAGCTCAGCAGATGTTTGCACAAATGCCTGCCTCATCACTGGCTATGGGACTTCAGGCTCAGATCCAACAGGCAGAGGGTGAAATAGCCTCTCTGGAAGGAGAAGAAAAAACTGCCAGGACAAAAGAAGTAGCAGCACAGAAAAAGATGCTGGCTATAGCTAAATCTAATCCGGAAGAGTTTAAAAAGCAGTATGTTGCTTATATGAACAAGTATATGGCAGGGGAAGTTACAAATAGGCTCACTGAAGATGAAGAACGAATGAAAGAAGCTCGTATCCATATGGAGAAACGGAAAAAGCAACAGGCCGTTTTGGACGCCCATTCTGATATAAAGCCTGCACTTCGTAAACGCCTGCAAGACTTTATTGTATTATGCAACTCTGTAGACTTTACTGCCAAGCTGACCTCAATAGGGTATAAACAGGAGTTTGTCAATCCTGCCTATCAACGAAAGTCTTCCGAATGGAAAATGCTTTTCCGGATAGGTAAGACTGCTACACTATCTGCACGTGATTTTGCTCAGGAATGGCTGTCTCAATTAAAATAAATAATAAAAGGTACAGATATCTGTACCTTTTATTATTTCAGGATTATTACTGCCCTTAGCTGGAAAAGTTAATGATTTTTGTTTTCCAGTTCAGAAACCTTCCGGGTATACTTTTGAAGTTCCTCAAATACGGACTGAATCTTAGCTTCATAGAGTTCTACCTGCTGAGTACGGTGCTGCAATTCATCATAGGTAGACTTCATTTCTTCCTCGTAGCAGGCTATCATTTCTGTATGCTCCTGCATTTCCAGTTCCATAAGCGATTCTTTGGTAACATCTGTTGCCAGTTTGATGATTTTATAGAGGGTTCCTGTTGCATCTTTAAGTGGAATATAAGATGCCTGTAACCATACAGCTGAATGAGTTCTGGTATATCTTTTGAACCGGGCAGTATTAGGTTCTCCTGCTTTTAATTTATCCCAAAAATTAGAATATTCCTCACTTTCCGCATAGACAGTATCTACAAACAAACGATGGTGTTTCCCTTTTATATCATTTGATTTATAATCCATCAGATGCAGAAAGTTCTCATTGGCATTGAGAATAGTTCCGCGTATATCAAATTCTATGATCGCAAAAGTAGTATCAATACCTGTGAACATATTATTTAACTCCATCTCTTTTCGTCTTAGTTCTTCCTGAACGACCACCAGTTGGTCCAGCATTTCCCGTGTACTGCTTTCTTGTGCATTCATTTGCTCTGCTTTTATATGGCTTTCTTCCAGTAGATGCTGCATTTGTTCGGTTATCTGATAATCTCTTAGTGTTGCCGCAATATTTTCAGCAATAGCCTTTACAAATTCAATTTCATAGGGTAGAATGGCGGAGAAGGATGCTATTTCAAGTATTCCTTTGATTTCATTCTGTGTCTTTAAGGGTACAATAAGTAAAATACGGGGTGTGGCTTCTCCCAATCCGGAAGTTATACGTACATAGTTTTCCGGTATTTCTGTGAGATAGATAGTATTGCCTTCCAGAAACGCCTGCCCTGTTAACCCCTGACCTGGAAGGATAAATACTGGTTCTTCCGAATGTTTATTTCGATTGAATGCATGGCAAGCCATCAGTTCCAGTACTGCCTGTGAATCTTTTTGCTTTACTAAAAAGAGTGACCCCTGATTCGCTTTCAGATACCTGATAATAAAACTGAGGATATTCCCGCTTAATTCTTTTATATTTTGATTGTTGCGCAGAATGGAAGAGATAGTTGTCAGGCCTTCTGTTTTCCATAATTGGATAGTGTGATCTTCCTGCACCTTCTGCAACTGATTGCGCATATGAGTAAGTGAATGTCCAAGACGATCTTCAGGGTAAAGATTCGTAAGTGTAACACTTAGATTCCCTTTGGCTATCTCGTCAGAAAATAGGGTTTTTGTTTTCAGTGAGTCGACCATTTCACTTACTGAGCTACTAATTTGTCCTATCTCGTTGTTGCTTTTCAGATTTTCAGGAATAGAGACGATAATACCTCTGGCTACTTTTTCCAGAACATCTCTCAATGTATCAATGTATTGTACCTGCAATAAATTTTTGCGGATAAGAAGATAGGTAATGGCGACCATCGCACTGTTAGCAAACAATACAATCAATAATACCTGTAGGACCTCTCCTGACAGACACATTGCTAATGTAAACTTTGTTGGGGATACCAGCGTAACAGCTTTCCAATAATTCTTCGCATTTGAAAGAATTCCATTACTGGTTGCTTGCTGGGCAATCATATTTCTTTTATCAGAAGATGCCTGATGAATCAATGCATTTTCATCTGCCTGGTAAAGAAGCTCTGGTTGTTTTTTAAAGAAGAGGTCACGATCTATGGCTGTTAATTTTTCATTGTGTGCACCATACAGGAGTATCTGAGCTTGAGGGTCTTTCTTCTGTAGTTCGGTTTCAGCATCCTTGCGAATCTTTTCAGCTGTTTTTTGCCAATTGGCAAATGTATACCATACACCAATCATCTCACCTTCCGGATTTCTGACAGGAACTGCAAAAGCAATACCTTGTCCGGATGATTTATACAATTGTGCAACTGTTGGATCTACTATAAGGTCTGAATGCCAGACATCATTAGTAGTGGTACTTTTTAAAGCTCCTCTGAACCAGTCTGTGTTGTACATATTACTGCCAATAAGACTAGTTGAAGGCAATGGAGTGTTCTGGGAGTTTTTGGTATTGACGGCAATTACATTACCTTCCATATTACAAAGCAGCAATAGATCATAAATGGATTGGTACTGCATCATTTGATTCATGAATTCTTCCAGTCTACTATTTGCCTGAGGATTTACCACAGCTTCCGTTAGAAGCGAATTGTAGGCAAATGCCTTATTATTCATCTGACAAGCATACAGAGATTGGTCTATTTTATCCAGAACAGTCTGAGAGGCAACACGGGCAGTAACCTTCTTTGCCTGGTTTTCTGATTCAATGATTTTATGGGTAAAATAATAAAATAGAGTAATGAGCATACCGGCTATAATGGTGCACATACCCAGATACAGGCGTGTAAATAAACGTTGATTCATACAACATATCTATGTTGATTAATAAGATTTATTAGCTGGTTTAGCCCAGTCTATTTTAACAACAATCGTGGCGTCACATAGAAAGAACTATGTGATAGATGAAACAAAATAATCTGTTGGTTCCCCAGTCAGATAATAGGTTAATCGGTTTGTTTCAAATCAAACTTTTAATGCTGCTCGTCAGTTGTACTTTATAAATCAATAGGTAAGCTTGTATGAATCAACCTATTCATAGAATGGATTGAAATATACTATGCGGTTGTCAGACCGTTTCTTAGTTTTTCATTTTCAGTTTCCAGTAATGTAATTTGTTCGAGGTATCGTCTTTCTTTGTCAACCATTTCTTCGTGTTTAGCCGACATTTCTTCTAATGTATTGCGCATTTCCTGCTCATATACTTCTATCATTTCCATACGTTCTATATTTTCCAACTGAAGTCTATGTTCTGCCGTAATGTCTGTTGCCAGTTTGATCACCTTATATATTTGCTCCGATTTGTTTTTCAGTGGTACATAGGATGCATGCAGCCATACCTCAGATTGATTTTTGGCTATTCGTTTAAATTTACCGGATTGGATTTGACCTAGCCGTAGTTTATGCCAGAAAGATTCATAGTCCTGCTTCGCTGACGAGTCATCTGGCATAAATATCTGATGAGGTTTACCTTTGATATCTTCCAGTGAATAATCCATTAATTGCAGAAAGTTTTCATTGGCATTAATGATTGTTCCATTGGTATCATACTCTATCATACCAAACGTAGAGTTGATGCCTTGCAAAAGATTATTGGTTTCTTGTTGGTTACGTTGTAGTTCTTCCTGAGTAGCTACCAGTTCTTCCATACTCTGACGCATTTCTTCTTCCTGTGCACGCATTTGTTCTGACAGTTCCTTACTTTCATCCAGCAATTTGGCTGTATTTTCTGTCGCTTTAGCTGCAGCAAAAGAGACTGCAATATTTTCGGTAATCCGCTCTACAAAATGAATCTCGTGAGGTTGGAAAAGTTTAAATGAGGCCAATTCCAAGATACCATATACAATCTGTTCATGTTTTAAAGGCACAACAAGAATGTTGTTGGGATTGGCATCACCCAGGCCAGATGTGATTCGAACATAATTTTGTGGAATCTCCTTTAAATAAATGGTCTCTGCTTCCTGCCATGCTTGTCCTGCCAGGCCTTCTCCCTGGCGAATCTGTTTGGACAAATATTTTTTGCGATTAAACGCATAGGCAGCCTTTAAATCCAGATAGGGATTATGTTCATCACTATCATTAACCATAAATAACACACCTTGATTGGCCCCGATATATTTGATTAACTCTGCCAGAATGCGGTCAGATAAGATAAGTAAATCACTTTCTCTACGAAGAATAGTATTCAGATGATTTAATCCTTCATTAGTCCAGTTGCGTTTTTCATCGTTTTCTTTCACAGTTTTCATGTGCTGCTGCATTCTTAGCAATTCGCCAACCAGATTCTCTTCATTCAGATTCTTGTTTTCCTGTGTTAAGCCTTCCCACTCCACATTTCCTGAACCTTGTGTAACATTTTTAACAAAGCTAGTTGCCTTTCTCAGATTAGTGATTGTTGTTTCAATTAGTTCAACTGTATATTCATTTGTCTTTGTGCCAGGATCAAAAAGATATTTTCGGTTACTCTCACTCCAGTCTTTTAAAATCTTCTTACGTCTTATTTCTTCCTTTTTAAAGTAGTTAGCTATCCAGAGTAATGCAGGCAATCCCAGAAGAATAGAAAAGATCTGAATCCATGTGTTCTCTAGTGTCGCTTTGTCGTATTCCTGTTGGGTTTCTTTGAGTATCGTATTTTCAAATGCTTTTAGGTGTGCTTCCAGGCGTTTGCCAATATTCTCAGATTTAATGTTATTATTGGATTGAAGCATTGAAGTAACTTCCTGTATACTGTCAATCCGGACTTGTGCAATAATCGTTTTGCTGAATTCCTGATAAGCTGTTACTGAATCACGAGTTATTTCTGCTAAAGCAAGCAAAGAGTCAATACTGGATGAATAATATGGAAGACTCTTCTGCTGTGTAGTAAGAGCATTTACCAGATTGGTATAGGCCGACTGACTAGTAGCAATATTGGTTTCTAATCGTTGTAGATGATAGTCTTCTTTGGTAAAGGCGAACGTAAGTATCTCTTTATCCAGATTATACAGGCCACTTGAAATAAATTCATTGAAAAATTCTGATGATTTATAGGATTGTTCTTGGAGAACAATATTTTTTGACATTATTTGGCGGTTGCGGAAAAACAATAGTGCTGAACATAGCAATAAAGTCGCCACAAAAGCGATGGATAAGATAACGCCATGTTTTCGTATAAAATGCAGTAGCATAACTCGGGAAGAAAAAATATGAATAGTTGCTCTTAAATTTCGTATAAGCAAATATAGAATGGCAGATGTGAATAAGATTTCGTTAAAAATAGATTATGGCACAGATGTAAGATTCTTGATTCTTGTCAGAAGCCCTATTTTTTGACTGATTCTGATAGCTTTAAAAAATCTCGCAGCAACCTGATTAGAAAAGCCTCTGATACCCCTGTAAGGCTGTTATTTTTACAATATTATTTATGGATGTATAATTCTTTTTAATATGGACAGTAGAGAAGAGTGATGTATTGAAAAAGTGTCATATAGACAAGTTACAGTCCTATTGTAAGATTATCAGGAGTTTTACCACGATTATTACTAAAAAATTGACAACAGATAAATTTTAAACTTAAACTTTATTACACACATGTACCTGCTAGGTTACGATATTGGGAGTTCTTTTATTAAGGCGTCTATCATAGATATTGAAACAGGAAAGTTAGTTGCTGCTGCCTCTGCACCTTCCGCAGAGATGCCTATGATTGCTCATAAGCCCGGTTGGGCAGAACAAGAGCCTGCTATGTGGTGGGAAAATGCAAAGGATGCTACCCGGCAACTAACTCAGAAAGCTAATCTGAAAGAGGTAAAAGCCATTGGAATTTCTTATCAGATGCATGGACTGGTAGCAGTGGATAGAAACCATGAAGTACTCAGACCATCTATTATATGGTGTGATAGTCGTGCTGTTGAGATTGGTGATACTGCTTTTGCTCAATTAGGCAAAGAGAATGCATTAACCCATTTATTTAATTCTCCTGGTAACTTTACAGCTTCAAAGTTGCGGTGGGTACAGCAAAATGAACCACAAGTATACGAACGTATACATAAATTTATGCTCCCTGGAGATTATCTGGCACTATGCCTAACAGGTGAAGCAACTACCACAGCTTCTGGTTTATCAGAAGGAATCTTATGGGATTTTCAGAACGAAAGACCTGCGGATCTGTTACTTGATCTATATGGTATTTCACCTAGTTTGATCCCTACAATTGTTCCAACTTTTGCACCTCAGGGATATGTAACATCAAAAATAGCTGATGAGTTGGGTTTTACAGCTGGGATTCCCGTTTCATATAGAGCAGGAGATCAACCTAACAATGCTCTTTCATTGAACGTGCTGGAGCCAGGAGAGATAGCTGCCACAGCGGGTACGTCCGGTGTCGTATATGGAATTACCGATCAGAAAGAGTACGATTCTGCTTCTCGTGTAAATTCCTTCTTACACGTAAATCATACCTCACAGCTTCCAAGATACGGTACCTTACTTTGTATTAATGGAACAGGTATCTTAAATAGCTGGTTGCGTAAAAATACTGCCAGTGGACTTACCTATGATCAGATCAATCAATTGGCAGCTTCCGTTCCCGTGGGTAGTGATGGATTAGTAACATTACCATTTGGAAATGGAGCTGAACGTGTACTGGAGAATAAACTGGTAGGAGCTTCTGTACAGAATCTTAACTTTAATAATCATACACAGGCTCATTTGTTGCGTTCTGCTCAGGAAGGAATTGTATTTGCCTTGAATTATGGTGTAGATGTAATGAAAACACTGGGTGTCAAACCGCGTATTGTTCGGGCTGGAGATGCGAATATGTTTTTAAGTCCTTTGTTTGGAGAAGCTTTTTCTACCATTACTGGTGCTGTTGTTGAATTGTACAATACAGATGGAGCCCAAGGAGCTGCACGGGCTGCAGGTGTAGGCGCTGGGATTTACAAGAGTTATAGAGAAGCTTGTCAAAGTTTGAAAACTACCCGTATTATAGAGCCCAATGTTGCTTTAAAAGATGCCTATGAACAAGCATATCTCCAATGGCTGAAAGCTTTGGAACGTATGTTGCACTAATGCCAAAGAGACAAACAAAAAGACTCTCCGATATCAATATCAGAGAGTCTTTTTGTTTGTAGGAGCCTATTATTTATTGGTAGTCTTCTTGTCTTTTTTCTCTTTCTTCCCCTTAGGGGCAGGAGATTCTTTTTCCGGATTACCTGAAGTTTCAGAGGCAGCAGGTGCACTCAGTTGAGACTCTGCAGCAGGTTTTACTACTTCGCCTTTAGTATCCAGTTCAACTACTTCATATCCTAGTTTTTCCAGTCCGGTTTTAATACGTTCTTTGTCGCCAACCACTAGTATATTCATTTTAGCAGGATTGACATACTGTTTTGCCAACGCATTAATATCTGATTGATTGATACCTGCTAATATTTTGCTTTGTTCTTCTACATACGATGGCTTTAAATTATATTGTACGATTCGATTTAGGAAACGTGCTTTCTGAATTCCTGTCTCATATTGTAATGCATCGCGCTGTCCAATAGAGCTTTTCAGGAATGTCAATTCGCTTTCTGTGATTCCGGTATTTGAATAGTTGGTAATTTCTTTCATTACTTCTGCTACGGCACTATCAGAAGCTGCCGCTTTAACACCAGAGCTAAATGTAAATCTCCCTCCATTTTCATCAGAATCAAAAGAGGTACGTGCTCCATATGTCCATCCTTTATCTTCACGCAGATTCAGATTGACACGGCTGTTAAATGCACCTCCTAAGGGATAGTTCATCAAAGTAGCTTTGTAAAAATCACCTGTTGGATTATAAGTAAGATCTGTTACATATCCAACACGGATTTCCGATTGTGCTGCTTTCGGAATATCTACCAGGAAAAGCTTTGTTTTTTCAATAGGCGCCGCTTTGGTCAGAGTCGGCAACTTCACCTCTTTGGCTTCCCACTGATTCAAAAATGCCAGTTTGGGCTCAACTTCTGCCTGGTTAATATCCCCAACTACTACCAGATTGGTAACTGATGGTGAGAAGTTAGCTTTATAGAAATCTTTTACATCCTCTAATGTGATGGTACCTACTGTTTCAGCAGTTCCATATACAGGAATTGCTTTGATGTGTTTTGATCCATATAAGGTTTTATTATACACATCATTTGCTACTGCCTGCGGTTGGGTTGATTGTACTTTGATACTCTCCAATTGTTGTTTTTTTAAGCGGTCAAAGTCATCCTGGTTGAATTTAGGATGATAGAGTTTTTCCTGAAGTAAGGCTAATGTCTTATCAAGGTTTTTCTTTAATGTTTCAACATAGATAGTAGTACCTTCTTCGCCCGCTCCAAAAGAAATAAAACTTCCCAGTTTATCCAGTTCACTGGCAATTTCTTCTGATGTATACTTCTCAGTATCTTCATTGAGCATAGAAGCAGTAAGAGAAGCAACCCCGGCTTTGGAAAGATTATTGGCTGAAAGCTGATGTCCTCCTTTGATATTGAACAGTAATGTTACTGTTGGGATTTCGTCATTCTGCGTTCCAATAATCTTTAAACCATTGTTTAGTTGTTTTTGCCATACAGGGGGAACCTTTACAATAGGGTTAGCTCCTGAACCTGGCTTTTGGCCACGGTCAAATGTGTCTTTGGCTTTTTTATAGGTAAGGCCTGTGTATCCATAATCAGGTGCTTTGTATCCTTCTTTTGAGATAGTGTAATTATCGACAGCTGCTACGATATCCGCTTTGCCTTTAGGATAAGCACTCAATATTACAGCCGCTTTACCTTTAATATATTTGCTATATGCCTGCATTACCGATTCTTTTGTCACAGACCGGTAGTTTTTTAATTCTACTCCAATGTAATTGGGATTGCCTTTAAAAGTTTGATAGGATGCCAGTTGTGATACTTTTCCTGCTACACTGTTAAGACCATTAATTGTTTGTGATTCATTTTTAGCAATAAAGCGGGCAATGTCATCATCTGTTACACCTCGCTTTTCAAATTCTGCCAATGACTCCCGTATGGTTTTTTCCATATCCTTTAATGTTTGGGTAGGATAAGGGATAACTGTAAGCGTAAATTCACCTGATAGCTCACTGGCTGAGTTTACAGCTGAGCTTTGAACTGCTTTCTGAGCTTTTTCAAAATTTTTATAGAAAATAGAATTTTTACCCTGTCCCAAAATTTCAGCCAGACAATCCAATGACGCTTCTTCCGAGCTGTATCTTGCAGGAACTGGAAAAATCATCCGTAGCATTGGTAATTTGATATAGTTGTCTTCATAAGATGTATATCTATCCTGGGTCAATGCTGGAACAGGTAGCTTGAGGTTTTTTACTTCTGGGCCACGGGGAATGGAGCCAAAGTACTTTTCAACCAGTTTAACAACATCTTTAGTAGTTACATCTCCTCCAACTGTGACAGTAGCATTGTTAGGACCATACCAGCGTAGAAAGAAGTTTTTAAGGTCGTTTACATTGACACGATCCAAGTCTTCTACATATCCGATGGTAAGCCATGAATAAGGGTGGCCATAGGGGTACAATGCTTTAGATGTATATTCATATGTAAGTCCATAAGGGCGGTTATCGTAATTTTGGCCTCTTTCATTTTTTACAGTAGCCCGCTGAATTTCGAATTTTTTCTGAGTGACAGCATCCAATAGAAAACCCATCCGATCTGCTTCCAGCCACAACGCTGTTTCGAGTTTATTGCTGGGAAGGGTTTCAAAATAGTTGGTGCGATCCCGGTTGGTTGTTCCATTCAATGTTCCACCTGATTCTGTTACAACTTTAAAGTGTTCTTCATCTGCCACATGGTCAGATCCCTGAAACATCATGTGTTCAAAAAAGTGAGCAAAACCTGACTTTCCAATTTCCTCACGGGCTGAACCTACATGATAGGTAACATCTACATGTACAATCGGATCTGAGTGATCTTCGTGTACAACAAGTGTTAAACCATTTGGTAATACATATTTTTCATATGGGATTACAATCTCACCTGGTTTTTTACTGACTTTCTCAATGAGTTTTGATTGACCGAATATAGGTGGTGTAGTTACCAGTAAGCAGAATAGTCCTGCCAGAATATGGCGTTTCTTCATAATAAAGTGGTTTTAAGTAAGAGATAAAGTATTGTTTTCAAATATATATAAGTGGAACTGTATTTTTATAATTAAACCAATGTTTACACTATTAGTTTACTACGTATTCCTAAAATGTGCCTTTGAAATGCTCCAGAGAGTTATTTTGGCTTATTGAATACAAAAAAAAGTGAATTTTCTTCTGTAATGAAAAGAAAGTTGATGAAAGGTAGTCAGGTGAGCACAACTATATTTTTAGAGTACTTTTCTTGACTTCTAAATAGTGTTATTCATTGGGTACCAGAGGCAAAAAACAACTAGTAGTATATTTTTATTTAACAAAAGGAAGAAAGTATATGATTATAAAAGTTTTTTAACAAAAATGTATTTATAATTTGGAAATATAAAATCCAGATGTAATATTTGTCTATAGAATTACTAGACAAATCAATTCCCACCAAATTGATTTTATCAGAGTAGGTTCCCAAACCAGCCAATAATTAATTGGATGATAAAATTTTAATGTAAATGGTTATGAAAAAGGATTCACTTCACACGCAATTCTTATCCGGGAGTTTGATAGCATTTTTCCAAATGCCTTGTTGTTGTTGTACCTGCTTGTAATCTAATCAAAAGCATTATTCTTTTCCTGAGCATATAGTTTTGCCTTCTTCGTCTGGCCCTGTGTCAGAAAAGTTACCTGTTCCCATATACCGCTTATATGGCTAGAGGAAGCACTTTGTCTTCTAAATCGAGTTTTGGTGGAATTCTTTAGAAGATAGGTGCTTTCCATAGCCGCCAACTGATACAAAATTATGAAATCCTCTAAAGTTTTCTCTATCATTTTTGTCCTGGTTTTTTTAGGACAAATCGTCATCGCGCAGGACGCCGCTAAAAATAAAGTTGTGATCACAGGAGTTCGTTTTGCTTATCCGTTAGTTGAAAAATGGATAAAGCAATACCAGCAGACTAATCCCAATTCACAAATTACAATAGAGGCGAGAACAACTACAGATCCTTCCCAATATGATGTATTAATTGAGGCATATGAACCGGAAGCTTCTATAAAAGAAAGTCGGGAATACGTTTATATTGCACGCTATGCATTACTGCCCTTTGCGAATGCGAGTTCTGCTTTTGCAAAAACATATTCAGACAAAGGCCTAACCACTGAATTAATCAAACAGTTTTACTTTAATGATATTTATGCAGACAAGAAGAATGAGAAAAAGGTAGAGATACCTTATACAATCTATACTCGTCTGCAAAAAGCAGGAGCTCCTGTTACGTTTGCCCGCTACTTTGGGTTTGAACAAGCAAACATCAAAGGTAAAGCCATCGCTGGTGCAGATGAACATCTGGTGAAGGCTTTATTAAAAGACTCAACAGGGGTTTCTTATAGTACGCCAGGTTTAATTTTCAATCTTCAGACCCGCAAACCAATTGATGGCTTAACTGTATTGCCAGTAGATATCGATGGTAACAAACGTGTGAGTGCTGATGAGAAATTCTATGACAATCTGGATATTGTGTTACAAAAACTGGAAGCAGCTGAATTAAAAAATGTTCCGATTGAGTATATCCACCTGTCTGTCCTGAAAAACAATACAAATCCTGAAGCTGTAAAATTCCTGAAATGGGTGTTTGAGCATGGACAGGATAACCTACATGAGTTTGGGTTTCTAAAACCAGATGCCAAACGTTTTCAGCAGGAAAAAGATCACCTTCAACAACTAGGTCTCAACTAACAACCCCTCTATTTAACATACCTAAATACGATTTCATGAAAAAACATCTACTAGTCGTAGCATTCCTTATGCTAGCGATAGGGACCGCTTTTGCCCAAAATATAAAAGGAGTCATCAAAGATGAAGCTGGTCAGCCATTACCTGGTGCCAGTGTTGTAATTAAAGGAACTAAAGAATATGTGGTTTCAACGGCTGATGGTCAGTTCAATATAAAAGCGCAAAAAGAATTTCCTTTTACACTAACGGTAACATTAGTTGGTTTTAAAACGCAGGATGTTGAGGTGTATGAACTTTCTGAGGAAGCACTCGAAGTGAATTTGAAAACAGACAATATACTGGATGAGGTAGTTGTCATTGGCTATGGTGAGCAAAAACGAAAAGACATTACAGGTTCTATTTCGTCTGTGCCTACAGAAATTAAAACACAGCCTGTAGTTTCTGTAGAGCGACTTTTACAAGGATCTGTAGCTGGGGCCATAGTAACGCAGACATCAGGACAACCAGGTGGTGGGGTAAGTGTGCAAATTCGGGGAAACAACTCTATCACAGCAGGAAGTGATCCATTGTATGTAATTGATGGTTTTCCAATCAATAATGATTACTCTCTTACCGACGCAGGCGTTACGGATGGTTCAAAAATTAACCCACTTTCTTCTATCAATACAACCGATATTGAATCTATTGATGTATTGAAAGATGCTTCTGCAACAGCTATTTATGGTTCGCGTGGTGCCAATGGAGTTGTGATTATTACCACAAAAACAGGCTCGAAAGATAAATCATCTATTAATTATGATGGATATTATGGTGTACAAGAAGTCATCCGGACTATTCCTTTATTAAATGCAGGACAATGGTGGTCATTGCGGAAGGATGCAGCTGCTAATTCTGGAAAAACAGTTTCATTACCTTCAACAATTGGGTATTCGTTAGATACTACGGGTGATGGAACAGATTGGCAGGCAGCAGCTTTTCGGAAAGCTATCATTCAGAGCCATAGCTTATCTATTTTATCTGGCTCAGAGAAAACTCGTCTGGCAGTTTCTGGTAATTACCTAAAGCAGGATGGAATTTTGCAGAATACAGATTTTACACGATTATCAGCAAGAATCAATCTGGATCATGAATATAGCAAGAAATTTAGAATCTTTGGTAGCATTACAGCTTCTAATACAAAGGCTCAGGTGGCACCTGCTGCTATTGTGGGTAATCTGCTGTTAACTCCGCCTTCCTTACCTGTTTATAAAGATGATGGAACATTTGTAATAAATAGTCCATTTGAGTCTGCATTACAGAACCCAATTAACTCACTATATAATCAGTTGAATGAAACACGTACCAACCGGTTTTTAGGGAGCTTATCTGGTGAGTATACTATTCTCGAAGGACTAAAAGCGAAAGTACTGGTTGGGGCTGATGTAGTTGATAATAAACAAAACAGATATCTGCCTAGCTCCACCGCAGAAGGCCAGAGTTTACAGGGATTGGCTACAGTGGGAACAATGTTTACTTCAAGCTGGCTGAACGAGAACACATTAAGCTATGATAAACAAATAGGCACCCGTAACAGAGTTAGTGCTATCGTAGGTTTTACCGCACAGCAATCTGATTCCAAAGGCGCTGTAGCTGAAGCTGCAGGATTTGCAACGGATGCATTTGAGTACAACAACCTGGGAACTGGAATTACTAACCGTACACCTCGTTCGTCTGCTAATAAATGGTCACTGGCTTCTTATCTGGGTCGTATCAATTATGTATTGGATGAAAAATATCTGGCTACATTTACCTTACGTGCTGATGGATCATCTCGTTTTGGTGAAGGAAACAAATGGGGATATTTCCCTTCTGCTGCTTTGGGATGGAATGTGAGTAGTGAAAGCTTTATGCGTCAGTTCCCAAAAGTTAGTCTTTTAAAAGTAAGAGGTAGCGCAGGGATAACAGGTAATCAAAGTATTCCGCCTTACCAGTCACTTTCTCAACTTAGCTATTTCCGGTATAGCTTCTCAAATACTACTGTTTCCGGTTATGCTCCTGCAACCGTTCCGAATCCAAACTTAGGATGGGAAAAGACATTTCAGGTGGACTTTGGGATTGATTTAGGTTTGTTCAATAACCGGATCAATATCACTGCTGACTATTACTACAAAAAGACAACAGATTTATTATTGAGTCGTACGGTTCCGGGTACTTCTGGACTCTCAGATTTCTATAATGGACAGGCTTCCACTATTTATCAGAATATTGGTGCTGTATCTAACAAAGGCATTGAGTTGTATATCAATTCGCAGAACCTGACAGGAGATCTGAAATGGAATACAATATTTGTATACTCCAAAAATAGCAACAAAATTCTAAGTCTGGGTGATGGCGTTAATCAGATTATCCCAGTGATTTCTTCACCTTCTATTGCCAAAGTGGGATATCCTTTAGGTTCATTCATTGTATATAAGACAGACGGGATTATTCAAGAAGGAGATGTTGCCCTTACTCCACAGGCAAATAAAAGTCCAGGTGGTCAGAAATACAAAGATATCAATGGGGATGGGGTGATTACACAAGCAGGGGATCGTATTGTAATTGCAAATCAGCCTGGTTTTGTAGCAGGCCTTACTAATACATTTTCTTACAAAGGATTTGATCTGGCTGTATTCTTTCAGGCTTCTATTGGGGGTAAGCTTTACAATGCCAACCGTGCCAATCTGGAGTTGGGTACTGGTTATACAAACGGTTCAACTGTATTGTTGGATCGCTGGACACCAACAAATACCAATACCGATGTGAAAGCTGCCTATCAGGACCCTGCGATTACTATCTCTGACCGGTTTATTGAAGATGCTACCTATTATCGTCTGAAAAACATTTCATTTGGATACACTCTGCCTAAGACTCTATTGTCTAAAGCAAAGATTCAGAATCTTAGAATTTATGTGTCTGCACAGAATGCCTTTACATGGACTAATTATACAGGTTATGATCCGGAAGTTAGTTTGAATGGACAAAGTCTGATCAACAAGGGTGTAGATTCTGGAGTATATCCTAATAACAAATCCTATCAGATCGGGCTATCCTTATCACTTTGATCTGGCTGAATAATCTTATTCATGTAAAATAAAATTGAATTGACTCATGAGACTCATTATATATTCTACCCTTACACTATTATTATTGATTACAGGAGCCTGCAAGGATTTTTTGTCAGAAGATCCTGAATCCTTGATTTCTGAGGATCAATATTACAAAACCCAGGCAGATGCGATTAATGGGATTAATGCTGTATACTTCCTTCTTAACTCAGGTGGAAGTAGCATTCAGACACCCTATAATACATTATTTAACACTGGAATGAATATGGCAGGAGATGATGAAGATCCAGGTCCGGGTGCTACCAATCCGGATGTTCGTTCGCTGGCGGTATTGGCTCATTCATCTACTAACCTGAGGATTTACGAAATCTGGCAACAACATTATGCTGCTATAAAGAAAGCAAACGTTGCACTGGATAAAATTCCTTCAATCGATTTTGATGCTGCGCTGAAGAGCCGTTTGTTGGGTGAAGCTAAATTTTTGAGAGCTTTGTATTACTTCAATCTGGTTCGGTTATATGGAGATGTACCATTGATTACTGAATACCAAAAGTATGTAAATGCTGCTGATTATGCTATTGCCAAGTCACCATCTACAGAAGTATATGCACAGATTGAAAAGGATTTGCAGGAAGCAGCTGAAGTGCTACCAGCGTCTTATACAGCTCCGGATGTAGGAAGAGCCACACAAGGAGCTGCCAAAGCGTTGCTGGCTAAAGTATATCTCACTAAAGCATCACTACCACTTAATATAACAGCACATTATGCAGATGCTGTAGCCAAAGCTGAAGAGGTGTTATCTGCTACAGATGGAGGAACAGGAAATTATGGCTATGATCTGTTTGCAAACTATGCAGATGTCTTTTTGCCTGCTACTAAAAATGGAAAAGAACATATCTTTTCTGCTCAGTTTAAGTCTAATGCTCAGGGACAAGGAAACAACGAAAATCCACGTACTATTCTGAGCGGGGTGCCAGGACTGTCGGGCAACTATGCCCATATGGTTCGTTATTATACCAATGGCGATGATAAGTATTTCAGTATTTATAAGTTGTATAAACCCAATGATAAACGCAGAAATGCAACGTTTGTAACCTACTTTACAAGCCCTTCCAATGGAAGAAAATATGCATTACCTCTTGCAAATACAGCGGTTCCTAATGATTCAACCCCATTTTATCATAAGATGTGGGATCCTAATTCAACATCTGTAACCAGTGAGTCTGCAGCTAATGTTGCTATCATTCGTTATGCAGAGCTTTTGCTGATCCATGCGGAAGCAGAGAATGAAGCTAATGGTCCTACTGCAAAAGCTTACAAATCTCTGAACAGAGTCCGGAACAGGGCTGGTCTTGCTAATTTGACAGAAGGCTTAACTAAGGATCAGTTTCGTGATTCTTTGTATCTGGATCGCCGATTGGAAGTAGTGTTTGAATATCAGCGCTGGTTCGATCTGATTCGTCAGAAAGATGGAGCTGGAAACAGCACTTTTGTATCCAACTTACACAAAGTAGGAAAGACAAATGCAACAGATAAACATCGGCTTTATCCAATTCCGCAATCAGAAATTGATAACAATGCGTTGCTGGAACAAAATGAACTGTGGAAATAGAATAATATAACTATATACATAACAAGAAGCTATAATTCATAACCGGGAAAACTACCTAGTAAGAAATGTTACTTTCCCGGTTATCAAAACCTCTTCAGTTTATTCGAAACAAGTTGATAGAGGTTGTGAATCCCATATATATTAAAGGAGGTGCCACCAGCTTCCGTTTAAACCCTTAAACCGGAAATTCCTATGATCACTTCTCTACCTGCTTCCAGATATGTTATAGTACTTTTATTTGGTATTATAACAGCATCTTTTAGTACCAATACCTTTGCCCAATATGATCCTGTACAGCCTTATAAAGGTAAAACAGGGAGAAACCTTGTTGAGACACAACAATGGTGGCCTGACAAAAAGAAAGCACCCGAAGGTGCTCCTAATGTGGTTTGGATACTTCTGGATGATGTGGGTTTTGGAGCTGTCAGCACATTTGGTGGATTGATCCGCACGCCAAACCTGGATTCGCTGGCAAATAATGGCCTTCGATATACTAACTTTCACACTACAGCCATTTGTTCCCCTACTCGTGCAGCCCTGTTAACAGGGCGTAACTCCCACTCTGTACATATGGGGCTATTCCCTAATACTGCTATTGGAACTCCAGGGTATGATGGGTATATGCCTTTTGAAAAAGCTACCATTGCTGAAATTTTACGTGAAAACGGCTACAATACCTATGCAGTGGGCAAATGGCATCTTACACCAATATCAGATGCAACAGTGGCAGGACCATTTAACCGCTGGCCAACAGGAAGAGGCTTTGATCATTATTACGGATTTTTAGGTGGCTCGACTGATCAGTGGCATCCTGTCTTATGGGAAGATACTCGCAAAGTAGAGCCTGAAACAGATGGCAAACATTTTACAACCCGTATAGCTGACAAAGCCATTCAATATATTGCAGAACAAAAATCTGTTGAAGCCGACAAACCATTTTTCCTCTACTTCGCTCCAGGTGCCGGGCATGCACCACATCATGTTGCCAAAGAATGGAGGGACCAGTATAAAGGTAAATTTGATCAGGGATGGGATAAATATCGTGAAGAGGTTCTTGCCCGACAGATCAAACTGGGAGTGGTACCAAAAGGTACACAGCTACCACCTCGTAATGCAAGTATTAAAGACTGGAATGCACTTTCTGCTGATGAGAAGAAATTATATGCCCGCTTTATGGAAGTATATGCCGGATTTTTATCCCACACAGATTATGAAATTGGTCGTGTTGTTCAGTATTTGAAAGAAATTGGACAGCTGGACAATACATTGGTCATTGTATCTATAGGAGATAATGGAGCCAGCAAGGAAGGGACTTTTGTGGGGGTTGTGAATACAAACGACCCTTCACAAACAGAAGAACAACGGTTACAGGACAATATTAAAAATATAGACCTGATTGGTACAGAAGCTTCACGACCTAACTACCCACTGGGTTGGGCACAGGCAACCAATACTCCTTTCAAACATTGGAAGCAGGATGCTAACTCAGAAGGTGGTACACGTAATCCTCTTATTGTTTTCTATCCGAAAGGCATTAAAGAAAAAGGAGGGTTCCGGGATCAGTATACGCATCTGATTGATATTCTACCTACTACGATAGAACTGACAGGTACTCAAATTCCTACTATTATTAACGGCTATCGTCAGGAACCTATTGAAGGGACAAGCCTTGCCTATAGTATCAACAATGTACAAGCTCCTTCCCGACATTTGGTGCAACACTATGAGATTATGGGTTCACGTGCTATTTACAGAGATGGCTGGAAAGCAGGCACCCTTCATAAGAAAGGAGAAGACTTTGCTAATGATAAATGGGAGCTGTATCACATTAGTGAAGATTATAATGAACTGAATAACCTGGCTGAAAAGAATCCTGAAAAGCTAAAAGAACTACAAGATCTTTTTGATAGCGAAGCTGCCAAATACAATATCTATCCATTGAAAGATGGTACAGAAAAACAACTAGACTATTCTGCTTTGTATGTAGGAAACGGTGCGTCAAAGGTGATCTATTACCCAGAAGCTTCCCAGTTGTTTGGTGTTACCAGTCCAATAGCCCCAAACAAATCCTACAGTATTACAGCAGATGCCGAGATATCGAAAAATACACAGGGTGTATTGTTTGCATTAGGAGGAAGGTTTGGTGGGGTAAGTCTCTTTGTGAAACAAGGCAAGGTTCAGGTAGCCAACAATACAGGAACTCAACTGACTCATTTGGTTTCCAGCAAACCATTGCCAACAGGTAAGGTAACACTAAAGTATGTACTTATTTACAAAGAGGCAAAAGATCCTAATGACCCTGCCGGAACACAGCAACTCTACATCAATGATGTGAAAGTAGCAGAATCTCCTATTGCAAAAGCGCAGGCTGGTATCCGAAACTATGATGAGATCAATGTTGGCAAAGATCTGATTACCCCTGTCTCCAATCAATATACAGTACCCTATGCATTTACCGGAAAGCTAACAAAAGTGATTGTTGAAAGTGGTATTACTACAGCTGCATCATTGGGAAACAAATAAACTACCAGAGCTACTAATCATTGGAAAACTGAAAAATGCTATGAGAGATTTGTTGCAGATAGTAAAGAGATCACTTGTACTTACCTATTTAATGGGAATATATAGCTTGTCTTTAGTGGCTCAGCATGATCCTGTACAACCTTATCAGGGGAAAATCGGAAAGACATTACGTGAAACCACTCTTTGGGTGCCTGAAAAAGAAAAGGCACCCAAAGATGCACCCAATGTAATCTGGATATTATTGGACGATGTAGGGTTTGGGGCATCATCTGCTTTTGGTGGATTAATTGAAACACCTACGATTGACGCATTAGCCAATAATGGATTACGTTATACAAATTTTCATACTACAGGATTATGTACCCCTACACGTGCAGCCTTATTGACTGGGCGTAATGCACATAGTGTAGGTATGGGACACCATGCAGATTTCAGTATTGGAGCACCTGGTTATTCTGGTGAAATACCTTTTGAAGCAGGAACAGTAGCTGAAATATTCCGGGAGAATGGCTATAACACGTATGCATTAGGCAAATGGCATTCCACACATCCTGATATTGCTACGGCTGCAGGTCCATACAACAGATGGCCAACAGGAAGGGGATTTGATCATTTTTATGGATTTGTAGGTGGGTCAACTGATCAATGGCATCCTCAGCTTGTGGAAGAGAATAACCCAATTAATATTGAACCCAACACCCACCACCTTAATGAATTGCTAACTAATAAGGCCATTTCATATATCGCCAATCAAAAGTCTGCTGATGCAGAAAAACCATTCTTTCTCTATTTTGCTCCAGGTGCAACACATGCACCACATCAGGTTGCCAAAGAATGGAGTGATCGGTATAGAGGCAAATTTGATCAGGGATGGGATAGTTATCGTGAAGCTGTATTTAAACGTCAGCAGGCATTGGGATTATTACCCAAGAACGCAGTTCTTCCTCCACGTCAGACGGGGGTAGAAGCATGGGAAACCCTGACTGCGGATGATAAGAAAGTATTTGCTCGTTTTATGGAAGTGTATGCTGGATTTTTATCCTATACTGATTATGAGATTGGGCGTATTGTGTCTTATCTCAAACAAAACGACCTGTTGAACAACACCTTAATCGTGTTAATGATTGGAGACAATGGTGGCAGCAAGGAAGGAACTTATACAGGAACAATCGGCTTTGCAGACAAATCCCAGGGCGAAGATATTAGTTTTCTGCTAAGCCAGTACGATAAGATTGGGACTGAATATACGGCTCCTAATTATCCTTTGGGATGGTCTCAGGCAACCAATACACCGTTTCGTTACTGGAAAAGTGATGTGAATGCAGAAGGGGCTAGTCATAATCCGTTAATTCTGTATTATCCCAATCGTATAAAAGAAAAAGGGCTTCGTACGCAGTATAGCCACGTAGTAGATATACTTCCTACTACAATAGAACTGACAGGCATAAAAATTCCTGATTTTATTAACGGTTACCAGCAAAGGCCTATTCAGGGTATTAGTCTGGTTTATTCTATTGCCGACGCCAAAGCTGCCACCAGACATACCATTCAGTATTACGAACTGCACGGAGGGCGATCTATCTACAAGGATGGCTGGAAAGCTTCTGTGTATCATCCCCGCAATATGTTTGGTGAAGCAAAGGTCACAGACATAAACTTTAATCCTCCTGATTTCAGTCAGGATCGTTGGGAACTCTATAATCTGAATGAAGACTGGACAGAAACCAAAGATCTGGCAGCCAGTAATCCACAGAAGCTGGAAGAACTGAAAGCTTTGTTTGACAGGGAGGCAGAAGTAAATAAAGTATATCCTCTCCGAAATTTTAAGGAAGGTGTTGTTGCCCCAGAGGTTCATGCCAAAACTGTTATCTATCAGGGTACTACCACAAAAACACGGGTACCTGTTGGGAAAGGTAGTGTCAGCATCATATCTGCAATTGAACTGCCAAAACAAAATGCAGAAGGAGTCATTTTTGCCAATGGAGGGCTGCAGGGAGGAACAAGTTTATACATTCTGAATGGAAAGCTCCACTACACACTTACTGATGGGATCAAAGAAGTTACACTGACTTCTACAACGCCATTGGTAGCTGGCAAAAATACAATCAGGATAGACTTTACAAATACGTCTGCTGTTGTATTGTCTGTGAATAATCAGCATGCTGCCGAACAATCAATAGCTTCTAAAACGAAATACCTCGCTTCTATAGCTTCTGAAGGTATTAGTGTAGGAAAAGACCTCAATGCACCTGTCAGCAAAGTGTATCCGGGACCTTATCCTTTTACCGGAATAGTATCAAAGATTGTCATCGAGCAAAAAGTAGAACCTACAAACTAAAGAGAGAGTCATAAAAAAAATATTTACTACCAATCATTTATTATCAGCTACCTGACACATGATAACATCAAAAGACATTCAAATTCTTCTTAAAAAGATTGGGGTTAGTATCCTGGTCTTTGCTGTTCCTCTAACTATAATCGGGGGAGGCATTTTTCTTCTTACTCTATTTTTAAACCATTAAACACATAGTCATGTCTCTAGATCACTCCTTAGCTAAAAAGATTACACGTGATGCACTGATTAGCCTCTGCTTATATGCATTGCCTGTCTTTGCACTGATTTTTTATTATGCGTTTACAGGCGAAAGACCCTGGGAAAATCCGGTAAAAGATTACGCACAGGTAAGTGCTCCTGCTTTTCTAAAGTTTCTGGAACCTGTTTTTCGCAACCTGAAATCATGGGGATTGATAGCTATTGCTTTGGGATTAGGTGTGTTGGAGTTTGTTGCAGGTTTATATGATAATAAATGGACTCCAACCGAGCGGAAAATTGACATTGTGTGTTTTCTGGTACCAAAACTTTTGCTTCCTTCCATAACCGGGTTTTTTAGTCTGAAACTGCTTCCATTAGTGTTGCCAGATGCTGCTAACACATTCTCATGGGTTCCGTTTTGGGGTGGTTTTTTTGTGATAGCTGTAGCCGATGACCTGACTCAGTATTGGTATCACAGACTGCATCATCAGCTTCCGTTTTTATGGCGTTTTCATCGTACACACCATTCAGCTCCTTATATGGGAATGGCAATGAATAGTCGTCAGAATTTTATTTATACTGTGTTTTTCTCACAGATTTATTTGACTGCAACACTGGTATATCTGGGACTAGGCTATCAGGCATTGTTTGTAACTGTCCTTAAATCATTGATTACCTTGTCCGCTCATTCCAGTATTCCCTGGGATAAGCCTTTCTACAAATACAGAATCCTGCATCCTATAGCATGGGTATTGGAAAGACTGATTTCTACGCCTGCTACTCACCATGCACACCATGCCGATACAGCAGATGACGGAATTGGATATTATAAAGGAAATTTTGGTAATATGTTCTTCTTGTGGGATGTGATTTTTAAGACAGGTATCATCACCCGTCAGTATCCTACTTCCTATGGGATCAAGTTTTATAAAGAAGAAGAGTGGTATGCACAGTTCCTATGGCCTATTTTTAAATCCAAAAAAGAAGGAAGTGAACTTTCTGCTAATGGACCTGAAGTAGGAGATGATCCTGCCCTGGTAGATGAAACTCAGTTAAAGCCAGAACTAGCAACAGCCAAGTTAACAACCGCATAATTGAGCCGCTGGCTACCGACAACATTCTTTACCAGAATGAGGTCGGTAGCTTTTCTTGTTTTCCTAACCTTCAGAAACCGCCATTTACTTAAATCTCATATATAAATAGGATGCTAATGGCACTCAATAGATTTAAAAGTCGAATGAAACGAGATTTGTACGCCGGCTCACTGCTAATGGGCTCTCTGCTGGGTTTATGTTTTGTCATAACGGCATTTGCTATTTTTCAGGATACGCAAGGATCGCATCAAATCGATCCAAAAACCAAAACAGAGGTTTTGAAAGTATTGGATCAGTACCTGGAAACTTTTAATGCAAAGGATCTGAAAGCATGGGAGAGTACATATCAGTTTCCTCACTATCGTCTGGCTAGTGGAAAAATGTCTGTATTAGAAAATGCGGGACTTCGCGATTCTATACAGGTGTTTGGTACACTCCAGAAGCAGGGATGGCATCACAGTATCTGGAATCACCGGAATATTGTACATGCCTCAGAAGACAAAGTACATGTAGACACACAGTTTACCCGCTATCGGGCGGATGGGAGCAAGATAGGAAGTTATGAGTCGCTCTATGTTCTGACAAAAGAAAACGGTCGTTGGGGAGTAAAGCTCCGATCCAGTTATGCCGAATAGATATGTAAAAACAAACCATAATGAAACATCTCTATACCTATATTACATTCAGTATACTCCTTGTATTGTATGTATCCGCCTATGGAACAGGAGTAAGTAAGCCTAAGCCCGCAAAACCCAATATTGTGTTGATTCTGGTTGACGATATGGGGTTTTCAGATATTGGAGCCTATGGTTCGGAAATTCCTACCCCAAACCTGGATAAGC
The DNA here is from genome assembly GCA_030068525.1 of Xanthocytophaga flava. Lineage (GTDB taxonomy): Bacteria > Bacteroidota > Bacteroidia > Cytophagales > 172606-1 > Xanthocytophaga > Xanthocytophaga flava. The sequence goes on from JASJOS010000002.1 coordinate 343,160, forward strand.
TGGCCAACAATGGAGTACGCTTTACACAGTTTTACAATACATCCCGTTGCTGTCCAACACGTGCTGCATTGCAATCCGGAGTGTATCCGCACCAGGCAGGAGTAGGTAGCATGAATGGTAACCTGGGTACACCTGCTTATCAGGGATATTTGAATAAAAATATCATCACCATTGCCGAAGGATTAAAGACGCAAGGATATACAACTCTCATGTCTGGAAAATGGCACATAGGAAATACTCCAGAACAGTGGCCGGGAGCTCGCGGATATGATAAGTATTTTGCCTTGATAGGAGGAACCAGCCATCAATTTTATCCTCATCCCTACAAGCTGGCTGAACTAAATTTTTTTGTGAAGAATGGTCAGAAGCTGGAATCATATACTACAGATAAGAAACCAGACTCCTATTACCTGACAGATGAATTTACAGATCAGGCTTTGGGATTTTTGGACGAAACAAAAAATACCAACAAACCTTTTTTCCTTTTCACAGCTTACAATGCGCCTCACTTTCCTATACAGGCACGCAAGGAAGATATTGAAAAGTATAAAGGCAAATATATGCAGGGATGGGATGTAGTCCGCACAGAACGTTATAAACGTTTAGTGAATATGGGAGTTATTCGTCCGGAATGGAAATTGTCTCCCAGAGACACCCTGATTCCCGGATGGGACCAACTCCGCCAGACAGAAAAAGAAGCATGGGATCTGAAAATGGCTGTATATGCCGCTATGATAGATCGGCTAGACTATAACATTGGTCGTATTCTGACTAAATTAACTGAACTTGGAGTAGACAAGAATACCTATATATTCTTTCTTTCTGACAATGGTGCCAGTCATGAATATGCTTTTTCAGCAAAGTCACAGACTCCGGAGGTGGCTTCGCTGGTAAAACCTCTGACAGCAGATAATCCGCAATCATATGTTTCCTATGAATATAACTGGGCGAATGTAAGCAATACACCTTTCCGTTCTTTCAAACACTGGGAGCATGAAGGGGGTATCAGTACACCTTTTATTGCCTATGCTCCAGGAAAAATTCAGGCGGGAGGATTGGTACCTGCACCAGCTCATGTGATAGATATTCAGCCTACCATCTTTGATCTGGCTGGAGTAAAGTATCCGCAGACTTATAAAGGTAACACGCTGATCAGTCAGGAAGGAATATCTTTCAAATCAGCCCTGGATGGCAAGGAGTGGACAGGAAATGATATCATATTCTGGGAGCATCAAGGCAATCGGGCCGTGCGTCAGGGTGACTGGAAGATTGTTTCGTTTTACCCTGAGAATAAGTGGGAGCTATACAATATAAAGGAAGACAGAACAGAATTACACAATCTTGCATCTTCCAATCCCGCTAAACTACAGGAGCTGATAAACTTATACAATGCATGGGCAAAGCGTGCAGGAGTAGTAGAATGGGAAACGCTGGTGAAGAAGACGCCATAAGCCAGTGCTGTCTTACATACAATCCATAGTATACAAAACAAACCACAATGAAACCTTTTCTTATACATTATCCTCTTTCTATGAAAGAGGTATACTTGTTTCTGATCATCAGTCTTGTTCTCTGTGCTTGTACAAGTGGTAAACGGAGTAACTATTCTGATGAAAAGCAACCCAACATTGTCTTTCTTTTTGCAGATGACTTTGGAAATAATGTTCCTTCTGTTAATGGCAATAAATGGGTAAGCACTCCGCATATTGATGCCATTGCCAAAGGAGGCGTTCGCTTCAGACAAAACTACGTAACGGCTCCAATCTGCTGTGCTTCCCGTGCCGGATTACTTACAGGGCGGTATCAACAACGTTTTGGCTCCGAAAATCACTTGCATTATCCTTATAACTCTGCTTATGCAGGAGATGGTGGACTGGACTATCTGAAAAAGTTGGGTATTGATTCGCTGGATGTAAAAACACAGGGTATCCCGGAAAGTGAATTAAATATAGCCCAGATCCTGAAACAGAACGGTTATACTACAGGTATTATTGGAAAATGGCATGCCGGCTTTTATGATGGCTATCGTCCCCATCAACGAGGATTTGATTATAGCTGGGGTTGGTATGGAGGCTCTTCTTTGTACTATACTGATTCATCAGATGTGAACTTTGTGACATTTAAGGATGAAAACGGACTATATCATCATTATCCTTCTTCAACAGGAAAATATCAGTGGCAACGAGACCCTATTGCTACAGGAATATTCCGTAATGGCAAACTGGTTGATGAAAAAGAATACCAGACCTATGCCATTGCCCGTGAAGCTGAAGCTTTTCTGGAAAAGAACAAAGACAACCCCTTTTTTCTGTATGTACCTTTTGGGGCTATTCATACACCACTACAGGCTGTAACAAAAGATTATAAACAGTTAGATAAAATCCGTGATCCACAACAGAAAGTACTGCTGGCAATGGTACTTGGATTGGATGAGGCTGTAGGACGTATCACACAGAAACTCAAAGAACTTGGTCTGGAAGAAAATACCATTGTAGTATTCTCCGGTGACAATGGTTCTACGTATCACAGTCTCAAACCCGGAGAAAAGGGTGAAGGAAAAACAGTGTATGATGGAACATATGAAAATCTGAATCTGCCCTTCAAAGGAGGAAAGCTCACACATTATGAAGGCGGTATTCGTACTCCTCTTTTTATTAAATGGCCTGGCAAGATCGAACCGGGTAGTGTATACGAACATCCAGTTTCTACCCTGGATCTGCTACCTACCTTTGTTGCAGCAACAAAGACAAAGTTGCCTGCTAACCGGAAATACGATGGAGTAGACTTATGGCCATTTATTTCAGGAGATAATCCTGAAAGTCCGCATCCTGTCTTATTCTGGCGCAATGGATTTGTAAAGACCATTCGTAAGGGAGACTATAAGCTATTGGAAAATGACAGAGACAAAACTGTTTTTCTATATGATCTGAAAAAAGATCCTTGTGAACAAACCGATCTGGCTACACAGCTTCCTGCTGTGGTCAATGAATTGCGTCATGATTTTGCCCAATGGGAAAAAGAACTTTCCCCTCCTCGGTGGAAAAGTCCGAAGGTTACTGAAATACTCGTAGATGGTAAGTTAGTTTCCTTTCAACCTTAACCTATTGTATATCCTTACATTCCTGACATGAAAACATCCTTTTTTCGAAAGTTTTGTTTCCTGGCATTCATTGTCTTTGCTGGGAACTTATCACTGACATATGCTCAGTCTAAACCTAAATACAATGTTTTGTTTATAGCAGTTGATGATCTGAATAATGAGTTGGGCTGCTATGGAAGTAAAGAAGTAAAATCACCTAACATCGACCGACTGGCAAAACAAGGAGTCCGATTTGATCGTGCCTATACACAGTTTCCCCTTTGTAGTCCCAGCCGATCTTCTCTACTGACAGGGCAGAGACCAGACGTGACAGGAATTTATGAACTGCAAACACACTTTCGCAAAAATCTTCCGGATGTAGTAACACTGCCACAGCTTTTTATGAATAACCATTATTATAGTGCTCGTGTAGGAAAGATATACCATTATGGCGTTCCTGGTCAAATAGGTACCAATGGATTGGATGACTCCTTGTCCTGGCACCACCGCGTCAATCCGAAAGGTCGGGATAAAGTAGCAGAATCGACAATCAAAAATCTTACGCCTGACCGAAACCTGGGAAGTGCTTTGTCGTGGCGGCAGATGAAGGTTCAGATGAGGAACAGACAGATGGCCTGATTGCTACAGAAGCGATTAAACTGCTGGAAGAAAAGAAAAACGCACCTTTCTTTCTGGCAGTAGGATTCTTCAGACCTCATACACCTTATGTAGCACCTAAGAAATATTTTGATCTGTACTCTCCTGAGAAAGTTACCTTGGCTAAAGAAAAGGAAAATGATTTAGAGGACATACCTGAGCCGGCACTTTTTACAAAACCTTCACACTGGGGCCTGAATGAAGCAGACAGACGTGAAGCCCAACGGGCTTATTATGCCGTTATTTCCTTTATGGATGCACAAGTAGGTAAAGTATTGGATGCATTGGATCGGTTGAAACTCAGAGATAATACAATTGTAGTTCTCTGGAGTGATCATGGATACAATTTGGGGCAGCATGGACAGTGGATGAAACAGAGTTTGTTTGAAAATTCGGCACGAGTGCCTTTGATTATCTCTGTTCCTGGTGGTGTAAAAGGAAAAGCTTCTCTCCGCACAGTAGAGCTAATAGATCTGTATCCTACACTGGCACAACTCTGTGAATTGACTCCTCCGGCAGACTTACAGGGTAAAAGTTTAGTGCCGTTGTTGAAAAATCCCAACGCTACCTGGGACAAACCTGCCTATACACAGGTGAGACGTGGAGACATAATGGGGCGCAGTGTGCGTACAGAACGATATCGATATACGGAATGGGATGAAGGCAGACAAGGAGTCGAATTATATGACCATCAGACTGATCCGGATGAATTTAATAATCTGGCAAAACAAAGTTCCCATGCAGCTACAGTAAAAGAACTGGCTGAGTTACTTCACAAAGGTTACGCTCTCAAAAACAAATCCTGATAAGAGCTATGAAGATATCATATTTTGTTGGCAGAGTACTAGGTTTGGTTACTCTGCTGATCTCCTGTAATGTATTTGCACAACAGGGAAAGAAATCCGGAAAGCTTAATGTATTGCTGATTTACGCAGATGATTATAATACCAAGTCAGGATACAATGGACATCCCATTGTACAGACCCCTAATCTGGATAAACTGGCTGCCCGGTCTGTTAACTTTAAAAATGCGTACTGTCAGTATCCTTTGTGTAGCCCGTCGAGGACGTCATTGTTGAGTGGTAAGAGACCTGCTACCACTGGAATACGGGATAATAATACTCCTCCCCGTACGCATTTACAATCTACTGTTTTTCTGCCGCAGTTATTTAAACAGAACGGCTACTATACTGCACAGATTGGTAAGATTTTCCATTCTCAACGATTTGTAAAAGATGGGGTACCACAAGGTGACTTCAATATAGACACTGCCAGTTGGTCATTTCAGTACAATGAACTGGTTGATGTAAAAGATCCCGAAGTAATCCGTCTGGCACATGATCCAAAGACATCGCCTGCCCGTAGTGCCAATCAGGAATGGGCTATTCTGAATGTAGCAGATGAGCAAACCGGAGATGGATTAGTGGCTACCAAAGCTCTGGCTATTCTGGAACAGCGGGTAAAATCCAATACACCATTTTTTATTGCAACAGGCTTTCGCCGACCTCATGCGCCATATGATGTGCCAAAGAAGTATTTTGATCTGTACAACAATGCTTCAATAAAAGTACCGACTTCTCCGGCCAATGATCTGGATGATATTCCACCTATTGCGCTGACGAAAATTGATCCACTGACGGATCAGGAAACTATAGATAAAATTAAAGGCTACTATGCCAGTATCTCCTTTATGGACGCACAGGTAGGTAAACTGCTGCAAAAGCTGGATGAATACAAACTATGGGACAATACTATTGTGATTTTTCTGGGAGATCATGGCTATCATAATGGAGAACACAGAGGACTATGGCATAAACAAACCCAGTTTGAAGAAGCCACACATGGAAACTTACTTTTGTATACACCACAGGCAGTGAAAGGAAAGGAAGCTAAAGGATTTATTGAATATGTAGATGTTTATCCGACCATTGCCGAACTGGCTGGTTTGAAAGCTCCTTCGGATCTGGAAGGGAAAAGTTTTGTGCCCTTGCTGAATGCTCCTGAAAAAAAGTGGAAACAGGCTGTATTTTCAGAGGTTGTGCATGAAGGGGTACTGGGCAAGAGTGTACGTACAGAACAGTATCGATATACAGAGTGGGGTACAGATAAAGTGGAGTTATATGATTTGCAGAAAGATCCCAATGAATTTACCAATCTGGCTGGAAAATCTGCTTATAGCACCATTCAGCAGCAGCTTAAACAGACGTTGGATAAAGGATGGAAAACTGTAAAGCTGATTTCTGCCAATACTCGATGAATTATCTATGAGAAATACTACACTCAAACAACATTTGTTATATCTATGGATTTGTATGATTGGAGCATATACACAAGTTGTGAATGCCCAATCTACAGATCCTTTTCAGGGAGAGAAACTATATGCAGATGTAAAGAAATATGTTTCATTTGGTATTCATCGTACGGCTTCAGAGGGTGATATTGAAACCTCTACCTGGATACAAAAGAAGCTTGAGGTAAATGGTTTTCAGACTTCTTTTACCTATTTTCCTGTAAAGCAATTTTTTCTGGAGAAGGCGGCAGTGGATATCAAAGGTCATTCTGTAGAGGCTTTTCCTCTCTGGTATGTGAAAGATCCGGCGGTAAAAGTAAAAAGCGAGGTTGTCGATTTGATTGGCAATGCAAAGACAGACATCCGGCATAAAGTTGCATTGGTCCGGTTGCCTCCGGGTGGACAAATCACAAAATCCATTATTCAATCTCTGGACTCTGTAGTCAATGCAGGTGCACAGGCAATCATTGCTATCTCCACCAATAAAGTAGGAGAGATCGTAGCTTATAATACCACCAGGGATCTGCAACCCTGGAAAGTGCCTGTGGTGATAATAGCTCCTAAAGATTCTGTACATATACTAAAGGTGGTTGCTCAGAAAACACCTGTTACCTTGTCAATAAAAGGTACAATCAAAGCTGTACAGGCGCGAAGTGTACTAGGTAAGATTGGTTCGGGAGAAAAATATGTGATTATCTCTACACCGATTAGCGGATGGTTTACCTGTGGTGGTGAACGAGGTCCTGGAGTAGCTATTTTTAATGCATTGGCAGAATGGATTAGTAAACAGAATTTGCCTTATACCTTTCTTTTTACAGCTAACTCTGGACATGAACTAGATAATACAGGAGCCCATGTATTTATTGGCCAATACGCTCCCAAGCCAGAAGATGTGCACCTATGGCTACACTTGGGGGCTGGTATCGCTACCCGTGAGTGGAAATCCTCTTTCTTGGGAGGAACCAAACTAAATACGGTAGATCCATTGAGAAATATCATGTATAGTGAAAATATGGAGGCCAGTATTCTGGCCGGATTTGAAGGGCAGCCAGGAAAAAGATGGAAAGTCAAAGATCAGGCGTTAGGAGAATTAAGTGTGGTTTCGGCACATGGATACAAACGTTTCTTTGGTATTGCCTATGGGCACACCTTTCATCATATGCCTTCCGATGATGAAACCACAACTTCACCACAGCTTCTGGAAGAGATTGCACATTCCATTCAAAAAACACTCGAATTAGAACTTCAGCTTTCCAAATAATATGACCTCACCTGTAATACAACCTCGCTCAAAACGATCAAAAACCCTTCGACGAATTGGGATGATAGGTATAGGACTAGCCATACTTCTGGGATATCTGTTATATCCGTTGACCTCCCATAACTTCGATCTACCTGTTGATAAAAAAGCTATTCAGGAAAAGAATAATTTTCTGGCTACTCCCATTGCTTCCCGGCCTGTGACACGTCAACCTAATATTGTGGTATTAGTAGCCGATGATCTAGGCAAGACAGATATTTCCTTATATGGAAATAAAATTGTGAAGACATCGGCTATTGATAGTCTGGCTGCTCAAGGCGTAACCTTTACAGAAGGATATGTTACAGCTGCGATCTGTAGTCCTTCCCGTGCCGGATTGCTTACAGGTCGTTATCAGCAACGCTTTGGACATGAATTACAACCTGTGAATCGCTACCCGAAAAATCGGATGCAGCAACTGCTTGCAGGGTTATTTATTGATAAGCAACAATTAGAGTTTGCCAATAATACAAGTATCCCTACACCTGAAAACGTAGCTCGGCAGGGATTACCGCTGGGCGAGATTACAATAGCCGATTTGCTTAGGAAAAACGGATATGCGACAGGCATCATTGGAAAATGGCATCTGGGTAGCAATGAAGATTTTCTGCCACTAAAGCGAGGTTTTGATTACCATTATGGTTTTTATGAAGCATTTGCCTGGTATACAGATACGACAAGTCCTGGCTTGGTGAATGTTCATCACAAAGGTGTGATGGATTCACATATCTGGGATTTAGGTGGACAAGGCAATTCTCTTGTCCGAAGAGGAAATGAAATTATACATACCAAAGACTATTTGACTAACCAGCTAGCAGAAGAAGCTGTACAGTTTATTGATCAACATCGTGAGAAACCATTTTTTCTATATGTCCCATTCAATGCTCCACATACTCCCTTTCAAGCCTACAAAAAGGATATAGAAAAATACGAAGCACAAGGAGTCGATCGGAATAAAGCTGTGTATTATGCCATGATTGAGTACTTGGATCGGGCTATTGGAAAGATACACCAAAAGATCAAAGATGCAGGTCTGGAAGACAATACCCTAATTGTGTTTTTGAGTGACAATGGTGGGGCTACCTATACTGATGCTACCAGCAATGCTCCTTTGAAAGGAGGCAAATTGTCACTGTATGAAGGTGGAATCAATGTGCCTTACGTTGTTAAATGGAAAGGACATATTCCGGAAGGAATTACAGATAACAGACCTGTTAGTTCACTGGACATTTTTGCTACAGCTTCTGCTGTTTCAGGTTCTGCATTGCCAGCCGGACGAAAATATGATGGGGTCAATTTGATTCCTTTTCTTGCTAAACCAGATTCTGCGACTCCACATGAGACTTTATTCTGGCGTGCCGGTTCAAATAAATCCGTTCGTAAAGGTGAATGGAAGCTGGTAATCAATGAAAAAGATAATATTACTGCCTTGTATAATCTGATCAAGGACAAAGAAGAAAAACACAATCTGGCGGCTTCCTATCCTGAGAAGGTAAAAGACCTGCAAAAGACATTAAATGAGTGGGAGAAAGGACTAGTGAAGCCATTATGGCCCAGCACTGGTTATTATCGGAACGAATTTGATGGAGTGGAAGATCGATATAATTTATAACTATTTTATATTTAGTTAAGACATGAGTAACCTGAAAAATATCCTATGTGTGTTGCTTGTTATAGTAACACTGACTGTACAGGCACAAAAACAAACCGACCGACCGAACATTCTCTGGATTGTAAGTGAAGACAATACAACGCTACTGCATTGTTATGGAGATGAATTTGCAACAACTCCTAACCTGGATAAACTAGCTAAAGAGGGTGTTCGATATACGAATGCTTTTTCTACCGCACCTGTATGTGCCCCCTCCCGATTTACACTCATTACAGGTATGTATCCACCTGCTATGGGCACAGAACATATGCGTAGTACGTATCCAGTACCTGACTTTGTGAAGTTTTTTCCAAGATATCTGCGTGACGCAGGGTATTATACCACTAACAATGCAAAAAAAGATTACAATACAGTAGACCAACTGGAGACATGGGATGAATCCAGTGATAAGGCTTCGTATAAAAACAGGAAAGCCGGACAGCCTTTTTTTGCTGTTTTTAATCTGAATGTGTCTCATGAGAGTTCTATTCATCGGTATAAAGATTCTCTGCATCATGATCCAAATAAAGTTCCACTTCCACCTTATCATCCGCCTACCACTGAATTTAAACATGACTGGGCTCAATACTATGACCAGATTGAGGCAATGGATGCACAAGCTGGTAAGTTACTCCAACAACTGAAAGAGGAAGGTTTAGATGAAAATACCATTGTATTTTATTACAGTGACAATGGAGGTGTATTAGGTCGCAGCAAACGCTTTATGTATGAATCGGGGCTACATATTCCTTTGATTATTCGTTTTCCAAAGAAGTATGCCCATCTGGCATCAGGTAAGGCTGGTACTTCAACGGATCGCCTGGTTACATTTCTGGATTTTGCACCTACCATTCTTAGTTTATTAAATATTCCAGTACCGGAATATCTGCAAGGACAAGCTTTTTTAGGTGGGCAGCAAAAAGCTCCCCGACAATATGCTTTTACTTTTCGGGGACGTATGGATGAATGTATCGATATGGTTAGATCTGTTCGGGATAAGAAATACCACTACATCCGTAACTATTTGCCGCATAAAATCTATGGTCAGCATCTGGATTATTTGTGGAAAGCCCCTTCAATGCAATCTTGGGAAAGGGAATACAAGGCAGGTCGTTTAAATGAAGTACAATCCCGTTTCTGGCTCCCCAAGCCTGCTGAGGAACTCTATGACATAGAAGACGATCCTCATAATATCACTAATCTGGCTTCTCAGCCCCAGTATGAAAAAGTATTGCTTCGCTTTCGGGAAGCCAATCAGAAATACATAAAGGAGAGTAAGGATGTTGGATTTATACCTGAAGCTATTCTATCACGAAAAGCAACGCAGGGACCATTGTATACCTATGCTCGCACCGATGATTTTTCACTGGATAAGATTCAGGAAACAGCAGATTGGGCATCCTCACGTAATCTTAAATACAAAGATGGACTTATTAAGCGTCTCACAGATGCTGATCCGGTTGTGAAATATTGGGCTGCTACAGGATGTGTTGTACTGAAAGAAGCTGGTGCAGCAGCAAAGGTGCAGTTAACTGCATTATTAAATGATGCAGAACCTGCAGTACAGATTGCAGCTGCTGAAGCCTTGTTTCATACAGGTGAAAAGGATAGTGCTATCAAGACCCTGATTAAAAGCCTGGAAGACCCGAATGAATTTGTGCGATTACAAGCGTTAAATGTTTTGCAAACATTTGGACAAGATGCTATACCTGCTATTCCTGTTGCAAAAAAACTGATTCCTGAAAAGCCTGCAGATACTTATGATGTCCGTGCTGCCAGGAATTTTACAGAGGCGTTTGTTCGCTGAAAGAATGGATTGATAAGCGTCTGTCTGTAATTGTTCTTTCTTGTGATTTTTATTTCCAATTAACTCAAATAAAATTCTTTTGGGATGATTGGAAATAAAAATCATACTCTTACATTTGTCTATGGATTTACTAGAGTTTTATTGCTATCAAACAAAAGTTTTAGTAGCCAGGCATTTATACTGCAGATTATTATGTATCTGTCTCTCTCTGCCATACTATTTCATGTATCACAAACATACAATATAGTTTTTCTAATAGTATTATTTATCAAACTGGTTCAGCTTATAGAAGTCAAGTTTTGGCAGTAACAGATAGACCTCTATTCAAGGTGCAACAAACAGAAAAGCTATTAAACTGATCCATACCACTTACATCCTGATGAAACAATCTTTACTGATCTTTTTCGGTAGTACAATCATAGTATTAGGGCTAGGTTTACTATCTTTCACAAATGAAGAAAAAAGACCTGACAAAGCTTCTCATCCTAATATTGTCCTGATCTTGGCCGATGACCTGGGTTACGGGGATCTATCTTCCTATGGACAAACACAGTGGCAAACACCTAATATTGATAAACTGGCTGCACAAGGTGCTAAACTTACCGATTTTTATACTCCCACACCGTATTGTGCACCAACGCGTGCTTCATTGCTAACAGGCAGGTATCCTATACGTCATAGAATGACTGCCAATCCTAATCCGGAAAAGGTGAGAGCTAGTTTTCAGACATACAGAGGAGGAGATGATGTAGGGATTGCGGATAATGAACTACTTCTGAGTGAAGTTCTTAAATCAGCTGGATATGCCACAAAGATCATTGGAAAGTGGCATCTGGGGCATAAACCACAGTTTTTTCCTAGCCGTCATGGATTTGATGAGTATTATGGTATCCCATACTCCAATGATATGCGTCCGGTTGTGTTAATGGAAAACGATAAAGTAATTGAATACCCAGTATTACAAACTAGTATTACAAAACGCTATACACAAAAAGCACTGGAGTTTATTGACAAAAATAAGGATAAGCCTTTTTTTCTTTATCTGCCCCATGCAATGCCTCACAAACCAATGGCAGTATCAGAAGAGTTTTATACACCTGATACCAAAGGTGATCTGTATGCTGATGCTGTTCGGGAACTGGATTGGTCTGTAGGCGAGGTAATGAAAAAGTTGCAGGAACACCATCTGGAAGAAAATACAATTGTGATCTTTCTATCAGACAATGGTCCCTGGTTTGGAGGAAGTTCAGGAGGATTACGTGGTATGAAAACTCAGAATTGGGAGGGAGGGATACGAGTACCTTTTGTTGTGCAATGGAAGGGACATATAAAGCCTGGACATGTATCCAAAGAGCCAGCTGGAGTAATAGATGTATTTCCTACTCTGACAAAGCTGGCAGGTATACCATTATCCAAAGATCATGTACTGGATGGAAAAGACATTTTTCCTTTGTTCGTATCCAATACGAAAACACCGCACGATGCACTGTTTTCCTTTTATACGGATAAATTGTATACTGTACGTAGTGGCAAATGGAAGTTACATATACATTCTCCTGAGTCAGCACAGTTACCCTCAGATTCAACTTGGATAGATCCTCGTAGCCCTGATGGCGTGACTATCATCGCTCCTTTTGAACAGGCAAAAGCCAATCAGTTTCCTGGCTTGAAAACAGGAGATCCTGCAGGAGAGGGACTCTTATTTGATCTGGAAAAAGATCCATCTGAACAGAAAAATGTAGCAGCCTCCTATCCGGATATTGTAGAGAAGCTGCGTAAAAAAGCATCTGTTTATTCCTTTCAATGAATAGAATACCTGGTATAACTAATCTGTCAGAACATGATACCTGATATATACAAAAAAGTATTTTATATAGGATTTTTACTTGTACTCCTTTTACAGGAAACAGTAGCACAGACGTCTATTCAGGGTAGTGTAGTAGACAAAAACAAATTACATCCTCTGGAGTTCTCAACTGTTACATTGCATCGTTTACAAGACAGTTCAATGGTCGCTGGAACAGCTGCTGATGCAAAAGGAACATTTACTCTTACAGACATAAAAGCTGGAAGATATTATATGATTGTACAGTTTTTGGGCTATAAACCTTTTAAGGTACCTCCTATAACTATATCAGGAGATAAAGTCTATACTATAGGCCAGATTGCCCTGGAAGCTAGTCCTGCTTTACTGAATGAGATCATTATTAAAGGAGAAAAAGCAGCTACTTATCATCATATTGATAAACAGGTGTACAATGCTGCACAATTTCAGTCTGCTCAGGGAGGAACAGCTACAGATGTACTGAAAAATCTTCCCTCTATATCTGTTAATAGTGAAGGTGATATCACGATGAGGGGTTCTTCCAGTTTCATTGTATTATTGGATGGAAAACCAGTTCAGTCTGATCCTGGGATTATACTGAATCAACTTCCTGCCAATACCATAGAAAATGTGGAAGTTATTACTACTCCTTCATCCAAATATGATCCGGATGGAAAATCAGGTATCATCAATATTACCACTAAAAAAGGGGCAACAGATGGTTATTACATTCTGACAAATGCTCAGATAGGCTTGCCTAGTGTACAGGACTATGGCAATGAAAACAGGCCTGTCCGTTTTGGAGGAGATGTAACTGCCAACTACAAAAAAGCGAAGTGGAATGTGTCGTTGGGTGCCAATTACAAACGTGATGATATTGCCGGGTACCGGGATGGAGAAGCTAAAACATATTTGAATACTATCTATACAACATTCCCTTCTTTGGGAGAAAGAAGTTATTATTCCTATTCTTATTCTGTAAAAGGAGTGGCTTCGTATCAGATCAGTCCTTCCAATACACTTGAAGCTGGTTTCTATGCAGGCAAAAAAAGTCAGTTTCGGAAGGCTGACATCCTTTATAAACAGCAACGAAGCAACGAAGCAACAGGAGAGCTGCTAAATTCATTTGATTACTTCAATCAGAATCTGCGTGAACGCAGAGGAGATTTTGTTGTTTCGAATCTGGACTATTCTCATCTGTTTTCCGATAAATCTGTATTGACAGTATCTGCTCTGTATGAGAAAACCATTCTGGGTGGACCTACAAACAACAAAGATGTAAATCCAGAGTTGCATTCTCAATTATATAACCAGGCGGTTATGGATGAAAGCAATCCGTTGGATGGATTTCGATTTAAAACAGATTATAGTAAGTCAATTGGGAAAAAAGGAAAATTTGAAGGCGGATATCAGTATCGGTATTTATTGCATAAAGGAGATTTTACATACAGAGAATACAACCCCTCTTCCAAAACCTGGTCGGTACGGGAAGATTTGAGCAATGAGGTGAAACTGATCCGACATATTCATTCTCTTTATGGACAGTATTCTGCTGAGATAGGCAAACTCAGCTATACAGCTGGATTACGAACGGAGTTTATTGATCGTACATTAGATGATAAGAGTACCTCTACACCCTATACTTTTAATAGGGTTAACCTGTTTCCTTCTGCTAATTTGCTCTATACTATCACAAAGGACTTTAAATTGAAAGCAGGATATAGTCGCCGGATTGTACATACTACTTCCAATATGATGAACCCTTTTCCGGCGAGAAGGCATTCTGAAGTACTGGAAGTAGGTGATCCTAAACTACTACCTGAATACATAGACCTGGCAGAGATAGGAGTTGTTAAAAATATAGGATTTCATTCTGTCTTTGCGAATATATATTACCGGGGTGTACAACATGTGATTAACCGTGTCAATACTGTTTACAATGACACCATTCTCATTCGTACATATACTAATGCTGGCAATGCTACATCATATGGTATTGAAGCAGGTCTGGATTTGAAACTTGCTGAATGGTGGACTTTTTTTGCTGGAGGAAATGTATACCAGTATGCCATTCGGGGTGGAGTATTTAATACAGCTGTGAAAACAAACAGCATTAATTATTCTGTCAATGGAAACACTACTATCAGAGTTCTTCCTTCTCTTACTTTCCAGGTAAATGTAAACTATACTTCCCGCACGGTGACAGCTCAGGGAGAAGACTCTCGTTTTCTGATACCCAGTGCTACACTAAAGAAAACCTTGTGGAAAGGCCAGGGGAGTGTAAGTCTGCAATGGCAGAATATAGATTTAGGCATGTTAGGTTCTAATGAACAGAGACTGACAACACATGGTAGCAATTTTTATACATCTACCAATTATATTCAGGAAGTAGATGTGTTTCGACTTAATTTCAGTTATCAGTTTAATAAGCTAAGCAAAAAACTGAAATTTACAGAAAGTGAATTTGGAGAAAAGGAATTTTAGCACAAGGATTCTCTGAAAGGATCTATAATTAGATGGAGATATATAATTCTATATCCTTGTGTGAATGAAATACAGGAAAACCAATGCGCAAAACGAGTAAGAAAGAAACGGAAACAGAGTTTACAAGCAAACCTACAAAGAACTTAACAAATAAAAGTAGCTTGTCTTCCCGAAAAACTTTGTGGATAGGAATAGCAGCTATTGTATTAAGTGTTGGCTATTCCTTTTTCTTGATAAGCTGTTCACAGAAGGAGAATGCAGAACAAGCTGATACTGCCACTAATAGTGTATCTCTGACAACCTATGTTGGTAGTAAACAATGTCAAAGCTGTCATGCTGAGCAACAAACACAGTGGAATTCTTCACATCATGCCCAAGCTATTCAGGAAGCCAATGCACAAACTGTGTTGGGAAATTTTAATCAGGCTACTTTCAGGTATAATACTATCCAGAGTCGTTTCTATAAAAAGGGAAATGATTACTTTATCGAAACCGATGGACCAGACGGTAAACTGACTGAATACAAGGTAAGTTACACATTTGGTGTATACCCACTTCAACAATATCTGGTTCAGTTTCCGGGAGGGCGTATGCAGGCTATTCCCATTGCCTGGGATTCACGCAAGAAAGAGGAGGGCGGACAGAGATGGTTTCATATGTATCCGGACGAAAAAATTGATTTCAAGGATCAGCTTCACTGGACTGGGCCTTACCAGAACTGGAATATGATGTGTGCAGAATGCCATTCGACCGCACTGAAGAAAAACTGGGACCCTGAACAAAATGCATATCATACCGAATGGAAAGAGTTGAGTGTAGGATGTGAATCTTGTCATGGACCTGCGTCCGGGCATATTGAATGGAGTAAAGCAGCTTCAAAGGAAACAGATGCCAAAAAAGGCTTTGCTTTTAGTCTTCGGTCCGGCTGGTCTAGTGACTGGCAATTTGCAGATAATGCTCCTATTGCGCATCGGGTTAAAGGACCTAATTCGGCTATTGAAAATGTATGTGCTGCCTGCCATGCGCGTAGTAGTCAGCTGACAGATGGATGGAATGCTTCTCCTGCAGATGAATTTACCCAACATCATAATCCTGCGGTTTTGACAGAACCTTTATTCTGGGCTACAGGTGAGCAACACGATGAAGTATATGTCTGGAATACATTTCATGCAAGTAAGATGTATGCTAATGGGGTGACCTGTGTAGATTGTCACAATGCACATACAGGTAAGCTTCTGGCTTCTGACAATTCACTATGTGGACGTTGTCATAGTCCGGCAGTCTTTGATACACCCAAGCACCATTTTCATCAGACGGCTACGGCTGGCGCTTCCTGTGTAAGTTGTCATATGCCCACCCGTACCTATATGGGTGTAGACGAACGTCGTGATCACAGCTTTCAGGTGCCACGTCCGGATCTGAGCATGACTACACAAAGCCCGAATGCCTGTGTGTCGTGTCATACAACAAAGAACAATCAGTGGGCTGCAAAAGCACTTGACAAATGGTATGGCAATGAGTGGAGACAAAGACCTCATTGGGCAAATACCTTCCACCAGGCTTCTTCCGGAAAACCCAATGCAGATCAGGCACTAATGACGCTGGCAAAGGATACAAAACAATCTGCTATTGTTAGAGCTAGTTCGCTCTCTTTGTTACGAAGAGAAGCAAGGCCAGAAGTTATAGCTCTGGCACAGCTCCTAATGCAGGATGCTGCACCAAAAGTACGTTCAGAAGCTGTCAAACTGCTTGAGACAGTAGAACCAGGAGAACGGTGGCGATTAGCCAATGCATTGCTGGATGATGCCAATCGTATGGTTCGCATGGAAACGGTAGCTATACTGGCTGATATGCCAGCAGAGCAATTGAATGATACTGATCGCCAGCGATGGGGCAGAGCGTTGGGGGAGTATGAACAATCTTTGCGTTTACATTCTGATTTTCCATCCAATTCTTCGCAGCTTGGTGTTTTGTACTTGCGTCAGCAACGGTGGAACGAAGCTCGTAGCTGGTTGCTCAAAGCTATCGAACTGGATCGGAAATTTGAAGCAGGGTATGTAAACCTGGCAGACTATTATCGTTTAACGAAAAATGATGTGCTGGCTGTAGAGACATTGAATAAGGGATTGGAGTTTGTTCCTAAAGGAGCTGACCTGCGTTATGCACTGGCATTGACCTATGTTCGTCTGGGAGATGTAAACCAGGCACTTCCTTTACTAAAAGAAGCAATTCGTCTCTCTCCAGATAATGTGCAATATGCCTATGTTTACGCAGTAGCTTTACATGATAAAGCGGGACCCCTACAAGGGATTGCAGCTTTAAAACAGGCTTTACAGCATCTGCCTAACAATGGAGATTTGCTTAGCTTGTTGGTGGAATGGCTGATTGAAACCCGAAACTTTGCAGAAGCACGATCATACAGTGAGCAATATGCAGGTTTATATCCTAATGATCCAGCTATTGCCCGCTGGAAACAGATAATTCCATAATCTATCCTATCGATGACAAATTTTACTTAGAAGCAAACATCTCTACAATACATCCACAACCTCTTATTAATCTAATTTATGGTAGTTCATTATGAAGAAATTCTTTTTTTCTCTGGTATTTGCCCTGACAGCTATGTCTCTGGCAGTTGCACAGAAATCGGCTAGGCCGAACATTATACTAATTATGGTCGATGACATGGGGTATTCGGATATTGGTTCCTATGGTTCTGAGATCCAAACCCCTAACCTGGATAAGCTAGCTAATGAAGGCATTCGTTTTCGGGAGTTTTACAATAATTCTATTTGTGCCCCAACCCGTGCTTCTCTGATGACCGGGCAATACCAGCACAAGGCAGGTGTGGGATATTTTGATGTGAATCTGGGATTGCCTGCCTATCAGGGATATCTGAACAAGGAGTCGCTGACACTGGCCGAGGTGCTGAAACAAAATGGGTATAGTACTCTTATGTCAGGTAAATGGCATCTGGGACAGGATAGTCTTGCCTGGCCTAATCAGCGGGGATTTGAGCAGTTTTATGGCTTTGTATCAGGTGCCAGCAACTATTTTGACATTGGCAAATATGGACAGGCTCCTCCTGTTGTACTAATTAAAAATAACAAAAAACTGAAGCTGAAAGAAGGTGAATATCTGACCAATACAATCACAGATAATGCCATTGAATTTTTAAAAGATCAAAATAAGACCAATAAGCCATTCTTCCTGTATCTGGCATTCAATGCACCTCACTGGCCGTTACAGGCATTGCCTGAGGATATTGAGAAGTACAAAGGAAAATATGATATTGGTTGGGATTCATTGAGAGTACAACGACTGGCCCGCCAGAGAGAACTGGGCATATTGCAACCCAATCAAAATATAGCAGAACGTGATCCGGAAGTGCCTCTCTGGGATAATCTAACCTATGATCAAAAGCAACTTTGGAAAGCCAAAATGGAAGTATATGCAGCGATGCTGGATCGGGTAGATCAGAGTATAGGTCGTGTACTAAATACCTTGAAAGAGCTGAAAAAGGATGACAATACGTTAATTGTCTTTATTTCGGACAATGGGGCTCAGGGAGGATTTGCAGGTATTGGTCGTAAACCACAGCGTAATACAGGTCCTATTGGTTCACCAGGGTCGTATGACTATCAGGAGCAAAACTGGGCATATGTATCGAATACTCCTTTACGCCAATACAAAAACAATATGCATGAAGGCGGTATTAGCTCTCCCTTTATTGCCTGGCTTCCTAAACAGATTAAAGCCGGTTCATTGGTAAAAGGAACAGGACATCTGATTGATCTGGCTCCAACCTTTTATGAATTGGCAGGAGCTAAATATCCTGCTACTTATAATGGGGTAACAGCCAATCAGCTAGCGGGAAAAAGCCTTGTACCTGTATTGACGGGAAAAGCTTCAGAAGTAAACCGTGGAGAGCCATTATTCTGGGAACGTGCTGGTAACAGGGCTGTACATAAAGGAAAATGGAAGATTGTTTCCACCTTCCCAGCTTATCAGTGGGAACTATACGATCTGGAGAGTGACCGTGGCGAGACCAAAAATGTAGCAGCTCAAAATCCACAAATAGTAAATGAACTGTCGGCTGATTATGGTAAGTGGGCTGAAAAGACAGGTGTAGTAGACTATGATAAAATAAAACCTGCTCAACCAATGGTGATTCCTGGGCAAAGTCCAGCCTCAGCACAGGCTCAAAGGAATGCTCAGTAAAAATATTTTTTATGAATGTTTATATACTACCTGATTTTTATAGTTATATAGGAGTCAGGTAGTTGCATTTTACCTCCTTTTCGCATACCATTGTTATTTCCTTATTTAACACTGCAACTTTATGAAAAAACATTTTCTACTTTGGTTAACCTATTCCTTATTTGGGATAGTTCCCTCTCTTGTACAAGCACAAAAGACTACTAATTATGATCTGGCATCACTTCTGGAACAAAAAAAACTAACTGTATATAATCGTACAATCTATTTATCAGATGATAAGATGGCTGTTAAGTTGAATGAGAAAGATCGGGAGGGCATAGTCTGGCTGAATGGTATTACTTTTGGTAATGGAACAATAGAAATAGACCTTAAGGGAAAAGATGTATTACAACGTAGTTTTTTAGGGGTTGTCTTTCATGGAGTAAATGACTCAACTTATGACGCTGTTTATTTCCGCCCATTTAATTTTCATGCAAAGGACTCTATACGTAGAATCCATGCTGTACAGTATATCAGCCATCCGGTATATACATGGTCTAAACTAAGGGAAGAGCGAAATGGAGTTTATGAAAAAGCTGTTATTTCTCCTCCAGATCCTAATAACTGGTTTCATGCCCGCATAGAGGTGGTAGGTGAGACAGTGCAGGTCTATGTAAACGATGTCAAAACTGCCTCTCTTACGATCAAGAAGCTTAATGATCGCAAGGACGGAAAAATTGGGTTATGGGTAGGTGATGGCTCTGATGGAGAGTTTAAGAATCTGAAAATAACGAGACGATAATACAAAAGGAGAACCACGGAAGGTTCTCCTTTTGTATTAGTGTTATCTACACAAATGATAACACAACCATACTATCTGTAGTTCAGACACTTTTCTCCGTAATTGGGCTACTTCTGACAAAAATTACTTTTTCAATTTTGTATCCGCAAAATGAGTTCTAACTTATAAAGTGGATTATATGAATACTGAAAAACAAAAAGTATGGTTTATTACAGGTACTTCCAAAGGTCTTGGATTACAGCTAACTAAACTTGTTCTATCTATAGGGGATAAGGTGGCTGCTGCTACACGGGATGTAGAGGCGTTGAAAAAGAAAGTAGGCACAAATACAGAGAATCTTTTTCCGGTAGAGTTGGATATCACGTCTGATAAAGATGTAAAAGAAGCTATTAATCGTGTAGTACAGGAGTTTGGTCGAATAGATGTAGCCGTTAATAATGCTGGATATTCTTTGGTAGGAAGTATGGAAGAAATGTCAGATGAAGAGTTTAGAAAAACAATGGATGTCAATCTATTTGGCACTGTGAATGTGATACGGAATGTCATGCCTTATTTGAGAAAGCAGCAATCCGGCCATATAATTAATATTTCTTCCAATGCCGGATATGTTGGATTTGAGAAGGCCAGCAGTTACAATGCCGCCAAGTTTGGTATAGTAGGTCTTTCAGAGGCTTTGGCACAGGAGGTAAAAGGGTTTGGAGTTCATATAACTGTTGTAGCGCCAGGCCAGTTCAGGACGGAGTTTATGGACTCTATTATGTATGTTAAAAACAGGATTGCTGTATATGGTGTAGATGAAGCGGAGAAGATGTGGTCTCAGTTTAGCGGACAGCAACAGGGTGATCCTGAAAAGCTGGTTCAGATCCTTGTTAACCTGAGCCGTATGGAACAGCCACCTGTTCGGTTGCTGGTAGGGCCTGACACATATGAACTGGTAACAAAGCAGCGTAAGATAGAAGAAGCAAATTTTGAGAAATGGAAAGATCTGACGCTTTCTACCAATTTTGATTAATTTTTTCTGAAAGAGTGGTCTTCCCTACTGTATATACTATGAAACCTTATAGCATCCAATCCATTGCCCAATTGCATAAGCTACTGAAGCTACCCAGCCCCAGGCATCCATTAATCAGCATTATGGATTTTGAGGACATTACCTGCTTTGATGATAGTGCATTGGAAGCTATTGCCTATAATTTTTATTGTATTGCTATCAAGAAAAACTTTGAGGGGAAAATGAGGTACGGCCAACGCCACTATGATTTTGATAGAGGTGTAATGACATTTTTTGCCCCCAAGCAAGTAGTAGTAACGGAAATACGAGATGACTGGCAGCTTGAAGGGCAGTGGCTGGTATTCCATCCAGACTTTATTCAAGGCTATTCATTGGCTAGCGAAATTCATCAGTTTGGCTTTTTCTCTTATGCAGTAAATGAAGCTTTGCACTTGTCAGAAGATGAAGAACATATTATTAAGCGATTGTTTGAAGATATCAGACGGGAATATTCTGCTATGGTAGACCGTTTTTCTCAAGATGTGATTATCAAACAACTGGAACTGTTATTGAGTTATTGCAATCGCTTTTATCATCGACAGTTTTTAACCCGAAAGCAGGGGAGTGACAGTCTGCTCATCGGTTTTGAAAATCTGCTTGATTCTTATTTTGAGAATGGAGATGCTGAGGCACATGGTTTGCCAGGAGTGAGTTATTTTGCTGATCGGTTAAACATATCACGTAATTACCTGAGTGATATGTTACGGGTTATCACTGGACAAAGTGCACAACAACATATTCAGCAAAAGGTAATAGAGAAAGCAAAAGAACTATTAACTCTTTCTGAACTAAGTGTGGCTGAGATTGCCTATCAACTGGGATTTGAGTATCCACAATCCTTGCACAAACTCTTTAAAAAGAAGACTGATCTATCCCCGCTCGAATTTCGTCAGCAAGTCAGATCAAAATGAGTAAGTCTGTAACCTATGAGATTAGTTTGAGTACAATGATACATCTCATACCTCTCTGTTAACCAGAAACCTTTCTTTCCAAAACAGAAAGGTTTTTTCATTTTGAAAAAGATGTAGTTGCTTCTATATCTATGATTATTGTTTATATGTGTTGATAGACAGTTAGTTATCTGTGTACTAGTTAATTTGGCAAGAGGTTTGGATATAGATTGTCAAAACAGAATACAATATGAAATCTATTATTCCGCTACTTGCCTTATGGCAAAGTGTACCTTCCCAATCCGAGAAGAAAAAAGAAATAATCAGTCAGTCAGATCGTGAAAATATCTATACGCTTATTCAGGAGTTGGCCGATCAAACGAAAGTATTTGCTTTATCCTATCATTTTAAAGATGTGAGACGGTGTTTCATGGTAGCGGAAGATTTGTTACAACATTCTGATATTCAAATACGAAGTGCTGTCAGCAATGTGTATCTGTACTCTTTGTCTACCTTACTGGATGAGAACAATTCACTTTCATCTGTACTTCGGTCATTATTGCTTCCTCAGCTTCGCAAAGAATACTACAGACAATTACAGGCTTCTCTTCCATAATATAAGATGATCAGAAGCCAATTGAATTTAACTAAAATAGAAATGAATACTGAATTTAAGATAGAAATAGCCTCAATGAAACATATAGGATATGCTGAGTTGATCTGCCAAACCATGGAAACCAGTGCGTTAGCCAGAGGAACAGGTATTTCCAAAAGATTACCTACAGATATAATACACAAAATGGAAGCAGGCAAAGCCTTTATTGCTACCCATAGAAATGGCGATTGGGCTGGGTTCGGATATTTTGAAGTATGGGACAACGGAAAATCTGTTTCTAACTCAGGTTTAATTGTAGCTCCTCACTATCGGAATAAAGGCATTGCTGAAGCACTCAAAAGAAGACTGTTTAGGCGCTGCCGTCAGCTGTTTCCGCATGCAAAGATATTTAGCATTACAACCACCAAGACAGTAATGAAAATCAATTCACGATTAGGTTTTAAACCTATGCCCTTTGGGGATCTTACCGCAGATATACAATACTGGAAAGGATGCCAGTCCTGTTGCAACTATGATATTCTACAACGTACAAACTGTAAATTATGTCTTTGCACCGGTATGGTATTTGATCCGGCAGAATCGCTGGAACAATAAATAAGGGAGAGCAATATTACCCTCCCTGTTGTCTCATTTACTCATCTCTGCATAGTGTTTGTAAAACAATCCTATGGTTTCAATGCCTTTCAGGTAGTTAAACACACCATAATGCTCATTTGGAGAGTGGATAGCATCGCTGTCCAGACCAAATCCCATCAGCACCGTTTTCAATCCCAGTTCTTTTTCAAACAAGGCTACAATAGGTATACTGCCACCACCACGGGTTGGAACTGGCTTTTTACCCCATGCCTCTTCAAATGCCTTGCTGGCTGCTTTGAATGCAGTAGAGTCAGTAGGTGTTACAGCCGGATGACCGCCATGATGAGGACGGACTTGTACCTTAACAGTTTTAGGCGCTATACTTTCAAAATGTTTCTGGAATAATTCTGTAATCTCATCCGGAGTCTGATTAGGTACCAGGCGCATACTGATTTTCGCAAATGCTTTCGATGGTAGAACAGTTTTGGCTCCTTCACCTATGTAGCCACCCCAAATACCGTTTACATCCAGTGTAGGACGAATACCTGTACGCTCAATGGTGGTATAACCTGCTTCACCAAATACATCGTCAATACCCAGGTCTTTCTTATATGCTTCCAGATCAAATGGTGCCTGATTAAGTTCTGCCCGTTGTTCGGCTGTCAGTTCTATCACATTGTCATAGAAGTTTGGAATTGTAATGTGCCCATTGGCATCTTTCAGTGAGGTAATCATCTGGCACAATACGTTGATTGGATTATCTACCCCGCCACCATATACTCCGCTATGCAGATCCCGGTTAGGGCCTGTTACCTCTACCTCCACATAACTCAGTCCCCGTAAACCTACTTCCAGTGAAGGTGTATCATTGGCAATGATGCTGGTATCAGAGATTAGAATGACATCCGCTTTCAGTTTGTCCTTGTGGGCTGTGACGAAAGATTCCAAATTTTTAGACCCTACTTCCTCTTCTCCTTCAATCATGATTTTGAGATTGCAAGGCAGAGAATCGGTTTGTAACATCACCTCCAGCGCCTTGATATGCATATACACCTGACCTTTGTCATCACAGGCACCACGCGCAAAGATAGCCCCATCGGGATGCAAGGCAGTTTTCTGAATGACTGGCTCAAAAGGAGGGGAGTTCCAGAGATTAATCGGATCAGCAGGCTGTACATCATAGTGACCATATACCAACACAGTAGGTAGTTTAAAATCTATGATCTTTTCTGCATAGACAATGGGATTGCCAGCGGTTTCGCATAGTTCAACAAAGTCAGCTCCGGCTGTTTCCAGTTGTGTTTTGGCAAAATTAGCGGCACGGCGTATATCATCCTTGTATTTACTGTCTGCAGATACAGACGGAATACGCAGCCAGTCAATCAATTCTGTTAAAAAGCGATTTTTATGTTGTTCAATATAGGCATTCATAGGTAATACAGATGATGTTAGTAGTTGTTACAATAATATATTCTGGAACCAGCGCTGATACATCGTATCATAAATGCCGTTTTGTTTTAATTCGTCAAGAATCGTGTTGATGGTGTCCTTGAGTGGGTGGTTATCCTTCTGTAACGCAATAGCATACGATGACTCTGTATCTGGCAGAATGAAGCTAACCGAAAGGGTAGGGTGTTTCTCAACAAAAGCGCCTGCAATGGAAGTATCGTCTACCAGATAATCGAAGGCTCCCTCCTGTAATTGGGTATATAAATCATCGTTACTGTCTGATGTATATACCGAGAGGGGGTTAAGGTATTGTCGGATGTAGTCTTCTGCTTCTGTGGCAATGCGTACACCTGCTTTCTTTTGAGATAGTTTTTCTATACTGTCTAATAGTCCATCTTTACGACTGACCACCCCAAGATGGAAGTCAAGATACGAGTTGGTGAAACCCAATACTTTCTTGCGGGATTCTGTTACAGTGACAGCAGAGCAGACTATATCTACTTCTTTCTGTTCGAGTTTTTCGAGAATGTCTTTCCACAAAATAATTTTATACTCCAGATGGCAATTGAGTTTTTGGGCTATGCATTGCAAAAGATCTACTTCAAAACCTTCGAACTGCCCTGAGCGTATATCTGTGTGTAAAGGAACAGGAGCTGCGTGGTCTAACCCAACGTGTAGAACGGATTTCATGACAGTAAAAAAATATGAGATGTGAACGTCTCAGAACTTTAGCGATTCTGTGACGTTCGTATAAAAGCTGGATGATTAATTAATAGTTACCAGGCAATAGTCTTTTCCTTTTTGAATCAGAAGATATTTGTTCTGAAGTAATGGGAAATCTACAGCCTGAGCAGGGTCTGATACTTTGAGTTTATTAATACTTACACCATTTCCCTGAATCAACTTACGTGCATCTCCTTTGGACTGGAATAATGGCTTTTCATTTGCACTTTTCTGCTTTTCTGCAACCGCAAATACAAAATCCAGTACATTGGGAGTATTGGTCAGTTCCTCTTTGGATAACTGAGCTTTGGCTACTCCCTCAAATACTTCCAGTAACGTTTGTTCGTCAGTTTTAGTCAGGATGTCAGTGGTATTCTTGCCAAACAAAATTTCAGATGCTTCTACTGCCTTCTGATAATCTTCTTCAGAGTGTACCATACAGGTAATCTCTTTGGCCAGAGTTTTCTGTAGTAATCGTTTTCCTGGATCTTGTGCATGTTCTGCTTCCAGAGTTTCGATCACTTCTTTATCCAATAACGTAAATACACGAATCAAACGCTTTACTTCTTCATCCGATACGTTCAGCCAGAACTGATAGAACTTATACGGAGAGGTTTTGGCTGGATCTAACCACACGTTTCCTCCTTCGCTTTTTCCAAACTTTTGTCCATCGGCCTTAGTTACCAGAGGAGCTGTTAACGCATAGGCTTTGCCATTGTCAATACGTCCGATTAGTTCTGTACCTGTTGTAATATTACCCCACTGATCAGAACCACCCATCTGTAATCGTACTCCTTTGTTTTTATATAACCAGTAAAAATCATATCC
The DNA here is from genome assembly GCA_030068525.1 of Xanthocytophaga flava. GTDB lineage: Bacteria > Bacteroidota > Bacteroidia > Cytophagales > 172606-1 > Xanthocytophaga > Xanthocytophaga flava. Next base: position 369,388 of record JASJOS010000002.1, read on the forward strand.
CTGTAGTAACTGATAAGAAAACTCTGTGAATGAGATTCCTTCCTTGCCTTCTCCTAAACGGTTTTTAACAGAATCTTTGGACATCATATAGTTTACAGTCAGGTGTTTGCCCACTGTACGCAGAAATTCCAGAAATCCAATTTCTTTAAACCAGTCGTAGTTGTTTACCATTTCAGCGGCATTGTCACCTGTAAACTTCAGAAACTTTTCCAGTTGCTTTCTGATTCCTGCCTGGTTAGCTTGTAATGTGTCCTCATCCAGCAGATTCCGTTCTTTAGACTTACCTGAAGGATCTCCAATCATACCTGTCGCTCCTCCTACAAGGGCATATGGTTTGTGACCTGCTCGCTGGAAGTGAACCAGAAGCATAATGGTTGCCAGGTTTCCGATATGTAAAGATGCTGCTGTCGGATCAAATCCAATATATCCACCTGTCATTTCTTTGGCTAGTTGCTCATCAGTACCAGGCATTTTATCATGGAGCATGCCACGCCATTGTAATTCTTCAATAAAATTAATTTTTGCGTCTTTATTCATGAGTCTTAAGTAGAATTCCGGAACAAAGTTAAAAGGAAATTGTTTTTACAAAGGGGGAGTTGCTCTATTTACTGAAAAAATCTATAGGTATAATTTTTTTGTGACAGTTTAAAGTACAAATGCCAATGATGAATAGGATAACTAAGATGAGCAGACTGTAGTAATATAAACAAATCAATAAAGCGAAATAAATTAGGATTATATCTCTGTTTTTTGGGATGTAAGGCATAATTTTTTGCTCTTATAGATGTAGTTTCTCACTTATTCCACATCAGTTATGGCTATACAGAATTTAAACACCCTGGTAGAATCACTAGCCAGATGTATTCATGGCTGTGAGCGTTGCGCAACAGGTTGCCTGAATGAAGCAGATACGCCTTTGGTACGCACATGTATTGCTACTGCACTGGATTGTGCAGATGCTTGTTCACTGACGTTGAAATTAATTTCAAGAGAATCAAAGCATTGGAACCATTTATTGCAATTATGTGTGCATATTTGTAAGGATTGTGAAAAAGAGTGTGGAAAACATTCTCTTGAATATTGTAGAGAATGTGCTGAAATTTGTCATTATTGTGCAGAGACCTGTGAGCAATATATGACCGTAGTAGTCTTATAACAGCATTTATACCGAGCAAACAAAAGAGATACTTATTCTATTTTTATGAAAATTGATATTCATATGCTGAATTTTGAGGCAGATGATGAATTTCTGAATCGTATTTATAACCGCATCAAATCCCTGAATAACTATTCGGAACTTTTTACAAATGCAGAGGTCTTCCTGAAAAAGGAACAGAACTCAGAAGAATTTAATTTAGAGATTCGTTTACATGGCAGAGCTACAGACATTTCTGCCAATACTCAATTGGGAAGTTTTGATGATGCACTGGAATCTACTTATGAGAAGATTTTGAACGAACTTAAAAAGCGTAATAAATAACTTATACCAGAATTGTAACATACGAACTCATCTGTTTTCTCATTTTATAGAAAATAGGTGAGCTTGTTTGTTATTTTATACACATTCTACAAAACTTACACCTGTTACCCTCCTGGCTTTCCTATACTAGGATACCTTCTTGTAATTAGCTCTATTAAGGGTAAAATGCCCGAGCTATGAATATTGAACAGAGAAACAACATATTAAGCAAAGCCAGAATTCTTAAGAATCTGAAGCGATACGATTTGGCAGAAGCTGAATTAAGGAGACTCCTTGTTGATGATCCTGAAGATGCAGAAGTATTAAAAGTACTTGCCATAAAGGAAATAGAGCAACAGAGATATTATGAAGCACAAAAGTATGTTTCACAGTTAGCAGGATTGGTAATCAATGATGCCTACGTCCACTATCTTCAGGCTATTCTTCATTTAACCCTTCAGAAAAATACTGAAGCTGAAAAATCCATTCGTGAGGCATTAACACTACAGCCCGAAGAACCCATCTATTATGGAATACTCGCGGAAACTTTTGTTTTCCAAAAAAATTGGGAACAAGTATTACTTGTGACAGCATCCGGACTGACATTTGATGCAGACAATCTTCATTGCCTTTTATTACGTGCTTGGGCACTAAGTCATAATGATAGGAGAGAAGAAGCCGAAGAAGTAGTGAAAAAACTTCTCTCACTAGGTCCTGATCAATCGGAAGTAATATGTTACATAGGTAAGATTCTATATACACAAAAGCGGTTTGATGAAGCCTATTCCTATTTCCAGAATGCCTTGCAGTTAGATCCTTCTAATGAGGAGGCAAGAGTATATGCTTTAACTATCCGAAAGCATCAAAACTGGCTTTTCCGTAACGTAACTTCTCACATAATCAAATTACCTTATCTATTTGGTATATTACCCAAATGGGGCAGGTGGCTAATCCGGTTAAGTGTAGGGGCGGGATGTTTTTATTTGTTGCAGGGGTATGGATTGTGGATACAAATTATTTGTGCCTGTATTATGGCAATCTCAGTGAAGATGCAGCTATCGTTATATTTCTCTCCACTGATTTTATTGCTTACAAAGGTCTCAGATCAGCTTATAGTTGATGACCCGGAGAGTAAACGATTAGCTCAGGGAGGAAAAGAGCCTACTGGAATAGTGATACCTGAAAGCTTCTTATGTATTGTATCATTTGTGGTTTTATCCTGCTGGATATGGGGTGGCCCTGCTTTGGGTATTATCGTAACCTCTGGCATTTTAGTAGTAGGTGTGCTAAGTATATTTACACTATTCAGAAAGAAAGTGTTTAAAACCAATCCTCAGAAAGAAGCAATCCGAAAGCAGGAAAAGGAGGCATTTGAACAAAGGAGAGAAGAGCAGAAAGCGGAATGGAAAGAAACCAAAGCAGAGATAAAGCAGGAATGGCAGACTGCTAAAGATGAATTTAAGCGGGACATGGAAAAAGTTCGGGAAGAACGTGAGCAACGTAATAAGGAAAGAGAGGCCAGATGGCAACAGGCAGAAGGTACAAGAAAGCAAAATCGTCCCCAAAAAAGTATTCTGCGTACTATCGGAAATGTATTTGCCTGGTTAGTAATTATTAAAGTAAGTATGTATATTCTGGTATTGCTAGGAATAGGACTAGCTTCTCTCTTTTCCTAAATAAGAACAGAGATTTATGTGAAAAAAAGGTATATTCTGTTTATTTGAATAGATCAGAAATAGAATATACCGTTTTAATCTACAACCAAGGTTATTGTTTTTGTATCGTACATCCAACAGGACGTTTTTCTGCATAGGAAAGGTTCTTCCGATTGACTGCAGCTGTAATAGCGTCTCTTAGATAAAACGCAGTAGCTTCCTGAGCCACTTGAGGATTATCGTCGATCGCGCCTCTGTATTTTAAAATAAAGTTTCCTTCTCCTGTATTCTGTAATACAAAGACTTCCGGATTTTTGGTGGCTTTAAATTGCAATGCTACTTTTTGTTCCTTATCCGCAAGGTATGGTACTACTGCATTTTTTTCTTTTGCCCATTTTGCCATTTCTTCTATTGAGTCATCGAGATGGTCCAACGACGTATTGGAGTTTATCAGAAGAAACTGTGCTCCTTTTCCCTGATATTGAGAGATCAGGTTTTGGATACGTTCTTCATAAAGTTTGGCAAAAGGACAGTAATTGCTTGTGAAAATCAGTACAATCGCCTTTTCATTCTTGTAGTCTGACAATGAAATGGAATTATGGTTAATCGCATTGATTAACGTAAAATTCTCAATCTTGCCAGGTGTTTGAGCAGAGGCCATTATAGCAAGCAACAGGGCTGCTTTCAGTGTTAATATAAAACTACGTAGAGATTTCACCTTTAAAAGTATAAGCCACTATAAAACTAGTAATTTTCTGATAAAAGATTGTATACGAAGTGTTGTGTGTATCTGCCTTAACGGTACCAAATAATGTACCATTTTCGTATATATCAAAATTTTCTACATAAATCTGATCTCTGAAACTTAATTGGCGCTGGCTATACAACTTATATAGAGCTTCTTTGGCACACCAGTAGACACAATATTTCTCAATATTATCCTGTGCATGCTCATATTCCTGTAGTGATAAAACTCTGGGGATTATTCTACGCATTTTTTCTTTAACCGGTTCAATATCAATTCCGACTGGAGAACTTTTGTGCAGAATAGCTGCCGCATATTTTTCAGTATGGCTTACCGACACATAGTATTCATGTTCGACCAACAGTGGACGCCCCTGCCAGTTTTTTAATATACCCTGATAGGGTTTTCCCCAATGATGTAATAAATATTGTACAAGTATTCGGGAAGCGAGGGTTTGTTTGCGGCGTCCTTCATGGCTAATGCTTAACAAATAAGCTGTATCATGTTCGTTGGGATGCCAGAGATGATATAATTCTTCCAGTGTTTCGTTGATCTCCCATATCCCCCAGATACAGCTATCATTTATACATTCATTTTTGGACAAAGGCATATAGATGGTAAGAAGAGGGCTAAAAACACGAATGTGCTACTTTTTCCTCAGAAAAAAACAGTGTATACAATAACTTGATAGCCAAATATGAATAAAGGAACATTTTCGGGGTAAAAATACTTATACTTACGATTTGTGGCATAATTGAGCGGATATTTTATTTATCGGAGATAACTACTTGATACAGTTTTGAAGAAAGCCACAATTACGATTAATTTTACCTGTGAAGTATTGTAAACACAAATGTCGGAAAATTTGAGTCACAGAATACAAGTAAATAAGGTAGGAACTTTTACAGGTCATAGAGATTGTGTATATGCCATAGAGAAGGCTTCAAATCCGTATCAGTTTTTTTCAGCAGCTGGTGATGGGTTGGTTGTTCAATGGGATTTACAAAATCCTGATCAGGGAAAGCTGTTGGCACAGATTGGTGCTTCCGTCTATGCATTGCATTTTGAAGAAGAAAGACAACTACTTTGGATTGGACAGAACTTTGATGGATTGCATGTAATAGATCTTGTCTCACAGAAGGAGATAGGCTCTGTTAAAATTACCGAATCCGCTATTTTTGATATTCAGATATGGGAAGGATATGTCTATGTGGCAATAGGAGACGGTACAGTGATCATGCTGGACAAGGAAACATTAACCATCCGAAAACAACTAAAACTCTCCGATAAAAGTGCCAGATGTCTGGCTATAAATATACAAAGCAACGACCTGGCTGTTGGGTACAGCGATCACCAGATCCGGATTCTGGATCTGAAAACGTTAACATTGAAGCATACATTGGAAGGACATACAAACTCTGTTTTTACAGTAGCCTACTCGCCTGATTCACAACTTCTAGTAAGTGCTGGTCGTGATGCTCAGCTGAAAATATGGGATGTTGGAGCTTCGTATTCACTGTACAATTCCATTGTAGCACATATGTACGCTATCAACCATATTACCTTCCATCCTGATGGACGCTATTTTGCGACAGGCAGTATGGATAAATCCATTAAAGTATGGGATGCTCTTTCATTTCGTTTACTGAAAGTTATTGATAAAGCACGTCATGCTGGCCATGGAACCTCTGTTAATAAATTACTTTGGACAGATTATCATGGTCGTTTAGTATCAGCCAGCGATGATCGTACGTTATCTATATGGGCAATCGATGATTTGCCCTGATTTAGAGCGATAAACCCTTTAGAAAGCCAAAATAATAGGATATTTATATATAAAAGTGTAGCTTTACCACATAAAGAGCGCGTTTAAACGACGAAATTTTATATAAACTGCCTGAATCAGGCACAGCAACCTATGAAAATAACACCCATCGAAATACGTCAGAAAGTTTTTGCAGAAAAAATGCTGCGTGGGTATGATAAAGATGAAGTAATTGCATTTTTACAATCCTTATCACAAGAGTGGGAACGCGTATTAGAAGAGAATCGGGAGTATCGTATAAAGCTGGAGGTGACTCAAAAAGAGGTACAGAAGATGCGCGATGTAGAGACCTCATTATATAAAACACTAAAAACTGCTGAAGATACTAGTTCTCAACTCATTGAGCAGGCTAACCGTTCTGCAGATTTACAGATGCGCGAAGCCCGTAACCAGGCTGACTTGTTATTAAATGAAGCTCGTGCCAAAGCACAGAAAATGATTCAGGATGCAGAAAATCAGTCGAGAAACAAGCTGGAGGAAACTCTAACTGAACTCAAAAGCCGTGAGAATGATTTTCGTCAGTTGGAAAGGCTGAAAGAAAGTCTGATCAAAGAAATTCAAAATATTGCCAGCGACACCTTGGACCGAATCAACCGGGTTGCTGAAAAAGGGAATAAGAATGTCTTTGAAGATAAAATACGGGAAGTTCGGGAGGCTCTTGAGAATAAACCCAAGGAAAGCACTATTTCACTATCTCAGAATACATGGGATACTGCCACTAAAAACGGAGAACCTGAATCTGTAGCAACAGGAAAGCCTGCAGAGACCAAAGCCTCATCAACACCTATATCTATTCTGCAAGGTAGTGTAGTGGTTAAGAATCAGTCAAAGCCTGCAACTGAGAAGAAAGAAGACTCTTCCCCTTCAAAAGGACCTGCTTCGTTCTTTGATGAGATTAAATAACAGGATTGTAATTGCTTGAAGGAAATCAACTACACATTTTAAATTTGTAATACATTTTGGGCATTATTGCTTTAGAAGGAATGGAGTTTTTTGCCTACCACGGCTTCTATGAAGAAGAACGTAAAGTAGGCAATCGTTTTATTGTAGACCTGGCTGTAACACTAGATCTGACTCAGCCTGCACAAACAGATAAACTGAGCCAGACTGTAAATTATGAAGTGCTTTACAATATCGTAAAAGAGGAAATGGAAATCCAATCTCATTTACTGGAGAATATGGCAGGGCGTATATTGGACAAAATCTATTATAAGTATCCTCATATAGAATCTGTTACTGTTAGTATTGCCAAACAAAATCCCCCTGTTGGTGGTGTATGTCGCCAGTCTAAAATTACCCTGACACGATAGCTCGTATCAGATATACTAAACTTCTATTACGTCATCAGGTGAGATGAGCCATCTATAGGGCTCTCAGATCTCTATTGTATATTTTTCAGCCAACGTTGCCTGACCACCCGCATACAATAATTGTATCTGATTATTCTTTATATCAAGGTTGATATGAATCAGACTGGGAGAAGGTTGTTTCATGTATCGTCCCTGTTCAATCGTATATTCTTTTCTGTGACTGCCTGAGTGATATAGAAATGCTGCAAGTGGACCCGCTGCCATACCTGTAGCTGACTCTTCTTCTATACCATACAGTGGAGCAAACATGCGTGTAGTGGCATCTATACCTGCTTGTTGACTTTTAGCAAATACATAATATCCGACTAAGTTATATTTTTCAGAAATCGCCGCAATTCTCTCAAAATTGGGTACAATATATTGCAATACAGAAATCTCAGGCACTTCCAGTATAAGAAAAGTATTACCTGTATTCACTAACGCAGGTTTCAAGGTATAGTATTGAGATAACCCCAGCGATTGATAAATAATGGGCAAATCACTTGCTTCCGGAAAAGTATAGTGGGGGGCTTTTTGTTCCATATATACAGCATCCTGAAGAAATCGTATTTGACGGATACCATCTATGGTTTCCTTAGTGGCTTGCGTAACCTGTGTGATGGTCCCCCGTTGTTTAAGATAAGCAAAGGTTGCAATTGTGGCATGTCCACAATGGGCTATTTGTCGGGTAGGGGTAAAGAACTCCAACCTGATATCGGCTATGTTGGATGAACTGACAAATGCAGTCTCAGAAAGTCCTGCTTTGGCAGCAATTTCCTGTTTCTGGCTAATGGAAAGATTATCTGCATCTAATACAATGGCTGCAGGATTTCCGCCTTTACCTTGTTGGGTAAACGCATTGACAATATGGACTTCAACTTGCATAAGTATAATTTTGTAGTGTATAATATACTTGCAAAGTTGGTGAAGGTAAGATATAGAAACGATCACATAGGATAAGTAATTTTGTTACCCTATGTTAATTTCCTGAAGCTTGTTTTCGCAGGCGACTCAGACTTTGTGGCGTAATACCCAGATAAGAAGCAATAAGATGATTGGAAACCCGCTGCTCAATCTGCGGATATCGAATAATAAACTCCTGATAACGCTCCAGTGCGGTGTTGCATAATGAAGAGGCTATCCGACGATTGTAGGCAATAATGGAGTTTCTGTATGTGATATGGTAGTATTGATGTAATGGAGGAACTCTCTCAATCAGTTCTTCCAGCTCTTTTCGGGTAATCTGTAATACTTCACTGTCTTCCAGACAATCTATATTGTAGTTGGTAGGCTGCTCGGTATGAAAGCTATATAGATCATTAGCCCACCAGTCTTCAGGACTAAATTTTATAATATGCTCCTGACCTTTCTCATCCATCAGATACGTTTTGAGTATGCCTTTGATTACAAAGGTGTCATATCTTGCAATCTCACCTTGTTGAAGAATATATTGATGTTTGCGAAATTTTCTGTAATGGAAGGCAGATTGTATCAGTGCTATTTGCTCTTCATTGAGTTGAATATTTCTTCGGGTAAAATGTGCAATTAGTAAATCCCACATGCCATTTAGTATAAGTCTGGTTCTGGTACAATGGTTTGTTTTCGAAAATAAGAAAAGGGGCGATAGAAGGCTATCAGGACTCTGACACTTTTTTAACAATATCAAAGTTTTGATATTTTCTCAGTACTATCAGAACTTTGATAATTTTACAACACTATCAATAAATAGATTATTTCTGGTTTTCTTAAATAGGATTGTACTATAGCGCTTCTTTGCGAAGTTTACGTTTTATATATAAGCGACGTGAGATCCATACTCCAAGAGCCAATATAATCCACAGAGGCCATAATGTAACTATACCAATGATCAGTTGCAGCAGGATACTCCAGCCATTGCCTGCACCTGAAAAGAGTTTACTCCAGAAGCCAATCTCAGGTGCCGCTGCATATGGTACTTGTTCGTAGATATCCAGATTTATCGTACTGTAACCTACCTGATTGGTGAGATACTTAAGCCGGCCTTCCTTGGATTCAATTTCTTCCCGTACTGTTTGCAGGGCTTGTTCCAGTTCCAGAATATCTTTCATGTTTTTTGCCTGCTTCAGTAACTCCAGATAACGTGTTTCCAGTGCCCGTTTGGTTTTCAGCCGGGTTTGTATATCTATGAACTCTTCTGTTACATCCTGAGCCGTTACATTGTTCTGCTCTACAAAAATGCCCTGCTTAAGTAATTCTTCCAGCAGTCCTTCAAATTTAGCCGCCGGTACCCGGATGACAAATGTAGCAGTATAGGACGCATTGTCTCGTGATTCGTTTGAAGTAGCCAGATAGCCGCCTGCTTTTTGTACTAACTGGCTGACAATTGCTTTGCTCTCTTTTACCTTTTCTACCTGTAGACGGACCTGTGCAGTCTTAATAATTTGCTTTTGGATGACAGCTAGCTCTGTATTGTCAGATACTACTTCCATCTCCTTAAAGTTAACAGTACTAACATTACCTTCTGGAGGAGCAGGTAACATCATAAGATCCGCAGTCTGTTCTTCAGTTTTTGAAAGCCCACCTTCAAAGTGACTGCTTTCTCCATTACTACACGAAAGAAGGATAATTGGGAATGCTAAAAATACGTATTTTTTCATAGTGGTAAGTAACTATAGTGAGTAGAGAAAATAGTGCGAAAAAAAATTATCTTTTTTTCTTAAAAAGATGTTTTCCTTTCTCAGATTCCATACACTAACAAATAAAATATTTTCAGTAGTGCTAAAATAAAATGTTTTTTTACTTCCCTTAGGTATTGATATATAGATAGTTATATAAAAATATTATTGAATCAATTTCAATAACTTCTGCTCAGAAATAATAGTAAAGGCGTCAACGTATCGGTGACGCCTTTCTCTTATATTGGGTTATCTTAACCAAAAACCTAGTATCCTATAGCTGTATCATCTCCACGTGGGTCTGCTCCTCCTTCCATTTTGTGTTTTTTTCGTATCAGTATCGCATCCACACGACCAATGCCATTTACTTCTGTGATCTTATGTCCTTTGGCTTCCAGTGCTTTACGGGTTTCTTCACTAAAGGCTCCTTTTTCTGCCATGATGGCATCGGGTAACCACTGATGGTGAAAACGTTTGGCACTCACTGACTCCTGCATCCCCATTTTGTGTTCGAGCACATTCAGAATATTCTGGAATACAGAGGTGATAATAGTAGACCCTCCTGGTGTACCTACTACCATATACAACTTTCCTTTTTTCTCGATAATGGTAGGTGTCATAGAAGATAGCATCCGTTTGCCAGGTTGCACGGCATTTGCAACACCACCCACTACTCCATATAAGTTAGGTACACCTGGTTTAGCGCTGAAATCATCCATTTCATTATTCAGCAAAAAGCCAGCTTCTTTTACTACTACTTTGGAGCCAAATCCTCCATTGAGTGTAGTAGTAATGGAAACAGCATTTCCCTGAGCATCTACAATGGAAAAATGGGTGGTTTGATCACTTTCGTTTCTGGCAAACATGCCTGCTTTTATCTCATTGGAAGGGGTTGCATGTTCCATTTGTATAGTTTGCAATCGTTCCTGGAGATAGTTGGCATTTAACAAATCGGCGACAGGAACTTTGTAAAAATCCGGATCACCCAAATGTGAAGCTCTATCTGCATACACACGTCTTTCACATTCTGCCATCCAATGCACTGTATTAGGCTGTTGCCATCCCCATTTACGTAGTTTTGCATTTTCCATCATTTTCAGCAATTGCAGTAGCGCAACTCCACCACTGGAAGGAGGAGGCATAGAAATAATCTTATATCCTTTGTAGTCTCCAATCATGGGGTCTCGCCATACAGAATGATAGTTCTTAAGATCTTCAAGAGAGATAATTCCATTGGCAGTCTGCATTTCTCTTACAATCATATCGGCAGTTTCACCACTATAAAATCCTTCTCTACCAAAATCCCGAATACGTTCCAGTGTTAATGCCAGAGCCGGATGAAATAAGGTATCTCCTTTCTGCCAGGGTTTTTCTCTAACCAGATAGGGCGTGTGCGTATTGTATTTGATGAAATTCTCTTTTGCATTATTCAAACTATTGGCTTCTTTTTCAGTAAGAATTACTCCGTTGCGGGCTAGATCAACAGAGGGCTGCACAAGATCTTTCCATGGAAATGTGCCCATTTTCTTGTAAGCTTCTGCCATTCCATCTACTGCACCTGGAACACCAGCTGCCAGGTGTCCATTAATGCTTAATCCCTGAATAACGTTGCCTGCTGAATCCTGATACATTTTTTCAAAGGCTGCTGCTGGGGCTTTCTCCCGATAATCCAATGTTCCTGTAGAACCATCCTTGAGACGATAGACCATAAATCCACCTCCGCCAATATTACCTGCTACCGGATATACCACTGCCAGGGCAAACTGTACTGCAATAGCTGCATCTACCGCATTACCTCCTTTTTTTAGAATCTCTACACCTACCCGTGAGGCTTCCGGATGGGCTGATACAACCATGGCGTGTTTAGCTGTTACTCCTTTGGTATGTTGGGCAAAGAGGGAGCTTTGTTGCAGTATAAGTAAGAGAATAATAAAGTAACCTTTCTTCATAGATTGTTTGGCTTGTTGGGTAGATTTAAAGAGAACTACTTTGCATTACTCCGAATGTATAAAAAACACTAGAAATAAAAAACTCCCGGATAAGCTATATCCGGGAGTTATATCTATTTGAAGAAAAGATTCTTTTAGAGGATGTCTAAGTTAGTATTAAAGAGGCGAAAAGATCAGATTTTAGAGCGAGCCGAGACTATTTTGAGGGGCATAGCCAGCGGCTATGGGCCGAAAAATAGGCGAAGGTGCAGCCTAAAATATGCCTTTGCAGCCTTTAAGAATAGTTTTAGACAACCTCTTAGGCAAGAACTTCTTTTTTCCGTTTGATAGCACGTTCTGCTGCATCTACAATGGCTGTAGAAGTAAGACCATATTTTACCATCAGTTCATCTGGTGTTCCACTTTCACCAAATGTATCCTGTACGGCTACCATTTCCAGAGGAGAAGGATAGTTGCTGGTTAATACATGTGCAATTGCATCTCCCAAACCTCCATTCAACTGGTGCTCTTCTGCTGAAACAGCACAACCTGTTTTCTTCACAGATTCCAGAATCGCTTCTTTATCTAGTGGCTTAATCGTATGGATATTGATAATCTCGGCATCAATGCCACGTTCTGCCAGGATATGGCCTGCTTCAATTGCTTTCCATACCATATGACCTGTGGCAAATATACTTACATCTGCACCTTCGTTCAGCATAAGTGCTTTACCAATGATAAATGGCGTATCTTCTGAGATGAATACAGGGACTACTGGACGTCCGAAACGCAGATAAACTGGTCCATGGTGTTCTGCAATTGCCATAGTTGCTGCTTTCGTCTGATTAAAATCGCATGGATTGATTACGGTCATGCCTGGTAGCATACGCATCATGCCCAGATCTTCCAGAATCTGGTGGGTAGCACCATCTTCACCCAGTGTAAGACCTGCGTGAGATGCACATATTTTTACATTCTTGTCAGAATAGGCAATAGACTGGCGGATCTGGTCATACACACGACCTGTAGAGAAGTTGGCAAATGTTCCTGTAAAGGGAATTTTACCACCAATAGTCAAACCAGCAGCTACACCCATCATGTTAGCTTCTGCAATACCTACCTGGAAAAAACGCTCAGGAAACTCTTTAATAAAAGCATCCATCTTTAGTGAGCCAACCAGGTCAGCACACAACGCTACAACATTTGGGTTTTTCCGGCCAGCTTCCAGTAAACCTACACCAAAACCACTGCGGGTATCTTTTTTATCTAGAATAGTGAATTGTTTCATTTTACGGTCAGGATTTTCTTTTGAAGAAATACGATTTCAAATAAGAGTTGTATGAGATAGCATTATGCATTAAAAATCACCCAGCGTTTCTGGTAATTGTGCCAATGCCTGAGCCAATTGGTCATCATTAGGCGCAACACCATGCCATTTGTGACTTCCCATCATAAAGTCTACACCATAACCCATACCTGTTTTCATCATGATTGCTACAGGAGAACCTTTTCCGGTTAATGTTTTAGCATGTTCATATGTTTTGATCAGTTCTGCCATGTCGTTTCCGTTTTCCAGAATGATTACTTCCCATCCGAATGCACGGTATTTTGCCGGAAGATCTTTCAGATCCATTACTTTTACAGTAGGTCCGTCAATTTGCTGCCCATTCCAATCAACTGTTGCAATAAGATTGTCAACTTTATGGTGTGCTGCATACATGGCTGCTTCCCAGATCTGACCTTCATCCTGTTCTCCGTCTCCCATCAGCACATATACCAGATGGTTATCCCCATTTAGTTTTTTTGCCTGGGCAGCTCCTACGGCTACAGACAGACCCTGACCCAGTGATCCGGATGCCATACGAATGCCTGGTAATCCTTCGTGGGTAGTTGGGTGTCCCTGCAGACGGGAATTGATTTTGCGATGAGTACTTAATTCTGCTACTGGGAAATATCCGCTGCGAGCCAGTACGGAATACCACACAGCTGAAATATGTCCATTAGATAGGAAACATAAGTCTTCCCCAATACCATCCATCTTGAAGTCAGGGTTATGTTTCATAAGGTGGAAATACAGCGCTACAAAATATTCTGTACAACCTAGGGCACCACCTGGGTGACCGTTACCCACTCCATGTACCATACGTACAATATCACGACGTACCTGAGAGCTGATGTCTTTTAATTCTTCTAGGGTTTTGGGTGTTGAGTCTTGAATCACGGATTCCATAAGTAAATCTGCGGATTAGAAAAAGGTAAATAATTAAACTTGATTTTCAAAAGCTAAGGTATTCAGAAGCATAGTCTGTTGATGATCTGTTACTTCAGTATCTGAGCCGAGTGGTTCTTAGTATCTACTTTTTCAATGATATCAGTAATAATTCCTTTTTCATCAATTAAAAAGGTAGTACGCATTGTTCCCATGTATTTGCGACCATACATGCTCTTTTCTTTCCATACATCATATTGCTCAACTACCTGTTTGTCAGTGTCGGCTACTAATGGGAATTTGAGCTCATATTTGGTGATAAATTTTTTATGTGATTTTTCGTTGTCTACACTTACTCCAATTACCTGATAACCTGCTGCTTCCAGTGCAGACAGATTTTCATTCAGGTTACAAGCCTGAGCTGTACAGCCTGAAGTATCGTCTTTTGGGTAAAAGTACAGGACTACCTTCTTGCCCCGATAATCAGAAAGCTTGAAAGGATTGCCATTCTGGTCTTTGCTCACGAAGTCAGGAGCTTCGTCTCCAATGTTCAGTTTCATGAAAGATTGAATTGTAAGAGGTAAAAGAACAGACCTTGTAAGGCATCAAATACCTTACAAGGTCTGGACACTGTGGCAAAGTTTGTGTAAATCTGTCACAATTACAATTCTTATGGAATTTTCATTTCCAATTTTATTGTATTTTGTACATTATCCTCTACTTCAAGTAGAAAATCACCCTGTAACATAGGCATATCCTGAGGCCTGTCAGACCATAAAAGGCCTGTTTTGTAGTCATATTGCATCAGCAACCAGCGTCCATTGATGTAGGCTCTATAATTTCCTATACCCGAAAGGTTATCAGACACTTTACATACAATCTGCTCTCTGTTTTTTATAATGCATTTGGCAACAGGAGCAATTGTATCTACCAAGAGTGTAAATGTTCCCAGATCTTTAGTGCGGAAGCTAAGGTTATTGTCAATCCATGTACCTCCCTGGTAGTTGGGAGTTCTGCCACGTAAGAGATACACAGATGTCTTTGTCTTCTGTGTTACAGGTACATTTGCTTTCAAGCGGACGTCAATATAATCGCGCAGAGGTACAACTATACGACCTATCTGGTAAATGTTGCCTTGCTGGCGAGTCTCCAGATACAATGTATCAAAAAGAGAGCTCTCATTAAACAGAATGCTTACTGAATCACCTTCATACAAATGGTTTACATTGGAAGGGACCAGCGATTTGAAATAGAAAGGTTCGGTATGATTGCCAATTTGTACTGAGTCAGGGAGTGCTTTGCGTACATCCCACAGATAAACTACTTCACCTTTCTTTATATAGGCAGAAGGAACCTGTACACTATCTTTGCCTGTATAGAATGTCGCTTTCTGTGCTCCTGCTAATGGGTTATTTACCCACAGACAAAGTGTGTTCTCAAATAATTGTTGTTGGACCTGAGCTGTATTGGTTGCAGATTTGAATGCAGGTATAGAGGGATTATACGGATTTCCCTGTATGGTAAAGTTCATACGAGTTACATTCTGATACGCATCCCATACACTAACTTTAACGAGATGTGGTTGGGTATCCATAATATGAATACGACCTTTGTTTTCATCTGTTTTATATGTTGTTAGTGCATTTCCATCTGTAAGATAACAACGTTGATATCGTTCTCCTGAAAGCCTGTATTTTTCGTAAGCAATATGGGTGTTAATATATTGTGTCTGGTCAAAAGAGAATGACTCCAGATGGTGTGAGAAAATCACTTGATTATCCAGTTGTACCTCAATACAACTAATGCCATTGCGATTAGATGTACCATCTGATAAATCGTTGGCTAGCAACTCCAGTCCCAGATCTCCATAGCCATAAACAGGTTTATGAATGATATAATTGCCATTGGGTTGACGTTGTGGTATATATTCCAGGCGACCATATTCTCCGTCTACTCTGCCTTGTATAGAGAGTGTGCGTAAGGCTAAACGGGAGATAATGGGAGAAATCTTATCTGTGATTTCAGAAAAGCCAAAATTTAATGGATTCAGCACATTGTCTTTTGTATCCCGGATTTCGAAATGAAGGTGAGGACCACCTGAACCACCTGTATTGCCAGAAAGGGCAACTACTTCTCCTCTTTTTACCCGAATCTGAGTACTATCTAGTAATAAATCAATCTCAAAAGTTTGCTGATCATACTGGTGTGTTTTCAGGTATTGACCAATTATCGTGTTGTATTGTTTGAGGTGACCATATACAGTAACATATCCATTGGGATGTGTGATATATAAACCATTGCCATATCCCTTGCGTGTAACCTTAATGCGGGAAATATATCCATCTGCTGCTGCATATACAGGAAGCCCTTCTTTACCATCCGTTTTAATATCCAGTCCGGCATGAAAATGATCAGGTCTAAGTTCTCCCATATTTCCTGCCAGCAGATTTTTCTGACCAGGCTTTATAGGAAACATAAAATACCCTTTAGGGTAAGATGTCTGTGCCTGTGTAGGAGATAATACTATCAGACATAAAATGCCTGAAAAGAGATAGGAGAGGGTAGAGGAAAGCGTTTTTTTTACAAATATCCTGTTTTTTAACGTATTCAAAAATGTCAGCATACAGTGGTATGGTTTGAATGAATCAGAGTGATTCAGCATGGAAACATATTTACCAATTGATCATTGTTGTAGTTTTAGATTTTGGTGTTGTAGTGTTTGTACTATCAAATGAGTATTGATGGTAGACTCATTTTACTTCAAATTCAAGCATTTTTTCTCCTTCTATAAAAGCTGTTAGTTTATCCCCGATTTTTACAGGACCTACACCTTTGGGAGTGCCTGTAAAGATGATATCTCCTTTCTTTAAGGTAAAGAACTTTGAAACATAGGAGATGATATAATCAAAATTGAATAATGTCAGACCCGTATTACCTTGCTGACGGGTTTCTCCATTGATCTGAAGGCTGAAACTTATGTCCCGGATATTGGCAAAGTTTGTTTTAGGTACAAATTCCGAAACAGGAGCTGAACCATTAAACGCTTTAGCTATTTCCCAGGGTAATCCTTTTTCCTTGCATTTTTGTTGTATATCTCGAGCTGTAAAATCTATTCCCACACCAATCTCGTCATAATATTTGTGCGCAAATTTTTCCTCAATATATTTGCCCTCTTTACTGATCTTTACTAAAATTTCTACTTCATGATGTACATCCTGTGAAAAATCAGGGTAGTAAAAAGGGGCATTATCTTTGAGTAAGGCTGTATCAGGTTTTAAAAAAACTACAGGTTCAGAAGGTTTTTCGTTTTTTAGTTCTTCGATATGTTCAACATAATTTCGGCCGATAGCAATGATTTTCATGAATCTGATTGTATAAAGTAGGAAGTGGAATTAAGAACAGAGAACAGAATATAATGAATAAACAAATACTTTAAATTTCTTTTTGCAATGCAATAACAATAGGTATTAGCAATGTAAAGAGAAGAGTATCTTGAATCTAAAAACTGTTTAATTGACAAAAATATAAATTTCAGGCAAACTTTTTGCTTCAATTTTAACGTAAAACTTTCATTAGTTTACACATAACAATAGAACACATGAGAAAACTGTCAAAATTTTTACTAAGCCTTACAATCGTTGGAGGTATTATAAGTTGTCAGAAGGTACCTATAACTGGACGAAGTCAGCTAAACTTTATTCCTGACTCTGAGATGAATGCAATGGCTCTTCAAGCCTATACACAATTTTTAACGGAAAATAAGCCTGTAAGTAATAGTCAGGCTGATATGGTGAAGAGGGTAGGGGCTAGGGTGCAAGCTGCACTGGAGAAGCTTTTGAAAGAAAGAAATCAATCGAATGCTATCTCTGGTTTTAAATGGGAATACAATCTGGTTGATAGCAAAGAACTGAATGCTTGGTGTATGCCAGGTGGTAAAGTGGTGGTTTATACCGGATTATTGCCTGTAACGCAGAACGAAGCAGGTCTGGCTGTGGTAATGGGTCACGAAATTGCTCATGCTGTGGCACGACATGGTAGTGAAAGATCTAGTCAGCAGATGGTAACCAATGGATTATTACAGGCTGGAGGGGTTGTAGTAGGTCAAAATCCTACATTGGTAAATCAGATCGTTTTACAGGCAGCTGGTGCTGGAACACAACTAGGGTTGCTGTCACACTCTCGTAGTCAGGAGTCTGAAGCAGATGAAATCGGATTGTATGTTGCGGCATTGGCTGGATATGATCCTCAGGAGTCTGTTAAATTATGGCAACGTATGGCAGAAGCCAGCAAGGGATCTCAAAAACCACCAGAATTTCTTTCCACACACCCTTCAGATGCAACACGTATAAGTCGTTTGCAGAAGCTGATGCCCAAGGCGTTACAATACTATAACCAAAGTAAAAAATAACATAGTACCTGATTAGAGAAAAGCCTCAGTTACAAAATTGTATGGGGCTTTTTTCTTTTAAGGCTATCAAAAGTTACTGAAAGAGATCTGATCTGTATAACGATAGTAGGCGACTTGCTTAATTGTTAGCTAGCCCATTTCGGTCTGTGAAACGGACTCCTGTTGCTTCAACCTTGGGAAATGTAGCAGGTTTGCGACCGGCTCCAATCGGCTGACGATAGAATTTAACTTTAACCAATGCCTCACAACCATCCTTGCGAGCCTGACGTCTGACACGTGCAAGTACTTTCTTAAACGAGGTGACATTACTACCTACTGCTTCATAGTGTGCCACTTCTTCATAATTACGTAACTCTGGCTCTGCCGTATAAACAGGAATAATGCCTTCTGTTCGTTTGGCTGCTGCCTCTGCTTCATAATTTTTATGCATTACCACACAACTACAACACATTCCGATGCACACAGCCAATACTAGATTTTGTAGAAATTTCATGAATAAGCTAGTTGAATTTTTGTAATACAAAGAAATTCAAGCTATTGCTTATTAAATAACAGGGAATACTGCATTCAATACAGATGTAATTAAATAGAGGAATTTCGTAGATGGATAGATGTATCAATTCCTGAATTAAGACGAGAATTATTTTGCAAATGGATAAAGCCCAGATCTCACAAAGGATACGTACCACACTTGCAAAATATCAGGAAATAGATGTGATTTATTAATAAGATGTTGATATATAGAGTGTTACACAAGGTGTTGACAAGCTTAATGACATTTCTAAACAGTTTCGTCCTTAGCCAAATGGTCAAAGAATCTTTTGTGTAAATACCTGAGAGCCTTCTACATTTTATTTGATTTTATAGCAGAGGAAATATTTTTTGTCTGTCAGGTTATTATCTGTTATCTAGTGAATACCTGTCTGATGTGAATCAAAACGTTTCTTCCTACTTTAACTAAACAAATAGTGATAAGAGTGAAGACTTTAAGTTTATTGAGCTAAGTCTTTTACCCGTCTGAATGATTAATAAAAAAATCTACTTTTTAGCTAAAAATATTACTTGATATGTCTCTTTAGAGATCAATAAAACAGGTGACCAAATTGTAGTTTATCGTATATAGGGGATGGCTTTATGGGTAATGCTAGAACATCATAAGCTATGATGCTGAAATGCAGCAATTAATTATCTTTACAATGAATCGTTGATTAGTATAAGAACAGAAAAGGCTGTCCTCAATAGACAGCCTTTTCTGTTAAAGTGAATTTTAGAATTTATCCCAGAAAATCCGGGTAGTTACTTCATCACCACCAATTGCTTGAGCAGCTTCCGAGTAATTGGCTCTATTTAGGTTACGCTCCTGATCAGAATAGGTAAAACGCAATGGGAAATCGCCTTGTGGTTCTTCTACTTCATTAAAAGTAGGTGCATCCAGTCTTCTATATTCTGTCCAGCCTTCAATACCTCGATTGTATAACGCCAACCATTTTTGAGTACCAATTTTTTGTTTGTAGTCTCCTGCCGCAGTGGTATAATTTACCTGTGGTTTTGCCAGATAGACTGTTGCTTGTTCTGAAGTACCCCCCCAATAGGTAATAGACGCTGTCACTGCCTTATTGTAATGTTCAGCAGCTGTACCTCCCACAGTATATCCTCTTTCTACAGCTTCTGCCAGATAAAATTCAACTTCTGAATAATCCAGCAGAACGCCTGGAAATGTCTGGCTGGTTAATTTATCACTTGGTAGTGAAAATCCTGAAGTACTGTTCACATTGCCATAAGTACCAGCAAGAAATTGTCCGGTTTCTGTTTCCGGATTAAAGTAGGAAGGCAAACGAGGATCAGCCAGAGGCTTCATAATATTCAGAATCGTATTTGACGCAACATAATCTGTCCGGCCACTTTGGATCAATTGTACCCATACCGGGTTGGTATTAGGTGGTGATTGCAGATAGTTTAAGAGCGCATTATCATCATTTGATGTAAAGACATTGGGGGCTGCCGATTCAACAGCTGTTTTTACTGTAGATGAAAAGGACTCTACATCAGCTACTGTCATGGCTAGTCTTAGTTTTAATGAATTGCCAAACTTAATCCATTTCGATACATTTCCTCCATATATTAAATCGGCAGACCCGAAGCTCTCGCTATCGGTATCCAGAGAAGTTAACGCTTCATCCAAACGGGTAAGCAGATCTGCATAAATAGTTGCTGCATCGTCATATTTAGGTGTAATTTCTCTATAATCCAATGCCTGTGAATAAGGAATGTTACCATAAATATTTACCAATACAGACCATGAATAAACTGTCAATATTTCATTAACTGCCAGTTGATTGATTTTCTGTTGAGGGTCCAGAAATGTAGTATCTGCTTTAATTAAACTATCTGCCTCACTAAAGTTCCTGAGTACATCTGTATACATTGCATTCCAGAAGTTACGTGGGATGTTACGTGTATCAATATTGTACTGAGATTCGTCTGCATACGTCGTTTGGGCCCAATACTGAGCCATCAAACGAAATACATTTGTATTAACCTCTGGTGTGTTTACATTATCGACAAGATTTCGTTCTGCATTGGAGAATAACGTTGCTGCCGGAACTTCCGGTGCATTTTTAGGATCATCATTGATGGTATCAAAATCCTTTGTACAAGCGGTGAAAGCAAGTATTGCTATATATATTGCTATAATCTTTTTCATATTTTCGGTGTTTTTTAGAATCTCAGTTTAACATTAAAGCCAAAGTTTCTCACATTGGGATAGGCACCTGTCTGATAGCCCTGGATATTTCCTGCACTTACCTGATCTTCGGGATCTGCATATGGCAGGTTTTTGTGAATAATCCATAGGTTACGTCCAATGAATGACAGATCAATACCTTTAACTGGCCCTAACTTAGAGATGATTGCCTGAGGGAAGGAGTACGAAACACTAACCTCACGCAATTTTATATAACTACCATCATAGACAAACGCTGCTGCCGGATTTCGACGATAGCCATATACACCATAATTGGTATTACTTACCCGAATGTCGTTGCGAGTACCATCTTCTTTTACTCCTCCCAGAATAATGCCACCTGTATCTTCACCTTGCGTAACCGGATTACGGGATGGATTTCCTTTGTCATTCAAGCCAGCTGTCTCAGGATACAGCCCTGTCGCTAATCCATAGTACATATCCAGTGAGAATACGTCTCCTCCTTTTTTCACATCAACCAGGAAGCCCAATGATAAGTTTTTATAGCGCAACGTATTACTAATACCTCCAATCCAATCCGGATTCACATTGCCAATAATAGTGTCTGTAGTTTGTAGATAATACCCATTATCACCTACTATCTTCTGACCATTCATATATTTGAAACCTGATCCTGTAATTGTACCATAAGGTTGACCGATGCGGGCATTAATACCAACTCCTCCCTGTAATGAACCAATCAGCAAGTTCTCAGCATCCTCAAACAGGCGGAGCACTTTATTTCGGTTTCTGGTGAAGTTAACATTAATTGTCCAGGAAAAATCTTTAGTTTGTACAGGTTTACCAAACACACTTAATTCGATACCTTGGTTCTGTACATTCCCCGCATTGACAAATTTGCGATCATATCCTGTTGTTCTGGATACGTCCACTGCAATAATCTGATCGACACTGTTTTGTTTGTAATATGTGAAATCAAATCCTACACGATCTGCCAGGAATGACATTTCTACTCCAGCTTCAAAGCTTCGGGTACGTTCAGGCTTTAGGTTCGCATTGTTTTTATTGATATATACGGAGTACAATGGTACTTCTCCAAAAGACGTAACCTTTGAATAGTAATCAGTAGTTTTGCTGGTCGGAGCAAGGTTTCCCACCTCTGCGTAGTTAACACGCAATTTGCCACCTGTCAGGAAAGTCAGTTCTTTTAATAATTCAGAAAAAACAAAGCTGGTAGATACCGATGGGTAATAATAGGTATCATTGTTTCGAGGAAGCGATGTTGCTCTGTCACGTCTGCCTGCAAGATCTAAAAATAGTAAGTTTTTATAACCTAGAGTTACATTGGCATAAAACCCATTCACTTGTAGATCGGAGAACGATTCAATAGGAAGGAATGGCTGGTTTACTGAATTAGAGATTGCATACAAACGCGGAATAACAAGGCCACCATTTGTTGAATTGAATACAGACTCCATTGTAGTACGACGTACATTGCTCCCAAGTACAGCTTTCAGGTTAAAGTCTTCCGAAAGGTTTTTATTAATTGTAGCCATCAAATCATAATTGTATTCTTTATAGCTACGGGTAAATCTACTATACCCTGATGGCTGCCCTTCGATGGTCAATGCAGAGATAGATGTACTGGGATCATAGAGGGAAGAAGGTACACTACCTACTGCAATGCGCTCTTCCTGTGTTTCATTATATGTATCCAGCGATATTCTTCCCATTAAACTTAACCAGCTGTTAACTTTGTAATCCAGACGTCCGTACCCGAAATAGCGTAAACGTTCATCTGTTTCATAGTTTTCGTTTCGGACCCAGTAAGGATTATCCCAGTAGATAGGAGCTGTACCGGATAGTGGGTTACTGAGATTCCATGATTGATTCTCTCTGGATCTCTCATAGGCAGCTTTCTGCTCTTTGATATCCACATTAGTTTGCCACCATTGACGGAAATTTGTCATAATGTTTTTGGAATCATACCCTGTTCCATAACGACCCTTACCCTGAACATCAGAAAAGTTTACAGCAGCTGTAGCTGTGAACTTAGGGCTGATGTTGTAGGATGCACTGAAATTGACAAAGTCTTTAAGAATACGGCTATTAGGTAGAATACCTTTTTCATCATTTCGTGTATAACCTAACTTATAAAAGCCTTTGTCCCCTCCACCATCAAGCATGATATTATGATTGTTTGAAACTGGATTCTGGAAAAATGTTGTAGGATCATTTTTGGCTCCTACCCAGGGGGTGGCTTTACCATAATTAGGCGAATCCCGGTAGAATGCATCCCATTGATATACATTTAGTGTAGGATCAAAAGCTGCTCCATAAGAAGCGTCTTCAGAAGTAGGTACAATATAGTCTATTACTCCATCTCCGTTCAGATCTGATTCGTTGAAGAACCGAGGGTCATTGTCAGGATCAGGACCATAGTATTTACCATATCCCCCCCCATATTGCTTCTGGTATTTCGGTAAGGTAGACTTATCAACCACACCAAAGTTGATTCCTGAGTTTACAGTTAGACCCAAGCCTTTTCTGCTTCCTTTCTTAGTTGTGATAAGTACTACACCATTCGAGGCTCTTGAGCCATATAATGCTGTTGCTGCTGCACCTTTTAATACGGTTAAACTTTCTATATCATCCGAGTTGATATCTGCTGCTGCGTTACCATAATCATATCCACCCCGTGCTGTTCTTTGATCAGCCGAGTTTGTATTGGAGTTATCAATCGGAACCCCATCAATGACAAACAAAGCCTGGTTGTTATACCCCAGAGATTTTGTACCTCTGATAACAACATTGGTTGAACCACCTAATGTATTAGGACGTGTAATCTGCACCCCTGATACTTTTCCGGATAGAGAATTAACAAAGTTTGCATCCCGTGTGCGGTTGATCGCATCACCATCTACTTTTTGTGCAGCATAGGAAAGTTCATTTTTTGTTCTCTCAATTCCCTGAGCTGTAACAATTACTTCATTAAGCTGTTTAGTATCACCTTGTAAGCTGATGTTGATAACACTTTCTGCACCTATAGGTCTTTCTATCGTTGCATAGCCAATAAAAGAAACAACAATGGTTTGATTCCCTGAAGGGATCGATAGTGTATAGGCCCCATTCACGTCTGTTACAGTACCACGTGTAGTACCTTTTACAGTGATGTTGACACCTGGAATAGCCGAGCCATCCTTCTCATCGGTTATCTTTCCTGTAATGGTTCGGTCTTGTGCAACAAGCGTCCCGACCGACATCAGGAGTAATGCACAAAGGAATAAAAGTTTCTTCATACTAATTAGGGTTTAAAAGTTTGTTATGTAATAAAATGGAGAAAAAGTATAGACAAAAATATTGGAAGAATTTGACTTTAGGAAATAAATTTATGTAATTTGGTCTTTATATGTGTTACCATTGAATATATGCATTGTTTTTTCTCTATTTACCGATAAATATTTTGTATAACAAAAAAGGCTCCAAAATATATTTTGGAGCCTTTTTTGTCTATTGCTGGAATTTTAGCCTTTAATAAGCGATGATAGAGAATATATCGATCAGATGAAGGAATAGTTGATGCTGCATAGTATATAATTGGGTTTATATCTTTTAGTTTTATTTTATGAGGCCATGTTACGAGATTTTTAGGTATATTATTTTGTTTACTGGTTTTCGATGTCTTTTTTATACTGTCAATCATTTACAGAGATGTGTTTGTTACCAATAGTAGTTTTTGTTGCTAATTATGTGGCTAGCTAAGTTACTATTGAAGTGAAAAAGCTGTTTTGATTGTAATTGATAGGAACTATTGAATAATGTAAGAAAATTGTATGATGTGTACTGTCGTGTAGATTTATAAGTAGGAGTAATTATATTAAGTATTGGCTAGAGAATAAAATTTAGGTAGGTATAAAAAATAAAAGCTGTCCGCAAGGAAACGGACAGCTTTAGATGAATACTTTTAAAAATAATAATATGTAATAATCAAGCAGTATCTGCTGTATATCTGAATACATAGCTATTGTTCCCACCAAACTTTATCAAACAATGTATTGGGTTTTGGAACATTTGCTGAATTATAATCAAGTTCAGACTGAGGATAGGTAAAACGACGAGGAATTTCTGTTCCTGAATTTGGTGTAATTGCAGGATATCCGGTTCTTCTCCAGTCTACAAAACTTTCAGGTTGTAAGAATAATGCAAAATATTTCTGCAACATAATTGTTTCTAAAGGTTTTGTTACATCAAACGGATAAGCAGCAGCCGCAGATTCTGGCACACCTACTTGTTTCATAGCTGCTTTTACTCCTATATCGTAGTACTGTTTTGCCTTTACCAAGTCTGATTTGATCACATATGCTTCTGCAAGAATAAAATTCTGTTCAGCATAAGTTAAAAAGAAGACAGGAGAGTTGATAGATCCATAAAAACTAGCCAAATCACCACTTTCCATATCTACATATACCTCTAATCTTGGATCATTCATTGCATCCAGTTTGTCTGTTAAATATGTATCAGCATAGGTAATATCACCTGCACGTTGTTGCAGAAACTGGTAAGCAGGATTTGCAGCTGTTTCACTATTACCAAAGGCATATTTTGCATCATCTTCTGTTGTTTCAAATCCTGCTGTTCCTATGGCCTCAATAGCCTTTTGAGCATTAGACGCATCTTTTTTGGACAAATGCAAATAGTATCTTGCCGATAAAACATTAACAAATTTGAGCCAGCGATCTGTATTTCCTTCGTAAATGAAATCATCAGCATCTGGTGTAATATCTCCTAGATCACCGGAAAGGTCTGCTTTGGCAGCCGTTAGTAATTCCTGAATTTTAGCATAGATTTCTTCCTGAGAGTCATAGGTAGGCTGTAGGTTATCAGTCCCTTTAAATGCATTACTATAAGGCAATCCTCCCCATAAGTCTGTCATTGTACCTATGGTATAGGCTTCCAGCGCTTTTGCAATACCAGCATATGCTTTGTAGCCCTTCCCATCAGCTAATATTTTCAATTGTTGGATATCTTCTAATGCAGTGCTATAGTAATTACTCCAAATATTATTAAAAGTTTCGGCAGGCATAATATAACGGTTATAGGCTTCATGTTGCCTGCCTATCCCTTTTAAAGATTGTATAAAAATAGATGTGTATCTAGATACCTCACCACCTTGAGTATAAGCTATAGAGGTTTCGATACTTGTAAGTAATGCTCCTGGTGTTACAGAGGTTGGATTATTGGGGTCTTTAGTGAAATCATCATTGATAAAATCACATGCTGTAATAGTTAACAAGACACTACACAATAGTATATAGAATAATTTATTGGTTCGCATAATCATGTGGTTTTGTAGGTGATGGTTTTATATACCTGCTTTTAATGAGATTCCGAAAGAACGGGTGTTAGGACCTTGGAAATAATCCAGCCCTTGTGCATTGCCAGCTCCTGTAAGGTTAGTTTCGGGATCTACTCCTTTGTATTTTGTATGTAACCAAAGGTTGGTTCCGAATACAGAAATATTTATAGATTTAAACGGAGTTTTTCCTAGAGAACGGAATGTATATCCTAAAGAAGCTTCTCTCAAACGTACCCAACTGGCATCTTCTACAAATTGCTTTGCTTCTGATCCAAAACCTCCTCCATTACCTGTATACCATGCTTGGTTGAGAGGGACCTTAATATCATTTGTACTACCATCTGACGCTTTCGTGCCTTGCCAAATGATTTCTTCACCACGATTGTCTGTCTCTTTTGCTCGTCCGAAAGTTACCAGAGCTCCTCGAGTTCCATTCCAGATATCGCCTCCTTTTTTGATATCAAATAGTGCAGATAAAGTAAATCCTTTGTAAGTAAAAGAATTAGTTATGCCTGCTCTCCAATCAGGTATAGTATTACCAATAACCCCCGCCTTATCTTCTATTTCTGGGAAACCATACACACCTGCCCCGGCATTAGGATTATCATTTACAATATATCCACCATTTGCATCTCGTTTAAACTTGTAGCCATATAGAGAGCCGAAAGGTTGACCTGCAATAGCACGAGTAGACCCCCCTGTGAATCCATTCAAAAATACGTTATCAATTCCTGGAGCAAGCTTTTCAACCATACTTTTATTTTTAGCCCAGTTGACTGTCAGGTTCCAGCTAAACTGATCAGTCTTAATGGGGGTCGCATTTAATACAATTTCGATTCCCTTATTAGTAATATCACCAGCATTTAAATAGACAGAGCTATAGCCGGTGGTATTAGAAACGGGGACACTAAGGAGTTGATCGGAACTTTTTTGATTATAATAAGTTATGTCTAATCCCAGTCTGTTTTTGAGAAAACGTAGTTCTAGCCCCAGTTCTAGATTTTTGGTATATTCTGGTTTGATACTGCTGTTTTTGTATGCATCTCCATAAGTAAATGCAGAAACTCCATTAATAGGAAAGCTTACACCATTCGTCCATCCATCTGCAATCTGATAAGCAGTTGCGGATGAGACCTGATAATAAGTTGTTCTTAATGGATAATATCCCAAAGGTGTCAATGCATCATTACCTACAACTGCATAAGCAGCACGAAGTTTTCCATATGATAGAACAGAATTGTCTTTTAAGGCTGCCAGTTCAGAAAATGCAAAACTTAATCTGGCTGATGGATAGAAGAATGTATTATTGTCAAGAGGCAATGTCGAAGTCTTGTCCGCACGTCCGGTCAGCTCCAGAAATATCATATTTAGGTAATCAATGTTGAAGGCACCGAAATATCCTACACGTCGATATTTGCCTAAGTACTGACTTGCCTGAATGGTCGTTGCATTGCCCATTTGTATGAATCCAGGGAAGTTGAATTCATCGCCAATTTGAAGAAGATTTTCATATCTTCTGGTATAAATATTTTGGCCTAACAATAAAGAAAGGTTTATGTTGTCTCCAATTTTGTGTTTAAAAGTTACTAACAGATCAGAGTTGATATGTCTGTAAAGATAAGCATCCTGAATGATACGACCGGCTGGATAGGCGGCAGAACCAAGAGCAAATGGTTGCTCTCTTTTATCAGTGTAGGCGTCTGCTCCTATTCTATATGTAATATTTAACCATCTGACAGGGTCATATTTAAATTCTAGTGATCCAAAAAATCTATTGACATTGTCTTCAAATAAATTATTGTTCACTACCCAGTATGGATTGTCATAAATTCCACCTGCACGATAGGCGCGTTGGGTTCCATCAGGTAGATAATATGCTGATGAGTCTTTGGGGTTGCTGTTGCCATTAGAGTTGTCAAAGTTGATTGGACTTCTATATAATCCTAATTCAATACCAGATGTGTTTGACCCTTGTTGAGCTCTTTTTCCAGAAGATAATACATAGTTAAAAGATGCTCCCATGCTTAATTGATTGGTAAGTTTGGAATCACCTGTTAAGCGTACACTTGTTCTGTCATATCGTGTGTTAGGTGCAATACCTTTATTGCGTTGATCTGCAATGGCAAATCGAATTGAATTTTTTTCGTTGCCAGCTGAAATAGATATTGAATTATTGGCAACCAGTCCATTGCGATAAAATTGGCCTAAAGGGTCATAGGTAATAGCTGATTTACCATTAGGATTGCCAGTTTTTAAAACCAATTTTCCATTTTTGTCATATGGATAATCTGTGGAGCCATCAAATACCAGATCTGATATCTTTGGACCCCAGGATCTTCCCTGGCCTGTTTCTGGCCCCTGATATACTCCTCCTGAGCCTTGTGTATAAGTAGTCGATAATTCCGGGAATTTATTAGCTTGTGTAATGGCTACAGACGAACTAAAATCTACACTTACTTTTCCTTGAGTGTTAGATCCTCTTTTAGTGGTAATAACAATGGCACCATTGGAGGCCTGAATTCCGTAGAGAGCTGCTGCTGCCGGGCCTTTCAAAACAGATACAGATGCAATGTCATCTGGATTGATATCAATGGCACGGTTGGAGTTTGCAACCCCTCCCAGTGAAGATTCTGTATTATTTACGTCATTATTAAAAGGAACACCATCAATGACAAAAAGAGGTTGGTTGTTACCATTGATAGATGTATACCCTCGTAATACAATATTTACAGAAGCTCCTGGTGCTCCGGTAGAGCTGGTAATCTGAGCCCCTGCTATTTTTCCTGCAAGAGAGTTTAATAGATTGGTCTTGTTTTCTCCCAATTCATCACTTTTTATTTGTTGAACAGAATAGCCAAGTGCTTTTTTATCCCGTTCTATACCAATTGCTGTCACAACTACTTCATTCAGTTGTTTGGTATCCGATTGTAGTTGGACATTTATGACTGATTGGTTTGCACTTGCTATTTCCTGGTTTTGGAAACCAATAAAACTAAAGACTAATGTAGCTCCGGAAGGTACGGATTGAAGAGTGTAATTGCCTTCATTATTTGTAGTAGTGCCAGAAGTACTCCCTTTTATGAGAATATTAACTCCAGGTATAGGTGTGCCATCTGTGGCATCTGTAACTTTTCCTGTAATGGTTCGGTCTTGGGCAAAGAGTGCTCCAATCGACAGCAGGAATAACATAAGAAAGGATAAAAGTTTCTTCATAAAAAATAAGGTTTAGAAGTTTGTTATGTAATAAAATGAAGAAAATGTGTAAGTAAAAGTACCTGAATATGTTCATTCTTAAAAATTAATAGTGCAAAATTTTATTTTTTGTACGTTACTGAATTGGTATTGATGTAATTGCATTGTTTTGATTTAAAAAATTTTGATAATATGGTTTTTAACTAAAAAATATTCTGTTTTATGTTATTTATTGTGTTTTTATTATAAAATATGAGACAAAAAATAAGAGATTTCACCCATAATAGTTGGGAGAAATAATTTTGTTTAAGTCTGTTTTTTCTAAATATATACTATCTATTTTCTTGATGAGGTATGAAAAATGTTATATGTATATTTATTTTTTGTTTTTATAGACTGTAAATGAGTTTATTAGCTTGATTGTACTATGTCTCTTGTTTTTAGTGTTACTTTTTGATTTTTAGTTTTACGTATTTGAGTGTAAATCTTTATGTAATATTTTCCGCATTTCTTTCTTTTGGGCAAAGAGAAGAGATGTATTAATCAGAATAAGTAGTTAAGGAAACATTCAACATATTGGTGAATTGAGAATGACAGAAGAGATTATACAAGTCAGGAAATTTTAAAAGCGATTATTTTGAAATACCTTTGCTGGTATGTATCCTAGTTTAGTTTTAAAATCTGGCCGAGATCGGTCGGTTAATAATCGTCATCCCTGGATATTTTCAGGAGGAGTAAAGCAACTACCTAAGGCTGATAATGGTGACATTGTAGAGGTATTGGATAACCAGGGAAATCGCCTGGCTTATGGATTTTACTCTCCCCAGAGTCAGATTACCTGTCGTTTGTTTGAGTTTTCAAGTTTACCCATTGATTTTAGTCAGCCGGATTACTGGCATCAGAAAATTCAATCGGCTTATGAAATCCGCAAAAAGTATGTACTTACTACCCAAACCAACTGTTGTCGGTTGTTGCATGCAGAAGGAGATTTTCTTCCGGGAGTAATCGCCGATTTGTATGATGATCTGGTCGTACTGCAGTTGTTAATTAAGGGTAGTGAAAAGATTGCTCCGCATATTATAAGTGGACTACAAAAAATAGGCGTCAAATATATTTACCTGAAAAATAAACATAATCCGGGTTTTCGGGAGGAAGTAGTACTTGAAAATGGATTTCTTACTTCTAATACACTTCAGGATTCAAAAGTTGTCCTTGAAAATGGGGTAAAATTTGCTATTGATTTTGAAAGAGGTCAGAAAACAGGTTTCTTTCTTGATCAACGGGATAATCGGGCTCTGTTGCAAACATATACTCAGGGAAAGAAGGTTCTGAATGCGTTCAGTTATACAGGTGGATTTAGTATATATGCACTGGCAGGTGGAGCTTCTGAGGTACACTCTGTAGATATTTCAAAGGATGCAGTCCAACTGGCAGATGAAAACAGTACCTTGAATTTTGGAAAGGATGTAATCCATAAAGCCATTGCAGAGGATTGTTTTGAGTATCTGAAAAACACACAAGAAGAGTACGATGTGATTGTACTGGACCCACCCGCATTTGCTAAAAATGCGAAAGCGGTTCCTAATGCATCACGGGGATACAAAGAATTAAATCTAAAAGGATTGAAAAAGATCAAACCAGGAGGAATCTTGTTTACGTTCTCTTGTTCTCAAAATATAGATCGGGATTTATTTCGCAAGATTATCTTTTCAGCTGCAGCGGATGCTCATCGGAACGTTCGTATTCTACACCAGTTAACTCAACCTCTGGATCATCCGGTCAATATTTTTCATCCGGAAGGTGAATACCTGAAAGGGCTTGTATTGCAGGTTGAGTAAATCTACTAACTAGTTTAAGAAATTTTTCTGTTTCATAAGACATTCTTATTGAGGAGCTTCATGTGATTATTTTTCTGGAATCACATGAAGCTTATGTATTTTTTTTATATTTATGTTTACCAGCCTGTAAACCTAATTATTAAAAGGAC
The DNA here is from genome assembly GCA_030068525.1 of Xanthocytophaga flava. Taxonomy (GTDB): domain Bacteria; phylum Bacteroidota; class Bacteroidia; order Cytophagales; family 172606-1; genus Xanthocytophaga; species Xanthocytophaga flava. The sequence continues at coordinate 400,859 of JASJOS010000002.1, forward strand.
TTACGCCTCAACCCACTACCTGTAAAATCTTATGAAACTGCTTAGATCGACAACATCTATCACCTACGAAACTATTGCTTTCTGTGTATTACTTCTTATCCATCTGATTCCACTTTTTACAGGAAAGTTTTTTCCTACTTCAGATGGCGCTGCACACTTGTACAATGCGGAACTAATGAAAGACATGTTGCTGGGAACATCTCCTGTACATGTTGAGTTTCTGGAATGGAATATATATCCGGACCCAAATCGGTTTTCCCATGTATTCTTAACCACATTGCTACTCGTTTTTCCGGATTATATCGCTGAAAAGCTACTTCTGGCAACATACGTGATTCTGTTCGCTGTTTCTTTTCGCTATCTTATACGAAATATAAATTATAAGGCCACCTTCTTATCTGTATTTGCGTTTCCACTTGTTTATAATCTGTCTTTCTGGTATGGATTTTATAATTTTTGTTTCTCCCTTATCTTTTTCTTCCTATTTGTAGGGTATTGGTTGCGTACTCAATATAATTATACTCTTAAGCGTACTATTGTATTGATATTCTTGACTTTATGTATGTATTTTTCGCATCCTGTTTCCTATGTCTTTTCTATTCTTTTTCTGGGGCTATGGATTGTTATGGATGCATTCCGGAGAAACAAGCCTGCAGATTATACACATACAGGGTATTGGAAGCGGGTATTTCTTTTGCAGATTCCAAAGCCTGACTGGAAGTTCTTGTTCCGGCAGATTGGTATGTCTGTGCTGATCTATGGGGTTACAGGTATTTTACTGCTAGTGTATGTTTTTCGCATTGGTGCATCTGCTTATTACTATCCAAGCAGTAAGCTTACACAGGTATTTCAACTAACACAACTGATGCCGCTTCAGTTTCTTGCACAGGATGAGACTCTTCTGCTGGGTATTCTGTATCATGTGTTGTTTTGTTTACTCATTGTATGTGTAATACGGTATCAGCGAATGAGCATTCTGCATTATGTAGTATTGTTTGGCTTACTGGCCGGCTTGGCGTTATATTACATTTTCGGGCCGGATGGTGCTGCTGGCGGAAGTGGAATGCACCCTCGCATCGGATTGTTCTTTTATATCTATGTAGTTATTTTTGCCGCTTTTTATGCCTGGAAGTTATCTACTCAGCGAATTGTCTATATGCTGGTAGCTTTGATTTCCATTACCTTGATGATTGTTCGTACAAAAGAGCTTCTTCGTTTACAATCAGTTTTTGATGAGATTATGACAGCACAAGAACATATACCTGCACATGCTGTTATGTTGCCGTATTGTTTCTATCCGATAGATTCTACATTGGAACGTAATTTTCCAATAGATTACTATCCGCTAAAGCATTACAGTAATTACCTGTTGTTAGGAAAGAAAGGAATCTCTTTGGATAACTATGAGGCACGTACTGGATATTTCCCATTGAACTGGAATCTGGATAAGATTTCAGATCCTGTACAGTTAAATCACCTGAATGATGTAATGTATGAGAAAGAGCATGTGCGTTCTATTGAATTTCATGAAGAAATGATCGGACAGCCTGTCGACTATGTAACGCTGGTGGGTGTCCATGCTACAGATAAATCTTTGCACAAAGATGTTATAACAGAGCTGGAGGAAGAATTCGATCTGATCTATGAGTCTGACAATAGGATTGTTCACGTATATAAGAAGAAGACATTAGGCAGGCCTATTGGATCTGTAATCTCTGCTCCTGGGAAAGAGAGACCTCTGGCAAAAAGAACCGAAGCTACTTTGGATTAGGCTTATATAACAACAAACCCTTTACTATAACCAGTAAAGGGTTTGTTGTTATATAAGTATCTATTTAGTTAAATCGGTTGTTGGAAATAATTATCGAATAGTAATTGTATAACTTTTTTCTTCAACAGTAACGGTTACTTTGCGATCGCAATCACCATTGCCATAATTAACAATACGAGTGGCTACATCGACAGGAATTACTTCCAGAACACCACTTACAGGCACCCAGCCACTTGTAGGCAGACAGGAAGCTTTAAACACCAGTGGGCTACTCACTACAACATTAAAATCAATATTATTTTGAGTAGTACCAGAAGCAGTACCTGTTATTGAGATCTCATCATCTGTAAAGTTGAGAGGAGTATTGTTGGTATTGTAGGCACGAGTACGGTTGCATGACCAGGTAATGATCTTTCCAGAAGATTTGGTTATTACTAGGGAACTGATAATATTAGCCGTATAAACCCCATTGGATGGATCGTTGCTGAAAGTAATTGTTTTCGTTCCTTCGATCTTATTACCATTTACATAATAGTTATCAAATGTGATGACACGGGTAGCTCCTTTTGTAGGAGCAACTGCTGTATAGGTAATGATGATTTTGCCTGTTCGGGTTCTTCCATCGCGTCCTTTAATACCAGTTGATCCAAAATCAACTACAACTTTTCCTGTTGCGTTCTGGCCTTTGGGAGTAATGGTTACAGTAGCTCCATAGTAGTTTTGTCCTGTTTCTGTCTGGCGGAGACTGCTGCTATTGGTTTGCATTACTTCGTCTGAAATAGACACAAGATCTTCCGATTCATTGAATCCGGTATTATTATCTTCGACTACCGGTTCTTCCGCTTGAACTTCGTCATCCTTTTTACAGGATGTAACTACAAAGGTGCATGCCAAAAGAACTGCAAACAGAATTTGAAATAGAGACTTTCTCATAGTTGGAAAATAGTTAGCGTGTTATATAAATGAGGAGTTTAAAATTTGTAAACCTATTACTTAGAACTACTTTCAAGATAAAGGTTTAACCAGAGACGAAAAAGTTTTTTAGAAAGTGTGTGGCTTATTTTTGAAAAATGGTTCTTTCTTCTTTTTTTGTCAGGACAAGTAATTGTAAAAGAATATTGTAAATTGATTTAAAGATTTCTTACTCTTCTATATAAACGAATTTGCTGACAATCAGGTATAAACAGTAAACAACAAAAGTTGTACTTGTCTTATAGGATAGCTGAATCGAAATATATTTTCGGAATCACTGTTTGCTGAAAGACTTGATTAGTTACTGATCTGATAAAGATGACACCAGAACTGGCTGCATAGGTCGTAATTAAAAAAGATATACTATTTTTACTGGGTTCGATTAGAAAGTACTAATTTCCCGAACTACACAGATTCTTATAACCAACTAACTTTGTATGAAAGCTCAGAACATTTTAGAAACGATTGGCGGAACTCCTCATGTACGCATTAATCGATTGTTTGCTCACCGGAATGTGGAGGTATGGATGAAGTTGGAACGTTCCAATCCGGGGGGAAGTATTAAAGATAGAATTGCTCTTTCCATGATAGAAGATGCTGAGCGGCGTGGACTTCTTGAGCCTGATAGTGTAATTGTAGAGCCTACCTCTGGTAATACAGGTGTAGGATTGGCAATGGTAGCAGCTGTAAAAGGATATAAACTGATTCTGGTTATGCCTGAATCAATGTCTGTAGAACGCAGACGGCTGATGTCAGCATATGGGGCTTTGTTTGAATTGACACCACGTGAGAAAGGAATGAGAGGGGCAATCGAAAAGGCGCAGGAAATTGTAAACTCAAATCCGAAGGCCTGGATGCCAAGTCAGTTTGAGAATCCTGCTAATATCGAGATTCATAAGCAAACTACTGCTCAGGAGATACTAAAAGACTTTCCCGAAGGTATTGACTTCCTGATTTCAGGTGTAGGAACTGGAGGACATATCACGGGTTGTGATGAAGTGCTGAAGACACATTTCCCTAAGTTGAAAACCTATGCAGTTGAACCGTCCGCTTCTCCTGTGATTAGTGGTGGTCAGCCAAGTCCACACCCTATTCAGGGTATTGGAGCTGGCTTTATTCCTAAAAACCTTCACAAAGAAAGTCTGAATGGGGTAATACAGGTATCTAAAGAAGACGCTTTTGACTATACAATTCGGGCTGCAAAAGAAGAAGGGATATTTATTGGTATTTCTTCTGGAGCCTCTCTGGCGGCTGTAGCTAAGAAATTACCAGATATTCCGGATGGATCACGTGTATTGACATTCTGCTATGATACTGGCGAACGATATTTGTCTATTGAAGGCTTGTTTGTATAAATGTATTGTTGACAAAACTTCAAAAGAAAACCCTGTCAGAATGAGATTGACAGGGTTTTCTTTTCATCGGGTAGAAATGTATTATCCGCCTTGTGCGTCAAGATATTTTAAAATAGCATCAATATCTTCATTTGCCAGGTCAGGAAATGACTGCATAGGAATCTTATTGAATTTATTGAAAATCTGATTTCCATAAGCGTCTCCGGAAGCAACAACAGCTGAAGAGTTATGAATCCACTTGTATAACCAATCTTTACTTGGCGCTCGTTTGGAAATACCTTTTAGTCCCGGACCTACCACTACATCGTCACCTGCACTATGACAAGCTGCACAGTTATTCTTAAATAGAGATTCGCCTTTTTGCGCTACAGGATCTAACGCAGCTGGGGCAGCTGGTTTAGGTGGTTGTGTTGGATCTCCAGGTTTTGGTGTTATTACTACAGGTTCGGGTTTATAGCTGATAATCAAAGCTGCTCCAGTGATAAACACCACAAGCAATGCAATCAATAGCACTCCTAAGGCAATTTGTAATTTTTTAATGGTCTCTTCCATAAAAAAGGTATGGTTGGTAATAGTATAGTTAGCTAGCGCGAAAATAATTTATTCTTTCCAATAATAAACATGCCTATATAAAACAACCTGAATTTATTTAGTGAACAGGTTGTAGAGTGTCTGTTTGAGTCGAATCACTTTTGAGACGATCCTCAATGCGTTCCTGTAATTGGCCTTTTCGTCCAGGCAATGTAGTTACTGAAAAGATATGAATGGTAAAGCCAATGACAGCCAGTACAAACAAGCCACTCACTATCAAAAATATCTTCTTATTCTTATTCATGATAAAAATCTATTCCATTGTTTGGTATGCGCCGACAGATTATTTACCTAGTTCCTGAGAGCGTTTGAATGCACTATTAATGGCTTCTTTTACATCTTCTTCTACCCGGTTTTCCAGAAATACTTTTAATGCTGCTTCCGTAGTGCCTCCTTTGGAAGCCACCTTTTTGATCCAGTCCTCACAGGAGATCGTATTTCGGTTCTGAAGGTGTACTGATCCCATGAAAGTTTGATTTACCAATAGTTCTGCCTGAGCTGGGGTAAAGCCTAACTCAATACCTGCCTTAATCATGGCATTCATAAAATAGTATACATAGGCAGGGCCACTTCCGGAAACAGCTGTTGCAGAGTCAAGGAGCCCTTCATCTTCTACATACATAGCTTTACCTGTAGTGTTGAGCAGGTTTTGAATGATAAATAATTCTTTACGGTCCAGTTCCGGACTACAGCTAAATACTGTCATTCCCATTCCAATCTGAGAGGGTAGATTAGGCATAGCACGTACTAGTTTGGGAATGCCCAGCGAAGTATGTAGTGTTTGAATGCTTACGCCTGCCATCACAGAGAGTACTATTTGCTCGGGATTCAAAAAAGGACGTATGGTTGGTGCTACAGTACCATAATCCTGAGGCTTTACAGAAACAATAATGATATCAGCCTGCCGGATGAAATCACCTGCTGAACGAAAGATATTATAATCCGGAATTTCAGGTAGTCGGGTACGGCCAGCATCACTGCGGATGAGTAACTGCATTTGGTCTGGAGTGGCAAAGTGGGACGCAAGCAGACTCTTGGCATAGGTAGTTCCCATGTTTCCGGCACCAATGATAAGGATATTCATGGTATAAAGTAGGACAGATAGATTGAGTAGGAGGTAAATAATGGCTAAGCAGAACCAGATTCATTAATGAAGGGAATCTGGTTCTATTGTTGGGTACTAGCTGTTTTTGCTTAGCAGAAATTCCTTAAACAGTTGATAGTCATCAGGCAAAGGAATCGATTTCTTCGGTTTGTCAAGCAACACTGCCAGAGATTCCGGAACAGGTGGTTGTTGTCCTGTTACTTCTGTGACAGATTCCGAGAATTTAACGGGATGGGCTGTTGCCAATACTACACCTGGTACGTTTTCTACTTCTTTCTGGTATTTCTTTAAGGCCAGATAACCTACTGCTCCATGAGGATCTATCAGATAGTTATAGGTCTTATACACTTCTTCAATAGCTTTGCGGGTCTCTGCATCTGAGAACCGAAAGCCTGTGATGCGCTGTTTCATGGTTTCCCATGAATCTCCAAAAATTTCACGCATACGGGCAAAGTTACTTGGATCACCTACATCCATGGCACTGGAAAGGGTAGATACGGAGGGTTTGGCAGTATAGTGTGCCGTTTCAAGATATACAGGTACTGTATCATTAGCATTAGATGCTGCCACAAAGTGATGAATAGGCAAGCCCATTTTCCATGCAAATAAACCAGCGGTCAGGTTACCATAGTTGCCACTGGGAATAGAAAATACAAACGGGCCTTTGTATTTTTTAGTAAACTGCTGGTATGCATAGAAATAATAGAAGCTTTGAGGCAGTAAACGGGCAATATTAATAGAGTTGGCAGAGGTCAGATATAACTTTTCCCGCAGAGCAGTATCGGCAAAAGCCGTTTTAACAAGGCGCTGACAGTCATCAAATGTTCCGGTAACTTCCAGAGCGGTAATATTTTTACCTAGTGTACAGAATTGGGCTTCCTGTACCTGACTTACCTTACCGGATGGATACAACACCACTACTTCTACACCAGGCACCTGATAGAAACCTTGTGCCACAGCACTTCCGGTATCTCCTGAAGTAGCAGCCAGTACAATTACTTTCTTGGTCTCATTCTTGAGTAAGTGAGACATAATACGTGACATAAAGCGGGCTCCTACATCCTTAAATGCTAGTGTAGGGCCATGAAACAACTCCAGTATATGGGTTTGTGCATCAAGCTCATTCAGAGGAATTTCAAAGTTTAGCGCTTCTTCACAAATCTGGCGTAAGTCTGATTCGGTAATTTCGTCACCAACAAAGTTTCTGGCTATTTCGAAGCCTATTTCCGGAAGAGATAGAGAAGGAAGTTTTGTAAAAAAGTCAGGGGATAATGCAGGTATTGTCTCAGGCATAAACAATCCCTTGTCAGCAGCTAATCCTTCAATAACAGCATGGGCAAACGATGTAGCAGGAACCTGACGGTTGGTACTAAAATAGTTCATGATCAATGGGCAAAAGAAAATAAGGATAAATGCATAAATATTTCTTTGAAAGAAACTGTAGTGTGTTGTTGATGATCAGTCCGCAAAAATAGTATCTTTTCTTTTGAAGATCCCTTTTTAACAAAAAATCCACAGGAAATAAATCCCGTGGAGCAAAAAAATAGAGTTCTTTGACTTGAAATAAATTACAAATCATAATTATTGTTATGTATTTGGCTCTGACTTTGTTCCTGATTTGTTAGGTTTACCTTTGGCCTTGAAATCTTTTAATCGTTTTTTTTGATGTTTTTTCAATGCTCTTCGCATTTCATAGAGAGCTCTGCACTTCACCGCTTCTCCAAAAAAGGCAAGCCCTGAACAGAATATAACCAGACTTATTGTGCCTTGCACTACCCACCGGGTAGTTGGCACACCACCATGCATTATGTGGGAAGTCTCGCTTACCAGACACAAACCAAAGCAACATAAGGCCAGTCCAAGTGGAGCAAACACTTGCCAGCGTTTATATAAAGACCATTTTTGCTGCTTATAAGGAGCTTTTTTCTCTGGTAAATACATAGGTTTTGAATGCAAGAAATGAACCGCAAAAATAGAAGATACACCCCAGAATTGAAAGTTAATCAGGCAGAGAAAATGGAATAATAAGCTTTATTGTAGTCCCTTTGGCTGGATATGTTTCAATATGTAGATCTCCTCCCAGATTTCTGGATCTGCGCTGCATGTTATCCAGCCCGTTTCCCTTGTGTATATTCTGTAGATCAAAGCCTATTCCGTTATCACTAACACTTAAAATTAATTCTTCATTCCTTTGCTGAATGCTAATGGTTACTTGTTGTGCTTTGGCATATTTGGCAACATTATTCACAGCTTCTTTGAATATAAGGTAAAAGTCATACTGATATTCTGGCGAAAAGGTAAAATTAACGAGAGTAGAGTCAATATGAAAGGAATATTCAATCTCTTGAGTTTCAAATACCTGTGCTGTGAACTCCTGCATACGTAAAGTAATACTTCCAAAGGAGTTTTTATCCGGGCGGGTAGTCCAGACAATATCACTCATTGCATCCTGTACTTTTAGCGAGCTACTACTGATCTTTTCGATCAATTCCTTTACAGATTCTGGCCGTTGTTGTAAGCGATCCTGTGCTACCTGACTCAGAATCGCAATACTGCTTAACGTAGAGCCAATGTCATCATGCAGGTCACGGGCAATGCGGCTTCGCATCTGCTCGTTCATCTTTAGGTGTTTGATGACTTCGTTTTGAGCCGCTTCATTTTCTCTACGGTATTTATTGATCTGAAACGCTATCGCAAATGATAACAGAATCACTTCAAGAGCAGACCCGATCTGCATGGCATTACGGGTAATGTGATTGCTGGGCAGGATATTGGATAATTGTAATACAAATATGGCAGCACTGATAAGTAGTAATGACCAGATAGCCGTAAAGAAAATCCCTAGTTTATAACCTTTATACCCAATAACAATGCCTAAAAAGAACAGATAGATCGTAATAGCAAGAGCCGCTCCATGTAATAGTGTAATGCCTTCACTGCGCAGAGGAGTAAGAGTAAGGATAAAACCTGCTATGACAGGAGTTAATAGAGCCCATTTGATCCATCTGGTAACAGGTAACCGGTATTCAACATACAGGAAGCCGTGGACAAATAGAATGGCAAACACAAAGGTCCCTGTTATGAAAAAGGAAGTATACCGGTTAAACCAAACAGCATCAGGCCAGAGATATTCATGAGCCAATCCTTTTTGATAACTAAAGAAAGCAGTAAAAAATAACACATATAGAAAATAATATACGTAAGTACGGCTGCCAAAGAGATAAGAGACATAAAGGTTGAAAATTGCAACCGCAAGCATGAGTCCAAAATACATACCTTGAATGAGATCATTGGTATGATTGTACTCAAAGAATGTATGCAAAGAAGCCACTTTTACCGGAATTACTAAGGGTAAGGAGTTTTGAACACGCAGATAGTACGTATTAGTTTGCTGAGGAGGTAGGTCTAGGTCAAACAGAAAGAAATTGGTCTGAAAAACCCGATTCAGAAAGGGAGTATAAATGCCGGATCGGGTAATTACAGAATGAGGTTCGGCTGTATTAGCGGTTTTATATAAAGTGATACTGTCTATAACTGGCTCTGAAATTTCCAGGAAAAGGTTGTCAGGAGTTTGATTTTGTAAGGTGAATCGTAACCATATCACAGATTTGCTTACACCGAAGTTGACAATTTTCTGTGTGTTTACTACAAATTGTTTCTTTTGTACCTCATCAATAGTTAGCTGGGTTGTGGTATCTTCATACACTTCAATGGAAGGGGTAATGTCGAAGAAGTCTTTTTTGTCTTTTAGTACGGCTGTTGACTGAGCATGCACAACTTCTAGGGTATACCAAAACAGAATAAGCCAGACACTAAATTTCATATAAAGGGACGGAGTTTCTGCAAAATACTAATTTACAGTAATTTGTGGGCAAAGTTATAGGCCATTTTTCGATTTACGACAATAGTATCAGGTAAAATAGGGTATAAAAAAAGTCCCTACCTATGAGGGTAAGGACTTCGTATCTCTCTGGTGACAAGAAGTTAAGTTGTTACAGTTGCCTGTACAAATCGCTTGATATCACCACAGGCAATATACGATTTGCCATCCGGAGCGGTATTTACTTCGTCTACTACATATAAGGTTCCTTCTTCACGAATGGAACGAGGGAAACGCATATTCCAGGTAGATTCGTAGCCGTCCGATACTACCCGTGCTCGTAGTTTACTACCATCTTTTACACATTGCACCAGTACACCATCTCCTACCTGATCAGTTGTTTCCAGATCCGCAGCTGTAGGTGCACCAGCAGATGCTTTGCCATTGCTGCTCTTGCGTGTCCGTGTTGCAGAAGCAAACGTATCTACTTCACCTGCTTTGGCATAGCGGTTAATTTCTCCTTTCACCCGATAAAAAGAACCATCACTGGACAGTTCGAGCCCTTCTACTACATAGCGGGCGTTTTCTGCACGAATAGCTCTGGGAAATTGTACATTCTTGTTCTGATCATATGCATCAGACAATACTTTGATGCGTAATTTGCCACCTTCACGCAAACATTGCAGTTCCACACCTGTGCCTACTTCTGTTACTACTTTCAGTGCCTTCACCTCTTCTCCTGCAGATACACCCCGGCTACCCAAATCTGCCCGGTTACGGTTTCGTGCCTGGTATGACTGATCCAGTAGTTCCTTACGGCCTTCATTGCCTAGTGCTTTTTGCGCCATCCGGCTGGCAAAGTATTCTAGCTGCTCTATCTCTTCTGCAATTTCAAAATGTTCATGGAGGCCTTTTTCCTGTAACTCACGAATCAATGTACGTAATATCTGTTCTGCATCCGCATTGTGTCCGGATTCCAGTAGCTCCAGGGCAGATTCTTTGGCTTTAGCAATCTTCAGCCTGTTTATCTCAATAAGAATACCACTAGAAGGAGCCAGAGCAGATTCTTCAAGAGTTCCTACCTGTGCTGTAATGTTTATTTGTCCATTTATTTGCTGGATAGCGCCATTCTGCACAGCTTCTGCTGTAAATGCTAGCTTACCAATTGGCAATGTTCCTTTGGAGGCTTCTGGTAAGGTAAGTGTTAGACCCAGTAATTTGTCTTCACCTGTATAAATGTCACCTAAGGTCAGAATGGTTTGTCCATTGGCAGAGGTTTGGGTTTTGGCAATACTGAGTACATCAGACAATTGTATTCCAGATGCTAGTTCCAGTGTAGCAGAAAGATTTTGTGCTACAACCGATTTTAAGCTGTCCAGCTCAAAGGTAAATACATCTGAAGCCTCATCAATACTCTGAATAAAGTAGAAATTACCTGTAGCCGCCTGAGCCATCCCTATAAGTAAATCTTCATTGAATCCCCGTCCAAAACCGAGGGTGGTGGTAGTAATACCTTCTGATGCTTTCTTGCCGGCTGTTGCCATCAAACTTTTGGGATCAGTAATACCCATATTGGCATGCCCGTCTGTAAGAAGCAGAACACGGTTTACTTTCTGAGGATCGTAATTAGCCTTTACGTGTTCGCAGCCTTGTAACCAGCCGCCAGACAGATTGGTGATACCGCCGGCACGTACTTTATGAATCAGCGTTTTAACGGCTTCTTTGTCTGTGACTGGCTGCGGTCCAAAAATGGTATTTACATTGTCGTCATATACCACGATGGAAATAATATCGCCGGGTTCCAGTTTGTTGACAACTGCTTCAGCGGCTTTGAGAGCATGTTGCAAAGGAGCACCAGCCATAGATCCTGACCGATCTATAACCAGTGAAAGATTTAGATTGCGACGCGCTGCCTGTGGCAGATCAGATTGAAAACGGATGAGCAAGTCGGTAGGCTGTGTAATGCCTTCCGGTAAAATGGTTTGCGAAAAACTGTAGCTGGGTTTGAGCATAAGATTGGGTATAATAGATTGAGGTTAGCTGGTAATACTATCTTTGATCTTAACAATACTAAATATTGTTCAATTAGTTAATTCCTGCCAGGCTATATTGCTAGGTGCGAGGTAATATAAAAATGTAAGTCACACAAAAGCCGATGAAAGAAGAAAGTTTGGGAGTTTAGTTACATCGATACTAAGCGTTATTGTCAGACTATGTAAGTGTGCGCAGCTAAAGTTAGAAAAAAAAGATATTTCATTGATAAATAAAATACGAATAATTGGTAGAGATAAAGGATATTTTTTGAAAAGTAGCAAACCTATGCAGCAAGTAAAACAGTTTTTTACTTACATGATTTTAAGAAATATACAGCATGTATGATAGAATGCTGATTTACAGAGTTACGCATCAACATAAGACTTGTCTGCACTTGCAGAATGAAACTATAGGAGGGGATATTTATACAGGCATGCTTTTTTCCTTTTAATGTGACAGGTTAAATATGATGCATTATTAACTACTGTTATGAAAGTGAAAAAGAAATATATCATACTACTTTCCATAGTGGGAGTATTGATAGTGGCAAGGTTATTATTGCCTTATTTTGTGACCCGATATGTAAACAAGGTCCTGGCGGATATTCCCGGCTACTGGGGAAAAATTGATGATGTAGATATACATCTTTACAGAGGTGCCTATCAGGTACAGGGAATGAAACTTTTTAAAGTGGAAGGAAATCAACGGGTTCCATTTCTGGATTTTCCGGTTGTAGATCTATCAGTATACTGGGATGCTATATTCAAAGGAGAGATTGCTGGAAAGGTGGCATTTGACAAACCCGTAATCAACTTTATTGGAGGTAGCAGTGAAGAAAAAAATCAGAGTGGTAAGGATATTGACTGGACCAAACCATTAAAAGAACTAATGCCTTTGAAAATAGATCAGTTGATTGTACGGAAGGGAGCCATCACCTTCAATGATTTCACCACCCGACCTAAGGTAGATCTGTCTATGAAAGATGTAAATATGACAGCTACTAACTTAAGTAATGCTCAGCATAAGGCCGAAACATTGCCTTCTGATGTAAAGCTAACTGCTAATTCAATTGGGAATGGAAAGCTTAACATCTTAATGAAGATTGATGTACTGAAGCCAATGCCTGATTTTGATATGAATTTGAAGTTTGAAGATGTCAATATTCCAGCTTTAAATGATTTTTTCAAAGCATATGCAAAAGTGGATCTGGAAAGGGGCAACTTTAATCTTTATAGTGAACTGGCTCTACGGGAAGGTGCTATCACCGGATATGTGAAACCGATAGCCCGTGACCTGAAGTTTATTGACTGGAAAGACAAAGAGGAGACCAAAAATGTGGGCCATCTGCTTTGGGAAGGTATTGCCGGCCTGGTAGCAACAATCTTCAAGAACCATCCCAATGATCAATTGGCAACGGTAGTGCCTGTTTCAGGTACAGTCTCCAAAACTGATGTTAATACATGGAAAACCGTGGTTAACATACTTCACAATGCATTTATTAAAGCCTTGCCTATGGAAACCGATGGCACGGTAACCTTCGCTGATGCCATTGCTGCTTATCGGGAACAGATGGTAAAGGGGGATAAAGAAAGTGAGAAGGATAACAAAAAAGAGGAGAGAGCCAAGAAGAAGGAAGAGCGTAAAGAAAAAAGAGAGGAGAGAAAAGAAGAACGAAAAGCAAAACGTGAACGAAATAAAGAAGAAAATAGTGTGAGTGAATAACGTGCTTGCAATGTTTACTGACAAGTGTCTGGCACGTTGGATCATCCAATGTGCCAGACACTATTTTTTGTGATATTGCCAATCTTCGCTTCTTTAGTAAAGAAATTTTGAGACAAGTCAGGGTAAACAAAACATGCGATCACTTTGGTGGCTAACAAACCCTTTGATAGTAACGAAAGATTCAACAAGTATGGAAATGTTTTATACTGTATTTGGGGAAGGAAAAGACCTGAGTGTAGTCCAGATGAGTTGTCGGGCTATTATTGTATTTCTGATTGCATATGGCTTAATCCGTGTCTCCGGAAGAAGATCCTTCGCCATTCATACACCTGTTGATAATATTGTGGTTATATTGCTGGGTGCTATTCTGAGTCGTGCGGTGGTTGGTGCTTCTCCTTTTATACCTGTAGTTTGTGCCAGTCTGACACTGGTATTATTGCACCGGATTTTTGGATGGTTTATGGCACATAATACCCGTTTGGGTAGATGGATAGAAAGCCGGAAAATTATTTTGTATCAGGATGCCCGGTTTATAGAAGAGAATATGAAAAAGGCGCTAGTTCGAAAAGAAGATATTATGCAGGGAATCCGGCAGGCTATCCATACTGAGGACTTAACGAAAGTTGATAAGATATACATTGAAGGAAATGGGAAGATCAGTATACTTATAAAAGAAGTCTAAAAACAGAATGCTAAACTTAGAGTTATATAACCATAATTATGCTCATGTGGTTGTTTGAACTGAACTATAGGCAGAATGAGCCTTGCGGCGAATTCAATTCATGAAAACAGGATGGCAGATGAGTCTATGGTATGTTCGGGCCCAAAGTGCTTTTGCCTAGAGTTCACCGCAAAAATGTTTTTGCATAGAATTCACCGCAAGATGAGTGTCTGATCGGAATTCACCGCAATTCACTGCTTGCAGCGAACTATGTGCAGTACGAAGATATTGCTGGAGTAAAGATGAGATAATTGTTTTGCTACAAAAAGTTCATAAAAGAATTATTGGCTATTCTTTACTGTAAATGTAAACAGATCAGGACGTGAATAATGACCGATTACATCAAAGTCCAGTTTACTTTGAATAACTTCATCCATATCCAGCTCTGCTACCAGTACACCTTTTTCATCCCAAAGCGGGCCTGCTATACATTTTCCCTGAGGAGAGACAATTACGCTTCCTCCCCGACAAAGGACTGAGTCATCTTCTGCAAACTGTACCTGAAATTCTGTTGGATAATCATCTTTACGAAAATATTGGTTACAGCCTATTACAAAACATCTGCCTTCACAGGCAATATGTTGCATAGTTGCTGTCCATGTTTCACGAGCATCTGCGGTAGGAGCTATATAGAGTTGAACACCTTGCTGATATAAAGCCATACGTGCCAATGGCATATAGTTTTCCCAGCAGATCAAACCGCCCAGTTTTCCAAACTCTGTCTGTACACTAGTAAGTACATCAGCTCCATGGCCTTCTGCCCACACAAGTCGCTCAACTCCGGTAGGCTTGATTTTGCGATGCTTACCCATATAGCCTTGATTGGGAGAGATATAGATCATGGTACAGTACAAACTACCATTTACACTATCCCTTTCTGTAATACCTGTTACCAAAAATATCTGATGGGTTTTGGCAATTTGTTCTAACTGTGCTAAGTGTTTTCCAGGCAGTTCAAGACTATTTTCCCAATATTGCTGATACAGTTGCCTGCCCTGATCACTACGTTGTCCAATTGTAGAGCCGAACGTAAACTTTCGAGGGTAGCCCGGAATGAATGACTCTGGAAACACAAGTAGCTGGCAACCCTGGGAGGCATATTCGGCAATTGTATTTTCCATTTTCTGAATCGTTGCTTCCAGATTAAAAAATACAGGGGTTTCCTGTACTACAGCTACTTTTACTCGCATAATGAGATTTGAAACAATAGGTAGATTTACAAAAGTATGTGTAAAAGGATATTTTTCAAGTTTTGGTTTGACTTATGATACCTTTAGAAAACAACAGCATGAGGTTTATAACCATAGACTTAGAAAAATATTTCCTGAGCTAGTCTGTAGGTATTGGCATGGGCATCTACAATATCTGCTATCCGAGTGGAATATCCACCTCCCATACTGGCCACCACCGGAATTCGGTGTTGTTTGCAGAGCGTCCAAACTATGCGATCCCGCTCACGGCAGCCTTCTGGTGTGAGGGAGAGTTTTCCCAGTTTGTCGGTAGCCAACACATCCACTCCTGACTGAAAAAATATAAACTCAGGTTGGTGGATATCTATCAACTGAGGCAGATTAGTACTCAGTAGCGACAGATAATGTTTATCATCTGTAGAATCCGGTAAGGGTATGTCCAGATCCGATTGTTCTTTATGCAGAGGATAATTATTTGCCCCATGCATACTAAAGGTAAATACACGTGGTTCATTCTGAAAAATCTGGGCAGTGCCGTCTCCCTGATGGACATCCAGATCTATTACCAGAATTTTTTGAGCTAATTTCGCCTCCAGTAGGTAGTTTGCACCGATTGCGATGTCATTAAGGAGACAAAAGCCTTCACCTCTGTTAGTGAAGGCAT
This sequence comes from Xanthocytophaga flava, assembly GCA_030068525.1. Lineage (GTDB taxonomy): Bacteria > Bacteroidota > Bacteroidia > Cytophagales > 172606-1 > Xanthocytophaga > Xanthocytophaga flava. The sequence goes on from JASJOS010000002.1 coordinate 416,804, forward strand.
GATGAGTGCCGCCTGCAATATTCATGGCAACACCATATTGCAAGGCAAACTGTACAGCTTGGATTGTTCCCTGAGCAATGATAATTTCGCGCCTTACCAGAGACTCGGATAGCGGAAAGCCTGTTCGCCGGATCTCTGCCGGAGTCAATGTCTGATTTTTAAGCTTTTCCCAATAGGATTTTTCATGGGTGGTTAAAATCCATTTTTCTTCCAATGGCGTAGGTCTAAAAAAGTTTTCAGAGGAGACAGTCCCTTCATACAGAAGTTGTTCGGGAAGCAATGTGTATTTCTCCATGGGGAAGCGATGACCCTCAGGCAGAGGATGTGCATATTCAGGAGCCCAGGCAATCTTAAGCATTTTGTACAAAATGGTTTGAATCGGTAAAGTTATTGATAAACCAGAAACACGGGTATTTGGTTTGATTTGCCTTTAATGAGGTATTTTTTTCCGTTCCTGTAAAATAGATTGAAAACTGGCACATATTGGTGCATATTTTGATTAATACATACAGACTACAACTAATGAAACACTGATAAAATGAGTGTTAATTGTTAAAAATTAATAATTGGGAGATATTTGTTTTACCCTAAGCATAGGGTAAAGTGTGGATTGTAAGAACTGTATGAATCGAAGAAAGATATATTGGCTGTGTCAGATTATTGGCTGGACAGGGTATTCGCTAAGTGACCTCATTATATACATTTTACGGGATGGATATAGTTATGGACAGGTTGTTAATGTGATTATTAGTATAGGTTTAGGAATTGGTATTACACATCTTTATAGGTTAATTTTAAAGAGGTTACATTGGCTGGAATTACCATTAAGCCAGATTATTCCACGTACTCTGATGGCTGTACTGATTATGGCAGTCACCATGGTAGTATTAAGTGTACCTCTCGAATATTTTACCATCCCACGTGTACAAAAACGTTTTGATGAGATAGGGGGGATACCTGTAATTTACCTTGCATGGGGATTTTTGAACTGGACAAAAAATCTGCTGTTATGGTCTGTGATCTATCACGTATATCAGTATTTTTCGCTGAGCAAACGCAATGAAATAGAACGGGTACAGCTCGAATCATCTGTGAAAGATTTTGAGGCAAAAATCCTGCGGGCACAGCTCAATCCACACTTTATGTTTAATGCGTTAAATAGCATTCGGGCTTTAATCTATGAAGATCCTAATAAAGCCAAAGAAGCCCTTACACAACTCTCCAGTCTTTTACGCAACTCCTTGCTTAGTGACAGACAAAAAACTGTTAGTCTGAATGAAGAGTTGAAAACAGTCCAGGATTATTTGTCACTGGAAAAAATCCGCTATGAAGACCGTCTTGAGGTACAGACCAATATTAGCCCTGATACATTGAATGTGCAGGTGCCTCCTATGATGGTACAGACTTTGGTTGAGAATGCAGTAAAACATGGCATTTCCAAACCACTAAAGGGTGGCTTTATTTCCATACAAGCTCAACTGGAACGAAACTTCCTAAATCTGATTATTCGGAATACAGGTAAGCTGGAACGAGCTGAAAACTCAGATGGTGTTGGTTTACTTAACACCTCTCAACGCTTGGTATTAATTTACGGAACGGGCGCCTCATTTCGAATCAATCAGGAAACCGATGAAGTAGTACGGGCCGAAGTACGATTGCCTGTGCAATAGAAATATAAAAAATTTCTAGCTGTTAGTCAGTGTGTTATATGTTTTTTGTGAGAAGGTTGTAATATTTTTGGATGGTTCCTATTGCGTCATAAAATAATTTGCCTACTTTTGCACCACGTTAAGCGAAACGCAAGACGAAAAAAGAAAAACGGTGCGGTAGTTCAGTTGGTTAGAATACCGCCCTGTCACGGCGGGGGTCGCGGGTTCGAGTCCCGTCCGCACCGCAAGAAGGCTTTCAGAATTCTCTGAAAGCCTTTTTTGTTTTGCTGTTTATCAGTTAATTGCTCCCAAAACACTAATAAAAGTTGTAGATTAACTTCCTAATAGGAAATAAAGAACCTCTTTTGTACTTTAAACAATCTCTTCAACATAGTAATACCTAACGTTTTCAATGCAACAGATCATGCTATTTCTAGTATGGATAGTTCCTTTCCTTACCGAAGCGTTAAGACAACCACCGAATAATACCAGTTGTCTACTAAACATTCAGGTAGCAAATGCTAGTTTAGCAGATAGGGCTATAGAGAAGGTGTACATGCTTCCGGAGGTGAAGGCCAAGGAGAAGTACATTCAAAAAATAACACATGGAAAACAGGGTGTGACACTTTTAATCCAGAGCCAACCTACTGCAACGAAACCTTTTTATATTATCCAGGTAGGATATAATGGATCAGATAGGCTACTGGTATACTATAATTTTTATGTGCACTCAGAAACTATGGATATTAAAGTATTAGATGTTGTTAATGGGATGATTATTACGCTCTCAGAATGGAGAGCAAGAGGTGCATTATAAATTGTTAAGCCTGGATTGCTCTAATTTATCAGCAAAGCTGTATCTAAGAGTTGTAAAGTAATCCCTTCTTTTGTAGAAATAGATATAGAACATGTTCTGATCAGTCTTTTATATATTTTTTTTATAAAATGAGTGGAAGGGTATTGCGTTGTAAAATTATTTATCTACTTTTGCACCACGTTAAGCGAAACGCAAGACGAAAAAAGAAAAACGGTGCGGTAGTTCAGTTGGTTAGAATACCGCCCTGTCACGGCGGGGGTCGCGGGTTCGAGTCCCGTCCGCACCGCAAGAAGGCTTTCAGTTCACGCTGAAAGCCTTTTTTGTTTATGGCTTATTGGTGCTGTCAGTGTTGCAGTTATACTGGAAGCTCTCCTTTTCCTAAGAATATTATAACCTGGAGGATATAGTAATACTTATTGTTTTTTATGCAACGAATACAACCATTAGTCCAATCAGAACATTAGCCAATGTATTTACACATTGTATTGGAGGATTGTTTTTTTGTGAAGAAGATGAGGATGAATAAATGGTAATACAGCCAATAATGAGGTGTTTTCTGACTTTCTTATTCTGATGTATTTTGGTAGAGTAAATGCTATATCTTAGAAATTAGAAATACATTAAAGTCCTACATTTTTATGTGCCTCAATGCATAATCGATACTATCAGCAAACAGGAACTGTGCTGTAATTTCTTCTTCCTTTTCTGCAAAATCAGAATCTCCTATTAGTTTTTCTGTCTCCATAATCTCATAGATCAGATACTGAGTAAAGTCTTGAAATATCTTTCCTTTCTGCAACGGGTCATGTGAAAATAAGTATATCTCACTACTTACTTTGTCAAAGCATACTGGATCGTTTCCCGGACTTTCTGAAAAAACGATCATTGAGCTGATTTCTGGTAATGTGAAATATGATTTTACAAAGCTCCAGTTTGTATCAGCAAGAAACATCCACTCATCGGGCTTCTTTAGGTTATACATAAAATCAGAACTTTGAATTCCTCCAAAATAGAGATAGTAATCCCACATAGCTTCAGGCATCTTTATGTCGAGTCTAGCTTCTGTTTCCTGAAGTACACCCGGGTCAAGACCTGCACACCCAATATCGTAGTTCTCAAGATATGTGGTAAGTTTTTGTATCCAGTTGGGTTCTCCAATTTTCTGAACAGGTAAGTAAAAGTTTGTTGGCATAAAGTAGCTTTTAGAAAAAAATGATAGATTCTATTTTGCTTCCTATGAATGGGAGTTATTGTACTGAGATAGTTCTTAAATGATTGGTATTTGCTTATCAAAAAAGTCTTTAGATAAAAGGGATGTTTTTGGTCATTCAATTTCTTGAGAATTTATTCAATCTACAGAATGATCAGACTTTATATACAATATAATAAGGGTTCATACACTTTTTGTAGAAATCAGAAAATCACTCCTGATTATTTCTATGAACTGGTAGATCCTTAAAACGAGATGTGTGTCTGATAGTAGCATCTGCCGAATGCAAGTTCGCTATCTCATTCTGATTACTCATCATTGATTTATTTTTTAGTATTTGATTGAGTAGAGGTAGAATCAATTTATCACAATTATTTAGTTTTTCTACTGTTAGCATTATTTATGATGCTAACAGTAGAAAAAGAAGCGTATTTTAGTGAGATAAGAAACAAAATAGGCCATATAATTTTGTCTTTTTGTTTGAACTGTATTTGTTCTATCACTATTTAATTATTTCTCTGCTAATAAAAAGGTTAATGCTATTGCAGAAATGATAAATTGTTTTATTTCTTTAACTTTGTTACATAAATTTAGAAAATTCCAAAAATATAAACTTTTCCTATAGGTAATCAAAAGAATCACTATAATCTACTCTATCTATGACCTATAAGTATAGCTACCAAATTAAAATTTGTATACTTATTCATTCTCTTTTTTTTTGTGTGTGTCTCACAGGCTGTCGTGATAAAGATCCAAAGCCTTCTAAAGAACCTATAGTCTATACTACTGGAAACGAAACACTGACTATTCCTATACGAGGAAAGCCAGTGGCTAAATACTGGAAAAATAAAACAGGTGTTAGTCTTTCTGATGGGACAAGAGAGGTATATGCGAATTCCATTTATGTATCAGGTACAGACGTATATGTGGCTGGATACGATTATATCCCTGAAAGAGGAAATCATGTTGCAAAGTATTGGAAAAATGGAGAGGAAGTGATACTTACCAATGAAGCAACAGATGCTTATGCTTTTGATATTTTTGTTATAGATGGCAATGTGTATGTATGTGGTTATGATAACCTGTATGGAATGACACATCCTGTTTATTGGAAAAATGGAGAAGAGATTAACTTGGGAGTAGAATTTGTTGGATATGCTATGGATATTATGGTAGTAAACAATGATGTCTATGTGGCTGGATATGAATCGAATTCTTCAGGTTCATCATTTGGGGCTGTTTATTGGAAAAATGGAAAAAAAGTAGCATTGAGTGCTAAAAATGATAATGTTTATGTGGATGCTAAATCCATTTTTGTCAATGGAAATGATGTCTATGTAACCGGGCGAGAAAGAAGTGTTGCAGGAGCAGTTTCCTTATATTGGAAAAATGGTCAGGAAATACGGTTGACAGATGGAAGATATGATACAGATGTTAACTCTGTCTATGTTAATGACAATGATGTGTACGTAGCAGGATATGAATCAAATGGAAGTGCTTACGTTGCAAAGTACTGGAAAAATGGGCAAGAGGTAAAATTGACAGATGGAAGTCGTAGTGCTGGTGCCAATTCTATTTTTGTCTTAGGCAATGATGTGTATGTGGCTGGGTATGAGTATGCTGATTCTAATAACTACTGGGCAACTTATTGGAAAAACGGACAACCTGTGAGAATTACAAATGGAAATAGTCAAGGTTTTATTTCTTCAATTTTTATAGTAAGGTAAACATTATATAGATATTTTTGAAAATATACGTGTAGTTAAAATATGCCAATTTCATTTAGAAATCGAACACTTGTTTTCTCTAATTTTTTTATAGGACTTCTCCTTTTTTCTTGCCATCACAAAGATAACCCTATAAAACCACAGAAAATAACTACAGTCTATGCATGTGGATACGATTCTAAAGGAGGATCAACTATTGCTAATTACTGGAAGCAGGACTCTGTTAGTATATTGTCAAAAGGAAGAAGCCATCTAACTGCAAATGCCCTGTATGTAGATAAGAAAGATGTATATATTACTGGCAACGAATATACAAATTATTCTTCTCATATACCTTTATATTGGAAAAATGGACAAGAAGTAAAATTAGGTAATGACAATGGTGACGCATATACTACAGATATCTATGTATCAAATAGTGATGTATATATATCAGGCTATGTTCCTTTAGGCATAGGTCAGGATGGTGCTTTTCAAAATATGGCTGTCTATTGGAAAAATGGAGTACAGATACCATTGACTAATGGAAAAGATTATGCATGGGCAAGTTCTATTTATGTATCAGGGATAGATATATATATAGCAGGATACAGAAATGTTGGTTCTTTATCAAAACCCATAAGTAGAGCTTTATATTGGAAGAATGGACAGGAAGTATTACTTGGTAATGGACAATATAACTCCTATGCTAATTCTGTATATGTAGATGGTAACGATGTATACGTGGCTGGATATGAACTTACAAGTTCAGGTGTTGGTATAGCTAAATATTGGAAGAATGGTATAGAAGTAATTTTAACAAGTAGTATAGGAATGTCAGAGGCAAAAAAAATTCTTATTTCTGAAGGGCGTATATATATCGCCGGATATGAAAGAACAACTGGAAAATCTATTGCCAGGTATTGGAAAGATGGGAAAAGTATAGCGTTGACAGATGGAATAAATGATGCAAGTGCACTTTCAATTTCTGTGGCAGGAACAGATATATATGTTGCAGGGTATGAGTATGATACTGAAACAAATCATCCTGTGGCTACTTATTGGAAGAATGGACAAGCTGTTCGCTTATCAGATGGAAATAATTATGCTGCGATAACTGCTATATATGCACTTAGATGATAATTTATATATAATATTGAGCTATAAGATCCATATTTATTTATTGGGTTTCTAAGGAGATATACAGGATATTGAATGCATATGAGGTATAAGATACCAAGTAAGTGTATAGAAATAAATCAATGTAACTGCTTGTTTTTCAGGTATTATTTTTGTTGTTTGTTTGTTAATTGCCTGAAAGTAATTCTATTAGTAGAAAAGCTGTAAGGGCAATTATTTTTTACGTTTTAGTACACTTTTGCTTGCTTCATCTGGGTACTATGGTACATTTTAATTAAACAGGCATATAATGCATTTGTCAGATGCTATTGTATGCCTGTTTTCTTATACACTTCTGAAACAGAATATTACCCAGTACGATTTGTACTGTGTTTTATATAGAGCTTGCGTGATATCTAGCAGAAAATAGGTAAGGAGAAGAGAATAAGAGGATTATCAGGATTAGCAACATTGCCTTTTCACGCGAAGATAGTACCAGGTTGTAAAATTTCGCTACTATTTTCCAGTTAGCTTATTTTTTATTTTGGGAAGAATAGTTGTATGTGTTTTTTAGAAATGAGGTTATCAACTATAGTATTTATTTAATTTGAAAAGAGAACCTTGCCTTGTAAGAAATGAGCTGTAAATCTTGTGGTTAGTTTCCGGCTGACTTGTAATTTTGAATCACTGATTAAATCACTTTATGTAAGTCAAAAGACTTGTTGAAAAGCCATAAGCATTGCTTATGGCTTTTTTCTTTTTAAGGTATATTGTGCTGAAAATTAGATTGTTAAGAGTTGAGTGTTCGCTGATATTTCAGTGCTACAATACCACATGGAAAAGCAGTGGACTGAATGAGACGGAAGTTGCTTTTATCCTTAAATATAGGTAACCCTGCCCCCAATGCTGACGGGTTGACAAGAAGGTGATATTCATCAATTAAATCATTTTCTATAAGGGATGATACAAAAGTAGCCCCTCCATAAGCAATGATATCTTTGCCTTCCTGACTTTTCAGCTTAGTGATTTCAGTTACCAGACCTTCTTGTGCCAGCCTGGTGCGGGGCCAGTGGACTTCTTTGAGTGTATTAGAAAAGACTACTTTAGGTGTATCATTCATCTTATGGGCACCTGCATCTGCAGTGTCAGGATTTGAGGCCATTGACGCCCATGCATCAATAAATCCTTCTGCCAGTTTTCTTCCCAATAAAATCAGATCAACTGGTTCTGTTAGTTGAGTCACATATTGATTTAACTCATCATCCCAATTCCAGATCATCCAGTCCATTTCCCCATTTGGACCAGCAATATATCCATCTATAGATAGTTGTACCTGTAATTTTAGCTTTCTCATGTTAGCAAAGTGTTAATGATATAGATATGATGTATTATTCTGATTGACTTTCATGAAGGCAAAGATATAGAACTGTCTTTTGTAAATAGGAGGGAGAAAACGACATAGTAAAGGCATAATTGTGACATTTTCTATCTAACTGACTAATTAAGATAAGAGAACTCAATAGGGTAGAATGCCGCCTATGGTTAATTCCCGCAAAGTAGAGGTCTTGGTTCCAGATATAGACCAGGAACTGTATAACAGTAGATAGATGATCTACCTTGTAAAAGTGAAGAGAAGGCTGATAAAACAAACCTATACAATCTTAGATTACAAAACTGGATAAACTAAGATTGTATAGAATTAGTCACATTGATGATGATTTGACAGATTGATGTAATTATTTAGGCAGGATTTGGAACAAAGTTAATCTCCGAACCTTCTTTAAAAACAATATACAATCGTTTCCACGGTGCCTCATCAAGGATTTGCCATTTGTGGCCTGAACCAGTTGTATCCATAGCAATCAACACATCGCCTGGTTTCAGAATGAATGATTTGCCACTGTTCATAACAAATTCCAATGTACCACTTAATGTAACTACATACTGAGTAGTGGGGGCCGTGTGCCAGTCATAGGTAGAGTGACCTGGCGTTTCTTTAAACTGAAGTGCAACGGCTGTGGTAAGCACATTAGGAGAAACAGTACCTTCTGTAAAATGAGAGTGCCCATCCGGGCCGGTGAATAGTTTATATGCTTTTAACATGCACTTATTGTCTATAAAGTTTGCAGCTCTAAAGATAGTTGTATCTATGATTCCTGTTAGTATTCAAAGCTTCAATTTTTTAATTATTTGTAGTAGAATTGAAGAGGCCTATTGTATTTCTGACAACCGCTATCTCAGGTTGGTTTGATGGCTCACAGCTTTACTGGTTAATGTATAACTCAGACCTTAAATGTCTAACCAGCATTTCAATATGTCCACTTGACCTGGATTTTGCTCAGATACTTGTTGAGTATCTGCCATTTTTGGGTCAGTAAATAACATTAACCAACAAGATCATGAATACAAAAACAATTTATTGGATCGGCACTATACTTATATCGTTATGGTTTGGAGCAAGTGGTTTTTTTGAACTCACAAAAAATCCTATTGTTTGGGATATCACTGTGCAACTAGGATATCCGGCACACTTCATTTACATTCTTGGAGTCGCCAAACTTTTGGGGGTAGCAGTTCTCCTGATTCCTGGTAAGCTACTTAGACTAAAAGAATGGGTATTTGCCGGCATCTTTTTCGATATCATTTTTGCTTTCTTCTCCAAAATAAGTGTACTGGGTCTACCTGCTACAGTGGATGCTATGATTGCGTTTACGATTATAACTGTTACCTATGTCATGTTTCGGAGCCTGTATTCTGCAACCTATAGTAGTAACTCTGATTTGAGAAAGGATCCGATTTCTGCGTCAGTGTAAAGGTTTATCTTTCTATATATTTTCTTAAAAGCAAAGTACCTGTGAATCATTTACAGGTACTTTGCTTTTTGCTTTATGGAAGGAGAGAGGAGGTAAATAAGAGTTTATTCTATGAGATAGAAGATCAAGAAAAAAGAACAGATGTGAGAATAAAAGTCTCTGGGCTCCGCGGGTTCGATCGTTTATTCGTGGTCAAATTGAAAACAGTATCCGCTCTGTGTAGTCAAGGTAAGCATTTTAGGAGATGAGATCTCTTTTGTACCAGCAACTTCTAGTCCCCAGGTTGTGTTTTATCACCAACCTGAACAGTGACAAACAACTTAAGAAAGTTTTTCTCTTTTATGCTTATTGATTTTTTGTCCTCCTGAAAATATCCTGTAACAGATAGAGTAATCTTTGTTTCATGTGCAGTTACCTCCAGATACAAAGGTTATTACAATCTCATTAATGTAACCAGGGAGAGATATGGGTGAGATGTTCCCTCTGACAAATAAGAGCTTGAAAATTCTAAATTCAATGAAATGAGTTAGATGGAGGTGTATTGGGAGGAATAAATCTCTACTATATAGTACCAATAGTACCAGACTGTTTGGTGTTAAAAAATATACTCTACCCCATGAAAGGTAGAGTATGTACACAATGATTTAAATTATAGAGCAGTTGGTTAATTTCCAGCTGCGGCCATGATTACATTTACTACAGCCTGGGCTTGAGATATAAATATAACATGACTGCCTTTGAGTTCTGTAATTTTTGCATGAGCACGTTTGTACATGGTACGTTGTGTATCAGGATTAAGAGCTTTATCTTCTGTTGAGACAATGCCATAGCTGGGTTTGGTCTTCCAGGCTGCCTGTTCAACTACTTCTCCAAAACATTTGCCAATAATAGGTACCTGTGATGCACACATAAAATCACTTTGAGCTTTAGGTAGATCTCCTGCAAAACCACCATGAAATTTAGCGGGGTCAAAGTATACAAATCCAAACTGGTCAGGTTTGGTAAAGCCCGCTTCTGGAGAAGGCGGAGCTACTGATACCCATTGAGCAGTTGATTCACCACTATCAGGTATGAATGCTGATACATACACTAAGCCTGTTACTTTGGGGTTGATACCTGCCTGAGTAATCACTGTACCTCCCCAGGAATGACCAACCAGAATAACCGGACCATCCTGTGCATTGATTACACTATTGGTAGCATTGACATCATCTGTCAGCGAGGTCAACGGATTTTGTACAATGCTGACATGGTATCCCTTTTTTGTGAGAATATCATACACTGCTTTCCAGCCAGAGCCATCGGCAAATGCTCCATGCACCAATATAATATTCTTTACTTGGGTAGTTTGTGCATTGACATTCCCTGAAGTTATATACAATAGATTTACTACTAATATGATAATGAGAAATAGTTGGCGGCTAGTTACAAAACAGAATTTGGTTTTCATGGATTTATAAAATTGAATGTGAAAGAATATATGAGAACAGATAATACACGGTTGTAATTGCTTATAGAGGTGACAGTCTACTCATTAGGTGCCTTTCATAGGCGGAGTCAGTATGGCACGAGTAGCTGCATGGATTACACCCGTTTTGGGATTTTGCAGCATCGCAATAATTTCCCAATCCTTTGTGTAAAAAGGAGCTGGAAGGTTGAGGGTGACAATACCTTCTTTCTCTGTTTTACGATCAAAATTGTAGAGGGCTCGCACAATCTGGACATGAGACAAGGTGCGCCCTTTATTTTCTCCCCTTTCTATTTTGCTCATACCCTGCTTCTGTACAAGTGCAACCACCAACTGACTGGTATTATCTTCTCCTGTGACCTGATAATTGAAGCGGGTATTGCCTGCATACTGTGTTTGAAAGGTCTGCGCCTGAAAGACTAAAGAGGTGGATGTTTGTATTTTAAGTGCACTCGTTAACGCATCATTGATAGCAGATTCATCAGAGCCTACAAATTCTTTATTTCCATTAATAATCAGTTGAGGTGTATATACCTGACCTGCAAACTGGCGACTGTAAGTATACTGTCGTTTGGAATACTCAGGCTTACTGAATGAATCTTTCCAGCCAAGGCGATCCCAGTAATCAACATGATAGGCAAGTAAATAAATGGGTTTGTTACCTGCCTGTTTTTGAATGCGAGCCAGGAGTTCATCTGCAGGTGGACAACTGGAACATCCTTCTGAAGTAAAAAGCTCCAGTACTACGAATCCATTGCCTGCAGCTTTAGAAGATAATAAAGTATGTTGATTGATCAGGGTTGTTGCAGATAGCAGAAGGACAAGTACAACACATACAGCAGATAATTTTACTAGTTTCATGGCGGATAATTTTAATTGATTTCGAGTCAAAATTATCCGCCATGGGCATCGTAGCTGAGTGGAAAAAGGCTCAGTTAGACACATTGGGCTGCCAGTCAGGAATTATGAGGTGTGAAGAAGACTTTCATTTTTATCAGATAAAATAATTTCACGTCTTCCATAACCTGCTTTCAGCAAGTAAGTCTTCTGTCGTTGATCAGGGATAGGAATCAATCTAGAGGCTCATCCCTCCATCTATAAGAAATTCGGAACCTGTAATAAATGATGCCTCTGTTTGGCTTAAGTGAGCAACAAGTTTGGCTACATCGTCGGCTTTACCCATGTGTCGTAATGGTATCTGGTCAATGATCCAGGATTTTACATCGGCTAATTCCTCATCGCTATAGCCTGCTTTGCTAAGTATCTCGGTTTCAATAGGACCTGGACTGACTGCGTTTACCCGAATTTTGCGAGGGGCAAGTTCAACAGCTGCAATTTTCATAATAGCATTAAGTGCAGCTTTGCTAGATGAATAAATAGATGAATTCACGCCGTTCATACTAGCGGTATTGGACGAAAGAAATACTACAGAAGCGCCTTCCTGTAAAATAGGAATGAAGCGGCTTAGTGTAAAATATGCTCCTTTGAAATTCACATCCATCACATAATCAAATACTTCCTCAGTCGCAGTTTCAATTTCTGCTCCACCTAATACTCCTGCATTAATAAACAGAATATCAATCTTCCCAAATTTGTCTTTGACAGTTGTTGCTAGCTTCTCAATAGCAGACAGATTGCCCTGGTCTGCTACTAAACCCGTTACTCCCAGTTCCTGTGCTACAATTTCTACGGCCTGCTGACGACGTCCGGTTATGATTACGTCTGCACCTTGTGCTTTGAATTCTTTAGCTGTTGCATAGCCAATGCCACTGTTACCACCAGTAATCACTGCTATTTTTCCTTTTAGATTTTCCATTGTATTTGTATTTAAATTTCTTGCAAAGCTATTTTAAATTGGTATAACTTTGTAACCAGTATAACAGAGTATACCAACATGGAAAATAAAAAGAGGCTTAAACTGGCAAAAGAAGTACTTTCTGATCCACGTAATCCCAAGGAGGAAGTACAGGCACTTCAGGATACTATATATGTCATTGGAGGCAAATGGAAATTGCCCATTATCAATTCTATATGTAATGGAAACAAACGCTTCCGCGAGATTGAACGCAGTATTCCAGGCATTACTACCCGTATGCTTTCCAGAGAACTGAGAGAGATGGAGGCCAATCTGATAATTAAAAGGACTGTAACAGATACCATTCCGGTTGTAGTTGAGTATTCACCTACAGAATACTGCTATACTTTTGGAGATATTATACTGGAGATGATTAAATGGGGCAAAGAACATCGGGAGCGGATCAAGAAAGATTTATCTTCTGAACTTTGATGGGATAGGATTTGAATATGTTTTGTCTGTTTCAGATAAGAAATGTCTAACTCAGCATTCATAGTGTCTAACTCGCAGTAATAATGGTATTTATAGTAAATAATCAGCTATACTTTTGATCTACCTGACTGACAAGTGTCGGTTGGAAAAATCAAACGTTTAACTGAAAAGAATATGAACGCCACTAAAAATATAAATCGTCGTCACTTTCTGAGTATGGCTTCCTTTGCTGTGACAATAGCAGAACTGAGCAGTATAAATCTACTAAATGCAGAAAGTCATACACATGCGGATAGATATAATCCTATTAGTACAAAACAGACATCTTTTGAACAGATCAAACAGATTAAAGCTGGCGTACTTGATGTTGGGTATGCAGAGGCAGGACCATCACATGGGCAACCTGTAATTCTTCTGCATGGCTGGCCTTATGATATTCATAGTTATACAGAGGTTGCCTCATTACTTGCAGCAAAGGGATATAGGGTTATTGTACCCTACCTGCGTGGATATGGCACTACGCATTTTCTATCTGCTCAAACACCTCGCAATGGACAGCAATCTGCTTTAGCAACAGATGTGATTGCACTAATGGATGCATTAAAGATCGAAAAAGCTATTATTGGTGGTTTTGACTGGGGGGCACGTACTGCAAATATTGTGGCAGCCTTATGGCCGGAACGGTGCAAAGCTCTGGTAGCTGTAAGTGGTTATCTGATTGGTAGCCAGCAAGCAAATCAGACACCGCTGTTGCCTAAAGTAGAATTGTCCTGGTGGTACCAATTTTATTTTGCTACGGAACGTGGCCAAATGGGTTACCAGGCCTACCGACGCGATTTTGCAAAGCTTATCTGGCAAACTGCTTCACCTAAATGGCAGTTTGATGAGTCTACCTTTGCACAGTCAGCAACGGCATTGGATAATCCTGACCATGTAGACATTGTAATTCATAATTATCGCTGGCGTTTGGGACTGGTGGCTGGTGAGAAACAATATGATGAGTTGGAGAAAAAGCTGGCTACAGGTCCTGTGATTACAGTACCTGCGGTTACACTGGAAGGCGATGCCAATGGCGCTCCGCATCCAGACCCTTCAGTGTATGCTGCTAAATTTAAAGGCAAATATGCTCACCATACACTTTTGGGTGGTATAGGACATAACCTTCCCCAAGAGGCTCCCCTTGCTTTTGTGGATGCAATCTTGGAAGCAGACAGCTTTACAAAATGATAGTCTGGAAAATAACATATATTTATCTGAGGTAGGAACTATACCTTCGCTATAGTGTCCAAAGCGATTACGTTTGTTTATGGCAAAACCCCAATTTAAAATATCTCAGATAACCATCTGGATCAGTTCCATTTTTCTGGGACTGTTATCCTCTGTGCCACAGATGGCCTCACATACCTTCAATCTGGCAGAGGCTGCTGTCAATGCGGCATTAACAGCTACTTTTGCTTTGCTGATGTGGTATTTTAATATTTTTATGTTGTCCCGTCAGCCTGAGAAATCTCGTCAGCAAAGTATATCCTATTCCAAACTAGTGAGTTCATTGCTGGTTGGACTTGTATTGATGCTGGGACTTGCCTGGATACAGCAACTGATTCTGTCACATATTAATTTTGGCCCTACTATGCTGATGGTAGAAGTGCGGGGTATTCTGATCAACCTGGTATTTTATATGTTTCTGAACCTGCTTCAGCAAAACTATGAAAACCAGTATGTCAACATGGAACTGGAGCGTATCAAGAATGATAATCTGGGAGCGCAGTATGAGTTATTGAAGCAACAGGTTAATCCACATTTTCTGTTCAACAGCCTGAATACCTTAAAAGCTATGGTGGAGAGTGGAGATGAAGAAGCGATTGACTTTATTATCAAGCTCTCCAACTTTTATCGCTATACATTGGAAAGTCGCAAGCTGGATCTGATTCATGTACATGAAGAAATGGAGATACTCAATGCTTATCTGTTTCTTCAGAAAGCGCGGTTTGATAACGGATTTACTTTTACCAATACTCTGGACAGTAATGTACTAACCACCCTTATTCCACCTTTTACCCTACAGCTGCTTGTTGAGAATTGCCTCAAACATAACATCGTTTCACTACAGAAACCCTTGCATATCAAAGTATATCGGGATACAGATTATCTCGTTGTGGAAAATCAGATTCAATTGAAAAAAGGTGAGAATAATTCGCTTGGAGTTGGACTGAAAAACATTGATTTACGTTATAACCATCTGCTTGATAAACATGTAGAAATTAGTAATGACCAGAAAGTATTTAGAATAAAACTACCGCTTATCTATGAACATAATCATCATTGAAGATGAACTCCGGACCGCCAAGTCACTGGAGAATCTTATCTTGAAAAGTAAACCGGGTGCAAAAATAATTGGTCAGTATCAAAGTGTAGAAAGTTCGGTAGAAGCGTTGTCAGATGGTGTCCAGCCTGATCTTATTTTTATGGATGTTCAACTGGCCGATGGGCTTTGTTTTGAAATATTTAAATCTGTGCAGGTAACCTGTCCGGTAGTGTTTTGTACAGCGTATGATGAATATTCACTGGAAGCGTTTAAAAGTAATGGCGTAGATTATGTGCTTAAGCCTTTTTCGAAAGACGATATTGCCGAAGCATTGAAGAAAGTTGACCAACTCAAAAATTTCTTTCAGCAGAAAACTGTACCCAATCTGGAAGAACTTCTAACAAAATTGAATCCTTCGAGTGGTAAAACAAGCTTTCTGGTATTCAAAAATCAGAAGTATACTACTGTACAAACAGATACAATTGCCTTCTTTTGTATCCGAAATGATTCTACTTATATAATATGCTTTGACAAACAGGAATTTGTGCTTACTCAATCACTTGATCAGATTACCAGTGCTGTATCTTCAAAACAATTTTTTCGTGTGAATAGACAGTATTTGGTTAACTTCAAAGCTATCAAAGAAGTAGAGCATTATTTTTTGCGAAAGCTGTATGTCAAACTAGTACTTGAAACACCTGATAAGTTATTGATAAATAAGGAAAAGTCGCATGCTTTTCTGACCTGGATGGAAGACCGATAATACGTAGTTGTTGATTGAACATTCATTTGGTCTTGAGGTCTATTGCTGTTATGAATAGCCAGAGAGACATATTTGTGATAAAAGTAATCAAAATGTTCCTGCTAAAAAGACACATCTCACCCTATACGGGAACCGACTTGCTGCTCGGTATATTTCAGGAAATAGAAAAGGCTATCCAGGCAAGGGTAGCCTATATAAACGAATGCAAGTCGACGGATAAATGGGCAGAACAAGCCTACCATGAAGTAAATCTGGAAGAAGATGTGACCATTGAGGATATTTCAGCACTTGTCAAAACTGATATTCAGTCCTTTCTGAAAACAGTGTATGTAGTAAGCCTGATGGAGGAAGGCTTTGGACAAATTATAAAGAATATTGACAGCATATTTGATTCTGTAGAGGAAGCTGAACAGTATGTAGAAGAAAAAGCGAATGCTGATCCTGAGTATGAACCAGGATGGTTTGAGTATGAAGTGATGGAGGTTGACAGGGTGTATTTTGAAAAGTAAGACTTCTTTAACCTAAGGGTTTTATGAAAAAACCTTTAGGCTGTTTGAGAAGCTTGTTTTAATAGGTATGTAGTGTGTTTTTTAATAATCCTCAATAGTTATTTCTACAAGCATGTCATCCTCAATAGCTTGCTCAAGCCTTGTAATCACAAGAGACGTGGAAGCTGCTGTCCATACACCATCTGATATTATTCTTTTAAAAATATCCTGAGGCATCTGGGATGTGAGAGAAGGATTTGATATTGATTGAGTTTGATAATTAATTATTTGCGTCTCAAAAGTTTTAATAAAGTATCTTTGTAGTTTCGACCATATCTTTTTTAGTTCTTTAGGCGACTGAATATTAGACTTTACAGTGCCATAACCTTCACTAGCAGTGAGGCTTTCTGCATCAAAATATAAACGCATTACCTCCTGTTCCTGTTCAGTAAACTGATTTAGCCCTTCTGGCTTAGAGTCATCTGTATATTCATAGATCAGAAGATAATAAATATTGTCAGTAACAGTACTCAAAAGGTTAATTTTTTTCTTCAGTTCCTTTTCCTGAGTGTAAAAATACATATTCAATCCAGTAGAACTTCCCATAATCAATTAGTATTAGCGATAACGTATACAAAAATCACATATCAACGATAACTATGTGGTTTGTATGTCGGTGAAACTTACAAATTTTAATTTACTTAATGAATCAATAGCTGTCAATTGTCTGGAAATATCGGGTAGACGAATGGATGTATGTTTTCATTCCAAGATTGATTGGTTAAACAGATAGAATCATATGCCTGAATCCTTCTGACTCAACCCTATCAGAAATTTAAATTAATTATTCACTCATCTATTGCATGACTATAATTTTTAATTTAACTTTGAAATGCAAAGTACTTTTTATAGCTTGCTTTAACTAAGCTGAAGTATGCTTCCGGAGGATATTTTACTTTTTCATTTTTGTTGATTGTAGTTTGGACAATAGTAAGGGAGAAGTGATTGCAAAACCAGTTTATTACAGCAACTGAGTAGGTGACAGGTACTTATCTGTTATAAGAAAGTGATAAGGATTATAGATTCACAAAACAACTATTACTCCATTTCAATTTACTACACTGTGTTATGAAAAATGAAATTCTATCAAATCTGGACAATCCTGGAAAGCTTGAAAGGCTATACAGGGAAGACAAACTAACATTTAAGCGTGAATTTAGCGCTTTGTATCCTGAGATTAAAGACAATCTCCTGATTACCTTCTGGAAGGAGCGACTAGCACCTGCCAGCGAAGAAATTTCCTGGGGAAGTTCCAAAGACTTGCTATTTGTCATTATAGTTTCTCTGGTGGCTGGTATAATTGCAAAAATTCCGGCAATGTTTCAGATTGATGAGGAATGGTTTTATCCCCGAAATATTGGTTTTATTATTTTTCCAGCATTGGCAGCTTACTTTGCATGGAAAAATAACTTATCTGCTGGCAAAATTCTAGGTATAGTGGGGACAATGCTAGCTGGTTTGATCTTCATCAATTCTCTTCCGGGTATTGTGGATGAAAGCGATACCTTACTTTTATCCTGTATTCATTTAGGCTTATTTTTATGGTCGATTTTAGGCTTTGCCTTTGTTGGTCAAATACAAAATGATGATGAGAAGCGACTTCGTTATCTAAAGTATAATGGTGATCTGGTCGTTATTACAACGCTTATTGTGATTGCTGGTATTATTATGACTGGAGTCACTATCGGTCTTTTCTCACTGATTGGTCTAAAGATTGAAAAGTTTTATTTTGAGTATGTGGTAGTTTTTGGACTTCCGGCTGCACCTATTGTAGGTACCTACCTTATTCAGGCTAATCCGCAACTGGTAGGGAAAGTTTCTCCTGTAATTGCTAAGATATTCAGTCCTCTGGTATTGGTAATGCTGGTAATTTACCTGATTGCTATGATCTACTCGGGGAAAGATCCATACAATGATCGGGAGTTTTTGCTGGTTTTTAATGCGTTGTTAATTGGTGTTATGGCAATTATTTTCTTTTCTGTTGCAGAAACATCCAGAACTAAAAATCAGGTAGAAATATGGATTCTCCTATTATTATCTGTGGTGACTATAGTGGTTAATGGCATTGCATTGTCCGCCATTCTGTTTCGAATTTCAGAATGGGGAATTACTCCCAACAGAGCAGCAGTTCTGGGTGGTAATGTGCTGATCTTAGTAAATCTTCTGTTGGTAGCTGTGAATCTTTTTAAAGCTATGTCTAAGAAAGGGGATATAAACGGAGTTGGAAAAGCCATTGCCTTCTACTTACCTGTTTACTGTGTATGGACAGTGGTTGTGACATTTATTTTCCCATTGGCATTTGGTTTTAAATAGAGGGAGACCGGAGGCCAAAAGAAATGGTCATTGAGATACTACTCTATGGCGATATAAATATCTTCTGGTTTTATTTAAGTATCTACTACAACTATAGCTCTCAGGTCTGGGTTTCGCTCAGACCTTTTTTGTTTTATTCTGGAACTAGTTTTTTGGTAAACCATAGCTTATTCTATGTTTTAACAGATACTTCTTCCATGATCGTAAACAGAATCTGGAAGTTTTCATACTAGCCAAGCAACCCTAACCTTACTAACTGCATTTAGCAGATGTTAGCTGCCAGCTTATTTTCATCTGTTATTTATCCCTTCCCGATTAATTTTTAGAAACATGATCAAATATGTTTTACCACTACTAGTTCTTCTGTTTATTATACCTCCAGTTACATCACAGGTTGTAGCCCCCCATTTTGTTCAGCAGAAGTTTGCCTCAGATACTGTAAAAAAAGCTATTACAGAACTAACTACTGAACTAGCATTAAAACACCCTGGTTTTTATCGGTACACATCCAAAGAATTGTTTGATGCCTATATTGACTCCACAAAATCGACTCTAACCGATTCTGTTTCTTTATTAGAGGCTTTTCTGAAAATGAAACAGATTGTCGCAAAAGTTAACTGTCTGCATACAGGAATTACATTACCTCACTACTATGTTGACTATCTAAACCAGCAACCCAACTTATTACCATTACAGGTATATTTTAGTGAAGGTAAGGCTTATGTAGTGAAAAATTATTCAGATCAATCTTCCATTGAAGTCGGTGATGAGATTGTTAGTATTAATGGAAGGGATATTCCATCCATAACCAGACAGCTGTTTGACTTGATCCCATCCGATGGATATAACCTGACTTTAAAATACAGATCTCTCTATTTTCAGTTTCCACTCTGGTATCGGTTACTGGAGGCTACTAACCAGTTTTCAGTTGTTGTCAGACAAAAGGGTATAATGAAAAGTTATCAGGTGTTTGGGAAGAAACGTGATGAGATAGCAGAAGATGGTTTTTTAAAGGAACCAGCCTACTCAAAGCCATTGGATTTTAAGGTTGTCAATGATATTGGTGTTTTGACCATACACACTTTTGCCAAAACAGATATCAAAAAAGCCGGTCAATCGTTTAAGCCATATATTGATAAAGTATTCAAGGAGATACAGGCTAAGGATATCCGGAATCTGGTAGTGGATCTGAGAGATAATACAGGAGGATCAGATCTGTATGCAGTTTACTTTACCCGCCATTTTTTTACAGATCCTTTTCGGTATTGGGATCGAATAGAAGTGACTGAGTCCATTGCAAAGCAGATTGAAGGTGTTGGCCTAACCCTGTTTTATAGAAAGCCAGTACAGAACAATAAAGTTTGGCTCTGGAAAAAAGCCAGACATGTATCAGATTTTGATTTCTATGAAGAGCAAAAACCTGTTAAGGATAACTACACAGGAAACACGTATATTCTGGTGAATGGCTTTTCTATGTCCTCCTGTGCAGATGTGGCAGCTATCTTGTCTTTTAACAAAAAAGCAATCGTAGTGGGGCAGGAAACAGGTGGAGGCTATCACGGAAATACAAGTGGCATGATGCCTGTCTCCATATTAGACCGATTTGGTTTCAGATTGAGTGTGCCTCTCCAGAAGTATGTAAACCATGTAGATTCATCAAGTCCTGTTGGTCGGGGTGTATTACCTGATTATCCGATTGCAACTTCCATAGAAGAACTTTTGAAGAAAGAGGACACTGAATTAGCATTTGTGCTGAACCTGATAAAACAGCAGTCTGTAAGTCATTAAGTTTATGTATAATTCTCTATGAAACTGGTATAAGACAGGAGGGCTCATTGGTTAATAGGAAGAATTGTCAAACGTTCTGTGTTTATAATATGCATTTTATGAACACAAACTATAGCATACCTGTTACTATATCAGCTACCCTGATCCCAATTCCATCCTGTTTCATGTCTTCTTCGATGCTGGCAAAGTCACCTTTTGTAGCACTCTGTTGGATGGTACCACCTTTTAAGTAATGCAGGTAGTCGCAGGCGTCATTTAGAGTGGAAAAGATGTGTGAAGACATCAATACAATTTTATTCAATTCTTTCAGCTTTAAGAGAATTTCCTGAATAATACTGTTACTATGGATATCTACCCCATTAAAGGGTTCATCAAGAATAAATACCTCATTTTTTTGTAGTAACAGACCCGTTATCGCCAGCTTCTTTTTCATGCCTGTTGAATACGTTTCTGCATATTGATGAAGTGGAAGATCGAACAGATTGCCATCTGTGATCCGATTGTTTTTTATTCCTCTGGCATTACATACTAGTTGCAGATATTCCATGCCTGTCATCTTGGAGAAAAAGAACAAGTCAGTAGGTAAATAACCCAGTTCATTTTTTAAGATTCCCCTGTCATAGTGTATCTCTCCAGAGTAGGAGGTAAGCCCTGCTACACATTGAAAGAGTGTTGTTTTACCAGCACCATTTTCGCCAACAATTCCATGGATCTCTCCCCAGTTAAAAGTTAGAGAAATTTCATGTAAAACCCGGTGGGTTCCATAGAACTTACTTAGTGACTGAATCGTGATCATTTTAAATAGGTAGTAAGGCGTACCAGTGATTTGAAATAGAAATGAGGAATTAAGATAAGGATCAGGGGAGGCATAAAAATTCCAAGTGCCATCTTAATGATCTGTGGAAGATCTGCTTCTTTAGGATAAATGGCATATTTTCCCAGCACCCAGGTGACAGTATATAGCAGGCCTGTTACCAGAATAATAGCTACAATATATGCATTGACTGGATTAAGTATCATCAGGAGCAATGCAAGAGGTGATACAAGGATAAGACTATGTAGAATAGATTGTTTGATCTTTATCTGCAAAAACTGATGGGCATTGACCGAATGTATCCATACATAGAAAGGTGGTTCTGGAGTTGAATAGTAATTCATAGTGAGCAAAAACAAACAGAATAAAGAGAACAATCCCAAATTATAATTTCCGACAACCATACCAATAACGCCAAGTGTGTACAGCACAAATAGCAGCAGATAGGTTTTCCGAAATCCTATCGCAAACTCAAAAGGGTGTTTAGAAAAGGGTGTGGGTATAGAATAGGTTGGCAAAGAAACGGATTGGATAAAGATTCCTGATAAACTTCCTGCCACTGCCACCAATGAGGGTAAAAATTGTTGCATACACATTAGAAAGATACAGAAGGGCAAGGCAATCAAACTGTTTTCCAACAGTCTGAGCTGCAGATATCTTTTTGGGGTAAATATATTCTTGAGAAAATTATTTCTGCTTTTATTTCCCAGGGCATATACGGCTGCCAGTGGCAATAGGGCATACAGATAAGGAGCATAGGAAGGCCATAGCTGCAGAAGTTTTGTATAGGATAATTTAGAAAATACAATAAAAAACGCTCCAAGTAGCAGCAGACCGAGATATGGATTCAGGCCAAAGGCACTCAGGCTTCTGTTTAATCGCTTATACTGAAGTTCGAAATAGGTTATCATGGGTTGTCTTCTATTAAGATTCTAACCAACAGAGGTATGCTAGAGTGTTTAGTTGGATCAGAGCAAGTAACGAAAATTTAGTGGAATTTCTGAATAGAAAACGAACGGGTGGTGAAAGAGTTACTTTTATGCCCTTTTTTGCATAAATAACAAAGTCATTAATAGTATGAAAGAATACAAAATTGCTCTTGGCTGGAGAATTTTCACTTACATTTTTGCCCCGATTTTTTTTCTGACAGGTTGCTATATCTTGAGCATGCCTTTTCTTCCACATACTGAGGATATTCCTTCCTTCGGCTATTGGATTATGGGGGTCTTTGCAGTTGGAGTGATGGTTTCTTCTGTGCTAAGCATACTTCAAGTTACAAATGCTAAGTTGATTATTGACAATGAAAAAATTAGTAAACGAAGCATTCGCAGTACCAAGGAATTGTATTTTAATGAAATAAAAGGTTTCAGGAAGGAAGAAAAATTTATCCGGATCAAGTCAAATACACAGGAAAAGAAAGATCTGGAAGTTAATTATACGTTTGAGAAGAATAAAGAGATAGTAAATTGGTTGAGTAGCCGATTGCCAGATTTGCCAGGGACAAATGCGAAGGACGAAGAAGCAGCTATTCTGGAAGATACTGCCTATGGACAAACTACACACGAAAGGGAAAGGACACTGAAAAATGCAAAGCGCATTTCTCTTATTGTAAATCTCCTAAGCCTTTTAGTTGCTATGTGGGTAATTATTATGCCTGAGCCTTATGTAATGCTGATTACATTGAGTATGCCTGTTGTGGTTATAGGTGTAATTTTGTATTATAAAGGTATCATTCGTGTAACCTCTACAAAAGATTCTGGCTATCCGTTTATAGGATTAGGATTGTTGTCCCCTGGTTTGGGATTAACATTAAGATGCATGCTGGATTTTACCATATTTTCTTATTCAAATGTATGGTTATTATCTTTCATCATAACAATACTGCTATTTGTGATGGTATTAGTTGGGAGTATACTACGATACAAGCCAATTAATTATGCAGATATAATTGCCTCATTCTTGTTTCTTTGTATCTATGGTTTTGGCGCAACACTCACATTAAACTGTTTGTATGATACTTCAACACCTGAAACCTATAAGGTACAAGTGTTAGATAAGAGTGTAACTGAGGGCAAAAATACTAGCTATTATCTGACTCTGGCTCCCTGGGAAAAACAACCAGAGATTGATTTTATAAGTGTTGATATAGCTATGTATAAACGGGTTAAAAAAGAAGATGAAGTGACTATTTACTATAGACAAGGTCTTCTAGGCATTCCCTGGCTGATTGTTACAGACACTCCTCAGGTGGAACATACAAAAGAATGATAGGATACCTGTTTTATGACTTCCTATTGTTGTCTGATACATTCTTTGATTGGTAATGAAGTAGATTTCGCAGTTTATTTCGCTGACGGAGTACGGTGAATTTTACATAGTCGAAAGTCAGAATAATGATCAGAAACAATGCTGGAATCAGTAAGGTATAGATTCCCTTCATGCTATAAACCAATCCACCCAACAAACCTCCTGTCAGGAAGAACGCAACAATCTGAACACGTAACTGCATACGTCCTCTAAGCTTTTTTCGTTGAGATGACTCTTTGGAAAAGAATGTTTGAGCTAATTCAATGCCTAGATCTGTAAATAAGCCTGTTAGGTGCGTTGTACGTACTAACGCATTGGTTAATTGAGTAACTGTCGCATTCTGAAGACCCATAGCAAAAAGTAATACAAAGGCGATCAACGTAGGAGAAAACATTTTGGGCAATAGTGGTGAGAACCCAATCAGTCCCAGTAACCATGATTCAAGAATTACAGGAACCAGGTAGATAGATCTTTCATTTTTATTACTGACAGTTTCGATCAATACTCCAGAGATAAATGCACCCAACCAGAAGAAGAAAATATAAAGAAATAGAATAAGTGCTCTTCCTGTATTGTGATTAAAGAGTGCTTCGGCCAGAAAGGCTACGTGTCCTGTGATATGTGTAGTAAGTGTATGAACCGAAAGAAATCCGGTTACATTGACCATACCAGCCACCATCGCAAAGCTTGAGGCTAATGTGAGATTATGCTTTCGGGTTCTGGTATGACTGGATTGACTGGACATGTAAACAGAGACAATAGTTACAAAATACCTGGATTAGGAACAGTTGTTTCAAATCCGGAATTCAAATTGTATACATAGATACCACCTAAACGCATATGTACTTTGAAATAATACAAAATAAAGTTTTTCCTGTTAAGAAAGTTAGGGAACAGTATAGAGATAAGACAGACTTAATTACTATTTTCGGTAAAGTTTGCGAAGTGATTGATTCACGACAGATTGCCAGCTTTCTTGTAACAACAGATGAAGGCGTAATTAGCACAGTACTTGATTTTAAATATGATTTTACTTCGGTTATGCCGGAACTGCTTGACTTGCTGATTTTTTTGGATAGAAAAGAAGAGAAGGAGTTTGTTTTATATATGTACGAGATTGATTTGAAAATTGCATTTCTCTTCGATAATGAGAATACTACAGATAGCAGAATTGTAATTAGAAAGTCGAATGGACAACTAATAAAAGAGTATTGGTATAAAACTGATGACATACATAAAAGTGTTCAGGATACTCTTGAGGCTTTTGAAAAGATCCTGAATTGCTTTTTTCCTGTTGCTTATAAGCTATTCAAAGAAGAGAATTATTTGCTGATCTAAATGGCCTTAAAAACTACTTCGGATGAAAGAAAACTAATCACAATATCTGTCTCTGAATATATGCTTGTGAGAAATAAAACATTCTAATACTGAGTATCGATGGAGAGGGCTGATTTATTTATAGAAAATATACAACTCCACTTTGATTTCTTGTCTGATTGGGAGGCTCAGAGACAGGAATGGTTGTTTTTTAACAGCTCGTTCGAATTTACCTGGGATTCACTTTATTATACTTTTGTAGATTGGCTGGCAGGACACTTTATACTGGATAACGAATGGGATTGGGCTGAAAATATCTTTCTTTCTGATCTGCTAAAAAGAAAGCTGTACAGGTTTGCACAGGTTTATGATGCGTTCTTTATGAATGAAGACTATCCATTCCATTCACATTATCAGTATCACTATGCTATTCTGAATGATCCCCAATGGAAAGAGGTAATTCTGCTTGCCGATGAAGTAAAAATACTGTTGGAAACAGATATGTATATATGTACTTAGTCTTCAGAACCTGATAAAACTAATTAAAAGCCACTGAAAATATTTTCAGTGGCTTTTAATTATGGCAAAGAATAGGGTCGCTATACTCTAGAAAGGAAGATCTGTCCATTAAAGAAGCCAAATAAATTTTGGCAACTACATTTTGAATTTATTCGGATCGTAGAGACTTGACAGGATTGGCAATAGCTGCTTTGATGGCCTGATAACTTACTGTCGCTAAAGCAATCAGGAAAGATAAGATAGCCGCACCTGCAAATACCCACCAGGAAAGAGAAATATGATAGGCAAATTCCTGCAACCAGAGGTTACTTGCCCACCAGGCAATGGGTGCTGCCAGTACATTGGCAATCAGAACCAGTTTAAGAAAGTCTCTGGATAATAAAGCTGTAAGATTCAACACATCTGCCCCTAATACTTTGCGAATGCCAATCTCCTTGATGCGTTGTTCTGCTGCATAGGTTGCCAAACCAAACAATCCCAGACAGGCTATAAAAATGGTAGCCAGTGCTGCCCAGATCAGGAGGGTTTCACGACGCTGATCGTCTGCATAAAAACGCGCCAACTGCTGATCCAGAAAATGATACTCAAACAGATGGTTGGGATCTATGCGGGTCAATGTATTTTCCATTTGTTTGAGTGTATTCTGTATATTCTTTCCTTCTATTCTGGCTGTGAAGTAATCGATATTTTGTACAGGATTTTGGCTATATGCTAACACAAGAGGTGCAATTTTTTCACGTAGAGACTGGAAATGAAAATCCTTGACAATGCCAATCACACGCGCCTTAAAAGGTTTCTTGGACTCATTAACGGGAAAATACTTGCCTCCAAACGCCATTTCAGGAATTTCGATTAACTGATCGGATGCTTCCTGAATATGCAGGGCTCTGGCTGCTGTTTCATTTAGTAGTATAGAAGATGAATCACGCAAACTGGTAAAGATTCTGCCTTTTAGTA
Source organism: Xanthocytophaga flava (assembly GCA_030068525.1). Taxonomy (GTDB): domain Bacteria; phylum Bacteroidota; class Bacteroidia; order Cytophagales; family 172606-1; genus Xanthocytophaga; species Xanthocytophaga flava. Next base: position 443,504 of record JASJOS010000002.1, read on the forward strand.
ATTCTACCTCAAATGTTTTAGCAAAGTTTTCATCAGCTCCAATCACATAGGCTACCTGAGGATTATCTGTATTGCCTTCTGTTTTGACCTTAACTGTCGGAATTGACTTCCATTCACCCGGAACACGGGAAGTAACAGATACTTCGTTAACACCTGCAATTTTTCCAAATTCTGTTTTGATAGTCTCAGCTTCTTTACGTACCTGTCCACTATTAATATCAACTACCACCAGCAAGTCTTTATTAAAACCCAGGTTTTTATTGTTGGCATATTGTACCTGAAGAAAAAGCACCATAGTGGCAATCATCATCACAACCGAAACGGTAAACTGAAATACTACCAGACTCTTGCGTAAGGACAATCCTGTCTTACTATGTAGCTTTACATTTTTAAGTAGGGCTACCGGCTTAAGGCGTGAAAGTAAAAGTGCCGGATAGCTACCTGAAACAATAGCTGTACTAAGTGTAGTCAATATAGCATACAACCAGATGCGATAGTCTGTCTGGAGGCTAAATGAGAGATGTTTACCTGTAAATGTATTAAAGGCAGGTAGAATGATATTGACCAGTAGAACAGACAATGCAAATGCCATCAGGGTAACTAGTAACGATTCAAACAGAAACTGCCTGATCAGGTGGCTGTCTGTGGCTCCAGTAGCTTTACGGACTCCAATTTCTTTGGAACGGTTAGAAGCTCTGGCCGTGGTAAGATTGATATAATTGATAGCGGCAATCGTAAGCATAAAAACGGCTACCAATGCAAAAATTTTGATATATAATAATGATCCATGTCCAGTAGCTGATACATTGGGATTTCTGGCACCATCTACTATATCTTCTGAATACAAATGCATATCTGCCAGTGGCTGCAACCTGAACCGGAGGGTGGTGCCAGCTTCTGGCTGTTGGTGCGAGAGTACAAAACGGGTGATTTTCTGGGATACAGACTGAGGATTAGCGTTCTCTTTCAATAAGGCGTAAACCATATAATTGTGAGAACTCCAGTCGTTTACCATGTTTTCAGAAAACTGTTTGTCGTGCAGAATTGTTGCTTCGGAGATCATAAGATTGAAATCAAAGCTGGAATTGGAAGGATGATTTTTCAGGACTGCTGTTATACGCAGAGGAGCTTCCAAAAAGTCAAATTTGAGCGTCTTACCTACCACATGAGTGGTATTAAACAGCTTATGGGCTAGTTCTTCCACTAGTACAATGGAATTAGGTTCCTGTAAAGCTGTTTGGGCAGTGCCATCTATTGCTTCAAAATCAAATATTTCCATCAGACTTTGATTGGCAAAGCCGATAGTTTCCAGAAACTTTGTTTTGCTCTCAGGATTGGAAATGTTATCACGTCCTATAAGGGTGATACGTGAAGTATTTTCAATCTCTGCAATGTTCTTTTTAGATTCCTCCGCCATATTGTAGCTGGTAGCGGCAATAGTCAGTTCTTCCGATTTGTTTTTCTGGTATTCGATTACTCTGTAAATACGATTGGCTTTGCTATGTTGCTGATCAAATGTCAATTCATCAAAGAGATAGATGCCTATCAGCAAAAAGCATGTAAGACCAAAAGTAAGTCCCGCTATATTGAGACTAGTGTACAGTTTGTTGCGAAACAGGGTTCGAATGGTAATTTTAAGGTAGTTGTATAACATAAAAAGAAAGTTTCAGGAATACCGGACTTATACAGTATAAACAGATCTTTACCTGGATTATTTGATTATATATACTTGTAAAGAAATCACGATAAACATTTACAGGTATATTACATACTATATATTATCCCAATTCCAATGCCAAAGCTTTGTATGAGTCCTCAACTGCTTTATAGCTGGTTTATTCATTTTGAAGTGTCCGTTATCGGACAAGCTTTGTTCATAGATGAACAAGAGATAGTATGATTCTGGTTTGTTCAGAAAGATGAAAGAAACGATAACCTGTTGTCTGGATAGGAAGCTTAAAAATGGTTATCTTGTAGACTGTTGTTATCGCTTGTTAACCCTTGCATCTGAATGTATGTATCTGCTCATCGCCTTTCCAATCATTGCTGTCATAACACTTTTATCTTTTCTGCTTGCCAGGATAAACGAGTCTGTAATGCAAAAGTTAGCAGCTGGACTGCTTTTTTTACTCAAATCGTTTGTGGTACTAGGTCTGTTGTTGCTAGCCTTCCTGTTTGTTGTGTTGACTAATTGGGGATAGTATATAGGAAAGTTATTTGCCATTGCTGATAAGACCTATTAGTGTATAAGCAAGATGGGGAATAGGTTGGGTGATGAAGATTTACAGTATTAAACAAAGAGGCATATTTTGCCTGTTAGTTTGTTTTAAGTGATTGGAGCCTGCCAAGTTTCTGAGCCAGTTCTACATATTGAGGGCATTCCACAAGACCTGCAAGCTCATAAACCATCCGTTTGGTTTTAGCTTCTTTCGAAATTCCTTTATTCATAAAGACGCTGGGATTAATGCCAATAGAAAAATGCCCAATATCATCCAGTGAGTTGGGTTTATCTAGTCCCACTGCATTTTTTAATGCCTGCAAAATGTCAGACTCCAGATGACTTCTTACTGGCACCAGTTTTTCATCCAGATAGATAGCACCAGTTAGTTTCATTGGATTTGTGCTGCCAGATACAAACTGATGAAAACGTAGTTGGAATTTTTGACCGTCTTCCAGGTTCGAACAGAACAGGATTTTAGTGCCTCCATCCATTTGCATAGCAAAGTCGTCAACTGAAACGTTCTCGGAAATTGATCTTTTGGCCTTTTCAAGCTCGGTATTTAGTTCTTTTTCGATAGCATATGTATCCACTAATAGAGATAATGCATCAAAGATATCACCTGTAAGATATGTTTTTTCTGAAAGTAATCGGGTGAGACGTTCTCCCTTGTATTCATGTAAGGCAGGAATAATTGCTAAAAGTTGATTCTGATTTTTCTCCACTTCAGCAACGACCTGCTCTCTGATATCTTCATTAAAATAGAGGATTGTCAATAATGAAACCAATGAAGACAAACCTGCCTCTTTTATTCCTTCATCAGAAACACGTACTACTTTTATCTCATCCAGGTTGGGTACATAAAATTTTTTAAAGGGAGCCGTAGTTTTTTGATCTGAATTTTGTACCGGAACACGGGCTGTATTTCGTGAAGTCAATAGCTTACGAATAATGAGACCAACCACACGTAGAATCATAGGAAATAGTGAAGTATTAGTCTGAAATATGGTTAACATGCTTGGCAAGATACATAGTGTTAATCTATAAAATAGTGTATAAAACCTCGCAATATTACTTGCTTGGATAGATTGATAAATCGTCAAAAATAGCTTTGTCTGGCGTTGATAATAGTTTGTGAAAAAATATAAGAAATCGTGTTTACTGTATTGTTAAAAGGTTATTAATAGGTGCTGTCTATTAAAGTGAACTTTTTCAACTTTTCCACTCTATCCAGAAAATGTAAATTCCTCTTCAGAGAATTAATTTTTTACTTTTTAGTGTAATTATCTATTCATTCAGACCAGTTATTTTTTATGAAACACATGTATCTGTTGCTGACTGTGATCAGTAACCTATTTTTCTCTGTGTATGCCACAACCAGCTATGCCGCTAATGAACCAGTGCTCATTTCTCCACAGAATCAGTCGAATGTGGATCTATGTTCCTTTAACAACACCATTACTGTTAATGCCAATCATCCCAGTGCCCGTAAGGTGTATGTGAATGTGTTTCTCAATGACCCCAGGCAAACGGTTAGCCTGGATGCAAGAAACCTAACTGCTGCTGAAGCCACTCAGCCTATTACTTTTGTGTATTCGCAACCCGGAGGCCTCAACCTGCAACCAAACAAACAGTACCTGATCGAGGTTAAAACAGCTGATGCGGCTGGTACTATTCTTGGGCAGAGATACTTTACTATCTTTACAAAGCCCATGGCAGATCCTTTACCCACTTTTGTTGGATTGACCAATAATGCTACCAATGTATCACTGACTCCAACTATACAGGTACTGCCCTATACTGCCTGTGGTACACTGCAACAGGTAACTTACTGGATTGATCGTGCTCCGGCAGACTGGCAGGGAAGTGATTTGCAAACAGCCACTTTTACAAATGCTACCTATTCCTGGACTGTGCCTCAGCCTTTATTGCCTGGTACAGAGTATGAAGCCCGTGTGCTTTTTACAACTAATTATCCATGGAGAGGTCCATTGATCAATGGTTTCAAGTTTACTACCAAACAACAGGCGTTGCCTGTGCTGGTCGATCCTGTTGAAAACACAACCTGGGTTTTGTGTGAAAACGAACGAAAGTTTGTTAACAATGGCATTACATTTAATGCGAATGATCCGAATGCCAAAAAGGCAACAGTTAAGATTACTAACAAAGAAACTGGAAAAGAAATCGGAACCACTCTATGGCCAGCTAGTATGCCCATTGTGGTATCTTTTGCCAATGCCGAGCAGGCAACAAGTGACCATCCGATAAGTATCAGTATTTTTGCAGACACTACGCACTTTGAATCATTGATTCAGATAAATACCTATGATTCAGTTAATACCCTGTTAGCTACCCGAAGTTACACCATTCCGACATACATCAAACGATTCTATCGGGTACTTACTCCAGAGTTTATCAGTCCGGCTAATGGTGCTACCAACGTATCACTAACGCCTGCCATTCAGGTTACACGCCCTGTAGAAACTGACCAGGCATGTAATAGGGAAGTCATTTTTTATTCATATGAGATTGATCGCTATCCAGCAGATTGGGGAGGTGAAGACTATCAAGTCCAATCAGTTGATAACACTGTCACCAGTTGGCAGCCTCCTGTAGCTTTGAAACCAGGGACTACTTATCAGGTACGTGTTAATTATAGGAATGCAAATACGCCTTTCTCACCTATGTCAATCACAGAGTCATTCACGACAGGCACGCCTGTAGTAACCAATCCGGATTCGACCAGACTCCTCTGGAGTGCATTTAATCTGGCAGGTCCGGCTACAGTCATTGATGGAAAACAATGGAGAGCAGGATCTGATTATAATATTAGTGTGGCAGGAACGTATCATAGCTTTGAAAACCAGCAGGTGCCACTGACACCTGCTACCGATTCCGCACATGCTGCTATGATCCGTTCTTCTATCTGGGGAAATGACTTTACCATACGGTCTTACTTTCCGGGTATCCCATACTATGTCTATCTGTATGTTTGGGAAGATAACAATCCACAAACGTATTCCATCACGGTAGATGGTACAGTAGTTGAGTCCAGTTACAACAGTGGATCGGCTGGAACCTGGAAGAGATTGGGACCTTATACCATACAGGGCAAATATGATGTTGCCAATGAGATTCGCTTTCAGGGAGGAGATGCAAATGTATCCGGTATTGAATTTTACTATGACCGTAAATATGAACAAGCTCCCCCTGCAGTAGTGACCAATCTGCAGGCTGTAGCTATTTCTTCCAGAAAAGTGCAATTAACCTGGAACGACAACTCGTACAATGAAAGCGAGTTCTGGTTAGAACGAAAACGTATTTCAGATGGTGCTCATCGTATGTTTGTATTAAAAGAGAATACTACTTCATTTACAGATACAATAGCAGAACCCAATACCGAATATGAATACAAAGTACGGGCTTTCTCAAGAGTTATCTCTTCAAGTGGTACTATTTATACAAGTTTATCTGCTGGGGCAACGGTACAGACACCTGCTGAAAGCCTATCCAATGCTGCTGCCCGGATTGGAAGTGAGGAAGGTTTCAGTGCAGAGCAACTGACAGCAGTACTCTATCCTAATCCATTGAGAGGAAATACTCTTTCTGTTCAACTTTCCGGTTTGACAGCTCAGCAGGAGATTGTATTTAACGTATTGTCGCTGGATGGAAGGAAAATCCGAACTGAAACATTGAAAAATACGAGTGGTGCTATAGTGTATGATCTAAAGGGGCTTACACTCACTCCCGGATTTTATTTGCTTCAAATTCAGATGAAAGACAAGGTTCTATTTAAAAAAATAATAGCAGAGTAGTGCTGCTACATAAGCTAAATTTTAGGTCCGGACGTTAGTTCGGACCTTTTTTGTTTAGAGAATAGATTATCGCAGTCTTATCTGACTGAGTTATTTTGTGTATTTTTCATCTGTAGTTCAACTGTCAACTTATTTTAGAACCAGACACAGGAAACCCTAATGGAAACAAAGGAAATTCTCAAACAACATATTACCAAAACAATCACATTAAGTGATGATCAGTTCGATTATTTCTTTTCACATTTTACACCTCAGTCCTTTAAGAAAGGGCAGTCCATTATAACGTCAGGGGAAAAAGTGGACTCTGAATATTTTGTGTTGAATGGTTGTTTAAAATCATTTTATATCAATGATGATCTGAAGATGTTTATCCTGCAATTTGCAATGCCAACTTGGTGGACATCTGATTACAGTGCGTTGTATAGTAACGAAAAAGCTACCATCAATGTTGACTGTATAACAGATGCTGAGGTGCTTCGTCTTACTAATGCTAACCGTGAAAAGTTATGCAATGAGATACACGAGATTGAACATTTCTTTCGCTGGCGTACCAACAGGGGATATGTTGCTTCACAGAAAAGACTCTTATCCTTGATGAATAAGGATGCCCGATATCGTTACGAAGAACTATTGGTACAATACCCTCAATTATACAATCTGGTACCTAAACAACTGATTGCGGCTTATCTGGGTGTATCCCGGGAAACATTGAGCAGACTCTATCAATCCTCCAAAATGTGAGGTAGATCACATACTAAACAGTTGTATCCAGAATGTGATGTAGGTCACATAACAATATCCTGCCTTCATTCCACCTTTGTGTCATTCAACAAAACACAAAGAAAATGGAAACTAAATATTTTAACATTGTTAGTGAAAAAAGCAAGATAGAATGGATAGGCCGGAAAGTTACAGGTACACACAATGGCACCATTACTATAAAAGAAGGCACCCTCGTATTTACAGAAGATCGCTTCAAGAGTGGACAAGTTATTGTGGATACTACTTCTATTACGATATTAGATGTAACTGACCCTGCTACCAACGATCAATTTGCTGGTCATCTGGCATCTGATGATTTTTTCTCATCTGAAAAATATCCCGAAGCTGTACTGGAGATTACAGACGCTATTCCAGAAAGTGATAATGATTACCATCTTAATGGTAATTTGACCATTAAAGGTATTACTCATCCCATATCATTTTATGCCACTGTCTATGTAATTGGGCAGGTACTTACTGCAAGTGGGAAAATCACCATCGATCGTACAAAATATGGAATGAGGTTTCGTTCTGGGAATTTTTTTAAAGACCTCGGTGATACACTGATCTATAATAATTTTGATTTAGATGTATACATCACTGCAACCACTATAAATAAAACTGTCTTAGCCTAAAAAAACAAACCTATGCCTTACGTAAAGATAGAGGTGACTCGTGAAGGTGTTACCCGCGAACAGAAACAAAAACTGATTAAAGGTGTGACTGATGTGATCACTCATACATTGAATAAAGATCCTCACCTCACTCATGTGGTTATACAGGAAATTGATCTGGATAACTGGGGATATGCTGGAGAGCAAACATCCATACTACGTGAAAAAGGAATAACTGCAGATAAAAAATAGACAATCTATAGACTATGGAAAAGCAAACTGTCATTGTTACCGGAGCCTCTTCTGGTATTGGTAAAGAGGTTGCCAGATATTTTCTCGAAAAAGGCGATAATGTAGTGATTAACTCTACAACTCCTGAAAAACTAACTCAGACTTATCATGAACTCGGGGCGGGATCTAATCTGGCAATGGTAGCCGGAGATGTAAGCAAAAAGAACACAGGTGAACAATTAGTTGCTATCGCTATGGAAAAATTCGGATCTGCGGATATATTGATCAACAATGCTGGAATATTTGAAACCAAACCATTTCTGGAGGTAGATGAGGCTTATCTTGATCGTTTTCTGACTACTAATCTGAAAGGTACTTATTTTACTACTCAGGCTATAATTCCGCAAATGTTGAAACAACATGGTGGGGTAGTGATCAACATTGGTACACCTTTGGTAAATCATGCATTGGGTGGTGCGCCTGCTACTGCACCTGTTTCAAGTAAAGGGGCTATTCATGCCCTCACTGTTCAACTGGCTGCTGAGTTTGGAAAGCAGAATATTCGAGTAAATACCATTGCTGCAGGTGTTATCCGTACACCTATGCATGGTAATGATGCTGATAAAAGTGCAGGACTACATCTGATCAATCGGGTGGGGGAGGTTGAAGATATTGCCCACATGGTGTATACAGTTGCTAAGAATAACTTTATTTCAGGGGCTATCATTCATGTTGATGGTGGTATGGCGGCTGGTCATACGTTAAATTAGCATAAAAGCTGAATAGTAATTGCTTTGTTGTTTTACTTTTCTTGAAATGTCAAAGCACAAATAATATAGTATGATAACTTCACATACAGAGACCGCCGTTATCACAGAAACGTTGGAAAACTACTTCAGAAGTATTTGTGAGGGAGATGTAAATACCCTCGCAAAATACTTCCACAAAGGCACTCTGCTTTGGGGCGATGTAAAAGGACAACCCTATGCTAGAACGTTGGATCAATACCTGGATGGTGTAGAAAACCGCCTAAGTCCCAAAGATTCAGGACAACCATTTTTATGGAATATACTATCTATTGATATCATTAACTCCATTGCAATGGTGAAAGTACATGTAAAGATGTATGATTTTAATTATGATGAGTTTCTGTCATTTCATAAAATCAATAACAACTGGATCATTGTTAGTAAAATGATAAGTGACGTTCAACAATAAATGAAAATACCATGTGGTATGATACAAGGGTAACAAAATTATTGGGAATACAATATCCTATTCTGCAAGGACCTTTCGGAGGTAGACTTTCTACTCCTGAATTGGTGTCTACAGTGTCTAATGCTGGTGGTTTGGGTGGCTATGGGGCTTATACACTAAGCCCTAAGGAAATCTATAAGATCGATACACAAATCAGATCACTAACTAACAAACCCTATAACCTGAATCTTTGGGTGTCTGACACAGATGTTAAGGAAGGAACAGTTACGGACGAACAGTTTGAGCGAACAAAACAATTGTTCAAACCCTATTTTGATGAAGCAGGCCTGCCTCTTCCTGTAAAGCCTGCTCCAGTTGAATCACGTTTCGAGAATCAGATACAGGCATTGCTAGATATCCGTCCTAGTATATTTAGTTTTGTATTTGGGATACCATCAGAAGATATTCTGGAAGAATGTCGTAAGCGGGACATTCTGCTGGTAGGTACTGCAACTACACTGGATGAAGCCATTTGTCTTGAGCAGGCTGGTGTAGATATGATTATTGCCTCTGGTTTTGAATCAGGTGGGCATCGTCCGTCATTTTTAGACAAAGCAGAAGTTTCTACTACTGGTACCTTTGTATTAGTGCAACTGATCCGTGAAAAAGTTAAAGTTCCCGTTATTGCGGCGGGCGGAATTGCTACAGGTAAAGGGATTGTCGCAGCTTTGGCATTGGGAGCAGATGCTGTACAGATTGGTACAGCTTTTCTGGCTTGTCAGGAATCAGGAGCATTACCTATCCATCGAAAAATGTTATTCTCCGATGCTGCGAAGTATACTATGCTCTCCCGAGTGTTTACAGGAAGATTAGCCAGAGGGATTACTACACGCATAGCCAGTGAATTGATGGGTCAGGAAACAGAATATTTGCCTTTTCCCTTGCAAACTGCTTTTATGTCATCACTACGAAACGCAACTCTTGAACAACAAAAACATGACATGGTATTGTTCTGGGGTGGACAGATTGCTCCTTTGTTAAAATATACTAAAGTTGTTGAACTGATGTATGCCCTTATTGAAGATACAAATGTATATTTTGATCTGTGAGAAATGTAGAAACCTATAGATAGGATTACCATTCGGGTTATCAGATAGTGACAATGATGTTCGATGTGCAACCGAGTGGTTGTAAGATGTTTTTTATAATCTGACTAACAATACAGTATAGATGTCACATCTATACTGTATTGTTAGTCAGTTGATTCCGATATTCAGAAATATTAATACCCCGATAACTTTTAAAGAATTTATGGATATGGCTCATATCTGTAAATCCCAGCTCATCACTAATCTCTTTAATAGAGAAGGAAGAATAGCGGAGGCGGTTTTCGATCAGATGGAGCTTGTATTCATTAACATAATCCCGAAGTGTGCGACCAGTCTGTTCTTTAAAGAAAATACCCAGATAGTGTCTGGAATAGCCAAATTGTTCTGCCAGATGTTTTACCTGTGTTCGTTCAACAGAATAAATATGCTGATGTATGTAATGGATAATCTCCGTTATTTTGGCGCTGTGCTTGGATGCAGGTGGAGCTGGTGGGATCTGTATGTTTCGTTTAACAATGGATATAAATGCCTGGATCAGAAAGAAAATCGTTTCATTTAGTTCATTCTGACTAGTCTTCCATTCTTTTACAATCAGTCGTAAGATGTTTTCCAATTGCTCGGCATCCTGCACATTTTTGATAACTGGCAAGGGCTGATGGCGGACATAAATCAGCAACTGATCCATGTGCTGATTCCATTGACTTTGCAGTAGCGTGTTCCCCATGCCGTGTAAATATACATTGGTAAATTTCAGAAAGGTAAATTCTGTTTCTTCCTGTACCTCAAAGTGGTGAAAATCGCAAGGGGCTAGTAGAAAAAGACTTTTGGATTGATAGATATATTTCATGCCAGAGAGACAATGAACTCCCTTGCCCTTATGCACAAATATAATCTCAAAGTGATTGTGGTTATGCACTGGATGCACCCATTCCTGCGTAGTAAAGCTGGATATTTTTAACAGTTTGTGCTGGATGTATCTTTTCATCAAGTGTATTTACCAATTACCCATAGAAATATACAAGTAGTAGCCTGTCCCTGCTTTTTAACTTTGCAGCTATACAAAGGGTTCATTTGTATCCCTTCGCAATCATTATTTATAAACAAATTTTCTTGTGAATATGTCAGACGTACGAGTTGCAAAACAAACAAAAGTTGCATTGGTAGTAGGATCTCAGGGTGTAATTGGTCGCAATCTGATAGATTATCTGGTTACACTACCTGATTGGGAGATTATAGGTTTGTCACGACGTGGAGGTGTATCAACAGACTGGATACAGTATATTTCGGTAGATTTGCTGAATGTCGAAGAGTGTAGGCAAAAACTGAGCTCACTTTCTCATACAACGCATATTTTCTATGCAGCCTATCAGGACAAACCTACCTGGGCAGAACTTGTACCTCCCAATCTGGCTATGTTAGTAAATGTAGTCACTGTTGTTGAAGATATAGCGCCTCACTTACAGCATATCAATCTTATGCAGGGGTATAAAGTATATGGTGCTCACTTGGGCCCTTTTAAAACCCCTGCCAGAGAAACAGATGCCGGACATATGCCTCCTGAATTTAATGTAGATCAACAGCAGTTTCTGGAAGAACAACAGAAAGGAAAGAACTGGACATGGTCTGCTATTCGTCCTTCTGTAGTAGGAGGGTTTGCATTAGGCAATCCTATGAATCTGGCAATGGTGATTGCAGTATATGCTTCTATAAGCAAAGAATTGAATCTGCCTCTTCGTTTTCCGGGTAAGCCGGGAGCCTATGATAAACTACTTGAGATGACTGATGCTGGATTGCTGGCAAAGGCTACTGTATGGGCCGCTACTGAACCCCGATGTGCCAACCAGGCATTTAATATCAATAATGGAGACTTGTTTCGATGGAACGAGATGTGGACTGAGATTGCCCGCTATTTTGAACTGGAGATTGCCCCACCTCTGCCGATGTCTTTGTCCGTCATTATGGCTGATAAAGAACTTCTCTGGAATAAGATGGTAGAGAAATATGATCTGGAACCTCATTCCTATCAGGAAGTATCATCGTGGGGTTTTGGTGATTTCGTATTTTCCTGGGACTACGATATGTTTGCAGATGGCACCAAAGCACGTCGTTTCGGATTTCATGAGTATGTAGAAACTAAAGAGATGTTTCTGTCCATTTTTGACGATCTACGTCAGCGTAAAGTTATTCCATAAGCTGCATATAGTTGTAAGAGTGTTATCTTGCGTATTCGTTTTTAATCAGGTCCTGATTAAAAACGAATACAACTAATACATCTACATTCCTTTAAAATAAGTAGTATGAAACTCTATGTAGTTATTACATTAACTGTTTTTTTGATTGGTTGTATGGCTAAGCCTGAGCAACCTCCATTAACTGAGTTAGAAAAAGCATATTTTGATAGAGTTGGAAGAAAATGTAACTGTCTTATTGAGAGAGAGGTAAACCCTGAAATATACAAAAAAAGTGATACTTTAAGAAAAAGAGGATGGTATGTGTTTGTTCTAGATAGTATTTCATGTGAAGCTGTGGAAAAAAAGGATAGCTTAGAGAAAACTGCTAATACTATTTCAAGACAGTTGCATAGAAAGATTTTAACTAAAGACTTTGTTTATGATTATGATCATATTTCGATTGTATTTAGTTGTAGATCGGGGGTGAATTCAAGAAATAATGCAGCGTTTACATATACATTAGAGGATTTAGATAAAATGCCCTAGAGTTTAGTGTTTTAGACTAACCCTCTATCCTTGCTGCTTCAATGGCCTTTAGAATATTCTGTAATCCCTTTTCCAGTTTTTCGGATTTGTCCCAACTATAACCAATACGCATATAACGGGCATCTTCTTCAAACCAGTGGCCTCTGCCTATATAGGTGGCATAGGTATTCAGTAAAATGTCATGAAAACGATTGGTATCTACTACTATATCTTTTTTTATTCTGGGAAAGCATACACAACCTCCTTTAGGCTCTACCCATTCCAATACTTGCTGATTTTCCATAAAGTGTTTCAGGATGCCAAAGTTCTTTTGTATGGTTGCCATATTGGGGGCAAACAGTTCTTGTTTTCGTTTTAGGTACTGAAAAGCGATTTCTTCATCAATTACTGAGTTGGTGATACAAATTTGCTCTTTAGCAGCCAGAAACGTTTCCATCAGTTGTTGGTTCTTTGATACTATCCACCCGATACGGATACCTGGCAGACCAAACGACTTTGACATGGACGAGATACTGATTACCCGGTCTGATAAGGTAGCTGCTACAGGTAGTTTCTCTACAAAACACATTTCCCGATAGGTTTCATCCAGTAGCAGATAGGTTTGCTTTTCTTCAATAATCTGTATGATGGCTTTTAGCTTTTCTTTAGTAATCATTACTCCGGTTGGGTTGTGCGGATAAGTTAGACTCACTAGTTTTGTTTGTGGAGTAATTAATCTTTCCAGCTCAGGCAGATCCAGATCAAAGTTGTTTTCAAATGTTAGGTTAAGAAAAGATATGTTAGCTCCAATGGCTCGTGGTGTTTCTATATTAGTTGCATAATTAGATTTAGCGACGACTAGATGGTCATCCTTGTCAAGCAGAGACGTAGCGACAATAAATAGGGCTGTGGCTGCTCCTGAAGTAATCAGCACATCCTCGGTTGTAAAGCCGATATCACTGGCAATTACCTCTCTCAGTTCTGGTTTTCCTTTGTGGTCACCATAGAGTAATATCAGATTTTCCAATGAGATACCCAGGTCGCTTAACTTCTGATCTGTGAAGGAACTTTCCGATAAGTTACAGTCAATATTTTCATAACCAAAGCCCTCCGGGGCTTCTATTTCAATAGGCATCCTTCTGTACTTCATATAGTTTGTTTACAGGATAATCGATGATTTTTTCATAAAATACTATAACTGATTCATATCTTCTGCATTTTTCTATCTATAAAAGTTGATAGGAAGCAGAAGATATGTTACAGACAGATCTGTTTCCGGAAATTATAAGAGAAAATAAAAAAGAGCATTTTTTTTAGAAACAAAATACCTACTTTTTCGTGTTAGTCTTCTAATGGACAGCAAGTTTATGCTATCTGCTATGGACAAATTCGTAAACAAACTATGAAGCGCTGGATTAAAAGACTTTCTATCACATTCATCATATTAACAGGTATCACATTTGGGTTGGATAAACTTGTACAATTCAGAGAATCTAACGATGACATCTATGAATATTTTAGTACTAAGAATTTGAAGCCACAGATTGGCCATTTTAAAGCCGAAGGGCGTGACATCCGCTATATTTCTATTGGTGAAGATACTTCTGCCACTATTTTGTTTATACATGGAGCACCCAGCTCGTTAAGTTATTACAAAGATTATCTTTCTGATAGTACCTTATTACACAGAGCGCATATGTATGCTGTGGATCGTCCGGGTTATGGGTATTCAGGTTTTGGCGATCCCTTGACTTCCATAGAGAAGCAAGCCAAAATCATGGCTACTATTCTCGATAGCCTGCGTAGACCCAATCATCCGGTTGTGGTAGTAGGTACTTCCTATGGTACGTCTGTTGCCAGTCGGCTAACAATGGACTACCCGAATCTGGTAGATGGACTGGTATTGGTAGGGCCTTCACTGGCACCAGGAGAGGAGAAGATCTATGACATTTCTTATCCTATGGAAATACCTCCGTTGAAATGGATGGTGCCTCGCACACTGGTTTCTGCCAATGCGGAAAAACTGTCACATTATCAGGAACTAAAGAAAATGTTGCCTTTATGGTCAAACATCAAAATACCAGTAGCTTATATTCAGGGAGCAGATGATGATTTGATTTATACTTCTAATGCCAAGTTTGCCCGCAAGAAACTAGTGAACGTACCATCACTGGATATCACACTTATTGCCAATCGAGGCCATCTGATTACGTTTACAGAAAAAGAGTTTATTCAGAAGACCATTGTGAAGATGTTAGATAAGGTACAGCAAAAGCCCTGGGATCTGGCTAAGAACTAAGAGGTATGACTACAAAAACTTTTATTATAGGGAATTGAGATATATTTTTCACCTTTTGTTGTATAAAAATCTGTAAAGGTGAATCGTTCACTATCTTTAAAGCTTTATCTGGGAATAGTATTCCTTTGTTTTATATGCTATTTCTGGATTGATCCTTTGGTTGCTCATCAGGTGGGTGAACGAACTCACTCTTCTATATGGGAGAAAATATCTTTGCTGGGTAGTTTTGAGGTCTCCTATCAGATTCTGGTCAGTTATCTTGTCCTGTTTTTTATCCTTCGGTATTTTTTTGCATTCACACTACCACCTGCTCTTGTGTTGATGATACTCTATAGTTATCTGACAACAGTAGTCAGTATTCAGTTTCTGAAAACTACCTTGCCACGATATAGACCTGTATTATTACAGAAAGGCTTCTATGGATTTGACCTGCATAGCTCTTTAGCTGGAAGTATGGATTCATTTCCATCTTTGCATACAGGCATTTTTGTTGCGTTGTGTATTCCTCTTGTATTCAAATTCAATCGCTTAGGGTATATACTTATTCCATTGATATTGCTGGTTGGTCTAAGCCGGATATTTCTCAATGTGCATTATGTGAGCGATGTCGTATTTTCTATAGGCCTGTCAACAGGAATAAATACTATCCTTTACCATTTTATGAAAAAAGATCTTTAGCTTAAAAAATTAAGCAGTTGAGGCTTGATGAATCCTGGGAAAATTGTCTGGATGGCAGAGGTATGTAAACGTTTCATACAAATCTCGCTGAGAATAGTCCGATAGTCAGTGGTTACAGCGAGGTCTACCCGATTATCAAGCTGTTCGGTAGCCAGACCCGGCCACTTTCCATACATAGTTCCTCCTTTTACATTTCCTCCCAGTACCAGCATGGCATTGCCATAGCCATGATCTGTACCATTGCTTTTGTTAGATCTGAGTCTACGGCCAAATTCACTCATGACAGCAATGGTAACTCGTTTATGATACAAATGAATATCATTGTAAAAAGCTGTGAGAGCCTGTGCAAAACCTTCCAGAAGTAATGGGAAAAGCCAGGTTTGACCTTCATGCATATCCCATCCTCCAAAATCAATGGTAGCTACCTGTAATCCGACATCCATCTTGATGAGTTGAGCTAGTGTTTTAAATGATTGAGTTAGTTCCTGTACCTGCCATTGGCTGGGGTAATGTGCTAGATTATCCGGAACATAATCAGTGAGGGTTCCATTTTTACGGGGAAGTTTACTTTGTATGTATTGAATGGTTTGTAGTGTTTGCTGAGCGGTTCGAGCAAGAGCCGAATCTCCCTGATATAGATTCTTTAGAATACCTGTGAATCGGGGATCTGCATTCAGAGTGAATCCTTTGGGATCATATAAAGAAGTAGCTGTATTACTTCCTAACAGAGATACTGGCAATTGGGGTGTAGCACTTATAGCAGGCAGATGTCCTGTATGCGGGATCGTTTCGAGCAAACGTGTAAGCCAGCCTGTGGAAGGAGCGGAGTTTGTATCTGATACACCTTTGTCGATCAGATCCATGGCGTCAAAGTGACTGCGTGTGCCATTGGTAAGGCCACAGGCATGGATAATGGCTAGTTGTTTGCTGTCATAAAGCTCTTTAAATGGTTGCGCTTTGGCGTGCAGATAGAAATCCTGTCCTGAAAGGGTATTAATCAGAGGTAAGCCTTTCTGTGTACCACTTTCTGTAATACGTAAACCTATTTCTCTGGAGTCAATGTAATTCTTATCACTAACCGGAGCAACAAGGTGTAGTCCATCCATTCCACCTCTGAGAAAAACGAGGATAAATATTTCCGGATTGTTGTCAGCTGTAGAGAATGTCATACTATGCAACTGACTACCAGCCATTGCGGCTATTGCTGCACTACAACCTGACAAGAATGTACGTCTGTTCATGGATGATGTTTTGTAATATAGTACTAACGAATCTGAAATTCGGGTAGCATCCCTATAAGACTTAGGGTGTTCTTTAGTCGGGACTGAATCTCTTCTGTGTTACCTATAGGAGGCTCGTCTATGCTGCCTCCTACAGCCAGAAAGTTAGCAACTACTTCCTGTGTTTTAGCTGAGATAGATCGACCTGTAATCTGTTTCAGGTATTGCTCTGCCATTTGCCGGGCAGTAAGGTTTGTTACAGGTGGCAGTAGCTGCCAGTTGATTTTACAGGATTTAAACCAGTCCTGAAACATCACTTCCATAATACGCCACCGGGCCAACATCATCTGACTATTTAGCCAATAACTACCTGTATCCGGATGTCCATTAGGAGTAGGCCATTCAAACAAGTGATAGCCTATCTGCGAGGTAAGCCATAAAAAGCCGGAATCAGGCATAAAGTCTGTTTGGGTTGCACGCAGAAACGAAGCAACTAACTCGTTTGGACGTTTTATTTTCTTTCCCCAGCTTTTGGCAAATTCTTCAGAAAGAAGAATACTTCTGACTACTCTGCGAATTTGATCTGGTTGTTGCTGACTATCATTCCATACCTTAACTGCTTGCTGGATAGTGGCTGTGGCAGGTTGATCGGCTATCAACCGTTGACAAAGTTTAGTACAGATATGTAAGGCTGTAGCGGGATGCGAAGCCACCAGATCCAGTACTTTCTGACCATCAGCCAAAGGTGGTTGATTGGGGGGAAGTTCGGTTCCTAAAATGCGTTTCTGGTAATGGTCATGCCAGCCCTCATAGTACAGAAAGGTTCCTGTATCCGGAAATCGTTCTCCCTTGCCGTTGTCTGAACCATTGGCAACTGTCCATCCTGTAAAAGCTCGGGCTGCTTCATAAACATCTTCATCAATATACCCTACTGGATTGCCTGTAACAGTACCTGGAACTTCTTTCCAGCGGTTATATAAGTGATTATAGTAATGTGAGGCTCCCAATGTATGTAGTTCAAAAAGCTCACGGGCATAGTTCTCATTAGCAGGACTCGCCTTACTGCTTACATTGTTCAGATAATATTGCATGGCAGTACTTTTGGCAACATCTTCCAGAAAGACCCTGAAGTTTCCCATATAATTTTTGCGAATAACATCCCGGTCGTAAACCGGAAATGTAGCCGCTATTCGTTCTTCTTTGGCGGCATTTACATTGAAATGATTATGCCAGAAGTCAGTTAGTACTTCCCGTAGTTGCCATTTGCTGTAAACGGCCCGTAACCAGGTTGCAGCACGAACTTCTTGCAAGGGCCGGATTTTTTCTTCATAGGAAAGTTTATCTCCACTCTGTATCAGTTTCCACAGCTGAGATATGGATGATTGCAGGTGTTGCAACGGGCGATCTTCAGCTACCTTGTTCCCTCTGTGTATATATTCTATACGCAGACGGGCAAAAGATAACTTTTGGGTTACTATCGGGTCCTGATTGTCATTTGGATAGAGTTGTTCCTCTACATAGTTTTTAAAACCCAGTTGCTGGACTCTCTTCATTTCTTCCGGAGTGTGTCCATATCCCATTCGGTTAAGGGCAATCACCTCTATTGAGGGAGACGATTCGTTCCAGTAGATAGTATCTGACATGGAGAAACATATGTTAGGGTTGCATATAAGACCTGGCTATCCTATCCGGATTTTGGCTTTCTCTATAATCTTCCAGAAGTTTCCGCTACGTTCCAGTTTACCTGTTTGCAACGTGTATATTTTTTGATTTAATACAGGCTCTACCTCTGCCAGTACACAGGCTGGATGCAGATAGAAACGTTTGTTCTTTAACGCTACATCCTGAGCCACTGTGTTATCTGCAATACGGAAGGTGGCTGTATTTGCAGTAGTGATATGAATCTCATATAGAGAATCTTCCTGTAAGAATGTTGTTAGCTTATCTGCTTCAAAAGCTTCAAATAGTCCCACTGCTCGTGCATAGAGAGTAGTATTGGTAATTGTTGAGAAGCCAGAGTCTACAGGTGGTGGTATGGATGCACCTTTCTCTTCCTGTTGTGATACTGTAACAGGAGGAGGGATACTGATAGGTTGTGCGGGTGTTACAGATTCACTGGATGCTGTTTTTTGTTGGGAATGAGAAGTTGCTGTATAGACAGGAAATGTACCACTGGTCTTTATAGCATATTTGGTAGATACCGGGATATTTGACAACTCAAATATCCGGTCAATAGTAGCTGCCGAAATATATACCAGAGATCCTTGTACCAGTAAACTGCGTTTTTTGAATGCGGTTAACTCACCACTTGCTTTAATCTCTTCATACAGTTCAATAAAGTCATTGAGTTCTGGTTCGAGCTTTTCAATATCTACACCTGCGGCTTCTGCCTGTTTCTGAATAAGCTTAAGTGTCAGTTTGGATAACCGCTGACCTGTAGGCAATGCTTCTGTTGCCCATTCATTAAGAAATACCTTAAAACTTTCCAGAGAAGCATTTTGTGTACTGCTGACAGATTCTTCAACAGAAGCGTTCTTTACTACAACAGGTTCCTGTGGAATAATACGTTTGTTTACTGCGTCTATAATTTCCTGTACAGAAGCATACCGTTGTTTCGGATCTGTCTGGGTACATTTTTGAATAATGGCTGCATAGACTGGGTCTGCGATTTTAGAAAGGTCTATTGTATGAGGTTGTTCCCGGCTAAGCATGGCATACAACACACAACCTATGGCATAGATATCTGCCAGCATGGTTACATCCTTCTGATCCCCATGTTGCTCTGGAGCCATATAGCCTACGGTACCCATATCAAACACATCAATATCCGGATAGGAGGGATGTTTGGCAAAGCCAAAATCAATAATCTTAGGTAGCCAGATCTGGGTATCTATCAGGATATTCATGGGCTTCAGGTCCCGATGTACCATCCAATGAGCATGAATATGTCGTATACCTTCCAGAATGCCCAGAAATATATCTTTCAGTCTTTCGGGAAGTAGTTGATTACTATCAATCAGGTGTTGTAATGAATGCCCATTGATTCGTTCCATGACATAGTATGGGCCAAATTCATTTTCATCTGAGTATAAAATTGTAATGATGTTTCTATGGTAAGGAAGTACCGTTCCCAGGTTAATTTCCCGCATAAAATATTCCCGGGTTTTGGCATCTGCACGCCGTTCAGGCTTGAGTCGCTTAATTACTACATCACGTCCACTAATAGCTTGTGTGGCAAAAAA
Source organism: Xanthocytophaga flava (assembly GCA_030068525.1). GTDB lineage: Bacteria > Bacteroidota > Bacteroidia > Cytophagales > 172606-1 > Xanthocytophaga > Xanthocytophaga flava. The sequence continues at coordinate 463,585 of JASJOS010000002.1, forward strand.
CAGTTCTCCCATAGCACCCTGCTGAGGTACAGGACGCATTTTGACAAACTTATCAAACCCTCTTCCATACAGACTCTGATTTTGTGCCTGTTCAGTGGTCAGATGTTCGGCAGACGAGTAGGACTGCGCAACAGGAGGAGGTGGCGTTTCATTGGTTGTAAAGGACGAACCACTGCTGCCTGAGCCTGAAAAAGGATCTTTGGAAATAGAAGTAATAGGTGCAGGTTCGGATGGCGAAGTAGAAAACCCTGATTGTTGAGTGGTTGTGTCAGATGGCTCTGGATTTACTTGAGTAAAACCAGATTGAAATGAGTGCTGCTGGGTTTGGGATGTATCCGTTTTGGGCACTAGTGAGAGCCACTCTGCAATATTTTCGTTTGTTTCTCCTATGAGTGCCAGGGGGGCTTCTGGTTGAACTTCTGATCCTGCCTTAGCGAAAATATGTAGTAATGTACCTGGTAAATAGGCTTTCACTGGGTAATCGGTACTACCTGACCGGATTTCTACCAGAAGATCTCCAAACAGCACTTCTTGTCCTGTTTCTTTTTCCCACCAGGTAACGATTCCTCCTGTAAAAGGTAATTCAGGTGCTTTTACTAAAATGGCCATGCTAAGTTGAGTTACTTTCTCATAAAGAATCAGTACAAATAAATTATAAGGAAGCGAAAGGTTGATTTTGTAGTGAGCCGAGTTATTTACCTATTAGCCAATCGCAACATAGCAAACGCTATGGACCGAAAAATAATTGAAGGCACAGCACAAAATTTGCCCTTGCAGCCTTTACTAATTTGTTTAAACTGATTCATAATAAAAAACGAATCTGAAAATAAGTTTCAAATTCGTTAAAATAAACGTCAGTATCTAAAAAATATTGACAACCCTATGATTATTCAAAATGAGGATGTGCTATTAATTACCTGCTATATAAAATATTTTTAGGTCTTTATCGAATTTAATAACCGTTTTAGCTCTTACCATCTTCATGGTAGAAGAGGTGCGTCGCCGAAAATGGTAATTCATATAGAAACTCACTTTGACATATTCATCATCTGTATTTACTTCATGTTTAAATGTGCTCCAGTCTATTACGTTCATGTCCTCAGGTGTTTTTTCCCAGAAGTTGGTCAGTATAGGTTGTAGCTCTTCTACCTTGACATCATTTCTATTGAAGTACTTTTCTATGGTTGGTGCAAAATATGTTTCAACAGCTGTGAAGTTGTGTTGTTCCAGATCATGGTAATAGTCCTCAATAACACTCTTTAAGTTACTTTCGTTGGTAAGTCGGCTTTCTATCGCGTCTTTTTCTTTTTGTTGTTGTTTATAGTAAAAATAAACCCCACCTGCCAGCACTCCTAGCAGAATCACTTTCCAACCAATATTCAGTCGTTGCCACCATCGGATTACCCCTACAAAGAGAAGTATAATAATACCAAAGGAAATTAGTGAAAGGATGACTTTTAGAAAACGATCTTCCTGTTCCTGTGCGGCATAACTTACTCCTGCCAAGGCTACCAGACCTATAATCCACCATACCCATCCATAATTTGTTTGTTTTTGGGGGACAGGGTTTATATATACAGGAGTGGATATCTGTTGTGGTTTGCTTTGTTGTTTTATTTTTTGTTCACGCTGCTGAAGTTCTAGTTCTTTACGGCGTAATTCTTCTTCTTTCTTTTGGAGAGCATTGGGTTCAATAGTTTCTCTCGAAACCATTTTATCTTCAGTTGAGGTTTTAAACAGCTGACTGGTATTCGCTTCTATCAAGTCCAGTACTTCATCTGCATTATGATACCGTTGTTCTGGTTCCAGTTGAGTACATTTCTGAATAATTGTTCTCCAGAGGTTGTGTTTTACTTCGCTTATTTTGTCTTTGGATGGACTTCCTGTAAACATTTCCAGCAGTATAATGCCAAAAGCATACAGGTCTGCTCTTCCATCTACACTGCTTCCTGTAAGTGTTTGTTCGGGAGCTGCATAAGTCTTAGTACCAATGAAAGTAGCATTTTTAATATCATCAAACGTGTCCGCAGCAGCCAGGCCAAAATCGATAATCTTAACATTGTCACCTCGATTGGTAATCAGGATGTTGTCCGGTTTCAGGTCACGATGATATACTTGCTTTTTATGTGCATAACTTAGAGCCTGGAGTATTTCTGTCGCAACTTTACGAATAAACCGTTCATCAGAAATACCACCTTCCGGAATACGATAAGATAAAGGCTGTCCATCTACGTATTCCATATAGAAGAAGGGGCCTTCCTGGTCTTCTCCTCGTCCATAAATATTGACAATGTGCTCATGTTGTAAATCACGACCATTAAAATACTCCTTAAAGAATAATTCAATGTATGTTGGATTGGTCCGATGTTCAGGTAGTAATCGTTTTACTACCACCCATCTGCCATCCAGACGTGCCTTTTGTGTCAGGCTCATTGCCCCTTGTTGTGCAAGAGGCATGATATCTGTAAATGTAGAAGTAAATCGTATACCCGACCAGTTTGCATTTGTTGAGTTTGTACCTGTTGTCTGTGAGGCTTTATCAGAAGACTCACTACTTATAAATGTTGAGGCATTATCATCAGCAGGTGGTGTAGTGAATGTACCCGAATCTGATTCGTTAACTGGATTACTGGATATAACAAAACCTGAACCATCATCTGATTCTGAGTTTGTTTCAGATGGTGGAGTGGAATTATCACTGGTAACAAATTGAGATTGTTCTTTTGGTGAATCGTCGTTGGTATGTTCGTTGATCCCGGCCATAATATGTGTTTTACCCTAATGAATGTACAAGTTAGAATAGTATCTCTGTAAAACCAAGATGAAATAGATATTCTCACCTTGTCGTGCTATAAAAGAAAGAGCCTTACAGGTTATCTGTAAGGCTCTTTTCATATATGTGAAAATATCTTATACAGCTTTAGGCTTGAAAACAAAGTGTTTACAGAAGAAGTAGTTAAATACTGCAGAAACTCCTGTACTTACGATAAAGGCAGGAAGTTTTGAGAAAAGTCCCAGTCCCATTTCTGGTGGGAATGAATCTATATGCAGTCTTTTCATTGTAGTATAGGTAAGAAGGTTCATTCCCATTCCCATCGCATAAGATGCTATAAACTTGGTGTAACTTCTTCCAACAACAGCTAGTTTTTCTGAAAAGGTAATTTCTTCGTGAAAGTCATTATGGTATCCATTGTCCTTAAATACCAGTCTGGAGTTCATAAAGAATGCAGACGTAACCCCTACAAACATAGCAATAGCTCTTGCCCAGGTATCTGTTTCTATAAAAAGGACTTTGTATCCTGTTCCAAATAGTGACAACAACAAAAAGTAAATAGAACCATCAAGAATTGTGTTAAATGCACCTACAAGTCCAAATCGTATGAAGCGAAATTGAAGGAAAAACTGAATGAAAGGATGTCTGATAATACGCTTCATGCTGTAAGTGATTAACAATTTTGCAAAACAAAGGTATAAAATAAATAATAGTTTTTTGTAAGATTTACCCAATAATAATTCTCCCTGAAAAAGAAAAAGAGTATAAAAACTAAATTGTTGAGTATTTATCTGACAACTATTGTTGGTATTTATACTAAAACATTAATCATTTTTATTATACCATTTGCGTAAGAGTTGTATTACCCTATAACTTTATTTTACGACAAAAAGTTTTATCATATGACTTAACACAATAGAATTTTGTGTAATATTTTATGAGAAATGTTGATTGTTACGATAAGCTGCTCAAAAAAAGTATTGCTGTGTAGCCAAATTTTTATACTCAATTATTTTTTCCGAATTGATTCAATCATCTTTTATTATTGCTTGGCGTATCTCAATACTAGTGTTAACAGATTATACTTTCTTTAGAACATTTAATGTACCACTGGGAGTATAATCTCCCAAGGATTTTCCGCTACGCATTATATTTCTAAAGACAGGCTTTTGTCCGAATAATAGTGTGTCGATACTAAATTGATCTCCGGTAATGATTTGCGAATTGTAGTGTTTTACTACCACGAATAAACTGTTACCAAGATGCAAAGCTCTGATCATTCGGTCATTCCAGCCTATTTCGAGTTGTTGTCCTATGCTTAGTTGTGTAGTGACTACAACTGTTTCAAATTGAAGTGAAGGTGGCGGTACATGCGAGGAAGGTATATTTTGCTCTACTGGTTGTGGGGCTGTCTGTGGTTTTTCCTGGTATTGTTTCCGCAAAAAGACACCATTTAAAATTCCTTTTTCGTCTGTCTCATTGCATAGCAAAAGTTTTTGGGCTCCAAATCGGCTAAATTCCAGTTTAAGTTCCTGACTGTTACATAAACTTTCTCCAACCAGAATAATTTTATCAATGTCTTCTGTTCGATGATTGTTATTGGTCAGAAACTGGTCGAATGTTTGTCCAAGACTGCGTACATGGTAGGTGACCTGTTGCTCAATCTCATCTTTTTTCAAGACAACTTTATTCTCAGCTGATTTTTCTATCGCGAAATTAGACTTCACATCAATAAATGGGCGAACATCCGAATCCATTTGTCGGGTCCATTCCTTAGCCATTCGGAAATGACGTTTAATCTCTTTGTCTATCTCTTCTTTACTGGATAAAAGCCGTCTCTGGTTGTTAATATAGTTTACAGCATAGGAAGCTACTACATTGATTCGGCTATCTACACCCATTAGTGGATAGGTATGTGTAGCTATCCGTTCTACAGCAGAGGCATTATAACATTGTACCAGGGAATAGTTCAGATTTTCGTTGAATGCCTCTGCTATCACTATTTTCTTTTGGAGCGGGTGGCTCAGTTTTCCGTTCTCAAATAGGCTTAGTGCAAGTGCTTCTGCTGGGATAAAAGTTGTTTGATCAACTTCATATCCTATACGTTGTAAATAATCAGCAAAAACTTTCTGAGAATTCGTTGATACATTGTCAGAAAAAAGTAATGATACAGGGATGGCCGCTGTCGGGTCAAGCGAACTGGTTAGTTCACCTAAAATACTCAGGTACTGACGACGAAGATCATCCATGATCACTTTTAACAGCTCTACTACAGGCACCCTATACTGAAATGCCTGATAGTGGAGTTTATCATCTAAAATACTTTGAAGAAAATTACCATACGTGTTGGGCTGACCATCTTCGTATTCCTGACGGTAACGCTCTCCATAAAATATTTTACTGCTTGAAGGATCAACAAAGAAGAAAAGAGGTATCCGAAAAATGTCCCGAACTACAATAGGAATAAAAGTATCAAAAGGCTTTACACCAGCCATTAAGAAATCAGTGTCTACATAAATTACTAGTCGGCGATTCATTCGTGTATTCTTGGACTCAGAAATTATACAAAGTTGAAGAGCAAAAATAGTATCTTTTTAGTAAACAAACTGTTTTATAATACATTTCAACATTGAATTATTTGGAGATAGGACAGGATACGGAATGTCATCTTTGACTTTTTTTTATTCATTGTAAGATTTTTGATCGGATCTTATGAGCATATAGCTAATTTCTCTTTTTTATTTGTTGTTTTGATTTTTTCTATTTCTGAATGGAAGTAATATTTTTGAATAATTTATAGATGCACACCTCTTTTTATAGAAAAATATGTACTGTTTTAAAAAGGTTTTTGATAAATAAGGTAAGATAATTGTTTGATATTTAGGAGTTTTGTTTACGTTTGTGTCAGGAATTATATAAATGTATAATTCAAAAGGGTAACATTACAAATTAAACAGATTACAGAAACTATGAAAAAAGTTTTCCTATCGATTGCTGCCGTTGCAGCTATGGTTTTTACAGCTCAGGCTCAGTTTTCTATTATTCCAAAAGCTGGAGTAACTCTTGGAACATTTTCTTTTAAAGAAAAACCAGAATCATTGAAGTCAAAATTAGGTTTTGTAGCTGGTGCTGGATTTAATTTACCTGTTGGAGATGGTGGTTTTTCTCTTCAACCAGAAATTCTCTATACACAAAAAGGTTTTGCTTATACAGAATCAGAAGATGGAATTGATGTTGATGCTAAACACACATGGGGTTTGATTGAAGTTCCTGTTTTAGCAAAATATACTTTTGGAGAAGATGCCTTCAAATTTTATATAAATGCAGGTCCTTCATTTGGTTATGTACTTAATGGTAAGACGAAAGCAAGTGGAGGTGGTTTTGATGTAAATGTAGATTATGAATTTGATAGTGATAGTGATAATCGTCTGGATATTGGTGTTCAGGCTGGCGCCGGTATCTCATATGAAGTAGGACCTGGTAGTATCATACTAGATGCTCGCTATGGTTATGGATTAACTAATTATATCAAAACTCCTGATGGTGGAGATAAAGCAGATTACAAATCTCAAAGCCGTACATTTGCTGTAACTGTAGGATATTCAATACCTCTTGGTGGAAAATAATTTAACCCTTTGGTTTAATAGAAAGCCCTTTGTCGTCAGGCAGAGGGCTTTTTTATTGACTAATTCGTACAATAGCCACATCATCTAATGGTTGCAGATGCCATACATTCTCCATCATATTGAATCGGGAAAGTAAGTTTTCTTTTTCCTGAACAGGATTTGTCATCAACCATTCGATTGGATCAATTTCCGGATCTGGTGTGGAGGGATGATTGGATAGAAATGTCTCAATCCCATCTGTCGCAATAGCCAGGTCATGAATCTGAGTTGCATAAATCTTCTGGGTTTGTCCGTCATACCATGTCTCAAAATCTTCACTCAGGTGATAGGCAAAATAATCGGGTGTGTTCTCCTGATCAAAAATATATACCTCACCGTTAACTGTCACAACTCCATCACCCAGTACCAGGATCAACGCTTCCTGTGAGTTGCGGTCTACCAGAGCCAGAATGAGTGTAGTGAGTAAATCATGTGTTTCCAGCAACAAAAAGTTTCTGATTTGTTTTATCTCTGCAAATAGATGTTGGAGCAGGTACTTTGCATTTTCTTCCAGAGATACTGCGGATTTATTCAGGGTATAGAAGTCTTTGTAGGCTTTTTCCCGAAGAATCTTGTGTAGAAGTTTGCCTGTTAGTGTCGAGGCAAAATAACTTTCTTTCCCCATGGTACACCCATCCATGACAGCACAGACAAGTATATCTTTCAGGGATTCATCTACTAGCAGGTAATCTTCACAATGATTGGTATGGGATGCGCCTATGTGTAGGACAGACTCTATTTTCATATCCCAATACTAGCATTTTTATCTATTGCTTTAACCAGCAGGCTGTAATATTATCTGTACTTCCGGCAGCCAGGGCTTGTTCTACCAGGGTTTGGGCTAAAGGCTTGGCATTGGAAGATATGATTTGGGAAATTTGTGTATCTGTCAGGAAATCGTGGATTCCATCAGAGAAGGATAGAAGTATTTCGCCTTCTGTCAGTGTATAGGGACCTGTAATGTCAATTTTAATGGTGTCCATTGCCTGACCAATGGCTGATGTCATAGTGGTGCGGTAGGGATGATTCGCCGCTTCAGACTCTGTTAATGTACCTGCATCAATCATCTGCTGAACAATTGAGTGATCTTTGGTCAGTCTGCGCAACCCTTTAGAAGGATGCCAGGCATAGGTTCGGCTATCACCAATATTAATAACATAATAATGTTTTTCCTGAATCAGAAATCCGGTAAGCGTGGTGCCACAGTTTTTATATGCCGGATCTTCGGTATGTTTTTGAAGCACTTTCTGGGCCACCTTCAGTGCATGTTCATGCAGAAAGGTTTTGGGATCGTTAAGGTTTTCTATTCTGTTAAACGCTTCCTGAAAATGTTGCACACAAATCTGACTGGCCCAGTCTCCATGTCCATGTCCACCTACTCCGTCTGCAACCAATAGCAGGCAGGCGTCTTTTTTTACTTCAATCAGATAGCTATCCTCGTTCACAGGCTTTTTGCCTGCTATGGTGTAGCCATCTGTTGTATAAAGGGGTTTGTTTTGTAAGGCAGAAAACAGTTTCTGAAACACAGCTGTAAGGATTGATGGGTATTGTTGTTCTTTTAACGGCTCTTGAGCTAATCAGGTTTTCCTTGTAAGAAAAACGCTGTCAGTCTCATAGTCCGAAAAGATAACCATTTCGATTAATTGTACAAAAAAATATTTTCCTGGTTGGGTTACCCTTTTATTTTTGCTGTATAAAGCAATGAATTTGCAAGTTCCTCCGGTGATTTAGTTCGTGACAGTGCACAGTTGCAACAAATCTGCCCAGAGTCTTTTCCTAAGTACAACAGTTACTATACATCTTTATTCTTTTGATGCTTACAGCTGAATTTTGTCAGTTATTGGAATTGTTTTGTCCTGATCTTACTACTTTGTTACTATAACCTATGAAACGTTCTTTTTTCAAAGTTCGCATGGCTACTGCTATGTTGTGTGTTACCTTATTGTCCGCTTGTCACTCAGGTCGTCGTGAGTCAACGGAAGCATATGATATGACTACGGATGCACTGGAGGTACCAGCACCTGAGGCGATGAATACTGAATCGTATGCATATATCAAAGAAAATGGCTTTCAGGATGCTACCCGCACTCCGTTGTCTACTTTCTCAGTTGATGTAGACGCTGCCAGCTATGCCAATGTGCGTCGGTTTATTAATAGTGGACAGAAACCGCCTGTAGATGCTGTCCGCATCGAAGAACTGGTCAATTATTTTGATTATGACTATCCTCAGCCTACAGCTAATCAGCCCTTTTCTGTTACAACAGAAGTAGGTATCTGCCCCTGGAATCCCGAACATCATCTGGTACATATAGGCTTGCAGGGAAAAGAACTGGCAACAGAAGATCTTCCAGCTAGTAACCTGGTGTTTTTGATCGATGTATCAGGATCTATGAGTGATCCGGACAAGCTGCCTCTTTTACAGAATGCATTTGGACTTCTGACTGATAATCTGAGACCCAAAGATAAGGTAGCTATTGTAGTATATGCAGGGGCTGCAGGATTGGTATTACCTTCTACTGCCGGAACTGATAAAGAAAAAATTCAGAGTGCTATCGAAAATCTTCAGGCTGGTGGTTCTACTGCTGGTGGTGAAGGTATTCAGTTAGCCTATCAGGTAGCAGAGGAGAACTTTATCAAAGGAGGTAATAACCGGATCATACTGGCTACGGATGGAGACTTCAATGTGGGTGTTTCATCAGACTCCGAGATGATTCGGCTAGTAGAAGAAAAACGTAAATCAGGTGTGTTTCTGACCGTAATTGGGTTTGGGACAGGAAATATTAAAGACTCCAAGATGGAAGGGATTGCTGATCATGGCAACGGTAATTACTATTACATTGATTCAGAGATGGAAGCCAAAAAAGTACTGGTAACTGAAATGGGAGGGACTTTATTTACGATTGCCAAAGATGTAAAAATTCAGGTTGAGTTTAATCCTGTCGCTGTGAAGTCTTATCGTTTGCTGGGATATGAGAACAGATTACTGGAGGATAGAGATTTTACAGACGACACAAAAGATGCAGGCGAAATAGGAGCCGGCCATACCGTAACAGCCTTATACGAGGTAGAGCTGGTAAGCAAGGAACAAAATAGTGCTCCTGTCTTAAAGTATCAGAATCAGACACCGAATGAAGTAGCCCATACTTCAGGTGAACTAGTTACACTGAAGCTTCGCTACAAAAAGCCTGATGCAGATGTGAGTAAAGAGATGGTGCAGGTGATAACCAAGGACCAGATTCGTACAGAAACATCCGATAACTTCCGTTTCTCTGCGGCTGTAGCAGCCTATGGTATGTTATTGCGAAACTCTGCCTACAAAGCTGATGCTACCTATACTAAGGTGATTACATGGGCCAAAGGTGCGAAAGGTGTTGACCTGTCGGAATATCGAAGTGATTTTATTGATATGGTAGAATCTACTCAGAATTTGGGTGAGGTGTCAGTAGCAGAAAACGAATAATAAATAAGGAAGTCCGGTCATCTACACTGGACTTCCTCCTCAATTATTCTTTACATAAATGACAGAGAGTGTAGTAAGAAATAAATAATTTGTATTCATGAACATAACAAAGCAGAGATTTAGAAAAGTAACGATCTATCTGGTACGCACTCTGGGGATTATAATTTGTCTGGTTGTTCTATACTTGATTTTGGCTGGTCTGGGAATGATGATTCCTGTCAACAAAGAGTATCAGATGGCTTCAGAAGGGATTCCGGTTTTTGTTACTACCAATGGATTTCATACAGATGTTATTTTGCCTGTGAAAAATCGCAGAGACAAATGTTTTAGAGTACTGCAACAGCCTGACTTATCAGCCAACTATGCCAATTATCCTTATATATCGTTTGGCTGGGGTGACAGAAATTTCTATATGGAGTCTTATAATAACAATTTTCCATCAGTAACAACTATCCTGAGTACGTTGTTTATTCCTGGAAAAACCTTAATGCATGTTGATTTCTATAAAGGAGCACCAAGAATAGGTAAACAGGTAAAAAAACTGATACTGACACCGGAACAATATGAACGACTGGTAGATTTTGTTAATGCCTCTTTCTTCAGTGAGAATGAATCGTTTGTTAAGCTTCCTCAGGCGGGTTATTATGAAACGGATTATTTCTTTGAGGCACAAAAGCGATATCATCTCTTTAATACCTGTAATGTATGGACAGGAGAAGCTTTGGCTGCGGCAGGTATAAAGGTGTCTTACTGGACCCCACTCGAAAGTGCCGTGTTTTACTATCTGTAATCAACTGACAGCGTAGCAAGCCTTTGCGTAACTATTATTCTCTTAGCTTCTGATAAAAAGATGATATTGTATAAATCTAGACAAGCTCTGTTGGGTTGATGCCAAATCGTCTTTTAAAGGCAAATGAGAAGTGAGAGAGATCTTCAAAGCCCAGATCGAGATAGATATCGGTTGATTTCTGTTTGTTCTGCTCAATCAGGAATCGGGCTTCTTCAAGTCGACGCTGTACCAGCCAGTGGGTAGGTGTATCGTTGAAGACCTGTTTGAAGTCTCTTTTAAATGCCGACAAGCTGCGTCCGGTAAGGTAGGCAAAGCGTTCAAGTTTTACATTGAACCGGAAATTCCGGTTCATAAATGCTTCCAGGTTTATTTTTCCAGGTACACCAAAGTCAAACAATACAGAAGATAGTTCGGGTTGGAGTTGTAGGAGTAGCAGTAATAATTCTTCCCGATGAACGTCCTCTCTGTCCTTGTTCGATTGACCATCACCAGTATAATAGGGCATCAGAGAAGCAACAAATTCAGGCACTTTTTGATCATATCTTAACCTGATGAATGTATCAAAATGCTGTGATTCTGAAGATTGTATTGAGTGTTTTTTTTGAAATTCCTTCAGGAAAATTTCATCAAAAATGAAAATTACTTTTTCAAACTCATTGTCTTGCCTTTGCTTATTATAACGTCCCAGACAATTTTTACGTACCAGACAATATTCACCAGGCTGTAAGGTATAATGCTGGCTTCCATCGTAGCCATTCATTCGGCCTTTAGCCAGATACAAAAAAAAATGTTCAGGTATAAACTGCTCTGGTGAAATCGCAGGACCCACATAACATGATTTTATCTCAGTGAATTTCATAGCTTGCTAGTTTATGTTTTTCCACCATTGTTGAAAGGATTGTGTGCTATCATTCAGATTTACAGACTCGCCAATCATTGGTGTGACCAATCTGTAGGCTTTGCCTTGTGAGAGGCGGGTGATTTCCTTCAACGGCTCATCCCATGGATGCTTTCCCAGTGTAAATTTGGAATGATGTACTGGCAACAGATTTTTTGCATGGAGTTCGATAGTAGCCTGTGCTACTTCTTCCGGTAGTTCATGTACGGATTGCCAGGCTTTGTCATATTGGCCACATTCCATGATTGCCCAATCAATCTCTGGAAATTTTTGAGCTACCAGTTTAAAACGTTCCGTATATCCTCCATCACCACTATAGTAAATAGTCATTGAAGGTGAGTGTATCAAAAATGACAGCCACAAGCTTTGATTTTGTATAAAACCTCTGCCTGTACCATGATGAGTGTTATCAGTATATATGGAAAAGTCCGGTTTCACATCTACTTTCTCGTACCAGTCTTTCTCAATAAGCTGCTGTGGTGAGTAACCCCATCTTTCATAATGTGCACTTGCACCTAGTCCACAGATCACATGCTTCACTTTTGGCTGCAACGCCTTGGCTGTTTCATAATCCAGATGATCATAGTGGTCATGTGAAAGCAGCATATAATCGATCTCGGGCATGTCATCTCCTGTATATTTGTCTGTACCTTTATACGCTGTTACACTCCAAGGCAATGGAGATGCTTTCCCACTAAAGACAGGGTCTACCAGTATTTTTACACTATCTACCTGTAAAAAAAAGGAAGAATGGCCAAACCAGATCAACACATTGCTGCTGACAGGAATAGTTTTCAGATTAGTCTTTACTGATGGTATAGTAGTGGATGGCTCACGACGAGGGTATTTTTTAAATAGGGTCTTCCATAGCTCTCCTAAAATACTGTAGCCTTCAGAAATAGTAGGTTTTTCTATCAGATTTCTGAATTGACCATTTTGGTAATGTTTGGATTTTTTTACTGTTTCCAACCTTGCTTCTTCAGGTATTGCTCCAAATTGTGGCAGTTTCAGATAAAAGTAAGTGATTACTGCCAGCAGTACAAACACGCAGAGTACTATACTCATCGTTCGTTTTACTATTTTCGCCAATCGATTCATGATTTTGCTTGTTTCCTAATATCAGATACCTCTAAAATTGAGTGTGTATAGCTTTTCGATACACAATGTATCATTGCCAAACCTACTTCACGCATTGAGCAAGTCCAGTTAGGTAACATCCTTAGCCATAAGGGGTATAATGCTTCAAATACTCTATAGATGCTTCGTACATTCTTTTGTCCTTTTACAGGTTTCATAAATCCTGGCCGAAAATTATAGACAGCTTTGAAAGGTAGCTTTACCAATGCATTTTCAGTTCTGCCTTTTACCCTCGCCCACATAACTTTGCCTTTCTCACTGCTATCCGTTCTGTTTCCTGATACATAGATGAAAGTCATTTCTGCATTTATCTCAGCAAGAGATTGAGCAAAAGGGACTACAAAATCATAGGTTTTTCGGGTAAAGCTTTCTTCATTTTCTCCAATAGAACTAACCCCTGCACAGAAGAAACAGGCATCATAATGCTGCAGTAAAAGAGTATGGTCTTTGATATGGGCAAAATCCTTTACAATGCATTCTTTCAACTTTACATGCTTATGTATAATAGGTTTTCGACTAATACTTAATACTTCAGTTACCAATGGATTTTCAAGACATATAAATAGCACCCCTTCTCCTACCAAGCCTGTAGTACCTGTTATAATTACTTTCATTTTTTAATCAGGTTTAAATGTATCAGGCTGTTTGCTGTTGCCACTATTGCTTCTTCTGTGCTACGTGGTTTCCAGCCTAAAAGTCTTTTGGCCTTTTCGTTGCTTGCTTCCTTTATACTGCCCAGATAAGGTAGCACTAATGCTAATTTGGGATTAAATAAAGCTCCAATTTTTACCAGACAGCTTGGAATTTCTTTTGTTGGTACTTTTGCGGCTTTCTCCCCCAAATTCTTTCGCAATATTTTGGCTATGTCCAATAAGGATACTGCCTGACCTGCAACTGCAATAAACCGTTGACTATTTGCAGCAGGCGAAGTCATAGCCAGGAAATGTAACTCTGCCACATCACGCACATCTACATATCCGGAAGTTATTTTAGGGCAAGCTTTCACAGCACCATTCAGCATTTGGAATACAGGTTGTATGGAATGAGAAAAATTGCCAGATAACACAGGGCCATATACACCCGTAGGATTAATCACGGCAAGTTCCAATCCTTTCCCTTCTGTTGAGATAAACTCCCAAGCTGCCTTTTCAGACAATGTTTTAGACTTTTGATAGGGTGCTACGATTTCATTAATTTCTGTCCAGTCTTCTTCTGTGTAAGGTGTTGTTTTAGATGTTCCATACCCAACAGCTCCAAAGGCAGACGTCAGTACAAATCGTTTGACTCCTGCTTTTTGCGCAGCTCTCATAACAAACAGCACTCCATTACGGGCTGGAATTACAAAGTCATCATCCGTTTTGGCATCTGTATTAGGAGTAGGAGATGCGGTATGGATTACATAGCTGCAACCAGAGACAGCCGCATCCCATGAAGACTCATTGTTTAGATTGGCTTCGACAACCATCAGATTGTCAAAAGAAGCTATACCTCCTTGCTTAAGCATTGCTTGTAATTCATCTGTACTTTTCAGAGAGCGTACAGATGCTTTTACTTTATAGCCTGCGTTTAATAACCGAATGATGCAATATGACGCTATAAACCCGGTTCCTCCTGTTACTAAAACTGTTTCTTTATTTTCCATTGTTTAACTATTTTTCTTTTTTCTCCTGTAAAGTTGAAAAGAAAATAGACTGAGTACTTTGTTGAAAAGTCCAGATTTCAGAATGAGATGCAACCAATAGAAGAAGTCTCAATAACTATCTTGTTAACGGGTTTCTACCAGTTCAGAAGGACTATACCCAAACTGCTTTTTAAACGCATACGAAAAGTGTGATAAGTTTTCAAAGCCAACCTCCAGGTATACCTCGACTGGTTTGCGCTTATGCTGTGTGATCTGGTAGTGGGCAAGGGTCAGCCTTTTTTGTGTCAGCCAGCGTTGTGGCGTAGTACTGAAGGCTCTTTTAAAATCCCGTTTAAACGTTGTCAGGCTGCGTCCAGTCAGATAACCAAATTGATCCATCGACATATTGAACATAAAATTTTTTTCCATGAACTCAGTCAGATTGACCTTACCAGGTTCTTCAAAATGGCTGATAGCGTTAAATAAGTCCTCATCAATCCATTTTAAAATAGAAATAGCCTCATCTACTTTCGCTTCTGCCAGGTATTCGGGAAGTTCATTCTTCAGGTCAAAATAAGGTACAAGAGATCCAAACAAGCTATCCAGTAGTGGATGTTTTTCCATCAGCTTGATAACCGGTTTCTGCGTCGGTGGGACTGGCTCTTGATGATGTTTGAGAAAGTAAAGCTGCACGGCTTCGGGTGTCAGGTAGATGGCCACCGACCTGTATGGCTTGCCATCTTTGTGTGTCTTCATCACTTTTGCCAGTTCATTGTGGGGAAAGAAAATTGTATCACCTCCTCCCAGCACATAGGTAGCATCAGGCAAGATGATCTTCATCTCGCCTGATATCATTCGTATCAGCGTATTTTTTTGCACAATCAGTTCATTGCTATAGTAGCTTTCTTCCGTACAGGTCAGAAAAATATCGGCTTTGGAGACCGATTGTGTTGTATGCGATATCATAAGGTAAAGTTAACGATTAATATTTACCTGGCTGCATATGGATCAGCAATGGTAGAGGTGCTGGTTTAAGTCCATCTATTTCAATGCCTCCATGTTGCATCATCTTAATAGGCTCTTTATACTCTGTCCAGAACGTTTTAGGAGGTGTAGAAAGGCTGTCAAGCGAAGCAATTTCTTCGTGAGTCAGATGCACATCTGTGGCTGCAATATTGGCTTCCAGCTGTTGCACGTTTCTTACTCCAATGATAGTGGATGTAACACCAGGTTTATTATTTACCCAACTCAGTGCTACAGCAGCAGGTGTTGTGTTGTGACTCTGAGCAATACGTTGTAGTTCATCAATGATGGTAAGCTGTGTTTCAGTAAGTGTTACATCTCTATTTCTGGTTTGTAATCTGCCACTTACATTACCAGAATTCTCACGGTTATATTTACCAGACAGTAAACCACCTTTTAAAGGACTCCAGAGAGTGATGCCTAAACCTAATTCCTGAGCCATTGGTATGAGCTCGTCTTCTACAGTTCTTTGTAATAGTGAATACTCAATCTGCAAGCCTATGAAAGGTGTCCAGTCTTTGAAATAAGCTGCGGTTTGGGCCTGAGCTATCTTCCAGGCTGGGGCATCACTGATACCAATATACCGAATCTTTCCACTTTTGACAGCATTGTCCAGTGAACGCATGGTTTCTTCCATTGGTGTAAGGAAATCCCATGAGTGTATCCAGAACAGATCAATGTAATCCGTTTGTAATCTTCTTAACGAATGTTCCAGATTGGTCATCAGAGACTTGTTGCCGGTGCCACCTGTATTTGGGTTGCCAGGAAATACATTGTTGGCAAACTTGGTAGCAATAACTATTTGGGTACGCAAGGATGAATTTTTACCTATCACATCCCCGATAATTCTTTCCGAATGATTATTGGTATAGATATTGGCGGTATCAATAAAATTGCCTCCTTTTTCTACATACATATTCATTATTCTAGTGCTCTCTTCTACACTCGCTCCCCATCCCCAGTCTTCGCCAAACGTCATGGCACCCAGAGATAACGGACTTACCCGCAGTCCTGATTTTCCCAGTGTTCTATAGGATTGTAATGACATAAAATTTGCGTTTATAAATTTATAATGAGAATGTTATTCCTGTTAATTTTTCACTTAGAGTCCAGAGTCTGGCCGCATTTTCAGGGTCAACTGCATAGGGCATTACACCAAAAATCTTCGTAATACCATATACTCTGTCTCGGGCATTACTATTGGTCAGGTCCAGTTCTGCTACATCCGTGTTTTCACAATACACACCGCCAATGTTGTTCAGTTGTGGACTTACAGCACACCATACAGTTGTAGAGGCACCTTGAGGGATTGATTTTCTGCCATTCGCAGGGTCATGTATCACATTGCCTTGTGCATCATATACACCTAGTTTCTTCAAGTCATCATCTGTTAAATAACGTTTCAGATCTGTTTCGACAATAGCTCCGGGATGAAGTGAGTATGAACGAATACCATATTGGGTACCACGTTTATCCAACTCCAGACTGAAGAGAATATTAGCAGTTTTTGACTGACCATAACCCAGTAATGTTTCATACTCTTTGTGTTCGAAATTTGGATCGTCAAAATCTATGGATGCAAAATGATGTCCCCAGGAAGAGACATTGATTACCCTTGCTCCATCTGCTTTTTTGAGTGCCTCCCAAAGTTGTGCAGTCAACTGAAAATGTCCCAGGTGATTAGTGGAAAACTGAGATTCGTAACCCCTTGTATCGCGGGTCAGAGGATTCCACATAATACCAGCATTGTTTATAAGCAAATGTAGTGGACGACCAGACGTTATAAATTTCGCTGTAAAAACACCAATAGATTCAGAGTCCATCAAATCCATTGGTTCAACTTCTACATTCCGGATACCTTCCAGATTTTTTCTGGCCTTTTCTGTATTTCTGGCTGGTACTATCACTGTGGCTCCTGCATTAACGAAAGTTTTCACAGTTTCCAAACCAATACCTGCATAACCACCTGTCACAATGGCAATTTTGCCACTAAGGTCTATCCCTTTTATCACATCTTGTGTAGTAGAAGTTGCATCAAAACCTGATCCGATAGGTTTTTGCAAGACTCCATTATCGTTTGTTGCTATCATTGCTTGTTTCATTTTTTAGAATGTTTGATGAAACAAAATTACACTGAGCAGCAACTCACAACTTTGTTTAAAAGGCCGAATTTAGTTTGCTTAAAAGACCATATTAGAATAGTATGCGAGTAGAACTAGAGTCATTGAATACTAGTTAGTTGCTTGGTTGTTATGATATTATACCTAATTTACGACCAAAAGGTAAAATGAATTACCACTCACATCAACCAAGCCTCATATGAAGAATATTGCCCTGCTGATACTTTTTAGTCCTATTTTGTGTCCAGTGATTTATGGACAAATGCCCATAGACTGGACTGGTTATCAGCGAAAGAGTGGAATATCTGTGACTCAAACAGGAAACAAGCTGGAAATAAACTGGCCAACAGAAGCGAGAGAAAAGGCACAGATGATTCTTAACCTGGAGTCCGGCCAACCTCTTTTTTACAGTCTTCAAGTATCACAGCGAGGAGTTTTGAAAGAGATTGCCAGTGATCTTGATCCTGCCTTTGTACTCACAATTGGCAAACGTGACCTGATCTCTCAAAATGGCTGGAATATCTTTTTTGATAAAACCAATAAAAGACCTCATCAGTCCTATGTTATTGGGTTGGATAAACAGAAGGCCAGCGTTCAGAGCATGGGCTCCCGAACTGTCATACGGGTGGGTGATGCCAGGGCTGCTACTTTCCATGGGGTTGTTGAGATTACGGTCTATAAAGGTAGCCCTCTGTTCAATGTTGCAGCTGTAATGAGTACGGAGGTAGATTCCACTGCGATTTTATATGATGCAGGGTTAACTACGAAAAAAAATGTATGGAATACTATTGCCTGGTCAGATACAGAAGACAAAATGCAGCAGACAATAGCCAATTTAACACAATCTGCCAAAGCCCAGGCTGTTAAGTATCGTACGATTATCGGACAAAACAAAGCAGGCAGTCTGGCTGTATTTCCTGCGCCTCATCAATATTTCTATCCGCTGGATGAAGCTTTTAATCTGAACTTTACCTGGCACGGACGTAATTATCGGGAACTGTTACCTGAGTTTGGCATTGGCATTCGGCAGGACTTAATGGGTGATAACCGTTGGGTTCCCTGGGTGAATGCACCTCCGAAGACTCAACAAAGGTTGAACTTTTTCTGCCTGTTAAGTGCTGATGAACCTACCCAGACATTGGAAGTGGTAAAGAAGTTTACGCATGGTGATTCGTATAAACCATTGCCAGGATATAAAACGATGTCAAGTCATTTTCACAATGAATTTGTGATGAGCGTGATGCTGGCCGGAAAGCCAGTGCCACAAACACCAAACTTTGTGAATGTATTTAAGCAAAGTGGGGTTGACATTGTGCATCTGGCTGAGTTTCATTATACAGCTCATCCTAAAGGTCCGGATAGTCTTCGGTTGCTTGAACTCAAAACGCTGCACGAGATGTGTAAACGTTGGTCATCGAAAGATTTTCTGTTGCTGCCTGGCGAAGAACCCAATGAGTTTTTTGGTGGGCACTGGCTCAGCTTCTTTCCAAAGCCTGTAAACTGGATTATGGCCCGCAAGCCTGATATGCCATTTGTAACTGAAGATCCTACATTTGGAAAGGTCTATCGTATTGCTGACAAACAGGATATGCTTAAACTGCTGGAAGCTGAAAATGGTCTGGCCTGGACAGCTCACGCCCGTACGAAGGGATCTACTGGTTATCCGGATAAGTACAAAGACGAGGACTTTTACAAGTCTGATCATTTCTTTGGCGCGGCCTGGAAAAATATACCCTCTGATTTGTCAGAACCCCGATTGAGTCGTCGTGTACTGGATCTGATGGATGATATGGCTAACTGGGGATATAAAAAACATGTCATTGCTGAAGCTGACTTGTTTACTGTGGAGCCGGAGAATGAAATGTATGCTCACCTGAATGTGAACTACCTGCAACTAGACCAGTTACCTGACTACAATCAGGGGTGGCAATCTGTATTGGATGCTATGAGACAAGGCCAATTTTTTGTCTCTACCGGAGAGGTATTGTTACCTTCTTTCACGGTAAGTGGAAAAAAAGCTGGTGAGACTATTAAATTACCAAAGGATAGCAAAGCTACTATCGTGCTGGAGGTGGATTGGACGTTTCCTTTAACATTTGCTGAAATTATTTCCGGTGATGGCAAGCAGGTCTTTCGGGAGCGGATTGATCTGACCCATACAGAACCTTTTGGCAAGCAGAAATTTACATTTAATACACACCTGAAAGATCGAAAATGGGTAAGAGTTGAGGTTTGGGATGCTGCTGTAAATGGTGCCTTCACCCAGCAGGTATGGATCGATAAGTAAGGTTATTTGTTTGAATAATTACTTAATTACAGGATAGTTCTCTACGTTTTTTACGTTGCCAGCCTTCCAGATAGGAATGCATCAGGCTACGCATTGCCTGTGCACGTTCAGGTTCTGCTTCCTCTATGCCCTTTATCTGAGAGGATAGGTGGTCTATGAATAGTTGCCAGTCAGATTCCGATAGGGCAGACAATTATACCTTCTTTATCAGAATTCTGATACTCTTTCAACTTGATCAGACTATTGATCATTCAGAGAAGTGATCAGTATTTTGATATTCTTTAAAATTGACCATTATTCGAATATTTCTTGAAAGTGATCGGTATTCCAGTCAATAACAAAAACAACCGGAACTCCAGTCAAAAATAAACCTGAACGCAATACAGGTTGTTTTGTGTTTAGCCCATCCATTAATCACGTATGTTTTGGCATTATTTATCTGACCGGAATTTAGGTCAGGAGTTTCTAGAAAAGTTTCTTCCATTCATTTTCAGAGTGCATTGATTCCGGGTATCCGTATTTTTACTTAGTAAAAATGAGGGCGATAGGATGCTTTCCTGCTGACAAATTCTATTTTTGCACCATAGTTCTGTAATAATAGTATGTATGTCAGAGTCTGCTTATAAAAAAATAGTAGTAAAGGTTGGGTCGAATGTAATCGCAGGAGGGAACGGCCTTCCGGATGAAGCTGTTATGGGGCAGTTGATCAGCCAAATTGCACACGCTAAAAGCCAGGGTGTAGAAGTAATATTGGTTTCTTCTGGAGCAGTAGCTTCAGGAAGGAGTCTTATGCCTGTTTCAGACAAAACCGATCCTATTGCCCGACGCCAGTTACTGGCCTCTATCGGACAGGTAAAATTGCTGAATATCTATACACAGTTACTGCAACCCCATAACCTGATATGTGCACAGATTTTGGTGACCAAGGAAGATTTCAGAGACAGGATGCACTACCTGAATATGAAACGTTGTTTTGGTACATTGCTACAAAACAACATCATCCCTATCATCAACGAAAATGACGTGATTTCTGTAACGGAACTCATGTTTACAGACAATGACGAACTAGCTGGGCTGGTGGCTTCAATGTTAGGGGCTGATGCCTTGGTTATCCTGACTAATGTAGACGGTATTTATGACCGCTCTCCCAAAGAGCCAGGTGCCTCGCTGATTCCGGTTATTGATTCAACCCGAACAGACTTTTCCCGTTTTGTCTCTGCTGAGAAATCAAACTTTGGCAGGGGAGGGATGATTACCAAGTGTAATATTGCACACAAGCTGGCTATGGTTGGTATCAAGGTACATATTGCCAATGGAAAGACACCGGATATTCTGACATCTATTTTGCGAAAAGAACCTGTAGGAACCGTATTTACCACACAGGAAAATAAATCCAAGCTCAAACGATGGGTAGCTAATTCAGAAGGATATGCCAAAGGGCTTGTCTATATAAATGCAGGGGCAAAGGCAAGTTTGTTGCAGCCTGATAAAGCCGTGAGTCTTTTACCAATAGGTATTACCCGACTGGAAGGAGATTTTAAAAAAGGAGATATTATAAAGATTGTCACAGACAATGATGAACTGGTTGGATTAGGCATGGCACAATATGGAGCTGAGGTAGCAAAGACATACCTGGGCGAGAAAAACAAAAAACCTCTGGTGCATTATGATTATCTCTTTCTTGTTTGATAAAATTACTCCCTGGCAGGAATGGTTTTTTTAACACCTCTGTTTCCAATTTGACTGTTATTTTCTTTTGCATATGTTAACCACTACACAATCTCTTCAGGAAGCTTTTGAAGCTGTTGGAAAAGCAAGTCGCACTATTCCTTTACTGGAGGTGACTACCATTAATCAGGTACTGCTAGATGTTGCCAATGAAGCAGAGCAGGAGACAGATTTTCTGCTAGCTGAAAATCAGAAAGACCTGGATCGGATGGATGAAAGCGATCCTAAGTTTGACCGGTTAAAGCTTACGCCTCAACGTATTAAAGCTATTGCAGATGATATTCGCAATGTATCCCGGCTAAATTATCCGGTAGGAAAAATACTTTCTTCAAAGCTGCTGCCTAATGGATTGGAATTAACGAAAATAACGGTCCCTCTGGGAGTCATCGGTATTGTCTATGAAGCAAGACCCAATGTGACATTCGACGTGTTTGCGTTATGCCTCAAGTCAGGTAATGCCTGTATTCTGAAAGGTGGAAGTGATGCCTCTTATTCAAACGAAGCTATTATCTCTGTTATCAAGCGTATTTTGACGCGTTATGGTATTGACGAGAATATTGTACACTTGCTACCGCCTGATCGGAGTGCTACAGATGCGTTGCTGAAAGCGGTAGGATATGTGGATGTGATCATTCCTCGTGGTAGCCAGTCTCTGATTGACTTTGTACGTGCCAATTCCCGTGTTCCTGTAATTGAGACAGGAGCAGGTATTGTGCATGTGTACTTTGATGAAAACGGAGACCTTACTAAGGCAGTTAATATAGTACATAACTCCAAAACCCGTAGGGTAAGCGTATGTAATGCCCTGGATTGTTTGCTGATTCATCAAAATCGTTTGCCAGATTTGGTAGCATTGGTAACCCCACTGGGTGAAGATGGAGTAGAGCTGTTTGCTGATGATCAGGCATTTGATCAGTTACAGGGATATTATCCTTATGGGTTATTACACAGAGCCTCTCCGGAACATTTCGGAACAGAGTTTTTATCCATGAAAATGGCGATTCGTACCGTACGTACATTGGAAGAAGCACTGGATCATATCGCTACCTATAGTTCCAAACATAGCGAAGCCATTGTCACAGAAGATATGCCCACTGCTGAGAAATTTACTAAGGCAGTAGATGCAGCAGCTGTTTATATAAATGCTGCCACTTCTTTTACAGATGGAGCTCAGTTTGGTTTAGGTGCTGAAATTGGCATCAGCACTCAGAAGCTGCATGCCCGAGGCCCTATGGCTCTGGAAGAGCTAACCAGTTACAAATGGATTGTCAGAGGGAATGGACAGATACGGGCCAAGTAATAAATAAGAATTACTGGTGCGAACGCCCGTTCGCACCAGTAATTCACTGATATAACCAGTATCTTTTTTCAAAACTCTTCATTAGAGAAACAATCCTCCGGATACTTCGATACGCTGAGCTGTAATCCAGCGGGCTTCTTCACTACAAAGGAAGGCAACTACTCCACCTATATCATCAGGTTGTCCTATTCTGCCAAGTGCTGTTTGAGAGGATAGAATGTCTCTCAACTGAGGATTCGCTTCGAAAGCACCTTTGGTGAAATCTGTTTCGATAGGACCTGGCGCCACGGCATTGACAGTAATGCCTCGTGAACCTACTTCTTTTGCCAGGTATTTGGTAAACGTTTCAATAGCTCCTTTCATCGAGGCATAGGCAGCATATCCGGGTGTAGAGAATCGGGCCAGACCTGTGGAGAAGTTGACAATGCGGCCATTATGGGCAAGCAGTGGGAGAGACTTTTGCGTCAGAAAGTAGACTCCTTTAAAATGTACCTGTAACAGGCTGTCAAACTCTTCTTCTTTTGTATCTGCTACCAGTGAGTAAGACTCAATGCCTGCATTGTTGATTAGAAAATCAAACGTATCTCTGTTCCAGATGGTTTTGAGTTGGTCAGATACTGTCTGAAGAAATATATCAAAAGACTTGTTGTCAGCCACATCCAGCGGAAGGGCGATTGCTTTTTGCCCAAGGTTTTGTATTTTCTTAACGACATTGTCTGCTTCCTCTTTTTGTGTACGATAGGTCAGGATTACATCTGTTCCTTTTTTTGCAAGTTGTAATGCAGTGTTTTTGCCGAGACCCCGGCTTCCTCCTGTAATCAGTGCAATTTTAGTAGTTTCCATTATTCGTATTGTATTGGTGAAATAATGGTACAAAATTGCAGTAGTTCCATCTCAGAAATATGGTGACAGCTTCAGATTAAATGGTGACTAGTTCAGTTTTTGAAAGGAATTTTTCCATCTGTACTTCTTCACGATATTGTTTCGGAGTTAATCCTGTGAAGCGTTTGAAGAACTTGACAAAATTGGACGGGTCGTAGGTTAACGCAATGGCTATTTCTGCAATAGGATCAGACGTTTCCCGTAACCTGGTTTTAGCAATATCCAGAATCTTTTCTTCAAAGAAGTAGCAGGGCGGCTTACCAGTAGTAAGTTTTATGGTATTACTCAGATGAGTAGGGTGTATGTGCATGATATCAGCAATGTCACGAATCTCAAACATCTCGGTAACCTTACCGGAGATAATATCTGCCAGATGTTTGTCTACTTCCTGCAAAAAAATGGCTGTGATCTCATGTTGTCTGACAAATATTTTAGCAGGGATCTTGGGAGTTGCCATAGAATCTTTTTTAAGGATATAACTATAATCTATATTGATGTGGGATGGTTCCGGAAAATCATTTTGTTTCGGGAAATGCCTCCAATACTCTTTTTACCATTCCATCCAGTGCCTTGTTGTCGATCCATCGGGCTACTACCACCAGTTCATGCTCTGGATCTACATAGATCATATTGGTGCCATTGCCTATATGAGCAAATGCACTAATAGGTGCACTGGGCAGATATTTTTTGTCTGTATTGAGAAACCAGTTCATATACCCATACGTAGGCTCTGGAGTGGTTGGCGTAAGTGCCTGTGAAACCCATTGCGTTGAAATCAGTTGTTTGCCATTCCAGTTTCCTTTATGAAGGGTCAGTAAACCAAACCGGGCCATATCATAGGCGTTGATAAACATACCCCCTCCCCAGTGACCACCACCACTTACGGACTGCACTGCCTGACCATCCAGCACAATCCAGGCATTACGGTATCCATTCCATCGCCAGGTGTTAGAGGCACCAATTGGGTCCATAATATAGGTTTTCAGTACCTGAGGCAAGGGTTTTCTCCATACACTTAATGCTGCCAGTGACAAGGCATTTACCCGTACATCATTGTATTCATAAACGGTGCCTGGTTTATTGCGTGGACGGGTTTGCCATTCACTGGCATTAGCGCCGGGTCTGTCGGCCCATTCAGGTTTGCCCCATAAGGTGCCTTCCCAGTCGCTGGTTTGCCGCAAAAGGTTATCCCAGGTAATGGTTTGGTTATGAGAGGTTGCAAAAGGCCGGATTAATTCGGGTTTTCCGATGTCTTCTGCAGGTCTGGAGATGGATTGTTGTGGATTATATACTTCAATGGGTGGTACATAAGGTGCTACAGTATCCTGTACACTCCGAATCAATCCCTGATCCACTGCCAGTCCTACTACCGTCGACAAAAAACTTTTGGTCACACTATGTGTCATATCTACTCGTAGAGGTTCACCCCATTCAGCGACGATATATCCTTTGTATACAATAATTCCTGTAGGTGCACCACGATCTGCAAAAGGACCGATACCATCTCCAAAAGGTTCTTTCCCGAAGGTGCGATAGTGATTGGCTTCCATGCTACGAGGAGCCTGAGTTTCATTCGCAATAGCAAAGGAAATCGCTTCTGAAAGTTTTGTACCATTCAAACCCACTGATTGTGGAGTTTGGTGCTGCCAGCTTTGGGCGGGAGGAAAATAAGCTGTTTTGATTTTGGCCTTCTGATTCTGGGCGGCTAGCGCTGAAAGAGTTGCTATACCAATCAGCGTACAGAGAAACGGTACAAATAATTTATAAGACATGGAGTTCGGAAACGGTTGTACTTGTTTTGTTGGTTTGTCAGTCGGAGAGCACTAAGCTAAAGCAGGCTCTAGTGATTTTTCCATAATGTAGTCTTCCATCAGAAAGCCATTGCCAATGTCAATATTCTCCTGACCCGCTACATGAAAGCCTATTCTTTCATAAAACTGAACAGCAGGATTTTGTCTGTTTACATTCAACGACAGGGTTTGCTGGGAATGAGATCTGGCAATAGCTTCAACCTGAGTAAATAGTGCCTTGCCTACTCCTTTACCTTGGGAAGATGGCAGAATATAGATTTTATGAATCTTGACTTTGGGCTGATTCGTGTAATTGAGTTCATACGATATATAGCCGAGGGTAGTGCCATCTTCTTCTGCTAGCAGAAATATATGACCTTTATGGGTAACCTGTTCTTCTAAAGAAGGAATACTGTACATCCAGTTCAGCATATAGGCGATTTGCTCTTTGGATAAGATAGAGCCAAACGTATCTGGCCAGGTTTGATGGGCTATTTGTTGAATGGTTTGAAAATCATTAGAAGTGGCTTCTCGGATTTTTATCATAGAAATATAGGTTTGATATAGCACAAAGATAGATTTTGGTAAGATTTCGGCTTTGCTTTTTTCATCATTTTTTTACTACCTTTGAAAACACTTTGATAGAAAGTAAAAGCCCGAAACAGGCTTGGATACTACCTGTTTGACTAGTTTGCTACACGTTGCAAGTAAATTGAAATCCTTGGTAAGAATGCTTTCCTGCTGTGTTGTTTTACAATAAATGACTAAATATACTATTTTGAGTATGGATACCAAAAAGCTAGATGCAGCCTTAATTGCTTTAGTTGAAAAGAAGATTCAGCTAAGTAATATGAATTATTCAGATGAACGTTACGATGAAGTTGAGGAGCAGCTTCATGACATGGAAGATGACTTCATAGATAAATATGGAGATTTTCTGGAAGATGCATTGGAAGAGGTTCATGATACACACGATATGGATTCGGAGGTATTATTACCTACAGCTTATCTGGCACAGAAATATGAGAAAGTAGGCCAGCATCCTGACGGAAGACCTATCTATGAAGTAGACCATAAAGAAGGTGTATGGGTGGAAACAGAGAAATTTCCAGGTAAAGAGGCTCGTCTGGTTTTAATCCCAAGCCCGACCCGTTTTGTGCTTTCTGTAGGCAAACATCGCGAAGAAGTTTGGAAAGCATAAGCTTTCTGTGGTTTTCAGAAAATGGAGGACTATTCTCCATTTTCTGAAGTCTCTATAACGAAGGCGTTTTTAGCTTGAATCCTACGCCATGAAGATTGGAGATTTCTACCGTTGGATCATTGTTCAGGTGTTTTCGCAAGCGGGAAATAAATACATCCAGACTTCTTCCCAGAAAATAATCATCACTACCCCATACTTGCACTAATATTTCTTCCCTTTTCATTGCTTTACCTGCATTCTTGCACAACAGCAGTAACACATCAGCTTCCTTCTGAGTCAGAGTCTGCATCTGTGACTCATACCGTAAGGTTAGGTTGGGATAGTCAAATACATATTTTCCGAGAGCATACTGATTTTGCTGATTAATAGAGGGTTTGCTACGTCGCAATAAGGCTTCAATCCGCAAGGTAAGTTCTTCGATGCTGAAAGGTTTGGTTAAATAATCATCAGCTCCTATACGAAATCCTGTTATCTTATCTTCTTTCATGGACTTGGCTGTAAGAAAGATAATTGGAATCTGTGTGTTTTTCTGGCGAATTTCCTGGGCTAAAGTAAAGCCATCTTTCTTGGGAAGCATTACATCCAGTACACAGATATCAAAGTTGAGTTGGGTAAATACATGCCAGCCTTTGTCTCCATCATCACACAGTGTTACCGAAAATCCCTCCATCTCCAGGTTGTCTTTGATCACAAATCCCAGGTTAAGATCATCTTCTATCAATAAAATATGTGCTTTGCTCAAGTATGTAGGTAGAATTTAGTATAAAAAATAGGTTTACGATCTGATTTCAGCTACAGGGCTTTAAAGTTAGAAAAGAACACCGTTGTTATGCAAGCTTTTCTGAAGTTACTGGTAACCAGATCGTAAAGCTACTTCCCTGGTCAGGTTCACTGGTCACTTTGATTGTACCATTATGAGCCTTTACAATGAGCCTGACATAGTTTAATCCAAGCCCAAACCCTTTTACGTCATGAACATTACCTGTTGGAACGCGGTAAAAACGGTCAAAAATCCGTTTTACATGCTCCTGGCTGATACCAATGCCATTGTCTTTAACCGTAATGCCTATCTGATCTTTTTCGTTCTGTGTAGTAATTAGTATTTCAGGAACCTTGTGATTGTATTTAATCGCATTATCCAGAAGATTGTACAACACATTGGTAATATGGAGCTTGTCCCCGGAAATTTGATTGCGGGTAGCATCAAGATGTAATTGCAATGTGCCTCCTTTTTCTGTAAGAGAAAGCTGAAAAGGCTCTGCTGCTTGAGTAATCAGTTGATTCAGATCGATAGTTTCTTTCTTCAGTTTTATTTCTTCATTCTCCAGTGATGCCATCTGAAGCACCCGTTCCACCTGACCTTTCAGGCGGTTGGCCTCCTGCCCAATGATAGTTGCATAGCTAAGTAAACGTTCCGGAGACTGGGTAATTTTCGGATTCTTTAATACTTCAGATGATATAGAGATGGTAGAGAGTGGCGTTTTAAATTCATGTGTCATGTTGTTGATAAAATCCTGTTGGATTTCAGATAGACGACGTTGGCGCAGAACCACAAAGGATGTATACGCAAAGAAAGAGATTACGATCAACAATACAGCTGACGAAAATATCCAGAACCGCATTTCCCCTACCAGTGCCAGATCTTTATTTACAAACCGAATACCAAAGTAATAGTTGTCACCTGCAATCTTAGGAAATATCTGATTGGCTGTAGGATGGATGTCCTCCTTTCCAAAAACGAAATAATTTCCAAAAACCGCCTCATTGTTGGCACAATCATAAATTATGTACTGGAAGTCTATGCGTATATCCCGTTTTTCGAGTTCATTGCGCAGCAGTGTTTTCAGCAGTTCCTCATCAATCACATCGTTGACCATCACAACATAGTAATTGGACGAAGCTTTTTTTATAGAGACATTGGATGAGACAGTATGCTGATTGTAACGCAGAATGGAATGGGCTACCTTGGCTAGTGCTTCTCTGGCAGTTCGGTCAAACTCTACCTCCCGTACATTAAAAGCCTGCCTGAACCAGAAAACCTGCACCACCACAATCCCAAAGACAGAGAGAGTTGCCAGAATGATTATAAGCCGAAAGGTACGACGGTTCATTTGCTGTATTTTAGTGTAAAACGCGTTTTCTCAAAGAATTATATGAATGCAAAGATACATGATCTTATTTTTAGAAATGAAAAGCTCACCTATACAGAAAGGTGCATTAACATTTCATTAACAATATTTAAAGAATTGTTGAGAGATGGTTTCAGTTTTTCGCTATACTTTTGTCCTGTTGAGTAACAATAACAAGTAATTCTTATCTATTAAACGTATACTATCATGAAAAAAATCGCATTAGCCATCGCATTTCTATTCGCTGTTTCTGCAGCTGTATTTGCCCAAACTAAATCTGCTTCTGCTAAAGCTCCTGCTTTCAAATGGGAAAAAACTACACACGACTTTGCTGCTATTCCACAAGGAAAGCCAGTAACTGCTGAATTTAAATTCACAAACTCTGGTAGTGCTCCTTTGATTATTTCAGCTGCTCAGGGATCTTGCGGTTGTACTGTTCCTGATTATTCAAAAGAACCTATCGCTCCTGGCAAAACAGGTGTAGTGAAAGCTACATTCAATGCTGCTGCAGTTGGTCCTTTCACAAAAACTGTTACTTTGACTACCAACGTAGGAACTGCACCAGTTGTGTTGACTATCAAAGGCGAAGTAAAAAGTAATGCAACTCCTGCTAACTAATATATAGTGGTCCGATTTTACTTGTAGATAAGCTCTGAAATAGTAGCTTATTCCTGTAAAAGCGAATAATATACTTTCTACTAAAACAACCAGTGAAGAGGATTCTTCACTGGTTGTTTTATTTTTAGGTTTTTGTTGGTAGTATTGAAAAATTGGAACAAAGATTGCGGACATATACCTGATTTACTATCAGACCTAACTTCAACAACGTTGTATTTTTATGTTAGCCTTACGTTTTTTCTATATAGTGTGTGGACTGCTATTAACCACAACTGTATATGCGCAAAATATTAATGACTTACTCATCTCTGCCAATGGTAAACTCAAGAAAAAGGATTACCGGGGAGCATTAACAGAGTATAATGAAGTGCTTGCCCGCGAACCTCAGAATCCACGTGGTCTGGAAGGCAGAGCCATTGTCCAGCTTGAAACCGGAAACCTGCCTGCTGCCATAGATGATGTAAACAGATGGTTACGTATTGAACAGAATAACCACCGGGGATATGCATACCGGGGTCTGATAAAAAGTGAGATGGGAGACACCGATGGTGGATTGCGGGACCTGGACAGAGCCATTGCACTGGAGCCAAAGTTTGCAGAAGCATTTTATTATCGTGGATCTATCAAGCAGGGATTGGGTGATACCAAAGGCGCTATTGCAGATCTGGAGAGATCCATTGCTGCTAAACCAGAATTTGATCAGGCCTATCAGGATATTATAGGTTTGTATCTGGAGCGGGGAGAGGTGGATAAAGCCATGCCCTATTTGCAAAAATCTATGGAATTAAACCCTAAAAAGAAAGAGAATTTTGCTACACGGGGAATGATTCTGGCAAAACAGAATAAAGTCACAGAGGCTGAAGCCGATTTTACAAAAGCGATAGAGCTAGATTCCACAGACGCAGATGCCTATTATCAGCGTGGGCTTTTGTTGAAGGCTCAACAAAAGTACGAGGAAGCATTAAATGACTTCACAAAAGCGGTACAGCTAAAAAAAGAATTTGAACTGGCTTATTATGAACGAGCCACTATGCAGAACTTGCTGGGAAATTATAAGGAGGCGGTGAATGATTACAAACGGGTAATGGAATTGAATCCCTTTAACCCCAATGTATATTTTGATGCGGCTACAGCCTCTCTGAATATGGAAGACTACAGATCTGCAGAACAATACCTGACCAGTTCGCTATCCTACAACTATGGCGATGTAGAAGCTACCTATTACAGAGGTATAGCACGTAGTCATATAAAAGACTACAGAGGTGCTGACGCTGATTTTTCGAGGGCTATTACATCAGGTTATAAAGATGTAAATGTATATAAGGAGAGAGCGCTGGCACGTATGGCCTTGTCCCGTTATGATCAGGCTGCCAGTGACTGGACTAAATACATTGAGAAGAACCCTCAGGATGCACCTGCTTTCTATTTTCGAGGTGTTTGTTATTTTAAGCAATTCCAGTATGATAAAGCTGTAACTTCTTTTGATGAGGCAATAAAACTGGTGCCAGACTATGAAAATGCCTTATTTGATAGAGCTGCCGCCCGTGCCAATGCGAAAAACTATGATGGGGCCATTGCCGATTATGATAAGGTATTACAGCTGGACCCTCAATATGCCGTAGCCTACTATAATCGTGGTCGTGTAAAGTTGGATAGCAAAAAACACGATGAAGGATGCAGTGACATTCGTAAGGCTATTGAATTACAATACAAACCTGATGAAAAAGAATTAAGAAAGCTGAATTGTAGTCTTTAAGATTCTTTTTAAGTCTACCCTGCCCAACGGCCTTTTGAAAGACTTCATTGCATTGTTCTTTCAAAAGGCCGTTATTCTTATGAATGTAAAATACCTGTCAGGTTGATAGGAAATGTACAAAGAGAAAGAGCTGGATAGTACTTCGTGTGTTACACTGCATATGAGATATTGCATATTATTATCTTTTAGTACTCTCTCCTTAGACAAATTAATATACAACCCAATCCTATGAAAAGACGTGATTTTATACAAGCTTCCCTGGTGACTGGTACAGTAGCTACTCTCATACCACAAGTAAGTGTTGCCTCTGTAAGTAAGCCTATGCAGCCCAACGCTACCTTTGAGTTTTATGAACTGCGTACCTACACAGTAAAAAACGGGCGGCAAAGAAAGCTGGTAGAAGACTATTTTCAACAAGCGGCCATTCCAGCTCTGAACAAGGTAGGTAGTAAAAACATAGGCGTTTTTACAGAGTACCTGCCGCAAGGATTTACCAAGCTTATTGTATTGATTCCGTATGCGTCACTTACAGACTTTATGGAAGTCGCTCAAAAGCTGGCAAAAGATACTGCATATCTGCAGGCAGCAGCTCCGTATTTGAATGCTACTGCTACAGAACCTGCTTACGAACGGATCGAAAGTTCATTGTTTAAGTCATTTGCCCAGATGCCTGCATTGGAAGTGCCGGAGAAAAAGCCTCGTTTGTTCGAACTGCGACGGTATGAAAGTCCCAGTGAAGTTACAGGAAAAAAGAAGATAGAAATGTTTAATGATGCAGGTGAAATTGCCATTTTTAAACGTGTTGGCCTGACTCCTGTATTCTTTGGTGAAGCAGTCATAGGGTCTCATCTGCCTAATCTTACCTATATGCTTGTATTTGATAACATGGAAGAGCATGACCAGAACTGGAAGAAATTTGGCTCTGATCCGGAATGGAAAAAGATTAGTACCATGCCTGAATATAGTGATGAAAAAATTCTTTCAGGTATTACCCGTACGTTTTTAGTGCCTACAGCCTTCTCTCAGATCTAACATCTCATAGAGATGAAATGCAATATAAATACTAATGGTATGAAAGTTAGTGAGGAATAGATTTTTCAGTAATGTGTCTGACGCAATAGTCAGTAAAGAAAGATATACTTTACAAGGGCTTATTTTCTTAATCAGCTATACCATGAATATCATTCATATCAAGGAAACTTGTTTGTATGTAACAGACTTAGACCGTACAGCGCATTTCTATCATGACCTGCTTGGGTTTCCTGTTATTAGTAAAGTAGAAGGGCGGCATGTGTTTTTCAGAGCCGGAACGTCAGTGTTGCTATGTTTTATTTCGGAGAAGACAAAAACGGATACACATTTACCTCCTCATTATGGTTATGGACAACTACACCTGGCTTTTGAAGTGACTCCGGAAGAATATGAAGCTTGTAAGGCAAAAGTTCTCACTGTGGGTATAGAAATAATTCATGAAGAAACCTGGCGTAATGGGCAGACCTCTTTTTATTTTCGAGACTTTGATGGACATTTGCTGGAAATAGTTCCTGTTGGAATCTGGAAATAAAATAATGGAAGCAATTAGCGTATTTGATATTTTAAAAATTGGAATTGGTCCGTCCAGTTCACATACATTAGGTCCATGGAGAGCAGCACAGCGATGTATGCAGGAAATCGGGCAAAAGATGTCTTTAAAAGAAGTTGTCAAGGTTCAGGTGTTACTTTATGGTTCACTGGCGAAGACTGGCATCGGGCATGGGACTGATATAGCTGTTTTGATGGGGTTAAGTGGAGCAGATCCGGTTACAGTAAAGGAAGAGGCCATTCCTCAGATTGTACAAACCATTAAAGATACCTCGCAGATTTATCTATTGGGACAGCATGTTATTCCTTTCAACTATACGGATGATATCTGCTTCTATTATAATGAATCCCTCCCTTTTCATCCGAATGGTATACAGTTCCACCTCTGGCTGGCTAATGGGGAGGAACTATGGGAAACCTATTACTCGGTAGGAGGAGGGTTTATTATAAAAGAAAACGAACAGTTTACAGGTACTAAAGTAGAATTGCCTTATCCAGTGCAGACAGGCAAAGACGTTGAACGGTATTGCCAGGAATTTCATAAAAGTATTTCTGCTGTAGTATGGGAAAACGAGAAAGTATGGCGAACACCTGCTGATATTCGTTCGGGATTGTTGAATATCTACCATGTGATGTTGAACTGTGCCTATACGGGGTGCCATACAGAAGGCTTCCTACCAGGTGGATTAAAAGTAGCACGCAGAGCGGCCTCCATTAATCGAAAACTGATGGGAGATCAGACCTATCAGGATGCCAGTGAATGGATTGAGGCTATCCGACGTACTTCCAAGTCGTTTGAATGTGTAACCAAGTGGATTAGTTGTTTTGCACTCGCTGTTAATGAGGTAAATGCTTCACTGGGACGTGTTGTGACGGCTCCTACCAATGGGGCTGCAGGAGTAATTCCGGCGGTTTTGCTTTACTATGTCTGTTTTTGCAAAGATGTGAGTGAAGAGAAAATTATTCAGTTTCTTATGGTGGCAGGTCAAATTGGAAGTATCTTTAAGCAGGGGGCTACCTTATCCGCAGCCATGGGTGGCTGTCAGGCAGAAATTGGCGTTTCTTCTGCTATGGCTGCCGCTGCTTTAACCGAATGTCTGGGAGGAAGTTCGGGTCAAGCTCTGATGGCGGCTGAGATTGCCATGGAGCACCATCTGGGTCTTACCTGCGATCCTATCCGGGGCTTGGTACAGATCCCTTGCATAGAACGAAATACAATGGGAGCTATGAAGGCTATTACGGCCTGTAATATTGCACTGGAAAGCAATCCTTCTTTAGCCAAAGTCTCTCTCGATGATGTCGTAAAAACCATGTGGCAAACAGCCCTGGATATGAACGGAAAATACAAAGAAACCTCAGAAGGTGGTCTGGCTGTATCGGTTAATGTTGCTGAATGTTAGAGTAAGAGAAGAGGTTCGTAATTCATTTTTTTCTTTTTGAAAGGATCTTTCTTTAGGAAAAGATCTTTCTTCCCTGTCCTTCTGAAAGAACCTTGTGACAAATAGAGCCGCATTTGGTTTTTGAGAGAAAAATTATCTCCAGTCGGAAAGGCCGCTGGTCTTGCCACAAGATTCTTCCAGAAGGGTAGGAGGTGCTTTCAGGAGGTCAAAATGGAGTGACTCTTTCAGAAGGACAGAGAATTTATATCCCGGAAAGTCAGAAAGCCTCTCTTTCTAAGAGAATAAACAGACTATTTTCCTCCTATAGTACAAACTCATCGTCATTGAATGATGTTTATGGATTTTCTGTACTGAAAATTTTGTGGCCTTTCTGTTATTTTCATCTATTTTGATTGAATCCCAAACAATTAATTTGCACATTCGCATATAGACACTAGTCCAGCTGGAGAAAATATGAATTTTGAACGTGCATTACAGATAGCTACAGAAGTACATAAAGATCAGAAAGATCGGTATGGTGCCCCTTATATTTTACATGTGATGCGGGTCATGCTGCGAGGTAAAAATGAGGATGAAAAGATTGTTGGCTTGTTGCATGATGTGGTAGAAGACTCTCCAAAGACAATAGAAGATTTGCGTAAGGAAGGGTTCTCTGAATCCATTCTGGAGGCGGTGAATTGTCTGACGCGTCCAGAATCTGAATCTTACGAGGATTTTATACAACGTATTAAAACCAGTCGTCTGGCGATTAATGTGAAGTTAAACGATCTGGAAGATAATCTGGATATGAGGCGATTGCCTTCTGTTACAGAAAAGGATATTCCCCGGATCAACAAATACCTGAAAGCCTATCATGAGTTGGTAAAGCTTAAATAGCCTCAGAACACGATTAGTACTAAATGATGAATTTACCCTATACAGATAAAGTGAAAAAACTGGAGAAGTGGAAGACCTTACGATCAGAGATGGTTTTTGATCATCGCTGGTATAAAGTACGTAAAGACGAAGTACAATTACCCAATGGGCGTATTCTGGACGATTATTATGTAAGTGTTCGTCCGGAAGTAGTGCTTGTATTCCCAATTACAGCAGACAATGAAGTAATCATGGTAAGGCAGTACAAGCATGGTGCAGGTCAGATACTGCTCGAATTGCCGGGAGGAATCGTGGATACTACTGATAGTTCAGTAGAGGTAGCGGCAAAGCGGGAGTTGCTGGAAGAGACAGGCTATTACAGCGAACAGTGGACTAAGCTTGCAGTGATTTATGACGATCCAACCAAAAATACGAACCAGTTTCATTTCTATCTGGCTGAAGGAGCCTATCATACCAGAGAACAGAAACTGGATCATACAGAAGATATTATTGTCGAAAAAGTACCTTTGGCAGAAGTGATGCAAAAAGCAGTGCAGGGGGAGATCTGTGTCGCCAATTCATTGGCGATCATCCTGCTGGCACTGGAAAAAATTAAACAGAATAAGCTGACACCGTAATACTTATAGATGAAAGGATGACCTCCTGATGCTGTGTCAGCTTCTTACAGAATGAAAATATGACTTTTGCAGAGAAAGCCATTTCTTTTTATAACCAGCTATCTGCTGGGAATGAGTTGCCGCATTCAGTGAAAACACTGAATCCCTATGAGCAGACTGATGTAAAACAGATTGTAGTTCAGTTTTATGAGAAGTTCTATGCAGATGAATTGCCACGTGTTTGGATCATGGGGATTAACCCTGGACGTTTGGGAGGTGGTACTACAGGGATTTCCTTTACTGATCCTGTAAATCTGCAGCAATATTGTCACATTAACCATACATTCAAGAATACTACAGAGCTTTCCAGCCAGTTTATCTACAAATGTATCAACGAGTTTGGAGGAACAGACCGATTCTTCAGCAGGTTTCATTTGGGAGCTGTTTATCCGCTGGCCTTGGTGAAAGAAGGTAAAAACTACAATTACTATGATTCACCGGACGTATACAAAGCGCTGGAATCTTCTATGCTGGAATATCTGAAGCTGCAAGTGGCACTGGGATCGGTAAAAGAGGTTATCTGTTTGGGACAGAAAAATTACCAATATCTGCAACTACTCAATAAGCAATTGGATTTGTTTGAGCAGATTCATGTATTGGAGCATCCAAGATTTATCATGCAGTATAAACGAAAAGAGATGACTGAGTATACAAAGAAATATGTGACTTTATGGGAGAACTTATACACTGGTTAGTGAAAGAAATATCACAGGTAGGTTATGCCTCTGTTTTTGATTTTTTTATACTGACCTTTTTAATTGTTTTGAAAACTGTCTGTATCTGATTCATTTATAAATGATTTTTTGTAGCCATGCAAAGTAATCCTGAAAAAGAGAGAATTATCGCAACACCTAAAAATTCTGGCTGGAAGAAATGGGGACCGTATTTGTCAGAACGCCAGTGGGGAACTGTACGTGAAGATTATAGTGCAGATGGGTCTGCCTGGACATATTTTCCTTATGAACAAGCCATTAGTCGTGCCTACAGATGGGGTGAGGATGGAATAGCGGCGATTTCGGATACCAAACAGCGCATGTGTTTTGGATGGGCTTTCTGGAACGGAAAAGATCCTTATATAAAAGAGCGGTTGTTTGGAGTGGCAAACCCGGAGGGAAATCACGGAGAAGATGTCAAAGAACTCTACTATTATCTGGATAGTACTCCGACTCATTCGTACATGAAAATGTTGTACAAATATCCTCAGAATGCTTTCCCATACCGAAAAATATTAGAACAGAACGCAAGACGGGGTAGGGATGAACCTGAATATGAACTGATAGATACAGGAGTATTTCAGAAAGATGAGTATTTTGACATTTTTATTGAATATGCCAAAGCTTCCGAAGAAGATATTTTAATCAAAGTTACTGCCTGTAACCGTTCTGTAAAAAAGGCCCGTCTGGATATTCTGCCTACTCTGTGGTTTCGGAATACCTGGTACTGGGGATACGAAGATCAGACCTATGTACCCAATGTTGCTGCTTCAGGACGTAACTATATCGTGGCTGAACATGAGGATGTAGGAAAATACTATCTGTATTTTGAGGGAGAACCTGAAGAACTGTTTTGTGAGAATGAGACCAATCGGTTAAAGGTTTTCGGGCAACCCAATCCGCGTCCCTATCCCAAAGACAGTATTAATGATTATATCATTTCCGGAGGAGAAATTAAATACCTGAACCCTCAGAAAACAGGTACAAAAGGGGCTATCCGGAATACATTGCAGGTGAACCCAAAGGGAGAGGTGACACTGCGATTCAGATTAAGCCACCGATACATGGAAACTCCATTTATTAATTTTGATGAGAAGTTTACAGAGAGAAAAACGGAGGCAGATGTATATTATGCCGATCTGCAGAAAAATATAAAAGATGCGGATCTGCGTAAAATTCAGCGACAGGCTTATGCCGGCATGTTATGGAACAAACAGTTTTATAACTTTAACGTAGATCAGTGGCTTACTGGAGACCCTGCTTCGGCAGCTCCTCCTGAATCCCGTTTGAATATCCGGAATCAGAGCTGGCGACATTTACACAATGGAAATATAATCTCTATGCCTGACAAGTGGGAATATCCCTGGTATGCGGCATGGGATCTGGCGTTTCATTGTATTCCATTAGCCAAACTAGATCCCTCCTTTGCCAAACGTCAGCTGGTTATATTCTTGCGGGAATATTATATGCATCCCAACGGACAGATTCCTGCCTATGAATGGAATTTCTCGGATGTTAATCCTCCTGTGCATGCATGGGGGGCCTGGAAAGTATATGCGATTGATAAGGAGATGAATGGTGGGAAGGGCGATAAGCAGTTTCTGGCTTCTGTGTTTCATAAGCTATTGATGAACTTTACCTGGTGGGTAAACCAGAAAGACAGAGAAGGAAATAACCTGTTTGAAGGTGGCTTCCTGGGACTGGATAATATAGGAGTATTTGACCGGAGTCATCCACTACCAAACGGGGCTTATATCGAACAGGCCGATGGAAGTAGCTGGATGGCGATGTATAGCCTTAATATGTTGCGGATTGCGATTGAGCTTGCAACGTATGAGGAAAGCTATCAGGAAATGGCTTCTAAGTTTTTTGAGCATTTTCTGTTTATATCCAAAGCTATGCGTAACATCACCGAAGATGAAATTGATCTTTGGGATTCGGAAGATGAGTTTTACTATGATATTCTGCATTTGCCTGCCGATAATCAGAGCATATTATTGAAAGTACGGTCATTGGTAGGCTTGATCCCTATGTTTGCGGTAGAGATTCTGACACCTGAGATGATCGGACAATTACCTGACTTTACACGTCGATTGGAATGGGTATTGAAAAACAGACCGGATCTGGCTCGTATGGTGTCTCGTTGGCACGAACCGGGACGTGGAGAAAGCCGGATGCTGGCATTGATGCGTATTCACCGACTGAAGCGTACCTTACGTCGTATGCTGGACGAAACAGAGTTTTTGTCAGACTATGGTGTAAGATCTTTGTCGAAATACCATAAAGATCACCCATATGTAATGCAAATGGATGGCATTACGTATTCAGTGCAGTATCTGCCTGGTGAATCCGAATCGGGAATGTTTGGCGGAAATTCTAACTGGCGTGGTCCGGTTTGGTTCCCGGTTAACTACCTGATTATAGAATCGTTAGTGAAATATTATGAATACTATGGAGATGAAATGACGGTAGAATATCCAACCGGTTCCGGTACTTTCCTAAACCTAAAGCAGGTAGCTGAAGAACTGATGGCTCGCTTATTACGAATCTTCCAGTTAAATGAAAAAGGCGAGCGGCCGTTCTATGGTGGAGATGCCAAGTTTAACCATGATCCGTATTTCAAGAATCATATGATGTTCTATGAATATTTCCATGCAGATACTGGCAGAGGATTAGGTGCTTCCCATCAAACAGGATGGACTGGCTTGATTACTGACCTGATCGACCGTTTGGAAACTGCCCGAATCGCCAGAGAAGGTAAGCCAACAGAGAGTAAGACAGAGAAGAAAGAGGTGGTAGGTTAATAATAGTAATTTTCCTGATTTCTGAATACAAATCAAAACGTCAGTATATAGGGTATGCTGACGTTTTGATTTTTTATGGAGGTAGGAATTTGGGTTGCTACTCTTTCACCAACTCATCTACCACTTTTCCATTTTCATGAACAATGATTTTTGAGACTTTTTGTTTAGTGTCGGTGGCAAACTCAAACTGAAGGTCCCGTTCTTTGCTAAAAAAGAAGTTTGGCTTTTCAGCAAAAATATCCATTCTGGAATTGCTGCTTTCCATAGTCAGGTAGTTGCCATTTGACTTGATAGTAAAAGAGCCAAACGTTGGATTTTTATAAGTGCCTTCATATTGTTTCAGCGTTTTGGCTGGAAGAGAAATCTCTTTTCGCGTGTTTATAGGTGGTGCTCCGTGATGATTATAACTCAGTACATACGACATTTTCCACTCATTATTTTCAAGCGTCCAGAAGTTGGTAAAATTAGCCAATCCTTCTCTACGTTCCGGTTTTCCATTCTGGCTTACATAGAAATAATGCTCGCCCGAAATAATAGCTCCATAAATCCGGTTTCCGTCTCGCATTGGAAACACCTGAATCGTACCAGGTACTTCTTCTCGTCTGATTTTTTGATTCGGATTGCCACAAATGTTTTTGGCAAGTGAGTTTGTCAAAGCTCCCGCTCCACTGGTTATTCCTCCCTTGTCATGATAAAACTGAATAGTAGGTGCGATATAGCGGGCATTCTCGGTCAGATTACATTCATTATAGGTTTTCCAGAAGAGGCTATCCAGATGCAGGATAGTAGCCGTCAACTTCTTATTTTCTTCCTGTTCATTATCGTGGGATTGTGCATAAGCAGTCAGAGAAAACCCAGAAAAGATAGTTACAATGGCTAGTAACAGAAGCGTAGGAGACGGTCTCATTTTTGATTGTTTTTATAGTGTGATTTCTCGATAAGGTAACTGATGATAAGGCTGATGCCTCCAAATAACAACATCATCGCAAAGAATGCACCTTGTCTGGGAACATCCATCTTAT
Source organism: Xanthocytophaga flava (assembly GCA_030068525.1). Taxonomy (GTDB): domain Bacteria; phylum Bacteroidota; class Bacteroidia; order Cytophagales; family 172606-1; genus Xanthocytophaga; species Xanthocytophaga flava. The sequence continues at coordinate 503,815 of JASJOS010000002.1, forward strand.
TGGCAACCGTATTGCCTAGTAGTATGCCAATAGCTATACCAATCATGAGGAGTCCAAAACGCAGTGTCGCTGAGATAACTGCCAGGTTGTTGTTAAATTCTTTGGGTGTTAGCCCTTTTTCCATCAATGTCATTCGTTCGCGGTGACGGGTCATTAGAATGACATAGAGTATACCGGCTATGGCTCCAATGGCAACAAATGAGACCAGAAAGTCCCTGAGTATTTCATCCATATGTTTTTGATTCGTTTTGCCATATGACAACCCGGTTTTTCATTGGTTACAACTTTTTTCTAAAAAATTTATTTAGTAAAATTAGTTGTAACCAAACCGACAGATGGTTGTCTAACCATCGTTATGAAAATCTTCGAAGACGAATACTATATCGAACGTGTGTTACAGGGAGATGTCTCTGCCTATCGCTTTTTGGTGGAGCGATACAAGAAGATGGTGTATTCCATTGCATTGAAGATTCTAAATGATGCACAGGATGCCGAAGACGCTGCACAGGATAGTTTTGTAAAGGCTTACGAACGTTTGCATACCTTCGAGAGAAAATCTAAATTTTCAACCTGGCTATATACTATTACCTATCGCCTCTGCCTGAACAAACTGAAGGAGATGAAGCGGGAGTTTACCTTTCTCACAGAGCAATTACCCAAATGGGAGGATGGGGAGATGGTCTTACCAGGTAGTTTCAACGAACAGGATCAGGAGCGTATCATCAAAGAGTCCATTCAGGCATTGCCTCAGCAGGAAGGTTTGCTGGTGCTACTCTATTATTATGAGGAAAAGTCTATTCGGGAAATTGAACAGATAACGGGACTGATGGCTTCTAATATCAAGATAAAGCTGCATAGAGCAAGAAAAGTGCTGGAAAGAAAACTGAGTCATTTAATCGAAGAGAGATGAAAGAGAGAAAGTTGAAAAAGACAATACAGAAAGTGAATCTGGACGAACCTTCGGATGCATTTACAGGCCGTATCATGTCTCAGATTGACACAATCGAAGACTTGAGCCTGGAGCCTGCTATTGCCGAAATAGTGAAAAAGAATGTTGCCACTGACCCATCAGAGGACTTTACATCCCAGATAATGGCTCAGCTTACACCTAAACGACGGGTAGTGATAGAACCTGTCATTTCCCGCAAAGCATGGCTGTGGATAGCAGGTGTGGTATCACTAATTCTTTTGGTTGCGATAATGTCATCACGTAAAGATCAGATAACCTCGCCGGATCCCCATGCTGTGATTGATTCATCTGTACGATTGATCAGGATGTATAGCCAGCAGTGGATTCTTTTTCTGATTGTAATCTGCAGCTTATTGCTGGGAGATTATTTTGTAAGAAGAAAATGGAGTCCTGTTGTAGAGTAAAAGGATAAGGAATACTTTTTTAGTGAACTACCTGTAAAAGAAACAGTTGTTTTGTGAAACAGGTATTCTGCAAATTATCCGGAACGTATTTCTTAAAGACAATGCTTGTCTCTGTTTGTGCATGTCTAAGTTTGTGGACCTCTACTATAGCCAATGCAACGATTTTGCGGTCTCAGGTTTTTCCGTTGGATAGTCTGATGAAGGAGCCTCACGATTCATCGGTTATACATAAAATCAAACCTGTTTTCAGTCTGGATTTTCGCAATTCAACCTTTGACTACCAGCCTGTCAGCATATGGGGATTTAATGCGGGCATTGCCTATGGACCTAAAGAACATCATGTTACCCTGGGGTACTACTGGCTAGGATACTTTGCGGAAAAGCGTCTGAGTAATCTGCGAAAAAATGAAGCTATACAGGCAGATGCCTCCTATTATAACAAAAATGATTTCTGGTTTGTTAGTCTGATTTACTGGCGAAATATCCTCTTTAGTGAACGTTGGATTGTGAGTATTCCATTGGAAGTAGGAGGAGGGATGGTAAATGTAATGCCCCATGATGTGAGAACAGACCATGCTATTGGTCGCAGTCACAGAGATTTTTTCGTTCCTGCACAAGCGGGAGTATATGGACAATGGAAAGCCACCCGATGGATTGGATTAAGTGCTCAGATCGGGTATCGGTATGCTGTCTTTCATACTGATGTGAAGCAGCACTTTACTGGAATATATTACTCTGTAGGAGCTGTTGCCTATCCTGAACTTTTTCATTGGGTCTGGAACAGAGTAATACACAAAAAGAAAAAAGTATACTACTGAATATAGTATCTGCCAGCTTTAAGAAAATTATCTTACTGGCCTGGCAACAGGTCGTTTATACAAAGTACCTTATTACCAGACCAATAGTCTGTATTTTTTCCTCAGTTAAGAGTGTTTGATTACCCAGTCTTTAATATCGGTAATGACTATTTCTTTGTCTACATCATTTAATAAATCATGGTAGTGACCTTCGTATAACTTAAGGGTTTTGTCAGAAGAACCTGCCGTATCATAAAAGAACTGGCTTCCACTGTATTTGGTAGCGTTGTCTTTGGTGCCATGTATTATGAAAACAGGTATGGTAATTTTGGGAAATTCTTTTTTCAATCGTTCATCCGCCAGTACCAGTTGTTCCATGGTTTTGGTTGGTTGCGACTCATTGGCAATGAGAGGATCGTTATTCATAAAGTCTACTACCGCCGCATCACGGGAAAAGTCCTCATTTTTGAGTTTTATCGTATGCAGGTGTGGAGCTATATGACTTAAGCCTTTGAGTATGGTTAAAGCAAAGTCAGGTGCAGGTACTTGATAGGCAAAGCTTTCACAAATCAGCCCAGTAAGTTTTTCCTGATGTTCCAGTGTATATATACATGATAATACTCCGCCTGCGCTGTGTCCTAACATAAAAACGGGTAGACCTGGATAGTCTGCTTTCGCACTATCTACCAGTGTATCAATGTCGTTTATGTAGTCATAAATACTTTCCACATAAAAACGCTCTCCTTCGGATTGTCCGCGACCTTGCAGATCAAGCGCATAAACAGCATAATTTTGGGCAGTAAACTGATCTGCTACCCATTGGTAATAGCCACTATGAGAATTTAAGCCATGGACAATGACTACTACTCCTCTGGCATCTCCTTGAGGTAACCAGGTACGGGTAAAAATTTTGAGTCCTGCTTTGTTTGGGAATGTGGCGGTTTGTGGTTCCATGTTGATTTGGGTTTGGATATGTATGATAAGATAGTAATGGTATTTCTTTCTGGTAAGAATGTGATTTTTAAGTTGAAAGAGTTTACGAATCCGGTTTAGACAGATCGGACGACTCAATAGATACAAATGAACAAAAGCATAGTAAACCACCAATCGGGAGGCAAGCTTAATGCTCTGGTTTAACTGAGAGTATACTCTGTAATCTACTGACTTTTAAAATTCAGAACTGGAAATGACTTTGAACAAGTCGAACTACCATAGCATGGTACTTACTTCTGAGAAGAGGTACTCGTATCAGATTGTCTTTACTAAAAAATAGTGAGTAATTTCTCTGATTAACACAACTTGCAAATCAAGTCTGCCCGTTATAAAAAAATGTCGTTTTTTATAGCTGTCCTTATTTTAATTTTCCACTACAAAAAAGAATGTTTTGCGCCTTATATCATTAGTGTAAGCAAAAAGGACACTTTACTGCTCAAATCTGGTTTATTCCTTACAAATCAAAGAGATCTGTCCGCTTTGGTATAGGACATTGTCTGGTCCCTGGCTTTTAACGATACATATTAAATTAAAATATCTTTATAATCAATGTTTTATAAATATAATTAACTACAAAAGCACTTTTACCTGGTGTTTTTCGATATACAATAGGAGATTCATTATACCAACACCTTGCAGTTGGGCACCTGAGTATAAAACTCATCAGGAATTACCAATGTATTGTCTTTGAAAGAGTAGGCAGACTTATTATTGTAACGGAAGTCAAGTTCTTGTAAAGCTGTCATTTTGATCAGAACTTTAGGAAACTCAGTAAATCGGTTAAAAGACAGATCGAGCTTACGTAAATGAGTCAATTTAGTAAACGATACAGGTAACTTTTTAAGATTATTAACCGACAAATCCAGTTCTTCTACATTTTCAAAAGCAGCTATTTCATTTGGAATAGAATCCAGTTTGCAATTGTGAAAGTTAAGTACCCGAAGAGTGGTGGCATTGGGATGGTCATCTGGAAATTTGATTTTGGTATCTACATTTGACAGAATCACTTCTTCAGGCTGAGCTCCTTTCCATGTATAATACCCAATTCCGGTATGGAAGTCAAATACATCGTCATGAGTTAACATTTCCAGTGCTTTGATTCGAAAAGGATTGCGGTGAGGATAAGTCAAAATAAAAGAGAGTCCTTTCCTATATCGTTGAAAAAACAAATAGCCTAACAATGCAGTCTCTTCCCAGCCTACTATCTTGCACATCTTGGCCATCTTATCCCGTATATCCTTCTCTTTGGTAGTTTCAATGTTTACAAAAGCTGTTGTATCTTCTATCAGATTTTTCCAGTCTGATATAGTTTGTTTTGCCAGCAGCTTTCGTATTAAAGTACGCTGACTGGCCTCTGGCAATATTTTGGAATAAATCAAAAGATCTTCATACATCGAACTAGGCACACCACCCCCTTTCATAATTTCAATAGCCATTTTGCAATTGGCTTCCTCTCCTGTACTTAATAACCGTCGAAGGTTCTCAATAAACAATTTTTGTTCTTCATTGACTTCTTCCAGAAATTTTGTAGTCGACATCGTGTGGTCTGCCATACTTGTTTATTCAGATGAATTAATAGATTTTTACTTTGCAGTTAGGCAGTGCCTTAAAAAATTCTTCCGGAATAAAGTTTTCTATATTGTTTCCCCGATTTGATATATTTCCCCTCAAGTCTAACTCTTCCAGAGAAGTCATTTTCAATAACACAGTAGGAAATGTTGTAATTTGGTTATTAGACAAATCCAGTTTGCGAAGTTTAGGTAGATGAGCCATTGCTGGTGGAAGTGATTTTAGGTGATTGTGAGATAAGTCTAACTCTTCCAGATTTTCAAAAACCTTAACCTTAGGAGATACAGATGTCAGTTTGCAATTATGAAAGTTAATGCTTTTTAAGGTGGCAGCCTGAGGATGGTCATCCGGAAAGGCAATACCTGTTTTTACAGGAGTAGACCAACCTAATGATCCATCTTTTCGGTTTGTGTATCCCACACCTTTATGAAAATCCAGATAGCCATCGTGTGTTATCATTTCCATAGCTTTGATTCGGTAGGGATTATTTTGTGGGTAGCTCAGAATAAATGACAATCCTTTCCCAAAGCGCCGAAAGAGCAAATAACCCAACGAGGCAAGCTCCTGCCAACCCACTCTCTGAATCATTCGGGCCATTTTTTCCCGAATGTCTTTTTCTTTTGCTGTTTCAATGTTTACAAAAGCCGTGGTGTCCAGGATAATAGTATGCCATTCAAATAAAGCCTGTTTTTCGAGTAGTTTACGTATTGCTGCCCGTATAGCTGAATTGGACAACGTTTTGGAATAGATAATCAGGTCTTCGACCAGTTGGGGAGGTACCCCACCACCTTTCATAATCTCTATCGCCATCTTGCAGTTGATTTCGTCATCACTGGTGATCAATCGGCGAATGTTAGCCAGGAGTTGGAGTTGTTCTTCGGTTTCTTCTAAAAGAAAATCTTGTTGCGGATTCATAGCTGTGTATATAAAGTTTTAGCACTTTAAAGTAACTATTCTTTATTCTTCTACAAAGCTTTATGTAAGCCAGATAATCCCAATAAACGGTGAGTAAGGTAAGAAAAGGGATGATTTTGACATGTTGAAAGCCTCAGTTAAGAAGCATTTTCTTCCTTACTACCAAAGTAGTCTGAATTGCCATATTGACAAGAGTAGTAAATTAATACTATGAGTCCTTCAATTATATCTTCTTTGTCCTTCTGAAAGAATCTTGTGACAAGACCGGCGGCCTCTCCAACTGGAGATAATTATTTTTCTCTCAGAAAGGAAAAATGGCTCTATTTGTCACAAGTTTCTTTCAGAAGGACAGGAAGGAGATAGATCCTTTCAGGAGGGCAATAAAGGACATAGGGACTGAAAGAGAATGAATCTTTCAGAACAATAAAAGTAGGAGTAGTAGAACAAGAAAAGATTTACTGACGCATCTGTACTATCATTTCTGCTACTTCGCGACCTGATTGCATTGCTCCGTTCAGTGAAGGATAGCGTGTATAATCCCCACAGGCATAGGTATAGTTAGTAAGCTTTAGTGGTATAGGCTGTTTAGTCTCAGGCAGGTATTGTGGTAAGGCGTGAGGTATGGAATAGGTACGGATGTGTTGCCAGTTTTTTGCCTCAGCACCAAACCATTCAGTCATCTCCAGATGTACTTTCTGGGCCAGTTCTCCATTGGAATAAGGAGACTGACCTACCAGATTCACAGAGATCAGCGCTTCATCTGTAGGCGTATAGGAGGGCGCTACATCCGATAAAACAGCGATATGGTTGACAAGTCCGTCTGCATCCGCATTAATGGCCAGCATAGGTCTGCTTAATGGGGACTTAGGAGCTGTGAAATAAAGACAGGTAGTTCCGTTAAACTCGACTGATTGGGTGTCAGGATACCAGCGGTGAAACTGCCGGGCGTCGGTGGCAATGACAATTGTATCAGCTTCCAGACTTTCTCCATTTTCAAGGTGTACAGTTTGCCCGTCTATATATCTGACTTTGGTTTGCAGTCGGATACTGTTGGAGGGCAGATAAGAGGCTATCTGTTGGGGTATCGCCTGCATTCCCTGTGCAGGGATCACTGCCTGTCCGGTAGCAAATTGTTTAAATAGGAATTGAAAGAACAGGTAAGAAGTATGCAGTTCTTTTTCCAGAAAAACACCACTAAAGAACGGGCGGAAGAATGTATCAATAATTTCATCACTATAACCATACTTATGCAAAAAGTTCACTGTAGAGTCGTTTGTCTTTTCCTGAAAGAAGCTAGCGTTAGCAACAGACTTTAACTTTTGACTTAGTTGCAGAATTTTTACTTTATCCCGCAACGATCCCACAGGTGCTATCAAGGCTTCCGGAGCTGACAGGAGATGCTGTAGTGGATTCGGCATCTTATGAAACCTGCCTTGTTTGCGAATGATAGCTCCAGACTGAAATTCCTGAAATTGCAGGGATTTATACTGGAGTAGTTTCTGAGCTTCCGGATAGGAGGGGAGAAAAATCTGAAAGCCTCTGTCAAGGAGAAACCCACCTGCTTTATCTGTACGAACTCTACCTCCCACAGCATCTGATGCTTCCAGAATCGTTGACTGAATGCCCTTATCCTGTAAGTACTTGGCGCAGGTTAATCCCGCAATTCCTGCTCCTATAATGACTACCATGGTAATATAGTAAGTAAAGATGTATAGTTTTGTCTGTTATGGTAGTAACTATAAAGCCAGGATTTTGTTTAATTATTTACCACTACCTATGGCTTGGCCATCTGATTTACCAGTTCCAGTCTGCCAACTACGCTATTGGGTGGTAATATAGTCCCTGGAGTGGTTACGGCATTGGCTCCTATACGGGAGTTGTCCCCGATCAAAGCTCCAAATTTTGTCACTTTTGTATCAATGATCTCGTGGTTAATCTTTGCCCAGATACGTTTATCATCCCGTTCATTGAAGTGATTTGCAATGATTGCCCCGGCTTCCATATTTACTTGGCTGCCAATAATAGAATCTCCAACAAAGTTAAAGTGTGCCAGCGCACTTCCGGAAAAGATAAAACTGGACTTTACTTCACACCCTGGACCAATAGATACATTCTCTGCCAGAAATACCCCTCCCCGCAGATAGGCATGTGCTCCAATAAAACATCCTTTAGAGATGATCACAGGTGCTTTCAGAATTACCCCTTGTTCCACTACACTGTCTTTGTGAATGGCAATGTGATCACGGACGATAAAGTCCGGATCGAGAGTCGTGAGAATCTGAGAGATAATTTCCTGAATCTTAGTCGTAATTTCCCATGGAGTCTGATAACTCTCCAGTATAGGTAGTGTCTGAAAGACGCCAGAAATAGAATGTGGAAGTAACATAGCTTGTATGGTAAGTGGACTACCAAGGTAAGGGAATCCCATAAAAAAAGCCACCCGAAGGTGGCCTCTCTGTTAAAATATATTTCTTATTGATTAGAAGAAATAGCTGATACCCAGAGATGGGCTCAGAGAGTTTACATCCAGACCAATGGTTGTTTTGTTATTGTCATAATTACCAGCACTATTATCATTTGAATTTCTTGCTTCAATGTAGAAACCTCTCAGTGTGAGCTCTACACCCCAGTGTGAAGAAGGGAAATATACAAATCCTGGAGAAATCGCGAAGTCCGTCGTATTGATTTTTTCACCAGTACTGGTATTGGAATTGTTTTTGAATTTTTCTTTTCCAACACCAAAAGCTAAACTGCCTTGTGCAAAGAAAGAGAATTTATCTCCTGAAGTAGGAATATAATATCTTGCGAATGGAGCAACTTTGATTTGATTGTATATAGATGTGGTATTATTATCGGTATTTTTTGTTCTGGATGTGCTGCCTCCTATTCCTAATCCAATAGCAAATTTATCACTTAAGAAATAACCTACACTTGGAATAAAAGTAAATGTGGAAGATTTGGTATTACTAATATTCTCATAACTGGTAGAAGAAACACCAAACTGGCCATTGATAAATAATTTTCCTTGTTCTACCTGCGCATTGGCAGTCATAGCTGAGATCATTGCGATAGCCGCAATAAAGATTTTTTTCATTGTTTTACTGGTTTTTTGGTTAATAAAAGCTGGTGCAAATATCTCGCAGAAAAGGAAAATACAAAATACAAAAAGCGGATTTTCCTTTTGGAATAAAGGAAGATCCGCTTTGGGCAATTTACTATGAATAAGATATTTATAGTTTACTATAGATAAAATTACTTAGAAATAGTACGCATACTCTTAAATGCATTAATCAATCCGTTTGTAGAACTGTCGTGTGAAGTGACTTCCTGTTCTGTTTCCAGTTCAGGCAAAATCTTGCTGGCAAGTTGTTTGCCGAGTTCTACACCCCACTGATCAAAGCTATAGATATTCCAGATTACCCCTTGCACAAAAATCTTGTGTTCGTACATGGCAATCAGGCTACCCAGTGTATACGGAGTAATACGTTTTACCAGAATGGAGTTGGTAGGACGATTGCCCTGGAACACTTTAAACGGAACCAGTGGCGCAAATTCTGTTTCGGACTTACCTGCTTTGATGAACTCATCACGTACTTCTGCCTCTGTCTTTCCCTTCATCAGAGCTTCTGTTTGAGCAAAGAAGTTCGACATCAGTAACGTATGGTGATTGCCAATAGCATTGTGCGTAATAGCTGGCGCAATAAAGTCACACGGAATCAGCTTGGTGCCCTGGTGGATCAGCTGATAAAACGCATGTTGACCATTGGTGCCCGGTTCTCCCCAGATAACAGGACCTGTAGAGTAAGTGACAGGTGTGCCATTGCGGTCTACATATTTGCCGTTGCTTTCCATATCTCCCTGTTGGAAATAGGCAGCAAAGCGGTGCATGTATTGGTCATAGGGAAGTATAGCATGGCTTTGGGCATCAAAGAAGTTGTTGTACCATACACCCAGCAAACCCAGTGTGACAGGAATGTTTTCTGCGAAAGGAGTAGTCTGGAAGTGCTGATCCATAGCATAGGCTCCTTCCAGCAACGCTTTGAAGTTGTCAAACCCAATGGTACAGGCTATCGATAATCCAATAGCAGACCAGAGAGAATACCGTCCACCTACCCAGTCCCAGAAGCCGAACATGTTGGCTGTGTCAATACCAAACTTCTGTACCTCCTTTGCATTGGTAGACAGAGCCACAAAGTGTTTGGCTACCAGGCTTTCGTCTTTGGCTGAGGTCAGAAACCAGTTACGGGCCGAATGTGCATTGGCCATGGTCTCCTGTGTGGTAAACGTTTTGGAGGCTATCATAAACAGCGTTGTTTCCGGATTTACCTTTTTCAGCGTTTCTACAATGTGCGTACCATCTACGTTAGATACAAAGTGTACACTCATGTTGGATTTCCAGTAAGGCTTCAGTGCTTCTGTTACCATCACCGGACCCAGATCAGAACCACCAATCCCAATGTTGACGATATCGGTAATGGCTTTGCCTGTGTAGCCTTTCCATTCGCCGGAAATAATCTGGTTAGAGAATTTTTCCATTTGTGCCAGCACACCATTTACATCCGGCATCACATCTTTGCCTTCTGAATAAACAGGCTTACCCGAACGGTTACGCAGAGCAGTGTGTAGGACCGAACGACCTTCTGTAGCATTGATAGCTTCTCCGCCAAACATAGCTTCAATAGCCTGCTTCAATTGGGATTCCTCAGCCAGTTGAAGCAACAGACTTTTGGTTTGATCTGATATATTGTTTTTTGAATAGTCCAGTAAAATATCCTCGAAAGTCAGCGAGAATTTTTTGAACCGATCTGCATCCTGAGCAAAAAGATCTTTAATCTGACGATCTCTGGTTTGTTCAGCATGAACGGTCAGTTGCTTCCATGCATTGGTTTGTGTAGGATTTACTTTAGGAAAAGCCATGGGATATGATTTAACTGTTGTAAAAAAATAGGTTTGTATGTATAAAGTTGCGGAGGCAGTTGACTAATCTTATAAAATTGAAAAAATGCTTCCATCAACTTCATAATTAGTATAACCACTTCACATAAAAAAGAATTTCAATATAAGAGCTTTACCGAAATTCCGCGTGCAATTTTGAGAAGAATCTGTTTACATGCAAATGGTTAAGAATTTTAATCTTGTCATAAAGAGGTAGTCTAAAATAATTATAAAGCAGCTCAACGAGCAGATTTTGTAGCTAGCCGCAACTATTTTGCCTGGCGTAGCCTCATGAAGGTGTAGCAGAAAAGATGGCTTTGTAGCTTCAATCTCCCCAACTTGCAGCAGGGGAAACAACTCGTTGGGGATAACACCAACGACGGGAAAATAGGCGCAGGGGTAGCACGAAAGATATCTTTGATGCCTGTAAGAATAATTTTAGATTACCTCTAAACTCTCTTTACTTTTTTTCGTAGTGTAGCTACAGTTTACAACTACCTTTGTTCATCGTTCTATTTTTTACTATTCACTTTTTGAATTTATGGCATTTACCCTTGACCAGCTGAATTATGCTGCTAGCCAGGCATATACATCTATGCAAAACGACACATGGCTGCAGGAACCTATTAAAGCTAATTTTTACAAAAGTCTGGAAGAACTGGTCGACTATATTTCAGGCAAAAGCACAGTAGCTCCCACTATAACTCCTACACATCCCAGAGATGCATATTGTTATATGCCGCTGCTGAAACTGGTGGATATCGGAAATCTGGATGAGCAGGATCAGAAGCTGATTAAGGTTTTTGCAGGGTCTAAAAATGCCCCTATGTTTATGTCTCCGATTCTGCAACAGATAGCTGATCAAATTCTGGCAGAAAAGGATGAAGATGGTTTGGTGAAGGCTATGACTACCCTTCGCCAATTTGGTTTGACAGATGAAGCTGTCTTATTCTCACTGGCAGGAGTAGGAAGCGGAGCTACGAGTACCTCCTATTATATCTTCTTCTATGACCGACCTAAGCTGTTGGTACATGCCGCCGGAAAATACATTGCGTCAATATTTCCGGAATACAAAGAAAGAGTTGTAGATGCGTTTATTACCAAACATGCCAGTGCCGACTGGAGTGGAAGATTGGTAGAATACCTGGCACAATATACCACCTATGATTTGTCGGATTTTTTGTATTACAGCAGCTATGGCACTACCTATCTGTGTCTGGATAATGCCATCTATATCGCTACCTATAATCCGGAGTTACATCAAAAGGCTCTATGGATTGCTTATGACAACGGGAATACATATGTCACAAAGCCTGCTGTAAAATACTTTATTCTGCGGGCTATGGCCGACAAACTACCTGAGGCCTATCGCACAAAACAACTGGATGCTGCACGTACCTATCTGGAAAATCATATTACAGAAGGAAAGGGGTATTGGGGATACCATGAGGCATCCTTCTGGATGAGAGATCAGAGTGGACGCAATATCCAGAAGATTGTGAGCCCTACCGCAATGGAAGATCTGTTTCAGTACGAACCGGAAAATGCTGCACAGATAGCCAGTGACTATCTGAGACAACTGAATATAGCTTTTATAAGTCCGGAAGTACTACAGGTGATAGACAAGCATCTGGGTGAGAAGGCAGTGGATGTGCTGGCATTGGGTCTGGAAACAGAAAAGGGCAATGGTACAACCTTAAAAGTACTGCTTGAACTACTAGGCAAATACGACTATTCCCGCCATGTAGATAAAGTATGGAACATCACCAAAGACAAGAGCAAAAGTATTCGGTTGATTGCCGCTACGGAACTGGCGAAGCTGGGAGAGGCTGCCTTGCCGAAGTGTCAGGAACTGCTGGGTGCCAAATCAGCGGATGTGCGGCAAACGGTAGCAGTGATTCTTTCCCGTATCAAAACCCCTGAAGCAGAGAAGATTCTGCTCGATACCGTAAATAGTGAGAAGAATGATGATACTCGGGATGTAATGATAGAGGCATTGGGTGAAAGGCGATATCAGCATATGACTGAGCAGCAGATCTCAGATATGATTCTGGCAGCACAGAAACGAGGCAAGCTGGATGCGCCACTGGCCGACTGGCTGGATGAGAAAGCACTTCCTGCGTTAACATTTACGGCTTCGTTGAGCGTCGATAACCTGCTGGCGACACGCTTTCTGATTTACCGTATGAGCCGGGCCAAAGAGATACGGTCGGATGTAGAGGCTCGTCCGTTGCTTGCATTGATAGATAAAGCTAGTAGTGGACCCTTTGCCAAAAAGCTTTTCTCACAGTTTATTGACAATGGGGGAGATGCCAAACAGAAATATTGCCTGACACTGGCGGGTTTTCTGGGCGATGATAGCCTGGTAGATGTGATTCGGCCACAGATTAATAAGTGGGTAGAGTCTAACCGGGGCAAGATGGCTGAATATGGTGTAGTGGCTTTAGCACTGATAGGTACCAACAAAGCCTTACGGGCAGTAGAGTTTTTTAGTCGTAAGTATAAAACCAAATACTCCAACATTGGTACTGCAGCGCTGAATGCCTTACAGGTTGCAGCAGAGGAACTGGGTATGGATATGAACGAACTGGCCGACAGCATTATTCCGGATTTTGGGTTTGAGAATATGTATAAGACCTTCAAAGTGGGTGAGGATGAATTCAGAGTATTTATCAACAAGGATTTTAAACTGGCCTTTCTGAACGAAGACAATAAGCTGCTTAAGTCTGCTCCGAAGAATACGCCCAAGCCCCTGCTGGATGAGTTTAAAGAGATTGGCAAGGAAGTGCGGGATGTGGTACGGTCACAGTCGAGCCGGATGGAGTTGTATCTGGTAATTCAGCGCAAATGGAAGCCTGAAAAGTGGCAGAGTTTCTTTGTGAGCAACCCGATTATGTTTGTTTATGCTACTCATCTGCTCTGGGGTACATTTGATGCATCAGGCAAATTGTCACATACATTCTATTGTGCCGAAGATACCTCATTGCTAAATCTCCAGGATGAAGAGATCACCATTGCGGAAGATAGTATGGTAGGTATGGTGCATCCGCTGGATTTATCAGAAGAAGAACGTGCGGCCTGGATACAGAAGTTTTATGAGGCAGGGATAGAACCTTTGTTTCCACAGTTGCAGCGTCCATCTGTACTCCTGGCTGATACGGATAAAGAGCTAATGGAAGTCGAAGAATTTGCGGACAAAAAAGGCAATGCGGTACAGATTAAAGGTGCCTTTAAGCGGTTTGGCTGGACAGCCTGGGAGTTAGGTGATCATGGGGATATTTATTCATTCTCAAAATCGTTTGACGAGTTAGGTGTACAGGCGTTTATCGAAACCGGAGGCGGTTTGTTTATGGGGTATACCGAAGACGGCTGGCTGGCAGAATTTGGAAAATGTTATTTCCGGAAGATGGCCGGCAACATTTATCAGTCTCCTAATCTGCCTCTGGGAGAGGTGCCACCTATCGTATATTCAGAGGTGCTAAGCGAACTCCGCCAGATTATACCGGAAAAGGCTGAGTAGTTTTTATGTGCTTATACTATGAACATACCTATTCGATTAATTATTGCAATATATTAGTCAAGTTTCGTTGTATTGAAACTTGACTAATTCTTATTGTATACACTCGGAAACAAAGAGTATTATTGAAACTATGAGGTTAATTATTATAAGTGATATAATTGGTGAAAAGCCCCATAACTATCGTGAAATATCTGACGCAGAAAGTATTATTTCGAAGCAGATTGATTATGTCCTGGATAATACTACTTATGGCGGAAATTATAACGAGTTTGTCCTATTTATTCGTTCTCGTATTGATTATACTTCTACATTGTTATTCGAAGATGAAAGTGCTGTATACTTACCAACGCAGAAAAATATATTTTTGTATTGTACTATTGAGCACACAAAACTTACTACAGACTCTGAAATTAAAACGGAGTTTTGTGTGAAAATACTTCAGGCACTTAATACACTAAAAGATCTACCTTTAAAAGGACTGGAAAAAGCTCGTTTATATCAGGATATAGAAACAGCAATGATTAACAATGGATGGATTATAAAAAGAGCTTTAGAAGATAATGGCTGGTTATTTAAGGAGTCTACAACTAAAGAAATTGTTTCTCAGGAAGTTAGCTATCAGGGTTTGCTGACATTAACCGAAACTGATTTCTGGAATATTATTGACCGGGTGAACATCCAAACTGCCAGTGAAAGTTCTATTGAATCAGATATTGAGTTCCTGCGTAGTGAGCTTCTTCTAAAGTCGGTATTGTCACTTGATGTGGCAGATATTATAGGTTTTGAAGGATATTGGAAAGAAAATATAAGAAAGCTAGATAACTATGATGTAAAAGCATGTTTGTATATTATTGCAGACTACATATCAGATGATATATACCTATATTTTAGGCATTGGTTTTTGATGAGAGGCCAGGCTGCTATTAAGTTATTTATGGAACAGCCTAATACTGCGGTTTCATTTCTGGATGCTCAATTAGATCTATACGATGGTGAAAAGTTCATGAATATAGCAGATAGAGCATATACAGAAAAGATAGGACTTGTGAGCAATCATGAACTTTTACCAAGCTACATCCACAAAAGTAAGTCCTATGATAATTATGAAACGTTAGGAGTTAGATGCCCTATTGATGAACTGCCTATTATATATTCAAGAATCTGGAAAATATTCAGGGAGTGAACAATTTGTTGTTTGTCTATACTCTGGTTTATGAATAGTTAATACAAAAATCACATTGTCAATAGACTTATTACCATATACTTGGATAAGTATCATATTGTAAGCCTATCCTCATCAGATAGCCAGACTGTGCAACTGAATATGCAGGCTAAACCGAAGGGGATGTATCTGATACATATTCAGACTAACAAGGGTACTTCTATACAGAGAGTAGTGGTACAATAGAAATGTATGGATTGTTTTAACTGAGAGTAAGCTATGTTTCGAACTATATATTTTCTGGTAGTACTGCTGGTGTTATCCCTGAGTGGCTGTATGCCACGCGATCCCGGTATACCCATCAGTATGGGACACTTTCAGCAGCTATATGCCGAAGGCCATATCACTCAGTTAACCTATACGGAAGACTGGGTAATACTCACTCTTACCAAAGAAGCTTCTCAGGAATATCGGCCTGCTTTTGAGAAGGCAATCCAGCAGGGAGCTATCCGTAGTATGGACGAAGCCATTTTCCTGCTAAAAGTAGCCGATCTGTCTCATTTGAAAAGAGAGATTGCGGAAGTTAGACGAACGAACCCAGGGGTGAAAGAAGTACCTTTGCGGGTGGTAGCCACACGATAGGTTTTTGTAAAGAGAAATACAGATACAGATTAAATCAACAAAGGTTCGGATATTTAGTCTGAATCTTTGTTGTAATTAATGGATATTGACTTACTTTCCTGTATTACTAAGACTGGCTTTAGAGGATTAACTAGTGGTATATCGTTTATTGAAACCGTGATTAAAAATGTATAAATCAATCCTTATCATCGTTCTGGTTGGAGTTTTTGCTTGTAGTTGTGGTATGAAAGAATCAAATAAAGAGTTAGTTATAGATACGAATCTGTTTCAAGAGCATCAGGTCCATGATTTTGTTGATTCAGTCAGACTTCCCAAACTTCCACATGCATTATTGGATCTGTATAGTGATTCTTTACGAACCTGTATTAAAACAGGCCAGCTAGCCTTGTTTCTGTACAACAAGAATTTTGATCTTGAGAATATGTATGTAACAGATCATCTTACCTTATCCATACGAACAGAGCTTATAAAAAACATTAAAAATAGCGCTTATATAAAAATACTTATGGCTAATGACCCTCATTCTTTGCTAAAAGAAAGGCTTAGTGTTTCTGTTATTACAAAAACACCTTTTGCTGATGGAATCCCTAATATTCATATGTCAACGTATGAATTATTGAACCAGCGGTTGAAAGAAATAAAGAAAAGTTCTCACAGATAGCTTTAATTATAGAATTACATATAGGTAAGCTGAAACAGTGGTATAATGATAAAAGGGTTTAAACTTAGCTTTGGTGGGCGAGGACAAAGCCTTAAAAGGTTTAGAAAAAAACATAAAGGCGATTGGTTAGTAATCTATACACATGTGATCATAGAAAACATGGTAAAAACAGTAGGGATGTACAATATGCGTTTATCATGTTGGCAACCTCTTGATTATATTCGTTTTTTGAATGAATGCTATGATTGTGTCTATTTCTCTTTTACAAAGCGGATATTTGTTCCTAAATATAAGTTTGATCTTGTACTTCCACTGGCTGAAGCGTATTGTCATTCTGTAAAAGCAGGTCATTGGTTAGAATTACGGCAAAAGATGGAGCCATTTATGTGTGATCCTTATTCTACAGATTTTGATGTATTGTTGGACAAAAGGTATATAGATTATTATTATACAAGAGACTATGATTCTTTAGAAACTTTACCTCCCGCTACTATAGGCTTTATTTTACAGGCAGAACAGGCTTATATGGGTTCTGCAATTGATTATGATATAGCTAAGCCTGTTGATTTAGAGACTTTTCAATGTGATGAGGACTTTGAATTATTTGTAAGGTTTCGGCTAACATTTGAAGATGGAGAAAGTACATACATTTCCTGTACCATTTGTTCATCTGGAAAATTACTAGAGCGATTTACCACCTACTTTAAAAAATATCCGAACACCGCTGTAAGGTCTCATGCTATGATTTGTTGTAGTCGATATGACTATCAGGAAATTATGTTAACGATTGATTCATTTAGTAAAAACTTTGTGGGTTGTAGTAAGAATGAGATACTACTGAAATTTTCATGGGGATTTGATGTGCCAGATATTGAGACAATTCTGTCCACTCCCTTGATAGAAACGGGTGATATATTTGAATACGAAGGCATTGAAGAAGATTATAACGCATCTTTCCAGAAGCTGAACTAGTGGGAGTAAATTAGTATTGCTCTAGAACAGGTATATTGATTGACAATTTCAACATTGTTCAAACCTGCAAGTAATTTCTATACAATGGGTACTATAATAGAAAGATGAGACGAAAAAGAGAAAAATAGGCAATGATGAAAATTCTGGATAAAGTAAAATCGTGTTTAGAGAATAGGAATTATAACAAGAGTTGCTCCCCTAAATGGTATGTTTCAGTAGGTATCTCAAATAAATCAACAGAGGGTGTATATTCCGTTAAATTAAAGCAGGGCAGAGATATACTTCTTTATGGCGTTAGCTTTTTTATTTTTTTAACGTTTGGGTATGCGCAGAATAAAAATCTAGCAAAAGTTAATTCAATGCCAATAACTGGTACTTGGAAAGTAGATTCTGTTGATTTTAAAACTGAAAAAAACAGTTATCTTAAAAAAGTTGATGTCTATATTAAATTCGATTCAAATTTAATATTAGCCAGTGGTATTAACGATAGTATAGGATTCTGTTATTTACATTCAGTTAAGACGCCCAATACAATTTCTTTATTGATTTATTTTTCTATGTATCAATTGAAGTTTCCTTATATCTATCAGGTTAATTCAAAAGAAGCAATAGAATATTTTAAAAAAAACAATTGCAACAATTTAAAATTTAAAACATTAAAGTTTGAACGTTCTAAAAGCTTTAATGATAAATTAGAGCAGTTTTTTCTAAAAGTCACAAACACATATAAATATAGTTTAAAAGAAGAGTCATTAGTTTTAGAGTCAAATAATCTCAAAATTTATTTACATAGGCATTGATAGTTGGATGTAAAGTCGACCTTCTGACCCCGCCATCCTCAACCAGTCAGGCATGAAGACACTTGACATCCATTGTTAACAAGTTGATTAGCTACAGCAATTGTGCAAAAGTTAGCCGGTACTATGTGAATTTTGTTAGGGCTAGAGCAACCATTTCAGATAGCTTATTTGTGTCTGAAAACCTTTTACGGCTATCCTATAATAGCTCTCCTGATAGGTAAACTCAAAATACCTTTCAGATTCCTGACTAGTTTCTCATAGAGTATAACAATTATTCACAGCCCGTTGCCTAAACTGATGCCTTCTGGCGGGCTAGCCGTTGGTACTTCTGAATGGCCGTATCTTTTTCGGCTTGAAGTTCTTTCAGCAATACAGGGTTTATGACAGTAGGCCAATGTTTGGTTCCCCATAGAATGAGTTCTACAATGATCGGGATGGTATCAATACCTTTTTCTGTCAGGCTATAGGTGAACTTCGATTTCTTATCGGAGGCCACAACCTTAGTTAAAATACCGTGTGACTCGAGGACGGCCAGGCGGTCGACCAGAACGTTGGTCGCAATTTTTTCTGCTGACTGAAGGAATTGACCATAAGTCGATTTATCCGCAAACACCATGTCCCGTAAA
The DNA here is from genome assembly GCA_030068525.1 of Xanthocytophaga flava. Lineage (GTDB taxonomy): Bacteria > Bacteroidota > Bacteroidia > Cytophagales > 172606-1 > Xanthocytophaga > Xanthocytophaga flava. Next base: position 522,781 of record JASJOS010000002.1, read on the forward strand.
ATGAGTAGGGTCCATTTGTCCCCCAGTACGTCAAGCGATGTGCTGACAGGGCATGTAGAACGCTGTTTTAGCTCTTTCATAAAAAACGATTTATTTTACTTGCTTTTTGCAAGTATTTTGTTTTATCTTTGTACTTGCAAATTGCAAGTAAATATACGGGATTTTTTATTTCTTTCTATCATGATTTTAGTAACTGGAGCAACTGGTGGATTAGGCCACCAAACTATTGACTTTTTGCTTACCACAACACCACCTTCAGAAATTGTGGCAATGGTGCGTGATATCAGCAAAGCAACCGACCTTATCAAGCGAGGTGTGGACGTTCGGCAAGCGGACTATTTGGATTATCCCTCCCTGGTAGAAGCCTTTCGGGGTGTTGACAAAGTGCTGCTCGTTTCTGCTGTGGCGTTTACCGACCGGGTACGCCAGCACCAGAATGTGATCGACGCTGCTAAGGAAACAGGGGTGAAGCACATTTTCTACACCAGCATACAGCGCAGCACCGATTTTGTAATGCCGCAGGTCACCGAAAGTGATCTGGCTACCGAGGCTTACCTCAAAGCCTCCGGATTGGTATACACCATTCTCAAAAACGGATACTACTTTGAAGGTCTTGGGTATCTGATCGGGAACCAGGTGCCGGACGCACAGATACTTTTCCCGGCAGGTGAAGGAAAGATAGCGTTCGTCAGCCGGACCGAACTGGCCGCTGCCACAGCCGCCCTGCTGACCAACGAAGGACATGAAAACCAGGAGTATACATTATCCGGTAGCGAAGCCTATTCGTTTCATGATATTGCCCGGGAATTATCTACATTAGCAGGCAGGGATATCACTTACGAAACCACCGAGGTGGCATCTTATGTTGCCCGGCAAGTAGCCGCCGGCCTACCTGAAGTAGTCGCCAGTTTCCTTGCCCAGTGGGGTCAGGCCGCCAAACACGGCATGCTGGCCGGGACTCACCATACGGTCGAACATTTGTTGGGTCGCAAGCCGACCTCGTTACGTGAGTTCCTGAAAACGACGTATTTCCCAGGAACCTAACAGCTTGTTGTGGCATCTACCAGGTGTGTAATATGCCGTGAATCCATCCAGGCGGTTACCTGCTTTCCCACAAGAGTGTGCAAGTGAGTAACCGTACTATCTAAACTGTAAGGCCTGTACGGTCAGCTCTGTCTTTTGCAACAGGAATCCATCACTGACAATTTTTCCAGAAGGACAAAAAAGCTCATGAGTTAAGCCTGCTTTGCAAAGGTGGTCAGTTGAAGGTCTGCCTGATAGTAACCACTACTTCTTTTTTTAGTCTGTCGCTTGAATCAGGTTTTTGGCTAACATTTCCTGTATCTGGTTTCGGGTTATCCCCTTTGTTTTTTGCACTTTACAGTTCAGACCCCCACTCAACGATACGTACAATGGAAGGCATTCATTGTCTTTTACCCGATACATCATTACAGCTCCCATCGTATTCATTTTTGAATTACTACTATACCAGACAAAAAGCCCATCGTGGGTAAAGTCAGTAATTTTCCTGTGCAAGTTGTCTGTACTTTCCTGGATAATGTGTAGAGGCTTTGGCATCTCTTTTGACTTATAGTCACCTTCTTCCAGTTGGTAGTAAAGACAGCTTTCTACCCGATTGGGATGAAACGGAGGCACGGTTATCTGATCTAACTGCCAGATAGAGATTGCATGCATACGGGTTCCGGAAAATCCCAGCTACTTATCGTCAAACCAGTTTTCCAGACGAATAAGGTACAAGTGTTTTGGCTTGTAGTCTTTCACCTGGTTTTGGATGAGTGTTTCCAGGTAAGAAAGGAAGGTTACATCATCGGTAGGGTGTGGCCGAAGTGTTATCATTTTGGGTAGTGTGCTTTTGGTTTATAAATATTTACTTTATTTATTCAGACGAATAGGTTTTAAAGGGTATATGTACTGGTTCAAATACATATAGATAAGTTGCAAAGACAATAAAAGTCGAGAGATTTCATGTATAGTCAGATGTTCTCAACTTTAGCAGATTTTAGAAAGTTTTTAGCATCCATTCTCTCCCAGTCGATTTACTGGCTAACTTAACCATATTTCAAGTTGTTTCATGATACATCTAAAGCATTTTAATTCAATAAGCAGACCTGTATTTATTATCCTGATAGTAGCTATTTTCAATTGTGATATTTCATGATGCAGATCCATATGTATTTATCGTGGCATTGAAAGTTTTTGATGATCAATTGGATGAGTTTAATCAGGGAGTTGAAATGTGTAGCACTGTAGCACAATGCTTGGTCCCAATGGGTTTGTGGCACTTATACTTACGCGGATGGGGATGTCAGACTATCCTTGTACTTTTGTTACAACTGGAGATGTATATATGTGGTTACATAAGAATAAAGTCAACTATAGGAATTACCCAAAGCTGATGAAAATGTTGAAATATAAGCTAAAGTAAAGAAAGATGATAAGATGGGATCTTTCTCTAATTCATACTAGTAGTGATATAGTGTTCATGATCCACTCAAAAGAGCATACTATAACTATAAATCTAAGTCTGGAACATTAGGAACTGTGTTCTTTAAAGGCAAAGCAAAACAAGTACAACAAATAAGAAAAATGTTGTCTGCAACATTTGAAGGAAAAAGAAAATGAACAGGAAAGAAGAACACTGGTTTTACAAGCAACATAGAAAAGGAATTACTCTAACAGAGGTTTCAATGAGTGATTTTTTAATTACTCACCCAATAAAAAGAGTTGATGCTCCTGGTAGCCTCATGGGTAAAATATTCTTTGACTGGGATTATTACAAAAACACCTGTTACCATTTTACGTGGTATATAGATGATCCGGAAAATGTTATTCAAAAAAGGTGGCAAAATTCGGCTTTGTCCAACAAACACTTCATTTACTTGTCTGTCATAGATTTAGGGTTCATTCAGGTTGAAACAGAATACTTTATAAATAATTGGTATGAATTTGCATTCTATTGTAGTGAAGGAGGACAAGGGTTTTCAGATGATGGACAACTCTTTTTTGAATATACCGAGCCAGATAGGGCAATTCGTAGTAACTTTGAAATAAAGCCTAATAGTAAGATTACACAGCCACCTTATATGTCATATCAGTAAATATGAAAATAGTTGGGAATCATACAATTGTGGTATGCAGGGGCTTTTGGAAAGGTAAGAGGAGGGTATTCTGTTATTTTCAGAAATTATACATATGATGCAGATGGAAGTATTAATGGTATAGAATACACAGATCATCAAGGAAGTCGTAGAACTTGGAGCAGAACTAATTATAAAATATCCTATACAATTTTAGGCGTTAATCTTTTAGATCGATAAATATGAAATTTGTTTTTGTCCTGTTAATGAGTTTAGCATCTTTTAGCATATACCAAACTCATACTGCCTTAAGAGAAGATATAATTGGAGAGTGGGTTTATCAGTTTTCTTGGATTGATACTCATAAGGAAAAACTAAATACTGACATACATTGTCCTGTTTACAAAATTGTTTTTGAAAAATCTAACGATGGTAAAAAACTATCAAAATTGCCCCAAACAGTTATCAAGATGCGGGAAAATAATATATTCAGAAATATATCTTCTCAAACATACAATAAAAATGGGCATTATATAGATACTTATTATCCTACAGCAGATATCCTAAAAAACAACATTGTTTTTGTGGCTAATTATGGTATGAAATACAAGTCTGAATATTTTATAGATTACTTAAAAAATGATACTCTAGTTATTTATGACGAAAAAAACTATACTATCAATAATAGATCTTATCGTTTAGTGAAGCATGTGTATGTAAGACAGTCGTTGTAATACTTAGTTAATTCGAAAAACTCAAGAATGTTAACCAGATTAAAAGTATACAGAAGTTGAAAAGAAAGACTAAGTCCAATGCAATAGTTGTTGTTGATTATCATTGAGTTATGGAAGAGATAATATTTATTAATTTTAAAGTCACAGATAGGTATTATGGTTATCCAGACCCATATATCGCCGATCAGACATGTGTTATCTTAATACAAGATGACACAATTGAAATAGGTAAATATCATAAACCTACAGATGATAATCCTTTTCCTTCATTTTCGCATGCCTCAAATAATGAAGAGTTAAAAGAGTTAGCTATAAGAATTGTTAAAGAAAAATTTCCTCAATACTTAGAATATACTGAGTCAATTGTGTTGACTTGTCCAGAATTTATCAGTAATAAAGTGGTATGGTAAAGCTGGTAATATGGAAAAAGTATAGGTATTGTGAAAGAAGCAAACTTTTTGGTAGCCCCATTTGTAATGTTTACTGCAATGTAGTACTGCGGTAAATCTCCATTCAATGTTATTTTCCGAAATGCTACAGAAAATCCCATAGATCCCACAGACTATCTGCTTCATAGAGAACCCGTTGATTCTCGTAAAGGATATATTGACCGGCAAATATTCTCATCAACTTCACTGATATTCTACTACTATAGTGTAGATAAACAATAATTTTAAATATATAGTATAAATATTGTATCGAAAATTATTGTTTGTAATTATATTTATTGTTTACATTGTGCCTTGTATTCTTTTTTGGTATTAACTTCCTTTACTTTGTATGAGAGCGCTACAACTATCCCGCATTCAAAAGCTGGACACTCTACCAGCTTCTGCCTATCAGTTTCTTGAAGTATATAAGCCCCTGGCCCAAACTCATACCAAGTTACCTATTTTTGAGTCATTAATACCCTTAGGATTTCCTTCACCTGCTGATGACTATATTGACAGGCAACTGGATTTGAATGATATGCTTATTCAGAATAAGCTATCTACCTTTTACCTGAGAGTCGTAGGGGATAGTATGAAAGGGTGTGGGATTTTTGATAATGCATTGATCATCGTTGATAAGTCAAAGCGACCCAAAGATGGCAATGTAGTACTGGCTGTCATCAATGGGGAGTTTACCTGTAAGCGATTGAAGATCGAAAACCGAAAGGTGTATTTGTGTCCTGAAAACAAGGACTATACCGATATTCTTATCACCGAAGATATGAACTTCCTGCTCTGGGGAGTAGTCACGTATGCGATCAATCCTTTTTCCTGAATCATTCTGAGCTGAGTAATTTGAGTTATGTAATGGGTACTAACTACAACTGCTAAAAGTACATTCTTTGTGTTTGGACTAATCGACGCCAATAATTTTTATGTAAGCTGCGAACGGGTGTTTAATCCTGCCTTAGACAAAAGGCCTGTTGTGGTGTTGAGCAACAATGATGGCTGTATTGTTTCCCGATCCAATGAAGCCCGCCAACTGGGGATTAAGATGGGAGCACCGTACTTTGAGGCAAAACCCTTGCTGGATCAACACCAGGTAGCTGTTTTCTCAAGTAACTATGCCTTGTATGGGGACATGTCGCAACGGCTGATGAACCTGTTATCAACCTTCAGTGATGAGGTAGAGATTTATTCGGTGGATGAGTGTTTTGTAGGTCTTGAGGGGTTTGAACAGTGGAACCTGCTCGACTATGGTCACCAGATCCGGGAAACTGTTTTGCTTCACCTGGGGCTTCCTACCTGTGTTGGCATTGCTCCCACAAAGACACTGGCAAAAGTAGCTAATCTTCTTGCCAAAAGACATTCCCAAAAAGATGCCTCGACTCAGGGTGTGCTGCTTTTGGATACGGAATTGAAATGGAAAGAAGCTCTTGCTCAGCTACGGGTTGAGGATATCTGGGGAGTAGGAAGACAGTATGCCAAAAAGCTGCATAGCTACCACATTACCAATGCCGCCGATCTGGCGAGGGTAAGACCGGCCTGGGCAAAGAAACACCTGGGAGGGATGATAGGAGAGCGGTTGATTGCCGAACTCAATGGGGTGTCTTGTCTGGAAATGGAGTTAATACCTGCTACCAAAAAGAGTATAGTGGTTAGTCGATCTTTTGGTAGGGTGGTGACTACGGAAAGCGAACTCAGTGAAGCGGTGAGTGTCTATGCCAGCAAGGCTTCTGAAAAGCTGCGTACCGAGAAGACAATTGCCTCTGTGGTTACGGTCTTCATCCAGTCTTCACGCTTTAAGGAAACCCCATTCTATGCTTCTATCAGTATTACGCTGCCTTCTGGCAGTTCGGATAGCCGTGTGCTGGTACACTATGCCCTGGAAGGTTTAAAACGGATTTACAAAGAAGGTATTGAGTATAAGAAGGCGGGTATCCTGCTGGATGGGATTTGCCCGGCTCATAACCAGCAAACGAACTTGTTTGACGAACGTCCATCCAATCCGGCGCTGATGGCGGTGGTTGACAAGATTAATGCACGCTGGGGAGCCGGAACGGTGTTTCTGGCAAGTAATGGAACGGCTCAGTCCTGGCAGATGCTTTCAACGATGCGGAGTAATCGGTTTACCACTAAATGGAAGGAGATACCACAGGTGAAGGGCTAGACTTGTTGCTGACTCTGGTTTATTTACCTTATACTATCTTTATGTTTTGAGCAGGCGTTAGAGCATAAATGTAGGAGTCAACAATGAACACCTACCAGCAATGAATTCATCCAGGTTAGTTTATCTCAGTTCATCCTGTAGGAGACCCATTCGGATAAAGTGCTTTCTTCATCAGGATGATGGATTTGTTTATGTTTTCTGCAAAGGGTGCGAAAATAATTGGTATAGTCGGAGTGTCTCATGTGTTAATCGAGAAAGATTACCACAAAAGTAGACTGGAAATTCCTACTAAAAAAGACAGAGTGTATTTGGGTAATAAATCTAGATAGTTACCTTCAAAACATGTTCAGTATATACAAATGCTTTTAATCATCTAATTATTTATCCTCCTATGCGAATTTTTATTCTACTTGGTTTACTGTTTTGTCCATCGCTGGTTTCTGGCCAAAATTTGATTTTATATGGAAAAGTTGGTGGATATGATTCAGGACAAGGGAATAAACTCTATTATACCAGTAAGGGTAAAGCTTTCAATGAAAAAGAGTTTATTATTTTTAATTCTACCCGTACTTATTTTTTGAAGTTACCTATAAAGAAACTAGAGCAGGAAAAGATTCAAACACTTTTATTTTCTCTGGATCCTAAAGTTGATGGCAGTGAAAAGGATGCCTGTGTATATGAAGTTCATGTAGGAGAAATTATAAAATCAGAAGCATTTAAATCCAAGAAATCAATTGAGATAAAATCAGATCTATTAATAGATGTTAACTGTATAGTTGGATTAGAACAGAAAGCCGAATTTGAAGGAGGTGGGCAATTTGTAGGGTCTTACCAGATGATCATAGGCGATACCACACATTCTGTTGAGCTAAAAAACTCTAATTATAGATATAAGGCAATCTTAGATAAAAAGCCCAAAGATCAGCTCGATGTAGAATTAGGTATTTGGTCTTATGATTCAAACACAAATACATTGAAGTTTACTGTATATAGAAGAGCAAATGAGCTTTTTGGCGTGAATGTATTTACAGAGAAAACATATGAATTCAAAGTGAAAGAGGACGGAGAAAAGCTGAGTTTTGAATCAGCTATGGGAAAGTTGGAAAAACTCTAATCAAGAGACAAAAAGGTACTAAAAAGACCATGGAGACATACGTTTTCTGGCCTTTTTGTCTCTTGTATTTTCTTTCATCCAATAACCAGAGTAGTAGGCTGTTGTGAATATATTAAGATCTATTCGGTTAGAATTTTGCCATTTATACCTATAGTTTAGACTGGCGCAATAGTTGTTATGGAGGAAAAGATTAAAATTATGAAAAAGATTGAAGCTGATGGTGTACCCTTCCTTATTGGAACAATCGCTTATTTTATTTATGGTGTTTCTTATTCACACACTAATTCACATAGGCTATTTACAATACTATTAAGTTCCTTGTTACTAGTGATGACGTTTGCAAATAGATTTGTTTTTATAATGCCTTGTGGAAAAGTAACTAGAAAGATTTTGGGAACAGTCTTCAATGTACATAGCCAAACTATCATTAATATGCTTTTGTTGGTATTGTTTATGATCCTGATTTCAGTGATGAAGCATTTTACATCTTTGCTAATTGTTAATATATGCATGCTATTATACTTATTAAGTTTCATTGTTTTGGAATCTTCTCCAGAGAAAAGATTGAATAAATAGGGAAAGATCTGCAACCTTATGTCTGGGAATGTATATGTGTTTTTGCTATTTATGTTTGTCTCTTGTAAAGAAGCAAGGCAGACATCTACAAAAGAGAAAGAGTTTTATGAGAAAATCGAGGAACTGGTATTGAGCGAAAATAAGCCAAATCAGGAATATCATTTTGAGATTAAACAGCCTCAGAGCATTTTGGAATATGATATTGTCTATGTGGGTAGCTTGAAAAGTAGGAATGATAGTATTAAAATCGTATACAGAGGTGTGTTAAGTGGAAATATGAGTCCACAGTATAATGCCTATTTAAGTCTTTATACTAGTAAAAACAAAAAACTTGGAAAGTATTACATCAGTTCTGTAGACATGCCCAAAATACAGAATAGTAATCTGATCTTCCAGAACAGCAGTTGTGATCTTACTACAACTATTAGTTTAGAGGATAATATTCCTGAATCTATTTTTATCCGTTGCAACAAGATAAAAGGTACTATATCTGGAGACGAATATACGTTTGACAAAGAAGAATAATTCGGAAATCTGTTTTCCATTCCCTCGATACTCTGGATGTTCATCCCGAGCCAACATCCAGACTTACTAAAATATATTCCTGATTAATTAGTTGACAATTTCAACCTTTTTTACTTGCTTTGTTATTGTATTAGTTGATAAAGTCAACTAATGATAGGTGAGTTCTGCCTGGTATACCAATCAAACTTTAGCTCCTGTACTCATTACAGATAGCTATATCGATAATTATTTATCTCTTACATACTAACTTTATGACAACAGTTTCATTAGCAGACATCCAGATCCGGACCACCTTACAGCCCGGAGATCTGGGATATATAGCGTATATACATGGAGATTTGTACGCAAAGGAATGTAACTATGGGATAAACTTTGAAGCATATGTACTGGATGGATTGAAAGAGTTCGGTCAGCAATATGATGCTGCTAAGGATAAGGTCTGGCTTTGCGAACACAAAGGTAGAATAGTGGGTTGCCTGGTAGCACAGCATCGTGCACAACAGGTACAATTACGGTATTTTATCTTCCTTCCTGAGTATAGAGGTATCGGTCTGGGTAAATACCTCATGCAGGAGTTTGTACGTTTTATGCACGAAAAAGGAATATCCCATGCGTATTTATGGACGACAGATGAGCAACATACTGCTACTGCATTGTATACCCGCTATGGATTTGTTCTGACAGAAGAAAAACCGTCTGAAAGCTTTGACAAACCGCTTACAGAGCGGCGTTATGACCTGACACTTGCCTGAATACCAACTACTGACAGAGATTTGTATGAAAGATAAACAACATATCATAGACGATATCAGAGCCTTTAACCGCTACTATACCGGGTTGCTAGGTCTGCTGAATAACCATTTGCTGGACAGTGACTATTCACTGGCGGAAGCACGTATCCTGTATGAGATTCATAGTCTTCAACCTGTTAGTGCTTCTCAGATTATGTCTAACATAGTGATTGATAAAGGCTACCTGAGTAGGGTATTGAAGCAGTTCGAGAAAAGTGGCCTTATTTCAAAGCAGGTATCCAGTGAAGATGCCCGCATTACACTAGTCTCACTGACGGCTACTGGCCTGACGCTCTTTAACAAACTTAATTCGGCATCCGAAGAGCAAATTGCCACACTCCTCAACAAACTTAGCAGCAAAGAGCAGCAACAACTGGTAGGTCACATGCAGGCTATCCGGACGTTACTGAGTGATTGATGCTGGATGCAGGAATACTTGCTGCCTGTTGATTAACCACACAAGTCAACTTTGTTGAGTAAGCTTATGTGGTACTCTCATTTACAGGCTTACTGAAACGTATCCTTGTGGCGAACTTGCCTTGAGTTACCAATCTCAGAATCAAGAATATTTTTTTCTTTAAAATTGATGTGCATTGTTTTAATGCTTAATATGGAGTACAATAAACTCTTTAGTATTTTTTAAAGCTTTTTTTACTTCAACCACTTTTTTCAATTTTCTTATGTTACTATTACAAGTTCAAGGAGTACAGGTAGGACCTGGCTATCCTTGGTGGCTGCTGGCCCTACATTATATATGGCAATTTGGTGTTCTTTCTTTAATTGCTTATGGAATCTATCGCTTGTTACGGTATGCATTTAAACACAGTGGCTGGTTTTCCAAGCCAGGTGAGAATCCACCAACAGTCTAGTTGCTGCTAATCTTGTTGTATGGTAACATACTGACTTCCTATATGATTCAATAAAGATTGCATCTATGCGGTTGGCTCATTCTGTCCGATCAGACGATTGTTAGTTATCGAATAGCACTAGCTTGCTGTCTCTGTTTCCCGCTTGTCTGTGCATCAATAACTTTCCGTTTTGTGTTCTTTTCAGAAGATTAGACATATTGCCTTTGAATCTTCCTCCTTTGGTTGAATCGCCCCACCCGCCTTTATATTGAGCAGCTACAAAAACATACTCCCCAAGATCATATATCCGATTATAATAGTGCTTTACACGAAAGGATATGTCTGGTGTATAGGTTTTGAGCATCTTCGGCCTGATATGATCCATTCCTACCCGAATCGAATCAAAGTTTGACAGAAGGATGGCGTCCTGTGTAAATCCGTCAGCTCTCGCATTGCCGTCACCATTCGCTACGGCTTTTAACACCACTGCGTCAAATTCTTCAATTTCAGTTATCAATGTCTTACTCACCTTGGCTATAGCGGTAAAGTTCGTTTCCTCTACCTGAACATCCGCATACGGCACAATTTCAGGTTCAATATAGGTGTCTGCTCCAAACGTCTCTGATACAATACTCAATTTTCCTTTGTTGTCGGTTTGCCATAAGACCATATAATTTCCTTTGTATTCACCTTGTGGATTTTTAGTGGATGAGTAATGGAAACTAAAAGTGCCTAATTCGAGCAAATGGCCAGAATATATTTCCACAGTAGTTATTTTTTTCTTGTATGTCTTCACATCTCCTGCCGTAAACCAGTCCTTAAAAAATTGGTTTAATGCTTTCATTTCAAAAATGGCAGGCTTATACTCAGGAAAAAAAGTAAACTGACTGGCGTATAAGCTGGTCAAAGCATTCACATTTTCTGTTACATACAGATGCTCTATTCTACTGTTTATCGCTTCCAGTTCTACTCGGGAAGCTACTACATTCTTAGTGATACGTTGGCTCTTTACATCAATAGGTAAAGCACCTGCTAACATGATAATTAGTAGTATTCTGATCAGTTTCATATGTGTGATAAAGTGGAGTAGTATATTTGCACTTACTCAAAAGTAGCAAGCCGTTACTCATGAGGAAATTAGATTGACTAACGGAGGACAGGGGTGTATCAATTACCCGTTTTTATTGACGAAAGAAAAGGTTTCCCGGTGCTGCCGGCTATGACACATCACAGCTACGACGGATAACGGTTAGCAACTATTTATTGGTTTACTTGTAATTGATTTATCGCATTAATGTAGACTACATCAATCTTTCCTTTCAATAGCAAGGTATATAATTTGGCTATTGAGTAGACGTAGTACAACTCGGATACGTAATTGAAGCAACTGTTGTGTTTATACACAAGTTAGGCCCCATCAACAAAAATGAATAAATCAGAAAGAAAGAAGTTTTTACAAGAGCTTCAGGATAAGGAAGAAAAACAAGCAGCTCTCTCGGAAAAACGGTTTATGTATGAGGATATAGTCTGGCGTGGCATTGGTCAAAAGATGCTACAGATTGTATTCAGACCTTCTTTTGAAGACAATAAGCTGTGGGACATCCGAAAGCAGGGTGAAACGTATGTTTTGTTTGAAAGCACGTTTGCTGAAGGAAAAAGATATATTCTAAGACCTGGATATGATCTTTTAGAATGTCCGTCAAATGAATTAAAAAGTCTGGTAGATACACTGAAGGCAATAAAAATAACAATTGGAATTCCTGAAAGTGATATGTTTAGTCTGGATGGAACGTCCTACGAAGTCTGCTTATATGATCATCAGCAATCCATTCGTCTCCAGTGGCACAATCAACCTCATGATGATTGACAAGAAATGGCCTTGATAGTTGTAAAGGCTATTGAAAAATTTAGTTCTTTACAAAGGAAAAATGATTGATCTCTAATTGAGTAACTGATCTTATGACGCTACTTAATCGCCTTTAGGTATAGGCCAGAAATAAACAGGATAGTATGGAGTTAAGAAAAAGTAAGCTAACATATATATTGATTTTTGTGCTTTTATTTTTCTCTTGTCAGGAGGATACTGATGCTGTAAAAAGCAATAATCGATGTTCGGATGTTTCTGTGCGGTTAATGTATTCTATAGTAGAGTCTCAATTGAATCTTTTGAAGAAGACTGCTGAAAATCTGAAGGGAGTAGATAGTGCAACTATAAGAGATTTGAATTACTATATATCAGATTTTACCAACATTAATAATCAGTTTATCATCGCTGCTGGAGGATTTGTTCCTGGCTATACTATCAATCTGGTAGATCCATGTCGAAAAGATGATAAGATAGTCTCATTAGCGCGGACGAATAGTAATAAATTGAAATACAAAAATTTTGTTGCTGTTCTTCTTAAAGCAAAGTTGTTAGAAGAGGGACAGGATAAGAATTTGTATTTTATTATTGATTCTCATTTTTGTAAGGAAAATTGTGTTTTTTCTGATAGTAGTATGGTTAATCAAACTGTTAGTGAGATTATGTTAGAGAACATGATTCTACAGGCAACTATTTTGGATTTAGCACTAAATTTTTGATATACTAGATATGAAAACACTTTCATAAAGAATGAGCTAAGCCGATTTTCGAAAATCGGCTTTTTTGTTTTAGTTCTTTACTATCTAAGTTTATTTCCTGAGATAAGTTGCTCTAAATTCAGTTGCTGCCAACCTTGCCACAAGATTCTTTTAGAAAAACAGAGAGAAGAAGATAGGATTAGATATATATTTTCTGTGGTATTTACTCCAAACCAAACAGGTTCGGACACACGTCCGAACCTGTTGTTTTATACCGTCGCCATTACCCTTTAGGCAAATTGCAATACCGCTTCCAGACGGGCTTCATATTTCTTTCGGTGGACTGCTTTGTCAGGGAGGCAGCCATCGTTGTAGAGATAGAAACATCTGTCCTCTTCAAAGGATGCATCCCTGTAGAGGTTGGCTTCGTCTCTAAAAAAAGGTGTGAGTTTTTGTATTTCTTCTTTCGAAATCTCAAGGCGATAGCGTGCTTGTTTGCGTATGAGGTCTCTCCATTCCTCATAGGGTATAAGGCTCTGGCGTTTTCCGAGTGGGAGGTAATAGCGGTTAAACTCATAGGCATAGCCGTCTATCAGCAGAAAGCCATAAATGTGGTCTCTTCTGCGAATCTCAATTTTATCGTCTTTGCGTGTGTAGGTCCTTGTCATCGTAGTATGGGTTTACTGTGTTACATGATTATTAGCTGGTACTGAGCCTCTCCACTCAATGTTCTGTTCGGGAATGCCTGCCTGTTTGAGCCAGGTTGGTACGAAGAAGCTGGGACAGGCTTTATTGGCAAATTGGTTATGTCCGGCAATTTTGATGTTAGGAGCATAGGCAAGTACTTCATGGATAATCGTTAGCATCGTTTCGATTTGCTGAGGGGTGCGGGTGTCCTGGGCTTTGTGGAAGGTTTTGTCCATACCACCTACGTAGCATAGATGTCTGGAGATGGAGTTGATGCCTGCTACACCGTTTGTGATCTCGAAAGGGTCTATGGACAGGTTGTTGTTATGCTTGACGAACTGGTGACGCGAGCCATCAAGCAGGATCAGGTCGGAGTAGCCGACTTGTTTCCATCCGTTGCCGTAGGGGTTGGGTGCAGTGTGCCAACGTTTGACGTCTTCTGGCGAAACCCAGCGTCCGGTGGGAGTGGCGGTACAGTGTATGATCAGGTATTGGAAGTGCATGGAGATATGGTTCGTTATATATAGTAGTTTGTTGAAAGAGAAAAGGACAGGTTCTTCCCCAGGCTGGTGTTATTCCCAACCTGAACGGTGGGAAACAAGTCGTTGGTGAGACCACGCAACGACGGGAAATGGAATAGTGGTTAAGCTGATGGCAGGTTGTTGAGTGTCTCCTTCAGCTCGGTGACTTCTGTATGCAGTACCTCGTTTTCGCCCTCCAGCTCCTCGATTCGCTCTCTGAGGGTTTCCATTTCCATCTCTTGGTTACTAAGCCTGCACTGAAGGTGTAGGTTTTCATTTTCAAGCCGTTTTTTCTCGGAAGCCAGGTGATTATTGGCAAGGGTAAGGTTTTTCATAAGCAACTTTTGGTCAAGAACTGAAATAGTGGAAGCAGATGGTGTAGGCATAAGAACAAGCTTTGTTTTGGTGGTTTAGATTGTGAATGATTTAAGTTATTTGGGGTCTCTCATAGAAAAGAACCCGACTGTTGAAATAAAGGCCAGCAGCGAAACGAACGATTGTGTGTCTATCCGGTTTGCCAGCCAGAGAATGTATCCTGAGAAGGTGAATAAACCCAGGGTTGAGGTTTTCCAATTGTCTAACACAAACTGGAGGTAATCGTATATTGATTTTGCCATAGGGGTTATTTGGGTTAAATACACTTCCACTGTCCTTCTAAAAGCTCTTTCCCTGTCCTTCTGAAAGAATCTTGTGACAAATAGAGTGGCGCTTGGATTTTGAGCGAAAGAATACTTTCCAGTCGGAAAGGCCGCCGGTCTTGTCACAAGATTCTTTCAGAAGGACAAAAAAGAAGAGTGTTTTTGTGGAGAAGAGAAATAGAGACAGTCTCTTATATTGACCTCTTCTGTACCAACCTTAGCCATTTACGGGCCCTTACAGGTATCCCTCACCTGAAACACAGGGGCATAGGTAAAGCTCTTCACATGTTTGATCTTTTCTACATCTAATGGCTGAATTGGGTGGGAGACTACCTGTCTGGCTACGATGGACTCAATCTGGCTGTAGTCAATCATCTCACAATCGTATACTTCTGTGGGGTTAAGTCTATGTTCGGTAAAGACTCCGATAGCCAGGCCGAAGACGAAACACAGGGCGCTTAGTAAAAGTCGTAGTTGCATAATTTGTATGTATGGTTAGGAAGTGGGTAAGAGGATGGAATCGGGTGTATTTCTCAAAAAAAGAAACAGTAAACTAAAAGTCTACTGCTTCTCCGGTTAGTATTTCTCATGTAAATCCTTACTTTTTGCTACCTGGATTAGGCGGGTAGCGTCGCCTTGTGATTGGTGATGGTAGACATCGAGCCATCGATGACAAACAAGCGTTGTTCTACCTCATCCAGCTGGGATTCGTACAATACTACCGCCGTTGTACCGTATTGCAGCTTGCGTTGCTGGGCTGTAAACAGCTTGTACTCGGCTTTTACTTTACGGTTTTCCATTTCGGTTTTGGTCGTGCCTTCCGGCAATACCGCGATGATGGATGTAAGCGAATCCACTTCGGCTTCAGAAGAGGCTAACGTAGCTTCAATGTCAGAGGCTCGGTCAGCAGCGTTTTCACGGCTACGAGTCAGGGAGATCTGCTTGAACTCCAGATCGCTTTTGAGATCTGACAGTTGGTCAAGGACTTTGTCACAGTCTGTTTTTGAGGTTAATAATGTTAATGTTAATGCCATAGCTTTGGTTGGTTGATGGAAAATGTGAGTGTACAAAGGGTCGGTAGAGTAGGGGCTTCGAGTTGTGCTGCTGTCAAGGTTCCGGATCGCTTGCAGGCAGGTTTGTAGCCCCTTTTCTAACCGATTTAGTGATACAAAGGTCGGCATTGTCCAAACGCCAGTCCAACCACTTTAGGAATAATGAAAATATGACTCAAAACCTATAGTTGGTCGCCAAAATACCTCGTTTGTGGTATTGTAGTCGTGTGGATGTGTAGGTATCTTGCTGTAAATTAGAGTGTTGAGAATTTACTGCGGTATTTCTCTTTGCTTTCTGATTCTACTATCAGAGCATATATAGCACATTATCTGATTCACTGATGAGCAGCAGTGTATCACCCGTACAATTCAGGTCATACTCTACAACCTAACCCACCTCTTTTATGGCTGCTATTATTAATAATTCTGAACCAATTGATCAGCGTGATCCTGCTTATGATGAACTCCTCTCTCAGCTTCAGGGCAACATCCTGAAAGGACATGGTCGTGAGGAGACTATGAACATATTTGTCCGATTTGATAAAGATCATGTAGAGGATGCAAAAAAGTGGCTAAGTGAATTTGCCAAAGAAACACTTACATCCATGAAGGCTCAACTGCGTGAGACGGAAGTGTTTAAACGAAATAAGATATCAGGGGGACTTTTTGCAGGTATCTATTTCACTGCTGAGGGATACCGGTATCTGGGGTATAACCCTGAAGGGAAATTTGCAGATAAACCATTTGTAGAGGGTATGCAGACGCAACCCTTAAACGATCCTCCTGTTCGGGAGTGGGATCGTGGATTCAGAGGAGGAGAATGGAATGAAATACATGCGATGATTCTGCTTGCAGATCAGGATCAGGAACGTATGTGTGCCCATGCCAAAGAAATCACAGAAGTGATTGATGTGTTTGGGAAAATAATCACTATTGAATACGGACATGCTATTAAAAATGCTGCTGGTGATGGTATTGAGCATTTTGGTTATGTAGATGGGGTAAGTCAGCCACTATTTTTTACAGATGAGATAGATGTGTTTAAGAAGAATAACTTTGGAGGTCATTCTCATTTTAACCCTTGGGCTCCGCTGGATCTGGTACTGGTAAAAGATCCGTTTGTTACAGATGAAGATGCATATGGCAGCTATTTTGTGTTCAGAAAGCTGGAAGAAAATGTAAGAGGGTTTAAAAAAGCGGAAGAGGATCTAGCGGAATTATTAAAGCAACATACAACAAGTAATTTTGATCCAGAAAGAGCAGGAGCCATGATTATTGGTCGCTTTGAAGATGGCACTCCTGTAGTACTGAGTGAAGAGGACGGCATGATTGGAAGTGGAGTTGCCAATAATTTTAATTACAATAAAGATCTGGATGGTTTGAAATGTCCCTTTCATGCTCATATCCGGAAAACCAATCCCAGGGGTAGTGGTGGATTTGAGCCACCAGAAGATGAGAAAAAACATATTATGGCTCGTAGAGGAATAACCTATGGTATACGGCAGGTAAATCCGGCATTTGAACAATCATTTGCGCAGATGCCAACAGAAGGAGTGGGTTTATTGTTTATGAGCTTTCAGAAAAGTATCGAAAACCAGTTTCAGTTTATCCAGATCAATTGGGCAAATAATGCAGGTTTTCCCAAACTACCTCCTGGTGCACCTGCTATCAAGCCGGGTATAGATGCTATCATCGGGCAGGTAGATCCTACTACTCCTAAACCCCATTTGAGTCATGGCCATTATGCGGTAGATTATGGTAAAACGCCTGTGTCGGGGCCTTTCAGCTTTGAACTCTTTGTTACCATGAAAGGGGGAGAATATTTCTTTGCGCCTTCTATCCCTTTTCTGAAGACGCTGGGATCTGGAGTAAATCTTTGACAGCCTGATCTATACGTAACCTCTAAAATGGAAGTCATGAAAAAGTCAATTTACATTGGCATGGGATTGCTATGTCTTGTGCTTTGTATACAGAGCCAGGGACAGATACTGGACATGAAACGAAGCATGGAGGCTATTACTGATAAACAGATAGCTGATTCGACCCAAAAGAACAAGGAAACCAAAGATACAACCATTCGGGATGACCAGTTGCAAGGCCTTGGCGATTTTACGTTCAATGGATTCAAGGTGATACCCACTGTGAATGTGCTTGCTTCTCGTATGAATTATATAGAGAAGGAAGACTCCAATGCACATAAAGACAAATACCATTGTTTGTATGTAGCCAGTGAGTTGTTTGTATTGCCTAACTACGCAACCTTTGAGCCTAAGGAATACCGCGCCAACTTCTTTATTCCTGAAATCAGTAATTACGGAATCCGGTTTAATGTAACGTATCTGAAAACAACGAAAAAAGAGAAGAAAACAACAGACGTAAAAAAAACAGACACACAAAATACTAATACTCCGAAAATAGATACGTCAGAGTATAAATACTTTCGTGACAAATGGCTCTTTGGATATACATTCAATGCCAATATCCTCAACAAAAGCTTTACCAAAGACAGTCTTACTATCAAGAGCGATTTTACTACACTGCTGGTGCACCTTAATCTGGGATTTGAAGTGGTTATTCCGCATAGCTACGTCAGTCTGTATGCTGGCCTTAACTGGATGAATGTACTTACAGGCCGGCAGGACTTTACAGACAATATGGTAAAGTCGCCCATGGACTATGTGTTTGTGAATGCAGGGATACGAACCGAACTAGATCTGACCAAGGGTAACAATACGCTGGCTCTGGACATAGGGTTTATCGGGCAGAGTGGTGTGGTGAGCGATTTTGTTCAGAACAAAGATGCCGTGATTCCCCAGATTCGAATTGGCTTTAAACATAGTCTTCTCAGTAATCCAAAACTTAGTACTAAACGCTAATCCCTATTTCTGATTGTATGGCCGCTACAGATGACGAAGAGACTTTAGAAAAAAGAACATTGATTGGTCAGCTCACCCGCAATGGTATTTCTCATGGAGGGTTGAACAAGCTTATGGAAGCGGCCAATGTGGATGATATACAAGAAATTACCAAGCGGGTGTTTGATCTGAACGAAGCTGATCTGCTCAGGAAGATTGCTATTGAGGGTATTTTCAAGAAGCTGAATACACTCAAGAACAGCCAGCGGAATGAACGGTATTTTGCAAAGATACATAAGTCTTTCCGGAGTGGGACAGACAACAAAGTGGTGTTTGTAGAGGGGGATTCCTGGTTCAATTACCCTATCATTCTCAGTGATATTGTGGACTGGATTGCTATGGATAAAAAGCTGGCAGTATACAGTTCAGCAGCTGGTGGCGACTGGCTGCTGAATATGCTGGCTACACGGGAATATGTGGATGGATTATCTATCCACCAGCCTGATTTCTTCTTACTCAGTGGCGGTGGAAACGATATTGCAGGTATGCTGAGACTGGCGCTTATGGTAAATGTAAAGAAGACTTCTCGTGAGACTGATTCGGCTTTCAGACATAATCTCTGGGCACAACATCTTATTGAACATTCCTATGGAACCGTGGATAAAAACCGATGGGAAAACGCAATTCCCTGGATTTCGAAGGATTTCTTTGCTCTTTTGATGCTTTTCCGGCTTCAGTATTACAGTGTTCTGAAAAATCTGCTTATAGGATCATCGTCTCCTTCCAAATTTCAAGATCTCACCATTATCACACAGGGATATGATTATCTGCTACCCTCTTTTAACAGCGGATGGGGAATTAAGCCCTGGCTCTGGTATGTGCCTGTGTTGCGATGGATAGGACATGGTAAGTGGCTCAAACGCCCCTTGATGATCAGAGGAATCAATGATGAACAGTTGCAGAAAGATATCCTGTATGTGATGGTGTTTTTGTTTAATGAAATGCTGATTGAACTCGGACATTATTTCTGGCAGAAGGGATATGGGAACAGAGTATTTCATATTGATAGCAGAGACTGGATACAAGAAGGGGAATGGACAGATGAGATACACCCCAAACCCTATAAATTTAAAGCCATCGCTGATAGATATATTGATTGTATAAATGGCAAAGCTGTTAGCGGACACCCTGTTTATAAAAACGTGTACAAAGTTCTATGAAACATCTCAAATATATTCTTTTACTTATTGTAGTACTGTTTGAGACCTATTTTATAGGGATAGGTAGCACACTACTAAAGGATATCCCGCAATGTGATGAGGGTATACTAATGCTATTCAGGTATGATTGTATTATATCGGTTTTTCATGGTCTGCAACCTATCTGGCAGGAACAGATTGTATCTATGCTGCATGTGGATTTTATATTTATTCTTGTCTATACTTTTTTGCTGTTGTTATGGTCTTATCTGGAGATGCAGCAGCAACGTTCTGTCTGGTTAAATGAGTTGCTTCGATTAAATATTCTTTTGGGAATTCTGGCAGCAGTTGCAGATTGTATAGAAAATATGATTCTCTTACATGACTTTTCCATTCCTGTTCGTACTATCTATCAACCAGATGTCTTTTCCTTTATAAAATGGGGATGTATAGGCTGGATAGTAGTCGTTCTGCTGATGAGTCGTGTACCCCGCTTTTTTGCATAACTACAGATACCCTGGCAAAAACACATGCAATAGCAGATACAGATGCATGTGTTTTTGTAGCTTGGATATCCAGACACTTTTATGGGTGTATGTGTAGTTCGCCCTCGCCTGATAAAAGCCAGTTGATGTTAATCTGATAGGATTTGTACAGTCCTGCCATAAAATAACACCCAGGCAGTGACATGCCTTTTTCTACTTTTGAAATATGACTTTGGGCAATACCCATCCGCTGTGCAAAATCCCGTTGAGGGAGGTTCAGCACTTCTGTACGCAGGTAATAAATACGGGAACCAATATCTTGTAGATTCATTGAGAGTATCGTTTAGTAGAATGAAAAAACTATGGTATAAGCTGTAGTCCTGTTTTGATAGGTATAGTGATTTTTCTGTCTGTTGATCACTATACCTATCAACTCCACTACTGATTATCATACAGATTGTTTGTCTTGTGGTATGCCTCCTCTGATCGTTATACCTATCAACTTCAGAATAGATCGCTAGAGTGGTCAGCAAACCAGAATGAACATTATAGTGATGGCCGATTGTGAATACTTTCAATCAGGTATTGAAACTCTTCCAGGCTGCGTACAATCTGGTAAGCACCTCCCTGTGATTCGACCAGCTTCTGAAACTGTTTTTGTTCAGGGGTTTGGTAGCCTGCTAAGTTCTTAAGTTCGATAAAGTAGCTTTTGCCTGCAAAGAAGTATTCCAGGTCAGATACCCCTTTCACTATGCCTAAGGCTTTGTTTAGTGCACCTTTGATCGCATTGTGACTGTTGTTGTTGTGGGTATGTAGCAGACCTCTGTAAGCAGGGAAAGTATTCCAGTGCCATTGAAAGCATAAGGCTTGTATACGGGTTTCGGATGGTTGTATGGAAATATGAGGTAGCATTTGGGTATAATTGTGTAGGTGAAAACTCGATTATTGGTGTGTATTGGTGTATTTGTGGTCCTTTGAGTCGGTTTGTGGTTTTTATTAGCTAACCATTGATTGAATATTAGTTTGCATTAGCCTATTTAGGGTAGTCTATAGGTTTATTTATACCCCTATATATTTATATATATATAGGGGTATATAAATCTATATCCTATATGCGAGACCTAAACAGTAAGAGAGTATCATTTACCCTACTTGCCTTTGGGGATACAAAGATGGTAGGTGGCATTGCGTCGAGTGCCCTCCAGTCGTAGATGCCCAAACTCAACGGCCTCAGAAAGCATGCGTTTAACCTTGCTTTCATTTTCCCCACTAATTTCCAGGACTACTTTCTTAAGCTCCATAGAGGAAGCTTGTGTAGAGAGGAGTTTGCTAAACGCTTTTTGAATAATATCCTTTAGTTTGGCCTGACCTGCTTTCGGGATAGGCTTATGGTAGTCTACAGGCATAAAGAAGTCTTTATTCGTATCCCAGTTAAAATATTTTTCTACCGGATGATGACTATGGGATAACTTGCCCAGGTCAAAGGAAGAGGTAAGTACACGAGTACCATCTGGCTGAGATACAAGTTTGAGTAACAGAAATGCTCTGCTATACCGATGCAGGAAAGATCCGAAATGGCCTGCTGCCGTTTCACTGTTTTTGTTGGGATGGAGTGTACAAATGATTGCCAGATTAAACTCAGAAGCTAATGTCCTGATCCATCGAACCACCAGAACCGCATCCTCCGAATCATTCATATCTTTGGTCAGGTCCAGACATCCATCCAGTACCAGATAGTCAAACGGAGTGCCTTGTATTACAGCTTCTTCTAACAACTGGCGTATTTCCTCCCGCTTTTGTTCTGCTGTTTCCAGTTCAATCATTGAGTAGGTAGCCACATTGCGAAGACGGCCATTTTCTATTAAAGACTCATTGACGGACAGTCGTTTAAGGGTTCTTTTCAAGGAACGGGCTACATCATCGGATGGACGTTCAAAGTCTATGAATAATCCTCTGCTACTGGAAGTGGCTGCGGGATAATGAAAATCTACCATACTGTACAGATAGGGAGTGTTAGTCACATGACAGACAAAGCCTGCCATAAGATCTTCCAGTAAGTTGGATTTTCCTGAGGCAGGAGCACCAATTACAGTAATAAACTCGCCTTTGTTTATCAGCTCACTATCTCCAATGCGAAGAGCAGGTTGGGTATTGCGTAACTGATAATCCAGTGTTATCTCAATACGTCGTTTGGGGGCAGAAGCTGGCTGTATAGAGCTATTGGTGCTGAACCCATTAGCTTGCGTGTTAAAAGATGCATTCTGTTCATTACGAAATTGAGATACCAGGCGTGAAAATTCGTCTTGCATAAAGAAAAAAGAAAATGAAAAGTGGTGTTAGGTTGAAAAAAAAGTATTGTATTGAAAATTTGTAAATTGCATTAAAATGGGACGGCTTGCTGTTGTTCATAGTAAGTGAGCAGCATCTCCATAAGCGTTTCATTGGTCTCGTCCAGTGACTGATTATGCCGTTTGAGCGCATCAGTGGCAATCCATAGCCTCTGATAGTGTTTGATCTGCAAGGGAGCAAACCAAATAATGTGCTCACATAGACACTGGATAGTCAGTTCACTGACCTGGATAAACTGGACCAGCAAATCAAACTCAGACTCAATGGCCTTGTATCGGTAAAAGGCTTTTTCATCCTGTATAAAGTCCGCTAGTTGTGATTTGTTGAGTTGTTCCATCTTGTCCAGGGCTTTTTTCTGAATCTGCTTCAAAATCCTGTTAAAGTCATCGACAGCCAGTTGAGCCTCCAGTGGCAAACTATACTCTCGTTGCTTTTTCTGGGATGAGTGGCTCACTGTTTGCCTCCTTTCGGGGCTGTTTTTGTAGTTGTTTTTCGGGTAGAGATACCTGCCGCTTTCAGCGTATAATCTACCCAGTGCGATTGGTAGCCACGCAGTCTGGCAAACTCTTCGAGCATGGGACGAGGGTTGTCCCGCTTGAGGATACAGCTGATAATCCACTGGACAGGGTATTGTTTGCGTTTATTTTTCGGATCACCCATCGATGCCCGCATAATCAGTTCGATGACATTCATTGTATGCCATTCTTTCTGCATCAGATAGGTCCAGTCTACCACAATTTCCTGTGTTTCTACCTCGTATACATAGGTTCCATTCACTAATTTTCGCTTAAAGGTATGCTGGCAATAGGGACAGGTTTGCGTGCTCAACGCTACAATAGACTGACACTCCGGACAAGACTTGACAGGAGCATGCTGAAGCACTGCTGCATAACCATTGCGAAAAATAGATTCCCAGTTATAGGGTTCATGCCAAAACCCTAACTCTCTGATATTGTTACCCATATCTATAATGATAAACTCCTCCTTGGTGGCTGTAGTGCGTGATCCGCGTCCACACATTTGCAGGTAGAGAGACAATGAACGGGTAGCCCGGTTTAAGACAATACACTCTATCGTTGGCTCATCAAAGCCGGTAGTGAGAATACCACAGTTCACCAGAATGGCATCAGGCGTATAAGCAAACCACTGCAGTGTTGCGTGACGTTCATCAGCCGGTGTGTCTGAAGTGATGTATCTGACCTGATCATGTACTTGCAGGAAGGCTTGGGTAGTGCGCAGTGTATGTAGCTTGTTGACACAAAAGATCACCGTCTTTTTACCTTCCGCATGCTTTTGCCAGTTGGAAACACAACCCTGATACAGGGCCGGTTTGTCAAAGTCGGCATAGAGTTCATTGATTTTATAGTCCCCATCAAACGCTCTACCCGCTTTAATCTCCATAGGGACAGCAAAATAACGTGGCAACGCCAGATGTCCTGCTTCAATCAGGCTATGAATCTGAGTTCCGACTACAATGTCATTAAAGTAGGTGTTTAAGGGAATTCGCTTACTGGCAGACAGGGGAGTAGCCGTAGCGCCTACAATAGGCGTATCCGGATGCAGCTGGATTACTTTCCGGAAATTACCTTTGTGCGCTTCGTCTATAATGAGTAGCTTCAGATCCGGTAATGACCAACCTTTCTGTACTCTCCGGTAATAGGTCTCTGCCATTGCCACAATTACTGGTGTAGTTGGCATCTGTTTGCTGCTGGCATCTACTATACCAGCCTGTAATCCATATCGTTCCAATGTAGCGGCTGCCTGATGCAATAGTTCCATGCGATCCACCAGAATCAACACACGTGCCTCAGGTGTTGTCTCTAACGTACGTCGTGTCATCTCCGCAAAGGTGACCGTCTTGCCAGCTCCCGTAGGCAGGCACAAGATCAGACGACTGGCACCGGATTGGTGCCGTTTCGTCAGTTCTGTAATACTACTTTCCTGATAATCCCGTAAAGAGAAAGCTTGCTTGTTTTTAGGTAGCTCACTGGCTGGTAAGGGCAAAGCTTCGCCATTCACGCTAGTGGCGTGAGTCAAATTATCCGTTTGTTGCATCGATTAGCGGGTTGAGGTAGCTATCAGATTAGAAGGTTGCGACAGATGAGTTTGCAACAGATGGCGTTGGATTTCCTCTTCCATTTCCTGAAGCGTCTTGCGCTTGCCATCTTTAATCCATTGGTAAAGGTCACGGGAGCTGAAGTAAAGCTTTCTGCGTTGCTTCATAAAGGGGATGAGTCCATCGGCAGCCAGATGATAAATGGTCGATTTGGCCAGGCCTGTAATTTCCATCGCCAGCTCTATTCCACCCAGGCGTTCGTTGTCCTGTAATAAGTCGGATACTTGTGAGAGATTGGGTCTGATGTCAGACAAAAGGATTTCAATGCGTGATAAACAGCTGATAACTTCTTTGTAGGAAGTGTGCATATACGTTTGGGTTAGTGGTGAAAAACGATCAGAAATAATCGACCAGAAACCCGCTGAGAGAACGACTAAAAACAGATAAAAAAATATGAGATAGTAACAGTGATTTAGTGTGCCCAGGAGAGACACTACGAAAAATGACAAGTCTGAACTTGCATTTCTAAACTTTTCACTATCTTTGTATAGCACCGCAGCAGATAAGATTCCTATGAAGTTGTTTTCCTGTTTGTTATCTATCTTTCAATAGCTTTTTCAAGAATTTCCTTTGCAGAGTCAGCTCATTACAGCAGTGTTTATTTACTTAATCTGTTTGTAAATGATAAAAATAAAACACTTTTCTGTGTAAACAGAAGAGAGGTTTACTCATTCAGTTGGTGGTAAGTTTCCTAGGCCTACGTCACCAGCTGTATCGGGGGCTCGTTCTCGTAACGGGCTCTTTTTTTGCCCCTTCAGTATGCTAAAACAAGCAAAAGATAGTAATTTTTGTAAGTCTACAATCTTTTTTTTGTCCTAAAAATATATCCGGAACAGTGATTTTCTTATGGAAACAAATATAGTAGATCGAACAATATCTGCCAAACATTTTTGTGTAAAAAAGCTACTTTTTATCTGAAATTGTGTGAAAATTATTGATGGGTTAGTTGTTGTATTATTCTGTGGAAGGAAATGTTTAAACACTATAATAAGAAAATTATCTGTATTTTACTGATATTCAGATGGAGTAAGATGAGATGTTTATAGCTGTGTAATAACAAGATGCCATAAGAAGCAGAATACGATTGATTTCATCCAAAATTAAACTATGTTCTGAATAGTTGTTCTAAGAAAAAGCCAAAAAAAGGCTATGGTATGGAGGGATGGTCCGCGATCTATGTGAAATATTCGATTTAAGGCCCCAAAGAGGCTCTATAAGTTAAAATATCCGTGCGGTCAATACAGAATGCGATTTTGCCTTAAAATCGCTCTAATGTGTTCTATAAGCGTGAGAGAGGGCAGATTTGACCAGCAATAGGGCATTAGAGGCATAAAATGTAGGGGCGATTGGCAGATCGCCCTGGTAGGCACAGGCACGGCATGGGATATTCGGAAATCATGTAGGGGCGCACCTGTGTGTGCGCCCAGATCGTCGCAGACCGTGTTTGTGACAATACGACAATGTAGGGGCATCCCCTTGTGGGTGCCCGTCTTTCCCCACATGAATGATTGGATCAATCCGAAACGGTATTCTGTTAAGCCCGATCATTCGCGTATGGAACCAGGGCGACCGCCAGTCGCCCCCTACATTCCCTATGTTGGATTACAAATCCAAATAGTACCTACACGAAATCAGCGTCCTGCAGAATCTGATTAAACCAAGCGTTCGGATGTCCATAAGCCGAAAAACGCCGATTTCTAAACCGCCTGAGAATGGCGTATACGCCTTCCAGGTCAGGATTTCTCTCAAATACGCGATTCTGGCGCGTTTGGGGTTGTATATTTTTTTAGGGGGCTCCGCGATTTGGCTCAGAAATGTGATTTAAGGCATGAAGGATCGCTTATAGGCTATTTTCTGCTGCGAGTCGATTAATAGTTCCAAAACTCAGGTAAATCGCTCTAAAGGCTTCTAATGGGCTGTAATGCTTTCTTAAAAGCAAGGGTAGGAGAAGGAGCGTTTTTGGGTGATTTTTGTTATGCACTGATTTTCAGTGGATTGTGTTTTTAGCTTTTTAGCTTTGGAAAATATGCTTTTTGAGTTGATATTTTTTTTGCGAAGTTATCTTCTAAAAACGAGAGAAATGACTATTTTTAATGATTAAATCATTCCTCTCTATATGTTGCATTTTACTCAAACTGAAGCCGACAATCTAGTTAAACTACTACACTCTGACCAGCTGGAAAATATCCGGTTAGGCTTGGAACTTGCCCAATCACAGAATATAGATATTCAATCTTTTATAGAGGACATGGAACTTCTCTATGCCTGGATGTATCCAAAAGAGGAAGGACAAAGTGAACTGGCAACTAAGATTGAAACTATTTACACTTGTACCTGTTTGTCACTAGATAAGTTGGGAATAACCTATATCCCATCACAGATTAAATACCTGCGTAGTCTTCAGGTTTTGACTCTAACCAAGAACCTGATCCAACATATCCCGGAGGAGATAGGAGAGCTACAACAACTAATTCGGTTATTTCTTTCTGAAAACCCATTGCAACAACTACCAGAGGCTATATGTATGCTAACAGGTCTGAATAGCCTATCTTTAGATAGTTGTCAGCTTCATTCTATTCCCGAAGGAATTCGTAATCTTACTCAGTTAGATAGGTTGGATATCTCAAACAATCAGATGGAGCATTTTCCTGTCGATGTTTGTGAACTTTCACAACTAACCGATTTATTTGCAAGGGAAAATCATTTTACTACTCTCCCTGAACAATTTCGAAACTTAACTCACCTAAAAAGACTAGACTTATCTGACAATAAGTTCTCTGTATTTCCGGAGGCATTGTATTGCCTGTCTCAACTGGAATATCTAGCTCTTCATAGAAATCAATTGTGTACATTTTCTGCTCAAATCAGTAAAATGACTGCGCTACAATATCTGAGTTTGTCTGAAAATCAACTCAGTGATATTCCTGCTGAAGTTTTTACTTTATATAATTTAGGCAAGCTACGTCTAGAGAAAAACCAGATTCGGCAAGTGACAATGGATCTACCAGCTTTAACAAGATTAACAGAGTTAAATCTATCCTATAATCAACTTTCTGAACTTTCTCCTTCCATAGGTAGACTTAACCAATTAGCAAGTCTCAGTGTTTCTAACAACCAACTGACTACTTTACCTGTTGAACTGCAGGAATTGACTGAGTTAACAAGTTTAGATTTGTCACATAACTCTTTGACAGAACTAAACTTTGCCATTCATCACCTTACCAAACTAAGACAACTATCTGTAATTGATAATAAGCTGACATTTCTACCTGAAGAAATGGGTAACCTGGATGGATTAGAGTTATTGTATGTCTCAAACAATAAGTTAACCGATTTACCTGCAAGCTTCATTAATCTTAACAAACTTCGCCTCCTTAATATAATGGAGAACCGGTTTGTGAAACTCCCTACTGTTATTTGTGAGTTTACAACACTGAAGCACTTATTTCTAGGGAAAAATCAGTTAACGGAGTTGCCTCCTGAAATGGAAAATCTAAAGCGATTGGTTTGGTTAGAAGTAGAGGGAAATCCATTAAGATCGATTCCTGCCGTACTTCTTAAATTGGATAGTTTATCAATTGTAAATCTGGATTCTATTCAACTGTTGGAGGTTTCACCGGATATAAGGCATATGAAAACAATGAGACAATTAAGCCTGAAAAACAATCATCTTTCAGATTTACCAAGTGAAATTATACTTCTTACCAACCTAAATAAACTGTGGCTCGAGGGCAATCCGATACCTGCTGAAACTATCACCAAAATCCAGTCCCAGTTACCCGATTGTGAGATCTTTTTACAATCAGAAGAGGATGGATAACGCACACTTACTCTTTTCTTAAACTTAATTTATTGGCGGAATGGACATTACTAATTAATAAGTATTTACACTCTCATGGAAAATATCTACCAATTATTAGATAAAATTAAATCTTGTCCCATCATGTATCTGGGGAAAAATAGCATTACTGCTCTAAAACAATTTCTTGGAGGATACAGCTATGCCTTACATAGTTTTGGAATAGACAATCCTGAAATGCCACCATTTGTTATGTTTCATGAATGGTCAGCTTATCGGTTCAAATGGAGTGAGTCCACAGCAGGGTGGAAAAATATCATTCTGGAGGAATGTGAAGGTGATGAGGCTCGGGCACTGGATGTTTTCTACCAGGTATTGGAAGATTTTAAACGTTTGGTTCCAATTGCTATTACAAAAGTAATTATACAACAGGAAAATAGAGCATTTTACTATTCGCCCGCTTGCCAGATTAAACGGGGTCATCCTTCACGTCAAACCATATTGGAAAAAGAAGCTCCTGACAGTATTTATCTGATCGAGTTTTCTGACCTTTTTGGATATTATAATTATTGGGTTCAGGGGCAAACTGTTCTTGATATGGATCGGTGGCGATACAAACAAAGAGATGAGGCGCTTAAACGAATAAAAATGGAGTTTGGTGAGAATCTACATATGGTTGAGATTGAATGGGGCGAAGTAGAGAGGGTATTTGAAAAGCTAGTGATGACCCCGTCTCAAACAAGCTGATCGCAGGCATTTTTACCGCAGGGTTAACGTAGTACCTATGCCGACGATCATCCGACGACTGGCTCAATGCTATCAACATAAGGAAGTTTATTTCTTTTTTTCATATTTCTTTTTTTCTTTCTGAAAGAATCTTGTGACAAATAGAGTTGCGTTTACTTTCTGTGAGACAAATAGTCTCCAAAAGGAAAGGCCGCCGATCTTGCCACGAGATTCTTTCAGAAGGACAGGAGAGTTAGTTTGAGTAGTTTTCTTACCTTGACAGCATTGATGACTGGCTTTGTTACTTTGATTATTAACTAAGGGTATCAGAAGGCTACTGATCTGTACAAACACTTTTTTAATTACTACTTTTGGCGGGTTAAACCTCTTATTTTCTCCTTATCTCGTTTCTTGAATAGCCACTATTTGAATTGTAGGTAGAATAGCCGTTTTATTTCCTGATGTATTCTGATTCTTGTATAAAAAATCAAAAATGTTATTCAGTACAGCTTGGTATTCTGTACCACTTACTCCATCCATATTTCTATTCAGACAATCACCTCTGGCATAGATAACGGGCAGAATCATGGCCTGTTGGGTAATACCTCCTCTTGCTTTCCAGTGATTATTTGTCAGATTCACTACACGTTGCATCTCTTCCTGGACAGAACTATGTACCTGATTAGAGAAGGAGATATCACTTACTTTGCCACTGGCATTCACCACAAAACGTACACAAAATCCAAATACCAATGCCTTACAGGAATCAGTACCATTCCGTAATTGAGCTGGATAGCGAATACTTTTTCTGAGAAAATGGGTTAGATCATCTCCATAATGATCAAATACAAAGGCTGGTGTGGTAAACTTCTTTGTTTGACTGAAGCTAGTGAAGCACCCAATAACCAGTACCAGAACAATGAAGGGAAGGCTTGTTTGTATACGTTTAGGATTGAAATACATGAAATAATTGATTGAAATACTAGTGAATACTATGCCTCTATGTGCTTAGATGACTTTTATGGATTTTTCCATAAATAACAGTGCAGATTCTGCAAGAAAACATAGGTGAGGTTTTGTGGATTTACTACTATTGCCAGCTAGCATTGAGGTCTTCAGTCGTTATTCATTGAGAGAAAATCTGCCCTTGCTATTCCTTATGTTTTACCATCTTAAGGACACAAATATTCAGCTACCATTGCTGTTTCTGTCTTGAAAAAGTTAAGTTAAATTATGAACACCCATTCATCCGAAAAAGAAAATATCATTCGCCTGCTCCTTTCCGGACAGGAAGAGAATATCACAGTGGCATTGCAGATAGCCAAATCGCTGAATATTGATCTGACCACATTTACAGAAGAAATAGAGGCTCTTGCCAAATGGGTAAAATGTAGTTCATTTTCGTTTCCTAAAAAGCTAGTAAAGATAGTGAAGCAGGAAGAGTGCCGGTTTGGAATGCCAATCCCCAGTGCTCAGTTCGGTTATCTTACTAATCTGAAAAAGCTAAGCCTGGAGGGTAACCAGCTAGAGGCTATTCCAGCCGAAATCTGGCAACTGAATCAGTTAACACAACTAAAAGTATCGAAAAACAAACTGCGAAGTTTACCACCTGAAATGGGTAATCTCACTCAGTTGACTAGACTGTATATATCATACAATCAATTGAGTGAATTACCACCTGAAATCGGCAACCTGAACAACCTGGAAGAACTGAATGTGGGAGTGAACCAGCTTACGGCATTGCCCGCAGCCATTGGCAAGCTGGAAAAGCTTATAGAGTTATATATGGGGACAAACTTGCTTACCCGTTTGCCACCCGAGATTGGTAAACTCACTCAGTTGCAAAAAATGGGTTTGGGACACAATAAGTTAGCTGAGCTACCCAAAGAAATGGGTAATCTGACACAATTAAGGCAATTGGGACTAGAATCAAACAAGCTGACTTCATTGCCAGAAGAGATATGGAACCTGACTCAGTTGCAATACCTGGGTTTGACAGGGAATAAACTGACATCCTTGCCACCAGAAATTGGTAATCTGAAAAAGCTATTCTCCCTGGAGGTAGATCGGAATCAGTTGATTACCCTGCCAGTTGAGTTCTGGGAGTTAGCAAACCTAAAAGTGTTGAATCTGGGTAAAAACAAACTAACCTGCCTGTCTCCGGCAGTCGCCAGATTTAGCCGATTGTATAGTTTGGATTTACAGCGAAATAAACTTACTACCATTCCGGAAGAAATAAAGCAGATCCCCTATCTGCAATACCTGGATTTAAAGGATAATCCTATACCCGACTCTGAACAAGAACGAATCAAAGCCTTGCTCCCGGATTGTAAAATACGTTTCTAATCTCTTGTAACTGATAGAGTGACGTACAAATAGTAAAATCTACAAGTAGTCAAAATATCGAGTCCACCAGGTGAATCCTTTGTATGGAGGTTGGTTAATACCATTGTAGAGTGTATCCAATTCTTCGTAAGGTATAAAAACAAACCCCTTTTGTTCGATTCGTTTTGTAAGTGAATCCAGTTGATATTTTTTAGAAGTCCCTTCTGATAGTTCGCCTATGAGTGTAAATAGCCTGCCAAAGTTTGAAAAGCGGAAGCAGAAGGGATAAATCCGTATTTTCCGTTGATTCACAATGCGTTCTTCTATAAGTCCTAAGTCTGTTAAAAAAGAAGCGTCCTCAACATACCGATCTAAATCCAGAGATACATTCAGAAGAGATTCAAATTCATTTTTGATCTGTTCAATCTCCTTCATTGCCTTCTTCTTTTTGTGCCCACGAGGGTATTCCCAACATTCGTAGTGATCCAGTATAAGTAGCAGTTTGTGAATGTCTGAGTGCATAATTTGGTATGTTCAGATCAAAAGAATAAGCTACCTGCGCAGTCTATTTACGCAGATAGTAAAAAAGAAAAGTTTACCTGAAAGAAACCATCTTTTATGCAATTTTGTCTACCAACTTATCAGCGCTTTTAATCCCTGTGGCATATTGTTTTTGACAAAACCACGAAAAACAGCCTATATAAATGGAAACAACAAATCAAACAAGCAAAAAAGTATCTGTACTGGGTTTAGGGCAGATGGGGTATAGAATTGCTCAGCTCTATAGCGAGGCAGGGTATGAAGTCACTGCATGGAATCGAACGCCTGGCAAAGGAAAGGGGCTTGAACGAGTTCAACTTGCCGAAACAGCAGAACAGGCTATTCTTGCCAGTCCATTGGTAATCGCAATTATACTCAATAACAAAGGCATATTTGAGTTGTTGGATGGGCTGACAGATACCCGGATTTTTACGGATAAAGCCTTGGTCAACTTCACCTCAGGCAGTACAGCCGAAGCAGATAGCATCGAAAAGAGAATCTCCGATGCCGGAGGAGCCTATATACATGGCGCTATCCAGGCATCCCCGGAACAACTCGGATTAAAAAGTGCTACCGTGGTTATTTCAGGCAACAAAGGGGCATTTGAACGTTATGAGAATGACCTAACAATCATTGGAGGGAAGATCCGCTATCTGAGTGACAAAGCCGCAGCCTCTCTGGCGATGGATACCGCTACATCTACCTGGGTGTATGGTGCTTTCGTGGGTCTACTCTATGGAGCAGAGTTATGCCGGCAGTATAACTTATCCCTCAAGGATTATGCAGACATCATTGGAGATATATCACCAGAGTTTATTGACTACTTCAAACAGGAAGTGATGGTCGTTGACCGCAATGACTTTCGGCTTACTTCCAGTTCTGTGTCGCTTCATCTTGCTGTAGTTCAGCGGCTGGCAGATAGCTTTAAAGATATCAATGTAAAGCAGGACTTTCCCACCATCATTCGGGATCTGCTGGCCGAAGCAGAACAAAAGGGATTTGGAGAAGAGGAACTGGCAGCTATCACCAAAGTAATTGCCCCACGGAAGTAATCGGCTTTTTGCTTCCGAAACTATCGTAATTCAGTTTCAGGAATGTTATACTAGCTGTTGGTTTGGATAGTACTCAATGTTTTCTTCCGTAAGCTGTGTGTTTTCCTCAATCTGGATGGTGGGGAACGAGCCGTTGGTGATAACACCAACGACGGAACATGAGTCATCCCGAATTTTGAGTAAAGAATGTCATTGAGAAAGGAATAAATAAGCCACAAAAAGAGCAAACATGCCTTCAATCGTGTGCGGAAGTGTAGGTGCGCTGGCAATCCTTTTCCCGCGAGGTTGGCCTTTGGCCTTGCGGGCAGAAGGATCGGGAAAAGGTGCCCTTTTTTGCTCACACACAAATCTGGCTCACCAAACTCTCGTTTGGTGCCCTGTTTTTTGGGCAAGCAAAAAATGAAGGAGCCGCAAGAAGAGTGATAAAAGTGACTAAAAACAAACGAAGAAAGAGAACTTTCTCAAAAGTTACCACAAGCCCACACTTTCAAAAGTATAGGCTTGGGTTTTATTCAAATCCAAAATTCAGGATCACTCATGGTGGTCGTTGGTGATAACACCAACGACGGAAATAAGGGTCTTTGCCTTAGCTTGACAGCATTGAGCGTCCGATAGTAACAGAGCCTATACTTCTACTATGTATGTATAGGCTCTAATGTGATACGTATTATTTATCAAGTACGATATCCAACTCTCCTGCAATGTGTTTGACATGGCAACAGTCAGCACCTACTGTAAGCTTTCTTTTCACGAGTTCTTTGCCAGCTTTATAGCCAATAAACTCTACCTCGATTTCTTTGTTAGCTAGTTCTTTCACGTTCGCATCCGTAACAATAGGATAGGCACCTGATTGGCGTTGCATCTCGGCATCTGCTGCATCTACTGTTGGTTTTCTCTCTGTGCCTGTGGCTGTCTGGATAATCTTGTAGCTGTCTAACTGGACGGGGCTATTGTCTTTGTTTTTGACTGTAGCTGAAACAGTCATAAAAATTCGGGTACACATAACATCTCCTGAACAGTCTTTCGTAGTGGCTACTGTATCCTGAGTCGCTACTGTGTCCAGAACGGCAACAGTATCTTTGGTTTGCTCTGTTTGTTCTCCTGAAGAGGTGCTTTTGGTGCAACTGCTAAAACCAAAAGTCAAAGATAAAATCAAGGCGTAATGCAAAAAACTTATTTTCATTGATATAATTGTTGATATGAAGCACTGACCCAGCTTTTGTCAGAATGGTTGCATGATAAATAAAAAGTTGGAAGTATTTAGTAAGATAACCATGCCAGATAAGGGAATACCCTTACCCTGGAGGCAACAGGTGCTGGACATATTCCGTTGTTACCACGGACTCAATACCTTTATCCGGGTACAATGCCTGATAATAGGCGGTTAAATCCTGTTCCAGGGCCAGTATCGTTCTGTCTGTATGGGTATGAACCTTGTAAAGATGCTTTACTTCATTTACAGTAAACTCCAGCTGCAAATCTCCAAACTGGTAAGAGGCTTGTAGTGGATTAGCAACACCCTCTTCCCAATAGATCGCCATCCCTGAACTTCGGAACTGCATGCGAAAAGGCTTGGCTATTTTGGCTTCCAGTTCGGCTGTAATGGTAGCACTGGTAGCAGCGTCTGCTGCCTGCACCTTTACAGAGGGTTTATAAGTAGCATGATTTACCAGGTTCTTTAACTGGTAGGGTGTTAGTGTCCATACAACTATCTGTATACTTTGGTTGGTGGCATCTGTTAACGTAACATAGGTGGCACCTACTTCCTGAAGTGCTTTTAACCGAACTTTTCCATTTTCTACCACTGCACTTACAGCGTCAGGATGGGCAACGGTTGCTTGTGTTACTACAAGATTGTTCTCAGGTGTATACAAAGAATCTTCGCCCAGCCACAGTTCGATAGCTGTTTCTTTCGGTGGTTCGGGCTCGGGGATTGTTTCTTTTTTGGTGCAGGCAGTGAAAAACAGTATGAAGGCTGAGAATAGTAACAGGTTTATCAGTTTCATATATACTAATAAAAGCTATGGTTAATGGGAGAGATTTTTAAAAATACATAAATTATATTTTGGTTTGCTAAACAGTAACGCTTTTATTTTTGTATAATACCTTGTTTTCAGAAATTAAGCTTCTTTTCTCCCCATCGTTGGCATTCATTCCTCCCCCTCGTTGGTGTTATCACCAATGAGCTGTTTCCTACCGTTCAGGTTAAAGATTACACAAAATCTAGGGAAGAAAGATCCTTGATGCACCAGCATGAACTGAGGGGAAGTGGTCGTTGGTGATAATACCAACGACGGAAATAAAACCACTCAAATTACCTCACCTGTCCTTCTGGAAGAATCCCGTGGCAAGACCGACGGCATTTCCGACTGGAGTAAATTCTTTCTCTCAGAAATCAAACGTAGCTCTATTTGTCAACGTGTCCCGCCGTGGCGGGAAGATTCTTTCAGAAGGACAATAAAGAAAGAAGAGACAGAATCCCTTAAGTTGACAGCATGGAGTGGACGCTTATAGTAGCTTTTCTGTATTTCCAGAAAAGTTATATAATATTAGATAGGGTATAGTGATACTATTTTTACGCAATAGATTACATTTTTTGCCTTTATGCTTACCAATAGTCAGAATCTTCTGCTAACGAGTTGCTTACCGATGCTTCTGCACAATCCTTTGGATTGGTGAAACAGGATATATAGGCTGATTAAACTGGTTCCTGTTTGCGTTACTCATACACAATCACTTACACAATCCCTGATTTCATTCACTTGTAATGCCTGTCATTTCTGATCAGGCCTGGCCTCTTTTTGTTTTCATCTATTCACCACTTACTTAACCCATTTACAGCTATGGTTGATTATTATGCCCATATGGCGGCATTAAAATCTATAACGGACGCATTTGGTGCGCAGGTAGCCGATCCAAAGTCCAAACAGACGTTTATTACTATTCAGGATAATCCTTCCTATGCAGCTCTGGGGACGTTGATAGATCATCTGTTATATCATTCCGGAACTTCCCGGATCGAACTAAGACGTTTGACGCGTGCTTCGCAACTTTGGCGTGATATACGGGAGTATATTGATGCGGTTGCTCAGGTACGGAGTGAACTGGAGTCTATGGTACAAGATTCTTCACAGCCAGATATCGTGGTCCGGTACAATGCAATCCACGATACGCTCAAAAACTATCTTCAGCCAAAGTTTACGTCTCTTGTAGGACGATTGCAGTCCTTGTTTACCCAACTGAGGG
Organism: Xanthocytophaga flava; assembly: GCA_030068525.1. Classification (GTDB taxonomy): domain Bacteria; phylum Bacteroidota; class Bacteroidia; order Cytophagales; family 172606-1; genus Xanthocytophaga; species Xanthocytophaga flava. The sequence continues at coordinate 559,220 of JASJOS010000002.1, forward strand.
ATCTTACACATATAGTACCTCACGGACAGGGTGCAGACCTTTCTGTCAACCAGTGGAGCTGGAGAGATCTGTATCTGTCACGGGCTAGTGGATTGTTTGCAGAAACACTCTACAAAAAAGCGATGGACAACGGATCAGAAGAGGCAATGGCCTTTGCCTATGGGGTATCTGCCAATTATGTGTCCAATGCCGTAGGGAGTAACTTCCAGAACCGGACTGTCGGAGGGGCACGACGTTCACATCCGCACAGAGACCGGGTAGCTGGCTATAGCATAGGAGCCTGGATACGAAAAAATATGGCAGGAATGCAACTTTCTACTACCCAGCTAAAAAGTCTTCTGACTATAGGATCACCTATTAATCCGGTATTACCTCCGGATATAAAAACGATCCTGGAGAAATCATTGACAGAGGTGTATGGTGTACATGGTCTGACCAACCTGCCGGATCTGGACAAAGGATACCGGAATATGCTAAAACACCTGGAGTTACTGGATTCGTTTAAGCCACTACCGGTGCCACAGATGATCGATGACACTGTCTACATAAAAATACTTTCTTCAGGAACCACCTTTCTGGATGCTCCTCTGGGAACACCCCCGCCACAAGATCCTGCGCCTAGCAGTGGAGGTGGAAGCTGGACGGATGATATCCCCTGGTGGGCGTGGGTATTGTTTGCCGTATGTGTTGCACTGGTAGCTTTATGTTTTTTGCTTGGCATTTGTGCTCCAGCCCAGAAAGATCCCTATCCGGGGCCGTTTCAGCATGACGAGGATGGCACATCTGCTGTGAGAAGCTACCTGACTTCAGATGAATCCCTACAGAGTGTAAAGTTTATGTTTAATCTCCATATGCAGCTCTATGATATGGCCAATACATCCCTTCGGGTGATGAAGTTCCTGGGGTTGGTGTATCCGGAAGATGGCGACCTGCCGGCTGTTGAGTTTAAGCAGTTTACACAGATTCCGTTTAAAGAAATACCGGACTTCAAAAAGCCTATCGTAGACAAGGATATGTTTCTGGGTTTTCCGGCTTCGGCAGAGGAGATGCCTCGTATAGATCATCGTCCTTTCTTTCCTGGCGATTTTCCGGATCGGATTTTTACCAATCCCAGCCAGTCGGATGTATCTACGTTTGGGAGCAAACTGTGGATGGCTCAGTTGCAGGGAACAGATGCTGATAAACCGTTTAACTTATCAGGCTCTAATCTTAACCTGGATGCAGACCGTGAGTTTCTTCAGTTGTGCTGGGAGCTTGCAACAGGTGGGTCTACCTTAGACAATCCATTGAATTTTACTATCTTAGGTTACACTAAAATCTAATCCACTACAGGCTATGGCTACAGAAAATATAAAAACCTCCGATTCGCATCCTGAGAAAGATGCCAATCACGATAGAAGAGGAGATGACAGAGACCCAAATATTGACCCTTATCTGGTCATTCCTTATTATGCTGCTGATATAGGTGTGCGTCCTCTGCCTGCTACAGTGGTTGCCTGGTTTTGTGAAAGCATTTTTATTGATGGAGTACCCCATACGGGGGCTCCGCTGATAGCAGGATCTACAGTCATGATTTCGGCAATGGTTAAAAATGCAGGCGTTAAACCGGCTGCTGCCTACATCCGTTTTTACTGGCTGGACCCTACCACGGTATTTACTCAGGCTGATCTGGCTGATGGATTTATTGGACAGGGTGTTTTTCCGGTATCCATTCCCGGAAGTTCGGGTGGTGTGATGTCTGTTGTGGAGAGTCCGGCTATTGCATGGGAAATTCCGGATGATATCCCTCCACATATCTGTCTGTTTGCAGAGGTGGGCTGCCCGGGTGATTTGGAGACGTGGAGTTTCAATCCAGTGACAGACAGACATTACGCACAACACAATGTAAACATTGTGCATGCAATGCCTTTTGAAACAACTTCGTTTTTCTTTTCTGCCTCTAATCCGTTAAAAGAAACAGCCTTGTATGAGTTTCAGATTCGTCCTGTGAGCAGGGAGGCATTGCGTTTTCTGGAAAAGCAGTACCGGGCTAAGGCTATTCCTGTTAAGGAGGATACTATTTCGTTATATCCGGTAAAGGCAGGTTCTGAGAAAAACGGACAAAAACTCCATGCTTCTTTACGACCTAATGAAAAGCAGTTGTTCCGGATTACCATAGACATGCCAGAGTTGCGGAATAACGAATTTCTGGCTGTTGAGGTAGAACAAACACTTACGTCTACTCGTGAAGAACAACCCAGTACAGGCTCTATCGGAGTTCTGTTCTTTACAGAATCAGAGAGAGAAGAATAGGTGCTGTCGTTAGTCAGTTGGTTTATACAAATGGCAGGTGTAGCCTGTCCATTGGTGCAAAGTCAGGCCATGGAGTCTGACTTTTGCTTTTGTATACTTTTACCCTAGCTAAGGAACGAATGTTTTGTAGGTAGGGAGTAAAAATTGTATAAATTTATAATTGTTAGCCCAATATAAATCTGGTCGTTAAGCTTGTTTAAGAATAGTTTAGACAACCTCTGAGACAATTGCTATTTTTGTAAATGATCGAATCACAACCGATACATGTTTTCGCACCTCAGGCCTTGGATGTCAAAGATCCAGCTGCGGGTTATTTTGCTGCCGTTCGTCTGGATGATTTTTCGGCTGAGAGTGTAGCAGCAACAACTGTTTACAGTCGCAAGGACTTTTATAAGATATCACTAGTGACTGGAAATAGCTCCTATTATTATCAGGATAATGAATACAAGATACATACTGGCGAATGGGTTCTGGTTTTTACCAATTGTGAAACCCCTTATCGGTGGGAAATACATGAAGGCAGTTGTAGTGGGTACAGCTGCATGTTCACCGAAGATTTCCTACCGTTACATACCTATATTCGTCCCACAGACTGGGCGGTTTTCAATGGGAGTGCCCAATCGGTGTTTAAACTGACTGATCAGGAAAAAACATTTTTTGCGGATCTTTTTCAGAAAATGATTACCGAGCAGGCTTCAGCCTATGCCTATAAATATGACCTGTTGTTTATATATGTACTGGAATGCATCCATGGTGCATTAAAACTACAACCAGACTCCATGCCACGCAGTCAGACGGCTGCGAGCCGGCTCACAGAAGCTTTCAAAAACCTGCTGTCAGGTCAGTTTCCGCTACTATACCCACATCAGCAGCTCACCCTGCGGACGGCACAGCACTATGCAGACAAGCTGGCTGTACATACCAATTATCTGAATAGAGCACTGAAGGAGGTGACAGGTAAAACCACTACCCAACTGATTAATGAACGACTGATGCAGGAAGCTCGTGCCTTACTTATTCATTCCAACTGGAGTATCAGCCAGATTAGTACTAGTCTGGGTTTTGAGGAACCTACACATTTTGCCAGAGCCTTTCGCACACATACAGGTCAATCTCCATCTTCCTTTCGCTGATGGTTTGATTTGGGTCCGTATTGGTTTGAATCCGGTTAGCGCACACCACCAGATGCGTCCTAATTTTGTATGGTAATACATTCATTAAAAGACGATACAAAATGAAAACATGGTTTATAACCGGTACTTCCACTGGGTTTGGCAGAGTACTGACCGAAAAATTACTGGAGAAAGGCGACCGGGTAGTGGCTACCGTACGCAAAGCAGATGTGTTGGACAAACTCAAAGCACAGTATCCGGACAATTTATGGATTTCTGTGTTGGATGTAACAGACAATGAAGCAATAAAAAGAGTGGTGGATCAGGCCTTTGCAGCTGTGGGTCAAATTGACGTAGTGGTTAACAACGCAGGTTATGCCCTGTTTTGTGCTGTTGAGGAAGCGAGCGACGAACAAATTAGCCAACAAATTGAGACGAATATCATCGGTTCAATACAGGTCATTCGGGCTGCCTTGCCACATTTGAGAAAACAAGGCCATGGTCGCATTCTTCAGGTGTCTTCTGCAGGAGGGCAAACTACCTACCCTAATTTTGGCTACTACCATACCACCAAATGGGGTATTGAAGGATTTTGTGATACTATAGCCAAAGAACTGGCGCCTCTGAATATTGGAGTTACGATTGTAGAGCCTGGGGCACATGCTACCTCGTTTGGAGCAGGTCTGGCAACAGCACCTGTGATGGAAGCCTATGAAAATACACCTGCTGGTGATGTAAGGCGTGCTATCGCAACTGGCACATTCCCGATCCGTAATGATGTAGATAGATCAGTACAGGCTATTATAAACAGTATAGACATTTCGCCAGCTCCCCTGCGATTGGCTCTCGGAGGTGATGCCTATCGTGATATGCGGGCAGCACTAGTAGCAAGGCTGGAAGCATTGGATGCACAGAAAGAGCTGGCTCTATCTATTGAGAACAATGACTAACACCTATCCGTGTCGGTTCTCCTCTTTCAAACAGGGGGAACCGATACTCTGTTATCCTATCTGGAGAGAACCATCCGTCTAATCACCGCTTTTACATCCACTATCATTACATCCACTAATCATACCTATCTGACAGAGAGAGTCTCACGTGTGGTAAAAAGCTTGAGATGGCGTGATAAGAGACTAAGCTTCCTGTTATTTACGGAATACGTATTGGCGGTGTAAAGTGCCCCAGCTCCGCAACTCTCTAATTACATTCACTAAACTTTCGCCGTGTGGGGTAAGTTCATATTCTACCGTTATCGGCTTTGTCTGCATCACTTTGCGCTGGATCAGTTCGTTTAGCTCCAGTTCTTTTAATTCCTTAGAAAGCATTTTGGCTGCGATACCGTCTACCCGTCTTCGTAAGTCCAGAAAGCGCATGGTACCATATATCATCAGGCATCCGATGATTTGGATCTTCCATTTTCCTGAAAGCAGGATCATTGTATCCTTAATGGCCAACAGACCCTCTTTCCCGCATTTAATAGATTCAATGCGTTGTTCGCTGATATATTCTTCGTGTATTTCCATAACGAATATAAAGATAAAGAATGTCAATGAGGTTTCATCAACGAAACCGGTTTCCTCCAGGAAACCCATAGTGAATGTTAGCAATTGCCCCTCTTATTTTGCCTCATCCTACACTGAAGGCATTGACGTATGGCGATACTGTGCTTTTTTAGATCGTCGTTGTGGCCAAGCCTCTCAGTGTAATTTAATTGTTTTCACTTACTAAAAATGAAACGCATGATTCTAGTAACAGGGGCTACCGGTCACTTAGGCGGCTCAATCGTAAAACACCTGCTAACGAAAATACCAGCAGACCAGATTGTTGTATTGGTTCGTGATGAAAACAAGGCCGCTGACCTGAAAGCAGCTGGGGTTCACATTCGGATTGGTGATTATCATGATCCGGCTTCGCTTACGGGTGCATTCGTTAATGTAGAGAAGGCAATACTAGTAAGTTCAAGTGACTTCAACGACCGTCTGGGGCAGCATAAAAACGTGATTGATGCAGCTAAGCTGGCAGGTGTCAGGCATTTTGTGTATACAGGTGTAAGTATGAAGGATATACATACCTCAGTATTACGGGATTTTATGATTGATCATTTTCAAACCGAAGAGTATGTGAAAGACAGCGGTATGAAGTATACGTTTATGCGTCATAATCTGTATGCTGAAATGATCCCCTTTTATGTAGGACATCAGGTACTAGAAAAGGGTATTGTATTTCCGGCTGGCGAAGGGCGTATTCCGTTTGCTCTTCGGGACGAAATGGGAGAGGCCAACGCCAATGTGCTTACCACCGAAGGCCATGAAGACCGTATCTATTCTATTGCCAGTGAGGTGGATTATTCTTTTCAGGATATCGCCGACATTCTTTCTGAGTTGTCAGGAAAGAGAATTACATACACCAATCCTGATACCACCCGCTTTACCGAATCGCTGAAAGCTGCAGGATTGCCAAATCATATTGTACAGATTGCAAGCTGGTTCTCTACTGCTATGCGCAATGGGGATTTTGATGTACCTGGCACAGACCTGAAAAACCTGCTGGGTCGTAAGCCTGCTGGTTTAAAGGAATACTTGCAACAGACCTATCTGGGTGTCTGAAATTGGTATCTGACCTCTCTGAAGATATACGTTCTACTAAAATTCTTACCCAGTCTGCTGAACGTATCTGTGAACAGCGAAACCAGATTTCAACCAATAAGCTGGAACGGGACAGACACCTTATCGTGTTCCATAATTTTTTCAATTTTGAAGGTTTTACCTTTCACCCTTTTTTGTCCTCCTGAAACGACCTTCTCGCCACGGCGGGACAAGCGTGACAAGACCGGCGGCCTTTGTATTCTTGAATGTATTTTTTTCTCTCACAATACAAACATAGCTCTATTTGTCACAGGATTCTTTCAGAAGGACAGAAGGGAGTGGGATTCTTTGAGGTCTGAAGCCTACCAATACACAAAACAACCGAATGGAAATGTGATAGAAAGTGGATATAATCTATTGGTTGTTGATTATCAATATATTATCTTTCTAATGTGTCTTTAGTTACTGGACTGATACGGGTGCAACTAAAGGGATCAAGTACGAAGAGGAAACTTCATAAGAGTTATAAATACATAGATTTTCTTTACCGGATTAGCTGTATGCCGACCCTGGTATGGGTTGCCATAGTTTACTTTTTTAGCTTTCCACTTTTTAATCACTTGCCTATGAAAACCACTACTTCCGTACCTGTTCGCTTACTACTGCTGGTAGTACTGAATCTTACCTTATCCGTATCCCATGCGTTTGGTCAGCCGACTTCCTGGACAGACAAGAATGTCAAGATAAGTGCAGCTGGGGAGCTTACCATTAAACCCTCTCAAACTTCTTCTGCTCATGACTTTGATTTTTTGGAAGGCAAATGGAAACTTGATGATAAAAAGTTAAAAAGCAGGTTGAGCAATTCTACGGAATGGATCAAATTTGAGTCGACAGTAGAAATGCGGAAGCTATTGAATGGAATCGGGAACATGGATATCTATAAAACGACACTGGATGGTAAACCACTGGAAGGAGTTGCCCTACGGTTATTCAATCCGGAAACAAAGTTATGGAGCATCTATTGGGCCGATAGCAACAGAGGGGTAATGGACCCGCCTATGGTAGGTTCCTTTGAAGGCGATATCGGTATATTTTATTGCAAAGATGTGTTTAAAGGAAAGCCTATTCTCGTGATGTTTCACTGGGATAAAACCGATAAAAATAATCCTGTATGGAGTCAGGCTTTTTCTCCGGATAATGGCGTAAGCTGGGAGTGGAACGCTACGAATACATCCCATCGGGTGAAGTAATCAAACTCCAAAGATTGACAGTTAGTAATATAGACTTCTATTGTGTACATTTATTCTGACACCAAACCCGTTTACATTATGAATTTTAGCAAATTAGTGCCTAATGTATTTTACCAGGATATTACGGATGGGCTAAAGCTCTTCGTGGATTGTCTGGAATTTGAAGTTTCATACAACGAGCTACATGCCCCACAACGATTCTGTGTGCTGGCAAAAGGTGATTTACGAATCAACCTGTTTGAGGATGCCAACCTGGCCAAAGAACACAATCCGGAATTCAGGTTGGTAACCAATGACATTGAAGGAGTGTACAGCAAAGTATCTTCTTCACATCCCGAATTTTTACACCCTAATCTTAACACGGTAACCCTTAGACCCTGGGGTGCCAGAGAATTCGCACTGACGGACAAACAACTCGGTATTGTCATTCAACAATGGTAGCCAGATCATAACAGACAAACTGGTTATAAAGTTTGTTGTATTTACTTATTGGCAGGTTCACTATTTTTCCGTTTTTCCTACTTTCACAAAGTCTCTGCTTTCCTGCATCTCTCATTTTCCTGCCTGCCTTTCCTTCTCTTTCTAAAAATGGCTCATGTTTGAGAGGATGAGTGAAAAATAGTTTGTATCAGCAAGGATACTTTTTACTGTTGGCAAAACTCGCCATACTGTTTACCTATGAACAATTTGTTGTTTGTAAGTGAACGTTTCAATCCTCTAGAATATAGAAACGCACAGATATAGGACGTTGAGAAGTTTATATGGCGTGGAGCTGACAATACCATCACTTGGCGGGCACATACAAAAATATGACTGCCTATAAGCCAGGATTTTAGGTCCAGGTTATTAGCATAGTTGATATGGTGGTGTGCTTATGTAGTCATTGGGTGCTACAGTCTGATTATGAATGAATAGTAGGATTTGAAGATCCTCAATCCTTCCATGAACATTTCAAAAACCAAACCCGCATGTGCTCTCTTGAATTTTGCCAGTCCTTTATTTAGCAATTTGTTGACAGAGTTGTTAGATCCATAGTCCATAGGGGTCATACGGGCAGTGAAAAAAACTTAAATTGTTCCCAATGAGACAAAAGTAGCTACATTTACTTTCTAGTTTACAATTGCCGCCTTCAGATAAGTAGTCATTGTGGGGTAAGCAATTAGTATTGACCATGTTAAAAATAGGAATATCCGTTTATCCCAGCCTGGAATGTACAAAGTCCAGCGTTGGTAGTGAACTAATCACATATATATGCAAACTCTTCAATCCAATTCTACTCCGGAGAAATCACCTTCGGTTAAGGCTGTTTTTTTTGACATTGATGGCACTCTTGTCAGTTTCACTACCCATACAGTACCCGATTCAACACAAAAGGCGATTAAGGCACTTCAGGAAAAAGGAATCAAGGTAATCATCGCCACAGGACGTTCTATTACAGCTATCGATCATATCCGGTACCTGAATTTTGATGGATTCATCACATTTAATGGGGGATGCTGTGTTGGGCCAGACGGAAGTGTATTATTTCGTAAAGCCATTGACCCAAATGATATACAAACATTGCTTGACTACACAGAGCACAATCCTCTGAGCTTTTCATTGATGTATGAGAACAGTGTATCGATCAACGATGTCACACCTGAAGTTGCCGGTATGTATGCACACCTGAACCTTCCCGTTCCTCCTTTGGTGCATAGAGAGCATACGGATATCACAGGCGTTCTACAAGCCAACATCTTTCTAAGTCCTGAAGATGAAGTGGCGTTTATGCCAAAGGTGATGCCTAACTGTGTAGCCTCCCGATGGACTCCACTGTTTGCAGATGTGAATCCCATAGGGCAAAGCAAACAGGTAGGTATCGATGTTTTCTGCCAGTATTTCGGAATTGATGTCTCTGAGACCATGTCGTTTGGAGATGGAGGGAATGATATTACCATGTTGAAATACACCGGAATAGGCGTCGCAATGGGTAATGCCAACGAGAATGTAAAAGAAATTGCAGATTACATCACAGAGGATGTGGACAATGACGGTATATTCAAGGCATTGGTACATTTTAAGGTAATTTAGATAAATCCATACCTTCTTAATGGATGAAACCTCCTTTACCTTTTAGAAAGAAAATCTCCTTCTTTCTAAAAATAATCTTCTCTCCGTCCTTCTGGAAAGAACTCTCCCTTTTGTCCTTCTGAAAGAATCTTGTGACAAATAGAGTTGCGTTCGGTTTCTGTGAGAAAAAAATCCTCTCCAAACCCAACTATCACTAACCTTGTCTCAAATTCCTTCCAGATGGATAGAGTATTTTTTGTAAGAAGATATTGTTTAGTGAAATGCAGTTGGTAATCATCTTGTTGTTTGTCAGGATGTTATATATAGGTATTTGCCTTGAATCAGAGCACAGAAAAAAATATTTCCATTTTGAAACACTTGTTTCAGAAAAAGATATACATTTGTGAAGTAATATAGAGTAAACAAATGGCACGGAATGTTGAATTTGATGAAGAGGTAGCAATCCAAAAGGCTATGGAAGTCTTTTCGGAGAAGGGCTATAATGGCACTTCGCTTCGTGACCTGACCGATGCCATGAAAATAAACAGCAGCAGCCTCTATAATACCATTGGTGATAAACAGGAATTGTTTGTCCGATGTGTGAAGCACTATACAGAGATCCGGAAAAGAGATCTTCAAAAGCGGGCTACAAGTGCAGAATCACCCTTTACCATATTGGTAAACTACATTCATGATGCTGTGGCGGAGATTGTCAGTGGTGCTGAGAGCTGTATGACTGTCAAGGCAGCTTTTGAAGTGGCAACCAATGATCAGCGAATAAAGGATATCCTAAAGGAAGATAGCGAATACTCCTATCAGTTTATATGCTCTCATATCGCAAAAGCAATGGAAAAGGGTGAAATCTCCAGCGAAGAAGATCCTCAGCTTTTGGCAGATTACTTTATCAGTACCTGGACTGGATGGAATGAGTCGTATATTCTGTACAAAGATCCTGTCAAAATCCAGCGAATGGCCAACTATTTCATTAAACAACTTTCCAAATAAATTTTTTTACCCATTTCTGAAACAAGCATTTCAGAATTAAGAACTAATCTATCAACTCTAGTACGCCTTATTTTGAAACATTCATTTCACAATTAATTACAACATCAATTACCATGAAAAACCAACAAAATCACAGTACAGAACTTAACGGAAAAACAGCGCTTGTCACCGGAGGAACCAAAGGAATCGGAAAAGCTATCGCAGATCGTCTGGCAGAGGCAGGTGCTCAGGTTATCGTAACAGCCCGAAATCATCCTGGCGATGCCGACTTGGATTATTATTTTATTGCAGCCGATTTAACTCAGCCGGAAGATGTCACAAAAATGGCAGAGGAGATAAATGAAAAGTTTGGAACAGTAGATATTCTCATTGATAACATAGGTGGCTTAACCACTCCTGGAGGAGGGTATAGTACCTTAACCGATGAGCACTGGGAAAATGAACTGCAACTGAATCTACTGGCTGCTATCCGACTAGACAGAACCTTATTGCCTAAAATGGTTGATCAGCAAAGTGGTGTGATTATTCATATCTCCTCTGTAGCAGGCAAACAACCTCTGTGGAATCTCAATATGGCGTATGCAGTTTCCAAAGCCGCACTGAATAGTTATAGCAAAACATTAGCGACCGAACTTGCCTCCAAAGGTGTGCGTGTCCTAACTGTATCTCCGGGGGCTACTAAAACACCACCTATGGTAAAAGTGATAGAAGATTTTGCTACTACTTCGGGCCTATCATTTGAAGAGGGACAAGCTCAATTGATGAGTCAGGTAGGGGGTATCCCGATGGGACGGATGGCTGAACCGGAAGAGGTGGCATCGCTGGTTCATTTTCTGGTATCACCAGCTGCTGCGTATCTCACCGGAACAAACTATGCCATCGATGGCGGATCGCTGCCTGTTGTAGTATAAGTAGATTCGTTACATGACCGCATTGAGCGAATAGTCAAACCTATTTCTATAATTCATTCCACGCCTTTCGTTTTGCCTACAACGAAAGGCGTTTTGACTAAATATGACTTAGTGAAACTGCTGACCTTTGTATTGTTAAAACGACAAAACAATGGAACTAAAAAACAGCACAATCCTGATTACAGGCGGCACAAGCGGTATCGGTTTGGAATTCGTAAAACAACTGACACAGCAAAGAGCAAACATCGTTATCACAGGACGTAACCTGGATAAACTGAACGAAACCAAAAAACAATTTCCACAAGTTGCCATCTTTCAAAGCGATGTCAGTAATCCCAAAGACATTGAAGCGCTTTATCAACAGGTTACCCGGCAGTTTCCCAATCTGAACATTATTATCAATAATGCGGGTATTATGCGTAATCTGAGCTTACACGATACCAGTATGAGTCTGGAGAACATTACAGCAGAACTGGATATAGATCTGTCAGGCGTGATTCAGATGAATCATCAGTTTCTGCCTCACCTGAAAACTCAACAATCGGCTGCTATCGTAAATATTTCATCGGGGCTGGCTTTTATTCCGTTTCCGGTATCACCCATTTATAGTGCAGCAAAAGCAGGTTTACATGCTTACACCCGTGTACTGCGATTGCAGCTTAGGAATACTCCTGTAAAGGTATTTGAAATCGCTCCTCCAGCTACTGATACGTCACTGGGAGATGCATTTACAGGATTAGTAGATCCCAGTATGAATATGAAAGTGGATAAGATGGTAAGCCAGTCTATTCAGGGGCTTTTGAAAGACAATCTGGAAATTAAGCCTGGTATGTCAAAGATGATGAAGACATTAGGTCGCTTTGCTCCGGACTTTGCACTTAATTTCATGCATTCATCTATCGAAAAGGCAAGACGAAATAAGTAACTTTGGGATATGGAAAATACAAAACCTATTCGGATAAAAACGATAAGTGAATTTCATAAACTGAGAGCTTTGCCTAAGCCTGCACACCCGCTTATCAGCATCGTGGATTATTCAGACATTCGTTTTTTTCCGGAAGAAGGGAAGGAGGTTGTTGCCATATTTGACTTTTACTCCATTTCTATTAAGTCAGGGGTAACTGGAAAACTGAAATATGGTCAGCAACAATACGATTTTGATGAAGGCATTATGTTCTTTATCGGGCCTAATCAGGTATTTGGCGTAGAGATAGATCAGGAGGAATTACAAAAAGCGACAGGTTGGATTATGCTCATTCATCCGGATTTTCTCTGGAATACATCTTTGGGGAAAAATATGAAGAAGTACGAATTCTTTCACTATGCCGTAAACGAAGCACTCTTTCTTTCTGAAAAAGAAGAAATGATCATTAACGGCATTGTGCAGAATATTCAGAATGAGTACCACTCAAACATTGATAAGTTCAGTCAGGATATTATTATCTCACAACTTGAAACGTTGCTCAACTACAGCGAACGCTTTTACAGTCGTCAGTTTCTTACCCGAAAAATAAGCAGCCATCAAATCCTTGACCGACTGGAGAAGGTATTAACTGACTATTTCAACAGTGAAGAGTTACTCACAAAAGGAGTGCCTACAGTGCAGTATATTTCAGATCAACTGAATGTTTCACCCACCTATCTCCGTAGTTTACTCAAAGTGCTGACAGGCCAAAATACCCAGCAACATATACACAACAAGCTGATTGAAAAAGCCAAAGAAAAACTATCTACAACCGAATTGACGGTAAGTGAAATAGCCTATGAGCTGGGCTTTGAGCATATGCAATCGTTTAGTAAGTTATTCAAAACAAAGACTAACCTTTCTCCACTGGAGTTCCGGCAATCATTCAGTTAACTATTTTTTGTTTATAAAATCTTTTGGAGAGTATGAAGTATGTAAGATTAGGATATTCCATCTTACCTTAGTCACATTGTTACTTAAACGAGAGGCTATTTGCCTAGGCTACCGCTGTAAACAGGCCTTCACCCAGCAGGTATGGATTGAGAAATGAGTATAATTCTATATTAGGCGGAATTTGTTATGTTTGTTCAGATGTTTGCAGTCATGAAAAAAAGAGAAAAAAGAGAGTGGGAATATGATATGGAAAACCTTGTACATTCTTTTCTGAATCGTACTATCTATGAAAAGCTAACTAAGCATATCATAGCATCTATTCCAGATGAAGCATTAGTGCAAGCTATAATTGACAACATTCAAACGAAAATAAGCCCTGATTTTAGCGATGAGTATGATGTTGTTACCAAACTAAGTGCAGGCAGACAAGCTGTATATGCTATTTTCTACTTAGAATGTGAAGTCTGTAATGGTGGATTCAGTCAATTTTTCTACAATTCTATAAGTGTATTTGCTGAAGATGCTCTTTATGGGTTAGAGCGTATTGGAGCCGTAAAGCTTTCAGCACTAATGAAACAAGCAATCAGCCTCTATAAAGAGAATAAAAAGGAAATAACAGAGATAGAGGATGAAACTATTGAAGGATACCACAAATTCTATAGTGATAATCCTTTGAATAAGTTAGATGATATATTCTATTTATTAATAAAAGAAGAGAATTTGTCAGCTTTAATAATCAACTATATTCGTAACAATCTGAATGAGTTTGTAGATTAAAAGAAGGAGATTCTTTCCTCGTTTGGATCTGTCATACAACTTTCTTATTGATAAATATGATATGGTAAAAATTTACCTACAGGAAAGCTCTCTATATTTTTTGCGTTGCCAGCTCTCCAGATAGAAATGCATCAGATATCGCAGTGACTGAGCCCGTTCAGGCTCTGTTTCCTCCAACTCCTTTATCTGAGAAGACAAGTGATCTATAAATAGCTGCCAATCTGCTTCCGATATAGTAGATAATTCATTATCCAGATCCTGCTCACAACGGGCACTGGCTAGCTGTTCAGAGATTTGCGTGACAATAGGCGTAATGGACATATATTGAGCTGGTAAAAGCAGTAGAACCTTTTCATAAGCTCTATGGTAAACATATTTTTTGAGTAAAAGAGTCAATACCTATTAAGTATGTATACGGAGGAGCATTATACGTTGTTAAATAAAAGGTTATGCTTTTTTATAGGGATAGAATATCCTTCGCTACAATCGATAAATCATTGTTCAGCTGATGTCCTCCTTTAGGTAGTTTACGGACAATCGCCTGTAGTAGATTTTTTGTATAAAACTCCAGATTGGCAAATGGTACTACTTCATCATCCTGACTATGGTAGAGAAAAACCGGAAGGTTTTCTGGTAGCTTATCCGCAAAGTTCTGGTTTAGTTTAAGGCCTTGTTTCCATTCTTCGTCACCACTCCAAAACGGAGTAGAAATAAGAAAGAGGCCAGCTATCTTTTTATGAATTTGACTTTCTGATAGGTATTTTAATAGCATTGATGCACCCAATGAGTGTCCCATCAGAATAATTGAGCCATTGAGTAAAGAGAGTTCTTTGTCAATTTGCTTTTTTCGACCAAAATCGGGTTCTGGTTCCTCGGGTAGGAAGAGATAATGCACCACATACGTTTCACCTAAGACTTCTCGCAAAGAAGTAACAAGTTTAGCATCGGCTGTATAATCTTCTTCACCTCCTCCGCCTTGTATAAAGAGCACATGCTTTTTCATAGTAATAAGAGATAAGTTCTGTCTGTTTTCTGGTACGAACAAAGTTAAAACAGATCGATCTCTCATTTGCAGGGTAGTTGCGACAATATAAGGGTGTTTTGCGACCATCCGCTTTTCCTTCATTCTCTTGTTACTAGCTATCTTACCAGCCAGTTTACCTACTGGGTTAGCTTAGTCGCAGAGCTGCTTTTTCCTGAATAATTGCTTGTACAGAACGTTTTTCAATTTTGCTTTCCAGCCATGAGATCATATCAAAATACAAAAAGGCCCGTTTCTCATACTCACTGTTGAGCAACGGCAGTAACTGATTGCGTAATTCCACAAATCGCCGGGTGAGTTCCTCTTCATCCGGATCATCGTGAAGCTTCTTGAGAAAGCCAAGAATATATTTCTGGAACAAATGCAAATCTTCCTTCATCAACAAAAAGCGGTACGTAGATCGGATGTAATACTTGATTACATCCCGGTTATCCAGTTCAAAATGAGCGATCAGCGTGATGATTCGTGCAAAACACTGGAGATCTTCCCGCATATCGGCATTGGGAATATTGATAATACCTCCCATCCACCGAACAGCCTGCCTAAACTGACCAGCACCAAAGTAAAGGCAAGCGATTTTGTAGTAAAAGATCAATACCGAATGCTTATCCAGTACATCCATCAACTGCAGAATCTGTTTTTCATGCCCATTCATAATTACTTCAATACCTTTAGAGAAGTCACCCGTCATAAAGTACTGATTGATCTCATGGACATAATAGTACTTAAGTAGTCGAATCCGGATGCTTTCGTTGATATGCACGGAAGGGATCAGATCAATGGAATGAAGTTTCTGATTGGTTTCAACAAATTCTGCATACTTGTATAATTTATTCTGGGCAATCAACAGACTGTTCAATGCCTGCAAATAGCTCTCTATATTGCCTTGAAGTAAGAGTGGCATACTCTCATACAATGCCACCAGTCTTTGGGCTGCTGTGTATCCGTTCTCAAATGCCTGAATGAAAAAATAATAACCCACATACAGACGATACAAATATATTTTTTCGATAGATGATAGCTTTTCTTCTTCAATAGGAGGGATAGTAGTATGAAAATAATCCTTTACTTTCAGATACTCCTGCTCATTTCGAATATAGCCAATACGGGTATAGAGAGAATTAAGCCGGATAGCGAGATTGGAGAAAACGTTGATATTGTTAATCTGCCCAGTTATCTGGCTGGTTTCCCGGATAATTTCATCTACCTGACTGGTAGTGCCATGGCTGTTGGTAAACAAAAGAATCCTTTTTTCAAGCTTGATAATCTCAAGCTGTAATTCCAGGTTTCCATTGGCAATAGCCAGTTTTTTAGCTTTTCGTAAACAGGATAAACCCTGCTGATACAAGCGTTTATTGAATAAAAGCTGAGCAAAATCAATCTGTTCACGAATCTGTACATCACCCATTTTGGCCAGGTGAAACTGCCGGATACTTTGCAGAATTTTTTCGTAGAGATATGCTTTTAGATTCGAAAGTTGAGAAGGCTTTAAGGAAGGCTCTTCCTGCAAAAGCTTGTCCTCGTCAAACTCTGGCTGGGTATTAATTAAATCAAATAGTAATAAAACCTTGCGATCTTCCTGCTGCCCTCCACTAAGCATAAACCGTTTAAAATATCGCTTTTCATTTTTGTCCAGTGATTTTATTAAATCGAATAAGGTTTTAGACTTGCCCTTTGACATCGTAATTCTATAAACTTTAAATGCTCGTTTTTCGGGTTGCAATCTATTTTTTATTTCAACTACTACAGCTTGGAAACTGTAATTATCTAAAAGCTTCTTTTTTACTTGGAAACCGGAGTTTATACAAGTGGTATTACAGGATATAGTGATAGAATAGATAGATTAGGTAGTATTGTCTGCTTCTTAAAAACCGGAATTATACAATTTATTGTCTCTTGCTTTCGGGCCGTGAAAAATATATTTGCGATATATCATTCAGGAATTATCTAATTTGAATACAATATGGAGAGTGCAAAAAACGGCGCCCAGGTTTTAATTGAGATACTTGAACAACTGGGAGTAGAATACATTTTTGGCTACTCAGGAGGAGCTGCATTGCCCTTGTTTGATGCGCTGTATCATTCTTCTATCAAGTTAATTCTAACAAGGCACGAACAGGGGGCTACTCACATGGCCGATGGCTATGCCCGAGTTACCGGAAAGCCAGGAGTAGTACTGGTTACCAGTGGTCCTGGCGCTACCAACACCATTACAGGGATGATGACTGCCCAGATGGATTCGGTGCCTATGATTGTACTTACAGGGCAGACTATTACCAGTTTGCTGGGGTTGGATGCTTTTCAGGAAGCTGATATTTTTGGCATGACCATGTCTGTCGTAAAGCACAATTACCTGATAAAAAATACGGCTGACATCTCCCGAATTACCAGAGAAGCTTTTCACATTGCTACCTCCGGGCGTCCTGGTCCAGTCTTAATAGATCTACCCAAGGATGTTACTTCAGCTCCATTCAACGGCTCACTTACGGACCAAATAGACCTTCCGGCTTTTCAGCTTCCGGCCCGACCCAATCCTGAGAGTATACAGAGTTTAGCTGATTTGATTAATCAATCCCATAAGCCAATTCTGTTAGTGGGACATGGAGCTTTGCTTTCAGGGGCTGCCCCGGAAGTACGTGCCTTGGCAGAATTGATTCAGGCTCCTGTTACCAACACCTTATTAGGGAAAGGAGGATTTCCTGAAACACATCCTTTATCGTTGGGTATGCTGGGAATGTATGGCACTGTATATGCCAATAAAGCTTTGCTGGAATGTGACCTGATTCTGTCCATTGGCTGCCGCTGGGATGATCGGATTAATGGAAATCCAAAGAAGTTTTGTCCGCAAGCCAAAAAGCTGCATATCGATATTGACCCTGCTGAAATTGGCAAGATCGTAGTTCCTGACGCCTATGCTATAGGAGATGCTAAGCAGGTATTACAAGAACTACTGCCACTGGTACATCCGCTGGATACCGAGAAATGGCTGGAGCGGGTACAGGAACTGAAAAGGTTATACCCCTTACAGTACAGGCCTTTCAACGGCAATATTCCGGAAGGCTCGGCTTCCTTGCGAGCACAGCATGTGATTGATGTACTTTACCAATTGACGAATGGAAACGCTATTATTACTACGGATGTAGGCCAGCATCAGATGTGGGCGGCTCAGTATTTTAAAACAGACCAGCCCGATACCTGGCTTTCTTCCGGAGGAGCAGGTACTATGGGTTTTGGATTTCCGGCCGCAATTGGTGCCCAGTTAGCTCGACCGGATCAGCAAGTGATTGCCATTGTGGGAGATGGTGGTTTTCAAATGACTCTTTGCGAACTTTCTACTGCTGCCCTTCACAAGCTTCCGCTGAAGATCCTGGTGATTGACAATAAATATCTGGGAATGGTGCGACAATGGCAGGAATTTTTTCTGGATGGACGCTATAGTGGCACTGACCTGGAAGGAAATCCCGATTTTTGTATGCTGGCTCAGGCTTATGGGGTAAAAGCCTTTCGAATTACTAAAGAAGAAGAACTGGAACAAACCCTGGCGGAAGCCCTGGCCTACCAGTCTGGTCCTTGTCTGATTCACGCCGAGGTGGTCAAAGAAGATAATGTATTTCCTATGATTCCTGCAGGTCAGTCTATTCACGAAATGATTACCGAATCACCGACTGTTCCCTTACAAATGCCGGAGGGAAGTACATAGACAAATGTTAATTACCTATATCATTTTTTAACCCAACATATTCCTATGGAAACGCAACATACCTTTTCTCTGATTTATGCTAGAAAACCAGGTATCCTTATTCGGGTTGCCCTTGTACTGGAACGTCGTGGGTATACTATTGAGTCAATGAATACCAGCCCGTATGATTCTAACCCTGACTTTTGGGAAATGATGCTTACCACAGAAGGTGATCCGGCAAAGCTCGAACAGGTAACCCGACAACTGGCTAAGCTTATTGACGTTTTTGCTGTACAGGTACTCAGAGAAGTATACTGCTGAGAATACAAAGAAACGGTAAAAGATATGGTTAAGCCATTAGAGCTGGTAGATGTTACTTTGATTAATTCCGCTAAGAAACCGGGTATGTAAGATTTGAGCTGATAAAGCCCTGCAGGCTTTATCAGAGAGCTGATCTGAAGCTTTTGGAAGCAAAATAAAAGCCACTGAGATTAGATTTCAGTGGCTTGATCAGATAGCTTTTCTTTGTTACTTAATGGTAATCGTTTTAGTTACCCCATCAATTGTTAGTGTTGCCTTATCATCACAGGTACCATCGCCATAATCTAAAACAGCGTTTGAATAACCTTCTGTCTCGATCAGGTAGTTACCGGATACCTTACGATAATTGCATGATTTGGTAGTGAGTATGGGATCTTTGATAGTGGCAGTGAACGCTGTCCCCTTTTTATTTATTCCTGAGATCTCACCTGTTGTGGATGTAACAGAAGGAGAGTAGCTAGTTCCGCCATTGGGTAAGTTTTCCTTTACATCCAGTTTATAGGACAGTGTATGGGTGCTGCTCCATTTTATTTGTGAACCATCTTCATATGTCACCGACGCATTATTATATTTTGTCACTTGCTGTCTGCTGGAATCAATACGGGTTATGGTAACTACATAACTGCCATTGTATGTTCTGCCATTTTCTGTATAGCCATTAAAATCCGGAACCGCAACCTCATAACCATTCTCAATAGTAGTTACCACAAATGTAATCTTTCCCTTAAAGCTCACGCTATCACATACTACGCCTGTTCCATAGTCGAACGTATAAATCCTTTGTCCCGCTTCATTCTTTGTGTAAGTGAAAGTACCACATTCTTCTTCCATCATTCTATTTAGTCTGGCAGAAGCAGTAGTTTTATTGATTTTACCACTTGATGGGTCTGAATCGCCAAAACCTGAAGCCATGTTGCTAATTGTTTCCAGCTCGGCCAGTAGGTCTATCGTTGCCTGGGCAGAGGTAAAGTTTTGTTCTGACGAAGGTTTCACCTCTTCCTCTTTTTTGCAACCTGCCAGAATGGTTACAATGAGAGTGAGTGCAAAAATACGATAGACAAGCGTGTTTTTTTTCATAGCAGTTTTAGTGTATCTGTTTACGGTGAGTGTATAGTAGGTATTACAATCGTATTATTTAAATATAAACTAAGTTCGTGATTTATAGTTGACGGTAACATATATACATAGTTATAGATAAAGTGATTTATGTAAGAAAGTAGATGGATTTAGTTTAAAGGACTATAAAATACAGGAAAGTATACAGGATAAGCTATCATTTAATTTATAGTGGACTCATTTATTCTCATCCTTTCTTACACCTATACAGGCACGATTTTATACTGAGTATATAGTGAGACTAAATGATGAGGCATATGAATAAGACTACATCTTATCCTATTGTTGGAATAGGTTTTTCAGCAGGAGGGATTGAGGCTCTGCAAACGTTTTTGGCGAACTTGCCAAATCCTACAGGGGCTTCCTTTGTAATTATTCCACATCTGTCTGCACAAAATGAAAGTCAGCTGGACAAAGTGCTCAAACGTTATACCCACTTGCAAATACACTGGATTACGGACCATGTTATCCCTCAGCCTGAATGTGCTTACCTGTTGCCTCCTGGTAAACAGTTGGACTTTCAGGCTGAGGCTTTTCTACTTAAGCCACGCTTAGCCGAACAAAAGATTAATCACATGATTGACCTGGGATTTGCAGCTCTTGCTCAGGCTTTTCAGCGGCGTGTAATTGGCATCGTGTTATCCGGTATGGGTAACGATGGACTCACCGGTGCCAGAGCTATTGAGCAACAAGGTGGTATCGTACTGGTGCAAAACCCGGAAACAGCTCAGTTTCAGAGCATGCCCAAATCTATAATTTCTCACGACCATCCGGATATGGTGGCCACACCCAAAGAACTCGCAGGCATATTGATACGTATGTTATAAATTTGATCAACTACCTTAATCCTTCTCTGTTACCATCAAAACAGGCAAAAAGATTATCTATCTTTGCATTCCTACTCTTTAACTGATAAATTGGACAGAGGTAAGGTAAACAGACAGATCAGTGAGAAGGACAGCGATCAACTGAGCCATAGCCTAGTCCTGATTGTACATACAGGCATTCATGAAACGTAAACTTATGCAATTGTAATTCGTAGAAAAGATGGAAAGAAGAAAATTTATCTCTAATCTATCCGGCTTTGGAGCACTATCTTTGATGAAACCAGATTTGTTATTCAGTAAGACTGTCGTTTCTTCAGCCAATTATAAGATTGAGCAATTTGAAGATAAAGGCTTGGCGCATTTTTCATATGCTGTGCTGGCAGACAAAAAAATGATTGTCATAGATCCCAAAAGAGATCCGCAAATCTACTATGACTATGCAAAGCAGCATGATGCGAAAATCATAGGGATTATTGAGACACATCCTCATGCGGATTTTGCCAGTGCACACCTGGAGATGCACAAGAAGTTAAATGTACCCATCTATGCAAGTAGTCTGACCAAACCTGGTTATCCGGGTACTGCATTTGATGAGGGCGCAATCATTAAACTTTCCGATAAGGTAAGTTTACGGTCGTTGTATACCCCTGGTCATGCACCTGATCATATAGCTGTAGTGCTGGCTGAAAAAGGCAAAGACATTGCCGTATTTTCAGGCGACTCCCTGCTGATTGGTGATGTGGGTCGCCCGGATCTTCGGGATTTCTCTAAGAATGTAGACTCCCAGCGCCAAAAGCTAGCGGAGATGATGTATGACACCATTCATGAAAAGTTTGCCAAACTGAGTGATGATGTGATTGTATATCCTGCTCATGGTGCAGGTTCTTTGTGTGGAAAGTCTATTCGTAAAGCGGCCGACTCAACCATAGGGTATGAACGACAGCATAATTATGCTTTTGAGAAAAGAACAAAAGCTGAATTTGTAAGCTTGCTCTTGCAGGATCAACCGTTTATTCCCAAGTATTTTCCTTATTCAGTGGGGTTAAACATTCAGGGAGTTCCTGAACTAGCTGCAAGCCTGGCCAAAATCAACCGCTTACCCAAAAATTATCAGCCAGAGGCACAGGCTCTGATCATAGATTCCCGTCCGGCAGACTCTTTTAAAGCTTCGTATATTACTGATGCCGTTAACATTCAAAATGGTGGAAGCTTCGCTACCTGGCTAGGAAGTCTGGTATCTCCTGATACACAATTTTATTTGATTGGTGCGGATGAGGAGAGCTTAAAGGGTGTTATACAAAAGGCTGCTTCTATCGGATATGAATCTAAGATAAAAGGTGCCTTTGTCTATGATGCCAAAAACGGAAATCAGTTTGCCGCCCTTGATAGAAACTCATTCAAACCAGAAGAAAATAAGTATACGTATCTGGATGTACGAACAACAAAAGAGGTAAAACAGGAACCGGTTTTCAAAAACAGTATTAACATTCCTCTGCAGGAACTAGACAAACGCATGTCAGAGATTCCTACAGACAAACCTATTCTGGTAAACTGTGCCTCTGGCTATCGTTCTGCCACCGCAAGTAGTATGCTTAAAAAGCTTTTACCTGCAGTACCTGTATATGACCTTGGAGCAGCAGTGGCAGACTACAAGAATACAGCTGAAGCTAAGAAGTAGAAGTAAAGGATATGTAAAGGATGATCAGTCAGTATTTGACTAGACTGTCAGACTTAGTGTATTTCCAGTCTTTTCCGACTTAAGGTATATACAGAGCAGAGATTCCCGGTTCGAACATGTTTTGTTGAGACAAATTGAGACTTGTAATAATACCTAAACAGGGTTCTACTAGTCAACGCAATAAACATTACTATCAAAATATACACTCTACAAAGTTTTACATTGCAAGACCAACATATCATTTCTCTGATAATTGGAAAGCATTATCGGAATTCTGATATTCCTGAGATATAAACAGAATTTCGATAATCTTTCAGTGTGAACCGAGTTCTACTCAAAAACTTTCCCATCGGAAATTCAAATATGTATTCATCTCTGCGTCTGATGACCAGAATTCTGATGATTTTGTATTTCACTTGTATCTGTTTTGCTTTTAAAGATTTGCCGGAATCCCAGTGGAGAAAGTCCGCTCTTGGCCTTGAACAGACGACTAAATGATTGTGGATGTTCAAATCCCAAAACATACGAAATTTCACTTACGGATAGTTCAGTGGTAGAGAGTTTCACCTTGGCCTTTTCAATAATTCGGTCCTGGATATGTTGTTGTGTATTTCGCCCTGTTAGTGCTTTCAATAAACTACTTAAATAGTTGGGCGATATATTCAGTCTTTCGGCTATGAATTGTACACTAGGTAATTCTTGTATTGCCAGATCTGTATTATCAAAATAGCTTATCAGCAGATCTTCCAATCGATTAAGTAGCTGATAATTTTCGGTTTTTCGGGTGAGAAACTGGCGATGATAAAATCGATTGGAAAAGTTAAGCAACACTTCAACCATTGAAATGATGATATCCTGACTGAAGTTATCTGTATGAGTGAAATATTCCTTTTGGATAGTCTGCATCAGGCCAATAATCGTATCTTCTTCTTCTTCCGAAAGATACAGTGCTTCATTGACAGAATAATTAAAGTATTCATACTTTCTGATCTCTTTGACTAAAGGCGTATTCCACAAAAAGTCAGGATGGATATAGAGTCCCCACCCTGACGTTCTGCCTGTTTTGGTTTCTTCTTTGATCGGAGTTAATGGTCCACAAACTTGGCCGGGTGAAATAAAATACATAACACCACCGTGTACGTTATACTGTTGCTGGCCATATTTATAAGTACTGTCGCCAGAATGTTTAAGTGTAATCGTATAAAAATCAAGTATCCGGCTGGCAAGCATTTTTTCTGATAGCTGCTTTATATCTTCCAGGTTAATCACACTGATCAATGGGTGTTTTGGTGTGGGTAAGCCTAACAATTGATGAAACTCATATATTGTTTTAATCCGGTGCGGTTCTATCACTGACATACTACAATATTACTTATTGCTGTTGATAAATAACACCAAATTCTCTGGCAAAGTCTTTTAGCTTCACTTTTCCCAATGCCAACTTATGCCGATCATAATCCTCATAAAAAGTGCCATTATGGATGCTGGCATTCATTTCTACAAAGTTATGTGCAATACTATCATTCATGCCATGTGCTTTTAAGGCCATAAGCTGTTGTTGGTCAGTAAGTATTTGCCATGTCAAATCAGGCTTTCCGATTGCAGTTCCCAAAATAGCAGCAGCTTCAGTACAGGATAGTTCTTCACTCGCCACATAACTGACCTTTCTGTCTGTTTCCTGTGATTCAAGTTCGTTTACTACTGCATCTGCAATATCCAGGTTAGAAACCCATACTACCCTGTCATCTCCACCATAACTTGCTGCAATGCTATTGTGATGTTTTAAAGTATGAATATAGCCTAGCATATTTTTATAAAACCCCGCAGCACGAATAAAGGAAACGTTTACATCCGAGGGTAATGCACGTAAAGTATTTTCAGCATGGTAATGGACACTAATCAGACCACTGCCCGTAGCCTTATCAGCACCAATACTACTCAGATACACTATACGTTTCACACCCGATTTCTCGATAGCTTGTTTGTAGTTAGTAACAAATGTCTCTGCTCGTTTGATTACTTCATCAGCTGTATTAGTAGGGTCGGCAAGATTACCATAGGGAGCCAGCATACAATAGACAGCATCTGCTCCTGTAAACGTACTGATAATAAAGTCAACATCATCTATTATACCAATAGCTGCTCTGGCACCTAGTGCTTCAATTTTTTTTTGTTTGTCGGGATTGCTACTGATAACAGTCACCGAATGGCCTTTTTGTAGTAATTTCTCTGTTAGAGGTTGGCTCACATACCCCAGTGAACCTGTAACGACTATATTCATAATTATCTTTTTTGTTGTATCACAAAGTTCGTGAACAGACAAAAAATCGAGATAACAGAATCTGCGAACTTTTTAACAGAATCTAAGGGAATTTCCGAAGCAATGGTATGTTGTTATTCCAACTGACAAGTCGGATTAGCCGTAGTATGTAATTATGAAGAACGGGAGTATAGAAATCTGGATTTGACTTACTTGTCTGCTTCTTTAGCTAAATTGCAGGTGTAGTTAGTTCCTAAAAAAAATATGTCCTAGACATTATAAAACGACTTAGAAAGCCATCCAAAACGACAAAATATGAACAATACGATAAAAGAAATAATATGGAATCAATTCGGGGCAAGTATTGACATGCTTCTAAACGCAATCTCAAATTGTCCTGACGATTATTTTATAACGAACAAAAGATTTTACTATATAGCTTTTCACAGTACCATTTTTTTAGACTACTATTTGACAATTCCACCCAAAGACTTTTCACCCCTACTATCTTTTACTCAAAAAGAACCAGAAGAAAGACCAAAAGAAGCTATTGATGATTTAATACCTGACAAAATTTATAGTAAACAAGAAATAGTAGAATATCTTAAACAAAGCCGGGAAAAGTGCAGACAACTGATTTATGCGCTGACTGATGAAACGTTAAATGAACGATTTAAAGAGGGAGATGATCCAAGTGATATGGATTACCCAATTTTGGAAATTCTACTTTATAACCTGCGACATACCCAACATCATACTGCACAACTCAATATGTTGTTACAACAAGATCTGGAAAAACATATGGCATGGTCATTCAGGGCAGGTGATCTAAACCAGGCATACTAAAACCAATGACAACGGAGCTCAATAATCTGTTAACATGGGGTGTGTGCAAGTTGGGTGGACTGAATAAAAATGAGTAGTTGTAATGATGTTTTGCTTGAACGTATATTGCTGAACGTTTGTACTTAACTTCAACTTTATACGTTCAATTACCAGTAGCGGATACAAAATGCCTTACAAAAGTATAAGTCCTTTAGTTATTTATGTGAAAACTCAATAGTGCCTATAACTACACCCTTATGGTTCTACTTGGCTTTATAAAGCAAAATTACCTGATCTGAGTCATCTTCGTTCTCGTTTGCTGTTTCTTCGTCTTCTTCAACGTATTATCCATCTGGATCAGATAGTGGAGATCAATCTGAACACCATCTTCTACTTGAGAAAGTACCATCACTGGGTAGGTTTTTTCTCTTCCGAGTCTTCTATCTGTGGTATTTTCCAGCTTCCTTCTGTAATCACTTCACCATCAGCCAACTGTTCATGAAAACCTCCTTTGGCATCAAAAGTCAAACGAGATAACAGAATCTGCAAACCTTTTAACAAAATCTAAGGATATATATCCAGGCGTGTTGAAGGCTGATCTTTCTTTTTCCTCCTGGAAGGAGTGTGATTTTTTCAGAAGGGCAAAAGAATGCAAGTGTGTATTTAGAAAAGATCTGTTTTTACTTCCATCCAGATTATTGGCTACAACAACAGTTAATTCGGCTACGTTCGTGGTTTTGTTTCGCTATAAGTTTGCTATTACTATTTCATACTATGATTTACCCTAAAATTTAAACAGATGAAAATTGTACTAACAGGCTCAATTGGCCACATTGGCAAACCACTCGCAACCGAATTAGTTAAAAAAGGACATCAGGTAACTGTAATCAGCAGTAGCCCGGAACGGCAAAAAGCCATTGAAGAATTAGGTGCGACAGCTGCCATTGGCACAATGGAAGATGCTGATTTCTTGACAAGGACTTTTACCGGAGCAGATATTGTATATCTTATGGAAACATTGGGAGCAGGCTCTGTTGCCTTCTTTGACCAAAATCTTAATATCATTGAATCCATTACACAAATTGGCTACAATTATAAGCAGGCTATTGAACGTTCTGGAGTTAAAAAGATAGTGCATCTAAGCAGTATCGGTGCAGACAAGGGAGCTGGTCTGCTTCGTTTTCATTACAATGTAGAGAACATCCTGAGGGAGTTGCCCGATGATATTTCTATTAAATGTATGCGTCCTGTAGGCTTTTACTATACTATCTATCCATTCATTTCAATGATTCAGAATGATGGAGCTATTTTCGCGAACTGGGGTGGAGACGTAAAAGAACCTTGGGTGGAACCTGCTGACATTGCAGCTGTGATAGCTGAAGAAATGGAAAGTCCATTTGAGGGAAGATCTATTCGCTATATTGCCAGCGACGAAGTTTCACCCAATGAGTTGGCAAAGATTTTAGGGAATGCCATTGGAAAGCCTGATCTACAGTGGATAGAAATTAGTGATGAACAAATGTTACAAGGTTTACTGGCAGCAGGTATGAGTCCGGAAACGGCAAAAGGATATGTAGAAATGAATGTAGGGCGACGGGATGGTTCATTATATGAAGATTACTTTAAACACAGACGTGAACTGGGAAAGGTAAAGCTGACAGACTTTGCTAAGGATTTTGCAGTTGCATTCGTTAAAAACCAGTAAACTTGTAGTATGCAGGAGACAACACCTATCCGGATAAAAACCATATCCGAACTTCATTCCCTTCGTGGTCTGCCCAAGCCACTGCATCCGCTGATCAGTGTGATAAATCTGGAAACTATTGAAAAGACAGAAGCACAGACACAAGGGACTGTTGTACTTGATTTTTATTCTATCTCTATCAAAAGAGGTCTAAACATTAAGTACAAATATGGTCAGCAGCAATACGATTTTGATGAAGGTGTTATGTTCTTTACCGCACCTGGTCAGGTAATAGGAATGGAAGTTGGTGACGAACCAATCAAACATACGGGATGGACATTATTTATCCATCCCGATTTTCTATGGAATACGAATCTGGCTAAAGGGATCAAAAAGTATGAGTTCTTTGACTATGCTGTAAGTGAAGCACTCTTTCTTTCCGAAAGAGAAGAGCAAATGGTTAAGCTTATTCTTCAGGATATGGAACGTGAATATGACGCCAACATTGACAGGTTTAGCCAGAACATTATTATCTCGCAAATAGAATTGTTGCTTAACTATTCAGAGCGATTCTATAACCGGCAGTTTATCACCCGCAAGAAGGCTCATCACCAGATTCTGGATAAGCTGGAACAACTGCTTGATGAATACTTTACTGATGATAGCCGGATACAAACAGGCTTGCCAACAGTGCAGGAGGTAGCCGATGCATTAAACTTATCTCCAACCTATCTTGGAGGATTGTTAAAAGCACTTACCGGATTGAGTACCCAACAACATATCCATGAAAAACTGATTGAAAAAGCAAAAGAGAAGCTATCCACTACTCGTTTGTCTGTCAGCGAGATTGCCTATGCCTTAGGCTTTGAACATCCACAGTCGTTCAGTAAATTGTTTAAAAGCAAAACCAATCAGTCTCCACTGGAGTTTCGGGAAAATTTTAACTGATGTTCCCTTTTTGATTATTATCAACCTTATTATATGTACTGACTTATGAAAACACAAGATTGACTTGCCAACACGCAATAAAAATTACTAACTTGATCTTTCAAATCCTCAAACCAGTTTTTAAAAGATCAACGAATGAAAATACAATCCTTTCCAACTACTGACAGAAGATTACGTGTCCTCTTAAAGTCTTTATATACCAGAAGATTCTGGTCATTTGTCATTCTGGTAATTTTATTATTAGGAGATACAATCTCTCAGGCACAACAGATTATTTCTGATTCAGTACAGGTAGAAGGGCATTACCGGGTATTTCATTTCCATAAACCTACACAAAAGCTCAAAAACCCTTCTCTTATCTTTGTGATGCATGGCTCTGGTGGAAATGGCAAGGACATGATGAAGGGGGCTGTAAAGATGGAGCAAAAGACCAATACAGAAAATGCAATAGCTGTATATCCGGATGCCTATAAAAAATACTGGAATGAATGCCGCAAGGCTGCTCCTGTTCCTGCCAATCAGGAAAATATTAACGAACAGGCGTTTTTTCAGTCAGTGATCAACTACTTTGTTAAAAAGTACCATGTCAACAAACGACATGTGTTTGCTGTCGGGACTTCAGGAGGCGGGCACATGGCCTATAAGCTGGGACTTACCATGCCTGAGTCGTTCAGAGCCATTACAGCCCTGATTGCCAACTTACCGGATACCAACAATATTGACTGTACACCTGTTGGAAAGCCTATTCCTGTCATGATAGTCAATGGCACCAATGACAATATTAACCCATACAATGGGGGAGAAGTGAAGATTGGTTTTAACATGGGTTTTGTTCGTTCTACAGACCGCACATTCCATTACTGGTCTGAGTTGGCAGGGTATAAAGGTGATCCTGTAAAAGAAGATGTTCCCAATACAGATCCGAATGATGGCAGAACAATAGAGCGATATACATATAAAGAAAAAGGAAAACCAGAAGTAGTATTGCTGAAGGTAATAGGAGGGAAGCATGACTATCCCAACGATATTGATGTACATACAGAAGCCTGGGAGTTTTTTAAGCGACAGATGAAAGGCGAATAAGGTATTACCTGTTATAAATGCTGGTATTTATAACAGGTAAAGTTGTTGCATACTGAACAATACATTATGAATAAGTTCTAAATTGGGTATATGGAGAAAGTAACGATTCCACGGTTAGAAATAGAAGACTTTGAACAGGTTAACTTTAAGGTACCTTTTCTGAATGTAGAGTAGTATCCCTATGATGCAAACTACTTCATTGTAAAAGACCGGAAGAACTATCCGGTGCAGGATTATATTTCTCCTAATCGCAGGCAGTTTTACAAGATCTTTCATATTACTTCTGGTATAGGTATACTAACTGTAGGACTACATCAGTATTTTCTTAGTCTGGGAAGATATAGCCTTTTTGCATCCGGATGAAATCATGTCCTGGCAAACAACTTCGCTGGAAACAGAAAGACATTTTTGTCTGATTCATCCACACTACTTTGAACAGGCTATCCATCTGGTGCACCTGTTCAGACACTATCCCTATTTTAAACCTTCTCAGGCAGTTGTTCAGCTAACAGAGGCTCAGTCTGTAAAAATCAACCAGTATTTTGAAGCAATACTCGAAGAGGATGAAGGGCACAACGACGATAAGAAACAGGCTATATTTCTTCACTTGCAACTAATCCTGCTGGAAGCACAACGAGCAGGTAAAAATCTGACAGATGTAGAAGTGCCAGAAAGCTATCGTTACATACATGGATTTCTGTCCCTGCTTGAGTCCACCTTTCAGATAACCGGACCTGATACAGTTGTGAAAATCAATACAGCTGCAGAGTTTGCGGATCAGCTACATGTTCATCCCAATTACCTGAATGCGTTGGTGAAAAACCAGACAGGGAAAACACTACGGGAACATATTCAGGATCGGTTACTCTACGAAGCGAAGGTATTACTTACCCAGACAGACTGGGATATCCGGACTATCAGCTATGTACTGGGATTTTCTGAACAAGCTGCCTTTACCACCTTTTTTAATTTCTTCTGACCAGTTTCTGCCCTTACAGATGGATCTGGTTAATGAAGAAAGTGTAGGCAAGGCAGTTGACGCGGCTATTTCACATTTCAAATCCATCGACTTTTAGTGAATAATGCCGGATATGGTTTAATTGCGGGTATCGAAGAGTCGTCCAATAAAGAAGTTCAGGCACAGTTTGATGTAAACGTATTTGGACTGCTGAATGTGACTTGTGCCGTATTGCCTCATATGAGAGTTGCCGGGTCAGGTCATATTTTTAATATGTCATCTGTCTTTGGATTGATCTCAGGAGCAGGTTGGGGTATTTATTGTGGGACTAAATTTGCGGTAGAAGGTATCTCAGAAGCATTGGCTCAGGAAGTAAAACCGTTTGGTATCCATGTAACCGTTATTGAACCTGGTTATGTCCGTACCAACTTCTTAAGCAGTGGATCTATTGCACATCCTCAAAATCCGATTCCTGAGTATACACAACTAGTAAAAGAAAGACGTAAACACAAAGAAGATGTACCTGGCAACCAGATTGGCGATCCTCAAAAGATTGCAGAGGTAATGATTCAGCTTTCACAGGTAGGCGAGCCTCCATTGAGAATATTACTGGGGTCAGATGCATTACAGTTTGCTAACTATAAATTACAGATGTTGCAGTCTGGTATAGAAGCGAATAAAGAAATTACTCTTTCTACTGATTTCAGTTAACAAAAGGCTGTGCATACTGTGAAATACAAAAAGGGCTTCTGGTATATATCAGGAGCCCTCTTTTTGTATTTCTTAAAGGAGTTATTTCTTATCCAACTTCGACTGAAAAATGAATAAAACTATGGAGAGTATAAACAGAAATATAGAAATGACCAGATACGGAATAACAGCTTGTTCATGATACACAACAGTACTTTCTTCATCGAAATAGTTTCCTTCTGAGTTATATGGAAGATTATAGGTCTCCAGATAAAAAAAGAATAAGATCCCACTGATTATAAACAAGAACACACAAAACAATTTGATCAATAGCTTGAACATTGGCACCACTTTATTGTATAGGTAAAAGCTTTTCAAAATTCACTTGCTATTTCTTCATTTACTTCTTGCAATTGGTAATCAGGTAGCTTTATTCTCGTTTCGATAGGTTTATAAAGCTCATTGGGATATTTTTTAATGGCTACCAGCAAATATTGGCAAAGAGTTTCATATCTGAATTCGTCTTTGACTAGTAGAGTTCGTTTGAAGATCTCCATGGTTTCATCGTTAGGATATTGAGCAAGTACTTGATAGCATATTCTCCATTTAGAATAATCATACAATTTTTCTTTCCATTCTTGCTCAAATACTTTCTTTACATATGGATAAAAATCAGGATCAGGGAATTCTCTTACTGCATATAGAGCATCCGCTTGTGTATCTGGGTCGTTAAAAAAGGATGCAATTAATTTCTTGTCAGTTTGTTTCTGATACTTTGCCAAGGCAAATAGGGCAGCTGTGTTTTTTCTATAGTGTGCCAGATATCTTATTCTCGGGTAGTATTTAGCAATTGGATTCATTTTCCATAATATAGCATACCTGGAGTCAAGTATAATCTTATCGTCATAAAGAAGGATACTATCAAGTGTGGCATGTTCCTTTGTTGTGAGTGTGTACATATCTTTATCATCTTGTACTACTGTGTGAATGAAAAAATCTCCTGTACGTTGTTGCATCCCTAAACAACCAGACTGTATATTAATCTTAGTAGTATCAGATAAATGGTTAAGAAGAATAGTAAACATTGCTTGATGATGCCTGTATGCTAATGCTTGAAATGCATAACATCTGACAACTGCATTTTTGTGGTTAGTTAGAGAGATAAGAATAGTAGTAGGAGCTATTTTTTTCAGTTGTTCAGATCTAACCCATTGGTCTGACAAGCTACCTGCTCTACCAATATGAGAACTTTCAATACGATTGCTTTTTGCTATTCTGGCTACTAAGGTTTTTAAATCAACTAACGTATCAGGAATTATTGTGTCCTTAAGTATTTCTGTAACTACATCGTGCTCTGTTTGGGTAAAAGCACTAAGAGAGGCTAAAGTACGTGCATTGCTTAAACTATCAGAGTTAACAGGAACAAGCTCCTTTTCAACAATATTATGTGGATCTTCCTTAGGTTGACAGGAAAGAATACATGTAATCACAACAACTAATAGTAGTAGTCTTTTGTACATAACCTGATTCTGATAAAAATTTAATCTCTGAAAATACATAGAAATTACACAAACTTCAATGGGTAGTAGATAATATACAGGATAAGGGTCACTTCGATAAGATTTTAACAGAAAAGGTGAGTTGTCTGCTAGGTATTAAAGGACGTCATCTGTTTGATTGGTAAACATCATCGATTTTTTTCAAATTTGCAGCTTTGAATTCAAGTAGATGCTACTAATGATAGCATAGCCAAAACAACTTACATGAAAACTATCATTGAACAACTTGTTGAAGACCCGAATATCTTAAACCTGTACCACTTTGGTTCGTATGTCTATGGTACCCGACAGCCAACTAGCGATATGGATTATATTGCTATATGCCACCAACTACCTGAATACGGTACGCTATATGACCAAGATTTGGTCTGTGTACATTTCATTACCCTTACTAACTTCCAGTTATTGCTTTCTAATTGTGATATACAGGCACTGGAATGTTTTTATCTTAATCCAAAATACATTCTGAAGGCAAGTGCTACTTTACATTTCGAATTGAATAAAGAGGCTTTGAGACGCAGTATTTCGACAATAGCCTCCAACTCCTTTGTCAAGGGGAAAAAGAAACTGATTGTGCAGGGAGACTATAATAAATGGCTGGCTATAAAATCCGTATTTCATTCTCTGCGAATACTGGACTTTGGTATTCAGATTGCCAATTCTGGTAAAATAGAAGATTACTCTTCCTTGAACTGGCTGCTTGCTGATTTAATTAAACTTTCTGAGAATAAAGAGGCGGTAGAATTATGGGAATTGATTGATCAGAAATATAGAGAGTTGTATAATTCCAAAAGTTCAGAATTCAGAAAGCTTTGTCCTATTAACAAACAAGAGAACATTATTCTAAATAAGAAAGACAAATCTGTGATGATTGGAAAGACTAAAATCGATTTTCATACAGAGGGGGATGTTATGGAATCCGTTATGCAGTTATTGAAAGAGCTGGATATTAACTTCACGATACACAGAAAATAGGTTAGTCTGCTTTATGTATATCCTTAGCTAAAGGGTTATGGTACAGTAGAATAGAATGGTTTTTCGAACTTATCTGTAGAAAGAATCGTTACAAAGGCGTTAACATATTCGTGGAGAAAGGAAAATAAATATGAGCAACAAAGTTAAAGAACACCGTGTATATGTCTCAACCTTAGCCGAGTACATTGAGAGATTAAAATTCTGGATTAATGAAGGCTGGAAACTGGTGGAAGGTAGTCCGTTACCACAGTACCAAGTGGTAGAAGGGAAGTTAGAGAAGTTTTATTATTTTAAAGTCGAACAAAAGTAAATAGAAGAAACGAAGGCAGTTGTTAAACTGCCTTTATTTTTTGTCTAACCTGCTTACAATATATGCAACATAAAAAATTCATTATTTAAATAGTACTTGAGAAAACCCAAACAAATCATGACGCCACACAGGCCAGGTATGTCCACCTGCATATTCACTATAGGTGTAGCGGATACCCATCTGATCAAATTTTCCCCGCATGATTTTGCAATTTTCATAAGCAATGTCTTCCTTTCCGCCCATTGAAATCCAAAACTGTTTCAGATTTGTGTTGATGGTAGACGCATTGTTTTTCATAAAGTCATATTGAGGGTCAGACAAGGTAGGATTGTTGGCAAACCAGCCTGAACTAAATACACCCAGGTAGTTAAACATGTTGGTGTTTTTGATACCTGCATACAAAGTTTGCAATCCACCCATAGACAACCCTGCCAGAGCCCTGTTTTTTGCATCGGTGTGCACGCGATAATTGCTTTCTACAAACGGAATCGCACTTTGCTTTAATTCGTTTTCAAATGCCTTTAACACATTTTCATTAAATCCTGCAAGTCCACCACCGTTGTTTACATTCCCATCCAGCATGACAATGAGCATGGGTTTGGCTTTGCCTGCAGCAATAAGATTATCCAGGATCAGATCCGTTTTTCCCTGAGTAGCCCATCCACGCTGATCTTCTCCTCCTCCGTGTAACAGATAGAGAACAGGAAAGTTATCAGATGATTTGTCGTATCCAGGAGGTGTGTAAATATACATCTCACGCCATGTATTGGTCACTGTTGAAAGATACTTTCGGATGCGTATATCCCCATGGGGAACCTCTTTGAGGGCATAGAAGCTTCCATCTCGGTCAGGAATTTCAATGCCACTAGCCATTCGTCCCATACCATAGAAACTTTCACTGGCAGGATCAGCCAATGCAACACCATCAACCAGAAGAGAATAATAATGAAATCCCCGGCTAATGGAATCGGTAGTGACAGTCCAAAAGCCCGCAGTATCTTTTGTCATATCGTATTTTTTACCCAAGTCAATCTGAACCTTTTGTGCCTGTGGCGCTTTGATACGGAAAGCTACCCGATTATCAGGCAATAGCTGGGGATATTTTCCATTGCGTATATTGGTAGAAGCAGGTGAACCTAAGATAGTGTATTTGGAAAAGCTGGAAACATCAACAGGTTTGAACAGAAACTGGGAGAACATATACAAACCATTTTTCCATACCTTAAAATCGTGTACACCCGGTTCAATATAATAGATGTGCGGAACTCCTTTTTCGTACAGATAGTCATGTGTACGTTTGCTGAAATTGATCAGATTGTCATTGTCCCCACAGGAAATCCATAAAAGTTTGAGTTTGTTTTTAGCCTCTTGTGGATTGGGAATAAGCTCTTCAGGCTTTTTGGTATTGGGTGCAGATGAAAAACCACCAACCCAGGCGAATTTGTCGAGGTTGCCTAATCCAAAATTGAGCGATTGTCCACCACCCATTGAAAGCCCGGCAATAGCCCGTGATTCCCGATTGGTGAGCGTTGCATATTTTTTCTCGATAAAGGGAATCAAGTCATTGAGCAGATCTTTTTCAAAAGTAGCAAAAGCCTCTACTTTATCTTTGTCGAAAATATTGCCGATGGGTCGGTCATCTTTCATAGCCCTGCCATTGGGTAAAACTACAATCATGGGTTTGATTTTACCATCCGCATAGAGATTGTCCAGAATTACCTGGGGTGAGCCACCATTGAGCCATTCTTTTTCATCCCCTCCAATACCATGTAAAAGATACAATACTGGGTATTTAGTTTTTTTGCTATAGTTAGGAGGGGTGTAAACCAATGCTTTTCGGCTAGTACCTACAGTTTTGGAGTTATATTGGATGGTATCAATTTTTCCATGAGTAATTCCTGTGCGTACGATATCAAATCCTTTGGGAGCCTCCTTGGCTATGCTTTGTTGAGCAACATTTTGTGAATGGGTACTGAGTTGTAAAATCAGAAAAGTCAGGGATGTAAGTAAAAACCGTTTCATACGTGTATAGCTTTCAGCGTGAATAAATGCCAGTGAAGAGAATAGGTACTAAAGTCAATGTGTTTGTGGAGTGATGATCTGGTATTTTCCACTCAGATGCATAAGGCTGAATAAATACAATAACCCATCATAATAGGGATCAAAATATCCATCGTCGTAAGGTTCGAGTTTGGCATTCCATAGGG
This sequence comes from Xanthocytophaga flava, assembly GCA_030068525.1. Taxonomy (GTDB): domain Bacteria; phylum Bacteroidota; class Bacteroidia; order Cytophagales; family 172606-1; genus Xanthocytophaga; species Xanthocytophaga flava. Next base: position 595,221 of record JASJOS010000002.1, read on the forward strand.
CATGCACAAAGTCGAGACTTTTCTTATCTGAATTGATCAGAGAAAGAGAAGAAGCCGTAGCCACCAAGCCCAACGAATGCCTGAGCTTTTTTTCAGGACCTGCTTGCAGGATAAACTCCGGACGTGAGCCATCCAGATTAAACTGGTCTTCAAATGTGTCAATGCCCTTTGTGCGGAGAAATCCTTGAAAATGTTTGGCATACTCCTGCTGCCATTTTTTGTCTTTACCAAACCAGACATAGTCCATCGTAATATTCATCGGAACTCTCCACGAATCATACCGAAACGCAGATGGAGACCAGGGTGTGTCATGCGGCTTTCCGCTAAACTCGGTGTAGTCTGCATTTAGTCCGGTAACGGGATGGCAGGCTCGATGCAGAAATACCCGTGATGTATCCGCACATGCTTTGTAAAATGACTCATGTCCATCGTTGGCATACAACGCCCATACTTCCATAAAGGCCGGCAGGTGATACGATGGGTCAGTCCACTGATAGCCGTTCCCTTCAGGAACAAAGGTGATTTGTTTATGGTCAGTATTAATCAGATTGTATATGTTTCCGGACCCATCTTTCTTCCACATAGCATCCAGTATACGCCGGGCTTCATTGTAATAATGAATGCCTGTGCTGTTGCCCCACTTATTGGCCGCAAACAAAAGGCTGGTAACATAATAAAGCTCGCCATCCGAAGCAGATCCTTCAGAGTTACGCTTCATGGTTTTGGGATTAATGCTCCAGGCAAAATATGCCTCCCGTGGGCCACTCTGATGTTGCAGATAGGCTTTTGACCACCGCCAGATACGATCAAATACATCTTTTTTATTCAGTTGAACAGCTATCATCATCCCATAGGAGAGTCCTTCCGTACGGGCATCATGATTTTTAATATCTGAAACATAGGCCATGGTATCACCAACCTGAAAGTATACCCGGTTGGGACCTTCAAAGATGTCGTGATAGGCTTTCGCAACCTTTGCCTCTATATCTGCCTGGCTATAACCTGCCTCTTTGAACAGATTTCGATATCGTGTGGTTTGAGCTATACCCACACCATCCGGAAAGATAGACAAGAGGAAAATAAGAATAAGGATAAGTTTCATGGTAAAGACTTGTTTTATGTACTCTTGCTTTTCCAGAATACGTTATTTAAAAAGCAAAGGGACCATTTGATATAAGCTTCGACGCCATGTTTGAAACTCATGTGCTGTACCTTCTGAAATATAGGTTGTGACATTGATTCCTGCGGCTTTGAGTTCATCACCTGCCTTTTGCACTCCTTCAGGACGCTCTTTACTTCCACAGCTTAAAAATATGTGCTTTACTTTTGATTTGTCTTTGATATCAGCAGGTGCATACACTCCACCACTTAGCAGACCATAATAAGAAAAGACTTCGGGTTTGTTCAGGGTAATCTGTTTGGTCTCCATGCCTCCCATAGAAAGCCCGGCCATAGCTCTTTTATCTTTGGTGGCAAGAGTACGGAAATTAGCATCAATGTAAGGAATAAGCTCATCAACGAGTACGGTCTGGAATGGCACAATACTAAATTCGCGAATCTTGCCAAATTTTACTTCATTGGTCATGCCATAGGTCATTACGATCAGGAAAGGCTTGATTTTTCCATCCGCAATTAGGTTGTCCATTATTAAATTGGCATGTCCCTGATTACTCCACGCCGTTTCATCTTCTCCCCAGCCATGCTGTAAATACAAAACAGGGTATTTCTCTTTTCCTTTTTCATATCCAGGAGGAGTATAGACAAAAGCTCTGCGAGAAGTACCTGTACTGGGCGATGGAAAAAGGACCTGTTGTACCTGGCCATGAGGCACATTTTTGAGCGCATAAAAATCCTGATCATGTGCGGGTATTTCAATACCACTTTCCCAACGTACTGAGCCGTAGAAATTCAATGTGCCCGGATCATTGAATTTTCCACCATCAATGTTCACATTGTAATAGTGAAAGCCTTCGTCCATTGGTCCGTCGGTTGTACCCATCCATGAACCATCTGCCGCCTTGCTGAGTTTGGTGCCACCTCTTCCTCCCAGACCCAAACTTACCCGTACACTATCGGCTGCAGGAGCAATTATTTTAAAACGTGCATAGCCCTGAGAGTTTACCATTGGATATTCCTGTCCAGGCTGGTTTACTGTAGACGGCTTAAAATCTTCTTTGATTGTAGACTGTTGTGCCTGTGCAAAGCAAAGTCCACCTGTAACAAAGGTAATGAGTGCTATTTGTAACAACTTGACTTTCATTTTTCTCAGATGTTTAGTAAGTGGCTTATGTTTTATTTAAATACTTGTTGTAAGGACTTAGCTAAGAAAAGTTTACAATTCATCCATGTATGTCCACCAGGCACAATAAGTGGCTCTACCTTGATTTTCTTTTCCTTAAACATGGCAATGTTTTGTTTCACACTCTCATACAGAAAATCTTCGGTTCCGACACTAATAGTGAATAGTTTCACTTGTTTATTTATCAGATCTGCATTGGGTTTCCAGTCTGTAAAGTTTTTGGTAAACTCTTCGGTTGCTGTATAGGGTGCATAGGAGCAGATATATCCAAATTTATCCGTGTTGGTAAAGCCAATGTTAAGTGTCTGTCCACCACCAACCGAAAATCCTGCTACTGCCCGATGATGGCTATCTTTGAAAACCGGATAATTTGCCTCTATAAAAGGGATAATATCCTGTGTCATGTCTTTAGTAAAATCAGGTATGGGGCTAGGGCGTACATTGCCGTAAGGCATAACAATGATCATTGGAACTGCCTTTTTCTCAGCGATCAGGTTATCGGCAATGAAGTTGGCCCGACCTACTTTGGTCCAGGTTTCTTCCGTATCTGATCCGCCATGAATCAGATACAATACCGGATATTTGGTTTTTCCATTGGGATTGAATCCGGGAGGTGTATAGACCAATAGGGTACGTGTAGTACCCAGTGTAGCAGATTTATAATACTGATAATGAATTTTGCCATGTGGCACATTCTGTAGTGAATGTACCAGAGGTGTGTTTCCAGGAACTTCTACAATACTGCGCTTGAAACGTTCATTGGCAAAGATATAGGTATTGTTAGGATCCGCTACATCAACCCCATCTACCTGAAAACTGTAAGGATAGATGTCGGGGGTAATCGGGCCTACGGTTATACTCCAGATGCCAGAGGTATCTTTTGTTAAAGGTAGGGGAGAAGATAAAAATTCTCCATTTAGTATTACTTGCTGTGCTTGTCTGGAGAAGTAGCGAAACGTAACACGGTTATCTGTATGTACATCAGGCGAAGAAATTGCCGGAGGGCGCTGCTGAGCCAAGGCTGATACACTAAATAAAAGTATCAGAGGTAAAAAAAGTGCTGTCTTCATTTTATCTGAATAAGAGAGGTAGTGTTTCGGTAAGGTATTTTTTTACGTTCATCCATGTGTGGCCACCATCAGTAGTAAAGCTTTTGTAGCTTACTTTCTTTGCTGTGAGATAATCCATAAACTCAACAGTGCCTTTGTAGAGAAAGTCCTCTGTTCCAATGCCCAGCCAAAGCAATTTCAACTGATTATTGGTACTGGCAGCATTGCTACCTATCTGGCTGAAGGAACGATCCATTTCGGTAGGAGAAAGATAAGACGCATAGGAGCACACCCAGGCAAACTTGTCCATATTGCCGAATGCAGCACGAAGCGTCTGTCCTCCACCCCTTGAAAATCCGCCTATAGCCCGGCTGTCGCGACTGCTTATAGTGCGGTAATTCTTTTCAACATAGGGTACCAGATTTTTCAACAAGTCATCCTCAAATGCTTTGGCCCGACTGACAGCATCTGGTGCATCCCGGATTGTAGGATCGGCAGGTTTGGTGCCATTAGGCGACTGCTCTGCAATACGAGCTGCAATATTTCCATAGGGCATAACCACAATCATTGGCACCGCCTTTCCCTGTGCAATCAGATTGTCCAGGATCAGATTGGTATGACCTACTTTAAAAAAGGTTTCTTCTGTATCGGTAGTACCACTAATCAGATAATATACAGGATACTTTTTGGTAGGGCTTTTATCATATCCTGGAGGGGTATAAACCACAACTCTTCCTGTGGTTCCTGAAACAGATGGATAGTATTCGTAGGTTATGGTGCCATGTGTAACATTTTGCAGATCATAGAGAGCCGGTTTTTCAGAAGGCACATCCACCAGACTGGCTTTAAACCGTTCGTTGGGAAAATAGTTGACATTGGCAGGGTCCATTACCGTTACTCCATCTACTTTAAATCCATATGGATAAATATCGGGTTTTATAGGTCCTACAGTTACGCTCCAGATACCGATAGAATCTTTAGTCATAGGGACGCCGGATGCACCAAACTGCCCTCCATCCAATAGCACCTGACGGGCAGTAGGAGCCAGGTAGCGAAATGTAATTCGTTTATCTGTGTGTACCTGTGGCGATACTACCAATGGCCCTCTGGGTGGCTGAGCAATTACCCAGCTACAGGCAAAAAGCAAAGTCAAGGTAAAAAATTTGTAAAAATGAGAATACATAGAAACAGGTGTTAAGTAGTTCGGTTTTTAGGTGATTAGTACTTGATCCAGTTGTTACGTTTCATCCAGTCAAACAAAGGCTCCATCCATCCGGGATGATGAAAAATGAATCCATGATTGCCTTTGGGATAAATGTGCATTTCTACTTCTACCTTCTCACGCCGTAACGCTTCAAAATAGGCAATGCTATTGTCTACATCTACCACTTTGTCATCAGCAGTGTGGGTAATGTAGGCAGGAGGTGTATTTTTAGTAACCTGTAATTCATTGGAAAACAGTTTGACAGACTCAGTAGATGGATCTTTACCTAACAGATTGGTTTGGGAACCTTGATGCGTTAAGCTATCTCGCATACTGATCACCGGATAGACGAGGATCTGAAAGTCAGGACGCAGGCTAATTTGTTCCGGATTATCGATCAGTGATTTTTCAAAGTGTGTGGCTTCTGTGGAGGCCAGATGTCCTCCTGCTGAAAATCCCATGATACCTATTTTGTGCGTATCTACTCCCCATTTACTGGCGTTTTCCCGAACAAACTTTATTGCTTGTTGCGCATCCTGTAGGGGACCAATCTTCTTGTCTGGCATAATTGAATCATTGGGAAGTCGATACTTTAGTACAAACGCTGCTATTCCACGCTTTACAAATTCCTTGGCTATATCAATGCCTTCGCCCTGATAGACTACTACACCATAACCACCTCCTGGAATAATCACTACACCCGTACCTGTTGCCTTGTCTTTTTCAGGCAGATAGACTTGTAGCGTAGGTTTGGTAATGCCCCGGATGATTCCGGAAGTTGCCCCAGTTTCGGTAACCTTTGAAGGCTTTGTATTAGGGATCTTGGCCGGATACAAAGGCAGTACCTGTTGTGCATTCACTATCGAAGTCCATCCGAGAAACAGACTTATCATGATAAAATGACGGCTATATCTAGTCAATGTAAGCGTAAGTGGATTTGTCATAGATTTGCTATTTTCTCCTTCTTTTAAATAAGATTGCCTATACTGCCAATGAAGTGTGGACTACATTTGAAACAAGCAAGCGAAGTAGTATCTGTACTAACTAGATCCAATCACAACTAATCAACTTCCTTACTTTTGTATCCCATCAGAGACAACATCTGAAAAGCATACCGCCTGCCCAGTTTACGACATCCTGCCGCATCAAAATGCAGATTGTCAGCGGCATCAGTGCATCCCTTTGAAGAAATTACATAAGAATTTGGAATCACCTGAGGAAGGGTAGCAATGATTTTATTCATAGATGCACATCTGCCACCCTGATCTTCATGCACAGTTTCACCAGCCAATAAGGGTACTTTCTTTGGGTCTAACTTCAAATCCTTTATCAGATTATCATACACGATTTTTACTTTTTTGGTCCATAGTGTATCATTGGTATTAGACTCTCCCTGATGTAGCAAAATGCCTTTAATCACACCTTCTTTTTGTGCCAGTCTTGCCATATCAATGAGGCGCTGATAGGGATTGCCATCATATTCTTTTACCATGTTAAGCATCCAGTCAGGGGCAGTAGCGAGGTAGTTTTGGTAACTATCTTTGGCAAACAATTCTATTTTACATCCGCCAATAGCTACGTTAATTACACCCACTTTAACTTTTTTGGGTAGATGAGCTGTCAGAGTTCTACCAAAGTAGTCAGCTGGACTTAGTCCGGTACGGCAACGACACAAAGGAGGCACTGCCGGATACCACTTGCCTTTTACTCGTCCGAGGTTGGGGCAATCCACAGCTTCGAGCACGACAAACCGATTGTCTGCCACAGTGTCCTGTGGTTCAAATGGTGGGTTCCCCTCCATATTGGATTGTCCCAAACAGAGATAAATATGAAAATCAGGATTTTGAGAAAATCCGTCTACTACCCAAAAGAGTAGGATTGCTATCAGTATAAGCCTAAGATACGGTTTCATCTGTTTACTGAATTGCACTTTTATTTTGTATATATGGAATCGTTTCCTGCGTATTTTAAATACTTGAAAGAAGCTTTATTATCTGTTTTCTCACCAGAAGAGGTTGCATACATTCCATACAAACACCCTACAAAACCACCTGCTTCTTTTGTACTTACAAACTTGGCATCTACCTTATCTTTTACCACTGACCAGCTTTTCGCATCTGTTGAGAAATAGAAACTATAGTTTTCTCCTTCAGAGACAATTCGGAGTCCTGTCTTTTTGGTCTGCATAGAAAGTGGAATTTCTGCCAGCAGTTGCATGGCTTTCTCTTTTGGGGTGCTTTTGTATAGTTCAATAACTGGTTTCTGATTTTGATTAAGAGACTGACACAAGAAATAGAAGTGGTCTTCACTCTGAAAAACCAGCAAACCTGCTTTTTCACTGGCAGAACGGGCAGCGAAACTTAATTCTGTTTCTACACTGGAATACAAATGCTGTTGTCGTTTGCCAATAAAGGAAGGATTGGCAAAATCCATACACGTTTCCGGTTTTAGTTTTAGTGTTAAGCCATTCTGTTTGGATAAGGAAAAAGAACTGCTGTCGATCGTACGCATAAACAATAATGCAGGATCAAGCTTTTTGTCAAAGGTTAGCGTATATTGAAAGTTACCCGATTGAGGTAAAGCGCTAGGCTGTTTGACCTCCTTGTAGTTTGCAGTATAAGAATACTTTACCTCTTTGTTATCAGGATTGATAATTGGCCAATCCTCTTTCCATTCCACTGGTGCTATGAATGTTTCGCGGCCTGTATTGTAATAATCTCCAGTGTAGGGCCTTACAGCCAGAAAAATTGCATAGGTTTTTCCATCGGGCCCTTCAACAAACTGTGCATGTCCGGTAGAGGTAACAGGATCTTTACGGTCTTGAGGGAGATCTCTTTGGGTTAGAATTGGATTGTGCTCATACGGTACATACGGCCCCCACACAGACTTGCTCCGAAAAACTACTTGCGAATGGTTTACGGAAGTTCCTCCTTCTGCTGCATAGAGATAATACCAGTCATTGCGCTTTAGAATATGAGGACCTTCAATCCAGACAGGTTTTTTGCTCAGATCAACTCCTCCATTCACCAATTGTTTTTCTTCTCCAATGACTTTCAGGCTTACCGGATCAAATTCATACATACGAATCGTCCGATGGCCTGAGTATAAGGGCTTGTTGTCAGGTGCATCACTATTATAGATGATATAAGCCTTGCCTGTTTCTTCAAAATACAAGGAAGGATCAATACCCCGCACCTGTGGAATTCGTACCGGATTACTCCAAGGCCCTGCCGGATTTTTGGCAGTCACTACAAAGTTGCCATCATGATCAATATCGGTGCAGGTAACATAATAGGTTCCTTTGTAATAGCTGATAGCAGGTGCAAACAGACCACGAGTCAATCTTTCACCCATAAAGTCCATTTGGGAAGGTCTGTCAATGACATTGCCAATCTGCTTCCAGTTTTTCAGGTCCTGGCTTTGGAACACTGGGATACCCGGAAAATAAGAGAACGTGGAATTGATAAGATAATAGTTCGTTCCAACCTTAACAATACTAGGGTCCGGATAAAAACCTGTCAGAATGGGATTGGTCAGTGTAATAGACTGGGCCTGCATAGAATAGCTGAGAAAAAGTGTTAACAGACCAGAGACTAAATGCAGTAAGGTACGTCGTATTTTTTGCATGGATAGAAAAAGTGGATTGTCAGATTTAGGTTTATAGTATTAGCAAATTAACCCTTGCTGCATGTGTCTTACCATATATTGATACGTGTGAGATTGACACATAAAGCAAAGGGTACAAAATTACACTGTTTTCCGAGGAAAGCTAGGAAATGTTATAGAAATTGTAGTTCAAATAATATTTATTAGTTTAATTTAGAAAGTACAAGGATAGATAGTGTTGTCAGAGTGCCAGGAGAGGCTTGAAGCAAATTCCTACTCTATATTATTATTGATTAGAGTGCCAGATGAGTTTGAACATACACTATTTAAACTCGAAGGGAGAGAACATCTATACGCAATGGTAGAAAACATATCATTATACTCTTGTTCAGATAACTCAGGATTGTTTTTCAAATGTATACTCAGCATAAATTGTCTGACCAGGTGCATTGACTTTCTATGCTTAGGATGCGAATGACTCCACCTCTGACAAAAGATTCCAGAGGGTATCTGGGCATTACAAATCCATTCATCTTGTGGAAATTCATTGCCATATTCTGGTTGAAAGGATAGCCTGAGATTTCTTGTATACATAGTCAGATTTTAATTAAGATAACCCCAGATAAAGAAAACTATAAATCATAATACTGCTTGTACCTAAACAGGTACAAGCAGTGGCACCATCCTCTTTATTTATCGATTTATCAATATCCGGTATTCTGAGTAAATGCAGGTCCTTCTACAACCCGGTCAATCTGAGATTGTGGAATAGGACGGAGCATATGAAAATCCTGTATATACTGTCCTGCTTCCGGATTCCAGGCTTTCACACGTCTTACCAGTGAACGAGTGCGTACCAAATCAAGCCATCGTTGCCACTCCCCAAAAAACTCGCGGCTTCTCTCATCGAGAATAAAGTCAACTGTTACATCAGCAGCTGTAATTGTCATTGCTTCTGCAGCTGCTTCATTTTGGGCTGTAGTGTTGGTTTTCCGGAATGCAGCTCTTTTTCGTATTACATTAATCAAGTCAGCAGCTTTGCCTGCATTACCTGCTTTCAGGTAAGCTTCTGCACCTGTCAGATAAACATCTGCGAAACGATACAATACACACGGACGAGTAGATGGGTCGTTAAAATTGGCACCCCGACTTGGGTCCATATGTTTTTTAACAGCAGGAAAGATGTCACTCTTCCATAGACTAGGAGGCACTACAATTCCTTTGAAAGGTCGGGTTCCGACAAATTGAGGTGCACCAACTACTTCATAATCAGGTAACCAAACAGCAGTATCTACTCCTACTTTTGTCGTGAAACCAATCCCCCTCTCATTATGATCTGCTGTCGCACTTACAGTTATGGAAGTATTGCTGATATACACATCATAAAATGTTTTGGCATAGCGAGAGTCAATATCTCTGTTGGCGAATGCCTGATCCAGAAAATAATTTTTGCCTGCATTGTCACCAGAAGGCCATTTGTAACTATTAGGGCGCAAACGTTGATATGGACGACCATAGTAAGAGTCACGAATCATACCTGAAGTGCCATTATTAACCAAATTACCAGAGGCATTTTTGTAGGAGTTGACTCCGCTGTTGTTCGGATAGTTCCAGTTGGTAAACCAGGGAGTAAGATTTTGTGCTGCTCCTCCGCCAGCAGCTCCACCTACCGTATAATAGCCATATTTAGGATCCAGCATATGATCACTGACAAACATAGTCTCTTTTCCATAATCATTAGCAGGTACAAATGCATCACCATAATCCTGCCATAAATCCAGATCGTAATTCGATTTATTGGCAATGATACCATCACAAAGAGTTGCGGCCTGTTCGAAATCTGACTGGGTATTGTTAAGCCAGCCACGGGTAAGATAAGCCTTCGCCAGTAGCAACTGGGCTACAGGTTTGGTAGCAGCTTTACCCAAAAAAGGAGTAGTCGGTTTGTCTGGTAAATCAGCAGCGGCTTCAGTCAGATCTTTGATAATAAGTTCATATACTTCCGCTACAGGTTGCCGTGAAGCAGCCTGAGAAGGTGCAGTAATGAATTCGGTATGCAGAGGTACATCACCAAACGTTTGTACCAGATAGAAATACCAGAAGCCTCTTAAAAACTTAGCCTGGGCCAGGTATTGTTTTCGTGTAGCTTCAGGTACATCAATGCTTTGGCCATATTGCAATACTCCGTTGATTGTGTTAATATCCTGAAATGCTATTCCCCAGGCAGACCCGAAGTTGCTTCCATTCAGGCCATTATAGTTAAAGACTGGGCCACTGCCGCTGGCACCCGTCAGGAATTCATCTGTACCGGCCTGCATTTCCATAGTAAATCCCTCAGTTCCCCATTGTGACCGTATGTCATTATACACTCCTGCAATGCCACCCAGCACTCCTGCCGGACTGTTAAAAAAGGAAGGGACAATCTGAGACTGGGGTTTTTCATCCAGGATGCTTTCACAACCGGGACTAAACACAAGTGCTGCCGTAAGTATAAGTAGTGCTTTAATAGGTTTCATTTCTACTAATAATTTTCCAGGTTAGAATTTAATATTTAAACCAAGTGTATATTGTCTGACAGGAGGATTGTTCATGTTTACACCAATCTGACGGCCAGGAACGCCTGTTTCGCTTGCGCCAGTCGGGCTAACAGTAGCATCCTGAGCATAGCTGTTGCCTTCCGGGTCCAGTACCAGTTTATCCCTAACCAAAGGTGAGTATACAATGAACGGATTCGTTAGATTCACATATAATCTTGCAGAGCTTGCACCGATTTTATTGATTATGCGACTTGAAAAGGTATATCCCAGATTGATGCTTCGGCATTTGATGAATGATCCATCATAATATCCCAGTGTTGAACCGAAAAAGGCAACCGCATTAGCTGCATCTGGTGCAGGAAAGGCATTGGTCGGGTTATCCTCTGTCCAGTAATCTACCTTCATTTGGTTCACACGGCTTTGGTTAAAGAAGGCAAAACCTCCTGCACCTGTAGAGTTACCTGTCAGGTAAGGCACCAATACCTTCATTCCCATCCGGGCATATAGAACAATAGAGGCATCAAAGTTTTTGTAGCTAAACCGATTGGTGAAACCTCCTTCCCATTTAGGTTGAAAATTTCCAATGATCTGACGGTCTTTGGCATCGATCTTATTGTCACCATTTATATCCTCAACTCTGATTTGTCCCGGATACTGAACAGGTGAGGTTTGCTTGGCCAATGTACCGTCTTCAGCATCTTTTGTTTGCCAGATCCCAATCTTTTTGTAGTCATAAATAACCGTCAGTGGCTGACCTACAAACCAGCCTGCACCTACGTTTGACTGCTCCTGTGGCGTAGTAAGCTGAGTGATTTTTTCACGGTTAAAGAAATAGGTAACATCTGCACTCCAGTTAAATCCATTAGGATTCTTAAGAATTTCAAAGGTCAGCGATGTTTCCAAACCTTTACCTTCTGTCTTTCCAAGATTTTTTAAGGTAGATCCCGCTCCATTACTAGGAGGAAGTGGGACTGATAAAAGAATGTCCTTTGTTTTCTGATGATAGTAATCTACTGAACCCGTAACGCGGTTATTGAACAAACCAAATTCCAGTCCAATATCTATCTGTGAAGTAGATTGCCAACCCAGGCCAGTAGCCGGCAGACTGGTTACTGTATAAGCTAGTTGTTGTCCTGGGGTGCTAGTGCCAAAGTTGTAATATCCTGTCGATAATGCACCCAGAGTCGCATAGGCTCCCACGTTTCTGTTTCCTGAAATACCCCAACCTCCTCTTAATTTCAGGTTGGAAATGAATCGCACACCCTTCATAAAATTCTCATCACTGATATTCCATCCTAAACCAATGGATGGGTAGTTGAAATACTGATTGCCTTTGGAAAGTGTAGAGGAACCATCCCTTCTCATAGTAAGAGTTAACAGATACCGGTCATTGTAACTGTAGTTAAAGCGACCCATATAGGAAAGCAAACCAGTTTCTGCAAATGAATTACCAAAGTCTGAATTGGCAACAGGTTGTCCAGACGCAAGGGCAAAATTTCCTGTTTTAATATAATCGGCTGGAACCCCACGTACTGTAAAGCGACTACCTAGTGAATGATTTTTTGTGATCTCATATAAGGCAGTAAATCCTATTTTATGTTTAGCAGCAATCACTTTATCATAGTATAACAGGTGCTGGAAGTTCAGATCCCAGTATTCCGTATTGCTAATTTCAGCACTGGATGAAGACTGAACAGTTGCCGTATTGAAATAGGTATTAGGGCCTGCGTATCCATTGTAATTGGATTGACTAAAGTTGATACCCGCATTGAAGCGATACCGTAGACCCTCTATGATATTTACCTCTCCATATAAACTGTTAAAGGTTCGAAGCGAGCGGGTACGTCCCAGGATGGCATCACTTCTGGTAATAATAGTCATTGGGTTTATCTGTGCCGCGTCAATGGAGCCTGCAGCAGGATTTATATTTAAAGTGCCATCGGTATTGTAGACAGGTGCAAGTGGAGTTAATCTAACTAACCCTGATGGAATACCACCACCACCTGGGTTATTCTGATAGGTAACATTATTCAGGGTATTTAATCCAACCTTAACATGCTTGCCAATTTTCTGATCAATGGTTGCACGTAGGGAATATCTTTCAAAGTTCTGATTGGGAATAATGCCTGTTTCGCGAAAGTATCCTGCTCCTAAGGCATACTGCGTATTTTCAGCACCACCCTGTAAACTCAGCTGATGATTAGTCATATACCCTTTTTGGTAAATCAAGTCTTGCCAGTCAGTGGAGATACCGGCTGCCAGCGCATCTTTTTCCGCCTGTGTGAGCAAATAACCAGACGTTCCAGGGTTGGTTCGGTTATATTTGGCGGCATCTTCTTTGAAACGGGCATATTCTTCGCCATTCATGATATTATACTTACCATAAATACTGGTTACCCCATGATAGCCATCATAACTTAACACAGGCTTACCTACTTTACCCCGTTTGGTTGTAATTAATATTACACCGCCAGCCCCTCTGGAGCCATAAATAGCAGTAGCAGAAGCATCTTTCAGGATCTCAAGACTGGCAATATCATCCGGGTTGATGTCATTCAGTCCTCCATACGGAATTCCGTCTACCACAACCAACGGTCCATCCAGTGCATCACTGGAGCCTTGGTTAGTTGTCAACGTCCGGTTTCCCCGAATACGGATTTGGCCTTGTGAGCCAGGAGTTGAGCCATTGCTTATAATTGATACACCTGCAGCACGACCTTTTAACTGGTTTATCAGATTGGGTGCAGGCACTTCTTTGAGAGTAGCTTCACTGACAGAGGTCACTGCTCCGGTAACATCACGCTTTCGCTGAGAGCCATAGCCAACTACTACCACTTCATCCAGTGTTTTCAGATCTGGAATCAACGTAACATTGACTACTTGTTTGGCTCCTACAGGTACTTCCTCCGTCACATAACCGATCATTGAGAAGACCAGCACTACCTGAGCATTTTCTTCAATCGCAATCTTATAATTTCCCTTCTCATCCGTAACCGTTCCACGAGTAGTTGATTTTACCTGAACTGACACTCCTGGCAGTCCTTCTCCTTTATCATCTGTAACCTGACCAGTGATTTGTATTTCGATTGGTTTAACTTTCTGACTATTCTTTGAGAAAAATGTTCCTTCTTCTGTATGAGGAAGATTATTTCCAGAGCTGAATGATCGATATGTGTGCCCATTGGAGGGAGGATTTGTTGTTCTCCCCAAAACATGGGATATAGGGCTCACTGAAAATAATAGTAAAAATGACAGACTACTCATTTTTACTATTCTGAATCGATGATTTCGTTTTCGTAAAAGATACTGCATAGATTATTAATTTTCGTTTCAAGTGTTATTTTTTCAAATACTATCCTACCAACTAAAAAGGTCTTTTCATTGCTATAAAAAGTAACTCACCATTTTATAGTTGATGTGTCAGAAAAGTTGAAGAAGAAATACATTTATCATAAAACTTATCTTATTGTGAACCGGTGAACCTACCAATACTATGATTGAGGCATATCTAGTTTATATATTTTTAAGGAGCTGGATTGATGGAATAAGTAGAACTGTATTGCTTGGTTTTGTTAAATTATTTCATGGAATTACACTAATATTCTTACAAACCTCTCATTTTTTGCCACAGAAGAGTATAATTATTTGGTCAAATACTATAACAAATGATGTAAAGAGGAGGGAAATTAGCTAAAGTGGTATGTTTTCAGCTCGACTTAGTGTGTGAATAAATTTCTGATGGATTATTCTCTCCACTATCTTAATTTAGATCATTCGACTGCTTACTTTAGTTGAGTTAAAAAGTAGTATGCAGAGAATGCAACAAAGTCTATAACTATAGTACAGTTATTTGTATTATCGTAAAGTTAGTCCTTACCTAGAGTTTATAAAAAGAAGGAAGCACACTTAGTATGGAAAAGATATTGACAGAACAGCGTAACATAAGACTAATTCCTTCTTCTTTTACTTCGCTAAGTTGCTTTGCTGTGGAGCATAGTTTGTTTCACTAAATGACACGATTGGTAGTAGCATCACAGCACAGAAGGTTTGCGTATTATTCACGTCATTCAGTAACTTGCGGTGAATTCCGATCAGATTTTGTTTTTGCGGTGAGTTATGCGCAACAGAAAAAATGATCGGAATACTGATCAAAATAAAAAATGCGATGAGTTATGCACAACATAAAAAGTGATCAGAGTTTTATTCAAATGCAAATGTGCACTGAATAAAATGCTAGTTGCTCATTGCTCAGACAATTTGCCTTTCCTTCACGAAAAATCTGTTGCGGTAAACTATATGCATAAAAACAGCTAGTAAATGCTACAGCCTTTTGCTAAAATTTGAGATGACTTATGGTTGGTTAAAATATCTACCTATTTTGAGGTAGATATTTTAAGAGGCTTTAAGATATTCGGAAGGTGGCTTTCCATAATGTTCCTTAAAGCTTTTGGTAAAATAGGCTGGAGAGGTAAATCCAGTCAGATAGGCTATTTCTGCCAGCGAATGTTTTTTGGTTTCCATAAGCTTTAGTGCTTCTTTGAGCCGAATAATACGTATAAACTCAATAACAGAAGTACCGGTCAATGCTTTTAATTTGCGGTACATGTTACTTCGACTCAGATTAACCGACTCGGCCAATCCTTCTACACTCAGGTTACTGTCTGTTAGGTTTTGTAAGATGTACCCTATTACTTTCTGTAAAAACTGTTCATCGAGTTCATTGTCTGCTAATCGGTTTGGTCTCAGGTATACATCCTGACTGAAATGTGCATATAGTTCCCGTCGGGAATGAATCAGCTGATGGATTTGTACAAGGAGAAGTTGCGTATTAAATGGTTTGGTTACATATACATCCGCACCATTTTCAACCCCTGCAATCTGATCGCTGACAGATGTTTTAGCTGTGAGTAAAAGAACTGGGATATGAGAAATGCGCATGTCTGTTTTCACTTTCTGACACAAGTCAATCCCCCCACAGCGTGGCATAAGAATGTCACTGATAATTAAATCCGGTATTTGTTCTGTGGCCAGTCGAAATCCAGCATCACCGTCTGCAGCTTCTAGTATGCGATACTCTTCTGAAAAGATTGCAGCCAGATATTTTCTTAATTCCGCATTGTCCTCTACAATCAGAATAACAGGTGCCTGAGCTGCAGTGTCACGAGTAGAGGTCATACTCGATAGAGGAATAATTCGGGAGGAGTTAATCTCTGGTGCTTTTGGGCTCTCAGATGTAATCTCAGCTACAGCACCAGTTGTATTGCATTGAATTGGGTCTGTATTATTGGTTATAATCTCATGAGACTCAAAATGCGAATTTCCTAACGGCAACAAAACTTCAAAACAAGTTCTGATCCCTTTTTCACTACTTACCTGAATAATTCCATGATGTAGTTCGACGAGGTTTTTGACAAGCGCCAGTCCAATGCCTGTACCAGTATTGTATTGTGTTTCATCTTCCGGACTCTGAAAGAAGCGATCAAAAATTTTGCCGATATATTCCTTTCCAATGCCACTTCCATTGTCAGCTACCCAAAGCCGGATATGTCCAGGTGAATAGGATAGAGGATGATTACTATCTACCAGATCAACTTTTGTCTGAATTAGCTCAATTCCTACCTGAATTGTCCCTCGTTCCGGAGTATACTTAAATGCGTTAGATATCAGGTTAAGGACTATCTTCTCCATTTTGTTTTTGTCAAACCAGGCTTCAATTGTCTGGGCCGGATATACAAACTGATAATCAATTTGCCGTTGGCGGGCTTGTTCTGCAAAGAGAGTATACCATGCCTGAATGCATCGGCAAATGTCTTCTTTCTGGACACGTATCTTCAGTTTACTCTCTTCCAGTTTGGAAAAATCCATTAGTTCATTGACTAGTCCATTTAGCCGTTCAGCATGCGTATAAACCAGTCTTATTTTGTCTTTTACTTCTCCTTCTACTTGGCCATGGGAAATAATCTGCTCTAATGGTGAGAGAATCAGCGTCAGAGGTGTTCGCAATTCGTGAGAAACATTGGTAAAGAATTGTTCCTTCATCCTGTTCAACTCTTCCTGTTTGGCATGGGTAAGTTGCTCCATTTCTAATTTTTGCGCCTGAGCTATCTGATTCATTTTTAGCTTTATGAATGTCCAAAGCAAAGCAGAGAACAACAACACATAGAGTATATATGCCCATTTGGTTGCCCAAATAGGAGGAAGAATAGTGATTTGCAAAGTAGTAGGTGTCTTATTCCATATGCCTTCATTATTAGATCCTTTTACCTTAAAAATGTAGGTACCTGCATCCAGATTTGTATAGGTAGCCATACGTTGGGTACCTACCTGATTCCATTCCTTGTCAAACCCTTCCAGCATATATGCATACTGATTTTTGGAAGAATGTGTAAAATTGAGAGCCACAAATTCGATAGAAAAGGAAGTTTGCTTATGGGTAAGGGTGATATGTGTAGTTTCAGAGATACTTTTCTCCAGAGGAGACCCTGGCTGTCCGATTTTTGCTGGAGTGTTAAATAGGTTAAATTCTGTAATGTATACAGGAGGAACTATGTGATTGGTTGTCATCCGGGTTGGTAAAAAAGAACTTATACCATTGTTACCTCCCAGAAAAAACTCTCCATTACTCATCTGAATAAAGGCATTGGGATAGAACTCATTGGTTACGAGCCCATCTTCCTTAAAGTAGTTTTTAAAGGAGCTTTTGGAAGGATTGAACATAGACAATCCTTTATTGGTACTAATCCACAAATTTCCAGCTGGATCTTCAACAATCCCTCTGATTGTGCTACCAGGTAGTCCATCTTCTTTAGTAAAAACGGTAAAACTGCCATTTTCAGGATGAAACAGATTCAAATCATCCATTGTTCCAATCCACAGATTGCCTTTGCGATCTTCAAATAATGTGTTGATTGCAAATGAACTTCCTCCTTTTCGGGGATCAGCATTATATAAATATTCTTGAAACGAATATTTGCCTTCCTTTTCTGGTTTCATACAAATTAATCCATACAAAGTTCCGACCCAGAGTTGCCCTTGCTTATCCTGCAAAAGAGCACTTATATAAGCCGATTTATTCAGATGCGTTTTATTGCTCTCATCCAGCACCTGTACAAAACAATCTTTATCCGGTTTGTAGACAAACAATCCATTTCCGGAAGTGCCTGCCCAAATCTGCCCTGCCTTGTCTTCATAGAGAGTACTGATATTGTATCGTTTGTTTTTGAGTAAGCCATCAAACCGATAATTGTTAAGTCTAGTACCATTTCTGGTATAATGATCTACTCCGGCACCCCAACTACCTAACCATAAGGTATGTCGGGAATCATATAAAATTGACAGAATGGCTTTACTGGATAAAGAGGCATTCACAATCGGTTCTGTGAATTGCCGGTTTTGTGTATTAAAATAATTGATACCCCCTCCATCTGTGGCAATCCACAAATTGCCCGCTTCATCTTCTGCAAACGCCCTAACCTGATTGTTTACCAATGTTTGCTTGCTAAAAGCATTGCGTTGATACGATTGAAACTTCTCTGCATGGGCATCATAAATGTTTAATCCCTTGTAATAGGTCCCTATCCAGAGCAATCCATTATTATCTTCATAAAGTGACCAGATCGAGTTACTGCTTAGACTTTGTGGATTACCTTCTTCTGATTTATATTGAACAAACTTATCTGATTCTGGCAGGAGATAGTTCAGTCCACCGTTTTCAGTGCCAACCCAAAGTCCTCCCTTTTGATCCAATAAAAGAGAAAGCACAATATCATTGCTGAGAGAGCCCGCCAGTTTGTTTTTTCTGAAATGTTGGAAACAATATGTATTCTGTTTTTTCATTAGTTTGTTCAGACCTCCTCCATAAGTACCAATCCATATGGTGCCCTGAGCATCTATTGTCAAACTGCTGATCGCATTATTACTTAACTTAGAGGATAGATTAGCATCAGACACAAAATGAGTGAATTGTTTACTCTTAGCCTCTAATCTATCCAATCCATCACGGGTGCCAATCCATAGATTACCTTCACGATCAGCAATAATAGCCTTTACAAAGTCAGAGCAAATAGAGTGTGGATTGGATGGATTATGAGTAAAGTGAGTGAGCTTACTGGTACGTTGATCATACATAAACAAACCATCTCCTGCTGTGCCAATCCATATATTATCTTTTTTGTCACAGAATAAGGCTCTTACATTTAAGGTATCTGTTCTGCCCAGACCGGGTACAAGTTCAAAACGGTCTTTATCCCTATTATAAATATTTAGTCCATTGCTGGTACCTACCCACAGTTTATGGGATTTGTCTTCTATAATAGCTCCGATTACGTTATGGCTGATGGTTCGTATACCAGCCAGATTGTGTTCATAAACAACAAAATCAGATCCGTCATATCGGTTCAATCCACTATAAGTGCCAATCCACATATACCCTTTGTAATCTTTCAGCATACAGGTAATGACTTGATTGGATAATCCTTCCTGTAATGACTGAAATGTAATGTGAGGATCTGCTTTTGCCACCACAATATGACAAACAAATAGACACACTAGCCAAAAAGTTAGTTTGGGTATATAGTTAAATAACAGGTCATAGATCAATTTGAGCATATCAACTGATAAATAAAGAGTAGGTTTATGAATCTATGAGAAATGAAGGATTTACAGAATATATATGTGTGTAAGTGACACATAAAATTGACAGATGTAAATATAGGATTTTTATATTTAACTGTAAATAGTCCTATAAAATATTATCCAAGTAATATAGTTGTTGGCCAAGATAAGGGTACAATCTTTTCCTTAGCTAATTTTATCTGTTTAGCGGCTTCTATATTTACTAGGAAGATATACTAAAACATCCATCTGAAAGTTAAGGCAGAAAAGGTGTTATGCTGGAGAATATTGAAAATACAAAATATATCGTTGCTAATCTAAATGCTATAATCCTGATCTTAGGTCAGGCGTCAATCTAAGCTATATGTACAATGATAATAATTAGAATTTAAAACGAGTGAAGAACATTAGTACTGACTTTTATGAGGATAGTTTATTTGTGCAAATTGAAATGTTAATTTAGAAAGGTATGAATATGTGCGGTTTTACTATTTTTTCTTTGGTGTTTCTTCTGTTTGTATGAATTTTAAGGGATACTGTCTTATATGATAGGTGCCATTTTTTTTCCTTTGGCAGATAGATAATAATGCCAAAGCATCATACACGCGATGGATCGAAATGGCTTCCAGTTTTTACTTATTTTAAGGATTTCTTCTTTTGTTGTAGAACTAGGAAGTTTTTTAAGGGTCTTTACTGCATTTACAGCGGCTAGATCACCAATCGGAAAAATATCTGTTCGTTGAAGTGCAAACATCAAATACACATCTATAGTCCAATTTCCGATACCCTTTAAACCGATGAGTACTTTCCGGACCTGATCGTCGGACATACCTGCAAATTCTTCGAGATGAATTTTTTCGTCTTTGATTGCTTGAGCTAGTCCCCTTATATATCCCATCTTTTGCCGACTGACAAAACAAGCTCTCATCTGCTGATCAGTGAGGCAAAGAATGGACTCTGGTGTGATCATTTGTATTGTCTCCTTGAGTTTATTTAACGCCGCCAGGGCAGAGGCTAGTGATACCTGTTGCTCAAGGATTATATGTATAAGTGTCTCAAACGTATTTTTTCGCGTCCACATGGGAGGATAGCCATTCAAGTCCAGAATAGATCTTAGTTCAGCATCGTGGCCAGCTAAATGATCACATAGCTGGTGATAGTTGGTCAGATTGAAAGTTATTAACACAGCTATAAGATTGTTTTACTGGTGAGTTTATAGCAAGATCTGTTATAGTAAATTCAGGATATTCTGGTCTTGTATTCCACGGAAAAAAAGCGGCAACAACTTGCTGGAAAATCGGGTATGCCCCTTCCACATAGGATGATGTAAATAAGCTGTAGCTTCATTGATGTCTTCAATGAAATAAAATTTTGCTTTATCACTTTGCCAAATACCTTTGATCTGAGGGAGGATTACCCCATCTAATAGGAGGTTTTGCGACCAGTTTTAATCTCTTCCAATGCTTTCAAATATACCTGGAATAGATAGGCTATAGTAGTCAGCGTATTATGGTATATGAGTGTGGAATGTAAGGGACTCGAACCCATGACCCCCGCCCTGTCAAGGCGGTGCTCTGAACCAACTGAGCTAACATTCCAACCAATAGAATAGCAAAAATACTTTAAACTTTCAAATTCACAAGTTCGTTATTTGGGAAAGCGGGTATATCCTGAAATACATTCTGTTGAGTATATAATAGTTCATAATATTCCTTTGCCATTCGGCCTGACTCAAAATTCGGCAAAATGTCTGTCATACTATTATAGACTATACGTTGCCATTGATCAGGGGCTTCGTAATACATTGGAATTACTACTTCTTCCAGTAATTTATACAAGTTCAATGCATCAATCTCGTCAATTTCATGTTCGGGAAGGGTTGGGTCATTAGGAGGAAGCACAAAGCAGTTTTCGTTTTTTCGCGCAAACTCAGGTATCCATCCATCCGGAGTAGAGCAGTTGAGAGCCCCATTCATTGCTGCTGTCATACCACTGGTTCCTGAAGCTTCATGGGTGATACGGGGTGTATTGAGCCAAACATCAGCTCCGCGTTTTAACATAGCTGAAAGCTTGAGTTCATATCCCACCAGCACAGAGCAGTTATAATATTTTTTTGTGAAATGTACCAGCCGATTAAAAACAGATATGCCTATATAATCAGTAGGATAGGGTTTACCAGCCCAAATAATCTGAACAGGATACTTCTTATTCGTTAGTAATTGAATAAACCGATCCGTATCATATAATAACAGATCTGCCCGTTTGTATGCTGCAAATCTTCGTGACCAGACGATAGTTAACACATTCTCATTATAGATTTCACCTGTTTGGTCGGCTACTTCTTCAAATAGCTGTCTCTTAAAAAACTTCTTGCGGTTTATGAATTTATCTGTTTCCTTATTTTGGAAAGCATCATAAAGCTCTTTATCTGTCCAGTAGGTAAAATTTTGTGCGTTAGTAATAGACAGAATTGGACTTATATTACTGGCACCTCCCCACATTTTTTGCAATACCTGTGTATGCATTTTAGATACTCCATTTGATAGTCCTGCTAGTCGAAAGGCAGCAAGTGTATGATCTAAAATGTTGGTATGAGTATCAGATAAAGTCCGTACTTCTACCAGAGGGAGATCTGAAAAGAAACCCATACGTTCCAGTAGATAAATATCTGTCTTCTGATTGCCTGCTTCTTCCGGAGTATGATTAGTAAATACTAGCCGTTTTTTGACCTCTTCAATGTCTTTATTGTATTTGGCATATAAATAAAATGCCAGTGGCAAACCATGAGATTCATTGAGATGATAGGTATCTGGCTGGTAGTGGAGTTCTTCGAGCAAACGTGCTCCTCCAATTCCCAACAGAATACTGGCAGCTATACGCGCTTCCAGATTTTGGTCATATAATCTGTGTGTGGTAGTCTGGGCGAGATAATCATTTTCTGGAAGGTCGGTTGATAGCAGAAAGACAGGCACTGTTCCAAACACATTAGGTGGTAAGTAATAAGCTGTAACCCATACAGGTGCATGATTGATTTGAATTGAAAATTTGATATCCGTTTTTTCCAGAAAACCATATACTTTTTCCTGAAACAGCACATCCATTGTCTGATCTCCTTTACGAGTCTGATCATAATAACCATACTTCCATAAAATACCTATTCCGATCACGTTTTGCTTTAACTCGTAAGCACTACGCATATGTGATCCTGCCAGAAAGCCCAAACCTCCTGAGTAGATCTTTAGCGATTGATGAATGGCATATTCCATACAAAAGTATGCTGTACGATTCTGATAGGCTGGATCTGCCTGATAGGACTGTAAAAAGTCTTGAAAAGTTGTTGCCATGGTGTGGATGGTTTGATTATTGATGCAAGCTAATGCATCTGATGAAAGTGTTACATGATTACTGTCATAGATTCTGTTGATGAAGATAACGAATTTCGTGCCTTCAAAGAGAGGAAGGATATGGTAAAATTTTCTTGTGTAAAAGAATTTTCAGTGAGATAAGCCTCAGGAAATAAGGGAAATATAAAAAACGTCCAGCATAAATGATATACTGGACGTTAGGGTGTGATTACTTTCAAGAAAATGGTAGATTCAATATAGGATCTATGTAGTTGCAAATGCCGGATTGCCTAATGCCGCCAGTTGTCGGAATAAGGCTTTTTCCTGTTCGGACAAATTTTTTGGAATACGAACCTGAATGGTTACATACAAGTCTCCAAATGTATCAGGTGTATTATATACAGGCATTCCCAATCCTTTTAACCGCAATACTTTTCCTTGTTCTGTACCTTCCGGAATATCAATCTTTATATTGCCTTTTAGCGTTCCTACAGTTGCTTTACCTCCTAATATGGCAGTATACAAATCAACTGCAATGTCTGTGTACAGATCATTTCCTTTTCTGTCAAAATAGGAATCATCCGCAACATGTATAGTGATATACAAATCACCATTGGCAGCTCCATTTGTACCAGGAGCACCTTTGTCCTTTAATTTTATAACCTGCTCGTGTTCAATCCCCGGTTTGAGCCTGATGCGCAGTTTCTGATTATTTACGTCTACCAGACGTTCAGTGCCTTGGTATGCTTCCTGCAAGGTTAATGTTAAATCAGCCCGATAATCATGCCCTTTTCGTTTGGTACCTGTACGTCCTTTGGCTTCTCCGGGACGTCTGCCAAATAACATCTCAAAAAACTCTGAGAAAGTAGGTTCGTCTGTACTGTATTCATGAAAAGTACTACCTGTATTGCCACCAAAGTTTCCAAAGTCAAAACCCCCAAATCCTCCTGAAGGTTGACCACCTCCATTGCCATTAGCTTGTGCATGCTTCCAGTTTTCACCAAAGGCATCATACTTTTTACGTTTCTCTACATCACTCAGTACCTCATAGGCTTCTGTTACCTCCTTAAACTTATCCTCTGCCTGTTTATCATCTTTGTTTTTATCCGGATGATACTTTACTGCAAGCTTCCTGTAGGCTTTTTTTATTTCGTCGGCTGTAGCATTTTTCGCAACGCCAAGCGTTTTATAATAATCTTTATAGTCCATAGTTGTGTCTGTTTTCTAGAAAAAATACAAAAACGTGGCGAAAAGTTCCCGGATTGGATATATTTATCTGTTTATGGTATGCTAATATAGTAACCTTTGGGGAAAAGTATCTCATCAAAGACAAACTTACAGATTGAATGTTTACATGAGAAACTATCCCTCTCCATGAATGGTTTTATATTTATCTCTTCATTACTTACTATATCTTTAAATTGGTAAAATATATTCTTTTTCTGAGATTCAATGACACAGCCTTTAATCCAATATTTAGAACACAGACGATGTGTTTCACAAAAAAACAGTATACTGATTGCAGATATGGCATATTAATTTTATATACTAGCACAACTTTTATTTTATAAACTACTTGACTTATGAATTTACTCATTCGATTAATTGTATCTACCCTCGCTGTGATAATCAGCGCCAAAATATTGCCGGGGGTACACCTCAAAGGTGGACTAGGAACAGCTATCATTGTAGCCATAGTCTTGGGACTATTAAATACTTTTTTGAAGCCTGTACTTACTTTTTTGACTATTCCTTTGACAATTATTACATTAGGGTTGTTTTTATTGGTCATCAATGTTATTATAGTATATATCACTATGGCATTAGTAGATGGCTTTCATGTAGATGGATTTTTATGGGCTTTGATTTTTAGTTTCGTTATGTCTATTGTTGGGGCTATTCTATCTTCACTTTTTGATGATTAAGCTTTCTCCCAACCTAATTTAATATATTTTACTAGCACATATGAAGACCTTCCTCTAGGGAAGGTCTTTTTTTAGGTCCTTACATCATTGCATGAATTTGTATCAGTTAATGTCAGATAAACGCCAATTAAAGCATAAGAGGCTTGAAGAAGGAGTATATCTATAGTATTTTAGTACAGCAAAAAAGACATAGAAGTTATGATACCAGAATAACGTTGGTAGAAAGTGGTTAGAATGAAAAACCTGATTTCTAAAGGGGTCAGGCTTTTTTATTTTACAGTTAACCAATTTCTAGTTTATGTATAGATTCTAGTATAGAATGAATATCTTTCTGGCTGTAAGTTGCACTATCTTTTAATCCCTATGATTAATTATCACAACAAAGTTTTTCGTTCTGTAAACAATACGAATAATGGTGAGGTAAGTGCTGAAACCACTTTTCACTATCAGCAACATGATACTATAGTAACTGCTTCTTACTCGGGAGGAAGTATTGTGACTGGACACCTAATTGCTCTTGTAGATGAGGTTGGACATTTGAGTATGCGTTACCACCATATAAATAATTCAGGACAGCTAATGACAGGAGTTTGCCATTCTATTCCTGAAGTAATGGAAAATGGAAAAATCCGTTTGCACGAAAAATGGCAATGGACAAGTGGTGATTATAGTTCAGGAGAATCTGTAATTGAAGAAATATAACAAATGCCTTTGATTATACAGTAAATATAATCAAAGGTATTTGAATTTTTGGCTCCTGCATTGCGCTTTTGTTAGGACTATTTTAGCTTCTCGTTATTTTTGTGTCGTTCAGCATCCCTAATTGACTTCTTGTCCATATTTTGGGTTAATGCCTCTGTCAAATCAACCCCTGTTTGATTGGCAAGGCAAATCAAAACAAATAAAACATCTGCCAGTTCATCCGCAAGATTTTTGTCTTTATCAGAATCTTTAAATGATTGCTCTCCATATTGACGGGCAATGATTCTGGCTACTTCTCCCACTTCCTCTGTCAGTATAGCCATATTGGTAAGCTCATTATAATACCGAACCCCTGTATTTTTTATCCAGAGATCTACTGCTTTTTGTGCTTCTTCTAGAGTCATAAAAAAATATTTACAATTGTTTGCAACCTTTTATGTAAAAAACGGGTCATAGGAAAGTGAACTAAGAAAATTACAAATTAATTGTTTTGCTTTCTAAGGTAATTAAACTTTAGGCATACTTTTTTGTCTAATTTTGTGTAAAATTAAGAAAGTAGAAGTTGGATTTTTACATCTTTTTAGCGGTTTTTGATATGTCCGAAACTGCATATTCTAACCTGATATGATGCATATGGCACTACTTATGAATGAAGTAAAGTACAATAAGTTATATTTTTATATACTTTCTATAATTGCTATAACTCTATGTTATCCTAAAATAAATGCTATTAACAATATTAGTATTATTGTATTAGGCATTATTTGGATTGCAGAAGGTAAATGGAGAGAAAAAAAGCTTCGATTGATACAAAGTCCTATTATATTACTTGTTGTTTCATTTTTTTTGTTACATGTTATTGGTCTATTATATAGTCACAATATTACGAAAGGTCTTCAAACATTAGTAGACTATATACCATTATTATTATTCCCTTTGGTATTAGGCTCTATTTCTTGTTTGAAGAAAGGGGATATTTATTCTATTGTTTCACTGTTTATTGCATCCTGTTTTGTTGCAACTTTTATTTGTTTGCTGACAGCAGTGAAGATATCATTATGGGATAATTTACAAACAGATGATCATTGGTTTTATGATCTTTTTACAAGGCCTATTGAGTTAAATTCAATCTATTTTTCTTTCTTTTTAGGTTTTTGCATTCTTTGTTTAGGAGCGTATCTTTTTGAGAATGTAGGTAAACTTTCTCTTTTAAAGCGAACAGGTTTATTTTTGTTGATTATCTATTTTCTGGGTGTAATGCTTTTACTTACATCTCGTACTACTTTGATTGCTACTTTGTTATTAGGAGCCATAAATTGTTTGTTATATCTGATAAAAACAGAAGGTAGAAATGTGAAAGCACTTGGTTCTTTGATGATTGCTCCAATACTAGTAGTTATTTTAATTTCTCAGTCTTCATTTCTTACTCAACGTTTTTCAGATATTAAAAATCTGAATACAAGTGCTGTAACCGAAAATTTGCGTTCGCGTCAAAAATTGAACTTACCTTGGTCTAGTAGTTCTGCTATACGAGTTGCTATCTGGGAATCTTCACTAAGTGTTATCGAAAACAATTTCTTTACAGGTGTAGGAATTGGAGATACTCAGGAGGAGTTGGTAAAGATGTATTACAAGAATAATTATGTATTTGAAAATGGATATCAGGGACATAATGCCCATAATCAGTTTTTACAAACCATGATGACAAGTGGGATAGTCGGTGTTCTGCTATTACTGGGAATCTTTATGGTAGGATTTTTCCTGGCTTGGAGACAAAAAAATTATTTTTATATGACTTTTATTCTATATGTCTTTTTAAATTGTTTGACAGAAGCATTGTTGCAGAGACAAAAAGGAATTGTATTTTTTGGTTTTATGAGCAACCTTCTGTTTTTTTATTTCTTTACTAAACAAGAAGTTAAGACTAAATCCAAGATGGCAGTCTATTCCTGATGCAAGGTCAGTAAGGAAACCATACCATAGATTTTCTACTATCAAATTCTATTTTTTGAGTCAATAACAATTGTAACAGGACCATCATTAAGCAGATTCACTTTCATATCTGCTCCAAATGTACCTGTTTCGATTGTTTTCTTTATTTCTGTGGTGAGAGCCAAGATCATTTTCTCATATAAAGGTATAGCTTGCTCAGGTCTGGCCGCATCAATGAAAGAAGGTCTGTTTCCTTTTTTAGTGCTTGCATATAATGTAAACTGACTGATAAGCAATATATTTCCATCTACATCTGAAACGGAGAGATTCATTTTTCCCTCTTCATCTCCAAAAATACGCATGTTTACTATTTTTTTGCTCAACCATTCTATATCTTCTTCTGTATCTGTATGCGTAATTCCCAGCAGGATAAGTAAGCCTTTTCCAATCTGTCCTTTTATCTGATTATCAATAGTAACTGAAGCACTTGTAACTCTTTGAATAACTGCAATCATGGAATATATATTATTAATGTAGAGTAAGCAATTAGAAAGAAGAATAATGTGATTGGTTATAATCTGGAAAAATCTGCAGGTTCAACCAAAACAACTTGTTCTTTATCTATAATGACGGCTCCTTCTGGAAGACCTTTGGGTTTCCGAATGTATTTGCGTGGAGTAACTGTAACAGGGCACAGAGTATCATTCTTTCGTTTGGAATAATAGGCGGCTAATTGCGCTGCTTTTTCAATGACTGGCTCTGGAAATTTCTTGCCGGATTGGTATTTTATAACTACATGTGACCCTGTGACATCCTTGGCATGCAACCAGAGATCTTCTTTCCATGCATACTCCCGTGTTAGCAGATCATTGTTTTTTGCGTTTTTACCAACTAGAATCTCAAATCCTTGATATTCAAATCTTTTAAATAGTTCCTGAATGGCAGGAATAGTTGAGGTAGATGCCAGATCATAATCTTTTACATAATTGCGTAAAACCTTCAGGTTTTGAATAGCGATTATATCCGTCATATACTTTTTGATTTGAGCCATCTCTGATTCTTTCTGAGTAATAGCTTTTTCCAGTATCTCTATTTCAATCTTTTCATTTTTGGCTTTCCTATAATAAGTTTCTGCATTTTTTTGAGCAGAGATTTCTTTTTTTAGCTTTATCCGAATTGTTTGATTATGGTAAAAATCAAATAACTCTACTGTTTCACTACCAGGAGGGATCTGATGAATATTGGCCATTAGGATATTGGCTAATTGTTCATGACGAGCCTCTGTTTGAATTTGATTTAGCTTTTCATAGGTCTTTGTCAGATAACTTTCTGTCTGCTTTTTTTGTTTCTCCAGTTTGTGTAATACCTGTTGTCTTTCTTTATCGAAAGTACTCTCTCTGGCGTATAAGCTATAAAAGCGGTTCGCAATCTCTAAAGGATCTGCTGATTCAAACTCTGTATTACCTGTTGGAAATAAAGTAAGTTGGAAACTGCTATTACCTGTACTAAGATGTGCTGGAGAACGCACAACATAAAAAGAAGAAGGATTTTCCAGGTTATATATAAATTGTTGCAGGGTAGTCCATTGTTCCTGAGCTGATTTAGTAGGAAATTTTTCCTGCTTCAGATAGGCTGCAACTGGTTTTCCTAAAGTTGGATAAACAGTTGCAGGATTTTGTTTGTTTTGAATAAAATCTTCAAATGTAGGGCTGATATCCCGATGCAGTGATTCTGGTGAAAGAGAAAGATCTGCTTCAATATTATTCTGAAATAATTCTATTACCTTATTATCCTTATACAATAATACATTAGAACGATTCCCATGTAACTTAAACAGAAGTAATAGCCCAGAATCTAACTGAATGGCAAAGCTTCGGTCATTTTTATACTGAATGATTTTTTCAACAGTTCTCCCTGTTAATTCGGAGAAGAGCTCCACCGTATTTTTGCGTGCTCTATGAAATTCAGATGGAAAGGTAAGGCAGACAAAACTATTCTTTAATATAGCTCGGATAAAGAAAAGATCAGTTTTACTCAAAAAGCTAATAACCAATTCATCTCTATCCTGACTAAACGTACTATCTACTGTGCGTCCGATTAATATAGGTGCCAGTGCAGAAGAAACCTGTCGTAAATAATAATAGTTGTTATGCATGAGCTTACCTATGTTAGTATCTGGTGTGTTAGTAAATCAGGTTGATATAATAATGGGTTGGATTAAACCTATCTGGATTTTACAATTTTGTTAATATGTTGTTCTACCTTAGCTATCGTATTTACTTTCAAAGAAGGGTTTAGGGCAACCTTTCCTAACTCATACCAGAGATTTTCTCCAATGTCAATATAGGAGCCTTGTAGATGGGGTTCTCTTTTTTCTGCTTTTTCTGAGATAAAGGATAACGAAAATATTAATTCCAGTAGTTCTTTCATTTCGTCCCAGTTACCTGATTTTTGTTGCATTTTGGCATCATTCAGACGTGTCTGGATAGATACACTACGATCTTTAAATTGTATCTTAAGAGAGCAGAAAAGTGTTGATTGTGCTGCTATTTTTTTATACCGTATAAGAAGTGGAGCTTCTTTGCCTGAGGTTTCGTAAATACCTTGAATAAATTCCTGTAGAAAATACTCCCAATCCCATATGGAATCAGGACTGCCTTGGAAAAGGATATTTTTCTGCGTTTTGAAGGCTAATTCCAAAAATGGACGGTCATTATCATCTGCTTTGGTTGATGTACGACTATTTTTTAATAGTTCTTCCATGAGTGGCAACCATATTCTGGAGATGTTCCCTTTCCAGGAAAAGTCATCCTGACCCGTAAAGCCTTCATCCTCTATATCTTCTTGTGTAAGCCCTTCCCGATTATGATATACCCATGAAAAATCGATTTTAATATCGTTTGGGCTTGCTAATCCCTTGATATGATAGTAATAGCAATAGGGAGGCGGTATGGAAGCCGCTGTTTCATATTTTATTTCAAATTCAGTGATCATAATCTACTTTCCTTAAATAACAGGCAGCAAAGGTATCAAAAACCCTATTGGTCTGGAAGTGTATTCTGGTTAATAAAACTTAGCCTATAGAGAAATATGGACAAATACCTACCAGTGCCAAGGAGTTTTATATTTTCTAATATGTTGATAATCTGTGAGTTGATGTTTTTTGTTGAAAGTTTTATAACGAAAATGAGATTGACGGATACTCAATATGTTTTTACTGTACACTGTATTTATTCTTGTTCAGATACTTGCAATTGTGCTTTGTATAATAATAATGCTTTGTAGTTGTGTCATTACTGAGAAACAACAATGTCTCAGGTGAATAATATTTTGTAGAAAGAATATTTTTTTGAAAAAATATTTTAAATTTTTCTGTAAAAAATTGTATTATTATAACTGTAAACATAAATTTGTACTAGGTCAATACACTTTATATACAATTTTGTGAAATTGATCGAGAGTAAAAATTCTATATTATAACCCCTAAACAATTTTTCCATGAAACACAATTATCTACGAGCAAGTGTATTGCTCTGCCTGGTATTTCTGTGTGCAGTAGCTGGCGCATTTGCCCAAACTACTGTAACCGGTAAAGTAACTTCTGTGGAAGATGGCGGAGTACTACCAGGTGTAAGTGTATCCGTAAAAGGAACTACTCGAGGTACTACTACTGACGCTAACGGTAAGTACAGTATCGCTGTGGATGGTTCTTCAGCCATTTTAGTTTTTAGTTTTATTGGTTTTACTACTGAAGAAGTAGCAGTAGGAAACCGTAGTGTGGTTGATATGCCATTGACTGCAGATTTGCAGGCATTGTCTGAAGTAGTTGTTACTGGTTATACCACAGAGAACCGGCGTGAAGTAACAGGTGCCGTTGCAACAGTAAAATCCAAAGATCTGGTTGCTGTCCCTTCTGGTAACGTTGAGCAGCAATTGCAAGGTCGGGTATCTGGTGTGACTGTTATCTCCAATGGGCAACCTGGTACAACCAGTGTTGTACGTCTGCGTGGTTTTGGTGCTTTTGGAGGAAACGAACCTCTATATGTTGTAGATGGTGTACCTGTAAATAATACAGATTTCCTTTCTCCTGATGATATTGAATCAACTACAGTATTGAAAGATGCCCCCTCGGCTTCTATTTATGGTGCGCGGGCTGCCAATGGTGTGATTGTTTATACAACCAAGAGAGGAAAGAAGGGTGATGGAAAACTCCATGTAACCTATGATGGTGTATTTGGTTATACAGTACCAGGTAAAGTAAATAATATTATGAATCCGCAAGATCAAGCAGACTGGACTTGGCAGGCTATTCGCAATACTGCTACTCAGACAAGTACAAGCCCTGTATTTGATCATCCGCAATATGGGACAAAAGCTACTCCTGTTATTCCTGATTATTTAATGGTTGGTGGAAGTTATGGAGTAGTAGGTAATATTGACCTGGAAGCAGAAAGAGCTAAATATAATAATGATGCTAATAAGGGATCTCTCTATCTGGTAATGCAAGCAAATAAAGCCGGAACTAACTGGTGGGATGCAATTACCCGTAATGCCCCTTTAAATCGACATACGCTAAGTTTTTCTGGTGGTGGAGAAAAGAGTCATTTTTATGTGAGTTTTGGCATGCAGGATCAAGCTGGTATTTTGATTCATCAAAATTTCAAACGATATACTTTACGGGTTAACTCTGAGCACACATTATTCAAAAATTTCCGAATTGGAGAAAATATACAAGGTACTTATATCTCTCGTAAAGGTCTAATCGGTGGTAATGGTGGTCGTGGTGCTGCAAACGAAGAGAGTGATGTATTATCTGCTTTCAGGATGCCATCTATTATTCCTATATATGATGTATTTGGTGGTTATGCCGGTACAGCTGCAAAAGGTTTTAATAATCCTCGCAATCCAGTTGCTTCCCGTGATCGTTCTAAAGATAATGGTGGTTATAGCATTAGTGGCTTTGGCAATATCTATGCAGAACTGGATGTGCTAAAAGGCTTGACTTTACGTAGTAGTATAGGTGGGAGTCTAGGAGCGAACTATTATTGGTATTATAGTTTGCCTCAATATGAAAACTCCGAAAATAATACTACATACACCTATGGTGAAGGGGGGGGGGTGTCAGATGCTTGGGTATTTACAAATACTGCTCGTTACCAAAACAAATTTGGTTTACATGGTATAGACGTTCTGGCAGGTATTGAATCATTAAACACAGGCAGATTTAGAAACATAGATGCTACAGGGCAAAACCCCACATTTACAGACTTAAACTATATTAATATCACTAATACAAAGAATAGAGCTGTAAATAGTGGTCGAAATATAGGAGTTAGCTTTTATTCTGTTTTTGGACAGGCAAAGTATTCCTATAATGAGAAGTATATGTTGACAGGGGTTATACGTCGGGATGGAGCTTCACGCTTTGGCTCAAATAATAGATATGGTATTTTTCCCGCAATATCTGCTGCTTGGCGTATTTCTGCAGAGCCTTTCATGAAAGATATCCCATTTGTTTCAGATTTAAAGATTAGAGGTGGTTGGGGACAGATGGGTAACTCTAATAACGTAGATCCCTATAACCAGTATAGTTTATTCTCTTCAAGTTTAGCTAGAGCCTACTATGATATAACAGGTAATAATGCGGCTCCTGCAGAAGGTTTCTACCGTAGTAGAATTGGTAACCCTAATGCAAAATGGGAAACTAGTACAACAATGAATTTAGGTATTGATGGAACATTTTTGGATGGAAAATTTGAAGTTGTATTGGACTTATGGAGAAAAGATACTAAAGATCTGTTGTATGCTTTAACTACTCCTGCCGTAGTTGGCCCATTAGCTGAAGATCCTTCTGTGAATGTTGGTAAGATGAGAAATCAAGGATTGGATGTTCAAGTAATCAATCGTGGAAATATTACTTCTGAATTGAAATATGAAGTAAATGTAACAGGGTCATTCTTACACAACGAAATGGTAGCTCTTGCTCCTGGTGTAAATTATTTTGAACCTTATACAAACAGAGGTATTACTCCAATACGTAATCAGGTAGGGCAACCTATTTCTGCTTATTTTGGGTATAAAGTAACCGGTCTTTTCCAGAATCAGGAAGAAGTGAATAATTCTCCTGAACAGACAGGAAAAGGAGTAGGTCGGTTCCGTTATGCTGATATTAACGGAGATGGAAAAATCACCACAGATGATAGAACTGCATTAGGTAGTCCTGTACCAAAGTTTACTGGAGGTCTTAATCTAACACTTTCTTACCGTAATCTTGAACTGACAGCATTTTTGTACACTGCATTAGGATTTCAGGATTACAACTTTTCCAAATGGTACACAGATTTCTATCCATCATTCAAATATGCAGCTATTGGAACACGGGTGAAAAATTCATTTTCTTTTGAAAAAGGTGGAAATACTGTTCCAATTTTTGAAGATGCTTCTAACATTAGTACAAACACAGCATCTAACTCTTATTATGTAGAAAAAGGGAACTATGCTCGTTTAACTAATATGCAAATTGCATATAAACTACCTGTTGCTTTTCTGAATCGTTATGGTATTGAAAGAGCTAAAGTTTATATACAGACTACAAATCTATTTACAATTTCTAAATATTCTGGATTGGATCCTGGCGTTGGTGGAGCGGCAGATACTACATTAGGTATAGATGTTGGTAACCCTCCTGTAACCAGAGGTTTTAACTTAGGTATTAATCTGGGATTTTAATACAATCTGTGAATAGATTGATGTTCCCCCTTCATCAAGTATAAAACATTAAACATATGAGAAGAATATTTAGAAATAAATTTACATATCTGTCTATTGGAGCTTTGTTTCTTGGATCAGTGGCCTGTAAAGATTCCTTTCTTGAGGTACCTGTCACCGGACAAGTTTCTTTGGATCAAATAACAAGCAAGAAGGGCGTTGAGGGATTATTGATAGGTGTCTATTCGGTTATGAATGGACGGGATAGCGGTCCCTGGCATGCAGGAGCTTCCAACTGGCTTTGGGGAAGTATCCGTGGTGGAGATGCCAATAAAGGTACTAACTCTGGTGACTTTTCTTCAATGAATCCTATTGAGAATTTTGAAACGGAACCTACAAATACAGAGGTTTTATCAAAATGGAGAGGATCTTTTGAAGGTGTTGCAAGAGCTAACCAGGTTCTGGCTATACTTCCTAAGGTTACAGATGTGTCTGATGCTGATGTAACAAGGATTACAGGTGAGGCACGTTTTCTAAGAGGACACTATTATTTTGAACTTAGAAAAACATTTAAGAAGGTTCCTTGGGTTGATGAAACTATGGATTATAAAACGGGCGCTGAAACGGTACCAAACACTGAGGAAATCTGGGCTAATATAGAAGCAGACTTTCGATATGCGTACGAAAACCTGCCAGAAACCCAAAGTGAGGTTGGTAGAGCAAACAAATGGGCCGCCGGTGCTTTCCTGGGAAAAGTACTTTTATATCAAAACAAATATAGTGAAGCAAAAACTGTATTTGATGATGTAATCGCGAACGGACAAACTACGAATGGTAAGAAATATGGGTTGTTCCCATCTTTTAAAGGTTTATTCCGTTTAAGTAATGAAAATTCTCAAGAGTCTGTTTTTGCTTATCAGGCAACAGGTGCTGCCCAGAATACAAACAATGCAAATACAGATTTGGCAATGAATTATCCATATAATACAGGTACTAGTGGACCAGGGAATTGTTGTGGATTCTTTCATCCAAGTTTTGAAATGGCATCATCATTTCGTACAAATGCAAATGGATTACCTCTGCTTGATGGATCTTACAAAACAACAGCAAATGAGTTGAAAACAGATCAGACTGTTACCAGTAGTTCTGCATTTTCCATAGATGAAGGCAATGTTGATCCTCGTTTGGACCATACTATTGGACGTCGAGGTGTACCTTTTCTTGACTGGGGGCCTCATCCAGGTCAGGATTGGATACGGGATCAGACATATGCTGGACCTTACACACCGAAAAAATACTCTTATTCTTCTGCCGAAAGCTCTTCTTTGGATGGAAGTGGTTGGACTCCTGGTTACACAGCTACTAACTTTATGATTATGCGCTTTGCTGATGTACTGTTGATGGCTGCTGAATGTGAGGTTGAAGTTGGGAGTTTGGCAAAAGCTCTCGAATATGTAAACATGATCCGGGAAAGAGCATCAAATGAAGCGGGTTTTGTGAAAGCCTCTGATAATGCAGAGAAGGCGTTTGCTACAGTGAGTAATGAAGCAGCAATGCTTGCACTTACAGAAATTAATCCAAAGCAATGGGTAATACGTAGTGATCGAAATAGCACCTTTGTTTATTTGGGGGGGGAAAGAAATAAATTAACAAGCTGGAATGAATACAAACAGCCTGTCTACAAAATAGGCTTATATTCATCTGCAGACTTTGCTACTCAAGCACAAGCTCGTGATAGAGTTCGTTTTGAGCGTAAACTTGAGTTGGCAATGGAGGGACAGCGTTTCTTTGATCTGGTACGTTGGGATGTTGTAGAAGGTGATATTACTGCATATTTTGCTTATGAAACCAAAAAGATTCCAACTCACTTCCCTGCAAAAGTGGAATTTAAAAAAGGCCAGGATGAGTATCTGCCAATTCCTCAAGCAGAGATTGACCTGCAAGGAAAAGATATTCTCAAACAAAATGATGGTTATTAAACTTCTTGTTTAATCTTGTTAGTTTAAAAAAAGAGATGGTAGTTTACACTATCGTCTCTTTTTTATAGTAAATAGCCAGTTGTCAGTTAGTATAGATTGTATATTTAAGTGATTTTCGAACTACCATTGCTTTTCAATAAAGATTATTACTCTCGACATT
The DNA here is from genome assembly GCA_030068525.1 of Xanthocytophaga flava. Lineage (GTDB taxonomy): Bacteria > Bacteroidota > Bacteroidia > Cytophagales > 172606-1 > Xanthocytophaga > Xanthocytophaga flava. The sequence goes on from JASJOS010000002.1 coordinate 631,279, forward strand.
TTCCTCAAACTCTTTGACAAGAGTTGCTCACTAAGGTTTCTAATCCCCTATACATTATTACATGAGACGTTTTAATATAATTTTCCTTCTATTATTAGCTGCTTTCTCGTGTAAGCAAAATCCGGATACACTTTTCCGGCTTGTGCCTGCTGATCAGTCAAATATTACATTTGCCAACACGATTACAGAAAATGACACCATGAATATTTTGGTACAGGAATATATCTATAATGGTGGTGGAGTGGGAGCAGGAGACTTTAATGGAGATGGATTAGTGGATTTGTATTTCAGTGGAAATATGGTGCCCAATAAACTTTACATCAATAAAGGAAATTTGTCTTTTGAAGATGTAACAGATAAAGCAAAGGTTAGTGGAAATGGTAAATGGTGTTCAGGTGTGGTTGTGGTGGATATAAACCAGGATGGACGCCAGGATATCTATGTTGGAGCAACAATAAAAGCGGATTCTGCAAGTCGGGCTAATCTGCTTTATATCAATCAGGGAAATAATGCTGAAGGAGTGCCTACCTTTACAGAGGAGGCTGCCAAATATGGTATTGATGACAAAGGACATACTACTACTGCTGCTTTTTTTGATTATGATAAAGATGGCGATTTGGATTTATATGTGCTCGAAGATGTAATCAATAAAAATATTCCTACCAACTATCGGAAGAAAGTTACGGATGGTTCCTTCGCTAATAACGACCAACTGTATCGGAACAATGGCAATGGCACATTTACCAATGTTACTAAACAAGCAGGCATTGTTTATGAAGGCTTTGGACTTGGATTAAATATTTCAGATATAAATTTGGATGGCTGGCCAGATATATATGTAACCAATGATTATATATCCAATGATTTGTTGTACATCAATAATCACGATGGCACATTTACCAATCAGGCTGATAAATATTTGAAACACACCTGTTATTCTGCAATGGGGAATGATGTGGTGGATATTAATAATGATGGACTGGTAGATATTGTAGCGCTGGATATGCTCCCGGAAGACAATCTGCGAAAAAAGCGAATGATTGGGGCAAATAAATATACCGATTATATTAATAATAAGGAATATGGCTATCAGCACCAATATGTACGGAATGTATTACAGATTAATAATGGAATGACCCCTGAAGGGCATCCTACATTCAGTGAAGTTGGCCAACTGGCAGGTATTTATCAAACCGACTGGAGCTGGGCACCTCTGGTAGCTGATTTTGATAATGATGGTAACCGGGATATTATTATTACAAACGGTTTCCCTAGGGATGTAACAGATCGCGACTTTGCTATGTATCGTGCGGGTCCTGCAGGAGCAGTGGCTAGTCCGATGATGCTGGTCGATTCTATCCCAATTGCTCGGGTGGCTGATTATGCTTTTCGCAATAATGGCAATCTTCAGTTTGAAGATGTATCAGAGAAATGGGGATTGAAAGTACCTGCTTTTTCTAATGGAGCTGTCTATGCCGATCTGGATAATGATGGCGATCTGGATGTAGTAATTAATAATATCAATGACCCTGCGTTTGTCTACGAGAATCAGTTAAATAAACCCGAAAATAAAGATAAAGCACATTATCTGAGAGTAAAACTTGATGCTGCACCTGGTCGTACTTCTGGTCTGGCTACAAAGATACGTATACTGTATGGAAAGGGTAAACAACAGTTTTACGAACATTCTCCGTATCGTGGGTATACATCTACAGTGGAAAGTGTAGCTCATTTTGGACTAGGGAATGTTACAACCATAGATTCACTAGAAGTATTCTGGCCAGATGGTAAGTATCAGTTGCTACAAAATGTGCCAGCAGATCAGGTGATTACTGTACACTACAAAGAAGCTCGAAAAGAACTAGCCTTTCAGTCTTACCCAAGTAATAGTACTATGCCTGTAATGAAGGATGTGACAACTGAATCAGGTATCGCATTTATTCATACAGAAAAAGATAAAATAGACTTTAATGTTCAAAGTACACTCCCACATAAATTCTCTCAGGATGGTCCCGGACTTGCAGTCGGAGACATAAACAATGATGGGCTGGATGACATATATATTGGTGGAGCGGCTTCTCAGGAGGGGATTGTATATCAGCAAACTTCAGACGGGAAGTTTAAACAGGTAAGTGCAATAACTGAAAAAGGGAAGCAGTCAGAAGATGAAGGTGCTTTGTTTTTTGATGCAGATCAGGATGGAGATCAGGATTTATATGTGGTAAGTGGTAGTTATGAGTTTGCTGCCGATACGTTGTCATTAAGACATCGTTTTTACCGGAACACAGGCAATGGTAAACTTATATCTGATCCGGAAGCCTTACCCTTATTTTATTCAGCAGGCTCCTGTGTCAGAGCGGCAGATTATGATCGGGACGGAGACCTGGATTTGTTTGTAGGTGGACGTGTTGTTCCTGGACATTATCCGGTTACTCCTGATAGTTATTTATTGGTAAATGATGGGAAAGGCAAATTTACAGATCAGACAAAGCAAGTGGCTCCCGAATTGAAAAAAGCTGGCTTGATTACAGATGCCATCTGGTCTGATTATGATAATGATGGTTGGGTTGATCTAATTATAGCAGGAGAGTGGATGCCGGTTACATTTTTTAAAACACAGAATAGAAGACTGGTAAAACAGAGCCAGACAGGTATAGAAAAATCAATAGGTTGGTGGAATAGCCTGGCTGCTGCTGATATAGATAATGATGGAGATATGGACTACATAGCAGGTAATCTGGGACTAAACTCTAATTACAAATGCTCTCCAGAACTTCCTTTTAGTATGTATGCCAATGACTTTGACAATAATGGCAAAATGGACCCGATTTTGGTATGCTATGGAAAAGATGAAACAGGAGAGATACACCCATTTCCGATTCACTCCCGTGATGATTTAGTGACACTTCTCCTGCGGGTAAGACGTGAGTTTCCTTATTATAATATTTATGGAAAAGCAGATATCAATAAGATTCTGAAAGAAGAAGAACAAAAAAATGCTATTGCTTATCATGCCACTCAGTTTGCTTCCAGTTACCTGGAGAATAAAGGAAATGGAAAGTTTGAGCTTCACGTCTTGCCGATTCAGGCTCAGGTAGCTCCTGTTTTTGGAATACAGGTACAGGATATAGATCAGGACGGAAATGCAGATCTGCTTTTGACTGGAAACAACTATGCAGGAGAAACATTTACGGGTCGGTATGATGCTTTTGTTGGATTATATCTGAAAGGAGATGGCAAAGGTGGATTTAAACCTCTTTCTATTCGTCAAAGTAACTTTTTCGTAGATGGCGATGCGAAAGCTTTGGCGCGAATATATACCAGTAAAGGGGATGAGCTATACCTGGCCTCCCAAAATCTGGATAGTCTGAAAGTATTTACCTCAGTTAGTAAACCAGTTCAACAGATTGTGCGGTTACAAGCAATGGATGCGTGGGCTGAAATGACGTTGAAAGATGGAAGAAAACGAAAGGTTGACTTACCTTATGGTGGCTCGTATCTATCACAATCAGCTCGGGTGCTGACAATTCCGGGAGGTGCATCTGCTGTAAAGATTTATTCCTTTGATGGGAAGTCTCGTGAGATCAGTGAATCCAAAATTGCTGCTCGTAAGTAAGTTATAACTACTATCAAGTAAACGCTATCTGTGATCTGTATATCGCAGATAGCGTTTGTTTTTTCAATGGCTATACAATCCAATTAGTTCAAACATTCTGAAGATCCTGTCGTTGAAGGAGTATATTTATTCACTGACACAGACGTATAACTTTAGTTATGTATCTGTTAATGAATAAATACTTACATCCTGAAGTAGGTACATTCTTTGTGTGTATGCAAACAATAGATAACTTTATTCACTTTTGTCTAATTCCTTATCTGATATGATTTCGTCGACTTCTTTTGTTTCTGCTCATACTATAGATCCTGTAGCTAATCCTGATGCAATAGTCATTCGTGGTGATGTGCGGTTTACTATACTGACATCACAGATGATTCGTATGGAGTGGGCTCCTGAAGCTACTTTTGAGGATTCTGCCTCTTTTGTCTTTATCAATCGCAATCTGCCAGTATGCCCCTATACAGTAGAAGAGAATGATGACTGGCTGATCATTCGTACAGAAAAGCTGTTATTAAAATATAAAATAGGTTCTGGAGAGTTTAAAGAGGACAATTTGTCTATTGAGTTAGAGTTGAATGGCAGACAGATCAGATGGCAGCCAGGTATGGAGGATACAGGTAATCTGAGGGGAACAAATCGTACATTGGATAGGGCAGAAGGTGCTGTGGAAATTGAGCCTGGCATCTTGTCAAGAGATGGGTGGACAATTGTGGATGATTCGGAACGGCCGCTACTGGCTGAAGATGGAGATTGGGCATGGATAAAGGCACGTCCACAACGTAATCGTCAGGATTTATACTTCTTTGGGTATGGACATAATTATCGGCAGGCTTTGTATGATTATACATTGGTAGCTGGAAAGATTCCAATGCCTCCGCGGTTTGTTTTTGGCTTCTGGTGGTCACGCTACTGGCCTTATACAGAAGAAGAGATGCGCAATCTGGTAAAGGAGTTTCAGATACATAATGTACCTGTGGATGTACTTGTAGTCGATATGGACTGGCATACTACCTTTTTAAAAGACTGGTGGAAGAAAGAGAAAGATCAGGCAGGAGAACGAAAAGGGTGGACAGGTTTTACCTGGAATAAGACGCTTTTTCCAAGTCCCAAAGCATTTCTGGACTGGACTAGAAAAAAAGATCTGAAAGTGACATTGAATTTGCATCCAGCCTCAGGGATTCAACCACACGAAGAAGCCTATCCGGCAGTAGCAAAAGCTATGGGGATAGATCCGGAGTCACAAAAGTATGTTCCCTTTGATATTGTTGATAAAAAGTTTGCCCAAGCCTATCTTGATCTGGTATTACGACCTCTGGAAGAGGAAGGTGTAGATTTTTGGTGGCTGGACTGGCAACAATGGAGTACTACAAACATACCTGGTATGAGTCCGACTATGTGGCTCAATTATGTGCATTATGCAGATATGGAGCGACAAGGTAAAGTTCGCCCGTTAATTTTCCATCGCTGGGGTGGATTGGGCAACCACAGATATCCGATCGGATTTTCCGGGGATTCAGTTTGTGTATGGAAGTCGCTGGATTTTCAACCCTACTTTACTGCTACTGCCGCCAATGTCGGCTGCGCTTACTGGAGCCATGATATAGGTGGACACATGCCTGGACCTATCTCGCCCGAATTGTTTCTGAGATGGCTGCAGTTTGGAGCATTTAGTCCTGTGTTACGTACCCACACTTCTAAAAATGCCAATGCCGAGCGACGTGTCTGGGCTTATCCGCATGAGTATTTCCTTATGATGCGTGACGTGATTCTTCTTCGTTATGCGCTGATCCCATATATATACACAGAAGCTCGCAAAACGTATGAGACAGGGGTAGCTTTTATGCGTCCTATGTATTATGATTATCCGGAAGCAGAAGAAGCGTATACGTTTACTCAGCAATATATGTTTGGTGACAATATGATTGTAGCACCAGTGACAGAGTCGGTATCAGACTACAATAGGCTCGCCAAACAAAGAATATGGCTTCCGGAGGGAACATGGGTAGAGTGGCATAGCGGACAGTATTTTGTAGGATCAAAGGTGATTGAGCGTCATTTTGATTTGGATGAGATTCCGTTATATGTAAAAGCGGGATCTATTATTCCAATGATGAGTACACAAAAAATAACTCCGGTTGCTGAGAAGCCTTTGGAGCATCTGGTACTTACAGTGTTACCAGCACGTCATGGGGATACCCGTTTGTATGAAGATGAATACAATACCAATGGCTATCTGGAAGGACACTATACTTGGACTTCAATATCTCAACACATGCCGGATGATGATACATTGATTATACGTATAAACCCAGTTGAAGGTAGATATACTTCCAGTCCTTCCGAAAGGAGTTATCAGATTCACGTACGTGGCATTTTACCTCCCAAGGCCATATATTGCAACCAGAATGAAGTGCCTTATGAATTTATGGAAGAAGATGTAGATTCTGTGGACTTTCATTGGCAGTATGAAGGCAATCAGATTGCTACAATTATTACACTGGATAAACTTTCTGTGCATGAGCCTGTAGAGGTTGTTTTAAAGCTTCAACCTATTGATAATCTGGATTTACTCAATGGTGTGCAAGGTAAGATTTCCCGTCTGAAGAAAGTAATGCATTTGCTTAATAAGCATGCTACCAAAACAAAAGACTGGTCTCCAGACTTTTTGGTAGAAGCTGCACAGGCAGGAAACCGGATGTCATTACGTCCTGAGACAGTCATGCAGGAACTACTAAAGATTGAGGATATTGTGCCTAAAGTAATTCAGGAAATTTATCCGGTTGAAGGAGATAGTGGAGTAGAAAAACTTGCTGTTTTACAACTTAAAACATTACTTAAATACGATTCTGGTTTGTTTGCTCCACGAAAAGGATAGATACCGGAATAAATTTCATGTTAGAACCGACATCCATGGAATTAACACACCAGAACAAAACTTTTGAGAAAGTAATCTATTCAGGAAAGGATATTCGTAACAGAGAGTTTGAGAAATGTACCTTTCAATCCTGCGATTTTTCTGAAAGTCATTTTAGTTCAAGCCGCTTTAGCGATTGTGTTTTTATAAATTGCAATCTGGCAATGATGAAGCTAACCCGATGTACTATACATAATGCATCCTTTAAAGATTGTAAACTGATTGGGGTAAATTTTAGTACTTGTGAAGATTTTCTTTTTAGTGTTCGGTTTGAAAACTGTGTGCTGGACTATGCCTCATTTGTTCAGAAGAAGATGCCAAAAACGCATTTTGTGAACTCCTCACTCAAACATGTGGCATTTGGTAATACCGATCTGCACCATGCAGTATTTGCCAATACCGATCTGGAAAATGCTGAGTTTGATAAAACTAATCTGAAAGATGCTGATTTGGTAACAGCCTATAATTATACCATTGATCCGGAACGGAATGTATTAAAAAATGCCCGTATCTCATTATATGGGGCTGCGGGCATTTTAGCAAAATATGGTATTAAGGTCGAGTAGCACTCAGAAATAGTAAACTATGCTTTCTCTCCTAATCTTACGAAAAATGGTTGGGTACTGTAATTTTAACCGTAGTCCCTTTGCCTGATTCTGATTTTAATGAGATCGTGCCATTCATCTGATGAACTGCTTTCTGTACAAGAAATAGCCCCAGGCCAGAGCCATTGGATGCATGTGTACCCCGATAAAACATTTCAAATACCTTTAGTTGTTGCTCCTGAGGAATACCTATGCCATTGTCTTTGATCAGAATCTGAAGATCTTTGGTACTACATTTAGCCTGAACCTTTACAGAAGGCTTTTTATTGATCAGATTGGCATAGTTAATACTGTTGGATACAAGGCAATTAATAATAATGCGTAACCGGAATAAATCTGTTTTGATAGGGCAGTCTCCTAAAATCTGAGTGTTGATTTTGAGTTTGTGGTAGTTATTCAAATCACTGAGTTCAAGAATCTCACGCTGAATAATTGTACTCAGGTCTGCATTTTCAATTACAGATGTCTGATTTTGCATTCGGGAAGAATATACCAGGTCCCGGATAATGTCCCTCATACGATTGATGCGTCCACGCATCATATGAAGATATTGGCTGGCTATATCACCATGCTCCAGTTCTATCAGATCTATCAGACCTAGTATAGAGCTAAGAGGTGCATTGAAATCATGGCTTAGACGATATGTCAGTGTATTCAATTCAAATGTTACTTTTTCCAGTTCTTTAGACAGGGATTCCCAGTTAATAAACTGTTGGTGGTTAGCAAGCTGCATCGCTTCTGGTTGATCTACCTCTTCCATAGCAGTTAAAAAAAAATAGGGTTGGAAAGTTTAGGTTTATAGTTTAGTTAGTAATGAATACAATCTAGCTGCTCATCTAGTCACTCATCTTTTAATTACTAGACAAAAGAGAGGTAAGTTTAGTTACCAGTGTATCTTTTGTAATCACATCCTGTAATAAGTCCTGTAATACTCCATTTTCAAAAACCAATACACAGGGAAGTGATATCCCGTAGCGATCGCAAAGCATTCCACAATGCAGCAGATTGATTTTGAAAAAATTAACATCATTGTGGGTTTTGTACAATTCTTCCAGTATCATGTCGGTGTCGTTTGAATGACTGGAATAAGGATTGTAGAAATGAACAATTTGAAGCCCGTCTGTCTGAATTACCTCATTGGAGAAGTCCAATTCTGATATCTTTTTCATGTCCTCACTGTTTTTAGTTTTGTATAGTTATGTCTTACTATATTATAAAAATCGTGCCATTTGTTGTAAGTGTTTATTATACAGATGGTTGTGTTTATTGGCTTCGGAGCTGTATAGCTAAAAAATGCTTATGGAAAAGTTTTTGCTTTTATTTAAGCAATATTACTTATAGAATAAAGTAGAGAAGATGTTATAAAAGTAAGTAAGTAATTTGCTGAAAAAATATTCCTTAAAAGATCCAGTGTCTATATTTGTTAAGTACAATTATAGATTTTGTTTCTGTAAAAAATATTTTACCAGATGAAAGAAAGGCTCTAATCCGAATGGTAAAATTTTTTTTTAAATAAAGGTAGAAGAAATAATTGCTTACATTTAAGCAAGGTAAGAGAAAATATTATTTAAATTCATTTAAACGATTGATACCCAGTTTTCTCATACGGGATTGAAGTGTTTTGTCATTAATTCCTAATAATTTTCCTGCTCCTCTAGGACCTGTAACCCGTCCTTCTGTACGTTTAAGCGCTTCAAGTATATGCTTTCGTTCATGCTCTTCCAATGTGTCAAACACTATATCAGAAGATACATCTGTTGAAATAGTGTTTGCAGGGTTTTGAAACCATGCATCCATTTCCAGTTTGGTGCTGGTACTTAGAACTATAGCCCGTTCGATTGTATTTTTCAATTCCCGAATATTTCCTGGCCAGTTATAGCTTTCCAGTTGCTGCAATGTCTTTTTGGGAATAACAGTGATCTGCTTTTTTGTCTTGGCATTGTATTTATTTACAAAGTACTTTACCAACAGTGGTATATCTTCTTTTCTCTCACGCAATGGAGGATTGACAATAGGAAAGACATTAAGCCGATAGTACAGATCCGCACGGAAGCTCCCCTTTTGTACAAGTTCTTCCAGATTACGATTGGTAGCAGCAATAATACGTACATCTACCTTGTGTGTACGATTGCCTCCCAACGGTTCAAATTCACCTTCCTGTAAGACTCTCAACAGCTTGGCCTGCAGTTCCATTGGCAGATCTCCAATTTCATCAAGAAAAATGGTTCCTTTATCTGCTAGTTCGAATCGTCCGATTTTTTTTGTATAAGCACCTGTAAAGGCTCCCTTTTCATATCCAAACAATTCACTTTCGATCAGATTGGCGGGAAGTGCAGCACAGTTTACTTTTATCAGGGGCTGATTAACGCGTGAACTTAGACGGTGTATAGTGTTTGCTATCAGACTTTTTCCAGTACCAGTTTCACCCAATACCAGAACAGTTGCATCAGTAGGAGCTACCTGTTCTACCTGTCTAAGTACTTTTTTATAGGTATCACTTATTGAAATTATATCTTCATACCGAAAACTTTCCTGCAACTCTTGTTTAAGTTGAAGGTTTTCTTCTACCAGGGATTCTTTTAGCTCTTCTACTTTAGCCAAAGCTTCCTGAAGATCTTGTTCTGTCCGTTTTCGTAACGTGATGTCAGATATAATACCTACAATTCTGACTGCTTTGTTCTGTGCATCCCATTCAAAAACATTGGCTTGCAGAAATAGCCAGATATAATTGCCATTTTGGGCTTTGAAACGAAGTTCGGTATAAAAGTCACATTTGGTGTGAAGACAATCTCTTACTTTGTTTTGGACTCTGGTTCGATCTTCCGGATGAATAAACTCCAGCCATTTTTCGTACGCATGACTAAATTCATCGCATTTATATCCCATAATGTCAAAGCATTCCTGGCTATAGTATACCTCATTGGTATGAGCATTCCAGTCCCAAAAGCCTATTTTAGCAGCTTTGGTAACCAAGGAAAGGCGTTCCTGATTGACCTGCATAATTCGCTGGCCTTGCACTTTATCTGTAAGGTCTGTACCAATGCACCAAAGGTGGAGGCCTTCAAGCACAAAATTATTCCGAACATGGTAGTTGACGGACAAATATCTTACAGAACCATCTTTGGCTTTGATTTCCCCTTCCCAGTAACGGTAGGGAAGAGTGGTATTCGGGTTATCCCATGCTTCTGTGATACTTTTTACTATAGGTGTATGGCCAAATAAGTTTTTAGTCAGTATTGTAGTATCCTGAATTTCCTTTGATGAATATCCCAATGTTCGTTCACATTCCTTATTCCAGCACGTAATGGTCTGATTGGGAGAGATCGCAAATACAACCACAGGAAGTTCTTGTATAAGTTCCTGAAGAAAAGTCTGGTTAACAAAAGATAACAAATTGTTAGTCAATGTGGATGAGGCACTCATCTGCTAATTGGAACATATTAAGATAGTGTTTAAGTTAGAAAGTTCTGATCAGAAAAACTAGACTTTTTTGGAAAAAGGGCAGGTTTGGCTGCCAGAGCCAAAGAACCAGATGTATGATTTTATAGAAAATTTGTTTTATCCTTCCTCTTCTGTCATATTGCCGGGCTGAAGGAAAGATGGAGATACATCTTTCTTTGTTTCGGATATTTCTTCTTTTACTTCTGCAATTTCCTCTCTGGCAATCCATCCATTGGCGGCTGCATGCTGAGCCGCTGCCTCTGTATCTGGAATCAAAAACATTGGAACACTGGAATTAGCTATACTGGAGATAATGGTTTCTACTTCAAGATCACGTTTGTCTTTACTAACATCCCGGATATAAATAGCCAGGATACGTCCCGGATAGTCTAATACCACCTGCCGATAAATTTCTGGATCATGCTGGCCACTATCTCCTATCAGTATAAATGGCAGATTGGGATACATACGCATGATGAGTTCGATTTGTGCCAGTTTATGGGTGTGGTGTGAGGCTCCTCCTACCTGAGTTCTGCTTATGCCAATATCTTTGAGCATTAATGGGCCTTGTGGGATTTTCTGCCAGGTAAAGAACTCTGTCAACATATCAAACAGGTTCCAGGGACTACTCGAAACATAAAAGATAGGATTAAATGCTCCTGCTGAAGTTCCTTTCTGCAATGCCTGATAAAATGAAGCAACGCCTTCAAATGGCAATCGTGTACGTGCATTATGAAAAAAAGCTAGTTTGGCCATACGAAGCTTGTGAGTAGCATTGGATACTAATACAGTATCATCAATGTCTGAGATTACACCAAATTGTGCTGATGCAGGAGGAATCAGAATATCTGCTGTTGTTATAGTAGGTTCATCCGCTGTTTGTGTGACCAGACGTAATTCCAGTTTTCCCCATATCATAACAGAAGATTCAGATTGAGGAAGATCTTCAAGCTGAAATGTAAAATATCCTTCTTCATCTGTTGTAGCAATATGAAGGCTTTCATTCCACCGTAATTCTACCTGGATACCAGCCATCTCGTGGGTACTAAATCGTCTATATGTATCTCTCAGATTATGCCATCTGGATGCTTTGTCACGAGGCGTAAATGTAAAAGGATTACGTATTACTCTACCCTTTAAAAACAACGAAGTTCCATTGCTGAAACCTTTGTAGGGTACGATCCGGATTCCTTTTATTTTCTGTAAAGGTTTTCGAAAGCGATTGCGTACTGCATCAAACCCTTCTTCTATTACTCCAAGTAAATTAAAAAAGGCATTTTTTACTGATGACATAAGTTGTTAGCTATTTGTTCTGCTACTATAAATATACATGTGTTTTTGACTTTGAGTACATTTATTGTGCCAGCTCAAAAAAATAACTGTCCTACTATACAGAACAGATATTAGAAGTCATGCTAGATATAGTGTTTATTTCTTCTCGTCAAAGAGGAGAGCCGCTGAGTTTATACAATAGCGAAGGCCTGTTGGGACAGGGCCATCTTCAAATACATGGCCAAGATGACCATCACATCGGCTACAAACTACTTCAATCCGATTCATACCATAACTCTCATCTTTTATTTCTTTGATATTGGTCTGTGCAATCACATCATAAAAGCTTGGCCATCCAGTACCTGATTCGAACTTTGTTGTTGAAGAAAATAGGGGCTGATGGCAACCAGCACACAGGTAAGTACCCTCTTTTTTATTTTTGAGTAAAGAACCACTGAATGCAAATTCTGTCTTCTTCTCCCGTAAGACAGCGTAGGCTGATGGCTTTAGTATTTCTTCCCATTGTTCATCGGATAAACGCACTTTCCCATCTTTTCCAGGCTTAATAAGCAGGGTATCGACGTAAGAAATCTTATCACCTTCCTGCTGACTGGTAGCAGATTGGCAATTTGTTAGCAGAATGCTTATAAAACTATAAACACCCAGAAAGAATAGAATAGAAAGGTGGATTCTCATAATATCTTATTTATATGGTATAATGAGTTGATAATAAGGATTTATGCTTAAAAATGTACGAAGTCTGACAGCGTCTGGATTTCATTTATTATGACATTTACTACATAGATAATGTATTGCAGTAAATACAAAAGCAAGCTGATTTTCTATTTCGGATATTTGTATTGTATTATTATTTACTACAACTATGAAAGCTGATTTTCAGTTTAATGCGTGGGCAAAGATTTATGGCACCATGTGTCTGGCTGGACTTGGTATGGCATTGCCTGCGAACGCACAGACGGCTTCGGCTCCTAAAGCAGATCTTATTTTTGTAGATGAGGAAGCTCATCCAAAAAATGGACTAGATGCTTTTTACAAACATGTACGTGAAAACCTGAAATATCCGGAAGCAGCACTGGCCGCTGGTACACAGGGCAGAGTATTTGTACAGTTTGTGGTATTGGCTAATGGATCGATTGAGGATATAAAAGTGATTCGTGGTATTGGTAACGGATGCGATGAAGAAGCGATCCGCCTGGTAAAATCATCTCCGGAATGGTTACCAGCTAAATATCACGGTAAAGCTATTGCAACAGAGGTCTCTTTGCCCATTCGTTTTTCAACGACAAAAGAATAAAATTTTACTTTTATAGCGAAACCAAAGAAAAACAGAGTCTGAAAGGACTCTGTTTTTCTTTATGGAAATACTTATTATTGGATATTCAGAATGCGAGCTGCCTTCAATAGGCCCGCTATACTCAATGAATCTGTAATTTGATTCTGCATAACCATTTCTACTGCTTCACCCAAATGTACTCTACGTAGAATGAGATCTTCTGTTTCCTCTGGCTGGCTTTCTCCTGCTGTTAACTGCTGTGCCATATAAATAAATCCTTCTTCATTACAAACAGAGTTAGAGGTATGTATACGGCTGATCAATGTCCATTGTGAGGCAGTAAATCCTGTTTCTTCTTTTAATTCTCTCTTTGCGGATTCCAGTGGATCTTCATTTAACGGACCTCCACCTTCAGGAATCTCCCAGGAATATTCATTGAGTGGGTAACGATACTGACCTACCAGCCAGGTGTAACCTTCTTCATCTATTGGTACAATGCCGATCGCTTTGTTTTTAAAGTGTACTACGCCATAAATTCCATTGCCACCACCCGGGTTTACAACCTGGCTTTCTGTTACCTGTATCCAGGGATTAGTATAGATTTCTTTTGTAGAAAGTGTTTTCCAGGGATTTTCCATTATGGATTAATTTATCATTGCTAGGCCGCAAATATATAACCATTTTTCTTTGTGCACTATACAATAGAAACACTGTCTGAATCAGGCTGCTTTAAGTCTCTCTACATGTTGTACAAGATCAGGGAAAAACTCACGAAAATTATCCTGATAAAAATCGTAGTCTTTTTGCAGATCATTGACAGCATGTTCCATCCCTGAAGCAAACTTAGTACGCTTGGCTGTATTGGTGAGAGTTCGGTTCATGCCATCCAGTGTACCATAATTGACCAGCCAGTTCTGCCGTTTCATCGCATGTACTACTGGAAGCATATCTACAGGTAATAACTCTTCTTTCTCTGTGAGAAACTGATAGATTTTTTCGGCAAACTGCTCCAGTGGTTCAGGATGATAGTGTTGCCAGTGAGTAGCCAGGAAATGATCATAGAATACATCTGTGATTACACTGGCATAATGCCTGTATACAGGGAAAAGGTGATGTTTAGCTTTTCTGACTACTGGATGAGAATCTGTAAAAGAGTCTATCTCTCGGTGCAATACTATACCTTCTCGTATCTTTTCAGGTATATCTTCCCTGATACGACCTGTAATGAAATCAGCCATCAGATTGCCAATCATTGCCTCATCAAAAGTACCCGATAAATACAAGTGTGCCAGAAAATTCATGCAATCAGATGCCGCAGTTATACTTGAAAAAGGAAAGATATACTTTTTTAGTCTCTTTTATCGAAAATTCTTTAGCAAAAGGCTTCTATATACCTGCGGCACCTTTTAGAGGTTGTCCTACTTTATTGAGTAGCATATTAAAATTGCCACCACATTTGATTTGGATACACTTCTCCCAAATAAATAGGCTCACCAATTTTAGGGGTAGCCAGTGGCATATTTTCTTCTTTTGCTTTTTGTACTACTCGTTGGATAGGTTCATTCCAGGCATGATTTGCAAGTACAAATTTTCCCCAATGCACAGGTAATAATGTTTTGGCTTTCAGATCCTGGGCTGCTTTCACAGTTTCTTCCGGAAACATATGTATATAAGGCCAGTCTGATCCATATTGTCCTGACTCCAGCATGACAATATCAAACGGGCCATACTTATCGCCAATGGCTTTGAAGTGGGTATCATAGCCTGAATCTCCACCTATATAAATAATTTTGTCATACAGCTGCAATACAAAAGATGTCCACAATGTTTTATTTCGAACCAGTCCTCGTCCGGAAAAATGCCGGGCTGGGGTGGCTGTAAGGTGAATGCTATCTGCAATTTTTTGATGATCCCACCAGTCAAACTCAACGATTTTGTTAACAGGAATTCCCCAGAATTCCAGATGAGAGCCTACACCCAGTGCTGTATAAAATGATTTTACTTTTGGCGCAAACTGAGTTATGGTTTTATAATCCATGTGATCATAGTGATCATGGGTGATAATTAACATATCAATGTTTCCAAAATCAGAGACAGTATAAATATCTGAGCCTGGAAATGATTTTCCAAAATAGGATACTGGAGATGCATACCCACTAAATACCGGATCTACCAAAATACGAGTGCCTTTATATTGAATCAGATAAGAAGAGTGTCCAAACCAGACAATCGTAGGTTTGTCATCAGATAGTGTATATAGATCTGTTTTGACTGACGGAATCAGAGCAGAGGGGGCTGTGTCTTTGGGCTTATTGAAATAGTCTTTTAGCATCTTTGTCATGGATGCATTCTTGAGTGTAACCTCTGTCGGTGATAGATTTTGAAAGATTCCCTCTTTGTAGTTAGGTGATTTTTTGATTTGTTCAAGTCGTTTTCCTTCCGGATTTCTGCCAAATGTTTTTTGTCGCATAAATAGAAACACTGTAATACCTAAAATAGCACACAGAAGAAAGATAACCCTGAGTATTCTTCTGATGATTCGCATAGGAGATGAAGTGAAAAATTAAGTTGGGTTGAGATAATGCAGGTAGACGACTATAGTATACCTAATATTGTACTAAATGAATGCGTAGTTATTCACACCATTCATTTAGTACAATATTTTATTATCTTACAACAAACGTTTTTTTGTCCACTCCAACGCCTTTTAGGGTTAGCGATTTCCATTGGATGGGAATCTTGGTTTTCAGTTGAATGATACCCGCTTTAGTGATATCCAATCCTCCAAAACCATTGAGAAGCGTCTGAAGAAAACCTCCTGCACCTGTGGCAAAATAAGGATTAGTGCCGCCAGCAGTCTCTGCAATGACTCCAAAAGGTGGGACTTCATTGGGTTTGTAAGTTTGACTAAACAACTGGTACGCTTTTTCTGTATTTCCCAGGCGCGCATTGAGCAGACATAAAATAGCAAAGCTCATTGCCGGACCATTCTTATCCATACGAGTCTCATAATAATCCAGATCTTTTTTGAGCTGAGGTATATCGGTAACCACTTTAAGAGGGTAGGCCAGTAAGTTTACATCAGCCTGTTTGATTGTTTCTCCAGTATAGGTCGCATGTTCACGAGTTACCCCATTGTCCAGTTTTAGAATAATCAGGCCTGTTGCTACTTCTGTCCACTTGGGATTGGGTGTCACACCCAGCTCTCTGGCAGCCTCCACTGCATAACCCAGCACTTCTTTCGCCATACCGTTGGTGAATGCATTGTCATCTACATTCTCAGCATATTCATCGGCACAGACTACATTAATGATGTGGTATTTTCCATCATTTCCTTTCTCTGCTCGGCTTGCCCAGAAGTCAGCAACCTCTTTTAGTAAAGGGTACCCACGATCCCGTAGCCATATTTTATCTTTTGTAACCTGATAGTATTTCCAGAATGCAAATCCTATATCTCCGGTAATATGGTGCTGGAAGGGGCCAGTAAGTGCCCATACGGGAGTAGATTCCTGTCCTTCATTATCCGATTCCCAGGGAAACATAGCCCCTTCATAGCCGTGACTGAATGCATTGTTTTTCGCTTTTTCAAGTCGTTGGAAACGATATTCCAGAAGTGATTTGGCAATTTCTGGATGTAGCACCAGTAGAGGTGGATACATCCAGAGTTCGGTATCCCAGAATACGTGTCCATTGTAACCTAGTCCGGATAAACCCATAGGAGAGAGGCTATAGGCTGTGCCTTCACGGGCAAAAGAGTAAAGATGATACAATGCAAAATGTACATCCCGTTGTACATTGGCATCTCCTTCAATCACAATATCACTTTCCCAAAGTTTATTCCATGCCTCTGTATGTCTTTTTTTAAGACGTTCGGTACGTTCCAGAGCTGCAAAGATCGTGAGTCGTTCGGCTTCGTTGTGTGGATCTGCTACATGTTCACTGGATGTGGTAGAACCAACTACTGCAAAGCGATAGGTTTGACCGGCTTTTAACTGGACAGTAAACTTAAGCCGATGTAATCCATAGTCCCATTCCTCATGAATAAGTGCTGGCTCCTTACCCCGTTCCTCTTCAAATATAAAACTATTGGATGCTGCTACTGTATTTTTACCTGTAGGACTTTTGGCTACAGAGGTAATTAGTGGAATCAGAGAATGTGGACGATCGATAAGGTGGTAGAAGTTTTTGACATCCCGAAGCATGTCCGGTGCAGATAAAACGCTGTGAGGAGTGACTGATACATCTTTTTTAGCTATAATCTCCACTTCCATCAAAGCTGTATGAGGTAGATGCCTCAGTGCAGAAATAGTTTGTTTAACAGAAATTTTATCGGCGTGATCAAATGTTGTAGTTAGGGATGCATGTTGCATATCCAGTGTCTGAGCATAATTCTGAATGCGTTTCCGATCCAGACGCTGACCATCTACATCCATATCCATATTGGCAAAATCAAAAGTCTTCATGATGTTTGATACCCGACCTCGTCCATATGTATCAAAGGCACCATTCAATACAATGTCTTTTACTTTGAGTGGCTCGGCAGACGAAACAATACCAATCATACCATTGGCAACCGTAACACCATAATAGTTATTAGGGTCTATGTTCTTTGCCTGTACATGCCAGACAGAGTTTGAAACATCCTGAGCTATACCTGTAAGACTCTGTAGGAGAACTACACTCAGGAGAGTTATTTTTTGGATCATAAGAAGAAAGAATTGAATGAAATCTGGTGATTAAAAATAGGTAAGAGAAGGAAGAATCCAAAAAGTCTCCAGCAAAAAGAAAGATATTTCTACGTATGCTTCAGGATATTTCCTGGAATTTGATTTGTGTTTGTTGTTTTGTCTGTAAGAGGTAGGGCTTTCAAACTGAACGTTAATATAAAAGGACTATGCATATAGTTTTGCTCATATGGTTGCTTGAGCTAAACTATATGTATGGGTTGTTTGGAGAGTTGGTTTGTGATGTCTCTGGATTAAAACAGTTTTTGCCTGGAGTTCACCGCAAAAATTCTCTCTGAGCGAAATTCAGGTCAATGATAAAAAATACATAGAACTATGTGTACAGAAAAACTATAGCAGGATGATGTAAAATATATCATCCTGCTATAGTTTCACATTCTCAGATTTTTTAATTTATTGTTCCGAAGAAACTTTGCTTCTGATTGGTTCTAACAGAGAGGAAGGCACAAACGGCCATTCCTGGTTGAGTCGGGCTTTGATAAAATATACTATTATACCTATTATTATCGCTGTAAGACCTCCTGCTACCATTTTAAAACCTGTAGAAATTAAAATTCCTGCCCACATGACAATTGCCAGTATAATAGGGAGGGGGAAGAAAGGCATTTTATATGGAAATGTTATCTGTTTCTGTTTTCTAAGTAGATACAACCCTACCGCCTGACCTATAAATTGTATTAGTATACGCATAGACAGTATGGCGCTGATTACGTCACTTAGTTTAAAAAGAAGGCTGAATACAAATGCAATAGTTCCTAATACCAGTAACGATACATATGGAAAATGCCCTGTAGGATGTAACCGGGCAAAAACCTTAAAAAATGCTCCATCGGCTGCCGCTGCATACGGAATACGGCTATAACCTAATGTAGCTGAGAAAACAGAGGCAAATGATACCAGTAAAATAAGGCAGGTAATTACTGTAGCTGCTTTGGGACCTGCCAGCTGTTGCATAAACAAACTGATAACAAATTCACTGTCTTTGGCTACTTGCCAGGGAATTACACTGGCTACACTAATATTCATCAACAGATATAACAAGGCAATACCAGCAATAGAAAGAAACATACTTCTGGGAATGTTTCTGGATGGATTGATAATTTCTCCTCCCAGATGGCATATGTTGTAATAACCCAGATAACTGTATACACTTTTGACAGAGGCAAAGCCTAATGCTGCCACAAAAGTCATATTGAATGTAAGTCCATCATTGATGTGTTTGACCGGTTCCAGAAAGTTTCCATGTGTGATTCCACCTCCGATAATCCAGAGCATTGTAAATAGTACGGCTCCCCAAAGCAAAACACTTATTTTGCCGATTGCTTCAATTTTGCGAAAGAGTAGGATGACAATACATATGACTACGCTTCCACTAATCAGTTTGGATTGAAGTGTCGTCAGAGGGACTAAATAAGAAAAATAACCAGCGAAACCGATAGCGGCAGAGGCGATTACCAGTGGAGCTTGAATCATGGTTTGCCAAACAAACAGGAAACTCATTAACCGACCCATCCCATTTTTTCCATACGTCTCTTTCAAGAAGTTATAGGAGCCTCCTGCTTTGGGAAAAGCTGTTCCCAATTCACTCCAGATCATTGCATCTACCATGGATAGCGCAGCTCCTGCCAGCCATGCATATAAAAAGTAGGGGCCATTCAGGATATGGATTACCATAGGTAATGTAATGAATGGTCCTATGCCTACCATATCGGTCATATTGATAGCAGTCGCCTGGAGAAGCCCGAGCCGCCTTTCTTCTTTTATTTCAGCCATGAGAATGCTACTGACTTATTTTAGGGTTGTTTGCGCGTTTTATATTGCCATCAACAATAGAAACAAGTAAATAAGTTGCATATAGAGTGGAATCTATCTGCCTCTCTATAGAATCGTTCTTACTGTATCCGGGAAGAAAGTAGGGCACCTGTAACTAGTCTGAGTTCTGATTAGCTACAGAGTGATATTTATAGCATCACATGTGTAGACGTGTATAGAGTTTTATCAGAATTTCGATTATCGTGGATTATAATCGAAATTCTGATGAGCACTTCCAACTATCAGAATTTTGATAGGCTGTACGAATTATCAGATTTCTGATAAAGAAAGAAAAATATCGGAAATCTGATAAACGGAAAGCTTAACGTGAATGTTGATTATAGATGTGAGTTTTAGCGAATCTTTCCTCGTAGGGTAATGGGATCTATCTTCTGTTGAGATACAACTAATTCACGAGCTGCATCTACCTGGCCCCATACATTCCACAACAAAACTCCTTTTACTATATCCTCTTTCAGATAGTAAATCACTCCCTGCTGAAATTCTTCTACCCAGTCTTCCACAATGTCCAATGAGCTGTTAACATCTCCAACCGCTTCATAGCCAAGATCAAACAGGTCAGAATAGAAAAACGGCAGATAGTCATACATCTCAGTTGCTCCAGCCATATTTCTGCCTGCCAGCCTACCTGTGGCATTGGCATTATCCTCGTGTTCAAAACGTACATTTCTTTCCAAGGCAGGGCTATAGAAATTAGCTACATCACCTGCTGCATAGATAGACTCATCTTCTGTACGAAGGTTAGGGTCTACAGCGATTCCGTTGTTGACAGTGAGTCCTGCTTCCTGAGCCAGAGAGGTATTGGGTTCAATACCCAGGCCAGCTATAACAACATCTGCTGTCAACTTTTGTCCTTTCTGAGTCTGGACTACCAGAGTGTCTCCTTCTTTTGTAACTGAAGTGACCGATTCATGGGGAAGAACAGTAACCCCTTTGTCTACATAATAGTTGTTAAGAAACTGAGATAGGTTGGCTGGATAAAGATTCGCACCAATACCCGCTGAAGGAAAGAGCATGGTAACTTTTTTGTTATTCAATGCGAGGGCCGCAGTAATTTCCCATGCTATAAATCCTCCTCCAATAACTATAAAGTTTGTTTTTGATTCTGCCAGTGATTGTAAGGTATGGTAATCATTATAGTTGCGATAGTATAGTATTTCGTCTGATCCTCCTGACAGATGACGTGGTGTACCACCTGTAGCAAATAGTAGTTTTTCATAACTATACTGTGTGCCTTGCTGGTCTATAACAATCTGGTTCGCACGATCAACCTTTGTTGCCTGAACAGAATAATAGATAGATACATGATGATTTTCTGTGTGTCGCCAGATTTTTTTCTCATCCTCTCCTTTCCATAGCGCTTTTGTTAATGGAGGCCTATCATAGGGAGGGTGAGTTTCCGTTGTGAGTATGCCTATACTACCTGTAGTATCAAGTTCTCTGATTCCCTGAACGGCTGAATCAGCGGTCATACCGCCACCTATGATGAGATAGGTATATTTGTTCATGATTAGTTGTTTGTATGAAATGGTTTGTGATTATGCAATGGAATGTACAGGATCTGTAGAAGAGATCAAAGAAATAAAAAAATCAGTCAGTGAAAATGGGCAAAGAGGTATCTGTAATTATATAACGGAGGCCTTTGAAGGAGTACCAACCCCAAAGACCTCTGTCTTATATGATTTATGATTGTTGTTTTAAGCAGTAAACATTTGCCGGCAGGCTTCTTCGCATTGACGGCAAGCCTGGGCACATTGTCTGCAATGTTCGTACATAGATGCATGTTTCTCACATTCTTCAGCACATGCCTGACAAATATCAGCACACAGCAAACAGACCTGATCAGTCCATGGCCGATTTCGGGTCATATAGTCTGCTGCAAGAGAGCACATGCGGGAGCAATCCTGATTCAGTTCAATGCATTTACGAAGCATTTCCAGATTTTGCTCTCTAAGACATGCACTGCTACAGGCATCACATGCTAAGGCACAGGTAGAGCATGCCTCAATACATTCCTGATAGGTTTCACCAATCAGTTGGTCCAGTTGGGCAATGGTTTGTAATTGCATAGTAGTAAGGATGTTTAAATGAATAAAAGACATACCTGCTAAAGAATTATACCTATGATCCGAGTGAGAGTTGTGGTAGTTTGTAAAATGCAGAATGGAGTATTTTGTCAAAATAAATCTGATACACTGTACAAAATTCCTCTGAAACATTCTTTTGTCCTGTCTTCTCTACAGATAAATCCTTGATTTCTACATCATCGGCAATGTTGTATCTATATATTTTTATATAACCTGTTAAAAGCTTGTTAGGAATGATTTTTTATCTATCTCTTTGAAATAAGACAAAAGCACTAAGTTTTTTCAAAACGTTTTCCCTCTATACAAAGTAAGTATCTCTGATAATCAGAAGTATATTCTGATGCCATCATTCTTTATTTTTTCACCAATACAAGCCCAAATTTTTTCGGTATGAAAAATATCAATCAGCTATCTCTTCAGGATGAAATGTCTATGTACAATCGTCGGAGATTCTTGAAAAATCTTTCTTTTGGTTTCTGGTCTGGTGCTATGATGCTGCCTTATCTTTCAGCAATGGCAGGCGGTTCCGATTTATTTGATACAGGTGCAATTCCAGGTCCGGCAGATGCCATAACAGATGCCTTACAATCAGGCAAAAAACTGGGTGTTGCACTGGTAGGGTTGGGAAAATATAGTGAAGGTGAGTTGGGACCAGCGTTGGAAAAAACAAAACTCTGCAAACTGGCTGGCATTGTGACAGGTACTCCTGAAAAGGCTAATAAGTGGAAGAAGAAATACAATGTGCCAGACAAAAATGTATATAACTACCAGACTTTTGACCGAATTGCGGATAATCCGGATATAGATATTGTCTACATAGTTTTGCCTAATCCTATGCATGAAGAATATGTGATCCGAGCTGCAAAGGCAGGGAAGCATGTAATCTGTGAGAAGCCTATGGCTATGACTGTACAGGAATGTCAGGCTATGATTGATGCCTGCAAAAAAGCTGATCGGAAATTATCCATTGGATATCGTCTGCACTTTGAGCCACATCATCAGAATGTTATGCAGATTGGACAGAATAAAATCATAGGCGATATTAAAAAGATCATTTGTGATGATGGGCAAGTTCAAAGTGAAGAAAGTCCATGGCGGTTAGGTCGTGGAGTAGGAGGTGGCGGGCCAGTACGGGATTTGGGCGTATATTGTACTCAGGCTGCTATTTATACCAAAGGAGAGATTCCTGTATCAGTGATTGCTAAATACCATCCTAAAACAGATGTAGAGAAGTTTAAGTTGATTGAAGAAGGAATGAACTTCCAGTTTCAGTTTGCAGATGGTAGTACTGCTGATTGCAAAGTTAGCTTTAATGAAAAGTTCAATAAACTGCGTGCAGAAGGTACTAAGGGATGGTTGGAGCTCGATCCTGCCTATGAGTATAAGGGAATTGAAGGAAAGACAAGTAGTGGTAAAATGGACTTGCCTAATGTGCCTCAGCAAACCCTTCAGATGGATGACTTTGCCAATTGTATTATCAGCAATAAACCCACTCGTGTTCCAGGTGAAATGGGGATGCGTGATGTAGGTATTCTGCAATCCATCTTTGAAGCTGCTGAAACAGGCAATAAGGTGAAAATTAATGTAAACCATGTTATGGACCCTATAGGGAACAAGAAGTAATCCGTTCCCGGATTACTTCTTGTTTTTTATACCTCTATACTATTTTAACTATACTTATTCAGTGTATTCATTATTGCTACTTTGGCCATGCAAAACATTCCTTTTCGCCTTGGCTGGCTGGTTCTGCCTTTGGTTTTACTGCAACTATTTTTTTCAGAGCCTCAGACCTCTACTCTCTCAGTTAGGGTAACCAGGCCAGCATCTGTTTTACATAAAAATTCTAGTCTGAGCCGTGCAGACTCCAGTACAAAAACATGGTATAAGAACAGTGTGATTTATACATTGGATGTCGAAGTATTCTATGATTCGGATGGTGATGGGGTAGGTGATTTTAGAGGCTTGACGCAAAAGTTAGATTATCTGAAATCACTGGATGTTGACGCTATCTGGTTGGCCCCCTTTCAGCCTACTCCCAATAAGGATGATGGATACGATATTTCTGATTTCTATGGTATTGATAAACGGTTTGGTACATTCAATGATTTTTCAGAGTTTATTTCAGAAGCTAAGAAGCGGGACATACGGATATTGATGGATCTGGTTATTAATCATACTTCTGATGAGTATTCCTGGTTTAAGGCCTCCCGTAAAAGCAAAGATTCTCCTTATCGTGACTGGTATGTCTGGAAGTCAAAACAACCTGCCAATCAAAATAAGGGAATGGTATTTCCTGGTGTACAAAAAGAAATATGGACACTGGATTCTCTCACAAACGAATATTATCTGCATCGGTTCTATGATTTTGAACCAGATCTCAATGCTCAGAATCCTGAAGTAGTGGTAGAAGTAGAAAAAATTATAAAATATTGGCTCAAAAAAGGTGTTGCAGGGTTCCGGTTAGATGCTGTTCCGTTTTATATTGAAGTTCCTCAGACGAAAGGTGAAAATTTTGAGCATGAGTACGACAAACTGGTTCAGATGCGAAATTGGGTGAAGGAAGTACGTCCGGATGGTGTCATATTGGGAGAAGCGAATATAGAGCCAAAAGAAAATATGAACTACTTTGGAGATAAAGGACAGGCTATGAATATGATGTTTAATTTTTATGTCAATCAACATCTGTTTTATGCATTGGCTAGCGGAGAAATAAAATCACTTACAAAGGCACTGGAGGCTACAAAGGATATTCCACAACCGGTACAGTGGGCACAGTTTCTGCGTAATCATGATGAGGTGGATCTGGCTCGTTTGAGTAACAATCAACGGGAAAAGGTGTATAAAGAATTTGGGCCTGATAAGAATATGCAATTGTATGACAGGGGTATTCGTAGACGTATAGCGCCTATGCTTCATAATCAAAAACGATTAGCTTTGGCATACAGCCTTCTATTTTCTCTTCCCAGCACACCTGTAATACGTTATGGTGAAGAGATTGGTATGGGAGATGATCTGACATTGAAGGAAAGGGAGTCTGTACGAACTCCTATGCAATGGATTAATGCACCCAATGCAGGTTTTTCAAATGCATCCAAAACGGTACGGCCTGTAATTTCCCAAGGAGAATATGGGTACTCTCATGTCAATGTCAAATCGCAGGAAAAAGATCCATCCTCTATGCTGAACTGGGTCCGACAATTAATACATCTTCGGAAATCAAATCCGCAGATTGGACAGGGAGATTGGAAGATTCTGGATTCTGGCTCTCCTAATGTATTGGTTATGCAGTATCAATGGAATGGAAGTGGACTTATACTAATCCATAATCTTGATGAAGATGCACAAAAAGTAGAGATAGAGGCAAAAGATGCAGGGGGAGATATGCTTTTCGATCTAATCAGTAAAAGACAGAATGAAGCAAATGAAAAAGGTTTGTATCAATTGGATATGCCTGGATATGGATATGCGTGGTATCGCGTAGGAAATGAGTCTGTATTGCCTAATAAGCAGGACTAAGTTTTTAAATGATATACTAAACGTGAAAGAGAAGGTATTTAAGTAATAGATCAGTATCTGAAAGCAAAAAGCAAGGAGACAGTTATTACTGCCTCCTTGCTTTTTTTAGGAACATTACTAGTAAACTGTTTGTATAAGAAAGCTATAGAGAGCGTTGTTTCTTCTCCATTTGCTGGATTAGTGCCTCTATCTGGGCTAGCTGTATTTGTATCTGATCTCTGAGAAATTGTTTAGCAAGCAATTTCATACCTGGCATATTTTGCTGACGTTTCTGTATTTCCGCTAGCCTTATTTTGGTGCGATTCCATTTATTTAGGGCCTGAGCAATTTGTTTCTGTATAGGTCGATCATACATATGTTCAGGGTCTGGATTTTCTGTAATCAGTTGTTCCAACTGTTTAATGTATATTTTCAGAAAGTCCAGATCTGCCAGGCAAAAGCGTTCTTCATCTTCCAAGTCTTTTACTCGACCTTGAAGGCGATTAATTTGTAAATCTAATTGTACAAGTTTATAGCGGAGAGCTAACAATTTTTGTGAGAGTTTATCCAACATTTTCATAGGCGTAATCTCATAGCATAGTATAGTAAAAGTTAAGCTGCAATGAGGATTATCTATACAACTCCATTTAAGTGTAATAAATTCCTGAGTATAATTCTATGCTGAAATCAATCTTTTTGTAGCTTTGAAACAGTATATTTATTTTTTATTTGTAAGACTATGAGTACAAAAGACAAATCGACAACGAAACTGAATGTTTTATTAGCTAAAACAGACCATCTGCAATCTATTTTCAGAAAGTTGATCGAAGATTATGTGAAATTTTTTAAAACCAAACAAGGCGAGTTCAGAGGGGAGCGTAAAACGTATCAGGCATTACCAGATACTGTCGATTTACCTAATGAACGTAAGAATGAACTGGTAGTGACAACTGTGACTGAGAAGTTGGATTGGCTGGTAGATAATTCTAAAGAATACTTGGATGCATTGTTCAGTCAGGAACTAACTAATGCGTATGGCATTGCCAAAGCAACATTGGTAGTAGAAGGGCAGGAGTGGGGGGAGTTTACTTCATTGGAATTGTTGCGTCTGAAGTCTTTTCTGGAAAACGGTACCTTAAAGGAATTATATGAAAATATTCCGGTTCGGAATGATGATGAGATCTGGGAAAACACAACAGAAGAAATGTATATCGGTCGGGATATATTTGAAAGCGCTTTGCTAAAAGGTGACCGTATGACTACTGTAAAGGAGACATACATTCTGGAAGATCCGAATCTGAGTAAAAACCTGGATCTGAAAAACTATACCCCTGTAACTGCTACCCGTGATAAACCTACCCGGCTGGGAGAGTTTACTTTTCAGAAATTTTCTGGTGAATGGTCGCATCGTCAGCGTGCCGAACTGCTACGTCGTCGTAGTGTATTGTTGACTGCCGTGATTGAGGCTCTTAAGGTGTGTAATGAGGTAGAAGTACAGAAAAGTCAGCTTACAGCAGATAAAATCTTCTCCTATCTTCACAAAGGAAAAGTCTCTTAAGGCATAAAAATACCAACTTAGCCTTAGCATCAGCCTGAACATGAGCATTATAGTCCTCTATCGTTTAGTGTTGTGTTGGTAGCTTCAGGCTTAAGTTTATCGGCAGAAACAGTCAGGTGAATTAAAACAAAGGGTCGTTGGTTCAAATCCAACCTCTCACTCTATCCAGATGTATATTATCAGTGAGAGTAGCTCAGGGGCAGAGCACTTTGTTCAGTAAGCATCATAAACCTGAAAACTGTTTTTGCATAAAAGGCACTAAGGAAAGGAAATAGAACTTAGTGCCTATCTTTTGATTTTACTTATAATGCCGGGTTTGCCAAACTGGTAAAGGCACTCATTCACAGGGGTGGATGAAGGTTTAGTGGATAGAGGCACTAATGTATGGTTCGAATCCTTCACCCGGCACTTTTGTAAGATGCCTATCTCTCATCTGAATAGTTTTTGTTTAAATATTTGTCTGACTGCATTGGCTAGCTCTTCTTGTTTATTTACATTGACGTTTACCAGACAGAATGCAGGTTCTCCCTGCGCCATACGCCAGCGCCAGTCCATCTGATCTGTTGTACGATGTGAACCATTATCAAACCACCAGGCTGTATAAATGCGATCTTGTCCTTTTTGCAGTATGCCTGTATATACAAGAGCATTATCGATGGTTTTCATTTCGACACGTTTAAATGTGTAGCCACTTCCCTGCCAGCAGATTAATGGGCTATGTTCTGCTACATAAAATGTTGGAATCGGCTTTATGTATACCAACATGGATGAGTTGATAAATTGTGTGATATCGTCAGCAGATTGTTGTTTGGTAAAACCTGCCAGATGAGTAGTAATATGTGTAAATGTAGTAACAGGTCTAGGGTTATTAAAAAATAGTTGTATACCCAATACGACTAACACAATTAGGGCAAAGCCTGTAGAAATGAAGATAGGTCGATGTGTAGTTGCTGTTGTGGTTTGCACATGATTGTGCATGAGCTTGCTCCGTTTTTTATATATCCACTGGGTAATGAATACCATTGGGAGAATGACATATGCCACCAAACAAACCAGTCCAACTACATCATGCATAGGATTGGATGGTAATATATGAAATACAATCAATATAAGAATGCGAAACAGGTTGCTTAGGCTATTGAGAAATAGTGTCACTATGCCTAATCCAATAACCCATGAGTTCGTTATATAGCGTTGTTGAGTACGTTCGTTATATGCGATTAGAAAAATTGTCATCAGCAAGGATGTCTCTGTCATTTGCAGACCCATACACGCTACATCTACTAGAAACTCTGTTCCCTCAACCTGAATAGCATTACCAGAAATCGTATTCTCAAAACCTCCGGCAGACAAGATTGCTCCTGCCCATTTACTCAATTGTAACCGGATAGGAAAACTGAAGATGATACTGGTATACCTGAAAAAAGGAGATAGTACTCCAATCAGTAGAAAGGGAAGCAATGTGGTTTTTCCTAGCGTAAATTCAATGATAAAGAGTATCCCAATAGTTAATAAACCAAAGGGTAGCGTTCGGGCTGGCAACCATATCATACAACCCAGTATTGCCATAAGCAACCAGCCATATCGTGAACTATAAATCCCGCTTTGACGAATAATCAAAATATATGGAAACAATACAATTCCAAACCAGGAAAGAGAATCCAGTGTAAAATAGGTTTGTGAAACCAGATATCCGAAAAACAATATATATAATGTAATTAAGGCAATGCCTGTGCTTCTCCGATAATCTGAACGAATCCACTTTCCAATGCTGAAGTCATTAGATTGGATAGCATATTTTAGTAATGCGATGGCTACTTTGGGATTCATGTTATTACTCCTTAAAATTTAATGTTGATTGAGCTGTCTTCTATGCTCCAGGCTAAGGTATTGCTGAGCAATGCGGTTTTCAGGTTTGAGATCAAAAGTGTATAGTACTGCCACGAAGAACCATTCGAGTGGTTTCATAAGAATGTAGATTGTATCAGCCACATGGCGGTTATTAAAGATATCGTAGTATTTATGAACTACATCGCCCACCTTATTGTACCCGCGTCTGATTCGTCTGTGCGTAGCTGGCATTTTCTCCTGAATTAATTCTTCAAAGGCATTAGCAACTAGTAGTTGTCTATTGCATAAGATTGGGGCATTCTGTCTGATTCCCAATCGCTGAGGTTTTACCAGTTCAGGATGTCCTTTGGCTGCAACCGAACAGGGAAAATGCCCTCCACAGCTTACATTGTAACACATATAGTCTAATTCAGAAAAACCATGTTTATATGTATCTGTGAAAGCCCGAATAAAAGAATCCGGTTGTTGACCAAACAATAATAGAATCGCAGAAAGAATGACTAGGAATGGTAGGGATAATACAAGTAAAACGGGTACTTTGGATAGTAGTTGTATGGAAAGGAACTTCCAGATTATTTTTTCAAAACCATGCATTGGTTTGCTCTTTATTGTTTGTGCATAGTTTAAAAATAGTTGGTGATTTTTAATGAGCATACGTATACACAAAAGGATCACAGGCAGGTTGCCTATCGGCCCTAACCATGTTTCGCTAAGATGAAATAGCATGAGAATATTTAGTACGATGGCAACCAGAAGTAAGATATTAACTGTTACCTCCTGTATCGGAGGTGCAATATGGGTGCGATAACTTGAGTAAAAATAAGCAATGAGGCAAAGTATAATCAGAAAGTAGATCGATAGCCTGTGTTCTGGTGAGAAAGTAGCACTATCTCCACAGCAGTCATTTCCTAATAGAATGTCAAATACTAATATATATAACAATGGGATACATACCATAGATATAATCTCCAGTATCCGGATGAGTAGTGTTGCAATAAAGCTTTCTTTCCTTATCAGATACTATATCTCTGCTACTAAAAAGAGGCTGGGTATGCTAAAAAGAATGATGAATCCAATCATATACTAACTAATGTATTTAAAAGGTGCCTGAGGGTTAGTTATTACTATTAATAGAAAAATTACCCGTTACTAGACTAAACAAATACAGTAGCAGGGTTGGTATCTGACTCAGTATTGCGATGGCATATACTATGAAAAATATGCCTTTGTATGTATTCCAGTTCTGATATTTTGCATCATAATCTATGATGTAAATAAAAAGAACAAGTGAAAAAGAGAAATACAGGAGAAATCCATATTTCTCCTGTAGATGGTATTCCCTGAAAATATTCAGTAACCAATATTCCATTTCTTGTATTCCAAATATATCCTTCCAGGTGATAAACATAATCAGGGAGTTGACAGGGATCAGACTCATGCAAAGAAGAATGACATTGCAGACAATGTATAGTGCCCGATCCCACATCTCAGAAACAGATTTAGTTGATTCCATATGCCAGATATTATATTCGTTGTCTCCAGAATAGATAACCTGCTATGCTAACTGCAGTAAGAATCAGTAGCCACTCGTGTGGCTCTGGTACAGATCCTGCACCATTCAAAGAAGCGTTTTTCAAACTGTTTTTTGCTTCTTTGATTCCAAATCGTTCATAGTCCTTTTGTGTTTCTAATACTACCAGACTGGAAATAGGAGAAACTACATAAGCTCGTTGTGCTTCGGCAATCAGATTATCGGATAGATAGTCTTTTGCAAAATATCGATGGCCTATTTCATGCATCAGGTGATTATAGGTAAATAACCGGAGCAGATGATCAGGAGCTACATTTGCGTTTATGGACTGAGTTGTTTCTTCCTTCAACTGTATCTCTGCCTGTGGAAGTGTAACAGTCTGTTCATCCTCCATATTTTTTACAAATCGCTTTTCTATGAATAATTGCTTCAGATAGGTGGTGCTTCCTCTATCATACTGGATTACTCGTAACTCAGCAAGAGTTTTCAGATAAGGTGACAATTCTGAACTTAATGAAAATAGTCTGACTTTGAGATTTTGAGTCGCTTTTGATTCCAGATCTTTCGCAAACGGTGTATCTTTCAGATCATTCAGATTTGGAGAAGGATGATCACTTTTGGAAATAATTAGTGATTGTTCCGGGTTATCAATTTTATGAACAGGAAGCAAGCTAAACTGGTTTTTCCATAGTTTCTCATACATAGACAATAGATTGGTATTCGTAAGCTGTATCCATTGTTCATCCCATACCCATACAGTTGAAGATTTGGTCATATCGTATACGTCTTCAAATTCCCGTAGGCTCCAGGAATTATTCAGATCAATATATACTGATTGGGGTGCAAAGTGTTCGTACTGCTTTTGATAAGGAAGTACAGAATAACTTTTTCCCTGAAAGACAAAGGATTGTTTAGAGAGTGTTGGAGTACGGAACGAAAATGAAAAGTCGGGCTGGTAAGACCCTTTTGTATAAAATATGCTATTGGCTTCAGACGAAAAGTCTTCCAATCCCAGAACATCCAGTGGTGCTGAGACAAAATCTACACTCGTATTCTCTTTGGTACGGGAATTAGTAGGCCCCTGAAAATAAATATTGTCATAAAACAGTCTGTCTCCTTCTGCACGAAGTGGTGAGGTAATTCCAATTTTGAACTGCCTATCACCATTGGCAGGGCAAGGAAAGACTCGTACGGTGACTGTATTACCCTCCTGCCATTGTACAACAGAAGGATCTCGTCTTTCAACTCCTACAATGGTTGTATAAGCTGAATCGGCCTTGGCTTTGGTTGTGAGGCGTGCTTCTTCTTCAATACCATTGATCCATAATGATAAAGAAGTAACAACAGATCCTTCCGGCAAATGAAATGTATAAATAGCTTCCTGATCTCTCCAACTCCAGCTACTATGATTGTGAATGGTGATTATCTTCTCTGTGTAGGCTAAACGATAGTCAGGATATACCTTAACATTGTTCTCAATATGGCGGGTAGCAAGATCATCACCAGACCAGAGACGTTGTTGTGCTTCGTGTCTGGCATCATGTAAGGATTCCAGTATCTGAATCTTTTCACTTCTGGAGAAATCAGGACGACCCCAAAGAGTTGATGCAATTACTACCAGTGGATCATGCTCCTGTACTTCACTAAAAGATCGGCTTGGAAATATATCAAAACCATTTTCCCAAAGCATAGGTGTATAAACTAAACCTGTTTTTAAGATTCGTTCAGTAACCCAATCACTACGAAGTTTTTGTGAAATCTGTACCCATTTGGGCAAAGACTTAGTATGTGAAATAACCTGACTCTCTACACTTTGGATTTTATCTAAGTTTGCTTGCCAGTGCCATGCAAAATAGGTTATAAATACCAGTGGCAATGCCAGACCAATCAGGATAGGCTTTTTGAATTGGAAAAAAGATTCACGTAGTACACGAAATAGAATGAAAGAGAATATCAATGGGATAAATACGTGTCCACCTATACCAATGCCAATCATACATATTGCTCCAATAGGATAAATAGGTACCAGATAAATGGCCAGATACACAAATAGTAGTAAGGCAGCTGCAAGAATAACATAAAGACCTGATTGCAATACGGAAGACATGTGATCTTTCCAGACAAATGCTATGCAGGCTATACCGCTGGTTACAATGTAAAAACATAACCAGGATGTAGCAGAATCAAAAACAGACATTTCTCTATTAAGAGCATAACAACTGATTAAACTCAATACTAGCCAGAGCAATACCTGTGCTGTAAAATCCTCTTGTTTGGATCGTCCGGAGATGAACTTCCATCCCCATTTTATCAATAGAGAAAATCCATATACAAAAGCTATTACATAATGAATGAAGAAAAGGGTGAAAGCTTCCTGTTTGTTAGTTGCTAACCATTCAAAGCCGACAAATAGAATAGCGGAGATAATAACAAATATAAGTCCAGCTCCGATATATGTATCTTTCAGAGGCAGTGATAGCTTTTCCTGAAAAGACAGGCGAGTGATTGTTTCCTGCCCAAGCTTTTCCGATGCAGGTGTAATCTGAGAGGGTGTAGTGAGTTCAGTTTTCATATTGAGATAGGTTTACCAGATATTTAAAGGAAAAAAGTTTCCTAAACTTAGCCATACAAATAAAAAAACAGGGAGTTGCGTAATAAGTGTACATATGTAAAAACAATAAAATGTACATAGGGACAAGAATGTCAAATCGTTGTATGTACGTGCCTGCCTTATTGTGTGGTTAAGGCTAATCACTAATAAGACCACTTCCAATGGAAAATGCCATATCATGCTTATTAACCCAAGTGCACTTATATGTAATATGGTAGTTGGTAATAAGAACTTTTGAAGCCAGATGTCAATGAACATACTAACCTGATCTGATATGAAATATGCAAGAACAATGCACCAGTGAACAAATGAGATGAGTATGTACATAAGTGAAAATGTATAGATATGGTTTTTATCAGGGTTGGTCAATGAATATGATTTCATGTTTCTGCAGATAAAATAAAAATATCCTATTGATTCCTTGAGTTAAAATACTGATAGGCTTGATAGTCAGCATAATTCCACGATAGCCATGTATATTCCTGATATTCTTTCTGAAATTTTTCGATTCGGTAGTAGAGGTATTCGTTCATTGAAATTTGATTCCTCTTGCTATCATGTATTTTTCCTCTACTAAGTATATCCTGAATTTTTGTTCGATTCTTAACAAGGATTGGTAATGCTTTATCCGAACGCGTTAGTTGATATTCCAGATCGATCTTTGAGTTAAGCTTTGGATGTTGCAGATTATAGGACACAATAAAAACATCCCAGTTAATGAGTGTCAATAGAATAAACATTGCGTATGCTGCCCAGCTATTGATTCGTAACAGATAAAAGAAGGACTTTTTCTGACTGATTTTCTGATACAATGTGAATAAACCTATATAGGTAAGTATTAGAAAAATGACAACACCTACACGTTTATAAGCGAGCCCATGTTCATGAAAGTAATAATAACATCGTAAGAGAACAGAAAGCCCTAATATTCCATTCTGAATGATCCATAGATAGGCGGCCTGTTTTAATAGTGTGTTTTTTGTGTAAAAATTAATGTTTTTACGAAAGTAGAATAGTAATATTCCCATTGATAGAAGGATACTCAGAAGTAACATGTTTGCTCCTTCATGGAGAAGAATGGAGAAATCGGTAATTTCTTTGTAATCAAAGTTGATCCATAACCAGTATATATCCGCACAGTTCTCTGCAAATATTAAAATGTTAACAGAGATGACCAGAATCAAAGCTCCTGTGTATTCATTTTTTAGTGCGAGATTTTTTACTCTATGATGTAGTTTATTTTTGGTCATTCTTCGCTGATGGGCAAGCCAGTTGTTTTGTAAGCTTTCATGTTTTAGTAAAGTATCAAAAGGCTTATAGTATAAAATTGAACCTAGCAAATAAAAGCCGGAGAGAAAAAACGTAAACCAGGGTATTGAAAAATTGGTGAATAATGACTCCAGAAGAGTATAGAAAGAATGAAATAGTGTATCAGTTAAATCACTGAAAATGGGGTTAGCTGTCTTAAAAATAGCAAAGAAGATCCCAAAAAATAGCAGTGGGACAAATGAGAATCGAAATTGAGCCAGTGAACGTCCTACTTGAGTATGTTTTACCTTTGACTGGATTATCCAGGCTTGTATACCATTGAAATAGTTAGGCATCACTTGGAAGAAATTGACTATATAGGCTGCTAATGGATTGTAAATAGTTCGATAACGATATTCATGTAGCAGTCCGGTCATAATCATAAATGAAGTGATAAAGACTAGTTTGCTAATAAGCGTATTGTGCCACACTACCATAATTGCTGATAATAAGGTAAAAGCAATTGAGATTCTTACTGAATTAATCTTCAAACTTTCCTGATAGGAGTACAGCAAGATTGAAATCAACAGTATGGAAAATAACAACAGGTTTACTCCCAGCTTTTCATTCCAGAAAAAGATATTGAAGAGTAAACCTAGTGTTATAAAACATAAGCCTTTTACTAAAATAGTTTTCATAGTGTAGGAAATGGTATTCTATAATCTAAGTTTCAGAGAATCTGATCAAACAAAATGTCAGCACGATGGACTATTAATTTTTCTTTTATTGGCAAGTGCATTTTGTTTACTTCTGCGTAGTCTTAAAATACTGATAAGCTTGATAGTCAGTATAATTCCATGATAACCATGAGTAAGTAGGATATTCAGTGATAAAATGCTGAATACGATCTTCCAGGTATTGCTTCTTAGTAGAATTATCAAATCGATAGGATTTGTCATCCATACGCTGACTTTCTAGTTCCTTACTTATGCGATTTTTATATTGATCCAATAAAGGAAGCGTTTTATCCGATCTGCTTAGCAAAAATTCCAGGTCAATACCCATTTTAACATTGGGATGTTGCAGATTATAGGACACAATAAAAACGTCCCAGTTAACCAATGTCAATAGAATAAACATTGCGTATGCTGCCCAGCTATTGATTCGTAACAGATAAAAGAAGGACTTTTTCTGACTGATTTTCTGATACAATGTGAACAAGCCTACATAGGTAAGTATTAGAAAGACTACAACACCAATACGTTTGTAAGCCAAGCCATACTCATGAATGTAATGATAACAACGCAACAGGACTGAGAACCCCAGAATACAGTTCTGAATAATCCATAGATAGGAGCTTTGGAGGAGCAGCTTGTTATTTTTGTAGAAGTTAAGACTACGACGAAAATAGAAGAGAAGAATACCCATAGAAAGCAGAATACTTAGAATCAGCATATAGGTGCCTTCATGAACTAGCTTGGCAAGATTCCCTGCTGTGCTATAATCAAAGTTGAACCACAGCCAACGAATGTCGATAATATTTACAATTAGCAATAAGACATTGACAGATATGATTAAGATAAGTGCAGTAGTGTATTCGTTTTTTAAACCTACAAGGCTAAAATTAATGTGTTGACTTTTTACAAATCGTCTTTGTCGTGTAATTATGTTTGTATGTTTTTGCTCACTTGCAAGAAGTTGTGGATAGTACAAGTAGTATAAAAAAGATCCTATCAGGTATGATCCACTTACAATAAATAGAATGCGGACAAATGAGATATTGGCAAATAATTGGTCAAAGAATGTTGCAATAGAATTAAAGAAACTGTCACTCAGGTCACTGAAAACAGGATTGGCAATTTTGAATATTGAAAAGAAGATGCTGAAAAATACCAGAGGGATAAGCGAGAAGCGCAATTGATACAATGACTTACCTGTTTTCGTAGAACTTAGCTTAGACTGTTCAGACCAATGTTTCCACTCACTGATAAAGTTAGGAACTACAGCAAAGAAATTGAATACATAACTTGCCAGTGCATTGTAGACAGTTCTGTATTCTCTGACATGGATAAAACCTGCCATTATTAAGAATGAAGTAACATGAGCTAGTTTACTTGTCAGGGAATTATGCCAGACTACCATGATAAGAGAGAGAATGGTAAATAAGGTAGAGATTCTGACATTTGTAGCTTTCCAACTTTGGGGATAAAAATAGAATAGAGCTGCAATCAGAAGTGTAGAAAATAATAATAGATTAATCCCCAACTTTTCTTGCCAGAAAACATAATTATAAATTAATGCTAGCAGACACAAAATGGTGAGTTTAATAGAAGACGGTTTCATAGTTATGATATAGTTATATTAGTGTATTGCATTGATGCAGATGAACCTAGATGGTAGGATGATCTCAAAGACCTTCCCATTCATCTGCAAATGTTTCAGAAACTGAGGATACTCTCTTGTTGTTAAAAGGATAATATTTAGGATAGAGTTTTGAGATCTGAGCTTGAGTATTGAATAAGTAAAATTTAGCGATACCCCATAGAAAAAGTGCTTCTCCAATACAAAAGACCCACCAGGGATAATAAGTTGGCACATACACAGCTATCTCTGCAAATAAAGCAGCTTGTTTGCCTGGAGACCATAATGCAGATAACCCATGGTGTTGTTGGACAAATACCAGATAATCATAAATAAAGCTACCAATTACGATTATACAACCTGCCAGCCAAAGCCGAACAGTTTGTCGTGGTATATGAATACTAAATTGGTTATTACTTAACCAGACAACTACCCCTGTAAATAAGATCATGGTCATGGCTACCAGGCAAGGGGCTAATACAGGGCCTACCCATGTTACCGGAATCAGAAACAGTACATCCCAGGTAAAAAGAGATTCTGGCCAACCCAAGAGCAGATAAAGAAATACATAGTAGAAGATGTCCCACACTGCAAAACTATACAGAAAGAAGGCAAATCGCTGTACTGGAGTTTTGCCTGTGAGCCAACCTATTCCCCATAACATAATCATAGTGGCTGCTTCCCGTAAGAACTCGGTCAGTGCAACGTTTGGATGAATAGGAGCTAAGGGGAACTTAAATCCCTCCGGATAATATATGACCCGAAGATAAACTACTACTGCTGTTTCCAAAAAGCCCATTGCAATGCTAAAAGCAGTGAGCCAGAGAATATGTTTTGCTGAAATTCTCATAGACAGATTATTTTGTTTGAGTTGAGTATAAAAGTTCTTTTTGTACAGATTTTAAGTCATTAGGGAGTAATTGGCAGAAATCAATGGCACTTATATTGGTGGAAGTTTGATAGCCTCGTAAAATATCTTTATAGAATACACACCATTGATCAGGCATTAGAATAAAACCAAGGCACACTGCAAATACTACGGAAAATATTGCATGACCATTGCCCAGCATAAAACATTGTAGTTGAACTTCTCCTTCTGCTGTCATCTCGTAATCAAGGAGAATATGTTTTGCATCATGGGATTCATAATGTGGTATTAATGTAAAATTATATGTATCCAGCACCTGTGCTATTTTATATCCAAAACTTTCAGGAGGATATACCCGCATAGCTTCCAGGCCAATATCCCATTTTAATGGTTCTGAAAATCGCCAGACAAAAGGTTTTGCGTATTCGATAATGCTTACTAGTAGCCATGATCTGAACCTTCGGTAAATACTAAACATTGTTGTTGTTAAAGTACTTTGAATTTCAAAGTGAATGGGTAAAAAAATTATAAGTTGCTTTTAATCAGCGTTTCCAAAGCTTTTAAATGTTCATTGAAAGCTTTTTTCCCTTCTTCAGTTGCTTGATATGTTGTGTTAGGTTTCCGACCTACAAATTGTTTCTGGACAGCAATGTAACTTTGTTCTTCCAGAGCCCGCAAGTGACTGGCAAGATTACCATCTGTCAGATTCAATAGCTCTTTCAAACTATTAAAATCCATTTGATCATTTACCATCAATACCGACATAATCCCTAACCGGGCCTTGCTTTCAAATGCTTTATTTAGATTTTCCAGTAATTCTTTCACTTTGCTTTGAATTTATCGTGATCTGCTCCTGCCATTGTAAAAGTATTGTTAAAAATGCAATTTTTATAGCTTTTCATAAGCAAGAACAGAAGCTGGTATACTTTCGGTTTCTAATTGC
Organism: Xanthocytophaga flava; assembly: GCA_030068525.1. Taxonomy (GTDB): domain Bacteria; phylum Bacteroidota; class Bacteroidia; order Cytophagales; family 172606-1; genus Xanthocytophaga; species Xanthocytophaga flava. Next base: position 669,555 of record JASJOS010000002.1, read on the forward strand.
GTGTGTTCAGACCGATTATTTTTCACTTTCGATACTATTGCTTCCAGAAGTAGCAGCAGCATGTTATTTAATCCAGGTATTTTAATGAAAAAGTTTCACAGGGTTCAAACTTTTTCTATCTACCTGTATAGGTGAAATGTTTGATTTTATGTTTCAGGTTTTCATATTACTAACTGTAAAACTTTCAGTAGGACCAATCATAGCCTGCTTTCAATTCTTCTACTGTTGGTTAACAGTTTTGTATACAACTTGGCGGATATCATACCTGTCTCATTTTTTACTTTTTCTTTGCCCGACTTTTTCCATATCTACATACAATTTTGTTTCTGAATACGAAGTGAGAGACGAAAGAATAACTTTGACTTTCATATGGCATATATAGATAATAGATGATAGGAAATGAGAAAGTCACTACTTTTCATACTTCCGATACATGACTATGCCATAGATAATGTGTAAGACTCCAAAACCAATTGCCCAGAAAAGAAGACCATACCCAATAAAAAACGTGGCAATCAAACCAAGAATAATTTCACAGATTCCAAGATAGCGTATATCATGAAGTGTGTATTTGCTCCCATTTATTAAAGCCAGCCCATAAAAAACCAGCATGCTGGGAGCAATAATGCCAATGTAACCCTGATAAAGAAACGCCAGACAAAACACTCCTCCTGTCACTAAAGGAATCATCATGTTGATAGTCAGTCGCTGAGCTGTTTTACTCCAGATTGCCTGACCTTTCCTTCTGGCCTGACGAACGGTGAAAATCATTGCTACAACGAAAGACAAAAATAAAGTTATCACCGCATCCAATACAAGCAGCCATAATACCTGTGTATGATCCAGTGCCGCCCGATAATCGGTATAGAAAAAAGAATCGGACTGTAGGATAACAAAGGCTGCTGCTGCTCCAAATAACGCAAAAATACCTGCAGAAACCCCTGATAAGCCGCTTAATGAAATAAATCGGGATGACTTTTCCATCAGGTCCCGGATTTCGTGTAGTGTGTCTAAATGATCTTTGGGTTGATTCATATAAAAGTACTTTGTAATGCAAAGTAATGCGAATGAAAATTAATTTCCAACAGCCTTTTAAAATTTTTCGTCGAAAAACTAAATGTTTGTCTTTGGTCTGAATGGCAGATATATCTATACTGGATTTTAAGTTTCACTTCGACTGTATTAGCCAACCTTTTTAGCGATACAAGTGACTAGCGTTGTAATTAATCTTGTTCTGCGACTGAAACTTTGGTCATGCTGACAACTATTTGAACTATGGTCAAAGTGGCAATAGATAGCTGAGTGATTGGGCAACTATTTAGCAAGCGAAGTAAAAAAAGTTCGAATAGCTTTACAAATGACTGGAACTTTGTGCACATTTGGTTTTGACCATACTTTTGGTTGCATTTCAGAAATATTCGAACTCTGTTCACTTTTATCTTTGACTGAAAGTATGGTCATTTTACAGAATAACTGAACTTCAAGTTGCAATTAAAACATATTTGAATACCAGTCAGATTATTTACTGAGGAGAGTTTCTATAAGCAAAACAGCGTCCACGTTTTTTAGGAAAACACAGACGCTGTTCTTGTTAGCTTTTCAGATAAAATGAAGTTATGCCTGGAATTTGGAATGATTCATATTTAACGTAATTCTTTGAGATACATCTGAATTGTATTTTCTAAACCAAAGTATAATGCATCACAAACAAGTGCGTGACCAATAGATACTTCTTGTAAATTAGGAAGATATTCTTTAAGATAATGTAAATTATTGAGATCTAGATCATGACCTGCATTTAATCCTAAACCAACTTCTGCTGCAACCCGGGCTGCGTGTGCAAATGGTAATACTGCTTCTTCACGGTTGATCTGGTAGTGGGTTGCATAACTTTCCGTATAGAGTTCGATTCGATCTGTACCTGTGTGTGAAGCTCCTTCTACCATTTTTTCTATGGGATCTACAAAAATAGAGGTGCGAATACCATAGCTTTTTAATTCTGCTATAATATCCTGAAGCATACTTCTATGCTGGATAGTGTCCCAGCCAAAACTGGAAGTTATTGCCTCTGGAGGATCAGGTACTAATGTTGCCTGAGTTGGACGTACTCGTTTAACCAACTCTATATATCTGGCATCCGGATAACCTTCAATATTAAACTCTGTGGTGACTATTTCTTTTAGCTCAATAACATCCTGATATCGAATATGGCGTTCATCTGGACGTGGATGTACTGTAATTCCCTGGGCTCCGAATCTTTCGCAATCCTGTGCAACCCGAATTACATTGGGGTTATTTCCCCCTCGGGAATTGCGCAGTGTGGCAATTTTATTAATATTAACAGATAACTTGGTCATTGGCTGTAAGGACTAATCTAGTTTTGATTCAATAAGTGCTCAAAGTAAAGGCTATTTGGGAATACTATCAATCAAAACTTTGCATTCTAAATATTGGTAATACTTGATAGTTAATTTATGTATGCGTATCTATCTTAATACTCCGCAAAACTGGAATCTGCATAACACCAAAGCCATTGTTCACCTGGCTCTGCTGAAATAACCACAGGATGACCTGTTCGGTAGAAATGTTTGGTAGCATGTTTATTAGGTGATGAATCACAACATAATGTAACTCCACACGTTTGACAGGTACGTAAATGCAGCCATGTACTACCTGACTGGATACATTCTTCACATACATACTCTTTAGCAAGTTTTAATTCTTTAACATCCAGAATATGTTGACAGGCAATTGGTTCGGTAGACATACAATAAAAATTAGATATAAAACAAAAGTATGCGACAATTAGATTTCTGACAGATACTTGTGTACAAAACTGATAGCCATCGCACCCTCGCCTACAGCAGATGCAACACGGTTCATTGCTGTTGCCCTAACATCACCTGATGCAAATATACCTGGTACACATGTTTCCAGTGGATACGGTTCACGTTCCAATTTCCAGGACTTCTTAAAATTAGGGTAAAGAAATAAATTACGGCCTGTCTCTATGAATCCACGAGGGTCTTTGAACAAATTGATAGGCATCCAGTCTGTGAAGGGTTTTGCTCCAATAAAAATAAACAGGGAATCAGCCTGTAATGTTTGAATGTTACCGGAGTTTAGCTCTTTTATATCTAGTTCCTGAAGATGTCCGTTTCCTCTGGCCTCTACAATTTCAGAACAAGGTAGTAACCGGATATTTGGTGTGTCCTTGATCTGATCAATCAGATAGTGAGACATAGTTTCGGTTAGATCAGGACGGCGAATGACAATATAAACGGTTTTGGCATATTGAGATAAGTACATCGCTCCTTGTCCTGCAGAGTTGCCTCCTCCTACAACAAAAACTTCCCGATCTCTGCATCCGTTGGCTTCTGTAGTTGCTGCTCCATAGTATACTCCTGCTCCGGTAAAGTCTGAAACCCCTTTGGTATCAAGTTTACGATAATCTACTCCTGTCGCAATAATCAGACTCCTTGTATTGATTTTCGCTCCAGTTGAGAGAGTTAGTATTTTATAATTATCCTGCAACTCAATATCAACTACTTCTGCCGGAGAGAGAAATTCGACACCAAAGCGTGTTGCCTGAGTTATTGCTCTACGTGAAAGATCCGAACCACTGAGACCTGAAGGAAAGCCTAGATAATTTTCTATGCGTGAACTTGTACCTGCTTGGCCACCAGGTGCTCGTTTTTCAATAAGCAATGTCTTGAGTCCTTCAGATCCTCCATAGACAGCAGCAGATAATCCGGCGGGTCCCGCTCCAATAATGACGACATCATATAACTCAGCTGAAGCATGAGGTTTTAAACCTAGTCTTTCAGCTATTTCTGTTACAGAAGGATCTTTAAGATAAGCGCCATCTTCAAGTAAGATAACCGGAAGTTCTTTCATATCAATGGAATAGTTGGCCAGTAGTTCTTTGGCTTTGTCACTGGTTTCGATATCCATCCATTGATAGGGAAATAAATTACCTGAAAGAAAATCTTTTATTTCATGTGATTTTGGTGAAAACTGAAACCCGATAACACGTAAACCTTCATAATCAGGAGTATAATTGTTTTGCCAAGCCTCCAGTAGATCGTTTAATACCGGAAACATCTTTTCTTCAGGTGGATCCCAAGGTTTCATCAGGTAGTAGTCCAATTGTACATCATTGATTGCCTTAATAGCTGCATCCGTATCTGAATAGGCAGTTAGAAGGACCCTCTTGGCTTCTGGAAATTCTTTTTTTGCTTTACTCAGATAGTCAACCCCCAGCATTTCAGGCATACGCTGGTCAGAGATTAACATAGCTACGGTCTCATTTTTCTTTTTTAATTCTTTGAGTGCATTAAGTGCCTCACTGGCAGATTCTGTGCTGAGAATTTTATACTCTTTTCTATACGTGCTGCGTAAATCGCGCGAAAGAGCCCGTAACACCTGAGGGTCATCGTCGACAGCTATAATAATGGGTTGTTTCATTTCGATGTTCTAAGTGGGTGAATATGTGATGTATGGTTCTCTAAAAATTGTTTCGTAAAGAAATAGAGAAACAGAAGAGATAAAGTTATACAATTAATCAATAGGAAGACAAACATTGAATTCTGTTTGTCCTGGTTTAGAACTAACTTTTATTTTTCCATTGTGTTGTTTTACAATGCTTAGTGCAATTTCAAGTCCAAGACCAGTTCCTTTTCCAACAGGCTTTGTTGTAAAAAATGGATCAAATATCATTCCCATAATATCTTCGGGAATGCCAACACCATTATCAATAATCTTAGTTATAATGAAGTTTCTGTCTTTAATTGCTTCAATCTGAAGCTTACCATGATCTTCCATGGCGTCAATCGCATTGTCTATCAAATTAGTCCATACCTGATTCATTTCCCCTATATTTATATTAATCTGAGGCAAATCAGTTGGAATATCAAGTTTTACTTCAATATTCTTTATCTTCAGTTTATGCTGGAGGATAGTTAATGTGCTTTGTATACCTTCGCGTAAATTTACTTTTTGTTTATCTGCTCCTCCATCCATATGAGAGTACTCTTTGATGGCTTTGACTAGCTTTGAGATTCTTGTTGATGCTTCTGCAATTTCACTTACCATTTTCTCGGTAGTCAGTACATTACAGAGCCATTCCAAAACAGAGGGGAGAGAGTTTGTCGAAACTTTCTGATTAATAAAATCCAGATCATTGGCTGTCAAGTCATAATCAACAAAACACTCTGCTATTTCATACGCATTGTTCAATCCATGTTCTTCGAGCCAGTCTGTTAGCTCATCTTCCAGAGATGTCCTTTCCATAAGTGAAATATTGATTTTAGGACCAGCTTTGATCTTAGAAAATAATACTTCATTAACCTGTTCTACTTGTTCTGCTGTGAGCTGCATGGAAACTACCTTTTTGAGCTTTAGTGGAACAGAATACAGATGTTTTTTTAGTGCGTCTGAGCTTCTGATAACGGCAGCTGCAGGATTATTAAGTTCATGTGCCAGACCTGCCGAAAGCTTTCCTAAGGAGATCATTTTTTCATTCTGTTGCTGGAACTTGGTAAAATCTCTGACTCTATCAATCATCAAATGAACAAGCATTTCTGTTAGTTCATATTGTGTTTGAATCATTTCTGGAAAATGATTTGTAGGTAAAGCTAGTAATAGAGTAGGATCTACTGCTACTCCATTGCCATTGGCCTTCTGGAGACGAGAGTAGGGTAGACTGCCACCTATATGACCTTTTTCATTATACCCAAACTCTATTTGCTGGTTTCCCTGCATAAAAAAAATGCGCAAACGACCTTTCAATACAATAAAAAGTTTATCCACAAGGTCTCCTTTTCGGAATGCATAGTCTCCTATTTGTAAGGTCAACAGTTCACTATGATCCATTAACCATTGGATCTGATCTTTAGGAATAGAGGAGAAGTGCGTGTTTGACTCTAACTCTTGCTGTATGTTCATAAATTATATGTTCATAAATTAATAGTAAATAAGAGATCAACTTTATAGAGATTACATACTTGTAATAAAGCGAAACTGATTCAAAAAAAATATAAGTAAATGAAAATTGTATTTTACTTATGATGTGTATATGTCTTTTCTGATATATCTCTCATATATGATAGAAATATGGTTTAAATCATACTACCTGCTATTTGTATAAATTTTAGAGAATTAAGGTCTGTTTCCATTTCTATTTATGTTAAACACAAAATTTATTTAGATCGTAATATTGTTGTTTATTTTGTTTTTTACTTATTTAGCAGAATAATTTTAGGTATAAAAATGGTATTCCAGTCTTTTTTCTTTCTGTGTTGTTTTGCTATTCATTGTGAGTAAGCCTTCTGTATATGTAAAAAACAGTGAAAATATATTACATGATACACAGAATAGTGATTTAATAGTGTTAATTGAAATTTACAAATATGTGATTTTTTTTATATGTGTCGATAAGCTATGGATTAATTAAGTTTCTCTTTAAAAACCAAACTTTAAACCTTGATTTATGAAAAAAATTTTACTGGTTTGTTTAAAATTTCTACTTTGTGTAGGGTATTTAGTTGCACAGGATAGGGTAATTACTGGAAAGGTTACAGATTCTGGTGATGGTACTCCACTTCCTGGAGTAAATATCCTTATTAAAGGAACAAACAGAGGAACAAGTACAGATTCTAATGGAAAGTTCCAGTTGTCAGTACCTGGTGAGACTCAGACGTTAATATTCTCCTTTATTGGCTTTGTTACAAAAGAGGTTTCTATTGGTAACAGTTCTGCAATTGATGTTGCATTGAGCAGTGATGTTCACTCATTGCAAGAGGTGGTTATTGGAGCATTAGGGATTCAGCGCCAATCAAAAGAACTTGGCTATTCTGTTGGTAAAGTAAAGTCGGATGAGCTTAATCAGGCAAAAGCACTCAATGCCGCAACTGCACTTTCTGGAAAAGTAGCAGGTCTTCAGGTAAATACTATAAATAACGGTGTCAATCCTTCAACACGTATTGTATTAAGAGGTAACCGTTCTTTAGTTGGGGATAATCAGGCCTTAGTTGTAATAGATGGGGTTCAGGTTCCTCAGGATGCCATCAATTATCTGAATCCAAATGATATAGAAAGTATAAATGTTCTTAAGGGAGCAAATGCTGCTGCTTTATATGGATCTTCTGCTTCAAATGGCGCCTTGATTATTACAACAAAAAGAGGAGCAAGTCCAGAGCCACGAATTACTTTTACAAACACGTCAAGTTTGGAAAGTATAAGTTTTATGCCAAAGTTTAATGATAGATTTGGTGGTGGAACTGAGAATTATAGCCGTATTTTTGTTCCATTTGAAAATCAATCCTATGGTCCGGAATACACTACAGGGACAGTAGAGTCTTCGGTTGATGGAGCTGTTGAAGGGACATTAATTCCTATAGGGCGAGAGTTGGAAGATGGTACACGTCAAAAAATACCCTATTTGCCATTAAAAGATGAAAGACGGAAAGCCTTTGATGTTGGACGTACCACGCAAAATGATTTTTCAATACAAGTAGGTGATAAGTCAGGAGGCTTTTTCTTTTCCTTACAGGATGTTGTTACAAAAGGTGTTTTGCCTGGTGATCAATATAGAAGAACAGGTGGGCGTTTTAATGCAGATCGTACCTATAAAGGTTTGAAAGCTGGATTTAACTTAGCCTATTCTCAAGTAGCTACCAATACTACTAATTCCAATTTTTACAACAACATATTAAATACGCCATCTTATATTCCTATATCAACATACAGAAACTGGCGTGATTATAAGAATGCGGATGGTTCTTTGAATTACGCTAACCCAAATAACTACTACAATGATTATTTTGATAATCCTTATTTTAGTAAGGACATCAATCGGAATTCAAATCGGGTAGGATATTTGACTGGAGGCTTTGACCTTTCCTATCAAGCAACAAGTTGGCTTTCTTTTGCTTATCGTGCAGGTCTTACATATAACACATATAGTGGTAAAAACTGGTCTGAAAAATTTACATATACAGATTTTGCAAAAGCTTCTGGTAAATACAATGCAAAAGATCTTGCGGGTAGTGCCGGTGATTATAGTGCTTATGAAAGTCAGATAAATACTGATTTCTTAATTACTATGAAAAAGAACATAGGAGTATTTTCTGGTACATTGATTTTAGGTAATAATATTCGTCAGAAGACCTCAAAATATGTTAATGCAGGTATTTCTTCTTTGGTTATATCAGGATTATACAATCTTAATAACCTGACAGGTCAACCTACTGCTGGTGAGAGCAACTATACTTCTCGTTTGCTGGGCTTTTATGGTGATTTCACTTTAGGATATAGAGACTTTGTATTTGTGCATGCCTCTGCTCGTGAAGATGTGACTTCTGTTCTAGCACCACAAAATCGTAGTTATTTTTATCCTGGAGTAGATGTGTCTTTGGTTCTTTCTGATATGATTCCTGCAATTAAAAACAGCAATACAATCACCTATGCAAAACTAACTGCTGCTGCTACAAAAGTAGGTGGTGTTAATGTTGGGCCATATGAATTGCAAACTGTGTTTAACACAAGTGGGGGGTTTCCTTATGGTAGCTTACCAGGATTTACATATGGAAATACAATAAAAGATCCTTTATTAAAGCCAGAATTTACAACGTCTTATGAAGTAGGTGGAGAAGTGGGTCTGTTTAATAACAGAGTGAATCTGGAGTTGGCATATTATACTCAAAAGACTACTAATCAGACTGTAAGTATCGATATCTCTGGTACAACAGGTTTTTCAAGAGCAACTATCAATACAGGAGCAATGCTTAACAGAGGATACGAAGTTACGCTTAAAGGAACTCCTGTAAACACAAGTTATGGTTTAAAGTGGGATGTGAATTTTAATTATAGCTATGTAGATAATAAAATCTTGTCTCTATATGAAGGGTTAGATGAAATTAACTTAAGCTCCTATTATGGAGTTGTTAACTCAAGCCTTTATCAGGTATTTGCACGTGTAGGAGAACAATATCCTATTATGAAGGTTGTTGCTTACAAGAGAGATCCTCAGGGGCGTGTTATTGTAGATGCAAACACAGGATATCCTGTTAAGGATCCAAATCTGAAGTCTATGGGGCAAACTAATCCAAAGCATAGATTAGGATTATCTACAACCGTAAGATACAAAGGTCTAGCATTGAGTGCATTGGCTGAGTATAGAGGTGGAAACGTAGTGGCTCATGGTTTAGCTGAAACTATGTGGTTTACTGGTCTGGCTGGACCAACAACAAATTATGGTCGTGAGCGCTTTATTTTCCCTAATTCTGTATACCAATCCGGATCAAATGCAGATGGAACACCTGTCTATGTTGAGAACAAAGATGTCGCATTGAAAGATGGTGGTTTAGGTGCATGGGATAGTAATTTAAGAAATATAGGAGAGAACTTTGTGACTAGTGGAGCATTCTGGAAATTAAGAGAAGTTTCATTAAGTTATGATGTGCCTACATCTTTATTGTCTAAGACAAAAGTATTAAAAACTGCTAAAATTAGCCTCGTAGGTAGAAACTTGTTAACTCTACTTCCTAAGGCTAATGTGTATACTGATCCTGAGTTTAATAATACTACTACTAACGCAGTTGGAGTTAATGCCACATACATTACTCCTCCAACACGTACTTATGGTTTTTCTGTGTCTGTTGGTCTTTAATTAAGTAGTATTATAATAACAACCCTTAACGTAAGAAACTCAATGAAGAAATATATTTATACAATTGCATTGGCAATTTCACTGATAGGATTGAGTAGTTGTGAAGGTTTCCTTGATGTAAATGATAATCCTAATCAAGCTGTTTCATCAACACCAGACTTAGTAATTGCTGCAGCTTTAAATAATACAGCTGCTCGTCTTGCTCACCATGAAGTAGGCGCTTTCTGGGTTGGACAGTGGTCTCCTACTGGTAGTGTTTCTGGCTTTAATGAACAGAAAACGTATGATATTACAACTAACTTCCTGAATGGAACTTGGATAGGAATATATGACAATCTGGAAGATTACCTATATGTAGAGCAAAATGCTGCCAATAGAAAAAGTTTAAGTGGTATAGCCAAAGTTATGAAAGCATACAACTATCAACTATTAGTTGATATGTATAATAATGTCCCTTATTCAGATGCTCTGAAGGGAACTGCATCTATCCGACCAAAATACGATGAAGGACAGGCTATTTATGATAACTTAATCACAGTGTTGGATGATGCAATTGTGGATTTGACAGTACCTGTTTCTGGAGATAACCCTTCAGCTGGTTCTGCTGATATTTATTTTGGTGGTAACATAACAAAATGGCGCAAGTTTGCTAATACATTAAAGTTACGGATACTTCTCCGTCAAATTAATGTTGCTGGAAAAGAAAGTTATATTAAAGAGCAGATTGCTAAAATTGCTGCTGAAGGTTCTGGTTTTTTAGGTGCAGATGAGAATGTATTATCTAATCCTGGTTATACCAAGTCTTCTGGTAAGATGAATCAGTTCTATGAATCATATGGTTTTACCGCAGCAGACAAAAAAGCTGGAAACAGAGATTTTTATTGTTACTCTAAGTTCTTCGTTGATAATATGAAGAGTACAAATGATATGGCTCGTTTGGCTCGGTTAGCAACCACTGCTACAGCTGCTCCTTATACTGGACAATACAGAGGACCTGAATTTGGAGAAGGAAATGATGACTATCTGGCAACAAAGGTTTCTTTATTTGGACCTGCTATTGCTGACCCTCCCAAGGCACTTGGTGGTACAAATGATAATGGATATGCAAGGGCTATGGTAGTAATGACTGCTGCAGAAAGCTTTTTTCTGCAAGCTGAAGCTGTACAGAGAGGATATTTATCTGGCGATGCTAAAACTTTATTTGAATCAGGTATAACAGAATCTTTTAAACTTTTAGGTGTTGCTGATGCTTCTACTGCTGCCTCAGATTATTATAATCAAAGTATTTCTAATGTTAGTTGGAATTCTTCGAGTGATAAGATCGAGGCAATTGTTTATCAAAAGTGGGTGGCTTTGACAAGTTATAATGGTTTTGAAGCTTGGTGTGAATACAGGAGAACAGGCGTACCTGATGTTCCTCTTTCAACACGGGCTATAGGTATTCAACAGCCAGTAAGAATTTTGTATCCTGCTTCTGAATATAGTACCAATGCGGCTAATGTAAAAGAACAGGGAGCAATCAGCCAATTTACAAGTAAAATATTCTGGATTAAATAAATTAACTATTCAAACGCATTGACGAATAATCATGAAAAGACCTTTATATGTTATTATATCTTTCTGTTGCCTTGTCTTGGGGCTTAGTTCATGCCTTGAAGATGTTGGATATACAGATATTGTAGAGTCAAAGAATGCACAAATGATTGCAAGCTTTTATGGCTCTCAGGGAGGTAATCTTTTGGTAGAGAAATTTGTAGTTGATTCTGCCAAAAAAGTAGAGTTGACTGTAACAGTAGCAGGTCAGTTTGCGCCTGATAAGGACTATGCTGTAACCGTTAGCGGCAATCAAGCTGCTTTAGATAAATATAATAGTATTTATCGTATACCTAATGGGGATGAAGCCTATACATTGTTACCTACTGAGGCGTATACAATTGAAGGTCCGATTGTAGTAAAAAAAGGAGAAAAGGATGCCTCGTTTAATGTAGTTGTGACTGTTCCATCTGGTTTAGATTTCAGTAAAGATTATGCATTAGCATTAGCCATTACCGATGCTTCTGGTGCAACAATTGCGAGTAATGTAGGATATACAGTTATCGCTATCACTGGTTTACCAAATGCATATGAAGGTAATTATCATTCTACTGGATTTTTTCAACATCCAACATCACCCAGAGATATAAATAGAGATAAGCACCTGAGTTCTATCGATAAATTTACAAGTGAAACTGAGTTTGCTGATTTAGCAGGAAATTACAAAATGTGGTTGAAGGTAAATAAAGATAATACTGTTACGATTACACCCAAAGAAACTGCTGCCAGTGTAAGTAGTTTTCAACAAACTGGTACTAATAAATATGATCCGGAAACCAAAACCTTTACATTAAATTATAAATATGTAGGAAGTAATGGAGATAGGATTATAAACGAAACTTTGGTAAAGAAATAGAATCGTATTATTTTAAATCTTTATCCTCACTTTTAAAATTTACAGAAATAAGAGTATGTAAATTATAGCGAGAATCTTAAAAGTATTTTTATTTAACAAGCGGGACAATCTTAAAATTGTCCCGCTTTTGCTTTTTGTACTATTTTATATTGTTTAATCTGTATATATAGTGTTTTAAGTCAATACTGAAAGGCTTTAGTTTAATACTTTTCTTATTTTTTATCTATTATTTTTTTGGGATAGCTCCACGACCAGATTTATTGTTTTTTTGAGTTTAACTCATTTCTACTTCTATTACCTATCAACTAACTACCTCTCTTCACAGCTAATTACATTATTTGTTTTAATAGGAACAGCTAGTGTGCTATCCACTAATTTAACTTGGATATATGCCCGTTATGTGAGGATTTTTGGTTTTCCTATACTAGGTATTTTACACATTGAAGCGATTTTATTTTGTGTTTTTGCCTTTGGTTAAAAGTTTTTACACAACCTTTTAAATATTTACAAAATGAAATACTGATTGGAGGTATATCAAAATAGTGTAAATCTACAACGAGAAATCTTAGAAGATAAAGTCAAGTTTATAATGAAAAGGTGATTGGGTAATGTAGTTTATAAAAGACCGCTATATGCATATATGATAGAAGCTATCAGAGTAATTTTCAGGTACTTCTAAGCGAAATGGTGAATAAGTGGATTTGTATTTTATTGACTTTCTTTGATCCAAAATATTACTCGAGAATATATGGGATGGAAAATTTTAGTGATATCTATTCGATCAATCAGAACGAGAATTATCAAGATAGTGAAATTTATTTCTATGTATTGTTTGTTGATAATTTGGTTTTTTATTTATTTAGCGAAATAATTTTAGTTAATGATCGATATTCCTGTATTAATTTATTGATTATTCGTTGTCTGTAGTTTTTTTTTCTAATACTCGTTAATTGTAGTTTACACATTTGTATACCTTACTAAATGCCTTATGACGGAATAATATCTACAGATATATAAAAAGCAGCATAAAAGTTAATGATTATTATTAAAGCTTCGAAATATGAATTGTAATATTTTAAGATTTTCCACCAATGAATAGAAAAGTGATGACCAGCTAGTGATTAAATTATATACTTCAAACTAATCAAACTTTAAACCTTAATTTATGAGAAAACTTTTACTGGTAGGTTTTACATACCTGCTATGTGTTGGGCTTGCCTTGGCTCAGGACAGAACGATAACCGGAAAGGTGACAGATGCAACAGATGGGACACCTCTGCCTGGAGTAAGTATTAGTGTAAAAGGAACTACCAAAGGGACTACATCAAGCTCAACAGGTACTTATTCTCTAACTGTTGGAGATGGAGATAAAGTGTTGGTTTTTTCCTTCATTGGATTTAAAGCGCAGGAGGTAGAGATTGGCAATCGTTCTTCTGTAGATATTAAATTAGCGCAAGATGCTACTGAACTAAGTGAAGTAGTTGTAACAACTGCGGGTGGTCTTCAGGCAAGAGTAAGAGAGTTAGGAACTTCTCAAACCATTCTGAAATCACAAGATATTACAGGTGGTAGAGCTGTTAACTTGGCTGGTGGTCTTCAAGGTAAAGTGGCTGGTGCTCAGATCAATGCGACAAGTAGCGGTGTTAACCCTGATTTTCGTATCGTACTTCGTGGACAACGCTCTCTTACAGGTAATAACCAGGCATTAGTTGTTATTGACAATGTTATTGTTCCGAGTTCTGTATTAGGTACAATTAATATGAACGATGTAGAATCTGTTAACATTCTGCAAGGCGCTGGTGCAGCAGCTATTTATGGATCTCAGGCTTCTAATGGTGCTGTAATCATTACAACGAAAAAAGGAAAAGAGGGGAAGGTTGATATTACTGTTTCTCAAAACGTACAGTGGTCACAGGTAGCTTTCCTTCCAAAGATTCAGGAAGGGTATGGTCCAGGAGGTTCTGCTTATGGAATAGGCCCTGATGGAAAGCCTGTGTTCAACTACCTGGAAAATCAATCCTATGGTCCTCACTTTGATGGTACTTTGAGACCACTTGGTCCGAAATTAGAAGATGGTTCTCAATTATATTCCACATATGACTTTAAACCTGGTCATGATGATTTCTGGAAGATCGGCTTAATTAATCAGACGGATTTTTCTCTTTCATCTGGTGATGAGAAGTCAAGCTTCTATATTTCTGGTCAATATGTAAGTTCAAAAGGTACAACTCCTGGTGATAAATATTCTCGTGGTAATATTCGGGTAAACGGTACAAGAAAAGTGGGAAATACTGTAATGGTAACTTATTCTACTTCTTATGCTCCTGATCACTATGACGTTTCGTCGGCAACATCTAACATTTATTCTAATATGTTGAATATGCCTTCAAACGTGGATATTACTCAATTTAAAGATTGGAGAAATAACAAGTTCTCATCACCAAATGGTTTTTATAACCCATGGTATCAGAACCCATATTTTATGGCAGATAATTATAGAAGAGATGATAAAAATAAGTATCTGACTGGAAATCTGGAAATAAAATTTACTCCTATTAGAGGTCTTGATCTGATTGCCCGTCAAGGTATTTCTTCTCGCTTTTTTACACAAAAGCAATTCAATGGTGGTTACAAGTACAGTGATTATGCAAAAAATACCGATCAAAGCTCAAAAACAGATATTCCTGCTGGTGTAACAGAAACTGCTAATAATTCTACTCAGTTGGTTACAGACTTACTTGGGCAATATGATAAGCACTTTGGTGTCATCAATGCTAATTTAGTTGCAGGTACTCAGTTAATTGAAAATACAGGTAGATATATGTCAACAGGTATTAGTGGATTGATTGTAAATGATCTCTATAACCTAAGTAATGGTACAGGTACTCCTTCGTATGGAGAGGCTGAATATAAAACCCGTTTAGTTGGTGTATATGGAAAATTGACTTTAGGCTATAAAGATTATTTATTCTTAACAGCTAGTGGCCGTAATGACTGGGATTCAAGATTAAATAAGGAAAATCGTTCATTCTTCTATCCCTCTTTAGAGGCTTCTGCTATTCTGAGTGATATCTTCCCTGAAATGAAAGCAAGTGGATTGATTAACTATGTTAAATTGAGAGGGGGTATTGCAAAAACAGGTCAGGTTAACTTGGGTGGTTTAACTGGATTTGCAGGAAGTTTCTCCAATTTCGGAGCCTATTATACGCTACCTACTTTTAGTAGCAATGTCAGTTATGGCACCAACAATGGTTTTCCTTATGGTAGTCTGGCTGGATATTCTGTAAATAACTCTTTAGTAAGTACTGATCTGAAACCTGAGTTTACCCATACGTATGAAGTTGGTTTAGATTTCAATCTGTGGAATGATAAAATTACATCTGCAGTAACTTACTTCCATAGTCGTACAGATAATCAAACTGTTACTACAAGTGTTTCAAATAGTACAGGCTATAATGCCTTGACTACAAACGTAGGGGAGACAACTTCAGAAGGGATTGAATTTCAATTACATGTAACTCCAATTAAAACTCCAAACTGGACGGTAACGGTTGGTGGTAACTATTCATACCTAAATAATCAGGTAAATTCAATTTCTGCCTTATTACCTTCTTTATCTTTAGCTACTTCTGGAAATGCTACTTCTGCTGCGGTTGCAGGTCAGTCATTCCCTGTAATTATGGGGCTGGATTACCAACGTGATCCACAAGGACGTGTAATTGTCAACAAAACAACAGGACTTCCTTCTGCCACAACTTCCAATGTGATTTTAGGAAATGCTACTCCTAAAAATCGTTTAGGCATGGATGCAGTTGTAAATTATAAAAACTTCCGTTTCTCTATCTTATTTGAATACCGTAGTGGATACAAAGTATTCAATGGGATTGGTACTGAGTTAGACTGGTCTGGAACTGGTTACAGAACTGCTTTGTATGGACGTGAAAGTTTTGTATTCCCAAATTCCGTTTATCAGGATGGAACCAACGCAGATGGTTCTCCAATCTATGTTGAAAATACAAATGTTACCATTGCAAATGGAAATGGAAATAATGGTTTCTGGTCTGATGGGATTAACAGAAATGTTACCTCAAATTATATTTCGTCTGGTAACTTCTTAAAATTAAGAGAGATTTCATTGTCGTATGATCTGCCTAGCAAGTTTACAGGTAAAGTTCTGAAAGGTGCTAACATCAGTGTACAAGGAAGAAACTTGTTCCTGTGGATGGCAAAAGATAATTACTACACTGATCCTGAATATAGTTCAGCAGGGGTGACAGGTAATGGGTCTGGTTTGAACGACTTGGGACAAACACCTCCTACACGTTATTATGGGGCTACATTGACTTTGAGACTGTAATTGGTTGAGAAGAAGCTTGTCAATGTTTCAGGAAGAAATTGATTTTAGACATTAATTTGAAAGAATTAAAAATGAGAAAATTATCGATAGTAATTTGTTTGTTTGCTGCAGTATTGTCATCCTGCAACAACTATCTCGATGTAAATAAGAACCCTAATGCACCCACTGCAGTAACACCAGAACTGGTATTACCACAGGCTCTTACTGCTACTGCCCTTGTGTTGAATAACTATAATACATATGGGAGTCAATTAGGTGGTTATGCTGCCAACGCTGGCGGATATGGTGGTTTTAATGAAAACGTATCATATGCATTTACTCCCAACAACTACAGTGGATTATGGGCTGTTACATATGATAATCTTGAAGATTATCAATATATAATTAACCAAACTGCCGATGTTGATGCAGATATCTATTTCAATGCTGCTGCAAGAGTAATGCGTGTATACGATTTTCAATTGTTGGTAGATACATATAATAATGTACCTTATACAGATGCATTGAAAGGTGCTGATATGTTAACTCCAACTTATGATAAGGGCGAAGATATTTATGTAAGCCTTGCCAAAGAACTGGATGATGCAATAGCTGCCATTAAAAAAGGACAAGCCGCATCTGTTGCTCCTAATGCTATTGACAATTACGATGTTCTATTTGGCGGAGATATGGATAGTTGGATTCAACTTGCTAATACAATCAAGTTACGGCTTATGGTCAGAGCTAATGGTAAAGTAACTTTTGGCAATACCAGTTTTGATCCTGCTGGCTTCCTGACTACAGATGCCTTGATAAATCCAGGGTATACTCGTGATAATAACAAACAAAATCCTGAGTGGAATACATGGGCTTTCTCCTATAATGGATCTGATGGTAACAAAGCATGGCTTCCCTCTACTTTCATCATGGCATTTTACAATGGTGTCAAACTAAAAGATCCAGGAAGAGGAGCTAAGATGTATTATCAGTTTCCATCTACAGGAACAAATCAGCTTGGTTTTGAAAGTACTGGTATTCCTAAAAGTCCTAGTGGAAGCTTTTGGTATCCAGGTACAGAGAGAACTGGGACTGTAGCAGGTGGATCTACAGGTGCATTGAAAGGGCCTGATGCTGGATTCCCTCTACTTACAGCTGCTGAAAGTTATTTTCTACAAGCAGAAGGTGTTCTTGATAATATTCTTACAGGTGACGCAAAAGCTTTGTTCGAGTCTGGTATCACAGCTTCATTTGAATATGTATATATGTTACCAAATGGATCATATTCTGGTACTCCTGATGCAGATGCAGCAAGTTACATAGCTAATAATTCTACTTCCAGACTTGTGAATTTTAATCTGGCGACTACTACAGAGCAAAAGAGAGAAGCTATTGTCACCCAAAAATATATTGCGCTTAATATGATAGATAGTCATGAAGGATGGAATGAGTACAGAAGAACAGGTTATCCTGTAGTATCTGGTACTGCTGCTACATCAACATTTGCTTCATCCGTATCTCAAAGCACCCGCCCTGATAAATTACCTTCCCGGATTCTTTATCCTGCTTCAGAGATACAATACAATCCAACAAATGTTGAAACGGCTGATTCCTTTAATTCTCTAATCTTTTGGGCTAAATAACTTATTACATAGACTATATGAGATTCAATATATTTAAATATCTGTGTTTGCTGGCATTACCTGCAGTAACAACATCTTGTCTTGATGGAGATCCTATGAATATGCCTCCAGATGGAACATCACCAATTGTATTAATGACTTATAATCCAGATGGTGGAACTACTGTTAACTCTGGCCTGCAGTACTTTGGTAATTCAGCTTTATTGTATAACCCAGAGGAAACCACATTTACTGCAACGTACGCTGCTACAATTCAGGGGACAGTAAACAAAGATGTTGCGTTTACTATTGATACGCCAGAAGAAGCATTAGATGACGCTCCAGATAAAATAGCGTATCAAATGTTGCCAGACTCTACATATGAGTTTGTTAATACTACAGCTACTATCAAATCTGGTGAGAAGTATGCTGAGTTTCAAATTAAATTTTATCTGGATAAAATCGATTTTACCAAAGATTATATGCTTCCTGTAACAGCAGTGAATGATGCAGGACTACCTACCAGTTCAAATCATGGATTTGTTTATTTTCACGTAGTTGGAAATCCTTATGCAGGAGCTTATGTCTCTACCTATAAACTGGAAAGACAAACTACTACTGGTGTTACTATATACAATCAAGTAGAGGATCCTAAAATCCTAATTGCTGAAGATAAAGAGATTCTGAAACAGCAGGCTGGTGCATCTGTTTTTGGGAATCCAGATATTAAATTTTTGCTTTCTGTAAATGAAGATAATACTGTTAATATCGAAAGTGACCCTGAAGCGGTAGAGGCTGGTATTACGATTACACCAAGTAGTACGCCTTCTACATATGATCCAGTAAACAAGACCTTCCATCTTTATTATGAATATACAAGTAGCGCTGGTCTTTATAGACGGTTTAGCGAAAAATTAGTAAAAAAATAGAAGAAGGTTTATACTATCAGGTTAATTTAAATTAAAAGAACTTTTATGTTTAAAAAAATATATAGTTACGTTCCACTTGTTATTGGGGCTTTATTAGCATTGTCTTCCTGTAAGGATGATGATGATGATAAAATAAAGACCTATTCTTCCTTGGTTGAAGTTACTAATACCTCACTTCAGTTTGACAAATATGATATGAACCTTTTGTTCTCAATTGATGAAGGGAAAACCTTTGTAGATTATCCATTACTTAAACCAGGACAAAAATACCAGGTAAAAATTCATAATGCAGGGGCTGACTGGATTTCTCAAGAGGAGGATATAACAGCTGAGAACCATTATAAATTTGATTGGTCTGGATCTGACCCTAAGCCTGTCGGCACTGGTGATGGAGAAGTTGCTGAGTTTGTTGCAGGGAAAAACAATAGTGTGCTTGTTAAAGTTACAGATGAGTGTCCATATAGTGCGGCTGATTGGGCTGGGACTTATTCGGCTGTTGTACAAAAGGGGTCTACTGCCGGGAGTACAAAGACTGTCACTATTACTCCTGATCCTACCACTCCTAATCGATTCATACTGACTGGTTTTTATGAGCAAGAAGGACTAACAGCTTATTTAGACTTTGATGAAGCAACAGGGAGTGTTAAATTCCCAAATCAAACTACAACGGCTTCTAAAAATATAAGTGAATCTTCAGGTGTTTATAAAAGTTGTACTGGAGAAATCGTGATAAAACTTAAATATGACTATACTGTTAGTAATACGTTAACTGCCTGGTATTATAGATTGAAAAAGAAGTCATGAAAATGAAAGAGGCTATCAATTGATAGCCTCTTTTTTTATCACAAATATGTTTGGGATAAGGCAATAAAACTTACGGCTTCTTATTCCCTGCGGCTTGAGCTGGCTTTTCTTCTTGTTGCATTCCCATTTTTTTCTTCGCTTTCTCAAAATCTCCTGCTTTTACAATACTGATCTTGGCAGGATCTATATACTTTTTCATTATTGCATTGATTTGCTCTGGAGTAAGTGCTTTGACTTTATTCTCAAAGTCTTCGTCCCATTTAAAGGTTCTGTTATAAGTCAGGTTATCTTCCAGTTTGCCTGCTATGTAACTATCCTGAGCTCTGGATACCTGGTTGTTTTGTAACCAGCCTTTTTTTGCTTCTTCTATTTCCTGTTTGGTAAATCCATCTGTCAATACTTTCTTTATTTCTTCCTGAAAGGCTATCTCCAGCTTACCTGCATTTTCTGGCGCATAGATTGCATAGGCTCCCCAACCCCCAATTTTATCTTCAGATTGATCTGCAAAAGCATAAGAACCTACACCATAACTGATTCCATCTTTTTGACGAATTCTGGTTGCCAGACGTGAGTTAAGAAAGCCACCACCGAGTATTTCGTTACCTAATAAAAGCGCTGGATAATCAGGGTCATTATCATTAATTGGGAGTTTTACCTGAGCAAAAAACATAGCATTCGCTTTATCAGGCGTTTCGAAAGATTTATTGATGGCTGCAATATCCTGATAGGTTCTGGTTAAACGACTATAAGGTTTGGGACTCTTCCAGTTTGCCAACGATTGTGTTACAAGATTTTTTATCTCTTTCTCATCAAAGTCTCCCGAAATAGCCAGATTCGCATTAGATGCACCATAAAAGTCTTTATGGAACTGTTTAATTTGGTCTATTGTAAGTGAGTTAAGTTCAGCTATTTGTTCATCAAAGGTGAAATTATATCGTGGATCACCTTTAGGGAAAGGATTTATATATCTGTTGAGTTCTGAATAGGCTATACTTTGCGGATCAGACTTTTGTTCTTCAATCTGAGCCAGTTTTTCCTGCTTCAGTTTTTCCCACTCTTCAACAGGAAAGCTAGGTGTCTGAACAAACTCAGAAACTAGTTTCAAAACAGCAGGCAGATTGTTACGTAACGTTTCAATATTGACCACGCACTTATCTGCTCCTCCATATACATATACTCTTGCTTTCAATTTATCTAGTTCATCCTGTATTTGCTGGCGTGTGTGCTTTTCTGTTCCTCTCATCAACATAGAAACTACCTGAGATCCTACAATGCCTTTGTTTTGCAGACTATTTATATCTCCAAATTTAAGTACTAACTGAGCATTCACAGCATCACCTCGTGTTTCCTTTGAAAGAAATGCCATTTTAACTCCGCCAACTGTTTCTCGTTTAGTCCGACTCTCGATATTGGAAGGAGACGGATCAAATACTTCTCCCTGAGCAATTGCTTCTCCTCCTTTATAGTCTTTCAATAAAGATGCAATATCTGGAGCAACAGGTATCTCTGCACGATCCGGATTTTTAGTAGGTATAAATTCACCAAGTGTCCGATTGGATGGTTTCAGATAATTCTGTGCTACTCTATGCACATCTTCCGGAGTTACTTTCTGAATCTGGTCTCGTGTATAGAAAAATAACCGCCAGTCTCCCTGTGCAATATATTCACTTAAATTTATACCAAAATCCTCTGGAGAGTTGAGAGTGAGTTCTGCATTCTTTGACATTTTATTTTTGATACGATCAACCTCTTCCTGAGAAGGAGTATACTTTGCAAAGTCATTAAGGGTTTTTACAAAAATAGTTTTAGCACTATCCAGAGAAGATTCCAAACGTATACCTGCATTGTATACAGCTACGCCAGGTTCACGTAAAGCAAAATTGTATCCATATACATAGCTGGCCTTCTTCGTTTCAACCAATGACTTATAGAGCTTTCCTGATGGCTCATCTGTGAGTAATTCTGTCATTACTTCACAAGCTGGAAAATCAGCATGTGCACCTGCTGGAATGTGATAAACTGCGCACAATGCCTGAACATCACCTGTACGTTGAAGGGATACCAGTCGTTCGCCATCCTGGGTAGGTTCGTCTGTATAAGTAGTTTGTAATTTACGGGTTGGTTTAGGAATTATACCAAATCTTTCGTTAATAAGCTTCAGTGTTTTCGCCTCATCAATTTTGCCAGCAACAAGTAAGATAGCATTATCTGGCTGGTAATAATTACGGTAAAAAGCTTTTAATCTGTCAATAGGTACTTTCTCAATGTCAGCCCGAGCACCAATGGTTGAGTTACCATAGTTATGCCACAAATAGGCTGAGGAAACAGTTCTTTGCATCAGTATGTTAGACGGATAGTTTTCTCCCATTTCAAATTCATTTCGGACTACGGTCATTTCGCTTTCCAGATCTTTTTTTGCAATAAAGCTATTGACCATCCTGTCTGATTCCATATCGAGTGCCCAGTGAAGATTCTCATCTGTTGCCTGGAATACTTCGAAATAATTGGTTCTATCAAGCCAAGTTGTACCATTGGGATTACATCCATGTGCGGTGAGCTCTTGGGCTACATTGGGATGTTTAGTTGAGCCTTTAAACACAAGATGTTCCAATAAGTGTGCCATACCTGTTTCTCCATAATTTTCGTTTCGTGAGCCTACCAGATATGTAATGTTAACAGTAATAGTTTGTTTGGACTGATCTGGAAACAGTAGAACCTTCATACCATTGGACAATGCATATTCTGTAATTCCTTCGACAGAAGTTACCTTAACAGGAGCTGAAACCTTAACCGTTGTACCTGATATTGGTTTGGTTGTGGTTTTGGATGTTGTTTTGCTGGGAGTCTGTGCAAAGCTATTCATAGCAAGCAGCAACCCGGCAATTGCCAGAGAGATGGGTGTTGAGTGTTTCATAATGGCGTAAAAATGAACTAGTTGTAGATGGGAAAATGAAAGTTACATTTAAGATAGTGAAAAACCTTATAAAAAATCAGGTTTTTATATACTACTGCTAATATAATTGTTTGATTATTAGTAGTGTAATAAGGTAGGTGCTACAAATTGAGATTCTTTAGAGAAATATTGGAAAATATAAATTAGTTAATGCTGAAACAACTTTGGTGTAAGCTGAAAACTGAATTACTTACTATAGCTTTTTGTGCTTTGTGAGAAAAAAGTACTTTTGTAACGACCTGCAGATGAATAAACAAGAAATTAAATAAAGAATCTGTAAAATCGCAGCTTATAGCAAGTATACGTTTGTTTCGAAATGAAAGATCCCAAGTTTAGTTACTAAAACAATTGCTCAAAAGGTATTCTGTTCTATCTATATGTTACAAAAAATACTACTTTATTTTTTGGTGTTGTTTACTTGTACTTTTGGCGTTTTTGAAAGAACACAAGCCCAGTCATCTGTACAAGGTGCTCAAACAAAAGAACCTGATAAATCACCTTCAGATAAAAATTCCCCGACACGTTTATTGGAAATTGGTGTAGGGCCAACTGCTTATAGAGGAGATTTGGCTAGCAGTTATCGTAAATGGGCATCTGCTTTTTATATAGGTGTGAAATTTAATCGCAAGCATCGGGTAAATGGCCATTTGAATTTGGCAATAGGCTCTATAACAGGACAAAATCCAGGTTATGTATTTACTGGTGAGTCAGAAACAACTCCTACGCCGAATCTGTATTTTAAGACAACATTTTTTTCATTGAATTATGATCTACAGATTAATCTGATAAAAACATCTCGTTGGATTGTATATGTGAGTCAAGGTATCGGATTTATGCGTTATAATCCTAAAGATGAGTATGGAAATGATTTTCAGAGCCAACTAAATACACGTGCTTCCAATGAAACATATGGAAGTATAGCTGCCATTTTACCTACACAGGCTGGAGTTATATATCTGTTGCCCAATGGATATGGTGCTGGAATACAGGGAGGATGGCTCAATACACAGACCGATTATCTGGATAATATATCACAATGGGGGAACCGTAGCAAAAAGGATAATGCCTTGTGGTTGAAATTTCAGTTTATAGTGCCTCTGACATTTTAGTACTCAAAAGCCTCTTTATACAAAGAGGCTTTTGAGTTAACAAATTACTGAATCCAGGCGATGTTTGAGCTGTTGTTTTCTGTAAAATTGAAGACATTGAATAATTTCTAATTGCCACTTAAATTCAAATTGCAGATCCACATTATGTTCAAGGGTTTCCTCAAATTGAGTTCGCTGTGTGATATTCAGGCGATTAAAAATATATTCTTCTATCAGATCTTCGTAGAACATTCCTTCTGGAGGCATGGTTAGAAAAATTATCAGTGTAGTAGTGGTTTTCAAGAATTAATACTCCATTTCCCCAAATAGTAAACACAAATGGTACCTAACAATTTTTTATATAGTCAGTAATAATTGTTATCTGCTATTTTGAATCAATTGTTGTAATGCTTCTTCTGTTGAGAATACAGGTAATTGACAACTTCTATTGTAACAGACATAAATAGTTGTCTGTCCATTAATTGCCTGCCGACTTTCCAAAAGAGGTATAGTAGTATTGGGTTGCTCTGCTAAAGCACTAATTAAAATCTTGTTAGGATAGTAAGTCTGTTCAATCTCCTTTCGGAAGACAGGTGCTTGGGGACCAACTACAATTATCTCTGCTGTAGGTTGTACAAAATAAGTAAACAAACAAGCCCAGTTAGATAAATATTGCCCATCCGTAAGAATCAGATTCTTGACACGTGCTAGCATTTGGCTTGCTATTGTATGATAGTCTGAACGATTTAAAATAACACCAAGCAGGTGAAGATTCTTGGCCATGGCAGAATTGGAGGCAGGAATAACATTGTCAAATAATTCCTTCTTTCTAACTATAAGTTTTTCGGCAGTTGCATCTGTAAAGAAAAACAGTTGTTCCTGTTCATCATAAAAATTCTCAATAGTATAATCAAGCAGTTGTTGAGCCGAAGCTAACCACGTTTCGTCTGTTGTTATCTGATACAAAGCTGTGTAAGCATCTATGACAAAGGCATAATCTTCGAGATATCCAAGCAATGTTGCCTTACTATTTTTATAATTGTGCCATAGTTGAGACCCACTCTGCATTTTTTCTTTTAGAAAGGTTGCATTCTGTAATGCCAGGTCTAAGAATTGTTTTTCTCCGAAAACGGCATATGCATCAATAAGTCCTTTTAGCATAAGTCCATTCCATGAGCAAAGTATTTTGTCATCCAGACCAGGGCGTATACGATGCTGACGTGCTTCAAGAAGTTTAGTTTTTGACTTGGCTAACACTTTTAGAAATTCTTCTAAAGGGAGTTCATTTTCTTCAGCAAATAGTTCCGGTTTTTGTGTACTATGTAAAATATTATTTCCATGCTCCCAGTTGCCTTCTTCTGTAATTCCATAGTATGCACATATCCATTCAGCATCATGGCCAAGAATGGTTGAAATCTCCTTTTTTGTCCATACATAAAATTTCCCTTCTTCTCCTTCGCTGTCTGCATCCAGTGCTGAGTAGAATCCTCCCTCTGAAGATGTGAGTTCCCGTTCTAGAAACTCAATGGTTTGATAGACTACTTGTTTGTATAAAGGATCCTTAGTTGCAGCAAAGGCTTCACTGTAGAGACTGACCAATTGTCCGTTGTCATAAAGCATCTTCTCAAAATGAGGGGCAAACCATTCCGGATCTGTGGAATAACGAGCAAATCCCCCACCTGCCTGGTCATAAATACCTCCTAATGCCATTCGGTCTAAAGTAAGGCGAAGTTGTTTTATAGCTGTAGAATTTTGTGTTATCTGCCAGTAACGAAGAAGAAACAGATAAATACTTGGCATTGGGAATTTATTCCGTTCTTTACGCATACCTCCTCTTTCTGTATCAAACTGGCTGGATAGTTTGGTGTATATTTGCTCCAGATCAGAATGGGTGTATTGAGTTTCATTGCTCTGTAATCGATATTTCTGACTTTCTGTAATTCCCAGATGTTCTGTAAATGATTCTGCAGATTCCAGAATCTTATCTCGTTGCTGATGGTACGCAACTGATATTTGTTTGAGAATATCTACCCAATGCTGAGGAGGGAAATAGGTGCCACCATAAAAAGGTTTAGCTTCTGAGGTTAGAAATACATTTAAAGGCCAGCCTCCTTGTAAGCCCATAGCATGAAGTGCATCCATATATACTGCATCTACATCCGGGCGTTCCTCACGGTCTACTTTAATGCATACATAATGCGTGTTCATGATCTCTGCAATAGGAGCTTTTTCAAAACATTCACGCTCCATAACATGACACCAGTGGCAGGCAGAATATCCAATACTAACAATAATGGGTTTGTCTTCTGCACGGGCTTTTTGTAAAGCTTCTTCACCCCATGGAAACCAGTCAACAGGATTGTAAGCATGTTGCAAAAGATAGGGACTGGTTTCCTGTGCCAATCGATTGGGTGTATGTGATATATGAGTAGGGCTTGTCATAAAGATGGGATTCTAGGTTGTATGTGTGAACTATAGAGGAAGGTAGAAAGTTCGTACTGCAGTGTTATAAAAAATCCGTACCTGTATAGATACGGATGAGAGATATTGAAAGATATACTACTAGACAATTTTAAAAACAGTTGTTTTTTTAGGGGTAAGTTTAAATAAGTAGGTTCTAAAATCGACTAAGTAAGTCAGCTTTTCTTTGATTTTTTGTAACCCATCCCGAAAAATAGATACACTACGATATTTCTTCCCACTGGAAGGTCGAATGTAGCGAACCGGACTGCTTTCTTCTTGCAAAATGCCTTGCTCAAGGGCTAGAATATAAGCCACAATCACAAAACTGATCAGTAAGCGGATCTTAGTTGTATCCTGAAAGGCCACCTGTTCGAGATTAAAACCATTCGTTTT
>JASJOS010000030.1 GCA_030068525.1 Xanthocytophaga flava
CATAAATTAAGGTTTGCGTAAGACTCATCGGTCCATTAAAGACCACATTATCCACTCCATAGCCAGCTCCGGAAATAGTTAGGCTAGTTGAAGCTCCCAGATTGGCTGTGCCATTGACAGTTGCATTGTTGAGTTGATATAAACGAAGATTGGTCCCACAACTGATACCACCAAACACTTTGTTAGCCGGCCCATTCAGATTCAGTGTCACATTGTTACCCACAGTAAAAACGCCAACAGTCTGAGTAATGGCATTGCTGCTGGCAAAGTTAACATTGACTGTTCGGGCCGTGTTGGAGGAAAAGGAAATATTGCCAAAAGTTTTGGCTGTATTGCTTAAAGTCAGCGTTGTATTTGAAGCAGAAGTAAAAATCAATGTTGCGGTTCCTGACAGATCCATCGCATCGGCAAAGATGGCAGACGTACCACTGATGGTCAGATTGGCCGCCAGATCCAGCGTGGGATTGTTAGTCACCCCCGTCCAGTTGATGCTGTTACAGATGGCTCCTGTGGTCAGGGTGACTGTTTGTCCTGCACTAGAAAAAGAGTTGGCATCAAAGATAGCAGCATTGGCAGTAGCTGGCACGCCAGCCCCTCCACTTCCACCGGAAGTGGTAGACCAATGGCTGGCATCATTCCACGATCCGCCATCTCCTACCCAGTATAAACTCTGGGCGTTTGTATAAGCTATTGCAACCATCCACAGGATGCTGGTAATAGCAAGTTTGTACAGTAATTGTTTAGACATATTTACGGGTATAGCTGTGTTATCAGATGCATTATGGATTTTGTACCAATTAAGAGACTAGAGATCTTCCTGTTCATACCCTTCCTCCTCCTCAGGTAAGTCACCCTAAATCACCTTCTATAATTCATCCTCAAAGTTCCAGGAGAAATCTCAGCATTTCTTGTTCTTTTCGTTCTGTTTCTTACTATGTCAGTTTTGATCCTGTATTTTTAAGTTATGGTGCTGTTATTTAGCTCTGGCTATACAATCTCTTTTATATGTATATGTGTATTAGACTTTATCCATTTCAGCTTTTTTATTGTGAGAAAAGTAATTTTGTTCCTTCTTTTAAAGAAAAAACTAGTCAGCAGAGAAAAAAGAAGAAGTAAGTTAGCTATCCAATTAAGGCATATTATTGTATGGAATGTAACCTCAATACAGAGGCAAATAGCATTACTTGTTGAAGATATAATTACAGGAAAAAGAGGTGTATGGGGTCAAACTAAAGGACCCTTTCTGAAAATAATAGCAGAATTTCCTATATTGCGCCCTTAATCATCCTATCCCTTTACATGGCATCAGAGGTCTTTTTCATCCTCTTACTTATTTTAATCAATGGTATTTTTTCAATGGCAGAAATTGCCATTGTATCCTCTCGTAAATCCCGGCTCGAAAATGATGCACAAAAAGGAGATCGAAATGCAGAGGTAGCACTTTCACTTGCCAATGATCCTAATAAATTTCTTTCTACTGTGCAAGTAGGTATTACAACAATAGGTGTGATAACTGGAGCATTTGGAGGGGCACGTTTGTCAGAAAATATGGCTGTATGGATTGCGCAATTTGCGCAACTAAAACCCTACAGCAATGAAATTGCATTCTCTGTAATTGTTGTATCCATTACATTTTTCTCTTTGGTATTGGGAGAGTTGGTACCAAAACGAATCGGTATGAACTTCCCTGAAGGCATTGCCCGGGTTATGGCAATCCCAATGAATCTGATATCTAAGCTCTTTCTCCCATTTGTCTGGATTTTGAGTATAACTACAGACTTGTTATTAAAACTATTTCAGATAAAACCTTCTGATGAGCCTTCTGTTACAGAAGAAGAAATTAAATCACTGGTAGCTCAGGGAACCAATATGGGTATATTCGAAGAAGTAGAACAGGAAATAGTAGATCGGGTATTTACATTAAGTGACAGACGGGTCGGATCTATCATGACCAATAAACTTGATATTGAATGGATTGACATTAATGATGAGTTTGATAACATAAAAGAAACTGTTATGCAGGCTCCTTATAGCCATTTTCCAGTATGTAATGATTCGCTGGACGATGTTATTGGAATTGTTTCTACTAAACAATTCCTGCAAACTCTTTTACAGAATGGTACTGTAGACTTACAAAATATAGCAGAAAAACCATTGTTTATCCCTGAGAGCATGAAAGCATTTCGGGTTTTGGAACAGTTTCAGAAATCCAAAAACCGAATCGCCATGGTAGTTGATGAGTTTGGAACCATACAGGGACTGGTTACGCTTAAAGATTTATTTGAGGCTATGGTAGGTGAACTGGAACCTGCAACAGATGAAAGTTATACAATTGTAGAACGTGAGGATGGAACGTTTCTGGTTGATGGTCTAATGTCTTTTGAAGAATTTCTTCAATATTTTGAAATGGGAGATGTAGATCCGGAAGAACGGGCAGGCTTTCATACGTTAGGAGGGTTAATATTTAATATAGCCCATGAAATCCCTAAGACTGGTGAAAAATTTGAGTGGAATAACTTATCTTTTGAAATTGTAGATATGGATGGTAATCGAATAGACAAACTACTGGTGAGATTAATGGATAAAGAATAAAAGAATTTTAAACATAACATTACCAGTCATTCCTCTGTCAATCAGTATGACAGAGGAATTTTATTTAATGGCAGATACGATTTTATATATTCTAAAATTGTTGCAGATACCGCTTCTTTCCTGTTCTTTTATTACATATTTATCTGCATTAATTAACTCGAAACCAACCAATTGCTGTATATAGACATCTGGGTCCAAAACTATATACCGAAATACAATCAATGCATCCTGACATGCTGTTCTCCTAATCTCCTTTAATACTCTTTCTGTAAAAACCTCATCCATTGCTTCCAGAATATTAGACATTGCAAAGAAATGGATACTGGCAGCGGGTTGTGTTGTCAGATAATTTACCATATCACTTGGTATCCAATGAATATTGGATAGTTTCTCTTTTATGTGTTTATAGACAGAAGGCCACAAATATAAAGGCAGTGTATTTTCTAACTCGTAATTATAGCTTTGCAGGAATGTCTGCCATATATACGGATTGCTATGTAAGGGTGTAGTTGTAAACCAGGTTTGTAATTTGTTGAAAATATACAGCGAAAAATCCGCAGGTAAACGACTTATGACCTCTTTTCCGAATATCCACTTAAGAATTGTCTTGCTTAACAGAATAGAGACTATCCTCTTTAAACGTTTCTCTTTTAGCACAACAGGAAATTGCTGCTTTTGTTGTTCTACATCAGTCAAATTCAAAAATTGATGAAACAAATTTGAAGAAGAAACAAGTTTCAAAAAAACGGTAGAAAACCAAGTCATCTTCCGATCTATAAAACCGGCATGATTCATACCTCTGCTCAGTAAATGCAGATTATCAGACCAGTATTGTTGCGTTTCATCAGGTAAAAGCATTTCTACTTTCTTATAGAAAGGCTCAGCATTCTTGTCCAGAGCATTTAAAAAATCTTTATAACTAAGTACTTGCAGCAATGTAGACTTAAGCTGACAAAAGTAAATCTGAGCAGTATTGATATCAATTGCGGCTATCTGTGCTGAAGTATGACCAGCCAGGCTAAATGCTGTACATCCTGCTGATGCTACCACACAAATATGCTGAGGATCAGGAAGCTGCTTTAATAACGCTACTTCAACCACCGGATCTTCCCATACCTGGCCAAATAACAAACGAGGTTGACTAATCCTTTTCTTTCCCAATCGTCCCCATTTCCAGAAAGATGATCCTTGTTTCTGACTCACAATACTATAGTTAAAGAAATTTCCCAGGGCCATATTCTCCTACAATATAAGCACAGCAAAGCAATGGCAGATTTGTAATTAGTAAACCAAGAGGTGCTTCTATGGCGCCACTAAACAAAATACCAATTATATTCATTAGTAAAATTAACCCTATCTGAAACCAGGAAACAAATCTGTAGTATAAACCACTCAATATACCTATAGCAAGTACAGTTTCGCCAATGCCTATTATCCACAAAAATTGCTGAGCAGATAATATACCCTCTCCAAGCCCCTTTACTACATCCAGATGATGTTTGTCAACTTTAATTAATTTGAGGTAAAGTCCCTGATACAACCAATTGAGGCATAACACTAATCTCAAGAAGAAGAGTAATCCTGGGTTCATTGAATTTGTATGGTAAATAGTAGAATAAAGATGACCAGGCAATAAGACCAGAATAGGCTAAATATAATATGCATAATAGTCTCAAAACGCTTGCCTCGCCAAAGTGCAGAATCGTATACCAAAAATTGAAACACTAACCGACATCCCCAAAAAACAAGTAAGCCAATAGTGATAGCACGAGCTAAAGGGGAAGGTTGTAATAATTCTTCCGCCATTGATAAGAATAATAGACCATTCAATCCCACAAACAAGGCAATAAAGAAGGTATGAACCTGAATCATTTGTCTGTTCATTAATGACAATGAAGACAATTCAATCTTCCAGCTGAAGCGTCTGGGAAAATCAAGGTGAACAACTGCCAGTAAGAGTAATAGGCTTCCAATAATATGCAGATGTAGAATTAAACCATTTGCCATAGGTAAGAGTTAGTTTATTTCTTCAATACGAATACACTGATAAATGGATTGATATGAAACTGATCAATCAGTAAAAACTCGGTTTCATTAAATGCTTCTTTCCATGCTCTTGCGGAGAAAAAGTGAAAAAAACCGGGTCCATACGCTAGAAAGTTATTTCTATCCCTTAAATGTTCTATTAATATGAAATGTCCTTCTTTCTCCAACACACGATATGCTTCCTGAAAAAAAAGAACCTTTTCTTCCGGTGTGCGAATCTCATGAATAGCCAGAAATCCAAAGATAATAGTGACAGAACCTGACGACAAATTCCAATTTGTTGTCTGAACAGTTTTCGTTCCAGCTACTACAGGCTTGTATTTTCGGGCACGTTTAATTGAAATCTCTGTATTTTTTGCTGGATCATAAAAGTCTAAGATCTTCCAGTCTGCACCTGGAAAAAAACGCTGTAATAGCAAACTAGTCTCATCAAATCCGGAATGTATATTCACGCATGTTCCGATTCCAGATAGTTGCAAGCGGTTTAGCCAAGTCAGCTTGTATAAATCGGATCGGTCATAAATAAAATGTGATACAACTAAAGAACCTATTAGGTAAAAAAGTGCAATGCCTGTGCCAATACCAGCAATAGGCTGTATTAATCCTGTAAACACATCTAGGTAAATCAGGATACAGATAACTAACACTATTCCAAAAACAAGTACATAAAAATGCCAGTTGAATCGTATTATGTTTAATACGCCTTCCCAACGTTTTCTTTGATAGAATGTTTCCATATTATGCAGATCAGATCAAATTTGACTTCTATCACCCTATTGTAATACGTTTTCTATCCTTCCTTTCTCCCATCGATACGGAATGTTCTGTACCACAAATGCATTGGATAATTGTAATTCAGGGTGGTCAAAAGGAGTATTGTTCAGAAAACCAATTCTGGCAGTTTGTACATTTACAGGCAAGGGAGTCCAGTTTTCACGAACACCTTCAATGATAGTCATGTGATTAGTCTTTGGCTCAAAATCGAAGGTAAAAGGTAGCGGCCCGGCAAAACGACGAGCCTCTTTCCAGTTAGTAAAAACGGAATTTTCAGGCAGCTGGCTATTCTCGTCATTCCACTGTACATCTACATGTAAGTCTGATACTTTACTGACTACAGATATACTTTTCTCTTTTATGTTCCACTGAATATCTGTCAACGCATAATGGTAATGGGTTAATATGTTTCCCAGTGTCTTCATTAGTAGCTTATCTGTTTCTGATCGGAGAATGTATAATCCACGCAGCCTCTTCCCATTGGTAGTATGGTAACGAACAAACAAACGATAGCCGATTAAAAAGAAATTCTGTCCCATCCACTCAGGAAAACCTGCCGGACGCAGATTTTCTGTTTGCACCATTGCCACTGTTACAAAACCAAAATCATTAAAGGTATCTAATTCCAGATGAGGAGGTAATAAAGGTTGCAATACTTCCTGAGGCATTGCGTAAGATAGTACCAATGAAAATTTAAAGTGAGCAACAACAGGAAATGGGTGCCTTTTTAATTGATCTATCATGATACCTTTGCCTTAGATTTAACTATGCAAAGATAGTGACAATATATTTTATTTTCAAAATATATTGAAAGTTTAATTTTGAAAAATCGCCTCTTATACACAAGGAGCAATAAAAAATACCCAAAGCCTGATCCATCTCATCATAAGAAGAAATCGGACTTTCCAGAATTTAATCGTAGTAAATAAAAAATAGTGTATTGGTTATCTGTTAAATAGATAAAGAAAAACGGACTTTCTCTTTTCCTTTACCACCAATGCATTTATAAAACCGAATAGCATTTTCATTAAAAACTGGAGTCTGCCATTGTATATTTACACAAGATCTTTCAACGGCTATTTTCTTCAGCCATTGCATGATAGAATATCCGATCCCTTTACCACGACAGAATGGTTTTAGGTACAAACAATCCAGATGTAAAAAATAGCCCGCATCCCAGGTTGAGAAATCAAATGTATAGGTAAAGTACCCTATGATCTCTCTCCCATCCTCCACTATCCAACAATGCAAAGGAGGATTCTCGAGTGAAAGCAACTTTTGAAAAACTTCTTTCTTCCCTTCCAACTTATAATTAGTCTGCTCATATTCTGCATGTTCTTGACATAATATCAGTAAAGCATCTATATCTTCCAGCTGACATATACGAAAATGATAACTCATCCTACTTTTATTTCTCTTTGTAAAAAATCTATAAAATGATTGAAATATGCCGGATACTGACGCTTTTTCAAAACAGCTATATAATGTTTTCGCTTCAATCCATTTTTGCCAATCTTAACAGTTTTCAGATTACCTGCATGTAAATAAGGCTGCAGTGCCCACTTAGCCATTACCATTACTCCCATATCAGCTTTCACCATTTCCAGTGAAGCTTCTGTCAGCGGAAGAATGATAATCTTCTTAGGTGATATATTGGCAGGTGCCAATACATGCTGGTGGATAGTCACCGTTTTTAAGGGAAGTGAATGAATAATAAGATTCTGGTCTGCGAAATCCTGTGCTTCTACAAATCTTTTCTTTACCCAAGGATGTTCGTCTGGTACTACCGCAACCATCTCATCCTGAAATAATTCAATGTATTTGATATTCTCATCTTTGACAGGATCGCTACTAATAGCAATATCCAGCATACCTTCTGTTAGCCTTTGTAACGGCTCATGGGTAGCTTCCATGACAATCTTGATTTCTACATTAGGATACAGTACATGAAACTGACGCATCAGAGAAGGCAGCCAGTGATAACTGGTATAACACTCTGTACTGATACGAATCTCCCCTACCTCTCCATACACCAACTGTTTGATTTCCTGCTCCGTTTCTGAAAGTTTAGCCAGAATATCATTAGCCAGAGTATATATCTTCTCCCCTGCACTAGTTAGAATCCACTTCTTGTTTAATCGTACAAATATCTTCGTTCCCAACTGGTATTCAGCCTCTTTCAGCTGATGGCTTAAGGCAGACTGAGTTAGATGCAGTTTATCTATAGCTTTTGTAATGCTCCCTTCCTCTACAATCGCTTTTATTAATTTCAGATGACGGATCTCCATTGACAGTCTTGATTCCTACTTTATATTTTAACAAAAAGAATATCGGCAAAGGTACTATTTGCACCTCAGGGTTTTTCATGAAAAAATTTGATAGTGGACATGAAATCTTTTCGTTTTTGAGCCATTTCCGCACTCACTAGCTTTGCATCCATCACCAAAACCCATACCGTTATGAATGCACATGTAAAACATTACGAAGACAAGTTAGCCTATGAAATTGATTCCTGGGATGCTCACCAGGCTATTCTGAACAATGAAAAGATTATTATTCTGGATGTTCGTTCACCCGAAGCCTATGCCAATGAACATATTCCGGTTGCCCGGAACTTTCATCACAAAACCATGAATGAAGAAACTGTTAAACTACTTGATCTTAGCTATACCTATGTCACTTATTGTGATGGCATTGGCTGTAATGGATCAACCAAAGGGGCTTATAAACTTGCCAAATTAGGAGTAACCGTCAAAGAACTTATTGGCGGGCTGGATTGGTGGAAACGAGATGGCTATGCTACTGAAGGTACATTTGCCAAAGCAGGTATTAGTTGTAATTGTGATTAGTGGATGGCTTTTATGTAATCACAAGATGAAGAAATGAATTCGTCTTGTGATTACTTTTATCGAACAACCGTTCAAAAGCCATCAGGTTCTGGTATCTTTACATTATACTATCAAAGAGCCATGCAAACCCCACTTTCACTCCTGCAAGACATTATAGAAAGCTATCAGAATCAGATCTTTCCTCATCCTATTGCGCCTCATATCACAACAAGACAGCTTGAAAAACAGCTGCATCCCTATGACTTTCAGGAACCTATAGAACTAGCTACCCTTACTACCCAGGTAAGTAACCTTCTCAAAGAAGGCAATCTTCATGTACCTCATCCTGGTTATTTTGGGCTATATAATCCTGCCACCACTCAGGCTTCTATTATTGCGGATGCTCTGGTGGCATTATACAATCCTCAGTTGGCAGTACACTCTCATTCGCCTGCTGCCAATGCCATTGAAAAACATGTACTTGACTTTATGGCTCAACATATTGGCTACTCAGGTGATTACTACTCCTGTTTCACCTCTGGAGGTTCGGAAGCCAATCATATGGGATTATTAGCAGCATTAGCACATCGGTATCCTGCGTATGTTGAAGAAGGAGTTTGGGCATTGGAAAAACGACCTGTTGTATACATCTCTGCAGCTGGACACAATTCGTTTGATAAGGTGGTAAAAAATACAGGCTTAGGGTCTAATACATTACGAAAGATCCCTCTTGACAAGTCGCTAAAGATAAGTCTATTCCATCTGGAAGAGCAAATTCAGAAAGATATTTTAGCTGGTTACCACCCTGCAGTTTTGATAGGTACTGCAGGCACAACAGGTAGTGGAACTATCGACCCACTACCACATCTGGTTAAATTAGCAGAGAAATATGATCTCTGGTTTCATGTAGATGCTGCATGGGCTGGAGCAGCCGTACTATCTGAGAAGCTTAAATCGTATCTAAATGGGATTGAACAGGCTGATTCAATAACCATTGATGCACACAAATGGCTATCCACTTCTATGGGAGCGGGTATGTTCTTTACTAAACATAGTACAGCTGTGCAAACAGCATTCAATATTCCGGCAGCCTATATGCCATCTCATCTGCAAACGGAACCCTATGCCACTAGTCTGCAATGGTCCAGAAGATTTATCGGATTGAAACTATTTATGGTACTGGCAGAAAAAGGTCAGAATGCCATCGCAACACAAATGGAATACCAGTGTCAGCTTGCAGAATATATGAAAGAAAAACTAATGGCATCTGGTTGGCTTATTATCAACGATAGTCCGGTAGCTGTACTTAATTTTACTCATCCTGCTATTCTATCAGGGAGTATTTCTACAGATAAAATGCAGAAACAGGTAGAACAGGAAGGAAACTTCTGGCTCTCCACTATTCCTATTGCAGAGTATGGCAAGGTATTGCGTGTGGGTGTTACCAGCCTTCATAGTAGAGAGGAACACATTGATCAGCTGATGGATCGATTGAATCAATTTGTCAATTCGTAATAGACTATAAAACAAAACCCTCATGTAAACATGAGGGTTTTGACAATATGATTGAGTTTGTATATTAAACAGTTTGCAAATGTTTCTCTGCTTCCTGGCGGAAGATTTCGACAAACTCATGCAGGGTAAAGCTACCCAGATCACCATGACCGTGCCGACGTACAGAAACTTTCTGATCTGCCTGCTCTTTCTCTCCTACTATCAACATAAAAGGCACTTTCTGTACTTCTGCATCCCGGATTTTCTTTCCGATCTTTTCATCCCGGTTATCCATAAATCCACGGATGTCGGCTTGTTGTAATGCACTAAACACATCCTGAGCATACTCTGTATACTTTTCAGAAATAGGCAATACAGCAATCTGATCCGGAGCCAGCCACAATGGGAAATTACCTGCACAGTGCTCAGTCAATACAGCTATAAAACGCTCCAGTGAACCAAATGGTGCACGGTGAATCATAACCGGACGATGTTTCTGGCTATCTGCACCAATGTATTCCAATTCAAAACGTTCAGGCAGGTTATAATCTACCTGGATGGTTCCAAGCTGCCATTTCCGACCAAGCGCATCTTTTACCATAAAGTCTAGCTTAGGACCATAAAAAGCAGCCTCACCTAGTTCCTCTACAGTAGTTAATCCTTTTTCAGCAGCAGCCCGGCGAATGGAATTTTCTGCTTTCTCCCATTGCTCGTCTGTTCCAATATATTTCTGTTTGTTCTCTGGATCTCTCAGAGAAACCTGGGCAGTATAATCTTCAAAGCCAAGTGACTTAAAGGTATGCTGTACCAGATCAATCACTTTCTTAAACTCGTCTTCTACCTGATCTGGGCGACAGAAAATGTGTGCATCATCCTGAGTAAATCCTCTTACACGAGTCAAACCATGTAATTCCCCACTCTGCTCATACCGATATACAGTACCAAATTCAGCCAGGCGCAAAGGTAACTCCTTATAACTACGTGGCTTGGACTTATAAATTTCGCAGTGGTGCGGACAGTTCATAGGTTTCAGCAAAAACTCCTCATCTTCTTCCGGTGTATGAATAGGCTGAAAAGAGTCTTTACCATATTTATCCCAGTGGCCTGAAGTCACATACAACTTTTTGCTTCCAATGTGTGGGGTAACCACAGGTGAGTATCCTGCTTTTACCTGGGCACGACGCATAAAGTTTTCCAGACGTTCACGTAATAACGCTCCTTTTGGTAACCAAAGTGGCAAACCAGCTCCTACCTTCTCAGAGAAAGTAAAGAGTTCCAGTTCTTTACCCAGTTTACGGTGATCGCGTTTCTTCGCCTCTTCCAACAGATGCACATATTCATCCAGTTCTTTCTGTTTTGGAAAAGTAACGGCATACACACGAGTCAACTGTTTACGGTCGGTCTGTCCTAACCAGTATGCACCCGCTACGTTCATTAACTTAGCCGCTTTAATAACACCTGTGTTAGGGATATGCGGTCCACGACATAAGTCAGTAAAGTTACCCTGAGTATAGAAAGTGATACTTCCATCTTCCAGACGATCCAACAACTCCAGCTTGTATTCATCGCCTTTCTGTTTAAAATAAGCTATGGCATCTGCTTTGCTTATAGACTCCCGTTTAAACTCTTCTTTCTGCCGGGCCAGTTCAAGCATTTTATCTTCAATCCGCTTGAAATCTTCTTGAGTCAACGACTTATCACCTAAATCAATATCATAATAGAAACCTTTCTCAATGGCAGGTCCAATCCCAAACTTTGTCCCGGGATATAAAGCTTCGATGGCTTCAGCCATTAAGTGGGCAGAAGAATGCCAGAAGGTCGCTTTACCTTCTTCATCATTCCAGGTTAATAGTTTTACTTCTGCATCCTCATCAATAGGTCGGGAAGCATCCCATACCTGGCCTTCTGTCATAGAAGTTGTTTTTACTTTGGCGGATAGCACATTACGGGCTAAACCTTCGCTGATGGACAAAGCAACGTCCATGCTGCTGGAACCTTTCGGAAACTCACGAACGCTTCCGTCAGGCAGGGTAATTTTGATTTGATCTGACATAAAAATGGGTTTTAGCGACTCACGTACGAGTGTGAATCTGGTTCATATAGATAAACGCAAAAGTAGAAGTTTTTGCTCGTAAAGAACTACTATTTTCCAAAGTTTTATACAAACCGATTGAAATTCAATTACTAAGAATGAAGATCTTTCGTAGAAGGAATACCTGTTTTTTGTGAGGATATAACCAGATTTATACTAAGAATAAGTTGTATAGCTAAAAACATACCGCTCCATATCTTAATAGCTTCCTCATCTATTACATTTCCATTGAAACCATTTAGAGATACGTATCCGTCTATGAAATCCCATTAAAGCTATAATTGAGAATAATGGAATTTAAAAAAATAATGCAATTTGTATAGTCAGTTGTATAAAGAATAGCCAATAATTCAACCTCATTCGAATGGAAGCAAAAATATATACAACTCCAAAAATTATAGTGACAAGACAATCAGATTGCCTATCCATTGAGTATAATCTAAATATGAATGGTATTTATTATCATGTGTATTATATACTCGGATAGCGTATCTATTGTCCCAAAAGACTTTACCTGTCAGGAGAATAATACCCAGAACAAGAAAAAGAAAACGGATAATGTACTTCATATAAAAGCAATAAGGGGAAAACAAAGGTAAAATTGCATTCCTATATTATCTCTAAAAAGTACCAGATAATCACTAAATTCAGGGCTCATCAGCTCTTACTCTCAGGTTTTTGACATAGACAGGTTGCCTTTTCCCAATTTTCCTCTATATTTGCCCGATTTTTATAACAATTTCTTAACATCCCAATTGTAATTTTCTCTATTAGTTCATTTATAAACGTTTTGTCACGTGGATATTTTTGAAAAGCGTATTGCGAATCCAGGAAACATTGGAAAGCATTCTGATAACTCGCACGGGTATTTTACTTTCCCAAAATTAGAAGGAGAGATTGGTCCGCATATGAAGTTTCGTGGAAAAACGTTGCTCAACTGGAGTTTAAATAACTACCTGGGTCTGGCTAATCATCCGGAAGTGCGTAAAGCGGATGCAGAAGCTGCTGCACAGTATGGCTTGGCTTTACCTATGGGAGCTCGTATGATGTCAGGAAACAGTGTTTACCATGAGCAACTGGAACGTGAACTGGCAGAGTTTGTAAAAAAAGATGATTCTATCTTATTAAACTATGGATATCAGGGTATCATGTCCGTTATTGATGCACTGACAGATCGCCACGATATTATTGTATACGATGCAGAAGCTCATGCATGTATCATTGATGGCATTCGTATGCACATTGGACAAACTTACAAGTACCTCCATAACAACATAGCGGATCTGGAAAAAAACCTGCAACGTGCCGTAAAGAAACAACAAGAGTCAGGTAATCTGGGTGGTATTCTGGTTATTACGGAAGGTGTATTTGGTATGACAGGCGCTATGGGTAAACTAAAAGAAATCGTTGAACTGAAGAAAAAATACGATTTCCGTTTGCTGGTAGATGATGCACATGGATTTGGAACAATGGGTGCAACAGGTGCAGGTGTAGGTGAAGCACAAGGTGTACAAGAAGATATTGATTTGTATTTCTCAACATTTGCCAAGTCTATGGCAGGCTTTGGTGCATTTGTGGCAGGAAAGAAAGACATTCTGATGTATCTGCGTTATAACCTGCGTTCACAAATCTATGCCAAGTCTTTGCCTATGGCAATGGTAATTGGTGCACTGAAACGTATGGAACTTCTGCGTACTCAACCTGAATTACGTGAAAATCTATGGAAAGTAGTAAATGCACTTCAGAACGGATTGCGTGAGCATGGGTATAATATTGGTACTACCGAATCACCAGTAACACCTGTTATGCTGAACGGAACTATTCCGGAATCACAGAATATGGTTATTGACCTTCGTGAAAATCATGGTGTATTCTGCTCTGTGGTTGTCTATCCGGTTGTACCAAAGGATATGATTCTTCTACGTCTTATCCCTACAGCTTCTCATACGCTGGAAGATGTAGAAAAAACGCTGGTTGCATTTGATAAAATATCAGACAAGCTGCGTAGCGGAGTATACGCTAGTACTGAAGTACCTATGATGGTGAATGTATAATTCCCTTCAGATCAAGGTTCGAAGATGGTCAAATCAGGGATAAGCCTCTCCGTTTTGCCCCGAAAATATCACCTTCGAACCTTGAATCTTTATAAAACCTTCGTTTTTTTCAAAAAAAAGGCCTTTTTTTCCTATAAATATTTGACTGCAATATTTAAATCTGTAATTTCGGGCGTTCAAAAGTATTATACATCCATAACCTAAAATCACAATCGAATGAAACGATTTGAGCAAATTAGAGACCTAGTACTGTCATTGGAAGGCGATTTTGAAAAGTTCTACGACAAAGGAAACCAAGCAGCAGGAACACGTGTAAGAGCAGGAATGCAACAACTAAAAACTTTGGCTCAAGAAATAAGAACTGAAGTACAAGACAAGAAAAACGCTGAAAAATAATCAGCTTTAAAAATAAAAGAAGTCTGGATTGTAGATTCAGACTTCTTTTATTTTAAGGCAGATCTATATATGATCAGAGTTCAAAATAAAAGCCTGTGGAAACACAGGCTTTTATTTTTATAGATATCTATTCTTGTTAGGCAAATTCAGGCAATTGCATGCTAGCCAGCGTCTGTTTGATACGAGCCGTTAATGAGTCGGAGGCTGACACCAATGGTAATCGAACCCGATCTTCACAAATCCCTAATGATTTCAACGCACTTTTT
Organism: Xanthocytophaga flava; assembly: GCA_030068525.1. Classification (GTDB taxonomy): domain Bacteria; phylum Bacteroidota; class Bacteroidia; order Cytophagales; family 172606-1; genus Xanthocytophaga; species Xanthocytophaga flava. The sequence continues at coordinate 14,543 of JASJOS010000030.1, forward strand.
ACTCCTACAGGATTGCCTTCTTCATACATCAGATCATTAATTCGTGAAAGCTGAAATAAATAAGGCATAGCCTGTGTATAGTTACCGGTAAGCGCTTCATTTACCATACGGGTAAATAGCTGAGGCAAAGCATTGGCAATTACAGAGATTACTCCTTTTGCACCAAAAGTAGTCATAGGCACTGTAAGCATATCATCTCCTGCCAGAAACAGAAAATCAGCCGGTTTATCACGTGCAATCTCAATACCCTGAGACATATCGCCTGAGGCTTCTTTTACACCAATGATATTTTTATGCTGAGCCAGTACAAGAGTAGAGGCAGCCGTCAGGTTAGACGCTGTACGTCCTGGGACATTGTACAGAATTACAGGCACCGGACTAGCATTGGCTACAGTTTCATAATGAGCCATGATCCCTCTTTGTGTAGGCTTGTTGTAATAAGGGCTCACAGATAAGATAGCATCTACATCTTTAAAATCTGTTTCCTGAATGGTATCCAGCAAAGATGCTGTATTGTTTCCTCCGATTCCATATACAATAGGCAAACGTCCTGCATTATAGTCTCTGACAAAATTCAGAATTTCCTTTCGTTCGGCCTTGGTTACAGTAGCAGACTCACCAGTAGTACCCATAACAACGAGGTAATCTACTCCACCAGAGATGGTATGTTCAAGCAATCGCTCAAGGGCTGGAAAATCAACGGAAAGATCCTCCTGAAACGGCGTTACCAGCGCTACGCCTGTTCCATAAAATTTAGTGTTCATGTAAGCTTAAACTAATTTTTTGAGTGTACTCATATAACTGGGCCAGCAAGGTCTGAAGAGAAGCATCCAGTGGAGGTTCAACCATCAGATCAAACAAATACTCTTTGCCTTCCTCATGAAATCCTACTCTGAACTTAGCATGACTTTGCATCAGAATATATTCGAAAGGTAAAAAAACTTGCCTGCTTACGCAAAATAAATAATCAAAACGAAAATCAATGAACTGACTTACTTTTTCATTCTGTATGTCGCCAAACAAAGAGATTTCTTTTTTTGTAAAGAAATCGAACTTAAACTGATACGGATTACTGTGATAATTCTCAAAGAATGTCAGTGCCCGGACTCTTTTATGATCCTTCATCAAGCCTTCAACAAACTGATTCAAAGCCTGATGTTGGCCCTCTTCCTCAAGAAAAAGAATACCAATATCTTTTACTTCTGGTATAGGAACCATGACAGCTTCCTGTGACCTCCCTTTTCGGATCAGTTGATCTGTCTTGCGTTTCAGAAAATAGTCAGCGATTTTCATTTTTCGTTTTCAGTGGTTGTTTCTAAACTGTCACTTTTGTAAGTGACAATCCATTTTTTGATAATACTATCCGGCAGTCTCTCCTATCATGGTTAGAAAGTCTTGCTCAGAAATAATCTTAACACCAAGTTTCTCTGCCTTTTCCAGCTTGGATGGCCCCATATTCTCACCTGCCAGCAGATAATCCAGCTTTCCAGATACCCCACTTAAGACCTTTCCTCCATTGGCAATAATCTTGTCTTTTAACACATCCCGATCAAAGTGCACAAATACTCCTGAAATTACAAATGACTTGCCTTCCAGTGCATTGCTCTCCATAACCAGTTCCCGCATCTCCATCTGCATCTGTACGCCAGCCTCTTTTAGTTGCTGGATGTATTCGACATTTCGTGGCTCGGAAAAAAAGCGGGCAATGCTCTCAGCAATTTTACCGCCAATCTCAGGTGCTTGCATCAGTTGCTCAACTGTTGCCTGATAGATAGCGTCTATATTTCCAAAATAGGCGGCCAGCTTTGCGGCAACCGTTGCTCCTACATAACGAATCCCTAAAGCAAACAGTACCCGATCAAAAGGAACAGTCTTAGATTTTTCAATAGAAGTCAGCATATTCTCAACTGTCTTCTGTTTAAAAGAAACCCGTCGAACTTCTCCAGTGTCTGGGTTGGTAATCACTTTTTCCAATCCAAAAAGCTGATTGTAATTTAACTTGTACAAATCAGCAGGACTATGCACCAAACCCTTATCATAGAGCAATTCAATTTTCCCTTCGCCCAGGCTATCCATATTCATTGCCTTACGCTGGATAAAATGCTCAATACGACCTCTGATTTGTGGAGGGCACTCCAGTTCATTAGGGCAGTAATAGGCAGCCTCTCCCGGAATACGCACCAATGCAGTATTACAGGCAGGACAGGTTGTCGGAAACTGTACAGGAGCAGACCCTTCGTTCCGTTTAGTCAGATCAACACCTGTCACTTTAGGAATAATCTCTCCCCCTTTCTCAATAAACAGTGTATCTCCTTCATGAATGTCCAGACGGGCAATCTCGTTGGCATTATGCAATGAGGCTCTTCGCACTGTTGTACCAGCCAGCAATACAGCCTTTAGATTAGCCACAGGTGTAACAGCTCCCGTACGACCAACCTGATAACTTACTGACTCCAGTGGTGTAGCAGCGCCTAGTGCTTTGTATTTATAGGCAATAGCCCAGCGTGGACTTTTTGCAGTAAATCCCAACTCTTGTTGTGTCTCAAAGGCATTAACCTTCAGCACTATTCCATCTGTTCCTAAAGGCAGGTTGAATCTTTCTGTATCCCAGTAATGAATATAGTCCATTACCTCTTCAATAGTCTTACAAACCCGATAGGTTGGCGATACCTGAAATCCCCACTTTGTCAGTTGTTCCATTGACTGAGAGTGAGTCTGATAAGGCAGATTCTCACCCAACAGGTAGTATATGTAACAATCCAGTTGCCGTTTAGCCACCTCTGTTGAATCCTGCAATTTTAATGTACCGGAAGCAGCATTGCGGGGATTTGCCATCAACGCTTCTCCAATATCCTCCCGCATCTGATTCAGTTGTTCAAAAACCTTCCAGGGCATAAACACTTCTCCTCTTACCTCAAATTCAGCCGGAATATTGTCACCATAAATTTTTAATGGTATAGATCGGATGGTTCGGGCATTGGCTGTAATATCATCACCCTGTACGCCATCACCACGTGTTACAGCACGCTCCAACACTCCGTTTTTATATGTCAGACTCAATGCCACTCCATCAAACTTCAATTCACATACATACTCAAACTCATGATCTATCAATTTACGGATGCGGGTATCAAAATCTTTAATTTCTTCTTCTGAATAGCTGTTACCCAGTGATAACATGGGATACTTATGTTTAACAGAAGCAAAGTTTTTCGTAATAGTCCCTCCTACACGCTGCGTAGGAGAATCAGGCTGAAGAAACTGAGGAAATTGTTTTTCCAAACCTGTCAATTCTTCCAGCAAGACATCAAAATCGTAATCAGAAATTTCAGATATACTATCCTGATAATAACGGTAGTTGTAATAATTTATCTTTTCAGTAAGCTCATTTATACGGGACTGGGCCTGTGATTCTGTCATAATACTAGCGGATTGTTCAACTGCAAAGGTGGGAAGATAGGAAAAGAAAATCAAATCTGTTTTATAGTAACTATTTCTGTATTTATCCGTACTCAACACAATAGTTATTTCTGGTAGAAATAAGAGTAAAACCTTTCAATATAACTTATTATCCAACAGATATATACATTTATTAACACCTATTTCACAATTCAAAAAATACATTTTAATACAAAACCATATGATACAAACCTCACTTTTAAGATATGTTTACTATATCACGCAAACATTAAATTGAATCTTTTCAACAAAAGTCTATATTTGCGTTATATTAACCAGCAACTACACAAGGGAAGTTTAGTTATCCCTGATCAATAATCCAATCTTCTGCATGATGAGTCTTTTCTCCAGAAAATTGTACATAATTTATTATTTGTTTGTCAATCCTTTATGCGAATTTTCATTTATAGCATAGTAGTCTGGATATTTCAATTATTTTTATTACCGATAAGCAATGCCCAAAATAGTCTAAACCTTCAGAACGATTCAGTAACTTATAACCTGAATCCTTATCTGAAAATGCTGAAAGACCCACACCGATCGCTCAGCATAACTCAGATACAATCTCCTGTTTTCCAAAACAGGTTTGTATCTCATCCTGATTTTAGTCTGGGCTTCAGTCAGGCAGGTTACTGGCTACAGTTTACTATTCTCTCTCCTCCTGATAAAAGCTGGATTCTTTCCATACACAATCCATTGCTGGTTCATGCTAAATTGTATATTCCTAAGGGAGATTCCGGATTTCAGGTACAGGAGTGGGGATCACAAACTACCAAACTCTACTCCTATAAGTATCCTATATTTAGTATAAAACCACAATCGGCTACTCCTCAAACCTATTATCTGTATGTATGGGGAGATGGCCCTTTGGATCTGCCTGTCCTCATTGAGTCCGAAACCTTTTTTCAGAAAAAAGATCATATTGAACAGTTCTGGCAGGGAATCTTTTATGGGATTCTGTTTGTGATGGCTGTTTATAACTTCATTTTGTATGTCTTTCTCAGAGACCTGAGTTATCTTTATTATGTATTATATCTGATTCTGATTGCCTTCTTTTTACTTTCTCTCAGTGGATATGGAAACGAATGGTTATGGTCATCTCCCAGTTGGTGGTCAGACAGAGCTGTTTTTATAACAGGAAATTTAACAGCCATCATGATTGTTATCTTTTGCCTGCAATTTCTCCACTTACGCAAAACCTTGCCCACCTGGTATAAGATAGGCCGTTATTTTATTATTGTAACTGTAGTTGAGGTAATACTGGGAGCATTCTTATTAGATCTGTCTCTCAACATGCTTTTACTCACAATCACAGCAGCCATCTTTGTTATCATTATTTTAAGTATTTCGATCAAATCATACCAAAATGGAAACCTTTCAGCAGGTTATCTTTTACTAGCCTGGACAGTAATGTTGATCAGTGTGGGGATTGCTGTATTGAATGCATTTGGGCTCATACCCAGCAACACATTTACACTGAAAAGTTTGCAGATAGGTTCGGTTACGGATGTTATCCTGATATCACTGGCACTTGTTGACAGAATTCATAGTATCCAGATGCAGAAGATTCAGATAGAGCAGGAAAAAAATAATGCAGAGCACAATCAGAAAGTAAAAGAGGAAATACTGGCTACTATGAGTCATGAAATACGTACTCCTTTGAATGCAGTGATAGGTTTTGCTAAACTTCTGGAAAAGACAAATACAACCCAAACTCAATCGGATTATATACGCCATATTCATGAATCAGCAGAAAATCTGCTTGTACTTATAAATGATATACTGGATCTGTCTAAAATCAATGCAGGCAAAGTTACGTTTGAACAGGTAGAGATCAATCTGCAGGAATGTGTCCGGCATCTGTTTGAAACCCTACAGTTTCAGGTCACAGAAAAAAAGCTGGAAATGAAGGCAGACATACAGGAAGATGTACCAACTCTGTTTCTGGGTGATCCTGTACGACTTAATCAGATTCTACTCAACCTGCTGAGTAACGCAGTCAAATTTACACCAAAGGGGAGTGTTACACTTCGTATTCGGACATTGAAACTCGAAAAGCAACAGATAGCCTTGCTCTTCGAAGTAGAAGATACAGGTATTGGTATTCCGGCAAACCGGCTTTCAAGCATATTTGAAGGCTTTACCCAAGCTTCAGACCAGACCACCCGGATGTATGGTGGTACAGGGCTGGGTTTAGCGATCGTAAAGCAACTGGTTGAAATGCAGGGAGGAAATATTGCTGTAAAAAGCCATCCAGGTATAGGTTCTGTATTTTCGGTGGCTCTTCCTTTCTACCGGGTGTATTCAGTAACAGAGAAAAATGAAACAGTACCTGCATCATTTCCTGAAACCCCTCTTGTACTATTAATTATAGACGACAATCCGCTTAACAGGCTAATTGCACAAAGTACAGTCCATAATGCCTCATCCAATGCGAAAGCAGAGCTTGCAGGCAGTGGACAGGAAGGCATTGAATTACTCAAAAAAACGGAATATCACGCCGTATTGATAGACCTTCAGATGCCTGACATGGATGGCTATGAAGTAGCCCGTCATATTCGCACCCATCTCCCTGATAAACAACACATACCACTCATTGCCATGACAGCCAGTCTGGATGATAGAGATCATGAACAGGCACTGGCAGCTGGCATGCATGACATTGTGACAAAACCCTTTGAGGCTGGTGTATTATTTAAAAAAATCTTTAAATTGCGCGCCAATTTGCAAAATCCAGGCAATGAGCCAAACCAAAAGTAGGGTATTTGCGTTAAAGTAAAAGTTTTTTTCAAACTACACATTGCTCCTTTACATAAAATGGAAACGGAAGGTTGGTCAGTCATCTACAGATTGACGAGTCGATGTATTTTTATGCATCTCTCATTCACCTGATGGCATTATTTTTTAGGGATCAATCTTTTACTTTTTGAACTTGTAATTATCTAAATTATACTTAGAATGGACAACTTAGAACTGAAGAGAAAATTATTTGAAGCTTGCATTGATACACAGAAGGAAATAGTAAAAACGGCAAAGGAAGCCATGCTGGAAGCTCAGGAAAATGCAAACAGTGAAGAAGGTAGCCCTGAGGAAATGACAGAGTCATATCGGGAACAAATGCACCAGACCAGAGATATGTATGCTATCAAATGGCGTAATTCTCAAAATGATCTGGAACTGCTTGAAAGTGTTCCAGCCTATGATCTCAAATCTGTAATTGAACAAGGATCTGTTGTCAAAACCTCTGCCCAACATTTCTTTATTGCAATTGGCATGAACAAAGTGGTGCTGGATGGTGAAACTTTTTTCCCTATCTCTATCTCTGCTCCGATTTTTCAAGCGATGGTAGGTATGAAAAAAGGGGATACATTTCATTTCCGGGACAGAAAATATGAGATTAAGGACGTTTTTTAATACATACGTATCAAACAAACTTTTACTCTTCGCTTCGACGATTTTGGCCACTATTCACTCTATAGTGGCTTTTTTATTGATAGGGTATGCAGGCTGGCCATTTGAAAAATGATTACCTCCGGGAGCATTCCCCAAAATAGTGAACAAACTAGTCTTATCCTCTGTTTACAAAGGATCAACTTTTTATTAAGATCTGCACAGAATAGCCAATTACCGGGTAAAAGTTTTTACCTTTGCGCAAAATTTCATTATTCATCTCAAAAAATAGAATATCAATCCATGAAAGGACCTGTTTCTCAGTTTATAGAAAAGAATTACCTGCACTTTAATGCAGCAGCTCTGGTAGATGCAGCAAAAGGATACGAAACGCATTTGCTCGACAATGGAAAGATGATGATCACCCTGGCAGGTGCCATGAGTACTGCAGAGTTAGGCATCTCTCTGGCTGAAATGATTCGTCAGGATAAAGTGCATATTATTTCCTGTACAGGTGCCAACCTGGAAGAGGATCTGATGAACCTGGTAGCACATAATTCATACAAACGTGTACCTCACTATCGTGACCTAAGCCCTCAGGATGAATGGGATCTGCTTGAAAATCATTACAACCGTGTAACAGATACGTGTATTCCGGAAGAAGAGGCATTCCGTAAATTACAGAAACACCTGATCGGCATCTGGAGCAAAGCAGAACAAAACGGCGAACGCTATTTCCCACACGAATACATGTATCAGATTCTGAATTCAGGTGAACTGGAACAATACTATGAAATTGATCCTAAAAACTCCTGGATGCTGGCAGCTGCTGAGAAAAATCTACCGATTGTAGTACCAGGCTGGGAAGATTCTACGATGGGTAACATCTTTGCTTCCTATTGTATAAAAGGAACACTGAAGCCTTCAACCATGAAGTCAGGTATCGAATACATGACTTTCCTGGCTGACTGGTATACTAAAAATTGTGAAGGAAAAGGCATTGGTTTCTTCCAGATTGGTGGAGGTATTGCAGGTGACTTCCCTATCTGTGTAGTACCAATGTTGTATCAGGATATGGAAATGCATGATGTTCCTTTCTGGTCATACTTCTGCCAGATTTCTGACTCTACTACATCCTATGGTTCCTACTCAGGCGCTGTGCCTAATGAGAAAATTACCTGGGGTAAACTGGATATTACTACGCCTAAGTTTATTGTAGAATCAGATGCTACCATTGTAGCACCACTGATGTTTGCCTACATACTAGGTCAGTAAAATTTGGACAATACTCATACTTAAGCCGATGCACCGTGTATCGGCTTTTTTTATTCTGACAGGAAATCAGGCTGCTTGTAGGTTAAAACAAGTGATCGTCTCACCATAAGGCAAAGGTATAGTAGCACTGAAGGTGCAAACACCCTCTTTTTGTACGCGGATACATGTAGTATACTTATGTACTGATATAGCTACGATCCTATTTTCTGAAAGAGTAGCAACTGTAGCAGGCTCTTCGTTTATAACAAGACTCTCTTTCACAAGATGTTCTACCTCTTCCAATTTCAAGATAGCTTGTTTTATAGCCTGCATACGCACTTGTACTTCAGCCTGTTTGATTTCTTTGAGGATCAATTTGGCAGGATTATCTTTCCTCTTGCGTTTAGAAATCACACTCAGTCGCCAGCGATTGGCATGCCAGCGTCCTCTAGCCTTATCTATTTCTTTCTGTAGTTGCTTCAGTGTACGTTTTTTGTACTTTTCGGGTTTGTCTTCTGTCTGAAACATTCCTTCCCGTTCCTTCAACTCAGCCAGATAGCTATCCAGAAACTGCTGACGAGCCTGGTATTTCACTTCATCCACAGCAATTTTGGCTATACGCTTTTTCATCAGATGGATTTCTTTATCCAGACGAATATCATAATCTACCAGATCATAATAAGCATATCGATGTTCCTGAATAAGTTCCTGAGTAGTTGTATTCATAGCAGTTTGACGATGAGTTTCCATACCTTAAAAATACGAAATCCCAAAGCTTCCTCCAAAAATATCAAAACTACGCTCAGAACTCATTATCAAACACTTACATTCTAAAACAAAAAAAATCCTCTTTTAGTAAAAGAGGATTTGATAGTATACACAAATCGAGACTCAAAAAAGATTAAAAACCATAACGGATACCAAACTGGATCTGGAATGGATCTCCGGAAGGTGTTAACACACCTGGAGAGTTTACTCTATAGTTGTATCGCTTAGCCGTTTGATCAAATCCTGGCACAGCAGGTGTAGTGTCTGTTTTAGGAATGCCTAATGCATACAAGCTCTGTGAACCAAGTGACTTATTGGTACCTTTATTTCTATTCAGCATGTTCATTACGTTAAAGATATCACCAGATATCTGAAGGTTGTGGCCTTTACCGAAGTTTATTCGCTTCATAATCCGTAAGTCTACTGTTCCATAGAAACCGTTGATACCACCATTTCTTTCTGCAATCTTTCCAGTGTATTTATTGATGTAATCTTTAATACTCTGGCTTGCATTAGGATTATCAATGATGGCCTGTAAGCCATTTCTCACATTTTCGGGAACCTCTGTACTATTTCTGTCAAAGATATAGGCAAGATCATTTGTAGCTACAAAGTCTGCATTGGTATTAGCACCAGACAATAAGCTATAGCGTGTACCACCGATACCGGAATAACGGATACCCACCACAAATCCATAGAAGGTTGGAGAAGAACCGTAGATTACCACTTTATTACGGAACTGGTTATCAGAATAGGTCATTTTGCTCAGATCACGTGGATCATCTTTTACTGGCAGAGATAAAGTCGCCGTGTTGGCTACGTTACCATTGTAAGAGGTATTATCTTTGGTATCATTCCAGGTATAGCTTACTGAAATCTCGCCATCTCTAAAATATTGATACGTACCGTCAAGTACTAGGGCAAACTGATTTACTTTACCCTGACTAGTCAATTCAAGTACTCTTCCTAATCTGTTTGAGATACGTCCTTTGGTCCAGTCTCCGTTACCGCTTGAAGGCATACTGGCCAATGGAACAAATACACCACGATTATCTTCATTAGCCAGTGTAAAGAATGGTGTCTTAGACATGTTTCTGTCTACATACATGTAGTTATTCCGACCCAGCGTAGCATATCCTGTTACACTCACTTTCAATTTGTCTGTTACATAACGGGTATAGGATATGTTTCCTTTGTATACAACAGGCACTTTACTATCCGAACCATTCATGTTGATGGTTGGAATCTGAAGAGAACTCAGTGATGGAATGCTGTTGTAATTATTACGGTAAGCGATAAAATCCGGGGTAGGAACATTTGGATTTCGTACATCTACCGTACCATAATGTCTTCCGTCAAAGGTCAGATTGTTAATAACCATATAGTTGTTAATGTCTGAAGCAAAAACACCTGCCCCTAAACGGATAAAGTCTCTGTTACGATCGTTTACGTTCCAGTTAAACTGCACACGAGGTTGTATAATAAATGATTTCAGCTTATTGTCTGTACGCAAGCCCAGATCTTCCAATACAGTCTGATTCAATGGAGCAGAAGGGTAATGTGCATAATCCATACGTAAACCAGCCGTTACATCCAGTCCTTTAGTTAATCGCGTTTTCATTTGCCCATAAAGACCTACGTTATAGGTATTGCCTACTACAGTAGGATCATCTACCAAAGGAACCTCACGGAAATACCGATAAGGTCTTAGGTTCTCAAAGTTTTGCATAGCAGAGCCATTGGCATCATTCGTATAATGGAAACGACCATTTACTTCGCTACCATACAATGACCGGGCTTTGGTGTACATTACATCTAAGCCAAATGTATATTCAACATTATTGGTATTGTAATACAGGTTATCGATCAGTTGTACTACATTGTTGGTAAAACGTTCCTGTGCAAAACGGTGACCGCCAATCTGAATGGAAGTAGATTTGGTAGAACCATCAATAGGAGATGTTACGTTTTCGACAATAGCTCTTGGAATGTTTTTGGATGGCAACTGATCACCAGGCGAACTATTCTGGTGTGTATACAAATGTTGAACTTTCAATTCATTTGTCAGACGAGGACTTATAGAACTACGCAATGTTGCCAAAAGGCTATTGTCAACGTTATAATCATTGCCTGTTGATTCATACAGGTTTATGGCTGTATTATCTACTAATCCTAATTTATTGACATCGCTAGTGAAATTATTTCGGATTGTCAGCAGGTTTCGGTTATTAATCTGCCAGTCTAAACGAAGAAAGCCTGCATCTGAATTACGTTGCTTATCAAATGATCCATACTGGCGGGTATCAGCTACACCATATTTGGCACGAGCAATCTCTATAAATCTGTCCAGGGTATCTTTTCGGATATTGAATCGGCTTTCATCAGCTGTAGACCGAATATCTGCAATTACCAGTGAACGCTGATCCAATTGATGATCCCATACAACGAAGAAATGCAACTTATCCTTAATGATCGGACCACTCAGTGAGAAACCATACTGATTGGTTGAATAGTTATTATTACGCACATTACCCCGAATATCATAACGGCTTGACAGCCAGTTGGCACGTGTATAAAGGAACACACTTCCACTGAATGTATTGGTTCCGGATTTAGTTACAGCACTTACAACACCACCACCGTTACGACCATAGGTAACATCATATTGGTTGGTTACTACTTTAAATTCCCGAACAGCCTCAATAGAAATAGAATAAGGAGAACCGCTACGACTTGTTGTAGCACCAGCAGAAGTCGGGTTCTTAGAGTTCATCCCATCAATGGTATACCCTGTAGAAGATCCCAACTGTCCGGAAATATTTCCACCTCTGCTCAATGGCGATAAATCTGTCAATGAAGCAAAGCTACGTCCGTTTACCGGCATCCGGGTGATGTTTTTGGAAGTGATGGCGGTAGAGGCTCCCAGATCTTCCGTTTTGTTTTTCAATCCGGAATCTGTAATTTCTATAGCATCCAGCGTTTGAGCGTCTTCCTGCATGTTTACATTTATTCGGAGAGCATCACCCTGGTTTAGAAATAAATTATTTTTCTGATGTTGACTGTATCCTACAAATGTTACAGTAACCGTATAAGGACCACCCAATGGAAGTTGTTTAAATACATACTCTCCCTGTGCACTGGTAGTGGTGGCAGTAGTAAATCCGGTAGATGCATTTCTAACCTGAACAGTAGCACCCGGAAGTGGGCTTTTCTGATTGTCCAGAATTATACCTGTAATAGAGGCTTGTGTCGTTTGAGCATTTACACTAAAAGTAGTAAAGCCATAGGACAACAAAAACAAAAGAAGTAATACAATAGACCTTGTATTGTTTTTCATTTGATGAAATAGTTTGTAAGGGTTTGTTTTTGAAGCCACAAAATTGAGAAATTCAAACCAGCAAGAGATTAACGAGATGTTAATAAGGTATTATAAAATTACAAGGCATCACGTCTCTAGACAGGATCTGATTCCTACCAGAATTTCAGGTATGAAAAGACTATTTATAGGCTAAAAACAAGCCTGGTTGTATCAGATGATACTAGTGTAGATACTTTAAAAGAAAAGGAAGTACAGGCAGGAATAGTTACCTCATGCTATAGTTTGGTAACATTAACTTTACGGCTACAAATTGTTCATTATCGAAATGTTAATGGCATAAAAAAAGACCTCCAGTATTGAGAGGTCTTTGTGTATTCGTTAGCAGAGTAAAACTACAGTGTTCGGATCTTGATATTGCGCCATTTTACTTTGATACCTCCCCCATCATGAATCTGAAGGGCAATGATTCCATTGGCAGCACCAATTTTATCATCTGAGAACGTAATCATTTCCTGGCCATTCACCCAGGTAGTTACCTGTCCACCAGACACTTTTATTTTCATGGTGTTCCACTCTCCCATTTTCAGTGCCTTGTCTTTGTCGTCAGTTGGCTTAATTAACCAACCCCGGCCATACGACTCATAAATACCACCAGTCCAGTGTCCGGGAGGTGCTACCTCAGCCTGCCAGCCAGTAATTTTGGTTCCGTCAAGACTGGAATGAAAGAACACACCACTGTTTCCATTGGCTTCCTGTTTAAACTCCAGTGTCAGTTCAAAATCCTTATATGACTGATCTGTGCCCAGATAGCCATATCCTTTGTCTGGTCCACTTTCACAGATTAACTCGCCTTTTTCGACATACCATTTTTCGGTACCATATACTTTCCATCCCTTCAGATCTTTCCCATTAAATAAAGATGTCCATTTTTCTTTTTTGGATTGTTGTGAATATGCGACAAGACCGATCAATAGTCCGGCGGCAAGGAAAGCGAATTTTAAACGCTGCATAGAAATAAAATAAGGGTAAGGTTGTGATTATTGTTTGCTTATAAATTTCCTTTTTTGAATTCTGTTATAGCATAATTTGCTGCACGAGCCGTAAGAGCCATAAAGGTAAGCGATGGGTTTTGTGTAGAAGTAGATGTCATACAGGCTCCGTCTGTTACAAAAACGTTTTTACAGGCGTGCAATTGATTCCACTTATTCAACAAAGATGTTTTAGGATCTTTGCCCATACGTACCCCACCCATTTCGTGTATATCCAGACCTGGTGCTTTATTCGGATTATCATGGGTTTTGATATTTTTAAATCCAGCTAAGGTCAACATCTCTGTCATTTGCGTATGAAAATCCTGAATCATCTTTTCATCGTTGTCATCATAAGCAACAGAAACACGCAGTTGTGGTATACCCCAGGGATCTTTCAGGTTTGGATCTAACGCCACATAATTCGACTCTTTTGGAATGGTTTCGCCCATCATATGCGAACCTGCCCTCCAGTTACCATATTTTTTAGCTGTCAGGTTTGTTTTCAGCTCTTCGCCCATGCCGGATGTATCTGTATCCATCATACGGAAAGCACTAAAACCAGCAGCATATCCTCTCAGAAAATCTGTTTCCTGTTTAAATACATTCCGGAATCGTGGGATATAACTGCCATTGGGGCGAATACCTTCTGTAATTGTATCCAGATATCCTTCATATTCTGCCGAGATAGTAGTACGGAAATTATGGAATGCCATATACTTTCCCAATAATCCATTGTCATTACCCAAGCCATTCGGAAAACGATTTGAGGTTGAGTTTAATAAAATCAGATTACTATTCAAACAAGCTGCATTCACAAAAATCACGCGGGCATAATACTCAGTCATTTGCTTGGTATGAGCATCAATAACCCGTACTCCGGTCGCCTTATTTTTCTTTTCGTCAAAAATAATGGAGTGTACCACAGAATCGGGTTGTAAGGTCATCTTTCCGGTTTTGGCAGCCCAGGGCAATGTAGAGGCATTGCTGCTGAAATACCCACCATATGGACACCCCCGCTGGCAAAGCGACCGATTCTGACACTGCGCTCTCCCCTGCTGAAAATGTATGGGTTTAGGCTTAGTCAGGTGCGCACAACGTCCGATAATAATAGGACGCGTACCCTTGTAATGCTTAGCCATCTGGTCAGTAAAATACTTCTCCACACAGGACTGCTCATGAGGCGGAAGAAACTCACCATCTGGTAATTGAGCCAGTCCATCTTTATTTCCGCTAATACCGGCAAACAGTTCGACATGGCTGTACCACGGAGCCAGTTCTGCATAGCTGATAGGCCATTCTACAGCAAAGCCATCACGGGCAGGGCCATCAAAGTCATATTGTGACCACCGCTGTGTACCACGTGCCCACATCAAGGACTTCCCTCCTACCTGATAGCCACGTATCCAGTCAAATGGTTTTTCCTGTACATACGGATGTTCGGCATCTTTTACAAAAAAGTGAGCAGCATCTTCATTAAACGCATAACAACGGCTCACGATGGGATTGGCATCTGTGACGGATTTGGGTAAACGTCCTCCATGCTCAAACTCCCACGGATTCATCATCGTGGTTGGATAGTCTGTAATGTGTTTTACATCCCGACCCCGCTCTAATACCAATGTTTTTAATCCTTTTTCACAAAGCTCTTTGGCAGCCCAGCCACCACTAATACCTGAGCCGATTACAATGGCGTCGAAGGTACGTTCTTTGATTGAATCTATAGTTAAGAAAGCCATGACAAAATTCTGGAATAGAAATGAAAAGATTTACTTCTTCAGTGGAACACATCCGTGGAAAAATCCAGGAGCCATATTATAACCTCTCACGTTCATCTGCACGTATTCGGAATTCATATAACCTTGAATAGTCAGACTTTTAACCATGCTGATAAATTGCTTTGCTCCAGGATCAGCAGAGTCTTTCATTTTGGATAAGGTATCCAGGCGTTGTCTGGCATCACATTCAGCGAATGGTTTGTTGTACCCTTGTCTGGCATTCTGATCTACCAGTACAAGTCCTTGTTTCAAATTGACTTGTGCCGTTTCACCATAGCAGTCAGTAATCATACGCATAGCATATTGATGTACTTTCAGCGATTTGGCTCCTGGTGTACTGGTTTCCGGAATGATGGTTTCTACGATTTCAGCCAGTAATGCTTCTTCTGTTGAGGCTAAGCCGGAAACGGGTCCAAGAGACTCAGGCGTCCAACCAGTAGCCCAGGCAGGTAATGCGACCATACCGCCTAGAGCTGCTACCACATTTTTGAGTGCAGAACGTCGTTGCATGATAAAATAAATGTATTGGATGGGTTATAATTAAAGTACTGTTTCAACAAAATCTTTTACCTGATCTCCGGATTCAATCCTCCGGCAGTTGTCTCACTTTTACGCTTACGGGTGTATATATCCGAATGTACGTTTTTATCAAACTAACTGATACTATTTATTTGTTAACTAGTCAAATGCACTGTTAGTATTATTTATTATAAAATGGAGGCTATTTCTTTATCAGCTAATAGCCTCCTGTTATAGGGGTATCGAAGTACTTGGATTAAAAAAATATTTTCACAATGTTGTAAATAAAACTAAAAAAATTAATTCTACCTCTTTTTTAGAGAAATATTTTAATGTATAATATAAATATAACAGGAAATCTATAGTTTTAAGCCATTAAAGCGAAGTCGTATCTTATTTAATTCATTTATAGCTCAATTCGAATGTCACTGCAAAATCAACCTTTACGTGTATTAGTAGTAGGCTGTGGCAACATGGGAGCATCCCATGCCTTAGCCTATAAGTCCATCGACGGATTTGAAATCTGCGGAATTGTTTCTACGGGAAAAAGCAAAGAAGTATTGAACGAACGGTTAGGTGGTGGCTATCCGTTGTTTAGCGATTATGCTGTAGCATTGAAAGATACACAACCTGATGCAGTATGTATCTCGACCTATCCGGATACACATGAACAGTTTGCCATCATGGCGCTGGAAGCTGGTTGTCATGTATTTATTGAGAAGCCTCTGGCTGATACGGTTGAGGGTGCACAACGGGTAGCAGAGGTAGCAAAGAAAACAGGGAAGAAAGTAGTAGTAGGTTATATACTACGCCATCATCCTTCCTGGGAGAAGTTTGTAGAGATTGCCCAACAGATAGGCAAACCGCTGGTCATGCGAATGAATCTGAACCAGCAAAGTCATGGGTATATGTGGGATGTACACCGTAACCTGATGAAAAGCCTGAGTCCGATTGTGGACTGTGGTGTACACTATATTGATGTCATGTGTCAGATGACACGTTCCAAACCTGTTCAGGTTAATGCCATTGGAGCACGATTGACAGAAGACATTCCTGCCGGAAACTATAATTACGGACAGTTGCAGATTCGCTTTGAAGATGGCTCAGTGGGTTGGTACGAAGCTGGCTGGGGACCTATGATGAGTGAAACAGCCTTCTTCGTCAAAGATGTGATTGGCCCTAAAGGTTGTGTCTCTATTGTAGCCAAAGATGCAGGTGGCACAGGAAAATCGGACAATGTAGATTCGCACACAAAAACTGAATCGTTACGATTACACCATGCGGCTATTAATGGCAACAATGAGTTCACCAAACCTGATGAGTGGATTAACCTGACTGATGAACCAGATCATCAGGAGTTGTGTAATCGGGAGCAACGTTTCTTTCTGAAAGCTATTACTGAAAATGTTGATCTTACAGATCATGTAGAAGATGCTGTAAATAGTCTTCGTATCGCGTTTGCCTGTGACGAATCGGTACGGACAGGTCAGCCTGTGATGTTATAATTGCTTTTGGTTATATAGTATCATCGTGAAACCAGAGTCCACACTTTTTAAAAGTATAGACTCTGGTTTTCTTTTGATTGCTTTCCGGCATTGTTGCTCTATTTTTTCTAAGGTTCCTCTTCCTAAGTTTGTTTATTACCCCTTTCTTCACTCTTCCGCCGGCCTCTCCATTTTTTACTTGTCCTCATGGAAATATTTCTCTTTCTCTTCCTATCCTTCCTCCGTTGTCCTCCTGAAAGGACCCCGTGACAAGACCGGCGGCCTTTCCGATTGGAGTATATTCTTTCTCTCATATACCAATATGGCTCTATTTGTCAAGAGATCCTTTCAGGAGGACAGGGAGGGATTGAGATACTAAAGATGAGTGTTTTCTCTTTATACATAGAATATATGAAGACGCTAACTTCATAAAAAGAAGATTCCTTGCATCTGTACTTCCACGCACATTTAAAGGCAGCTTTCTCTTTTTAACAAACTCTCATTTAAAATTTGAGATCACCAGGCTTATCTGTTTCAGAGATTAGCCAGAAAGGTTTCGGTCAGCTTTGTATACAATTCGGTATTGTTCAGTCCTGTAGTATCTATGTCATACACATACTTGACAAATCCTACTTTTCGTAGCTCTGCATGAAATTCCTGTATCTCTCCTGGCCCGTACACTTTGACAGGATTTCCAAAGCCAATGTGATTAATAGGTATAAATGTATTCTCTGGACAGAATGTCCCTACATGGATAATTCCATTCACTGCCAGCACAGTTCCATTGGATAACTCTGCTCCATGAAAGATAGTAGCATTCGTAGCAATGAAACAGGCTTTATGAATGGTAGCTCCTGTAATGCAGGCTTTAGGCCCTACCAATACATTATCTCCTATCGAACAGGGAAACTTCTTATTGCTGCGGATAATGGCATTTTCCATAATCACGGTGTTGTTACCAATATGAATAGAGCCACCATTGGCAGTAATAATAGTTCCAGCTCCGACATAGGTATTCTCGCCAATGGTCACATCTCCTTCAATGATAACTCCTTGCATGATACGGACTGAAGGATGAATAGTAGGTTGTAGATTTGACATAGAATTGTAGGTAGTTAGATAGTAAACAAGATCCTATTTCTCAAAAGTAAATGCATATACGAGCTTTATCATATGTTGATAAAAAAGAACGTATGTTTTACGTCCATAATACATTACTCATTGACCAAAAAGACCGTATTTTTGGGAAGTTATAAACTTTATACACTTTTTAGCCGAATCCCGTCTATGAAAAAAATAGTCTTTCTCCTTTTTCTGTTATCTGCTTACGACCTTACCCAAGCTCAACAGCCTCAAAGTATTCAAACAGAATCCAGAATAGAGGAGGTAACTGTCTATCTGGATGGTGCTGAGATCAAAAATAGTCAGGCAATACGCCTTATCAAAGGGAAAAATACCATAAACTTTAAAGGTCTGTCTCCATTTCTGGAAGAAAGGAGTATACAGATAACTCCCAAAGGAGAGGTAGAAATATTATCCATATCTACAGGAACAAGAACAATAACTCCTGAAGAAGTGGATTTAAGAATCAAAAGGCAAACAGATAGTATAAAAATACTTCAACAACAGATTGAACTGGTGACCAATCAGATAGATGCATACAATACAGAAAAGAAACTCCTAAACGAAAATCAGAAACTAGGTGGAAAAGAGAGTGGAACTACCATAACTGAGTTAATGAAAGCTGCTGATTTTTATCGTGACCGAACCCTCAAAATCAATAATTCACTTACTACACTCAATATACAATTAAAAAGTCTGTCTGTTAGTCTGGATTCTGTTTCCAAGCAATCCGAACATTTAAAGACACAAATAGATACCAGACGAAAAGAAATTAATCTTGTTGTATCCTCAGCTACCGAGCAACGTGTAGAATTTGAAATCCGGTACATTGTTCATAATGCCAGTTGGGAAGCTACCTATGATTTGATTGCAACTGATATCAGTAAGCCTGTATCACTTAAATATAATGCACGTATTTATAATGGTACAGGGATAGACTGGAAAGATATTAAACTTACTTTGTCAACGGCTGATCCTTCGTTGGAAGCATCACGTCCTTATCTTAGCACATGGATTTTAAATTATAACTCCGGAGCCAATGAAGGACTGGTACAAAATCAACTTTTTAATCAGCAGAATGGATTTATCAGAGAAGGAGGACTTTCTGGTGATGAAGGAATAACAGTTTCTGAATTGGCTGCCACCTTTAAAATTGACAAAGTTCATACTATTCCAACCAACAAAGATTTGTATCAGATTCATATTTCCGATCACAATCTGAATGCGCTATATGAGTATCTTACCATTCCTAAAGTGGATATGAGTGCTTTTCTGCTAGCAAAAGTTACAGGCTGGAAACAACTAAATCTTATCGATGGCAAAGCCAATGTATATTTTGGAAATACATACATAGGGGAATCCAACATTAATACACAACTATTGGGAGATACACTGGACTTGTCTCTCGGGCGTGATAATCAGGTAATCGTGAAACGGACCAAAGTCGAAGATTTTGCAGCAAACAAATCTATTGGTGGAAAGAAAAGCGAAGCACTGGTTTACGAAATTTCAATTCGAAACAACCGACCAACCCCTGTTCAAATCAAAATTCAGGATCAGGTACCTATATCTCAGGAAAGTGATATTAGTGTAGACGCAGACGAAATTTCCGGAGCAGAACTAGATACACCATCCGGACGATTACAATGGAAACGCCAGATATCACCAGGGGAAATTATCAAATACAAAATTGCTTTTACAGTCAAATACCCAAAAAACAAAACTCTTTCGCTGCGAAAAAGCAGGGTTGTACGCACTCCGAGATTCAAGTAACCCCAACATACATACCAGAAGATCTGGTTTATATAACAAACGCCTGTCCAGTAAGAAGAGACAGGCGTTTTGATAGGTACTCTCAGAAACTTATTTTACTTTGTAGAGAGTTCCGGTTTTAATGGCCTGCTTCTCCAGCTTTCCTTCCTGCACTAACTTTTCAAGTTGATTAATTCCCTCTTCTACAGATATGTCAGCCAAAACAGCGTACTCTTTTGGGGTCAATGTCGGATAATGGGTAAAAACAGAAAAAGGTGAGTCAATAACAATCTTTTGCTTTCTGGCAGTAGGAAATACTTTTCGAACAGCACTTTCAAAGACTTCATAGGGTTTGAAACCATAGACCATGCATTGATTATTTTCCGCATCTGAAAAAAACATAGTTGGAAAACCTCTTACCCCCAGTGACCGACCATAGGACAAGTCTTCTTCAAATAGTTGTTTTCCTCTTCCTTCAAAGTCTTCTTTTAGCTGGAAAGTATCCAATCCTACAGCTGCAGCAGCTTTTTGTATATGCTCCCATCGGGTAATGTTCTTTTTCTCCAAAAACACAAATTCACGCAACTTACGCAGGAAGGCAAGAGCCTTTTCCTTATCCTGTAACTCTGCAGCTTTTACTGCAATAGAAGGAGGATACGAAGAATCCAATGGATCTTCCAGCCATACATCGCCATCAATAGGCATATCATAGTGCAAACTCACTTCGTCCCAATGATGTGCCACATCACTGGGTTTACTTATCCCTCCACTATTATAACTCCAGTCGGGCAGTAGTCCTCCCATACGATACTCGATATCAATGTACTTTCCGTACTCCAGTTTCAGCTTCCGTAATTGCGGCTCAATACCCCAGCAGGTTGAACAGATCGGATCAGTATAGTAAAGTATCTTTACAGGCTTCTGGTCTGCCACCACTTTTACAGATTCAGTCTTCTCATCGCCTGCTGGTATTTCACATACACCACTTGCGGGATCACATAAAAGTGGATTTTTGATTTCCTGGTTCATTATCTTTCTCTGTTTATTATTGACATCCTTACTCAAAACCGCCTGTTTTCCAGAATGATTCCGACATGATGTATAACTCTTTGTGTAGGATTAATTTGTAACTCGACAGCAAAGTTGGTTACTATTCATCCATCAGTCAATTAGTCAGAAAAATATGACTATATTCCATAATGATTCATGAAACGCTTTTTACTAAAAAAGAATACTGCTGACTATTTTTTGTCAAACTAGTGAGCCTTCAAAAACTTTAATTTGTTTTTTTCCAATAGGATGCGACACACATTGGAATTCCATATTTATTGTACATTTTTCATGTACTTGCTACAAAACCAAAGAGCTAAACTTTTTTCTAGGAAAGTTCAAACAAGTTTTTATACCTTTGTCCTAAGCTTTAGGGGTGCCTTAACTGGCTGAGATGATACCCTTGGAACCTGATCCGGTTAGTACCGGCGAAGGGAAAAGTACCGCAACACACTATAATAGTGCTATATCCATAGCATTCTCCTCCTGTGTAGCCACTCCTGAAGTCATAACCTATTTTCAGGAATGGACATCATACTTAACCAAGAATCAAAGACCTTTCCGGACAATTGCACCGTGCAGCAATTGATGGATATTGTTTTGCCTGACAAACAGAAAGGAGTTGCAGTTGCAATCAACCAGGCTGTCATACCCAGACCCAACTGGGGCACCCATACGCTACATCCCAACGACAACGTATTACTCATCAAAGCCACTCAAGGAGGATAATTTCATGACACCCGAACAACCATCCACACACACCATTTCCTGTGATCCATTTCCTGGCTCACAAAAGATCTATGTCAAAGGTAACCTGCATGACATTGAAGTAGCCATGCGTGAAATCTCTCTAACTGATACCAAACTATCATCCGGCAACAAAGAAATAAATGCTCCGGTTACAGTATATGACACGAGTGGCCCCTATACCGATCCGGCTATTGCTATTGATGTACGCAAAGGATTGCCTCGCTTACGCCAAAGCTGGATTACGAAACGCGGAGATGTAGAACAACTCCCTGAGATCACTTCTGACTATGGCAAAAAACGACTGTATGACACCTCGCTGGATCACCTTCGGTTTGAACACATTCAAAAACCATTACGAGCCAAAGCAGGAAGCAATGTCACTCAGCTTCATTATGCCAAAAAGGGGATCATAACGCCTGAAATGGAATACATAGCTATCCGGGAAAATCAGTGCATTGACTATTTGAAAGAAGTATTAAATGGACAATATGAAACCCTAGCTCAACAACACGCAGGCCATTCTTTTGGAGCCAACACACCCAAAGGACTCATTACACCAGAGTTTGTACGACAGGAAGTAGCAGCAGGAAGAGCTGTAATCCCATCCAATATCAACCATCCGGAAAGTGAACCCATGATTATTGGACGCAACTTTCTGGTAAAGATCAATGCCAACCTAGGCAACAGTGCAGTCTCATCCAGCATTGAAGAAGAAGTAGAAAAAGCTGTATGGGCCTGTCGCTGGGGAGCAGATACCATCATGGATTTGTCTACGGGTAAAAACATCCATGAAACCCGTGAGTGGATTATACGCAATTCACCTGTACCCATCGGAACAGTCCCTATCTATCAGGCATTGGAAAAAGTAGGCGGACGTCCGGAAGCACTGACATGGGAAATATTTCGGGATACGATTATCGAACAGGCTGAGCAGGGAGTGGATTATTTTACCATTCATGCAGGGGTGTTGTTACGGTATATTCCACTTACAGCCAAGCGAGTCACAGGTATTGTTTCCAGAGGTGGTTCTATTATGGCCAAATGGTGTCTGGCGCATCACAAGGAGAACTTCTTGTATACTCACTTTGAGGAACTTTGTGAAATCATGAAACAGTATGATGTTTCTTTCTCTCTGGGTGATGGTTTGCGTCCGGGTTCGATTGCCGATGCCAATGATGCAGCTCAGTTTGCTGAACTGGAGACCTTAGGAGAACTCACCAAAATAGCTTGGAAACACGACGTACAGGTTATTATCGAAGGCCCTGGTCATGTGCCTATGCATCTGATCAAAGAGAATATGGACAAACAACTGAAAGAATGCCATGAGGCACCTTTCTACACATTAGGGCCATTAACAACAGACATTGCTCCTGGTTATGATCATATTACATCTGCTATTGGTGCAGCCATGATTGGTTGGTTTGGTACAGCTATGCTTTGTTATGTTACGCCCAAAGAACACCTGGGTCTACCAAATAAGAAAGATGTAAAAGATGGAGTAATTGCCTATAAAATTGCCGCTCATGCAGCCGACCTGGCAAAAGGACATCCGGGAGCACAATACCGGGACAACGCTCTGAGCAAAGCCCGCTTTGAGTTTCGCTGGGAAGATCAGTTTAACCTTTCGCTGGACCCAGATACTGCACGCGAATTTCATGATGAAACGCTTCCTGCTGACGGGGCCAAGGTCGCCCATTTCTGCTCTATGTGCGGACCTAAATTCTGCTCTATGCATATTACTCAGGAAATCCGTGACTTTGCAGAAAAGAATATGGTAGAGAAATCGGAGGAATTTAAACAACAGGGAAGCGAACTGTACTTGTAAGTTATTCACTATGGCCTGTTGTGGTTCCTGTAAATCAACCACAACAGGTTTAAAATGATACCAGCTATGGATCTTATTGTACTATCCAGTCCGGAAGCTATTGAGAAAGAAGCACAGATAGTCAATGCCCTTTTTGAAGAGGGATTGTCTGTATTTCACTGTCGTAAACCTCAATGGTCTGCTGATCAGGTAGTTGAGCTTATACAGGGTATTGCGCTTCCCTACCGAAGTCAGATTACTATTCATCAGCACCATGAACTGGCAAAGGAATTAGGACTACAACGCCTGCATTACACTGAGGCAAACCGAAAAGCAGTTATACAAACAGAGTTGTCTTTACGCAGACAGAAGGGTATTACACTTTCAACGTCACTGCATCAACTTAGTGACTATAATACTACAGCCCAGCAGTTTGACTACGTGTTTTATGGACCAGTCTTTAACAGCATTTCCAAACAAGGGTATACTGCTGTTGTATCAGATGATTTTCGATTACCGTCACGCCAATCCACTCAAGCGAAACGCATTGGATTAGGGGGTATAGATGAAACCAATATACACCAGGCAGTAGCCTACGGTTTCGAGGGTGTAGCAGTATTAGGTACGCTATGGACACAACCACAGAAAGCGGTACAACGATTCAGAAGTTTAAAGCGCATTACAGACACCTACTAATAAAATATATGGTAAGTAAACTTCATTATATCTCTCAGGGACATAGTCCAGCCGAACAATTACGCAACATTCAACGTGCCCTGGATGCTGGATGCGACTGGATACAGCTGCGCTGGAAAAATGTACCCGCCCAGGAAGTAGAACAGGTAGCCATTGCTGTTAGAGCCTTGTGCGAACCCTATAGGGCAACACTAATCATCAACGACTTTCCGAATGTTGCCCATGCAGTAGAGGCACATGGTGTCCATCTTGGTCTCACAGATATGTCCGTAATAGAGGCCCGGCAGATCGTTGGTCCCGATAAAATTATTGGAGGAACAGCCAATACCCTGGAAGATATACTTCAGCGGGTAGAGGAACAATGTACCTATGTAGGCCTTGGACCTTTCCGGTTTACTACCACCAAAGAAAAACTCAGCCCTATACTAGGCCTGGAAGGATACCATGCCATTATGCACCAACTCCGTTCCAGAGCCATTTCTATTCCAATTATTGCCATTGGTGGCTTACAACAGGAAGATCTTCCCGCTTTACTCAAAACAGGAGTACACGGAATAGCCGTCTCAGGCTTAATCACACAAAGTGCAGAAAAAGAAACCCTGGTCACAAACCTCAGAGCTTTACTGGATGAAGAACAGATTCAGGCATAGTCCTACTTATCAACTAAAGCAGATATGTATATAAAGCCACGCTGCTGTTCTCCTGAAAGGATCTATACCTTGTTGTCCTTCTGAAAGAAACTTGTGACAAATAGAGCCACGTTTGTTTTCTGAGAGAAGAAATATACTCCAATCGTAAAGGTCGCCAGTCTTGCCACGCCCGTCCCGACAATGGCGGGAAGGTCCTTTCAGGAGGACAAAAAAAGAGGCAGTGATTATTTCAGGAAGACAGAGAAGGGATGAACTTTTCAGAAGGAAAAAGCAGAGTTAATATTTAATACAAAGAAGTTACAAAGAGAGTTATGATCACTTCAATCTTGTGTGGTAGTGTAGGTGCGTTGGCAATCTTTTCTCCGCGAGGTTGGCCTTTGGCCTTGCGGGCGGAAGAATCGGCAGAAAGTGCCCTTTTTTGCTTCGTTTTTTGGGCAAGCAAAAAATGAAGAAGCCACAAGTAGATGGAAGAAAGGGACATTAGACAAATAAAGGAAGAAAGTATTCTGAAAATGCAGCAAAGAGAAGAAAACTAGAAATTGGCTACTCATACAATCATAACATAAAATCGATGAAAAACCCACTTACCATAGCAGGAAAAACCTTTTCCTCCCGCCTCTTTCTAGGCACCGGAAAATTTGCTTCTGCCCAACAAATGCAGGATGCGATACTTGCATCAGGCACAGAACTCGTCACTGTAGCGCTGAAACGGGTCGACGTTCACAATTCTCAGGATCGCTTACTGGATCACCTGAAACATCCCAGAATCAATCTGCTACCCAATACATCCGGTGTACGCAATGCACGGGAAGCCGTATTTGCAGCCCAACTGGCACGTGAAGCCTTGGAAACCAATTGGGTAAAGTTGGAAATACATCCAGATCCCCGATACCTGATGCCCGATCCAATCGAAACCCTTAAAGCTACTGAAGAACTGGCCAAACTGGGTTTTATTGTATTGCCATACATTCATGCAGATCCTGTTTTATGCAAACGGCTTGAAGAAGTGGGTACTGCAGCCGTGATGCCTCTCGGTTCACCCATTGGCAGCAATAAGGGACTAAAAACCCTGGACTTTCTGGAAATCATTATCGAACAAAGCAATGTTCCAGTCATTATTGATGCAGGTATTGGAGCGCCCTCTGATGCAGCCAAAGCTATGGAACTGGGTGCAGATGCGGTACTGGTTAATACAGCCATTGCAGCTTCTGAAAATCCGGTTCAGATGGCAACAGCCTTTAAAATAGCTACCGAATGTGGCCGTATAGCCCATGACGCCTGTCTGGCCAAATCGGTAACTCATGCTATAGCTTCCAGCCCTTTAACTGCTTTTTTAGATGACTAACTTTCAGACTCTTTTTGACAGACAGGACTGGGAACAGGTAAAATCCTCTATCTATGCCAAGACAGAGACAGATGTAGAAAAAGCATTGTCCTCCTCAAAGCGCACACTGGAAGACTTTAAAGCACTGATTTCGCCTGCTGCTCTCCCCTATCTGGAATCCATGGCACGGTTAAGTCGTCAAACCACTCTGAAACGGTTTGGTAAGACAATTCAACTCTTTGCCCCTATGTATTTAAGCAATGAGTGTCAGAATATCTGTACCTATTGTGGCTTTAGCTTTGACAACAAAGTAAAACGACGTACCCTTACGGATGAAGAAATTCTTCAGGAAGCATCTGTAATAAAACAGATGGGGTTTGATCATATTCTGCTTGTAACAGGGGAAGCCAATCATACCGTACATGTGGACTATTTCAAAAATGCCATTCGTCTGCTTCGTCCCCACTTTGCCAATATCTCCATTGAGGTACAACCCCTGGAGCAGCATGAATACGAAGCATTGATTCCGGAAGGATTGTATTCGGTACTTGTCTATCAGGAAACCTATCACAAAGAGCGATATAAAACGTATCATCCTAAAGGCAAGAAGGCAAATTTCTACTATCGCTTAGAGACACCAGACAGATTGGGTAAAGCACATATTCATAAAATTGGACTGGGAGCTTTACTAGGCCTGGAAGACTGGCGTACAGATTCGTTTTTTTGTGCCTTTCATCTGGACTACCTGCAAAAAACCTACTGGCAAACAAAGTACTCTGTCTCGTTTCCACGCATCCGTCCGGCTGAAGGAATTACCGCCCCGGAATATATTATTACAGATCGGGAACTGGTTCAGTTGATCTGTGCCTATCGTCTTTTTAGTGAAGAAGTAGAGTTGTCTATGTCTACACGAGAATCAGAAAAATTTCGGAATCACATACTTTCATTGGGGATTACAACCATCAGTGCAGGCTCCAAAACCAATCCGGGTGGGTATGCAGTAGAACCCGACACACTGGAACAATTTGAAATATCAGACGAACGTAGTCCTCAGGAAATGGCACAAGTCATTACAGACCAGGGCTATGAACCGGTGTGGAAAGACTGGGATAGAAGTTACTGGGGATAATGGATAGATTAACATCATACATATGAAAAACTTTGAACGCGACGAACTTATTCGCTATAGTCGCCAGCTAATGTTGCCAGAAGTAGGCATCGAAGGACAGGAAAAACTTAAGACAGCCCGGGTACTGGTCATAGGTGCAGGAGGGTTAGGCTGCCCCATTCTCCAATATCTAACAGCGGCAGGTGTAGGTACTATTGGCATTGTCGACTTTGATAAAGTAGAACTACACAATCTCCATCGGCAGATTCTGTATCATACAGAAGATATAGGTAAACTCAAAGCTGAGGTGGCAGCACAAAAACTGCAGACACAAAACCCATACGTTCGCTTTGATGTTCATCCAGTTATGCTTAGTGAAGAAAATGCAGATGACCTTATCTCCGTCTATGATCTGGTAATTGATGGTTCTGATAACTTTCACACTCGATATCTGGTCAATGATACCTGTGTGAAATATAACAAACCCTTGGTATACGGAAGCATATTCAAGTTTGAAGGTCAGCTGGCTGTGTTTAATTACCAGGGTGGTAAAAATCTGCGTGACATCTATCCGGAACCACCCAATCCCGAAGATGTACCTAATTGCAGTGAAGTAGGTGTAATAGGTGTTTTACCTGGTGTGATAGGTACCCTTATGGCCAATCAGGTGATCCGGCTTATTACGGGATCTGGCAAAGTTTCCGATGACCTGACCATTTTCAATCTGTTACAGGATACGTTTACCAAACTTACTTTGACATGATTGTCTGTTCAACAATAGTATAACTAACTATTGTTATTCAGTATTTCGTTCAGCCATAAATCTCTCATAAGCTTCTTTGCCATCAAAGCAATGTGTACCTCGTTTTGTTACAAAAGTATCTTTCATCCAGTTTTTCAACTGTATGGTTATCTGTTCAAACTCGTTTGATTTATCTGTAACTTCTCCTTTATCAAGGTATTGATTACAAAAATCTATATAGTAAACCAGTCCACAATCCATAATTCTGGTTGGGGATGACAATTGTATGATTTCGTTTTTTCTCCAGATATCTAATTTCAGTACGACACCATTTGTTTCATCATAGAAGTTTATGTAATCTATCGGCTCCAGTTCTCTTTGAGAAAAATAAAAATCCAGATATCTATCCTTTCCAGTAAGGATTCGCATAGCATCTTCAAAGGATACTTTTTCAAATACTTTTTTCTGGGTCAGATGTTTGAAAAACCAGCAGTACATATGGAGTTTAAGATCAAAGAAGACAAAGTGCAGAAAGTTTTTCAGATCTTCTTCCTCCCAGTAGCTTGTCCATTCAGTGAACTTGTACTTTATGTTAGGCTTTTCACAATAGGTCAAAGGAGCAGAGAGTAAAGTATCTGTCGGGGAATAATTAATCTCTACTGACATAGGCTTTGAGACCTTACCACAGTCTGAACAAGTAGCACTGATGTTAACCTCTCTTATAGTATTTGTCTCTGCATCTTGGATATAAGTAAACTGCACACGAAACCATTCATTCTTACAACTACACTTTTTCTTTTTGGGATATTCATTCTGAATAAGGTCATACCAATAATCCAGGCTATCCAGAATCAAGTAATTATCTCCTGTTCGGGTTGTGAGAAGCCCTACTCCTTCATCAGTAAGAAAACGTACCTGAAAGTTATCTATATTTTTATCTGTCTTAATTGCTACAGTCAGATCCTGTGTCATTGCATTCTATTATTTGCTTCAAAAGTTACTGTCTTCTACTATTATTTCATAACCCAGTTCTAAACACCTTACTAAAAAAGAAATGACAGGTGAACTTTTTCCAAACCTACTGACATAGGGCTGTCAACAGGAAGACTATTTTTGAGTCATCAAACTCTTTACTACGCCTGAATCGTATGGAAACCCAACGTATCAATGACCAGCTTGTGCCTGTTTTGTTTAGCGAAACCCATGCTGAATTAATCCTGAAACGACTTGATCAGCTGTTTCCCTATACTCCAACCCAAGCAGGTACAAAAAACGCAACCCAAATGCTGTCAGACTGTGCTGAAAAGCTGGAACTGGCATTCGGAAAAACGACTCCCCCTCGTCCCTTTTCCCAACTTTCGATGGGGCGTTTTTTTAAATCTGAGCAATCCTTACACTCTAACAGTCCTAAAGACTTTCATCAGGAGAAACTGCGATTAATGCGGCTTATTCGCCATTTTGTAATGGATGCCCCTGCCAGATCCACCTCACACCAAATGGAATGTGAGGCATTTGCCTATCAGTATCTGGATACTCATTTAACACATTTTGGCGTTTGAAACTATTTACAATAGCAAGATAGTCTTTCTAACTAAGCATTGTCAGATGCGCATCTACAGATTTAGGGAAGATTTTTCTAAACCTTCCCTAAATCAAACTCCTACAACTTGGGAAGTTTGTTCAACAATGAATATGTCAAACCATTATCTACAAGTATGAATTACCTGCCAAACAAGGCTACACTAGTAACGGCCTGAGTTTTCTTTCATTACTGTCTGTGCCGAATTTCTCTTTAGACCCTCTTCAAAACTTACCCTTAGATTGCTCATTGGTTCTGATAATCCATCGCCGTCTTTAAAAACCCGGGTCGATCCGATGTCAATCAAATCATTATTGGGATCATTTTTATCTTTCATATAAAACGCATATTGAAAGTTTTTGATACCTGTATCCGTATATTCACCAGAATAAATGGTCAGAATCACCGAAGTTGCACCTGTGCTGGAAGTAGTATGTTCTTCCGAAAAAACAGAGAAAACGTTTTTGTTTCCAGAGATGAACGAGCCTTTTCCAATACCTTCACTTAGGAGTTCCCCTTTCCTATTATACCCACGAAAACTTGTCTTTACGGCCAGTGTAGTTTGGTCTTGTTCATAAAACTGATAACGATAATCCGCATAGATCTCACCAATTTCATCATCTTCAATGGTACTTCCTGACAATACGTTGTCGCTAAACAAATAAATACCTTCGATTTGGGGTGGTGTTTTGCCTTCGTAAATAGTCATTCCTTGTTTACGAATGGTTGATATGACCTCAGCAGGTACTATATTGTTAATTTCTTCAGAGAATCCCCCATTAGGGTCATCCTTCTTACAACTAAAAGTGAAACTACTTACTGTTAAAATAAACAAAAACAATTTCTTTGACGTTTTCATAATTGTTTGAATGATAGAGTTATAAATGGTTATGATTCTTAGTAAGTAATCCACCATGATATGTAACCTATCACTATGTTTATTTCTTCAGGTATGTGCTACTGGCTGTAACTAGGTTATTCGTTAAGATGAAAAACAATGCTTAATATGGAGGGAAGGGGCCATTTTCCTAAGGAGAGAAATATATTATCATCTGTTAATTTTTATTCCGTATCTTTTTCAGATAGTCAATCTTTGTATATTCTGCATGTATATCTTTATCATAGGCATCAATCACATTTAACTTTCCAGGATTTGTCTCAATTTTCTCCAGTATACGAAACAAAGCATCTGTATCACAGATAAAATATGGATCTTTTTCTAATTCGATGATCCACTCATCTATTAATTGATAGAGATGCCGTTTTAGCTTTTGGTCATTAATTCCCAAAAAGTACTGAGACAAATTCCATTCATAGTAGGAAGGTGGTTTTAGATCGAGGAATATATGGAAAATCTTACGCTTCTCAGTATAGGTGAGCATTAAACGCCATTCACTAACTTCATTGTTCGGATTTTGTATGCTGGCTTTCTCATAAAGAAATCTGCCTTCCTGGCTCAGTTCATATAAAACCTCAGATTTTAGGAAGTCCTTTCTAATTAGCCCAAATACAAGCTTTAAATACTGTTTCCGTTTAGATGCGACATCTTTTTCTACATAGATACACTCTACTTTTCTAACAGTCGCTTCATAGAGTGTAATGTCTCTGTTTGTCATCTTAAACCGTGACAGAACATAATTTCCATTTTCAAGCTCGCCAATGGCATAGTAACAATCTGTTGTATAGTTGTTGTCTATATATTCATAATCAGGCAGAACGACTATGCTGTCAGCATTAGCCTTTCCTTTTGCCATTTTCACAATATAGAACTGTGAACTTTCACCTGTTCTTTTCAGAAAACGGCATATAGAAATCTTGTGAGCGGAATGAATCTTTACTGTAAAAGGTATAGGTTTAACAGACCTTGCCTGGACCCAGCAAGAGATAGCCAGAAAGCAAATGGAAAGTTGTATTGAAAGACGCATGGATTTTAGGGTTATTTATGCAGGCACATAGTAAGGATGCAACATAACAGAGAATTCCATACAATAGATTGTAAAAGCACTTCTTTCAATGAATCAGACTACCGAATTACTTAGACTTTAAAGTAAACTGTGTAAAGACGAAAGATTTTTAATGGTAAGAGATAGTTACCTTTCCCGACAAAGTATCGTCTCTCTAGAAATTGTATCCATTACAGCCACTATCTGTGATTTATTGATCTGTGTCAAAGTTTTATATTTTTCTTCTCCTCAACTTTGTCCCGTTAAATAAATACAATTACAATGAAAAAGAAGCATTTCAAGTACATTAACACACTTTTGGTTGTAGTACCTATGACATTGATCATGGCGTTTGTAGGTCTGATGCGTACCTACGGATTTGGCGAAAACTGGCACATCCGGTTTTTTAATACCTGGATTATCATGGCTCCTGTTGCCTATATCTCCGCCTTTCTGATTATTCCTAATGCCCGAAAACTAGCTGAAAAAATTGCGATAAGAGAATAGTCGGTAATCAATCCTGTACAGGATGAGGTGGTCCTAAAAATCGGGACACAAAACTTGCTTAACTTAGCAAGTAAATGAAAGGCAAAAAAACAACAAGTAAACGGCGTAAATACAGTGCCGATTTCAAAAGTGAAGTAGTAAAAATGCTTC
>JASJOS010000031.1 GCA_030068525.1 Xanthocytophaga flava
AGATTCCACCTCTTGGAGAATCTTAATAATTTGAGGTTCACTAAAGCGAGTCTTTTTCATAAGAACAAGGTAAATCTAATACATTTTTCGATTTAATCCCTGTCTGAATTTTGGGGGGCCTTACATATTAATTCCATATTTTATAGTAAGGCTATATTTTGGGTGGGCTTTGTAAATTAATCATTCTTTGACGTTCACTTTGAAGTTTTGCAATTTCTCGATCTAACTTTTTTACAGGATCATCTCCATAAATCTTTTGATCATACATTTCCATTAACTTGAGGCGGATTATAGGCTCACCAACCATCTCAATCAATGCCAAAGCAGAATCTTTAGTAAAACTACTAGAATCTTTACTATTCAGCCAATCTATTATATTTTGAATCTTTTTGTTTGCAAAATCTCCAATCAGTCCATTGTCTAGAAAAAATGAATCAGCTAAAAGTGTATGTATATTTGCACCAAATGTTTCTTGCTTTTTATTTAAATCTGAGACCAAGCAATTTCCATCCTTATCAGTGTTAAGGAAAATAATATTTGATCTAGGTATATCAGAAGCTATAAAAGGGGAATTAGATGTTAATATTATTTGAATAGTTTTATCCTTATATAAAGTAGATAAGAAACTTAAAGTATCATTTAAAAATTTTTTTTGCCAAGCGGGATGATAATATGTATCACCTTCATCTATTAATATTTTAATATGTGTTATATTTT
The DNA here is from genome assembly GCA_030068525.1 of Xanthocytophaga flava. Taxonomy (GTDB): domain Bacteria; phylum Bacteroidota; class Bacteroidia; order Cytophagales; family 172606-1; genus Xanthocytophaga; species Xanthocytophaga flava. Next base: position 718 of record JASJOS010000031.1, read on the forward strand.
TTAAATCTATCCTTTGATTATTGAATGTGTCAAAAAAACGGGCAAACATAGTAAACATTGCACTTTGTCCAGAACTAAGATTAACCCATACAAAATCAATAAAATAACATCCATTTGTTATTACATTACAAGTCTGCATTAAATCAAAGAAAAGAAACTCCGTATCTCCAGATATTTTAATTGTTAAATGAATAAATGGATTCTTTTTAGTTTCTAAATCAGTAGGATAATCTGTATATTTTGCTAAGTCATCCAATACCTTATAGAATCGCTCTACTAAATCAATTTTATCTGAAAGTCCTTTGCTTATTTTGTTAAATAAAGCAAAATTCTGATTAATTATAGCTTCATATATGCTTGATTCATCTATGGATTCAAAAGAATCTTGGTATTGAGCTGAAAGTGATTTTACGAAGTACCAAGCTATTAATATTTTTACTTTTTCCGATTCTTTTAGCTCTGAGTCTCTAAAAACCCAATTAAAATCTAGTTTTCTTATATTCTGTAATCGTTTTTCATCAATTCTAATTCTTAATTTTTGATCCATATCATTAAGATCCAGATGCAATAATATCTCTTCCGGCATTTTAAAAGGGAGATGCAACCTGTAACTACTTACAAAGTTTACCTGCCGCTTGATCTCTTCATTGCGATAAATATCAACAGGGTGTTCGATAAATTTGATTGTATCAACTTTATTACCTAGGGTATCAAAAGTGTAATCACGTTCAACATGCCTTGTATAATATATAAAAGAATCTACTAGATAATTAGTTGATACATTTAGTAAATTTGGTAGATTGTCTTCTCTACGAGTATCAAAAATATTTGAATAGAATATATAGCTAACAGATAGAAAGTATCTTTCTATTATTTCTCTATTAAATTTTCCAAGGTTCTCCCATAAACACTCGTCAAAATTTATTATTTGATATCCTTTTTTTTCTAGATCTACTTTATTTTCTATTTGAAGTTGGTTGTGACAAAAAATCAGATTGTTGAAAATTACTATAGATTCAATTTCTGGGCTAAAGCCTACCCATCCCGAATCATAATAATTCGCTAAGTTTAATTTAATAAAATCAAGAATATTGGACTTGCCTCCCCCATTCTTACCAATGACAGCAGTAACAGAAGATATATTTTCACCAAAGAAATTCGGTAAAGGATTACATATGTCTTCTATATTTAGTTGGTGGTTGTCAGAGTTATAATGTGCTTTATAATTGGATGAAAAGTTAAATCCTTGTTCTCTTATATTACGAAAGCCTTTAATCCAGAGGTAGATAAGCTCCATTTCTATTTTATAATAAAATACAGACTTTAATTTACATATAGAAAAAGTACTTATCGGGCAAAGTAGCATCTTCTTCTGCATACTGGATAATCTCACCAACTTTCTGAGCAAAACGCAGAGTAATAGGAAGGCTATCGAAAAAGTTACAATTGTTAAAATTCAACTTTGTTAAAGCAAGTATTTCTTCTGATACTTGCTTTAAAGTAGATTCCCCTTCAAAAATAGAGATTTCTAATGGATGAGGAATATGTTGGCCTGGGAATGTCTCATAATAAGGAATATATCCAGTAGTGTACAAAATTCCTGTTTGCTTATCTAAAGGTAAAAGTGTGCCTCGCATAACCGGGTATTCACCCTCCCGACGTAATAGTTTGATACTTGCGCTTTTAATAGTAACTAAATCAATAGTTATCTCTTCTCCCAACACCTTTCGTATTCCATCTTTTAGACCTTCTACTTCTGCATAATCTGTATGCTGCGCAGCGGTCCAAAAATCAGTAGTCTTATGAATTACGACTCGGATTGGAGGTAGGTTTTGATTAAATTTTTTATATTTCTGAATAACTTCTTGAATCATGTTTTTAGCATAATCATAAGTTAGATGTGGAGCTGCAGTGTTGTTGGCTTCTGCATCCCATTTGAAAGACTTACCGATAAAGACAATTCCCTTCCCCTCATAATTAAAAGCCTGTGCAATACTGGATCGAACCATGTTATTTTCAGCATTTAGTACTTTATGAAAGCTAATCCCAATAAAACAAGTATGTTTATCTTTTAATGTTAATGTCCAGGGTGTACCTATATTTTTATAATAGTTAGCTACTACAAAATTCCAAGCTTGCATCGATAAATCCTGTAATGACTTCTTTTTTCCAAGTATTGTATCCTCCAATATTATCTGGACGGGAATAGCATTAGGAAGAGTTATAAGTTGCGCCTTTAAATAACGACGAAGATTAAAGAATAAATTTCCTTTGTAAGGAATAGAAGATAGCTTTTTAAAAACATTGGAGGGAATCACAATAAAACATATAGCAGGTATTGAAAGGCTATTTTCCAATAGGTCTATATAAGCGTCTTTATAGAGATCGCAGATACGCACTGTACGATCGAAATTAGTAAGTTCCGAATTACCAAGAATCTCATCAATCTTTGCTTGTTTTACTGTCTTATTATTAGCTTCATCATTAACAAAACTACAATGAAATATAGACTCCGCTGTGAAACCTGGAAAATCAGGGTTTAGTCGTTTATTTTTAACATATCTAACAGCGTCATACTCTGATACCGTAGCTTGTTCATCTTCTTCTATTTCATTAGGAAACAACATGCTTTCTTCATCATCTTCATCAATCACTTGCCCATCATCTATTTTCCCCCCCTCTTTCATCTTGATTTCTTTATCTGATGCCTCAATTATACTCCCAAATTGATTAATCCATTCAAGTGCTTTTTCAATATTGTAATTAGTACCTATGATGGCATAATGAATTTCAGATCTATGAGTATGAGTACTCGTTGAGAAAAAACCACCAATTGCGATCCCTTGTTTTGGATCTTCACTAAGTCTATCGTTACCAAATTCAAGCAAAGGCTCATTTAGGAGTTCTGGATTCATATTTAATTTAGTCAAAAAGAGAAGATTGAATAGAACTGGAAGGCGCTGAAGATATATTTTTCTTTCTCTTAAATAATTTCTCTCCATCTAGAGGAATTCCAAATTTTACCTCAAAGTTTATTGATTTCCCAATTGTAATAGATGTTTGATTTAATGTTGTTCCATCAAATACAATTACTTCATGACTTCCTTTAGATAAATGATACCACCAAAAGTGTAATAAATCTAATACTCCATTATTAAATGTTCGAGCATTCAAATAATTAGTGTATTTGGTAATTTTTTCAGGCTTAAGAGGTGTCTTCCTATCAGAGGTAAACAAATATTTGTGACTGACCACCAAGAAAATCTTATCTTCTATGAATAATGGTTTCGCCTCTATTGCCCAATGACGAAAAAACGCATCTTTCCCATATTGATGATAAGTCACGACAGATTTTTCGGTTTCTTTGTCTATCTTACGAGTTCGGTAAGGCACTTTGTATTCAGTTTGATCATCTTTCAGAAAAAAGTAATATTTCCTATACTCCTTTTGATAGAATAATCCTCGCTTTCTCATAAAATCCCTAATATATTCGTTCAACAGTTCTACATAATAATTACGCAAAACTACTGATTCCAATACATCTTGAAATCGATGTTCAGAACGCTTTTTACCCTCTGAAACAACGTGTTCAAAGAAACTCTTAAAATCTTTTTCAATTGGAATGAAAGTATAAATTACAGAGTTTTTAATTACAAAGTATGGAGCCTCATTCTGTGCAATCTTTGTAAAAATATCTTTCTTTGTTTTATAATGTGTAGGGTAAGTATATATCCAGGGTGGCCTTGATCGGAAAGGCCACATATTAGTATCAAGAGTTTCTTTTGAAGAATAGTTAATTCTATTTTTAAAAGATGATTGAAATCGAGTTACAAAATCGTTCTGTCCAATGATTAACCTATTTTCAGTTTTTGAAAATAAAATTGGTTGTGATTTTGTCTTTTTCTTCTTTGTTGCTAGAGCAGCATCAATATCCGTTACTTGTTTGCAATACAAAAAATCATGACCTTCTCGACCATCAAATATCACAAGGAGTACTTGATATCCATATTGTCGATAGTTTTTCCAATATTCAATATCATCTTCTGATGCATAAAAGCTAAATGAATCCTCATTTTCTGAAGCCATATAACTTTTATCATTCTGGGTAGATTTAATTTGAACTTTCAAAATCTGTGAGGTAGGCTTGATTTTTCCCTCTATTGTAATTTCTGTAAGTTCCACTTCTCCATCAACACCAAAGTCATTTTTAGTTTCTTCTCGCCACAAAATATATGGTTGATGCCTATTACAATAATCAGCAAAAACATTTACCCCTCTTTCTCCAATGATATGTGTGGGTAAAACAGTTTTAGACATACTTTCAATCCTATTATAAGAAATGCAAACACTAATTCTTGACAGTAAAATATTTATAACATTTTACACTACAATATTCATCAAAAGGGAGAGCAAAACAATACCTTTAATAGGGTATTTTCCCCGTATTTTCCAGGTAATTTCACCCTCATTAATTTCAGAATGAATACTATCAATCTAGCCTAAAAACCTAAGATTTCATATATAGTATGCCCTTTTATCTTTTTAATGGCTATAGTTAACTTGATAGAAACGTATAAGCCAACATAGTATCACTCCTCCTACAAACAATCCATTTGCTAACATTGATCCCTTGTTAACCTGATAAGAAGGCTTCACAACCCCAATAAATGAGTTGATGAAAAGAAACAAATATCCCAGTAGAAAAAGATTCAGACCTAAAACAAACCACCAACCATCACGAGCATATTTCCTATAGTAGCTTAAAACAGGAATAGCTATGATAATTGCTATCACAGATAGTACATAAAATAAAGCCTGCCGAAGAAAGCCCCGCCAGAAGGCACTTTTCACATAGGTGGAGAGTAGTTTCATGAATTCACAAAAAGAGTAGAATACAAAAATGAAGATTTTTTACAACGTTACCTACCTGTTATTTCCCATATAAAACATAGTCTTTGTACCTGGCGCGAATTTTTATCCTTTTCTTTCATTTCTCGCTTACTACGTTTTGTAGGTCATTCCACAGTACACATACTATACACAAAAATAGCTCAGGCATATAAGGGGCCTGTTCCGATGAAGAACTATCCACATTTACAAATTGACCAGTCCAATTGTGATAAAGAACCTATTCACATCATTGGCACCATTCAGGCCCATGGATTTTTGCTGGTTCTGGATACCGAGCGTAAGACAATCGCTCAGGTAAGCGAGAATATACATCTGCTTACTGGGATCACAGCTGAACAGTGTCTGAACATGCCCTATGAGGAGCTATTGCCCAAAGAAGTGCTTGAGGAAATCAACTCATTCGGTGAAGCTTCGGCAACACAAGAAACAGTAGCCTCTCCTTTTCCGGTAGTCATACAGGAAAAGCACTACATAGCGTTGCTGCATGATCTGAACGATAAACTGCTGCTGGAACTAGAGCCTACCCATCATCACTCCCTTACCCAGCTTACCCAACTGAATGCACTCCAGGCAGCTACCTTTCAACAGCTAAGCCAAAAAAATACGATTAACGAACTCTCCCTGGTAGCAGCCGAGCGAATTCAGCAATTGTTTGATTACGACAGGGTAATGATCTATCAGTTTGACGAGGACTGGCATGGACATGTGGTAGCAGAGAAGGTAAAGCCAGGAGTAAAGTCGTATTTCAATCATCATTTTCCGGCCAGTGATATTCCCGAACAGGCACGCACTATGCTCAGAAAGAAAGGTATCCGGCAGATTGTAGATGTAGCCTCAGAAAGTGTTCCCCTTATACCTTATTTGCATCCACGTACAGGCAAACCTACCAATGTCAGCAGTACCGAACTGCGAAATCCTTCTGAAATTCACCTGGAGTATTTACAGAATATGGAAGTAGGAGCCACTGTATCCATTGCGATCCTAGTGAAAGGCAATCTGTGGGGCCTCATATGTGGTCATCACCAATCGCCCTGTCTGATTGACTACTACCAGCGTACTACAGCCCACCTGATTACTCAGTACTATGCCTCCTGCATTCTCTCGGCTAAAGAGAAGGACGATAAGGAACTGGACCAAACCTACAAACAGGTGGAAAAGACACTTATACAGAAAATGGAGGAAAGCCTGAACATCAAAAAAAGTTTATTTGTAAAACCTGTTACTTTACTTGATTTGTCCTCTGCTACAGGAGCAGCCCTGGTGCTGAATGGCAAAATAACGACGCTGGGAAAATGTCCCGGTCAGGCTGCCATCCGAAAGCTGGTTCAGTGGGCGAGTGAGCAGACATTGCCACAGGTGTACCATACACAAGAGTTATATAAAGTATATCCTCCTGCTTTTGGGTTTAAACAGGTAGCCAGTGGCTTGCTGTTGCTGGAGCTATCCAGACACAATCAGGAATATATTCTGTATTTTAAACCTGAGATCAAGGAGACCATCACCTGGGCAGGCAACCCCGATAAGTCGTTACAGATGGATGCGGAACAAAGGCTGCATCCGAGAAAGTCGTTTGCCAAATGGGAACAGGCCATTGAGGGCAAATCGGCTGTCTGGAGTGAGCCGGAGATTGAACGGATTTGCTCTCTGGGTAAAACGGTAGTAAGTATTCAGCTTACCTGCCAGGCCGAAAAACTGCGTGACCTCAATACGCAACTGGAGGGTAAGAATGCACAGATGGAAGACTTTACACATATTGCCTCCCATAATCTGATTGCCCCCTTAAACAACATCCAGGGATTGCTCGGTCTGTATCACCACCAGGAAGATTTTGACACGGCTCAACTGGTGCTGGACAAAATTGCTCTGGTTTCTGGTCATATGAAACAAACGCTACAGGAACTGCACCAGTTACTCAAAGTGAACCAGAGTAAAGAACTTTCGTTTGAGCTTATTGACCTGCCAGAACTTATCCGACGGGAAATGGCAAACCTTTCCAGCCATATAGAACAAACAGGCGCACAGATTCATCCACAGCTTGCCGTTGAGTCTCTACGCTATCCAAAGGTGTATATGGAAAGTATTCTCCATAACTTCCTTTCCAATGCCCTTAAATACCGTTCCCCGGAAAGAACACCTCACATCAAAATTACGTCCTGGCAGGCAGACGGAAATGTGCTGCTTGAGATCGAGGATAATGGAATGGGGATAGACCTGGAAAAATACGGACACAAGCTCTTTGGCCTCTACAAGACATTTCATGCCCATGCTGACTCACGGGGTATAGGCTTATATCTGGTAAGAAAACAGGTAGAATCGCTGGGAGGAAGCATTCACGTAGACAGTCAAGTAGATGTAGGTACCCGCTTTACCGTTCGCTTTCCACAAGTAGGACAAGAAGATACCAGCCGACCTCCTGAATCAATAGAGGGTATGGCTAGGGAAGGTAGTCACTAAATACTAACCTGACTAGCTAGCCTCTCGAATGGCTTCTGATACAAACCTCGGGTTTATATATTGGCTCGTCCCATACCTTTTATGGAAATAAATGTTTTAAAAAGACGCTGGTTCGAACGTCCGTTCGGACCCAAAATGAGAGCAACGTCCGTTGCGTTGGGACAAATTGATACTTGTTCAGGTGTGTGATAGTACCCGAACAGGATTGTAACCAGCCAACGCAGCGGACGCTGCTCTCAATGTGGGCACGGGTGGACACCCGCGCCAGAAACTTTCTTTGTGTTCAGAAAATTCAGGGTTTCGTTCCCGTCGTTGGTGTTATCACCAACCTGAATGGTGGGAAAAAATCTTCCTTCTCAGTCGATCTCTTCACCTTTTGTCCTTCTGGAAGAATCCCGTGACAAAACCGGCGATCCTTCCGATTGGAGTGTATTTCTTCTCTCAGAAAACAAACGTAACTCTATTTGTCACGAGATCCTTACAGGAGGACAGATAAGGAGTTGATAGGGTAAAAAAGAGAGTTTTTCCCTAAAACCCTAAATTGAAAAAGTTATCGGACACGATAAGGCTTTACACTTCCTGTTGAATAAGAACAGGGCAAATACTACCTTTGCTGGTTTTTATTTACGAGCTAACGACAGTAACTGTATACTGATTACACAGGCTACCTGTCTCGACATCAACAAGACTGCCCCAATCACATTTTAAACCCATATCCCAATGTTGCGATTTTGTTTATCGCTTTTATTACTTAGTAGTGCCCTATTTTGTCTGGCTCAGAACAAACGCATGGAAGTTGATTTATGTGTTAGAAGCCAAACCTCCGGAGTTAGTAAACAATCCAGAAAAACAGATACCCTTCGGATTTTTGAACGTATACTGGCTCCTATTGGCAAGAAAGGTAACTATGATTTTTTCATACAGGAATGCTCTACTATCACTACCTGTCTGGCGTATACGGATGAACAGAACATTCATTATATCCTCTACAATAAGAATTTCCTTTCTAAAATTTTTGCTGGCAATACGATAGCAGATTGGGGTGCACTCGGTATGCTGGCTCATGAAACAGGACACCATGTGAAAAATCATACACTGCGTAAGCAATCGCTACCTGCTGATACCTTGCGAAAGTATGAACTGGATGCGGATGCCTTCGCTGGATTTATTTTGCAAAAACAAGGAGCCACAGAGCAACAGGCATTGCTATGTTTAGAAGGCATACCTTATTCGGATTGTGAAACAGAGAAATCAACTGAGTACCCCTGTCCCGAAAAAAGGCAAAGAGCCCTCCTGATTGGCTATAAAGAGGCAAAAATTCAGACCACAGCCGGAGATAAGGCAAGCCAAAGTGTGGAATTGCTTCATTATAAAGCGATTCAATCCTATCTATTACAAAATTACGAAGAAGCAATCGCAGGTTTTACAAAAGTGATTAGTCTCAATCCCAATTATGCAGAAGCCTATAGTGATCGGGCGGTTGTATATGACATTTTAAAACGCTATCAGGAGTCCCTGGCAGACTTTGCAAAAGCAATTCAAATCAATCCCAATTATACAGAGGCATACTTTAACCGAGGAACTACCTACAATGGATTGCAACGGTATGAGGAAGCAATAACAGACTTTACAAAAGCTACTGCTCTTAAGCCTGACTATGCCAAAGCCTACACTAACCGGGGCTATGTATTCTTTAGGTTAAAGCGCTACCAGGAGTCGCTAACAGATTTTACCAAGGCCATTAGCCTGAATCCAAACTTGCCTCAGACATATAATGATCGGGGAGCATTATACAGCGAGTTACAACGGTATCAGGAGGCAAACTCGGATCTTACCAAAGCGATAAACCTAAATCCCAATTATGCCGAACCACACTTAAATCGTGGGCATATAAACAGGAAGTTGCAACGCATGCCAGAGGCTATTGCCAACTACTCAACTGCCATCACCCTCAGGCCTGATTATGCAGAAGGATACCTGAATAGGGGAATTACCTACAAAGGAATGAAACGATATGAGGAAGCATTGGCAGACTACAACAAAGCGATCAGTTTCAAATCGGATTATGCGGATGCCTACACCAACAGAGGAAGTTTACTGGTCGAGGTACAACGTCCTCAGGAAGCTATAAACGATTTTACAAAAGCAATTACCCTTAACCCTACCCTCGCAGAAGCCTACTATAACAGGGGATATACTTATAGCGAAGCGCATCGTTACCAGGAAGCACTTCCAGACTTAACCAAGTCGATTAGTCTCAAGCCTGATTTTATTGAAGCCTATATCAACCGGGCCTATACATACAACCAACTGAAACGCAACAAAGAAGCCATTGAGGACCTTACCAAAGCGATTACGCTTAAACCAGACCTGGCTCAGGTATACCTGAATAGGGGAATTGTATACAACGAATTACAACGGTATGAGGAAGCAATCGCAGACTTTACAAAGGCCAATGCTCTTATACCTGACCATGCGGAAACATATAGCAACCGAGGAATCAGCTATATGCAACTACAACGTAACAAAGAGGCACTGGCTGATTTTACCAAAGCCATCAGTTTAAAGCCTGATGAAATAGTTTATTATAATCGTGGAACTGTATTCTTTACGTTAAAACGCTATCAGGAAGCACTGGCAGACTATAATAAAGCCATCAATATTAATCCGGACTTTCCTCAGGCCTACACCAACAGGGGAAGTGTACTCATCAATATCCAACGTCCTCAGGAGGCGGTAAAAGATCTTAAAAAAGCAATCAGTCTTAATCCGAATCAGGCCGAAGCATACATGAATTTAGGAGTGGCCAAACAAGCACTCAATCAGAACGCCTGTACGGAATTTTCAAAAGCATGCTCGCTAGGCTATAAGGCTGCCTGTAATCAATGTCAATCTGGTTCCAAAAAGTAAAGTAACCCTGGTAATCAGGACTACGTTTTATTTCCGTCGTTGGTGTTATCACCAACGACTTGTTTCCCACCATTCAAGATAGATCCGAACGGACGTTCGAACCAGCGTCTTTCTATTCGATCAAGTACCCATAGTAAAGTAGTAAAGATCCTTTTCAATGCACAAAGTGCTTCCAAAATTAGCCAGCAACCAGGCATTGGTGAAGTCTTTGACGTACTGTCTTTCGGTTAGTCAAAGCCCTATCATACACGATATATTCTTTTCCTGAAAGCTTTTCCATCCTGTAGGGGTCAAGTGCTGGTGTGGTACAATTCTAGTAGAAATTCTATGGAAGAAAATCAGTTGGCTTGTAGCAGCAATAAAGCACATCAAACAAAACAATTCTGATAATCAGACAGTTTAAAGTAAAGCGCTTGTTGTTCAACGCTCAGTTTTCCATTTTTAACCTTAAATTTTTCAACTATGAACACACCCACATTAGCATTGGGAGCACGCTTATCCGCTGTAAAACTTAAAGATCAGTCCGGACAAGAAATTGGCAAAGTCATCGAATGGTTGATGGATGTGGAAGAAGGTAAAGTAGTCTGTGTAATAGCAGAGTTCGATCAGGGATCGTATGCCTTACCCTGGACAATGATGAAAGCAGACTTACAGTCAGGTGGTTATGTAATTGACACTGATAAGGTAAAAAGCTACAATGTACAAGTAGACCGAAATGCACTTGGTGACCTGGTGAGCGATAAAAACTTTCTGAATCAGTTATATCAGACGTATCAGCTACCAACGTACTGGCAGGACAATGCCTCTACCGGTCAGGGCACACAAGTTAATTCTACAGCTCCTCTTACACCAGGTCAAGCGACTAACGAAACGGCAAAGGAAGGCGAAGGTAAAGGCTATGGAGGATAATACATGTATAAGAGGTTGTCTAAATTGGTGGTAAAGAAGCGAAAGGCTAGATTTTGTAGCGAGATAAGAGCATTTTGAGGGACGTAGCCAGTGGCCTTATCGTGTCCCATATCTTTTTTGGAAACAAAGAAAGTTTCTGGCACAAGTGTCCATCGGTGCCCATTATGAAAGCAGCGGACGCTCAATGCTGTCACTTAAGAAAGTTTGTTTCTTTTTTTCATATTTCTTTATTGTCCTTCTGAAAGAATCTTGTGACAAATAGAGCCATTTTTCCTTTCTGAGAGAATTACTCTCCACTCGGAAAAGCCGCCGGTCTTGCCACGAGTTTCTTCCAGAAGGACAGGTGAGATAGTTTGAGTGGTTTTCTTAAGGGGACAGCATTGAGCGTCCGCTGCATTGGAGGATAAAGCCCTGTTTGAGTAGTATCACAAACCTGGACTTGGCTCTCTTTGTCCCAACGCAAGGGACGTTGCTTTCAAATTGGGTCCGAACGGACGTTCGAACCAGCGTCTTTCTATTCGAACCAGTGCTCTCTCTTTAAACCTCCATTTCTGGAAAAGTTATGGGACACGATAAGACCACTAGCTACCCTCCTCAAAATGGGCAAAATCGCAGCACATGTATCTTTAGTTCTTCAAGAACTAAATTCAAATCTGCCTTTGTAACCTATGCCTTTGGTAACCCTGGTAATCAGGGCTACTTTACTTTTCAGATCTTTATACATCGTATAAGCTACTCGACAGGCCATGAGCCTGTTTGAAATAACATGCTCATCCAGTCTTCCAGATGCCATGTTTTTACAATCTTTCCTTTTTCCAGATAATGAAATTCATGCAGCGCAATGACAACCTTTTTGTTGGATGCCTGCATGCCCATAAATTCATGCGTATGAGTAAATGACAGTTGGGCTCTTACCCCCACTTTCCCTTCTGCACCCACGATATCGAGAATGGTAATCATGATATCGGGAAACATAGCAGTAAAATTCAGGACCAGATCTTTAAATCCTGCTGCCCCTGCCTGCTGTCCGGGAGCTAATGGAATATCTTCCCAGTCAGTAGCCAGAATCTGATCCAGCAGCGTAAAATCTCTTGTTGCAAATAGATTATAAAAGGAATGGATGGTATTGCGTTCTTCAGGACTAATACCTCGTACCAGGCCTTCTGTTTGATGGTCTTTCATAGTAATTTTAGTGTTTAATTATATATAGTTGATAAGTATATGGGATGATTAATCAACTCTGACAACAATTTTCCCAGGTGTCTGTCCAGCTTCCAGAGCAAGATGCGCCTGCGGCAATTGGCTGAATGCGAATTCCTGAGACACATGAGCCCTGACAAAGCCCTTTTCAATCAGTTCGGAAATTTTAGTCAGGTTCTCACCGGAAGAATTGACAAAGATCCCGTATCCACGTACGCTGGCTTTTGCCAGTGCATCCTCCAGTTGGCTTTCAAAATGCGGTTGCAGGTAAACCAGACGCCCTCCTGTAGTAAGCACGCTGATAGACCTGCGTATGTGCTCGACCGAATTGACAGTATCTATCACGACATCTACTTTGGCAACTACCTCTTCAAAAGGTCTGGCCTGGTAGTCAATCCATTCATCTACACCCAGGCTTTCAACAAATGCTTTATTTTTTGCCGAACTGGTTCCTATTACATAGGCTCCCAGTTGTTTGGCTATCTGGACAGCAAAATGCCCCACCCCACCGGAAGCGCCATGCACTAAAACTCGCTCTCCTGGTGTAATCTGTGCCTGTAGCACTGCCTGATACGCTGTAAGCGCAGCCATCGGTACAGCTGCCGCCTGAGCAAAGGTGAGTTGGGCTGGCTTTAAGGCAATATGCGTTGAGGAGGCAGCCACATAGGTTGCATTGGTGCGTCCCAACCCTGGCATATTGAGCAAGCCATATACGACATCCCCTTCCTGAAAGGATGTAACCTGTGATCCCACTTTCTCGATTACTCCGGCCACATCCCAACCTAATATTACTTTATCGGGAATATTGGATTGGGTGATCATCTCCAGCATGTGAGGATACTGCCTCACTGCACTATCAATGGGATTTAATCCAATCGCTTTCGTTTTGATAAGCACTTCGTCAGGCTGTATGTCACGAATGCTATCCGAACTTTCAACCAGATTTTCAATTCCACCATTTGCTTTCAAAATGTAACTTTTCATGTGTTTACTAATTAATGTTTACCCTACAAAGGTACTGCTGGGTCATGGCTAGGAATGGGTTGAATCAAACCAAAAATGGTATATATCAAACACCCCATTTGGGGTATAGAAAAAGTCCAGTGGAGAAGCTCTATCCAATGACATACAGGCTGTTTAAACACCAGCCTTGTTCAACAAAAAAACAGGTCAGTTACTAGCTAAATCCGTCCCTAAACGACCTCTTGTCCTTATCCTGTCTTATAGCATTTCTGGAAATGAGGTTTTCAGGGAAAATGGAACTGGTTCGAAAAGAAAAGCGCTGGTTCAAATAGAAAGACGCTGGTTCGAACGTCCGTTCGGACCCAATTTGAAAGCAACGTCCGTTGCGTTGGGACAAATTGAGCGAGGCGTCGGTTCGGATAAATCCCAATCAGTCGGCGGGGAATCTGGGCAGGGGCAAGCCCTGCCCCTACAGGTCGGAAATTTACATATAGGGTTTGCCCCAAGCAGGTCGATTCACACCAATGCGTGACACGCTGCCAATCAGCACACCTTTGTCTTCTTAGAAGGTTCATCCCTCCCTGTCCTTCTGAAAGAATCTTGTAACAAGACCAGCGGCCTTTACTTTTGGAGGTAATCTTCGCCCAGAAACCAGAGATCATTCTATTTGTCAAAAGATTCTTCGAGAAGGACAGAGGGTAATCATTTCAAGAAGAGATTCTTTCAGAAGGACAAGGAGGAAAGCCGAGCTTTTCGGAAGAACAGGAAGACTGTTTTTTCTTTCTTCTCCAGGTTGATTATAACACCAACGACAGAAATCAAGGACTTACAAAGAGAGCAAGGTTGCCTTTAAACGCGAACCGTTGTAGCTGTGCGTTGGCCTTCTTTTTGCCGCGAGGAAAGCCCATGGCTTTGCGGGTGGGAGGTTCGGCAAAAAGTGCCCTTTTTTTGGTTACTATTTTTGGGCAAGCAAAAAAAGTAACAGGTGGTAGGGAGAGAAATGTTCTGGACTATAGACCAACTTTGGTTACAAGCAAGCAAAAAATGAAGAGGCCACAGGAAGAGTGAAGAATGGAACTTTAAACCAACTCTGAATACACGCAAGCAAAAAGACTGATTTCCGAATTCGTTTCTAGTCCCGAAAATGCTTAGGAGTAGTCGTAGTATTTTTCTTAAAAAATTTGATGAAGTTAGACGGATCTTCAAACCCCAGACACCAGGAAATCTCTGCAATATTCCAGTTTGTATGCTTTAATAACGCCCTTGCCTCTGTCGCAATCCGTTCAGAAATAAGCTGGCTGGTGGTTTTTCCGGTAATCTCCTTGAGTGCTTTATTTAAGTGATTACTATGTACATGCAACTGTTCGGCAAATTCTCCCGGAAACTTAAGCTGTATCTGCTGGAGAGGACTTTCAATAGGGAACTGCCTTTCCAGTAACTCCAGAAAGAGAATAGCTATCCTTTCGGAGGCATTGGACTGACCGGTTTTAACTACCTCCGACAGGGCAGGTCTTAGTTTTAAGGCGGTGAAGATAAGTTCAAGTGTTAATGTGCGTAACACATCGTATTTAAAGCTAAAGTCTGAACGGATCTCTTGAAACATCTTATCAAAAATGGCTCTGACAGTAGCAGCTTCTTCATCGGTAAGATCTAAAATAGGTGTACCTCCCGGCTGATACAGAGGATATTCCTTCAGGCTTCCATGCCCTTTAAAGAACGTATCTGTAAACAGGCAAAATACCCCCCTGGGCTTTTCATCAGCAGGTGTCCATCGGTAAGGAACCAACGGATTGGCAAACATTAACATGTTTTGTTGCACATGAAAAGTCTGATCCACATAGTCTACTGTATTGGGTCCATAAATAAGGGCTATCTTAAAAAAATCCTTCCGACTATAGGGCATCGGATAAGGAGGTTTGGGTCCTGAATAATCTTCCATCCCAAAGACATTAAAATGTCCGATGCTATGTACATTTTCGCTTGGCCAGAACCCTAACTTTTGCCGATAGAAGGCTTCCAGCGATTCTACTTTTTCCATACTAACTATCTGTCAAGGTTATAAAGTTATACCATTTCCCTAATGGCTCCAATAGTTTACCCGCCTACCTGGTTTGCTTCATCGCTTACAGGCAAAGCAATCACACAGCCAATATCGCTACCTAATTAAAAGCACTGATGACAGAAATGACTCTCATAGATTCCTCCGACTTGCATTTCAGAAATAAATCCGTTAAGGTAGAGTCGGGAGACACCGAGTTAACCTATAATTGTTTTTGATTACAAAAGTATTCTTTCGTAGTGAGACAGAATAGTCAAAGTCAAAGCATTAATGGTTAAAATCAAAGGATAGGTAGTCTGGCCTGTAACTAGGGCTGTGCTTATAAAGTCCCATATCTTTTCTGGAAAAGGATTTTGCAAATAAAGGCCCCACAAAAAGAATAACTCTCTTTCTTATCCTTCCAACAATCTTCTTCCTTTCTGTCCTTCTGAAAGAATCCCGTGACAAATAGAGTTACGCTTAGTCTCTGAGAGAAAAATACTCCAAAGGGAAAGATTGTCGCCTTGTCACATCTGTCCCAACAACAACCTGCCAAGTTAAGGCGTGGGCAGAAAATTCCTTACAGGAGGACAGCGGAAGATTGAAAATTAAAAAAGAGTGTTTTCCGAGAGTAGGATGAACAATGTACCAATCTGTAATACCATAAAACAGGATGTAAGATATAGGTTTATTTCAGAATTGAATTACCTATCAGAATAAGTATCTTTGCTTACCATTTGTGTATATAGATACGATATGTTTTTACGATTTTTCGTTTTGTTGAATATATTGCTTGTTCCTTTTCTAAGTAAAGCACAACGTATTAGTAATTCTGATGAATTAGGTACTATTATAACTAAAGGTGGCGATACATTAATAGGAGATGTGAAGCAAAGAGATAGTGGGTTGCTATTCCGGTCTACAGACAATGCATCTGACAAGAAAAGGATTAGCTATACCGATGTTGCCAGCTTTCAAATCGGAAAAAATAAATATGTCTACTTTGGCAGCGTCTATAAAGTTGAAAAAGAGGGAAAAAAAATTGGTCTGTATTCTAAAGAAATAACTGGTACAAATCAACCCACAATGAATACTACATTGAATACCTATTACTACTTTAAAAGACCCGATGAAAGCCGTTTAACCCAAATTAGAGCAGTAGGTGTCGTCTCTTTTAAAGCGTCCTTTAAAACTACCGTCCAAAAATATTTTTCTGATTGTCCAGACTTACAAAGACTGATAGAACAGGAGACTTTTGGAAAGAACCAACTTGTAGAAATAGTAGATTACTACGAATCCTATTGCTCAAATTAACCCATTGAACTGTTCAGTATCTTCTTACACAAGCGAATAGTAACTGTGGCTCTTATCTTTTTATTTGTGCAATCCCTGTTTGAAAATCCTGAACAATATCTTCAGGCTGAACTCCGATAGCTAATAATTGATCTTTTGCATAATGATTGGCTACCCATATAATTCGATTAGTATGTGAGAGCAGGCTTTGAAAAACAGGATAAAGGATAGTACCCATTCCATTAAAATTACTCATATCCATAAGAATAGGTTTTGCTACTGGCAAATCCTGGAGAAATTGAGTTAACTCATCTTTTTCATATACAGAAAGGCTACCATAAATCCTCACAACAAATGGATCAACACTTTTAATTTTAGCAGGAAGTCCGAACTCGAAATACTGCTCTAGCTGTTCAAGATAATTCTGATAGGAATCATCCGTAAAATGTTGCCTTATTAATTCCAAAACTACCTCTACCAGTTGATGTTCGGTCGGCTCGGTCGCTTTACGTGGAGACCAGAATGTAAATTCATTAGTACGCTGAATATCTTTTAGATGTACTGAGACTGAAATACCGTCAAGTCCAAACGTCTCCAGGGTCTTACAAGCAAAAAGAGAATCCATATCGATCAGTTTAATAGATGATTCCAGAGAATCTTTATCCAGAACTTTCTGTTGAGATATAACCTGAGAAGGCACAGACTTGTCCCGTTCTAAAGATTTTAAAATAATCTCAATATCTCCTTTACCTTCCTTAACTGTGATATCCACTAAGCATTGGTCTATGAAAGAAGGCCGAAAATCAATCATCAAGTTTAAAAACTGCATATAATGTATACTAGTTAGTCGTTAATCAAAACACATTACCCTATCTACTCAAAATAAAGATCTCGTTTCCGGTTTATTAATCTGGGAGATAGATTCAAGCTCTGTGCCTGAACTACTAAACTCCAGAGAAAACACCGGGAGAGACTATCTCTCTGTACAGGAATGAACCCCTTCTGTTTCTGTGAAGACTCATGTTGCCATCGGTGCAATGCAGCATCGGGAGCCTGCCAGGTAAGTGAGCAAGTTACGGTATCTGGCGATGCAGAATGGAGTGCTTTGTAGTAAGCAAGCAGATTGCCCGTAAGATCTCCTTTCCGGAAGGAAGATCCTTCACTGGTGAGCTTATAGGGCAAGCTACCCTGCATGTCCTCAAACTGCTCTGACACATCCATGAGGATCAAAAGCGCAGCAGCGTCTGTTTGTTCTTTGCTCATTCCTGTTGCCAAACGATAGGTGGAGGCAGCTTCAGCAATAAGCCTTTTTCCAAAAAAGGAATACTTCATAGTCTGCCTGTAGGTGATGTCAAAACTGTCTTTTCGGGTTGCGTTCTGCTGATAAATAGTTCTTAACAACTGTCTTGGGCCATCCGGAATAGCATGATCCTGTGTAATCCATCCACATTCATGGCTATATCGGATGTTGCCAGCCAGAATTTCTGCTTCCGTGTTTGAAAAAACGATCCATACATATACGATTGCTGCACATGCAAAAAAAGCCAGGATAAAGAGGAGCCTTGCAGGGGATAACTTCTTATTCATGGATGCTCAGCAGGCTTTTGGGTAGCTATCTTTCTGGTATAGATCCTGGTAAATATATATCCCACAGCCAGTTGCCAGATTAATATCCCCACAAACTCTTCTTTACCCGGAAAAGTGACAAATGTCAGAACATAAATAGCCAGCGCAGCACATAGCAGAACAAAAAAAATGTCAAGATAGCTAAGATAGCCTAAACACTGAAATAAGGTACAGAAAAGGAGTGTTTCTAAAATAGCCCCACTGACAGAGGCCAGAACCACAAAAAAAAGGTTTGCAGAGAAATAGGCTTGTACTAAGGCCAGCCGCACCATTAGGAAGTAAAGCAGTGTACTTAAAGATAAAAAGAGTACAATGCGGAGCCTGGTTTCAGAAAGCATGGTTGAAATGGCAATGGCAAAAGTAAGTCCAAGCCCGGCATAGGCGTTTATGGATTGCCAAAATCCAGTAGAGAAGTAAAAAATAGTCTGGCACAGGCCATATCCAATAAGAATATACAGAAGTACTCTCCCTTGAGGGAAGACATTAGTAATTTTAAAATCTGTTTCAAATCCAGAAAATAAGCTCATAGCTGTGTGGTATAGAAATGCTGAAGTATTGTTTTATTACTATAGAAAGCCTCACAGCTCTCCTACCTAACAAGTAACTTAAGCTTGCGTTTAGTGTCAATATGACTTTCAGGTGAATATTATCACAAAAAAGTAAACAATCAAATCCATCGATTTGGTAAAACAGTAGAGCAGGTGGTTTTATAGGTTTATGATTCCAGCACATACCATCGAGAGGAGTGATCTGTGTAACTATGAACGGTATTTTAAGAACATATGGAAAATATAACTACACAGGTCACTCTGAGAGGGTATGAAAAAGTGAGACGGAAGATAATTTAATATAAATATCTCATATAACGTTTTGTCATACGCTTTTCACTTATTCCTTTCATATCTTCTCTAACTCGTATCTTCTGCCAATCGGTGGGGGTGATATTTTCTTTACTAATTTTACGAGCGTTAATCACATAATATCCAGGCTGGAAACACACTTCATCTATCTCGTTTCTATATATATCTTTTATCAGCAGATACATGACTTCTTTTGTATGGCTATTTTTGAACTCAAGCAGAAGTGTAAATAGAGATCTTCCATATACAAAGTTTAGGGATTGAAGTTCTTCAGATAGCAGGAAAGTATATAGATCGTTTATTGTGCTATATGTTTTTAGATTGTTTGGATCTTGGATTTTTAATACGGTATCACGGGCATGCTGGTAAGCACGAGTCTCCAGGTAAGTGGCAAGTTTACTATAGTTGGCAAATTTTCTGGCTAATACTGTGTCACTTCTCATATACTCCTTGTATTGTTTCAGAATATCAAACCAGATGTCGTTTTGTCTCCCATATAAAATATGTTTTTCTATCTTTTTTCTTTCCACATCATGTATAATAGCAGATTTTGATTGTTTTCTCATCAAGCGATATGCCTTAAGTGAATAGCCTTTTGTACTAAGAATAGAATGATTTACATTTTTGTATCCTTTTTCATTTGGTATG
Source organism: Xanthocytophaga flava (assembly GCA_030068525.1). Classification (GTDB taxonomy): domain Bacteria; phylum Bacteroidota; class Bacteroidia; order Cytophagales; family 172606-1; genus Xanthocytophaga; species Xanthocytophaga flava. The sequence goes on from JASJOS010000031.1 coordinate 20,530, forward strand.
GCAAAAAAGAAGATTATTTCTCCCTTAGAATCACAAAATTGTTTAATTGTCAGAAAGTGAACAGGTCCAGGCTGACCCATAATGCCTCTAACAGAAAAAATAAATAAGGCGCAGGTGTATACAAATGATCGACGAGTCAGCATACCACAATAAAGAGACTTAGAATAGCAAAATACCCAATAGCTAAACCAGTCTGAAGTAAATTTCACATGTCGTTTAGTCAGTTTCATCAAGATTGTCTGGTTGCCGGTAATAGTATACGTTTCATCCTCTTATAGCAAGAGGTTTGTACGTTTACAGCATTTATCTGTTGACGTATTTACAAAATACTATTCAAATTTGAAATAGTTGCATGAGAATCTGTAAAACAAAGAAACTGGAAAGGCCATCAGATTATGGTTTCAACTCCACAAATCTCCTTTTTTTCAGAGAATTGAATAATTCTTTCTATACTTACAGCAGAAAAGAAGAAAAATACGGAGACCTTGACACCCCAACGTTATCGAATCGCTGTACTGTTAGATACGTCCAGAGCCTACGACAGAGATGTTCTCAAAGGCATTACCCATTTTAATAAACTATACGACAAGTTTACCTTCTTTTTTTATTCACCTACCTATATCCAGCCAGCCGACTCGGATAAGCTGTGGACGCGCCTGCAACACTGGCATCCGGATGGAATCATAGCACGCGAAACTGCCGGAATGGATCAGTTGCAATCTTTTCAGGTTCCTCTTATTATTTCTCCTCATACCCAAACCTATCCCGATTGTATCAATCTGTGGGCAGACAACAAAGCGATAGGCGAACTCGCAGCCCGCTATTTTGTGGAGAAAGGGTATAAACATCTGGGCTTTATAGGATTCAAAGAGTTTCAGTGGTCTATAGAGCGCCAACAGGCATTTATACATTCCCTGCAGGCTTGTTCACTATTCGCAGAAGCATTCCTGTTTGATAGCCAGCAAATGAGCTGGGAAGACCTGCCATCCAATCTCGGCCAATGGGCGCAGCAACTCCCCAAACCGTGTGCTGTCTTTTCGGCAACAGATGAACTAAACATCCACTTGCTGGAAGCCGCACGGAAAGTCAATCTGAGCATACCCGACGAGCTGGCTCTTCTGGGAGTAGACGATGACCAGTTGCTTTGTGAGATGATGCAACCCACCCTATCCAGCATAGACCAGAATGCATTTCAGGCAGGATATCAGGTAGCAGAAGGTATGTTGCACTGGCTGGATAGCAACCACCCTCCGGAAGCAGATTTTATCATTCCTCCCAAGACGGTAGTAGTCCGTCAATCAACCAGTTCTCTGGCTATCGATGACCCGCAGATTCGGTTAGCCCTATCCTTCATCGGAGAGCATGCCCCGTTTAAAAATATCCGGGTGGAAGATGTAATTGCCGTAACCCACCACTCCCGCCGGATTCTGGAAAAGAAATTCAAGTCCCAGCTTAATACGTCCATTCTTGATCAGATTCGCCTTGTCCGTATTAACCGGATTAAGTATCTACTCTCTGAGTCAACGCTGACTATTCAGCAGATTGCCTATGAAATGGATTTTGAAAATCCAGATAATATCACCCGCTATTTCAGGCAGGCTACAGGGTATAGTCCTCTTGAGTATCGAAAGAAATACCAGTCTGGTAATGCTGCTCCTTTACACTAGCCCCCTGTGAGGGTTTTACCTTGCATCTAGTTTGATTATTTGTATCCATTTTGTTTGCTTCCTCCCTAAGTTTATTTATTATCCCTTACATCACTCTTTTTGTTTGCTTTACCTGAATTTGATTATTATCTCTTCCACTGGCCACTTCATTTATTTGCTCTCCCAGAGTTTGTCTATTGTCACTTACTTTTCTCTTCCACAAGCTTCTTCATTTTTTGCTTGCCCAAAAAACGAAGCAAAAAAGGGCACCTTTTCCCGATCCTCCCACCCACAGGCCAAGGGCCAACCTCGCGGGAAAAGGAAACCCAACGCACCTATACGACCTTCCATGATTGAAGTGACCACTATTTTCTTTGTATCATGTGCTGTCTGAGTGTAGTAGAAGTGATATACACTTATCTTTTTTAAATGGTACAAATAGAGCTATGATTCCTTGCAACGCGAAAGGTTGTATCTGTGCGTTGGCCATCTTTCTGCCGCGAGGAAAGCCCACGGCTTTGCGCGGGGGAGGTTCGGCAGAAAGTGCCCTTTTTTTGGTTACTATTTTTGGGCAAGCAAAAAAAGTAACAGGTGGTAGGGAGAGATATGTTCTGGACTATAAACCAAATCTGGAAGCAAGTAAGCAGAGGTCAATAGAAGAAGAATGCAAGGGATATGAACAAATATAGGTAGGAAAAAAAAGTGAAAGATTGGGAATCTGAAATAGCAATCAAATCTAAAATAATAAAAAACATTCTTTTCATTCTCCCATTTCCTATTCAAATAATCCATTCGCAATCGGACAGCTTATAAACGCAAAATGAAAGTCCTTTTCTGAAAAACCCCTCCATCTTTACAGCTTAACACAAACCTGACAAAGTCTGAATAGAAGGCTCTCAGGTACTGACTCTACTTATCTGGAATTATTGCACAATGGCTAATTCTCTTTTTGTTCTCAGAGTATGTCTGGTAGCAGCTCTTGGTGGACTGCTCTTCGGATATGATACAGCTGTAATCGCGGGTGCTATCGGTTTTTTACAAGCCCGGTTTGATCTTTCCCCCACCATGGTTGGCTGGGTAGCCAGTAGTGCCATCTGGGGATGTGTGGCGGGTGTAGCTTTCGCAGGCTATCTCAGTGATCAGTTTGGCCGTAAAAAAGCTCTGCTGCTGACAGCATTTCTATTTACCATTTCAGGGATTGCAACGGCATTGCCCAATAGTCTGTCTCTCTTTATTCTTGCCCGATTTGTGGGTGGACTAGCCATTGGGGCTGCCTCTATGCTTTCGCCATTATATATCGCGGAGATTGCCCCTCCTCACATACGAGGCAGACTGGTGACCTTGTATCAGCTTGCCATCGTGATTGGAATTAACCTGATTTACTATGTAAACATGCAGATTGCGGCTATGGGTGATCAGGCATGGAATACACAAACCGGCTGGCGAATCATGCTAGGGTCTGAAACGATTCCGGCCATTCTGTTTGGCATACTCTTGTTCTTTGTTCCGGAAAGTCCACGCTGGCTTATCAAGCAGGGGAAGATCGGACAGGCACTAGACATTCTCAAGGCCGTCAATGGTACACAACAGGCAGAGTCTATCCGTGAACAAATCCGGGAGTCTCTGGAGAAAAAGACAGGAACATTTAGCGACTTATTTGCACCCGGACTTCGGAAAGCCCTGAGTATCGGCGTTGTGCTGGCCTTGTTTTCTCAGATTACCGGAATCAATGCCATCATCTATTTTGCCCCGGAAATTTTCAAACGCATAGGCTTTTCGGCTGACTCAGCCTTCATGCAAACCTTTCTGATTGGCATTATCAATACCATCTTTACCATTGTGGCCCTCTGGCTGGTCGACTGGCAGGGACGTAGAAAACTGCTCCTCTGGGGTGTGGCAGGTATGACAATCTGCCTGGGAGTAGTTGGGTACTGCTTTTACTTCTCTCTTCTTTCAGGTCCCTGGTTGTTGATTGCCATATTGGCCTATATTGCCTGTTTTGCCTCTTCACTGGGACCCATTCCCTGGATTATTATTTCAGAGATTTTCCCTACCCAAACACGGGGCGTGGCCATGTCTGTCGCTACAGGCATGGTATGGGTAGGAGTGCTTCTTATTACACAATTTACTCCTATCCTGCTGGATAGTGTAGGAGGAGCTTATCTGTTCTGGATCTTCATGGGCAATTCTATTGTGATCTTCTTATTCACATTGAAAAACATTCCTGAAACAAAGAATCTGACACTGGAAGAAATTGAACAACAGTGGAAGTAATTGTAGCTACCTATTTTTTTGTCCATGACACCAAATTCCAAAGCAGCGATAACCATTGACATGGGAGGCACTACCCTTAAGATTGGTATTGTGCACCAGGGAAAAATCGTAACGGTTCACAAACAACCCGCCTCCTCCCATGCCAGTCTCGAAAGCATTCTCAACGAACTGGTACCGGTAATCAATGATCTGATTCGTCAGACATCCATAGTACCCTATGGGATAGGCATTGCCTTTCCGGGTATTGTAGACAGTCCAAACAAACGTATTCTGTCTGACTATGTCAAATATCCCAATGCCAAAGATATCGATCTTACAGACTGGGCTGTAACCCACTGGAATATCCCTCTGGCTATTGAGAATGATGCACGGGCAGCCCTGGTAGGAGAGTGGCAATATGGAGCAGGCAAATCATCCAATGATCTGGTGCTGGTTACTTTGGGTACTGGCTTTGGTTCAGCAGTTATCATGGATGGACGGCTGGTCCGGGGCAGAAATTACCTGGCGGGCAATCTGGGTGGACATATGACCATTAACCTGGATGGCCGGGTGTGTAACTGTGGAAATATTGGTTGTCTGGAAACCGAAAGTTCTGGCTGGGCACTAAAGGATCTGGTCGAAAGTTCGCCGGTTTTCCCATCCAGTACATTAGCCAGACAGGAAGAGATAAACTTCCAAACCTTGTTTCAACAAGCTAAAATAGGCGATTCACTTGCCAATAAACTAGTGCATCATAGCCTGAAGGCCTGGGCACTGGGGATTATCAATCTGATTCATGCCTATGATCCTGAAAAAGTGATTGTTGGCGGTGGCATCATGCATAACAGTGAAATCATAATCCCTTATGTAAAACACATGGAGCAAAAACACAGCTGGAGTAAAAACAATAATGTCTCCATTGTCGCTGCCGAACAGATTGAGTTCGCGGCTTTGCTAGGAATGGACTATTTACTAACCAGCTATACTCATTAACCTTTTGGCGTTATGTCATCTCATTACAATAAATTTCCTAAAACAACTGTCTCTGCAGATTCTCAACAGGTTATTATTGGCTGGCCTGCTATTTTAGCTGCACTCACCAATCAGTTGGAGGCACTGCAAAAACAACGGGTGATCCTTGTTGTGGATACCTATCAGGGTGTCAATCATACAGAAGCAGAAAGCGCCTTTCGGTCTTTGCCACATACTGCCTTTTTTAAAAGTACGGATGCCTTTAAATCCGTAGAGGAATGCAGGCAAATGGTCTATCCGGACTTAACCGATGACCCTGTGTTTGGTAGAATTACCAATCTGACAATCAAGGATTTCTTTGAGGAAGAGAAAGTATCAGCTATTCAGGCACAAATTCAGGCTATCCGGACAGGACTGGTAATTGTGTATGGAGAGGGAGCTTCGTATTTAGTGCCACAACCAGATCTGTTGCTGTATCTGGATATGCCACGCTGGGAGATCCAACTGCGGATGCGGCAAAAGAAGGTAAGCAACCTGGGAGTAGACAATGCTCAGGAAGCATTTTCCCGATTGTATAAACAAAGTTACTTCATTGACTGGCGGGTACTCGATCTGCACAAAAAGACACTATTTAATCGCCTGGATTACTACCTGGATACCACACAGGCAGAGATTCCGAAAATGGTATCCGGGGCAACGTATTTAGAAGGTCTTTCACAGTTGGTACAACAACCCTTTCGCCCTGTACCGTTCTTTGATCCGGGTCCATGGGGAGGGCAGTGGATGAAAGAGGTGATGGGTCTGGATAGCGCTGTAGTTAACTTTGCCTGGGGTTTTGACTGTGTACCGGAGGAAAACAGCCTGCTTCTGGCTTTTGGAGATATCTCACTGGAAACACCTGCTATCAATCTGGTTTTTCTGCATGCCCAAGCTTTACTTGGAGAGCATGTACATGCTGTTTTTGGAGAGGAGTTTCCAATCCGGTTTGACATGCTCGATACCATGGATGGAGGCAACCTAAGTCTTCAGGTCCATCCTACCCGAGAATATATTCACGAACACTTTTCAATGCCTTATACGCAGGATGAAAGCTATTACTTTCTGGATGCCAAACCCGATGCATTTGTCTATCTTGGGGTGAAAGAAGGAATTGACCCTGACCGGATGATTACTGCCTTAGAGGAAGCACAACATTCTGGTAATCCGTTTGATGCAGATGGATATGTAAACAAGTGGCCTGTCAAAAAACACGATCATGCCTTGATCCCGGCAGGGACCATCCATTGTTCTGGCAAAAACAGCATGGTACTTGAAATCAGTGCCACTCCGTATATCTTTACTTTCAAGCTTTGGGACTGGGGAAGAATGGGACTCGATGGCAAACCGCGGCCAATTCACATCGAACACGGACGCAAGGTGATTCAATGGGAACGAGATCAACACTGGACAGCCCAGCAGCTTCTGGATCAGATTGAAGTACTAGCTAGTGGCGAAGGCTGGAAAGAAGAACGTACCGGACTACATGCATTGGAATTTATCGAAACACGCAGACACTGGTTTACGAGTAAGGTTTCCCACCATACACAAGGTACTGTCCATGTACTGAATCTGGTAGAAGGAGATCAGGTACTGGTGGAAAGTCCAACACAGGCATTTGCTCCTTTTGAGGTTCATTATGCAGAAACGTTTGTTGTCCCTGCTGCTGTGGGAGAATATACCATTCGTCCTATTGGGAATTCATCCATGTATGCAACAATGAAAGCGTATGTGAGAAATCCGATACCCTAAAACGTAAGTTTCTCTAAAAAACCTATCATCCATCTGTTACCACTCATTAACCACAATGACTATAGCTGAACACTTCTCTTATGCCAGAAGGAAATGGCTTTTTTATCTGTTATTTCTCTGCCTTCCACTACTGAACGTGTGGGGACAGTCCCATGTAATCTGGCAGATTGGCTCTCAGGATGGCAAGGGAACAGAGTTTGCGCTGGCACCCTCCCGTTTCAGTCAATTTCTCAACCAGGATTTTGGATGGGAAGACCGTTACTATCTGATTGGTCGCTCCTCTCCTGCTACTGACTGGCCCTATGCACTGCCTGGTCCGGCAGATGCATGGGGTGGCACAGGTCCTACTTCCGGTGTGCGGTATCAGCAACTTAGTATTCTGTTTGGGATCGACCAGAAGCCTGCAACTGGTAACTGGAAACTGATTCTGAATCTGCTTGACAATGCAGCCACTAATCCTCCCCTTTTCAAGGTTAGTATCAATGGGCATGCTACTACATATCAGCTTCCTGCTGGTGGTGGGGATTCCTCCTTGACAGGCAATCTGGTTCGTGCAAAAAAATATACACTGGAAGTACCTTTTCGTACCGAATGGCTTCAATCAGGCAACGAAATCACCTTAGCCATTCTGCAAGGCTCCTGGTTATTGTTTGACCAGATACGACTGGAAGGGCCACAAAATGTAAAGATAACCCAACCCTCTCAGGTGTTTGTCCGCACGATACAACCTGCCGCCTATCAGATTGAAAAAGACGGCAAACCACATCAGCCTCTGCTGATAGATCTGGAACATCTGTCCGGCAAACCCCGTCTGAGTGTATGGCTGGATAAGGTAAAAATACAGGAAGAGACCATTGAGACAGGACGTTACCAACTGGAAGCACCTATGCCTGCGGTGACACAAAACAAACAAAGTGAGTATGAAATAAAGCTGGATGGCAAAACACTACTAAAAGGTAAAGTAGCACGTTCAGCACAACCCCTAATCACTCCGGCAGACTATGTTGACACACAGATGGGATCAGCCCATTCCCGCTGGATGATAGCTCCCGGCCCCTGGATGCCTTTCAGCATGGTAAAGCTCAGTCCTGATAATCAACCCGCCGGATGGCAGGCAGGCTATGACCCGAGCATTGAAAGCATTGGCTCATTTAGCCATATTCATGAATGGACAATGGCAGCTATTGGCATTATGCCAGTCAATGGTCCGCTCAAAACACAGGTAGGCGATCCCCAACATCCCGGACAAGGCTATCGGTCCCGTATGGATAAAGCATCCGAACAAGCCCCTTTGGGTTATTACAAAGTTCATCTGACTGATTACGACATTCAGGCTGAACTAACCGCTACTACCCGTTGCGGATTTCAACGCTATACCTTCCCTAACCGAAAAGATTCGCGGGTGATGGTCGACTTTCAGATTCCGGCTGAGTATAGCTATCATATTGAAGAACTGGAAGTGAAACAAAAAGATGATCACACTATAGAAGGCTTCAGCAAGCAGAAAACACCTGATGCCTGGTCTGGAGGAGTGGATCAGGAGTATACCATTTATTTTGTCATTGAATTTGATCAACCGATACGGCAACTAGGTACATGGATCAATGATTCGATACAAAACACCAACCAGATTCATCGGATTAAACCTGCCCATGCAGGAGCTTATGCCGAATTTGATACCGAGCAAAACAAAGTTGTACAGGTTCGTTCGGCTCTTTCACTGGTCAGCCTGGAAAATGCCCGGCTCAATCTGGAAACCGAGGTAGTCAAGCAGTTTGGATGGGACTTTAATGCAGTGCGTCAGGCTCAGGTTAAAACCTGGAATGAACTGTTATCCCGCCTTCAAATCAGCACCAGCGACAGAAGAGAAAAGGTTCGGTTTTATACCAATATGTATCGTGCTCTCTGTAGCCGCAATACCTGGAGCGATGTCAATGGCCAATGGGTAGATGCAACAGAGAAAGTTCGCCAGTTTGCCAATCCAAAAGATGTAGCACTAGGTTGTGATGCCTTCTGGAATACATTCTGGAACCTGAACCAGTTCTGGAATCTGGTTACCCCGGAATGGTCATCCCGATGGGTTAAATCCCAGCTGGCAATGTACGATGCCAATGGCTGGCTGGCGAAAGGACCTGCAGGAATGGAATATATTCCGGTGATGGTTGCCGAACACGAAATTCCACTTGTGGTCAGTGCCTACCAGATGGGTATTCGGGACTATGATGTTAATAAGGCGTTGGCTGCAACCATTAAAACACAAACCACCCTGCCTGAAAAGGTAGGAAACGGCTTAGCTGGTAATGCAGACCTGCAACCCTATCTTACCCACAAGTTTGTCCCTTATGATAAGGGACGTTTTTCAAACTCACTGGAATACGCCTTTGATGACTATTGTGTAGCACAGTTTGCCAAATCACTCGGTCAGCAAGCTCCCTATAAGCAGTTTTCAGATCGCGCCAGCTGGTGGCAAAATGCCATCAATCCCAAAACAGGGTATGCCCACCTGAGAGGCTCGGATGGTAACTGGCAGGCAAACTTTGATCCCTTTAAATCAGGGGCAAATGAGCATTACGTCGAAGGCAATGCATGGCAGCTCACGTTCTTTGTTCCTCAGAATGTGCCTGCACTGGCAAAGATCATCGGACAGAACGAATTTATCAAAAGGCTCAACTGGGGCTTTACAGAAAGTGAAAAGCTCCGGTTTAATGCACCCGGAGATCAGTACTGGGACTATCCGGTTATACAGGGAAATCAGCAGTCAATGCATTTTGCGTTTTTGTTTAACTGGGTAAAACAACCCTGGCTTACCCAGCAGTGGAGCCGTTCTATTGTAGATCGTTATTATGGATCAGGAGTTTCCAATGCTTACTTAGGAGACGAGGATCAGGGACAGATGAGTGCCTGGTTTATCATGGCGGCACTGGGATTGTTCCAGACAGATGGTGGTTGCCGGATTGATCCTATCTATGAAATTGGCAGCCCTCTCTATTCCAAAGTAGTGATTGACTTAGGCAGTCAGTATGGACGGGGAAAATCGTTTACCATTGAAGCACGCAATGCGTCCCGAACCAACAAGTTTGTTCAAAAAGCTGTATTGAATGGTAAAGAACTAAACGCCTGCTGGTTTCCAGCCAGTGAACTCCTCAAAGGAGGAAGCCTGGTACTGGAAATGGGACCACAACCCAATAAAAGCTGGGGCATTATACCACCACCAGTTGCTGAATAATTTTAATTACTCTTTACATTTTTATGTCTAAAAATATATTATTACTGGTTCTTATTGGGATTGGATTGCTTAGTTCGTGCCAGTCAAAGCAATCTCCAACTCATTCTCTTGCAGATTCCATCCTAGCCAATCCATCGTATGCGACAGTTAAAAAGCTGTCGCTGGATATAGTCAAAACCGGATTCAATGCCGGAGACGGATATGGAGAGGTGTGGATACGGGACTACAACACCTTTATTGAGCTATCCGCAAAAGTATCCCCTCAACAGGCTTTGCGTGAAAATCTGGAAGTATTTTTCCGGCTTCAGGGCAAAGATGGCAATATCGTAGATGGCTTCATTCCAAGACAAAAAGCAGCAGGAGGCTACGATTATATCTATTCCGACCTGGAACCCCGCTATGCCGGACATAAAAATACGGTAGAGACCGATCAGGAATCTTCTCTGATTCAGGCTGTATACAAGTATATAACTGTTACCAAAGATACTACGTTTCTTAGTGCAAAAATTGGAGACAAAATCGTTGCAGACCGGTTGGAAGCAGCAATGGACTATCTTCTGACTCACCGCCTGGATACAACCCATGGACTTTTGTATGGAGCCACTACAGTGGACTGGGGCGATGTACAACCGGAACATGACTGGGGTGTATTTATTACCGATCAGACTCACTATACCCTTGACATCTATGACAATGCCATGTTTATCATTGCCCTGGACAATCTGATCCACCTTTTACCACAAAGACAGGAACACTGGAAAAAGGTTCGTCAGTCCATTGCGGCTAACTGTAGAAAACATCTCTGGGATGAGAAAAAGCAGAAGTTCAGACCACATATTTATCTCAACTCCTCTCCGTTTCCAAAAGAGTTTAATGAAGATAGTATCTACTATCATGGAGGAACGGCTATTGCCATAGAAGCCGACCTGCTATCCAAAGAGGAAATCAAAGCTTCTCTTCAATACATGATCGAAAACGTAAAAGCCAGTGGAGCGAAAACCATCGGACTTACAATCTATCCTCCCTATCCGCAAGGATATTTCAAAAACAAGGGAATGTATCCCTATGGCTATCAGAACGGAGGAGATTGGGACTGGTTTGGAGGTAGAATGATTCAGCAACTGGTGCGTTATGGATTCATTGAAGATGCCATACAACAGCTAAAACCTATGGCTGACAGGGCCGTCAAAAATAAGGGCTTTTATGAATGGTATACTCCTCAGAACAAACCCGAGGGTTCAGGCACCTTCCGTGGATCAGCAGGGGTTTTGTATAAGGCTGTTATACTATTGGAAGAATGGGCAGAGCAGCAAAAAGTCACAAAGAAATAGCCGCACTATGAATCATTTCAGAATTTGAATGGGGTTCAGATTGAAATAGTAAGCAAAGCCTATGCTTTTCAGAAGTATAGGCTTTGTTTTATGTTGGAGAGCTTGTTCACCAATTCAATCTGAATCGAATGTCCGTTCAAGGTGTCAAGGGAAGAACTACCTCTTTTCCGGCTATATATTCTTTTTGCTTTTAAAAGGATCATTCCTTGTTCCTACACTCCCCCTTTTGTCCTGACAGGCTCTCTCCTTTCCTGTCCTTCTGAAAGGAAGTACACTTTCAGGAGGATAGAGAAGAAGACTATTTTTCAAGAGGACAAAAAAGAGGAAGAACACTCCATACAGCAAGTCATGAAAGAGGCATGACCCTTCAGCAGAGCCAAAAAGCAATCTGCTTTTACGGTTGTAATAACGCCTGTTTTTTGAACATGCAATCCAAAAGAATAAATTGCAAAAAATCAGTCTATCTCTGATAAGGAATCCAACTGGTAATCCTTCCTATAAGATGAATAACAACTTTAACAAGTTTATTAAGATAGAAAAACTACTTCAAGAGGAATTGCAAAATAGCATTAAGCAGGTTTTATCCTCTCCAACTTGAATCCACTCCTACTTACCATTTTTCATTAAACTGTATAAATTGAAAACTACTCTGCCAGCACACTTTCTATATAACTAATAGCATTTTTCTCATTCAATCTATTTTTTTCATTAAAAACCAGCAGAATGACTTTTTTTTCAAACCAGTATTACCAGAGAAATTTTAAAATTTGTTTATTGTCTATCGTCGTATTTTTTAGTGCATATATAGAGTATGCTGCCTATGCACAGATGCGCAATGACACATTGTATATTTATCCTCGATTACTTGTCAAAGTAGATACATTACATTGGGATGCAACTCAATATGCCACATTTTTAAATAGCCTAAATGGTATTGCACAACTAAGAAGCAAGAACAATCCAGCAACTTCACTTATCATTCAGCCTTATAGCTCTATAACAGATACTACACAATACAAAAACTGCCGCTGCCATCCCGAAAATTATAGTACGTATCCACGCTATCAGAAGATTCTGCAATCAAGTAAGCTGATTGTGGAAACAGACACATTTCATCTCTCTGTTCACCAATCAACGGAAGGTGTAGTTCAGTTTCATATTGCTACCTGTCGGACTGATTTATATTCCTGTATGATGCGTCTATCTGCTGTAGGTCCTGTACAGGATTCTCTGTTTATAAAAGAAAGTCTGATCCAGATTAACAAAAGCATCAGCCTGACAACACCCGCTAAGGCAGATGCTTTATTAGGGTTACCTTTATCAGAAGAGCAACATATCCGGTTAGGTCAGCAGCAACTTCTTCTCTATGATAAAGCTTGGAATGACCACTATCTGCATGAATCCAAAATGGTACGGGAAGAATCGCGACAGTATCTGATTGAAAATATCCGTCAATCCCATTCTACTAATTATAGTCCTCCGGGATGGACTAAACTCCCTGTTCTGGAAAATCTTTCTCTTGACTCACTGGTTCGTATCAGAGTTCGTTATTACGACCTGAGTTATGCAGGTGGCCCGGCTACTATGAAATTAGTTCCTCATTTTTTTCCTCCTGGCTTTACTTATAGCTTGTATGATCAATCCCGACTCAGGCTTATTCGGGGAGATTTTTCGATGGAGGATGTAGTAAGGTTATATCATGATGAACCTCTTCATCCAGGCAATCCTTTTTATTTTTCAAAAATCACCCACAGTACAAATCATTATGATCTTCTGCATTTTACTGCTAAGGCAAAAACCCTTCTCCCCAAATACAATGTTGTTAGTGTCTCGATACCCTCAAGCAATGAAAATAGGGTATTCTTTAGAGTTATAACTGAGAAGTTACCAGAAAAGAAACAAGGAGAGGCATATCTGATCTATACAAAAGAGGGTAATCAATACAAACGAGATTTTATCCCTCCACTTGAAGCTGAAAAAGCAGAGGATTATCTGGAAGGCCTCCACAGGCCTGCTCCCTATTATGTACGAGAGTTGAAAGCTCGGCAAAGTGTATACAAAAATCAGATTAAACGGATCTATGTATTAAATCAAAAAAAGAATTCTTCTACCTGGATTAGTTATCCACTGCCTGTCTTAAATGATTCAAGCTACACAGTTAAATACCAGTTTGAAGGAACAAGGGAAGATCAACTCATTATCAACTCACCTAAATGGCAAAAGCAATACCCTTGGGAAAATCCAGCGGATTATTATAAGGCAAGAGAGTTTGCAGATGGGGATAATGCCGCAGCCATCAGAGCTTCACAGGAGATGGATAATGATAAGAAACTATATGAGAAACTAATTCGCTCTGTGATCCCAAAAGACAGATTGTATACTTGTGTATATCAGGTAGAAGACCTCAATGGTGATGGTAAAAAAGAAATTTTCTCTTTTAGTATATCCAATGGTAAACTACTATCATACAAGTGTTATACCTCAACAGCAGATGGCTTGGTTCCTCTGGTGGGAGAAAATATTAAAAGCCAGATCAAGAGTACAAAACTATGTAAGGAGATAAATGCCAGATCTCTGTTGGCAACAGATATACCAAAATAAGTTTTGCCTGTGACAGGGGAATTTTCAAATACTCTTTTCTACGTTTGAAGTTATGTTAAAGGATACAGTTGACAAGAAAAAGAAAGTTATAAAAGTTGAAAACTGCAATAGTCCTATCCTTCTTCTATCAGGAACAAATGATGAAATATGCCCTTCCATACCTATGTCTGAAAAGATCAGTATCTGATTAAAGGAACGCCAATTCAGGTACCACGTTGAGCATATTGCCTATGAAGGAGGACACACCGAGCCACTTAAGCACTTTGATAAGGTATTTGACTTTCTGGATAAGTACTTTCTGCATACATCAATCAACTAGCCTTCTCAAACATGAGTTTATTTTATACAACTAATACCTATACTCTTCTCAAAAACATAGGTATTAGTTCCTTTTTGAAAAATCTCTCTAGTTCAATTTGTTTATTATCACTTTCTTCCCTCTTCCATTACCCTCTTCATTTTTTGCTTGGTATGGGTTCTTTATCTATAAACTCTCTTTTCGTCCTCCCTCTCTGTCCTTCTGAGAGAATCTTGTGACAAATAGAGCCACGTTTGGCCTTTGAGAGAAATAACATTCCAGATACAAATGTCGCCGGTCTTGTCACGAGGTCATTACAAGAGGATAGAGAGGAGATATTTCCTACAGAAGGATAATAAAGGGATAATTCCTTTTAGGAGGGCAACGATGAATTGAGAAGGCAGAGTTCTCTTTAGCAAAAAAATCAAATGGTTATAAAAACCACAAATGAAAGGCTCCAGAATCGACTGTAGCAAACCAATGCACAGATAGTTTTCAAATACACGATTCTCAAGCCTTTCAAATTCCATTAGTAAGTTTAGAAAATTGCGATAAATAGAACCCGATAATATTTAATTATCAGACTCTATATTATAACAACCTGATTACTAAGATTTTTCAGTCTGACATGTTGTCACATTTAGACGAAATGTCCCTCTAGACTATGTTTCGAAACCAATAGAGAAAAGCTTTTAAGTTCATTTTTATGAACCAGATGTGTCAGCAGCAAACAAATACATTGGGTTCAAGCAGAGAGCAATTTAAAGAACAGATTAGGGAGTAAGCTTTGGATTGGTATGGGAGTTACATAAATTTAGTGTCAATATGGATTCTGAGTTGAGCTTTCCCAGTCCAGGCTATTCATGAAGAATATGCCTTTGATTAGTATACATATAGAAATAGAAACATTTCACTTACAATTGGCTATAGTTCCTAGTATGTATCTAGCATGGCTAGAGTATTTTGTTATAAGCCTGGTTAGGGAAATGGAAAATAGGAGATTAATTAACTGTGAGATAAGCTATTATAAAATTCTATTCTACTTATATCTGAAAGAAACAAAATAAACCTAGAATGACCCTACATCACAAAATCAGTAATGCCCGAAAAAGCAAAGGACTAACCCAGGAAGAGCTATCTTCCTTAACAAAAGTTACAGCCCGAACTATTCAGCGTATCGAAAGTGGCGAAAGTATCCCCCGCAATTACACGCTAAAAGCCATTGCTACTGTGTTGGAAATACCCTATGAAGAATTACTGGAAATCAATTCTCCAGCACAAAAACCCATAGAAGATCTGCATGAAGGGGACTCCTCCAACATAGAAGAGAGCAAACACTTTCTACGATTACTTTGTCTTTCCTGCTTTGCCTATCTGATCATCCCGTTTGTACACTTTCTTGTACCATCATTTCTTTTAAAGAAACAAAAGGAGCCCCATCCTGCCATCATTCGTTTTACCAGAAAAGTAATTCTCAATCAGATTTATTGGGTCATATCTTTTCATGCACTGCTTTTACTAACATTTCTATTTAACTTCCTTCAGGTTAAATACACAGCCAGTCCTTACGTGCTCGATTTTATATGGACGTTTTTCTTCTGTTATATACTGAATGCTATTATTATTCTTGTACAAATTTTCCGGATACAAAAACTTCATTTAGCATCCTCATATTCCTCAAAAACATCTGTTATTGCCTAATTTCGTGGAAATGACGTGGAAATGTCTGTAGACGTCTATTAGCCTCCTTCGTAGTTTTGCATCTGATAAACCATCAAGTCATATGCAAATTACTATACTTCTGAGAGCTAGTATACTCACGGTTATTTACTTCATAAATTCCTTTGTATCTATATGTCTGGCTCAGCAGATACCCCAAACACCTACCAATACACTGATACTACCTGCTGAAGATTACCAAATGGACTTTCAGTGGTATACAGATACACTTCAGTCAAAGCCACAATCTTATACTGCCCTGCTAATTCCTGTGCACCTCCCACACTGTGATAAATTGTTTTATATGCAGTTTGATTCAGGCTCTCCTTATTCACTATTTTATACCAATAAACTAAAAGCTATACAGGCCAGATATCCTAAATCTGTACAGATAAAAGACTCAGCAGATAAACTAACGAACTTCTCATTTCGAATAGGTGGGCAGAAAATACTGGCAAAAGAAATAACCATCAGACAATTTGATAAAACATCCATCCACTGGAAAGAAAAGAATAGTATAGAGATTATAGGAACCATTGGAGTTGACCTCTTTGAGAAGAAGACCCTGGTAATTGACTATCCTGCAAAAAAGATTTTTATTGGTAATGGTATTCCCACAACGATTGCCTCAGGCCTTAGTTTATCTGATTTTATTTTTGCAGGGAAACGCATTTTGTTACCAGCTCTGTTAAAAAACAAAAAGACTATTCTGTATTTCGATACCGGTTCAAGTGCCTATCCACTCCTAACAGATAAAGAAACAAGTTTATCGCTTTCTGTTCCCAACTCCACACCAGTTCAATATCAGGTAAAGTCATGGGAGAAGATTTTGACAGCCAATACCCTACCTACAAAAGACAGTATAGAAATAGCTGGAAATAAATTGCCACTCCATACTGTAACGTATATGGACGATGTTAGCAATGCACAGGTTATGCAAATGAAGAAGATCGGTATTGGCGGAATGACAGGCAATGCACTTTTTCTGAATTATATTCTGGTGCTAGACACTAAAAACAAAAAGTTTGGGGTTAGTCTTTCCTCAACCAAGTAACAAAAGCAAACTGTTTTCACACAAGAGCTTTCTGAAAATTTAAAAATATCCTCCATAGAAATAGTTAAATCATATAGTACATTTGATAAATAACATGAATCAACTATTATTATCTTCCGTTATTTCAGGCTGTGATACACTAATAGACATATGGGAAAATCAAAAAATATATCTGTTACCAATACTTCTGAACAAAAAGTAATTGATACAATTAACAGCTTTGAAAATATTTCTGGAGAATGGGCAGAGAAAACAGCTCATTATCTCAGACTTGGTTTGGAAGGTGCAGCCAATACTACCCGAGCATACAAAAGTGATGTGCGGGCGTTTGAAAAGTGGTGTCAATCACAAGGTGTACTGCATTTGCCTGTGGCGGTTGAAACACTCGCTGCTTATGTAACCTTTCTGGCTGAAGAGAAAAAAGTATCTACCATTGAACGTAAACTTTCTGCCATTGCCAAATTACATGAGTTGAATGGTTATGAGTATGTGGCCTATCAGAAATCCTTCCGGACACTGATGGATGGCATCCGACGGAAGAAAGGAATCCGTCAAAAACAAGCGCCGGCTTTTACACTGGCAGCATTTAAACAGGTAGTTACCCAGCTAGACGATTCTTTATTACTTACCCTTCGTGATAAATCCATTTTACTACTTGGGTTTGCCTCTGCCTGTCGCCGTTCTGAACTGACGTCACTGAATATTGAAGATCTTGATTTTCGTACAGATTGTCTGATTGTTTCACTTAAACGAAGTAAGACAAACCAGTTAGGTGACTATGAAGAAAAAGCTATCTTTTATTCTCCAGATCCTAGCGTTTGCCCTATTCGTACACTTCAGAAATGGATTCAGTCGCTGAACCGACAGACAGGTCCCTTGTTTGTTTCATTTCGCAAAGGTGATCATCCTACAGAGAAACGAATACCGGATGATAATATCTATGATGTGATCCAGAAACACCTGGGAAAACGCTTTTCCCCGCACTCCCTTCGGGCGTCTTTTGTATCTATTGCCAAAGAAAATGGAGCAGATGATGGTTCCATTATGCGACAAACCAAACATAAAACCCAGGTAATGATACGTCGGTATACCCGTATTGAAGATATCAAGAAATATAACGCAGCCATGAATCTGGGCCTCTAGAGGTAGGAATCAGCCTCATCTATCAAATATCTACTCTCGTTGATACGTATCCTAATCAAAGCAATTATGGAGTTGTAGCATTTTTAGCATCTTTTAATTGTAGGCCATACTTACAAAGTTCATTGTAAATGGCATAATAATACGTAAGCATGTCTTTTTCAGTAAGTGTGGTATTCGTAAATAGTATTACTGCTACTTCTTTTGAAAGATCTGAAAGCATCTCTGTTTTTACCCCTGGATCTGTTCCACTATGTCCGATTTTAGTACCACCTTGTTTAGTAGCCCAGAAAATTCCGGAATTCAGTTTAGAGGGATTTATATTTTCCGGCTTATTGGAGTCGGTGAACTGATATCTTTGCATCTCTTCAACAGATTCTTTTTTCAAAATCCGCTTTCCTTTGTATTCTCCATCACTGAGTAAGGCAATAAAAAATCTTGATAGCTCCGAAACAGAAGTGCGTACCCCACCATCCGGATAGGTTGTGCACCCATACAACGGAATAGTCTTAAGGGTATCCCCTTGTTTATCGTATAATCTTGAGTGATTCTCTAACTTAACCTCTGACAAAAACCAGCCTGTATTGTCCATCTTTAATGGCTTGAAAATATATTGTCGGCTATACTCATTTAACTTCTTACCTGTTACAATCTCAACAATGTAGCCAGCTAATCCGGCAGCGATATTTGAATACTCCCGGTATGAACCGGGTTTCTTATTCAGAAAGTTGTCTTTCGTATAACGTTTTCCGGTAGGGTCAAAATAACTTCTCAGAAACTCACCCAAAGGTTCAGGAGAATCCCCTCCATAATGGTAGGTGCTGTCATATACAGATTCCCTATCCATAATAGAAGATGTATGAGTTGCCAGATTCCTTAATGTTATCTTTTCATCCGGAAAAAAGGGATTGATAACTTTAAAAGGAAGATAGGTATTAATGTCTTCGTCGAGAGATAACTTTTTGTCTTCAACAGCTTTTAGCAAACAAACTCCCGTAAAAGTTTTGCTGATAGAAGCAATATTCATAATTGTATTAGGAGTAAAAGGCACCTTATTATCTTTATCTGCATAGCCATAGCCTTTCATCCATACCAGCTTTTTATCTATGATAATCGCAGTACCAAGCCCAACAATTCCTGATTGACTCATTTTGTTCTCAATGATCGTATCAATCGGGCTTATGTGAGAAGTAGTATTTTTCACATGCTGACTAGTAGCTTTCTGACAGTGGAAGATAATAATAAATGTGAAGACACTGCATAGAAGTTTCATAGTTTATATATTTCTGGTGGTTTACATTACTGCTACAAAACTACAATAGGAACTTTGCATTTTCTGGGTAAATAACGCTAGGAGTTTGCACAAAACAACTAAGTTTACCATCAAAAATGGGTAAATTATGCAAGACCTGGATGAATTTGACAAAAAGATACTCAATCAGCTTCAGCAAAATAACAGAGTCACAGCGGAAGAATTGGGTCATATAGTGAATCTTAGCACTAGTGCTGTACAAAGACGATTAAAAAGGCTGCGAGAGGATAAGATTATAGAAGCAGACATATCAATCATTTCACCGTCTGTGGTAGGTAGTTCTATTACTTGTGTAGTGGATGTTACCTTGTATTTAGGCAATTCCAGTGTAATTGATAGTTTCAAAGAATTAATGTCTGAATGCAAGCTGGTAAGACACTGTTATTATGTCACAGGGGCTTATGATTTTGTCATTATAGTAAATACTAAAGATATGAAGGAATATGAACTATTTTCTAAAATATATCTGATGGACAACCCGAATGTAAAACAGTTTTATACGCATGTGGTCATGGATAAAGTAAAGGCAGAGTTTGGGGTAATTATTTAGATCTTTAGCCAACTACTAAAGTATGTAAACAAAAGAGGTTCGAATAAACATCCGAACCTCTTTTGTATTTATTTATATGCTCGTATTACTAACAATACAATGAACTATCAACTGTTTACTTCCTGCAAGTCGGCTATTTGTGAAGCAACTATCTCTTCTTTTTGAACTCTAATCAACACAATTGAAAAAGAAACCCCAACAAGAGCCATTACCATACCAACCAGTACAGGAGTATTATATCCTAATCCAAAGGCAATAGGCAATCCTCCCAGATAGGCACCCAATGCATTGCCAATATTAAAGGCGGCCTGAGTCACAGCAGCACCCAACATTTCTGCCCCTTTGGATGTATGGATCATTAAGATTTGTATAGGAGCAGCCAAGGCTATTGACAATGCTCCTGCTATAAAAGTTAAGACCAGAGAAATCCATTGGATCTCAGAGAAAAAGTAAATAGCCAGTAAGGTTGTAGCCATAGCCACCAGTAAACCCGCACAAGCTTTTACAGGATGGAATTTGTCTGCTAGTTTTCCACCTATGACATTCCCAACAACCATTCCAAAACCTGCCAGAATCATGATCCAGGATACACTATCTTCAGAGAAATGTGAAATCTTGGTCATAAGAGGGGCAATGTAGCTTATCCATGTAAAAAGGCCTCCGGTACCAATAGCTGTAATCAGAATAACAAGCCAGGCTTCGCGACTCTTAAACAACTGTAATTCGGAACGGGTATCGCCTGTACGTGAGACTGGAAGTTCAGGAAGCCAATATTTTATAAATAACATAGTGATTAATCCAATAAAAGAGACCAATCCAAAGGTATAGCGCCAGGATAAATTGTGCCCTATCCAGGTACCTATGGGTACAACTGCCAGGTTTGCAATGGTCAAACCGGCAAACATCATAGCGATGGCCTGAGCCTGTTTGCCTTTGTCGGCCAAACGACTAGCTACCACAGCTCCTACTCCAAAAAAAGCACCATGTGGCAAACCAGCAAAAAAACGACTTACCAGCAAAGCTATATGCCCAGGAGCAAAAGCAGAAAAAGCATTGAATACGGTGAAAATAAGCATCAATGAAAGTAATATTTTCTTTGGTGGTTGATTGCTAGTCATCATTACCAACAAAGGAGCACCTACTACCACTCCCAGCGCGTAAGAAGATATCAGATGTCCCGCTACAGGTATACTAATATCAAGATCAGTGGCAACATCAGGCAAAAGCCCCATCATTACAAACTCAGTAGTTCCAATACCGAGCCCTCCAAGTAAAAGAGGGAATAAACTTTTTTTCATTTGACTTTAATTAAAACAAAACTGCTACAGGTTAATCCAACCCGCAGCAGATAATGTATGGTTTGAATATTTTCAATAATGGCGTTTTGCACTTACGAAGTAAATTATACTTTTCCTCATTAAGGAAGTAGTGAGCGTAAAATATCAGATGCCTCCAACTAATAATTAAGTGAGCTTATCAACTCTTTACATTTACTCTTGTTAATGGAACAGGATACTTTCCGTTAGGGTTCAGCTATTTGCGATATTTTATCAGATTATTTATACCCTCCATCGCATAAAAGTAAATTAAATGCTATAGAAATTCAAAAAATCCAATTTATACGTATATTGTTTATACTTCACTATTCTATTTGTAGTTTCCTGCATTATATTTTCTAGAACTATCTCATATTGTTTATAGTAGCACAAGTTCTATAATAGAATAAGGGATTCTTTTTAAGTGAGAGTAGTTAATACACCTCCATCTGCCCGAAGACTTGCGCCATTAATAGCAGTAGATAAAGGACTGGCAAGAAAAACTGCAAGGGTAGCTATTTCTGAAGGATCAATGAAGCGTTGCAACAATGAAGTAGGATTAGTGTTCGTTATAATGTTAGTTTTCATTTGCTCTACTTCAATATTTAGTGTAGCAGCTATTTCAGTGACTGTATCAGCAACTCCCTCTGAGTAGACAGGGCCACCCAATAGTGTATTTACTGTCACTGCTGTTCCTTTGGTTCGCTTGGCCAAACCATTGCTAATAGCCAACATTGCAGTTTTTGTCATTCCGTAGTGAATCATATTCGCTGGAACATTGATAGCAGACTCGCTACCAATAAAAATGATTCTGCCCCAGTTTTTCTCTATCATTTTTGGAAATAATGCCCTTGAAAGGCGTACACCACTCATAATATTTATCTCCATAAACTTTAGCCAGTCGGCATCACTTATTTCTTCAAATGGCTTGAGTTCAAATATACCTACATTGTTAATAAGGATATCAACTGAAGGCAATTCTGCAATCAGCTTCTCTACTTCGCTAACAGTTGAAAAATCAGCTGCAATACCTTTTACAACAGCATCTGGAATTTCTTTTTTTAATTGGGCAACAGCGTAATTAACTCTTTCTTCTGTTCTTCCATTTATAATGACATTGGCTCCTTCCTGCAACATCTGTTTTGCAATAGCAAAACCAATTCCTTGTGTTGAACCACTAATAAAGGCTGTTTTTGATTTTAGTTGTAAATCCATCCTTTTTCTGTTGATTTATTTTTGTATTGATTACTACAAAATTTGATAAAAAAAATTAACTGATGATTTCAAGCTGCATCTCAATTTGTTTCAGAAGGATTGTATTATTGGGATACATTCTTCGTGTAACGTTTATTCCATTCCAGAAGGTGATGAGGTATTTTCCCAGAATTGCGGCATCAGTGTTGTTTTTCATAGTTCCATCAGCTTGTGCTTTTCTGATAGCCTGTGTAAACATAGTCTCCACTTCTTTCAGGATTTCTATAGCTTCATTTTCCAGTTCCTGATCAATAAAGGTCATCTCTACTATTGTATTGGAAATGATACACCCTTTAAGATGGGTTTCCGTGTCTGCGTTAGCAATACTGCGAAAAAAATCCTTGATCTGATCAATTGGAGATTTGCTTTTATCAAGTTCTGCTTTAAACGCCTCAAATGCTTCCCTTCGCTGTTGAATGGATTTTCGGAACAACTCTTTTTTACCTCCTTTAAATATATTGTAAAAACTGCCGCTCCCCATCTGCATCACGTTTAGCAAATCATCCAGAGAAGTCGCTGTATATCCTTTTGTCCAAAAAACCTGCTGGGCTTTTTGTAATACCTGTTCGTTATCAAATGTAGTTGGTCTACCTCTCATTTTTATTTTTGTATTGATCAATACAAAAATAGAGAAACGTATACATGTATCCAAATTTTCTATTCATCCTGGCATAGGTTTAAGTAAAACGAGCAAAGGAAAGCAGAAATAAACTGCTAAATATCAGCCGACTATTTTAATCAGCAAAAAATTGGTAGTAATTCGGGATCGGTCACAAATCTTCATTACAGATTTAGGTATTCTTAGTTAGAGATTCAATAATACTATCTAACAAATGAGGACGTTTAGCACTAACTGGTGTAAAACACTCTCTATATTTAGTTGGAGCATACTCTCCTTCTGGCTCGAAGCCATATTTCCAGACTTCACCTTTAAAGTCTCCATTCAGTATCAAGTATTTATCATCTCCCAGATCCAGGCATCCATTCAGATAGGCATCCCAGGACTTCAACCGGAATAACTCTTCATAACTGGCATCAGGCGAGAATAAAGGTACTTTGCGATAGAGACGAAATTTATCTTCTTCTTTCAAAACGTTAAAACAGCTCTCATTTATCCAGCCCTTCCCATACAAACTTCCAACATTGTGAACTTTCGTTGCAGAAATAGCCTTCTTTTTCATCCGTGTAAAGTCTTTTGCCAACCGGTTTCTTAGAGATATATTCAACAAGCCTCTGAAATAATCACGGCTAATCTCACCAACCTCCATCAAACAGGCTTTGTATTCTTCAGGTAGCTGTATCTTTTTTTCCTGTTCAAAAACGTCTATCTCTGTTTCTGTCCATATAGGGGATTCGAAATTCATGGAAGGATTTATAGCAGCCCATTGGTGTTTGATTGTAGCCATCAACTTTTTAATCCGAAGTAGTTTGACAGCATGCTTCTCTATAAGTATATGGGTAGGATTTTGTAAAGCTGGTATTTCAGACATGGCATCCTTAGTATTTGATATCTACTATTTTTCCATAAGATAGATGGACAAATGTAGTTTTACAAACAAGAGTATTACTTGAAATAACTCTTCTAAAAGTTGTGAAGCAATCTCCTTACAGAAATGTACATAATCAGTTCAGAGACTTGTCTACCTGAACAACTTGTACTAAATGTAAACTTTATTCATGCGCTGAATTCACGGCAGTTGTTTGCTTGCGGTGAATTCCGATCACTTTTTGTTTTTGCGGTGAGTTATGCGCAGTTGAAAAAATGATCGAAACTCCGATCAAAATAGAAAGTGATTGGAGTTATGATCAAAGACGAAACTGCTGTGAATTAAACGTCATTTGTTCATTGAGCGGACAGACTGCCCAGTCTTGGCTAAAAAAGTTTTGCGGTGAATTATACGCAGACAAGAATTTTTGCAAAGATAGGTGAATTCTTTTTGAGAAAATTCGGGATAACTTGTGGCTATATATTCTACCAACAATCGCATCAATTAAAGACGGTACACTCTAGCTAATTTCCAAAATATGAGGTGGTCCTAAAAATCGGGACACAAAACTTGCTTAACTTAGCAAGTAAATGAAAGGCAAAAAAACAACAAGTAAACGGCGTAAATACAGTGCCGATTTCAAAAGTGAAGTAGTAAAAATGCTT
>JASJOS010000032.1 GCA_030068525.1 Xanthocytophaga flava
CGATTTCTTTTTTTGTTTTTTCTTTGATGAAGGCATTGGCTAGTTGTTTTTTTGGAGTTTGGTCACGACAAAAATTCAACTTTTTTCAATGCCTTTTTTTGTTTCCAGATATTTTAAGACAGCTTCTCAGAGGAATGGCTTAACAAACGGGATACAGTTAAACCGTTCTTCCTTGTAGTAGGCCATAAGGCTACACATCGTGAGTGGTTACCTGCCATCGAAGATCTGGGATATTATGACAATGTAAACTTTCCTTTGCCTTCAACCTTTTACGATGAGTATACAGGTCGTATTGCGGCACAAAAACAGGATATGACTATCGATAAAACCATGCGGTTAAAAGAGGATCTGAAGGTGCATGCAGACTATGACGCTGAAACGGGGTACAATCCCTATAATGGCTTCACCCCTGAACAGAAGACAGCCTTTTATAATTACTATGAAAAGAAGGTCAGCAAAGAGTTTGATGAGAAAAGCCTTAGTGGCAAAGCCCTTGTAGAATGGAAATATCAACGCTACATGCGAGACTACCTGGCTACAGCCCGATCCCTGGACCGAAACATTGGCAAGCTACTCGACTATCTGGACCAACATGGTTTGGCAGAGAATACAGTAGTAATCTATGCCTCTGATCAGGGTTTTTATCTGGGCGAACATGGATGGTTTGACAAACGGTTTATTTATGAGCAATCACTGAAAACCCCTTTTGTCATTCGTTATCCGGGTGTGATCAAACCAGGGACAAAAGTAGATGCAGTTGTATCTAATCTTGACTGGGCACCTACTCTGCTTAACGTGACAGGAACCTCTGTTCCAGCTCAGATGCAGGGGCAATCTTTTCTACCTCTGTTAAAAGGACAAAAAACATCCTGGAAGAGTGCAGCTTATTATCATTATTATGAATACCCCATGCCACACAATGTACCACCTCATTTTGGTATTCGTACTGAGCAATATACGTTAGCCAGATTCTATGGACCTGACAATGCCTGGGAGCTGTATGATATTAAGAAAGACCCGCAAAACCTGAATAACTTGTATGGGAAGAAGGGGTATGAAAAGATTATCTCAACGCTGAAAACTCAACTCAAAAAAGAAATTGTTCAGGCCAAAGACAATGAAGCGTTAAAGATACTGGATGGAGATATTAATGAATGATTAAGGATTGGTTGCACTAGCTCAGACGGATACATTGAAAAGAAGATGGCATCGATCCATATGGCAATGTGGTGGACTACCAGAAACCGGAAAAAAATCGGGTAGAACCTGCGTCTTTTGTAAATACCTTTCGTCTATCCGGTAAAATACATTTAACCATGAACGAAAAGGTATCACTCATTACAGGAGCCAACTCAGGTATCGGCCTGGCTCTGACCAAAAAAATACTAACCGAGCAGGGAAAGGTCATTGCCCTGATCCGCTCTTCCTTTCCGACCGACGACCCGGTGCTCACTCAGGCCATCGCTCATGGCAGGCTTACCATTTATCAGGCCAATCTGAGTGATTTTGCAAGCTTGAAAGCGGCCTTAACGGCCATTAAGCAGCACAACCCTGCCCTGGACGTCATCTTCAACAATGCGGGCGTGAGTACAGCTACGCTCGAATTCTCCCCGCAAGGGCGCGAGCTGCAGTTTGAAGTAAACACCGTGGTACCGTATATTCTGCTGATGGAGCTGAAAGAGTGCCTGTCAGCAAACGGAAGCAGGACGGTGATCAATACCTCTTCAAATGCAGCCTTGTATGTAAAGAAGTTTCGGGCAGAGGAGCTGGATCGGCCCAACCACTTTAAGAAGCTCTTCGGACCGTATGCTGCCAGCAAGTTGGCACTTACGCTCTGGACCCGGGAAGTGGCTTCCTGGTTAAGCACAGAAGGAATCAGAATTGCCAGTGTAGACCCCGGTGGCAATCAAAGCAAAATGACGGCCAGCACCAGCATGCCGCTGGTGTTACGCTTGGTGGCAAAGTTCATGTTCTCTCCTGCCAGTACAGGTGCGCAACGTTTGCAGGATGCCGCACGCCAGCTGTCAGATGCTGAAACAGGTGCCTTTTTCATAAAAGGCAAGCCAGCCTCCTATCGCTTTCAGGAACAGGGAAATGCGCTGCTAAGTAAGCTTCATGCCATTTATAGGCAGGAGTATTTGTAATTAAATACAATTCTACTATACTTATTCGATTATTATTGATTCAGTACTCATATTGAAACTAAAAGGAAAGGAACTCGCCAATTTGTTCAACTACTGGCGAGTTCTCTTTTTGAGTAGCATCGGAAAGCCACAGAGTACTGGATGTGAAAGGTTGTGTCTGTTAATAGGTAATTCCTGCTATCCTTTTTTATAGTCGCTACCAATCGGCGATGGTTATGCATATTAAAGATCTGTGGTTTATATTTGCCTCTTCCTAAGATGTAAGCGTCCAAGCCAAGCCTTAGTTGTTAGTTAGCCTAAATATAATATTCTGGTTGTGGTTAGGAAAGATTGTCTAGCTCGGATGCATACGCTTAACTTACTATATTTACCTAGCTTTGATCTTTAGTTATAGATACCTCAGGCCGTTGCAAATGGGTTCAAATCCTCAAGTTTTATGTACCGTTCTATAATCCTGTTATTCGTGAGTTGTTTCGTCGGAGTCTGTGTAAATGCACAACTGCCTTCTCCAGCACAAGTACGACCACGTATTGTAATTACAGCCGATCCCGAACTGGATGACAATAACTCTCTTATTCGCCTTCTACTATATAGTAGTGACCTGCAAATTGAAGGTCTTATTTATGCAAGCAGTGGATATCATTGGAAAGGTGATGGCAAGGGAACAAAATGGTTCGTACCTGGAAGAGAATATACGCGTTTTGGTTTGAATCTATGCCCCTGTGAATCGTGGCGATGGGCTGATAATGAACGATTTATTCATGAGGCTGTTGATGCGTATGAGAAAGTATATCCAAACCTGAAAGTTCATAACCCCAATTATCCGATCCCATTGGAATTAAAGGCAAAAATCAGGTATGGAAATATTGAGTTTGACGGAGATATTTCCAAAGATTCTCCTGGTTCTGATCTGATTAAATCGTTGATACTGGATGATAAGCCTGGACAACTGTTTATTACAGCCTGGGGTGGACAAAGTACCATCGCGCGAGCACTCAAATCCATTCAGGAGCAATACGAGTATACAACTGAATGGGATGCAATCCGAAAGAAGATTTTCAAAAAGGTAGTGCTGCTCCCTTCAGGTGACCAGGACGATACCTATGCACTTTATATCAAACCTAACTGGCCTGGCATTGAATATAGGCAGTTCAGAAGTGGTCCTAATTATGGCTATGGCGCGCAGTTGGGAGCTAAGAAGGAAAATGCACTCTACATGACTTCCGCCTGGATGAAGGAAAATGTATCTGCTTGTGGACCTTTGGGTGCATTATACCGGGTTTGGGGAGATGGAAAACAGATGGTAAAAGATGATAAGCTGGATTATTTTGGTGTAGCAGGTTATACTAACGAACAACTAAAGAAAATGGGATATGTTGTATGGATGCCTGTTCAGGAAAAAGGATCATGGCTAGGTGAAGGAGATACTTTTACATTTATGAATATGCTGGCGAATGGGCTTCGTGCCTATGAGTTAGGTTCGTATGGTGGCTGGAGTGGACGTCAGGCTACTGAAGAGGAGTTAAAGAACTCTTCCTTTCCGGTTGCGGATACATCTGCTCAAGTTATGGCAACAATGCTTGGGACTCTATCTGACCAGTCTGGTAAAAGTCTGAATGGAGCGAGCTACCCGAATTTCTTCCCTGCAGCTCAGCAGGATTTTGCAGCACGTCTTAAGTGGTCAATAACACCGAAATATACCAATGCAAATCATGAACCTGTTGTCAAGATTGAAGGACCTCTTACTATATTGGCCGGAGCAGGGGAAAAAATAAGACTAAAGGGTGCAGTTTCTGATCCAGATGGAAATGTTGTTTCTATCAAATGGTGGCAGTTTCAGGTAGGAAGTTATCCCCAGACTGTTGCCATCTCTAATCCAGCCTCAAAACAAATCGAAGTGACAATTCCTAAAGATGCTATTCCTGGACAAACCATCCATCTGATCTTTGAAGCAACAGACAACGGTACTCCTGCTCTGACAAGATATCAGCGGGTAATTATTATAGTAAGGAATAAGTAAGAAGCAAGAGCTCATAGGAAAATAGAGATTAGGTGATTAAGTTCAAAACGTTTGCTGAGGATGGTTACCAATCACGGAGACTCTACTTATTGCGGTGGTACCACTCCAATGCTTTTACACTGCTGCCACACATCTGCATACTACACCATTTTCGTTTGCCATTTTTGGTGGTGTCTATGAATAACCAACCACATTTCGGACAGCTTTTCAGTTTGTCTGATTCATTTTTTAGCAATAACTCATAGGCGTCATATACAATAGGTGCCAATAGTATTCTGAAGTCTGCTTTTGGAAATTTCCATTCTCTCTTTATCACATCTGGATATGATTCTAGAACTATATAAGGCATATAGTTCTGCAGCATTGTATTCAGAAAAGATACATGTGAAGAACTGATCTTTTTGTGGTTGCTTCTACGTGACAGCAGAGTGTATAATGCTTGTCTGAATGCTTTCACTTCTTCGAGAAACAAGTTGGCCTCATCCGTTTCTGCTCTTGCAGATAATCTTTTATACTCTTTCCTCTCAATAATATCCGTTCGTAAGCACCAGTGAGCAAGATCATTCAGGGTCTCTACATAATCTTTCTTTGACTCTTCTGTCCAGGTGCTTACAGTGTTTACAAAGTCAAGACACAGGCTTCCACCACAAAGAATTATTTCATCTGTTAAATTATTTTTTACCATCTATTTTTATTTGAGTAGTAAAGTTATAATTTTACCATCTAAGATTATTTTAAGAGTAAAGTTAATGAAATAGAAATGTCTAATATGCTATTGATCAGAAATATTTTGTGGTTGATCTATTTTATCTTGTCCAACTATCTTTTATGTCTACAAACAGTGATTCTTTACATAAAAGTAAAAAGCTGGGTAGTATAAAGTGCCCTTCCAATCTGGGATTGGCGAGATCTTCCTATGCCAGAGAGCCAGGGGTAAGGAGGCTTCCGGAATGGTTAAAGAAATGGGGCATTCATGCTGCTATTCATCCAGATAAAACTCTCAGAGTTGAGACTCCGGAATATGAAACCATACTCGATCCTGTAACAAATGTGCTTAACGCCGATAAGATCATTAGTTATGCCATCAAACAAAGCGAGGTAATGGCAAATGAGATAGACTCCGGATCTTTTCAGCTTATACTGGGCGGCGACTGTAGCCTGCTGATTGTCAGTGCTATTGCCTTTAAGAAAAAGGGTAACTTTGGGCGGTTTTATCCGGATGGGCATACAGA
Organism: Xanthocytophaga flava; assembly: GCA_030068525.1. Lineage (GTDB taxonomy): Bacteria > Bacteroidota > Bacteroidia > Cytophagales > 172606-1 > Xanthocytophaga > Xanthocytophaga flava. The sequence goes on from JASJOS010000032.1 coordinate 5,397, forward strand.
CTATAGTACACCTGCCGAGTTACACGCTGCTGCTGGAATGGATCTGGTCATTGTATGTGGCATTGGACATCCAAAACTTACCAATATTCTCAATCTGGGTCCTTATATAGAGGAAAAGAATGTCTTTTGTGTAGGTAACAGAGAGCATGATATAGAGGATGAAAAGCTTACTACTAACTCACAGATACACTATGTCCCCTTGGAACGGTTAAGAAAACAGGTATACGACAAACTATTATGCAGTTTATTGAAATGATAGAAACAAATAAGCTGGATGGCTTTTATATACACTTTGATGTAGATGTGTTGAATGATGACATAATGCCAGCTGTTGATAGTCGGCAGGCGGATGGACTCTCATTCCGGGAACTACAGCAATTGCTACTGCCTTTACTGACAAGTCCCAAAGTGTATGGTATGCAAATTACCATTCTTGATCCTGATCTTGACCCGGATGCACAGTACACAAAGGCATTTATAAGTAATATCTCTCCCCTTATTCTTAAAGTAAAGCAATGAAGACACTATGTATAAATATGGCTATATCAGGCTTTCTGCTATTGTTGAATTGTGTGATTTGTCTGGGACAAAAGAATGATGCTACCTATACTTACTTTAATCTGCCAGCACCTAAAGACATCCCTACTGTATTTGCTAGTGGTATTATCTCCACTCAGCACAATGAGTATAATAGTACTTTTTCACCAGATGGCAATGCTTTTTTATATACAATTGCCAACAACACCTTTTATAATAGGTTCTATACAATTTTCATCTGTAGAAAAGTAAAAGAAAAATGGTCTTCCCCGGAAATTGCTTCTTTTTCAGGGCAATATAGCGATGCTGATCCGTTCTTTACTCCGGATGGCAAAGGGGTTTATTTTATTTCAACACGACCTGTTACAGGAAAAACTGTTAGAACCGATTTTGATATCTGGTATGTTAGCTATCAGAACGAAACCTTTGGAGAACCTCAACATCTGGATAATCAGATTAACTCATCCAATGATGAATTATATCCCTCTGTTTCTGCAAGAGGAAACCTGTATTTCGCTACTGAAAATGAAAACACTGGCTATGATCTGATGATTGCCCGTTATGAGAATGGACAGTTCCGAAAACCCACAGGAGTAAGCGATTCGATCAATACAGACAAAACAGAATTTGATGCTTTTATTGCACCTGATGAGTCCTATATTATTTATACTTCTATGGGAGGTAAGGATAATATCGGAAGTGGAGATCTGTATATTAGTTTTCGTAAAGGTAACTATTGGACAACTGGTAAAAGCCTCGGAAATAAGCTGAATTCTGTACATATGGATCAATGCCCTATGGTCTCTCCTGATGGGAAATTTTTATTTTTTACCAGTTTCAGAGATTCGCAACCTTATCACTTTAAGAAGCCGGTTTCAACTACTGCCTATCTGAAAATCCTTGATTCTCCTTTAAACGGCCTTGGAAATATATTCTGGGTGGACTTGCATAATATTATAGATAATCTGTAAAAAGGATGGGATTATTACCTATAAGGTAATTTGTACTTTGTTCGTTACTTTTGCTGTATATTTCATTTTTATAGTTATATGAGTAGCAAAAAAGAAGGCAACCAATATGATAAAATCTTCAAAGAGAACCTGGAATCTGTTACTCTGGCACTGATTGAGAAAGTGCTTCACATACAGGTGTCTTCTTATGAAAAGCTTCCACAGGAACTACAACGTACAGTAGAAAGAAGGCCTGATCAACTCCTGAAAATTACAGACAAACAAGATCATACTTTTTTGTTACAGCTTGAGTTCCAATTGGTAGATGAAGAGGGTATGGTGTATCGGATGCTGGAATACAGAGGTATGCTCTCCCGAAAATATGAACTGTCAGTAAAACAGTATGTGATCTTTCTTTCCGATCAGCAACCCAAGATGCAGACCCGTATTGAAGAACCCGATCTGTCTTATGCGTTTCGGTTAGTCCAATTTTCTACTATTGACTATGAGTTGTTTCTCTCTTCCGAGAAAGGAGATGAAGTGGTGTTTGCTATATTGGGTAAGTTTGGTAATACCCATCCGGAAGAGGCACTAGCCCGGATTGTAGAGCGAATAAACCAGACTTCAGTTTCTAAAAGTGAACTACAACGTCACTTGCAACAATTACGTATATTAGCTAACTTGCGTAAACTAACACCTTTTATAGAAATCATGATTGACTCAATTACTCCATACATCAAAAAAGACGATGACTTTCTTTTTAGAGAAGGAAAGCTGGAAGGAAAACAAGAAGCCATTCTGAAATTGCTGAAGGATGGGGTGTTGACTACTCAGCAACTGGCTTCTTATTTTGATGTGACCGAAGAGTTTGTAGAAGAGTTGCGGAAGAGTCTTTCCCAATAAGCGGGTTTTATCATCATAAAGATACCTGGTCTGGACATTCGTTCAGACCTTTTTTGTTGTAAAGGGATACATAACTGAAGTACTGAAAGAAGATTGGACTTTGGGTGAGCCATTTGAAACTCTACGCCAAAGTCAAATCTGAAGTCAAATCAAATAATGAAGATCTTCTTAACTCATCTTGTTTGGTAGTTAGGGTAATGGGAAAATACTGAAGATAGCTCACACATTACTTATATATAGGTCTTTCCGTCTTCATATAGAAGATATAATAATAATATCCTTTGTGAGAACTGATAAAATAGTCCGGATTTAAAAAGGCTTACAGTCTACTATACCGCAAGAAGTAGTAATGATGCTGGAACAGATAGAGAAGTAGGCAAAAGAATATAACTTGCCTATGTCAGACAGAGAATAAGCTGTCTGCATGATTGCTGCTAAATAATTCATTGTTTTTTGTTAATTTATCTTTACCAGAATGGTCAGGATGTAGCACTGTTTCCGGGTGGTCAGGAAGTTGCTGGAAGTTCTATGAGCCTGTTCTCTCCCTTCCTCTATATAAATTAACTAATTAATTGGTGGTGCTTAATTAGTAAGATGATACAAATGTAGAGACTAATTTTTGATTTCCAAATTATATCTCTACTTTTTCTGTAGAGATTGAGAAAAAACTTTTTGATGTAAAAAGGAAGTGTTTTTAATAGGATATATAAGTGAAAATAGATAATGCTTAGTTTGTGTTATTTTGTAATTATTTGATTGTCAATTGTTTTACGAGCATTGTATACTTTTAGTGTAGATGATTTCTAGTGGAATACATACTTGTAAAAAAGTAGTATATTATATATATCCTTATTAAATTATTGTATCTCTATAAAAAAAGTAGAGAATTGTTTGGATTTGTTTCTAGCGGCTTTAACTTTGTATCACAAATTTGTTAATCGTCAACTACTATCAGCTAGTAATGACTATAGATCAAATGTATGAAAAATAGCCATACAGCGCTTCCAATGACTTGTTGATCCATTCTTAGAGAGATTTTATCTCTCCGACAAGTAATATACACGAAAAAAATATCGGGCTTCTTCTTACACTATTTGAAGTATTTTCTGCTCATCAGGAGATGCTGCATATAGTTGTTGGGTTTGTATTGACTATAGAATCAGTTCGATTCAAAAAACAACAGAATTACTTTCGCTGAAAAGGAGAGGTTATATACTTAAAAAACAACATCTTATGGAGTCTATTTACAGTGATACCTAGAAATGATACTTACAATACTTTAAAGAGATCGTGCTCTCATTAAAGAAATATATTATACAAAATTTCCCATGATACAAAGAAACTGGTAAGACGCGAATCTTACCAGCCTGAGCGAAGATCAGTATCGTAACGCCAATCACTCACTGATCCTCTATTGGTTTTGGTCATGGGATACCCCTTAACCTTATAAACCGCTTAAAGATATGAAAACTTTTACAAGTAGTTTTCTGTGCGAAAAGCTATTTTCTAAAATTACACCCTCTCTTTTTATTGTCACCTTGCTAGGTGCCAATACTCTTCATGCCGAACCTAGTAGATCTGGCTCTTCTTTTTCTGTGAAAGCTTCTGCTTCTCAAGCAGTTCCTATTGAAGGAAAGGTTACCGATGAAAAGGGCAACGGCCTTCCAGGTATCACCATCCTTGTTAAGGGTACCACCAGTGGTACAACTACTGATGCAGATGGTAAGTTTGCGCTTGCTGTGCCAGATGAGAATGCTGTGCTGGTTCTCTCATATATTGGTTACAAAACAAAAGAGGTATCTGTAGGCAAGCAGAAAAGCTTATCTATTGCGTTGGAACCTGATACCAAACAACTCAGTGAAATTGTCATTGTGGGATATGGCACACAGGAACGTAAAAATCTGATTGGCTCTGTAACCAAGGTAAACCCGGCCGAAACTAAGAGTATCCCCACGGGTAGTTTTGATGCCCAGTTGCAGGGACAAGCTGCTGGTTTGCAGATTAACTCCAACACAGGCGTGCCTGGCGATGGAATCTTTATACGAGTACGGGGTACTACTTCCATTAATGCAGGCAACGATCCGTTGTATGTGGTGGATGGAGTATTTATAAACAATACTAGTTTGCAAACGGTTAATACCGGGGGTAGAGCTACTTCGCCTATTGCCGATATCAACCCTGCAGACATTGAAAGTATTGAAGTTTTGAAAGACGCCTCTGCTACTGCCATTTATGGATCTCGTGGGGCTAATGGTGTTGTAATTGTAACAACCAAACGCGGGAATTACAATGCAAAGCCACAATTGAACTTCAACCACTCACAGGGTTGGGCCTGGGCTCCTGAAAACAGATTATGGAAACTGACTACAGGTCCTCAGCATGCCGAACTGATCAATGAATACTGGATTAATTCAGGTATCGATAATCCTGCACTAAAGCAAACATATGAAAATCGTCCTTTCCGGCCTAAGTCAGAAGGTGGACGAGGTTTGCCAGAAGAACAAAACACCTACGACCGACTACATGAACTTTTCCGTACAGGACGTGTAGCAAACTATGATCTGTCTTTAAACGGAGGTTCGAAAGCCACAAAATATTATATAGGAGGTGGTTATACCCGCCAGGAAGCGAACATTAAACCCATCTATTTTGAAAGAGCCAGTTTTAAAGTAAATCTGGATCAGCAGATCAATGATAAAGTCCAGATTGGAGTGAGCAATACCCTTTCACGTTCATTCCGGAATCAGGCACGTGCAGGAGATGGTCCTCAGGGTGGATTGCTTCAATCGGCATTACATACCCCTACATATCTGCCTGAATACAACGAAGATGGCACACCTGCCAGATGGGCTGGATTTGATAACCTGAAAGTATTGCTGGATAATTATGATGTAAATACTGTCAGCTTACGTTACATTGGCAATTTGTATGCAGATATAGAACTTCTGCCTGGACTAAAGTTGCACAGCAGCTTTGGTATTGACTATAATCACTATGATGAGTCTGAATACTGGAACGACAAAACACAGTTGGGAGCTTCTCCAACCAATGGTCTGGCTACTTCGTCCCTGACACAAAACAGTACGTGGCTTAATGAGCAAACTCTTTCCTACCGGAAATCCTTTGGTACACACCATACCTTTGGAGCCCTTATCGGAAATTCACTGCAAAGCAATGTGCAAAACAATACGGCCGCTCAGGGTAGCGGCTTTCCAAGCAACTCGTATAAACAGATTTCTTCAGCTTCTACACGTACTTCATCACAAAGCTGGACAAAAAGTACACTGGCCTCTTTCTTTGGGCGGGTAGATTACAACTATGCCAGTAAATACTTTATCGAATTGAGTATACGTGCTGACGGTTCTTCCCGTTTTGGGGTCAATAACCGTTGGGGGTATTTCCCTGCAATTGGAGCAGCTTGGAGAATCAAAGAAGAAAGTTTCCTGAAGGATATTGAGTTTATCAGCGATCTGAAATTGCGTGGGAGCTATGGCATTACTGGTAACCAAAACGGCATAAGCAACTTTGCTGCAAGAGGCCTATGGTCAGGAGAAGGTGGGTATCCGGATAACACTACAGGTGGAGATCTGGCCGGAACTGCCCCTCAACAGTTAGGAAATCCAAACCTGAGATGGGAAAAAACACGTCAGTTCAATGCCGGTCTGGATCTGGGCTTACTGAATGGACGTATTGGAGTAGAATTCAATGTATACTCCAAGTATACAACTGATGTGTTACTGGAAGAGCCTGTTCCTGCTATTACTGGCTTTAACTCCTACTACAGTAATATCGGTGAAATCAGCAATAAGGGATATGAACTGGCAATTACCAGTGAAAACATTCGCAAAGGAGATTTCAGCTGGAGAACTTCCTTTAATATATCCGGAAACGTAAATAAGATTGAAAAACTGCCTGTACCAATCAATATGTATAACCGTAACTGGGTACGTATGGAACAAGGACATTCTATGTATTCTTTCTGGCTTTACAAACAGGAATATGTAGATACACAAACAGGACAAGCTGTATTTCAGGATGTAAACACGGATGGTAGTATCACCGCATCTGATCGTCAGATTATAGGAAATGCAGTACCTAAGTTTTTCGGAGGATTATCTAATACTATTACCTACAAAGGATTTGATGCAGGAATTATCTTCTCCTATCAATATGGCAACAAGGTATTCAATCTGAACCGTTTCTTTGGTGAAGGCGGTGGAACCCGTGATGCAAACCGGGTATTGTTTGCCAGTCAGCTAAAACGCTGGCAGAAGCCGGGTGATGTAACAGATGTGCCACGTCTGACCAGTGTAGGCAATAACTATAAGCTGGAACAAAACAGCCGCTTTCTGGAAGATGGTTCGTTCCTGAAGCTTTCTACAGTTACGTTAGGATATACACTGCCGAAAGAGTTGACAACCCGTGTCAGAATTGAGAAACTGAGATTCTATGTAACTGGTAGTAACCTGTTTATCGTCACAAAATACACAGGTGCTGATCCGGAATCTAATGTTACCAGTAGCCAGACTGTGCAAGGTCTCGACTTAGGAACTCCTCCTCAGCCACGTTCTATCCAGGTAGGAGTAAATGTTACGCTATAAACCTTAATTCTTGTTGCAAAACAGTAATTACCTATGAAGATTAACCATACCTTTCGATATATTCTGCTCATCGCATTCTCTCTGTCATTGAATAGTTGCAAGGATTTTCTGGATGTGCAGCCTCAAAGTTCTGTTTCAGACGATCAGACCATTGTAGATGAAACTTCTGCCAAAACTGCCACACGGGGTATGTACCGTCAACTGGCCAGTGATAGTTATTATGGCTCACTCTTTCAATCTATTGGATACCTTTCCGGTGATAATATTGTTTGGACAGGTTCGCAATCCATTATCCAGGATTTTATTAACCATGATGTGAAATCTGATAATGGAAACATTGCCACTGTGTGGTCCGGAATTTATGAAACCATTAACCGGGCCAATCATATTATTGCCAAAGTACCTCTTGTAACAGACGAATCTTTTACAGAAGCAGAAAGAAATGCTTTGTTGGGAGAGGCGTATTTTGTGAGAGGTCTATGCTATTTTGATCTCGCCAGAACCTGGGGTGGTGTACAGATCGTATTAACGCCTACTGTTTCAGCTACAGATAAAAATGGTATCAAACGTAGCTCTCTTGCTGACACCTATGCACAGGTATTGGCTGACCTTACTAAGGCAGAAACATTGCTGACCAATACTACCAACCGTTATCGGGCTACGCAAAAGACAGCCAGAGCATTACTGGCACGTTATTACCTCTACCAGGAAAATTGGGCTCAGGCAGAAGCATATGCTGATAAAGTATTAGGGGATACCGATTACGAACTGGTAAAGCCTTATAGTGCATTTTTCAGCAACCAGGCTGTGGCTACAAAAGAGTCTGTTTTTGAACTAGCTTATAGCTCGACCTATACCAATGGCCATCGTACCTACTGGCAGCCGCCTGCTAATGGAGGAACACGTCAATGGGCGCCGAATGCTACCTTTATCTCTTTGGTAAGTGATGAAAATGTGGGAGGAAACCGCAGTGCCCTGATTGCCAAAACCACTGCTGGACTATGGTATGGCAATATGTATTACCGAAGTCCTGCCACAGATCCTGCATTTGTGATTCGTATTGCTGAATTATATCTAATTCGTTCAGAGGCGCGTGCCCATCAGGATAAATTAGCAGATGCATTGGATGATCTGAACGCCATTCGTGACCGGGCAGGTCTTTCGGATAGCCCTGCTCAGACACAGGAGGAAATTCTGCTGGCGATTGAGAACGAACGTCGTCTGGAGTTTGCCTTTGAACCACATCGTTGGTTTGATCTGGTACGTACCCATCGGGTCGAAGCGGTGCTGGGAGTGACTAATACCAATAAGTATGTACTCCCTATTCCTATCACGGAAGTTACAGTAGATGAATCCCTGGAGCAGAATACAGGGTATTGATTCTGCCTGTTTTTATCTAATGTCAAGAATTTAAAATTGATAGATTATGTCAGTCATAAACGTAACCTACCTGTCTCCTGATTTAGAGACAGACACATCCTGGACAAAAGCAGAGAAAGTTCTGTTCCGTTTCTTTTTCATTTACTTCTTTTTGCAGATAGTACCATTGGACTGGAAATTTTACAGAGACTTATTTGCTGTCAACTGGTTTGATCTGCACTATCGGGATATATTTTATCTGTCCCGGTATACACCCCGTTTGTTTGCTGATAGTCCTAGTTTTGCGGATTGGGGTGTCATAGCTCTGGTGGCCTTGGCTGGAACGCTGGTATGGGGTTTTCTGGATACCAAACGTGAAGAGTATACTAGTTGGCAATATGCATTGCGGGTATTGTTGCGCTACCGGCTGGCAGCAGGTGTGATAGGCTACGGCTTTATCAAACTGTTTCCTTTACAATCTCCTTACCCTTCACTAAGTAATCTGAATACCTACTATGGTGATTTCACAGACTGGAAGCTGTTTTCGCTGAGTCTGGGAATTGTTCCATCTTATGAATCCTTTCTGGGAGGAGTGGAGATTCTGGCTGGGTTGTTATTGCTTAACAGAAAAACGACTACGATTGCTACACTGATTATTTTACCATTCACAGGAAACGTCTTTATGTCCAATCTGGCATATTCAGGTGGTGAATATGTATATAGCTTCTTTCTGATTACCATTGCGTTATTTCTGTTATCGTTTGATATCAAGCGATTATTTACCCTACTCACTATTGAAAAACCAACTTTTCCCAATCGTTACCACCCTGTTTTTGAAGGCAAGTGGAAAGTCATACGGATAGTTCTAAAGAGTGCATTCATTTTTCTGTTTGTATTTCTGTATGGATTTAAGAGTTATGCCGGATATCAGACAGGGTCATATCAGTATCCACAGAAAGCAGGTTTGTCACATGCCAGTGGTTTATACAATGTACGTACATTCCGGATCAACAGTAAAGAGCTTCCGTATTCTAAAAAAGATCCGGTTCGGTGGCAGGATGTGGTATTTGAGAAATGGGCTACTATCAGTGTTCGTCTTAACCAGCCTGTGTCCTTAGCACCTGAGAAAAGAACTGAAGAGTTGTATGAAAAGGACGAAGATCGTCAGTATGAGCTGGCAGGAACGACTGGCAGGACATACTATAGCTATCAGCTGGATACTACTCAGCATCTGCTGTATCTCAAAAACCGCAACAAAGACAAGCCTAATGACACGCTGATCCTTCACTATAGCAGACCTGATAGTACACAAATTATTTTGTCAGGTTTGACTCAGAGCAAGGATACACTCTATGTAGTGCTGGACAAGATTCAGAAAAAATACCTGCTGGAAGAGGTGCAACGCCAGGGAAGACAAAAGGCTTTGAAGTTGTAAGAGGTGGTCTAGATTATTATTAAAGAAGCGAAAAGGCTAGATTTTGTAGCGAGATGAGGCCATTTTGAAGTTCGTAGCAAAAGCTACGGGCTGAAAAATGGGTGAAATCGCAGCACATGTGTTTTTAGTTCTTCAAGAACTTAATTAAAACCTGACTTTGAAGCCTTTAATAATAATCTGAGACTATCTCCTAAACAATCCTTTGACCAATGTAGCTACTTTAAAATACGTAAAAACATGTCTAAAACGGAAACTGTTCACGAAAATGTTGTTCTGGATACTTCTTCTCCGGCAGAGGTAAATTCGGGCTTGAATACTATTTCCAACTGGAAGGAGTATCAAAAAATTGCTTTTCGTATTGCCTTCATCTTTTTTGTCAGCATTTCCATTCCAAACAATGCGGAGTGGTATGACCATGTGATTCATATTGACTGGACCAATCTGCATTATCGGGATCTATACGATATAGCCCGCTTTGGTTCAGGGATCAATTTCTTTGGAAACAAAATTTTTGGAAGCCAGCTCAACGGCTATGCCAACTGGGTTATCACACTACTGGTCTCAATTGGGGTAGGTGCTATCTGGACGGTGGTAGACCAATACAGAAAGCCACAGCCAAAAGAATATAATAATCTGTATTACTGGCTTCGTACCATTGTACGATACCGGGCAGGTATTGGTATCATTGGATTTGGTTTTACCAAATTGCTTCCTGTTCAGATGCCTTATCCATCTGTGGGGCTACTGAATACAAACTTTGGTGATCTTACAGCACAAAAAATCTACTGGCTTTCTATCGGGATTGTTCCCTGGTATCAGGTGTTTGCAGGGGTAGTAGAAGTGTTGGCGGGAGTATTGTTGTTTTTCAGAGGAACTACTACCTTTGGTGCTATCCTCTTATTTGGTGCATTGGGAGATATTGTGTTTGTGAACTTTGCTTATGATGGAGGGGTGCATGTGTATAGTTCCTATTTCGTTCTTCTATCAGGCTTCTTGTTAGTTCAGGATATTCCAAGACTCTATAACCTACTGATTTTGGAGCGGCTTACTATCCCTGTCAATTATTATCCATCATTTTCTCAAAAATGGCAGAAGTATACACGGGCTGCAATAAAAGTAGGGGTATTTTATGTGTTTCTGATTTTGTTGTTCTATCTGCAATATGTAAACTTCAAATACGATCCGTATAAACAACCTTCAACCAAAGGTGTAACAGCTCTTCGCGGTTTGTACAATGTAACGGAATTTAAAGTAAATAATCAAACTATTCCATATTCTCCTCTGGACACAGTACGCTGGCAACAGGCTACTTTTGAAAATTGGACAACGTTGACCTTCAGAGTAAATAAGCCAACAGCACTGGATTTATCCAATGGTGGAGGTGATCCCCAACGAGACATTAACCGCACGTTTGAACTGACAGGTGTAGGTGGAGGACAACGAGCATTTCATTATTATGCAGATACGGTAGATCATGTGCTTTATCTTCAGGATAAATACAAAGCTATTCCTGATCGACGCAATCGGGTTGCAGGGGTCGGTGGTGATGGTGGAACGGAGAAAAATCTGAATGGAGGAATAGATAAGCCATTGACAGAAGGTGCTTCAACAGAAAAAGCTTCTCTGGACCCCAACTGGATAAGTCCTGAAGCCTGGAAGCATATTGGCGATGAAGTAAAAATGATTGATCCCAAAGCTGCTTCTACTCGTAGAGATCGGGAATTTGCAACCGCAAAGAAAAACGAGAAACGCAACCGGATGATTCTTCATTACGAGACAACAGATGGGAATCGGGTAATTCTGAAAGGAATCGATCAGCATAAAGACTCAATTTATGTGGTACTGGATAAGATAAACCGATCCTATGCCTTACCTTCCAGTACACTGGAAGCTGGAAAGTATAAGTAATTTCAATATCCGGTAAGATACATCTTCATAGGAGGATAAATGAGGGGCTTGAATCAACGGATTTAGTCAACATACCCAGACTTTCTGTTTCTTCTGGAGATAGAAAGTCTACTTTCTTTTTTAGGGTTTCTTAGCAATCTGCAGTTGTGAGTAAGTATACATATATTGTTTTTGTAGCCTCTCTTTGTTTAGGGCTGGTGCACTGGGCATGTAGCAGACCGGGTGTACAGACAGCAGCACATACGGCTGTTAATACAGAAAGGGCCAAAGATTCAGTAATAATTGATTCGGCTTGCTGGCCGGAAAGCTTTTCTCTGGGTCATGTGGCCACCGAGGCTGAGATACAAGCATGGGATATCGATGTGCGTCCTGATGGAAAAGGCCTGCCTGCCGGATCTGGAAATTTCGTAGATGGACAGCGATTATATGCTGCAAAATGTGCAGTCTGCCATGGAAAAACAGGCAAGGAAGGCCCAAACAATCAACTGGTTGGAGGTGCAGACGTGAAAGAAAAAACCATTGGTAACTATTGGCCTTATTCAACTACCCTGTTTGATTATATACGTCGGGCTATGCCGTTTAATCAGCCTGGTTCCTTATCAGATAAAGAAGTGTATAGTTTGACCGCTTTTTTGCTGGCTGCCAATCGGATCATTGACTCAACAACTGTAATTAATGCGGAAACATTACCCAAAATTCAAATGCCTGCTCAGAAATACTTCGTGCCTGATGACCGTAAGGGAGGAGCCGAAGTGCGATAGATTCTTATTTTCCTGGCATTAAAAACTCTATGAGTAGACCCTATGGATGACAAATCATCAGATAAATCACTATTCTCCCAAAAAATCAAACGCCGTTCGCTGCTTGGGGGAGCGGCAACAGCTGCTGTAGTGTTTGTTCAGACTGCCTTTGGAAAAACTATTCAAAAGGCCATTCCGGAATCCGTTTTTAAGCCTGAAGATGATCCTACCAAACAACTGGGGCCTTTCCCCAGCGAGCTAGGTGGACGATCTGCTTTTGAGAAGCCTGTTCGTAAACCATCCGATATTTCGTCCCGGTCCCCATTGCAGGATTTCTATGGGACTATTACGCCCTCTGACCTTCACTTTGAAAGACATCATGCTGGTATTCCAACCATCGATCCGGGCAAACACAAACTGCTTATTCATGGTATGGTAGAGAAGCCGCTTGTCTTTACTGTAGCTGATCTGAAGCGTTTTCCTTCCCTATCACGGATTGCCTTTCTGGAATGTTCCGGAAATTTTCGTACCGGAAAAGAAGCTATGACTCCACAGGAGATCTGTGGACTAACCAGCCAGAGTGAATGGACGGGCGTAAAGCTTTCGACATTATTCAGAGAAGTAGGTATAAAGCCGGGAGCAACCTGGTTTCTGGCCGAAGGTTCCGATGCTGCAGTAATGACACGTAGTGTTCCTGTCAAAAAAGGGTGGGATGACGCTATTATTGCCTATGCACAGAATGGAGAGGCTTTGCGACCAGAACAAGGCTACCCCATTCGTTTATTTTTACCAGGATGGGAAGGCAATGCCAATGTAAAATGGCTACGCCGGATAGAGCTTTCAGATCAACCCTATATGACCCGGGAAGAAACTTCCCGCTACACAGAAACAATTCGGGACGGAAAAATACGTATGTTTAGCTTTGATATGGATGCCCGTTCAATCATTACCTTTCCCTCCTATCCTCAACATATTGAGAAAGGTTGGCTGGAGATCAGAGGGATTGCATGGTCCGGTCGGGGTAAAGTGTTATATGTAGAAGTGAGTACTGATGCCGGAAAATCCTGGCATCGGGCAACCCTTCAGGAACCCATATTGGACAAAGCCCATACTGCCTTTCGGTATCTGTGGCAATGGAAAGGAGAGTCGACAGAGATTTTGAGTCGTGTTACAGACGAAACTGGCTACACACAACCTACCCTGAAGCAGTTGATTGATGCCAGAGGTACAGACATGGGTGGATATCACCTGAACCCTGTGACAGCATGGGTGATCAAATCAGATGGAAGTGTGGTATTTAAACCTGAAAAGTTACGGTGAGAAGTGAAAAAAGCTTCCAGAATAAAACGTATAGAACCCGGAAATAAATGGCACATTATGAATATGATGCAGTAGTAGTAGGTTCAGGACCCAACGGGCTTGCAGCAGGGATAGCCTTGCAACAGGCAGGACTTTCAGTACTGCTGATAGAAGGACAGAAAACAATAGGAGGGGGCTTACGTACTTCGGAATTGACGCTACCAGGATTTAAACACGATGTTTGTTCGGCCATTCATCCTATGGCTGCCGGATCGCCCTTTTTTCAAAGTCTTCCATTAACTGAGCATGGACTGGAGTATATTCAGCCACCTGTAGCAGCAGCGCATCCATTTGACGATGGAACAGCCGCTATTCTAACTTCGTCAATCGATAAAACAGCTGAGTTATTGGGAAAGGATAGACTCCCTTATTTACGATTGATTGAACCATTGCTCAATGATTGGCCCAAGATGGCAGCAGATGTATTAGGGCCTTTGCAATTTCCAACATATCCAATTAAAATGGCTGAGTTTGGATTGAAAGCATTGCCTTCTGCCAGTCGCCTGTCGAACTATTTTTCTACAGAAAAAGCCAAAGGGCTATGGGCAGGTATGGCTGCCCACTCGATACAGCCACTATCTCATATGACAACTTCTGCCATTGGACTGGTTCTGATGACAGCAGGGCATTTGCATGGATGGCCTCTGCCCAAGGGTGGATCCCAATCGATTGCTAATGCACTGGCTTCGTATTTTGTTTCGCTGGGCGGTAAGATAGAAACTGGTCAGTGGATATATTCCTTGAAGCAACTCCCTTCCAGTCGGGCCATTCTTTTTGATCTGACCCCCAGACAACTACTTAAAATTGCCGGAGATCAGTTTTCTTCACTGTACCGCTGGCAACTTAACAACTATAAATATGGCATGGGAGTATTTAAAGTAGACTGGGCGTTGGATGGACCTGTTCCTTTTAAAGCGGCAGAGTGCAGGCAGGCAGGAACCCTACATCTGGGAAACACTTTTCATGAAATCGCCTTGTCTGAAAAAGAAATTTGGAGTGGCAAGCATCCGAAAGCTCCTTATGTGTTACTAGCCCAACAAAGTATTTTTGACCCTTCACGCGCACCCGAAGGAAAGCACACTCTATGGGGTTATTGCCATGTACCTCATGGCTCTACAGTAGATATGACTGATGCAATTGAGAATCAGGTTGAGCGGTTTGCCCCAGGTTTCAAAGACCGTATTCTAGCCCGGCATACTATGAATACGATACAAATGGAATCGTACAATCCAAATTATATAGGTGGAGACATTAATGGTGGAGTGATTGATTTGACTCAATTATACACACGACCCGCTTTGCGTCTTTCTCCCTATAAAACATCAGCTAAAGGCATTTATATCTGCTCTTCTTCAACTCCTCCTGGTGGAGGAGTGCATGGCATGTGTGGATATTACGCGGCCAAAAGTGCTCTGAAAGATATCTTTAAAACACCTATTATGCCTCTAAAGCCTTTTTTGAATTAAAATACATTTATAAAAATATAGCAACCTGATTTCGATGTCTCAAGTTACTCAAACTCTTCCTGAAAAAACACGATTTACCTTTACCGAAGACTGGACGGTAGTCGTACTTGGTATAAGCATTATTGCTTTGGCGTTGGCAGGATTGCCTTTGCCTGTTCCTGCCTATTCCTGGAGCAACGGGCAGGAGTTGTTTTCTAAAGTTCTTACCTCTGCCAACCTGCTTACAATTGTTATACAATTTGTACTGGTAATTGCTGTTGCAGTTCTTGGTGCTGTATTACTTAATAAGCCCTTGAAATCTTTGCTGGTGGTGTTTCCTGTAGTGTATGGAATCACTGTTCTGGCTTTGATTATTGCGGGAAACAGTCAGGTTAAGGCATGGAATCTGGAAGCGGTTATTTTTAGTCTTACACTGGGGCTTTTGATCGGTAATATTGTTACATTACCTGAGTGGTTTCGTTCAGCCTTAGGCGCAGAAATGTTTGTGAAAATTGGACTGGTATTGTTGGGGACTAGTGTTGTCTTCTCTGATATCTTGAAAGCTGGTGCATTGGGATTGGTTCAGGCATTGGTAGTTGTTGTATCTGTCTGGTATTTTGCTTATTGGCTATGTAAAAAGCTGAAGATAGATGACGAAATGAGTCTGATGATATCCAGTGCAGTTTCTATTTGCGGAGTTTCTGCTGCAATTGCTACTGCAGGAGCAATCAAAGGTGATACACGGAAACTTTCTTATGTCATTTCGCTGGTACTGGTGACTGCCATTCCAATGATGGTTGGCATGCCTTACCTAGCAAATTACTTGGGACTATCACAGGAAGTAACAGGAGCCTGGCTTGGAGGAAGTATTGATACAACTGGCGCTGTAGTAGCATCTGGTACGCTGGTAGGAGAAACAGCCTTAAAAATAAGTACTATCGTCAAATTCTCTCAAAATGTGTTGCTGGGAATTGCTGCCTTTGCCATAAGTATATACTGGACATATACTCAGAAAAACACCGAAGAAGCACGTTCTGAAAAACCTACCCTTGCCGTGATCTGGGAACGGTTTCCTAAGTTTGTATTAGGCTTTGTAGGGGCTTCTCTGGTATTCTCTTTTTTATTAAGTCCAGCTGCAGTTAGTAGTGTAAAAGATGGCCTAAAGAATATTCAAACTTTATGGTTCGTGCTTGCTTTTACCAGCATTGGATTAGAAACCCGTTTTTCAGACCTGATCAATGCCAGCAACCGCAAGCCTTTGTATGCTTTCCTGACTGCTCAGACATTTAACATTATAGTTACCTTATTGATTGCTTATTTGCTGTTTCGTTAGATTTAGTGAATGTAGATTTAATAAATAATTTCTTCTTGTCCCTCTTAAAAATAGTCTAAAATAGAGTTATACCTGTTTGTGAAAAAAATATAGCTATCCAGCAGACCTGTGGAATCCCCTAAAGATCCTTCTGGAAAGAAAAATTATATATAGCTCATTGTTGATTGCGCATAGTTTGTTCAAGTAGTCTGTTGAGCATAACTATGTGCATACAGCATGTCACATTGGCTGGCTTGTTGTCGCGAATAAAAAAGTTTTTGTCTGGAGTTCACTGCAAAATTCCCACGTGCTGAACAAACCGCAATATCTCGTCCTAAAATAAGTTTACAAAGATACAACTTTCGTGTACCCATATGGAGATGTATCTCCCGATTAAGCCTAACCTACTGAAGTCCCGTCATTCTTTCCTGTGAAGCTGTTTTACTTGCCAATAAGGCCAGAAATAGGCTTTGCGAATGATACCAGCTATTAAACAAATCTATCCCAATGTGCTACTTCCGGGATTTTTATTAGAAATCAATTGCTGTTAAAGAAAATACATAGTTTATTGTATGAATGCAGGCTGATCAGATATAAGATAACTGAATCTATATGCTCAACGATTCTGCAGGATGCCAACAAAATAATTGATAGTTTAACCTAATTGTTTCTCTAGAGAGGTTAAAAGATCTGTTACCTATAAAAATGAAATGATTATAGAATTTTGATCAAAAAAAAATGACTGCCTTTAAGAAACACTTTTATCTTCCTGTTACCTTACTTCTTGTTTCCTGTTTAAAGCCACTCAGTACTGATGTGATTACGATTGATGCCCAAACAGGAAAACAAAAAGCAAAACAAATAAAAGAGACTTCCTCCATTCAGTTGGCTGAGGGACTAAAAATTGATCTTTGGGCTTCAGACACTTTGTCACCCGATCCGGTTTCCCTGGAAATAGACCACTTAGGCAGGGCCTACATTACGCGCACTATTCGCCAGAAAAATTCGGAATTTGACATTCGCGGGCATCGCGATTGGATGACACCTTCTATCAGCTTTCAAACAGTAGAAGATCGTAGAGCTTTTCTTCGAAAAACGTTTGCACCAGAAAATTCCCAACAGAACACATGGCTCAAAGATCTGAATGAAGACGGAAGTCACGACTGGAAAGATTTAACAGTTGAAAAAGATGAGATCTGGCGGGTAGAAGATAAAGATGGCGATGGAATTGCTGAAACGGCAACAAAAGTTTTTGTAGGACCAAGTGAAGAGGTTACCGATGTAGGTGGTGGCGTTTTGGTTAGAGAAAAAGATGCATTTTGGTGTAGTGGACCCGATATGTGGCGTTTGGAAGATAAAAATTCAGATGGCGTTTATGAAACAAAACAATCAATCAGTCATGGATATGCAGTACATATTGGTTTTGGGGGACATGGTATGTCTGGTGCTATTCAAGGTCCGGATGGAAAAATTTACTGGCAGATAGGCGATATAGGCGCTAACATTACAGATAAATCGGGGCAAAAACATGAATATCCCAATGAAGGGATACTAGTTCGTTCCAATCCGGATGGGAGTGACTTTGAGGTTGTAGCACATGGTATTCGCAACGATCACGAATTTGTCTTTGATGCATTGGGTAACATTATTTCGTCAGACAATGACGGGGATCATCCAGGGGAAAGCGAGCGCCTTGTACATATTGTAGAGGGTGGCGATTCCGGATGGCGCTCTAACTGGCAGTATGGTAAATACACTGATCCGCGCAATAATAATTATAATGTATGGATGAAGGAAAAATTATATACACCTCGCTGGGAAGGTCAGGCAGCCTATATACTTCCTCCCATTCAGAATTTTCACAATGGGCCTACAGGAATGGTTTTCAATCCGGGAACGGCATTGGGGAAAGAATGGACAAATAAATTTTTCCTGGTTGAGTTTGTCGGTACCCCCACTGGTTCACACATCTGGTCGTTCGGATTAAAGCCTAAAGGTGCTTCTTTTGTTTTGGATGGTGATAAAAAACTCACTACAGGTATCTTGCCTACAGGTATTCGTTTCGGAACGGATGGTGCTTTGTATGCAGCTGATTGGGTAACCGGATGGGATACCAAAAATTACGGCAGAATATGGAAGATTGATGTGGATAAGAATAAAAATGATCTTGAATCTGAACGTAAGGAGACAAAACGATTGATGGCATTGAATTATACTAAGCAATCCGAGTCACAGTTAATATCACTTTTGTCTTATGCAGACATGCGGATTCGTCAGAAAGCACAATTTGAATTAGTAGCAAGAGGTGCTAAAGGTCTGGAGATTTTCAAAAAACTGATTCACCAAAAAGATAATCAGTTTGCTAGGATCCATGCTATCTGGGGCATTGGACAACTGTCTCAAAAAGATAGAGAAACTGCCTCTATTCTCTCAGATTTACTAAAAGATACCGACCAGGAAATCATCGCACAAGCTGCTAAAGTGATTGGAGATGTGCGTTATCAGGGCGCTAACCAAACACTGATTTCTCTGGTGAACCATTCGAATCCAAGAGTAAAGTTTTTTGCCACTCAGGCACTTGGACGGGTAAAGGATAAAAACGCCGTTTCAGCCATCTTGAAAATGATTGAGCAAAACAATGATGAAGATGTTTATCTGCGTCATGTGGGTGTACTGGCATTAAGCCGGATAGGGGATGTTGAGTCAGTTATCAATTTAAAATCAAATTCAAGTAAAGCTCTTCGCTTGGCAGCAGTGTTGATTCTGCGAAAGTGGAGAAACCCTGAAATCGCCAGCTTTTTGAAAGAAGACGATGAATATCTGGTTACAGAAGTTTCAAGAGCTATTAATGATGATTTATCCATTGCTGATGCTTTACCCGCTTTAGCACAAATGGTTCAACAAACAAAGTTCACCTATGAACCTTTACTACGTCGGGCAATCAATGCCTGCTTACGAGTAGGAGGTGAAAAAGAATTGGATATGTTGATTGCTTTTGCTGGACGCACAGATGTTTCGGATGATTTACGGGCCGAAGCACTATCAGTGATTGGAACATGGGCTAATCCATCTGTACTGGACCGTGTGGATGGGCGTTATCGTGGTGAGCTAAAGCGTAATGCGACTATGGTCACCACTAAAATTAAGGATAAGATGGGAGATTTTCTGAAAAGTTCTAATCCAACCATTTTGGTTTCTTCTATTAAACTTTTGTCTGAGTTGAATATTTCTGCTTATAATACTCAGCTTGTTTCCCTTCTGAAAGAGTCTGATAAACCAGAAGTACGAGCAGCATCCATTATAGCTCTGGCTGATTTGAATTATGCGGGCATTGAACAGGTGATAAAATTAGGAATGGAAGACAAAGAGGGTGCTGTACGAACTTCGGCTATTAGTCTACTTACTAAGTTAAAAACTAACAAAGAAAATTTACCTTCCATTGTCAATCCTATTTTTGAGAAGGGTAGTTTTCGGGAACAGCAACAGATGTTGAAAGTATTGGGAGAAATGCCTGTCGATAATACAAGAGTTGTATTTGAGGATTTGATTCACCGAATGGTAACAGAAAAACTATCTGCCAATGTAAAACTGGATCTAATAGAGTCAGTTGAAGGCACAAAAGATGAAAATCTCATTCAAAAGCTTGAGCCACTAAAAGGGAAAGGATCTGAAACGGAACAATTTAAAGAAGCACTTTTGGGAGGTGATAGTCGACAAGGTAGGAATATTTTCTTATATAACTCAGCTGCTCAGTGTATTCGTTGCCACTCCATTGGTGGGGAAGGAGGCTCGGTAGGTCCCAATTTGCAAGGAATTGGTAAAACATTAAGCCGTGAGCAAATTCTGCAAGCAATGATAGAGCCAAGTGCACGCATTGCTCCAGGATATGGCAATATTGCATTAACCATGACGGATGGACAAGAAGTAACAGGAGTGCTCATGAAAGAAAGCGAAGAAGAACTTATCTTGAAAACTTCAGCAGCAGAACCTTTGAAAGTGCCTGTCTCCCGAATCAAGAACCGAGAGAATTATCCATCCGGTATGCCTCCAATGGGAACAATTCTTTCTAAACGTGAAATCAGAGATTTGGTAGAGTTTCTATCCAATATGAAGTCAAACTGATTTACTCTGTTGGCTCCTCTGTTTTTAGTGTTATGTCTTATTCTGTTGAAACATTCTCAGAGAGTTATGTAGCTATTTTATATCAGGCTCAACCACCTCCTGTCAAAGATTGTATTCTCAAACCAATGAATGCAGGAGGTGGTACCGATATTGCTTTCGCTTTGTTACAATGAAAAGTCTATGTTGTTACTCCTGTCTTTTCTCCTTATCCTAAACAGTTCTATTCTCCCACAGTTAGATAATTGTAATTAGATATATGAGAAATAATTTCCTTATTCTATTACTTGTTGGTTACTTTCGCGGAATTACTCACATGTTTGCAGCTTGATGAAAAGTAAAAAAGAAGGGAACCAGTACGATAAGATATTTAAGGAGAATTTAGAGTCTGTTACTCTGGTACTGATTGAGAAAGTGCTTCACATACAGGTGGCATCTTATGAACGCCTTCCACAGGAACTACAACGCACAGTAGAAAGAAGGCCTGACCAACTGCTGAAAATTACCGACAAGCAAGGGTATACCTTCTTGTTGCAACTCGAGTTTCAATTGGTAGATGAAGCTACTATGGTATATCGGATGTTGGAATACAGAGGTATGCTCTCCCGAAAATATGAACTGCCTGTTAAACAGTATGTAATCTTTCTTTCCGATCAGCAACCCAAGATGCAGACTCGTATCGAAGAGCCAGATCTGTCCTATGCATTTCGGTTAGTTCAGTTTTCTACCATTGACTATAAGTTGTTTCTCTCTTCTGAAAAAGGAGATGAGGTCGTATTTGCTATATTGGGTAAGTTTGGCGATACCCATCCGGAAGAGGCAGTTGCTCTTATTGTAGAACGCATAAACCAGACTTCGACAAGCAAAAGTGAACTGCAACGTCACTTGCAACAATTACGTATATTAGCTAACTTGCGTAAACTAACACCTTTTATAGAAATCATGATTGACTCGATTACTCCATACATCAAAAAAGACGATGATTTCCTTTTTAGAGAAGGAAAACAAGAAGGAAAGCTGGAAGGAAAGCGAGAAGCCATTCTAAAATTGCTGAAGGACGGAGTATTGACCACTCCGCAACTGGCTTCTTATTTTGATGTGACAGAAGAATTTGTAGAAGAGTTGCGGAAGACTCACACTAAGTAAGCCGTTTCTTATACTCGAAAAGATATTATGGGTCTGGATATTGGTTCAGACCTTTTTTATTTATAGTATATGACATAGCAATATACTTCTTAAACTCTATCAGAGATGTATTCTTTGGCTATTCTCTTTAAGTCTAAAAGCTGAAAAATAGATAAAAACATAATCTCTACAGAAAAAGTAGAGATATAATTTGGAAATCAAAAATTAGTCTCTACATTTGCATCATCTTACTAATTAAGCACCACCGATTAATTAGTTAATTTATACAGAGGAAGGGAGAGAACAGGCTCGCAGAACTTCCAGCAACTTTCTGACCACCCGGAAACAGTGCTACGTCCTGACCTTATTGGTAAAGATAAATTAACAAGACGATGAAACAACTCCTATTTTCAGCATTTGTGATACGTCTGTTGCACACAACAGGAATGTACTATTTCTTAGTTGAGGCTATGGATTATATCATAGCAAGCCACTACGAAGATAGTGAGTGTTGTTGACAGAAATTTCTCTCTGCCATTAGTTATAATCACAAACATGTACTACCTGCTTTGCTGAGCTGCCTTTTTTGGTAGAGTGGAAATACCATGTCTTTACAATAGAAAAATAAGTAACCAATCAACAACTACCTATAACCAATTGCTTCCAGAACCCCTGGATTGAGAGATATTCAGGGCTACTGCAAGTTTTATCTTTTGATTTACCACTAAACCAACAGTAATTATGAAACGTATTTCCTTTTTATTCCTTGCTATTGTCGCTTCTGTTTTGGTATCCTTTATTGGAAACAAAATTTCCAAGGGACAAACAACGCTGAAAGTAGATACACAAGCCAGTAAGCTGGTTTGGACTGGCAAGAAATTTACTGGCCAGCATACAGGCAACATTGCATTGACCAGTGGCAATCTGATTGTAACAGATGGCAAGCTGAAAGGTGGAACTTTTGAAATTGATACTCGAACAATTACTGTTACCGATATTACAGATAGTGAACAAAACGCCAAACTGGTAAAACATTTAAAAGGTGATGACTTTTTTGGCGTAGAGAAATTTCCAAAAGCTACTCTGACAATCACTTCTGCTACCCCAAAGGGAGGAGATGCCTACGACCTTTCCGGGAAACTGACCATCAAAGGTGTAACTAACACAGTTAACTTCCCAGCTGTAGTGAAGATTGAAAAAGACAAAGCTACCGCGACTGCCAAAATAGTAGTAAACCGTACTAAATATGATATTAAGTATGGCTCTAAGTCTTTCTTCCCCAACATTGGAGACAAGTTTATCTACGATGATTTTGAACTGGATGTAAACATTGTTGCTGCCGGACAATCTACTGCTACTGCAAAAGCGAAATAAAACAGCTTTTAGCCTCTAAAGTAAAGTGTAAAAGTATAATTATAGTTAAAGTGTGAATGTAAGAAAGGGAATTAACCAATCTGATTTGACTTTGGGTATGGGCTTTGCCATTGCCTGCCCAAAGTCCAATCTTTCATACCTGTCACTAAAGTACAGCAACCATACAACTCTATACAGTATTGATGAAATTTTACTTCTTACTAGTGTTACTGATTTCCTCTACCGTATTGGCTCAGCGTGTGAGACAGGAAGAGCATCATGCTCATTCGGGTGGAGGAGATCATAATCATCTGGCACATATACAGGCTTATCGGCAGGAAACTGTATATGTTCATAATCTTCCTGCCCCTCAATTACTCAAAAGAATTGGATCTTCTAATCTCAAAATAAAAACCTCTTCTGCACAGGCACAGGCTTATTTTAGTCAAGGGGTTGCTTTATTGCACTGCTTCTGGGATTTTGAGGCCTATCGTGCATTTAAAGAAGCTATTCGGCTTGATTCGGCTGCTCTTATGCCTTACTGGGGGTTATACAGTGCCATCGGTGCTATTGAAGGAGATGACTTTACAGCCGATAAATTATTGGCTATTCAACAATTGAAAAATCTAAAAGAAACAGCTTCTGAACATGAGAAGCTATATGCGGATGCAATATTGGCAAGAGATGAAGAACAAGATGGAAGTAAGAAAGAATACCAAAAGAAGCTGGAACTGATCATTCACAAATATCCGCAAGATATAGATGCCAAGTTGTTTCTGGCATTAAGCAAAATGGGAGGGTACGATGCGGCCATGAATCCACGTGAAGGACAGCTATATGCTGAATACCTGTTGCGTGATCTGCTGAAAAATTACCCTGAAAATGCTGCTGCTCATCACTACTGGATACATTTGATGGAAAACTGCTGTCCGGAACAGGCGCTGGAGAGTTCTGTCAAGTTACCCACGTTGGCACCTGCCTCAGGACATATGGTGCATATGCCAGGGCATGTGTATTATAAGTTGGGTGACTACAAAAAAGCGTATGATGCCTTTGCTGCTTCGCTGGCTGTCGACTCTGTCTATATGAAAGAGCAGGGAATTGCGGAAGTAGATGCCTGGAATTATATCCATAACATCAACTATCTTTTATCTAACTGTGCCGAAGATGGACGGTATGCAACTGCACTAGTATATGCAGAAAAACTGAAAAACATGCCTGCTACCAAAGAACGCAAACGAAAATACGAAGGCCGTTTTTTTTATCAGGGGGTAATTGCACCTGCCAAGATGGAACTGTGCTTTGGATTTTACAAGAAGGCTGCGGATCGTCTGGCTGCTATTCGGCTCGATCAGGATAGTTTATATACAACCAAAGCCATAGCCTACAAAGATGCTCTGTATTACTTTGCTTCAGGAATGCATGCGGTAAAAAGCAACAAAATCGCTGATGCCAGAAAGTGTGCAGATGCATTGGATGCTTCGTTATGGCGCAACAGTCACCAATTGCATTCTGATGATATTATCAATACCCGTAGGCTAAATGACCTGAATGTGGCTTCTCTTGAATTACAGGGTGTAATTAAAAGTGCAGAAAATAACTATAATGAAGCTGTTGCCTTACTGGAAAAAGCAAAACAGAAAGAGGATGACCTGGGATATAGTGAACCTCCGTCGTATGCACGTCCGGTATTGATCAGTCTGGCCGAAACACATCTGAAAGCTCGTCAGTATGATAAGGCGATTAAGGCTTACGAACAACTGCTCGAAAGACACCCTAATACAGCCAATGGATTATGGGGATTATACAAAGTCTACAAACAAAAAGGTGATTCAGTAAATACCAAAAAATATGCTGCATTGCTTGCACAGGTAGTGCAATACGGCGACAAAACTCTATACCCTTTATAAACAAACCATTCCCGACTATATAATGAACCCTGAAAGAATCTGTACACTTCTGATAGCCCTTTTTCTGAGTTTATACACATTTGCACAACCCACAAAAGTAATTGTAAGAGCCAAAGCAAAAGATGCCAAATTTATTGGAACAGGCATAGGAGGAGCCTATATTGTTATTCGAAATGACTTAACCGGAGAGATACTGGCAAAAGGATTAACAACGGGTGCATCAGGAAACACGGACTTGATTATGAAGACTCCCTATACTCGTAATCTTCCTCTCACAGATGAAAAGACAGCTAAATTTGAGACATTGATCGATATCAAAGAACCAACATTTGTGACGATTGAAGCTATTGCGCCTGTAAACCGTAAATCTGCGGCTGTAACCGTTAGTACACAACTATGGCTTATACCCGGAAAAGCAATAGATGGGGAAGGAGTTGTATTAGAGATTCCAGGTTTTATTCTGGACATTCTGGAACCACAGACACACCAGGTAATTCAGATTGCATCGTTAAAAAATAATCAGGTAAAGATCAAAATCAATCTTGTAATGATGTGTGGTTGTGTGATCAACAAAGGAGGAATATGGAATGCAGATAACATTGATGTAAAAGCTTTGGTGAAGAAAGACGGTACTCCTCAGAATGAAGTGGTACTGAAAAGTATTCAGGATAATATTTTCGAGGGATTGCTTCCTGTTTCAGACAAAGGGAATTATGAGATACAGGTTTATGCCTATGACAAAGTAACCAAAAACACAGGGGTAGATAAGATCAACTTTGTCATTCAATAGATGTAAAGTCCGTTAGAGCCACCTGACAACAATATACTTATCGTTCAACCTAAACAAGACTAGAACCATGAATGTATCAAAAAGTTATTTGCCATTTGTTTTACTTTCGCTGATTCTTGTATCGTTCAAAGGAGAAGCTCCTTATGAAGCAGAAATTAAAGAATGGCACCAGAAGCGTATTGAGAGTTTGAAGAAAGAAGACGGATGGCTGAATTTAGCTGGATTATACTGGCTGGAAGAAGGCGAAAATACATTTGGTGGAGATGCCTCTAATGCGATAGTATTTCCTAAAGATCGTAGTAACGCCTTTTTAGGAAAATTTATTCTGAAAGAAGGCAAGGTAACACTAATTGCCAACAAAGATGCTCAGATTTTTGAAGGAGAACAGCCTGTAAGCGAACAACAGATATTTCCTTCTGAAAGTCCGAAAGTATTGAAGCATAAGTCACTGCGCTGGTTTGTGATTCAGCGTGGAAACAAATATGCTGTGCGGTTACGCGACCTGGAAAGTCCGGCTTTAAAGAATTTTAAAGGAATCAATACCTACCCTGTTGATCAGAAATGGAAACTAAAAGCCAGATTTGTACCTACAGTTGGTAAGAAGATCTCGATTGTAGATATAACAGGCAGAACATATGAGCAGGAATCTCCTGGCCAGCTGGTGTTTACAGTTCAAGGTAAAGAATATACCCTGGATGCTGTCGGTACAAAAGAACGTCTGCACTTTATCTTTGCAGATAAGACCAATGGAGATGAGACTTATGGCGGAGGTCGTTTTCTGGATGCTCCCGGCCCTGATGCGGATGGATATACCTGGCTTGATTTTAATAAAGCCTACAATCCTCCCTGTGCATTTTCTCCCTATGCTACCTGTCCGACTCCTCCCAAACAAAACAGGCTGACAGCTTCTATTCTGGCTGGTGAGAAAACCTACGGAGACCATCAGTAACAACTACTTCATCCACCAACACTGTGCTTGTGTAACCAATTTCTGTTTCTACACAGAAATTGGTACTGGCACAGGATAAATCCCCAGTAACCTTTATCGATTTGATTTTTCCGTCTGAAATTCAGATGGCAGGTCTTGCTTTATCTATATCTAACCTTTTATGAAAAAAACATATACACACATTCGCTGGTTAGCAGCCTCAGATCGTACCAGAATAGTAGTAAGTGCGCTAGGGAGCCTATTGCTTCTTACCCATTCTGCAGAGGCTAAATACGCTACATTGACAGAAAAGTCTTCTATACACACAAGTCTTATCTATTCTGTACTGGCAGATCATACAATAACCGGGAGCATAAAAGACAAACAGACTGGGGATCCATTACCTGGAGTATCTGTAGTAATTAAAGGGACTACTCAGGGAACGGTATCAGACAAAGACGGAAAGTTTAGCTTGTCTGTTCCTGATAATGCCATTCTTATTTTTTCTTTCATAGGTTATACTGCTCTTGAACGAAACGTAGGAACTGAGAACACGCTGACAATTGAACTTACTCAGGACACGCACCAGTTGACCGAAGTACGTGTAGTTGGATATGGAACCCAGACCAAGGCTGAGTTTACAGGATCGGCAGCCCGTGTCACAGGTGAGGCTATCAAAGACATACCTGTGCAAAGCTTTGATCAAGCCTTATCCGGAAGAGCTGCCGGAGTAAGTATCGCGGCTCCCAATGGTGTACTTAATAACCCTCCGGTGATTCGGGTACGGGGAGTAAACTCCATTTCTCTAAGTTCTTACCCACTCGTGGTTGTAGATGGTATTCCAATTAACACAGGTAATGTCTCATCCAGTACTGCGGTTCCCAATAACCCACTGGGCGATATCAACCCAGCCGATATTGAATCCATTGATGTACTAAAAGATGCTGCTTCTACTTCTATCTATGGATCGAGAGCTGCGGCAGGGGTATTGCTTATTACAACCAAACGGGGTAAGTCAGGTAAGCCACGTATCACCTACGAAGCCTGGGGTGGCGTATCCAATGTAGTACGTTTGCCTAAGCTACTAAATGCTGAACAATACATCGCCATTAAAAATGAAGCTGTACTGAACGCCAAGATTCTGGGAGGAAATGAGAACAATGATAAAGTCGCCTCTGCATTGTTTTTTGAGAATAAAAATGAGGATGGATCACCAATCGATACTCGCTGGTATGACTACATCTATCGGACCGGTGTATCGCAAAACCACAATGTAAGTGTGTCTGGTGGTACTAAGTCTACTACCTACTATTTCTCAGCCAACTATACTAATCAGAAAGGATTTTTGGAAGCAAATGAGTTTAAACGCAAGTCCATACGATTTAATATAGACCAGGAGGTGAATTCATGGCTTAAATTAAAAGGAAGTGTTTCTTATAATACATCCTATAATGCATCACCTTATGCCGGGTCTTTGCCAAGTTCAAATTTCTTTCTGGTTGGGGTAGCTCGTCTGGCTATTGCACTACCTCCTAATGTACCTGCATTTAATCCGGACGGTTCATATAACATCAGTAAGACCAATCTCAATACAATTGGTATGGGCAACAACCAGGTAGTAAGTAATTTTGGGAATCCGGTTGCGTTGCTGGAACTGAATAGATATACCTCTGAGAATGACCGGATCATTGGATCTTTTGGGGCAACTGCCAAGTTGCTGAAAAACCTGGATTTCACTACTTCTTATGCAATAGATCGTCTACGTACTGAAAACGTGAGTTTTGATAGCCCTACACAGGGCAATGGATTTGCTAGTAAAGGGGCCGTGAGTAATGTGTCAGCAGTACGTGATAACTGGAACTGGACCAATACGCTGACCTACGCAGAGACATTTGGAGGAAAACATTCACTATCTGTGTTGGCTGGATACGATGTGCAAAAATTTACTAACTCATCCTGGGGAGCTACCCGTACACAGGTATCGGATGCTTTCTTTGACAATTATCAGGGTAACTGGGGTGCTATCTCTGCTTCTGATAATGATCTCAGCGAACGTGCGTATTTGTCGTTTTTCTCTCGTTTGACTTATGACTGGAACAAGAGATATTTTGTTACCGTCAATTTAAGACGTGATGGAAATTCTGCTTTAGGTAGTGGTAAGAAGTATGGAAACTTTGGTGGGGTATCAGCTGGCTGGGCATTGTCTGAAGAAGCATTTTACAAAAATACTCCTTTTGCAGCTGTGTTAAGTAATGTAAAACTACGGGCTAGTTGGGGGAGAGTAGGTAACGGAAACCTGAGTAATGCCTTTAGTGCACTGGAGTTGTATAGTGGATCATTGTATGGAAGTGCTCCTACCTGGGCTCTTTCCCAGGCAGGTAATCAGAACCTGGGCTGGGAAACCAGTGACCAGACTAACATCGGAGCGGATCTGGGATTCTGGAATGATCGTCTTCAACTGGAACTTACCTATTTCAATAATAATGTAAACGGATTGATTCTCAGTGCGCCACAGGCTGTGTCCAAAGGAATACCAGGTGGGGCTATTCTAAGCAACGTCGGATCTATGTACAACCGGGGAATTGAGGTAGGTATCAATGCAACTATCATCCGGAAAGGAGATTTTACCTGGAATGCTGCTCTGAATTATACCAATCTGCGTAATGAAGTGACGGCTCTGGCAGATGGAAATACAGACATTGTGGGTACTACCCACGTATCCTATGAAACCACCAACATCACTCGTGTAGGGCATTCAGTAGGTAGTTTGTATGGAGCCAAAACAGCAGGTGTGAATCCTGAAAACGGACGCAGAATTTTTATCAATAAAAAAGGAGAGAAAGTGCAGTATAGTCAGGTAGTAGCACCTGGTCAAAGTCAGTGGACCTATCTGGATGGGACTAAAGCATCCGCTATTACCGGAGCAGATTATTATCTGATTGGCAATGCGCTTCCTAAGTGGTATGGAGGTCTAAGTAATACATTTACCTATAAGAACTTTGATCTGGGTATAAACTTTACCTTCTCAGGTGGAAACCTGATCATGAATGGTACCAGAGCTACCCTGCTTGATCAGAGAGCTTACAATAACTCAACGGAAATTCTGAAACGCTGGCAAAAGCCAGGTGATATTACAGATATACCACGATTGGTGTATAATGATCAGACTTCCAGTGGCTCTTCGTTTCCTGTATCTACCAATGCAGAAAAAGCAGATTTCCTACGTCTCCAAAATGCCTCAATAGGATATCGTTTACCAGATGTCTTATTTACAAAAACAGGTATTAGTGGTATTCGGGTATATGCACAGGGCTCCAATCTGTTTCTGCTTACTCCCTATAAAGGTACCGATCCGGAATCGTCTGTTAATGGAAATTCCAATACAACGCCTGGTGTAGAAAAGAATTCCGTAGGACAAGCAAGATCCTTCACCTTAGGTCTGAATGTAAGCTTTTAATTTAACTTTTAGTCACAATGAAAATTCAATATAACCATACCTTTATCCGTCGCTTTGTCGTTTTGGCTGGTCTCGGCTTTGCCTTATTGACCACAGCCTGTGATGAAAAGGAACTACTTAATCCTGCTTCCCAGACATCTATCACTGGAGCCAATGCTTTTGATACTCCGGACAGAATACTTGGTCTAGTCAATGGCATTTACAAGTCTGTAAAAAGCGGAAACTTTTATGGAGGCAATTACCTGATTTATAGTGAAGCGCGTGGAGACGAATTTATTAACCGTACCAGCAATACTTTTACTGCCTATGAAGCATGGAATCAGACATTGAACTCGGGTTCCAACTTTGTAGCAGGATTCTGGACTGCCGCCTATACGGCAATTAATAATGCTAATATTGTCATTCATGGTTTGGAAGAACATCCGGATGTAGTCAGTGAAGCCCTTACCAAACAGTACACAGCGGAGGCTAAGTTTTTGCGGGCATTGAGTTACTTCAGTCTGGTTACCTTGTATGCACGTCCCTACAATGAAAACCAAGGCTCTACACCCGGACTGCCCTTACGATTACTGGCTGAAACTACCAATGCGAATAACGACCTGAAGCGAAGCTCGGTAGCAGAGGTATATGCACAGATTATTAAGGATTTAAATGAGGCAGAAGCAGATCTTCCATTGAATTATTCAACATCATTACTCAACACTACCCGTGCTCACCGCAATACGGCCATTGCCTTAAAAACAAGAGTGTATCTGAATATCGGCAACTATGAAAAGGTAGTGGAAGAAGCACAAAAGATTGTATCTGCCAGTGCGCCCTTTACAGCTACTACCGGAGTGGCACATCAGTTACAGAACATTGTTGAGATCTTTACAACAAACTATACTTCTACAGAGTCTATTTTGTCTGTACCGATGACCGAACTGGATAATGTAACCGGGCAATCTTCGTTTCCCTATGTCTTCAATTCCAATTCGGAGTACAATCTAAATCCGGAGGGAATCTGGGGAGATACGGAATGGAAGTCGACAGATCTCAGACGTACATTTTCACGTACTGCATCTGGTGTACAGTTTCTGACTAAATATAACAAACCTTCGCCATTCCTGGACTATCTTCCGATTATCCGGTATGCGGAAGTATTGCTTAATTATGCGGAAGCTGCTGCTTATACAGGAGATCTCGAAAAATCAGCTAGCCTGTTAAAAGCAGTTCGTAATCGGTCTGATGCTACGTATACTTTTCCTGAGAGTACTATAGGATCAAAAGAAGCGTTGATTGAGACGATCTGGAAAGAACGGAGAATTGAATTATTGGGAGAAGGGTTCCGGTCAAATGATTTGTTGCGCAATCTATTACCTTTACCTGCCAAGTCAAGTAGTTCCAATAGTGCGCCAGAGGTACTTCCATCCCAAACTAATTACATTTTTCCATTGCCAAATATCGAAATTACTACCAATAAACTATTACTTGAAGAATAACTGTCAGTAATCTGTTGTCGGGATACAATCAATCCCATTACCCTAACCCTAACTAAAAGTGATTTATTGAATGCCGGATACCTGTTTGGATATGGTGTATCCGGCTTTTTTATATACTTTGTGATGTAGATACACATAGGAAGATAGTTTGTGTTGCCTTGACTATACAGAGAGTAATAAAGGGTGTTTTTCCCATGGCATATCCGGGAAAATACCCTTTACTCCATCAGTAGAAACGAGTTGATTTGTCTTATGAAAAAATTAACTCGTTTCTACTAATGAACTATACTTTTAGAGTACAATGTAACTATTGTGAATCACTGCTACAGGTTATGGAGGATTCTGTAGGTATTTCAGAAAGAGCAGAATTTGAGAAAGGATATTGTTGCGAGTGTGGAGAAACCGTAGCAGAATTTATAACAGA
This sequence comes from Xanthocytophaga flava, assembly GCA_030068525.1. Classification (GTDB taxonomy): domain Bacteria; phylum Bacteroidota; class Bacteroidia; order Cytophagales; family 172606-1; genus Xanthocytophaga; species Xanthocytophaga flava. The sequence goes on from JASJOS010000032.1 coordinate 37,533, forward strand.
TGGTTTTATATTCGTTTCTCTGGTAGAAAGGGGAAATCAGACCGACTACATATAAAGTTGAAAGATATAGTTACAAGTAAGGCCCTTATCAGAAGAACTTAAACAACTTTTTCTACCTGTTGCTAGCTTTTGGTGAAATCAGTGAAACAGCATTTATTGATGTATCGTTTAAGCGTATCAATTTACAAGGTGGAGAAACGCACGAAATCGCTACTAAGGTTCATCCAAAAATAGATTTTCCTACATTTATCCGTTAGTTCTGAATACTTTTAGCTTTTCAGGTAATAAGTAATATAGACATGTTATTATCAATCAGTGAAGAGTTAGTAGACATGCTTACTTCTATATAGTCTAAAATCTATTATAATAGGTCTACCTGTTTGCTCTATATCCCATTCACTTTCTATCTGTTTCCCAGCTCATTTTTGTTCGAAGTTTTCTCTTTTGTATAAAGTTATTGATACTGAATAGTGGGATTTTATCCATTCTTTAACTTCTGTAATCTGTATTATTTGTATATTTGAAGACTACGGTCCTTTTCATTTTTATGAATCAAAGGTTTACATATGTAGCACTGCTTTTATCAATCTTTGTTCTAATTTGTTGTACTAAAGGAATTCCTGAACAAGCAATTGAGGACGGGATAGCACAACAACTGACGAGAGAGGCAAAAACAGTGGTATCTTATACTGTAACAGAACAAAAAAAGGCGCTAGGCGAAAACGGAGATGCCTGGTTGATACACTGGGAAGGAAAAGTGAAAGATAAACAAGGGAAAGTAAGTAGCAGAAAAGATTCTCTTTTATTTTATCAAACAGGTGATGGATCATGGGTGGCACATACTATAGAGTGATTACTACATAATTAGTATAAGAAATTATGTAGTTGTTTTTGTGTTTTCTGACAGCGTGTCTGTCTATTACGTTGTAATTAGCTATGGAAAATGTTTTCTCATTGTTGATTCTTGAAGATAATCCGGATGAAAGGTTTCTGCTTTCCCGCTTGCTTGACCGTCATTTTCCTCAGTGGTATTATTATTTTGTAGAAGACGAAAAAGAATTATTACTTTTTCTTAGTGAAGGTATACCCGTTTCTGTATTGCTACTTGATATTCATCTTCCCGGTAAAGATGGTTTGCAAATCTTAAAAGATCTGAGAAAGATAGAAGCCTACCGGTTGATTCCGGTAGTGGGGTTTTCAAATAATGCTTCTATGGAAGCTGCCTATCAACTGGTCATTGGTGGTGCTACAACGTTATTCCAAAAGCCTGTTGTGCCAGAAGAAACAATAAGTTTGTTACGAACTCTTCCTGCCTTTGCTGCTAAGGTACATTAGTAGATTTTTTTTCAATGTTTTAGACCCTCTCTTGGCTATTTCCGAAAACGATACAGATAAGGTGCTTTGTTAGCAGCTCCTGTGAACTTCTTTTCCAGGCGGTCCAGTACATCAAGTTCCAGCATCTTCTTTTGAAAATTATTGCGGGCAAAAGGTTTGTCATAAATGGTTTCATATAGTTCCTGTAAATCTTTCATGGTAAAGATTTCAGGAAGAAGTGTGAACCCGATCAATTTCTGATCCAGACTAAGGCGTAAAGATTGGAGGGCGTCGTCAACAATCTGATTATGATCCATAATCATAGATGGTAATTCGTTGATAGTATACCATTCAATGGATTGGTCAATCTCACTTTTCTGTGGAACTACCTGATGAATGTCAACCAGTGCATAATACCCAATGGAGATAAATCTTCGTGTAATCCATTCCAGTTCCTTTCGGTTAAATGATTCTGCCCCTTGTTGCTCCTGATTTAACCCAACAATTTGCTCAAAGAATGGCATGTTGTTTCTACCCAGATCTCCAAAGACACGAAATTGTTCCAGGTAAATATCTTTAAGGCCTGTGCGTGCCTGCAGAATTCGTCGCGCAGCCTGGTCTATACTTTCATTTTGCAGAATAAATCCACCGGGTAAAGATGAAAAATCTCCCTTTAAGGCTAGTTTGGGCACTAACACTTTGAGTTGTTTTTTCTGATAACCAAAAATAACACAATCAATTGAAACCTGTTGAATGTAATCCTGTCCATTGAGAAACTGCATACTATAGTATGGTGGTATAAGATCAAACTTCAAATATATTTATTTCCTGTGGCTATCTGGTCAAAAGCCTGTAGAATGTGTTTCTATTGTCATACAAATCTGCTTCTCATAAAATCTCGCTATTCAATCTGTCAAAGTCAGAGATGTATAACGTATACCTCTAGAGTAAATGTAAAATATAATCTTACAAATATAGAATTGTAAAAATATTATTGTCTAATTTTTAGACAATAATATTTTGATTGATTACTTTTGCTATACACCTGTTAAACCCCTATCCTTCATGAAAGCAAAATATCTCCTGTTTAGCCCTATACTAATAGGTATATGGTTTCTGATTCTCTCTTCTTTTAGGCCAGCGACTACACTGAATGTGCTTGTGTTTAGTAAAACAGCTGCTTTTCGGCACCAGTCAATAGACGCTGGAAAAGCAGCACTAGCAAAAATGGCGAAAGAAAAAGGCTTTGGTGTGAGTTTTACCGAAGATGCCACTCAATTTTCAGAGCGTAATCTCAAAAAGTACAATACGGTTATTTTTCTTAATACCACAGGAGATATTTTGAATGCCGAACAGCAAAGTGCATTTGAAAGATACATTCAGGCTGGAGGTGGTTATGTGGGTATTCATGCGGCTACAGATACCGAATATGACTGGCCCTGGTATGGACAATTGGCAGGAGCCTACTTCTTAGACCATCCGATGACTCCAAGTAATGTACAGAAAGGGAAATTTAGTGTAGTCAAAAAAAATCACTGGGCTACGCAAGGTATGCCTGATACATTCGAGCGGAGTGATGAGTTTTATAGCTTTAAAAATATCTCACCAAAGATCAATGTTGTGTTGAAGATTGATGAAAAGAGTTATATCGGTGGTAAGAATGGAAATGACCACCCAATGAGCTGGTATCAGGAGTTTGATGGAGGGCGTTCATTTTATACGGCAATGGGACATACGGATGAAACTTTCTCTGAGCCTCTCTTTTTGAATCATCTTTGGGCAGGCATTTATTATACTACTGGGGGTGATGCACCCAAACCATTAGACTTTACCAAATCTCGCCCGGAAGAAAACCGCTTTACAAAAGTAGTACTGGCAGAAAAACTGGACGAACCAATGGAACTAACAGTATTAGACAAGGATCGTATTCTGTTTATTCAACGTAAAGGTGAAGTCCGACTTTACAACAACAAGACAAAAGAACTTAAAACCATTGCGACCATACCTGTTAGTACCAAATATGTAAGCAAGGAAGGAAAAGAATCTGTAGCAGAAGACGGCTTGCTGGGGCTAAACAAAGATCCCAATTTTGCTCAAAACCATTGGATTTATCTCTACTATTCCACACCTGAAGCCTCTAAAAACATTTTAACCCGGTATGAAATGCGTGGGAACGAATTGGCAATGGAAACGAAAAAGGTGTTGTTGGAAGTACCTACCCAACGGGAAGAATGTTGTCATACAGGAGGATCTATTGCCTGGGATAAAGCAGGAAACCTGTATTTGTCTACAGGTGACAACACAAACCCACATGGTTCCAATGGATTTAGCCCAAGTGATGAACGCGAAGGGAGAAGCGCCTGGGATGCACAAAAATCATCAGCAAATACCAATGACCTGCGGGGCAAAATCATTCGCATTAAGCCTCAGCCAGATGGCAGTTATACTATTCCAGAAGGTAACCTTTTTGCCAAAGGCACTGCACAAACCCGTCCGGAGATCTATACAATGGGACATCGGAACCCATTCCGCATTTCTGTTGATCAGCATACTGGGTTCCTTTACTGGGGAGAGGTCGGACCTGATGCGGCCAATGGTGATTCGACCAGAGGACCTGCCGGGCACGATGAAGTAGGGCAGGCACGCAAAGCAGGAAATTACGGGTGGCCACATTTTGTAGGAGATAACAAAGCCTATTTCAAATATGATTTTGTCAACAACAAATCCTTGGAGAAATGGGACCCTGCAGCACCTATCAACAATTCACCAAATAATACCGGATTAAAGGTATTGCCTCCTGCTCAGAAAGCTTTTGTGTGGTATCCATATGGTGAATCCAAAGAGTTTCCGCTGGTAGGTAGTGGAGGTAGAAATGCGATGGCCGGCCCGGTTTTTTATTCCGAAGATTTTAAAAATGCTCCTCATGCCTTTCCAAAATATTATGATGGCAAATTTCTGGAATATGAATGGATGAGAGGCTGGATTATGGCTGTCACTATGGACAAGAATGGAGACCTTGTCTCTATGGAGCGTTTTATGCCCAGCTATAAATTTTCTAATCCAATGGATATGGAATTTGCAGAAAATGGAGACTTATATATGCTTGAATACGGTAGTGGCTGGTTCACTGCCAATGACGATGCCCGTTTGATCCGGATAGAGTACAATGGTGGAAACCGTAAACCTCAGATTCAAATGGTTGCCAATCAGATGGGTGGTGCTGCACCATTTAATCTAAAGCTTTCTTCCAGAGGCACGTCTGATGCTGATGGAGATCTATTGACCTATTCCTGGAAAGTGACTTCCAAAGACGGCTTCACAAAACTCATTACTACGCCTAATGCCAGTTTGACCCTTACCAAGATGGGTAGCTACAAAGCTACACTTACAGTGAATGACGGCAAAGGAGGAGTAAGCACGCAGTCAATGGAAATCACAGTGGGCAATGAACCGCCTGTGTTGAGTCTGGAAATGCCTAAAAGCAATACCTCATTTTATACTGCCAATAAGCCATTCCCTTATGAGATTAAAGTAAAAGATAAAGAAGATGGAACCCTCGAAAAAGGAATAGACCCTTCACAGGTTGCTGTAACCATCGATTATCTTCCTGAAGGATATGATAAAATAGCCATTGCACAAGGACACCGCTCTGCTGACGCTAGCGCTCTCTTTGCCTCAGGTAAAAAACTTATCGATGCCAGTGACTGTATGGCTTGTCACAGCAAGGATAAAAAATCAATCGGACCAACTTACAGAGCTGTCGCGCTTAAGTACAAAGATGATAAAACGGCATTAGAGAAGCTGACAAAGAAAGTAATCTCCGGAGGAAGTGGAGTTTGGGGTGAGACCGCAATGGCAGGTCACCCACAACTGTCTACGGGTGATGCTTCGGAGATGGTGAAATACATTTTAAGCCTTTCCAACGAGACTTCCAAAGAAAAAACTTTACCGGTGAAAGGTTCCTATGTAGCAAAACTACCTCCTACTGACAAAGGAAAAGGGGTATATATTGTGCGTGCTGCCTATGAAGATCAGGGAGCAAATGGACAGCCTTCATTGAAATCCGAGCAATCTTTTGTTTTGCGGAATTCTAAAGTGGATGCCCATGGATTTGATCAATATGAAAATATCAATAAAATGGCGTATGGAGGAAACAACCTGGCGATTCCTGCCAAGTCTGGTGCATACATGATAATGAAACAGGTAGATCTGAATGGCTTATCTGAGTTACAAATATTCGCTGTTGCGCCAAAACCTCAATTGAATGCTGCAGGTGGAAAAGCTGAGTTGCGTATCGGCAGTCCAACTGGAAAACTTATTAGTGAGTCACAGTTTCTGGAAGCGACAGACAAAATGGATTTTAATCCAACAGTTCTACACCTTCCAATCAAGTTAGATGCATCTATAACTACGCCTCAGGATATCTATGTTGTATTTGTAAATCCTAAATCCGGAGGACAATCAATGATGGTTGTTATGGGGTTAGAGTTTAAACTGGCAGGAGAACAGGGGAGTGCTGAAGACGCTGCAGTGCCTGCGAAAGCTACAGACAAAACCAGTACGGATTTCTTTGTAGGGCAGTGGGAGGCTACCTTTATAGGAACTCCTAATGGAGATGCATCTATGATAATGGATCTCGTTCGAAAAGATGGAAAGCTAACTGGTAATATTACTCCCAAAAATGCAGATGGAAAGCCAGTGCTATTAGACAAAATAGAAGAGTCAGCCGATAAGATAGTGGTGTATTTTAGTACTTCCGGTTATGATGTCAATGTAAGCTTTGAAAAGGTAGATAATGATAACCTGGCGGGTTCTCTGATGGGGATGTTTAAATCCAAAGCAGTCCGAATAAAGTAGTCAGGAAAGTATTGTAAAATACTCTAAATGTTTTCAGAGAGGCGATGGTATCTATCGCCTCTCTTTCTTTTAATACCAGTCTACTAATTTCCAATAGTATTGAGGTGGTCCTAAAAATCGGGACACACGACTTGCGAGTGAATGAGATTAATTTGATAAAGTTGTTCAAATTCTGCCGGACTTTTATAGCCCAAAGCGGAATGTCTCCTAATTCGATTATAATAAA
>JASJOS010000033.1 GCA_030068525.1 Xanthocytophaga flava
TTTATTATAATCGAATTAGGAGACATTCCGCTTTGGGCTATAAAAGTCCGGCAGAATTTGAACAACTTTATCAAATTAATCTCATTCACTCGCAAGTCGTGTGTCCCGATTTTTAGGACCACCTCAAACTTACTCAATAGCAATAAGATTATGTAAGGAATATCTTATTCTGTTTTTTATATCTTTCTAAATTAAATTGACTACCGACTACCCATAAACATCTAAAATCCACCACGAAGCTTATAGACAAAATGTTCCATCTTAGGCTTTCCTCCTACTTCTTATAGACAAAAGGTAAGACATCTGTATACGTAACAGTGACTTTAACCAGTAATAATCTAGCTTTGCCAGATAGTCCATACACTTAGGGTGTATATAACTGTAATGTAAATTATTGGGGTAGAAAAGTTGCTGTATATTACATCAACTTTTTTGAGTAGTGAGTTTGTAAGTAATAGACTCATCATAGCTGGTTATAAAAAGGATACTGCATCTTGTAGTATCCTTTTTTTACAAAATATGAAAGGTCTTATTTAGCCTAGTTCAAAGCGAGGTGAATAGCCCAATAAGAGTTTAAAGCTAAAATTCGCCTGATCAGAGAAAATAGTAACCTTTCACTTATTTAGTAACCTCTCACTTATGTATTAGGCAACTTTTCTGACGTGACGTGGCGTTGCATGTAATAGTATATAGGCTACTATCTGCTTTCCGATAGTTAAGTTAGAGATTATAGACAGAATTTACCTAATACTGAAATAGACTATTCAGTTCTTCTCTATATACATCTATATATAGTTCTTTATAAGCTTCCTGATGATACATTTTCTATCCTTATATGAGGCTTTATATGAGGAAAAACAAACTATTAGGTAAAACCCGTTCAATATCGCACTTTCCAAAAGTAAAACCAGCTCGAGTGAAACCAGCTCAACAACTATTTCAATGTATTATTTTGATATAGCATAAAGTGTATATACTGAGCCACTTACATTCGCTTTTTAAGACTCTTTTCAAACTTGCTCTACTCAATACACTCATACTAATGAATTTAGCTCGATTTATATGCAGTTAGAACATTTACTATAATCGTGAGGCAATCTCTGTTAGACACAGATTAGGAATTTTTCTGACTATCGCATCAACCACGACTGATAACTTTGCATTTACCTAAAACGATTAAGTGATATATATAGATAGTTGAGTAATATTACTCTGTTTCAAATGCAGGATTTAAAGTATTAACATATATAAATAGGGTAATAAATGATTGGAGTAACTCTGATTATGATTATCTGTAGGTTGCATGTAAGAAACGGTTTCTGAAGAACAAACTAAAATTTCAAATTGAATGATTATGTGTGTGTAGAACAAAATACAAACTGTCAGGATAGAGTATTTGCATAAGACATGTTGGATTAAGATATGTTGGATCAAAACGTGCCCGGTGTTATTTTACTCTTTCAAACAATCACTTTTGTTCTACATTTTATTGTCAATTACAGACACCTAACAGTAACCTATGGGCTTTGTTAGTTATTACATGGGACTTGTTCTAAATCACCAAATTGATGTAAGACTATATCTATTTGTTTAGGCCCCAATTAATTTTTCTTTTTAGTTAAAAAGGAAATCATATCAGACCTTGCAAAGGGTTAAACTATTAGCCATTGTATAAGGATTGTAAGTCGTTTCCAAACTTGGTTTTACTTACACTTACTTACTTACTTACTTACACCTACTTACTTACACTTAATAATAAGTTATAATCGGTTCTAATCTAATTTGATAATAAGTGAATTCAATTATTGTTAAAAATCTCATTAACAGACACTTGCTGGGGGCTAGCGCAGCTATTATTATTGTTCTCTTATCTGCTAACATTGTCATCTCTAGTATTAATAGAGATATAATGAATGAAAACAGACAACTTGAGAAACAAACTGAACAAGTGAAGAAAGCTGTTTTTCAATCTTTATATCTGATCCATAATGCAGATCTGGCTCTGAGAGGATATGTAGCTTTCAAAGATTCTCGTTACTTACCTCCGCTGCAATTCGCCTATGAAGATAGGGATTCTATTTATCAAACAATCGAAGTGCCTCTATCCCTTCAAAATTACCCTCTAGAAGAGTTTAATAAGCTGAAAGATTCCATCAATGTGTATTTGGATCAATGTACAAGGATGAAAGACTTATTTGATCGCAATCAGCTTACAGAATTTAATCGCCTAGCCAATGAAGATAAGGGATATCATTTATGGTTACAGTATGACCAGTTTAACAAAAGGATTTGCCGGTTTGAAGATACAATCAATGAGCAGGCACAACAACGCTATAACGATGCACAAAACTCAAATCATCTAATTCAATGTCTTCTAGTTATATTTTGTATACCCACATTGCTTTTTACAGTTTTTTATACTTATAAGCAGGTAAGTACAGCAAAAAAACTCAGAGATGCTCAAAGAGAGAATATACACTTGCTGGCCGAGCAGAATGAAAAGCTTGAGGGAACTGTCAAGGAACGAACAGCACTGATTATGAACAAACAACAAGAACTAAAAGAGCAATATCAGCAGATTCTTGAAAAGAATACGCAATTAGCCAGACAAAGAGAGGAATTAGTGTGGCAACAAGAAGAATTGGTCTGGCAAAATAATGCGCTTGTGCAAGCCAAAAAACAACAACTGGAATCTTATGTAGAATCTATTAGAGAAAAGAATGAGATTATTGAGGCTATTCAAGGGAAACTTAATGAGCTTAAAGGCAGAGAACAGGTAGAGACTGATTTTATTGAGAATTTCGATATCATTCTTCGATCCACTATTTTAACAGAAGAGGCATGGCAAAAGTACAAGACAACATTCGAATCAGTGTATCCCCATTTCTTTGCGACCCTGCGCTATTGCTATCCCCATATTACAGATGCTGAACAACGGCTGGCGGCATTGATCAAGCTAAATCTTTCCCTGAAAGAGTGTGCCAATACACTTGGGATCGCTCCTGAAAGTGTTAGAAAGGCCCGTCATCGATTAAAGAAAAGATTTCATTTAACAGAAACAGACAACATAGAAGTTTTTATACAAAACTTATCTATGAAAGCTACCTGTTAGCTATGCTAAAATCTACCTACTAAAATATTACTGTCAAAACAGAAATATCAGTATTAGAAGTGGGTAGTATTCCTATATATTCTAAAAACAACGAGTATATGTAGGAATACGAAGTATTATTCTTAGGGATTTGTAAATTTCATTGAAATTACTTTCTACTTATTTTCTGTTCACTTAAATAAATCCATATTTTTCAATCCGCAATTGAGGTTAACTTAGTCGAATATTAATTATCAGAATTCGGAAATAGTTGGCTCTTATAAGTAAGATACTTTTTACAAATTGAGATCATTATCTTTTTAAAAAGATAATTCACAAAGAAAAGATACTACAAGATGCAGTATCCTTTCCAAACAGCTATACTTTAAGGCCCAATACTTTCAGGGAAAGTTGCTAAACAGCAATTTTCCCAACACAACCAATCTAAATACATAAGTAGTTGTGCAATTATAGCAGGGCATGCTAACACAAAGTTATGCTTATACTGCATATAGTGCTTTCCTGTTAACAGATGTCTCCACTATTGTCTATAACATAATAGAAATTAATAAAATGAGAAGGTCTGAAACTATGGATGAAATCAATGTGGTACTTCCTTTAATTTTCCTTGCGACTTGGCTGTGAAAGACTCGGCTGCGATTAACCTGGCCTTCGATTAGATCGGCCTGATTGATAAGTGACAAAACTGTTGTTAAATCAGTTACTTCTGTTTCAATTGGCTCTATTTCTAAAAAACCATTTATATAGGAATCCTTTGGTACTGGTTGGCTCTCATTTCAAAATGATGAATCATTTACGAATAATTCATCTACTGATAAATTTGAAACTTATAGTTTTACTTACTTTTAAAGCTTCAAAAAACAAATGGGCTAAGTAAAGAAAACAGACGGTATGGTAACCATATCAAAAAAACATGGTTTCTTACGGGTTTTTATGAGTAGATTCACCTTTGTAGCGTAAGCTTACATAAGTACGCTACTTAACTTTGTTTAGTTTTTGGTAACAACAATTTCAAAGTCTAAGACAAAGAAAATTCCTTACATCATTAAGTAAAAACTGATAGACAAATGCAAGGACATTATCCCTTTTAAAGAGAAGAGGAAGAATAGGGTTTCGATCCAATTCAGAATTTTTTTTGTATTGTTGAAGACACAATCCAATAGTATTAGTCTCAATTTTTGGTGACAATTGAGCTTATACAATCAACTAAGTTTCAAGCATTAGCGAATAAATTAATAGAAAGGCAATAAAAACTTTATAAGTCCCTGTTTTTGTCCAACTATCTACCAGTTATTTCTTGTATGGAGCTTGTACCTTTGCTTAAATTTAATTCCAATACTAACCCAAAAACAGGAATTAAACCAGATTGATTCTTGTAACGATTTAGTTATAGCAATAAAAAAGGTCATTTATTGCCCTCCTGATCGCACAGCCTTGATAAAAAATGAAATAGTAAACAAAGCCTGAAAAATCTGGATGTACTACCAAAGAAAACTAGTGCAATAGTATGACCATCTGAATAGATTTTCATTCTACTCTCTACTTGTAAATTACTTAGATCCTGTTTGGTTTGAGAAAAGATTTCTGCGTTGCTCTATGTCAAAAAATAATACAAGATAACCATTATAAGAGCTTTCTCAGGAAAGCTCTTATAGATGCCTGATGAAGTCAAATTACAAACTAACCATCCCTAACTCAGAGAGTTCTCTGAGAGTAGAGTGAACAAATACATCAAGAGAGTGAACCGAAGAGAATTTTCCTGTTTCTTTATCGGGATCATTTACATAGGGTATCATTTACATACCACGTTATTTACAGATAGCAGGTTAAAAGATAGTGTTTGATCCTTTCTTACTTATTATGAAACATACATGTGATAATCAAGGAAACAACGCCTTTCAGATATAATATCAGATGAAGAATGATTCGATAGTTAAAGATTGATGAATATCAATAACATAGTATTAATCCTGTTAACTGATTAAAATTTTAGTATAGATAACTATAATTAGTTAGCTGTTTCCAATTGCTTACTGTTTAAAAAGTAAAACCTATAAAATCAATGATATGAAGAATTTCGATACACTTCAAACAGCTTTGGTAGTTGATGATAATTTAATAGATGGGCTGATTGCACAAAAATTACTATGCGGTTCAGGATTAGTAAAGAATGTGATTGTACACAATTCTGTTGATGCAGCCATTAGATTTCTTTCAACCTGCTCTTTGGCTGAGCAACCTCAGATTATGTTTTTGGATCTGGATATGCCAGACAAGAATGGCTTTGATTTTCTTACTATTTTAGATAAAAACCCTTGCTTGTTGCCAGGACATTGCACATTATATATACTGAGCAGTTCGATTCACTATTTAGATAAAGAGAAAGTAAGTACTTTTCCAAGAGTTCGACAATTCTTGCAAAAACCGATGACCATGGAACTTCTATCTACTTTATTTTCGAATATTGACACAGAAGTTTTGGATTAATATATAGAAGTTGTTTAGCAAAAGGAAAGAATTTCCCAAAAGAGTGAAAAAATGCGAACCTTAAAATTGAGGTGGTCCTAAAAATTGGGACACACGACTTGCGAGTAAGCGAGGCTTGACCTCCCATTTGGAAACAAACCATCCCGCTATGAATCCTTTCTAGCTGGTTAAGGCCATGAGCTTCCTCTAGCGGGATGGCTCATTTGGCATGTTCGTTCGATTTTATTTCTTCCCGTTTATTTCTTCCCGGGAACTTCTTTTACATACCAGTTCCGGTAAACCTGCCTGGCTCGGCAAGCCTGCTCAGGTAGCTTTGCCTTTTAGTTCCCAGTGATCTTTAATCAGTACGCCCTGCTCATCACGTTTGAACCGCCGGGCATAGCGTTCGCCTTTCACCGTACCATTCTGATCGCGCCGACCGATGAACAAAAGAATTGGATTTCCCTCCGCATCGGTTTTGAAAGAAATATCGTTGCCCTTGTAGGTAATGTCTACCATGGCTGAGGGCGCGTATTTCTTGTTTAGTTTTTGCTGAAGATGTTCGCTAAGTGCCATATGAATTTGTATTTTCCCGGTAAAAGCAAAAAAAACAATGCCACACAGACAGCCTTACCCCGAAGTATCTACCCGAAAACATCATCCTCCATCAAATCAAAAAACTCCCTAGCTGATTCAATCTCATATTACACCTGATGGCTAAGATTATCATGAACAGATAGAAGCCTTGCTAAAGCAAAGTGTAGAGATGCCCTTCTATGTAATAATTGATGATTCCTGTAAAAAATCCGTTGTATGGCTTGATATAGCGAAAATCAATCTAATCGAAATATTTCCAGTACAGTACGAATGCCATGTTCATTGGCTACTTTCTTGTTCTTATCAAAAAGACTCCTTTTAGTCAATCCCAAATGATCAGGTTTCTCCAGGAACTGGAATCTGGAAGAGCGATTACAGATAGCTGTCTGAAATATCGTATCCAGGAATCAACCTTCTATAACTGGAAGAAAAAGTATGGAGGCATGCAGGTTGGAGCCTCTCCACTCCGAACCTCTCTGCTCAGATGCGAGGCAACGGCTTAAGCAGTTGAAAGAAGAGAATTGCTAATCAGAGCAAGGATGGTTCGATTCACTAAAAGAAGCGACGAAAAGGCATCGACGGAAATCCTGACCGTCCTTGTGCTATGCGCGCCCGCCGTATGGAAGGCTGATTTGTTTTTGAAGGGATGAGGTCTCCATCCCGTATGCGGATTGATTTCACGTTTAGGGCTTATTCAAAAAGCGCTTGAAAAATGTGACGGCAAGACAGCTCATCTTGCCGTGAATCTGGTGCCGGTTTACGGTAGCAGGGTCTGCGAATATGTCCGGCGCAGCGGTTTGCAGTTCTTTGCTGGCTTCGGCTAACGCCACGTAATGACCTGCAGCACCGGAAAATTCATAATAGAACGAATGAGGAATCAGCTTATGATAATGCCGCGCGTTACCAAGGACGGGGGCCAGCTGGTCGTTATGCATGCCCACAATGTATACAGGACAGGTAATAGAGGACAACTGGCTCTTTTGCGTAAACCCCTCGCCCAGGGCCGGAGCGATGGCGAAGATAGCTGTGATCCGGTTATCTTTCAGCCCAGGAGTATGTTTCATTGCCGTAAGCAGGGTTGTGTCATTGAGAAATCTGGCCAGTCCCGGCAGTTCGGGGGTTTCCACTTCCTTGCGGCCCGTGGTTTTATAATACTGTATTAATTGCGGATAATTGATCCTGCCCCCACCCAGTGCCATCACCGTGTAGCCACCCAGCGAAAATCCGATAGCTCCGATACGCTGCGGGTCGATGACTTTCGTAAAGTCACCATCCTCCAGCAGTGCCGAAAGCGCAAAACTAATATCCAGCGGACGCTCCCAGGTCTTTACAAACTCAACCGGTATTTTGTTGTCATAGGTATTGCCCCAGTGATCGACGGCCGCGACGATAAAGCCCCCTTTGACCAACGCTTGTGCCAGCCATTCCAGCGTCAGCCTTCCGCCCCCGGTTCCATGTGACAGCATCAGCAACGGGAGTTTTTCAGCAGGTAATTTCCCATTCCGAACCGTATAGTCACCGACAAACGGAGAGCGTTGTGTATCGTCTGCGGTTAAGGTATCGTACGTTGGATACCAGACCTCTGTGACGACAGGCCGGCTCCGCCCGGCATCCTGAAAGCGGAAGGTCCGCTGCCCGATACGAATGGCCGGTTTGGTTTGGGCACAGGCGGCTACACACAGCATCATACACCAGGCGAATACGCTGTATTTAAACATACTTAAACATAATTGGATTGTCAGAGAATTCAGGGACAGCGCTTGTGGATGGTCAGGAACGGATCAGAGGGAGATACTTATCCTTATTTTCAACAAGCACCCAAATCAGTATAGCCCAGAGCACGAGTACCATCGGTAATCCGGAGGATAAAGAAACAGCGGATAACATTATGCCGACCATGACCGGGAAGAGAATAATCGCCCCTAAAGCCCTGAACCGCGGAATGATGATCAGAATGCCACCGATTATTTCGGCAGTGCCGATAAGCGGCAACAGCCACCCGATCTGCATGAAGGCACTGAACATGGCCAAAGCGTTTGCCGGCATGTCTTTGGGTGTGGGCATGTAATTGAAAAACTTGTTCAGGCCTGCGTTGATAAACATCAGCCCGAATAACAGGCATACGACAAATAAAATTTTCTTTTTCATGAAAGATGGGATTTATGTTTAATATTCAGTATCAGTATCAGACCTTCACCTTTTTCCAGTTTCCTTTCTGGAAATAATACCAGGAAACCAAGGCTAAAAGCGCTTCCGCTGCCGGCACTGCCATGATGGCGCCTGCCGAATGCATGCCAAAGCCTTTTGCCAGCAAGTATGCCAACGGAACCTGGAATAGCCAGAAGCAGCCGAAATTGATCCAGGTTGGCGTTTTCGTATCACCGGCGCCGTTTAAGGCCTGGCTCATGACCATAGCCACGGCATAAAAAATAAATCCTGAACCAATGATGCGAAGCGCGGTGCTGCCGTAGCTTAAAATATCGGGTTCGGTGGTGAAAACCCGGATGATTGGCCCGGCGCATAACAGGAACAGTAACATAACGAAACTCATCAGTACAGCGTTGTATCTGGCGGTCAGTATAACGCTTTGCGCCGCCCGGTCCACGTGGCCTGCCCCCAGGTTTTGTCCGACTAAAGTGGCGGCAGCGTTACTTAACCCCCAGCAGGGCAGAATAAAGAATACGAAGTTGCGGAAAGCAATCTGGTAGCCGGCAGAAGCGGCCGTACCGCCTGTTTCTGCTACCAGGCGCGTTAAAATGATCCAGCTGCCACTGGCAATGATAAATTGAAAGGTGGCTGGCCAGGCGATGGCAATAATGCTCTTTGCCATTGGAATATCCCAGCTAAAGTGAGAACGGCGGAACTTCAGCATGCCGCTGCCTTTGCACAGGTGGTAGACCTGGAAGATTACGCCGCCGCTCCTTCCGATAACTGTGGCCATAGCAGCGCCTTTTAAGCCAAAAAAGTGAATGAAAACCGGGCAGAGAATAATGTTGGTCAAGCTCGCAATCCAAAGACTTTTCATCGCCATGGCAGCCTGGCCGGCACCCCGGAAGATGCCGTTGATCAAAAACAAGAGCATGATGACCAGGCTGCTACCTAACATGATGCGGGTGAAAACAACACCTTCGTGGACGACTTCATCGCTGGCCCCCATCAACCGTAAGATTTCAGCCGCGAAAAAAATCCCCGCCAGGCTCAGGATAACGGTGGCGATCACACAAATCAACAGCGATTGGGCACCGGCATGAGCGGCGGCTTCCGGTTTTTTTTCGCCAATCCGGCGCGCCACGATGGCCGTTGCCGCTGTGCTTAAGCCAATAGCGATGGAATACACAATGGTAATGACCGACTCTGTTAAGCCGACGGTGGCAATGGCGTTTTGTCCGAGCTTGCTGACAAAAAACATATCCACGACCGCAAAGACACTTTCCAGGCTTAATTCCAGTATCATGGGAATAGCCAGTAAGAAGATGGCTTTGGGAATGCTGCCCTGCGTATAATCCTGTTGCTCACCATTGAGTGAAAGCTTAATGGTGCTCCAGATTTTGGAACCTGTGGTTTGTAGCGTGGTCATGATCGGGGCTTATTTCAAAAAGTTTTCGAGATACACTTTGAGCAGGTCTGTCTGCTGCATCAGGCTGACATGCGATTGTCCGGGAACAATCGCTAACTGGGATTTAGGCATAGGCTGCAGGTCGGCAGAATGGTCACCGCCTAACAGTTTATACGTTTTGGCCAGTTCTATTTTATCCATCCCATCATTGTCACCGGATATAATGAGTACAGGAGCCGCAATTTTTGCGATGTTGTCATCGCCCAGATCAAATGGCTCTCCGGCTAAGGCCATCATCTGTTCCAGAAACGTTGTCCATTTGCTTTTATCCGGCGCCACGGCCTCGTAGGCGGCTTGCAGGGGCGAGTTGGCAAAAAGCTCCGGTTTCATCTTTTTAAACCCGCTGGTTACCTCCTCCACCCAGCCGGCAGTCTTATGGGCAGCCGAAATAATAACCAGTTTTCGCAAACGTTTCGGGCTTTGTATGGCAAACTGATAAGCGATCTGCCCGCCGAAACTATATCCTGCGACATCGGCACTCTCAATGTTCAGGTAATCCATCACTTTCTCCACATCGCTTGCCAACGTAGTACGTGATAAACTCCTGTCTGAATAGGGCGTGTGCCCGTGTCCCTGCAATTCAATGGCAATCACTTTCCGGCCCTGAGACAGTTGTGGAATTAACTGGCCCCAGTTGAGCTGGATGGTATAATAAGCCCCGTGTAATAAAATCAAAGGCTTCCCCTGTCCATATACTTGGTAATATACCTGGGTGCCATTGGCAGGTGCATAGCCACTGCTGGAGGGCGTTACTGTTTGTCCGTTCGATTGCAATGTGGTAATCATAAGAATGGCGATGAATGCTATCGGTTTAAAAATAGTTGCAGTTTAGTGTAAACGCTTCATGAGGTAGTTGTGGTTGCTTTTGTTAACATTACAAAGGTAGCAAGTATTTCAGCGTTTCGGGCTGTGTGAAAGTGACCATCTCAGGGGTGTGTTGCGACAAAATTATGTCTGCAACCCCTCCGCTTCGCTTAGGATCTCCACATAGCCCGCTGTTCCATGTACCCGGATCCGTTGCCCGTCTTTGATGATGCGGGTTGCATTTTCCACGCCTACAACCGCTGGCAGACCATATTCACGTGCAATCACAGCGCCGTGCGTCATGAGTCCGCCCACTTCCGTGATCAGGCCTTTAATGGCAAAGAACAAAGGTGTCCAGCTGGGATCGGTAAAGGTGGTAACCAGGATATCGCCCTCTTCCAGATCAGCCTCTTCCACCTTCAGAATCACGCGTGCCCTGCCTTCCACGATGCCGGATGAAACCGCCAGACCCGCCAGCGAACCGGCAGGAACAGCTCCACGTTTGTACTGCCCGTTGAGGATCTCGCCCTCGGAGGTGATCACCCGTGGCGGTGTTAGCTTTTTGTACGTATGGTACGCTGCCTTGCGTTCATTGATAAGTGTGTAGTCCACTTTGCCGGTACGCACCACCTGCTGCAACTCTTCAAAACAGAGATAGTAGCTGTCTTCTTTTTTTTTGAGAACACCGGCTTCGGTAAGGCGTTTAGCTTCTTTCAACAACGCCTGCTTGTAAATGAAATACCGGCTAACGATGTCATATTTCGGATATTCACGGTAACCGATAAAGTTCCGCAGCAAGTCAATCATCTGCCTGGTTTCGCTGGCTTTTTCTTCGCCGCCCGGTAATGGCTTTAGCCGTGTCAGCAACTCCTGCGCTTTGGCGAAAGCAGTCTGTTGTCCCTGCTCAAACCGCCGCCTGCTTTCTCCTGGCGGCAGGTTTTTAATGTTGGCAAGCAGCATCGGCAGCAGGATGCCTGGGTTTTCACTCCATCGCGTCCGGGTGATGTCAATCTCACCGGCGCACCGCATCCCATATTTGTTCAGGTAGGCTGTGATCGCATCGTAAACCTTCTGCCCTCCTTCGAACGGAAGCAGTGCTTCCAGAAAGTCAGGGTCGTTGCTCTGCTGCAGATAAGCGATTATCTTCGGATAAGGACGTATGACATCTGCCAGATCCAGAAGGGCCAGGCCCATTTCCGACGTGATGTTGTCAGGTGCCGAAAGGGTAAGTGTATCGGCCACGTTGGTTTCCCCCAGCCATTCGCTTATTTTCTCATTGATCCAGGCCGAAGCGTGAATGGCTGCCATGATCACGTTCAGATTTTTCGTTTCCGAAGACAGCTGTCGCCTGTGCTGCATATCCTGCAGGATATTCTCAAATACCTCCGGTCCTGTTTTGGCTGCGATGTTTTCCCTGAGGGCTGCAATTGCGCTTTGGCTGCGTCCGATCAGATCAGCCACAATGCCCGGATCGTTTCCGGCTTCGGCCAGTATATCAGCCGCCGACATGCCCTGATGGCCTTTCACGTGTCCGGGTATCGTAACGCCGGGGTCCTCCTTTACAAACTTCCGGTCGATAACAGTCAGCAGGCTATCTTTAATCAGCGGGTCTGAATGTCCTAACACATTTAACAGGTTTTCCCGGCCTGCGGGGGAGGCCAGTCCCCTGGTAATATCGACGAACAACCTCCCGCCAGCCGTTTTGAACATGGCCCGGTTTCCGGTCAGCATCCAGACGGACAATCCGAGCGGTTTAAAGGCATCGGTCATCATTTGCTGGTGTCCGACCGATACATAAACATGATTTCCGTCCTCGTCAGCCTCCGGTACAGGATATAAGGTGGTGATCGGCCGGCTTTGTACCATATAGAATGTGTCATCCCTCAAACACCACTCAATGTCCTGTGGCTCCCCCAAATGCGCCTCGATCATTCTGCCGGTTTGCTCGAGTTGTAGTATCTGCGCATCTGTCAGCGCCTGGCTGTTCTGCTGCCCGGGTTCGATCTTCCACGCCTGTGTGCCACCGGCTTCCAAGGCACACACAGCCATTTGTTTAGTAGAGACTGTTTTCTCTATGATGCGGCCTTCTCTTACTTTATAATGGTCAGCATTGACCAGGCCTGACACCAGCGCCTCTCCCAGTCCGAAGCTTGCATCTATGGAAACTACCTTACGGCTGCCACTGATGGGATCTGCCGTAAAGAGAATGCCGGAAACCTGAGAAAAAACCATCCGCTGCACCACGACGGCTAATAAAACGTTACGGTGACCGAAGCCATTCTGCATCCGGTATATTATCGCCCGCTCTGTAAACAGGGAGGCCCAGCATTTGCGGATATGGCTTAAAATGGCATCACTACCGGTAACGTTTAAAAAGCTATCCTGCTGACCTGCAAAGGAGGCACTGGCCAGATCCTCTGCGGTAGCGCTGGAACGCACCGCATACGCGTGTTTTCCGCCGTGCTGACCGATGCGGCTACGGACTTGATTTTCAAGTTCCTGCGGAATAGCCGTGGCTTCAATGCACATTCTGATCTTTGCGCCTATCTCACTGATCGCTTTCAGGTCCGATACGGTCAGACCTTCCAGCTGTTCAAGCAGTGCAACAAACTCCGGCTGATGCGCAATCACGTCTTTAAAAGCCTCAGTCGTGACACAGAAACCTTCCGGCACGTTTAGCGCCGGGATCCGGGTTAATTCCGCAAGATTGGCGCCTTTGCCGCCAATCAACGCAACGGCCGACGGGCCGGCGTCTTTTAAATCCAATAGATATAAGCTCTTATTTTCCATATGATCTTGTTTTCCATATGATCTTGTTTTCCATATGATCTTGTTTTCCATATGATCTTGTTTTCCATATGATCTTATTTATCCTTGAACTGGTTGGTGGTCTCAGTCATGAGTTCAATTGACCGTTGCAAAAACGTTTCGATGATCTCCAGATCCCGTTCTGTGAATGAACGGATCATTTCCTCCGAGCGGCTCCGGTAATCGGTATACAGCGGCGCGAGCAGTTTCATGATCTTGTCCGTATCAGGCACGACCATGACTTTCCTCCTGTCCTCCTTGGCAAATTCTCTTCTGACCAGTTCTTTTTTCTCGAACCGGTCGATCAAACCCGTCACAGCGCCACTAGTCAGCCCCGTTACCTCGCCCAACTCTCCGGCAGTCATCGCCCCTTTTACCAGAAAAAAGCCCAGATACTTCTGGTCAGTACCGGATAGCCCTGCTTTTCGTGCAATGTTTTCATGCATCTGAATGGAAGTATAAGCGTACTGCTGGCTTAACTTTCTTACCCGGGTGATGGCTTCGTGATTCATAATATATCTTATCGTGTCTGATTATCTTAGTCACAAAGATAATTTTATTATTTAATTTACAAACAAAATTTTGACTTCATATATCGAATTGCCTTACCTCCTCCGGCAGAGCTGGCCTCCTATGGGGCCAGTATGGGAAGTATCGGAAGCAGCCCGGATTTCGTTCTATCGCTTTATGCCAGCGGCTGACTGGTAGGGATATTCCCAACGGTCAGGAGCAAACGCCGGAATCGGCTGGCGGCCTTTTACCCTTATGAGCGTAAGTCATGAGCGTAAGCCCTTCAATTCCAAATGGTAGTACCTGCCGTTTTATTTCCGCGTGCGGATTACCGGTAGTTTTGACGTATATAGGAAAAACAATCCCATGAAAAAATTAATCGTATCAGAATGGACGTCCTTAGATGGAGTTTTTGATTCAGTCCTGATGGAACAATGGTTCAATCCTTACCACAGTGATAGGCGTGCGGAATATATCGGGCAGGTAATCCGGCATTGCAAGAGCATGCTGTATGGCCGCCATACCTATGAAAATATTTAATTTTTACAGGTCGCAGTTTAAGCACAATCCATTGGGCATAGCCGATAAAAAGAATCAGGTAAAAAAATATGTGGTAACACCTACCCTGACAAGCGGCGGCTGACAGAACACCACTGTTATTGGCAAGGATCTGATCGGAAAGCTGACTGCTTTAAAAGTATGCGCCCGATGAACTACCTACTGGTAGTGTGAACAATTCGTTTATAGTTTTGCGGAAATAAATCGGTTAGATTTTTGTGATTAATCGAAGATCTCTTTTTCAGAGTATACTTCAACCATTGAAAAGGATTCACATCCTCTTTCTTACAGGTGGCAAAGAAGGAATAAATCTATCACTGCGAGATCATCACTGCGAGATTATCACTGCTCGTTGTGCCGCTTGCAACCCTTGTAGGAAGCATTAATAGTATTTTTTTCTTGTTTTGGCTTAAAAAAATTGAATAAATAGTTATGTCTGGCACATCAACTGCTCTGTTGACAAGCTGATCTAGGACTTTGATATTTTATCTTCTCTTGACATTCTATCTTCTCTTGATGGTCAGCATCTGGTCTCCTTTTTTTTGAAATTCATAATCCGTTTTTTCAATACCAACTACAAAATCTGTTTGAAAATGTGCAACCAGACTGTCGAGTAGCTCAGATCTTTTTGCGTTCAGATCTAAAAGCGGGAATATTCGGATCTCTCTGGCAACCCGGAGCATTTCAGTCATACAGGCCACATGGAAATCAAAACCAAGTTGTGAATATAAAATCAAAAAATGGGAACTGAGTCCTAATTCGAAAGTCAAATCATCAAATTGGGTTCTGTCAGGCAGTTGGTGATTTAGGTAACGGCCTTCGATTTTGCCTGTTTCAAAGTCTTTGAGGAACCTGTCCATTGCCAATAAGCGTATGGTTTCCAATTCGTCGATATTTTTGATTTTTGTCCAGACAAAATTTTCCAGATTCTTTCTTGTCTGTTCGATGACAATATCTTTTATCTGTTCAATCCTGCCTGTAAGCTGAGAAGTTGAAAAGCCATATATCGGATCAATAGAAACGACGCTTTTGCTCAAAGCGGTCATTTCACAGTTAAAACTTGCCGGTCCGTCTCCAAAACTAATGATCCGTTTATCCAGGTCCGAATTGGTCAGATTAAACATGCTCCTATATTCATCCAGGTTCCTTCCCCAGGGAACCGTGTTTTCCAATTCAAAAGCCATTTTTTGTAAATCGAGTTTATTTATAAACTATTGTGCTTTTCAACTATTTCACTGTAGGTAAAGATTGAATTTTTTAATGTACTTATCCGCTATGATTTACCCGGTCTTAAATTTGGCGGGGGTCAATCCAGTACATTTTTTGATTTGTTCACCGTCGGAATTTTTTGGGCCTTACAAGTATTATTGTTTTACTTATAAATATTCTACTAACAACAGACCTCCTGATAACAGCAAAACCGTCTGATAACAACTCTGATAGGCAGCAGGTGGATTGCTCCAGAACTTTACTGTAATACTTTGCACGCTAAAAGAAAAGATAAGATGGTTCGGATGGATATTTTTTATATAAAGCTACATTGAGCAAAAGAAAATCTGAAGCTAAAGAAGTTAACTGTTACCCTACGATTCAATCCTAAGCTTAGCCCTCAAACCTGTTCAGTTAGAAAATCTATCGGTTAATCAGTTACAAAGATTCCTGGATATGTATGATGATAGATGTATGATAATAGATGTGCTGACAAAGGCAAACCTGCTATTTTGTCATACATCTTTTATTTGTTCAGTACATTTTTTAACTCTATTACTTTAAAATTACTGTCTGACTCAATGAATTTTTCAAATAAGGCTGCATGGCTAGCGCCAAGCAACACCATTACTTTCTGATCTTTGCTTTCAGTAAGTTTCTGCAAGAGCGAATACATATATAGGTTGCGTCGGTACCATTCGGATACCAGATAGGCTCCTACAAAATTGTCTTTGTCACCTGCCTGGTTAAATACCCTTATATACATGCCCAAGTCCCAGTCACGGTAAGCGGCCTGGTTGTTTTTCAACAAAAGCTGTGTCAAAGTCAATTTCTGACGGTCAGCATTGGCTGTGGTTTCATAGTTTTTGATTTGGTCTTCAATCTGCTTTTTAAGCTCAAATTGTTTGGCCTGTTCTACTGATGCCATCAGACTATCATAGGGAAAATTGGTGTGGGTATAATCGATGGCATGTACCTTAGCCAGGTTGGTTTTCTGTGCAGCTTTGAAGGCTAGCTGAAAGATCTCGTTTTGGGTATAGAAATTACGTTTGGGGTATTTTTGGCCTACATACTCGAAATATTTGCCTTGCCGATAAAAATTATACAAAGTATCCAATGCCAGTTGGTCGTCGTATTCCCACTCTACAAATATCTTATCGGGATGAAATTGCTTGATTTTGTCGGTAATGGTTTCCAGCTCCTTCTGCGCCTGAGGACTCATTACATCGAAAGTTTTCACCTGAGCTACATCGGCTCCCGGATTGTTAAAATGAAATGTTCCAATCAGTAATACTTCTTTCTTTACTGCTTCACTCTTTAGGGTTTGGCTGTAAGCAGTGGTACATACCAAGACTAAAAATGCAAGAATTATGTTTCTCATTTGAGGTGGGTTTACAGTTATGTCAATAGGTTAATTCCGTTAATTTCAATACATTCTTTAATAGTAAAATTTATTCTGACTTTTTATCAATTTGTCAACATGCCAATCAAGTCCAAAAACAACCACAAGTGAAAGTATGTAGACCGATGATCTGTATTTTAGGGTAAATCGGAGCCTATTGCTCTTTAAGGGGATACTGGTTTTGATGCCATTTAAAACAGAGGGTCTACTAATATACTATAATCTTGTATAGCTATACACCTGTACCTAGTCGTATCAAAGGACTGCGTATTTTAACGATAACTAACCTATTTCCGACCTTTTTGTCTAGAATTTTATATCAAACTTTTACTATAGAACTTTTTACAAAGATTTTAAAATCTGCATTAGCTCACTTTTCTGTCTGGCTGCAATCGGAACGATACTTTTATCTTTTAAGATCAGCATTCCTCCATCCCGCTTATCGAACCTATCCAGGTAGGTAAGATTGATCAGATGCGACTGATGTGAACGAAAAAAACCGGATGAACTCAGCATATGTTCATATTCTTTTAAGGTCACTGAAACAAGAATCTTTTTTCCGTCCAGTAAATAAAACTGTGTATAATTACTATAGGCTTCACAACGAATGATATCCCTGGTATTCACTACATGTAGGCTTTCTGCTGTAGCTAAAACCAGTTTACGCGGAGTTGTAGCAGAAATCGACATATTGTTTACAAATGACTCAAGCTTAGTCCATAGCATTTCTTTGTTTACAATCTTCTCTGCTTTTTCAAGAGCTGTCTCCAGTTCCAGAGGATCAATAGGCTTTAACAAATAATCCAGTGCACTGTATTTAAAAGCAGTAATGGCATAATTGTCAAAGGCAGTAATAAAAATAATTTTGAATGCAGGAGCAGTAAATTCCTGTAATAGTTCAAAAGCGGTTCCATCTCTGAGCTGAATATCAAGAAAGACCAGGTCAGGATTATGTCTGCGTACAAGCTCTACTCCTGACCGTACCGTTTCGGCATGCGCAACTACCTGAAAGGTGGGACGATACCATTGAATCATTTTTTCAACCGCTTCACGAATGCCAGACTCATCGTCAATAATAATTACTTTCATACTGGTTGATAGCAGGAAAAACCTATACTATTTAGAATACGTTACTATATTATACATTACTATACTGTCCAGATACATTATTTGAACACATTACATAAGCTGACACGGAATAAGAAAGCTGGCTTTGGTCCCAGCAATCTGGTCAGCTTCATCTCGTATGTGAATCATCTGCAGTTGGGTTGAAAATTTCTTTTTTCGGTTCAGAAGCTTCAACCGCTCCTGAATAATCTGAGTAGCCAGTGAGCGGTGCTCACCGTTGGCAGCTAAACCCATCGGTATGATTTTCTCCTCTCCCCTCTGATAACCTACGCCATTCTGATAACCTACACTATTATCTTCTACTTCCAGTCGTATCAGGGCACCTTCAGCAAGAAAGCGAACCTGAATAAATCCTTTTTCAGCTTTGGGAAGCAATCCATGCTCTATCGCGTTTTCAATAAGTGGCTGAGCAAACATAGGAGGAACCAGCGTTAAGGCACTGTCCAGTCTGGGATCTAGGTCAATCGAGTAATCAAACTTATTCTTAAAACGAAGGCTCTGCAGTTCAAAATAATGTTTGAGCGTATCTATTTCCTTCTCCAAGGGGATAAATTCTTCACGGGAATTCTCCAGAATAAGTCGCATTAGCTTGGCAAAGTGAGAAAGATAATCGGTAGGTACTTACCGACGGTTCGGTTCTGCCAGACTTCAGGACCTGTTAATCCGAATCTTTAATCGTTGAGGACCCACTTGTGGGTTTGACTTTGCCTTCCCCATGTCAGCCGGAGCAGGTATATTCCAGCTGGTAAACCGTTTCTTGGACACTCCCATCGGTTCCAACCGGGTTGGCTCATCAAGCTTTGGGCGAAGACGATCTGACCAAGCGGATTGGTCAGCGTCAGTTGGCAAGGCTGGGTGGCAACTGAAAAATATTCAAGGGTTGAACCGTTACGGCTGGGATTGGGAAACAGCTGGCTCAGGTAAGGCGGGTCTTCCTCTGTTAGGCCGTTTACCTGTTGTACTCTTTGGGCACTGGTTTGAACACGCTTTTTTTTAAGCTCAGCTTTGGGCTCATCCACCTGGCTACTTACCTGGAAGATGAGCCAGTTGCTTGCCTGCGGCATGTCCGGTGAGTCGGTTTGTCCATTAGGTTGTTGATTGGATTTTGGCATGGAAGTAACCTGCATTAATACCTGACCTGAGAAGGTGCCGATGCGGGTTGCATCCGTCTGTAAGTAAAGCAGGGTGGTTTGTCCGGCTGACAGCTTGCTTGCAAACTCGCCTTTGACGGAAAAGCCTGCAGGCAGGATGGGTGGGGAAACGATCACGTCCACCTTGCCAGGGTTGTGTAGCCGGAAGGTTTGCACTACGGGTTTCTGCAAGGGGGTGGCCTTGAACTTAAAGAGGCTTTTGGTGGATACGATCCGGCTTTGCTCACAGGCAATGCACTCGCCCCACAGGTACTCATGCCAGAACAATTCGGCATTTACCGGTTGGGGAAAAGGCTCACCCAAGGCCAAAAGCCAGTAGTCCCATCCGCCCCGGCTGGTTTCCCGCTGTTCATAAAAAAGGTTAACACGGGTGGAACCTGACAGCAGAATGGCTCCGCCAGGAAGGGATTGCATGCTGACCCCCTTTTCCGCATGGTGGTGATACCATATCTCATACATGTATTCACCCCGCTCGCCAACCCTGATCAGCTTCAATCCCTGGGTGAGCAGCCAGTACCCTCCATCAGCAGCGGCAATGGCACCATTGCTGACATCATACATCTGCAGCAAATCTCCCCGAATGGTAGTTACACGCTGAGTGGTCCAAAGCACATTGCCTGCGCTGTCTATTCTTACCAGCCGGTAGCCGCCACGTACTGCTTCCTGACCGTCATAGTGAGCGGGAATGCCATAGGGTTTGGCCATCCCCAGATCGCCACCGAGCAAGAAGCTCCCATCGGCATGGGGCACCATGATCAGGTTGGGCTTTACAAATTCAGGGGCATACGATTCTGAGGGCACAGTAGCGGGAAACCCAGTCAATGTATAGGAATGGGCTTTGCAAATCGGGTAGGACCTTTGCCACAGGATGCTGCCTGTAGGGGTAATCTTAAGTAGCCACGTATCCCCGTCGGTGTAGGGGCGAAGCTGGGTGACAGTGCGGTCAAAGGAAACGGAGGAAAGCGAATTACCCGCCACCAGGTAATTGCCATCGATAGTAGGGGTGATGGACAGGGCCTCATCGTCCTCGATGCCACCCAGGGTGCGGTCCCACTCCCGATTGCCTTGACTGTCGAGTTTGATCATCCAGAAATCATAGCCCCTTCGGTTATAGGTCCTGTGATCGACCACATAACCGTGATAGGTTGAGTCCCCCCACGAGGATCTTCCGTTTTCCATACCGAATGGAAGGAATTGGAAACGCCCACGATGATCACGCCTCCGTCGGCAGTGGAGACCGAAGACCAGGGCGCATCCGTTCCGAAGCTTCCGATGGTCTGGTCCCAGATGACCTGACCGGTAGACGATATTTTAACCACCCAGAAATCATCCGCCCCGTAGGAGTCACGGCTTTTCTCACCCGAACGGTCCGAGGAAGAAATGCCTATCAGCAGAAAGCTCCCGTCGGAATTGGCCGTAATACTGGTCAGATAATCCTGGCCACTTCCCCCATAGGTGCGGTCCCAAATCTTGCGGCCCCGAGCATCGGTCCGAACAATCCAGTAGTCGTTTCCCCCGCGCCCGGACTGGCTTCTCTCCCAGTTGGGAGCCGAGACGTCATCCGAGTAACCGCCGACCAGCATTCCCCCATCGGGCAGGAGCACAGTCACTGTCAGGAGGTCATCCCCACGCGAACCGAGCATCTTGTCCACATAGGGCTGGATTGGCTGAGCCAGGATTGGTTGCACAAAACTGCAACAGATAAAGATTATAGCATGCAAAAGTAAGGCATAAATCGGTTTCATGGCAGGAAAGTGATTTGAAATGAGAAATCATGGAATTATGCGTCTGTTCAGAGGATATAATAAGATGGATGTATTTAATGTTAAAAAGTGAGCAGGCCAGCTAGGCCACCGATTGAGGATCGGTACCGATTAGACAGCACTGAAGAAAACAATAACGGTTACTTAAAGACCAATGCTAAAAAGATTGACAGTAAAAGACTAAAACCGAGTCAGGCTCAGAAACCAAACCGATTAAGTACAAACCAGGCACAAGAACCAAAACATGCCTGGCTTAAGGGCGTATGAGCTAATGATACATGGTTTGATAATTCCGATATGGAGATTGGTAGCTTTTAAAGATGAAAATGTAATCTTTGACTTTAACTTTTTCAGGTCGAATCCCTAAATTCTGTCCGTTAAGATTATTGAACTGTATTACCCACCGGATTTTCAGGATACAGTTGCTGTGATGGAAGAGGAAAATAGACCGCTTCAGAGAACAAAGTTGTTTACAGTGGTTTAATAACTGCGATCAAACAGATTGAATTAAGCGGGTAGGTGTAAAGGAAAAGAGTCCGAAATACCGCCAATTTTTCCACTTTTGCCCGGTCTTAAATTTGGGTGGGGGTCAGAAATCAGGTGACAAGGTAGTATGTAAGTATCAGAATAAATTAGAAAAGCCCGTTATGAAAAAAAATGAAATTGTAGAGGATACCCCTCTCAATGCGATTTGTAAGATGTGACAGAGAATGATATACAACGAATTACTTCATTTTTTCAGCAAGCCATGAAAACCAACCACGATCATGAACAAAAAACGTCAAAAACAGATTGAAGAGATTGCAACGACAACACTTCAAAAATGTGGATGCTATCCAATGGATGCATCTGAGTTAGACAAGAATAGTGGTATCGATATTAAAAAAGTTATTAGTACACTAGGAATAGAGTTGATGGTGTATGATTTTGGAGAAAATGTTTCAGGAGTACTGATACGGGATGGAGAAGGAGCCAAGATTGGTTATGCCTCACATAATGGTCCACGCCGTCAACGTTTCACCATTGCCCATGAGTTAGGCCATTACATCTTAGGGCATCAACGTCAAGGCATATTTGTTGACACCCCAGAAAAATACTTTACTTTATTTAGAGATCATGTCTCTTCTACTGGTGAAGATTCGCAAGAGCGTGAAGCCAATGCATTTGCTGCTTCTATACTTATGCCACGTAACCTACTCATTGAGGCAGCAACCAAAATTTATCAATCAGGCATTACGAGAAATGAAGAATTTGATATTGTTGAGGAGTTAGCAGAAAAATTTCAGGTAAGCAAACTGGCAATGAGTATCCGGTTCACTAACCTTGATCTGATATGGTAAAGGTTATACATTCTATTTTACACCACTGAGAATATATATTCTTAGTGGTGTTTTCTTTTATAAAACATATTCTTCAGGAATAAAAGCGAAATAAAATACATCCATTAAGTCATCTTTTAAAATATGGGGCTTATTGTTTTACTACTTTAACTATCTTTCGGTGCTTTCCTTCTTCAAATAGTAAGTCAAGAATATACAGCCCTTTGGCGAAGTCATCTAACCGGACATTTGTTAAGCCGCCACCTGACACGTCTTGTATGGAAATCAACCTACCTGTCATGTCATAAATACGTAACTGGTAAGGGTCATTACACTCGTCCAGCCGGAGACTGATTTCTCCTGTAGTTGGGTTAGGCGAAACCACTAAGTTGCTAGTAGCGCAGTTTCCTTCCGGAGGATTCTGAGGAGTCAGGTTGTTAAAGTAACCATCCATAAAGTTAGGCAACCCTGCCCAATAACCTTTTATGGGGAAATTAAACGAGACAGCATTAACTTCACAATCGAAACCTTTGGCGTTAGGATTGGCAATCACGACCATACGACGAGAATCTGGCTCTCCGGTAACAGAAAAAATACCGTAGAGTTTGCCATCCGGTGCAAGTTGCATAGCAACGTAGGGTTGCACAGCAATGTCGCGAATATTAGTGTAGGGATTGCCAGTAATGATGCTCATACGTGAAGCAATAATGGCAGAAGAGTCACCTGCTTGCAAATCATATTGAACAATCAGTTCATAAGGACGCTTTACCCAAGGGCTTAGGCTTTGGGCATAGAGTTTGGAGTTATCAGGTGAAAAAGAAAGACCATACTGGAAAATGATATCACCCAGGTTTATCAGATTGGACAGAATACCTGTTTGCGAATCAAAATCAAACAATTCAAGTGGATAAGTAAAGGCTTCAAAGGAAGGTAAAGAGACCGCAATTTTTTTACCATTGGGAGATGCTTTCAACTGGCCGCTCAATTCAAAGGAGAAGGACTCAGAGCCATGTTGTGAACCAATGGCTGTAACAACTGCTTCGGAAACTCCCTGTGTTGAGACAAGATAACTGCGAAATTGATTGCTTTGCCACTGGTGGGTAACTAACCAATAGTCACGTCCGTTGGCATGGCGCACAGCCGTCATTTTTTCGGTAAGGCCTGTATCCAAAACTTTGTTAGGTAAGATTACCTCTCCTTTACCTTGGTCACCAGCCATGTCAATCATACAGTATTTCAACACATTAGCTTGTTGCGAACCCGCTCCTGATGAGCAGTAACTCTCGTCGATGATAGTACCGGGTGGTGGGTGGAGAGAAAACACATAGTATCTTCCAGGGCTACCAGGTACAGGAGTAATCATGGCTGCTTGTGATTTCCCATTAGGGCAATCAAGCGGATAAGTAGTGTCCGCGTTTTTCATTGGTTGGTGTTCACGGTTCCAGATTCGGTAACCGTTGGTATAAAATAACAAGGCACCACTTTGTGCATCACACATGACCGCGCTGCCACCAGTAGTATTCATGGCATTGTTGGTAATTACCCGTGGTGCACCGTTACTGAAATCCAATCCTGCATGGTTACCAAAGTACCAGATGGTAGCCTCTTTTTGTGCCCTGGCCGGCCATATGGACAGGTAAAAAAGTAAAAAAATAGTTGCGTACAGGAATCGTCTCATAAAAGGGATTCATAAAAAGGCAAAAGAAGCCTTGAGTGTTCAAGGCTTCGTAATAGTTAATTATTTTTGACCAGCAGGCAACAAAAATACTTGCGAATATTCGCGATAATATTTGCCCTGCCGATTGTGAACCGGAACAATATTTACATATAACCGGTCAGGCATCGCCTGATACGTCTTGATTGTAAATTCAGTGGTAGGATTAATGATAGAACTGTTGTTCGTCAATGATTTTTTTTTTGTATGTTTTGTGTAATTCATTATCTGAAAACCTTCGGTTTTCTTAACCCGATATTCCACTGGAGCTGTACCAGTAACCACTAATTTGTACAAAGTATTGGGGGCAAGCTGAGTAGGATCTGTAATTCGTAAACCTTCCTGGCTCTCTAAATGAACAGTGAATGTACTCCGAACATCTGTGATACCTGGCATTTTAGCAAGGTCTTGATCTTCGTGTTTATTGCTCACATATTCACCGTCTGCTACTGCGGTAACAGAATCTCTTTGTGTTTGGCAAGCGGTTGAATTTAGCAGCACAATGGTAAACATTGCCATATAGCCCGCTGTTATATACTTTTTAACTAGCATCATCTCTGAAATT
Organism: Xanthocytophaga flava; assembly: GCA_030068525.1. Taxonomy (GTDB): domain Bacteria; phylum Bacteroidota; class Bacteroidia; order Cytophagales; family 172606-1; genus Xanthocytophaga; species Xanthocytophaga flava. Next base: position 24,723 of record JASJOS010000033.1, read on the forward strand.
TTAATTATGAACAGTTGGATTTAATATATACTAGAGGCAAACCTTAATTTTGATAGGGAAACAAAACAAGGTGATCTCTCGGAGTATATTTTGAGGCACAACTAGGATCTCCACCACCACAACCCAGAGACCAAATGCGCATACCCATTGGAGACACAAAATCTATGTCAGATAATGTACGAATCATAAACCGGGCTGTCCGTGAGCAATTAGGAACAGTTGGAGGACAGGGATTGCTAACACAACCCGTACAACCAGGACCAGGACCTACATCTTTTCCTTGAGGAAAAGTAAGTGTTGTTCCTGGATTACCGGTCACTATTACAAATCCGTCTCCTGATCTCACCCATATGGCGGCTGTTTGTGGAGCCGTATTTCCATTTATGTCTTGAATAAAGACATTGTAATAACTATTAGGTTGGAGTTGGCTATTTGAAGTAAGTAATGTACCATTGGTTAAACCATCACCGCTAGTAGTGTACACCCATATGCGATATCGGCTGGTTGTCTGCTGAGCCGAAACCTAGCACAAGGATAACCAAAATAAGACAAATGGCAAAATGCGAAAAATGACACTTTGTCGAGCAGAAAAGTTGTTTTTCATAAAAAATCACAAGTTGAATAATAAAAAGTAACAGTCGACGTGGAATCGACTCTATAAAATTCAAAGGTGACATATTCACAATCAAGAAACTGCGTTTATGTATTATTTTGCTAGCATATCACACGTGTGTGTTTTAAAGAGAGGAGTTGAGTATCAAAGGTAAAAGTCACAGCATTAAAAACAAGTTTTTCTAAAAAATTATTAAAAAAAGCACTACAAACATTTAAACCACAATGAACCACACATAAATTAATATAAAATTAATAATTATATATAAAGATTACATTTAAGAATTCATATACTGACATTCAATTTATTATAATCATATCCATCATAAATAATCCAGAATAATGCAGTCATTCACATCGATGGTTTTAAAATTTTGAAAAATTCACCATGTATTCATCTCAAAGAAAGATCTTTACTTAAAATGAAATTATTGAATCAGGTATCTTAGTTTAGTATTACACAAATTCTGGAGGGCAAGTTATATCGGGAGAAAGCCAAGAACTTTTTATTTGATGTAGTTACTAAATAGGATAAGTTGTCCTGTAAATTATTTCACAAAAAAGAGTTACCTAAACTGGTAACTCTTTTTTGTGAAACTCACTATCTTGTAATTAATCAATGATATTACAGACTTGCATTATCCTTGTGTATGTATGAAAACTTTTTTGACTGTCTTTTTTTCGCTTGCTCTAATCTGCTCATTACCTATATATGCGCAAAAAGAAGCTTTACATTGGTATTTCGGACCTAAATTAGGATTTGACTTTACAAATGGCTCTCCTAAGGTACTGCAAAATAGTGCTATGACTACCAGTCGGGGGTGTGCTGTTATCTCAAATAAAAGTACAGGCGAACTTCTTTTTTATAGTAATGGCCGAAACACATGGAATCGCTTCCATCAGAAAATGCCATCTTCTAATTTATTTCCCGATGATTGTAGCAATCCAATTGTTCAATCGGTACTGATTGTTCCCGTACCTGGAAGTGAATATGAGTACTATCTATTCACCTTAGAGGTTATAACTTCTGAGCAAGTAGACCCTACCCTAAATTGTCTTTATGGAGATCTTAGTGAAGCACCTACCAATTCAGGAACTTACTACTTCAACCTTTCCTACTCTATTATTGATATGCGCCTGGATGGGGGAAAGGGAGATATACGACAGAGTGAGAACAACATTTCTTTGCAACAAAACTTAAGTACAAAGCTTACTGCCATTCCCCATAAAAATGGCAAAGACTACTGGTTGATCACACATCAAGCTAGTGGAGACGCTTTTTCTGTCTACCTAATCAATGAATCAGGAATCCAGCCTCCCAGCCAACAACAAATCGGCTCTTCTTACCAGATTTTATCAACTAGCAGTGGAACCTATTTTGAAGTTTTAGGTGAATTAAAGGCTTCTCCAGATGGAAAAAACTTGCCTGTGCAGTTTATAATATTCGTCCAAGACCGTTTGATATCTTCGATTTTGATGCCAATGTAGGTATTATTTCCAATTATCAAAACCTAGGCTACTTATCACAGCAAATGGGAGTCTCTTTTTCGCCAAATAACTCTAAGCTATATGTAACATCAGCAAATAAGACTGATCAAAGCAACCTAGTGGAAATTATCCGGCAGTATGACCTTTCATTACCCACAGTGGAACAGACTATAAACTCTGGTAAAAGTATCATTCGCTCCAATCCACAAACAAACATAAAAGAGAATAATTATCCTGTAAACGTTGTTTTCAGTACTTTGCACATTGCTCCCGATGGAAAGATATATGCTGTTAGAGAAGCAACTGGCACAGACAATCGCAACAATGATCTGATCATAATTGGTAAACCTGATCTACCTGGGTTTGATTGCAGCGTAAACCAACGGCGCTTCGATTTCAATCAGCCAGATGGAGGAATTGGCTTCCGAAGTATGCCTAATTTCATGCAGTCCTATTTTAATAATATTCCCGCTTTGCCGGACCCTGATTGTATTGGGCCTGATGTGACCTTGTTTCCAAATCCTGTACAGCAAGAGCTTACTCTGACGCCATTGTGCGGATATGTTCCAACGTATGTAGAAATCATAGATCGCTTGGGACGAATAGTATCTACCCAACATTTAGACACTACTCAGATAAAATTGAATGCACTTGCCAGTGGAATGTATGTCTTACGAATTTTCAACGCAGACCAAAAAACGGTTATTAAAAAGATTGTAAAACTGTGATTTATCAAGGCCATTACTTGATTTTTTAAAAAGCTTGATGATCTATTATGTTGTCAAACCTTAATAGCTTTTGATAACTGTGTTCATTTTACGACTGTTCCCTTCCTGAAAGAATAGCTATTTCCTAGCAACATATAACTGACACAATCAACCGAAATAATTTTTTCTCATAAAAATCAGCCATTTTATTGAGTTAAAATCTCAAGAAGGCGTCCAGAGTGAGGAACAGAAACTATTTCAGTCCAGAATTGAAGAACAAGGCGGACACTACCACATCATCCGCAGTTATGAGGCATTCAAGCAATTGATCACGGCTATTCATACGCACACTATCACTAAAACATCATTATCCATCTAAACCCAACAACCCTATGTATTCATTCAATGCTGAAGCTTACGAACAATACCAGCAAAGCTATAAATCATCCAACAACTTCTGGCGTAGAGCCTCAAAGGTGTATGAAAGTGCCTATACCCGTTTTCTGGAATGGACCCTGGAACATGCCGACCCCAACAAAGGTCCTATCAAGAATTCAGCCAGTGCCAAAAATCGCCGATATGCCAACATGCTCTACGACTTTTTCCAGTCAAAGGGACTGATGATTAGCATATCCGGTACACTGGCAAACAAACAGGCAGTCTATACCTATCAGATTCAACAGGATAGCAACACTAATTATCAGCTCACCGATTTGGCAGCCCTGGAATGTAACCGAACCTATACCACCCGATTCGAGGCCGAAACAGCCGCCTTTAAACAAGCCTTCATTGTACTCGATCAGTGGCTGGATGATCAGGAAGGCTTTGGCATCCGACTATAACCAGCTTACAAGAGGCCTGTAGCTAGCAAGCTTGCGCATAGTTCTATGCAATCCCTGTCTTGCCGTGACTTCCGCTCAAGAAATGTTTTGCGGTGAGTTATGCGCAGGACATCCTTTGCCGTGAACTATACGCACGATGGGTCTTGCAGTGAACTCACGGCAAAATAAAATCTGCCGTGAGTTATGATCAAAACGCTTTTTTCGGGGGGCGACTACACAGACCCTATTTAGGAGCCGTGCCATGAATTATGCGCAAAGCTCGTAACAATAGACAGTCAGTATCTTTAACCTTAACTATACGAACTTACAACAGATAGGCGAACGTATCCGCTATGTACGTACCGAAATAACCGGACTTCCTCAACGCGAATTTGTCCAACGCATGGGACTAGGCCAAAGCAACATTTCCCAGTTGGAAAAAGGCCAGAGCCTGCCCAGTTGCTTCTTTCTGTATACGATGCATATCACCCATCAGGTAAACCTGAACTGGCTGATGACAGGGAGCGGACAGGTACTGGAAGATAATATTGAGTAGTTAATTTTAAAACAAAGCAAACTGGAATAACTCTCCAGCTTGCTATTATGATGTCTCATTAGTAATAGTACTCCTTACCAGTTAGAATACAAGAAAAAATCCTGGCTCTCCAAGTCTTCCTTTTTGTTTCTGAAAATGATAAAAAGACAAAATCCGGTTCTGAAGAAAAAACAAATACATAATAACCTCATCTTCTACTTTAATTGCATACACATTTTTCTCACCTTCTCCAAAGCTAGGTTTATCGGCTATCTTCAATTCTGAGAAAGGAACAATCTGTACTTTTTTATGGTCATATTTGGATTGAGTTAGCGTTCGAACCGAGTTTGCTAGTGTATCAATAGTCATTTGCGTTAATCGAATCGTATCTGTATTCTGAGTAGGCTTCACATACATATATTTTTCAATCAATACTTTAGCAGGAACAGAGTTATCATAAAAATCAGCTAAGAATGCCTGAACGACTTTTACTCTCTCTTGATCTTTACTCTGGGCTTTACTAATTCCAGAAAAAGTAATTAAACAGACACAGATAAAAAGTATTTTTCTCATAGGAAATTAGAGAGCAAAGAAGATAGAAGGTTCATTTCTACCTTTTTTTATAGTAATAAAAGATATCACTCTTTCTTTCTGTTCTTTATCAAAATGAATGTACAGATAGGCTTTCTTGCCAGAAGTTACCACATACACATCATCTTCTGCATCTGAGTTATTGAATTGTTCAACCTCTTCATAACCTGAGGCTTCTTTATAGGGAACAATCTTGTATTTTTCATTTAACTGAGTGAATGATGGACCTTTTTGCTCTCTGATTACCTCTACCATATTTCTGAACATGGTATCCCTGGTCATAGTGGAAGGAGAATGAAAATACATATACTTACCAGCAATCTGTTTATCTGAAACGGATTCAGAAAAGAGATCTTTAACAAATTTCTGAGCAATTTTAGTGCGATTTTGATCAAGAGTCTGGGCTTGGGTATAGAAAGAAAGAAGAAGAGCAATAACCCATACTATGAATGTATATTTTCTCATCGAATTAAAGTTTAAATACAATATTGTAAGTTAACATCCTACTTTCCTGGCAGGGGCTTTTTTGTAAGATGGAACTGTATTACGAGTTACACCAGCTGGCAAAGTCATCTTTCTTATATCCTCTCCCAAATCTCCGGGGTTACGGCCTTGTTTTCTCTCATCCATTAGGTTTGCCACCAACTACTTCCAACATTGGCAAAATAACAGCTTTAGAATTTCCAGCTTTTTGAGAAAGAAAATCAAAAAGAGCCTTGAGTGTGCTTTCATATTCACTAGTCTTCACTCCTTCCATAATCTTGTTTATACAATCCATTCGTTGGAAAATGATAGGTAGAATCATCGTTTGCCGTTTGGCTGAGCCAGTTGCCTTCCAATGATTGGTAGTCAGATCTAAAACTCGTTTCAATTCTCTTTGAATTGATGGATGAGTCTTTTATACTACCTATTGTTCTGCTTTTGATTTTAGATTTTTCAACCATATTTGCAACGACTCTTCTAACCCATGTTGGAATTTAGTACGCATTAAATAAACAAGCCAGCCTTCCATACTTTCGTCAACCTTTACAATAGTCTGACCATTGTGTTCAATGAACGACCAGTTGTGTATGGCAAAGGCACCGAGGGCTTTACCCGACCAACCGATTTTTTGATTGGGAACTACCGTATGCAACGTGGAATGAATAGTTAACCCACCGCTTTTCCAATCAAAACTACTACCTTTGGTAAAGGATCCTGTTAATGTAGGTTCTGTGACATCACCGTGCCATTCTGCCCAATGATTTATCTCACTCATGATTTGGTAGACCTTTTGGGGAGAGGCATTTATTGTAATTTCCTGATAGGTTTTTACAGGAGCCTGCTCGTGGATGGATTCAGATACCGTGTAGGAACTGAATGCTTCTAAACAAACCACAATTATTGTCAATACTCCGATTATTGTAAGCAAACTATATACTATCTTTTTCATTTCTATTGTATTTAAGTATTATGTATTTAAGTGTTATGTATTCAGGCGTTATTTTTACATGAAGAACTTTTTGTAATCAGAGACAAACTGCTCAAAGCGGATAGGAGCATGCCCTGTAATATCATTAACTGTAGTGAAAACTTGTGAAGCTTCGCCTCTTGCATAATGGGCATAATCCTCAATGAGGCCCCCTATTTGCCATTCCGGAAATCCGGCAACCGTTAATGCGCCTTGCATTTGTTCAGGGCTCATATCCACATAGGTAATTTTGGTGCCCAATACACGGGAAAAAATTTCTGCCATTTGGAAATGCGTCAGTGCCTCTTGTCCGGTAATAGTATAGGTCTTCTTTTCATGAGATGGCTCTGTCAGGGCCTTAGCGGCTATTTCTGCAATATCCCTAATATCTACAGCACTAACAGCCGCACTACCTAATGAGCCATAGAACTTACCTTCATATTTAATATAATGACTAAATGCGGCAAATCCCTGCATAAATAAATTGGCACGCAGAAAGGTATAGTCCATTCCCAACTCTTTGATCCTGTTTTCGACAACAGCATGATAGCGAAGAAATCGTACGGGAGAATCTTGATCAGCAGCCAATTGAGATAACTTTACAATATGCTTTACACCCGCTTTGTAAGCCTGGTTCACAAAGTTTAGCTGAAGTTGTTCAGCGTGTTCGGAAGAATTAGTAAGCAAAAACGCCTTTTCAATTCCTTGCAATGCTTTAAACAAGCTTTCATTGTCGGAAAGATTGCCAACTGCCATTTCAGCCTGGGACAAACCGGCCATCAAATCACCTTGTTCTTTACTGCGTACAAGTGCTCTGAAAGAGACATTCCTACTCACTAATTTTTTAACGAGCTGTGTACCTACACTTCCCGTTGCTCCTGTAATTAAAAGATTTGTATGTTTCATACCTATGTTTTTTTATATTTCAAATTTCGTTTTTGTTAGACAAACAAAATTGTAAGAAAACGAAAGTGCATTTTTTGCTTACTACTATACACTCCGCTTTTATACTATTCCTGTGTTTTTATAGTGGGTGGAATTAGCTTATAAACGACAGGTGTAACAATTCTTGACAACAATGTAGAGCTGATAAGTCCTCCAATAATTACAATCGCCAATGGGGATATTAAAGGACTGTTTGATAGTGCAATAGGTATCAAGCCACCAATGGCAGTAAGCGATGTTAGTACAATCGGCAAAAAGCGAACTTCACCTGCCTGACGAATAGCATTTTCGATATTCATCCCCTGCTTTCTTAGAAGCTGTCTTAAAATATCTGGAAACAAAAAAAGGCATTGAAAAAAGTTGAATTTTTGTCGTGACCAAACTCCAAAAAAACAACTAGCCAATGCCTTCATCAAAGAAAAAACAAAAAAAGAA
>JASJOS010000034.1 GCA_030068525.1 Xanthocytophaga flava
AGCATTTTTACTACTTCACTTTTGAAATCGGCACTGTATTTACGCCGTTTACTTGTTGTTTTTTTGCCTTTCATTTACTTGCTAAGTTAAGCAAGTTTTGTGTCCCGATTTTTAGGACCACCTCATACAACGCTCTTTGTACCTGTTAACGGGATAGAATATACGCAACGCTACACTATCTATAATCTATTCATATGTAACTGATTTGTATGGTATTAAACCAATAAGGATTTAAATCTGATACTATAAAAATGTCCTGTTATAGCACATATTCTCTACAACAGGACAAACATTTATCATCCAGATCCAAAGACTAAACGTATTACTGGATATTCTTAACTACCCTGATATTATCTACGGCTGTAGAAAATGTCTTTACAGCCTCACTTCCATCATTAACAAAGTAGAAGTTAATGCCACCTGCTCCAGATTCGCCCAGCACTTGAGTAAGAGAGGTTGGTGCACTACCACTATCATCATACGAACCATCTTTTGTTTTCTTGAAATCTGTGAGAGGAATAGTTACTGTATGCCAACCGATAGTGGTCGTATAAGCAGTACTGCTTGAACTATTATCACCGCCACTCCAGGGAGCATACCGAGCCATATAATTGTTCCAGTTACCATCTTTCGCGATCAAAATACTCCCAACTTTCCATTCTTCTTTGATATAGATTTCAAACTTCAAAGAATAGTTTGCAATGCCATCATTCAGATTTCCGGCACTGACCCATTGAGCGGAACCGGTATTAATGGATCGATTTGTATTCCACCAGCCACCATCACCAGCCCCAATACCCGCAAACTCCATTAATGCATAATTACCATGACCTCCCGGAAACTTAGTATTGTCATTGGAAGTTGCACATCCCCAGATTAATGTATTCACATCATCAAAATTACATAGTACACCAGAGCCAGTATAAAAATTAACAGGTGCGCTGGATTCTACATCCCCATATTTAGTCGTAACCTTTACAGATCCACTTGTTGTCAATGAAGCAGGAATTGTTACTTCAATAGCCTCTGCATCTTCCGAGACGGTAAACTCTGTTACCTCCACATTACCAGGGAAAGTAATTTTCTCTACCAGATAAAAATTAGCTCCTGTAATAGTCATCTTCGATCCAGGAAGTCCATTTTCATTGTAGATACTACTAATAACAGGCTTAGGAGGTAATAAGGTAAAGGAAAAAGTAGTCTCACCGTGTGTAGTAACAATCCGCAATGTATTGGGAACAGAAGATTCTGTAGCTTCTGTCGGAGCCTCTGCCGGAATAGTTATGATGATGGTTTGGTTGGTATTATAAACCGGGTTAAAGGATGCGTTATAGTCGTTAAAATAGATGTTTTTTGCACCAGCTAAATTCTCACCCTGAATGGCAATCAGTGTACCCGGATATGTCTGTGTGAATGTACTATCTTTTGTTGCAGGATCGAGCATTCGAACTTGTTTGATAACAGGTGCCCCCAATTCTTCATCCTTACAGGCATTGAAAGACACACTGATAGTGAGCAGAACACTCCAGTAAAGGAGTGTTCGTATATGAATAGATATATTTTTCATGATAGCGTATAAATTACAGTCTGTGAAACAGTCAATCAAAGGAATAGTAAGACCTACAAATCCTCGGTAAATGTATAGGGAACAGGTTCCTTACGCAGATTGGGAGCCTGAGTAAGCTCTACTTCCGGATAAGGAAGGAAGAAATGAGCCGCATCTACACTATAATACACAGGATTATAGGTAATATTCCATTTGGGAGGAACAGACCCTTGTACATGCGTAATCGTATAGTTCCCTTTGTCCATGTTGCTGAGTATATTCAATGCCTTGGTAGGATTGAAGTAGTACAACCGCACAAACTCATACCATTGCACACCCTCCATAGCACACTCAATACGCTTCTCATGAAAGATATCATCAAATGTGATGGATGTCTTGGCTGCTAGTCCGGCTCTGGTACGTACAGCATTAAAATACTTGAGTGCTTCTGCGTCACTGGTAGCGTTTGCATTCCCCATAACAGCTTCTGCATAGATCAGGTATACTTCTGCCAGACGTAACATATAGGTATTGATAGCTGTACGCATAAAAGCAACCTTACCATCATTGTCAGAGCTTAAGCCTACTACATATTTCTTTACATTGGCACGATTTCCATTTGTGACAACTAGCTCCTCTGTACTTTGCGTCCCATCAGGATTGGTCACAACCTGATGGACATAATTATATCGGTCACCTGGAAACATAAACGTTGCCTTTCTGCGAATAGAGTCTGCTGCTTCATATTCTTTCAGAATGTCAGCAGTGGCGCCATGATCTATACCCCATCCATCCGAAAAACCTGTAATAGAGGAATTAAACGCCATATAAGCCTGTAATGTATTTTGTGTTCCCCACTCTCCATTATATACCCATTGTAAGGCAAACAAACTCTCCACATTGTTATTATTCGCAGTTTTAAACAAATCAGCATAGTTTGCTACCAGATTAGCACCACTATTGTCAATTACATCTTTGGCATAATATCTGGCACTATCCAGGTCTGTTTGATCCCGACTTCCTTCAGAGTGGTTTAAACCTGCTCTTGTCAGAAACATTTTGGCTAACATTCCTTCTGCAGACCATTTTGTAATACGTCCTTCAGCTACAGGTGTAGCAGGCAGATTATGAGCAGCATATCTAAAATCCCGGATAATAAACTCCCAAACAGACTCGACTGTATTGCGTGTAAGTGTTGTATCCGTTAGTAACGCAGTGTTATCTGTAATAATAGGCACAGCCTGATAATTACGTACAAGATAGGAATAAGCCAGACCACGCATAAAACGGGCTTCTGCAATCGCATGTTTTTTAATTGATTCAGAAACTGCAGCTCCCGCAAACTTATTGACATTTCGGATGATCGTATTACACTGTCCGATTGTATTAAAGAAAGCTCTCCAGCTATACAATACCTCATCTTCTGTAGATGAGGTAATAAAACGCACATGAGAAGTCCAGCTAGAACCCGAAAACAGTGTACCTCCCCGTGCATCACCAACAGCAAATGAAGCTTTGTCGTTATAGTCAAACCAGACAGTATTATACAGTGGAGCCGTTCCCATCAGCACTTGATCGTCTGTCTGATAGTAGTTTTCATCTACAATCGAATCCTGAGGTGTTCTTTCCAGAAAATCTTTGCCACAACCTGATAGCAAGAATACAAATGCAGTAAAAGCCGGATATATAAACTTGTGAATATTTTTCATACATGTAGAAATCAGAGAATCCAGAATTAGAAATCAATACCAAGGTTAAAAGTATACATGCGAGTCAGCGGATAACGACCATAATCTACACCTGTTACTGTACTGTTAGGGTCTGAGCCATTTCCTACATAGGCGCCTACCTCTGGATCATACCCTTTGTATTTGGTAAAAGTGGCTAAGTTCTGAACTCCCAGTGCTATACGTACTCCGTCTAAGCCTGAAATTCTTGAGTAAAGCGATTTAGGGAGTGAATAACTAAGCTGTACATTTTTGACACGCAGATATGATCCATCTTCTATATAATCTGATGTAGCTCTATCTCCATTACCATTGGCATCACTTGCTACAATACGGGGATGGGTAGTTCCTGCATTTGATACATAAGGATTTCCTTCATCGTCAGTTTCCAACCGAGCATAATTGGTTGCTCCTTTCAGAAGATTGCGACCCACATTGATACGGGTTACGTTTTCATTTTTGAATCGCACATAGTTAAAGATTTGATTACCATAGGAAGCTGTCAGTAATACCATCAACTCTACTCCTTTGTAATTGAATGTGTTGGTAAATCCTGCTGTGAACTTAGGCCATGGATTGCCAATTATTTTCTGATCCTGTCCGTCAATAATACCATCACCATTTAAATCTTTGTATTTTACATCCCCAACCCAGGTGCTGCTTTGTGCTACTGTATTGTTTTTAGGAATAGGAGAATTCTTAACTTCGTCCAGATTCTGGAATATACCTTCTTTTACATAACCATAAAATTGCCATATGGGCTGCCCTATCTGCGAACGAGTCAGGAAGTTTGTCATAAACCAGTAGGTTCTATCCAGGTAGGCACTCTCTGAATATAGCTTGGTAAGCTTGTTTCTTACCCCAGATATATTCAAGCTACTTCTCCAACTAAAATCACTTTTATTGATATTTACAGTGGTAATGGTAACGCCATATCCTCTATTCTCCATAGAACCCAGATTCACAAAAGGTGCAGTGATAGACCCTTGACCAGATGTACCCATGTAATAAGGTAATGGGGTCTTCATGATCAGCTTATCTGTTTTTCTCAGATACACATCTCCATCAACTTGAATTCTGCTGTCAAACAAACTTAGGTTAAGGCCTAAATTATAGGTAAGAGTAGGCTCCCATTGAAAGTTTTCATTTGAGTAGTTTCCTGCCAGAAAACCTGCGCCCCAAGTAGTTGTATAAGAAGTTAGTTTAGCTAAGTATCCTTGTCCTCCTCCAGAGTTCCCGGTAGTTCCTGTTTCAAACCGGAGTTTCAATTCATTCACTACTGGAAGGTTTTTCATGAAAGCTTCCTGTGAAATGCGCCAAGCCACAGATGCTGAAGGGAAATATCCCCAACGTTTATTTGCACCAAAGTTGATAGAGCCATCTGCTCTAAAAGCAGCCTGGAAATAATATTTATCTGCAAAAGAGTAGTTTAACCGTCCCAGGTAGGATTCTAAAGCCCAACTACCTCTGGTACTGGTATTGGTAGCTGTTTTTGCATCACCTAAAGATAACTCCGTCAGATTATTCGTTAAAAATCCGGAACGAGCACCAGACAGGTTTTCATACCAGCTTTCCTGAGCTTCGTGACTTAGCATCACCCCAATCGAGTGTTTCTTAATCTGTGTGTTGTACTGTACTAATTGGTTCCAGTTCCAGTAAAGCGAGTTGCCCGCAGACTTATCTGAAATTGCCGTATTATTTGTAATACTACCCATTTTATAGGTAGGTGTAAATGTATATCCGTTGCTAAACTGAGCATTTCCATTCAATGAAGTACGAAACACCAATCCTTTCCAGATATTGATATCTGCGCTGATACCTCCCAGCGCATTCATTCTGCGAATCCGGTTATCAATTAGGCTCGCCAACGCAATCGGATTGGATGTAGAGAACTGTGCATTTACAGGTCCACCCCAGCTGCCATCTGCATTACGTACGGCTATATTGGGGGCCTGCTCTATAGCAATACTTATCAGATCATTTTGTGTGGAGTTAACTTTGTCCTTAGTCTGATTCAGAGCAATATTAGTGCTTAGTTTTAACCATTTACGTGTTTGATTATCTACATTCAATCGGAAAGCATATCGGTCAAAGGCAGATCCAGCCACCACACCTTCCTGTTTAAAATATTCTCCTGACATGTAATAGGTAGTCTTATCATTTCCTCCACTTAAGCTTAACTGATGTTTTACCAAAGGAGATTGACGGAATAACTCTTTTTGCCAGTTAGTGCCTTCTCCAAGCAAGGATGGATCCTGAAATTCAGGAACAGGTGTATTACCTGTCAAAGACCGATATTCATTTACCATCTCAGCATATTCTCTCAGATTCAGAGTTGGTAAATAACTGGGACGGTCTTGTAGCGAGTAAGTAAAGGCATAACCTGCCTTCATTTTACCAGATTTACCTCGTTTGGTAGTAATCAATACAACTCCATTTGTTCCTCGTGAACCATAGACAGCAGTAGCTGAGGGTCCCTGTAAAATGTCAATAGTTTCAATATCACTTGGATTGAGGCCTGCCAACGGGTTAATAGAACTTGTTTGTCCGTATGATCCACCTGCTGCCCCTGATATCTGAACCCCATCAATGACATATAACGGTTCTGTTGTTCCATTCACTGAACTTATTCCCCGAATATTTACAGAAATGCCACCACCTGGTTGACCAGTATTTTGTGTAATGTATACATTAGCTGCCCGACCCTGAATAGCCTGCTCCAAGGTTGTGTTCACGGTCTTTTCCAGATCTTTTGCAGCAATAGTAGTTTGAGCAGAACTCAGATCTGCACGTTTCATCTCTCCATACCCCACAACGACCACTTCATTCAGTATAGAAATATCTTCAGGTAAAAGCACATCAATCGTAGTACGAGAGCCTACTTTCACTTCCTGAGTGATATATCCGATGAAAGAAACAACCAATACATCATTGTCTGAGGCTTCAATTGTAAATTCCCCTTTGGCGTCTGTAGTAGTTCCGATAGCAGTTCCTTTTACAAGAACACTGGCACCCGGAATTTCTTTGTTATCCATCGCAGACTGGATAGTTCCTTTAATGGTTCTTTTAGCCGATTGTGCCTGTACTTCGGAAAAAATCACGGATAGTGCAGTCAAAAGAAGAACCCATGTTATCCAATAATAACCAGAAGTGGCAAATAAGAGATTCCTGATTCCAGAATTAGATTGTGTAAATAGTTTCGCCATAATACAGGTGTTCATTTAATAGTGTGATTGAATGGGTAAAACAGCCTTGCATTTCAAGAATTGAAACTGCTTAATGAAGTGCCAATCATAGCTTAAGCATAAAGTGCATCCATTCAGGAGTAATACCAGACATTTTGTGGAGTAAAGTCAGGCCCGATGCGATTAAGGTTGGTACATCGCTGCTGGAATGGATAGGATAAAGTCCCGGCTCTATACTGGAAAATACCAGAGGCCGGGAAAATATCAGTTTCTTATCAACGTTTATACCCCTCAATTAATGGTACAAAATTATGTTACAATTGCACTTTACACATCGGGGAAAATCCTTGAAAATAAAACTCAGGGAAAACCCTGAGTTTTTGGAAGGAAAGGCTTTATACAAGCATTGAAGGAAGTTTTTCTTATTCAACAAATGCCTATTATTCTTTTGATAGAAGAAAAAATATAAGAATAAAAATATTTTTCCTTGGATTTGTTTTATCTATTAGCAAGTAAATAGAGATAGGATAGCGATTTTTGCCAGATCAATTAAACTGCATAAAAAAAATCCCCAAAACATCTGTCTTTTCGGTTTAACAGAAGCTTTGGGGATAAACACAACCAATTACCTATTTCGTTATTTCAATATGTATATGTTTTTCAAGTCTCTCTCAAATAATGTATAAGGGTCTTGATAAAACTTCAGAAAGTGAGGTACACTGGAATGTACGGAAAAGAAGCATAATAGTGAGCATAGCTTTTGTATCGTAATACATAAGCTATGCTTATGCAGCTACAAATATAGAATCTTACTACATTCTCTACTTACCTGTAGAGCTTTTGCGTATCACCACTACCCTATCTTCGCCATTACCCGGAACTGATAATTTTCCACTTCCAATAGATATTTTCTGAATGGATTTTCCGGTGGTAACATCAAACCACTCTGCCTGATAGACACCCTTAGGGAGTTTAATTATAAGGTCATACATACAAGGGGTCATAGACTCCCAGTAGATTACCCATTGTGACTTTCTATCACTTAATGCATACATAACGGCTCCGGGGGCGGTCTGTACCACTGAAGCATCCGGAGATAAGTTGATAAATCCTATTCTATCAAAAAAGTGTTTCAATACGCTCAATTGTTTACGAAGTATGGCACTTCCACCACCTGGAGCTTTATAAGAAGTATCCTTTCCTGTTTCGTTCCCAACGGAAAACGAATAATCCAGATGGTTGAATAAGCCCCCACCTGCCATTAAAAATCGCCAGGCTTGCCGACGATAGGTTTTGTCTTCTCTACCAGCAAATCCGGTTTCATTAAAACCAACCACCTTATTCAAATAATAATTATCTGTTACCGCTTTAGGCAATGCATAATGAAAATTAAAGATAGATACATTGGGATCAGTGTCAGCAACAGGATAATAAAAGTTACTTATATTTTGGGAAATCAAATGTGGTTTGGCGGAGAGTTTTTGTTCTTCCTCTCTAATCCATTGTGCTACTTTCTTTTGCCATTCTCTGGACTTCTGTGATACAATCTGAACTTGAGTAAACCAGTCCTTAGGAGCTCCATATTCATTCCACACAAAAGTTGCCTCCGATTGATCCCACCAGGGCTCATTCTGAATTTCAAAATAAAAATTTCCAAACGGCAGCAGTTCCTGTACTAATTTACGTACATACTTTTCCTGGTACCCCAGAATATTTCCATTCGCCAATGTATTTACCTGTTTAGAAGTAATAGTGTCAGTGTGATTTACATTATTTAGTCTGTTAAATGCACTGTATTTCCATCCATCTTCATAGTAGGATGAAAAAAGGTTGATTTCTACCATAATACCTAGCCGGGCTGCTTCAGTCATAAAGTTCTTCAATCTGGCAAAGTAGTCCTGATCCCAGGTAGTCAGATCAAATTTATATCCGCCTAATACATAACCGGGTGTTTTACTTCGTGCCCATGGCAATAGTAAACGGCCTTCCCGTGGTGCAATATTATTTCGGGTGATTCCAAAATCTCCCAGTTTCTCCACATAGGCACCCATAAATACTCTTGTCACATTCAAACCCTCGTTAGCAATAGTGTGTAAGTATTTCTTGTAGTCAAAATCAAGATTTATAACAGAGCCATAATGTTCACCTGACCCTACCAAAACCATCGGTTTATTCTGATACAAAAAATAGTGTGAGTTCTGTGGGTGTAGCTGTAATAAACTTTTTGCTTGTGCGTTTAGTGGGTAGTACTTTCCAATACTCATTACACCCAAAACACATATTATTTTTATCCAGAAGGAAACGATTCGAGCCATAAGCTTGTGTTATTACTAATTACGACTCAATTTAACTCAATAAAAACACAACCAGTTCATTAGTAAAGAAAATCATTTTACAACCATCCAAATTACTTGAATACAACAAAAAAGGTTGTCACATATATGACAACCTTTTCAAACCAGGTTATATGTTCCATCATTCAGGATCACTCCATACACGATCTTTCAACGTTGCACTTTGTTGTGGCTGAGGGTTTGTTGAAATCTCAGAGTTTGGATAGATCAATCTTCTGGGGATTGCTGTAAATAAGGCATGTGGCACTAAATTGAGAGCAGGATATCCTGTACGTCGCCAGTCACTGAATACTTCTACAGAGAAGATATTAGCAATACTCTTCTCTTCCATAATCCGCTCCAGTGCATTGCTGGCAGTCAAGGTTCCTCTACTAGCCAGATAGGCTGCAGACGATTCAGAGACTCCTAATTTAGACATATCTGCCTGAATGGCAGCAGCATAAGAATCCTGAGCTGCTGCATAGCCATCTGTAAGCAAATCAGCTTCTGCCTTCAGAAATAATGCCTCCCGATAGTTGATCAGAACCAATGAGGATGCTTCTCCTGCATAAAATTGACCTCCTATTGAGTAAGATCCCAGACTACCAATACCTTCTGTTCCTATCTCACGTCCTCTGTATACACCATCTTCTTCTGAGAGTGCAACCAGCTTTGAGATACGTGGGTCCTGACGATCTTTTAACAGATTCACTGTATGTGCGGACATTATTAGTGTTTCTACAGGTAAAAAATTCGAGTACCAACGATTTTGTGTACCAGCTCCTCCCGGATAAGGAAATTCCAGATCATCATCATTTGACTGCATTCCCTTTTCCAAAGCAGCCAGGGCCAAACCTGCCTGTGTAGCAGCATTATACCCTGGAGCCTTGGTTAAGTGCATATAATAACGCGCCTTTAATGTATAGGCTGCTCGTATCCATTTGTCTGCATCTCCGTTATACAAATAGTCATCACTGCCAGGAGTCAGTCCGGCCCCTGCTTCAAGATTAGCGATACCTTTATCCAATAAATCCTGAATAGTTTTGTAAATATCTTCCTGACTATCATAAGTAGGATAGAAATTTCCACTCCCTGCAAATGCCTCTGAGTATGGAATATCACCCCACAAAGTAGTTCCATATCCCAGGCAATACGCTGTTAGGACCTTAGCAATACCCGCATATTTCAAATTGCTATTAGCTTCTGCTTTGCTGTTGAGCAAATGCAAATTTTGCAGACAGATAGTGTAGAGATAATACCATGTGTCGTTTTCATCTGTATTGGCCAGCAGATAAGTACCTACATTAGGCACTGGCTGATTCAGTGCTACCGTCTGCATAAAGTGATTCACATGGACACTAGCCCATCCCCCAACAACACCTTGCGCAAGATTATACTCCACAGGAGATAGGATTAGTTTTTCCTGCACATCTTCAGGATTATTAGGGTTACTATTTACATCAAGGTACTTATCACATCCTGTACAAATGATCAGGAAAGCAGCAACCAAAGAAAGCTTTATATATTTCATTGTGTATTTTCAGATTAGGCTACAAGAATTTTGCGTCAGATAGATTATTTAAACGTTACAGATAACGTAAAATTGAAAGACCGCGAAGTCGGAACAGAATAAGCATATGTTCCAATCGCATCATTGCCAGTACCAAAACTGTTTACTTCCGGGTCTGCGCCTGTAAAATGAGGAGAATAAATCCACAGGTTACGTCCGGTTGCTGTCAAAGAAGCCGTAGCAAAAGGTGTTTTCTGAAGTAGTAACTTTGAGAAGTTATAGCTAAGGCTCACATTTCGCAACTTAATGTAAGTACCATCCTGTACTGATTCTTCATAGATTGTATTTAATCTCTGATAGTAAGCCTGTCCAGTTACTTCCGTAGTATTCTCTTGTCCATCCGATTCCCGAATACCTGACACCACACGGTTTTCACGGTTTTCTGTTACTTTTGGTGCACCATAGAAGTATCCATAACGCTGATCAGAGTTCATAATATCTCCTCCTTTTTTCATATCAAAGAAGAAGCTTAAAGTGATCCCCTTATAACGAAAGGTATTTGTAATCCCTCCTAGCCAGTCAGGTTGTATATTACCTATTTTTTGATAATCAGAACTTAGCAAAGGCAATCCACTATCATCAATCAGGATACGTCCCTGTTCATTACGTTTATATCCATAATTATAAAATGTTCCATACGGATCACCCACAAATGCATATGTCTGGCCTAGGTTTAATTGATCCTGACCTCCATAAATACGGGTAACTTTATTATTAATCTTTGTATAGTTTACCGTTACATCCCATGAAAAATTATCCGCTTTTACAGGTGTTAGATTCAACAAGACCTCAACCCCCTTATTGGTCATGTCACCAGCATTCAGTGTTGTATAGCTATAGCCTGTAGATGGAGCAATGGGAATATTCTGAGTCAGCAGGTCTTTGTGTCTTCTATCAAAATAACTTGCTTCAAAACCAATACGATTCTGTAGTAACTTCATTTCCAGACCTACTTCAAACTCATTTGTATTTTCATTGACTAGATTGGCATTGCCCAGCGTATTCTGCATCAGGAAGCCATTCTGTCCGTTAAAAGGAAAGTTTGTAGCAGTGGTATATGGTGTAGTAAGGCTATAAGGACCCACATTGTCATTCCCGACCTTAGAATAAGACAGGCGAAGTTTTCCAAAATTGATAGCAGGAACAGAAGACAGCAACTCAGAGAAAATAAAGCCCATAGAGGCCGAACCATAAGCATAGTAATTATTTCCTTTAGCCAAAACAGATGTACCATCATAACGGCCTGTCAGTGAGAAGTTCAGTAAGCCTTTATATTCTACATTTGTTTGTCCATAAAAACCAACTTTTCTCTTTCTGGAATAATTTTCATAACTCACCTGACGTTCTGCATTGCTGACGTTATTGAAGTTATCAACTGTCAAACCAGTACCTTGAATCTGGTAGGTTTGAGAATAGGTTGAGAAAAGGTTATTACCCAATAACAGACTTACATCCCAATCCGGACCAAAATTTTTCCGTGCCTCAATAATTAAATCATTATTAAACTGACGAAAGTTATTGTTTCGGTCTGTAATAACACCTTTGGTAGCTAGTACATCACTGGGAGCTTCAAAGTACTTGATTTGCTCGGTATATACATCTGCCCCAACACGTTCACTGATTGTTAACCAGGTGAGCGGTTTATATGTTAATGTCAGAACAGGAAGGAATCGATTGTTTCTTGAATCGTTGTAGATATTATCCAATACCCAGTATGGATTATTACGTGAATAGCGGAATACACGTTGATTTCCATTTGCATCCAGTGCAGGTTTCGGATCCCAGGTAAATGGAGCAGTAAAGACTGTCCATAAAGGACTTTCCAGACCATATCCCTCAGCAATCCGGTGATTAGTAGAATTTACATAGTTGAATTGAAATGTGCTGGTTAAGTTATCAAATAATTGATTTTGGAATTTCAGGAAGGCAGAATGACGTTTGTAATTGGTAGTGGGTACTGTTCCGGCCTGATCCAGGTAAGAGTAGGAAAGCAGATAATTTGATTTATCAGAGCCACCCTGCGCACTTAATGAATTTGTGTATGTTTTTCCTGTCTGAAAGAACTCTTTCATTGGATTTTTATTTCGTACAGGCACCCCATTCACTGTCAATCCTTTAATTTCCGGTCCCCATAACAAACTTGTTTTCTGGTCTTCTCCATTGTAATACACACCTCCAGTCCCTTGTGCATACTTACTTTGAACAGACGGCAGGATTGGACTTTCCAATGAAACCTGAGATGTAAAATTGATAGAAGGTTTCTTATAAGCACTTCCATTTTTGGTTGTAATCATTACCACTCCACGAGCAGCACTAGATCCGTACAATGCAGAAGCTGCCGAACCTTTTAAGACGTTGATACTTTCAATAATAGAGGGATCGATATCTGATAAACGACTAACACCATTTCCAGGTCCGGCATTTCCGGTCTGGCTATTATTGATAGGTACACCATCCAATACAATCAATGCTTCGTTATCCCCAAGCAAGGAACTTGTCCCCCTGATCACAATCCGGGAGGAACTTCCAGGCTGTCCTGTTGAAGAGGTAATCTGTACACCTGAGATCTTTCCAGTCAGTGAGTTTAATACACCCGTTTCCTTGGCTCGGGTAATTTCCTCTGCTTTTACTTCCTGAGTGCTATAGGTCAGCTGCTTCTTTTCACGCTTAATTCCCAAAGCCGTTACAACTACTTCATCCAATGCTCTAATATCTGTTTCGAGTGTAACATCTAGTACGGAACTATTTCCAATCTGTACTTCTTTTTTCTGATAGCCTACAAAAGTGAATACCAAGACAGCTTCAGGTCCGGGAGCTTCGATACTGAATTTTCCATCGGCATCTGTTTTAGTACCTTTGTTTGTACCCTTTATAAAGATGCTGACTGCGGGAAAGCCCTCTCCTGTCTCAGATTTAACAGTTCCCTTTACAATGACCTGTGCATACACCTGAGGTATCACAAACAGGCTGAAAAGAAGAAACTGTAGTCCGACCATGCATTTTTTTGGGATGTTCTTCATAGATAAATACTTTTAAGAAAGGTTAATGGGTTTCTACCAGCAATTTATCATATTGAAAAAACACACTCTCACAGAATATTAACACATACAAATACTATTTTAACATAATATCTTCTGCACTTAGACACTTTCACAATACAACCATTCAAATCCAACCCATGCTAGACTTATAGCATGTATACATTCATTTCTTATTTACCCCAAACGCTACAACCAAATCCCTGTAGAATCTATCTAATTTGAGTTAGTTCTTACATACCTATGAATATTTCTGATAAGCGATGGTGATTGGAAAAGGCTTCGACTATTTTTGGCCAATACTTCTTAACTAGTACTATTCTTATTTATATATACTTCTTAGTATGCGTACACTATTAAAAAACCTCTCTATTGGTAGGAGGCTTTTGGTAATTGTTTATACATCTCTCTTTTTTTTCTCTGTAATAGCAGTTGTTTTCTGGTATACCTCTGCCAAGAGTGAACAAATGAGCGATAGGATTGGCCATCTTAATACCTTAAAGGAAGAAATTGCAGAAACAAAACATCTGTACAATGCACTACGGGGACATCTGGGATTTGCCTTTATCATTAACACAGAAACAGAAGCAGACAGAGCAAACCAATTAAAAGAATGGTTCAAAAATCATCAAATCCTTCTGAAAGAATCAACAAATCGTGT
The DNA here is from genome assembly GCA_030068525.1 of Xanthocytophaga flava. GTDB lineage: Bacteria > Bacteroidota > Bacteroidia > Cytophagales > 172606-1 > Xanthocytophaga > Xanthocytophaga flava. The sequence goes on from JASJOS010000034.1 coordinate 14,061, forward strand.
CAGAAAACATCAAAACCTTTCTCCTGAGCTTCAAGAACTCAAACTAAAATTCCTGACTAAGGTTGAAGATCTTTCCGCTCTGAGCCAGAACAACTTTGATAAAATACTGAACAGCACATCATCTGATTCTCTAAAGTATCAGGAAGTTAAAGAGTTTTTGTTTAGTGAATACTCTACTTCATTCCAAAACCTTATAAACACTACTCAAACTCTGGAAAAAGATCTTGAGGCAGAATCGCATACACTGATCCTGGAGATACAATCACAGGAGAATACAGCCAAATGGGGGATTATTATTTTTATAGTGATTGCAGGAATCATTCTCTTCCTCTTCTCAAATCTACTTATTCAATCTATTACCCGTCCTATTAATCAAGCTAAGTCCAATCTGGAACAATTATCTGAAGGAGAATTACCAGATGTAATCCTGAGTGAGAATAAAGATGAGGTATCCCGTATGATTGGGTCATTGCATCAACTGGTTGTTAATCAGAAACAACTTATGGACTTTACCCGCCAGGTAGCCCAGAACAACTTCTCTGTAGAAGCCTCGATGTACAATGGCAAAGGCCCTATTGTGCAGGCTTTGCTACAAATGCGTAATAGTCTGAAGGAATCTGCACAGAAAGAAGCTCAGAAGAACTGGCATAATGAAGGTTTATCCAAACTGAGTCAGCTGCTTCGTAATAAAAACCTGGATCATCAAACCTTGCATGCAACCCTGATCCAGTTTGTTGTTAAATATGTAAAAGCCAATCAGGGATCAATCTTTCATGTGGTAGAAGAAGACAAACAAACGTATCTGGATGTAGTAGCTACCTATGCCTATGAACGAAGAAAGTACCAGAAAAAACGTCTGGAATGGGGAGAAGGCTTGATTGGTTCAGCTTGTCAGGAACGGGATATTATCTATCTGACAGACATTCCGGAAAATTATGTACGAATCAGCAGTGGATTAGGCACAGCCAGTCCAACCTGTTTACTCATTGTTCCCTTCTTATCTGAGCAAGGTGTAGAAGGTGCTCTGGAGCTGGCCTCTTTCCAACCGTTGGAACCTTACCAGATTGTCTTTTTACAGGAAGCATGTAACGCTATAGCGGCGGAGTTGACCATTCTGAAAACCAATCAAAAGATTCAACAGTTGCTGGCTCAATCTCAATTGCAAGCAGAAGAGTTAAGAGCCCAGGAAGAAGAAATGCGGCAGAACATGGAAGAACTCGCTGCGACTCAAGAGGAAATGGAACGGAAAACCCGCGAGATGGAGGATACGTTAAGTCAATTCCAAAACCAATAAAGCTAGCGATCAATAGTTAGTTATTCAAGAGCAAATACATCTACCTGTGAGATCAGAAGTCTCTATAGGTAGATGTATTTGTTTATATCTGTTCTTTCTACCAAAAGCAAGTTATTACATAGAATAACTACATACCGGATTTCTTCTACACAGATTTGACAACAATATGATTCTCGCTATCTTAACATACTGATTAGCAACACCGCTACCTACTAACTTATTTCTTCACCTATTCGATCAATATTCAATATGTTTCCTAAATTCAGATGGACACTAATGGCTCTATTGCTGTTGGTTAATTGCTTATCCTGGGCTCAATCTGAAACAAAAGTCTTCAAGACCCCTTTAGGTAATCTCACAAAATATCAATTTACAGTTACAGGTAATCCACCAGATGCGAATAAGACGCAGGCATCTCAGCAAAGGATGTTTTTTCTATTAAAAAATCCGGAAGGAAACCTTGAAGTAATCTGGCAGGACATACAGAACCAGAAAATATTTGTGAGTAAGTTCAATGCAAACCTAACCAGTATTCAGACCATACCATTACCTAATATGGCCAATACAATCCTACTAGCAGCTACCAATGATGCCGTTGGGAACTATTATTATATAACCTACCAGACCTTTTCAAATGACGATACGAATGACCTAATTTTTCTATCCAAGGCATCTTCTAATGGAACATTACTAAAGAAGCAGGTACAGAAGTCCGATCAGGCAAATTTAGATATCTTTCATATCAGCTCATATGGTGGTACCCTTCAATATCAGAATGGCTATTTACTATTTATGATGGGGCGCATCATGAATCAAAGTTCAGATGGATTAAATCATCAGGGTGGAATTGCGGTAGCATTTGATCCGACAACTCTTTCTGTTATAAGAAACTTTGGACAAACATCAGGGCACTCATTTGACAACTTTCTTACCCAAAGCCAGGATGGAAATTTTGTTGCCATTGATCTTGGTGATAACTATCCCAGAGGGATTCATCTTCATAAGTTTGGCAAAGAATATATCAACTCCAAAGTTATATATACATTCAAAACAGAGCATGGAACAGAAGCGGGTGGTTATGATGGTAGTAAAACGTATCCATTGTATGCAGAAATTAGCAGCCCTGCCCAGAAATATTACAAATGGTCAAACGATAATCAGACATACACTGAATTGGGGGGAATTGTAGAGACAAACGATGGATATTGCGTAGTTTTTGCGGGTGAGCCTGATCCTAATGGTAAATCATTGAATAGTAGTCGCATTGGAGAGGCAAATAAAGATCCTCGCAATATAGGATTCATTAAAATCCGAAAAGACTTTGAAACAGTGAAGGCTCCTTCCTGGAATGTAGTACCCAAAGAAATAATTTTATCAAAGGGCATTTCGGAAAAAGGAGGCTTTTACACATTTGGAGGAGAATGGACGCCTCAGGCGAATGAAGGTGTAACCTGGCTTACCCGCTATACCAATGCAAAGACAGAGAATGCAAAATTTATGAAGACAGCTTCATTACCCGATGGAAACATTCTGATTCTTTTTGGGAAAGGAAGCAAAAGTTCCTGGGATAATTCTAATTCTGGTTATAGCCCATACATGCTAACTCTTCAATCAAATGGCAGTATCAACTTACCGGAATATTCACTTCCTGCAGATCTTAAACTCAATCGAAGAGATGAAATTCTGGTAATCAATAATCAGGTATTGATTGTACAAGGCAATGCAGCCAGTCATTCTCTTGAACTGTTTGCATTAGATTTATCCGGACAAACCAGCACAGAAACTTCAGCACCTGAAATTACTTTGGAAGGAGATTTTAACAGCCTGCAGGGCGTAATGCATCCATTTAGTTGTTATTGCGGCAATGGTGGTAGACTTACCTTATCAGATGGTACTAAAAAGTTTATTTGTTTTCCCGATCGGATCCCTGCACCTGATTGTCAGAGAATAAAAGTAACAGGAAAATATGTGCGTCGAGCAGTCAGTGCCCAGCCTTCTAACCCTTGTCCTGAAGGTGAGAGAAAATTCTTTGAAGTAAAGTCCTACCTTTGTCAGTAAAATTGTAAGGCAAAGCAATAATCATCTCCATAAAGTACTAATAGATAGAAAACAAAAAACCAGCCTTTTGAGCTGGTTTGTGAACTTTTGTAGTCCATACGGGAATCGAACCCGTGTTTCATCCGTGAAAGGGATGCGTCCTAACCCCTAGACGAATAGACCGTAATTCCTAAATCGTGGTGCAAATGTACTGCTATATTCTATATAACGCAAGTCTGATGTAAACTTTTTTTCACGGCTTCCCTTGGTTAGTATGAAGCCGTGAAGGTATGCTATTGACTATCAATTATGTAGCCAGTCTTTTTTAGCTAATAATTCGTCTTCGGTTTCCCGATAGTCTGGATCATCCACACAACAATCTACCGGACATACTGCTGCACACTGAGGTTCTTCATGAAATCCCAGACATTCTGTACATTTGCCAGATACAATGTAATAGTATTCATTTGAAATTGGATCCTGAGCTGTTTTTGCGTCCACAACTGAGCCATCTTCCAGTTCTACCTCTTTCAGTTCTGTTCCACCGGCCCAGTTCCATTCTACTCCACCTTCATAAATAGCAGTATTTGGGCATTCCGGCTCGCAGGCACCACAGTTGATGCACTCATCGGTTATCATTATCGCCATAAAATATCGTTGCTTCGTTTATATATGGTTAATTAAAATATATTGAATTACAAAAATACAGACTTAAAACTGTTTTGAAAACAGAATTGTTACCAATTTTGCCATAATATATTCACAAAGGTAATACATTCTATCAAATCTATCAATTAAGTAGATTCTACTACTATCTACATAAAGGCTCTTGTACTTATGACCATCGACGAAAGAAAAGCTGCATTTATAGAAACAGGAAATCGTTTACGTACTCTTTCAACTGAACAATTACAGGAATGGCAGTTTCGAATAAAATCAGAAAATCCCTGGTTTACGCCTGAAAATGTACAGCAAGCATTACAAGGTATTGTGTTTATGCTTGAAAGGGAACAACTCAATCAATGGCTAGAACACTATTCGTTTCCAACACTATCTCCTAAAAAAATTGGTGTTGTAATGGCAGGCAATATCCCGGCAGTTGGCTTTCATGACCTTATGTGTGTATTACTTAGTGGACACATACTACTGGCAAAACTTAGTTCTCAGGATACATTTCTTATAAAGGCAATTGCCTCCATTCTTCTGGAAGTTGAACCACGTTTTACCAATTCTATTCAGTTTGTGGAACGATTAACAGAGGCAGATGCTACTATTGCCACAGGAAGCGATAATTCAGCCCGTTATTTTCATTATTATTTTGGAAAGAAACCTAACATCATTCGTCAAAACAGAACATCCTGTGCAATTCTGACAGGTGAGGAAACTACAGATGAGCTCCTTGCATTAGGTCATGATATAACAGACTACTTTGGACTTGGATGCAGAAATGTTGCGAAATTATATGTTCCTGAAGGATATAATTTTACTACTTTCCTGGAAAGTATTGAATCCCTAAACTCAATTATCCATCATCATAAATATGCCAACAACTATGATTACCAGAAAGCAGTATTCCTAGTAAATCAGATTCCGCATTTTGATAATGGATTTCTTTTACTCACTCCGAATGACGCTTTAACCTCTCCAATGGCTGTAGTCTATTATGAATCATATACTGAAAAAGAACAACTAAAGGAAAAGATTCAGGCTAATCACGAGAAACTACAATGTATAGTTTCTAAGAATAGCTGGTATCCTGGAAGCTATTCTTTTGGACAAACCCAGTGTCCAGGTCCTGCCGATTATGCAGATGGTGTAGACACAATGGCATTTTTGCTTAACCTTTCTTAACCAAAAACAATCAAGCCTTACAGAGATCAATTACTCTGTAAGGCTTGATTCCCTATAATTCTTTATTTTCCGGAAGGTTTTACTACTTTCAAAATTTGCAGATCATCAAATTCATCCTGAGCCTTTAAATCTGTTCCTACCCGTATCAGATCTTGCAGCTTGCCGCTAGCCAGATAAATATAATAAGTCTGGCTTCCTGAGTTAAAGCCTATTTTTGGCGTGTAAGGTTGGCCACTCAGAGCTTCCCTGCTATTTTTTAATTCTCTCTCAGCTTTTTCTTTTGTATCAAATGAACCAATAACCAGATAGTTACCTGTATTCATATCTTCCGCATTAGTACCTTTAGTTATTGTCACTAGCTTTACCCCTTCTGATTCATCCTCCGTGGAAGGAATTTGGTTTGATGTGGATGCTGCTTTTGCCATAGGTAGCTTGCTGGATGCTGAATTATTCGCAGATGTAGCTGACCTGGATTTCCTGACACGTCCAACCACAAAATCATCACTTATATTTAATCGGGGACCTCCTCTGGCAAGAGATTTACTCTTACCCAGTTTACCCAGATACAATCCAAGTTGTATTTCATGAGCCGGATTGGAATAATTGTATTGTTGGGCATTTGCCAGTTTGTAAGCATACCCAATACTCAGCTTTTTTGCTTTGTATCCTACAAAAGCCGCATTTCCATAGTCTTGTCTGAAAGTACCACCAAACCAAAACTTATCATTATACAGGATTCTGGCATTGACCTCTAATCCTGATACTGCATCAGCCATATATCTATAGATCACTAGAGGACGAATAGCCCATCGTTCATTAATCTCAAAATCATATAAGGCATAAAATAGCTGACTGCTAAAGGCATTAATTTTAAGGGTAGAAGTATTTTTGTCACCACTCCGATCAATTGTTGCAAAGGAAAGCATTTTAGGAAATGCCACCCCTAACTGAAAACCTTTTATCTGATAGTTTATTCCAAAGGCAAGATCAGGCTGAAATTTTCCACTGAGCCTGGCAATAGCTGGATCAGCCAGGTTTACACCATCAGGATTTATCGTATTATAAAAGAAGCCACCTGTAACTCCCAGTCGTAATGTATGTGAGTCTTTTCCCAAAATAAGTTTACGGGCAAACGTACCAGACAAACCAGTAGTCTGCATAATGCTACGTCTGAATGTATAGATATTTCCACCAAAAGCAACCTGCTGACTTCTGGTAAATGGCGCGTCAGCAGAAAGAGAAAGATGACGAGGTGTATCTTCAAAACCAGACAAAACCTGTTGATGATAGGTAATAAAACCTGTCAGTTCATCATTACTACCTGCCATAGCCGGATTAAGCTGATACAGGTTGTTAAATGTATGGATATAATAGTTGGGATTAGGGCTTAACACCTGTGCCTGTGAAGATATGCCACTCAGTAACAGAATACTTACACTGATGGTTATCTGGCTCCATAGTAAGATAACAGATTTCAACGTTCTAAACCTTAAGCTGGTAAAACTTCATTTCATCTTTTCCTGGTTGATTTTTACCTCACCATCAAAATACTCCCTTTTTTCACTTCACGAGTAGCTTTATTGGTAATAATAAAATAATAAGCACCTTCAGGTAGTGGTTTTCCAGATTGGGTTCCATCCCATACCATGTCATTAGCATAAGGTGGTTTTGCATCCATTACCACTTTCCCTTGCTGATTGACAATAGTAACAGAATAGAGGTCCCCATTGGAACTAATATTGGAAATAGCCCAGGCATCATCTATACCATCATCATTGGGAGAAAATGCCTTTTGCCAGGTCAGTTCAGAAACAACCCGTTTCTGAATAGTAATAGTTATCGTGGACTCTGAAGTAAGATTGCCATCGTCCGTTGCTGATAACTTAAATGTATAGACTCCAACAGATACATTCTGTAGGATAAGCTTACCACTTCCTCCATCATAGTTCTGTATTGATGGTCCATCCAGTTTCTCCCACTTCAGACTTATAATTGAATCAGTACAAACATCTGTTGCTGTTCCTGTAAGTTCCAGATGAGATAAGCTGGTAAGACCTGCATCAAGTGTTGTATCTACATCATTAGGGATAGTCAATACAGGAGCACTATTGGTAGGATCTTTAATAGTAATTGTATATCTACTACTTTCTTTAGTTTCACCGCTAACCAGGTTTTTAGCTTTAATTTTATAGGTATAAACGCCAACAGGGAACCCACCTAAACTATTGGAAAGTTGAAGCTGAGCCGGAGAGCCTGAGGCTCGGCTGATTCTTAATTCTCCACCTCCACATCCAGTTTTTATACTATAGTCTATTGACCACAGTATTTGTGTAGAAGTGGAAATATCGATATTTGAAGCATTCCTGTATCTTACTCCTATTGCTCCTCCTGCAAATGGCGCCACAGAAACCCCTTCAATTCCATTAACGGTCAAGTTATCTGCATTCGCTGTTAGTATATTGACAAGAAAGAAAAATAAGAAATTGCAAAACGATCCTATATTTATTAAGTATCGAAGTCGCCCTATTGGAACTATCTTATTATCTGGCATAGCGCAATAACTTATCGTGCAATAATAATCCGTTTTTTAGTTACCTGTGTTCCTGTAACTATTTCCATTATATAGACCCCTGGCACCAGATGAATAACAGGTACTTTTATTTCCTGAGAGCCTGCTGGTAATGTATAATTAGATGCCAGTAAAGCTTGTCCAAGAGTATTGGTTAACTTAATCTGAACGTCTCTTGATTTTTTATTCTCATCCAGCATTACCACAATGGCCTCATCACTGGCAGGTATAGGATATACAGCAAAGGAAATATTAACATCTACAGATACTACTTTGGAGTATTTATAGGTTCCATCTGTATCGATAATCCTCAGACGGTAATAAGAAGTACCATCCAATGGGTTCTGGTCGTAGAAGTAATAGGACAGAACCGTGTTATTTCCTCCTTTGGCAGCAACATTACCTACTGCAGTAAAGTCTTTAGCATTGGTTGAGCGTTCCACTATATATTCCTGTACGCCCTTCTCATTATCGACTTTCCAGTCCACTCGCACCATTTCAGACTCTACTTTTGCTGTAAACTGGAGCAGACTAGCAGGTAAAGTCAGAAAATCACACACCAGAGTAGCAGGAGCACCTGCAATCCGACAATTTCCGGAAGTTGTATTTGCGTCTGACTCACTGGCTGAATAAACCATAATCTGAGTTCCTTTAGGAATAAACCCTCCTGGAAAAACAGTCAGAAAATCAGATGTATTGCGATCAAGTGTATCCAGACTCAGGCGTGCGACTCCACTAGCGTAGAATGCCTTGCCTCCCACAACAAGCCACTTGGTAGTATCCGGATCTTCTACATATACGGCATCATCCGGATTATCTGAGTCATCATTTGGATCTGTACCACAATTTGCCAGACAATAAACCCTTTTCGAAGGAATAGAATCATTACAGTTGGATTGGCAAAGAGGGGGTTTAATCACCCAGCGATAATAAGGCTTTCTGTAAGTTTTTCCTGTAGGAACGTATTCTATCACATGGTTAGATGTATCACTACACACAACTGCATCCGTAAGATTTAGTTGAGGACCACATGGGCGAAAGATAAAATTATCCATTGCCAGGTCATTTCCTGATCCACCAGGAGCCCGGTTACGCACAGCAACGGTAATCTTTCCGGAAGGAGGATCTTTGGTAATAAACGTAAATCCTACTCTATGCCACTTCTCATCATTATTAATGGAGATTGGTGGAATATAAACCGGAACACCATCAATCAGGAACTCAATTTCCGGATTCAATCCGAAACATTCCTGTGTAGCAGTTACACCTGAAGGAAGATTCCAGTCTCCGGTTCTGGTAGCTCCACCTAAACCATCCGACAAAGCCTGATCTGTACCAGCAGCACTAAACTGGCCACATCCTGGTTCCAGAGAAGGGTAACAACCGCAGCTGTAGTCTTGTTTTGAGGCAGACAGATTAGTTACTGATTTAATCTGACGGTTAAATAAATTCAGTATATCGGCATAGAATTCGTATTGTGTACCGGGACAGATGCCGGAAACTTCCTGTTGAAAGAAAAGATTTCGGCTATATGCAGCATTCACAACCATCATATTACCCAACTTGTCTCCACTATTGTCATATGCATTGATCCACACTGGCCATCCCCCTTCCCGACCAAAAGGATTCCGGCTTTGTGTCCCTACATAATAGTTTCCATCATTGGGTTGTGAATTAGTGTTTGTAGTATAATTAAAACCAGGCGCTAATGCATCAAAACGAGTGCCAAATAATGTATTATCTCCATTCATAAAAATAACTCTGTCCTTTGCATTAGCCGGATCGTTTCCAGGATTATTTGCTGGATCATAAACCTTACTATATGTAGAAAATGAAGTATCTGAAAGATTGGAGGGATTTCCACCTACTGTTTCTGTTGAAGGAACTTCACCTACTTCATATTTCCCATTACTATTAGCATCTGTTACATTTGAATAACCCAAATCTCCTCCCTGATTCACATTGATTCCAGCTTGCCCATCGGGATCTCCATCACCATTCATATCGCTTTCACACAAGTCACGCACCATTGCCACACTTTGAGATGATAATGCTGCCAAATCATAGCTTCTGGCAAACCGAATTTCGTCTATATCACTTCTACCAATGGTATTACCCCCATTATAGGCAAGCGAATGAAATGACAAATCACCTGCAACTGAAAATATCCCAATAGGTGTAGGCGCATCAATCACACCATCACCAGTAATATCATCATAGTATTTACTGTTATCATTAATGACAAAGAACTTAACTGTATTATTGCCACTATAATCAAAAGTTATGCTTACTACCAATAAAGTAAACTTATCTGGTACAACAGCAGAACTATCTGCAACATCACCTATTGCTAAAGGACTTACATAGGATGTAGAACCTATACGTAAGCCCCAACGCTTAGTGGCACCTATTCCAAAACTTGCAGGATCAGTAGTTCCAAAATAACCAATAGATACCTTGTTATTATCTACCTGATAGGGATTGTTATTTAAATGAAGATTAACAAAGGCATCCTCATTATTAGCAACATTACTTAAACGCATTAGAAAGCCTAACCAGATGGTACTTCCATCAGCTCCAATACTGGTATTAGAGGTATAAGTCTTACCAGTATATTTATTTCCACTGTTAGCAGGATCAGTACCTGAGGTAGGTAAAGGCCCTGTTCTTTCTGAAACCTTGTGGATAGCAGCATTACTGGAACCTAATGTCCGAATAGTACTTTCAGATAAAGTCCGTACAAAACGATCTCTTGCATTGATTCCTGCATTATACCAATAAGCATCTGTATAGGTATTATCTAAACGATTGTTCTGATTGTTTTCATCAAATATCTCATATTCATAAAAATATCCCCCTGTACTAGTCTGTAGCCTCCGGCCAATGGTTCCTCCACCATTCTTACTAACCGTAGCATAGAATCCTGAATTAATCAGACTAAATTTTTCATTGGATGTATTTGGCGCAGGAGCAGAATTTGGGCTATTGACTATATTCTCCAATGCGGTAGTACTCAATTCATAAGGGGTCGCAGCACCATTAGAAGCAACCCAGTCTCCTGCCCATCCCAACGCTGTAGCAGAATTGGTGTTGGATTTATTTGTATTGATATTGTGTAGATTTAATCCCGTTGCACTTGCCTGTGAAGCTTCTGTTGCCCTAGATACTCCAGGTGTCAGCGGATTATTTAAAGAAGAAGGAGCCTGCCCAAACTGACCCGGCACTCTGACACTCCCAAAGTAGTCGAACCCCTCATAGGCATACACAGTTTTTCGGGATGTGGATTTGAAGACTGATGTCTGACCTTTGCTTTGCTGAATTACCATCCAGCTCAAAAGAAGAAAAACGAAAATCTTCTGAATAGTAAATTTTTTTTTCATAGCTGTAGCGAATAATACTTTACTCCCGGAGAAATATTATGATAGAGCAATGCTCAACAGAATAGGTTTTCCAGCAAAGTAAAGGTCGCTATATTTCTATTAGCATGCTTTCTGTATTCTATTCTTAGTGTACAGTGTAATATTTATCATATTTTTCTAGTCATTCATCGAATAATTTTCAACATTCATCGATTAACTCAAACGTTATCATTAAGTTACTCTCTTCTGTTTACTATTTATATTTTCAGATTGACTAGCATATTTTTCTAGCATTGTGCATGCTTTATACACATTATGACATTTTTCATTAAAATGTCCCCTTACTCAAAGCAATTCCTAAAAGAAAAAAGCCTGTAAAGAATTGCTCTTTACAGGCTTTTTTTCTTATCGCCAGATCTGCACCCAGCCTTTATACGTTTCTTCACCAGCTATATCAATAGTATAGTAGTAAACCCCATCCGGATAGGTTCCACCATCCCAATCATTTTTGTAACTACGAGACTGGAACACCACTCTTCCCCAACGATCTACTATTGTTACAAAGGTATTTTCAGGAAGTTTCGTAATAAAGAAGGTATCATTAATACCGTCACCATTTGGTGTAAAGATATTTGGTACAACAAACTTCATTTCTGGTATCTCCACTGTTGTTGATTTAATACAACCATTGGCGTCACGCACATAGATAGTAACCAATCCAACAGGTAGTTTTTCAATCAACGTATCTATTGGAATAGATGTATCTTTTATTTTCGTCCATGTCTGACCATCCACACTCACTTCGTAAGCAGGCTGACCACCTGTGATATCGTAGATTAATACTTTACCTGTAGGTTCTTCAATTACAGATGCTGTTATTTTTGTCTTATATCTGATTGCATTTCCTACACGGAAGTTATAAGGCAATGTATTACATCCTTTACTGTCTGTGATAACCATTGTATACTCTCCATCCGGTAAGTCACTGAATGTAAAGCTATTGGTAAACAGTTCACCTGTTTTAATTGCTTTGGCCCCTGTAATTTGAATGATATAAGGAGCTACACCACCACGCAGGCTATCTACAATTACCGTGTTACAATCCTGACGACGTATTACATAACGCACTGAATCTGGTCCAGCAACTGTAAATGCTTTGATATTCGGACAAACATCAGTCATACTTTCTCTCACATACATTTTATAGCTTCCTGAATATAAGTTAGAGAAGATAGGTGTAGTGAAGAAATTTACATTATCCAGTGAGTAGTAATATGTCTTACCAGCAACCGGATTTACCACTGTTACTTCAGCAGAACCATTGTTAACACCACATGTTGCAGCTGTTGAGCTCACAGTGAATGTCACAGATCCTGCACTGATAGTTGCTACCTGAGCAGTCGTTTTACAACCTGATCCATACTCTATAACTATATTGTATGTGCCAGCTTCCAGATTCTCAAATGTAGTGCTATCTGTGTTAATGTAACGGAATGTTTTTCCTCCATTGATACTGATTCCATATTCTACTGTAGCACCCGTTTCGATTCCACCTGTGATATTATAGATAGTGATGCTTCCTTTTTCTGATGTAGAACAGCCGATATTACTTACAGCAATTTCGTATGCTACACTCTTCGCACCACGAATGGTGAATGGCTTCGTACTGGCACAAGTATTCTTGGTAGCATCACGTACATACATGATATAATCTCCCGGATCCAGATTTTCGAATATTGGTGAAGACTGGAAGTCAACATTGTTGAGACTATACTTGTATGGAGTGATACCGCCTGTCGGATTCTGAACCTCTACCGTTCCTGTTGGATCTGTACACGTTGCCTCTTTAGTCTGCGCTATATCAAATTTAATTGCCGCAGGCTCTGTCAGTGTATAGGTGAATGAATACTCACAACCTGTCTGATCTTTGATTCTTACGGTATGTGTACCAGCAGGCAAGGCAGTAAATGTTCCAGACACCTGATAAGCACCTCCATTGATTGAGTATTGATAAGGCGCTGTGCCTCCTGTTACATTACCCATGCGAATTTCACCATTGTTAGATCCCTGACAAGTTGGGTTAACCAATGTAGGCAAACCTGCTACCACTGCATTTGGTGAGCTCAGAGTTATTGTGTATACAGCCATACAACCACGGCTATCTTTAATGTATACTTTGTAGGTTCCATTACCTAAGCCTGTAAACTGTGTAGTTGACTGATAACCTGCCAGACTATCCAGGCTGAACTGATAAGGGCTTACTCCACCTACCAAACCTGTAATTGAAATTGATCCGTCAGTTGTGTTACAAGTAGAAGGATTAACCCGAGTCACAGTTGCTGTTATCTGGCTAGCCTCCGTAATCGTTACAGGATAAGAAGCTATACAACCGTTCACTTTATCTCTTACATATAACAGATACACATCTGCTTTTAATCCTGTAAACAGCACACTGGATTGATAAGTTGTACCATTTATTGAATACTCATAGCTTCCTGATCCACCACTTACATTGATCAGACGAGCCGCACCATCAGATTTACCATAACATGATGCTGATTGTACCTGTTCTGCCTGAGCCGTTACTGAATTTGGAGAAACCAGCGTTGCTGTTACTGTAATTGTACAGTTGTTAGCGTCTGTCACAGTGATCGTATAACTTCCGTTACCCAATCCACTGAAGACATTATTACTTTGAGCTGTACCATTGTTAAGCTTATAGGTCAGCGGAGCCACTCCATCTGTTACGTTCACTGTGATACTACCATCTGAACTTGAACAACCCGTTGGCTGTGTTGAAGAGGTAGTAGCAGTCAGTTTACAACATTCTGCTGTAGTTATAGTGACAGGGAATGTAGCCACGCAAGCACCATTTTGCTCTTTAATATAAACTGTATAAGCACCTGCAGCTAATCCTGTGAAGGTAGTAGTACCTGAGAAGTTTGTTCCATCCAGAGAGTAAACAAATACACCTGAACCACCACTTACATTTGTGATAAGGATTGTACCATCTGACTTACCGCAAGAAGCTTGTGTACCTTCAGATACTGTAGCTGTAATAGCTTGTCCTCCTATCACATTAATTGTTGCAGAGAACTGACAACCTTTAGAATCCCGAATAGTTGCTTTGTATGCTCCCGGATTAAGGTTTGTAAAGACTGTATCTGATACGAAGGTAGTTCCATCCACACTGAACAGATAAGGAGCTTGTCCACCATATACATTGGTAAAGGTAATCGTTCCTTTATCACCACATGTCTTTGGCTGATTCACGATTATGATACCTGCTACATTAAACTTGCTTGTAACAGTAACCGGGAATGAAGCGATACAAGTCAGATTTGCTCTATCTCTCACAAAGATGTTGTAATTACCTGCACCTAAACTTGTAAACTGAGGGTTCACCTGATAAGTCAGACCATTATCGATACTATACTCATAGTTACCACTACCACCAGACACATTGACCAGGATAGCACTTCCATCATTTACACCACTACACAATACCGGACTTGCAAATGCCTGAGCTGTTAGGTTACAACTTCCTGTACAATTAAACTGAGATATTGTCGATACAATGGTTATTTCACATCTGTTGGCATCTCTTAATAGGATCGTGTAACTACCAGGAGCAAGATTTGTAAAGTTGCCACTGCTAATGCCTGCCGGATTTGGTACCCCATTGATATAGAATTCGTATGGTGCAATTCCTCCTGTCGCAGTTACAGTTACTCGTCCATCATTCGCTTTACATGATTGCTCATTAGAGATAGTTGCACTAGCACCAAATCCATTTGGTAAAGCAAGTGATTGATTAAAGCTTGCTGAACATCCCGTTGCGTCTTTTACAACAATCGTGTAATTGCCGCCACTCAAACCTGCAAAAACATTTCCATTCTGGAACGCTGATCCATTAATTGAGTACTGATATGGAGCTGTGCCACCTGTTGCAGTCACTGCGATACTACCATTTGGAAGTGTACAGCTAGTTGAAACAACTGGAACAAATGTAGCGGCAATGTTACAAGTTGAACAATTGAACTTAGTTATTGTGACTGAAGCAGTAAACTCACAATTATTAGCATCAACTACTTTAAGTGTGTAGGAACCAGGAGCTAAAGAAGCGAATACATTATTATTAGCACCCGCCGGATTCACACTTCCATTGATAAAGTATTGATATGGAGCAATGCCACCACTGACTGTTACTGTTGCTGAACCATCATTCACATTACAAGCTGATTCGTTTGTAGAAGCAACAGTCGCTGTGATTCCACTCGGTGCTGTAATCGTCTGTGTCAGAGTAATGCTACAGTTAGCTGCATCCTTAATGGTAATTGTATAAGTTCCTGCTCCTAATCCGGTAAAGCTTGCTGCAGACTGGAACGTTGTGCCATCAATTGAGTACTGATATGGCAGTGTTCCACCTGTTACTCCACTTACATTTATTGATCCATTTGGAGTCGTACAGTTAGTTGAGTTAGTACCACTTGCAGTCGCAGTCAGGTTACAAACTGGCGGACAAGTAAACTTGGTTACCGTTGTTGTTGCTGTAAACTCACATCCTGCTGCATCTTTTACCAGGATCGTGTACGATCCTGGAGCCAGAGAAGCGAACACATTGTTGTTCAGACCTGCTGGGTTAGGTGCACCTCCGATATAATATTCATATGGAGCTGTTCCGCCTGTTACGGTTACCGTTGCTGATCCGTCATTTGTGTTACAAGCTGTCTCATTGGTTGATGCAACTGTCGCGCTCACTCCGCTTGGTGCTGTAATTACTACAGACTTGCTGAAAGTACAACCATTGCCATCTTTTATGACTACTGTATAATTACCACCTGCCAGATTTGTGAATGAAGCACCTGACTGGAAGTTCACTCCATCTATTGAATACTGATACGGAGCTGTTCCATTGGTTTCACCACTAATTGTGATGGTTCCATTACCTGCACAACTTGTCGAATTAGCCGAAGTTATCGTTGCGGTCAACTGACAGGTTGGACATGTTGTAGATATTGTTGCAGTTGCGATAAATTCACAACCCGTCGCATCTACTACTCTTATTGTATAGTTAGCAGCAGCCAGGCCTGAGAAGGTATTGTTATTGATACCAGCCGGATTGACTACTCCATTGATATAATATTGATACGGACTTGCTCCTCCTGTTATTCCGCTTACTGTGATCGTTCCGTCTATTTTACCACAAGCAGTTTCAGAAGTTGGAGTTACTGTCATGGCAGTAATACCTGTTGGTACAGTGATAGTAACATTGGTATTTACTATACAACCCGTTGCATCCTGTACATACACTGTATACGAACCAGCAGACAAACCAGTAAAGTTACCTGTTGTATTGATGAAGTTAATACCATCCAGGCTATAGCTATATGGAGAAGTACCTCCTGATACAGTTGCCTTGATTGTTCCATCATCTACACCACACGCACTAGGGTTTGTTGTAGTAGCTGACAATGTGATAGCAGGGTTAGCAAAAGTTACCGGAGTTAATGTAACCTGGCAACCAGCTGCATCTCTTACTATGATACTGTATGTTCCAGCAGTCAGTCCAGTAAACTGCCCGGTTCCTGCTGCAAACGCACCTCCATTTACTGAGTATTCATATGGAGTCGTACCACCTGTAGGAGTCACAGTGATTGAACCACCACTTACATTGCTACAAGTTGGAGCTACAGATGTGTTTGTAGCAGCTAGTGTACAAGTAGGACAAGTAAACTTAGTCACAGTTGTAGTCACTGTAAATTCACAATTATTAGCATCAACTACTTTAAGTGCATATGAACCAGGAGCTAATGATGCAAATACATTATTATTAGCCCCCGCTGGATTCACACTTCCATTGATAAAGTACTGATACGGAGCTGTTCCTCCTGTTACAGTTACCGTTGCTGAACCATCGTTTGCATTACATGCTGTCTCATTGGTAGAAGCAAGTGTTGCTGTGATTCCGCTCGGTGCTGTAATCACCTGTGTTAGAGTTATGCTACAGTTAGCTGCATCCTTAATGGTAATCGTGTAAGTTCCTGCACCTAAGCCTGTAAAGCTTGCACTTGACTGGAATGTTGTACCATCAATTGAGTATTGATATGGTAATGTTCCACCACTTACATTGCTTACACTCACACTGCCATCTGTTGTAGTACAACTTGTTGGGTTAGTGCCACTTGCAGTAGCCGTCAGGTTACAAACCGGAGGACAAGTAAACTTGGTTACCGTTGTTGTTGCTGTAAACTCACATCCTGCTGCATCTTTTACCAGGATCGTGTACGATCCTGGAGCCAGAGATGCAAACACATTGTTGTTTAGACCTGCTGGGTTAGGTGCACCTCCGATATAATATTCGTATGGAGCTGTTCCGCCTGTTACGGTTGCCGTTGCTGATCCGTCATTTGTGTTACAAGCTGTCTCATTGGTTGATGCAATTGTTGCACTTACACCGCTCGGTGCTGTGATCGTTTGTGCAAATGTTGCACTACAACCTGCAGCATCTTTTACATAGACAGTATAGTTACCAGCGGTTAAACCTGTAAACACACCTGTCGTATTTGTGAATGTTATACCACCCAAACTATAACTATAAGGAGTTGTACCACCCGTTACAGCACTGATTGTGATTGAACCATCAGTAGTTGTACAACTGGTTGGATTGGTGCCACTCACTGTCGCTGTAATGGCTGCTGGCAAACTCAACACAGCACTTACACTGGTCTGACAGC
>JASJOS010000035.1 GCA_030068525.1 Xanthocytophaga flava
AAGCATTTTTACTACTTCACTTTTGAAATCGGCACTGTATTTACGCCGTTTACTTGTTGTTTTTTTGCCTTTCATTTACTTGCTAAGTTAAGCAAGTTTTGTGTCCCGATTTTTAGGACCACCTCAGAGAAATATACCAACGCTAAAAAATAAAATGTAGTAAATGAATAACACAATGACAATGTTCAAAAAATCATTCTGTATATACTGTCTATGCAAAATGATTGCACAATATAAAAGCCCTACAATTGAGCTTAAGATAGAAAATAAGATTTTACTCATCTAATACTAGAGTTCCTTTGAAGTAATTATCAGTAGATGATAGATTTATTCTTCCCATTGTTAGTGTTATCACCAACCTGGGGATTAAAAATTAAGGCACGCTACAAAATCTGCTCGTTGAGCTGGTTTAAAACTTATCCTAAACAACTTCCATAAAAGAAGTAGCAATGAATGTAATTTCAATTGTATGATTTGAACTCAAGTCAATGCCTCCTATAATTTTCAAGCTTCCATATTCAAAGGCGAGTATTTTAAAGTCCTGCCAAAGGTCTTTTCTGACAAAAGTATTTATTTCAAGAATTGTTTGTTCCAGCTTGTCCGTAAGCAGCAATCAGGTCTCAATACGATATAGATTTATAGAATAAATCCTGGTTAAGATACAAATCCTTTTTCTTTATATTCTATAGAATTTGTAGCTGCTGGTTATTCTATACTGGATAATCTATCCATTCATTAGGATGATAAGTATTACTGTGATTTTTGAGAAGTATACAAGAGAGCTGACAAGTGAAAAGCTATCTGAAATAGTTTCTGTATCCTTAAAAAGCAAAAGTCAGACAGTACTGCCTGCCCTTTGCAAGATTGCTAAATAAAGTTGTTCGAGGTTCTTCATATTACTAGAATGCAGAACCTCAATTCTAGTAAAAGTAACTTTCTAGTATACTATCCTTCGCTTTACCTGTTTACAGGTCTTACAGAAGATTATTGAACAATGGAAAATGGATAATAATAATTTAGTAATTCATGACTATGATAAGCCAAATCAATAACAAGTGAAGCTGGATGGCCAATTAGCTCTTTATGTATTCCCGGAGATACTTTTTGCAAAGCAAAGTCTTCTGTGGACAATACCATTATCTTCTTATTCTTAATCTTGAGAAAACGATTGGTTCTATAACGGTTTCTAAAATAATGCACATCTGTACTATCAAATTCATTTGACAAAGTTAATCGTAGTTCCAACGTATCTTTATAGGAGGAAGAGGAGAAAACACAAAAAACAACTGTTTTTCCTCTTACCAGACTGTCGATCGCATTTTCTGAAATCCGATTATCTAAAGAATAGATAAGACTATCACAAACTAATTCTTTCGTATCAGTTGTTGTTTTCACATCCATACATCCGGAAAACAACCATAACAAGGTGATACTATTTAGGCTTCTCCACATTATATTTATCAAGTGCAGATTCAAGTAGATTAAATTTATCACTATCCAATAAGGAATTAATTGTTTTGATTGATGAATATGTAGGTCAGATATATACTAAGATTGAGGTGTTTGTATATTTAATAAGACGGAAATGAACTTTTTATACTTTTCTCCTCCAGCCTTTTGTGAAAGTTCTTCTAACAGAAATTCCTTTTCCTGAGGATTGTATCTCTTTCCCAGGAGTTCATTAGCATTGAATTCTGCATATAGAATAAACATATTCAGAAAAGAAGCAGAATTCTGAGCACAATAAAATGAGATTGGAGGATACTCGCCTGGTTCTAATGAAAATAGGTCATCTGGAATTACTACCAATATTTCATCAGAGTCCTTATCTATTACTACCAGATCCTCTTGAAAAAGAGCAAAGTGTATAAACCCATTGATAGTTGAAATTTTTTGTAAAAAGCCAATAAATCCAATGGATATGTTATGATTATAGTTTATAAAAAGTTCAAAGATAGGATTTGTATCTTCCTGATAACTATCACCTTTAGGTAAACACGTATATTCTTTTATTATAACTGGTGCTATCTCACTTCCTACACTTGCGATTAGTAAGTCTATATCCGGAGTTTTTGCTTTTAATTGTTCTGTAAATTCTTTTGCTGTCATCTTATAGTAAGTTGGGTCTGATTTTCATCAAGATACGTAGTACATAACTTTTTCATCCGGATCTCTCTACCGATAAATGTGGTCACTCTTACAACGGAGCATATTCTCAAACCAGATTTTGTGAGACTAGTGGGTGCTCTTATAACCGTTTATAAAGGATACTACAACCTCAACAAGAAATAATGTTAGTATACACTGGTAATATATGATATTAGGCCGCCAGTTATGAATAAGGATATAGTTAATGAAACCTTTTGCATTGGGAGTATTAATGATTATATCAAAAGGAAGAAAAGCAAAAGCAAATGATACTACTAATCGTACAAACAGATAGAAAAACAATCCATATATTCTTTTTTTGAACCAATTGCAAAGCTCAGAGTCAATACTATAGATTGCACCACCAAACGTAAGGCACTCAAGTAATAACCTCATTCCTTGAGGATATCCCAATAGAAACTTTGCCGAAAGAGGATTAGTATGTACAAAGACAAGAGTTAATAACAGTATACAAAAATAAATTAGATATTTCAGGTTTCTTTTCATTGGTAGTTCCAAAGTCTCCAGTCTCTTTTTGATAATCATAGTTTTCCTATAAAGTGAGCTAGTTATAGTTAGAGCCTAGGTGGTCTTGGCAAATTCAACTGGAGCTATAAAACTTTAAGATTCTATTTCACAGAAAGCTATCTGGTATTTTAGCTAACTATAATTTAATTAACTGTGCGTCATCAGATATAAACTTAAATCCTGCTCCTTTTTCAGTGAGTATGGGAGTTGAGCTTGCGTGGAGAAGCATTAAGCAGAGTACCTTTTTTGGTTGCTTTTATTTTCTTTGAGAAACGAAATTATATTTAAATACTTCCTTATAGAATATTTTCTTTTTATCTACTGTAACAATTACCTCTATCTTCTGTATTAAACCATGTGTATAATAATATTTCCTTTCAATAACTGTATCTTCAAATACAAACTTATCATCTAATAATAAATTACTTTCAGTGTAAGAAACTTGCATTCTTTTTAGAAACGTTTGGTTTGAAATACCATATTGTGAAAATAATTCAGTGCGACAATTTGTGCTATAAGAATCGATTAACACTGCTACCGAATCTCTTTTTAGCTTTCTTGAATCTTTCTTGTAAGCATTATTAACTATTATGTCTATTTCTCCTATCTCTTTTTCAAGAAGTTTTAAAGAATCTTTAAATAGAAGAGTGGAAAAAATTGGCTCGTATAATTTAACAGTAGTATAATTACCCTTTATATCTTTTAAGGCGTTCCTTTCATTATAGATATAACTAATTTCATTTACTTTTTCATACTGTGTATTTACCCTTTTTCCTTGATTTATAGGCACATACTCAATTTGAGTTAGTAAATTATTTTTACTGTCATAGGTAAAGACTATTGAATCAAATACACTGTTATTATACAAATTAAATTCAACAAGATTTTCCAACAACCTTTTTTGGTTATATGTCCGTTTTTCAGAAAGGTATGTGTGACCATTTTCTTTGCTATATCTTATAACTTGCAATATCTCAGTATTGTGTTGAGGCAAGTCCTTGACATTTACTAAAATCAAGAGAAAAACAATTATTGGTAATTGTTTCTTCAAAGTTACCATATGCAGCCACGGGGATTAGTTGTTCCATTTCTGGGAATTAAGAGTAGTACTTATTTCCATTCATAAAACCCTGAAAAATACATAACTTCCTGATTATTAATATCCTGATACAGATAATCATCTCCTTCTTTTCTAATTCCTTTTATTTGTCTGCATTCATAATAATAATCTTGAAAGAAAAAACTTAAAGACCCAAAAACGCCTAATTGAATGCTCATTTTATAGTAATCTTCATTATGCTTTAATGACAAACTATCAATTATTACATTATAAAACTTTAATGAAAAATCTCGTTCAAACCCATTAAAAGACACATTACTGCCTTCTTTATATTTGTAATCTGAGATAGTAGTAAATTTGAATAACCACAGCTCACGATCAAAAGAAAGATTTTTCTTCCTTCCAGAAAAGATACTTTCAGTCACATAACCTGTATAATCCAAGATTAGAGAAATAGTATCTAAATCATTATAGTATCTTAAAATACCACTATCCGTAAAATCTTTTTCTTTAAAGAGTTGAGCAAGATTCATAAATTATTTTGATGTACAACTTCATAAGTACTATGTTCTTTCCATATAAAATCCGGATCATTGGAATTGGTTTCTTCCCATCAATATCTAAAGCGTTGCCTTTTCCATCTGGATCTCTTACTCTCATATTGAGTCATGAACCAGTTCATATAGGGTGAATACCAACCCATTTTCCGGTTTTATGGTCTTTCATATAATCACCATAGATTATCCGTTTAAGATCAGTAGACCAAACAAATCTATACTTTTCTGTACCCATTTCTAGTATGAATTAGAAAAAGATCCCATCTTATCATCCTTCTTTACTTTAGCTTATATTTCAACATTTTCATCAGCTTTGGGTAATTCCTATAGTTGACTTTATTCTTATGTAACCACATATATACATCTCCAGTTGTAACAAAAGTACAAGGATAGTCTGGCATCCCCATCCGCGTGAGTATAAGCGATACAAACCCATTGGGACCAAGCATGGTGCTACACATTTCAACTCCCTGATTAAACTCATCCAATTGATCGTCAAAAACTTTCAATGCCACTATAAATACATATGGATCTGCATCATGAATATTGTTTTTGGCACAGAAGAAGAGAAACTTATTGAGTGTATCCGGAGGGGTAGGCATGGTTGCATATTCCTTCAGAGTACGAATCGCCACAATACTGTCTCCGGTTGTGCCAATCATTTCCAATTTACCATCACTATTAGTTTTGTATCTGTAATATGTATGATTATAAACTGTATCCAGCCATTTATGATGAAATGGCTTACAGGTATCTGAGAACCGTTCTAATTTTATCAACATCTGTGCTATTTCCTTTTGAGAAAAGCTGAGCTGGTTCTGTGCAGTCAGATTAGTAATATTACAATTGACAATAGCTACTATCAGAATAATAAATACAGGTCTGCTCATTGAGTCAAAATGCTTTAATCATATCAGGAAACAACTTGAAATATAGTTAGGTTTAATGATGTTTTTTTATCTGGTTCTGGTCAAAGACAATGAATGCTTTCCATTCTACCTATCGTTGAGTGGAGGTCTAAACAGGAAAGTGAAAAGACAAAGGGTATAACCCGAAGCCAGGTACAGGAAATGTTAACTGCAAACTTGGCTTATACAACAAATTAACAACAAAAGTGGTAAGTTTTAATAGGCAGACATCCATCTGTTCCTTTATATCAAAAAGAGTCTCAATAAAGCGAAATGACTGTTGGACTGGCAAATAGTATTCTGAAAGGTTCTACCATTTTGGAAATAATACTACTTATCCCTACTATTACTTAAACAACAGAAATAGTGTTAATTGAACTCAAATATAAACTTTGATGAATCTAAGTCACAGGTTCCGATAAGTAAGAAATAGACGAAGTTCGTAAACACAGAGGTTGGCAGTCATTCTAAAAGTCAAAACTACAGATAGTAACAGACAACAAAAGACAATGGAAAAAGAACTTGAAAATATAATTGAAAAGACAAAAATTAGCGACTTGCACATTCGCTATTTCAGAGCTATTGACGAAAAGACACTTGATAAAAGCATCGTTGCAGATACTTTTACCGCAGACGGACAAATTGTAAAACCAAACGGTGCCGTTTCTATTGGACACCACAACATACTCGACGGACAACTAAAAAGTTTTGCACGTTTCCAAGCGACACAACACACGACAAGCGACTTTATCATAGAACTTAACAACGACAAAGCGACAATTAGAATAAACTTGACGGCAATGCACGTTTGGGGCGACGTTGACGAAAATCCGACACTTAAAGGGAAATACTTTCACGCAGGTGGGGTTTTGACAACAAAAGCCATTAAGACAGACAATCAATGGAAAATAAGTGAATGGATTTTTCGCAATGTTTGGAGGACAGGCGAAGGAATGAATGAAATGGCGAAATTTGCAAGACCAACAGAATGAAAAAACAATAAACTGCCAATCGGGTAGACGCCTCTGCCGTATCCGTCTGAACTGTAGTAGTTAGCTGTAAGCTATAAGGCATCAATCCCTATGAATAGTTACAAGATATACCAGAGCGATTACCTAATTATCCTAGTAATCAGCTCGGCCAATTAATCCCTTTACTATGGAAGCCTACTACTTCCTAAATGGCTATTTTAGCGAATAGATATACACTTTTACGGGGAAACGCCATTCGCTTTCTGCCATATTTAATGAAACGATTGTCTGAACTCCAAAGGCGAAACATTTGTCTTTGTCTTGAAAAGTTTGCTAAACGATTGTGAATGTTCAAAACCTAATTCATACGCAATCTCTGAAACGGAAAGATTTGTCGTTGATAATTTTTCTTTGGCTTTTTCTATGATGGCGTTCTGAATGTATTGTTGGGTATTGAGTCCCGTCAGTGAACGCAACATATCACTCAAATAACGCTGCGATAGCTTTAATTCTGTGCTGATATATTTCACGGATGGTAAACCGTTTCTCAAACTGTTTTCTTCTTCAAAATAGTTTTCTAAAAGTTTATCCAAAGAAGCTATGATATCATGATTGACTGCTTTTCTGGTAATGAATTGGCGATTGTAAAAACGATTGCTGTAATTGAGCAGTAATTCTAGTTGTGATACCAGCACATCCTGGCTGAAACCGTCGATATTGTTGGCTAACTCGTGGGCTATTGTCGTAAATAAACTGGCTATAATTTCTTTTTCTTTCGCCGACAAAAACAAGGCTTCTGAAACATTGTAAGAGAAAAAACCATACTTATGTATCGTATTTCCTAATGAATAATTTCGTAAAAAGTCTGAATGAAAATACAAAGCAAAACCTTCATAATTTTCTGTTTCTGTTGGTGAAAAAACGATTTGCCTAGGCTTCAAAAATGCCAATCCGCCTTCTTCAAAATCATAATGTCCCTGTCCGTATTTTATCTGTCCCTTAAATGTAGACTTAAAGGAAATTTTATAAAAATCAAGACTTATTTTTTGTCCTTTCGGAAACTTTTCAATCGAAACCTTATTGTAATCCACCAATCCAACCAATGGGTGCAAAGGTGCAGGAAGTTCCAATTCTCGCATCAGTTGCGATATGCTCTTAATATGCTTGATGTCAGCTTGTCTTTCCATTTTTCAGATTACGAATTTAATCAATTTTGTTTTGACGGACGAATAACGATGTCTCCGCTCCTTCATTTTTTGCTTGCCCAAAAAAGGACATCAAATGAGAATTTGTTGGGACAGCATTGTGTGTCGGACAAAAGAAAAAGACACTTTTCTCCGATCCTCCCCACACAGGCCAAAGGCCAACCCTTACCATGTCCCATAAATTTTTCAATTTTGAGAATTTTAGGAAAAAAATCTCTTTTTACCCTCTCAACTCCCTTTCTGTCCTCCTGTAAGGATCACATGGCAAGACCGACGGCCTTTCCGACTAGACTAGAGATAATTGTATGCCCGTTGTTGGTGTTATCACCAACAACCACTTTCCCTTAGTTCAGGTTGTTGATAACACCAACCTGGGGACGAATATCTCATAAACCAAACGCCACTCTATTTGTCACAAGATCCTTACAGGAGGACAGGAAAGGTTGCTTTTCCTTTATTTACAAATCATGTTTCCAGAAAAGTTATGGAACACGATAAGGGGCTTTATCCATTCCACTGCTTGCACCTGTAACAACTATTACTTTCCTTTAAGAGGTTGCATTACTGCAAGCTTTTATTTGTCTATTTGTTTTGCCAAAAACTCGGGATAGCGGTCGCCCACAAGTGTAATTCCGTTTACCGTGGTGTCTATTTTTGCAAGCTCATACGCTGTGAACACAACATTTGTACTGCCAATGTTTTCTTCTAAACGATGCAATTTTGTAGTTCCTGGTATTGGCGAAATGAAAGATTTTTGAGCCAGGAGCCAGGCCAGTGACAATTGTCCCAATGTGATGTTTTTTTGTTTGGCAATTTCAGAAAGTGCATCCACTAAAACCATATTGGCTTTTATGTTTTCTTCACTGAAACGAGGAAGGATATTTCTGCGGTCTACAGCCTCCAATTTTCCGTTGATGATACCCGTGAGGAAACCTTTGCCCAGAGGACTGAACGGCACAAAACCAATTCCCAACTCTTCCAATGTGGGTATAATTTCTGCTTCGGGTTCACGCCAAAATAAAGAATATTCGCTTTGCAATGCCGATACAGGCTGAATAGAATGTGCTTTGCGAATGGTTTTCACACCGGCTTCCGATAAACCGAAATATTTTACTTTGCCCTCTTGGATCAGATCTTTTACTGTTCCTGCAACATCTTCTATCGGAACATTGGGATCAACCCTATGCTGATAAAACAAATCAATGCAGTCTGTTCTTAATCTTTTTAAAGATGCTTCGGCTACTGCTCTGATTGTTTCGGGTCTGCTGTCCAGACCTACAGCCGGGCTGGCATTTTTACAACCAAATTTTGTTGCGATGACGACCTCTTTACGCAACGGTTGAAGTGCTTCGCCAACAATTTCTTCATTGGTGTAAGGTCCGTAGGCTTCTGCGGTATCGAAAAATGTGATGCCTCTTTCAACTGCATTGCGGAGTAATGCTATGGCTTCTTTTTTCTCTATTCCTTTGCCGTCCAAAAAGTTTAAACCCATACAGCCAAAGCCCAATGCGGAAACTTCTAATCCGCTATTTCCTAATTTTCTTTTTTGCATATTTTTTATTGTTTTTAAAACTGAATAACTTTCAAGTACAAAATTCTGAATTGCAGTCCAATGAAATGTATCTCAATTGGTATTTGTTGTAGTCAGATTGTATATGTGGGTGGGCTTCTCTGTTTATTTTGTCATGCCAATTGAGTGTAGTGCGACCATTACTAACCTTATAAAGGTCTGACACTATCAGACAGATCCACTCGGATTTAGGCGTATTGTTCTGTAGGTATACTACCGATTACCTATATGGGGCATAGCGGATAGATAGGATGTTTCAATCCTCATTAGGATGGAATTAGCATTCGAAGAGCGGACAATATAAGCAAGGCTGTTCATTGCATGCTTACATTAGAGCTGTACTGGAAGGACATTCCTCAAACAAGTTCGTTTGGTTTACTGGCTATGAGCAGGGCAAATCCCATCCAGCAAGATAACTACCTTCTTACACTGTAACCTTGCGAGCCATACGCTATTCTAGAAGAGCAGTCGAGTTTATAGCTTTGCTGAATGAAAGTCAACTTTACAAGCTCGAAGGTTTCGGATCTACAAACGTTTCAAGCAAAGCAATCTAATCAGAGCAGCTTCCTAGCCGTTGGAAAAAGTAAGGTAACGCCATTTAAAGGTCTTATTCGGACGCTTAGATTGTTTGCTCTTACGAACTGATAAAAGATAATTAAGTATGTACTATTTCTGAGAGAATATATGATTATATATCCTACATATCAAAAAGCAAGAAAATACTACAGAGTTTTGGAAAGGCACTTAGATGAGATAATCAACTAATTATATAACTTCTATACTCAACTCTTTTTCGCATTAAGATTTTATGATTTTAGATAAATTATTGTTTTCTTTTATTCTTACTATGGGGCTTTCTTTAGGAAAGATAGCCGAACCTATATTACTAAAAACGCCTATGGCATATATAATAGAGTTTTTAGACCATCACTCCTCTCTTAATTCATTGGCTGTTGATGATTACGGGAATACTTATGTTACAGGCTATTATACAGAAAGTGCAATATTTGATACAATAAGGCTAAACTCTAAAGGGGATAGGGATGCTTTTATCGCAAAATATAATTCTGAAGGAAGAGTAGTTTGGGTAAAAACGATAGGTAATAAAGATCATGATGAAGGACAGCAAGTGGTTGTAGATGATGCGGGTAATGTCTATGTAACAGGTTACTTTACAAAATCTATCTCAGTAGAAGATACAGTATTACATTCGTATATGTCTATTTACGAGATATATATGGGAGAAAATAATGTCTTTGTGATTAAATATAACAGCACAGGAAAGTTAGTCTGGGCTCGAACTGCCGTTGAGGGAAAAAAGATACAAGGAAAGGGTATTGCTGTAGATAAAGAAGAGAATGTGTATGTATTGGGTGAATTTTATAATTCAGCGACTTTTGATACAACCACTTTAAATGCTAATACATATTCAGATATTTTTATTGTGAAATATACGCATGAGGGGAAGGTGGCTTGGGCAAAAAATATAGGAGGATCAGAATCTGTATCCCCTTTTCAACTAAAAGTAAGTCAAAAGGGAAGTATATACATACTGGGAGGTTTTGAGTCTTTGATCATAGGAAATGATAGTTTGACAGCAGATTATATGGAAGGTTATTTTATTGCAAAATATTCTAATTCAGGAAAGGCACTTTGGGGAAGAAGTATAGAGGGAGGCGATACCTCCAGGCTGGATGTTGTATCTGTTGAGGCGATTGATGTAGATGCTGAAGACAATCTATATTTAACAGGATGGGTGCACGGAGTAGTTAAACTAGATCACATAACACTATGGCCTTTTGCGAATAGAAAAGGTGTAGATTTTTGTGCCAAATACAATGAAAAAGGAGATATTCAATGGGCAAAGCACTCCAGTGAAAAAATACATTATACAATGGCAATGGCGTTAGGGACTGGGAGTGACTTTTATATCACAGGTTCTTCTTATTCTATTTTACCAACAGATTGGAATGCATTAACCGGAGAGGAAAAAAATGATATGTATATTGGTAAGTATAATCCTTCTGGTGAACTGTTATGGGAAAAGGAGGTAGGAGGAAATAAATCACAATCTGCTCCTTTTATTGCTATAAACCATATCAATACTATATATGTGGCAGGAGAAACTTATGGAGAAATTTCCCTTGGGGATACAACGTTTACCAGCAATGGATTTGGAGTTTTTGTTTGGAAATTACCATAGATTTTAGGAGAGAATATACGTAAGCATCCGAGCTGTCAGTATGCATACTTGCACCTTATATAGCGAGTAAGGTCGCTTGTCTTTTGGATAGTTGTAGTTGTTTTCAGTTTTCAATAAATATAAACACATCTCCACACAAAGAGTCTTTGCTAAGTTTATGTAACCATTCGCTCTACACCAGAGGCAGTTAGCAGAAGGCGAACTTATTAATTACTTTTGTTACCAGCAATAGCTACTCCACCGCATGCTTACTTTCGTATCGGTTCGGAAATTAGTTACTTCACCGAATGAACGTACCTATCCGGCTTGTTACAGGGAGATAGTTTAATTTATTCCAATTTCGTCATGCCAGTCATATAGACCATCAGTATCGAAGACATTTCCTTTGAGAAAGCGCTTAAGAAATTCACTAAGTGAGTTTGTCAAGGCTTTGTCTGGATAGCTGCCATTAAATATTTCGTATTCTCCACTGGATGTAAGTCGCAGTCCCCACATGTCTGAGTAGATCATATACTCCGAAAAATAAAACCAGTTTACTCCATAGTCTTTTTGAAACTGCCTAATGAGAGAAAGCGGAAGCATAGTAAAGATATCCTCATTGCAAGCAAAGCCATTACAGGTTAAATAAAACTCTCTGAAATCGGCTGGCAAAAGAAAGCCAGCTAGTCTTTCAAAGTCTTCAATCTCTGAGAGCTTAGCGGGTGGATTGACATCTATACCGCTTTCCCAATGTTTTTGAGCTATTAACTTGATGAGTTCTTTCATAAGTATTGTCTACTAATTGCGTAGGTATCGTATCTATTCGTCTGGTAACATGTAGGCCGCTTTCTCAACGGTGTTGCTCCACCAACGGTGTTGCTCCACCGATTGGGTAGCAGATTGCTGAACTTACCTTCGAAATTGCAGTCATTCAATTTACTCAATTGTAAGCTATCTGAAATGGTTACTGTATCCTTATAAACCAAAATCAGACAATAACGCCTGACTTTTACAATAGTTCTGGGTGGAATAGTTTGACAACAAACTATTTTTTTATTGTAGAATTGAATCATAAACCAGCGTTTTTCCTGCATCAGTATATACTTTGTATGTCCATTCTGCCTCACTTTTAATTATAAGTTGAACATATTCAGGCGATTCCCAGTTAACATTCGAAAACAAATGTTGTCTGAAGCCTTCTTCATCGAAATAATTGTAAGCGCCTATAAACATATTACCTGATAGTTTTTTCCTTCCTCCATACCAAGTAACAAACTCTTCAGGATTTGGCTCATTGATTGATATTAAATTTAAGAGTATGCCTCTATATGTAAAAGAATTCACTTCTTTCATTCTTTCTAGTTCATCTTCTATGTCAGGAAAGAGTAAAATAATATTCGTGATAAAGCTCATCTATTTATTCTTTAGCAGGTAGAACATAAGGTTTAGTTGAAATTTTTAGTATTGGATATGGAAGGGTTCGTTTTCTATGAGCCTGCTAATTACTATAATTTAAACTTCTAAATCACTCATTCAGAATGTTTACGTTTCAGATGATTGTACTTGTGTATCTATCGCATCCATGTCTTCGCTCGGATAGATAGGGTAAACCGATTACTCTGCATCGTCGAAAGCATCTGCCAAGACTGAGTCGTGCTGTTGGATGCCAGAAATACCGTTCCTGCTCCCCCAGCGTGCATTAATCTTGTCGATCACAGCCTTCAAAGTTGGATTGGATGGGCGTTCGTCAAACAAGTGTAAGCATCCACTCCGTCACGTATTCTCTACTATTGCTTGAGCTACCAGGTTTGCAGGATGATAAAACAAACGTATAAATTAGCTTTCTCTAATGAAAGACAGTATGAGTCGGATGCTTACGGTGCATTCCCGCTCCGAGGCCGTTGACAAAGCTTTGAGAAACAAACTAGTCTGAATCAATACATCCATGCGCTTGCAAACCCGCCCCAGTAGGTATTTTTTTGTTTTCCGGTGATACTATCTTCTAACCACACTGTTTTCCAACCACACTATTTTCGGACAGTCAAATACACATGTTCATGTCTTGAATACCACTCAGCCGTTGGGCTATCTTTGTCGTGTTACTACAAAACCTTCTACCGGGATTTGGTGTAACAGACCCTCTGACAAGCATGAGGAGTTGTAAACATTTTTCTTTTTCACTTCTCAAATCTAAATTTTATGAAAACGTTTCAAATCAAAACTATCTTCCTTTTTTCTGTTTTAACAGCCCTTGTTCTGTTTTTCAGCTCCTGCCAGCGAGAGAACGACATAGTGCCGCAGCCCAGTGTTACCGACAAATCAGCTAAGCTTGACCTTACTATACCACCCATCCAGATTCAGTCTGCCTATATCTCCAGGATTTCTCTATCGGCTAATGAATTTATACAGTTTTATTACCGGAGTGGCAGTACATTTCCCAGTATGGCAGATGTTACTCGTAAAAATTACTCAGACGGACAATTAGTTACCACTCGTTGGAACTTCAGCTATGATGCCAGTCGGCATCTGACCAAAGTTACCTCTACTGCAGATGGCAGAGTTATCGATGTAACTACCAACTCAGATGGCCTGATTACCGGAGCTAGCTGTCTGATCAATGGTAGCTTTTACCTTGGTCAAACTCTTACCTACAATACATCCAATCAGCTTACTTATTTTCATATTGCATATCCGGGAGCCCATAGCAATTACGCTTTTACCTATCTGGCAGATGGCAACCTGAATACTCTTTACCGGACAGGAGAAAACGGCTCGGCAAACTTCAATATTCAAGCCACCGGGCATGATGGCAAAATAAGCCCTTGGATTTCTGCCAGAGGTAACCTTGCCTTTTGGTTCATGGTGACCATGGTGGGACGTTTAGAAGGTACGCCTGGTCTGTGGCTTTCGTACAAGAACAACGTGACTAGCTATACCATCCAGCAAGGAACACCCTATAGTGCAACAATCAGTTACTCCTATGACAGCGGTTACGGGTATGCGGCAAGTATGGTGGCTACCTGCACCAATCCAATCTATAATGCGGGCCCTTACGGGATTACCTATTTCTATCAGTAGCAGTGTTTAAGCGTTGATGCCAGAGCACTGATTCCAAGCCGGGTGTTGCCAGTCATGAGGAAACCGCCCGGCTTGCGTTTTGCGCCTTAATAAGTCGGCTCATCCATATATTCTTTAGATACACATCTATAAAGACAGTCCCAGATCGCTTTGAGAAGCGGAATACTGTTTACTTTTCTTTTTATGGATTCGCTAAATTTTCATTTGGCAAAACAGTTATTCCCAATAATTTTTCATTAGATCCTCTACCCAGGAAGGTTGTTTTAAGCTCCCCTTAGGCTCAAATTCTTTGAATACTGGTTTTATATCTAATACAGGCGTTCCATCGATTGCATCTAAGTACTTGACTTTTAAGGTTCTACCCTTATGTTCCAGAAGTTCGACTGTGGCCAGGCCAATGGCGTTGGGCCTGTCTTTTTTTCGTTGGCCATAAATGCCCACCAAAGGATAAGCCGGATTACCTCTTGGCCGACCTGAAAAAACAATATCGCTATCTTCAACCTGATTGAAGTAGTAAATTATTTCCAGATGAGAGAAATCCGAAATCTGATCAAAGGCTTCGGTAGGAATATGATCTGCCAATTCAATTTCAGAAACAACCCCTTCCCAGTAATCATCTGTTGGGGTTTTTCGTGTGTTTTTTACAATGGCTACTGAATGTATTTTTATTTCCATTTGATTTTTGTTTTGTCGTGTTCCCGCCTTTATGCTAACTACTCATACTTCTGTGTAGTCAATGAGTACTAATTGGGTATAATTAGTTTGTATTGCTATGAGGTGGTCCTAAAAATCGGGAAACACAACTTGCGGGTGAACGAGATTAATTTGGTAAAGTTGTTCAAATTCTGCCGGACTTTTATAGCCCAATGCAGAATGTCTTCTGTTTCGATTATACTAAATTTCAAGCCCATGCGGTAGCCATTGTATTCAAAACATTCCGTTTTGGCATCGTCTACTGATAAAAAGTCCCATTTTCCACCAACTCTGTTTTGAAACGTAAGAAAAAGGATTCGGCAAACGCATTATCATAGACTTGATCAACCCTGAACATACTTTGATTGCATTTCCATTTTGTGATCAATTTTCTCAGCTTTTTACGATGAAACAATCGCACTAATGATACGCGTTATGTCAACTATGTAAAGAAAATTAAAAATACTCGACTCTGTGTTTAGGGATTGGGGGGTAGTTAGTTGACATAGAAGTGTCGACCCTAATTTGTTAAAGTTGCAAAAACAGGATTTGGTTAAGTTCATATGAACGAAAAGTAGGCTGCGACTTCATTATTTTTTTCGGTCCATAGCCGCTGGCTATGTGAGCGTCTGGCTAACCATGAGTCTTCTGCCTCGATCCAAAATCTGGTTATTGTGCTTCTTTAAAAATTATAGTAGACAGCTTCATCAAGTAAACAAACTATAAAACCTAACCAACCCATGAAATTCTATTTACCACATTCCTCTTTTGGATTCATCCATCTCTTACCTGATTACTTTCTGATACGCTAATTTTCTATGCATTTTTTTCCTGTGTTTACAGACCTGTTTCAGTGTCTGAAGGGATATGTATTGCCTTTTCTCTGCCATAGACGTAAACCCTATCCGGCTATGCGGAAATCGGTACATATATTTTCTCTCTGCTGTTCCTTTTCTTTTTTATCTATTATCCATTAAACCAATCTGTCAGTATGTACAAAAATGTACTTTTGCAACGGTATTCCGTGCCTATTTTTGTTTCTTATTTCCTGGCGATCCTGCTGGTTATTCATGCCACCAGCAGTAGTTTTGCTCAGATACCGGGTAATTCTTCACACGTGGAGCCTGGTATTGTCCGTATTAAAGTCGCTGAATCTTTCGCCGTACAACTGGAAACGCAGTCGAGACAAAAACAGATTACCCGGACATCGGCTGGGGTGCTTAGAACAGGTATTCAGACTTTTGACAAAGTGAATGCCAAGGTAAAGGCACAACAGATCAAACGGGTTTTTCCGGATGGCGGCAAGTATGAAGCCAAACACCGCAAACATGGGCTGCACTTATGGTATGAGTTAAAAGTCAATCCAAACCTGCCCTTACAGGAAGCCATTGCTGCGTATAAAGGGCTGACTGAAATTCAGCTTGCGGAACCTGTAAATCTGAAAAAAAACATTGGACCCAATCCAGCTGACAAGAAGCCCATTCCGTTTAACCTGAAAGGGACAGTCCAGCCTTTGGGAACTATTGGCAGAGCTACCAATGATCCCGGATTGAGCTATCAGTGGCATTATGATAATTTTGGTCAGAGTGGAGGTAAGCAGGGCGCCGATATTAGCCTGGCAAAAGCATGGGCTATTGAAACAGGAAAAAAGAATGTGATTGTTGCTATCACAGATGGAGGCGTAGATGTAAATCATCCGGATCTGAAAGCCAGTATGTGGACCAATGCGAAAGAGATTCCGGGAAATAAAATAGACGATGATAAGAATGGATATATAGATGATGTACATGGGTATAGCTTTGTAGAAAATAAGGGGGCAATTACACCGCATGATCATGGAACACATGTGGCCGGAACCATTGCTGCAACCAATAACAATGGCATTGGAGTATCAGGGATAGCCGGAGGTTCTGGAAAAGGAGATGGTGTACAGTTGATGAGTTGTGCTGTATTCAACACAGATCAGGAAGGTAACGAACAGGCAGGGGGCTTTGAATATACCTATATTTATGCAGCAGACAACGGTGCGGTTATTTCTCAGAATAGCTGGGGATACAGGCAGCCCAATGTGGTAGATCAGGCTGTACTGGCTGCCATCGACTATTTTATAGACGAAGCTGGGACGGATGAAAATGGGATGCAGACTGGACCCATGAAAGGGGGAATTGTTATATTTGCGGCCGGAAATGACAATCAATCCGGCAAGTGGTACCCAGGTTACTATTCCTCTACATTGTCAGTAGCTGCAACCGGGCATGAAGACGTTAAAGCCAGCTACTCTAACTTTGGGGAATGGGTAGATCTGGCTGCTCCTGGTGGGGATGATATTGAAAGTGAAGGACCGGAAGGATATGTGCTGAGTACTATTCCCAACGGAAAGTATGCGTGGATGGCGGGTACCTCTATGGCGTGTCCGCATGTATCCGGCGTAGCAGCTTTGGTGGTTTCCAAATTTGGGGGAGCAGGGTATACTCCCGAACAACTGAGAGCTCGTTTGCTGGCTTCTGTAGATAATATTGATGCCGAAAATCAATGGTATAAAGGCCAGATCGGAATAGGGCGTCTCAATGCCTTTCATGCACTGCAAACCATAGATGATCAATTACCGCCTGCTGCTGTTACTGATCTGACAGTAAGTGCTTCAAAAAACTCAGGTCTTACACTTACCTGGACGGCTCCAGCTGATTCTTCCAGTGGCTCGGCAAGTCTCTATGAACTCCGGTATGCTACTTTCCCTATTACACCAGATAACTTTGGGGAGGCCATTCGGGTAAGTGTGCCTCCAAAACCAGGACCTGCCGGAATGAAAGAGACATTTACTCTTACAGATCTGACACCTGAAACAACCTACTATATTGCGATTCAATCATCTGACTATTATCATCACACGTCTGCATTATCTAATATTGCTATTGGAAAAACGGCTGTTTCTCCTGTATTTTCTATTGAACCAGATACGCTGCTGGCTGAAGTACAGCGGACAGATTCGGTTGTGCGTTCACTGGTAGTCTCCAATCTGGGACAAGGGAATCTGGAATACAAAATTCAGGAGACCGGAGATGATGGATATAGTGAATTATCTCCGTTCGTTACGTTTTCCAAAATTTCTGGCACGGTAGCACCAGGACAACAGGATACGGTTTGGCTCACATTCAAACCTGTCAGCTTACTGCCCATGGATTTTACGGAAGTAGTGACTATTCGGACCAATGATCCTGAAAAATCCTACCTGTCGTTACCTGTTATAATGCGTGTATTGCCTATTCAGACGGGTATTAAGGTAGATACCAGTGAAATTAGGTTTGGGCAGGTAATCAAAGGTCTCAGTACACTAGGCAAACTGGCAGTGCAAAATACAGGTTCAGGTATACTGAAAGTATTTAATGTGGAAACAAGCCATCCGGACTTTACCGTTTCGCTGGAAGATACACTCACAGCCTATGATTTTCAAGGCAGAGTCATTCGCATCGGCTTTAAACCATCTTCAATCAGTAAGGTTACTGCAACCCTTCGCCTGCATACCAATGATCCAGCCCATCCGGTTATTACTGTACCTCTTTCTGGTGAAGGCATTCCTGCGCCAGGTCTGGTGGTAAGTCCGGGTACAATCTCAGCTGCCTTACCTACCGGTGATAGCACCACTCGACAGATAACCTTAAAAAATACAGGTGAAAGCAAGTTGGTCTATCATATACAGGTAACTGACCCTGCCAAAACAGACAGTCTGGGGAGGTTGTCCCCCTTGGCTAAAACCGACATTACCAAGGTGCTGGTTTTATCTCCGGAAGGAACGGCTGCAGAGTTTCCAATGCTGCTGAATGGACCCTCTGATATTAAAACGGATGTATTCCCCACGACCCGGTTAGCTACCTTTACCGTTAATGATCTTTTGGGATATGATGTAGTGATTGTCATGAATCAGCGAAGCTGGCTATATCAGGCAAATGTAACGCCGGAAAAGGTCGGAGATGTTCTGGCCGACTATGTAGATGCAGGTGGAAAGGTCATTTTAAACCAGTTTGCCTATACCGGAGATGCAAACTTTACGGTTCAGCTGGCAGGACGATTTATGGATGAACATTATGGACCCTTTATCTCTACTGATACATACTATGGAGTATATCTTACCCTTGGAGAAAAACTGATTCCTAACCATCCTTTACTGACCGGTGTGGATAGCCTGATCTCAAATGGGGATTTACAGCGAGTGGTATTGGCTCCCGGTGCGGCAGGTATCGCCAAATGGTCTAACGGAGACTGGCTGCTGGCTGCCAAACACAACGTGGTAGCCTTGAACATTCTTCCTTTTGCAACCACTTTCAGTGGAACTCCTTATGACGTATGGTGGGGAAATTTACCTAGAGTATACCGCAATGCTATTTACTGGTTAAAAAATTCTTCTACCCATCTGGCTGTCGAACCTTCTGAGGGAACACTGGCCCCGGGAGAGGAAACAACACTGACCGTTCAGGTGAATGCTGGTAAGCTGGCTACGGGATCCTATTCCGCCTCTGTAACAGTAGCATCTAATGTACCTCAGCAGGAGCAGGTTCTTATTCCGGTTAAATTAAATGTGGAGGGTCCGGCTTTTACAATTTCACCGGATTCCATTTCGGCTGCTCTTCCGAAAGGGGAAAAAGAGATCCGCAAGCTGGTATTGCATAACAAGGGTACCAAAGCTTATCCTTTTACCGTTCGGGTACAGAATACACATCGGGTAGTAGAAGAAAAAACGATAACAGATACTACACTTTCTACGGACACGCAGCTTATCACCCCATCTGTGAACTCACCAGGTAAAACAGTGAGCCGTATTAAGCGGAGTCTTACTGCTGTTGAAACAAGTAAGTTGTTGACACAGACACTGGCTAAACAGGGACCTGTAATGCCTACTCCGGTTTATTCGACAAAATACACTACCAGTTTTGAAGGTTTCAGCCTTGGCAATATCAACGGACAGGAAGGCTGGGGTGAGATTAAAGATGAACAATATGGCATAAAAGTGCCTTATTTATGGAAGATTGATAGTTATAAGCCTGTCAGCGGACAGAAACATGTGGAACTCATTTCTGATGGCCTGGGTTCCGTAGGTACCCTGGTATCGCCTCGTGTTAAAATAGGAACGCAATCCAAATCCAGTTGTAGCATGTTGGTGAATGTAGGTAGCGGAACTACGTATGACATAGTTCCACTTTCTTATGATAGTCCTGGAGGAGTTGGAGTTACCTTTGTCGAATTCAGAGCTAACGGTTCCGTTGGCATCATGACTGTCAAAAACAATCAGCTCCTTTTCGAACCACTCAGCGAGCCTGCTCCAAGCGGATATTTCCTGGTTTCTGTAGATGTGGACCGTAATACAGGAATATTTAATGTATATTTTAATGAGAAACGTGTCTTTACCGGACAGTCTACCGTGGGTGCGATCGAAGCCATTGGTTTTCTGAGCTATGGTGAAACCAACGGGTCAAGACTGCTGATTGATGATGTTGTCATTCAGGATGGACCTGTTGAAACGTTACCTGCCTTTCTGAGCTGTCAGACACCAAGTGGTATCGTTGCTCCTGGTGAACAGGTAGAACTAGCTGTAGAAGTTGATGCTTCCCGAATAGGGTATGGCCATTATCAATCTGAACTGATTATTGATATTGCCAATGGGGCTGATCAACTGATTGTACCTGCTTCTCTACGGGTAGTAGGTGGTTCATCTATTGCTGTAACTCCTACCGTATTAGATGCAGTTGCCCCATACAAAGGCAAGGATACTACCTATTTTGAAATTCACAACACCGGAGGCGAATCACTAAGTTATACCTTACAGGTGCTTGGAGGAACTGTAGATTCAACAGCAAAACGGAGTGGGAAAATTGTCCCTGCTACTGCTGAAGAACTAAAGAAGACCACACAGAAGATAGCCAGAGATGCGGCTCTTTCAAAAGAAACTGTGGCCGCTCCTCATCAGGTTCTGAATCTGTTTACAGGAAAAGCTATGCTCAGAGAAACATTTGAAGGTACATTCCCGCCTAAAGGCTGGAGTACTGCTGAGAAAAGCTGGAAAACAGCAACTGCTTTTGGTGAAGGAAACTACAGCGGTGTTGGAGAAGCAGCCATGTTGAGCACCGATGCCATCCATACAGGAACTCTTCAGGGACAATTACTTTCGCCGGTCATCTCTGTATCGCAAAGCCCTAAGCTACTGCTTCAGTATCAGGCCAACTACCAAAATTTTGGGAACCAGGATTTTCTGGATCTGGATGTCCGTATCAATGAAGAACAAGGATGGACCAACCTTCTGCACTGGAACGAAGATCATGGAACCTTACGCGGCAAGGGAGAACTGGTACAGGTGGCTCTGGAAAGCTATCTTCAGAAAGCCTCCTCTTTCCAGTTACGCTGGCGTTATTCTACTACAGGAACTGATGGTTGGTATACACAGCTGGACAATGTAGAGATTCTGGCTGATGCACAACCCTGGTTAACACTTGAAACTACTTCCGGAACCATTGCTCCTGGCGATGTCGCAGCTGTGAAAGCTTACTTTAATGCCAGTACTCTCGAAGTGGGTACCCATGTAGCTGGCATTGTAGTTAACAGCAATGCTGTAAATACACCAGAGGTAGGAATAGTTGCTTCATTAGAGGTACTGAAACCAGCTACTGTCAGTGTAACACCTGGCTTTGTGAAAGCAGAAGTAGTAGCAGGGCATACGACTAGTACTACCTTGAAAGTAAAACATACCGGCATTGCCTTAGATCCAACCATGAGTAATCTATACCTGGCAGTGGATAGTTTGCCTGATTCCTGGCTACGTCCTAGTCTGGACATGAATGAGTTGATCTCAGGTGCTTCTACTGACTTGTTCCTGACGCTGGACGCTACAAAACTGGTTCCGGGAATACATCAGGATACACTTCGGATTTATACAAATGATCCGATGAATGCTGTAGTAGGTATTCCGGTCACTCTGACCGTAATTGTACCGCCTATTCTGGCTATACAACCCGATTCAATCCATGTTACGCTGAATCCAGGTCAAACCACTACTCAGGCAGTGACCATTCAGAACGAAGGTGTTGCTGACCTGCTGTATTCGGTAGGTACCCGTCAGATCAATAATCCGGATCGATATAAAAACGGTCCTGACCAGCATGGATACATCTGGATTGACAGTCGTCGTCCGGGCGGACCTGCTTTTCGTTGGGATGATATTACAGCCACTGGAACAGAAGTTACGTTGAAAGAACATGATTCAGTAGCCGTAGCACTCCCGTTTGAATTTCCTTTTTATGGAAAAAAACAACGAAATGTAGTCATTGCCTCAGACGGATACCTGACCTTCGGTCCAATTGGATACACTGAAAGAAACGAATGGATGCCAAGTCCTTCCATACCTAATAATCTCATTGCAGCCCACTGGATTGATCTGGATCCTTCAGCAGCAGGAGCAAAGGTTCATTATAAACAGGAAGCCGATCGCTTTATTGTACAGTATACCAACGTTCCGGAAGACTTTAGTATCTTTAGTACTCCGAACACATTCCAGATTATCCTTCATGCGGATGGGAGCATTCTGTACAACTATCTGGACATTAATACAGATAGCTATCAGGGAATCGGTATTGAAAACGAAGATGGTACGGATGCTTTACAGATCAAGTTTGACTTTGATGGCTACTCCTCTGACACGACTTCTGTGTTGATCATTCCAACTGTATCCTGGATGTCGGCTACTCCAGCAGAAGGTAAAGTCATAAGTGGCGGAAGTCAAACAATAGATGTTACGTTAAGTGCGGAGGGATTAAATGCCGGCAGCTATTCAGGGGTATTGGTTGTGACCGGCAATGATCAGATTCATCCGGTGAAACGCATTCCTGTTACAATGGACGTAAAAGCAATGCTACCGGTGGTACGTGTCAATCCAACTTCTATCCTAGTGGAAGCAAAAGCTGGCGAAGCCGCAACAGCTACCTTGACAGTTTCCAATAGTGGTAGTCCAACCGGATTCTCTGTAAACAGTGATATTAGCTGGCTGAGCTTTGAACCAGGTGGAGGGTATCTGCCAAGCAATGTGTCACAAACGGTAACGTTAAACATTAATACGCTTAAATTACTGCCTGGTACCTATACAGATACCCTCTATATTGGAAACGGCGATCCTGTAAATCCTCAGATTCCAGTCACTGTTACCCTGAAGGTATTGCCAACAGCAGAAATTGAAAGTTTTGCCCTGATCGATATCCCTACAGGTACAGTGCTGACTACTTTCACAGACAGTCTCTCTGTAGATGTCGCATCGCTCGATCTGCGTTCTGTAGGCATTGTGGCCAATACCAGCGGAGAGGTAGGCAGTGTACGCTTCAGCATTGATGGAGGAGTGAAAAACCTGGTCAATGAAAAGCCCTATCTGCTATCTCGTCTCACACTGCCTCTTTTGAGCCACGGAGCCCATCTGCTTACTGCCCAAAGCTACTCGCAAAGTGGTGGAAGAGGGGAGCTCAGCAGTGAAAAACAAGCCGTGTTGTATCTGTATAGCTCTGCACAGCTTACGGAACTGGAAGTAATCTCTACCAGAGGCAACAAGCTAAAAACCCTGGCTGCTCAGGATACAATCAATCTGGCGGATCTGCGCTATGAGTCCATCACTCTCAGAGCCAATACAGATAAGCCAGTGGGCAGTGTCAGCTTCTATCTGAATGGTGTATATTATGGCACTGACAATGGAGCTCCATTTGTACTTACTCCGGAAGTGAGTGACAGATATGCTCCCTGGAAGATAACAGAAGGCGACTATACGCTAACGCTGATTTGCTATTCCTTGCCTCATGGAGCAGGTATTGCTTCTGATACATTGAGTTTGCAACTGACAGTGATTAATCAAAAGCCCGCTGGTGCCCAGACTGCAGACAATGCCATAACTTTGTATCCGGTGCCAGCCAGCGATGCGTTAAGTATACAACTGAATCAGCCTGTCAGTGGAAAAGTAAAGCTGAGCATACGTACGGCTCAGGGGCAGGTGGTATATCAGCAACAAATGGATGCCAAAGATATAGCTACCCATACAATCAATCTGGCAGAGTTGAAACTGGCAGGAGGTGTGTATTACTTACAGGTGGAAGCAGAAGACGGATTTGTACATGCTAAACCATTTGTAAAGCTATAATTGCAAACCAGGGAACAAATTGGTTAAGAGTAAAACAGGGGACTCCTTTGGAGTCCCCTGTTTTTTTAAGAAAAATATACAAAAGTAAAAGACCCTTCTCTAATTTGAGCACTCCACCTTGTTTTTGATGCTCTTTTCTTGGGTTGTCATTGGCTTAATCGTTTGTAGTAGCTACTAATTTTTTCACTAACTGTCCGATTAAGTCTTGACTAGTTCACTTTTACAAAACGGCTGCTAGCAGTTCGGGCTTCTTTTTGTCTATGGATATTCAAAGCCAAATTCAATATAATCGAGTTTATCATTTTTCAGTCTGTAAATTGCATAATAAGTTGGCATATTATTGCTCGTCAATAGTTTTGTTTTGCTGTCATTTGGAAGCTCAATTCTGTAGTTAAGTTCAATACTGATTGTTGTACTGTCTTTGGCGACATAACAAGTTCCGAGTTTTTTAATGATTTCTTTTTTACTTATTCCAAGTTTAATTCCTTTTTCAGTCTTAAATTCCTTTGTATTTATTTGTCGGAAGTTCTGTGTAGAGTTGTCCGAATAAGCTATTTTGAAAATACTCACCTGGCTGTAATAGTCTCCTGGATGCACTGTCAGTCCAAGTTTTTGTTTTTTGTCATTCGAATAAAATACATGAGTTGAGTCGCCTTCTAATTTAGTTTGCTTTCCTAAAATAGCTAAAGT
The DNA here is from genome assembly GCA_030068525.1 of Xanthocytophaga flava. Taxonomy (GTDB): domain Bacteria; phylum Bacteroidota; class Bacteroidia; order Cytophagales; family 172606-1; genus Xanthocytophaga; species Xanthocytophaga flava. Next base: position 24,748 of record JASJOS010000035.1, read on the forward strand.
ACTTTTTACATCTCCTATTTTAATACCAGCCACAGAAGTGTCTGGGTCAACAAAAGAACATTTTGATTCATTCAATTTTTGTTGTTTTTCATACTCTTCACGTAATTCTTTGTCTGGTCCAAGAACAAGTTCTGGTCTATCGTTTTTGGCAACAGAACTTGACTGCAAATTAGTGTAGTTTGTCAGGAGTAAGATTGTCAATATTGCTACTACTATTCTTTTCATTGTTTGTCGGTTTGTGTCGCTATAGCCTGACCATTAACTCGTAAATAGACGCATGTTTTGCATCCTTTCGTAACAAGTATACCAAAAAGAATGCGCAGGCTGGATCACTATTCCATTGATTATACCTGGAAGCAAACAATGATTAGTTTCCTTAAGAGTCAATACCTCAAATGAGGTTTTTTTAACAAAAGGTTATCAGTATAAGCGATCATTACTTAGATGATCGAAATGCAACCTGTTTTGTTGGACAACGGCAGTTTTTAAGGACATCGTGTTAAGGACATTGTGAATTATTCACTAGAAATGGTGCCCGAATGGACGTTTTCTGAATGCTATTTATATGTGTAAGGGCTGTTTCTTTGCCCCAACCCGTCAAATTAGTGAACTGGCCGTCTGTGCTCATGTCCATCACTGAACACAGCGGATCGCCTCCGCCCGCATTGCCCGGTCCCCATTCCCAAGCCAGCCACCCAATACCTAGCCGTTGAGCTTCACTGATAATGGTCTGGTAATCTACCTTTCCATTGGGTCCGCAAATACTCTCATCCCCTGCGTAAGCTCCATAAGCAGCAAACTCACCCACGATAAATGGCAGGCTGGCATTGACAGCCGCTTCAAATTGCTGTCTGATAAATTGTGCATTAGCCCCCAAAGCCATGGGCCAGTAAGTATGTACCGAAAACAGTAGGTTTTTAGCCGGATCGGCCTGTATCAAATCATCTCCAACACGCACCAGTTGCTCAAGATTTTTTCCCCAATCCGAGCCATCGATCACCAACGGCGTGTGAATACCCGCCTGCCGGAGTTGTTGCACAGCATCTGTGTAGCCTTGTATAAACTGTGCATCAGTCACCTGGTCATCCCCACACTCGTTGGCAATATTGACCAGCAGGTACTGCTCGTGTTTTTTAATAAGCTGTACAATATCCGCTCGTTTCCAGAATGCAACCATTTGTCCCAGCTTGCTCCACTCACCTGTGGCATCGTGCACTTCGACCATCGGAATCATTTGCCGGGCAACACAAAGCGTAATCAGATTATCCAGTTCAGCCGCTGACGTAGGTTGCCCGTTTTCCTCGTGGGCAAGCCAGACAATCCGAACACAATTGGCACCGGTTTGGGCAATCTGGGCGAAGGAGCTCCCTGTTCGGTCGGTCCATACGTTCATCTTGTTGACTCCCCGCAACAGGACCTGGTTGCCACAGTGATCATACAGGAACCGTCCCTGTACGTAGAAGCCTGGTCGTTGGGCAGCGGTTGTATCAGGCGTTTGTGAGACAGAGTCCTGTCGCTTACAAGCTCCAGCCAGCAAGCCGATGCCTAGCACTGACAACCAAAACACGAAAAGGATGTATACTTTCATACTCTTACTTTAGAAAAGTTTGGAGTCACCAATTTACCTCAATCAGGTCTATTGAGTCAATAACCTTTTTCACACAAAAGAATCCGTCACACGACAAGTAGTAATAAACCAGTGGTCATAAACATTTCTCTTGGTTGCCCCTAACGGTCAAGTATAAGCGTAGTGCGGATTTCGGAGCGATTCACTAGCCGCCCACAGTAAACTTTACTAAATGCCAACATACTCAATTTAGCTATTCAGCCCGCATTACGCTTATACAATGGTAAAGACTGGTATTTTCTTCTTTCAAAGATTTAAAATCTCTTTACTATCATTCCATACTTTCTCCATTACTTCATCTTTTTGAGCAAGTTCGGAAGGCAAAGGAAAGGTCATTTTTCCTGCTCTCAATGCAGCATATTCTTTCCCCGCAGGGATACTTATTTTACCAAGTGCAATGTCAGCCAGTGCTTTGCCGGCATCCTCAATACTATTCGATTTTGGAAACACCCGTTTTCTTAAAAATGAAATCGAAAATAGTTTCCAAAGAATGCGACGGACGATACCAAGATTTTGCGTCAGCCCTGTTCCTGGAGTCGGTCCCGGGTCATAAGCAATTCCTTCCCAATTTTCTGTAAGCGTATTGATATACCTGGCAGTTAGCAGGTTACATAATTTAGAAGAAGCATAAGCCCTTTCGGCATTAATTTTATCCTTTTCATCAAGCGTTTCATCTTTTTCGGGGTATGCTAACCAATAGATGTTTGCGTGTTTTGGTGGAGCGACACGAGAGCCTTCATCAGGATTGTGTGTACCACTTGTCGTTAAAATAATTTTAGCATTATCTGCAAGATTTAGTTTCAGTAAGTCAATCAACAAAAAATGGGCTAAATGATTGACTGCAAATGTGGTTTCAAACCCATCTTCCGTTTTAGTGTCCACAGTTGGAATGCTTATTCCTGCATTGCAAATCAGTACGTCAATTTTTTTGTTTTCAATCGTTGAAATTACAGCAGAGGAAAATTCCTTTACCGATCGTACGCTTTTTAAGTTTAAAGGCAAGTGTTCCGCACCTGCAATGCGCTTATTTCTAGTGCCTAAAATTAAGTGAGTACCCGGTTCTTGCAGGAGTTTTTTGGAGGTAATAGCACCAAATCCCGAAGTACCGCCTGTCATTACAATTATCTTTTCAGCCATATAAATATAGTTTTTCACTGCAAAGTTGACTATTGCCTGACTGAAAAAATTGTACACTAGCGACATCTTGCTAAACGGCTGAACTGGTGCGGATTAGTTTATTTAGTTGGCGGTAAAAATCGGCTTTTTCAAAAAAATGGTTTGGTCTATAGTTCGTGAAGAATTTAAAATCTCTTGAAAAATGAGACTGGTCAAAATAGCCCGAATTGTAACCCACGTCAGTTAGGGTGTTATATTCAAATTGCATTTGCTTAAATGCTTTTTGGAAACGGCTAATTCTTCTGTATGATTGAATATTGACGCCTATCAGTTGTTTGAATTTACGTTCTAATTGTCGATTACTTAATGGAATGGTTTGTTTCAATTCAGTGATCGATAAATCATCATTTAAATCCCATGTATCAACCATATCAAAAATAGCCTGTTCTATATCTGAAGGCTTTCTGATCCGTGCTATTAAAAAATTTTCAATAAGGGATATGTTTTCTTTTAAATTCGTATGAGATAGGAAACAGTGGTTCAATTCGTTTGCTTTGTTACCCCATACAGAATCACTTTCAATAATAGTATTTGCGAATTTATCCATTTGAATAGTGGTAAATCGACTCATTCCATAGGGAGAAAACCTGACAAAAACTCCTTTACCTTTCTCCCATTTCATGGGTAGAGGTTCCGTTTGAATGCCAATCAGAAAATTGCGGTATTGTGAGTTGTGAATAGTAACAGGCAAGTTGGTAAGAGCCCAAACCATTCCATTTTTAGGAACAAATTCTTTACGTAGTGTTTGTCCGTTTTCTGTTTCGAGAATCACAAATTCTGTAACAAACTTTCGCAAAAATATATTTTCTGGCTGTATTGAAATATGGTTTATCATTTTCACTGTTTTACTAGTCGCTAACATGTATACACCCGAAACACCTTTACTAGTTCCGGGTATTGCAGCAATATATGTGATTGCACGCAACAAAAAATGTTCCTTTATAGCCTTTTGGAAAGAACATCTATGATGAGTAACAAAGCTTAAAATTAAAATAATGATTAGTGATCTCTACAATAAAGATGCTTTACGTTGGTGGGAGAAACAACGTAAGTTCTTCAATATCTATTCCATTAGTAGTGGCTTGGTTTGCCTGGTAATCATGCGTCTTTTGAACAGTGCCAGCGTGAACTTTTTCATGTTTCCGTTTTTAGTCATTTATCTTCTTTTCCTAAATCTACTATATACCTTAATGTTTGTGTTATACAGTGTCCAATCTAAAAATATAACTGAGCAAAGTCGATTAAAAATGGCATTTAAAGCTATAGTGATGATGACTTTATTTAGTAATGCACTTAGTGCGGTATATCTGATATTGACTATAAAACACAGATAAGTCGTAAGCATCCGATCCAAGCCGTAGTTGTTAGTTAGCCTAAATATAATCCCTTGCTTATTGTAAAGTAAAGAGGGATTAGACCTGACAGATACTCATTACACTCTTTGTAAATGCGTTTTAAGCCTTCCAAGACATAGTGTACCAATGTAAGCTTATATACATATAAAATTAATTATACTACTAGACAAAATGTAAAAAGGGTAAAAAAATAGAGTCAAAAAGGAGAAATTTGTAGTGGCTAAACAAACAAAAAACTCCCCATGACTCTACTATCCAAACTTAGTCGATTGCCTGGAA
>JASJOS010000036.1 GCA_030068525.1 Xanthocytophaga flava
GAATAGACTTTGTTTTTGACCAGATTTCGCAGTCCGATTTTCAGGTAGCTGCCTAGCATAACAGTGTCGATTGCAAGTGAATGGATGGGTATGTTTGAACAGATAGGTATAGGAGCAAGCTGGGGAGTGGGTAGCGGTGAATCAGCCGGTAGAGAAGATGGTTTTTTCCTTTTGCCGAAGAGTCGCAACTGCCCAAATGGCTGCAGCAGCCGAAGGGCATTGAACGCGTAACGCCGGTCGGCCTCTCGCTTGCCATACGCTTGCAGCCAATGTGCGTACAGCTCGGCCAGATCTCCCTGCACCTCTTCACGGCTTTGTTCCGGACAGAAGCGCTCGAGTAATGCGTTGGCCCAACGAGGCGGGTCTGGTTGGGGGGATTGACCATCCGGATGGGGTTGGTTGTTTGGTTTCATAGGCTTTTGACTATAGTTTCTCGATCATATGTTTTCGATGAGGCTTGTCGAGTTATGTGTGTTTGGTCATGTGTTTTTGAGCTGGATTATTTTCGGAATCAGCGACCAGTAACGCTCGCGCACCTTTTGGATCTGTTCCATAGCCTGGTAACCAGCCACAGTAAGAGCGAAAAAGCGTTTTCGACGCCCGCCCCTTTGTGCCGTAGCACCGCCCATCACCGAGGAAAGAAAGCCTTTTTCCTCCAGCCGCTTCAAGGTGGTATGCACCGTACTGAAATCGGCACTCCGACCAGTCTGTTTTTCAATCTCCAGCGTGATCGTTGCCCCATAGGCTGGTTCGGGCAGAATGGCCACCGTCAGCAGCACCAGTTCCTCAAACTCTCCCAAATAGGTTCGTGTCATAAGCATAAGTCGTAAAGCATGTCTGGTAAGATCGTTTCATGCGGTTGTTTTTCGGATGCAGTCCTTGTTTGAGTATTTGTTGGGACTTTGTAGATCAAATGATGAGCCAAAGGCACAAAGGCCTTTTAAACGCCTGATAAAGGCTACTTGGATGAAAATGAATTGTTCGGATACGGACAAATCCTGTTCGTATCCGAACGAAGATACTGTCCGTGAACACTCAGATAGGCAATGCAGAATCACTCCTTGGTAGTCAGCATTTGTTGTCGGTATGCGAAGTCCATCGGTGTAAGCCGTCCGGATATTTTTGCAATGTAAGAGCAGTCAGAGCAAAACCAAGCTACGAAACATTAGAATTATTGCCTGAGGAACAATAGAATAAAAGTCATTTCCTCGTGGGGGATCAATGATTATTTTCAAAACAAGAATGAGAAGAATATACACAGAAGCTATGCATAGCTCTGCATGCAAGACTTCACCTATCAAAAAAGAGAAACTCAATAGACAGACAAAAACTCAATAGAACATGCCGGAAGCAGGTTTTGGAGTTGTGTTTGGGCTTTTTCTGTCAATGCATTATTGTTAATCTTTAAATGACGAAGTTTAGGTAACTTGAGAAGTACTTTAGGTAACTGTGTAAAGTTATTATACGATAAGTTTATACTTTCTAGATTTGTCAAATCAACCATTTCTTCTGGCAAATTATTGAAGTCATCAAATTCGTTATGGGATAGATTCAGTTCAGTAAGATTGACCAGGTTGGCAATTGTTGGCGGTAGGTCTCTGAGGTTATTGGCCGATAAGTTGAGCACTCTTAAATTGGTTAGTTGACCGATTTGATCTGGTATTGACCCTATTTTGCGACTGCCACCTAAATAGAGTTCTTCCAGCCCGGTGAGCTTATTGATAACAGCCGGGTAAATTTCTAACTCGTGAGCAGAAAGATCGAGTATGCGCAGAAGGAAGATTCAATGGCGTAGACTACTTAGTTACAGTCTTGGATGATTTCACACCTGAGCAGATAAAAATGATTGTGGAAACTGATGAGTTCTATTTAGGTTTTATTCTGCTGCTAGTAGGCACCTTAAATGAAGAACACATTCAACAAATCATTATCCATCAGGATAAGGAATTAGTGAAAGCTGGTGTGGAATGCTTTAAAATGGATTCAGATGGAATGTGTTTTTACTGGTATAATCCAGCATCTATTGAAAAAGCTACCAAACTATTTGAGCAGTTAGGTAAAAAACTATCCCTTGAGTGAATGTTGTGACTTTTTCGCAAAGAATCTCAGATCCTGTTGATTAAGATAGGAGTTTTCATTTGGAGAATATGCTGTTTTTCAAACCATAAATCTGACTCATCTCATACAAAAACTACCAAAGTTACAATCCATTGCCAACGCCTATACATAAATTACCTGTCGGTTTCTGTTGACAGTGCAAAGAGTGTAAGGTAACATGTAAAATGAAGTTTTTGCTGTATATGTCTGAGTATAAATCAGTTGTGGATAACAAGAAAAAGTATCTGTTTTTGGACTGAAAATCTTTGTGATTGTATGGGTAAAATCATGAAAATTTTCAATTTTTTGGATAAATTTTTCGCCTGTTTTGTTGCAGCTGTAACAGGATTAGGCTATTTTTGTTTCATAGTATTTTTTACTGAATAGGAATAAAAAGTAGTGTTTAAAAGTACCTTTTAATAGTATTTTTTATTCGTTTTTCAAATCCTGTATTTTTCATGTATATCCTACTTTCATTGTGTAAAAGTTTCATTAATTTATCTAATTCAAGTAAAAACTATTCCTGTGTACCTCAGTTTACCTTTTCTCCGGATTTGTATTTTATCCAACCCGGAGCATACGAGATAATCCTTCCGGATACTGCTTTTCAGGCAAGAGTAATTAGTGCTTTTTTGTCTGTGTTTACCTGTTGTGAAGAGAAAAGCTGTTGAATTTAAAAAGTGCAATTTTGGAATTGTGCTGGTGCCTGCCTTTCAATGGCTTGTTTTCTAAACTGTTTTTTACTACCTACTTTCTGGAAAAATGGAATATCAATACCTCATTGACATACTAAAGGAATTTCAAAAAGATGTGGCTTTTCTGAAAGAACAGGCCCTGGAACTAAAACGTAGAAATGCCATTCAGGAGCCACGCATCGGCATGGAAGAGGCTGAACATACATTGGGTGTTTCCCACATGCATATGCAGCGGCTCATCGGAGCAGGTGTGGTGTGCAGTGGCATTCGTATCGGGTCTGGCAAAAATGCCCGGTGGACCTTTAGCGATTTTGAGATCCGTTACCTGGCTCAAAACCCCGGAACGCTTATTCTCGATCCGGTTTCCTGACCTATCCCTTATCTTTTCCTGTTAAAAGGCCTTTGCCCGGTATATACACCGGGTACAGGTTATGTATTGTCTATTATCTATCTGTTAGTCATTATCTTATGAATTATACAATCATTTATTATCCACTGCTCAGACAGTTTGATATCACCATGCCCGAATATGCATTGATTTTTGCTATTGATGGGTTGTCAGCTAAAACCGGCTGGTGTTATGCTTCAAGGACCGAGCTGGCCGACTGCATTTGCATGAAACAACGTTGGATTTATGACTCTCTGAACCGTCTGACAAGAAAAGGTTTGGTTGAAGTAGATTCTCAAACGCGTTTTTTGCGGGCAGGTAAGATCTGGAAAAAAGCACTTGCCAAATGCAAAACTGAGGGGAGTACTTCTTCTGAGGCTAGCTATGCAGAAAATGCAGAGCGTATGCAAAAAATGCAGAGGCAAAAGGCTCAGAAAACATACAGACAGGCTATGCATGAAGTGCAGTCTGCCTATGCAGAAAACGCAAAAGAGCCTGTGCAAAAGATGCAGAGCCCTATGCACGATTCACCGCTAGGGTATGCGCAAAATGCAGCGTTGCCTATGCATGATTTGCAGTCAGGCTATGCACAGAACGCAGACTATAATTAATATATATAGTAATACAGATAATAATACTATAGTAATAAAAGAAAAAAGCGCATGCGCGCAGGATGTAAAAATAAAAGAAGGAAAAGAGGTTGCAGAAAAAACAGAAGGGACGAAGAATGAAAATTTTTTAGGGGATGCAGAAATGAAAACAACTTTTGTAGATGACGTTGTAGTAACCCCTCCCCAGGTTCCGCCAGCCCCCTCCCCTAAAAAAGGCGGAAATGTAGATAAGGCTAAAAACGATTTTAAGGCCACCCAGAGCGATTCATGTAGTATGCCCTGTCGAGAGGCTTATCTGAGACAGTTCGTGGCTTATAAATGGATTTATGGGCGCGACGACAAGTTCCTTAAACAGGTGCTGATGCAGATACGTTACAAAATTGCTGTACAGTGGCAACAACCTGACCTGAATCTGGCCGAAATTCCGGATGAACCTGTAATTCATTCCTTCCGGAGCTTTCTGGAAAAGATCCCAGCCTGGCATCGGGACAATGGATATACTACGCCACAGGACCTGATGCGCAATTTCGAAAAATACTATACCGCTATCAAAGCAGGCAATGGGGGAGGGGTTCGTTCGTCATTCGCTCCCGCCAGAGAGCATGATGAGGAAACCGTACGCCTGCTGCTGAGGTATCGGGATTGAGGGGAATGGATGGGCTCTGATAAAGGCTCAAACAAACGAGTACACTCTATACTACATAGTAATTCATTTGCAATCAGTTATTTTTTATTATGTCCATACATCACTATTCTGAGTCGAAGTCAATTCAATCCGTTCAAAATCAGCCTGCGAATCTTCTTCAGTTGGCACGAAACCGAATCAGCCAGCAGGTAGAATGGCAACAACAGCACAACCTGCCTGCACTGGTGAGTCAGCCAAAAAAATACCAGGTCTATGCCCAAACCCTGATGGATGCTCTTCAGGCTGTTTCACAGCAGGAAGATGGGCTGATTTATACCATGCAATCGCTACCGGCCGACTACAGTGCACTGATCAGTCAGATGCATAAATATGCCAGTGAAGACATTGCCTTGCAGGCCCCTACACTGGAGGTGTTTGCCCGCTCACAAGGCGATGAAATCACCAACCGGCTGTTGTTTGTGCTCATCAAACAGTTTACTGAATCGGTCAATATTAAACATACTCTGACTCTGCTACAAACACTGGAGATGGTAAGTCTGGTGCAGGTAGAGTTCCGGGATCTGTCGATGACAGATGTATTGCTCTGCTTGCGAAATACCAAAAGCGGCAAGTATGGGCAACTCTATGAGTCGTTTGACTTTGTAAAGCTGGGCGAGTTTCTGCGAAAGTATCGTCAGGAGAAAGAAACTGTACGGGAACAAAAACACAAGGATCTCAAACATGTACAGAGTTCGATTTTGTATGACATTGTGAGCAACCTGGACAAAGCCCCTGAAGAGTTCAGAGAGCCTTTTCAAAGTCTTTCTGCTCAGAAAATTGCTCAGAATTTATCTGAAGAGCAGGATACCAACTCAGCCACAACCAACAGGCCAGAGATAGGTGTAGACCTGGATGAGATATGGGCTGATATCGATAAACCTACTCCAAAGATACGTCGGCCAAAACCTCTGACAGAGAGTGAAAACCGCCAGCGAATCATGGCTGAACTGACACCTTATCTGGATCAGATGAAAAACAAAGAATACGAGTTTTATCTGCAATACTATGAAACCAGCAAGCAACCGGAACTGGTCGAATGGCTCAGTGCGGAATGGAAAAAGCGTCAGGAAAAGTCTAAAACCAAAGCATCCTAAACAGAGGTTAAAAAGCTGTTGAAAGGGATTGTTGACCGGAGTTATGTTCTCGCTGAGTAGTGATCGTAACTCCGGTCACACAGAAGAAATATCCGAAGTATGGTCAACAGCCGTGATCGATCGGAACTATGGTCAAAAGGGTAAACGCTGACTGAGTGAACAGAAAAATGTTCAGCAAACGAAGTGAACAGAAATCGAATCAGTTTTGAAAATGACCGGAACTCTGTTCACTTTTTGTTTTGACTGGAATAACAGTCGCTTTTCAAAAATATTCGAACTCTGTTCACTTTTGAAAGTGACTATACTTCCAGTCAAACTCTTGGCTGACCATAGTTCCAGTCACCAACCTGCATGACCGGACTTCCGGTCAGCCGAAAACAAACAAATACAAAACCAAACCAGCATTACCATGAACCTAAAAGACATCGGCGAACGCATCCGCCTCTTTCGAATGGACATACTCAACCTCTCTCAACGCGAATTTGCCCAGCGCATGGGAGTAGCTCAGGGCAATCTATCTTCTTTGGAAAAAGGCCACCAGCTACCAAGCTGCTTCTTCCTTTGGGGCCTGCATGCGACCTATCAGGCCAATGTGCATTGGCTCTTTACGGGAGTGGGAGAGCCGGTGGTGAAGTAGTAGAATCCATAAAAAAATCTAAAGTTTAGCACAGAGTTAACTCTGTGCTTTCTTATATATTTGGCTATAAATATATTTTTGATAAATGAATTTTAGAGGAGGAGTGTTAATAGTAGGTTCATTATTGTGGGATAGGGAGCCAAAGAGAGAAAAGTGGAGAAAAGCTTGTTTAAAAGATCTTTCTACAAAACAAATAATGGAGGTTATACACATAGTATAAGTTATTTAAGAGAAAAATGAAAGTAGAGAAATATAGGTTAGTAGATTGGGAAGAACCAAAAACGGGTCTACTCATTGACGAAAATGAGGAGTGGGTGCTTGTTAAGCATATTCCGGTAGACTATGTAGTGGATGGCTATAAACTCTACAGGAAGGCCTTTATTGCTAAACGCACAACGGGTGAAGCAGAATTATTTATTGCAAAGGTCTTGCAGCTGAAAGGGGTGAAAACTAATAAACCAGCTGGATTTACTTTTCAGAAAGTAGTAGAGACACTGCAATGGTCACAAGACAGATATGGATTATTTGAGTTTCAAGATCAATCAGAAACCGAACTGTTTTATGGCCGAATCAATAGCTGCAGGGATGGAGTTTTAATCATTGATATGATTAAGTCAAAAGGGGAAGAAGAAAAAGCTTATGAGTATGAATTTGAAATTGAGCAGATTCGAGTAATCACTTTTGAGAGCGATTACTTTGAGTCAATTCGACTCTTATGGCAAGATCAAAAAAAGAATAATAACGACTTATAACATCACCGCTGAGTTGAAATTGTATAGCTGGCTTCTTCCTTTGGTGCCTTTATGCCACTTATTTAAAAACACTCACAAAACAATGACAGAACAGGAAATTCTGGATAAACTTGATAATAGCAGCATTGAATATTACGGTTCTTTTGTAGAACTCGGGCATCCTTATTCTTTTTTGCTGGATACACGGCTGAATGTGTTTCGGGGAGACAATGATCGTTGGGCTATTGCTGTTGAAAAGCTTGGGTATAACCCAAGAGCAGGATGTATTCTGCTTGAGATTCACTACTATGGTAACTGCCTGATAAACCTGGGAAATTATAATAAACAACTCTTAAATGAGTACAGTGTTCTTCCAATAGACATGGATAACTTTGAGGAGACAACTGACAGTGAAGCCTTGAAACCGGATGCGAAATTTTGGCTGGTTCGTGGACACCAGGTGCCATTAACCCATACAAAACAAGCGTATGCAGATGCCGGTATTGAATTGCAGGAATACGAACCTGATACCATTGGAGTAGAAGAGGCAGCCAGACTTGTGTTATTAACAAATCGTGATTTATTTCGTGCTACTGACAATGAGCTTTATAAGTGCATTCCAGCAGATTTGAAAAAGATACTGGTGCTTGATGAGTGGTTTCACAAAGATTTTTTCCTAAACCCAACATCTGCAATGTTAGACGAACATCTACGCCAAACCTATGAGTTCAACAAAAATCTGACAGGTCTGGGGGAAGTTGCCTTTGAGAGTTTTGCTCAGGCACGTAGAATGTATGAGATACAAGCTGATACATGGAATAAAGAAGAATGGGAAACTAACAGACCTGGTTCGTATGAAACCTGGCAATTGATTGCAAAAGTAATTGTCACCAATGATCCTACACACTACAAGCCGACATTACAGCCCAATACACATTGGATACACTGGCCAGACTCCGGAAGTTTGTAATACACCTCTGAAAACAACAGAAAGTATTATAAGCCTTGTAGTAAATCGTCTGATGTGATTTCGTGAGATAGTAGTATGTCCTATCGTCTCTGGAATCAGATTAGTCTTCTTCAGGTGTTTCTTTCTCTGGTGCCTGCATGCGACTTATCAGGATTGGTTATTCACGGGAGTAGGAGAGCCGGTGGTGATGACAATGGGTGTATGTGAGCACGACTATACTGGAAAAAGTAATAAGCAATAGGTCTGACAAGATCTGGTTTACTTGGAAATACTCTTGCTGGTCAAGAAAATAACAATCCGATTTTTTTTTGAGAAGTATGTCCCTTTTGATCATCTTCAATTGTTAGTAGGGGGAATTTTAAACATGTATTAACAATTAAAAAAATGAAAGAGTATATTCTTCTTTTCAGGCACGAGAATGCCAACGGAAAAGTTTCTCCTGAGCAAATGCAACAATGGATGAAACAACAAATGGATTGGATAGACAGTATTGCTGCACAAAACAAATTTGTCAGTGGAACCGGACTCTTGTTTGAGGATGCCAAAGTGGTCAATCACAAAAAGGTCGTCACCAACGGTCCCTTTGGGGATGTCAAGGAAACCCTTGGCGGTTACATTGTTGTAAAAGCCAACTCTGCTGATGAGGCTGCTGAATTTGCGAAAGGTGCACCTGTGCTGCAAGGCGAAGGAAATACAGTGGAAGTGCGACAAATAATGATAGCCAACTAAGTACAACAAAGACAACAGGCCCCTGCTTTCAACTTCTTTGTGGAAGGTAGGAGCCTGTTAAAAACGAACCGAACCATAGAGGAGGGTGTAAAACAAATTAAAAAGCATTAGTATGCCCTATCTGTGCTATATTGCGGTATCTGTACAAATGAGAAGCCGTGATGCAAGCCCCTCAAGGTATCAAAGTGAAAGACAAAAGGCTTTTGTAGGGACGCAGAGTAGAGTAGCTTATTTCGTAAGAATAGGAATCCGAATGACGTATGTATGTAAGCTATCAATCGATTATATGAACATCTACACACGCCTTCAGTTGCCTCTTTTGTAAAGATATCTGACAAAGGTGATTTACCTGTAGTTTTTCATTTGTTGAATCTTTTGTCTTTAGGCAATTTGTGAAGATATTGTTCTGTTGCAGTATAACAAAATGAGCATTATTACGAACGATATTTTATCAGGGCAATAACTAAAAAAAGCAAAATACACTATTCACACAAATACAGAATTTGAGTGTATTTAGAAAGTATACTTTATGTTTATCATCATGTATCCGGTTGGTTTATGTTTTATACTATGTGGCTTGTACCTTGTTCGCTTTGCATTTAAAGAAAGACAAAGAATACAACATCTGATTCAAACAGGCCTCCCTGTTACAGGTGTGGTAATAGAGACATTGGAGGAAGATGAATACTATTTTTTGATAATCGAGTATCAGACTCAAACGGGACAAATTCTAAAAACAAAAACGCGTCAGGACACAGTCAGCGTTGGAATAAATAACAGCTCTTCCTATTCACAAAAAGTAAGTCCTGGATTTAGAGTGAATGATTTGGTAGATATATTGTATGACCCTGCTAATCCCACAGACATTATTATTGATACTCCCTACTATAAGCATACCTCTGCTATACTTGTCTTTGTTCTTGGTGTTGTGATTATAGTAGGTGGAATCTTTATTTTCAGAGAATACTAAGGTATGGATTAGCTTGTATAAGTACAGCCGAAATATATATTTTTATTCGCTCACCGGTTATATGCCTGACTAAGTTGTATAGTAACGATGTGTAAGCCTGGTAGGTAATGTTGAGCAGACGATACCTAATAATTTCATGAACTCAGCAACAATGGGAAATGCGTTGATGACTGAAAAAATCCGGTTAGTGCTACATAGGCAAAAGATAACCTGGTAAAAAGTAAGTAGGAGCTTGTTTAATAGATAACATCTGGTGCAAAGCGATACCCTAATTCCTCACCTGTTTAGAACAGAGTACAGCAAACTTGTGTCTGTGCTCACTAGATCTTTCGGTATTGAACATATTGAAATCGCCGAAGATATAGCCAGTGAAACTTTTTTAATAGCTCTTAATACCTGGCCTTACAAAGGCCAACCCGCCAATCCGACTGCCTGGCTTTATACAGTAGCAAAGAATAGAATAAAAAATCATTTTGTCCGCAACCGCATCTTTAAAACGAAGGTATCTCAAAAAGTAAGGGATGAAAAAATACCGGATGAAATTAACATTGACTTTTCTGCCAATGCTATTGCCGACAGCCAACTCCAGATGCTTTTTACGGTTTGCCATCCTTCTATTTCAACAGAAGCACAAATTTGTCTGGCTTTAAGAATACTGTGTGGCTTAGGATTAGCTGAAATTGCAGACGCTTTATTATCCAACAAAGAAACCGTTCACAAAAGACTGCAACGGGCCCGGGAAAAACTTTGTTCGGAGCAGATTACACTAGAAATACTGGATAGTAAAGTAATAAAAGAACGGTTGGAAACTGTTTTACAAACCATCTATCTGGTATTCAGTGAAGGGTACTATTCAGAAAGGAATAACTCAATTGTCAGAAAAGAACTTTGCATTGAAGCCTTAAATTTAGCCTATCTGCTGTTGGGAAACGAGTTAACAAACACCCATGCCACCAATGCGTTACTGTCCTTGCTGTGCTTCCAGTCTTCCCGTTTAGAAGCGCGTACGTCAGAAGACGGTAATCTGATTTTATACGATGATCAGGATAGAAAGCTCTGGGATAAAGAATTTATAGAAAAAGGATTTTATTATTTACAGCAGGCGTCCAAATGGGAAATCACCTCACCGTATTATCTGGAAGCCAGCATTGCCTATTGGCATACGGTTGATAATACGACTACAGCAAAATGGCCGAGTATCTTAAAATTGTATGATGCTTTGTTATCCATTCATCCTTCACCAATCGGAGCTTTAAACCGGATCTGGGCTTTGTCAAAGGTACACGGAAACGCAGCGGCCATACAGGAAGCCGAAAGCTTACATTTGCAGACAAATCACTTTTACTTTGTTCTTTTGGCTGAACTTTACACTCAAATCGATTCCAGCCTATCTGTATCCTATTTAAAAAAGGCGCTTACTCTTTGCAAAACAGACACTGAGAAAAAAATGATACAGGAACAGATCAGAAAGCGAACCGTATCCATATAGTATCTATTGTAACATCCATCCGTTCCTTTTCGGATACAGGTATATTGCTCTGAAAAAATCATTACCTCATCAGTTTCCTGGTGTTTTCCAGGAGGCCAGATTGAGATGGTAGGTAGTTGATTTTAATCTGGACATATACTTGTTTAATACACTTTGTTTCCCATCAAAAAAGTCCTCAAATTTGGATGCAAACAAACAGAAAGTGTATATGAAACGGGTTCTTATCGTGATGTATAGCATAGTTCTTGTTTTGTATAGTTGTACTAGTAAGAATAACTTGGATACTATTGTTTCCACTAAGTGGGATAAGTGTAATGATAAGAACAATTGTATTCTCACTTTTTCAAATCTAATGAGTTTTGAATGGGATACGTTGTACTACTACAACGATGGATATACAGAAAGATCTAGGGGCTAATTATAGTAGCCCTACAGAATTTGAGTGTCACGTATTTTTTCTGAATAAAGGCAAAATTATCTATGAACAAACAGGGCCTGTAATTCCAAATGAGCCACTGGAAGGAGTTGTTTTTTCAACAAATCAAAAAAAGCTAAAAATAAGTAGAGCAGATACAAAGTTCAAAGTTATAAAACGGGGAAATGCCTTCTTTTTAGAAAAGATATAGAATTATGTTGAGACTATTTTCAAAACCATTTTTGCATAGTTGTTTCTTTCTGGTTTTTACACTACTGATTTGTGAAGACACTCTGGCTCAGAGCAAGGACATTGTGAAACAAGAGAGCCACTTTGTAAAACTATATTCAAAGCTGAGTTCTTTTATCCAAACAGACTACGATAGCATTCAATTTTATGCTGGTGTGTTTGAAAAAGAGTTTACAAGCTTTATAAAAAACAATCCGGCAACACTCAGTTATCCATTTACCAAACTCAGTGATAATCATTCCTGTGACATAAGAACTTCTGAAGATGGAAATTTCAGGATATACAGCTGGGACACCTGGACAGGTGGAACTATGCATGTGTTTAGAGAAATCTATCAGTGGAAAGCAAACGGCAAAGTATTTACAAAAATACCACACTATGAAGAAGGTGATGGAGGTACATCTTGCTCAAAAGTTTTTACAGTCAGCATTCACAACAAACCCTGTTATTTTGCCATTACGAATGCCACGTATTCAACAAAAGATGCCATGCAATCCATTGCCGCTTTCAGCATTGAAGGTAATCAGTTGGTGGATACTGTGAAGGTCTTCAAGACGAAAACACAAAAGCTCAATAAGATAGATGTCGAGTTTGACTTTTTCAGTGTGGTGGATCGGCCTGAACGTCCCCTGGAATTAATTAACTACGACCACAGACAGAAAATAATCTATATTCCTTTGGTAAACGACAAGGGTCAAGTGACAAAGAAGAATCTACTTTACCAACTCAAAGATCGTTATTTTGAGTTCATAGGCATAGAGACAGGCATGCGGAAGTGATAGTGTGGAGTACTGGTATTACAATAGAAGACCTGTACTGATTACGGATCTATGATTACTAGTTGTATACTTTAGCGCAAAATTCAACTCGAACTTTTGTACCTTTATTATAAGGATCTGAACTCAAATTCTGAAAACGTTAGCTGTGATTGTATGAGAAAAATAATGCCCTTTCTAATACTATTTATCTCTTTAACTTATGCCTTCGGTCAGACTCGAAAAGATAGTTTGATTGTTTTTGTAGGAGAAAAAATTGAGGTGAAATACTCTCCGGAAGAAGAAAAAGAGGCTCGTATTGATACAATTATTAAAGGCAAAGACACAAGTTATGTCAAACATGTTACCTTCCGTATGGACAATCGATATATTGCAAAATATAGAGTCCTTCAATTGGTTCATGGCTCATATACAAGTGACACCATTGAATTTATTGCTTTTGATCATTATGGAGATCCCGCATTTTCAAACTTTAAAACAGTCCTGTTGTTTGTGTCAAAGTATGGTGACAAACTATACCATGAAAAATATCAGTATTTTGCTCTCTACCTGACAGAAAGTGGAAAGTGGGCAAGTCCTTATGCCAGTGGAGACTACAATCATCCAAACAAAGACCACATTACTGTTAAGCCAGAAAAGATTCCGTTCAAAGAAAGAGTTTCAATTCCAGTTGACAAATTGACAAAAGAAGATAGAAAAATCTGGTATCCAGAACCTTATTACAAAATAGAAAATAGAAAAGCGATAGCTATATATGGGAACTATGTTGATGACCTGTTTAAACTTAAGCAACAAACTATTTTGAAAGCAAGGGGAATATACTAAAACACTACTAATACATTGCCTATCAGAACGAAGATAAACTAATTGGAATTAGTGAATTTCTGGTTAGTACAATTAAATTATTGGAATAACTATCATAGTACATTCCTTCGTGAGTAGGTAGTTCTATATCAAGTTCGTTTATCAGACTTCCATCTTTGGCATTGAGTAAAGCAATTTGTTTTTCTTTTTGAACGGCAATAGTGTCTTTTCCTAGATAGATGACAGAGTATACATACGAATCAAATTCTTTTCTCCATCGGGTTTGTAGTTTGCCATTCTCAACAAAGGATGACTCTACTGTCTTTCCACTGGCTATCCATACTACATCATTGGAGAGAGTAGAAACTGTAGGAAAGCTTGAAAATAGATTATCTGCGAAATATTGTATAAACCGGAGGGTAAAGTCAGAATTCAGTTCATATAAGTAACCAGTTGGATATTCTATCTCCCAACTGAAAAATAAAAGGAGACTTTCATCTTCATTCGCTATTGGATAAGAGGTGTCCTCATTGGTGTATAGATCATCACGGAGTATGTTAAAATTGCTGTCTAATATCAAGGTACGATCAGCATTTGTTTCAGTTATGTATACTTTTCGTTTGGGTAAGTAGGTGATTTGCCTAAATCCAGATGTTATCTCAAAGGTTTTTTCTTCTATCAGTTCAAGTGTAAGTGGATCAATCATTAAAAGAATAGGACAAAGGGTAGGAACAATCAATTGGCCTTTCTCATTCATTGTAAAATTACAGATATGAGGGATATCTGTTTCTATTCCCTGTATAGGGCAAAAGGTATTATTGATAATTTCATACTTTATGATCTCCGAATTTCTATATAACACAAGGTATTGATTGGCCACTCCTTCTATCTTGGTAATACAGGTGATGTCTTTAACGGACAGAGTATGGATGTCCTGTATAGACATAGGTCTGATTCTGAAAGAAGCGTATTCTTTGTGAGATGTCTCAAAATAGTGTATAAATTTCTCTGTAATAGGGTTTCCACCTCTTTGGCTACTAAAATAAGGTGTCTTACCATACTGGTCCTTTTGCCATATCACCCCTTTCTTAAAGGCATAATCAAATACCTCTATAGTTGTATCTTTTGCCAACTTATGCAATAGTGTATTACCATATTTATCTTCGCCATTCAGGTCAATACTATATTTTTCGTATACTTTGAGAGCTTCTACTGAGCGACAATCAAAATATTGTGGCTCTGAAGGATCAATCTTGACATTATGTTGTAAGTACAAATCTATAATTTCCCAATAATCTCTGTTTGTCACCCATTCCAGCTCACAATACTGTAAGATGGCTCCATTGTCCAGTAAGAGCTGAGCCATCTTTACCGATTTGGCTAAACTGGCAGCTGTGTAACGCGAAATGCCTTTATGATTGATATCAACTCCTCGTTCAATGAGCAAACAAGCTATTTCATAATTCTCAAAGTCTACTGCGATGAACAAAGGAGTTTCATTATCAGATGATTTGAGAGAAATATGGTCCGGATGTAGATCCAGATACGCTTTTACCTCGTTGTTTTTATGATGTTGAATTAGTGAAAAAAGCTCAGGCATTTTTTCATACTTTATTAGATTGATATGATAGGTACCCATCGGATTTTTTTAAGGTTATTACTAAAAGTTTAAAATGTCAGATAAGCTACATTCCCACAAAACCCACATATTCAATCCCTTCAGCTTCCATACAATTCATATTAGCCAGCAGATTCTGTAAATCATTGATCAGGCGTTGTTCTCCATATTTTCGTTGTGAGGGCTTAACCGAAAAGTAATCTCCCCAACCTTCTGCATCTTTGATGTGTTTACCAAAATCGGGGTTGCTCTTCCATTTTTTGTATCAACGTCTGTACTACCTGACGCATTTCTGTCAAAAGTATCCAACCTTTATGATCTGTGTCATAGCTCTTATCCCAGTCCACTTTTGCTTGTTCTATCTGAACTTTGATTTGAGCAATCTTGATGGTATCATTTTGCTCTTCAGCCAGATAGAGGCGATATTCCAGTTCGCCTGTATCGAGCATATAATTAGCTGGAGATCTCTTAAAGGCTGACAGGTCTATAGCAAGAATAGCTTCTACCTGTTTCAATCCATTTTCTCCAACCTCTCCCGAATGAAAAAAGGTAAATGTTTCACTTAGATCCGTATTCTTTTCTTCACACAGAGTAATCCTGTATTCCTTTTCTTCATCACGCGTTTTAAGCATTAAAAAGATATCGTATCCCATAGAGTTGAATTGTTGGTCAAGAGAGGTAAAATCATGTAGTAGTAGCTACAAAGTAGACAAAGACAACTCTATCCGCAAAGAGATTTTTCTGCTATCTTTTTCTGAATACAAACCAATTTGTTACCAATACTGGCTGGCTTAGGGTAACAGATTTGTATGTGGATGATAATCAGGCATGACCATAGTTCGGATCATCCGAACTATGGTCAGTTTCATATTGTCCAAATCCCGATCTTTGTATCATCAGTCCGGTCAGAAAAAGACAACGCAACCGCAACTTTTTACACTGTCCATTCTTCTGTATCCGGCTATTTTTTCATCTATTTTTTAACCATTTTTTTCAACTAACCATTTTTTAAAACTATGGCACTAAGTGTAGCCCTATTAACCTCACGAGCCGATTGTGACAAAGTCCTTAATGAGCTGTCAGACATCAAAGGCAATCTGGAATTCCGTCAGATCTCGCTCACCCGCAGCAAAGACAATGCAGCCGACAGAGCCTCTACCATCGATGCAGACCTGGCAGCCGCCGAAGCAGAAGTTACCTCGCTGATTGCCATCATCGCAGCCCTTCCTGAAAGCGCCACCAAAACCGAGATGGAAAACCGGAAGGTACGTGCCGACTATCGGTTGTTCACGCTACAGCAACGGAAGGCTCAGTTTGGTACTACGGCTGTAATTCTGTATGAATCCGAGTTGGGAGAGATCGAACAGCGTTTGTCTGTGATTGATGGCTCGATGAATGATGTTACAGTTCGCAAGGCTGCTTTGCCAGCAGGCTAAGCCGATAGGCAACGAGTATACGCAGAGGCAGCGTAGACAATAGCAGAATAGGTTGGTGGTTTTGGGGAAGCAGTTCGGTCATTGACCAACTGCTTCTTTTGTAACCGTTCTGTTGTGTCTAGCTGATTCTGCTTTGTTTCACCCTTTATTCATTCGATTATGAAACTACTGATTTTGATTTCGGCTTTGTGTTTTGTGGTGGGTTTGGCTGGTGGCTTGTTTGTAGAGCATCATTTCAATCCGCCGGAAGTATACGATTGTGAAGTGATTGACTACAGCCAGATCGAGCAGATTGTGGCCAAACAGGTTGCCAGTCATCAAGTGCAACCGTTAGATGTGGAGAAGATCAAACATGTCAAGAGCTTTACCTATGCGCCTGTATTTTGTGTGAGAGATACCTGTAAAGGTCCGTGAATCTCTCGGAATGATGCAAACAATGTCTGGGTAACCCGACACTGTAGGGGTGCACCTGTGTGCTCGCCCGGTTTCCCGCAGACTATGCCTGTAACAATCGGACACATGTAGGGGCGACTGGCGGTCGCCCACATTCCCACAGACCGCGTTTGTGCATTTCCGATATCGTAGGGGCTGGGCTTGCCCCTGCCCGGTTTCCGTTCGCGAATGTTTGGGTTTATTAGACACGGTTTCGGATTAATTCCAGGCATTCGTTGTGGGAAACACGGGTACCCGCAAGAGGCACCCCTACATTATCCGATTAACCTAATCAGGGTCTGTGGGAAACTGGGCGACCGCCAGTCGCCCCTACAGTATCACAACTCTAATCCTTAAAACCACATGGCAAAATCGATATACGACTACATCCAGTTTGTATTGGACAACTGGAAAACATCCACCCTTGGGCTCTTTACTTTTTCAGGATACCTGCTCTGGGTGATCAACCGGATTGATACCCAATCGTTTGTATCGCTGCTGGCTTTTATCTCTACTGTCGGATTCTTCTCGATGCGAGATCCCAAGTAACGCCCCGGAGGACAGACTAGCGTTGTCCTCTGGTTTTTATCCTTCTTATTCGAATACTCACTTTTAACAAACCCTACGCCAATGACTATCGCATCTACCGCCGTTCACCCTATCGCTACTACAAACCTGACCGTTGACAATATCTGTCTTGCTCTTGCCAACGAGTATCTGGCATTTGAGAAAAAAAAACTGCTTGAAAATGAAAATAAGCACCTACAGCTACTTGTAGAAGACATCCAGCTGGAAATAGACATGCTCAGAGAAGAGAACGAAGAACTAGATGGTGAAAACCAGGATCTGCATATGGAAGTAGCCGAGTTGCAGGACGAGATCATGGATCTGACCGAACAGGTTGATGACTTACTGGAAGAGTAATCATTCACAGGATCATGAAACTATCTTTCCATACTGACATGATCCTTTCCTTCAGTCCCGTCCTTTTTTGTTCCCGTCGTTGGTGTTATCACCAACGACCACTTTCCCATCGTTCATGTTGGTGCATAACACCAACTTGGGGAAGAAACTGCCTTGACCCTTTCCTCCACCAGCTAAATTACACATATACCTATGAAATTTCAATACTTAATCATTCACTGCACCGCTACACCTGCCGGACGCTGGGTATCTGCCGAAGACGTCAAAAAATGGCACACCAAACCCAAGCCCTACGGCAACGGCTGGAAACAAATAGGCTATTCGGATCTGATTCTGCTCGATGGCTCACGTCACCAGTTCGTCAAACACAACAACGACCAGATTATTGATTCTTTTGAAATCACCAATGGGGTAGCAGGCATCAACTCTATCTCTCGTCATTTGTGTTATGTAGGTGGCCTGGACTCTTCTCACAAAGCACCATTGGATAGTCGCACACCACAGCAGATCTCTACTATGCTGGACATAATAGGGGAGGTGTTAGGTTATGCTCCCAATGTGAAGATTGCCGGGCATAATCAGTTTGACAACAAAGGCTGTCCGAGCTTCTTTGTCCCAACCTGGCTCAAACAGCTAGGCATTCCAGAACATAACATCGAGTGGCGTGATCCGTTTGGGTATGAACGCTATTTTAAACAGCAATGGAAACGATAAGAAACAACAAAGCCGATTCTTTACAGAGTCGGCTTTGTTGTTTTAAATCATCTTTTATCTAATTGTAAACTATGTCAACTATTACACAGTTGCTATAAGCTTGCAACAAGGCATAAAAATCTGATATCCGGTGATTTTGTTTTCAATAAAGGCTTCATATAATCGGGGTGAAATATAATTTGTGTTTGATAGATAACAAGTACCCCATAAATCCTGTTGCTGATCAAAATTAGAATTGAAAACAAGCTTTTTTGCAGACATTGCTTTTCCTACTTTGTCGGTAATCTGCATATAATCTTCATATGTATTGATGACTGGTTTATAATCCAGATACTTCCTTTCATAATAAAACTCACTCTCCGCAAAGTTTATATTTTTTTCTCCCGTTTCCATCGTGAAGTAAAGCCACCAATAGCCTATTACTTCTTGAACTTGCTTGGTTTTTCTGTTTTTTTGGTGAAAAGTAACTGGATAAAAACGATGTGGTGGAAGATGAAACTTAGCTATTAACTCTTTTACTTTAGTACTAATTACAAATCCTCTAAATGGTCCCATGATACCTATAAAATCGGTATGTTTAGCTGGAGGGTCAAGCTCTAAACCATGTAAAGACAGATCGAAATCCGGGATAATTCCTTTTTTGTAGTTTTGTATGTCCTCTCCAAAAATGAACTCATCTATTTTCGGATTTAGCTTTCTAAAACTTGGAGAAAAAAAGCCGGGTGAGTAGCCATACTTTATTCCTGTAACCTTTGGATCATGATCTATATGAAGTTCCGCGTATTTCATAGAGTAATTTGTACAAGGGAATAGAAAAGGTAAACGGCTGTAATTTATGAAGACATGATCAGTAAATATCATTTGTTTTTACATAAACCTGAAATGATAGTAAATACAAAAGCCGATCTTTCAAGGGATCGGCTTAATCTATTAGATAAGGCAAATAAATCTACTTTTTACCTCCACCCAATCCAGTCCCCAGACGAAACACCCAGGGAGAATTATAAAGCTGTTGGTTAAAGTCGTTGTTGTTGTCAGCAAGTTGGCTTAAACACTCAGTAAAGTTTACGTTTATGTTTACTGATTTTCTTTTGCTCATGGAAGGCTATCGAGTTAGTAATTCATCTAGTATTCTGCTTAGTTCTTCCTTCTGGGTAGGTCTAGGCGCATTTCTTAAGAGAATCTTCCCATCTTTTCCTGCAATTAAATAATAGGGTATTTCTTTTCAGGATTCATTATGATGAATGTTCATCCAGATATCTTTTTGTAGTTCTCGACTGGCAATTATATGATAACCTGATAGATTGTATCTGTTTATGGTTCTTGTCCACTTGCCCTGATAGTTTGATCGATCAATGGATAAAAACAAGAGTTTAACGGGCTTACTACTGAATACTTCTTGTGGTATATTATATTTTCTAAATTCAACCAAACATGGTTTGCACCATGTTGCCCAAATATCAATGTATACCAAATTTCCCTCAAACGAATGCATAAGTTGCTCGAAAGATGTATATTTTGATGTCTCTAATTCAATAATTTGGGGCTTCTCATTTGTTGGCTTTCCAGGCTGGGCTGATAATTGGGTAGTCTGATGTATAGTTGAAGTTTGGGTATCAACAGTCCTGGTAAAAAGTATCAGTAAAAGTGCACAAAGAACAGAAAAATGCTCTTTGAATAAAAATGGGACATGACAAGGTAGCATGATGATATCTGGGATAATGGTAGTGTTAAAATTGTAGCAGGTATCTCAGGTTTTAAGTGGGTTGTTAATCATTCAACAAAGCAATTTTGTTTGTATGATACAAAAAATATGAATTTAGAATGGAAATTTCTATGTTTTATTGGCATTCGTTTTAAGTTACAAGTACCTCCAATAATTACGCAAATCCTGATTTTATTATGGAAAATACATGCTTTCAGATCATTGTGGATAATTCTCGTTACAAAGCACATATTTGGGATTGCGATGCGAAGTATGAGTTTGAGGTACTATGTAATAGCAACACATGGCTTAGAACATGGTCTGGAAAATCAATAATTGGAGGAGAAGAATATACTTTTAGAAATACCTCAGGTGGCATTTTCTTTGAGCATGATAAGAAAGTATTAGCTGAGATAAATATATACACTGGACGATTCTGGGAAAAAAATGCCAGAATTAATATTGGAGGTGAAATAGTGACGTTAAAGATGAAAAATCCTTACTCTCACCTGGAATTAAGAAAAGCTGATCTCACTTCTGTGTTGGTTCTAAAATCCGGATGGCATGTAGATGAAAAGAAGAATTGGTTGATGCGCTTACTGACCCGACAGCAATATTATTTGGTCAGTCCAGAAGATATAGCTATAAACAGGGTGATTACACTAAGACTTGATAGTATCCATGTGGTTGGTGCAAACGTCTACTTATTCCGCAGTCAAGCCACCAAACATGCAGCCCTTACCATGACAGGCAGGGGCTGCATGTTTGGTGGGGTACTATTCTCATCGGGCTATCAAACGATTTCAATCTACATAAAAAGATGTAATTATAATCCATGGGGATTGGACCTGGTAGGCATTGAAACGCAGGGTAATCCTAACCATGAGTTTCAGTATAATGGCAAAGAAAAGTAGGAAGAGTTTGGACTGAACTGGATGGACTATGGGGCCAGAATGTATGATGCACAAATTGGTAGGTGGCATACGATTGATCCAAAAGTAGATAAATATTTTGAGTTCTCACCCTATAACTATGTAGCCAATAATCCGCTTAAATTTATTGACCCAGATGGGAAAGTTATCAAATTTGCACCTGGTGTTTCTGAACAGTTTAAAAAACAATATATGGCAGCAGTAAAATATTTAAAAGAACACGGTGCAGTCGGAAACTGGCAAAAATTACAAGATGATAAACAAGTGTTTTTAATTCAGGATGCAAATGTAAGTAGGGAAGGAAAAAATGCTTTTACATGGGATGCGAAGACTGGAGAACAAACAATACATTGGTCGGCAACTAATGGTTTAATTACATCTGATGGAGTAAAAGTTCATAAAGATCCAATTACAGGAAAGAAAGCTAAGTATGGAAATGCAGCACATCTTTTATCTCCTCGTACACTTTTAAACCATGAAATTGATCATGCAGTAGCATATTTAGCTGACCCTGACAAATTTCAGAAAGATAATGATACTAAAGATAGAGGGTATGATACCAAAGAAGAAAGAAGAGCAATAAAAAAGGAAGGAGATAAAGAAGGCTCTGAACAAACTACAGATAAAAAATTAGGAGAGATCAAAGAAGGAGAAGTGACAAGAACGAGTCATAGTGGCCTAAAATCATTGTACTATACTACCAAAGATCCAACAACCACAAAACCAAAAGAGTAAAAAAAATAAAAAATTCAGGAAAATATGTACTATTCTAAAATACTAATGACTATCAGTTTAATGTCCTTTCTATGGTCATGCAATTCTAAAGAAGAAAAGGTTATTATTAAATACACAACATTTAATGCCTCAACCGTTATAAGTACTAACTGTGATGAATTTGAAAAAACAGAAAAATATAAGACAAAAGAAATTACAGATAAAGCCTTCTCAGATTCCCTTTATGAAGAGATTAAAAACTTAAAACCAATAACTGATCCTGAATTTGCTTCCTACAAGCCTGATACAAGAGCTAAAGTTGTGTTCTATCGAATTAGTACAAGTCCAATTTGTATGGGTGGGCCTGTTGTGAAAATCGATAATAAGCTATTTGATAATACTAGTAGTCTAAGAGAGCTTATTGATACTAAAATGAGACATGATTAAGTAGCACTTATCCTGAAGTTTTAATAGAAAACTTTAGGAGATTTTCAACGCCACTTTACGTAATAGTGTGTTAAGCTCTTCTATATCATTGAATAAAGTATGGATAAGCTGTTGGCTTTTTTGAATAGAATGAAGCTGGGAGAATTAAGGGATCTTCGCAATTTTGTATATAGCAAGTTTAGAACTCACCCTCAATAAAAGTCATAACTTTACAAACCCTTGCTGTAATAGGCAGGGGTTTTGTGTAATAAAAGACTACTTTTCCAAAGCAACAGATTATATAAGTCAGCTATTGGCAACTGGGAGTAGTTAGAGCTGGTCTATCAGCCCAAAGAAGAGCAGACAGTAGAGGTAAGTGTAGTGAACTCGTCTGCCAGAGTAGCGACTTATTTTGATGACCTGCAAGTAAATCAAGAGCCGCCTTTGATTGTGCAGGAGAATCATTATGATGCGTGGGGACTGAATCTGGCGGGTATTGAGAAACAGGGTAGTCCCAATGATAAGTTTCAATACAATGGCAAAGAGAAACAGGAAGAGTTTGGGCTCAATGGGTCAGATTATGAAGCTAGGATATATGATGCGCAATTAGGTCGTTGGCATGCGGTTGATCCGTTAAGCGCAGATATGGCACAATGGAGTCCGTATAATTTTACTTTTAACAATCCTATACTATTAGTTGATATCTTAGGTCTGTCTCCTGTTTACAATTGGGAGACCGGTGAATATGAAGAGACAAATAAGAAAGGAAAAAAACGAAAGGTAAGTTGGGATGAGGCAAAATCTAATTTAGAAAAGAGCTCAAAAGATCCGGTAAATATTATTTTAATGTCAAATAATACAAAGGATCATAACAATGTAGCTTTCATACAAGCTGCAGATGCCAAAGATGTTGTTGATAAAATTGAGAGTTTTTTAGGAAATGACAGAATTATTGGCAACCTGTTTATTGGTAGTCATGGAGGTTATAAAAAAGCATCTTTCTCTATAGGAAGTATGAGGTGGTCCTAAAAATCGGGACACACGACTTGCGAGTGAATGAGATTAATTTGATAAAGTTGTTCAAATTCTGCCGGACTTTTATAGCCCAAAGCGGAATGTCTCCTAATTCGATTATAA
>JASJOS010000037.1 GCA_030068525.1 Xanthocytophaga flava
GGCTATCTCCATCGGGATCAAAGGCAGCGGGGTTGTGGGTGAATTTTTGACCTACTTCGGCATTGTCGACCGGGGGATTTCGAAGTTGTGGAGTGCTGTTGGAGCCAAGATTAGGAATAATATTAAGTACCGTTTCCACATAAAAAGGCGTATTAACTGAATTACTCATATTGACAATTTCCGCATTTCTGTTCTGCTCCTGAAAGTAAATCACATAGGAGCCTTGACTTGGGAAAGTATAATTAAAGGTATAAGTAATCTCTTCAATATTTACCCCTACAGTTCTTCGAGGAGTATTCGCATCTGCCTCAGGAGACGCGATCACATTCCCTCTTTGCCCATTGGCAAGAATAGGGACAATATTTATTGTAGCCGTAGGCTGGTCAACACCTTGTGTATCTCGATAAAGAGTAAGGGTAAAGATATAAGTAGGAGTACTCAGGTTATTTGGGTCTCGTACTGCTGTTATTTGTCCCGCACGTAAGTGGGTTGCCTTAACAGGCTGAACTATACATAGTAATATAAATACTATAACCAGATAGCGAAAAAGTGGCATGATGTAAAAATTTTGAATATATAACGAATTTACCGTCAGACAAGTTATCCTGTTAAACCTTATTCTATTTACACAAAAAAAGTGAATATTTATGGAATAGTCTACCGATTTTATTGGTTTTTACTTGATTTAGGTCCAACAACTAGAAAGTTTACCGAATTGAGCATTTATCTTTTAAACGTATCACTTGCCCATTCTATTTTTTTAATTTCTATCTTGCCGGCAAAAAAAATTTAAACTCTATGGAAAACCTTGATTTTCTGACACGTTACATTAACACTGCTTCACCAACTGGTTTTGAATGGTCAGGACAACAACTCTGGCTGGATTATATTAAACCCTATGTAGACACCCATATAGTTGATACCTATGGAAGTGTTGTAGGTATTATTAATCCTGATGCCCCTTATAAAGTAGTAATAGAGGCACATGCAGATGAAATTTCCTGGTTTGTGAACTATATTACTGATGATGGATATATTTATGTACGTCGTAATGGAGGTTCTGATGTAATGATAGCGCCTTCTATGCGGGTAAATATCCACACTGATAAAGGACTTGTAAAAGGTATTTTTGGGTATCCGGCTATTCACGTGAGAGATACAGCAAAGGATGAAGCCCCAAACTTGAAGACCATTTTTATTGATTGCGGAGCAAAGAACAAGGAAGAACTAACAGAAATGGGGATTCATGTTGGTTGTGTTGTAACCTTTGTGGATGAGTTTATGGTGTTAAACGACCGATTTTATGTAGGTAGAGCATTAGATAACCGTATTGGAGGATATATGATAGCTCAGGTTGCCAGAATGTTAAAAGAAAACAATATTCAGCTGGACTATGGGTTATATATTGTTAATGCTGTCCAGGAAGAAATCGGTTTGCGAGGAGCAGAAATGATTTCGCGTCGTATCAAACCAGATGTGGCAATTGTAACAGACGTAACACACGATACCCAATCTCCTGCTTACAAAAAACTGGAACAAGGAGATGTAGCCTGTAATAAAGGTCCTGTTCTTACTTTTGGTCCTGCAGTACAGAACAATCTGCTTCGCATGATACGGAATGTAGCAAAAGAAAAAGAAATTCCTGTCCAGTTGGCAGCAGTGTCACGTTCTACAGGTACAGATACAGATTCGTTTGCTTACTCAGCAGAAGGCGTTGCCTCAGCTTTGATCTCCCTACCTTTAAAATATATGCATACCACTGTTGAGACAGTGCATCGTGATGATGTGGAAAACGTGATTAAGCTAATGTATGAAGTACTTGTGCAACTAAAAGCAGGTCATGATTTCCGGTACTTTTCTTAATAATTTTAGTTTAAAACATAGCCTGCCTCTTAAGCAAAGGCAGGCTATGTTTTAAATCATAGTACTATTTAACAACCTCTATATCAGGGAAGTGTAGGCAAAAGCACCAGTATCTTCTCGGCCTTTCTACGAAAGTCTTTTTCTTTCCCTGCATAATCATTGGCAATAAATGTAAACGCCATGAATTCTCCTGACTTTGTTTTAAAATATCCGGAATAACTGGTCATTCGATCCAGTGTACCCGTTTTAGCACGTACATTGCCAGCAGCCACAGTACCTTCTCCAATACCTTTCATCGTTCCAGAAACACCTGCAACAGGAAGAGATTTATAAAACGGAGTAAAGTAAGATTGTTTGGTAGCAAAAATTAATAGGTTTGTTAAAAAATCTGGCAATAATGCGTTGGAACGGGACAATCCACTTCCATCCCTCATAAAGAAACCCGTTATATTCATTCCCTTTTTCATCCAAAGGTTTTTTACAGCATCTGTACTTTCCCAGGTTGTACTCTTATTTAGTTCTTTTACTCCCATCATCTTTAACATGGCCTCTGCATATAAATTCATACTTCGAAGGTTTGTTTGTTCAACAATGGCAGATAGTGGAGGTGAAAAATGAGTATAGAGTGGCTTTCGTGTGGGAGTAGCGGGATGGTATTGCTTTTGGTGAATTAATATACGGGTAGATGTAGCTGTCCCATCCAGAGAAACTCCTTTTCGTACTAAGGCATCCCGTAAATTTTGAGCAGTGAATAAAGGTGGATCTGGAAGAGAACCCCGAATTACAAAAGGAACACGACTAACAGGAACTGTACCCTGAATGTTACGATGATATGTGTAAGGTACACCATATATATAGGACTGATCTCCAGAACCCGATGGGCCAGTGGTTACTTCATTCACAAAAATGATGTCTTTCATCACAGGGTCTGTGCGCACTATCTGGGTAGCCTCCCCTACCTGCTTTCCTGTCTCCAGATAGATTTTATACATATTATCATTGATATTTAAGCCAAATGCAGAAGCGCCATAATAGTTTCCAATATCACCCCATGTCCATCCATTCGGGATTACGTTTTCATTGAAGATGCCATCATCACTAATGATGTCCCCTTTGATGCGGCGAATACCGGCAGCCTGGATCTTTTGTACCCATAAGGCCATTAATGCATCTAAATCCAATGAATTTGCTACTCGATCACTACCCAATGTAGGATCTCCCCCACCTCGTATATACAGATTCCCATTTAGTATCCCATTTTCTAATGTCCCATCATATTGCAGATCTGTTTTGAAACGAAAATCTTCTCCCAGAATCTCCAATGCCGACAATGTAGTAACCAGCTTAAGATTAGAGGCTATAACCATTGCCTTTCTGGCGTTCTGCTCAAGAATTACCTGTCCTGAACGAACAGACTTAATAGAGATAGCCAGATGTCCCTGACGCATTACAGAATCCGAATCCAGATCCATAATAGCAGCCTTCAGTGTTTCCAATGCACTATTATTCAGCGTTGGGGATGTATTTTCAGTAGTTTGTGCACAGGAAATAATAGCCAGAAAGAGGCAAAAATATACTCTAGGGAATAATGGTTGCATTGAATTTGAAAATATAGTAAGATAACAAAACTATAGCTAAACTGACAATCTATATTACTTTCTCTTGCCTAGATTGTTCCTATCAATTTCTCCGTGTACCCATTTTTTCACTAAACATGAGAATTTACTATTCAAACGATAATTGTGCCACTTCATGCCCGGTTAGTAAACTAGTGCAGTTCGAAATTTACCAAGTCACGAAATAATCATTTTTTATTTTTAATTCGTTATTTAATTGTGTAAACCATAGAACTTGAAGTAAAAACCTGACTTTCAACAAAAAACCACAATTACAGAATAGACAGACTAGTATATTGTCACAAAAATATAGAATCAAGCAAGACTGAAATTGTACACATCCGGAATTTTTGTAAGTAAAAATCTATTCAGTTATTTTGTATGAGATATGTATCAATTAGCTATTCATGATTGATACAAAACGTTTTTTTCTTATTCTGCCATTTCCTTTCCAAAATTTACAGGCCAATGAGGCAGCATATTATTGTATCTTTTTCTTTGTTTTTTTTTATATGGATACCCTCACAGGTATGCTTTGGCCAAACTAATTCTGTGTTAGCTACTGGTTCCTGGTATAAAATAGCTATAACACAATCAGGCATTTACAAACTAACTCTCTCAGATCTTCAAAAAGCAGGTATATCCACTTCTATCGACCCTCGCAATCTTCATATATATGGTAATGGAGGCGCAATGCTTCCTCAAGCAAATGCAGATTCCCGCCCTATAGACTTAACAGAGATTGCTATCCAGGTTGAAGGAGAAAACGATAGAAAACTGGATAACACAGACTATATCTTATTTTACGGACAAGGTCCTCATATAATTTATCATGATTCTCTGACTTACAGATTATCTCATAAGATAAATATTTATAGCGACACAGCTTACTACTTTCTGACAGTAAACAACATTCCTGGCAAAAGGATTACTACCAGTCCTTCCATTACAGGAGCAACTCAACAGGTTACTACGTTTGACGATTATATTTTTCACGAAAAAGAAGTGTATAATATCCTTGGTTCCGGACGTACTTGGTGGGGAGAGAAATTTGATGCGGTCACAACCCAGAGTTTTACTTTTGATATTCCAGGTATTATAAGCAGTAAATCAGCACGTTTAGACATAACTGTGATGGCACAATCCACAGCATCAAGCCAGTTTTCCATTAAGAGTTCAGAGCAATCTATTGGTACATTGTCTATTTCTCCGATTTCCTCCGGAACGTATGATATAAAAGGAACTACTAACTCTGGAAACTTTACATTTTCACCTTCTGGTTCACCTCTTCCTATTACACTCACATTTGAGCGTAGTACAGGTGTTGGCTATCTGGACAGGATTGGTATCCAGTCTTCTCGACAGTTGAAACTATATGGAGATCAGACCACTTTTCGCACTTTTGAAAGCTTTACAAATGAAAAACTCCGGTATCACATTACAGAAGACGGTAATACAGCCAGAATCTGGGATATCTCAGATGTTCAACAACCTTTCACTATAAATTATAGCACTCAGGGATCAGAATTGGTATTTGAGGCAGCTGGCCGACAATGGAAAGAATTTGTCGTTTTTAACCCACAGTCAATCTTATTAACACCTGAATCTATCCGGCAAGTTGCCAATCAGAACATTCGGGCATCAACTACACCAGAGTTACTCATTATTACACATCCGGATTTTTATGCTGAAGCACAGCGACTTGTCGCATTCAGAACATCTCATGATGGACTAACTACACTATTGGTAACACCAGCTCAGATTTACAATGAGTTTTCTTCAGGCAAACAGGATATATCAGCCATTCGTGATTTTATTCGTTCTATATATCAACAAAGTACAAATCTGAAGTATGTACTCCTATTTGGAGATGCCTCGTATGATTACAAAAATCGTCTAACAGGAAATACCAATTATGTACCCGTTTATGAATCTATTCAATCTCTTCACCCTATCTATAGTTATTCCTCTGATGACTTCTTTGGGTTTATGGAAGAGAATGAAGGCGAATGGATTGAAAATGGGTCAGGAGATCATACACTTGAAGTTTCAATTGGAAGATTGCCAGTAAAAACAAAACAGGAAGCCTCTATTGTTGTGGATAAATTGATCGGATATACACAGAATCCGGAAGCATTGGGCAACTGGAGACAAAAGATTGCATTTGTAGCAGACGATGGAGATGCTAATACACATCAGCTGGATGCTAACCGATTGGCAACATTGATTGAATCAACATATCCCACTTATGCATCGAAGAAAATTTTTCTGGATGCTTATCCACAAATTTCATACTCCAATGGACAACAATCACCTGAAGCGGTAGCAGCCATTGATCAGGCAGTCGACAATGGGTGTCTGATTATAAATTATACAGGCCATGGTAGCGAAATCGGATGGGCTCAGGAGCAAATACTTAGCGTTGGCCAAATTCAAGGCTGGAACAATAGGAATCATCTTCCATTATTTGTAACTGCCACCTGCGAGTTTGGGCGATATGACAATCCTGAACGTGTTTCCGGAGCAGAACTTGTACTTTTGAATGCAGTGGGAGGAGGAATAGGACTGCTTACCACTACACGTCCTGTATTCTCCAGCTCTAATTATGCGATCAATCTGGCTTTTTACAATAGTGTATTCACTCCTGTTAATGGGGCTATGCCACGACTAGGCGATATAATGCGCTATACTAAAAACAATAGCTTAAGTGGGAGCGTAAACCGAAACTTTGCTTTATTGGGTGATCCGTCCATGCGATTGGCATATCCCTCTTTAAAGACAGTTTTGACAAAAGTAAACAGCAAGCCTTTTATCACTGGGGAAGATACCTTGAAAGCATTGGCTCATGTCACCCTTGAGGGAGAAATAGAAGATAAATCAGGTACATTAATGGTCAACTTTAACGGAACCTTACAAACCACTCTATTTGATAAGCCTACCATACACACTACCTTAGGCACTGAAAGTACACGAATGGCATTTAGTGAACAAAACAATGCCTTATTCAGAGGACAGAACATTATAAAGAATGGTCAGTTTCAGATTAGTTTCGTTGTACCTAAAGATATCAACTATCAGGTTGGTACAGGTATACTGAGTATGTATGCCAAACCAGCTGAGGGCACACAGGATGCAGCAGGGGTACAACAACTATTGGTAGGTAGCAGTCATACAGACCCAATAACAGATAATACACCTCCTCAAATTAAACTATTTTTGAATGATACAACATTTATTTCAGGAGGTACAACAACACCTAACTCTACTTTTCTGGCTAAGCTAAATGATGAAAATGGCATTACTATAAGTCAGACAGGTATAGGTCATGAGTTATTGGCAATACTGGATGATTCTGTAGTGATCACAATGAATGATTACTTTACCTCTCTCACAGATACCTATCAGAAAGGTGAAATCCGTTATTCCTTCGAAAATCTTACACCCGGAAAGCATACTATCACACTACGTGCCTGGGATACATACAACAACTCTTCTGAGGCAACGTTAGATTTTACTGTTATTTCTGATGAGTTTCATATCTGGAACTTGCATAATTATCCGAATCCTGCAACAGAATCGACATATTTTGCGTTTGAACATAATCGTCCGGGCAATGACTTAGAGGTAATTATTTCTATTTATTCCAGTACTGGCCAGGTTATCAAGACATTAGAAAAAAATATTTCTTCAGCTACTGTAAAAGTCGATAATATAGAATGGAACCTTACATCTGGCTCTGAAAATAAATTAGTTGGTGGTATATACTTTTATCAGGTAAGGGTACGTTGTATAGCAGATTCAACCATCCTAGCACAAAAGATGATTATTGTACGATAATGTCAATTTCATAAATTGTGCACGCAAAAATAAAAGGTTTCAAAAAAGACATTCTCTATTCCTTATCGACAGATGCCAGATAAGGGTTATTTGATCAGATGATGTTTGAAATGTTTTCCTAAAATCTTTTATTTAAACCATCGCTTTTCTACTTATATTTACGCACTTTATTAAGAATCAATTTTTTATGATGCAAAATTATTCAAAACGCTTTCTGCTGGCTGCTTTAACTGCTTGTATTGTTGGCGTTAGTGAAGTAAAAAGCCAAATAAATCCGGTTACTTCTGCAGTTCCCTTCCTGTTAATATCTCCTGATGCACGCGCTGCTGGAATGGGAGATGTAGGAGTGGCAACCTCTCCTGATGTGAATGCTACTTACTGGAATCCAGCAAAATTAGTGTTTGCAGAAAAAAAAGTGGGAGCAGCTCTAAGCTATACACCATGGTTCCGTTCACTTCCAGGAGTAAATGATATGTGGTTAGGCTATCTTACAGGTTATTATCAGATTAATAAAAATCAAGCTATAGGTGTAGGATTGCAATATTCAAATTTAGGTAGCATCAACTTTACTGATCCAACTGGTAAAAGTATTCTGGACTTTCGCCCAACAGAATTTGGGTTAGCCCCCTCTTTTGCTCAGAAGTTTTCAAAGAATTTTAGTGGAAGTATTACATTACGGCTTATTTATTCTAATCTTTCGGGTAATGTGGACATAGCAGGCACTGGCGCACAAGGTAAAGCAGGTGTAACAGTCGGTGGTGATATAGCCCTTTTCTATAACAAAGATCTGAATATAAGTGGAAAAGATTTTCATTGGGCATGGGGAGTAAATCTATCGAATTTGGGTCCTAAAATTTCTTATTCTACCAGTAATGAACGTGAATTTATTGCGACCAACCTCAAATTTGGTACAGCGTTAACCTATAATATAGATCCATACAACAAATTCACACTTTCTGCTGATATTAATAAGTTGATGGTTCCTACAGCTACAGGAGGAATTAACGCTCGCCCTAAAGGACCGCTAATATCAGGTATATTCGGATCATTTACAGATGCGCCTGGTGGCTTTAGTGAGGAATTGAAAGAATATATCTGGTCTGTAGGTGCAGAATATTGGTATAACGATTTATTTGCTGCACGGGCTGGATATTTTCATGAAAGCAAAGAAAAAGGATACCGTCAATACTATACTTTTGGTTTAGGTGTACGATATACAGTTATGGGACTAGACTTTGCGTATTTGGCACCAGCTCAGGGTAGTCAAAGTCCGTTAGCAGAAACCATGCGTTTCACTCTTCATTTCAATATAGGTGAAAAGCCGACTGATGATGAAGAAAAATAAAACAGCTATTTAGAGACAAAAGAAAATGCCAGAGAGCTATCTCTGGCATTTTCTTTTGATGCATTTACAAACATGTGTATATCTTTGTATCCATTGGCACTTTTTAAGGTACTTAACTATAGATAGCAGAACCTATTATGTTAGACAGAACACAAGCACCCGATTTTCAATCCATAAAAAAAGTTGCTGTAACTCAGGCGCATTCCAAAGAGCTAACCAATGGCGTCAAACTTCATTGGGTAAATGCAGGCGAGCAACCAGCAATCCGACTTGAATATATTTTTGCAGCAGGTAGCTGGTATGAACCATCCAGAGGAGTTTCTTACTTCACAGCTAAAATGCTTAATGAAGGTACTCATCGCCGATCCTCAGGAGAGATCAGTGAGTATATTGATCAGTTTGGTTCTTTTCTGGAACTAAGTCAAAATGCAGAGAGAATCATATTGACTGTATATACAATTACCAAACACCTACCTAAGCTTCTTCCGTTAATATATGAGTTGCTAACAGATTCCATCTTTCCTGAAAAAGAACTGGATAATCTGAAAATTATCACCTCGCAAAATCTCCAGGTAAATTTACAGAAAACATCATTTTTGGCACAACACCGTTTCAGAGAGCTGATATTCGGAGAAAATCACCCCTATGGAAAATACATAAAGGATACCGACATTACTCCTGTTACCAAAGAATTGTTGGTTCAATACCATAACCAAGCTCTTTTGCAAAGACCATTTGATGCCGTTTTATCCGGACAAATTACAGATGAAACGCTTCTGGCAGTAGAACAACACCTATCTCAGTTTGATGTAAATAAAACTCTTCTTACAAAACCTACCCTTCCGGTTGCAGAGGTAAGTAAACACACAGAACTCATAGAACGCCCCGAAAGTGTGCAGTCGACCATTCGATTTGGAAAACGGTTAGTACATGAGGATGGGACATCTTTCACCCGTCGCAGTTCAGATTATTTCTCATTTGTTTTATTAAACGAAGTTCTGGGAGGGTATTTTGGCTCGAGACTAATGAAGAATATACGTGAAGACAAAGGGTTCACCTATGGAATTCATTCTTCTCTGGGAATATTTCGCAAAGAAGGGTTTATCGTTATTGGTACAGATGTAAAGAAGGAGTTTACCAATCAAACACTGGAAGAAATACGAAAAGAGATTACCCTTTTACAAACAGAACTAATACCTGAAGATGAGCTTGAAATAGTAAAAAATTATATCTTGGGTGCATTCGCAGGTTCGGTAACTACTCCATTCTCCTTGGCAGATCATTTCAAGACCATCTATTTTGAAGGGATAGGCTATGATTTTTATGATAAATATGTATCTGAAATTAGTCAAACAACCTCTGAAACATTACTCTCACTTGCTCAGCAGTATCTGAATCTGGATACATTTACAGAAGTGGTTGCAGGAGGTAAATAATAAAATAAAAGACTAATGCCTCCCATAGCATTAGTCTTTTATTGTTTAAGTGTATTTTTTAAGAAACCGTACTTTGTGTTTCCGTTTGGGCAGAAAGCTGCTTCATGGCTTCAACCAGGTGCTGGTTTTCAGAAGCAGTCCCCACAGTAATGCGAATTGCGTTTTCACAAAGTTTTACTTTGGAACGATCCCTTACAATAATTTTCTGTTCTACCAGATAGTCATATGTTTCCTTTGCATTATGTACTTTGACCAGCAAAAAGTTAGCTTCTGAGGGATAGATTTTTTCAACAACAGGTACTTCTTCCAATAATTTTACCAGTTCAGTTCTTTGTTTTAAAATCTCCTGCACAGACTCTTCTTTCCACTGAGTATTTTGTAACCCTTCCAGCACAACCTGTTGTGTCAGCCCACTGATATTATAAGGAGGTTTGATTTTATTCAGGATACGAATCAGTTCTGGTGAAGCAAATGCCATACCCAAACGCAAATTAGCTAATCCCCATACTTTTGAGAATGTCTGTAATACAACCATATTGGGGTATTTATCCAAATAGGAAGTGAACGACGGATAATCTGCAAAGTCTATATATGCTTCATCAATTATAACGAGTCCGGGAAATGTCTCGATCAACGTTTTCATTTGTTCCGGATCTAATGCATTTCCTGTCGGATTATTAGGAGAACACAAGAACAATAGCTTAGCCTTAGGATGTGTAGTTATAGCTTGTTGCAAAGCAGGCATATCCAGAGCAAAATCAGGCGTAAGAGAAACCTTCACCACAGGTACATCATTTATTGCTGCACTTACTTCATACATTCCATAGGTAGGTGGCACCAGAATAATTTCATCTTCTCTGGGTGTACAAGTTGCCCGAATCAATAAATCGATAGGTTCATCACTTCCATTACCCAAAAAAAGTTGCTCCAGTTTTACACCTTTGATCTCTGCTACACGCTTTTTCAATGCAATCTGATGAGGATCTGGATAGCGGTTAAAGTTTTGTGAGGTAATAGAGCCAAACGGATTCTCATTGGCATCCAGGAAAATACCTTCTGTCCCTTCGTACTCATCCCGGGCAGATGTATAAGGTGACAAAGCCATGATGTGTGGTCTCAGGATCTTCTCTAAACTGAACATATACAGTGTTATTTAATATAAGTGCTAATCAAGCTATTTCTGCTTTTCCGACAGGGAGAGGTCATCTTACTCTTTAAACAAAATCTGAATTAAAGAAAAAATACTATCTTTCCAGCCGTGAAACCGATACAAAGATAGAGAGCCTGTCTTTAACTTATTCTCTTTTACTTTCGATTTTTTATATGATACGTAAACTTAATGCCTCCAAACGCATTGCACTGATTGCCCACGATCACAAGAAACTGGAACTGATAGAGTGGTCAGTAAAAAATAAAGAATCTTTGGTACAACATCAGTTATATGCAACAGGAACAACCGGACGATTACTACAGGAATCCCTCAATGTGCCTGTAACAAAACTGTTAAGCGGCCCATTAGGTGGAGATCAGCAGATTGGTGCTATGATTGCAGAAGAAAAAATTGATTCAATTATCTTCTTCTGGGACCCAATGGAAGCTTTGCCCCACGATCCCGATATCAAAGCATTGCTTCGGTTAGCGGCAGTATGGAACATTCCAATGGCGTGTAATCGTAGTACAGCCGATTTCCTGTTAAGTTCACCTCTTATGCATATCGATTATGATATTCAGATGACAGACTATTCTGCCTATCTAACCCGTAAAGTATAAATGAATCGTTATAATACACTTCAGTGGGTAGTTCAACGAATGCTTACAGATAGTAATGACATTCAAAAGATCCGTGAGGCCTGTGAAGCTATTTCTGTTGACTTTATAGAAGTTGACATTATACCTTTCACCGATCAGCTTCCTGATTTTCCATTGGATAAGCAAAGTATATTTTATGGCTCAACCAACTTCATGAACCTTGTTTATACTCACCCGGAGTTAAGCAAAGGATTGTTTCTTGATAAAAAGATATTTACCATCGAAAACTATCTGATGCAATGGCAATCCTATATGCTAAATTCGACTGCTTTGGTAGTAACATTTCAGGAATTGATGGATATGCCTTATGATGAAGAGCAACTTCTGTTTATACGACCTAACGAAGACTCAAAAGCATTTGCAGGAGAAACCCGCCCTTTTAAAGACATTACAGATTGGTATCATAGATTAACACAGATTGAAAACACCAATTTGTCATTGGAAACAAAAATAATTGTTGGCGAACCCTATAACATTAAGAAAGAATGGCGTTTATGGATTGTTGACAAAAAAGTTGTTGCAGCCTCTCAATACAGAGAATACTTTAAGTTAAAGAAAGTAGAAGGATGTCCGCCAGAGGTTACAGCATTTGCCGAACAACGATGTCAGGAATATACTCCACATTCTGTATTTGTAATGGATATTGGACTTTGTGGAGATTCGCTTTATATCATTGAGTGCAATTGTATGAATAGTGCAGGATTTTATAAAGCTGATATTGCCCAGATCATTCATTCTGTTACAGATTCTTTTGCTACTATGTTCTGACCCGTTTATGTTCTTTATTAAAAGAATTGCAGACTGAAATTCCCTCTCTTTTTGAACGGAATTCTGATCATTATTTTTTCTAAAACTTTTCTCTGAATTATTTTCCTAGTCGAAAAATGAAAAGAATTCCAATCACTTTACAAAAATATTCGAATAATGGTCAATTTTTATTTTGACCTAAACTCTGTTCACTGTTGAGTTTGACCGGAGTTTAGGTCAAATCTGTCACCAACTAGAATTCTGGTCATAATTGTCAATAACTGGAACTCCAGTAAAGTTTTGCAATTATCAGAAATTGGATAATTGCACAGAGATATCAGTATTTTGATAATTATATATTCTGACCAGACTAATAGGTATTACTCTATAACTTTGTTTCTCACAGTGATTTTTATTCATCTGCTGTCCATTTTTTTGATCCTATCAAAAAAAATATTTCTGTAAATTTCCTATCCTTGTACTATACACATACCTCATTAATTGATTTAGGATGCATAGTATCGATTTAAATTGTGATATGGGTGAAAGCTTTGGTCCCTGGAAGATGGGCAATGACCTGCAAATCCTGGATTATGTGAGTTCTGTGAATATAGCCTGTGGTTTCCATGCAGGAGATGCAGATACCATGCAAAAGACAGTGGCAGTAGCTATAGAAAAAAATATTGCGATAGGTGCTCATCCTGGTTTTCCAGACTTACAGGGATTTGGTAGAAGAAACATGCAATTATCCCCTGAAGAAGTTTATAACATTGTTTTATACCAGATAGGTGCACTGGCAGCCTTTGTTAAAGTAGCAGGCGGTCGACTACATCATGTAAAACCACATGGAGCACTCTACAATATGGCTGCTAAAGATAGTAGTCTCTCCACAGCCATTACTCAGGCTGTAAAAGATTTTGATCCCTCTCTGATTGTATATGGTTTGTCAGGAAGTTTTCTGATCAGTGAGTCACAAAAGCTTGGTCTGAAAACCGCTAGTGAAGTATTCGCAGATCGTACCTATCAGCAGGACGGTAGCCTTACTCCACGTAATCAACCTTTTGCCTTAATTGAAGACACAACAAAATCATTAGAGCAGGTATTGAAGATGGTGAAAGAACAACAGGTAGTAACTCCAGCAAATATACCTGTTCCCATTCAGGCTGATACCATTTGCATTCATGGCGATGGAAAATATGCTGTGG
Organism: Xanthocytophaga flava; assembly: GCA_030068525.1. GTDB lineage: Bacteria > Bacteroidota > Bacteroidia > Cytophagales > 172606-1 > Xanthocytophaga > Xanthocytophaga flava. The sequence goes on from JASJOS010000037.1 coordinate 13,859, forward strand.
ACTTTGCAAAAGCTATAAACAAATTATTTCAAGAACACTCTATCACCATGCAAGCAATCTAATCTTATTGTATATGAAAAAAAACTCTGCTCTATTGGGAGCAGCCTTTCTTATGGCAACATCAGCTGTAGGGCCAGGCTTTTTAAACAATACCGCTGCCTTTACCCAGCAATTGGGAGCCAGTTTTGGCTTTGTTATTCTGATTTCTATTCTTCTTGACATTGCTGCTCAGCTAAACATCTGGAGAGTGATTACAGTCAGTGAGATGCAGGCACAAACACTTTCCAACAAGATTTTACCTGGTTTGGGCTATGTACTATCAGTACTGATTGTAGCAGGAGGATTGGCTTTTAATGTAGGTAATATAGCAGGTGCAGGATTAGGGATTCAGGTATTAACAAGATTGGATATACGTGTAGGTGCAGTAATCAGTGTAGGTGTGGGGATTTTCATCTTTACTGTCAAAGAAGCGGGGAAGGCAATGGATACCTTTACAAAGGTACTTGGCTTTGTGATGATCTTATTAATTCTATATGTCGTTTTTCAATCAAAACCATCTCTTACACAAGCAGCTTATTACACTTTTATTCCAGAAAAAATAGATTTAAAAGCCATCATTACATTGGTAGGGGGCACAGTAGGAGGATATATCTCATTTGCCGGAGGCCATCGACTTCTGGAAGCTAATATTAAAGGTTTATCTATGCTTAAACAGGTAGATACTAGTGCAACTCAGGGTATCCTTGTCACAGCTATTATTCGTATTCTCTTATTCCTGGCAGCATTTGGAGTTATAAGTGGTGGATTTCAGGTTTCTCAAGCCAATCCGGCCTCTTCTATTTTTCAGGCAGCGGCAGGTGTTGCTGGCTATAAGATTTTTGGTGTGGTACTATGGTGTGCAGCTATTACTTCTGTAGTCGGAGCAGCCTATACATCTGTTTCGTTTTTACGGTCTTTCCACAAACAACTGGATACTAACTCTTCTGTTATTACTGCCGGCTTTATTATTTTGTCTGCTGCTATTTTTATATGGATAGGACAACCGCCTTCACGCATTCTGGTTATTGTAGGTTATCTTAATGGATTGATTTTACCTGTAGCATTAGCCGTTATGCTGGTTGCTGTCAGAAGCAAAAATGTACTTAAGAATTATAGGCACCCACTTGTTCTTGAAATTACAGGCTGGCTGGTAGTAGCAGTGATGACCTGGATGAGTTTACAGAGTATTTTTGTATAGTTATTCATTGAAAATAGTATATTTCCCACCGAAACCTTTTTAAGAAGCATTGCTTCTCTCCCATTTGCTATGGAAAATTGCACGATTTATAGTCATTACATTGCTATTGAAAAAATAATACCCATTCTTAAACAATACTTTCCTTCTGCTCAGACAGAAATTACAGGAACAGAACAAAAATGGTCACAGCTTAAACTGACAATAGGAAAAAGTTTCTGGAAAAAAGGAAGCACATTTACAGTTTACTATCGGCAACGCCTTCATCCTGATTACAAGCTCGTTCTATCAGAAGAACCTCTCATACAAAATCTGGTAGGTATGTATAACTTCTTTAGTTCTTTCCCTGCTCAAAATCCAGATATCTATAACCGCTTGTTGCAAAAAATTACAACGCTTAATGCAGAAATCAGCTTTGCAGCCGAACCTGGATTTATTGATACACATGTTGAATGTATCCTAAACATAGCAAAAGCTCTGGATGGTATTATTTTCTCAAATCCAAATAGTGTTTTTCCGGATCTAGGCATGTACGATAAAAATGGAGTATTGCTTTTAAATAATATGGGTAAGTCTGAAGCAACAACGTTGGATGTATCTATTGAGAGCAAATACTATGATAAAGTGTCAGGGGATGAGCCTGACGAACGAAAAGATAGAACTAATGAGCTGTTGCAATCATATGGAATTGCCATAAATACTCATCTACCCCGTATTGTCAATGAATCAGAAGTGAATATCCGTACTCCTTACGAAATAGCTGAACGAGTCACAGTCCTTTCACTAATTAATCTGGTAGCCTTTAACTCTGTTGAACCTACTGATGCCATTCAGTATTTTAAACGATATAATTTATGGGATAAGGTCACAGAAAATGAAAAAGACCTGCTTGAAAATCCTACTCAATCCAAAAAAGATCAGGTAACCTGGCAATGTGAAGGTATCTGGGTACTACTCTGGTCGCTTGGAAAAGCTGATGAGATTCCGTTTCCAGACCATTTGTGTTCACTCAATGATTTGGATTTTTACCCATTTCAGGGATTTAATCAGGACCCCAACGAAATTATACAACAACTTACCCAGCGTCGTACTGATACAGAGATTTTAGATAGCGCCGATTTGTACTATCGTATAGACTGGGCATGTGTCAATGCCCGTGTCAAAGGGCAGGAAATGGCGATAGTTCAACCGGGAGTTGTATATGAACGTCATTATGCACTTAACTGGCTTATCCGAAACAGGGATCAGGAATGGGATGATGTGACCTGTGATACCTGATCTAAAAAGAAAAAGATTTTCTTAAAAACCTATGTGATTTGAGATACAAATTTAGCTTTGTATCTCAGCTCTATCTGCTAATCATCCAACTATGGAACTTCATATTCTTGGTATACGACATCATGGCGTTGGTTCAGCCAAAAACATTGTTGAACGATTGAATGCTCTTCAACCAGACATTCTATTAGTTGAAGGCCCTCCAGAACTTGATAGTGTGGTTCAATGGGTTACTCATAAAGAACTAAAACCACCTGTAGCCGTTCTCGCTTATAATACAGAAAAGCCTGCTCAAGCTACCTTTTATCCTTTTGCTAAATTTTCTCCTGAGTGGCAAGCGATTACCTATGCTCATCAGAAAAATGTTCCTGTTTGGATGATGGATCTTCCTTTGGCTCATACATTCGGTATCGAAATAAAGAAACAGGAAGCTGCTGAAAAAGAGCGAAAGAGATTGGAGGAAGAAGCAAAACAGGAGGCACAGGAAGAAATTATATCTGTTGAAGACACAAATCCGCAGAATAATGTGACTGGAGAAGAACTACCATCCGCAGAAACTGGAGAAGGTCCATTGGCTGAATACGAAACTGAATTTGCCAGAGATCCTATCAGTTATCTGGCTCAGGTAGCAGGCTATGATGATGGAGAATTGTGGTGGGAACATCATTTTGAACACAAGTTTGTCAAAAACTCTTCTCAGGATCATTTTGAGGGAGTGATGATGACAATGGATGTATTACGCGAGCATGTTCCTATGCATCATTCTGCAGAAAGAGATGATCTACGAGAAGCGTACATGCGTAAGCAAATACGGCAGGCAGAAAAAGCTGGATATACTAAGTGTGTGGTAGTATGTGGTGCCTGGCATGGACCGGCCCTGAAGAATTATAATGAGAAAAGTGTTATTACTTCTGATGATAAAAGTCTGAAAGCCCTTCCATCAACGAAGGTAAGCTGCACCTGGATACCTTGGACTAATACTCGTTTAGGCATGTTTAGTGGCTATGGTGCAGGAATTGTCTCTCCCGGTTGGTATGAACATCTTTGGAGCCATGGTCAGGATAAAGGTATTCGCTGGCTTACACGTGTAGCACGCATGTTCCGGGATAAGAAAATGGATATCTCTACAGCTCACGTTATTGAAGCGTATAGGCTTGCAGAAGCACTTGCAGCTATGCGTGACCTGTCAAGGCCAGGCTTGATGGAACTCAATGAAGCCACGCAAACAGTACTATGCTTTGGAGACAGCATTTTGTTAAAACTTGTCGAGGAGGAGCTCATTGTTGGCAAATCAACCATAGGAAAAGTTCCTAAAGAGCTACCTAAGCTTCCCATTCAATCAGACTTCGATGAACTCCGTAAGAAATGTCGCCTGGATGTTACTGAAGCCAATAAAGACTATGAATTGGATCTGCGGAAAGAGTTAGATCTTAACCGCAGTCGCTTTTTACATCGCTTAGATGTCCTGGATATCAAATGGGGTAAAAAAATAAGTATTTCTACCAAGGGTACATTCAAAGAAGGATGGCGCCTCCGCTGGCAACCTGAAATGGAAATTGAGTTGATTGAAAAAGGATTCTGGGGAAATACTATTCTGGAAGCGTGTACAAAGTATCTTCTTGATCTAGCAACTCAGACACAATCAATAACTCAACTTGCTGCCTTTATTCAGGAGGCGATTCCGGCAGAACTATTTTCGGTAATAGAGAAGCTGCTTGAAAAAATTAATGAACTTTCTACGATATCCAGTGATATACTGGAACTCATGGGTGCAGTAAGTCCTCTAGTTGATGTGAGTCGCTACGGAAACGTGCGTAAAACAGATTTGACGGCTATTAATCAACTGGTAAATGGATTACTGACTCGTGTCTGTATCGGTCTACCCAATGCCTGCTATGGATTAGATGATGAGACATCTAACAGGATGTTTGAACATATAAAGAAAACTGATGAGGCAGTACGTTTACTTGACAATGAAGAATTAGAGCAACTCTGGTACAAAACACTAGGTGTTATTCTGGATAAAAATGGCATAAATACCATCATTATAGGATGTACCTGTCGATTACTCTTTGATGGAAAGATTATTGATGAAACAGAAACTGCCCGCCGTTTTGGTTTAGCTTTATCGCCAGGTACTGAACCTAAAGATGCAGCAGGCTGGATTGAAGGTTTTCTGAAAGGTAGTGGTACTATATTACTGTATGACCAAACCCTGTGGAATCTATTATACAAATGGGTATTTGAATTAGAACAAGATAAGTTTTTAGAGTTGCTGCCTATTTTGCGTCGTACATTCTCTAAATTTGATCCATCTGAACGAAAGCAAATTGGTGAGAAAGCTAAAAAAGGTATCACCACTATAAATACTACTACTTTTGGTAGTAATGTTGAACTTCCGGAAAACTTCAATTATGAACGTGCAGCGAAATCTCTGGAAACAATAAAGCTACTCCTTGGTATTGCATGATATTTCATCCTATGAGCTTGGTTGTATAAGTTCAAAGAAATGAACCGAATCTATTTTAGAGGAGGTTTATTTCTTTGAACTTAATTAAGAATGCTAATTATCTAACATTTTGTATATTCTCTCAGATCGTATCCCAAACTATTTCTCTATTTTTTAACTAACAGACATTGGGTATTTAGAATCCTCCTATAGCTAATACCCAGTTTGGCAATACTTTTGTCTATATATAGTGTAAGATTCATCTGGCATAGACAATATCTCGTATACTTTTATGCTTTTGGATTTTTTATCTATCTGTATTTGCTCAACGGGCATTAAGCGGATTTCGGAAAATTGACAAAAATTAAATAACTTAGTAATATTACTTAATCTGAGAAACATGAAGAAAGACATTCCTTTTCTACCAGTTAAAGACGTAAAAGTAGCTGTAGTGCGAAAAACGAATGATATAGGAAGTTTTGACTGGTTTGTTTACTTACTTAATACCAATCCTTTTGCTATTAAAAATGTATTTGTCACTTCTGAAGGATACGGCTATATGAATGATGAAATGCGTAGGACTTCTACATTACGCCATTTCTTAGGAGATGTGGATTCAGGGGATGCGGCTATTATTGAACCAATAGATCCTGCCATTTTCGGATTAAACAGTGAATACTGGGTAAGTTACTTTATTGATAATCAGATTTATGACAAGCGATTTATCTTTGTACCTGACAGTATAGTAGAAGAAAATCTTAGCTACATTTCGCAGCTTGACTTAAGCGGGGTTTTACATGAGTAACTGACAAATGCAGACATTGACCTTATTTTTGCAACAGATCAATGTCTGCATCTTCCATTTTTTACATCCCAGGAAATAAAGGACGAGCAATTTCACCTCTGAAAGGCCATGGAATAGAAATAAAGATCACGATAAGAGCTATAACAAGCAGCGTAAGCGCTCTCTTATGTTTTCTTTCATCAGAAATAGGTTTGCGAAATGATCCCCGTGCAACAGTAATTAACGCAATTCCTATAATCATTCCTGTGATGTGTTCTACAGCCCAGAAACGATATACTTTGCTCTTCATTACTTCGCCCATACCTACGCCTAATATATTTTGCAAACCCCAAGGGCCTATTGTCCATTGCACTAACCCAATAAGCAAAGTTATGTGAGCTGCAATCATCAGAAACAAATCAACTTTCTTATCACCACTATTGAATTCTCTTTTAGCATTCATTCCGCTAAAATGTCTGAAAATAGCAACTAAAAGGAGAATCAGGATAACCCAACGCAATAAATTGTGTAAGTGTACGAATCCAGTATACATACGTAGATGTCTTTAAATGAATGATTGGTTTTCTTTACCTTTAAATTTTTAATTGTGGCAAGTTAACGAGCAAAATGCAGAAACAAAAAGCATAGAGCCTTCTTAGGCAAACCTTATTTTAACTGATTCTTCATAAACTGATAAATTGTTTCTGACACTCTTGCCAGAACCTCTACTCCTGCTTCCGGATTTTCTAATTCTTTTGACAATAATACTAAGATATATCTTCTCCCATCTGGTAAATAAACAATGGCAGAATCATGTCTTACCCCTGTAATAAATCCGGTTTTGTGAGCAACCTGGACTTCTTTAGGCAGATATAAAGGAATAATATCATTGAATTTTTGTTCTTTTAAAATTTGTATCATTTCCTCACAGGATTTTTTATCGACTACCTGTCCGCGAGCTATCTTTTCAAATATAATAGCCAGATCATAAGCTGTTACAGTATTATTCCAGCCTTTATCAAAGGCCTTCTGATCTTCTACACCTCGTAACACCCTTATATCTTTCGCCCCTATTCCCTGCATAGTATTCATAACATTAGCTGCTCCTACTTTATCAATCAACAGATTTGTTGCCAGGTTGCTACTCACTGTTATCATTTCATACACCAATTGTTTTATCTTCATCCATTGCCCTATTTTCTTATACATTTCTTCTGCACTATCATCTGAAATATCCATTTTATATGGACTTCCATCGACAATACTCTTAAATTCGTTTTTTATCAGAATCGAATCCGAAAGGTTAAACTTTCCTGCTTTCACCTGATCAAATACTTCTATCATTACAGGTGTCTTCATAGTACTTGCAGCATGAAAGACTTCTTTCTCGTGAATATATACTTCCAGTTTAGGTGAGTCCAGGGACTTAAATACAACAGCAAATTGTCCTTCAACTGTTGCTAGCTTTGATTCAATGGCAGCCTTTAGATCTTTCACAGATACGGAATTCATTTGAGCTTTTACAGTAAGGGGAAAAATGACCATCAAAAGCAAAAGGTATTTTGCCATAAAGCTTCACTACAGTTAGTTGATTTAGGAAATGGAGCAATATAAAAACTCTATAAATAGCCAACTAATGAATTTTATCTTTTTATTATATCCTATTTCTTCCAGAAAGCTTGTACCTTTGTATTAAATCAGCCTTTCATTCTAAAAAGGCGTTGTATACTTAATCATTTGCATATTTATCCACATATTCATTTGCTTTATGTCCACTCTCACCCAAACAATCCGCGACACACAAGTATTTGACCTGATCAACAAAGAGAAAAGTCGTCAGGAATCGGGCATCGAACTAATCGCCTCTGAAAACTTTGTATCCCCTCAAGTGATGCAAGCGATGGGAAGCGTTCTAACTAATAAATACGCCGAAGGATTACCATCCAAAAGATATTATGGAGGCTGTGAAGTTGTTGATGAAGTTGAGCAATTGGCCATTGACCGTGCAAAAGAACTCTTTAAAGCAAGTTGGGTAAACGTTCAACCTCACTCAGGAGCTCAAGCTAATGCAGCAGTATTCCTAGCTGCTTTACAAGCAGGTGATACGATTTTGGGTTTCGACTTATCTCATGGTGGTCACCTTACTCATGGTTCCCCGGTAAACTTCTCTGGAAAGCTATATCGTCCAACATTTTATGGTGTTGAAAAAGAAAGCGGACTTATAAATTGGGATAAAGTTGAGGAAACGGCTAAGAAAGAAAAACCAAAAATGATTATTTGTGGAGCCTCTGCTTACTCCAGAGATTGGGATTACCAGCGCCTTCGTCAAATTGCAGATGAAGTAGGTGCCATCTTATTAGCAGATGTTTCTCACCCTGCCGGCTTAATCGCAAAAGGCTTATTAAATGATCCTCTAGAACATTGTCATGTAGTAACTACCACTACTCATAAGACATTACGTGGTCCTCGTGGTGGTATGATTATGTTGCGTCACGACTTTGAAAACCCATTTGGTGTTAAAAATCCCAAAGGTAATCTCCGTCTAATGTCTGAACTTCTTGATTCAGGTGTTTTCCCAGGCACACAAGGCGGTCCATTAGAACATGTAATTGCAGCTAAGGCAGTTGCTTATGGAGAGGCCTTAAGCGAAGAGTTTTACAACTATGCAGTGCAAGTACAAAAAAATGCTAAAGTAATGGCGCAGACTTTCTTGGATAAAGGCTATTCGATTATTTCTGGCGGTACAGATAATCACTTAATGTTGATAGATCTTCGTAGCAAAGGCCTTACAGGTAAATTGGCTCAGGAAACATTAGATAAAGTACATATTACTGCCAATAAGAATGCAGTTCCATTTGATGATAAATCTCCGTTCGTTACTTCAGGTATTCGTTTTGGAACAGCAGCTGTAACAACACGCGGAATGCAAGAAGCTGATATGAAACGTATTGTTGATTATATCGACAGTGTTTTAATGAATCATGACAATGAATCTCATATCACAGCTACTAAAAAGGAAATAACAGAGTGGATGAAACAATTTCCATTATATTCTTAATAGCTGAACCTAAATAAAGCATTTTTATCTGAGCGATTCTAACAGGATCGCTTTTTTTATTGTTTTATAGTTGAAGACAAGCTTACCTAAATTCGGAGCCAATTGTAAATGCCTGAAATCGGAAAGTCAATGACAGCAAGATACTGGGAGAACTGCTATAGAAAGATATAAAAACAAAAAAGCCACTCATTAAGAGTGGCTTAGTAATAGTAAAGTGGCGGCAACCTACTTTCCCACCGGTGAAGGCAGTATCATGGGCGTGAAAGGGCTTAACTTCTCTGTTCGGAATGGGAAGAGG
>JASJOS010000038.1 GCA_030068525.1 Xanthocytophaga flava
TTATTATAATCGAATTAGGAGACATTCCGCTTTGGGCTATAAAAGTCCGGCAGAATTTGAACAACTTTATCAAATTAATCTCATTCACTCGCAAGTCGTGTGTCCCGATTTTTAGGACCACCTCAATTAAACTCCAACTGGTAGCAAAGTGTATGAGCCTTCAGTTGAAAACACACGGAGAAGTACTACTTAATCGCTCTCAGGCCAGTTTTATTCGCTGTCCAAGACCGAATTATCATGACAGACAAAGCCAATAGTAATCAAAAGTTAAACCAGCAAATTATAGATCGAGTATTATTCTCAAATTATTAATGCATTAAAAAGAATCAAAAAATTTTATCTAATGACACAATCACAAACCAATAGTACCAAATCCTCAAAATACAATTTACCATATATTATTACTCATTAAAATTAACGGTATTTCTGATCCGTATTCTATCCAACAATTTACCATAAAACCAACTTCTTATGAGTAAAAAAGAGCAAGAGAAGAAAAAGGCTGTCAATAAAAGCTCCCTTAAAAAGCAACTTCTGTCTCAACTAACTACCCAGATCCTACAAGTATTGAATACAAACAGCCAAACTGATGATTCAGGTAAGATTAGACTTAAAGACTTAAAGCTTAAAAAAGTTATTAAAAAAGCGGGTAAAGCGGCCCGTAAGCAATTCCTAAAATTGGCAAGGAAAGTGGAAGTGAAAAAAGTAGATACCCCAAAAGTGGATACCAAAAAGAAAACCGATCTGAACACAACAAACAACCCAACAGTACCTGTAGAAAAAGACAACTCAGCAGAAGCTGAAAAAAAAAGCAAACCAGTACCTGTTCAGGCAAATACAAAGAACAAAAAAAGTGTAAAGAACAAACAAGCATCAAAAGTAGCTAAGTTCGCTGTTACTTCACAGCAAACTGCGAAGTCTTAAATCCCAAAAAGACTTTTCTCAAAAGATGTTTCTATAATCTGTCTGTTCAGCTACCAGTGATGTATACCATTCCCTCTAATCAAAGCCAATCCATGGCATGATTAGCTTTGGTATTCCAATATCCTTCAACTTTCATACAACGCTTTGAGCAAAACGATAGCTAAAAACACATAAGTTATGGTCATCTATTATAACAAAATCTATAAACTAACTTTTTAATTATGAACGCTACAACAAGCAGATTATAAAAGTTTCTCAATGGTAAATACCTATTTTATCAGTCATCATTTTTGCCAACACATGTTTCTTAAGTCTTATAGAACTGTTGATCATATGGAAAATGATCTTCCGGAAAAAATTGTCTTCATTACTCAGTCCTCATTACTCATTCTGGCTGCGAGATAATCAGTTAAAGCCTATAGAGATACGACAAAAAAGCAGACATTTAGCCACCAGCTTTTAGGGTAAAAAACCAAAGGATACATTTGTAATGTAGAAGTTAGAAGATTGACTATCTCCAAACATGGTTTATGCACAAACAAATTTCAGACAACCCAATGTATCTTTCGTAAGGTATAGGGTTGAAGCAGAAAATGTAAACCTGTGTGAGATAATTTTTTGTAAGTGTTGGATTTAGTATAATTAGCTAGAAAGGATACGGCATAATGCTGTATCCTTTCTTTAAGAACAGAATTCAGGCATTGACAAGGATATAAGCTGAATATTGGGGTATCCTCCAGAAAATCAGAAAAAGCGCCACGCCTATTCCTTAATAGGCTGCTTGTCAATTACTTATGAGGTAAGATTTGTGTTTTAACTCGTATTTAGACTTATAACTTAAGTAGATGGTGTGCTGTATTAAAGGGTACTGTCCATAAAAATAAGGATAATTTGATTTTTTTAAGGAATCGTTAAAACGTACGATCCAATTTAATTTAAAAGAGTTATTAGCGGTATATGTAAGTAAAAGATCCTTGATAATGTCCTAATTTATCATCATTTATACGTTTCAAAATGAAGGTTTTTACTAAACTTTTAATGCAGGCCTAAAGGTGTAGATGCTTTTATGAATTGTACTCTCCGATGGAGGCTGTTAATCAACAAATTTTGTCCTCTAATAACTGACACTCAAAACCCATATTGTTGATCAGTTTGATAATAGATAATATATTAATTTGCAATCCTTCTACTCTTAAAATATTATGCTGACATGGAAACAAGTGTATTTTTTCATATTCTATATCATAATTAATTTTTAAATCAGGAAAGAAATCTTTTAGATTCCTTACCACATGTTTATTTTCAGTATCACTTTCAATGTTTGTTATTAAAACTTCTACTAAACTCTCATTCACCACAGCTCCAGTTAAATTGCCTTTATAACCAGCATTCGCTACTGATGGCTTCATGCTATTGTTTTCACCACAGGCAAATACACCCATAATAGTAGCTTTTTGAAATGGCCTCACTTTGAAATGCCCTTGCTTACTAGGTTCACAACCTAGCAAGATGGGCATTAAAAAAGGTTTCTTAATGGGTGAAGAGACATAAAGGGCATTAAAACCTTTTTTAAAACTATCTGTAACAATTACCTGCTTCATTTTTTCTTTTTCGTATTCTATTTCCATAATCGGATTAGCCTCGGCCATAATAGGTGTTTCTATCATTTCAACACTCTGCTTGCTTATCTTTATAGCTTTTTCTTCTGTAGAATTTGCCTTGCCATTCGTAAGTAGACTTGTTTATTATTATACCTAAATGCATTTAGGTATGCTATCTACTACAATTTGTTCTTGTTTTGCGGACTTTTGCATGAAGATCAGAATGATTTCTATTTTCTGTTCCACAATAGAGAGAGCATTATTGGTCAGCGTTAAGCAATCTTTCAGTCAAAGGAAACATCTCTTTTTCAGTTCTGATTTTTTCTGGCCGTATTGATCTCATTTTTTGTCACTCTGCTATTTTAGCTACCTGCTATCCTGATTTGCTTTATGTACTTTGATTGTCTTACAGTGAAATGAGTTTATATAGTTGTTGACTTATGATGAATTCAGCTCCGTTTTATGGTCTTCTTTTAAAACATGTGATCAAATAAAATGGATGATTTTCGGTCACTTCTGTAATATGGGTTAATCCATACTTTCCAAACTCCTTTTGAACTGAAGTTTCGTCATAGAAAAAAATTTTAACTCCACCAAACTGTTCATAACGATCTTTACTCAGATACGTACCCTGACCATATGAATGCGCTTTCTTAGATATTGCGGTAAAGACCATATACCCACTGTCAGATAATTGCTTGTAGCAATCCTTAATAAATTTAGTTCTTTCATTTTCGTCTAGAAGATGAATTAAACCATGGCTAAAAATACCTTCATAACGATCACTGTCAAAAGGCATATCGGTTACAGAGCCATGGTAAATTTTCATGGTTGAGCCATAATGCTTTTTAGCCAGCTCGATTGCTGTTTTTGAGATCTCGATACCTGTAACCTCCATTGTTTTGATCAGAAAGGCCTGTGCGTTTCGGCCATATCCTATTCCGGGGATGAGTACCTTTTTCACTCCTTTGTCAACAAACATCTCGGCTGTCAACAAAGCTGAGTGAGTAGGATCAAAGCCCCACATTTCCTGCTTGTCTTTAAATGCCTCTTCCCAAAATTCTCTCATTCTATTCTCTATTTTGCTTTGAAGAAATGCCCTGATATAGTAGGATATACTCTGTTATGGCAAGATCTATTCATTAACTGATCTACATTTTAAAAGAAGTAATTCTGGCTTTTTTTGATTCGAAAACAACTTTATCGACAAAAATGAGTTTTGGAAAGTTGTGTCCAGGTATTTTAATTCAACTAATTTTTAGCTCATGGGTTGATTCTAAAAGTTATCAGAAACCGTTTTCATTAGTGATGGACGGAACTGTAGTGTAATGAGTTGCTTCCTTATTTTTTTCAGGGCCTTTTATCAATATATAAATAAACAAAGCACTCATAAATCCCACACCAATCCACATCGCTTGTTGCCATCCGCTTACAAAAGATTCACGGGCGATACGAATAACAATTTCAGCCTTTGTGCCTGTACTCGGAGCAACTGCCTGCGCATGTGCCAGTCCTTCTTTTACCCTAGTAATCAATTCCTTTGGAAACCCAGACAGCTTTTCACCAATGGCTACCCTGTATTGCGCACTTACCAATGGCCCCAAAAGGGCTACCCCTAAAGCTGTTCCCAATTCTCGTGTAATATCATTTAAAGCAGAGGCCACACCTTGCCGATCTGCTGGCAATGAAGAAGTAATGGCTTCTGTAGATGGTGTCATCGAAAACCCCATTCCTAAGCCCATTACAAGCATACCTGGCAGAATTGATACATAACCGCCTTCGACAGAAACCAACTGCCCCATTAATAGCGCACCTATTGCTCCCAACGCGATTCCAAAAGCAATTGTATATCGGCTACCCACTTTTAGTACCAATTTGGGGGCTAAACCTGAGCTAAGCATCATTAACACAGCCATAGGCATCATCCCTATTGTGGATCGTAAGCCGGACCAACCCAGTACACCTTGAAAGAAAGGAAACAACACGATGAATATGCCTGCCTGTACACCAAAAACAGTTAACAAGGTGATAGAGCCACCTGACAAATTACGTTTACCAAACAAACGTACATCCAATAGTGCACCTTGATAACCAAGTTCCCAAATGATAAATCCAATGACAGCGAGGATTCCAATAAAAAGACTTGAAAATACTAAAGGGGCAGTCCAGCCAAGCCCTGGTGCTTCATGTAAACCATATACCAGAAACGCAATAGCTATAACAGATAATAACGAACCCACAATGTCAAATCTATGCTTTGATTTTTCTATTGAATCAGGTATAAAACGTATTGTCATGATAATGGATATCACCCCCAATACAACAGGCAGTAAAAACAGCCACCTCCAGCTTGCAACATCGACCAGCAGGGCAGAAAGGTACATACCCAAAATTCCACCGCCACCAGCCACGCCGGTCCAAATACCTATTGCTTTGGAGCGTTCTTCTCTGGGAAAAATTGAGGTAATTACAGCTAATGTTATAGGCATAATTAAGGCAGCTCCAATACCTGTCAGTAAACGAGCTAGTAACATAATAGCAACATTTGTGGCTATTGCTGACAACATACTGGCAGCTCCGAATATAACTAATCCCACCAGTAACATCTTCTTCCTTCCCAAACGGTCGCCAACCGCGCTCAATGGCAATAGTAATGCTGCCAGTGTAAGAGCATATATATTGATGATCCACAGCACAGTGCTCTGGGATATGTCAAATTCTAAAGCAAGCATAGGTTGTGCAACGTTTAGTCCGCTCACAGAAGCAATAACAGCCATTAACGCTATACACACAGCAATGAGTATTTTTTTTAAATTAACAGGAGTTGTTTGACTTAGTAATACCTGCTGCTTACTTTCTATTATTGTATGTTTCATTGTTATCCTGATATTTTATTATAAGACATACTCCTAAAGCCTTAATGGTTAATCAACTTTTCCTTTCAGGTTCAGTTTTAAATAATTGGTTCAGTATTAATTGAACTGAAAAGGCAAAAAAATTACTTTTTATTTTCCCATTTTTCAATTGCAATCATCAATTCTTTGTAAATAAAATCTAAAAATTCAGTTACTTGTTTGAGGTCTTTATTAAATACGTGTGTTTTGGGGTCTCTAGCTTCCAATATTTCCTTTAATATACTGTTGAGTTCATCAAACTTTTCAAAATTCTCTTTAGTCATACTCGTCCAGTTATTCAACTTACAACGGAAATACCTCTTCTTATCACCTAATTTGGTAATATATTCAACATGATTTGTCATCATCAGTCTGTTCAAAGCTGTACTTGTTCCACCTTTGCTAAGGTGCAAGGTCTCCATAATTTCTTCAAAGGTTAATTCAACTTTATCTGCCACCAAAAAAAGCCCCCATACTCGGCATTCTGCTGGGGGTAATCCATATTTTTCATTCAGGACACCAAACCGCTCAATCAACTCTTTTTGTTTTTCGGTTAAAACCATAGTTTTAGTTACTTTTTCTTAATTATGGTCCAAAAGTAATAAGGTTTTTATAGTTCAGCAAATATTGAACTAACTTTTTTTTTATTTTTTGTGTAAAATCAAATTCGCTTCACACAAATAACCAGTTTTAAATCTTGATTGCCTGATGAACCTAAAAGAGGTTTGGTAATCCAAACCTCTTTTAGGTTCATCAGGCAGATTTATTTTACCAGGCGATCTGACCTGTCTGGGGATTTGTTTCTTCACTGAAAAATTTACCTGTCGGTCCATCCTGGTCAATCAATGCATATTTAATAATTCTGTTTGCGGCAATATCTACTTCACCGCCATTGAAGAATGTAAAATCGGTCTTTGTCAGTCCTGGACAAACCGCATTTACTTTAAAATTTGTATTACGCAACTCATATGCTAACTGTACCGTGTACATATTCAATGCCGCTTTGGATATGGCATAAACGCCGTATTTGGCATAGTTATAGGCAGGCCATTCTGGATCACTTTGTAAGGATAGAGATCCTACACTGGTACTCACATTAACGATTCTTGGTTGTGAAGAATTCCGTAATAAATCTATAAAGGTCTGTGTGACACTTGCTACCCCAATTACATTGGTTGTAAGTGCATCCAGATATTGACTGGTTGTGGCCTCAAGAACAGTATATGGACTACTTCCTCCATTGATACCCGCATTATTAATGAGAATGTCAAGTACCTGTGTTTTTGTACCCATTTCTTTTCGTGCATTCCGGATGGATGTATCATCGGTGACATCTAATTGGATTGCCTGAGCATGGATTAAGCCTTCTTCATGAAATTTCTTTACAGCTTCTAAACCATTTTCTAATTTTCGGCTTCCGATAAATACAGAAAAACCTTTCTGTAAAAATTGTCTGGCTGTTTCAAAGCCAATACCCTTGTTAGCGCCTGTGATTAATACTGTTTTCATATTTTATAATTGTTACGTTTTCCATGCAAAATTGAGGGATTCAACTGCCTAATTTTTTACCAAATGGTAAAAAGTAAATTACCGGATGTTTTTCCGTATTCTGCTTAAGGATTGTTGTGTTATTCCCAAGTAGGAGGCAATATAGGAGAGAGGAACACGATTGATAATTGAGGGATAATTTTCCAGGAACTCTAAATATCTTGTAGTAGCGTCTTGCGATATGACAGGACCTTTCCTGGATTTTTGGTACATACATAGTTGTACCATCTTACCTTTAATGTTATCCCATCCAACTATAGTATGAGAGAGTTCCTCCCAATCTCTTTTGGAAAAGACAATGAGACTGCAATCTGTAACAGCTTGAAGATACTCAGCAGAAGAAGTATTTGCCTCAAAGTTAACATAGTCACAGACTAAGCTGTTTTCACTAATAAAACAACGTGTAATTTCTTCACCCTTGTTATTATAGTAACAACCCCGAATAACACCATCAACAATAAATCCAACCTGTTTTGGAATTTTTCCAGCTTCCGAAAAATAGTTATCTTTATCTATTTTTAGTGTTTTTCCTTTATTTTCGATAAGTTCAATTTGTTGCTTGTTAAGGCTTCCAAATTTGAGAATATATTGAATCAGTTCTTCCATGAAAACAGATTGAAATACTATTGTTCTCCTTTACTATTGTTTTCTTATATGACTATACATCCAGTTCATGTTTAGGGATAGGTATGTGTTATACTTGATGGTGGTCATACAACTTTAATTTTTTATTTAGTTCACTCCCTTCCACTTATTGAATGATAGTTATTGAATGATAGTTATTGAATGATAACACTCATACCTCCATCAGCCATTACGATTGATCCTACCATGAAACTAGCCCTGTCAGAAGCTAAAAATGCAACGACTTCTGCAATTTCTTCAGGTTGGGCAGCTCTTTTAATTGGAGCAAGCTTACCATGCTCAGCTAAGAATTCGCGTCCATCGGGATTATGCTCATTGATAAGATTTGTTATAACATCTCCCACACCGACAGCGTTTACTCTAATGTTATGTTCGATACTTTCTACAGCCATCGTTCTGGTCAGTTGAGCCAATGCCCCTTTGGAACTTGCATATGCGGCTATTGTTGGGAAAGTATAAAAGCAAGCATAAGATCCGATGTTGACAATAGCCCCTCTTTTGTTGGATATCATCACTTTAAGTGCTTCCCATGAGTGAAGAAATGCACCCGTTGTGTTGGTATCATCACCATATTCCACTCTTCCAATGTAGTATCCACTGTAAGCTTGTTAACCATACGCCCTGCATTATTGATCAGAATGTCTACTTGACCAAATTTTCCGATTGCAAATGCTACTACTGCAAATACTACTATATTTATAGCTGTATCCTCCAGAGTGACATCCCCAACAAAAGGCACTATATTTTCATAATCCTTTCCGAGATTTTTAACATCATCGTTGTAATCTTCAGCTATAACTTTTGCGCCCATCTGATGGAACAAAATAGCAATTGCTTTACCAATGTCACTGGCTGTACCCGTAACGATAACTACTTTGCCTTCAAATTCTAAATTCTAATTTCCATACTTTTGTTGTTTAAAATTTTCGAATGCGAAAATGAGGCATTAAGCACCAATGTTATTTACCAAATGGTAAAAAATAAGTGATGCAAAATACCTTTGATCATCCCGTTGTTGAAATCCAGGAAGCTAAAATAAAACTAATATCATCTTTAGCTTCCTTACACCATAAGCCAGACCCTGGTCCTAAAGCTTGTCCTTCACTCAAATCTAAGACTTGGTGAATCACGATGTATTCTTTCACCACTTTTGGAAAAAATCCTATTTCTCTTGCTTGTTTCGTTGCTGCAAGTTCCAACGGATGAGACATACACTGATGACTTTTGAGCGGTATTGGATCAGAGAACTGCTTTGTGGTAGACTCAGTTGTAGTAGACAATGATATAGTATTTTCCCACTACTTACCCTGCTTTTGTAGGCTGGTCAGGGATAGACTTTATGATAAAAAGAAAACACAAGGGGTAGTACTAAATAGTTATAAAGGCAAAAATTATAAAGGTAAAAGTAAGGCACTTATGGGCAACTCTAAACACTTACACATAAGTACCTCATTCTCATAGACATAGACCAGTAATATTATGAAATAGCAATAAGTTCAGCTCCTTAAAAAGCATTACCCCTATCCTATTCCTAAAACTTTTATACTGTGATCTAATTCTATGGAGAGATTCGATAGTTTATTGAATAATGGTACTCATACCTCCATCAGCCATTACGATTGATCCCACCATGAAGCTGGCTCGATCTGAGGCAAGGAAAGAGACAATTTCGGCAATTTCCATTGGATCAGCAGCCCGTTTAATCGGAGCAAGCTTACCATGCTCAGCTAAGAATTCGCGTCCATCCTCTCTTAGTTCATTAATCAGGTTAGTAACCACATCACCCACACCAATTGCGTTAATACGAATACCATGCTCTATGTTTTCCACAGCAGCAGTTCTGGTCAGTTGAGCCAATGCCCCTTTTGATGCAGTATAAGCAGATATTGTTGGGAACACGAAAAAACTAGCATACGAAGCAATATTAACGATTGCGCCTGTTTTGTTAGGAATCATTGCTTTTAAAGCTTCTTTTGTATGCAGAAATGCACCAGTTACATTTGTGTCCATGATCAACTGCCACTCTTCAAGGGTAGTTTCAGTAACTAGTTTGTTCACAATACGTCCAGCATTATTTACTAGTATATCAAGCTTACCGAATCTCTCCAGAGCAAGTTGAACTACCTTTTTTGCACTCTCCTCTTGTGTTACATCAGCCTGAAGAGGAACAATACCCTTGTATTCTTCTGCAAGTTTGTGGACATCTGCTTTATAATCCTCAGCGATCACTTTTACACCTCGTGAGTGAAGCAAAACGGCAGTAGCTTTGCCGATTCCATTTGCAGCGCCTGTGACAATTGCCACTTTACCCTCAAGCTCATTTGTTACAAAGTTGTTTTTCATGGTTTGTTAACATTTAGGATAAAGAACTTTATTTAACTATTAATTCATTTATTTATGAACTGAAAAAACTATTTTTCAAATATAGTTAGTTTTATTAGTTCAAAAAACTATGAACAATTTATATTTTAAGGATACTCAGAAAAAAGATTTATTTTCCTCACTTTTATAAACTAACCTTTTAATAATTAACTACTTGCATGCAGGCACTTTGACAGTCTGAACCACTGTGAAATTTTTTTCTATGCAGATGAAAGCCTAAAGAGGACCGTCTTTAAATCCATGAAATAAATCTAACCCGACTGTCAACTATTCTGATCCATTAACTGTGCGAATGAAAAAGTATTTAACCGTTGCAGAATACTTTTTAAATGTAAAATAGGTTAAATCAATTCAATGAAGGATTTATTTTTCGAACTACTTATTCTTCTCAGAAGAAGCAACAACGGAGATCTCAACCGATGCGCCCATCACCAGTTCTTTGACGGCAATACAGGTCCGAGCAGGGAGTGGCGCATGAAAGTATTGCTGGTAGACCTTATTAAATTCCTCATATTGCTTTATATCTGTTAGATACACCGTCACACTTACTACCTGCTCAAGAGTAAGACCTGCCTCTTTAAGTACAGACTCTACATTTTCAATACTTTGACGGACTTCCAATGAAAAGTTAGTATTGGGTAATTCCTTTTTGTGAGAAAAGCCAATCTGTCCGGAAACAAAAACCAGCCCACCCTGAACAACATAGGAACTAAAAGCAGGTTTGGTACTGCCTGATAGCTGCGCGAAAGAAGGATAAAAAACGAAGGTAGTAAAAACCAGTAGTATTACTTTAATTACTGTAATCATAGAAGAAACTCGTAAAAACAGATTTTAGATATTTTAATCAGATTAGGGACCCTGGTTAAATGTCAGACCAGAAATAGGTTCAGATCAGAAATAGGTTCAGATCAGAAATAGGTTCAGATCAGAAATAGGTTAAGAGTAGGGAGTAGCCTTGGATATTGATACCGAAAACGAACTGAAAAGCGTAAACAGCTTTTATGCAAAATCAGGAAATACTATTCTGTGCTTTCAATAAGACTACAATCCATGTTTACTGAGCAGGTAACAAAGCGAGGCCATGGCTGCGGTTCCAAGTTGAAGCTCACGACGATTAATCTTGTCAAACGTATCAGCAGCCGTGTGGTGAATATCAAAAAAACGCTGATCATCACAATCAAGACTGATTAGTGCCTTGGCAATTCCTTTCAGAGGTGCAATGTCTATGCCCCGTTGGTTTGGTTTCATCCACTCAACCTGATAGGGTTTAAACAACATATCCCACGTACGAATGTGTTCCGCTACTTCAGGTGAAGCATCAATCCGGAAGCCTTTAGGCGTGAAACCACCTGCATCTGATTCAATGGCTGCCAGTTGCTTTTCCGGGCTCAGCTTTGCCAACTCTGCGTATTTGAGTCCTCCGCTGGCACCGCTTTCTTCATTGACGTAGAGTACGGCCCGAACAGTCCGTTCCGGGTGCAAGTCTTTGATGATCCGCATTACTTCTATTGTTTGAACAATCCCGGTTCCGTCATCGCTGGCACCTTCTGCCAGATCCCAGGAGTCAATGTGTGCGCCAACCGTTAGTATTTCAGTTGGATAGGTGCTTCCTGTGATCTGGCCAATCACATTAAAGGATTGAATATCGGGCAGCTGCTGACAGTTCATTTCCAGTTCAACCACCAGGTTGGGTGTAGTCTGTAAGGCCTGGCTCAGTTTGTCGGCACTATTAGTACTGAGAGCAGCGGCAGGAATCTTTTTTGTTTTTTCCTCATAACTCACCGCTCCTGTGTGCGGCAAATCATCTTTTGCCAATGTAAGCGAACGGACTAATGTGCCAACGGCTCCACGTTTTGCGGCTGCAATGGCTCCCCTATTCCGTTGGTCAACAGCTTCAAGGTACGATTCAAACACCTCCACATTAGATGGATCCATGGGTCGGTTAAAAAAGACAATTTTACCCTTAATCTGCTGTTCCGGAAGTGCAGCCAGTTCCGCCCAGGACTTAATTTCAATCACCCGGGCCCTCAGTTTTCCATGGGTAGCTACCGAACCACCCAAAGCGCAAACATCAAGACGGATGGCCTTACCTTCAGTTGTTATCAAACGAGCCTTCTCTTTTATGCCTCTTACCCAGTGTGGGACTGTCACTGCCTGTAAATAGACACTGTCCAGCCCCAATTGTTCCAGAAGCGATTTTATCCATACTACCGCCTGGGCTTCCTGGTTAGATCCACTCAACCGCCCCCCAATCTTGTGGGTTAAGTAGCGCAGGTTATCATAACTCTGATGGGTGGTTAAAGCGCTTTCATATATTTTTCGAATAACAATGGAATCCGGCACTAGAGCATTTTGCCGGGCTAAAGTAACCTTACTCTGAGCTAAAGTAACCTTACTCTGAGCTAAAGTAACCTTACTCTGAGCTAGCACTGTATTTGTAATGATATCTACTGAAACAAAAGCAGCCAATACCAATATTCTAAAAGGGTTTTTATTATAAAGAAGCATGATGATAAATGCTTTTATTTTAAAATCATAGTATAAAAGAGGCCCTATAAAAGGCATAGATGGCACTCCTGGAACTCTTTCAACAGAAGCGGATAGGTTATTGACCAGTACCCAATGTGCTGTAGGTGATAGGTATCCAAACGAATCGGGAACCTTCCGCTCTTACATGACCGATTCCCGGATAGGAAATATGTGCTACAGCCACCAGGTAACCTTGTCTGGCCGCCTCATCGTAAGCTCTTTTACGTTGAAGCGCAGCCTTTTTAGGGTCTACATCAAAAGCAATGGTTACCGAGGGATTGGCAAATTGAATAGCGGCAGCATGCATGATATCCCCCCAAAAAACCAGTTTCTGCCCTTTGCTCTCTAAGACATAGAACGTATGGCCAGGAGTGTGCCCGGGAGAAGCAATTGGGGTAATGCCGGGAAACAATTCAGCTCCATAGCCAAAGGTTTTAACTTTACCCGCTTTCAGGTAAGGGCCTACCTTAACTTCCGCCTCGTGAAACCATTTTTGCAGGCGTTCGGGCGCTTTGGCTTTACTTTCTTCACCCAGCCAGAAATCCACTTCCGGCTGGCTAATGTAAAGGGTGGCATTGGGGAAGACCATTTTATTTCCCTCCATTAATCCTCCGGTATGGTCTGTATGAATGTGGGTAACGAGTATGGCATCGATTTGTTCCGGAGTGTAGCCACTCCGTTTAATACTTTCCGATAGATGCCCCAGGGTGGGTCCGTAGAGTTCGGCCGTACCTGCATCAACCAGAATCAGTTTACCATTAAGTTTGATCAGGTAAGCATTCACAGAAGCCTCAATCGGGTTTGCCTCATAATTATGTTTGAGTAGCTGGTCAATTTCACCTGGCTGAGTATTGGTTAAAACCTTATGCAGGTCTAAGGGAACGGTACCATCGGAAAGCGCAATGACTTCAACATCTCCGATTTGTACCCGATAATACCCTGGTTGGGCTAGTGTTATCGGGTTTGAATGTTGAGCGAGTACAACCAGGTCGCTGCTTAAATACAGAAAGACCGTGCAACTTATTTTGAAAAGGGATCTAACAAAAGTTTTCATGGGATAAAGGATCAGATGATTTTAAAATCTGCTCAGAAAGGAATTTATTCCCTTTCAGCGCAATGGGTTATTTTAATCGAATAGTGATGCAATCGAATAGTGATGCAAACGTATAGCAAAGCCTACATTGATACAATTACGTACTTACGTATCATATAGGGATAATTTTATCCCTATATGATACGTAAGTACATACTTATACCTAAATTTGCGTTGACTAAATTAATTTGTATGCAAGAGCGGAAAATACCCAAAGACCTCACCTGTGGCATGTCTATGATCATGGATATTATTGGTGGTAAATGGAAACCCTGCCTGATCTTTAATATTAGTCAGGGCTATCGAAGACCCAGCCAATTGCAACGTCTCAATCCAAAAGCAACCCGACGGGTTCTCAACCAGCAACTCAAAGAGCTTGAAGAGCACGGTGTCGTTCGACGAGTAGTATATGCTGAACTACCGTTAAAGGTAGAGTATTTCCTAACCGAGATCGGAGAGTCTTTAATGCCAGTGATTCGGACGATGGATAACTGGGGCTCGCAGTATTTAAAGGATCCCTATCATCTGCCTATGGTAAGAGAAATGGCTTCTTAATATGGTTAATTTTAGTTAATATGGTTAATTTTACTTAATCTAGTTCTTCTACGTGAAGCGGTAAAAATGTAAACATGTAATGAACCAGCTTTGCCTGTCATCTCTCAAAGAAGGCAAATAGGTAGTTTGTGCCATTGCAGGGTATTATGAAGTAAATAGTCCCCATTGACTTGTATTATTAGGAAAAGGCCGACTGTTTCCTGCATCTCTACCTGTAGGCTCACTGGTCAACCTGGTCATATTCTTTACTTTTCTAGCAGGAATGTTGGCGGCCCTACTTTGGGCCATTATCTGGCAAAACAGAGAAAGAAAAAACAAAATTCACAGCGATTACCATCATGTTTGGATTCAGAAACATCATCTGTTACTGGATTGTTTATAATGTATCTGTTTATGGGTTTAGTAAAGTTTTTAGAATTCAGTTTAGTTTGCCTATGGCCACCTCCGAGTAAGTAGCAAACCAACTAAACGGATTTGAACTGACCTGGCTTTATTTTGGATATTCCTATCCACTTGCCCTGACGATTGGCCTGATTCAAATAATAGGCACTATCGTTTACTTTACAGAAGAAGCAGTTTGTTAGGGCGATTTTTCCTGTTGCCAACCATTATTATTACACTCAGCATTTTATAAATTTAAAATCTGCTTTTGACAAGACTGTTATTGAAGGCCTATACTAGCCTGAATGTCAAACGCAAGGATACATTGGTAGGACTCTGCTAAGTGGTAAGCCTGGGATGTCATTTTATCAGCATTGTTCAATAGATTGGGAGCAAACTATCAACCGCAAGCCGATGCAATGCTCGTAGTAGGTAATGTTGTTTTAATAGCAACCTAATGGGATCTGCCGTTAATTCATTTGCCCCATCAATTCCTTTTTCTTCATGGATAAATTGTGTGATTTTTACACTTTGATTATCAATGCCCACCCTACTTGGAGTAGATTTACGTTCCAATTTCGAACGAGCTTTGATGGCTAACTTATCCGAATCTCTTCCAGTACTCCAGATTTCTTCCACTGGATAAATTGATACACACTACCTTTCTACGAAGCAGATACGCTTCATTTGGAAACTTACTTTCCAGATTATACCACCTTCTCGGCTATGATTGCCTCCTGTTGTTAAAATCCATAAAACCGCGTTAAAAATAGTATGCTTTTCATGTTTAACTTCTGGTTGTGTATGTCAAATAGGCTCTATAATTTCCTGCTGGTCGTGTAAGGCTCCCAAATTCAGAAAGGGAATAAATTGAAAAATGATACCATATCAGCTAGGCTCTACTTATTAATGGCTCACTTTACAGGGAGGCCTACACGCGAGACGATAAATTAAACTGTATCAAGTGAGAAATATTTGTTTTTAATAATCGAACTTCCGAAATAGACATCAAAACAATAGAGACGACAAGCCTAAACCAAATTCGTTCAACTGACCTGGTAGTAATGACCTGCTAGCCTAGTACCACACTAGTTGTACTAAGCTTACATAGACTACACTTAACTATATTATATGATTATGCCCAAATTCCTTTTGAGTATGCTATGCCCTTGCCTGCTGGCAGGTTTTTGTTGCTTTTCGCAATCTATGCCCCAGCCCATAGGCCCCCTCCCCAACGAGAACCAGCTAAGATGGCAGAAAATGGAGTACTATGCATTCATCCATTTTTCAATAAACACCTATACCGATATGGCCTGGGGCTTTGGCAATGAAGATCCCAGGCTTTTTAACCCCGAAAAACTCGATTGCCGCCAATGGGCGCGCATTTGTAAACAGGCTGGCATGAAAGGAATCATTTTTACGGCCAAACATCACAGCGGATTTTGTCTGTGGCCTTCCCAATACACCGAATACTCAGTCAAAAATGTTCCCTGGCAAAATGGGAAGGCCGATATTGTACACCAACTGGCCAATGCCTGTAAAGAATATGGATTAAAGTTTGGCGTATATCTTTCGCCCTGGGACAGAAATCATCCCGACTATGGAAAGCCTGAATACATCACCTATTTCCGCAACCAGCTCACCGAGTTATTAACTAATTATGGTGAAATTTTTGAAGTATGGTTTGATGGGGCAAATGGAGGGGATGGGTATTATGGCGGAGCAAATGAAACACGCAAAATCGACGCCAGAACCTATTACGACTGGCCTGCTACCTATAAACTGGTACGCAAACTCCAGCCCAAGATTGTCATCTGGAATGACGGGGGTGATCGGGCTGACCTTCGCTGGGTGGGTACCGAAGCAGGGTATGTGGGTGAGACTAACTGGAGTTTACTACCTGCTACCGGCGACGTATCTGAAAAAATGCTACGCCATGGAGTAGAGGATGGAAATGCCTGGGTACCCGGGGAGGTAAATACCTCTATTCGCCCTGAATGGTTTTATCATCCACGCGAAGACAAAAAGGTAAAAACACTTCCTGAGCTAATGGACATCTATTACCATTCCATTGGCCGGAATGCAACGCTTCTGCTCAATTTTCCGGTTATGCCCAATGGTCTGATCCATGAAAAGGATGAAAAGGCTGCCTTGGATTTCGCCAAAGCGATTAAAGATGCTTTTGCTGTAAATCTGACAGGTAAGGCTCAGGCAAAGGCCACAAACGTACGGGAAAACAACCCTGCCTTCGATCCCAGCAAGGCAATCGATGCCGATCCGGAAAGCTTCTGGGCTACCGATGAGAAGACCACGCAGGCTTCACTGATCCTGAGATTTTCTCAACCGACGGCTTTCAACCGGTTGGTAGTGCAGGAGCCCATTGCATTAGGCCAGCGGGTCAAATCGTTTGTGGTCGAGGCGTTGGTAAATGGCCAGTGGAAAGAAATTGCCAAAGAAACCACCATCGGTTATAAACGTATTCTCCGCTTTCCGACATTACAAGCCACTCAGCTACGGCTGACCATTGCTGATGCCAAAGCTTGCCCATTGATTTCTAACCTGGAAGTCTACAAAGCCCCTCTGATACTGACTCCACCCATCATCACCCGTGACCAGAAGGGCAATGTCCATATGCGGGCAGGGGACAGCGAGTCGGAACTGTATTATACCCTTGACGGTAGTGAACCAGTGGCAGGAAAAAATAAATATACGACCCCGGTGAAAACTGACGGAGGCAAAGTAGCAGTAAAAGCGATCGCCTACAATCCATTTACCAAACAAAGCAGTCTTGCCAGTGAAGAAAGATTTGACTTAGCACGCACAGACTGGAAGATTTTAAGCTCAGATGCCCAGCAGGCCTATCAGGTGGTGGATGGCAATCCGGCCACCTCATGGCATGGGGATAAAACCGCCCAATCGCCCGCTGATTTGATCATTGATCTGGGCAAAGAAGAGTATTTTCAGGGCTTTAGCTACCTGCCAGACCAAAACTGGTGGGCGGATGCCAGCATCATTACCCGGTATCAATTTGAGGTTTCGACAGATAACAAAAGCTGGAAACGGGTAAGCGAAGGCGAGTTTTCCAACATCAGGAACAATCCGTTCTGGCAAACCAAAACATTTGAACCGATCAAAGCCCGATACATCCGGTTGCGGGCTCTAAAAACAGTTGGGGAAGGTTCAGCACCAGGCTATGCAGAGATAGAACTCATTACTCGTTGATGGCTGTAGTATCCGTTAATGGCTATAATAGACTTTGTCGATCAATATCAGATCTGTTTTCAAGTAAGTAAGTCAACTAAAAACTATTATATTTTCGGGCAGTAGGTAATGACGAATATTTTCCTCAGCTCAACTATATCTGGCAAATCAATTATACTCACAAAATAGCCGGATCGCATACGTTTCCGGCTCTTTGTGAGTGCTCATTTTAATCTTTATTCGGTGCGCAGGCTTTTGACTGGATCGGCCAGAGCAGCCTTCAGAGCATGGTAGCTGACTGTTAGCAAAGTAATTAGGAGCGCACCAAGCCCAGACACTGCAAATACCCACCCTGATAAGCTGGTCCGGTAGGTATATTTTTCCAGCCATTGATCCATCACATACCAGGCAAAGGGAGCGGCCAACAGGCAAGCGAGAATGACCAGTCCCACAAAGTCCTTGCACA
>JASJOS010000039.1 GCA_030068525.1 Xanthocytophaga flava
TGATTACACCTTGTATGGTGATTACACCTTGTATGGTGATTACACCTTGTATGGTGATTACACCTTGTATGGTGATTACACCTTGTATGGTGATTACACCTTGTATGGTGATTACACCTTGTATGGTTAATGCGTTATATACAGATCTTCCTTCTTATACGAATTGTACGGTTTATCTGTCTCCTACTTCTAATGTGTGAAATACTTATCAGAAGTATTGTACGCGTAAGTTGTACGATATTCTTTGTATTCTTTATCGGTTTTGAACGTATTATACTTCTTATACCCGCTATACTCTTTGGCAGGGTGTTACGTGTCAGACTTATTAAACGTCTTGTACTTATAATACGTATTGTAATACTTGCGTGTATTGTGTGTGTCATACTCTTAAAGAAGGTATAGTGTATAATATGTATTATAAGTTTTATACGTATGAATATCATATTAATATCCTTATAAACAGATATTTGCGTGGTGAAATTTTTTTGTTTTAACTTTAGGATAATATAAGATTGAGACCATAAAATTTGCATTATATTATTATTGTTGCTTTCTTTATTGGAAATTGGTAAAACACATTAATTATATGGCTCATACAATTGCATTTGCTTTCAATAAAGGAGGAGTTGGAAAGACAACAAGCGCAGTATCCCTGGCAGTTTCCCTGCAAAGAATGGGGTATAAGATTTTGTTTATTGACATGGACCCCCAGGCAAATTCTACGATGAATTTTGGTTTTTCCAACAAAGGAAACCTTAAACATGTAGGCCGGATGATGCTTGGCGAATTTCCGATTCAGGATATTATTCTGCAAAGCCGGGGCATTGATATCTTGCCTGCTTCAGATGAAATGTTTGACAAGCAGCGCGAGATTGGCTCCAAGCATTTGTCCCATACCTTTCTCAATGATTACCTGGATGCCATTCGTGATCAGTATGACTTTGTAATTCTGGATTGTCCTCCTTCTCTTGAAGCCCTTACTGTAAATGCACTGGTAGCAGCCGATCAGGTGATTTGTCCGCTGATCCTGGAAAGTTTTGATATGAAAGGAATTGAAAAGATGATCCAGACTCTGCTGGATATTCGCAAGAAGGTAAATCCGAACCTGAACTTTATGGGATTCATTGTCTGTAAATCTTCAGCTATCATGCAGACAAAACTTGGGAAACTGAATCTGGAAGATCTGGAAGCTACTTTTCCCGATAAGGTGCTCCGTCCACTGATACGAACAGCTGTTACAGTGCCTGAATCCCAGAATGAAGGAATGACCATCTTTGAATGGGCGGCAGAAAGTAAACCTGCACTGGACTACGATCAACTGGCTAAAAATATACTACAGATCCTAAATGTAACTTCCCATGAGCAATCCCTCCAAACGAACACTCACGCGTAAACCCATCATGCGGCAGGAAATAAATCTGCACGCACTCTTAGAGCCGGGTGATGCTGAGCCAGGGGTTGCTGAGCAGAGTGACCAAACACAGGTTTCTGGCACGGTAGAGAGTACCCAAAGTGATAGTTCACAAGCTTCTACGCTTGTAAAGGATGCTAAGCTGGTAACAGGTGTTGAATCGGTAACACAAGCTGAACTGATAACAGAAGCTCAACTGGTAAGGGAGTCTCAACCCGTAGAGGCAGAGCAATCAGAGTCCAAGCCGGTCGAGCAGTCAATAATAGCTGTTACTAAGATTGAGAGAGAGGGTAGGGGAGAGCAGCCGGAAAAAGTAATACCAGAGAAAATTGTGACTAGTCAGTCGCCGGATAGTGGTGAAAGCACGAAAGAAAAAGTGGAGAAAGAGACCGTATCTACTGGTAAAGTACATACGGATAATGAGTATAGTGAGGGTGAGGAATATTATACGAATGAAGAGTATAATGCGTATAAAAAGAGTAATAAACTGCTGAATACAAGCAAATTAAATCAGAAGAATCGAAAAGCAAAGAGAAAGAAAGAGGAGTCGCCTAGAGTTAAGTTTACAACAACTCTTCAGGCTAAATACCTTGAGATGATTGATGAGGTTTCTTTGCAGGAACGATACAGGGACAAAAATGAGTGGCTGGAAAAAATTCTGTCTTTGTATGCAAAAAAGATAGGATACGATCTAGGTTGATTTTTACTATCTACACTGATTTTCCAGTAGGTACTACCTGATGCTTTTAATTGAGTGATTCAATTGAGTGATTCAATCAGAGTAATCAAAACCAAACTGTCAGGATCTTCTTAAAAGTAAAATGAGCTCTTGATAACAAAGGTAAAAAGTAAACCTGCCTTTGTTATCAAGAGCTCTACGTTTACTATACATACGGATAGAGTTATATATGGATGGTGTTGTAGAAAATAAGAAAACCACTACATTCCTTTACTAATGCACCTTATAATGTATCATACTAATACATCATGATACAATAAATTACAAAGCAGAATCCGTATTTCAGCCTTTATTCTGTCTTTTTATTTAATACGTTTTGAAGTTCTTCTTCAATTTTTTACTCAAACTTTTAATAGAGACTATTCATATATCTATCTGTTTAACCTGTATTGGTATCAGGTATACATAGCAAAAAGAAGCCACTCACTAAAGTGGCTTCTTATAATCTCTCAACCTGTTAACTAATAAATAGTTATAAAACTATTTATTAGTTATAACATGTAAAAAAATAGTACTGATTAAGTACTTATTCTTTTCGTAAAAAGAACTGATTAGCTTCCAACTGACCTTGTGATAACTACCAGTTCTAGGGCTAGCCGGATACATGTTTAGCAAGTAGCTTGATAGTAAGTCTGTTCTCAGAAAGCTATAGAGCTGAAAATGGAATACTATGGTTAATGCTACTCTATTTTTCCTTTTTTTACCGCAGCAGTATTACTGCTATCCTTACTAACTTCAATGGATGAGTTTACAGCTTGTTGCAAAACCAGTGGAAGTTTATTTTCCAACATGGTCTTTTCCAACATGGTCTTTTCCAACATGGTCTTTTCCAACATGGTCTTTTCCAACATGGTCTTTTCTATTACGGTCATCATCTGCTGAACAACTTTGTTAAATTCCTCAGGATTGGAAATCTGTTCACGCGGGACTACCAGCTGTTTTGTACAACTACTGAGGAGTAACAAAATAAAAACTAATGGCAAAGTCAATAAAAAGCGTACTCTTAAAACAGTGTTGGAATTGGGTTGATGTAACATAATAATTCTTGATTTAAGTTGACCATAAGAGAAATAATGAAGGGTTGAGAGATTATTTTTTCGCGATGCGACCGAAAGTAAAAGTGTCGCATACGTTGAGGTATCACTGTGTCTGGAGGCATAGGAATCTGCTATATATTCATGATTATCTTTTAAGGCTTGTTTCCACCAGCGTATACAAGGGTGAAACCAAAACAGAGCACCAAGCAATTGTATAAAAAGCCAATCGAAACTGTGTCCATGCCTGGTGTGTACCTGTTCATGAGCAAGAATAGTCTTGAGCAGAGAACTGTTTTGATCGGATTTGCCTATGAATATATACGCAAAAAAAGAACAGGTACCTAGTTGCTCATCGGTATAAATGATCCAGCTTTGGTCGTAGCGAAAACGAGGATACTTACCAATGAGCCTCAGGACTGAATAAACATCTGCACTTAATTTATATACATGATAGAAAGCAATTGCTCCATATACAAACAATACAGCTAAAATACTAATTTGCCAGGATGAATAGGGATGACACAGATCAAGTGGCAAAACAGTAGCATTTACTCTCCAGTAAGTAAGTACTGGGAGCTTGGCTACAAGCCCCAGACTTTCGGAAGTTAAAGGCCTGATGAAAAAAAAGTCAATGTGAAGAAAAGGGAAAAGCAGACTGCTAAACGCAGTGGCTATCAAATAGTACCGATTCCAGATAAAGAAGGTCAGCTTTGCTAATGTAAAGCGGTAAAGACTGATAAACAGTGCCAGTCCAATACTTGCCTGCAGCAGATACAGGATCAGATTACATGCCAGATTCATTATTCCTGGGCCGGTTTATTTTGATTAAACTTTTCGATCAACTGGCGTAGTTCCTCCAATTCATCCTCTTTTAACTCATTTTCCTCAACCAGAAAGGAAAGTACATTTTTAGGAGATCCATTAAAATAATATCCTACCAGGTCTGTAAAACTGCGTTTTCCGTATTCCTCCTTGGAAATAGCTGGCAAATACACATAGGTTCTGCCATAGGCTTTATGAAGAACGTATCCTTTTTTTTCCAAAACACGAATGATGGAGGATACAGTTGTATAGGGAGGTTTAGGATCACTGAGTCTGGCAATGATATCATGAACTACTCCTTCTCCAATATCCCATAAAATACGCATGATGGTTTCTTCTGAATGATTAAGTGCTTCCATAAGGCAAAGTTATAACTAAAATTTAGTTATGCAACTATAAAATCGTTATAATTTTGAGTATGTTTTGATTTTTGTTTACTTATATAAAACAACTTACTAGGATTACTTGAAAATAGCCTTTAGTGTAAATACTATATATACCGTAAAATAGAGGGTTATATTTTAGTAGAGGATTCCAAAAGATAGCCTTCATTCTTGCTCCATCATTGTTTATCCAGTGCACGCGAAACGTTCGTTTTTACCACCTGGCAAAGGCGCCTACATCCATACTTGATTAATTAGACATTTCGCTTTCTTACAATTTCTATCCTGGTGATGTTTTTAAGTTTGCATCAGAAAAAAATAAAAGAAAACAATAATGGAACATTTATATAAACAATACCTGTCAGAAAGCAGGAACGTCCGGGTTGAAAAAGGAATTGTACTCATTGCTGATATGAGTGGTTATACAAAGTTTGTAACCAGTATTTGTATTGAGGCGGGTCGTTATATTACAAGAGAGCTACTCTCTGTGATTTTATAAGCAAATCAAATGGGTATGGATATATCAGAAATCGAGGGTGACGCAATACTTTTTTACAAATTTGGTCAAAAACCCTATGTTGAAACAATTGTAAGACAGTATGAAACCATGCTAAACAGTTTCAATGCTAAACTGAAGGAAATATGTAATTGGACATACATTGGACTTATCGTTAAAATTAATAGCCCATTATGGAACCTTTTTAGAATATACGATAGAAACCTTTAAAAAGCTTTATGGTGAACCAATCATCAAAACGCATGCACTTTTGAAGTGATATAAAGAGCAATACCTATGTTCTACTGACCAGCTATCTTGCACCACTACAGGAACTAGCACCACTAGAGGAAAAGGAAAATGAAA
The DNA here is from genome assembly GCA_030068525.1 of Xanthocytophaga flava. Lineage (GTDB taxonomy): Bacteria > Bacteroidota > Bacteroidia > Cytophagales > 172606-1 > Xanthocytophaga > Xanthocytophaga flava. The sequence goes on from JASJOS010000039.1 coordinate 5,255, forward strand.
AGGATTATTTTTTGGTCAACTATCAATTAGAAAGTAATTTTTCACACTCATAAAAACAAAAATGAAACAGACAACGAACGCAACTTTCGACCAAACGGTTTACAACCCAGTACTGTTTACAAGCTATAAGATAGCCAAAAAGCTTATCAAGTATAGTTTTTACATTGCCTTGATTTATTTTGCCTATGAAGGCTTTATGGCTTGGGACTAGTTTCTATTTTATCAACAAAAGCCATTGATGAAATACAATCGTCAATGGCTTTTTTGCGTTGCAGAAATTGTAATTTTTCAAGTATATTTGGTTGGCTAAAAAAAATGCTATTTCGAACTCATAAAACGAAAAGAGTACCAATAAATTAAAATAGTACCGATTTTATTCCTATAAAGATTGCAAAACATGAAAGGTTATACCAGTTGCCGAATTTCAGTCCCTTCAGCGTTTGAAGAGGTTTTCTCTCATTTTTACTATGCAGAGAACCATTCTGGCCAGGTTATAGAAAAAACGCTATTGCCTTCATACCAAACGATAATGATTTTCAATTTTGGCAATCCTGCCTCTTTTGTTTCCAAAACCAACGAACTGATTTCTGTGGAAAGGTGTATCGTTTTAGGACCTATAAAACATGCCTTTGATTATATCTTGCCAGATGGTGCGCAGATATTGATTTGTAACTTTAAGGATGATGCCTTTAGTAGATTTTTTGCACATGCAGATTTAACACAAGGTTTGGCCATGCACCCCGATGAATTGCTTAACCAAAATTGTTTCACAACACTTTGGTCAGAGATAAAAGAAATCGACTGTAACACCAATCGGGTTGAGAAGATACTTGATTTCTGCAAACCGTATTTACGAAACCGGAATGAAATTGCCGAACAAATTGCTGGTTCTGACTCTACTACCTTCAATCCCATAAAGGAAATTTCCAAGAAAAATAAATTATCGGAAAGGTCTGTACAACTCAATCATAAAAAGTATTTTGGATATACATCCAAAGAGATTTATCGTTACGGACGGTTTTTAAAGGCAATCCAACTCGTTCAGTCGATTTCTTCTGGAAACACGAAAGTTGACTGGCTTGATATAATTGATCAATGTGGTTATTATGATCAAAGCCAGCTTATCAAAGATTTTAACTATTACCTTCATCTAAGCCCATCAAAATACCTCAAATTCCAGGAAGCTATCTGTAACCCTAAGAGCTAACCTAAGCCAGAAGCTAACCTAAGATAGCTGATTTAAGATAGCTGATTACTATTTTATAGTCCATTTTATAGTCCATTTTAATGCCAACCAATTGCTAACTGCAACTACTGGTTGGCATTACTTTTAGTAGCTGACTCTTCCAGGGTTATAAGGGGTGTGATTTCGTTTTCTTACAATTTTTTCCTTTTGGTCTATTGCACTTTTGCAATGTAATCAAACGCGAGAAACATGATAACGAAAACAACCATAGCATTCTTTGCATTGGCACTGATGATAAGTACAGTAGCCAAGGCTCAATCAACAAATTTGGATGCTTACATTCAGGAAGCTTTTAAAAGCAATGAAAATCTTAAACAGCATTCGATTGAACTGGAGAAATCCCTTTATGCATTAAAGGAGGCAAAAACATTGTTTTTACCTGCCACAACGCTAGGCGCAAACTATATGCTTGCCCAAGGCGGAAGAGCTATAAGTCTTCCTTTGGGAGATCTTATGAATCCGGTTTACAATACGCTCAACAACCTCACAGAGAGCCAACAATTCAAGCCCTTATCAAACACATCAGAAAATCTCAATCCTACTAATTTTTATGATGTGAAGCTGCATACATCTGTAGATCTGTATAACAAACAGAATAACTACCATAAAAAAATCAAGGAAGAACAGATCAATATTCATAAATCTAACATTGCAGTATACAAAAGACAATTGGTAAAAGAGGTAAAAACTGCGTGGTTCCACTATCAACAGCTGCTGCAGGAAAGAGGTATCTACCAAAGTGCATTGGAAATGATCTGTGAGTCGCTTCGCATAAATGAGGTACTCTTAAAAAACGGAAGAATACACGAAACTCCTGTACTTCGGTCGCAAACAGAAAGAAAAGGGATCGAAAATTTACTGGTTGCACTTGAAGGAAAAATAAAGAATGCAAAAGCCTACTTTAACTTTCTCCTGAATAAGCCTCTGGATAGTGAAATTACAGTAGATGACTTCTCATCCAGTATTCAACTGTCACCTCAAGAACTGCCAGCTTTTCAACTATCCTCTCCAAATAACTCCGACAAACTTGACATAGCCAGGAGCTTTACCCGTATTGCAGGCCTTCAATATAAAATGGATAAGCCTGGCATTTATCCAACAATTACCACATTCATTGATTTGGGAGTACAAGACTTTTCATGGAAAGTAAAAAAGGGATCACCCTATTATGTTGCAGGTATCAATATGAAATGGGACATTTTTACATTCGGCAGAAATAAATACAGAGCTGTCCAATCTGAATTGGGAATTAAGCAAACCCAATCTCAGTATCATGTAACACAGCAACGTATTGAGCTCGAAGAAAGAGAATCCGAAACTTTATGTGAGACAACTTTTAAGAACTACACCACTACAGTAAGCCAAATTGCATTAGCCGAAAAGTACTATTCTGACCAGCTAAAGATCTACAAGGAGGGCAGATTATTATACATCGAGCTTTTGGACGCTCAGAATCAACTCACACAAATAAGGATAAGACGATCCGTTGACTTTATGAGTTATCAAATTGCAAAAGCCGAATTCGAACATCGGAAAGCCCTATATAAAATTGATTAAACCAACCATTCTAACAATAAAGCAAAAATTTTATGAAATCAGTAAATCTATTATTCGTCCTACTTATTGCCATAACAATCAGCTCCTGTGGTGAACACACTCAACAGGAACAGCACACTCAACAGGAACAACAGCCTATTGAAACGATTCCGGTGTCGGTACTAACGCTCAATGCGGTCCATAAACCAGAGCCTATTCGCGCCTCAGCTACCTTAACAACAGATGATGAAGTTTCACTCAGTTTTACCTCTAGTGGTATCATCAGTAGCATTATGGTTAAAGAAGGTGATCTTGTGTCCAAAGGGCAGTTACTGGCTAGATTGAATACAACACAGATCAAAGCAAAAGAACAACAGGCATTGCTTGCAAAACAGATGGCCGCCCGAAATTTTCAGCGGACTTCTACTCTTTATAAAGAGAATGTTGCCAGCCTGGAACAATATCAAAATGATAAAACTGCATTAGAGGTTGCAACACAGCAATGGAAGACTGCAAGCTTTGATCTTCAAAATACACAGATACGAGCTGTCAAAAATGGGTATATCCTGAAGAAAATGGCAGAAGCAGGTTCTCAGGTTGGAGCAGGGACACCCGTGATTTCTATGTTTGGGGGACAACGTTCGGGTAAATGGATAGCAAAAACAGAAGTGAATGATAGAGAGTGGATGGGCATAAAAATAGGCGACAAAGCCGAAGTGTTTGTAGGGGATCATGCAGAGAAAATTCAAGGAGAAGTTAGTAACAAATCACAATCTTCCAGTTTAGGCAGCGGGTCTTATACTGTTGATGTACTACTCAAATCAGACACTGACGTACTACTCAAATCAGATAGCCAAATGCCATTTGCTCAAGGAATGTTTGCTAAGGTGAACATCTTTAGCACAGCTAAGGTAAATGGCAATTCTTCAACGGTTACAATACCTTACCAGGTACTTTTGGATGCAGATGGCAGGACTGGCTATGTTTTCACTCCAGGAGCTGATAATAGAGCTAAGAAGATAAAGGTGATAATTGATGAAATTAGAAATGATGAGGTGGTCATTAGTAAGGGGCTGGAAGGCATTTCTCAGATTATTTTGGCAGGTAGTGCGTATCTAAAGGAAAATAGCTTCATCAAAATCACTAAAAAAGTTTCATCACCTAAATAAAAAGTATGTTTTATGAAAATTTCAGAATATTCAATAAAGAATCGAACTTTTACCTTGATATTATTTCTAATGGTTGCTGTATTAGGGGTATCCACCTTGCTGACAATGCCTCGATCAGAAGACCCTGATTTCCAGAAACCATCTTTCCCAATTGTAATCCTATATCCGGGTGCAAGTCCTGAAGATTTGGAAAAGCTTGTTGTGGATCCCCTCGAAAAAGAAATCTCTGCCTTGGACAATATGAATAAAGTACGTACAACAATAGGTAATGGCATTGCTGTTATCATGGCAGAATATACCTATAAGAGCAATGTTGAAACCAAATATCAGGAGTTGGTTCGTGTTGTAAACAATAAAAGTAAAGAACTGCCATCGGATATTGCCAGCATCGAGGTGAAAAAAGTACTTGCATCAGATGTAAATGTATTTCAGTTAGCATTGATCTCAGGTACAGCGCCAAGAGAGAAGCTTCGTCTTTATGCAGAAAGATTGCAGGATGAGCTTGAAAAAATTAAAGCCCTTAAAAAGATTGAAATACATGGATTGCCAGATCCGCAAGTAAGGGTTGAGCTTGACGTAGAGAAAATGGGACAGCAGCATATTTCGCCGTTGTTGGTAGCGTCTAATCTTAGAACGGATATGGAAAACATTCCCGGTGGTGTTATTGAAGCCGGAGAAAACAGCTTTAATGTAAGAACAAGTGGTAATTTCAAAGATATTGATGATGTACGTAATGTACTGGTCTGGAAAGATAAAAATCGTAATGTGTATTTGAAGGATATAGCCAAAGTATATTATGGTTATGACGATGATAACTACCTGACAAGACTCAATACCAACAGATGTGTATTTGTTGTTGCCGCTCAGAAAGATGGACAAAATATCTCTGCCACAAGAGAACATTATCTTCCGGTTATTGAAAAGTTTTCAAAGACTCTTCCTGCGGATATACAGCTGGTCAAAAACTTTGATCTGGGTGTGGATGTCAATAAGCGTCTATCAGGACTTGGAGTAGATTTCATTATTGCCATTTTATTAGTTTCAATCACTCTTCTTCCACTTGGCTGGAGAGCCGCAGTCATTGTAATGATCTCCATCCCGTTGTCTCTTGCTATTGGGGTGATCATGTTAAATGTATTTGGATATAGCCTAAACCAATTAAGTATTGTAGGATTAGTTGTGGCTCTTGGACTTTTGGTTGATGATAATATCGTTGTGGTTGAAAATATTGAAAGATGGATATTGGAAGGGCATACCCCTTTTAATGCTGCGATCAAGGGTACTAAGCAAATCGGACTAGCCATTTTAGGATGTACAGCTACGCTTATCATCGCATTTCTACCAATAGTATTCATGCCTGAAGCCGCCGGAGATTTTATCAGGGGATTACCTATGGCAGTAATCTTTAGTGTTCTTGCTTCGATGGTGGTAGCTCTAAGTATAATCCCACTCTTATCAAGCAAATTGCTAAAGGCCCATGTGGGTCATCCGGACGGAAATATTTTCATGCGTGCACTCAAGAAAGTTATTCATGGCAGTTACGCTAAATGGTTGGATAAGGCATTAAAAAGACCTGTATTATCACTCACAGTTACGGCTATCTTATTTGTCGGCTCTCTTTTCTTGTTTGATATTATCGGTTTTGCTTTGTTTCCATCTTCAGAAAAGCCACAATTTCTTATTAACGTAACCACTCCTCCACAATCTTCCTTCTCCTATACGAATAAAGTTATTTCAGATGTCGAAGCAGCATTGAGCAAGGAAAAAAAAGTAAAATATGTCTCTGCTAATGCAGGAAAGGGTAATCCCCAAATATATTACAATGAGATCCCGGAGAATCAAAGACAAGAGTATGGACAGTTGTTTGTTCAGCTACAGGAAAAGACTTCTGTGAAAGAAAAACTTCTTCTAATGGATCAATTACGAAAGACATTTGATTCATATCCGGGGGCGAAAATTGAAGTAAAGGACTTTGAACAAGGCCCGCCGGTTACAGCTCCCATTGAAGTTAAGCTGTTTGGTGACAACCTGGATTCTCTGAAAATGTTAGCCTCTAAAACGGAAGAACTTCTAAAAAATACAAAGGGAACCATGTATGTAAACAATCCCATGAGCTATGAAAAATCAGACCTTAAAATAGAAATAAATAAGGAGAAGGCACTGATGTTGGGAATTACACCACTGGATATTGATAGAACGGTACGGTTAGCGGTAGCAGGTTTTGATCTTGGGGAATATCCCGATAAAAATGGAAGTGAATATACTATACTGATTACCCGTACGAAAGAAGGAAGATCAAAACTGGATGTATTAGATGGACTTTATGTGTATAATCAGCAAGGGTCTGCTATTCCATTAAGCCAACTAATAGAGGTAAAACCGCAAATTTCTCCGGTAAGTATCTCTCATCAGGAAAAGATAAGAACTGTTTCTGTAAAGGCTTTTGTTCAGCAGGGATTTCTTGTTGACAGGATCTTAAAAGAGGTTATATCCAAAATGGATAGCCAGAAACTTCCAGCCGGTTACAGCTATGCGATGGGAGGGGAGATAGAAACTCGTGAAAGCTCATTCGATGGATTTTTGAATATTCTGATTGCGACATTATTCCTTTTTATCGCAGTACTTGTATTGGAGTTTGGTACCATGAAGAGTACGCTGATTGTTTTATCCGTAATTCCTCTGGGTATCATAGGAGCTGTGACCGCACTTTGGATAACAGGTAATCCTTTGTCGTTCATTGCCGTGATTGGTATCATTGCCTTAGCCGGTATTGAGGTGAAAAATACTATTCTGCTTGTTGATTATACCAATAATCTAAGAGGCTGTCTTAAAATAGTTTTATAATCTTTTTAACATTAGATCGATAGCCGCAATGTAAATGAAATTTTCGCTGCTTTGGGTTGTCTTTTCATAGTCCTTGTTGAGTCGTCTGTGAAAAGATAAC
>JASJOS010000003.1 GCA_030068525.1 Xanthocytophaga flava
TGAGCAACAACCATCACAGTGAGCCATTCTCATCGATTTCTTCCGGGGCATCGGTAAGCAACAACACTCAGACAACGCCTGCTTTGTTACGCAGTGGGTCTCTTGCCCTGCCATATTTGTCTACAGCTGCAGGTAGTAATTTGATTGACAAAGGAACAAGCAGTTTGCCAGCAGCCCCTATTGCAATGAGTTACACTGGAAACGCACCAGACATTGGCGCTTATGAATCTGGAGGAACAGCAATCGCCAACCAACTACCAGTAGTAAGCTTGGCAAATCCAGTAGCCAATGCTTCGTATCCAACTGGAAGTTCTATCAACCTGACTGCCACTGCTACAGATGCAGATGGGTCTATTGCTAAAGTAGAATTTTATGTAGGAACTACGAAAGTTGGAGAGAAAACATCTTCTCCCTATTCTTTCAGCTGGAATGCAACTACTGCTGGAACATACGCTCTAACAGCAAAAGCAACAGACAATAAAGGTGGGGTTACTACTTCTTCTGCGGTAAATGTAACAATTACATCTCCGAATCAAGCACCAACTATAGCAATTTCATCTCCTGCTAACAATACATCGTTTACTTCAGGTAATGCTATCACTATCACTGCTAATGCTGCAGATACAGATGGAAAAGTAGGTAAAGTTGAGTTCTTTGCAGGTACAAGCAAAATAGGGGAAACAACAACAGCTCCTTATACAATCAATTGGACACCTTCTGCAACAGGAACGTATGCTTTAACAGCAAAAGCAACTGATGATAAAACAGGTGTTGCTACTTCTACTATCGTTAGTGTTTCTGTAAATGCGATAAACAAATTGCCGGTAGTAAGTCTGACTGCACCAACAGCAAATGCAACTTTCACAACTGGAAACGTAACAGTTACAGCTTCCGCTACAGATGCAGATGGGTCTATTGCTAAAGTAGAATTTTATGTAGGAACTACAAAAGTTGGAGAGAAAACATCTTCTCCCTATTCTTTCAGCTGGAATGCAACTACTGCTGGAACATACGCTCTAACAGCAAAAGCAACAGACAATAAAGGTGGGGTTACTACTTCCTCTGCAATTTCAGTAGTGATTAATGCACCTGTTAATAAAGCCCCTGTTGTTGCCTTAACATCTCCTTCTGCTAATGCGGGTTACCAAACAGGTGCAACAATTACTGCTACAGCTTCTGCTACAGATTCAGATGGTTCAATTGCTAAAGTAGAATTTTATGCAGGTGCAGTTAAGATAGGTGAAAAAACAGCATCACCTTATTCAGTTACATGGAGCACTACTACAGCAGGAACATATTCTTTAACAGCAAAGGCTACTGATAACAAAGGATCTGTTACATCATCATCTGCGATAAGCATAACTGTTAGTACTCAACCAGCAGCTAATAAACTACCACTAGTAAGCTTGACAAATCCAGTAGCCAATGCTTCGTATCCAACTGGAAGTTCTATCAACCTGACTGCCACTGCTACAGATGCAGATGGGTCTATTGCTAAAGTAGAATTTTATGTAGGAACTACGAAAGTTGGAGAGAAAACATCTTCTCCCTATTCTTTCAGCTGGAATGCAACTACTGCTGGAACATACGCTCTAACAGCAAAAGCAACAGACAATAAAGGTGGGGTTACTACTTCTTCTGCGGTAAATGTAACAATTACATCTCCGAATCAAGCACCAACTATAGCAATTTCATCTCCTGCTAACAATACATCGTTTACTTCAGGTAATGCTATCACTATCACTGCTAATGCTGCAGATACAGATGGAAAAGTAGGTAAAGTTGAGTTCTTTGCAGGTACAAGCAAAATAGGGGAAACAACAACAGCTCCTTATACAATCAATTGGACACCTTCTGCAACAGGAACGTATGCTTTAACAGCAAAAGCAACTGATGATAAAACAGGTGTTGCTACTTCTACTATCGTTAGTGTTTCTGTAACATCAGGAGCAACTGCTACCACAGGGGATGGATTGAATGGACAACTGTTTACCCAATTTGGATTTACGGTTCCTAAAACACGCGAATCGATTGCAGGACAGGCTGCAGCATTTACTTTCACTTCAACAGCTGTAGATTATCCAAATGGAAGCACTAATACATTATCCTATACAAGTCCATGGGGATCATGGTTAGGTACTGATGGGTCAGGTGCACCAAATCACTCACTGGAAACATCCACTGTAAAGTTATCAGGATATATTGAAATTAAACCAGAATTCGATGTTCAGCCAGGTAATAGTACTATTGATGTTGACTTTACTTTGTATTCACAAGGACATGCAGCAATGACAATCAATGGGGTACAAGTAACTATAAACGAAGAAAACTGGGCATTTAACTCAAATACAGCTCGTGTAAGTTTTGCGGGAACTGGTTTCTATACAATTGAAATCATTCAAAGTATGTGTTGGGATGATGCAGGGCTTGAATTATACAGCAGCATCCCTGGAACTGTAAATCCTGGTAGAGGTTCCTCTGCGACACCTACGATTGTTCCAAAAAATGTTCTGTATAAAAAGATCCCAACGGCTACTGCTGCTAACTCTGGTAGAACATCTTCTACTGCAAGTCTGGTAGCTTATCCAAACCCTTCTAATGGCGATCAGGTTGCTTTCAAAATAGATGATCAGAGCCAGAATGGACAAGACATGGTAGTTACTTTCTATAACTTAAATGGTAATGTAGCTTTCCAACAAAATGCAGAAGTTGTAGATGGAATTATTCAATTACAGAATCTTACCTTAAATAAAGGTATGTATACAGTAACAGTAAGAGGACAGAAAGGTATACAACATTCTAAAGTTGTTATCCAATAAAATAGATGTATAAATGACAAACAAAAAGCGCTGACCTTTGTAGATCAGCGCTTTTTGTTTTAGTTATAATTCACAGTCTATTAATTACATCTTCTGAAGGAAACAAGTTTTCAATACAATATTTACTTTGTCAACTCTACAATCTACCTCCTCTTCATCATCTGTCAAACGAATATTTTTCACAACAGTTCCTCTTTTTAATGTGATAGATGATCCTTTTACCTTTAGATCTTTTATCAGTTTTACGGAATCGCCATCACTCAATAGGGTTCCATTACTATCTTTTACTTCCATTAGTATTGTGTTTTAGTATATTTTGCGTAAAAGTACACACTAATTTGTACTATACATAACACACTTTTATCAGAAGATTCATTGTTACAGTATTGCAAGATCTAAATAATTATAATGACTGCCTTCTGATCATAGAAAATGGAGTTTTAATACGAAGTTTCTTTTTGTCCAGTAACAAGGCGGCAGCCGTGCGCCCCATAGTCTCAAAGTCAGTAGTTATCACTGTAATAGACAATAATTCTTTTAGAGTTGCATCATTAAAAGAAACAAGTCCTACCTCTTTTCCGATTTCATAGGGAGTTTGACGAATTTTTTTAACCACCTCAGCAAGGTCTGTTTCTTCTATAACAATATAGGCGGTAGACGAAGTTATCTTTTCATCCATTGCATTTTCGATGATAGCAAACTTTTTCTGGTAGTGAATGCAATATAGTTTAAATCCACGGGCAATTTCCTGTGGATAGTTTCCATCACTGGGAAATACAAGCACCACCCGTTCATATTTTTTTAACAGATCCTCTCCTGTCTCAAGTGCCTGGTAAATATCTTTTTCAAAATCTTGATATACAGAAATAATCTCGCCCTTTACTTCAGGAAGATCCTTATCTAATAAGATCAACTCATCTCTGGGAATCTGTTCCAATGTCTGCTGGATGTCTACTTTATCTATGTTTTCATAGAAATGAGGTATCACTACATAATAATGGTATTTGCCCAGATTTTTCTCTATGATCTCTCTAAAAAGAGCTGCATTATAATGATGAATATGTAAGTCAACAGTTGCCTTATCACCAAGTGCTTTCAAGAAAGAGTAATAGACAATTTTCTTATACGAACTTAATTTATTCATCACCAACAAAATACGAATTTTATTAGCAGGAGCACCTTCCACATAAAATCCCTTCCCTGCCACTGATGAAATATATCCTAATTCCTTTAGCTCTCTATAGGCCTTTTCTACTGTATCACGTCCCAAGTAATATTCTTCACTGACATAATTAATAGAAGGCAGATGATCTCCACGCTTTAATATACCTTTTCCAATATCATGAATAACAGAGGATACTATTTGTTTGTATTTGGGTGTTTTCTCTTCAGGATTAATCTGTAACCTATACATGAGAGTTGAAATTAAGCAATGGATTGCTACTAGTTGGAGTATATAGATGCAATAAACAATCTGCAATGCCTGTATAGAATCTTTGGAATAACAGGAAAGTACAGGAAAGACAGGGAGTAAAGTTCTCTTATTTTTACATCATCCACAAATTAATACATTTAAAACAATGAATAATCCAGCGGTGTCTGCTTACAAATATGTGAGCTATTTATGGGATCATACACATGCAGAAACGTTAGCAGGAGATGAAGTCGCGCTTTTGCTCTACCGTTCCAACTTATTAGGGGCTGACTTACGGTTAACGAACTATGGTGGAGGAAATACCAGTGTAAAAACGGTAGAAACAGATCCTTTAAGTGGCACACCAACGGATGTAATGTGGGTGAAAGGTTCTGGAGGGGATATTGGCACGCTTAAACGTAGCGGATTGGCAGCATTGTATTTGGATCGTTTACACGCTTTGAAAAAAAGATATCGGGGATTGGCATTTGAAGATGAAATGGTAGAGTTATTTAACCATTGTATATATGATCTATCATCCAAAGCCCCTTCTATTGATACTCCTTTACATGCATTCTTACCCTACAAACATATTGATCACCTTCACCCTGATGCGGCCATTGCTATTGCTGCTGCAAAAGATGGGAAGCGAATCAATCAGGAGTTATTTAATGGCGCTATAGGCTGGGTAGACTGGCAGCGTCCGGGATTTGATCTGGGTTTGAAACTTCAACAGGCAGTAACAGAAAATCCTGATCTAAAAGGTATCATGTTAGGCTCACATGGTTTGTTTACCTGGGGTGATACTGCCTATGATTGTTATGTAAATACACTGGATGTAATAGAACGTTATTCGGAATTTTTACAGGAGAATTATGGTAAAAGAGGACCCATATTTGGAGGAATAGAAGTTATGTCTTTATCGAAAGAACAAAGAATGAAACAAGCTGCTATTTTAGCTCCTACATTGCGTGGCTTTTGCTCATCACAGACCCAAATGATCGGGCATTTTACTGATGATGACCGGGTATTGGAGTTTATTAATTCAAAAGATCTTAGTCAACTGGCCCCTATGGGAACTAGTTGTCCTGATCACTTTTTGCGCACAAAGATCAGTCCTTTAGTCTTAAATCTTAAACCTGAGGAGGATCTTACAAATACCAAAGCACTTAAGGAAAAATTAGTTCCTGCCTTTGATGCTTATCGTGCAATGTATAGCAACTATTATGAAACTTGTAAACATCCGAATAGCCCTTCTATGCGTGACCCGAACCCGGTTGTAATTCTGTATCCGGGAGTAGGTATGTTTACTTTTGCCAAAGACAAACAAACTGCCCGTGTTGCTGCGGAGTTTTATATCAATGCTATTAATGTGATGCGTGGAGCAGAGGCTGTTTCTGAATATACTTCTCTTCCACAACAGGAAGCATTTAATATAGAATACTGGCTTCTGGAAGAGGCAAAGTTACAACGTATGCCTAAGCCTAAACCACTTACAGGTAAAATAGCTCTGATAACAGGTAGTGCAGGTGGTATAGGTAAAGCAATTGCCAGAAAATTTGCTGAAGAAGGAGCCTGTGTGGTTCTCAACGACAATGACAGTACACGTCTGGAAGGTGCAACAGAAGAATTCAAAAAATCATTTGGTAAAGATGCTTCTGCGTCTGTGGTATTGGATGTTACCTCTGCAGATGCAATTGCCAAGGCTTTCGAACAAGTTTCGTTAAGCTTTGGAGGTGTTGACATTATTGTGAATTGTGCAGGCCTCTCCATATCCAAACCTATTGAAGAAACTACAGAGAAGGATTGGGATTTACTGTATGATGTATTGGTTAAGGGTCAATACCTTGTATCTCAGGCAGGTGTTAATGTATTACGTAAGCAGAGTCTGGGTGGAGATATTGTCAATATTGTCAGCAAAAATGCACTTATGTCCGGACCTAATAACATTGGTTATGGCTCTGCAAAAGCGGCACAATTGCATATGAGCCGATTACTGGCAGCCGAACTTGCCGGAGATAAAGTTCGGGTAAATGTGGTAAATCCGGATGCTGTTATTGCAGATAGCAAAATATGGCAAAGTGGCTGGGCTGAAGGACGGGCTAAAGCCTATGGTATCTCAGTAGAAGAATTGCCTGCCTTTTATGCCAAACGAACATTACTTAATGAAATTATTCTTCCGGAAGATATCGCGAATGCGGTGTTTGTATTAGTAGGAGGACTATTATCCAAATCTACAGGTAACATGTTGAATGTAGATGGTGGCTTAGCGAATGCTTTTCCTCGTTAATACTTGTTACATAGTAAAAACGCGCTGCACAGCGCGTTTTTCTTTCTCTCTACAAAATAGTATTTTTCTTGTGTAAAGTAGGAAGATACACTATACATCAGGCACTTATTATCCTGTAGACGATATCATTTTCACATCTCACTTATTCACTCTTACACCTGTTCTCACTATGCGTATCCAATCTTCTCATATAGATCAGTACAATGCCAGTGCGATCAAAACTCACGAAAACAACTACCGCATCACCACAGAATTACTGGCTCAAAAATCCATTAATGCAGATGCTGTTGTTGAGAAACTCCGACAATTTCAGATAGCGATACCAAGCTGGGCTTTGGGAGCTGGTGGCACACGATTTGGACGTTTTTCAACAGGTGGAGAACCTGGTAACCTTGAACAAAAACTGGATGATATTGGGTTGTTGCATGCTCTTACCCGATCAGCGGGAGCTATCTCACTACATATCCCATGGGATATACCACGTGACGCGCAAGCTATCAAGCAACAGGCCAGCGAACTGGATATTGTATTTGATGCCATGAATTCCAATACCTTTCAGGATCAGAAAGATCAGGCTTTGAGTTATAAGTTTGGTTCCCTTTCTCATATCAATGCAGATGTACGCAAACAAGCTGTAGAGCACAATATAGAAGTGATAAAGTATGGGCAAGCACTAGGCTCCAAGTCTATAACCGTTTGGCTGGCAGATGGATCAAGTTTTCCCGGCCAACTAAACTTTCGCAGAGCACTAGACAACACATTACGGTCTTTACAGGAGATATACGCTCAATTACCTGCCGACTGGCAACTGTTTATTGAATACAAACCCTATGAGCCTTATTTCTACTCAACAGTTATTCAGGATTGGGGTACTTCATTTTTGTTGGCAAATGAATTAGGTAATAAAGCCTATACTTTAGTTGACTTAGGACATCACTTGCCTAATACCAACATTGAACAAATTGTTTCCACGCTCATGTACCGGGGTAAACTGGGAGGATTTCACTTTAACGATTCCAAATATGGTGATGATGATCTGACAGTAGGTAGTATCAAACCATACCAATTGTATCTCATATTTAATGAATTAGTGTACGGACTGGAAAACAATACAGCACAGAATCCATCGCCTGCCTGGATGATTGATGCCAGTCACAATCTCAAAGATCCTCTGGAAGATCTGATTCAATCACTGGAAGCTATCCGTTTGGCTTATGCCCAGGCATTGATAGTAGATCGCCAAGGCTTATGGGATGCTCAATTAAACAATGACGTGTCTGTTGGCCAGGAAATTCTACAAGATGCATTTCGGACGGATGTACGTCCACTATTACAGGAAGCACGTTTGCGTTCAGGGGGTGTTATAGAGCCTATCAAAGCCTATCGCTACTTAAATATACGACAACAATTGATTAAGGAACGGGGTAGTGTCACTGTGGCAACAGGCTTATAAGAATAGCATACCTTTTAGTGTAGACCATGATTAAAATGCATGATCTTTCCTATCTAACCAGATCCTGTGTTGAAGAATGTAACACAGGATTTGTATCTATATAACATTTATGAAGCAGCCAACCATCGCCGTATTTGATATTGGAAAAACCAATAAGAAATTCTTTCTATTTGATTTTGACTTCAAAGAGTTGCATCAGGAATACATTTCAATTCCAGAAACAACAGATGAGGATGGTTATCCATGTGAAGATTTATTGGCAGTCACAACATGGATGCAACAAACATTGAATCGCTTTTTACAGTCTGATATTATCGAAATCAAACGTCTCAATTTTTCAACCTATGGCGCCAGTTTTGTTCATCTGGACGCACAGGGTACTCCATTGACGCCTCTTTATAATTATACAAAGCCCTATCCATCTGAGTTGCTGGAAGATTTTTATGAAAAGAATGAAGGGAAAGATACATTCTCAGTACATACAGCGTCTCCTGCACTAGGTATGCTCAATTCAGGGTTACAACTCTATTGGCTTCGTAAAACAAAACCAGAGTTATTTGCAAAGGTTCGGTATTCGCTACATTTTCCACAATATTGCAGTTATCTATTCACTGGCTTGGCTGCCAGTGAGTATACTAGTGTAGGGTGTCATACAGGCCTGTGGAACTTTGTAACAAGAAATTATCATAATTGGGTGGTTAATGAACAGCTTGACACCATTCTGCCACCATTAGTGCCTACTACTCAATTTACATTTTCAGAATTAAATGGTCATAGGATTCGTGTAGGAACAGGCATTCACGATAGCTCTGCCGCACTATTACCTTATATTGTTCAAAACAAAGAACCTTTTTTACTTCTTTCTACAGGCACATGGAATATTACGTTCAACCCTTTTAATAACGAACCACTTACCAAAGAAGAGTTGAATCAGGATTGTTTATTGTATCTGCAAACAAATGGGGAACCGGTCAAAGCCTCAAGGCTTTTCCTGGGAAATGAGTACAATTATCAAACCCAATTATTAGCCACTTATTTTCAGAAATCTCCTGATTACTTCCGCCAGGTTGAGTTCGATGAAGGAATATATATAAAATGGAAAGACCTGCCTGAAAAGTCTTTTTGCTGGCAGAACCTCCAGTTTCCAGACAACAGCATTATAGGTGCAGACCAGACAGACTTGTCTGTTTTTAAATCTTTTGAAGAGGCATTACATCGAATGATGATTGAGATGATCGACCTTCAGATACGTTCTATAAAGCTGGCAACTGGTAGTACTCATATTCACAAATTGTTTGTGGATGGCGGCTTTACAAATAGTTCCTTATTCCTTGAAATGTTAAGCCGATCGCTGCCTTCTTTTGAAATAATCGCTACTCCTACCCCTTTGGGCTCATCTTTAGGTGCAGCAATGGCAATAAGTATCTAAACTTACACACGACCTAACACATCAGGCTTTTACTCTCAGTCTTCACAGCCTGATGTGATGTAAATCTTCCTCAGATGGTTATAACAACCATTCATCCATTTTCGTCCTTCCAGCAAATCTTTTCAGAGTAATACACGTTAAACCTTTTCAGAACAATTTGATAGTGATCTTACCAGACTGGTAGAAGATACATCAAAAAGTTTATTTTTCTTATCAGCTATTCTACCTTTGTCCAGAGTAGCGATTATAAAACCATACAACAGCTTACATAACGTGTTCTTTACTAAAGTATATTCTCAGACTAACCAGCGTATTCAAAAACTAAGCTGGCGACAGCGAATCGTATGGATTTTTAACATCCTATTGTACCTATATAGTCTGATAGCCTTTCTGGCTATTCATATACCCCCTACACGCTTTTGGCCAGTAGGTTTTATTACACTTTCTATTCCGATCATTCTGGTTATACATATTTTTCTTAGTATCTATTGGATATGGGCTTATTCCAAGCGAGCCATTGTGTCCATCCTGATACTCATTATAGCTTATCCTCTCTTTGAACGCACTTTTGTTTTACATTGGAAAGAAGCCCCAGATAGCACACAAAACACCATTAAAGTACTTAGCTATAATACACAGCGTCTCAATGCACACGACTATTATGAAGGAGACAAGTCCAAACCTAAAAAGATTATTGAATGGATTAGTCAGAGTGATGCAGATATTAAATGCTTACAGGAGTTTCATGATGAAGATGGATCAAAAACATTTAACGCTATATCTAAAATCGCAACCAGTGGCAATTACAACTATTATATCACACCTCTGGCCCAATCGGATGGTAGCAAAGGATTTGATGGAGTCGCCATATTCACTAAATACCCCATTATTCATACTGGAGATATAATATTTGACAGACGAACACTAAATAAGGGCATCTTTGTAGATATTAAGGTGGGTGAAGATACATTGAGAGTTTTTAGTGTTCACCTTTACTCTATGAGTATCCGTGCCGAGAAATTGGGCATTAATAAAGAATACAAGGAAGTAAAATCAGGCTTTAAAGATGTTTTTGCCAGATTACGAAGAGGTTTTATTACTCATAGCAGGCAAGTAACGATACTGGAACGCTACATTCAGGAAAGTCCTTACCCTGTGATCGTTTGTGGAGATTTTAATGCGGTACCCTATAGTTTTGCCTATCAGAAAATACGTAAAAACCTTGCCAACGCATTTGAAGATGCAGGTAGCGGATTTGGCTTTTCCTATAATGATAGCAAACTTTTCTTTTTGCGTATAGATAATCAGTTTTATAGCGATACACACTTAGATGTTTCTGATTTTCAGACTCACCGGGAAATAGGCTTCTCAGACCATTTCCCCATTTCTGCTACCTATACGCTTATTAATCCTCAACAAAAAAGATAGTAGATATACGATTTTTTATACTTTTGTACCCCCAGTCAGAATATTAACAGATAGACAGATACTTACTATGAATGCGGATCAAGATACATTACGTAAAATTGCTAATCTAGCCCGTCTGGATTTGAAAGAATCAGATGAAGTAGAAATCCTGAATGATCTCAACCGGATTTTAACCTGGGTAGAGAAATTAAGCGAGATAGACACAAGTAATGTAGAGCCATTAACTCATATTAATACTGACCTGAATGTAATGCGCGAGGATATTGTTTCTGAAACATTACCTCGACCTAAAGCTCTGGAAAATGCACCCAAACAAGACGGAGAGCACTTTAGAGTACCCAAAGTAATAGAATAACGCCTTTTTCAGCACTCTTTCTAACTTTTTTAACCTATAGACTTTTTTCAGGAATTCTTTTTCATCAAAAACTTACATTGTTTCGCAATTTGCCTGATTTACTTTTGGCAAACACAATGTATATATCATATTTGTCCCATCGTTTTGTAAAAGAATTATCCTTTATAATTTATTGTGTTATAGCTTATTAGTATTTACTTACCTTACAGATAAGCTAGCACTCATAGTTATTCTTTTACACTATTTTTCAATTACTGAAAGATTTTCCAGGTCTGAATAAACAGCAGGCCTTTATCCATTTTATTGTTTTGCATTCTACATGAAACAGGATTTATTTTTCTGGAACCGTTGGCTCCCTCTATATCGTCGTTTATACATAAGCCTTTTTGTTCTATTTGGTATCTCTATTATTATCTATCTCATTCAGAAGGTAATTGGAGCCAATTCTGTTATTAGCTGGAACACTGTAAATGAAGTTCAGGATATTTCTTTTAACATTGACAGCTTTACAAAAGGTATATTCAATTTTACTACAACAGCCCCAAGCTTTCTCGTAGTAGAATGGTTTGAAGCTTCAGACATGCAAATCAATGATATAGCCACCTATATGTATGGCGGTAGTGTCGCGATTGCTCTGATATGGATACTAAGCTTGTTGCCTTCATTATCAAGGTGGTGGTATCTGGGAAGTATGATGGTTGTCATAGCTCTATTTACATCATTCCAGTTTGATATATTACAGGTATGGGGATTCTCTAACTTTACAATCCTTATTGTATTTCTTATAGTTCTTCTTCCTGTCAGCTATTATTTCCATGCATTCCGCCCTGACATATCACTACCTATCCGATTGCTTACATTTACACTAGTGATTTTGTTTGTAGCCTTTATCTCAACAAAGTTTGCAGCAATACACAATCCGTCCATGAGTATTCTGTCGTATGGTACACGAATTCTGGCAATTATCAGTGTATTGTTTATCTTTATTACAGCTCACGAGATCCCTTCTCATTTGTTGCAGCTTATCACTAATACAGGCATAACCACCAGTCGTAACAGCCTTTTTCATTTTACAGTGATTACTCTTTTTTATGTGGGTAATCTCATAGTTTCTTATCTGTATAACTCAGGACTTATTGACTGGAACTTCCTATACATCAATGGATTTTATCTACTCATTGTCACTCTTATACTAGGCATCTGGGGATTTCGTAAGCGAGTGGATTCCTGGCTATCAGATCCTTACAGCACAATGTTGTATGCAGCACTTGGCATTATTACTATAAGCAGCATTGGATATGCTATTGCCACAGGCAATGATCCAATGATGGATATGTATGAAGACACTATTATCTATTCACATCTGGCGATGGGAGTAGCATTCTACATGTATGTACTAATTAATTTTCGTGGTCCGATGACTCAGGGGCTACCTGTACATAAAATAATGTATCAACCTCGTATCATGCCCTTTGGACTTTCATTTGCACTGGCAGCTTTGATTATGCTGGCTCTTTTATTCAGGGTTAGCATGTTGCCATTTAACCAAGGAGTTGCAGGCTATCATAACTATCTGGGAGACCTTTACTTTGCGGAGAAGAGTTATGTTTTGTCAGAATCATATTACAAGAAAGCATTACTATTTCAGCAACGCAACCATAAATCCAATTATGCATTGGCGACCATTGCCAAGCAACACAACAATCCGGAAGTTATGGCAGCCTTTTTAAAACAGGCGATTACCAATAAACCTACCCCTTATACATATGCAGCATTAAGCCAGCTTTATAGTCAGGAGGAATTATTTTTCGAGGCATTATTTACACTCAAAGAAGGTACGCAGAAGTTTCCAAACAGCGGTGAATTATTTAATAACCTGGCAATTCTGTATGAAAAAACGCACGTACTGGATTCAGCCTATTACTATTATAATCAGGCACTTGACCTAACAGACAGATCTGAACAAGTACAGACCAATCTTGTGGCATTCTGGGCTAAAAATCTCTCTACCCAAAAAATAGATTCGATATTTGGAACAATCCAGCCATCCAGCTATTATGCTCTGGAGAGTAACCGACTGGTGATGAGCAACATATTACATAAACAGGATAAACAAGCCTATCTTCCAATTCCGGATACTCTATTAACGCGAGAACGATTTACCTACTTGTATAATTATGTTCTGAATCATAAAACAGATAAAGACACTCTTCCAACTCACCAGATTAAACTTATAACCAGCAAACCGGACAACTCCTTGTTCACCAGCTATCTGGATTTTGCTCAAGCTGTGCAGTTATATCATACACAAAACATTGCAAAAGGAGTAGATATTTTAAAAAATACAGAACAAGGAACCAGTGGACAACAGTCAGCACAATTAAATAAAACATTAGGTATATGGTATATACAACAAAATGCTCCTGCATTAGCTGTATATCGGTTTGAAAAAGCTGTCAAGGCAGGAGATACACTTAGTTTAGTCAACCAAGGGTTTGCATTAACAGAAACTGGAGATTTTAGAAGAGCAGACTCCTTATGGCAAGCATTACGCATGAGCCCCATACCTCAATTCAGAGGTGTATCGAATACTATGGCCAAAGTAACACATACTCTATCCGGATATAAAACAGATTCTCTATCTGATGCTGAGAAAGTGGCATTGGTCTACTTTAGTAAAAAAGAGGATCTAACTCCTATTGTATCCAGTATTAATGATTTAAGCTTCAGAGCCTCGGCGTTATTGTATCTGGCAGAGAATCATCTAAATGCAAACAATACCAGTGCAGCAGAAAGTGACCTACAGGCACTTCAGTCTTTGTCTGTTACCGATAGTTCAGCAATAGAGTTAATTAATGAACTACAACTAAAAACGGTATGGCTGAAAAAAGATTGGAATACGCTGGCTAAGCTCATTACCTCCTCTCATTCAACGAGAAAGACATTCTATCAGGCAGAAATAGCAGCAAGTGCAGGTAAAAAAACAGAGGCAGAGAAATATTATCTACAAGCAATGAAAGAACTTCCTTTTGATGAAAGCATTGTTCTGGCTGCAGAAGAATTCTATAATCGTCAGAATAATCCGGATCGGGGATATGAGATATTAACCACAGCATTGCAGACCAATCCTATGGCACCTGAAATTCAGAAAGCGTATGTTCTACAATCGCTTGAACTAAATCTTACAGACTATGCGGCCCAAGGGATGGAAGAGCTCAAAAGAATCCTCCCCCCTGCCGATTATCAGTCTTTTGCACCAAAATATGAAGAGAAACGAGCTTTGATAGAAAAAAAGCTGGCAGAATGGAAGTAATTTCTCTATTTTTAAAATAGAAAAATTCTTAATATATGGAACTGGAAAAATCAGCAGAAGACTCCATGAACTCTGAGAAATCAGAACCATCAGAAAAACCCAAACAAACAACAAACACAATTTCCATTATTCTGGAAGTACTGTTAATTGTATTTGAGTTATTCTAAGTTATCCATATTACGCCAAACCCCTATTTTCTGTACTCACACAGAAATAAGGTTAAACTATCAAACTAATCCGATGAAGAAGATCATTGAAACCCACAACATCTCCAAACGATATATCATGGGTGAGGAGGTAATTGAAGCCCTAAAATCTGTAACTATATCTGTTAATAAAGGAGAATATGTTGCATTTATGGGGCCATCGGGTTCAGGAAAATCAACCTTAATGAATATTATTGGTTGTCTGGATACTCCCACTAATGGCACATATATCCTGAATAATAAGGATGTTAGTGATATGAGTGACAATGAACTGGCAGAGATAAGAAATAAAGAAATCGGGTTTGTATTTCAAACCTTTAATCTTCTTCCTCGTCTGTCCTCATTGGAAAATGTGGCGCTGCCTCTTATTTATGCAGGTTTTAACAAATCCGACCGCACAGAAAAGGCACTTGAGGCACTACGAAGTGTAGGTTTAGGAGAACGATATAAGCATAAGCCTAATGAACTGTCAGGTGGTCAGCGCCAACGGGTTGCTGTAGCACGTGCCCTTGTTAATGATCCCAGTATTCTACTAGCTGATGAGCCTACAGGAAACCTTGATACCAAAACGTCCTATGAGATCATGGATCTTTTTGAGGAATTACACAGCAAAGGTAATACTATTATCATGGTAACACACGAAGAAGACATAGCACGTTATGCACACCGCATTGTCAGACTTCGTGATGGATTAATCGAAACAGATATCATTAATACAGAGATCAGAAAAGCCAGAGTAGAAGCTAATGGCCTGATAAAGTAAACTTGTCTATCGTCTCCGATAAAAAAGATACTGGATAATAATCAGCATAATCCAGGTAAATACAGAACTACAAAGTGTTTTGAGTAACGCCAATGGAACCAAACTCCATTGGCTTGCTTCAATGAGAAACAAAGCCAGGTGGTGAAATACGATAAGAATAAGGGAATAAGAAAAGAACCACTCTGTTCCCATATAATCTAGTGATATCCTCAGATTTTGGTCATATCCCCCACGAGGTGTAATAATCCGAATCACCCATGGACGCAAATATCCCATTAGGACACAAGCTGCAGCATGTATCCCCGCTGTATCATAGAAAGAATCTACAAGCAGACCTGTTATCAAAGAAAGCAATAACAATAAGACAGTATCTGTCTCCAGAGGCAGCAATAAAATAAATGCTACATAGACAAAACAAAAAGCTACATCAAATACAACCAGGTTACGGACAAAAACCATCTGTAACCCTACATAGATGACAAAATATATAGCTTGCAAAAAAAATTCTCTACCATTCATAGTAATTCGGCCGCCGGTTGCTTATAGATATCTTCTTCTTTCCCAGATATAGATTATGGCGTATTTGATTCTACAGGAACGTTTTTCTTTTCCAGTATCTCCTGTTCTTCTTTGTAAATATTGTTGATTACATATACATAAGACAATCTGTTAAAATCAGTTGCCAGCTGTACTGTCAGGTCATAAGCAGTTTCAGATGGTGCTGCACTAACTTTCCTAATAACACCAACCAACACACCTTGTGGAAATACAGAGTTATAACTGGATGTTACCACAGTATCTCCTGCCTGAACTTCTACATAACGTGGAACATATCTCATTGCAGATATCTGGCTATTTTTGCCGTCCCATTCTACAGTCCCAACACTTCCATTCTTTTTTATCTGTGAAGATAATCTATAATCAATGTGTAATATGGAAGTGATTACAGAAAAATGTTCCGAGCATGCGGTTATTTTTCCAACTACTCCCTGCGGAGAAATAACCCCCATATCAGGTTTAATTCCATCCAATGTACCTTTATCTATTGTAATGGTATTACGTGGTGAAACAGTAGAACTACGTATAACCTTCGCAGCCACAAACTTAAACCGTTGAGTTAGTGCTGAATCAGGCTTATAACTTCCCTGCTGTGCTATTTTACTTAATGCAAGTTGTTCGTACATTTGATGTAATCGGGCATTTTCTGCAGCCAGTTCCCGATTGACATCTTTAAGCCCAAAATAATCTTTTACCTCTTGTGTCTTTTTCAAGACATCCGCAGTGTATCGGGTTGAAGAATTATAAAAATAGGCTCCCTGGTAGGCATTGTTTTTCACAATAAGCCATCCACAGAAAATTTCCAGCAGTACAAATAGAATGAAAGCCCTGTAAGTAAATAAAAACCAAAAAATCCGCTGCATGTTCTTGTAGTGTGAATAGGGAAATACGCAAATGTATACCCAGATGAATTATACTAAAACATCCTATATACGAAGTTATGTTTACGTTGTTCCCTATTCAGTAAAAATTAGGTCATCAATACAGGACGGAAACTACGCAGATTTTTCATAGCCAGACTTGTACCACGTACAACAGCCTTTAAAGGATCATCTGCCACATGGATTGGAAGCTTAGTCTTAGCAGCAATTCTTTTATCCAAACCTCGTAGTAAAGCACCTCCACCAGTAAGGTGAATACCATTAGTATAAATATCTGCAGATAATTCAGGAGGAGCCATCTCCAGTGCCTTTAATACTGCCTCTTCTATTTTAGATACCGATTTATCCAGAGCATAAGCGATCTCTGTAAAAGTAACCTTTACAGTCTTAGGAATACCGGTCATCAAATCACGTCCACGGATCTCATAATCAGCTGGTGGTACTTCGAGTTCAGTCAAAGCAGAACCCACCTCAATCTTCACTCGTTCGGCAGAACGTTCTCCAATCAACAAGTTATGCTGACGACGCATATAGTCCAGAATATCCTTCGTAAATACATCACCCGCTACCCGTATAGATTGATCACATACAATACCAGAAAGAGCAATAAGAGCAATCTCTGTTGTACCTCCACCAATATCAACAACCATCGAACCAACCGGTTGTTCGATATCAATACCGATTCCGATTGCAGCCGCAATTGGTTCATAAATCATATATACTTCTTTAGCACCTGCATGTTCTGCAGAATCCTTAACGGCCCGTTTTTCAACCTCCGTAATTCCAGAAGGAATACAGATTACCATCCGGTGAGAAGGAGTAAATAACTTGCTGCCGGTATCGATCATTTTGATCATACCTTTGATCATCTGTTCGGCAGCGGTAAAATCAGCAATCACACCGTCTTTAAGAGGCCGGATTGTCTTGATATTTTCATGTGTTTTTTCGTGCATCTGCATGGCTTCTTTGCCAATGGCCAGTACACGATTATTCATTTTATCAATAGCAATGATGGAAGGCTCATCTACAACAATCTTGTCTTTATGTGCAATCAGTGTATTAGCAGTGCCCAGATCTATCGCAATATCACTTGTCAAAAAGTTAAACAATCCCATATATTTTCTTTGAATTACATTAGTTCAAACAAATCAAACAACTCTCATACTTAGATGTATAAACCACTAAATCTCCAAAATTACAAACAAAACAGCCAAAAGCAAATCTATGAAAAATACTACTTTTGACACAAGAGTTATGCCTTGTAAGATTTTCTACATTTATGTAGATTTATATAGGGCATTAATGTTTAAAATGGCGGATTCCTGTCGTGACCATTGCCATACCATTCTGGTTACAAAAATCGATCGAATCCTGATCACGAATAGATCCTCCAGGTTGTATCACAGCTGTAATCCCTGCACCGTGTGCAATTTCGACGCAATCAGCAAATGGGAAGAAAGCGTCTGATGCCATAACAGCACCTTGTAGATCAAATCCGAAAGAACGAGCTTTCTCAATAGCCTGCTTTAGAGCATCTACTCGGGATGTTTGCCCTACACCGCTAGCAATCAATTGCTTGTCTCTTGATAAAACGATCGTGTTTGATTTAGTATGCTTACAAATCTTTGCAGCAAAAATCAATTCTTCTTTTTCTGCTTCTGTTGGCACTTTGTCAGTTACAGTACGTAATTCAGGCACTGTCTCCATTTTAGCATCCCGATCCTGACGCATGATACCATTTAAGACTGTGCGTACCTGCATTTTAGGCAATGTTACATCTTTTTTCTTTAAAAGAATCCGATTCTTTTTAGTTGTAAGTAACTCAAATGCACTCTGGCTGAATGAGGGAGCAATCAATACCTCAAAAAATAATTTATTTAGCTCTTCTGCTGTGGCAATATCTACTTCAGTTGTAGTAATAATAACACCTCCAAATGCAGAAACAGGATCACTGGCTAAGGCTTTCAGGTAGGCTTGAGTCGGATTGGGATCTACTGCAATTCCACATGCATTATTGTGTTTCAGAATGGCATATGCTGTTTCTCCTTTAAATTCATCAATAAGAAGAACCGCAGCATCTATATCCAGTAAGTTATTGTAAGACAACTCTTTACCATGCAACTGATCAAACATTGCATTTAAATCACCATGAAACCATCCTCTTTGATGCGGATTTTCGCCATAACGTAATGTCTGAGATTGACGCTCCGATATTTTCAATGAAGGAATCGTTTCTTCCTGATTAAAATAATTGAAAATGGCAGTGTCATAATGAGAAGTTATATCAAAAGCCTGAGCAGCAAAATGCTTGCGGTCAGTTAGTTCGGTTTCTCCGTTCTTTTCACGTAATATTTGTTCTAATGTTGCATATTGTTCACGAGAAGAAACAATGACAACATCTTTGTAATTTTTCGCAGCAGCACGTATCAGAGAAATGCCTCCAATATCAATTTTTTCAATAATATCTTCTTCAGAGGCACCAGAAGCAACTGTTTCTTCAAAAGGATATAAATCTACAATCACCAGATCCATAGAAGGGATCTCATATTGCTTTACCTGATCGAGGTCAGATGCCTCATCGCGACGATGCAAAATTCCTCCAAAAACTTTAGGATGAAGAGTTTTCACACGACCACCTAAAATAGATGGATACGATGTTAGCTCTTCTACTGGAATTACAGGGATATTCAAATCCTGAAGAAATGTCTGTGTTCCACCAGTTGAATATATAGTAACACCTTGTTGATGAAGCAATTGAGCAATAGGTGCAAGACCATCCTTATAATAAACAGAAATCAGGGCTGATTGTATTTTACGAGAAGACATAAAAACTGAAATTGCTGATAGAGTGAATAGGCAGATACAGAAACAAAATATTCCAGCTTACCAGCTGGCTAAAGGATGTAATTAAACTATTAAAAACTAATCAAAATCGTACTCAAGAAAAACGAAGGCGCAAAGTTAGTTTTTTTGCTGATTGATTTAAAATACACTATCAGAAATAGTATTTTTTTTCATATTTCTTTAATAATCAGTTATCCGCCATTTTTCTTACCCCGAACCAACTCAGCTTATTTACTTACTTGCTTTATTTATCCAATCTTCAATTATTCTTGGAAAATGTGCATGTTCTAACGCATGTACTTTTTCTGCCACACGTTCTGGAGTATCATCAATCTCAACGGCACAAGATATCTGAAAGAGATGCTCACCTTTGTCATATTCTTCATTAATGAGGTGAATAGTTATTCCTGTCTCTATGTCTTTTGCCTGTACCACAGCCTCATGCACTTTCATTCCATACATTCCTTTTCCTCCATATTTAGGCAAAAGTGCCGGATGAATATTGATAATCTTATCAGGGTAACTCTGTATTAATGATAAAGGAATCAACCAGAGAAATCCAGCCAGTACAATATAGTCTATCTTATAGTTTGCTAACTCTTCCTGTACTTGGGGTGTCTCATAAAAAGCTTTGCGATCAAATACATATGTAGGAACCATAAAATTGGCAGCCCGCAACAATACAGGTGCATCTGCTTTGTTTGACAATACCAGCTTTACCTGAATAGAAGGGTGATTGTCAAAATATTCCATGATCTTTTGAGCATTGGAGCCAGAACCGGAAGCAAAAATGGCAATAGAAGTCATAAAGGGGGTATATATAAAGGAGTGCAAAGGTGCAAATTAAATTTTGTTCGTAAAATAATGTTTGGCAAAAACCGCTCGTCTTTCCACAACTCAATCCACCTATAATCTTCTAACTATCTAAGTAACGTCTAATCAGGCAAATAGGCTATTTCAATTATTCTAAATATCTCCATTTCGTTTTTATTTAGTTTTTTTTGGATATTTTTACGACTCTGTAACTTATACCTCAATCAATAATTATGTCTATAACTAAAGAGCAAACTAAAACTGGTACTCACCCCCAGTTTTTTATTTTGGTAACCGTCTTCTTCTTCTGGGGATTTGTGGCTGCCGCCAATGACATTCTAATTCCTGTATTTAAAAAGTTTTTTGATCTGGAACAATGGCAAGCCCAGTTAGTAAGTTTTGCATTTTATATTGCTTATACAGTAGGCTCTATTATATACCTTCTGATCAGTAAAGCATTAAAAGCTGATTTGTTGAATAAAATCGGATACAAAAATGGTATCGCTATTGGCTTGTTAATATCAGGATTTGGTGCACTTATATTTTATCCTGCTGCTCAGGCTAACTCATATGCACTGCTTTTAACAGGTTTGTTTGTGGTAGGGTTAGGCTTTTCATTACAGCAAACAGCTGCTCAGCCATTTGCCATTTTGCTAGGTGATCCTAACTCAGGTTCTCAACGTGTAAACTTTGCAGGTGGAATTAATAACTTTGGAACAACTTTGGGACCTATCCTTGTCAGCTATGCTATTTTCGGTTCCATTTCATCCGGAGCAGGTGCAGATGCGACAGTAGACTCTGTTAAAACGCCTTATCTGATTCTGGGGGCATTATTTTTCTTTTTTGCCGTATTCTTCTGGTTAATCAAACTCCCATCTGTGACTCAGGATGTTCCAAGTGAGAGTGGATTTGCTGCACTAAAATACCCACAACTGGTTTTAGGGATGATTGCGATATTCTTATATGTTGGTGCAGAAGTAACTATTGGTTCTAACCTGGGAGAATATTTACGTGTCGAAGATGGATTACGTGAAGATGAGCTTGCGCCATATGTCTCTTTATTCTGGGCTAGTTTAATGATTGGACGTTGGACTGCAGGTGTAAGTGTATTTAACCCAAGCCCAACTATGCGTAAAGTATTAACTGTTGTGGTACCCTATATTGCGTTTGGCGTTTATTTGTTGATTAACTTTATTAGAGGAACAGAGTTAACGCCTCTTTATATTTATTCAGTGTGTGTGTTAGCAATCATCATTGCGTTCTTCATTAGTCAGGATAAGCCAGCCAAAATGCTATTGACCTTTGCCTCTTTTGGCGCTATTGCTACTATAATAGGTATTTTGGGAAGCGGAAAAATTGCATTATATGCATTGATTAGTGGCGGTATGTTTTGTTCAGTTTTGTGGCCATGTATCTTTACACTGGCAATTGCAGGACTAGGCAAAAACACCCCTCAAGGATCTGCCTTCCTTATTATGATGATCATGGGAGGGGGATTTGTATCTATGTTCCAAAGCTGGCTATCCGGATCAATTGGTATCCAACAGTCTTACTGGGTGCCTGTGGTGTGCTTTGTTTACCTTGCCTGGTATGCAGCCCGTGTTAAAGGAATACTTAAATCGCAAGGCATAGATTATGAAAGTGCTTCGACTAGCGGCAGCGGACATTAATCTGAACTTTGCTAACTAATCCTATAAAGAAAAGGTGCTGCATTCTCAAATGCAGCACCTTTTCTTTTATACATACAGAGCGTTAAATCAACTTAGAACTGGAAATAAATAAATGGTTGAGTATCTGTTTTAACCTGATAAAGTGCCATTATAATACAAACAATGATAGCCGCTTTCACAAAATCAGGTACTGTCCCAAACCATCCTTCAAATGTTTCTTTTGTATGACGTTGTAACCAGTGAATCAGATACGCAGTAACCATAATCAGAAATATAAATCTGTAGGCAATAATTTGCTGAATGATTAACTGAGGCTCAAAATGGTAGGCGATTCGATTTAACATTCTCCATACCATCAATACATCTTTCGACCAATCCACTCCCCATGCTCCCTGATCAGGGTCACGTGCTCTGAAAAACATCCAGCAGAAGGCTACAAAATGAAATGTGATAAATTGAGCGATGAAACGGCCCAAACCTGTAGAGGTTTTGTTCTTTGATCCTGTAATATCCATCCAAAGTTTGTGAAAGGCTAATGCAAGACCATGTAAACCACCCCATATAATAAATTTCAGGTTGGCTCCATGCCATAAGCCTCCCAACAACATCGTAATAAAAAGGTTCAAATACTGTCGGATTTTACCTTTCCGGTTTCCACCTAAGGATATATATAAATAGTCACGCAACCAAGTAGAAAGCGATATATGCCAACGCCGCCAGAAGTCTGTAATATTCACAGCAGAGTAAGGAGATAAAAAGTTGATGGTTAAGCGAAAGCCTAATAATAGAGCTACTCCAATAGCCATATCTGTATAACCAGAGAAGTCACAGTAGATCTGAATGGTATATCCATATACAGCCATTAAATTTTCAAATCCTGTATATGTCTCCGGACTATCAAAAACCCGATCAACAAAATTAGCTGCCAGATAATCAGATACCAGAATCTTTTTAACCAATCCACCTATAATCAGATAGATTGCATGATTAAACTCCTCTGCACTAACTTTATAGGGTTTATCAATCTGAGGAACGAAATCTACCGCACGAACAATAGGTCCTGCTACAAGCTGTGGAAAGAAACTAACAAAAAAGGCAAAGTCCCAAAAACTCTTTACTGGCTTCAAATGTCCCCGATAAATATCAACTGAATAGCTGATACTCTGAAATGTATAAAATGAGATTCCGGCTGGAGCTATAATTTTAAAAATATCCAGCTTACCTCCTGTCCAGGCATTAGACCACACAGCCAGATAGTCTATTGGTTGTAAGTGCCATCCGAATGTTTCATTCAGAATACTGGCAAAGAAATAAGCATACTTAAAATAAGAAAGCAAACCCAGGTTTAAACACAAACTCAGCACAATAAAAAATTTTTTCTTCCATTTTGTCTGTGTCTGATATATCTGCCAACCCATTGTATAATCAATGATGGCAGTCAAAATCAGTAGAACAAAAAAATAACCAACAGACTTATAATAAAAGAATACGCTAAAGATTAACAGAAAAACATTGCGTAAAGTATGGTTTGGATAAATGAACTGATAGATCAGCAGGACCACACCAAAAAACACCCAAAATAAGGGTGTAGTAAAGATCATAGGGTGTTGCGGATCAAAACTAAAGATGTCTTTAAGTGTAAGCAAGTGTAATTATAAATTAGAGTTTAACGAGTGTATTTAATTAAAATCGAATTGTATATAAATGCAAATAAGCAGATAAATATCTGCTTACTCAACATCTGTATTCATTTCTATAGCTTATTATTTACCTCCACCTGCAGCTAGCGGACGGCCTTCCTTGTTATGCTTGTAGGTTTCATAATCATTCAATAAGGCATCATATAGAAGTTCTGCCTGAAGCATATATCCATGCTGAGTTAGATGCACCTTATCATAGGCAGCCAGTTTGTTTACATACCAGCGTTTAATGGACTGTAAGCCACCCATTACTTCATAAAAATCCCATACAGCTACACCTGTTTCTTCAGCCAACTCATTCATTATTTTTACTGCTTTGGCATTATCAGGGTTAACATATTTCTTTCCACGCAGATTATCACCAGGAGTTGTTAATAGAATAGACGTATGAGGGCTGGCACGGCGAATACGTTGGATCAACTCGCCATAATTACGCTTAAATAATTTAGTATCCAGATTACGAAATGCATCATTAGTACCAAGCGAAATAATTACCAGATCAGGTTTTAATACAGCCATATTTTTTTCCAGAGAAGGCATACGAAGTACAGACGTCACTTCTGCTCCATTCACTCCTGCAGAATGGTATTGTATACCAGGCTGATCATTTTCAAGTGCAATTCCCTGTAATGTAAAATGATTTTGCCCTTCACTGCTTTTCTCAAATCCA
This sequence comes from Xanthocytophaga flava, assembly GCA_030068525.1. Taxonomy (GTDB): domain Bacteria; phylum Bacteroidota; class Bacteroidia; order Cytophagales; family 172606-1; genus Xanthocytophaga; species Xanthocytophaga flava. Next base: position 24,607 of record JASJOS010000003.1, read on the forward strand.
AGTGTAATAGTAGTAGTGGGACGAGGTAACTCCAATATAGCATATCCATCCTCCAGCTTTATATTTAGTGGAGTATCCTGGTTTAAAATCTTTAACAGGAAGTTCGTAGAATCACGCGTATCAAAAAATATCCGGACTTTTGTAAAGGAGTAAGGTAATACAGCCTTTGTTGTAGGATCTATAGTTAACGTTGCTACAGGGCTATAGGTAGTAGCCGTAATTCCTGCGAGTCCCCAGTTGCAGCTTTTATCTCTTGAAATATTACGACATCCCTCCCATATACCTGTATAGGCAATCTTCAGATTGTCAGGAGCATTGGTGCGAACGGCATTGTAAGGAAATACCAAGCCACGTCCTCCATTGCCAAAGAGAGTATCTGCCTGAAGCATTTCACGTAAATGTCCCGAAAAGAAGTCTGCCTGTATATGAGAATCTCCTATATGAATAACATTCACCTTCTGTTTGGTATGGTGACTAAGTGAATCTAACGAAGCATAGAAGTACTTCATAGATTCCCCCTGATACGTTATAATTTGATTTTTATCCTGCTTGATGAAAGGATAAGCACTGGCAGCCTTAGCTGCTTTGGAAGAATATGGCTGTATCGAGCTTACAGGCAATTTACCAGAGAAAGAGGACAACAAAAGAGACAAAGCCAGTAGTCCCCAAACAATCTTTTGTGTCATAATGAATTGACATTTTATATGCTACTTCCTTACCAGATTCAGAAAAAGCACTTTAACAAAACTTTCTTTATACAAATATTGCAGAAAGTTTTTCAATTTATAAACCCTAAAGTAATAAATTATCGTGATCAAAACGTAAGAACAGATTTGTTTCTATTGCCAAATTGTATTTTTATAACCTTTTCCTATCTCTTCCTGAAACTTATTTCATCACTTTCTTTTATTTACAGCATCAAAGAAAAATTCTTCTTCACAATCCCAATTCTCCTTTTCATCCAGGATTTTTGCCATTTCACTCTATATCATTCTGTTACATAGAAAGTTCTAAAATTGATCAGTTTCAGCACTTTCTTACATATATCCTATAAACTGTAAAAGTGTGAAAACCATGTCTCTGGTTTTTCCGTAGTTTGTATGATATACCCCTCAACATATTGTTTATTTAATCTCTAACTCTTTTATGAAAAAAGTTTTACTTGCTGTCACCCTCTTTATTTCCTTCTTAAGCTATAGCTGTAAAGATCAACTGAATCGATTGCTTACTTTCCGGATTAACAATGAGTCAACCTGTACAATACCAGGTGCCAACATGGTCAATCCTATTTTCAATAACATTGTTCCTACACCATCTATTACTACTAACTCAAGTCAGACATTTGAAAACGAAGGTACAAATGCGAACCTGGTTAAAAACATTGTCCTTGAAAAACTTAAATTAGCCATTACGTCACCCAGTGATGCAGACTTCCGTTTTATTGAATCGATTAAAATATACATTAAAGCAGATGGTCTACCTAAAGTTCTGATTGCATCTAAAACGAGTATACCTACAACTGTTGGAAAAGAACTGGAGCTCGACCCTACTCAGGAGAAACTGGATGAATACATAAAAAAATCAAATTATACACTTGAAAATGAAGTGGTAACTCGTTCTGCGCCTTGGCCAGAAATGGAACTGAAAATAAATACAACGTTCAAAGTCACTGCAGATCCTTTGTAATTCCTATGGTATATCAGTCTAATACGCCTTTCTGATTCATATTAATTATAAATAAAGGGTAGCAACTTCTTTTGGAAAGATGTCCTGTCTGTGCATTGTTCACTGCAAAATATTTTTCAAAGAAGACAAGGCAGGCCCTCTGACTAATGAAAAGTTTGCATAGTATACATAGCACATTTGCTTTTGAACATAATTCCAATCATGTTCACTTTTGACTGGAGTTCCGATCACTTTTTTGTTTTGCGCATAATTCACCGTAAAAACAAAATCTGATTAGAATTCACCCCAAAGCTCTTGCTTGCATAGAAATGTACGCATGATGTTTCTCTTGTGGTGAATGATAAATAGATTAAAATTGTCTGACAAGAATGGGATTACATAAATTTTTCTTCCAATAAAAAAGGATCTGACATAACAGATTCTTTTTTATTGGAAGAAAAATCTCATATTTTATATCAGACCTCTTGCTTTCAGCTCCAGGTACTTATTAATAGTATTTACGGTTAGCTTTTGTGGGGGGGTAAGTACAGCATGAATACCGTGTTGTTGTAGTACCTTCACAATCTGCCTTTTTTCAAAGGCAAACTTTTGTGCTATTGTCTGCTTATACACTTCTTCTGTATTGAATACAGGCTTCTCCAATATTTCTACTAATTCTGTATTCTCAAAAAACACAACTACCAACAAATGATTTTTTGCAATTTGTACCAGAAAAGGCAGTTGCCTTTCCATGCTGGACAAGGTTTCAAAGTTAGTATATAATATCACCAGGCTTCGTTGAGTAATTACTCGCCGGATGCGGGCATACAACAACTCATAGTCTGATTCCTTAAAGTTAGTACGCTGATTATACAAAACCTCAAGGATGCTTTTCATCTGCAGATTACTACGACTTGCAGGCAGTACAGTTCCAATGTTGTGATTAAATGTAATAATACCTGCTTTGTCTTCTTTCAGAACGGCAATATTTGAAAGTACCAGGCTTGCATTGATTGCATAATCTACCAGACTCATTCCTTCAAATGGCATCTTCATAACCCGCCCCTTGTCAATCACTGAGTATACGTTTTGTGATTTCTCATCCTGGTAGTGATTCACCATGAGGTTATTACGTCGTGCAGTAGCTTTCCAGTTAATAGTCCGGATATCATCTCCCTGCACATATTCTTTTATCTGCTCAAATTCGCGGTTCTGCCCTATCCTTCTGATCTTCTTAATGCCCATTTCGGTCAGACGATCCGAGATAGCCAGAAGCTCATATTTTCTCATTTGCAGATACGATGGATATACAGGTACAGATTCGCCCTGATCAAATATGTATCGTCTTCGAACCAACCCAATTATTCCGGAAACAAAGATATTAAGGGCCCCAAACTGATATTCTCCCCTTTTTACTGGCCGTAATGTATATCTTACCTGTTTGTTCTCTCTGGCTTGCAGTGTTAAACGGAGATCCATATCCCGCAACTGAAACTGGAATGGTACTTCATCTACCATCCGGATTGTCACAGGAAACCCATAGCCATTTTGCAAAGAAATATCTATTGGATTATCATCCCCATTAGATAGTTTTTCAGGTACACTCCGTTTTGCCTTTATCCCATTTTTCTGGCGATACAATAGCAGAATGTCTGCAATCAACAAAAAGCCTGTAACCAATAGGCTTACCTGAGCTATTGTAAAAAAAAAGGGATAGGCAAAACCCAGACAACACAGTCCGATAATGGCGATGACTACAATAAAAAAACGATTGTTGAGATAGAGAGATCGTATCATAAGCTATTACTATCTGTATTTGTGTATTTTCAGAAGAGTTATTCTGTTAAAACACACAAATACGTTAAAATGCCAGAAACATGTGTAAACTGTTATCTGGGTACTTCAATACCATCCAGAATCTGTTTTATAATATCATCAGCTATTACACCTTCCATTTCTCTTTCAGGAGTCAACATTACCCGATGGCGCAGTACAGGAATGGTGACACGTTTAATATCTTCAGGTGTTACAAAATCACGTCCACGAATAGCTGCAATAGCTTTGGCAGTATTCAATATAGCTAGAGAAGCCCGGGGAGATGCACCCAATGATAATGAAAGGCTATTTCGGGTATTGTTTGTAATCTGAGCAATATACCGGATAAGACTGGCATCCACACGAAGCGCTTTCACCTGCTGACGGTATTGAGCAATCTGTTCAACTGTAAGAACAGGGCTTACCTCTTCTATCGCAGTATGAGAGGTTCGGGAATGAGCCTGTGTCAAAATCTGTATTTCTTCATCCAGATTTGGATATTTTACATCTATTTTAAATAGAAAACGGTCTAGCTGAGCTTCTGGCAACCGATAGGTGCCTTCTTGATCTATCGGGTTCTGGGTTGCCAGTACAAGGAAAGGGGCATCCATCAGATAGGTCGTACCATCAACCGTTACCTGACGTTCTTCCATTACCTCAAATAAAGCAGCCTGTGTTTTTGCAGGAGAGCGGTTTATCTCATCAATCAAAACAATATTTGAGAAGATAGGCCCTTGTTTAAACTGGAATTCTGAGCTTTTCTGATTAAATACCTGAGTTCCCAACACATCAGATGGCATTAGGTCGGGGGTAAACTGAATGCGGGAGAATCCAACAGATACCGTCTTGGCAATCAGCTTGGCCGTCAAAGTTTTGGCTACACCGGGGACTCCTTCTATTAGTGCATGACCATCTGCCAGGATAGCAGCTAGTAGTAATTCTATCATTTCTTCCTGCCCTACAATTACTTTTCCAATTTCAGTTTTCACCTGATCAACAGCATCCCGTAACTGGCTCAGGTCTGTACGTGCTTCAAATTCGTTCATTAATAAATTCTGTTTTATAAATGATTGCTAGATTATTTAGACACCGTTAGATATTATTTAATAAAATTCTGGATTCGCCGATTTAGATCAAGGAGTTGTTCTTCTGTGATAATACCCTGTTTCTGGATATACTGAATGTATCTGAATAGTAAGATAATTTCTTCTTTGTCATATCCACTTTTCCGGGCAAGAGAAACATAAAACTCATCATCTATCTGATGTGTGCTCAGGTAATAGCGTGTACGTATGTATTCCAGAAAATAGGTAATTTTCTTCTCGGCAATATTTTTATGATCCTGATGTTGAAAATATAGTCGTCCGATTGTCTCTGTAAATTCCAGTGTAGTATTTGCCAGTGGCTTTATGATAGGAACAATCCGTTGCCGACGTTTTGCTTCAAAGAAAACAAACAACACCAGAGACAACAATGTCAGATAGAATGCCCATTTTAGTGGAGGCTCGGATAATAAAAAACGAAACATGGATTGGCTTTCTCCCTGTTCTTCGTTTTTTCGAATAGGGGTCATTTTTGAATCATCCCAGCGGTCTTCTTCGGTTGGGGTTTCATATGATTCCTCCCCTGCTTCCCCATCTTCTGTTCTTGATACATAGGTAGAAGCATAGGTGTCTTCTGTATAAAAGTCCTCCCAAAATACCTCCTGTTCAGGTAAATATGAAAATGCTTTGGCTATATACGCTACATTCTCGGGATGAATCATATTATAGTTAGAAAATGCCTGTGGCATCGTATGGATAAAAAAGTATCCTTTGCCCCAGGGAATTGCCACAAAGTTGGTAGCGGCCTTTGATTTACCCGCATTTTTATTCCGGATGTCAATATCACTGATTTCTACTGTCCCTAATTGTACCGGAGGTATTGAGGTTGCAGAGTCTTCTCTGAGAATACCATACAGGTAATTGATATGCGTATAATCAAATGAACGTGAACTACGCATTTTAGGATCTGTAAAATTTATCTTTACATCTGATGCAGCCCACACATACTTAGATTCAATATCCAGTGTATCTTCTAACTCTCTGGAGAGACTTGATGCCGCAATAAATGCATTGCTACCTTTATATACGAGATCCAGTAACAAATGCAAATCACTTCGGCGCAAAAAGAAATTCTTGTTTACAAATATATAGTTGCCCTGTTTAAGCTGCTTCCTACGTTTATAGAGTGAAGTTTGAGGAATGTTGACTTTTTGTTTAGGAAAAAGTGATGGAAGCATGTCAACCAATACCTTCGCTCCATAGGGTCTTTTATCCTGTGCATAGTAATTTTCAGTCCAGTCAATTGGTCGTGGAGAGCTCATCTGAAGAAGAACCAACAGAGTTATTGCTATTCCAAAAAACAAAAGAGGTGCGCTATATTTTTTCATGTAGTAGTAATAATCATAAGAAGACTCTGTAAAGCAATGTTCAGCGATCAGCCCCGTTCATTTACATAATCCTCATTTTTTGCTCAAAGCCAGAAAATCGCTGTTCAGCCTCTTTAAATGAAACTGCATCTAACTGGAAATCACCATACCATATATACTCAAATAAATAAGTCAACTGTTTAAAATCTCCAAGTAGCTCATTTTTCTTCAGTTCCTTTACATATTCATAGTTGGTCTTATAGGGTTGCCAGTCAATCCAGTCTCTATCACTTAGCTGCTTCAATGATTTAAGATAGAACAATCGTATTGCACGTTTGTGTTGTTGCTTAGCTACTGCATCTGCAATCATTTCATCGAAGCTGATCGAATGAATATCATTTTCGATATCTTCCAGTGAAAGCTCATCTGTCTTGGCAGAACGTTTAAACCAACTTCTGGGATCTGCCCCAATAAACTTTATCAAAGCAAAAATTAAAAGACCAGCCGAAATAACAATTACAATGATTTTAATAGTACGATCACCACCTGGTATTTTACCATACCCACGAAATAAATCATTGAGTAGTTCACTCAACCATGCCTTAAATCTTTCCCACCAGGATAATCGGTCAGCAGGTTGTTTGATATCGTATTGATAATCGCTATTATTTACAAAATCACTTAATTTATCAGGATCGAACTTACGAAGTTTTGCCTCCTGTAACTGCGGTTCGGCCACAACTGGACGCCACTGTTGGCGTTCATGAACGGAGATCGGATTATCTTCCTCTGTAGCAGGTATAGCAACCGAATCTACAACTGCATCTTTCACAATTGTAGTATCCTGTGCCTGCAGATTCAGAGTAGATAGAAATACACTTCCTACAAATAGCCCCCTACATAGAATAGAAGAAGTCTGCTTAAAGAATCTATTTTGAAATTTTGGATTATTATTTTTTCGCACGGATAATATTGATTCTTGATAAAACAAGTATAGAAAAGAGAATGAAGCTTCTCTACCTATTTGGTTATAAAGAATTATGTCTTCTTTATCGTTAATATTTTTCTTCTTCATCATAAAAATCAACAGGAGATTTCAGACTATTGTCTCCAGATCCTATACTCTGAATCTTAGTTAATAAGCCACCACCACCTTTACGCTCTTCCAAATTAAAATAATGCACAGCAGCCATAACATTATGAATAATAAAAGTTGCCATGTACCCTAATGTCATAAATACAATCATAGCCACGATTACCACAGTCATTGATGAGAAATCAGGAGTTTGCCCCGGATTAGAACTCATCTGAGAAACCATAGAAATTATCATTATAAGGTAGAAAGGAAAAAAACAGATGAAGAATACCGTATTCATAATAATTGAATTGACAAAACCCAGCCCCAAAGTCATCCACCAGTTACCCTGAACCAGAGAAAATGTATGTGAGATATTCTTAAAGAAATTTGTCTGGCCAAAATAAATTTGAGGAGTTAGTACACCTACAAGATAGGGCATCAAAAAAATAAACAAACCAAATCCTATAAAGAAAACAAGTAACTCCAAACCTATTAATTCTAGAATAACAAAAAACAGTATAATTAATCCAAAAATAAAGACAGATACTAATAGGAGTTGTCCAGCTAACCGGAAGAAATCTTTCTTAACTTGACTCCATACTTCTCCCAACTGGATATCCGGATTTACCTCTGGACTCTCTATATATAGCTTTATATAGGCGTTTATCACAGCTGTTATCATTACAAACCCCACAAAGAATGAAAGAAGATTTACCAGATATGTAATTCCAAAATCTGTCCATGCAAATGGCAAAACACTTCCTTTACTAACAGATGTAGTCCAACTTTGCATACGAATCATTAATAAGGCTGTTACACCTACTCCTACCAACAAGAAAGGCCCCCCTATAGATAACAGATATCTGAAGATGCGAAAGAAGTGTCCACGCATAAATGCAAATCCGGCATTGAATACCTGTCCAAAGTCACGGATCTGCTGAAATTGTATTTTCTGGGTGTTCATGAGATTTTTGTAAGAATCTATTCGATTCTATTCTTCAATATTCATTGCTAATTGCTTCTTATGCAACTGCATAGGATAAATAACAAAATAATAGACTATAAAGAAGGCAGATGTAAGAATAATAGCTAGTTTCAAAACTATAGGCATTTCTGTATGTCGGGTAACAAAGCCTTCAAGGAATCCGGCAACAATAAATATAGGAACTATACCTATGATAATCTTCATTCCCGTCATCGCTCCACGTTTAAAGGACTCCATTCGGGTATATGTGCCTGGAAAAAACACAGCATTTCCCATTACTATACCCGCACATCCGGCAATGATGATGGCAGAAATCTCCAATGTACCATGTATCCATATCGTAAGTGCAGATTCCAGTAACAATCCCTTTTGATAGAAGAAATATTGAAAGGCTCCAAGCATGACTCCATTATTCACCAATGAAATTCCTGTCCCAAAAGACAGTAAAAGAAACATTGGCATTATTCCCTGAAAACCTCCCCACACAAATGTTATAAATGAGACCATTATATTATTTTTAGTGATTGCTAAAAACATTAGAGTCTCTCCTTCCTGTTTATATACCCCCATTGGATCTCCCTTCTCTATGTTATCCAATGTCATCTCAACATATCCGTCACCAAGTATCAATCGTACAAACCTATCATCGTGGGCAGCTGACACTGCACCAATCACTACAGATATGAAGAAGATAAGAAAAGAATACAATAACTGTTTGCGGGAAGCATACATTAATAAAGGTAACTCTTCTTTCCAAAAGCGAATCAATCGCCCCTTCTCTTCTTTCTTATTCCGATAAATAGATTGATGGACTTTCGCTGTAAGATTATTCAGATATAAAGTTGTCTGGCTGTTTGGATAATGTGTACGGGCATAGGACAAATCATCCGTTAGCTGAACAAACAGTTCTGCCAACTGATCAGGGTTGCCAGCCTGATGACCAACTAACATTTCCTCAAATTGTTGCCAGCGTGGTGTATTTTGTTTTACAAAAGATGCCTCTCTCATAGTTATTACGTCTGTCCGGAAAGATACTATTTTAATGGTCAAAGTATTTCACTGGTAACCATTGCTCTATACAAAACCGTGTAAGAAATGTATCTTTTTGGATAAAGGCAAATATACAGGTTACCAAATAATGGTTTATTTTCACTCACTCCCAAATCCCTGTCTATTTGAGATGTAGGATTTTTTCAAGTATTAGGCTATTTTTGTTTGGCAATCCACTTTATCTCACATATTACCCTATATATTAACACCACATCTTGCTTATCCAGTAAAGTATGAACACTATACAAATTCAGACTACTCAGAATGTATTTATTGAGTACCAACCCGCAGGTGTGGGAGATCGTTTGCTTGCCGGTATTATTGACAGGTTAATCCAAATAGCTTATGTATTTATTCTATTGTTTATAATTGGAGCTGCTACGAATATAGTAAGTATAAACTCATATCTGGAAAAATTTGATATTATTAGTATTCTGATACTACTGCTCTTTTTGCCTGTCATGTTTTATACATTGATACTTGAGATTGTTATGGATGGGCAAACCATTGGCAAACGAGCTCTCAATATAAAAGTAGTACGATTAGATGGAACTCAGCCAACAATAGGCAATTATCTAATACGCTGGCTGCTAAGACTTATTGATGTTTATTTTCCTTGTAATATTGGTTTAGTCGCAATCATAACTATAAGCACCAGTGCCCAGGGACAACGTTTGGGTGATATGGCTGCTGGCACAACAGTAATCACTATGAAGCGACGGGTTACACTGGCTCAGACTCGTCTACCTGAAGTTGACTCTAATTATCAACCTTTATATCCTCAGGTAATCCGTTTGAGTGATCGGGATATTGAAATCATCAGAGAGACACTACAAACATATCATCGCAATGGCAATGATCCTTATTTACTTTCCTCATTAGCTGCTAAATTGCAAACACTGCTTGATGTGCAAACTGCTCAATCGAATCTTGAGTTTCTACAAACTATTTTAAAGGATTATACCTATCTCACATCCCAACAATAAAACTTTCCGGATTATGAAATACTAATCTTGTTGCATTCATAATTCTTCCTATCCATGCAGGATCTTAAAGAATATACTCGTTCACAGCTAGCACTTAGAAATGGTCAAGACAAACCTGAGATATGGGTTGCCTATCAGGGTTTTATTTATGATGTCACCATTTCAAAACTATGGCGAAATGGTAAGCATTATGAACATTGGGCAGGTCAGGACCTGACTCCAGAAATGGAAGATGCGCCACATACCGAAAATGTTTTTGATAAATTTGAGGTTATTGGTATATTAGTAGGCTGATAATAAAAAAATTTATTATGACAGGTCGATAAAAAAATTTTTTTTCTTTTATCGATGAACGATAGCATTTAATTAAAAAAAAGCTATTATTTTAGCGGAGGAATTGCTTTTTTTTAATACATTATTGTACTTCTGCTCCCTTATTTATTTTCATACCAATGATCTTAATTGCTGAAAGCGGCTCTTCTAAAACGGATTGGAGGTTGCTAACCGAAGAAGGCTCCGTGAAAATGGCGAAAACAGCCGGTTTTAATCCTTACCATCAGGATGCAGACCAAATTTATGCTGAGATAGCATCTCAACTACTTCCCCAACTAGGTACAACTGCCGTTGACGAAATTCATTTTTATGGGGCAGGTTGTTCAACTGAGACAAATTGTAACATTGTCAAAGAAGGAGTAAGCCGTTTATTCTCACATGCACAGGTTCATGTTGGCCATGATCTGCTAGCAGCAGCAAGAGCTCTCAGTGGTCATAAAGCAGGCATCATTTGTATTATTGGAACAGGTGTAAATATAGGTCTTTATGATGGCAACGATATCATTGAAGGACGTCCATCTTTAGGCTTCTGGTTAGGAGATGAAGGTAGTGGCGGGTATCTGGGAAGAACCCTTATTCAACATTTCTTCCATGAAGAAATGCCAGCAGAGCTACATAAGGCATTTGAGGATACATACCATTTGAATATTGAGACTGTACTGGAATACGCCTATAAACGTAATTTTCCAAGCAGTTACTTTGCGTCTTTCTCTCGTTTCTTATCTGATCATATTACACATCCTTACTCTCAGCAGCTTATATACAACGGATTTGTTACGTTTATCAACCGGTATGTAAATAAGTTTGCCAATTACCAGGAATATCCGATTCACTTCACAGGTTCAATAGCCTTCCATTATCAGGATATCCTTCGTAAAGTTGCTCAGGATAAAAATATTCATATTGAAAATATTATTGACAATCCTATTACAGGTCTGATTCAGTTCCATCAAACAGTATCATAAATTTTCTTTACACAAAGCCAGTCGAAAGTTATCTTACTGGCTTTGTGTAGATGATGTAAGATACTTCATCATCAATCTGGCGGTTCGTTGTGAAGCTCCAGGTTCTCCCATCAATTTATCTACCTTGTTATATCCCTCTAATTGGCTTTGTCGAGCTTTTTTTCCAGGTAAAAGTTTAGCCAATTCGTTGAAAGCCTTTTGAGGTGTTAATTCACTCTGAATTAACTCTACGACAACAGGTTCATTTGCAATCAGATTTACCAGAGAAATATATTTTACTTTTATAAGCACACGTACAATCTGATAGGTAAATGCACTTGTACGATAACAAACTACCTGCGGAACATGAAATAACGCAGTTTCCAATGTTGCAGTCCCGCTAGTTACCCAGGCAGCAGTCGCAACAGACAATAAATCGTAGGACTGATTATATATTACGCTAACATTTACCTCTTTCTCTAATGTGGCTATCTTATCTTCATACAAGGCTTTGGGGAGATTAGATACCCCTGCAATAATAAATTGATATTGCTCCTTATTTTCTTTATTTAGCAACTGGGCAGCATCAAGCATCACGGATAGCATCTTTTCAACTTCCTGATACCGACTTCCAGGTAAAAGAGCAATAACAGATTTTTCGGAGAGGTTATTCTTTACCAAAAAATCAGATTGTGGTTTGAAGGAGGCAATTTCATCAAGCAAAGGATTCCCTACATAGTCCACATCGTATTCATACTTCTTAAAGAACTCTTTCTCAAAGGGCAGAATAACAAATAAGCGATCTACAGTTGCTTTGATTTTATAGGCTCTGCTCTGATTCCATGCCCATACTTTAGGTGAGATATAATAAAATACCTGGATAGTATGCTGTTTACAAAACTTTGCTATCCGCATATTAAAGCCGGCATAATCGACAAGAATTACTACATCAGGCTTCCATAAAAGAATATCTTCCTGGCACTTTTTAATAAACTTTCTGATGGTGGTTAGATTTTTTATTACCTCCCAAAATCCCATAAAGGCCATATTTCGGTAATGAGTTACCAAATATGCACCAGCCTCCTCCATTTGTTCACCTCCCCATCCCCGAAACTCAGCCTGTTTGTCTTCTTGTGCAATTGCTTTAATAAGGTTGGCAGCATGCAGGTCACCCGACCGTTCTCCTGCAATGACATAATATTTCATAATGACACAAGTAATGTATGAGAAAATAGAATAAGCTTGTAAAACACACTATTTACCATAGATTACTCTCCATAATATTCCACAAAGTTTTTTGGAGTCTCAATAAGCAACAACTTATGAAGTTTGGCATTAGGAGCAGCAGTTTCAATAGCAGGTGCAAGTATTTTCCATATCTCTTCGATAAATATCTCACAACTGGTCATTTTTCCTTTCATAAAATCCACATCCAGATTCAGGTTTTTATGGTCTACTTTATCAATGACTAAGTCTTTCATTAATCCACCTAACTTCTTCATATCCATCACAAATCCAGTATCCGGATCAGGGCGCCCTTTTACAGTAACGATTAATTCAAAGTTATGTCCATGAAAATACTCATTGGCGCATGGTCCAAAAACTTCGTCATTCTTCTCTTTTGTCCAATTGGGATTGTACAATTTATGTGCTGCATTAAAATGCTCTTTTCGTGTTATGTAAATCATCACACTCTTTATTTAGTCTCTAATAATCAAGCTATTACTTATACTTTTTAACAATCGCAAACCGTTCAGAACAGAACTATTGTTCACGATAGATATATTTCATTTAAAAGAATTTACAAAAATATGGTTAATCTACTTCAAAACAAAAAATGGCCTTATTACTACAAAAAATACCATTTTTTATAAATATTATATTGCACATCTTCTCATTTTTTTATTGTAGATTTGCAATTACCTTTGGTAAAACTACTTATGTTTTATTTCTCAACTGATAGTTTATAAAGTCAGAACAGCTTCAAGCTTTATTCTTTTTAGTATAGCCATTCACTTTTTAAGCGATCTTTTTTCCTAACTTTCAAAAAATTATTATTCATGATTATCGTAACGGGAGCCGCTGGGTTTATCGGGAGTTGCCTGATTAGCCGCCTGAATGCCGATAATTTCAACTACATTATAGCTGTTGATGATTTCTCAAACGAAGAAAAAAACCGCAATCTTGTAGGGAAGAAAATAAAGGAACGAGTACATCGTGATAATTTCTTTGAATGGTTAGACCAAAATTATGAAGAGGTAGAATTTCTCTTTCATATTGGAGCCCGCACAGATACTACTGAGTTTGACTGGTCTATATTTGAACGTCTGAATATCAACTACTCCAAGACTATTTGGCAAAAGTGTTATGACTACCAAATTCCTTTGGTTTATGCATCTTCAGCAGCAACCTATGGTTTAGGAGAACATGGATATGAAGACAGTGAAGCAATCATTCCTTTATTAAAGCCATTGAATCCCTACGGAGATTCCAAAAATGATTTTGATAAGTGGGTATTGGAACAGGATAAAAAACCTTTCTTCTGGGCAGGTCTCAAATTTTTTAATGTATATGGGCCAAATGAATACCACAAAGGGCGTATGGCATCCGTTATTTTTCACGCATTCCACCAGATCCGCAATTCTGGTAAAATGAAATTGTTCAGATCTCATAATCCTGATTTCAAAGATGGAGAGCAAATGCGTGATTTTATTTATGTAAAAGATCTGATTGAAGTTTGTAGTTATTTGATGCACTGCCGACGAGATTCAGGTATTTACAATCTGGGAAGCGGTAAAGCCCGTACTTTTCTTGACCTTGCTAACAATACATTTCAGGCACTTAACACCCCTTCAACTATTGACTTTGTAGATACCCCAGCAGATATCAGAGACAAGTATCAGTACTTTACTCAGGCCTCAATGGGAAAACTCAGATCCATAGGTTACGACAAACCTTTTCATACTCTGGAAGAAGGAATTCATGATTATGTTACCAACTATTTACTAACAGGTACTTACTACTAAGCATCAGAGTACCTGATTTTTATTCTCTTCTCTTGCACTAACAGTTCTTCTATCGAATTGTCATCATCTGCGGTCAAAACAAATATATCATTCAAATGAGTGATATGGGGTTACATTTTTATATCGTAAGGTTACTAATTAAGTAAGTAGCTCTTTTTGCATTCTATTTTCACTAAAGTGTAGAAAGACATTCTCCTGAGTAATCCATAGTATATGCTTCTTAATCAAAGAAATGTGCTTATGTAGAATATTTTACGCATTCATGGCATATTCCACCAATCGCAAAACCACTGTATATCAGTCACTTACGGACAAAAATAAGCTTTTATATTCAAAGGCACATTAGTTTACTATTCTATTGACGACAAACCACTTCCATGAAACTTTAGTGTAATTATTCATCTGATAATATGTAAGTATATGAGAAATAACCTCACAATGCCCATCAAACTGGTATTGGATTGGTTATTGCAAAAGCCAATTCAATGGAAAGTTCTGCGAAAAGCCTTAATCAATAAAGGCTATGCCATCTATGATCCTTATATTGTATACAAAGGGTGTAGGGTAGGAAGGTTTTCTGTTAATCCTGTAACAGAAGCTGTCACTATATACACTCACTCCAAACATCGTGGCTACTGCCATTCGTATGTAGTCCGGGATCTGGAAATAGCATTACACAAGATTCGCAGAAGTTATAAGAATTTTATTTATGCTTCTGAACAGCCTGGAGCTGCGGTACGTGAAATTAAAATACCAGTGAAGAGCAATTCCAGATTATTACAAACTCAATAACGGTGTTAGCTAACCGTCTTATACTCATTACCTTTTAGTTTAATAGCTATTACTGTTTTGTACAAAAACAGCTAACCAAATAAATCATCAATAGTTATAGAATAGAACTGTATATGAAGAACCACAGTTTTGCTTCCGAGACAGAAGAGCAGAAAGATATTCAATCATTGGAACCCGGATCTGGATCTGTTGTTGAACAATATCCATATTCTGGTGTTGCCAAGCTATTAGATAGCCAGATTGCCCATAATCTTCTAAAGTATGGGGTTGAAACTGTTTCATTTGCCGCAATTAATTTTGTATTTCCTAAACGAACCTCTTGGTTTTTACGTGTAGCACTACCTCTTTCAGTAAACTATCTGTTAGGAAGGTGGATCGAGAAAAACTATAATGAATGGGTAGCTTCGCTAGCCGATCAACATCCTGTTGAAAAAGTAGCATGAAATATGATAAGATAGCTATATAATTCAATATAATTGACCCTATCTCATAGAGCTACTTATTCAGTCTCTTAAATTCCTTAATAAGACTTTACTCCATCCTATAAATCAAGGTTAGAGACCTATACTAGTACACAAAAGTAGTTGGATCTCTAATCTATATTTATAGGATGAATAGTATATCTGTATGTCAATCAAACAGATTACTTCAAAAAATAAAGCTTTAAGTACTTGAAAATTAATTTTTTAATACTAACTTACTATTCTTGCTTTAACATATAATACGACACCGTCTCAGGAATATATCTTCTAAGAAATATTTTTTACATCAACCTCTGTTACAGCAACATATATAACAGAGCCGACTGGCAGAAGGCCCAAAAAACCATACAATTAATCTGTGTAGATGTAAGGCTGTAAATGTGCACTGGTAATTATAATTACCGGGTAGCCTTTCATGGCATTATTCAACTTTATATTTTTAGTCTGGCACACTGATACGAGTAACATACGACAGATACTTTTTCATCTTATTAGTTATCAACCTCCAAACACAACTTGCTTATGTTGTACCCTAACAAATCTCATTCTGGCGAAATGCTTGACAGTCTGTTTACGATATTAAAATCGACAAAAAATGAAAATGAAGCGGAAGCCGTTGAAGATATGATCTGGGATATCTGGATGGAAGGAGGTTCTGATGAAATTAATACAATGATGAAACGAGGTTGCCGTTTTCTTCGAAATGAGAACTTTGACTCCGCTATACGTATTTTTGCCAGAATGATCCAACGAAATCCGGACTACCCAGAAGCTTGGAACAAACGAGCAACAGCCTACTATCTACGTGGGGATTTTAAAAAGGCGATAGATGATATTAAACAAACACTGAAATTAGAGCCCCGACATTTTGGAGGACTTTCAGGTATGGCATCTATCTATCTTGTGATTGGCGATCACTGGGCAGCCTTAAAATCCCTGGAGACTTTGTACACAATTCGCCCTAACCAGCCTGGTTTAAGTGAACAGATTGAGGATCTGCATTTGCAGCTTACCAAATACAAAAAACGTAAAGAATAAACTGGAAAGTTACCCTCAGAACAAAATTACACATTATTCTGAGGGTAACTTTCCAGAGTAGTTTCGTAAGAAACTTTCAACACGCAACACAGCATTTTCGCGTACATTCATCCAGAACAAATTATAATCGGCAATGTGCCAGTTCTTGGTATGTACTAAGCCTGCACCCAGAATATGAGGTTTGCTTATCCATAACATGCCGCCATGTCTTTGTGCATCTACCACACCCACACTGGTCATTTTATATCCTAATCCAACTCCACCTTTATTTAGCTTCCTGTCTGCATACACAGATGTTGTATCCCACGTCAAAGGATTTACAACAAGCGATTTATATTGTTCATAGTCATATTCTAACGGATAATAATCTTTTGCATAGGTACACCATGTAGCAAATCCACCTGTTTGTTCAGCAGAAATAGCAGGTCGTATCTGACTGAAATAGTTAGCAGGTGTTGGCATCCCAATCAGATAGGCTATTACTAACTGTTTCTGTAAAGATTTACCATCAAAATATTCTTTTAGAAGTCGTTTAGCATGCTGAGTACCCTGACTATGCGCTGCAATTATAATAGGGCGTCCCTGATTGTAATGAGTAAGGTAATATTCAAATGTGGATTTTACATCATTATACGCCAGGTCAAAGGCTTGTGCAGCGTCTTTTTTCTGAGATGTATAATAACAGAAGAAGTGTGCCTGTCGATAGCGTGGAGCATATATTTTGCCGGCAGCATTAAACACTGATGCTTGATTAAGAATAGTAGATTCATCTACTTTCTTATTTAGCTCTGTATCTGTAACATCACCATTCCAGATATATTTTGTTGTTGGCTCATAGGTATAGATAGTAGGATGAATAAAAAACACATCAGCTTTGGCTTCCGCCTGCAGATCTTTCAACCCTTTACTGCGTTTGGGAAGTTCATCTGCTTTATCTTTTATAGAAGGTAGAGCTGCCCAATACTCAACCTGAGAGTAATCAGGTGCTGGAGGAGTTAGATCTGAGGAGAAAGCAGGCCACTGCTCAGCATTGTCTTGGCCTGCACTACCCATGATAACACCCATACAAAAACTCACACAAAGGAAAATAGTTGATCGCTTCATAGATTGTTAGCTATTTTCCTACTAAACACAAAAATCAATCTTTCAATTGTGAGCAGGTTGATATTTTTCCAGAAATTTTCTTAAATCAGCCAGTTTATCTGTATTAACCATATCTACTCCTACATCCATCAATACCTTCCAGGCATTGGCATCATCCGGACTTGCCCATAATCTTAGCTTCTTACCTTCTGCATGAACTTTTTGAGCTAGTAAAATCAGTTTTTGACGTTCTGTCTCTGGTATATCCCCATTTCCATCCCATTTACAAACATTTGTAAAACTATCACTTACTACAGGCATTTGGCTCACCGGAATATTCAAACCCAGGTCTGCAGGTCTTCCATCCAAGCCTAATTTTGCAGATTTATCAGTACGAATTTTTTCTATGGGACGGTTGCCAGAGATGAAAATAACAAAATGTGGATTGTTCTGAAATTCCGGATATTTTGTTAGTTGCTCTTTCAAGAGTTCATATGTTTCATTCGCTGAAGTTTTAAAATCAATCATTAAATAAAAAATACCTGTATAAGCAGCATATACCTTTCCATTGTTCTTCTTTACAAGCTTCTGCAGTGGATTCAGATATAGTTCCTTCAATGTTCGTTTGGTATCCAACTCTTTTGGAGGGTTATGCGAAACATATAGTTCACCATTTACAAGATATACATCTGCCTCTACACTTGTAAAGCCTTGCTCCAATGCATCGAAAAGTGGGCGTGTATGTTCATAATCGTTATGGGCATGGGCATTAGGTAATGGCTTTATCTGTGCGAATAGCACCTGAGAAAATAAACAGCAAAAAAGATAGAGAGCCTGTTTCTTCATAAAGTTCGGATAATAATATGATCAAAGGCGCGAAGATAGAT
This sequence comes from Xanthocytophaga flava, assembly GCA_030068525.1. Classification (GTDB taxonomy): domain Bacteria; phylum Bacteroidota; class Bacteroidia; order Cytophagales; family 172606-1; genus Xanthocytophaga; species Xanthocytophaga flava. The sequence continues at coordinate 43,181 of JASJOS010000003.1, forward strand.
TTACCATAACAAATTCTGTGAAGCAGCTACGTTATCATTCTGTTATGCTTTCTTATTCCCAGTTACGCAAACTTTTTTCGTAAGACTGAACAAGGATCTGTGTATCCAATGTATTGACAGGGGTTGGGCGTTCTGCCATATCCGGATCAAAAGCAAAAAGACCAGGTACAATTTGTGGTTTCAAAAATCGCATGGGCTGGGTTTTCAGCATTTGCTGGATTGTGTATACACTATTTTTACTCAATCTTTTATTTTGTTTATTCGAAGCTAATACAAATCCCCATTGCCCAAATGAAGGCACATACACTGTATATGGTTTTATATTTGTAAAAACATTTCCTAATGTATGAGTAATACACCAAAAAGCCTCAGTAGCAAAATAAGGCGAGGTTGCTTGTGTAACTACAATTCCATCTATCGCCAACCGTTTCTGAAGTAGCTGATAAAATTCATGGGAGTATAATTTTCCTAAACCCGGATCACTAGGATCTGGCAGATCAATAATGATCACAGAATAAATATCAGTAGTTTTTTCTATAAACTTATATGCATCCTCATTAAATATCCTTACTTTTTTATTAGTTAATGAATTCTTATTAAGCTGCCTAAATATAGGATGTTGTTGTCCCAGATCTGTCATAGCCTTATCCAGATCTACCAGATCAATCTGCTGAATATCCTTATATCTTAATAATTCTCTCACAGCCAGACCATCTCCTCCTCCTAACACCAACACTTTCTCATGATTATACGCTAATGCCATTGGTATATGTACTAATGGCTCATGGTAACGGTATTCATCTGCACTTGAAAATTGTAAATGTCCATTTAAATACAAACGATAATCCTGATGCCATTTGGTTACAACAATCCGCTGATAAGGAGATTGTCTGGTTACTAATATCTCATCCTGGTATACAAACTGTTCAAAAAAACTGACAATATGAAATGAATAAATAAAGCCAGTTAATAATACCAAAATCAAAGCAATGGCAATATTACGCTTCCACACGCCTCTGGTCAGATCATTCATAAATATCTGACTATTAAATGCTGCTACAGCCAAATTGAGTATGCCTATCAAAAAGGAAGTACGCATTGTTCCCAAATAAGGCAGTAATAGTAAAGGAAAAATAATAGATGCCAGCAATGCCCCTATGTAATCAAAAGATAACACTTTGGCTACGGTATCTTTAAGACTTGCATAGCTATGCACTATTCGGGTCACCAATGGTATTTCGAGTCCTATCAATGTGCCTAGCAAACTAATTAAAGTAAAGGCAATCAGATGATAGTTTTCTGTAAGAGAATAAGAGAAGTAAAGAATAAACGCAGAAAAGCCTCCAAGCAATCCCAGAATAATCTCAATAGTAACAAACTGATCCAGGAGTTTTGAATGAATGTATTTTGATAAAAATGATCCTACTCCCATAAATGACATAAAAAAACCAATTGTCAGAGAGAATTGTAGGATACTACTTCCTAAAAAATAGGTAGAAATGCTGCTTATTAATAATTCATACAAAATGCCACAGGTGGCAATAATAAAAACAGACACCAGCAAGACCGGCAGCACGGCAGCTGTTAACTTATTTTGATTTTTTGTCTTATCTTCTTCAGTCTGATTTTCTATATTCATTTTTAAAGAGATTCTGCCACCAATGATTAGCTATCCTGCTATGGCGGAGGCAATAATAATGCAGATACCTAAAATCAAGGCAGCGGCAACCAAAGCTGCAGCTATGTTTTTTTCTTCTGCAATCTGTCGTGCCAAATGTCCTGGAATTAACCAATCTACTACCTTAAACCCTATTACACACATAATTAGTCCAATGACACTGTAAATGATTGTGCCCATGATACCTTTCTCCCAAAATCCGGGAGCCTGAAGTAAGATTGTAAGCAGTGTATACATGATAAAAGATTTTATATATAAAAAGTTATCCTTAATCGAATGATAAGCCAAATGATAATACAGAGCCCTCCAATTATCATTATGCGTTTTCCATGAAGCTGGGTTGCAGAATCATACGTTTTTATTCTTTTACCATTAGGAAGAACTTTATTGGATGCCAGTAAATGCCACCCTATAAAAAAACCTAATAATCCACCCACTATCGAAAGTATATAGCCAGCCCATATCCAGGGTACAGGAGAAGATTCTGTTTTTTCCAGTTCTTCTATTTTACTCTTCTTGAGAGCTTTTGTTAGTTCTATAGGTATTGAATTTCCTCTTTCTTTTAGGATTTGCTGAGCCAGTTGATAGTCAAATAGATTCCATTCGTAAGGCCTGGCTACAATATCCATAAGCTCCTCATTTGTAAACTCAAAAAGGTAATAATCTTTTTCAATTGTATTATAGGTTTCTATAGCTACTTTTTCAAGAAGTTCATTAGCTCTTTCAAAGTCGAACGCTTTTAGTTTAATGACAATATCTTCACCCAGTTGATTTTGAGCAAATGTTACATCAAAAGATGGAGCTGTTTTCTCAACATGATATTCTATCTCATTATCTTCCAATAAATCCAGAAAACTCTGAGCATGTTCAACAGATGGATACTTCCTATATTCTGTAAAGGTATCTGACATGAATATTTTTACTTATACTGCTATTATTCTATTTACCGTACCGAGGTCCACCACCCCTAATACTACGCCCCTGAAAATACCGTATACTTCCATTATTTTTCCGAATCTCTTCCTGAATCTTTGGATCTGTCATTCTTGTCAAACCATAGCCTTTTATAGAAGCCAGGTATGCTACAACCAACATAATAGCCAAGCCGCTTACAATAAGTATTCTTGTAAATGTTTGCATAAGTACCTAATTGTGTTAAATCTGCTATTTACTATCTACATCACATTCCAATCTCTTATGCCAGCTAGCACCATAATTACAAAACCTACTCCACAACAAATAGCGGCTATCATAAAGTATCTGCTTAGTATACTGCCCTGAAATACAGTAAACTGCACAGTCACATCACCTTTGGCATTAGGTATCACATATACTTTCCCCGAATAGGTGTCGGTTTGTTCTACCCGATAATAAGCTTCTTTTTCTCTTTCAGACTCCTCCCAGTCTTCCCAGCCACTTTCACCATCTTCCTGCCAATATTCTGTACCTGATTCCTGAAAAAAATTATCATCTAATACATTAGCTATTTCTCCTTTACTGTCTTGTAGTTCTAGTCCTACCCATGCATCACTATTATCAGGAAACGAAGCAGATAATACCAGTTTGACTATCCCTGGCTGAACCTCAAAAGGCCGGATTAAAGTAAGTAGCTCGGGAGTCTCACTGATCTTATTGGAATCCAACGCTTGTGGAATCACAAATTTCTGCGTAAATATTTGATTTCCAGAACCCAGCGAATAAAACAATAAAAGCAGAAAGATTATCCCTGCAAAGCCAAATGTCTTTAACCAGAATTTATTATCTGCACGTCGCTGAGTACGTAATTGCAAGAGTTTGTCAACTTCCGGGTTGCCTCCAAACGCTGTCAGCAATTGGTTTCGGCTAATTTTCGTTTCCTCAAAAAATTCGATCTCCTTCGCAGTACCTGTATTATCCAATCTTGTTTCTACAATAAAAGACTTACCTGCCATATATTCCGTAAACTGAACTTTATCTCCCGCATGTATCTGGTAAGTAGACTCACCTTCGAAAAACACGACTTCCGAATTCCCATATTCCTGTACCTGCCGGATACTATTGGAGTAGAAATCTTTAATTTTTAGATTTGAAAGCAGGTTAGGGTATACAGGTACTATTGAGGTTGAAATAACATATCCTTCTTCATCTTCTATCAGATAAAAAAAAGTCTGATACTCACTCATCAGAATCCACTCATCGTATTTCCAGGTTTCGTCAGAATAGCCACTCCCATCTTCATCTTTCCAATATTCCTTGTACACTGACCGCCAGCATGTACGCCCCAATACCTGATACCTGACTCCATCAAATTTTGCCTGCATTCCCAAACGAATGAAAGACTTTGGAGGGTATTTGGATGGTTGATTTAGCTTAGTAATAACCTGATGTGCCTCTGAACGAGCATCGACAACAGCCCCACAATATTGACAACCGATATAGCGTGTGCGGGAGTTGATCAATGAAATCTCACCACCGCAGTTAGTACACCGGAATTGTTTTATTGTTTGAAAATATGATTGTGGTTTAATTGAGGCCATAGCTTTTTTAATACCTTTCTCAGGACTATTGCTATTTATCAGAGTTTATCTTATAGGTTAGTTTACAAATTGTATCTACTACCATTATGCCCTCCTCAAACTTTGACTTCATCGAATCAATCCAGAATCTGTTTCTGAAAATATATTTCGTACTATCAGGGGGTATCACTGCCAGTTTCGCATAATATTTATCAGCAGTAGGCACACGTTGTTGTATATTCAACTGATATTTATTCTCACCTGCCTGGATAGGTTTTACCTCTACATTTTTATTCAATGAGATTAAACGAAACGGAATATCCTGCTTTCCTTTAAGACTTACCGTAATCACATACGTACTATCTACTGTAAAATTTGATAACTCGGTATTTTTAGTATCTTTTATGGAAAAAAAGAAAGCAGAATCCATAGGTACATTATAATAACTGCCAAAGTTCACCGTATCATAATGAATGGATGCTGTAGCAACTTCTTTTTTTGCTTGAGTAACATCACAGCTACAAAGAGTAATTTGCATTAGTAGAAGGATGGCTATAGTAATTTTGTTCATCTTGCTCAGATCGTAGGATTAGGTAAACAAAAAATCTTTCATAGATAAAGGTTCTCCCACATTGTATACAACTCCTTCCGGCATATACTCAAAACTAGCAATCAATTTCTTACCTACAACAATCCCATCTACATAATCAGCTTTTTCGCCTGCAACTACTTGAAACGGCAGTTCGCCTTCTCCTCCATTGATGACTGCGTTATTTTTCTCTGTCAGAAAAACATTGTCTGTATATATAGTCGTTATTGATCCTATAACCAAACTTATATATTGAGGAGGGTCTGAAAGGTTTTTCTTTCGAAAAAGAACAAATTCTCCTTCATCTTCCTGCAACCAGATTTCGTCTTCGTTTTCCATTATGAGCAACCATTCATCCCAGAATCCATCTTCATAATCAAATCGCAATCTGCCTACTACTTCAAAAGGCTTATTTTTTATCTTACCTATCTTCCCTACAGATAAAACAGATCCATAATCTGCCAGTAAGATTGGAGACCCAACTGTGAATATGCTATCTACATTGAGATAACTTGTCTGACCACAATACTTACAAACTACCATTTTGGAATGGTGGTACTTTAACTCCAGCATTGCTCCACAAGAGGGACAGTTCAGAGACGGTAAAGGCATGGAAAACAGATGTTATAATCTTAATAGCAAAATATATGATAAGTAACCATCTTTGCAAATAGAAAGGCCTGATAAGTTCTAACCTATCAGGCCTTTCTATTTGCAGTAGAGATATTTGGATTAAGCTTCTCCCATTTTTCCGCCAAAACTCATAGGTAATGTAAAACCTTCCTCTGTCTGTCGGATTGTTCCAAATGCATCTTCGTACTTCCTTACATTATCTTTTAGTGCCGCTAATAATCGTTTAGCATGTTCAGGAGTAATGATAACACGTGATTTTACCTTGGCTTTAGGTACTCCTGGCATAATACGAATAAAGTCTAACACAAATTCACTATTGGAATGAGCAATCATAACCAAATTGGAATATACACCTTCTGCCATTTCCTCCGACAGCTCGATATTAAGTTGGTTTTCTTCTTCCGGATTGTTTTTATCAGCCATAATCGATACAAGTTTACAAATGATATATTTTTAGATTATCTCCTTCACTTACAACTTATCAGTTTCAGGCCACAAGATAGAAATATCACCCTGCTTCTGGAAGAAAAGATATAAATTTCTCCTAGTTACTGACTTTTCTACCCTAATAAAAAAAGAGTTATGAGAAGTATCCCATAACTCTTTTTAACCATATTATAAATCTATATTCTAGATTCTTTCTTGATTAGTCCTGAAGCTCACGACGGCGAGAACTGGTTTGACGTTCTTTGGCAGTAGTCATTGTTTCCAATTCTTCCTGAGAACCAACAATCAGGTTTTGATAACGACGCATACCAGTACCTGCAGGGATCAAGTGACCAACAATTACGTTTTCTTTCAAACCAATCAATTGATCTGCTTTACCACGTACAGCAGCCTCACTTAATACCTTAGTTGTTTCCTGGAACGATGCAGCAGAGATAAAGCTTTCTGTACCCAGAGACGCTTGTGTAATACCTTGCAATGTCGGCTGAGAAACAGCAGCATCGGCATCTCTTACTTCTACCAGACGTAAGTCGCGACGTTTCAAACTTGAGTTTTCATCACGTAAACGACGGGAAGAAATAATCTGTCCAGGCTTCAGGTTTTCAGAATCACCTGCATCTGAAACTACCTTCATATTCATAATCAGGTCATTTGCTTCACGGAATTCAAAACGATCCACATATTGGCCAGGTAAGAAGTTAGTATCACCAGCTTCAATGATTTCAACCTTTTGCATCATCTGGCGTACAATACACTCGATGTGTTTATCATTGATTTTCACACCTTGCAGACGATAAACCTCCTGAATTTCATTTACCAGGTATTCCTGCACAGCAGTTGGCCCCTTGATAGCCAGAATATCGGAAGGAGTAATTGCTCCGTCTGAAAGTGGTGCACCAGCACGAATGAAGTCATTATCCTGTACCAGGATATGTTTAGACAATGGCACCATATATCGCTTACGAACCCCGTCACGCGATTCGATAAAGATTTCACGGTTACCACGTTTAATACCTCCATACGTAACAACACCATCAATTTCACTTACTACAGCAGGGTTAGAAGGATTACGTGCCTCAAACAATTCCGTTACACGAGGCAGACCACCCGTGATATCACGCGTTTTACCTATTGCACGAGGAATTTTAGCAAGAACCTGTCCAGCACGTACAGTTGATCCGTTTTCAACGGCCAAGTGAGCACCTACTGGCATGTTATATGACTTACCTTCTTTATCTTTAGTATATACCCCTACTGCAGGGTTTTTCGTCTTATCTTTTGTATCAATGATTACCTTTTCACGGAAACCAGTCTGTTCATCAGACTCTTCACGGAAGGTTATACCATCTTCAATCGATTCAAACTGAACAGTACCATCTAATTCAGACAAAATTACAGCGTTATATGGATCCCAGAAACAAAGTTCATCACCGCGTTTCACTTTCTCACCATCGTTCACTTTCAGGAATGCGCCATATGGTACGTGGTTACTGATCAATACTTTATCAGTACCTTCCTGCATAATCTTGATCTCACCTGAACGTCCCATCACTACGTTTACTTTCTCACCTTCGTTGTTAACCGTTGTGATAGTCCGCAGTTCTTCAAATTGAATCACCCCATCAAATTTAGCTTTGATGTTTGCATCCGAAGAAATGTTTGACGCCACACCACCGACGTGGAAGGTACGAAGGGTAAGCTGTGTTCCTGGTTCACCGATAGACTGGGCAGCAATAACACCAACTGCTTCACCTCTTTCAACCATACGACCAGAAGCAAGGTTACGTCCGTAACATTTTGCGCATACACCCTGACGGGTTTCGCAAGTTAATACCGAACGAATCTCAACAGCTTCTACACTGGTTTGATCAATTCGTGTAGCAATTTCTTCAGTTACCTGTTCACCAGAAGCGATAATCAGTTCATTTGTGATCGGGTCGAATACATCATGTACAGTAACGCGGCCCAAAATACGTTCAGATAGTGGTTCAACAATGTCTTCATTATCTTTTAGAGCTGTTACCACTATACCGCGTAATGTACCACAATCACTTTCGTTAATAATTACATCTTGAGCCACATCTACCAGACGACGAGTCAGATAACCAGCATCAGCAGTTTTCAATGCAGTATCGGCCAAACCTTTACGAGCACCGTGAGTAGAGATAAAGTACTCCAATACATCCAAACCTTCTTTAAAGTTTGAGATAATTGGGTTTTCAATGATCTCACCAACAGATCCTTGTAAGTTTTTCTGAGGCTTAGCCATCAGACCCCGCATACCACCTAACTGACGAATCTGTTCACGAGACCCCCGTGCGCCAGAGTGCATCATCATATAGATGGAATTAAATCCTTGCTGATCACCTTCCAGCTGTTTCATCAATGACTCTGTAATTTGAGTATTTACACGAGTCCAAATATCAATTACTTGGTTATAACGTTCGTTATCAGTGATAAGACCCATCAGATAGTTATTCCAAACATTGTCTACTTCACCAACCGCATTATCAATCAGTTTTGCTTTCGCCTCTGGCACTTTTACATCATTCAACCCAATTGATAAACCTCCACGGAATGCCATCTGAAAACCAAGTTCCTTAATATCATCTAGGAATTTGGCAGTACGAGACATACCTACTGTTTTGAAGACATGACCAATGATTTGCTGTAGTTTCTTTTTAGTTAGCAACTCATTGATGTATCCAACTTCTTCCGGAACAGCCTGGTTAAATAACACACGACCTGCCACCGTCTCTATAATTTTCGTTTCCAGCTCGCCATTTTCATTTCGTACTTTTGTACGAATTTTAATATTAGCATGCTTGGATAACTTACCTTCATTAACAGCAATAATTACCTCTTCTGCAGAATAGAAGATAGAACCTTCACCTGCAATAGGATATTCAGGAGTATGTTTCCGTCCTTTCGTTACATAATATAATCCCAATACCATGTCCTGAGAAGGTACTGTAATTGGAGCACCGTTCGCAGGGTTCAGGATATTATGAGAAGCCAACATCAATAAAGATGCTTCCAGAATTGCCTCTTGACCTAGAGGCACGTGTACCGCCATCTGGTCACCGTCAAAGTCAGCGTTGAATGCTGTAGTTACCAGTGGGTGTAACTGAATTGCTTTTCCTTCGATCAGTTTTGGCTGGAATGCCTGAATACCCAAACGGTGCAATGTAGGAGCACGGTTTAGTAGAACCGGATGCCCTTTCAGTACATTTTCCAGAATATCCCAAACAACTGGATCTTTTCTGTCAACTATTTTCTTCGCTGATTTTACAGTTTTAACGATTCCCCGTTCGATCAGTTTACGAATAATAAATGGCTTAAATAACTCGGCAGCCATATCTTTAGGCAGACCGCATTCATGCAATTTCAGTTCAGGACCTACAACGATAACCGAACGACCAGAATAGTCAACACGTTTACCTAGCAAGTTTTGACGGAAACGACCCTGCTTACCTTTCAGCATATCTGAAAGTGACTTCAGTGCACGGTTTCCTTCTGAACGAACAGCATTTACTTTACGAGAGTTATCAAACAGAGAGTCAACAGCTTCCTGTAACATCCTTTTCTCGTTACGTAAGATAACCTCAGGAGCTTTGATTTCAATCAAACGCTTCAATCGGTTGTTACGAATAATTACCCGACGATATAGATCGTTCAAATCAGAAGTTGCAAAACGACCACCATCCAAAGGTACTAAAGGACGAAGCTCTGGTGGAATTACAGGTACCATACGGATAACCATCCATTCAGGTCGGTTCTCAATACGTGTATTTGCATCCCGGAATGCTTCTACTACTTTCAAACGTTTTAAAGCTTCTGCTTTACGCTGTTGAGAAGTATCTGTAGATGCTACGTGACGAAGCTCATAAGACAAGTCATCCAGCTTAGTTCTGGAAAGAAGCATTTCCAATGCATCAGCACCCATCTTAGCGATGAATTTCTGAGGATCTTCATCTGGTAACAATTGATTTTCACGAGGAAGCTTATCCAGAATATCCAGATACTCATCTTCTGTCAGAAAATCAAGTTGTTTTACCCCTTCTTCTTCTTTTACTCCTGGTTGGATGACAACATATCTTTCATAATAGATAATCTGATCAAGTTTCTTAGTTGGTAAACCTAACAGATAACCTATTTTATTTGGTAATGAACGGAAATACCAGATATGAGCTACAGGTACAACCAGCTCAATGTGTCCCATGCGTTCACGACGAACTTTCTTCTCCGTTACTTCTACTCCGCAACGATCACAAATAATACCTTTATAACGAATTCTTTTATATTTACCGCAATGACATTCCCAGTCTTTTACTGGTCCGAAAATCCGTTCGCAGAAAAGCCCTCCCATTTCGGGTTTATATGTCCGGTAGTTAATGGTTTCAGGCTGTGTCACCTCACCATAAGAGCTATCCAGAATGGATTGTGGAGAGGCAAGACTAATCGTGACCTTCGAGAAGTCTGCGTTGATTTTTTTATTTTTTCTAAAAGCCATAGGTTAGGAATATAATTATGGGCGACAATACATGTTTAAAACCCTGTAATCCTCAAAAGAAGCTTATGACTACGCTTTCTTCTTATATTGGATAAGATCAACGCAGAGTCTGAAAGTCAGACCCTGCATAAAACAATTATTCCAATGTGATCTCTAATGCAAGACCACGCAATTCATGAACCAATACATTGAACGATTCAGGAATATTTGGTTTCGGCATGTTTTCACCTTTTACTATAGCTTCATAAGCTTTAGCACGTCCTACAACATCATCTGATTTTACAGTCAGAATTTCCTGTAGAATATGAGAAGCACCAAATGCTTCCAATGCCCAAACCTCCATCTCACCAAAACGCTGACCACCAAATTGTGCTTTACCACCTAATGGTTGTTGTGTAATCAATGAGTAAGGTCCGATAGAACGAGCGTGCATCTTATCATCCACTAAGTGGCCCAGTTTCAACATGTAGATAATACCAACTGTAACAGGTTGATCGAATCTTTGCCCTGTCAAACCATCGTGAAGATAGGTACGTCCAAAGTCAGGTAAACCTGCATCTTTTAACTCGGTTAATACCTCTTCTTCAGTAGCTCCATCAAATATTGGTGTTGCATATGTTTTACCCAGTTTTCTTCCAGCCCAGCCTAATACTGTTTCATAAATCTGTCCAAGGTTCATCCGGGAAGGTACCCCAAGTGGATTCAACACAATGTCCACAGCTGTTCCGTCAGCTAGGAATGGCATATCTTCTTCACGAACAATACGGGCAACAACCCCTTTGTTACCGTGACGACCCGCCATTTTATCGCCCACTTTCAGTTTGCGTTTCTTAGCAACATACACTTTTGCCAATTGTACAATACCCGCAGGTAACTCATCTCCGACTTCTAATGTAAATCTCTCACGCTTGAATCTGGCCGAGATCTCATTTCGTTTCTTGTTGTAATTCTTAACAAGGCCTTCCAGTAAGGTACTGACCTCTGGTTCATTAGTCCAGTTTTCCAGTGTCAGGTCAGATAATAAGTTTACTTCCTCCGGAACATTATACGAACTCTCATCTCGATAGATATTTTTATCAGGGAACAGGTTTTCTACAATATTACGACGAGAGAACTTCACACCTTTAGACACTACCTCATCCCCAAACTTATGTTTCACGCCCTGGCTGGTTTTTCCATCCAGTAATTGAACCATTTTCTCAACCATCACATCTTTTACGGAATTCAGGTCACGGCTATACTTCTTCATTAAGGTTTTCACCTCATTCTTCATTTTTTCGCGACCATCTTTATCCTTCTTTGGACGAGAGAATAATTTGGTATCAATAACAACACCTTTTAAAGATGGAGGTGCCTTCATAGAAGCATCCTTCACATCACCAGCTTTATCTCCAAATATTGCCCGAAGCAGTTTTTCCTCAGGTGTTGGATCAGACTCTCCTTTTGGTGTAATTTTACCTATTAATATATCGCCCTCGCGTACATCTGAACCTACACGGATAATACCATTTTCATCCAGATTTTTAACTGATTCTTCACTTACGTTAGGTATTTCAGACGTTAATTCTTCTTCACCACGCTTGGTATCCCGAACTTCCAATTCAAATTCCTCAATGTGTAAAGAAGTAAAGATATCTTCACGAACAACTTTTTCAGAAATTACAATCGCATCCTCAAAGTTATATCCCTGCCAAGGCATGAAGGCAACCATTAGGTTACGTCCCAGAGCAAGTTCTCCTTTTTGCGTTGCATATCCTTCGCAAAGAATATCACCTTTAACTACACGTTGACCTTTGAATACAATAGGTTTAAGGTTGATACAAGTATCCTGATTTGTACGACGGAATTTGATTAGATTGTATGTTTTAAGCTCTTCGTCAAAGCTTACCAAACGTTGATTATCAGTCAAATCATAACGTACTACAATTTTAGTAGAGTCAACAAACTCAATAACACCATTCATTTCAGCCACTACCAATGCACGAGAGTCACGTGCTACACGACCTTCCAGACCTGTACCTACAATCGGCGCTTCAGGACGTAATAAAGGTACAGCCTGACGTTGCATGTTTGATCCCATCAAAGCACGGTTCGCATCATCATGCTCCAAGAAAGGAATCAAGGATGCTGCAACAGATACGATCTGATTAGTAGCAACATCCATGTAAGTAATTTTCTCTGGCTCTACAACCGGGAAATCACCTTCATAACGGGTCTTTACTTTATCAGTCTGGAAATTACCTTTTTCATCAACTGCAACACGAGCCTGTGCAATGTAGTGAGTATCTTCTTCTTCGGCAGTTAGATAAATAGGTTCCTGCTCTACTTTTACTTTTCCATTGTCAACCTCCAAATAAGGAGTTTCAATGAAGCCCATGCTATTAATCTTAGCATGCACACATAAAGAAGAAATCAAACCAATGTTCGGTCCTTCTGGTGTTTCAATCGTACACAAACGTCCATAGTGTGTATAGTGAACGTCACGTACCTCAAAACCTGCACGTTCACGTGACAAACCACCAGGTCCAAGAGCTGACATACGGCGTTTGTGTGTTATTTCAGACAATGGATTGGTTTGATCCATAAACTGAGATAACTGATTTGTTCCAAAGAACGAGTTAATCACAGATGATAATGTACGGGCATTAATCAGATCAACAGGTTTGAAGTCTTCATTATCCCGTACGTTCATACGTTCTTTTATCGTCCGTGCCATACGAGCTAAACCAACGCCAAACTGAGCATATAATTGCTCCCCTACTGTACGCACACGACGATTACTTAAGTGGTCAATATCATCAACAAGTGCTTTAGAGTTAATCAAGCCAATCAGATATTTAACAATAGAAACAATATCTTCAGTTGTTAAAACTCTAACTTCAGATGAAATTTCCAGACCTAATTTCTTATTAATTCTATATCGACCAACTTCACCAAGATCATAACGTTTATCACTGAAAAACAAACTATGAATTACCTCACGAGCTGTTTGCTCATCAGGGGCTTCTGTATTTCTTAACTGACGATAGATTTGCTCAACCGCTTCTTTTTCAGAGTTTGAGTTATCTTTTTGTAATGTATTGTAAATAATACTGTAATCTGCAACGTTTACATCTTCACGATGTACAATCACTACCTTGGATTCTGAATCCAGTATTACGTCTAAATCATCTTCTTTTACTACATGATCACGTTCCAGTAAGACCTCATTACGATCAATTGACACAACCTCTCCAGTATCCTCATCTACAAAGTCTTCCGTCCATGTACGTAATACCCGCGCAGCAAGCTTACGTCCAACCATACGCTTAAGAGTAGCCTTATTTACAGGCAGTTCTTCAGACAGACCAAATAAATCTAATATTTCTTTATCAGAACCAAATCCAATAGCACGTAACAATGTAGTTACTGGAAATTTCTTTTTCCGATCAATGTAGGCATACATTACATTGTTTACGTCTGTCGAGAACTCAATCCAGGATCCTTTGAAAGGGATAATTCTGGCAGAATATAACTTAGTTCCATTTGTGTGCTTACTCATAGAGAAGAACACACCTGGAGAACGGTGCAATTGAGAAACAATTACCCGCTCAGCTCCATTGATTACAAATGACCCTCTCTCTGTCATGTAAGGCACATTGCCAAGAAACACTTCCTGTTCAATGGTCTCAAAATCTTCGTTATCAGGGTCACTGCATGAAAGTCTTAATTTAGCCTTTAAAGGCACAGAATAGGTTAGACCTCTGTCTATAGATTCATCCACCGAATACTTCGGAGGATCAATAGTATAATCTATAAATTCTAGTTTGAAATTTTCCCGGGAATCAGTAATCGGGAAATTCTCCATAAATACCTTGTAAAGCCCCTCTTGAGCCCTTTTTTCAGGAGCAGTCTCAATCTGAAAAAAGTCTACAAATGACTGCAATTGGATATCCAGAAAGTCTGGATAATCTACCAACTGCCGTGTGGAGGCAAAACTTATACGATTGTTCAAACGATTGGTAGTCAAGGCCTTATATGTTTAAGTTAGGAGATTAATACAGGAGGGTACGACCAATAAAACGGCTACTTAGCAAAAATTGTTCCCAATTTTATCTTTTTCTCAAAAACTCACCCGATTTTTCAAAAAAATAGCATGCAATGAACCCGGCACCTGTTTGATCTACTCTTTACAATATAACAAGAGTGACATTTTTTAAATAATACAAATAGGAAAAAGACCTGACTTTTAAAGGCAGGCCTCTTCCCTCAGACCGATATATAGATAGATTATTTTAATTCTACTTCAGCACCGGCTTCTTGTAATTGTTTTACTAAAGCATCTGCTTCGTCTTTAGCAATACCTTCTTTTACTGGTTTTGGAGCAGCGTCAACTAATTCTTTCGCTTCTTTCAAGCCCAGACCAGTCAGGTCTTTTACTAATTTAACAACTTGCAGTTTGTTAGCACCTGCATTTTTCAGGATCACATCGAAAGCTGTTTTTGCAACTTCAGCAGGAGCATTATCGTTACTAACCGCAGGAGCAACAGCAACTGCAGCAGCAGCTGGTTCGATACCATACTCATCTTTCAGAATCTGAGCTAATTCGTTTACTTCTTTAACAGTTAAGTTAACCAACTGTTCAGCAAATGCTTTTAAATCTGCCATTGTTTTATAAAATTAATAGTGAATGATTTAATTGATAGATAATTTTAAATGCCTGAAAGTTTCAGGCTAAGATACTGTAGCTTATCCTTCTCTTTCCTGAAGAGTTTTGACAATACCAGCCAATTTGTTTCCACCACTTTGTAGAGCAGATACAACATTTTTGGCAGGAGATTGTAGTAAGCCGACAATTTCTCCGATAAGTTCGTTTTTGGATTTCAGTGTATACAAAGTCTCCAGGCTGCTTTCACCAATAAAAAGACTTGCATCAACTGAAGCTCCTTTGAATACCGGCTTATCTTTACCTGATTTCTTACGAAATTCTTTAATCAAAGCAGCAGGTGCTTTACCTGATTCATTTGAAAACAGAACCCCAGAAAATCCTGTCAGTACAGTATCATTAAAAGGAGTAAAGTCTCCTTCAATACGTTCCAGTGCTTTTCTGATAAGAGTATTTTTTACCACACGGTATTCAATCCCTTTTTCAAAGCACATACGACGAAAAGCATTTACTTGTGCCACGGTCATGCCAGAGGCATCCATGATATAAAAGAAAGGCTTCTCTTGAAATTTTTCGGTTAATTCTTGAATAATAACCGCTTTTTCTTCGCGTGTCATGTTATAGCTCGACGGTTAATCGTCATCAAATAGTTTAACATCAGAAGGCTTGCAATTACAAACCTTGAATACTGGTTTTGTCAATTTGGACGCCCGGACTCATTGTACTCGAGATATAAACTGACTGTACATATGTTCCTTTTGCTGAAGATGGCTTCAATCTCATGATTGTATTCATCAATTCCTGAAGGTTTTCAGCAATTTTCTCAGGAGAAAAAGAAACTTTACCAATACTGGTATGTACGATTCCGGTTTTATCTACTTTAAAGTCAATTTTACCGGCTTTCACTTCTTTCACTGCTTTTCCAACTTCCATCGTTACAGTTCCAGACTTAGGATTTGGCATTAAGCCTCGAGGACCTAATACACGACCTAACTTACCTACTTTTGCCATTACTGTTGGCATAGTAATAATTACATCGATATCAGTCCATCCTCCTTCAATCTTAGAAATGTACTCATCCAAACCAACGTAGTCTGCACCAGCTTCTTTTGCTTCTGCTTCTTTATCAGGAGGGCAAAGTACTAATACTCTAACTTCTTTTCCTGTTCCATGTGGCAGAGCAACTGTCCCACGAACCATTTGGTCGGCTTTCCGAGGATCTACACCCAAACGAATATCAATATCAACAGAAGCGTCAAACTTAGTATAAGTAATGTCTTTTACAATTTTTCCAGCTTCCGCTAACAAGTACGCTTTGCTCAAATCGTATTTAGACCGTGCTTCCTTTTGTTTTTTAGTTAACTTTCCCATTATTTTCAGGTTTTCCAGAAGATTGCGGTAATTCTTCCGTTTGTATAAAATTTAAATTAACTTTCCCAAGGAGCTGTTCCTGAAACCGTAATACCCATACTTCTCGCAGTTCCTGCAATCATTTTCATTGCAGATTCAATTGTCAAAGCATTTAAATCAGGCATCTTTGTTTCGGCGATCTTCTTTACCTGTTCCCAAGTAACAGAGCCTACTTTCTTACGGTTAGGTTCAGCAGAACCTTTTTGTATCTTAATAGCGTCCATTAGCAATACAGCTGCAGGAGGAGTTTTAAGAACAAATTCGAAAGATTTATCTGTGTAGTAAGTAATCAAAACAGGAACTACTTGTCCCATTTTATCTTGAGTCCTTGCATTGAATTGCTTGCAAAACTCCATGATATTGATACCTTTACTACCCAATGCAGGACCAATTGGTGGTGCAGGGTTTGCCTGTCCCCCTTTTACCTGCAGTTTCAAGTATCCAGCAATATCCTTTGCCATTTTTTTGAAATAAGTTTTAAGCGAATAGGAACATACTGATTCGCATCATAAATGCAAAGAGAATCATTTTAAATAAGAAGGTCACACTCCTTTATTAGACTCTCTCACTTCGCACTATCTTATGTGTTGGAAGCTCACATGTTTAGTGCACTGCAAAAGAAGGTTGAAAGATTAGATATGTATCTTTTTTCTTCTTATATATTGAGGCGTAACAGTCAAACAATAAATCCACAAATCTTTTATACTATTCTTCTTTCTCCACTTCAACATAACTAAGCTCAACAGGAGTATTCCGACCAAAGATCTTCACCATTACCTTGAGCTTTTTCCTCTCCTCAAAAACCTCTTCTACTGTACCTTTAAAAGATTTGAATGGACCATCCATTACTAAAACTGTCTCTCCGACTATAAACGGAGTTTCCAGTTTTTCGCCCTGCTCAGCCTCCTCATCCATTTTACCTAAGATACGATTTATCTCAGATTGGCGAAGAGGAACAGGTATTTTACTTGAAGTCCCAGGTTTATTCTCATTCCCTAAGAAACCTAATACACCTGGAATCCCTGTAATAGTATGCATTACTTCTGGATGTTCAACATTAGCAGAAATAATCACATAACCAGGCAATGTATTTTTTTCCCGTACCTTCTTCTTTCCATTTCTTATCTCGTACACTTTTTCAGAAGGTATTATCACTTGAGAAATGTGGTCTGACAGATTATGCCGTGCAATTTCAGTTTCAAGATAAGACTTAATTTTCTTTTCTTGTCCGGCCACAGCTCGGAGTACATACCACTTTAACTCACTCATCGGAAAAAATACGTTTTTCGTGATTAATTACTAAAAACCGATTGATAAATCTTTTGCATAGCCTCTCTAAAGCCAAAATCAACCAAGCCAATCACTAATGCAAACAATAACGAAGCAACCAATACCAAAGTAGCATTCGCTTGCACTTCAGAGTACTTTGGCCAGGATACATTTTCCTTTACTTCTACAAAAGAATCTTTGATAAACGCGAAAAACTTTTTCATTTCCTGTATTGATTGCTGAACTATATTAAGGGCACGGGTGGAGAGATTCGAACTCCCATCAACGGTTTTGGAGACCGCTATTCTACCCTTGAACTACACCCGTGTGTATGGTATCCAGAAAAACGGACTGCAAAGATATGCATTTGATTTAGAAAAACAAAACAAAGTACAATTATTGTAAATTCTTTTTTTATTTTCCTAAAAACAGAGAAATAAAAATGCCTTCTCAAAAGATATGAGAAGGCATTCCAATCAAATCAATTAATTAGTCTAAGATTTCAGTCACCTGACCAGCACCTACGGTACGTCCACCTTCACGAATCGCGAAACGAAGACCTTTTTCCATAGCGATGGTATTGATTAACTGTACTTCAATAGTAATGTTATCCCCAGGCATAACCATCTCTACGTTCTCAGGAAGCATAATCTCACCAGTTACGTCAGTTGTACGGAAGTAGAACTGAGGACGGTATTTATTAAAGAATGGAGTATGACGTCCACCTTCTTCTTTGCTTAGAATATAAACTTCAGCTTTGAATTTAGCGTGAGGTTTTACACTACCTGGCTTACAAATAACCATACCACGACGGATTTGATCTTTGTCTACACCACGCAACAACAAACCTACGTTATCACCAGCTTCACCACGATCCAACAATTTACGGAACATCTCAACTCCTGTAACTGTAGATTTCAGGTTCTCAGCACCCATACCTAAGATATCAACTGCATCACCTACGTTAACTACACCACGCTCAATACGACCTGTAGCAACTGTACCACGACCAGTGATAGTAAATACATCTTCTACAGACATCAATAATGGTTGATCAACCAGACGAACAGGAAGAGGAATCCAAGAATCTACAGACTCCATCAACTCATCGATAGTTTTAACCCACTGAGGATCGCCATTCAATCCACCAAGAGCAGAACCACGAATAACTGGAGTATTATCTCCATCAAATTTATAGAAGCTTAACAACTCACGAACCTCCATCTCAACCAACTCCAACAACTCAGGATCATCAACCAAGTCAACCTTGTTCATGAACACAACCAACTGAGGCACACCTACCTGACGAGCCAAAAGAATGTGTTCTTTTGTTTGAGGCATTGGACCATCTGTAGCAGCAACCACTAGAATAGCACCATCCATCTGAGCAGCACCCGTAACCATGTTTTTCACATAGTCAGCGTGACCTGGACAGTCAACGTGTGCATAGTGACGATTTACCGTTTGATATTCTACGTGAGCCGTGTTAATAGTGATACCACGCTCTTTTTCTTCAGGAGCATTATCAATAGAAGAGAAGTCTCTTTTTTCTGCCAACCCTTTATTTGCCAACACCATTGTTATAGCAGCAGTCAAAGTAGTTTTACCGTGATCTACGTGACCGATGGTACCAACGTTTACGTGGGGTTTGGAACGGTCAAACGTTTCTTTTGCCATGTTTGAAAATCCTCGTTTTAAGTTATGTGATAAAAGTATAATTAATAAAAAAATTGTACTTAACAGAGCCGACGATGGGAATTGAACCCACGACCTCTTCCTTACCAAGGAAGTGCTCTACCCCTGAGCTACGACGGCCTAAGTCAATTTAAATTAGATGCTAAAATAGTACAGCATCCTGACCATAAAAGAAAAAGCAGAAAGTAAGCTACCTTCTACTTTTCCTAGAGCGGGAGACGGGGCTCGAACCCGCCACCTATAGCTTGGAAGGCTATCGCTCTACCAAATGAGCTACTCCCGCTTAAAATAACACTGACAAATCTCGAATGACAACTCTTAAACTATACTATTCTATCAATTCATTCAGCATTGATTGAGTGGGGGCGGATGGATTCGAACCACCGAAGACATAAGTCAGCAGATTTACAGTCTGCCCCATTTGGCCACTCTGGTACACCCCCTTATTCATGTCCCTTGCGAAAGGGAATGCAAAAGTAGCGACTTTTTCTTTACAGGCAAATTTTTATCAAAAAAAAAGTGAAAAATTTTAAAAAAAATTACGCACACTATGTTTAGTTTTAAATCAAAAACTTAACAATCAATTACTTATGAAATTTCAAATTGAAGACGTAATAAGTTGCTGTAAATCCCACTTTCCATTTCTGATAGATCGTCATGGGTTCCTTGCTCCTGAATATGGCCATCACCGATAACATAAATATAATCTACTTTTCGTATAGTGGCTAACCGGTGTGCAATAATAATCGTAGTACGATCTTTCATTAACTCATCTAATGCATCTTGTACCAACCGTTCGCTTTCTGCATCTAATGAACTTGTTGCTTCATCCAGAATTAAGATTTCCGGGTCTTTGAGAATAGCTCTGGCAATGGCAATGCGTTGCCGCTGGCCACCGGATAACTTCACTCCTCTCTCTCCTACAACTGTATTAAAGCCTTCAGGAAACTTTTCAATGAATTCCAGAGCATTTGCCTTGCGTGCAGCGTCTTTAATCTCATCTAAAGTAGCCAGAGGCTTTCCATATGATATATTTTCAGCTATGCTACCACCAAACAACAACACATCTTGAGGGACAATACCAATGTGTTTACGTAGTTCTTTTAGTTCTATAGCTTCAATATCAATCCCACTGACAGAAATGTTTCCGGCAGAAGGTTGATAATATCTCAGTAAAAGAGAGGTAATTGTTGATTTTCCTGAACCACTATGGCCAACTAAAGCAATTTTCTGTCCATTACGAATCTGAATAGAAATCCCTTTGAGTACCTCAATATCTGGACGAGTCGGATAGCTAAAATGTACATTTGAGAATACAATATCTCCAACCTGTTTTAAGGATTCTTTTTCAAGAAAAGTTGTCTGTTCATTTTCTTGTGCCAGTAATTCCCTTATACGTTCTGATGCACCGATAGTCTTTTGTAGTTGAGAATAGATTTCACCTAAGCCTGCGACAGAAGCTCCAACAAATCCTGTAAATAAAGTAAAACTGATAAGATCACCGGCTGTAATAATTCGTTGAGAATACAAAGTAGCGGCATACCATATTACTCCAACAATCCCGCCTAATACCACGAAAATAATAAAAGAGACAAGCAATCCCCTATATTTTGCACCATTTAAGGCATTCTGGATTACTTTTGCCAAAGCATTTGAATAACGAGTTGTCTCATACATTTCATTGGTATAGGCCTTCACAGTATGTACTCCCTGAAGGGTCTCCATAACTATGGTATTGGCGTATGCCAGGCTATCTTGTGTCTTTTTAGAAAGTTTTCGTATATATCTTCCAAAGATTATTGCGCCAATGACAATTATTGGAAAAGTAGCCAACATAAAAAGTGTTAGCTTGGGATAAAAGACCAGCAACAATAAAATACCGACAACTAATGTGATCGCTTGTCTGAGAAACTCAGCCAATGTAAAAGAAAGCACATCCTGTAACTGCTGTACATCAGAAGTTATTCTACTGGTCAACTCACCCACTCTTCGTTCTTCAAAAAAAGGTATAGATAAATGAACAAGCTTATCGTATAAAGCAACTCGTATATCTCGTAAAGATTTTTCACTAACATTGGCAAAAGTTCTTATTCTTAGAAATGCAAAAATTGCATTTAGTAACAATATACCCATTAGAGCAATAGTCACTTGGTTAATGGAATATCCCCCTGCTTTGTTGTCAGCAGCATCAACTAATTTTCCGGCTAATAATGGGAAGCCTAAGGTAGCTAATGCGGACAATGCTAAACTTATTAATCCTACAATAAGATACCCCTTGTAAGGTCTTACAAATTTGAAAATCTCCAAAAAACTTTGTATACCAGCCTTATTTACTTTCCTTTTTTTATCTTCTTCCAAGATATCATCTCTATTACCACGTGCCATTTTTCAAATACATTTTTATAAAATACTACAACATTAATTTCTTATCTCCAATATTCCTCTTGTTTCAAGCTTCAAGTTATCTATTCGCCTTTAAACTTCGACTTCATAAAAATATTCTGAGAATCAGGGTTACTCAGTAAAGCTGGCAATGTTACATCAGAATTTTCGTCCCTATATTTTTTTACAATCTGCCATCCTACCCATCTTCCTATTGCACCTGGACAATCTGTCCCAATTTCGGCTGTGTAAGGCCGATCTCCTATATATTTTACTTTCTTAAAATGATTTGTTTCATACAATAGCTTCTCTTTTATAAAATGTGCCCAGATTACATTTTTGTGTTCTTCAGCGTCATTCAATTGTTTTTCAGTGTAAAAAATAATTAGACTGTCTGGTGTTTCTGGCATTACCTCATGTGTAAACTCCAACTTCTTGGCCGCAACAATCATGTCATTTAAAAGAGACTTATCCTCTGTATTTGTAACAATAAATTTCTCTGCCAATACACTCATTATGGATGGCACTAGTGCCTGTAATGTATATTTTTTTAGTAAAAAATTAGGTACACTAGGCACGAATGTAGCCTTTTCTCCTGCATAGAAATCCAGACTAATAACTATCAAACTATCTGAAACAAATAAAGCCGCTGCATCTCTTGAAAAATGGCCTAACCCAGAAATTACAGTTTTGACTTTAGGCGGCTTAAAATCCGGATAAAGTTTCTGTACTTGACTAAATGCTTCCGCAAATTGTGTCTTTACTTCTCCCAAATCGCCGGCACTCTTATTTAATTCATTATAAAATTTCTTAAAAGCAGGATTAGTTACTGTCTGATAAATCCGATCAACAAGAACAGAATCTGACATATCTGTCTCTGACAAGAAAAATGTCTCCTTCAGGTTCCTGTTTTTATCCAAAAAATGCTGAATTTCTGCCCTTGTTTTAAGATTTATCATTTCCGCGTCAAGTCGTTCAATTACAATGGGAGAAACTTCCTTTGATGTACATGCAGCAAGCAAGAACAATACAGCAATTATACTTTTTAGCAATTTTCTGTCGTTCATTTCAGTGATAAGACGATTTATGAGTAACAAAATTTTATGATTTTGTGGTGGGAATATGTAAACTTGCAGCTAACTGATTGACATAAAGAGATAAACAATTGTGCAATAAGCTATTCAGTTGTATAGGTCTGGAGTCTAAGTAAACTATAAAATTCTTTCAAATTAAAGTAGTATCTTTTTCTAAACAAAACCCGCTTTATAATAAGCTAGAAAACGTACAAAATTATGAAAAAAATTGCATTACTTTTTTTCGCCGCTTTTTTGTCTGTGCAGGCATTCTCTCAGGTAAAATTGGGCTTTAAATTCTCACCAGCTGTTGCATTTAACTCTGCTGTTACGGAAGGCGATTATGATGTAGTAGGTAAAAATGGTTCTGGTTTGCGTTTTAGTGCAGGTCCTGTTATGGATTTTTTCTTTGCGGATAATTATGCCTTCCATACAGGATTATGGTATACTGTAAAACGTTCTGGTATAGAAGGAACTGTAAAAGGTACAAACCTTTCCAGTGTATATAATATGCAGTATTTGCAAATACCTGTAGCGCTAAAGTTTTTTACCAATGAAATTGCTACAGACATGAAAATTTACTTCTTAATTGGAGGAACTCTTGACGCTAAATTGGCAGAGAAGCCTTTAGATAAACCTACAAACTATATCTATAAATCTGTGAATGGAAAAAACGCCTTTCGTCCTGCTGATGCCGGATTGTTATTGGGAGCAGGTAGCGAACTTATAATGGGAACAAATACCGCAGTATTCTTTGGTTTGAGTTATAATCGTGGCCTTGTAAATGCACTAGGTAATAATGTAAAAAATGGCAGTGATCGTGTAAATGATTTCGTAAAGGTTCGCAATAGTTTGTTTTCTCTTGACTTAGGAGTTAAGTTTTAAAATTCTGATCTATCTGTATTTAGTGTTATAAAAAAGCATTGTGTTCAGACACAATGCTTTTTATTTCTAGATAGCTTATGGTATGATTTCTATGTCATCACCAAATTTATTTACAAACTTATATTCGGTAATTCCTAAAGAAGAATCTTTAACAATCTTAATCCATGTTTTATACCGGAAAAACCATTTCATTCGTCTGGAAGGAAGCCCGTTTGTGAAATAAGCATGTAGATAGGGGTGAACTGTAAGAATAATGTGCTTTTCATTCTGCCGTGTAATGATATATTCCAAATTACTTTCAATCTGGTCTGTCAACAGAATGGTTGGCCCTACCTTACCAGTACCACCACAGGTAGGGCATGTCTCTCCTGTAGAAATGTGAAGCTCCGGCCTTACTCTCTGACGTGTTATTTGCATTACACCAAACTTTGTCAAAGGTAGAATTGTAAACTTGGATCGATCACTTTGCATCTCTTCTTTCATCTTTTCATAAATCAGGCGTTTGTTTTCTGCCTTTTTCATGTCAATAAAATCAATAGAAATGATCCCTCCCATATCACGTACTCTTAGTTGCCGGGCAATTTCTTTTACAGCTTCAATGTTAGTATTAACAGCTGTAGCTTCCTGGTCAGCTTCGGTGTTTGAGCGGCTACCACTGTTCACATCTATCACATGCATAGCTTCTGTATGCTCAATGATGAGATATCCTCCACCTGGTAGACTTACCGACCGACCAAAAATTGACTTGAGCTGCTTCTCAATTCCAAACTGCTCAAATATCTTATTTTTACCGCTGTAAAGTTTTACAATCTTTTCTTTTTCAGGGGCAATAGTGTGGATATAGGTTCGGATATCTTCATAAGCATCCTTATCATCCACTGTAATACTATCAAAACTTTCGTTGAGCATATCCCGCAGCATAGAAGACGCTCGGTTCATCTCTCCGATTATTTTTTCACGGGGTTTAGCTTCCCGTAATAACTTCATCCCATTTTCCCATTTCTCCATTAAGTTCTGTAAATCACGATCCAGTTCTGCCACTTCTTTACTTTCGGCCACTGTACGTACAATGATGCCAAAGTTTTGTGGTTTTATAGAATTCAGCAAACGAGCTAATCTCTGACGCTCCTGCTTGTTCGTGATTTTCTTAGAAATATTAACAGAATTGGAAAATGGTACCAATACAATATACCTACCCGCCAGAGACAACTCACAGGAGAGTCGCGGGCCTTTGGTTGAAATTGGCTCTTTTACGACCTGCACCAGAATAGGTGCGTTCTTAGTAAGTACCTGCGAAATTTTACCAAACTTGTCAATTTCAGCCTCTAATTGTACACCATTTAAACGTGTACCATTGATACGCTTTGCAATGACATCTTGTGTTAGTTTGTGCAATGAAGAAAAGTTGGGACCTAAATCCTGATAATGCAGGAAAGCATCCTTTTCATGTCCAATATCCACAAAGGCTGCATTTGAACCTGGCGATATTTTACGCACAGTACCCAAATAGATATCACCTACTGTAAACTGGTTTTCGCTCTCTTCAATATGGTACTCTACAATTCGTTTGTCTCTTAAAAGAGCTATCCTACCACCTTTTGCAGTGGAATTGATAACTAATTCATTACTCAACGTTGTAATTTTTTTGAATGACCAATGCGACCCACTGTCAGTAATAAACAAACAGAAAATCGATACAGAATAATACCGTAGAGTAAGCTAATGTACGTGGAAAACAATTAACTCTGATGGCAATATGGGGATTTAGATGGCCATTAAAAGAGTTTACTGTAATTAACTTTGTCAGAATATGAAAACATACATGTAAAACAACAGTGGCCTACTACTATTTCCTTCTTATAAGGATAGATTTAGCAATATATACTGTGTTTTTAATTTTTTCGAATAATAGATCTGTCCTAATAAACTGTTCAAACCAAACTTAAGTTAGTATTCTGTAAAATTTCTTCTCAGGAGCAGACGCGGCAGTTTGTATACGCGCCAATTTACCTTTACAAAATATAGAGTTATTAACTTTCTAAGTTAGTTTACTGTTTGACAGATCAATGTAGGAAATCAAAGATAAAACTCTTATTAATTAAACTACTGTGGAGTTTACCTGATAACCTGATTAATACGTTTCGTCTGCTATGACCTATATATCCAGATCAATAAAGCAGTATTATTTTCCTGACGTACAATTATATAATCTCATCGGTATATTTAGAAAAGTCCGAAACAAGACTTCCCGATAACTATCTAGCTAGCGGGAAGTCTTGTGAAGAATTACTTCTTCTTATGTCTGTTTTTTCTAAGGCGTTTTTTTCTTTTGTGTGTAGCAATCTTGTGTCTCTTTCTTTTTTTTCCGCAGGGCATAATTGTAAAATATTTTAAAGTGAATAAATATGATAAAAGATCTTCAATATTTTATAGAATCAGATATCCTAAAGATCAATAGATATTACTTAGCTGCTTCCAGTTCTTTTAAATACTCATCAGCAGCATTTAATATCATTACGTCATCTGTACCAGATTTAGCTTCTTCTAAAAATTGTCTGGCACTAGCTTTATCTCCCAGTTCTGCATAACTTATTCCTAAGTATAATTTAGCCTGCAGATTAACAGGATTATTTTTTAATACTTCTTTGAATCGCTCAACAGCCTTATCATACTGACCTGAACGGATAGAAAGCAATCCTAAATTGAACAATGCTTGTTCATTTTTTGGATCTTCTGCAATAACTTCTCTCAACATAGCAATTGCTTGCATAGGAGAAGCAGAGTTGGCATAGGTAACTGCCATTTTAGCTTTTGCATTTAATTGCTTTGGATTCCTATCCAGAACCTTCTGATAATATCCCCGAGCCTTCTCTCCATAAATTTCTACCTTTCCAGCATCCGTCACAAAAAAGAATGCATCATAACAGGCATCGGCAGCACTTAGCAGATTTTTTTCGGAAGGCTCCAGCCCGACAATCAACTCACGATACACTGCAACACTATCAAAAATCATTGCTTTTCGATATATGCCAGCTAAAGAATCCGCAAAAATAATCTTTTTTTCTTTATCCGTGCTATTTTTATATTGATTTGTCAGATTTTTTATAACACTCGCCTGTTCTGCTGACAATGACTGATTATGTGAAGACTCTGTAGTAACAGCCTCAACCTGCTGTTCTGTTGGCTTGCGATCTATTTTCTTGTCTTTGTCGCTTACAATTACTTTGGGTAAGCTATACAACACTCCAATAGCAAAAACAGCAATAACAATCGAAATAATCTGAGATTTCTTCATAACATATAATATATAACCAACGACAAAGTTGGTAATCATTCCTGACAATACCAATGCATCCCATCCGTGTCTAATAAAAAAATGCCATATACTCATTGTAACACAAGATCAGTATTACAATGAGTATATGGCTATTACGGTAATGAGTCTAGTTTGCCGTAGTATTTATAAACTTAAAATATAAAAGTAAGCCGAAAAATCTCTTCAGATTAGTTAGCAGATACTTTTATCTTTTTACTAGTCTTAATCTGCTCAACAAAATCTTTAGCAGGCTTGAATGATGGAACGAAATGTTCATCAATAATCATAGCTGTGTTTTTAGAGATGTTGCGAGCTACTTTCTTGGCTCTTTTCTTATTCACAAAACTACCAAAACCACGGATATAGATATTTTCACCTTCAGCCATTGAGTTTTTCACAACGGAGATAAAAGATTCTACTGCTTGGGCGATGTCAGCCTTGTCAATACCGGTTTTTTCGGCGATTTCTGTAATTACTTCTGCTTTAGTCACTGTGATAAACTGGTTAAGAGTTTGCACTATTTATAGATTCATTGACGATTTAGGTTGTATCAAACGTTGCAAAATTAATATATTGTATCTTATAATAAAAATTATATACTGTTTATAATCATTTAATTTTGAGGCAAATACTACATCACTCCTGTTACAATTCCCCTCTACCTAAATATATACTTATTTTACAGGAAAAGTAAATCACATACTATTACCTTTAAAGATTTTGAACAATTTTAGGCTTTTATACATTATAACGAAAAAGGACTTTAATTATTTTTATCATTGATTATCCAAGACACATTTGCTTCTCGTCTTATTGAATGGTACGAGTACCACAAACGAGATCTTCCCTGGCGCCATACAAATGATCCATATCAAATATGGTTATCAGAAATCATTCTACAACAAACCCGGGTGAAACAGGGACTGCCTTATTATGAAAATTTTGTAAAATCGTTTCCAACTGTATTTGATTTGGCAGCAGCCCCAGAGCAGGAAGTATTACGATTATGGCAAGGGTTGGGTTATTACTCTCGGGCAAGAAATATGCAGGAGACAGCTAAAGTCATTGTAAATCAATACAATGGATTATTTCCTAATTCATATATCAATTTAGTAAAACTAAAAGGTATTGGTCCTTATACAGCAGCAGCCATCGCTTCTTTTGCTTTCAAAGAATCTGTAGCCGTATTGGATGGTAATGTGTTCAGGGTACTAGCCCGATTGTACGGTCTGGAAACAGATATTGCTACCACCAAAGCCAAAACTATATTTTCAACATTAGCAAATCAACTCATTTCGTCAGATAGCCCAGATTTATATAATCAGGCTATCATGGAGTTTGGAGCTATTCAGTGTACACCTTCTTCTCCCGATTGTTTACTATGTCCTTTTCAGCAGGAATGTGAAGCGTTTCTCACAGGACGTCAAAACGTCCTTCCTATAAAAAGGAAAAAAACCGTTATAAAAAATCGTTTCTTTCATTACATAGTTTTTCATATTCATAACCGTATTGCCATGCGATTAAGAGCGAGTAAAGATATTTGGCAGGGATTGTACGATTTTTGGTTGAGTGAAAATGACAGTATTATAGACACAGAGGATTTATTAAAACAACATAATCTGGATTTATCTGATACTGTCTATACTATTAAAGAACCCCAAAAAGTATATACACATTTATTAAGTCATCAGCATATTGAAGCTCGTTTCTGGCATATACAATTGGAGACCCTACCACAGATACAGGAAGGTCTGACATTTTATACACTGGAAGAAGCAGAACAACTTCCTAAGCCTATTTTAATAAACAAGTATTTGAGTGAACATTTTTTTTAGCTAGTTTTAACTGATTAAGGCTATAAAAACAATAAAGTCATTTTTTATATTTTTTCTTTTCTGGTTTTCTTTATTGTTTTGTCATTGCATTTTCATTAAACTAAATTAATCATATTGACATGGCAAGTTACAACAAAATCACATTAATCGGCAATGTAGGTCGTGACCCAGAGATCCGTCAACTAAGTCCCGATCGTAAAGTGGTTAACTTTTCTATTGCTGTTAATGATGCATACACAGATCGTAACGGTGTAAGACATGAGAAAACAGAGTGGTTTAGAATAGAGTTCTGGAATCAAAAAGCTGATGTTGTTGAAAAGTATGTACGTAAAGGCACTCAGATATTTGTAGAAGGCAAACTCAGTGTACGCACTTATCAGGATAAAGATGGCAAAGATCGTTATTCATTAGATGTACTAGGTACAGATTTTACGCTGCTGGGTTCCCGTGAAGGAGGCGATCAGGGAGGTTCTGGATATTCTTCTGGGGGTAATTCATCTGGTTCTGGAAATACGTATACGCCACAGGCCACTACGAAAGAAATAGATCCTCCTCTACCTCCAGCAGGTGATGGTGATGACGATTTGCCATTCTAATTACTAAATAGTTTGTAAAAGACCGATTGTAGCCTCATATTTACTACAAATACTCATCAACAAGTATTCTGAGCATTCTATGTTCAGAATACATTTGACTATTTCAATCATTTCTACAAACGTTTTTTTTACGTCTTTGGAAAATAGTACCGATACGGACGATCCTTTATCGTATGGGGTGTTTGCTTTCAATATAGCAGGCACCTTATCTGCTTTTTATATATCTACATTTGTTCTACTCATACTTTTTCTGTTTCTTTCTTCACTATTCTCAAATGTCGAGACATTTTTTTCGTCCCAGACAAACACAAATCAAAAGAACGATCTTAGATCTTCACTAAGCCTCCCTCCTTTTCTTAATCATCTTTTTAGTAAGTCTAAACACCTTCTGGCTGTTTTACTCCTTGCAAACTATTTGCTAACAATAGCTCTTAGTACTTTACTTATTTATGTGGTCTGGTATACACAGGGTTCTTATGAGATTGGTATTTTCACCAAAATAGCACTAATTTTCCTTATAAGTTTTGTTGTTATCTTTTTTGAGGAAGTATTGCCTAAAATTTACAAATGGAATAAATCTCCATTGGGTAAGGCAACTTCTTATATTATTCTTATAGCCTACTGCCTGTTATTTCCTTTTGTATGGCTATTACTTAAAATAACACATTATATAGAGATTTCGCTTCATAAAAAAGGATATAAGATATCTGCAGATGAACTTACCCATGTGCTGGAAACAGATACATCTTCAACCACAGAAAATGAAAAGCAGTTTCTACAAGGAATTGTAAACTTCAGTACAATTACTTCAAAACAAATCATGCGTCCTCGTCTGGACATTACAGCATTTCCGATGGACCTGGATTTTCATGAACTCATGGACAAGATAAATAAGTCAGGTTATTCCCGTGTCCCTATATATAACGACACTATTGATGAAGTTGCAGGCATTCTATATATTAAAGATCTTCTACCTTATCTTGATAAGGATGAACACTTCGATTGGAAACATTTTCTTCGTACACCTTACTTTATTACCGAAAACAAACGGATAGATGACTTACTATATGACTTTCAGATCCGCCGTGTTCATATAGCGATTGTTGTTGATGAGTATGGTGGAACATCCGGACTCATCACAATGGAGGATATCATTGAAGAGATTCTGGGAGATATTCAGGATGAATTTGACGAAGAAGAGAAATCTTTCACGCAAATTGACACAAATACCTACGTTTTTGAAAGCAAAACTCTTTTGAATGACTTTTTTAAAATCCTGGAGATAGATTCAGAAATCTTTGATGAAGTTCGGGGAGATAGTGAATCACTGGGAGGATTATTACTGGAATTATTTACAAGGTTACCACTTGCAGGTGAAAAAATACGATATAAAGACTGGATATTCTCAGTCCTTTCCGCAGATACCAAACGCATCAAACGAATTAAAGTTACTATAGAACCCGAATCGTAGAAACAAATCAACTCTATAAAAAAAGCCCTGAATTGATCAGGGCTTTCGTATATTAAGCTTTTACTTTTACCGGCTTCAGTTGAATAATCTTTAACCAACTCAATACCTTTATAATAGGATACGTTGGATCAAATTCAAACCACTTAGCAGCAAAGTTCAGGCGATTAGGCAGTTTGTGATGGTTGTTCTGAAATAATTCTCCCATCATTAATACATCCATTATCAAAGAGTTCTTAGACTTATCGTGATTATCGAAATTGGAATAACCATACTTGTGACCACTCCAGTTTACAATAGCTCCATGTACGGGCCCCATCAGAAAATGGATAGGTAACAGGAAGAAAAATGCCCAATGCATATCCAACCATACAAAGGCAGCAATGTAAACTAATACATAAAATGTACCCCATGCAATGCGAGAAGGCCATGAGTCTCCAATATTTTCTAGTGCTTTCCAGTAAGGATAATTACGATCAAACTGAGGCTCAGGGTCTTTACGGAAATTTACGTAATCGTTATAAATATCTTTTGTTTTCCACATCATTGTAAAAACATTCTCGGTATGATGTGGAGAGTGAGGATCTTTGTCTGTATCACTATACGCGTGATGCATACGGTGCAGAATAGCATACCCTCTTGGACTTAAGAAAGAAGATCCCTGAGAAACATAGGTAAGAAGATAGAAAAACTTCTCCCAGAACATATTCATGGTAAACATTTTATGAGCAGCATACCGATGCAAAAAAAACGTCTGGCAAAATAATGAGATATACCAGTGGGCAAAGAAAAAAGCAAGTATAATCACTAGAAAAAGAAATTTTATATGTTAATAACTGAGAATGAATTTACTAATGGGTCTAGACCTGTATAGAAAATGTATGCAAAGTAGCCAAAGAATAAGACTCCTGCAATTTAAATTAGAACTTTTACACCTTTTCCAGAAGAGAAAAGCCGTTGCTTGTATGTCAAATCAGATCTATACTTGTTTTGGTGTATAGTAAGAAGCTGATTTTTCAACAAACGTAAAAGTGAAAAAGTTTCTTTATATTATTAAAATACAACATCTAGTAATATTTCTTTGTTGCCCTATTAGTCTTGGGTATTTACATATTTCTCCCATTTTTCGAGAACTGATAAGAAGTCTTCAGGAAGCGCGCTGTCAAACTGCATCCATTGACGGGTTTTGGGATGTTGAAAACCCAATGATTTGGCATGAAGAGCCTGCCGTGGTAAAAGTTTAAAACAATTCTCTACAAATTGCTTGTATTTGGTAAAGGTTGTTCCTTTTAGTATTCTATTCCCTCCATAGGTTTCATCATTAAACAAAGGATGTCCTAAGTACTGCATATGGGCACGTATCTGATGTGTACGCCCGGTTTCCAGATTACATTGTACCAGCGAGATATAGCGTAATGCCTTGAGGGTTTTATAATGAGTAACTGCATGGCGACCAATATCACTGTCTGGAAATGCAGCTACAACCCGTCGGTCTTTGGGACTGCGACCTAGATTAACATTAACTGTTCCTTCGGGTGGATTGACCTCGCCCCATACCATTGCATAATAAGTTCGTTCAATACTATGGTCATAGAACTGCCTGGCCAGATGGGCCATTGCCAACTCTGTCTTAGCAACAACCATAAGCCCTGAAGTATCTTTATCAATGCGATGTACCAAACCTGGCCGGCCTTCCCCATTTTGTGTAGTGGGTAGATTTTGAAAGTGATAAGCTAACGCATTTACTAATGTGCCTGTCCAGTTCTGGTATGCTGGGTGTACTACCATGCCGGCAGGTTTATTGATAACAAGTAATTCGTTATCTTCATAGACAATATTCAGCGGAATATTTTCTGGAATAACTTCTGTATCTCGTGGAGGCTCAGGTAATGATACAGTTATTACATCCAATGGCTTAATCTTATAGCTTGATTTGACAACTTTATCATTGACTTTAACGGATTCTGCTTCGATTCCCTGTTGTACTTTATTACGTGTAGCATTCGGAATGCGATCCATCAAAAACTTATCTATTCGTACTAAGGACTGCCCTTTATCCACTACAATGCGATAATGTTCATACAAATCCCCATCTTCATTTAACTCATTATTTTCACTAAAATCACTGTTCATGTTTTTGCTTCATTAAAATAGATTATTAACTCAATCGTAAAAATCAGTTTTCTTTGCAATTAGTATACTGCAATTCATTCTACAAGACCTCTAACTTATGCCAGAAGAGCTGTTTCATAAAAGACCTACACCCATTCAACCTATTTATAGTGCTGTGGCCGAAAAAGCTGGGGTACAATGGCTAATTAAACGTGACGATCTGATTGACCCACAAATATCAGGGAATAAATGGAGAAAATTAAAATACAATTTACAATGTGCAAAAGAACAGGGATATAAAACATTGCTAACATTTGGAGGGGCTTACTCCAATCACCTCTATGCAGTAGCCGCTGCGGGTTCTTTATTTGGGTTTGAAACAGTTGGTATTATACGAGGTCAGGAAATTACCCAGTTGTCTCCAACTCTTCAGTTTGCTCAAATCTGTCATATGCAACTGGAGTTCTGGCCGAGAGAAGAATATCGTTTAAAGAATAAATCAGAGTTATTTAAGAAGATTCAGGAGCACTATGGTTCATTTTACATGATTCCCGAAGGTGGTAGTAATGCATTGGCAGTGAAAGGTTGCACCGAAATTATTCAGGAAATAAATATCCCCTTTGATTATGTTAGCTGTGCCTGTGGAACGGGTGGGACTGTAGCGGGCTTGATTGCAGGATTGGAGGGCAAGAATACATGTCTGGGTATACCTGTATTAAAAGGAGGCGACTTTCTGAAAAGTGATATTCAGGAATTACTCTCACAGTATTATTTACAGGAAGATCAGCCGGTTCCTACGTTTAGAAACTGGCATCTTGAGACAAGCTACCATTTTGGTGGATATGCCAAAACTACTCCTGAATTACTTTCTTTCATTCATAACTTCGAACAGAAAAACAACTTCCTGATTGACCAGGTTTATACGGCCAAAATGCTTGTAGGAGTAGAAGACCTTATCCTACAGGGTAGATTTAAGCGAGGAGATATTATTATCTCCATTCATACAGGAGGCCTACAGGGAAGGCTTCCCCAATTATCGAGCCTGTAAGCTATTATTTCCAGGCAGACTTATTTCTGGGCGCTTTGGCAGCATAAGCCTTTTTGCCACTATGAGCAGGGTCTACAGAGGTACAGGCAACAGCAGTAATAAGGATAAGAACAATAGCAATACTGGTTTTCATAGCTGTGAAAATAGAGAGTGAACAAAATTTTTGTAAAGAGACTGATTGTATACAAAAGTAAGTGCAAAGCTATTCCAACCAGACACTTACTCCATTAGCTATTATAAAGTGAAAATATAATTAGCTGGCCAGAAGGACATCCTGGGAGTCAATGGTAGATTTCCCAAGTAATTGGCGTATACGTTGTTTTAACTGAGATTTGGATAAGGGCTTGATCGCAAAGTCTGTGGCACCAGCATGTATATATAAATTGCGCTCTGTAACTTTATCAAGATCAGATAATATCAGAATAGGAGTATTTCTATGAGCAATATTAGAGCGTAACTCTTTAATAAAATCGACACTGTTTAAGTAAGGCATACCTGCATCTGCAATAATCAGATCAGCGTGGTTTCCTTTTTCCAGCCAGTCTATAGCTTCGAGACCATCATTTTTTATAATAAGCTTGTATTCACTACCCAAAACCGCCTCAAATGTTTTTATAACTGAGCTTTCTGTCTGGATTATTAGCAATTTTTCCTGCATGAGAATATCTGTTTACATCTGTTTAACACTAGTACATACTTGTGGCGAAGAAATTTGATTCGCACCTTTGAAGATAAGTACGCCTAAGAGTGAAAATGTAAAACCAGTATATGGCCTCAACTTGTAATTTTGCCATTATGCCCTGTTAAAACTATAAGAATAAGTTCCAGAGTTAGAAATACACCTATGGTTTTATAGGGTAAAATAATGAGTAGAAGAAACTAAATATTTGAAAATGAATTGTATTTTCTACTCAACCAAAGAAAAAGGTTGCGAATTGGAAATAAACTCTTATAAGTAATAAAAGTGATGGGTTTGTTAAAAAAGAGGATTAAAACATGGCTCTGTATTGTAAAAAGGACATTCCTGTGACTTTTTATGTAATTTTAGAATTTAATCACAGAAAGAAGGATATACAAAACAATGATTAATGGAAGTGCAGCAAACTGCAGGAAAATAATTAAACCAAGGGAAAGAAGCAGGAACAGGTAACGGACTTTATTATTAGCGATAGAAAAATCTTTGAATTTTAAGGCAAATAAAGGAATTTCTGAAGTCATCAGAAAACTCATTATCAATATATAGCCACATAACACAATCGGATTAAGGATATATGTACTCCACTGAGGATGTTGCCACAAAATGAGCGGCAATGCTCCAACAAACAATGCATTGGCAGGAGTAGGTACTCCTATAAATGAATCTGTCTGGCGGGTGTCTACATTAAACTTAGCAAGTCTCAATGCTGAGAATATTGTAATCAGATAAGCCATATAAGGCAATATAACAAATAGTACCAGACTATAATCATCATGCATCAGACTTCGCTGTAAGAGTTTATATAGGATTACTCCAGGAAGAACGCCAAATGTAACACAGTCGGCTAGTGAATCAAGCTCTTTACCTATTGCCGAATGTGATTTAAGTATTCGGGCAGCAAATCCATCCCCAAAGTCAAGCACTGCAGCCAACCCAATCATGTACGCAGCAAAATTGAGATCATTTTGAAAAACTGAAACTATACCAACACATCCACAAAACAAGTTTCCACATGTAAAAATATTAGGAATATGTCTTTTCATAGTTGGTAGTGGTGGTTTTTAATTCAATTTTCAGTTTAGTATAATTCTCCTGTTATTCTCTCTATCCACAAGTTTATAAACAGGAAGTGCTCAAAGAAACATATTTTCATCTAGCAAACCAAACATACAATACGAGTTCATACTAATAACTATTTCTCCTGTTGTTACGCTTCTAAAAACAAAAGCAGAGTTTGACACTCTGCTCTATGCTCCTTATACTATAAACAACTTTATTAATACCCCTTTGTCTCACCAGCAAAGGATGTACTAACAGATTCATCGGTTTGTATGTTCCAACGTTTCTTCGCTTCCTCCAGCATAGCTTCTGTAGCTGTAGCGCCTATACGGGTTACGCCCAGTTCTTTTGCTTTTAGTAGTTCATCCAATGTACGTATACCACCAGCAGCTTTTACCTGTACCTGAGGAGATGCATGTTCACGCATAAGTTTCAGGTCATGTTCAGTTGCTCCTTTGTAATTATAGCTACCATCTGCCTGTTTTACATAGCCATATCCGGTTGATGTTTTGATGAACTCAACTCCAATTTCACTACATATTTCACATAGTTTAATCTTATAGGAATCATCTGGCAGAAAATCATTTTCAAATATTACTTTCAGGATGGCATTATGGGTAGTACAGGTATCGTGAATTTGTTTGATTTCATCTGATATATATGCCCAGTCATGGCTGAGTACTTTACCTATATTAACCACCATATCAATTTCAGTAGCTCCATCCAGACAGGCTTTTTCCGTCTCTGCCACCTTTATTGCTGTTGTACTGTTCCCATGCGGAAAGCCAATAACTGTGCAAACCAGTACATCCGATCCTGCAAGCCAGGCTGCCGCCTGTTTTACAGCATACGGTTTAATACAAACAGATGTTGTGTGATAGGCTTTGGCGAGTTCACATCCTTTTTTCAGATCTTCGTCTGTCATAGTTGGATGCAACAGCGAATGATCTATCATTTTGGCGAGTTCAGTGATTTTATCCATAACAAGTAAATTGGTTAATAAATAGTTATCTATGAATCAAAACTATTACTCAATGCATAGTGAGTAGTGTTACAATATAAGGAACTGTATATATAGAAATCGGCACGATTTGTACCATAACGTCGATAAATATGTAGAATAGGCGCTCCAGTCATAAGACCTAATTGATCAGCAGTATTTTTATCTGCTACAATCGCCCTTATATCCTGTTCAACATTGATAATATCCAGATTGTAATGCACATGCAGTGTTTCAAACAAAGAATCTTTACCTAAATTATATTCCAGAAAGCCAGAGAGATCACTAGTAGGGATATAAGTATATTCGAGCATCACCGGGTGGTTATCAGCCAATCGGAGCCTTTCCAAATAGATACAGCCTACTTCAATCTCCCGCTCTGATAAAGGATAAAAGAAATCTTCTGGCCAAGGTTGTATAGTAGGCTTATGCAATATCTCTGTATTTACAGAAGTATGTGAGGCTCCTACTACCTCTGAAAATCCTTTAAATGAAAGTAGACCTAAGCTCTTTCGTTGTTGACTTACTACACTTCCCTTTCCTCTGTGTTTATAGATTAGTTTTTCTTTTACCAGTTCGTCCAAAGCCTGCCTGACCGTTGCACGTGTGATATGATGTGTGGCACATAACTCGTTTTCTGAAGGCAGAAGAGTTCCTTCTTGAAAAATACCAGTCAGAATCTGCTGTTTTAGCAACTGATGTAGTTGCTTGTAGTGAGGAATAGACATATAACAACTTGTATAGACAAGCAAGGTAATACTTCTCACTTGTCTATACAAGTTGTTATACCTTTTTTATTTTTGTGCTAACTAAGTTATTCCAATCAAATAGTATAAGATGCTAATCTGAACATTTTTTAGTTCAAATCTTTTTATTTATCTGATCAAAAAAAATTATTGAGAAATAAAAAACTGACCAGAATATCACTCATTTATGTGTTTGACTAGAATACCGATCATATTCAGAAAATATTCGAATAAAGGTCACTTTCTCATTTGACCTGAATTCTGTTCACTTTTGAGTTTGACCGGAGTTTAGGTCAAATCTGTCAACGACTGGAGTTCCGGTCAAAATGAAGAAATATCAGAATACTGATTATGATTCAGGCGTCTTCCACAATTCAACAATCCGATTTTGGACCACACTCTTATCTGTTTGTAAGAGAAAGTCTTCAAAATCGTTAAATTGACTTTTAAAACGAACAATAAAAGCTCCCAGTTCTTTACCTGACAAGCCTGTTAGTTCCATTACCACATTTCCATTAAACTTTTCATTCATAATCTTTACCTCTTCTTCCCGAATCTGTTCCCTTTTGATCTGCTCATCCAATTGACTTTCTGGGAAGTATTCATTGATCATAGGTAGATACTGATCCCGATCCTCCAGGTATTCATAAGTTTTTGTTATCTGATGTTCTTCCAGCCACTGTACAAAACGTTGTATAGTAGTTCGGGTTTCGATACGTTGCTCTGTTACCTTCGAAGGTTCAACAAATGGCTTTACAGAGAAATAAGGGGATTGTATGGCCCAACTAAACATATCATCTAATGTATCAAACCCCTTTACCCATTGTTCATAAGACAATCCAAGAAAACCTACTATCTTTTCCATATTTTGAGATACAGGTAAGTCCTTCTTGTAATGCCCATCATCACGACGATACACATAGAGTAAACCTTCCTCTCCATATTTCAGGTTAAAGCGGCGGAACATTTTACCAAGTATATTACCCAGATCATTAAAACACATAAAGTTATAGGTACTTTCAAAGTATTGGTGGCCAACAGTAAAATAATCTACCTGGAAGTTCATAAAGTTAGTTGAAAACACATGCCCTACTGATTTAAACTCTTTCAACTGTAGGTCTACAATGATATTTGCTTTCACTTTTTCCCAGTTACCCTCAAAGGCATTCGATGAGACTATAATATCCAGGTCTCCAAAATCAGGTTTGGAAGCGTAATACCTGGGGATGCGATACAACGAACCAAAAGTCTTATCCAGAAAAGGTTTTAGTGTAGTTTCTACTTTCTGATAATCAGACTTAGGGAGCCGGCCAAGTTTAAAAAGATTACCACCCATATAATTGAGAAAAGCGATTATACAAAAACAGGACTGGAAATTATATCTTTCTCCAATCCTGTTCTATTCATTAAAAATACTTTGATTTACTTCCTTTCTTTTTACCTCCTCTGCTTTTTAAGTTGTCCCTCCCTTTATCTTTAGAAGTTTCTTTAAGAGGTTTTCCATCCGGAAAGTTTACCAGGGTCAGATCAATGCTTCGGCGTTCGAGATTGGTAGCCTTTACTCTTACAGTTACCTTATCTCCAAAAGTAATAATGCGTTTGGTTTTACGGCCTATGATACGATAATTTTCCGGATCGTGCTCGTAATAATCGTCTGTCAGATCACTGATACGTACCATTCCTTCACAACGGGTTTCAATCATCTCTACAAAGACGCCAAATTCAGTTACACCTGTCACTAACCCTTCATAGTCTTTCTGTTCAGCATTTTTCATAAACTCAACCTGTTTGTATTTGATTGAGGCCCTCTCTGCATCAGAAGCAACTTTCTCCCGTTCAGAAGAGTGCTTACACTGATCCTCATATACATTACGGTCAGGTGCCTTTCCTGCGTTCAGATACAGTTGCAATAACCGATGCGCCATCATATCCGGATATCGTCTGATTGGTGATGTAAAGTGTGTATAATGTGCAAAGGCCAGTCCGAAATGGCCCAGCGGTTCTGTACTATAGCGCGCCTTTGCCATAGTTCGTATCGCCAGGTTTTGCAGTGTAAATTGTTCTGGCTTACCTTCCAGATCTTCAATCAACTGATTCATAGAATCTGCAATCTTGCCTGACTCAGTCTGTATCTTATATCCA
The DNA here is from genome assembly GCA_030068525.1 of Xanthocytophaga flava. Taxonomy (GTDB): domain Bacteria; phylum Bacteroidota; class Bacteroidia; order Cytophagales; family 172606-1; genus Xanthocytophaga; species Xanthocytophaga flava. Next base: position 82,914 of record JASJOS010000003.1, read on the forward strand.
AACCGACGTATGAACGAAGCAAAAAGTTTTACTTTTTCATTATCCGGAGATTCGTGAATACGATACACCATTGTATTCTTTTCCTTACCTTTTTTGTACTTATATACCCATTCGGCAACTTTTTTATTGGCAAGCAGCATAAATTCTTCAATCAGCTTATGAGCATCTTTCCGAATTTTTGGATACACGGCTAAAGGAACTCCTTTTTCATCCAGTTTAAATTTCACCTCTATCGTTTCAAAACTCATAGCTCCGTTTTTGAAACGATCTTCTTTCATCTGTTTGGCAATGTCATTCAGTAGTCTCAGATCCTCTGCAAAATCACCACTTTCTCCTTCCAGAATCCGTTGTACTTCTTCATACGTAAACCGACGATTGGAATGAATGATGGTTCGGCCAAACCATTCATTATAGATTTTCCCAGTCTCGTCCATCTCAAACACAGATGAGAAAGTGAGCTTATCTTCGTTGGGACGTAGCGAGCATAAGTCGTTGGACAATCGTTCGGGAAGCATTGGAATCGTACGATCAACCAGATATACGGAGGTAGCTCTTGCAAAGGCTTCCCGTTCCAGAGAAGTACCAGGAGTGACATAATGGGTTACATCTGCAATATGAACGCCTATTTCCCAGTGTCCGTTTTCCAGCTTTCGGATAGATAAGGCATCATCAAAATCCTTTGCGTCTTCAGGGTCTATAGTAAAGGTAACAATATCCCGAAAGTCACGACGTTTCGCTACTTCGGACTCTATATCATTACGAATTGCTTTTGCTTCTGCTTCTACTTCTTCCGGAAAGCGGAATGGTAGCCCAAACTCGGCCATAATAGAATGCATCTCTGTTTCGTGTTCCCCAGCTTTACCCAATACCTCAGTTACCTTTCCTTGTGGACCTTGTTCTGCATCTCCCCAGTGGGTAATTTTGACCAGCACTTTTTCTCTATCCTTTGCATTTCCAATAGCATCCAGTGGTATGTATATATCGGCATACATCTTCCGATTATCAGGAATTACAAAAGCGTGTCGCTTGGTAATCTCAATGATTCCTACATATTCATCCTTTTTCCTTTGTAAAATCTCCGATACTTCCCCTTCAGGCTTACTACCTGCACGATGCATGTATACTACTACATTTACTGTATCCCCGTCCAGTGCTCCGTTTAGATTACTGCTATGTACCCATATATCTTTCTCATCATTTCCTACTACAATAAAGGCGTAATGTGGACTTACCCAATCTACTACTCCTGTCTTGGTTTGCGTTTTCGTATTATAGCGGTAAGTGCCATTAGACAGCATGGATATTTCATCTGTCTCAATCAGGAAATCCAACATGTCCCGCAGAGACTTTTCATACCGATCTCCTTTAAGTTGCAGCTTTTTGGCCAGTTGTTTTGCTGTGAATGCCTGGCTTCTGTTTTGTCTTAGTACAGACAGAATCTGCTCTTTAAGATTGATTGCTCTATCTTTTCCTGCAGATTTCTTAGTTTCTTTTTTCGTTCTCAAATCTTTTCAAGTTTAAAAAATGCAAAGAGAATGTATCTTCTCTATCATTTTGAATTAAGTTTATACCATTCTATGGGTTGCAATGGTTCTCTACGAACCTCTTTCTTCTCCGGACCATAATTTTTAGCTAAGTAGTCCAGTATTATGGGTTCATTTTCCCCTAGATCCCATAGATTTTGTTTTTGTTGCATCCAGCGGATGCGTTCTTTCCATCCTTCACGTGTAGCACGATACTGAAGGATCAGTCTTGAAGAATGACAGGCCGTACATTGTGCCCGGACCATATCAAATCCCGGAGCTATTTTTAATCCGGTTGTAGAATCCAGCTTAGGAATTGAATCCTGTACAGTAGTTAAACCATTCCTTTCTGCTTTCCTCTGAAATTCCATAGTTGTCACCATCAGAAATGCTCCTGCAATTCCAATTAAAAATAGTGTCTGAGCCTTTATAGATTGCATAGTGTAATTGACTCAAGGATTATTCTACTTTTACAGCAATACGATGACAAGCATTGTTCAGGTACCCACCAGGATTCCATGCCGGAATAACCATAGGCTGAGATACACCTTTTGAATCCGTTGCTTTTGCCCATACTTCATAGTATCCTTTCTTTGGAAAGGGAATAGTGACAGACCACTGCTGCCAGGCCAGTCGGTTATGAGGTTTTCTCAGATCACAGGTTATCCATGTAGCACCATAATCTATAGAGACCTGCATGGCCGCCACCTCCAGATCTCCTGCCCAGGCATGCCCACGCAACTCAAGTGGTTTACCATCCGGAACAATAGCTCCTGACTTAGGATACGTAATGACTGACTTTACTGGCATAGATTCAATAATCTTCAGCTCGCTGTCAGGTACTTTACTTCCTGGCTCTATGGGATGAGCAGGTACACGATAGGAATGTCCTTCCATTTTTGGGCCATCATGCTCTTTATTGCGTATAGAGATCCGGGAAAGCCATTTTCCAGAAACAGATGCAGGCCAGCCACCAATTACCAATCGTAACGGATAGCCATGAATTAGCGGAATATCTTGTCCGTTTAGAGCCCACGCAAGTAGCGTCTCTTCCTCCAATGCTTTCCTGATAGGAACTCCACGAGAGATAACAGGTTTGGAACTATCTCCACTTAGATGGACATCTTTTCCATAATAGCCAATGTATATGGCATCATCTTTAATTCCTATACTTTCCAGCACATCCCGCAGACGCACACCCGTCCATTCGGCGCAACTAACGCCTCCTTCGTGCCATTGATTACCTGAAGTTATCGGATAGTATCCCGAACGTCCATTACCCCCACATTCCAGTACTAGCCGATACGTATAAGGTTTGAATTTCTTTTTTAGTTCACTAAGCTTAAAAATTGTTTGCTTTTTGACAGACTCACCATCAATTGTCAAAGTCCAGTTCTTCAGATCTATACTTTCAGGACTATTCCCATTATTACGTATAAACATCTTATCTACAGGAGTTATTTCATCATCCAGTAAGTGTGGCGGAGTTTCAACATTCCAGGGACGATCGTTCAGAATGACCAAATCCTTATGTTTGCCAGCAGGTAAGCTTAATGGATTATCTCCCTGTAAGGCTAATGGTGTGTGCCAGCGGGGCATATTTTCAGCAAAAACGATTTGGGTCCCCAACGTAGCGCTGAATGCTCCTACCAGGCTTTTTCGTAAGAATCCTCTGCGATCCCATAGCGGCTTGTTATCGAATGGATCTGCCATAGTATTATGTATTTATCTGAAAAATCAGGTTAAAATCAGGTTTTATTGCTTATAAATGTAGATAAAAAGAAAAAACAAGCCAAATCTTTCTGGGTTATTACCCATTTGAGCACTTATCTATTTCTTTTATTACCCAACTGTGGAGAAGTTGCTTCACTACACCCAGGTTTTCTTCGTTTATACACTTTTTTGTGTATTGGTATGTTATTTTATCTTCTTTGGGTGTCGGAATGAAGACGAAAGTTCTGAAAATAACAAAGTTACAATTATCAAAAATTAATTTAACATACCAGTTATATGAAAAAGCTAATGTTAAGTGCCGCTATCCTGCTAGTATCGTATGGTGTATTTGCTCAGCAATCCCCTGCGTCAGGAAACAAGAGAGATACCGTGTATCAAAATCCAAATGTGCCTAGTACACCTACGCCAGGTACACCATTACCTACACCGGTTCCAAGTACACCAGGCAGAACAACACCAAGTACAACAGTGCCAGGTCAATCACAAGGTGTGCCTAATACTGGCGTACCTAGCCAAAGTCAGGGTATACCAGAACAGACTATGCCAAGCCAGACAGTACCTCAGAGTGTACCTAGTCAAACACCTGGTCAGCAACCGCAACAAACCGTTCCTTCTGGAAATGGCAACAAAATCCAGGGAGCAGATTCAAGTGGTAGAGTGCCTTCTCAGAATCAAACCAAACGAACTACTACCACTCAGAAAAGTACAACAGTAAAGAAAAAATCAAGTAACAATTCTTCCCGGAAGGATTCTCTTAGATAAGCAATAACACATTAAAAGAGCAGCGATTTAAATCGCTGCTCTTTTAATCTATTCAGGTCGGATAAGTAAGATAGGCTCTTGATTATCCGCATTATTTTACTATAAATGTACCACTATGAAAACGATATTAATGATATTTGGTATGGGATTACTTTCGTTTGCTGGAATGGCTCAGCAAAATAGTAAGACCAATGAACAACAGAATAAACCCAAATCTACCAGTCAGTCGTCAAATAAGAATCAGAGCACAAACAACCACGACGTCAATCGGAATGAGGATAGAGCAATTGGGAATAAGAATGATAAAGAGCAGACTATAGATACCAGCAGAGGAACAGGTTCAACTACACCTCATGAAAAAACGCCAGGAGATAGAAAAGAGGAGGCAAAGCCAGATCCTACCAGTACAAACCCTAATACACCTAATTCGACCACTGCAGAGCCAAGCCGTCCTGATCCAAGTACAGAGTATAACCGCAGTTCGAATGGAGGAATTGGGTTAGATACTATGAGACGTGATCCTTCAAAAGCCAATATGCAGAATGCTTCAGCTCCTTCACAGAAGGGTGAGGCAGTAACAAAAGGTCGTAATACAGTACCTACCCAACAAACTGACAAGGAATCTGATCAGAAAGACCCTTACCGAAAAGGAAAACCTCAATATAAAAAACCAATAAAAGAAAAACCGCTGTAGAGCGGTTTTTCTTTTAAAGTTCTATAGTCTGTGTTGTCTGATCTGACTTAAACAAATAGGTTTTTTTTTGACTCTTGTAAATTACATTCACAATGTTTACCTGATCATCAAATGACTCAAATAACAGTGTATTATTTATTTTTAACCCATTCGGTTCTTCTGCAACAGGAACCTCGAAGTAAAGCCAGGTAACATCTACTGTAATTTCTTTGCCTACCCAATTAATAGATTTCCTTGCATTTTTTGTATCTGTCAGTACAAAATGTCTTAATAGATACTGCTTGATAAATGGATCTATTGTCGCATTGTCTTCTACTTTTAATGTACGTTTATTCTCTTTGGAAAGTGCCGTTCCCAGATCATCAGAAAACACCCTCAAACTAACCTCCAAAGATTTCTCAGTAGGATTATAATGAATCTCAGCCAGACTGGAATGAAATTCATGCTTTCGAAATGAAGAAAGAATGAAAATTGAAAAAATAAGACCAAGAGTTAAAAGAAAACGGCGCTTTCCCAAAGAGTTGTTCATATAATAAAAAGAATACACAATAACCTATTATCTGTTCACTACATTAAATATTTACGCAGTACATCATCCTGCATCACATTTTTGTAAGTGATGTTTAGATCCTGCATTCTTTGTAGCAATGCCGTCAGATCATCTTTGTTAGTAAGTTCAATTCCTACCAATGCAGGACCATATTCACGATTCGTACTTTTCAGGTATTCAAACCGAACAATATCATCTGTTGGTCCTAATACCTGTTGCAGGAATCGTAGTAGTTGACCTGGCTTCTGAGGAAATTCCACAATAAAGTAATGTTTTAATCCCTCATAAATCATACTACGATCTATTACTTCCGCGTAGCGGGCAATGTCATTGTTACCGCCACTTATAATACATACAACTTTCTTGCCAGCAATATCTTCCTGAAGCTGTTCCAGAGCCGCTACTGAGACTGCTCCGGCAGGTTCTGTGATAAGTCCTTCATTCTGATATAACTCTATCATAACCGTACAGGTTTTTCCCTCTGGTGAAGCAATAACCTTGTCTACATACCTGCGAACAAATTCAAAGGTTAGGTTACCCGCTTTTTTTACAGCTACTCCATCCATAAAGTTATCGATCTTGTCAAGCACTTTAGGATAGCCAGCTTTCAATGCCTCTACCATTTTAGGCGCTCCTTGCGGATCTACGCCTACAACCTGAATAGAAGGTTGTTTTGACTTCATATAATAGGACACCCCCGCTACCAATCCACCTCCTCCAACAGGACATATTACCATATCTACATCCGGCATTTCCTCCAAAATTTCGTAGGCTACAGTACCTTGACCTGCAATAGTATTGAGGTTATCAAATGCATGCACATAGGTCATCTCCCTCTCTGTACAATATAGACTGGCAGCATGCGCAGCCTCATCATAGGTATTTCCAACTAGTTCAATACGAACCCAGTCTTCTCCAAACTGACGTACACGTTCAATTTTCTGACGAGGGGTTACTTGTGGCATGAAAACAATGCCTTTGATTTTCATCTGACTACAGGCAGATGCAAATCCCTGAGCGTGGTTACCAGCACTGGCACAAACTACGCCCTTTGCGCGCTGCTCTTCTGTAAGATTATAAATATTATAGTATGCCCCACGAATCTTATAGGATCTAACTGCCTGCAAGTCTTCTCGTTTGAAATAAATCTCAGCGCCATATTTCTTTGACAGGCGAGCATCATATTGTAGTGGTGTCCGTACCACTACATCTTTAAGTACACTGTAGGCTTTCTCAACGTCTATTGTCAGTGCATCTGTAGGAGGGGCAATCATAGGAATTTCAGAATTCGTAATGCAAAATGAAGGGTTCTATTCAACTGTTTTTTAAGAAGCTAGCCTTTGAGTATCAAAATTATACTAACAAAAAGAAAAACCTCTGCAAAGGTACAACTCTTGCAGAGGTTTATATAGCAAATGTCAGAAAATCATTTATCTGGTCATGTCAGCTATGTAACGCCTGCTCAATATCGCCAATAATGTCTGAAATATGTTCCAGACCTACGGAAATTCGAATCAGACCGTCATCAATACCAACAGCGGTTCGTTCTTCAGGTTTTAATTTGGAATGAGTAGTGATAGCTGGGCTAGTAGCAATACTACGGGTATCACCCAGATTGGAACTAAATGAAACCAGCTTCAGTGAGTTTAGTACCGATTTTGCCTTTGCCAGTCCGCCTTTTACAATAAAGCTTACCATAGGGCCACCCAGCCGCATTTGTTTCTTCGCCAGCTCATATTGTGGATAGGATGGCAAAAACGGATAGATTACCTTTTCAACGTCAGGTTGCTTTTCCAGCCATTCTGCTAATTGGTGGGCGTTCCGACAATGTTGTTCCATTCGAACTGCCAGCGTTTCCAGACTCTTTGAAAGAGTCCAGGCATTCAAAGGTGATAGAGAGGGCCCCGTATGACGAGCAAAGAAACGGATTTCCTTGATTAACTCTTTTTTACCTACAATTGCGCCCGCTAGCACACGTCCCTGGCCTTCCATAAACTTGGTAGCAGAATGTGTCACAAGGTGTGCGCCATACTTGATTGGATTCTGTAAATAGGGTGTTGCAAAACAGTTATCTACATTCAGAATAATGCCATGTTTGTTTGCCAGCGCACCTAACCATTCCAGATCAATCATATCTAATGAAGGATTGGAAGGAGTTTCTACAAAGATCATCTTTGTATTAGGCTGGATTAATCCTTCCCAGGTTTCAGGCTTGTCTATATCCGCATAAGTATGTGTAATACCCCAGCGAGGAAAGATCTGAGTCAGAATCTGATGTGTAGATCCGAATAATGAACGGGAAGCCAGTATATGATCACCGCTACTTACCAGGGCCGCCATACTTGTAAACATAGCAGCCATCCCTGTCGCTGTAGCAATACCATCCTCTGCACCCTCTAACGCACATAGTTTGTCAATAAACTCACTTGTATTAGGATTTGAAAAACGAGTATAGATATTTCCGGGAATCTCATCTGCAAATAAAGCGCTGGCCTGATCTGCATCTTCAAATGTAAAACTAGACGTTAAAAATAAGGGAGTAGTATGTTCCCGGAATGGAGTCTGTTCCGCACGTACGCGAACGGCATTGGTTTCAAACTGGCTGCTCTTTTTTTTCATGTATCTCGGAATGCGTTTTATAGAAACGCAAATGTAGTATGAACTCTAGTATATTTACTTAGTAAAACAGGGAATTTATTTCTTTACAATCTTAAAATCATAAGTAATACGAGCCGTTTTCTCCAAGGTTTTGGCAACAGAACAATATTTTTCCATAGACAAGTCAACCGCCTTACGTACTTTATCTTCATCCAGATTACCTGTAAGCGTAAAATGCACATGGATATCCTGAAACAAAGAAGGTTCTACATTAGGCTCACGTTCTCCATCCACTGTTACACGAATATCTTCCAGTTCCTGACGCTGTTTCTTCAGAATCCCTACAATATCAATGGTGCTGCATCCACCAAGACCAGCTAAAAGCAATTGCATAGGACGAAAACCTTTATTTTCACCACCTACAGCAGGAGAACCATCTATCTGGATAGTAGCCCCATCTTCATTAACAGCCTCCAGATGAACAGCCTTATTTTTACGTTGCAGTTCTATTTTCATGAGTATAGATTAAATAAGATCACTTTACTTTTTCAGAATCAGAGTTTATCAAATCTGTATTCTAAATTACAAAACAACACTAACTATGTAAAAAACAATAACAAACCCCAGTAAAAAGTTCCGAAATAAATAATTAGATGGATAAATTGGTTTTCATATGGAAACTTTTTTCCACAACATTTCCTTTCTACATTTGTACTAATCCTCTAAGGATTTGTGAATAAAAAATAGTGTTATTTTCAATAAGATAATTGTTTTATGAAAGAGATTACCGTATCTGAATTCAAAGAACTGCAGGACAAGGGCGAAGACTACCAACTGATAGATGTTCGTGAACCTTATGAGTTTGATATTGCCAATATATGTGGCGAATTAATCCCTCAAGGCCAGATTCCTGACAATGTAGATAAAATCAGCCGTGATAAGAAAGTTATTGTACATTGTCGTAGTGGTGCCCGCAGTGGACGGATTGTGCAATACTTGGAACAACAACACGGATTTGATAATCTATACAATCTGAAGGGCGGTATTCTGGCATGGTCGGCAGAAATTGACCCAAGCGTACCACAATATTAAATTGCAAACAGAGTTATCAGTTATAAATGCATTTTTATCTAACGCTTGTAACTGATAACTTCTGCATTATACCCGTTCTATATCTTCGTCTACCAGATTGACATATGAAAAAAAGCCTCATATTAACATTTGTATTTATTCTCACATCTGTATTATGCTATGCCCAAAAAGGACCTGATGCTGTGGTAGGCACATGGTTTACAGGAAAAGGAAGAGTACAGATTTACAAACAAGGTGATAAATATTTTGGAAAAATTGTCTGGCTAGCAGAACCTAATGACAAAGAAGGCAAGCCTAAGGCAGACAAAAAAAATCCGGATGAAAGAAAACGTAATCAACCTATACTGGGTCTGGTAAACTTACGTGATTTCACCTATGATGAGGATAATGTGTGGGAAGATGGTAGAATCTACAATCCGGAAGAAGGAAAAGATTATAGCTGTAAAATGACTTTAAAAGATCCTGATACATTAGAAGTTCGGGGATTTGTAGGCATTTCACTAATTGGCAAAACAGTTGTCTGGAAACGGATAAAATAAGTATTCGGATTATCCAGGTAAGATAATACTTCGTGTAGTACATCAGTCCATCATTTTCATCAGAATAAATGTTCAGTATGGAATGGGTAGTAAGTGTTTTACTTGGTTTTGGATTAAGTGCTGCAACGGGATTTCGTATCTTCGTCCCTTTTTTTGTTGCAGGGATAGCAGGGTATAATCATTGGCTTACCCTCCCGGAAGGCATTGCATGGATAGGTACCTTGTCTGCTATCATACTCTTTGGTACGGCAACCCTTATTGAAATACTGGGCTATTATATTCCATGGTTTGATCATCTGCTGGATGTAATTGCTACACCTGCTTCTACTATTGCAGGTACGCTGGTCATGAGCAGCTTTGGGACAGACGTTGATCCTCTGCTCAAATGGACACTGGCTATTATAGCAGGTGGTGGTACAGCTACGCTGATAAGTGGAGGCACAGCGGCACTACGTATTGCCTCTACTACGGTTACTGGCGGTGCAGGCAACCCACTTGTAGCAACAGGAGAGATAGGAGGGTCAGCAGTGATATCGCTACTGGCGATTTTCATCCCTGTTATTACAGCCATCGTTGTTAGTATCCTCCTTATCATTTCCATTCGCTTTATTGTCCGCAAAATCAAAAGCAGACGACTAGCCAAAACATCAATTAAGAATGTTTGAAGATATATACAGTTTATATAATCTGTCTGAGAAGAAAGGCTATGATGATCTTACTCTGAGTCAAACGGAAAAGCGTTTAACCTATTCCCTTCCACTTGTATTGAAACAGTATTATTCTCAATTGGGATTGTATAGTGAACTCAATACTGTATTCAACCAGTTGGTGTCTCCTGAACAACTGAACTTACGTGATTCAGATTATCTGATCTTTTATGAAGAAAATCAGGGAGTAGTACTTTGGGCAATTGCCAGTTCGGAACTGAGCCTGGATGATCCTCCTGTATACGGAAGTTATGACAATGGCAATACCTGGGTACTAGATGCATCTAGCCTAAGTAATTTCTTTGTGTCGATGGCATACCTTCAGGCTGTTATGGGAGGATTGCCTTATACGTCTAATACCATGCAGCCAGATAAAAATGAAATCCGGTTGGTAAAAGAATATATTGCTAACTGGCATGAAATCAAAGGCAAAAATCATTGGTATAATCAAATTTTCACACGGGATGGCAAGCAGGTATTTTTTATTATGACAGATGCTGAAAGCCAGTGGCAGGGAATTTTTCTGGCTTGTCAACAGGAAGAAGAATTTGAGCAGATACTGGATACTTTATTGATAGATTGGTCATACATAAGTGATGAAGATGAGGATGACTGGGATGAAGAATAACTGTTACCTAATTATAGTCTGTTGGTAACTGTTTTCGCTGCCAACCAGCCACTTGTCCATGCATGTTGGAAGTTAAATCCACCAGTGATACCATCAATATCCAGAATCTCTCCGGCAAAAAATAAATTGGGTATGATCCGGCTTTCCATAGTTGTCGGATCAACCTCATTCAACTTTATTCCTCCACAGGTTACAAACTCTTCTTTAAAGGTAGTTTTCCCATTTACGGGATATTCATCATTTGTTAGTATCTTGATTAGGCGGTTTTGTTCCTTAGATGGTAAATCAGTCCAGCGAAGATCTTCTGTAATGCCTGCTCTGTCAATTAAGAACTGCCAAAGACGCTGAGGCAATCGGAAAAGGGTAGCATTCTGAATTTTCTGCGTAGGTGAGGAAAAACGAATCTTCTGAATCTCTGCCCGAATCATTTCTTCATTCATTTCAGGCACCCAGTGAACAAGGCCTGTAAACTGATATCCTTTCTCTGATAAAACCCGTGCACCCCAAGACGATAAGCGTAATACGGCAGGACCACTCATACCCCAGTGAGTAATCAGTAAGGGTGCAGATTCTACAAGTTTGGAGCCTGCAACTTTCACTGTCGCCAATGGTAAAGAAATACCCATTAACTCAGTAATAGGATTTTTAGGTATGTTAAATGTAAAAAGTGACGGTACAGGAGATTCAATACTATGGCCTAATCCAGTAATCCAATCAAACTGTTCTTTCTTTGGAAACCCGCCACACGCAATACAGATAATGTCTGCTTGTATTGTGTGACCTTTATCAGATATAATTTCAAATTTTGTGTCTAATTTTGTAATTGAGTGAACATTCCATTGGGTATATATCTTCACTCCATACTTTTTTGCTTCCTCTAAAAAACAGTCAATAATAGTCTGAGAGGAATCTGAGACAGGGAACATGCGTCCATCTGCTTCTACTTTCAACGAAACTCCTCTTTCTTCAAACCAGTTAACTGTATCCGTTGCAGAAAAGTGAGAGAATGCTTTTTTTAGAAAATTCTGGCCACGCGGATAATTTTTCAGCAGATCACTAACTGATTGGCAGTTATGAGTTACATTACATCTTCCTCCTCCCGAAACTTTTACTTTGGAAAGTAGTTTGGGAGTTTTTTCGAGAATAACAACAGTAAGTTCAGGGTTGAGGCGAGCAGCATTGATCGCACAAAAAAAACCAGCGGCACCGCCTCCTATCACTACAAAAGTTTTTGACACGTACAGGCATTTTTTTGAGCCTGCTAAGATACTACTTTTTATTCAGCTGTGCGTAGTAATCAGTGTTTTCCCATTGTCTGCGTTCCATCTCTTCCTGGGTAGCCATTAACTCTTCCATGTTCTGACGCATCTCTTCTTCCTGACTGCGCATAATCTCTGCCTGTTGTTTAGTTTCTTCCAATAGCTTCTGTGTTCTTGCATTTAGTTTGGCAGCTGATAAAGTAGACGCAATATTTTCACCCAGCTTTTCAATAAAAGCTCTCTCATGCAACGCAATTTCCTGAAAGGAAGCTAATTCAATTACTCCTTCTATAGTATCATTTACCTTTAATGGTACAATAAGCAGACAGGTAGGACGTGCTGTACCAAGGCCAGAAGAAATATGTATGTAGTCATTTGGAAGATCTGTCAGATAGATAGAATCACCCTCCTGATAACATTGTCCAACCAAGCCCTCACCAATCAAAATCTGTTTGGTAAGATATTTTTTCCGATTATACGCATAGCAGGCAGCTAGTTCCAGTATAGGTTCCTGAGTATCTTCTTTCTGCACGATAAATAAGCCTCCCTGATTGGCATTAAGATATTTAACAAGATTAGAGATAATCAATGCAGATAATTCTTTGAAATCGTTTGTGCTACGTAGTATATCGGCAAACTTGGCTAATCCTTCTGTGGCCCAGTTTCGTTTTTTATCTTCCTCTGCTGCAAGTTGTAGCTTATCCCGCATGAATAATAACGCATTGCCAAGAGCATCTTTTTCACTAACAGGAGTAAAAGAGGTATCAAATTTCCCTTCTCCAACTGCCAACGCAAAAGAAACTGCATTTCTAAGATTGTCTTTCAACTGATTTCCTGCCTGTACAATCACATTCATATCTCCTTTTACTTCGGCTATACTTTCCGTAATTTCACCTTGTGCAAGGCTCTGGATCTGGTAGGTAGTCTGCTCAATAGCACTATTTGCTTTTTGAGAAGCATAATAGCCTATGATAATGGCCAGAACTACAATGATTGCACATAAGCTGGCAATAGTAGAGTTAGTAGCATTGATACTTTGGAGAATGTCAGCCACTTCTTTGCCTAGCTGTTCCTGCTGGTGTTGGCTCAGAATAGTTAGTTCACGTTCTATTTTTGAATAATAATTGCTAATCTGAGGTACCAGAACGGCTAAACGAGCTGTACCAATTTGTTGTAGAGCTATACTGGTTGAATCCGTCATATCCAGCTTCTGAAGCTGTAGTGTAATAGAGTTTTCCTCCTCCTGCGTAGTATGGTACCCCTTTATCCAGGCAGAGATACTATCTACTTTAAATTGTTCATCAGTAGGGAGTACAGGTTTTAATTGTACCAGTTTTGCTAACTCAGGATTTATACGATCTTTCCATATCTGCTGGCGCTGATCCACATACTTTTGATCTTTTGTCAGGATAAATGTAAGCTGAGCCGTTGCCGCTGCTTCTATATTACTGAGTACATTGGCTGCACTTAAAGCAACAGGTAACCGCACCTCAATAGTCATCTGACTAACATCTTCTGTCCTCTTGTTTTGCCGATAAACAAAACCTGCAAAAACAATAAAAACGGCCAGAAAGCTGGCACTCAAGGTGACAACTCTACCTTGTGTAGTATGTATGCTGAATTTTCTTAGTATATGAGTAAAATTCATGTACCTGATAAATAGCAGATTGGAAAATAGGAAAGGGAGTATTAGTAGATACAAAAGAAACAAAACACCACTTCAAATATTTTTCTAATCTACTGAAAATCAGTTATAAGTATTTTTTTCAGTCTTTTCATACAACTAGTACACTTTTCCAATAAAAAATACGAAGCAACTTGTATACTTCGCTTTTAGCCAAAAAGCTTCATCTTCTGGCAGAATTGCCAATTAATTAATAGAAACTTCTATATAAGATAGTTACTCTCATAAACAGAAAGAGTATTTCAGAGTATCTTTTAGGGAGTTCTACCTGTTAATGACATGTAATTTCTTACTCATTTTGACAGGTTTTCCTTTTTGTAGTTGAATGGCTGCAATACGAGATACTATTTATATATATTACTTGCTATAGTCCATAAAAACGAAAAAGTAGATCTCTGTAGCGAAATCTACTCTTCAGTAAAATTACTAGTATAACCCCATTTAATCTCTCTTTCTATTTCCCATCTGATCTGTTTTGGGTTTCATTTTATTTATCTCAAACTCAACCCTTCTATTAATACTTCGATCATCATCAGTCTTCTCTTCTATCAATGGCTGACTACTTCCATAGCCAATGGCTTCTATTCGTCCCGGATCTATTTTTCCTTTATCTACAATGTATTTCTTAATTGAATCTGCCCGACGTTGTGATAGTTTGAGGTTATCGGACTGTTTTCCCTGTGAGTCTGTATGTCCTGATATACGCAAACTGAAGTTTGGATGATCAGCCATAAACTTAACCAACTTATTCAGGTCGTTATACATTTCGGGAATGATCTTGGCACTTCCAGCTTCAAATTCCAGAGAAGCAAAAGCCCATTTCTTCAAACTAATAGCAGGAGTTTCAATATAGATAGAAGTATCTCCTACTAGTTTAAACTGTCGTTCTACCCGGAAAAAATCATCTCCAGTTACAATTACCAGGTATTCGTGATCCTGAATCAGATCAAAATCATAGCTACCATCCGGACGCAGATATTTGGGAGCAACCTCTATACTTTTAGTTAAATCAATAACTGATACTATACCTGTAAATGGATTCTTGGAGATAGAGTCTATAACTGCTCCCTGAAGATGCACAATTGCTTTAGGTTGTGCTTCCATAGGTAATGGAAACGAATTAAGATCCAGATTCTGAATATCTGTTTCCTCAGAACGTGCATAATACAAGTTCTTAGACTCCATATCTATTGTAAAATAGTATTCACTTCCTTTGCCGTTTACCAAAGGTCCTACATTAATCGGCTCCTGCCACATGCCTCTGGAATAATAGGTTTTATAGATATCAAAGCTACCGAAGTTAGGAATGTGCCCACCCTCAGAGCTAAAATACAGGACATTGTGATTGGGGTGATAAAACGGACTTACTTCATTTCTGCGGGTGTTGATAGTAGGTCCCATATTTTGGGCAGGTGCCCATGCTCCTCCTTTTGATCTATAAGTAAAGTACAAATCGGAGCCACCAAATCCACCCAACCTGTCTGAGGCGAAATACAGAGTATCCTCAGAACGGGATAACGAAGGTTGGGAATCCCAGGAACGACTGTTTACTCTAGGTCCCAGATTTTGTATCTTACCCCAGGTGCTGTCAGGTTGTAGTTCTGCCATATAGATATCGCAATCTCCTAGCCCCCCCGGAGCCTCACAACGGCAAAAGTAAAGTTTTCTACCATTTCTGGTTAGTACAGCGGATCCTTCATTGTAAGCAGTGTTTATATTATCAAGTGGTTGAGCTGGTTCCCAATAACCATCAACATTACGCGCATAATAAATATCCTCATTTTGCACTGTTACGTTTCTGATTCCCATCTTCTTAGTATTTCGTTTTGACGTAAAGAAGATGAATTTATTATCCGGACTTAATGTAGGCCCATAGTCGGCTTTAGGAGAATTAATCTCTATACCCATATCTATCAGGACACCTACAGGGGGCAGCAAAGTATCTACAGACTTACGAAACTCAACCAGTTCGTAATAATATTCCAGTGGGACATAATAGTCTTTCTCAGTACTGGTAAGGGAGTCATAGTGCTGTTCAAGTACTTTAATATCTCCTCGGTGATGCTTTAATACAAGTCTATATAAAAACTTAGCCTGACCTATATCTTTTGCTTGTTCAGACATACGTCCCAAACGCCAGACAAGGTACATATCCTGCAAGAAATTATTCATTCCAAAGTTCTGAACATATTCTTTCAATAAGGGATACGCTTTTTCCCATTCTTTATCCCTCTCCAGCTTTTCGATTTCGTCCAACTTTTTAGCATCGTAATAGCGGAAGTTTGGACGTAAATCCTTAAATTGAAATGCTTCCATAGCAGCCGCCTGTTGCTCAGCTGTGGATGAATGACGTGGTCGCCGGATGCCTCCTTCGACCTTTTTGTATTGACACATTGCAGGTATCACTATATGAAGCGATAGGATGCAAACGATATAATTAAGTAAATAAATCTTCCCTCGCATAGCTGGTTAAAATATTTATTAGGGCAGAAAACACGAAAGATAATCGTTTGTTACATAATAGTGTTGTTCTCAACATCGTAATCGACTGGCACATAGTTTTCCGAATGTAATATTAGATAAAAAAATGAAGAAACTGGTGAGTGAATCCGTCAATCTGTCAGTTGTTTCTTTTTGATGCCATATTCGCAAGAATGGCGAGGTTTTTGGGCATGTATAAAATAGCAGTCAAAAATGCGACCGGACGATTAAAGTAATTAAAGATAATGTTATAGAAGTTAGAGTATTTTTTATTTTTTTCATCCCGGATTTTTTCATTCAAAACAGTAAATGTATTCAATGAGGTATAATAATAATCCTTATGAAAATTTGATAGTAGCCGACATTGCAGATGATGATGCAGTGGAGATGATTCCGCTATTATCTCCTGATGAAGACGAAGATTTTGAGAAATTTAAAGTTCCGGAACAACTTCCTATTCTCCCTGTTAAAAATACGGTTTTATTTCCAGGAGTGGTGATTCCTATTACAGTAGGAAGGCAAAAATCTATTAGGCTGGTGAAACGTGCCTATAAAGGCACCCGGGTAATAGGTGTTGTGGCTCAATCCAACTCTAATAAGGAAGAACCCACCTATGAAGATTTATATAAGACTGGTACTGTAGCACATATAATCAAAATGCTTGTATTACCTGATGGCAATACAACTATTATTATACAAGGTAAGCGGCGCTTTGAGATAG
Organism: Xanthocytophaga flava; assembly: GCA_030068525.1. Lineage (GTDB taxonomy): Bacteria > Bacteroidota > Bacteroidia > Cytophagales > 172606-1 > Xanthocytophaga > Xanthocytophaga flava. Next base: position 99,886 of record JASJOS010000003.1, read on the forward strand.
TGGAACCCATACAACAGGATCCTTATCTGACTGCAAAGATTAATCTGTTGCCTGACAATTTTCCTGCTAATACTAATAAGGAAGTAAAGGCAATGGTTAAGTCATTGAAAGAAGCTGCAGGAAAGATTCTTAACCTTCGGCCTGAAATTCCAAGAGAAGCACAGATTGCCATTGAGAATATTGAAAGTCCTAGCTTTCTGACTAACTTTCTATCTTCTAATCTTGACGCCGAAGTATCTGATAAACAAAAAATTCTGGAGGTAAGTGAAGGTATGCAACGGGCTGAGTTGCTTCTTCAGTTTATGCAGAAAGATATTCAGTTGCTGGAATTAAAACATGAGATACAAAGCAAAGTGCATTCAGACCTTGATCAACAACAACGGGATTATTTTCTCCGTCAGCAGATAAAGGTATTACAGGATGAACTTGGATATGACAGCACGGAAAAAGAAATTGAAGAGCTAAGAGCCAAGGGATTGAAAAAGAAATGGCCTGCAGCTGTTGGGAAACACTTTGCCAAGGAACTGGATAAAATAACCCGCATTAATCCACAGGCAGCAGAGTATCCGGTTGCAATGAACTATGTCGAACTGCTGATAGACCTTCCATGGGGTGAATATACCAAAGATAGTTTTGATTTAGCCAAAGCCCGTAAAATACTGGATGCAGATCACTATGGACTGGATAAGATTAAAGATCGTATTATTGAATATCTGGCAGTCTTGAAACTGACTCAAAGCCTGCGCGGACCAATTCTGTGTCTGTATGGCCCTCCAGGAGTTGGAAAGACATCCTTAGGCCGTTCTATCGCCAAAGCTCTCGGGCGTCACTATGTCAGAATGTCATTAGGGGGAGTACATGATGAGGCAGAAATTCGTGGACACCGCAAGACTTATGTTGGAGCAATGCCTGGCAAGGTGATTCAAAATATCCGCAAAGGCAAATCAGATAACCCTGTATTTATTCTGGATGAGATCGATAAGGTAGGCTCCGACTTCAGAGGAGATCCTTCTTCGGCATTGCTGGAGGTGTTGGACCCAGAACAGAATTCTACATTTATGGATAATTATCTGGAGGTAGAGTACGATTTATCCAAAGTATTATTTATTGCAACTGCCAATTCATTGGAAACTATTCAGCCTGCCTTGCGTGATAGAATGGAAATTATCGAGTTGACAGGGTATACACTGGAAGAGAAGTTACAAATTGCTAAAAAACACCTGATTCCTAAGCAACGCAAAGAACATGGATTGTCTACCAAGGATGTAACTTTTGATGACAAGGCTATTATCAAGATCATTGACGACTATACACGTGAATCAGGGGTTCGTTCACTGGAAAGACAAATCGGAACTGTAATGCGTAAGATTGCAAAGTCTGTAGCAATGGAAGAAGTGTATGAGAAAAAGATCTCGTCTGCTTTCATTACAAAGGCTTTAGGAGCAGAAATATTTGATAAAGAAACTTATCAGGATAATAGTGTGGCAGGTGTAGTAACAGGTCTGGCCTGGACACAGGTGGGGGGAGAAATTCTGTTTGTAGAATCCAGTCTGAGTCGTGGACGTGGACGATTGACGCTGTCAGGCCAATTGGGAGATGTGATGAAAGAATCGGCTTCTGCGGCATTGTCTTATTTACGTGCTCATGCAGATACACTGAAACTTGACTATCGTATATTTGATCAATTTGATCTGCATATTCATATCCCTGCTGGTGCAGTTCCTAAAGATGGTCCGTCTGCTGGAATCACGATGTTCACCTCACTGGCCTCTGTATATACTCAACGTAAAGTAAAAGATAAGCTGGCCATGACAGGTGAAATCACATTGCGAGGACGGGTATTGCCTGTAGGAGGTATCAAGGAAAAAATCCTTGCAGCGAAACGGGCAGGTATTGTAGAAATTATCATGAGTGAAAAAAACCGTAGAGATATTGAAGATATCAATCCAAAATATATCGAAGGATTAAAGATACAGTATGTAAACACGGTAGATGAAGTACTACAGCATGCTTTATTACCTGAAAAAGTAGCCAATGCGATTGATCTTTCAGTGCATGATATAAAAGAAAAAGAATCTGCTAATCAGAACCAGAACGTTCTTACAGTGTAGGTCTGATTTGCTACAATTATCAGGTTCAGATATATTATCTGAACCTTTTTTATTTCTTAGTCTCCAGACATCAAAATACTGTTATTTTTGCTCAACAGACTATTCGGGTTATTCATGGTGAAATTTTATGGATGTATTCTACTGGTTTTATATGCCTGTATTGGGAAATCCCAGTCTCTGGGAGGGCATAATGGATTTGCATTTCTGAGTCAGCCCTTCAATGCAACAATAGCCTCTTCAGGTGGTATTAATGTCAGCAATGCAGACTTCGATGTTAATCGCCAGTTTTCCAACCCTGCCTTATTAAATAAAGGGATGGATAAGCATTTATCTGTAAGTTATATCCCTTTCTTTGGGCAAATACATGCTTTCTCATCAGCCTATGCAGATCAATTTCGGGGAAAGCGTTTTGGTGTGGGAATACACTACATGAACTATGGCACCATGGAAGAAACTGACGCTTCTGGTAATGTGACAGGTACTTTTCAAGCCAGCGACTATGCAGTTTCCTTATCTCATGCGCATATAGAAGGAGCCTATACGTTAGGGGTTACTGTAAAATTTGCAGGCTCTGCAATTGCCAATTACAGTAGCTATGGAGTTGCAATGGATTTGGGAGGAGTATGGAAACATCCCAAGAAAGACTGGACTATTGGTCTGGTTATAAAGAATGCAGGACTTACACTAAAAAAATATACTCCAGAAGCCAGCCAGCAGGTGATGCCGTTTGATGTACAAATAGGCACTACCTTTAAACCGGAATTTATGCCTTTTCGATTTTTTATCACTGCCCACCATCTGCATCAACCGGATATTGCCTATAACGACCCGACACTAAATACTTCCCTGGATGCGAATGGAAATGTTGTTACCAAGAAGATAAGCTTTGCTGACAAAGTGGCACGGCATATCACTCTAGGCACAGAATTGGTGCTTGCTAAAGCTTTTTACATACGCCTGGGATATAACCATCTGGTGCATCAGGAAATGCGGTTATTTGATGGTGCATTCAATGCGGGATTTTCGTTTGGCTTTCAACTGAAGCTGAAACCATTACATATAGGATATGCACGGTTTTATCAACAGGCCGCAGGAGGAGTTAGCTACATTACTTTAACAGCCAACCTCGGTGGATTAATTAAGAGAAAGGAAGTTAAGTAGGTAATTAAAATGCTCCATACAATGAAAAACATTCTTATTCGTCTTTTAGTTAACAGACGATATTCCTGATCAGGAACAGTTATATATAGTAAACTCATTTTTAATTCTTAATTGAATGAATTATCTCACTCCCAGACAAATAGTTGCTGAACTAGACAAATATATTGTAGGGCAACATGATGCAAAACGGAATGTAGCGATTGCTTTGCGTAACCGTTGGCGGCGAATGAATGCTCCGGAATCAATTCAACAAGACATCATCCCTAATAATATTCTGATGATAGGTGCCACTGGTGTAGGAAAGACAGAAATTGCCCGACGCCTGGCTAAGGTAGCGGATGCGCCATTTACAAAAGTAGAAGCCTCTAAATTTACGGAAGTAGGCTATGTAGGCCGGGATGTGGAAAGTATGGTGCGTGATCTGGTTGAACAATCAGTACAAATGGTGAAGGCACGAAAAAAAGAAGATGTAAAGGGCCGGGCTTCTCAAATGGTTGAGGACATTATTCTGGATGCTCTGATTCCTCCGATGAAACAGCCTTCTTTTGGATTCTCAGGCAATACTAATGACGAACCCAAATCTGATCATGAGTTAAACGAAAGAACCCGTCAGAACTTTCGTGAGAAATTGCAACGTGGAGAGCTGGATGATCGTAAGATCGAGATAGATGTACAACAGGCCGGAGCTCAAATTGGTATGGTGGGACCTGGCATGGATGACATGACAATGATGAATCTGCAAGAAATGTTGTCAGGCATGATGCCTAAAAAAGCTAAAAAACGAAAAGTCACTATTGCAGAAGCGAGAAAGATTTTACTGGAAGAAGAATCTGCCAAGTTGATTGATATGGATGAAGTAAAGGAAGAAGCTATCCGGAAAGCAGAGAATGTAGGTATTATATTTATTGATGAAATAGATAAGATTGCATCTTCCAGCCGGGGTAGTGGTGGACCGGATGTAAGCCGTGAGGGTGTGCAGCGAGATCTGCTCCCTATTGTAGAGGGAAGTGCGGTCAACACCAAGTACGGATTAATCAATACTGACCATATTTTATTTATTGCAGCAGGAGCCTTTCATGTATCCAAACCTTCAGATCTGATTCCTGAGTTACAAGGTCGGTTCCCAATCAGGGTAGAATTACAAAGCTTAACCAAAGATGATTTCTACCATATCCTGAAAGAGCCTAAAAATGCATTGACCAAACAATATGAGGCAATGTTGGCAGCAGAAAGTGTTGAACTTACGTTTCAGGATGATGCACTGATGCAAATCGCAGAAATTGCCTTTCGTATCAACTCAGAAGTTGAGAATATTGGTGCGAGACGTCTGCATACAGTAATGAGTCATTTATTAAACGAATTCCTGTTTGACATACCCGATGTAATAGGAGCTAATGCAAAAATTGTCGTAAATGCTCAACTAGTGGATGAAAGACTTTCCGGTCTGGTGAAAAACAGAGACTTAAGTCAGTATATTTTATAATGTAGCTGTTTCAGAGAAGCGAACAGATGTACTATTCAGCTAGCATATTGATAAATTTTGTCGATGTAACTACCTGACATCTGAAAAAACGCATAAGCTATTTTGCAAAAAGTAGTTATTGATTTAATACACTAATTTTTATCGTACAAAAGCCTCTCCTCAATAAGAGAGGCTTTTGTTTTTCGGGATTTTGTTCACTTTCACCAAATAGTGTAAATGGTTAAAATAACGTTAGGTTACATACAAGAAAAATTTATTTCACCTTGTGTTTATCTACTATAGAATACCCTTAGTATCATTTCTTTACGAATGTCTCACTTGTAGGATTTCCCCCTAAATGTTAGCAAACTCCAGTGCTGTATCCTGTAATTTTGCCCATGCTATTTTATAGGCTTACTGTTATTATGATACATTGATATGGAACAGGTAAAGGATAATTCTACTAAGAAGTCGGATAAAGGGCTTTCGCATTATATCCGTTATTACTTCAATTTGAACTATAACACTATTCAGGGAAAGCTGACAATCGGTTTTCTTTCGTTGGGCAGTGTTGCAATTATATTGGTGATACTTACTAACCTGCAATGGCGTTCCGCTATTCAGCAAAGCAAGTATGCACTCACTGTAGCAGCAGATGCTCAAAAGTATTCTTCCAACCTACAATCTATTAGTAAAGGACTTGTTATTGCCTGGCAACAAAAGAACATGTCTCAGGAAACAATTGATGAGGCAGAAGTGCAACAACTGAAACTATCGGCTGTTGCATCCAGAGATAGTCTGATCAGTCTTTCCAGTGAATGCTTAAAAGCTGAAGAAAAAAGTTTGCTTGTTCAGATTTCGAATCAATACAATCAGTTACAATCAGCGCTGGAACAACCTGTAGATAGTGCATCTGCTCAAAAGATGTATAGCGAAACTGTTCAGCCATCAGTAAGTGCACTGGCTGCCTCAGTGATAAAAAATGAAGAAATACAGTCCAAAGAGATTGAACGTGCACAAACAGAAATACATTGGGTAGAAAGCCGGTTGCGCTGGCTGGTACCCGTATATGTGATTCTTTCATTTGTTCTCGCCTACTTTATTGGTTTCTTCATGATAGTGGGTGTCCTCACCCGTATTCGTTCGTTAAAAGAATATCTGCGTGAACTAAGTAAAGGAAATTTACCGGAAGAAATTCCAGCATCTCAGGATGAACTGAATACTATTATTAAGGAACTCAACATATTGTCTGGTAATCTCCGTGAGATCAAAGAATTTGCTCTCTATGTTGGAAAAGGAGATTTTGACAACAATATCAGTGTCTTTGATGACGAAGGAGATCTGGGTATCTCTCTTTCCCAAATGCGTGAAGGGTTAAAAAAGGTATCAGCAGAAGAGAAAAAACGATTTTGGGCCAACGAAGGATTTGCTCACTTTGGAGATATTTTACGTAGCAGTAATGATCTCAATATCTTATCAGATAAGATCATCCAACAAATGGTTAAATATATGAATGCTAATCAGGGTGGTCTATTCATTATTGAAAACGAAGATACTCCTAATCCTTATCTACAACTCAAATCCTGTTATGCTTATAACCGTAAGAAATTTCAGGAGAGAGAAATATTGCCAGGACAGGGTTTGATTGGCCAGGTATGGTTGGAAGGAATGACCACATATCTGAGGGATATTCCGGATCATTATCTCCGTATTACCTCAGGACTTGGAGATTCTAATCCAAGATACTTGCTATTAATTCCACTGAAAGTAGAAAACAAAATAGAAGGAGTCATTGAAATTGCGTCTTTCCATGATTTTCAGCCTCATGAGATTCAGTTTGCGGAAAAGGTAGCAGAGAGTATTGCTTCCACGTTCTCAAATGCCAGAGTTGTAGATCGCACAAATCGGTTGCTGGTACAGAGCCAGCAAATGACAGAAGCAATGAAATCGCAGGAGGAAGAAATGCGTCAGAACCTCGAAGAATTGGCTGCTACTCAGGAAGAAGTGCAAAGAATCTTGAAAGAAGTGCAAGAGAAAGAAGCATTTATGAGTGATCTGATCTCTTCTACAAATGATTCTATCCTCACAATTGACCATGACTATAAAATTATTGTTTGCAATAAAAAGATTCAGGATACTTATAAACCCTACGGTTTGAACGTAGATAAAGGTTTTCCTATTCTGGATGTCTTTACAGATGAGCAAAAGCCTGTATACAGAGGATATTATCAGCGGGCATTGAAAGGTGAATTTTTTGAAGTTATAGAGAAATATGAGCTGGATAAAGTTATCCAACATTTTTCGCTTACCTATAGTCCTATCCGTAATGACGAAGGACAAATTGTTGCAGCTGCTGTTTTTGGAAAAGATATTACAGATATGGTTGTAGCTAAGCAGCAGGCAGAACGATTGCTGGAAGAGGCTCAAAGTCAGACTGAACAACTTAAGGCCCAGGAAGAGGAGATGCGCCAGAACATGGAAGAACTAGAGGCTACTCAGGAAGAGATGCGTCTGGTAATGACTCAGGTTCAGGAGAAAGAACGGTATATGTCTACTATTCTGGATGTATCCAAAGATATGATTGTCACTATCGATAAAGATATGAGGGTCATTAGCGCCAATGCTGCGTTAAAAGCGAATTATAAACACATGGGGTTTGAGGTTGACAAAGGGTTTGATATCACAACTCTGCTTTCACCCGAAGAACAACCGAAACACAAAGCTATTTATGCCCGTACCTTTGCAGGTGAAACAGTAGAGCTTCATGAACATTACCAGTTTCAGGATATGGATAGGTATATTAACTTTACCTTCACTCCTATTCAAAATGAACACAGTGAAGTTATTTCTATTGCCATATTTGCTCAGGATGTAACAGAAATTACAAAAGCCAAAAATGCAGCCAGCGAACAAGCAGAAATGCTTCAGGCTCAAGAAGAAGTACTACGTCAGAGTATGGAAGAACTTTCTGGTAATCAGGAAGAAATGGCAAAGCAACTTCAAAAAATCAATGATCAGAAGACATATTACAACGATATTATTGAAGGACTTCCTGATAGCTTGCTGACCATTGATCAGGATTTCAAAATTGTGCTGGCTAATAGTGCCTTTAAGGAAAAATTTGGAAAATATGGTTTCCCTGTAGAAGCAGGTTCAGACCTTCTGGAGATGGCAAGACAAAAAGGAGAAGAAGAGGAGAAAAGGTTTAAAGCGCCATATCTCAAAGCATTTGGCGGTGAAAAAGTGGATGTTCCACACCGCCATCATTTTGATCTGGACTTCCAGGTATCATTTAATCCATTAAAAGATGCTACAGGCAATATCATTGGTGTAAGTTTGATTGCTCATGATATTACCAACAGATTAAAACTGCAACAACAAACAGAACAATTGTTGAAAGAAAGTCAGGAACAAACAGAAGAGCTTAATTCACAAAGAGAGGAATTACATCGTATCTTAAAAGAAGTACAAGAGAAGGAAGCTTTCATGAATGATCTGATTGATTCAACAAACGACTCTATTATTACTATAGATCGTGACTATAAAGTTGTTCTGGCTAATGAACTTATAAAGAAAACATACAGAACCGCAGGTATAGAAGTTGGGAAGGGATTTGATATCCTCAGCATCTTTACTGAGAAACAAAAACCTGTTTACAAGAAATACTATGATCGTGCACTGAATGGAGAATTCTTTGAGATAATGGAGAAATTTGAGCAGGAGAATGGTATCGAACAGTTTTTTGTACAAACCTATAGCCCACTTCGGGATGATGAAGGGCAAATTGTTGCAGCAGCTGTTTTTGCCAAAGAAGTAACGGAAACCATAGTAGCCAAACAACAAGCTGAACGATTACTAGAAGAAGCACAAAGCCAGGCAGAAGAACTCAAAGCACAAGAAGAAGAGTTACGCCAGAACATGGAAGAACTAGCCGCTACACAAGAAGAAATGCATCGGATGCTGATGGAAGTACAGGAAAAAGAAAGATGCTTAACCAATATTATTGATGTGAGTACTGATTCCATTGCAATTATTGATGGGTATTACAAAATACTTTCTTTCAATAAAATATTTGCAGCCAAATTTGAAGAGATGGGTATAAAGATGGAAAAAGGATTTGACATTTTGGGCTTCCTGAACAATGCAGAAGAAAAATCCAGATATGAAAGAGCGTTCTCAGGTGAACAGTTTGAAGAATATATTGAAATGGTAATTCAGGGTAATCAAATCCATTTGATTATCAATTATGTGCCGGTTCGTAATGCACAAGGTACAGTAACAGCAATTGCAGTATATTCCAAAGACATTACAGAAAGATCTCAAACTGAGAAAAAATTTGGAGAGCTTATACAAGATAAAGAAATACAATTGCAACAGATTGAAGAATTAAAAGCCAAACTGGCAGTATACGAAAAGACAGAAACCAAAGCCTGAGTAAGGCTCGGTAATTGTTAAAAATCCAGGTCCTCGCTGTTATTTACACGAGGACTTTTTACTTTTGCCCCTCAACCTAAAAATCAGAAACAGTTATATGCTAGAGGTTAATCAGATATATACACATGACTTTTCTTTTTCACAAAAAGATGTAGAAGCTTTTGCTACAGTGACAGGTGATACCAATCCTTTACACCTGGATGCAGAGTTTGCAGCAAAGACCATATTTCGTAAACCAATCATTCATGGTTTTCTGGGAGGCAGTGTATTCTCCAAAGTATTGGGTACCCAGTTTCCAGGCGAAGGAAGTATCTATTTAAAACAATCTATGGAGTTTGTACAACCAATGGTAGTAGGAGTTACCTATCAGGCTGTGTTCACTGTATTGGAGATCCTTCCCAAGTCATCTGCCAGAATTGAAACCAAAATCATCGAGGTGGAAACACAGAAGGTTGTAACAACAGGAGAAGCCGTTGTAATGAACCGCCAGTTGATTCCAAAAATTTGATTACATGTGATTGGCACTTTACCCTCCAATCGCAAGCATAGAGAGAGTACTTCCTGAAAATTTCTTCTTCTTCTGGCTCAGAGCCTGCCGTAATTTTTCTTCCATTATGTCAGGCTCATTCAGATGCTCATACACAGGAACAGACGTATTATCACTAAGACATCCATAAATATTTCCATAGCTATCTACCCGGAGCCGGTTGCAATCGTTACAGAAAGGGTCTGATTCATTGGATATAATACCAAACTGATACCCATCAGCCAACTCCCAGTATTTAGCTGTAGCAGAAGGATCTCTTGGTAGAGCTACAAAAGGTGTATGTACAGAAATCACATCCAGAATAGCCTGTTCTGAAAAGAAGTATTCTTCAAAGTTGCCATACAAATGTCCCATTTGCATAAGTTCCAGAAAGCGAATGCGGATGTTGTATCTTTGTGCAAAGTTAAGTAGTGGTATAATCTGATTTTCGTTTAGCCCCTTCATCACTACACAGTTAATCTTTACCTCCAACCCCAGCTCCACAGCTCGTACTATACCATCCAGAACTTTTTGGATATTACGTCTCCGGCTCATCTGAAAAAAAGGCTCGGGTTCTATAGCATCCAGAGAAATATTTAGAGAAGTGAGACCAGCTTCAGCATACTGCTCAATTTTGTGGCTAAGCAGATATCCATTGGTAGTCATTTTAATCGCAGAGATACCAATTCCCTGGATCCCTTTCATTAGTGGAACTAAGTCACGGTATAAGGTAGGTTCTCCTCCTGTTAGCCGGACAGTCTCCAGGTTAAGCACTTCATGTAGTGAACGAATTACTTCAATAAACTCATCAACAGAAAGGGCTTTTTGTGTAATAAGCTCATTTGAAGAAAGAATATCCTGCTTCTGAAAACGGTTCTGGTCAGATTCATCCACACAATAGACACAGCCCAGATTACAGGTATTGGTCAGGCTTACCCGCAGGGTCTTGAATGCTCTCCCATAAATATCTGTAATTTCAGTCATAAGCGTTCTTTCTGGTATGAAATAACGAAGTTACATTTTTTTTGCATTTCTTTATATGCTACTCTGATAAGCACAGCTACTTTTATGCTAAAACTACTTTATTACTATAACTGGTTCCTGCTGGTTGTTTGTTTTATTATACTCTTTAACTTTTGTCGGATGGATGTTCAACAAAGAGGCAGTATTGTATTTATGAGTATAATGATGGGGGCAACAATATATTATGCGCTATTGCAGTTTTTTGTGATAAATCTCCGCAGAAAAGAAATTCAGCATAAATCTGCTATTTTCGCAGGCTTGATTCTGTTTGAGGTACTCCCAACCGGATATGTAGTATATAAACTCATAGCAGTTTAGATAATTCTTCGAAAATTTCTTTTTCACTTTGTAGTAGATAGTATTTGTTGACAATATATTTATTCTAGTAAACACTTGATTTTGCTCTTATGCGTGACATATCTTACAAACAAATTTCTCTTCGTACAGCCAAAGCCACAGGGGTAGTGTTATGTAGTCAGGAAACACTTGACCTGGTAAAAGCTGACAAATTACCCAAAGGAAATTTATTTGATATAGCTAAGGCTGCAGGCTTTCTTGCTGCTAAGAATACTCACAATCTTATTCCACATTGTCACCCTGTTTCTATAGATGGGATGACTATCACTTATGATTATCTGGACAACACCAACCAACCGGAAGAATTCAGAGATTTACAAGGATGTTATGGTGTGATTGTTTATTGTGAAGGTAAATCGATAGGGCGGACCGGAATAGAAATGGAGGTGCTGACAGCAGTTTCTGTAGCTGCCCTTACTATATATGATTTGCTAAAACCGTTGGATGATACAGAGATTGAAATTACGTCTGTCAAATTACTTAAGAAAACAGGAGGCAAGTCAGACCGGAAGAAATTCGTCCATAAAAATACAGCAGCCGTGCTGGTTTGTTCAGACACAACCGCTTCCGGCAAACGAGAAGATTTATCTGGTTTAAAAATCAAAGAGATACTGGCAGGATTTGATGTTGAAACAATCGATTACCAGATTGTTCCAGACGATGTTCAGCAAATCAAAGCAAAGCTTCAGCAGTGGGTAGGCCAGCAGGTTCCTTTTATCTTTACAACCGGAGGCACAGGATTTGGTCCTAAAGACTGTACTGTAGAAGCTGCGAAAGCTATAATAGAACGTGAAGCAATAGGTATTTCAGAAGCTATCCGTGTACATGGTCAGATGCGTACTCCTACAGCCATGCTGTCAAGAGGAGTAGCTGGTGTAGCCGGTAAATCGTTGATTATTACATTACCAGGTAGTACCAAAGGTGTACAGGAATCATTGGATGCTATAGTACCTCAGGTATTTCATAGCCGGAATATGATTGAAGGGGAAGGCCATTAGATAGAAGGACTTAAGAGTTTAAGTAACGCTTTGTAAAAAGTGCATGTAGTTCAAGTACCTGAGGAATGATTAATTTTGTCTCATCATTTTTGATAAGATAGTCAGCTCTGCGAGCTTTCTCATCTTCAGGCATTTGTTTGGCAATAATGGAGCGGGTATCTGCCTCTGTACGGTGTGGATCACGTTGCAGGATGCGTTGAATACGTAATTCCAAGGGTGCTGTTACAACAATTACAGCATCCAGATCTTTATAGGCATTTGCTTCAAAAAGCAAAGCTGCTTCCCTTAATGTATAAGGACTGGCGGCATAGTGTTGTTGCCAGTTTTTATAATCAATTCCTACCTGTGGGTGTACCAGACTATTCATCTTCTTTACCTTTTCTTCATCCCGAAAAACATGGGTTGTAATATAATCTCTATTGAAAGAACCATCTTCTAAATAGGATTCTTTGCCAAATGCCTCTCTGATTTTATCTTTCAGTACAGGATCATGGTTCATTAACCATTTTGCCCGTGAGTCTGCATCATAAACCGGTACTCCCAATGTATGGAATATACGACTAACAATACTTTTCCCGCAGCCCATTCCTCCTGTAATTCCAATCCGTAAGGCAGATTTCTGTGTCATAGATTCTTTGATGATTATAGTAAGTACAGGCTTGTTACTTAACTAGCTTTAACGTAGCAGGGCGGAGAGTTACATTTCGCACCCAGTCAGGCTTTTTGATAAGAGCTAACGATATAGAAGAATCGGCCTTATTCCATTTGGACAGATCAGCGACTACCCCAAAGTTCTGAGCAGTAGTTTTAGGTTCATCTTCAGGTAAAAGCCAATAATCAACTTCTACTTTCTGATTAGGTAAGTGCAGTAGTTTATTAGATGCTAAGCGAAGTGCCTCAACAGGAACCTCTACTGTCTGTTGTAGAAACTCACGTACACGAAAACGCACGGTCACTTTATCGCTACTCAGTGAAATCAACGGATTCTGAGTATAGTTAATTGTCACTTCCTCTTCATAGTCCTCATCAATATTTTTACCAGGCACATTGATAATTAGCAGATCTGGAAGTTCTTTGATAAATTGAGCAGGGCCCTCAAACGTGATAGTATCAGGTGAAATCTGTACAGTATCTGTAATAAAATAATTTTCTTTTAGCTCCAGCTGAAGGTTATCCACCTGTAAAGCTACTTTCCGTTGCATCTTTTTATCAAATGCTACAGGAATAGTGTCATTTTCGATATAATTGATTTTGGCCTCTTTAAGTTGTTCAGTTACAGCGGGTAGTAATACATGTCTGGTAATGAAAGCTGTTTTCAGCGGATTTTCGAAGTGATATACAATAGGCTGTGTATCAATACCCAATGTTTTACGCAGAAGAGTCCAGCCATAGCCGGTTACATTGAGTGTAATCTGTGAAGGGAGGGGAACTGTAGAAACGAATTGTTCTTTATTGTACTCAAATTCGATTGGATAGGTAATCTTGGTTGTATACTCTTTATTTAGAGCATTCAAAAACCAGAATGTTGTGGCGGCAAGAAAACACAGTGCAACTACCGGAAATTCAGCACTGCGGGTAACTACCAGTGATCGGAGAAGTTTACGCCAAATATTTTTCTGATCAATCATTCCTGCCTGATTTGTAATCAGATGGGTATATCATGCACACCCATCTGACACGTAACATAAGGGATTATTTAGTTTCTGCTACTTCTGTTGTAGCAGTTTGAGCATATTTTTTACTTGATTCCTGAGAAATAGCAGATTTTTCAAATTTTACTCTTACACCACGATCAATATCCAGTGTAATAGTATCATTATCCACTTCTACTACTTTACCGTGTGCGCCACCGATGGTCACTACCATATCGCCTTTTTTCAGCGAGTCGCGAAATTTAACTGCATCTTTCTGGCGTTTCTGTTGTGGACGAATCATAAAGAAGTACATTACCACAAACATGGCTCCCATCAATATAAGCATTGTACTACCACCGCCACCGCCAGCTGCCTGCAATAAAACAGATGTAAAGTTCATTGATTTTAGAAGGTTTATTTATTTGAAAAGAATTAGAAGTATCACAAAGATACCATTTTGTAAATGCCTAAGGTATCCTTATGCCAATTAGTTATTCTGAACTGCATTAACTACACCAACCAATACAACTTTAGACTCTTTGGGCTGTGTATTGGCATAAACAGTAATCGTTTTTTGTTGAGGACCTGCTTTTCCCTGGCTATTGAATTCTACTTTGATTTCACTTTTTGCTCCTGGAGGCACAGGCTTACGAGGCCAGTCCGGTACAGTACATCCACAGGAAGCAACAGCTCGTTCAATAATCAAAGGAGTTTTGCCAGTATTGGTAAAGGCAAAGGTGTGAGTTATTACTGCCCCTTGTTCAATAGCTCCAAAGTCAAATGAAGCTTCATCAAATTTCATGTATGGTGCTTCCGAAGCAGCTACAACCGTTTCTCCTGCTGCCTGTTCTGTTTGTTTGCTGCAACTGCCAGTTACGATCAAAACTGCAAGTAATGTACTACAAATCAGTATTTTTCTCATAAAATGATCCCAATAGAATAGCAAATAAATTTATGATGGTGCAGACATAAAATATCAATGCATATAAGATATAAGACTGATATAGAATCAGACGAATTCCTATATGCATTGGTATTTCTTAACGGGTCTGATTTTTCAATTGTCCCATTAATGTCTCTACATCAAGTAATAATTTTTCTGCTTTTTCTCTGGCATCATTGATAACTCTTTCTCCTTCATACTTTGCTTCAGTAGGAAATTCGTTTCCTTCCTGAATCAATTCACTTATATATTGCCGCAACTGATCCCGATACTTTCCTAATTGATAACTTAATATATCACGTGTATTTTTTCCTTTATCAGGAGCATACAAGATTCCTAACGTTGCGCCAACGGCAGCACCTGCCAGAAACACCAACAAAGTTCCTGTGTTACGACTCATCTATGTAAATGGTTTTATGGTTATTAACTAGTTTAACGACTTATTTTATAGATTTATAGACCTGATTATTTATTATCAATCAATCCACGACCTGATTTCTTTAATACTCCTTGTGAGGAAAGGTCACCCGCCAGGGCATCCAAAATTCCGTTCACAAATTGCTTGCTTTTAGGTGTACTATATACTTTAGATAATTCTATGTATTCATTGATAGAAACCTTTACCGGAATACTCGGATAATTCAGCAACTCAGCAAGGGCCATCACCAGAATCACTTTGTCAACCTGTGCTACCCGTTCAACGTCCCAATTGGCTGTTTTATTGGCAATCAGGGTCTCATATTCTTCAAATTTTTCTATACAAAGTTTATATAACTTCTGAAAAAAATCCCGATCAGCATCCCAGTCAGCCGAAAGTTTCTGTAAAGAGAAACCTTCCGGATCTTCCTTGATGAACTGCATCGTCTTATTAAACATGCCTCTCACGATATCTTCATTTCCACTCCAGTTGCTATCCAGTTGTTCCCAGAACCGTACAGCAGGCTCACTTTTGAATATAATTACCTTTAAAACTTCTGTTATAAACTGCCAGTCCTGCTCCCAGGTAGCTGTATCCAATTGCTGGTAGGCTGTATAAGCGGCATCTTTTTTCAATTCCTGCAACAAATGTCGTGCTAAATCCGGATCCAGTAACTTATCTATACCACTGCGAATTCGTTTATCCTGAAATGTAGTACTCTTGCGTAATGATTCTACTACCTGATTTTTGGTAAGTTTCAGGGCTCGGGAAGACAAGGGCGCTTCTTTTAAAATCCTGTTTCGTTTCTCATCTTCTTCTACCGAAATCTGATCTGCCACTTCCGTTACCAGCCATAGTGAAAGCAGATAATAATCATAAATACTTTCAGCATCAGCGATCATACTTTGCTCCTGGTGTCTGGCATCTTTCTGGCATTGTGCATGAAAAAAACTAATAGCATAGTTAGCAGCTTTTTTTATCTCCACAGGAGCCTCTTCATCTGCCGAAACAGCTTTGGTTTTGTAATTTTCTTCAAACAAAAGTGTAGCCCATTGACGACTACCTTCCAACTTCTTAGGGTCTTGTGGTAGCATAGAATTAAGATCGGGTACAAATGTATCTGCAATAGTATCCAGTGCCAGTTGGTAGTCTGATTCTACAGCCTGTGTATATGCATATATAGCCTGCATCGCTTTTGCCCTAAGAATTCGTCGGTTCAGCATCTATCAAAGAACGTTTTAAAATGTTTTTAGGTTTTACTTCAATACAAGACCTTTCATTAAATCTATTGGATTACTGAATACGTCATCACGATGATCAGGTCTTATTTTATTTTTAGGATATCGATCTCCGAAAATGCTTTTTATAAAGATAATCCGGAAATTGCAGGCGCAAAGGTACGAAAAAATGTCTGAACCAAGGATTGAAGTTTATTAATTTGATAAAAGGAACGGAAAATGAAAAATTTTTGCTTCTTACTTTATCAGAGGTCTTATCAGGTAGATTAACAGCAGGCTTTTTAGCTTCTTAACTACCAATATATTACAAACGCAAAACATCAAAAAACAACGTGAAACACCTAGCCTATCTGAACAAGTACCTTATTAAATACAAATGGCATCTTTTGCTGGGTACCCTGTTTACTATTATTTCCAATTTGTTTGCGGTAGTTCCTGCTCAGGTAGTACGCTATGCCTTTGATCTGGTGAAAGAAACCATTGATCAGTATTTTTTGCTTCAGGGCACTCAGGCGCAGGAACATATTCTCGAAGTATTTGCCAAAAGCATTCTGATGTATGGAGTGGTTATTCTGGTAATGGCGGTCATAAAAGGGATCTTTCTGTTCTTTATGCGCCAAACGATTATTGTTATGTCAAGACTGATAGAGTATGATCTCAAAAATGAGATCTATATGCATTATCAGACACTCCCGCTTAGCTTTTATCGTCGCAACAACACAGGAGATCTGATGGCCCGTATTTCTGAAGATGTGAGCCGTGTACGTATGTATCTGGGGCCAGCCATCATGTATCTGCTTAATATGGTTACACTGGTAATCCTGGTTGTAGGCTATATGCTTTCTGTCAATGCGAAACTAACCTTATATGTCTTGCTTCCTTTTCCTTTCCTGGTAGTCAGTATTTATTTTGTTAATGAAGCTGTAGAGAGACGGTCTGAACGTATTCAAGCTCAACTATCCAAATTGTCTACATTTGTTCAGGAAGCTTTTTCAGGTATTCGTGTACTAAAATCTTTTGTGCGGGAAAGTCATTCTGCCACACAGTTTACGGATGCTGCCAATGATTATAAAGCAAAATCGCTGAGACTAACTACTATCGATGCCTTTTTCTATCCTCTGATTATGGCTCTGGTGGGGCTAAGTACCATTCTCACCATCTACATTGGTGGCCGGGAAGTGATTTCAGGTTCCTTGACAGCAGGTAATATTGCAGAATTTATTATGTATGTGTACCAGTTGACCTGGCCTATTGCATCACTTGGCTTTACTACCAGTATGATTGTACGTGCAGCAGCCTCTCAGCAACGGATCAACGAGTTTCTGCAAACCAAAACGGATATTGTATCAGAAAAGAATATTGTGAAGCCTATTCAGGGAACAGTAACCTTTGACAATGTTCGCTTTGTGTATCCGGATTCTGGTATTGTAGCACTGGATAATGTATCTTTTGAGGTAGGAGAAGGCCAGTCGATAGCCTTACTGGGAACTACAGGTTCAGGGAAGAGTACAATAGCTATGTTGCTCTGTCGTATGTATGATGTCACTCAGGGACATATACGAGTGGATGGTGTTGATATCCGGGACTATAGCCTCCCTTCACTCCGTGGGCAAATTGGTTTTGTTCCTCAGGATGTGTTCCTGTTTTCGGATTCCATACGCAACAACATCCGCTTTGGTCTGGAAGAAGATGCCGTAACAGAAGATCAGATTATACAGGCCGCCAAAGATGCCGACTTATATGAAAATATTGTGCGCTTTCCGGAAGGTTTCGATACACGGGTAGGTGAAAGGGGTATTACCCTTTCAGGTGGACAAAAACAACGGGTTTCTATTGCCCGAGCCATCGTGCGTGAACCTCGTCTGTTGATTCTGGATGATGCGTTATCTGCGGTAGATACAAAAACTGAAAATGCCATTCTGCATAGTCTGAGCCGTATCATGAAAGGGCGTACCTCTGTGATTATTTCACACCGGGTTTCATCTGCCAAACTAGCAGACAGAATCATTGTACTGGACGAAGGGCAGATTGTTGAACAAGGGACTCATGAATCTTTGATTCAACAGAATGGTGTATACAAAGAACTCTATGAAAAACAACTGCAAACGGAAGAGGTTTAAATTGGATTCTATCAGTCAAATGACTTATAAAGAAAATAAAAACGGGTTCGAATCAATATTCAAACCCGTTTTTATTTTTATCATTTTTCAGGCTTGGTCTTTTTAAGAACAGCATAACCTAGTGTGCATAACTCTATGCGTCAGAAAATTTTGAACTAAAGTATGTATATAAAAATTTTTGCGGTGAATTCTGATCAGAAATTAATCCTGCGATTTATTCTATGCAAAAACTTTTTTGGGATTGATTCCAGATAAAAATTTTCTGAAGAAAGAAAATACAAACTAATTCGTCAGCCTACTGTTGCCATAAACTCAGCGTATCCAATTGTTCTGAACCAAACTATACTCACTCAATGTGTAGCAGCTTTGTTATGCACAGAAAATAATTTAGCGTAATTCGATAACAAGCACTCATTCTCTCAAATAAAATAAATACGCATTTTTAATAAATACAGGCTCTCGTTATATTTAGTTTCTAAAATTACGTCTCAGCCTAACCATGCAACTCAAACCTATCTACTCACGATGGCTGCTATTGGCAGGTATTGCCTCAGTCAGCTTTGTGTCTGGTGCTTTTCTTACCAGACAATCATCCCAACCTATTACCTCTTCAATGGTCCAGCAGGCTTCTGAGATTATTGGGCTGGAGTTTACTCCTGCCGAACGGGATACGATGCTGGATGACCTCGCTGACCAACGAAAGGGTTTTGACAACTTTCGGAAAGTAGCTCTGTCTAATGACATTGCTCCTGCACTGAATTTTAACCCTCTGCCAAAAGGATTTAAAATTAATACGCAGAAAAAGCCTTTTAAAACCAGTCCGATAGGTGCGGTTTCTTTGCCAGCCAATCACGGAGATCTGGCTTTTTATACAGTCACACAACTGGCCGAACTGATTCGTACCCGTAAAATTACATCTCTGGAGCTAACTCAGTTTTTTCTGGAACGACTCAAAAAGTATGGCCCCAAACTGGAATCTGTTATTACGCTGACAGAAGATCTGGCACTCAAACAGGCAAAACAGGCAGATGCAGAAATCAAAGCGGGTAAATACAAGGGTTTATTGCATGGCATTCCCTATGGAGCGAAAGATTTACTGGCAAAGAAAGGATATAGAACAACCTGGGGGTCTGCACCCTATCAGTATCAAGTACTTGAGATGGATGCTACGGTCATTCGTAAACTGGAAGAGGCAGGTGCAGTACTCGTAGCCAAACTTACTTTAGGAGAACTGGCATGGGGAGACATCTGGTTTGGAGGTAAAACACGCAACCCCTGGAACTTGGCACAAGGGTCCAGTGGTTCTTCGGCAGGCTCAGGTGCCAGTGTATCTGCTGGTCTGATACCATTCGCGATCGGTACAGAGACACTGGGCTCTATCGTTTCTCCATCAACGGTATGTGGCATTACAGGTTTGCGCCCTACTTTTGGTAGAGTGAGCCGCCATGGAGCGATGGCTCTTAGCTGGTCAATGGATAAGATCGGCCCTATGTGCCGGACTGTAGAAGATTGTGCAGTAGTATTCAATGCCATCTATGGCCCTGATGGACTGGATCATAGTGTTATAGATGCTTCTTTTAACTATACCCCCCTTTCTTCCTTAAAGGGATTAAAAATTGGTTATCTGAAAACGGCTTTTGAAAGTAACTATCCCAATCAATCTTTTGACCAGGCTACTTTACAAAAAGTAAAAGAACTGGGGGCAGAGTTAATCCCAATTGAATTGCCGGAACTCCCCTATCAGGATGCTACGATGATTATCTCTGTAGAAGGTGCAGCTGCTTTTGATGAGTTAACCCGCTCCAACAAAGATGATCAGATGGTTCGTCAGGGCAAAAATGCATGGCCTAATGTCTTTCGTGCAGCACGTTTTGTCCCTGCAGTGGAATATCTGCAGGCTAACCGGATACGTACCTTACTGATTGAGCAGATGAATGAAAAACTCAAAGGATTGGATGCTTATATTACCCCTACCTATATGGGTGGCAATCTTTCATTGACCAATCTGACAGGACATCCCTGTGTAGTAGTACCCAATGGATTTAATGACAAAGGACTCCCTGTTAGTATTACATTTATGGGCAAGTTATTAGATGAAGCCAAATTGCTGGCAATCGCCAAACTTTATCAGGATGCTACTCCATTTCATCAGCAACACCCCAAACTAGCTTTATAACTAAATAAATACTAGAACAGAGAAACAAGCTCTCTTTTCTAGTATTTATTTTCCGGAAAATACACCCAGGTCAAGCCCTTCCACAATCTTTTCCAGATCTTGAGGATTGGGCTGGTCTGTTGCCTCTATCGTAATCAGAAACCTCTCTCCTATCCCTACAAATACAGTAGCTTTGTTAGACTGTTTATCAAATGTTTCCCATCCTTTTGCTTCTTTAGAAGGCAAAGCAATAGGCTTGACAATCTGTTCATTATTATCAATAGCAACACCTGATGCAAAAGTAGCTGTAGCCACATTATACAGAGTATAGGCAGCATTATAGTCGGTAATTGACACTTTCAGTGTTTTTTTATCTTTTTTATATGTCTGTTCTGCCACCCGATATTTACTTCCCATCAGACTAATCAGTGAACTTCCGGAAGTACCAGACGGTTGATAGCTTGCAATGCAGTTGGGCAATAACCGTAGTAATTCTTTACCAGGCAAGGCCATGGTATCTCCACGCTTTACGCGGGCAGCACGTTCCTTACTTATGGATTGTTCCCATAAAGGAGGGTTTAGCGAACCAGCAACTTTGGTAGCAGAAGCTGTTGCATTCTCTTTGTTAAAAGCAAAAAAGACAACGATAAGGGCACCTGAAAGGAGCACCACACATAAAATCCGTTTCATAGCTAATATCGGACTAATCCCAAAAATACATACCTCAGATAACAACAAACTCTTTCTTCGCAGCATCGTAGTTTGTCGCTTATTCTGTCACTCTTACTAGTACACCTGCGATGGTTTAATAATAAAAGGCTTGGATAGGTAAACAAAAGGAGGGAAAAGTATATTTTTGTTACCACTTATTTTGTGACTATTTATCTGTATATACCTTGTCTGAACAACCTCTCCTATCCATTATTACTGTAACCTATAATGCGGATGCTGTACTTACAGCTACTATACAAAGCATTATTAATCAAACATTTACCAACTATGAATACCTTATTATAGATGGCGGATCTACAGATGAGACACTCAACATCATACGGCGGTATGAACATCATCTCTCCTACTGGATTTCTGAGCCGGATAAAGGCTTATATGATGCCATGAATAAAGGATTGAAAGCAGCTCGTGGAAAATATATATGGTTTATGAATGCCGGAGATAAAATTTATGACAAGGATACACTTGCCTATATTGCAGAGAGTAGCCCTGCCAATGCAGATGTATACTATGGAGATGCCTTGTTTTATGATGCTGCCAATAATGATCTGGGCTTACGCAGTGAAGTAACCCCCCATACATTACCGTCAGTACTCACCTGGAAATCGTTTCGGTATGGTATGGTAGTGTGTCATCAATCTTTCATTATGCGAAGAGATCTGGCTCCGCTGTATGATTTGTCACACCCCTACAGTTCTGATATTGATTGGGAAATCCGTTGTCTGAAAGCTTCTAAAGAAATTATTAACACACAGGCGGTCTTATCACGTTATCTGACAGGAGGATTTTCCCGCAAAAATCATGGAAACTCACTAAAAGATCGTTATCTGGTTTTACAAAAGCATTTTGGTGTGATTTCCAATATTTTTAATCATATTTGGATTACCTTACGTGGAATACTGTTTGTGTTAAAACGACGCAGGGGATATTAGCTTCCGTTTTGTAACAAATTATAACAGGTGGTTTACAGGTATTTCTCTTGTATGATACCAACAAACTTTCAAATCTCCCCTCTCAGCGAGTCTGCTATTGTACTGGGCTTTGGCAATACTATTGACCGAACTCTCAATACACAAGTACTTGCTTTAGCAGAAGCCATACAAGCCAGTCCGTTTCCCGGATTTACGGAAGTATTACCAGCCTATAGCTCGCTGACTGTCTTTTATGACATTTTTGCAGTACGGAAGGCATTTCCACATACTCCTGCCTATCATACAGTTCGGAAAATACTGCTTGACTATATAACAACAGATGAATCTGTCTTTCATTCAGGTAAAGACATGTTGGTTAAAATTCCGGTTTGCTACAGCGAAGTATTCGGATGGGACTGGAAAGAAGTATATGAGCATACAGGTATCTCACGAGAAGAAGTAATTGCCATACACACAGCTACTATATATCGGGTGTATATGATGGGATTTTTACCAGGGTTTCCTTATCTGGGAGGTATGGATTCCCGCATTGCCACACCCCGCAAGTCACAGCCACGATTAAAAGTTGAGGCAGGTAGTGTAGGCATAGCGGGTGAGCAAACAGGTGTATATCCACTGGATTCTCCGGGAGGCTGGCAGGTCATTGGCAAAACACCTGTCAAACTATTTGACCCTACTACCAACAAACCTGTTTTATTGAAGGCAGGTGATCAGGTTCAGTTCTATGAAATTGATGAAGATACATTTTACACATGGAACTCTGCCAAAGAAGTCTGATTTTTCTATGAAGTTGTATACAATATAGCTTCTACACTAACATCTCTGTCTGCAACAAAATTATTCAGCATCTACTTTATCTATTTTTTGTGAGTATATATATTCTTCAAACAGGCTTGCTGACAACGGTTCAGGATAGAGGACGCCAGGGTTATCGCAGTTTTGGCATCAACCCTAATGGGGTGATGGATACTATAGCGTCCACTCTGGTCAACTATCTGGTAGGTAATGATGCCAGTGAAGGAGTGATAGAGTTTCATTTTCCAATGGGAGAAATAGAGCTTCAACAAGATGCACTTGTTGCATTTGGAGGGGCAGATTTTGGCCTGAAAGCAGATGACAAACCACTGGACAACTGGAAACCTCACTACCTTAGTAGAGGAACCCGCATTAAGGCCACTGCCAAACCTCAGGGTGCACGTTTGTATATGGCTGTACAGGGTGGATTTCAGCTGGAAAAATGGCATGATAGTGTGAGTACTAATCTGAAAGCACGTACCGGCGGTTACAAAGGTCGAAATCTGCAAAAAGCAGATATCCTATCATTTAAATCAATACACCCCTTCTCTCCTTCCCTGCTCACTCACTCCTCCCATTGGGGAATTTCACTTAATACCCTTCAACAGTTATATAGGACTGATACTGTACGCATTATTGCAGGGCCAGAATGGGATATGCTTACTCAGGAGGCAAAAGAGATTGTCCAGTCTCAAGAGTTTCTGATCTCCTCTTTCAGTGACAGAATGGGCTACCGTCTGGAAGGAATAGCACTGGAACGTGAGGATGCTACAGAACTGGTATCC
The DNA here is from genome assembly GCA_030068525.1 of Xanthocytophaga flava. Classification (GTDB taxonomy): domain Bacteria; phylum Bacteroidota; class Bacteroidia; order Cytophagales; family 172606-1; genus Xanthocytophaga; species Xanthocytophaga flava. Next base: position 123,710 of record JASJOS010000003.1, read on the forward strand.
TCTGCTGTTACCAAAGGTACAATTCAACTACTTCCCAGTGGTCAGTTAATTGTTCTGATGGCAGATCATCAGACTACAGGGGGTTATCCACGTATCGCGACGGTTATCGGGGCAGATCTGTCGGGATTAGCTCAAAGGTCTACTCATGACAAAATACATTTTTCCCTTGTATCTGTTGAACAGGCAGAGGAAATCCTCCTGACACAACATCGAGAGTTTGAAATACTGCGGTTTGCCATTCACCAAAAATTGTAACCTTAAGCATCTCTATACTTTTAGGGATTGTCAGAACTGTAATGCAATAGCTCCGAGAGACAGACCTGCTGCAGATCCTGCCAACAATATTTTGTCGCCTTTGGTAAGCTGCTGACTCTTATATAATGCTTCCAGGCCCAATGGAATAGAAGCCGAAATACAATTACCATAGTGGGGTAACGTCAAAACTATTTTTTGGGGATCAAGGTTGTAGGTACGTATAAACAACTCATTCCCTATCCGGCTGGTTTGGTGAGGAAGTACAAAATCATATTCCGTCAGTTGTGTATGAGTCTGTCGGGAAAAATCATCCATAAAACCAGCCAGTTTTTCCAGTGTTAACTTAATCATGTGTTTTCCCTGCATCTGAAAATAGAATTCTTCAGGTACTGCATCAATTCCCTGCTTTACTAACCCACCCGCATAGATTTTAGCATACTCAACTCCCTGTGTATAATTTTTGAAGCTTGTTCCAATAGGTTGATATCCCTCAGTAGCAGAAGCTTCCAGAATTACAGCTATAGCTGCATCACCAAACAAAGAGTAGGTTTTAGGATCATTGGGATCAAGATTACGAGATGCAATTTCTGCATTAACAATTGCCACTCGCTTTAATCCTCTGTATTGCAGATAGAGATGGGCAATATCCAATGCATGCAGAAAACTTAGACAGGTAGAATCTATATCAAAGCAAGGGGTATCGGCATCTTCTGTATCAATTTGTTTTTTGATGAGTGCAGCATTGAAGGGAATTGGATGGTCATACGATGCACCTGCAGCAATCAACAAATCCAGGTCTGACAATTGCAACGAAGCTTTTGCTAAGGCTCTTTTTAGTGCTTCTGCACCCATCGAACTTACAGATTCGGAAGCATATGCCCAGTTTCGAGTTAATACTCCACTATTTTTTTCAATCCAGCCAGCTGGTAACTGCAAATGCTTTTCCAGATCTGTAGAATTTACCACAGATCCAGGCATGTATTTTTCTATTGCCTGTATGTTAATATTCATCCTATTGTCTATCCGGATATTCCTTCTGTTGTATTCGCTTTACTATAAGATTGCCCTGGTAACCTTTCGAAGCTTACTTCCGGGGCTAGTAGTTATTCCTTTTTGTAACTCAATTGTTATAGAGTAAACATGGTTAGTCTGTAATAAATCCTCTATCCCCGCTTGTATTTTTTGTCCAACAGTATCAAAATCGTCTGGGTTACAGTCTAATTCTATACGTATATGAGACTCGCCAGTCTGAACGATCCGATATGACCGGAAGTCATTTGTCCTGCGTGCAATCATTCGACAGATTATATCCGGATAGAGTTTAACTTTACCTTCTGATGTAGTAAAAACAAGGACATCATCAGCCCGTCCTTCGATTCGCTCCAGACCTATGAAAACAGATCCACAGGGACAGGGAGACTCTCTTTCAATCAAGATGTCGTCCAGTTCATAGCGTATTATGGGTTGTGTGCTACGTGTAAAGTCTGTAATAACAGGGTGAAATCTACGACCTTCGATTGTTTTCTTCTCTATCAATAGGAAATCCTCATTCAGATGAATAGTTCCATACCCACAGCTTACTCCCAGAAAACCTTCTGTACACTGATACACTTGTGTGACAGAAACATTAAAAACAGATGAAATAAAGTGATTGTCTTCATCCTGTAGTACCTCTGCAAAAGAAATAATCTGCTTTGGTGAAATATGTAGTAACCCTCTTTGTTGCCGATCTGCAATATCGGATAAAACAGAGGGTTGCGCTGACAAAATGTCCGGTTGATAGGCATTCAAATCTGCAAGTAGCTCATCGATAGGTTTGAAAATATCAAAATAGGCAAACTCAAAAAGAGATGACCGGATAGAACTGTATAGATTACTGTTTGCCCGAAGGAAGAAGGCAATCTTTTGTCTTTTGAAAAAAACAGGTTTGATTACACGATTCATCACAAGTCCTACCCATTGGGCTCGTTCCTTCTCAGATACAACAAATAAACCACGTTTCCCACTGGTTCCTGTCGACAATCCTACAGTCAGCTTACCATATTCAGGAGAGAAATTTCGACTTTCTTCGGCTTGTAAAGCTATTTCCATAGCTTGTTGTTTCTTGATTCCCTGCGTATTGATCTGATCAAACATCTCCATGAAAATCTGCTTGTTGATAATAGGAAAATCATCAAGCACTTTTCCTTCTTTTACAAATGTCACATAGTAAGGCGATTGAGTTAATACCTTGGCAAAAAAAGACTGAAGCTTACGTTGCTGGTATTGTGTTAGCTCTTTTCTGGTTTTGGACTTTCTTTTGAATCGAAAGTAAAGCCAGTAATACACTATTTTTAGTTTCATGAATTTACACCTATAGCTACTTAGTTAATCTTAGCAGATCTGCCAGTAATAAAATTCATTGTTTGTGGACAATGCGTGAACAACAACTGTTCTTTTGGATGGTTCTTATGATACTTGTATAACTTCTCAGAGCTATCTACATAATCTCTCCAACTATCAAAAAACAACTTTACTCTCTGTCTGGGTAAAATCCTTTGCTGAAAAGTATCCAAACTCCAGTAGGCATCACTAGCAAATACAGTAATCCCATCTGTATGTTCTACCCGTATACCCAGCATGCCCCGAGCATGGCCAGGCAATTCTATCAGTTTCAGCGTACCATCATTAAAAAGATTATACATCACCAGACCTGATGGGTGATCAATCTCTTGTTGGGCAAGTTCTTCTAGGGCTTTAGACCTGCTCACAAAGTCATCAGGCAGCAAATCGGGTAATATGCCTTTTTTGACGGCAGACCATCCTTTCTTTGCTATCGCTTCTTCCATGCTTTTTTGGCTACAAATAAATTGTGAAAAGGGAAAGTCTTTTATGCCTCCTATATGATCTGCATGAAAGTGTGAAAGGATAATGGTATCAATATCTTTTGCCGAAAGGCCTATCTCTTTAAGTTGCTCGATGGCGGTTTCTTCTTTATGCACAACCACTGGGGTTACCCAGGCATATAAGGTATAGGGCATTCTTCGGGTTGCCGAATGGAAACGATCCGTGTATCCTGTGTCGAACAGGATGTTACCATGTACAGGATGCTGAATCAATAACCAGGTAGCATAAAAACGCACCTTCCCTCTTCTTGCTTTTGGATTCACTACATGCCTGTCTGACAAACAATAACCCGACTGAAAAATCCGAAGCTTTACACCGTTTTCTGACTCTTGTACCATTCGATAAACTCATTTATTCCTTCCTGCGTGCTTTGTACAGGCTTATATCCTAAATTTTTTTTAGCCAATGAAATATCCATAGTCATAGACCTTGCCAGACTTCCAATGCCATGCTGTGTAATAGGAGGTTCCTCATTGGGTCGAAACCATTTGTATCGTTGTTCTGTAATCCAGGCAGCTGTCATCACTATCCAATACGGAAGTTTGCGCGTAACAGGTTTTAACCCCAGTTGTTGAAGCAGGTTGTTTAATACTTCCCATAATACTACAGGTTCGTCATTGCTAACATTGTATGCTTGTCCCATTACCTGTTTTTGGGCATTTAATGAACAAACTATAGCTTCAATTACATTGCGTACACAGGTAATATCTCCTTTGTTGGTACCAGAACCAATGATAACCAGTTTGTTCTCCTGATAGGCTTTCAGGACCCGAGGGAAGATAACCGTATCTTCTGCCCCAATAATGGCTCTGGGGCGTAAGGCAACTGTCTCCAGTATATCACTATTGGCAGCCAGCACTAATCGTTCAGCTTTTAGTTTGGTAGCTGCGTACTCATTCACCATTCGGGAAGGCAAAGGCTCCTGTTCAGAAATCAGGAATCGATCTGTATAATTGAAGTAAATACTGGGTGTAGAAATAAAAACAAACCGACTCACTTTTTCTGCAATAGCAGCCTGTAGTAGATTTTGTGTTGCGGTTACATTGGCTTTCTCAAAGTCCTCTCTTTTACCCCAGGGCGAAGATAAGGCAGCACAATGAACTACGGCATCCGCACCAGCCAGAATCTGTTGGCAGAAAGCGGCATCTGCCAGATCTCCTGGAATAAATATACATCCTGCCTGTTCGAGAGCAAGTTTCTTATCCGACTTACGGGATGTAGCAAGGATAGTGGCTCCGATAAAAACAGTTGGCAAAAACTTGGCTACCCGGCTTCCCAGAAATCCGGATGTTCCAGTAACAACGATCTTTTTGTATTGCCTCACAAAAACAGACTATTGGTAAAAAGCTGTAAATGTAAGGGTTGAAGAATCTATTTACCTAAATTTGAAGAATAAAATATCCATCTGTGAGAATAGATATTTTATTCTTCTGTTATCCTATTGATGCCGGAACTGATTCTCCATCAGATATTGCCGCTCCATTTCTTTTACCATTGCATCCGAACCAATAAATAAAGGACTTCGCTGATGTAAGCTGGTGGGTATAACATCCAGAATTGCCTGACTGCCATTAATAGCTCTACCTCCTGCCTGCTCTGCCAGAAAAGCTAACGGATAACATTCATATAAGAGCCGCAGTTTTCCTTCCGGTTGGGTTGGAAGAGCAGGATACAAATAGATGCCTCCTTTTAGTAAGTTTCTGTGGAAGTCTGCAACCAATGATCCGATATAACGGCCACTATATCCCTGGCGTTTGCATTGGTCCAGGTACAACCGAACACACTCAGCATACTGATACCAATACCCTTCATTGCAGGAAAATATACTGCCTTGCTTCGGAATCTTTAGATCTGGATGAGATAAGAAAAATTCTCCCAGTGAATTTTCATAGGTAAAGCCAACTACACCATGTCCTGTCGTGTACACCATCATAGTAGATGATCCATAGAGAATATAACCTGCAGCGACTTGTTTACGTCCACCCTGCAAAAAGTCTTCTATTATGGGAGCTTCACCAATAGGAGACGCACGTCTGTAAATAGAGAATATAGTTCCAATCGAAACGTTGACATCAATATTGGAAGAACCATCAAGTGGGTCTATGGCTACTACATATTTTCCCTGTTCGTTGCCTGTCAGGATAACCTCATCGGTTTCTTCTGAAATAATGGCACAGGCTTCCCCACCGTTTTTCAATGCCCGAATAAACCGGATATTGGCCACTACATCCAGTTTCTGCTGCTGTTCACCCTGAACATTCTGGTTTCCAAAAGCCCCGGTTATGTCAATCAGACCTGCTCTGTTCACTTCACGATTGATAATCTTGCCAGCCAGAGCGATATCTCTGAGTAATTGAGATAACTCACCGGAAGCAAATGGAAACTCGCTTTGTTTGCGTTTGATGTACCTGTCCAGTGTGATTCCTACCGGACTGGCAATAGCATTTTCATTTAATACTGTCATAGCATTAGAGGATTAAGAGTAGAATTACCAGATATAGTTAAACAGTAGGGTATCCGTTACGAAAAGCAAATACAAACCAGGGTCTTACCGATTTTGCAAGACAAGGCAATGAATGTATAGGGATAGGGTATCTAAGAAAAAATGCGGCTAATGCGATGTGCTGAAGTTGCTTCTACACTTAAGGTTGTCAGTATAAGATGAATACGCGTCTTATACTGACAGAAAAAATATAACTTAATTTTGTGGTGGTGGTAACTTGGTTGAAGTCCAGTTTACGAGTTGCCACTTTCCTTTGCGTTTCAGGTATACTACTGTATACATCAAGGTATTGGCATTTATTTTAACGCGGCCTGTCCCGATGGCTGTTGTACCAAAAGGCTGTACATTCAATTCTTCCAGCGTTACTTTCTGGTATTCCCACTGTCCGGACAATACATGTTTAATGTAATCTGTCTTATTCTCGCGTAGTCCACTTGAATGAGTGTAGATAGCATCATCTGCATATATTTCGTTTAGTACAGCTTCTTTTTTATTAGTTTGAGCATCAAATCGTCTATTTTCCAGAGATGTAATTTCATCTTCTATTTTAGTCTGTGCCATCAGCAGTCCCACAGAAAAACATAGCAGAAAGGTCAGCAAAAAATGTTTCATACGTAGTTTATTTTAAAGTATAGTGTACATAATATGTCTGGAATTTTATTCCATATAAAAAACTTCTTCTAACGGTTTGGTTACAGGTGAGTTATCCGGATTTGTTTCCATAATATCTGCCATAAATGCCCACCATTTTTGCACAATGGGGTTACTTCCAAGCTGTTGAGAGGAGGCATTGCCGTCTATCTCCTGTACTCCGAATAAAGTATGTGTCTCTTCGTCCAGAAAAATAGAATAGTTGCTGATTCCAGTTTCCTGAAGTAGTTTCTTTAATTCAGGCCAGATAGCATCATGTCGTTTCTTATATTCTTCCTTATAACCCGGCTTCAGATACATTTTAAAGGAGACACGAGACATACACCACTATAGATTAAATGAGACTATATATTTACTTTTTCCATCTTAGGGGCAAAGAGGTGCATGAATCCCCAGGCTATCAGATAAGCGAGTCCACAGATTACAAAAAGGATATTGTAGCCAGTTGTAATGTTGCCTAATGCTTTATAATGATCCAATAGCTGGCCAATGATATAGGGGAATACGAAACCACCCAATGAACCTGCCATACCACCAATACCTACCACAGAGCTAACGGCTTTCTTCGGAAACATATCTGAAGCCGTTGTAAAGATGTTTGCACTCCATGCCTGGTGAGCAGCTGTAGCCAGACTTAATAAAGCCACTGCCTGCCAGATATTTGTTGTAAACTGAATCGCCATAATAGGAACTACGCACAAGGCAAAGAATAACATGGATGTCTTACGGGCTTTGAATACCAGCCAGCCTTTTTTAATCAGATAACCAGACAGGTATCCACCTCCTATACTTCCTATTGAAGCAAAGGTATAGAGTGTTGCCAGAGGCAATCCGCCCTTACTGATATCAATATTAAAAGAAGCATTGAAGTAGGCTGGCAACCAGTACAGATAAAACCACCAGATAGGGTCAGTAAGTAACTTTCCGAATACAAATGCCCAGGTCTGACGGATTCCAAACAGCTGAATCCACTTTACAGGTTGCTCATGCTCTGTTTGTCTCTCTTCTACATCTGAGTTAATATAGTCGTATTCTTCCTGGGTAAGTAGCTTGTGTTTGGAAGGTTGATAATACAAAAACCACCACAAGATAAACCACACAAATCCAATACCACCTGTGATGATAAAAGCTGCCTTCCAGCTATATACACCCAGTATCCAGGGAACCATAATGGGTGTAATCACCGCTCCAATATTAGCACCAGAGTTAAATAATCCAGTCGCAAAGGCTCTCTCTTTTTTGGGAAACCACTCAGCTACGGTTTTGATAGCAGCTGGAAAGTTTCCACCTTCACCGAGGCCCAGCAAGGCTCTGAATACACCAAAACCAAATGTACTGGTGGCTGTAGCAGTCAATACTCCGGCTAAGCTCCACCATATGACGGATACCGCATATCCGATTTTAGTTCCAATCTTATCAATGATGCGGCCAAATACCAGCAAGCCGGTTGCATACGCAGCTGTAAACGCCATTACCAGGTAGCTATAATCTGTTTCTGACCATGTAAACTCCTTTTCAAGAGTAGGCTTTAATAAAGCAAAAACCTGTCGATCCAGATAACTGATGGTGGTTGCAAAGAATAAAAGTGCCACAATAACCCATCGGAAATTCCCAACTTTGTTTTGCTTATTCAGGCTGCGTGGTTCGGCTTGACTGGTTTTCATGGTTTATTTCCTGGATAAAGATTGAACAAAACTCATAATTTCTGCAATACGTTTACTCAGATCATCACTAGACGAACTATCCGTTGTTGTAAATAACTGAGACCCCAAGCCTGCACAAAGAATACCTGAACTAAACCATTCCTGTAAATTCTTCTCATTGGGTTCCACCCCTCCTGTTACCATCAGATTGGCATCAGGCATTGGTCCTTTGACTGCTTTTATAAAGCCTGGACCCAGCACATTTCCCGGAAATATTTTTACTACTGCGGCACCCAATTCACGTGCATGAAAGATTTCGTTTAAGGTAGCCGCAGCCGGAAGCCAGGGAATAGAGTGCTTATGGCATACGTCCGCTACTGCTGCTGTCGTAACAGGCTGCACCACAAAGTCGGCTCCACCCTGAATAAAATATTCGGCATCTTCTGGTTTATAAATCGTTCCAATCCCCAGTAACATACCCGGACATTGCTCTGCCACAAACTTTTTAAGTTCCGGAAACACTTCTCTTGCTTTTTCACCTCTGTTGGTATATTCAAATGCCCTCATCCCACCCTCATAACAGGATTTCAGGATGTTTTGTGTATAGGCTAAATCTCCATGATAAAAAACGGGAACAAGGGGGTACTGTCGGAGTACTGCAATAATATCTGTTATAGACTGGGTTAACATCAGCTGTAAGAGTTTAATATTTTTCAAAGCCATTCTTCTACTCGAAACAAACTGAAGAAGTGCTAATGGATTTGTTTTGTATAGGTTTCTTTCTTTATTAGCTCAACAAGAGTCTCTTTTACCGGATAAATGGCATATCATTGCTTATCGTACCAGACGTCCTGAGGTATTACCTTTCATAATCTGCTCTATTTCAGGCACAGTTGCCAGATTCACGTCTGCCTCTACGGTATGCTTCAATGCAGAAGCTGCCACCGCAAATGTCAGTGCATCCTGCCCATTTGTATAGTGTAATGTACCATAGATAAAGCCGGCCATAAATGCATCGCCACCACCAATACGATCTACAATTGGATTGATGTCATATACAGGCGTTTCCAGATACTCTTTCTGATCATAAGAAATACCTTTTAGTTTATTGTAAGAGGCACTCAACGTTTCCCGACGGGTAGTAATGATCTGTTTGATATTTGGGAAACGCTTCATTACCTGACTGGCAATAGAAACAAAACTATTTGCCTCGTTTGCATCAGGTACAATATCCAGAATATCTTCAGCATCCTGTTCTGCACATACAATCAGATCACAGCCCGCAATCAGATCAGGCATTACCTCTTTCACTGTTTTACCATATTGCCACAGGTTTCTCCGGTAATTTACATCGGCTGATACTTTCACCCCCAGTTTACGGGCTACCCGAATTGCATCCGCACAAGCCTGAGCAGCAGAAGCAGAAATTGCCGGTGTAATACCTGTCCAGTGAAACCACTGTGCATCCTTTAAAATTTCTTCCCAGTTAAACCATGCCGGATCTAAATTGGCAAATGCTGAGCCAGCCCGGTCATACACAATTTTGCTGGCACGCATAGATGCACCTACTTCCAGAAAGTAAAGCCCCAACCGGTCGCCTTTAAATACCATATCTTTGGTATCTACTCCATACTTTCTGTAAAATGCGGCAGCTGCGTATCCCAAGTCATTATCCGGAAAACAGGTAACGTGGCTTACCGGAATACCCAGGTGTGCTAACGATCCTACTACGTTGGCTTCCCCTCCACCGTAGGTAATATTTAAGTGTCCTGCTTGAATAAACCGGCTATTTAACGGAGCCGATAACCGCATCATGATTTCTCCGAAGGTTACAACTTTTTTCATTTTAGAATTGGAAGTACTGTTTTGCATTATAGTAACAGATATTCTGGATTATTTGGCCAATCCAAGGAATATCGTTTGGTAATTCGCCATTTTCGATGTCATTACCAAATATATTGCATAAAATTCTACGGAAATACTCGTGACGTGGATAAGATAAAAAGCTACGTGAATCGGTGAGCATACCCACAAAACGACTCAGCAATCCCATATTGGAAAGGGCATTCATTTGTTTTTCCATGCCATCTTTCTGATCCATAAACCACCAGCCTGACCCAAACTGGATTTTTCCGGCTATAGAACCATCATTGAAATTGCCAATCATGGTGGCAATCACTTCATTGTCTCTTGGATTCAGGTTATAGATGATCGTTTTAGCTAACTGATTTGCGGTATCCAGTGTATTCAGAAACTTAGCCATAGCACGACCTTGTTCAAAGTCGCCAATGGAATCCCAGCCAGTATCAGGCCCCAGGGTTTTCAACATACGGGAATTGTTATTACGCAAAGCACCAATGTGAAACTGCTGTGTCCAGCCTTTCTCCCAATCCCATTGGGCAAAATAAATCAGCATGGCGGACTTGAACTTCAGCTTTTCTGTCTGATTTAGTGTTTCACCTTTTCGTAATCTTTCAAAATATCCGTTTATCTCAGAATCCGTGTAATCTTCTGCATAGATCTGTTCCAAACCATGATCCGACAATTTACATCCCATCTGACCAAAGAAGTCATGGCGTTTTTTCAAAGCATCCAGATACTCATCCAGTGTAGTAATAGATATATTGGATACAGCCTCTACTTTGGCAACATACTCATTAAAACTAGCTGTATTGTCTACATTCATAGCCTTGTCTGGTCTGAAAGTAGGCAATACCTTTACCTGAAAGCCACTTTTTGCAATAGTCTGATGATATTCCAGCGAATCGGTTGGATCATCAGTAGTGCAAAGCGCTTCTACATTCATCTTTGTCAGCAGGTTCCGAACAGAGTATTCCGGAGTAGGAAGCAAGTCACTACAGGTTTTGTAAATAGAAGCTGCTGTAGTAGGGTTTAAAACTTCTTTGACACCAAAATATCGCTGCAATTCCAGATGAGTCCAGTGATACAATGGATTTCGCATTGTATACGGAACTGTCTCAGCCCACTTCTCAAATTTCTCGTAATCTGACTTGTTTCCGGTACAGTAACTCTCATCTATTCCATTGGTACGCATAGCTCTCCATTTGTAATGATCGCCATACAGCCATATCTGGGTAAGGTTTTCAAACTTTTTATCTATTGCTATTTCCTGAGGAGGCAAATGGTTATGATAGTCAATTATAGGCATTGACTTGGCGAAGTCATGGTATAATTTACGTGCAGTAGCGGTTTGTAACAGAAAATCGTCGTCCAGGAAACTTTTCATATTAATCTAAACGGTGTATAGAATGCAAAAAGACAATGATACACCTCTTTTTTTAGGAATAAAATTATTTCAACTATGTTATGTACTTTTTTTATAAGAAGTAAAACATGCCTGAGTATTATTGACTCGTCAGCACGTTTTTAGGAAAAAACGAAAATAAAACCTCTCTGACACCTTTTTCCTGCATCTGAATCAGATAGTCGGTTACTTTATCTGCAAACCCAGGCAGAGCTGTAAGATCCGTTTCCCACATATTTGTATTTTTTAGGACAGTTGTAACTAATTGCTCCGGACTCACATTTTTCCAGGCTTCAAAGAAGTAAGAGGCATGACTGTCTTTTATGGGATAGAATGTTCCATGTGCTTGTCCAAAATATGTATCGTTTTCTTCCTTAACAGGTTTGGTAAAGAGAAGATACGCTGCAAACCCCAGTGAAATATAAGGAGGTGGAGTGCCGAAGTTTTTGTAGTACTGTAATAAGACCGGAATATCCCGCATAATCATCTTGGATGTATATTCCATAGTAATGTTAATCCAGCGATGTTCAATGAATGGATTGCGGAAACGATCCAGCACTTGCATACCAAAACGTTGAATAGCTTTTTCAGAAATAGAATAAGGAATACTAGTTCCGATTTCTCCCAACATCAAATTGGAGATAAAAGCTGACATATTTTCATCTGACATGGCTTCCTTTACCGTTGTAATGCCACTCAGAAAGGCCAGACCGCAGCTAAGTGTATGGGTGCCATTGAGCATACGAAGCTTTAATTCCCGAAACAACTCAATATTCGGCTCTATAATCACGCCTTCATCTGCCTGATGAAAAGAGAGAACAGAACGGATATGTTCATTTCCTTCTATAGCCCACAACCGATATACTTCTGACATGGTAATCAGCTCATCTGTATAGCCTAGTTGCTGGGTTATTTGCTGCCGGGTTGCCTCATCGGGTTTACCTGGAACGATACGATCTACCAGCGAGTTGCAGCAAAAATTGGAGTTTTCCAGCCAGTCGAGAAACTCTGTTTCCAGATTATTCCGATGAGCTAGTTCAAACAATATAGACTCAAGCTTTTTACCATTGTTGGGGATTAGCTCGGTTGGGACAATCACCATTCCTTTGGCAGGATCTCCGGCAAAGGCATTAAATCTTTCATATAGAAATGCCAATAGCTTACCGGGAAACGAAACAGGAGGTGATTGCCGGATATCATCTTGTATTAACTGGATACCTACCTCTGTAGTATTGGATACAATCACCTGTAATTCCGGGTTATGGGCACATTCCAGTATTTGTTGCCATTGTGTTTTTGCAGACAATACCCGACTGATAGCAGAGCAGACCGTGTTGGTTTCGATCTGACTTCCATTGTCTATACCTCTTACGCAAAGCGTGTATAGGTTATTCTGCTCATCAAAAGCAGTAGCATCACCCGAGTCGGTAGACTTTACAACCACAATCCGACCATTGAATATACCCTGGCGATTGGCTTTATCAATCAGGTAGTCAGTTAGACCCCGCAACAAAACGCCTGTTCCGAATTGAAGCACTTTTTCCGGTAGCTGAAGCATATCAGGAGTAGGAACAAGCACATTAGGGTTCTCTTCGAGCAGAGGCAGCAATTTTTCAGCTAAACGGTTCATGATTTTCAATTTTTAGTTCTTTTGCCTGGATTTATTTTTTAGAGGATTCCACTTTCCATTGAAGGTCCACTCCGGGGTAATCTGTTTGAGAGAAACAGAGGCGGTTGGCAGATTGTCTACATGCCAGATAAAGTCTCCTCCTTTGCGATGACAGTTATAATAGTAGACTCGCTTACCCCACTGTAACGGCTTGGGCGCGGAGGTTACCCAATAAATGTCTGCATCAGCCATTGTTTCTGCAAACTGGCAGTTGATCAGATAAAATTGTGCTTCTTTATGAAACCGTCCAAGCTTAAATCCGGGATCACCTTCAAAGACACAATCTTTCAGTACTGTTTTGCAGGAGGCATTGTTGGAACCATCATGCCAGATAGCAGCATTCAAATTATGACAAATAAACCGACAACCCTCTGCATACGCCCAGCCACGGGGACAATAAAAATCAACATCGCCTTCCATGGTACAATTCTGAAAATAGTACATTCCTGCTTCTACATCCCAGGGACTCACTGTATCTCCACCACCTGCCCGTAAGGTGCAGTTTTTGAAGACAAGGCGGATAGCTCCCGGAAATGACCGCATGGCAAACTGGTGACCATTTTTACGAACTATCTTTGAACCTTCCGGTTCGTTCGCTTCACGAGGCAATGCATAAGCTTTTTTAGTACCACTGTTTTGCCCGGATTCACCTACACAGTTTACAACAGTATCTTTGGTTGCTGTAAAACCATATGTATTAAGAATGGTGAGGTTCTCAAAAGTCAGATCATGCCCTTTTACATTTACAGTGGCTGCACCCCAGTCATCCGGGTTAGCGCAACGCCAGACATCTCTGGGTAATGACGTTTGGATAATCACCCCTTTCTCGCTCTCCCCCTGTAAACGCACATAGGATCGGGTAATAAACAGTTTCTCATTATAGACACCATTCTTTATAAAAACTACGCGTTCTGTTTGAGAAAGTGTATCCAGACTGTTAATGGCGTCCTGAATGTTCCGAAATTTACCGGAGCCGTCCTGAGCAACCACTATCCGTTGTCCACTAGCACTACCCATTATCCCACATAAAAGCAATACCATGCATAAAAATCCTTTCATGAGTCGATCTTGTTTTGACGATGTGCAGAGGGCACTGCTTATTTTTTAGCTATAGAACTATTGCCAGACAACAGCCAGGCAGATAAATTTTTAGCCGCCTTAAAGTTTTCATATTCCATAGGGAGGCGTTTGCCATTCAGGTATTCATTGTAGATCCATGGATCTCCCAATACGAAGACTTTCCCTTTTCCCACATTGGCAACTGCCATCACTACATCCCCTCCTTCTGACAAGATAGATTTAGCAGGAGCCTTTACTGACAAAGTCAGAAGTTCTTTTACAAAAATCTTCTTAGGATCTTTAAAGATGGGGTGATTGGCAGGAATATCAAATTTGCCTTGTTCAAATACATCGTTTTTAACCATGTTGCGGCTTTTGCCTGTAAATTCGATTCCAAAAGCTTTGGTTAGTGTATTAAAGTGTTTCCATTCTACATTCGCCGTATCGTTGGCCAGGAGTACAAGTGTACCACCATTCTTTACCCAGGTGCTGATCGTATTTACATGTGAAGGCTGAATGTAGTTGGGATTGGCGGTTTCTTTGGGTGTATCAGGGTCTACAATAATATAGACATCTACATTTTTAAGATTGGCAGCAGAAGGTGCGTCTGGTATAGCAACGGTCTGGCTACCGTACTCCTGGAATATGTTACCCCATAGCGAATAACCAGAATCTTTGGGATCATCCCAGGTATAGTGGAAACGTTCTGTTTTACCTTCTTTAGTTTTGCGGTATTCGTTATTGAAATAATAATCCAATGCTACAATTTTGCCTTTACCTACAGACAGATCTGGTGCAATTTCCATCTCGATACTTGCCATGATAAAAGGGCCAACACCTTTCAGATCATCTTTGCGTATGCGTTCGCTGAGGTAGTATTCGTAGCTTCCATCACGATACGGATCGCCACCTAGTCCACTTACAGATACAGTCTTCTCCAGGTGAATCATGCCTTTGTCATCGGTAGAAATGAAATTCTTCAGAATGCCTTCATATCCTTTGCGGGCATTAACCATAAATGAATCTTTCAAATAGCCCATCCGAACACCCTTAGCCAGAGCATAGACAAACATACAAGAGCCAGAAGCTTCCATGTAGTTTCCTTTGCCTGTAAGTTTATCTGTTACCTGATACCATGCACCTTCTTTAGGGTCCTGGTATTTGATAACAGCCGTCATAAGGCGATCCAGAATAGGGATTAGTTCTTTACGGCGTGGATGATTGGCAGGTATATAGTCCAGTACATCTACCAATGCCATAGCGTACCAGCCCATGGCACGACTCCAGAAGTTAGGAGACTTTCCGGTTGCAGGATCTGCCCATTTCTGTTCCCGACTTTCATCCCATCCATGATACAGCAAACCTGTTTTCTCATCGCGGGTATTTTGTTCCATCCATACAAACTGATTGATAATGTCATTGAAATTGTCAGGCTCATCAAATAGAATACTGTATTCTGCATAGAAAGGCTCAGCCATATACAAGCCATCCAGCCACATCTGGTAAGGATACCGTTTTTTATGCCAGAATCCTCCTTCTTTGGTTCGTGGTTGGTTTTTTAGCTGCTGACGAAGTACCTGAGCAGCAAGTTTGTATTTTTCCTGACCAGTTTGCTGATACAACATCAGTAGAGATCGTCCCGGAGTGATATGATCACTGTTATACTCATCCATTTTATAGGTTCGGATGCTACCATCCTCCATCACAAACCCATCAATTATTTTCTTGATATAGCGATAGTAGGCGGCATCTCCTGTACGGAACCACACTCTTTCCACAGCTTTCAGAAATAAACCTTCTTCATAGTTCCAGTTAGCTCTTCCTCCGGGATAGGAAATCGAATCTTTATTGGCATCCATTATACTGGCTGTCATTCGTTCTGACCAGGTGGGTGTCTGTGCCATTGCAGATACAAAAAGTGCCAGCATGCAATAGCACAGAAGAAGTTGTTTTTTCATGAGAAGGTCGTTTATGGGTTTCATTTTGCTTTTACAAACAAGAGTGGCTTACGTTAGAGGTTGTCTAAACTTATTTTATAAAGTCTTCCCGTAGCGGATTAAATACATCTACCAGTACACCCTCTTCCAGACAGAGCGCACCATGTACTACATCCGGAGGAATAAAATAGACATCTCCTTTCTTCAGGACCTGCTTTTCATCAGCAATGGTAATTTCGAAGGCACCACTTTCTACATAACTTATCTGGGTATGGTAGTGATGATGCAATGCACCCACGCCTCCTGTTTCAAAAGCAACTTTGACCATCATAAGATCCTGATTGTAGGCCATCACCTTACGTTTAACCCCTTGCCCTACAACTTCCCAGGCAATGTCCTGATCCTTGATAAATACGTTTGTCTGAATAGCGTCTGACATATCTGGTTGTATAAGTCTGTTTTTTATTTTTTCTGAATTACCTTGGCGGATACTTTTTCGCCGAGTTCGATTTCCTTTTTGGCTTTGGTTCCATCCGTATTCAGCAATCGGATGTTTTTGGAGCGATCACCTGTAACCTTCACCAGAAGGTCTGTATTTTCTGGGTAACGGATATTATCCAGCACTACCTGCTGGCTATTCTGAATCTGCATAACTGTTTTCTCTTCCGGAAGCAATACAATATCTTTTAGCTGAATATTACTGCCCTCAATACACACCAATCCCTTTTTACTCTGAATCATTGCATTTTCGATCAGAATATCTTGTACATTCATTTCAGGCAACCCCCGTACCATAATAGCTGTTTCGGCACCCTGACAAATGACATGATGTACATAGAAGTCTCTGAATTGTGGTGTACCTTCATTGACAGGTTTGGATTCTATTACAGGCAATTCTTTCTTGTCTCCCGGCTGAGGAACAGGATCTTTGGCGCTGTAGTACATATCAAACAAGATAGCCTCTCCAGCAATGTTGGTCATTTGGATGTCTTTCACATAGATCTTTTCTACAATGCCTCCTCGTCCACGGGTAGTTTTAAAGCGTAGTCCGACATCAGTACCCATGAAAGTACAATTGGATACAAACAGGTTTCTGGCTCCTCCGGACATCTCACTGCCAATCACAAAGCCACCGTGTGCATGATAGACAGTAGAGTTACGTATACTAATGTTTTCTGTAGGAACGCCACGTTTACGGCCTTCTTCATCCCGGCCTGATTTGATACAGATGCCATCATCCCCTACATCAAACGTACAGTCTTCAATTACTCCATTCCTGCAGGATTCCAGATCTACACCATCCCCATTCTGCGCATACCACGGATTTTTTACATAGAGATTGCGCAATGTAATATGCTCACACAGAAGTGGATGCAGACACCACGCCGGAGAGTTCTGAAAGGTAATACTCTCTAATAATACACGTTTGCAATTGGTCAGTACCAGCAGATTGGGACGTAGAAAATCTTTGATGGATGTGACATCTTTTTCTTTACCAGGCTCCAGTACTCCTGCTTTGGGTGTCAATGATCCTTTATACGCCTTCTCAGAGGGATACCAGGTTTCTTTATTATCCGATAATACACCGCCTGAAGTTGTCAGTTTTTGCCATTGTCCGGCTGTCAGTTTGCTTTTCTTTACAGGTCGCCAGGCATCTCCGGCTCCATCAATGATACCTGGACCTGTAATAGCTATATTCTCCAGGTCTGTACCTGAAATAGGCTGCTGACAACGTACTGCAGGTAAGCCTTCCCAATTGGTTTGTACCAGTGGGTACTGATCAAAATCTGAGGAAAACTGCAGGATAGCACCTTTGGCAAGATGCAGGTTGATGTTGCTTTTTAATACAACAGGTCCTGTAACCCATAAACCTTGTGGAATCAGTACTGTTCCACCACCCGCTTTGCTGCAGGCGTCTATTGCATCTGCAATAGCCTTCGTGTTCAGTGTGATACCATCTGCTTTGGCTCCATAGGTGACAATAGAGAAAGTATCTTTCCGGAATGCAGGTTCCTGTACTGCTGGTAACTCATACGTATATTTTTCAGGTGAGAACTTTTCCAGGTAAGAAGCCAGTGGAATATTTTGTGTCTTAATCGCATCTGCAACCAGAGAAGCCATTACAGAAGCGCCATATTTTGAAAAATGGGTGTCATCAATCTTCTTCTCCGGAAATTTAGGATAAACTTTTCCTTCCAGATGCATAAATAACTGCTTTGACCCCTCTACTCCATGATTTACTATTACCTTACGGCTGGCTTCATGCAGATCAATTAAGGGGACATTCATTTCTTTTGCAACCGCTTTTACCACTGCCGGATAGTCACCATGCTGATCTACAAAGTTTCCGTTCTCGTCAAACTTACGGCGCATAACAGGTGTCAGCAGTATGGGTGAAGCTCCTTTTGCCCGTGTTTCTTTGATATACCGAATCAGGTTCTGCTTATAGTCAGTCTGAGGTGCAGCATAGCGGGAGGTGTCACTTACTTTCTGGTCATTGTGCCCAAACTGAATCAATACCCAGTCTCCCTTCTGTAACTGGTTGTGTACTTTGTCCCAGTGCCCTAGCGTCCGGAAGCTTTTGGTACTACGTCCATTTACTGCATGATTCTGTATTTCTACATCAGTTGTAAAGAACTCAGAAAATACCATTCCCCAACCTGTTTCAGGAGCATCTGAAGGAGCTTTATTGGCCATGGTAGAGTCTCCAATCAGAAATATTCTCGGTTTGGAGTCCAAGAATGAGAAGGCTGTAAGCAGCAGGAGGGCTGATGTATAAATCAGATATTTTTTCATAAGAAGATAACGACAGTTGAAAATCAGGAACAGGCAATATGCCTGCCCTGATTGCGTGAACTTGATACCCCTATTTATATAGGACTTGTTAAAAGTTTCTTTATAGAATCACTCTGATTATTCTACTTCTTACAATTTTTATCTCAGGTCAGAAACCTGTACTCCATCCATGTCTGTAAATACCTGATTTTCTCCTGCCATACCCCAGATAAATGAGTAGCTTGCCGTACCACAGCCGGAGTGAATAGACCAGGGAGGTGATATCAGTGCCTGATGGTTGGCAGTCCAGATATGACGTGTTTCAGCAGGCTCTCCCATCAGGTGTAAGACACGTTGGTTTTCGGGTACATCAAAGTAACAGTATACCTCCATACGACGATCATGGGTATGAGGAGGCATAGTATTCCATACACTACCCGAATGAAGTACCGTAAGCCCCATCACCAGCTGACAGCTTTGAATGCCATCCAGGTGAATGTATTTGTAAATAGTGCGTTGATTCGCTGTTTCTGCCACCCCCATGTTGGTGGGGTTAGCTTGTTCTTTAGTTAATAATTTTGTCGGATAGGTTTGATGTGCCGGAGAAGACAACCAGAAAAACTTTGCAGGATCTCCTGCCTCTAGACTCTTGAATTCTATAGATTTGACACCTTTGCCTGCATATACACAATCCATTTTGTTGACATCATACAAAGTCCCGTCTACAATAATTTGCCCTTTGCCTCCTACATTGATAATGCCTATCTCTCTTCTTTCCAGAAAAAAGTTGGCTTTTAAACCCTCCGGATTGGGTAATGAGAGGGTTTGGTTTACAGGAGCTGATCCACCTACAATTACTCTGTCATAGTGAGAGTATATAAAACTGATCTGATCGGCTTCAAACAGCTTTTCAATCAGAAAGGTGTCACGCAACTGTTGGGTATTGAAAGTAGCTACTTCTTTGGGACTATTTTGATGTCTTATTTCCATACGAGTTCAGGAAAGCCTTTGTAAGGTAAGATTGTATGATTTGTTAAAAATGAGTATTGGTCTCTGTTATCTTCCCATCCAGCCACCATCTACTGTAAGGATAGTGCCATGTACATAATCTGAAGCTTTGGATGCCATAAAAACCGCTGGTCCTTTAAAGTCCTCAATCTCACCCCAGCGAGCAGCCGGAATGCGATCCAGAATGGATTTGCTGCGAACAGAGTCATTGCGTAAAGCCTCTGTATTATCGGTAGCAATATATCCAGGTGCTATCGCATTGACATTTACACCCTTACTGGCCCATTCATTTGACAAGGCTTTCGTTAGACTGGCAATAGCCCCTTTGCTTGCTGCATATCCAGGTACATTGATTCCTCCCTGAAAACTAAGCAGAGAGGCCGTAAAGACAATCTTCCCACTTCCACGGGCTACCATATCCTTTCCTAGTTCTCGAGCCAGGATAAACTGAGCATCCAGATTGATGTCCAGTACTCTGTCCCAATATTCATCGGAGTGTTCGGCAGCTGGCTGACGCATAATGGTACCTGCATTATTAAACAAAATATCTATTTGGGGAAAGTCTGCCTTTACCTGATTGATAAACTGATAAACGGAACCCCGAACAGAGAAATCAGCCTGATAGGCCTTAAAATTTCTTCCGAGAGTACGCACTTCCTGCTCAATGGAACTATCTGTCAGCGGTATGGAACGAGACACTCCAATAATATCAGCTCCTGACTCTGCTAACGCAATCGCTATTCCTTTTCCAATTCCCTTGTCACATCCGGTTACCAGTGCAATTTTACCTGTAAGATCAAAAAGAGAGTTGTTAGACATAAATGGTTACTCTGTGAAATAATATGTAAGTTGAATTTTTTTGATAGCGCAGATCACTGGTAGTGATGGCGAAAAAACTTTCGGTCTATCAATGGTAAAAGAGGGGATATAAATAAACAAACAATTAATTTTATTTTTTTACGCAATCGTTCCCGATAACGATTGCAAATCTCCGACGGCAGAATAAATTTCAGTAAGATATGCGCTAATAGGGTTGATGGGATAGACTTAAATCCGTCGGAACAGTTATCAGATATAAATAAAGATTTGTACTTATTAAAGTTTACCCTACCTTTAACAGTAATTTTATCTCTTTGGGAATACCTGCCAACAGAGATAGAAGCCAGGACGCCCTATTAACACCCTATAGCCTTAAATTATTTAGTCAGGTGCAGACAGTTACCATAAAAGATATTGCCAAAGCCTTAAATCTTTCAACCTCTACAGTGTCCAGAGCACTGAGAGGGAGTCATGAAATTAATACCGAAACCAAGCGGCTGGTATTGGAATATGCAGAGAAACTGAACTACAAACCAAATCCTATTGCACTTAGTTTAAAGGAAAACCGTAGCCGGGCGATTGGAGTGATTGTACCTGAAATTGCCAACAATTTCTTCTCACAAGCCATTAATGGTATTGAGGCAATTGCCTATAACAGAGGATATCACGTAATGATTTTTCAGAGTCAGGAATCGTATGAGCGGGAAGTCGTTAATGTGCAACACATGGTAGCCCGTAAGGTTGATGGCATACTGATATCTCTTTCAGGCTATACAACTGACATGTCTCATTTACAGGAACCACATAACAATGGAATGCCTATTGTATTCTTTGATCGTTTCTCTGAACAGATTGATACACATACAGTGATTGCTGATAATTTTGATGGAGCCTTTCAAGCAACCGAACACCTGATTCTATCTGGAAGAAAACGAATTGCTTTACTGACTAGTCTGGAATGGCTTTCGATTACCCAGGAACGAATGGCCGGTTATAAAGCTGCCCTTAAAAAATATAATATCCCACTGGAAGATTCCTTGATCCGTCACTGTGGTTTCGCAAATGAGGAACTGCTGGAAAATGTGGACCGTTTGCTGGCACTAAGCCCTGCCCCGGATGCATTCTTTACTACCAGTGACCGTCTGGCTCTCAGTTGCCTGACTATTTTAAAAGACAAGAAGGTAAAAATACCGGAAGAGCTTTCCTTTGTTGGTTTTACCAATGTAAAAATTGCTCATTTGATAGATCCTCCATTGACAACGGTAGTACAGCCGGCCTTTGAAATCGGTCAGACAGCCGCCGAACTTCTGTTTGATCTGATTGAAGAGAAAAAGAAGAACCTTCCATTCCAGAAGGTAAAGCTAGCTACTACATTGGAAGTACGTAATTCTTCCTAAGAAATTTCATCTGGAAATTCTACACGTAAAGTATATCTTATAACGGTAAAGCTTATAATATATGGCATAGGTAGCTAAGTTTACCTAAAATGCTTTTTTATCAAAATATACATCATATAAAGACCAGGTACTATTCTATTAAAATCGGCATCTTGTCTTTCTGTCGGAATATTATTTGCTGAGGCATTGTTCATTTTATATCTTGTGTGGTGAAATCTATAACGTTTTTCAAACCATACAACTCCCATGCGTTTTCACTCTCTTATTTTTCCATTCTGTGTATGGCTGGCCACCTGTCAGCTGACTCAGGCACAGAAGTCTTCGGGGACTAACAGCAAACTAAAAAGCCAGGCTATTCAGGATATACAGGCAAAGCATGATGCGTATAAGAAAATAGCCTTACAGATATGGGGGTATGCAGAAGTAGGCTATAAAGAAAAAGAAAGCTCTGCATTATTACAGAAGACCCTTGCAGATAATGGGTTTAAAGTAGAAGCAGGGGTAGCTGAAATCCCTACAGCCTTTGTGGCTACCTATGGAAGTGGCAAACCTGTTATTGGCATTCTGGCTGAATTTGATGCACTACCCGGACTGGCTCAGGATTCTGTACCTGAGAAGAAACCTATTGCAGGTAAAAATGCCGGTCATGGTTGTGGACACCATTTGTTTGGAACAGCCTCTGTAGCAACAGGCATTGAGTTAAAACAACTCATTGAACAAAAGAAATTTACAGGGACGATTAAAGTTTTTGGTACACCTGCCGAAGAAGGTGGGTCTGGTAAAGTGTATATGGTGCGGGCAGGTCTCTTTACTGATGTGGATGCGGTGATTCACTGGCATCCGGGAGCTGCCAATGCAGTTTCTATGGGTTCCTCCCTATCAAACATCTCTGCCAAATTCAGATTCACAGGCCTTTCGGCCCATGCAGCGGCTTCTCCGGAAAGAGGTCGTTCGGCATTGGATGGAGTAGAAGCAATGGATAATATGGTCAACATGATGCGTGAGCACATTCCGTCTGCTACGCGTATCCACTATGTTATTACCAGTGGTGGCAAAGCCCCTAACGTAGTACCTGACTTTGCAGAGGTATATTATTATGTACGCCATCCAAACAGAGAGGTAGTACGTGAGGTTTTTGAACGAGTTGTAAAAGCTGCCAATGGAGCCGCCATGGGAACAGAAACCAAAGTGGAGTACGAAATTACAGGTGGTGTCTATGAAATGCTGAATAACAATGTGCTGGCTGATGTAATGTATAAAAATCTAAGCACTGTGGGTGGTGTTGCCTATACAGCCAAAGAGGTTGAATTTGCCCAAAAACTGCAAACCTCATTTACCTATACTGTTCCTCCTGTAGACCAAGCTGCTAAAGTTGAGCCTCTTACAGAAGACAAAGAAGGCATGGGTGGCTCTACAGATGTAGCCGATGTGAGCTGGACCGTACCTACTATTGGATTATCAACAGCAACCTGGGTGCCAGGCACTCCTGCACACAGCTGGCAGGCGGTGGCTTGTGGTGGTACAGATATTGGAGCTAAGGGGATGATCGTAGCAGCCAAAACAATGGCTCTTACGGCTATTGATCTGTTCACAACGCCTGCTCTGTTACAAAAGGCAAAAGACGAATTTGCAAAAGCCAGAGGAAGTAATTTCCAGTATACTCCACTGGTAGGAAATCGCAAGCCTGCTTTGAATTATCGGGATTAAGCAGATATATAGGTAAAGAATTAACATGCCTCATCTCAATGTAAGTTTGTTTTACAAAATCAGTGCTTATCCTTCTAACAAGAATAGGCACTGATTTATTTTTGAAAGATCTCTTCCTTTATTTTTTCAGATTCTTTTTCATCACTCTTCTTGTGGCTTCTTCATTTTTTGCTTGTCCAAAAAAGGACAACAAATGAGAATTTGTTGGGCCAGGATGTGTGCCAGCTGCAAAAAAGGACACTTTTCTCCGATCCTTCCCCCCGCAGGCCAAAGGCCAACCTCGCGGAGAAAAGATTGCCTACACACCTATACTACCATCCACGATTGAAGGCATCATTACTCTCTTTGTAACTTCTTTTCCTCAAAGTTCAGAATAGCCTATATTTCAGCTACAATTACGAACTATTCGGTTCGGAGGCTCTTTACGGGATTAGCTAGCGCAGCCTTGATGCTCTGGAAACTCACCGTGATTAATGAAATCAGTAGAGTTCCGATTCCTGTAGCTGCAAAGATCCACCAGGCTAATTCCGTTTTGTAAGTATAATGCTGCAGCCAGGTATCCATAAAATAATAGGCACCGGGCATGGCAATAAAGAATGAGAGACATACAAGCACTACAAACTCTTTGCTCAACAATGCCCATACATCCAACACAGAAGCACCCAGTACTTTCCGAACACCAATCTCTTTTACTCTTTGTTCTGCCATGAATGAGGTCATACCGAACAAGCCAATACATGAAATAAAGATGGCCAGTATCGCAAAGACGGTTGCCAGATTGCCTATCCGTTCTTCAGTACTAAATTTTTTCTGATACTCCTGATCAACAAAACTAAAACTGAAAGGAACAGCAGGTGCATAGGCTTTGCATACTTTTTCAATCTTTGCAATGGACTCATGTGCGCTTGTTGCAGGGTTGATTCGTATAATCACGTTGTCAAAACCACGTCCTCCCAGATAATACAAAGTTGGTTTGGCAGGTTCATAAGGAGAACTCATTACCATATCTTTTACTACTCCGATTATAGTATTGGATCGTTTTCTGAACTGCAGAATATGTCCAATCGGATCTTCAAGGTTCATATATTTTAAGGCTGCTTCATTTATGATTACTGCATCTGAATCGGTAGGCATTTGCAGGTTAAAGTCACGTCCCTGTGCTACTTTCCAACCGATGGTTTTACCATACTCGGCAGTAGTGCGTATGCTACCAAATGTATATTTCTGAGAAGGATCTTTCTCTTTCCACTCCACATCATCCCGGTTATTGTTGATGCCATAGGTAGGACTTGAAGATTCTGCCATGGAGACAATTGCACCATTCTGCAACAATTCATCCTTAATAGCTTCAAAGTGAGAATGCAAATCTCCGGTTGAAGCTTCTATATTGATCAAGCCATTGCGTGAATACCCAACAGATCTGTCTTTTGCAAATTGTATCTGTTTAAAAACAACAATTGTACAGATAATCAATAATACAGATATAGCAAACTGTACTGTCACCAGTACTTTTCGGGGAGTAGTTGCCAGCTTACCTGCCTTAAATGTTCCTTTTAATGCTTTGACAGGTTTAAAAGAGGATAAATACAATGCGGGATAAATCCCTGCAAGACCTCCTGTTACCAAGGTAAAGCCAATAACCCATACCCATAGTACCGGATTGTCCCAGGGAATAGCAATCTTCTTTGATGCCAGCACATTGAAAGCAGGAAGACTGATAAAGACGACGAACAAAGCAAATACCAATGCGGTAAAAGCCATACAAACAGATTCAAAGAAAAACAGCGTTACCAATTGTGAACGTAACGAACCAATGGCTTTGCGAACCCCTACTTCTTTGGCTCTTTTTTCGCTACGAGCAGTGCTTAGGTTCATAAAGTTGATGCAAGCCAGTAGCAATACAAATACGCCTATAATACCAAATAACCACACATATTCTATACCTCCACCAACGTTAACGCCATTTTCAAACTTGGAATACAAATGCCATTGGCCCATTGGATGCAGAAACAAAGCTGATTGCTGCTTTGCATCTGGCGGGCCATTCTGTTGTTTTGTGTTTTTGATCTTTTCGGATACTTTCTGCATATCTGCGTTATCAGAAAGCTGTACATACAGAAAGAGTGAGTTGTCATTCCAGTCGTTGGGATCTCTTCCAATCCAATCTTTATTGCCTGCAAAAAATTTCCAGGGCGCCATAAATGCCACTTTGTGAAAAGTTGTATTTACTGGCAGGTCTTCATATACCCCAGCCACTTTGAAAATGGCTTTATTATCCATCTGTATCAGTTGGTTAACAGGCTCCGTATCTCCAAATAATGCTTTGGCAACTGATGAAGAGATAAGTATAGAAGAAGCATCCTGCAACGCATTTCTTTGTCCCTTCTCCATCTTCAGCGATAACATCTCAGGGGCATCTTCCCCTATGAAATTGCCACTGAATAACACATTTTTACCAGATGCAGATAAAACATGCTGATCTGTGAACGAAGACATAACAATATATTTAAAGTCGTTCGGGTAGTCTTTACGCAATGCTGCCTCCAGTGGCCATGAAATTACCTTTGAGGTGTGGACTTCATTGTTATGAGCGCTATTTTCTATCACCTGTGCAATACGATCATACTTTTCGTGATAGGTATCAAAGGATAGTTCATCCCAGATCCATAAAGTGATCAACAGGGCTACCGCCATTCCTACAGACAAGCCTGTGATATTGATTAATGAATGCATTTTACTTTTAGTAATATTGCGTAGTGTACTTTTGAAATAGCTTTTTAACATAGGAAGGAAGTTTAGGTATGTATTTCAGACTAACAGGACACTCTCATTATACCAAATCTGACCTCAATACTTGTACCAATACTAAAATCGGTGTCTGTAAGCTTTATTACGGCATTGATACTCATAATTTGTGCGAAAGTGGACAGGGTGTTGTTCGAAAATGAATAGAAAATAGTTATAAAAGGCCTCCTTATTATCTCATTTGACAAGGCGCTTTTCTCTAATACTAAAAAAATCAAAAAACACTTGCGTAGTCAAATAGCTACACATATATTTGTAGTCAAATAGCTACATAATGAATTTAAGACGAGATGTATTCCAGGCCATAGCAGATCCGACACGAAGAGCCATTCTTCTGTTGGTTGCAACGCAAGCCATGACAGCGGGGGCAATAGCCTCAAACTTTGATACAGCGCGACCTACGGTTTCCAAGCACTTGCAAATACTTACAGAGTGCGAGTTACTGAAACAGCAGCAAAACGGCAGAGAGATGTACTATCACTTAAACCCGCAAAAGATGAAAGAGATCGCTGACTTTATCGAACCCTTCCGCAACATGTGGGATGACCGATTTAACAAATTGGAAGACCTAATGAAAAACTATAAACCCAAAGACTAAACCACTATGGAGCGAAAAACAAAGGTTAATGCCGAAGAAGGCAAACAGGAACTGGTAATTACACGGGAATTTGAACTTCCAGTAGAACTCCTCTTTAAAGCCTATATAGAGCCTGAAATTGTGGAACAGTGGATGGGAACGAAAGTGCTGAAGCTGGAGAGCAAAAAGCATGGTAGTTGGCAATTCGAAACATCTGACCCTCAGGGAAACGTGGTACTAAAGACAAATGGAGTAATTCATGAATTTGTACCTAATGAGAAGATCACCCGGACATTTGAAATGGAAAATACACCATTTCCCGTACAGCTGGAGTTTCTGGAGTTTGAAAAGCTCACCAGCAACACCAGCAAACTGACTATGCATGTAGTATATAAATCCGTCGAACTGAGAAATCAGATGCTGCGGATGCCTTTTGCACAAGGAATCAATATGGCATATAACCGATTACAGGACATTGTAAGCAAATTAAAAACAGTACACTCATGACAAAGAGAGATAAAATTATCTATTGGATTGCTACTATCTGGCTGGCATTGGGAATGTTATCAACCGGTATAGTGCAGTTATTGAAAGTGCAGAAAGATGTAGATGTTATCACAGGCCTGGGTTATCCAGTCTATTTTCTGACATTACTGGGTATTTGGAAAATTCTGGGAGTCATTGCCTTGTTTGTTTCCGCTTTTCCTGTGATAAAGGAATGGGCCTATGCAGGGTTTTTCTTCGCTATGTCGGGAGCCGTATTTTCACATATCGCATCAGGTAATCCTGTGAACGAAATACTTCCTTCACTCCTTCTGCTGGTACTGACTGTGGTATCGTGGTACTTCAGACCTGCCAACAGAAAAGTCATTGCCATTAGCCAATAACGGTAAAATGGTTAAAGGACATT
Source organism: Xanthocytophaga flava (assembly GCA_030068525.1). Classification (GTDB taxonomy): domain Bacteria; phylum Bacteroidota; class Bacteroidia; order Cytophagales; family 172606-1; genus Xanthocytophaga; species Xanthocytophaga flava. The sequence continues at coordinate 151,576 of JASJOS010000003.1, forward strand.
CCTATTAATTAGAAGAAATGCACCCTCCTCTCCTTTAAAAGGATCTTTTAACAAATAGATATGCCTTTGATTTTTGAGTGAATTGACAAGTGTAGAACCTATCAAAGATTCATTTTAGGAAAGCAAGTTAGTTAGACACTCAATACACCTACTTTAACAAATAAGATATGAACAATGTACAGAGTCCTCAAAAAGAGTTGTTGGCAGAAGAAGCTGAACAACTTCTCAAAACATTGAAAACCCGTTTCGAGAAAAACATGGACCGTCATAAAGGTCTTGAGTGGGCTAAGGTGCAGGAAAAGCTGGAGGCCAATCCGGATAAACTGTGGTCACTTGACAAAATGGAACTAACGGGTGGAGAACCGGATGTGGTAGGATATGACCAAAACACAGGTGAGTACATTTTTTATGATTGCTCGCCTGAAACGCCAAAAGGCCGCAGAAGCATCTGCTATGACCGGGCAGCATTAGAATCCAGAAAAGAGCACAAACCAGCAGATAGCGCTATGGATGTAGCCGAATCGATGGGTATCGAAATGTTAACTGAACAAGAGTACCGGGAACTGCACAAATTTGGAAAGTTTGATGCAAAAACATCCAGCTGGGTAAAAACACCTGATGATATTCGTGAACTTGGTGGAGCCCTCTACTGCGATTACCGTTATGGTAAAGTGTTCGTATACCACAATGGAGCAGAGTCATATTATGCAGCCAGAGGCTTCCGCGGATCACTGAGAGTCTAAGGGTTGCATAGTATATGAAATAACTTATTTTAAGGTTAAAACTACTGGTTCGAACGTCCATTTTATGCTGTCAAAGTAAATTCTCTCCCTGCATTTCTGAAAGCATCTCATCTTTTTCCTGTCCTTCTGAAAGAATCTTGTGACAAATAGAGCCACCTTTGGTTTGTGAGAGAATTTACTCTCCAAAAGGAAAGGCCGCTTACATTCCCACCATATCTTTTCAGGAGGACAGGGAAAGAGGGTAAAAGAAGGAGCACAGGAAGAAGAACTGTCCTTCCAGGAAGTGTGTTTCTGAGTGTTTTACTTAGCAGCAGTGAACCTCTTGGCTTTCCGGAAAAGCTACCTAAAACAAAAAGCCGTAGTCCAATAGACTATGGCTTTTCATATTCCACAAAACACTACCAGCTACGTATTAAGCTGCCAGTGTTGCTTTGTGATTGGTGATCGCTGACATAGAGCCATCTATCACTGACAGGCGCTGCTCAATCTCATCTAGTTCCGATTCGCGTAACACTACCGCTGTGGTACCATATTGCAGCTTACGTTGTTGGGCAGTAAACAACTTGTATTCCGCCTTTACTTTTCGTGTCTCCATCTCCGTTTTAGTTGTGCCTTCAGGCAGCACAGCGATGATCGCAGTCAAAGAGTCTACTTCAGCTTCTGCTGAGGCTAAGGTAGCCTCAATATCGCTTGCCCGGTCTGAGGCGTTATCACGGTTACGGGTAGTCGCGATTTGCTTGTATTCCAGATCGCTTTTCAGGTCGCTGAGTTGGCCAAGTACTTTGTCGCAGTCAGCTTTGGTTGTCAATAAGGTTAATGTTAAGGCCATATGAATGTATAATTAGTTGTGTGTAACATAGAGTCACCAGTCAGTGTCCGGACTACTTGCTGATTGACTTTACAAATATCGGCATTAAATACATGCGATTTTGAGCGTTGTTTTGATTATCAGAACTACGCTCAAATGGTACATTATACTTAATTATAGTTACTTTTATTCACCAGTGGTAGGTTTATATGCGTGGATTATCGGCAAATACTACATAGGAAAGAAAACAGTCGAAAGGAGAATTCTTTAAGAAAGGGTTATCCCTATTTTTGAAAGCAACTTTTTTACTGCTGAAGTCAGATTAGTAGTAAAAGCAGAGTGATAAAGCAATAACTTCAGGCTATAAGGACTGAATAGTGCATTGTGACAACACATATAAACACACCAGATAAACGAATTACCATGGGATTATTTAAACGGATCTTCGGCAAAGGAGATGCAGAGCTGGACAAAAGGGTTAACAACGAAGTTGAGCAAATAAAGTCTGGCCAGATTACCAAAATCTATCCTATCCTGAAGCCGGGCGACTGGGTTGGTATACAGGCAGGTGCACTGAAACAAACGTTGTTAGGCACACAGGAACAGCCCGAACTGGTAGTTGCCTTTGGATATGATGCACCCACTAACTTTGTTTTTTTAATGCCTAATGACCTGGAGGGCAAAGATCCCGGTCAGGTACTGACTTCCGCCTACGAAAACCTGGAAGCGATAGAATCACCCTTCGAGTTCATTGGAAGTCTTGCTAACCAGGCATTGGCTGCTTCGGGTAATGATTTTTCAAGCGAAAAGATTCTTTGCCAAAGCCATATGCTGGAAGCACACAAACTGCTACAGGCAGAGGAACTACTGGTGTCTATTCCAAGACGTACCTGTATGACAATTATTTCCAGACAAGCAGACAGAGATTCATTAGCTAAATTTGCCGCTATACACAACTATACCTGGCAGGACGACTCTTATGGAAACGCCCCCATCATCAATGCGTTATTTATTGTCAAAGATGGATTGATTAGTGGTGTAATCTCTCTGGATAAGTAATCAAGGGAGATTTACATTATGCGACAAATACATGCCATTGTTATATGTTTTAATCTGCTTGTTATTGGGGTAGATCTTTACACAATTATAACCTATAAGCCTGAACCCTATAGTGGATTAGGTTTTATATATTTTACATTCTACTTTGGTTTACCCGCATTCTTCCTCGACCTGTTTATTATTATTTATTACTCTTATACCAAACAACCTAAAAAGCGATTGGGATATGGTGCTTTTTTTGCTCTGGTGCTTATTCTTCCAGTTGCTGCCTTCTTTGTTATAGAAAGTAGAGAGGGATGGTTACCTATATTTGTTAAAAATACAACAGATTATCCTCTCGAAAAACTTGAACTGCTAGCCAGAAACCAACAATACTTTCAAAAGGAGAAGTTATATCCTTCTGATCAGATCGACTTTAATTGCAAATGCCTATATCCTAGCACAGAAGAAAGTGATACATTAGGTATTGAATTGTTTTACGAGATTGATGGTACAAAAAAAAGATTACTTCTGGAAGGTAAGGGAAGTGCTGTTTTTGCAGATAAACTTATGATTCAGATACTAGATAAAGATCATGCTACTGTGAATGGACAAGATGCGTTACTGTATCCCTAGTTATCTTTTCCTTAGGTCACTTTGCATCCATAAATACATTAAGTGATACAAAGTGTACCAGTACAAAATGAAGCGATATACCCTATTACTTACTTATAAAGCGACCTATTTTATCCAGTTGTTTTTAACAATCCTCCTTTCTATGCCTTTGGTGGTTGTGGTCCTGGCTTTACTCCGATTTTTGTTCAAATTGGATGAATGGGTGGCAATTGGCATTTATACGTTAGTAGTTTTTGCTATTCTGAAGTACACCAAATCATGGATTCATAGAAAAGCGGAGATTTCTTTGGATTCACATGAAATGACAATACAGATGGAGAAATACCTGTTCTTTTCTGAAAAAATGGTGACGTTCAGGTGGGAAGAACTGGCTGAATATAAATACCAGAATGATCAATACTTTGAGCTATTCAAACTAAAGTTCAAAAATGGTAAGACCCTTACCTTAACCAGAGAGACGGGTGAAAAAGATGACTTTGCACATTTTCTGAAGAAGTTTAAAAAGCTGATAGCTGCACATACTAATTACTTCCCGGAAAGAGAGCCAATACGTGCACAGAAAACTTTTTACGAAACCCGAGCAGGACTTGTCGCTGCCTTTGTTCTGGCGTTCATTCTGCTTGCTATCCCTATTACCTCATGCTTTACTCAAAGATGGCCTGCAATAGGTAATATGCTTATCTTGTATAGTGGAAGTTTTGCTTTTATCTACAGAGTGTATAGTGCACGAAACTAAACCAGGGTGTTCCAGATATGGCAGTAAGTGGTAAGTAGTATACATCTCTACCAACCTAAACCCTTATCAGAGAGTAGCAGCTTTCTTTGCTTCATAGTCTTTTAGCTGCTTTTTGGTGGCCCGTCCTTTCCAGCTTATTTCCAGAATCTCAGTAAGGAGGGCTTTGTTGTAGTTGTGCAGCCACATTGCAATATAGGGATAAGCCTTAAAATGGTCGGGTAAGTGAAAAATCTCCGGGTGGCTGTCCAGGTATTTGTCTCTTTCCTCAAATCCGATCCGAATAGAGATAAACTCTCCACTGTCGTGAAGGCGACACATAAGTTTTCCGCGAACCGTTACCGAAGGTGTACCTTCATGAGAAATGCCTTCTTCTGTGTCAGGGAAGGTTAAGGCAACAGCCTTCACCGGATCAAAATCGGCGTAGTTAAATTTTTGTCGCTGGTCTTTCATCAGTATGCGGGATGGGTTTGTGTACTTACTGCCCAGTAGTTGCCTGCTATGTCATAAAACGAACCACGGGTGTCTGGATCTCCTTCTTTATTGACAGGCTTCTCGATGGTCTGACAACCATTGTCTATGGCTAACTGAAAGGTACTGAATACATCTGACACATAGATATGCAGCATGGTTTTGTTAGCAGCATAGTTGTCTGTACTGTTGCTGATCATAAGCACAGTATCGTCAAGCCGCAGTTCTATATGAGCAATCTTGCCGTCTTCACGGTCAAAGCGTCTTAGAGTAGTGGCATCAAAGATTGTGGTAAGCTGATCTACCAGTTTTTGGGCATCATCAACAATGAGGTATGGAGCAAGAGAAGTGTATGTGTCAGGTTTGTAGGTGGTCATGTTGTGTGGTAAGTGCTGGTTGTGTGATTTAAGAGTAGTAATCTGGCAATGGTTTAGTGCTAGGTCTTTAATCAAAGATAGGTGCAGTGTGTAGGATTTGCAAGCGGTTAAACACCTTCATTTTGGAAAAATCCCGAAATGCTATTCCTTTATAGTTAGGTTACTATATTTGAGCAAGTCTGATTTATCTTCGGATATACATTTACTGACAATACATGCAACAAAAAAATTATTCTTACAGGGTTCTCTATTCCCAGAAATATGAAGAAGCACTAACATTAGCCCATACCCACAAACTTATTCGGTGGTATGTCAAAGCAGAGCCTCTATGGCTTTCTGAAGAAGTATTTGAATATTCTATAGAGCTACGTCCTATGGATGAGGATAGATTTATGATTCTGAATCAGAAGGATTGCATTATTGAGATTCGTAGATGGATAACAGGAAAGTTGCTTCAAACTTTTCAGATTCCCGAAAATCCTGATCGGCAACTAGCAGATGCAGTTTACTTACCCAAACATCAGTATATCATTGCTGGAGGAGGCTGGGATACGTTGTATTTTATTGATCTGCAGACGGGTCTTATTACCAGAGCATATGAAGCACAGGAGACATTTGAATACATAACCTATCTCTCAGTAAATGACGATGAAACACTATTGACACATTCAGACATTAATATGTTTAATTGTTTTCATCTTCGTAGTATTGATTTTGAAAATAAAAAATTAACCCCTGCGGGTCGGTTTGATGGAGATCTCAGGTGCCATAGGGATGTCATAAAATTTATCCCTGGATCTCCATCTTTTGTGCATGTTTGGATGGATATGTATCGTAAACAAGTAATTACCTGCTGGCGATATGAGGAAAATACATTGCATAAAGAATGGGAGCATCGACTGCCGATGATTTTTCATGAACATACACTACAGGATGAATGGAGAAGTGGCTTATCGGTAGATTACAATATTATCGTAGGAGCAGGACAACATCTACTAGAAGTGGCCTCTCCTAGGTTAGAAGAGAGGATTGCCAAACACTGGATTTTGCCAGATCTGATACAGGATATAGAGAGCATTCCACGATCTGGCTTTATTTTACTGGCTACAGAAAAGGGACTCATAAAATGGGATACCAACCAACCAGCAACACGGAATGTCCGCATTAAACTTGAACCTTTGTAATTTTGAGTCAAGCAGAATTCTCTCTTATCTATCCTCTGAAAGGAATACTTTTCCCATTTTTGTCCTCCTGAAAGGAACTTCCCGCTGTTGTCGGGACAGGCGTGACAAGGCCGGCGGCCTCTGGATTTGGAAATACTTATTTTTCTCACAAACCAAGCATGGCTCTATTTGTCACAAGATTCTTACAGAAGTACAAAGAGGGGTGTGTTTTTTCCAGACGGGCAGATGGGGAGTTTCTTTCAGGAGGACAGGAAAGGGATTTCGTCTTTCAGGAGGGCTGTCAGTATGGATAAACAAGTAAGTCATTATGTTGTAAAAGGTAATAGCAATTCAAAGTTTGATTTTGTTAACTTTGTAGAATGAGCAATGCAACGATAACCGAGCTTCCGGGATATATTACGGCAGATCTGCAACGGAAAGGATTTAAGGTTCACGAAATTTTAGAGACTGTAGATATCTCGCAATCCCATCGCAGAAGGGACTACTATAAGATCGTGCTGGCAACAGGCAATATGACCATTTACTATGGGGATCAAGTCCTGGATATTAACGATACTTTCCTGTTTTTCAGTAATCCCCATATCCCTCATGCAGTTGTCCATCATACAGAGCAGAAGAAGGGGTATGCCTGTATTTTTACGGAAGCGTTTATGGCTGGCAGGGATCGTGAACTTTTACAAAACTCTCCTTTGTTTCGGGTTGGCACAACGCCTCTCTTTTTCCTAACTAAAGACCAGACGGCCTTTCTGACAAGCATTTACCAGAAAATGCTTGCTGTACACAATAGTCCTTATGACTATAAAGATGAATTAATCAGAAATTGTATAGAACTGATTATTCATGAAGCGCTACAGATGCAGCCAGTGCCTAATGGACTAACACAACGAAATGCAGCGTCACGGATTGCCTGGCTATTTATGGAATTGCTCGAAAGGCAATTTCCTATTGAAAGTCCCAAAGATCCGCTCCGCTTACGTACCGCTCAGGACTTTGCAGAATCGTTGTCTGTGCATATTAACTACCTCAATCGATTAGTGAAGGAAGTAACTGGCAAGCCTACCTCTGTACATATCGCTGAACGGATTGCCACAGAAGCTAAGGCACTATTGCAGCATAGTAACTGGAGTGTGGCAGACATCGCCTATGGACTGGGATTTGAGTATACTACTTATTTTAATAACTACTTCAAACGGGTAACAGGTGCTACGCCCAACTCTTTCCGGAAGAAGAAAGTTTGATTCTCATACTTTTTGGTTTGATTCTCTTTTAACAAAGACCCGCCAAACAGAGACCTTTGTATGTATAAATAATTGAAGAGGACGGTCACGAAGGCCACTCTGTTATACATTACATACGAAAACCATGAAAAAAGCATTGATTACCGGAGCCAATAAGAGTATTGGTTTTGAAGCTGCCCGCCAGTTATTACAACAAGGATATTATGTGTACCTGGGTAGCCGTAGTTTAGCAAATGGCCAGGAAGCTGTCGAGAAGCTGAAAGCCGAAGGATTACACGAAGTCGAAGCCATTCAGTTAGATGTAAGTGATCCGGAATCCGTAAAGGCAGCCCGTGCCGCAGTAGGTGAAAAAACAGAGGTGCTGGATGTGCTGATCAATAATGCAGGCATCAACGGAGGCCGGCCACAAAACGCTCTTACAGCAAGCCTGGAGCAATTTAAAGCAGTATATGATACCAATGTGTTTGGAGTAGTACTGGTAACTCAGGCATTTATAGACCTGTTGCAGAAGTCGCCTGAGCCTCGCATTGTGAATGTAACCTCAGGGATGGGTTCACTTACCCTTCACAATGATCCTACCTGGAAGTATTATCACAATAAGGGTGCAGTGTACCACTCCTCAAAAGCGGCACTGAACATGTATACGGTTGTGCTGGCATACGAACTGCGTGATACAGCATTTAAAGTAAACATGGTTGATCCTGGCTTCACTGCTACTGATTTTAACCAACATCGGGGTACGGGTACGGTTGAGGAAGCAGGCAAACGTGTGGTAAAATACGCCGTTCTTGACGCCAACGGCCCAACCGGAAAGTTTGTCAGTGAAGAAAACAACCCTGAAACAGGAGAAATTCCGTGGTAAGCTTGGCTATTGGATGGCATTAATACATCCGTATAATGCGGCTCTTTGAAGTAGAATACTCCGAAGAACCAACTCAGGAGAAACATTCTTTCTTTGTCCTCCAGAAAAGATCTTGTGACAAAACCGACGGCCTTTGGATTAGAGAGTATTTTTTTCTCAGATACCAAACGCGGCACTATTTGTCACAAGGTTCTTTCAGAAGGACAGAAGGACAGAAAGATAGTCTAGTCCTTAGGTGGGGGATAAAGCTTTTCCCATCGTTGGTGTTATTCACCAACGACCTCTTTCCCACCGTTCATGTTGGTGATAATACCAACCTGGGGACATAATAGGAAGGCTGTGAGGGGATAAAACTCTTATTATACCTCCCCTATTTCCTCATGCTGTTTAACCCTTCCTCTATAGTTACAAATGTCTTGTAGCCAAGTTCTTGCCTTGCTCGTTTGTCGTTGGTGATAAACTCCAGGCCTAGTGTGTTCACAAGTCCTTTATAGAGCGGTGGATGGCCTTTCAGCCTGAATGTTTTCCAGACAAATTCCATAACTGCTGCGATACGTTTTGCCGCTGCCAGGGAGACAGTTTTATCAGGAATGCTTACACCTTGTGTACCTACATAGCTTTGTATAAAGTCTTTGAAAACAGGAGTTTCTCCATCTGTCAGAAAATACGTTTTGCCACTTTGGTCTTTCTGATCTGCCAGCATCAAGGCGTGACATACATTGGTGACATGGCAGGTTACCAGGCGGTGATTGCCACCATTTATAAACTGCATTTGTCCTTTTTTTATAGCGTCTATAATGGCAGGCAATACATTAGGGTCGCCTTTGCCCCAGATCAAGGGTGGCCGGAGGGCTACAGTCTGAAAGTGGCGGGTGTTGGCTTGCAGAACCAGATTCTCGGCTTGCAGCTTGGTTCTTGAATAGCCGTCGATGATGTTATCAGAAACAAAACTCTCGTCTGCATGTACGATAGGCCGGCCATTCATGATAACAGAAGCGGCACTCAGATAGACAAATTTGTGCACACCTGCATTTTTAGCAGCTGACAACAACAGTTCTGTTGCCTCAACATGTAGTTTTCGTAGGTCTTTTTCTGAAGCGAAAAAATCTACAGAGGCAGCCAGATGAAAGACCGTTTCACAGTCTTTCACTCCCTGTGCCAGTTGCTGAGCGTCGTTCAGATCACCTTTTATGGCAGTAGCACCTAGCTTTTCTACTTTTTGGATAGCCTGAGCCGAACGTGCCAGGGCTTTTACTGTATACCCTTGCTCTATGAGCATAGGAATAAGGTTTTGTCCCACAAAACCCGAACCTCCTGTTACAAATACCTGTTTCATATATCGATTGCGTAAGATTGCAATACAAAGATGCAGGCAACAGGAGGCACAAAACGTTTACAAAAGACAAGAAAGATCAGGCCTTCTCTAAAATTCGTTTCCGGATACGGCTTAGCGAAGTAGCAGTAATGCCCAGATAAGTCGCAAGCATGTGCTGAGGTACCCTTTGCAGAATTTCAGGATTTTGAGAGAGTAACTTTATATACCGTTCTTCCGGATTATCCAGAATAAATAGAGAAAGAGTCTGCTTAAACTGAATGAGTACACCTTCAAGTACCTTTCGTATGAACTCATTCATTAATGGTACTTGCTGATACAGCCTGTCCAGATCTGCTTTTTTCAGAACCAACAGGGTACAGGGTTCCAGGCACTCTATAATTTCTTCGCTTGGAATACCCATAACAATGCTATCAAATGCCCCTATAAAGCCATTCTCTGTCATAATATACGTAGTGATCTGTTCACCGTCTTTCACAAAATATTTCCGGATACAGCCTGTGAGAAGAAAATACAGTGCATCCGTTTGCTGATTATAGGAAACCAACTCTGTTTTCGCAGGGACCTGTGTAAGCGTCAGAGCAGACACAAGGAGATCTTTGTCTTGCTCGGTAAATTTTACAAACCTGTTAGTATATCTAAAAAATATGTCTGTCATGAAGGTAACTGTCTGTATACAATGCAGTAAAGCTTAAATATACATAGTATAATGACAAGAAAGGCGAATTACCTAATACCACAAATTTTGGATTCGCCTATCCTTTATTTCAATGGATACAGTGAGGTAGTAAAATATGTTTTGAGAGGCATGTTTTAAGGAGGTTGAATCTGAAGTATTAAAAGCTATTGTAAAATAATAAACAGATACTGGTTTTAAGTAACGATGTCTCAATTCCTACTTCACACTATAGGCGATACCAAATTTACTATGTACTTAGAAATATAGTAAATCCAGTATCACTGATAGCCTCCACCTTCTGTATTCCAGCCGTTACAGGATTGCTCAACTTACTGACAGGTTATATTGTAAGTAGTAGTAGTGATCCTGGTCTGGCCATTGTAGGTATATTTCTGAATCTTCTTGGTGGGATATCCCTGCTCATTGTATTCGTACTCATATAGGTACGATGATGACTGCTGAAGCGTCTGGGCAGGATTAGTGTCAGAGTAATATACATACTTAAGTATATTATGCACATTTATTCCATACATGTTAGCTATATGTCCATTAGGGATAGGTGTTGTAAGAGATCCTATGTCTTTCTTTGTATCATACTCATATTCAGTATATGCAATTAATTTATTATTGTAATAGGAGTCTTGCCGGGTTACTTCTCCATCTGCATTATACTGGTATCTAACCACATTACCATCTTCTCCAGATCTGGATAGTACACGTCCATTCGCATCTGTTTCAATAGTGTATCGGGTAGTATAGGCAAATTGATCTCTTTCCCGATACTCTAAAGCTTCAGTTAACTTTCTATCTGTATAAAAGTTTAAAATAGAATCTTTATAGATAAGGTTAGTGCCATCATTCAAAAAATATTTTCCCTGCCATACCATATAGGTCATTTTACCATCTGTATTGTAATTGTAATCACTAGTATACTGTTCAGTAGCTGATTCATACACGGTAAAGGTTCTTGAAAGTTTATCCTGTACATAGGTATAGGTAACCATGCTAAGACTTGTATTATTGCCATCAGTAGTGGTTTTCAGGCCACTTAAAAAGCCTCTTGAATCATAGGTATAAATCCCATTGGTAGTAGTCCCGCCAGAAGATACCTGTTTCACGCTAATCATTGAACCCTGATTGTTATATTCATAGTGCGAAGTAACCGTATCCTTTGAGCCGTTCGGATAGAGTGTAATGGACTGGCTATCGGTTAATCTACAGGTTTTCTGAGGAGTAGGAGTTTCGTCATTGTCAGGTTTGCAGGCAGTAATGAATACTAGTCCTGTCAACAGGAAAGGGAGTAATCGTTTAAACATCATGAAGTAGAAAGGTGACAGAATTATTTTTACTAAGGAGCAAATATAGATGGAAAGAAAACAAGCTCTTTGTCATGTTACTATTTTATTTGGTTACCTCTGGTTAGCTTAAAGAAATAAATACTTCAGAAGAGCAAAAGCCCGGCATTATTTATCAAACAAAGCGTTCTGATACAAATAGTGTACTACTTACTTTATAGGTTCAAAAACAGATTTACAAGTTCCCTGTTTACTTACTCATGAAAAAAATCCAGTTGAAACACTACCTGTTGGGAATAATCCTGGTTCTGATCTCATTTTCTGCTTATTCGCAAAACTGGCATCTTGTAAGATTGGATAAAATAGGAACCCTTGAATTGCCTGCTGCCGAAACAGTCATGCGTACAGATACATTACAATATGTCTTTTGCCAGACTGAAAAAATGACGATTCAGATTGTGAATAGTACACTGCCTGGTAAGATAGAGCCAAATGTAGTAAAGATACCAGCAAAAAGAGCAAAAGAACTTCTGCAGGAATTTACGGAGCGTTATCTAAGAGGTGAAAACTATCAGATCTTATATCAGCTTGAAATAGATGTACAGGGTTTAAAAGGAATAGATTTGGGATTCAAAGAACCTTCTGGAGAACTAACATATATGCGTATGCTTATTGTAAATAATCGTATCGTAATAATGGGAGTAAAAGCTAATAAGTCAAATAAAGAAATAGCAGAGGTTAATAAAGATCGATTGTTTGAATCCGTGACGTTATTTTAACAGAATACTCACCTGCTTATAGTGTAATTTGCAGGTGAAGAGATAGAGCACAAAACATTGCTGCACTACATTATTGATACAGGCGTCAAAGAGATAGTGACGCCTGTTTTAGTATTTACTACTTGTTACCCATTATCAGTTACCGGTTTGTTGTACATATTGCCGCATCCTGTCATCAGCCAGTTTAGGTTGATATCGTAGGTAATGTGCAAGCTAAACAGGAAAAAACAGCTGGGTAAAGTGTATCCTTTTTCCATTTGAGAAATATTGCTTTGTCCTAATCCCATTCGCTGCACAAATTCGCGTTGAGGCAGTTTAACAATCTCCGTGCGTATATAATGTATGCGTTGGCCTATCTTCTGTAAATTCATAGGTATTATCGGTTAAAGTGGTGAATTAGTAGTAATGAGTTGAGTTATATTCAGGATTACTAGTTGAATAGTATTTAGTTCAAATATTTGTGATGCGTTGATTTCAATATATTATGGAGGCTGATAAGCCAGGCTAAATTCTGGTTGGATCAGAGGGTTTTGCATAGAGTTATAGTTAAAATTTTTGTTGTGCATGATTCTATACAAGAATTTGTTTTGGGTTGAAGTATGCATACATATCTAAATCAGAGATAAAATGGAGATTATAGACTTTACTATTGCAAGCATAAGTTGAAGGTTGAACTATATGGTTATTTTGTACTATTAATGGTATGCACTGTATTTTGCATATATTTTTTTAGTTCTTTTTAGTGCATCTACTGAACTAAAAAATGACCTAAAAAACACCACTTTTTTAGGTCATTTTAGTTTATTTCTGGCTCACCTGTTTTTTATCAAATATCATATAACAAACTATTTATCAATGCATTATCACGTATTTTTTGGTTCACTTTTTAGTACATTTTTAGTTTGTTGATTATTTTTTATTTTTTGGTTCACAGTTTCTCTCTCCTATAGGAGAGAGAAACTGTGAACCAAAAAAGTTGTCAGGGTATAGTAACAAGATGATAGATGGCTGCTTTTTTTCCACCACTAACTCTTACATAATCAAATTCAACAGCTTGAGCAATCATGCGTTTTACCTTACTTTCGTTTTCACCTGAGGCTTCCAGCATAAGTTTTTTAAACTCTACGGCTGGTATCTCAGTAGTCATTCGTTTGGTAAATATTTTTTCAATAAGCTGCTGTAGCTTAGGTGCATGATTAGGGTTAGGCTGAGAGGGAAGCATTATAGGGGCATCTATTGCTGTAAAGAAACGTCGCTCTTTATTCCAGGTAAAATATCTTTCAACTGAATCTGAGCTGTGAGAAAGTTTGCCTAAATCAAACTCAGATGTGAGCATTCGTAGTCCATTCATAGTGGGAACTTTCTTAAGCAGCAGAAATGCCCGGCTCCATCGATGCAGGAACGTCCCAAAGTGCCCGGCTGCTGTTTCACTGTTTTTGTTCGGATGCAAGGTGCAGATTGTAGCCAGGTTAAATTCGGCTGTTAGGGTACGTATCCAGCGGACAGCCTCAGGTGCTCCTTCTGGATCGTTCATGTTGGTGGTCAGGTCCAGACAGCCGTCCAGTATCAAATAGTCGTAAGGTTCTCCTTTATCAATAGCTTCCTGCAAAAACAGGCGAATGTCGTCGCGTCTTTCTTCCAGTGTTCCCAGTTCAATCTGGGAGCGAATCATCACATTGTAAAAATGGTTGTCCTTCAGCAGGTTTTCGTTCATGCCTGTTCGCCTGAAAATCCGGCCTACAGACTGGGCTACATCATCCGTGGATCGTTCAAAGTCAAATAGCACCATCCGGCTTTGTGGAGTAGCGGCTTCATAGTGAAAGCCAATCAGCGGGTTAGGATACGGTGTATGCGTGATATGGGATACAAATCCCGCTACAATGTCTTCCACCAGGTTAGACTTACCTGCACCTGGGGCACCAATTACCGATAGTATTTCGCCTTTGCTAACCAGATCTACATCATTAATACGAATGGCAGGCTTACGGTTGCGAGCCTGATACGTGAAGTCAATATCTATACTCCGTTTACGCTCAGGTTTGGGTTGAGGCATAGAAAAATCTACTGGTCTCCCTTCTCTAAACTGATTGACCAGTTGATTAAATTCGTTACTGCTAGTATTATAATATTTATTCATGGTGAGTTAAAAGTAGATTAGTATTGTTTTTTCTGGCACATGGTTATGTTGCAGAGCTCTTTGAGCCTGATTGGGATTTGCCTGCAGTATGTCAGATTGGCTATGCCTCTATGTTCCGGATAACGTCCTGTTTTCCTTCGGTAATCCAGGCTTCCAGGTCAGTACGGCTGAAATACAACTTCTTGCCCCGCTTCATATAGGGGATGCGGTCTGCGGATACCAGATTGTAAATAGTAGATTGGGCTAGTCCTGTGATTTTCATTGCCAGTTCAATACCTCCCAGATGTGCCGGAGAAGGTTGGCAGTAGGAATGAAGTTCCAGAACAAGAGCTTCCAGACGGATAAGTCGATCCTGAAGATCGTCAAACGGATTGTGCATGAATAAGTAGGTTTTGGTAAAGATTGATCACACCAGAACCCCTTATGAGGACAACCAGAGACAATACAGTTGAACAGTAAGTAGCAAAATATACGCTGAGCAAATCTGCCAAACTCCTGGTTGCCTTTTCGACGAAAAAGTAGTTATGGGTATTTACTTTTACTTACTTTTTGCTAAATTTGTAAAGCCTCGTTGCAAGTAGCTCAATAGATCTTATAAAGAAGATTCTGTATACTAAAGGCAACATAAGGTACTCTCATCTGCATTGTCTCTGATAAAAATAAAGCAGCCTTTCTGCAAAACAGAAGGTTGATTCTAAGTCCATCTGTAGTTCCGTCGCCAAACTTCGCTACACTGGCTCATGCTAGGAGTCTCTCATAAAGGGATTCCTTTTTTATTATATAAACATTTTGGTTTTTATGCTGTACCTGATAGCCCGTGGTGGCTGTGTAAGACTGGTATGTGAAAAATATGGTTTGAGATGAAGAAGGGCAAACTCAAAACCTGACGCGATAACTTTTAAAATCATGTAAATAAAAGTATTTGGTAACATTTTTCTAAGAATACCTGACTCCCTAAAAAACAGATAGGTAGGAGAGTATGTAAAAGTTTTTGCTTTTTTGAGCAACTTTGAGCTACTTTTTACTTTTCAAAAATAAAAAAAATAAGCTTTCCATACAAAGGTTATTTTGCCTATAGGTACTATAATTTTTACCTATACTCCTGGGTATCTTATGGAGTTTACACTTTATTATATTAAGAGGTTTTGTATTTTACTGAGAACCAGAAGACTAGTCAGCCCCTCATAAAAGATCATCCTATTTTCCTTGCTACAGATATGGAGGGTGACGGAAAATATTTTTTTTATAGCACACCAATAAGTATACAGGTAGTATAAGTAGTGGCCAGAGAAGGGGAAGTTTAAAATTTGGCTCCAGTGAATTTAAAGCCTCTCAGAGCCTCTATAAACCAAAATTACCTGCCAGTTCGACAAATGACTTTACTTTATGTCTTTTAGTGGCTCTAATGCGCTCTAAAAGCAAAATCAATTTTTGCCTGACTTTTTTAGAAATTCTATTTCTTACATTCTGAAACATGCTCTCTATGTGAAGAAATGTTCCGACAAATGAAGTTACCGGGCTTTCGGATAAAAAAATACAACTAATGACAAAGATTACTAAACATCTCAAAGTATGTGCTTGAGTATAAAAAAGGCTTGCCAGCAGTTTTTTTAGGTATCTTCATCTAAAAGTCTACTTTGTTGAAAGTAATAATTGAATTGAATACTACTAATTCACATATGTATAGTAACAATCAAAAAAATGATTTATATGAAAATATTTTCACTTCACCTTGCTTTTTTTGCAATAAAGTCTGCCAATAGAACGCTGCAGGCATAAATGACTTCTGCCTCTTATCAACCGTCCTTCTGAAAGGAGTGTTTTTTCTCTTCTATCTTCTCTCCTTTTGTCCTCCTAGAAAGAATCTGTTTATTCTTCCCTTCGTCAAAGGAGCTACCCCTTTCTGTCCAACTGGAAACAATCCTCCCTCCGTATAAAAAAACCCCCACCTCGTTGTCCTTCTGAAAGAAACTTTTGACAAATAGAGCTATGTCTGGTTTGTGAGTGAATTTATTCTCCAGTCGGAAAAGCCGCCGGTCTTGTCACAAGATTCTTTCAGAAGGACAATAAAGAAATATGAAAAAAAAGAAATACACTCCCTTGCCTTGACGGCATTGAGCGGACGCTGCTTTCAATGTGGGCACCCGCGTCAGAAAATTTTCTTTATTTTTAGAAAGATATGGGACACGATAAGACTAGTGGTTATTCTGGTTTTGGTAGAAACCACGTTTGGAAAACTCGAAATGGTTGTCTGTTAAACCTAGACATTGCCTGTGGGAAACAGGGCGACTGCCAGTCGCCCCTACATTTCTCACTGTTTGTTTACAAATCTATTCCCTGACGAAACTGGGCATGCCTTTACACATGGCCAACCAGGCACAATCAATGAATGGTATCTTGTTCAAAACAAATAGACGTTCCAGTACACAGCACACCTATACTGCAACTTCCTTTTGTGACTTCAGGTGAGCCAGAATTACATCAAATACTTCAGTGGGCTGAATATGTGACTGTCCAAGCAAGTCCTTGTTTTTGGTCATAATCAGCGGATACTCTTTCCTGGAATCGGGCATTCTACCATGAGAGCCTTTTACCAGTGTAGGATCCAGTGGGATGATATCCATCAACATCCGGAAGCCTAGCTTCTTTTTCAAGACTTTAAAAGCCACCTTAGGCAGAAGGAATTTAATCTTAGGGTCTGCATGCAACTCTACAGGGTCAAAGCCAGGCTTTTTGTGAATCGCTACCAGACGTGCAAAATCAGGTGCTTTGGCATCGTCAAACCAGTAATAATAGCCAAACCAGGAGCGGGCATCTGCTATAGCTATTATTTCTCCTGCACGCGAGTGTGCCAGATGAAGTTGTTCCCGTTCTTTTCCTGCATATACCTTATCTACACCCGGAACAGCTTCGATCAACTTTTTAATCCTCGGAATATCCGCCTCATTCTTAACATAGATATGAGCAATCTGGTGATCTGCAACCGCAAACGCATCACTGGCACCTGCATCCAGGAGTTCCAGTCCGCGTTCTTCCCGAATGGCCAGCAATCCTTCTTTCCGAAGTACCCGGTTCAACATAATAGGACGGTCAACCTGAGTAATGCCGTATTCCGAAAGTAAAATCACCTGTGCGCCCTTGCTTTCATAATACTCTACCAGCTGTTTGCACACCTTATCTATTTCCTGTAGATCTGTAGCAATTCTCGGATCTTCAGGGCCTATCCGTTGCAGGTTGTAATCCAGGTGAGGCAGGTAAATCAGGGTAAGCGTGGGATTATATTTCTGATCCACCTCAATAGAGGCGTCTGCCAGCCATTGGGTAGATTTAATGTTCGTATTAGGCCCCCAGTAGGTGAACAAGGGAAATGTGCCAAATTTAGCTTGCAGGTAATCCCGCAAGTCAGCAGGTTGTGTATAGCAATCCGGAAACTTGCGGCCATCTTCCAGGTATTGAGGTCTGGGTGTAACGGAGTAGTCTACCGAAGAGTACATATTAAACCACCAGCCCATATTGGCACAGGTAAATGTAGGATCAAGCTCTTTGGCTACTTCCCATATCTTGGGAGCTTCAACCAGTTTATTGGACTGATGCCAGTTACGCACTTCACATACGTCCCGATAATACCAGCCATTGGCTACAATACCATGTTCATCAGGCCATTTGCCTGTATAATAAGTAGCATGTGCGGTACAGGTAACGGCTGGCATTACTGGTTGCACCGTTGCCTGACTGGCCTTTAATGACCACTCTTTAAGAAAAGGAGTATTTTCTCCGATTAGTCCGGTGGTTAAACCTACTACATCAATAACAACTGTTTTCTTCATGAAAGTATGTTTTAAATAACAAAGACGCCTGACATCCCCCTCATTCTACTAAGCTGCTAATTTATGTTATATTTCTCAAACCAACTTTTACTTTGTATGGGATCATTTACTTAAATCGTAAGGAATAGAAAGCAGCATCCATCAATTCTGCAAAACCTTCTTTTGTATCAGACAGATAAAATATGTACGCATCGGCATAATTTTCTTTATGTAATGCAACAACCATACAGTATTTATAACTCTGTCCAAACTCTTTGCCAACTTCCACGAAGGCAGTAGCTCCCCAGTCTGCATTAAATTCCTGCCTCACTGCTACTGAGTCAAACTGTGCTATATCTGGAAGTTGTCCACCTGAAATATTCAGGATAGTTACCTGTAGTAAAGAAGAATATAGTGTGTTTGGGTCAAGCATGATGTCACCTGGTTTTTTCTTTTTTTGCCAGGCTGTATAATCTTCTAGTAAATAGTCAAGAGGTCTGATAGCATACCGCACTTCAAAATTCTTATGAGTATACTTAACGGCATACTCATAATTCATTTGTCGGTTAGCAATAGTAGGAGTTTCCTGTACCCCGCCCGGTTTCTGAAAAATCATGTTAGCTCTGGTGAGCAACTGTGAGAATGCCCTAAATGGAGAATTCTGAGTAAAAGCTGTCTGAAAAGAGAATAAAAAACCGATAAGCAATACGTTAAATGTATAGGTCATGTATCAGAATGGAAATAGGATAACGATAGAAGATAGAGTAAAATGAAAGCTAAATAAATTTCGGAAAACTCTATGAATCCAAGATGACTTTGCTCAAAATAGTTGGATAGCAACCTCCAAACGAGCATTTGCTTTCTGAAAAAACATATAAATTGCACGCTTACAATGTAGCCCAACTACTCATGAAACCAGCAAATGGATGGCCAATATGGAAAACCATCCAACTAGTAATCAATCAGGATACTGCACAGGAAATAATTGACAGTGATCCCTACAATCATGATGGACGATATATCGAAAAAGCCTCCCAACAAAGGTTTTAGATTGATCCTGATGCCAGTGTGGTAATCAAAAAGCCTGAATTTACACTAAGTGACACGATCAAAGATATACAGCTAGCCATAGTTACACTGAGTGCTGTCGGATTACAGGATGGTTGTCGCTATGCTGATATTTTTGCAGCAGCAGAAAAAGCAAGGCTCTCCCTTTGTCTGGCAGAAACAGGTCTCAAGCTACGGTTACAATACATGGACCAACCCTATGAGGAAACGCTTGTGATTGCCATGCAGCCTATTGAGGACGAAGACGGACTACCCTCTGTGTTTACAGTAAATCACTGGGATTGGGGCATCGGACTGGGTATTGCCTGCTGTGACTGGAACAATGTAGAAGATGACTGGCATGCGGATAGTGATTGGGTATTTGTGGTTTTAGAATGATAATACCAGATGATAATTAACCAATTAGGATGTTATCGGAGTTAAGCACATAGTAGTTTCCGTGTGTTAAGTTATAATCATTTCAATTGGCTGAGTATACTATAGTTCAAAACAAAAAAGTGCGTTGAATTTATTGCAAATAACAGGCTGGAAGGCCATTCACATTGTCTCTCTTGAGAAAAATTTTTGCATAGAGCTAACCGCAAAATTGCTGGTGAGTGGAATTCACCGCAGAAATTTTTCATGCGTAAAATGTAGTTCAAGCATTTCTGCTGAATGAAATTACACGCAAGATGAATTTATTTCAAAGAATGTAGGGGCGACTAGCGGTCGTCCTGATTCCCTACACAAATGTTTAGGTTTATCAGACAATCGTTTCACAATATCCCAGACAGGGTTTGCACCGACTAGGGCGACCAGCCAGTCTTATCGTGTCCCATATCTTTTCTAGAAATAAAGAAAATTTCTGGCGCAAGCGTCCGCTTGTGCCCATTTTGAGAGCAGCGTCCGCTGCGTTGGTGGGTAAAACCTTGTTTGGGTACTATCACAAACCTGAACTTGGCTCAATTTGCCCCAACGCAACAGACGTTGCTTTCAATATAGGTCCGAACGGACGTTCGAACCAGCGTCTTTCTTTTTAAAACCTTCATTTCCAGAATAGATATGGGACACGATAAGGGCTTGCCCCTGCCCAGTCTGACCAGGTGCCATCCGGGTCTATATCCGAATATACCGATGGGAACGGTCGGGCAGGGGCAAGCCCTGCCCCTACAGTCTCTGCGGTGATTGGCACCTACAAATCATTGGTGTATAAAGAATGTTTGGCAATCTTCAAATCCAGAAACGAAACTATGGGCAAATTGTGGCAGCGCAACTACCATGAACACATCATCCGCAATGCTCATTCTCACCAAAAGATTGCCGAATACATTATCAGCAACCCTTTACTATGGGAACAGGATATATTATTTGCTTTATAAGCTAGTCTCATTCCTCCCATTCACCCTTCTATACGACCTTCCGTCCTCAGAATTTCCGGTTCCGCAGACAAAAAACGGCATTCAGGAACATTCATTTTATTGAGCAACGATAGTAGCAGAAATTTGTAAGGAGAAAAAATCTGTGGCAATATCTGTCATTTAGAAAGGTAAATCATTTCTTTTCATAAAGTAAAAAATCACCTTTGCTATAAGTTGTTTTTTACCAAAGAGCTATCATGGCCTATCGTTTAAATACAAAGCAGAAATGGCAGTTGGCTATCAGCCTGATGGTGATATACTATCCCATTTTTCTGTATATGTACCTTCCCATTTTTGGTGGCGACTGGCAGGGTATCAAGGCCTCTATTCCCTTTCTTGTTGTTGACGCATTTGCTATCCTGTTCTTTTATTTTATCTGGATGGGCGTCACAGAGTGGATATTGCATCAACTGGCCGAGCGCTTTGGAGAAGGATTTCTGCTGGAATTTAAATTTCCGGCCCAACTGGTTACGGTAGTTCTTTCGCTGGTGCTGGCGGTTAGCTTTGTAATGGTTTATCGACGGGTTGTGGGGCTGATGGACTTTGGCCTGCAATACTTTACAGGAAAACATTTATTTCAGCAGCCTCCTTCTTATATGACCCATGCATTGTGGGCTTTTGTGGATCGGTCCAGCATTGGCTATTTTCTGATGCTGATGCTATCCAGCTTTTACCTGATTGCCAACCGACGCGCCAATCAGCGAATGAAAGAGATTTATGGGAAGGCAGAACGCTTTGAAAAGGAGAATATACAGGCACAGTTTTCTGCTCTGAAAAATCAGGTAAACCCCCATTTTCTCTTCAACAGTCTCAGTATCTTATCCTCTTTAGTGCAGGTAGATGCAGAGCTGTCAGAAAAGTTTATTGATCAGCTGTCCAGAGCCTATCGGTATATACTCGAACAAAAAGACAATGAGCAGGTCTCACTCAGGACGGAACTGGAATTTATTCAGTCTTATGTCTTTCTGCTCAAGATCCGGTTTGAGGATAAGTTTAATGTGGTGATTCAGGTGCCTGAAACCTACTGGAATCAATATAAAATAGCCCCTTTGACATTGCAGCTATTGATAGAAAATGCAGTAAAACATAATCGTATGTCATCTGAGGAGCCACTGCAGGTGTATATCCGGGCTGAGAATACGAATCTTATTGTAAAAAATAAAATCCAGCTTCGTACACAGTCCGATATCTCAACCGGTGTTGGGTTGCAGAATATTATCAACCGTTACCACCTGCTCACAGACAGACAGGTCTGGGTTGGTGAATCAGACGGAGCTTTCATTGTTAAAATTCCCCTACTTTCATGAAAGTACTTATTATAGAAGATGAAAATCTGACTGCCCGCCGACTGGAATCTTTACTACTTAAGTATGATTCCAGTATTGAAGTTCTTGCCAAAATACCTTCTGTTGCTAAGGCTGTGCAATGGTTCCGGGAAAATCCTTCTCCGGATCTGGTGTTTATGGACATTCATCTAGACGATGATCTGGGCTTTCGTATCTTTGAACAGGTACAGCTACTGGTTCCTATTATCTTTACAACAGCTTATGACGAATACATGATACAGGCATTTAAGGTAAACAGCATTGATTACCTGCTAAAACCTGTAAACTATGAGGAACTCGTGGCAGCCTTACACAAATATCAGCTGTTGAAAAAACAGGCTCAGGCAGCCACTCCTGATCTGACTACCTTGCTCAACCTATTGGGTAAACCCAAAGAGACAGACTACAAAGATCGTTTTATGGTTACTGTTGGAACAAAAATCCGTAGCATAGAGACTTCCGAAATTGCCTATTTCTTTCTGGAAGAAAAAGTTGCCTTTTTGGTTACTCAGGATGGTTTACATTTACCCGTAGACTATAGTCTGGATAAGCTAACACAGATACTCAATCCCCGGCAGTTTTTCCGCATCAGTCGGCAGTACCTTGTGTCACTGCCTGCTATTGAAACTATTCATACCTATTCAAGCAGCAAACTAAAGCTGGATCTGAAACCCAAGGCCCGGCATGAGGTATTCGTCAGCGGAGACCGGATAACTGATTTTAAGGAATGGCTGGGTAAATAAGTGAGATAATCGACAGACATTCAACAGGGAAAATCAGGGACTCATCCTGATAAAACAGGCACTCCGCAAGGTTGATTTTACCAGCAGAAAGAGGAGAAGTAATTTCGGCATATCTAATCTCCTAAGACTATGCGAAAATTACTTCTCCTCTTCACTTTTACTCTCTGCCTGACAACTGCTTTTGCTCAGACAGCTTCTGTTCCAAAAGGTAACGGAAAGATCACAGGTGTGATTCTTGACTCTACCAATCGCCAGGCCGTTTCGTTTGCCAGTGTATCCCTTCTCAATCCGGCTACAAACAAACCTGTCGACGGAGTTGTCAGTGATGACAAAGGAAAGTTTACCCTTTCTAAAATAGCCGACGGCAAGTATACTCTCTCCATATTTTTCGTTGGTTACCAGACTAAAGTTGTTACAGGTATCACCATCAGTGATAAAAATGACAATATAGATCTGGGTACGATTGTGGTCAGCCCCAGTGTACAGTTGCTGAAGGAAGTAACCGTAGAGGCACAACGTAATATCATTGAGGAGAAAGTAGACCGCACGGTGTATAATGCTGAAAACGACGCTACCAATAAAGGAGGAGACGCCACCGATGTACTACGCAAAGTACCCATGCTTTCTGTAGACCTGGATGGCAATGTATCATTGCGTGGTAGCCAGAATATCAAAGTATTAATCAACAATCGCCCTTCGACCATTACAGCCGGAAGTGTAGCCGATGCCTTAAAGCAAATTCCTTCGGATCTGATCAAATCAGTAGAAGTGATTACCTCTCCATCTGCCAAATACGATGCTGAAGGTTCAGGTGGTATCATCAATATTATTACCAAGAAAAATACACTTAGTGGCTTCTCTCTGAATACAGACGCCAGTGCAGGTACGAGAGGTAGTAACCTGGGTTTGCGGGGTAGCTACCGCAAAGGAAAGATGGGCTTCTCTCTGGGTGGATTTGGCCGTTATGGATACAATGTAAACGGAAACTTTAACAGTACGCAGCAAACCTACGTGAATGGAGAGCCAAACTATCTGACAAAACAAAGTGCCTATACCCGTAATAACTTCCTGTTTGGACATTATAATCTGGGCTGGGACTATGATATCAACGACAACAACTTCCTGAGTGCCTCTGTCCAGTATGGAGCCCGCAACCGGGATACCTACCAGGATGGATTGTCAAGCCAGACTTTCGCAGCCGATACATTAAACAAGAGCCTGTTACAGGATGTACATACTAAAGACTTATCTGGTACAGTAGATGTAAACCTGAACTATACCCATAACTTTAAAAAGCCTCAGCAGGAGTTCAGTATCTTAACTCAATATAGCCGTAATAACCAAACCAACGATTTTGTCAATTCGCTTCTATCAGAAAGTGATGAGTCTGTTGAAAGCAGACGCAAAAACCTGAACAAAAGCTATAATCAGGAAATTACCATTCAGATGGATTATCAGAATCCTATTGGCAAGAGTCAGATGCTGGAAGTAGGTGCCAAAGAGATCATCCGTAAAGTAACCAGTGACTATCAAACCCTGACAGCAACAGGAGCAACTGATGCGTATGTTCTCAGCACTGACAATACATTGACTAACGTGTTTAGTTACAACCAGAAAATTACTTCAGGCTATCTTTCCTATACCTATAATTTGCCTAAGAACTATAGTATGAAAGCAGGTGCACGATATGAGTATACTACCATTGATGCTGCTATGCGCGCAGAGACAGAGACTATCTCTATTCCCTCGTACGGAGTATTGGTACCTAGCCTTAATTTGTCCAAAAAACTTAAAAACGGAAATATGGTCAAAGCGGCCTATAACCGCCGCATTCAACGGCCTTCTTTACAATTTTTAAATCCTAATGTACAGTCTTCCAATCAGTTAAATATAACTGTAGGAAATCCTGACCTGAAGCCAGAGTATACAAACAACTTTGAATTGTCTTATAGTACAAATATTAAAAGTACTTCGCTGAATTTTTCTACATTTATGCGAAATACTAATAATGTAATTGGCCCGTTAAGAAGTGCAAAGGGTGATACCATTATAACGACATATCAGAACGTAGGAACAGAAAATGCATATGGCTTTAGTGTTTTCATGAATATCAATCTGTCAAACAGATTATCACTCAATGGTGGAACAGATGCATACTATAGTTCACTAAATAATGGAACCTATAGTAATCAGGGTTGGGTATACAACATTCGGGGATTTGGAAACTATACGCTAGGCAAAGGTTGGGGAATACAAGCTTTTGGATTCTACAGAGGACGTCAGGTGCAGTTACAAGGGTTTCAGAGCGGATTTGGTATCTATAGTCTGAGCATAAAGAAAGATTTTGCCAATAAAAGAGGCAGTATCGGATTTGGAGCTGAAAACTTTTTTACACCTGCCAATAGAATGCGTGTTAACCTGACTTCGGCAGATTTAGTGCAATCCAGTGTAACAGAAATGCACAATATGAGTTTTAAAGTAAATATCAGCTATCGGTTCGGAAAGATAAGTGCCAATGAGGGTCCCCGCAGAAGTCGCAAGTCCATTACCAATGATGACCTGAAAGAAGGTGGAGATAACACTGGTGCACAGCAGCAAGGTGGTGGAGCCCCTCAGGGACAAGGTGGAGGTGCGCCTCAAGGACCGGGAGGAGCAGGACCAGGTAAACCATCTAATCAGTTGAAAGTGCCAGCTTTGCCTCAGCAAAAAACAGATTCAACCATGCAGAAAAAACCGTTGCCTGTATTGGAGCAAAAACAATAACACAGCTAAGCGGTTTATATATAGTGTAGTAGGCTCAAAAGATATTCATACAGACTTTCAAAATTTATATAACCCGCTTCAAAATAAACTAAACTATAGGCACTGAAAATAGTCTATGCAGTAATGATGTCGTTACAGACAAGCTATTTCAAGCCTTTACTAATTATTAAATATTATACCAACTACAGAATTATGATGGTGCCCTGGCTTCATACCCCCTATCTGGACATCCGGCATGTATCGAAAATACTTTATGGAAGTTCGAGCAGACTTTATGTGTATCGTTTACGACAGAAAATGAACGGTATCATACCATTTGAATCATGGGAACTCGATCAGTTAGAAACTATTAAAGTAGAACTGCTGCAACATATTCATGAAGGAAGTCCTTCCAGTGTTATCTGAAACTTAACTAACCAAACAGTCTTTCATCCAGACCTCTCTGAACCTAGTGCCTAGAAAAAGAGAGGTCTTTTTTATTTTTCGCAAAACATATAACTTTTCCTGTACAAAATATTTACTTTTATATAGTTCAACACCAGCCTCTAAGCAATACTTCAACATACTATTATAAGTCCTGACTTACAGACTTATACTCCGATAGAAATTTATTACTTTTTAACCCCTTACAGTATGATCACATCCAATTACTCACGAAAACGCATTTTTCCTGTTATGGGCATTCTGGCAGTAGTGGCTAGTCTGCTCTCTTTTTCGTCAATAAAACCAACATCTCCTCCTGCAGACGAAAAACCCGACGAAAGTCGATTTACACCTGTAGTAGTAACAGAAGATCTTGACGAACCTATGGTGTTTGAAGTACTGAAGGATGGTACTGCTTTTATCATTGAACGCAAAGGAGGATTTAAGAAATACGATCCGGTAACCAACACGACCAGTGTCATCGCCACCATTCCTGTTAACACCAAATACACCAGTGCAGAAGGTCAGGTGCGTGAAGCAGAAGAAGGGTTGATGGGCTTGTCGCTGGACCCCAATTTTGAACAAAATCACTGGCTATACCTGTACTATGCTCATCCAACTGAAAAGAAGCACGTACTCAGTCGCTGGGAGTTTAAAGATGATGCTATAAAATCCGAAAAAGTGATGCTGGAAGTACCCACCCAACGGGAAGTTTGCTGTCACACAGGAGGTGGCATGACATGGGACAAGGCTGGAAACTTATACCTGACAGTAGGAAACAACACAGGTAACGGGCAGTTTGGACAAACAGACGAACGACCTGGCAGAAGTAGCTGGGATGATCAACGGGGTTCTTCCAATACCAATGACCTTCGTGGAAAGATCTTACGCATACATCCGGAACCCGATGGCAGTTACACTATCCCTGCAGGAAACCTGTTTCCCAAAGGCACTCCCAAAACCCGTCCCGAAATCTATACTATGGGACATCGCAATCCGTGGAGAATCTTTGTAGACAGCAAAACTGGCTATATCTATTGGGGAGAAGTAGGACCTGATGCTACAGATGATACACCAGACGGTCCTCGTGGATATGACGAACTAAATCAGGCCAAGAAACCGGGTTTCTATGGATGGCCTTATTTTATTGCAGATAATGTGGGCTATCCGTTTTATGATTATGTAGCCAAAAAAGGCGGAGATAAGAAAGACCCCGCCAAACCACTAAACAACTCTGTGAACAACACAGGCCTTACGGAATTACCTCCTGCCCAACCGGCCTTTATTTATTATCCTTATGGCGTATCCGAAAAGTTTCCGCTGGTAGGTTCTGGTTCCCGTAGTGCAACGGGTGGTCCGATTTATCATCGTTCGGACTTTAAAAATGCAAAACGTCCCTGGCCAGCCTACTACGAAGGCAAATGGATAGCTACCGACTTCTCCCGTGGCTGGATTATGGCAATCACCATGGATGAGAATAGCAATTATAAATCCATGGAGAGAATATTGCCAAACTATCGTCCGGTAGAACCTATTGACATGAAGTTTGGTCCCAATGGAGACCTTTACGTACTGGAATATGGCAGTAACTGGTTCCGTAAAAGTGACAACTCTGCTCTGGTTCGTATTGAATACAATGGGGGTAATCGTAAGCCATTGGTACATGCCTCGTCCAGCAAAACAGGAGGAACAGTACCTTTTCAGGCAACCTTATCCTCACAAGGTACCAAAGACTTTGATGGGGATGCACTAAAATACCAATGGAAAGTAACTACTGCCGGAGGGGCACCCAAACTATTCACCACTGCCAATCCGGCTGTCACTTTTGACAAAGCAGGGGTATACACAGCTACGCTTACGGTAACAGATGCTAAAGGAGCAAGTAATAGCCAGTCTATCAAGATTATTGCTGGCAATGAACCTCCGGCAGTAACGGTAGATCTGGCTGGTAATAAAACATTCTACTTTACAGATCAGCCCCTGGCATATGATGTGACGGTCAGTGATAAGGAAGACGGCAGTCTGGCTAATGGCAAAATTATACCCGCCCAGGTAGCAATGAGTATAGACTATCTGTCTGAAGGATTTGACTATGCTGAAATCATTCAGGGACAACGCAGTGTAGACGCTTCCACTCAGTTTGCTGTAGCCAAGGTGCTGATGTCCAAAAGCGACTGCAATGTTTGCCACCAGTTAAAAACCAAGTCGGTAGGACCCATGTTTACTGAGATTGCCACCAAATATCAGGGTGATGCGAAGGCTCCCAACTATCTGATTAACAAAATTCGGAATGGTGGTTCCGGCGTATGGGGAGAAGTCAATATGCCTGCCCATCCAGCTATGTCTGTCAATGATGCCAGTACTATTGTCAACTATATTCTGAACAGCACTACCAAAACACTGAGTACACTACCGGTAAAAGGAACGTATACCGTAAAACTTCCGGAAGGCGACAAAGGCAAAGGGTCTGTACTGATTCGGGCTGCCTATACTGACCGGGGTGTAAAAACTATTCCTGCCCAAACGGCAGAGAATAGCATTGTATTACGCAGTGCGGATGTCAGTGCGTCCAGTGCAGAAGTGATCAAAGGAGCTGAGATAAAGGCGAGAGGCATGGGAAGTGGCAGCAATGTAATACCTTTTGCCAATAGCTATATAGGTTTCAAAAAACTGGATTTAAGTGGCATTCAGGAGTTGGAACTGGCAGCTGCTGCACAGAAAAGAGATGGTAGTGTAGGTGGTACCATCGAAGTAAGGCTGGATTCTCCAACAGGGGACCTCATTGGTGAGGTAAAAGTAGAAAGAGCACCTGAACAGGATATTGCCAAGCTAATGGCTCAGCTGGAATCCCAGAAGGCTGACAGTACCAAAGCAAAACCCGATGGAACCGCTCCCAAACCTGCTCCTGCTAATCCCAATCCTTTTTATCGTCCTCCTGTAAAGGCATCGATCAAGATGGTGAATGGCATACATGATGTGTACTTTGTATTTAAAAATGAGGCAGCCCGTCCTATCGAGCCTCTGATGACACTCACCAGTATAAAGTTTCTCAATGAGAAGAATGAGAAAAACTAGGTTCCTGAGTGAGTAAATAGTATACCTGAGTCATCCCGAATGTTGAATATGAGTAAAACCCAAGCCTATGTTTTTGAAAAATGTGGGCTTGGGTTAATTTTTTAGACAGCACTCTTTCTACGTTAGTTTCTAGTCCAGAACATCACTCTTCTTATCGCCTCTTACTTTTTTGTCACGCCACGGCGTGATAAGCAAAGAAGGGCCCTTACCTCCGAACCTCCAGCCTGCAAGCCAAGGGTTCTCCCTTATAATGTCCCATACCTTTTCAATTTTGAAGGTTTTAGGGGATAATCTCTTTTTTGTGCCATTACACCCTTTTTTTGTCCTTCTGAAAGAATCTTGTGACAAGACCGGCGGCCTTTCCTTTTGGAGACTATTTGTCTCTCAGGAACCAAGCAGGGCTCTATTTGTCACAAGATTCTTTCAGAAGGACAGCAGGGGGATTACTTTCAGGAGGACAGGGATAGTATTTTTTCTGTATGTACCAACCACTTTCCCAGAAAAGTTATGGAAAAGGATAAGGGGCTCTCCTCGTGGCAGCCAGAAGGCCAGCACACCGCCACAACGGCTCGTGGTAGCTTATTTATTTCACTATCTATTCCGCTGCAAAGTCAAATCCTTTTACTCAATATTTGGAATGACTCCTATTCTTATGGTAACTGTAACAAAGTCTTCCAGGCATCGTCTACCTGCCCGGCCTCCAGTAATTCTTTTGCCAGTTGATGTAAATGATCTTCTAATGATTCTGTATGATGTGAAAACCGTTCAAAGATCTCTGCAATGCGCGGGTTAGTTGCAAAGGCCGACACAGCATCCTTATCTGGCATTACTTCCGTATTGCCTAACCTTCCCAGATTATTTCCTGACAAAATCCGGCTGTTACGGATACGAAAAGGAATCTGGTCTACTCCTATCCCTTTTTTCTGATTCGGTTTAGGTACGATAAATAATGATTCGTTTGCTATATGGGCATAGTAATCTCCTCCCATCCTGGCAACCAGATCCAACGCTCTGGGATCTGCCCTCTTACCGGAAGCATCCAGTACTTCTTCTTTTACATGTACCAGCAATACTTCACAAACGACCAGTGTACCAGCTCCCCCACCCGTTCCTAACGGGATAATCTCATTTACCCGACACTCCAGACTGGCCGGACTTTCTGCTACCCGTGGTGGTTTCACTCTTTCGGAAGGCACTGGTGTAAGCCCAGCTTTAATGAATTCGTTTACACCTTTCTCGTATTCAACACTAGCCAGAGAGGTTTGTTCTACTATAGCATAGTTTACAATGTTAATAACTACCTCCGGTACTTCCAGCACATTTTCATAGGTGTGTTTGGTAGTAGCATCCCTCCCTCTGCGGGAAGGAGAAAACACCACAATAGGCGGATTGGTACTGAACATGTTGAAAAAGCTAAAAGGACTCAGATTGACATTGCCCAGTGCATCAACTGTACTGGCAAAGGCAATAGGACGAGGACAAACTAAACTTTGCAGCAGCCCCTGGCTTTCCATCACGGAAAGTTTGGTAAAATCAAATGTATGGATCATGCTATAATTCCGTAGTTACAATGATGGCAGTAATTTACCACGTACTTCCCCAAAACCAATTCGCAAGCCATCTTTTTCACAAAAACCTCTCATAACAACGGTATCATTATCCTCCAGAAACTTTCTTTCTACCCCATCTGAAAAAATCAGTGACTTTCGTCCTCCCTCTGTAAGCTCCAATAATGATCCCCAGCTATCTGCACTCTCACCCGAGATAGTACCGGATGCCATAACATCTCCAATACAGAGATTACACCCGTTAACAGTATGATGTGCCAGTTGCTGGCAGATGTTCCAATACAGATAGTTAAAGTTGGATCGGCAAACTACCTGTTCTGCTACCCCTTCCGGCTGAATGGCTACTTCAAGCTGAATATCAAAAGAGTGCTCCCCTTCATATTGCAAATATGGCAATACAGCAGGATTCTGAACCGGACTGCCTGTTCGGAAAGGTTCCAGTGCATCCAGGGTCACAATCCAGGGTGATATGGAAGAAGCAAAGTTCTTTCCGAGAAATGGTCCCAAAGGCTGATATTCCCATCCCTGAATGTCACGGGCAGACCAGTCGTTAAATAAAAAGAAGCCAAAGATATGCTCCTCAGCCTGACTAGTAGAAACAGTTTGTCCTAAAGCTGTTTCCTTGCCTATCACAAAGGCAACCTCCAGTTCAAAATCCATTCGTTTGGATGGGCCAAAAGTAGGTAAATCAGCATCTGCCGCTTTTCGTTGTCCTTTGGGTCGGTGAATATTGGTTCCTGATACCACAATAGAAGAAGCTCTCCCATGATAGGCTATGGGCAAATGTTTCCAGTTAGGCAAAAGTGGATTATCCGGCCGGAATTGTTTCCCTACATTGGTCGCATGTTCTATGCTCGAATAAAAGTCTGTATAATTACCAATCTGAACAGGCATCCGTAAAGTAGCATCCGCCTGCCTAACCAATACCTGGCTCTGATAGGGCTGCAACAACTCATCACCATCTGAGAGCAATTCAGTTATTTTTTGACGAGCCACTTGCCATACAGGCTTTCCGAGTGCCATAAATGCATTTAAGTATGAACAACCAAAAACTTCAGCCGCATTGGGTATCTCTTCCAGCAATCCCAGATCTGCTACTGCATGAAGGTCCAGAATATACTCTCCTATCGCTACCCCAGCACGAGGATGTTGTCGGTTAATCTGAAAAATACCATATGGCAGATTTTCTAATGGAAAGTCGCTTCCTTCTGGTATCGGTACCCAGGATTTTTTCATAACTCTTATTCTGTTTGTTGATCGTTAAATGTAGAAGATTTTTCAGGAAGATAAAATGGGTATATACAGGAACAGCACCGCTTTACAGAAAAACTGCCAAACGGTGCTGTTGAAATAATGTATTGACTTGTGTTTAGTGTATTATTGCTTTACAACTTTCAGTTGTTCTCTGATTCCTGTCCGATCAGAAATCCGGATCAGATACAAACCAGCAGGCAGGTTATTGGTTTTAATCAGAACTGCACTATTTCCTTGTCCCTCCTGCTCTCCAACAATCCTTCCATCTGCAGCAAATACAGTCAGTTTAGCTTTCTGATAGCCTCCATGTAGTTGTACCTGGAAGTCGGTGGCAGATGGATTCGGAAATGCAACAGATGTTTGGGCAGGTTCCAGATTACCTACCAGTCTTGCACCTGAAGAACAGGATGTTGTAAATAGGGTAAAATACTTTTGTTTTAATAAGCTACCGTTGCCAGCCAGTGTTTTCAATTCTATCAGGTATTGTTGGTTTGCCAGCATACTCTGCGTATTGTTCGGAATATGCACCACCTGTGTTGCCTGAGAAGGATTATCAAAGACATAGGTATACTCATTGATTAGTTGTCTCGGATCATTTCTAAATATCTTTACAGATAGTGTCTTCGCATTGGCATCATTGGCATTAACCTGTAGCGTATCAGCATCACATAGTGAAACCGACGAGTTGTCAGCAGGCCAGATCAATAGTGGATCTGTACTTGGTGCAGGTCCAGTAGTGAAAGTGAGTATAGATTGTTTGTCAAGAGATCCATATCCAGGAACGACATACTTAACTCTTACCTGGTAGCTCGTATTGGGTTGTAACATTGCAGCAGGCTGCCATGATGTAATACCTCGGCTCTTAACAAGATCTAATTGATAGTCTGAACCTTGCCAATCTGCTGGATAGCGATCTATTTCATACGATGTATAAAAGAGGTACAACTCATGTGGAGGAAGGTTTTGTGTCTCTCTCACACGAATTGTTGGTCGCAAAGATACATTTGTCTGTTCCTGTACAGGATCTATAAACTCCACAGCAATTGTCGAGTCTGCCGGACGTGGCTTAATGGTAATGTTATATCTGCTTTGTCCAAGCATTGCACCTAAGGAATCCCGGGTAGTCAATAAGACTTCTGCGGCGTAGGGTGTTCTGTCAAAAGGTTGTATAAATGCACTAACGCTTACATTCTCTTGTGCAGTTTCAGCAGTAAGTAAGGTGTAGGTAATTCCTCCATTGCGTTGGTAATCTACTTGTTCTCCTGTTGACTTTTTAAAGATATCCGCTCTGATAGTACGGGCTCTGGCATCATTGGCATTTACAGTCAGGTATCCGCCATCCCTGTTCATTACAAAAGAAACAAGATAGAGTGTAGAATCAGGAACAGGTGAAATCAACAAGGGATGAGACACCGATCTGGAAACTGTCGTAAACGTTTCCGTTACCTCCAATGGGGGAAAAGGGGCACCACCATTGAGATAGGTTACTTTGACCTGATACTTAACTCCTGGTTTCAGGGCAACAGGTAGTTTCCAACTGGATGTTGTATCTCCAAATTTCTGCACCTGGTAATCCTCTCCCTGCCAGTCTGCCGGATATCGATCTATCTCATATGTATCAAAAATAACCGGTCGGTCACAGCCAGGCTTTTCGGTTTCAACAGGGCGGGTAAGCCGGATCAGAGGTTGCAAGGCAACACCGGTATCACCATCCAATGGACTCACAAATTTGGCTAGCAACACCCGATAGAACTGTCGTACAACAACAGGAACTGTATAATACTTCTTGCTTAGTTGCGCATCATCGGCAGTCCATGTACTTATTTCAAATACGGCGTCAAACTCACTGGCAGTCCTTTCATCAAGGTTTATTCCAATCGTTTGATCAGTAGTAGCCTCCTGTGCATTGGCAAAATTAATAACAATGGATCTTGAATCCGGCCAGGCAGTCCATCCGATGGACTGACCAGTTAGTTTGTTATAGATCTTCACAGTTGCCTTTCGGGCAGAAGGATTATTCGCATTAATCGTAATCACATCATTAATGATTTTCCGCTCATTCTGACACACATACCACTTTTGCGTTTCAACCGGGTTAACCAGTACTGGTGGTGCTCCACTTTCACTTCCGGTAAAAAACGTAAAGTATCGCTGATCAATCATACTGCCATTAGCACGTTGCGTTTTTACTTCCAGCAGATACTGTTGCTTAGGCACAAGTGTAGAAATAGCTGAAAAACGGACAGATTGTGAAGCCTCCCATGCATCGGCAAGCGTTTTGGAACTTTCATACACCAGTGTTCTTGGGTCATTGACCCATACCTTGATAGAAATTTTTCGGGCAGTAGTGTCATTGGCACTGACAGTAATACCCGGAAAACTACTCAGATTGACTGTTGTATTAGGCTGTGGCGAAAGCAGCGTTGGAGAACTGGCTGCATAGCTGGTTGAGAACAGGCTGCTGACCAGGATCAGCAAGACATAAAAATGTTTCATAGTGTAAACAGTAAAAGAGATGAATAAAAAATAAAAGGAAAGACAGATTTGGAATTCATTTTACATAACAGTGTATTTCCAAAACCCTTTCCCCATCTCTTTATAACTATAAACTCTCATTGTAAACAACTGACTATGAGATAATTTTACCATTTATCACAAAATAAAAACACTCCCCATATTTTCTATAGCGAGTGTTTTTACTTATACCAGAAATAGCCTTCAAAATATCCTTACAGAGTGCCTCTGAGCTCCTGTTCGCGTTCTATCGCTTCAAACAAGGCTTTAAAGTTTCCTTTCCCAAATGACTTAGCGCCTTTCCGCTGAATAATCTCAAAGAACAAAGTAGGACGTGGTTCTATAGGCTTGGTAAAAATCTGAAGCAGATACCCTTCGTCATCCCGATCTACCAGAATTCCCAGTTCCTTGATTGGTTTCAGGTCTTCGTCAATCTCCCCGACACGATCCAGCAGATCTTCATAGTAACTGGCGGGTACAGAAAGAAACTCTACTCCTCTGCTTTGCAGGGCGGTTACAGTTTCAATGATATTATTTGTAGCTACTGCAATATGCTGGATGCCTGGTCCATGATAAAAATCCAGGTACTCTTCTACTTGTGATTTCTTTTTTCCTTCGGCAGGTTCATTTACCGGAAACTTAATTCGTCCGTTTCCATTACTCATCACCTTACTCATCAGGGCGGTGTATTCGGTAGAAATGTCTTTGTCATCAAAGGAGACCAACTGCGTAAAACCCATCACCCTGGCATAAAACTCTACCCACTTGTTCATCTCATTCCAACCTACATTGCAAACCATATGATCTACATACTCCAGTCCCAGTGGAGAGGGATTATAGCTTGACTCCCATTTGACAAAACCTGGTAAGAAAGTACCCTGATAGTTTTTCCTTTCTATAAATAAATAGGTTGTATCGCCAAACACCTTAATGCCACTCTTCTTTGTCTCTCCAAACTCATCTTTTTGAGTAATAGGCTCTATATACGGTATAGCACCCCGCTTCACCGTTTCCTGAAATGACTTTTCGGCATCATCTACCCATAAAGCCACTGATTTCACTCCATCGCCATGATCATCAATGTGTTTTCCTATAAGAGTCCCGGGTTTTAATGGAGACGTCAATACCAGTCGGATTTTTCCTTGTTGTACTACATAACTCTCACAGTCTTTTGATCCGGTAGAGAGGCCTGCATAGGCTAATGACTGAAATCCAAAAGCTGTTTTATAAAAATGTGCAGCCTGTTTTGAGTTGCTAACATACAGCTCAATATAGTCGGTACCATTGAGAGGCAGAAAGTCTTCTGCATCCGGAAAAATCTTCTCAGTAGCAGGAGAAGTTACTGAAACATCCATACAATTATGATTAGTTTGTTGATATAAGTGTCTGATAAAAATCAGTTGATTGCTTCATTCTTACTAAGCCACGACAGGTAATATTTACCATCGTCAAGTTTTAATGCCTCTTCTGTCAGCATCAATGGACGAAAGGTATCTACCATCACAGCCAGTTCGTCGGTACGTGTTTTGCCAAGGCTACGCTCCATCGCACCTGGATGCGGCCCATGGGGAATCCCTCCCGGATGGAGCGTAATATGACCTTGAGCAATATCATTGCGACTCATAAAATCCCCGTCTACATAATACAACACCTCATCTGAATCAATGTTGCTATGATTATAGGGTGCAGGAACCGCCTTGGGGTGATAGTCGTATAATCGCGGACAAAATGAACACACAACAAAGGCACTGGTCTCAAATGTAAGATGTACAGGAGGTGGCTGATGCACTCTGCCTGTAATAGGTTCAAAATTATGGATCGAAAAGCCCCAGGGATAATTGTATCCATCGTATCCAACCACATCAAACGGATGATAACCATACATCAGTTCGTGCAAATATCCTTGTTTCTTTATTTTTAATAGAAAGTCGCCCTTTTCATTATATGTTTCCAGCTGTTCAGGCAGCTTATAATCCCGTTCACAATACGGGGAATGCTCTAGTAGCTGTCCAAACCAGTTCCGGTATTTCTTGGGAGTATAGATAGGATGATGACTCTCAAGGTAAAGTAACCGATTATCTTCTGTAGCAAAGTCAATCTGGTAAATCATTCCTCTGGGAATGATCAGATAGTCACCGTATTCAAAAGAAATATTTCCAAGCATTGTACGTAATACTCCACTTCCCTTATGAATGAATAACAGTTCATCGGCATCTGCATTCTTATAGAAATAATCACGTAGCGATTTACGGGGAGCGGCCAATCCAAAAATCAGATCCGTATTGACCAGCAGTGGTACTCGTGACTCAAGGAAATCATCAGCAGGCGGCACCTGAAATCCAATCAGTTTACGGGCTTTCATATTACGGTCCACTGCCACCTTAGGGGTAATATCCTTTGACTCTCCTACCTGTTTGACCTGTGTGGGACGATGCAGATGATAGAGCAAGGAAGACATACCTTCAAACCCTACAGTCCCAAATAATTCTTCATAGTACAATCCTCCATCTGGCTTCTCAAACTGTGTATGCCGTTTGGTGGGTAGCTTTCCTAGTTTGTGATAAATAGGCATAGAATCTTTGGTTAAAAGCAATAACTTCAAGAATTCTTCTAAAAATATTTCAATTCAAAACAAAAATAATTATTTTTTCAGATAAATATACCCTATATGGGAGAATATTATTTTTCTGGCCAGATTATACCACAGAGAGAATTTTAGTAGATTAGATGCAGTTCAGTACGGGAGAACCTGGAAAAGTAGGAAATCAGTGGAAGATTGATGATTGGAACAACAAACTACGGAATATGGATTTATCAAAACAGAACCAGTACCTATACTCTCTAAAAGTACAGGTACTGGTAAAAATCACATCCCACACTCGGGATGATCATGTTGCGATATAGATATATTAATTATACCCTCTTCCACCTGTAGATTCAACCACCAGCTTTCCTTCCAGCTCTCCAATAAAATCTACTCCTTTCATAGGTTGTGAAAACATAGGATAATCTTTCTCACAAGCCATCTTTTGTTCTTCTTCACTTAAGGTAGCGGTGCAATCTGTTAATGTGATTACTTCATAACCCAGTTCGTATCCGGTACGCATAGTAGACTCTACACAGCAATTTGTCAAAAATCCAGCCAGGGCGATGGTTTGAATACCCCGACTACGCAGAATAAAATCCAGATTGGTGCTGACAAATCCATCCAGTCCACGCTTTCCTTCAATGATTATATCTTCTGCCTGAGGCTTTAACACATCTACAATTTCTACTCCCCATGTCCCTTTACGGAAAGACTTGCTATCTACTACACCCTTCAGAATACCATAGGGTTGACGACGTAATTCGTGGTAGCCATCTGTAAACGAAATAGGCACATGCACGATCTGTGCCCCCATTTCACGGGCTTTCGTTACCACATTAACAGTATTTGCCAACATATTAGTGGATTGCATCACGCCTTTTACAGCATCATGCAGACTTCCGCCCGGACTTGTAAAATCATTTTGGAATTCGATTACAACAACCGCGGTTTTTTCAGGAGTGAGATTCATAGCAGTAAGGGTTAAGTTAGATACATAACAAAAACGTTTTAAGTTACCTATTTGTTGAAAAAAATTGATAAAAAATAGTATTAATTTATTGTAAACTGTCTCAATAAATGGAGATGTCTTTATTTATCAGCTATTCTATTGCATTCTGAATGACAGTGTTACAAACTTATATCTAGTATCAGTTTTGTAAAAACCTGTGTTACCTGTATCAGAATTTATCAGTGTAGTCATTACATTTGTACAAATTGTTTACCTGCATGGAAGATCGTTTTCAACTACTGGCTAAGAAATTAAGTGGCGAACTCTACTGGGATAACGCTATGCGTACCGTTTATGCAACAGATGCATCCGCATATCAGGAAACCCCGTTGGCAGTAGCCCATCCCAAAACCAACCAGGATATACAAACACTCATTCGCTTTGCGGATGAAAATCAGATTACTCTTATCCCCAGAGCTGCCGGAACATCACTGGCTGGACAAGTGGTAGGAAAGGGACTGGTAGTAGATATATCCAAACATATGACCCGGATACTGGAGATCAACGAAAAGGAACGATGGGTACGTGTACAGCCAGGTGTTATTCGGGACGATTTAAACAAAGTACTATTGCCTTATGGTTTGTTTTTTGGCCCGGAAACATCTACTGCCAGCAGGGCAATGATTGGTGGCATGGTAGGCAACAACTCCTGTGGCCTTCACTCTATTGTTTGGGGTACTACCAGAGATCATCTTCTGGCAGTAAAAGGGTATCTTAGTGATGGATCAGAAGTAGAATTCCGCG
Organism: Xanthocytophaga flava; assembly: GCA_030068525.1. Taxonomy (GTDB): domain Bacteria; phylum Bacteroidota; class Bacteroidia; order Cytophagales; family 172606-1; genus Xanthocytophaga; species Xanthocytophaga flava. The sequence continues at coordinate 190,165 of JASJOS010000003.1, forward strand.
AACTGACAGACAAAGAGTTTGAGCAGAAGAAATTCAATCCACTCGACTTTGGCGTTTCTAACTTCATTGAACAGATACCTGCCAACCGAAAGTTTGAACACCGTATTTACAATCGGCTGGATCAGCTACTTTCCAATACGGAGAACCAAACCGCTATTACCGATAATTTCCCTAAACCTACTATCCGGCGAAGAAATAGCGGGTATGCATTGGATGCATTCCTGCCTTATTATAAAGGAAGTTCTCCAAACAAATTTAATCTTTCAAAGCTTATTGCAGGATCGGAAGGCACACTAATGTTCCTTACTGAGATCAAACTAAACCTGCTACCCCTTCCACCAAAAGAAACAGCGATAGTATGCATTCATGCCAACTCCATTGATGAGGCCTTACGCGTGAATCAGCTTGTCATGCAATACCATGCACCTATGGCCTCTGAACTGGTAGATAAGTATATACTGGATTTTACCAACGGACATCCGGAATACCATAAAAACCGTTTCTTTATTGAAGGAGATCCCCAAGCTATACTGATGGTAGAATTTATGGAGGAAACTCAGGAAGCCGTAGTACAGAGAGCAGAGAAATTGGTAGCAGACTTGAAACAGGCAGGATTAGGTTACGCCTATCCGGTTATCTATGGAGAGCCTACCAAACAAGTCTGGGATGTGAGAAAAGCAGGCCTGGGACTGATACGAAATCTTCCGGGCGATATCCAACCCGTAAATCTGATCGAAGATTGTGCCGTAGATGTAACGGATCTGCCAGCCTATATACGTGAACTGGAACAACTGCTTCAGCAATACAATCTCACGTACTCCATGTATGCCCATGCAGGAGCAGGTGAACTACATGTAGAACCGATGATCAATCTCAAGACGACAGAAGGCAATGCACTTTTCAGGGAGATTTTAGCAGAGACAGCTGCGCTGGTAAAAAAATATGGAGGCGCATTGAGTGGTGAACACGGTGATGGTCGTTTGCGGGGTGAGTTTATCCCTTTTATGATGGGAGATAAAGTATATCAGCTTTTTAAGGAGGTAAAACGAATCTTTGATCCCAATGGCGTTTTCAATGCAGGCAAGATTGTAGATACCCCTCCTATGAATGCCTTTCTGCGGTATAAGCCCGATCAGGCCTATGCCAATGTGGACACTGTCTTTAGCTTTAGCCGGCAGGAAAATGTACTTCGTCTTACTGAAAAGTGCAGTGGGTCTGGCGATTGTCGCAAAACGCATCTTACAGGAGGGACGATGTGTCCAAGCTACATGGCTACCCGTGATGAAAAAGATACTACCCGTGCCCGTGCCAATAGTCTGCGCGACTTTTTAACCAAGCTCCCTTCCTCCTATGAAAGATCAGAAGGAGGCAAAGCAGCCTTTATGGATAAGGCTGGACAGGGTGTAGCCCGTCGGGCCAGAGTCGTAAAAGAAGTAATGGACTTGTGTCTGAGCTGTAAAGGCTGTAAATCTGAATGCCCATCCAATGTAGATATCGCCAAGCTGAAGGCCGAATTCCTGCAACATTACCATGATGTAAATGGTATTCCTCTCAGAAGCTGGCTGGTTGGAAACTTTGCCAAACAGATGCAGGTAGCATCTATGACTCCCTGGGTCTATAATACCATCTTTGGTACAACAGCCATCCGAAAAATCGCTAATCGGTTTGCAGGTTTTCATCCTGACCGCACAATGCCATTACTAGCTAAAACGCCGTTGAGGAAATGGTATGATGCCAGGGTACTGGAACAGGCAAGTCATCCTGTCAAAACGAACACATCCAAGATTGTCTATCTGTTTTGTGATGAGTTCACGAACTTCAATGATGTGGAAATTGGCAAGAAAACCATTTTCTTACTGGAGAAGCTAGGTTACACAGTAATTATCCCGGAACATCATGAAAGTGGCAGGTCCTATCTTTCTAAAGGAATGGTGCGGGATGCACAAACGTTGGCAGTTAAAAATGTAGAGTTATTAAAAGACCTCATCACAGAAGAGACACCTCTCATTGGTATTGAACCTTCTGCGATCTTAAGCTTTCGGGATGAATACATTGATCTCGTACCCGAATCCTTACAGCCAATAGCGATAAAACTTGCTCAGAATGCATTGCTGATCGAAGAGTTTTTTGTTCGGGAAATCAATGCAGGCAATATCCGAAAAGAGCAGTTTAACCAGGAAAAACGCCTGATCAAATTGCATGGACATTGCCATCAGAAAGCACTGGCTTCTGTAGTTCCGACAAAGAAAATGTTATCACTACCAGCTAACTATGAAGTACAGCTTATTCCTTCGGGTTGCTGTGGCATGGCGGGGTCTTTTGGGTATGAGAGAGAGCACTATGAGGTGTCTATGAAGATTGGTGAACTGGTTTTATTTCCAACCATTCGTCAGCAACCCGAGGAGGTTATTATCGCCGCACCGGGTACCAGTTGCCGGCACCAGATTCATGATGGTACCCATCGCAAGGCACTTCATCCGGTTGAAGTATTATTTGAGGCCTTAGTCTAACAGCTATTTTATTATCAACTCTATGCCATTCCTTTTTCAGGAAGACAAGTTAAAGTTAACACTGGAACATGATGTGCTGCTGGCACTGACAGATGCCATCAAAGATGTAGCCGACAATCTGGACACAAACATAGACTATCGGTATGAACACTATGCCACCAAGAGTTCATACACTGAAATTGCTATGTTACGTGACCTGCATTGGCTACATCATCAGTTTACACGCAAGCTGGAATCGTCCTATCTCAATAACCGAAGGAAGGTAAGCATGAGCCTACCTATAAGCTACCTCTATCTGTTACATAAACAGGTCATCCACAATTTTAACAATCACTATCTGCAACAAGCCATTGATCAGGTAGACAAGCTGATTAAATCTTATAAGTTCTCGGACCGCCTTGATTTGCGATAGTAGATGGGTTTGTCTTGTATCTGTAAAATCCGGTTATTTATACCTGCTGACAACTAGTACAAATGCTTCTTTTAAACCTGCAATATGAATAAAAATCGTAAGTCAATACCTAAATGGGCTAGAGTTAGTCTATATTGGCTCTGCATTTATTCTGGCTGGTTCATGCTGATTTTTCAGATAGGGAACTTGGCCTATACAAGGTGGTTAAGAATACAATTTACTCTTTTGTTTGCAGTTTGTCCTTACAAAAAATGTCGGGGTTTCTTTTGCATGGAAGATATAGATAGCATCAGAAGTATGATGATCCATGGACTTACTTTATTGTTATTACCTCTAATTGTGCTGGCATGTTATAAACTGAGTTCAGCCAATAGATGGTTTACCTATTTCAAACAATCCGGCCTATTGATTACAGGCTACTTACTAGGTGCAGCGATACGGTTATTGATTTTACTGTCTATTCTTAAAGAATATGTACGTCATCCTACTTATGATTTACAGGATTGTTATACAAGAGACAAAATGATGATTGACGACTTTGGGTTAATTGGAATGCTTACTATGTTTGGGAGTATTGTAGGCTATTACTATTACAAAAGGAGAGAAGCACTAAATTTGGAAAATAACTGAGTCAGAATGATAGATATGCTATGTCTTTTTGCATTGCCACTAGCTGGCACTTTCTTAATTTACTTGGGATGGAAACTTATCAAAGATCCTCAAAAAGTCATAGCCTATTGCAGTCGTCTTGTACAGATCAAAAGCGAATCATGGTTGCATGAGCAAATGCAAAAAGACACGTCTTTGATAAAATTTAAGATCAAAGGTAGTGTGGCAATCGTAGTGGGTATTCTTTATTGGTTTATCTTTATAATTATTTTTTTTAAACAACTGTCAGGCAAATAATCCACCAAACCCAAACCAGACAGTGGTCACACCACAATTCTTTGCATACTCCAGAAATCGTTTGAAATTACGTAGATCCTGACCAAAATTATTATCCTTACCTTTATCGATATCTTCTGTGTCTATTGTAAAATGAGAGAAATAACTATTCTCCTTCGTAGCCATATATTCCGAATAGGTAGATGCCAATGACCAGGGCAAATCTTCGACCTGGTTTAACTTTTCGATAAGTTCAGTTACAGTTTGTAACACCTTATCAATGTTATTCTCCAATATCTTCTTGCCTTTTCTGATATCTCTCAGCACTCCTCTCCGATCACTTTTGGAGACAGCTTCCTCCTCCAAATAGAATTCTATTTCATCTTCTTCTAAATACACATATTGCAACATATGATAGAGAGGAAGTAAGTCAATACCTGAAATATCTTCAATTTGTTTAAGATCTGAGTTTATATCCCATAGACACATTAGATTGCAAAAGTATCTGCTCAAGCGATGATCTTCCTGTGTGGGGGCTGTTGGATCCATGAATGGTTTGGTGTGAATAAAAATATCAAGTCCCATAGTTTGGTAGTTAATGTTTGAAAATCAAATCTTCCTATCACCTAAAACCATTAAACATAGATCCACCAGACAACCCAACTATCACAAATAATATAAAGAGTGGGATGAGAACTAATGATTGAGCAAATAAGGATATAGTATAGAAAACCATCAAGATTATTACTACAGGATGCCACTGTTTTGTTTTTTTCAATAAGATGCTATATGAAACAAACTCAGCAATAAACACAATTATTGAACCGTATGAAAAGAATAAATAAGATACCCATTGTTTGAAATAGGGCGATGAAATAATTAGTATGTCCTTTTGCATTGCCCAGTCTATAAACAATGGCAAACAAGTAAGGCAAACTACTAAAACAGGTATATGCAGAAGTATTACTATATATTTATTGACCATAGGACATTTTTGTACCATTAATATGGATGGATCATCAAAGTAAATACCAATATCCTAATGAAAATCCTAAACAAGGGATCTGAAACAACAAGAGATACAGACCTTGTCACATTCACACTTAAACCATGCTTCTCCTGTATTCTATCACCAACAGGTATTTTAGATCCTGTAAAGTCGTAATAATGAAGGGTAGTAATAGTCCAGTACTCTCCTGCTTACTTAGTTCTGTAAAAAGATAAGTCTCCTCTTCAACATCCTCATCACGCAAATCCTGATCGACAAAGGCAATCAATTCTTCTCTTTGTGGTGTATTCTTTGTGAGAAAACCTTTTAGAATTTCTTTTCGTGGACTTTGACTCATACTGTATATAGTCTAGCTGTCTAATGCTATTTATAATGGAATTGAACACAAAGTAAATAAATACTCTCTGACTCAATTTGAAGGCTTTCCTTAAAAGTAATAGACTTATTAGATAATCTGCTATGATAAAAGTCCCATTGATACCGTTTGAGCAAAACCCTTTTAAAACCACTTTCGTCAACTGTGTAATATGTAACCCTGTAAATGAGCTGACGAGCATTATTTATAATGAATTAACCCTTTACAGATGGATAAGAGATATTCTAAAATTTGTACTATAGAAAGACACAATAAGTTTATGACGAATTAAAGATTTTTTTACTCTTACTTATAACATAATTCTCACATAACATAATTCTCACAACTAGATCAGTTGATTATTGCATTATTGATCTTCGATTTATATAAGAAAGTATATGTCTAATTCCACTTTTCATTAAATAATTCGAAAATCAATATGTAAAAACAGACGAATAAATACATTAAAAAACACTTATAACAAAAAATAATTTACTACACATTTAAAACATATTACAAATTAAATTTTCAAATGAATACTTATTATATATTTATATTCTCTATTATTGTCATTTATAAATCTTTCAACTTAAACTTATTAAATTTAAACGTTTATGACAAAATCCATTACCTTAAGATTAAAAAACCCTCTATTTTATTTAGTTTCATGTTTATTTTTATTTATTGCTAATTTAAAAGCCCAGACACTTACATTAACGGGACCCACTACTAATATTGTTCCCTGTACGGATGTGACCTATTCAATTACAGGCGTTCCTACATCCACATCCACTAAAAGTATCGAAAATTTAAGCGTTTCTTGGGGAGCACTTGCAGGAGGCACTTACACTAGTTCAGGGATTACCTCTTTAACTGCTACTATTCGTTGGGATCAAACTCCTAATAGCTCAACTAAAAGCACAGGAAATATTAGAGTTACGTGGAATGAAATAACTAAAGATGGAAACGGTAAGGTAACGAATTCTACTTTCATGGATAAAACCATATCACCTAAATCTATTCAGGTTTTATATATTGCCCCTATCACAGGCATACGAGTGGCTGGCATACTTGTAACTAATGGCACTACAGTTGATTGTGGAGTACAAAGTTTTGAATTAGAGGTATCTCCTCCAACTACAGATCCAGTATCTCCTATTACTTATACATGGACGTTACCAGCTTCCTGGACTTTATTAGCTCAAGGAGGAACAGGTGGAGGGCAAACAAACCGAGTAACTGTAACTACTAATACAGCAGGTGGAGGGACTATTAGTGTCAAAGCAACACGCTCAGATGCTAGTAGTACAGGCTGCCCTTCCCAATATAGCATTTCAGTAGGACGTCCAATTCCTCAACTTCCAGTTTTTCAGACTCCAGCCCAAAGTCTTTGTAGTTCAACAACACAAAGATTCACAGCAACCTCTACAAATGCAACAAGCTATGAATGGCAAGTGAGTAGTGGACTTGGAATTAATGGAACAACAAGCCAAACACTAACAACTACTGTAAACTATATTGATGTAAAACCAACACAGACAGGGAATTTTGCTGGAACAATACAGGTAAGAGGTATACGATCCCAATGCAATGTGAGCAGTGCCTGGACAAGTACTAATGTATGGGTAGGTGCTCCTACTATAGGAATGACTGTATATGATATATCAATGGGCACCTATGAATTTTGTACAAACACCTTATTCAACTTATTTTCTGTTGATCCTCCTCCAGCTAATTCAAACCCTACATATCAATGGAATCTAACTCCAAAACCATTTGGAACTCAGATAGTTGGCACTGGATCTACTGTTAGACTTACTGTAACTCAACCCGGAACATATATTCTTAGTTGTTTGGTTTCTAATAGTTGTGGTATAGGAGGAGAAGCTTCTACTGAGATAACAGTTACTAAATGCTCAGGAGGTCTTGGCACTTTAAGTGTATATCCTAATCCAGCAAACAAGGATCTAACAGTAGAGCTACTTTCTACTACTGATAATGAAAAGATAAGTAATACTAGCTTCACAACTTCTCAGAGAAGCTCTTCATTGTCTACAATCCAGGTACAGCTTCTTAATAAATGGAATCAGATAGTTTGGCAAGGCAACTTGGTTAATGGGAAAGCTACACTATCTACTTCATCTATCCCAAATGGTTTATACTTCTTAAAAGTAGATGATGATCAAATGACAACTAAACGAATTCTTATTCAACATTAAATAAAGTAGTCAAAAAACACACCTATTTTAATCACTTTATTTAGCTCACAAAAAGCGTCTAAACACACCTGTTCAGACGCTTTTTGTAATACTTTTCGTCTATTGGCCAGAGTTCTTCCATTTTTCCCGTAGCAGATTCAAAACCCAAATTTTTCCAATCTCTGTCACCTTAAGTGAATATTTACTCTGTGTGACTACAACGATTCCGAAATGTTCATTTAAATAATATAAGAATCCAATGCCTTCATTTCTAGGTATAGGACCATAGCCTAGCACCAGGATGCATGACAGAAAACGTTCGAGTTGATTAATGTGGGTAAGTGGGTTCAGGAAAGAAAATACTTTATAAACTCATTCAAGATACCAAGTTGGATGAAAAACAGAAGGCAGGATTTGAACCTGCAATATGATAGTGGTTACCCCTATCAACTCCTCGTGCTCGGAGGCGTGTATTCCAATTCCACCACTTCTGTCAGGTAAATATACTAAGAAAAGTGCATGCTTTTCTGTAATGGCAACAAAGAGGGTTGAGTTAATCCTGTCTATTGCCATGGAGGCATTGAGCTGACCTACATTCAGATAGATAAACAACCCTGAACATATACCGGGCTGTTTTATTTCAATTTTTAACCATTATGAATTTCTGAATCTCCTACAAGGAAGGGCGTTGAATAAGCTAAACTAACTTGCTATTTACCTCCTTCCAAATAGGATCATTCTACAAATCAAGCGGCATTTAATATCTTTCTTTTTTGCTCTTCAAATTCGCTATCTGTCAAGATCCCTCTTTCTTTCAGTTGTGCCAGTTTCTCTAGTTCATCTGTAAGAGAAGGTCTAGGCGTTTCTGGGCTTTGTGGGACAATTGCTGTTTTAGAATCGGGGCTATTAGCCCAAACAATAGCAATCACCCAACCAATCACAGTCCAACCCATAAACAGATTAATCAACGCAATAGGCATAAGATTACGTCTAATCAAGCCAACAATGGTAGGCAAAAAATAAATGAATAGAAAGAGTATCCCACCGATCCAATATAAGAATTGATATATCATATGTATAGTAATTAATTGTGCTCCATCTTCCCTTTAATACTATCAATACTTTGACAGGTAAGCTATTATCAGTTTATCAAGCAAGATAACTTTTTCATTTATAAGCAAACTTGGAAGAGAAAGGGCATAAAAAAAAGCCTTAAAAACAATGTTTTAAGGCTTTTTTATTTTGTTGACCCACTAGGATTCAAAAAACCTTGTTAGTAGCCTAATTTCCGCGTTTTTACGGATGAGCAAGCGAATCCATTTTAGCACTACAAAAAAATAATACAACACTTTTGTATTGTTTGTTTTGAATAGTGCGAGAATGATAGGCGCGATTACTTGCTGACGACTTTCCCACCAACATTTTAATTACCTCATCCTTATCCCTAAGCTGTTTTAGTAACTCATCTATTGTTGCCAGTAATTTATCCATAGCCATATTGTCCTTACTACTGACTTCTGGCATGGTCTCAGTCCCACCGTTTAAGATATAATCGGTACTTAATCCGAAAATTTCTGATAATATCTTAATCTTATCAGAAGGAGGTGTACTCCTTCCAGATTCATAATCATAAACTGTCTGATTACTTACTCCCAATCTACTCGCTATTTCGGCTACTTTCATATTTTTCAGTAGCCTTTGCTGCTTAATAATTTGTGAAGTCGTCATATCTATTAAAATTTTAGTACAAAATTTTACGCTTTAAGTTTGATTTTTTGTAACATGGCTTTATATTGCAGAAAATTCCAGAAAAATCACGACAAATATAGAAAAAATCAGAAATTCCAACCTAAAATTTTCGATAAATTGATAATGTTTAACCATGAAAGAGCCCAAAGAACTCTACCAGGCCCTTAGTACAAAGAACAGAAAGAGTATAAGGGAATATGTTGCTGGAAAGATAGGTGTATCTACTAAAACTGTTGAAAATCACCTGCGAAGCGGATTAGATATTGTTGAGACTAAGCATTTTTTTGCTTGGTTCGAGGAGCAGGGAATTGATGCAGATACCCTGATAAGCCAAGTAGCATGAGGTAATTTGTTTTTTATGTGCAACCCCATTATTAAATATATGACTAAAAAATCTGATAAACCTGGACAAAAGCTAGAGCAGGAAAACCAAGAGTTAACTCAAGAAGAGAAAAGGAAACTAGATGATTTCTACGAGGAGAAAAGACTGCTCTATAAAGAAAAACATTTAATTCTATTACAGTCAGCATGGCCTGCAAAATCGCTTGCTCACAAAATGGAAGCGGAATTAGTGGATAAAAAAATAGAACTGGCAAAACTCGAAATAGAACTGGAAGAAAAGCGCCGGATCAATAACTCACTACCTCCAGCAGAAGAAAGTAAATAACCACAATTCTTTAACTACACTATGGAAATCTTAATTAAAAAAGAGTCTGACTCACTCAATGTAAGCCTTACTATAAACAATCAGGCAGAGCTGAATCATGCAATCAGTATTCTTTCAAGGATTGAAGTGAAAGATATGTTGCCTGAACAAGATATTCCACTTCAACCCTTATCAATTACTTATGAAGACATGAATGATTACGGCAATCGACAAAGAGCCTGAAAGATCTATTTCTTATCTAAATGGAACATAATAATAGCGCTCTCAGCATTCTCAGGGGTAGCATCCACTATCTCCACTATTTTATATCCTTCATTTAGAGCAGCTTCCAGTTCTGGGTGTGCAATTATCTCCTGTTGGGGTACAGTTGAATCATCTTCATAGGTAATAACATTTATCTGAATTGTAATCAATTTTTGAGCCATACTAATGCATTTATAATTAGAAATAAAAACGTAAAACACGTTCAATTGCAGACAAAAAGCAAGAAACTATTCTAATCCACTGATCTAAATGAAGAAAGGACAACCCCAATCGGAGTGGCAAAAGAAGCTTACAGACATGAGTCTGGACTCTTTGCAAGAGCTGAAAACTAAAATGCAGGATGTACTCGATAACTGGAAGACCGGAGAGAATGGGCAATATGTTTTGCAGTTAGACCAGGTGAAAGAGGAAATTCAAAAACGAGAGAAGAAAGAAGCGTCTAAACCAAAAATGTCATGAAACACCGTTACCCTTTTTCGCAAAATCAAACCATGTATAGCTATCATTTCAGGGTAATTGTGGCTCTGCTGATTGCTATTCTGTTCTGCATTGTTGCTTTAAGGCTTTATCTATAATAAAAAAAGCCCCTGGTTTTTCAGCCAGGAGCTTCCTAAGTTCTTTGACCTGCTTTCAGAATTGGACCCCTCAAAGCAGATCTATTATAAGTGGTTATGGATGGAAAGCTGCTCGAACAGCTCCCCTCTATGCATTCAGTTCATTGTTATCTCAAAACCCTTACCCAAATGCACAGCAAAAGTATTCAGGAATCCCCTGAAAACCAAATTATCATGCTTGAAACAGAAGCAAAAATGATTTTAAAAAGAGTAAAACGAAGGATGCAGTTTATTAGTGAGTTTCCCAATCATAGTTTAAAGGATACCTACCTTTTTCACGTAGGCGAAGCTATGACTTTGTACGGAAAGATCACTGCTTATTCAGATTTTCTTAGACATACACTTTCTCAGCAAGAAACGGAGGTGGCTGCATGAATACAGATCTGGAAAGAGCTGAACGTGAAAAATCAAATCTGGCAGCCCGAAATATCGAAATCACTCAGGAGCTGGACAATAAACCTCCCTGGCAGATACGAATTAAGCTTATTGGAGAAAGAGCTACAATACAGGCAAAGCTTTTAGCTCTAGAGTTCCTGATCAGTGACCTCCAGGCAGGCCAGCAGGCCGAAAAGATACAGTAGATTGATGAATTAGTATAACTATTGAAAATGAACAATCCCAGAGCATTGCCCTGGGATTGTTTTGCAAGACTGAACTTATAGCCTGCTTAGAAAGCAGCTCTAAGCATACATATCTTTCACGATTAAAATGATGAACAGAATTTAGAAAAAACAGACAGGTAAATCCTATGGTCATATAAAACCACCCATCCGGGAGTTGCGCAGCTCTCGGTGAGTCTGATGGTTTTCGCTTTTCTGGTAGCGTAAAGTACGCATAATTCCACAAAAACAGCGAAAATTTTTCAGGGGTGGAAGGATATTGTCTTTACTATTTTTTTTAACCCAAACCTCTGGTTTATCGGTTAGGACTAGCTATGCTTCTTAGTAAACTAGTTTAATAAAGGTTACTCTATGGTTATTCAAATTTGTCGTAAAGACTGGTTAACTGGTAGAATAACAACTTGATAACCTTTAGAAACCAGAAGTGCAAAAAATCAAAAAATAGCAAACCCTTGAAACTTCCATGTATTTCGACAAGAAGAAACAATTTCGCGGTGACAAGTGGGGTTCCACATTCAAGCATTATCTGGTTCTGGATGACACAAACCCCAAAAACAAACGAGATCTGATTGAAGGCTATTCCAAAGATCAGGGAATTCCCGAACCCCACAGTAAAACCTATTTACTCAACAAAATAGTCCGCCTTTGCATGAATTACCTCTTAGATGGTCGGGCAATATGTGCTACCATCGTTCAGCGACCTGACAAAACCTATGGATGGGATCATGCCCACCCAATTCTGGAACTGTACAAGCACGATTACAAGATCCTTTCCCATGAGCTAATTGAGAATGAGTCGATAAGGGATTTAAAGGACTTGTATGATCATATCCGGGAAGGCAAACAGATATCAGAACTTCCCAAGCTTCGAAGTGAGACACAGGGGAAAGCCTATACCAGACAATTAGAGGCACATTTAACAGCAAAGACATTTAAGACGAAAGAGGAATTAATCATTTACTGTCGCGATAAGAAAGAAGAAGGATATGAGTATGGGTTGCTAACTGATTTTTATCGAAGGTATTGTGATAAGTGGTTTTCAGAAGATAAATAAACTCTATATGATTTTAAAGCACAAACATATGCAAGTAACCTTTCAAGAAGATACAATCAAATTAACCCTGGAGCCTGTCATGCTCCAGGCGTTGACTGAAGCCATAAGCGAGAAAGCTCAGGATATAGAATCGAGAGTAGATTATAACTACAGAGCCTTTTCTACAAAGTTTGGGTACACAGAAATAGCCACTTTACGCGACTTAAAACGGCTACACCAGGTATTGAGTAAAAAGCTTGAAAACAGCATTTTTCAGAAAAAGCCGAAAGTGACAATCAGTCTCCAGGTGAGTTATGTATACCTGCTTCATGAGCAGATAGTTTTTAGCTTCGATAATCCCTTTTTACAATCAGTGATTGACCAGCTGGATCATAGTATCAAATCCTATCGGTTAGCTGATCAGATGCAACTCAGATAAAAGTGAACAGATAGTTTTCACATCTAAAGCTTTCCTATGTCCATCGGATACAATCACCCTGAAGCAAGGAAAACCAGTAAAGAAATGCTGGAGATCTGGAACACATGCTGGAGATGTGGAGCCACCAACCAGCTCAGTGTACACCATGATGACAGAGACAGACGCAATAACAAAGATTCCAATGTCTATGTAATCTGTGCTGTTTGTCATGGCCGGATACATGCGAAAGATCCTCGTCTGGGTAAAGATCGCTTTAAGGTGAATTATTCGATTTTCACAGTACGGCAGTGGCAAGCCATGACTATTACACCTCCAGATCCTTCTGAGCTACCCATTCAGGAGCTGGAGGGTAAAGCAAAGAAAAACAACACTCAGTCTGGATCAGACGGAGAACAATTAACCCTTTTTTAACAAGCTACATGCGAACAGTTTTTACAATCTTGCTCATTATTGCTATCAGTTGTATTCAGCTTAATCAGATCGGTAACCTGTCTTTAGTGCTCAGCCAGGGAGGAGCAAACTGGACAAATGTGTTTGGCTATGATCTGAGCTTACCAGCTGCTCTCACCTGGGCAATAGGTATTGAGCTGGGTGTATTGGTTAGTGTGCTAGCTGGAGCTAAAAAGCAAGCAGCAGTACTAGCCGCTGGTAGCTGTTTAATTAACCTGTTAGCTAATCAGGTGATTGATTTTAGCTGGAGTCATACGGCAGCTAAAATAGTAGTCTATGCGCTCAGCTCGTATTTACTTTGGTATTTCTGTGAGCTGTTTGCTGAGTACAGCCAGCAAGAGCAGAAAGCTGAAATAGTTGCTGAAATAAAGCCAGTCAGTATTGAATCAGCTGATTCAGCTAAACAGCCAGATACAAAATCAGCTGAGCAAAAATCAGCTGAACTTATTGAACCTGCTAATCAGCTGGTAGCTGAAAAAGTAACTAAGCTAATCAGCTCAGCTAAAAAGCAACCAGCAAAAATAAAATCAGCTCAAGCTGACCAGCTAAGTTGTCAGTATTGTCAGCGAGCAGATTTCAGCAACCAGTCAGCTTTGAATGCTCATGTTGGTAGGTGTAAAAAGAAAATCATGAGGGCTCATAATTCAGCTTCATAAGAAGTTGTTGTTTTAAGGGTACAAACAGAGTTGGAAAATCCTCAGGTTTGAAATGTTTAAACACTTGTTGTATATATAATTCAGGTGTAGAACAACCTGCTAATTGCTTAATTTGCGTTAATAGTTCTTTTCCTTCAAATAGTTTTAGTATTAGATCAATATCCTGCTTATCAATAGCTGAAAGACATTGATTATATTCATTAGTGACCGTTTGCTCCAATTGCTCTAGCTGTTTTTCATAATTATTCAGTAAGATCTTAGTAGAATCATTAAATCTTTCAATTATAGCATTAAGATCTAGGCTATTTTCATTAGTACTTTCAATTTCAGGAGAGTCAATAGGTTTGATTTTTTCTATGGTTCGAATTCGGGTGATTTTATTTTTCTTATTCTGAATACAACTTACAATATGCTGTAAAATTTTTGTTTCAGATGGTATCTGATTGTCTTGACAACGCACAGTAGCTAATCTATGAATTATCGAAGGGTGACATAGATAAGACTCTGCTTCATGGTAGTCTAAAATCACACAATTAATATCCTTTCGTATTTTTGCAAGTAATTCGTCTGATTTAAAATCCCTATCAAAAATACCTGCAATATCAAGATCATTAGTAAGAGCTTTCCATATTCCTTCACCTTTTAATCCATTTTGTACAGAAGTACAGCTTTCCATTGGCAGAATAAGCAAATCACTTTTATTTAATAACCATTTGTAGAATTGAACATCAATTGATGTTATTTTTCCCTCAGTAAGTAATACCTTTGAAGACGAGAGAATGGCAGGGATATTTCCAATTAGCAATCGTAAATCCTCAGAGGGAAAGTCAGTTAATGATTTAATTTCTTGTATTATTCTTGATTTTCGACTTAGTGCATATGTTCTTTGTATGTTCTGACGCATCATAAAGCTTACATTATGAGTAGCGTATATGTAGATATTATCTGAGTATCTTTTTTCTATGATATCCCACAATGAACAAGCAAGGACCGGATTTAAGAAGATTTCAGGCTCATCCACAATAACAATACTCTTCTTGTTTCCCCAATATTCAATATCTGCAATTATGGCCAAAACTTGTTTTTCACCATCAGATAATTCATTTGGAGAATATCTGCTATTTCCATTTATGCACTTAATTTCTTTTGTCCTAATATCGTATTCAATCTGAATTTCAGGAAATATATCATTAAAGGCTTTGGCAAGTTTTTCAATAGGTAAATCAAGTTCAAACTTTCTGAGTTTTTCCGGAGGAGTCCTATATCCAGGAGTTCTTTCTTTATAGAGTTCTGCAACTCTGTCTTGCATTATTTTTTCACTTTCAATAATAATTAATTGTAGTGCTAGAAATAACCTTTGATTTAGACCTTGTATGCCGAGTTGATTGTATTGGGAAAGAAGGTTCTTTGTATCTGGGAGAGGAGCTCCCATGGAAGCATCATAATTTAATACTCTTTCACTAATATTGACTACTCGGCCAGCTTCAAAATAGATAATATTATTATAAGCAGAAGCTGATTCTTGAAGTAAATATTGATGTTCATCCCGTATTCTTTTAAGTAACCTTGACTTTCCTGATCCATTTGCTCCAATCAATACAGTTACTTTACTCAATTCTATCTCTATAACATCATTTTCTTGTTCAATACGTATAATAATTGGAGGATTTTCCATAGGATTTAAGGTTTGAGTCATTTAATTAAACTCTATTATAAAAGGTAAACATTGATATAAAAAGGAGTTATATATTAGGAGTAGGGAAATCAAATAACAAGCAATTAAACAATGTTTAATATAAAATTGCCATTTTCCCCACACATATAGAAAAGCAATATTATAAAGGATAATAACTCTCTTTAAGTAAGTAACTAGCCCTTACGGATGTACCCGTAAGGGCTGTATTTTTTTTTGCCTGTCTCAAAATCCAACTTTGTATAAAGCGAAACATATGAGCGATGAAAGAGAATGATGTGATAGTATCAATCCGGGTACTACCCTATGTGAAGAAGTACCTTGAAAAGCTGTATCCAGCTGAACAAAAGATTACTCAGAATGATGATTTAGGAAGGCAAATAACACTGATGCTGGAAACTACCTATTCTGATGTAAGCGATTCGGTTTATAGGATCGGGACTAGCTCTGTCTTTGATAAAGAAACAGCTGCATTACTGGAGCAGAACCTTTCTCACAGTAAGTACTCAAAATTCATGAGTCGCTATACTGAACGCTGGACTTTCAAGATTCATAAGTCAAAACAGCGTCATTTTACCGATTATACCACTGTTCGGTTCAATAATCTGATTGATGCACAAATGAAACGCAGGTTTTATGATCATGTAGATCTGCTTAGAACCATGCTTTTTTTTAAGCAAGAGCAGGCAGTCTATCACTTTATGGATAGCTACGGGTTTACCGATCAGGACATCAACTTCAGAACACTGCTAAAAGCTTACCAACGATACGAGCTGGATAAACTGGGAGTAGAGAGAAAGAAGGATTTGAAGAAAGAAGGTAAAATACGACAAGCGGCCTAAAAGTAACCGCTGTTTTTTTTGATCAGAAAGTAAGAATTGTATTCACAATACATCAATAAAAGACTATGGACTTTGTCTTTTTGCCTTTGAGCAATTTGCAAAGTTTCAGCTGAGCAGCTATGAAAAACATAAATCAGTTACCAGGTGACAATTTAGGGGGATTAGAGCAGTTTTTCTATGCAGATGCAGACGAAATCGACTCTATAGCCCCTGCTGTAAACGGAGTAATCACACCTGATATTTTAATGAAATCAGGTAAGGTTTTCTATAGTTTTCGTCCAAGTCAGGGCACTTTAGGCTTTAAAGAGCAGCAAAAAGACACCAAAGGTGGAGCTATCTTCACCTCTGAACTAAAAGGCTATGTTCCCCGCGACTCGCCAGAGCTGCAAAGCGCTTTACTGGATATGTATAATCGTAGGTTAGTAGTTATTTACAGAGATAATAACGGACTTTTAAAGCTGGTTGGTGATAAAAACTTCTGGCTCACCTTTGAAGCAGACCTGGATACAGGAACAAACCCCACTAATCGTAACGGAATCAGCTTTTCTTTCAAAGGAGAAGGCCCAAACCCTGCACCTTTCTACGGTGGAGCTTATACAGTCGACGGATCAGGCACTATCTCCCCTCCCGTTACACCTCCAGCAAACGGATTTTGTCGGATACTACGAGGGGATGGTGTGCTGTTGGCTACGCTCTTACCTGGTCAGGACGCAATCATAGAATCGGGTTTTTCTTTTGTCGTCAGAAGCATTTAATAGCATCATATATAAGATATGGCACAATATACACCAGTTGATTTTGTAACTAAATGGGCTGACAGGTTTGCAGATAACCTATCAGCGAATATAAAAGAAGCGGATTTCAGAGAATTCAGCCAGGATATAGCGGATTCTTTCCTCTCTCCTGATGTCCAGGATGCCAGCACTACTCAAAAGGGTGTGGTCATGATCGCTATCACTCAAGCAGGAAACACAGTTCTCTCAGATGGCAGGGTTATTACAGGAGAAGTACTGAACTTAGTACTGGAGTCTATCCGCGTTCGTTTGACTCAAAAAGAAAATGCTGGAGTAGCTCAAGCCCTGGTGACAGATCTGATCGGAGGAGCTACCACAGCAGGGAATACACTGAAGAAAATTGAGGACAGGATTGCCAATATTCAGCGTATTGATCGCTTTGCTTTAGATATAGAAGATCGGGACATGATGCCTGTTACAGCCGTTCCCCCTCTGTTAGATCAGGAAAATGTCTATGTAAAAGATGCGACTGCGGATACTACTGTTGAGACTGGACCCAATGGAGAAGCACGTCCAGCTATCTATAAATGGTTAGCTACGCCTCAAGCTTGGGTAAAAACTTCTGAGCCTGGAACGATTGATTTTGACCTGTCAGCGGGTGCAATCTCATTCGATCCGACAGGTACAGGCCTTACCTCTTTAAAAGTTCAGGCTGCTATCATTGAACTGAAGAACCTGATTGATTCTATTGAAAGCAGTCTGAACCTGGATAATTATATAGAGAAAACAGGTGAGATTGATGAAACTATCTTTGCTGTTGGGGTGCCTGCCTGGTGGACAGGCCTTGTTACAGCTGGAAAAGTCAAGCTAAAGCCTGCAATGGACTTTCTTCAGTCTTCTGTTGCCTCTCTTCAGACAACAGTTGCATCTATTCAGAGTACTGTTTCCTCTATTCAGGCATCTATAAGCAACTTTTACACAAAGCTTCAGATCGATTCTTTCTTATCAAATAAAGCCGATATCATAGGGGGTAAAGTTCCGGAGGCTCAGCTGCCTAACTTTGTCAAGACAGTTAATAACATTGCTCCGGATGCAAATGGGAATGTGACAGCCTCCGGAGGTGGTCCCGCTGATATCCGAAAGGCTACCTACACACAGATGATTGCTGATAAGCCTTATCAGGATGAACAGAACATCTTTGTTGTGGATGCGTCAGCTGATCCGACAGTGGATGCAGGTAGTGCCTACTATAAATATGATCTGAATACAGATTCTTTCACAAAGCTGTCTGAAGCTGAAAGCATGGATCTGACCTTTACAGGTTTTACTAAAGATGTATCCGGAGAGAATACACTAGACTATACACCCACTACTCCAGCGGATGCAACCGATATCGGTGTAACGCTCACTAGTGGTAAGACAAAGATCCGAACGATACTGGATGCGATCCTGGCAAATTTAAAAACCAAGTTTACGATTCCAACAGGCACTATAAGCCAGTACATTACGGGTAATGGTACACTTTCCACCCTGGCAACAGATGTGAGAAATGTGGTGCTTACAGGTTTGGGATCTGTAAACGGAGCCTTAGCTGCTACAGATTCGATTGTATTAGGTTTTAGCAAGGTTGCTTACTTTATTGCCAATATTGCAACAACCATCCGGAATACTGTTGCAACGGGCTTAGATGTGAATCTGACAGGCACACCAGCTGATACAGATACCTTTCTTCAGCTCTTTGGTAAAATAATTTACAAGATCAATAATCACACACAAAGTAAAGATACCCTGACCAGCTCCAGCTCAGGTACGCTTACCTATGCTTCAAGCATCACAATGGACTTAGCAAATAAGGCAGAATCTGAGGGCTGGATCTTTCCTACAGGCAACTTTACCATTGCTTTTTCAAACATTCCTGTCTCAACATCAAATAGTTTGGTGTGTTATGTCACCTTGAGAATAGTCAAAAATGTGACAGCTAACCTGGTAATTACTGTTCCAACAAACTCTTATCTGAATAATGATGGATTGTTATTTACTAGTAAGCAAATCACATTGACAGGCAATAGTGGGACTCGTAACCAGATTGCACTAAGTATTGTCAATAATGGTGGCACAATCGAATATTGGTGGACTGTTGGACCAAAATTTACATAGGATTATGAATGGAGTTTTGCAAAATATTTTATTAGCAAGTCTGAATGTGAGTTTAGACTTTGATATTCAGCCCTGGCTCCAAAGCAGCGCTTACCACTTTACAGGAGGGGGTAGTTACCTATTTCAACAAAGCGCTGCACAAGTTATAAAATACAGATTTGCCGATGGAACAAGCTATACAAGTACAAGTGTAGCACAGCAAGCCCCCTATGCTATGTTTACGATTGCTTCTTCTGCCAGACAAACGCTTTCAGTCGATATACCGAATGCTGCTTTGGTGACGGTGTTAAATCTCACAAGCGGTCAGGTTTACTCAATTCCGGAAGAAGTCAGGCGGTTGATAAATGTTACTACTTTAATATTGAGTAATAATCTATTGACAACTTTACCAGTTCTATTATTTCAACTCCCCAACCTACAATTAATATCTTTAAATGAACCAAACATTTCGTCCATACCTGCGATCATATCGCAGCAAACATCATTGCGGTATTTAGATATAGTGGCCTGCCCTAGCTTAACCTCATTGCCGGCCTCGTTATCAGGAGGAACATTAACAAAAATGCATTTTTCAGGGCTTCCATCAAGTTTTTCAATCCCAAATTTTGCCAATTATACAACTTTGAGGGAATTGCGTTTTGGGTATAGCACACTCCAAGCGGCTGTAAATGCTTCGCCGACCACATATGGAAACAATACTTGGAGTTCCCTTGCTACGAGCTTATTTCCCGATGGCAAGCTTACAACCAATGTAACGAGTGCTGTTCAACTCACCTCTTTATACATACAAGCACCCAACTATCTAAGGAGTTTAGATAGGATTCAGAACTTAACTAATCTGACAACTCTGTTAATCATTACTAACTCCTACACTCCAAGTAGCGCAAACGCTTACGATGCTGTTTTGCCTGTGCCTGCTATTCCTACTGCATTTGCCAGTTTAGTTAATCTAAAAAATATAAGGTTTTCAGGTATGAATTTGAATCAGCAATCTGTAGTAAACAGTGTGATTGATGGGTTGTATGATATAGTGATTGCTAATGCGAGTATGACAGCTGGGGGAAATTCTAATATCTGGAGAAACGTCACATTTGTATTTAATCTGTTGACTGTGGCAGCTTCAGGGACTTATCAGCAGCCATCCGGATATGTACAGGGAAGCAGCAATGGAACTCCAGCCAGTCAAAGGGAAAAGGCTTGGATCTTGGCAAATCAATATGGTTGGACAGTCTCTTTAACATAAATCAGATTACTATAAATCGATACATCTATGGAAATAATCATCAAAACTGAAGGCGCTGTAAAAAGCTACTGCATTTACAACGGCCTTTATCATAATAGAAAACAAAACTTCATTCATATTTTCTATTCGTTAGCAGACGAGAATCCAGGCTTACCATTTTTAGAGGTTGAGCAAAAGCCGATGTTGATCGACAACGGTACACCTGTCAATGTAGTTGATTCAACGGGTAATGCTGTCATGATTACTGTTTCAAAGCCTACGGGAGCTTATGCACAGGCTACCGATCAGGTGACAGGAGAGACATATACGGACTATAATCAGCCTCTATATGCTAATGTCCAGGAAGAGTTCAAAATCGGAGAATATGACGCGGTAATCTGGTGGGCTTTCGACAAAAGAAACTCTGTAAAATTCGCTATCGAATCGCTCATAGAGGAAGGCATGAAGCGGAGAATGGGAATGAGCAATACAGCCTATCAATTTATCATAACTTCTGAGTGGCTTGCTACTCTTCCAGCTGATCATCCTTTGAAACAATTCCCGCTTTAAAAACAACTATATAACTGGCATATAACTATGAAAGTAAAGAGTATCATTTTTGTACACAACGATTTTGAATGGAAGTCGTTTTTCTCCGCTGTTTTTATCTGGTTTCCGATCAGGCTTGTGACAGGCGCCTACTGGAATCATTGCGCTTTGCTTGTAGAGCTGGATGGTAAAGACTGGATTGTCGAAGCATTAGGAAAAGGAGTAACTATGACCCCTCGTTCAGTGTGGGAGGTTCGGTCTAAACGCAAAACCGAATTCATCCTGGTAGATAAGTATCCTGTTTGGCTACTGGATGCAATAGGCAAACGATATGATTATGCCTCTCTGCTTTTCTGGAAAATCCTCAAGTATGTCACTGGCTCCTGGTATGGGCCTAAATGAGAAAAAGCAAAGAAAGCTGTTTTCTGTTCAGAGCTTTGCGCAATGGTCATGGAATACTCTCATCCCTGGGATATTGCACCAGGTGAACTATATGAAGAGTTAAATTATAAAAAAGTGTAAGCACAGAAATTCAGTATAAGTAACAGAAGTACAGCATATTGAACGTTTACTAGTACAGACAATGATTTGTGTCTTTTGTTATGAGATTGAAAATGTGAAACTTTATGCGTAGAATTTGACTAAAACACACCCACAATGTCTGATACTGTGAAGCCTGAGCAAGAAATTTACAATTTCAACCATCATTACCGCGATACTTTGTGTAGGGCTTTAGGGCTTGCTCAGGTATTAACAATCGGAGCAGATCCGGAAACGATTACATTATTAGTGAAGCAGCTGGAGCAACTCGATGAAAAAACCAAGTGGCTCAATGAATATGCCGATAAGCTTGCTAATAGGCTGGCCCAGGTTAGTCAGTCAGAAGAAGTACTACGCAATGCGTTAGCATCCATCCAGGAGCGCTTAAATCAAGGAATAAAAGAGCAGAATAAATAGTTTAATGAACCCTTTTTGCTGAAAAGACAGGCCTTGTAGACCTGTCTTTTTTTTTGGTCTGCTAATCAAAAACCTTTGCATTCTCAATTACAGACAATTGTAAATGCAACGAGTCAATGCAAAGCCTTAGAAAGAATTTTCACCTGATCAATCAGCTAGCGACAGGATTATTCATGATTGAAGCCAGCTATGCAGAGCCTTATATGCCACTGGTATATAAGCTGCTTGCTGGTGAGTCTGTTGAAATGGATGAAGAAAATACGCAGCCCGTTTGCTACGCAATCAATATGGCTGCTGATGGTGGGATTGTCCGTTACGAATCCTTTGACCAGGCAGAGCCAGGATCTATTGCCGTTCTGCCCATCAAAGGCCCAATCATGAAACAGGATTATTGCGGATCACCTGGTACGCAAAGCATGAAAGCCTGGCTGAAGATGGCTGATGAGCATCCCAATATTTCCGGTCACGTGCTGGATATTTCTACTGGTGGGGGCGCTGTTGATGGAACCTTTGAATTCAGACAGGTAATCGAAAACAGTAAAAAGCCAGTAGTGGCCTTTGGGGATGGTCTGATTGCTTCTAGTGGTTATGTACTGGCTTCAGCAGCTGCTCACATTATGATGAGCAATGAAACAGCTCAGATTGGCTCTATTGGAACAGCAATTAGTTTTCGCGACAGCTCAGAAGCCGATGCCAAATATGGCATTAAAACCCACTATATCCGCGCTACCAACTCTCATCAAAAGAACGAAGACGGTTTGCAGGCTCAGAAAGGAAACTACAAGCCGATTCAGGAACATGTCCTAGACCCTACCAATGACATTTTTATCAATGCTGTTCGACAGAGCAGAGCAGGCAAGCTCAAAGAATCAGAACCGTTAAAAGGTAAAACTGCTGGTGAGCCTCTAAACGGTCAGATGTACCTGGCTAAACAAGCCATTGCATTAGGCCTGGCTGATTCTATCGGAACGCTGGAGGATGCCATTGCACTGGCTCAACAACTTGCCAATAATTCTCAAACGAAAAATTCATCTCACACAAATAACAATTCTATGCCAAAATTTAAAGCGGCTATGACTGCCATTGGTGCATTCTTAGGCCTATCAGCGACAGCTGACAATCAGGAAATGACACAAGAGCAAGTCGAGCAATTGAACAATGAGCTTTCGCGCTTGCAGTCTGCGAATGATTCACTGACTACAGCTCAGGCAGGTTTTCAGACTCAGATCAATCAGCTCACACAGGATCTTGCCACAGCTAATACCAATCTGACTACAGCTAACGCAAGCCTGACAACAGCTCAAGCGCAGGCTGCTGAGTGGAAAACCAAAGCGGAAACCTACGGCGCTCAGCCTGGAGCTACACCTACCAACCCGGTAAAGGCTAATGAAGAGCTTGAATCTGGTAATGAAAGCGATCCTGGAAAAGTGATTGCCAATCTGCCTCACAACAAAAAGCTGGATTCAAACCCACTATTTAACTAGTCATTCAACCAGGAGTCTTTTAACTAATCAATTTCCAAACATAATCATACTCTAAACATAATACTACGCTAAAGCAAAATGAATATTGCAGACATTAAGGCCGAATTTGGGGCCTATTACCTCGCCTCAGGGCAGAACTTCAAAAATCTGCTTACACTTCTGTATCACAAGTCAGAGCTGGAAAATGAGTTTACAACCAAAGTAACCGATTCAGATATCTGGCGTGACTCGAAAGTAAGCATTGGCCGTTTATTGCAGCCATTCCAGAAGGGCTGGACTCCGATTGAAACCGCGAAGTTTGAGCCTAGCGAGATTCGCCAGTTTCCGGTGAAAGTAGATTACGAAGACTATCCGGATGATTTGCGTTCGAGCTGGTTAGGTTTCCTGGTAGATAATAATCTAAAACGTGCCGAATGGCCTATTGTTCGCTGGCTGGTAGAAAACCTGATCATTCCTAAAATGCAGGAAGATTACGAGTTGTATGAGGTATACAAAGGCAAATTTGTAGCTCCTACGCAAGGAGTAGCTGGCCCTGCAGGGACTTCTATCAATGGAGTGGAATACTGGATTGACAAAGCCATTGCCAAAGGTGTAGCGCCGATTACGATGGGTGCTATCGACACACTGACAGATAAACAGGTGGTGGACTATGTAGAAGACTTCTGTAGACAGATTGATAGTCTGTATCGGAATGCAGCTCTTACCTCTCTGGCTTCTAACCAGGATATTGCCTTACGCTATTCCTATGGGTATGGAGAAAAGTATGGTCAGCGTCTGGACTTTACTGGAGACAGCATGAAAGTAAAAGGAACCAACATTCAGCTGAAAGGTTTCAAATCCATGCAGGGAAGTAACCGTCTGTGGATTACACCAAAGGGAAACGCAGTTCGCTTGCAGAAAGAAAATGTAAGCTCTACCAATTTCCAGCTGGAGAGTTTGAAACGTCAGATCTTCCTGTTTAACGACTCTCACAAAGGGCTGGGTTTCTCGATTCTGGATCTTCTTTTCTTCTCTGATCAGGACTAATCAACTCCATTTGATCCCCTCTGTGTATAGAGGGGATTTCACCTTTCATTCACGCATTTTCTTATACCCAATATGGCAGATCAAACACAGGATTCCTCTATCTCGAAGGAATTACAAGAAAAACTGGCAACAGCCGAAAGCCAGCTCAAAGCAAAACAGGCTGAATTAGACACAAAGCAAGCAGAGCTAAACACATTGCAAACAGCTCATTCCGCATTGAAAACGGAATTGGATACTCAGTTTAAAGCACAGGAGGAAGCAGTAACAGAACTGCTCAAAAGTAATAAAGAATTGCAAGAGCAACTGGAAGCAGCCAAAGCAGCTACGCTGACAGCCTCCGGAAAGCTGGTTGTAAAAAATGGGAAAGCGGAGTATGAAGTTGGCGTTTCAAGCTTCAAATGGAAAAACAAATCTTACCAGGCGCAAGAGCTGGCTACCAATAAGGAATTGTTAAAGCAACTGGTGGAAGCCAAAGCAGGCTTTCTGAAAGCGCTCTAATCAAAGCCCTATACTCAAAGCGCTCTACTCTACAGCAATTATCTCATCCAAACACTCATATCCAAGCACTCATACAAAAATGGATTATTCAGATTTGACTGGCCTGCAAGGTCAGGATAACCAGGGAGGTTTAACCCAGATTATTTATTATGCTCCTACGTCGTATTTTCAGGTAATACAGGATTTCAACCCAACCCCTGAAATACCTGGAGTACTCGAGATTGCAACAGCACATACCTTTAAATCAGGGAAAGGATTTCATACAGCGTATGCTACACTGGATACAGCTAAAATGATGATGGAATTAACCGGAGAACGTGATGGAAAAGGTTATGCGCCTAAAATTGAGTTCTTCCATCCGGGAACAAAGAAACAGGCTGCTGGTTTTGCCCGTCAATGTAAAAATGATCAGTTCATTGTGCTGGCTCCAAACCCGAACGGGTATGTATTTCAGGTAGGAACAAAGAACATTTTTGCTGAAATCTCTGCAAAATATGATTCCGGTACACTGTCTTCAGGCCGAAACGGATGGACGTTTGAAGTCAACTCCTATGCAAACGGAATGATATTCTATGATGGAAACATCGTATTGTATCCTACAGCTCCCTAATATAAACCAATAAAGCCCCTCTGAAAAGGGGTTTTATTCTATCTATCCCTCTTATTACTCTCATGGAAAAAAGAAAAAACGAATTACCTGCTGAGTTAGCAGACAGCTATACGGCCCTGATAGAGCCTACACGGGTTCTATTCAGACTGCCTATCAATCAGGAAATAGATCTTAGATCAATGACAGCTGATCAGGCTGCCTTGATTGCAATCCATCATCCGGAGATCCTCCAGAAAAAAGAGAAGCCTAGCTCTAAAAAGAAAGAACAGGCTGATATAAGTTAAATAAAAATCCGGTACTGGTTACCGGATTTTTTTATTTCTAAGGGAAGTTATTACTTTTCAAACCAATTTAGATTATCAGGCACATTTTCGCATGAACACAACTGTTAAAAAAACATTCTGGTGGATAGGTGTTTCTATTGGTTCGCTGATTATTTTCATTGGCTGGGTATTTGTATGTGCTTTTCTAACCCAGTTTTTTCGAAGAACGTATTCCTATACACTATATCGTATTCTTACAAGCGGGTATGAGTATGATCAATTTAGCGGATTCTTCTGTTCTGATGGTTATTTAACTACCATAAACATACTAACTTATCTTTTAAACCCTGTTATCTTCCCCTTTTTGCTGTTTTTTTCGTATAAAACCAGTCCTTATAAAGGCTGGAGAATAGGTACAATCCAGGGCTTATTATTAGTGATTGGTTTTCTGAGTGGATTAACCATACGAATGTTGATAATGAGATGGCGATTAAAAGAATTTGTATTGTATGGTACCATTGAAAATAATTTTTGCTACACAATGCCCGAAATGTTTTGGGAAGCTTATAGTTTAGTTGGAATGGTAGTTATGTTTTGCCTTATCTGGCTTTACCAAAGAAGGCAAAAACGGATAATGAGTCTATAATACTTCTCAATTCTAAGCTTTCCTATAAAAAGAAATTCGATGGGATTTTATTCAGGGTTAGGCTTATTGTAATCATCCCAAAGCTGAGTATCATTGTCTTCAATACCAATTTTTAGAACAGGGCCGTTCGTAGTATATTCCTCTAAGATTCTAGCATAATTCTCTCCATTACACTGATGAACAGAATAATATTGATAGTCTGAATCTGCTATGAAAAAATTTCGAATAATATCACCATTCCTGAGTCTAATCAATGACACCCAGTCGTGTCGGGAAAGGCCCGCAAACACAAGTTCTTTGCTACTTAATTGAGAATAGTTAAACTCCTCATACTGTTCTGGAATCTTTGAAACCTTCTTTATGTAATCCATTCCAACACCATTATAAAACAAACCTTCACCCGTATCACTATTATAAAACAGGTACAATATCCATCCAAACTTGTCATAGCAAGTATAGAGATGCGTAAATTCTTTATCTTCCAGTATCAATTTTTAGTTGCTTTTTACGTTTACTCCCGAAAAATACACAAAACTTGTTAGTTCTGCTGTTATCTTTAACTACCCCATCACATTTCCCATAAACGGTATTTCATTATCCAATAGATCACCATATAAATGACAGACAACCAAATCGGCTGTATCTGAAAAGTGTGTGGCTGTTTCCTGTGGTATGGTATCTGACTTCTCAGAGGCTTTTACCTTTTCAATCCCGTTTTTCCCATCCTTAGCCGGGGCATTATCCATTGAGATAAGCAGATACTTACAGTTGTTTTTATTGAAACGGATCTTTGGCAGGCGTGGATCATTTTCTTTTAAGATCCTGGACCATAACATATACTTTTCATTGTGAGATGTAGCCGCTCCTTTGGTCAGCATGTAGACTGTCCAGCCATGTTCTTCCAGGATCTTTGCAAACTGTTCGGCATAGGTAAGCTTTGAGTTAGCCATTTGGGTATTTCCTGTATGGTCATAGACAAAGTTTACTACCTTCTTTAGATGGTATTTGTAGTAGGCACAGAACTGTTTGGCTACATCATCGAGGATCTGTGGCGTTTTTACATGCATGGCTTTAATAAAATCAAAACCGTCCTCTCTTGTCTGGCCGATAGTCAAACAGTTTATTTTCGATCCCCAGTCAGAACTTAACCAAAGCTCCTGTGTGGAAATACAGTCTGAATCGGCCCGCGAATCAATGAGTCCTACTTTCTCCAGGTCATACTCCAGGCTGTGTAGATACTCATTATCATAGGTTGAATACCTATGCTGATCGGAAAGGTAAGGATAGAAACCTCCTTCTATCTTATCCGTTCGTTTTCCCAGATATTCAACCTGAAAGGTAAACTCTGAGGCTGCTTTGGCTCGTTCCCTTGAATAATAATCCAGGCCTATATTCTTCAGATTGTCAAAAGCAGAAGCCTCCATGTAGAATTTACCCTTCTCTTTACCTCGTTTCTGCCTATAAAAGATGCATTCTTTCTCTAGTTTCTGCAATTGTTCCCATGTTCTAATCCGGAAATTGCGATCCGGATTATCTAAAAACTGGA
This sequence comes from Xanthocytophaga flava, assembly GCA_030068525.1. Classification (GTDB taxonomy): domain Bacteria; phylum Bacteroidota; class Bacteroidia; order Cytophagales; family 172606-1; genus Xanthocytophaga; species Xanthocytophaga flava. Next base: position 218,253 of record JASJOS010000003.1, read on the forward strand.
GCTGAAGCTTTATAATCTCGTTTCGCAGATAGATAAAATCGTAATTATCCTGCCTTTCATAATAGTTGCCAAAGTCTAAAATCCACTTTCCTTCATTTCCGTAAGGCATGGAAGTAAAATGAAACTGCCCTTTGTGAAACGGAATATGTCCAAACCGTCTCAGGTTGGCTCTCAGCGTTGGGACAACATCCTGATCAAACTGCTCTTTATTGATCATTAACGCTTCATCAGTAATGACTCCGTCCAAACTCAGACCCCGTGCCGATCCGCCTCCCTTATCCTGTGAAATCAGGTGGAAACCTGTTCCATTGTAAAAGTGAATGAAGTGGTCAAACTTTAACGGGGGTGTTAAAGGCATCGGCCAGCGGAGCTGCTCAGGGGCTCGCCTGCCTACAAAGAAATGAACATCTTTGATATAGCCTAATTTCTCCAGGCCGGCCACTGTTGTCGGTAATGTCCGGGTGAGAATACCCATATAGGTATTTCCGCAGATGCCCCAGCTGGCTCTTGGCATCTTTTCGACAATTTCCTTTACCAGCCAGGCAATCCCGGTAGATTTGCCTACACCACGTGGACCATTAAAAACCGCTTCTTTGGCTCCACACGATAGGATACGAAGCTGTGCTTTGTTCAGATCCAGACTTTGCACAGGTAGATCTTTGCCTTTACTCCGGATCACCATCGGTTGCTCTGTCTAGGATTTCCCAAAATTCCTCACTGCTTGCCTGATTCATGTTATTGACTGTATCCTGCAAAAGCTTTTCCTGAGCAGCATCCATTGTATTCAGATCAATGGTTACAGCTTTCTGTTCTCCCGTTTCAGAAACCATATTGATTTGAACCATAAAGGTATTTCCTCCCAGTGCAGCCGGATCTACGGTAAAGGCATCTTCTCTGTCCAGACCGTTGATGGTTTTCATTTCACGGATAGCCAGTAAAGCAGATTTGAGATCCTGATCTTTCCGGGCTTGTCTATAACAGCTTTTAGCCATCTGAGTTAGCATATAGCGTTGTGCCTGTTTGTCTGAGACATTGGCATTACCAAACAGACTGGTAGCACTGTAGATGTATTTATAGGCCAATCTTTCAGACAATTCAAATCGTTTCTTCAGGATCTTGGCAATCTCTGAATCCATATATCCTTGTATCTGTGCGGAGTGGGCTGTCTTAAATACATGGTGATACCATTCATCTTCAGGTGAAAGCTCCTGTGAATTACCAGACATATACCAGGCATAAATCCTGTCAGATGGATTATTGGGATTAAAATCAATATGTGCAGGCCGTAACCCCAATGCTTTAAAGGGGTTCTTAACTTTTTCAGTGAGAGGGAAACCCTGTATATCGTCTTCTTCCAGGTTTGTACCTTTGGGAGTAAATCCTATACGCCTGTTAGCAGGTCTAGTTTTCTTCTTTGGAGGCATCTTCTTTGATGTTTTGCATAGTTTTTAATTGTTGTTCCAGGTCGGCTTTTTCTCTCACCCATTCAGTCAGATCTGCTTTCCGCTTGGGATTCTTTTTGTGTTTGGAAATAGAGGAGCGAAGGTTGAGAATCCGCTTTTGTATTCCGATCTGAGTAGACAGATCATGAGCTGCTTTGCTTTCGCAGATAGATTCTGCAGGGAGTTGTCCGTGCTGCTGGACAAACTTTTCTTTCTTCCAGATCTGATTGATCTGTTTGTCCAGGCTCAGGATCTCAAACGCAAGTTCACCTCTTTCCTTGGCAGGAAGGTGTGTCAGCTGGGTATGCAGAAAGCTCATGCGTTTGTAGAGTGGTACCCATTCGCTTTTTACCTTATCGAGAAGTGAGCCAGGCTCTGGAGCGGGTCTATGAACTTCCAGTTTAGGAGCTGCTACAGGTTTACTGGCTAGCTCTCCAGCTAGCTCTGTCAGCAAAGACAGAAGCTTATCTCTGTTGTATTCAGTTTCGCCCTGGCTGAGTATGTTTTTCCAGACAGCCGATTTGCCAAACTTCTGATACAGCTCTACTCCAGCTTTATAATCCTGTGTACCAATAAGCCATTGTTGAATAGTCATCTTGAATTGTCATTTCCTTTTTTTTACAAAGGAAATTCTCTTTCTCCAGCCAAAAAAAGACACCAAAATCACTGAACACTTCAGCGCTTTTTTAACCTATCCAACTCATTGATTCTAAATCAATTGAATGATATATCAAAAAAAGTTTTGGTGCAACATCTCAACTTTCACCCCGTCAACGCGCTGTCACTGACTGGAAATTTCCACTTTGAAAAAATACGATATATGGATTGACAGCTTAGCCTGGCAGGTGGAAACGGGCTGTCTTTTTTTTCCCTCTTAACGCTCGCCAACTTTGATGTGTAATCAGGACTATACAATATTGTATGCACACAGCACCATGAACACTATCACCTTAAAGGAAGTACTCAACACGATAGATACCCATAGAGAACAGCCCTTTGATATCACATTCATTAAGGCTGATGTACGCCGTAAGGTAGCGGGTAAGTCTGCTACCTATCAGCAGGTAGTGCTACACTCTATAGATAGGGATAACTCTATACGCAGGGTACTACTTAAAAATGGTAAGGTGCGAGCTATACACATACGTCTGATCACTCATTACAACAATCAACTCGTGATCTATTAGCCCTCTCTATACGACCCAACTCTATACACGCACTCACATATATGTCTGATATATTAGTTAACGATATTGCTACAGTAGCCTATTCTCAGAAATCATCTGTGTTGATGACTATAGGTAAGTCTGGCTCTTCTGCTCCTGGTTCAACACCCGCTGCTACTCCTACCAGTCCTATTATAAAAGATAGCTTTAGTAGTGGGTTTCCAGATATTGAGCCTTGGGGTACAGATAACCTATTCCCTCAAAATGTACTAAGAGACTGTTATAAGAATACGATAGTAGCCCCTACGATAGACTGGAAAACAAGAGCCTTGTATCAGAGAGGGCTGGAGTATGGCATTGAGGACTTGGACGAGAATGGAGAAGTAACCTTTAAGCGTATCAAGGATAGTGCAGTAGATGAGTTTCTCAAAAGAACGGCTATTAAGCGCTATGCTTTAGAGTCGATTGTAGATTTTTATTGGTACTACAATATTTTTCCGGAAATGATCCTGTCAAAGGATCGTAAAAAGATTGTCGGGCTGACAGCTCAGGAAGCTTCGTATTGCAGGTGGGGAAAACAAGACAAAAAAACAGGACTTGTCAATACCTGTTACATCAATGCTAACTGGGATCAGGAAGGTACAGCCAGCTCACCAGAGACTACCAAAGTACCTGTTTTAGATCCGTATTATGACCCTGTCACAGCTCTCAGGGAAGATTCCAGAGGCTATAAATACATTTACCCTGTTTCGTACCCGACACCAGGGAAAAGCTTCTATCAGCTCGCTCACTGGGACTCTTTGCGTACGTCCGGTTGGTTAGAAGTGGCTCAGAGTATTCCAGCCTTCAAAAAAGCCATTTTCAAAAATCAGGTAACGATTAAATACATCATCGAAACAGCTACCTGGTGGTGGGAATGGAAATATCCCAATTTCAATAAAATGACAGCCGATGAACGGGCTAAAATCATGCAAAAAGAGCTTCAGACTTTTGAAGAGTTCATGTCAGGCAATGAAAATGCTGGAAATTCGCTGATGACTGTCTTTAAATCCGATCCCGAACGAAGACAAGAGTATGCAGGCTGGAAAATCACCCCAGTAGACAATAAAATCAAATCAGGTATCTACATAGAAGACTCTCAGGAGGCATCTTCTCATCTTTTGTATGCCTTGAGTGTAGATCCGACTCTGATAGGTTCTGCACCAGGTAAGGGTATGGGAGCTGGGAGTGGATCGGATAAACAAGCGGCTTTCAATACCTATTTAAGCCTGGTACGTGTACATGAAGATTTAATACTAGAGCCATTACATTTTATTGGACAGTACAATGGCTGGAATCCCGATATCCGTTTCCGGTTCAGACGTGAAATCCTCATGCCTCAGACTTCAGGAAAGCCAAAATTAGAGTCAACAGACACAAATACCCCTAACGCAGCTTAGCCATCAACTCCGATTCATCATGTTATACCTTTTCAAAACGACAAAAGAGTTAAAGCCTTTTGTCAATATAAATATCAATACAAACATTGATTCATTAAAGCCTGAAATGGCATGGGCACAGCGTAGTTATATAACCAAATATCTGGGAACAGATCAATATGAGGCACTCGTGACTGCTTATAATGAGGATACACTGACTGATGATGACAAAGCGCTCCTGGATAAGATACAGCCGGCACTGGCTAATCTGACCATTGCTCATTTTGTCACGACAGGACAGGTGAGTATTTCTGATTTAGGAATTCAGATAAAGTCTGATAGTAATACTAAAACCGCTTTTCAATGGCAGAAAGAAGAAGTAAGCCGGGAAATGTTTGGACGTGGTTTCAATCTGCTTGAGGATGTATTACGGTTTCTCGAATCGAAAAAAGATGTGTACACGCTCTGGAGAGATCAGGCTTATACGGTTTTTAAAGAGTTTCTGATCAATGATGCTGTCACTTTCTCAACCCATTATCAGATCCAGGATTCACGCCGGTTATTTCTGGCTATGCGCCCAGCCATGAAGAAAGTAGAAATCTTCACAATCAGCCAGGCAATCACAAAAGGGTTATTTGATAAGCTCAAGGCTAAAATCAAAGATGATTCGATCAATTCTAATACTGAATCAGATACTAAATACAAACAGCTCCTGGAGCTGCTTCAGCCTGCCGTTGCAAACCTGACTATTTCCCGTTCACTGCTTGAGCTGCCTATTGTCATTCAACAAGACACTATTTTCTTAAATGAGATAGCAGCCACTGAAGGTAAAACAGAGAAAGTGCCTGCTGTAGATGCCATTGCTCAGCTGAGAGATCAGACTTACAATGATGGTATGCTCTATTTAGATCTGTCTGTTGCCTGGTTGAAGGAAAACGCTACAGCAACACTGTTTGAAGACTTCTATGCAAAACAACAGCTGGCCACTGGAGCCAATACTGAGCAGGTAGGTAAATTTATTTATGGAGGATTCTAATTTTTTACAACTATAAAAACTATATCAAAATGGCACTATTTGAAATCTGGTACAAAATCGTTGAACGCTGGGAAGGAGGCTATGTAAATGATCCCAAAGATCGCGGTGGGGAAACCTATAAAGGCGTGACAAAGAAGTTTAATTCAACCTGGAAAGGCTGGGTAATCATTGAACGCTATAAAGCAGAATACCTCAAGAAAACAGGTAAAGCTTTACCTCGTAACTGGTTTGCACCCAAAGAAGATACAGAGCTTGAGCTGCTCGTGCAACAGGCAGCCAAGAAAAGCTTTTGGGATGTATTCAAAGCCGATCAGATCAAAGATCAGAATGTGGCTAACATCCTGGTTGATTTTGGCTGGCATTCGGGAACAGGTACAGCTACCAAGCTCCTGCAGGGAGCTTTGAACATTCCCAAAACAGGTGTATTCAATGAGTATGTACTGACAGTAATCAACAATACAGATGGTAAAAAGCTGTTTCTGGCAATTCAGAAAGCCCGTCTGGATCTGTTTGATTCACTGGTGAAACGAGATCCCAATCAGCAAAAGTTTCTGAAAGGATGGCAAAACAGGGTGAACTCATTTATCTATCAATAAAGGCTATCCGAGACGATTTATGTCCAAACTTCTGCTATCTGCTGCAAAGAGTGTAACTGTTAATTCAGAAAAGATTGCGTTGGGTGCTGCCTGGCTGCTCACTACAGCTACAGGGCTGATAGAAACCTATATCTGGAAACCAGCTTCCGCTGTCTGGTTTCTGTTTGTGATCTATCATGTGGCTTTGTTTTTAGAGCTATACTGGATCTATACTTTAAAACATCTCTCCTGGAGAGTAACCCGAAAGAAAATACTCACAGTTACTGGCTCTTTATTTGGAGCTGTGCTGTTACTGTTTGTTGCTACTGGCGTGGCAACCTATAGCCCGTATATCTTTTTCTGGATGCCACAAGCTATCATGGCTCTGCTGTTTGCTGCTACACTGCTCTCGATTATAAAATTCGCCTCCAGATTAGGAATTATCTCTAAGCAAATCGCTGAATTTCTGGAAACCAAAATCAATCAATCTACTCAAAAATTAAAAACCGATGAACCTGTCTCTACTCAAGAAACTACTGCTGAAGTTGTACAGCAAGAGAACAACCCTTCTGAATCTAATCAAAGCCCAAATTGATTTTTCCAAAATGCATACCTGGGGCGTGTTTGTCCTGGCATGTATTCTCTTTTCGATTCAAATCATAGTCTCTTATCATGATCGGGAAAAGGTAGCCAGTACACAACAAAATGTCCAAACGGTTAAAAAGCAGGTAGACTCACTACGGATTGCTCAAAAGATTAATGATCAGATCAAAACGCAGGAAATGAAACTGATCCGGGAGAATAACAAACAGCTTCAGGAGATTGTAGTCAACCATGATGTATTCATTCGTCAGCTCAAAACCGATATCATCCGTTTGCGAAAGAATGAAAAAGGAGCTTTACATGAAATTAGTCAGATGAGTGATGAAGATCTGATGCGTTACTGGGCTAATCTGAATGATTTAAATAAAACTCCAAAATGAGATACTTTCTGAAAGCACTGATTATGATAACACTCATCCTGATCAGCACAGCTCTGCCTGTTTACAGTCAGGAAACAGGTATAGATCTGACCCCGAAACTATACGGCTCGAAAGATAGCAGTCAGATCCGGTTTTGCTTTACCCGTGAACAGCTCAAGGAAATTACCAAGCTGAATACAAAAGGCTTTTTTGCTGCTCAGATGGTCAAAAAGCAAGAGGAAATGATTAGTCATCTAGAGGTGCAGGTGCATACACTCACTCAGATTACTAAGAACAATGAGAAGGAAAAGCAAATCCTAACTTCTCAGATATCGGATAGGGATACGCTTTTGTCAACTCAGACCCATTATATGAGCAGCCAGGATAAACAGATAATAGATCTGAATGAGAAACTAAGGCATAAAGACAAGGTAATTGTCCGAAATAAGCTGATTGGGGCTGGATTGGTCGTATTGGCTCTTATAGCAGGCTCTCAGTTATAACAAAATTAAATGTATGGTACCAGTAGAAATAAGAACAAAACGTTTTGTTCATACCCTTTTCAGAAGCAGGATTAAAAGACAAGTCCCTCAGTCCTGGAGTGAGCTTTCTTCAAAGCAACTGCTAGCTATCATTCAGCTGCTTCATACACCTTTGCCTTTAGTTGTGATTAAATACAGGATCGTATCTGTTCTGATCAGACTGAGTACAAAGAAAATGTATCGCTGGTTTACCCATGTCCAGGCTGCACAGCTATTCTCCTTAACTGACTTTATTTTAAAGGATAATCAGAATGTATTGACTAAGCAATTGTTGCCAGTCGTAAAAGTACCTTTCTTCTCTCTTGATCTGGAGCCTTTCAAAATCAGGTTTGGAAAGCGGGTAAAGTTGTTTGGCCCTTCAGATGGATTGAAAAATATCATCTATGATGAATTGATCTTTGCGGATAGTTTGTTTCAGCAATATTTCCAAACTAAAAAGATTGAAGATCTCAATAAGTTTGTCTCAGTACTCTACAGGCCAGGGCGTACAGATGGCAAAGAAACAGGGGATCTCAGGGAAGGATTTAACCGACATACCATTGAAAAGAGATCTGAAATTGTGGCACGCTTACCCATAGCCCATAAGCTAGCTATCTTCTTTTTCTATCAGGGATGCAGGAAAACATTTATTGCCCGTTATCCGGATTTGTTTGAAGGTGGAGAATCTGAAGCAAAGCCAGTCAACACGTGGTTAGAAATGGCCCGACATATTCCAAATGATAAGTTTGGAACGATTGAGCATATTATGACACTGAATGCATCCTTTGTTCTTATGCATTTGAATGGTACAATAAAAGATGCAAAGGAAAATGAAAAAAAACTTTTAATAAGTTTTAACTGTCATAAAAATATATTTTTATGACAGTTAAAACTTATTAAAGAATAATTCTTCTTCCAAAACACCTAATAACAGTATGATGCATACACCAGAACAATTAATACTTGCAGGGGTAAAACAATCCGTTTATCCTCAATACATTTTCAAATTTAGAATAGATAATAATCGAACTGAAAGTATAATAAAAACTAATGAGTTGTGGTTTTCAAACCCGCTAGATTTTAACGATCCATATGATTGCAACACTCCCATAAAGACAGATACTCCTTTGAAAGATATTGAAAACTGGTTAACAACTGCTGGTGTACCCACATCGCAGATTGCCAATTATGCGAAGCTCTTAAAGAATAATCCTAACATAATGAAAGAAAAAACAGAAAAAGCGTTACAGGAAATAGGAATTTGTTGTTTCTCTAAAAAAGATGATAGCATTCTACAATGGTCACACTATTCAGATTATCATAGAGGAATATGTTTGAAATTCGACATTACAGCAGATCCTTCATTCTTTACAATTCCTATTATTGTTGAGTATAGAGATGACATGCAACACTATAATCATTTTGTTGATTCACAGAATATTGTTAATTATCTCATTAAGCCAAAATTTCGTGGTTGGAGCTATGAGGATGAAATCCGTATAGTTAAGCGTGCTTCTGAAATTTCAAGTAATGGAGGTAAAAGATCCTTTAAATTTAAAGACAATGCGCTCAAAGAGATAATCTTTGGAACAAAAGCAACAAATGCTACAATAAAAAAATATAGAAATCTATGTAGCATTCATGGTAAATCCCACGTTAAATTTTTCAAAATGGAACTAGGGTCTGGTTTTAATTATGAGCTTATAAAAAATCCTATATAGAACCTCTTTCTGCTTTATGTTCAAGTATTTGTGTTTCCATAAAAAACGGTTTCTAATTTTAGAAAACACTATTATTATAGATATTTAGGAACAGTGCTAGGAGATATATTAAATAACCTCGCAATATCTCTATTGCTTTTTCCTTGGCGTTTTTCATTGCGGATCTTTGCGGCCAGTTCTTCAGATATTGCTTTTCTGCCAATCTGTTTTCCGTCACGCCTAGCTTTGTCCAAACCAGCTTTTGTCCGCTCACTAATCCGGAGGCGCTCCTGCTTTGCAAGAGTTGCCAGTAATGAAATGATTGCTTCTTTAAAGATTCCTGTAGAGTCAATATAGGGTTCCTGAAGGGATCGGAACCCTACGCTATGCTCTTCTAAACGTTGAAAATAGTGTAATGTCTTAACTGCACCCTCTCTGCTGAAGCGATCCAGTGACCAAAACAATACTAAATCAAACTTTCTTTTTGTTGCATCTGACATGAGCCTTGCGAACTCAGATCTGTCTTTCTCACTTTTTGAACCAGATACATAATCTGTATAGATCTCAAAAATAGTATAGTCTGAGCGATGGCAAAACTCTTGTAACTGTATCAACTGGTTTTCTGACTGTTGATCTTTAGTTGATACACGGGTGTAAATGGCAACTTTCATCCTGCTAGTTCTATAAAATTTAACGCCTATGTATAAACTCGGAGTTTAAGATCCAAAATAATACCCAAAGACTTCTTGCACTGCTGGTAGTAACACAAAAAATGCTACAAAAAGCAATCTTTGTAAGTCTGCAATTTGAATTAAATATATCTGCAAATAACCAGAAAAAATAAAGGGTTATTGCAATAATAATGAATTCAATGATTGCTTGTGTGTACACTTGCACAATGCTGTTATAATACTTTCCTGACAAGATAAACTCTAGTGCATTGGAGGCATCATGAAGTCCTTTTGCTTTAATATTAGAACGAAAGGTAACAATGATCGTTAAGGCAGCCAAGATAAAACCGGCCAGGGATATACACGTACCAATCAGACTACTAAATATATCACCTAGCGATTCTTTAGAGGCACACAAGGACATGTCTTTTATGAGTGCTTCAGAAATATGCCAAGCCCCAAGGATGGAACGTATATTTGATAAAATAAAATATATAAATACAACAAAAACAATATCAAGAAGTATAGGATTTTTTAAATACCAATCAAGAAGTTTGTTTAGTACCTTTTTCATTACAGGTGTAATCTAAATAGTTCGTCATTCATTTGCTGAAGTATATCAGTGCTGACAATTGTACGTGACCTATCCCTTTTCTGAACAAACAACTCACTTTTGACCTTATCTACTAATAAATCAAAACCATTTAATTTATTGTTCTTGTCAATGTCTTCTGCTTTAACATCAAGGGTATCAAATATAGTACTATTTCGTGGATCTTCCACTAATTTTCCGATTAATTTGTTTATTAATCCTTTTGGCTGGGGCATCCCATTTCTATAGTCAAATTTAACTTTAAGAGTTGCATATTCCCCTCCATACGTCTCAGCTATATTTGAAAATGTCGTAGCCAAACCTTCATCTAATGCCTGTAAGCGTTGGATGTTACCTGTATGAACCTGTATTAAAAACTCTGAAAGCTCTCCCATTCTTTGAATGTATTCCGCTAATTCATTTTTTAAAACATGTCCGTGTCCTATTCCATCACAAGGCTTAGTTGGCTTACATACATGATCTATATAGCGACATAAATCTGTAATTTTTGCACCATATTGATTATATTCAAATCCCACGATTGGGTCCTGTTTTTTATAATCTATAACAAAATGAGTTGTTTCGACAATACCTTCGTGTTCTGTTGCTTCAAGTTCTCTAATCTGAGCAGTACTACGATTGTAGATAGAAGGCATATCTTCATCTCGCACAGCAAATAATCTACCTTCAATAAAACCAGTTCTATTATTTAATTTGATTTCAGGAATAACAAACGTTTTGTTATTGAATGGAGAAATATAAGTTTTTGGCCCTGTACTAAGCTGATTTTCCAATGTCTTGAATACATCCCAAAATGGCTGTCTTGAATTTTCATATTGAAAGTTGGGATTTAACCCTACTAATAAATTATAATAATGAACTAGTCTTCTTACAGTAGTGGGTCCTTGTGTAGCCATAAATAACCAGATAAATGAAAATTTTTTATTTGTGATTAGTGATTTTAAAATGAAAATGTAGCTGTAATACAAATATACAAAACTGTTCAAAAAAGGAACGTTTTTTGGACAGTTAATTCAACACGCAAAAGGCCCTGAAAACGCGTGTTTTCAGGGCCTTTTTTTAGTACCCTTTTCTGGACACTTACCTAAGCTTTCTATCTACATATTAAACATTTCCCAAAACCTTCCATTAGGGTAGTACAATCTTAGAAATAGAAGTAGAGAGCTAACAATGAAAATACTCAAGGGCCAGGATATATCCGTTTCAGATTCAATATCATATACAGCTCCATACAGATTGTTGGGATTGTATTTTATAGAAATAGAATCACCGATATTATAGCCAACTAAACGGCTTTTATTCTCTACAGTATAACAGTCAGTGGAATCAAAACAATACCTGGCAGTATAGATCGCCTTTGTAGTAGCACCTCTCCTTATATAGCTAGAAACAATTTTACCTGTTATAGTTTTTGTGTAGTATTTCTGTATATGGTAATTAACAGTAACAATGTGATAAACCGTAAAAGCAAAAATTGCCCAAATAAAACCTACAATAAGAAGTGTCCTTAATTTGGGGGGCATTTTTGAATCACTCATAAAAAGAATTGTTTGATGTTAATGAGTGAATTAATTTGAAAGTAACCTGTCTTTTTTTGGTGGAAATTTCCAGTCTACTTTCGTGTTAATCATTCTCTGATTGACACATGACACACTCAGAATACACCAATTACTTTCGCACCCTTTGCGAAAAACACAAAGATCTCCAGCATTCCGACCAGGAACAGCACTTTGCCCGAATCGTGCTTTCGGTGGATGAACTCGGACAAAGCAACCTGGATGATTTCCTGATGAATGAGAATTCAGGCCTGTTCTCTCCTTTTATGATCCTGGCTTCTGCTGAAAATGTGTATGAAGACAATCAGAGTGATAATATCAAAAAACACTTTGCTGGTATGTTCTGGCTACTAACTACTTCAGATCAGGAGTTTGATAAGGAAGAAGAAGCCTATGAGAACATGGAAAAGCTTGCTGAGCAGTTCTTATCACGGATGAAACAGGATTTTTCTGTCCGGATGAATAACCGCTTTTACACTCTTCAGGAAACTACTATCAGCAAAGTCGGGCGAATTGGTCTTTATCTGGGAGTGAGGGTTGGGTTTCAATTTTATACAACAGCAAATCAGGCACTCGCCTATGATGCTGCAAACTGGAATGACTAATGGCAATTGTAGCAGAATTAAAATTAAAGGTAGTTGGTACTATTGCACCATCTGGCATATTTGCCCTGAGTGTCAAAGGACAGCGGTTTGAGTTCAAACGAAGCATTGTAGCACAGGCTCAGCCTGGATCTACCTATTTGTTCTGGACAGATGAGCAGTTAGAGCTGGCAATGAAAGCCCGCTTTGGATCAGATGTTATTGTTACAAAGTCTTCCAATGAGATTTTACTAGCAGCTAATGACTTCGGATGGAATTTTGCTGTCTTGCAAAATGACTTTGGAGCGGGTATTCAAATTCTGGAAAACTTTGATTCAGAGGGAGAATCTTTTCAAGTTACTGTCAATCCCACAAACGTAACTGTCAAGGGTGGCAATGATGGAACAATCATTCTAACTCCCTCCGGAGGGAATACACCCTACAGCTATAAGTGGGATGATGGGCCAACTACAGCTACACGTAACACCCTTGTTGCGGGTGTCTATTATTGTACCGTGACAGAAGGATCTGGAGTAAAACGGTATATCAGAGTTCCTATCTTTGAGCCTGATTACTCTCCTATTACCATTACAGGGAACACCTTTCATGTGCAGTGTTATGGAAAAGCGACAGGATGGATACAAATATTTCTCGTCCAGGGAGGCAATGGAAATTATACCTACAAGTGGGCCGATGGTGTCATTACGAAAGATCGTACCAATCTCAGAGCGGGTATCTATACGCTTACCGTTACTGATTCTTTAGGGAATACTACAAGCAAAAGCTTTGAGGTAAAATCGAATCCTGAGATCAAAATTGTTGCAACAGTCAATGAAGATAATGTTACGCTTCAGGTATCAGGAGGGATTGCAACCAATGGGTATACCTACCTTTGGAATGATGGTGTTACCACAAAGGATAGAACCAATCTTGCACCAGGTAGCTATGTAGTGACTGTTACCGATAGCATAGGCTGTAAACAGCAGGCAACAGTGAAGGTGCAATCCTTTCAGTTCTTCTTTTCTAAGAATCCTATTCCTCTCCAGCTGATAGCTGAACTGCCAGAGGCAAAGCCAAACTTAACTTTTCTCTGTGAGGTCTGGATCGAGAAAGAGTACTTATCTGAAGACTTTACTAAAGTGGCAGTACTGGAGCAGCCAGCAGACTCAAACGGATCTACTATTTTTGAAGTACAAACGATTCTGGATGCACAGCTCAAGCCTTATTTTCCTGAAGGTAAAGAAACGATACTCTCCAGAGCTGATTCTGTTTTCAAACGCTTCTATCTCAGATATACTGAAAAGTTTGGAACGCCTCCAGCTGAAGGAGCCTATACACAGGCTGATATCCGATATGTTATTTTGGGAGGTTTGAGCTTTGAAGAATACGCACGGAATACATTTTTCAGTTCCTATCTACCAACTGTAAAGCCTTTCTTTACCTGGGAGCCTGTACGGAAAAATGTTTTTGCGGATCAGCTGGAGTATCTTTTTTATATGCCGGATAGCTTTGCTTTAGGCACTTTTCAGGTAAACTGTCAGGTGACCTATTCTGATAACACAATAGATACTTTCACCGCGTTCACGGCAACCGATGTAAAACGATATGAGCTGTACTGCATTCCAGCAGGCTATACAGAGTTAGGCCTTGCAGCCAGGCAACCAGAAAAACAAGTTGACAGCTGGCAGATCTGGATTAGCTCAAATAGTCAGGTAATCTCAGAGGTCCGCTATTATACACTCAATACCAATTATACTAAGAGAAGAAGGTATTTTCTGTATTTGAATAGTCTGGGAGGGTATAACACGCTTTGTTGTGCAGGTAAAGCCATTCAGGAACTGGAGCCCAAAAGTATTAACCTGGAGAAGATCCTGCCTGTTGTCTATAAATCATCTTCAGGTGAAATCAGCTCTGTCCGTAAATATGCTGAACAGTCACTGAAGATCACTACAGCAGCACTCACTCCGGAACAGTTGCAAGCCTTTACTGATTTTGTCATCTCTGAATCTATCATTTTATACAGGCCTGGCCGCACCCCTTACAGCTATATAGGAGGTGTACTGGATACTAAAACAATCAAAGTGGTCGATGAAAGCGAAACAAACAACTCTGTCAGCTTTGAGTTTACTTTGCCCACTGTTTCATCTTATACACCAGATTTATAATTAGTATTCATGATTTCGCATAGTCTATGATCGGATTTAAAATAGGAGATGAATTTTTAGACCTGGAGCCTTCTGCTTCAATTGGTATTGAATGGTATAATCCGCTTTTTGTCAAAGATGATGCTACACCAGGTCTGTTAACCTATCCGATCACAGCGCCTTACACCCGGACAAACCAAAGATTACTAGGTAATCCGGAAAGTCTCTCACTAGCAGAACCACCTCAAAGGGATTTTCCTTGTCAATTCTATATCAATCGGATTTTGTGGAAAGTAGGTATTTTAAAATATCGCGGTTTTAATGGCAGTCAGTATACATTGAATTTTCAATCTGATGCTGGAGATTTCTCTACATTGGTGAAAGATGTATCGATGCAGGCTGTCAATTATAAATCAGGTATTCTATCAGCAACAGTCAAAACACTGGATGATGAGTATGCACTATTTCCTATCCGGAATAGCCTTTTCTTCCAGGAAGATACCGTTGTGGATGGTTTTGCAGGGTATGTAAACCTGTACAATAACGGAGCTTTTACAGGTCCGATCACTCCTTTTCCTTATCTGAAGTTTATTCTATCCGAAATAGTAAGAAACTATGGCTACAGTCTGACAGGAGCCTGGCTGAATGAAGATTATGTAAAACGCCTGGTGATTTATAATAATTATCAGCCAAGCTATCCAGGCCAGGCAGCCGGAGCAGCTCCCAACGGTGCGCTCAATTATCAGAAGCATGTTCCGGACGTGACCATAACAACGTTCCTGAATGCGTTAAGACAGCTGTTTTGTCTGGCTTATATTGTCAATGCCAATAACAAAACGATTCAGATTGTCCGCTTAAAGGATGTGATCAATGATACATCATTTATTGACTGGACAGATAAATCTGAGCGAACGTTTAAAGAGGATGTCGCTGATCGGATTGGGTACACTCTGAAACAGACGGTAGAAACAGAAGACGAGCTGAATAAAAGTCTGGCAACCGATTGGGCAGAATACAAGTATGGAGCCGGTGGTGAGCTGGTCACAACCGAAATGTCAACGCTTCACATGGTTCGGGTACCACAAAGCTTCAGGAATTGGCTTGTGCCAGCAACTGAGCAGGTAGGCTCAAGCCCTTTCTATGGGACTGGAGAGAGCAATAAGTTTACTCCACGTCTTTTGATGTATGCAGGCCTGAAGAATGATTCTATGAGTACACCCTATCCTTTGGGATCTGCTGTAAATGAGGTCTATTCCGGAGCGCCTTTCACAGATCGCTCTCTACAGTATGCTGGTCAATACGGTTTGTATGAGAAAAACTGGAAAGAATGGATTGCCTTTTTGGATAAGACACGAACAGTACAGTATTCAGTTCAGCTGTCTATGTCAGATCTGTTAACACTAGATCCTACCAGAAAGGTGATCATTGATAAAGTGAAATACTTTTATGATAAGATCAAGTTTAATGTCTCCATGAAAGAGGGTATTGGGAAAGCTACTATTGATTTAAAGAAAGTGACTGTTTAGATTTAGTATCACATAAACGATGATTACTTTTGAATCCACTTTTGTATTTACTCAAAAAACAATAATAATCTATTTCGTATGGGATATGGAATTACAGCTTACGCTGTTAAAATATCAGATCTGACCACCTATGTCTTTGGAGCCAATAATCCAGAAATGAAGTATGTGAAAGTCCACTTTAGTGAACTTAGAGCTTCATTCCGAAAAACGAATGCGATCAAACCAGATAAAGCACTTCAGGAAATTATGGAAGGGCAAATAACCTATTCAGATTTTAAAAGTGGAAGTGTATACCGCTACGTGCTTGAAAAAATGTTTATGGTCTATCTCCCAACGCCAGATGAAGAGCAGGCTGTAATTAGAGAGAAGATGGAATCAGCGACAGGGAAAGAATTAGATAAACTAAGAGACTCACTCAAATTTCAGATAGGCCAAAAACTCTATAATAAAGTCTTTTATCCAATTGATCTGGACAGTGTGTGGGAACTAATGAAGTATCCCGATATTCCTTTGCCATTCCCTGTGCAAGAGGATTATCCTATAACAGCAGTTATCACAAATGCAGAATTACAACAATTGAGTACTGATTTTTCCGCTTTGAACCTGCCAGAAGAGACACATGATCAATTTCAACATTGGATAAAGAGATGTTTAGAGAATAACAGAGATCTTGTACTCTATTATTATTGATAACCTATTTTAACAAGGTTCTAGAAACAGTTAAAGACAGCTTACCGTTCTGGTAAGCTGTCTTTTTTTTTCGCCTTCTATTCTGCCAATTTTATCTCATATAAAAAACCTATGGCAGAGAAAACCAATGTGCAAATAGCCCGCTCCTGGGCTGCTGTTACCTTCAAAAAATGGAGGGCTGAAATCAAACGTCTCAAGATTGGTAAAACAGGAAATCTCACTAGTTCTTTCCAGGCTTTTGTTACCGCTGAGTCAGGTGGGGATATTACCAAGATCCGGATTCTGTATGCCTACTATGGAAAGTTTGTGGATATGGGTGTGGGTCGTGGGAGAAAACTGGGATCATCGGATACAGCAATGGTCAATAAGTTACTGGGAGGAAAGCCACGAAAGAAAAAGCAATGGTACTCAAAAGTCATTGCCAAAGAAGCCTATATCCTAGCTCAGATCCTCCAGGCCAATGCTGGTAATAAATCTATCTCTGTCCTTAACACTATAACCAGTACAGTTAGATTAGAAATGTAACCGAACAGGTACTATTAAAATGGAATATCCCAATGGCATCAAACAAAGAGACCCGCGAGGTCGAAATCATTGTATCCGGTAAAAAAGCAGATGCATCCATCAAAGATATGGAAGCCGCTGTCAAAATTCTAAATGCACAGTTAAAGAGACTTCCACAAGGCACAGACGAATTTGTCAAAAAGTCAGAAGAACTCAAATCTGTTCGCCAGCGCCTAAAGGACGTGAAAGATGATGTCTATTCTCTGGAAAAGTCCGGAGATGGCCTCTTAAAAAATCTGGGTGGAGCCTTCGGTGGTATCACGGGTATGATAGCGGGTGGATTCATTGCAGCGATTGCAATGGCTGTTACAGCAGTGATCAATTTCGGAAAAGAGGCGTACGAACTAGCAAAACAATACTCAGATGCCTTTGCCGATATTCAAAAATCTACTGGCCTGGCTGCTGATCAGGTGCAGACGCTCAATGATAATCTGGGAAAGATTGATACACGAACCGCTCAAAAGGATCTACTCGACATTGCAAAGGTGGCTGGTCAGATGGGTATTGGAGCAGATCTGATTAAAGAAGGTGATTTTGAAGCAGGCAGAAAAGAGATTGAAGGCTTTACCATTGCTGTCGATAAAGCAGCGGTTGCCCTGGGTGACGAGTTCTCCGGAGGAGCGGAAGAAGTAGCGCAAAAATTAGGCGTACTTGATAACCTCTTTAAATCCAACCTGATCTTTAATGATAAAGAGGGTAAACTTCAAGATACAGGCCAGCGGTTAAATATGATCGGCTCAGCGATCAACTCCCTGGGAGCTGCCGGATCTGCCAATGGGCCATTCATGCAGGACTTTGCCTCCAGGCTGGCAGGACTCGGACAGCTGACACCTCAAATTGATCAGACTCTTGGTTTAGGAGCTGCCCTGCAGGAGTTAGGAGAAACAGCTGAAAATGCAGCTAGTGGAACCAAAACAGTCATTACAACCGCAGCAGCGGACATTCCCACTTTTGCCAAACAGGTAGGTATGGGAGTGAAGGAGTTTCAGAATCTGATCAATAATAACCCCAACGCAGTTTTACTCAAATTAGCCGAAAGCTTCAAAGGGATGGCTCCAACAGATGTGATCATGCGTCTGAATGCGTTAAATATCAAATCCAAAGAATCACAGGGCGTACTAATCAAACTGGCTAACAATACAGAGTTTGTGAAACAGAAACAGGAGCTGGCAAATGCTGAACTGAAAAAGGCTACTTCCCTTACAGATGAATTCAATACCAAGAATAATACCGATGCTGCCATAGCCGAGAAACGGGCTAAAGCCTGGGAGAAGCTCATGCTTCAGTTTGGGCAGGGTATTACGCCAGCTATTTCGGCTGTGCAGGAGCTGCTCATTGGGCTAATGAATGTATTTCAGGAGGTATTCGGATCAATAGCGCCTTATTTTTCTGACTTCTTCTCTTCGCTCCGGGAGCTGGCTGTAAACTTAGGATTATCAGCTGACAAAGGTTCTGTTTTCGCCGGTATCCTTCAGGTACTGGGAACCATACTAAAAATTACGCTTATTCCGTTAAAGCTGGTTTTTACCGTAATCACGGCTCTTGTGGGTGCTTTCAATTATGCCTATGAGAAATCCTCTTTATTCCGTAGTGCTATTCAGATAATGCTCGCTCCTTTAACAGCCTTATGGGAGGGTGCAAAGAAAGCCTGGGAATGGATTACAAAGCTAGCAGATCTGGGAAGCAAAGAAGTAAAGGTAAAAGCCAGCGTTGAAACAACTACGACAAAGAAAGAAGGCAACAAACCGGTTCAGAGCATTGATAGTGGAGAACTGGACAAGCTCATGGCTGAGCAGGCAGAAAAAGACCGCAAAGCGGCTGAAGCTGCTGAGAAGAGAGCGGCTGCTGCCAAAGCCAAACGTGAAAAGGATGCAGCGGATCTACTCAAGATTCAGCAGAAATATAATGATGAGCTGACCAAAGCCGATCAGGAGCTGGAGGCGATCAGACAGGCGATAGCAGAAAGAGGGAAAGTAGATAGAATTGCTCAGCTGGAGTTAGCTTTCAAAAAAGAAGTGGATGCCCTGGAGAAAAGACGGAATGCCGTACTAAGTAATCAGAAGCTGACTCAGGATCAGAAAAACGAACTGCTTTACCGCTATCACCAGGAAGAGATTTTACTGGAGCAAAAGCTGGGTATTGATAAAGAGAAAGTACAGGCTGAAATTGATGAGAAGCTACAACAGGCTAAAAATAAACGTGACCTGGCTAATGCAGAACGTGAAATTATCATAGCAGGTAAAAATGAAGATCTTCTCTTGGAGGCCAAATTAAACAAGCTCGATCTTCAGAAAGAAATAGAGCTTCAGAATAAAGAGCTCACAGAAGAAGAAAAGGCACTTATTGAAGCTCAGTATGCAGCACAGTCAGAAGCCTTGTTTTCAGAATCTATTGAGAAGAAAAAAGCCAAAGAACGGGAGTTAGGACAGGCTGCTATCCAGTTTGGACAGCAGGCACTGGCTACTGTAGGAGATTTTGCCAAGATTGCTACAGATAAAAAAATTGCTCAGTATGATCGGGAAAAGACAGCAGCCACTACCAAACTGGATCAGCAGCTAAAGGCCGGTCTGCTCAGTCAGGATCAATACAACAGAGCGAAAGCCAGAGTTGAAACGGAGTACGATAAGAAAGCTACTGAAGCCAAACGGAAACAAGCGAAAGTCGATAAAGCCATTGCATTGACTCAAGCAATCATTAATACGGCTCTTGCAGTTGTAAAAGCGTTGCCTAATATTCCTTTAAGTATTATAGCTGGTGCAACCGGAGCTTTAGGGATTGCCAAGATAGCAGCTACACCCTTACCTGAGTTTGCAGAGGGTGGATACACAGGCAAAGGATTTGGAGAAGCGGATAACACGGGTTTCCGTCCTGTGGGTGTGGTGCATGAAGATGAGTGGGTTGGGCCTAAATGGATGGTAGAATCTCCCCGTTATGCTAATGTTTTCCGCTACTTGGAGGCGGAACGTACTCGTAAGAATGGTTTTGCGGATGGTGGGTATACTTCTTCCTCTTCAAAAGCTCCTCTGCCAGAAATGCCAGGCAGTAAGTCTGTAGATCCATCCGTACAGCTCATGCAGGAAATTTCCACTAAACTAACCCGAATACAAGAAACAATGGAGGCCTGGCCTACACACCTACAGGTTCACAATGATGTAGGAGAAACTCAGGACAAGATCAATACGCTTAACAAACTCCGGAAAGAATCATCAATGTAATTTTTATCACTGTCAAACTATAGAACTGGAATCACTATCAATAGAGCAGCTTATTGAGCTAAAAGAAAAACAATTCAGAGAGCTAAACGCACTTACTTCCCTATCAGAACTTTTTTGAGAAATTAGATGAGTTAAAAGCAACAACCAGTTATCTTAGTTTTATTTCTAAATTTGTTAAAATGACACAGTATTTAATAAAAGGCAGGTGTTTAAGAGATGTATATTATAAATGTAAAAAACACTCAATTTTTCAAACACGTATTTATACTCTTGACCCAGAACAACTTTGCTCACAAATTTGTATAAAGGATTTTGAGATATAAAATCGAGTAAGATGAATGAAGAAAAATTAAATAGCCTACTCTCTCAAATAGATGAACTTCAACAAATCGTACAAACACAACAGGAACTGATTTTGTACTTAATGAAGGATATTCAAGAGCTAAAGGCACAACTGATAAAGACTGTTCAGACAAACGAAAAAGATTCTTTGTAACCAAGGAAAATGTGACAAACGTTGATCACTTCTACAGCCTTTTGATATGAAAAATAGTATTCATATGAACACCCAAAATAGTATATTTTTGTTACTTAACAATTTAAACACACACAAAAAGCCAAGTTGGATTAACCCGGCTTTTTTACCTTCCAATAGAATCTTGTATTAGAAAAGGAAATGCCTGACTTTAATTCTTCTTCCATTTATCCATTCTTAAATTGCTTTTCTTAAAAGCATTCTTCACTTGATGTCCCAACAATTTTTTTTCCTCCTCGTTGCCAAAGATGATGCTGATGATAAAACTATTCTACAATTTATAATTGATCATTTATAATTGACCAAGAATTCTCCCACTGGCAATATCGTGTTGTTAACAATGGACAAGCTCTGCTTACTTTTTTAGTGAATCGATCGGATCAAACAGCAGTTTCTTTGGTTCTTGCCGATAGTAATATACCTATCAAAAATAGTATAGAAGTAACTAGGGAAGTGCGAACTCGACCGTATTACGATCATATCCCTATTGTTGCGTTGTCTATCTTCAGTAATCAATGGGTTATAGATCAGTTTGTACAAGCTAGTGGAATAATTATTTCTAGAAACCTAATGTTGTGGGTTACATTGGCAATATACCAGGTCTCGTACCTAACCTAACGTAAATCTGCAGAATTAGTATGATGTATTCTGAATAACAATAATTTTTGTATCTACCTTAACTATGCTTACAAATGAGCTTATCTGAAACATTAAAGAAAGGACCTATAGTTATTATAGAAGATGATATTGATGAACATCTTTTATTGGAAGAAGTTTTTTCCCAATTAAAGACTCCTAATCAGCGAATTTATTTCACAAAAGGATCAAATGTACTAGATTATCTTAAAACTACTAATCAGACACCGTTTCTGATTATTTCAGATATAAGGTTGCAAATTGAGAATGGAATAGAACTAAAAAAACAAATTGATCAAAACCCTCTGCTTAGAGAAAAAAGTATTCCATTTGTGTTTATGTCGACTTTACCTCCAAAGGAAATCGTCAAAAAAGCATATACAGAACTTACCATTCAAGGGGTTTTCACTAAACCCAATGATTTTAATAAGTTAAAAGATATGTTTGCTTTGCTAGTACAATATTGGACAATCTGCGAACATCCTGAACCTTCCTTATAAACAAGCAATCAGAGTAAATAAACAATCATATAACTAAAAAGCAAAAGTCGACCACTCCCGATCGGCTCTGCAACTGAGTGAAGACAGTAGAATCTTCACAATATGTACAAATATACTATATTTGTAATCTGAAATTACTAAGCAGTTTTAGAAACGTCTGGTCAATTTGTTCAAGTGTTCTTGTGTGTAGGCATATTTATCGTAAATAGATTCCTATATACATACATACCTCTCATTTAATGAACACCGATTTAACGATCGAACTACTCGCAAAAATTGAAGAAGTAGATCAAAATATACACAACCTCTTTTATTTGGTTGGTCAGATTAAGAGTAATTCTTTTCGCTACCCAGAAAATGTAGCTACACAAAACAGGCAAATAAGACGTATTGAAGAGTTCATTGTTTTTCTGGAAATGCAAAAAACCAGGCTCTATCATACTGTAGAAACTATAAATAAAAAACCTCATTTTGAATTTGTTCAAACAATAGAAGTTGCCTGACCACCCAGGTCAGGCAACTTTTTATTACCCAAAATGTGCTTTCAGTGCAGATAGATCTACTCTCACATAATGTTTCTGGGTAGTGGTAATGCTGGAGTGTCCAAGCATGGTAGAAACAAGGGCATAGGGTATACCCTCCTGAAGCCAGAGCGCACCCGCTGTCTTTCTCAGTATATGAGAGGTAAGCTTGAAAGGCAGCCCAATGATCTCTCCTATAGTCCCCAAGTATGCATTGTATTTCTGATTAGAGATTACAGGTAGTTTGTAATCATACTTCTCCAGGATCGTTCTAGCTTCATCAAATAAAGGAAGTAGCGACACTTCACCAGATTTAGTTCTAATCTTTTTAATCCATCGTTTGCCGTTTTCTTCTACTGTATCATTCTCGTAATCAAATGTAGTCAGATCTATATAGGCAAATCCTGTATATCGCTGGAACAATGCCAGATCTTTTGTCTGCATTAAGTGTTTTGCGGGGCTTTTAAAGTTTGCCAGTGCCAGGATCTGTTGTTGGTTCAGATAGACAGGAGTCTTTGTCTTACCTTTCTTTATTTCATATTCCATTGTTTGCCTGTTGACTGGAATATCCTTCTTATGACAGAATCGCAGAACTTCCCGGACTGAATCCAAATAGCGGAACAGATATTCCTGAGATTTGACTTTGTGTTCCGATTTTAAATGATGCTCTAACTCTTCAAGTAAATCAGGAGTGAACTCTTCAGGAAGGATTAATTCTTTCTTGTGAAGCTTGAGAAACACTTCAATATTCTTCATTCTTCGTTCGTAGTGTTTCTTTGAAATAGGGTTTATGTGGGTTTTCCTTTCCAAACACTTAGCGTACATCTGAAGGAATGTAGGCTTAGTAACTACCTTTCCTTGGTATTCATTCTTAATTAACTGAGGAGTAACACTTTTCCCTTGTGCCTGAGCTATGACTTTTATATCAAAAACCTTTGCTAGTATTTGTTCTATCTGCGTATTAATGTAATCCGCTAATCTCCCCCTGGCTCTTTGGTTTCTTTGATCCCAGTGGATAGGATCTATAGTCATTTTGCAGGAAAATTCACTTTTTGACTGTTCAATAGAAATTGTACACCAGATAGGGCATTCTCCCTTTTTGTTCATTTGGTTCTTACGAAGCCAGAAAAGTACTGTCATTTTTTGTACATGATTTAAAAATTTAGTGAAAAACCACTTGATATTTATTTCACTAAATTGTAACCCAAATAAAAAACAGAAGTAACACGCAAAAGGTTATAAACTATAGCACATATACAGATGCAGCAAGTAGCTTACAAAAGTGAGCAAGTGAATTCAGGCACAAAGTTGATTTTTAGAAGTATTAATGCGTTTTATGGAGAGGAAAGGGCATAAAAAAAGCCCTAAAAACTCGCGTCTTAGGGCTACTATTGGTGTTTGTTGACCCACTAGGATTCGAACCTAGAATGACTGAACCAAAATCAGTAGTGTTACCATTACACCATGGGTCAATACCAGCTTTTTGTGCTTGAATTGGATTGCAAAAGTATTAAAAAAAATATATCTGTCAATGGTCTGCGCAAAAAATATTTATAAAAATCCAGTAAAAATTCCTCAACAAACTGATAACCAGACATAAAATCGAACAACTTTTTTATCAAAAATCGTTTTTATTGCTCCAGGTACTTTACTACCTCATGCATTGCTTCCGAAATATAGGATCCATTATAGGGGCCGAACCAATTCATATCGCGTGTTTCAGAGGCAGTCCAATCGTAGTAGGCATCAGGAGTCACATAGCCGATGTATCCGCCGTTAAAGCTGGAAATAAACAAAGGATGTTGCTGCCACTGATCAAAGGGCTGCACCAGAGGCGTAAGTTCACCGGAAAAATCGCAGGGACCACCTACCCAAATCACATTGCCTACCCGTAACCCTTTTACTACAGAAGGATAATCGCCATATAATGAATAAAATACCCACGGACGGATACGCCAATCTTCCGTAATACGAAAATGTGGATCCCGCAAAGGCAATGGCAAGGACACTATCCGTAGCTCTTTATGGTACGTCAATGGTATAGTGGATAATCCGGCAGTAATCTTTTGGGCAAGCAGGCTAGCTTCCATTTCAAGCATCTTCCATTCTGTTGGACCATCTATTTCCGCCCGATGGCTTCCAACTGTTCCTGCACAGAATGCAGCAAAGTCAATAAGGGAGTCGCTTTCCAGTGTATCTACCAATACACCTGGATAATCACGAGACAGACGGATGTCTTTATCAGAGATAATAGTGGGATGTGCAGAAAAAGAAGCTACTATGGCTCTTGCTCCGGATTTTTTACGTATTTCCATTACCCGAAGCAATGAGTCTGTAGGATTACTTTCTCGCAAACGATTTTCAACCAATTCTCCAGCAGGAATAGCAATAGCCCCAATGGCCGCTTTTTCCTTATTCTGATTGGCCAGACGAATAGACTCCAAAAAACGGTCAGCAATAAAAGTTACAATAGCTGGATCGTATTCACCAGAGATCAGCAGTCCCACTATTTTATCAGCCCAGCCACCTATGCTGTTGTGTGAATGTGTAGCACACAGATATACCTGGTCTATGGACATCCCTATCTCAGGTAAGCGTTTGGCAAGAGCATTAGTGACTTCCGGAGCAATGATGAGCAGATCAGCGCTTAGCAAAGCAGTCTTTTGAACTCCATTGTCAAACACAAATGTCCGAACCCATATAGAGTCATGAATGGCAGTATAGAGCTTACCTCTTCGCTGTCCATAACCGGCTGTTGGCATCGGATGATTGGGTGTAATACTCACCTTAGCCCACCCTACCTGCAATGTATCTGCATTTGGATATTCTTTGACTGGAGGCAGCTGTGCTACCTTTTCTTTGAATTGCTGGTAGTAGGGCATCTCCTTATATGGGGTGCGATCTACCGGACGAAATAAGGCTACTCCAGCAACTACTAAGAAAATGGCTATAAAAAGAAAAAAACGCTTCACGCGTTTTTTAGTAAAGAAACTCATGGGAAACCAGTTTACAGGAAAATACGATAAAATGTATCGTAATTATATATAATTAAGTTTTTTGCGATCCAGATTACGGCTGATAGTTGCTCTCACTTCCCAGATTTCCATAATCTGATCTGAATGTAAGAAATCCGGATTGAATTGTGGATTATCTGATACAATGACAATCCCTCCTGACTTATCGAGCAGGTTATGAATGCGTTTTATGATAATTCCATCTATTGAGACAATTACATACATTTTATCATTTTTCAGGTTTCTCCAGTTCTCGACAAATTGGGTAACCACTAAATCACCAGGGCGTAACGTTTCCTGCATGCTATCTCCTTCTACTTCAAATACACGGTAGGTTCCTTCTGAAAAGCCAGGAATAGAGTAAGTCGGCAGGGTTTGAATAAATTCAGGATCTCCATATCCCACCAGATAACCTGCCCGGGCTTTTACTGGAACAAATGCTGCATTTTCTTCTCCTGCTTTGTCTGTAGTAACTACCAGAATGCGCATGTCGCCACCAGTGATACGGGGATTTCCGTTCACAGGTTGTGTAACAGGTTGCACTACTGGCTGTACTGTACCATATAAAATAAATTCAGGTGTGGTATGATATATCTGTGATAACTTTTGAAGTACATCTGAAGGAATCTGAACCTGAGACTGGGTTTCATAAATAGCAATACGAGACCGGGACTTGCCAATTTTATCGGCAACTTCCTGCTGGTTCAGATTGGTTTTCTGACGTAGCGATTTCAGACGTTCAGCTTGGTTGGACATGATTCGTTAGGAAAGAAATGAATCGGAGAAAATGGTAATATGTATTTGGTCTCTAAAATCTTTTAAACTTACAAAGATAGTACTTTGTTCGGGAAACGAACCTTTTACACCTTTCATTTTTTTTATTACATAACTGCTTTCTGGAACAGGTTTCTCTTTTCGCTTCATGCAAGTACTCTTATTTTCACGCACTTTAAACAAATAACGAAATATGTTACTTTTTCATCTCTGAAATGTATTTCTGTTTATTGTGGTCTCACTTAATCAGAGACTTATATATTCTTTTTACTTATTACCTATTTTTTAGCTATGCTATCCAAAACATACGGCTGCGCCGTTTATGGAGTAAATGCCTTTCCTATTACTATTGAAGTAAGTGTTGGTCAGGGGCAACATTTTTTTCTGGTAGGTTTACCAGACAGTGCTGTCAAGGAAAGTCAACAACGTGTTGAAACAGCCATTAAACATATTGGCTTTCGCATGCCACGTACCAAAGTGGTTGTTAACCTGGCTCCTGCTGATATCCGGAAAGAAGGTTCTGCCTATGACTTACCTATTGCACTGGGTATACTTGTCGCTTCTGAACAACTCTCTACACAAATATTGGACCAGTACATTATTATGGGTGAACTGGCATTGGACGGTACCTTACGTCCCATCAAAGGGGTACTTCCGATTGCTATCGAAGCTCGTAAAAATGGATACAAGGGTTTTATTTTACCCAAAGAGAATGCAGCCGAAGCAGCTATTGTCAATAATCTGGATGTGATCGGTGTAGAGAATCTCAATGATGCCGTAGAATTTCTGGAAGGAAAGCTTACGATTGAACCTCTGGTGTCTGATACACGGGAAATATTCTTCAATACACAAAATGAATATGAAGCAGATTTCTCGAATGTACAGGGACAGGAAAATATCAAACGGGCATTGGAGATTGCAGCAGCCGGTGGGCATAATGTAATCATGATTGGTCCTCCCGGGGCTGGAAAAACAATGCTGGCTAAGAGATTGCCCTCTATCCTCCCTCCACTTACTTTACCTGAGGCATTGGAAACAACCAAGATACATTCCGTGGCAGGCAAGTTAGGTAGTTTGGCAGCACTGGTATCCAGAAGGCCATTTCGTAGTCCACATCATACCATTAGTGATGCGGCCTTGGTTGGAGGAGGTGGAATTCCTCAGCCAGGTGAAATATCATTGTCACATAACGGCGTTCTGTTTCTGGATGAACTACCCGAGTTTAAACGTACGGTTCTGGAAGTGATGCGACAACCTCTGGAAGAACGCAAAGTGGTGATTTCGAGAACTCGTCAGACAGTAGAGTTTCCAGCCAACTTTATGTTGATCGCCAGTATGAATCCCTGTCCGTGTGGCTATTATAATCATCCGGAAAAAGACTGTGTTTGTGGTCCGGGAGTTGTACATCGGTATCTCAGTAAGATTAGTGGTCCACTGTTAGACCGAATTGATCTGCATGTAGAAGTAACTCCGGTATCTTTCGACGAAATGACTGCAAATCGCAAGTCTGAAAGTAGCGCTCAGATTCGGGAAAGAGTAATCAGGGCTCGTAATATTCAAACACAACGTTTTGAATCCTACAAGGGCATACATGCCAATGCTATGATGCCACCTGAAATAGTGAAACAAATGTGTGAGATTGATACAGTAGGAAAAAATCTATTAAAACGTGCTATGGAACGTCTTAACTTATCTGCCAGAGCGTATGATCGTATTCTTAAGGTGGCAAGAACCATTGCAGACCTTGCCAACAGTGAAGCCATATTGACAGAACACATTGCAGAAGCGATTCAATACCGTAGTCTGGATCGTGAGAATTGGGCTGGAGAGTAAGTATGTAGTAATAGACTATAAATGAAAGAATCTTCCCTCCCAGATTGTGTGTTATTACTAACCTGAAGAGTGGGAAACAGGTCGTGGTGATAACACCAACGATGGGAAAAGATACACCTGTTTTTAGCGAAAATTTCTGATTTGCGCATAGTTCATGGCACGGCTCCTATAAGGGTCTGTGTGAGTTGCGCCCTCATGAAAGAAGGTTTTGATCAGAACTCTGATCACTTTTGTTTTTGACTGGAGTTCCGATCACTTTTTCTTTTCGCTGTGAGTTATGCGCAAGACGAAAAAGTGATCGGAACTCACCGCAAAACTATTGCCTGCATATGACCAGGCACAAGACAAACTTTTGCCGTAAATTCTGATCATGTCACTGAGTATGGCAAACACTACAAAAGAGTAAGGCAAGTCTGGCAAAATCTGCAAATCTGATGAATTACATTATTATATCTTTTTCACTCCCAATCCTGGTTCACCATTCACAGAGAGAATTCCATCTTTCAGAATAAACCCGCCTGACACCACATCTTTTGCCAGGTCCAGGCTTCCATCCAGATCCAGATACTTTGTATTGGGACATGCCAGTGCCGTATGAAGTGCAGCCGTAATACTGATAATACTTTCATCATTGCAGCCCCACATCAGATCAATATTCGCTTTTCTGGCAATCTGAGCTATCTCCATCGCCTGAGTAATCCCACCACACTTCATAAGTTTGATATTAAAAATCCCACAGGCTGCAGGTGCCTCAGCCAAACGAAAAGCATCCTGAGGCGTTACCAGTGATTCATCGGCAGCAATAGGTCGCTTTTGCTCTTCTGGCAGATTTTTCATTTCCAGTATCTGATTGGCTGGTAGTGGCTGTTCTACCAATTCGATATCCAAGGCGCCAATCTGCTGATAAAATTTGCTCAGATCCTGTACTGTATACCCCTGATTGGCATCAATACGGATTACAATACTGTTTCCATATACTTCACGCAACTTTACCAATCGTTCAATGTCCTCCTCCAGTGATTTTCCCAACTTTACCTTCAATACCCGAAAGCCACGTCCCACATACTCTTCTGCTTCAGCAAGTGTAGCTTCTACATCTTTAATACCGATAGTAATGGAAGTAGGTAAAGATGTTATCTTCTGCCCCAGGAAAGATGTTAATGGTACTCCCAGATACTTGGTAAATACATCAAGCAAAGCTGTTTCCAATGCAATCCGGACACCTGGATTTTTAGGATACCATTCCTGTACTTCCCGGCACAATGTTCCAATGTGACGGATATCTCTCCCCAGTAACCAATCCAGTTGAGGAGACTGTACAGCCTTCCACATATCATCCAGCGATTCCCCTACTACGTAAGGACTTGGATTGGCAGCTCCTAACCCATACAACTCGTTTTCAGTAATAATCTCGACAATACAATTCTCAACTGAGGATACTGTTTTATAGGCTATGGTATAAGGTCGGGTTAATTCCAGATTAGGACGACTAACATAAATGTGTTTGATCTTCATTGGGTTTCTTGGAGGTTGTTTTGGTGTTTGTAGACAGTTTCAGCGGGTTATATTCTCACTTTGCAAATCAACTCTGGTAAGAAAGAAAAAAAATAAAAAAGGGACAAGTTTTGAAACCTGTCCCTGATATTTTTATTAAGATGGCAGCTACCACAGAGCCAAACCAATCACTAACAATATTCCTAGCTTACACAGATTGAAAATAATCCTTGTCATAGTTGTAGACGTTTATCATCTACTCTTTATGAGGGCATTTCAGATAATGTAACCTTACTCACACTCAACGTATTTCAAGATAGTATGTAAGGTTTCCACAGATAAAACCAGTCCATTAATCAATAGGATTAATTTTTCGGATGGCAATCCGGTTAAGATCTATTTCTTCATCCTCATGTTCCAGATAGAAGTTGTCAAAATCTTCCAGCATATAGGTCTCATCCTTTGAAACTTTACCTGTATCAAATGAATTCAACAATGTAGGTAATAATGTCAGATTTGTCACCATTGAGATAAGCATAGAGGCTGACATGAGGATTCCCAGTGATTTTGTCCCTCCAAAACTTGACCATACAAAAATTACAAAGCCGACAAAAAGAATGATCGATGTATAGATAATGCTAGGGCCTGTTTCCATCAGTGTATCACTCACAGCCTGCCTGATGGCTATTTTTTTATAGAATATCTCCTGCCGATAGTGAGCCAGATAATGTATGGAACTGTCTACAATAATACCAAAAGAAATACTAAAGATCAGAGAGGTACTGGGCTTTAAGGCTATTCCCATGAATCCCATCAATCCACCTGTAATTAGCAGAGCAACAAAGTTAGGGATTAGTGAAATGATGACAACACGCAGGTTAAGGAACAGAACCCCGATCATGAGCACAATTACGACAAAGGCAGTTATAAGACTGGATGCCAGACTGTCATTCAGATATGCATTCCCTTTGGCAAACAAGACAGTCGTACCTGTTACATTTGCCTTCAATTTGGTTGACGCAAATGTTTTCTCAATAGCAGGTCGGATCATATTACTCAAGGTAGTATCCATAGAATAAGATCCCAGGTCGGCAATCTTCATGGAGATACGTACATACTGGCCAGTAGAGTCCACAAAAGAGTGTATCAATCGGCTACCAATATTGGAGGTATCTTTGGTAGAACTCTTACCCAGCATGTTTTTCAGATACAACAATACAAAGTTCCGGTCCATTTTGGTTGGCAAGCCATAAAACTCAGGATTGTTATTATAATAAGCCTGTCTTGCTGCTTTTAGAAACTCTACAACAGATACAGGCTTAGTAATGTTGTGATGTCCGGAAAGAATCTGCTCAAACTCTTCAATCTTTTCCAGATTCTTCAATTTAAACACACCCCGTTTTTCGCCTGTGTTAATCACAATTTCCAGTGGCATAATGCCCTGAAAGTTCCGTTCAAAGAATCGCAGGTCTTGTACTACGTCACTGTCTTCAGGAAGATCATCTACCATGTAACTAACGGCCTTTATCTGATAGATTCCCCAGAAAGACAACAAGGTAGCTACGATAGTAATACCATAAATCCAGTTAGGATGGGTATTAATCCGTTTATCAACCCATGTTAGCGCAGAATTAACAGGTTTTGAATACAGGTAACGTAGTTTCTTCTCATTAGGAGCAGGCATATAGGAGAAGAAAATAGGAATCACAACCAGGCAGATAAAAAAGGCAACAAATACATTGATCCCCGCTACAATACCAAACTCTTCCAGAATAGCTACATCTGTAAATATGGAACCAATAAAACCAGCAGCTGTAGTAGCATTGATCATAAAGGCAGCCAGTCCTAGTTTAGCAATCGTCCGGATCAAAGCCAGATTCTTATCTCCGTGTTCTACATATTCCTGATGGTACTTATTTAACAAATAAATACATGTAGGAACTGTCATGACAATGATAATGGCAGGTAGTAAAGCTGTCAACAGGTTTATTTTATAGCCAAACAAGCCCATAGTACCAACTGTCCAGAGTAATACAACCATTACTGCCAGTGTACAACCAATGACGGCATCCCAGGCCTTAAAAAAGGCAAAAATGGTTACAATAGTCACTACAACAGACAGAATGAGAAACAACTGTAGTTCCTTCTTCACTTTGGTTGACATAACAGACCGAACAAAAGGAACTCCGGCATAATGCAACTTTACACCTGTTTGGGCAGAAAATTTGTCGCCCAGTTCCATCATCGCCTTGGTAAGTGGCAAACGTTTGGGAGAATTCAGGATCGTTTTATCAATGGAAACCAGAATACCCGTTGCTCCATTTTCCGAATTGATAATCTGATCTTTATAAAACTGCAACTGATTCACGAAACGTAACAGACTATCCAGTTCTGCCTGTGAAGAAGGTTGTTTTTTAAAGATTTTTTCCGGGTAAAGTTTTTTCTGAGCACTATCCTTTGCCAGATACTGCAAACCAGGCAAGGCTGTAACATTAGCGATACCTGGAATCTCAGATAATCCCTTGGTGAATTCCTGCAAGTGCTGAAAATTCTTTAATTCATACAAGGCACTATCCTGCAATCCAATGGCAATGATATTTGCATCTTCTCCAAATGTCTTTTTAAAGTCCCGAAAATAAACCATCTCCGGATCATTGACAGGAACCACCGCTGTATAATCATAACTCATCTCCAGATTACGCATCTGGTATCCCATAAACGCAGTAGATATAACCAGAAAAATAATCAGCAGTGTCCGGTTCTTAATAATAAATTTTGCAATGCTAGTCCACATCACTTAATTCAATAAAATAGAAACAATAGTCAAATATTTACAAAAACGTAAACCCGAGGCTGTAGCGTATAAGAAGCCATCTTACAAAAGTGCATCCCTATCAAATATGGCTATCAAATCAAAAAGGCGCATCAAAGGTACAGAATACAAATGAGTTATTTCATGAAAAATCAAATCAAGCTTTCTTAAAAACTTACACTACAGTAAAAAAGCGTGCTAAATTTGGACTTAACCTGCCTTGACAGATTATCATAAAAATTAAACCAAAATTTTGTAAGGAAATTCGAATTGTCTATTAAATTTGCGCTGCTTAAAATTGAAAGAATACAAGATTTTAAGTACAAGCTTTCTAACAAAGGAGCTTTTATACTGAGTATTAGGGACTTGAATTTATAAACACATTTACTCATATGCGTGATTTAAAAGTTTTCGTAGGCGTTTTGGTATTTCTTTTCATGGCTTTCAGAGCTACACAGTGTGGTTCTTTATATAACACCATTCAGCAGAAAGATCCTAATGCAGAGAGCGACTACGTTTATGGCACAATAGACGGCCCGGCTAAACAGTTGTCCAACAAATATGAGGCTGATCCTGAGCAAGACAAAAAAGCTACTCAAATCCGGGAGAAATTCTTTGGTGGAGCAGCTCAGGCAGAAGCAGGCAACTAAGAAAAAAATATACAGCAAAAAAGGTGCATCCCTGCACCTTTTTTGCTTTTAGACTATTACCCAATTTTCATCCGGTATAAGTTTTTTAATACACCAGAAAGGTACCTTTTTTCAGGAGATTGTATTTTTCTGCCATTAGGCAGGTTCATTTTAACCCCGACTTTCTGCCATGACTTATCAGAAAATTGTTAACTATCTGGGAACTGAGGCATCTTATTTACTGGAATATACCAGTCAGACCATTCCCAAAGAAACGCTTCACTTGCCCTCTCCTGACTTTATAGACAAAATCTTTGTTCAGTCCAATCGTTCTCCACAGGTTTTGAGAAGCTTGGGACAACTCTTTCAGTCAGGCAGATTAGCAGGAACAGGATATTTATCTATTCTTCCTATTGATCAGGGAATTGAACACAGTGCAGGAGCTTCGTTTGCTAAGAATCCTATTTACTTCGATCCTGAAAATATTGTCAAGCTGGCAGTAGAAGGAGGATGTAACGGGGTTGCCACCACATTTGGTGTATTGGGTATGATGTCCAGAAAGTATGCTCACAAAATACCCTTTATTGTTAAGATCAATCATAACGAATTGCTAACCTATCCCAATAAATCTGAGCAGATTTTGTTTGGAAGTGTTCGGGAAGCATGGAATCTGGGAGCAGTAGCCATTGGAGCTACTGTATATTTTGGCTCAGATGATGCCACACGCGAAATTGTCGAAATAGCAAAAGCTTTTGAAGAAGCACATTCGCTTGGAATGGCAACTATTCTGTGGTGTTATACCCGCAACTCAGCCTTTAAAAAAGAGGGTACGGACTATCATGTTTCAGCAGACCTGACCGGACAGGCAAATCATCTGGGAGTAACTATCCAGGCAGATATCATCAAACAGAAATTGCCGGAAAATAACGGTGGATACAAAGCGTTAAATACAGGAGCCAGCAGTTATGGCAAACTTGATGAACGCATTTATACCCAGCTAACGTCCGATCATCCTATCGATTTGTGTCGCTATCAGGTAGCGAATTGCTACATGGGACGTGCCGGATTGATTAACTCAGGCGGGGCATCTGGTGTAGCTGATTTTGAGGATGCTGTAAAAACTGCTGTCATCAATAAACGAGCAGGTGGTATGGGGTTAATATCAGGCAGAAAAGCATTTCAACGCCCAATGAATGAGGGGGTGGCATTGCTTAATGCCATTCAGGATGTATATTTGACCCCGGAAATAACAATAGCCTGACATTTTGTTCTGGGTCATTGTCTCTGAATTATGTATTTAGCCTTGACTTATAATAGTTATTGTATTGATTATCAATAGAAGTATATAAACTTCTGTGTGTTTATTTTTGTTCAACAGAAAAATCAGTTTAGAAACAAAAAGATAAGATCTCTGAATATGTATACGTGCTGAGGCTTTGTAATTACAGTATGCTCGTATAGTGTCTTATATTCAAATCCGACTTTTACTCCCTACGAAAGAACATGTCCTGGTTTATCAGAAAAGAAAAAGGCATTAATACGCCTACAGAGTTAAAAAAAGAAACACCAGATGGAATCTGGTACAAATGTCCTGAGTGTAAAAAAGTAATGCATACCCGTGAGCTTAAAGTGAATGCTTACACATGTATTCATTGCAACTATCATGAGAAAGTTGGTTCGGTGGAATACTTTGAACTTCTGTTTGATAACAATGAGTTTACAGAACTGGACACACAAATGACCTCAGGCGATCCATTACAGTTTACGGATACCAAGAAATATCCTGAACGTGTAGTAGCTTCCCAAAAGAAAACAGGTTTAAAAGATGCTCTTCGTTCGGGATATGGAAAAATGAATAATGTAGATGTAGTAGTAGCCTGTATGGACTTTGCTTTTATTGGCGGATCTATGGGTTCTGTAGTGGGTGAGAAGATTGCACGGGCTATTGATTATTCATTAGAGAACAAGATTCCGTTCCTGATGATTTCCCGTTCAGGAGGAGCCCGGATGATGGAAGCAGGGTATTCACTTATGCAGATGGCCAAAACCTCTGCCAAATTAGCCTTATTAAACGAAGCAGGAGTGCCTTACATCTCTTTGTTAACTGATCCGACTACCGGAGGCGTTACCGCTTCTTTTGCCATGCTAGGTGATTTTAACATCGCAGAGCCGGGTGCAATGATTGGTTTTGCAGGACCTCGTGTTATTCGTGAAACAATAGGCAAAGATCTTCCCAAAGACTTCCAGAGTGCAGAATTCGTTCTGGAACATGGCTTCCTTGATTTTATTGTACATCGCAAAGAGTTAAAGAACCGATTAACATCATTACTTGAGATGTTGAAATAACATATTCGGATACTAATAAAAGAAAAGGTGATGAAACAGTGTTTCATCACCTTTTCTTTTATAGTTTGATATAATATATTATGATTATATAGTGAAGGTTAATTATAGTAAGCGATAAATTAGCTAAATCAATCATTCAGTTGAAATACTATAGAACTAGAATCTGCTTTTCTTTAGTATCTTTTAATAGAGTATTGACAAAATCTGTATATCTGGTTATATGAAGTACATTCTTTTTTATGTAGGTATTTTGTTGTTTTTCGCCTGTAAAGCTTCTAAAAAAACATATTCTGCCACTGATAAATCTTATACAAATAATGTGGTTATAAATGAGACACAGAATGTAACAACTGGCAAAGCAACTAAAGATGAACTCATATTTGAAGGCTCAAATAATCTAATTGAGGTAATTCAAAAGAATGTAGCATTCTTTGACAAGCACCATGATGTCATTATTGTTAAAGGAAGCAACAATATCATAAAGCTATACAATATCAATATAATAGATCTCAGAGGAAAAGGATCGGACACATGCATCATTTTAGGTAATCATCAAAAGTATATTGCAGACTATGGCAATGCTATTCTTATCCAATCTAAAAATCTAAAGACAGATACTATACAACTCATTGAACCGCTTTTTAAAATTGGAGAGTATAATAATGACTTTCGGGAAAATTCTGACAGAGTTGTTACGCTCAAGTACTTCGACGAACCTGTAAGTATTAAATATGCATTTGATTACTTCACAGATAAAATCAAATCAGGAAATGTTCAGTTTTATTATGAATTAGCAGAGCTTTATTTGTATGGAATCGGGACAGAACTGTCAACTAACAAGGCAATTAAGCTATATGAGTATGCAGCTGTAAAAAATCATATTCTTTCCATTCGCCAACTTGGTGATATATATGCAAATGGGACATTTGATTATCCTAAAAACTCAAAGATGGCTATTTATTATTATAAAATTGGCAGTCAGCTTGGTGATACATATTGTAAAAGTATGTTATCCAATAAATAATAGACCTATTACTTATTGAATAAGCAATTATTTTTGTCAAAGATACACAAAGCCTATTTTCACTAAAAAACAAAATATTATTTTACTCCAAGCGAAATAATGACTGTAAAATTCTAAAAACAAAATAATATTCGCTACAAGCCTGAAGAACTTAAAAAATATACCGCGTTGAGTGAACAATTCCGCGACGAAATCAGTATATTTGAAACATTCTCTATTTTTCATGTTTAAATAATAGACAGCGTATGGTTGACACGCTCGCATTCCCGATAGAAAAGACAACACAATCCAGGTTGTCACAGGTAGATTTTACCAATCTTGGTTTTGGTAAGTACTATTCCGATCATATGTTTATTGCAGAGTATGCAGAGGGAAAATGGCATAGCCCACGAATTATTCCTTATGGTGATCTAAGCCTTAGTCCTGCAACATCTGCTCTGCATTATGGACAAGCTGTCTTTGAAGGACTCAAAGCCTATAAAAATGCAGAGGGAGAAGTCCTTATTTTTCGTCCGGAGGCTAATGCACAACGGTTAAATGCATCTGCTGAACGTCTGGCTATGCCAGCACTTCCTGAAGATATTTTTATCAATGGTCTGCAGCAACTGCTGACTCTAGATAAGGATTGGGTTCCGGCAGCAGCAGGTCACTCGCTGTATATTCGTCCATTTATGTTCGCTACTGACGCCTATACAGGCGTTCGCCCTTCTGAAACCTATTACTTTATTATATTTACCTGCCCTGTAGGAGTATATTACAATAAGCCTGTTCGTGTAAAAGTAGAAACAGAGTTTACCCGCGCAGCTAAGGGAGGTACAGGTGCAGCTAAAGCAGCCGGTAACTATGCCGCTTCTTTGTTACCTGCAACGCTGGCGCAAAAAGCAGGATATGACCAGCTTTTGTGGACAGATGCTAAAACGCACGAATACTTTGAAGAATCAGGAACGATGAACGTTATGTTTGTGATTGATGGCAAACTGATCACTCCAGCAACGTCTGACTCTATTCTGAAAGGCATTACACGTGACAGTGTATTAAAGGTAGCTCAAAAGTTAGGTATCCCTACGGAAGAGCGGGCAGTAAGTGTGAAAGAAGTTATTGATGCCGCGAAAAACGGAACGCTACAAGAAGCATTTGGTGTAGGAACAGCGGCAACTATCGCACCTATTGCAGTGATTGGGCATGAAGGAACTGACTATACGTTGCCAGCAGTAGAAAACAGAACGATTGCTCCTCGCATTCAAACTGCACTGGATGATATTAAAACTGGAAAAGCAGCAGATCCATTCGGATGGATTCTGAAAGTCTGATAGATCTGTGCTTATAAATAAAAACGCCTCTGACTATATAAATCAGAGGCGTTTT
The DNA here is from genome assembly GCA_030068525.1 of Xanthocytophaga flava. Taxonomy (GTDB): domain Bacteria; phylum Bacteroidota; class Bacteroidia; order Cytophagales; family 172606-1; genus Xanthocytophaga; species Xanthocytophaga flava. Next base: position 256,116 of record JASJOS010000003.1, read on the forward strand.
TATTTACACACATTGGATTTACAAATACAAGAAAAGATCTCGGACCTCGTTAATTAACTCATTAAAGGCAGGTATTTTCTTGATATCAGGCTGCCAAGCTAGTCCACGTTCAATTAAGTCAAACGTATGTTTGATCTTTGCTCCGGGAATAATATTATTCTGGGCATCTCTGTCTCTCCCCATAATCCAGAGTGTATCAGATATAGCAGCGGTTGAAACAATGTCATGTGATACAATGATAATGGTATTATGCTCATGTGCGTTGGATATCTCACAAATCATCTCACTCACTTCATCTACCATATTGATGTCTAATCCTGAGAATGGCTCATCCATCAGTAAGAAGTTATCTGAGCACAACAATTGCTGAGCAATAGCTATACGTTGCTTCTGTCCTCCTGATAACTGAGCCGGATACATATTGGCATGCTGTCTGAGATGAAACCGATCCAGCATCTCAAAAATCTTATCTTTCCGTTTCTGTGAATCTGATATAGTTTTCTTTGCGGCAATCTCCAGATTGCCCATCACTGTTCTGTGATGAAAAAGAGGGTAGTTTTGCTGCACAACACCCATCCGGCCAGGAGCTACCGGCTTTTGAGCCTCTCCAACAAATACATTACCAGACGTAGGTTTCAGCAAACCTGCCATAATTTCAAACAACTTTGTCTTTCCTACGCCTGACGGTCCCAAAAAACCGACCACCTGTCCCTGTGTCATACCCGGACGGACAATATTTTTGATCTCAGCATTTACATTCTGGAGTATTATCTTGCTGTCCAGTGTAAGGCTTACATTATCTATTTTTAAAATGCATTCATTCTTAGAGTATTCCATTCTGTCAAATGTTAGTATGGTAACTAGCAGTGGAACTTTTATTTCTCCACAGTAAGTGAACTATAAGGCAAGAAAAATTCTTTCATTTGTCCAATTCCCCAATCCAGTAAGATCCCTATCAGCAAGATGACAAACTGAATAGCAAAAACAGCATCCAGGTGTAAGTACTTTTGTTGATTGAGTAATAAAGGTCCAATCCCACCCTCAGAACGAGAGATTCCTTCTACTAATGTCAGCATAGTCCAGCTAATGGCAAAAGTCTGGCGGATTACTTCAAAAACCTGATCCAGTCGTCCTAAAACTATTATCTCCCATACTACTTGCCACTCATTCATGCGCAATGTACGTGCATGATAAAATTCATACTTGGGCACAGACTGAATGATTGATACCATTGCCGTGACAAAAAATACAGTGATACCAAACACCATTAAAGATGTTTTCAGGCTGCTGCTTCCACTCGTCATCTGGGTAAAAACAAAGGACAAACCTACCAGTGTTAAGAAACGACCTTTTGAAATAAGAAAACCAATAGGTTTGAAAAATGGAATTACAGTAGCATAGGCAATCAGAAGCGAGATAATAATAGCAATACCCATCGCTTTGATACATAACCATGTACTCGTCCACAACTCATATGCCAGATTTTGTTCCTCGAACAATCGTCCCAAAGCTTTTATAATCTCTACAGGAGTTGGAAAAATAGTTGACTTACTGGCAAACCAAATTACCAGGAATACAACCACTTGTAGTACAATCATTAGGGTAATAACAGACCTGTTATTCCTGGAGTTAGGAATAAACAAAGGTTTTATTTGAGTAAGCATATTTTCAGATTTGTATTGTAATAGTGTGTGACACAACACTGAAAGAGCAAAAGAAGAAGGTATAGATAGGAGGCTTGTAGTATCCTATCTGAGGATATAAAAATTTACTCAGATAGGATACTGAAATTTTATTTACCCATGACAATGGTCACACGGCGGTTTTTAGCTTTATTCTCAGGCGAGTTATTAGGTACAATAGGCTGAGTCTGCCCATGTGCAAAAACCTGTACACGACCCTGAGGGAAGTTATTAGGCGATTTTTGTTCCATCCACTGTTTTACAGCAAAGGCGCGTTCTTCAGACAGATTCATATTCTTACTAGGATCGCCAGTGTTATCTGTATGCCCATGAATTTCTACCCGAAGGTTATTAGCCACAACCAAATCATTAAACAATTCATTTAATGTTTTTTCAGTCTGAGGAGAGAAGGAGGCCTTTCCACTCTCAAACTCAATACTCCATGACTTCTCTGATACTTTCTCTTTAATATTTGCATCATTCGTGAATGCCACTGTTTCAGCAGCAGAAACATTGCTTCCAGCTTTAGCAATAACATCTTTCAGATAGCTTACTTCTATTACATCATCAGATTTAGGATAAGAAGGCATTAACTTTGGATAAAGTTTAGATGCTACCCCACCAAACAAATCATATACAATCTTCACCACATTGGTACTTCCCGAATTTAATCCGAATATTTCTGCATTATCACCCAGGTTATGTACAGCAGATCCACCCAGGTCTACCACCAAACCCTGCTTATCTGCAGACTGTGTACCTTTATAATATTTTACCCAATACGCTTTATCGGCTTCATTATATACTTTAGCAGATAGTTCCCCCGCTTTATCCAATGCCGCAGAGTAAGACTTTACCTGATCTCCACCTTCTGCAATCCCTTCGATCATTTTCTCTACTGTTGGACGGTTATCTTCCATATATTTCTTAATACCAATCAACACACACGGCATCTGGCTGCGGTATTCTTTAGTAGATACAATTGAAACCAGCCCACCTTTTTTCTCGGCAATGTTGACATCGCCAGGAGTCCAGGTTGCTACCCCATTGACAGATACACGTTTCTTCTCTCCGGTGCGTTTGCCATTTTGTACTACTTCACGATCTTCTGAGTAGCCTGCAATATATTTTTCAGCGGCATCCAGGTAGTTATCGGCTGCCACAAAGTTCATAGCGTCCGGATCATAAGTAGTTTCATCCGGATTGATACGAATGCCATTGTCCCCACACCATTTTACTACAATATTCCAGTCACCATCACGAAGTACAGCAGCCGTTAATCCGCCTTTAGCAGATTGAGGATTATCTCTCCAGGAAGGAAGACCCATAAACTTGTCTTCACCCAGCGATTTTCCACAAGTATAGATTATCTGGGCACGGTAATCAGGACCTATCTTTTCCAGTTCAGGATTCACTCCGGACAAGAATGCTGCAGCTCCGTCTCCCATAATAGTTACAAAGTGTGCTCCTTCTGGAGTACTCGGATTGCTTTTATATTCATTGGCAAATTTGATCAACGACGCCTGCATTTGGGGAACATCATCCTGACGAGTAATTTTCAGGTTTACTCCTTTTTTAGCCATAATAGACCCTTCTGTGGTCTCAGAACCTCCATTTGCCAGAATAGCTCCCATCTGTGCATTCCATGCCCACATGAGCCAGCGTACTTGTGGTGAGTTTAGATTAGCAGGTTTTTCTCCGGGTAGAGACATTGCTTGCACAGTACTGGAGGCGTTTTTAGGAGCCGTTGGCAAATCAACTTTACCAACATCCTGAGAGGTTGTTAGTTGTTTTGTCATTACATAGCCACTATCCATGATAAGCCATTTAAGGCCCCAAAGACCAGCCAGAATTAGGGCAACAATGGTAATTCTACCTAGAGGTGTTAAGCGTTTCATCTTGTATGAAAAGAGTTAAACAGTATAGATTATGTATAGGCAATAGATTTTTAAAATTCATCCGGTAAAAAACCCCAAACTTTTCAAAAAGAATGTGAAAAATTTGGGGTGAGGTTGTCGTTTGTAATGATTTATTATTTGGTATTTGATAAAAGGAAACCTATAGTAAAGTTAGCATCCCAGTCAAATACAAATTGCTTGCATTCAGTGGCATCCGCAATGGCTTTATAGATATTTACACCAGCTTTATCTTTAGCTTCGCTAGGATTATAATCGCCAGGAGCTTTCAATACGGTATATCTTTCTTTTCCATTTCGTACTTCTTTGGCCAGTTTAAAAGGAGCACCTCCAATAATAAAGCATGTTTTTCGGTATCCTTCTGGCACTTGTTTCGCTTTTGCGACTATTTCATCATATACTTTCTGGTCATCAACGCCATTCTGAAAATATTTGGCACCATAGCTTTCCAGCGATTTAATTTTTCCGTTTTCTTTCCATGAGATTTTTGTATTGCCAGATCCGATATCTACTACAAAAGCTCTGTCTTCATATACTGGAGGCAGTACAGCCTGCAAACCCATAGTTCCTTCTTCTTCTGCTGTCACTACATTCACATAATAATTCAGACTTTTCAATTCCTTTGTGATCTTTTGGGTTACCTCTGCTTTAGCAGCTCCGGAACTTACCACAAAGTGAATATCTTTAGGACTTACCCCATAATCCAACATTGTACCAATGTATTTCTTTAAGCCACTTCGTATATCTTCCTGAGAAGCCATATTCTCAGTAACTAAACTATTCCCAAATTCAGCTTTCTCCAATTTCCAATTTTTGTCTGCATCTGCTTTCACAATAAAAGAATTAAATCCGCTTGCACCCATTTCTACGACACCTTTCAGCTTACCATTGGTAGGAGCAGGAGGCTCATACGAAAACGAAGAAGCTCCAGAAGAAGCAGATGTTGCTTCAGTACTACCAGAAGATTCCGGCTCTTTTTCTGTTGCTGTTCCATCTGCAGGATTAGCATCAGAAGAAGTTTCTACCTGTTCTGTTTTTGTTCCACCTCCAATAATTCCTTTATTTTTTAATGCTATGTAGCCACCAGCAATAGCTGCAATGATGATAGCCACGATTGTAAATCTTCCAAAAGAAGTTAATTGAGCCATGTTAGGTTAAATTAGGTTTGCAATAGGATACTCAGAAATATAATAGTCTATTAATTTCTCTTTTAAAGAAAAGCCCTGCCCAAAACAAGACAGGGACGTTTTCTTTAAATTTCATTATCTTAATCAAATAATTTGTTATACTGATTGGTGTTATGAGGAGGACGGTTAACGGGTGCATCCAGATCAATATACTTGTTTGGATTGTTTCCTTCTGCAATAAGAACTTGCTTCTGGTCACCCAACAGGAAGGAAATACCTTCTTTTTCCCATTGATCCAACATTTCCAGACCTTTCTCTTCGTATACACCATTTTGTAAGTCGATAGATTCCATGAAGTTGGCAGAAAGTTCCATGAAACGTTCCATCTCCCCTACCTTACGGCTTACATCATCTGCAATAGCCTCCATTGCCTGATCAAACATTAATCGCTTATCTTTATCTCCAGAGATAATGTTAAGAGCAGATTTCATGGCAGAGTGACTATTACGGATAGCTTCACGCTCTATTTTCTTTACCTGTACCTGATCTTCAATATCTTCTAACAGAATACCTGAGTTTTCAAACATCTTTGTTAAAACTCTGTACAGGATCTCCATCTTCTTATACAAATCCCCAAGCTTCATATTAGACTCCTGTAAACGACCTGCTTTACGGGTTTTCAGAATCATCTGAGCTTGACTACCTTTCTGTTTAGCTTTATTTGCTAGTGCCAGACTATCATTCATGGTTCGCTCATTCTGAGTCATCAGGTCTTTCAGTTTCCGCATTTGTCCACGTAGACTCTGAATCTGACGATCCATTTTGCTCAGGTTTCCTCTCAGGCTATCAATATATGATTCCAGGATTCCAATAGGATCTATCTGAACAAACAAACCTGTAATAAACCGCATAATACTTTTGTATAGGTACCATACCAGTGTCCGGAATTTCGGATCAAAAAGAATATATAGTACTACCGCTAAACCTGCTAACAGGAAAATAGTATACAATGTATTCTCAAGCAGTACAGTGACATAAGGAAGTATTTTATATAACAGATATCCTCCTCCTCCGATTATGGCTGCCATGAATAACTTTCCGGTTGTACCTTCTGGTTTTTCCCAAAATGATTTGGGTTTCATTGAGTCTAATGAGTTCATCGTTGAATGTGCTATTTTTACTATTAATGGATAAAATCCTGTCAGGTAACCTTATATACAGATAAAACTTGTTATTATCCAACTATCATCTCCAGATTGAAGATAATCAGTACTTGAGATTATTCCATTACTTTATCATTTCAGGAATCGCTCAATATTGGCAATATCATTCTGAATTTGTCCCATTACAGCCTCAAGAGTAACATAGAAGTTGTTTTTGGTAGTTTCAATTTTGGTAGCAGCTTCAGTTATTACACTCTGAGCTTTATTCATTTCTTCCTGATGAGCAGTAATCTCTTCTGTTAGCTTCTTTATCTGCTCTGCTTTCTGTTGAATAAGAGTTTGCAAACGCTCTGCTTCCTTTTGCTTTGCAGTTACATTTAAATCTACCTGTTGTACAACAGCTTTATCAAAATTATCTTTTTCCCTCGATAATATTCCCTGATAAAATTTTGCACTATCTACCAGCTTTTCAACTGTTAATCCCATAGTCGCAGCGGTAGCATAGGCAGATTTATATCGTGTAGATTCATCAGGAATAATAGTAGCCAAAGTTTGTAATGAATTCTTAAACTCCAGAAAATCAAATCCTGGTTGATTATTATCCTCCAATGCTTTCAGCAAAGAGTCAAAGATTCGCTGATCAACCCCTCCAGGTACTGCTGGTGTATTTTGTGGTATTGGTGGAGGTGTTTGATTAGACGTTGTTTTTTGTTGTGCGTCCTGAGGTTGCTGCTGAACAGACTGATTGTCTGTATTGGTTTCATCTACAATAAAAAGCGACTTAATATTCTTGAATACACTCATACAATTTTTTTCGCGTTTAAAAGAATAACTCTGATTCTTTCGGAATCCACTTGGTAAATATAAAGAAATGCTATTGAATGCATTTACAACGTTTTTCTTAAATACCTGACATTAAGGTAAATATTCTTTATTTGAAAAACAAAGGTGGGGAAAGTTATGCTATTTATACTACAAATAAAGCATTTAGGCTTTGCCAATTTGTAAAATTTGTCTTATAGCAGATGTAAGTTCAGAGTTAATCAGGATAAAACAACCCTATAATCAGCCGAATGTAGGTGATTGCTTTTATGAATAGTATTGACACAAAAAATCTACAGAGTTGTTTTAATTGATGTCGCGACAAAATTAGAGGTTCCTTTTGCAAGTAATTTATTCTGTTCATTAGTCAGTTGGCATTCTACATTAATCAATGTTTTTCCATTGCGTACCACTCTGGTCTTTGCATAAATGGTTTCTCCTTCTTTAGCATTATCCAGAAAATCGACAGTAAGACTAACCGTTACATAAACAAATTCCTTTCCTAATGCATAGACTGTCATACCCATTACATCATCAATAATAGCAGAGGCGGCCCCACCATGCAATATTCCCAAAGGATTGGTCATATCTTTACGTACCACAAACGAAACTGTCATCTCACCTTCCTTTACTTCCACAAAAGTTCCATTAAGCCAGTTTCCTAAACTGGCAGAAGACTTTTCGATAGACTTTCCTATCTGAGACTGAAAGTATTTGAGGATAGAATCAGGCATAGAGTATTGATTAAAATCCGGAGTTTATATATTGGAATTTATTTACGTATATCCCACACAACAACAGACCAGGTTTCACCATTGGGAGCTGTATATTCATGAATGGATTCAAAACCCACTCTACGATGTGCATTCATAGAACGTTGATTACGGGTAGCCACCTCTGTAATGCATAGTTCATAGCGATCTTTTAATTGTTCTTTCTGCCCCAGATAAAGCTGGTCAAAAAGTCCCTGCCCACGATATTGTTCATCAATACAGATTTGTCCCATTACATAATAGTGGTAATCTGATAATACCTTATTCGAAAGATATATCTCAGACAACATGGCAAACATAGGCTCCAGCACAGGAATGGATTGTCTAAACTCTTTGAGCATAACCAAGGCATAGCCAACGATCTTTTCTCCATCTCTGGCTACAATCTGTGGTTCTGCCTGATTCATCTGTTTTAGCAGATCAAATGTATGTTCTACCGTTACGAAGCCCTGACTTTCGATGGTCTGAGGAGAGTTATTCCGGGCAAGATTTTTATGTTGAAGCTTTAGTAATTGCTCAATTTCATCATCTGTGCTTAACGTGGTGATGATAACAGACATACAGTTAACTGTGTATTAGTTTTGATGGTTTATTTTTCATCCTCTACCTCATCTTCTGGTTCTTTCTCAAGTTGCTTGGCATCAAATCGCCATTTGCCTCTTACATTGTATCTGTTATGCATCAACAGCCGGGTTCCATAAATACCTGCCTGAACCAAGCCAGAACCAAAAAATGCAGCACCCAAAGGGAAGACCCATGCACCCTGAAAAATTCCCGCAAATAAAATCACTCCACCCACAGTAGCAGAAATCATCCCCAACGCAAACTTCAGACCTCTCCCATTCTCACTAACAACAGCCAGACTGTCTATGATTACAGCATGTCCATTAGTAAGGAAAGTATTTTTGGTAATCTGGGTTATAACACCCGTTTCAAATAATGAGGAATTGTTCAATCGAAAAGTTATTCGATCTCCTACAAAAAAATATTTTTCCAATCGTTTGTTCTTGCGTTTAGTCAATACTAATGCATCCTGTGCATCTGCAATCTGAACAAATGCACATAAACAAAAAAGACAGAGTGTAATTATGTATCTGGGATGTAAAGGCATAATTGTATAAGGAATAAAAATGTTCTCCAATAAGATTACGTTCTGCGGGAATTTTAATACTGTGCCCAATTATACAAATTTTCAGCATTGCTTTGTATAATTATCTGTTTTTGCCTATTTAAAACTATCATACTTTACTCTTACATTCAAAAATCTGCTTTTCCCGGTTTGTGAGCCACTTGTCATAATTTACAGGTATTCTATCGTGTAAATCCCTATTTTCGTCTTAAACAGAAATAATTTCTTACATACACATATAGCTTCGCATAGAAATTGTAGTAGATTAAAACCGGAAATATTTTTACTTTACGATAAAATTATATTTCACTAAGAATGAATTAGATAAAACAAAATACAACTCTTTTACAGGAAAATACGTTATTCTGATACACTTATTGAGCGGGTAGTAAATATCAGGTTTTCTAAATCCTCTGTTTTTATTTTTTATTAATCATCTGTTATCTTATAGAGTATGATCGTGAAAAAGTCATTGTTGGTGTTATTACCTTTGTTAGTAGGCGCCAACTTTATTTATACGCAAACATTCGATAATCAGCCAAAGACTGATCTGACGCCTACAAGTGACCAGAGCAAGGTAAGCGTATTAATTGCTCAAATTCTCTCTCAGGGACATTATCAAAAAACAACTCTTAATGACACGTTATCCTCTCAGTTGCTGGATAATTATTTAAAGAACTTGGACTACAATCGGATGTACTTCCTTGCCTCTGATGTACAGGGCTTTGAAAAGTACCGTTATCAGTTGGATAATGATCTGAAAGACGGAAATCTGGCAGCCGCCTACGAAATTTATCAGGTATATAAAAACAGAGCATTGGAACGTGATACCTATGTGGCGAAGCTTCTCGAGAAAGAAATGGATTTCACTGTAGATGAGTATTATGAAACAAATCGTGAAAAAGCTTCCTGGGCAAAAAACCCAGATGAATTAAACGATCTCTGGCGCAAGAATATTAAGGAACAAGCTCTACGTCTAAAACTTAATAATAAGAAATGGGACGAAATTTCAAAAGTAGTAGGTGAGCGTTACAAAAATATAGATAAGATCATTTCGCAAACAACGAGTGAAGATGTATTTGAAGCTTACATGAATGCGTTTGCAGAAAACATTGATCCACATACAAGCTATTTGTCACCAGCACGTTCAGCCAATTTTAAAATTGATATGACACGTTCTCTGGAAGGGATTGGAGCTTCGCTGAGAGAGCAGAATGACTATACTACAGTCACTGAAGTGATTCCTGGTGGACCTGCATTTAAAAGCAAACAAGTACAGAAAGGGGATCGTATTGTAGCAGTAGCACAAGGAGATGATGGCAAAATGGTTGATGTAATTGGCTGGAGAGTAGATGAAGTAGTAAAACTTATCAGAGGTGCAAAAGGTACTATCGTACGTCTGCAACTATTATCATCCAATGCTGATGTAACTGCTCCACCTCGTGAACTACGTCTGGTAAGAGATAAAATCAAACTGGAAGAATCTTCTGCTAAAGGTGAAATTGTACCTATCACACACAATGGAAAGCCTTTCCGTTTAGGTGTAATCCAAATTCCAGCTTTTTATGCAAATTATGAAGATCGTCAGAAGGGCGAAACCAATTATAAAAGTACTACTAATGATGTAAAACGTATTATTGGCGAGCTACAAACTCAGAAAATGGATGCACTGGTGCTTGACCTTCGTAACAATGGAGGTGGACTACTTTCTGAAGCCATTGACCTTACAGGTTTATTCATTCCTGATGGACCAGTGGTACAAGTACGTAACAGCAATGGGTCAATAGATGTATTAAAAGACAATGACAAATCTCAGGCATATACTGGTCCGTTAGCCGTTTTGATTAATCGTTTCAGCGCGTCTGCCTCTGAAATTTTTGCAGGAGCTATTCAGGATTACAAAAGAGGCGTAATTGTAGGAGAACAGTCCTATGGCAAAGGAACAGTACAAAGTCAGTTGGACCTGAACAGATATATGCAAGGTACAGATAAACTAGGCCAGGTTAACCTGACAATTGCGAAGTTCTATCGTGTAACAGGAAACAGCACACAATTAAAAGGTGTGACCCCTGATGTACAGCTTCCATCCGTATTTAGTGCAGCTGAGTTTGGAGAAAGTTCACAACCACATGCATTAGCGTGGGATCAGATTCCGGCTTCTAACTTTAAGCCTGTAAACAATATATCAGAGAAACTGGTATCTGTACTGGAGAAAAACTACGAAAAACGCCTGCAATCTGATGCCGACCTGAAAGAGTTACAACAACAAATTAACGACGCACAGAAAGCACGCTCTAATACAAAGGTTTCTTTACAGGAAGCAAAACGCCGTAAAGAAAGAGAAGAGGCTGAAAAGAAAAACAAAATGCTGGCAGCTGCAGAAGAAGAAGTACAGGATAATCCATCGGATACCGAAGCAGCTTCTACTAATAGCGAAGAGCCTAAAAAGAAGTTATATAATCTGAAAAAAGACGATTATCTAAAAGAAACAACACGTCTGATTGCAGATTTACTGCATGCTGCAAAATAATTGTGGCAGGCGATTGTACTACAGACTGGCTTTTTACTACTTTTGGGGATTGAATCAATCTGTTTTGTACTAAACTTTAACATACAACAATTATGATTTGGCTTATTATTATTGGGGTACTGGTAGTAGCAACAATTGTAACTGCGTATACTGTTCCAAATGAAAGTATAAACACAAAAAAGTTGCCTAATAACAGACCATAATAAAGTTTTACTAAAAGACCTGCTTTTCCAAGCAGGTCTTTTTCTTTTATAACCTCTCTACATATATCTGTATATTAGAACTTTACATTACCAGTAAAAAACTTACGTTGTAACGAATTATCCTTTTATATAGCACATTGAATGAGAGAACCTACGTTCTTTGTGAGAACATGAAGTATTAAATAGGTTTGTCTCAACTGTATAAGCCAAATGTTCTTTCGTAAAAGTTTTTACCTCATTTTTCTACTTACGCTGTTTTTTTACAATGGGTTTGGCCAAACCGCCCTACTAGATAAAACAGCTGAGTACCTCAAACAAAATAATCTTCAGTTAGCTAAGGAAACCATCGAACAGGCTTCTCAAAATGAAGCTACAAAAAACGATGCAAGAACCTGGTATCTCAAGGGATTCGTATACAAAGAACTATACAAACAAAATCCTGCAGCTGGTGAGAGTCGGGAAATAGCTGTCCAGTCGCTCAGTAAAAGCATCTCACTAGATTTAAAGAAAACATATACAAGTTCCTCCGAAACTGCGCTCGAATATCTCTATGGCACGTACTATAACGAAGGCATCGACCTGCTCAATGCCAAACAATTTGAGAAATCCTTAAAAGATCTGAAGATTTTTATCGATTACAGGGCTAAGACCAAGCCAGACGAGTTTTATGCAGAAGCGCTTTACCATGCAGGGTTTATTTCTTTTTCCCTTAGCAAAAAAGCTGATGCTCAGCAATACTACGAACAAGCTCTAAAAAAAGGCTATAAGAGCCCTTTACTTTATGATGATTTAGCTCAGATCTACTTGGGAGCTGCCAATAAGACTAAAGCAGTAGAGGCTATTACAGAAGGGAGAAAGGCATTTCCGGATGATCTGAATCTGCGAACAAGTGAAATAAACCTATATCTCCAGCTGAAAGAATATTCTAAAGCAGAAAAACTCATTGAAGACTATCTGAAAGCTAATCCCAATGATACAGATGCCATGATGGTGGCTGGTAGTGTATATGAGACAATAGCCAAGAAGGATACGACCAAAGAAGAAGCTTATTTCCAGAAAAGATTATCGATATATAAAAAGATTCTGGGTAAGGAACCCAATAATTTTCTTGCAAACTACAATCTGGGGATTGCATTTTACAATCACGCAGTAGATCTGATCAACAAACCAGATGTATATCAGGAAACCATTACTCAGTTCAATCAACGCATTGAAGTAATTTCTTCACTTATTGTTGAATCAAGACCTTATATCGAAAAAGCATCGCAACTATCTCCACAAAACATCAATTCATTAAAGGCGTTGAGTGGAATTTATCATTACCTGAATGACAGAGACCGATTCCAACAGGTACAGAATAAGATCAAATTACTGGAAAATAAGAATTAAGCATATTTTGGGTAGATAGTGCTTTGTGAAAAAATGAAAACAATTTTACTAACCATATCAATTCTGCTACATTCGCTTGTCCCCTCTATTTCTGTTAATAAACAGGATGGGCCAGGAGAAGTAATTTATCGGGTACATAGTATCTATATATATAACTTTATTAAGGAAATTCAGTGGCCTGATACTTATAACAACAATAATATTGTAATTGGCGTATTGGGCAGTCCGGAAATGGAAGCAGAACTAAAGAAAATGGCAGCAGCTCGCACAACCAGCAGTCGAAAAATAACGATTAAGCAGTTTAAAAGTGTCGTAGAAGTAGATAAAACATGCCATATCCTGTATCTCGCAACAGAATATTCGGATGGACTAAGCACAGTTCTGCAAAGAGTAAAAGGTTCTTCAATGCTTGTCATTACAAACAAAGATGGTGCGGCCAAATTTGGAAGTCTGATAAATTTTGTATCGGAAGGTGGTAAACCTCGCTTTGAAATGAATCTTAGTGCCTTTGAAAAAAGTCATCTGAAATATACCCAGCAATTAAAAACTGTAGCAATCACTGTAAATTAGACTTTAGTAAAACCATTTGTTATCTTATCCTTATATCAAGGAGCTTTTACTATACTGTGATACACTTACATTGATTTGTTAATAATCTTAACCAAATACCACATTTTGTCTTTTTGAGTAAAAAAATACTCAATTCGAATTCCGTTATCTATTCCATTTCTTATATAAATCAGTGTATCTTTTTTCTGCACAAATACTTGTGTATAAGCATCTATTTCTCTCGACGACATATATTTATCCTTTGAGAAATTAATAAATTCCCATTGATTCCTATTGATTATTCTTCTGATAATTTATTCTCAATATCCCATTCATAATAGGGAAGAGGAAATGAGATATGCTGCTTTTGGTAAATAGAGTCCTTGCTGAACTTCTGAAAAAAAGGATCAAATGCACTTTTAGATTTTGTCAACTTTTCATTTGAAGAATCTTCAGACTTACAGCTTTTAAGCACGAAAGCCAAACAGAAACAGATAAAAAGGATGTATCTCATAAATCAGAAAACCAAAGAAGCTGACCTATACAGGACAGCTTCTTTGGCATTTTAGAATTGTAGGTGGTTTGGTACTTGTAACTTCTATTTTTAATGTGTTTACTTCTGTTTGCCAAAAGGTTTGTAAAATCCATTCAATAAATCTCTGAATGCTTCAACCCTTGCGGATACTTCGTTGATACGCTTACGAAGCATTGTAATCTTGTTCTTATTTATCTCTTTCAATTGAGCATTGTTAATAACCAGTTCACCGCAAATAACTAACCCTGACAATGTCTTAAGATAAAATTTTGAATTAGACAAATCACTCATTGTCCGATAATGAATCCATTCCTGTTGTTGGTTGTAAAGAATCGTTTGTTCTCCTTGCCACACTTTGACTAAGTCATTATTAATTGGGGCATGCTCCATGTATAGAAATTAGAAAAAAATAGTCAAATAAAAACAATTTCATTAAAAGACAGCAGATGCGCTACCTATATACTCAAAGCTAAATATATTATTTCTTACACACATTATTTTTTCGACGAAACTCTTTAAACTATCTACGAAAAACGAAACCCAATAATATAAGATTCTTAAAATCAGTAGATTTGAACATTCATAGAATTATATGTCTAAAAATAATGCATTGTATCAAAACAAACATCTTCAAAAATAGGTCTTTATTCTTGAAAAAAGCAATTAGTATATGCAATTTTTCGCAGTAGCATTACATTTACATCTAGTTGGTCAGGGTTACCTTATACTATGTCAGATACAGAAAAAATATGTGCATTATGTGAACGGAAAGTAAGCAAGGTCACTTTACACCATTTGGTACCAAAAGAAGAAGGAGGTAGATATACAGAAACAGTTCCTCTCTGTCAACCCTGTCACTCTACCATACATAATATGTTTAGCAATAAAGAATTGAAGAAAACCTTTTACACAATACAAGCATTACGCTCTTCTGAAAGATTACACGATTATTTACAGTGGATCAGAAATACCAGAATTGAACAGATTACCAATAAAAGCAAACGACGTAGGAAATAGCGCTTGGCAAGAGTAGCAATGGTAAAACAATCTTTTCCCAACATGTTTTATTACCTACTTTTGTAAAATTCTCTATCTAAATAAATTCTATTTTATAAACTAAGGAGTGATTTATTTATATTTCTGAAATCAAAGTCAACAATTGAAGAGAATCACTTTATCTAGCTTTAAAGAATCAGCATTATAGAGAATCATAACATATAGTAGCTATAACACAAAAACTACCAGCGGGTCCATTAGCCTTTTGTGTTCTCATAAATTTAAATAAAATCCTGGCATTTATACAGCAACCTGTATCCATATGACGCTTGTCGCCATTTGGGAGTTTGTTTCACAACAAGGAGCACACGACAAACTTTCACCCAAACATTACAAAAGTGTAATTCTCACTAATCAAATTAGTATAACAGCGGCAATATTTACTATTCCTCTGGCTGTTCTCTATTATATCTTATCCATTACTAGTCTCTTTATAACTGAATATGTCACCTTTATAGTTTTATTGGCCTCTATAGGTCTGAACTTCTTAGGAGAAGCTCAGTGGTGGTTTTATCGGGTATCAAAGGCTGTTCTTTTCCTGGTGATCAATGCCAACATATTTTTTACAGCCTCTTCTCTTGGATATGAAAGTGGATTTCATCTGCTGTATTATGCTGCCTTATTGGGAGTTATGCTATTTTACAACCTACACAAGAGAGGTGTATTTCTTATATTGGGGCTGGCAGTACCACTTTCATGCATTGTTATACTTGAGTTGACAAACTACTCTTTATTTGTTGTACAGGAGCTATCACCCAAGCTTCTGCACTTTATGTATTACTTATCTTTGACTATTAGCATATCACTTTCTCTATTGTTTGCCTTCTATTTCAATACTTTAACCATACGAGAACAGGAATCTGCTGTTACTGCACAACAACAATTAGAGGCAATATTTGAGAATTCCTATGATGCCATTGCTCTGGTTGATCCACGAACCAATGAGATACAAGCATGTAATCAGAAAGCCCTTGCGTTGTTTGACTTATCAGACAAAGAACAACTTGTGGGAAAAGACAGTAATCTCTTTCAAAAGAAGCCGTTTACATCAAAAGAAAGACAGGAAATATTAAATACATTGAGGCGCTCCAGACGTTGGGTTCAGGAACGTGAATTTATTACAGCCAACAAGAAGATTTTCTGGGGAGATGTAGGTATTACATGGATCAGCATCAAGCGAAAGTCTCTCTATCTGATTCGGATTACCGATGTTACTGAAAAACGAATTGCCAACGTAAAGCTGCGTAAGAAAGAGGCGGCCTTACGTGAAGCTCAGAATCTCGCCCGAATCGGCAGCTTTGAGTTTGATTTACATACTCAACAAGGTGAAGTATCTGAAGAGACTTACAGGATATTTGATTTGGCCCCAGGGCAACCCTTTACTTTTTCACGCTTCCAAGAACGTATGCAACCTGGCTATAGCCTTACTCTGCAGGAAATGCTGGAACAGGCAACACCAGAAGCAGATACTCTCAGAATGGAATACAGAGCTACTCAAGCAGACAGTGGTAGCCTGATTTATATCCAACTGATAGGTAAAATTATTTTTGGACTCAATGCCAAACCTCGTCGGATAGTAGGTACTATTCAGGATATAACAGAAAGAAAATTGCGAGAAATAGAACTTATCAAGGCCAAGAATCAGGCAGAACAAGCATCTATAGCCAAAGAACAGTTCCTCGCAACCATGAGTCATGAGATACGCACTCCTATCAATGCTATTCTGGGTATGTCTCATTATCTATTGCAGGACGATCCACGAGACGAACAAATAGAAAATCTGGAAATACTACAATTTTCAGCTGAGAATCTATTGTTACTAGTCAATGACATACTGGATTTGAATAAGATAGAGGCAGGAAGAATTGAGTTTGAAGAGATTGAATTTAACTTTCGGGAAGCAATTAACCGTGTGCAGCAAACCCACTTATATAGCGCTTCCGAAAAGAATCTTCAGTTTATCTGCGAAATAGACCCTGCTATTCCTACACTATTATCTGGAGATCCTGTTCGTCTGGCTCAGGTGCTCAATAACCTGATTAGTAATGCTGTCAAGTTTACAGAAAAAGGATGGGTAAAACTTGATGCAAAAATTAATTATGAAGAAAAGAATTTTGTGGATATTAATTTCTCAGTTGAGGATTCGGGTATTGGAATTCCCAAAGATAAGCTTGATGTAATTTTCGAGAGTTTTACGCAGGCCAGCACAGATACCACCCGAAAATATGGTGGCACGGGTTTGGGTCTTACTATTACCAAACGATTGCTGGAAATGCAGAACAGCATAATCTATGTAAAGAGTAAAGTAGGTTCTGGTTCCGGATTTTATTTTACTTTACGATTGAGAAAATCTGTCTCTCAGAAGTCATTACCATCACCTTCAATACCATCTATCACTATACCCGGACCTCAGTCATTAAATGGTATCCGTATCCTTATAGTTGAAGATAACGACATCAATCGTATGGTAACAGCTAAATTTCTGGAAAGATGGGATATGATATACGATTATGCAGAAGATGGGAGAGCCGCCCTGGAAAAAGTAAAAGCAGAGCAATATGATTTAATTTTAATGGATCTGCAAATGCCTGAAATGGATGGCTATGAAGCCACACGTCAGATAAGGCAATATAGTCAGGCACCTGTACTGGCTATGACAGCAGCACCAATCGCTGAGGTTAAAGATAAAATACAGGAAGCAGGAATGAATGATTATGTATTAAAACCTTTTCAACCTGAAGATCTTTTCTCCAAACTTTCCAAGTACTCCGACTTTACAGAAAATCCACCAATTGCCATTCAGGAAACGGTTATTACACCTACTGTATCGGTTTATAGACCCACATTAAATTATCAGAAAATAGTAGACCTCACTGAAGAAAATGTAGAATACAGAAGCTTGTTAACCCATTCTTATATACGTCTGTTCAAGCAACTGAAAGTAGATTATGAAACCACCTTACTGGCAGCAGATCTGGGCCAGCTTCGTTTTATCCTTAATTATATTGAACCACCTTTCACATTTCTGGAAGTAACAGGCATAAAGGAAGAAATTATGTTTGGAATGAGATTAGTTGAAAATCCGGTAAGTGATAGTAAAATAATAAGGCGTACTATAGAACGGGTTCAGTCATATTGTGATATGCTGAGCCAGGAGCTAGAAGAAAAGCTAATGCTAACCAAAATCATCTAAACTTGGGCAAATAGTTGTAAACAAAGGGACTTTCATCTATCTATGTATCAGGAGAAACTAACTCCCTAATCAATAACCAACCGATTTGTCTTAGTGGCATCATATTTTTCGGTGTGTTGATTTAAAATTAAAACAAACCCATTAACACCATGGATTTTGGTAAACTTCCTTCTATTGAAAAGGTTGATTTTACATTACCAATCGATCATACTGCAACTTTGCCTTTACTGAATAAGGCAAAAAATGAAGCCCATATACCCCAAATCTATATAGGGTGTCCTGTGTGGTCAACAAAAGAATGGGTTGGAAAGTGGTACCCATTGACAGCAAAAGAGAAAGACTATTTACATTACTACTCACGTCAGTTCAATACCATTGAATTGAATACCACCCATTACCGCATTCCAGATCAAGCTACTATCCAGCGCTGGTATGAGACATCTGAGCCGGGATTTAAGTTTTGCCCTAAATGGCCTCAGCAAATTAGCCATGAAGCGTTATTGATGAATACAGAATCTGCAATCCAGGCATTTGGAGAAAATATCACATCACTGAACGAAAAACTGGGGGTCTCTTTTTTACAATTACCACCCCACTTTTCGCCCCAGCAAGCAAATATTCTGGAACATTTCATAAAGACATTTACTCCCAAAGTACCATTGGCTGTAGAGTTTCGCCATCCTGACTGGTTTAAAAGCAATCCAGAAGTTGAAGAAACTTTTGCCATGCTACAGGAAAACCATGTAGGCACTGTGATATCAGATGTTGCAGGACGCAGGGATGTATTGCATATGCATCTTACCACTCCAACTGCCATGATCCGATTTGTGGGCAATGGACTACATCCAACTGATTATGAACGTATTGATAGCTGGGTACTACGCATAAAATCCTGGTTTGAGCAAGGGCTCCATACATTGTACTTTTTTGTTCATGAACCAGATCCTAACACACTTGCTCCCGAACTGGCAGTATATCTGACAAAACAATTAGAGAAACATTGTCAGATGGATGTAAAAGGACCCTCTCCTCTCCCTCAGATAATACAAGGAAGTTTATTTTGAAGAACCGGGCAGGACATTTTTATTTTTTTGAAGAACGCATACTATTTATACTACTACATTTTACATCCTATTTTTTATGTCATTGGAAAATTCATCTGACGCCTACACTTCTACCGAAATTTATACTATTTCAGGTGTAAGCTTATTTACAGACTTCGATATCAGTCTATTCCGCTCTGGTAAACATTTTAAGCTCTATGAAAAATTAGGAGCACATATCATTACTCATAATGGCGTTCAAGGGACTTATTTTGCCGTATGGGCACCTAATGCTGAACGTGTTTCCCTGGTAGGTACATTTAATTTTTGGAACAGAACCACTCACCCACTTTATCCCCGCTGGGATGGTTCGGGTATCTGGGAAGGCTTTGTCCCCAATATAGGCCAGGGAGAGTTATATAAATATTTTATTCGCTCACATAACCAAGGGTATGAAGTAGAGAAAGGAGATCCATTTGGATTGTTATGGGAGACGCCTCCCAATACAGCTTCTATTATCTGGGACATCAACTATCAATGGAATGATACAGAATGGTTACAGCAACGCCGTGCAAAAGCTGGACAGGTTCAGCCTTATTCGGTGTATGAAGTGCATTTGGGCTCATGGAAACGGAGCCCTGAAGAAGGTAACCGTTCATTAAGCTATCGTGAACTGGCAAATGAGCTACCAGCCTATGTGAAAGAACTTGGTTTTACACATGTCGAGTTTTTACCAGTAATGGAGCATCCATTCTATGGATCTTGGGGCTATCAGATTACAGGATACTTTGCACCAAGCAGCCGTTATGGTACGCCTCAGGATTTTATGCACCTGATAGAATCCTTCCATCAGGCAGGCATAGGCGTAATACTTGACTGGGTACCTTCTCATTTTCCAGAAGACCAGCATGGTCTTGCCTATTTTGATGGGACCAATCTATATGAACATGCAGATCCCCGTAAAGGCTGGCATCCCGATTGGAAAAGCCTGATATTTAATTATGGTAGAAACGAAGTAAGAGCCTTTCTCATCAGTAATGCCATTTTCTGGCTTGATAAGTACCATGCAGATGGACTTCGGGTTGACGCA
Source organism: Xanthocytophaga flava (assembly GCA_030068525.1). Lineage (GTDB taxonomy): Bacteria > Bacteroidota > Bacteroidia > Cytophagales > 172606-1 > Xanthocytophaga > Xanthocytophaga flava. The sequence goes on from JASJOS010000003.1 coordinate 276,316, forward strand.
GTAGCCTCTATGCTTTATCTGGATTATTCTCGTAATCATGGTGAATGGATACCCAATCAATATGGTGGACGCGAAAACCTGGAAGCAATCTCATTGATACAAGAATTCAATACTACTGTCTATCATGAATATCCTGATGTACATACTATTGCCGAAGAGTCTACTGCTTACCCAGGCGTATCACGTCCGGTTTACACAGGAGGACTAGGATTTGGGATGAAATGGATGATGGGCTGGATGCATGACACACTCAAATACATGTCAACTGATCCTCTTTACAGACGTTATCACCAAGGGCAAATTACCTTTAGTATTATCTATGCATTCCATGAAAACTTTATGCTTCCATTGTCTCATGACGAGGTGGTACATGGTAAAAATCCATTAATTTATAAGATGCCTGGTGATGAGTGGCAAAAGTTCGCAAACCTTAGATTATTATATGGATACATGTTTGCACACCCTGGTATGAAACTACTCTTTATGGGAGATGAGTTTGCCCAAACAAGAGAATGGAACCACGACAGAAGTTTAGATTGGCACCTTACTCAATATGATCTTCATAAGGGAGTTATGAATGAGTTAAAACAACTCAATCACCTGTTTAAAACAGAGAAGGCATTATATGAATTATCGTTTGATACCAATGGATTTGAGTGGCTCGATTATGGAGATGCGGATAATAGTGTGATCAGCTTCTTACGAAAAGATAGTTCTGGCAAAGAAAAGATTGCAGTTATCTGCAACTTTACTCCTCAGACACATCAATCCTACCGGATAGGTGTACCGGAAAAAGGAACCTGGGTAGAAATATTCAACAGTGATGCCAGAGAATATGCAGGCAGTGATTCATTGAATAAGCACTCTGCAACAACAGAACTTATAATGCATCATGGAAAGCCATTTTCCATCACAATTACACTACCTCCATTAGGAGTTGTATTTTTAAAAGAACAATAAGCTATTCTATTACCTGTTCAACCAACATTTTTCAGCATTAGCGTGCTGAAGGATGTTGGTTTTGTGTTTCTTCTGGATTTTTACTCTCCAGTAATCGACCTTCAATTATTTCTTCTTTCAGCCGTCTCAATTGTTTACGCATAGTCCGCATGCTTAGACGATAGATCCACCATGCAGTCACATAGCCTATCAAAAAGGAGACTAGCATAAAGATCAGAAACCAGACACTAGTCTCACTAAAAAACTCATCAAAAATATGTGGAAACTCCATATATACGTTTTTTGTACTATACTATAATTGCCAGAACCAACAGGAAAAATCAAAAAAATGTCAGTTTTTTATCTGACTTCTGAAATTCGGACAGTAAGACTCTGGCTATCTGTTTTTTTCGTGTTTATTACAGCCGTCTCAATTACAATAGGAGCAGCTACTCCTTTTGTTCTCATCAGATATGTTCGTACTGCCTGTGCCCTACTTTGTGCCTTCTTCTGTCCTCCATTTTCTTTTGTTACATAGGTAGAAATAAATACGGAACTATTCGGATAAGCTTTCAGATATCCTTTCAGTGAATCGGTATAAATTATGAAAGGAAGCCTGGGTGTAAATACATTGCCATGGTTTTTGAAGTTGCTCTCGGCAAATGACATGTTCATAAATTCATACCGAACAACATCTTCCTTGGTATCCCTACTTAATAGAAAACGTACTGGCTCTTCAGGAGCTGTAGAAGCTTCAAGATCTGTATCTTCTACCAGAGCCGAAGTAATAATTATCTGTTTTGATTTAATCTGATAATATTGAACCAGACTATCTCGTATTAAAGCAGCTCTTGCCAAACCAAGGTTCTCATACATTCCAGCAGGTACATTCTTTTCCGAATGTGTATATCTGCCTTCTATTGTTAGTAAAAGGTAAGAGTTAGGCCTTATATATTTACTTACTTTCTGGAGGAAGAATCGGTTTGCAGCAGTGAATGACACATAATTACTCGCCAGGCTGTACATAAATTGTCCTTCTCCGCTTATAATTTCACCCAGACGGCTAATCCGAAGACTAGCGGTTGTCCCCAATGAAGAATCTACAAATATCTCCTGTTGACACATATGTCTTATCTCACAGATGTATATAGATCTGGCCCACACTGACCATAGTGCAAACACCACAAAACCTACTAAAAATTTAAACATACACCCCTATTTATTACTATTTCAAGCTTGTTCAGTATACTACGAATGTAGATGATTGAAATGGTCTAGACAATATCATATCTGATTAAATATGACTTTTTTACTACTTTCATCACAACAAAAATGCATTTAGATATTGTTATTTTTACTATAAATGACCATATATTGACAAATGAAATCTTTACAGCATATAAGAGATAATGAGGAAGCGCCTTATTATGGTAATTTGATATAATAACTTCACATTATAACTCTGCCAATATTTTAAATAGAATACCAGTTACTTTGCTTTCTTTATAGGACTTCTGTAAAATTAATTAAGTGAATTGTAGTATTTATGAATCACAAACAAAAATACATTTGCATACATGGACATTTTTATCAGCCACCACGTGAAAATCCCTGGCTGGAAGCAATAGAAACTCAAGATTCCGCATTCCCTTTCCATGACTGGAATGAACGCATTACGTATGAGTGTTATGCCGCTAATACAGCCTCCCGTATACTTGGACAAGATCAGGACATTGTAGATATTATTAATAATTACTCACGTATTAGTTTCAACTTTGGCCCTACCCTGCTTTCATGGCTGGAGCAACAAGATCTGGAGGCATACCAGGCTATTCTCCAGGCAGACAAAGAAAGTTTAGATAATTTCTCAGGACATGGCTCGGCCCTGGCACAGGTATACAATCATATCATAATGCCTCTGGCCAATCAAGAAGACAAACGCACACAGGTAATCTGGGGTATACGCGATTTTGAATATCGGTTTCAACGAAAACCGGAAGGAATATGGCTTGCAGAAACAGCGGTTGATACAAAAACACTAGAAATTCTTGCTGAAAATAATATCAGATTTACCATTCTGGCACCACGCCAGGCTAAATCCGTACGAGTTATAGGTACCGAACACTGGACTGATGTATCAGGCGATCGAATTAATCCCCGTATTCCTTATCTCTATCGTCTTCCTTCCGGAAAATCTATTGTGCTATTCTTTTATGATGGATTGGTATCCCAGGATGTGGCCTTTAAGGGATTGCTCAAAAATGGTAAACATTTTGCAGATCGTTTGGTACAGGCATTTCCTGAACATGACCAGGAGTCGGCTCAGATAGTGCATATTGCGACAGATGGTGAAAGTTATGGCCATCATCACCGACATGGGGATATGGCACTAGCCTACTGCATGACTCATATTGAAACTCATAATCTGGCCAGAGTTACCAACTACGGCGAATTTTTGGATAAATTTCCTCCTACACAGGAAGTCCAGATCTTCGAAAACAGCTCATGGAGCTGCGTTCATGGGGTTGAACGGTGGAGAAACAATTGTGGATGTAACTCAGGGGGAAACCCTCACTGGAATCAGGAATGGAGGGCGCCATTGCGACAAGCACTGGATTGGCTACGCGATGAATTAATTCCTTTGTATACCAAGGCAATGGCAACCTTTGTCAAAGATCCCTGGGATATCCGAAACAAATATATTGATGTAATTCTCAACCGATCACAAGAGTCACTACACCAATTCCTCACTACCCACCTTAGCCCCAATACCAGTCAGGCAGATAAAATTCTATTTGTAAAACTGCTTGAAATGCAGCGACAGGCAATGTTGATGTATACCAGCTGTGGGTGGTTCTTTGATGAAGTCTCAGGAATTGAAACTATACAGATACTGCAATATGCCAGCCGAGCTATCCAACTGGCAGAAGAAATACAGCCTAAAAACACGCCTTCCTTATTGGAGCAGAAATTTCTGGAAAAGCTCTTACTGGTTCCGAGTAATGTATCTGAACTTGGAAATGCAGCAGTTATCTATGAACGAAAGGTAAAACCGGCACGTCTGACAATGACCCGGGTTTGTGCTCAGCAAGCCATCATTTCTCTTTTTGAAGAAGCACCAGACCAGCAGACTGCCAGCAGCTATATTTTTGAGAGTGAAGTATACGATCGGCTGGAAGCCGGACTTCAGAAGTTAGCACTGGGAATAACGAAAGTAATCTCTACACTAACAATGGAAGAGAGTGTGGTAAGCTTTGCGGTATTATATCTGGGCCAGCAAACCATTATTGCTCATGCACGGGAAAATATGCCTTCTGAGGAGTTTATGGAAATGCATCGGGTTGTCCGTGAGCTCTTTTCTCTTGGACATATTGGAGAAGTCATTCATTCTATGGATCAGTTTTTTGGTACGGAACTATTTTCACTTCCTTATCTCTCCAAGGATGACCAGCACAGGGTGTTGAAAAAGATTACTCAAAACACACTGGAGTCTATCGAAAACTCATTCAGACAAATCTATGAGCATAATTATCATATGATGAATCTGATGAATACAACCGATTCATCACTACCAGGTGTATTTAAAACAACCGTTGAAGTAGTAGTACAAGCCAATTTGCGGGACTTATTTGAATCGGAGCGCCCCAATATGGATGAAATGCGAAGACTGGCTAAGGAAGTAAAACGCTGGCATATTAAACCTAATCCGGATACAGTTGGTTTTACAGCCGTAAAACGATTGAATCTCCTTATGAAAGAGTTGGAGTTGACTCCTAGTCTGGATCAGGTAAAATACCTGGCGGAGTGGATGCGAGAGTTAAAACAGTTTCCGATGACATTAGACCTCTGGATATCACAAAATATCTATTTCTTTGTTGGCAACCGTTATTATGGCGAAATGAGGGATTTGGCAAGGAAGGGAGATTTGTCAGCTCAGCGATGGATAAAATACTTTACAGAGCTGGGAGAACTTCTGGATGTTAGAATTGTCTGAAACAAAAGAGGCCGGTCCTTTTATGAAACAGCCTCTTTTCATTTTATTTTTGTGTTGCCTTGTATTCTGTATTTAAGCCATCCAGCACTTCCTGTGTAATGTCAAGGTTGTTTTGTGCATACAAAATAGCACTTGCACCTTTGGTATACGCAAATACATATTTGTAAGGCTTGCCTTTAGTATATTTTTTAAGATACACAGATATCGTTTCAAGTAATTCATCTGTCTTTTGTTGCTCTTCTTTAGCCAGGTCATTGGCTAACTTTTCGCTATATTGTCTTAGTTCAGCATCTTTCATCCGAAGGTTCTGCTCAGCAGCCTGAAGCTGCTCTACGCTCATAGAATTGCCTTTTCTCTGGTAAGCAGCCACTTCATTCTGTAATGAACGTGCTCTTCCGCTTACTTCCTGCTCCATTTTCTCTCTACGGCTTTTCAGGTTATCTAATGTAGTTTTGTAGTACTCATATTTAGCCATCAGAGTATCTGTGTTTACATACGCAATTTCAGCAGCAGCGGCAGAAGAGAGGGTATCCTTCTTCAAATCTACCAAAGTAGCTCCTCCGGAAGTATCTGATTTTTTAAAGTGTAAAAAATATAAGACTGCTACCGCAACCAACAAAACAATGTTTAATCCAAGTGATAAATTTTTCATGAGCAATATTTTTTAGAATAGTGTAGTATCTGCATGCAAATGCACTACAGGAAAGAAATAAAGGTTAAAACTGTTCAAAGATAAAGAGACAAACTCAAATATCAGAATTTGAATAGACGAACTCGTTGAGGAACTTATTTATAAGGTATTATTTTATATCCAGTGGCTGTGCCAGCTTGTTTTTGGGGAATAAAACATTCCATATCCCAATAGGTTCATTCAATGTATAGTTTGCCAGGCTATCTATAGAGGGATAGGAAGCTCTTAATGCTTCAAAATCTTTTCTGCTTAGTTCTTTCCCAACTGCACCATGACACTGAAGACAGGTTGCACTAGCTAAGGTTATAGGCTGTGAATATAGCATATATATATTGTCTTCCTGCTGTACGTTTGCTTCCATTGGCAGTTTTTTCTCTGCATTATAACGATAGGCATCCCACACTTGCAGAGCAGTTTTGCTTATAGCTAGTTTTTCCGGACTATTTCGTAGGGCTAACCGTTGAATAGAGATACCATATTGTTTTTTCAAAGAATCTACTCCAAGAGACCGAACATTACAAACAGAACTCCATTCGACAAGATTCTTTTTGTCAGAGAACCTTTCTAATTGGTTTAGCAACCGCTTATCTAACCAATCTGCTGTCTTTTTACCTTCCCGAAAAGTATTTTCTGTCAGCTGAATAGGTGTGATGTGCATTACCTTCCGGCTTTTCATCTCTTCCGCAATTTTTTTATTATCCAGTTTGGTTCCGGTGTTACAAGCTACCAAACCAACACAAAAACCCACAAAGATCCCACAGATATACTTCATATACATGATCAGTTTAACAAATAAATAGACTGCAAAATTAGTATGTTTCTCAATCATGTGTATGAATATATAAAAACAAAAAAAGCGTGAGATAACTCCCACGCTTTCAGTATTGGTATATAGAATTCTATCTTCTTTGTATTTCAGTTTTAAGCGACTGAACCTCTGCCAGTAATTCTTCTTCACGTTGAGCTGATTCATGTTGTTTCCGCTCCATTTCTTCCTGAGTAGCCATAAGTTCTTCCATATTCTGGCGCATCTCCTCTTCCTGGCTACGCATTTGCTCAGTAAGGATAGTTGATTCCTGAAGAAGCTTTTGTGTACGAATATTTACTTTGGCTGATGAAAGTGTTGAAGCAATGCTTTCTGCCATTTTCTCAATAAACTCAATTTCAAAATCAGCAAAATCATTGAATGATGCGATCTCCAATACTCCATATACCTGATCATTTACTTTCAGCGGCACAATCAGAATACTACGAGGATTAGCTTCTCCAAGACCTGAAGTAATGGTAATATAATTTGTAGGAACTTCTGTCATATACACATACTCGGCTTCCTGCCAAACTTGTCCTGCTAAACCTTCTCCTGGATAAATCTTCTGCTCAAGATATTTCTTTTTATCCCAGGCGTAACATGCTTTCAGTTCCAGATAAGGTTCCACACCCTGAATTTCGTCATTAATAATATAAAGACCACCCTGATTCGCATTTGTATATTTTACCAAACCAGACATAATCTGATCACACAACTCATCCAGGTCAGACGTATTTTTACGTAATACATCTCCAAATTTAGCCAAACCTTCTGTGGCCCAGTTACGACGCTTATCTTCTTCAGCTACACGTTTCAGGTTATCTCTCATGTTAATCAAAGAGTTACCTAGTACGTCCTTGTCACTCAACGGTTGATGTTCTACTTTATAATTACCTTTTCCTATATTTTCCGCGAACAATGAAGTTTCTCTCAGACCATTTGCCAGCTTTTCTACGGCATCAGCCATTTCGCCCACTTCATCACGATTAAATTTGCGATTTTGCTTATCAGGAAGTTCACCTAAGCTAAGTTTTTGTATAATCCCTCGTACATAATTGATAGGAAGTACTATATCACGGCTTAATACAATTGTTGCAATTATAGCAAAAAGAATAACGATCAGAGCTGAAATCATCACTACCTGTCTTACAGAAGAGAAGTTTCCTAATAAGTCTTCATCTGACAATACAGCTTCTTTCCCCTTATCAACAATAACCCGATTCAGCATCTCAAGTGCTTTCTGAGAGATTGGTAATACTTCTGTTTCAAGAATTGTGGTTGCATTAAATTTAACAATACCGCCATCTTTCTCGTAATCTTCGAAATCAGCCAAATCTGTCATGATTTGCTTTTCTTTTATCTCAACCGTATCGTATTGAGCTAATACACTATCAACCAAACCCTGCTGAGCTTTAGGCCAATGCTTTTTCAGAGCGTTAATACTTTCTTTTACTTTCGGATAGGCTGTTGCCTGCAACTGTTTCAGTGCATCCTTATCTTCCTGGTTACTTTGCTGATAAATCCAGTTAGTAATGTATCCTTTGGAACTGATAATAACATTCCGCAAATCTCTTAATGCCAACGTTGAAGGATCAGCTACTTCAATATTATGTTGAATAATAGAAGCGCTTTTGTTTAATGTCCAAAGACTGATCACTGCATTGACAACAAACATGATTGTAAGCAGTGAGAACCCTCCAATTAACTTTTTCCGAATAGACAAATCTCTAATATTCATGACAGACTGAAACAGTTGATTTTAATATTATATAGCTCATAATTTTCTTTCCTATCCGAAATATCATTATTATTTAGATAATAGTAATCTGTCCTTACAATCAGACGTTTTGAAACGTGTAAGTTTGCCTTATCAATATCATCAAAAAGTGAAACGCCTCTCTTATTGTATGCTAAAACAAACAAACTCAGCTTATTAAAAAGTAAATTCTTAACTCCTGCTAATCGCACCTCTCAAAGTTAGCAACCGGCACTGATCAATATAAATCACTGAAAAACAAGCCACTACACACAAATAAAAAAACAGGTAAGCTATATCAGAATAACTTACCTGTTTTAAAAAGAAGAAGTTTCTTACACGGAAAACTTTTTTGCTACTGTTAACGACTGTTTCAAACTATAAGAAAAATATCATCCATAGAAAGGATACAGTTTTGAAAATCAAATATTTAGTGCGCGATTTCCAGTCGCAGCCAGACAAGCTTCTTTAAATGCTTCTGTGTATGTTGGGTGAGCATGAGACATGATACCTACATCTTCTGCAGCAGCTCTAAACTCCATAGCTACTACAGCTTCTGCTATCATATCTGCTACACGAGCACCTATCATGTGTACACCCAGTATCTCGTCAGTCTCCGCATGAGCCAATACTTTTACCAAACCATCGGTATCCATGCTGGCACGGGCTCTGCCTAAAGCCTTGAATGGGAAAGTACCTGCTTTATAAGGGGTTCCGTTTGTTTTCAATTCTTCTTCAGTATATCCTACTGCTGCCACTTCCGGCCATGTATAGACGACTCCAGGTATCAGAAGATAATTGATATGAGGATGCTGTCCTGCAATTGTTTCTGCCACAAACACACCTTCTTCTTCTGCTTTATGTGCCAGCATAGCACCACGAATCACATCTCCAATTGCATAGATATTGGATACTTCTGTCTGAAGATGATCATTTACAGCGATTCGGCCTCTTTCATCTGTCTTCAACCCTGCTTTTTCAAGTTCCAGACCATCTGTATAAGGACGGCGCCCTACTGACACCAGGCAATAATCCCCTTCCAGTTCCAGCAATCCTCCCTTGTTATTTTCTGCACGTACAACTACACTGTCTCCTTTATTCTCCACAGAGGTTACTTTGTGACTAAAGTAGAAATCTGCACCTAGTTTACGCATTGATTTCTGTAACTCTTTACCCATTGTGCCATCCATGGTTGGAATCATGGAAGCAGCAAACTCTACAAAACTCACTTTAGCACCCAAACGAGCATATACAGAGCCTAGCTCGGCACCAATCACACCAGCACCAATCACAATCAAGTGTTTGGGAACCTCAGGTAACTTCAATGCTTCGGTAGAAGAGATAACTCGTTTTTTATCAATTGGCATGCTTGGAAATGACGACGGTTTTGACCCTGTCGCAATGATGATATTTTTAGCAGAGATCTGTTGCTCCTGTCCATCATTAGATTTTACTTTTACAGTATTCTTATCTACAAAAGATCCAAACCCTATATAAGTAGTAATTTTGTTTTTGTTCATCAGAAACTCTACTCCCTTGGTCATCTGTCCAACCACTTCTTCTTTTCTTTTGATCATTTGCCCAAAATCCAGTTGCATGTCTTTAATAGCGATTCCATGCTGAGCAAATGAATGAGCTGCATTATAATAATGTTCTGAAGAATCAAGTAATGCTTTGGAAGGAATACATCCTACATTTAAACAGGTACCACCTAGTGCTGAGTATTTTTCAATAATAGCCGTTTTCATGCCTAATTGAGCACAACGGATAGCCGCAATATATCCTCCTGGTCCGGAGCCGATAACAATTACATCAAAATCCATATGTTTTTAATTAAAAATGTAGAATGTAAGAATGAACAAATCTCGTAAAAATAATATGTTTTTATTAGAAAAATCCTTTCAGTTTTCTAAATACAGCCGCATTTTTTCTATTACTGCTTTATATTCTTCTATAAAGGTTTTTCCTCTGGGATAATCACCTGTACTATCCAGTGCATCTGCCAGCATTTTCTGCGCCGTGATGGCATCTTCCTGATCATAAAAGGTCTGAACCCATCGCTCAGGCAAATTGCTGGCAGAAGCTACTCCCAAACCATGACTGTAAAATTTCAATGGGGATTGCAAAAGACGAGTATCAAAGTAGCTTTGCTGTTTATCTTCAATTAGTTGAAAATAATCCAATATATAAGATAACTGATCAACCAGCCTCTTTCTGATCTCTTCTTTTGTAGCTTTTTTATGAGGTTTTATCCTCCATTCATTTCTATGAGGCTCTAATAAATCTGTCTCTCCTTCTTCGTACTTGTGATCTTCAGAAAATAACAAGGATACTTTTCCTATTATAAATTCAGGAAATTCAGTTGTGATACTAAAATCTCTGGGTAGGGTTAATTCTACTTGCATCCAATCTTTTCCAGAATCTATTTTTTTCAAAACATATTCCTGCATAGGTGTATGTCCTACAAGAGTTATCTGCTCTGTTTTGTAGTCATACAACCAGTTTTTGGACACATATTCTCCACTCTGAAAAAGAATAGCGTACTCTCCCCTTTCGTATAAACGAATATGAGTGTTCTTAAAAATAGAATCGAGCCTACCCTGGATATTTAACTCTCCAAACTGAACATCCTTCCTACCACTATGCTTCAGTTCTATCTCTTTCATATCCACTTTCATAATTCTCCAGGATCGACTCAAAGAATTATGGTCGTCACTACAGGAATTAGTCAGAAACAAATAAAAGATAAGAAAAGGCAATAAGATATATTTCATCTTATTCAAAGGAGGATGGTAGAGAAAGGTCAAGCCATACAAGGTTGTTACGACCTTGTATGGCTGAAAAGTAATCTGCTTGTTAGACTTCTAATAGTAAGCGAGTAGGATCTTCAAGAAGTTGTTTTACACGTACCAGGAAGCTTACAGCCTCACGACCATCAATGATACGGTGATCGTAACTCAGTGCCAGATACATAATAGGGCGTATCACAATTTGGCCGTCTACTACTACAGGTCGTTCCACAATGTTGTGCATACCTAGAATAGCAGTTTGAGGAGCATTGATGATTGGAGTTGACAACATAGAACCGAAGATACCACCGTTGGTGATAGTAAATGTCCCACCTGTCATATCATCAATCGTCAGTTTATTTTCTTTTGCTTTACCAGCTAAACGTACGATTTCCGCTTCGATCTCTGCGAAACTCATTTGTTCAGCATTCCGAATGATTGGCACAACCAATCCGCGTGGAGAGGATACAGCAATTGAGATGTCAGCATACTGATGGTATACAATTTCATCTCCATCAATCATAGCGTTTACAGCTGGCCATTCCTGCAAAGCCACACAACATGCTTTGGTAAAGAATGACATAAAACCTAAACCGACACTATGTTTCTCTTTAAATTTATCTTTGTATTTAGCACGTAAGTCCATGATTGGCTTCATGTCAACTTCATTGAATGTAGTCAACATAGCTGTCTCATTTTTCACAGCCACCAGACGACGAGCTACAGTTTTACGCAAAGACGTCATTTTCTCACGACGGTCAGTACGTTCACCACTTACCACAGGTTGTTTTGGAGCTGAAGTTTTTTCAGCAGGTTTGGATACTGGAGGTTGCGCATTGTTGGCCGCTACTGGTTTCTGTGCATTCACTGCATCATTTTTTGTAATGCGACCATCTACGCCTGTACCCTGAACATCTTCGGGTTTCACACCTTTTTCTGCCAGAATTTTATTAGCAGCTGGTGAAGGTGTACCTGTTGCATAGGTTTTATCTCCAGAAGGAGTAGTCTGAGCAGCAGGCACAGGTTGTGAAGGAGTAGCAGTAGCCTGACTTACAGGCTGAGATCCGCCAGCAGTTACTTCAATCTTACAGATCAGACCGCCAATAGGCAAAGTAGTTCCCTGAGTAGCAACAATACGTAATATACCTGCCTGTTCAGCTGTCAGTTCAAAAGTAGCTTTGTCAGACTCAATTTCACAAAGCAGGTCATTTAGCTGTACCTGATCTCCATCATTTTTATGCCATGTACCAATGGTTACTTCCGTAATTGATTCTCCTACGGTAGGCACCTTCATCTCTACAGTTTGTCCTGTAGCGGCTGCCGGCTTTGCTTCTTCAGCAGGAGCTGTAGCCTGAGCAGTAGGTGTAGAAGCTTTTGGCTGTCCATTAGCTTCATCAATACGGGCAATCAAGGTATCAATCGAAATAGTTTCACCTTCCTGAACTACAATATGTAATACACCCGCAGCAGGGGCGTTTAATTCAAATGTTGCTTTATCAGATTCCAGTTCACAAAGAACCTCATCCATTTGTACAGTCTCGCCATCTTTCTTGTTCCATTTCGAAATAGTTACTTCCGAAATAGATTCACCGACAGCAGGTATTTTGATGTCTAAAGCCATAAAAATATAATATAGAATGATTAGGTTTCTTAAAAATAGTTATGAAAGAGCTCTTTTGATAATATCCGCTTGTTCCTGAGCATGTACTTTGGCATATCCTGTAGCAGGAGAAGCACTTGCTTTACGAGCAATCACTTCCATAGCCACATACTTATACGTACGCATTACATATGACCAGTATCCCATGTTTTCAGGTTCTTCCTGTACCCAACAGATTTTAGCTTTTTTGTCGTACTGCATCAACAAATTATGTACCTGCTTGGCTGGGAATGGATGCAACTGTTCCAATGCTATGATAGCAATATCATCACGTTTTTGTTCCTGACGAGCCTCATACAATTCGTAATATAGCTTACCAGAACACAATAAAACTTTCTTCACTTTTTTAGGATCTGCCTGAGTATCTGCAATTACCTCTTTAAAGCTTCCAGTTGTGAACTCTTCCAGCGGTGATACAGCTAATGGATGACGCAACATCGATTTTGGAGACATTACAATCAATGGCTTACGGAATTCCCAAGCCAGCTGACGACGCAATAAATGGAAGAAGTTAGCTGGTTGCGTAACGTTTGCCACTACGATATTATTTTCAGCGGCCAGTTGCAGGAAGCGTTCCGGACGAGCATTTGAGTGCTCTGGTCCCTGTCCTTCATAGCCATGTGGCAGTAACATTACCAAACCATTCATACGTTGCCACTTGGTTTCAGATGGAGCAATGAACTGATCGATCATAACCTGTGCACCGTTAGCAAAATCGCCAAACTGGGCTTCCCAAAGAACCAGTGCATTAGGGTTTGCCATAGCATAGCCAAATTCAAAACCAAGTACACCATATTCAGACAACAAGGAATTATAAATCATGAATTTATTTTTTCCTTCTGCTGTAAAGTCAAGGTTGTTATATGCCTGATTGGTTTCAGCATCATGCAACACAGCATGACGATGGCTGAAAGTACCACGCTGTACATCCTGTCCACTTAAACGAACAATCTTTCCTTCTGCCAGAATAGAACCATATGCTAATAGTTCTGCTGCTGCCCAGTTCAGTTGTTTTTTCTCAAAGAACATTTCCTTTCTTTCTTTCAACAACTTCTCAATCTGTTTTAACGGACGGAAATCTGCAGGAATATTAACCAATTTCTGGCCAACTTTTTCTATTACATCCAGACTTATACCTGTTTCCGGAGATTTATCGAAATCCTCCTGAGCTGATCTGCGCAATGCATTCCATGCTTCTTCATTTTTCTGATAGTAATATGGCAGAGGTTTCTGCTTAACCATATTTAAACGATCCTGCAACATGTTGCGGAACTCTTCATCCATCTTCTCCGCAAGCTTCGCATCTACATCACCCCGTGTAATCAACTGTTTGTTATAGATTTCACGTGGGTTAGGATGTTTGGAGATAACGTTATATAAAGTTGGTTGTGTAAATTTCGGTTCGTCAGATTCATTATGGCCATGACGGCGATAGCACACCATATCAATAAAGATATCCCGGTTAAAACGCTGACGGTAATCAGCAGCCAGCTTAGCACAAAATACTACTGCTTCCGGATCATCACCATTTACGTGTAATACAGGTGCGTCTACAATTTTAGCTACATCTGTACAATAGATGCTGGAACGTGCATCTTCAAAGTCAGTAGTGAAACCAACTTGGTTGTTAATCACAAAGTGAATAGTTCCACCTGTATAATACCCTGGTAGTGCAGACATCTGAGTTACCTCATACACAATTCCCTGTCCTGCCACAGCAGCGTCACCATGAATCAATATAGGTAATACCTTATCATAATCACTTTGATACAGAACATCGGCTTTTGCACGGGAATATCCTTCTACTACAGGGTTTACTGCTTCCAGGTGAGAGGGATTAGGAGCTAGTTTTAACTGAACTTTCTTTCCTTTTGGCGTTTCGATCTGAGAGGCATATCCCATGTGGTATTTCACATCACCATCGCCCATAGTCAGGTCAGGGGTATAAGCGCCTTCAAACTCGTTAAAGATATTTTCATAGGTTTTACCCATGATATTTGCCAGGATGTTTAAACGGCCCCGGTGAGCCATACCAATGATTACCTCATTTACGCCTTGTTCTGCAGTCTCACTAATGATGGCATCCAATGCAGGGATTGTAGTTTCTCCACCTTCCAGTGAAAAACGTTTCTGACCAATATATTTTGTATGCAGGAAGTTTTCGAACACAACTGCCTCATTCAGCTTGGTAAGAATGCGTTTCTTCTCATCCAGAGATAAGGTAAACGCAAGCGCTTCTTTTTCTACTTTCCCTTTGAAATATTCCAGAACCTCAGGCTCACGAATATACATAAACTCAAATCCAATCTTTCCTTCATAAATCTTTTTCAAGGATTCAACCAGCTTCCGTAGTGTTGCTGGTGCACCTAATACCTCTCTGGCGGCTTCAAATGTGGTATCCAAGTCAGCATCTGTCAAACCAAAATCCTTTAAATCAAGCATAGGCTTACGATCCCGGCGTTGACGAACAGGGTTGGTATCTGATTTCAAGTGCCCGCGCATACGATATCCATGAATCAGATTTCGAACTGCAATCTCTTTCTGTATATTTACATCTGTTCCTGTCTTAGTTGCTCCATTCACGGCAGTCCCATTGCCGTTTCCTCCATATTGGTTAGAAAACTCAAATCCTTCAAAGAATTTTTGCCAGCTGGTATCTACCGAGTCAGGATTTTCTTTGTATGCCCGATAGAGTTCGTCAATATACGCACCATGCGCATTGGCGATGTAAGAATATTTATCCATGATTACAAAACACTAGTTTTCTGAGAGATGATATTAGAATGTATATTTATCTACTTAAACGCCCTTTTACCAGAAATGGAATCTCTGAATAAAAGGTAAACAACTGATAACTAACCCACTTTTATCTTAAAATAGCTTAATTTTATGCAAAGCTACAAAACGCTCTATTATAGCATAATTGCTAAAGCGTTTGTACAGATTAAACAATGTATGAATCAGTTAAGTTTTCATTCAATTTTAGAACAAACCTAGACAATTATAATATAAGAAAGAAAAAATAATAGGTTTTTAGGAAGGAAACTCTCTTAAAGCAGAAGAATTATTGGCAGAAAAAATTTTAAAAGAATTTAAGAGGCTGTATAAATCATTTTGTAAGGGCAGCAAAGGCATCTTTTGTATTCTATCTGCACCTATTTTTCAATTCATAGTTAATTAAAGTTATCTACAAAAAATGCTCGTTGAGCTTCTTTACGAACAGTTGAGACAGCCTCTATCAGGCAAGAAGCCAGCTTTTTCATAGGCGGATCTGAGAATGATTTATTTTCCGACATGAATAAGAGCATCGCCGGAGTTTACAACTGGCATATTGTTCAAGCCAATAATATATCCATCATAAGGACTCTTAATTGTCACCTGCGACTCTCCATAGGGATCTGTAATAGTGGCCAGAGGCTGATTTTTTACCACTTTAGAGCCTGAAATAACAAATGGATTAAAAATACCGGAATCTTTGGTCCTCATCCATGTAGTACTTTTAATAGTAATCGGAATCTGTTTTTTCTCCTCCTGATCCCTCATTTTCAGATAGTGCATGATTCTCCTTACACCCGCTTTGCCTTCGGCAATAGCATGCTCATCCAGTCGTAATGATTCACCACCCTCAAAGACCAGAATGGATTTGCCTGTCTTTAAGGCTTCTTTACGAAATGATTTATCAATTAATTCAGTATTGACAATAAAGGGTGCGCCAAAAGCTGACGCCAGCTCTTTGTTCTTTGCATGATCCAGATTGCAACGAATCTGAGGAAAGTTAGCTATCCGGTCACCTCCTGTATGAAAGTCAACCCCATGGTGCACATGAGGTAAAATCTCTGTCATAAGAATGTGTGCCATTCGATTGGCAAGTGAACCATTGGCAGATCCTGGAAAACAACGATTCAGATCTTTACCATCAGGCAGATTACGGGAATTAAAAATAAATCCATATACATTGACCAGTGGTATAGCTATCACAGTTCCCATGTCAGGCATGAGGTAATTCTCGTTGATAAGCCGTCTCACTATCTCTATTCCATTGATCTCATCTCCATGAATTCCAGCCGTTAGCAATAAACCAGGGCCATCTGTCTTGCCACGAAACACATATACAGGTAGATCAATCAATGTATGTGATGGCAGTCGGGCAATAGGAATCTTAATAGAAACAGCTTTTCCTACAGGAACAGGTGTATTGTAAATGTAGATGTCAGACATGGAATTATATCAAAGAAAATCTCAGATGCCACAAGATTACGCAAAAACAGCGTCCCTACATAACCGATCTACTTTTTTAAGTAAAGTAGGTAATCTAAATTCACCGTGCATCTGTTTTATATGCTCACCTGCCTGTTGTATTTCTATCCCAGCAGATGTGACAAACAAAGGATTCTGACTGTCACCTCGTAATACAGCAACAGAAGGAGCTTCGTGAAATCGGGTTTTGGCAACTCCCACAACCGGAATCTTCTGATTCAGAGCCTGAAACAGATATCCTCCTAAGCCTTTCTTTTCCGGAGCAAGATATACGTATCCGTCAATGACAATAGTGGTCAGCATTTCAGCTATAGGTTCAAGTACAGCAAGCAGACAAGGTAGTTCACGTTTATAGAATTCACCAGATACGTAAGGTGCTACATCATCAATACGCTTACTAATCTGTTGTGTTTCCGTTTCATCCGTCCAGGAAGTAAAGAGCAGGCAAGCTACCGCAGCGTGATTATCCCGGTAGTCAACATCAAGACAAGCAATCATAAAAAATAGGTTATCAAAAATTCGAAACTGTCAAAATCTAATCAACTATTATATAAAGCATATATTTAGCAATAGTCTCCAATAACTGTATATATAATTTATCTTTCAGACACGAGATATCTCTGTAACTCAGATATGGTTCGTATATGTAGCTTTTTACTTTCTGCTTCCCGCATCATTAAGGCATAGGCATTATTAAATCCAATAGGCTTTTGCCATTCCAACTCATATCTCTTTTTAAACTCCTGAGCAACATATGTATATACTTTTGTAGGATCTCCTTTAAGAGAATCCAGTTTCTGGCTTTCTGGTTGTAAAATAACGAGTAAGCCTGTTCCTGTGTATTCGGGATATAAATCAATGGCTCCAGCTTTTAGTGCATCAAAACAAATCTTAGTTCCTCCCAATCCGGTTTTGGTAACTACCTCCAGATTTGTGTACCCTTCGATTAACTGCTTTAAGAGTTCAGCCAGAATGTATTGTTCTGAAAAAACTTTGGAACCAATAACAATGGTACCTTCAGGTCCTGTACTCTTTTCCAGATGAAATTGTTTCTGTTGCCCTATAAACTGTTTGGCAACATCAGCAGGTAGTTTGTGCAGATAATCTACCTCATAGTTGAGAACAGTCATGACAGAATCATTGATCGAATGTGCAAACACCTCCAACACAGCTTGTAGTTGAGGGTATTTTACCAGCATTTGCTTTCTTACCACCCAGGCAGCCTGATAAGGAGGAAAGGCCTGCTTGTCATCTTCCAGCACACGCAAGTGATAGGCTTTGATGCGGCCATCAGTGGAGTACCCGCTGATTACATCTACGTTCTCATGAAAGATAGCTTCATACATAAGCGACTGGTCCAACAACAGATTGCTGATTGACAATCCATATTTTTTTATCAGTCCCGGATAGCCATCATCACGCCCAGCAAACTCATGAGCAAAACCTGCCAGTAAACGGGTTTGTTTTGTTTTAGGGATTATATAGAGACCCGACAGACAAAGTATACCTATCAGTATCCAACCACTTATTTTCAACCCGGATTTAGCAGACTTGTGTGTTTTATAATCTGAATGTCTTTGCAACCACCCCAACAAACTATCAAATAAAACAGCCAGTAATGCTGCAGGAATCGCTCCTGCCATAATCATGGCTGAGTTGTTAAGTGCAATGCCCCCAAAAATAAATTCACCCAATCCACCTGCAGCTACATAAGCAGCTAGTGTAGCTACACCTACATTAATAACTGTTGCTGTACGTATGCCTGCAAAGATTACGGGCATTGCCAGGGGAATTTCAACTTTGGTCAGAATTTGCCATTGGTTCATACCCAATCCTAATGCAGCATCTCTAACAGAGGCGTCTACTTCTCTGATACCCACATACGTATTTCGTACAATCGGAAGCAAGGCATACAGAAACAAAGCAAAAATAGCAGGCTTCACTCCTATTCCTAATACAGGAATAAGAATACCCAGTAAAGCAATGCTGGGTATGGTTTGTAAAACGCCAGTAAAACCTATCACAAGGGATGCTACTCTAGGTTTATGGCTAATCCAGCACCCCAAAGGAATCCCAATAACCAATGCAACTAGCAGTGCCAGAAAAGTTAAGCCAATATGTGTAAGGGTTTGCTGAAGAATTTTGTCAGATTGTTCGTAGAAGAATTGAATCATGTAGGAGGTTATAAGCAATGGCTTGATTGATACTATCTGATGAAAGTTAACTCTAATTATAAAATATAGTGCTCAAAACAAAGTCCTATCCTCGTTTTAATGCACACTCAAAAGCTATATTCTATTGATTGTAAACTTGTTATCCCCTAACATATTTTATTTCGCACTCACGTCATCTGTACGTATTTTTTATGTATATTGTAACATAATAATTCACTACAATTTAATTACCAGAGAAACTATTTTATGCCAAAATATCATACAAACGAAACTGCAATCCGCAAATATAAATCTGAATACTACCGCTTAATGGTGCATGAAGCTCGTTTAAATGAGCAGCTTTACCATCTATTGAAACGTATTAAAGCCATTCAGGAAGATGAGAAACAATCTCTTGCAGACCAAACCCTTCTGACTAAACTGTTGACACATGCAACACAGCAAAAGGCTGAACTGGAAGCCCAACCTGCCTCCAAAGAACGGAACAAGCAACTCAAAAAAGCAGAAAAAGAGTATAAAGAGATTAATGCCAAATACAAACGCAATGAGTATCACTTGGCTGTGCTGGAAAAGAAAAAAGATAAGGATAATGTGGTCAAGTATCTCTTAAAAGAACAGAACCGTGATCAGGTACGTATTCGTATTAAAAAGGCCTATGATATTTGGAAAAGACTTGAACAGGAAGAGCAGTACGAGCTTATGGACTTTGAGATGTTTCAGGCTTTGTATTTTGTCAAGCAAATAAAACAAGCAACTCTTCAAGAAGAGGCTTCAACTAAAGAGGCTCTCAAAAGTACACCACCACCTTTATCCAAACCAACAGAAACAGTAACTCGTTTTATTCCAGTTTTTTATTCTACCCGAAATATTAATTATGCTGCTAAGTCTAATCATAAAACGACTTTTTCTAGAATAATTATACCATCTTTGCATGATATCAAAGCAGAGGTTGATATTTTAAACTATTGGTTCGAACGTTCGTTCAGACCAATAGTTTAATGCGTCGGGACAAATTGAGCCTTGTTTGGGTGTGTGATAATAGGGAATCAACACCAGAGTATATTTTTAGATAGTATACTATATAGTATAATTAAACTTTCTACAAAGATTTGGAAAAAGTATTGGTAAATCTTCCATTTTCCATGCTTCACCTTTTGTATAACCACCAATATCTTCTGTATGTGCATTAGGAAGTTCATAACAATCCTCAGGCTCTCCAAATTTATTAGTATATGCCTTATCAGCCATGTACATAAAACATTCTCCATCTGCATATTCAAAATGCCGATCTAAAATAGTAACTAGAGATTCTGTACTGGATATAGCATCTTCGAAAACTTTTTGTCCCTGCATCACTAATTGATATCTAAAATAGAGATAGGAATCATCAGATCCAGATCCTTCCATAATTTCAAGTAGTGCAAGAACATTGTAATGGTCAGCTTCTACAACTTTACTCACAACAAACCGTTCAAAACCAATTAATTCTTCTTTTGATAGCTTTGATAAGTTATTCACTAAATAGTTGGCCTTATCTTCATTGTTCTTAAAATAAGGTTCTCCAACCCAGAGACAAGCCTCATTAATTAAATCCCAATAATTTTGGTCTTTCATACATTCAGACAAATCAGTGATTTGACTTAATTTGAAAATATATGTATCAAGATAGACTATCCATTTCTTTATGCCAGAGCCCGTAAATCTACAGGGACTACTTTAGACACTCCTGTATCATCCTCTGTCTGAGTAATGCCATAGACTACATCAGTGGATGCCATTGTACGTTTATTGTGTGTCACAATGATAAACTGTGACTCGTTAGCAAACCTACGGATGATATTGTTGAATTTATCGATATTGGCATCATCCAGTGGTGCATCTACCTCATCAAAAATACAGAATGGTGCAGGCTTTAACAGGTAGATAGCAAATAACAGTGAGATAGCTGTCAATGTTTTCTCGCCACCCGAAAGCTGATTGATTGTCAAAGGGCGCTTGCCTTTTGGTCTGGCAATAATATCAATACTGGAATCCAATGGATTTTCCGGATCAACCAGTTTCAGGTCACAGGTATCTTCATCTGAGAACAACGAACGGAATACACGGATAAAATGCTCCCGAATGGTTGTAAATGCGGCCATAAATGTTTCTCTGGCAACTGTGTCAATCTCCGAAATTGTAGCCAATAAGGAATTTTTCGCATTTAGCAGATCATTTTTCTGTCCGTTTATAAAGTCAAACCGTTGTTTGATTTCTTCATACGCCTCTAGTGCCATTGGATTGATAGGTCCCAGGCGATCCAGACGAGCTTTTAATTCATTTACCCGGGTACGAAGTTCGTCTTCTCGCTCTCCAAATAAAGTTCTTGCTTCTTCAAAATTCCAGGTTTTACCAATCTTGCTTTTAGGAGCCGCAGGTTTAGGTTCTTCTGAAACAACCGGATTTCCATTCTCATCTATTTGTGGTTCTTTTGCTTCCTGTACCACTACTTCCTCTACAGGTTCTTCAGGCGCATCCAGATTAACATTGAACTCAACAGACAAACGATCTTTAATAGCGGTAATCTGGAGTTGCGTTTCGTTGCGTTTTCCTTGCAACTCCATAGTCAGGCTATCTGCCAGTTCACGTTGTCTTGTCAGATCACGAACTTCTTTTTCTGTTTTATCGATTTCTCCCCGAGCGGCATAATAATCTCTTTCTGCTTCATTTAGCCCTGCCTCAATTGCCTCTTTCTCTTTGTACATCTCCACTAGTTCTTCATCACCTACCTCCTCTGCCTCTGTTAGTGTCGAAATATCCGTTTCTGTACGTTCCAGTTCATTCTGATTATTTTGAAGGCGAAACTGGCTGTTTCTTAGTGTATCCTCAGAGAAACGAATTTCCTGCTCCATACTATTCAGCCGATTTTGCTGCTGAATCAGCCGGATATTTTCAGTATTATAGGCATTGGACTTTACAGAGGTTTGCTCATTCTGTGATGTCAGTTCCTCGTTCAGATCCATAATCTGTCGTTCCACTTCACGAAGTTCAGCTTGTTTCGCTTCCGTTTGAGGACGAGATATAGCTAGTTCTTCCGTCAATGTTTCCAGCTGATTCAGGAAATCTTCCCGTCGCAAAGACTGGTTCTGCAACATAAGTGTCAGTTGTTCCTGACGAGCTTTTAAAGTAATCTGCTGACGGTTCAGGTCATTAATCTCTGACTGAAGTGCCTGTACTTTACGTTGGATACTGTTTTTACGCACCAGCAACTCTTCTCTGGCAATTTTCTGATCAGACTGACGAGTTGTTATTTTATCGATAGTATATCGAAGTTTCTCTATTTCATCCTGAAGCTTTTCCAGGTTTTTACCACGACCGATTCGCTTTCCTTCAAATAATCCTACTGATCCACCGGATATACTTACTGAACGGTTAACCACCTTTCCACTTTCTGTGAGAAAGATAAGGTTACCAGTCGAATTAGATATAATGGCAAGATCCGGAACAATAAATACATTTCCCAGCAGATGTTCGGCCAGCTTTTGATAACGACTATCATACTCCACAATGTCCAATACAGAAACGGCCCCATCAGGAAGGCCTATAGCATCCGGCTTCCGATATGCCGCATGCTGAAGTTTTTCCAGAATAAAGAAATTGGCCTTACCCTTGCCAGCCTCACTTAATAAAGCAATAGCAGAAAAAGCAGTCTCTGAAGTTTCTACAACATAGTAGTTCAAAACCACTTCCAGGTAATTTTCCAGAGCCACACGGTATTGGTCCGGACAGGCAATGATATCCGATACCAATGGCGTTTTTTTATCCCATTTCGGATTTTTACTCAAGAACTGTACAGCCTCAGGAAAACCTTCCAGACTATCCACCATTGATTTGGTTAGATTGTATTCATTCTGTTTTGCGTCCAGCTGTCGTTGTGTCGTGATCTGTTCCTGACGAATAGACTCATTCTCAGTTTCCAGTGAGTCCAGTTGATCCTGTATACTTTCAATCTCCTGCTGAGTCTGCTGCAATTCGTCCATCTTCTGGCGGAGTTGCATATTTGCTTCACCTAATGTGGTTGCCATAGCTTCCAGATCAGCCGTTTGCGCAGCATTGTCAGAGGTTGTTTTCTCTAATTCCTGTTTAATGGTTGAGATCTGAACCTGCTTGATATCAAGTGATTTTGTCAACGAAAATAATTCATCCTGCCGTTGACGGAACGCAGCATTTTTGCTGGTAAGTTGTTGTTGTAGTTCAGAAGCAGCGACCTTTTGTGCTTCGTATTCACTTTTTAGTTCTGCTACTTGGGCAATAAGTTCATTGGCCTGCCTTTCAATTCCTTGTTTTTCTGCTTCCAGTCGTGTAATCTTCTCTTCAGCCTCTGTCTTTTGGCGTTGTCCTTCTGTGATCTGATTTCGTAACGAGTGTGCTTTGTCTGTCAGGAACTTTAGTCGTTCGTTCTTAATTTTCTTTTCACTTTCATGTTGCCGGATCAGGTTTACATGTTCATTCAGGGCTTTTTGACGTGATGCCAGCAGTTTCTCCTTGTTTAACAAATCGGCCTTCAGCTTTTCAATACCCGCATCCTTCTGAGCTGTCTCGGCCTGAACCCGTATACGTTTTTCACTCTCAGCATCCAGCTGTCCTTTTAACTTATCCAGTGTCTCCTGAAAACGGCTTACAGATTGGTGGGCAAGAGCTACACTATAACTTTTGTATTTGTTTTTAATCTGGAAATATTCTTCAGCCTGGCGGGCCTGACGTTCCAGCGACTTCATGTTTTTGGTAATTTCATGAAGCAAGTCTTCTACCCGTTCCAGATCACCATCTGTATCTTCCAGTTTTTTCAGCGTCTCTTTTTTACGAACTTTAAACTTTGAGATACCGGCTGCCTCTTCAAACAATCCCCGTCGTGAGTTATCCTTATCATTGAGAATTTCATCGACCATTTTCAACTCAATGATCGCATAGCTGTCAGGACCAATACCTGTATCCATAAACAGGTTGTTGATATCTTTCAAACGACAGGGAACCCCATTGAGCAAATACTCGCTTTCTCCTACACGATAATAACGACGGCTGATTGTGACTTGAGAGTATTCAGTAGGAAGAATGTTTTTGGTGTTGTTAAAAGTCAGGGATACTTCTGCCATTTGCAGAGGTTTTCGGCGCTTTGTCCCATTAAAGATAACGTTCTCCATCTTCTCAGACCGGAGATTTTTCGTCTTTTGTTCACCTAACACCCAGCGAATAGCATCGACTACATTTGACTTTCCACATCCGTTTGGTCCAACAATACCTGTAATACCATTATCAAAATTGATGAGAACCTTATCTGCAAAACTTTTGAATCCTTTGATCTCTAACTGATGTAACTGCATTTAGGTTAATCGGTGTTTACTGGTTTCTCTTGATTTTGAATTTACTGCGCTGAGTTATTTCCTAATGAGCAGAGAAGAGTCTTGAGAACCCTGGTCATACCTCTTTAAATTTATTCAAAGATACGTGAAAAACAGTGATTTTAGAATAGATAAATCAGAAGCCGATTATCACTCAAAAGTTATCTGTGAAGTAGTACTTTATAGACCTGAAACTAAAGCTGTTTTATTTATCTGATAGCAAGGTTAAGAAATTAGAAGTCTTCCTCTTTTACTACATATAAATCTGGTAGATTTCTACCCAGACCATCATAATCCAGCCCATAACCTACTACAAATGCATTGGGAATGTCAAAACCAACATACTTTAACTTTATATCTTTCTGCATGGCTTCGCGTTTACACAAAAGTGTAGCCACTTCCAATGATGCAGGTTCGTGTTGTTTCAATTGTACCAATAACTGTGACATAGTTAATGCTGTATCCACAATGTCTTCTACAATAACTACATGACGACCTTTGATATTTTCCTGAAGGCCAATAATTTCTGTAATCTTCCCTGTACTTTGAGTAGCCTCATAGGAGCTGACCCGAATAAATGAGATATGACAGGCAATAGAAATTCTTTTCATCAGATCTGCTGCAAACATAAAAGAACCATTCAGTACTGAAATGAAAACAGGTTCTTTGGTAGCATATTCCTGGTTCAATTGATTAGACAATTCTGAAACCCGTTCCAGAATGCTACTTTCAGGAATATATATGTCAAATTGTTTGTCTTTGATCTGCACCATAAAATAGGAGGATTGAATGAAGGTGCAAAAATAAAAATAGCGGGCAAATAATTTTGCCCGCTATTTTTAAAAATGAGTGTGAATTACAATTAAAGTGTGATCGTTCTTTTGAATGGCAACTGCACATTCAGATTAGACAACAATGCAATTGTTGCAATTATAATTCCATATAAGCCAACATGATCAAATGCCTGTTTCATAAACCATCCAATTAGTATAACTGGAATAGTAAGACAAATCATACGAAACAGATGACGTAGTGGACGTAAATACCAGAATTCTTTTTGCAGCTTGTTTATTACCCAATCATAATAATGGGTACGTAACCACTGATAGGCATAATTAGCTTCCCATAAAAGAAAACTACCAATAGTACCTAACCCAGCAGCAAGAAAGATTTCAGATGATAGAATTTCTTTGCCTTCTACCACCCAATAAGCAGGCATCATGGTTACAACTGATGTATATGCCACTACCATCATTACCAAAACATTCAATATACGTTTAATAGCAGCAGGAAGATCTGCATGTTTTAGCATATAACCCATCACAACAGATGTACATATGCCACACCATGCCAATACTACTGGTAGCCAAACAACACCTGCTGTAAGGCTTAAATCATCCATATTGGATGTATTTATTTCGACAAGAGTTGTACCCAGAAGTATTCCTGCTACTACAGCACCGCCAAGAACGTCCATTCTTTCAGGCATTACTCCCAGATGGTGTGCTTTCTTCAATACCTCGGCACGCACCATTGCTGGCTTATGTATATCTTCCCGATCCAATGCATTTATCAATAGCATAATAGCAGAACTACCTAATGCAAATCCACCAAGTAAAGACAATGTAGGATAAACCGTCCATGCAAACTGGCTATGATGGTTGGCATATACCAACATCAAACCATTCATACTAATAATCAGACTGCCTACATGTGAAAATGCCTTGCTGGGAGATAACTGCAAGGATAAAGAAAGGGCACTTTTGGCAAATTTAATAACTGCCTTTCTGGTCCATTCCGGACTCAGCAATATACTTAAAATAATACAACCTGCTCCTGCCATGATAGCGGTTTGAGCCACACTCAAAATCTCAAAACCAGCTTTAACATAACAAAGAAGCAGTACCAACGCGGACAATACAAATACCGTAAGTGGTTTGTACGAACGAGCCGCCCACATCTTAAAATTGGGGCGGAAAGGTTTCTGCGTTACAGCTACAGAAAACGGAGTACGCAACGTTGCCAACGAACCAGAACGACCAAAAATGACGTTGAGCAATACAGCGATTTCATTACTTAGGTTGTTACGCATAAGGTATAAAAAAACTATTTGAACAAATCGTCTTCAATTATTACATAATTAGCGAAGACGAGTTTTCGGTTGCAAAGGTAACTAAAACTAAAAACAAAACAAGTTAAATTTTATAACTATCAGATTTCCAGTATCATATATTAGTATGTAAAATAGATTAAAAGTAAACATGAGTCTTTATTTTTTTTACAACTAATTGAAACACACAAAATAACAGCGAAATATTACATAAAGCTTTTACAATTTTTTATATGTATAATTGTAGTACGATTATTGCGAGAGATCTAGAAAAATCAGACAATGAAAAAGCTTACTGTTACTCTTATTGCCTTGGTCTATTCCTGCATGGTACTTGCCCAGAAAAATGTAGGTCCACCAATTTTGTTGGAAAACATGGATATGCAGGTTGTTTCGACTCATGCAGTAAACAATATGTATAATTTCAAGTTTGCCGAAGCTGAGTCTGAATTCCGCTGGTTCAAGTTTAAATATCCTGACCATCCACTTCCCTATTTTCTTATGGGTTTAAGCACTTGGTGGAAAATCATGCCTAACGAAGACAATGAAGAATACGATGCAACATTTCTGGCGTATATGGACACTTCGATTACCAAGGCAGATAAGCTCTATGAGGAAAACGAAGAAAATACAGAAGCATCCTTCTTTCTTGCAGCCGCCTATGCATTCAAAGGCAGATTATATTCTGACCGGAAAGATTGGGGAAAAGCGGCCTGGGCGTCCAGAAACGCATTAAAATACCTTGAAAAGTCCCGCTCCAAGGGAGACCTTAGCCCAGAATTCTTATTTGGCGATGGACTTTACAACTACTATAGAGACTGGATCCCTGAAAACTTTCCAGCTTTGAAAACAATTCTTTGGCTATTTCCAAAAGGCAATAAAGAAGAAGGAATCAAGCAGTTGAAAGAAGTTTCCAACAACGCTTTTTACACCCGAACAGAAGCCCAATATCATCTGATGCGGATTTATAGTGTGGAAAATCAGCTACAGAAAGCATACGAACTTTCTAAATACCTACACGAGACATTTCCTGATAACGCCTACTTCCACCGCTATTATGCACGTAGTGCCTATGCACAGGGACGTATACCAGAAGTAGAAAAAGAATCGAGAAGTATACTGGAAAAGATTGATCAGAACATGCCAGGTTACGAAGCAGTAAGCGGACGGTATGCAAGCTATTATCTGGGATATATTGAGTACCAGTTGCATAAAAATACAGAAGTAGCAAAATCACTCTTTAAAAAAGCTGTTGCATATTCTGAATTATCAAAGGCTTATGAAAGTGCTTACTATCATAGTGCATTGATTACACTTGGTAAGATCTATTATAAGGAGGAGAATTTACCTGAAGCAAAGAAGTACCTGGAGGTAGTTGTGAAAAGAGCAGAAAAGAAATCAGATCAGCGCAAAGAAGCAGAGAGATACCTGAAAGATATACAGAAAAAAGAAAAAGAGCAGAGGAAAGAAGAACGTAGACAGAAAAGAAAGTAGGCTATACTACTAAGTATAGCCTATTTCTCTTGTATACTTTAAGGAAATAGCGCCAGATATTTCCAAAGCGGAGCCGCCATCAGGGCCTGTAAAATTTCATTGTTATTTAACAGAGCTCTCACATCCTGCTTCGTGAGCAAATGCACCGTTATATCTTCCGTATGCTCCAATGTTGGATCCTGAAGCCATTCTACATCTGTTGCCAGAAAACAATGCGTGTAATTTGTTTGTATACTTGGATTAGGACATATGACCATCCACTCCTGCCAGCTACCACCTCCATATCCTGTCTCTTCCATCAACTCACGCTGAGCACTTTCTAACGGAGACTTATCTGTAGGGTCGCATACACCCGCACAAAGCTCATAACTCACTTTACTTATACCATGTCTGTATTGCTTTACAAGCACTATCTTTTGATCTTTTGTAATAGCAATTACATTAACCCAGTCCGGAAACTCAGATATATAATAAGATGCAATCTGGCTGCCATTAGGCATTTCTACTTTTTCTTTGCGAACAGTAAACCAAGGCTCTTTGGCAATATACTCGGATGCCAGGACCTTCCATGGTTGAGGATCTGGTGTAGTCAAAGGAGGTAAAATAGTTGAAGTTGAAAAACAAAGATAGGCATCTGATGAAAAATTTTTTTTTATCAGACTAGGGAATCCTATAAGAGTTATTACTTATCAGGTGGGATTGGTAGTACCTTGCTATTCTTAAAAGTAGACAGAATAACCATTGACTGAGTACTGTCTACTTCTTCAATTTCATTTACCTTTTCCAGCATTAATTTCTGGTAAGAAGGAATATCTTTTGTGATCACTTTTAACAAAAAATCACCACTACCTGTGATATGGTGACATTCTATAATCTCGTCAATATCACTAATTTTACGCACGAAAGCATCAATATATGACTTTCTATGACCAACAAGAGTTACCTGTACAAAAGTGGTAACACCTAAACCTATTTTCTCTGTATCTAATTGGGCATGGTAGCTGCGTATTAGTCCCGCAGTTTCGAGTTTCTTAACTCTTTCGAGTGTTGGTGCTGGAGAAAGGCCTATCTCTTTGGAAAGTTGTGCATTTGTAATTTTGGCATTAGCCTGTAAAATTTCAAGTATTTTACGGTCTATCTGATCAAGTTTGAAAGCCATGGGTGAAAAAATAAAATTTGGTACCTGGAATTAGTTATATAATTTTTTCTTTATAAAATTAAAATTTGCCTATAAACAAATCTTTGCTTATGCAAAAATAACATATTTTATTCTAACTATTTCAGAATAACGCAAAATAAAACCAGGTAGTATTCTGTTATTAGAGCTTATTATTTGTTTAAGTACAAATACTCTATTGAATAACAGCCACCTATCAATGTAAAAATATTTTTTCAACAGCGGCAAAATTAAAAAAAATATCTACTATTACTTAGTAAGCTCAGAATAGTATAATAACAATACTATTGCTTAATCAGGTTTTGAAAAGGAAAGTTGTTCCTGAATCTGTAACTTACTAAGGCTGCAGTTAATCCATTCCCCATCAAAATGTGCATTATATTTCTTATAAAATTCAATGGCAGGAGTATTCCAGTCTAATACCTGCCATAACATTCCATTACAGTTTGTCTCCAATGAAACCTGCATGGTTGCATTAAATAACATTCGCCCTATTTTTTTTCCACGATGCGGCTCCGTTACCACGATATCTTCCAGATATAAGCGCTTCCCCTTCCAGGTAGAATATCTAAAATAGTAGACAGAAATTCCTACTATTTCTTTTTCCAATTCTGCAACAATCAATCCATATACAGGTTGTGGCCCAAAACCATCTTCCAGCATTTTTTCTTCTGTGTTTTCTACTTCGTCTGGAGCTTTTTCATACTCAGCCAATTCTTTCACTAATCTCAGCATGGAAGGAATATCTTCGGGAGTACCCTTCCGTATAATTATATCGGGAAAATTTGTTGCATTCATGTTTGTGACAGAAAATCAGATGTAGGTTAGAGTCTATTTATAGTGTCAAAGGTAAGGAGAAAAGAAAGTATGTTGTAAACATGCAAAACAGAAGTAATAACAACAAAAAGCAACTCTTTTTTATCGCTTTCATTTTCAATAGATTGTCTGTTTGCTTCTCTTTTGCAAATAATCTATTTTTGATTAAATACTTAACTCACAACTTCTCTGTAAAATGTAAGGTAATGATATGTTTTGCACAGTTAATGGCCTGTAATTAAATGTATTTTTAATAATACTTATTTCGACAGCAGAGAATAATGAAAAAAATAATAGAGGTTTTTAACAAATTCATATCTGTAAAAAATCCACCCAAAAACCGTCTTATACTTATTGCACTGTTAGTTGTGACAGTTATTCTGGCGGTTGTATTGCGTCTGAGCTACAAAAGTTTTTATAATCAGGATAGTGATCTGGAAAAAATGATGGCATCTCAAGAAGTAATAAATGATACAGAAAAGTTGATGCACACTATTCTTCTCAACGAAGCAACCCGAGTAGCTTACACCCATAACAAGCAAAAAGACAGCATTGATTATCAGAATGTTGAAAACTTAATTGATACTATAGCACTTAGAGTTGTAACAGACCCTTATCAAACAGTAAACATTACAGCTCTCGGAGAATTGGTAACAGACAGGAGGGAAAAGATAAAGCAGAATCAAAGCCTCAAAAAAA
Source organism: Xanthocytophaga flava (assembly GCA_030068525.1). Taxonomy (GTDB): domain Bacteria; phylum Bacteroidota; class Bacteroidia; order Cytophagales; family 172606-1; genus Xanthocytophaga; species Xanthocytophaga flava. The sequence continues at coordinate 307,058 of JASJOS010000003.1, forward strand.
ACACACTAACAGATTCCGTTTATGTTGTCAAAATAAAAGAGACTGCTGCTCAGCTGGTAGAATTGGAAACACTTAAAATGAATAATTTTCGTAGAGCGGCTATTGAACAGCAAAAAAGATCCCTGTATTTAAATATTGTATCTGTAAGCATTGCATTGCTTTTTGGCTTAGTTAGCCTTTTTATATTTTTCCGTGATAGAGAAGAACGTTTAAAAGTAGAGTCTAATCTAACAGAACTGAATCTGAATAAAGATAAATTCTTTTCAATCATTAGTCACGATCTAAGAGGTCCAACATCAAATATTGTACGCCTTTCTGAATTTCTACTCGAACCGAATCTAGCTGAAACAGATCAAAAATCAATGACATTACATCTGCATAAGGCAGCACAGAACCTACAGAAGCTATTAGAGAATCTACTTAGTTGGGCGAAGTTCCAGATGGGGCGTCTTGACTTTATGCCAGCCCCTGTAGATCTATACAATCTTACCAATGAAAGTGTGGCACAAATTGCAACCATGGCAGCAGACAAAGCCATAGTAATTAAAAATCAGGTATCACCCAGAACGTATGCATTTGCAGATGATCAGATGATTATGATGGTACTGAGAAATCTTTTGGTGAATGCCATCAAGTTTACCAATCAATCAGGAACAGTTAAGATACAGGCAAAAGAAACACCAGAGCAGGTAGAAATATCTGTTATAGATAATGGAATAGGAATGGATGCAGACACAACTGATAAGCTTTTTCAGCTAGGTAATCATTTTACAACACTAGGAACATCAAATGAGAAAGGCTCCGGCCTTGGACTTATACTTTGTATGGAACTACTGGAAAAGAACAATGGTACAATTCGTGTAACCAGCGAACAAGGCAAAGGATCTGTATTCACGTTTTCTTTACCTAAACTAGGTAGGTAGTTTGTTATTGCAGATCCAGAATATGATATAAATCATCTATCTTTCCTGAATCGATATAAGTTTGATTGGTAACAAATTTGTAGATCCTTAAGTAACTTATTAATTCTTCTGTCAAAATCTCACATCTTTATCTATCTGATAAATTTCAGAGAAAATATTATTTTTCTGATTTACACTAGTTTATAGTGCGTATTCAATCTGTTACGTGTAGAAGTGCAATTACTTATCCTGCATAGAAACTATATTCAAATCTATATTTAGCATCCTACAACCATTTAGTATAACTAACAGGATCTTATTCAAAGAAACTTAACCTTATTAAAGAAAATCATTATAAAGTACTATCAATAACATATTATAAACAAATGCCATATGTGTAATAAAAGTACTGTATATGATTCTTATTTCAGATCGGTTATCATGAAATTTGTTCAAATCTCCTTTTCTTAAAGGCAAACGGGTAATCAAATGAATGTATTAAACATTATTACCAGTACTGGTGTCAAAGCAACTCAAACCGAGTATATACAGGATAAGATTCGCATATCTAATTCAGTTGCATTGATTGGCTTTGTGGCTTCCTTTGTGAACGTTTTGGTTACCTATAATCATTCGGATGTATTACGAAATGGTTACATAGTTAACTCTGTGTTTTTTGCAGTAATTGTGGCTCTTAATGCCTTTGGTTTTTATTCTTTTTCTAGAATAATGACTTGCTTGTTTACAAGTATATCTACCACATTACTGTATATTTTGCTCCAACCTTCCAATGGAGAATATATAACAGGCTTAATTATTGTAATGGTCATTATCACGATCATTCCCTGGCTATTATTTGATCTTTCAGAAAGATGGAAGCTTACATTTACACTAAGTATTCATATCATTTGTCTGTTGTGCAATCATATTGGAGGAGATTGGATTGAAACAGGAGTCGATTATTCTTTTATTCAAACATCAGAACAGATCTTCTTATATGCGTTTACTAGTATTATGGTTCTTTCAGCAGGATTATACGTTTTGCAAAAAAGCCATCAGAATACTATTACAAATAGTAGTAAACTAATTGATACAATGCAGTCCCAGCAACTTTTACTACAGGAGAAAGAAGAGAAGCTGAATAGCTATATTAAAGAAGTAGAAGAGAATCAACGTATAAATCAACAGCGGCAATGGGTATCAGACGGACTTGCCATGTTTGCAGATATATTACGCAAAGAGAGTAATGACACAGTCCATCTATATGAAATACTAATTTCCAAACTGGTAAAATACATCAACGCAAACCAGGGAAGCTTATTTCTGGTTCAAAGTGAGAATACTCAGGATACATTTATTGAACTGATTGCCTGTTATGCTTATGAACGAAAGAAATACCTAAAAAAGCGCGTTGAAATTGGTGAAGGTCTGGTAGGGCAAGCAGTACAGGAAATTGACACATTATACTTAACAGACCTTCCTCAGGATTATATCCAGATTACCTCCGGGTTAGGCAAAGCGAATCCTACCTGCTTAACAATCATTCCACTGAAAGTAAATGACAAAGTTGAAGGTGTACTAGAAATAGCATCATTCGAAGAAATCCCCCTATATCAACGGGAATTTCTGGAAAAAATAGGAGAGAGTATTGCCTCGACGATTGCAACTACAAGAATCAACGAAAGAACCAAACAACTATTGGAAGCATCTCAGTGGCAAACTGAGCAAATGCGCAGTCAAGAAGAAGAAATGCGCCAGAACATGGAAGAACTGGCTGCTACACAAGAAGAAATGGAGCGAAAAACAAGAGAGATGGAGGAGTTATATGCTCAATCAAAACTAAGAGAGAGTGACCTTGTAAATAGTTTGGAGTTACTGGAAATTACCCGGCGGGAGATGGAAACGAAACAACTTGAAATTGAACAACTATTACATGAAGCTCACAGGAATGAGGAACAATTACGCCAGCAAGAGGAAACATTACGGGCAACACTGGAGGAGATTCAACTGACCAAAGAAGAACTTCAGATAAAGAATGGTGAGATTGAACGCACAAAGCGAGAAGAAAAAGCACGGGCAGATGCACTGATTGAGTCGCAAAAGAAGATTATGCAGAAAGTGCTTGATAAACAAAAAATAAAAGAAAGTGAAATGCAGCAGAAGATAAATACATTACAACAAGAAGTTGAGATGCACAAAAACAAACTTTGAAGTTGTTTAGGATAATTTTAAAGAAGCTCAACGAGCAGATTTTAGAGCGAACCGAGTTCTTTACCTATAAACCAATCGCAACATAGCAAAAGCTATGGGCCGAAAAATAGGCGAAGGTGCAGCATAAAATATGTCTTTGCAGCTTATAAAATTATTTTAAACAACTTCTTTCTTAACAAGAATGAACGTCAACATTTACAGATAAGTATTTGCTTATTTTTGAAGACTTTCTATTTCCCGTTGTAGTTCAGCTACTAATGCCATTAGTCTTTCCAGTGGCAAAGAAGTCTTAGGCTCTGGCATTGATAAGCCAATGTATTGGCGAGCTTCCCATAATTCCAATACGTCTTTTACAGGCACTTCAATGGTAGGAATAGTTGCAGAGTCTGATAAAAGTAGAATTGTTCCCTTGATTTTTACATGGTTATAAATACGTCTGTATAAAATACCTTGTTTGTGTAATACAATGATATAATGTTGTCCATCCCGAATATCATACCAGTTAGGAGTAAATTCTCCGATTACAGTAGCTCCGGCTACAGGAAAATCACTTCCAACTTCAAATGCCCGATATTTTCCTGATGGTAAAGTAGGTAGTGAAAGCTGAGGAAGCTTTTCCAGATAGTCTTTGTATGCATAACCTGTCAGATAGCCTGCGACATCTTTTTGAGCAATCCAGAAAACCTCTTCATTCAGGCTTTTCTGAAATAGAGAAGATTGAGGTTTTTGGAACAAATCACTGGATGGAGGAGTATAAGGTGTATTAGTATTAACGGGTTCAGTCTTATGTGTAGGTGTAAATGTTGAAGAAGTAAGTATCGGATTCTCAGCTTGTGGCTGATAATATTTGTCGATAATGGATGCTACAGGTTTAGGAGGATTAGGATCATTTGGTTCCATTAACTGTGGTGCAGGCTGAGGTATAGGTATCCCTTGCTTTTCCCGTAAGTTCCGAATATCATTTTTTATCAGATTATCTACTGTAGTACCAAAAATTTTAGCTATGTTAGTAAGATTCTCCAGATTTGGATTTGCTCTACCTTCTTCATAAGCACCTAACAAGGATCGTTTTATTCCAATTTTACGGGCAAATTGTTCCTGTGTTAACCCGTTCATCCTACGAAGATATTTGATATTGTTGGCGATAACTTCAGACATAGAGCAATCTGTTTGATAAAACTTTTAGCAAAAGTACAAAAACTTACTATTTCTCAGGAGAATTATTAAAGAGTAAAGTTGAAGGAAAATAACTATTGTCCCTCTGTGGACACTAGCACTTGGGCTGGTACTGTAAACCAAAATGTAGTACCTTTTCCTACTTCACTGACAACTCCAATTTCACCACCATTTCTGTTTACAAATTCCTGGCATAATATCAGACCTAACCCTGTTCCATTCTCATTAGCTGTACCATTTGTAGTATGGTATGTATCTATCCTGAATAGCTTCTGCAAATCATTCGGTGAAATACCAATTCCGTTATCAGTAATAGAGATTTCGATTAGGTTATCTTTGTAATTCGTTGAAATAATGACATTTCCTCCTATGTGCGAAAATTTGATCGCATTATCAACCAAATTTCGAAGAGTAAACAATAACATGTTTTTATCTGCATAGATATGATTATCTGAGGATACATTTACTAAAAGATGTACTCCTTTGTTAGAGGCCATTACTCCTACTGTTGCTATTAATTCATGAATTATATCATCAAGTAAAAGTAGCTCCGGTTCATATCGGATACCACCACGTTGTGTTCGAGACCAGTGCAGAAGGTTTTCAACTAAATCCAATACACTTTTTACACTGGTATTCATATCCTGAACAAACTTTTTTAGTTCGTTTTTATCAAAATGGTCAATATGTTTTATTAGTACCTGAAATAGACCAGCCAGCGAATTTAACGGTCCCCGTAAATCATGTGAAACAATTGTAAAGAACTTGTCTTTAGTTGCAATCAGACTACGCAAAGTGGCTTCCGATTCGATAAGTTTCAGATTGGTCTCCTGCAATTCTACATTCTGGGTATAAATAATCTGGTTCCTATTTTCCAGTAAATGACTTGAGCGTTGTTTAATCCTAAAGCGACTTATCAATACTATTGCTAAAAATAGTAGTGCAACCAGCAATACACCCATCAGGTATGTCAGGTTTCTGTTTTCTCGCAATGTAATTGTGTTAATACGTTTCTCCTTTCTGAGGAGCTCAACTTCCTGTTGCTGATTTTCAAGCAAGTATTTGGCCTCTACCTCTGCAATTTCTACATTTGTCCGGGCATCGAATATAGAATCCCGGATCTGACTATAAATACGATGATTACTATATGCCTCTTTGTAATTCTTTAAGGCGTCCTGACTAGAAGCAATTCCAAGATAAGCATTCATTAGAGGATCTCTGGTTTGTGCCCTGCGACCTTTTACAATCGCTTTCTCATAATAGAATATAGCCTGTTGATATTTGCCTGTTTCATAATAACAAGCTGCGATGCTGTTGTAGCTCCGTGCTACCGCATGCAAAAGCTGGAGACGTTGTTCTCGTTTTAAGGCCCGAAAATAATAATTGATTGCAAAGTCATATTTTTTCTGATGGAAATATACCTCTCCTATAGAATGTAAAGCCTGGCTGATTCCTCGCTCCGATTTCTGCTTCTGATAGATGGATAGAGAATTTGTCAGATATTCCAGGGCATGGCTATATTCAGAACGTTTATCGTATAACTGTCCTAAATGATTGTACACAATTGCAAGGCCAGTAGCATCTTCCAATGTAGTCCATAACTTTAAGGCTTTCTGGTAATACTCCAGTGCTTTATCTAGTTTTCCTGACGCCTCATATACACTACCTATCAGAGTTAAAGATTGGGCAGTTCCTTTTTTATCCCGAATTTTTTCACGAATACGTAAAGATTTAAAAAACAGACTAAGAGATTGATCATAATCCCCAAACCCAAAATAAGCCTGCCCAAGATATTCATAAGCATCTCCAGCTTCCGGGTCTTGTCTGCGTACTAAGGCTTTATCTAACGCTTGAGAGAAATATTGAAGTGATTTCTTGTAGTTATTAAGGTGATAGTACCCTAGCCCTGCGAGGTTAAGTGCCTTTGTATGACCTGAAAGATAATTTGTTTTGAGAGCAAGCTGTACGGATTGTAAACTTAACCGCAGAGATTGTTCAGGCGAGTTTTCCAGTAGCCTTTGAGCTTGTGCATTTAATGTATCTACATTGGGGGTTTGGGCAACCAGCCCACTAATATTTACTATGCAAATGGCAATAACCAACAATGTTCCAGCTATTTGCCGGAAATGCGAATAATTGTTTTTAAGAGAAAAAGAAGAAAAAAGACACACTGCCATTTATCTGCAAAAAAATTTGCAAAGAATAAGTCACAGCCCCAAAAACTGCCATTGACTAACACTTATGATTGTAAAAAAGAAAGAATCAAATCCAAATTACTAAAAATGTGTTAATATAAATAGTAATCTGACCCCAATGTTTCTACAAAACTCCTGCAATCTTACTTATATAGTTGATAAATAGCCATATGAATTACAACCTGATAGATAGTGTATCAAAGAAAATAGTTAATTTTAGCATTCTTTTGAATCATTCCTTTATCTATGAAGAATCAGACAAACTCTCAGGCTGCTACGGTTTACGATCAGGCGAAAGAGCACTTTTTAGGAAAATTTCCCAGTGAATTGCCTATAGAGCAAGCATATTTACATATTGGGATATACATTGGCTGGATGATTGAGAATCATCTCTATAGTGAGTTCTTTCTAGATGAATCTGAAATTCAAATGTTTCGTTTTCAGAATCGTCAGATAAGCTGTACTGTACTAAGTGAGATCTGGGATGGACATCTTGGCCCTGATATGTTTAATAAGGAAGGAAATGACTTTTCTGAAGACTATTATCTGGTGGGAGATTATGTAGATGATTACATTGCAACTTTATGTAAGTCATACCCTACTATGTATCATGTAGAAGATAGTTGGGAGAACTATGATCTTATGAAGAAAAAAATAGATGAACGTTTTCAGGAATGGAAAAAAGATAACGCTTAAAACTGATGATATACTTATACTCTCTTTAATGAAAAAAAGGGCTAGTACTATCAAAATACTAGCCCTTTCTTCTAATTATTTTTTCTTTGCGAGAATAGTATCGTATAACTTTTTATAATGACGAGCTTGTGATAATAGCTCAAACATTTGTTCTGCTTTCTGATAAGAATTAATACGTAGTGCATGGCTCTCATCAGCCTGTAATACCCACCGGATACCCTCTGCCAGAGACTCCGGTTCAAACGGTGTAGCCAAGTAACCATTGTGTTTGTGATCAATGATATCTGGAATTCCACCAACATTAAATGCAACTCCAGGTGTTCCACAAGCTAATGACTCTACTAAGGTATTAGGAAGATTATCTTCCAGAGATGGTGCTATAAATACATCTGCTGCAGAGTATGCCAGAGATAGTGAAATGTTATCATTTAAGCGTCCCAGAGAATTAATTTTAAACTCCACATCCTGCATTTGAGTAGAGGCTGCTCCAAATACCATCAACTCTATTTTATCTTTTAATCCATTGCTATGCAATTTGTCCAATGCAGGCAATAGTAAATGCATTCCTTTTCGGACATCCTGTACATTGGCGGCTCCAAATAAAACCAGATGTTTATCCTGTGGAAGATTCATCAATTGGCGAGCCATTTTTTTATCAACAGGCTTAAATTCACTTGTATCCAATCCGTTAGGTATCACTTCAATTGGCAAATCACCAAATAGAGAGCTTTCCCTTGCACAATTCGCCATCCAGTTACTGGGAGCAGCTATTGTAAGATTCAGATTTTTCCATGCTTTACTTTTACGCTTCCAGATAGTTCGGGAAAGATCATTCTCTTTCTGGCTACCTAAGGCAGGGCAATTTCCACACTGGTTTTTGTATGCTGTACACTCATTGCTATAATGACAACCTCCTGTAAAAGGCCACATATCATGAAGTGTCCAGACTATTGGCTTATTCAGTTTGGCAAGTGCTTCAATGTTAATAAATCCGTGATTAATCCAATGAAGATGAATAATATCCGGATCACGTTCTTTAATGACTGTTACAGGGGATTCAAGTGCAAAAGACGGAGAAAAATGTCCATCCGTTTTATCCTGATATAAACGTAGCGGAAGATGCGCAATATGTTCGCTAAGTTTAAGTTTTGCAGAAAGTTTACCAATCAGAGATTGTGGGGATGAAACCCACTCGTCATCTGAGGTTTTGACCTGTACAAAAGCAAATGATTCAACTTTGTTAGCTCGTAGCCCCTGATGCAGGCGCATCATTGCCCGACCTGCACCTCCGTCATCCCGTTGATTAAAGTGTAAGATTTTCATAGCGGCTTGGTTACAAAAGCACTTTCTGTAGCTTGCGTTTTACTCTTTTAAGTATACTTGGGTGATAATCAAATAAGGTATTTTCAGTAAAAGCATCCGCTTCTTTGTTTCTAATCAGGTAGGGAGGATGTTTTAATGGGAATGTCATTGGATAAGTCTTTGCGGCATTATATGGACTATGTGTATCCATAGTATTGCTAGCACCTTCACCAAAGCCAATATTAGAGATCAGATTTACGTCTGATAATATACTAAGCCCATTTTGCATCCAGCACGCAAACGTAAATTGATAATCCCAGGCAGGTAATTGTCCTTCATATGTTTTTTGAAGAGTATCAGTCCAGTTCTTTAATCCTTTCTCATTTTCGAAAACGCTTGCCAGCAAATTGTTCTCCCGAGCCTCTGGCCAAAGTTTCATTTGAAAATCAAAATGTTGCCACGCACGACGCCAGGTTGCCCATCCCCATCCGTGGTTATATCGTGAGAAATAGTAACTGTAAGGAGTTCTGCTTTGACCAAACTGTACGTTCTGTCCAGAGATACACATAATGCGTGGATCGTATCTGTAACGCTCCAATAATTCTTCACAAAATCTGAAAAAACTAGGATCCGGAAGACAATCATCTTCAAGAATAATAGCTTCTTCTACTATGCTGAATGCCCAGTCAAAACCAGTAGCTGGTCTTTTACCAGCACCCAGATTGACTTCTGAATAATTGGTCAGGACCTGACAGTCCCAATCTACGCGATTAATGATTGCACGTGTAGCAGCACATTTTTCAAGATCTTCCGGCCTATCTGGTCGGGGCGCATCTGCCACAACCAATAACTGCTTAGGTTTTGCGTCTCGTATCGCATTAAAAACCTTTTCTGTAGTATCAGGTCGATTAAAGATAATGAAGATGATTGGGGTTTTGAGTTGATATTCCATTTCTATATAAAAAAGGTTTGTTAAACAAACCATGAGGCTACACAGCTCAGATTATTACATAAATAAATTGATAGATATAATCACTTAAAACCACACATTCCTCTTTTACATAGCATTTTTCTGAACTATATACGTAAAGCAAAGAAGCGAGGTTGTATAAGTAGTAAGTATTTTACTAATCTGTAGTAAAAATAATGCCTTGTTTACATTTGGTTTTATATTATTATCCTTCAAACGGAAATTACTCTTTTAAAAAGTGTATAGGTAAATATATTAACCATATAAAGCTTTTATAAAAACTCAAAGATATTTTAACAGAAGGCTCATACAAACTTAAATATAATTTTTGGATTTAAAAGAGCACAATAGTTCTAATTAGTATGAAATAAAAAGGATTTCTATAAGTATCCTATTGATTCTTAATTTTATATTAAATTCCTAATGATAAGAGATATTCCTGGTAAGTTAATAGTATTGGTAATTTTCTGAGAGTGTTACTATATATGGTAAACAAGCTAGAATATAATTTTTCCATCTTACTATACATATATATAGTAGGCATATTCCTTTGAGTACTGCAATAACATACTTAATGCTTTAATGAGGAGAATTGGTAAACGAGAATGTTCAAAGAAACGAAAGCTGGGGAATAGAAATTACCTAATATCGATAGAAGTGCTTGTTGAAACGGTTTAATTGTAAAAAATCTCCTAGTCTTAGGATTTTGATGCCAATTGGCATCAAGTAATCCGAAAATACAAGAAAAATTTAATCCAGTAATAACGCCAGACAGTACTTTAGATTCATTCTCTTAGAGTTTACTAAGAAAATGTTGTATACTAATGACATTTAACTTACTCTATGGTAAGTTACAAGCATAGTTTATAAATGAGCAATATAATTTTTTAGTTACTTGGTTATAAAAAATTATATTATTATCAAATTGTTAAAAATGTATTCTTATAGAATAAGAGTTCATGGTTATTTTTTCTCTTTACTACTCAAATAACTATTTATGTAGAATTTTTGCCACACTTTTTCTGTATCTACAAGAAACCAAATGTTATCTGATTTCATTTTCAAAAATGAACTCTTCTTATGGTTTATAGCAGCGATCTTTTGCAATGCATCCCAAAGAGATGCATCTGCTGCAATCTCTTCTGTTTGATCTAACAATGTTGAGGATGCTGACTCAAATGGGAAAAATTCCTTTAGCTTAGTAGTTTTCATTTCTAAGATCAGCCGATGATCTAACAAAAATTTGGTCACAAAATCATGGGAAGGCGTTAAGAGGAGTTCTTGAGAAGATCCCATTTGCTGGATCTGTCCATTGTCCATTATTCCTATTTTATCACCAAGTTCAAATGCCTCTTGTATGTCATGAGTCACCAATACAATGGTCTTATTTTTGAGAGCAGCCAACATTTTAAATTCCTTACAAATGGCATTTCTTGTTAGTTGATCTAAAGCACCAAAGGGTTCATCCATTAGTAAAATAGGAGGATCGGCTGCGAGGGCTCTTGCTAAACCCACCCGTTGCTGCTGACCACCACTAAGTTGAGAAGGATACTGTGTCAGAACAGATTCTGGAAGACGAAACATTTGTAATAATTCATATATTCGCAATTGAATGTCTTCTTTTTTCCATTCCAGTAATTTAGGGACAATTGCAATATTTTCTGCAATTGTATAATGAGGAAGTAATCCCACCTGCTGGATTACATAACCAATATTTTTTCTTAAGGTCTCAGGAGGTTGAGAATATATAGACTGATGAGAAATAAATATATCACCTTTGTCAGCCTCAATAAGGCGATTAATCATTCGCAGAGTTGTTGTCTTTCCAGAACCACTTGTTCCAAGTAAGACCAATGTATCTCCTTTGGAAACTTCAAAGGAAACATCATTAACAGCAACTTTATTGCCAAAGTATTTGGTAACCTTTTCTACTTTAATCATAGAAATACAAGATAATAAACTGTAAATAGGTTAATCTACCCTTTACACACAAGTACTTCTACATACTAATAGCAAGGAGATAAGTAAGGGTAAACTATTCTGTTATTTTTACGCCTTTCCAAAAAGCTATATAATTTTTTATCTGTTGAGCGGCTTCCTTAGGTTCCATATAATACCAGGCAGCATCTTTATTTTGACTATTTTCAACATCTAGCGTGTAGTAAGAGGCAATTCCTTTCCATGGACAGGTAGTATGAGTTGAACTAGGTATAAAAAATTCTGTTCGAACTGATTGTGGTGGGAAATAATGATTTCCTTCTACGACAATAGTCTGATCACTTTCTGCAATAATTTGTCCGTTCCAGATTGCTTTCATATAACCTTAAAATTTCACTTTAAAATAGTATATACAATAAATGCAGACAGATAAGCAATACCTGTCATATATACAAGCTGAATGATAGGCCACTTCCACCCTTTGGTTTCGCGGTAGACCGTTGCGAGAGTACTCATACACATCATGGCAAATGCATAAAATAGAAGAAGCGAAGAAGCTACTGCTGGTGTATACATAGGACCATTTGTTTGGGGATTAACCTCAGAACGAAGCCGATCCTGAATAGTAGTCATATCTTCGCTTTCACTACCTACACTATAAATAGTAGATAAAGTTCCAACAAAAACCTCCCGAGCCGCAAATGAACTGATCAAGGCAATCCCTATTTTCCAGTCATATCCCAGCGGACGTATTGCCGGTTCGATAAATTTACCAAAATGCCCTGCATAAGATGCCTCCAACTTTGCTGCGGCAACATGATCTTCCAGTTCTGTCGATTCTTTAGCCTGGCTCCGAACAGCTTGTTCTGCTTCAGCCATCTGGTTACCTGGCCCATAAGAAGCCAGTACCCATAGTACAATGGCGATAGCAACAATTACCTTGCCTGCCTCAAATACAAATGTTTTTACTTTCTCCAGTATTGTCAAGCCTACATTCCCCCATCTGGGTGTTTTATAATCAGGAAGTTCCATGATCAAAAAACTACGATCTTTACGCTGAAGAAAAAATTTCATAATCCATGCAGAAACAAGTGCTGCAACAAAGCCCAGTAGATAAAGCGCCATTAGTATAATACCCTGAAGGTTAAATATACCAAACACTTTTTGTTCTGGTACAACCAGTGCAACCAGAATAGTATAGATAGGTATTCGAGCCGAACAACTCATTAATGGAGTGACCATAATGGTAATAAGGCGTTCTTTCCAGTTGTCAATATTACGGGTAGCCATAATAGCAGGAACAGCACAGGCAACACTGGAAATAAGTGGTACAACGCTTTTACCATTCAATCCAAAAGTACGCATGATACGATCAGTAATAAAGACCACACGTGCCATATATCCTGTCTCCTCTAATATATTGATAAAAGCAAATAAGATAGCAATCTGAGGAATAAAGATAAGGACACCTCCAACACCTGCAATAAGGCCATCTGTAAGCAGATCCGTGATCATACTCTGGGGTAAGACAGAATGTAACCATCCAGTGAATTGAGCAATCTCTGCATCAATAAAATCCATTGGATATTGAGCCCAGGCAAAAATAGCCTGAAAGATTAAAAATAGAATAGCAAAAAAAATAACAAATCCCCAGACTCTGTGTAGGAGTATATTATCTAATTGCGTGGTAAGAGGATTTTGTTTAGAGGCAGAAGGTTTATGTACTGCATCAGATACAATCCGGCGAATTTTAGCATAGCGGGCCAATGTCTCTTCTGTTTGCCATTGGCGGGATTGAAAACCATATCTTTGTCTCTGTTCCTCAAGAAATTGTTGGGATTGATCATCCAGAAAGTGAGCATCCTGTGCCTGATGTGCATACTGAACGGCTGTATAGTCATTAGGCAGAGCAAACTTTGCCCGGATATTTTGTGTAAGACCTTCCGGAAATTGAATAGTATCAACAAATATTTCTGAAGATAATTGTGGTTTCTTTTCTGAGAGAGTCGTAATAATTTGTTGCTTTAATTCTTTAATTCCTTCGCCACTACGTGCATTAATTGTAATAACTGCTACTCCCAAACTATTTTGTAAAGATGAAAGATCAATATGGAAACCAGACTTTTTTACTACATCCATCATATTGAGTGCCAACATAACGGGAATTCCTAAGTCTTTTACTTCACTAAACAATAACAGATTACGTTTCAGATTAGAGGCATCAGCTACTACAACAATCATATCAGGATACCACTCATCTTTGGGATTAAGAAGTATATCTGTAACAACTTGTTCATCCGGCGACTTTGGAAAGAGACTATATGTACCAGGTAAATCAATTATTTCAGTAGTATGTACACCATTGAGATGACATATCCCTGTCTTTTTGTCGACGGTAACACCAGGAAAGTTACCTACTTTCTGACTTAAGCCAGTTAACTGATTAAACAGGGATGATTTACCAGCATTAGGATTACCTACTAATGCTATTTTATAATGAGACTTCACAAGCACGATAAGCTAAATAAATAAACTATGAAATCCAGTTTGAGGTTTTCTTCACAGAAGTATGATTATCGGATGGTCCTGAACAATTTTGGCTACCGTCCAGTTGAATCGTTGAAGCTTCTCTTTTACGTAATGACAAACTGTACCCGGAAACACGAATACAAATGGGGTCTCCTAATGGCGCAATATGTTGAAGCGTAACTGATTCCCCAGGTAGACAGCCCATCTCCAAAAGTTTCAATGCCAACTCATTATCAACAATCCTAGATATGATAGCTGTTTCACCTTTACGCAAATCTGCTATGGTCTTAACCTGTGAGGACTCCAATGGTATTTAATTTGACGTTAGTATTTAGAATTATTATAAACAATGCAAGGTAGGATAAAACGTCTTCTTTTCAAAAAGTATTTATCATGGAAGTCTTTATCTATAGTCAGATTGACTAGCTTGATTGAAAAGCTTTATTGAATGACAAAACTTAAATATATCAATCTTATATATTATATTAAGCCATATCTTTACAAAGAATCAACCATACTATCCAGAATGTTTATACCTATCAACCAAGCTTTGTTAAATCAGGTGTCGGAAAAAGCACAGAAGTCACCACGCTTGAGAATGAATCACAATTTCCATCATACACCCGATGACTTGTTGAATCGAATGTTAAATGCGATGGAGCCAGGAACATACGTGCACCCTCACAAGCATGAAAATCCAGATAAAAGAGAAGCATTTTTAATCTTGCGGGGCAGATTACTTGTGATAGCCTTTGATGATATGGGAACCATCATTGATCATATAGAGTTGAATCCATTAACAGGCAATTTTGGCCTGGAAATTCCTCCTCGTACGTATCATACACTAATTACATTAGAAGCAGGAACGGTAGTATATGAGTTAAAAGATGGTCCTTATAATGTATTAAATGACAAACAGTTTGCCCCTTGGGCTCCTGCGGAAGGCTCTGCAGAATCTGCAGGCTATATGAAAGATCTGTTAACACAACTCGCACTTACTTAAATCAGGAAGAACCACAGTAACCTATGGTTCTTCCTGATTTTTTATTTATTAAGCATCTGTTGTTCTCTGATCTTGCGCAAAATTTCTGCACCACCAGAGTTTAAAATCTCATCAGCCATTTGATAGCCCATTAATTCAGCATTAGCAGAGGACTGTTGCAGAGATTTAGCCACCAGTCGTGTTCCATCCAAACTAATAATACCTGCATGTAACGTTACTGTATCTTCTTGTGAATCAAAATTAGCTAATCCAAAAGAAGGAATGCTACATCCTCCCTGTAGTCTTTTAAGGTAAGCCCGTTCTGTACGAAGTGCGATCTCAGTAGTTGGGTGGTTAACCAATGTCCGGATTCGCTGGCGTTTTGATGGTTCCAACGTTACAGAAGCTTCAACGGCTACACTACCCTGGCCTACTGCGGGTGTAAAGGTATCTATAGGCAGATAAGCCACAATATGCTCATCATACTCCATACGATGTACTCCTGCAAAGGCCAATAATAGTGCATCACATTGTCCTTCCTGCAGCTTTCTCATTCTGGTCTGCAGGTTGCCTCGCATATCTGTTGTTTTTAAATAAGGATAATAATGCTGAAGCATTGCTACACGACGCGTGGATGAAGTCCCAATTATCCAGGGCTTGCCATCTGTGAGCGAAATCTCTTTATTAAAGCTTACAAGTACATCATTTACACGTTCCCGCTCTGTAAAAGCAATAATTTCTAATCCATCTGGTAATTCAGAGGGCAAGTCTTTGGCACTATGTACAGCAATATCAATTCGATTTGTATACAGAGCATCTTCCAACTCAGCTGTAAACACACCTTTGCTACCAATCTTAGATAATGACCGATCTAAGATCTTATCACCCTGTGTTTCTATCTTAACAATTTCAGTAGATAATCCCCCACTAGCCAACAAGTCTGAAATATGGTAAGCTTGCCACAAGGCTAATGCGCTACCTCGGGTGCCAATACGAATAATATCTTCCATAATTTAAATTTTGCCTGAATTTACACATCGTTTTAGTGATACACCACTCTATTGATGTATAAATTGTTGTTTTTGAGCTTTACGACTTCCACTAATTTTGCTGAGATTGGTCAAAACAAGCATTCCTGCAAGTATCGCTAATAAAGGAGTAGTATATCGAAGGGAAAACTTAACCAACAAGATAAAGTAGGTACCTATCTGCACCCATAATGATTTATTTATATTTTTTAATACAGCCAGGAGATTTCCCTGCAACTTATATTTTTCACTTTTTTTCCAGGTAAGCTTTCCAGAACTCTGTCCGGACGGGTGAGGACGAGCATGCGAAATCGTAGCATGAGGCGTTACACCAATTCGGATACGATGATACTGGCAACGTTGACAATAATCCAGATCCTCACCATACATAAAAAACAGAGGATCAAAAATTCCTACAGTTCTTATACAATTGTTTGTTAATAACCATGCCGCAGCATTTACAAATGATAATGGGTAAATCTCTCTTGTTTGTTTAAGATATATATCTGAAATAATGCCAGGGCATTTATCTGTCTCCAAATATTTGGAAAAACCGTACTCTAATGCAGATTTTGTCGTATCGAGATGGAAAGGACTAATAATTCCAAACCCTGGATTATTCAAACTTGTTGATATCAGGATTTTGATAGTATCACTTTCTATCCATGCATCTTGATT
Source organism: Xanthocytophaga flava (assembly GCA_030068525.1). Classification (GTDB taxonomy): domain Bacteria; phylum Bacteroidota; class Bacteroidia; order Cytophagales; family 172606-1; genus Xanthocytophaga; species Xanthocytophaga flava. The sequence continues at coordinate 323,665 of JASJOS010000003.1, forward strand.
AAGCAGAAAAATATAGTCAGCCTGATTAGCCATCGCAAGTTCAATCCCTAGGTTGTTAGCCCTACCAAAGCCAATATTTTCTTTACTCTGGATAAACGTAACGTGTGGGAATTTATTTTGTATAATCTGAATGCCTGTTTGGATGGTAGAATTGTTATCTACAACCACAATATGTAATGGCAGTACACTTTCTGTTAAACTTTGTAAACACTTGTGTATCCATTCTTCTCCGTTATAATGAACGACTACTGCCCAGACATTTGGAACCATTTGATATAGATAACTAATCGTAAGATATTTTAAAGCAAGGGATTAAACAGGTATTTCTTTTTAGAGTAAAGCTAATTTCTTAGCTACATCTTCTCTACAGATCAGATAATTAGACTCATTAGCTGCAAAAATTTTATCTGTTTTATGAATTTCTCCTTCTTCATTGATAACAAAATATAAGTAGTTACACCCTTTTAACGATGCTTCAATTCGGGTAGCAATAGAGTCATTCATTACCTCAATTAACAATGTTGGGTGGAATTTTACCAAATATTCTCCAATACCATTTAACACCTCAGGTTCATGTAGCTCTACATCTATCTTCATCAGATCTACTCGCTGAATATTATTTTTTTCTATGTAATCCTTTACAGTAGTACATGGAACCTTTGTCTCCAGACGAGAGTCTAGTAATGGAGCATGTCGCACATCGGAAAAATTCTTATTAATAGTGGCGCTGTAATTGTTTACTATAGGAAGGTCATATATAACTACTTCTCCGGTAGTATCAGATACTGCCATCCATTCACAGTGAACATCAAAGTTATTTAGTTGACAATTAGCCTTATATTTTTCATAAATTCTGCGGGTTGGCTCAAAGCCATATACTTTACTTTGAGAATTGACTGCCTTGGACAACAGAGAATACATACCTGTGTTTGCACCAATATCAAAGATAACCTCAGATTGTTCTGATAACTTCTGCCAAAGTCTTAAAGAAAATCCTTCTCTACCAACTCCTAAACCCTGCCAGAATAAACCATCCTCAATGACAAATCCGTGTGTATTGTAATGATTCATATAAAAGAACTTTTTGCCAACCTGAACTTTGAATTTTCCTTCAAAGAATAAATGCCTGAATACTGATCGTGGAGGCACATATACAGATCTGACAATCTCAAAAAATTGTCTTTTAAAGGGAATGGCTTGATAAATTCGTTTTACCAGACTTGTCTTTGTCTTCATTGTAGAGAATATGAGTATAGCTTTAAATCGAAAGCAAATTTATACTTTAAGTTTAAATCAACTATCATTCCTTCTATCTTTGCCAGGGATATTGCTCAAGAGGATAAATTTTCTTTCGATTTTCTTCTATATAAACTATTTCTAAAACAGACTCATTACTAAAATATTCTCAGCATTTATTGTTGAAACTACATGGGCGTTATTATCAGGCAGAGTATTAAAAATTCAATTGTATCATATGCAGGTGCGGCAATAGGTATGTTCAATGTACTTTGGCTTACACCAAAGTTTTTAACGAAGGAGGAGATGGGTTTGACCCGCTTTATGCTGGATATGGCTTTGCTTCTTGCTCAGTTTGCACAATTAGGCACATCTCATCTTGCTGTTCGTTTTTTTACATATTTTCAGGATGAGACTCAAAAATACAAAGGATTTTTTGGCTTCTTGCTCATATTGCCTTTCGTTGGGTTATCTATTCTAATACCCTTATATATTTTTTTTCAACCAGTTTTTGAAGATATCTATACCAAAGAATCCCCTGAACTGTTGCCGTATTATTTCTATTTCCTTCCTCTTATCATTTTTCTGGTATATATAGGAGTCTTGGAAGCTTATACACGTGTGCATCTTCGGATTGTAGTACCTGCACTGATACGAGAAGTTTTTCTTAAGCTTGCCAATATTTTACTGATACTCCTTTATGGATTGGATATCATAGATTTTCACTGGCTTGTCATTTTATTTATAGCATCGTATGGTATTGCAGTTATTTTATTAACCATCTATGTCAAAAAACTAGGACGTCTCTATCTGGTCTGGGACTTTGCATTTGTAAGGACACCGTTGTTTAAACAAATGATTATTTATAGCTTTTTTGTATTATTAGGTGGTGCAGGTACTCTATTGGCAAGTAAAATTGATACACTCATGGTGGCCGCTTACAGAGGAGGTCTTAATCTTACGGGTGTGTATGCTTTGGCTTTTAACATAGCGATGGTGATTGAAATTCCACGTAGAGCGATAACACAGATTAGCACACCACTAGTAGCGGATGCCTGGCGTAGAAATGATCTTTTGCAGATAGACTCTTTGTACAAGAAGTCTTCCATTAACCAGCTTATAGCAGGTGCATTCCTATTTCTGGGTGTTTGGTGCAATATAGACTCAATCTTTGACCTTATTCCCAATGGAGAGACATTCCGAATTGGAAAATGGGTTGTGTTTGTGATTGCGATGAGTAGGGTAACAGATATGGCAAATGGTATAAACAGTGAGATTGTGGTTAATTCCAAGTATTACAGATTTGACCTTTTTACAATGGTATTACTTGCATTCCTTACTATATATCTTAACAGCATTCTTATTCCTCGCTATCAGATTGTAGGAGCGGCAATGGGAACATTTATTTCTGTGGCATCCTATAATATCATTCGCACAGTATTCTTATGGATTGCGTATCGTATGCAACCCTTTACAGTTAAAACGGCCATTACAATAGGGATTAGTCTATTAACCTTCTGGATAGTATCTTTCCTACCTAGGTTTACAAATGGATTTTGGGAGATAGTAACAACCATTATCTTACGTTCTGCTACTATCACTATTCTATATCTAATCCTGATTTATGCAACAGGGGTCAGCGAGGAATTAAATAATGTTACCAGACAATTCATAAAACGTATAAAATGGTCTGGAAATAAATAGTTCATTAAAACAGGATTCATCCTAATCTTAAGTAAACGAATGAGGTTCCTGAATCTTTTCTTCCTGCATACAATTCACGGCAAATAATTCTTTCTAGAACTACAAAAATTGGTTCGACCAACAAAGAAATTACGCATTGTTCACTATACTTTTGTTTTTATACATAACTCATAGCAGATTTTATTTTGACCGGAGTTTTGGTCAATTTTTCCTGTGTGCATAGTTCATGGTAACAAGAGAAAGTGATCGGAATTCACCGTAACAAAAGAAAATAGTTGGGAATCTGCCAAAAAGATAGTACGAGATATTACAAACTAATACAGCCTATACTCTTTCAAAATCTACAGGCTGTATTAGGTAATTATGAGAAAGAAATAAATTTACATCTATATTTATAATAATTTGAGATGGGAAATTACAGAGATAATGTAGCTAAAACGTTATTCATATTTCGTACTGCATCAGCCGACTTACTAAATGCCTCCTGCTCTTCCGAGTTTAGTTTATAGTCTACAATCCTCTCCCATCCAGTACGACCAATCACAACCGGAACCCCCAGACAAATGTCCTTCTGTCCATATTCTCCATCCAAAGAAACGCAGCAAGGGAAAACACGTTTCTGATCTCTAACAATACTTTCTACCAGTAGAGCGCTAGAAGCACCAGGGGCATACCAAGCAGATGTACCAATCAGCTTAGTTAGTGTAGCACCTCCTACCATTGTGTCTGCAGCGACTTGTTTTAATTGATCGGCTGATAAGAATTGGCTTACAGGTACTCCATTATAAGTTGCCAGCCTGGTTAATGGAATCATGGTTGTATCTCCATGGCCACCAATTACAGTAGCATGCAGATCGTTAGGCTGGCATCCCATAGCTAATGACAGATATGTTTTGAAGCGTGAACTATCCAGAATACCTCCCATACCAATAATTCGGTTTTTGGGTAGTCCAGATTCTTTCAATGTTAGATACGTCATAGTATCCATAGGATTAGAGACTATGACAAATATGGCATCTGGCGAATATTTTAAGGCGTTATCTACTACTGATTTTACAATTCCGGCATTGGTCCCGATCAACTCTTCCCTGGTCATTCCTGGCTTGCGTGGAATACCTGATGTAATTACCACTACATCTGATCCGGCAGTTTTACTGTAATCATTTGTTGAACCTGTGATTTTGGTATCAAATTCCAGCAGCGTAGCTGTTTGAAACATGTCCAATGCTTTTCCTTCACTTAATCCTTCTTTGATATCTACTAATACAACTTCTTCTGCCAGCTCGCGACGAACAATGTTATCAGCGGTGGTAGCTCCTACAGCTCCTGCACCTACAACTGTTATTTTCATAAAAATGACCTGGTTTGGGTTAAAGAGATAGTACTTTCTTATACTTGAAATTAGGCGAGAAAATAATTATAAAGCAAACTTTAATTGGAAAATTAATATTTCTCTTTTAAAACCATATGGCCTTTCCTATTTGGAAAATTGAGAATATATGTATTCATCCATTATATGTGGTATCTACATTATATATCTTTACTTCCATACTTATCTAAAATACTCCCTATCTTCATATTACCTGATACAAAATTAGTGTCTCAGATATCACTACTACATGCTAAAGTTTTTTTGGTAATATTATTTTAACCGTATACCTTATACAGTATATATCCAACAATTGTACATAAGGTTTTTTTAGTAATCATAACAAAGTGATCTTTACTGAATACAGGAGAATTGCTTACTACTATGTGATCTTTTTGTTATTTTGAATAGGTTTCTTTTATCTGCCTTGTCATTTCAATTTGACTAACAGATAGATAGAAGAAAGAACACTATTAAAAACATGACTATAATTTTTGTCACACTTGCATTAAGGAATTAAATAAAAAGTATTGCTATTCGTTCTTTCTATAAAACAAAATTAAAAACCTGTTTTTTCGCAAAAAACCATACGCGAAATTTCACTACCTTTGCGCCAATCAAATAACCCTTACGAACCTTGTACTTAAAAGATATTTCCAGAGTTTATTTTATCGGTATTGGAGGCATAGGTATGAGTGCTTTGGCTCGCTGGTTCCGTCATTTTGGCTGTGAAGTAGCTGGCTATGATCGCACACGTACTACGCTTACAGAACAGTTGGAAAAAGAAGGTATTGCTGTTCATTATATTGACGATGTAAATCTTATTCCGGAATCATTCCGAACTCCTCAGAGCTGTTTAATTGTATATACTCCTGCAGTTCCATCTGATCATAAAGAATTGATTTTTTTCCGAACCAATGGATTTTCTGAATTGAAACGTTCACAGATTCTGGGGAGAATCACACAAGATTTATTTACCATTGGTATTTCTGGTACCCATGGTAAAACTACAACTTCATCCATGACTGCCCATCTTTTGACAGCAGCAGGAAAAAACTGTACAGCTTTTCTGGGAGGAATTACTCAAAACTATGGCACAAATTTATTATTGGGCAAGGCAGATAGTAATGAAGATCCATTAGTTGTAGCAGAAGCTGATGAATTTGATAGATCTTTTCTGACCTTATTTCCAAATGTGGCAGTAGTTACCTCTATGGATGCTGACCATCTGGATATTTATGGCACTCATGATGAAATAAAAAAATCCTTTCATGAGTTTGTTGCCCAGATCAAAAACGATGGAGTTGTTATCATAAAAAAAGGACTAGAAGTATCAATTCCTGAGCATGTCCATGGATATACATATTCCTGTGGACAACCAGCAGACTTTTCGGCAATAAATATCCGTATAGAGGCTCCTTATTTCACTTTTGATCTGGATACTCCCAATGGTAAAATTAAAGATTTGCAGATTCAGGTTCCTGGATTTCACAATGTAGAAAATGCTACAGCTGCTGCTGCAGTAGCTTTATTGCTGGGTGTATCTGAAACCAATGTACGTGAAGGTTTACGAACATATCTGGGAGTGAAACGCAGGTTTGAATATATCTATCGGAGTGAGTCAACAATCTATATCGATGATTATGCTCATCATCCGGCAGAAACAGAGGCTTTTATTAAATCAGCAAAAGCTTTATATCCGGATCGTAAGGTTACTGTGATCTTTCAACCACACTTGTATAGTCGTACCCGGGATTTCGCATCAGAATTTGCGACAAGCCTTAGCTTAGCAGATGAAGTTATACTCTTGGATATTTATCCTGCAAGGGAACAACCTATAGAAGGAGTGACATCAGAAATAATTTTTAACGAAATTAAGTCACCCGAGAAGCAACTTTGCCGTAAAAGTGATTTGATGCAGGTGTTAACACAAAAGAGACGGGATGTTCTGGTAACGATGGGCGCAGGGGATATTGACACATTTATTATTCCAATTCGGGACTGGCTTACAGAAATTGAAAAGAAATAGAGGTTCTTAATATTGCTAAGAGATTATAATAAGACCTGATTAAAATTTTTCATTTAAGACACAAGCTTTCTATGTTTGGTGGTTTAGGAAAGATCAAGCTAAGAACTCCGGTAAAGATACTAGCCGGAGCATTGTGCTTTTTTATTCTGATTGGCTTTGTAGAAAATAAACAACATAATAAAGTTTGTTCGGGAATTAATATTCACATTGAAGATGCATACGATACCTATTTCATCAATGATATTGATGTTTTAGCCCTATTAACAAATAATGGCACAGAACGAATTGACGGTCAGTATTTTAAGGAAATAAATCTGAAAAATCTGGAATTAAGGCTTAAAACCAATAAATTCGTTAAAAGTTGCCAGGTATATGTGGATCTGATGGGAAAGCTGAATGTTATAATCCAGCAGAATCGACCTATTGCCCGAGTAACTGATAGCCATGTTCCAGATGCATACATTAGTGAAGATGGAGAGATATTACCTCTATCTGAAAGATTTACGGCAAGGGTTGTATTAGTAGAGGGAAGAGGTCTAAAGAAGCTGCTCCATAAAAATTTACAAGCAGATAGCACAGCAAAGGAATATTTTGAATTATTACAGCAGATTGATAATGAGCGCTTTTTTAAAGCGTTAATAACACAAGTAGTAATATTAGAGGATGGTACAATTCAGATGTATCCTCAACTTGGCCGACAAATTATTGAGTTTGGTACTCCAACTGATATTAAACGAAAATTTGAAAAGATTCGGATTTTTTACCAGAAAGTGATGCCTGCTCAAGGATGGAACCGGTACAGAAGAGTGAATGTTGCGTATCAGAATCAGATTGTCTGTGAATAATCTGGCAGAGTTTACAAAAGCAGACTTTTTGCATTAAAAAATACTATTTAGGTCATTCAAAAAAGTTTCTGAAACAGGAGGGCAACTGACTAGTCTTACAGAAATAACACTCATCCCGACAAAGGCGGGATAAGAGCAGCAACATGGACGATAAAATTGTAGTGGGTCTCGATATTGGCACCACCAAGGTGTGTGTTATTGCAGGCCGTAAAAACGAGTATGGAAAAATAGAGGTTCTGGGGTTTGGTAAAGCACCTCTGGAAGAGGGAGTGGTTCGTTCAGGCATTGTTACAAAAATTGATCGTACATCAGAAGCGATTCATCAGGCAATACATCAACTACAAACCAGTGTGGAAGGCCACATTAGTGTGGGAGAGGTAAATGTTAATATCGACAGCATACATGTCAAGGGTATACAACATCGGTTGGGATTAACCCGCCGGAATACACAGGAAGAGATAAGTATTCAGGATGTAGCTCAGCTTAATGAAGATATGCAACGTGTCACACCTCCATTAGGCAGCCAAAACATTCATGTACTTCCACAAAAATATCGTGTGGATGGAGAGAGTGGGGTAATAGATCCTGTAGGAATGCTGGGAGTACGTCTTGATGCAGACTTTTATGTAATAAGTGTGCAGTCAACTGTGATGCAAAATCTGGGAATTTGTATGCGTCGTGCAGGTCTTGAAGTAAATAAAGTATTTTTCTCTCCATTGGCTTCAGGGCTTGCAGTATTGAGTGAAGATGAAAAAGAACAAGGTGTTGTACTGGTTGATATTGGAGGAGGAACCACAGATGTGGTAATCTACCATGAGGGAATTGTTCGACATGTTGCTGTATTACCTTTTGGTGGAGATGTAATTACCAGAGATATCTCTCATGGATGTGGAGTGACACGTAATCAGGCAGAAGTTATGAAAGTTAAATACGGCATAGCAACACCCGAGTTTACGAGCCACAAAGATCGGATTGTTGTTCCTGGCTTACGGGATCGTCAACCTACGCTAGTCTCTATGAAGAATGTGGCTCAGATTATAGAGGCCCGTCTCACTGAAATTATTGAAATGGTGTATATGGAGATTGAAAAGTCAGGTTACAAAAGCCGGATACGGAATGTAGGTATTGTATTGACAGGAGGAACTGCATTACTGCAGAATATAGATAAATTGTTTGAAGAACTAACAGACATGCCAACACGGATTGGTAACTCAGGAGAACATTTGGGTTTAAGCCCTGTTAGCTATATCAAAGAACCTTGTTATGCAACAGCCGTAGGGATGGTGTTAGTAGGGTTCCAGGCACTAGATGCACGAGAAAATCGATATCAACAGATCAAACCAACCGTTACTCCGCGCAATGATCCTCCTAAAACAAATAATGGTGGATTATTTGGAAAAATCCGAACATGGTTGTCAGAAGATCTGGAGGATAAGAATGATTATTAAATATTATTGATATTAGCGGTTTTAGTTAAAATTTAGAAAGATATTATTTAAGAGCCCATACAACCAATATGTTTAATATAGGCAACGTAAAATTTGACTTACCCATCAACAATCAGTCCATCATCAAGGTAATTGGTGTTGGCGGTGGTGGTGGAAATGCTGTTAACCACATGTTTCGGCAGGGAATCCGGGATGTTGAGTTTGTAGTTTGTAATACAGATGCTCAGGCTTTAACATCTAGTCCTGTACCATATAAGATCCAGTTAGGCGCAAGTCTTACAGAAGGTTTAGGAGCAGGCGCTAACCCAGATCAAGGTAGAGCAGCCGCATTGGAAAGTGAAGAGGATATTAAGGCGTTATTTACTCCTAATGTAAAGATGGTTTTTATCACTGCTGGTATGGGTGGCGGGACGGGGACGGGAGCAGCACCTGTTATATCTCGAATTGCGAAAGAGATGGGTGTTCTGACTGTTGCTATCGTAACGGCTCCATTTAGCTTTGAAGGCCGGATTAAGATTCAGAATGCATTCAAAGGTATTGACGAACTGAAACAATATTGTGATACGGTTCTGCTTATTTCCAATGATAAGCTTCTGGAGATCTTTGGAGACCTTCCAAAAAGTAAGGCCTTTGCAGAAGCAGATAATATCTTGACTAACGCAGCAAAAAGTATCGCGGAAATCATTACCGTTCCTGGTTATGTAAACGTCGATTTTGAAGATGTAAAGAAAGTCATGAAAAATGCAGGTCAGGCAGTAATCGGATCTGCAACAGCTCAGGGTGAAAGTCGTGCAAGAAAAGTAATTGAGGCAGCTTTAAACTCTCCATTATTGAATAGTCGTGATATTCGTGGGGCGAAAAAGATCCTGGTTACTATGTTCTACAGCCAGGAAGCTGAAATGACCATGGGCGAGACAAAAGAGATCATGAAATATATTGAGGAGAAGACAGGCATTCTGGTAGATGAATTGATTCATGGTGATATTATTGATGATTCTTTAGGACAACATATCCGGGTAACCATTATTGCTACCGGCTTTGATGCACCTGAAAATACTGCAGTAAAAGCAATTATAGAATCAGAGCCTGCACAACCTGTCAAAGTAGAAGTAATACCTGTTCCTCAGCCAGAAGTTGTTGTGAATGTACCACAAATAAATAAGTCTTTACCTTTTGAGTTTTCGCTGGAAGATAAATCTACAGTAGGTGGTCCTACACCTGTGGTATTAGAATCTTCATCAGTAGTTGAAGAAAAGCCAATTACTCCTATATCCCAGCCATCAGAAGAAGTTGAACTCTTTTTACAACGTAAAAAGTTAGGAGAGCGAAAAGACTTACGACAATTAAACAGTACGCTTACACTGGAAGACATAAGGGAAAAAACAGAAACTCCAGCCTACGTTCGTCGGGGTATTCATATCTTCGAACCACCTTCTGAGCCGAATATCACAAAGCATAATCTGGATGATTAACCCGAAAGTCCATAAAACTAGAAAACCCTGACCTTATGCCAGGGTTTTCTAGTTGTTAGGGGATCCAAGTACGTTTGAAACACATCCTTTCAACTCTTATGATGCATTATGAAGATTTCTTTAAGCTATTTATAGCCTTGCTAGCAGGGCCACTAATTGGAGCAGAACGGGAATATCGAAGTAAATCTGCTGGGTTACGAACAATCGCTCTTATTTGTGTTGGAGCTACTTTGTTTACAATCATGTCAAACTATCTGGGAAATGATAATGAACGCATTGCTTCAAACATTGTAGTTGGTATTGGCTTTCTGGGCGCAGGTATTATTTTCAGAGAAGAAAATCATGTTCGTGGCTTAACCACCTCTGCTACTGTATGGGTGACAGCAGCCTTGGGAATGTGTATCGGAAGTGGTTATTATAGTATAGCAATAGTTGGAGTTGTTCTGGTCCTGGCTATTTTATTTTTGTTAGTGTATGTTCAAAAGCTTATTGGCCATAAGCAACAAATTCGAAATTATAGGATTGTTTTTAATCAAGGACAGGGTAGTATAAAACACTATGAAAAGGAGCTTAAAAGATTTGACTTAAAAATTAAACAATCTAAACACAACCGTATAGGAAACCTGGTAACTGCCACCTGGACAGTTACCGGTTCAGAAAAGAATCACAAGGAGTTTTCTCAGGAGATATTTGATAACCCAGAAATACACGAATTTGATTTCTAGGTTGCCTGAGGGTTAGTTAGATAACAATTTATCAAGCAGTTTCTCTAGTTCTCCATCTTTCAAATCTACTCCAACAATCTTCTTATCTTTATCCAGCAATATGTTGTAAGGGATACTGGTAAGATTAACCTGTTTGGCAACTACCCCATTCCAGGCATTAAAATCACATAACTGAAGCCAGGTAAGTCCGTCTTTGTGGATTGCGTTAATCCATGGCGTTTTTGTTTGATCCATTGATATACTTACAATCTCAAGCCCTTTACTTTTGTACTTTGTATAAATCGTTGTCAATAATTTATTCTCTGCACGACAAGGGCCACACCAGGAAGACCAGAAATCTAATAAAGTATAGGTTGAGTGTATATCTTTCAATGAAACTGGCTTACCTGTTGTATCTGGCAACTCAAAATCAGCCATTTTAAAACCTACCTGATTCGTTGCGTCTCGCTTTATCTTGCGTAGTAAATCTTTTCCAGGTTCGGAATTAAACAGATTCTGGTCTAAATAACTCATGTATTTCTTTCCCCAAGCTTCTCCCAGTGATCGTTCATCCATAAACCTATTTACTAACATTAAGGATAAATAGGAAGAGGGATATTTCTCAATATGAGGCTCTATATCCTTTTGTAACTCTTTTTCAATAGCAGCAGCAGTAAGTTTATCTTTTTGGCTTAACAATTTAAGATGATTATATAGCTGGGTGTAAAATTCAGTATCGACAGTTCCTGTAGAAGAGATAGTAGCCAGGTAAGGTCTATTATCTGCGAGGGGATGATTATAGATTTCAAAAGTTGCATCAATTGTACCATCATCCAACCAGACTCCAAATTCCTGAGGTGCACCAGTCGCTTTTACCAAAGCAAGACAAGGATGAGACAATATACCTTTTAATTCAAAATGCCCATTCTTAACTAAAACATCGAAATCGCCTTTTCCAGAGATAGTACCATAAAAAAGTGTAATTGCGACTTTATCAGGCACTCTTCCTTTCAAAAACTGTCCCTTTAATACGATTTCCTTCGCAACACATAGTGTACAAATATTTAAAATAAATAAGACAGTAAGTATTCTCATAAGAGTTAGTGGATATAGGTTAAGTGGTGTTTATTTGCCTTAGAATGGAAATGTGTTTAAATTTTTTTGAAAATAGTAACAAATTCCAAAAAATATACTATTTTCTAAATATGAGTTAAAGTTAGAGATGGCCTTTCTCGTTGTCGCTTAGTTCATGGCAAACTATTTTTGAAGGAGCCACACCGGTTGGTTCAATCTATAAGGAGATTAGATCTTATTTACAGCAGACCAAAATTTGATCAGAATTCACCACAAAACGTCTACTTGCATACAACTATGTGCATAGGGCCACAGTATTGTGAATTAAACGTAAGTCTTTCATTCTTCGAATACCAGTATATAATGCTTGAGAAGATTAGCTTCTAGCTAAAATTTGAGATTATCCCTGTATAAATTTTCAAAATCAGAAGTACACATGTGATTTTAAGAATCAGACTGTTGACCTTCTGACAATAAGTTCAGTTTTTAATTGCTTTATGATTGGTTTGTCGCAATCGGTTTCAATCTGATTGATTAATAAACGGGCCGCTGTGCTTCCAACATCCTGCACTGGCTGAGCCACTGTAGTTAGGCTAGGCTCAATAAAGGCAGAATAATAGTCGTTGCTGAATCCAACAACGGCAATATCTTCAGGAATGCGCAGGCTACGTTGTTTGATTACCTGTATAGCTTGAATAGCTGTTGGATCATTGATACAAAAAAGAGCATCAGGTCTATTTGCCAAATTCAGCAAATGATTGACATAAATATCGACTTTCTCCATAGTCAGATCATAGGAAATAATTAATGATTCATCTATTGCAATACCATATCGGCGTAGTGCGTCACGATATCCGTCAAGCCGTTTGCGGCTGATTGCCAGCGTAGCAGGTCCGGCCAGATGAGCAACTCGTTTCCTTCCTGTTGTAATCAAATGTTCTGTAGCCCGGTAGGCTCCTTCATAATCATCTACAATCACTTTTGGTACTTCCATGTCTTCACAAACCCGGTTAAAGAATACGACTGGAATTCCTTTGCGCTGAAATATTTTCAAATGGTCATAATTAAGCGTCTCCTTAGTCAGAGAGACCAGCAGTCCGTCTACCTGACTAGCCAGCAATAAACGTGCATTAGCTACTTCCTGTTCGTATGACTCACTGCATTGGGTAATCAAGACTGTATACCCACTCGTTCTGGCAACCTGCTGAATTCCGAGAATAACCTGTGGGAAGAACGAAGACATAAACTCAGGAACAATCACACCAATGGTATTGCTCTTGTTTTTGACAAGGCTCACAGATAGCATATTGGGTTGGTAGTCCATCTGAACAGCCAGCTCAAGGACTGCCTTTCTGGTTTCTGGGCTTACTTTCGGATGTCCGGTTAGTGCACGCGAAACGGTTGACTTAGAAATATTCAACTGCCGGGCAATGTCAAGGATAGTAATCTGGTGCTTTTTCACAATAGCAAATCTTTACGAAATATAATTTTTTCTAGTTGCTGATTGAAAACTTTTCTAGGTGATAGATCAGATAGTGCAACCGTTCCCACTAAATGCAACCGTTCCCACTCACATTTTTTCAGTAATGTATATTTAAAATATGAGTTTTAAATCAATTTTTATGAAGATTTCAATGAAGTTCAATTTTCATATCAATACCAGCAGCGATTTAACAGGGAGTAGTCCTACAATCAATACTTATCAGAAATTTATGAGTATGTAAGGACTAATCATTTAACAAGCCATTTCCTTGTACTATACCTATCTTTTACCTTTACTCATATTTACATGCAATACCTTTACCAATTCGTAAAACGACCACTTCAATGGTTGTTTCTGGGGCTACTTGTGTTGCCCTTGTCTTATACATATGGACAGGTAGTAATTAAGGGCAAAGTCACCGATGACGCCAATCAGCCCATGGCTGGGGTAGCCGTCTTTGAGAAGGGCTCAACGAACGGCACCAGTACAAGTGGTAGTGGTGATTATGCTATTACTGTTAGTGGAGAGAAAGCAGTACTTGTTTTTAGCTTTATCGGTTACAATCCCGAAGAGATTACAGTAGGTAATCGTACTCAGATCAATGCCAGCCTGGTTCCTGACATTAAATCCTTATCAGAAGTGGTCGTAGTAGGGTACGGTGCTCAGAGACGGGCGGAAGTAACCGGGTCAGTAGCCTCTGTAAAATCTACTGATATCACCCAGACTCCGGTAACCAATGTAGCCCAGGGCTTGCAGGCTCGGGTGGCAGGTGTACAGATTACGCAAAATTCATCAGCTCCTGGAGGCAACATTAGTGTACGTGTCCGAGGTACCAATTCCATCAATGGCACCTCTGAACCGCTCTATGTTATTGATGGAATTCAGATTTCCAATGGTGGAGGTGTGAATGATGTCAGTCCATTATCAACGATTAGCCCTAATGACATTGAATCTGTAGAAGTCCTCAAAGATGCTTCCTCTACCGCTATTTATGGAGCCAGAGGAGCAAATGGAGTAGTGATAATAACTACCAAACGTGGAAAGGCCGGGGCAACACGCTTTACCTATGATGGTTATTATGGGATACAAAATGTTACCAAAAAGCTCGATATGCTCAATGCTGTAGAATTTGCCAAGCTTGAAAACGAAATCTACAAAACTAATGTATATGATAACCCGGAAAGCCTAGATAAAGGAGTAGACTGGCAGGATCTGATTTTTCGACAAGCACCAATCCAAAGCCATCAGCTTTCAGTAAATGGAGGTAATGAAAAAACGCAGTTTCTCCTCTCTGCCAATTATTTTAATCAGGAAGGGGTCGTTCTTAATTCCTCTTTTGATCGCTATTCACTACGCCTGAATCTGGACCATACGCTTAATGACCGCTTTAAGGTAGGAACTAGTATTTTTGGAAGTTATTCAGTCAACAACCGTATCCGTACCGGTGAATCGTCCATTGATAATCCAGTAGTTACCAACAGCATGGTGGGCGCGGCACTGGGTGCCCCTCCTACTCTGCAACCATACCGACCCGATGGCACGCTTTTTCCCTTTGCTGATCAGTTTAATGGTCGCTACCGGGAAGTAGTCAACCCGCTGGGTTTCGCCAACATTCTGGACAGGTCCGGAACAATCCGCACGCTGGTCAACCTGTACGCCGAAGCTCAGATTGTCAAAGGATTGACTTATCGGGCAACTTTTAATGTAGATCTGAGTGATGGAGCCCGCGATTATTACAGCCCCATTTTTATTGTAGCGGAGCGGGACCGCAACGCCACAACAGGTTTTGGTGGTAAATATGCAGAGCGCAGCACTACACTATTACACGAAAGTATTCTAACCTATAGCAAAACAATCGCTCAGCATCATTCGCTAAAAGTGACAGGCGTACTTGCCAGTCAATCTAATAACTATACCAATAGTACAGCTGAAGCGTTTGGCTTTCCCAACGATGTAACCCTGAATGAAGCACTCGGATTTGCTCCACCTGCCAACCGTAACACCAATAGTTTTCGGAATCGGGAGCGGCTCGATTCTTACATGGCACGGATAAATTACGGTTTCAAAAGCAAATACTTTCTGGATCTGACAGCCCGCTATGATGGTGCCAGCAAGTTTGGTGAAAACAATAAGTATGGTTTCTTTCCAGGCGTTTCAGCAGGATGGCGTATTGGCGAAGAAGGATTTATGAAAACTATTCCGTTTGTGAGTGATCTGAAATTACGGGCCAGCTATGGTTCAACTGGTAATGCAGGTGCAATAGGTCCATATGGATCACTGGCTTTATTTAATCAGAGTAGTGGTTACAGTTATAATAATCAGCCCCCTTCGGTGGGTATTGCTCCTGTGCGTATTCCCAATAAAAACCTTCGTTGGGAACGTTCGATACAGGCAGATATCGGCTTGGACATCGGCTTGTTCAACAATCGTCTGAATCTGGTTGTCGATTACTACAATAAGAGGACCAAAGATCTGCTTTTTGTGAAGAACCTGCCGCTTTCATCAGGATATGGAACCTATACAGGTAACTTTGCTGAAATTGAAAATAAAGGAATTGAACTGGCTGCTGATGCGCGTATATTGGATGGAGAACTCAGCTGGAATGTAAATGCCAATATTACCTTTAATCGCAACAAGTTGATAAGTCTGGTGGACAATCAACAGGAGTTTATTGTCAATAACTACAGCATCATTCAGGTAGGACAGCCACTAGGCATCTTCCGTACTTTCTTATTTGATGGCATTTACCAGACAGGTGAGACAGTACTTCCCGGATCTGATAGTCGTGTAGGGGGCGTCAAAGTAAAGGATCTGAATAACGACGGACAAATTACCGGAGCTGATCAGGCCATTACCGGCAGCGCCAATCCAAACTTCATCTTTGGGTTCTCCACCAATCTGAAGTATAAAAACTTCACTCTTGATGCCTTCTTTTCGGGTGTGCAAGGCAATCAGGTCTTTAATCTGGCGCGTTACTCATTCGAAAACCCACTGGGACAGCGCAACTTGCTGGCAGGTACTGCCAATCGGTGGTCACCGGAAAATCCAAGTAATGAGTACACCAATGGCTTTCAGGGTGGCCGTATTCCGATCTCTAACCGATTTATGGAGGATGGGTCGTACATACGTTGTAAAAACCTAACACTAGGATATAACTTCTCTAAAATCAAAGGTATGTCCGCTGCCCGTGTGTATATAAGCGCCAACAATCTGTTTACTCTTACTAAGTACACTGGCTACGATCCTGAGGTTAATACGTTTGGTAATTCGAATGTGCAGGTAGGAGTTGATAATGGAGTGTACCCATTGGCAAGATCAATTCTGGGCGGAGTGCAGCTTACTTTCTGATCAAAAAGCTACCTGGAACCAATAGTTTTTTTGAAACATGATGATAAGTAAAAACTATTGGCCTTTTTAATTATACCTGACAACATTCACATACAAAATACCAGACATATGAAAAAATATGTTTTTAGTGCCTGTATCCTGCTCTTTGCATTAGGTTCATGTCAGCTAAACGAAACGGTATATTCTTCCATCACCGAAAATAACTTCTACAAAACCGCCTCTGATGCGGAAGCCGGGCTTACAGCTGTTTATGGAGCACTGGGTGATCTTTACTCTGGGCCTTCTCCACTGATGATTGCCGATTTTAGTGCTGATCAGGTATATCCACGTCCAGTGGTGGGACGCAATACCTATACCTTATACAGCTATGATCCCAATTATACAACTGCTAAAAGTTTTGGAAGAGCCTTTGAATCACCTCTGGATGTATGGCAAAATTGCTATCGTGGTATTGAACGAGCCAACTGGGTCATTGACCGTGTGCCATCCATTGCTATGGAAACTGTCAGACGGGATCAGATCGTAGCTGAGGCATACTTCCTACGGGCTTTTTTTCATTGGATGCTAGCCAAAAACTTTGGCAGTGTGCCTGTTAAAACAAATCCAACACTAAGTGAGGCAGATGCCTATACACCCAAAAGTGAATTGGCAGATGTTTACACACAGATTTATAGTGATCTGGAAAAAGCTGAAGCAGCTTTGCCTTCCTATTCAGCTGCTATACCGACTGGTCGTCCTTCTCTGGAAGTAGCTGCCGCCTTGCATGCTAAAGCAGCATTATATGACCAAAAATGGCCAGTAGCATTACAAAAGGCTCAGGAAGTTATTAATTCAGGTAAGTACAAGCTGCTACCTGATGTACAACAGGTGTATGGAGCCGCTAATGAACAAGTGGGTAGAGCTGAGAATATGTGGGCATTCGAAAGTGAAAGTGTTTCAGGTGGCCGCTCTTCACAGATCATGAGTTTATATGGTCCTCGCAACAGTGATGGCCCTGAGTACGGAAAGTCTTCGTTTGGATCAATATTCGCTTATCAGGCATTTTTTGATTCATTTGAGGCAAATGATAAACGTCGGCAATTGCTTGACACCAACTATATCAACGTACAGGGAAAAGTAGTACACCAGAAAGATATTACACCCGTTACAACGCAAGGTGTCCTGGTCAAAAAATACCAGGACCCTAATTCCAATGGAGGAAGCGCAGCAGCCAACATCCCGATTTTACGCATGGCAGATGTGTATCTGATTGCAGCTGAGGCAGAAGCACACCTGAACGGAGCTACAACTACTGCGTATCAATATATAAACATTGTTCGAGCACGAGCGGGACTGGATGACTTGGCTGAAGGGCTCAGTCAGGATGCTTTTATTGATGCAGTTTTACAAGAACGCAGCTGGGAGTTTTTTGCTGAGGGAGACCGTTGGTATGACCTGACACGCACAAATAAATTTTTGACTGTTATACCTGCTGCTGTCAATAATGTATTTCCAGTTCGCACACTCCTGGCAAAACACAAGTACTTTCCCATTCCACAGGATGAGATCAATGCCAATCCACGTATTGAACAAAATCCGGACTGGAAATAACTTGCTAGTACTAGTTCTATTTTGTGTAAAAGAAGTATTGACTTCCAGTACAATAAACTTACTTGTAGTGAACAGACTCTTTTTGCAACATTCGTATGAATATAACTCACTATCTAAAGGTGTCTAATATAACGATATATCTGGTCGTCTTGTCAGCACAACTGTCCACAGTTGCCCAAACAAGCTTGACGCTTTCAGATGCTGCTATACAAATCACATGGAAGAAAGAAAACGCTGGTTATCAGGTTAACAGGGTCAGTGTGAGAAAAGATGGTAAGTTTACATACTTGAATTTTCCATCTGGTGAGTATACTATTTTGTACTCTGCAACCAAACCTGATTCCTTGCCCTTACTTGATCAGGTAGACACCCATGCTAAAACTTTTCCCGAACCGATTTACAAGTATATCATTAATACCTGGCATGAAAATCTAAAACCTGTGCCAATGAATATAGCAGGTACAGCCCTGCATTTTTTCCCTGAACAAGGTACGAAGTCGGGTCAGGAGATTGTTTTTATGCATCAAGCCAAACAAGCTTCCCTACAAGCCACCTGGAAGCTGGACACCCAGTATCCGTGTGACTTGCTGGTGACTATACAACTCACAGCCCAACAGGCAGGTTATTTTTCGCTCGCAACTCCCACACTAGCAACCATTTCTGAAAAGGATTTAAGATGGGGTATTATCCCTGGTCATTTGCAGGGAACATCCCTACAGGATGATCTGGTCCTTTCCTATGCATATGGACAAGGGATCCCACGACGTCCTATTGTGGTTCGTGACCGTACAGCAACTACACTGGCACCTCTCCTTAGTCAGAAAAACGGACTTACACTTGCTGTCATTCCTCAACCTGGCACCAGCCGTGACCCCTGGCAACAAGACCACAATACGCATAGCGACTGGCAACTAGGTCTATCTTTAATGAACCGCAAAGGACAATTGACGCCTACAGCTTATCATCCGGTGCTGGGTGAAAAAGGTTCGTATCTCAAGGCAGGGGAAAGTCGTACTTTTTCCTTTCGGTATAGTCTGCAGGCTTCTGACTGGTACACAGTTTACAAACATGCCATTTATGATATTTATCATTTCCGGGATTTTCTGGCTTTAAAACAGACTCAGCAGTCCTTAACATCCCGCATTGAGTCCATGCACCGATATGTAAACAGTGATAGTACATCTCTGTGGCGCACGGAACAATTTAATGGACAAACTATTGGTGCTCAAGCCTACCTGGGTGGAGTAGTAGGTTCAGATAAGGATGCGATGAAAAATTCTGATTACGGAGCTATGTGGATGCTAACTACCGTTACAGGTGATTCCTTACTAAACAAAACCCGTTTGCCTTATGCCCGCAATTTTAAGCTTATGCAACAGCAATCCGAGCCGGGCTTTTTTCAGGGAGCAGCTGTTGGACAATATTATCTTTCCAAAAGTCATAGGTTTACCGAAGAATGGGGTCCATACGTTGAGCCTATTGGCCTGACATATTATACCATGCTTGATATGGGCAATATTCTGCTCTTTGAACCTAATGATACCGAGCTGAAAGAGCGCCTGCGTCAGGGAGCCGAGCGGTTGTTATCCTGGCAGTATCCGGATGGACATTGGGAGGTGGCTTACGACAGACAGAGTGAGAAGCCCCGCTTTACTGAGCTACAGGACTTACGTCCTACATTTTATGGATTGCTGGTTGCTTATCGGATTCTGGGAGATGAACGATATCTGTTTGCTGCCCGTAAAGGTGCTGATTGGTTTATTCACAATGCAACTGAAAGGGGAAACTTTCTGGGTGTATGTGGTGATCTGCGTTTTGTCCCCGATTTTGCTACCGGGCAGAGTGTACAAGCACTACTTGACCTATTTGATATAACGGGAGACAACCGCTATAAGACAGCAGCCTTGCAAACCGCCAGAATCTATACTGCTTCTATCTATACACATCCAATACCTACCAAAGAAATAAAAAACGTCAATGGAACGACCCGTCAGGATTGGGAGATTAGTCAGGTTGGGCTTAGCTTTGAACACGGCGGCAGCATAGGTTCGGCCAATATGCATGGTCCTATTCCGCTGGCTAGCCATGCAGGAATGTTTATCCGTCTCTTCGCTATCACACAGGACTCTCTCTTTTTGGATATGGCTCGGGCTGCGGCTTGGGGACGGGATGCGTTTGTCCATCAACCCACAGGAGTTGCCTCCTATTATTGGCGTACCATGAATGCTGGTGCTGGTCCATATCCGCACCATGCCTGGTGGCAGATTGGCTGGATTACCGATTATTTGCTTTCTGAAGTAAGTCTGCGTTCAGAAGGAAAGATTACTTTTCCGCGTGGGTTTATTACACCCAAAGTCGGACCACATCAAACATATGGGTTTGCCAATGGCAAAATCTTCGGACAATTGACTCGGCTATATATGCCTGATGGACTCATACAAGTAGATGACCCACAAGTGGACTACTGGACAGCGACAGCAGTGCAGACCCCACGCATATTTGTACTCTTATTGAACAATGACGATCAGGCCAAAACAAGCACACTCAAATTGAATAGTCAAAAAATACTACGCAATGGACAGGCGACTATACGCTCAGTTGTGTTATGGGATGCCAAAGGCAAACAAATTAAACAGCTTGATACATCCGGAAAATGGGATGTATCTGTGCCTGCTTTCGGATTAACCATTGCCGTAATAGACTATGAGTCAAATCCTACTAACCGTTAATTCACAACAGATTAACTATTCCTTATGAATCATACTGTTGATACAATTGTCATTTTTGTTTTTTCTGCTTTTGTACTTGGAATCGGCTTGCTGTTTGCCCGCACAGGCCGTAATCTGAAATCGTTTTTTGCAGGCGGGGAGGCTGTGCCGTGGAGTATTGGAGGGCTGTCACTATTTATGAGTTTCTTTTCTGCCGGAACATTTGTTGCCTGGGGGTCGATTGCCTACAAACACGGATGGGTAGCTATCACTATACAGTGGACAATGTGTATTGGGGCTTTGGTTACAGGACTTTGGTTAGCCCCACGATGGAAAGCTACTGGTAATCTTACAGCTGCAGAATTCATCCGCAGTCGACTTGGGACCCAAGTACAGAAAATGTTCATATATGTTTTCATACTCGTTTCAGTATTTATCAAAGGATCGGTATTATATCCGGTAGCTAAGTTAGTAAGCGTCTCACTGGATTTGCCACTGGTACCATGCACTATTTTTCTGGGTTTGTTTATGATTGCCTATACTGCTGTAGGAGGTCTGTGGGCTGTAATGGTAACTGATATTCTCCAATTTGTGATTCTGTCAGCAGCAGTGTTTATTCTCTTGCCTCTTTCCTTACAAAAGGCAGGAGGTGTTGATCAATTTATTCAACATGTGCCATCAGATTTCTTTAGCTGGTTTGCAGGAGAATATACTATAGGATTTATATTTTCTTTCCTGATCTATCATATTTGTTATATCGGAGGCAACTGGACATTCGTGCAGCGCTACACCAGTGTAGACAGTCCACAATCAGCACGGAAGGTAGCTTTCTTGTTTGCAGCCCTTTATCTGATTAGTCCGGTTATCTGGATGCTACCGCCTATGCTGTATCGATCTATCAATCCTGCCCTAAGTGGCTTGGATACTGAAAATGCATACTTGTTGGTATGCAAGCTGGTACTACCACCCGGCCTACTCGGGCTCATGCTCACAGGTATGTACTTTTCTACTTCGGCTAGTGCTAATACTGCACTTAATGCGGTATCAGCTGTATTCACTAACGACATATATAAGGGGTTTCTCAAACCAGAAGCAACGGATCTGCAATTGATGCGCGTAGCCCGATTATCCTCCTGGTTTTTTGGGTTGGGAATGATCGTAATTGCGCTACTGGTACCAGCAGCCGGTGGTATGGTTGAGGTAGTATTGAGTATTTCAGCCATTTCGGGTGGCCCTCTGCTGGCTCCGCCCCTATGGGCTTTGTTCTCCAAGCGTCTCACAGGCAAAGCTACACTTTGGATAAGTGGTATAGGTCTTAGTGCCAACCTGTTTTTTAAGATTCTGGCCCCTTGGCTGCTTCACTTCAAGCTGAGCCGTACACTGGAAACATTCATTGGAATTGGGTTGCCATTACTGCTATTGCTCGGTTATGAGTTATGGGCTGTCCGAACTAGTAAAATAGCACCCGAATATGAAGAATATCTGAATAATAAACGTGCAAAAAAAGCTGAGCAACTCTTTGTGAAAGATGCTGAGAGAGTATCCATTGCCCAGCAAAATCGCTTTGGCTTGCGCATCATTGCCTTTGCGTTGGTTTTCACAGCTTGTATGTTATTTATACTGAGTCTGCTCACTACCTCTGGCAGTATACTGACAGCAGGTATAGCCGTCATCATTCTGTTTGCAGCCGTTATTCCCTGGAAGGCCGCCCGACGTAACACTGAACAAATTATTACCCCAGAGAAAGTATAATAGGCTTGCTTTAGAATTAGCAGTCTTATCAAAGAGAGCAACCACAAACCATTTTTATTCATTAGAAACTGAAATTATGTGATGAAGTATATAGTAAAGATTTTTGTTTTATGGCTACTCTATGTTCCAGTAGCTCTGTTCGCCCAATCCACCAGCAATCAGGAATCTTTGCTATTGAATGGCAAGTGGGATTTTCGTATTGATCCGGAAAACATAGGTGAGGAACGAGGATGGCATACCTCTGGTTTTCAGGCGATAGGCTGGGATACAATGGAAGTTCCAGGTAATTGGGACCTATACAATCAGTATGCAACCTATAGTGGCAAAGGATGGTATCGTCGTTCGATAGAGATACCTGCCAGTTGGCAGGGCAAAACTATCCGTTTGGCATTTGAAGCAGTCTACCACGATGCAAAGGTCTGGCTTGATGGCACCTTACTTGGTCAAAGCCATAGCGGCTTTTTCCCATTTGAATTTGACATTACCAAACTCATAAAGTCCGGTCAGCGAAGTACACTGGTAGTATGTGCTGATAACACGTTCCGGCGTGGGGCTATCTGGAACTGGGGTGGCATTCGTCGACCAGTGTCCCTTATTGCAACTAATCCAGTACATATTGAACAAATACATATTCTGCCAGTTGCTGATTTGAAAAGCGCTACTGCTTCTGTGACTGTTAAGTTACGGATCAAAAACAATACCGATCAACCTCAATCAGTAAAATGCGACATTGTTCTCAAAGATAAAAGTGGACATATACTAAAGGCCAGTAAAAATTTATCACTTTCTCTAACCATACCTGCTCAAAGCAGTCAGGAATATAGTGTGCAAACATCAATACCAAAAAGTGACACCCACTTATGGCATTTTGATGATCCGTATTTGTATACAGCTCAGGCCACACTTTATATGGCAAATACACTTTCTGGTAAGCAACCCAACAAATTGACTAATACTCTACCATTACTTCATATGGTGAGTGACCGGTTTGGGATTCGTAAAGTAGAAATTGATGGTCTGAGTGTAAAGCTTAATGGCGAGCTGGTACGGTTAATGGGCTATAACTGGGTACCTGATGACAGAACCACTGGCAATACGCTGCCTGCATGGCGATACCGCCAGGATATTGACTTGATGAAAAAATCAGGTGCGAATATGGCACGCCTCTCACATTTACCATTGCCCAAAGAAGTGCTTGATTATCTGGACGAAAAAGGGATGCTGGTATTTAGTGAAATACCACTCTGGGGACGTGACCAGCTCGTAGATCCAGACAATCCACTCCCTAAACAATGGTTGAAAACTTTAGTCAGCCAGCAATTCAACCACCCTTCGGTTATTGGCTGGTGTGTAGGCAATGAAATTGGTTTTATCGGGGCCAATCCCAAAGTGCTTGAGTACGTTGAGTCTGCTATTGGGTATGTAAAAAAGCAGCTTGACAGTTCACGTCTAGTAGTGTATGTCAGTAATTCAGCGGATATACAACAGCGCGATCCGGTACAGTTTTCAGATATGATTCTTCTTAATAAATATGGAGACTTAGGTACCAATGCGGATAAGGCACACCAGAAGCATCCGGGAAAGCCTCTATTTTACTCTGAATATGGTTACAACCTTACTGGCGAGACTCCAGACCAGGGTGTAATCAATGGCGCTAAAATGTTGAATGACATACGAGACCGTGACTATCTGATGGGTGGTGCGTTGTGGACTTTCAATGATTACCGCAGCCATTGGCAGGCTCATCAATCCTGGAATACGGTACCCTCTGGCAACCGATCCTGGGGAGTGGTCAATGTATACCGCCAGCCTAAGCAAGCCTATGAAATCTTCCGTCGCCAGTACGCTCCTATTCGTTCACTGGCAGCCTCAGGTACGGGTAAGTCTGTAACAATTAGCATTGAACCCAGAACTGTACTTGATCTACCTGCTTATACATTGAAAAATTATACACTGGTCTGGCAGGCAACAGATAGCCAAGATCGCTACTTAGATGGTGGCTTTACAACTCTTCCTACTATCGCTCCTGGAAGTAAAGCCTTCCAACAATCTATTACCTGGAAGGCTGCTTCTACTCAGATTGCCAAGACTACCTATACATTACTTTCGCCAACGGGGTATGCTGTTTATGACACAACCGTATATCTGCAAAAGCCTACCCCACCTGTTATAAAGCAAATGATTACGGGTGAAGGAGGGGTACGCATCCTGTTTGATAAAGTAGCTTCTGCTCAGCAGTACTTTCTTCGTTATGGCAAAACCGATTTTTCATCTGTCAGCGATACAACTACCCATCATTTTATCGATATCAGCAAATTAGAAGCTGGTCAATCATATCAGTTCCAGCTAGTGGCAATTAATGCCGCAGGTGAAAGTATACCCTCTGCTACGGCAAAGACCACCCCAGAAAGTCAATTGCTACCTCCTATAGTCTGGCATACTGAAGCAGCCAATAATGCTTTCTTTATTGGATATAGCTACGCCAACTATGATTATCTCTACCAGATTCGTTACGGGACAGACCCAGCCAATGAAGATACATGGAAGTCGTTAAAAGTAACTACCAAAGGCATGTGCCGCATACCGAATTTGCAAAATGGCCAGACCTATTATTTCCGCATGAAACGTACCGATCAGGCATATGTAGAAAGTGGATGGTCTGAAATGCATAGTATAGTGTTATCTGGCAATAATGATCCTCAAGTGGTAGAAGCTAAGGCAGTCCTACGTTCAGGATCGAAGGCTGTGATCGCCATTCACCCAGTTCCACAAGCAGCCGGATACCAGATTAGGTATCAACAAGATGGTAAAACACAAACCATTATCATCCTAGGCTCGTCACTGGACTATTTACCAATTGATGGACTCAAGCCGGGAAAGAACTATTCGTTTCAGGTTTCTACACTTGGACAAGAAAGTTCAGGGATTGTGCACAAAGCATTCACACAGATAGGAAATTAATTAAAAGTTAGACTCTGCTATTTTAAAGATACAATTCTTCTGGCCTGTCGGCCAGCCAAATCCGTTTTCTATTCAAAGCTATGATAAAGCAAGACGCAACAGATCATCGACAATTACATATTGAGTCATACCAGGCTGATCTGGTTGTAGTCGGGGGTGGACTCTCCGGCACATGTTGTGCCATTACTGCCGCCCGTGCCGGCATCCAGGTCATTCTGGTACAGGACCGCCCTGTACTGGGTGGCAACTCTTCCAGTGAAGTTCGATTGTGGGTGTTGGGCGCTACCTCTCATATGGGAAATAACAATCGATGGGCCCGCGAAGGTGGTGTAATTGATGAGATTCTACTGGAAAATACATACCGAAACCCAGAAGGAAACCCGGTTATTTTTGATACTGTACTACTCGAAAAAGTAATGCTGGAGCCTAACATCAGATTACTACTCAATACGGCTGTTTTTGATGTAACAAAATCCAATGCTCAGACTATAAGCAGTGTTAAGGCATTTTGCAGTCAGAACGGGACACTTTATGAGCTTTCAGCGCCGCTGTTCTGTGATGCATCCGGAGACGGAGTAGTTGCCTTTGGTGTGGGTGCTGCCTTTCGCATGGGAGCTGAGTCTACAACAGAATTTGGCGAAAAATTTGCCCCATCCACTGAATATGGCGAGTTGTTGGGTCATTCAATTTATTTTTATACCAAAGATACTGGCAAGTCAGTGCGTTTTGTGCCTCCTGCCTATGCCCTACAGGATATTACTCAGATTCCCCGCTATCGCCGATTTACGGCCAAAGAACAAGGCTGTCAGCTTTGGTGGCTTGAATATGGCGGACGACTTGATACAGTACACGATACCGAAGCGATCAAGTGGGAACTCTGGAAAGTTGTTTATGGTGTATGGCACTATATCAAAAACTCAGGCAACTTCCCTGAGGCTGATACCATGACACTTGAATGGGTGGGCACTATTCCCGGCAAACGGGAAAGCCGTCGCTTTGAAGGAGATTACATGATCTGTCAGCAGGATATTGTTGAACAAAGAACGCATTATGACGCCGTTGCTTTTGGTGGATGGAGCATTGACCTGCACCCAGCCGATGGCGTATTTTCTGAAAAACCTGGCTGTAATCAATGGCATAGCAAAGGTATTTACCAGATTCCTTACCGTTGCCTTTACAGTCGTAATATTACCAATCTGTTTATTGCAGGCCGTATCATTAGTGCCACGCATGTTGCCTTTGGCTCTACACGGGTGATGGGAACGAGTGCCTATGGAGCCCAGGCTGCAGGTATGGCGGCTGCTTTATGTTATAAAGGTCAGTTAGTACCCCGCCAGCTCACAGAAATAGATCATATAAAAGTATTGCAGAACGAGTTACAAAAAACAGGACAGTACATTCCTGGATTTAAGTTAGTTGATCCTGCGGATTTGGTACAAAATGCTCAGATTAGTGCCTCCAGCGAACTTGTATTGACTGAACTACCTACCAACGGAGAGTGGTTTGCTCTGCAGGACAGTGCAGCTCAGCTCTTACCTCTGCGCTCAGGAACACCTATGCCAGAAATTGTTACCTGGGTACATGCCAGTGCTGATACAGAGCTCGTGGTTGAACTTCGGTGTTCTGGTAACGCCACTAATCACACACCTGAGGTAATCTTAAGCAGACAGAGCATTTATATACAATCGGGCAGACGAAGCATTCATTTGAATTTTAATGTCAGTGTTGAAGAAGACACCTATGTGTTTATATGCTTTCTCAAAAACTCACTGATCGAAATGTGTTATAGTAATGTACGGATTTCTGGAATCCTATCTGCTTTCAATAAAACTAATCCGGCTGTGTCTAATTATGGCAAGCAGCAGCCAGTGGAAGACTTGGGAGTAGATGCATTTGAGTTTTGGTGTCCGGATCGTCGTCCTAATGGCAAAAACATTGCTATGCAAATTAATCCAGGCATTGCTTTATTTAAGGCAGATAATGTTCGTAATGGTATTGCTCGTCCTACAAATCAACCCAATGCCTGGATAGCCGATTTGACTGATGAAAAGCCCACCCTTTTACTTGAATGGCCAGATATACAAACTATTCGAAAAATAGAACTCAGCTTTGACACCGATTTTGATCATCCGCTGGAAACAGTTCTCATGCAACATCCCGAAACCATCATGCCATTTTGTATTCAGGACTTCTCGTTGTGTAATGATCGGAATGAACGGATCTATGAAAAACAGGGCAATTACCAAACACGTCATACTATTCAGTTTTATACTCCTATTTATACCCGCCAGTTAAAACTACATCTACAAAAATCTCATCAGACGGTAGCTGTATCACTTATGGAAATTCGCTGCTATCAATGATATAAAGGATGTGATGATAAAAGTATCAACTTATCAAAAAGTAAAAATGGATTTTCTTTAAGCAAAGGCATTCTTTGACTTAGTGAAAAAATGAAAAGCTTTTGCGGATCAGGCTTACCTAATCCGTCAAAAACAAAAACCCTCTGAATATCAGAGGGTTTTATCATTAACTTGTGGAGCTGGAGGATCTCTAACAAAGTCGGATAACAAACAGAAAACCGCTTATTCTGGCTAAAAAGGGCTTTTTTGTCTATAAATGTCTATGATTGTAGCTAAAAAATCACTATATTCATCACCAGTACCGTCACCTGTTAGGTGACTAACTTTCATCAACGGCAGATTCAGGATGATGCGCTATTGTTCAACGAGCAAAAGCAGAAAGAGCTTGAAAAGGCGGGAAACGAAGAAGTGCAGATCCAAACCGAGATTGAAAGAATCAAGCTGCAAACCATCAAGCAGTCATCCGAGGCACAACGAACCATTCAGGAGGCCAACTTCGCGGCTACAAAGTCGTTTGTGGACGGGGTGAGCGGGCTTTTTCAGATACTGGCAGCCAATCAGGAGGACGCGACCGAACTGGCCAGAATCGCAGCCCTTGCCCAGATTGCCATTGATACCGCATCAGCCATTGCAACACTGGTACCCACAGCGGTAAAGGTTCCCTCGGAGGCTGCATCCGTTGCGGACCAGCGGCACCAGCCGTATACGGAGCGGTGTACGCATCAACCCTGGCATCGGGCATTGCGTCCATAGTGGTCAATATCACCAAGGCTACCGAACTTCTGCAATTTGAGCAAGGCGGACTGATTGATCCAAGAGGGCAAGGCATTACCCTTATCTTGTCCCATATCTTTTCTGGAAAAAAGGTCTGTAAATAAATAAAAACTCTCTCCCTGCCCTCCTGAAAGGAACTTGTGACAAATAGAGCCTTTCTTGGTGTTTGAGCTAAAGAATATTCTCCAGTCGGAGAGGCCGCCGGTCTTGTCAAGAGTTCCTTTCAGGTGGACAAAAAGGGTGTAAGGGCTCAAAAAAGAGATTATCCCTTAAAAGCTGCAAAAGTGAAAAAGTTATGGGACAGGATAAGGGTATTACCTTAGGTGGCAAGCGTCACGCGCAGGGAGGCACCAAGATTCTGATTGAAGGGCAGGGAATGATTGAAGCGGAGAAAGGAGAAGTATTGACCATTGTCAAGCGCAGCGATTCAGCGAAACTATCTGCTTTGTCTCAAACCAATGTTGCAAGAGGCGGTGTAAGCTTCATGGAACAAGGAGACATCAGCACAATAGGAGCGGCCATTACTGCCAATGCAGGCAGTCAGTTGGTAAAGGGGATCAGCTTTGATTACGTGCAGTTTGCCAAAGTTCTGGAACAAATGCCAGCTCCCATTACCAGGCTGACAGATATTGAACGGGTGCAAGGTAATAAGAATCGTGTGGTGAACAAAGGCAACATCAGGCCCATTAAACGGGGATAGTTATAAAAGCAAACAGCCCGGCATAAAGTCGGGCTGTTGTGGGATTACATCGTTTCTAAGATTGTAGCCACCTCCCACAACAGAACTGTAGGTTTCGTATAATTTACATGAGTAGTTTATTTAAAAGAGTTATTTTGCCAACCCATTACAAAACCGCACATCTTCCATGAAAGAAAAATATGGTCTGTCCCTTAATTTAAATAAGGAAAGAGACTTTTCAATCGCTGAACCAACTATTGGAATTTCTACAAGAAAACAATGCGACTGGTGATACGAACCACATATTAACAATTAACAAGCCTGGATAAATTCGGATGGTGTGCTTGGCAACACGAAGGCAACTATTTTCACATACGTAAAGAAATCGGAAAATAATGTAAAATCTATTTATGAATACATCCACAATCAGACCACTAGTAAAAGAAAGACTCTCTGCTATCAACGGACTTCGGGGCATAGCTATCTTAATGGTTATTTGTCACCATACCTTAAGCTATACAGTTTCCAAATCTTTACATATCTTTCGAATGGTCCATAATGGCTGGACAGGCGTGAATTTATTCTTTATCTTATCCGGGTTTGTACTTTACAGGCCTTATTTTCTGGGTGAGCGTCACTTTAATACCTGGCAAGATGTAAAATGGTTTTACAAACATCGGTTTTACAGATTATATCCATTGTTTGCCCTGAATGTTCTGATATCGGTGAGTATGAATTCACCCATTTCATGGACTTTTCTCAAATCAGGCTTATTGTCACTTACAACTCTGACCCAATTTACAACAGACAATTTCTTTCCCATCATTAATCCAGTACTCTGGAGTCTGATGCTCGAGATTTGGTTCAGTGTGTTTTTCCCTTTGCTGATTTTACTAATTAACCGCTTCGGATTCTCCTCAGTACTTGTCAGTTCGCTAATTATTGCCCTGGTGTTTCGTTTAGTGGGGTATCGTTTTGAGTTCTCTTCCTCCATTTATGTGACTCCTTTCAAAGACAACTTTTTCGCCAGACTGGATGATTTTGTAGCAGGTATGCTGGTTGTCAGACTTTATTACCAGCATACACAGATTAAAGCCTGGCCATTAACGATTGTTTCCCTACTGGCGCTGCTGGCATCATTTCACTTATGGGATATGCGGGCTTTGAATCAATTGCCCGATTACATTATGCCTTTTTTAAACATTCTGATTATCGTCGGATTCTGCGGTTTAACCTTGTCTGCGTTACAGACAAAATCATTTCTCTGGTATATATTTTCGTTCAAGCCATTGCAATTGACAGGTATGATGTGTTACTCAATCTATCTATGGCACTTTTTGATTCACGTAAAGATTGAGGGTCTACCCGGTAGTGTAAATTACCTGATATATGCTGTTATTGTTTTTTGCATATCTGCCTTAACTTATCGCTATATAGAGTTTGGTAGCACCAAAGATTATCGAAAACTGTTTCTTCTTGATGATACTAAATAGCACCAAAGAATTGTCTTTTATTAGCTAAAAAATGCCTAGTGCGAATGGTGGCACTAACTCTTACAGACTTCCGGCGTTACCTTTGGTAACTGCGAAAGGCTGTAAACTTCACAAAGCATCTGCACTATGCATAATTGTCTGACAATCAGATTCTCAAAATTTGGTGAACAATGGACCAGATTTGGGCCATGGTAGACATGGCTCAAAATTGAGCTATCATTATCAGGCAGCTACAATGACTGCTCAGATTTGAGGGATAGTGCAGAATTGCTTTATGTCTGGCTGTACTCAAGTTTAAGTAAATGTTGACTATCCATCATTTGCAAAAAGTGAGATTTCACCAATTGCCAGAATTCAAATTTGAATCCTAAAGCATGTCCATTTGCTGGATACCCGCGTTTGACAAAATTGTCAAGTGAGCAAGGGCCCAAAAGTAGATGATCCTGATTTGGATGAACCTGTTAGTGAGTAGTTTATAATTGTAGACAGGTCTAAGGTTATGATTGTCGATGCACCGACGTTTACGACCAGAGGAAAGTTTACACTTGTGATTTCGGAGATTTACGAATTTGCAGCTTACTGATAATCATAGTATTGAGGTACTGTAATACTGAATTACACTATATATGCATGCCACCACTTCAGTACTTCACTACTGGATCGTTACCCCAATTAGGGTAACGGCATAAACACGGGTTTTTCCGCTTTTACTACCGTTTTAGTATAAGTACAGGAAAGCATGTATTTATGCTAATATTTTTATTTCTTTTTGGGTGCGATGAGTCGTTTGTTGTCGAATGGGTTGCCGAGTTTGTGCTTGGTGTACTCCTTGCGCTTTCGGGGCACTATCTCGCATTCCCCGTTGAGTATCTTCAGATACATCTCAATGGCTTTGCCTATGTGTTCGGGTGTGAGGTCTGCCGCTGTCATATATATTGAAGATAAGTTAATTTCCACACAGTTTAGCCCTGTATTCATCAAGTAACTTTTCTAATTCTTGTTCAGCTGCTGTAACATTCCCGTCTGTCTTATATCGATCGTCATTACTGCCAAACATCTTTGCAATGGTTGTTTTGCTGCGCCCAGAGTATTCTGCCAGTCGCTGGTAAGATACTCCAAACTCATCAAGTCTTTTATGTAGAGTGCTTAGCCGGTTTGATATGTTAACGTCGCTCATCGGTCTTTAAAAATATCAGATTTGTAATGTCCTTCAAGGACAAAATGTTTGCACCAAAATAACACCAAAAGATTATTAATTCACTATGAAAGCCCTATCTAACTTCCATCTGCTTGTAATGCAAAAGCCTGGAACCTGGTAAAAGAAACAGGTATCAGTTTGTCAGAGGCACTGAAAGATGCATGGGCACTGGTGAAGTTACAGGCATTGAAAATACTCATGAAGTTGGGAGCCGTACTGGTTACATTCCGTAAGATCGATGGTACTGTTACTACTCGCAAGGCAACCAGAAACATAGATTTAGTGCCAGCAGAGAAGCATCCAAAATACGGAAACCGCGAATCTGAATATATCTGGGTATTACCTTTCTTTGATACAGAAAAACAAGCGTGGAGAAGCTTAAAAGCAGAAAACCTTATCACAATCTCAATACTATAATCATTCATTCACTCACTCTTTATCTGCTATTTCCATGGAAGCGACATCAGAAACAACTCAAAGCCCTGGTATCAGACCATTGAACAGTCCTTATTTGGATAAAGCAAAGTTAGAGGCTATTTCCTCTTTACTCGATGAGGATCTTGTTGTAGCGGCCAAGCAGTTAAGCCAGTACAAGGAACTATTGTTTGCAGCACAGCAGATGTTTTATCTCGAATGCAGAGAAGTGTCACCAACTACTCAGGAGATATTTTCCCGTCACAATCATTTAGATACCATGCATCATTTCTTTTCCCAACTGGAAAACATGATTTACACCAACCTGAAATAATTCTTCATTCATAAAATTTTCACTCTTAACATCTTACTCTCATGCGTGCAGCAAAAACACAATCCAATGTAGCTTCTTCCAGCACAGTTTCTCAAAATACTCTTCCTTCTTCTGGTCAGGTTGTAGAGGCAGTTTAAGTTTAGAAAGCCATTGAACAGGATTCCAGACAACCGATTATAGATAAACTGATAGGATCTATCCTTAAATACGGCAAAAATGAAACAGAGGCCGCTTTTGAATTTAACGATTACTTACCATGTCTCATGACCGTTTCTGCTATTGTCTGACACTTCCTATTCATCCAGGTAATTCAAAATACTTTATGAATACCATCAACTTACTGGAAGGGTTTAGGGATTTATCTACACCTGCATACTATGATCAAGACACACAAGGTGTTTTATGTAACTCTGCACAGGATATCGCATTGCATATTGTTGATTTTTACGTATCCAGAAAAGAAGTGACACAGGAAAGAAGAATACAGTTGCATAATGAATGATCGGCTGCATTAGAGTTTTACTTAAGCGCAGTTGCCCGGTCACACAATCAGAAGTTTGAGTTTGTCATAGAGCAAACCCAACCGTTATATGACATTCTCCAATCATTGCTTGCTCATGAATAAAATTAAATAGATTGAGTTAAAAATAATTCAGTCTAAACCAATCACTGTTATTATGGAGAACACTTGCAAACCGTTAACACATGAGGAACTAAAGGCTATGATAAAAGAAGCCTTATTTAGAATTGTCCCTGCATTGGCAACAGAACTTATGCGCCTACAGGAAGAAATGCGAAAGGAGGAGGACTTACTTACCTTTCGTCAGGTAGCGAAAGAATATAAGCTTAACTACAATATCCTGATGAAGCTAAAAGCCAAGGGTGTATTGATTTATACAATGGTTGTGGTCGATCTCTAATTAGTCGCAAAGAGGCAAAGCGCCAGGTCTCTTTAAAAGGCAAACACGACAAGGGAGCCAGGTAAATAAACGTGGCTCAAATTTGAGTCATCTATTTCTTACAAATGATTTCTTACATTTGAAGAAAAACGTTCTTTGACTTAGTGGGGAAAATGGATAGTTTTTGCAGATTTTCGTCACCTAATCCGTCACTCACAAAACAAAAATCCCCTGACTGGCAGGGGATTAAGCTATTAACTTGTGGAGCTGGAGGGATTCGAACCCTCGTCCGGACAAGGAAACCGTCGAGCCTTCTACATGTTTATTGGCTGGTTGATTGTCGGATTAATGCAAGGTAGCCACACCCCGCACATTAACCTTATTTACTAATACTGTATGTTGCGCGTAACCTTACAACACAAGACACTTACCTGATGATGCCCTGAGCGTTATCCCGGTAGTGTGTAGAGATAACAGGACACATGCGACTTAATTCTTAATTAAGCGGCAAGGGCGTAGTTAGATTCGCCAATTATAGTTCGGAAGAATTTTTAACAGGAGGTCCTTCCAACTCCCGACATGCTTACTCGCAGCCGCACAGGCCGTCAAAACCGGTCAGCCCCAAATACATTTTGAGTATCGCTACAAGAGATTACAAAATTCACACTTTTTTAGTTTCATTCATACTAGAAAAGTGTTTTTCTTTTAAAGAAATCTGAAAATTCATCCACGGACAATAGTAATCTTTTGAGATCTTATACTGGATTTAGCAAAGGCAGTGTAACAGAAAACTCCTGTCCGTTATCAACAACCAAGGGCTCTGGCTGATCTAACATGCGATATTTTGTAATAATTGTACTAAGCCCTACCTGGTTAGATAAGACACGTGTCTGTTTGCGTTGCAGATTATTTTTAACGATTAACTGTGCATGCTTCGTAGTTTCAAGTTGTATAATTAATCGTTTATCATGCAAGATCACATTATGTTTCACTGCATTTTCAACCAATAACTGTAAGGTCAAAGGAGGAATTTGATAACAGGTATAATCTTCATGAATATTGATAATCAAATCCAGTCCATTGCCATGGCGGATTTTTAATAAATGGTAATAAGATCGAATAAAATCCAGTTCAGAAGAAAGAGTGGTAAGGTCATGATCGTTAGCTCTTAACAGGTAACGGTAAACCTGGCTTAACTCATTCAGGAAATGTTCAGCTTGTTGTGGATCTTCCTCTATCAGAGTAGAAAGAGAATTCAAACTATTAAATAAGAAATGAGGATTTACACGACTCTTTAACGCTTCCAGCTGATTGTGCAGACTGATCTTTTTCAATTCTTCATTCTCCTGCTCAGCCAGATAGAGTCGTTTGGTATCTCCACTTGCCTGTTGGATAAAAAACCAAAGTTCATATACGATAAAGAGCAGAATAAAAGAGAAAGCCCCCAACAAAAAATCGATCTTATAGATAGTAAGAGATAACGTTTTGTGATTAAGTCCAATATGTGTTGTTTGTCCGGGAGATTCAAAAAAACCTTTTAATGTGCCATATTTAACTATATACTTACTTATTCCAGCTACCCAGCTTATAAGTGCCACACTCACTGTGCCTGAAAGGACTGTAGCCAAAATCCTTTGAAGAAGCTGTTTTCCCAAAGAGTATTTTCGCCTGAAATAAATGATTAGAAAGCGGGAAACTTGCCAGGAAAGTATAATACTCCCCAAAAGAATCAAAACCCGAAGGACTGTAATGAGATTCCATTCTTCAATATAATTAACCTCAATTACGGCATTAAGAATAAACACCAGCAAAACTCCAGCAATCCGGAGCCAGTTATCATTCAATCTATTCTTATTCACAAGGCTGATGGTTTTACATAGAGATCAACAAACTGTTAAAATTACACAAGCAAGAATGAAAAATCAAAGAACTTAGATTATGAATGGTTATTCTTTTGGTTAACAGGTATTTACAACCTGCTTTTGGCAACTTATTCTACATAAACTAAAGCACTGGATAGGAAAAATAAAGCCTCTCAATAATTGAGAGGCTTTGTAAAATATTACAGCCTGTTTATTGCATTCAAATCTTCAAAAGCAACCTTCAAACGTTTGATCATAGATTCTTCTGCTTTACGCAACCATACACGTGGATCGTAGTATTTTTTGTTTGGAGAATCTGGTCCTTCAGGGTTACCTAACTGACCTTGCAGATAGGCTTTCTTATCTTCATAATAATTTTTAACACCTTCCCAAGTAGACCATTGCATATCAGTGTCGATGTTCATTTTAATCGCACCATATTTGATTGCTTCCCGAATTTCTTCTCTGGATGATCCTGAACCTCCATGGAAAACGAAGTTAACAGGATTAGGGCCAGTCTTGAATTTCTCCTGAATATAATCCTGAGAGTTTTTCAGAATGATTGGAGATAATTTAACATTACCTGGTTTGTATACACCGTGCACATTACCAAAAGCAGCAGCAATGGTAAAACGATGACTTACTTTAGAAAGCTCTTCATAGGCATAAGATACCTCAGCTGGTTGTGTATACAATTTTGAGCTATCTACATCTGAATTGTCAACGCCATCTTCTTCACCACCTGTAACACCCAATTCTATCTCCAGTGTCATGCCTATCTTCGACATACGTTCCAGATATTTCACACAAATCTCAATGTTTTCATGTAGGGGTTCTTCTGAAAGATCAATCATGTGTGAGCTAAACAATGGCTTACCATGTTGTGCAAAGAATTTTTCACCTGCATCTAACAATCCATCAATCCAGGGAAGTAATTTTTTAGCAGCATGATCTGTATGTAATATTACAGGTATGCCATATAGTTCCGCCATCTGATGCACATGCAATGCGCCAGAGATAGCACCCGCTATAGTAGCCTGTTGTTTATCGTTAGGTACACTTTTACCTGCATAAAACTGAGCTCCACCATTTGAAAACTGTATAATAACAGGAGAGTTTACAGCTTTTGCTGTCTCTAATACTGCATTTACAGAGTTTGTACCTACTACATTGACAGCAGGAAGAGCAAAATCGTTTTCATTTGCATACCGAAAAAGTTCGGTAACCTGCTCACCAGTTACAACACCAGGAGCTATAGTTAGTGTGTTATTCATTATTTGTATATTTTAAAGGTATTATTTGACGAATTCCAGAAAAAAACTTTTCCTCTGCAAATCAGGGCCAAAATATCCGCATTTTTTCGATAAGTCCCTACTTTTGCGGAACAATTCTTGTTGAGAAATTATACCTACATCCTACTCAATGTATCTATAATAGAAACAGTTTACTATTTTTGCCAGATCCTTCTTGACTTCTGTTTACATGTTTTATATACAACTTAAACGCTTTCTTTTTTTAGGAATCCTGATTTGTGGATTTCTTAGTGCCTGCACAGAGTCAGAATGTACTGTCAGTACAGATCCTCGTTTACGCATCCGCTTCCTAGTGCGTGTAGCAAGAATTGCAAATGGAACAACTACCTATACGCAGAAGGATACAACTATACGTGTTATTAGTGTAACCAGCCCGGAAAATCCTTCCGCCTATCCAGTAAGTCAGATCGATACAATAACGCCGACAGGAAATATTATTGCATCTTTGTCACAGATAGTAGACAGTATCTCATTAGTAATCAAATGGGATACGGCACGTCTTGCAGCAAATCAGAATGAAACATCTATTTTTACGGATACACTAAAAATTAAGTATAAGCCACAACCTTATTTTGTCTCAGAAGGATGTGGTTTTAACTACAAATACACAGATATCGATATCATCAAACAAACTTTTACCAGTTCTCCGTCACAACAAATACGAACGGTTACGGTCGCCAACTCAACTGCTGATGAAACTTTACAACCCAATATTACTATCATTTTTAACAATCGTACTGAGTAATTTTCCCACTGCACTTTATAACCCTGCGTACTCACAAAAGTCCGCCTCCGACACCATATTATCCAATGGTTTACGGATAGGATTTGATTTGGGCAGGATAGCAAACTTTTACATGAAGAATCAGAAGAACTTTTCATTAGAAGGAAGTGCAGATATAGGGTATCAGCGTTGGTTGGGAGTAGCTGAATTAGGCTATGCCAATATTAAAAGTAGTAAAGACCAGGTTTATGACTATAATAGTAATGGTATTTATGGCCGTGTAGGAGTCGAAAGAAACTTATTAAAAGGTGGAGATGATGTAGTATTCTGGGGACTCAGATATGGTATCAGCCAGATGAATTACTCCTATGGATATTATAATGTCATTGATACAATCTGGGGAGGCACAAGTGGGAGTATTCCCAAAACTTCCGCCACTCAGCATTGGGGAGAACTGGTTGGAGGTATCAAGGGATTGGTATGGAAAAACTTTTATCTGGGATTCACATTACGTTTTCGTTTCAAAATCAGTGGAAGCTATAATGCGGATCTAGGCCCGATAATCGTTCCTGGCTATGGTGCAGCCGATAAATCTACTGCCTTTGGAGCCAACTATTATATCTCGTATCGGATTCCTTTCAAAAAACCGGCAACATTTCCAAAAAAGAAGAAGGTCAAAAAGGATAAAAAGGCTGCGCCTGTATTACCAGCAGCTCCTCCAAAGAAGTAATAACTTATCTATAAAAGACGTTTCCATTGGTAGGTGTCAAACATCATTATGAAAGACACACAACATTGCTATGTATACTCATCGCCAGCAGCTATTTCTTGATCATGTAGCTCAAACATCTGAATTTCCACTATTACTTGAAATAGAGAGAGCAGAAGGTATTTATATGTACTCTCCGGAAGGAAAGCAATACATAGATCTCATTTCAGGAATTGGAGTCAGTAATGTAGGGCATCGGCATCCTAAAGTGATTGGGGCTATTCATTCACAATTGGAGAAACATATGCACCTGATGGTGTATGGTGAATTTGTTCAATCCTCTCAGGTACTTCTTGCTGATGCATTGGCAAAGACATTACCTAAACCGTTAGAAAGTGTATACTTTACTAATTCAGGTGCAGAAGCCATAGAAGGCGCAATGAAATTAGCTAAACGGTATACAGGCCGACATGAAATAGTATCCTGCTTTCACTCCTATCATGGATCTACACAGGGGGCCTTATCCTTATCCAGTGCAGAATCTTTCAAACAAGCCTATCGCCCTTTATTGCCAGGAATAGATCACATCCAGTATAATACTCTATCTGATCTTACGAAGATAACGCATAAAACAGCTGCGGTTATTATTGAAACTATTCAAGGGGAAGCAGGGATTCGTATTGCAGAGGATACCTATTTTACATCACTTCGTCAACGATGTACCGAAACAGGGACATTGCTGATTCTAGATGAAATACAAACTGGTTTTGGACGTACAGGTACTTTCTGGGGATTTGAACAATATACTATAATTCCCGACATTGTTGTATGTGCCAAAGGCATGGGAGGAGGAATGCCGATTGGTGCATTTATTTCATCCAAAGAAATAATGTTTGCATTAGCTAACAATCCTATCCTTGGACATCTCACTACCTTTGGTGGGCATCCGGTAAGCTGCGCAGCCGCCTTGGCTACATTACAAGTGATCCAACAGGAAAATTTGTTGGAAGGTATTACAAGGAAGGAACAACTATTCAAACAATTACTTATCCATCCTAAAATCCGAAGTGTTCGCAGCAAAGGACTTATGATAGCCGTTGAGGTTGAATCGTTTGACGTCTTAAAACCAATTATTGATAAGGCAATTGAGAAAGGAGTTATTACAGATTGGTTTTTACATTGTGATAACTCTATGCGTATAGCTCCCCCTCTTATAATTACAGAAGAGCAAATTGAGCAAGCCTGTACGATTATATTGGAGTGTATGAATTGACGGTTTTATCTGGAGCGATACCCTTCGTAGATTGCAACAGCCAGAAGAGTATTTACAATCTTAAAATATACAGGATCAAAAGCTGGTTTGCTGGGAAGTATTCTGGCAATAAATTTCAGAAAAGGAGAAGAAAAGGACAAGATCTCCAAAACCGACTTTTTTACAAAAGAGTAATGGACAGCTACTTCCTGATAGCCCAATCCCACGGCTACTTTTCGGGTAGCCCCTCCCCTTCTGCGTCTATCCAGCCACGCGTTAATATCCAGACGATCTGATTCATTATGAAATAATCTGCTTTTTGGATAAATGTAAAATGTAAAGCCCAAAGCCTGCAGTCTTTTTGCAAACTCATAATCCTCAAAACCTGCATGAGGAAATACTTCATTGTACCCTCCGCACTCATCAAAATCTTTCTTGGTCATGGAAAGATACTGGCTTGTGATTCCATGAGTCACAAAGAGTTCTTCATCATTCCAGTCATTGCCACGATTCCAACCTTTTAACGAAGTAAATCCATAATGAATCAAATATCGGCCAAAAGGTGTCTGGGCTATCTTAGCACTTCTCTCTGGTGGATAAATCCAGTTTAGGTTAATACAACAACGTTGATATTTCTGATGCAGCCTAAATGTTGTCTGTATATCTTCTGCCTGTATAAGCATATCATCATCAATAAAAAGCAACAGCTCTCCTGTAGCATTCTTTGCTCCAAAATTACGTGCCGATGCCACTCCAGCCTTAGGATTACGCAGCACAGTTACTACATTGGTTAGGGTATCAGGTAAAATAAGAGGCTTTTCTGAGTCATTTACTACCAAAACCTCATTATCAACTCCTTTGACTGCATTGGCAACAGCATTTAGTGTTTCAATCACAAGCTGTGGACGGTCTTTTGTTGGTATAATTATACTGATTTTCAAGCTGAACGAAGTTTACGAATCAAGGATAAAAAAGTAGCGAATGGTTCTGTTGTACGAAGTTTTAGTTTGCGCAGGAGTCCCCTTTCTGTATCTGTTAATAACTGATGATTTATAGTAGATAACAATAGCCGGGCTTTTCCATTACTAAATGCAGCATACGACTCATCAGCCCTAAATAAGAGATAGTACTGTAAGGCATGTTTGACAAGTTCGGCGCTGTAGTTGTCTACGATCTGGATCTGAAAATCTTTCTTCACAGAAAAACATTTCTCTATTAATTCTTTCTCCTCTGTAAATCCAAACTGATTAGCGAGAGCATAAAAAAAGGAATCATGTTCTACTTGAAAAGCAGCGTTCTGTGAGACAGTTTTTGAATTCTGGTGAAGACGAAAATTGACCAGCACATCTGGTATTTGAACAATCCCGTTTAATCCATAACTAAATAAATACTTGATCCACCAATCCCGATCCATCAGATAATGTAAGCGAGTATCCAGCAGTCCTATATGCCGGATCACATCGTGTCTAAAAAAGGTTTCTGGCTGATCCATTCGTGCCCAGCCAATTGTTTTGGCCAGATTGTCACTATATACATCTACACCTTTTGTATAATGACGGGTAGACCCGGAGTCATCAAATACCCTGCCTTGTCCACTCACAATCAGTGTCTCAGGATTCATGAAAGCCACACCTACTTTTTGCAGGGTATCAGGCTGATAATAATCGTCAGAATTCAACCAGTTCACAACCTCCCCTGTTGCTTTCTGCAAACCTTTATTTATAGCATCACTTTGTCCCTCATCTTTTTCACTAATCCAGAAAGCAAGGTGCTTCTCATATTTTTTAATAATTTTGACAGAGTTGTCTGTACTGCCACCATCAATGATCATATATTCCAGTTTGGGATAGCCTTGGCTTAAAACAGATTCTATGGTCTGTTCAAGGTAATGGCCTTGATTATAGGATGGTGTAATAATGCTAATAGACGGAAGTGACAACGTTATTTGAAGATAAAATTTAAAGTTCTGAGACTTGAAAAAAACAGTAGTATACGAGTCTGAAACCATTACTCGTCGTGCACCGCTAAATTACGAAGAAATTTCACAATCAGAGGAACCTTTCATCCGGTTGGAAGAAACATTGCCTGCCTGTTATCTATGTGAGCTAAGTAATGCCCTGGTCTCGCCTTATGGAATTGTATTCAAAAATGGACGTACTATACAGGAATCTGTATATTCTATGTTTACCAAAAATAATAATGCACTTACTTTTTATAAAAAACTTCTCTTAGGCAAAGTAAAACGTGTATCTGAAGATTGTGTAATTGCCCATAATGCCTACTATGACAATTATTATCACTGGACTACAGAAGCTTTGCCTCGTTTGTTTAGCATTCGGGAAAAAGCTCCTTCTCTTACATTACTCCTTCACGAAAAAACACCACGATTCATTGACGAATACCTTCGTTTCTTTTCCTTTCGTGAGATTGTGCGTGTAAAAGATGATGAGATTGTATGGGCAAAAAAACTCTGGCTACCTATGCATACAGCCCGAGGACTTGCACATCGGTTAGCTGTCGTTAAACAACTGGGAAACTGGATTCGGAGTAAGGCAGGAATAGAACCTCAAAAAGCAACAAAGAAACTATTTATCAGCAGAGAGAAGGCTAAATACAGACGTGCAATTAATGAAGCAGAGGTATTTCAGCTTTTTGAGCTATTAGGTTACGAAAAGATATACCTGGAAGAACTTACACTATCAGACCAAATACAATTATTTGCCAGCGCCAATAAGATTGCAGGTATTCATGGAGCAGGCTTTAGCAACCTATTATATTCCTCTCAGGCAACCTTACTAACAGATATTATCCATCATGAACATCAGCAGGATGCCTTCTATAATCTAGCCGATGCAATGAATATCAACTATCTACGGATAGAATGCAAAGGAACTGGAAAAGAAAGCTACTGTGGTACAGATGATATTATAGTAGATATCAAGCAACTGGACAAATATCATTCATTACTAACTTGATAGTATATAGGAAGAGATTGATCTTTTCCTGCTTTTAACTTATCCTGCTCCAGTTAGTTTCTTCTTTCCGAAGTGATTCAATATGGCGACGGATAGGTTGGTTTTGAGGTGAAGAAAGATCAGGGTCTGTCTCTAATACCTTGGTTGCAGCATCTCTTGCCTCCTGTAAGATATATTGATCCTTTGCCAGATCAGCAATTAATAAATCCAGTACTCCACTTTGCTGTGTGCCCGAAAGATCACCAGGTCCCCTCAGTTGAAGGTCAACTTCCGAAATCTCAAAGCCATCTGTCGTGCGTACCATGGTTTCAATCCGGGTTCGGGCTTCCTTACTTAATTTATAATCGGTCATTAATACACAATAACTCTGCTCTGCTCCCCGACCCACACGTCCCCGAAGCTGATGTAATTGTGCCAGCCCGAATTTCTCTGCACTCTCTATTACCATTACACTGGCATTAGGCACGTTTACTCCTACCTCTATTACGGTAGTAGCAACCATGATGTGTGTTTCATGTTTCAGAAAACGTTGCATCTCATAGTCTTTGTCTCCTGAATTCATACTTCCATGTACAATACTAATTTGATATTCCGGAAATGCCCTTGCAATACTTTCATAGCCATCCATCAGATTCTTGTACGACATCTTCTCAGACTCCTCAATCAATGGATACACAATATAAACCTGACGTCCCAGTTGTAATTGTTCCCGCATAAACCCAAATACCCGCAAGCGGTGTGCATCATACCGATGTACAGTCTTAATAGGCTTGCGTCCGGCAGGAAGCTGGTCTATTACGGAAACATCCAGATCTCCGTACAGCGTCATGGCCAGTGTACGGGGAATTGGTGTTGCGGTCATCACCAACACATGAGGCGGAGTATTGTCATTTTTCTGCCACAAACGAGCACGCTGGGCTACACCAAAGCGGTGTTGCTCATCAATAACAGCCAGGCCGAGATTTTTGAATTGTACTACATCTTCCAGCAAAGCATGCGTTCCCACAAGGATTTTCATCATTCCCAATTGTAGCTGTTGATGAATATCACGTCGGGCAGCAGCACGCGTAGAGCCTGTCAGACAGCCAATGCGAATACCCAGCATATCCGCAAACTGTTTCAGTCCATTATAATGTTGGTCTGCTAAGATCTCCGTAGGTGCCATCATACAGGCCTGAGCACCATTGTCTATTGCCATCAGCATACAGATAAAGGCAACAATGGTTTTTCCACTACCTACATCTCCCTGTAAAAGGCGGTTCATCTGCTTACCAGAACTCATATCCCGGTAAATTTCACGGATTACCTTTTTCTGTGCATCTGTCAGATCAAAGGGAATATGTTTGCGGTAAAAGACATTCAGGAATGTATCACCTTCTGGCGAATTTTTGAATATCTGTCCAGGAAACTCAACTTTCCGAATCAGCTTTTGCTTTAACAGCTTTAACTGAATATAAAAAAGCTCTTCAAATTTGAGTCGGTTCTTAGCTTGCTCCAATGCATGTACTGTCTTAGGAAAGTGAATACTCTCCATGGCTTCCATCTTGGATATGAGTTGTCGGCGCTGAATTATATCCTCAGGTAGGGTTTCCCGCAAATGACTACTTGCCTGATCCAGCACCTGCCTCACCATTTGCGCTATTTGCTTACTTCCTACAAACTTCTTACGAAGCTTTTCTGTCAGATTGTAGACAGGTTGCAGCCCTCCACTTGGCTGTACAGCTTTAGGGTCATACAATTCCATCTCAGGATGTAAAACGCTATACTTCCCGTTAAAAAACTGAGGTTTGCCAAAAACTATATATTCTTGTTTAACTT
Organism: Xanthocytophaga flava; assembly: GCA_030068525.1. Classification (GTDB taxonomy): domain Bacteria; phylum Bacteroidota; class Bacteroidia; order Cytophagales; family 172606-1; genus Xanthocytophaga; species Xanthocytophaga flava. The sequence goes on from JASJOS010000003.1 coordinate 368,195, forward strand.
TTAAGTTCTTTGCCTGCCACTGAATCCCCTGAAACCACAATAATTCTATCTCACCTGTACTGTCAACAAAATAGGCGATCAAACGTTTTTTGCTTCCTTCTCCTGTTTCTTCTACATAATCCACCTTGCCTCGTATCTGCACATAGGGCATACCTTCATACATCTCACGAATTGTATAGAATTTTGTACGATCTTCATGTCGGAACGGATAATACTGAATAACATCACCATAGGTGAATATACGCAGTTCGGTATTAAGGATAGCCGCTTTTTGAGGACCAACACCTTTCAGGAATTCGATTTTGGTATCGAAGAAGCTTCGTCTGACGTTCTGGCTGGGTATGGTTTCAGTTTGCATCATTTCATTTTCAGATTACCGCTTTATAGTATCGCGCTACAAAAATAATATCTTTTCAAAACTAAAGACGAATAACTATCTGAAGAGTTTCTAACGGTAGATTGTACATTTTATTTTGAATAGATGGCTATTCAAAGGCATCCACTTCTCCTAAAATGTATTTTGGAGTAAATATAGCCCAAGGTATTACAACCAATTCTTCCTTCGAAACCAGGCAATCATACAAAGACAGCAAACAAACATTACACCTAAAGTCCAGAAATAGCCGTAGCGTAAGTGTAATTCGGGCATATTATCAAAGTTCATCCCATACACACCTGCAATAAATGTCAAAGGCATAAATATAGTGGAGATAATGGTCAAGACCTTCATGGTATCATTGGTCTTATTACTTAGACCAGACAAATAAACATCCAGTAACCCAGCTGCTATATCCCGATACGATTCAAGTGTATCAATTACCTGAATAGTGTGATCATAGGCATCTCGCAGATATTTCCTTGTCTCTTGCTCAATAAGCAGTCCTTCATCCTGATACAAGGTATTGATAATCTCACGCATAGGCCATACGGCCTTCCGTACAAAGATCAACTCCCGCTTTAGCTGATATAATATAGCCAGATTCTGGCGTGAAGGTGACTGGCTTATCTCTTCTTCCAGGCCTTCCAGCTTCTCGCCAATCTTTTCAAGTACCAGAAAATAATTATCAATTATCACATCCAGTAATGAATACAATAGAAAGTCAGCTCCTCCCCGACGGATTCTGCTCCCATTGGATTTAATTCGTTCCCGTATAGGATCAAAGACATCTCCAGGTACCTCCTGTAGAGATAACACATAGTGATCCCCCAGTACAAAACTGACTTGCTCAATAAGTACCTCACCCTTCTTATCATCATACGAAAGCATCTTGCACAACACAAAAACATAATTGTCAAAAAACTCTATCTTAGGGCGAAGCTGGGAGTTTAAAATATCTTCCAATACCAGATTATGTAGGCCATAGGCATTTCCCACTTCTTTCACTACCTCCACTTTCTGAATACCATCCATATCTACCCATTTCACTAGCCCTTTTTCATGGTTAGGGAAACATTGCTCCAGATGTGTAACTTCAGTGACTTGAAAACGATCCTGATTATAAGTATGTATACTTATCCGAACATTCCCTACAGGTTTATCACCAATGTAAATGAGGGTACCTGGAGGAGTTCCTACCCACTGTGTATTATGGTGCAGTTTATGTGACATAGCTGTTATGTAATAATCCTTAAAAGTTCTACTACTCTCTTACCTCATACGTCCCACCATCCATGTGAGACCTTTTGTACTTTTCCCCCGATACGAATCGTATATTGGTCTCTGCCCAGCCGTTTTCCATCATGGTAAAGCAAAGATGGTCGGGACATAGCATATCCCTGTTCTACACGGATTTGCAGAGAATTCTTACCCAACACCTGATTTTTAAGCAAATAGGCTAATAAACAACCATTCGCACTACCCGTAGCGGCATCTTCTACCATACTGTTATTCATAGGGTAAAACATTCTGCTACTAATATGATTGTCTGGTTCATACGTTTCCTGTGTAAACACCATACACCCCATTCTGCTAGTACCCATGTGCCGGTTATAATATTGCAGAAATCTCAGAAATTTTGCCAGATCTACCTGAATAGATTTCAATGCAGCCAGATTACGTAATGGCACAATCTGAAATAAAATTCCTGTTGATACTTCTTCAACAGGAAAGTCTGATAAAATATCATCAGGAGTTAAACCTAGAAAATCAGCTACTTCATCTTTTGAATACGCCTGCCCAAAGCTGGGATTTATTTGTTGCATCCAAAGCACATTGTCTATAAAATCAACGGGAATGACTCCTACCTGTAAGGATAATACTACTTGGGCTACTGATTGCTTTAGAATTTCTTCACGAATGATATAAGCAGTACCCAGTGTAGGATGTCCAGCAAACGGTAACTCCTGATCGGGTGTAAATATCCTTACTTCAAAACCATTGGAACTATCCACAGCTCTATTGATAAAGGTAGTTTCGGCAAAGTTGATCTCCTTTGCTATTGCAAGCATTTGTATCTTGTTGAGTTGCCCTTCATGCTCGAAAACAGCCAGCTGATTACCTTCGTATTTCTTCTCGGCAAATACATCCACAATGTGAAAAGGGATTTGCATAAAACTGACAGATTATTTAATTAACGATCAATTGATTAAAACTCTCTTTTTCCTCAAATAAAAAATAGATCTCAATAGGCAAATAGAAAAAGGAAATTTCAGGTGGCAACTCCAGTTGTGATAACTTAACAAAATCCTTTTCGGTTGTCAATACTGTTGAAACACCTGCTTTCTGACAAGCAGCTTGTATAGTTGTGATATCAGCTTGTGTATAATCGTAGTGATCCTTAAAATCCAGATGCGCCTTACAATCAAAATGGTTCTTTACATACTCTTCAAGAATATGTGATTGGGCAATTCCTGATACGAGTATCAATTGATCTGAAAATGTATTTCGAGAAAATTCTGAAAATGGCAGAGGAGCACTATACTGAATGCTGGAAAAAAAGACTGGTGTAGTAAGCTTTGCGTATTTACGAATTTTTGAGGAAATCTGTTGTCGAACAGAATCGGGCAAATCAGGAGGACACTTGCTTACAATTACGACATCGGCTCTGCGTGCCCCTATTCGGGTTTCTCGCAGGTTACCTGTTGGCAATAACAGATCATTATAAAACAAGCGATTATAATCTGTTAGCAGGATAGAGAAAGACGGTTTGACAGGTCTATGCTGAAAAGCATCATCTAGCAAAATAAGTGGAGAATTCAGCACCCTGTGTTGGGTATTTCTAACAGTTTGCTTTATCCGGCGATAAATTTTGCCAATAGCCGCAACACGATCTTCTCCTACTGTCACTGTAATTTCTTTACCAAACTTGCGAAAAAACTGCATGGGTTCATCACCAATTTGCTGTGGTTTCGTATTCTCATCTGCAATAAGGAATCCCTTTGTTTTACGCCCATATCCCCTGCTTAGAGTTATTAATGTATGAGTATCCTTTAATAATCGGATTAAATACTCTGTGTGAGGAGTTTTTCCAGTACCACCAACTGTTAAATTACCAACCACAATAGTAGGGACAGGGAATGAATGGGAGCGGAATATTCCTTTGGAATAAAGCCAATTACGAAGTGTTGTGACTGTTGCATAGATACAGGCTACAGGAAATAACAACCAGCGTAGTAATACAAAAAGTTTTTTCATTAGGCTGTATGGATACAGATAATCAGTAAATTATGCATTTTGATTCCTCTCAAATCCATTGAAATACTTCACAAATTTTATCTAAGTTACAATTGTAATCAGTAGTAATCCAGACCTTAAATAAACTCCGTACTCTGGAATAGATTATTGTTGAAGAAATCCGCTCCATACGAGGTATTCCGATGGAAATATCTCTTCAACAGAGATTTCTTTCTCAAAGATGCCAAAAACAGTGGAGCCAGAACCTGACATAGTTGCATAGAGGGCGCCTTTATCATAAAGTGTCTGTTTCACAGTTGCCAAGACAGGATAACGAGCAAAAACTCCGTTCTCAAAATCATTAACCAGTCTATCTTTCCAGGTACTTACTGGTTGCGCAAGCACTTGTTTTAAAGGCATAAAAGGCTTTTGAGGCTTTATGCCTGCATATGCTTCTCCAGTAGATACATGAATAGCAGGATAGACTAATACTATATAATATCCTTTAAGGGATACCGAGATGTCTTCAAACTGATCACCTTTATCATAACAATAACGAGGATAATTTTGTATAAAAAAGGCGCAATCACTTCCAATAGGTCTTATATAGTCTTCCATTTGTGAAGGACTAAGCTTCAGATCAAACTTTTCATTCAGCAGTTTAATCGTAAACGCAGCATCAGCTGACCCTCCTCCTAATCCAGCACCTATTGGAATAACTTTGTGTAAGTGAATATGTACAGGTGGCAAATCAAAATCTTTTTTCAGCGCATTATAGGCTTTTATACATAAGTTACTGTCTGGGTTACCCGGAATTGAGATACCGGAACTGGTAAAAGTTAGCTTGTCAAATTCTATGATTTCCAGTACATCCGTCCATCCGACAGAATAAAAACAAGATTCAAGATTATGGTAGCCATCTGGTCTTTTCTCTGTAATATGAAGACCCAGGTTAATTTTAGCATTTGGAAAAGACAACATCAGATTATGGTATATGCCTAACTGGCAAGAAAAATGGTATCTTAGTAAGATAGTAAATAATTCATACAAAGAACTAAAATATGGATTGAGGAAACAAATGCTATAAAAAAATGGTAAATTTATGTCAATTGCATTCTTTCCTCAAACAAATCCTATTCTTTCATACCATTTTGAGCCAATCCGTCCTGGTCTTGCTTTTAGTAATCACTTCTTAGTAAATATGTCATTTTCAGAAAAATCCAAACGTTTAAAAGTTAGTACAAACAAACGTTTTTTGACTTATGATAATGGTGAGCCATTTTTTTATCTTGGGGACACCGCATGGGAACTGTTTCACAGATTAACCAGATATGAAGCAGATGTGTATCTGGAAGATCGGGCCAGTAAAGGTTTCACAGTTATACAGGCAGTTACTTTAGCAGAATTGGAGGGACTTACTGTACCAAACCCTTATGGAGAGTTACCATTGATTAATAATGATCCTACAAAAGTCAATGAGAAATATTTCGAGCATGTTGACTATGTAATACAAAAGGCAGGCTCTCTTGGTTTGTTTACAGGGCTGTTACCTACTTGGGGAGACAAATGGAATAAAAAATGGGGTGCAGGACCTGAAATATTTACAGTTGATAATGCCCGAATATATGGAACATGGATTGCCAATCGCTATAAAGAGTATCCAATTATATGGATACTTGGGGGAGATCGTCCTATAGAGACTGAAAATCATAAAGAAGTTATTTGTGCAATGGCAGAAGGAATTCGCAATGTGGTAGGAAATACACAACTGATAACCTTTCATCCTATGGGAGATCACACGTCTTCTGAAGTGTTTCATAATGATCTGTGGCTGGACTTTAATATGTTTCAGTCCGGACATGTGGCCAGAGATCTTCCTAATTACAAGTTTACTCTAACTGATTACCACAAAACACCTACAAAGCCTGTCCTGGATGGGGAACCTCGCTATGAAGATCACCCTGTGAACTGGCGGATAGAGAATGGATATTTCGATGACTTCGATGTCCGGCAGGCAGCCTATTGGTCTATGTTATCAGGTGCAGGTGGACATACTTATGGGAACCACAATATCTGGCAATTCTGGCAAAAAGATCGCAAACCTATATCTGAGGCACATACTCCATGGAAAGCTGCTTTAAAACATCCAGGTGCAACCCAACTGGGATATATGCGTCAGTTATTTGAATCACGTCCCTGGCAATTACTAGTACCAGACCAGACAATCGTTAGTCTACCTGCTTCACAAATTGACAATGTAAAAGCCGCCCTGGCTTCTGATAGAAGTTTTGCTTTTGTGTATGTTCCGAATGGTGCAGCCTTTACAATAAATATGAGCAGATTTTCAAGCCACCAACTAATTGCCTGGTGGTATAATTCAAAGACAGGAATTGCGACTTTCATTGGAAAAATCGCTAGTCAGAATTATAAAACGTTCAAAGCACCAGGAGAGTCATTCAGAGGCAATGACTGGTTATTGATAATAGACGATTACACCCAAGATTTTGGAGTACCAGGTATAAAAATATGATCATAAGAAGCTGAATAACCACAATCATTTATGTAGTTTTAGATTCAAAGCAAGAGCAATGTAAGATTTCAAAGATTTTTCACTTTTTGCACTAAAAGTGTTTACCTAAACGAGCTTCAGTATATTAATTAGTGGCATTCCTTACAGTTAATTTTCAAGCATTTAATAATAAATTAATATAAGATCTTATTTTCACATAAGTAATTTTACTATGTTAAAAATGCAAATTCACTAGATAGTGAAAATGCACCATTCCCAACTAATATTTATAACATAGCCTCTCTTAAATAAACGAATAGATTTACTCTTGATAAGTTACTGATTTGTGTAATCATACCCCGGTCTAACGCTCTTAAACTTTGATTATGAAACCCGAAACCATTACTACAGCGCTATCTGTAGAAAATCTGCTAAAGCATCAAGCGAATCATCAACCTAACAAAGTTTTTTTATTTGCACGTAATCGAGAGTCACTTACATATCAGCAAGCCTACCTCCATTCCAAAAAAGCAGCTGACGTTTTATATTCCTTAGGAATCCATCACAATGATCGCATTGCCATGATTATGCCCACTACACCAGAAACCAAAGTGGCATTTTTGGCATTAACAATGGTAGCAACTTGCGCTCCAATGAATCCAACTTACAGGCATTCAGAGTTTGAGTTCTTTTTTACAGACCTTAATATAAAGGCGTTATTTACCTATGAAGGCTTTGATACTATAGCCCGTCAGGTAGCACAGGAAAAAAATATCCCTGTTATTGAGATTAAAGCTAACCCAGATGCGCCTGCAGGTGCATTTGACTTCGTAAATATTGATTGGGTTACAGAAGAAGCACCTTATGCAGGTTTGGAAGATGTGGCTATGGTACTCCATACATCTGGTACTACTTCTCGTCCTAAGATCGTACCATTAACACATCGGAATATTTATCTGGCGGGATGGAATACAACACAAACACTGGAGCTTACCGCGGAGGACAGATCCTTGAACGTCTTACCATTATTTCATGTACATGGACTAATCGGAGTTTTGTTCACCACGTTGGTACATGGCGGTACTATTATCTGTACAAATGGATTTGAGGTTGATACATTCTTTGAGTATCTACGAGATACATATCCAACCTGGTATACAGCAGGACCAACAGTACACCAAGCCATACTGGAAAGAGCTAACCTCTATCCAGACATCGTTAAAAATCACACATTAAAATTTATCCGCTCGGCTTCTGCAAGTCTAAGTCCAAGTGTTTTAAATGCGATAGAAAGTACGTTTAAAGTTCCATTGATTGAGTCATATGGACTATCAGAAGCTTCACACATTCTCTCTAACCCTATGCCTCCGCGGGCTCGTAAAACAGGGTCTGTTGGAGTTCCAGCCGGGACAGAAGTAGCTATTATGGATGAAAATGGAAATTTTCTAGCTGCAGGACAACCCGGAGAAATTGTGGCAAAAGGACTAAATGTGACCAAAGGCTATGCTGATAACCCTGAGGCAAATGCATCTGCATTTATTAATGGTTGGTTTAGAACTGGAGATCAGGGATATTTTGATGAAGATGGTTATTTCTTCATTACAGGCCGTATAAAAGAAATTATCAACAGAGCAGGCGAGAAAGTGTCACCCAGAGAACTAGATGATTTATTGATAACACATGGAAGTGTGGCAGAGGTAGCAGCATTTGCAATACCTCATGAATTATTGGGAGAGGATGTTGCTGTAGCTATTGTAAAAAGAGAGGGCAGTATACTAACAGCTATGGATGTAAAGGCATTTGTTGCCCAACATTTTGCTCATTACAAGGTACCTGGACGGGTTATTTTTGTTGATCAGATACCTAAAGGTCCTACAGGCAAAGTTCAGCGACGCTTGTTACCTTCACTGTTGGGATTACTGGATGCTGATGGTAAAATAATACCTCCAACAGCAGAAGAACTGACTACTCATGAAGGTAATCATGTAGAACCCAAAACCTTTCTTGGGTATGTAATTCGGGAAATCTGGAAAAGTGTATTGAAGCTGGAGCACATTAGCATTCATGATAACTTCTTTATGATAGGAGGTAATTCCCTGCTGGCGGCTCGTGTCATTGGAGAAATTGAGCGTCAAACAGGTAATCGCCTGCCTACCTCTATCTTATTCTCTCATCCAACTATCGCAGATCTGAAGAAGCTCATTTTCAATCAGAGTTTAAGTGATGCGTGGAAATGTCTTGTACCTGTTCGAAAAGAAGGTTCCAAAGTTCCCATCTATTGTACACATCCCAATTCCGGAGGAATTGAATATGTATATCGTTTAGCAGAATATCTGGACCCTGATCAGCCAGTATATGGCTTACAGGCAGTAGGGCTGGATGGAAAAACAGAGCCATTAAATTCAAATGAAGAAATGGCGGAATATTTTATTCAGCAGATATTAGAAGTACAACCCCAAGGACCATATAACCTTGCTGGATACTCTTCAGGAGGGTCTGTTGCTTATGCAATGGCTCAGATTCTAACCTCTCGTGGATATGAAGTAAATCAACTTTTTATGTTTGATACTTATCCGCCAGCCAGATTTCCGTTTAATTCACGTGTACAATTGCCTTATCTGGCAAAGAATGCCCTTTTGTTCCTTACTAATCCATTAGATAGGACATATTATAAGGATACAAACAAATGGAAGGTAATGCAGGAGGAAATAGGATCTTTTACACAGGAACTAAAAAAGAAGGTTGATTCAAAACTTAACAAACAACCAATTCCGGTAATGAAGGCCGAGCATATGAAATCTGACGAATTGAATGACAAACTGGTAGAAACAGAAGATAAGATACGTACAGCTTGTTATGTAGCACATTATAACTACCATATGCAACCATATAAAGGAGATCTGGTGCTAGTTCGTTCATTGAATAATGAAACCCGTCTTCTAAAAAATGTAAGCTTTGGCTGGAATAAACTGGTAAAAGGAAAACTCTCTATACATGATGTTCCTGCGGATCACTTTGATATCTTTCTCCATGACCACACAACAAAGATGACAGCGGAGATTGTGCAGAAATATCTCAATGAAAGTGTAAAAGACAAGGAGACGAGAAAAGAATATTCGAAACAAATGGCATAAAACTGCTATCAACCAGAATGATTGGTTATAGGAAGGTCTGTCTTATAATAAGAGACAGATCTTTTTTTATACAAGCACCTTTCTACAAATCAAGTTTCATATAAGAATTATATGTGACTATCTACAATTTTTGCAGAATTATCTATTTTAGTCACTTTATATGTACATGAGAGTCTCTATTCATAGAAATTGGCATATACTTTGATCCAGTCTCTGTAAGAATCTACTGCAAAAATCTGATAAACTATGAGACTCTTTATTACTACACTATGTATATTCTTCGTATCAGCTTATACTGCTTTTAGCCAAGCCAATGTAACCTTCGCTGCACCTTCCGGCTATAAATTGAAAGTTGTTATAAATAACCAAACGCTGGAAGATGAACAATATATCCGCTTTGTAAACCTAAATGCTGAAACCTATACTGCTCGTATTACTGCAACTATAAATGGAGAAGTATACAATATGCAAAGCAACATCTCCTTACTCAACCAGAAAGAGACAAGTTACTTTATTATTGTTGTCAATAAAACGGCACAGATTCACTGGGCCAATGAGACAGAAATCATAACGAACCAACCCATATCCCGCAACCAAACCTATACAGACGAAGAGTTGAGTTCACATAATTTAGAACGGTATGGACAGCAAAGATATTCTCAGGAACCAAATTATAACCAACAGCCTTCGCAAAACGGTTATCCTCATCTAGGAACTATTGTTTGTGATTGTAATAACCCTTTCCCAGTTTTATCTCAACAAGAAGCGAATCGTTTAAAAGCAACTGTGCAACAAACTTCTTTTGATGAAGACAAACTTGCCCTTATACATACTGCCCTTATGCGATCCAATATTATGTCGGTAGATGTGAGAGACTTGATGCGGTTATTAAGCTTTGACCAGAACCGATTAAAATTTGCCAAACGTGTATATGAACGTACTTGTGACAAACAAAACTATTACATGGTATCTTCTGCATTTGATTTCTCATCTAATGCCCGTGAATTACAACGTTATCTGCAGATGTATCGATAGAGTACTATCCTATAGAAGACATAAAGCCTGCTAGATGGCAGGCTTTATGATAAAGTATTTTTTATATATCTTATTTTCCGTATTTCTCACTAAATCGTTTATATAATCGCTTTTGCTTATCATCCAGTACAATCTGGCGTCCCTGAATAAATGCCTGTGTTACATTATTAGTACGCATATCCAGTAAATCACCAGTAGAAACAACAATATTGGCATCCTTTCCTGTTTCAAGAGTACCTGTACGAGTGTCTATCCCCAGAATTTTAGCATTGTTAAGTGTCACAATTTGTAGTGCTTCTTCTTTGGAAAGTCCATGGCCGGCAGCCTGGCCAGCAATAAAAGGTACATTCCGGTAGTTGTAAGGTGTTTCTTCGTAAGCCAGCCCTACCAGAATACCTGCTTTGTGCAAGATAGCTGGTAATTTATAAGGCATATCTACATCCTCTTCTGTACGACCTGGCAAACGATGAAGGGAATTTAACAATACGGGTACATTATTCTCTTTCAAAAAATCGATAATCAGGTATGCGTCATCTCCTCCTACTATTACATATTTCTTCACATTATGAGATTTGGCAAAGTTGACAGCCTCAACAATCTCTTTTGCATAATCAGTATGAATAAATAAGGTTTTTGTACCATCATACAATCCCTTCATAGCTTCCAATTTCAGATTTAGAGGACTTGGATTTTTAATCTGTGAGTAACCATAAGCATCTTTAAATGTACGATCCAACTCACCCATAACTTCTCCACGTTTATCATTTTTTTTGACTGTGCCCGCTTCAAGTCGTCCTCCCATCGAAAACATAGCAGGCCAGGTCATCCAGATGCCATCGTCTTTACGATATGCAGCATCTTCCCAGTTCCAGGCATCCAACTGCACTACAGAAGATGTACCTGAGATCACCCCCCCTTCAGGTACTGTTTGAGCTATTAAAACTCCATTATCTCTTGTAACATAGATATGTTCAGAATCTGTATTATACGAAATCAAAGAACGTACATTTGGATTCAGCATTCCTGTTTCTACTTTGTCCTGAGTTGCTTTCACTGCACTAACTTCGTCAAGGCCGAGATTGGTATTGGGAGCTATCACTCCCGGATAAATATGTTTACCTGCTGCATCTATCACTTCTGCACTTCCAATACTTGTCTGTGCATTACCAACTGCTGTAATTTTCCCATTCTCAAACACAACAACTCCATTCTCCACAACCTGACCATTGCCTATGTGTATAGTAGCTCCTTTCAAAGCAATAGCTTTAGATTGTGGTTTTGCAATAATAGGGGGCTGTGCCTGAAGAGATGCAGCACACAGCAATCCAGAGCAAAGCAAAAGATAAATTTTCTTCATGATTGTATTGGTTTAAGTATGTTAGGGTAGGCAATTATGTATAATATTAGTTGACTGACTATCTCGGACACAATCCTATTTTGATAATATCTTTTGATATATTTGATAATTTTCGTCGTCAAAACACACAAAGAACACTTGTTCCAAAGAACTTTCCTCTTCTCCAAACGCCCGTACGGCATGTATAGCTATTTCTGCCGCCTGTTGTTTGGGATAATGATAGATTCCTGTACTGATATTAGGAAATGCAATGCTTTTTAGAGTAAGTTCATTGGCAATACGTAGTGAGTTCAGATAACAACTTTGTAATAACTGGCTTTCTTTATTACTTCCACCATTCCATACAGGCCCTACCGTATGAATAACATAGTTGGCTAGTAGATTACCTGCTGTTGTATATACTGCCTCTCCTGTAGCACAGCCGCCCTGACGATTCCGAATCTGAAGACACTCTTCCAGAATAGCTTTCCCTCCTTTTCTATGAATAGCCCCATCTACTCCACCACCTCCCAATAATGAACTGTTGGCAGCATTTACAATGACATCAACAGGTATTGTTGTAATATCACCTTTGAGAAGTTCGATAGTCATATAAAATCTAGAGTTGTTTAATCTGATTACTTATCATGTCGCCAGCCAGGTCTGCCAAATATGTATTTTAACTTTTGCTTCCAGGAAATATCCTGTTGTAGATCCTTCAACATATGCTTCCATTCATAGGTCACTACCTCATACAAATTATCTGATTCCATTTTAGTAGTAATTCCATATACAGGCTTTTCTTCTTCTTCTCTGAATGTCCCAAAAATCCGGTCCCAGATAATCAATACCATACCCATATTTCTATCCAGGTATTTTTCATTGGAAGCATGATGCACCCGATGATGCGAAGGGGTAACCAGTATGTATTCCAATATACCTAGTTTACCAACCATCTCCGTATGTACAAAGAATCCGTAGGTTTGACTTACTGCATACATAAATAATATATCCAATGCTTCAAAACCTACCAGAGCTAACGGGATAAAGTAGAAAAAGCGATACAAAGGCTGAAATACAGAAGAACGGATAGCTACTGTCAAGTTAAACTGTTCTGAAGAATGATGGGTAATATGAATAGCCCAGAAAAACCGACAATAATGGTCTACTACATGCAAAGTATAATAAGCCAGATCTTCTGCCAGAAAAAGCAATACCCAATACTGCCAGTTTTTTTGCCAGTGAAAAGGAGAATAGACAGCCACAAACGTAAGCACTGCTAGTTGAACACCTCTCATCAATACATCAAAGCCAAAATTCAATGATGTACAGGCAAGATTAACCATCGTGTCTTTGGTGCGGTAAGCCCGATAGCCTAACCATGCACTAATGACCATTTCTAATACAATAAAGAATGCAAATAAGGGTACTGTATACGATAATAATTTAACTTCCATATTGGGTATCTTTTAAAACGGTGATGATTTTAAAACCCAAAAATATTCTAAAAAACGATCTTTAAATAGTTAATTTTCTGTAGAACTTACTTCTAAAAGAACAGAACAGGCTAATGGATAAATTAATAGCCATTAGCCTGTTTCTATTATTCTGAGAAATGCACTTCCATAAATGTTTTTGCCTTTCCACAAGTACCTTCATTTCCGAATAAACTATCACAATGGTAGTGACGCATTACTTTAGGTGTTGGCATCTGGGCACCTTGTGGATTACTTGCTTTAGCGGCAAGCATTTTGGTTGCAATGCGTGCTCTATCTTTCTGCAGTTCTTCACGCATTTTGATATCACGCTCCAAGTCATAGTAAATTGTACCTTCAATAATGGTTTTTTCTGGACGGGAGTAAATAGATAATGGATTGCCATTCCATAACACCAGATCGGCATCTTTACCTGCTTTAATACTTCCTATACGATTTTCCAGATGTAGCATTCTAGCAGGATTTAATGTTACCATTTTCAAAGCATCCTCTTCCGTTGTGCCACCATACTTTACAGTTTTAGCAGCTTCCTGATTCAGTCGACGTGCCATCTCTGCATCATCAGAATTGATTCCTACATTCAAACCAACCTTATTCATCAATGTAGGACTATAAGCAATGGCATCCTGCACCTCCATCTTGTATGCCCACCAGTCTGCAAAAGTTGATGCATTGATATTACGGGATTTCATCTTGTCCGCAACTTTATATCCTTCCAGAATATGAGTAAATGTATTGATTTTGAACCCTAAAGAATCTGCTACATGCATTAGCATATTGATTTCTGACTGGACATAACTGTGGCAGGTAATGAAGCGTTTTTGATTCAGGATTTCAGCTAATGCGTCCAGTTCCAGATCACGGCGGACCGGTACAGCATTTGGATCTTTAGGATTATATTTCTTCAGAGCCTGATCATACTCTTTGGCACGTATAAAGGCATCCATCATCACTTGTTCAACTCCCATACGTGTTTGGGGGAAGCGAGTGGATGTCATAGAAGAAGACTGCTTCACATTTTCACCCAAGGCAAATTTGATAAATCCATCAGCATTCTTAATCTTCAGTTCTTCCGGACCTTCACCCCATTTAAGCTTAATCAAAGCAGACTGCCCTCCAATAGGGTTTGCAGAACCATGCAGAATCTGAGAAGTAGTAACACCACCCGCCAATTGGCGATAAATATTAATATCTTCAGAATCTACATTGTCACCAATACGCACTTCCGCTGTACTTGCCTGGAGTTCATTAACTGACTCTGTAGCAATGTGAGAGTGTTCATCAATGATCCCTGCCGTCAAATGTTTACCTGTACCATCGATAACCTTCACTCCGGCGGAAGATAAGTTTTTTCCAACCTGAGCTATCTTACCTCCTTTTATCAATACATCTGTATTTTCCAATTTTCCTTCAGCTTCATTAGTCCATACCGTAGCATTTTTGATTAACATGTCCTCTGCCTTCAGCTTATTTTCTACGCCAAAAGCAATAAACGGATATACTACTTTTCCTAAATCAGCGACAGCACTCTTTGTGTCTGCCTTATTTTCTTTTGGTGCTTCAGGTTTTACAGCTCCACTGTAGGTGGCTACCCATTTTACGGCTTTACCATCTGTCAGTATCCCTTCACCCTTCAGATTGTTTCCTGTAAGCCATCCAGTAAGGCGGATTTCAGCTTTGTCTTTTTTATCTGCTTTGAAAGAAATAGAAATCAGAGAATTGTTTAGTACGGATTTTGCGACAGCTTTACCAGTATCTGCTACCCCAATTTTTACTTCTGGTTTCTCTGGCATGCCTGCAATGGTCATTTTATAATTCTGACCACCTACAGCCAGATTATACTCACCCCGAATATCAACATCTGGCATACCTGTAACTGTATAACGGTTTCCTGCTATATAGTTGTCATAAATAATAGTGGTTTTGCCAAACAGATTATCCGAAGTAATCAGAAAGTTAGCTATCATTCCTTTTTTCAAAGAGCCAATCTGATTATCCATTTTCAGGAGTGTTGCAGGAGTAACTGTAAGAGCTTTCAATGCTATTTTTTCATCCAATCCATATTCAATAGCTTTTCGAAGGTTAGCCCAGAAGTCAGCTTTATTTTTCAGGTCTGCAGCAGTAAGAGCAAAAGGGATACCTGCTTTTGCCAATGCTGCAGGATTGGAGGGTGCAAGTTCCCAATGTTTCATATCTTCATAAGGGACCATTACCATATCCAGCGGATCTTCTACATCAAATGGTTTAGGAAAATCCAATGAAACGACCAACGGTGCATTCGTTGCTTTTATCTCATCCAGACGGGCATACTCATCACCTTTTGTTTTAATAATGTATTGAATACCAAATTCATCTCCAATCTTATCTGCTCTCAGAATATTCAGACGTGTATTAGCTTCAAAGAAAGCAGGTAAAGCCCGTTGTTGGTTAAAGGCGTCCAGAGACAAATTTCTTTCCACTTTATTGCCCCCCTTTTTATACCAGTCTGCATCCAGATACGTTTGGCGAATCAAAGCAATAGATCCCATCAATGCAACCGGATAAATTTGTTTGGAAGAGCCTTTATCAAAAGAGAAATGGGTTGATGCATTTGATTTTAATAACACCTCATTTTCTTTTCCTGCTCCCAGATGTACTACAGCTCCTGTTCCTCGGGCAATACCATCGGGATTATGAATTAGAGCAGCACCAAAACCCAGCTTTCTCAATTCTTCTGCCTTCTTTGCATCTATGGCAAATATGTCTGCAGCAGAATTTTCAGGTCTTATCGCTTCATTCCAGTTATAAGCTCCTTTTTTGCCAGAATCATACTGAGGTGGACGAAGGTAGAATGCACCCCAACTAAATCCTTCCTTTTTGACTTCAGGCATTCCATAATCTGAGTAAATATCAACCAGACCAGGATAAATGTGTTTGCCCTTTAGATCTGTTACAACAGCACCAGTTGGAACAGCAATACCTGTACCAACTGACTCTACTATACCATTTCGAATTACTAAAGTGGCATTGCTAATAATAGTTTGATAGTCTGTATGGATAGTTGCATTGGTAAAGGCATATAACTGAGGACGTTCATCATATACCCCATTGCGTGGAAAAGTAGTTGGCTGTGCCCATGCCCGAATACTAAAAATTCCGGCAGCGACCAGCACCAGTAGAGTTTTCTTCATGGTTTATGGTTTTGTTGAATAATAAAAGGTTAGGATTTGGGTAAAATTAAGAAATAAGCATCTTTCTCCAAAGAAAGAATTGCATTTATAGAAGAATAACGAATAAAAAACATGTAGACTGGATTTTCACAAACATATAAACTTGAATATGGTATTGGAGTAAATAGAGGAAGAACGGTAATATAATTGGATGAATGTAAAACATACCTGGGTCGCCATTAAAAATCATCTCAGATAAGACTATAAGTATATTCATAGCTAAAGCTATAATAACTATGCATTAAGCATGATCACTATATAGTTAACCTAATCATACTTATTTAATTTATCCTGCTAACTCTTCAATAGAAAGTCATCGTCAAAACCTTTAGTGGGTAAACCAGTTTAAAACAGATAGTTTTGATTCTTAAAATAAATTTCATTCGCAAAAATTGGCACTATGAACTCAGATACATACTTTGACTATATTATTGCAGGTGGCGGTATGGCAGGACTTAGCCTGGCCTATTATCTAAGCCAATCAAATATGTTAAAAAACAAGAAGATTTTGATTTTGGATAAGGAGCAGAGGATTCACAATGACAGAACCTGGTGTTTCTGGGAAAGAGGAGAAAAAAATCCATTTGAGAGAATCGTCTACAGGAAATGGCAGGAGTTGGATTTTTTTAGCGATGATTTTTCCAAACGTTATCAATTGCATGATTATTTCTACAAAATGATCAGAGGAGTTGATTTTTATAGTTATATATGGAATCAGTTAGCGGATCATCCGTATATTACGTTCAAACAAAAGGATATTCTTACTATAAAAACTACAGATAAGGGAGCAATTGTACATACACCAGAAGTTTCTTTTACTGCAACCTACGTTTTTGATAGTACTTTTCAACCTGATTTTACAAAGCCAGGCAGTCATTTTCTTTTACAGCATTTCAAAGGATGGGTTATTACTACACCCACTCCTCACTTTAATGAATCCTGTGCTACATTACATGATTTTCGTATTAACCAACATGGGGATGCAGCCCGTTTCTTTTATATATTACCTTTTAGTACAACAAAAGCATTAATAGAGTTTACAATTTTCTCTCCTCAGACATTAATAGACGAACAATATATCACTGAATTGAAAAAATATATAAAAGAAACATTACACATTGATACATATAAAGTAGAAGAGGAAGAATTTGGAATAATTCCTATGAGTGATAGTAAAGTCGCAACTCAGATAAACAATACTATTATCAGAATTGGAACTTCAGGAGGATATGTGCGTCCAGCGACAGGTTATACGTTTGCCCGTACACAAAGATACCTGCAAACTATAGTTCAAAATCTGGAGACAGGCGGAGAACCACTAACCAAATCAACACATATGCATAGCCGCTTCCACTTATATGATAGTATTCTATTGAATGTCCTAACAAAAGAACGGTATTCTGGAGCAAAATTCTTTACCCAGTTATACCAGCATAATCCTATTGAGAGGATCTTTGACTTCCTTGATGAACAATCAAAATTTACAGAAGAACTCAGGCTTATGTCAACTGTTCCTGTTTCAACATTTACCAAAGCGGCTATTGATGTTTTATTTTAACTACCTAACATATATGCTCTTTTATTTTTCCCAAAAATACTCTTAGATTTGTAAGAATTTAATAACACATATACCTCCTAAGTAGCAGTTGTATCCTTGCTTCAAATTATTTTCGTACAATTAATAAGGCAAGCCTGTTTTTATATTCATTTTAACTTGATTTTGTAATTCTTTCATTCTTAAATTCTTTTATTAATCACCTATGCCGTATCTATTCACTTCCGAGTCGGTTTCTGAAGGACATCCAGATAAAGTTGCCGACCAGATATCTGACGCACTTATTGATCATTTTTTAGCTTTTGATGAAACATCCAAAGTTGCCTGTGAAACATTGGTAACAACTGGACAAGTAGTACTGGCAGGGGAAGTAAAATCAAAAACATATCTGGACGTACAAACTATTGCCAGAGAGGTAATCCGTCGTATTGGATATACCAAGAGTGAATATATGTTTGAAGCAAATTCCTGTGGTATATTCTCTGCCATTCATGAACAGTCTCCAGATATCAATCAAGGTGTTGAAAGAAAAAATCCTGAAGATCAAGGTGCTGGTGACCAAGGTATGATGTTTGGTTATGCAACAAAAGAGACAGAAAACTATATGCCTCTTGCATTAGACCTAGCTCACAAGATCCTTCAGGAAATGAGTTATATCCGCAACAATGAACTTTCTCTGATGCCTTATCTACGTCCAGATGCAAAGTCTCAGGTAACAATTGAATATTCTGACGACAATCAGCCTCAGCGTATTGACACAATTGTTGTTTCTACTCAGCACGATGACTTTGGTTCAGATGAAGAAATGCTTAAGAAGATTCGTCAGGATGTGGTTAATATTGTTATCCCTCGTGTGAAGGCAAAATTAAAGCCAGAACTTCAGAAATTATTTACTAATGAGATTACATACCACATCAATCCTACTGGTAAGTTTGTGATTGGAGGACCTCACGGAGATACTGGTCTGACAGGTCGTAAGATTATCGTTGACACCTACGGTGGAAAAGGAGCTCACGGTGGTGGTGCATTCTCAGGAAAAGATCCTTCCAAAGTAGATCGTAGTGCTGCTTATGCAACCCGCCACATTGCTAAAAACCTGGTAGCTGCCGGTTTGTGTGATGAAGTACTGGTACAGGTATCTTATGCAATTGGTGTTGCAAAACCTTGTGGTTTGTACATCAACACTTATGGAACTGCTAAAGTAAATCTAACAGATGGAGAAATTGCCAAAAAGGTAGAAGAGATTTTTGATCTACGCCCTTATGCTATCGAAACCCGTCTTAAACTGCGTAATCCTATTTACTCAGAAACAGCTGCTTATGGGCATATGGGACGTGAACCGAAAAAGATAACTAAAGTATTCGTTTCACCAGAAGGTAAAAAGCTAGAGAAAGAAGTTGAATTGTTTACTTGGGAAAAACTAGATTATGTAGATAATGTAAAAACAGCTTTTAATATTTAAGACAAATTTAATTATCTGTTTATAAAGCCTCTGACCACACTGTCAGGGGCTTTACTTTTTCTATAAATTCAAAAATATAACAACGCTTAGTTAAAAAGCTCTAGTGTCTGCCATATACTTTCCAACAAGACTACTTACAAATAAAATACACTTTCTAATGTATACATTTTTCTATAAAGTATGTTTACATAATCTATTTTTAACTATTAAAGAAACATACACTTCTTTTTCATTCTGGCAATATTTTATTTCTTATAGATTTTTGATTGGCTATTAAAATACATACACATATTTTGACCAACATATACGCTATGGGTACAATGGGAGATTGATAAAGCAACTGTATCATATATACACTAACAAGTAAATCTTTTTTCTAGCGGCTGTATAAATGATATACATCTGTTCTTGGTAAATTAATATTAAATAAGTAAAATTAAGAGGCATAAGAAGATCAAGTAGATAGCCCTTTCTTGTTTCTCTTAATTGTTTTCATAATTACCATACAACCTCCTGAATACATGGAAAAGAAGAAATTAGTGGCAGTCGTAATACCTATCTATGAGTTACAACCTAATGCCGATGAAACTCAGGTATTAAGCTATTACTTCCGATTGTTTGAGTCATATCCTATTATATTTATGACACAGGAGGGCTTAGATACAAACTTCTATGAACAAATTGGAAAAGAGCAGGGCCATTCTAATTTCTCTTTTGAACGATTCACATGGAAAGGTTATCAACAGTACATACGTTTATTGGTGTCACCTCATTATTATGAACGATTTTTAGATTACGAATATATCTTATTGGCGCATCTGGACTCTTTTGCATTTAAGGCAGACTTGGAACATTGGTGTAAGCTAGACTATGATTATATAGGCGCAGTAATTTACAACAAGTCTTTTGTTGAAGAGTATATTCAATCTTCTTCTCTTTTGAGGTTACTACAAAAATCCGGGCTGATTCCACGCTTCCCTGCACAAAATGGAGGGTTCTCTTTGCGAAAGGTCTCTTCTTTTTATAAAAATAGTCGCAGATTTTCGTATATTATTAAAAACACTTCTATTGTTTATACTGAAGATTTATTCTGGAGCCTTCGGTTGCCACAAATGAATCCATTTTTTAGAGTAGCTCCAGAAAGGGTTGCTCATAAGTTTGCCATTGAATTACCAAGTGAAAAGGCTCCTGACTTTGAACCATTTGTAAACGACTTAAGCGAATTACCGATGGGATGTCATGGCTGGAAAGTATATGGATATTCTTTCTGGAAAGCCCATTTGGAACGAGTAATGCAGACCAAACTCTCGGAAATCGCATAAATCTGATGCATTGAAGGGTGAGTTTACCTTCAATGCATCAACTATTGAATTTTAAAGTAAAGGTAGTTCCTTCGTTTACTTCTGAAGCAACCTTTAAAAGACCTCCATGCATTTGCATAATTTGTCTGGATAGACTAAGACCAATCCCTGATCCTGTTTTCTTGGTAGTATAAAACGGAATAAAGATTTTTTCTAAAGCCTCGGGAATGATACCGGGCCCATTGTCTGTGATGTCGATAGAGACTTGCTGATTTTCATCTTTATATCCCTTTATTTGTATAAAAGCACCTTCTTTTCCAGCTAAAGCCTCTACTGCATTCTTGATAAGGTTAATCAACACCATTTCAATCTGTTCATTATCTGCCAATACAGATAGATCGGCAGGTTGTATCTCAAAAGAAAGGTTTACACCAGCATTCTTTGCATCAGTTTGCATCAGTTGCACAATACTCCCAACTAATTCTCTAACCTGCATTTCTGCCATATCAGGCTTAGGTATATTGGTAAAATTACGATAGGCATTGACAAAATTCAGTAAGCCAACACTTCTGTTTTCGATTGTTCGTAGTGCTTCCTTAAGATCACCTACAGCTTCGCCATTGTTGGAATTTACATCCAGATCATACGTCACAATATCCTGCATAGTCGCAATCAGTGAGGTTATTGGAGTGATAGAGTTCATGATTTCATGACGCAACACTCGTGTCAGATTTTGCCATGCTTCCAATTCTTTCTGTTGCAATTCTGACTGGATATTTTGCAGAGATACTAATTTAATTGTTTTACCACGAAGACGTATTACAGTTGCATATACGGAGAGTTGTTGCTCACTGGGAGTCTGATATAAGCCGTTATTCTGGGACCGAAGTTTTTGAACCAAATCTACCAGTTCAGGATGTGTTTTCTGAAGATCACTTAAAGTCCGTAACCGATAAATCCCTAATAATTTTAATGCTGCATTATTTACGAGTTCTACATTACCTTCTGTATCAAAGGCTAATAACCCAACACTTACGTGATGAACTACAGCATTAAGATATTGTAAGTTAGCCTCTCGCTCTGCACGGGCTTGTCGAAATGCATCCAACACTTCGTTGAATTGTTGATTTAAAACCCGAAAGCTATAACCTAGTTTGTTATCTGCGGCAAAACCTATAGAAAAATCAGACCACCTCACTGACTCCAGAAACCGGATTAGCTTTCGGTTTGTCCCATCAACATAATAATACAGATTATAGGTTTGTAATGATATCAATAACAGAAAGGCTACCGCTACCAGGTAGTTAAAAGAAAATAGAAATGTATAACAACTGGCAAAAATGGCCCCAACCAATGCCAGAACCCGAATAATAAGACCTGCACTAAAAGTTCTGAACACGCCGTAATGCAATTAATGAAATGATAGACACGCTAAAGTACTCTTGTTCAGAGCTGTATGCTTGAAATGAATAAAATCTTTTCTGAAGATATCCGCATCTCAGTCAGAAAATCCTGCATAAGATAAAGCTTTTATAGTCCATATTTCTCCAGACGACGATATAAAGAGGAACGCGTAAGCCCTAATTCCTGAGCAGCTTCTGTAATATTTCCATTATGTTTCTTCAAGGCTTTCCGAATCAGCATTTTTTCCATTTCATCTAATGGCATAGCGTCCAATGCACTCTCTTCATCCTGTGGTACTTCATGTCCATTGCTAAAGAAAAAGTCTTCTGGTTGCAGAGCCGATCCCTGAGCCATAATCACAGCTCGTTCGATAGCATGTTGCAGTTCCCGCACATTTCCTGGCCAGTGATACTTCTGCATTCGCTTTAGTAATGCAGGACTCAAAGTGTTGACAGATCTGTTATATTTCTTGCGATACAATTGAAGATAGTATTCAGCTAGTGGTACCAGATCTTCCTGCCGTTCCCGCAAAGGAGGAAGGTGAATTTCTATTGTATTGATACGATATAATAAATCCTGACGGAATGTCTTACTCTTTACCATATCATATACAGGCATATTGGTAGCGGAAATCAAACGAACATCAATGGTTTTAGGCTTGTTTGAGCCTACTCGTGTCACTGTACGACTTTGTAAAACAGTAAGCAATTTAGCTTGTAGAGGTAGAGACAGGTTTCCAATTTCATCCAAGAAAATAGACCCTCCTGAAGCAGTTTCAAAACGTCCGGCTCTATCTTCTTTCGCATCCGTAAAAGAGCCTTTTGTATGACCAAATAATTCGCTTTCAAACAACGTCTCACTAATCGCACCCAAATCAACCGAAACAAATGGCTCGTCAGTGCGTTTGGACTTCCGATGTAAAGCTCTGGCAATAAGTTCTTTTCCTGTCCCATTTTCACCAAGTATCAATACATTGGCGTCCGTTTCAGCAACACGATCAATAGCTTCATATACACGAAGCATAGCCGGACTTTGTCCAATAATATCTGAGGTATAAGAAGTTTGCGCCTGATTAAGTCCTTTTTGCTTTGCCTTTAATGTAGCAGTTTCTTCACGTGATTGGCGCAACCGCATGGCAGAAATCAATGTAGCTAGCAGCTTTTCATTTTCCCATGGCTTCAACACAAAATCTGTGGCCCCATCTTTAATAGCCCGAACAGCCATTTCAACATCCCCATAGGCGGTTATAAGCACCACCACTGCTGCCGGATCTATTTCTAGTATACGATCTAACCAATAAAACCCTTCTTTTCCACTTCCAATATCTTTGGTAAAATTCATATCCAGCAAAATCACATCATACCGATCATTATTGATCAGGTATGGTATACTTTCCGGATTACTTTCAACATCTACATGAAGAAAATGGCGTTTTAAAAAAAGCCGTGCCGCACTAAGCACGTCAGTATCATCGTCTACGACTAGTATTTTTCCGGTTTTGGTTTCCATGTACGAAAGTTAATTTTTTTACCGATAAGATTACAATAGGTAAGGAAAAGTTGCACGAATGTGCGTATAAACGGAAAAAAAAGTGGATAAAAGTATAAAATCTCTTTTGGTCTTATCGATAATCTTGCCTTCTTCTTTGGGAAAACATAATTAATTAAATACTTTGTTTCGCGTCTGATGACCAACTATCACCCGATTGATAACCCCTTACATCCGAATTAAAATGAGAAAACATTTAATCTCTATTTTGTTTTTTGTTTGTCTAAGCAATTTATTTTGCATTGCACAAACTGTTGCCCCTTATAAAAATCCCAAATTCCCGATAGAACAACGAATAAAGGATCTACTCTCAAAGATGACCCTGGAAGAAAAAGTTGGTCAGCTTAATCAGGTAAATGGTGGTGTAATGACAGGGCCCGCAGCTGAAGGTGATCCAGGAGCAAAAGCTAAACTGGATATGTCACGTAAAGGAATGGTAGGCTCCTTTTTAAATGTAACAGGAGCCAAAGAAACACGTGCAGTTCAGGAAATAGCTGTAAAAGAAAGTCGGCTAGGTATCCCCCTGTTGTTTGCCTTTGATGTAATCCACGGTTATAAAACCATTTTTCCAATTCCGTTAGCAGAAACCTGTAGTTGGGATCTGGCTCTGATGGAGAAGTCTGCATCTATGGCTGCAGCGGAAGCATCTTCAGCAGGTTTGCACTGGACTTTTGCACCCATGGTAGATATTGCACGCGATCCTCGCTGGGGACGGGTAATGGAAGGCGCAGGCGAAGACACCTATATGGGAAGCAAAGCCTCTTATGCGCGTGTAAAAGGATTTCAGGGAGATTTGACAGATGTGTATCACGTAATGGCCTGTATGAAACACTTTGCAGCTTACGGATTGGCAGAAGGTGGCCGCGAATACAATACAGTTGATTTATCCCGGTATGCACTGCAGGACATCTATCTTCCTCCTTTTAAAGCTGGAGTTGATGCAGGTGCTGCCACGGTTATGAACTCTTTTAATATAGTAGATGGTATCCCTGCCAGTGGAAATAAATATCTGGTTACAGATGTATTAAAAAATCAATGGAAGTTTAAAGGATTTGTTGTGTCGGACTGGGCTTCATTTGGCGAGATGATTACTCATGGGTATGCAGCAGATAGCAAAGATGCAGCATTGAAAGCATTCAATGCTGGCTCTGATATGGACATGGAATCAAGAGTTGTGATCGAAAATATGGTTCAGCTAGTAAAAGAAGGCAAAGTCACCCAAGCTCGTCTGGACGATGCAGTGAGTCGAATCCTATACTATAAATTTAAACTTGGTCTATTTGAAGATCCTTATAAATTCAGTGATGAACGTCGGGAATCTGTTACACTGCTAAACGACAAATTTGTTCAGGCAGCACGCGAGGCATCACAAAGATCTATGATCTTATTGAAAAATGATAATAATACTCTTCCGTTATCAAAAACCACGAAAAACATTGCAGTCATTGGGCAATTAGCTGA
This sequence comes from Xanthocytophaga flava, assembly GCA_030068525.1. Lineage (GTDB taxonomy): Bacteria > Bacteroidota > Bacteroidia > Cytophagales > 172606-1 > Xanthocytophaga > Xanthocytophaga flava. Next base: position 393,258 of record JASJOS010000003.1, read on the forward strand.
TAGCCAGGCAGACGCATTGGATTTCTGGATTGCCAAAGGCGAGCCTAAAGATGTAGTTACGATTCTACAGGGAATAAAAAATAAAGTTCCTCAAAGCAATGTTTCCTTTGCAAAAGGATATACGATTACTACGGATGGTAGTGATGCTTTATATAATTCAACAGAGGCAACAATCGCAGAAGCAGTAAATACAGCAAAATCAGCTGATGTGGTTATTGCCGTTGTAGGACTATCTGGTAAAGTTGCCGGAGAGGCTCGTGCACTTACCAATATTGAGATCCCTGCAGAACAAATGAAAATGCTACAGGCTGTGAAGGCAACAGGTAAACCTGTCATTGTAGTGGTGAGTACTGGCAGACCTATGGTTATTCCCTGGTTGTCTCAAAATGTGCCTGCTATCTTATATGCCTGGATGCCATGCACTCAGGGAGGAAATGCGGCTGCCGATATATTGTTTGGGGACTATAATCCTTCTGCTAAGACGACCATGTCTTTCCCTTACACAACAGGCCAAATTCCTGTTTATTACAACCAGAAAAGCACAGGCAGACCTTACCAGGATGAACCTAACTCACCAGGTAACTTCTGGGTTTCCCGTTATCGGGACGCACCCAATGGCCCATTGTATCCATTCGGATATGGATTGAGCTATACTACCTTTGACTATTCAGCTCCTACACTCAACAAAGTGGAATTAAATCGCGGAGAAAATCTGGTAGTAAAAGTAACCATAAAGAATACAGGAAAATATGATGGGGAAGAGATTGCGCAGCTTTATATACGAGATATGGTAGCTTCTCTGGTACGTCCGGTAAAAGAGCTCAAGGGATTTCAGAAAATCATGTTAAAAACAGGAGAAAGCAAAGAAGTAACTTTTACATTGACCAATTCAGATCTGTCTTTTTATGATGGGGAAGGAAAATCACATTTGGAGCCTGGTACTTTCAAAGTATTTATTGGTGGGAATTCGCGGGATGTGAAAGAAGTTTCATTTTCTTTAAAATAAGGATGCCTTTCTAAAAGCATTTTATCTTACTCGTTCATGAGGAAATCCTATACTGCTTTTACTTCAAAATCCTCATTTATGAAATGTTCATCTGACAATTCGCAATTTTTATCTAATGTTTTTAAAGGTTTATCTAAAATTTTTGTACTGTTATATTATACATGCTATTTTAGCATCGTAAGAAATACAGATAGTAATTCTAACACAGAATATTATCTTGTTTTTCTTTCCATAGCTGGTTGAAGGATCTTGGGGGTAAGACTGGTGTAAGGCACCGTCTTCCCCAGGTATCTTATCTCAAGCTTTTCCTCCCTCCTCTTTTATACCCAACTCTATTCCATTGTAACCAATATTTTCATTTCTTTTAGAACTGTTAAGCCCTATTTTATTAACTTTTCTGCGTTCTCTATCTTTTCCTACTGGCGTTAAATAAAAAATTAAGACTCCGCAGAAATGTAACTCTGATCGTATAGTATGCCTTTTGAGCCGATTGGTTGTCTGCACATAGTTCACGGCAAGGTTGTTGTTTGGCTGCATATGGATTGCCCCTATATTAATCAGCATTTTGATCACAACTCACGGCAAGTTGCGTTTTAACTGGAACTTCGATCACTCTTTCTCTTGTGCATTATTTACAGCACGTTGCGTTTTAACTAGAACTCCGATCACTTTTTATTTTAACTGGAGTACCAATTGTTTTTATTTTTAACCTCAACTCTAGTTACACACAAACTCAACCTGTATGCAGGTAATTTTGAAAAACAACCTATATACAAATTATTTTCAAATCTAACCTGTATGCCAGTTGTTTGTTGTGTTGATCTGTTTGCAGGTTGATGGCTCATGTGTGATCTTGTTAACTAGACTTCGGGTTAGTGTTTATTGGCGACTTGTTTGAAGGTTGTGTGCTGTCTTTAATCTCGGATGTTACGGATTTTTATGTGTCTATCTGTTTCATTCGCCTACTTCTTACTTTCAGCAGACTTTTACTTAATTCCCAACTCCTCCTTCTTTCCTCTCTCTGTGCTTTTACTCTCTCTGTCCTCCTGAAAGGACCTCATGCCAAGGCTGGTGCCCTCTGGATTCTGAGCGAAAAAATATTCTCCAATCGGAAAAGCCGCCGGTCTTGTCACGGGTTCCTTTCAGGAGGACAGGAAGGGAGGTGTTCCTTTCAAGGGGACAAAAGGTGTGTGCTCAGGAGAATGGCAAGGCGGCTTTCAGGAAGGTGTGTTCCGTTTCAAAAAGACAGGATGGGGCGTTTATATAGAGAGAGGGCGTAATTCAGACAATAGAATCGTCCAAAGCAAAGCTATCCGATATGGTTGGTTTATCCTTAAAATCAGAAGGATGAGGCATGGGATAATAAGTGTTGGTTACGCATAAAAAATGTACTTTTCTTTGGTTCACTAGCAAGCCAAAGAATGAACCAAACAATTTTGCACTTTTATTATCTAAAATAATCTAAGTTTCTATGTATAAATCTATCTTTTAGCATATTATACCTTAATTGACTATCCTGATCTTGCATAAATTCCAGAACACATCCTTTGGTTCATTAGCTCACCCTTATATATAAGGGTGAGCTAATGAACCAAAGGATTTCTAAGGTAATTTTACAAGGTAAGAGAATGGCCCTTTTTGTCTGAGAGTAAAAAATAAAATAATCATGCACACATTAACGACAAGGAAGAATAGACAGAGTTATTTCAAAACAACAAAGCCTATGCTTTTGAGAAAGCATAGGCTTTGTTAACTGATACTAAGATAATCCCACATCTACATTTTGGAATGATTCAAACTTGACCTAAAAATCAAGACCTATTTTTTATTGCTATCTACTTTGATGCGTTCTTCCCGATTCGCAACCTCCCATGCGGTATGAAAAACAAGTCTGGCAATCTTTTCTATCTTGGCAAAATTGATTTTCTCAATATCATCTGTTGGCCTGTGGTAATCCTCATGAGTACCATTGAAATAAAAAATTACAGGAACTTTGTATCTGGCAAAGTTATAGTGATCCGAACGATAGTAGAACCGATTAGGATCAGAAGGGTCATTGTATTTATAATCAAGAGCAAGTTTGCTGTATTTTTGATTCATCTCTTCACTTATAGCATGAAGTTTACTTGAAAGTTTATCAGAACCAATCAGATACACATAGTCAGGGTTACCAGTATGTGCTTCATCAATGCGCCCAATCATGTCTATATTTAAATCGCAGACTGTATTTTGCAAAGGAAGTGCAGCATGGTCTGTATAGTATTCAGAACCTAGTAATCCTTTTTCTTCCCCGGCAACTGTCATAAACAACATGGAGCGGCGAGGTCCATTTCCATTACGTTTAGCCTCTGCAAAAGCCTGAGCTATCTCCAGCACTGCCACAGTACCACTACCATCATCATCTGCGCCATTGTGAATCTCACCATTAATAACCCCTACATGATCATAATGAGCTGTAACAACAACGATTTCGTCTTTCTTATCTGTCCCTTCTACCAAACCCAATACATTCTCTGACTGAACAATCTGCTCTTTATTTTCAAATTTCATGGCAACGTTAGCAATAGCGAACGACTTAGAGGTTTTCTTTCTGGCTATCTTGCGTTGCCACTTTGCCAATGCTTTCTCAGAAACTCCCAATATCTCTACTCCCATCTCTCTGGATACAAATATAGTTCCGTCACCTTGTGTAGGAGTTTCCTTATATTTCAGAATTAAACGGGGATTGGTCAGATAACCTCTGTAGTTCGCAATGAAGGTACCTACCTTCATTTCATCAGGTTGTATTATCAGTACATATGCAGCACCTTTCTGTCTTGCCAGCGTTACTTTCTTTCTCCAGTCACTAGCCCACTCTGATGGCTTATCGCTATCAGTCACTAAGCTCTTTCCCTTTTTACTCTTAGGTTCACCACTCAAAATCAGAACCGCTTTATTTGTGACATCGATATTCTTGTAATCCGAATATTTCTCAGATTCAATACCATAGCCACCAAAAACTACTTCTACATTTTTTTCCTGTGGAATAGATAATGATCCAAGTAAGTAGAAATCTTTTAAAAACTCTCTTCTCTTAGTGCCTGTTTCTATATATACCTCACCCCAACTTTTTCTTACCAGATCAAAATGCTGAAAATAGCTATCTTCACCATCATGCTTCATTACTGGTTTCAAATGGTCATTAAAAAATTGCTCAGCGATATAATCTGCTGCCATCTTTTGACCAGGCTCTCCAGTTTCACGACCCTGAAGACTATCAGAAGCCAGAATTTTCAGGTGTTTAGCCAGATCAGTAGCTGTAATGGTATTCGCATATTCTACTGATTTATCTGTACTATTTTTTTGAGCAGCAACTGGCTTCATGATACTCATAAAGAAAGTTGTCAGAATAATAATTTTCTTCATCTGTTACTGTTGAGTGATAAATAGTCAATTACCAAAATCTTAAAATCAGAAATGCAAGTTCTGTTTAAATTGACGGATTTCAAAGTTTTTCTATTTGTGGAGTTTATCATTCTTTAAAACTATCACTTCTTCTACATATATAGTATTAATGGTAGAATGGCTGTAATCACAGTTCACAATGGTATTTTATAAATACATTTTACAACTTTCTCAATAGACTTGTAAAAACATAACTTCTTGAACCCTTCCGCATTAGGAAACTGTTATATGTATAATTATTTTCTATGTATCTTTGCGCCACAAATCGCTCATCCTTATTTTATATAAAGCAGTTCTTCAAAAAAACACAAAACGGCAAGTAGTATATTTAACTTCCCATCAACATTCCATGAAAATCAATTTGCGCCATTCTGAAGCTTTTGCTTCCCGGCACATCGGGCCAGACGATGTTCAAAAAGCAGAAATGTTAAAAACCATTGGAGTAGGCTCCATAGAAGAACTTATTTCACAGACAGTTCCTGCCTCTATTCGTCTGCCTAAACCACTCCAGCTACCTGAACCTCAATCTGAATATCAGTTTTTGCAGGATTTTAAAAAATTAGCACAAAAGAACCAGATCAATAAATCCTATATAGGTTTAGGCTATTACAATACCATTACTCCTCCGGTTGTTCTTCGTAACATTCTGGAGAATCCAGGTTGGTATACAGCCTATACTCCTTATCAGGCAGAGATAGCACAAGGTCGTCTGGAAGCACTGTTAAACTTTCAGACAGTAGTTGTAGATCTTACGGGTATGGAAATTGCCAATGCATCCCTACTGGATGAGGCAACAGCGGCTGCGGAATCTTTGCATATGTTGTACAGCATGCGTAAGGGTAGCCGTAAAAACGCAAAGACATTTGTAGTATCGACAGATGTTTTTCCACAAACAATAGATTTGTTGATTACCAGAGCTGAACCACTGGGTATTTCAATAGTGGTAGCAGACTATGCAACAATAGATTTGTCTAACCCTGATATTTTTGGTGTATTAGTACAATATCCGGCGGCCAATGGCTCTATATATGATTATACAAGCTTTATTGCGGCAGCTCACGAACTGGATATTTTTGTTACTGTTGCGGCAGATTTACTTTCGCTAACATTGTTAACACCTCCAGGAGAAATGGGAGCTGATGTTGTAGTAGGCTCTGCACAACGCTTTGGCGTTCCTATGGGATATGGAGGACCACATGCTGGCTTCTTCGCAACTCGTGAAGAATATAAACGACAAATACCAGGTCGGATTATTGGAGTATCTATTGATGCCCAAGGGAATCGTGCTTTACGGATGGCCCTACAGACTCGTGAACAACACATTCGTCGTGAAAAAGCAACTTCCAATATCTGTACTGCTCAGGTGTTATTATCGGTAATGGCTAGTAGTTATGCAGTGTATCATGGATCTGAAGGCCTTCGCCAAATTGCAGAACGTACTCATGGTTTAACTCAATTATTAGCAAAAGGGCTTGCAAAAGTTGGTATCACGATCACGAATGAACATTACTTCGATACTATTTCCTTCACTAGTCCTCAGCAGAGCAATATCCGCAAAGTAGCAGAAGCACACCATATTAACCTTCGTTACAGCGCGAACAATCAGGTTTCTATATCTCTTGACGAAACTACCACAGTTTCTGATGTGCAAACGCTTATATCTGTCCTGGCAGAAGGTACAGGTGCAACCAACCATATTGATCTCTCTCCCATTGCAGATTCAATTGTTTTACAATATCCAGAGAAATTAACCCGTAAATCAGCTTATCTGACACATCCTGTTTTCAATACTCATCATTCTGAGCATGAGATGTTACGGTATTTGAAATATCTGGAGAATAAAGATTTATCTCTTACTCACTCCATGATTTCGCTGGGTAGCTGCACAATGAAACTAAATGCTACTACAGAAATGATCCCTGTAACATGGCCTGAGTTTGGAAATCTACATCCATTTGCCCCTGTTAATCAAACAGAAGGTTATCAGGAATTATTTAAAAACCTTAATGATTGGCTGTGTGCAGTAACAGGTTTTGCAGCAATGTCCTTGCAACCAAACTCTGGTGCTCAGGGAGAATACGCAGGCCTGTTGGTGATTCGTGCTTATCATTTGAGCCGTGGAGATGATCACAGAGATGTAGCCCTAATTCCTGCGTCTGCCCATGGAACCAACCCGGCAAGTGCGGTAATGGCAGGAATGAAGGTAGTAGTAGTGAAGACAGATGAGAAAGGATATATTGATTTTGCAGACCTTAAAGCCAAAGCAGAACAATACAAAGACACATTATCAACTTTGATGGTGACGTACCCGTCTACTCATGGGGTGTATGAAGAAAACATTCGTGAAATCTGCGATCTGATTCATCAATATGGTGGACAGGTTTATATGGATGGCGCTAATATGAATGCTCAGGTAGGCTTAACAAGCCCGGCAACTATTGGTGCAGATGTATGCCATCTGAATCTGCATAAAACATTCTGTATTCCACATGGTGGTGGTGGTCCTGGTATGGGTCCTATTGGAGTTGCAGCACACTTGGTTCCATTCCTTCCAGGACATGCCGTTGTCCCTGTGGGTGGAGACAAAGCTATTCATGCTGTATCAGCAGCCCCATGGGGTAGTGCCTCTATTCTGCCTATTTCCTATGCCTATATTGCCATGATGGGAGAAAAAGGACTTACCGATGCAACAAGTGCAGCCATTCTGAATGCTAACTATATCAAAGCTCGTCTGGAAAAGCATTATCCTATTTTATATACTAACATCAATGGACGCTGTGCCCACGAGTTTATTCTTGATTGCAGAGCCTTCAAAAATGTAGGTATTGAAGTAGAGGATATTGCCAAACGATTGATGGATTATGGCTTCCATGCTCCTACAGTTTCTTTCCCTGTTGCCGGAACACTGATGATTGAACCTACAGAAAGCGAGCCTAAAGAAGAACTAGACCGCTTCTGTGATGCCATGATAGCCATTCGGGAAGAGATTAAAGAGGTGGAAGAAGGAAAAGCAGATAAGCAAAATAATGTACTGAAACATGCTCCACACACGGCAAGTGTTGTATTGGTAGAAAATTGGGATCGTCCATATAGCCGTGAAAAAGCTGTATATCCTCTGCCTTACGTAAAAGCTGCCAAATTCTGGCCATCTGTAAGCCGTATTGATAGTGCTTATGGCGACCGGAATTTAGTTTGTGCCTGTGAGCCTATTGAAAGCTATCTGGATGAAACAGAAAAGCAAGCTGCTTTATAAGCATAATCTCAACATATAGTTTTATAACAAAAAAGCACCTCTTATGGAAGAGGTGCTTTTCTATTTATTGTTTCTCATCATTATTTCATCATCGCAGCTACCCAGTGTTCTTCTCCAGATAATCCGCGATTTGAAATCCAATTCTGCATCACTTTATCCAATGCAGCATTTAACTGCTGGACTGTCTTCTTACGCTTGAGGTTAAGAAATACACCATCCAGTTTTTCTTCATATATCTGCACATTGGCATCATTATAAAAATGAACAATGGTATATTGTTTTGTGTGAATATCCGACTCAGTTACCCAATATCCAGAACTTTGTCCGAGTGCAGGCACGACTCCCACTATTCCAATACCAATTAGCAGACTGATACTTACAATAATTTTTTTCATAGTTGTAATTGTTTAGTATGTAAAGATGATCTCCATCTGATTTATAGATCTAAGATACTTTCCACCTAAAAACAAAACAGAAATATTCTCTCAACAACAGACTTACATACAGACATAACTTTCTCAGACCTTTCAAGACCGTTTATCCATAAAAAATGTCATTCAGAGACGTTTTTATGCTGTTTGTCGACTAATAACTAACATAGAGACATAGTAAAGCCAGAAATTGTAATTTTAATAATGCGAACTAAACTCCTTATCCATGTACATCTTTAATTATGACTTCGTTTTCTCTAATCAATGGAGATATCGGCTTGCTCGTCATATTCTATTCTGGATAGCATTCATCCTTTTTTGTACAGTGATCTATAGCTACAGGCCTGTTATTCCGGAAGGAGTCTCATACTGGAAGATCGTGTTAATGGCCTTTACCAATGCCATTATATTTACATTTAACCATATTGCTCTGAGCTATTCTATCATTTACTGGCTTATCCCCTCCTATTTGCTAAAAGGAAAATATATACACCTGGCGATTGGACTATGCCTTTGTATATTGGGATCAGGTTTCTTTTCTTTTTTTTTATCGTCTTATATAGTAAATGGTTACTTAGCGATTTTAGGATGGCCGACCCATCGTTTTCCTTTATCAATTGGCCTGATGGCAGGATTACGAGGTGGTATCACGATAGCAGGATTTGCCGCGGCCATTAAGCTTTCCAAGTATTGGTATTTAAAACAAAGCGCATTCCAACAAGTAGAAAAAGAAAAGCTAACAGCAGAACTCCAACTACTTAAAGCTCAGTTGCATCCTCACTTTCTATTTAATACATTAAATAATCTTTATGCACTTACGCTTACCAAGTCAGATTATGCTCCAGAAGTAGTAGTAAAATTGTCCGGCTTGTTACGATATATGTTATATGATTGTAATGTTGCGGAAGTCTCTCTGGAAAAAGAAATACAGATTATTCAAAATTATGTTGAACTGGAACAAATGCGTTATGGAGAACATGTAGATGTATCTCTCAACTTTACTGGAGACATAACAGGTAAAATGATAGCGCCTTTACTTCTTATGCCATTTCTAGAGAATGCATTCAAACATGGCGTCAGTGAACAAATAGATCAGGCATGGATTAGTTTAGACTTATCTGTTGACAAAAATCAAATGCGTCTAAAGTTAATCAATAGCAAGAGTGAAGAAAATCAGGTAAGTTCCTATACAGGAGGCATTGGATTACAAAACGTAAAAAAAAGGATGGAACTGATCTATCCTAAACAATATGACCTTAAAATAGTAGAACAGGATGAAATCTTTGTGGTGATACTCAATCTGGAATTACAAAATGATATAACCAAACAAACAGAAAACAGTCAACAGTACAAAACGATACAAACCCAATGGGCATGAATCTAAAATGTTTATTAGTAGATGATGAACCACCAGCACTGGAAGTATTGGAATCACATATAGGAAATGTAGATGGTCTTGAAGTTATCGCTAAATGTCATAATGCAATTCAGGCATTTAGTGTATTGCAGGAAAAAAATATAGATTTGATGTTTCTGGATATCAAAATGCCTAAGTTATTAGGTACAGACTTTCTACGTACCCTACGAAATCCACCCAAGGTTATTTTTACTACTGCATATCGTGATTATGCTGTAGAAGGTTTTGAACTGGATGCTGTGGATTATTTGATGAAACCTATTTCACTAGAACGATTTCTGAAAGCAATAGCTAAGGTTACTAAAGTGGAAAATAATTTTCCTTCAGAAGAAAAGAAATATCAACCCAATAAAGATGCCTTTCTCTATTTTCGTGTAGACAGGAAAATGGTTAAAGTTCTCACAGAGGATATTCTTTATATAGAAAGCTTGAAGGATTATATCAAAATTTTTACAACCAATGACTCCAAACCTTTGGTTGTGAAACAAAGTATGAATGCACTGGAAGAAATGCTTTCCGAAACAAATTTTCTTCGTATTCATCGTTCGTTTATTGTATCTCTGAGTAAAATCAAAGCCTTTACAGCTAATCATATTACTATAGGCTCTGAAGAGTTACCAATTGGCAGACTTTATAGTCATCAAATTTCAAAGGCTCTAAAAACACAAATTTAGTTGTGAATCTACAACTACCCTTTCCAAAATTCGTAAAAGCAGTATCTTTGACAAAAACAGGTATTACTCAATGACAGTCCCAACCCTCTCCCTAGCTTATCGACCTGAGATATTTACTAAATTTCCTCATCTTATTGCAGCTCAGAGTCTAAGACATGGAGGTGTCAGTCCTGCACCATTCACTTCTCTTAACTTAGGGCTTTCTTCAGGTGATGAAAGGGAAAATGTACTTGAAAACAGAAATCGTTTTTTCAATAGCCTGGGCTTCCAACCCGAAGACATAGCCTTATCCTATCAGGTTCATGATGACAAAGTATTGGTGGCGACCCAACCTGGCAATTACGAAGGCTATGATGCCATTGTGACAAACTCACCAGGTGTATTTGTTGGTGTCTCAATAGCTGACTGCACACCTATCCTAATTTACGACTCTAGTAGTAATGCAGTTGCAGCCATTCATGCAGGATGGAAAGGAACTATGAAACAAATAGTGTCAAAAACACTGCAAACAATGACACAGCACTTTGGAACAAATCCGGTGAATTGTTTTGCATATATTGGTACCTGTATTAGTCAATGTGCCTTTGAAGTGGATGCAGATGTTGCAGATTATTTTACATCTGATTACAAAAGATGGGATTCTGAGAAAAATAAGTTTTTTGTAGATCTGAAACAAGCAAATTACTCTCAGCTACTCAACGCTGGTATTCCACAAGAACAAGTTGAGGTTTCCCCCTTCTGTACTGTCGAGCATAATGATCATTATTTCTCTTATCGTAAAGAAGGTAAAAAGTCAGGTAGGATGTTTGTTGTAATTGGCTTGGCAAAATAAAGATAAACTATCGCTTTAAAAGCCCAAGAAGGGAATATTTAACAATAGCCATTGAACGCCTTTCGAATAGAGATAGCGGATATTCAAGAATGGAAGTAAACCAAAATGATAAGCCTTTCCGATATTGATGTCCTAATACCAAATGTAATGCGATATACGAATCACAGTATGAGTTGATCTTTTTCCAATAGGGAGAAAATATCTTTTTAACAGTCTCATCTTCAAATGCATACCGAAGAGCAAGTTCTTTTCTTTCAACAAGATTTCCTTCAGCGAAGTGTTTCACGCTTCTGGAATCGTGATCTATCAATGCAGCCGAAATTCTATTATCTACTTTAATACCTACATTAGCCACTACACGTAGCCATAATTCCCAATCTTCAGAACCAGCTAAAGCCCGGTCTTCTGTAAATTTGTATGTATTTGCAATATCTCTTCGAAGAAATACCCCCATACAACTTAAAGGATTTCCTTTTACCAGTACATATATATCATCTGAGACAAGATTATTTACTTTCACTTTAGGTTTCAGATTACTATCTGTCACTTCATAGGCAACATGCAATAATGGGGGATTATCAAATTTTAAGATGCTTTCATATGCATTTGAAAGGCATTGCTCATAAAAAATATCATCAGAATCCAGAAAGGTTATATACTGTCCTCTCGCCTGTTTAATCCCAAAATTTCTGGCAGCGGCCCTTTCTCCATTTTCTTTTTTATAATAACGAATATGAACATTGGCAAGTCCTTTCATCAACTCTTCTGTGTTATCAGTGCTACCATCATCAACTACTATGACTTCGTAATCTTTAAAAGTTTGCTTCAGTAATGACTGTAGTGTTACGGGTAAAAAACTCGCACGATTGTAAGTGGGTATAATTATAGAAAAGAAAATAGTGTTTTGAAATTCCATTTTATAAAGAATAGATTATCTCACGGTGTCTTGATAACCTAAAAATAAGCATTATATCAGAAAACGAGCTACTACTCCTTAGCTTCATAGGCAATCGAAGCATTTAATAAACTCAGAGACTACTTAGTTGTCCATATCTCCCACGACTTTTCTGCTTGTGCATATAACATAGGTAACCCTCCAAATATCTTTGCACCTTGTTTAGCTCCTTTTTGTAAAAAGATAGTTTGTTCTGGATTATATACAAGATCATACAAAAGGTGATCACCTGTTAGCCATTCATAGGGTAATGGAGGAAAGACATCAACTTCAGGATACATCCCAAGAGGTGTAGTATTAATAATGAGAAGATATTTGCTCAAGATTTTTTCTGTAAGATCATCATAACCAAATATATTTTCACCTGCTCGTCTCGATATGTACACATTTTCAATATCCATATCATCCAGCGCGATCTTGACAGCTTTACTTGCACCTCCTGTTCCTAAAACAAGTGCTTTTAATTTTCGGAGGTTCTTTCCTGCTGAAATATAATTTTTGTTAAGGAAACCTTCCAATGTAGATTTAAACCCAAAATAATCTGAATTATAACCTGTAGTTGATCCATCAGGTGCAATTTTAATCACATTCACAGCCCCAATGCGTTTAGCAGCCGGATCTACAGATGTTAGATAGGGAATTACCTGCTCTTTATAGGGTATAGTGACATTCAGTCCTCGTATGTTAGGCTTGGATGAGATAAGCCCAGGCAAAAGTTTAATATCTTCCAAAGGAAATAGTTCATAAGAAGCATCTGTAATATGCTCTTTGGCAAACTTTTCTGTAAAGTATTTCTTAGAAAATGAGTGGCCTAACGGATAACCAATAAGTCCGAAAACATGCATGTATTTTTAATAATAAAAGTTAAGCAGCTTTTTTAACAAACCGATGTCTCAAATATTCTATTATAGGAGGCAGAATCGAAACCAGAATAATCAGAATAATTACCTTTTCGAAGTTATCTTTAATGATAGAAATACCACCAAAGAAATAACCTGCTAAGGTCAAGCCAATAACCCATATTAATCCACCTATAATATTATATGAAATAAATTTACCATAATTCATATTGCCTACACCTGCAACAAATGGAGCAAACGTACGAACAATGGGAACAAAGCGTGCGTAAATAATAGATTTCCCACCATGCTTATCAAAAAAAGCCTGTGTTTGATCCAAATATTCTTTCTTCAGGAATTTTATCTTTCCGCTAAAAGCTTTTGGACCAATGTATTTACCTATTATATAATTCACTGTATCCCCTAAGAATGCAGCAGTGAATAACAAAGGCAATAGATAGTAGATATTAAGGTCCTCATTGTTAGAAAATGCTGCAAATGCACCTGCTGCAAATAATAAGGAATCACCTGGTAGAAAGGGCATTACAACTAACCCTGTTTCTACAAAGATGATAACAAATAGGATAATATAGGTAAGAGTACCATAGTCAGAGATAAGTTCAGCAAGGTGTTTATCTATATGTAAAATAAAGTCAATGAGTTGTTTTATGATTTCCATAAGAGAAATTTTGTAGAAGAATGCCACAAAAATAAGAAAACCCCTGAAAGAGAAGTATTCCAGAGCATTCTTTCTTTAAAAAGTCCTTTATAGAGTTAGTTATCTTCCTGAAATTTTTTTATTCTCCAGCCATACCACAGGATACTTCAAAGTATCCCACTTTTGGGTATATTTCTCCGGAACAGGATAAATGGAGAGTACACAAGACCCTAAAAGAATGTCTATATCACCATCCTGGTCTATATCACCTGTATCTATTACTTGCCAGCGGCCAAAATCAAATTCAGGAAAAGTGAAAGGCTCAAATTGAAAGTTTCCCTTATTCTCCAAGTATACGAAACTCTCTTCCGGATGATTTTTATAATCTGGAAAATAGGCAATAGTAGCAATATCTATATCTCCATCCTGGTCAAAGTCTACAGGAATAGCTTTTGTGATTCCATTAATGGGATAAAAATATTTTTTGGTAAAGTGATTGTCTCCATCATTTAAATAAATCCTTACTCCATGATAAGGCTTTAGAATCTGCTTATAGTCACCATTATCTCCATTGGTAGCAATAATATCTAATTCTCCATCATTGTTAAAATCAACCAGTGAGAACGAATTAGACCCAAATGACGGATGAAACTGAAGAATTCTCTCTGGAGATGAAAAAACACCATTCCCTTTATTTGTATAGAGGTCAAAACCCTCATTGCCCTGAGCCATCAGGACTAAAATATCTGGCTTTCCATCTTTGTTAAAATCACTTATAGCAGATTGAATAGCTCCAGCAGAAGGATTTAAAATATGTTCCATATATTTATGCCTCACTTTTTCATACCAGTTCAAAGAACCTGTATAGTAGCCAAATCCTGATATGACAATATCTTCTTTACCATCCTCATTCAAATCATGGTAGGCAACATGCGTTGGACGACTTAAACCAGTAATAATAGCATCGGCAACTGATGAGTCTGATTGGAGATAGGTTAGTTCACCGTTTCTAAAATCAGAAGGATGAAAAGATCCCATTAATAAGATCCTATTCCCATCCCTTCTACTATCCATTTGTACAGGGCCAGTACCTAATCTTTTAAACGCAACTGTTTTCAGGAACCTGTCAGTATGAAACAATATTCCCTTTTCTCCATCTCCGAAATACAGTTTATTATGAATAGTATCTATCTTTACTAATGACAGTACTGGGTTTTCAAAAGGGAATACTGGTGTATGAACCTGAAAAAGGGAAAGTTTTTTTTGAATCGGAGCATGTACAGTCTGAGGAGGCATTTTTTCAGGTGCCAAGGTGGTAAAGTATCGCATAACTGACCGCCATTCTCCATCTGATAAAATAGGTTTATCAGGAAATAAATAGGAGTTTAGAAAACCTTTCTCTTGCTTATAAGTAGTTCCCTCAAAACCAGTAATACCTAATAATGGTCCCATTTTGGGAAAAACTGCCTCTTTCCATGTTTTTTTATCAACTAAATCAGGTGTAGGTAATTGATGACATGACTGGCAATATTTTTCTGCCAATTTACGATCACTGGCCTCCCCTGGATAAGTTTCAGGTGTACTACAGGAATAAAAAAAGATACTATTGCTTAGTAAAAAGATATAAAGGAAAAATGTAAATAAATAGCGCATGAAAGTGACTTTTTTATGTAAAAATATCACTTTTTAAAGTATGATTCCAAAATATCTTTGCCTTGATAGGTACCATATGTGGCCACAGGAATAAACCGTGCAAATAGCTCTTCTTTATACCATTTTCGGGTACGAGTCTTGTGTACAACTTCTTTGTGAAAGGTTTTCTGGTAGGCAAAATTCTTTATAACATCCAAATTCTCCCAAATACTTATAGTAGCCTGTTGAATCAACGGCAACTCTCCTACTCCAATAGAAAATAATAATCCAGGAGAGTCTTGAATGATTGCCTGTACACGGGGTACATTAGACCAGAATTCTGGTAATCGGTACCAGTGTATAGTGGCTCTTGTGAGCACAACTATGGGTAGAGAGCTATCAGTAATATTCTGTGTTACTGAAAAAGGGTTCGCATGATCCCAATAACCATGGGTTCGGGTTGGCAATAACAGAAGGTGGTAGGTTTCATTGGTTTGTGTTGAGTATGCTTTCGATAAATCTGATTGAAAAAATTGAGTAGCATCTTGTGTGGTATTCCAGACTGTCAACAAAGCATATCGTGTAAAGTCTGGCACCATGCTAAATCCTCCTCTGCCACTACCAAGCATCTTTCCGAAACGTAGCCCTTTGGGAGTTGGATTTAGCAAAGCAGACTTTCCCATCTGGCCTAATGCCCACCAACTTTTATTTACAGGAAACTGAAAAATAGATAGAACTGCTACCGATTGATAAGCATCTACAGGCATTAGAAACCGAAAATTCATAGAATCCGAAAGGGTTATTGTTATGTTTCTTTTCCCTAAAAGTGTATGCCTATCCTATTATTCCATCTTAAGTCTTCTTCCATTTTAGCTAGTCCCTCATCTTTCTCCAATGTATAGATGAGAAAAAGTTTGTGATGAATTCTGCTCAAACACAAAAGTGAACACTATTCGAATTATTGCACAAAGTAATCAGTATTTAGGTTAACAAAGAGATGACCTGTACTCGGATTAAAATAAAAAGTGATCAGAATTTTGGTCAAAAGCAAAACTACTATAAATAATACTCAATCTTTACACCAATCAGTGAGGCATCTTTTCTCTCTGAAAAGATTTTTGCCTTTTATTATGCATAGATAGGAAATCTGCTTGAATAAAAACGCATGCTTAAATTTATGATAACTTATATATAGTATAAAACAAAAGACCTTCCCGTTTGGAAAGGTCTTTTGTTTTATATAACCAAGTATCGATTATGCTTCCATCAGTACTTCGTCGTGTTGGCTTACATCCAAGCCTAAACGTTCTTCCTCTTCTGATACTCGTAGTGGAACGATTGCATTTGTTACAACCAACAATATATAAGATACAACAAATGCGAAAACAGATACAATTACCAATGCCAGCATATGTTTTAAGAATAGTGCTGTTTCACCAAATGCTAATCCATTTTCTACAACAGCAGAGTTTACTGCGCTAGTTGCAAAAATACCTGTCATAACCATACCAACCATACCACCAACACCATGGCAAGGGAACACATCCAACGTATCATCAATCTTCCCTGATTTAGCCTTCCAATGTGCAATGATGTTACTGATAATACCAGCAGCAGTACCAATAAAGATACTAGTAGGAATTGTTACAAAACCAGCAGCAGGAGTAATTGCAACCAGACCAACAACAGCACCGATACAAAAACCAAGAGCTGATAACTTTTTACCTTTGGCTACATCAAACAATACCCAAGACAGTCCAGCAGCAGCAGCAGCAATATTTGTAGTTGCAAATGCACTAACAGCTAAAGTACCTGCTCCTACCGCAGATCCGGCGTTAAAACCAAACCATCCAAACCAAAGTAAGCCAGTACCTAAAAGAACAAATGGAATATTTGCAGGAGGATGAACCTCATTTTCAACCATAGATTTACGTTTTTTCAGGAAAATAGCAGCAGCCAATGCAGCCCATCCAGCAGACATATGCACAACTGTGCCACCAGCAAAATCTAACACACCCAGTTTAAATAAGAAACCTTCAGGGTGCCAAGTCCAGTGTGCAAGTGGAGAATATACAATCAAGCTAAATAATACAATAAAGAGTACATATCCTTTAAAGTTTACACGTTCTGCAAAAGAACCAGTAATAAGTGCAGGCGTGATAATAGCAAACTTTAATTGGAAGAAAGCAAATAAGGCTAATGGAATAGTAGGAGCCAGAGACCAAGGAGCTTTTGCATCCAAAACGTTTCTAAACATAAAAAAGGTAGTAGGATCGCCAATAAAACCTCCAATAGAATCTCCAAAGGCTAAACTAAAACCAACTACAATCCATAAAACACTGATTACACCCATTGACACAAAGCTTTGGAGCATAGTAGAGATAACATTACGCATATTTACCATACCACCATAGAAATAGGCCAAGCCAGGAGTCATCAACAAAACGAAAGCTGTGGCTGTAAGCATCCAGGCAGTATCACCAGCACTTATTTCCCAAGGCTTTCCATCAGGGAAAGTCCCTTTTGTAAGGATTTCAGTAGGGACAGCAGGCAGGAAAACTGCTGCGAAACTCACTACAAGTAAAATAATGAGCGGCAAATAGGACTTTTGGTTCATGCAAGTAAGTGTTTAATTGACAAACAGTTAACGGTTTTAAGTTTAGAATTGGTTTTCTGTAGCTGACTATTATTACTTAAACAAGATTAAGGGTAGGTTTATTTTTTCAGGATATACTTAACAAATATACTAGTTTTTAGATAAACCACCAACGAAAATAAGGCACATATAGATAAATATACACTTATTTTTCGATAAACACCTAAAAAACAAAGGTTAAATTTCAAAAACAAGTTAATCAATATAGCAATTAAGGTAGATTAGTTTATATACTATAAGGACATCTACTTACAATTACCATTCTTTTATTGGACCTTTTGCCACTTTCTCCTGAGCTGGATTATATAGCATGGCTTTCTTAAGGTCTGCAACTAGATTATTGACTAAAACATATGTTGCTTTTTTATTAGACTCCCAGGTTTTTTGCCATCCTGAAGCTTTGGCATCTTCCAAAGGTTTTATTTTTCCTGTGGGCACAACCTGATAGTTTCTGTTTTCGTGGTAATAGTGAAAAACAAAGTCTGTTAAGCGATACCGATATTTGTTTTCTTTTACTTCAATCTGAATTGTATAGGAGACTGAGCCATTTTGTCTTTTGGTTAAATAGCCAGTTGCATAAACAGGATATTCACTTATCGCAGTGAGTTTATGGCCATCAGCAGTTAATGAATCAACTATTGAGGTAAATTTCTGAGCAACCAACCAATTATAAGCATTCTGATGCAGTAGTTCTTTTGGAATTGAATCAGTTGAATTAACCTCATAAAAAACAATCTTATTATTTTCAACAGGAAGTATGCTTTGAGCATAAGACCAGCCAAGAATCATATTCAATCCAGCGATCAAAAGAATACGATGCCAAAAGAAATGTACTGAAATCAATTTCATACGAAGTGACTATTAGAACTTGTAGATGAATGCCAGAGTAAGAGTTGATTGGGTATTTTTACTGAATACACCATCACTATCCTCAAATTTCTGATGTTGCTCATTTCCTCCACCTGATAGTTTCGGATAGCTATCTAATCTATATTCAGGCTTGATTAACAAGTGACCATCCGCTAATGTAAAATTTCCTGTTAGTGTTACGGAATTTACGGTAGTACCGGCACCTAATCCATTTCGTACTCCTCTAACACCACTGGTGTTATCGAAATATTCATAACGAGCACCCAACCCAAACACATCCGAAATAGCAACATTACTATATAATGCTACACCTCCCCAAGTACTGGCATCTTGACCAGATCCAGCCTTTTCACTTCCCATTGCAGCATTTAATCCCATGAAGAATTTTTCTGTTATTTGGTAAGATGTAGTAAGGTCAAATAAAGAGTAATAGGCACCATCAAATGTTGTCTGTGAGGTAGCTTCATTACTGCCAATCCAGTTCAGATACACATTCCAACCAGACACAGGTTGCACATACAATTGGCTTATGATTGCTTTTGCACGATTATTATCATTCAGATTATCAATGTTATTGACAATTCCAGCCATTAAAGCAACTTTATCAGAGAAAGCATAGGTACCTTTTAAACCTATGTGGTAGAAAGGCCCATTATTGAATAGATTCGATAAGGAATAGTTATAATTAATAGGAGCATCTATCACTTCATATCCTATATGAGTACCAAATTGTCCGGCAGTGAATGACAATTTGTCTGTTGCTTTATAGGTGAAATACGCCTGCTTGATACCAAGGGCAGTAGACCCCCCCCCTAAAGGACCAACATAATTACCATAGTTGCCCATATCTGCATTAGGGCCAAATGTCAGGTCAATAACGGCTTCAGACTTCTTGTTGCTGTAAACAGCTTTTGTTTGTACTAATCCCAACGAGAATTGACCAGCAACATAATCAAAAGCACGAGCATTGCCACCAGGTATAGTAGTTCCTTCTTCATTTAAACCATATGCTCCTGTATTGCGTCGTGAAAGCGGTTTATTAAAATTACCCAAGTAATAGGAGTCCAGGTAGCCAGAAAAAGTAAACTTTCCCTTATCCTCCTCTGTAGCTGCAGGTGTAGAATCTTGTGCATTTGCATTAAAGAACAGAGTGGTGAGGGCGAAAGCCATAAGTACAACTTTTCTCATAACGGTAAAAGGTTCGATTTGATTACTTAATAAGGGTTAAGGGTGTAAATCATTTATGAGTTTGTATGATGAAGGAAAGGCAGGATCAAAAAGTAGATGTAAGATCTGCTATGTAATAAGAGTATTCATGCTATTAAACTTTGAAAGAACTTTTAGGAGTTTATACTTAACTATTTCTCACAGCGGGAATGCTAAACTCAGAATATCTTATCAAAAAAACAAATTATATGTTAATTTTTTAACCAAAAACAATGTAAAATACTATTTTTCTAAAGAAATGCCATATAAAAATGCAGCATATTTGGACTTTTATACATATAAATTCGGATTTATACCTAAAAATTCAACCTCACATCCTCACTTTCACACAACCATCTGCCTGTTTGTTTCAAATCAGTAAAATATGTCCAAAAACTAACCTCTTTAAAGAAAAAACATATAATATTCTATTTTTACAGTAGAAAATCAGTAGCAAAAATGAAAATACAAGACGTCATTATTTCTAATAACCTTTATCATGCAGCTGATCTAGCAGGAGAAATAACTAGAAAAATCGGAGGCCAATCAACACAAACCATACATTAATAAGTTTTTTTACCTATATTATTATTTTAACAAAATATTATTTTAATAATCAGTTATTAAAAAAAAAATTATCAATCATTTTGTTGATAATCAATAAATATGAATAATTTAAGGAAGTCAAAAGAGGTATCCATTAAGTATATACACCCAAGATTCACTATCAATACAGGCTAATACTACCCAAATTGCAAGAATGAAATTGAACTTTTTTTATTTTAAATTATCAAAATCAAATAATCTGATCAAAAAAAAGGCTACTCACATTGCATAACAAAATATTATATGTAATTTTCTAAACTATTTCATCAATAAATTTTATTCCGAGTTAGAGTTTAACATCAAAATATAGCACCTACCCTAATGGAATCATTCAGAATTAAAGTTGGTTAACTATTTATAACCCAACTTTCGTTTGGTTTCCACTTTCCAGAGGATACTTTTTTAACAAAGAATTGTATTTTAATAAGTCAAATCATGATGAACGATCAGCACGAACAACTTCAGCCGGAGGGGCTCTATCATCCTAGTTTTGAACATGATGCCTGCGGTATTGGCTTTATTGCTAATATCAAGGGTCGCAAATCTCACCAGATTGTAGAAGATGGCATAAAAATGTTAACCCGTATGGAACATAGGGGTGCATGTGGATGTGAAGCCAACACAGGTGATGGAGCAGGAATTCTGATTCAGGTTCCACACGAATTCTTTCTGGATGAATGTACAAAACTTGGCCTGGCACTTCCTCCTTATGGAGAATATGGAGTAGGAATGGTCTTTTTCCCGAAGGATGAAAAACTACGTGAAGAATGCCGCACTATTCTAAACAGAAAGATTAAACAATTAAAGCTTGAGCTGATCGGTTATCGTGTTGTCCCAACCATGAATGGTGATATTGGAGAGAGTGCATTAGCAGTAGAACCACAGATGGAACAAGTCTTTATCAAAAGACCTCCACATATCACAAATCCAGATGAGTTTGAACGTAAACTATTTGTATTGCGTAACTACTCTACACGTGTTATTAATGAATCTGTTCAGGGACTGAAAGGTGATTTTTACTTTGCGTCCCTTTCTTATAAAACTATAGTGTATAAAGGACAGCTTACAACTGGTCAGGTTCGTCCTTATTTTCCAGATCTGCATAATGAAAACGTAGTGTCTGCCCTTACTGTGCTTCACTCTCGTTTTTCAACTAATACATTTCCATCCTGGAAACTGGCTCAGCCATTCCGTTATATTGCCCATAATGGTGAGATCAATACCGTTCGTGGTAACGTAACTTGGTTTACAGCAGCAGAAACTGAATTTTTCTCGGAGTTCTTTACAAAAGAAGAACTGGATATGCTGCGCCCTATCTGTAATCCAACTTTCTCAGATTCTGCCAACCTGGACAATGTAATTGAGATGTTGGTATTAACAGGTCGCTCATTACCTCATGTAATGATGATGCTTATACCTGAAGCTTGGGATGGCAATGAGCAAATGGATCCTGTACGTAAAGCATTCTACGAGTACCATGCATCATTAATGGAACCCTGGGATGGTCCTGCATCCATTACCTTCACAGATGGAAAGATTGTAGGAGCTACATTAGACCGTAATGGTCTTCGCCCTTCCCGTTTCTGTGTGACCAACGATGATATGGTTATCATGGCATCTGAAACAGGTGTTCTGGAAGTGGATGAATCTAAAGTAATTAAGAAAGGACGTCTGCAACCTGGTCGTATGTTTATTGTAGATATGGAACAAGGCCGTATCTTATCAGATGAAGAGGTAAAAGATCAGATTTCTTCACGTAAACCATACGGAGAATGGTTGAAACAGAATAAGATTAAACTGGCTGATGTGCCTGAACCAGGTGGAAAATTCCGTCCACTGGATGAGAAGACGCTTTTAAAAAGACAAATTGCTGCTGGCTATACATCTGAAGACCTTAAGTTTGTTATTGGCCCAATGGCTATGACCGGACTAGAGGCTTTAGGTTCTATGGGTCTGGATACACCTCTGGCTGTTTTATCTGATCAAAGCCAGCATTTGTCCAGTTATTTCAAACAATTGTTTGCTCAGGTAACTAATCCTCCTATTGATCCGATCCGGGAGAGAATGGTTATGTCCCTGATTTCGTTTGTAGGTGTTTCCAGAAATCTATTAACAGAGACACCAGAACATTGCCATACACTGGAACTACCTCAACCTGTACTAACCAATCAAGATCTGGAGAAGATTCGTTATATAGATCATAAAGGCTTCCAGACTAAAACTATCTATACCTATTTCAAAGCAGATGGTCAGCCGGATGCATTGGAAAGAGGTCTGGAAAGATTGTGCCGTTATGCAGAAGATGCAGTAGTAGATGGATTCGCTATTATTATATTATCAGATCGTAGTTTTGATAGCAGTCATGCTCAGATTCCTTCTTTACTAGCAACTGCAGCTGTGCATCATCACCTGATTCGTAAAGGACTTCGTGATAATGTCGGAATCATTGTAGAAGCTGGAGATGTATGGGAAACACATCACTTTGCTACGCTGATTGGGTATGGAGCATCTGGTATCAACCCATATCTTGCTTTTGAGACTATCTCTGATATGAAACGCAAAAGTAGACTGGAAACTGAACTGGAAGAAGAGTATTTACATAAAAACTATATCAAATCTGTTGGTAAAGAATTACTGAAAATCTTTGCCAAAATGGGTATATCTACATTACAATCTTATCAGGGAGCTCAGATTTTTGAAGCGCTTGGTATTCATAAAGAAGTAATAGATACTTATTTCACTCGTACAGTTTCACGTATTGGTGGCTTAAAACTGGATGATATTGCACGTGAAGTATTGATTCGTCATCAACTGGCGTTCCCAACAGACCCAATACCAACACAACGTTTGGAAGTTGGAGGTGTGTATCAATGGAAGCAACGTGGAGAACAACATATTTTCAACCCGCAAACGATCCATTTATTACAGGAATCCTCAAAACGTAATGACTATCAATTATTTAAAAAATATTCAAAATTAATTGATGATCAAACACAAAAGGCTCTGACTTTGCGTGGTATGCTGAAGTTCAAACCTGGCAAGTCTATTCCAATTGAAGAAGTGGAACCTATTGAAAGCATCTTTAAGCGATTTGCGACAGGAGCAATGTCTTTTGGATCTATTTCATGGGAAGCTCATACAACGCTAGCTATTGCGATGAACCGGATTGGAGGCAAGAGCAATAGTGGTGAAGGAGGAGAAGATGAACGCCGTTTTGACAAACAACCGAATGGAGATTGGTTAAACTCTGCCATTAAGCAGGTAGCATCAGGCCGTTTTGGTGTAACAAGCTATTATCTAAGCAATGCACAAGAATTGCAGATCAAAATGGCTCAGGGCGCAAAACCAGGAGAAGGTGGTCAGCTACCAGGACACAAAGTAGATGAGTGGATAGGACGTACACGGCACTCTACTCCGGGAGTAGGTCTGATTTCACCTCCACCACACCATGATATTTACTCAATTGAGGATTTGGCACAGCTGATCTTTGATTTAAAAAATTCAAATCGTGATGCCCGTATCAGCGTTAAATTAGTATCTGAAGCAGGTGTAGGAACTATCGCTGCGGGTGTTGCCAAAGCACATGCTGATGTAGTACTGATTGCAGGACACGATGGAGGAACAGGAGCATCTCCACTAAGTTCTATCCGTCATGCCGGTTTGCCATGGGAGCTTGGATTAGCGGAAACACATCAGACGCTGGTAAAAAATAAACTCAGAAGCCGTATCGTAGTTCAGGCTGACGGACAAATTCGTACAGGTCGAGATCTGGCTATTGCAGCATTGCTTGGAGCAGAAGAGTTTGGTGTAGCCACAGCAGCATTAGTAACTGCCGGATGTATCATGATGCGTAAGTGTCACTTAAATACATGTCCGGTTGGTGTAGCTACCCAAAATGAAGAATTACGCGCTTTATTTACTGGTAAGCCTGAGCATGTAGTGAATATGTTTACATTCCTGGCAATGGAACTACGTGAGATCATGGCAGAGCTTGGTTTCCGTACAGTAAATGAAATGGTAGGGCAGGTAGATCGTCTGGAGCCACGTGATAATATCAATCATTGGAAACACAAAAACCTGGATTTCGCCGCAATCCTGCATAAAGCACCTGTAAGTCTGGAAGTAGGTTTGTACAAACAGGAAGAACAAGATCATGGCATTGATGCCATTCTGGATCTTGAACTGATTCGTCAGGCTAAAGTTGCCATAGAAGACAAAGTTTCAGTAAAAGGCGAATTTGAAATTCAAAACATAGATCGTGCAGTAGGTACTATGCTTTCCAATGAAATTTCTAAGAAATATCTGGGAGAAGGATTACCAAACGAAACCATCCATTATAAGTTTACAGGCCACGCCGGACAAAGTTTTGGTGCTTTTGGAGCCAAAGGACTGACTCTGGAACTGGAAGGAGATGCTAATGACTATGTGGGGAAAGGATTATCAGGAGCAAGACTTGTTATCTACCCTGATCGTAAAGCAACCTTTGTTCCATCTGAAAACAGTATCATCGGAAACGTAGCATTTTACGGAGCTACAGCTGGTGAAGCCTATATTAAAGGGATGGCTGGTGAACGCTTCTGTGTACG
Source organism: Xanthocytophaga flava (assembly GCA_030068525.1). Classification (GTDB taxonomy): domain Bacteria; phylum Bacteroidota; class Bacteroidia; order Cytophagales; family 172606-1; genus Xanthocytophaga; species Xanthocytophaga flava. Next base: position 418,323 of record JASJOS010000003.1, read on the forward strand.
TAACTCAGGTGTGAAAGCAATAGTAGAAGGTGTTGGAGATCATGGCTGTGAATATATGACAGGTGGTGTTGCAATTATCCTAGGTAGTACTGGACGTAACTTTGCAGCAGGAATGAGTGGAGGTGTAGCCTATGTTTGGGATAAGGCCGGAGATTTTGAAAGTAAGGTGAATAAAGAGATGGTAAATCTGGAAAGGCTTACACCAGAAGATGAAACTATCATCCGGATGTATGTAGAAAATCATGCAACATTTACCAAATCAGAAGTTGCCAAAGATGTATTGACAAGCTGGAATGATGTTATCAAGCAGTTTGTAAAAGTAATGCCTGCTGACTTCAAAAAAGCACTGGAAAAGAAAAATATCAGCCTTTCCGAACAGATCCAGAACAAGGAAATCGTATACGGAAACTTTTTGGCAAAAGTCTGATAGTTTACCAGAATCAACTATCTGTCTTTATAACAATATGTTGTAAAGACAGATATACCCCAAACATTCAATAATTCTATTAATCAGTCATTTATTCACACAGATAAGCGATAGATATGGGAAAACCGACCGGATTCCTGGAGTTTACAAGAGAGCTGCCAGAAAAACGCAAGAAAGAAGAGCGTGTAAAAGATTATAATGAGATTGAAAAAACGTTTTCGACTGAATTAGCCGAAAAACAAGCTGCCCGTTGTATGAATTGCGGAGTTCCATTTTGTCATAATGGATGTCCGCTAGGAAATATTATCCCCGAGTTTAATGATGCCGTATATGCACAAGATTGGGCTCTAGCTTATGAAATCCTGGCATCAACCAACAATTTTCCTGAATTTACAGGACGTATTTGTCCTGCACCTTGTGAGTCATCCTGTGTATTGGGTATTAATAAACCTCCGGTTACAATTGAAGCGATCGAACGTTATATTATTGAGACTGCGTTTGAAAAAGGATATGTTCAGCCAAATCTTCCTAAATTCCGCACAGGCAAAAAAGTAGCCGTTATAGGTTCTGGCCCTGCAGGTTTGGCAGCAGCAGCCCAACTCAATAAAGCAGGTCATCTGGTAACTGTATTTGAAAGAGCAGATGCAGTAGGCGGCTTATTACGATATGGTATCCCTGATTTTAAATTAGATAAAAAAGTGATTGATCGCCGTGTGGAAGTAATGGAGGCAGAAGGAATCACTTTTAAAACCAATGCCAATGTAGGTGTAAACGTACGTACAAAAGCTTTACTGGAAGAGTTTGATGCAGTAGTGCTTTCTGGTGGATCTACTGTAGCCAGAGATCTTCCAATTCCCGGACGTAATCTGAAAGGTATTTATCCGGCAATGGAATTCCTTAGCCAGCAAAACAAACGAGTAGCTAATCGTCCGGTAACTGTAGATCATCGGGGTGTTAACTACGAAAATGGTGAACTGTTAGCAACTGGTAAAAATGTAATTGTAATTGGTGGTGGGGATACAGGTTCTGACTGTGTAGGTACATCCAACAGACATGGTGCTAACTCTGTTACACAAATCGAATTGATGCCAATGCCTCCTAAAGAACGGGCAGAAAGCACACCTTGGCCACACTGGCCCATGATGTTGCGTACTTCTACTTCACATGAAGAAGGTTGTAACCGGCACTGGGCTATTCAGACAAAAGAATTTGTAGGTGATGAAAATGGCAATCTGAAAGCAATCAAACTAGTAGATCTTGAGTGGAAAGTAGAAAACGGTCGTTCTATATTTGTTGAAGTAGCAGGTAGTGAACGTGAGATTCCTTGTGAACTGGCATTGCTTGCCATGGGCTTTTTACATCCACAACAAGAAGGTATGTTAAATGAACTGGGTGTTGACTATGATGAAAGAGGCAATGTGAAAGCACAAAATTACCAAACGAATAATGCAAAAGTATTTGCAGCTGGCGATATGCGTCGTGGACAAAGTCTGGTAGTTTGGGCAATATCTGAAGGTCGTGAGGCTGCTCGTGCAGTGGACGAATACCTGATGGGTCACAGTGAACTGGAAGCTAAAGCCGTTTCAATGCTTAATGCACAGAAATTTGACTTTGCCTAATGTATAAGTCTTCTCAAATAAAAAGAGCCATCCTATGATAGGATGGCTCTTTTTATTTGAGAAGGTTTTGTATCAGGATTTTTCCAGTGGGGCTACAGTCACTCTACTCTTCTTACCATATCGACGATATAATATCCAGGCTATACTACCTATCACAAATAGAAACCATAATCGGGAGAAGAAAATTACTATCTCTTCGAAGATATACCACCCATCGACTAAAGATTCTTTGAGCCGGACAAATAAACCAGGTTTATAGCTTTCTATATTGTTAGGGTTCACAATAATTTCTCTAAAAACAGTCTCCCGCTGATAGATTTGTAAATGAACAGTACTATACGCAATCTGATCCTCCAAGCCCAAAGTATGAACTCTTGACTGATCGAGTCGATTTTGCCTATCTAACAGGTTTTCCTCAGCCGTCGTACTTTCACCCAGTTTTTTTCCTCGTTTATCGATATTCTGAGTCATCCGATTTTCATAACTTTCCAAGCGTTTCTGTTGCAACTGATTGGATAATAAATCAAATCCTGCATCTTCTGCTTTCACTACCCTATAATCCAGAAAATCGACCAGGCTATTCAAACTACGCATCAAGCTATCAAGCTTAGCATTAGGTATACGCAAAGTTATATCATTGGTAACGGTATAGGTCTTTACTTCCAGAGTAGAATCAGAGCTGACAGGAACTGACTCAGTTCGATCAACAGACGACTGGAGATTAGAATTGGTAATGAAGCCGTCGAATTTGGCAGTCAGATCTTCTATCTGATTTGTCGCACTTCTAACATTTTTCACTTTACACTTTACATCTGCAGTACGAATAAATTTTCGTCCCGTTTTTTCCAGATTATTTTTGCTATCAAGTGTAAAGTTTGTATTTCCTTCTGGTTGAGGAGATGCATTTGCAGCTACAGCCACGGTATCAGCCATAGCAGCAGATTCTGATACATAAGATTCATCTCTTTCTTTTTTAGAGGAACAGGCAATAAGCCCAACAGAAAGAAAGATAGTGAAATAAGCGAAATACAGTGATTGTTTCATAGGTAGTGAATAAAAGTTAATTAAAACTCAAACACTTACACAATACCAGTAGGCATTATGCAGATGAAAAACATGTATATCGCGAAATACGATTTTAATACAGAGGCAATAGAAAGGTAACCTCAGAAATGATCACAATATTTCTACTTACCAGCATCTTTTCGAAAAATGCAGTTTCTGGTTCTTATTCATAGGGAGAAGGACTTAGAGCTGACCATCCACCATCAATAACAAGACATTGACCTGTAATCTGCCCAGCAATAGGAGAGGTCAGAAACAAAGCTGCCTCAGCTATATCCTGTACAGTTCCCGGCCGCCCCAGAGGTGTAATGCGAGACCATGTATTTATATATTCTTTGTCTTCCAGTGTACGTTCAGTGAGGGTAGCGCCTGGTGCGATACAATTGATGGTAATCTGATGTGGAGAAAGATCCACAACCAGATTTTTGGCTAGCATCTCTATCCCAGCCTTGGTCATTCCATAAGCTGCCAGATTTTTGTGTGACTGGTGAGCCGTAACAGATGACATCAGTAAAATACGTCCACCCATACCTTGCGCTATCATTTGAGTGGCAGCCTTCTGAGTCAGAAAAAATGTTCCAAATAAATTTACTTCCAGCAATCGTTTCAAAGAACTTGGTTGATATTCCAAGAAGTCTCCAAAGGTGGTAATACCCGCATTGGCTATCAGAATATTTAATTGACCAAATTCTTTACTAGCTGTTTGTACCAATCGCTCAATTGTTTCCAGTTGGCTGGAATCACCTCTACATGGCTTACAAATTCCTCCTGCTTTTTGAATAGTATCTGCTGCATTTATACATAAGAGTTCATCAATATCATTTAAAATAACTTTTGCACCTTTGGAAGCAAGCTGTCGGGCTATTTCGAATCCAATTCCTACTCCTGCTCCGGTAACAATGGCAACCTGATTACTAAAATCATGCATAAAATATTGTTTTAAACTATTGGCCAGATTTCTGATACTTATCTTTAAAACACGCTCACTCCACTAATGCAATCAAACAAAATACAATCAAAACTCTGATCAGGTTCTCAAACTATAAGAAGTCTGATGGAGTTGCAGAATTATCAGATTTCTGCTTACTCTTCAAACCTATCAGAAATCTGATAAGAGTTTTTTACTCATTACAATAGTTAAAGATAACCGGCTACCCAATAACTTATATACCCAATCCACTCGTGCCAAAGTGTTGACCATTTTCCCAAAGCACTCTCAGAAGGCAATAACCAATAATCAGGAGTCCACTTACGCCCTGAGCTATAAAAATCGGTTGTAAATACAGTTACAGGAACATTGGCTTTCTCAAAACAACCTTTAGCACGTCTCATATGAAAAGCGGATGTTACCAGTAAATATGATTTACCAGGGAACCGTTTTTCCAGCACTTTTGCAGAAAACAATGCATTTTCATGTGTATTACGAGATTTATTTTCAAGTACAATAACGCTGTCTGGCACACCCGCTAATTTTAATATGGAAGCCAATTCTTCTGCTTCACTTTCATTCTTGTTCCGGTTTACCAATTGACCAGAGCCGCCACTAATAAGGAAATATTTTATTTTTCCGATTTTGTACAATTGCAAAGGATGTAAAATACGATCTGCCCCTTTTGCAAAATAAACCCGATCCTGAGGCTCACGTTCTGTATCAGTTACGCCTGTAAGAACAACAGCTACATCATGAGGCGCCAAATCTGCTATTGGTGTAACAGAAATTTCCCAGGCACGTATAGCTTCATTAACGATCATGTTGTTGGTAAATAGGATTAATAAAATAAAAGCTATTTTTATGGCTCGATTTTTTAGCCGGGGTACTTTTGTCCAAAAACTGTAGAGGAACAAACCTACAATCCAGGTGATGGGCATTAAAACATAAAACAAACTTTTGGATAGAACGAAGAACATGTATAACCTTTCAGATGGAAATATAGATTTTCTGGCAAAATACTATATTTTTAATTGTAAAAACGTGTATCTATCTATTTCTCAGCCTGTATCTTAATAATTAAACATCTGCTTTAATTTACCGTATACTATTCCATACATACTTCAGTAGCTATGACCACATCTGTTACCGTTTCTGCCAATCGCAAAAGAATCATAAGCTTGGATGTAAGCCAATTATCTTATGATGAAACAACCCGGGAAATTCTGGACCTGGGAAGCAGTCATACACCTTCTTATGTCTGCTATGCCAATGTGCATATGACCATTGAAGGGCATTGGTCGCCTGCGTTTGCAGAGATAGTAAATAATGCCAACATCGTGGCTCCTGATGGAGTACCTCTGGCTAAAGCATTCAAATCATTATATGGTGTGTCTCAGGAAAGAGTAGCAGGTATGGACATGTTACCATCTTTGATTGCGGATTGTGAAAAAGAAGGGTTGTCTATCTACTTTTTTGGAACAACCAATGAAACGCTGGATGCAATGAGAAAGCGAATTGAGAAAGATCACCCCAATTTACGTATTGCAGGTATGTTCTCTCCTCCTTTCGGTTCTCTTAATGCAGCCAATAATGAGAAATATGCTCAGATGATTAATGACTCTGGCGCTAATCTGGTTATGGTAGCACTAGGTTGTCCCAAACAGGAAACCTGGATGTCTCAAAACTACAAGAAGATCAATGCCGTATTGCTGGGTGTGGGAGGCGCTTTTGATGTATATGCAGGGGTACGGAAACGGGCTCCTTCCTGGATGCAAAAACTAGCACTTGAATGGTTATACAGACTGGCCCAGGAACCGAAACGAATGTTTAAACGCTACTTTGTCACAAATAGTACCTATATATGGCTTCTGAGTAAACAAATTATGGCTAAAAAATAAATAATTTGGCTCTAAGCTCTATTGTCTTTTGCACCAGAAAATAAATCTGTGAATGCACTAATTTTTTGACATTAAATTCTAGATCAGTGTTTTCGATTCATACGGATAATTTTGCCGGATATACGCGCTATTTGTTAAAGAATGAGCAAACAAATGAAACCATTGCTGTACTTCCTGAATATGGAGGACTTATTCAGGAACTCGTACTGTCATTAAATAACCATGCTTATTCTATTATTGATGGTGTTACAGAAGAAGACCTTCCCGGAAATATGTGGTATAAGAGTTCTCTTCTGTTTCCTTTTCCAGGCAGAATCAAAGATGGTATCTATACATTTGAAGGAAAAGACTATCAGCTACCCATTAATGAACTGATGCGCAAGAGTGCCTTACATGGTCTGATAGCAGATAAGTCCTTTCAGATTATACGTACAGATATCAAAAATGACAGAGCCATTCTGGAACTTGCATACACTTATACAGGACAACTTACAGGCTATCCATTCCCTTATACATTAACGGTAAAGTATACCCTTCTCTCTAATCATGTATTCCGGATGGACATTCGTGTTCAGAATATAGGATCTACTAATATGCCTATGGGATTTGGATGGCATCCTTATTTCAAAACCGGATCACGAGTAGATCAGTTACGAATTATTTTACCTTCTAAAAAATACTATGAATTAGATGCGTTTGTTGTTCCTACCGGCAAAATCAAACAAATGCAGGGGTTTACCGCAGCAGCATTTCAGCAAGGAGGAAACCAGATAGCAGGCAAACAATTTGATCATGGGTTTACAGGAGGCCAATACAAAGGATCGGCAAAGACATTACTCCATGATGAATCACAAAATCTGACAATCTGCCTTACTCAATCCCGTCATCACGGATTTAATTATACACAGGTATTCACTCCTTCACATCGCAACAGCATTGCTATAGAGCCACAAACCTGTATGGCAAATGTATTCAATAACGAAATTGGCTTACTGGTGCTAGAACCGGGTAAAGAGTGGATAGGTGATATTGCGGTTCATCTACAATAAATACATAGGTTATCCAAAAGAGGTTTTAGGCTCCAGAAAAATATTATCCTCCTCTGCTCCGTAAGCATTGTAATAATCCAGTGCTTCTTTCATCTGGCTATAAACTCTTTCTTTTAAGACAGCCACGTCCTTCATTGTTAGTCCCTCAACAGGCACAGGTTCCAAAAAAACAGTTGTAATAGTACCTGGACGAAGTTCAAATTTTATTCGTGGTAATAAGTTCCGGCTATTCAGAATTACCATTGGAAGTACTGGCGTCTGTGTTTCTATTGCCAGCCGAAAAGCACCTTCATAAAAAGGAAGCATAGGCTGGTCTGTGGTGTTCATACTTCCTTCCGGAAATATAAAAACAGAAATTCCCCGTCTCAGCTTATCCTTCAGAGCATTCATACTTTTAATGCGACTGGCAACACTACTTCGATCAACTACAACTACCACATACGGATAAAGCCATCCAAAAACAGGAATCTTCTTCATTTCTGCTTTGCCTAAAGGACGGCATTGTCCTGGTATGGCAGTTACAAATGCAGGCGAATCCAAGTAAGAATTATGATTGGCAACATAGATATAGGGCTGAGACTGATCTATCTTATGGCGGTTAATGGTCTTAAAACGGATAAAACTGGTAAGACCAAATCCATATCCCCATAGTTTCAGAAAAATATAGGATATACGTCCTCCCAGCTTCTCTCCCAAAACAAATGGCAATACAACCAGTGGTAATGAGAGTGTCATAATAATACAGAATGTGGCAACTGCCCAGAAAAGATATACTTTCAATACTGCTCTTTTGAGAAAATCCATAGTATGCTGTTAGAGGAAAAATGGTTACAGAGCCTGTACCCCACTAAAGAGACGTTCGGTGACACATCTGATAAATTTAACAAACGGTTTATACTATCTATCAAAGGCTAAAGCTATTTAATTAACTATTCACTTCCTGCTTTTCCGATTCTACAGGATGTCGTTGGTGATTGAATGGCGAGTTATAGTTATGCAAACGAATGGCACGAATGGATAACCAGATTCCAATCAGCAGAGAAATTATTCCTCCAAAAGCCATGATTGGATAGCTTTCGACAAAGAAGAAAAAATCATACGAAGCATGTAATAACGTTGCACTGGCTAAACCTATCATTTTATATAACCCGATGTTATAGTTATGCTTGAATTTTGCAGCGCCTACAAAATAGCCCATAGCAACGGCAAAAGTAGCGTGAGCAGGTACAGCAGTAAACATTCTGAGAATGGCAACTTCAAAACCACCTTCTATTACGTAAAATATATTCTCAAATGTAGCAAAACCCATTGCAATCATTACTCCATAAGTAATTCCATCAAAAGGTTCATTGAACTCTTTTTTGCGATAGGCAAAAAACACCAGGCACATATATTTACACCATTCTTCTGTAAAACCTACTAAAAGTGCTTTAGAGAAGGTATCCGGAATATCTTTTATATCGTCTAGATTCCAGCCCAGCAACTGTCCTAAAAAGGCCTGAATGAAGGTAGCGACCAATGCACTTACTACACCCAGAACAAATGTTTTTACCAACAAATGTAATGGCTCTTTATCCAGCTTATCTTTCTCATAAATAAAGATCGCAATTGCCAATCCGGGCGCTATGGCTAATGCCAGCAAAATGAATGTCATGTGAGTAGAAAGTAACTTCTGCAAATGTACACAGGAATACCATATTAGCGTACTAAAGATTTGTTCTTGTCTGTCAGGACAAAAGACTTCCTGTTTTTTTAGGTAAATTACATGAAAATAATAAAATTTCCGCAAACTACTTCTGAGAACCAAGTCTTTTTGAATATATCCACTTGAATAATCTGACTTTGATTATACAATACATCTTATGAATCAGGAAGAAAAGATAGCACAACTACTATCACGACTGGAAAAACTAACCCAGGTAGCTACACAACAACAGATAGAAATTGCACTTTTAAAGAAAGATATTTCCAGCCTTATCAGTCAAAGTCTACAAGATGGAACAAAGCCAATTTCTCATGTAGAGGACAAAACGCCTGTTTTAGAGATCTCTCAGGAGAACCTGGAAGAAGAACCACGCTTTACTCAAAAAGAAACCGAGCCTGAACCGATTCCATTAATGCAGATCACGGCACCACACAACAGACCCCGTATCACACCGGAACAATCTCAGAGCTCACCCAAACAATCAAAAGAAAGTCTGGAAGCATTTATTGGTGGGAACCTCATCAATAAAATTGGGATACTGATCCTGGTTATCGGATTGGGTATTTTTGTAAAATATGCCATTGACAATAACATGGTTGGTCCTATTGGACGCATTACAGGTGGCTATCTAGCCGGATTAGCCCTTTTAGGATTGTCATATCGCCTAAAAAACAAATACTCAGCTTACAGTGCAGTTTTATTAAGTGGAGGCGTAGCTACGCTGTATTTCACTACCTATTTTGCCTACGATTTTTATGCACTGCTTCCACATGCACTAGCATTTGCCCTGATGGTAGCCATTACATTTTTCACTGTATATGCTGCCACTCTATATAATCAGCAGGTAATAGGTGTTATTGGTCTGGTAGGTGCCTATGCCGTACCTATGCTCCTCAGTCAGAACTCAGGCAAGGTGGCGATTTTGTTTACGTATATGGGTATGGTCAATATTGGTGTAGCTTTTGTGGCCTATTTCAAGAAGTGGTCCTGGATGAATACAACCGCCTTTGCCATCACATGGATTATAGTGATTACCTGGTTTGCCGTTTCCTTTACACCTGAAAGACATCTGGCTATAGCGCTTGGATTTCCAGGCATGTTCTTTCTTATATTCTATGCAGTCTTTGTATTTTATCAACTACCTTATCAGAATATACCACAGTCTAATTCTTTCTTCATCGTCACAAATACGATAATCTTCTTTCTCATTGGATATTCTGCTCTGGAACAAGCACATTATACTCATCAAACTGCATACTTTAGCCTGGGGATCTCTTTAGTACATGCTATCGTAGCCTGGCTTATGCACCAGAAAAAGCTTTCTGCTATCTTATTTTATCTGGCAGTAGGTTTATCGTTGTTGTTTTTTACAATGTCTATAGACCTTTACTTTAATGGTTTATCAGTCTCTCTACTATGGGCTTTAGAAGCACTGGTTCTGTGTTGGGTAGCCATCAAAAGCAGAGCAGCTTTCTATATTTATTCATCAGTTATTCTTGTTGTTATCAGTACTTTGAGTCTCTTTCAGTTATGGGAAACAGCCTACGTAGAATCGAATGAATTAGGTTTCTTTACCAATCGGTATTTCTGGTCTGGAATGGGTGTTGTTTTTTCTCAGGCTGGAATGCTCTGGTTGACTAAAAAAGATACATCAGACAATAATCCCTTACTTCCACTCCCTATTTATTCCATTTTTTCTAATGGACTGGCAGGTTGGGCAATACTTTTGCTTTATGGAGTTATGTCGCTGGAGATAAACCACTGGTTTAATTATAAGATATTCCTGGTATCTAAAACACAAAATATCTTTGCAGGTATTACTCTTTTATCAGATGAAAAGTCCATCTGGCAACTTATTTTCTCTGCTGTATATGTCAGCGCTCTTCTATGGATAAGTAAACGATATTTGAAAGAAAAAGGATGGAAGATATTAACTCTGCTGCTGGGCTATGTAATTGTGTTCGCTTGGTTTATTGTACATTTGTCATCTGCAGAAGAGATCCGGTCATTGTTTTTAAAGAACAATGCTACAGGTTCAGCATTAAGTTTGCGGTATGTGGCCTACCTGGCTACAGGACTTTGTCTTTACCTGATGTATCTTCAGGGTCAGGAGATCTACACCCGAAAAGATTTTGGGCGAAAAGCACTATCTGTCCTGATCCATTTCTTTTTTATTAGCGTATTAAGCTTTGAACTACGAAATATAGTAATGCTTCTTAGTGACGATCCTGTAAAAGCAGGGGAACGCATTTTAAAAGCAGGAACAAGTATTTTATGGGGATGTTATGCACTAGGACTAGTAGCTGCTGGTATTCGTATGAAAGACAGAACTACCCGATTTATTGGTATTTTGCTATTGGCAGTTACCTTGATTAAACTTTTTGCAATGGATATTTCTTTAATCTCAAGATTGAGCCAGATTATTGCTTTATTGGGATTGGGTATATTGCTTATGATTATTTCATTTTTATATGTACGCTTCAAAGATGTTATTATGTCTGAAGATGAATAATGCGATAGTACATTGAGAATCAATTCCGAAACGAAAAATAGTTTACTATACATGCAACAACACGAAGAAACACTAAAACGCTGGAGACTGATGTTGGGTGGAGAAGATGCAGATGGTACAGGAGCCCAGCTGGAAGGAGAATTAGCACAGATGGATGCTGCACTAGGTGCCTTATATGAGTTTGAGCGGAAAGGGAAATTCCAATATGGTGAAAAAAGTAAGCAGGGTGGCTCTGAAGGCTCTAATCCAAGTGTAGCCCGCTGGCTTGGAGACATTCGCAAATATTTTCCTCAATCGGTAGTTCAGGTAATGCAGAATGATGCCTTAAAAAATGAGAGCCTTAAACAAAAAATGATGCTCGAGCCTGAAATTCTGGAACAGGCTAACCCTGATGTGCATCTGGTTGCAACCCTGATGGAGCTTGGTAAACTCATACCTAGTAAAACCAAAGATACAGCCCGCCGCGTAGTACAGAAAGTAGTAGATGAATTGCTTGAGAAGCTAGCTCAAAATACAATTCAGGCCATTCAGGGAGCTATCAATCGTTCTGTAAAGAACCGCAGACCCCGCTACAATGAGATTGACTGGAATACGACTATTCGTAAAAATCTGAAACACTATCAGGAAGATTACAAGACCATTATTCCGGAAGTTCGTATTGGATATGGACGCAAAACCAAAAAATCACTGAGAGACATTGTATTATGTATTGACCAGTCTGGTTCTATGGGTACCTCTGTAGTATACTCAGGCATTTTTGGCGCTGTTATGGCATCATTACCCAGTGTTTCTACCAAAATGGTTGTTTTTGATACTGCTGTAGCCGATTTGACAGAAGATTTAAAAGACCCGGTAGATTTATTATTTGGTGTGCAGTTGGGAGGCGGAACAGATATTAATAAAGCATTAGGTTATTGTCAGGAGATTATTACTAAACCCAATGATACAATTCTGGTATTGATAACCGACTTGTATGAAGGAGGTAATGAGCAACAAATGCGAAGAAAGATAGAAGAGATTGTCAATTCAGGTGTACAGGTAGTATGTTTGCTGGCACTGGATGACCAGGGAGCTCCTTCGTATGATCATGGCAATGCTAAGTTTCTGGCAACTCATGAGGTTCCTGTATTTGCCTGTACTCCAGATATGTTTCCGGATCTGATGGCTGCAGCCATTTCCAAGCAAGACTTAAATCAATGGGCGGGAGATCGGGATATTGTACTTAAAGGAACCAAAGGTCAATAAAAAAGAATTCAATAAAACAAAACAGGCGAAACTTAGAGTTCTCTAGTTTCGCCTGTGTGTTCTACCAGAACAGCCTTCCCAAATATCCGCTTCGTCCAGCCATTTTCAAATCCATGATTGTTAGCAATCATAAATCCTTTGTTAGGGTCTTTCTTGGTGATTTTGTGAGCATCAATGTATCGACCTTTCACTTTACAAAACACGATATCACCAATTTGATAGTCGCTCTGTCGCTTAAAGGTTAACAATGAGCCTGATTTTAAAATTGGAAGCATCGAATCACCAAATGCTTTCATTTTACCTTCACCATTAGTCTCAAGTTCTACCTTGAGCCTTTCGTACTTGTTCATAGAATAATAGAGTAAGTTTTATAAATTAATCCGGCATACTTACAAAGTACACCTTACTATAATATACAACTTTTTTCTAAGAAAAACAAATTATCTTTCTGTAAGGCACAGAATTTTATAAACTGAATATTCACACTTAAAAAAGTTTATAGTATCTATGCACGGATCATTAATACGATAGCATAGAGTATAGCATAACATTCCTGGTATCATTATCCGATTATTTACCTCTTTAAGCCATCAACCGTGTTTTTACAGAACTTACGCTCTCAAACTGCCGATTGCCACAAAGCATTGGAAGAGAACTCCTATTCAGTAGCCTTGCTGAGTAATAATGTATCAATGGAAGATTATAAAATATATCTGCAAAAGCTATATGGGGTTGTATCCGGGTTTGAAAAAAATGTTTTTCCGCTGTTAGAACGTAGTTTACCTACTATTTCAGAAAGACGTAAGGCTCATTTGCTTATGAAAGACATTTCAGCAGAGAATACAACAGACACTATTGCTGTATTACCAGATAAAGACTTTACAACATTTTATACTACAGAAGCCGCCGCCTGGGGAGGGATGTATGTATTAGAAGGCTCTACCCTAGGTGGACAGGTAATTCAAAAGCACCTGATAAAATCTCTGCCTGATTTTGAAGGCTCAAGCTATTTTTCTGCGTATGGTTCACAAATAGGGTCGCAATGGAAAGATTTCCTACAACAACTTGCCATTGCAGCCCAAACACCTGGTTGGGAACAGCAGATCATTGATAGTGCTATACACACGTTTACAATGATTGATAACTGGATGAGAACTGAATCCTCCACATTGGTGCAACACAAAAACCTATAAAACAGAGGCATCTCAACTATTAGATTTTACCAGACCGACCTTGTCTCACTTAAATAGTATGATCAGAATTCACAACAAGAAAAACTATGCGGTGAATTCTGATCAGATTTTGTTTTTGCAGTGAATGATGCGCAAGACGAAAAAGTGATCGGAGTTCCGTTCAAAAAAGTTTTTGCGGTGAGTTATGCGCAGCAAAGAAAATGATCGGAACTCTGACCAAACTCAAAAGTGATTGGAGTTATATACAATCTCTTCAGTAATTGAATAGCTTGCCTTACCTTTTCGAAAAAAGTTTTCGCAGTGAACTGTGCGCAATCAAAAACTATATTCAAAAAATACAGTCATTTACTTACAGTTGAGGCGAATCCTGTTTTAATAGCATCAACAAGACCTATTGCGACCACTCTGTCGGAGTACGATCCCAACGATGATCTTTCAACTTTACCTGTAGAGCCTTTTCTAGTTTCTTCCCATCACTTGTTCCTATGTTCGCTTCCACATTGCGAATTTTTCTCATGCCAGGAATAATAGTATGCACATCATCATTACCCAAAATAAAACGCAGTGCCAATTCGGGCATGGTCATTCCTTCTGGAATTAAAGGCTTTAAAGCCTCTGCATGATCTACACTTGCATTCAGATTTTCAGGAACAAAATAAGTTGAACGCCAGTCATCTTTTGGAAATACAGTGTCTTTCGTCAATGTACCTGTAAGTGTTCCTTCATCAAATGGAACTCTGGCAATTACTCCAATATCCAGTTTACGACACAGAGGAAACAGATTATCTTCAGGAGCCTGGTCAAAAATATTATATATAACCTGTACAGCATCAATCAACCCGGTTTCTAACGTTTTCAATACATTATCTGGCTCCCAGCGATTTACACTCACACCAAAGTGCTTTACTTTACCTTCTCTTTTTAGCTTCTCTACCGCATTTTTCCATTCATCTTTATCATACCATGCATCTTCCCATACATGGAACTGCTGTAAATCAATACACTCTACGTTTAGGTTCTTCAGGCTTTTTTCAGTGTATTCAATGATATGACTGGCAGGAAAACATTCTTCCAATGTATATTCAGGCTTGGATGGCCATTTAAAATTCATAGGAGGAATTTTAGTAGCAAAATACAATCTCTTTGATGCATGACGTTTCATTAAGTCTCCCAGAATTTCTTCACTTTTTCCTGCTCCATATCCCCAGGCTGTGTCAAAAAAAGTACAACCTAGCTCAACAGAACGATCCAAAGCAGTCTCCATTTCTTTCTGATCTGTACCTGTCCAGCCAGCCAGTCCCCACATGCCGTAGCCAATTTCACTTACATTCCAGTTTGTTTTTCCAAATCTTCTGTATTGCATAACTCTGTTCAGGGGGTTTGTTAAAAAATATTTTTCCTGCACCCAAGTTAAATTCATTTTTCTGATTGAGGAAATAATCTGCTGACACTATCTCCTCATTTAATAATGAGTCCTCTCAAACAAAGAAAATGTTACGGCTTATTCTACACTCAGAGTATTACAAGTAAGATATACTCTATTAGTGAGTATTACCACTCATGTAATTATTACAGTATCGCCCTTCTAATTCATTAACTTAGAACCTGTGCCTTTGTTTATGCAAACAAAAAACGCTTTCCCAAGTCTCTGGTATGAAAATACTGTACTATCTCATAGGAGTGTTCTTTATCTCAAAGGCACTTGCTGTTCCCAATAACCATCTGGATCAAATCTCATTGAATGATGGACTCAGTCAAAGTGAGGTTAGAGCTATTCTACAAGATAGTCAGGGATACATGTGGTTTGGCACTCAGGATGGACTTAATCGATATGATGGTTTTCATATAAAGCAGTTTCACAATGATCCATTTGATAAAAACACACTACCTAGTGATGAGATTACGTATTTGTATGAAGACTCACGACAACAATTATGGATAGGCACTACTCATGGCATCTGTGTATATAACCGTTTGCATAATTCTTTCACACAATATACCTACCTATTTGGCCAGGGAAAGCCTTCATGGTCGTATACGGTGACAAGTATTGTCGAAGATCGATGGAGAGCTATATGGGTTGGAACAAAAAACGGACTATGGAGACTCATACCACAAGAAAAACAAGATACTCCTTATGTAGCAACGCTGTATACTATAGGTCAGGGATTAAACTATGATTTAGTCAATTCTATTTACAAGGACAACCTTGAAAATATATGGGTAGCTACTCCTGCAGGATTAAACAGAATACTTATAAGTCCTCATACCTCTTCACAACAACACATTTCTTTTGAAAATGCATCTACTTTTAATAGCACTCTCTACAAAAAACTACAATTTCCCATACAAAGGATCACAGGCACCAGTGACTATATTTTACTTTCCTCTGATAACCATCTGCTTACTATTTCTCTGAAAGATTTTTCTGTAAAGACCCTATGCTGGCAACCATGTGATTCAGAACTAACCATTACAGCGTTGCGTATAGATCGCTTTGGAATTATATGGATTGGGACCTTCGGGGCTGGATTATTTCGTTATCAGAAATTAGTAGATGACCAACTAATGCTACTGGAACATATTCAGGAAGAACGTTTTCAACCAAACGGGTTAAAAAGTGGAACTATTTATGCTTTGTATGAGGGTGACGACGCAAACGAAGATATTCTATGGATTGGTACCCGGGAAGCAGGCGCGCACTCGTACAGTCGCTCAAAAAACAGTTTTTATCAATGGAGTAATGTATTATCCGATGATAAAAGAGCGATGGAATCTTCTATCTTTTCTATTTGTACAGATAGTTTTGGGTATGTGTGGGTTGGAACACTGCAAGGACTTTTTCAGATAGAACGAAAAACACAGAAACACAAAAAGTTGCTACTGGATAAGACAACTAGTAGTAATAATTACTATTGCACAATCAAGGAAGACAGCAGAAAGAATTTATGGGTTGGAAGTAATAATGGATTATATCTATATAACAGATCTCACAATAACTTTGAAAAGATCAGGCTACCAGCCACAAAGAATAACAATCAGCCACTGGTAAAAGATATCTTTGAAGATACAAATGGAAATATATGGATTGCAACATATGAATATCTGGTAAAATTAGACAAAGAGCTAGCCTGTAGGGACCTTATAAGGAATCTAACAAATACTACAGATACATTGACATTATCTGGTATTAATGTGATATCTGAGGATGTTTCAGGAAACTTTTGGTTTGGAACAGATCATGGCTTAATCAAGTGGAACCCTTCTTCTGCAAAGTTTCTTCATCTCACAAACCATCCGGAAAATCCTGGCAGCCTTATTGGAAATATGGTCCTTGATATTTATCAGGATACAGGTCATAATCTCTGGATATGTTCATCGAAAGGATTAAGCCGGCTTGTAGAAACAGATTCAACCACACAGTTTATACACTATACCCGGAAACATGGCTTGCCTAATTCATTTGTGTATGGAGCGCTAGGCGATAAACAAGGTAGAATTTGGATTAGCACCAATGCAGGATTATCGTGTTTTGATCCTGTTACAGATAGTTTTAAAAATTATGATACCAACGATGGATTAACAAGCCGGGAATTTAATTCTGGTGCATTTCATCGAAGTCAGGATGGCGAGCTGTTTTTTGGTGGACATGGTGTTATGGTAAGCTTTTATCCAGATCAGTTGGTGGAAAACAAGCATCTGCCAAAAGTAAATATATCTTCTTTTCAATTATTTCAGCAGGAAATAAACCTGGACAGCATTTTACAGACTAAAGGACAGTTAACAGTTCATTATAAAGACTTTGTTTCTTTTTTCTTTTCTGCCACAGATTACAATAACCCTTCAAAAAACTTATTTGCTTATAAGCTGGAAGGATTACAGGATGAGTGGATGTATTCGGAGAATAGATTTTTAGGTATAGCAGATATCAAACCAGGCCACTATACTTTAAAGGTTAAAAGTTCAAACAATCAAGGATACTGGAATGAGAAAGACATATTAAGTATTCCTATTTATGTTGTTCCTCCTTTCTGGTTAAGTAGTGGCTTTTATGTACTTGTGGCTCTCACTACTATCGCACTAATTTTCATTATCTACCGGTATAGAGTTCGCTTAAAAGTAGAACGGGCACTGGCCGTACAACAAATCAAAATCGAAGAGAATGAACGAGTGAGAAAGTTAGCAGCTCAAGACTTACACGACGAATTTGGAAATGGCCTTACCCGTATTGCAGTACTCACTGAGTTGACCAGGAATAATCTGAACAAGGACATTTCCGAAGCCCGTTATCTTCTGGAAAAGATCAATGATAACGCCCAACGCCTTTACCAGGGAACTAAAGATTTTATATGGACTATTAATCCTGAAAATGACAATTTCTATGAAATAGCTCTCCGACTCAAAGATTTTGGTGATGATATCTTTGAAAAAACACAGACAGAATTTGATATAACAGGTCTTTCGGACCATTTTCAACAGATTAACTTCCCTATGGGAATGAGTCGGCACCTGATACTGATTTTTAAGGAGGCAATGAGTAATACACTCAAATATGCAGGAGCAACAAAAACTCTTCTTTCCTTTACCTCTACCCAAGACCTGATTTCAGTTTGCTGGCAAGACAATGGGAAAGGATTTGATCTCCAAAGATCCAATCATTCTAATGGTTTAATCAACATGCAAACCAGAGCACATAAGATTGGGGGAGCTATAGAAATTATTTCAGAAATATATGTAGGAACAGAAATCCGCTTCTCCCTAAAATCCCCCAAAATGGGTGACCTTGGTAATCCTGTCTTTTAATAGATTAAAAGGTGAGATCCTTGTCCATTCAGACACTGAAATCACCTTTTATATAACTATCAAACCATTTATACAAGCCATGAGACTTTTTTAATCACTATGTATCTTTAATTCAAACAACTATGTTTACGCTACCTACACCTATGATCTCTATGCAAAACATAAAAAATACTACCCCAATTAAGGTATGTATTGTAGAAGATGACACCATTATCCGGAACGGATTCTCGATGCTTATAGATGGAACACCAGGATTCCGGATTGTTAATACCTACAATCGCTGTGAGGAGGCCATCAAAAACTTGTGCGAGGATTCTCCAGATGTTGTCCTGATTGATATCGAACTACCAAGTGGAATGAATGGGATTGAAGGAATCGAAAAAATTAAAAAAAGCCGCCCCAAAACCAATGTCATTGTAATTACAGTATACGAAAATGACGAGCTGATTTTTAAGGCTTTATGTGCAGGCGCAGGAGGCTATTTAACCAAGAGTGTACAACCTGCCAAGCTTCTTGAAGCCATTAAAGACATTCAGGAAGGTGGCGCACCTATGAGCACCAGTATTGCCCGAAGAGTGGTAGCGTCGTTTCACAAAAATCAAAACACCCCACTTACACAACGTGAAACGGAGGTACTGGAACTGCTGGCTAAAGGCAAAAGCTATACACACATTGCAGAAGAATTATTTGTAAACAAAGAAACCATCCGTACTCATATCAAAAATATCTACTGGAAACTTGAGGTGCACACCAAAGCAGAGGCTATCGAGAAAGCTGTACAGGAACGTCTTATCTAAATTACCACAGCTATATATCCTGTTCACAAACCCGGAATTATCCGGGTTTATTATTTCTATATAGTATGGATTTCCCCATTTGATTTCCTGTGATATAACAAGCTGTTAACCACGCATTTTCCTCTCTCAAAAATCACCCAATCTGTGTGATTTTTTCCCTTTTCATAGTGTCTATATTTGATAATCACGCTCTGTAAGCGTGCATACTTCATTTACACAAACCCAATTTTTTGCCTATGAAAAAGATCTTACTCATGTTTTGCTTCGGGATTCTAATCAATAGTTCAATATGGGCACAAAACACTACGGTAACAGGAAAAGTAGTCAGCGAAGACAAATCTGCTCTACCAGGTGTAAGTGTATCCGTAAAGGGAACTACTACAGGAACAATCACTGATGTAGAAGGCAGGTTCAGTATCAGTGTTCCCCGTGATGCCACATTGTTATTCAGCTTTGTTGGTTATCTGAATCAGGAAATACAGGTAGGTAACCGATCTACTATTGATGTATCGCTGATACCAGATGTTCAGGCACTAAGCGAAGTAGTTGTAACAGCAGTTGGTATTGAGCGTAATCAGAAATCATTGGGATATTCTGTTGAGAAAGTAGATGCATCTAAAGTGCAACAAGTATCTGAACCTGATGTACTTAGAGGTTTACAAGGAAAAGTCCCAGGAGTTAACATTATAGGTTCCAGTGGTGTGCCAGGTAGTGCAACCCGCCTCACAATCAGAGGTACCCGCTCCTTTTTTGGAAATAACCAGCCTCTGTTTATAGTTGATGGCATTCCGTATGATAATTCAACCAATGGAGCAAATTCAGGTGGCAATTCGCAACTATCAGGAGGTGGCGCATATTCAAGCCGTATAGCAGATCTGGACCCTAACAACATTCAATCCATGACTGTATTGAAAGGAGGTGCAGCAGCTGCATTGTATGGCATACGCGCTGCCAATGGGGTTGTGGTCATTACAACCAAGACTGGCGCAGGAAAAAGCTCAAAGAAAGGACTAGAAGTCACATTTTCTTCCTCTTATTCTATTGAAAACATAGCCAACCTACCTAAATACCAAAATAGTTATGGTACAGGAACTGGCTTTGTCTATGCTGCCTCCAATGGTTCCTGGGGTGCTCCTTTCAAAGGTGCAGTTCCTTATCCTACTATTGACTCTATACCTATCTGGCCATCTGTCTCTGCTGCCTTTCCTGAACTTGCGGGAACGAAAGTCCCATATCGGGCTTATCCTAATAATGTAAAGGACTTTTTCAAAACCGGAAGGGTATTTGAGAATTCTATTACGGTGGCAGGTAGTACAGGTAAAGGAAACCTAACGGCAACCCTATCAAAAATGAATCAGGATGGCTATATACCTAATTCCAAATTTGAACGTACCAATTTAAGCCTGGGAGGTGGTACCACTCTTGAAAACGGTCTGACTATAGGAGGTAACTTTGCCTATACCAATAGCCTGCAATCCGGGCCTGCAGGTGGAGCAAACAATGCGATTGGAAATGCGTCGGCATTTGGTCGTACTATGTTTCTTGGACGAAATTGGGATCTTCAGGGCCAACCTTTTGAAAATCCGATTACACATGCGAATATATTTTTTGTATCCACCGGACAATCTACTAATCCATACTGGAGTACCAAATACGATGGATTTAATGCAAACATCAACCGTGTATTAGCCAGTATAAATGCAAGTTATGACATTTTTAACTGGCTGACCGCATCCTACAAAATTGGTATCAATACATATAGCCAACGGGATTTGGAATGGTACCGCCCTGGCTCAAGGGGTGGTGGCGGAATTGGAGAAATTACAGAGACGAATACAACTTTCACAGAAATAGAATCTAATTTCTTGCTGTCTGCCAGTCGCAAACTATCTGATGACCTTGGCCTGAAAGTAGTAGTAGGGCATAATGTGAATCAACGTACTACACAAAATCAAAGTTTTCAGGGGTCAGGTATGATTGATTTTGACATTCTTGACCTTGATAATACCAATAGTGTGATTCCGTTTGGTGGTACCTATCAGAGACGTCGGTTATATGGTATTTTTGCGGATGCAACGCTGAGTTATCGTGATTATGCTTTCTTGACAGTAACAGGACGTAATGATTGGTCGTCAACCTTACCGAAGTCTAACCGAAGCTTCTTTTACCCAGCAGTAAATGGATCTTTTGTATTTACAGAAGCCTTCGGTATACAATCCAAGATTCTGAATTCAGGTAAAATACGAGCCAGTTGGGCAAAAGTAGGAAATGACGCACCACCTTATTCACTTTTCCCAACCTATCAGTTAAATCTGGGAGCCAGCTCAAACCTCATAGGTGCACTTCCTGACAATGATTTTCCATTCAAAGGGATTCCGGCAGCTACTCTTTCCAATACAGATTATAACCCTAACCTAAAACCGGAATTCACCAGATCTGTTGAGTTAGGTACAGAGTTACGATTATTAGACAATCGGGTAGGTATAGATTTCACGTTCTATCATACTAAAACTACTGAACAGATTGGCTTTCTTTCACTCCCTCGTGCCTCCGGATTTAATTTCCTACTTACCAACTTTGGAACGATGACTAACAAAGGGGTTGAAATTGGGCTTGATGTGACTCCAATCTCTTTAAGCAATGGATTCCGATGGAATATTTATGGCACCTTTACCAAAAACGTAAATCGGGTAGATGAGTTAGTAAGTGGTCTGCAGGAAATAGAAATCCAGGGACTATTTGGTGGTAGTGTAGTTCCAGTATTACGACCAGGCTTACCTTATGGTGTAATTCGAGGTAGTGTCTCTGCACGAGATGAGAATGGAAACTTACTGATTGATCCATCCAATGGACAACTAATCAGATCATCCACTCCAGAGATTATAGGAGATCCCAATCCTGATTTTATCATCGGACTTACGAACTCATTTACATGGAAAGGAATCACTTTGGGAGCTGTATTTGACTATCGCCACGGAGGCGACTTGTATTCTACTACTGTACAGGCAATGTTAGGTCGCGGTGTAACCAAAGATACAGAGAAAAGAGAAATGAATTATGTGATTCCAGGCGTCTTGGGAGATCCGAACACCCAAAAACCTCTGCTTGATAGTGACGGTAAGACTATTCCTAACAACATCCAGGTGGAAATGAATGATCTATACTTTGGTGATACGTTTGCTGTAAATGGAGCAGATGAATGGAGTGTCTTTGATGCTACTACCATCCGTTTGAGAGAGGTTAGCTTAGGTTACGAACTTCCCAAAGAACTTATGCAGAAAACGCCATTTGGTTCAGCAAAAATTTCTTTCACTGGACGTAATATCTGGTATAAAGCTCCCAACTTTCCAAAATACACTCGATTTGATCCTGAGACCAGCACCTTTGGAAGCTTAAACATACAAGGATTTGAATACAATACAGCACCTTCTGTACGTCGCTTTGGAGTCAATCTGAGATTAACTTTCTAGACACAATTATTTTCTCTATATGAAAAAGATCATTCGATATATACAAATCCTATTATTTTCGGCAGTAATATTTTTGGGAACTGGTTGTGAAAGCAACTTTTTGGATATTAATAAGGATCCTAATAATCCAACCATAGTTCCATTACGTCAGCTATTGCCTTATGCTCAGCTTAATATAACCAACTCATTAGGCATGGGCCCATCGGGACTTTCAGAACCCCTTTCCAGCTTCTCTCATCAAATTGTGGTTAGAGACAACTGGAATAGTTACTTCATTGTAGGAGATGATTTTCCTATTCAACAAGCCTGGGACAATTTATATGCAGGTGCATTTACCGACCTTCGTCAGATTATAAACCTCGGCACAGAACAGGAAGCCTGGCAGTTTGTGGGCATTGCACAAATACTAAAGGCATATGCAGCAAGTGCTATGGTGGATGTTTGGGGAGATATTCCGTATACAAATGCAACGCTTGGAGCAGAAAACCCTTATCCGGAATTTGACAAGGGGCAGGAAATCTATCCCAAGTTATTTGCTTTACTTGATGAAGGTATTGCCAATTTGGCAAAAACATCCTCTCTATCGACAGGTACCAGTGACTTATTTTTCAGTGGAAATGTAGATCGCTGGCGAAAACTAGCCAAAACACTAAAACTCAAGTTATACAATCAGATACGACTAACCAGTCTCTATGATGATGCTACAGTCAAAGCATTGATTGCAGAAGGAGATTTGATGAGTGCAGCCTCCAATGATTTTGAATTGCGGTATGGTAGCACTACAGCTCCTGAAAACAGACATCCTTCATTTATCCAGGAATATGTACAGGGTCCTCAGTATAATATAAGTCCTTATTTCTATCAGATTATGCAGGGGAAAAGCACACTCAACCCAATCTTATCTGGTATTGAAGATCCTCGTATCCCCTATTATTTCTTTAATCAGCTCACTCCTGATCAAGATGCACAAAATCCTGTGTCCTATCGGGATGGAGCATTTCTATCTATATGGTTTGCCTCTTTAAATATTGACCCCAATGAAGGTTTTGATCAGGATCAATCACAAACCATGCTGGGTTTATATCCCGTAGGAGGAAAATATGATGATGGAGAAGGAGGTGTGGTGAATCAAAGTAGCGGATTACAGGGAGCTGGTTACCAACGCCT
Organism: Xanthocytophaga flava; assembly: GCA_030068525.1. Taxonomy (GTDB): domain Bacteria; phylum Bacteroidota; class Bacteroidia; order Cytophagales; family 172606-1; genus Xanthocytophaga; species Xanthocytophaga flava. Next base: position 442,204 of record JASJOS010000003.1, read on the forward strand.
GTTTACGTATGCAAATAGCCTCTATGTAAGAGCTGAGCTGGCTCTCACCAAGAATACCGGAGAGGATGCAGAGGCGCTGTTTGAACAAGCTATAACAGAATCATTCAAAGAGGTAAATCAGATTGCAGACCTGGCAGGTGCGCCTACATTGTCGACTACAGAGATCAGTAGCTATGCATCAAAAGTATTGGCATTGTACACTGCTGCAAATACAGAAAAGAAACTTGAGTTAATTTTGACAGAAAAATGGATTGCCAACTTTGGATTTGGATTAGAAGCCTATAATGATATTCGCAGAACAGGCTATCCCAAACCTTTTGATCCCAATACGGATAACAACCCTTTTACAGTTCTTAACCGAAGCTTTATACTGTCGCTTCCGTATTCAGTTACAGATTTACAAATCAACCCAAATGCCCCTGCACCAAGAAATATTGCAACAGATAAAGTTTTTTGGGATGTAGATTAACCTTTCTCACAATCTAACTTTGATACTATGAAATCAACATTTGCTTTCTATATAATTCTATTCGTAACCTCATTATTCACTTTCTCTTGTCGGGATGATGACCGTATTCGCATACCTCAAGTTGAAGAAGGTGTCAACATGCGGATTATTGTTGATGAAGATAAAAGTGATTTTGCCAGTAATGACCTCAGCAACTCAGCTATTGAGTTTGACGCTTATTCTATCAATCAGAATCTAAGTACTGTACAATTTATTGGAGATTACATTGATGCCAGCGCAGAAGATACCATTACAGGCAAACTAGTGCTTTCTTTATCGCAGACTGACTTTACGAATGGGAAAGCCAGAGGTGTAATCACAGCTACTCAGGTTGCTACAGCATTTGGTTTACCAAATGGCATTGCCGATATGGGTGAAGATGACGAATTGATCTTATACCCTACTGTCACTCTTACAGATGGCCGGGTTTTCAATATAGATAATTCTGCTCCCAGCATTGGTGGTGGAAATAATGCAAGTTTTACAGTAATCTTTGGTGCTGTCGTAAAATAAGCTACCAGCTTATGGTTATATATCCTATAAAAAGGTTAGGAAGCGCTTCCTAACCTTTTTATTTTTTACCAATCAAGATTCCGCTTATGCATTTGTGTATTTCATCAGTATTTTCTGTTACACAATTTTACTCTTAAAGCATTACTAAGCAAATATCCATTTATCCAGTCCTGTATCCATTCCTCCAAATCACGCATTTTGGGTTAGATGTGGCTTTTACTCAGCCCTTAACTTTCCCCTATTATCCACTTTAACTTTTTCCCGAACTATGAAAACTCTTCTGAATGTATGCATCGCTATCTTAGTAAGCGTTGTTGCTATCGCAATCCCACAAAATGATGATCCTGAACCAGAAAAATTTAACGAAAACAATCATTATCAGACTAAAACACGAAGCTTTGGAGTAGGTATGTATCCCAAAAAAGATGCTCTCGTCATGAATGTAATGGTAGATAATTACTCTAGTAAAAGCATCATCGTTCAACTCAAAGATGAAAAAGGGGAATTGTACTTTAGTACATCTCTTGGCAAAAGACAACGCAGAAGCTGGCTAAAACTCAATATGGGAGATCTTAAAGACGCAGTTTATCAGCTTGTTATTTTCAATGGCAAAGATAAAGTAGTAAAAGAGATTAACCTGAAAACACTTAAAGTGCCACTTCCTGAACCTAAAATGGAAGAACAACGCCTGATTAGTATGCTTTAATAAGTACTTAAAAATCAAGAACATGATATGTACCTTTATGAATAAATCACCCAATATGCAGGATTCCAGATAACTCTAACAAGTATATTTTTATGACTAAGTTTTCTTCATAAACTTAAGGTACATCTAAAAAAACTTCATCTCTGGTGGAGTTTTTTTATTTCTTTTTATGGCTAATCGAGTGGTATAAACTTTGGTATCGTCCAGCAACATGTTCTTCTGTAAAACGTTGCAACACTGATTGTCTTGCATTCTGCAAAAGAGACTCCTGTCTTTTTTCTTCCAGTACAAATAAGATCCCTTTTGATAAATCTTCAGCAGATTTGTATACAGCAAGATAGCCGTTTTGTCTGTGATCAATCATCTCTGGTAAACCACCTGTATCAAAAGCTACGACTGGTGTTCCACATGCCAGTGCTTCCATTACAGTGTTAGGCAAATTATCTTCTAATGAGGGTAATACCATAGCATCGCAGACATTGTATAATTCTACCAATGCGGTATCTCCTTTTACTGATCCATAGTCATGTACATGAAATGGTAAGCGTCGCAAAACCTCTTCTTCTGCCTTTCCAAAAATTACCAGCTCAATTTGCTCTTTTAGATTTTTATCAGCTTCATAGAGTTGATTAAGTGCTTTTTCCAGATAAGCAAAACCTTTACGAGGATCTTGTGTATTCATAGCTCCAAACAAAAGCAACTTCTTATCTACTGGCAAGCCTAACTTTTCCCGTAAAGCCAATACATCCATAGGTTTATACAATTCTGTATCTATAGGATTGGGAATAGCTGTTACAGGAAATTGTCGTAGTAAAGCGCTCTGCCTTGCCTTATCCGCCAGCCATTGACTACAGGTTACAAAATGAATAGGAGCGTTCTGTAACAAAGCCTTCTTTTTCTCAAAAATCCGATAGGACAAATCCTTCTCAGACGGATGCTTCAAAAACGGGCATTCATGGCAATGGGATAAATAATGAGCACAGGTTCCGCTATAATGACAGCCACCTGTCATAGCCCACATATCATGCAATGTCCAGACTATTGGCTTATTCAGTGATAAGAGCCTTTTTAAAGATCCTAATGACAAAAATCCAAAATGAATCCAGTGCAGATGCAAAACATCTGCTTGTAAAATAGCGGGATGAGTACTGATATCAATACCAGCAACTCCGGGAGAGAAAGCAAATCGTACCTGTTTTGACTTTTCAAAAAAATAGAAATACAATCGTTCTGCTACAAAACGCCCGAAAACAGCTTTCTTCTGTAGATAAGAGGTTGCTACAGGAGTCACAAAGCCTTCTGCAAAAACCTGTTCCTGTACCAGTAAAGTTGCATTTGTATAACTCTTTCGTAAAGCCAGTGCCAATCTGCGACAGGCTACAGCAGCACCTCCGCTGGACTGGTAGGTATTGATTAACGTGACGTTCAACCGATTCAGGATTTTGTTGAAAGGGGAAATATGCTTTTATATGCAAGTACTTAGTCCTTATAGGCAAATATATTCAATTGCAAATCCATCACAGGTGTCTTGTGATTAGTACGATTAACAAATGGCTGTTTACGATCTGCTTCTGAACGGATAAAATACCGGAAACCACTATCTGTCAGAATTTGAAGAATTTCACCCAATGCCTGTGGCTCGCCCAGATAAGCATGATACTCAATAAAAAGATGCCGAATCCTTCCCAGACTATTTTTGCAATCCCGTATTACTGCAACCTCTGCCCCTTCAATGTCCATTTTAAGCAGGTCTATCATCGTTTCTTTTTCCAGCCAGTCTTTCAAACGTGTGGCAGGTACCTGTGTAGTCTTGGCTCCTACAATCACAGAGCCACCATCTGCACCTTCAGCAGAAAAAGAAATGGTGGTATTTTCATTCCAAACAGCCTGATTAATGATTTCTATATTTTGCAGATTATTCTTCTGAATATTACGGGATAAATATCCGGCAATTGTCGGATCAGCTTCAAACGCTTTGATATGTGCGTCTGGATACAGATGCTTAAAATACAAAGTATCTATACCTATATTAGCACCACAATTATAAATCAAAGGAGAAGAAGTGTTTGAAAGAAACCGATAGTTCTCATCTGCGAAGATCTCTTTAAATTGCCACAAAAAAGACTGACAATCGGGAACCACTATTTCAAAATTTAGGAAATTTACCTCTCTTGCCTTATACCGTCCTACATCTCCGTATTGAAAAGCCAGTCGCAGAAACGTACGACTATATCGTGTACGCCATAAATGATAAATATCTTTGAAAAGTATTTTGAAGAATAAGATCAAGCGTATGAAAATTAAAAGGCGAAGAATTGGATTTGTGAGACAAAGGAAAAGATAGGAAAGCGAAAAGACAAGTAAAACAGCTCGCAAATGAAAGAATATGCGTTATTACAATGCCTTTATGTCCACAAATACATTTCTTAGTCAGACTTAAATAGTCTGTTTATTCTTCTGCATTTCAACCTCTATCTTTTTAAAGTCGATAGTAGAGCAAGCACCTCCACAACCTTTGGCGCACCCAGTGCTTTTCGTTGAAAACTGTTTACGAACAACAGTAAACAGATACGCTAATGCACTGAAAAAGATGATTCCGATGATAATATTCTCTGCCATATTCCCTGAACACTAAAATGTATAAGTTGGTTTCTATCTCATCAGGATGCTTGAATGTTTTTACAGTTCCACATTCTTCCAGTAAGACGCAATCAAATTACGCATAGGTTCATGAACGTTTGCAGCTCCAGCTACCAGTTGACCTCCGAACAAATAAGTATCTCCACCATTAAAATCAGAAACCTTTCCACCTGCTTCTGTCACTAATAGTACTCCTGCTGCCATATCCCATGCTTTCAGATTGTATTCATAAAACCCTTCAACACGACCACAAGCTACATAGGCCAGATCTACAGCTGCTGCACCTAATCGGCGAATACCATGTGATTGTAATACAAACTCCTGTAATATGGTAAGATGGTCTGTAATTTTACCAGCTAGCGAATAAGGAAATCCTGTAGAGATAAGGCTATCTTGCAAGGACTCTGCATTAGATGTTTTGATCGGTTTGCCATTACAAAAAGCCCCACCACCCTGCCAGGCAGAAAAACACTCATCCAGATTAGGTTCATATACAATGCCTACCAATGGTTCCTTGCCTTTTACTAAAGCCACACTTACACAGAATATGCGCAATCCATGAATAAAATTGGTTGTACCATCCAGAGGATCTATAATCCAATTTAGTGTATCAGAATGTTTGTCAATTGTTCCCTCTTCCGTAATAAAACCTGCTTCTGGTACCAACAAGCTTAACTTAGCAACCAATTGTTTTTCAGCTTCTTTGTCTACATAGGATACCAGATTGTTAGCAGCACCTTTGTACTCTATATTTGACTTGTCAAATGCTTCTACTTCTCGTTTCAAAAATGCGCCGGTTTCTTTTACAATAGCAATAGCATCCTGGCAAATCTGAGATAGGTTCATCGTATATAGAATTAAGGTAAAACAATCTGAACAACAAATAAACTTAAGAAGCTTGTTTCAAGGAAAGACGTAACCGATACACCAGAAATCCTGAACGCAAAGCCAATAATAAAACTAAAGGTATTAATTCATAATCCAATTCTTGAGGAACTAATTTCCAGCCTAACAAAAGCAGAATCAAGACTCCCAGATAAGTTAAGAAATAAAGACGTAACCAATGTGGCTTATTTTTCTTTAACAACCACATAGCGATGGGCAAATGTAAAGGCCATGCCCAGACCAAATGCCAGTTTTTAATGGTCGCCTGATGATCCGTACCCACCCATAATAGCAGTAAAATCCACCCCAATAGTCCAATGATAGAGAAGAAAATAGCATCTACCCAAAACTGACGTCCGGTGCCACGCCATTGCCACAAGGTAAGTAAGATACCGAAGCCGAATAATATCCAGAACAAAACAGCAGGAGTAAGAAAGGTTTGTTCTACAGGTACCTCAGTAGCCTGAAATAATACCAGATTTGCGGTCTCAAACTTTTCTATCTTTCCATTACGTACAATTGTTGCCTGAGCAACCAGCTTCATTAGATTATCAGGCAGAAACATACTTTCATAAGGGGTTGCCACATGGTCTCCCGGTAATGCTACACCAAGATCCATCCCCATATCGGCATAAGGTAGTTGTCCTGCATACCGATCAAACCACTGACGGTATGTCAGAGTTTCGATATTAGTACCATATCTTAAATCATCGCCACATACCTTTTGCAACATATCCCGTACACGTGTGGTACAGTTGTCATAAAAGAAATCGTATCGGTAAAAACGATTTTCAGGTTTGTAATTTTCCTGTAGTAAATCAAAAAGCTTGTTTTTTTGATCGTCTGAAAGATTCAGACGTTGAGCTATTACGGAACGGTTATCGCGTTGGGAGGAATAAACCAGGGGTTCCATACCATGAATAGACAACATATAAGGGAGTTTGCCACGCGCAAACTTCACACCAAAAGAGAGTTGTCCTACCAATGTAGGCTCTCCAAAACTAAATGTACCATAGTTATATACATTATCTATTCTTAGTTCGGGATCTTGAATCCATAGAGCTGTATGACCAAAGGTAGAGTACAAATCACTTCCCGGAGCTATAGTCAAAAGATATACTGTAGCTTTAGGCGATAAAGTGACAGCATGAACGTATGAGGCTTTTATACATAGAAGCATTCCCAGCAGAAAGCTTCGCAGGATCATTTTTTGCATGTAATTTAAGCAAAGGTTTGCGCAAATATAGAAATTTACACGTTATAGGATACTCTTTTGTCATTATCCTTCGGATGACTTTTGTCAGCAAACTTTCTACCGTTTATATCTTCCTTTCAAAGGAATAAACTATTCTTTCTTCCCTGCGATCACAATGACAATCTCCCCTTTCGCAGGCTTTTGCTGATAATAAGCTAATACTTCTGGTAACAAACCATTGGTTGTCTCTTCGAAAAGCTTTGTTAGCTCACGAGACACTGAAACCTGACGATCTGCTCCAAAATATTCTATAAACTGCTCTAATGTTTTTAGCAACCGATGGGGAGATTCATAAAAAATCATAGTACGCTCTTCTTCAGCAAGCTCTTTCAATCGGGTTTGACGACCTTTCTTCTGAGGTAGAAAACCCTCAAAAACAAACCGCTCTGTTGGCAAGCCAGATTTTACCAGAGCTGGAACAAAGGCCGTTGGACCAGGCAAACATTCCACAGCCAAATCATTTTGCAAGCATGCTCGTACCAGCAAAAACCCTGGATCACTAATACCTGGAGTACCTGCATCAGTAACAAGTGCCATCCGTTCGCCTTTTTGCATGCGTTCAATAAGCTTTGTTACAGTCTGATGCTCATTAAATGCATGATGGCTTTGTAAAGGTTTTTGTATTTGCAGATGTTTTAGTAAATGGCCTGTTACACGGGTATCTTCCGCCAGAATTACATCTACTTCTTTCAGGATTCGTATAGAACGAAGGGTTATATCTTCGAGATTACCAATGGGAGTAGGAACAAGAGTGAGGGCAGTCATGAAAATAAATACGTGAGCAAATGAGTATAGCTTCTATTTCCTGCAAAGATAGTATTCTTTGGCAGGGATCATTACTCATTTGCTCATGTATATTCTTAACTGGTAGCCAGTTTATCGATAATATCAGCCAGTTTGCGGTCTTTGTCTGTTACGATATTGCCTGCATCATGTGTATTTAATTCTATTTCAACACGATTATATACATTAGCCCACCAGGGATGGTGATTCATACGTTCTGCTTCAATAGCTACTTTAGTCATGAAGCCAAAGGCCTCTACGAAATTTTTAAACTGAAATGTTTTCTTCAGTTTATTGTCTTCTTCTTTCCACATAGATGAACAAAGGTTGATTTATACATGCATATTCCTTCAAAAAAGATACCCTATACTATATTCCTCGGCCAAACTACACTATTTTCTCAAAGAATACGTGTTCTTATTTTTTCCTTATTCAATATGTGATAAAAATCTATTGTCTTTCCAGCATTCTTAACCGCTCTTCCAGATCCCGTTCCTTACGATACATTTCTTCCTGAGTAGCAGCCAGTTCTTCCATATTCTGACGCAACTCTTCTTCCTGAGATTTCAGCATTTCTGCCTGTTCCTGAGAGTCTTGTAGGAGTCGGGCCGTGTGTTCTGCTGTTTTTACAGTCAGAATAGCTGAAGCGACAAATTCACCTGCCTTTTCAAGAAAGCGAATCTGATAGTCTTCAAATCGTTCAAAGCTAGCTAACTCAATAATCGCCTCTACCATATCATTGTATTTCATCGGAACTATTGCCAGGCAACCGGGTGTAGCATCACCCAATCCCGATGTAATCTCCATATACCCTTTGGGCACATCTGTGAGTAAAATAGTATCTGCTTCCAGATAAGCCTGCCCTACCAAACCTGATCCAGCAGAGATTTGCTTCTGTATAAACTTTTTACGATCAAATGCATAACAGGCTAACATTTCAAGAACTACATCTTTTCTATCACCTTGTACTACAAAAAGGCTACCTTGTTGTGCTTTCAGATATTTGGTCAGAAAAGAAATTGCTTCATTTGATAATTTCTCCAGATTATTCTGGTTATTTCTTACAATTTCTGAAAAACGGGCTAGCCCTTCATTGGTCCAGTTTCGTCTTTCATCTTCTGCCTTTACAAGTTTCATTTGCTCTCTCATCTGAAGTAACTCACCTGCCAGAGTCTCTTTATTTAATGCCTTATTTGCTTCCGTTAATCCTTTCCAGTTCACTTCAAAGTTTCCGGCAGACATAGCTTTTACCAACGTAGATGCTTCTTTAAAGTTCTGAATAGATGTGGCAACTACCTGCTCATAACTTTCATCCCGATCAGAATTACCTGGGTTAAAAAGGTATTTTTCATTATTCTCTTCCAGATCAGACAATAACTTTTTCCGGCTTGCAGCATCTATAGTTAACTTTCTGACTACTAAGCCCAGTATGGGCAGCCCAATTAACAGGAGAATTGCCTGTACAATCAGATTACGGCTCATCGCAGCTTCATAATCTGCCTGAGCTTTCTGAATTATAGTATCAACATATTTCCGGTGCCGGGATGCAAACGGAGAATACACTTTCCACAAATCATATCCTTTATCCAGCTTTAATAAAGCAAGAAACTCTTCTGTATTTCCTTCTTTTGCCAAATCCCTCATATGATCACAATGTGAGATATAAGCATTAACAGCTTCTCTTATTTTACCAAACTGAACTCGAGAGGTATCCAGATTTTGTACATGTAGCAGACTGTCTACCTTAGCCATGGTACCTTTATTCATCTGGATAGAAGACGTGTAGGGTATTAACATCTGTTCATTCTGAGTTAGCCCATATCCTCTCAGACCAAGGTCCATTTTGGTAATGTGCTGAGTGAAGATGTCATCAATCCGTTTTCTCAACTCTTCAGCCTGCAGTTTTATAGCAGTTGTCCTAAGCATTTCCTGTTTATTATACCAGCTTAAAGCAGATGATACAATCATCAGTAAAACTGTAAGTGATATGCCTAACAGAATAAGATTTCTTTCAATAAACTGTTGTACACGGCTCATACGATTGCTCTCTAATGATTCATTAATACATAATAATACCTATTAAAGGTAAATGATAACCAACCATTAGAAAAACAAAAGCTTCACTCCATCTTATTTATGTAATAAAATTGCACGAAATAATCTAATTTATTTTCTACGAGGTTTACCAGTTGATTTAGTACTTTTCTTTCCTTGTTTTGCATTTGCACCTTTCTGTCGTTTCTTTTCATGAAAGGCACCTTGAAAGTCAGGGTTTTCACGTCGTTTTTGATTATCAATTTCCCGATTCATTTCCTGATCTTCCTCAAAAGGAGTCTTAAAAATTTCAATTTCAGCAGGAAGAGTCTCTCTGGGAATTGTCATCCGGATCAATTTCTCAATCTTCTCTATATGGTACTTTTCTGCCTTATTCATGAAAGTAATAGCTTCTCCTGTACGAAAAGCACGTCCTGTGCGGCCAATGCGATGTACATAATCTTCATACACAATCGGCACATCAAAATTGATGACATGGCTTACCTCCTGTACATCTATTCCTCTGGCAGCTACATCAGTGGCCACTAGTACACGTACATTTCCTTCCTTAAAGGACTCCATAGAGTTAATACGGGTATTTTGTCCCTTGTTGGCATGAATTACCCGAACCTCATCTTCCTGCATTTTCCGGGTCAGAAACCGATATATATTTTCGGCAGTCTGCCTGGTTCTTGTAAATACAATGACTCTGCTTAATCCGGCATTTTGTAAAAGATACTCCAGGAAATGTGCCTTAGTCTTAACATTCGGTATTTCATACAAGCTTTGTTTTACTATTTCTGGTGTGGAAGCCTGAGGAGCCACTTCAATTCGGACTGGGTGTTCCAGAAATTCTTCTGAAAGTGTTTCTACACGAGGCAGAAATGTAGCTGAGAATAACAGATTCTGACGCTTCACTGGAATTATCTCCAGAATGCGTCTGATCTGAGGCATAAAACCCATATCCATCATCCGATCCGCTTCATCTAAAACAAGTGTTCGAATCTCTTTTGTAATTAATTCTCCTTTCAGATAGAGGTCCATAAATCGTCCGGGAGTGGCTACAATTATATCAAGTCCTTTCTGAATGGTTTCAATTTGGGTTTTAGGCCCAATACCACCATAAATCCCAAGGTGTCTAATGTCTGTATATTTACCCAGTTCGGTAATAGCCTTGTCGATCTGCATAACCAACTCCCTCGTTGGGGCTAGTATTAGTGCACGTGGAGCCATTCCCTGGGCATATTTTACTTTCATAAGAATAGGTAAAAGATATGCTGCTGTCTTTCCTGTTCCTGTCTGAGCAATTCCCAACACATCATGTCCTCCCTGTACTATAGGGATCGCTTTCTGCTGAATTTCGGTAGGAGTTTCATAGCCCGCTTCTGCGACAGCAGTCAGAAGTTGTTTATTCAGTTTGAAACTTTCAAATGTTATGGGTTGTAAATCCGTAGTCATGAGTATAGCCAAAGGCGTTTTTTTCGGTAAGAAGAATAGATAAAGGTTTTCCTGATTTGTCACTTAAGCAGATACAACAATAAATCCCATACTTAGATCAGGAATGTATTTTATATAAACAGGTTGCTGAACAGGTATATTTTGCACAAAAATAGGAATACAAGCGCTGAATTGAAAAAAGATACTATTTTCGCATCTTCTCAAATAAAGTCATAAATGCATTAGCTTTTCTGAAAACCAAGACATATTCAACAGAGATAGTACGATTTATGACTAATAAACTTATTTTATTCATACAAACAGACTGAACACCCTAAATAATAAGCCAAAAACAAGAGATGCACATTCTTTTAGTTCATCAATATTTTTTAGAAAAAGACGATCCGGGAGGGTCTCGCTTTAACGAGATGACACGTGTCTGGGCAGAAAACGGACATCAGGTAACTGTTATCGGAGGTATGGTCCATTATGCCAGTGGCAAGAAGCGAGATAAACACAAAGGTAAGTTTATTGTCAGAGAAGAGTACGATCAAAATATTACCGTTTACAGATGCCATGTTTCAGAAGCATACAACACAAATTTTATTGGTCGTCTTTGGGCTTATTTTTCTTTTGTTTTTTCCAGCATTATAGCAGGAATCTTTTATGCCCGAAAAAAGTATAATGTAGTGCTTGTCACCTCTCCACCTTTGTTTGTTGGTATAACTGGCTATATTTTATCTCGCTGGAAGCGTATTCCGCTGGTCTTTGAGATACGCGATTTATGGCCGGAATCAGCTATTGATACAGGAATACTAACTAACAAAACAATCATCCGGTTTGCCTATTGGTTTGAGAAGTTCATTTACAAAAAATCCAAACTAATAAACTGCCTCACCCCTGCCTTTCGCATTAAACTGATTGAAGATAAAAAGGTACCTGCTCAAAAAACGGTAATGATACCCAATGCTGCAGACTTTTCTCTTTCAGAAGAACTACTTCATTCTTTTGATGTCAATGAATTTCGTGAAAAACTTAACTGGCAGGATAAATTTGTCATTACCTATGTAGGGGCACATGGTGTTGCCAATCACCTGATTCAGCTTATTGATGTAGCGGAATCGCTGAAAGATACCAATACCCATATAGTACTCATTGGTGATGGTATGCAAAAACCTATGTTACGAGAAGAAACACAAAAACGCAAACTTACCAATGTTCAGTTTGTAGATTCGGTTCCAAAGAAAGAGGTATTTAAATATATCCTTGCCTCTGATCTGGGCACTTCTGTCCTAAAAAAGAATGATACATTCAAGACTGTATATTCAAACAAAACCTTTGACTATATGTCTTGTCGCAAACCTATCCTGATGGTTATTGATGGAGTGTCCCGACAACTGGTAGAAGAAGCCCGGTGTGGAGTATATGCAGAACCCGAAAATATTGCAGATATAGTAGCCAAAATCCGACTCTATCTCTCAGACAAAGAACGCCTCGCTACAGATGGCATGAACGGTTATACTTATGCTCAGACACATTTTGATCGTGAGAATCTGGCAAAAGAATATCTGCGTGTATTAGATTCAATCGGTAAGAAATAATTATCTGTTGCATTAGATACTATAGAGCTTTCCCATAAACGAACAAAGTGTTCAGAAATGAACACTTTTTCTTTTTTCAGTACTTGAGCACAAAAATCTCAAACAACATATAACTCACTAAATATCAACGCAATACCTCGTTTGGCACAAGACTTGAAATATACCTGTCACCTTTCAAAAGAATTTTACGAAAATGGACAGAGAACTTTCAAGCCAAACCCTTCGCCAACGAAAAATCAGAACCTATCTTACCGGATTAGTAGGAGTTGCTATTATCACATCCGGATTTCTGTTTTTCCGTTCTTCTCTCAAGACAAGTATTTCTGCCAATAAAATCCGAACAGCCACAGCCGAACTGGGACCTATCGAAAATACGCTGACGGCATCCGGAGTACTCATACCAGAGTTTGAACAAGTAATCTCCAGTCCTATCAAAGCAGAAATAAAACGAGTAATTGTCACACCCGGCACAACTGTAAAAATTGACCAACCTATTCTGGAGCTGGATAAGTCACAAACTATTAATGACTATGAGAAGCAGAAGGACCAGCTTGATTTAAAACGAAATGCCATTACTCAACTCCGTATCAAACTCCAGAAAAGTCTTTACGAACTCGAAGTAGATAATGCCATAAAAGACTTAAATATTGGAAGTCTGCAAGCCAAACTAAACAATACGCAACATCTTAAAACAGTTGGAGGTGCCACACAGGAAGAGGTTAACGAAGCGGACTTTAATCTGAAGACAGCTGAACTTGAAAAGAAAAAGCTTGCCAATGAACTGAAAACGATGAAACAGTCTGTTACAACAGATCTAAGAGAAATGGAACTACAGGCAAGTATTCAGGAAAAAGATCTTCGGGAACTTGAAACGAAACTGAAACAAGCCGAAATCACAGCTAAACGTAATGGAGTAGTTACCTGGGTAAATGAAAACATTGGCTCTAGTGTATCTGAAGGGGAACAACTTGCTAAAATAGCTGATCTGAATGGGTATAGCATAGAGGGTAGCTGTTCAGATACCTATTCAGAGATGTTGCGCACCGGCATGAGTGTCATTGTTAAAATCAACGAAATTATACTTCGTGGAAGTATCACCAACATACGTCCTACCATCAAAAACAACATTCTGACCTTTATTGTCGCACTGGAAAAGAACAATCATCCAGCATTAAGACCCAACATGAAAGTAGAAGTTTTCATTGTTACCAATGCATCTTCACAAGTGGTTCGGGTAGCTAATGGCCCTGCCTTTTCAGGCAAAGCAGAGCAATCTGTTTTTGTACTTGAGAATGGTGTAGCTCATCGCAGACAGGTACAGATCGGTGCTTCAAACTTCGACTTTGTAGAGCTCAAAAACAACATCAAGCCAGGTGAGACAATTATTATATCTGATATGAGTGAATATGAACATTTGAATGATATTTCTATTACCAAGTAACCTATCATTCATTCTCTGACTACTACAACTATGCATTCATACTCACATAAATTTACATTACTGATTCTTCTTTTGCTCTCACCTTTTGTGACGAAGGCAGTAGCACAAACGCTCTGGACTCTTGATGATGTGATTGGTATGGCCAAGGGCCAGTCTATTGCATCTAAACAGGCTGAAACCGAGCGAGAAACCAATTACTGGAAATGGCGGACCTACCAGTCGAACTATAAACCACAACTCTCACTATATGGGAATCTGCCCGATTATAACCGTTCGTTTACACAGGTATATCAGCCAGATGGAAGTATTCAGTTTCAACCTGTTATTAATAATAATGCACTAGCTAGCCTTTCACTTAGCCAGGCTATTGCAGCTACAGGAGCCTCCATCTTTGTCAATAGTCAGCTACAACGTTTTGATGATTTTAACAACAATGTAACCCGTTACAATAGCAGTCCGGTATTGATAGGTTTCTCTCAGCCACTATTTGCTTATAATACGCTGCGGTGGGATAAAAAGATTGAACCTATCAAGTATCTGGAATCCAGACAAGCGTATATTGAATCCATTGAAACTATTGCCATTAATACGACAGGTCTGTTTTTCGATCTTCTCCTGGCACAAACTAACCTGCAACTAGCAGAACTGAACCGGGAAAACAATGAAAACATCTATAAAATAGCTCAGGAAAGGTATAATGTAGGAAAATCTTCTACCAATGACTTGCTACAGTTAAAAATGGAGTTACTTAAAGCACAGAAAGCACTGATAGCAGCTCGTCAGAATGAGGAAACCTATTCACGTAATCTGAAATCATATATCGGCTATAGAAGTAATGAACACATTGTGCTGGTGATTCCGGATAGTATTCCTGATATGTACATAGATGCGACTGTAGCCTTAAGAGAAGCACTGGAAAACAGAAAAGATGCTCTGGCTTTTCGCAGAAGGATACTGGAAGCAGAGAGTGAAATTGCCAAAGCTCGCGGAGAAGTAGGATTCAAGACCAATATCAATGCTACACTAGGATACTCCAAGGCAGCGTCTACAATTTCAGATGCTTACAAGTCACCACAGAATCTGACAACAGTACTGGTTGAGTTTAATCTGCCTATTATGAACTGGGGACGTGCCAGATCAAGGTTGGAAACCAGCAGAGCTAACAAGAAGCTTATTGAATATACAGTAGAACAGGACCGAAATGATTTTGAGAGAGGTATCTATACACAGGTAAATCTGTTAAATATGCTGAAAGAACAACTTAAACTTACCAAAGAAGCAGAGGATATTGCCCAGCAGCGTTATCAGATTGCCAAAGATCGATATATTCTTGGGAATCTCAGCATTACAGATCTTAGTTTGGCTTTGCAGGAAAAGGATTTATCTAAGCAGGATTACATTACTTCTTTGCGTAATTTCTGGACAGCCCATTATACCATCAGAAATCTAACGCTATACGACTTTCTGAAGAATGAAAAAATTACAGTACCTGCATCCAATGAAAGAGCATTAAGAAACGGCTCTTTATAAAAATAATATCCAAATACTATATCCTACACCCGGGTAGGCTCACCTAAACAAACTTCCTTCGGGATTCAGGAAGTATCAAATTACTATGATTAAGTTAGAAAATATCGAAAAAGTCTATCAGACAAAAACGATTGAAACACTTGCTCTCAATCAAATCAATGTGGAAATAAAGAAAGGCGAGTTCCTATCTATTATGGGTCCATCCGGATGTGGCAAATCAACCTTGCTGAATATCATGGGACTTCTGGATGAGCCATCCAAAGGCAATATAACCATTGATGATGAACCGATTACAAACTACTCAGACAAAAAGCTGGCAGCATTTCGGAACAAAACCCTTGGTTTTATTTTTCAAAGCTTTCATTTGATCAATGATCTGTCTGTTGTAGACAATGTTGAACTCCCTCTTTTATATCGGACCAGCAGTGCCAAAGAACGCCGAAAACTGGCAGAAGAAGCACTTGAAAAAGTGGGGCTCAGCAACCGAATGAAGCATTTTCCTACACAGTTATCCGGCGGACAGAAGCAGCGGGTTGCCATTGCCAGAGCTATCGTAGGTCGTCCACGAATTATTCTGGCTGACGAGCCTACAGGAAACCTGGATAGTGTAATGGGTAACGAGATCATGAATATTCTCACGCAACTCAACGAAAAAGATGGAGCAACAGTAGTGATGGTGACTCACGATGAACAAATGGCCAAACGTACCCACCGACTTGTCCGGTTATTTGATGGCAGCCAGGTTTTTTAGAGTTCTCTCATTTTAACAACTTAATTCCACAGGAAGATTAATCAAAGAATAATATGCTTATAAATTATCTAAAAATTGCCTGGAAGGTGCTGGGACGGAATCGGTTCTTTACATTCATTAGTCTGTTTGGGATCAGCTTTACTCTCATGATCCTACTGGTAATCACGTCCTTCCTGAGTCATCTTCTGGGCGAAAACTATCCGGAAGATAAACGGGACCGATCACTTTATGTGATGCGTTCTGTAATGCGAAACACCAAACAGAATGGACAGATGACAGGCCCGATTTCTGCTTATTTCGTCATAAATTACCTAAAAAAGATGCAAACTCCTGAAAAAGTAGCATTTATGAGTTTTGTACCCAGCAATGTTAATACGTTCGTAGGCAATAAAAAGCTTTCTCTTTTTGCCAAGTATACAGATGCTGAATTCTGGAATGTATTAAACTTCAAGTTCATCGAAGGCAAACCATATCAGACAAACCAAGTAGCTAATAGTGAAAAGGTAGTAGTTATTACAGAAGATACCAGACGACAATATTTTGGTGAGGGTGTAGCCGCGGTAGGAAAATACATCAATATCAACAATGAATCCTATCGCATATCGGGAGTTGTAAAAGAAGTGCCTATTACTCGTATCCACGTTTCGTCAGATGTGTATATGCCGTATACGCATGACAAAATAAATCTGAAAAATCTTGAGTACAATGGTCGGTATTGTGCCATTTTACTGGCTTCCACATCCGCTGACGTTCCAAAAATGCGGGCAGAATTTGATAATATGGCAGCAAAGCTACCCTTACCTGATCCTAAATCATTTGATAAGTTAATTATCCATGCTGACGACTTTATTGACGGTATGCTTCGCAACTTCACAGGCATCGATGAAGAAAGTCCCAGAGATTACTTCATGCGAATTGGCGCTATCTTCGCCTTTCTGTTTATGTTGCTTCCTGCTGTGAATCTGATTAATGTCAATATCAGTCGTATTCTGGAACGTTCTTCTGAAATAGGTGTCCGCAAAGCATTTGGAGCTTCTTCTCCTCATCTGGTATTACAGTTTATTGTAGAAAACATTGCCATTACCTTTATTGGTGGGATGATTGGTTTTGTAGGCGCAGGCTTGATAGTGTACATTATCAATAACAGTGGCCTTATTCCCTATGGAGATCTGACAATCAATTTTACTGTGCTGGCAACAGGTTTGACTCTCTGTCTCATATTTGGGGTGCTTTCGGGTGTATATCCTGCCTTTCGAATGTCTCGTCTTCATATTGTTAAGGCACTGAAAGCAGGTGAATAATTTTATTTCTTTTTGTTTTAAGACACTACTGATATGATAAAGCACTTATTCAAATTAATCTGGAATCAAAAGCGAAAAAGCTTTTTGCTGATAACAGAGATCTTTTTCTCTTTTATGGTCCTTTTTGCAGTATTAAGCCTTATGGTTAAATACATTCAAAATTATTCAAAACCTATGGGCTTTGAATATGAGAATGTGTGGGTTGTAAACCTGGATAATCTTACAGAAACAGAAACTGATTCATTAGGTACTCCTTTTCATCAAGCCAGAGAGTTTATTGCCTCCTTTCCAGAAGTGGAAGCAGTCAGTTTTGCTTCTCAGAATCTTCCTTTTGCGGCATCCACTCACAACTCATCGGTTAAATATGGTAATATAAGCTCTATGGCCCATATCTACACGGTAGAAGATACCTATCCTAAAACCATGAATTTACAAATGAGTAAAGGAAGATGGTTTAATAAAACAGATCAGGGTACTAAATATCAGCCCATTGTTATTACAGAGCAACTAAGTCAAAACTTGTTTGGCAATGAAAATCCAATTGGAAAAATTATTAAAGCTGATACTACCCATAAGGTTGTAGGTGTGGTGGCTAGTTACAAAGACAAAGGCGATTTTACAGACCCTGTTGCTGGGATATTTTTTCCTATTTCTGCTGGCAAAGACTATAAATCAAATATACTGGTTAAAGTAAAACCAGGAACTGGGGCTATCTTTGAAGCAAAATTATTCAAAGGGCTGGGTGGACTTCTAAGAGGATGGAATGTAGAAATTGAACACCTCACAGACAAAAAAGCTAATCAGAACAAAGTAGTATTTATTCCTATGACCGTTCTACTTATTGTCTGCACATTTCTGATCTTTAATGTTTCTCTTGGCTTGTTTGGTATACTCTGGCAGAATATTAACCAACGAAAAGGAGAAATTGGGCTACGTAGAGCCATTGGCGCTACAGAAAAAGATATTTCCAAACAATTTATTGGCGAAGTAATGGTAATTGCAACGTTCGCTCTCATAATCGGTTTATTCTTTGCAGTTCAATTCCCATTATTACATGTCTTTGATTTAGCGGCTGATATTTATCTGATTGCCATGCTGATATCTGTTATTGTCATCTATCTGTTAGTAATGGTCTGTGCATTTAACCCAAGTCGGCAGGCTGCCAGCATCCAACCCGCTATGGCATTGCATGAAGAATAGACGTGGCGTACTTTCACAACTTGTTTTATGTTCAGGATAGTAAAGTAAAATCAAAAAAACCTTTACATCTTTGTTTATCTTAGATTCGAATCATGATCCTTATTATTGATGATGATAATGCTGTTGCCATTTCACTTCTTTTGTTACTGAGACAGGAAGGATTTGATGCTCAGACAGCCAGCTCTCCATCTGAAGCCATACAGTTTGTCCAGAACAACAAACCTGAACTGATTATCCTTGATATGAATTTTTCTATTGAGACATCAGGAGAACAAGGATTGAAGTTGCTGGAACAAATCCTGAAAATACATGCCACAATCCCGGTTATATTAATTACCGGATGGGCAACTATTGATCTGGCAGTAAAGGGCATGAAAGCAGGTGCAAAGGATTTTGTAAGCAAACCCTGGAGCAATACACAATTGCTCCAATCTATTCGCACCATTCTGAGTCTTTCACAAACAAAGACCCAATCAATCAGTCGTAAAAAGTTAAATGAGAAATACTATTTTGACAATATCATTGGAGAAGACCCAAAACTATTACAGGTCTTGGAAACGGTTGGCCGTGTCAGCACTACCGATGCCTCTGTATTGATTATGGGTGAAAGTGGTACGGGCAAAGAACTCATTGCAGAAGCGATACATTATAGTAGCCACCGACAAAAGAAATCCTTTGTCAAGGTAAATCTGGGTGGCATTTCGACAAGCTTGTTTGAAAGCGAGATGTTTGGTCATAAGAGAGGGGCATTTACAGATGCCAAAGCAGACAGAGCTGGCCGATTTGAACTTGCACACAAAGGAACTATATTTCTGGATGAAATTGGAGAACTGGAACTAAGTAATCAGGTGAAATTATTGCGGGTACTACAGGATAAGACATTCGAAGTACTTGGTAGTAGCCAAACCCGAACTGTTGATGTACGTGTAGTAAGTGCCACAAACCGTGATCTTGAAAAGATGGTAGCAGAAGGAACATTCCGGGAAGACCTTTTTTATCGGATTAATCTTATCACAGTAAAGGTCCCAGCCCTGCGTGAGCGCCCTGGAGATATTCCCTTGCTGGCAGACTTCTTTGTAAACAACCTGAAAGTTATTTACAATCGGCCGGAACTTACCATCAGCAAGCGAGCCAAACAATGGTTACAAACACAGCCTCTACCTGGCAATATCCGGCAGTTGAAAAATCTGGTAGAACGAACTGTACTTGTGACACAAAAAGATACGCTGGAAGTAGAGGATTTTAGTTTGCAACCTGGGGTATCAACAACTGTTCAACCCGTGGTGAAACAACCTGAAATCGGTATAATGACCTTAGAAGAAATGGAAATACAGTTGATCAGAAAGGCACTTGATTTTCATAAACATCGTATAGCCAGAGTAGCCCGGTCGCTGGGCCTTAGCCGCAGTGCACTCTATCGCCGGTTAGAAAAATACAATATTCCTTATGACGCTGAAAGTTAAGTATATCCTCTTTATTGCTCTTGTTCACTCTATTTTACTGGTATTCAGCTTTTACTGGCTCAAGGATAACAAAATACTATTCATTGTCACAGAGGCACTAATCCTTCTATCCATAGGGGCCTCTGTCATGCTCTATCAGGACTTCATTCAGCCTCTGAAGTTGATTATGACGGGGATTGATTCAATCAAAGACAAAGACTTCAATGTTAAGTTTGTCAAAACAGGAAAATATGAAATGGATCAGCTGATTGGGGTGTACAATATGATGATTGATAAACTTAGGGAAGAACGAACATTACAACAACAACAACATTTCTTTCTTGAAAATCTGATCCAGGCCTCTCCTACTGGCATTATTATATTGGACTTTGATCAAAAAATAGCCTCAATCAATCCCAAAGCTGCACAATTTATTGATCTAACAGATCAAACCATCTTTGGAAAGGCGCTTAATGAAGTCTCACATCCATTACTGGAGGCATTAACAGACCTCCCTTCCGGAGAATCCAAAACAGTAAGTATTAATGGCATTGAGATGTATAAATGCCAGAAATCGCATTTTGTTGATCGTGGCTTTCAACGCTATTTTATCACTATTGAAGAATTGTCCGCAGAGTTGCTCAAAGCAGAAAAGAATGCCTATGGAAAAGTAATCCGGATGATGGCCCATGAGGTAAATAATTCCATTGGTCCCATCAATTCCATTCTGGATTCAGCACTCACTTATAAGGCAATCGAGAAACCTGAGTATATACACGCTTTACAGGTAGCGATGGAGCGCAATCAACGTCTCAATATTTTTATGCGTAATTTTGCAGATGTAGTGCGTCTTCCTCAACCACAAAGGGAACAAGCAGATATACATCATATTATCAGAGATGTAGCAACACTTATGGAGCAACAAGCTATAGCAAGTGGCATTGAGTTTAACATTGACATACCTGATTTGCCTTTTCTTGTATTTATTGATGTTCAGCAAATAGAACAGGTGCTGGTAAACATTATAAAAAATGCCATTGAGTCTATTGAGCAGAATGGCAAAATAGAATTTATCAGCAAACCAGACCTCCGCACCCTGATAATTCAGGATTCGGGCAAAGGCATTTCAAAAGAAGCTGCTGCACAGTTATTCTCTCCCTTCTTTAGTACTAAACGTGAAGGTCAGGGAATTGGACTTACCTTGATCCGGGAAATCCTGCTTAATCACAACTGTGATTTCTCTCTTCAAACCCTGGCTACTGGCTACACAGAATTCCGAATTGTGTTTGAGTGATCATTTATTTTCTCTTAACTATTCTTCAGACAAATCTTTTTTAAAGTATTTTGACCAAAACTCTGGTTAAATGCAACTAATAGCAGAATACTGATCCTATTTTATACTTATCAGCATTCTGATAATTCGTAGAAATAACTGGAGTTCCGATTACTGATAAAAGCGACCGGAATTCTAGTCAAACTCAAAAGTGAACAGAGTTTAGGTCAAATGAGAAATTGACCATTATTCGAATATTTTTTCAATATGATCGGTATTGCGGTCAAAACTCAAAACGATTCGAATAATGGTCAATTTATACTTTAATCAAAGAATCTGAGGCGTTCCCAATTATTTTCTTGTGAACAGAATTCCGGTCATAATCTAAATTATATACCAATCATTGACTACCCCCATCTTTTTAAAACTGGTAGCAAAAGCCATAAGATCTCTATAACCTGGTTTGTTTTCACAACCATTGTAGAACAGCTATTTCAGACTCATAAAAAATTCCCAGATTAAAACCGGGACATCTACATCAGTGTTCATGTATCCCATCTTTTTAATAGGTATTCGGAAATTCCGATTGGAAATAGTATGCCCTCCATTGGCAATCCGTATAAAACAAATACGTTTTTCTGTAACTGGAGCTATATAGTCTTTCCGAAACACAGTAGGATTTGTATTGGGAAAAGAAGAACTTTTATACTTATCAGAGGGACATTGGCTAATTGTAAGCCAGTGCGCTACTGTTTCTTCTACGCTTTTTACCAATCCAAAATTTTTGCCATCCAGTATAATTTCACCTCCCTGATAAGGAACAATGGGATCATTTTCTCCACTTACAAACAACATTGATACAGGTTGGCCAATATCCTCACAATCATCATTGCTAGCAGCTGGCATATTGCTACCAATAACAGCGAATCCTTTAAACCATTCCGGATGTTGTCTGGCAAGTTTCATTACCATGGTACCTCCATTTGAAAAACCAACTGCATATACTTCCTTTTTATCAATCTGATACCCATTACTAAAAAAAGCAATAATCTGCTCTGTAAAACCAACATCATCTATCTGCAACTGTTTAGCAGGATAAGGAGCAGTTTTTCGGCAATCGTTCCAGTTGCTCTCGTAACCTTGTGGATAAACGATAATGGCATCTTTTGTCATGTCTGCCTGCTCATCAAATTCATGCCCTGTAAACACCTGCATCAGACTCGCCCACATTCCAGTACCATGATAGGCAATAATCAGTTTGGGATGGGACGAAATTTGTCTAGGTACATGATACACAAATGTTCGGTCAAAATTGCCAATAGTCAGGGTTGCCTTTTTAAGAGGATTAACTAAATTCCATCGATAAGCATAAAGACCTATGATTACGGCAATCAGGCCTATAAAAGCGATAACTACTACTACTAACTGATACATCTTTTTCTTTGTAAACATTCGAATTTTCTATTTTTCAGAACAGACGAAAGGCACAAAAAAAAGACTCAGAAAAAATCAGATAATTTTTTCTGAGTCAACAAAAGAGGGCTTTTTATAGTCTACGACATTCCCATATACATCATTTGTAAGAAAACAATTGCCTTTTATGGTATCCTTCAATTTTTGACGGGCACGTTGGATTCGTGATTTTACTGTACTTAAAGGCAGTTGATGTTTCTTTGCATAATCTGTTTGCTTTACACCTTCAATTTCAACTGCCATCAGGAGTTGTCGTTCGTCCTCTGGTAATACTTCAATGAGCAATTGTATACACTGTAACACTTCCTCATTGCCTTCATTACTATATTCTTCCGCAGAGACCACTTCTCCTATTTCCTGCGTTAGCAAACTCTGTTCACGCCGATAATAATCCATTAAAGTAGTATATACAATCCGCTTGAGCCAGGAAGTGAGTTTATCTTCATGCTGAAGTGTTTGAATAGACTGATGTACTTTAATAAGTACTTCCTGAGTCACTTCATCAATGATATGCTTATTAGAAGTTAATTTGTGAATGTAGGCAGTAATAATACTGTATATCTCATGATATGTTTTCATGACTCTTTTTTGAATGTATGTCTTATATTATACATTTAGACTTACAAAGACGGTTGTGTAAGCAGAGGCTGTAAAACAGCCCACACATTTTCGGCTACTATCTTGTTCCCTTCTGCTGTGGGATGTATGCCATCTGCCTGATTCAAAGAAGGTATTCCTGCTACTTTATCCAGCAGGAACGGAATCAGGACAGCCTGATTGGCTTCTGCCAGCTTAGGATAAAGCTCCTTAAACTCAGTAATATACTTTTTACCCAGATTAGGAGGCATCTGCATACCTGCTAATACAAGCTTTGTATCTGGATTTCTGGCCTTTACGGTATCAATAATTGCCTGCAAATTTTTGCGGGTATCCGTCAGTTCAATTCCACGCAGACCATCATTGGCTCCAAGTTCAAGAACAAATATATCTACAGGTTGTCGTAGCACCCAGCTGATACGGGCTTTACCTCCAGCAGAGGTCTCACCACTCAAACCAGCATTGATAACAGTATATGGCAACTTCAGCGAGTCTATCTTTTTCTGTATCAGCGAAGAAAATGCTTCAGTCGGATCTAATCCGTATCCGGCCGTAAGGCTATTTCCAAAAAATAAAATAGTTTGCTTTTTGGTAACAGGCATTTTATTTGTTTGGGTTGAATCGTTTATATCAGCCTTTTCGGAACTGGTCTGATCTTCAGCTGACTTGGAAGAGCAGGCAAACAATGTTAATCCCATAAACCAGAGGACAACAAAATGATAAATGGTTGTTTTCAAGGTTGACATTTGAACTGTTATTATGTATTGTTGTTAAATCAGATAACTATAAAAGATTCAATCTCTGAAAATTTTTTCTGTATCTATCCGTCTTTTAAAATATAGGGTAAAATTTCAGACTTGAAAGATACTATTTCCCTATACGAATCAAAACGGATTTTATTGGATGGCACCTTTTTACGCAGATAATTTCTAACGCACAAAGGGTACCATTGTAATCATCAACCCGACAAAACATATATTCATGTCTATTCTACGTGTGCAGGACTTAACCAAGTCTTATCAAAGTGGAGGTCGCACTCTTACAGTGCTGGAAGCAGTAAGTTTCGAATTACAACTTGGTGACACATTTTCCATTGTAGGTCCTTCAGGCAGTGGTAAAACTACTTTGCTAGGGTTATGTGCAGGTTTAGACAGAGCCTCTTCCGGAAGTGTATACCTGAATGATATATGCCTGGATAATCTTACAGAAGACCAACGTGCTGCCGTACGAAATGAACATGTAGGATTTATTTTTCAGAACTTCCAGTTGCTGCCTACTCTTACAGCACTGGAAAACGTGATGGTACCAATGGAGTTAAGAGGAACAAAAAATGCACGAACTTACGCACAGGAATTGCTCGAACGTGTAGGACTTGGGCAGAGAGGCCATCACTATCCTACTCAGTTATCGGGAGGAGAACAACAACGGGTTTCTCTGGCAAGAGCATTTTCCAACCGCCCCAAAATCCTGTTTGCCGATGAACCTACAGGTAATCTGGATGATGAAACCAGTATCAAAGTTGAAAACCTGTTGTTTGAGCTAAATAGAGAGAATGGCACCACACTAGTTCTGGTGACTCACGATCTGGAACTTGCAGCGAAAACACAGCGAGTTATCCGTATTAAGGGAGGTAAAGTAATAGCAGATAGTATTACTGCTGCTGTTTCATAAAAAGAAGGGCTTCTCTGTACAGAGAAGCCCTTCTTTTTACTATAGACCAAGTGTATTAGTCTTTCTTATTATTCTTATTCAGAGAGTCCTGCACCATAATATCATTTTCCTTCACGTTTGGTGCATTATCCGCTTCTGTATTACGATTCTGACGTTTGTAGTTATCCGTTGCAGTCAATGGGTTTACAACCGTTTCTACCGTTCTTCCAGGAGCCACAGTTGCAACTTCTTCTTTTTCAGTCTGTGGGTTCTTATAGTTACGTTTTACCTTCACAGTCTCCTTGCGATCTGTAGAAACAGCCTTAGTGACTTTCTGTGATTTACTGGTTTGTGTAAGACCATATGGATGTTTATAGTCACCAGAGCTTTGTGCTTGCACAGCTACAACTGAAACAAGGACGAATATAAATATAGAAAGAAGCGTTTTCATAAATGTAAAATTAAAGTTTAAATACAATTACTAAATAAATTAACAAATGCAATTCTCGTACCAAAACAAACAAAAAAGCTTCACAAATAAAAGATATCCTCAATTTTTTAGATTAAAAAGTAGTCATTTACCTTACATATTACCTATTTTTATTAAACATTGAAATAAAAACAAAAAATCAGACAATAAACATTTCAATGGAAAATATATAAATAATACAATTAATTAAGAAAAGAAAAAAATAAGTACTTATACTCATACTCATTTTTTCAAAACTCACTTTCCCTAAATCATAAGTAGATCCCTTTAAAACACGTATAAATCTCAACACCAATCCAACGATTTACACAAATGGAAAACTAGTATACCTTATAAAACAAGCCTGCCAGCAAAAGCGCAAAAAATGAAAATAATTAAACCAGACTATCTGTGATATGTGCTATATATAATTGCCCTAAATAAAAAGAGCCTGAACATGTAAAATGCTCAGGCTCTTTTTATTTAAAAAATTTTTTTTCATTCTCGGCTTACTACAGCTTTTCGGAACTGATCTCCCCGATCTTCATAATTACGGAACAGGTCAAAACTGGCACAAGCTGGGGAAAGCAATACCACATCTCCAGGCCTGCCAATTTCCGTACCTAGTGTGATAACATCTTCAATACTCTGGCTTTCATAAATAGCAGGTATTTTTCCCTTAAAAAATGCCTGCAGTTTGCTATTATCTTTACCCAAACAAATAAGGGCTTTTACTTTCTGTTTTACCAGTTCTTCTATTTGAGTATAATCATTTCCCTTATCTACACCACCCGCAATCCAGATCAATGGTTCCTGATCAAAACTACCTAAAGCATAAAATACCGAATCTACATTTGTTGCTTTAGAATCGTTGATAAATGTAACCCCATTTATTTCGCCTACTTTCTCTAATCTGTGAGGAGCGTTTCTGAAAGTCTGCAATCCTGCCAGAATAGCGGTGTCATGAATACCCACAATCTGACAGGCTACCAGTGCACAGGAAATATTCAATGCATTGTGTACACCTTTTAATGGGAGGTCTTTTATAGCTATCTGTATTTCTGATGTCTTAAAACTTGTTCTGAGTAACGAATCTGTTATATACGAAAGGTTTGTAGTATTTAACTCTGATCCTTCAGGGCTTGTTGTAATTGGCAAAGCAAGAGGCTTCAACTCTATAGTCTCCAGTTTTTCTTTAATGGGGGGACTATCACGATAATAGATAAAATAGTCCTCAGGTGTTTGAGACTGAATAATTCGAAACTTTGAATCAATATAGTTTTCAAATTTATAATCATATCGATCCAGGTGATCAGGTGTAATATTAGTCAATATAGATATGTATGGACGAAAATTATAACTGTTATCTAACTGAAAACTACTCATTTCCAATACATACCAGTCAAATTTATCTTCAATGACCAACTCTGCAAAACTATGCCCTACATTTCCTGCTAGTCCTACATTGAGACCAGCTTCTTTAAATAAGTGGTAGGTTAATAGTGTTGTGGTAGTTTTTCCATTAGAACCAGTTATGGCAACAAGCTTTGCTTTTGTATAGCGTGAGGCAAACTCTATTTCAGAAATAATAGGAATGTGTAGCGCTTTTAGTTTCTTGATGATATCAACCTTATCAGGAATACCAGGACTTTTGATCACTTCAGTGGCATCCAGAATCAAGTCTTCAGTATGTGTTTCTTCTTCAAACGGAATAGCATTGTCCCTCAACGTTTGCCGATAACTTTCCTGTAATTTTCCTTTATCGGATAAAAACACCTCAAATCCTTTTGCTTTAGCCAGTAAAGCTGCTCCTACTCCGCTTTCACCGCCACCCAAAACAACAATTTTCATATGATTCGTTAATTAACTACTGAGTAAAATCTCTAAGTGGATATTGACTACCGTAATTTTAGTGTTGCAATACTAAATACAGCCAGAATAATGGCAATGATAAAGAATCGGATTACGATTTTCGATTCATGATACCCCAAACGCTGGTAGTGGTGATGTAACGGAGCCATTTTAAACAAGCGGTGTTCTCGTGCATACTCTATACCTCTGCGTCGTTTCTGGTATTTAAAGTAATACACCTGTAAAATCACAGAGATATTTTCTGCCAGGAATATACCACAGATGATTGGAATCATTAATTCTTTACGAACAATCAACGCAATTACCGCAATAATTCCACCCAATGTTAAACTACCTGTATCACCCATAAATACAGAAGCCGGATAAGAGTTGTACCACAGGAACCCTACACACGCACCCACAAAAGCGGCGCAGAATATTACTAACTCACCCAAGTGAGGTATGTACATAATTTTCAGATAGTTCGCAAAAATGGCATTACCTGACAAATACGCAAATAGCCCAAGGGTAAGGCCGATAATTGCTGAGGTACCTGCCGCTAATCCATCTATCCCATCTGTAATATTAGCTCCATTGGAAACAGCCGTAATAATAAAAATAGCAACCAGTACATAGACTATCCACTGATAATCATGTGGAAGAAAAGGCAGGATCTGGCCATAATCCAGCTCGTTATTTTTAAAAAAAGGAACTGTTGTTGTTAGTGACTTGATATCATGGTATTTAGAGGCAGCAATGTTATCATAATTGATACGGCCTTCGTATTTACGAATTACTACATTATTATTATAGTAAAGTGTAAGGCCTATGATTAATCCTAGCCCTATCTGACCTACTATCTTAATTTTACCTTTTATCCCCCGATCCCCAGCAAGCCATGGTAGGCTACTTTCTTTTTTGAAAACCTTCACATAATCATCTAAGAATCCTATCAAGCCTAACCAAACTGTACTAACCAATAATAAAATAATATAGACATTATCTAACCGGGCAAACAAAAGTACTGGCAATAATATAGACCCGATGATGATAAATCCACCCATGGTTGGTGTGCCCTTCTTTTCCGCTTGTCCCTGAAGGCCCAGATCTCTAATGGACTCTCCTACCTGTAATCGTCGCAGAAGATTGATAAGTTGCTTTCCATATATAGCCCCAATAGACATAGCGATGATCAACGCCATACTGGCACGAAATGAAAGAAAGCGGAACACGCCAGCACCAAAGAAATCAAACTGTTTGTCTAAATAGTCAAAAAGATAGTAAAGCATCTATATAATACGGGTTAAAAATACAGCAAATTAAGGGGATTGTATAAGTATGGTATGTATACCTTAAGCTTCAAATAGTTCTGTTATAATTTTCTTGTCATCAAAAGGATATTTTACTCCTTTAATTTCCTGATATGTCTCATGTCCTTTTCCGGCAATCAGAATAATATCTCCTGGCTGTGCTAGCGTCACAGCCTTAGCAATAGCTTCTTTTCTATCTACAATTGTCTGTACACGATTACGATCCGTAATTTTCACACCCTTCTCCATATCGGCTAAGATAGCTTCCGGCTCTTCAAAACGAGGGTTGTCAGATGTTAAAAGTATCTTATCGCTTAATTTACAGGCAATCTCTGCCATTAATGGGCGTTTTGCTGCATCACGATTACCACCACACCCTACAATTGTAATTACTTTCCCTCCGTCTTTCAACTCCTGTATAGTTTCCAACACATTTTCCAATGCATCAGGAGTATGTGCATAGTCTACAATTCCAATTACTCCCTCGACAGATCTCACCTGATCAAAACGACCCGGTGCAGGTAATACATCTGATAGCTGCATCAATACTTCTTCAATAGGCTCTCCTAATAATATAGCAGTAGCATACACTCCCAGAATATTATAGGCATTAAACTCTCCAATCAACTTAAACCACACTTCTTTCCCTTCTATTTCCATCTCCAGCCCATGCAGCGTATTGGCAATCAAACGTCCTTTAAAAGGAGCAGGATTCACCAGCGAAAAAGTGGCTTTACGGGCACTTGTATTCTGAAGTATTATGAGTCCCCGCTTGTCATCCAGATTTGCCAGTGCAAAGGCAGAGGAAGGTAGTTCGTCAAATAGCTTCTTCTTGGCTTTAATATAATTATCAAATGTCTGGTGAAAATCCAGATGGTCATGTGTAATGTTTGTAAATATAGCTCCTGTAAACTTTACTCCGGCTGTTCTTTCCTGTACAATAGCATGTGAACTGGCTTCCATAAAGGCATGTGTACATCCGGCTGCAACCATATCAGCCAGTAGAGCATTAAGGTTTATTGAATCAGGAGTAGTGTGTGTAGCCTCTACAGGTTTGTCATCAATATAATTACGTACAGTAGATAACATTCCTGTTCGGTATCCTAATCGCCGGAAAAGCTGATACAACAAGGTTACAGTTGTAGTTTTACCATTAGTCCCTGTTACAGCTACCAGTTTAAGCTTTTCGGAAGGATTACCATAAAATTTAGAAGCTATAAATCCTAAAGCTTTGGCACTATCACTAACCTGAATATACACAACTGAAGCAACCTGTGTTTCAGGAAGTTGCTCACATACTATAGCTGTGGCACCCAGTTCAACAGCTTTTGCGATAAACTGATGACCATCGGTTTGTGTACCACGTACAGCTGCAAACAGACTCCCTGGCTGCACTTGCCTTGAGTCCAGACATAGCTTTGTGATTTGTTGAGTAGTATCACCTGTAATAGCTTGTACAGGAACACCTTGCAATAATTGAGAAAGTGAAGCAGCCAAAGGATTTTCGCTATTTGTTGATTGATATTTACGTAAAAAACCGAATAATGTCGGCAAAAATAATATCTTTTTTGAAGTGCAAACTTATTTGACAGGAATAGTCGCATAAATCTGCTAATGCATTGACTACCTATATATACTGAAAGAACTTCTGGTATTATTCTACTGTATTATACTTTAGCCTACGTTCTTCTGTTCATATAACTCAAATGTATCCAGATTCAGTGCCAGTAGCTTACCTACGTTTTGTAAAGGAGAAATACTTTTTAACTGCTCGACTACAGGGCCATAATAACAGCCATTATCCAAGGGAATAATATTGTTTCGCTGCTCTATTCTATGACGAATGATATCCAGGTCTGTAATATCATGGCCATGTATAATAGTTTTTTGAGTAGGATTATGCTGAAATCGTCGGATGGTAAGCATTGCGTCAAAGTCCTCGAAGGGTTGTGGACTGGAAAAACGAAAACCTGCATGCACCAGATAAAACTGATCAAGCTCAAAATAATGTGCAAGAGAATCAAAGAAGGCACTATACTCTGGTAATATATGCATATCCTTGTCGAGCAGTTTATATAACTTTTCTGATTGCATGCTTTGCAGAAAGAACTTCTGATAAATACCCTGATGGTAGTGCGAATAATTATCCAGAAAGTTCTCTTCATGATTTCCTTTTAGAGGAAAAACCTGATATTCTTCTTCCTGTAATTGTAAGATAAAATCAATAACGCCCACACTATCAGGTCCCCGATCTATGTAATCGCCTAGTAGAAAAAGTTGATCTGTATGTCTTAGCTGAAGCTGATCTTCAACCAATGTTCGAAAAGTATAAGCAAATCCATGTATATCGGGCACCACGAAACGCCTGCCACCAATAGGATTGGGGATACTAAAGTTTTTATAACTGAATAAAGAGGACATGTAACTTTCTATATAAAAATGACTTCAAAGATACTTTATATACATCTTAATTTGCATGGTGTCTACTCCTTTAAATCTGCCGTTGACGGGATCATTTCAGCGTTTCATCCAAATTATCTATTTTATATAAAGGAAACTGATATAGTTTTACGTCTTACAATAAAAATCGGAGACTACTTTTTTAATCTGAACACTTTCTTAAGTTATTATCAAACCTAACGCTATGAATCAACTTTATCGATGCATGTGCCTCTTTGTAAGCTATCTCTTATGCACTCAGCTTGCTCTGGCACAGGAAAAATTTACTATCAGTGGGTATGTCAAGGATAGCAAGAATGGCGAAAACCTGATTGGAGTAGCTGTTTTTGTCAAAGGCACATCCAATGGTACTGTTACCAATGAGTATGGATTTTATTCTCTCACCCTGCCTTCAGGTACATATAGCATAGGTATCTCTTATGTGGGCTATCAGTCTTTCTATAAAGACATCACATTAAATGCAAATGTAAAACAGGATGTAGAGCTAACGGAAGAAGGAGTGCAGTTAAATGAAATTGTTGTTACAGCCGATCGCCCAGATGCTAACGTCAGAGATGTATCGATGAGTGTCAACAAACTGGATATCAAAACCATCCAGAAAATACCCGCCTTTTTGGGTGAAGTAGACGTAATTCGTAGTATTCAGTTGTTACCTGGTGTAAGTACCATTGGTGAAGGAGCCACAGGGTTCAACGTCCGGGGAGGAAGTATTGATCAGAACCTTGTCTTGATTGATGAGGCACCTGTATACAACTCTGCACACTTATTTGGTTTTTTCTCTGTATTCAATCCGGATATCGTGAAAGATGTAAAGTTAATTAAGGGTGGTATTCCAGCTCAATATGGAGGGCGTCTGTCTTCTATTCTGGATGTACGGACTAAAGAAGGAAATAACAAAAAATTTTCAGGACAAGGTGGTGTAGGGGTTATATTCAGTCGTTTGTCACTGGAAGCACCATTGGTTAAAGACAAGGCTTCTTTTGTTATTGGAGCACGAAGATCGTATATAGATGTGCTAGCAAAGCCGTTTCTGAATGAAGATTTAAAAGGGAGTCAGTTTTACTTTTATGATTTAACATCCAAAGTAAATTATATAATTGATCCTAAAAATACGGTTTATCTGTCTGGCTATTTTGGTCGGGATGTATTTGGCTCTCCTGATTTCAAATTCAAATGGGGTAGTACTACGGCATCTGCACGTTGGAACCACTTGTTCAATGATAAGCTTTTCATGAATTTGACCGGGTTCTACAGTAATTACGACTATTTCCTTGGCTTTCAGGATAATGTTGAAAAATCCCAATTTGATTGGAGTTCTAATATCATCAACTATAGTATAAAACCTGATTTCACCTATTACATCAATACTAAAAACACACTTCGTTTCGGAGCTCAGAGCATTTTTTATAACTTCCGACCAGGGAAAGCCATTATCACTAGCGGAGATTCTACAAGTAATCTTAGCCTGAACAATAAATATGCTTTAGAAAGCGGAATCTACATAGATAATGAACAAAAAATAGGAGATAAACTTACTATTCAATATGGATTACGATATTCGATATTCCAATATATGGGGTCAGGAAATGCTTATTATTACAACACTCCAGCAAATGGAACTAGGCGCCAGCCTTCTGACATTAAACCTTTCAACTCAGGAGAGGTTATAGCCAGCTATGGGAATCTGGAACCTCGTTTCTCTGCTAATTATTCTATTAATGACAGAAGCTCTGTAAAAGCCAGCTATAATCGCACAGCTCAATACATTCACCTGGTTTCAAATACTGCTGCGTCAACACCATTGGATGTATGGACACCTAGTACTAATAATATCAAACCTCAGTTAGCTGATCAGGTAGCTTTAGGATACTTCCGTAACTTTCAGGAAAACACCTATGAAGCTTCTGTAGAGGTATATTATAAAGATCTACAGAATCAGCTTGACTATGTCGACAATGCGGATCTTTTATTGAACTACAATCTGGAAGGAGATCTTCTTCAGGGGATTGGTCGAGCTTATGGAATGGAGCTTTCATTAAGAAAAGCAACAGGAAGGTTGACAGGCTTTATCAGTTATACGTTAGCAAGAACAGAACGTCGATTGGTAGAAACCAGTATTAATCATGGAAAGTGGTTTCCTAACCGATTTGATCGCCTGCATAACTTGAGTGTAACAGCAGACTATATGCTAACTCCTTTGTGGAGTGTAGCAGCAAACTTTGTTTATCAGTCTGGTACCCCTATTACTTTCTATACAAATCGAGCAGAATTTGGGCAACTACCAACGGTACCCTTATTACCCAATGGAGACCGCAATAATTCCCGCAACCCGGCTTATCACCGATTAGACTTATCTGCTACAAAAAAGAATCGAAAGAAAGAAGGAAAGAAATGGGAGAGTTACTGGGTTT
Organism: Xanthocytophaga flava; assembly: GCA_030068525.1. Taxonomy (GTDB): domain Bacteria; phylum Bacteroidota; class Bacteroidia; order Cytophagales; family 172606-1; genus Xanthocytophaga; species Xanthocytophaga flava. The sequence continues at coordinate 475,725 of JASJOS010000003.1, forward strand.
TCTCTGTATACAATGCCTACGGTCGCCGAAATCCATTTTCTATTTATTTTCAGAATAATCCTGATTATAAATATGCAGAAACAAACAATGGAGTACCAAAGACCCAGGCAATCCGTTACTCTATTATAGGTTCTTTTGTACCTGCAGTTTCTTATAATTTCAAGTTTTAGAACTATCAACTATTTATTCCAACAAGAAATTACTATTTTATGAAACATATATCTTTATTTATTATTGTACCCTTACTTCTCTGCCTCTTGTCATCCTGTGAGGATGTAGTTCAATTGGATGTAGCAGCAGCAGAACCTCAACTGGTAATTGATGCATTTATTAGTAATACGTCCAAAGTGCAAACTATCAGATTAACTAAAACAGTTCCTTATTTTGAAGAAGGTAACGCACCTACTGTGAGTGGGGCAGAAATTGTGTTACAAAATGAAACAACAGGAAGAGAATTTATTTTTACAGATACACAATCCAATGGTCAGTATACTTGGAAGCCAACAGGTAGAGACAGTATTGGAAAAGTAGGAGACACTTTTCTGCTTACTGTCCGTTATGATAAAAATGAATATCAGGCATTCAGCCAGTTAAATCGCACAACAAAGATTGATTCAATTACAGCAAAATATGAGAAGGAATCTGGCGATGACAAAGCAGGTTATTATGCGCAGTTCTATGGCTCTGATTTAAAAAAACAGAAGGATTATTACTGGATTAAATCCTTTAAGAATGGCATATATCAGACAAAGCTACTCACATATGCCACCAATGCTGTAAGAGGTACAGATAATGAAAATAAATCAGATGGATTTAAATTTATTGCGCCAATACGTGAATCAATTACTGATGGCGATGACCCTTTTCAACTTGGAGATAAAGTTAGAGTTGAGATCTGGTCTATTACAGGAGAAACACTGGAATTTTTCTCACAGGCTGAAGCTCAGATCAATAATGGAGGTTTATTTGCCCGTCCACCAGAGAACCTTCGAACTAATTTTGCAAATAAAACAGATGCCAGTAAAAAACCGGTAGGATGGTTTTCGACATCAGCTGTTTCTGAACTGGAAGGTATTATTGAAGACAAATAACCTGTCTGATTGCAAAAGAAACGTCCTTACCAACATAAGTTAGTAAGGGCGTTTTCTGTTTATTATAATCAGTTAAACTACTTAATTAATGCAAAGCTGTCCATATCATATCTTTCATCTCCTGGATTCCCAGCCCTGTTGCTGATGAAATGGCCACATGTGGAATATCAACTGGTAGCTGTTTCAATAATTTTTTCTTTTCTTTCTCATCAATCAGATCACACTTGGAAAGAACAATAATCCGTTTCTTATCCAGTAATTCAGGATTGTACTCTTCCAATTCATTGAGCAGGATCTTGTATTCTTTTCCAGCATGTTCTGTAGTTGCTGCAATCAGAAACAATAAGCTTGAGTTCCGTTCAATATGCCGCAGGAACCTTAACCCCAACCCGCGTCCCTCAGCAGCGCCTTCAATAATTCCCGGAATATCAGCCATTACAAATGACTGGTCTCCACGATACGCCACGACCCCAAGGTTAGGCACCAAGGTAGTAAAAGGATAATCTGCAATTTCAGGTTTGGCAGCAGAAACAGAAGCCAGCAAAGTTGACTTACCCGCATTAGGAAAACCTACCAATCCTACATCTGCCAGAAGTTTAAGTTCCAAGATAACCCAATCTGCTTTACTTGGTTCACCGGGCTGGGCTTTTCGGGGAGCCTGATTGGTAGGAGTTTTAAAGTGATCATTACCTAAACCTCCTTTACCACCTGGAAAAATTAGCAGCTCTTGTTTATCGTGTGTAATCTCCCCTATTATTTCATCTGTTTCAGCCAGTTTGGCAACTGTTCCAATCGGTACTTCCAGTATTTCATCCTTTCCCTGAGCACCTGTACGACGATTTCCTTCGCCGGGCTTCCCACCTTCCGCCATAACATGTTTGCGGTACTTAAGATGGAGAAGCGTCCATAACTGCGAGTTTCCTCTCAAAATAATATGCCCGCCTCTTCCTCCATCCCCGCCATCCGGTCCACCCATTTCAACATGTTTCTCACGACGGAAGTGCATTGAGCCTGCTCCACCGGAACCAGACTTCATGTGTATTTTTACGTAATCTATAAAGTTAGATGACATGACTTAATTTTCGTTTTTATAATTTCCTCAACCAGAATCCGCTTCTAAACAAAAAAGCCCACAAAAGTAGTGTTCTTTTATGGGCTTTTAAAATAAATCGTTTAAGCAGTGTCTTTATATACCTTAAGAAGCAATTACTGCATCTATTTCCTGACACAAATTCTGGAATATAGCCTCAATATTACCAATACCATTCACCACAGATACTTTACCCTGTCCTTCATAGTATGGCAAAACATGAATTGTCTTTGTGAAATATTCATCTATGCGCTTCAACAGCTTTTCTGCTTCATCATCCACACGTCCACTTATTTTCTGGCGTTCAGCAATACGTTCCTTAATCTCGTCTTCTGTTACATCCAGTTTAATTACCAGATTAATACTTTCTCCTTTACCAGCCAGGAAATCATCCAGTGCCTGTGCTTGTGCTACTGTACGTGGGAAACCATCAAAGATAAATCCTTTTGCCTGAGGATTTTTTTGTACTTCCTCTTCCAGCATATCAATAGTTACCTGATCTGGTACCAGAAGTCCATCTGCCAGAATCTGTTTTACCTGTTTACCCAATGCAGTTTCTTCCTTGATATGCATACGAAACAGATCGCCGGTAGAAATATGAACCAGCTGGTATTTTTCAATCAGTTTGGCCGATTGAGTGCCTTTACCCGCTCCCGGCGGGCCGAAAAGTACAAGATTTAACATGGATTATATACTGTTTGCAGGTATCTGGTTTAGTGCTTACCCTTCAATAACTCAATTACGTTTCGGTTTTCTGATTGAACCCTAAAAAGATTTAATGTATGAGAATAATAATTATGGGCTTGCAAAGATAAAATTCTAAACGTTAGAATGTATTCTTTCTTATCAAGAATCCTGCAATTACTTAAATACAAATCAACTTTTCAAATATATGTTATAGTTTTTCTCAAAAATTTCCTCTTTCCATGCTCTGATTCAGATAGAGCTCATACTCAAAATAAACTTTTCTAAAGAATACAATTATAGTATTCGATAATTTTCCCGTAATCTCCAGATAATATTTGGTTTGTTTCTTTGCCGGACCATATGACTCAAACCATTTTTCTTTATGAAACACAAACTACCTGGTCTATCGATTGCCAGTCTTTTCCTTTTACTCCTTTCCTGTCAGAGTGATAATCCTGCTCCATTTACGTATCCTGATTCTGCACTTCAGGCATCACCCAAAATTCTGGCAACTAATACAGCTGGTGTAAAAGTCTACAATGGGGGATTCGGCTCCGGATTAGCAGTTGTTCCTAATTCAACCGGAAGCTTTTATTTGCTTACAGACCGCGGACCTAATGTAGATGGAACACTAAAAGATTCCAAAATCTTTGCCAAGCCTGATTTTACACCACTGATCGGTAAATTTACTTTAAAAAACGACTCACTGGTTTTGGAAAGTACTATTGAACTTAAAACCAGTACAGGTGTAAAACTCACCGGCTTACCCAACCCAGCAGGCTATGGGGCTACGGGTGAAGGTGCGTATGATACAAATGGTAACCTGCTGAGTAATGATATCGAAGGAATTGACTCTGAAGGGTTGGTTGCAGCATCAGATGGAACTTTCTGGATAAGTGACGAATACGGCCCACACATTACCCATTTCTCACAAAATGGTCAAACGATTGAACGTATTAATCCGTTTGGTACAGGTACAGGTGGACGTAAGCTTCCTGCAGTTTTTGCAACCCGTCGAGCAAATCGCGGCATGGAAGGCTTAACAATAACTCCTGACAACAAGGCTCTTGTAGGTATTATGCAATCAACTATGTATAATCCATCCAGTGCTGCAATTGTTAATAAGAAGCTAACTCGTATTGTTTTCTTTGATATAGCTACAGCAGCAACCAAACAGTATGTATACTTACAGGATGCCAATGGATTGTCCAATTGTGATATTGTAGCGATTACCAATACAACCTTTCTGGTATTGGAACGCGATGGGGATTTTCCTCAGGATAGCAAAAGCCCTGCTGTATATAAACGAGTGTATAAGATAGATGTTAGTAGTGCCACAGATGTATCAGATGCTACAAATGGAGCTAATGGTAAGATATATGGAGGAAAGACACTTGAACAGTTAACTGATGCCGAACTACAAAGTAATTCCATCACTCCTGTGACCAAAACCCTGGTAGTAGATCTTCTTCAGGCAATTCCAGGCTATCCACACGATAAGCCAGAAGGATTAACAATTATAGACAACAATATGATTGCAGTTGCCAATGATGACGATTTTGGAATTCTTAATGATACCAATACGCCTAATAACTATATGGCAAAGGTTCTGCCTGCTACCAATAAAACGGATCGGGGAGCTATCTATTTTATAAAACTTTCAACCTCTCTTAAATAAACTATAGAACAAAAGTCTTGAGATAACTCAAGACTTTTGAATCATGTCTACTAATGTCATAATCGTTTTAGACATAGGAGTAAATAAGAGATTAGGGAAAATTCCGAATGCTAAAGCCAATAGAGCCAGTATAATCAACATTGTTTTCTCCCGCAAATTCAGATCTGTTAACAAAACAGCCCATTCTTCTCCTCCTTTGGACCAGTATTTTCCGAAAAACATCCGTTGCAACGTCCATAGGAAATATGCAGCACCCAATACAAGTCCAGCTACAGCAGCCAGTATTACCCAACGCGGGATGATATCTGTACCAAATGTGCTCATAATTGTAAAAAACTCTCCAACAAATCCGGAAAAACCTGGTAATCCCAATGAAGCAAAAAATGCTACAATGGTCATTCCTGTATAAACAGGCATCTTGGTTGCCAACCCACGATAGTTCTCAATGGTTTTGTCATGTGTTCTATCCTGTAATACACCTACCAGCAAAAATAACATAGCAGATAAAATACCATGGCTAAACAATTGATACATAGCGCCATTAATCCCTTCACTTGTCATCGAAGCAATTCCAATGAGCACAAATCCCATATGACTTACAGAAGAATACGCCACCATGCGCTTTAAGTCATGTGAAGCCATTGCATTCAAAGCTCCATATACAATAGATATCCCTCCCAAAACAGCCATCCAATCTGAATAGATCCATCCACTATCCGGGAAAATTGAAATTCCAATGCGTAGTAATCCATATCCTCCAATCTTCAACAAAATACCAGCAAGAATTACAGAGATAGGTGTTGGGGCTTCCACGTGTGCATCAGGCAACCATGTATGTACAGGTACAGCTGGTAATTTTATGGCAAAACCTGTTAGCAATAACAAAAATGCCCAGCGACGTGCGGGCATATTAATCAGCCAGCGGGAATTTTGCCAGTTTAGCAAAGAATCAGGAATAAAGTTGGCCCGGTCAGCGAGTGCCAGCAAATTAAAAGTATAGGTATCTTTTGGATACTGTACAGAGAAAGCTAGCATAATCATAACCAACAGGATACATACCGATCCTACCAGTGTGTAGATAAAAAATTTAATAGATGCATACTCTCTACGTTTGCCTCCCCAAATCCCGATCAGGAAATACATAGGAAGCAACATAAATTCAAAGAACAGGAAGAATAAAAAGAAATCCAAAGCAGCAAAACATCCGATTATACTACCAGAAAGCAATAAAAAAAGTGAATGAAATCCCTTTGCCTTATATTCGATATTCCAGGCAGATATAGATCCAATAAATAACACCAGTGCAGAAAGTAACACCATTGGCATATTTAATCCATCCAATCCTACAAAATACTGAATGGCGATTTTGTTTATATCCTCAACAGCAATTGTAATCCAGTCTACTTTCTCCACAAACTGCATGGCTTTCTCATTAGAGATACCAGATAGATCAGGATTAAAATTTAAATATACCCAAACCGACAGTCCAAGATTAATTGTACTGATGATGAGTGTAATCCATCGATACAGATAGTTTTTTCCACCAGGCAAAGCAAGTATTCCCACAGAGCCTGCTACTGGCAGGAAAATGAGTATGGTAAGTATATGTTCCAATTAGAAATATAATTTGATGTACTATAGTCTTTTTTAATGTAGAAGTATTTAAACACAAAGAGCCAATAGAATACGTAAGCTCTAGAAATCAGAATAAATAGCTTCGTAAGTAGCTGGATCTTTTAAATAAATACAACCCAGATGAGTATCAGCAATAATCCCAGCAAAGCTGCAGTAAACATACTTTGTATCCTGTTACCAGCAATTGATTTACTCAGTATTCCTGTTTTACCTGCCATATAAGCAATCAGATTTACACCTCCATCTATAAAAGTACGGTCAATCCAGCCAAGTATATGTGCAAATGTCACTGTGCAGATGCCCCCCAGATCAATTGCTCTATCTATAACACTACGATCAATCCAGGATGTAATCTTTTTAGCCAGGAATGTAGTACGAACTAATATCAAGTGTGCGATTGCCTCAGTGTAAAAAAAGTGATAGGAAATCTTGCGAACAAATCCAGGAATTAACCGATTGGGGTGTCCAGTCCTCCACAAAGCAATACTCAACCCGATTGTCACAAGTCCCAATGAAAGGATCAATGTATACTCATGAGCTATAGCATGAGTAAATTCTCCCCACAAACCAGCTGTATGCTCATCTGATACAATTGGATATGCTTCAAAGAACCATCCTTTCATTGCATCCCAGGGAATCCAGGAAAACCAGAAGAAAAACGAAAGGATAGCCAGTATTCCTATTATTCGGCGCATTACTGCAGGAGACTCTTCAGTAAACTCATTGATGTATCGCAATTGATCATCATACAAAGCGAAGTATCGTGGCTGCCCACCAAAAATCAGTTTAAGTTGTCGACCTGTATACAATGCTGTACATAAAACACCCAGAAAACCCATAACAGGAACAACTAAAGTCCAATCCAGCACACTTCCCTGAAATGACCAAAGCAACATCTGATTCAGAATAAAGTCCTTGGATAGAAACCCGGATGTCAATGGCAAGCCGGCAAGTGCCAGCGAGCAGATTACAAAACAAAGAAAGGTAACTGGCATTTGCTTACGTAGACCTCCCATATTACGCATATCCTGTACATCAAAATCAGGATCTGTGATATGCATATGATGAGCTGCTTTGTGTAGCGCATCTATAATAGATCCTGCGCATAAAAACAGACCTGCTTTGAAAAAGGCATGAGTAACCAAATGAAACAACGCGGCTTCTGGTGCACCAACACCAATTGCTGCCATCATATATCCTAGCTGAGAAATAGTAGAATAAGCAAGCACTCTTTTGATGTCCTGTTGGAACAACGCAGCAAATGCCCCTGTAAACGCAGTAATACCTCCAACGATAGCGGCCAGGTTCAGGATGTTATCTTCTAAAAACGGAAAAGTTCGTATCATTAAAAAAACTCCTGCAGCCACCATAGTTGCTGCATGGATAAGAGCAGAAACAGGTGTAGGACCAGCCATGGCACGTGGTAACCAGATGGCCATAGGATACTGTGCGGATTTTGTACCAGCTGCACAAAAAATTCCATAGCCAACCAACGTCATCCACCAGGTATTTTCAGGAAACACAGCATTCTGTGTGAGCAGGATAAAATCCGAGCTACCAAATTGCAGGTAAATGAACATCATCGAAAGTAGTAAACCTGTATCTCCAATCCGATTAATAATAAAGGCATTGCGGGAAGCACGATACGCATCTGGTTTTTCATACCAGAATCCAATGAGTAGATAGGAAGCCACACTAACCAGTTCCCAAAAGAAGTAGAACAAAAAAAGATTATCTGCCAGCACCAGTCCCAACATGGCAAATGTAAATAAACTCAGATAAGCAAAATACCGGCTATATCGGGAATCGCCTTTCATATAGGCAGTTGAGTATATCTGCACCAAGGCTGAAATAAATGTCACCAGAATGAGCATTATTGCTGAATACTTATCCAACAATACGCCCACGTTGAATTCATGCACAAAAACAGAAAACCATTTCACCTCATAATGAAGTGTTTTAACAGGAAAGACTTCTGATACTGCAATTACAGAACAGACGAAGCTTGCGATAACAGCTGAAATGGCGACCCAATCTCCCTGACGAGGTAATTTTTTTCCCAAAAAAAGGAGGCATAAAAAGGCAATTAAGGGAAGAAAAAGAGCAGCAAAAATCAACATCTGATATTAATAGGCAAATGAAATTTTAATTACGGATTTAATTATTATTTCCTCATATCATAAAGTAGTTGTCAGTCTTTTTTGGAACCTTTTACTTCATCCAGATTTACAGTGCCAAAATACTGATATACTTTCAATACAATTGCAAGAGCTACAGCAGCTTCGGCAGCAGCAACTACAATGACAAATAAAGCAAACACCTGACCCTGTACATCCTCAGGATATTGTCGGTTAAACGCTACAAAATTCAGATTGGCAGAATTGAGAATCAATTCGATTCCCATTAATACCACAATGGCATTACGCTTGGTAATTATCAAAGCGATTCCAATACAAAACAAGATAGCCCCAACAAGCAGAAAGTATGTTACAGGGATAACAGATTCAGACATTACAAATAAATCAAAGATGTCAATCCAGAGAAGACAATCGTCCTATGCCAGCAAAAGTATAAAAGAATATTGAGTAGGATATCTTAATCTCAACGAAAAATCGTTTTTTCTATATAATTTTGAATACCAGCACTGCCATATTGTCTATTACATGAAATTTTCTCTGAAGAAACAACTACCTTCTATTCCTCAATCCCCGTTAAGTAATGCCATTATTGCTTTCATCAGAAACAACCACGACAAACACTGGTTTCGCTGGGCAAAACGAACAAGTCTTACATTAGTAGCATCCATACTGCTCTTTCTTATACTCAATTCTATTTTTCCGCTTCATACCAAAGTGGAGTATGCTCAACTGATTACTGCCAAAGACGGATCTGTTTTGTATGCCTTCCTTAGTCATGATGACAAGTGGCGGATGAAAACAGAATTAAATGAAATTACTCCAGAACTGCGTAAGGCTATCATTCATAAAGAAGACCGACTATTTTATTATCATCCGGGAGTTAATGTAATGGCAATTGGACGAGCAGTAGTTAATAACATTTTCACAGGGAGAAAAACATCTGGAGCATCAACTATTACTATGCAGGTAGCCCGGCTCCTGGAACCAAAACGACGGACCTATGGCAATAAAATCATTGAGATTTTCAGGGCATTACAACTGGAATGGTATTATTCCAAAGATGAGATATTACAATTGTACCTGAATCTTGTTCCCTATGGAGGCAATGTAGAAGGTGTAAAGTCAGCTGCCTTACTATATTTCGGGCAGTTACCCAATCGTCTCAGTGTTGCCCAGATCACTACACTGGCAATTGTTCCTAATCGGCCTACCTCTCTCTCTCTTAACCGAAATCCGGTTTTATTAAAACAGGAACGTGACAAATGGCTCAAACGATTTCAGGAGGATGAGATTTTTAGTGATACTCTCATTGATGATGCTATTAATGAGCCTCTACACTTACGACGTACTCCTTTACCCAACATAGCACCTCATCTATCTTATCGGTTACATACAAAATATCCGGAGCAAGCCATTCTGAAAACGACCTTAAACCGAATCACTCAGGATAAGGTACAACAACTTGCTTACAACTATCACAAACGTATTCGTAAGTATAATATTCACAATCTGGCAGTAATTGTTGCAGATAATAAGACACGGGAAATAATAGCCTACATTGGCTCACCAGATTTTACAGACAATGACCATGCCGGACAAGTAGATAATGCCAGGGCAATCCGGTCTCCGGGTAGCACATTAAAGCCACTGGTCTATGCCTTAGGTATTGAAGCAGGTAAAATTACCCCTAAAACCATGCTACTGGATGTTCCTTCTCAATTTGGAGGCTATTCCCCGGAAAACTTTGATCAGAAATTCAATGGTGCTGTTACAGTCGAGAATGCATTAGTCAACTCGCTCAATATTCCAGCGGTTAAAGTATTGGAAGATATTACAGTCCCTGTTTTTGTTAATAAACTTAAGGCTGCCCGTTTTGAGCAAATCTCACGGGATGAACGCAAGTTAGGTTTATCTGTAATTCTGGGAGGTTGTGGTACTACACTCGAAGAGCTGGTTGGCTTGTACAGCTCATTTGCCAATGAAGGCTTATTTACACCTATTTCCAGTTTTCAGTCTTCTGAGGGAGAAAAAAAAACTACGGTTCGGCTGATATCCAGACAAGCAGCGTATATGATCAACGAAATACTTATGCAGGCCGTACGTCCTGATTTGCCTACAGGCTATCAAAATAGCTATCATGCACCACCTATCGCCTGGAAAACAGGTACATCGTATGGACGTAAAGATGCATGGAGTATTGGATATAACCGTAAATATACAGTTGGAGTATGGGTAGGAAACGCCAATGCGGAAGGAGTGCCAGAACTCACAGGAGCAGATATTGCCACACCTCTGTTATTTCAATTATTCAATACCATTGACTACAATGCTGCCGGAAGTCGGTTACTGGCACCCAAAAATATGCCATTGCGTTTGGTGTGTGCAGAAACAGGGTTGTTACCTGGAGACTATTGTACTCATCAGGTGGTCGATTACTATATCCCCCTTATCTCCAATACACAGACCTGCAAACACATGAAAGAAGTACCCGTATCAGCAGATGAGAGCTTCTCGTATTGTACAGCCTGTCTTCCTGAAAGCGGTTATAAGAAAAAGCTATATGAAAACCTCCCTCCTGCCCTGGTTTCATTTTACAACACATGGAGCGTAGCCTATCGTCGTATTCCCCCACACAATCCATCGTGTACACGTGTATTTCAGTCAGGCGCTCCACAGATCGTAACTCCTGCCGATGGACGCGAGTATATGGTTGATGCCACAGAACCGCCTGAAATGCTTCTGACCTGTCATGCAGATAATGATGTAAAACAAGTTTACTGGTATATCAATGATAAATTTTACAAAGCTGCCAAAGCTACAGACAGGGTCTTTTTCCAGCCTGATTTAGGAGAGGTAAAAATCTCCTGTAGCGATGATAAAGGAAGAAACACCAATATCAGTATTGTTGTTAAAAAGATGTAGAGACTATGATATAAAGAAATTTAATGCTTTTTGACCTACAATACCTCCTTGGAAACGATATAAAGTGTATCCCAAATCTACTCTTTGCCAAAATTTCCTTCCTTACATCCTGAAAAAATGTAATTTTACCAGAAACAAAATTCGTATAGACCTTGAAAAAATCCATTCTTCTATTTGTGGCGATAGCATTACAAGTATCCATTGTCACAAATGCGCAAAACTTGCCATTCTCTGATTATAATCAACGCTGGGTAGATTCTGTTTTTCAAAAGCTTACTCCCGATGAACGTATAGCCCAACTTATTATGGTAGCTGCCTATTCCAACCGGGATCAGGCACACATTGATGCGGTTAGTGAATTAATACGAAAACAAAAAATTGGTGGATTGGTATTTTTTCAGGGTGGCCCTACACGTCAGGTGCAACAAACAAACTTTTATCAGTCTATTTCTAAGGTACCACTACTAGTTGCAATTGATGGAGAGTGGGGACTTGGTATGAGACTTGATAGCACAATAAGCTATCCTTATCAAATGACATTGGGAGCAATCCAGAATGACAGTCTGCTTTACAAAATGGGTGTAGAAATAGCTATGCAATGTAAGCGAATGGGTATCCATGTCAATTTTGCTCCAGTAGTAGATGTGAATAACAATCCTAATAATCCAGTTATCAACTATCGTTCATTTGGGGAAAACAAGGAAAATGTAGCCCGCAAATCTATTGCCTATATGAAGGGGATGCAGGACAATCATATTCTTACTACCGCCAAACATTTTCCCGGACATGGTGATACAGATGCGGATTCTCATTATGATCTACCCCTTATCAAAAAATCAAGAACCCAACTGGACTCACTGGAACTGTATCCGTTTCGTAAAATTATTGAAGCAGGTATTGGCGGGATTATGGTTGCCCATCTGAGTATCCCGAGCCTGGATTCTACTAAAAACCAACCTTCCACGCTTTCAAAGCCTATTATTTCCAATCTACTCAAAAACGAACTGAAGTTTTCCGGTCTGGCATTCACAGATGCGATGAACATGAAAGGAGTAACTAAAAATTATACTCCTGGAGTGGCTGATGCAAAAGCCATTCTGGCTGGAAATGATGTGTTGGAATTTACAGAGGATGTTCCCAAAGCAATAGAAGAAATAAAAAAAGCCATTCGCGAGAAAAAAATAACTCAGGCAGAAATAGATGCCCGTTGCCGTAAGGTGCTGGCGGCTAAAGCATGGGTTGGGCTTGACAAATGGAAATCTATCAGTCTTACCAATCTGTCAAAAGACTTGAATACACCAAAAGCAAAATTACTAAACCGTCAACTCACTGAAGCGTCACTAACACTACTCAAAAACGAAAACACGTTCCTTCCTTTACAAAAGCTGGACACTTTACAGATTGCGTCTGTTTCAGTAGGTGCAGAGAAGACAACTGCCTTTCAGCGAATGCTGGCAAAGTATACGTCTGTACAACACTTTACGATTTCCAAACAAGCAACTACTGCCGATATAAAAAAAGTAAAAGATGCCTTAGCAAAATTTGATCTGGTGGTTGTTGGAGTGCATATACCCAGTGTAAGACCAGCCAAAAATTATGGTATCACAGAAAACATGCAAAAAGCCCTCACAGAACTATCATCTATCACTCAGAAGGTAATAATATGTCATCTGGGTAATGCCTATACATTGCCTAAGTTTGATTTTAGCAAAGCCACTGCTATAGTCACAACTTATCAGGACAATGTAATCGCACAGGAGCTGGCAGCTCAGGCACTATTTGGTGCAGTCAGTATGTCTGGTAAGATGCCTGTTTCAGTATCTCCGGTTTATCCATTGAATGGTGGTCTTGGCATGAATTCAATTCATCGCCTGAAGTATACTATGCCTGAAGAAGTGGGTATGAACTCTGAATTGTTGGAAAGAAAAATTGACTCAATGGCCAATATTGCTCTCACGCAGAAAGCAACTCCGGGATGTCAGGTATTAGTCGCAAAAAACGGAAAAATAATATTCCATAAAACCTACGGATACCTCACTTACGACAATCAGCGGCCAACACAGGAAGATGACTTATATGATCTGGCATCGGTAACTAAAGTGACAACATCGGCTCCTGCATTAATGCGTTTGTCGGATGAAGGTAAATTTGGTCTTGACAAAACTCTGGCAACTTATCTGCCAGAGTATGGAAATTCCAACAAAAAAGATATCCAGTTCAGAGATATTCTGACACATCAGGCACGTCTTACTGCCTGGATAGCATTCTGGAAAGAGACAGTAAAAGAAGATGGAGAACGGAACCACAAGCTTTTTCGTACAGACTCCTCAAAAAGATTTCCTGTAAAGATTGTTGATAATCTGTGGCTGAATAGAAAGTATTGTAAGAAGATTTATAAGGAGATTAATGATTCACCTTTGTTACCAGAAAAGAAGTATGTGTACAGTGACTTGTCCTATTACCTATACCCTCGTCTGGTTCAGTTACAGACAGGCAAGCCTTTTGAAACCTATCTGAAAGAAACGTTCTATCTGCCCATAGGTGCTACACATCTTACCTACAAACCACTAAGATATTATCCTATTGATCAGATTGTACCTACAGAATACGATTCTTTATTCCGCAAAACGTTGATTCATGGTACTGTGCATGACGAAGGTGCAGCCATGCTGGATGGATTGTCTGGCCATGCCGGATTATTTGGTACAGCCAACGATGTAGCCAAAATGATGCAGATGTATCTTCAAATGGGAGAATATGGAGGTCAGCGTTTTATCAATGAGGCGACATTGAAAGAATGGACTCGTTACAATGATGTAAACTTCAGTCGTCGGGGCATTGCATTTGACAAACCAGACCCTAAAAGCCCGGGACTGAGTGCCGCCGCTGCTTCTAGTCCTGAAAGTTTTGGACACTCAGGCTTTACTGGTACATTTGTATGGGTTGATCCTAAATACCAGCTTGTATATGTATTTATGTCCAATCGCGTCTACCCAACACGCAATAACAATAAGCTTGGCTCGTTGAATATTCGGACGGGAGTATTACAAACGATCTATGAAGTAATACAGAAAGGAGAAGCCAAATAGGGATTTACCTCGCATTATTACTATTGCTCTAAAGTTCATATATTGTGCATGAAAAATAACACTTCTAGATGAAGTATACAGCCATACTATTTTTAATTACTTGTGGCACTTGGTTATTTAGCTTTCCTGTTCGTTCTGAGGTTATTAGCCCAAGTGTAGGTGTTGGTCGCGCAGATAGCCTGTATGCATTGACAGAATCCAGTGAGATATTCGTTGACGCTACTGCCTCTCTATCTTTTGCACAAGTTCAAAAAACGCCTTTCCGTTCTATTTCTCCTGATATACTAAGAAAAGCCAGATGGAATGATATCATTTGGCTTAAAGTTACTGTTACCAATACTGAAGAGGTTACAAGCCAATGGTTGTTACATACAGGGAAGGCAAGTTTTATCGACATTTATATTCAACAACCAGATGGAAAGCTACAACACAAAAAGTCTGGTTACTATCGAAAAAACGCAGAACGAGATGAAATCAGAGGCAAAGAAAACTCAGCTAATATTCAGCTAAGGCCTGGCAAAACAACACTTTATATCCGTTATCAGAACGAATTAAAGATTGGAGTTGCACCGCGTTTATTGTTACAACCTGTTACAAGCTGGAACGAATTTATTATTGAAAGAAATTTATATGAAGGAATAGCACAAGGGGTATTACTGGTGCTATTTCTGTATAATTTTCTCTTGTACTTTATTCTTAAGCGTACCACATACCTTTACTATAGCCTCTATATCCTTTCGCTTTCTATTTTTTATATCAACGTTTACAATCTCGGCAAAGAAATTTTACTTGGAGAGTTCCCTCGTATTTTTGATTACAACTGGGCCACCTTACAGATTGTAGTCATCTTCCTTTTACTCTTTATTTGTAATTTTCTGGAAACTAAAAAGAAGTTTCCCCGCAAGCATCGGAATATGCAATGGTTAATCACAGCCAATCTTATTTGGGGTATTAGTGGTGCCATATATTTGTTTTTCTCTAAAGATCTTGGAACCATTTTTCTTATTCACCGATATTTCAATCTTATTCAATTTGCCAATATTGTAGTCTTACTGGTACTGTTCTGGACAAGTAAAATTCGTCTTGCACGGTTGCTGGTATTGGGTACATTACCTGTATTTCTAGGAGGCGTATGGGATGTTCTTTTCCGCAATGCCAGTGATGTCACTACAGTACACATCAACTATTTCCAGGTAGGAGCTATTATTCAGCTTATTCTTTTTTCATTAAGTATCGGATTTAAAATGAAGGAAGAAGAACGTAAGCGACGTCGGGCACAGGAGAAGCTGATTGGGCAGCTACAGGAAAATCAAAAGCTGAAAGACAAAATTGCAGTTGCACTCGAAAGAAGAGTAAAAGAACGGACTCAGGAGTTGCTGGTAGCCAATAATGACCTGTCAACATTAAATCGGGAAAAAGCACGGCTTATTTCCATTATTGCCCATGATCTGAACTCTCCGCTTAATGCTCTCAAAGGGTTACTACAAATCTTTGAAAACGATCTGGTTTCAGAAGAAGATCTCAAGCAACTAATTCC
The DNA here is from genome assembly GCA_030068525.1 of Xanthocytophaga flava. Taxonomy (GTDB): domain Bacteria; phylum Bacteroidota; class Bacteroidia; order Cytophagales; family 172606-1; genus Xanthocytophaga; species Xanthocytophaga flava. The sequence continues at coordinate 491,592 of JASJOS010000003.1, forward strand.
TGAGGTAAGCAAAGATGTAAACTATATTGCGAACCTATTCAATAACCTGCTGGTATGGGCTAGAAGTCAGATGGAAGGAACTATCCTGCAACCTAAGGAGATCGAACTACAAGGCATCGTCAATGAAACAATAGAATTACTAAATTCTCAGGCAAAGAAAAAACACCTTCAACTAAAAAGCTTACTCACAGAGCCATTGACAGCCTATGCAGATGAAGAGATGATCAAGCTTGTGGTACGCAATCTTATCTCTAATGCCATCAAGTTTACTCCAGAAGGAGGAACTGTGACTATTGATGCCCTATGCAAAGGGCCATTTGTTGAAATATCTGTTCAGGATACAGGCAAAGGTATATCTGAAGAAAACCAACAGAAGTTATTTAATAACGAGTTATTTACATTACGAGGCACCCACAACGAAAAAGGAAGTGGCCTTGGCTTGATTCTTTGCAAGGATTTTGTAGAACGCAATGGTGGCGAGATATGGGTAGAGAGCAAAGTATCTCAAGGAAGTGTATTCCGGTTTACAGTTGCTTCCTCTCTTTCACAACAGGCAAATCAGGAATCACCCATAGAACTATCCTAATCTCTCAGAATTAAATTAAAACCATTTGATTCATCCTCTTGTTATTCAGTAGGTACCTGATGTTTTGCGGATTGTCGATCTGGCAAAACATCAGATTGAACAGATAACATTGTGTCAATGAATCAACTAAACGAAAAAGCAGCTTTCTTTTCTGAATATCTATTACAGGAAATGCGAACAAAAGCTGATCCCATTGCAGATACAGTAGTTCACTACCTGATGCAATCCGGGCAACGGGAAAAGCTCTCTTTCTATTGGAAGATAATTGAGAGCAAAGAAAAACCTTCATCAGAAATACCTTTCGAACTACAAAGTTATCTCTCCCAAACAGAATCTGTTCCTTCATGGGTTGATCTCAGGCGTCTGGAAAGAGGGCAACATTTTTTTGCCAGAAACGCCCGATCTATTCTTTCTATTCTGGGGTGTCTATCCCTGCCTTATTGTTATGCTGCTGCCGATGGAGCTCAGGTCTTGTTGCTTTCACAACGTATTCATCAGGATACGTACCAACGCCTGGCAGAGACCGCACAATTTCTGCTGGATGTATCTTCTCCCAAAGCATTCTCTACAGGAAATGGTATCCAAAGGATACAACAGGTCAGGCTTATTCATGCTATTTCACGTTATTATGCATCCAATAGCCCTCAATGGAACGTGCAGTGGGGAACTCCCGTCAACCAGGAAGATATGGCAGGAACTAACCTTGCCTTTTCCTACATTGTTCTGCAAGGACTTCAAAAATTAGGGTTTCAGTGGACGAAAGACGAGGGTGAAGATTTTTTATATCTGTGGAATGTAATTGGAGCCATGTTAGGAGTTGATCAGCAACTATTACCAAACAACCTACAGGAAGCCTACTGGCTTGATAAAAAAATTGCCAAACGCCATTTTCGTCATTCAGCAGCAGGAGTTGCTCTCACACAGGCATTGCTTGCGTCTTTATATGACATAAACAAAGAAAGCCCTGTAAGTCAGAAATTTATCCACGCCTACATGCGCTATTTATTAGGTAATGGTGTAGCAGACATGCTGGAGATCCCATCTGCAGATGGGGTAAATGCGTTGGCTCCTCTGTTCAGATCTACCAATGTACTGAATGCCTTCACCCGTGTAGGAAAGCGGGAGGAAAAGCCCCAACACATCACCCAAACACTGGCGTATGAATTAAAGCAGGGAGTAGATACCCATCTCAGACTGCCTGTAGCATTTGGGTAAGTCTGTAAAGATTGAATACTTTATTCAGCCGCAGGAGCAACTTCTGCCTCTGAAGGAAGGATCAGAGCTAATTCGGATGCAACAGGAAGCTTAGGAATAACAATCCTGAATACTGTTTCTTTATCAAAACCTGTAACAAACTGTACACTTCCACCCAATCGTTCGAGAGCTAATTTGGATATATACAGACCAAGTCCTGTACCACTGGAATTTACAGTTCCACGGAAAAACATAGTAAACAGCTTGTTTCTCAGGTTTTCCAGAATACCCATTCCATTATCATGTATTTCTATCTGAATAGTATCATCTACCTCTTCCAGATACACTTTTACATATGGATTATTCGGATCTTGTTGATATTGAAAGGCATTTTCAATCAGATTATGTAAAACGATTGACAATAGCGATTTGTCAGATACTACCTGCCAATCAGCTGTAGTAATCAGTTCAAATTGTGTATTGGAATAGGCAGGCCGAGCTTTGATCTCTGATGCTAAACGTTCTATCGTATTTACTAAACTCACAGGTTCATTGTAGATTTCAGCATTCCGTATATCATACATTTTCAGGATTCGCACCAAGGTATGATTGGCTTTGTCACATGTTTTATCAAGCAAGGAGAAGTAATCTTTCGCCTTAGGATCTTCCACATCCATTCCAGCCACCTTACATAATCCGGAAAGACTCGCCAATGGTCCTTTGATATCATGTGAAGCCCGATAAATAAACATATCCAGTTCCTGATTACTCTTTAACAAGCTTTCATTGGCAACCTTAAGCTGATGGGTACGTTGTTCTACTCTATATTCCAGATCATTGTTTATAGCTCTTAACTCTTCATTAATCTGTTCGATTAACTCTTTCGCCTCTGTGAGTTTGATATTTTTCTCTTCAATATTATTCTTCTGGTTTTCAATTTCTGCATTCTTTTGAACAAGCTCTGCAGTTCTTTGTTGTACTAGACCTTCCAGAATCTGTTTTTGTTTTTGAAAGAAACGAATTCTGCTTCTATAATATAGCAGAATAGATCCCAGTACGAGGGCTATACCTGAAATACGTGCCCACCAGGTTTGGTACCAGGCCGGATGAATGACCACATGAATAGAAGCCCAGGTATTATTCCACTGGTTATATTTATCAGCAGCTTTTACTTTAAATGTATAGGAACCCGGGTCCAGATTGGTATAAGAGGCTAAGCGTCTGCTGCCTACACTCTTCCAGTCTTTATCTACTCCTTCCATCATAAAGGCGTAGCTATTTTTCTCCGGATTTAGATAATTCAGAGACGCAAACTCAAATTCGAAGAAGTTATCCTTGTAGTCAAGATTAATGACAGACAAGTCATACAAAGGCTTAGCAAACTCTTTTTTCTTATCAAATAATGTAAAGGAGGTAAGATAGATTGGAGCTATATACGGATTCTCAAATACCTTATCAGGATTGAAACTAATAAAATGTCTGCTACCACCGAAGAATAACTCTCCATCATAATTTTTGTGGGCAGCCCATTGCTGAAATTCATTACTATACAAACCTTCTTCTGTAGTAAAGTATCGGAACTTATTTGTTTTGGGAGTAAAGCGCACCAGCCCTTTAGAGAAAGTACTTATCCATAGATCTCCATTCTTATCCGAAAGCATCCCACAGACATTGTTTTCCGGTAAGCCATTTTGGGCATTTACACGCTTGAAGGTATTACTCTGGGAATTAAACTGACAAATTCCGGCATCTGTCCCAATCCATATCTGACCATTACTTTCTGCAATAGCCCGAATCGAATTACCAGGCAAACTTCTCAAGGAGTTTCTCTGTACCTGATAATTGGTAAAAGTATTATGTGCCAGACTAAAGACCGACAGCCCATTTTGTTTGGTACCTAACCACAGGTTTCCATTCTCATCATCGTAGATTACCTTAATTGTATTTCCAGCGATAGATGCAGGATTTTTAGGATCATGTGTATAAGTATGAATAGTCTCATGGTATGGGTCAAACTTGCAAAGTCCTCCTTCATAGGTACCAATCCATACAATACCTTTCCTATCCTTATATAACACTTCAATCCCGTTACTACTTAACTGACTATTACTTGATGTAAAAGATCGGAATGTTTTCAGATGTTTATTATATCGATACACTCCATTTTCTGCTGTTCCGATCCATATGTTTCCAATATCGTCTTCGGCAATGGCAGTAATGGTGTAATCAAAACCCATTAATTCATTAGTAACTGGCAATTTATAGCAGGTATACACATCCTGAAGCCTGTCATAAGCATATACAGCCAGGCCGTCTGCAAAGGTGCCACCAATCCATACTAGTTGTGCTTTGTCTTCATAAATTGCGGTAATAGCGCCATCTGTAAATTTAGGTGTAGTACCTGCACCACTTATATACGACTTAAATACTGCATTCTGTGTATCAAATTGATCTACACCTGTACCTTCTGTCCCTATCCATAAGATGCCTAATTTATCCAGTAATAGTGTATTAATGTCATTTCCACTAAGGCTGGCAGACTGGATAGGATTTTGTTTATAGGTATTGAATTTGTTTCTAACCGGATCAAAAGAACTTAAACCTCCTCCTTTTTCTGTGCCAATCCAAAGAATGCCCGTATTGTCTTCTTTGATTGCCCGTATGAAATCACTGCCCAATCCTTTTACTGTCTGGGTCGAAAAATATTGTACCTTACCTGTTTGTTTATCAAAACGTGCCAGGCCTTTACCATATGTTCCTAACCAGAGATATCCTTCACGATCTTCTTCGATTGCATAGATATCTGTGTTTTCCTGATTTAAATAGGTAGAGAATTTCTGCTTTTGTACTTCAAACTTACAAAGACCACCTCCAAAAGTACCTAACCAGAGGTCTCCATGCTTATCTTCATGTATAGTAATGATATTGCTACTTTTGAGCCCGTTGACATTGCCAGGGTCACTCTGATAGGAAGCTAATTTTTGCGTTTTTACATCAAATTTCACCAGTCCTCCACCAAATGTTGCAATCCAGATATTGCCGTTCCTGTCTTTATGGATGTCGAATATTGTATTGGAAGTCAGTGCCTTATCAGTTGCCGTTGAGTAAATGACTCCTTTGCGGGTCTGTGGATTGAGACGAATCAGCCCATTATCATAGGTACCAACCCATATGTAGCCTTCATTGTCTTCAGCCAATGCACGAACATCATTGCTGGGTAGACTCTCATTATCTTTAGGAGTATTCTGAATAACCTGAATGGTATATCCATTATAAATATTGAGGCCATCTTTAGTGGCAAACCAGATAAAGCCTTTACTATCCTGCAGGATGGCATGTACATCTTTGTTTGACAGCCCCTGTTTTGTAGATAAGTTCCTGAAACTCAATTCACTTATCTGTGAAAATCCTGTTTGCATTCCATATAAAAAAGCCAAAACCAAGCCCATAAGCCATTGTGGCCTATAGCATAGAGCAAGCTTCTTAGGATGGAAATACTGTAAGAAAATCATTATTTAAGAGAATATGCCATTTATTCTTTTATCAGTCTACTAAGTAAGTTACTTTCCAGGCAATATATCTTCTTTGTTTGGCGGCATTCTTACATACGTAACGAGATATAACAAAGTATAGGAATTCTCCCTCTCTCAAAATCAAAAAAATAAATCTTAGCCCCTGATTTACTTCAGAAAAAACAAAGTATGATATGCTGTATTATTTATGCTTAAAATATTACAATGCACGTCTTTCAGTCTATTTTACCATTCATAGAATCGTTGCCATTGATAATTTTACACACTTTTTTATATGTTACACACAACATTTTTTACATTTGAAAAGGTTATTATTTTTTTCTTCTCTTCTAGTAATACTTAGTATTCGTATCGTTTTCGCAAGCGGAGAGCCTAATCCGACAGGAGCTCGTGTCTGGGGACTTGCCAATTGTGCTGTTACTTTTACAGATCCCTGGTCCGTATGGAACAATCCCGGAGGGCTTGCTTATACAGAATACTCTCACGTACTGGCAACTTATAACATTCGATATAGTATGTCTGGCTTTCAAACAATGGCTGTCGGATATGTGCATCCTTTATCAAAAGGTGTACTGGGTGCTACTCTTAGCCGCCTTGGGGATGAGCTGTATAATGAAACAATAGTAGGAATCTCTTATGGCTATCTCTGGAAGAATGTCAGTATGGGCTTAAGAGTAAACTATCTTCAGGCAGGAATGCAGGAAGTAGGGAAGAAACAGACGGTATTGTTTGAAATAGGTACAATAGTTCAGTTGTTACCACAGCTTTCAGCAGGTGTCCATATATATAATGTATCTCAAAGCAGATTGGATGCCTCCACTAATGAACGTATTCCTACAATTATGAAGGCAGGTTTGGCATACAAGCCTCATACTAAGCTCATATGGACTGTAGAGTTGGAAAAGGATATAGATTTTGCGGGTACTTTTAGAACCGGGCTGGAATATGAAATTGTGAAAAATCTGCGTTTACGCACAGGTATTGCCACCCGTCCACAGCTTTATTCCTTTGGTATTGGCTTTAGTCCTAAGAAGTTACAACTGGACTATGCTTTCCAAACACATTCTACCTTAGGATTATCTCATAATCTGTCTCTCAGTATTCGTCTTCTAAAAAAGAAAACCACCAATGAATCTATTAAAAGCTAAAAGACTTATTCAGGTGCTGATAGCTGTAGTGCTTTTTTTTAGTTGGGTAGACATAGTAGAAGCACAACAGCCCGCCAGAAAAGAGATAGACCTGGATGATTTTGCCCAGCAATTATTTGCTACCCAAAAAGAAGACGCCAATTTTGATGATCTCTATGAATCTCTTTTGCAACTATATACACATCCATTGGATCTGAATCTTGCAACCCGTGATCTATTAGGCTCGCTATATATACTGTCAGAAGCTCAGATAAACTCTTTCGTTGACTATCGTAAAACCAATGGCAGATTACTTTCTATCTATGAACTGCAGGCTATACCTGGTTTTGATATACCGACTATACAAAAATTATTACCCTTTGTAACTGTTTATGATAATGGCAATGCATCTGATACCCGTTCATTGTGGAAACGAATACTGACAGAACATAGTAATACATTGTTGCTACGTTATGACCAGACGCTGGAAAAGAAAAAAGGATTTTTACCTCCAGACACAGCCCGTGATGGGTCGCTAACACAGCGATATACAGGCTCTGCAGGTCATTGGTATGCACGCTATCGTATTAACCATCCGGGGGATTTCAGTTTGGGCTTTACTATGGAAAAAGATGCAGGTGAACAAATAACCTGGCAACCATCACGTTATCAGTATGGAGCTGACTTTTTCTCCTGGCACTTGCTGCTGGAAAATAAACGGCGCTGGAAAAAAATTGCGATTGGCGACTATCAGTTGCAGATTGGACAAGGTTTACTCCTATCAGCAGGTTTTTCAGTTGGAAAAGGAGCGTCTACAGTGGAAACCATACGACGTAGTCAGGTAGGTATTCGTCCCTATACATCTATTATGGAAACTGGCTTTCTGCGAGGAGGTGCTGCCACCTATGTGTTAGGTAAATTTGAAGTAACAGGCTTCTATTCTCATACACATAGAGATGCAAATGTCAATGATAGTGATTCATTGACAGATAGCTATATCTCATCACTTCTGCTGGCCGGATATCATCGCACGCCTCATGAGTTGACAACCAGAGCCACTGTTCTGGAACAGACTTCTGGAGGAGATATTACCTATAAGAGTACAACAGGAAGATTTGAAATGGGAGGCACATTTATCGATACACAATATGATACTCCTATACAGAAAATTCCCCGAAGATATAATCAGTTTGAGTTTTCCGGAAAGAACAATATAGGTATAGGGTTACATTATAGTTATGTATGGCAAAACTTTAACCTTTTTGGAGAAGCGGCTCGTTCGTCAAGTGGTGGCCTTGGCGCAGTATCAGGTATTCTGGGTAGTTTATCACCTCATATATCAGCCGCATTATTGATTAGACACTATGATCGAAACTTCCATACATTTTATGGTGGAGCCTTTGGTGAAAATACACGCAACATCAATGAAAGTGGTATTTACTGGGGAGTAAAATTCAATCCCACCCGACGGATTACTCTTACAGCATATTATGATAGCTACCATTTTTCCTGGCTAAAATATAGGGTTGATGCACCATCTGAAGGCTTTGACTATTTGCTTCGTCTAGCCTGGCAGCCAACCAAAAAACTCCTGTTATACACACAATATAGAGAAGAACATAAACAACGAAACGAACCTGATCAGGATTCTCCCATCAATTTTATCACAGAGACTATTCATAAACAATACTTATTTAATATAGACTTCCAGGCTAACGACTATCTTTTTTTGAGAACTCGTGTCCAGTTCAGCTCTTTTAAACAAAGTACATTGACAACCGGCTATGCTATCATGGAAGACCTTACTCTCAAACTACGTCGCTGGCAGGCCAGCACCCGCTTTGCCTTGTTTGATACAGATGATTATGACAATCGGCAGTATGCTTTTGAAAAAGATGTGTTGAACAGTTTCTCTGTTCCTATGTATTATCTTCGGGGAGCACGGTATTATCTACTCCTTAATTATGATGTGACTCCACGTTGTTCAGTATGGTTTCGGGTAGCACGAACTTCTCTTGTTAATCAGGATACGATGGGGTCAGGACTTGATCGGATCAATGGCCCTCAACGTACAGATATAAAAGTACAGGTGCGGTATCATTTATAACAGAAGTCACCCCAAATGTAAGGATGAGTTTTTATTCAAGCAGATCTCTTGTATATGCATTGTTCTATGCAAAAGTTTTTCAGAGGATGAAAAGTTAGTTCTTTATTTTATGAAGAGATTTCATACTGTTCACCACATTTTTGCTTTTAAATATAACTCCGATCATTTTTTATTTTGAACGGCATTCCGATCATTTTTTTCTGTTGCGCATAGTTCACCGCAAAAATAAAATCTGATCAGAATTCACCGCAAAATTACAGATTGCATAGAAACAGGCACAAGACAGATTTTATTGTGAATTGATTGCAGGCATAAGACCCTTATCTTGTCCCATATCTTTTCTGGAAACAAAGAAAGTTCCTGGCGCAAGCGTCCGCTTGTGTCCATTTTGAGAGCAGCGTCCGCTGCGTTGGTCGGTAAAACTCTGTTTGGGTGCTAACCCAAACCTAAACAAGTATCAATTTGTCCCAACGCAACGGACGTTGCTTTCAAATTAGGTCCGAACGGACGTTCGAACCAGCGCTCTCTTTTTAAAACCGCCATTTCCAGAAAAGATATAGCACAAGATAAGGAATAAGACTTGTTGTAAATCTAGCCTAACCAGAATGCAGGATGACTTCTATTACATCAATAATTTAATCTCAGGCTACAAGTTCTGTAAAAAGCTCAGCACGATCTTTCCGTACTTTTGCTGCACCTGCCAGAAAATCTTTTTCTTCATCCCGATAACCTAATGCCAGCAATACCACACTCCCAAGGTTCTTTTCTGTAAGGCCTAATAATTCATCAAGGGCAGCGGGGTTAAAACCTTCCATGGCGCAGGAATCTACTTCTTCCATAGCAGCAGCTACCAATCCAAATCCCAAGGCAATATATGCCTGACGGGATGCCCAGTTTTTGATTATTTCCGGTGGCATAGAAAGAAGTCCGTTTTTGATAGAGTCGGAAAATCCGTTCAATGAGTCAACAGGGATGTTGCGAGTACGGGCAATACGCTCCATATATGTGCTAATATCTTCTTCGCTTACAGATAACTGCGAAGCGAAAACCAGCAAGTGTGACCCTTCCTGAATCTGAGGTTGTGGACATGACTTCTCATAAACTTTTGCTTTTAAAACCGGATCAGAAATTACTATAACCTCATAGGGTTGAAGACCAGCAGAAGATGCCGATAATCGAATAGCTTCTAGTATGGCGTCTATTTTTGCTTGTGGTACAGGCTGCCCATTCATTTTTTTGGCAGCATAACGCCAGTTTATTGCTTCGTTAAATTGCATTGTAGTCGATTTTAAATGGTTAGAATTGTTGCTACAAAGCTATCTGCATTTACTATGCAAAAGATAGTAGTATCCCAAAGGTTAGTGGTAACCTTTGGGATAGTGTTTTTGCAGAATGAGGCAACAAGCTTGTATAAACGTCCATTTTCCACTTTCCAATCATAGGCATGGACAACAATTCTACCTTTGTCAAATCTCTTATTAGCTCAAATACACTAAATGATGAAACTAAATCCTTCAGAAACGGTTTCTTAAAATAGGAAGCATTTCAATTACCTGTGTAAAAAAAAATGCCTTTTCTGTGCTGCCTTTTGCCTATTTATAAATACACCTGTATATTTGGTGTCCTAATGAGTTCTACTGATTTTCAATTTTAATTCTTTCGTACTGAGAAAAAATGGCTGAAGCAATACGTATGCCCAAGATGAGTGACACCATGACCGAAGGTGTCATTGCTGGTTGGCTGAAAAAAGTAGGTGATACGGTCAAAACCGGCGACGTTCTGGCCGAAGTAGAAACCGACAAAGCTACTATGGAGCTGGAGTCCTACAATGAAGGTACAATCTTATATATTACCGATCAAAAAAACGTTCCTATCGATGGTATTATCGCTGTTGTAGGAAAACCGGGTGAAGATTTCAAAGCATTGCTGGATGGAAAAACAGGTGGATCTGTAGCCACACCTCCTCCGGCTGCTGAACCAAAAGCAGAAGAAAGTAAGCCTACTCCAGCACCAGTTGCTGCTACTCCGGCTGCTAATGTAAAAGCGACATTGGTTCCAATGCCTCAGATGACAGATACCATGACTGAGGGAACCATCGTAAAATGGCATAAACAAGTAGGTGACACAGTAAAATCCGGCGATTTGTTGGCTGAAATCGAGACAGACAAAGCTACTATGGATTTTGAATCTCCGGAAGCTGGTACATTGTTGTATATCGGTGCCAAAGAAGGAGATGCTGTAGCAGCCAAAGCTCCACTGGTAATTATTGGTGAAAAAGGCGCTGACTATCAAGCATTGTTAGGTGGAGGAGCAACCGCTACTACATCTACACCTCAAGCAGCAACTAGCAACAATACTGCATCTGCCTCAGAACCTGCAAAGCAGCCAACTACCACTGTTTCTGATTCTGACGAACGTGTTAAGATTTCTCCTCTGGCGAAGAAAATTGCGGAAGAAAAAGGTGTTAACATACAACAAGTGAAAGGAAGTGGTGAGAATGGACGTATCGTAAAACGCGATGTCGAAACATTCACTCCTTCTGCACAACCAACATCCACTCCTTCTACTACTCCTGCTTCTCAGCCAGCAGCAGAAAAAACTCCTGCTAAAGCTCCGGTAGTAACAGGTCAGGAAAGTTACGAAGATGTGCCTGTATCTCAGATGCGCAAAGTTATTGCACGTCGTCTGGCAGAAAGTATGTACAGTGCACCTCACTTCTATCTGACTATTGAAGTGAATATGGATAAGGCAACTACTGCCCGTGAAGCAATGAATCAGTACTCACCGGTTAAGTTGTCATTCAATGATATCGTGATCAAAGCTACAGCGATGGCATTGCGGCAACATGCAGCGATTAATGCATCCTGGCTAGGTGACAAAATTCGTTACAATCACCATGTGAGCATTGGTATGGCTGTTGCTGTACCCGATGGATTGCTGGTGCCTGTTATCAAAAACGCAGATATCAAATCTCTATCTCAAATCTCAGCGGATGCAAAAGAACTGGGAGGAAAAGCGAAAGATAAAAAACTGCAACCTCAGGAGATGGAAGGAAGTACATTCTCGATTTCTAACCTGGGTATGTTTGGTATTGAAGAGTTCACAGCCATCATTAACCCTCCAAACTCTTGTATTCTGGCAGTAGGTGGTATCAAACAAACACCTGTTGTAGTGAATGGAGAGATCAAAGTTTCCGGAATTATGAAACTGACGCTGTCTTGCGATCACCGTGTAGTAGATGGAGCAACAGGAGCAGCATTCCTGCAAACATTAAAAGGACTTCTGGAAGATCCTATGCGTATGTTGGTATAATCAGAAACTCATTTTATAAAACAAAATAGCCTGTTTCAGAACAAGCTCTTTTGTTTTATAAAATGAGTCATCTCGAATTTTGAGTAAAAGGTGTCATTGAAAAAGTAAGAAAAAAGGTTACAAAGAGAGCAAAGACGACTTAAATCGCGAATGGTCGTGTAGGTGCGTAGGGAATCTTTTCTCCGCGAGGTTGGCCTTTGGCCTGCGGGGGAAGGATCGGAGAAAAGTGCCCTTTTTTGCTTCGTTTTTTGGGCAAGCAAAAAATGAAGAGGTCTGTGGAAGAATGATGTAAGGGATAATAAACCAATGTAGGAAAAGAAATTTCTAAAAAACCAATCAACACATGTACTCTTTTTAAAAGCATAGGTGCTGTTTTTTTTAGAACAAACTCATATCCAACATTTGGGATGACTCATGTATAACACAAAATAGCCTGTTCTGAAAACAGGCTATTTTGTGTTGTATATACGTAGCTCAAAGCTTCTCTACCACCAGATTATGATTGGTATAAATACAGATATCCGCTGCAATATGCAGGCTCTCTGTTACCATCTGTTCTGCTGTCAGTTGTGGTGCATGTTTCTTCAGAGCAATAGCCGCTGATTGTGCATACATACTTCCTGAACCAATGGCCGCAATACCATTATCTGGCTCCAGCACATCACCTGTTCCGGAGATGATTAGAATTTCTTCGTTAGTAGCCGCAATCAGCATTGCTTCCAACCGTCGCAAAAAGCGGTCTGTGCGCCAGTCTTTTGCCAGTTCTATAGCAGCTCGCTTAAAATTCCCACCGTAGGCATTCAGTTTTTCTTCAAATCGCTCCAGCAATGCAAAGGCATCAGCCGTAGAGCCTGCAAAGCCTGCCAATACTTTGCCATCCATGAGTTTACGAATCTTGCGGACATTGCTTTTGGCAACGGTATTTCCCATAGTAGCCTGGCCATCTGCCCCAATGGCAACCTGACCATTATGTAATACAGCAACAACAGTAGTTGCATGAATCTTTTCCATCATATATTATTTAATCAGAATTGAGTAATGCAACAGAGTATGTACATACTCCATTGTGATACTATTGACGTTCAAGTTTAAATAATATTTGCAGAAAAGAAAAAGTTCAGATAGAGAAGGATGCAAACAAGGGAAGATGGTATCGTTCTAAAAACAATATCCCTTTACCTGAGAAGAGTAAAGGGATATTTGTAAAGGATTTATGCACGTTTAATTATTGCTATTGTAAAGATCTTTATTTACAGGAATAGGAACTGTGCCATAGGTATTTCTGGCAAATTGGTAATCGGGGTCTCCTGCAGGGCCAAGGTATACAGCATCACCAAAAGCCAGCATTGGCAGGAATATAAACCCCAGAAAGAGCATACCAACAGTATAGCCTTCGTCTTTTCCAAAGCTTTTGCACAATAGATTTAACGTCCAAATCAGAATTACTATGTTAACAATAGGAACAAAGAGTAATAACGTCCACCAGGCAGGTTTCCCAACTATTTCAAGCTGAACAATAAAACCATAAATAGGTACGATAGAAGCCCAGCCCGGTTTTCCAGCTTTTTCAAATAATTTCCACCAGGATACAATGGCTAGAATAATAATACCTATATAGAGCAAACCAAAGAACAGAAAAAGCATACGATGCAGCGAAGATTGATGTTACCTACTCTATTAAAACCGGGTTTTCGGTGTTCCCCTTTTTTTGTAGTAAATTTACTTCTAAAGGAAAAACTTATTATTTCAGCAACACACCTTTCCTTACATAGGACGTTTTTACTTATTTTTCATACTGTTGGCTCTATATAACATGTTACCAGCAGTATATTCATAGGTCAGTACAAATGAAAATCGGGAATTGTTTTTTGAGAAAAAATCTTAAGATTAGAAATATTGCTCAACTACCTCAATTTTTCCTACAATGTGCTGGTTAAATTCTTGCAATTCTTCGGCAGGAATCCATAGTTCATCATAGCCTTTGCCTCCTACATTTTGTACGGGAAATTTTTTGAGATACTCAGCCTCTACTGCAAACTGAGTGACATAGCCATTGCCATAGGCAGGAACATTCCAGTCAACCGTAATCTGACGGGCATATTCCAGGTTTAATACCGGATAAAAAATGGGCTGCTCAGGGAGCCTGGGAGGGAACTTTGTCCAACCGGATTGCTCAATAAGATCTAACTCTTTTTGAGCAACCGGGCGGTACAATATAGTAACAGATGACATCTCTGACATCACAGGTAGTTGAAAAATGATTAAAAGTCTAGTAAAATCTGATTACGCAGAATGTCTTCTATTGTTTCACGTTCACGAATCAGACGGGCTTCTCCTTTGTAGACTAATACTTCTGCCGGACGAAAACGGGCATTATACTGGCTACTCATAGTAAACCCATAAGCTCCTGCATTCAATAATGCCAGTACATCATCCGCACGCACTTCATTTAGCTGACGGTCGGAGCCTAACGTATCTGTCTCACAAATATACCCTACTACGTCATAGGTTTTAAGCTCACCTTCAGGATTGGATACATTCACGATTTCATGGTAAGCATCATACATCATGGGGCGAATCAGATGGTTTAAGCCTGAATTAACTTGTACAAAAGTGATGGCTGGTGTCTGTTTTACCTGGTTAGCCTTTACAAACAATACACCACACTCACTTACCAGATATTTACCAGGTTCAAACCATATCTCCAGTTCACGACCATAGTCTTTGCAGAACTCTTTGAAGGCAGCTGAAAGTTTTTCACCTAGGTCTGGCATGTTGGTAGTTTTGTCACCCTTTTTGTACCCGACTTTAAATCCGCCACCAAAATCAATAAAGGCAAGATCCGGAAACTCTTTTGCTACAGTAAAAAGTACATTAGCTCCCTGGATAAAAGCTTCCGGGTCCAGAATATCTGATCCGGTATGAATATGCAGACCATTGATAACAATGTTATATTTTTTAACCAGGGTATGTACATCAGGCAATTGTGCCAATGGAATACCAAACTTTGAGTGTTCGTGCCCTACCTGAATTTTGGCATTGCCACCTGCACGGATATTGGGCTTTAGCCGGATACAACAGGGAACAGTATTTTCAAAGGTCTTTCCAAACAGCTCCAATGTAGGCAGGTTATCTACATTGATAGCTACGCCCAACTCTACAGCTTCCTGTATTTCTGAGAAATCTACTCCGTTGGACGTGAAGGTAATATCCTTAGGTTTAAATCCGGCCAGTAATGCCTGCCGGGCTTCTGCTACAGATACGGCATCAATGCCAATGCCTTGTGTCTGCATCAGCTTCAACACAGAAATATTGGTCAGTGCCTTACATGCAAACTTAATGCGTAGAGGAACGGTATTGAAAGCGCTTTTAAGGTTATTGATCTGGCGAATAATCACATCCGCATCATAGACATAGAGAGGTGTTCCAAATTGCTGGCAGATATCAAGTACATTAAGCCCTTGAATCTGATACTGTTGACCGGAAAGTTGCATGTAAATTGAGAAATCCCTTGCTGCTAACAGCGTTTGTAGTTGAACAGATAAAATGAGTCTCAAAAATAGTATCTTTTTTTATCTGATTCAGCATTATTGGCAATCAAGGTTCAGGTATCTGCTTCATTATCTTACCGGCACTTAAAAAATGCCAATAGTAAATCTCCATTTTCCAGACAGATCTGTCCGAACTGTCTGGAAAAAGAAGGTTCTACTTATCTCAACAAAGGCACCTGGTCTAATCTGGGTGTCTGTACAGATGTTACCTCAGATATAGCAGCTTGGTTATGATCCATTTTGGGGGCAGTTTGCAGTGTCAGGTTTGGAATGGCGGGTTTCACAGGTTTTACTGTTCTGGAAGGAATCTTATAGACGGCAATCTGCTTCAAACAAAAATACTGCAGGTTACTAGCCCGGCCTGTAGAAGCTGTAAACCCCCATATCACCTGAGTAGCCCCTTTAAACACTTCGTGAATCAGATCCTTCTTGCCGGAATAAACTATATGTCCATCCAGAAAAACAGTGATCAGTTGTTTCTCCGGGTTCCACCGAAACCTGAAATCATGGAGTTTGCCATCTTCCAGGTTATAGTTGTCCATATTATTGTTCCAGTACTGGGTATGAAAGTTGGTTCCATTTTCCAGATAGGCAGCATGATCACAGTAAGGGTCGTTCTGGCGGGCATTGTAATAAGTATCAAATTCCACAGCGACAGAGGGCGAAATATAATTTCCGGCTACATAGTCTTTGCTCCAGCGACCATATCCCATACACTCGCCCCAGGTCCCAAAGGCCTGATATTGATTGGGGTCATTGTGTACCACAAAGGTAATTCCGTCAGCTCCTTCTTCTTTTGTACCCAGATAAATATCGAACTGAATCTCAAAGTAGGTATTCAGATTCAACTTTTGTGTACTGTATGCGAGTCCTTCTGAATACGGGACATCCGGAGTAAGTTGTATGCAGCCTCCATCCATTGGAGCCGCATCGCCCATAAGCTTAAATGGCGATTGTGCAGAGCCTACCGCCACTACCATACCTGCCAAAAGGAGTAAAGGTACACGCATAGTGGTACGAAATTAGGTTTGAAATCTGTAAGGGAAAGGCGGCTCGCTGAATGTATAGGAAAGATACAAAACCAAGTGGTAAAAACAGCAAGTATTCCGGTATTTTTCAGATGAAAAAAACACTCTCTACCCTGATGTAAGTATGTTCTGATGGGAGGACTATACTTTTTGTCCTTCTGAAAGAATCTTGTGACAAATAGAGCCATGCTTGTTTTTTGAGTGAAAAAAAATATTCAGAAACCAAATGCCGCCAGTCTTGCCACGAGTTTCTTTCAGAAGGACAGCAAAGAGAGATTTACTTAAGGAAGTCAAAAGGGAAAGATTCTTTCAGGGAAACAGAGGAGTGTTGCTTTGGGGAAAACAAAAAATAAATTATTTTATCTATTACTGCGCAAAACCTAACCTGCTCAAACTACGTTTTCCCATTCAAAAATTAAGTGCAATTTGAAAAACTCTATACAATACTAAAATTCAGCGTCTATAAACTAAACCACCTATGACTCCATCCTTTACACTAGACAGTCCTATGCCTCCTGTATGGATCATGTACCCTCATATCTCACAATACAGCATTGGCTGGCGAATGGGTTATGGGGAAGGATATAAATTTAAGTTGGGGGACTGGAAGGAAACCTTATCAGAAGAACAGCAACGACAGTATGAAGAGTTATTTCCGCATCCGATATTCTGGAGGGAATATTACAACCCTGATTATGACTTTGAAGACATTGAGGATTTTGAATGTGGGACTGTACAACTATGGCACAAAAATGGTGAGATGCAGTATTCAAGAGAAAAACTGACCGAGCAGGCCAAATCATCTCCACATTCCTACCTGTTCTTCTGGAAACCTAATCCTGATGCACTGGATAAGTTTTGTCTGGGACAATGGCAACCATCTTACTTTGAGGTCGATACAGACGAGTATTCCTGTGCGGAACAATATATGATGGCCGAAAAAGCCAGACTTTTTGAGGATACGGAAACAGAGAGCAAGATTATGAAAGCCACTGACCCAAAAGAAATGAAATCCTTAGGACAGAAAGTAAAAAACTTTGATCAAAGCCTCTGGGACAAAGCCAAATACTCCATTGTACTCAATGGCAACTATTACAAGTTTGCCCAAAACAAAGATATGCGTGACTTTCTGTTATCTACAGGCAATCAGATTCTGGTAGAGGCTAGTCCACTGGATACTATCTGGGGTATTGGCCTGGCCGAAGACAATGCAAAGGCACTGGACCCGACTACCTGGCGGGGCAGTAATCTGCTGGGATTTGCCCTGATGGAAGTTAGAGATGAATTGCGGAAGGTTTATAAAAACTATCATATCATTGACTGGAGCAAACTGAAAGAGTACACAATTTGATAGAGCCAAGAGAAAGACTTGGGAAGCTTTTAAACTTCTTATAGTATGCTTCCCTATTCCTACTTCAATTTTCTTTTTCTGTTATACTTAATCTAAAGCCTAAAGGAGAACAGGTGGACTGCAAATGACCAACAACCTTAAATACAACCCTTCTTGCCTACTGTGCCTAGAACTATGCTCAGTATAAATTTTGAGTTTAGTTCTAGACATACAATAAAATAAGGATGCAGTCTCTATTGCTATTCTCAAAAAAGTTTTTGCCTAGAGTTCACCACAAAATTGCCGATGCGTTAAGTAAACCGCAAGAAATTATTTTGATCAGAATTAACCGCAAGTTTTTTGTTTGATTGAAATTCATCGCAAAAAATTGTCTGCGTTGAATTCCGATCAACAATCTCATCTACATAAAACTATGCACACTAACTTTATATCAGGATATAATCAGATAGGTAATTATATCCCTCTATCCAATAAAACCCTGACTGCTATAAAATCAACTAAGAGAAGTTTTACACTTTCAACTGCTCTTCCAGTTCCTTAATCCTGTTTTGCAGACGTGTAACCTCTTCTATACGCATCTCTTCCATTTCAGCCTGACGACGTTCCATTTCTTCTTGTGTAGCAGCCAGCTCTTCCATATTCTGGCGCATTTCCTCCTCCTGGCTGCGCAACATTTCAGTTTGTTGCTTTAATTCTTCCAGTAGTTTTTTTGTATTCTCATTTGTGCGGGTAGCTGATACGGCAGAAGCAATACTTTCTGCCAACTTCTCTACCAGTCCTATTTCATGTTTTTCAAACACATTGAAAGATGCCAATTCCAGGGCACCTTCTACTTCATCATTAAGTTTAAGAGGTACTATCAATATACAACCAGGATTAGCTTTACCCAAACCAGAAGTTATATGAACATAATCATTGGGAATATCGGTAAGGAAGATGGTATCTTTTTCCAGAACTACCTGACCTATCAATCCTTCTCCTATCTCTATTCGTTTTTTCAGGTATTTTTTGCGATCATACGCATAACAGGCTGTCAGTTCCAGATAAGGATCAGACTCTTTGTCCTGAAGAATAAAAATCCCACCCTGATTGGCCTTCAGATACTTGACCATATGCGAAATGATCTCATACGAAAGTGATTGAATATCCGAACTGTTACGCAGAATCTCTCCCATCTGGGCCAGTCCCAGTGTCATAAACTTGTCCTGCATATCTTTTTTCTGGGCTCGTGTCAGGCTTGCCTGCATTTTCAGCAACGACTTACCCAGCTCGTCTTTGTCATCCATAATGGTATAGATGGCAGCGAGGTTTCCCTGACTGATCGCATCTGCAAACTCTATATTGTGTCGGATGTTGTTTACCTGCTGCAATACACCTGCCTTGATAAACATTTCTCTCTTGGTCTTTCGCTCCAGGATATATGCCCAGTACCCACAAATCAATACCACTACTGCTGCCAGAGCTCCATGGAACAGAAACGTCTCCAGATCCATATAGGTCTGCTGGGTAAAATAGATCTCTGCATTTCCTTTATATTGCAGGTAAGCAAAGATGCCATGATGGATAACCACCACAATGATATTGGGTAGTTGTAACCGCCAGTTCTGATAGGCAATGAGTAAAGTAGCTCCTATAAAAACAAAGAAGTGCATCTCAAACATACCATGCATCTGGTAAATAAACTGAGCAGAAAACAAGGCCACAATCACACTTCCTATATACTGGTAAAAAGAAGACTTAGGTAACAGGAACTTGGTTCCATAGTACATGGCAAGACATAAACCACCCACTCCAAATGCAATTTTGAAAGTCCCATACTGAAAGGCAATGATACAGCCAAACAAAAAATAACAGGCAAAGGCAATGTTGTTAACACGGTCTCCGGTTTTGTTAATCTTTACGTAGGCATCTTCCAATAGATACTCTTCGTATTTCTCATCCATAGCTTGTGTTGATTATATGTTGTTTCACACTAATTTCGTTCTGGTAGCTGACATCCATACGAACGGGTAGCCAGTGTATCAAAATAGGGTGGTGGATTATGCGCAATCACTTGTTCAATAGCTATCTGGGCATAACTGGTCTGTCTTTGTATACAGTAACGAGCCCGATTATAATTTCCCCGATAATACAACTGACTCTGCTCGTCAATTACTACAGCCTGTGGCGTGGAGTATACCCCACACTTCTTTGCCAGCAAATGATCTGTATCTGTAAGTACGGATATATCGGTATCTTTCAACAACTCCTTTGCAGATTCAATCTCTTCTTTCTGAGATACTACAGCATAAAAGTCCATTTTATCCCCATAATTTCTGGTCAGTGTAATAAAATGCTGTATATTAAATCGAGAACAAGGACATTCAGGATTAAAGAAATGAATTAGTACAGGTTTTTTGCTTTTTATCTGGATTTCTTCAGGCAATGATATATAGGTGCCTGTTTCTATGCTTTTATACCCTTTGGGAACAGGTGTAGGCAGTTGATACTGTAATTCCTGTTGCCAAAACAGAAAAGCAATACCTGAGATTGCAGCTGAAGTCAACAATATAGCCAGCACCTTGTTTAGCATATATAGAAAAGTAAAGCGTATCTCAAATTTACAGGAGAACTTATAAATTCAGAAACTCCCTGAGACACAACTGTGTTTACCACAGGTAGGAAAACCTTGCAGCAGATAGATGCAAAATGTCTATTTAAGGTAATGCAAGGTTTTCTTACCTTTACATTTAAATTCTTTCCTGTCTATCATCATCACACAGAGTAGGATAAAAACCTCTTTAAGGCAACAGTGCTTGATTGTCAGCTAGTAACAGAAATATGGAGAAGCCGTTTAAAGTATATACATCTTCAGCAGGTTCGGGAAAAACGTATACGCTAACCAAAGAATACCTGAAGCTCGCCTTAAAAAGTGATGACCCGTTTTATTTCAGGCATATTCTGGCGATTACCTTTACCAATGATGCGGCCAATGAAATGAAAGAACGGATTTTGGGTGCCTTGCGTGGATTTGCAGATCCGGATTCCTTACCCGAAAATAAACGCCCTGGCAATCAGCAGTTGCTGGATATTATTGTACAGGAACTGAACCAGATTGACCATGTAGAGCCTCTCACTGAACAAATACTTCGCCGACGTGCCGGACGGGCATTTTCCCACATTCTTCACGATTATTCTGACTTTGCCGTCAGTACCATCGACAGTTTTGTAAACCGTCTGGTAGGTGCGTTTACTGAAGAGCTGGATATTCCCTTTAACTATGAAGTTTCGATGGAAGGCGTTGAACTGGTATCCAATGCCGTCGACCGCCTCCTTAATCGGATTGGTCACGACGAGGAAAAGATATTGTCTGAAATGCTGGAAGCCTATGCATTGGAGATTACCGACGAAGGAAAAAGCTGGAATGGATTACCTGATAATCTGGCAGAATTTGGAGCCCAGTTGCTTAGTGAAAAAGTAACAGAGGCCATGGATCGGATCAAACATCTCACGATGGATGATTTCAAAACAACACGGGCAATTATTGAACAACACAAAGAAGAGCTTAAAACCAAAATAGCCGAATCGGCTCAAATGTCTCTTGATACCATGCAGACGTATGGTTTAGATAGTAAATACTTTCAGCAGGGTCAACGAGGTATCTGGGGATATTTTGACAAGAATGCCAACAATATAGATCGGGAGTTGGACAAAGAGGTATCTCCTACCCTTCAGGAGCTTTTTTATGCAGATGAATGGGCTAGTAAAACCACAAAGGAAGAAAAACGTAGAGCCATAGCAGAACTGCAACCCACACTATTCAGTGTGTTCGAAAATATCGAAAAAATGAAAGGAGACTGGCTGCTCCTTGAAAACATACTGCAACACTATTATAAACTGTCTGTTATTCATGAGATCAGCCACGAGCTACGTCTGATCAAATCAGATAAAAATCAGGTACTGATTTCTGATTTCAACCAGGCACTGGTAAATATAATCTTGAAAGAGCCTGTACCATTTATTTATGAACGGCTAGGCGAGAAATACAACCACATTCTGATTGACGAATTTCAGGATACATCTGTACTACAATGGAATAACTTGCTACCTCTATTGGAAAATGGCTTGGCGAAAGGACATTTTAGTCTGATTGTAGGGGATGCCAAACAAGCCATTTACCGCTGGCGGGGTGGTGATATGGAGCAGATTGTACACCTGTCTAACAAGCGCTTTGACGTTTTGTTAAGCCGCCATCAGGAGCCAGACCTGCTGGGAGTTCGCTATGAGACTATTAATTATACTCTAGCCAAAGAACGACTCAATACAAACTTTCGCAGTACCCGTGAAATTATAGAGTTTAACAACGATATATTCCGAACACTGGCGGATATGTATGGAGCTGACCGCCAGTTGCTGGCTGAGGTGTATGACGAATTTGCGTCTCAGGAAGTTCCTGCAACAGCCAAAACAGGTGGTCATATCGAGATTCAGTTTATTGATTCAGCGAAAGAAGATGATGACACAGCAGAAGATGGCCTTTCTGCCTATGAGAGACGTACCCTTGAAGCTGTTTTACGCAATGTACAAGACGTACTGGAAGCAGGATATACTCATCGGGATATTGCAGTCTTATGCCGTCAGAACAAATATGCCCGTCTGGTTGCCAATTTCCTTAAAGATCGTGGTGTAGACATTATCTCACAGGATTCTTTGCTGCTTCAGTCCTCACCCGCTATTTCCTTGTTGATTTCCTTTCTTAAGATATTGCACTCGCCAGACGATACGTTGGCTCGATATGAAGCTTTACATCTTTTTTATCAGCATATCCTTCAACAGATGCCTCAGCTTACTCCCAATGAATGGGAGGCGATGCGCAAAGGCTCTTCTCTCAAGCCTTTATTCTCCCATCTGGAAGGAAAAGAATATTTTCTGAATCCTTTCCGGTTACAGCAAATGGGGTTGTATGAACTCGGGGCGACACTGGTACAAACTTTCCGTCTGGCTGAGATGAACGGGCAAACACCCTACATTTATCGTTTCCTGGATGTATTACTAGACTTTTCAGTCAAGCAGAGTAATCATTTAGGAGAGTTTATGGACTTTTGGGAACGTAAAAAGGAGGTATTGTATATCAATACGCCCAAAGACAAAGATGCAGTGACCGTTACCTCTGTCCACAAGTCCAAAGGTCTGGAATATCCGGTAGTGCTTGTCCCTTTTGCAGATTGGGACATGTTTCCCAGACCAGGAGAAATCTGGTGGATGAGTCTGGATACGAACCGATTATCTTATGAATCTCCCTATCTCAAAGACATTTCATTGCGGTCTACTCCTATCACACCTAAAAAGGAACTGACACGAACTCCCTTGCGGAAACAATACGAAGAAGATACGGAAAAGCTGTTTATTGAGAATATGAATCTGTTGTATGTGGCTCTCACACGGCCTACAGACCGGCTTTACCTGTTGGGCAAAGAGTTTGACTTCTCCAAACGAACAGACCGCATCAATGTGAGTATGTTGCTGCATGATTATCTGGACCAGAAGGAGTTATGGGAACCTCACCGTCCGCACTATATTTTACGGGAAGGAACCCTAAAACCCAGTCCTAAGGAGGTTGCACAGGAGAATGAAGTATTTCTGGTAACCAATGACCCAGTGGCAGACTGGCACAAGAAAGCCAGACTTCGCCGTATGGCCTCCCGAATGTTTGATACAGAAACTTTTGAAAAAGAAAGAGATCATGCTCAAAAGTTATGTGAAGCCTTGCGTCATCTTGAGAGCGATGCACAAATTGAGCTTTGTCTGGATAAATTTGAAAGTGAAGGCAGTATCAGCGAAAGTGAACGAAATTCCTTTCGAAGAGATCTAGAGGAAATTATCAGTCAATCGGCTTTGCGACCTCACTTCTCTCCCAAAGCTGAGGTAAAGCCTGTGAAAGATATTCTTTCCAGACATACACTCAATCTGATTCCTCCAGACCGTGTCATTGTCAATGGGAGTGCCGTTACCATTATGAGTTATATATCGGGTGATTCTCAGGAGGAAGCTGAAAAATTATTGAACCGATACGCTAAAGCATTAAGACAAATGGGCTATCAGGAAGTCGAAAAACTCATTGTCAATACTCAGACGCTGGAAGTAACAACCTTCACTACAGCTGTAGGAAGTATGTAAACTACTTTAAGAGGTTATCTAAAAGATCGTTCGAATATTCAAGGTAAAAAAACAAGGGTTTCCTTCGAAATCCTACTATTTTTACCGCGAAAATTCATATCACACTTCGTAAATTATACACTAATGCATATTCAGCCCGCCAGCCGGATGAATCTGGTACAGGAATACTACTTCTCTACCAAGTTAAAAGAAATTGCAGCAATGCAAAGTCGTGGCATACAAGTTATTAATCTGGGTATTGGCAGTCCGGATCTGCCACCCTCTCCTGAAACCATTACTACTTTAGGAGAAGCTGCTCAGAATCCAAAGAATCATGCGTATCAGAGTTATATTGGATCACCTGTATTACGGGAAGCATTCGCCAACTGGTATCATACCTGGTATGGTGTAACCTTAAATCCCGCCAATGAAATTTTACCTCTTCTAGGTTCAAAAGAAGGTATTATGCATATTGCTATGACCTATCTGGAAGCAGGGGATCAGGTGTTAGTCCCCAATCCAGGTTATCCAACCTACCGTTCAGCCTCCTTACTGACAGGTGCAACCATAGTAGACTATACCCTATCCGAAGAAAATGACTGGCTGCCAGATTTCGAAGAAATGGAAAAACAGGATCTGAGCCGAGTAAAGCTTATGTGGGTCAACTACCCTCATATGCCAACAGGTGCACAGGCTAATACAGAGTTCTTTGAGAAACTAATAGCCTTTGGAAAGAAATATAATATTCTGATTGTCAATGACAATCCTTACAGTTTTATTCTAAATGACAAGCCTCTGAGCATTCTGTCAGTAGAGGGAGCCAAAGATATAGCACTGGAATTAAACTCGCTTAGCAAATCCCACAATATGGCTGGCTGGCGAATAGGCATGCTTGGTGGCAATCCAAACTTTATCGCAGATGTGCTCCGCTTCAAAAGCAATATGGACTCTGGTATGTTTTTACCAGCCCAGTTGGCTGCTGCCAAAGCCCTGCACAATCCTCCGGAATGGTATGAGAAAGTAAATACTATCTATCGTGAACGACAGCAAAAGGTATTTGAACTCCTATGGCGCCTGGGATGTGATTTTTCAGAAAATCAACAAGGTATGTTTGTGTGGGCCAAAATTCCGTCAACCTACAAAGATGGGTATACCTTATCCGATGAAATATTGCAGAAAGCCCATGTATTTATTACTCCTGGTGGCATATTCGGATCACAAGGCAATAACTACATTCGGGCCTCCCTTTGCAGTGATGTATCTGTTTTTGAGGAATCTATTGAACGGGTTACCCTGGCATTGCAATAAACTTCATACACAGGCATCTTTGTGGTTACTTACAAAGATGCCTGTATTTCCCAGAGTACAAATGTTGTCAGTATATCGTATCCCTGAATATATGAATCGACGCCATTTTCTCCAGGCCACACTGGCCACCAGTACTTTGTTAACGACTGCTTCTGTATGGGCAGAACCCAAGGCAAAGATACAGATCTGTGTATTCTCCAAACAATTACAGTGGGCAGATAGCTATCAGCATATGGCTGAGATAGCTGCCGAAATTGGCTTTGATGGTATAGATCTGACAGTTCGTCCGGGTGGACATGTTTTACCAGAACGGGTAACAAACGATTTACCTAAAGCCCATGAAGCTATCCGAAAGGCAGGCTTAGCACTTCCAATGATTGTTACCCACCTCATTAAGGCAGATACTGAAGCAGAAAACATTCTCAAAACAGCAGCCTCACTGGGAGTTCGTTACTATCGTACAGGCAATTATTACTATAAACCACAGACTGACATACTCTCACAACTCAAACAGTTCAACGTATCATTAAAGGAACTCTCCCTTCTGAGTCAGAAATACAAAATAGCAGGCTGTTATCAGAATCATGCCAGTATACCTCCAACTTTTTATGTAGGTGCTGCCATCTGGGATCTAAAAGAACTGCTCACTGGAATAAATCCGGACTGGATGGGAGTCCAGTATGATATCAATCACGCCACGGCTGAAGGAGGTGATAACTGGCCTATCAATCTGCAATTAATCGCACCCTATGTTCGGACGTTTGATATCAAGGATTTCTATTGGGACAGAAAAGAAGGCAAACGATTTAAACACCATTGTGCCTTAGGCGAAGGAACTGTAGATTTTAAGACCTACCTCCCTCTAGCCAAAAAATATCATTTTACAGGTCCTGTTTCCATGCATTTTGAACAATCATTGGGAGGTGCTGAAAATGGTAATCGTACTCTCACGATAGATAAAAAGGAAGTCATTGCAGCTATGAAAAAAGATCTGCATACCTTACGTACTTGGCTCTCTGAAAACGGTTTTTGAGAAAACAGACAAATCAGAACTATACTTCTTATACATTTCTTCCAACACTCTTCTTGCCAGATTGAGTAATAACTCAGTCATTCTGAGTTTAAAAGAGTAGTATATATCAACCACTTATCCTAATGGTAAACCATTGGTGGAATGGTGTTGGCCAGACAGAAAAAATACTCAGTAAAGATCTGATATTTGTAATAAAAACACGTTAAAAATACCCAGAGCACAGAAATATCTATGGCATGAGATAGACACTGGGCTCTGTTTTTGTCTAAGCCTCATTTCATTTATGCGATTTCTCTACTTCATAAACATCCTCCTTCTATTTATCCCTTTCATTTCTTATAGCCAGAATAGTGCAGCTATTTTTGCTCCGGATTCTATAAAACGAACCATTGAAGCAACAGAAATTCCCTCCAATCTGAGGATAGATGGAAAGCTGGAAGAAGAATGGAAGCTGGCTAAACCAGCTACTCAGTTTTTTCAGGTAGAGCCTTATCAGGGTAAAAAACTAAATTTCGATACAGAAATACGAGTACTTTACAATAAGCAGTTTCTCTATATATCCGCTTTTAAC
This sequence comes from Xanthocytophaga flava, assembly GCA_030068525.1. Lineage (GTDB taxonomy): Bacteria > Bacteroidota > Bacteroidia > Cytophagales > 172606-1 > Xanthocytophaga > Xanthocytophaga flava. The sequence goes on from JASJOS010000003.1 coordinate 518,428, forward strand.
AAAGACAGCTTAGGTAAAAAAAGTCTGCGGGTCCCTGATTTTCGAAGAGACTTTTCGTCTCGTTCTCATGATCATTTTGGGTTTTCGATTGATGGATTTAATGATAAACGAAATGCCATGGTTATGGTCACCAACCCCTACAGTACACAACGGGATTTGTTAACCTTTGATGATGTGCTGTTTGATCTGGATTGGGATGGACTCTGGCGTGTGCGTACACATCGTACAGACTCTGGATGGGTGGCAGAATTTGCGATCCCCTGGCAAACATTACGTTATCCCAGAACAGACTCCACAAACCAATCCTGGGGAATAAACTTTTTTAGAAACCGCCGTTATTCCAATGAATATTCAAGCTGGAATCCATTTCCGAGAGCCTTTAGTCCATCCCGTATGGACTATGCAGGAACTTTGATTGGTATTAAACCTCCACCACCCTCTCCAAACATACGGATACAACCGTATTTGTTAGTCTCTACCAAAAATTCCAATGGTTCAGAGATTGGAGATCATACCTCGACAGAAGTAAAACCTGGAGGAGAAATTAAGTGGGCTATTAACCCGAATACAGTGCTGGACATGACGTTTAATACCGACTTTGCCCAGGCAGATGTAGACAGACAGGTAAATAATATTACCCGATTTGGGATATTCTTTCCTGAAAGACGTCAGTTCTTCCTTGAGAACGCCAGCTTATTCGGGGTTGGACTGGCACCCAATGATGATCTTTCAGGAGGTTCTATGCGTATCCAGCCATTTTTCAGCCGTCGGATTGGCTTGGATGATAGTGGCAATCCCATTCCTATAGATGCTGGTGCTCGTATGGTATATCGGTCTCTGAAACGCAATGCAGGTGGGATTGTCATGCGACAGCGAGGTACAGATGGTAGCCCATTAACTCATTATGCCGTTGGACGGTACGTAGAGAATATAGGTAAACAAAACCGTCTTGGGGGATTATTTACAATGAAACAGGTAGAATCTCTTCATGATACAATCAAAGGATATACACATTGGGTGGGTGCAGTTGATGGCTTCTTCCGGCTCAACGAATCAGCTTCCTTTAATTTTATGGTCATGGGTTCTGGTTCTGGCCGCCCCAACGATCAGGGTTTAGCCGCGTATGCACAGTATTTCAGGCGTACCAACAGATTGATTAGCTGGTGGACACAGTCTATTGTAACACAAAACTTTAACCCAGAGGTAGGGTTTGTATCCCGAAACGATGTTATTGCCACAACTCCTGGCTTCTTCTTTCTGGATCGGGGAGCCTGGATGCCTAAATGGTTACGGGGCTTTGAACCAGGGTTAATGATAGAGATGTATCATAGAGCCACTACTGGTGAACTGATCGAATTTCAGTTTAACAGTAACCCTATATGGTTAAACCTGCAAAATGGAGGATTTTTTGGAATTCTGATCAATCCAACCTTTCAGCGCCTAGGAGATATGGACGAACGCCCACTGGATATTACTATTAAAAATGGCGTGTATAAATACGTCAGAAGTTCCTTTTACAGTTCTACTGATCCATCCCGAAAATTTACTGCACAATTAAATGGAGAGACAGGTGGCTATTATGGCGGAAAGCTACATTTTCTGGAGTTCTTTAGCCGATATTCCCCCCTTCCGCATCTGGCATTTACTTTCCGCTATCAGGCTAACTTCTTTCGAAATGTTGGTTCTGAAAACTTTAGCGATGATGTTCAGTTATATACAATTGATGGTCGTGTAGCACTGAACCCTAGACTACAACTGATTGGCTTTTATCAAAAGAACAGCTTAGGAAACCGTGATACCTGGAATGTGCGGTTGTCATGGGAGTTCAAACCATTATCCTTCCTGTTCCTGGTATATAATAATCGGGCATATACGGGCACAAAAAATCTGGTTGAACGCCAGTATGAGCAGAATGTGATTGGAAAGATTACTTTCCTAAAGCAATTTTAGAAGCATCGTTTGTCTTATTAATTATTTTATTGAGCCTAACGCGTATTTAAAATACGCGTTTTTTAGTATCACATTTTAGGTAAGACTATGATTTTAGTAAATATAGCATCAGATTAAAGAAGTTCTGGCTATACCATTGATAAGATAAATTTACAAGTTAGTGTAAAAGAACATAGATTTCTCCCAAAAACAGGTTAGTTTTCTGGTTCTGTTATTGAATCTCTAAAGCACTTTATATAAAAACAGTCTCTTTCACTTTAATCAATTCATTTTCATCCAACAAACCCACATGTCGTTTACAAAAGTAAAAGTCTACGCTTTCTTTCTTCTCTGCACTATCTTATGGATACAGCCTGCAGCAGGTCAAAAGAGAAAGAAGCAGAAAGAAGCATCAACAACTCCACCCTCAGTATCCGTAACAGAGAGAAAAACAGGTCCGAAAGCTTATAAAGATGTAATTACTGTTAAGGCACAGACATCTAAAGGCTTATTTACTGTTCACAAAGTGGATGACAAGTATTATTTTGAGATACCTGACTCTTTATTCAACAGGGATTTTATGACTATTACCCGAATCTCAAAAACAGCAACAGATCTCGGCTATGGTGGAGAGCAAGCCAATCGGCAGGTATTGCGATGGGAAAAAGGTCCTGAAAACAAGATATTCCTGAGAGTCCCTCTTTTTATCAATGTCTCTACAGATACAATTCAGCCCATTTCGCAGGCAGTAAAAAATTCCAATATGGATCCCTTGGCGGCTGCTTTTGATATCAGAGCTATTCGTAAAGACACTTCTGTGGTTATTGATGTAACTGATTTCTTCAAAATGGACAATCAGATATTTTCCCTTACTCCAATGGCCAAACAGATGTACAAGATCACTGCCCTACAAACAGATCGCTCTTATATTGAGTCTATCCGGTCATTTCCTATTAATACAGAGGTCCGAACTATCAAAACCTTTGGAGTTACCCCTCCTACCCCTAGCATGGGTCCAAGCCCAAGTCCAATCCCATCTGTGAATCTGCCTGGCGGATCAGCAGCAGGAGTAATTACGCTTGAGCTGAACACATCTATGATTCTGCTGCCTAAAGTCCCCATGAAAAAACGCTTGTTTGATCCAAGGGTAGGTTTCTTTGCTAACGGATATACCGTCTATGACGATGCTTCCCAGCGTACAGACAGACAGACCTTTGCGGTAAGATGGAGACTTGAAGCAAAAAATACAGCAGATATCGAAAAACAAAAACAGGGACAGCTGATTGAACCTAAAAAGCCAATCATATTTTATATTGACCCTGCTACTCCTACCAAATGGAGAAAATATCTTAAACAAGGTGTAGAAGACTGGCAGGCAGCTTTTGAGAAAGCAGGCTGGAAGAATGCTATCCTGGCTAAAGATTTCCCAGCTGGCGATACAGCAAGTCTTGAGGATGCGCGTTATTCTGTAATCCGCTACTTTGCCTCAGGAATTGAGAATGCCTACGGTCCTAATGTACACGATCCACGCAGTGGAGAAATCATCGAAAGCCACATAGGCTGGTATCATAACGTAATGAACCTATTGCGTAAATGGTATATGATTCAGGGCGCTGCAGTAGATGCCCGTGCACGTAAACCTAAGTTTGACGATGAACTGATGGGAGAACTCATCCGCTTTGTATCTTCACATGAAGTAGGTCATACGTTGGGATTGCGTCATAACTTTGGTGCAAGTAGTGCTACTCCTGTAGAGAAGTTGAGAGACAAGGCTTTTATTGCCAAAAACGGCCACACTTCTTCCATTATGGATTATGCCCGCTTCAATTATGTAGCTCAACCTGAAGATGGAATTACAGATCTATTTCCTCGCATTGGAGACTATGACATGTGGGCAATAGAGTGGGGTTATAAACCTATCTATGAGACAAAGTCTGAAGAAGAAGATAAAGTTGCTCTTAACAAATTGTATAAAGACAAGGCAGAGAAAAACCGCCGCCTGTATTTCCTTACAGAAACCAATGCTTACGATCCTCGTGCACAAAGCGAAGATTTAAGTGACAACTCGATGACTGCCAGTGATTATGGAATCAAAAACCTCAAGCGTATTGTTCCAAATCTTGTTAACTGGACTAAAGAAGAAGCAGAAACCTATGAGTCTCTGACAGAAATATACAATGAAGTTGTAGGTCAATATCGTCGCTATATTGGACATGTTACCAAGAATGTTGGTGGTATCTATGAAACACCTAAAACATTTGATCAGGAAGGAGTAGTGTATGAAACAACGCCTAAAGCTATTCAAAAACAAGCTGTAACCTGGTTAAACAAACAAGTGTTCGAAACCCCAACCTGGTTACTTGATCCACAGGTTCTGAGCCGTATTCGTCCGGATCAGGGAGTAGAGGCCCTTAGAGTGATTCATGAAACAACTATCAATAACCTTTTTGATAATAATCGTCTGCAACGTCTTATAGAAACCAGTGTATCTAATACAAATGCCTATGCACTGGACGAACTATTTACAGATGTACAAAAGGGAATCTGGTCTGAACTGGCAAGCCGGAAACCGATTGACAACTTCCGCAGAAACCTTCAGAAGATATATGTTGAGAAGATGAATGCTATTATCAATCCTCCTTCAGGACCTTCTATGGCAGGAATGTCTTTTTCATTCCCCAATACTGTAGCTTCACCTACTCCAGATGTAAGAAAATCAGATATCATTTCTATGGCCAGAGGTAGCCTTACAGAGCTTCGGACACAGATCAAAGCTGCTATACCGGGTACAACAGACAAGATGAGTCGTTATCACTTACAGGATGTTCTGACACGTATTGACAGAGCTCTTGATCCAAAGTAATAAAGTCGCATGACGGACAATAAAAAAGGTGGGCAAAACCCACCTTTTTTATTGAAGTTATCTTAACCAAACCTGTGAGGGATAATAACCTCACGGGATCAGTCCCTTTTTATTTCGACTAAAATGAAATTACTCGTGAATATTATAAGTTAGTACAGGTATAGAAGCATGATTTACCACTTCTCCTGCAATGCTTCCATCCAGCATATAAGACATTCCAACACGCCCATGTGTAACCATCACAATCATATCTGCCTGTAACCTTTCCGCATATCGGTTTATCCCATCTGCTTGGCTGTATTCATTGATGACAACTGTCTTATAACTCTGCAATTCATACTTTTCAAGAAAGTTCTTCATACGTTCTTCTATATTAAAAGTCGTATCATAATTGATAGGTGTATTGACATACACTATATGAAGATAGAACTCAAATACATCCTGTAAATCTTTGATTTTCTGCAACAAAGGCTCTATCTCATCACTGAAATCGGTAGCCAGTACTACATTCCGTAACTGAAAACCATCAGAATGACTTCTCACAGAAAGTACAGGGCATGTGGCATATCTCACAACTTTCTCTGTACGGGAACCAATAAACATTTCATGAACTCCTGTATCACCTTTAGTTCCCATAACAATCATATCCACACCCGAATTTTCAGCAATGATATTAGAGATATGTTTGGCAGTACTCCCTACCTGTACATCATATTCAACTTTTACTCCCTGTCTCTCAATATCTTTCACTACATCAAGCGCTTTTTCTTCTGCCTGGATAATCTGGCGGGACAATCTATCTTGTGCATTGTCAGGCAACAACGGTGAACCTTCATTGTACTCATATGCATAAACCGATTGAATTACATGGAGCAATCGGATGCTAGCATTTGTCTTCTGAGCAATCGCAGTAGCAATCTTCACGGCATAGGTAGCCTCTTCTGAAAAATCTGTAGGAATGAGTATTGTTTCCATATATAATGTAGTTGAATTCTGGGGTTCAGATAATTAGTATCTCTCTAATTGGACAGCTAAATACGCCATTTATCTGTGGCAGAAGAATGATAATTCTTTTAGAAAGAAGTGATTTTAATCACTCTGAAACAGCTATAAAGAGCTCACTTTGCATCTGTTACCCTGCTACTGCAATGAATAAGGTCACTTTCGTAGCACAAATCAAAAATGTTGTATTTTGCAAACACTTTGTAACTCAACAATCATGGATATCTCAATACAATTTCTTGGGGCTGTAGGCACCGTCACAGGATCAAAATACTTGCTCACAGCTGGTAAACGAAACATTTTAGTAGACTGTGGCATGTTTCAGGGATTGAAAGAACTACGTCTTCGCAACTGGCAACCACTTCCCGTCAATGTTCCAGCTATTGACACTGTTGTCATTACTCATGCTCATATTGATCATATTGGCTATCTGCCCCGACTGTACAGAGAAGGATTCAGAGGACAAATTATCTGTACCAAAGCCACTAAAGATCTCATGCGCATAATGCTTCTGGACTCTGCCCGTTTACAAGAAGAAGAGGCTGAATATGCAGCTAAAAAAGGATACTCCAAACATCCAAAGCCAGAACCATTATATTATGTGGAAGATGTGGAAGCAGTAATGCCTCTGGTTCGTGGCTATGACTTTAATACAACCATTGAACTTCATCCTGAAGTTTCGATCCATTTCCGCTATGCAGGACATATTCTGGGTGCTGCCAGTATTGAAATGTTTATTCAAGGAGACAATCAAACAAAGAAAATCGTTTTCTCAGGAGATTTGGGTCGTTACAACAATCCTGTTCTGTTTGACCCTGCTACAATTAACGAGGCAGATGTACTGCTTGTTGAGTCTACTTATGGGAATAAAGAAAGCGCTACAGATCATCCCGAAGACAACCTTGCACGAATTATTAATGAAACGCTGGCACGTAAAGGGTGTATCATCATTCCTTCTTTTGCAGTAGGCAGATCACAAACTATTTTGCATTACCTACAAAAGCTGGAAAAAGCATCCAAAATACCTCCGCTTCCTATTTATCTGGATAGCCCAATGGCTGTAACGGTGTCTGAACTTTATGCTAAACATCTGGAAAGTCACAAACTTCCTCTTGATCAGTCAGACAATGATATCTTCTTTTTAAAGGATCTACATTATATAGAGAAGGCCGAAGACTCAAAAAAACTGAATACAATTGAAAGTCATGCCATAATCATTGCATCCAGTGGTATGTGTGAAGGCGGACGAATTGTACATCATCTGTATCATCGGCTCCCTAATCCCAATGACACTCTACTACTGGTAGGGTATCAGGCGGAAGGGACACGTGGCAGAAAAATACAGAATGGAGAGCCAGAAATCCGTATGTTTGGCCATCAGGTACCTGTCAACTGTAAGGTAGAAAGTATTAGTGGGCTTTCAGGACATGCTGATCGTAAAGAACTTTTACATTGGCTTTCTTCATTCCAGGAAAAACCAAAGAAAGTTTTTATTGTACATGGAGAGCCTGATACTGCTCAGGCATTTTCGAAAACAATTAAAGAGACTTTCAACTGGGATTCCCACATCCCGGCATACAAAGAGACTGCGGTTCTCTTTGAAGGAATCTAGCTCAAAAAAATAAAACGCCACTCTAAACATATAGTGGCGTTTTATTTACTGACTTATTTGCCAATTTTTTCCATATCCAGAAAATGCATAAAAGTATCTCCACGCAATCCTAAACGAATCGTTTCCAATGGAATAATTTCATTAGGAGCAATATTTCCCAAATTCACATTAGCACCCAGCAACTTAATAAACCATACTTGCTGAGCCTTCTGTGGTGCTTCCCATAGAATTTTTTCGGATGGGATTTTTGTCAAAATTTCTTCTACTAACCCAGAACGAACCTCCCCTGTAGATCGGAATAACCCTACGTTACCACTTTCCCGAGCTTCTCCGATTACCTTCCATGCTCCCGCATCCAATTCTTTCTGCATTAGAGCAATCCACTTGTAAGGCGGTATAATTTTCTGATCATCTTTTGAACCGACTTCAGATAGAACAGTAGCACGTTGAGCAAGCTTATTGATATATTCACATTTTTCATCATGATTCATGTCAATAGATCCGTCTGATACTTCTGCATAAGATAGTTCATACTTATCCAATACACGCAAATAATCTTCAAACTGATTGCGGATTATAAATGCTTCAAATAAGGTTCCGCCAAAGTATACAGGTAATCCCGCTTCCTTATATAGATTTATTTTCTCTTTTAACTTGGGCGTAACAAAAGAAGTTGCCCATCCCAATTTCACAACATCTACATATTCTCCGGAGGTCTCTATAAAATCTTCAGTTTCACGAAGGCTTAATCCTTTGTCCATTGCCATGGTTAAGCCAAAATCTCTAGGCTTTTCTGTTCTGTCAGGAAGGTGTTTTAGTTCGTAGTTTTTCATGCAAATTTATGTTTGACATTTTGCGCCTGCAATTTATCATTTGTTATCAGATGTCTCACAAAAGATAATTCTTTGTTATTTCCGAATGATAAAAGGCACTTAGCGCCGATATTGATCAATGATCCTGTATAAAGCTTTTTGTTTTTCCAGTTCCGGAAAGAATTCAAAAAGCATAGGATGACGATCAAACCCCAAAATTAGTGCATTTTCCAAATATTGAAATGCTTCTTTATATCTTCCTGCATTAATTAGATAAGCAGTGTTATAATAATACAAGTCTGCATTTTCAGGTAGTTCACCAATACCTTCTTCTGCCAGATCAATAGCCTTCAGATAATCGCCCTGTTCATAGTGTAACATAGACCATTCCAGCCATACTTCTGGATTTGTAGGGTCCAGATTGGCTGCATTTTCATACGCTTCCAATGCTGATACAATATTACCCACCTGTGCTTCCGAATGGGCTGCCCCCAGCCAATAATCTGCAATTTCTCCATTCAGTTGTATAGCTTTTCTGAAAAAATGAATCGCTTCAAACCATTTCTCCTGCATATCAAGGCAAACTCCCACCCCATACCATCCTTCATCCCACTGAGGGTCTATTTTTATTGCTTTCTGATAGCTTAGAAGTGCTTTCTCGTATTGTTCCAGTTCCTCATATGCAGCACCCAGACAACAATAGGTGTCAGCATTAGGATTTTCGTTGGCTATTGTCTTCTCATAACAATGTTTTGCAGATTCAAAATTACCCAAATTCATATGAGCATTTCCCATATTATACCAGGCAGATGCAAAATCATCTTTGATCAGTGTAGCATATTCATAGGCATGAACAGCATCCTCATATTTCTGTAATTTGCTATAGGCAATTCCCAGATTATACCAGGCATTATGAGAATACGGATCAGTATCAATGAAGTTTTTATAGAAAGCCAGGCTTTCCTCCAGTTGTCCTGTTACATCAAGGCAGAAAGCAAGTTCGTATAATGCTTGTTCATGATTAGGATTTATCTGAATAGCTTTTTTGTAACACTCAATAGCCTCGGAATATTTATGCCATTGCTGATACGTCCATCCTATCTGAAAATATACTTCATCTTTCTCCTCTGTCCAGGAGAGGACCTTTTCCAGAATCTCAAGTGCAGTTTCAAACTCTCCTAAGGACGCATACAACGCACTCTGCATAAAAGAGATATCAACGTTATTTGGATGAAATAACATGGCTCTTTCCAAAATATCCAGTGCATCCTCTGTATCACCTGTGTCAGCCAGAGCATGTGCTTTCTGGATCATAATCTCTGTTGAATAGGGATATTGTTGTAATGCCAGATCACATGTAGTAAGAGCCTTCTGGAAGTTATGTTTTTCTATGTATTCACGGATAATCTCTTCATAAGCTTCTACTTCTAAAAATATTGCTTCCTGATTACGAAGCATTTCTTCAAAACGCCTGACAACACTGCTGTGGCCTTCGTCTTCTTTATCTACAAAGTCCGGTTCCATTCTAACAATTTAAATATATGAACAAGAGAATGAAGAAATGGGGATATTTATAATTCTGAACGGCAAAAGTCTTATATTATTCTATTTCTCATTCATTCTCTCGACCAAAGTTTTACAAGTCCAATTTACTGTATCTGTTAGTTCTCTATATGTGAAGTGAAGTTCATTCTTTAATTTATCATTCTTATAGGTATAGTGTGTCTGTGCAATGCGTGCAGTTTCACGTGTTAGCAAAGGTTCTTTATCAGAAAACAAGCTTTTAAACCATTCTGCCCTCCACCCTAATTCTGCCATCCAGGTGCGTACTGGCCACACAGGAGGCCGTTTGTTAAATTGAATTGCTATTTTCTCTAACAACTCACGATAAGTTACCGTTCCTGCATTCAAGATAAACTTTTCTCCTGTAATTTTGCCAGTTGACAGGGAAAAAATCGCTTCTGCAACATCTCGTACATCTACATAGTTAACAAAACCTTGCGGATACAATTTATTTTCATTTAACACATACCGAAACAACTTTGTACTACTCTTTTCCAATTCTCCCGGGCCAAGTACTACTGAAGGATTAACAATAACAGCAGGCAAACCTTCTGAAAAAGCCCTCCAAACTTCTACTTCTGCCAGATATTTGGTATATGCGTAGTTTGTGTTCAGATCAGACTCCTCCCACATTGTACTTTCATCCAACACAGTTTGCTTCTTTGTTCTACCTAAAGCAGCAACAGAGCTAATAAAACAAAACTTTTTTATATTTTTTTCAAGACACACATTCACCATATTGGTAGTACCTTCCACATTGGTCTGAAACATCTCAGTTTTGCGATGAGGAGAAAAGGAAACTATAGCAGCAGTATGAATTACAATATCGTCATGCTGTATAGATTTTTCCAGAAGAGACAGATCAAATATATCCCCTTCTACCCAATCAATCTGACCTGCAATATCTGCGACCAAACTCAGATCACTTTGCTTGCGGTGCAGCGCTCTAACAGAATATCCTTTTTTTAAGAATTCTCGAGCAATAAAGCTACCTAACAAGCCATTACATCCTGTAATAAAGACCATGGAACGAAATAAAAAATCCACCAGAAGGTGGAGATATGTTTATTCCGTCAAAGATAGCATTTTACTAAGCAAAACGCGGAAAAATGTCTATAAAGTATTGTTTAATAGCTCGAGAGTAAGAAGTCGGGCATAATATTTCTTTGTCTGTGTTGCTTGAAGAGACTGAATATGTTTCATCGAATGGCAATCTGTTCCTGCAAAATGTACCATACGGTTGTCGATTAGCTTTTCAGCAACCATTTGAGCAGGAATAGAATAATATCCGGATAACGAACTTATGTTAATCTGAAGAAACACTCCCATTTCATATATTTCCTTCAGTTTAGCAAAGTTGTCATGAAGGTAAATATAGCGTTCAGGGTGAGCCAGTACAGGTTTATAGTTCTGTGACTTTAATAAAAATATAGCTTCCTGTAACTGAACTGGTTGGTTAATATAGGAAGTCTCAAACAATACATATCCATCGCCAAATGTAAGAAGTGGCTCTTCTCTCCGCAATTTTTCCATAAACCACTCATCCAGATAATACTCAGCAGCAGCTTTTATTTCAATATTCCACTTTCTTTGATTTACTGCCAATTGTACTTTTATCAGTTTTTCATGTATGGTTGCCGGGGTATTCTTATAAAAGTCCCCCATAATGTGCGGAGTTGCTGTAAGCTTACGATATCCCATATCATAAAGCTCTTTGATCAAATCTAATGACTGCTCAAGATTTTTAGCCCCATCATCTATACCTGGAAGGACATGCGAGTGCATGTCTGCTACTAGTGGTACAGATCGTAGGTAATCACTTTCCTCTTTAGCCGTCTTTTTAAAAAATGAAATCATTTATTTTTAACTAACAACCCCTTCAATTTGTCTAAACCTTTATTTACTTCATCATCATTTTCGTAATACTCATTATATCCATACCCGTATCCATAGCCATAACCATACGTATTCAGGTTCCGGAATGCATTTAGTACGACTGCTAATTTACTAAAGTTATTATTTTTAATTAACTTATTAATATTTTTTACGAAAACTCTTTTTGAATAGTCTGCACGTAATACATAAATAGGTAAGTCTGCTTTACGCATTACCAGAATGCCATCTGTAACAAGACCAATTGGTGGAGTATCTATAACAATAACATCATATGATTGGTGCAGCTCTTTCAAAAGATTATCAAACTCTGGTCGTAAGATAAGTTCCGAAGGATTAGGAGGTGTTGGTCCCGCTGCAATAAAATCCAGATTTTCTATGGGAGTTTTACGAATACATTCTGTCAAGCTATGTTTCCCAATCAATAAGGTACTCACCCCATTATAATTCTCTTCTTCAAAGGCTAGATGTACCTTGGGTCTTCTCATATCCAGATCCAACAATACGACCTTAGCACTGGATAAGGCAATTACACCGGCCAGATTTAAAGAAACAAATGTTTTTCCTTCCCCACTAATAGTAGAAGTAACAGTAATAATTCTTTTCTTCTGTTGCATCTGAAACATGAAATCAAGATTGGTTCTCACAGAACGGAATGCTTCACTAATAGAAGATTTTGGATTCTGATAAACCAGCAACCTCGAATTCTCCAGTTTCTCCTTCATATATATAGGAATCACTCCCAAAACTGGAGCCACAGTAGCATGTTCTAATTCTTTCTGGCTGGAAATAGTGTCATGGAGAAGATATTTGGTACCAATAAGAATCAGATTGAATATAATTCCGGCAAATAAACAGCTAGCATAAACAATCCACTTATTAGGTGAAATGGGCATAAAAGGCAAGCTTGCAGGAGCCAAAATAACAAAATCCTCTTTTGTTCCAGCCTCTGCAATTCCTAACTCCGCCTTCTTGTCAATCATGAGCAAATGATATTTTTCTTTCAGATCTCTCAGACGTTTTACTCTATTGTAATCTGTACTCTTGGAGGGTAAAGCAGCAAATGAGCTTTCTGTAGTACCTATTTCGTTATTTAATATACTAAGACGTTCATTTAGCACCTTCTTTTTCTGACCAATAAGAGAGATCAAACTATTACGAGTAGTTGATATCTGAAGATCTTTCGACTGAATAGCATAAGTTGTTTCTCTATAACTTTTTGATAACATAGCTTTATCCTGGGATATTTTATTAAGCTCTGTTATTAATGCTGAAATATCTGTATCTGAGAGTAAAGGAAGAGATGAAACAATAGGTGAAACATCTTTTCTTTTGGTTAAAGACTCATTTAACGAATTTAGTATTGAGATTTGTGTAAGAAGCTCTGTTTTGACTTTAGTCAATTCATCTAATTTTTCAGAATATCTCTCAAGTTCTTTAGTAATATCTGATGACTTATTTGATATAACGAATTTTTCCAGATCATTTTCATAGGCTTCCAGTTCTTTTTCTACTGAATTAATCTGTTTATCAAGGAACTCTATTTTTTGTTTGTTTGCCTTATTTTTTAACTCTTTTGTCTTCTCCAGATAAACTGTATCTATTTTGTTGACAATATCCTGAGCTTTCCGAATACTTGCATCCTTAAAAAATACTCCAATAATATTAGCGGAAGGATTAACAACTTCTACACGCAGATTGCTTCCAATATAATTACTTAGTGCGTCATGGCTATTGATAGTGAAATAGTACGCACCATTATCTCGCTCTGCCTGATAATATGGAGTTTTATTAATTGTGAAATTAAAAGCAGAAGTCTTGATAGGTACCCCAAAAGTATACGTACTACTATAATCTACTCCCCCAATTGTATAACTAAGAGTGAAGGAATCTTTATTGAGGATTGTAATATCAAATGGGATATTATATACTAACGGATTATTAATCTCATAGCTTACTTTTATAGGTGCACCGCCATATCGCTCTTCATTTTTAATACGACTACGGCCATAAGCATAATAACTTACACCCAAATCCATTTGCTTAATCACCTCATCATAAATGATACTAGAACGTATTAATTCGATTTCGCCTGAGATATTTGTAGCAGACTCTCCAGAAGGATTTAGCATTGGAAGTCCCAAATCAGTAGCTTCTTGCCTGATTTCTAGTTTCAGATTAGAGGCAGATTCGTAAATAGGAGTGGTATATCGTAAAAACAGATAGCCTCCTAAAAGGCATAAGAAGGGCAATAGAAGTAACCAGAACCAACTTTTTTGAATTATACTCCAGATTTTCCCAAAATCAATACCAGCAAGCAGGTCTTCCTGCTCCTCATTGACATCTGTCCCCGAATTGGTTAAATCTTCTGCTTTCATAACACTACCACTTTCACAGTTAAATTAGGTTCCGATAAGAATTTATCTATTTTGATTTCTCAAAACTAACACAATTGAAATTAAACTAACTACACTTCCTATAATACTAAGGATTGGCGCAATATCAGATGCGATCTCACGAAGAGGGCGTTTTACAGGTTCAATATAGATAATATCATTAGGTTGTACTATTAAATTAGCTTTAGTCATTCCTTCAATAGTAGACAAATTAATCAAATGTACTTCCGGATCTTTCAAATCACCTCTAATTAAACGAATATTTCCAGCTTTAGCATTTTCATTAATACCTCCGCTAAGAGCCAGTACCTCTAATAGATTCATATTCTCATTTGTAAGAGGTACTACTGCATTTCTTGTAGCACCCAATACAATAACTCGTTTATTAGCAAACTTAACATTTACAAAAGGATCTACATAATAGTTATTATATGCAACAGATAATAAACTATCAGCCTGTCGTAATGTATATCCTTCAAGTTTGATTGCGCCAACCTGTGGTAGTCTCACCATACCATCTGATTCTACAAGAAAATTAGGTATTGTGGTAGCAGCTGTTGTTGCCACAGTGCCAGCAACTGCTCCAGGTTTAGGAATATTAACATCTATTAAACTTTCTCCTTTGTTGCTATAAAGTTTTATCTCAAGAAGATCTGATTTTTGAATAAGATAATTCTTCTCAAGTTTTTCTATACCAGCTGCAGCCTGCACTAATCCTTTGGGAAGTCTTTCAGATTCGGTTTGCAACATAATATTTTGTCTGTATGAATGACAGCCAAAGAATGAAAGTAAGAAAAACAAAAAGAGAAGTTTACGCATTCTGAATAAGTCAAAATATATTATTTATTACAAAAATGACTAAAGGAAAACATTTATGGATTTTAACTACATAGTTTTTATTGCTTTTAATGTAGGTAATTGAATATCTTTTTCTGAAACAATCGGATTTGAAATTCTCCAATCAATATTTAATGTAGGATCATTCCATATAATTCCCCCTTCTGCTTCTTTATTGTAAAGATTAGTACATTTATATTGTAGAATAGTATCTTCTAAAGCTAAAAATCCATGCGCGAATCCTTCAGGAATATAAACCATATTATTTAGTTCACTATCCAACAAAAAAGTCTCATATTGGCCAAAAGTAGGAGAATCCACTCGTATATCAACAGCTACATCTAACGCCTTACCTGTTATTACTCTAACTAACTTTCCCTGCGCGAAAGGTGTCTTCTGAAAATGTAATCCTCTTAATACGCCTTTCTTTGAGAATGATTGATTATCCTGAACAAAATCAAATGGAATTCCATTATCTGAGAAACGTTTCTTCTGATAAGATTCGAAGAAAAATCCACGTTCATCCTTAAATATTGGAGGGATAATTTCAATTAAGCCCGCAAGAGAAGTGTGTCTAAATTGCATAATTCTTTGTTTAATAAACAAAACTATATATATTTTTCATAAAGCATATAATTTTGTCAATTCTATTATATTTTCTACCAAGCAGCAATGGTAGAAGCATATGACTTTGAGGAAGATACTAATACTAGTTCTTCAATAGAGGCCTGATACTTCTGAATAACGAAGTTTTCATCAAATTTCTTCTCTATCTTCTGCCGGCTTGCCTGTCCCATTTGATGTAAATCAGCATCAGACAAAGAAAGCATTGCTGTCATCTTTTCTGCAAGGTCTTTACTATTTCTCGCCTCACATAAGAATCCATTGATTTTATCATCTACCACTTCTACACAACCAGGAACATTAGTGGCAATAATTGGCTTTGCCATTGCAGCAGCTTCCAATAAACTTCGGGGAGTTCCTTCTCTATAGGATGGTAACACAATACAATCTGCTAGCCTGAATACAGATTGTATATCATCTGTTGGTCCCAGATATTCCAAGATGCCCTGATTGATCCAATTTTGAAGAGTAAGTTCTTTAACCCCAAAAGGACTGTCATCTTTAAATCCAACTAGTAAAAACCGAATATCCGGATATGTCTGTAGAACAATACGGGCAGCATCAGCATATTCATGAATCCCTTTATCCTGAATCAGTCTGGCCGCAAGCAGAAATGTAAACTTTGCATTACGCTTAAATTCTTCTGGCTGAAACTTCTGTATATTAACTCCAGAACCAGGAAGAAGATCTGTAATTTTTTGATTAACCAATCCCTTATCAATAAAATACTTTAAATCATCTGAATTCTGAAAAAATACTTTATCTGGAAATTTAAAAACATATTTGTATAACTCTCTTGCTATTTTACTAGATCTACTATCACGTAAAAACACTGTACCAAGTCCGGAAACATTGTTAATTACAGGAATACCTGATAGCTTTGCAGCTATAGTGCCATATAAATTAGGCTTAATAGTAAAATGTAGAATAACATCAGGACGAATTTTCTTATACAGCTTATATAACTGATAGATATAAGCAATATCCTTGCGAGGATTGGTTCCTTTATTTTCCAAATTAACCAAATGATATTTACAACCTTCTTGTATTAGATGCTTTTCATACCCGTCAGCAGGAGCAATGGTATGTACTTCATAATTTTTATCTAAGAAGGAACGAATTAGTCCCAATCTAAAGTTATAAATATTCCAAGCTGTATTAATAACTATTGCAATACGCATCTGCCATCAAAGTAATTAAGCCGCAAATTAGTGATAAATCCAATGAGCACAATTAGTCTATTATTGTTTTAATAAACTTTTTAATTCAATATATTACAAGTATAAGTATAACAGTATCAATGTTGTATATTATCAATACGATAAAAGACTGTAACAAGTTTTTTATTTACAATATAAATATCACAAACAACTGAAAAACAATTAAATGCAAAAGAAGAAACCAATGTTTGACACTGCTCCGATAGTAAAAAAAGCTATCTTGGTTGCATTAACATCGGCTAAGCAGTCTGTCGAAAAAACAAATGAATACCTGGAAGAACTTGCTTTTCTGGCAACAACACTAGGTGTAGAAACAATTGGAAGATTTGTACAAAAATTAGATAGACCAGATACAAGAACTTTTGTTGGAAAGGGGAAACTGGAGGATATAGAGGCCTTTGTTAAAGACAAACAGGTTGATATAGTTATCTTTGATGATGATTTAACTCCCTCTCAATTGAGAAATCTGGAGAAGGTACTGGCTTGCCAGATTTATGACAGAAGTTTATTAATTCTGGATATCTTTCTTCAAAGGGCGCAAACTACACAGGCCAGAACTCAGGTGGAAATGGCTCGCTATCAATATCTCCTGCCTCGTCTTACCCGTATGTGGACTCACCTTGAAAGACAGCGAGGAGGAACAGGAACTCGTGGTGGCGCAGGGGAGAAAGAGATAGAAACTGACCGCCGGATCATTCGGGATAGAATTGCTTTATTACGGGAAAAACTGAAAGAAATAGACAAACAAAGCCATACGCGTCGGAAATCCAGAAGTCAGATTGTACGGGTAGCATTGGTAGGATATACCAATGTTGGTAAATCGACATTAATGCGTCGATTAGCCAAAGCTGATGTTTTTGCTGAGAATAAGTTATTTGCAACTGTAGACTCAACTGTGCGGAAGGTGGTGCAAGATGGTTTCCCATTTTTGCTTACAGACACAGTTGGATTTATACGTAAACTACCAACTACACTTATAGAATCGTTTAAATCAACATTAGATGAGGTGCGGGAAGCTGATATTCTCTTACATGTCGTTGATATTTCTCATCCTTCTTTTGAAGATCATATTGAGGTAGTGAATACTACACTAGCAGAAATAGGAGCTGCTGATAAACCTATGGTTTTGGTCTTTAATAAATTAGATTTGTATAAACCAGAAATAGAAGAAGGTGTAGAAGATGGAGAAACAACTATGGAGACAAGTATTGAAAAATTGAAGCAAACTTATCTCAAAAAGAATACTGAAAATGTTGTTTTTATTTCAGCCGAGAAAAAAGAGAATCTTGAAGAGTTGAGAATGATCTTATTGGAAAAGGTAAAAGAAAAACATTTTCTTATTTATCCTAATTGGGTGCCTGAAAACGCAGCTATGTGGAAGGATTGGGAAACTGTTGCTGAAAACGAATAATTTTTTCACATTTGTGGTTCGAAAAGAGAATTAATCACCTTTTCAGGTCTCGTAGTTCAACGGATAGAATAGAAGTTTCCTAAACTTTTGATCTGGGTTCGATTCCCGGCGAGACCACAACCTATTTATTATATATCATCAGCTGCCATGATTAAATAGAGTAGGGATATCTACTACTATTTCATGAACTACTACTGCGGAACCATTTTTCTGTTAATAAACCTGCATTTCTTCCTTCTGGCGTTCCTGAGTCCAGTAAAAAATACCAGCAGCAATAGCTGTTAATGCTGTAATAACGGCAAGCACCCAAAAGGCACTATTCCAACCGTTGTATTGCGCCAGACGTCCAGTCAGCCAAACCGAAAGCGTTCCTCCCAGATAGCCTACGCCGTCTACCAATCCAACAGCAGTTGCAGAACCTTTGCGCCCTCCCAGATCCATAGACATAGCACCTGCCAGAAAAGAGTAAGGACCAAGCAGTAATAAACCTATTAAAGAAGAAAGAATTAAAGGAACAATCTGTCCTTTTAAATCAGCAGCCATCAAGATAAGGACAAATGTCATAGGTACACATCCTAGCAGGATTAGAATACTTCGTTTACCTCGCAATGCAGAATCTGACAAAAAACCTGCTGCAAGTATAGATATCATACCAAATACAGGATATAATGAACTGAATTGGGAAGCAGCCCCTTCTGATAAGTCAGCAACTTCAAACAAATAGGTAGGCAACCAGAAGTTAAAAGCTTCCCGAATAGCAGTCAGGCCAAATGACATAATCAGAAGCAGAATAAAAGAAAGACTACTAAAATAGGTCCGAAGAATTTCTCCTAGCGAAGCTTTTTTCTCATTACTATCGTCCTTCAATAAACTATTTGGGTTAACCTCAGAAGCATCAAATCCCATACTTTCCGGATCATTTTTGACAGCCCACAGACAAAATAGCGCAATGAGAAACAAGGTCCCTCCTGCCACAAAAAATAACTCCTGCCAGGTTAGCCCCCACCGGATTAACTGGCCCAGCCATAATTTGGCGACAATATCTCCAAATAAATAGCTCAGGCTTAATAAGCCCATAACTTTCCCATAATTCCGATATGAAAACCAGTGTGCTGTAATTTTAACTAATCCGCCCCATCCCATTGATTGCACAGCCCGATTAAATATTACAGCCACAAAAAAAACCAGAACTCCTCCTCCTAGGCCAAATAAAATGGTGGCTAGCACAGAGGCAATCATTCCCAATAAGAAAACACGCTTTCCTCCTATTGCATCTCCTATCAATCCATTGATTACCTTTCCAATAGCATAGGCAATCACCCCAGCCGAAGCTATTTTGCCCATCATTTCTTTGTCAATGCCCTGATCTCCAAATTCCTGTATAATCAAAGGAGTAGCTACTGCCAGATTAGACCTACATAGATAATAACCACTATATCCAATGAAAAGGCCAACCGCTGTAGTAGTTTGCCAGAAACGGGATGATTGCATAGAAGGATGAAGTTGTTAAAGAATAGGAGAATTTGTGAAAGTGCGAATGAATTTTGGAGATTCAAATCCAGGCATATTATTTATTGGTTAAATTGTGATCATTTACAAAGTCTCTGAAAGATTTTTGCTTAATCAAAATACGAATCAAAATGGACATACAAGATAAGAAGAAGAATTTCTTTGATTATGTATATGAGGTAGTGCGATTAGTACCAGCAGGCAGGGTGACTACATATGGTGCTATCGCAGAATATTTGGGGGCCAAACGTTCGGCACGAATGGTAGGCTGGGCCATGAATGCCGCTCATTCAATTGATGATGTACCTGCACATAGGGTTGTCAATCATAAAGGCGTCCTTACAGGCCTGCACTTTTTTGGTAAGCCAGACAGAATGCAGTCTTTATTAGAGGCTGAAGGCATTGAGGTAAAAGATAATCAGGTGCAGAATTTCAAAAAAGTATTCTGGGATCCAGGATTAGAGCTAATGTAATACATTACAAACTATTATCAACTTTCTCAAAAATAGCTTTCTTGTATGAAAATCGTACCTTTGGACAGGTAAACAACAAACATTTAAGCACCTGTGTTACTTTTTTACGCACCTGATTTTACAACAGATTCACCTCTATTACCAGAAGAAGAAACGCGTCACGCCTTAAAGGTATTACGACTAGAGACTGGTGAACTCATACATATAACAGATGGGAAAGGCAACTTATATACTACTAAAATTGTCTCATCTGATTTAAAAAAACCTCGCTTTCAGATAATGCAACATCAGTCGGATTATGGAAAACGGGATTATTTCATTCATGTAGCAGTAGCACCGACCAAAAATCCAGACCGAACAGAATGGCTGGTCGAGAAATGTGTGGAACTGGGCATTGATACAATTAGCTTTATTCAGTGTGATCATTCTGAACGAAAGCATTTCAAAACAGATCGACTGGAAAAAATTTGCATTTCCGCGATGAAACAATCTCTGAAAGCACAATTACCCGAAATACAGGATATCATTCCTTTTGAAAAATTCGTTACTAAAACAGACCTCTGGGATCAGAAGTTTATAGGATATCTGGATGAACAGAAAAAATACTATCTTTCGGAAATAGCCAAACCCAATCAACGATACTGTATCCTGATCGGACCAGAAGGTGATTTTTCACCCAGAGAGGTAGGAATGGCACAACAACAGGGCTTTATTCCTGTAAGTTTAGGAGAAAGTCGCTTACGTACGGAGACAGCAGCAATGGCGGCTTGCCATATTCTAAACATTATTAATCAAAAGTAATTATATGAGATATACTCACTATAAACATGTTTTCGCATTCTGCCTGCTTTTGTTTACACTTCACCTGGCAGCCCAACAACCTGTACTAAAAATCGCTAAGTTGAAATATAATGGAGGTGGTGACTGGTATTCCAACAAAACATCCTTACCGAACCTGATTACTTTCTGCAATCAAAACCTGAAATTAAATCTGGCTTCTGAGGAAGAGGTGGTAGAAGTAGGTAGTGCAGAATTATTTTCTTATCCATTTGTCCATATGACAGGTCATGGCAATGTGGTATTTTCAGATGCAGAAGCTAAAAACCTTCGTAAATACCTTATTTCAGGTGGTTTTTTACATATTGACGACAACTATGGTCTGGATAAGTTTATACGATTGGAAATGAAAAAGGTATTTCCAGAACTTAACTTTGTTGAGATCCCGTTCAATCATCCGGTTTACCATCAGCGTTTTGAGTTCTCTAAGGGACTGCCCAAAGTACATGAACATGATGGCAAGTCACCTCAGGGATTTGGAATTTTTTATCAGGGCCGCCTTGTCTGCTTTTATAGTTATGAATGTGATCTTGGAAATGGCTGGGAGGATCAATCTGTTTACAATGATCCGGAAGATAAACGCCAGCTGGCTTTACGTATGGGAGCCAATCTGATTAGCTTCGCTTTCACTACTTATTAACTCTCTCACAAAACCTAAGACACTGTGTTAGAGAAAACGTAAATAGTAAAATGACTTACATCCAATTCAAATGAAAGGATTATCAGAAGTCTGATGTTTTTGTGAGACGATCAGAACTCTGATAATAATAAAACATAACCAAAGTTTTGATATTTCTTCTTGACAACTAGAATTCCGGTATTCTTTTTATGTGATCAAAACTCTGGTTAAAACATCTTCTGATCAGAAATCCATTTACTTGTGTCTATCTGTATCTCTAATTAATTTCCCTTTTCTTCAGGAGTAATCAGAGATTTTAATACCTTTCAATCTATTGCTGTATTACCACTGTTTCCCCTAATAACCATTGCTTTACCAACTTTTCATTAGGAGTGATCTCTCCTAGCCTACAATCTTGGGGGTAATATAAAACAGGGCTATTCGATGCATGTTCAATGACTACCTTATAGTCGGGGAAATATCCACTGGAATGAATAAAATATACCTGTCCTTTCTGGTGTAACAGGAACCCAACATGATTGGAGAGGCCAAAAATGTACAATCCTTCTTTAAGGAGCGTTCTCACCGAATCCTGAAAGGCAGAGACACTTTCTGCATTAAAGAAAATCCCGATAGGTTGTTGATGCAAAGTCTTGATTTCGCTGTCTGGTGCTTGCTGTGCCATCTTGAATCGATTCATTTTTAGTCCGGCATGATTCAATACGGTAGCGACAAAATATCCACAGGCAATTTCACCTTTTCTGGGTGTTTCAGTATATCCCTCAAAACTCCACGGAGTACCATACCAGTGTGGGACTAACTGATTCACAATTGCGTTTGTCAGATAACGTCCGGCAGAGTCCAGCACTTTCTTTTTTTCGACTTGTGTATTTGTCTGTAAATAAAGCCGTTTTAACCGTGATTGAGCTGCTGATACCTCCTGTTTTTGTCTGGCATAGTCACCTTTGGGTGTAATAACTATTGTACTGGAATCTACCCGTGTGGCTACTACAACTTTCTTGGCCATAAGAGCAGCCTTTTGAAATTGATGATTCTGTAAGCGGGAGGCAACAACAAATAAAGGAACAGCAATGGCAATAGTTGCCATAAATGATTTTTCAAGGGTTGAAAACCTCATAGTATAGATACAGAATAGTTTGGTAATAAAGATTTCTATTCTTTAACGGATCTTTTGTAGCTTTCTGTAAGCTTTCTATGAATTATTTTTTCAATGAATAAGTAACCACGCTGATTCTGATATTTAGCTTTCCATCCAGTCTTTAAACAATTGAGCCTTTTCTCTACTAACTAATACTTCCTGAGAGGCCTCGGGCTTTAGCTCCAGCTTTAATTTTCCATTAAAATAGGTATGAATGCGGGTGATAGATGACAGTGACGCAATAAACTGTCTGTTGAGGCGAAAAAAATGTTGCGGATCTAGTAACTTGTCTAACTCTTCTAATGTATAGTCTACTAAAAATTGCCGGCCGTCTTTGCGTATGAGACAAACCATCTCGTTAGCCGTCAAAAAATAGGCAATTTCTTCCTGAGCTATGGGAATCAATTGATCATGTTGTTTAACCAAAAAACGATTCTTATACTTTTTTCCGTAAGTGTGCAGATTATCCAGCAATGATTCTATTCGAAGTGCATAGTCAGAAGGAGAAAATACATTTTGCATTTCTTTGAATTTTGCTAATGCATCTTCTAAATCCTGTTGCTTGATTGGCTTCAGTAAATAATCGATGCTTTTGACTTTAAAAGCCTTGATAGCATATTCATCATAGGAAGTAGTAAAAATGATAGGAGCCTTTACAGAGAACAATTCAAATATCTGAAAGCTAAGTCCGTCTGAAAGTTGAATATCTGAAAATATCAGGTCTGGCAACGGATTTACAGAAAACCAATTTCCGGCAGCAGCAATACTATCCAGTATACCTATAATCTGAATATCAGCATCTACTTTGTGAATCATTTTCTCGAGCCGTTCTGCAGCTGGGTATTCGTCTTCAATAATAAGGGTTTTCATATGGCTTGTAACAAAGGAATCCGAACAGTAAAAAGATCTGGACTTTTGTGTATGTTAACTTGTTTGTCTGTAAGCAAGCTATAACGATTAATAATATTCTGTAATCCTACCTTAGTAGATTTTTCAAAAGTTATCTTTTCCTGAACGTTATTTTCTATAGCCAGATAGTTACCATCTTCTTGTGATATCTTTATAGTAAGAGGCTTGTCTTTGGAAACTATATTGTGTTTGATAGCATTTTCTACCAGCATTTGTATACTCAAAGGCGCCACCTGTTGTTGGTAAGCGTTGGAAGAAATTTTTTTCTCCACTTTCAGATTTTCCCGAAAACGAACTTTATTAAGATAGATGTAGGCATCCAGGAAATTCATTTCCTCTTCCAACGTTACCGTATTTTTTTCCCGGCTTACCAAAACATATCTGTATACATCTGCGAGACGTTCCAGATATTCCTGAGCTGGTGCATTCTCATCATCAATCAGAGAGGCCAATGTATTCAAACTATTAAATAAGAAATGTGGGTCCAGCTGGTTTTTTAATGTCTCCAATTGTGACTGCACATTTTCCCGTGCCAATGCTTCTGTCTTTTTTACATTCGCTTTCCAGGACTCAAAAAAGAATACACTCTCATAAATCAGCAAACACAGAAATGTAGGTATTAACCCAACTAAACAACTTCCCATAAATGAATCATAGGTACATGAAAGATCTGTAAAATACATAAGTATCACATCCAGTATGCCAGGCACGATAATACTGTACAGCAAACTATACAGCGCAAGCAAAAGCAGTCGTTTCCGGGTTTGTGAGTAATGTGGAAACTTATGTGTAAGTTTCTTCCAAATCCATGCGTTCCCAACCCAATATAAAAACGTAAATGAACAAGCAGTAAGCCAACCTTGTAGAAAATCAATACTTAACCAAGAAACGCCTCTTGTATCATGTGAGAAAAAA
This sequence comes from Xanthocytophaga flava, assembly GCA_030068525.1. Lineage (GTDB taxonomy): Bacteria > Bacteroidota > Bacteroidia > Cytophagales > 172606-1 > Xanthocytophaga > Xanthocytophaga flava. The sequence continues at coordinate 543,011 of JASJOS010000003.1, forward strand.
TGCATAACCAATCCAATCAATGGGATTCCTACCCATCGATACTTCATATCATCTATGATTACTTTCTCTGTTGCCATTTATTAGTTGATTACTTCAGATTAGATCAATTGTTCTGTAAATTACAAAAACTACCTGATTTCTGGATACATGGATTGTATCTAAGCCAGAGCATATTCTCCCTTCATTCTGAGCCCAAACTCTTCAGCCGTTATTTCTGGGTTACCTAAATCCTTCCAGGGTTCTTGTGCATAAAAGTTTTCGGGGCTATTCTCGAAGTAATCAAATAACGGCCCCAAATACTTCAAATGTCTACAACATCTGTCAGTTCTACCTGAATAATTTTTACATCAGGAGGCAGAACCATCTGTGCTTTGGCAGGGTTGTGCACAACGATTCTTGCATGAAAACCCTTATTTATTAACTCCGTAACCACCAGAATAGCAAATGCCCATTAGCCCCGATTGCAGCAATTGTTTTGATAGTGTTCATAGTATAACTAATTAAAATGTCAACTTATAGTATGGAATAGGAAGGAAGCCTTGCTGATAGGCTGTTCCAATACGATTAGTTCGGGGATTATAAGCCTGCTGGAATATATTCTGATTATTGGTTATATTCTGTAGGTCTATTGCCAGTTCGTGTGTAGAATGCTTGCGGTTCATTTTATAACCGATTTTTAGGTCTGTCCGAAAATAGGCACTTTGTTGTTTGGTATAAGCTTGACTGTCATCAAATATAGTAGTATTCATTTCTGCCGAACGAGCCATATCTATTATCTGAATATATCTTCCGCCAGTAGTAGTCAGTTTCCAGTTTATGGATAGCACATTATCTTTCTTCCCAATATGGAATTCTTTACCTGCCAGCAAATTGACCACATATTTGCTATTGAAAGGAGAGTTACGTTCAATACCATCACTTCCTTTGTATTTGGAATCAAAGAATGATCCTGTAACCAAAAAGTAATAATTCTTAGAGAAGTACTTCTCCAACGTAACTTCTAAGCCATAATTCCGGCCAGTTCCTTTATTAACCAGACTATCTACACTAATTGGGTTAAAGTTTGCGCCTTCTGTCAAGATTGAATAATAACTCGGTCTCTGCTCTACAGGTACATCATATAATGACTGGTAATAAGCTTCTATTTTCAGATGCAGATTTTGTGTCAGGTTTCGTTCATAGCCAAGTACAAAATGGTGGCTTCGGGTAAAATCCAGGTTCTTATTTGTTTGGGTATACGAACCATCAGTCTGCTTTGTCTGATAGAAATACACTAAAATAGGCTGCAGATTACTATGTAAACCATACGCGATATTTAAAGAACTACCAGGAGTCAAGGCATAATTAAAGCCGATACGGGGCTCAACTGCCATCTTGTTATTCAGTTGATAATGAAGCACACTAGCACCTGTATTCATACTTAGCTTTTCATTAAAGCGATGCTTCCACTGTGCATACCCCTGGAATAACAACGTATTACCTTTATTACCAATCAACTGTTTTGTTTCAGGATACAATTCTTTATTCTGAAGATTAAATTGACTTAGATCTGCAATAATCCCTTCAGAAATTTTATCTCGTGCACTAAGCTTATGACTTAGGTATGCATTGGCTGATAATTTTTCATTTGTAAAGCTAGCTGTATTGGTATGGATTTCCTGTAGTATATCTTTTGAATTCTCACCATTATAAATTACAGTGTCTCCTTCGTAGTTTTGAGTAGTTCGTGAACCAGATACGGTCAGCTTACCATAGGTACGGTCAGAGAAACGATGTTCATACGAGATGGCACCTATTCCTGTTGAGAACTTTACTCGCGTATTCTCATTTTCATCTCCGTAAGCATCCCCTTCTGTATCCACATCTTTACCCCAAAAGTTTATATGACTCTTCCCTCCAATTGTCCAGGCTGTCAGTGTACCTCGTTTTCCAACAGGAATATCGGTCTTGAATGTAAAATCCTGATAGTACGGAGTACCTGCTATCTCAAACCCTAAACTGGACATCAGAGCAACTGCTGAATACCGATAGTTAATCAGATAAGAAGCTTTTGACTTTTTCGAATAGGGTCCCTCAGCACCAACTTCCAAACCATTAAATCCTGATTGCAGCAAAAACTCGTTTTTTTCATCATTGCCTTTTCTTAGCCTTAGGTCAAACACTGAACCTAATGCATTAGCGTACTCAGCAGGAAAAGCCCCCGACATGAAATCAGATTTAGCCAGAAGGTTAGCATTTAACATAGAGACAGGACCACCTGTTGTACCTAAGGAACTAAAGTGATTGGGATTAGGAATATTTACGCCATCCAATCGCCAGAGCACAGAGGAAGGAGAATTCCCCCTTACAATAATGTCATTACGAGCGTCATTGGCACCACTTACGCCTGCAAAATTGGCTGCCATACGGGAAGGATCGCCTAAACTACCTGCATATTTCAGTGTTTCGGAAGGATTGAAAGGTCGAGAGCTGAGAGTGACCATCTCGTTATTTGTCACTCTGTTATCTTCACTTCGCTTATACGTCACTGTAACTTCATTCAATGTGTGAAGACTCTCAGTCATGCTTAGATCCAGAATGGTTTCCTTTCCTGCATTGACAATCACATCAGCCAGAAACAAATCTTCGTATCCTACAAATGTTATCTTCACACTAGCTCGTCCAACTTTAACATTTGAAAGGCGGAAGCTACCATCTGCATCCGAACTGGTACCAATTGGAGGATTAGTGCCTAGTACCATAATAGCAGCTCCTACTATAGGCATTTTTGAAGCCGCATCTGTAATTTTTCCCCGAATAGTCTGGGTAGATTGTTGGGCAAGAAGATTGCCTGTAAACAATAAGATGAGTAGAGTAAAAAAATTGCCTTTCATAGTTCTCAAATGGGTTTGTATAAATATCTGATTCAAAGATCATTGATAAACCTTTTGAGTAAAATCCGAATACAGGTGAGGCGTAAATGCAGGAGGCTGAACCGTAAAACAAGGACGGGGAAATCAAAAACATGAGTCACTCCAATTTAAGTCTTGAGCATAGTTCGCTGCAAAAACTTTTTTCGAAAAGATAAGGCAATCTGTTTAAGTAATGAAGAGATTACATACAACTCCAATCACTTTTTATTTTGACCGGAGCTCCGGTCATTTTTATGTTTACGCATAACTCACGGCAAAACATTTTTTGATCAGAACTCCGATCACTTTTTCATCTTGCGCATAGTTCACCACACAAACAAAATCCAATCGGAATTCACTACAAACTGCTGATTGAATAGAGCTATGCACAAGATGAAAAATCAAAAAGCCGTAAGGAAATCCCTACGGCTTCATAAAATCCCGATATATAGTATATTACCAATACCGGCTATACAATACTATTAAGATAAGAACAACTGTTGCGGCTCCAATGGCAAAGCTTCCGGATACTCGGAACATCTTAGGATCAATTTGAAGACCTTTGGGATTGTTTTTGCTTTTAGGGTCTGATAATGAGAGAATAATCATACCCAATACACAGATTAAGAATACAAAACCCATACGATCCAGGAATGGAATTTCATACAGACCAGATTCCGGATTTACTACAGCAAATCCCATCGGACTCAGGAAAGACAAATCCATCCAACCTGGCAAAAACTTGAAAATGATAGATAAAATAAAACCTCCTACAATCGCAAACAAAGCCGCTGCAGATGTAGTACGCTTCCAGAAAAATCCAAGAAGGAAGGTAGCAAAAATCCCTGGCGAGAAAAAGCCTGTATATTCCTGAATAAACTTAAAACCACCTTTTTCTATACCTAGGAAATCAGAAATAGCAATAGCGATTACCATTGCTACCACTACAACCAGACGCCCGGTTGACACTAATGTTTTCTCATCAGCCTCTTTGTTGATATATTTTTTATAAATATCCAATGTAAAGATTGTAGAAATAGAGTTTGCTTTACCTGCCAGTGATGCCACAATAGCAGCAGTCAGCGCGGCGAATGACAATCCCTTTAATCCGGTAGGTAATAAGTTCAATAATACAGGATAGGCACGGTCGGCACGAACTGCACCATCTACAGTCATTTCCTGATGGAATTCGCCATTTTGATACAATACATAAGCAGCAATTCCAGGTAATACAACAATAATAGGCATCATCAGCTTCAGAAATGCGGCAAATAAAATTCCATTTCTTGCAGTAGGCAAGTCAGCCCCCAAAGCCCGCTGTGTGATATACTGATTACATCCCCAGTAATTCAGGTTTACAATCCACATACCACCAATCATAATGGTCAATCCCGGAAGGTCCAGATAATTAGGGTTATCCTTCTTGAAAACCATATGGAAGTGATCATCTGCTTGCTGCATCATAGAAGTAAGCCCATTGATTACCCCAGTTGTATTGAATTTATCTGATACCAGGTTCAAGGCCAGGTAAGTAGTAGCTAGTCCGCCTAGTATCAGGAAGAATACCTGGATTACGTCTGTAAATCCAATTACCTTCATCCCACCCAATGTAATGATTACAGCAAAGACAGCCAGTGCAATCATACAAAACCAGAAATTGATTCCAGAGATAGTATTGATGGCTAAGGCTCCCATATATAAAATGGAAGTAAGGTTAACAATGATATATAACAGCAACCAGAAGATTGCCATAGTTGTACTCACTGTCTCATTGTATCGCTGACGCAAAAACTGAGGCATCGTGAATATCTTATTCTTTAAATAGATAGGCATAAAGAACGTTGCAACCACCACCAGTGTCGCTGCAGCCATCCATTCGTAAGTTGAAATACCAAGCCCCATACGAAAGCCGTCTCCAGACATACCAATAAATTGTTCAGCAGAAATATTGGATGCAATCAATGAGGCACCGATCGCCCACCAGGTAAGAGAACCTTCAGCCAGAAAAAAATCAGTGGAGCTGGCCTCTGTGCTTTTTTTGCGTTGATAAATCCAGTAGCCATATCCAGCTACAACGAAGAAATAAATTAGAAAGACAATGTAATCTAACGTAGTGAGTTGTTGTGGCATTGGTGTTAAAAGAGAATTAAGTGTTAAGTATACAATTATAAATTTTCAGGCACGAAAGATAAACATTTGAAGTTAAATAAATCCAATAAATACTGTAAATTGTAGAAAAAATCGACAAATAAAATCTCTTACCTGATAAAGCATATTTATTTTGGTTTTGCAGAAAGCTATTTATTACAATGACAGTATTGGATTATATATATGAGCAGCCCAAAGAACTACAGCCTATATTACTGACATTAAGGCATTTAATACTCGATTCTTCTCCCCAAGTACAAGAACATTTTGATGGAGTACCTTTTTATACCTATCATAGATTATTTTGCTACTTGAATATTACCAAAACTCATGTTACCTTAGGAATGTGTCAGGGAAGAAATCTTTCTAATGAACAAGGCATACTCACCGGAAATGGAAAACAAGTCAAACATATTGTTGTGAAATCCCTGCAAACTATACCAACAACGGGTATCCGGGAAATTTTACAGGAAGCCCTATTAGTTAATGAATTACACGAAGAGACTAAAAAGAGAAAAAAGCGACAGAAGCATTCCCAAAACTAAGCAGACAGTAGAGTTCTATACTACTATCCGGATGACTACTCTTTGAGAGATACTTTGTAAATTGCAGCCGATATAAAGGTTATGCTATATATAGATCAGCCCAATCTGCAGATTTCTTATAATCAGGTGTTGAATTGTACCATTCATACCTGGAAAGGCTATTTTCTTGAAGAAGAATATCGCCGGGCAATGAGTCATTGCCTCGATCTTGTAAGCAAAACTGGCGCACGAAATCTGATACTGAATATTCAGGCAGCAAAGTATGAATACTGGGTTGAAGACTCCTGGACTGCCGATATGTGGTTCCCTGAACTAATGCAAACTGATCTCCAAAAATTTGCTGTAGTAGTTAATGAATCACAATTACCTTCTTCCAATTATTATTTTTATCCTTTTATCAATGATGGTCTTCTGGTGATCCGCTACTTCGCCTGGATCGAGGAAGCCCAAGACTGGATATCGCGCAAAGGACTTTAGCATTGTTTTTGCTCTATACTCAAATAGTTAGCTTTTATCAGTGCTATTTATCTCTACTAATGATCAAAGCGTCAAAAAATCAGTCGGTTATAAGTATCTACTCTTATTATTAGATGTATGTATAAATTGGAAAATAATTTTTTTGCATTAATTGTTGCAACATTAAATGTATATACATATATTTGCATTGTAATTAAAACATAAACGAGACACGTAAATTAATTAATCCTTATTCTAAACAATTTTTTCCCAATCATGAAAAAGTTAAACTTTTTGTTTGCTCTGGTTGCTTTGTTAGCAATTGCAAACATCGCCGTAGCTGACAATGGTAATGGTAAAGCAGCAAAAGCTACATTAAAAGCTGATGTTGCTAAAAGTTCTCTAAACTGGAACGGTAAAAAAGTAACAGGAGAACATAGTGGAACTATCAAACTTTCAAACGGAAGTCTGGATGTAAACGGTACTAAATTAACTGGTGGTACTTTCACTATTGATATGAACAGCATTACTTGTACTGATATCACTGATGCTGAATACAATGGTAAACTGATCGGTCACCTGAAAGCTGAAGACTTCTTTGATGTTGCTAAACATCCAACTTCTACTTTTAAAATCACTAAAGTGACAGCTAAAGGTGGAGAGAACTATGATATCACTGGTGATTTAACTGTAAAAGGAATTACAAAACCAGTTACATTCCCTGCAGTAGTGAAAGTTTCTGCTAACCAAGCTGAAGCTAGTGGTAAAATCACTATCGACCGTACTAAATATGATATCAAATACGGTTCAAAATCTTTCTTTGCAAGCATCGGAGACAAAGCTATCAATGATGACTTCACAGTTGATTTCAAATTGGTTGCTACAAAATAATAATTGAGTTTTATAGTGAAAAGTAACCTGCTATCCAGATTGCGCTTTACTTTACAACAAACAAAAAACCCTTCGAAAACGTGAAGGGTTTTTGTTTTTATAGATTTAATTTTCTCTATGAATCAAACGTTCAATGAAGTCCCGCAAAGGTTGTTTCCGCTCTTCTGATACAGCAAGTAAATCCAGACAATGCAACCCCTCAGCAAAGAACTCATTCATTTTGACTTCTGTTAAAGATCGAATCTGCAATATATTGTATATATCTGTCACTTCCTTCACTTTTTCTTCTGCTTTAAAGGAGGTAGCATTTAACCACCTTTGTAGAGTAACCTTACTATTTCCTTCTGCTAACTCCAATGCTTTGATTAACAGGAAAGTCTTTTTATTCGCAATAATATCCCCTCCCACTTGCTTTCCAAATTTAGCTTGATCTCCATATACATCCAGCAAATCATCCTTTAACTGAAAACCTGTACCTATAGCTACTCCCATCCGATACAACAAATCTGTCTGTTCTATAGGAGCATCGGCCAGAATTCCTCCCAGTTCAAGACTTAGCCCGAGCAATACAGCCGTTTTTAGCTGAATCATGTTGATGTATTCATCCTCTGAAACTGTTGGCAACTGTTCAAAATTCATATCCAGTTGTTGTCCTTCACATACCTGAGCAGCACATCGATTGAATTTCTTCAAAGCTAGTGGAAGCTTTTCTGGCTTTACATGCAACAACAACTCATACGCACACACCAGCATTACATCTCCGGACAAAATCGCTACATTGTTATTCCATTTGTGATGAACAGTTGGTTTTCCTCTACGCAATGGAGCCGCATCCATAATATCGTCATGCATTAAGGTAAAATTATGGAATACCTCAATTGCGATAGCAGGTTTAACGAACTGTTGCCAGTTGTCATCAAATAAAGAACTACTCAGCAATGTCAAAACCGGACGTAAACGCTTGCCACCCAATGACATAATGTATCCGATTGGCTCATACAATTCAGGCGGGTATTGACCATATTGAAGCTGAGATATTTCCTGGTTAAGTGTATCAAGAATAATTTGAGTCATAAATAAAAATCTTCCACTAGTTATTAAGGCAGTGAAATAACTGATTTGAGGGTGAATTATCAAACAGATAAAGTGCATTTATTTTCCTACACTTACAAAACCCAATCAATTACTTCTTTTTAAAACCTATAATAGGTTCTTTTGTTTATAAATAGTAAAGTTAAAGTCTAAACAGACTGCAAAACCATCTTTATCGTAAAAGGCAAAATGACTAGTATTAAAACAGAGCGACTAGAGCTAATTCCATTTGCAGAAGAGCACTATCAGGCAATATTTGTAAATGATAATCACAAGCTGGGTAAATTATTAGGATGCGAACCGCCTGAGAGCTGGACAGAGTATGATGACGCGAAAGAAGCTTTGCCTATTTTATATAAATTTTTTATGGATCTGAATGGCGACTGGCGATGGGGATCTTTCTTTATCAAATATGATAACCAACTGGCTGGCAACTGTGGATTTAAGGGTAAGCCTGATACAAATAACTGTGTCGAGATAGGATATGAAATCCATCCTAACTTTCAGAATAAGGGATTGGCAACTGAGGCTGCGTGTGCACTTGTAAAAATTGCACTTGAAGCAGGAGTAATAACAGTAAAAGCTCACACATTTGAATTAGCAAATGCATCCGCACATGTTCTGAAAAAAGCAGGGTTTCATTCTACAGGACCTGTCCATGATCCAGATGAAGGATTAGTATGGGCGTGGAGTCTACATAACTCAACAAAATAAAACCCGTATGAGATTAGATTGATACTCAAACGGGTTTAACTCTTACAGTAAAAGAGTGCACTTATTTAACTGTTTGTTCTACACACCAAATCAGATCACGGACATTACGAACTCTGGAAAGATCCATATCAGAAAGCTGAATATTATATGTATCTTCAAGGTAAACTACTAACTCTGTAAATTCCAATGAACTCATTCCCAGATCGCTTTCAAATGTCTTAGATGGTTGCACAACTGATGATTGAATCAGAAAATGCTCTTTTAATATTTCTCTTAACTGCTGCAGAATTTGACTCATAACTGTATGGATTGATATTTACTTTCTAGACATTAAAAACAGTAAAAAGGTTGCACTTTTACCGCTTTTAACATTCCATGACCTCCTCTTGATATATTTGTATAAAGAATTAACCGTCAAATTTACATATTAAACAATTACGCTGATAACAAAATACCTGAATTCATTCCAATGTATTTGTACTATAACACGATTAGTTACTTTAAAAATTGTATAAACGGACTTTATATTTTATAAAACCGAAAATACTATTGCCAGAACTGAGCACCATTTAAACGACTTAACTGCAGTTGAGCCAACACTAATTGATATTTGTATTGTAGTTCACCTAGTTGAGCTTCTTCCAATGCTGTTTGTGCACTTAATAAATCCAGGTTAGTAATAACACCATTTTGGTAACGACTATTAGCCAGTTTCATAGCATATTGAGCCTGTTCTACTTGTTGTCCATACATTTCTAGTTTCAACCGAGCAGCTTTTATGTCATTCAACGCCTGTTCCACATCACTTTTAACAGTCAGCTGCTGTGTCTCTGTTGAGTATTGAGACATCTTATAACTTAACTTTGCGATGTTTTGCTGTTGTTTAATCCGGTGACCTTCATAAATAGGTATAGAGAGATTAATTCCTGCTACAGTGTTAAATCGAAAACGCTGTATCTCAGGGACAATTCCATTTTTAAATCCAGCAGATCCCTGAAATGCTAAAGTTGGCTTGGCATTATTGGAAGCAATAGAAAGATCTTGTAAAGCAATCTGCTCCCGATCTTTGGCAATTTTCAGATCCCAGTTGTTATTTTCTGATTCAGTCTGCGTCCAGGAAAAATCGGCATCAGCAGAAATACTATTCTTTACATCTTTACCGGTTACAGTACTTAATAAGATATATTGTTTATCCAATTGGGTTTGTAAATCGACCAGGCGGGTTTCTGCATTTTTGTATCTTACTTGTGTTGCAATCAGATTATAATCTATTTCATCTCCATTTTTTATACGGTCTGCAATGATCTTCTCATTTTCTCTCAATAAATTGATTTGAGATTGTTGCACAACAATAGCTTTCTGAAGATAGATAATAGAGTAATAGAAATTAGCTACTTGATAGGCCAGAGTTGTTTTCAAGCTTTCCACTCCATCCTTACTTAATGCTTCTTCTGATCTGGATTTATCTACACTGGCTGTAGTTTTACCAAAGTCCCAGATTGTTTGCCTTACATTAAGAGCTGTGTTGTAGTTATTATTGGGAAAAAACTTAGCACTTATAGGATTATCTGGTAAGGGAATTACAATTGTTCCAACAGGATCAATGCGAGTATAACTGGCACTAAAGTCTACTGTTGGCAGATGATGACTCTCTGCCATTCTGGTTTTATAGGAACTAATCTCAACAGCTTGTTGCTGTTCTTTTATTTTTGGATAAAAATCCAAAGACTGTTTTACCAATGAGGTAAGTGTTTCTGGAGCCTTTTGATTCTGAGCAAACCCAGTTGAACTAATTACTGTCAGCAGAAGGGCCAGGTTTTTTATAATTTTATTCATAGTATTTTCTATGGTCAATAATTCGTGATTTAACTCAATAACAGCTCAATGGCTATCTGCTGCAGCTAAGGCTGCCTTTTGGGCTTCTTCCTGAGATTTTTTAGGTGTACGAAGCAAAAAGATTAAAGGGAAAATAACGATAAAGAAGAGTGATACTATTCGAAATGTATCCAGGTAAGCCAGTAAGTAGGCCTGTTTCATGACCATTCCTTCCATCTGACGATAGGCCATCTGAGTAGCACTGAAAAACTCACCTGTACGGGAAGCCATCGTATTGGTAATACCATTTAGTCTTTCCATAAACAGCGGGTTCTCAGACGTCATATTTGACATTAAGTCTGACCGATGTTGAGCTACTCTGTTAGTGACATAATTATTGGCAATAGCAATACCTGTTGCTCCACCCAACTGACGCACCATATTGTTTAGCGAAATACCAGTAGGATATTCTTGTGGTTGTAATCCCGCAACGGCCTGATTAATCAAAGGCAATTGTAACATTGAAATCCCTAATACACGCAGCAAATGTGCAGGAAAGAAGTCCCACATATTGGCATCTCCACTCAATGTTCCAGCCCATATCCCAAAAGCAATAAATAAAAGGAATCCTACCACAATAAATGGCACTGGACGAGCACCTTTTGCCATCTGTTTTCCGATAATTGGAAACATTGGAATAGCAATTAAGGTTGGAAACATCAGAGAAAGTCCAGTCATGGTTGAGGTAAATCCATTGATACGCTGAACCAACACTGGGTATACAAACACAGAAGTAAATAAACCAATACCTGATACGAAAGTAAATATCAATGTCAGAGCCAGGGTACGATGCTTCAGTACTTTGAGATTTACAACAGGATGTTTCGTATACAGCTCCCAGACAACGAAGCTCACTAATCCGACAACTGCCACAGCAGTAAATAGAATAATCAGATGAGAATCAAACCAGTCTTCTGATTCACCCTTCTCAAGAATAAACTGTAATGAGCCAATTCCAGCTGTAAGAAGAAAAATTCCCAGATAATCTATCTGAATCTGTTTTTTTCGTGTTCCTTCACCCTCTTTCTTCTCAATAAAGAGAATAGTCAGTATGGACGCCAATACACCAATAGGCAAATTGACATAGAAAATATCTGACCAGGTAAGGTTATCGACAATCAAACCACCCAAAGTTGGTCCTAAAGTAGGCCCAAGCACAATACCCATCCCAAACAATCCGGAAGCAATAGGTCTGTCTTTAGGTTCGAAAGCATCAAATAATATACTTTGAGAAGTAGAAAGCAGTGCTCCCCCTCCCACTCCTTGAATAAATCGCCAGAATACCAACTCCCATAATCCTTCTGAAGCTCCACAGAAATAAGAAGCGACCGTAAAAATGATCATGGATGCCAGATAATAGGTCTTTCTTCCAAAATATTCGGCCAGAAAGCCTGTCATCGGAATGATAATTACATTGGCAATGGCATATGAAGTTACTACCCATGCGACATCTTCAATAGTTGCACCCAGCGACCCAGCCATCTGGTTCAATGCCACATTGACAATAGTAGTATCCAGCAGTTCCATAATTGCTGCGGATATGGTAGTAATAATGATAATAATTCTGTTAAAGCCTTTGGCTGCCATACATTTTAACGATTAGCCTTTCATTAGAATCTATTTGTCTTCATTGATTTGTAGAATCCCTATACTTGCTTGTATAGTCTCGTCTAATCGTTATTTCTTTATAGTTACAGCCACATCTGCACTCAATCCAGCTTTTAATATGGAACGATATTTAGCCGCATCCAGAATTTCTATTTTTACAGGAACACGCTGAGTCACTTTTACAAAGTTTCCAGAGGCATTGTCAGGAGGTAATAATGAAAACTTAGCGCCTGTTGCTTCAGATAAAGAAGCTATCTTTCCCTTCATTGGCGTGTTAGGATAACCATCCAGAACAATCTCAACATCATCACCCTCTTTGATATTTTCTATCTGACTCTCTTTAAAGTTTGCCACAATCCAGAATGTGCTATCACTAACAATAGTAAACAATGGCTGCCCTGGCTGAATAAACTGTCCAGACTGAATGTTTTTCTTTCCGATTCTACCTGTTTCTGGAGCATATACCTTAGCATAGCTTAGTTTCAGCTTTTGTTGTTCGATACGGGATTTTTGAACATTTAGCTGTGCATCGGCTTTCTGTAAAGTTGATTTTAAAATATCTATACGGGATTTTGCTACTGCGACCTCGTTAAGAGCAGCAACATATTGTGTTTCAAGTGTTGCATAGTTAGTACGTGTATCATCATATTGTTTTTGAGTAATGGCTTTGTCATTATACAAACGAGTATCCCGGTCCAGATCCTGTTTGGCCTTGTCCCGCTTTATTTTTACCAACTCGCCATTGGTTACCGCAGATTTCAATGATAATTGTGCATTTACAACATTTGCCTTCGCATTCGCAATATCAGCCTCTGCCTGCACATAAATAGCTTGCATTTCATCTAATGCTAACTGATATTCCGCTTCATCAATTTCAACAAGTAATTGTCCTTTTTTAACAAGGTCATAGTCCTTTACAGCCACACTCTTGACATAACCTGCTAAGCGAGGTAATACAGAGACCATATTTGTTTCAATCTGAGCATTATCTGTACTCTCATGATGCCTTGCATAATTGAAAGAAGATATGCCATACCAAATACCTATTCCCGCAGCAGTAATCAGTACCGCCCGGATAATAAGCTTCTTAGCAGGATTTGGAGTTTTTGTTTGAGTTTCCATAATTAAAAAATCCGATAATAAGTATGTATGTTTTGATTATAAAAGGGTTTCATATTGAACGCAACAAAAGTAAACCATGTTGACTAAAAAGTCAATACAGTTTACTAAATTTTAACATTAAAAAGAGATTAAAATAATATAAATAGCTAAATATTAGACATTTACACATAATAAAAAAATATAAAAGTCAACACAATTGACTTTATTGAAAAAATTATTGACTATATAGCCTTACATTACTAACTTTGCAAAAATTAATAAAGACAATTCTATGGACCCAAATCTGATTAGTTCAATACTGGAATTCAAGAGTAAGCGTAATCGTATCTTGGGCAGGCTACTTAATAAGTCATATAGATATATAACTGCTCTGGCAAGTGAGTTTTTGAAAAAGGAAGGCTATGATAACTTTAAAGTAGCTCATGTTATAATACTAATACATATCGATGTAGAGGAAGGTTTAATGATCAATACGATAGCTCAGCAGATAGGTGTTACAAAACAAGCAATCAGCAAAATAATCAAAGAGCTTCTGGAAGAAGGATATGTTTATGCTGAAAAACATCCAACAGATGCACGTGCATCTTTAATTCGCTTAAGTGAAAAAGGAGCTCATTTTATGTTAGCCTGGCAGCGCTGCACAGATCATATCGATAATATATTTAAGGATATTGTAGGTAGTAAGAGATTGGAGCAGTTGAAGGATATTCTGGGAGAAATTACAGAACATTATGAAGGGAATATGTGTAGAATAGACAATGATCAATTATTCCTGCAATAATATATTATACCAATATCAGTTTAAAACTGGTATTGGTATAATATGATCAAACATTTTTATTTGCGATTTACAATGGTAGCTGAGGCCTGGGCAGTAGGCAATATTATGATGTCGGCTAATACTACATGCGATGGACGGGATAATACAAACGCAATAGTATCTGCAATGTCTTCAGCGGTCAAAGGATCTATACCTTTATATACATTTTTAGCTCTTTCCTCATCTCCTTTAAAGCGTACAACAGAAAACTCTGTTTCAACTAAGCCTGGATGAATACCTGTTACTTTGATTCCATGAGGATTCAAATCCATTCGCATACCATCTGTAATAGCTTGTACTGCAGCTTTAGAGGCACAGTAAACATTCCCATTAGGATATGTTTCTTTCCCTGCGATAGAGCCTATATTAATCACATGTCCACTCTGACGTGCAATCATAGCAGGTAGAATATTTCGGGAAACATACAACAGGCCTTTTACATTAATATCTAACATAGCATCCCAATCCCTGATATTTCCATCCTGAATAGGAGATAAACCATGGGCATTCCCGGCATTGTTAATCAGGTAATCGATTGCCTGCCACTCTTCTGGTAATGAATTTAATGCACTTTCAACTGCTTGTTGCTCACTTATGTCAAATGAAAGAATATGTACCTTGATCTTTTTTTCCAAAAGTGTCTTTAGTTCTTCCAGGCGCTCTGTCCGTCTTCCACATAGAATCAAATTAATACCATCCTGAGCCAGACGAATGGCAACAGCCCGCCCAATACCAGAGGTAGCTCCTGTAATTAATGCTATTTTATTCATCGATCTAATTAGAAATTAAAGGTGATTCAAAGATTATTGACCAAAAATTTTGTTTTTCGGTTCCTGCAAAGATATTTGTAAAAGGCAGGTTTCCACCTCTCAGAAAGTATTATTTTGGTAATAACCTTAATAATGTACTATTCTGAAATCAAATCGTAAAGCATTCTTTTTCCTTCAGAATATAGCTTACTATTCATACTTATATAAATTATATTACCATAAATGGATATAAATGCAATTGTACTTACAAATGGGCAGCTCGGACAAGCACGAGCAAAAACAGCTCATGGGTTAATTCGAGGAACTTCCCGCTATAAGATTATTGGTGTTATAGATGAGAATTCCGCAGGTAAAGATGCAGGTGAGGTTGTAGATGGGCAGAATAGAAATATACCAGTGTTCGCATCCTTAAATGACGCAATCACACAACTGCCTGCTATTCATTATTGTCTGATTGGAGTTGCAACCAAGGGAGGGATATTACCATCTGAAATTAAATCTATAGTAGCAAGTGTTTTGCAACATGGTATTTCTGTAGTAAATGGCTTGCATGAATTTCTGAATGACATGCCGGACATGGTACAACTGGCTAAAGAAAATGATGTGCAACTTATAGATGTACGCCGCCCCAAACCCCGTCATGAACTACATTTCTGGACAGGTCAGATTCGTACAGTTACTTGTCCCCGTGTAGCTGTATTAGGAACAGATTGTAATATGGGTAAACGCACCACAGCCCGATTCCTTACAGAAGCCTGCAGAGAAGCAGGTTGGAAAGCAGAAATGATCTATACAGGGCAAACTGGCTGGATGCAGGGAGGTAAATATGGATTTGTTTTTGATAGTACACCCAACGACTTTGTCTCAGGAGAAGTAGAACATGCCATTGTAAGTTGTTTTGAGCAGGAGAAGCCGGATGTGATGTTTATCGAGGGTCAATCTGCATTACGTAATCCCAGTGGACCTTGCGGAGCTGAATTTTTATTGTCTGGAGAAGCTCGTTATGTGGTCTTACAACATGCTCCAGCCCGCAAATATTTTGATGATAATGAAGTACTAGCCTCTCATATTCCTCCTGTTAGTTCAGAAATTGAGTTAATCCAGAAGTTTTATGGAGCTACAGTCTTAGCCGTTACCCTTAATACACAAGGCTTAACACCTGAGCAATCCCGATCCTATCAGCAACAATATACAGCTGAACTTGGACTTCCTGTTATCTTGCCTCTTGAAGATGGTGTAAGTCAGATAGTAAAGCTTCTTGAAAATATAATTAAAAGGTAAAAATGAGGCTGACTAATAGGTCAGCCTCATTTTTATTTATGACTAAATTGCCCCACATAAATCCCTTTTGCCTTATAGTATTGAAGCTGATTAAAGTTTTCTTTAAAAAAATGCAAAAACTGATCTTTGTGATTGGCTCCAACATCCTCACTAAGATCGCCTGCCACAATCACCCAAAACTTCTTTCCAGATGATTTTGTATATATATCATCTAATACTGCTTTTTGCCCCACCTGATTATTTAACTCGTCACCATTCCATAACATTGCATAAGGCCAGTTCAGATGGTATACCTTGTTATAATACTGAAAAGAGTAGGCAACTCCATTTATAAAGATAAACTCATCATTTTTTTTGTGTTCAGACAAATACCTAATTCCCTTCTTAATTTCTCTTCTTTTCCAACCACCAAATTGTTCTTCCTGTATAATATCTTTCACTGAAGTAAATACTGGAGGAATTACCAACCAAACAATAACAATGAGCACAATAGGTCTGGAATATAATGAAAACTTATTATAAAATTGTTCCACTCCACAACAAATCAAAATCAGAAAGTTAGGAACCAGAAACACTAAAAATCGCTCTGTAAATGGATACCTGTGAACTCCGGAAGCGATTAAAGCAATTAAAACAGGTAGTATAAATAATCCCAGTTTTTCTTTTTCCTTCTTAAAGTAATGGCAGGTTCCCCAAACCATAAATAGCAATCCTAAAAATGAAAATAGTAAAGGATATGGAAACCATGATTCCAAAAAAGTCCAGTTAAGGTTAAGGGGCTCATGAAATAGTTTGAAAATCATAATACCATACCACTTTATATCATTAATTGAATATGGAGGAAGTGGTGCAAACTCAGTTGTCCACATATCCACTATGGTATTTGTTTTTAAGCTATTTGGCAGAATTATCACAGCAAAATTCACTAAAAAGCTTATTCCCCAAATTGCATAAACAATAGCCATTACAAAGAAAGGAGACCACTTTTTTTGTAATGCCAGCATCAATAGATGGACAAAGGATATACTTACCAATATAAAAATGACTGGATAAGAAAACCAAACAAGTAAAGCTCCACTCAGAGCATATAAAGACAATGCAGAAAAGCGCTTCTCTGAGTTAAAATGATAGTACAGAAGATATGAACATAGAGTTGCAGCCAACTCTACAATATATTGTTTTGTTTCAGAAGAATAATACACCAACGGAAATGCGGTTGTGAAAACAATCATTCCGGCTAAAGTAGCAACTTGATTAAACTCTAATTGCTTACACAAATAATAAAACAAAAATATACTTAAAATTCCTATGATGAGAGGAAAGAGCCGCAAAGCGTATTCACTTGTTCCAAATAAAGACATATTCAGTTTTTCAATCCAGAGAAAGAAAAGAGGAGCATGCTGATTAGCATCAAGAGGTTCTGCGAGTTCTCTAAAATTACGGGCTAACAAATTATATCCCAAATAACCCTCATCTGTATATAAAGATCGGTTACTAACGAAATGAAACAGTCGAATAAAAATTCCATAAACGATAAATCCCACACAGGAGATTTTAAATACACGAGATGTATGATCTTGGTTGATATTCACAGCAAAAGATTAAAGTAGATATAAAGCTGCCAAAATTAGAAAACTTATTTATACACAATCAGTACTAGTCTCGGTTTTTCTTTTTATGGAATTTGCGACTCCGATGCATCACTATGTAAAAACATTTCCTATATACCTTGTATTTGTTTTATTCTATGCGTATAACTTTATTCCTCCTAAGTATTATAGTATCTATTACTCATCTAAAAGGAGCTAATGATCCTAAACCTGTTTCTTCAAAAATAGAAGAAGTTACTGTGTTTCTTGAAGGCGCTCAGATTACTCGCAGTGCTTCTGTTACTCTTTCGAATGGAGTTACAAACCTGATCTTTAAAGAAATTCCTGTCAATATCAATGTGCAAAGTATTCAGGTGCGTGGTGAGGGCAATTTTACAGTGTTATCGGTTTCACATAGTCTCAACTATTTTGATCAGCAGCAAAAACGTAAGGAAGTAACAGAACTGGAAGACCAGCAAAAGAATATAGGCGCTCAGATTGAAATTGAAAATAATACTCTTGCTGTTTATCAAAACGAAGAAATACTATTACTTGAAAACAAAAAACTGGGAAGCGAACAACAAGCTATAAAGATGACTGATCTAAAAGAGGCAGCAGATTTCTTTCGCAGCCGGCTTTTAGAGATTAAAAAGAAACAATGGGAGGTTACTCAGTCTATCCGAAAGTTGCAGGAACAACAGACTAGAATAAATGCACAACTTACGGCACTCAAAACTTCTAAAGATCAACCGTCCAGTGAGATTATGGTAACAGTTTCCTCTAAGGTTGCTATCAGTGGTCGCTTACTATTGAGCTATCTTGTTAATGATGCGGGCTGGCTTCCATCTTATGATGTTCGGGTAAAAGATATCAGCCATCCTGTGTCAATTACTTATAAAGCAAACGTTTTTCAAAATACAGGGGAAGAATGGAAAAATGTAAAACTGACTATCTCTACAGGAAATCCTTCTCAGAATGGAGCTAAACCTACCTTAAATCCATGGTACCTGGGTTATAACCCACCAAGCGTCCGCCAAGTAACTTCTGTAAGTGGACACATAACAGATCAGGAGGGTGCAGCACTTCCAGGTGTGAATGTAGTTGTAAAAGGGACAACTATTGGCACAACCACCAATGCCAGTGGCTATTATAATGTACTAATTCCTTCTGGAGCCACTACCCTATCTGTATCTTTCATTGGATATGAGAGTCAGGAAGTTGCCATACGAGATGCAATGATGAATATAACTATGACACCAGATATAGCTGCACTCAATGAAGTTGTAGTAACAGGTTATGGAACAGAGAAAGTTAGCAAATCCCTTGCAGGAAAAGTAGCAGGGGTTACTAGTGATTCCAAGAAAAAAGATAAGGCTCAGATTACTCCTATTGTAGCTACACAACAAGCAAAACAAACCAATGTAGAATTCAAAATCGATATCCCTTATACTATTCCAGCAGATGGAAAACAATATGCGGTAGATATGCAGGAATATTCTGCACCAGCCTATTATGAGTACTATTGTGCACCTAAACTTGATAATGATGCTTTTCTTACTGCCCGTATAACCAATTGGGAAGAATATAATTTACTGGAAGGAGAAGCTAATCTGTTTTTTGAGGGAATGTTTTTAGGAAAATCTCTTTTGGATGTTCAAAATACAAATGATACACTTACATTGTCTTTAGGCCGGGACAAAAACATTACTGTAACACGCATCAAAGGCAAAGATTTTAGCAGCAAACAATTTCTGGGTGCCAATACTAAAGATACCCGTACGTGGGAAATTACCATACGAAACAAAAAATCCCAGTCTGTAAACCTTGTGATAGAAGATCAGTTTCCTGTTCCAACAACAAAAGAAGTAGAAGTAGTGCACACAGAAACAAAAGGTGCAGAAGTTGAAGAATCAACAGGTAAAATACGTTGGAAGTTCGAACTGGCATCTGCCCAAAGCAAAAAGTTGGAAGTCAAATACGAAGTCAAGTATCCTAAAAATCAACGGCTAGTACTGGAATAAGCCTTCTATTTTATAAAGCCACGGTCTATATATCTTACTATATAGACCGTATCAATGGCGTTACGAATGAACCAATACCTCCTGCTCCACTTCTTTTACCTCCACTGTACCTTTCTCATTAATACTTGTCAAACGTAACGGCTTGAGTTCATTTACCAGGACAGGATCAAACTTGGCAGTAACCCGTACATAATTTTCTGTAAATCCATGCATTTGTCCATCTTCAGCATCATCTTCAAACAATACTATGCTTACCTTTCCTAATTGTTGTTCGTAAAAATAGCGACGTTTCTTATCTGACAATATATGTAGCATCTGCGACCGCTTATTCCGATCTGCCATACTTACTACTCCAGGCAAAGTAATGGCATGCGTATTGGCCCGTTCCGAATAAGTAAATACATGTAAATAAGAGATATCGAGATCATTCAGAAACTGATACGTTTCCAAAAAATCTTCTTCTGTTTCACCCGGAAAACCTATAATCACATCTACACCTATACAACAATCTGGCATCAAGGATTTAATCTTTGCTACTCTTTCCGCATACAGTTCTCGCTTATACCGACGGCGCATCAGCCGTAGTATTTTATTATTGCCTGACTGTAATGGGATATGAAAATGTGGAACAAATTTTTTGGAGCCAGCTACAAATTCGATTACTTCGTCTGTTAGAAGATTAGGTTCAATAGAAGAAATCCGAAATCTTTCTATACCATCTACTTCATCCAATGCTTTAATCAGATCCAGAAAACGTTCGGTACGCATCCCATTCTGTAGTCCAAAATCTCCAATATTGACTCCTGTCAATACAACTTCTTTCACATCGGTTTGTGCAATCTGTCGGGCTGTTCTTACAATATTTTCTATACTATCACTACGACTATCTCCACGTGCCAACGGAATAGTACAGAAGGTACATGAATAATTACAACCATCCTGCACCTTTAGGAAAGTACGAGTGCGATCATTCTGAGAAAAGGAACAATAATAATCTGTAGCCGCACTAATAGGCGAGTGATGAATAACAGCTTCCGACTTTTTTTCAAATCCATCCAGTAAATCCAACAACCGGAATTTTTCTGCAGCACCCAATACAGCATCGACACCTGTGATTTCAGAAATCTCCTTAGGCTTTAGCTGTGCATAACAACCCACAATAGTCACATAAGAATCGGGAGAGACTTTTTTAGCTTCTTTTACTACCTTTTTACACTTTTTATCGGCGTTTTCTGTAACCGAACAAGTATTTATAACAAAAATGTCCGGAGTATCTGTAAATTCTACCCGCTGATATCCCCTCTGTTCAAAAAGCCGGGCTAAAGTAGATGTCTCTGAAAAATTCAGTTTACAGCCAAGCGTATAAAAAGCAACCTTTTTCATTAGTATATATAATCTGTATATTCTTTAAGTCAATATTATAGTTACATTTTTTGTACTCTCCTACTTATAATTGGCTTTCCCATTCATTTTTCAATATACTCATGACAATTGTCGACCAGAATTGGTTTCCAACTCTCTGATTTTCTCTTAATATACCCTCTATCCGGAAACCAACCTGTTGGTAACAAGCAATAGCTGAATGATTAAAAGCATACACATTTAACTCAAGCCGATGCAGATTCATTTTGTTAAAACCCAAAGACAACAACTCTCTGATAAGCTCTTTTCCTAATCCTTTTCCTCTCATATCAGGATCTCCTATCAGAACAAGAGCAAGCCGGCCACTTTCGTTATCTTTATTAACAATCATCTCTGCATGTCCAACAATACTATTATGAGTAATATTTCTTACACGAAAAATTGCTCTGCTCTCTGATGCAATATGTTTCTCAAGCTGTTCTCTAGTTACAGGGTACTGAAAGGTAGGCCCAGCAAATTGTATAAGTGCCTTTTCCGAAGTAATCCACCCTATAAATTGGTCAAAATCGGCAGATGTAAAGGGTTCAAGCTGAATTTGTGACATAGATTCTACAAAAATAAAGAATTTCACGCATATACACTGAGTATATATACTTTAACAATAATGGTTTCTGTTTCAGATCATAAAAAATAAATATTACATCCATTTTCTACATAAAATCAGGAAAAAAAGCTATATTTTTTCAATTTTCGGATGATTTTTGTTCAAAAAAGTGCCAGATATATAGTTTTTTTTCATATTTGAGTAAAAAAAACAACCATTTGTTAGAATTTTATCAATATTTTTAAGACTTTAGCCTCCGATTCTTAACCCATTAACCCTAACCTTTCTTTAACACTCTAATAGACAATGGCAAACTTACGTTTCAAAGCAGTTGATCAAGCTCAAAGTCGTATTACGCCGGAGGTAACCGCTCCTTCAGTCAAAGTTTCTGACTATTATGGTTGTAATGTTTTTGGTATGGATGCTATGCGTCAACACCTGAGCGCAGAAGCATTTAAAAAAGTATCATATGCTATCAAAACAGGTAGCAAAATTGATGAGGATCTGGCCGATGTAGTAGCTTCTGCTATGAAAACATGGGCAATGAGTAAAGGGGTAACTCACTATACTCACTGGTTCCAGCCTCTAACAGGATCAACAGCAGAAAAACATGATGCATTCTTTGATGTTCAAAGTGATGGATCTGTGCTGGAGAAATTCAAAGGAAGCGCACTGGTACAACAAGAACCTGATGCATCTTCATTCCCAAATGGTGGTATCCGTAGTACATTCGAAGCACGTGGTTACACTGCATGGGATCCAACCTCTCCTGCATTTATTGTAGATCAAACATTGTGTATTCCTACCGTATTTGTATCCTATACAGGTGAAGCACTTGATTACAAAGCTCCATTGTTGAAAGCATTGGCTGCAGTAGATAAAGCTGCGGTAGACGTTTGCCAGTATTTTGATCGTGATGTAACACGTGTTGTTGCAACATTAGGACCTGAGCAAGAATATTTCCTGGTTGATCGTGCGTTGTACATGAACCGCCCTGACCTGATTATGACTGGCCGTACTGTATTTGGACACTCTCCTGCAAAGGGTCAGCAATTGGAAGATCACTACTTCGGAACTATTCCTCAACGGGTAGAAGCCTATATGCGTGACTTCGAAATTGAGTGTTACAAACTAGGTATCCCTGTTCGTACCCGTCACAATGAGGTAGCTCCTGGTCAGTTTGAGTGTGCTCCTACATTTGAAGAAGTAAACCTGGCCGTTGATCATAACCTGTTGGTAATGGATATCATGGACAAAGTTGCAGACAAACACAACTTTAAAGTATTATTCCATGAAAAACCATTTGCAGGTATTAATGGTAGCGGTAAACATAATAACTGGTCTCTGGGTACAAACACAGGCGTTAACCTGTTAGGACCTAGCAGCCGTCCAAAAGAGAACTTACGCTTCCTGACTTTCTTTGTAAACGTTGTGAAAGCGGTTTACGATTATTCAGACTTGTTGCGTGCATCTATCGGTTCTTCAGGAAACGAACACCGTCTGGGAGCAAATGAAGCACCTCCTGCTATCGTATCTATCTTCATCGGTTCTCAAATGGCATCTGTGCTGGATGAGCTGGATAAGAAAGGTAATGTGAAGCTGGATAAAGGCGAAAACATGTATATGAAACTGGGTATTGACAAAATTCCTCCAATTTTGTTGGATAACACAGATCGTAACCGTACCTCTCCTTTTGCTTTCACTGGTAACAAATTTGAGTTCCGTGCTGTAGGTGGTTCTGCAAACTGTGCCAATGCAATGACTGTATTGAACACTATCATGGCAGAAACACTGATTCAATTCAAGAAAGAAGTAGATGCTCTGATCACTAAAGGTGAGAAGAAAGAAGTTGCTATCGTAAACGTATTGCGTAAATATATCAAAGCATCTAAAACAATCCTGTTTGAAGGAAACGGTTACTCTGACGAATGGAAAAAAGAAGCTGAAAAACGCGGTCTGAAAAACGTAGCTTCTACTCCTGAAGCATTGGATTTCTATGTTGAGAAGAAAGCCATCCAGGTATTTGAGAAAAATAACGTAATGAACGAACGTGAAATCCACGCACGTCATGAAATCATGCTGGAAAACTATATCAAGAAAATCCAGATTGAATCTCGCGTTATGGGTGACCTGGTATTGAACCACATTGTTCCAACTGCGGTAAAATATCAGAATGTATTGGTTGGTAACGTACAAGGTCTGAAATCAGTAGGTATCAAAGGAAAGTATACAGAAAACACTGTTGCTACTATTGAGAAAATTGCTGAATATGTAGATGGCTTGTTAGCTGATGTTGAAGAAATGACAGAAGCTCGTAAGAAAGCAAACAATACAGAAGATGTTCGCGAGAGAGCTATCCTATATAACAAAGAAGTAAAAGGATTCTTCGACAAAATCCGGTATGCAGTTGATAAACTAGAATTGCTGGTGGATGATGAAGATTGGCCTTTGGTTAAATACCGTGAATTGTTGTTAATTAAATAATCAAATACATATCATGCACCTGAAAGCCCTGCAACAATTGCAGGGCTTTTTTATTTTCAGATACTCTCTTCTAAAAAACCTTCAATAAAATACTTGTCAATTTTTCGGTTGCTGTCTCCTTCAGCTTAGACTATTTTTACACTATATTTTTTAAGATCAGTAAACCATATGTCAATAAATCTGCTTAATAATCCTTTGCATATTACCAAAGAAGTAATGTATCAGGCAATTCTGGACAAAGACACCTCATTTGAAGGAAGCTTTTTTACTGCTGTAAAAACAACAGGAATTTTTTGTCGCCCAACCTGCACAGCCCGCAAACCTAAAATAGAGAATGTAGAATTTTATAGAACAACGAAAGAAGCCATCCTACACGGGTATCGCCCCTGTAAAGTATGCCATCCACTGGAGCAAATGAATGAAACACCTCCTTACATAAAAGTTTTATTGGATGAACTAACTCAAAACCCATCTCTGCGAATTACTGACTGGGACTTGGTTCAAAGAAATATTAAACCTCATACCATACGTCGCTGGTTTTTAAAAAACTATGGGATCACATTTCATGCCTATCAACGACTATTTCGCCTTAATATAGCAGTCAAAAAAATACAGAATGGAGAATCTGTTACAACAACTGCTTATGATTCAGGCTATGAATCTCTCAGTGGATTTACGGATACTTTTAAATCTGTTTTCGGAGTTTCTCCAAGGCAAGGTAAAGTTCAAACTGTTATTGATATCACCCGAATTGAAACGCCATTAGGAACTATGTTTGCCTGCGCAGTAGAACAAGGTATATGTCTGCTGGAGTTTACTGACAGAAAAATGCTGGAAACAGAATTTAAAACATTGACCAAATTACTTAATGCAACTCTTATTCAGGGCCCAAACAAACATTTTGATATATTGAAGCAACAACTGGATGAATATTTTTCCGGTCATCGTAAAGCATTCTCTGTATCCTTGTATTCTCCTGGAACAGATTTTCAACAAGCAGTTTGGCAAGAGTTGCAAACCATTCCTTATGGAACAACTCGTTCATATAAAGAACAAGCCATTTTGCTAAAAAAGCCAGAATCAGTCCGTGCGGTTGCCAATGCGAATGGTATGAATCGGATCTCAATCCTTATTCCCTGTCATCGAGTCGTGGGTAGTGATGGCACATTAACAGGATTTGGCGGTGGGATTTGGCGAAAACAATGGTTGTTGAATCTGGAAAAAGAGAATACAAGAACCTTATAGATAAGGTTCTGCTAATAGGTTATCTAAAGCTCTCATTATTTTGCCTTCTGCTATTTCAGATATACAGGTGTTTGCAAAATAAAGAAATTATCTTGAGGACTTTCAGTAATCGCATTTGGCCTTTCTACAGAGATAATTACTTTACGAGCTTCTATATCTTGTGGCGGTTTATTTAGGTTTCTTTCTTGTTCACCACGAGCATACACAGCCATATTCTTGGGCGAAATACCTCTGGCTTGTAAATAATCCTGGATAGCTACACCTCGTTTTCTGGTGAGTGCCAGATTATACTCATAAGATCCGGCTTCATCTGCAAAAACGTTGAATTCTATTCGAATGGCAGGGTTCTGCTTATAGTATTTTAGTAGAGATTCTAATAGTTGAATTGTCTTTGGTCCCAATGTATAGCTATTAAAATCAAAGTAGGCGACACCGAATACTTCAAGCTTTGGAGTTTCTTCATTTGCAATTAATTTAAGGTCTCTTGTATATATTACTTTTCCTTCTTCAGAGGAATTGGAAGACATTTCCAGACGAACAGTTAACACACCTTGTACTGTGATATTCTGAAACTGAAATGTTCCGTCTGCATTTGGCACTATTGTTTGAAGAATTTTTCCTTTTTCATCTGTCAATAACATAGTTGATGTTGCCATAGGCTGCTTAGTCTTTACTTCCATCAATTGTCCGGATAGTGTTATCTTTGTATATTTTCCATCCAGATAGGAGGTATTCAGACTAACAAGAGCATCAGAAAATAGAATAGGGCTTAGTACAGAATTGTCTGCAATCAATGAAGTATTGGAAGCAAGACCAGATTTGGAGAAGCGTTTGTTAGTTGATTCAGCGGGTAGCCGCTTAAATGCAAACTCATCTCCATTCAATGCTGACTGGTCCTGAAATATACCTTTTCGGGCAGCACGGGCCGACATAATCCTATCCATACGTTCTTTTTCCTCTGGCGATAGCTTCTCATAAAAATAGGTATCTTCGTCTGTAAACTTTTCTGTTTTGCCATTCATTCGGGCGGCATATCTGGCGGCAGTCATCCGATTGATCCGGTCTTTCTCTTCGGAAGGCATTTCCTGATAAGTATTTAGATCTCCACTCTCTAATAAAGATTCATCTACCAACTGGTGATTGGCATTATTGCGGGCAACCATTAATCGGTTAATACGATTCTTTTCTTCTGGACTTAGCTTTTCATAAAAGAAGGCATCCTCTTTTGTAAGTTTTGTATCACTTGTATCCGGTGAAGCGGTAAGCTTTGTAGCTGCCATTCTATCAATTCGCCGTTTCTCTTCAGGTGATAGTTTCTCATAGTAAGACTTATCTTCATCGGTAAGAACAGAAGGATCCAGCACTTCTTTTCCAACACCCATACGGGTAGTGACTAAACGATCTATCCTTTTCTTTTCCTCTGGAGATAATTTTTCATAGAAGAAGCCATCTTCTTCTTTAAGCACCTCATCTGTGCCATTCATTTTGGAGGCATACCGTGCAGCCGCTATACGATTGATACGGTTTTTCTCTTCTGGGGTAAGCTTTTCATACTCAAATTCAACTGATTTATCAACAGATTGGTCAGTCAGATCCAGTTTCTGAGAATTAGCGGGATTGCGAGCAGCCAGAAGTCGGTTCATACGATCTTTCTCTTCTGGGGATAGCTTCTCATAGTGGTAATTGTCCTTATCCTGATACTTTTCTTCCCTTTCATTTACTAGAGCATCATATCGGACTGCTGCCATCCGATTGATTCGCTGTTTTTCTTCAGGTGATAGTTTTTCGTAATATGCCTTGTCTTCTTCGGTAAGCAATGAGGCGTCCTGAGAGTCTCGTAACTGCCCCATACGGGCAATAATCAATCGCTCCATTCGGTCTTTTGACTCGGATGATAATTTTTCATAAAAGAACTTATCCTCTTCTCTGAACTTTTCATCGTAATTATTAAGCTGCGCAGCATATCGTGCTGCTGCCATCCGGTTAATCCGATCTTTTTCTTCTGCAGGTAATCTTTCATATTCATAGGCATCCTGCTGAAGCTTCTTCACAGTTTCATCTGTAAGCTGGTTTGACAGGACACCAGCAATCTGCCGATACAACTCATTCCGCTCTTCACTTCCTTTTGATTCATAATAGGCTTTGTCTTCTTCACTCAATACAAGAGCCGAATTATCCTGCTGAGCTTTGCGATATGCTTCAATAATGCGTTTTACTCTGGCACTATCCTTCTGGGAGGCAAGTTTTTCATATACAAACGCATCTTTTGCTATTCTTTGGGAAGCGCTCTCTCTGTTCATAAACGCACCTGCCGTATTTTCTATCTGATCTTTTTGCTCAGGAGACAACGTTTGATAAAACTGTTTTTCTTCTTCAGATAATGGCAGAGTGGTTTTATATAACTTCTCAGCTTCTTTCTTTCCTATAATTCTATCGAGTACTTGTTTTTGAGCATCGGCTATGCCTATCAGTAATGGTAATGCGTTTAACACACTATCTTTGCCTGGCAAAACTGTAATAAACTCACTTTGCTGATTTCGGGCCAGAAATGAATAAATATCAAAGTTTCCAAAACCTCCCTCTCTGTTTGAGGCCATATACCCAGTTGCTTTACCAAGCACCAGAAAGGCATCATCTCTACTCGAATTAAAAGGAGCACCTAGGTTGATAATCGTATCTTTTGTATGATCAGGAGAGGTATTTACATAATATAGATCCAATCCACCAAAGCCAACATGACCCTCTGATGCAAAAAAGAGTTGATTTTCCGAAGCGTAATAAAAAGGAGAAATATCATTATAGGGTGTGTTAACTTTATTGCCAAGATTAATCGGTGCTTGCCACTTGCCTTTTTCAGTTTGTATACTCATCCAGATGTCATTCATGCCAAAGCCATCTTTTCGATTAGACACAAAGTATAGAGTGTCTCCACTAGCTGTTAGAGCAGGATGTCGTGAATCAGTTTGGGGTTGATTAATTAAGTTTGTAAGCCTGACAGGTTTTGTCCATTTATCTCCTTTTCGTTCTGTCACATAAATACTACAATCACCATCTACCGGACATCTTGTGAAATAGAATTTCTTTCCATCTTCTGTCAAAAAACCGGAGCCTTCACTCCAAAAAGTATTTATATCATCCAAAGGATGGGCAAAGGCATGATAGGTAGAATCTCGCTGCCGGGTATATATATAGATATCACTAAAAGTACTTCCTACAGGAGCATAAGTGTCTGCTTTTTTTTCGATTCGTGTAGAAGTAATGGCAACCAGATCATTTTGTCCTATAAGTACAGGTGCATAGTCATGTCCTGAGGTGTTCACATATCCTGGCAGTAACTTAAACTGGAAATTACCCTGTATAGCATTGGCTCTTGTCAAGGCATACTGGCAACCAGCTTGTTCCAACCTGGCTCTGTCGAGCCATTGTTGTTTTGCGTAGATCTGCTGGTCATTTACATATTTTTGAAAAGCACTAAAAGTACGAATTGCGTCTGTATACTTTCCATTGATCTTTTGTGCTAACCCGTAATAGAAGAACGCTTCAGGATATTTTACGCTGTCTGCCTGATATACTTTTTTGAATAAGGCTTCAGCCTCTGTGTAATTAAATAATTGCCGTTGACACTCTGCTAATTGATAGGATATATACAGATTATCAGGGTAAACAGCTGCAATCTGTCCATAATATTTTAGCGCCTGATCATATTGCCCGTACTGAAAATACGTATCACTTAGCACCAAAAGCTTTTGATATTGCTTTGGTAAATCAACATTCTTCTGCTCAGATTCAGGAAGTGAAGCACGTACTTCCCTAGCCTCTGTTTGTTGCGCTTTTGCCTGTTGCCAGCAAGCACCCCCAAACAAGGTTAGGTATATAAAAAGAAGATATAAATATGTACAAAAATGCTTCAAACGCTATCTGTATTTTTACTTTACTTTTTTTAATAGAAATTCTTCTCTGCCATCCTTCTACTTTTATCTCTTATTTATAATAAAGGTGTCGAAAACCTTCTGGCTGCTTTGTTTTTTATAATTCTGTAAGTTAATGACAACTCCCATGCACCTCTTCCCCTGCTTGTATAGCGAAGTGAGGAGGTATTAATATCATAACTAAATCCTAGTGTATATTTTGAATTGCTAATTGCAGCAGAGAGTATGAATGAATCCTGAATCCGATACCACGCTCCAGCCATAATCTGTGCCGGACTTTGTGTTTCAGATGAAGTCATTTCATAGCAAAAGTAAGTCCCCGCATTAATCTGATTATTACCGTTTTGCCTCATCCAGAGTATATTTGGCATTATCTTAAAGGATGGAGATACTTCATAATTAAAACCTCCCTGCATGCGGAATAATAGAGGTAGCTGGCTTGATTCTCCTCGTATCAATGATTCATCCGGGCGATTCAGATTAGATACAGAAAAACCGATAAAGCTACTGAATGGCCTACTATAGTGAACACGGTCTGGATTAAAATGCCAGACTACACCAGAATGAACTACTGGATATAATGCTTTATCTCGCATCAGGTTTGTAGTAATGCTTGGAGCTACTGTATAATCAAATCCAAAAAATGGAGCTGCTGCATTGTATTGTGATCCCCAGCGAAGATCTGTAAAATCGATAGCTTTCTGGATTATTCCTATTTGCATGCCAAAGCTTACTATGTGTGCATAATCTCTTGACAAGACGAGATTATAGGCTGCTCCTGCCTGAATACCTGTAGTCCTGAAATTATTTCCTTCTCCGGAAAGATCATTGTAAATAGAAAAACCAATCCCTCCGGATTGTATAACTGGATGACGCCGATTATGTAAAGGAAATATTCCTGAGAACTGCCCTATTTGTTGAGGAAAGCCAAGGCTCCTCCATTGCGAACGGAAATTGGCAGAGAATGTAACATCTTTCTCTACTCCTGCCAAGGCAGGATTGAGATACAAAGGAGCTGCATAAAACTGTGAAAAGTTCGGATCTTGTGCCTGTACTCTTTCTACCAGCCACAGTGAAGCAATCCAAAAAACCAACATCCGAAATCTCATAGAGATGAGTTAAAATATTCGTTTTAAGCAGCGAAATGAAAAATAGTTTTAGTTTAATAATTTAATCTGTCAACGGATCAGTGTAATAGTTCCCTGCCTTTGAAATTCTTTTCCTGTAACAAATCTTCCCTGTAATGTATAGGTATAGGTCCCACCAGTTTCTTCTGTATAAGTATTTTGGTTCATACCATTCCATCCAAACTTTGTAATGTGTTCAAAAGACTGACTCTGGAACACAACGTTTCCCCATCTATTATAGATAGTGAGCATCATTCCTTCCCTTGCCAGATTTACTCCATATACTTTACAAACTCTCTCCTCCTCATTAGGAGATGAAGGTGCAAATGCATTGGGCATATACACCAATCCTGACCTATTGAATGCATTTAGTCCAACAGCCAGCCATCTCTTATTTGCATACTCATAACTTTTCACTGTGCCATTGTACACATTCCCCATTATTTCTTGCTGACCCAGATTATAAAAAGGAATGGTCAAATCGGAAGTCCCCGCTACTACTGCGGAATCTATCTCTGGTATATTTTCATCTTCCAGGATACTCAGTGTAGCATAGGCATTCTCAGATTTCCCCTGTAATACAGTTCGCTCCCAATAACGCACACCTGAGATCTTATTCAGGCTACTATCAAATAATCCGTCTGTAGTAGGTTGGTAGAGGTTGATCCCAACTATTGGCTCCATTCCAGACTGAGGTTCTTCACTCAACCAAAGGGGGGCATATAATTCATTCATACCAACCGGATAAAATCGCGGATGCGTTCCTTCCCAATACAGTCGGCCATCAATGTAAGCATTCATGGAAGCGCCATTGATGGAAGCAGTTTTACGCATTAGCAATAAACTACCTGGCTGTACCCGAAGTATCGCATCTGTAAACACCATCTGATTGATTACTTTCAGACTATCTTCCAGCACTTTAGTACCACCAGTGGTGAACAGCTTATAAAAGGATTGTCCTTTGTGTTGGATTTTTTGTTCAGATGCACCTATAAAATGTACCGCCCCTGTCCGTTCTTTAAAAATTCCGGTATTCTTCCAGTTACCAGTACTATATATTTCACCCTGATTATCGATCTCTCCCTGGTTAGTAATATCTCCTGTAGTCATTACAGAGCCCTGTGTAAATACAATTACCTGACCCTGATTCAGGATCTGAGCGGGAGATGTATTGATACAGATCATACCAACCAATCCAACCAGTAAAGTTTTAGATACAAAACACATAGAACAATTTTTTGAATCTATTAATCGGGCTTGGTTACTGTATACTTGATCCGTACTCCATATACCTGCTGTGCATTATCATTCAACACCGCTGCTACTTTATAAGAATAATTCTGGTTATCAACCACATCATTCGCAGAGTAGACAATCGATTGGCTACCCGAGCTTCCATATGAACTTACCGAACTCACATCCGATGTAGATCCGGTCAGGCTATTACGGGTATAGTAAAAGGTAATATCCTGACTGGTAGTATTATCAAAGCATAGAAAGGTAATCTCAGCCACAGTAGCTCCGTGTGGCAAGTGTAAAGGTGCTACTATATAGGTATCAGATCCTGAACCGGATGATATCTCTCCTCCTCTTACACCATTAAATTTAATACTGGTTGGAGAAGTATTTACTTCGACAAACTCGGTAGGATCTACACTATAGTATCGTGTCTGAGCAGTAGCATAACTCTGATTCTCCAATTTGATAAGAGCAGATGCTGACTTTGGAGTCCATTTATTAGTCGTGCCATCCCATGTTAAAACCTTCCCATCATCACCCGTACTTAGAGAAGATACACTACTATCTATTATTTTACCTTGCAACCCTATCACAGTTGCTTTGCCATTATTAGACAGCACTACATCCTGGCTAATAGTGACATTATTAACTGTACTTCCATTGCCAATAAGAATATTGCCATTACCTGTATTGGGTAATGAATAGACAGGAACAGGTTTTGGTGTCCACTGTGATCCATTCCAGGTTAAGACATCGTTGGGGGAAGGAGTTGAAGCATCCACACTCCGGTTTTGCAACTTAGTTACGGTAGTGCTACCCAAAGATCCTGTTATATCTCCATTAGTAGAAAGTGTACTATTATTCCATTGAGATCCATTATAAATCAATACTTGTCCACTGACAGGTGAGGTAAGAGAAATTGCTTTTCCCTGCAGTCCTACTACTGTTGCTTTTCCTGTACTAGTCAAGGTTACATCCTGACTCATAACGGCTGTATTGATACTGCTTCCGTTTCCTATCAGCAATGCGCCATTAGCTGTATTAGGTAAAGCAGTAGTAGGAACAGCAGCTGGCTCCCACTTATTAAGAACACTGTTCCAGGTTAGTACTTGTCCATTAGCAGGTGTTGTATTAGCTATGTCCCGATTTTGTATACGAGAGACCGTTACATCATCAAAGCTTCCCATTGCATCTCCTCCAAGCACTATCTCAGATGGAATCCATTCAGATCCATTCCATTGCAGAAAACTACCAGATTGAGGTAGAACATTCGCGACCGGATAGTTTTGCAAAGCAGTTACCTTCGTTCCAGACAGTGTTCCTTTTACATCGCCAGTAAGAGTAGCGATTGTTGAAATATCTGCATAAGTCCATTGGCTGCCATTCCAGATAAGGACCTGATTGGCAGTTGGATTAATTCCTGTATTTAGCGGTTTACCTACTAGTCCGGTTACAGTAAGTTTACCATCTGATGCTAAAGTTGCATCCTGACTTACAATCACATTGTTAACACCTGCTCCATTGCCAATTGCTATTTCATTCAATCCTATAGCTGTAGTTGTTGTAGGTACCCATTCAACTACCCCGCTTCCATTGGTTACTAGCTGCATATTTCCAGCAGTAGCAGGGGCAATTTTTTCAGCTGTCACACTTTTCAATGCCAATGTAGGATTAGGATACTTACCTGTTAAATCACCACCTGCCTCTGTTGTGTTGGTAATATCATCTGCTGCATTCGAATCACCACTATTACTGATTATTCCATTACTGATTGATATACCGGTACCAGCTGTATATCCAAGTTTGAATAACTCTTCAAATATGCCTAAAGACCCTTTTCGGTACAATGTATTAGTCAGTGTATTAAAATAGAAATCACCTTCTTTTCCTATGCTATTATCCGGATTACCTGCTCCTGATGTCCAGGCTTCTTTACCACCACCATTACCAACAGCTACCCATCGGTTTGTCAACCAATAATAAAATACATTATCTGTCTGATCATAGATAATCAACCCATTTTCAGCAGAAGTAAGTCCAACGAATTTTGTCCGATCTATACGTGGCATTAGAAACCCCTGTGGCTTGGTCGCATCTGATTCCAGATGCAATACGGCATTCGTATTAGGTACCTGCGTCCGGAAAGGAGTGCCAATACCCACCGAATTGGTCTGTGCAGTCACAATAAAAACAGAGAAAAACCCCGTCATTATTGCAAGCCAAACCTTTTGGTGTAATTGTCTCATAATCAAATACTGTTAAGGGTGTAAATCTACAATCTTCCAACCGGTTGAATAGGGATTTTTCTCTGGATATACTACATATCTAAGTTTTAGAGAAAGACTGCAAAAAGCTTTGGTAACTGATGCCTGTCTCTTTGCAAATTCAGGTTATAGTAAAATGTGGAAATCATCTGCTTGTCAGATAAGTAGACATGTACAGAGTAAGTACTCAGCAAAAGGACTTTCCTGTAACCTTCTGACTATAAGCACTATTAATTACAATTAATACTGAGGCTAATCAAAATAGTATAACTGACAAAAAGGCACTTTTCTTCCCAAAATCATTTCAATGTTGTCAGAATAGCTATTTTATATGGTCTGGATACGAAATTGTAGGTAACTACTATTACTACCTAAGTACCTCAAGAAACAGAGGCAGTTAGCTTGGTTTCATCAAATTCTTTTTAAAATGGATGCATTTTCTAACATCGTTGTCGATGCTGTGAATCAGATAAAAAATGCAGTAGTTAAAATAGACATATTTAAACGACAGCATGAAAAAATGATCCCCGTCGGGTCTGGTTCCGGTTTTGTATTTTCTTCCGACGGATTAATTTTTACAAACAGCCATGTAGTACATGGAGCGGATAAGATTGTTATTACGCTGCTTGATGGATCTGAATCTGAAGCATTTCTGGTTGGTGAAGATCCGGATACGGATCTGGCAGTTATAAAGACATATGCTAATGGCTTCTCTGTAGCTAAAATCGGAGACTCTGAGGCTTTAAGTATTGGACAACTGGTAATTGCTATTGGTAATCCATATGGCTATCAGCACACAGTTACCACAGGAGTTGTCAGTGCTTTAGGTCGAACGCTGAGAACTAATTCCGGTCGTTTGGTTGATAATGTGATTCAAAGTGATGCGGCTCTTAACCCAGGAAATTCAGGTGGTCCTATGGTGACTGCTACCGGCGAAGTTGTAGGCGTTAATACAGCTGTAATACGAGAAGCTCAGGGACTTAGCTTTGCAGTTGGCATCAATACAGCTAAAGATATTGCGGGTCATCTGATCAAAGAAGGTAAAGTCAGCAAAGCCTATTTGGGAATTATGTTGCAGGAAATTACTATCAATCCCCGTATTGTTAACTTCTACAATCTGAAAACGACCAAAGGCTTATTGGTAGTCTCTCTTGAGAAGAATTCGCCTGCGAGACGATCCCAACTTCAGGAAGGAGATATTATTATTGGTTTTGAAAACACCTCGATTCAGACATCTCATGACTTGTTTAAGTTATTAAACAAAGACCGCATCGAGAAATGGTCTAAGCTGGAAGTGTTACGCAATACACAGAAACTGGATATTGGTATTTATCCAACAGCACAGGCTGCCTGACCAGTTTTACAGTTACATAAAAGGACTCCATAGAATACATATGGAGTCCTTTTATATTTTCAACATTATATGCGCCATTACAGCTTAAAGAAAAATTGTATCTTACCCGAAAAAGCGCCGCATTAAAATGAAATGGTTAAAACGTATTGCTAAATGGACAGCAGGATTTATCTTCTTACTAACTATTAGTTATATAGTAGGTCCCAAACCCTCTGATCCTATTCTGGATACTCAACTACCTTCTGTTACTACAGATTTAAGTAAGCTGGAACAAGAAATCAATACAATAGAAAAAAATACTCCCTATCTCAAGCCAGATAATCAGGCCCGAATTATCTGGGCAGATTCGCTTCATAAACAACCGACTACTTACAGCTTTGTATACATTCATGGTTTTGGAGCCAGTCAGGCAGAAGGAGCACCAGTACATACAGATCTGGCTCGCCGATATGGAGCCAATCTATACCTGGCCCGTCTTCAGGATCATGGTATCAGCAATAAAAATACCTTTCAGAACCTCACACCTGAAAACTACCTGGCTTCTGCCAAGAAAGCATTAGCTATTGCCAAGGTACTGGGTCATAAGGTTATTATCCTTTCCACATCTGCGGGAGCGGGTCTTTCTCTCTATCTCGCTTCGGAGCACCCGGAAATAACCGCATTGATAGTTTACTCACCTGCTATTCGTCTCTACGATGATAAAGCGACGTTAATGAATGGTCCTTGGGGAAAGCAAATCATGCGTTCACTGTTAGGATCAGATTATATAACCTATCAGAGAGAAAATCCACTCGAGAAAAAATACTGGTCTACCCAATATACCATTCAGGGGCCGATTGTGTTGCAAAGTTTTATGGAAGCTGCCCTCAATCAGGACACTTTTGCTAAAATAAAGTGTCCGGTATATCTGGCCTATTATTATAAAAATGAGAAGGAACAGGATATGGTAGTATCTGTTCCTAAAATGCTGGAGATGTTTGATCAATTAGGAACGTCTCCGTCTTTAAAGAGAAAAGAAGCTTTTCCTAAAACAGGTCATCATGTTATTGCATCTTATATTCGATCTAAAGACTGGAAAAGTGTAGAAAACGGCACAACTAAATTTATTGAAGAGGTAGTACATCTCTCACCAAAGTAAATAAGCCTCAAACTACCTATTGACCAGAATTCCGTTCATGAGCGAATTGAAGTCAATTACATGTAAGCTTCTCTCCCAATTATTTTTGACCATAGTGTGAATCATTTTTTGTTTTGACCAGAATATCGATCACACCACAAAAATATTCGAATAATGGTCAATTCTCTATTTGACCATTATTCTGTTCACTTATCTGTTTGACTGGAACTCCAGTCATTTCTCAAACATATCGAAATACTGATCAGAGTTAAAAAATATCATAATATCAATATTCTCAAAATATGATTAAAAATTTATTCAGATTTTTATATTTACTTACCACTCTTCTAATATGAAAGGTAGAAGAATGAGTTAAAACTTCATACTTTCTTAAAATAGAATGTGATACTATTTTGACTTTTTAGATGAATCTTGCCAAGTCACATACAAAACCTATTCATCTATGAAATATTCATTTCTCTATTTGCTATTTTTCTTCACTATCCTAACTTCATACAGCCAATCTACCTTTGACTGGCAGGCCCATCGTGGAGGTAGAGGCATTATGCCTGAAAATAGTCTTCCAGCATTTCAAAAAGCGTTGGAAATAGGAGTTACTACATTGGAACTGGATGTAGTAATCACCAAAGACAAACAAGTCATTGTCTCTCATGAGCCTTTTTTCTCAGCAGACATCTGTCAGGATAAAACAGGACAAAGTGTATCCTCTGACAAAAAGCAATATAACATATACCAATTCACCTATACAGAAGTACAATCCTTTGATTGTGGATCAAAAGGGAATAAAGGTTTTCCGGAACAACAGAAATTGAAAGTTAGCAAGCCTTTGCTTAGTGAAGTATTCCAGCTTGCAGAGAAATACTGTCAGGAGAAAAAATTACTTCCTGTTCATTATAATATCGAAATTAAAAGTTCTCCAGAAGGCGATAATATTTTTCACCCCGAAGTTAGTGAGTTTTCAAACCTGGTCTATCAGGTAATCAAGCAACATGTACCGCTGGAACGTATCACATTACAATGTTTTGACTTCCGGGTGCTTAAGTACTGGAAGGAGAAATACCCTACAGTAACTCTGGCAGCATTGGTTGCTAATCCAAAGTCTGTTGAAAATAATCTGGCAGATCTTGGATTTATACCTCAAATTTATAGTCCTTATTACAAACTACTTCTTACTAAAAATAAAGTAGAAAACATACATGCCTTAGGAATGAAAGTAATTCCCTGGACAGTGAACGATGTGGCTGATATGCAGCGACTAAAGGATTGGGGAGTAGATGGAATCATTACAGATTATCCCAATCGTATCAAAGAAGTAAAATAAATTGCTCAGGTAAAAGATCTTCTGCCAGGTTACAGAATTAAAAACTATCGAATAAAAGCAAAAGACATTCTTACATTTATAAAGATGCTCTTTTATAAGCAATTCGATAAATATATTTTTTGTTGCTATGCAGGAGTCATTTCTACATTTTTTATGGCAGTTTCAGTACTTCAGTTCCCAAGGTTTACAAACCACAGATGGCCGACAGCTTCAGGTTCTCAAACCTGGAATTTACAATTCTGATGCAGGTCCTGATTTTACTCAGGCACGTATTGTTGTTGGAGGCATCGAATGGGCAGGCAATATAGAGATGCACCTGCGGTCATCTGACTGGCAGGTGCATCGTCATCAACAGGATAAAGCATATGAAAATGTGGTGTTGCATGTAGTATGGGAACACAACTTATCTGTTCATCATCCGGATGGTACAGAAATTCCTGTCCTTATATTAGAATCCCATACAGACAAAAACCTTCTTTCCAGATACCAGACCTTACTGCAAAATATGGCTCCTATAGCCTGTGCCTCTCAATTTTCAGCAGTTAAGAATATTCATAGACGTCAGGCATTGGATAAGGCCTTAATGAGTCGTCTTCATACGAAAGCCATTTTTGTCAAAGAACTTTATCAGAACAGTCAACAACATTGGGATGAAACTGCCTATCAGGTTCTTGCACATGCATTTGGTTTTAAGATTAACAGTGAACCTATGCTTTCACTTGCTCAATCATTGCCACTTAAGCTCTTATACAAACATGCCAACTCATTACTCCAGATAGAAGCTCTCTTATTTGGTCAGGCAGGGCTTATTCCTTTGCAGAGTAGTGATACCTATGTAGAAGATTTAAGACGAGAATATCTCTTCTTAAAGCACAAATACCAGTTGAATAATACAACAGCTACTCAGTGGAAATTTTTACGTCTGCGACCAGCCAACTTTCCTACTCTCCGCATTGCCCAGTTGGCGATGTTAATCTATCAGAAGAAATCACTTTTTTCTTCCTTGTTGTCTCTGCAAAAGCCAGAAGAGATCCTGACTCTCATGGATATTACTCCTTCTGCTTATTGGCAAAAGCATTACCATTTTGGTAAAGAGAGTAATCATGAAGGCTCTTTTGGAAAAGATAGTCAACACAATCTTTTGATTAATAGTGTTGTGCCACTTCTTTCAGCTTGTGCAGAGATCAAGAACGAGCATCAATATATTGAGCATGCTGTTTTTTTATTGGAGCAACTACCTGCGGAAAACAATAAAATCACACGATTGTGGAAATCAGAAACCGGATTGGATATTCGCACAGCATTTGATTCTCAGGCGAGTATAGAATTATACAATCACTCTTGTTGTGAACATAGGTGTTTAAGCTGCCCTATTGGAGTTTCATTAGTAAAACAAAAAACCGTGTAGTTACCCTACACGGTTTTAAGAAATTTCCGATTATGTTTTATAGTATTTACACAGCACTTGATGTCACTCCAGCCAGAATATCAGCTTCTTCACACAGGCGAAGGAGCTTTTTAGCATCGACACGGATATCTGTTATATTTCTATCTTCATAAGTATTAGGATTAGTATCACTACCCAAAGGTTCTCCAATCATATAGTAATAATCAAAACCACCATAATTACTGATTACGAAGTTAGAGGCTTCGAAATAGTCATATGGAAATATCTCTACTACTTTTGTTCCTGGACGGGAGAAGATAGTATTATGAAGTGCAGATCCATGTACTGCAATAATTACGTCTGCATTTCCAAAGATATCTGCTTCCTGTTGCATGGTCTTACCTTCCATACTTACAAATGTAAATCCATGTGGTTCCAGTGCAGCTTTTACTTCTGGCAGGTTTAACTCTTTCCGGAATTTCACATTTCCTCTCATCACAAATATTTTCTTTGCGAACTGACCTTCGTATGCTGGAGTTGCGGGCTTAAACAGATTCTTTTGTAAGAATTGGACGCTATGGCTGTCCAGCTCAAAGCCAGTACGCATTGAGTTTATTTTATCAATATCCCGAAACTTCATAGATATCAGAGAGCGATCTGCCCGACAGGAGAAATTGATAATCTGTTCTCTGCGAATACCCATCTTAGCAAAAGACTCTTCCACAAAATCAACAATAGGACATTCACCAATATAATAATAGTCTATATTTTCTTTGCCAAATGTTTCCCAATAGGACAATAACAGAGGCAATTGTGTTTGTAGCCAATGTCCATACTGATTAGGAACCGTATTTGAGAAATAGGCAACCGTTCCACTTATTTTTGGAGGGTCCAGCAGATATTCATGTTGAATAGGTAACTCATCAAACCGAACTCTTGGTTCATAAATAGGTCGGTTTTCATCATCTACCAGGTGATTATATTGAAAAGAGAAATTCGGATTGCGAATTTCCAGCAATACAGCATCATAATTAGCACCCTTAGTGGGGAATGTTGACTTATAGCCTTTAAAAAGAGCATCTTCAGCAAGAAATTTAGGCTTTTTCAGTTCAAACTCATTCTCCAGGAAGAATCTATGAATAGAAACATCTGAACGTGAACCATATGCAGCTTGAGCATTTTCAAGCGATAATGCAACCACACTCTTAGGCTTTACTTTACCAGTTAAAGCGTAATAGGTTTTTTTTAACTTTCTTGAAAGTTTTTTCTTAAATGGTTTTGTTTGCATAAAAGTAATAAGAGTTCATAGTATCACACATAGCTTAGCAATACATCAGCAAATTACTTAATTTGTAGAGAAAATGGAAGTAAGGTAAATATGCACAGTATGGAAATTTACAAAAAAAACAGGTTGTGAGTCATTATTACTCTTTACTTTTTCAAGCAAACCAATCTTATTTATCTTATAAAAAATGTAACCTATTGACTCATAAAGACCTAGATTACCTGATCGTTGGGCAAGGATTAGCAGCCTCTGTATTGGCACTAACCTTACTAAAACAACAAAAAAAAATAATTTTATTTAGTGATAGAGAACTGAAACCTGCCTCTGCTGTAGCTGCCGGGCTTTACAATCCTATTACAGGACGAAAGATGAGCAAAACCTGGCAGGCAGAAACATTATTTCCGTTTTTGGAGAACTTCTATACAGAACAGGAAGCCATTCTTAACAGTCGTTTTTTTTATCCTTCCACTATTTATCGTCCTTTTATTTCTATTGAGGAGCAAAATACATGGATAGCAGAAACATCCCAACCTGATATTGCTCGTTTTGCAGAAATCTGCCAAGACGACAACTCTATATCAACTGCTGTCAATGCGCCCTATGGTGGAATGCTTATTCACCATGCCGGATATCTAAATGTCAAATCTTTTTTATCAGCCTGTCATGAGTATTTTGACAAAATTGGTATTGTATACAATCATAGACTGGATCATACTCAAATACAGTTTTCAGGAAGTAAAGTTCAGTATAAGGATGTCACAGCACAACAGATAATATTCTGTGAAGGGCCTTATGCTACTGAGAATCTATTCTTCAACTGGCTTCCTTTTCGTCCTGTTAAAGGAGAGGTACTACATGTAGTTATTGATGATTTTGTAACAAATTATATTATTAACCAACATTTATTCGTTATTCCATTACCAGATGGCACTTTTCGTGTAGGTGCAACTTATAACTGGCGTACTCTTGACTGGCAGCCCAGTGAATCAGGTAAGGCAGAATTATTGGAGAAGTTATCCCGACTTGTTCAAAGACCTGTACATATCCTGGATCATTCAGCAGGAATCCGTCCGGCTACAGCAGATAGACGTCCATTTATTGGCACACATCCAGAACATCCAGAATTGGCATTCTTTGGGGGTATGGGTAGTAAAGGAGTTTCTTTAATACCATATTTGGCACAACATTTTATTGATTTCTTATTATTTCAAAAAGAAATCATGCCTGAAATCAACATTAATCGTTATCTTTCGTTGTATAAAAAATAAAGGATTGTACATTAACAACATTTATCATTTGTTAGCAAGCAGATATAAATCCTGTGTTCAGGCCTGAAAAGAGTATTTGTTATACAAGACATCTCGCCTTTTTCACTATCCGTTTCATAGGTAGCTCGCTCAATGCTATATTTCAAATGCAAAAATGTGCGACTGTAAATAATTATGTATTGTATGAAGGCTGTTTACAAACTACTTGTTCCTATACTATTTTTAGCATTTTTTTTCTCTGATGCCTATTCTCAAACTGCATTGGATGTTTTTGGTAAAAACAGGATTCAATACAAGAACTTTAACTGGAAAGTAATTACTACAACTAACTTTGAAGTATATTATTACCAGGAAGGCAACGAACAAGCGTATTTTGCTGCGCGTCACGTTGAATCAGATTTTGATCGCATTGCAGATCTGCTGGGATATACGCCTTATTCCAAAACAAAAATTTTTATTTATAACTCTATTACAGATCTTCAACAAAGTAATGTGGGTCTGAATAATGATATTACACTGGTAGGAGGACAAACCAACTTTGTTAAATCCAGAGTGGAAATTGCCTATACAGGCAGTGCTGTCAATTTCAAGCGTGAACTAAGCCTGGGAATCTCCCGCATGTTTATTACAGAAATGATGTTTGGTGGCAGCCTGAAAGATATGGTACAAAGTTCTTATCTTTTGTCGCTTCCTGAATGGTTTGTATCAGGAGCAGCAGCCTATGTAGCAGAAGGTTGGGGAGCAGAAATGGATGACTTTGTACGGGATATGATCGTACATAAAAATCTCAAACGCCCCTCCACGCTGACAGGAGATGATGCTATGCTAGTGGGTCAGTCTATCTGGAATTATATAGCTGAACGGTATGGCAAATCAAACATTTCGAATATCCTTAATCTTACCCGTATCATCCGTAATGAAGAAAGCAGTATTGTAAGTACCCTGGGTGTATATCCGTATAGCAATTTTCTAAAAGAATGGCGGAATTATTATACAACCATGAATGTACCCATCATCAATACTTATACAATGCCAAGGGAAGATATGCGTGCCCGTAAAAACAGTAGGGATAAGTATGA
The DNA here is from genome assembly GCA_030068525.1 of Xanthocytophaga flava. GTDB lineage: Bacteria > Bacteroidota > Bacteroidia > Cytophagales > 172606-1 > Xanthocytophaga > Xanthocytophaga flava. The sequence continues at coordinate 585,920 of JASJOS010000003.1, forward strand.
CTATAATCAGGTGAAGATCAGCCCTAATGGAAAACTAGTTGCGTATTCAGAAAATTACAATGGCCGTTATACAGTATATGCCAAAGATGTAAAAACCTCAAAACGCACAACACTGATGGCAGGAGGTTATCGAACTATCAATCAACGTTTTGATGAACAGATACCTCTTATAGGATGGCGCAATAATAATCAGGTAGTTGTAATACATGCCAAAGCTGGAGAATATGTAGTTAGTGTTTATGATATGACCAAGCCTTTTTACAATCGTCTGGTTAACCGTAAATTTCTGAAAAGCTTTACTCAGGTTAAGGACTTTGATGTATCATCGGATGGACGTACATTAATAATGAGTGCAGTACGCAATGGCAAAAATGATATATTCTTATATGATATTGGCCGTGGGGCAATTACTACAGTCACAGAGGATTTATACGATGATCTTAACCCTCATTTCATAGGAGAATCGTCAAATGCTTTTGTATTTAGCTCAAATCGAATCAGCGATACATTAAAAACAGACAAAGGTTCATTTCAGACTATAACACCAAACTTTGACTTATTTGTCTATGACCCTTCTCAATCTACAACGCTGTTACAACGCATTGTAAATACAGCAGGCAATGAAACACAACCTGTTGTTAACAGAGACAATATTTATTTTCTGAATGATATCACAGGTATTAATCACCTTTATCGTTACCAGTTAAGTAATCGTAGTGTTCAGCCAGTTACTTCTTTCAGGCAGAGTCTTCTGTCTTATGATATTCACCCATCAGACAGCAGTTTAGCATATACCATTCTGGATAATCAACGCAGGTTCGTAGGATTTAGTAATCACTCTGATTTATCTTCTGCCAAACAAGTCATTCAAACGAAACGGAGTGAACTTTTGATAGATAAATCGGAACTTAACAAAAATATAAATACAGGAGATACAAAAACAGCCCCCCCTTCTGAAACACCTGTTCAAGCTCCTCCCAAAGATCAATTGGTCCTGGAACCTGGCGAAGTCGATACAGACAATTATGAATTTGATGCAGATACAAAAAAGCAGCAATCCAAAGAACCAACACGCAGCATCGTGGCTACTGTTACAGAAGGCAATACAAAAAAACAAGCTCTTCAAATCAATGGACCTCATGAATACCAGCAACGCTTTACAGTTGATAATACTGTAACATCCTTTATCATTGATCCTGTTCGGAACTTAGGGATTACATTTGATGTATTGATGAACGAAGTATTAGAAGATCATAAGTTTAAAGGAGGATTGACAGGATTCTTTGATCTTTCAAGCAGCAATTTCTATGGAGAATACCAGTACATAAAGAAACGTATTGACTTTGGAATACGCTACGATAAGAAGACATACTATTTTAACCCTTCAGAGAACAATGTTACTTTTACTCAACGTTATAATTTACATAAGATTCAGTTTACAGCATCTTATCCATTAAGTGTATCGAGCCGTTTCTCTGTATCTCCTATTTTGATGCTTACCCGCTTTGTAGAAGCACAATATAGTGCCAGTATAACCCCTCCTATTGCAACTACAGGGTATGCAGGTATTCGATTTGAATACGTATTTGATAATACTATAGTAAATGGATTAAACATGACTGAAGGTACTCGTATCAGAGTACGTTATGATAACCACAGAGGTATAGCAGACAAAGGAACTGTATCTAATCCAGGTGCCAGAAGCTTTGATAATCTAAGTGTAGATATTCGTCACTATCAGGAGGTGCATCGTGATATTATCTTGGCAACTCGTTTAGCCTATGGACGTTATGGAGGCAGTGCACCAAAGCAATATTTATTGGGAGGGATGGACAACTGGGCTTTCCCAACTAGGGACGCCCGACCTGAGAATGATCCTTTGACTATAGCACAGGGAACCGATAACAGAGATATCCTATTTAACGAATTTGCGACTAACCTTCGGGGGTTTCCATATAATAAACTGTCAGGACAATCTTTTCTATTATTGAATGCAGAGTTGCGTTTACCGATTGTACGATATTTCTATCGGGGACCTATTACTTCCAATTTCTTTAAAAACCTACAGTTAGTTGGTTTCTCTGATATTGGTACAGCCTGGACGGGGGCCTCTCCGTTTAGTCGTCAGAATAGTTTGAACACGCGATATATTCCAGGCACTGGCCTTGAAGTTGTTGTTACTGATTTCAAAAACCCATTCCTGATTGGATATGGAGCAGGTGCCCGCACACTATTGTTTGGTTATTATATCAAATTTGATGTGGCATGGGGAGTTGAAAACTTTGTGGCAAACCCTAAGCCTAGCTATTATCTGACTCTTGGGTACGATTTTTAATACAATCATTATATAAAAGAAAAGGTCTGGGCGTGTTCCAGACCTTTTCTTTTAAAAGCGAACCAACTCTTTCCAAGTTCCTTTCATACGATTGTATTTGAGTGTACTTGGAAGTGCTTTCCACCAGTATTTACTAATCTCAACAGCAAAAGAAGGTTGCATATAACAGTTGATTGTGCAACCTTCGCAACCAGGCAATCTACCTTCTAAAGCAATGAGTTTCTGCACCTTTTCAGAACGATATAGCTCATATAGATTATTTTCTATTGGAACAGATTCTATACCCAGATGATAACAAGGTAACATCAACTGATTCTCCGGAGAAATTACAATAGTAGTACTTCCAGCCAGACATACAGGATTATCTACATGATTGCCGCCATCTTTACGTAATTGTATGAAGGCATCATTAAGGTATACATTCTTTTGCTTGCCCCAATGACTTAATGCAGCCAATGTTTGATCTGATAGAGTCTGTCCCGTTGCAACATTATTATACTCAAAAACCGGATTCAGAATAAGAATAAGATCATTAGGCAAACAGATGTCTCTCCAGACAGATTCAATCTGGTGTGTATTATATTCAAATACAGTAAAGAGAATATCCGGCTTTTCACCCAAACGTTTAGCAATTTGAATAGACTCCATCACGAAGTCAAAACACTTTACTCCTCTGGATGCATCATGTTCTTCACGAATAGGTGAATCCAGAGAAAAATGCAGCATGTCTATCAGACCTTTGAGTTTTTCAGCTTGTTTTGGGTAAAGTAACCCATTGGTGGTAATGGTAGTAATAAACCCCATTGCCTTTGCCATCTTGAGAAACTGATTTAATTGACGGTGTAACAATGGTTCACCACCTGTAAAATCAATTACTTTTACTCCCAGGCGTTTTAATGCCTTCATATTTTCGTACACATTTTCCGGTGTAGCATATGGAGAGGGGCGCTCCCAAATATCACAAAAGCCACAGGAGGCATTGCATCGATAGGTCAAATAATAATTACACAATACAGGATGATGCACCAATCTCATACACATAAATAAAATAGCCCAGCCCAAAAATAATAAAACCCCATCCAAATTTAGCGATGGGGCCATTTTTTATAATGTTCAATGTATTCCTATCAAAGCAATTCGTTGGCAAGATTGGCCAGCTCAGATCGTTCTCCGCGTTCGAGGGTGATATGTGCATACAACTTGTGATCCTTGACACGATCTATCAGATAGCTTAAGCCATTACTTTGTGTATCCAGATAAGGAGTATCTATCTGGTATACATCGCCAGTAAGTACAATCTTTGTATTTTCTCCTGCACGGGTAATGATTGTTTTTACCTCATGAGGAGTCAGATTTTGTGCTTCATCGACAATAAAAATCACATTTGAGAGGCTTCGTCCACGAATGTAAGCCAAAGGCATGATTTGCAGAGTTTCTTTCTGGAGCATTTCCTGTATCTGATTCCAGTAACGGTCGCCTTCTTCAAACTGGCTCTGAATAAATTTCAGATTGTCCCACAGGGGTTCCATATATGGATTCAGCTTTGACTTAACATCTCCTGGTAAATACCCAATATCCTTATTGCTTAATGGCACAATAGGACGGGCCAAAAAAATCTGCCGGTAGTGCTTACGCATTTCCAATGCACTTGCCAATGCCAGAAGGGTTTTACCTGTTCCGGCCACACCCTGGATAGTCAATAGCTTGATATCCCGGTTTAATATAGCATCAATAGCGAAGGTTTGCTCTGCATTGCGTGGCCTGATACCATATACCTCCCGTTTTTCGACTTTGTCAATGGTTTCCTCCAGTGGGTTATAGCAGGCAAGGACTGAATTTCGTTCACTTTTTAAAATAAAGAAATGATTCTTTCTAGGCTTTCCTCTTTTAATAACCTCATTCAACTCACAGGAGCCTTCTTCATGTAGTTTGGTAATTACCTCTGAAGGAACATCTGTCAGGACTGTTTTTCCTGTATACAGGCTATCTACATTTTTAATTTTTCCGGTTTCGTAATCTTCTGCTGGCAGATTCAGGGCTTTTGCTTTCAGGCGCAGGTTAATGTCTTTTGTCACCATGATCACCTTACTATCAGGCAGTTCTTCTTGTAATGCCAACGCCGCATTTAAAATGCGATGGTCTGCTTTCTTCTCATCAAACACAACTTCCGCATCCAATACACTTCGGGTATTCATCTGAACTTTAAACTTTCCTTTGGCAGTTCCTTCCAATGGGATCCAATCCTGAAGCTTGTTTTCACCAGAGATTTTGTCAATAAAACGAATGAACTCTCTGGCTTCAAAATTTTTAGTATCATTCCCTTTTTTAAAATTATCCAATTCCTCCAGCACTGTAATAGGTATGGCCACGTCATGCTCCTGAAAATTTTTCACAGCATTATGGTCATATAGGATAACAGATGTATCCAATACAAAAATCTTCTTCTCTTTTTTTGATTTAGCCATAAGAGAACCTGTTAAGTGGGTTTAAGAAATGATAGCAGAGAAGAGGAAACACCATCAAATGGCATAAGAGAAAGGATACGACCAGTGTTGTTATAAACAATTTCGTGTACACCATTTGTTTATTATACATCTACCCATAGCCCTATTTTCTGATGTCTGAGGATAGGATGTCTCCTGCCTGTATAGAACCTAAAGTTAGAGGTTGTAAGGAGAAATCATAGAATAGGAAGGAATTAATTTATACTCTGGCAGACATAGAATTCCGACCTATGAAACACCTCTTCGTAGATTCCTGATAACCAACCGTGTAGGATATTTTGCTATAATTATAGAGCAATTATTTATACATGCCAGGGGCCGGTAATAGCCAGGGTCAGACCAGCATGTTGAATATTGACAAAATAAGTACTTCCATCTGGAGAGAAAACACCTCCGGCAAATTCTGAAGGATAGCCAGTATTCTCTGCCAATTTATAAAACTCTCCTCTTGGAGTTATTCCTACTACGAATGGATGTGAATCATCCTCACATACAATCAGATCTCCCCAGGGAGCTATGGTCAGATTATCACAGCTTTTGATTACATCCGTATTGTTGGGCTCTACAAATAACTCCAGTTTACCAGGAATTTCTTTTTCACGTGTAGTACCTTCGTATGGGCTGGGTACATACCGAAATATTTGTCCTTTGGCAATCTTTCCTCCATTGGTACAGGCAAAATAGAGTTCATTCTCCCCAAACCATATACCTTCTCCTCTGGCAAACCGTGCAGCACCTTTTTCAAATCCATGCAAACGAAGGTCATTATCAGGAGACTCTATGTTATCCAGATCCATCCATTCTACCTCAACTTGTTTGCTCATGGGAAACACTGGTGTTGTTAATGTCTGCCAGTTTCGCGTATCGGTACTTTTCTGATCCCGGATTACCAATGCCTGCAGTCTTCCGCCATATATCAGTCTCTCTTTACGGTTAGGAATAAAACGGTAAATCAACCCAGCAGAATCATCTTCAGTCAGGTATACAATACCAGCTTCCGGATCAATACATACGGCCTCATGGTTAAACCGTCCCATCGCTTTTAAGGGAACAGGCTCTGCCATTTGCACTTTGGTAGTTGCAGGGACTTCAAAAACATACCCATGGTCTTTTTCAGCCATTCCACTAGTCCGAGTCACATCTTCTTCACAGGTAAGCCAGCTTTTCCAGGGGGTTCTCCCACCTGCACAGTTGCGGTTTGTACCTGCAAGGCTCAGATATTGTGTTTCAACAGCTTGGGTACGATGATTATATACTAAGGTAGTGGTACCACCCAAAGAAGGTTGTTCTCCTTTTCCAAAATCATAAAATTTATCTTTTCCAATCTTCTGAAGATGTTCATAGGATTCACCAAAAGCGCCCTCCTTATTTTCTCCGGGACTGATTTCATGATTACGAATCAGTAAAGTTCGGTCCTTATCAACACGAAAAGTTGCCATCCCATCACCTTTACCAGGAACTAACAGACCATCCGTCATAAGATCACCTTGCTTAGAAATGATGGTATAGGAGAATCCTTTGGGTAAATTCAAAATACCTTTGGGATCTGGCAGCAGTTCGCCATATCCAACAGGAGGGGCTATCTTTCGTTCAAATGATACATATCTGTGTAATCCCAGAAATCCTAAACTTGCAACACTTGTACTTTGTAGAAAATTTCTTCGGGAAATTGGTGTTGTTGCAGTAGTCATTTTATCTCAGAGATTTAATAGACAGATCTTAACAGATACAGAAATCAAATCTACAACAGACAAATTACTTCAAATACACAAAAATGTTAACATTCTGTTAAAAAAAGCAGCCCTGCTGTAACAGGGCTGCTTCACTATCTATATCTATATATTTTAAGTGTTTATCTTGCTGAAGGCGGATTAATAATAGTTGATTGTTTACTGATCGCCATAAGTTGTTTCATTGTCTTTTCCATCCCCTCTGTTGAACCATCCAGGAAGATTACGTTACCTTTTCCTTGTTCTGCAAAGTTTTTCACAGATTCAGTCCACATAGAGAAAAGAATAAAAGAAGCATCTAGTTCAGCCTCCTGCATTTCTTTGGCTGCACTGGCCATACCTTTGGCAACCTCTTCACGGAACAAAGCTACCCCTTGTCCACGTAATTGAGCCGCGATCTTCTCTGCTTCTGCAGCAATCTTAATAGCATTACCTTCTGCTTCAGCGGCTTTTGTCTTGGTAATTAATAAAGCCTGACCTTCATTTTCAGCAGCAGCACGTAAATTATTGGAAGCCACAACCTGAGCCATTGAACGCATAATAGCTTCATCAAAGGTAATATCATTCAATTGTAGGTCCATCAAGTGATATCCCCAGTCTTCCAGTGTATTATCTAATTGATCTTTTACATGGTGAACAATTTCTGTTCGTAGCGAAAGAATTTCAGCCTGTTTTTTAGTTGCCACAAAACTACGGATCGAACCTTCAATAGTCCGTATTAATGCCTGCATAAAACTACGTTCATCCATAAATTTGAATGCTACGTTTTTGATTGTTTCTTCCTGCTGATTCAAAACAGCATATACAAGCATAGCCTTAAAATTAACGTTTGCCTGATCAGAAGTTACCGCCTGAAAATCAAGTTCAACTGACCGATTCTGAATAGATATCCGTTTAAAAACTGCTTCCAGAAAAGGAATTTTAAAGTTAAGGCCAGGTAGCATAATACGACGGTACTTTCCAAACATGGTAATAACTGCAACAGTACCTTGTCGAACGGTAACAAATCCACTAAAAATAAAAAGAACTACAAAAACCAGAAGAAAGAGTGTAATGTATTCCATAAGAGTGTGTAAAGTTTAGAGATGGTAATAAATGCTTTCGCTTTTTATGTTTTTTTGCCAGTGTTTTTCCAGTTCGTTAGAAAATAGTAGTAACCAGTAGGGTTAGTTATTCCTCCTTTTAATAAACAATTGATTATCTGATAAATAATCAATTGTTTATTGCCAGAAAAGTTAATGTTTTTATAATTAATGGAGAAATAATAGAAAAGTAACCAGATGTAAGAAAGCCTGCTGCTTTGGTATAATATTTTGGATGAGGAAGGAAAATATTCGGTAAAAGCATTCAATCATTTTATAGATTCTGGTAAAACATCAAATGATTGAATGCTAGAAAATAGCGGTAAATGTTTTGATACAGGAGACGAATCATCAAAATATTCACTTGAAATACACTTGTATACATTACTATTGCTTTATACACTACAACAGGCAGGTTATATGTTTGTTTTAATCATTTTATAGTGCTGGATGTTACATTCTTCAAACATCTCCCCTACTGGAGAAAAACCGAAATGAGCATAAAACGGCATAGCAGTCACCTGAGCATGAAGATAAATGAGCTTTCCTGCAGTATCATTTTGTGCAGCAACATCATTTAAAAGAGCTTGAAGCAAGGCAGAGCCTACTTTTTTACTACGAAACTCTGCCAATACGGCAAATCGCTCCAGCTTTATGCCTTTCTCTGTGTAACGCCATCTGGCTGTTCCACAAGGATTGCCTTCATAATAAGCCAGAAAATGGCGTGAGCTTGCTTCAAACTCGTCATATTCTTCTTCCTTAGAAACATGTTGCTCTTTTACAAATACTGTCTCTCTGATTGTAAAGGCCTCTTGTAATAATTCTTCCTCATTATCAATGTAGTGAACTGTAAGCATCTGTAGTATTTTTTATATCTGAATGAATTGGATGAATGCTACTTATAGAGGAATAGATTTTGCACACTGTAATTGGTTTCAAGTTCTATATATAATGGACTTGTAGTCAACTTATAAAGACTCAGTAAAATAGTTGTGAATAAATGTATCCATAAATTTTACTGACCCGTATAAGAATACTTATCTGATAATCATCGTTTTATTATATATCTGTTAACACTGTACTGTCTTCCTATCAATTTTATGGATAGGAGCATATCAGGTAAAAATACAAAATACCACCTATTTTTGAATTTTCTATTTATCCATTTACTATGAATCAATTTCTTTTCGTGTTGGGAGGAATACTTTTCTGCATAGCCGAAACACAACCTTTATCAGCAAGTGCTCCTGTCTTAACCAAAGTTTACAAAACAGTTGGTTACACATTTCAGGTTCCCACAGTAATTGTAGACTCAATAGTACCGCTTATAGGTGAAACAGAAACGGAAATAAAAGGATCCGTGAGTTCAGATGTAGTAACTCTAAAATGGGAACAGGTTTCAGGTCCCTCAGAAGCAACACTTGAAAATGCAGATTCTCTCACAGTTCATATCTCTAATCTCAAAGAAGGCACTTATAAATTTTCTCTTACAGGTACAAACAGTGATGGAGAATCAGCAACTGCTATTGTAGAGGTTCGGGTAACTACTAATCCTTCAGGCGCTTATGTTTTAGTGCCTAAGAAAATATTTACTCCCAATGGAGATGGATTTAATGATACATGGGATATACAATATATAAGTACGCGTCCGAATTATACTGTGATTGTTATGGATTCAAAAGGTAAAAAGCTGGTCGAAAAAACAAACTTTACATCTGATGAAGTATGGGATGGACAAGGGGCTGGTTATGGAGCTTATTACTATGTAATCAAGGACGAAAATCAGAAGGAGTACCGTACAGGTAGTTTCTCGCTGCTTCAATAAAACGACACAATCAGACTCGCCACAACCTATATGAAAAAAATATACATCTTATTTCTTTTTCTTGGATTAAGTTATTCCGTCCAGGCGCAAAATATGCCCCCTTATGTCCATTCATTCAGTAATATGTATCTGGAAAATGGGGCAGCGGCTGGGATGAATGGCTATCCTGTTATCTTTCTCAGCTTTCATCGTCAGCAAATCGGACATATCGAGACACCACCAGCACACGCCTCTTTTGCTTTTCATACACCTTTCCGTCAGCGGCAGTATGCTTTTGGTACGAATATCTCCTACTTCCGGCAAGGCGTACAACAAACCACCAATGCATATATCACGTTTGCCCGTCGTCTGGACTTTGGCAAGGAGAGCTTTTTACAAGTAGGGATCTCGGGCGGATTTTTCTACAATTCGATCTATACAGCTGATTTAACTCCTGATGAACTGGCAGATCCTATATTAGCAGCTATGAATAAAACCTATCGGGCAGATGTGAGAATTGGTGCTATTTACCAGTATAAAAACCTTCAACTGGGGCTTTCATTGCCACGCCTTGCCCCCTATTCAACGGTTGGAAGTGATGGACAGCGTTTACAACGGACCTTTAAACCATTGGAAAATTACACACTTAGTGCAGCTTATCGTATCAACGCTACACCGGATGTAGTTATTCATCCGATGGTATTGTATCGGAAATATGAATACCAGAAAGATCCATTTTTTGAAGTCAATGCGGTTGTTAATTACAAAGATGGATACTGGGTAGGAGGTGCTTATCGCCAGGATTATGGAATGTTTTTTATGGCTGGCTTCAAGGCATTCAATAAAGTTAGCTTTGGGTATGCTTACAAACTTGCCAATAACAATGTAAGCAACTACGGCAACCCTGCCCATGAAATACAGTTTGGCATCCATTTGGGTAAAAAGCAAGAGCAACCTATTCGCACTTTACCAGCCTTTACACAGTTGAACAATCGGACTATTCGGGTAACTCCAGCAAAGATCGATACATCTATCCGCATAGAAATCGTTCGAAAAATGTTGGCACCACCACCGAATCCACTGGAAATGGAAATTGGTAATTACCTGATTGTGGGAGCTTTCCGTTACGAACAAAACGCCAGAAAATATATGAACACTGTCATTGCATCAGGTCATGAAGCTAAGATCGGATTTAACTCAAATAGACAATTCCATTACGTATACATCTATGTAGGTGATAATCTGGAAGATGTCAGAGCACGTGTACGACAGATTCGTACAGAGAAAGGATATGAAAACGCCTGGATATTCAGAATTACAGAATAATCTCGCTCTATAATTTATATCAGAAAATGCTTGTCTGAAAAGATGAGCATTTTCTTTACCAGAATATTGCTGGATTCATTCTCATGCGCATAATTATATGTATTAGTTTGCCTGACCTAAAATATGTATAATAATAGACTAAAAAGGTAGTCTATAAGCTATTGAGTCAAAAAAGCTTTTGTATAGAATAAACTGCAAAGTTGCTGATGCATAGAATTAACCCCAAGAAATTGTTTTGAACAGAATAAACCGCAGGCTTTCTGCTTGGGTGTAATTAACTGCAAAAAATTCTATACACATAGTTTAGGGCAACAAACTCTTGTGCATAGGATTATACGCATCATCTAATATTCCGGTGATATTCCTCTACCTCTCGCAGCACCAGTCGCAAACTCTCTTTTACAATATCACCCATGCTCTCGCATCCATAGAAAACACTGTTTTCGTAGTGATCTGCCAGTTGGTTGCGTAAATGCATTACATTTTCAAAGGGAGCAATATCATCATCTGCCATTACATCTGTCAACGCAAAGATTCGATTTCCGGTAGTATTCAAACGACTGGCAATCATTGACTTCTCTTCTGACTGATACTGATGGACACTTTCAGGCGAGAGCCTTGAATAGCCTAGTTCAATGATGGGATTATTTTGCTTAAAATATTGAGGGAGAAATACTGTTTTTTTACCTTCATAACTTTGCTGGTCAAAGTCTATGGCTCGAATGCGGTAGTGAATCTCATCAAAGTCCTGAGTAGCAATGATTACAAAATTGCTGCTGTGCATGTCTCCCAGTAATCGGACAAAACAACGTTCATTAAACTTGACAAACTCCTTTACCAGACGTATACTGTTCAGGTGCTTATCTTTAAGATGATTCTTAATGAACTGATTTCCAGGCACACCTGCTATATGTTCTTCTACAACAGTATCCCCACTGCTGATATAACTGATACGGTTAGGAGATAGAATATGTTCCAGTTCAAGGCCATAAATGCGTGAAGCATCTGCCCGCTTTATGTAAAAATAGTCGAAGTTATCATTTAGCGTATTGACAATACGAACCCGGAAAGGGCGGGTATTGGCATATACACATAGGTCTACACGATCTACTGTAAGATGTCGGGCTACAGACATGTCTCCTCCTATCTTCAGCTCAACATACATTACCTTAAGGCCACGATAGATTTCATCGATTCGGTGAGGTGGATAAAAAACTGTTTCCCAGAGAGTATCTTTTCCCTCTTTATCATATAAGGTTATCGCATTGTCAAACTGAGCTATGTCATCATAGTGAATCGGGAGCTTGATTTCGCGTCCGTATTTGATGAGATATTTCCGTAAATCCTGATTGATCGGATAGATATTTTTCTTTCTGCTAATGAAGGCCAATTTCTTTCTATTAAAATGATTCTATGTAATCAATTTGATAAAAATTTGGAGATTGAACAAACCAGCATGACTTTTGTTCGTTTTTATAGTACATTTCTGGATGCAGAAAAGTTTTAAAGCAAGATCTATTACTAGAAACCTTCTAATTTTCAATTAACCATTCATGAAGAAATCTTTTTTTACACTGCTTACAGTTCTTCAGTCTGTTATGTTTACAGGACAGGGCATTGCCCAACAAGTAGAAGATCTGTATGTTCCATTGGAATTTCAGAGCGCCTATGCTAAGGGAACACGCAGTACCGATGGAAAGCCAGGGCCCAACTACTGGCAAAACAAATCAGAATATGCCATTCAGGTAGAGCTTGTACCTGCAACACGCGAAATCAAAGGCAGCGAAACCATCACCTATTTTAATAACAGCAATGATACTCTAAGTCAGTTAGTGATTCGGTTATATCCTAATTTATTCAAGAAAGGTGCTGCCAGAGGTGAAGATGTAGACCCAGGCGATGTCACAGATGGAGTTACTATCAGTTCATTGCAGGTTAATAACCGTTCAGTAGAAACAAAACCTGGACTGGGCAGAGGCGCTCAGGTACGATATAGCACAACCAATATGTTTGTAAAACTCAGCCAGCCCCTGTATCCTAAAACCAGCCTGAAACTAGCTATCAACTGGACTTATACGATTCCTGCCAAAACACATATTCGGGAAGGCACATACGGTGACAACACATTTATGGTAGCTTATTGGTACCCACAAGTTGCTGTGTATGATGACATTGATGGCTGGGACCGTTTGGAATATAGAGGACAAACAGAGTTTTATAATGATTTCTCTACGTTTGATGTAACAGTAAAGGTTCCTCAGAACTTTGTAGTATGGGGTACTGGTGTATGGCAGAATCCGGAGGAATCATTGACTCAAACCTACCTGAACCGATATCTTAACTCCAAGAAATCGGATGAGATCATACACATTATCACGGCTGAAGATCTACAGAAGAAGTCTGTTACACTAAATAAATCTCAGCTTCAATATCACTTCAAAGCAGAAAACGTACCTGACTTTGTGTTTGCAGCCAGTAATCGTTATCTGTGGGATGCAACCAGTGCAGTCGCAGAACCGAACAGACGGACAGCTATCAGTGCTGTATATGATCCTGCCTCCAAGGATTTTTATGAAATAGCTAAGTTCTCCAAGCAGTCTGTTGAGTATTTGTCTACAAAAATGCCGGGTGTACCTTACCCGTATCCAAACCTGACCATCTTTAATGGCTCTGGAGGTATGGAATTTCCGATGTTTGTTAACGATGCCTCTTATCCAATGGAAGAAGCAGCAGAGGTAGTGGCACATGAGATTGCCCATACGTACTTCCCATTTTATATGGGTATCAATGAACGTAAGTATGCCTGGATGGATGAAGGTTGGGCACAATTCTTACCGAATGGTATTCCTTTCCAGATTGGTACCAACACATTTTATCCACAACAATACAATGCATTGTATCTTTCCAGCGTCAATGGACGTGAGATGGAGATGCCAATGATGGTGCCTAGTATTATTCTGGAAAATCAACTTTCGTATGGATTTGCCTCCTATTTCCGTCCAGCAGTAGCCTATGCTACATTGCAGGATCTTTTAGGGAAAGATAAATTTAAACAAGTTTTGAACGAATATATGAGTCGATGGAATGGCAAGCACCCTTCTCCATATGACTTTTTCTATACATTCAATAATACAACCAAAGAAGATCTCACCTGGTTCTGGAAGCCTTGGTTCTTTGAAAGAGGATATAGTGATCTAAGCATAAAGAAAGTGGAAACAGGCAAAACCACTAAAATTATTATTGGACGCAATGGCATACTACCTGTTCCGATCTCTTTGACTGTCACCTTTACAGATGGAACAACGGATACACATCATGAGACAGCTCGTGTATGGCAAAGTGGAGTAAGAGAGTTTGCCATTACAAAAAAGTATACAAAGTCTATTCAGAAGATTGATCTGGGTAGTCCGGAAATACCAGACATAAACATCCAGAATAATACATATTCTGTGACTCAATAATAAAAGAAAACCCCGCTGAATGTTGTGGGGTTTTTCTTTTATTATCTATCAGAATCAAACTTTTAACCAGCTTCTAAGGACTGATTTGTCTTCACTGATTCTGCCGATGATTCTATACTTAGATTTTCGTAAGATAGCAGCACTGCTGGCCTTTTCCCTAATTACACAAAATGGATAGGCTCCGCTAGCATGGACAAAATAGACACCCTTACCCTCATTCACGAGAAAGCCTGTATGGTTGTCCAGACCTACTATATATAAACCTTCTCCGGTTTTCTCAATCTGTGTGATAAATTCCTCCAGCGACTTATTACTAAAACGCTTAATATGTTCTTCACTTATCAGGGCCTTAATCATTTGTTCAGAGGACATCTGTGCCAGTGCACTTCGATTGATTTCTAACCCTGCATCACGCAATACAGTAGTAACGAAATATCCACAAGCAATAGACCCTCGTCCAGGAACCTGTGTAGTTCCATTAAAAGACCAAAATGTTCCATACCAATATGGAAATATGTGATTATCTATAGCTTTTACAAAGGCAGTTCTACTATTACTGCCATTCGATTGTTGAGCGAGTTTTTTTCTCTCTCTTCGAATAGCAGCTAGTTCCTTCTTGTATTTTTCAGGTGTATTCTGTAACCAATGTTTGCTTAAACGCCAGGGTGAATAAAAAGCAATCCAGCATAAGATAAAAAGATATAGGATCAGATATCCTGTATTCTTTATAATTGGAAACCATTTGCTGTTTGACATCCTTTAAGACCAACCCTCCCGATACTGACGCTTCACAAACTGGTTTGCCACATCAAAGTTAGTGATTTTCATATTGGCACCATCCCAAAGCAATTTTTTACGTCCTGGGAAATCAAAACCACCCTGTTCTCTTGGTGTCCTATACAAGAAAGATCTTACAGCCAGATTGCCCATCAACACCATTTCTGTCAATGGACCGGCTTCATTAAAGGCAGAACTGGTATAAGTGCCATAGCCTTTTTTGCATGCATTCACCCATTGCTGCTGATGTCCATTGGTATCCCATTCTACCAATGGGCGTTTAGGCGCAGGAAGCACATAATTTGCAAATCTTTCAGAAGGAAACAACTTTGGATTTTCTCCAAATATTTCGGCAGCAAGAATACCTTGGCTGCCAATAAAAAGAAGGCCTCCATCTACACGCGCAAACACTTTCTCATAATCGCATCCTTCAGGAAGACGTGGACGAATACCTCCATCATACCAGGATACACTTATTTCTTTGTGTGATCCTTTTCCTGTATTTGGGAACTTTAAGTGAATAGCAGCAGAAGGCGGACATACATCATCAAAGAAAGCTTCTTTAAAGAAATCGCTATAGATTTGTCCCACAGAACATTCTACAGATGTTGGATAACCCAACTTAAGTGCCCGGAAAGGCACATCCATAAAATGACATCCCATATCCCCTAGTGACCCAGTACCAAAATCCCAGTATCCTCTCCAGCGAAACGGCATATAGGCTTCATGGTATTCACGAAAAGGTGCAGTTCCCAGCCATAAATTCCAGTCAACCTCCGATGGTACAGGTTGTGTTTCTCCTTTATCTTTAGGAGACTTTACTCCTTGCGGCCAAACAGGACGGTTAGTCCATACTTCAACTGTATGCACATCTCCGATAGCTCCCGACTGAATAATTGCTTCCGTAAGGCGGGTCCCCTTACCACTACTTCCCTGATTGCCCATCTGAGTAACTACTTTGTATTTCTGAGCAGCCTCAGTTAGCTGACGAGCCTCCCAAATATCATGTGTCAATGGCTTCTCTACATATACATGTTTACCTAATTGCATAGCAGCCATAGCAACCGGATAATGCATATGATCTGGTGTTGAGATAATCACCGCATCAATGTGTTTTTTTTCTTTTGCCAACATCTGGCGGAAGTCCTTATAATAAGGAGCTTTAGGGAATTTTTCCCGATACTTTTTAGCCTGGCGGTCATCTACATCACATAACGCAACAATATTGTCTGTTCCATTATTGAATGCCTGCTGGATATTAAAGTCTGCCTTTCCTCCACAACCTACAGCTGCAATATTTAACTTATCAGAAGGCGCGACAAATCCTTTGCCCAGTACATGACGAGGCACGATAGAAAAGCCGGCCAGAGCCAGCGAACTTTGTTTGATAAATGTACGACGTGAAGCAGGGGTATATTTTTTCATAATAGAAGGAGGGTATATTTTCTGTGGTTTGAGGAAATGTTTTAATGATATAGTAACGATGAAAGCGTGCTGGTTACTTACCAAATATCAGCATGACAGGTAAAAAAACAAAAGTCTCTCACTAAATTTTCAGAAATTTTTTGTTTTAAGATCTGAGTAACATCTCCAGAGATACAATACGCCGACACTCCTTCTGGCATTTATTGCGGATAATTTCGTGTACTTGATGCCTAGAATTATTGTTTCAAGTTTGCGATCCAATAACCCAGGTAATATTTAAGGCAAAATTATCACATAGCTTATATTTTAAACCACCTGACAATCATAGCGTTATCTAAACGACACCTTTCTTAAATAGCTATATTCTCCTTTTAATGTATTTTACAACCTATGTATCAGAACCTACTTATAACGTTATATGTCTGCATTAAATATTCTATCGTCTGACCAGATAGATGTGTTAATTTGTATAAATAAGGAGTGTTTACCACTCAAATTTCCTTAATCTGTAAAAGCTATTCACAGATAAAAAAAGCTCTGTTCGATATTTGTCTAAAAAAATAGTACTTTGTGTGCTTCTCTTTTATTAGAGTAGAGGAAACTTATAACCTTATTTTGAGTATGCTAAAATCAATGACCGGCTTTGGCCTGGCCAGAGCGGCCAATACAAACATTAGTGTCAGCGTAGAAATCCGCTCACTGAATTCTAAAACACTAGATGTAAACTTACGATTACCCAAAAACTTTTCAGATAAAGAACTTGAGATCCGAAATCTACTGAATCAGATACTGGAGCGAGGCAAATTGAATGTATCCATTGATATTCAAGTGATAGGTGAAGTAAAACCCCGGGTGACTGTAAATACTCCCCTGGTAAGAGCCTATTGTCAGCAACTAAGAGAGACAGCAATAGCGGCAGCAGTTCCAGAGGATGATATCTTCAGATTGGCTATGCAGCTTCCAGATGCCTACATATACGATACAGCGCCAGATGAAAATGCAGCCAAGGATTGGGCACTGATCCAGGAAACATTTAAACAAGCAGCACTGGCATGTGACGAATTCCGGATTAAAGAAGGGAATGAACTGTCAGGTAAGTTAACAGAGTATATCCATAAAATTGGTACAAATCTGAATGCAATAGCTACTCATGATCCGGAACGATTACAAAACATTCGTACCCGTATTCGTGAACGCATTGCAGAAGTGGTAAGTGATGAGCATTTTGACCCAAACCGATTTGAGCAAGAGTTGATCTATTATATTGAGAAACTGGATATCAGTGAAGAAAAGGTACGATTGAAACTCCATCTGGACCATTTTATGGAAGTATTAGCCAAAGATGAGACACCTGGAAAAAAATTAAATTTCATTAGTCAGGAAATAGGTCGCGAAATCAATACGATCGGGTCTAAAGCCAATGATGCAGTCATTCAGCGCTTTGTAGTAGAGATGAAAGATGAACTGGAAAAGATCAAAGAACAGTCCTTAAATATTTTGTAATAAAGTCTCAGTGGAGAATATCTGACATTTTACTGATACAGAGTGATAACTATTTTTTAAGTAACCTGTACAACAAGTTACACTGAACCACTGACCAAAATCGAAGATTCACGATTCAATCAGTTTTATTAAAGGGTTTCGAACTCTCAGCTATGAATTTCCGTAAAAATGCCAAGTTTTTTGTTTGGCTATTGGTGTCCTATATCCTTACGATTCATTATTATGGGCAATCATCAGGTACTCCGGTTCTAGAATCAAATTCCATTCATTCGTCTTATCCGGAGTATCTGGTCAAGGATAATACAAACAATCTGAGCCAACAATCTACGTTTATTGCTTATCAAGAACAGCCTGACAAAGAAATAGCTCTCTCTGATACAATGAAGAGTGGGGACAAAACTGAATTACTAGGAGCAGAAGGAAAAAAACAAAAATTGCCCTGGAAATTAAAACATCTGAATGCAAAAACTACTGCAAATAGTGAGCTCTGGAAAGCTTTTCAGAATGATCAGGTACAACTACAACTGGATTATACATCTCAGGGAATTATTGTCAGGAGTACTACACCTCTACAATTGCTTGATGTTCTCAAAAATCGCAAAGATGGAATAGCCATAGAACTTGTCAATCCGAAATCGTATACATGTGGGAGCAAAGAATATTATACAACTTTGGGAAGACGTACAGGATCATCATCTACCAATGGGACTGTATTAAAGCCTATCTATAAAAAAGAGTTTTTGCGTGATCTTACTAAACAGAGACAGAAATTTGAACAGTTACAAGCAAGTAAAGCACGTTTATCAGGTTCTGCAAAAAATAAGAAAGCAATTGATACAACGACATGGCAACCAGAAGCTATTTCTGTGTTGGCAGGAGCAATTCCTCAGAATGATTCCTCAAAATTTGTCACGGCCAATTTCCTGCTGATACATAAGAAACGAATTGTAGGAGTAGTACACTATACAGATATATGTGGAGATTTGAGCCTAAGAGATTCTTTACCCCTGACACCTCAACTGGTTACCACACCGTTGGATTTTTCTTCAGAGGATAAATCCTTTTCATTTCAGATACCGTTTGCTCGAAATAGCATAAGCCCAGACCATGCATCTATGGAAGTAGTTCGGGATACATTAAAAAACTACCAGATAGACCGAATACTCATTGACGCCTTTGCGTCTATTGAAGGAATTGGCAAAATGAATAAGCAGTTGTATCAATCAAGAGCAGATAGTATTGTGGGATACCTGAGAAAATATATAGATCATAAAACCACAATTACAGTACAAACAGGTGAAAACTGGGAGTTATTTTATCAGCAATTGGCACAGTCACCTAATCCAGAATGGAAAAGCTGGTCCAAGACACGAATCAAACAGGAATTACAGAAGCCTGGAGTATTAAAGGCCTGGGAAAAATACCTGGATGAACAACGCAGTGCATCTGTACGCCTCGAGACCCACTTGAATGTACGAGATACCCTGACATATGTACAAAAATACTACAAAGCAAAAACAGCAGCCCAAGCTGCCGCATTACAAAGTTTCTACTATCGTCAATGTAAAGCCGGGAAAATATCCCCAAATATGCTATTCTCTGTTCGCTACCCTGAGACAGAAGAATATAATTCACTATATCATAACCAGATGATGATGGATTATGAATGTAATCGTCAACATTGGACAGAAGAACAATGGATCAATCATTGGCATAATTTACAAACCATTCTGACAGAAAAAGATAGCCAGCCAGAAATGCAATACTATGCGATGAACTTTATTTTATCTGAATGGGACTTTGTCAAAAGCCAGAATTATAAGGAGAAAGATATACTAAAGATTATTCAACAGGTCACCAGCAGTGATAAATACAAATCTTTTGAGACAAAAGCGAGGTCTATATTCTATATCAATACCTTGCCTGGCTATTTGCAGGCTGGCAATTACAGAAAAGAAGGAGTTGATTTTCTCTTTACTTATTATATTAGTCAATCAGCAGTGATAGCCAACCGGAATACATCTCTCCAACTGGCTAATTTCCTGATTGAAATGGAAGCGTTTAAACCAGCAATTCAGGTGTTGGACAATTATCTGAAAAAGACTGCTTTTGATGAAAACATCTACACTCAGTACCTTAAACTGGTATCTTTACATCCAGATTACCAACAAAAAAGAGCCTATACTAAACTTCTGATTGAAGCCTCACAAAAATTATCTCCGGCTAAGTGGTGTGATCTTTTTATGGGAGACTGTGGTATTAATTTCCAGGTATTTGATGATGAGGAACTTAGAAATCTTCACTGTGAGAAATGTGCTGGTATTGGAAATGAGGCTAAACAAAAACAAAATAACAATTAAGTTTGATCGTTCATTTGATTTATCCTAATTTACTGTGTCTTAACTATCTGTAGCTTTGAAACAATCATGATACATACAATCAACCCAGCCGCTCTAAACCGATATGCTAATGCATATGCAAAGCATACATGTGACACGTTCTTTTCACAACAGGACAGCGTTTCCGGAAAAGATATGGTTTCCTTCACAGATATTCCACAAGTAAACTATCTGATTCTATTTAAACTATTTACCAACTGGAAACAGGAAGCAGGCCGTTTACAAAGTCCTTACTTTGATTATTCTCAGGATGAGGTAAAGTCAGCACTCGAAAATCTGATGAATACTCTCTCCCGGTTCATTATGGTAAAACAAGAGGCATTTGAACCGTTAGTAGCAGATGCGGTGTCTGCCACAATCGAATTACTTCTTTCACCCAGAAATCAGTTTGTGAGTATTTTGAAATACATTGACTTTGAACCACTCACAATACAGCGATTACAGGATCATACCCGTTACATACGAATTAACCGTACTGTCTGGGAAAGTCTGATTGCACAACTACAATCTACAGGTCTTGAAAGTTCGGATGTATT
Source organism: Xanthocytophaga flava (assembly GCA_030068525.1). Lineage (GTDB taxonomy): Bacteria > Bacteroidota > Bacteroidia > Cytophagales > 172606-1 > Xanthocytophaga > Xanthocytophaga flava. Next base: position 606,802 of record JASJOS010000003.1, read on the forward strand.
ATCATTGGATAAGGCTATTGCAGTGTTGGAAGATATTCTGACTTCAGAGGAAATTACACTGGATGACCCCGAAGAATATATTGCTCAATTTTCGGCACTGGTCCCACTTGAGGTTTCCGAGCTTGAAAAAATAGAAGAAGAAAAGAAGCCAGAGCCAGAAAAGACAGTCTCTACATCAGGCTCTTTCTTTGACACACTAGGAGATGACCTTCCCGTTAGCTCACAAGAAAAAGTAGTAAAGCCTTTACCTAAAATACAGCCAAAAACAGAACCATTACCAGTTGAAAATAAATCTACAGAAACAAAGCCAATTGAGAACCAACCCATTGAGTCTAAGCCTATCATAACTCCAGAACTACCGCCAGTTGCTCTTAATGTAATACATGAAGTAAAGGCAGAGGACGTAAAAGTTGATATTGAAGAATTTGCAAAAGCAGCAAACAAACCATTGGTTTCTGTCCTTTCCGTAAAGAAGAAAATGGAAGAAACTACACTCAATGACACACTGAACAAAGATCTGACTACACTTAATGAAAAATTACGTAAAGAAGATAGCACATTTATCGAAAAAGCACAGAACCAGCCTATTACCAGCATTAAGGATGCATTAAATCTGAATCAGAAATACTATTTTATCAATAGTCTGTTTGGTGGAGATAATATTGCTTTTGCACAGGCAATTTATGAACTGGAACAAACCAAAGATATGGATACGGCAATGAAACTCCTTCAGGTAAAGTATGCCCATTCATTGGGATGGGATCTTCAAAGTGAAGAGTATATAGCCTTTATAGATGTCATTGAAAGAAAGTTCATCTCCTGATCAAACTATTTCACCTATTTATTTAAAATCCCTTCTCAAAATCAATGGTTTAGAGAAGGGATTTTTTTATCTTCATCCTCTCAAGTTCTTTTTTCTGTGTAGTTCCATCAGCCTGGTACATAAAAATATACTATCGGCTTCATGAATTAATTCTATAAATGAGTAATAAAAGAGTAAAAATTGATAAATATGTAAAAAACTTCCACAAACCCTAGTAAATACATAGACTTAATCATATCTTGCATACTAATTCTAATTTACTTCTACCCAGATCTGGATAATTATGCTTGTAGCGGAAGAAACTATAGCTGTTCAACCCACCAAAAAAACAAACAACCGTACGTTGTTTATCGTTGGTGGATCTGTGCTGGTATTACTTGGCATTGTAGCATTCTTGTATTTAAACTCTACTACCTGGGAGTTAATAAAACCTTATGCATCTCAACTCCTCACTAAAGATCTGCTTTTCTTTGCATTGGTTGGTTTCTTTGCCCAAATGATTGATGGTGCTTTGGGTATGGCTTACGGCATCAGTAGTACCTCTTTTTTACTTGGTCTTGGAGTTCCGCCTGCTCTGGCAAGTAGCAGTGTCCATGTATCAGAAGTATTTACCGCTGGAATTTCCGGTTTGTCTCATCTTAAAATGGGCAATGTAAATAAGCAGTTATTCAAACGTTTGGTATTACCAGGAGTGATTGGAGCTGTAACAGGGGCGTACATTCTTACCAGTATCGATGGCGCAATAATTAAACCATACATCGCTGTTTATCTTCTTGTAATGGGCATTATTGTTCTTCGGAAAGCTTTTCGCAAAAAAACAGAACCTCGTGATGAAAAAACATTGGCACCTTTAGCCCTATTCGGTGGATTTATGGATGCAGTGGGTGGTGGTGGTTGGGGACCTATTGTGGCATCAACCTTATTAAGTAAAGGACATCAGCCCCGTTATGCCATTGGATCTGTAAATCTTGCAGAATTTTTCATTGCATTGGCAGGAGCCATTACATTTGTCACATTGATTGGCGCGGGAAACTGGCAAATTATTGTGGGTCTGGTACTCGGTGGCAGTGTAGCAGCTCCTTTTGCGGCCTATCTGTGTCAGAAATTCTCTACACGTACATTAATGATTATGGTAGGTGTTCTGATTATTGGCTTAAGTATCCGGACACTTGTTATGACATTTTTCTGAAATAGTTAGTAGCAACATTGACAAGGGTCATAGTTAAAAAACTATGACCCTTATTTTTTTACCAATCTAGAAGCTACTAATAATCCTCTATTAGCCAGCTGTTTACTACAACATCTCTCCATATATACATCTTTCTTTTTCTTATTCTGGATGGGTGTTGCTATCTTTGAAGCCATTCTTATGTAGAGCTTATTTAAATTGTGAAATTTTAACTTTATCTTTCTTATATGCCGGTTTGGTATCAAGCAACAATCCGTTATCAACAACCTGATGACAAGGGAATAAATAAGACTATCACAGAAGTTCATCTAGTGGATGCAGTTTCTTATACAGATGCAGAATCTCGTATTTATGATTCTGTAGCCAGCAATCTAGCTGAATTCTTCCTATCCAAGCTTTCACGTATGCGATTAAGTGAAGTGTTTTTTGTAGAGGATGGTGCTGAAACGTGGTATAAACTAAAAGTACAATATATCACTTTTGATGAGAAAACACAGAAAGAGAAGAAAGTACCTTATAACATGCTTATCAATGCTCCTGACCCACGTGAGGCCTACGATTTATTAAAGGAACGGCTGGGTAAAATACAGGATTATATAATCACAGACGTAAATATTACCAATATACTGGAGGTAATTCCTTATGAAAAAGAGAGTGAAGATCCGTTAAAAGGAGGTAATTTCCGTCCACTTTCAGAGGTGAAAGCAGAAAAAACAGAGCAGGAAGGGTAAACCCTTCTTACTCGGAACGAAATAGCCTTTGATATCAAAGGCTATTTCGTTTTATATACGTTCCAACCATCTAATAATCAAAGCGTTACTATAACAAACCTCTATTCATTGGCTGATTCTGACAGTTAAGAAAGCCTTTATAACGTTATACCCTATTTCCTCTTGAAAGAAGTATCAGAAAGTGAGTGTTTTGTATGGATAAACAATATTTTACAAACACTACACTATGAAAACACTTCACATTTTCCGCTCTATTCTGGCATGCTTAATGATCGGGTTAGCCTTATTTAGTTCCTGTAAAAAACATGATCCTGATCCTGAAGTTGATCGGGAGAAGTTTTTAGGCTCATATGAACTTGTTGAAACCTGTGGGGATGAGAGTTTAGAGGTTGGATTATTTATAGCTCCAGGAATAGACAACAATGCCATTGAAATAGAGGATTTGTACCTTCCACTTACCACAATAAAGGCGACTATATCTGGAAATACACTTACTATTCCTTCTCAGGAGGTCATAGACCCATTTGAAGAAGATGGATCTACATTTACTATCATTGGTGATGGTGTTTTGACTGACAATAAACTAACGATTCACTACAAAGTGACGTTTGATGATTCATCTATAGATGAATGTACAGCAACTGGCAACAAGCAATAAAACATAACTGATCGTTTATCTTTTATCCGTCTAACATCTTATGTTGGATGGATTTTTTATTTTAACCTCTTTTCTACCCCCTACACAAATACCTGTATATGAGCAATTTATATCTCACAATATAACCTTTTATTATTTTTTTTACTTTATCTGTAACAAACAATCTGATTTTGTATCATACACTATGAAAGGCAATATCAATGGACTTACTAAACTTCAAACAGAGCGTTCTTCCCAGTAAAAATAAACTCTTCCGCTTCGCCAAACGATTCATGGGCAGTTCGGCAGATGCGGAAGATATTGTTCAGGATGTTTTCATGCGACTATGGGACATCCGCGAACGACTTGACACATACAACAGTGTGGAAGCACTAGCGATGCAGATCACTAAAAATATGTGTCTGGGAAAGCTACGATCCAAGAAGAATTATTTCTCGTCTATTGAGGACCACGGTGATCATGTAGTTACCATGCCTTCTACCCTATTACCTGACAAGAAATTTGAGCTTCAGGATACAAAAAAGCTGATTGAAAAAATCATTGAACAATTGCCAGCAACACAACGCATTGTACTACAGCTAAGAGATATTGAAGAATATGAACTTAGTGAAATTGCAGAAATTATTCAGCGCGATGAAGCTTATGTACGTGTAAACTTATGTCGCGCCCGAAAAAAACTTCGAGAAACCTTAATACAATTGAATATACATGGAAGTTATTGAAGCACTATTGGAGAAATACTGGGAAGGTGAAACTACTATCGCCGAAGAACGCAGGTTAAAAGAGTATTTCACAAAGACAAAAGATATCCCTGCACATCTGGTTATATACAAAGATCAATTTGGCTTGTTTTCTGAATGGAAAAAGGAAGAGGAACTAAGCGAAGATTTTGATGCTCAATTATCTCGCAAAATACAAACTGAAGCACGTGTTCTCGCTCTTAAACCACGAATGGCCTATTGGCAATGGGCAGCAGGTATTGCAGCCGGAGTGGCTTTGTTTGTGATTGGATTCTACAGCGGCAACCAAAATCCATCTGATCAGCCTCAACTTTCAGATTTACAGAATGAGATGAAGAAACTTCGGGAAACAGTTGTAGTATCACAACTTAAGCAAACATCCGCCAGTGAACGCATCAAGGGAGTGAACTATGTGTATGACATGAAAGATAAAAGTCCGGAAGTAATTGATGCTCTGATTGAAACCCTTAATACGGATGAAAATTCCAATGTCCGTCTGGCAGCAGCCAATGCCTTATTTACATTCAAAGATATTTCCAAAGCACGAACTGCACTGATTGAATCTATCAAAAAGCAGGAAGATCCTTCCGTAAAGATTGCTCTGATCAACATCATGATTGCCATGAAAGATAAAAAAGCAAAACCGGCAATTGAAGATTTTCTGAAAAAGGAACCTATTCCACAAAATATTAAGGAGAGTATACGAAAAGAACTTCAGTCTATTTAGAAAATAAGTTCTTAAAAGTAACCCTGCATTTTTCATGCAGGCCAGTAGACTATTATCCAATCACCACTTATTTATTATTATCAAAATGACTCTATTAACTATTCCATTATCGACTAAACAAGATCAAACAACTATGAAAAAGTTTATTATTATCCTTACTCTCCTTGTATCTCCGATCCTTAGTTATGCACAGGATTTTAAATTTGAGGTGAAGTCAGCCAATAAAGTCAAAATTGGCACTATCCATGGCCATATTACAGTCGAAGGACATACAGGAAAAGACATTATTGTGACAGGAAACAAGTGTATGACAAATGAAGAAGGAACAGAAGGACTCAAACTTATTTCCGGAGATGGAGTCAGCGATAATACCAATGGATATTGCCTCAATATACAGGAAAGTAATGGCACTGTAGTGGTTAGAGGCGTTTCCAATAAAAATCATAACGTAAAAATTCTGATTCCTGAAAAGATGAATATAATCATACAGTCATCCGGATGGTCTGCAAAAGACATTACAATCAATAACTTTAAATCTGAGTTGGAAATCAAAAGCGAGTATGCCTCTGTGGCAATGGCTAATGTGACTGGGCCTGTTGTATTAAATGCCACATATGGCAAAGTCAAAGCTGTTTTTGATAAGATTAATCAGGATAGACCAATATCTATTGTAGCTACTTACAATAACCTGGATGTAACTCTCCCTTCGGATACCAAAGCCAATTTGCGTCTGGAATCAAGTTATGGAGATATTTATACAGACTTTGATGTAAAATCATCCTCTCCCTCCTCATCAGAAGACGATCTGGAAAAGATCAGCAGCCATACAGTTACAGGTTCAATCAATGGTGGTGGTGTAGAAGTACATCTGGAGTCTCCTTACAAAAATGTATTTCTGCGCAAAAAGAAATAACAGATTGTTGCCAGCCTAAGAAGATACTTTTATCACTCATACAATCCATGTAACCAGATAGATAAGTTAAAAAATTAATCTGTCTGGCTGCATACATACTACTCATCTATGAAAACAATCTTCTACCTGTTATCTCTTATGTGTACACTTCCTCTGGCAGCTCAGAAGAAAGTAGAAAAAATGTTTCCGTACACAAATGGAAAAGAAATATATCTGAACCTCAAATATGCCTCAGATATTCATATAAAAACCTGGGATAAAAACGAAATCGGCATCACAGCATCTGTTAATATAAACAACAATGCGAATAATGACAATTTCGTATTAGAGTCCTCTACTACAAACGATTCTCAGATTGAGATAAAAGGAAACATTAAAGATCTGAAACTTATTTCTACGGTCCCAACAAACGTACAAAGTGATAGTAGAGGAAATTATTATGGAGACCATAGATTCTGGGATGATGAAAATAAGGTCTATATATCTAGTGGACCACAAGTGTTTATTATAATCGATTATGACATCTATATTCCTGAACAAGCAGCTTTATTGGTTAAAACAATCAGTGGAAATGTATTAGTAGACTATCTGAAAGGAAAATATCGACTTGAAACTATCAGTGGAAAAATAGATTTAAAGACCGCAGAAACTACAAAATGTGATTTTAGTCTTCATACCATTACAGGTGATGTATATACAAATCTTGCACTGGAGTCTCCTCAATCAAAAAATGGAGAACTCAGTCGTGTAGGAGGTCAATATGACCGTGATATGAAGTTAAACAATGGTGGAGAAAAGCTTGTGTTAAAAACTATCAGTGGAAATATTTATCTCCGCAAGAAATAAAACACAATACTATTCATTTATAAAAAGCCCCTCACTTTGAAAGTAAGAGGCTTTTTTGTTAGTCTATTGAGCTGTATATGTTATTGTTAAGCTCTTTGTGTCGCCATCATCGGTATTGTTAGGTAATTTGGAAGGCTCTAAAGTAATTTGCTCACCAGAAGTCAGATTTTTTACTGGTTTTTCCCAACTAACAGCTACCTTGAGAGTCTCAGCATTCTTTCCTTTTAACATTTCTACCACCAGTTTGTCGTCTTCATGTATATAGAAGGCATCTGTGTATAAATTTTCTATCAGCTTGTCAGCAGGAATTAACTTTGACTCATACAGAATTTTATCCTTGGACCGAATACGCCATGCAATATCACCTGTATTTGCTTCTTTTAACTTGATATTAGCAATTCCTACTGATACAAATCGCAGTTTACTACGATCAATCTGATACTGAATGGATGCGATACTCTCACCTGCAGTTACTTTGTTAGTACCATCTGTAATATTCAAAGAGACACGAAAAGGCAATGGCTTTTCTTCCACTTTATTTAACGATGTATATGGTAAAAAGACCTTAACTGCACTTTGTGGTTTACTGATCTGATACGTTACAGCAGTTTTTGAGGTAGGATTGATCCGTTTTACATCTTCATTCAATACAGTAATTTTCCGAAACAATTCTGTCACTTTATTTTCCTTACCTCCATCCATGATTTCCAAAGATTTTTGTTCTTTGGTATCAAAATAGATTTTGGGAAGCGTATAGGGAAGTGAAAGAGTAACCCCATTCACTCCAGCTACCAATGTATCTTTTAATTTTAATAAAGTAGGCAATACTGCTTCTCTAACGGTTTGTATCGTAAGATCTGTTTTGGCCTCTTTACGGGCAATAACATAGGGGTTATTAGCCAGGTGAATTTGCAACGAAAATTGCTTAGAAGGCTGCTGGCGTACATTAGGGTCTTGCAATAAGATCTGATAGGCAGGATAAAACACCTCCATCTTTCCAGTTGTAGCTGACTTGCTCAAGGTAAGCAATCCAGTTGAATCGAGCTTTGCCTGTCCACTAATTACTTTACCATTATGAATATTTACAATCTCTTCTGTATTTCTGGGTTGATATGTTAACCAGGCAGTTAGTGGAGGCAAATTACTTCCAACAGTTGCCTTATAATCAAATGTTATACTGGTGCCTGTCACTCCTTCATGAGTGGAAAAAGGATTGACTTTAAAAGCAGATAGCTGTACAGCAGGAATTTTGTATTTTTCAATTCCTAATACTATTTCTACCCCATTGTTTTTCAGAGAGGTAGTCTTAACAGCTTTAGTATCAAAAGTCCATTCTCCGGTTATTCCAGCTACATTATCAAAGGAGGGAAGCGGCTTGCCATCTTTAGTACGCAATACCCGAGTTTTATTTAATCGGATTAGTCCGGTCTCAATACTTTTCTGAAGTTTTAACCGAATAACGTCCCCTTCACAGTAAGTAAACTGCAATTCGTCTTTCAGATCCACATTGGCAAAGGCGGTAATATCTTTTGCTTCCTTTTTAGACCCTGGCAGTGCAAAGATGTCTTGTTCCAACTGCCCAACCTCGTAACGCTTTCCTGCTTTATCTATTACAGCAATTTGCTGAGGCTGTAATGTAACTGCATAGGTAGCAGGCTTGTTGATAGCAACCTTCTGAGTATGTATATTCTCGAAACGTCCTGCTTTTTCATTGTATGCGTTCAATGCAAAGGTTACATTGTTTGCCCCTTCAGGCAATGCCGTACTTGTAAATGGGATAAATAACTCAATTCCTGTACTCCGCAATCCCTGTGCTTTGTTTTGAGGCATTAACACGATTTCATCTGCAAAGTGAACACCGACATAATTACTGGATTTCTTATAACCCGGAAAATCATACGCCTGATACACTGGTTCATTACTGGCATCACGTATACCCGCATAGAATGTCATACGTACTTTGCCTTGCTTGTCTTTCATACCGTTATACTCAGCATCTGAAATTAGAAACTCACAGCTAAATAATACTGCAATACCTCGTATCCCTTCTTTGGTAGCATTGGGATTGACATCAATTTTATAAACATTGAACTTCTTATTGGCTGGATTAACTACCTGAGCCATTGAAAGAAGACAGGAGAAGAAGGCAACACTATAGAATAAAACTATTTTTTGCATGTTTTTAGGATTGATTAAAAAACTCTTTTAGAGGTTATCTCAAATTATTATTAAAGGCTGCTCTTTTCACTTATTTAATAATAATCTTCCCACCGTTGGTGTTATCACCAACGAGTTGTTTCCCCTCATGCAGGTTGGTGATAACACCAACCTAGGGCATGAAATTGAGGCTCGCTACAAAATCTGATCGCTTAGCTTCTTTAATAATAATTTAGACATCCTCTTACTTTTATAAAGCGTACATTATTCTCGTCTTGGTTCTTTTATAAGAATGCAGCATAGAGAACAGATAAAATAGTATCTTTTTTAAACGACAATTACTTTCATGTATTGCCTTGAGTTCAGGAAATCCTCACTGTTGTGGCCTTACAACTATAATTCCACTCTGTCCAGAATTTTTCAAAATATACTGTCCTATTGGTACTGAACTTACAGCTACTTTCTTCTGGTCTGATGAAGCATGAAGCAAATAAGCATGATTCCCTTTGCGAATGGCCAAGCCTACATGTACTACATCCAAACCTTTGATATTGGTAGTAAAGGCAATGATATCTCCATCCTGCAATTGAGATTCGATCTTCCCAACTGCTGCTTTAGGAATATAATAACGCTTTTGTGTATTCAGATTTCTTTCTACGACTTGAAGGGCTGCCAGGTTTTGTTTGTCGGTTAGTTGTACATAAGCTTGTGGATGAGTTGTCATAAAATCAATCTTCTTCTCATAGGGAACACCACCCAGTTTTTGTGTAATGTCCTCCATTTCTCCTCTACTCTGTTTTTCTGATAACCATTCTGTGAGATAGTGTAAGCGGGTTGTATACTTTCCAGCTTCTCCAGCACGATACCGGATTGTTGTTAATGTCTGGCAATAGGCTGTAAAATCCTGGTTCTCCATTTGTACAAGCTTTGCCAGTGTCAGCGTCGTTTCGAGAAAAGTTGTACAATCAAAGCCTCGCAGATTCACAACCAACTGTTCTTCTTTACCCGTTTCCAGTGTCTTCGCAACATAGGGTTTACCTATCAGCATTTTACCAATGGCGATCATACGTACTGGAAGAACTTTGGTAACCAGGGAGTCGCGATGAGAAACAATCTCTGTTATAGTTTTTTGATCAGTCTCTTGTACAATAACTGTAGTTTGTGCGTTTAATGATACAGAGACAAAAGAAAAAGCCAGAAGTATATAGGCACAAATAGTCTTTAACATAAAATAGTGATCGTTGATCGAATCTCTAAAAGTAGTATTTCTAGTAGAATGTTCTATAAACTGCAACCATTTCTATATTTAATGTGTCTTATTCCTGTAAATAATCCCCAAGTTGTATGAGAAAATGGCATGTAGAATGGCTCCTTGTCCTTCCTCTCTTTGGTGCCTGTGAAAAAGACCAGAATACATCTGTTCAGTTTTATAATGAACAGGCAAATATCGTGATTCGTAATGGTACAAACTATACAGAATGTATGGGATATTGCACAGGAGAACTATCTGTTGGACAATCGATTTCCTCTTTGCAGCGTATCAGTAACAACGGACAAAAGATTATTACACATACCTGGAAAACAGATCCTGTGATCTGGAATCAGTTACTAAACAAGATTGATACACAACAATTAGCGTTACTGTCTCATCATATTCCCTGCACAGATTGTAAGGTTGGTGGCACCGAATGGCTACAGATACAACTTAACAATAAGGTGTATACAATTAATTTTACACAGTCTGATACGCTTCCTGCCCTCTCACCTCTTCTTACAGAGTTACATCAACTATATATGCAGAAAAAGCAGTAGCTCAACATTTACTATTAATCCTTTTCCCATTTACGGGTTATTCTTCCGGATTGCTGATGAATTACATATTTCCTTTCAGCGGCTAGCTTTAGAATACGTTTTCGAAGCAATTTAGGATAAAAGTAGCGAGTGACCATTCCAAATCTTCCTCGATTGGAGACTAGTTTTAACTGACTTAGGATATCATAGGTAGCAGCAGCACAGCGCATTCCAACAAAGGCATAATCATAGGGAGGAGTGTTTTGATAAGCTTTATGGATAGAATCTATCCTTTGGTATTGTACCCAGGTTAAAGGAATGGTAACAGTTACATATTTCATTCCAACAGAATCATCCATCCATTCTGGCATTCCCTGTGAGAAAAAATGGCTATGAAAGTTTTTTCTATGCCCAAATACATGAAATTTTCCCTTAGGGCCAAATCCGGTTACCACACTATCTGTTTCTATACTTACATGGCCGCCATGCATCCCTCCAAACCATTTCTTTTCCAGAAATTTAAATTCCTTTTTAGGTTTTGATCCATATAAAAAATGGACTTTGATAAATTTTATGGTATCCCTTTCAGCTGCATCTATATCTGTACCCGCATATACAGACACTGGCATGCATACTAACCATAGCAACCAAAGGTTTTGTTGGATCATGTATTTTCTTATAAACAAATTAAGAGATTAATCAAACCGGATTGCTTTTACAGGGTTAATCCGGGTAATGACAAGGGTTGGGATAACTAATATACCTAGCACCAATATCAGTACTACAGCATTCAGTAAAAGAATCAAAGGAAAATCCCACTGAATGGGTACAGTGCTCATATAGTATGTTTCCGGGTCTAAAGGTATGATTTTGAAAAAATATTGAAGGGCACAAAAGCCTATTCCTATTAGATTTCCCCATAACATTCCCATACCGATAAGCCGCAATCCTCCCCATAAAAAAATCTCCTGAATTTTCAGGTTACGAGCTCCAACAGCTTTCAATAAACCGATCATTTGAGTACGCTCCATAATCAGGATAAGTAAAATTGCTACCATGTTAAAGCATGCTACAAATAAAATTAGGGCAAGGAAGATAGTAACATTTCGGTTTAACAAAAGCAGCCACTCAAAAATCTGATTGTATTTATCAGTGATTTTGACCAGATTCATGGAGTACTCCATCTTGTCAAATACTTTCTTGGTACCAGTTTCCATATCAGTAAAGTCCTTCAGAAATATCTCATAGGTACTTACCTGGTCACGGCTCCAATCATTGATACGACGTAGAAGATTTATATCACAAAACACCGTATTATCATCAAACTCCTCCATTCCTGTCTCATAAATACCGCTTACCCGGAGTTTACGCACTCGTGGAGGATTTTGCATAAAATACACTAATACTTCATCATTTATCTTTAGTTTAAGCTGACGGGCCAACTTATTGCTGAGTACAATATCACGTGAGAAACTGGTATCTTTCCATTGAATGAAGCTGCCCTGACGCAGGTTGGGAGCAAACATAGGCAGATCAAAATCAGACCCTACTCCTTTCATTACTACCCCCTGTACCTCAGTATCTGTCTTTATAAGTGCCGCTTTTTGAGTAACACCTTGTATGTGAGCTACCTCTGGAATATTCTTATAATTTTTGTACAAATCTGTATTGATTGTGATTGGCGGCTCTTCGTAGGATCGGTTCATTGAAAACTCAGATACCTGTAAATGTCCGCCAAAGCTGAAAATCTTCTGATAGATTTCCCGCTTAAAACCTCCCAGAATAGCAAAAGAAATAATCATTACGGCTAATCCCAGTGCTACACTGGCTACTCCAATTTTTGCTACGGTAGCAGAAAAGGATTGTCCTTCTGTATGTCTGATCCTGGCAGAAATAAAGGCCGCAATATTCATAATAGTAATAGTTTATACTTTTTCACATGATTCCAGACAGTACCTGCCAAAATCATGTTACACTAAAGACAAAATACAGACATGGGATTACATCTATAATATATGAATCACCCTGTTTTTTCTCCAATGTTACATTGCTTTTATCAAATAAACAATGGACACGATTCGATTGAATTCGCTACTTTTGTATAAATGGCGTATTTTCCCGCATCTCAAATCATTGTATTTTCCTATGTTTTCATTGTCGTTTATTCCGTACCAACCGCTCCTGACATGCCTGCTTATCTTAACTACAGCCTGTCATTCGCCATCTGTTAGTTCGCAAACTTCTGTCAAAAAACAATCTACTACTGTAAGTCCCAAACCTGCTCTATCCCTTCAGATAGGAGCAGAACAATTCAGGGAATATATAGCAGACTTAAAAGGAAAGAGAGTGGCACTTGTGGTAAATCATACCTCTTTGGTAGGCAAAACCCATCTGGCAGACACACTGTTGAGCCAAAAAATAAATATTGTAAAGATATTCGCACCTGAACACGGGTTTCGGGGTGATGCAGATGCAGGCGAACATGTAAGTAATACAATAGACAAAAAAACAGGTCTACCACTTATTTCTATATACGGAAAAAACAGAAAGCCATCTCCTGAACAACTCAAGGACGTGGATGTAGTCATATTTGATATTCAGGACGTAGGAGCACGATTTTATACCTATATCAGCACTATGCATTATGTGATGGAAGCGTGTGCAGAAAACAAAAAAAAGTGTCTGGTACTAGATCGCCCAAACCCTAACGGACATTATTTTGACGGACCTGTACTAAAACCTGCCTTTAAGTCATTCATTGGTATGCACCAAATTCCTGTAGTGCATGGCCTCACAGTAGGTGAACTGGCTCAGATGATCAATGGTGAAGGATGGCTTTCCAACAATGCCAAATGTGATCTGAAAGTAATACAAGTAAAAGGCTATACTCATCAAACTCCTTATGTATTACCTGTACGCCCTTCTCCTGGTTTACCCACTGAAGTGTCTATTCGTTTGTATCCTTCTATCTGTTTCTTTGAAGGAACTACTATTAGTCTAGGTCGTGGAACTGATTTTTCATTTCAGGTAGCAGGAGCTCCCAATCCTATCTATGGATCTTTTACATTCACACCCAAAACAACTGCGATTGTTAAGAATCCACCTCATGAAAACCAATTATGTTATGGTAAGGATTATCGGCAGGATACTACACGTCATTTGACCCTAAAGTATCTTCTTGACTTTTACAACATGACTCCGGATAAAAGCAAGTTCTTTCTTACTACCAAACACTTTGATTTGCTGGCAGGAAGTGAGGAACTGAAAAAACAGATTCTAGCAGGTATGACTGAAGAACAAATCCGGGCTACCTGGCAAAGTGATTTACAGAAATATGCCACTATGCGTAAGAAGTATCTTTTGTATCCGGATAAATAATAAAGAGTTATTGTTTATCAGTGCTTCAAACTCCTGCTTTACTATAGCAGGAGTTTTTGTTTTGCACGATTATTATTTTAGTATCTTCAACACAATGATGACCAGAATTATGTTCATCTGCATGTTTGACCGGAATTCTGGTCAAACAAAAAAATTATCAGGATTCTGCTAATTCATGGCCGTGATCAATATTCTGATATTTTTCAAATTTGATCAGTATTGTGATAGTTTTTTCTTCTGAGTAGAAATCAGATTTTAAGTGAATAGAAAAAAATTTGAGCGGAACTCCAATCATTTTTCCATATGTAGTAAGAAATGAATAAAGCATACTTCACTTTTAACCAACCAACATTTCACGTAAAACGGAAACAGAACGCAATTCACCAAAATTATCTACATGTAACCGATAAAACAGAAGCACATATTCAAGAATACGTCTTCTCTGACCATTGGTAAGAGGTACATGTTTATGATAGGGAGATTCAATTAGCTTATCAAATCGTTCTTCATCTTCTTTGGCGTAATTCAGTAACTGAAACTCTTCTATCTGAGCAAATACCTCTCGTGCTTCGGAAGGTGCAAAACCAAGATATTGTGCAAAACTTAACAGAAACTGAATAGGGAAGTTTTCATAATGTTCTGTTTGTTGATCCAGATACAGAATTGATTGGTACAAAAATTCAAACAATGGTTCGTTACTGCTTTCTTCTTTCAGAGCTTTGTTAAAAACTTCACTCATAAATAAAGCAATGCCTGACTTCATGAAATTATAGGGTACATCTGTAAGTGGATCACAACATTTGATCTCTGAAAGCCTCATAATGTTTCCGCCCTCACGATGATATACTACCAGATCAAGTAATGTAAGTGGCTGAAACAATGCCATCTTGTTTTTTCCTTTTGAACTTCTTGCTCCATTTTCTATATAGGTTTGAAGTCCAAACTCCTCTGTATAAATCTTTATAATAATGGAAGTTTCCTTAAATCGAATATAGTTGATGACAATGCCACGAGTCTTAAAAAGCATAAAATCAATTCCTGAATTTTGATGAATAGAACAATTGGATATAGCTTCCTATCAAGATATTTTCATCATACTACTATATCCTATTATAACACACTAAGCTTAAAAATACGAAATAAATCGCGATTTATTCTATAACGGCGATCTTGGTCACAAATTTTTCGGTTCCATCATCACTGGACGAAAAAATCAGATACATCCCGGAAGCCACTCGCTGGCCTTTATAGTTTTGTACATTCCAGACAGCAGTCCCTCCATTGGCACGTGTCTGATATACTAGATCTCCAGCCATATCTGTAATCTTTACAATAGAATTTGCTGCCAGTCCTGAAATACCAACTGTTCCGGAGAAACCCGGACGTACTGGATTGGGAAATACTTTTACCTGACTATGGGTTGTTGTGGCAACTGTAGCTGTACCTCTGTAAGAGATTAGCCCAGCATCTGTAGCAAAAAATACTTCGCCAGTGATAGGCTGTATTTCTATATCCAGAATATTATCAGAAAGTAATGGTGTAGTGACTGCTGTAAAATGTGCCAGTTGATCCGTAATATCTGCATCAAATAGCCAGGCACCATTTTGTGACCCGAACCACTTGCGGTTGCCACCATCAATATAGATACTAGTCACTATCTCATCCCGAAGTACCTGACGACCTTCATATATTGGTGTTATAGCATCTATTGCCTGGCTTTCAAATACTTCCCATGGGTTGAAGAAATAAGCAGCGCCTCTTCCAGTACCCACCCATATCTGCCCCAGTGAATCCTTAGCTACTGCATACACACTAGCATTAGGTAATCCTCCCTGACCAGTAGTGGTCGACAATAGTCTCCCGCGATTATTAGCAGAATCAAAAACCCATAATCCTCCAGAAGCTAGTGGCATCCAGAAATGCTGATAGTCATCCATTACGAATGAAAGAGCTTGTCGCGCAGCAAAAATACTGAAGGTATATCCCTTCCATATACCCTCTACAGTTCTTGAATAGAATGAAGGCTCACCTGAAAATGCACCGTATATCAGAACCCATAATGTCCCACCTAAATCCACTGCCATTCCTGTCACTTTTGCTGAAGAAGGTGGAGCCCCACTCTCACTCAACCGCTGCCAATTGCTATCAGGACTTTTGACAAGAATACCCTCTCCAAAAGAAGCGACATAATATGTTCGATTCACAGGATTGTATGTTGAAACGATCAGATCTTTTGTAGCAGGAATACGTATAGCTACATCATTGGATTGGGAAGTATAGTTCTGCCAACCACTGGAAGTAAAGACACTGAATCCAGCAGTATCCTGTCTAGCAGTATAACTGTTTGTATAACCACCTGGCAATGCAACAATTTCACTATCCCAATGTTCCAGTCGTTGAAAAGGCCCTGGGACTGTGCCACTGGGAGCATATTGCTGAAATTCACCTTTTTCATTGCTCAACAATCCACTTACAGCATCTGCAATCCAGATAACCCCATCTGAAGTGTATTCAGCATCAGAAGGTGATACAATCAATGAATGTGCTAATGTTGTAGTTACTTGTCCATTCCAAACAATTATTTTTTGTGGATATCCCACCAATAGCTTCTGTTGGGAAACTTTCAGAAATAAAGGCTTAGCCTGAGGAAGTTCTGTTGCCTTTGACCACTTTTCATTAGCTAATTTAAAAGTTTCATTGGTAGCATAAACAGCATAAATCTGATTAGCAAATGCAGCTATCATTGTAGCAGCTTCAGCAGGAACTCCTTCTGAGGTAGAAATGCGATTCCAACTGGCAAAGTCCAATAAGTTAACTCCTGTGAGGGGAGCAAAAAGTACACCATTGACAGTAGCCAGATAGATCTCTGTATCCAGAATAGCCGTTCCATAAATGGCGAGGGTAGTTCCATTGGTTCCCAGGTTCTGGTATGTTTCTTTGATCTGATGTGATGAAAGGTCTACCACTACTACACCAAAGTCATATGCCAGATAGGCTAGTTTGTTATTTATCAGTATATGATTATTCTGTTTGCTGGTAGTAATACTGGTTGAAGAAGCAATAGAAGTGATTGTATAAAGCTCAGTACCTTGAAGCAGATCAATTGTTCCATCAGTATAGGCAATGATTACCGTTTCTGTCTGAGAATCATAGGCAATCTTACTAATAGAGGTACTACTGAAACCATCCAGTTTAGAAAGAACATTTACTTGCTGCGTTTCACTATCATAGGAAAAAAAACTACCTGTACTTCCTGCATACACACTATTTCGTGCAATTGCCACTGACTTCATAGACTGGTACGAAGCATGTGTACGCCATGTTCCAATGGGTATATTCTGAGAGAAAGCCGCCTGTAGCAGACATCCAGTTACAATAGCCAGAAAGAAAATTCTATAATACACAACAAAAATCAGACTAATGATGAAAAAGGATCTTTACTAAGCCCTAATGCGTTGGTTATTCTTTACTTTTGTCCTGAAATAAAATACTGTCTTTGATTTTAGATAACGGATTAATAGCCAATATAATACTTAACACCGTCAAAACAGCGCCCATGATAAAAGGAGCACCTGGAAAATATACAGGGGCTTGCGAACTTGTAAAATACCCAAACAAGTAGGTCATCATTAAAGGACCAATAATTGACGTCACACTGATTAGTCCAGTAAGTGCCCCCTGTAGTTCTCCCTGCTCATTGGGAGGTACCTGTCCGGACATAATTCCTTGTAAAGAAGGTCCGGCTAGTCCACCTAACGCAAAAGGCACCATAAAAGCAAACATCATCCATCCTTCTGAAGCAAAAGCAAAACAGGTAAATCCTATAACATAAAATCCTAATCCAATGTATACCGATAGCTTGGAACCTAACTTAGGAATAAGAATGCGGTTGAGACCTCCCTGTACAATGGCAACCATTAACCCAACAAAGCTCAGAGAATAGCCTACCCAATCTTCTTCCCATTTAAATTTTTCCATTGTATAATACGTCCATGTACTTTGTGTAGCATGTCCTGCCAGAGAAATACACACAAACGAGGCAACCATACTGATAATTATAGGATAACGTTGTAATTGTAGTAGTGACCCTACCGGATTGGCTCTTTTCCAGTCAAACTCCCGACGATTTACTTCTTTCAAAGATTCTGGCAGAATAAAATATCCATATAGCCAGTTTAATAAAGTGAGTCCGGCAGCAACAAAGAAAGGCACTCGAGGACCATAATGACCTAATATTCCTCCAACCGCAGGGCCTATAACAAAACCAACTCCAAAAGCAGCCCCGATCATTCCAAAGTTTTGTGCACGTTCTTCTGGTTTACTGATATCGGCTATATAGGCTCCTGCGGTAGTAAAGCTAGCCCCGGTAATACCCGCAATCAGTCGTCCAACAAATAACCAGGCTAGGTTAGGAGCAAAACCCAGAAGCAGATAGTCAACACCAAATCCAAACAATGAGGCCAAAAGCACTGGACGCCTACCATATTTATCACTCAGCCCACCTAGTACAGGCGAAAAAAGAAATTGCATGATAGAGTAGGCAAATAACAACCACCCTCCATATTTTGAGGCATCACTCACACTGCCACCTGTCATTTGCTGGATTAGTTTAGGTACTACAGGAATGATAATACCAATCCCAATAACATCTATAAGCAGAGTAATAAATATAAAAAGTAAAGCAGAGGTACGTTTTTCAGTCATAATGCAATGCAGGAATAGGCAGGCAAGTTACAGATTTTTGGCTAACGACTTCTGATTTATGTCCGAATAGGAAACTAGTAGAAACAAAAAATCCCGGTAGTTTGTAGAGAACAAGCTACCGGAATTACAACGAAGGTTCGGCAAGAATACCTATATTTTATACTTTAGTGTAAGTCCGCCGTAAAAATTTCGGCCAGGAGCCGGATTATAAAACCGGTTACCAACTGCATTTAAATCATTTCCCAAGCTATATTTTTCATCTAATAGATTATCCAGCCCTCCAAAGACATTAAGATTAAACCGTTTAATATCCTTCATAAATCCCAATCGGCCTCCTAGTAGTTTATATCCTGCTGCAAAAAAAGTATTGGCATCATCTACTGGCAGTTTATCTGTATAACTAAACGTTGTATTCAAATAAAAGCCCACAGTAGAAACAAGATCCAGACCTGTGACTACAATATTTGGGGCAATGCCTGTAAGTTGCTTTCCGTTAAGGTGTATAGTGTCTTGGACATAGTCTTTGAATCGAAAATCATTGTATGTATATGACACCCACACTCTGGCTGAAGTGAAAGCGTTTTGCAGGATATGTGGTTGAAAAACAAACCGACTTTCAATACCTTTCTGAGACGTATTACCAGAGTTTATATAGAATTCTGCTCCAGCCTCATTCAGACGCTTTACAATGGTTTCACGCAGCCCAAATGAAAACGTAGTAATATCAAAGGTTAAAATATCTCCCAGTACACTGGCACGTGTGCCTATTTCATAATTTATACCTTTCTCTGGATTAAGGGATGTATTAAAATTGGCTGTAGAAGGTCGGATTTCGTCTGTAATTGGTGTAGAATATCCATAGCTGATACTTCCAAATACAGATATATTGGAGGTTATTTGTTTCAGTAATGCTACTCTTGGAAGAAAGACAGGATCAAAGTGTCGGTTTTGTGGGCTTGAGTTTTCAGGATAGAACCGCAATAGATTATAGTTCTGTTTATTGTAGCTTCCTCCTAGCGTTAGAAAGAAATGGTGTGGCAAATCCAGTTCTGTCTGAGCAAAGATAGTATACTGATTTACCCGAATTTCATCATTGTTTTGTAGTGTGTCTACTTGTCCATTTCGATTGCCATAAGTTTGCAAACCTGTATATCCATACTGGAACTCACCCCCAAATGTAATTTTACCTTTTATAACTTCTCCTCCAAAACGATACTGTGTTACGGTACGGCCTCCAAATCCCTGTTCTGTTCGTTTATCATAATTTCGTAGTGTAGGATTCTCAAACTGGGTAATGGTTCCGTATACAGATGTTTTATTAGTCCAGTTGGCGTTGAAATCATATTCCTGAGATACCCCGAGGTTAAATGTTTTGTTAAAAACAGCTGCTTTTTGCTCCTCAGCCCCTTTATTTACTCCAGCAGCTGGCCTTGCCTGACGCGGATCGGCATCCATTTGTGCTTTGGTCAAACCTCCGGGTGTCTGATAAGACAGATCACTATAAAAGGTATTTACTGAAATTGTGCGATTTTCACTACTAAAGAATCGAGTAGTCAGGCTAACCATATCCCGACGCATGGCGGTTTGTCTTCGGTATCCATCTGATTCCTGATGTGCATACAATGCCGTTGCATTCATTTTTTCAGACCCCGATTGTACCATAGTATGTACTCCAAACAAGCCATAACTGCCAGCTATAGATCCTAACTGTATGGTAGTACCTTGTGCTGCCACTGGACTTTGCAGCAATGCGGTTCCACCTGTTCCCGCTCCATATAAGCTTCCTCCTGGCCCTTTGATGATTTCCATACCTCCAATGGCATTAAAATCCATCAGGTTCAAATATGTATTTCCTCCTGCATCTGTAAAGGGAATATCATTCCAGTAAAATTTCACGTTACGAATTCCAAATGGAGAGCGAACCAGACTACCACGTACTGAAAACCGATAGCTACCCGGGGACCGTTCTTCCATACGTACTCCAGGTAGTGTATTCACAGCAGAAACAAAAGAAGTGTTTGAGAAACGTTGAAGATCTGTATTCTTCAATAATCCAATTGTAGCAGGTATCTCTAGTAAAGATCTGTTATTTTGATATCCGACTACTGTAATCTGATTTAATGAAACCGTATCACTCAATCGGGATCTCTCTTGGGCGACTGATCCTTTTATTACATCCTGCCCTTGTACATAGCTAAAACTTATTGATAAGAAAAGCGTAAATAGTATCGTTTTTAACCTCATAGTAGTTTGTGGTTTTTGTAACAGTTCAAAAAAGTATACCAAAAGTAGGAATTGAAAAGCCTGTAAACGATAAGTTGGCTATAATTTTGTTTTATCGGAGAGAAAAGCAGAAATTCGTGCCCGAAAAGCAAAATTCTGAGTAAGAAGGCACAAAAGTAATTGTCTTGTCGTTTGAGTTAGATATAGTTTACATACACATTTATCATTATAAAGAATTATGAGCAAGAAAATCGTTAAAGTAGCGGATATTGAGTGTGGCAGTGATCAATTATTCCTGATCTCTGGTCCTTGTGTGATTGAAGATGAAAGTATTATGATGCGTACAGCTGAGAAACTTAAAGAAGTTACAGAAAAGCTGAACATCCCATTAATTTTTAAATCTTCTTATCAGAAAGATAACCGCAGTTCTCTGGATTATTATACAGGGCCAGGTCTGGAAAAAGGTCTGGAAGTACTGGCCAAAGTCAAAGCAGAATTTGGTTTTCCACTTCTGTCTGATGTTCACTATCCGGAACAAGTATTGAAAGCAGCGGAAGTGCTGGATATCATTCAGATCCCTGCGTATTTGTGTATGCAAACTGATTTGATGGTAGCGGCGGCTAAAACAGGTAAGGTAATTAACATCAAACATGGACAGTTTCTTGCTCCTGATAATATGGGCAAACCTGCTCAAAAAGCGGTAGACTCAGGAAATGACCAGATTATCCTTACTGAACGTGGGTATACGTTTGGCTACAATGACATGGTGGTAGATCCTCGTTCATTCTACTTCATGCGCCAGACCGGATTTCCTGTTGTTTTCGATATCACTCACTCTATCCGTAAATATGGTATCCCAAGTGCAGATCCTAAAGGTGGAAACCGTCCAGTAATGCCAACTATTGCTCGTGCGGGTGTAGCAGCAGGTGTAGATGGTGTTTTCATTGAAACACATCCTGACCCAGCTCATGCACTTTGTGATGCAGCAAGTCAGCTAAGCGTATATGAATTGGAAGAATTTCTGAAGCCTCTGATTGAACTACATGAAGTAGAGGTAAAATACAGACAAGCCGTTACTGTTTAATCCTATCAAACAATAAGATGTAGTCCTTTTTCAAACAATCACTTATTTTATATGAACACACAGGAATCCAAACCTATTTGGGAATTAACGGAAAGTGAATTTACAGAAAGGCTATTGCCTGGTGTTCTTGCTATAAAAGAAGAGTTATTTGAAAAAGGATTGCCTGTTTCCTACATAGATACTACCTGTTGCGAATCTGAATTTCATTTTGTTAATGAATATGCAGATGGAAGCAAACGCCTGATTCATTTCAATATTTACACCCGGAAAGAATCTGTAGTACGTGTTCTAAATGGATAAACCGCAGCTCTATATTATTGCAGGACCAAATGGAGCAGGGAAAAGCGTTTTATCAAAATGGCTTGTCAATAAAAATATAGATGTATTTGATGGTGATCTTCTTCAGAAAGAATTAAGCCTAAAATATAAAGCAATTCCTTGGGAACAAGTGCAACATCTTGCTGCCAGAGAATTTGAAAAGAGATGGTCAAATGCACTGGAAAAACGTGAAGACTTTGCCTATGAAACCAACTTCACATTTCCAAACAGTATAGATCTACCATTGACATTTCAAAAACATGGGTATGAAATCAATATGTTTTACCTGGGAATAGGTTCTATTGCGGAGAGTATACGCAGGGTGGCCTTACGGGTAGAAAAAGGTGGGCATGATGTAGATACAGGTAGTATTGAGCTTAATTTCACTGGTGGTATAACTCATGTGCATCAGCATTTTGATAAGTTTGATCGATTTCTTTTTATCGATAACTCTATTATTTCAACACCCAGAATTGTTTTGTATGCAGAATTAGGAAAAATTAAATCAAAATCCCCAACTTTGCCCCGCTGGATGACAACCTATTTTGCCAGATTGTTATCTATTGAAAAAACAGTTCTGGAATAAGCAAAACACTCTATTATTTATAAAAATCACTATTTGTTAATTATTTATCTATGGAATTATACTTAGATTCTGCTGATTTAAAAGAGATTGAAACCGGGATGAAATTAGGGTTTCTGACTGGCCTTACAACTACTCCTACTTTCATGCACCGTGAAGGTGTTACGGATGTAGATGCAATGATTGTAAACCTTTCGAAAATTGTGCCTGTATTACAAATTGAAGCGTTGGGTAGCACAGCAGACGAAATCATTAAAGATGCAGAACGTCAACTAGCACTGGGTCTTGATCCAGCTAAAACTGTATTTAAAATTCCGGTTTCTCTGGAAGGTGTAAAAGCTTGTAAAGCGCTTCGTGATCGTGGTATGATGGTCAATGTACACTTGGTATATACCATTCAGCAAGCATATATGGCTATGACAGCAGGCGCAAATTATGTTTGTGTACTGGCAGGCCGTATGCAGGATCAAGGATATGATGCATTAAAACTGATCCGTGAGTGTGTGGATATGATCAACTACTATGGTTCTGATGCAAAAGTAATGTTCTCTTCTGTACGTAATACTGAACACGTACGCAATGCTATTGAACTGGGTTGCCATACGATTACTGTACCATGGAAGTTAATGAAAATCTTAACTGACAATAACTTTACAACAGTAGGTACACAACAGTTCTTTGAACATACTCGTTTGGTTACTATGCGGGTTCGTGATATCATCAGTGATAAAAATCCTGTTGTGAAACTACATGATGAAGTATTGGATGCTGTAGTACAAATGACTCAGTCTGGTTTTGGTGCTGTCAGTGTTATGAAAGAAGATGGACGTTTGTTAGGTATCTTTACAGATGGAGATTTGCGTCGTCAGTTAGCTTCTAATGGTAAAAACCTGATGAGCCAGAAAATGTCTGCATTTGAATACAAAGCACCAACTACTATTCCTGCAGATGCATTATTGAACGAAGCACTGGCTATTTTCAAGGAAAAACAAATTGACACAATCATTGTTACAGACAATGATCAGGTAGTGGGTATGCTGGATATCCAGGATATGGCCAAATGGGATCTGATCTAAGAATCTGAGATCTATCATTATATAAAAGAGAAAAGAAGAAAGTACATACCTGTAGTATCTTTGCAATCTGGTATGTACTTTCGTTCTTTCCTCTTTTTTGTTTATATACACTCTATGCATCCAATTCTCTCTTTATTTACAGCAAATGGAGGAGAAGTTCTCACTTCTCCTGAAATACTCATCCAGAAAGCATCCAAAATTCGCGCCTATCTTTTTGACTGGGATGGCGTATTTACAGATGGAAGTAAGTTTCCGGATGGAAGCAGTCCGTTTTCCGAACTTGACTCTATGGGTGTTAATTTGCTTAGATTTGGTCATTGGCTTCGCCATGCTCAGGAATATGCCTTTGTAGGGATTATGACTGGCGAAAAAAACCTTTCCAGCATTGCACTTGCTCAGCGAGAACATTTTGATGCAGTATATTTTCGAATAAAGAATAAAGGTGAGGCACTTCAACATTTACTTCAAACCTATAATCTAAAACCTGAGGAAGTAGCCTTTGTATTTGATGATGTATTAGATCTCTCCGTTGCAGCAGTAGCAGGTCTTCGGTTAATGGTAAAAAGAAATACAGCCCCGTTATTTGCTACTTATGTTAAAAACAGAGATCTGGCTGATTATGCCAGTGCCAATGACATGCATAGCGTTCGGGAGATGAGTGAGTTAATACTTGGCCTTCAAGGTAATTTTGAAGAAGTTGTTGCAAAACGAGCTCAATTCTCAGAAGAATATGCTACCTATTTTGACGGAAGAAACCAACGTGTTACTACATTGTATACTAAAGAAAACAATCAGATTGTCACAATAAGCGCCTGAAAAACATACTATTCGGAACAAAAAATGCCCTGGTTTGAAAATCAGGGCATTTTGTATTATAGGAGCTTTACTAAGCTATTATAATATCCAACGGAAAATCACATATAAAGTGGCAGATAAGAAGATACTTACAGGTAATGTTAGTATCCAGGCCATTGCAATATTCCGGATCGTTTTAGGTTGAAGATTTTTGATACCATTGCTGGCGACCATACTTCCTGCAATACCGGATGACAATACGTGTGTAGTACTTACAGGTAATCCCAGACCTGTAGCCAATCCTATTGTGCTTGCCGCAACCAATTCAGATGATGCCCCTTGTGCATATGTCAAATGGCTCTTTCCAATTTTCTCACCAATGGTTCTAACAATCCTTTTCCAACCAATCATAGTTCCTAAGCCAAGTGAGATAGAAATCATCACTGTAACCCAGGGTGGAGCATAATTGGTAAAAGCATTTAATCTCTCCATATCCTTCTCAATTGCCTTTGTATCCTCTTGTCCAACCTCTTTCTTGATGATACTTGTTTGCTTATTGATCAACAGGATATCTCTACGTATTTCAAGTTTCTTTTCAGGAGCAATATCCTCACTGGCTTTTGTTGGAATTGACTGTTCCATTTCTCCTAACTCTTTTGAAACTAAAGCAATAGCTTCTTTCGCTTCTTTTGACAAACGTGTGGTATCCAAACTGGAAACTAGCACATGTAGTGAAGCTGCGTGAGTATGCAATTCTTTTTTATCCAGTCTGCTGTCAATAGCAAAACGAAGTGGAACAATGCTAATCAGGATTAACATCACTAAACCCACACCTTTTTGACCATCGTTAGAACCATGGAAGAAGCTTACCAGGGTACAAGTGATAATCAAAATGATACGAATCCATAGCGGTGGAGCCTGCTTTTTAGGTGGCTCTTTAAATATTGCTTTGTTCTCTACAGTTCTCCGTAAGATATACATTAGCACAATGGTTATGCTAAAACCGAATAAAGGAGAAATCAACAGAGACAAACCAATTTCGCCAGCCTTTCCCCAGTTAACAGATTCAACAGAGTTACTCATCAATCCAAAGGCAAGGCCAACTCCCAAAATTGAACCAATCAATGTGTGTGAGCTTGAGGCAGGTAAACCAAAATACCAGGTTCCCAGATTCCAGATAATAGCACTGAATAATAAGGCCAGAATCATGGCCACATTATGCCAGACGTTTTGATCGATGAGCAGATTGGTAGGTAGTAAATTTACAATACCCATAGCAACAGCAATACCACCTGTAAGTACCCCTACAAAATTACAGATACCAGACCATGTAACAGCAGTCCAGGGTTGCAGAGAGTTGGTATAAATAACAGTAGCTACAGCGTTAGCAGTGTCGTGGAATCCGTTGACAAACTCAAAAGCACAGGCGCAGAACAGACAAAACAAGAGGAGAATTAATAATCCGACTTCTAATCCAAACATAAAATAATTAACGTGTTTTCTTTTGCAAGATAAGTGAAGTTTTACAGGGTATTGTTATCGTAATGTTAAATCATTCTCTGTAACTTAAGTTCTGCAGTTTTTAAGAATAGTTAAATAATTATCTCTACGAAACATAGTATTATTCAATGGTTTTGTCTTAATTTTCGGGTAAGGTAATTCTTTAGGAGTGTAATAAAAAGTTATGTATGATGTTCTTATCATTGGAGGTGGCTTAGCAGGGTTGATCAATGCCATTGTATTAAGTAAAGCAGGAAAAAAAGTAATATTGATAGAACGGAAAACGTATCCGTTTCATAGAGTTTGTGGAGAATATATTTCTAATGAAACACTTCCTTTTTTAGCCTCTCTGGATATTAATCCAAAGGAATGGGGAGCTTCTGCTATTAACCATCTACAGGTTTCAGCACCTAATGGTACATTACTTTTCATGCCCTTAGATATGGGTGGATTTGGGATCAGCCGTTATACACTTGACTATAACCTATATCTCAAAGCCATACAATCACAGGTTACCGTGATTACAGGCACAAGTGTAGAAGATGTGATCTTCTCTGGAGATATTTTCTCTATCACACTATCTGACCATACCATCTATAAAGCTCGATTCGTGATTGGGGCTTATGGTAAACGAGCAAAGTTGGATAAACAATTAAATCGCAGCTACATCTATAAGCGATCTCCATATGTTGGTGTTAAGTATCACATTCGGACTGACTTTCCAGCAAATTACATAGCCCTTCATAATTTTAAAAATGGATATTGTGGTTTAAGTGCAGTAGAAGGAGACAAATACAATCTTTGCTACCTTACAACCCGTGAGAACCTAAAAAAAAGTGGCTCAATTGAAGAGATGGAAAGAAACATTCTACAACGAAATCCTTTTCTTCATCAGATATTCAGTAACTCCCAATTTTTATTTGAAAAACCTGAAGTTATCAATGAGATATCATTTGCCCCTAAAACAGCAGTTGAAAATCATATTCTGATGTCCGGCGATACAGCGGGAATGATTACCCCCCTTTGTGGCAATGGGATGGCAATGGCAATCCATTCTGCTAAACTTTTATCAGGTTTATTACTTAAATCGGACGAGGAAAAATGGTCTCGAGAACGATTAGAGGTTGTTTATACAAAACAATGGAAAGAATTGTTTGCCCAAAGGTTGTGGGTAGGACGCAATCTGCAAAAACTTTTTGGAGATGAACGACTTACAGCAATGTCTGTTCGATTGCTAAAAACAATGCCTTCTCTTACGAAGTTTCTGATCAGTAAAACACATGGTTCAGTGTTTTAAATTTCAAGCCAATAGAGTTTCTAGTGCTTGGAAACAATAAGAGCCTGCATATTGCAAGCTCTTGCTACTATATTATTTCTTCTTCAAAACAATCATTTCGCTAAACTTGCCGATGACGTGGTCATAAAACTGCTGTAAATGCGAATAATAGTCTACTGGAATAAATACTGATTTAATTTGAAGCTGGGTAGACAACTGAAACTGTGCACCATTGACAGATGTCTGATATCTGAAAATACCCATGTTATCAGGCAGAGACACCAATGCTGATTTCGGTATCTCTTGTATTTCATAACCATCTGGTATATGAAGATTTAATATAAACTGAAAACTTTCCGGATAGTCTAATTCAATAGGTAAATTACGCTTTGACCCTTTGAAAGGATTTTCCTGAAAATGATGCCACATAACAGGCTTGAAATACAAGGTTTGAGCAGACTCAGGATCATCTTCCGGAACAAGCTGATATGTATGTAGTAAATACTCGTCTGTCTGATCCTGGTTTTCTTTTTCAAATTTTATTAGTTTCTTATCATTAAATACAGTTCTTTGTCTATCTAAGAACTTTTCCTCACCAAGAGTCAGATATGAACGTCGAACATCTACAGCCTTGTACCCCTCATATCTGACAGAAAAATTATAGATTGGTTTTTGGGGATTTTCCAAATTGATATCTGCATAGACTGTTTCTTTCGCCGTTGGGGCCTGAGCTATTGTTATCCATCGTCTATCTTTTTTATCCAATACAAATGCGAACCAGTTTAAATCCTCTTTTGCGAGCAGTTGGTAAGGACGTAATGGGTCACAGGCATCCAGCAAAACATCTTTTCCTCCAAGATTTATATAGGCAAGCGTATGGCTAAACTGTGATAACAATGCATAGGATTTTTGAATCTTTCCATGGGAACGGATACTGGTAAGTGCAGGATTCGCTTTAAATCCTGCCTCTTCCAATAATAGAGTAAGAAATAAATTTATTTCAGCACTATTTCCCTGCTTTGATTCCAGAAACTTGCCAAACATTTGTTCCGGCCACACACGATATTTCCCATTCCATGTGATGGTATTTTTAACATAATTGTAGATTTTCTGAACCTTGACAGCATCAGGATCTGTAGGTGCAATAACCTGCCCAAGAATATCTTTAGCACGCCCACCTCTATTCAAAAAATTCTCATATTCTGTACTCAATAATACTTGATCTGCTAGCTTTTCCCAAGTAGTCATTACACTTTTATATTCTACACCACCGCTTATACTTGTACTTGTTGATGCTTTATAACCAGCCAATTGAAATCTTACTTTATCTGCATAATCATAGTGATTGGCCACATATGGCTCTTCTACTAAGGCAGGTAAATTCTCTAGCACCCAGGTAGAAACAGGTTTGTCACCCAGCTTTTGATATTTGGTCATTAATCTTTCCCCCTGAAGCAGAACCCTATAATCCATATCCTCTACCTGAATATTTACACTCATTTCACTATGAAGAATTGGAATGTCTGTCTGAAAAACCCACCCTTCCAGGAAAGTATAATTCTGCGAAATCATTTTTGAGCGGTATTCAATAATAGAACCTACCTCTACAGCAGTAAACGTGAATCGTTTTTCTCTCCAGTTTGTAGAAGCGTCCACATCAAAAATCTGATTTTTTGGTACTTCTGTGATGATCGTTTTTCCAGATTTATCAATAGTAATAGTTTGAGCTTCAACTTTATCAATATTCTCAATTCTATCTTTAGCATAATATTGTAAAGCCATATTAGCACGATCAAGTCCTTTTTTATCAAGAATCTTTATACGTTTATGGCGTTCAATGGTAACGTTGTTATAATCGATTGTTATTCTACCATAATCAGCCAGAACAACGGCAGAGGCTGCGCTATCAAATGGACAAACCGAGAGTTTTGCCTCTCTATCTGAGACTTTGCCCCATTTAATTGGGCTTTGTGAATAAGTAATAGAATAAATACAGAGAAAATTGAAAAGGAGTAGTAATCTTTGTTTCATAAATGGGTATATAAGGCAATAGTTTCGTATCTAAAAGATACAAAAAAAAACAAATCTTCTGAAATCCACCTTAAAAAGTATCAAATTTCAGAAGATCTGTTTCTAAAAAATAAATTCTAAGAATATTTTTCTTATCGCAGTAATGAGACAGTTCCTTTGTAGTGGCTGTTTCGGTATTTAACCATGTAGTAGTAAACACCTGTAGGAAAACCAAATCCTGTCCAGCTAAATTCACGGCTGGTACTTTCGAAAGCCAGTTTTCCCCAGCGATTATAGACTTCTATTTTTACGAACTGATCTTTACAATTATCAGGTGGCAGGTATTCATATAACTGGAATGTTTCATTAAATCTATCTCCGTTTGGCGTAAAGACATTAGGGACAGAGTCACGTGAAAATGTAAATTCGATGTCTTTTACATTCATTTCTACACTTACTGTATCTGCATTGTTGGGGGAACAAGAATTATCCTGAAGTAAAAAATCAACAATGAACTTTCCATCTGGCAACAATTGTAATGCATGACAATCTGGTAACCACAGAAATGGTTCTCTAAGAGTACCCATTCCGGTAGCTCCATTATTAAACTGCATTCCTGCTTCTTCCAATGAAAATCCCCTTCCTGCAGCTTTTACAACAATAGGATCATTATCAGGATCTATTCCCAAGATATCAAATCGTATACTCTCTCCTACTGTTACACTTATACTATTACCAGACAGTGTTGTGGTGACTTCTGGTTTTTGATTAGGTCGGCGCTGAAACTGAAGACGCACACTTACCGTATCTTTTTTAACTGTGTTTGGACAACGTTTGTCTGTCACAATGAAATCCACAATATATACTTTATCATCCTGCAATTTATCACAGATGGGGTTCCAGGCAAATGGCAGTTTAAGACTTCCTTTTCCTGTACCATTGGAAAATGACATACCTAAATCACTTAAGATAAACCCTCTGCCGACAGCTTCAAGAGAGATATTATCTTCGTCAGGATCTATCCCTGTTACATTAAATGTCAGATTGTTTCCTTCTACTATCAATGCAGTATTTCCTGGTAAATCTGTTTCTATTGTGGGTTTCTGATTTGGGAGAGGTTCAATAATTAGTTTTACACGTAAGGTATCTGCTTCCGGTCTGGGACAACCATCATCTTCTACAATTACATCAAATTCATAAGGATTAGTAACGTCACTTGCTGCACATTCAGACCAGCATAGCTTTGAACGTAATGTATCCTGAGCATTCCGAATGGATCCACTGGATGGTGAGATTGAAACCATATCCGGCGAAAAGTTAATAGGATTAATTTTTACTTTCAGATTTGTTCCTCCATTAGCATCAGAAAGTAAAAGATCCATGCAACGATCTTCTTGTGAAGCTTTCAAGATCATTATTTCTCCTTCTTTATAAAAAGAAGTCTTTCCTTTCTCTTTTAACTGCACAACCGGAGGGATAGTGGTTGGGCAATCCACAACAAGCAATTGAAAATCTCGCCGTACCCCTCCTATCCTTACATTATTTCGATACTCTTCACAAAGAACAGAAAATACATATAACCCTACTCTATTCGCTGTAAAACTTAACACGCCTGTTTTTGGATCCACCCGTAAAGGTTTAGGACCAGGTATTACATTATTTAAATTGATACTACGAGCCCATATTACCTCATCATATGGTGCGGGATATGAAGGCGGACTAGGAGTTTGTTGTGTACTATGTCCTGAAAAAGGAGTTACAAGAGAATAACGCAATTCATCCCTATCTGCATCAGTGGCTCCAAAGTCAAATGTAAAGGGTTTATTCACACATGCATAATCACCTTTGGGAATAGTAAATATGGGTGAGCTATTAATAAAAGTTTTCTTATTTATATATACAGGCGGAAACTCCAGATAAAAGCTATTTCCTGCGGCTCCCGGACTCTGAATATTTATAATTGTTTGATTTCGGCAGCATCTTTCCCACACGACATAATATCCTGCGGCTTCTGTATAATAATCCGGACTTAAGAAGATGTTCTGTTCATATCGAATCAATCGTGTACGAAGATTACTTTGGCTACAATTGGGATTAGTATAAGGAATGAATGCTCCTCCTGTCTTATATAAGGGAATCGTTATAACTTGCTGATTTGTTCGTTTATTAAAAATGACAGCATAGATTTGATCGTCTTCTGCACCAGGATTTCCATTAATATCATCAAAATATAGATTTAAAGCTAGTTTGTATATATAACGCAAGCTGTCTGTAGATGTCAGTTCAAATTCTCCGCCTACAATGTGTGTAGCTTTTGAGAATTGTACAGAGACTAGGAAACATACTATGGTCAGTAGTAAATATTTCTTCATAAGCGATATTTATTCTTGTTCTGAAAAACAATATGATATTGTATCGATACCTGTTACAGGCTCTGATAAGAGGGAGTTTCGTACTTAAAAGAGATCTATTAGCTTATCAGCTTAACACTTACTTTGTTATGAAGAGGAATGCGACTCTAAATGTAAGATTTTTTTTGAAAAGAATGACTTTTCTCAGAAAGATTATTGAGACAGCGCCTAAAATAGAAGGATTTTCAGATTACATGGGACTAAAGTAAAAAATTAAAAGGACAAATAGAAATCCCTTCTATGTAATAAAATCACAACAAATTCCTAATTTACAGTCAGTTATAAAATTAATAAGGCCGTACAGCCTTTACAAAAATCCCCTGATAGTACTCAGACAAAAGATTATCTTCTACAACACCTCTACTGGTAGAAGAATGGATAAATGTAATGTTATCTGATCCTTTGACAACAGTTACTAATCCGGCATGAGTAACTTTGGAACCACCCTTACGTTCGGAGAAAAAGACCATATCTCCAGGTGCTATTTCTCTAATAGATACTTTTTGTCCAAACTCAGCTTGTTCATTAGAAGATCGGGGTATTTTTACTCCTATTGACTCAAAAGAATTACATAACAATCCGGAACAATCAATACCAGATCTACTGGTACCTCCATAACGATAAGGTGTACCAATATAAGATTGAGCGGTCTGAATCAGTTTTAATGTACTGCCTGTTGTTTTTACGACTGTAGTTGTGGAAGTGTTGGCGCTTGACCGTGAAGGAGTTTTTTTCTCATCAAAATCAAAATACTCTTCCTTTTTTCGGGTATGAGTAGTATTGGATCGGCTTGTTCCACGCTTTTTTTCATAAGTCACCACCGTTAGTTTTTTGCCACAGGAAGTCAGAACGACGACAATCGAAAAGCACAGAATAATAGTAGCAGGCAAACTCTTAGGTAATAAATATATCATAGCGGATCAGAATGTATATATCTATAACCCAATTTTCGGAAAAATAGTGTATTTAATCAAGAGGTTCCATGTAAAAAACCTAATCATTACAAAATAAACAGTTAAATCTCTCTGTCAGAGATAGAATTTCTTTCGGACAATGTACTCTTCAATCCGGTCAGGAACTAGGTATTTTATTGATTTATTGTCTCGGATGCATTCTCTGATGAATGTCGCAGAAATATCCATCAGAGGGGCATTTACCACTTGCACATTTGGATGTTGAACAAGTTCGTTCACTTCAGATCCCGGACGTGGATATACATACAAACCATAGTATTCCAGAATCTTATCATAGTTCTTCCAGTTTTTAAACTGCTCCAGATTGTCACCTCCTATTATCAGGCGAAATGCATGTTGTGGATATTTTTCCTGGATATAGGTTAGGGTATCAATAGTATAACTGGGGCGCGGCAACTTAAATTCAATATCTGTTACCCGAAAACGGGGATTGTCGTCTATAGCCATCTGCACCATGTCATACCGATCAAATTCGTGCAGAAGGCTTTTACTTTTTTTGAAGGGATTTTGAGGAGATACAACAAACCATACTTGCTCCAAATCAGCATGATAGGCCATTGCATTAGCAATGATTAGATGACCCACATGTATGGGATTAAATGACCCAAAGAACAAACCTACTTTCATTCTTACGTTTATCTAATACTGGTCACTCCTTTCAATCTATTTGCTAAGAAAATCATCAATAAGTTTTTCAGCCTGAATTAACGTTTCACTCAAATCCGCATTAAGCAATGTAACATCAAATGAATCTTCATAAGAGAGTTCATAGGCTGCCTTGGCCACACGCTGCTGGATTTTTTCTTCTGTCTCTGTTCCTCTTTTACGTAAACGATGTTCCAACAATTCAAGAGAAGGAACTTTTACAAAGATAGACAAAGCCTTATCACCAAAATAATTTTTCAGATTTACTCCTCCTTTTACATCTACATCAAATAAAACGTGTTTTCCATTAGTCCACAAACGTTCTACTTCTGACTTCAACGTTCCATAGTACATGCCCGCATACACCTGCTCCCATTCAACAAATTCCAGATTATCAATTTTGCTACGAAATTCTTCCGGAGTCAAAAAATAGTAATCTATTCCGTCTTGCTCATATGGCCTTTTAGCCCGTGTACAAGCGGATATAGAGAATCCAAGATTTGAATATTTACTAAGTAAATGCTGAACAATGGTTGTCTTACCAGATCCTGATGGTGCTGAAAAGATGATAGTTCGGCCTTGAAAATGAATATGGGTACTAATAGCGGTAATAATTTGATTAAGATGCCGCAAAAATAAAACAGTTTACCATTCTTTGTATATAGATGTATATATTTATTGGCCTTACTAAATGAAAATGCCAATAAATAGTCTCTTAAAAAAAACGGTAAACTGTTTAGTACTATTTCACTTCGCTTGTTTTATTCAGAATTTGTGTGCGGATGCTTTGGATGAGGTCTTCAGGAACCGGTTTTTGCTGGATTTTATCGCAGAGAATCTGACGAATGGTTACTTCCAGATTGTGGTTTTCAATGCAAGGAAGGCAATGATTGATGTTAGCTTTGAAGTGTGCTATTTGTTCTGTGGTTGCTTCTCCGTCCAGAATGAGCCGTATGGCTTGCATACACTCATGGTGATGTTCACACTGTTTTCGATACTCGACACCCTCTTCTTTCTGAATGAGTAACGGCAACTTCTTAGGCGTAGACATAATAATTAATTTTAATAGCTTTTAATTTGATTCTGAAATAACGTTTAAATAGATAAGTCTGATTTCACAGACCTCACCTGAAACAATATGATTATCTTTTAAAATCCACAAAATTTACGCAAAATATCGCGTTTGTAAAGAATAACAAAATTTATTTTCGCCCTGGTAAAACATTTTTCAAACAAAGCCTAATTAAAAAAGTATACTTTTTGTTCAGTTTTTGCACAAAGAATCCCTCTATCCCCCTAAGCGATAAGTTACTTGTTTTAAGAAATGCTGTAGTATTTTTTCTGCTTACACTAAGACATAATCGGATGATAAACTTCCGTGCCCCGTTCTTGTTTATTGTTGGATAAAATTACAGAGCATTAATCTCCATATCCCATACTTTTAGCGTATTCTTTCAATTTATCTTTCAACAAATTTCTGGCACGATGTAAGCGAGACCGAACAGTTCCAATAGGGATGTTCAGGATTTTTGCCATCTCTTCATATGTAAAACCCTCGATATCAGCCAAGATAATAACAGTTCTGAAATCTACTGCCAATGTATTTAATGCATTAGCAACTTCATCTCCAATCATCTCCTGAAGGGTTTCTACCCGGAGGTCTGTTGTAATATTATCTGCCTCCGCATCCTCAGAATTATAGAACGTTTCTATTTCCTGATAATCAACTTTTGCCGGCTCTTTACTTTTTTTCCGGTAATCGTTGATGAAACTGTTCTTCAAAATTCTGAACAACCATGCTTTGGCGTTAGTTCCCTTCTGAAAAGAATTAATAAAACGAAACGCTTTCAGATAAGTATCTTGCACTAAATCATTTGCATCGTCTTCGTCCATAGCAAGACGAAATGCAAAATTATACATCGAGTGGATGTGTGGCATAAACTCCTGCTCGAAGATATTATATTTTTCTGCTTCTGTGTAGTTTTGTATGGGATGTTCAGAACCTGGAACGAGCGCAGATAGGCTTTCGTCATCAGATTCGGTATGGTTATGCACTACGTCGTCAATCATATCGGGATAAGGATAAATGGCAAAATTACGAGAATATTCCTATAAACGTTTTGCCGGTTTAAAATCGTAAAACAGATTAAAACTAATCCAGAGGGGAAAAGACAAATCAAAGAAAAACATTATTTCCTATTCTGAAAATAGTTTTTGATAAATGGTATGCTGAACCTTAGCAGTAGTAAACTGCCTTTTACTTTAATAGGAATAGCATTAGATAAGTAAGCATTTTAAAGTAACTATTCCATCAGGCTAAATATAATCTACTTTACACTATAAATACAGATTTTTCAGGAGGCTATATTTCGTTCTCGTTCACTAATTATAGCCTTGTTAAAATTATCTATGAATACATTCTATCTCAAGATAATTTTTATTATTACTATATCTGCCTCTACTGGCAGAAACCTCAAAAATCAGCACACAAAAAAGTGGCACAAAAATAATACCTTACAAGCTAAAACTGACACAGATGAAACACCTAAAACTCTTATTTATTTTCTTTCTATTTAGTTTTGGAATTACCTATGCTCAAAAACGGGAATCTGGCAACTTAGTACTGGAAAATATTCCTACGCCTGTACTGGCAATTCAGGAAAGGATGGATCAATATCATAATGTACGTGCTGCCAGTTTGGCAGATTGGGATGTTACAGGAAAGAGCATCCTGATTTCCACTCGCTTTGGAGATGTCAATCAAATACATAAAGTATCCTTTCCAGGTGGAGACAGGCAACAAATCACATTTGAGAAAGAACCTGTATCTAATGCATCTGTTTGTCCTAATCCATCTAATCAAGGTTTTATTTTTTTACGAGATGTTGGTGGAAATGAGAATTATCAGCTTTACTATTTTGATCTTGCCTCAAGCCAAAAACACCTTCTAACTGATGGTAAATCACGACATGGCAGCCTAACATGGAATCATAAAGGAGACAAGTATCTGTATACAAGCAACCAACGCAGTACAGG
This sequence comes from Xanthocytophaga flava, assembly GCA_030068525.1. Classification (GTDB taxonomy): domain Bacteria; phylum Bacteroidota; class Bacteroidia; order Cytophagales; family 172606-1; genus Xanthocytophaga; species Xanthocytophaga flava. Next base: position 643,390 of record JASJOS010000003.1, read on the forward strand.
GGACCTGGATATTTATGAAGCACAACTCAATGATCCTTTCAAAAGCCGGATGATTTTTCAAGGCAAAGGAGGTGGATGGCAAATCGGTGACTGGTCTGCTGATGCACAACAAATATTGGTACAGGAATACATCTCTATCAACGAATCCAGGTTGTACCTGTTAAACATTAAAGGTACAATGGAAGCATTTAATCCTTCAAAAAAGCAGATTGCTTATAGCAATGCACAATTTTCGAAAGATGGAAAAGGATTCTTCTTTTTATCTGACGAAGATAGTGAATTTATGCAGTTGCGCTTTTACGAGTTTTCTACAAAGAAAATTACCAACCTTACTCAAAAGATAAACTGGGATGTAGATAATTTTGAATTGAGTCAAAGTGGGAAATGGATTGCATTCACGATAAATGAAGGAGGATATTCAAAACTATACATTCTTGATAAACAAAATAACCATTATCAATCGATAGGTAATATTCCTAACGGGGTTATTGGCAGTATGCGTTTTAACCCTGACAATGAACGACTTGCATTAACTATCAATTCTGCAACTATTCCAAGTGATGTATTTGTAGTAAACATACAATCTGGTAAACTAGATCGCTGGACTTTCAGTGAAACAGGTGGATTGAATGTATCCGGTTTTACTGAACCTACACTAATCGAATATCCTACCTTTGACAAAGTAAATGGGAAATCACGTATGATTCCTGCTTTTTTATTTACTCCCAAAAATGTCTCAGGAAAAGTTCCGGTTATACTATCTATACATGGTGGCCCGGAAGGGCAGTCATTACCAACATTTAATTCTCTCATTCAATTTTGGGTCAATGAAATGAAGATTGCTGTATTGGTCCCTAATGTGCGGGGTTCTTCAGGGTATGGAAAAACGTATCTCAAGTTGGACAATGGAGTTCTACGTGAAAACTCTGTAAAGGATATTGGGGCACTTTTAGATTGGATTGAAAAACAACCCAATCTGGATGCTCAACGGGTTTCTGTGTATGGAGGCTCTTATGGTGGTTATATGTCTCTGGCCTGTATGACTCACTTTAATGCACGCTTACGATGTGGCATAGACCTCTTTGGAATCAGTAACTTTGTCACCTTTTTAAAAAATACAAGTCCTTATCGTCAAGATTTGCGACGGGCAGAGTATGGAGATGAGAGAGATCCCAAAATGAATCTTCATCTTGAACAAATATCTCCCTTAACAAATATTAAGAATATAACGAAACCGATGTTGGTATTTCAGGGAAAAAATGATCCAAGAGTCCCTATTTCCGAGTCGGAGCAGATGGTAAATGCACTCAAAAATAACAGTAGTTCAGTCTGGTATATAATGGCCAAAGATGAGGGCCATGGTATTACCAAGAAAGCAAATCGAGATCAGGTAAATGTAGCAATTGCTCAGTTTTTGGAAAAATTCCTGATAGGAGAGTTACCCAAGTAAGATCATAACAGCTATTTCAGAACCCTTAAGTAAATATATTTGCCTAAAAAATGGATTTTTAGGCACAAGATATTGTACTTCAGGGCTATTTATTTGGCAATAAGACAAAACACTCCCTTTTAATTCATTTGTAAGAATTCCTACAGTTCTGACAATGAATATCCAACAGGTTTTTGTGTGTTTTGCTGGATTAAATACGAATCCAGCTTACCATATGAAACACTGTATACTTTTTATACTTCTTTTCGTAGCTTATTGCGCTGATGCTCAGAGCACTCTGTGGTTTTATGACGATTTTGATGACAATCATTCCAACTGGCCTGTTAGTGAATCAGCAGAGAACAGATATGCACTAAGTAACGGGGCTTATACCATAGAGGTTAAGAATAGTAATCCTTATTGGACCTGCAAACAAATCTCTATGAATCCCGAGAAAGATTTCGCCTACGAAGTATTAGCCCGTAAGGCAGAAGGAGATGAAATAGCCGATTTTGGGATAGCTGTATTGGGAAAGAACGGAACTGTTTATCAGTTTCGTATTAACTCCGAAAAACAACAAAGTTGGGTAGGTTCCTTCAAAAAAACATGGAAATCTATTGTAAATAATACGACCAAGGAGTTCTCTTCAACTGATTACAGAGCTAGTGCTTCTATTAAAAAGGATACAGCATTAAATAAACTCACCCTTCGTAGACAAGGAGATGAAATCATTTTCCTGGTCAATGATACAGAAGTTTTCCGGGGAGGATATTCTAAAAATTTTGAACGGTTCAACGGCAATTTTGGATTTGTCGTAGCTAACAAAATGAAGATGGAAGTAGATCAAGTGGCGTTTAAACAAGATAATGCAACCAATATACTTCCAGATATGCCCCCTTATCTGAAAAAAGAAAGTATGGGAGCTGGTATTAATACAATATATGATGAAGTTATCCCACGTATAGCACCTGATGGCAAAACAATCTATTATAGTATAAAAAACCATCCGGAAAACACAGGTGGAACCTCAGATTCGGACGACGCCTGGTATTCGCAAATGGATGAAAATGGAAACTGGGGGGCTCGCAAAAAATTGCCTGCGCCACCCAATGACATTGGATCAACCTATGTAGTTAGTGCACTTCCAGATAACAACACATTGGTTATGAACTGTAAGTACTATGATGATATGACGGTTATTCCAGAATGGGGACTATCGATTATTCAAAAAACAGATACAGGCTGGATGTTACGCGAAAACATTGATATCCCTGACTTAAGTAGTAAGTCAAAAATCCTTGAAATGGCCATGTCCGCAGATCAAAAAGTGATTATGATTACATTAAAGAAGAAGGATAGTTATGGTGAACGGGACATTTATGTGAGTTTAAAAGGTGCAAATGGAAAATGGGGTAGTCCTTTTAATATTGGTAATGTCGTCAATACAAAAAAAGATGAATCATCCCCTTTTCTGGCAGCAGATGGTGTTAGCTTGTACTTTGCCTCTGAAGGTCATCCGGGATTTGGTTCAGCAGATATATTTGTTTCCCGACGACTGGATGATACATGGAAAAACTGGTCTACTCCTCAAAACCTTGGTCTGGGAGTAAATACACCTGGCTGGGACGGTTATTACAATATCCCAGCATCTGGAGCATATGCCTATCTAACCAGCGACCAGAACAGCCTTGGTTTACTAGACATAATCAAATTGAACTTGCCAGAAGTAGCTAAACCGAAACCCGTTGTTATTGTATATGGTTATGTTCTCGATAGCCAAACACATAAACCTATACAGGCAGACATTGTTTATCGTAATCAGAAAACAAACAAAGAACTAGGTATAGCTACTTCTAACCCTGTAGATGGATCATACAAAATTGCTCTTCCTGCAGGTATAGCCTATACTTTTATGGCAAAGAAAAGAGATTTTAATGCTGTAACAGAGACTATAGATCTAAAAGAAGTAGATAAATACGAGGAAATAAAACGAGATTTATATCTGACATCTACGAAAAAGACAGAAACTAAAGAACAACCGGTTAGCCAATCAAATACAAAACAAACCAATCCTTCTCAACCAACGGAAGCAGAAGAAACTGTTAGTCTGAATGATCTTTTCTTTGACACAAATAAATTTGCATTGAGAAAGGAATCCATTACTGAATTGGATCAGTTAGTGAAACTGCTGAAAGCAAATCCTACAATGGCTATTAAGATTCAGGGACATACAGACAATGTTGGTAATGATACATATAACATGGCTCTTTCCAAAAACCGGGCAAAAGCAGTTGTTAATTACCTAACCAGTAAAGGAATAAGTGCTAACAGACTTAGTTCGCAAGGATACGGCGAAAACAAACCTGTAGCAGATAATACAACAAAAGAAGGCCGTCAGCAAAACCGTCGTGTAGAATTTGTGATTATCAAAAAATAAAAATAACTGTAAAACTACAAACGCCTGTGATCAAATGAGATCACAGGCGTTTTTTTATGTCTTTCCCTATACATTTTGATATGTCTTGTATATATGTAATAATTAATCTGCGGTGAACTCACGGCAGTTAGTTGATTGCGGTGAATTCCGATCAAAAAATATTTTGCCGTGAGTTAGGCGCAAATAAAAAAATGATTTGAATTCTGGTCAAAATAAAGTTTACGGTGAATTATTTGTAAAAATGAAAGTGATCGGAGTTCCAGTCAGCAACCATTTTGATCAACATAGTAAATAATTCCTCAGAAAACTGTCACTGCTGTGAAAAAAGCGCAAAGCAAAAATCACTCTATTTTTTATAAATCTTTGCCATAGCTCTTACAGGAAAAGTTCCTACGCCCTTAAATTTGGGAGGGATTGCACTAAACGAAAACCCATCGTCTGGCAATAAAGAGAGGTTGCAGAGATGTTCTACAATTAAAATTTCATATCCTAATAGAATAGTATGTACTGGACGGCTTTTGCCTCGTGTATCATCAATATTATGAGAATCAATACCAACAAGCTTTACCTCACAATCCCGAAGATATTCAGCAGCATCTCTTGTTAGTGAGGGGTGGTTCTCATAATAGGTTTCTGTATTCCAGTAAGCATCCCATCCTGTATGGATCAATACAGCACGATTCCGCACCTCATATCCATTCAGATGCTGTGCGGTAATGTTCAATGTATTTTTGTATGGAATGCGAATCACAATGGCATCCAGATCTGTGAATGCAGCTAATTCTATTTCTGAGAGATCTTTTCCATGTTCATATCGATGAAACGGACAATCCAGATAGGTACCAGTATTGGTTACCATTTCTATTTTGCCAATCTGAAACTGTGTCCCTTCTTCATAGAATTGTTTTGAGTTTTCACGACTCAGGTAATCACAGATTATAGGAGCAGGGAGCCCTTTATAGGTAATTAACCCGTTTTCTATGGTATGGCTTAAATCTATCAGTAATTCTTTTGTTGTGTTTTCTGAGTTGGATTTTCGTTTATGTCTCTCCTCAATATAATATTTATTTAAAATAGTGACCTTCCCTACCATTAATAAACGAAGATCAGCAACAATATAATCAGCAAGGTCCTTATCTGATATCTCATGCTTTTCAATATCCAAGCGAAAGTCCTGTCCCTGTATACCTCCACCATTGGTAAACTCAATATCAAAATCAAAAACAACTCTTTTATCCATGGGTAATTTTGTAGTGGTTTGATTGTAAGAAAGATGAACTACTCTAATTTAGGAGTTTGCAACCAAACAACAATAATTCTTCATTGGAATAGGGAAGAATAACATCTTTTTCATAGACGAAACCAAGCCGCTGAAGAAGTGAAACAGATCGCTGATTTTCCCGCATTACAATAGCAACAATGCGTTTAAGTTGTAATTCGTTGCGGCTATACTTCAACACAGCAGAAGCCGCTTCAAATGCATATCCTTTTCCTTCATATACAGGTAGTAAGGCAAACCCCATATCAGGATCATCCAAAACGTCTCTATTTAACAAGCCACACATACCAATAGGAATATCTTCTCCCTTTAAAAAAATCAATAATAATCCAAACCCAAATCGGCTGTAACTATCCATAGGGCCTGTACGGATATAATTTCGGGCATCATTTAGTGTATGTACACCTCTGTCCCCAATGAATTTTAGCCAGGAAGGAGTATTCACAAGTTCAAAAACAAAGGAGTCATCTTCCAGCTCTAACTGGCGTAATATCAGACGAGGGGTTTCAATAATGACCATTTTTTGAACAAGCTATTCTTTAGTTTTAAAGAAAGCACAATATAAACACATTTAAAAACAAATATCTGGCTCGTTGAACCAGATATTTGTTCTATCCATTTCTAGTTGTACTAGATTATTATTCTCCCTGTTCCAAAGAATAGCCTCTAACACCATCAAATGTATATAGATGCTCTGTTTTAATAAAATCAAGTCCAGCCTCTCCAACTTTTTGTAGTAATGCTATAATATCTGTATGTTTTATAATTGGATCAGAGACAGCTGTATATCGACAACGCCAGTGATCAGAGCAGAAGGTCTCAGGCATTCCATCCGGATATACTTTTACTCCACGATTCGAAATCATTTTTAGTTTCAATTCAGGAGTTCTAATCTCTTCCATAATCTTACTCAGGTCGTTAGCAGTACCTTGAGTCCAGTCTAGAAATATATCTACACCTACCAATTCTTTTTTCTTTTTTGTTTGTAAACTCAGTGGAGTGGGTTGTACCTCTTTTGGTGCAGTCTGATAGCTTACAGCTTTGAAATGATGCGGTAATTGACCAAGTCTTTCAATAACAGCATCCGCAAAACCTTCAGTACCTACCCGCTTTTTAGAAACACCTTCTTTATAGATATCACCTGTGTGGACTCCTGACTCAATGGTACACAACCATGCATTGTGTATTTTAGTGGCAACATCTGCCTGTCCAATGTGAACCAACATCGATATAGCACCATTCAATAATCCTGAAGGATTAGCAATACCTTTTCCAGAGATATCCGGAGCTGAACCATGAATAGCTTCAAACATGGCACACTGGTCACCAATATTTGCCGAACCACCCATTCCTACAGATCCTGCAATCTGTGCCGCAATATCTGAAATAATATCTCCATACAGATTCAACGTAACAATCACACCAAAGCGCTCTGGTTCATCTGCCAGTAAGGCTGAACCGATATCAATAATCCAGTGTTCTTTATCAATATCAGGGTACTGCTGCCCTACTTCATCAAAGACTTTACGGAATAATCCGTCTGTCATTTTCATGATATTATCTTTGGTAAAGCAAGTCACTTTTTTGCGACCATAAGCCCGGGCATATTCAAAAGCATAGCGAATTATTTTTTCACTACCTGGCCGACTGATGATCTTTAAACATTGTACTACCTGATCAGTCTGCTGATGTTCAATACCTGCATACAAGTCCTCTTCATTTTCACGAACTATCACCAGATCCATACGAGGGTGCAATGTATCTACAAACGGATGATAGGCCTGTACCGGACGCACATTGGCATACAATCCCAATGTTTTTCGTGTAGTCACATTCAAACTCTTATAACCGCCTCCCTGAGGAGTACTGATTGGAGCTTTAAGAAATACTTTTGTACGGCGCAAACTTTCCCATGAAGACTCTTCTATACCAGCTGTGATACCTTTCAGATATACTTTTTCACCGATTTCGATTACTTCAGGAGCAATTTGTGCTCCCGCAGCATCCAGTATACGCAAAACAGCCCGCATAATTTCCGGACCGATGCCATCACCATATGCAACCGTAATTGGGGTTTTATTGGCCATAACTTAGTTTGTTTAGAAAATAAAATAATAGAAATTTAGTGGACCAGAATAACAGAAAAGAAGAGTTGAAACTACTTTCAGAATCCCTTTGTTATCTATTCCAATTTTAACCGATCCAAATTACTGATTCCTTTTTGGGAAAAGCAATGGATTTTTTATTCCTTTGAAGTGATTTTTGGTTAAAAACAACCATTAACAAAACATATTTGTCAACTATGACACAGGATTTTGCCTTTATGAAAAAACTCCAGAATCTGGACATTCGCCAGAAAGAAAATATTCTGATAATAACAATAAATCGCCCTGAAAAAAGAAACGCACTTGATCTTGCAACCTTAAAAGAAATAAAACATGTAATGCAGGATGTGTATGCGAATCCAACGGTTCGGGGTATTATTATAACCGGAGCAGGAGACAAAGCATTTATAGCGGGAGCAGACATTTCTGAGTTTATGGAAATGAATGAAGTAAATAGCAGAAAGTTCGCTGAAAACGGTCAGGAAATATTTGCACTACTTGAAAACAGCCCCAAACCTGTTATCGCAGCAGTTAATGGATTTGCTCTTGGAGGAGGTTGTGAACTGGCAATGGCCTGCCATTTACGAATTGCTGTTGAAACTGCAAAGTTTGGCCAGCCAGAAGTAAATCTGGGTATTATTCCAGGCTACGGAGGTACACAACGTATGACTCAACTAGTGGGTAAATCCAAAGCAATGGAATGGATGATGACAGGAGATATGATTTCAGCGCAAGAAGCACATCAATACGGACTGGTAAACCATTTAGTTTCCACACCGGAAGAATTACTCTCAAAAGCAGAAGAACTGTTAAACAAGATATTATCCAAAGCACCTGTGGCTATTGAAATGGTAATTGAATGTGTAAATGCTGTTTTCAATAAGGATGAGAATGGTTATCAGACGGAAGCCAACGCCTTTAGTATCTGTTGTAAAACAGAAGATTTTAAAGAAGGAACCAAAGCCTTTCTGGAAAAACGTCCTGCTAACTTTCAGGGACGATAAGCAAGAGGTGTTGTTGTATTAGCCAGGATTATAAATTACGATACGAATTGTCAGTTTTAAAAAAACTTGCCGGAGAAACCGCATTATATGGACTGCCCAGTATTGTTGGGCGGTCTATTTATTTTCTGCTGGTCAGCTTACACACTGTTGCATTTACTGCAGAAGAATCAGGTATTCAAATCAAGTTGTTTACCTATGTCGCATTTCTTCAGATTGTATACACGTTCGGCATGGAAACTTCGTTTTTCCGTTTTGCCTCCCGTGATAACTTTAAATCTTACTACGATCTCATCTTCAGTGCAGTTATCTCTGTCTCTGTTTTTTTTAGTCTCGTTTTCATTCTTTTTGCAACATCTATTGCTACCTTAATAGGTTATCCGGGACAAGGACAATACATTGTTATCATGGCTATTGTGGTAGCTTTGGATGGAATCGTTTCTATCCCGTTTGCCCGCCTTAGACTAGAACGAAGACCTCGCCGGTTTGCATTTGTCCGTATGGTTAACATTCTTTTGAATGTCTTTTTGAATGTCTTTTTCCTATGGTTTTGTCGTAATATTTATGAAGAAAATTTTTTGGTCTTTCTAAAGCCTGCCATCAGCTATATCTATTATCCCTCTTTCAAGATAGGTTATGTATTTCTGTCAAATCTGATTGCCAATGTGGCATTTATTCCCCTTTTGTGGGATTTATTCCGCGATTTCAAATTTAAGTTTAACTGGAAGTCTTTTGAACCTGTATGGCTCTATGGATATCCAATTCTTATTATGGGACTGGCAGGAACTGCTAATCAGTTATTTGATCGTCTTACATTTGATTCTTTTCTGCCAAAAGGTTTTTATCCTGGACATAGCTCTCAGGCTGCATTAGGAATTTATGGCTCCTGTTATAAGCTATCTATTTTTATGAATGTGGTAGTGCAGGCGTTTCGTTACTCTGCAGAGCCTTTCTTCTTTAGTCAAAGTGAAGACAAGAATGCTCCCAGTACTTTTGCTCTGGTAATGAAATGGTTTATTATTGCCTGTAGTGTATTATGGGTTGGTATTAGTGTAAACCTTGACTGGATTAGTCCTTTGTTTCTACGTCGTCCTGAGTATAGAGAAGGTCTGGCTGTAGTTCCCTTTCTTCTGTTAGGCAACTTATTGTTAGGAGTATACTATAATCTTAGTGTCTGGTTTAAATTAACAGATAAGACATATTATGGTACCTGGCTTACCTTTATGGGAGCAGGAGTAAACATTATCCTAAATATCATATTGATACCTTATATTGGGTACATGGGTTGCGCTATAGCATTCTTGTTATCCTGTGCAGCGATGACAGTGGCTTCTTATCTGTTAGGTAATAAATATTTTCCTGTACCTTATTCCATTTTCTCAGCTGGCACTTATTTAACTGGTGCTGCATTACTTATTCTTGTGGTTTCTCTGATAAGATTCTCTTCAGAGTGGATGGCAGTATTATTTCATCTGTTTGTTACTTTCACATTTATAGTGGCTGTGATTTATTTTGAAAAGATTCCACTTGGACGCATCACTTCTGTGGCAAACAAAAAATAGCATTCGAAAACCTCAAAGTTGAACTAGTTATTCATTTACAATTCAAATATATTCATGCAAACCGTTTCTGTTAAAGTCATTAATCAATCTACCAACGATCTACCCAGTTATCAGACAGAACATTCTGCTGGAATGGATATACGGGCAAATCTTACAGAAGCTATTACGTTATTACCTGGTCAGCGCAAACTGATTACAACAGGGTTATTTATTGAACTACCAGAGGGCTATGAAGCACAGATCCGCCCTCGCAGTGGTTTGGCTCTTAAACATGGCATTACGGTATTAAATAGCCCAGGCACTATTGATGCTGATTACCGTGGTGAAATTATGGTCCTGCTGATTAACTTATCTGATGTAGCCTTTGTAGTAGAGCATGGAGAGCGTATTGCTCAGATGATTGTATCACCATATCAGCAAGTACGTTGGGAAGCAACTGATAATCTTAGTGAAACCCAGCGTGGCGCCGGAGGATATGGCAGTACTGGTAAAAAATAAAAAGAACGGCGGTTGAAAATTCAACCGCCGTTCTTTTTTCATGAAATTTATTATTTCATAATCTTTCGCTTGTCTAATGCTGCCTGATATAATCTGGCATTTGCCAAATGATCTTTATAGGTGACAGCAAAGTTGTGATGCCCTGAAAAATCTTCCTTAGCACAAAAATATAAGTAGTTATTTTTCTCGTAATTCAAGACAGCATCAATAGAAGGTATTGAAGGTAAATTAATAGGGCCGGGAGGAAGACCGGGATACTTGTATGTATTGTAAGGAGATTCTACTTCCTTGTGTACATTTAGAATCCGTTTAATACCAAAATCCTTCAAAGCAAACTTCAATGTTGGATCTGCCTGTAGCCGACGATTTGTCTCTTCGGCTGTCAATCGGTTGATATACGTACCAGCCATACGTTGTTTCTCATCATTTTTATTGGTCTCAGCCTCAATAATAGAAGCCAGCACTGTTACTTTTACAGGACTAAACCCTATAGCTTTTGCTTTTGCTTTTCGTTCATCTGTCCAGAACTTCTTATATTCTTTATGTAAACGTTCCAGAACTTCTTCAGCAGAGGTATTCCAGTAAAACTGATAAGTATTTGGAAGAAACATGGTTGTAATAGATACTGTATCAAACCCCCATTTACCTACAAATTCAGGATCATTGATCAATGCAGCAAATGCTACTGAATCGGCTTCCAGGTTTTTACAAATTTTACCAGGTAGTTCTTCTTTCAGGCGAATGTTATTAAATGTAACTTTTACAGGGTCTTGTAAGCCTGCTCGTAACATACGGATTGCAGCCAGATTACCCATATTCTTTCTGATTCGATAACGACCTGCTTTTACTCTTTCCTGATACTTGAGCAGCTTCGCCAGAAAACTAAAGGAAAGCTCATCCTGAATAATCTTTCTCTGTTTCAGCGAATCCATTACAGTCTGATAAACAGCCCCTGAAGGTATATATAGAAAGGTATCTTCTTTGTCTACTTGTAAATTAGCAGTTTGTGTAACCTGATATGCATAGAATGCAACAGTGATAAATATACACGCTATTGCGAGAAAAAGACCTATCTTCCAGTTTTTTGTTTGTGCCATAGCGGCAAGATTTTGTGGTTTTATAATAATAAATATGACTTCTAAATTATATAGCAACTCAGAATCAACAACAAAAGTATAGTTTTTCGTTCAGGCTCCAAAAACAGTTTGTATGGTTTTTGTCTGTACACATATATTAGGTTAATTTTGAATAGTACAGCTTTATAGCTGAAAACAATCCAATAATTTACAGTTATCTCATCAATAACTGTAAACAAGATTATATATCCATAATTATGTCAGCACAATTCATAAAGATCCATCCGGAAAATCCTGAACTGCGAAAGATTCTACAGGTAGTAGAATGTCTGCGTGATGGAGGACTTGTCATATACCCAACAGATACCGTATATGGATTGGGATGTGATATTCATAATCAGCGTGCAGTTGAGAAAATATGCCAAATCAAGGGCATTAAACCTCAGAAGATAAACCTTTCTTTTATATGTTATGATCTTAGTCACATAGCTGAATATGCCAATGTAGACACCCCTGTATTTAAACTCATGAAAAAGGCATTACCAGGACCCTTTACTTTTATTCTTCGTGCCAGCAATGATGTTCCTCGTATCTTCCACTCTAACAAAAAAACAGTTGGTATTCGTGTACCAGATCACAATATACCTCGTATGATTGTAAAAGAGCTAGGACATCCAATTATTACTACCTCTGTAAAAGACGATGATGAAATTATAGAGTATTCTACTGACCCTGAACTAATATTTGAAAAATACGAGCATCTTGTGGATATTGTAATTGATGGCGGGTATGGAAATAATGTAGCTTCAACTGTGATAGATTATACACGGGATGAGATAGAAGTAATCAGAGAAGGACTCGGAAATATTGATCAGTTCTTATAGCTTTTCCTTCAATACTAAAAAAAGAGCGTCCTGCATACGTATGCAGGACGCTCTTTTTTTAGTATTATAGTTTTTACTCATAGCGTAAAGACTCAATAGGATCAAGCTTGGACGCTCTGTAAGCAGGATAATAACCAGCGATCAAACCTACGGTAACACAAACGATCAGACCTAATATCATCCAGAACCAGGGAACCACAAAATTATTAGCACCTAACAAACTAGACATCCCATTACCAACCAAAATACCCAGAAGTACACCTGCAATCCCTCCTAGCTGACAAATTACAATAGCCTCAATCAAAAACTGCTGTCTGATACGCAAAGGGGTTGCACCTAATGCTTTACGTATTCCGATTTCACGTGTACGTTCCGTCACGGAAACCATCATAATATTCATCAGGCAAATAGCAGCACCAAGCAATGTAACAAATCCTATAACTCCTCCTCCTATTTTTAATGCACCTGTTATACCATCCAGTTCTTCTCTTAATGATCCACTACTTTCGATCTCAAATGAATCAGGCTGGCCAGGCCTATCATGTCGTATAGCCCGCATTAGTCCTGTTGCTTCTCCTATTGCTTCATCCAGATCTTCTACTTTAGGTACTGAAACAGTGATATCATAGGTAAGGTCAAAGTTTGAGGGCACTTTACGAGCAGTTTCCAAAGGCACCAGTATGGTACGGTCTGCTCCTCCTCCACCAAACATACCACCTGCCTTTTCCAAAACTCCAATCACTTTAAAACGTAGTCCTTTTACAACAACTTCCTTACCAAGAGGATCTACTTTATCAAATAAAGTAGATTGTACTTCACTCCCTATTATGGCTACCAAACCTGCGTATTTCATCTCTGGATTTGAAAATTCACGGCCAGAAGACAACTTATATCCTTTAATAGCTATATACTGGTTATTACCTCCCATCAAACGAGAATTGGGATTGGTTTTTTTGGAGAGGTATTTGGCTTCTACATTCCCTGACACCATGGTATTTACTGTGACAGTTGGAGAAAAAGTATATTCTTCCATAAATTTCTTAGCTTCCCGATACTCTAATGGCGGATATATCTTTTCATTTCTACCTGCGTTTTGTCTTCTCCACCATCTCGTTCCTTCCAGTGTAAAAGAATTTGCCCCCAAAGATGAAAAACTACTATCTACCTGTGCTCTTATTCCTTCAATAGCAGTTAAGATCCCAACCAGGGCAGTAATGCCGATAGTAATGATTAAAGCTGTCAGAATGGTTCTCAGTAAATTTCCCTGAATAGAACGCAGTCCCTCTTTAATATTCTCAGTCAGATTCATTTTCTTAGGTTTTACGGTTAGTGTATACCACTTGATATAAATAATAGTAGATTTCCCAATAGCATTGTCAACAACTTGTTGGGTAGTAAATTTTATTACATCTTTTGTATATTAATTTCCTAGTTACTAAAAAACCGGCTAGCTTACTAATAATTATGGCAAACGGATAATACTATGGTTTATCGGCTACAGTATCTTTTTGAATGTACATACGTATGAAATGAAAAAACGCTATATTTGTATGAAACGCAACCTCACTTTCAGCCTCTTATTCATTTGCTTGTCTTTATATATGGGATATGGACAGCAAATATCCAATGTTAACTTTACAGATATCTATAAAAATATCGCAACATCGTCTTCATCTTATTTTTATCCGGTATTGTTAGCCCGATACGAAAAGAATGACACAACACTTACACATGAACAGTACAAACATTTATATTATGGATTCACCCAGCAACCCACTTACGATCCTTATGAGAAAGACCTTCGCCAAAAAGAGTTCAATGCACTGATTGCAGCCAAAGACTACCAAAAGGCGATTGCAGTAGGTAAAGAGGGAGTCAAAAAGTCTCCATTTAATATGAATTACATTTTTGGCTTGCATTACGCCTACGATAATCTGGGTCAGCAGGCAGAATCTCAAAAATGGCTTAGCAAGTTCGATAAATTATTAGAAGTCCTTGAAAAAAGCGGAGATGGTAAAACGATCAAAACAGCAATTGTTGTTATTTCAATTGGGGATGAACAAATCTATATGGAAACACTAGGCCTGACTGTTAAAAATCGGGATCTCACAAGTGGTACAGATAAAATTATATTGGAAGAGCCGAACGAATTACATCAAAAAGAGCTATATTTTAATGTAGAAAAACTAGGCTGGCAGGCAAGTGGCAATAAACGTACTGTCAAGAAATAAGCTACTTATATGCAATTAACAGTATGCATATCGATTTATTAGTAAAAAGTAGCATCTTGATTAACAATTATAGTACTATTATACGTTATCTGCTCAGAATGAATACGTTTTGAATAGTCAATTTATTTTTTCAATTATGCATATAAACGCATTTCGTCGTTTTCTGCTGACCCTGATGGGAATTTGCAGTATTGGAACTAACTGGGCATCCTCTATTCTGATCCCTATGGATGAGGCACAAGCCAATCATTTAAAAGCTTATGGCATCGCCTATTGGGTACTCACCAAAAGTACAGAAGTAGACTGGTTGCTCAACTACAGAGGGGGAAGTTTTATGTTTCAGTATCAACCTGTCTTTGAAAGCGAGCTTAGAATCAGAGGAGTTAGCTATCAAGTGATATCTGATGCACAAGCAGGACAGATTACGGCGGAAATCAGTGCTCCAGATGTAAATATGGATGTGATGAAGCTGGAAAAAGCACCTAAAGTAGCCGTCTATTCTCCAAAGTCAAAACAACCTTGGGATGATGCTGTTACTCTTGTATTAAGCTATGCAGAAATCCCTTATGACATCATTTTTGATGATGAAGTTATGGATGGGCTTTTACCCAAATATGATTGGCTCCATTTACATCATGAAGACTTTACAGGCCAGTATGGTAAATTTTACCGCACTCATGGGCATCATGCCTGGTACAAAGCCCAGCAACGCGAATTTGAGACCTGTGCTAAGAAGTATGGATTTGCCAAGGTATCACAGCTCAAACTGGCAGTAGTAAAGAAAATACGTGATTTTTGTTCAGGAGGTGGCTTCCTATTTGCGATGTGTTCAGCAGCAGACACATATGACATCGCTCTAGCAGCAGATGGTGTGGATATTTGTGAAAGCATTTACGATGGTGATCCTGCTGATCCAAATGCACAACAAAAGCTCGATTATAGTAAAACCTTTGCCTTCCGTAACTTTATACTGAACAAAGATCCATTTGATTATGAATATTCAAACATTGATAATCAGATTTATGAGCGTCCTGTTAATGAAAGCAACGATTATTTTACATTGTTCCAGTTTTCCGCTAAATGGGACCCAGTACCTACTATGCTTACGCAAAGCCATTTGAATGTAGTTAAAGGTTTCTTAGGACAAACTACAGGTTTTAAGAAAAGTCTTATTAAACCAGAGGTGGTGATCATGGGCGAGAGCAAGTCTATTGGTGAGGCTAAATATATTCACGGAATTTTTGGCAAAGGTACCTGGACATTCTATGGAGGTCATGATCCTGAAGATTACCAACATCAGGTTGGTGAAGAACCGACTGATCTCAGCCTTCATCCGACTTCAGCAGGTTACCGTCTTATATTAAATAACATTTTATTTCCAGCTGCTAAAAAGAAAAAGCAGAAAACCTAATAACAATAAAAAAGCCATCTGAACAGATGGCTTTTTTATTGTTAAAGAGGAAACTTACTTATTTCCATTATGTAATTCCATAAGTTCACTGGTATTAAGTATCTCTACTAATTTCCACTCACCCTCTTCTTTACTCATTTTACACTTTAGTAAAAACGGCTTTTTGCGTTGATCAGAAGCTAAAAATCGTAAAGTAATTAATGCATCTGCATCATGAACTTCAACATTTTCAATCTCATCAAACTGATAGCTGCCATTTATAAAGGGACCTGAAGCATCTTTTAGTGATGTAATTGCCAGATCTCCAGAATTCTCCAGATTCAGACTACCTGTTTCTACTGCTTTGTAAACTTGCTCTCCTATTGTTTCCACCAAACGTGGTTTTACAAAAGCAATAATGTCAGTAGCAATCTTTATTTCATTATCAGACGATTGATTTGAAGTTGTCTTTGAAATAGTTTCGGCCATAATCTGATCAATAGAATTGTTGACAACAGATTCAATAGCTACATGTTTTTTAAATAATGAAAGGTCATGTGTCTCATAGGCATCTTTTATCTGCAAAATTGCATACAAAGGCTGCGCCTCCCGATATTTCTGATATCCAAACCATCCACCTACTCCCAACAGGAAAGCTCCCGTTATACTATACAGATATTTTCGGTTCATTGTGTTAATACATCTAAAAATACAAAAATACCTGTCCATAAAACACGGCAGGTATTTAAGACTATATTATTATCAAGCTCTTACCTAAAAATCGGATTTACTTGCGGAAGAGCTTTTACTTCGCTTAAAATACTTTCTGTCAACGGTTTGGTGACAAATTTAATCACATATTCATTATCTACAATCTTTTCAATATCACGACGATTATCAGAACTGGAAAGAATTACAATCTTACACTTGTTTTTCAACGCTTCTGGAAACATTTCAAATTCAAAAAGAAAAACAAATCCATCAACAATAGGCATGTTAATATCCAGAAAGACAATTTCTGGTAAGTTCTCCGGATTGTTCTGTTCACGTTCCAGAAATTCCAGAGCACTCTTTCCTGAGTTCTTCACCTCCACTCTTTTGGCAAATTTGGTGATTTCAATAATACGTTTGCTGATAAAATTATCAGTATCGTTATCATCCACCAATAATACTAAGTCAATCATATTTTCAATGAGAAGATTGAATGTTCTTTTTCTATAACCGTAAATCAAAAGTACTAGAAACCTCCTTTATTGAGTAACGTTAAGTAACTGATTACTAATGCACGTAATATATTATTAAAGTTTTCCCATGAAAAAACTACCTCTTAGCCATTTTTCTCTTAAGAATTTCAGATGAATGACATTTATCAACTATATTTAGTTAAATCGCTCATATACAGATAGAAAAAACGGTAGATGTAAGTGTGTAAGAATTTGTAGATAAAGGTAGGTTAAAGACGAAAAAGATGCACACCCGAACAAACAATTGAGATTTTGACTTATTATGATTCTGTTTTAACAGATATGGTCTGTGCTACTATCTTTCGGCTTAGTATAAACTACAAAATCACATGAAAACAATTCCATATTGGAAATACATGTTCCATCCAAGGGCGTACCGCACAAGCCATTGAGGCTATCGTTTTAATGCTAATGAGTTAGTTTTACCAATTCCTCAACGCGAAAGAGATACCAATAAAAACCTAACACAGAATCCAGGTTATGCACAATAAAAACAAAGGGGCAATTTAAAGATTGCCCCTTTGTTTTTATTTCTTGTCTACTGGAATATATACCACATATTTTGTTTCAAAAAATTCCTCTTCAAAGTATTCTGTCAATGGATATAACTTATATTTTACTCTTGCTGCCTCAAGTTCTTCTGTCAAATCCCCTCCCTTAAGGTATAAGATACCATTTCTCAGATCATGTTGATAATGTTTGTTGATTTTGTGTTTTACCCATCCATAAAACTCTTTCATTTGAGTAACAGCTCTACTCACAACAAAATCATAAGTAAGAGGTAATTGTTCTGCCCTGGCCTGCTCTGCTTTAACGTTGGTAAGACCAACCCCAGTTGCTACTTCGTGCACAACTTTAATCTTCTTTCCTATTGAATCTACCAGATGAAAGTTACATTCTGGAAATAAGATAGCCAAAGGAATACCAGGAAAGCCCCCTCCAGTACCAACATCCAGAATATCAGTCCCAGATTTAAAGGTAATAACTTTTGCAATGCCTAATGAATGTAGAATATGCTTTTCGTATAATGCATCAATGTCTTTTCGGGAAATAACATTGATCTTCTCATTCCACTCTTTATAAAGAGTCTCTAATAAGGCAAATTGTTCCTTCTGTTTTTCGGTAAGGTGAGGGAAATACTTCAGGATTATATCCACAGGTTATCTATATTTTGTTAAAGCCTCAAAAATAATATCTTTTCAGATTCTAAAAGATGCTTGAAGTCAAAAACAAAAAATAAAGCTGTCAGATATGTTCTTGTTTGTCTTTCACCAAGTCATAGAGTAATTCTCTGGCACGATGCAACTGAGCCTTAACAGTTCCTAAGGGAGCTTGTAATTCATCTGCAATCTCTTCATAGGAAAGCTCCTGAAAATATCTCAGGTTCACAAGAGTCTGGTACTTTGGAGGCAACTTATGTATAATCAACCGAATGATTTCATTCTTCTGATCCTTAATCGCTTCTTCCTGCGGATTCAGTTTATTATCTTTTATTTCGATTGCTACTTCATCACCATTGCTATCACGCAAAGAGCCTGCAATACGCATGGTATCCAATCTCTTTTTACGTAAAAAGTCAATACAATTATTAGTCGCTATACGAAATAACCAGGTACTAAAACTAAAATCTTTTTTAAACTTATCTAGATTACGAAACGCCTTAGCAAAAGACTCGATTGTCAGGTCTTCTGCATCATCAACATTCCGAACCATTTTCAATACTGTATGATACAATGGTTTCTTATACCGCTTCATTAACTCGGCATATGCCTTCTGGTCACCACCAATAGCCTGGTCTACCAGCTTAAAATCTTCTAAGGCTTTCGATGAGAACTCTTTATCTAACTCCATGAGGCACGTTTTGTAAATAAAGCCCAGGTTCCAATGAACATGTAGTAAAATGTATAAAAGAAATCAAACAGAGGCAATGTATACCATTCAATGCTTTCATCCAAGCGTTTGGCAATTCGATAGAGTAGCCATGTCTGTACTATTGTACGAATTAACCAACCTATTACTACAAAAGGTATAAACGCTTGAAAACAGACTAAAAGTATGCCACAAACCCAAAATAATAATTGAGACAGTGACAACATAGCTAATAAGAACTTATTACGCAACTTATATTTTTTCCCAACATTCAGATGCCGCTTTTTTTGTCTGAACCATGTCTTAAATGTAGACTTTGGTTCAGAAACCATAAAAGAGTCAGGTAAAACACAAATGGCAGTATTTTTTTTGTTAGCAACTTCTCCTACAAACAAATCATCATCACCCCCTACTACTCGTAAATGTGAATGAAATCCTTTGTTTTGTATAAAAAGTGATTTTCTGTAGCTCAGGTTACGCCCTACTCCCATATAAGGTAATCCTGCTACTGCAAAGGACATATACTGGACTGCAGTATAAAAAGTTTCATGCCTGATTAGAAAATTTAGAAATCCTGTATTATATCGATATGGCGAGAATCCTAAAACTACCTTCTTTTCATCCCGAATTGGACTAGTCATGTATGTAATCCAGTTGTCGCTCTCAGGAAGACAATCTGCATCTGTCAACAAAACAATATCATATTGAGCAGCCTTTATACCTAATGTTAATGCATATTTTTTGGAAGAGATATGATCGGGCGTATCATTAATTCGAACCAGATGCAATTTTGGATGCTTGAAGGATTCAAATAGCAAAAAATCATAACATTCATCATCAGAACGATCATCCACTATAATAATCTCAAAATAAGGGTACTTTTGATTTAATAAGAGCGGAATTAATTTCTTTAAGTTTTCCAGTTCATTCCATGCACATACCACAACTGAAACTCCAGGCCACTCATCTACTGATTCTGGCTTTTGTATATCTTTATAAAATGCCAGTCGGCTAAAGAAAAATAGTTGGTAAAACAGGGATATAACAATAGTACCTACAAATACACAAAATAGAATGTTTATGTAGGATGGATAGTCTGTAAATAAAGGTAATTCTGAAATCATTCGATAATTGAAAAATTGTCCTGTAAAAGCGTATAAGAGAACCGCGTATAATGACGACTCAAAAATAGCAAAAAGAGTTATGCTAACCTCAGACTTATACTAGCAGACAGTATTTTTTCATCAAGATTGTTGACAAGTGTAATGTTTTACCCAAAAAGAATAATAGTTTCAGCAAGGGCCAAACCCCTAACTGGTACTAAAACAAAAGGTTCCCGTTTATAAGTGGGAACCTTTTGTTTTTTAATTCAGTAAGATCTTAATGCTTAAGCCATTGCTCAATATGTTGAGAAACGGTCTCAACACTAGCTCCTACCTTTTGTGATATTTTAGGAGGGTTATTGTTTATTATTTTATCATCATCTTCTTCTTTATCAATCTTATTTACGCATTTGGTCTCCTGGATTTTTTGAGTATCCTCTACTTGAGACACCTGACGAGTGCAGGCAAGAAAGCCAACCTTTACGTACCGTACAGATTTAGTTTTATCTGAACCTGTGTCATCCTCCGCTATTACGCTCGGAAAGCCCATGCTCATCAATAAAAGACAAAGCAACGCTAATTGGGAGTAAACTTTTACTGGTTTCATGATAATATATATAAAAGGCTAAAAATCAAATGTATGGATTAGAGTGACAAATATATGTTAATAGACAATACCTTGCAATACATAGTACTATATATTTTGAAAATATTTTTAAATTCTTGAATACTACCTAAAAAAATAAATTGTAGTACTTTGATCAAGGTTTTTCCGCGTAACTCATAAAATTACAGGGTGAAATGCGATTTCTGGCAGATGAATCTTTAGAAACAGTTTACCCGGCTCTCAACAATCACAAGCCACATGCCAAAAACAAAAAATACTTTCTTTTAAAAATTTAGCCTATATCTCAAAACCTATTTATCCGATTTCGGACACTTTATCTCAAAATCGGACAGTCGGTGAAACAAGACAATAATAAGATGCAAAAAGCGGATAAATGGTTGCAGCAATATGTATTTAATTTTTATGATGAAATTTTCTAAAAGTAACCTGGCACTTAAGAAATTGTGTTAAAGAGTGTTAAAAACCACAAGTAAAGACAAACGACTTGTAATTTTGTTATCTTAGAGTAGACTGTACCAGAGTATGGAAACAGCCTTATTTGAAACAAGTAAGTGTGTGAACATAAGTTTATGAAAAAGCAACAAATCAGATGGATTATCTTCCTGATGGCATTAGCTACACTTGGGCTGATCGGTTTCCAGGGATATTGGATCTTTCAGGCACGTACAGTTGCAGAGGAACGATTTGATCAGAACGTACAGGAAGCATTGCAACATGTTGCCAATAAATTGCAAAGGGAAGAAGTGATATGGCTGGCATCTCAGCAACTACGAGATACCAGCCATCAAAATATAACCGGAACTTCTACTCAAAACAATGATGCTTTAGCAACAACAGAGCCAGCAAAGAATCATCGTAAAAAAAATCGTAAAAACAATTCTAAAAAGGACAATTATAATGCTGCTACAGACTCTGTGGAAATGATTTATCCTGGAATCGTTCAGTTTCATATTCAGCAAACTTATACAGAGTATAGTCCTTTATATAGTGGATATGATTCTGCAAGTATTTATCCAAGCAGCCAGCCTCAAAATAATCTTTTTCGCAGACATGATCCCTTTCGTGATATGTCCGAGTTTAGACAAGAAATGCAGGAAATGCAACGACAGAATGAGGCACTGGAACGTTGGCTAAATGAAGCGATGCTGGAGCAAATGCGTTTAATGGGCATTCCGGTAGACTCATTGATATTGGATACAACCAATCAACATACATCAGGAGCACTACAGGCAAAGAAACCATCTAAAAAACGAAAAGGCAAAAAAGATAACAACCCAGTAGTTACTATCCCTCAACCTGAAATACAGAACAAGGTAGATAAGGTTCAGCAACAATCTACTATTGTAAAAGAAGTCTTTCAACAATTATTTGCTAAGGAACGACCTGTTGAACAACGGATTGATCCCATTAAACTGGATTCTCTGCTAAAAGCAGAGATTAAAAATCAAAGTATAGACATTCCGTTTGAGTATGGCGTTCATTCTTCCAAATTAAAACAGGTATTCTTCGCGTCAAATCAATCTGTAGATCGTTCGATTCCATCAGAGGCATTTACGATCAATCTGTTCACCAATGATCTGCATGCGAAAAACGATATATTATATGTTCTATTTCCAGATAAGCAAACTTTTATCAATAGCTCTACATTCTGGATTTTATTAATCTCCATTGTTCTGTGTGGGGTCATTATGGCAATATTTTATGTGTCAGTTAATACGATTCTGAAACAAAAGAAATTATCAGAAGTAAAAAATGACTTTATTAATAATATGACTCATGAATTTAAGACACCGATAGCAACGATCTCGCTGGCATGTGAGATGCTACAAGATCCTGATGTTCAAACACATGCAAGCTCATTAAATCGATATTTGCGAGTGATCTCTGATGAAAATCGTCGGCTTGGGTCGCAAGTAGAAAAAGTTCTTCAGGCAGCAACTCTGGATAAAGGCCAACTCAAACTAAAACTTAGTACTATAAATGTACATGAGGTAATTGAAGATGTATTACAGAATATTGGCGTTCAGATTGAAAAACGGGAAGGAACTGTAGATCTTCAATTAGATGCGGAGAATACTGAGATTGAAGCAGATGAAGTACATATCACTAACCTGATTTATAATTTACTTGATAATGCAAACAAGTATTCTCCAGAGAAACCGCAAATTCAGATCTCAACACAAAATGTATCTGATGGTTTAAAAATAAGTATTACAGATCATGGCATTGGTATGAGCAAAGAAGCACTAGGTAAAATATTTGACAAATTCTATCGTGTTTCTACAGGTAATCTGCATGATGTTAAAGGATTTGGACTAGGATTAAGTTATGTAAAAACTGTAGTAGATGTCCATCATGGACAGATTACAGTAGAAAGCCAACCAGGCATGGGAACCACATTTGAAGTATTTTTACCTTATAACCAGCTATAGGCTCTACTATTATGCAGTGCTTTAAGATGAGCAATAGCTGGATAATATGTATATTGTTACTTGTAGCGACATCTTGTAAGGAATATCAAAATGAACAAAATGACTCCTCATACTGTATAACCGTATTACCTAAAGACAAGAATACCCACACTATCAAAAGAATTGTAACAGGAAAAACTATTTTTAATGAATCATGTGGTAATGGAGGAACTTTTTTTCTAAAAATAGAAGAATATGATAGTAAAAGTAATTTAACTTCTATTCAGGGAGTATCTGAATTTGGTTGTCACTACAAAATTGTACATACATATAATCGTTTCAATCAAGTAATCGAAACCTCTACTTACTCGTTTGATTATGATTTTAGAGAAAGCCCTTTTCCTTGTGACTCAGTATTTTCTTTTCAGGAAACAGAGGCGTCATTATTTAGTAAAGTTACTTACCACTATAATAGATCTAATCTACTTGAGAAAAAGCTCTATTACACTAAAAATCCTTATATCTATCCGTCTCCTTGTACAAAAGAGAAATATAGGGTTGAAACAGATAAACTAGATAATAGTAAAAACGAATTATTACGTTTATATGAAATAACAGAATATGCTTATTTGAATGAGTGTGATAGAACTAGCTTAACATTTCAGATTGACTCTATGCAATCTGATAGATTCAATTTATATGAATATTCTTTATATAGAACAGATTCTGTGGGACATCTTTATCAGATAAATTTCTCAACCAACTCTACATTAGATACATTAGTTTCACATACTTTTGAATTTGATGTGGGAGGAAAGTCTGTACAGGAAATAGGCAATTATAAAAGTAGTTCTCTTCCTAAGCTTCCTACTATAGTGGATACCCAAGGAAAGATCACTCAAAAAAAAACAGTCACTCTAATTGAGTTTGAATTTAGTATTCTCACACAAGACTCTGAGGTCTTTTAAAAAATCTGATCCTTATTACTGCTACTATGAGTAAACTCAAAATTTTACTGGTTGAAGATGATAATAACCTGGGTGAACTACTGAAAGAGTACCTGGACCTGAAAGGGTATGAGGCAAGACTGGCTCGGGATGGAGAAGAAGCCTTTAATCTCTTTCGAAAAGAGACCTATGACCTTTGTATTTTTGATGTAATGATGCCCAAAAAAGATGGATTTTCTCTGGCGAAAGAAGTTCGTAGTGTTGACAAACAAATCCCCATTATCTTTTTGACTGCAAAATCTATGAAAGAAGATACACTGGAAGGACTACGAATAGGTGCGGATGATTATATGACAAAACCTTTTAGCATGGAAGAGTTGTTATTGCGCATGAAAGCCATTCTTCGTAGGTCTCAACCACAGACAAACTCAACTGAAGAGAAAAAGACATTTGAAATAGGAATCTATTTATTTGATTATGAACAACAACTATTAAAAAAAGAAGATAAAATCATCAAGTTAACTACTAAAGAGGCAGAATTACTTAAACTATTATGCAACAATCTGAACCAAACACTGGAACGTAGTCTGGCCCTACGTCTTATCTGGCGGGATGATACATACTTCAATGCGAGAAGTATGGATGTGTATATAACAAAACTTCGCAAATATTTAAAAGATGACCCACAGGTAGAAATCATCAATGTTCATGGAACAGGCTACCGCTTACAAGTGTTAGGAACGTAAGAAGTTTTATCTTCTTTTCTCTATTTTTGCAACCTAGTATATAAGAAAGGATGATCTTGATCCAAAGATTTTATTCCTTTCTCGTTCTTAGTGTGCTTACCTAACTGATTTCTTATAATGATTAGAAGACCCCGACGTAATCGCCAATCAGAAACAATTCGTCGCCTGGCACAGGAAACAACATTATCCACAGACGACCTGATTTTTCCACTATTCGTAACAGAAGGAACAAATAAAGCGGTTGAAGTAAGCTCCATGCCAGGAATTTATCGTTACTCGCCTGACTTATTGCTAAAAGAAATTGAAAGTTGTCTAAAGTTAGGCATCAAAACATTTGATATCTTTCCTCAATTAGAGGAAAGCAAAAAAGACAAACATGCTACTGAAAGCTACAATTCAGATGGCTTGTATTTGCGAACAATTCGAGAGATCAAAGAAAAGCTACCAGAAGCTACAATTATGACAGATGTAGCTATGGACCCTTACAGCAGTGATGGTCATGATGGTATTGTAAAGGATGGGAAAATTCTGAATGATGAGACGTTGGTAGTATTGGGTAAAATGGCCTTAGCTCAGGCAAGAGCCGGGGCAGATATTATTGGACCATCTGATATGATGGATGGACGAGTAGGTTATATTCGCGAAACACTGGATGATGAAGGATTTACGGATGTAGCCATTATGTCCTATAGTGCTAAATACGCAAGTGCATTTTATGGTCCTTTTAGAGATGCGCTGGATTCTGCACCAAAGTTTGGTGATAAGAAAAGCTACCAGATGAATCCGGCCAACCGTAGAGAAGCCCTAATTGAGGCAGAGTTGGATTATGCAGAAGGAGCCGACTTCTTAATGGTTAAGCCTGCCTTTTCGTATTTGGATATCATTCAAACACTGAATGAAAATTTCCCTATACCTATTGCTGCATATAATGTGAGTGGAGAATATGCGATGATTAAAGCAGCAGCTCAGAATGGTTGGCTGGATGGAGAAAGAGCCATGTTGGAAATGTTACTAAGTATTAAGCGTGCTGGAGCCAAAATAATCCTTACTTACTTTGCCAAAGAATTTGCATTATTACAAAAATAATCTTTCCTATAAAAGAAAACGCCCGATTCAAAAGTGAATCGGGCGTTTTCTTTTATTTAAGTATATGAACCCAGCCTTTTATGACTATCCGTTCATCTCTTCGACGGAGCCTCATTGTTTTTAATTCAGCTGAATAGTAGTATACACCTGGTGATACGTTGTTTGCATCTGAAACCTCTGCATTGTTATTTAAACCACCAGCCCAGTTAATATGTATATCACTGGTTTCGAAAACCTTACGTCCCCAGCGATTTAGTATAGTTATCTTTCCCGACTCGATAAATCTGGGACAAGGATAGGGCTCAAACACTTGATTCAGTGTATCTCCATTATCAGGTGTAATCACATTGGGCAAAGCATAATAGGGACAATTGTCCTGACAGACAATATTGCTCGGGGCACTCTCATTGCCACTCCTGTCTACCACTGTCACATAATAACAGCCGGCAAACGAGGTAAGATTGATGTGGTTGTATACCTGAACAGGACTCCACACACTGTCAATCAGAGTAAATTCCCTGTCTTCTTCATACCGCTTGTAATAAATCCGATAGCGTGATAAATCCTGATCACATTCTTTGTCTCCTTCTGTTTGTGGATACACCCAGCTCAAATGATTCGAGTACGTGCTCACACTACAAAACGAAGGGGAAGGACTGCCTTCTTCGGATGCCCATTGAGCACAGGGAGTCGGATCAATGGCCAACACCACCGCACACGGTTTGACTGTATCCAAGGGACTGCTGCACAATTCCTGTGAGGCATTGATCAGCGGATCTTCCAGCAAGCGCTCATTGTAAGTACCCACCGTCTCCACATAATAACAATACAGCGAATCCTTGTTGAGTTTGATTCCATTGCCGGTGTCAATATAGGTGAAACTGGCGGCACTGCTGACGGGCACTTCGGCTAGTTTGACATAGGCTTTGGGCACCTGATTCTTTTTAGTCTGATCTTCCCGGTAGACAATGTGAGTTGAGTTGGTATTGTCCCACGGCACCTGAGCTGTCCACTTGAGCTGAATAGCATCAGGCAAAGGAGTGGCCGACAAACGAACACTTGAAGCAGGCTGAGAGGAATCTGCTCTGGCTCCATTGGACGAAAGCAACACCACTACATACGTGTACGGATTTACTTCGGTGTTCAAGCCACTATCAGTAAAGCTCAGATACGATGTCGGTGCCGGAATACTTGGCTGCCATTCAGTCGTGTACACAGGAGTCGATCCAAAACTGGTCGAAAAGCCAGTGGCCCGAAACACCTGATAGCGGTAGGGACCGGGGATTTCTGCCGGATCGATTTCGAGTGGTTGTGCCCAGCGCACTTTTATTTGTCCCTGGGCCAGATCGGTTTTGCTCACAGACACATTCGTAATGATGGGAACGGTAAGTTTGAGGCGGGCACAGACCTGATCGGAGAGAATGCCTGCCCCTCCGGAAGTACCCGTGAAAGCGGCACTGACCCGGTAGGCATACTGAATTCCTTTTTTGACTGTCTGATCCAGAAAGCTAGTGCTTGTCGCGGCCACTCTTCCTACCAGGGTGTAACCGGCCGGAATGGATTTGGCACAGGGGTCAATCTGATCAGGAGAACAGCCCTGTTTTCGCCAGATCAGCAGTTGGGTAGCACCCGAACAGGTGTATGGGTTCCAGCTAAGGCGGATGGCATTGGCCTCTACGGTAGGTTTGAGCCCTGTCACCGGCGGACCGACCACAGTAATACGCCAGGTTTTGGTATCGGTCAGCTGATTGGGTACAGGAGCATTGTCTTCTGCTTTGAAGACCACATCATAGGGTTGAGCCCGCACCTGAGTACAAACAGTTTTCCATTCAAAGTTGCTTTGTGCCGGATTTCCCTGATACTGGTACTGATCTCTGACCTTGGGCGGATGGTTGGGTGGATCGAGCGTAGCGGCAGGCTGATGGGGAAACAAAGCAGTGGAGGTGGAGAAAATAGCCGATTCGGAGGAAATGCGAATCGATTGGTTTTGATCCGGATCGGTAGCGCGGATGATGGCTTTGAGCACTGTACCCGCCACAATACAGGTGTCTTTGGGAATAATCAGTTCAGGCCGTTTGTTGGGTTGTTCTCTGACAGTGATCTGCATATCACGGACAATCTCACCGATTT
>JASJOS010000040.1 GCA_030068525.1 Xanthocytophaga flava
TATCTTTTCACAGACGACTCAACAAGGACTATGAAAAGACAACCCAAAGCAGCGAAAATTTCATTTACATTGCGGCTATCGATCTAATGTTAAAAAGATTATAAAACTATTTTAAGACAGCCTCTTACGGCAAAGAGCATATTGAGTGCTTTCTGACTTCCTTCTGTATTACCCAGACCGGCTACACGGTCATGACGGGTAGTGAAGGTGAGATTTTTGAACTTGTGGGCTTCATCTACAAACAGATGATCGACACCCAGTTCCCGAAAGTGTATGCCAGTGTCCTTTTTGGATTCTATGTCTCTGGTTAACGTTTTAAGCTTATCTTCCAGATTGTTTTTGCGGATCTCTAGTCCCTTGAGCATCCGTTTGGAAATATCTCCACCCAGTTCTCTAATCGTTTCCAGATCCCGTTCTACATTTGCAAGCTCTGTCTCAAATATCATTTGTTGAATCTGAGGTGACTGAGGTATTTTACCAAATTGATCATGGGTAAGGATAATGCAGTCCCAGTGATTGTTTTTAATCTCATGTAAAAGCCTCTTGCGTTTATCGGGTGTAAAATCAGTTTCTGCAGGTGCTAGAATCCTTGCATTGGGATAGGCTTTTCGGTAGGTATCAGCAATCTGATTCACATTGGCCTTCAGTGCCAGGATCATGGGTTTGTGTGCAATGCCCAATCGTTTCATCTCATGAGCTGCTACCACCATTGTCAGCGTTTTACCTAGACCGACTTCATGATCAATCAAAGCCCCTCTGTTTTGTAGAATACGCCATACAGCATTTTTCTGTGAACTATATAAATCATCAATCCCTAGTCGGATTTTATCCAGTTCCGGAAAGGTCAGATGATCTCCATTGTATTCACGCAATACATAACAGTTGAATGTTTGGTTATATAGCGTTTCCAGTTTCTCTTTATCTGAGGTAGGTAATTCTTTTAGCCAGTTAATAAAGCCAGTACGGATGGTTTCTATTTTCTGATGTGCCAGCTGAATCGCTTCATTATCAGGTACTCGGATAGATTTGCCATCAGCTCCTTCTACTTCATAGGTAAAGAAAGGCGTTGTGTTTTCCAGGGCGTGTTCCAGTAGTGTATTGCCATACATCGTTCGCCCTCCTTTAGGCGTAACGGCAAATTCCTGTGTGATTTTGGCGTTATACCCTTTGGCCTCTACCTTAAAGCTATCCAGTGAAGGGAAATAACTGACTCCTACAGGATAGTCAAATAGCTTGGAGGCAAACTGTGTATAATACGAAGTTGGTATCCAACGTTCGCCTAAGTTAAAGTCCAGAAGTTCAAAGGGAATCTTTTCAGGCTGGATATGCGTAATAGCTTGCAGGCTTCTTTGATACTGTACATTATCGGGTTCTTGCTCGCTTTTTTGCTGTGCAATACGAAGCTTCTCTACGACATTTCCGGATAAATACTGATCAGTTGTTTCCCAGCTATTGTGTTGAGGATTCAGGTAGATATGTTTTTGCAGCCTTTGGATCAAATCAGCTTCAAATGAGTGAGTGATTTGACTCATCATAGGTAGATCTACTTTTCCTTTTTCATTGAGAGAATACATCAGTGCTTCTAACGGATCATGGGTTTGAAAAGCTGTTTTCGCTGGAAAAAGAGGCTTTTGAAAAATATCGGACGGAACAAAACGTTCCCCTTCTTTCCGTTCCAGAGAAGAAACAATACTTTGTCCAAATGGCTCATCTTTGAAAATCTGTTGTTTATTGACACTCAGATTGAGTAAACCATAAGCTTCTGTGAACTGTTGATACCCTTCCTGTAAGCGTAGTCTTAACTCCAGAAGTTCTTGTCTTTGGGCTGTTTCCTGTTGAGAAAGCTTCAGATAGTTATCTCGCAGTTGAGTATAGAGTTTATAAAAAGCCAGATTTACATCCAGACTAGACACAGGCATAAACAAAGCCTTGCCAGAAGTAATATCAGTATAGGTTACAATCCCTACTTGATTCTGTTGTACAACCAATGTCCCTTCCTGATAAAAAGGCATAGGATGCAGTAGCTCTGAAAGATTGGTAGCAGTACTATTTTGGTTGAACTGAAAAGAAGTATCTCCCTGATATATATATTCGTGATCATAGTGAGCCAGCGTTTGAGATAATTTTTCCAGTTGTCTGGTAATACCTGTTGCATTTGTCCATCCAGTTGGAAACTCAATCTCCGCTACATTAGAGCAAAGCTTATACACATAGAGTTTAGAGGATTTAGACTTTGCTGTTAGTAGAACAATGCTTTCATGTTCGGGATTGGCTTTGGTGGTTACTTTCTGAACAATGCGAGCAGAAGCAGATTGAATAATATCCTGATCTTGAGAGGTCAGATAGGATTGAGCCCGATTCACTTCCTTTACAGAACTAGTATCAAACAAACTCAGCTGTAATCCTGAAGTACTTACTTGGCGTTCTGGAATAGGTAACAAGGTAAGTTTTAGCTTATGATCTTGTTCCTTTAAACTGGATTGACTTTGCTGGAAACGTTCCGCATTAAATTGTTTCTGAAGCCCTTCTGCAATAGTTGCAGCTAGTGCGCCTGCAATGTCATTGATATTGCCCTGCTGCCATATCTTCTGACTAGCTTTTCCATACTGATTGGTGCCAGCTGTAATTTGATTGGCTGCAATTACTTCCGGATGCCGATGCAAATAGGCATTGATAGAAAATCGCCCATACTCATTCTCTTGTTCAACTGTCTCAAGCAGAAAGTCTTCTTTGGTAGATAGATTGGGCTTATTCTCGTTTTTCTGGACAATAAGTAGATGTGACGGAGCTTCTGTATTCGCAGTCTCTTTCATCAGATTATCCGGCATGACAGTCACACTAATAAAATCTGCTTGCTTGAAGAGATATTCCCGTGCCGTCCGATTGGAAGGACTATTTAGAAAGCTATCTGTAGTTAAATATGCGAGTAGACTACCATCGCTGATTTTTTCAAGCCCTTTGGCAAAGAAGTAATTGTGAATTCTGCCTGAGAGCGCTTTTTCTGGAAATGCTGGATCATGCACTGAGAAATTGCCAAACGGAATATTACTGACTATCAGATCATAGTTTCCCTTTTCTTCCAAAGGAGTATTTTCAAGCCCTTTGTTGTAAATAGCGGACTCTACAGGTAATGGACTCAGCAAAGCTTTTAGAACCCGACTGGTTAAAAGATCTTTCTCTACGGCTACAACCTTCTTCAGGTCAGGAAATGCTTTTACAGCTTCGGAAATAAAGATACCAGCTCCGCTACTAGGTTCGTAAATGCGTTTGGGTACAATGGCCTGTTCTTTTAAAACACGATAGAGCGTTTGAGGAACAATAGCAGGTGTATAAAAAGCCGTGAGTACACTGTTTTTGAGCGATTGTACCACTTGTTTATACTCTTCTTTACTAAAATGCGATTGAAGAATGGTATGTAGTTGCATCATCGAGTCATATAGCCGCATATCCTCTGAAGTGGCATTTAATCGGAGCCAGGCTTCTTTTTCACCAGCAGGATAAAGCATAGCTTTGATGCCTCCAAAACCCGAATAACGCTGCAAGATTTCTATTTGCGTGGAACTAAGCTTCTGCGTTGGTTTCCAATTCAATGCAACCTGAATAGCCTCGATATTGTCTGTTAATTTTTGGGAAAGTGAATATGTCATACAACACAGGAGCTATCTCGTCTCTTTCTTTTTCTTTGCGGAATCTGCTTTACTCTTTTGGCAGACGTGTTATTTTGTGGAATCCCAATACATCTGGATATTACCAATAATGGCATTTCGGAGAGGGAGACTATCTTCAGTAGCTTCACTAAAACTAAATTCCTCAAATACTATCTGACAGAACTCGATCAGATTAATCACTTCGTAAGTCAGAAGATTGCTATTAGAAAGTCTTTGGTAGTCACTTTCAAATTCCTCTTCCAGAATAGCTTTCAGGTAATTGAAGCGAGAAGGACGTAAATCGCTGGTCATCGCATTCAGACACTGCTCTTCAATAAAATAGGTGGGTTTGCATTGTGCCTGAAGTTGCCTGGCAAGAGATTCGGCTATTCTTGCTTTTTCCAGAAAATAAGTTGTGGTAATTCCTTCTTGTTGTAGTGTGGCAAGTAGATCCGGATTGTTTTCCGAGATATATCGCCAGAGTTTAGGAATCAATACATCTTGCACATGCATATGAGTGGGTAGATTATAGAAGAGATAGATTAGGAAGAGAATTGACTTTGAAATGCATTGGTTTTTTATGCTGTGTGCAGAAGATATTTTTTATCTTATACACCAAAGAAGGACTTGATAACTGTCGCTACTACAACCAGAAAGACACAACTTCCAAACCAGGCTGCGGCTACTTTGCCAGTATCCTGATCGCCTGAGTTCCACTTCTGATAGACTTTCACTGCGCCAATCAGACCGAGTATGGCACCAATCGCATACATCAGGTTTGTACCTGCATCAAAATAACTGCGTACCCGCTGATTGGCTTCATTAATTCCGGCAAGACCATCCTGAGCCATGGTAGAGAAATGAATGATGGTTAGCAATACAGTCATACCAAAAGCTGCCATCTGTTTGAAAGAGAACTGATTATTGTGTGTTGTTTTTCTCTTCAATAGGGATAAGGAGGGGAAATAGGTTTTCATAGAAAAAGGATTTATAGGGTTGATAAAAGTTTACAGAAGGATTTCTCCCCAAGCCTTCCTGCTAGGAGAGCAGGAAGGTGGAGAGGGCTGCCATCCATTACCTCCGTTAGCAACTTCGCGGCTCTACAGCACAACGAGTAGGATGGGAGCCATGTCTTTGATTTATAGAAGATTTTCGAATGTTGACTATTTTCCTTTCACACCCTCCTCACCCGAAGGCAAGGAGGAGGAAAGGTGACTTTCCGGTTCCTCATTCCCACAACCGCCGTATCTGATCTTCACTGAAGGTCGGAAAGCCAAGATCTTCACATTCGTTTTGTATTAGCTCACTAATGGCCAACTGAAACTGGGTACCTTTCAGATGAGGATATTTTTCAAGAATATCAGTTAATGAGTCTATAAGTGGAACTTTGTCGGGATTGCTCGTAGCTGCTTCTTTGATCGTATCTTTTAGCCTGTGTATCAATTGTCCCACTTGCTCAAACAGATCCTCACTTGTGTCTGCAAAGGATAATTCCATTTGAGTGGATTCAGGGGGAGAAGCCTCATCTTGCCTAACTACAGTGTTAGCATAGGTAGGAGAGGAGCTAGCAAATAACTTCTTGGCTTTTATCCTTTCTGTGAAAAATTGAATGCTCTCCTGAGAATAGAAGCGAATGCCAATAATCAGATAGTAGCAAACTGCAATAATAAGGAGTGTTATCAGATAGCTAGGCCAGGTAATGGAGTGTAACATTGTCTTAACGGGTTTATTTGTTTTTGTTAAGACAAAGGTGGCGCATTGCGAAAGGGTTTATTCACAATGCAATACCAAGTTGTGAAAGATTTTTTGTTTATATCAACTACAACCTGATTATTCTTAGTAACAGGCCACTCAGATGAATATTTATCATTTAGAGCTACTATTAAACTAACAATATATCCAGATCTATTCAGTTGATTCTTTTCTGGCTAAACATCATAAAAAGACTTCTGATTTGAGTGAGTTTTGAAGGAAAGTAAAAATTACAATAGGTGACCTTAAATAATATATTTATACGATTATGAAAGGATGTGAGTCGCTATCTGGTTTTGAATTATTAATCCAGAATACTATCTGGAGCTAGCTTATTGGAAAGTTTAGATTGTTACAAAAAGTTAAAAAATAAAACGAAAATACCCTAAATGAGGTATTGTGGATTATCTCTCTTTTATTCTTATTGCTTTGAGATTAATGATGTGAGAAAATCAAAATTTCAAAGTCAATTATGTACAAATATCTCTTACTACTCTTACACATTTAACATGCTTGCCATTAGTGAGTAAAATAGACAAAATCTTTTATGTTGAATTTACCAGCTTTTAAAAAAAGGTATTAGATTGATTGAAAAAATTATAAGAAAAATAGTTGCCAAAAAACAAATCTCCCAGTATTGCCTAGAGGATAAAATAGAGTAAGGGTAGCAAAATTTGAATTTGTAGATCCTTGAGAACCAATATATGAAGGTTTTATATGAGATTGTTTTTTATTGTCTAGAGGACTTCTTTTCTTTTTCTATGTTGTTTGACTTGATTGAAGGCAAATGGATTTGAGCCTAACCTGAACTGAAATATCTGAAATACATTTTTGTCAAAAGGAATTTAAAGCTACCACTTATCTATGTTAAGTGCTACAATTTTTTTTCAGGTCATGAAAATACCAGAAGAACCTCTTAAATACCAAATTAAGAATCTGTAGTTTTTTGAAAAAGTCTATACACCATTTAACTATTAATAAACTGTTTTTACTAGATAATAAGTTAGGTAAATCACTCAGTCAATGCAATCAGATTATCAACGTGTAGGTATTCTTACCCAGTGGCGTAATGGTATCTTATATTTATCCTCATTTATTACTCTTAGCCTTACTCTTAATGAGAAATATAACTTGTCAACCAATTATACTCATATAAATGACTATATACAATTATTAGTCGGTTCTAATTTAATGCTTATTATTATATATGTCATTATTGAGTTACGTTCTAATTATTTGTTTTCTAAAGCTGAACGTAATCGTCGTTTACAGCATCTGGACAGTTCGTTTGATACCAACTTTACGGGCAAAAGGACAGAAGGTTATTTTTCTCAAGACAAACTTAATCCAGGATTTTATAAACTTTGTGTCAACTGCTTCGAAAATGTAATTCATACTTGTGCTATTGTTAAGAAAATGCAGTTTGATGCTTATGCAAAGGCTACTATAATTGTTCTTATTTTCATTTTTTCTGCCATTGTAGGTGATAAAGGTGTAGTGCGATCTCTAATTGAGGCTATTCTTCCGTTAGCATTGGTTCAAGAAGCTATTAAATTATCTGTTTTTGCAATACGATTAGAGAATCTTCGAGACCACTTTATTTCGTTCTTTAATTCCCTTCGCAATTTGCCTTTTCATAATCAGGAACCTGAGGCACTCCGATATATAGTAGATTATGAATCCGTATTAGCTTGGGCTTCTTTACCTTTAAATAGTTCCATTTTTAAGAAACTTCAGCCTATTCTGGCTGCTGAGTGGGAAGAGTTAAAACAATTATATGCAATAAAGGAAAACAAGAATGAAAAGTAGTCTGAACAACTGCCTTTGTAATATTAATTGAGGGATATTTAACTGTTTTAGAAACTATGTTCACTTACTATTTTTCAAACAGTATATAGTGTAAAGCAGGTGATTTTGGATCTTACACCACCTAAACTCTTATGTCTTGTAGTATAGATAAGTATTTAGATGTAGATATTCAGTTGTATTTAAACATAATAGTCTGTTATCTATCTGAACTGACTACATTGGTTTACCGAAAGTAAATATCAAACATCTGAAATTATATCTATTATTTGACTTTAGTGCTGGAACTGACATACATAAAAAGCGAACTAATACCTGCTTTGTCTAGTAATGGGGAGACTATAAAATTCCATTGTCTGGTAATAACTATGAAAGCTGGTAAAATACAGTTCCTAATGATAGCAATACCCAACTGACGCAAAGAAATTGATTCGACTTATACAATATAAGAATGTGCAAAATCCTATGTGTATAGTCCTTATAGACTGAAATAATTAATTATAGTTTAAAAATATTTCTTCTGTACAAATCTGTAGGCTATTTCTATGTTCTTTCTAACAGTCTTTCAAGACTGGATTTGTCCACGAAACAATGCTGATAGGGTTAATCAATTAATGCAGATATGTATAAAAATAAAGGATATTAAGTTGAAAGAAGATTTTACGTCCACATATATACAACATCTGACAGTCATCCCTACCTATTGGTAAGTTCTATATAATGAACACATGAATAACCTTACTATCCTCTTTTGTCTAATTCTCAAATAAAATGGAAAAAATAATATTTTTATCTAATAACTGGACGGATAAAGGAGAAGAGATTGATATACTCAATTATCAATTATGCAATATGCTGTCAGACAAATTACGAATTGACTTATATGAAGTTTCCTGTCTTTGTATGAATAAGCAGATTTCTGGTATGAAAGATACAAAGGTATATAAAATTCCAAATGGAAAGTCTAGGTTTGAATATTATGTAGATAATGGCGAGATCATTAACCGATTAATAGAAAAGAGCTATAGGAAAAATATAAATCAATATTGGATTATTGGGTATGATATGACAAGTGGATACATGGCTTTAAAGTTAAAGCAAGAGCTATCAGCGCGTTATGCAGCAAATGTAAATCTGACAATAATTCATTATAAGCAATACAACGGAGTACAGATATACAAAGAGTTTTTAAAGCTAATGCAGCAAGCTGACGTTATTTTCTCTTTCAATAATTCATTTGATATTGATCAGTTTCAACTTGATAAAGAAAGATTCAGATATTATCAACTGACGCCATTCGCTAACAATGTAATAGATTTTGATTTTACTAAAAAATTTATCTGCCAAATGGTTGAAGAAGATATTCCATTTGTAAATTTTCATATAAATAATGTTTTGGAAGAGTATGTTGAATTCAATGCTAACTACTTTTCAGCTACGGTTTCACCTATTGGTGCTTTAAGAAGAAAGTTAAATAAAAAAAAGACTTTATTCTTAATTGGAGAATCCGGTCTTGGTAAAACATACAGAGCGAGAAAAATAGCGTTGGATAGTGTAAAAGAAGATAGTGCAGCAGAAGACAGCTATGAATTAGTATGGTGGTTGGACGCTGATGATGAAAAAATCAAGGAGTCTCTGGTAGAGCTTGCTGATAAGCTATTGCCTTTGGTAGGTATAGATACTCATTTTTTCAAAATAGAGAATAATATCTCTGGATTGATAAATGTGCTATATAAAGAATTGGAAAATCTATCATGGTTAATAATTTTCGATAATGCTTGTGATGATGAGGATTCAATGAGTATTGAATCGTTTTGTAAAGACTATTTAAAAAATCTTTTAATCAAAAAGAGAGAAGACCAGCATATACTTTTAACAAGTAGAAATGATGGGTGGCAATATGTAAAAGATATAAAATCTAAAGGTGTAGTAGAAATAATTTCTTGGAATGAAAAAGACATACGAAATTTCTTTAAGAAAAAGCCTGAAGTGAAAATAAACACGTCAGAAGAACTAAGTAATGTATTTGGAGGATTGCCTGTTGTGATCGCTTTAATTAAAAGGTTTATTGTAATACAGAAAATAGATTTATATACATATTTAAGCAACTGGAAGAATTTATCCCAATTAGATTCAGCCATTACAAAAGCTGTTTTCATTTCTTATAATGCTTTAAGTGATTCACAAAGAGAAGTTTTAGATATAATATCTTGTTTAGGCCCGGATGAGATACCTATACAGGAAATTTTCATGCGTAATGAAAAATTAATTCTGAGTTTTCTTTCCAAAAAAGCTTCTACAGATTTAAGAGAAGATCTTAAGACTTTATGCCAGTATTTACTTTTAAGTAAGGTGAGCAGACTAAGAAAATTATACTCAATTCACCGAAGTATACGTGCTAGTATTGATAGTATAAAAAATGAAACAAGTAGTAATAGAGGCAAGAATTTTGCTATTAAGATTTTGAATGAATCTTTTATGGCAAGTGGAAATTCATCAGATGATAAATTCAGATGGGAGCTCATCCCTCATATTGATTATATATGCAAAGATATTTCAAATCGAATATTTATGAATGAAGAAGAAAAAGTAACTGCAACTCACTTGGTATATAACTCTGCCCTATTTCATTATAATGCAGGAGAAATACAAAAAGCAGAAGATTTATTAAATAAGGCTCTTAATCTGGTATCAGAGGTTCATCATGGACAAAAAGCACAGCAATTAAAAACTGACATTTATCTTAAATTGTCTAATACCTTATTTCTCAAAGGAAAATATTATTTTGAGGAAGCATTGAGCCTTGCCAGCAAAGCTTTGACAATCGCTCAAAATCATAACTTAAAAGATAAAGAAGTTGTTTGTCATAGTGAAGCCTTAGCAAAGATATATCAAAGAAAATGCTTGTTTAATGATGCTGAGAGGGAGTTATTGCAGGCTAAAAAGCTTGTCGAAGACAATCCATCAGACCTTAATTTACAGGATAAACTAGCAGGTATTTATCATAATTTAGGTTCTTTATACTGGACAAGAGGAGCTAAACTAAATGAGTATAAAAATGATTATTTAATAGCAGTTGAATACTTTAGTAGTTCAATAGAAATACAGAATCAAATTATAGCTGATACAAAAATAGTCAGAGATAGAACCAGTGATCCTGCAGAGAAAGGAAAACTTGATAATAGAATTTCTACTAAAAAACTGTACTTAAATGTAAGCAGAATGATTTTGGGAGCTGTCTATGGACTCATGGCAGATTTTGAGAGTCAACAAAGAGAGCATAAAGCTGCCCTTAGCTTTTTTGAAAAAGAAGCCAAAGAAAAACGCAGATGTGCCTATACTGCCTATTATATATTATCATATGGTTGGGATCAAAAGGCATTAAAAATAGATTCCCCATCTTGTTTTATAGACAGGTATTCTGAAGAAAAACTACTGGATATAATAATTGAGCAAGATACAGCCTTGAGTACAGATGAGAAGTATCAGATAATTTTGAAAATACTTAACTTACGTATAGCTGTCATTACTGATGATTTTAAGAACATCAAAAACACATTTAGGAAAATCAGTAACAAATTTGAGGCAAGATCTGTTGAAAATGCTTATTCCGAACTTATCTCCAAACTGATAGGAGTAAAGTTTGGAGATAGATTCTATGATGTGGATACATGCTCTGTAAGTGTGAGGTGGTCCTAAAAATCGGGACACACGACTTGCGAGTGAATGAGATTAATTTGATAAAGTTGTTCAAATTCTGCCGGACTTTTATAGCCCAAAGCGGAATGTCTCCTAATTCGATTATAATAAAT
>JASJOS010000041.1 GCA_030068525.1 Xanthocytophaga flava
ATCACCTCTTCCCATTCCGAACAGAGAAGTTAAGCCCTTTCACGCCCATGATACTGCCTTCACCGGTGGGAAAGTAGGTTGCCGCCACTTTACTATTACACTTTATTATTTTCTAAAACACTCACTCGTAAGGTGAGTGTTTTTTCTTTTATTCCTCACTTATAACTGTTTCAATCCCAGACCTTTTATAGCTAATCCAGATTTAGGTAAGCTTGTCTTAACTTGTAAGAGAATAATAGGTATAAGCAGTTCTTTTCAGAACTACTTATACCTATTATTCTCTTTTCCTTACATTTCTAAAAGAATTATCAAATACAGGAATAAGTTCTTTGGAAATGCAACGATGGGCAATGCCAAAAGTTAGAAAAAAGTTGATTAAAAAAAGCTAAAATTATTGTCTCGATAGTAGGAAAGGACGTGTTTAATAAAGTGGTTGTGAAAGAAATATTCTGGGGGGCAAAAATGAAGTAATAGGCTAGTACACATATATATCCTAAATTGTAAATAGGCCCTAGAATCGTTAAGGAAACAAACTGCACATAATGCTTATATTTAGTTTTACTAGCAATCCATATTATTGTAAGTTAGATACAGTTACTTTATTTAAACAATAAAGTCAATTGTGCACTTTTCATATTTGCTTTTTGACAGATGTCTTGCACAAACAAACTCCCGCATTTAAGAAGGAGTTTGTTTGTATCTATACTAATAGAATACAACTACTGCTTAATAATTTTGAACTGTTCTTTTTTACCTGTTTGATCGGTGATATTAATCAGATACAAACCCGGGGCTAAAGAGTTATCTGTGAATGAAATAGTCTCATTAGCAGACGCTTTTTTCGAGAATAGTACTCTTCCTTGCATAGACACCAGCGTTATGTTGGCATTCTGATAAGTAGGATTAAGCTGAATGGATACCTGATCTGAGAAAGGATTTGGTGAAACAATAGATTGACTATCTAATTCATCGCTGATAGCTGCACCAGCAAAACGAGTTGAGGAACTACTTCCGCCTGTAGTAAAAGTAGAAGTAATCGCCGTTGGGCCATAACAGACAAACCCCCCCCTTACCCGTATCTCATATTTTGTGTTAGGCTGTAAATTAACAGAGGGTGTCCACTGGTTGACATTTTGACCTACGTTCTCATGGATGTAATCTTCTCCTTTCCAGTCTGCTGGATAACGATCAATTTCATAGCTCATAAATATCCATTGAGTACATCCCCCATTTGAATTGGTTGAATAGTTACCAAGAGTAATCGTAGGTGTAGTAGAAACATCTGTAGCACCTGTTACTGGACTAATAAATTCAGCTACCTTTGGTACTGGAACAATATATGGAATGTTATATGTATTCTGAGCAAGTATAGTTCCTAAAGAATCAAATGTAGTAATAGTTAACTCTTTAAAATGTACTAAACCCTTTTCAAGCTGCGAAGCGTCATATATATATGTAAAGTTAATAGGTTGTATTGCCTCATCGGCTGTTAATGTTTTAGTATCTGTTGTATAAGGAGAGCCTACATAAAACTTCACTGTAACTTTACGAGCATTAGGATTATTGGGGTTAACATTAATACCAAAATATCTGCTTGTTTCATACAGTACTAAAGTATCAGCAGAATTAATCAGAAATGGCTTAGCTTCTACAATAGGCACATATTCTGTAAAAATAGTGTAGTAGGTTTGTCCTATCACATAGCCATGGCTTTCCAATGAACTTACTTCAATCAGGTACTGATTCCCTGCCTGTAATGGCGCATCTGAAATTACAAACTGGTTAGTAGAAGCTATATTCTGAATTGTTTCATAAACAAAAGTTCGCGGATCATTCAACAGGATTTTTACTTTTACCTGTGTAGCTAACAAATCATTGGCTTGTGTTTTAATAATCAGTTGTGTCGCAATATTTACAGTTGAACGATCCTCAGGAGAAATAATTATTGGGTCTGAAGCATAGCTGACTTGTGTCAAAAAGTAGCTGAATACTAATAGCAGCTTGTATAAATGATTCATGGTAGTGAATTGTTGTAGATAAATAGTAGAACTGTTACTAAGGAATAATTATCTCTTAATAAGCTATAAGTACAATAGTAAACAAGAAAGTGAAAAAAATATTAATTTTTCGGATAAAACATTATATACTGTTCACCAGATTAGGTGAACAAGAAGACAGTGGATTGTAAAATAAGCGAATGACGCTGCAAAAGTTCAAACTATCATCTGCATAAATAATTGCCTGAATTTAAAAACATTAAAAAGTATTTAGCTGATCATGTATATATTCAACATCCTATGGATCCCACATGAAATAGGCGCATTCTTGAAGGATATGTAGTAATTACTCATGGGGATCTGATAGGCAGAAGTGGTATTAATATAAATGCTTCAAAAGAAACTGAGTTATAATATACAGTACAAGATTTAAAGGTATAATGTAGAAATATGTGGTATGCACGTCTGTTTTTTCCAAATGATCATTTTCTTTCTGCTGCCCCTGTTGTTTAACTTGAGAAACTATCAGAAGATACACATAATAGTGTATTTCTATTTATTCGATTGATAGCAATGGCTACTGTAGAAATTTGGGAAATTATGAATCTATCTCTACTTCAACTCTTTGTTGAAGCAACTAAAACAGGTAATCGATTAGTCTTTTAAGAAGTGTTATGTGGTTGATTATCAATCTATTGTTAATATGAAGAAAAAATAAATACAGGCATTGTATTATGCCAAAAATAAAAATCTAGTCTTACAGAAAATTTTTATACAAAATCAAATCGATGAAAGCGTTAGTATATGCCTAATAGCTTTAATACGTATAAAAACAAATCTTTTATATATAGAAAAATTATA
Source organism: Xanthocytophaga flava (assembly GCA_030068525.1). GTDB lineage: Bacteria > Bacteroidota > Bacteroidia > Cytophagales > 172606-1 > Xanthocytophaga > Xanthocytophaga flava. Next base: position 2,859 of record JASJOS010000041.1, read on the forward strand.
TACATAATATTTATATGTATATAAGAGATTTGCATATATTTGGCACATGAATACACAAAGCCAGAATCTCCTGAAAGGTAGTCTGTCAGTTATCATCCTACGACTACTCGAAGACCGTGAAAAAATGTATGGTTATGAAATTACTCAAAAGGTAAAGGAGTTAACCAGTGGCCAGATGCAACTCACAGAAGGAGCCTTGTATCCGGCATTACATAAGCTGGAGTCAGAAGGTCTGCTGACTACTGAAACCCAGATTGTAGAAGGAAGAGCCCGAAAGTACTATTCTTTGACTAAACAAGGCAAAACTGAATCGGTGAACCGTTTAGCTGAAATGACAAACTTTCTGCAGAATCTACAAACTATCTTAACTAGTAAACCTATCTGACCGTATGGCTTTGACAACTGAGTATATCCGAAAAATACAGGAACACCTGTCCTCTTTTCAGTTGGAAGAAAAAGAGTTTTTGGCAGAAATGACAGACCATTATATTTCTGCTATTGAAACACAAATGAATAAAGAAGTTTCTTTTGAAGCTGCCTTACAACTCACAGACACAGAATTTGGAGGCCGAATGGGGCTTATAGAATTAGAAGAAAGTTATAGACAACTGATGGGAAAAACTGTGCTGGGACTTTACTGGAATGAGTTCAAAAGAGCTATCACCCGTGTGTCTTCATTACTTGTGTTTCTGGCCATTGGAAGCTTCTTTTTTACGGTTGCTCTTAAATCAAAAAATCCATTGAACATAAATGATTTTATGAAAGGGTTTATAGTGGGGCTTAGTCTTATTAGCATGGTTTTTATCATACAAATAGGGACTCGCACTACAAAAGGGAGTTTGACACGTCGTCTGGGAGTCAAGCTTATCTTCACAGGTATTTTGTCATTTATGGTACTGATTGCAGCCAATAACAGAGGATTTATTGAATATATGTATTCAATCCATGCGCTTCTTGTCCCATTGTATTATACACTGATTTTATCTTGGTATTTAGTAACAGTTCTTACCTGGAGACGAATGACGAAAAAACATGCCATAAGTACAGACCTGTAATTGATATACGTATCGAATAGTAATGTCTATCCTTTGTTTTTGGGCGTGTCCATATAAAAGCGAAAAACAAACGGATTCCATGTAGTATCGTTGACGTCCGTCTTTTTGCCTGATCAAAAGACGGACGTATAAACACACACGAAAGGATTGAGCAACGAATAACTGGTGTAAAAAGGCAAATAATTCCCTTACTCCTGTATAGAAGCACCTGTCTCATACTCCCTCAAAATCTCTTTTATCTGAGCCAGAGGTCTAACAAAGCTCTTATAGTTTTCGGCCCGTATAGCTAAATAACAGGATAAAAGAGTAATCAAATAGGTGATCACTGCGCCAAATGGAAATGCCTGAACACCTCCAGGTACATAAATCGCAAATACCAAAAAGACGCCAATGGCTGAAATCAGAGGAATTAGAAAGAATTCATACTGCTTCTTAAATCGAAAAAAGTTTTCCAGCAAGCGTTGTTTTTCAAGTAAATACTCGTAGGTAGAAGATGTTTCATTGGAGACAATAGTGACAACAGCAAAACGTTTGAATTTTTTAAGCAGCATAACTGTAAAGGGAATGTAAAGTAATATACCTGTCAGGCTGAGCAACAGAATAGGCATGACAAACCAGTATCGGATTACCATATGCCCGCATAGAGCGTATATCAGGATCTGGAATGCAAAAGATGCCCAGAAATACTGCATTGAAGACCTTGTATGCTGATTGACCCGCTTTTTAATGACTTTCTGAAAGGTGAGCTGATCGTAAGGGGTGGACTCACAAAATGATTGACCCCATTGTTTCTTATATTCATCAAGAGTTGACATAATTGGTGACGTTAGTTTTTTTTAGTTGTTCTTCCAGTTCTTTTTTAATCCTCACCAGGCGCACACTTACATTGGAACGAGTGAGTCCTGTAATGGCTGCGATTTCTTCATAACTCATCTCATCCAGATACAACAGCACAATAGCTTTGTTTAAGGAAGACAGTATCCCGATTGCCCGAAAAAGCTGTTGAATGCTTTCTTCCAGCTGATCCTGTCCCGGTTCTGCAATTCCATAGTGCTTCAATGAGATGCGTTCATCTTGCGTCTGCTTATGTTTGCGACGCCATCCTAAGGCTGTATTAAGGCATACCTGATACATCCAGGTAGAGAATTTCGAACGGCCATCAAACCCTGGATAGGATTTCCATAGCTGGTACATCATCTCTTGCAGCATATCTGCCCGTTCCTCTGTGTCTTCAAAGTAGATACGACACACTTTATGAGCGATTCCTATGTTTTCATTAATATGCTGAATAAATTGCGTATCTACAGGTGTTTTCATTCGCTGTATGTTTCATTCACTGTGTTGATTTATCATTTATCAATTAGTTGCAGAAAGGTCAGAAAAACTACATCGTCTATGATTTTTTTCATTGGGAGTTAGGGTGTCTCTCAGTGATAACTGAGCTTGTTTGCACCTTGTCAATTTGTAACATTATCAATTAGACTTTAGTCTATTGAGTTACAAAAATCGAACTTGCACTGCTGATCTTTTTAGCTCCCTTGTTAGTATTTTTGCTTTGCTATTTTTCCTGGAGCTGGCTATTTATTTTTTCACCCGATTTATAATATACATTATTGGCCTGGACATATATTGAGGTTGCACCAGAATGATACTTTTTTCGGATAGATCTAATAAAATCTCAGCAGTGGAAAGGGAGCAAAAATAACTCTATCCAGTTTGAAAATAGGAAAGACAAAACTCTTAAGAAGACTCAAAATAGAGGCATCAACGGATAGACAGATTTAAGATACTGGCTTTGTTCTTTTAAGCAGACTATACCCTAGACTAGGTTAATTCAATTTGAACAACTGTTTGTTAAACTAAAATCACTTATCAATCCTGCACCGGTAAATGCCACTTTTACGCCAACCAATTTTCCAATCTCGGGATCAGGCGAAGTGTAAGCGAGCGCGTCATCGATAAATATTTTAAAAACCTTATTATCAAGCTCACAGCGGAGCTTTACTTTTTTAGTAAAGTCCACACCAAAGTTTTCAAGGTTATTTGTTTTGCCGGATAATTTTTTATCACCCATAATCAATGTTACATCACCAACACAGCCTTTCTTAGATAAGGGAATCATAATAAAACTACTACTGCCCAAAATGGATACAAAGGTTTTTTGACAAACGTCCAGGCCGGCTTTTTGATACGTATTCTGCAATTGCATTTTCAACTCATATTGATTGCTGTCAATACTGGTAAATGATTTGTTTACGTTCGCCAATACGAACAATGCAGGTTCTTTATCTGCAGAATAGTAGCTGCCGATTTGCTGCTGGGTAAATCCAAGTGCATCTTCTTTTACGATAGCTTCGTTGTTTAAATATCCAGGGGCTGGCTTTAGGTCAAGTATGCCCTTCCAGCCGCTGGTTTCAATGAATACTTCATGCTCTTTCACAATGCTGTCGTTGAAAATAAGTTTTGCTTTGTAATAGCCAGGCACATAATACGTAGTTGTAAACACCTTTCCCATCTTATTTACACGTTGCCGTAGTTTTCTATCCCAGCTCTGCTGAATAAAAATACTGTCTGCATTACTTTGGCTGGCATCATATTCAAATACTACTGTGTTCGGTAAATCCTGTGTGACAAGTTTACTTTTGAATACCAGATTTTCAAATTTTAGTGGAGGTTGCTTTTTTTTGTAGAGTATAAACGCTAGCAAAACGAAACTGCTCAAAGCCACTAACACGTAAAATGCAGCAATCGGATAAATCGAATTTGTTTTTTTTATTTCAATTGCATTCCCATCGACAGGTACTTTATCAGATAAGGTGGCATTTTCAAAAGCACGCCAATGTGGATAGTCAATAAACCGGGCAAGTGCATCCAGAGTATTAATGTTCGGACGGCTGTTGTATTTAATCTTTCCCCAAATTCTTTTTAGTGTACTTGTGCTCAGCAGTTGCCCTGTTTTTTCAAACACTTGTTCAGAGAGCTTTTCAAAATCCTGGTTTTGCCAGTTTTCACTGTTACCCCATTGCAGCTTTTGTTCGATTTGTCGTTTGCATTCATGTATTTTTTGCGAGTATGCCTTCATGGCAGTAGTTGTGTTTTAACTTGAACAAAGATGAACAGGCTGTGAATAGTGCTAAAATAACGAGCAAAGCTATTTTGCAGCACAAATTAACCGAGAAAAAAATGAGAAAAAAACAAATGCTACTTGTCATTATCCTGTGCTTGGTCATAAGGATATCTTTTGCTCAACATAATTTTCTGCAATCAAAGCAAGCCTATCTTGGTCAAACACTTCCTGGTGAACAGCCTGTGATCTTTGCAAAAAGCATGCTGCTGGATTCTGGGATTGTATTGGGCAAAGTACAATTTAGCCGTGATGGCAAACGGTTTTATTACTCTTTTGCTCGCCACTGGTTTGACCATAACGGATCAGGTACTAAGGAAATCAGGTTTGATAAGGGCAAATGGCAGAAGCCTATAGTGATTGCATCGGAGCTGACCAACCCAGCCTTTTCTCCAGATGAAAGCATACTGTATGTTGGTGGCAAGTCGGGTGGTCTGTTTAAGTTGGACCGCACTGTAGCTGGCTGGTCGAGCCCAAAGCTTTGGATGCAAAATGATCAGTATGGCATTTACAATTTCCAGGTAGCAACCAGTGGTACCTGTTATCTTGGCAGCAATGGTAGGAATGGTAGCAAAAAAAATTGGTCCACCTACGACTTTAGTACCATGCATGTAACACAAGCCGATACCCTGATAGAAAGTCTGGGACTCCCTTTAAATACCTCTGGATTTGACGGAGATTTTTATATAGCGCCCGATGAAAGCTACATTATCATTTCGGCAAAGGAAACCAAAGACTTTGAGTGTGAATTATGGATAAGTTTCAGAAAACCCGATAAGACATGGACAATACCGTTGAGCCTGGGCGACAAAATAAATGCAGGACTTGCACATCGCTTTGGACAATATGTCTCCCCTGATGGAAAATATCTTTTCTTTACAAAAGGTACCAGTGAAAAGGATTGCAATATCTATTGGGTAAAGATTGATAATACCATTGCAAAACTGTGTAGGCTGGCAGGGGTGAAGTAACCTACTTTCCTTCTAACCCACTTGTGCACCTTCGATATAATTGACGCATACTAACAATTATAATTGTTGTATAATAACAATAAAGCCAAAGACATTGTATACAACTAAATTCTTAAACCAATACGTTTCCCATGCCGTATTATCAGTATTTGAAAGCAGTGTTGTTGATACTGTTAATGAATCCACCTGCCATTGCTCAAAATCAGCCACTGACGGCTGCCATGCGAAAAAGAACCATTGACTCTCTGGTTGCCAAATTAGAACATCATTATGTGTATTCAGATGTTGCTAAAAAAATGGCGAAAACCATCCGTGACCGGGTAAAAGCTCATGCTTATGATACTATCAGCAACGGAGATGTTTTTGCCAAAAATTTGACTGGCGATTTGCACTCAGTAAGCCAGGATGGCCACCTGGGTGTGGATTATTCTGCCACCTTGATTCCTCACGAAACACCGGGTGAACCACCGACACAGCAGGTGATTGACGAGTTTCGAAAACAGGGTGCAAATGCTAATTATGGATTTCGCAAAGTGGAAATTTTGGAAGGTAATATTGGCTATCTCAAATTGAATGCCTTTTGGACTGGTGATTGGATAAAAGAAACCGCAGCAGGTGCAATGGCTTTTCTGTCAAATACGGATGCGATCATTATTGATTTGCAAGATAATCACGGCTTTGCTCCTGATGGAGTTTTGTTGATGGAAAGTTATTTTTTCTCAGATGAAACCCACCTAACAGACCAGATCAACAACGAAGACCATACTGTCAGACAATATTGGACAATGCCAGTAGTGCCAGGCAATAAATTAGTTACTAAGAAACTTTACATTTTGGTCAGTAACCATACTTTTTCGGCAGGAGAAGATTTTGCTTATAGTATGCAAGCCCAAAAAAGAGCGACTGTCATTGGCCAAACTACGGGTGGTGGGGCACATGGCACTCGTCCTTACAGATTAAATGAACATTTCAGCGCAAGCATTCCGTTCAGCTATTCTATAAACCCAATCACCCAAACCGATTGGGAAGGCAAAGGGGTTCAACCAGATATAAAAGCCTTAAAAGAACAAGCATTGGTGCAAGCACAAATTGCAGCCATAAAAACAATGCTTACAGAGGCAGGCATTAGTAATGATCGTACTAAATACCTCAATGATTTACTTTCGAAACGGGAGAAAGAACTAATTGACATACAAACCGGTGGAAAAAAGTAGGTACGATAGCTGGAGGTGAGATGGTTTACAAAAATGAGATACTAGTAATACTATCACTCGTAGTTACACCTTTTGATGCCATTCTCATAAGGAATTAGTCTTATACTAGCCAAGTATTCGCTTTTACTTGACTAGTATAGTATTTATATCTGATAAAGTTCGGCAATCATAACAACGATTTTACCACTGAGAGGTTACTAGATTTTGCTCGATGATTCTTGAGAATAAGCCTCCCTAACTTGATTGAACTATATCTACTCTGCCTACTGATATTTTTACTTGCAACCTTACAGGTTTCAAGAACAGATACAAGCATTGGGTGTCAATCAAGATTATATTGGTAAGTAAAGATAAAATATTGCTCTTTACTACTAGGTTAATATGATTACAAAATACAGTTAGTTAGCAGGAATGCTACGATTGACTGATTTTCATTATGCCAGTGATGGAGAGTTTAATGAATAGATATACATGCTATCTGCAAAGGAATTGCATTAACTGCTGGTTGTTCTTGCCAAGAAGTGTTAGAAGCTGTCTTAAAATATCTGGAAACAAAAAAAGGCATTGAAAAAAGTTGAATTTTTGTCGTGACCAAACTCCAAAAAAACAACTAGCCAATGCCTTCATCAAAGAAAAAACAAAAAAAGAAAT
>JASJOS010000042.1 GCA_030068525.1 Xanthocytophaga flava
TCTTTTCACAGACGACTCAACAAGGACTATGAAAAGACAACCCAAAGCAGCGAAAATTTCATTTACATTGCGGCTATCGATCTAATGTTAAAAAGATTATAAAACTATTTTAAGACAGCCTCTTAGAACTTCCTAAAGCTGATGTATATAAGTTGCCAATAAAGGAAATTCATTGCAAAAGGCCTCAAATTCGGACTTATAGTTACTGTAGAGTAAGCGGTCAAAATCATCCCGCCTTCAACCAAAATAACACACGATTTTTTATCCTATAAACTTCTGAATCCCCCAATTACTCTCATAAAAAGCAAAGTAACATTTTAAATGTTTACTTAATTCTGAAGTAAAAGAATCTTATATTTACTACTGGCAGTCAATTCCTTAACATCCATCTATACCTCTATGAAAACAACTACCATTGGATTGCTTCTAGCTATGCTTATACTATTTTCCTGTGAGGAAGATCCTGGAAAAAGCGGAGTACAGGTACAAAACCTTTTTCCCAAGGGAGGCCCAAGTGGCACATTGGTTACGCTACATGGAAAGATGTTTGGAAAGGTCAAAGAAGACCTGGAAATTAAATTTAATGGGAGTGACATCCCTGCTACTATTGTTTCTGTTACAGAAACAGAGATAACCCTTCTCGTGCCACCCAATGCCGCATCTGGCTGGCACACATTGAAACGAAAAGGGTACATTGAAAATTCGTTTGGCTTTTCTATACTTCCAGCTCCTCTACCTTATATCACTAAAATAAGTCCGGAAAGTGGCAAAGTAGGAGATATTATTACCATTTATGGCAAGTACTTTGCTACCAGTAAAGCACAACACAGACTAAGCTTTCATGATTCTACCAGCGCAACCGGAGCTTTGCTGGATCTGCGTCCGGAAGAAAGTCCCGCAGCTCCTTTTTCTGAAATAGTATTCGTCACTACAGACTCAATTGGTGTAAGAATTCCTCCCAGAGTAGGTACTGGCTATATCATGATGTATATGGATTATACAGGCACAGGGACATTTACAAATTATTTCACCATCAGTACACCTGTAGTCACAATAGTAAAATAAGGCAAAACTCTCGCTCTACTGAAAGGATTGCCGAAACTCCAGCGGAGAGAGGTTGGTTTTACTTTTGAAGAGTTTATTAAACGACTGCGGGTACTCAAACCCCAACTGGTAAGCTACTTCACTCACCGACAACCCTGTAGTAGACAAGATAGTCTTAGCCTTTTCGATGAGTTTATTGTGAATATGCTGTTGTGTACTCTGTCCGGTGTGAGCCCGAAGCATATCACTTAGATAACTAGCCGAAACATGCAGTTGATCCGCTATATACTTTACTGTAGGCAGGCCTGACTTTTCCAGTTCAACACTAGCAAAGTAGACATCCAGAAGTGTTTCCAGTTTGATCAGTAAGTCGTTATTGGCCAGTTTTCGGGTGATAAACTGTCGGTTATAAAACCGGTTGCAGTAAGTAAGCAACAAATCAATATTAGATACTATCAGTTCCTGAGTAAAAAGATCCATATTGGTATCTATCTCACGTTCAATATTGGCTACTAACTGCATGATAGCCTGCTCTTCCTGTTCGGATAAATGCAGGGCTTCATAAGCAGCATAGGAGAAAAATCCATAGGACTTAATCTTACTGGCTAGTGGATAGGTTTGCAGAAAATCCGGATGAACTATCAACATAAAACCTTCCAGACTGGTAGGCGTATCCGGATCAATAGTGATTACTTGCTGAGGAGCAACAAACGTCATCATACCTTCATCAAAGTCATAATATTGCTGTCCATATTTAATCTTTCCCTGATAATTTTTCTTGAGAGCAATGTGGTAAAAGTTGTAGGATATGGATCTTGGAACTGTCCCTGTTGATATCATGTCTTCAAATCTGATTACACTGACCAGTGGATGCTTTGGCTTTTTCAAACCTAGCAGATGGTGCATCTCTGATATAGAAAGGATCGGTTTAGGAGGAGTGACAGGCTGCTTCATAGAAACGAAAGATTGAAATCGTAAAGGTACATGAGTAATGCCAGAGTTTAGTTTTACCTGGATGCTTTGGACTTAATTTTTTTCTGCGCATAGTTCACGGCACGGCTCCTGAATGAATCCGAATAGATCGTCTCTCCCTTAAAGAACATTTTGATCAGAATTTACGGCAGTTTTGTGTTTGCGCATAACTCACGGCAAAACATTTTTTGATCGGAATAAACCGCAACATCCAGGTTTGAGCAAAATTCACGGCAAACACTCAGTTGTCGTGAATTTAGCTCAGGTGCTTTCAAATATATACAATTCTAGTATGGACTATATTGGAATGACTCCTGTATGGTATGTACTATCTTTATTCGACCATTGTCATAGATACGGAATCGTATCGGTCACCCGTCTGAGTACCTAGCGGAATAATCGCTTCCAGTCTTTGTAACTCATCCGATGACAGAGCTATGTCAGTAGCAGCAATATTCTGTTCAATATACTTTACCTTCTTGGTTCCAGGAATCGGGACAGCACCTTTGGCAATAGTCCAGGCAATGGCTAGTTGTGCTGTAGTAATGCCTTTTTCAGCAGCAATGGCTTCAATTTCTTCCAGCAAACGTATATTTTTCTGAAACTGTTCCCCTTGATACTTTGGTATATTTCTTCGGAAATCATCTTCCGGAAAGTCGTCGGGGGATTTAATTTGTCCTGAAAGAAATCCTCTTCCGAGTGGAGAGTATGCAATAAACCCAATACCTAGTTCCTGGATTGTAGCCAGAATACCTGCTTCCTCAACAGTTCGTTCAAACAACGAGTACTCGGTCTGCAAAGCAGTGATCGGATGAACTGCATGTGCTTTGCGAATAGTTTCCGAACCAACTTCCGATAGCCCCAGGTATTTTACTTTGCCTTCTTTGACTAGTTCTGCCATTGCTTCGACCGTTTCCTCGATAGGCGTGTCTTTATCCAGACGATGGAGATAGTATAAATCAATAGAGTCGATGCCCAGGTTTTGCAGAGACCGTTCAACTGCCTTTTTTACATAGGCTTTTTTTCCATTGATGCGCCAAGTCATTTGTTCGTTGTCATCAATTTCAAAACCAAACTTGGTAGCAATGATGTACTTATCACGATTCCCTTTGATGGCTTTTGCAAGCAGTCGTTCGTTGAGTAATGGTCCATACAGATCGGCGGTATCCAGAAAGTTTCCACCTAGTTCCAGTGAACGATGGATAGTAGCAATAGACTCTTTTTCGTCAGCCTTGCCATAGATATCCCCGCCTGCGATGGGAGTCATCCCCATACATCCTAACCCAATGGAAGGAACTACCAATCCCTGACTGCCTAATTTTACGTGTTTCATAATGATGGTATGTGTTAACATGAAAAGATGATACAAAGGTGAAAAAATGCAGATCTTTACATGTATCCATATTACGGCAAGTATAATCCAAATCTCGGGTTAAGCAGTATGGGAGGAATTACGGAGAAAGGGTAAGACTGCTATTATGTCCAACGCTTAGGGGAAAAGACTAGCTGATGTTCTTATCAGACACGAAGGAGTTCAAACAAATACTTGCTCTTAGGAGCAAAATGGATTTCGACAGCATCACCAACTGCAACGCCTTTCCAATCTTCAAAAGATACATCAAATCTATAATTGAGAATAGTCAGAAAATACATAGGGTCATCGCCTGATGATGTCCCTTCCTTATTTTCTATTCGTGCCTTTATTACTATCTTCTTGCCCTTCTTCAGGTCCTGTTTGATTGGATCGTCGGGGTTTTCTGGACTAACATAATACCTTATTCCTAAAACAAGTATGAACAATGCTCCTAAATACCACATAATAGACCGTTCCCAAAAGCCTAAACAGATAAAAAGTATAAAAAAGAAAATGCTAACAGAGATCTCAAGTAGAGATACACGAGTCATATCTTTGAGTATCTCAATCTCTTCTTCTGTCATAGGCCGCAGATACTTCTGAGTGACTATTTGTCCATCAAGTTCTGTCATAAGTGAGTGTTTTAGTTTCCGTTAATGGGATATCCGGAAGCAATTTACTTCTTTTTAGAAATCAGGACGTCAATACCAGAGATTCAGATAAAGTAGATCGTTCCAGATTCAAATTTGCTTTTTTATCAGGAATAAAGATTTCAAATATGGTTCCATGATTCGGTTGCGAAGTAATTTTCATCTCCCCTTTCAGGCTATCAACCAGATGTTTTACCAGGGCCAACCCAAAGCCATAGCCCTGCTCACCTTGTGTACCATTGGTCGAAAAGCCTTCTCCCTCCAGAATGGATTGGACTTTATCCGCTGGCATGCCGATACCTGTATCCTGGACTGTAAAATGTAGTATATTCACTTCTGATCCTGATTTTACATTCAAACCTACACTTACGTTGCCTCCTGTTGGCGTAAATTTCATAGAGTTGGAAATTAAATTGCCAATGATCTGTAACAACTTGTTTTTAGGAAATGGAATGACTTCGGTCTCATGATGGGTAGTGACCACAAAGTTGATACCTTTATTAACTGCCTGTGGTGTATACAACTTTTCCAGTTTATCTTTTAAGGTAAGCTGATTAAATTGATGTGCTTCAACGCTTGCCTGATTTCTCCTTGCTGTTTCTGTACTCAATATTTCATTTGCCAGCTCCAGAATAGAATTTCCACTTTTATGAATTATTGAAATAAAATTCAGTACAGTTGCCAGTGTGTTTTTATCACCCTGTTCACAAATGATCCCAGCCAGCCCTATAATTCCCCCGATAGGTCCCCGAATGTCATGCGCTACCCGTAGTTTACTTTCGACAGCTTCATTCATAGTTGCCTGCAACGTATGAATGAGTTTATATGTCTGCAAACGGTTAACAATCTCACCTGCAATAATTTTTAGCATTTCTACTTTTTCAGGAGAAAGGGGCTTGGTTTCTTTATCCAATACACACAATGATCCAATATGGTTACCCATTGCTGTCTTCAGCGGAATCCCCAGGTAATACCGTAGTCCTAGTTCACCAGACACATAGCCTTTATCTTTGAAACGATCATCAGCAGATAGATCTTTAATCTCCAGCTTTTCCTCTTCCAATAAAGTATATTGACAGACAACCTCCTGACGAGGAAGTTGCTCAACTGCCAGCCCATGATTGGCAATAGTCCAGGAAGTATATCTATCAATCAGATTGATGAGTGAAATATGTGTACCTGCTACCTTGGCAGCCAAAGTTGTCAGTTCTTTAAACTGATTCTGGAGACTACTATAATCCAGATCCAATTCTGAAAGCTCAATGATTCTTTCCATTTCATTGGCGGGTACAGGAGGCTGTGCAGAGTGCATCATGTATAGCGGAGATTTTAGTGTGGATGAATGCTGAACACAGATTGCAGGCAGAATGTAGCTATTTGAATAGTAAATATACTACTAACCAGTTGTTTAGCTTTATAAGAAGTGCCCTATTTATTACAGAAGTATTGACATAGCTACTTTATGTGGTGTTTTTGACTTGCTGGAAAGTTAATCTGATAGGTTTAGTCCTGCAGACTTTTACTAAGGAACTTATTTTTGAAGCACGACACCACAATGGGAACATGATGTAAATAAAAATATCATACAGCATGATCATTATCTTTACTAATTTCAAAATACATTTAAGAAAACTTTTTATTTGTACAGGAAAAAAATCACTTAAAATGAAAATACCTATGTATCGTATCCTCTGTTTGTTAAGCATACTCTTTACTTCGGTAGCCTTTGCACAAAAGGCTGCTCCACAGGAAAAAAGACGACCCAATGTAATATTCATTCTCTCAGATGATCATGCCTATCAGGCCATTAGTGCCTATGGAAGCAAGCTAACCCAGACGCCTAGCATTGATCGTATAGCCAGTCAGGGAGCCATTCTATATAACAATGTGGTCACCAATTCAATATGCGGTCCAAGTCGAGCCGTCCTGTTGACAGGAAAACACAGCCATATAAACGGGTATAAACTCAATGAGAAACAGTTTGATGTCAACCAGCCTGTGTTCTCAGAGCAACTTCAGCAGAATGGTTATCAAACAGCATGGATCGGAAAGATGCATCTAGGTGCATTACCCAATGGTTTTGATTACCTGAATGTACTACCGGGGCAAGGCCAGTACTACAATCCGGATTTTATCAATTCAAAAAACGAAAAGGTAAAATATACTGGCTACGTAACAGATATTATTACACAGCTCTCAGAGGCTGTCTTAAAATAGTTTTATAATCTTTTTAACATTAGATCGATAGCCGCAATGTAAATGAAATTTTCGCTGCTTTGGGTTGTCTTTTCATAGTCCTTGTTGAGTCGTCTGTGAAAAGATAAC
>JASJOS010000043.1:2500-5068 GCA_030068525.1 Xanthocytophaga flava
GCAGCCGAAGCGAAAGCGAGTCTGAACAGGGCGCTTAGTCAGTAGGAGTAGACGCGAAACTTTGTGATCTACCCATGAGCAGGTTGAAGGTACCGTAACAGGTAGTGGAGGACCGAACCAGTAAACGTTGAAAAGTTTTTGGATGACTTGTGGGTAGGGGTGAAAGGCCAATCAAACTGAGAAATAGCTCGTACTCCCCGAAATGCCTTTAGGGGCAGCCTCTTGTGATGTTATACCGAGGTAGAGCGACGGATAGAACTAGGGGGAGTCACATCCTACCAAATTCTGCCCAACTCCGAATGCGGTGTAATTAACAAGGGAGTGAGGGCTGGGGTGCTAAGGTCCCAGTCCGAGAGGGAAAGAACCCAGATCATCCGCTAAGGTCCCTAAATCAGGACTAAGTTGAACAAAGGAAGTCTATCTGCATTGACAGCCAGGATGTTTGCTTGGAAGCAGCAATTCATTTAAAGAGTGCGTAACAGCTCACTGGTCGAGCGGATGGGGCATCGATAATAAACGGGCATCAAGTTTTGTACCGAAGCGATGAATGTATGTAAATACGTGGTAGGGGAGCATTCTTCCGGCATCGAAGCTGTGATGTAAGTCATGGTGGAGCTTGAAGAAAAGCAAATGTAGGCATAAGTAACGATAAAGCAGGCGAGAAACCTGCTCACCGTAAGACTAAGGTTTCCTGATCAACGTTAATCGGATCAGGGTTAGTCGGGGCCTAAGGGGTTAGCGAAGGCGAAGCCCTGATGGACAACTGGTTAATATTCCAGTACTTAGTAAATGAGCCATCAAGTGACGGAGGGGCGCGTTAGCTGCGGACAGACGGAATTGTCCGTTAAAGTGAGTGAAAGCTCATGATAGTACACTACGTCTTCGGACAGAGTGATAATGCTAAGAAGCCACTTCCAAGAAAAGCTTGGGAAGCAATTGTTTACTGACCCGTACCGTAAACCGACACAGGTAGTCGGGTAGAATATACTCAGGTGCTCGAGTGAGTCACGGCTAAGGAACTCGGCAAATTAACCCTGTAACTTCGGGAAAAGGGGAACCACAGCAATGTGGTCGCAGAGAAATGGCCCAGGCGACTGTTTAACAAAAACACAGGGCTTTGCCAAAACGAAAGTTGACGTATAAGGCCTGACACCTGCCCGGTGCTGGAAGGTTAAGAGGGGATGTTAGTCGCAAGGCAAAGCATTGAATCGAAGCCCCAGTAAACGGCGGCCGTAACTATAACGGTCCTAAGGTAGCGAAATTCCTTGTCGGGTAAGTTCCGACCTGCACGAATGGTGTAACGATCTGGGCACTGTCTCGGCCGTGAGCTCGGTGAAATTGTAGTAGCGGTGAAGATGCCGCTTACCCGCAACGGGACGGAAAGACCCCGTGCACCTTTACTATAGCTTAACGTGGGTGCTGGGTCAAGCATGTGTAGGATAGGTGGGAGACTGCGAACCGGTGTCGCCAGGCATCGGGGAGTCAACGTTGAAATACCACCCTTGCTTGATTTAGCGCCTAATCCTTAGTTGGAGACAGCGTTTGGTGGGTAGTTTGACTGGGGTGGTCGCCTCCAAAAAAGTATCGGAGGCTTCTAAAGGTTCGCTCAGTACGCTTGGTAACCGTACGCAGAGTGCAATAGCAAAAGCGAGCTTGACTGTGAGACCGACAAGTCGAGCAGGTAGGAAACTAGAGTATAGTGATCCGGTGGTTCCGCATGGAAGGGCCATCGCTCAAAGGATAAAAGGTACGCCGGGGATAACAGGCTGATCTCCCCCAAGAGCTCACATCGACGGGGAGGTTTGGCACCTCGATGTCGGCTCGTCACATCCTGGGGCTGGAGAAGGTCCCAAGGGTTGGGCTGTTCGCCCATTAAAGTGGCACGCGAGCTGGGTTCAGAACGTCGTGAGACAGTTCGGTCCCTATCTGTTGTGGGCGTAGGATATTTGAAGAAGTGCTGACCTTAGTACGAGAGGACCGGGTTGGACGGACCGCTGGTGTAGCTGTTGTCATGCCCATGGCAGTGCAGCGTAGCTATGTCCGGATGAGATAAGCGCTGAAAGCATCTAAGTGCGAAACTCACTTCAAGATGAGATATCCATATAGGACCGTTGGAGATGACAACGTAGATAGGCGATAGGTATACGCATAGCAATATGTTCAGCCAAGTCGTACTAATGATCCGAAGACTTCCGTTTTTTTCTTTTTGCTGATCATGCAAGTCAGATACACAAACTGAAAAAATACTTTGTTATACTTAACTAAATCAGAGATGATTTATCAACACTCGTTAATGAGTTTCTCTCTTTTCCACTTGTCAATTCTTTTCTATAAAGAGTTTTACTTTACAGAGTAGTACACTCTGAAAGTAAAAAAGAACTTTACCTTATTAGTCGCAAGACAAATCAGTCGTAAGACACAAAGCATTGTCGCAAGACGCCAACATTGTTGGTGGTTATAGTGAAGGTGATCACCTCTTCCCATTCCGAACAGAGAAGTTAAGCCCTTTCACGCCCATGATACTGCCTTCACCGGTGGGAAAGTAGGTTGCCGCCACTTTACTATTAC
>JASJOS010000044.1 GCA_030068525.1 Xanthocytophaga flava
AAAGATTACTATCCGTTCGGGATGGAAATGCCTAACCGTACACTCGATACTGAAAAATATCGCTATGGCTTTAATGGAAAGGAAAAAGATGAAGATTTTGACGATAACTATGACTTTGGTGCTCGCCTTTATGATAGTCGTATTGGTAGATGGTTTAAGAGAGATTTTTTATATTCTATGTATCCCTCAAGTAGTCCATATAATTTTGTAGACAATAATCCTATTAACTGTATAGATCCTGATGGAAATCTAATTATTTTTGTTAATGGTCTTTGTAATGTTATGGGATTGAATGTATTTGGACTTACTCCTGGCGAGGATTATTGGGGTACAGGAACAATTTCTCAAGCTGAAAAACTACTTAATTCTAAGGTGAAACTTTTTTATGATGGGCAACTGTATGACTATCATGATCAACCAGGAGATAAACATAGAAGTGCTGTTTCTAGTGCAGAATCAAGGTTTGATCAGGGTTATAATTATGCGAAGGAACATTTTAAGGAGATAATCACTGCATATGAGGATGAATTAAAAACTAATCCCAACGCAACGATTGATATTGTTTCACATAGCCAAGGTGGTGCATTTTCTGAAGGCTTGGCCACTTATCTCTATTTGAATGGATACCAAGTTAATACTGCAATACATTTGCAGTCTTCCAGTTCTGCTTTCATTCCTCAATATTCTCAGGCTATCCAAACAAGAATAGCATTGTATACAAGAGAAGATATTGTGGCAAATAAGTATGAAGAAAGGTATAATATTGCAGATATAAGTATTTATGAAGATAATTGGTATGGCTCTTCTGATTATGTTTATCATACTGTCTCTACTTCTGGAGGTACTCCTTATACATTATCCTATAAGAATGAAAACTTTAAATATGGGGCAACAGGTTGGTTTAATAAGGGTAATGCACATGGAGCAAATTGGCATCGTTCAGCAGCAATCTTTAATACAATTAAAAATGCATTAACGACTCTAAGTAATATAAGGCAATCTCAAAATAACCAGTCAAATAATACTAGTAACCACAATGGAGGTCCAAGATATAAAGGCAACTAAAATCTTATAAATACTTCGGCGTAATTATTTTGATGTACTAAAGATTTTAAACTTTTTTTATGAGAAAGGACATATTAGTATTTGTTGGTAGTTGTTTATTTTTAGGTTTAATTATTTTATTTCTGATTTTTTCTTCTATGTATAATACTAAACAGGGATTATATTACTCTAATACCAGTCCTACAATAGAGGATTCAAAGGAGAAAGGAGTTTTTTATCAAAAGCTTTCTTTTGTCAAGAACGATACATTAAGAATAGATTCTTTAGAATTAGTTCCTTATAAAGCTTGGCTAGAAAGAGAATTTTTAGACATTGAAACAAGAGAATTAGACTCAACAAAAATTATCGCAGTTATTAGTTTTAAACTATATAAGAAAGGGAAAGAATTTTACCCAAAAGACACCAATCACTTGCCTCTTTTGGATAGTAATTATTCGTCGGATTATATATCTAAGCACATGCAGGAAAACACCAATATTATGTATACTGGTTTTTATTTCTTTAGAAAAGACTTATCAGATACGCTCATAATTAAAAACCCAAAGTCAAGTCAATTCATTAAACTAGTTACAACTAAATAAAACTGAAAGGTTTAAAAGGCTATAAACCAGTAAGTGCTACTTTTGGAAGTAAGGGCAGAAACCTATTTTTAGATCCCTCAATTACATTTGTTCTATTAATTGATAACAGAAATTGTAACTAGTTTTATTGACCCATTTATCAAATCGGTTCAAACAACATCCGTTTGAACCGATTTGATATTATTAGCATTCAAGTTGATTTGAAATAATCTATTTTGTAGTTTCAATCAATAAATTATACTTTATTTTCCACTAAGCGTGTCTTTGGGCTGCCAAGGCACTTGAGCTCCCTGACTAAGGGCATTTGACAAGGAATCTATATTATGCCATTGTGGAATAGGATAATGGTTTTCTTTGATATACATTTCAAACTCTTCTTTACTCGGAAAACCTTTTTCAATCTTTTTTCTTGTATCAATTATATACCAACCTGTAGGTACATTTATTAAGTTTACTAATGTACTATCACTATCATTTTTCTCATCAACCTTTCCGCTTAGTACAAATATAATACTATCCTTTACATCCACTTGCTTGACATTATAAGTTCCTAATGATGTATAAAATTTTATAGTCCATGAATTAGCTTCAATTTCCGGATCTGTTTTTCGTACATCATAGGGTTTAAGCAGGGGGACTCGTATCCAGTCCCATCCCCCTGTAGTGGTATAAAAATCATCTTGCTTTTTTTCTTTGTTCTGTTTGCTGGTATTCCAGCATCCACAAACTACTATTAACAATGAAACTACTATTATTTGTCGCTTGTCCATGTGGCATTTATTTTCATTTTGTCATTACCTCCTACTATATCATGGTAAGGAACCCCTAAAACAGAGCAGGCCGCATTGTATAACCAAGGACGCTTCCCACCACCAGAAGAAAACGGACTGTTACCAGAACCACCAAAGTATATTTTGCCTCCTTTTTCGGGTCGTAAGTCAAAATTATCCTGAAAGCTGTGTGTAATATGCATAGTTCCGTCTGCATTAACTTGTACTTGTGAGTTTATAGTTGCAGTACGGACGGCCCAAGTTAAAGGACTAAAGCCAACTTTCCAAGTGTTTATACTCTCAGAGATATTGAATGGATTAAGACTACCTCTGCTACCCCCAAATTGGACACCTTCACTATACTCAAACGTAAAAGATTCTTTCCCAAATTTCTTATTCTGATGAGCCATATCAACTAAGGCATTTTCTCTTCGAACGATGGCAGGATCTACTTTTACTTTTTCTAACAGATCTCCGGTAAGTTGAGCAGATTGATTTTGGAAGACAGAACCCCAACCCAGGTCAAACAAATTGCTCGCTTTACCATCTACGCCAAAAGTACTAGCGGCTAAACTTCTAGCTGCATGTCCCCAACCTGATCCTTCATAAGGATTGTTAGAGCCATTCCAATCAAAACGTCTTTGAAAAGTAATACCCAAATCTTCTTTATTCGCATTTTCAATTTGCTTACCAACAAACCATTCTTTAGTTCTAGCATCTTGCCCAACTGTTCCTCCGTGTGCTGCTTTATATAACCAAGCACCAAATCGAGTCTTAAAATCACCTTGTGGATCAACATGTATGATCGGGTTATTACCATTTGTTGCATAACGACTTTCTCCAGCAAAGTATTTAGGATCCAAATTCCATCGCCTTCCTAATTTGCTATCATATTCCCAAAACATAGCAGTATAATGGCCTAACTCGATTTCGTCCGTTGACTCTTGTCCATTAAAGCCATAGCGATATTTTTCAGTATCGAGTGTACGGTTAGGCATTTCCATCCCGAACGGATAGTAATCTTT
>JASJOS010000045.1 GCA_030068525.1 Xanthocytophaga flava
GCTGTCAGACCAGTGTAAGTGCTGTGTTGAGTTTGCCAGCAGCCATTACAGCGACAGTGAGTGGCACCAATCCAACCAGTTGTACAACTACTGATGGTTCAATCACAATCAGTGCTGTAACGGGTGGCACAACTCCATATCAATATTCAATAAATGGCACAACCTTCCAGGCAAGCACAAACTTTACAGGGCTTGCAGCGGGAAGTTATACCATAACAATAAAAGATGCGTCTGGCTGTACAGCAACTTTCACTCAGGTGATTACAGCACCGAGCGGAATCACAGCGACTGTTGCTTCTACAAACGAATCAGCATGTAATGCAAACGATGGTTCAGCAACGGTAACTGTAACAGGAGGAACAGCTCCGTATCAGTACTTTATCAATGGAAGTGTGAATCCAGCGGGGGCTAATAATAATGTGTTCGCTTCTTTAGCTCCAGGTTCATACACTCTTAAAGTAGTTGATGCTAATAATTGTGAATTTACAGTGACTGCAACTGTAACCAAGTTTACTTGTCCTGTAACCTGTGACCTGACAGCTCAGATTACCTATGCTGATCCAACCTGTACGAATGCTAGTAGTGGTTATATTACAGTGACTGCAACAGGAGGTACAGCACCTTACCAATACTCAGTAAATGGTGGTGCCTTTGCAGCAGGAACTGGACAGTTTACTGGACTGACTGCAGGCACTTATACAGTACAAGTTAAAGATGCCAATGCTTGTGTATATGATATTTCTGCAGTAACGTTAACATTGCCAGTAGGTCCTAGAGATTTAACAATACAAACAACTAACCCTACCACATGTACAGATTCAGATGGAATTATTAACATCAGTAATGTAGCAGGAGGAACTGCACCATATCTGTATTCAGTAAATGGAGCTTCTTACAGAGCGAGAACTAATTACACAAATCTTGCTGCTGGAACATACACTGTTTCCGTTCAGGATGGAAGAGGTTGTATTTATACAGAAACTGTTACATTAACTGCCCCAAGCGGAGTAAGTGCAACGATTGCATCAACCAATGAGACAGCTTGTAACACAAATGACGGATCAGCAACGGCAACCGTAACAGGCGGAACAGCACCATATGAATATTATATCGGAGGTGCACCTAACCCAGCAGGTCTGAACAACAATGTGTTTGCATCTCTGGCTCCAGGCTCATACACGATCCTGGTAAAAGATGCAGCAGGATGTCAGTTTACAGCAACAACAACGGTAACCAAGTTTACTTGTCCTCCGGTTTGTAATCTGACTGCGACTGCAAGTGGCACGAATCCAACTAACTGTACTACTACCGATGGTAGTGTGAGTGTAAGCAATGTAAGTGGTGGAACATTACCATATCAGTATTCAATTGATGGTACAACATTCCAGTCAAGTGCAAGCTTTACAGGCTTAGGTGCAGGAACTTACACGATTACCATTAAGGATGCAGCTAACTGTAGCATAACTCTAACACAGACGATTACAGCACCAAGTGGAATCACAGCGACTGTTGCTTCTACTAATGAGACAGCATGTAATGCTAATGATGGTTCGGCAACGGTAACTGTAAGTGGTGGCATTGCTCCATATCAATACTTTATCAATGGAAGTGTGAATCCAGCGGGGGCTAATAATAATGTATTCGCATCGTTAGCTCCTGGGTCTTACACTCTTAAAGTGGTAGATGCCAATAACTGCGAGTTCACTTCTGCAATAACAGTAACTAAGTTCAATTGTGCTTGTACCCTAGCTGCTACAGTATCTGGTACAAACGTAACAAATTGTACGGCTCCAAATGGTACCTTGACCGTAAGTGCGACAGGCGGTACAAGTCCATACAGTTATAGTCTGGATGGAGTGACATTCTCTAATACAACAGGTGTATTCACAGGTTTAACTGCTGGTAACTATACTGTCTATGTAAAAGATGCAGGTTCTTGTTTAGTGAACGTTTCTCAGACATTAACAGCTCCAGCTACTATTACAGTAACCACAGCCCCTACCTCAGAAACTGCGTGTTCTGCCGTAGATGGAAGTATAGTTGTATCAGTAACAGGTGGATCTTTACCTTATCAATATTATATCAATGGAGTCGCTAATCCGGCTGGTATCAACAACAGTACATTCAGTAGTTTATCCGCTGGAACATATACTATTCGGGTAGTAGACGCAAATAATTGTGAAGCAACAAGTTCCGTAACTGTAGGTACAGCTTGTACACTTTGTACAGTGACCGCTAGTGTTACTTCTGTTGTGAATCCATCTTGTACAACTCCAGCTAGTGGTAGTTTCACAGTTGTGGCAACAGGTGGAAGTGGAACATATGAATATAGCTTGGATGGTACAACATTCCAGTCTTCAGCAAACTTCTCAGGATTGATTGCTGGTAACTATACTGTAACAGTGAGAGATGCAGCAGATGCAACATGTACAATTACAGTACCTGTTGGTTTAACTCAGACATCTCCAATTACAGCAACCGTAAGTGGTAGTAACCCAACCACATGTGGAGTCAACAATGGAACCATCACAGTAAGTAATGTATCGGGTGGCACAGCTCCTTACCAGTACTCAATTGATGGAGTAAACTTCCAGACTTCGAATACATTCACCGGTCTGGCAGGCAACAGTTACACGGTTTCCGTTCGGGATGCCAACAACTGTAAAGTAAGTTATACTCAGGTGATTACCGCGCCTAACGGTATTTCCGCTGTAACTGTCAACACCACTTCCGAATCAGGTTGTTCAACTCTGGATGGAACTATCACCGTAACGGTAACAGGTGGAAAAGCACCTTATCAATACTATATCAATGGTTCTGCCAACCCGGCCGGAATCAACAGCAATGTATTCTCAAATCTGGCAGGTCAGATTTATACAATCCGGGTGGTAACAGCTGATGGCTGTTTCTTCAACACCACCGCGGCTGTAG
>JASJOS010000046.1 GCA_030068525.1 Xanthocytophaga flava
GAATAGACTTTGTTTTTGACCAGATTTCGCAGTCCGATTTTCAGGTAGCTGCCTAGCATAACAGTGTCGATTGCAAGTGAATGGATGGGTATGTTTGAACAGATAGGTATAGGAGCAAGCTGGGGAGCGGGTATCGGTGAATCAGCCGGTAGGGAAGATGGTTTTTTCCTTTTGCCGAAGAGTCGCAACTGCCCAAATGGCTGCAGCAGCCGAAGGGCATTGAGCGTGTAACGCCGGTCGGCCTCTCGCTTGCCATACGCTTGCAGCCAATGCGCGTACAGTTCGGCCAGATCGCCCTGCACCTCTTCACGGCTTTGTTCCGGACAGAAGCGCTCGAGCAATGCGTTGGCCCAACGAGGCGGGTCTGGTTGGAGGGATTGACCATCCGGGTGGGGTTGGTTGTTTGGTTTCATAGGCTTTTGACTATAGTGTTTGGTCATGTATTTTTGAGCTGGATTATTTTCGGAATCAGCGACCAGTAACGCTCGCGCACTTTTTGGATCTGTTCCATAGCCTGGTAACCAGCTACGGTAAGAGCGAAAAAGCGTTTTCGACGCCCGCCCCTTTGTGCCGTAGCACCCCCCATCACCGAGGAAAGAAAGCCTTTTTCCTCCAGCCGCTTCAAGGTGGTATGCACTGTACTGAAATCAGCACTCCGCCCAGTCTGTTTTTCAATCTCCAGCGTGATTGTTGCCCCATAGGCTGGTTCGGGCAGAATGGCCACCGTCAGCAGCACCAGTTCCTCAAACTCTCCCAAATAGGTTCGTGTCATAAGCATAAGTCGTAAAGCGTGTCTGGTAAGATCGTTTCATGCGGCTATTTTCCGGATGCGATCCTTGTTTGAGTATTTGTTGGGACTTTGTAGGTCAAATGATGAGCCAAAGGCACAAAGGCCTTTTAAACGCCTGATAAAGGCTATTTAGATGAAAATGAATTGTTCGGATACGGACAAGTCCTGTTCGTATCCGAACGAAAATACTGTAGTAATTTTTCGGACAGGCCATGCAGGATCACCCCGTTGGTATTCAGTCCAATTTGTGAAACCGAATGTGCAAAGTTGCATTGAAACAGATTGTTGATGCATACGCTGGCTAGATGTCATTTTTGACAAAAGGCAAACTACAAAACCGGCTTTTAACCAGGCTCAAAAGACAGTCAGCATCTTTTGTCGCTATAGGCTTATTTGTTCAATTTTCCGATCAAAGAAGTAGCATGGGTAATTGTCAACCGACTAGGCCAGGAACAGCAACATCAATATCGGGTAAATGTCCCTGCCTGCTGGTCAGGAAATACGATAAACAAACTTCATTTTGCAGTTGATAAACTTTTGGAAGTATACCGACTAATAGCCGCTTTCAGTTTTAGTCACCTTAATATGAGAAATGTTCAGCCAAGGCAGCTTTTCTGAACTTTGAACATGATTGCATCCAATAAAGCAGACTTTGAAGGTAACATTAAAGTGAAACCTTTCTCCATCAATGAAGCATTTGGAATTTTAACTCAAAGCGTAGAAATCAATATTACTGAAATGGTTAGACTTGAATTTACGTACATAGACGTACGGGAACATGAGAATTATAAAATTTCAAACCTTGAAAAGCATATTGAAAAAATCCCGAGTCCTATGTACAGATAATCATGCTTGCATATAGAAGAAACGATGGTGGAACGTACCCGGAAGAATTTAATGTAACGGATACTAAGGCATTGCAAATACGAGGATTAGCTGCTTATAAACTTTTGGAAAAGTTTTCTCAGATTTTAGGAAGGAATCACTTAGGAGAATTAGATGCCAACAACATAGAAAAATGGGTTCAACAAGTAAGAGTCGGATGTAACGATATTGGAAGCACGGAAGTTTGTGATCTAGCAGTAGAAAAACTGTTTTCTAATGCTTCCGTTGATGAAAATTCTGGCCGTTTATGCCCAACAGGGATGCACTGGAAAGGGTTATGACAGAGTCATTCGCCAATGGTTTAACAACTGCCCTTTACAATGCACCAGGTGTACACTGGCGTGGGGAAGGCGGCGATCAGGAGCGTGATGCAATATAAAAATTGAGCAGACTCCTTGACATTTACTCATCCTCGTTTATCTCAAGTACTAATGAGAATGAATGATAACTATAAAAACAAAGCAGGTTGGCAAGATACGCAGGCCTTAATACGAAAACGCATATGATTATATTCAAAAAATAATCATTGTTGGATATTAGTCATAAATATCAGCATTATATTCTTATATGAAAAGGGCATATTTTATACAGCTGCACCTACTAAAGCTACCCATAAAACTCCGCTATTTATCCAATAAAAAATAATAATTTTAATAAACTATTTGTTATTTCCACTATAATTGCAATTTTAGCATTTTAATTGTCAAATATACACGTATAACCCATCCAAAGAAATCGATTACCTATGAATAGTAGGTAGTACAACAAGCTCCCTACTATTCATAAAACTGTTAAAACGATATTTTTACCGAAAAATCATTCACTAAGAAGTAAGGCAGTATTTTACTCTACAGTATATTTTTTGGACTTTTTCATATTCTGATTTTATTTAATTCATACCCTTCATTACTCATGAGACTTCAATCCATTTCCCGTAGAAATTTCTTAAAACAGGCAGGACTATACACCACCGTGGGTGCGATATCTCCTTCCTTGCTTGCCGCGCCAAAATCTTTGTATTCCTTTACCGGCTCTTCTAAAAAGACAAAAGAAGACGCTACAGCACAAACATCTGCAGATACAGTAACACAAACGACCACTGCCTCCAACGATTCTTTTAATCAGCTAACAGAACAGGAAACCAAAGAAGGATGGAAATTATTGTTTGACGGAAAAACAACCAATGGCTGGCGCGGAGCTTATA
>JASJOS010000047.1 GCA_030068525.1 Xanthocytophaga flava
CCTTATACAATGGGATTAACCAATGAGTTCAAATACAAAAATTTCTCTTTGAATGTGTTGGTAGATGGCAAATTTGGCGGAAGTATATTTTCTGTGATGGAAGTATATGCCACTCGTTTAGGTTTGCTAAAATCTACCTTAGCCGGACGGGAGAATGGCCTGGAGTTGAAAGGAGTCACAAAAGATGGAGCGGAATACGCTCATACCGTCCCTGTAGCCAATCTGCGTAGCGCCTATTACAACAGTCTGAACAGATACACCGAACTGTTTGTCCATGATGCCAGCTTTGTAAAGCTTCGTCAGGTGATTCTTACCTATAACCTTCCTTCAGGACTGTTCAAACGTTTGGGAGTACAGGGAGCTAGTGTTTCGTTAGTTGGACGCAATCTGCTGATTCTCTACAAACAGACAGACAATTTTGATCCTGAACAGAGCTTAACCAATGGAGCTGCTCAAGGGATTGAGTCCATTGGTCTGCCTCGTACCCGTTCCTACGGTTTGAATCTTAATCTGAAATTCTAACGACTAAAAGTATTATTTAAGATGCGACAATTAGTATTAAAATATAGCTTTCTCTTACTAGGGGTTTCGGGTATGGTATCTCTGCCATCATGTGATAACAACTTTGAAGAGATCAATACCAACCCTAACGCAGTCTCTGTTCCAACGGCTAAATATATATTCAGCAAAGCGTTGTATGATGGAGCTTCCAATAGTGGAAATAAAGGAAATCTTTTGTTTGGCTTGATGCAATATACGACCAGCTATAACGATGTGGAAGGATTTGGTTCAAAGTATGTGGCTTCCCAGGTCAATGCCACAGGATCCGTCTTTTCTAATTCGTATCCTGCCCAGATTAATGAGATAGGTGAAGTAATTAAAGCGGTAAAAGAGGATCCGGCGAAAGTGAATCTGTATGCAGTAGCCCGCATCTGGAGAGTATACTGCTTCAGCCGGCTGACTGATCTGTATGGAGATATTCCCTACAGTGAGGCAGGACAAGGATATAATCAATCTATTTTTCAGCCAAAATATGACAAGCAGCAGGCTATCTATGCCGATATGCTCAAAGAACTCGAAGAGTCTGCTATGGCTCTGGATGCGTCTAACACAACTACGTTTGGTTCCTCTGATCTGATTTATGCAGGAGATGTGACCAAATGGAAAAAGTTTGCCTATTCTTTAATGCTTAGATTAGGCATGCGCCTAACTAAAGTGGAAGAAGCAACAGCCCAAAGCTGGGTGAAAAAAGCTATTGCAGGAGGGGTAATCAGGGATTATGCAGATATTGCTAAGATGAGTTATACCGCATCGGGTCAGAATATCAATAAAAACCCTGTAGCCTGGCAATTGCTCAATGATAATTATATTAAAGCTGATGGAGTGAGTAATGTGGAGGGTGGAAAATATCAGCAAGTATTTATTGATTCTCTGAAAGCCAATAATGATCCTCGGCTTGGTGTTTTGGCGGTGGTCTATGTAGATGGTGTGGCTAGTTCAGATGAAAGCATCCAGAAAGGAATGCCCTCAAACATCAATGGAAATAAACCAGATGATTTTGTTAGTTATTCCGAACCCAAACCAAGCACGGTATTGCGTGTGGATGCTCCCTTGTTACTATTCACGGTTGCAGAAGCAGACTTTTTGTTAGCCGAAGCATCTTTACGCGGCTGGTATACCACCGAGACAGCAAGTGCATTATATGAAGAGGGAATTCGTGCGGCTATGAAGCAGTGGGATTTAATCAGTGGCACTACCAATGTGATAGATCCGGAGAGGATAGAGAGCTATGTAGCGGCCCATCTACTTCCCACCGGATCATCGGTAGAAGCCCAAAAGGAGCAGATTTACACACAGTTCTGGCTGGGCCTATTCCCGGATGCACAGGAAGTATATAATAACTATCGGCGGACAGGGTATCCGAATCTGGTACCCAACAACTATCCGGGCAATGCGACAGGTGGTCAGCTATTTCGCAGATTTTTGTATCCGGTATTGGAACAGACGCTCAACCGAACATCTTACAATGATGCCATAACCAATCAGGGGGCAGATGATCTGATGACTAAAATTTGGTGGGATAA
>JASJOS010000048.1 GCA_030068525.1 Xanthocytophaga flava
GAAGGCACTTATACTGTTCAGGTGAAGGATGCCAAAGGATGTGTCAACAGTCTTACTCCAGTAACACTGAAAGTGAATGTGACCATCACAGCTACCATCACTCCTTCCAATCCAAGCAGTTGTACCGTCAGTGACGGATCAATCACCATCACCAATCCGGCAGGAGGAACAGCTCCGTATCAGTATTCAATCGGAGGGGCTTTCCAGACATCGAATGTATTCAGCAATCTGGCAGAAAACAGCTATGCAATCACTATTCGTGATGCCAATGGCTGTACGCAAGGGTTCAACGCTATCCTTGTTGCACCAAACAGCATCAGTGCGGTAACGCTGCTGGGTAGTGATGAATCCAGTTGTGGTGCCAAAGATGGTATGCTGACCGCAACCGTGACAGGTGGAACAGCTCCTTATCAATACTTTATTGATGGAGTAGCCAACCCTGCCGGTATCAATAACAATGAATTCTCTGGTTTAGCGCCAGGTACTTATACAATCAAAGTGGTCACAGCAGATGGGTGTAGTTTCACCACTTCTGAAACGATTATTGCCGCTTGTTGTCTTCAGGCAACGATTACTACTCAGTCTAATCCGGGTTGTGTGGGCAATGATGGCTCGATTGTGATCAGTGCCACAGGAGGTAATGGAACGGTTCAGTACTCAATCAACAATGGGGCAAGCTTCCAGGCTTCAGCCAGCTTTACCGGTCTGAGTGCAGGCACTTATACGATTGTGGTGAAAGATGCTGTCTGTCAGAAGACAATCGGTAATGTGACTCTGACAGCGGTTCTATTGACAGCAACCGTAACAGGCAATGATCCAAGTGGCTGTTCAGCTACCAACGGATCGATTGTGATTACCAATGTAACAGGAGGAACAGCACCATATACCTACTCAATTGATGGAGTCAATTATGTGTCAGCATCTACTTTCAGCAATCTGTCCAGTGGCAGTTACACAGTCTTCATTCAGGATGCATCGGGTTGTGTGATCAGTTCAACTCAGAGTCTGGCAGCTACAGGGGGTATATTAAGTGTGAACACAACTACTGTATCAGAATCAGGTTGTTCGACCAAAGATGGCTCAATCACCGTAACCAATGTGGTCGGAGTGGGAGGACCCTACACTTACTATATCGATGGAGTGATTAATCCATCAGGAGCAAGCAACAATGTTCTGTCAGGTTTATCTTCAGGAGCCCATGTGGTGCGAGTGGTGGCATCGAATGGATGTGATTACACAGTAAATGTGATTGTAGGCAGCAACTGTCCGAACACATGTACCCTGACAGCAAGTATTTCATCACAAACAGATCCGACTTGTGCAGGTAACAATGGCTCAATCAGTGTGAGTGCAATCAATAACACAGGAACAGTTCAGTACTCAATAGACGGAGGTACAACATATGTGACAACTAGTGTGTTCACAGGGTTGAGTGCAGGTAACTACACAATCCTTGTGAAGGATGCTTCAGGCTGTCAGACCAGTGTAAGTGCTGTGTTGAGTTTGCCAGCAGCCATTACAGCGACAGTGAGTGGCACCAATCCAACCAGTTGTACAACTACTGATGGTTCAATCACAATCAGTGCTGTAACGGGTGG
>JASJOS010000049.1 GCA_030068525.1 Xanthocytophaga flava
TGAGGTGGTCCTAAAAATCGGGACACAAAACTTGCTTAACTTAGCAAGTAAATGAAAGGCAAAAAAACAACAAGTAAACGGCGTAAATACAGTGCCGATTTCAAAAGTGAAGTAGTAAAAATGCTTCTCAATGGGCAAAGCGCTTCCAAAATTAGTGAACAGTTAGGCATCAGTGAAAATCTAATCTATCGCTGGAAGAATGAACAGTTTGCTCAATCAAATTCCTCGAATTTAGAGGAAAAAACAGTTTCCGTTGGTGAGCTTTTGCAAAAAGTGGAACAGTTGCAAAAGCAACTACGAGAGGTAGAAACAGAGCGAGAAATCCTAAAAAAAGTAGTGGCTATTTTTTCCAAATCTCCCTAAAGGAAAAATATGAATGGATAGAATTATGGAGCAAAGAGTTTGAAGTGGAACGTTTGTGCCAGGTTTTGGGAGTAAGTCGGAGTGGATTTTATCGTTATCTGAAAGGAGAAACCTATTCAGTTTCCCAACAAAAACAGGAACAGTATCAACAGATTGAAGATTTGTTTTGGGAACATAAAAGACGTTATGGAACTCGTCGTTTACAGGCAGAGTTGATGGCTCAAGGCAAACAAATAGGTAGACATCAAATCCGAAAAGTACTGAAAGAGAAAGAATTAAAAGCTATTCAACCTAAAAGTTTTGTGCCGAAAACGACTCAATCCAAACATGGAAAACGCAATTCGCCAAACTTGCTTTTGGAACAAACCAGAGCAGAGAAATCAAACCAGATTTGGGTATCAGATATAACATATTTGCCTTTAGCAAATGGCGGATTTGCCTATTTGGCAACTTGGATAGATTTATTTTCTCGTTATGTGGTAGGTTGGCAGGTAGGTAAAACCATGGAAGAAGAATTAGTTATTGAAGCTTTGCAAAATGGATTACAGACCAGAAAACCAGCACCTGGATTAATCGTGCACTCAGACCGAGGTGGTCAATATGTGTCCAAAAAGCTAAGAGTATTGATGAAAAAATGGAAATGTAATCAGAGTATGTCTAGGGCAGACCAAGTTTATGATAATGCATTTGCCGAGTCATTTTTCTCACGTTTCAAAACTGAATTGGTAGAAAATGGCACTTTTTTGTCAGTAGAAGATGCCAAAACGGAATGTTTTGAATACATTGAAATTTATTATAATCGAATTAGGAGACATTCCGCTTTGGGCTATAAAAGTCCGGCAGAATTTGAACAACTTTATCAAATTAATCTCATTCACTCGCAAGTCGTGTGTCCCGATTTTTAGGACCACCTCA
>JASJOS010000004.1 GCA_030068525.1 Xanthocytophaga flava
ATTTATTATAATCGAATTAGGAGACATTCCGCTTTGGGCTATAAAAGTCCGGCAGAATTTGAACAACTTTATCAAATTAATCTCATTCACTCGCAAGTCGTGTGTCCCGATTTTTAGGACCACCTCAGTGAGCTAGCCCAATGCTAGCCACTTAAGAATCTTAAGAAGCACAATCTCTTTCTTTGCTTTTTCACTTTTTTATCCTCCTGAAAAGATCTCTTTTTTTGTCCTTCTGAAAGAATCTCTTGACAAATAGAGTAATCTCTGATTTTGGAGAGAAAGAATAATCTCCAGTTGGAAAGGCCGCCGGTCTTGCCACGAGATTCTTCCAGAAGGACAGAGAGGGGTTTATTGAGTGTTCTTCGTTTGCAAAGAAAAACCTCCTATGTACCTTCACTACTACACACCATTGAAGGCACCTCAACCCTCTTTGTAGCTTATTTTTTAGATTACCTTTCATCAAATTTCAGAATGACCTCATATTATACAAGATTAAATGAAGATATAGCCATTTCCACCCCATTAATGATCACAGATGCCTGATGTACTCCAGCATAAAATACTCTTGTGGTAATAGGTCTGAAAGAGTGCCGTTTGACTACAGTAACTGACTCTCCTGCCTTATATTCTCTCTCACTGATTTTAAAAACCTTTCTATTCAGACTTCCATTTGCCTTCAGATAGTAAATACCATATTCTAAGCGGACTATCTGGCTTTGTGTATGGGTATTAGTAACCACCATAGCAAATTCCAGTGTATCGCCCATTTTTACTTCCGTCGTACGAATCTCAAAACCCTTTACTGAAATGAAACTACTCTGTAAGCCGTAATACGATAATACCTCTGTATGCCCCTGTTTTAGTAAAGTTCTGCATCCATGCTTGATAATAGCATCTGTCTCTTTGCTGTGGCCTTTCCACTTATGTGCAATCTCCAGTACCACAGCCGGATTATCTTTTGCAATATCATTCAGGTTGTTGGCTACACTCCGTCTTACCCATTCGGACGGATCATCTTTTAGATTCTCGAGTAATGGCAAGATAGGCAAAGGATCTTTTTTCAAGGCTGGAATAGCAAGTCCCCAGGGCAAACGAGGGCGACTTCCCTCACTGGCTAATCGCCGTACTTTATGATTGGGATGTAAAGACCACTTAGTCATTTCCCGAATCATATCGTTGCCATATTTCAGTAAAAAGGGACGTACAGCAAATTCACAACTCACAAACTGAGTCAGCCTTTCCAGTACAGGTATTGCTACAGCCAGATCATCCAAGCCATAGAGAGCTACATATTCTGGTAAAAACACAAAAGCCAATCCATCTTCTCCCCATCCCTGCTCTAACAAAGCATCTACAGTTTTTAACAATAGTGGTGCAGCTTCTGGGAAAGCTTCCGGCAAAAAATGATGAAATACTTTTGTTGTATGCAACATCCGCTCCTTCCATTCCATGTTTGTGAAGGATTCTGTCAAGATCATCTTAACAAAAGTATCCCTCTCAAAGAATGGAATGACAGGAGTCACAACATCAGCAAAACGATTATAAAAAGCAGGTGTATAAATATCTTTGATCAGACTCATATTTTTGTTGCTTTAGTAGCCAGAGCTACATTTACCGATTATTGGAATAGGATTTTCAGCTCGGCAAACATACACAGAAACAACACATAAGCCATCCCAAACTTGAGGAAAAGAGTTTGCAGTCTTTCTTGTTAGTGGTGTTATTACTAACACCCCATTTCCTACTGTTCAGGTTGGTACTACTACCAACCTGGATAAGAAAACCTCTTAAATCAATACATTATCAACAGGCTCTGCAGGTGCTGGCAAATTTTTCTCCTGAAGAAAACCTAACAGGTTTCGTTCAATAGTGGTACATAAAGCTGACAAAGGCAAATGATGAGGCTCTGTTCCAAATGGATCTTCGATCTCTTCTCCAATGGCATCCAATCCAAAAAAGGCTAGTGACACAAGAAACACCACTAGAGGTGTCAGTACTCCTGCAGTATCGACAATCCCGAAAGGAAGGAAGAAACAGAAGAATGCAACAATCCGGTGACCGAGTATGACATAGGTAACAGGAAACGGAGTGTTTTTGATTCGTTCGCAACCACCTTGTATAGCCGTTATCTCTGTAAGACTCGCTTCCAGTACAGGCAGGTGAAAATCATGTATCCATCCCTTTTGCCAGGCATGTTGAATCTTTTCACCCATTCGTTGTAAAAGTCCTAACGTCACATTAGGTTGTTCATTAAGCCAATTCAGATCCTGTTTGGAAAGATATTTTTTCAACTCTTCATCCGGTGTTGTATCACGTAGCAAATGACGTAGTGAGTGTACGTGCGCAATGATCATCCGCACGAGTTCCTGTTGAAAAGCCATATAAGGCTCAGGTACTGCGACTCCATCTTTCCCCAGTTTATCCAGCTCTCTTTCCTGCAATGAAGCAGGTTGCTTCACAACAAGCGTTATAATCTGCCGCGCAAAACTACGACTCACATTGACCAGTTGTCCCCAGAGAATACGTCCTTCCCAAAAACGATCATAAGCAGTATTATTTCGAAACCCCAGGAAAATACTAATCGCAACCCCCATAATTGTAAAGGGTATAGCTGTAAGTGTATAGGTCTTCACATCTGTCATAACTTCGATGACAGTTACTATAATAGCAACGCCTGTAGCAGCCAGTATACGTTCTCCGGATCTTTGCAGACTGGTATGTCGAAAAGTAAAAAGAAGTTTCGACCAGGGAAACTTTTGTTTTAGAATCATGGTAAGGTGTATAGTTTATCAAGCTTTATAAATGGGTATATTTCTGATATGCACATATAACAGTCCGCTTGAAAATGGTTATCCATCTTTCAAGCAACTACATTATACACTTTGGGGTACTATTCAGTTAGAGTTTAAGCATAAAGGACGTAGAAGTCAAAAGTAAAATAATGTGCCTCTTCAGACTAACTAGCCTGACAACCCTCATGATAGTTATGATGTGGTACGATTTTCGTACAAGTGTAAAAGGAAACAGGTAGTATATTATCTACAAAATCAGATACAGTCATGTGGAAATGTATATCTGAAGAGTATAGATAAAGCTATAAATGGAAGAAAGAGAAAAATAGCCTCATCGTAAATCATACAGGAAGTCATGAAAAAGGGTAAAAGATGTATCTTTTTGCTACTATTATTTTTGCTGTCACTGGGTAATAAAATCGCCTATACTCAACCCCACCAGAAACCCGGTTTCATCTCCCGTTACTGGAATAAACTTGTCAATGATACAAGTGCCAATGCCAAGTCTCAGTTTTTGGTTTATCCAACGCTGGCCTATGCACCCGAAACCAGCTGGGAGTTTGGGTTAAGCAGTCTCTATGTATTTTACGCCAAAGGAGATACGAACAATCGTTTAAGTGAAATCAATGGCTTTACGTTTCTTACTTTAAAACGACAATATGGCTTTTGGTTTGATCATGCATTATATTCTCACGAGAACAAATGGTTTTCGCTAGGTCGGCTGCGTCTCCAAAGTTTTCCTCTTCTTTACCATGGTATTGGTCCCGACTCTCCTGAAGAACATCTGGCCCAGGTCAACGCCAATCTGCTCCAGATTAGAGAAAGAGTACTACGCAAGATATATCCGAGTCTTTACTTTGGACTAGAAGTTGACTATCAGCGATTAAGTTCGGTTGAGTTTGAACTCAATACAGATGAACCTATCGACCATCCGCCAGGGAGTACTGGCTCTGCCAATCTGGGAGTTGGTTTGGGAATCTTATATGATAACCGTCACAATGTATTGAATGTCCGTAAAGGGTTCTTTTCAGAACTTTCACTCCTGAATTATGACAAAAACCGTGGAAGCGACTTTTCGTTTACCTCTGTCATTTCTGACACTCGCATCTATCGTCCTATTAACAAACGGGATGTACTGGCAGCTCAGGTATTCGGGCAATTTAACTTTGGTAATCCACCTTTTAATCAGCTTTCACTATTAGGTGGCGAAAGCATCATGCGTGGATATTATTTGGGTCGGTTCAGAGACAATAATCAGATTGCAGCTCAAGTCGAATATCGCTTTCTGCCTTTACCCCTGGGATTTACCAAAAGAGTAGGCGCTGCTGTATTTGCAGGAAGTGGGACTGTATTTAACAGCGTTCGCACCTTACAATTTCATGATTTTGTATGGTCAGCAGGTGCAGGCCTTCGTTTCCTTATCTTTCCTAAGAAAGATATATTCACCCGATTGGATGTAGCCTTTACTCAGGAGGGTCCTGGTTTCTATATATTTATCGGAGAAGCATTCTAACAGAATCAGAATTGTACCTTTCCAGTTTGCCTGAAACTAAATTTCTATAGTTGTTTCTCAAGCATAATCATATGTTTGCATAGAATTCCATTTTCATAGATTGGTGCCGGATAATTGTCTATAAAAAAGTTTTTCCGGATTCCAGTTATTTCAAAACCTACTTTTTGATATAGATATAGTTGTTTAATTGCCCCATTGGCAGTTCCAATAACTAATGTTTTAAATCCTTTTTCTTTAGCTCGTTGGGTTGCTTCGTTTAATAAGTGAGTACCAATACCCAATCCCTGATAGTCTTTATGCACTGCAATATTTTTGATCTCTATTGCCTTAGCATCTAGGATGTAAAGAATGTATACTCCAATAATTTGGGAATTGTGTTCAAAAACATATATTTCCCCTTCCTTTGCATAGGAATCTATGATTTCTATGGTCTCATCTGCTAGAAGCAGTAACTCATAGGGAATTTGCTCCCCTTTTTCCAACAGTCGGGTTTGTGTATAGTTTAAAGTCATATTGGCTAATTTCCGCTTTTCAATTTTACAGAATCTATTCTTTAATCATACAATATCCTACGAATCAAAGCTTTAGGAAAGCTCTTTCTAAACAACAGAAATTAGCAACATCTACTCAAATAGTAACAATCTGACTAACAATATGTTACTACTTAAATGGGTTATCATTTCTCCAATTTTCTGACATAAACAGGTATATATACCTATTAAAAAATCTTACTCATACCTATACAGTTATCCATATTTACATTCGTCGATTTTAATCTTTCTTTAATTATTTCCTGACTATTTTGATTTATTTTTGTTGTAATGATATTGTCAGGTAACATTTTATCTGGCAAGCCTGACCTATTTTCTCTTAGAATTGAAGCCCAGGAATCGTTTTCACTACAGCCGGTTACAGTAAAATTAACTTTTTTTCATCCGTCATTTTGTAATGAAAGATTCTAGTATATCGTTGGAAGAAGCGAAACGGCTTCAGGCATTGTTTTCATACCATATTTTGGATACTCCTGCTGAAAAAGACTTTGATGACATTGTTTGCCTTGCTTCCCAGATTTGCCAGACACCTATATCGTTGATCTCTCTCCTTGATCATGAGCGCCTTTGGGCTAAAGCGAAGATTGGTGTAGAAGCATCAGAAATTCCACGCGAGATTACTTTCTGCACATCAGCCATAACTCAGAACAATCTTTTTATTATTGGTAATACACTTGAAGATAATCAGTATTGTGAAAATCCTCTGGTAGTAGGAGATCCGCACATTCGCTTCTATGCAGGAATGCCTCTGATTACTCCAACAGGCTATAAGCTTGGTACATTGTGTGTAATGGATCAGGTACCAAGACAACTGACCTCAGAACAAAAATTTGCATTGGAATTGCTTTCCCGCCAGGTAGTGCAACAACTCGAGCTTCGGCAAAAGAACCGGCAGTTGGCCAATGATGCCGAGATGCTACAGTTACAAAATCAGCAGCTTAATGAAATGCATCAGCGTTCGGAAGAAACTAACCAGCTTATGAGCAGATTTTTGTCTATTATCTCTCATGATGTCCGTACTCCGGTCAATCTCCTCCGTGGATTTTTACCACTGCTTACTAATGATGATATACCCGCCCAGGAACAAAAAAAAGTAATTGACAAAATTAGTCTGATGCTGGTTTCCACAGATGAGCTATTAAGTAATCTGGTACATTGGACTTCCCGACAGATCAAAGGAATGTCCATTCACAACCAACCGATTAATCTTGAGAAACTGGTAGAAAGTGAACTTTTCAAGTTAGCAATATCAGCCTCTCAAAAACATAATCTGCTTATCAATGCAATGCCTTCTCTGACAGCGTGGGCAGATTATGATATACTTCGCTTTATACTTCGGAACCTATTGGGGAATGCAAACAAGTATACAGTCTCAGGTACTATTGAAGTAAGAGGCTGGGAAGAATATGATTTAGAGGGGAAGGAGCATCTGGTTATATCCATAAAAGACAGTGGTCGGGGAATGAGCAAAGAACAACAAAATAAATTGTTCAACTGGCAGGACAAAAATTCACAGCCAGGTACCAATGGGGAGCGCGGTTCAGGAGTAGGTCTACTTCTTTG
This sequence comes from Xanthocytophaga flava, assembly GCA_030068525.1. GTDB lineage: Bacteria > Bacteroidota > Bacteroidia > Cytophagales > 172606-1 > Xanthocytophaga > Xanthocytophaga flava. The sequence continues at coordinate 6,420 of JASJOS010000004.1, forward strand.
CAGAGATTTTATCAGTGACCTGCAAGGCAGGATCTGGCTTGAAAGCAAACCTGATCAAGGAACGACATTCTTCTTTACTCTTGTCAAATACAATCAGGATCTGCATCGAAAACAACAACCTGACTATGCTCTTAAAGCGCTAACATTATAAGAGAGGCCTATTAAATTTTAGATCATAGTTTATCTACTCTGTTTTATTTTGGGGAAGTTATGTTTTTTTAGATTTCTCATCAATTCTTTGAGATAGTCCTAAAAATCAGGACAGTACCTCGTGGCAAGATCGGCTGCTTTTCCTTTTGGAGTGTATTTTTCTCTCAGAGGTTGTCTAAATTATTGTTAAAGAAGCGAAAAGAGCAGATTTTGTAGCGAGATGAGGCCATTTTGAGGGACGTAGCAAAAGCTACGGGCCGAGAAATGGACGAAATCGTAGCACAAAAGATGCCTTTGCAGCCTTTAAGAATATTTTAGACAACCTCTCATAAACCAAACGCAACTCTATTTGTCAAGAGGTTCTTTCAGAAGGACAGAAAGAGGGAGTGTTTCTTTCTGAAAAACAACAGGATGAGAGAGCAAATTGCCTTTTTCTCATAAGCTGGAACAACTCCTGGCTTTTATGAAATCATAAATACCCGACTCTCAATTCACCGGTCTTTTTGGCTCTACTGGTAATCCAGCCTCTTTTCGTAGACGAGCCATTGCCCAACACCACCAGGCGGTTTGTTCGCCGTTGCCTGCATCTTTAATTTTCCAAGCAGCTCCTTTCAGGCTCTTTATATCCTGGTCAGTTAACTTATCCGCGGGTTTATATCCGGTTGCCTGCAGCCACCCTCCTTCCATATAGATAGGTTGTGACGCATTAACTTCCTTGATTAGTTGCAATAATTGTTGAATCCGGTTAAAGTCTTTTTCAGAACGAGCAAATTCTATTTCCCACGCAATCCCTTTTCCAATAATCTCATTGGAAACACGACCATCTGGATAACTATCAGTAGGCATCCAGGTAAGTCCATTGGTTGTTTTCATCATGGTTCGCTGCATAGCCTTCACTGTGTTTTGTAGAATAGTATGATCCATACCCTCCCATTGGGCAGCAACTGGAGAAAGTGTTACCCATCCCATTCCCAGATAGGGAATTCCCCCATTGCCATCCGGAAGCCGCATTTCCAGATAGGTAGTATCCCGGTCTCTGACTGTGGTTAAATTTTTTCGAATACCATCTTGTAGTACATTCAGTCTCTTTTGCCAGTAAGCAGCTAGTGTTGCATCTCCTCTACGCTGGGCCACTGCGGTCATTTCCTTTAATGCAGCACCTACAAAGCTCTGTGTCAGTAAGTCCCAGGCATCCCAGCGACGGCCATCCCTGGAATGTTCAAGTGCGATGTTTCTAACTAATCCTGTTTCAGTAGACCACCAGCCAGACGAAAGGTTCTGTCGATCACAGGTACGATTTGTCAAGGTCTTTATCAACTGCCAGGTCTTATCTTCAAAATCAGTATGCCCTCTCTTTAAAGCAAGTTTCGCCCAGGCCAGAATCACATGTGCCTGTCCATCTATTTGGGGTTCATCGCTGAGAATAGAATATTTCTGGTCTTTCAGTACAATTACATGTGGTATACGTTCCAGTTCATTTTCCTGTGTAGCCTTTAATACACACGAAATGGTTGCTTCTGCTTCCTGGAAACGACCTGTCTCAATCAGTAATGGCACCAAAGCACCTACAGTACGACAATACATTCCTTCATACGCACCTGTCAAGGATTCTGGTAGAAAACCATCTTTTCCCATACGATCCAGAAGACTATAGTATGTATGTGCATACAACTTCTCAAAGTAGGGCGATTTTAATTCTGTTACAATAGCTTTAGGGAGGGTCTGTGCAAATAGTCTAGTACAGAATGCAACAAAAAGGGAGAGAATTAACAGATAAGATTTTTTGTAAACTAACATAGATAAGTATAGGAAATACATTCAGATTGTTTTTCAAGTAATAAAAAAACGATTGAATTAAAAACACCGCTATATCACGGAAATTAGTAAGCTATCCTATGTCAGCCATTTCCTATATAATTTATTCTGGTAGACAACATGCTCTGCTGTAGAATCTATAAAGCTCATTATCAGTACATTTACTAACAAGTGAGGCATGTTATTTTTCGTTTTTCTGTTTTTTCATTTAAAAGTGTATTTGCTATGACAACCGAAAACAAATATGTTCTTATTACAGGTGCCACAAGTGGCATTGGATATGAGTTGGCGAAACTGTTTGCAAAAGATCACTACAATTTGGTGATTGTAAGCAGAGATCAGCAGGAACTGGAAAATAAAGCGCAGGAATTCAGACAACTTGGAATAGATGTGATTCCGATAGCCAAAGATCTTTTTAATCGGGATGCAGCGTTCTCATTATATGAGGACGTAAAAAACAGAAACATTCAGGTTGATATACTGGTCAATGATGCAGGTCAGGGGATTTACGGAAAATTCCAGGATACAGATATAAACCGCGAACTAGCTGTTATCGATCTGAATATTGCGTCAGTAGTCATTTTGACTAAATGTTTCCTGAAAGACATGGTTCAGAGAAACTCAGGAAAAATCCTGAATCTGGCTTCTATTGCCAGCAAGACCCCAGGACCATGGCAGTCTGTTTATCATGGTACCAAAGCCTTTGTCTTGTCCTTTTCAGAAGCTATTCGGGAAGAGCTTAAAGAAACAAACATCACTGTTACAGCTCTCCTACCTGGAGCAACCGATACTGACTTTTTCAATAAGGCTGATATGGTATCAAGTAAGATTGTACAAGAAGGCAAACTGTCCGATCCGGCAGACGTTGCCAAAGACGGTTATGAAGCACTCATGTCAGGAGATGATAAAGTTATTTCAGGATTGAAGAATAAAGTACAGATAGGCATGAGTAATATGATGCCAGATAGCGTAGTTGCACATCAAATGAATGAGCAGCAAAAACCAGCTTCTCAATCGTAAATAGATACATAGCCCCCTTTTTAAGCCAAACTGCTACCTATATGAGGTAGCAGTTTTATTTTGTATGTACACTCGTCATAACACTGAAAGAACGAGTATTACTTCATTACTTATATATTCAAACTCTTATAATAGTGTGCGAGTAGTCATCCGTTGTACTCACGACAGACAAACCAATATTATGATAGACAAAAATGACTGTTTAGCCTACTCAATCTGTCCATACGTCTATACTATCCAGATAGAAGGAAATATTGGAAACAGTCATGCGTTCAATTATCATAACAAACATATATTTTGCGATGATAAAAGTAAAAAATTCATTACTAGCCTTAGCATTCACATTCTTCACATTGGTATCCTGTTCAGACAAAGAAACCGATCCAACTCCCGGAACTACAACTGATACTGACTCGGATACCGAACTAACAGCCCAAACTAATACAGAAGAAGCAGATGATTATATCTTTGACACAGACATCACCTACATTACATTGAATAGCACATCTGTTGCTGTGACAGGAGAGGGTGTAACTGTAGAAAACACAACTGCAACCATTACAGCAGCAGGCACCTATAGTGTAAGTGGTACATTGACAGATGGACAAGTGGTTGTCAACACAGACACATCCAGCAAGGTCAAAATCATATTAAACGGAGCATATATAACCAGTACATCTACGGCTCCTCTATATGTAAAAAGTGCAGCTAAAGCTATCATATATCTCACACCTTCTACCCAGAATACCCTTACAGACGGAAGCACCAGCGAATTGGATGGAACACTGTATAGCGTAGCCAGGCTTTCTATATTTGGAACGGGTTCTCTTACTGTAACAGGCAATGCGGATGGAGGAATTGTAAGTGAAGGTGGAATGATTATCAAAGATGGCACTTATGCTGTCACTGCTGCAGAATCTACCCTGAAAAGTGACAAGAACCTGATTATTGATGGCGGGACATTTACCCTGACAGCTGGAAATGATGGGATACATGGTGAAGAGTCGCTGACATTTAATGGAGGCAATATTGTCATCACACAATCTGAGGAAGGTATAGAAAGTGCTGAAATTACAATTAATGAGGGTACAAGCATTCAGCTAACTTCTACCGATGACGGAGTAAATGCCTCTTCAGGCGATGATACTTCCGAAAACCATTTTTATATGCATGGAGGCTATCTGTATGTGAATGCGTCAGGAGATGGTATTGATTCCAATGGGTACATTGAGATCACAGGTGGAGTTATTGTTGTCAATGGTCCTACACAGAATAGCAATGGAGCGATTGACTATGATCGTACATTCACCATTTCAGGTGGGCTACTGGTAGCTGCAGGAAGTACAGGTATGGCACAAGCACCTAGTCAGTCCTCTACTCAAAACTCTGTAAAGATTAATTTCAGTTCTTCGAAACAAGCCAATCAGTTGATCCACATACAAGATGCTACTGGCAATGAAATTATAACATTCAGTCCTGCCAAGACATTTCAATCTGTTGTGGTATCATCTCCCTCTCTGATTCAGGGCACAACCTATTCTGTATATCTGGGAGGAAGTTCAACAGGAACAGCTACTAATGGACTCTATGAGGGCGGAGATTATACTGCCGGAACGCTGAGTACAAGCTTTACTGTTTCGAGTACTGCAACCACAGCAACAGGGAGCTAAATACAGACAGGATTCGTCCTTAAATTGTTTAAAGCTAGCCACTACACTTGTGCAAAAGAGTGTAGTGGCTAGTTTCAGTTTCAGAGAATGATTTAACTTATGGTTGATATTGGTCAATATAGAAAGCTTTGACCCTTAGCTCTGCGAAGGATTCTTGAGGAGGGTTTGACAGAAAGGCAAAGTTAAATTTAGCGACATCTGACAAATCCAGTGTGGTTTTGCCACCCTTAAATTCTGAGAAATAGATTGTTCGGGTTGTTGGCTTTTTACTGGCTGGCAGAACCACATGATTCTGTACTCCTCCATGCACCCCTGTTTGTCGTAGCTGCAATACTACTTCCTGATTGGCCTGATAAGTTACCCGAATAAATTTACTTTTACTGAGATCTACTTTCCGGGCTTCTTCGCCAGGCAATGTCTTTGGATCAATAGGAAAAGATACTTCGCCATATCCCTTTACATTAAATTTCACATGCGCAACTACCTTTCCTTTCTCTCTTGCCAACCCCTCCTGAGTGTTCAGAGGAAACAACTGTTCTGTTTTCTCATCGTGACCGGTAATCCATTGAGAAAATCCATTGAGGGATAAAGGTGACTGAGTTTGTGCACTAATAGAGATAGAACAAGCATACAATGCGAAAGCAATGCCTGTAAAGAAGAATTTTGTATGTCTGAACATTAAGGAGAAAAGTGGATAGCTTCATACAAATATACTAGATATCCACTTTTCTTCGAATTGATTACTCTTTTACTGCTACAGCGATTTTCGAATCCGCAGTGCCATAATACAGAAACCATTTATTCCTGAAAAATACCAGTCCTTCCACAAACGTTACTTTATTGACCTGTCCTACCAGTTCATAGTCTTTCTCTGGTTTGATAAATGGTTGATCCAGACGGGCAAGTATCTTTGCCGGATCGTTTTTATCCAAAAGCACCTGTCCCCCGGCATACATCTCCACTCCTTCTTGCGGTTTAGGTCTGAATGCAGCACCATTGTAAATAAGCAATATTCCTTTATCTGTCAGCATAGCGGCTGGTCCTGGCTCAACTAAACCGTTATCAAAAAGCTTTGTATCAGACCGTTTTGCAACTACAGCCTTAGGCTCTCCCTTTTCATCTGCGACAAAAGTCCAGTCTGTTAGGTTATCAGAGTGAGCCAGTAATCCATTCTCACCCCAGTACATCCAGTATTTGCCATTAATCTTTGTAGCCACCATTCGACTATCCTGTTGTTTACAAACAATCGAACCTGACTTTGACCACATATCCTTGTATTTGGGTTCTTTGAAAGCCAGTCCATGTTTTTTCCATTTCTTCAAATCTTTTGAGCTTGCCACACACAAACGGGCTGTCTTTCCATCATATGCAGTATAGGTCATGTAATAGGTCCCTGCTGAATCTTCCACAACACGTGGATCTTCACATCCACCCATCCACTCGTATTGTTTCATGGCATCATTGTCCGGATAGAAAACAGGTTGTGACAGTCGTGTAAAATGGATGCCATCACTGCTTTCAGCTAATCCCAGGCGCGAAGTACCTTTCACCACTTTAACTGTATCTTCTGCCCGATAAATCATATATACCTTTCCATCTCTCACTACAGCTGTAGGATTATATACATCATGCTCTTCCCACTGAACATCTTTTTTCCAGATTGGACAGTGAAAGATAGTACCAGATTTTGGCAACAGAATCGGATTGGCAGAATCTACTTTCTGAAAAGGCAATAAAGCCCAATCAACTGAAGCTATCTCTGTCTGTAATGTATCTGGAGTAGAATGGTTAGTTTGTTGTTTTTCTGAAGACTGGCAACCTGTTATGGTTATAACAGTGCCCAACAAAAGAAGGAAAAGACTTGATCGGTTCATAAAGGCTACGTGATTTGACACAAAATAGGATTTATACAAAAGTAATTTGTACAATGACAATCCAAAATGAACAACCCAAAAAGAAATCACTTGTCACTTTTCTGTCCATTCCATTTGAAGACAGTTTGCCTTCTTCTCATAAAACGTTTTATACAGATGTTTTACCTCATCTTTCAATAAAGAATTATCAATCAACTTAATTACTTCCATATGGCGATTAGTAAATTCGGAAAGTATTTTGATTATACGGCTTTCCTTAAGTCCTAATACCTTTCCAAACTGCAGAAAATCAAAGCGGGTATAAAAACCATATGCGTCATAAGCAGTCGTGAAAGTATCTGTAAAAAGCATCAATGCCATATCTGACTCTGAGGGAACATGAATACGGGTACACAACAAGTCATATGCAGGGGCTAAAATATAATCACCTTCCAACGTCCGTATAGCTGAAAAGTTTTTCACATGTGCATCTCCATTCGAGAAAACATAGTTGAAAATAATCATCCGAAAAAACTTTTCTATCTCAATAGGATAGGAAGCAATGTATTTTTTGATCAGTTGTCCAATCTGTTCATAAGAAAGATCATATTTGTAGTTTTGTCCATGAGTATATTCTGTAACCTGTGCAATTTGAGCAAAATCTTCCTGTTGAAACCGTAATCCATCTGCTCTCACATCAAACCGTTTTACAAGGTAAGCGGGACTAGTATCTTTAAAATAGACAACAGCATTAGGCGGCACATTAATCTTGAATAACTGACGAGCAATCTGCATTGTTAAATGTTCATTGGCAGGTGCCTGATCAAGATATCTGAATTGGCCGATAGGGATAGGTTTAAGAATATATTGCCCTCCTTTCTCTGTCAGGCGAAGCGTATTTTTTTCCCTTATTATTGAATATTTAATCTGTACACCAGAAATAGAAATCTTTTTGGTCAAATCACTATATATATTTGACTCTTCTTTATAAGGTGATTCAAAAGACAAAAAAGGACTAACTTTATGCCCATCAAAAAGTTCGGTAATGCACTTACGGCAATACTCAGTTTGGGGCTGTGTTTTTAAACATCCTGGACATTTCATATATCTATTTCTTTGTTGCTCATATTCTCCTGACCAAAATCCGTCATATCTTTAATTTCTTTTACAGTAATAGCTCCAATTGTATTTGTATGTGCTGTTCGCAAAAGTAGACCAAAGTGATCATTTTCATCAATATGCAGTAATCGGCATTGTGTCTGTTTGTTTATTCCTTCAGATAATAGGCCATAAAAGAAAGGAAAGAGTGTAGTAGAATTATATTCCTGTTTATCCTTTGGCAGAGAAAGGCTAATTGAAAGACAATCCGGGTCATTAAAATATTGAAGATCATACCGAAAAATGTAATGCCGATCTGATACCTTTTCCAGGATTCCTGCCAACTGATCATTTATATATACTCCTGCTTGTATGCTCATTTAATCACTTCCACTTTTATTTCTAAACCTAATGCATGACAAATTTTTACTAAAGTCTCTAACTCAGGATTACCCATCCCATTCTCAATATCACGCAATGTCCGAATAGATATACCTGCAATTTCAGCTAGGTCATCTTGAGTAACTTTACGGGATTTGCGTCGTTCTCGTATAATTTCGCCAATAGCTATAAGCTCCATAACAAAACGGCAATAAAATGCCTCTTTTAGCAAAAAAAGCTATAAAAGAATATTATTCCAAAAAAATAGGCATTTTATTGCCTATTCACTAATCGTATTATATCATCTCACTATTCGATTCACTATAACTGACAAAGAAAAATTTCACAACTTTGCGACAAGCCACCTACAATACAACTACTTCACTTATACTCATGAATATAAAAATCCACCAGACCAATGGTACTTCTATTGCAGAAGCCATCTCTGAAGCCTTGATAATTACCAATTTACAGGATGCACTGGATCTGATTGGTAATTGTTCTTATCAGGGAACAGACAAGATTATTGTATATGAACAGAATATCACACCAGACTTTTTTGATCTGAAAACCAAGCTGGCAGGTGAGGTTCTGCAGAAGTTCTCAAATTATCGTATGCAACTGGCTATCGTAGGTGATTTTTCTCAGTATTCCAGCAATAGTTTACAAAGCTTTATATACGAAAGCAATAAAGGATCTCTGGTAAAGTTTGTTTCCACACTGGAAGAAGCTTTATCCTGAATGTATTCTGCTATTAATAAGAATCCAGCAGATAAAAGCTTGTGTTTGCCTCTGCAACAACTGCTCGCAGAGCTATCAGATCAAATACCCTCCAGGCAGTAGAGAAATAGTCAGTACTCCATTTGCCTGCATAGTATTCACCCAGCTCCTGACGAAGTTGCAACTGTTTTACATATATCTTTTGGGCCTGTTCATAGTGGCCAGAATGAATCAAACACAATTCATCTATTTGTTTGGTAAGCTGCTTCAGTTCCTCGTCTTCTCCCATTCTTTCGTTGACAAAAAAATGTCCTAGAAGAATAATCATCCACTCTATAAAATTCACTAACTCTTTAGTGGTGAAAACATAATCCGGAGGAGATGATCTTTCTGGCAATTGATCAAAATATTCATTCAACTGCTCAATTACGACATTACAATAACAGGTAATACCCTCCCACCAAACCTCTATAAGACCTAATCGGGCAAGTAATGACTCATCATAGTTTGCATCACCATATACATTCCAAAGCCATGTTGTCAGTTGAGACAGTTCACTTCCTGTAAGTGAGTTGGGGTCATGGGCAATCTTCTGACATATCGTTTCATAAGATAGATCATTTTCTCTGGAAAGCCAGTTTTTAAATGACTGTTCAGAATCATCCAAACGTTTAATCTCAAGAGGCAACTGTTCCTGAATATCTTTAGTGCTTACTTGATAAAGATATAAATCTCTTCCCATTGATGGACTAAGTTATTGAAGTGGTGTAGAATATAATGTCAAGATACTTGAAAAATAGATTGAGTCACTCTAAAGCCAATGAAGTGCTTTAGTTTCCAACCATATATCTATTTATTGTTTGGCTTATAGAAATGTAATTTTTAGACTCTATATGTTATTGCATGTCATGGTATCCATTTTACATCTGTTGTAAAAAAATATAAGACCCTCTTTTTTAGGCTTTTCCTATTCGATATAAAGCTAGTAAGCCTAAAATATACCGAATAGAAAGTAATATTACATGCCTACAGAATTACCCACTATTGTAGTTTCAGTGCTTTTAAACTATATCTAATTTGCACCCGGAAGATTCAGATTGGCAGTAGTGTATAGTTACCAGAGCCATCAAAGGGAAGATAATTGTGTTGAATAGCTGAAGGTTCTACAAATTGTACCCTCCTTGAAATGATTTATTAAGTATCAATAACTATTTTTTATATAGCTAATCTGTGTGATTGTGCTTTTGCCTCTGTAACTCTATTCTATTTTAGAAAGAATGTAACTGATAAATTATTCAGTTACTGATGTATTGCATATTGTTTAGATGGTATCCTATATGACGTTAAAAAACTTTGTACGCCAGAATGGCATTGTCCTATCAGCAGCCCTTGTTGGGATTCTGATTATACTATCCGCAGTAACGGTCTTTTATAACCGATACATAATGTCTACTACGACCTATGCTCAGAAACTGTCAGAAGCGATTTTATCGCATTCTATGGAAGTTCAGAACCAGGGCCTGGTAAACTATGATAAAAACCTTCGTGGTTTCGGAATCACAAAAGATGATGGATTTATAGGCCATATCGGCTATAATGTAAGCGCTTCACAGCGTGTAGCCGATACACTGGCTAAAATTATTACAGAACAAAAGACGCTTATGCCTGAGTCTACAGTTAAGCTGGATTCCTTTCTAACTTCTTTGGCAGAAGTTAAAGGTGTCTTAAAGAATTACCATCAGTTTGGGCAGGGCATGATTGAGATGCTCAAAGTAGACAGTACAGAGGACTTTAAACGTGCATTGGCGGAAGACAGAGGATCACGTACATGGGGTGCATGGAATAGCCTGCACGTACGACTGGAAACATTTGAACATGCGGTTGCACAAAAAGCACAGATGGAATATGATACAGCTGTTAGCCGGAATGCATGGATACAGGTATTACTTCTTATATTGGGACTGCCCACTCTTTACTGGATTATCAATATTCTTAAAAGACAAGGTAGAGATCAGCAAGCTCTGCTTAAAAAACTTCAGGAGACCAATCAGCAGTATCTGTTTCATCCAGGTCATGAACATAACCGGAATGTGATAGAAGAATCCATGGAAAATCTGAAAAAGGCAGCTGTGTTTATAAAGAAAATTACCGAAGAAGAGGACGCACAATGGGAAGGATTAAATGACTCAAACCAGGCTCTGAATCAGAATAACCTGGTAGGTGAATTGCAGAAGATGCAAAAACGCATGAAGGAGGTTAAGAAGGAGGATGCACAACGTAACTGGACCAATGAAGGCCTGAACTTTATGGGGGAACTGTTACGCAAAGAAACTGATCTGGATACCCTGACAAATGCCATCATCTCAGAACTGGTTAAATACATTGGAGCCAATCAGGGTGGATTATTTTTGCTGGCAGGAGATGATGACAAACCATATCTGGAGCTAAAGGCCGCTTATGCCTATAACCGGAAAAAATACCTTCACAGAGAGGTTACCATTGGCGAAGGTCTTGTAGGCCAGGCAGTACTTGAAAAAGACTATATATACCTGACAGATATTCCTCAGGACTACCTGAAGATTACTTCCGGATTGGGGATGGCGAATCCTACTTGTCTGCTTATTATGCCGATGAAGGTAAATGAGAATGTACAGGGTGTAATCGAGCTTGCCTCTTTTGAGAAACTGGAAAGTTATAAGATTGCATTTATCGAAAAACTAGCCCAGCAGATGGCATCGACAATTGTATCTGTCAGAACCAATGAACGGACACGGCAATTACTGGACGATAGTCAGCAACAGGCAGAGGAAATGAAGTCTCAGGAAGAAGAGATGCGTCAGAATATGGAAGAGTTAGCTGCTACCCAGGAAGAAATGTTTCGAAAAGAACAGGAATATCTAAACCAGATTCAGGAATTACAGGACGCACTGCGTTCACTACAGGAAAGAGAAGCTGTTTAGTATATCTCATATTCAGATCTTATCAGGTCCTACACTTTTGCAAAGAGTGTAGGACCTGTTGTTTTATCGCGTTACGTAACCATTATGAAAACAACCAAAGCTGGCCTGATTTATCGGCTTGTAATGAGTCGGAAGAGGTATCTTCAAAGTTGGAGATAGAGATTCCCAGCAATCGTATCGGTTTGGATTCAGGGTCTGTCTTTTCCAGGAGTTGTAACGCAGTTGCCTGAATGGTTGACACATCCACAAACGGTACGGCAAAAGACTGGCTCCGGGTAATCTGAGAGAAGTCGTTATATTTAACTTTTAGGGTTAGGGTTCTTCCTTTGGCATTGCTTCGTTGCAGACGTTCTATCAATTTCTGGCTGATAGAATACAGTTCAGCCTCCATCTGTACCAGTAGAGTCAAATCCTCAGGAAAAGTATCTTCTACACCTAATGATTTGCGTTCACGAAAGGGCTGTACAGGCCTTTCGTCAATGCCACGTACAATTCTATAATAAAACGACCCCATCTTGCCAAAGATCCGGATTAGCTCCACTTCTGATAGCTTCTTCAGATCAGCCCCTGTATGTAAATGCATACCCTTCATTTTACGGGCAGTCACCTCTCCTACCCCAAAAAACTTCTCCACAGGTAGTTTTTCCATAAAAGTCTCAATCCGGGAAGGACCAATAAATGTAATTCCATTAGGTTTCTGCATACCTGAGGCAATCTTAGCCACAAACTTATTTACCGAAACCCCAGCTGATGCAGTTAGTTGCAGTTCGCTCAAAATAGCTGCTCGAATTTGTTCCGCAATTTCCATAGCAGAACCTATCTGCAACTTATCAGCAGTTACATCCAGATACGCTTCATCCAGTGAAAGGGGTTCTATCAAATCGGTATAACGACTGAATATTTCCCGTATTTGCAGAGAAACAGTTTTGTATACATCAAACCGGGGATATACAAAGATGGCATGGGGACAAAGCTGACGGGCTTTGCTAGCAGACATAGCAGAATGCACCCCATATCGCCGAGCCTCATAGCTGGCAGTAGCGACAACACCTCTTCCTTCCGGAGAGCCTCCTACAATTACAGGCTTATTCCGATACTGCGGAAAGTCTCGTTGCTCAACAGAAGCATAGAAGGCATCCATATCTATATGTATAATCTTCCGCATAGCAGCTGGTTAATATATCACTGTATTCCTCTGTCAACTTAAAAAATACTTACTCACAAAAATAGCGAATAAACCTTGTGTCCTAGCAGCACCTATTATTCTTTAGTACCAAGTTTGTAGCGACTTTCTTACAGTTTTTCATTAATAAACTACTGATTTGTAAATAAGAGATCTTGTACAAAAAAACAGAATACAGTTTTATTTACCATTTTGTAAAATCTCATTCTAGCACAATGGAAAGGCACTATAGAGTCTTGTTGTCTAATCCATACCATTTTCAGAAACCACCTCTGACTTTACTATGTAATAATTCATACCAAATCAGGTAAAGTTGTTAAAAAAGAGTATTATCTCTCTTCGTAAGAGCACAGAGTATGTATTCATAAATTCTCTGTATTGAAGTATATTTTACCACTTGCCAACATAAAACTTCCATTTCAACAAAACACTTTCAAGGTTTTTGTGTTATACTTTACATCAAAACCATTGGATCTATCAGCTTTCCATTCACTGCGAGTCATTGGATAGTATAACAAAACAAGTATTTATTTTTACAATGTTTAGCTCCGCTATCTCTAGTCTGATAAGTAATAAAATATATCTTTTTATCTATATAGTTCACCTTTATATTCGCATATTGTATTAGTGTAAACATTGATTTTCAGCAGGCTATAGTCTAACTACAGAAATTCTACCAAAAAGCAAATTACAACATTCTGGTTACTAAAGATAGTACAATCTTACTGAGGGGAGTGACCATACCCATACCCACATCAATGAAGCATTTCTACCTTCTATTTATATTCATCTATCTGTCAGGATATGCCCAGATACTATCACAGGATAGTTTGAAACAGGAATTTCTCCATACAAAAGCCCATCAATACGAAACCTTTTTTGAAACGTTGGATGCACGCCTCACTCAACTTCCGATGAAAGAGGCATTGTCAATTGTACGAATCCTACAAAATGCTGGCAATTCGGATAATCCGGAAAAACTACAACATTATATCACTCAATCGTTGTTTCGTATTCATTATCAACAAAAAAACTATCTCCTGGCAGATAGTTTGCTGCAAAAAGATCTGATTCATACAAAAAAATACCATCTTATATCCGAACACGCAGAAACACTCCTAAACCTGGGAATGGTTTATAATACGCTCTATAAATATTCAGAGGCAACCCAATACATGCAACAAGCCTATCATCAGTTCTCTAGCCAGAATAAAAAAGCAAGAGCTGCTACAGCTCTGTATGAGTTAGGCAACCTGTGTCTCAAAATGCCAGAGCGAGATTGTGAAGAATATTTTCAGAAAGCACTGGCGTTGGGAGGTGATTCATTAAAGAGAGTATATCACATCAGCAGTCTCAATACACTCGGATTAATCCAGAGTGGTAATAAACGATATTCTCAATCACTTTCTTATTATCAGAAGGCCCTTGATCTAGCCGCTGCTACACATGATTCGGCCTGGATGGGTATAGTCAGAGGGAACATAGGGTTTGTATTACTTCAGACAGGCAGAGAGGATGAAGCCTTAGCTTATCTGCTGGAAGATATGGAGAGTGGTCTACAGCATAACGAGCTTTTATCAGCAGCTGCTGCTGCTGTGTCTATCAGTAAAATCTATCGGGACAAGAATCAACCAGACCTGGCAAAGAAATACTTGCTTCAGGGTATCGAACTTACCCAAAAAGTTGGCTTTCTGCCCGTACTCAAGCCTATGTATAAGGAACTAGCCTCTATCTATGAACAGGAAAAGGAGTATACAGAGGCTATAAAATACCTTCATCTGCAAATTCAGTTAAACGATTCGCTAGCCAAAAAGAGAAGAGAAATAGATGTTATCAAGATGCAATCTTCCTTTGATCTGCAGAAAAAAGAGAATGAAGTAAAAAACCTGACAGAAGAAAATGCACGACAGAAGCATCTTACAGTAATTGTCATCACCGGACTTACATTATGCCTTCTGCTGGTCATTTTAACATTACGAATCCGACAGAAAATCAAAATAAACCAACTACTGATCAGACAAAAAACAGATCTGGAAAACGAAGTTAACAATCGCACACACACCTTGCTGGAATATAATCACCAGCTCAAAGAGTTTTCCTTTATGACAGCTCATAACCTGCGCCGGCCTGTAGCTATGATATTAGGTTTGGGTCAGGTACTTCGACTACCAGATAATAAACCAGATGAAGAAAGGCTATATATCGAAAAGCTTATAGATACAACAAATGAACTGGATCTTGTACTAAAACAGATGAATGGCCTTCTCGAAAAGAAACAAGACTCAGTGATTGACAACTAATCGATCCAGTGTGCTTACATATTTCCTGGCTGGCAGTAGTACTACCGATCTGCTATCCCCAAAACAAAAATTCTCCGAAAGATGCTTTCGGAGAATTTTAGTAACAAACCACTTACAACCTAAATTCGTATTTTTATATTTTTATCAGACGTTGTGTCTGAGGATATATCTGCTTGACTTACAATACAAAGATACTACATTCATACCCCCTTTGTAAAGTCATAATTCATTCATTACCATACACATATGCTTTCCTGCCAGATTTTTGAAACAAAAACATTCTATACCTTAAAATACTGATAAATAAGCAGATATAGACTTTTTTTGAATAAAAGAGAATAGTCGAAATTCAAAAAAGACTGCAGCGTACTGCATTCTGACAACATATCTTACATTCCCAATTTTATATTGTTATACTTTTACACTTTATAACAGGTCACTTTCTCTAAAAAATACAACCGGCAAACCTTGCATAAAGAACTGATTGTCTTACAAGTAGTAGCAGGTTTCATTATGTCTTTTCCAACAAACAGTCAATTAGTTTTCTTCAACTAATCAATTATCCTACTATTATCAAAAATAAAAGACAGGTTGGCTCCGAAGATTTCTTTATTACACTGACTGAGAGTTTAATTAATCAATAATTATTATAAGCTTCAGTATTTCAATTCAATACTTTTTAACCTTTCCTCTTTTTAGAAAAGCATTTTTTAATGAATCTATACCCAGTTCTAGTTTAAAATACATACCATTTGTAGAATCCGAAGAATCATAAGTATAGTATTGGCTAAATGCCAATATATCTACTGCAATTTGTCTTGTGTTTCCAGATTTTCTAGCTCTATAGGTTGTACAATAAGGCAGATAGAACGTTCTACTTGTATTTGGTTTTAATACATATCTGGTTGTTGTTTTTTTGATAGAACTACTAAAAGGTTCAAGGAATTCCATAGCATCAAATTTTGACGTACCTCTCTCATGAACCATAGAGATATGATATAAAAATAAGCTATCATGTGTCCAAATAAAGAAAGGAAGAGTACTATCATTGTGAATGGTAAATAAGGCATACTTATCAAACTTAGCTCTCAGAAAAGGATAACCCATTTGTAGTGTATCTCCTATTTTATCTCTGAATCGATCTAAAAGATCTTCCATCTCGCTATTTGGAACATTTTCAAGAGACACAGAAAAACCTCCACCTAGAGAAATGAACGCAGGTTTTTGTTCCTGATTAGATTTACAACCTAACAGACAAAGGTACGTTGTGACTAAAAAGACAAATAGTATTGATGATTTAACCATATTACACAATTTAAATACATTGCCAGACTCTCCAATACTATTAAACTCTTTCCTCAAGGTATTTATAGCTGTTCATTTGCTGGATGCTACTTCAAGTAGAAGAACCTATAAGCCTACTTATTCAAATTGGAGATTAACAAGGGTAAGCACTACACATTTTGGCCCTAAGTATTATACAAATAAACACCTCTCTAATTTTGCAAAGAAAGGGTATTTTAAACTAATCTCTTCTATCTATTGCTTTGCATTTTTTGAGCCTGACATTACCAACTGAATCAATATTAAGTATCAATTGTAAACTACTTTCTATTGGATTTATGGTATTCCTTTCCTTAAAAGAATACCCAACATAAATATTACCATTATCAATTCGAAGTGGAATCTTGCCGCGTTTGTTAAAAAGATAGGTATAGGGCAAATAAAATTGTTTCATCATTCCTGGTTTGATCTCATAAGTCGTTGGTTGTTTGGATGGGATAAAGAATGAATCCATATATTCAATAATCCCTTTAGTTGTATCAGCAGGATGTAATAAGAATTTATGGTAAGTCAATATAGAGTTATACACATTTATAAAAAAAGAATGGCTACTATCATTTCTTATCCATAAACTAGCATATTTATCATACTTTTTATTCGCATCATTAAACACATCTGCTGCAAGCTCTTTTCTAAATTTTTCAAAATCAGCATCATCAATATTTTCCAATGCAACTGAAAAATGCCCTCTTGTATCTATAAAATCAGGGGAGTCTTCCTTTTGAAAATCGCACCCTAGCACTAATATGATGAATAAAATACCAGTAATTGTTTTGCACATACTCTATTTCCAGTTAGAATTTCGCCAATAATCACCTTATGGATGCAGATTCGTAGCTATTTTCCATATCCGGATCGAAGATATTATTGGCAACAAAGCGTTCGCAAAAACGAAGATAGTACTGTTGCGTATCAGGTGCATAGATACTTTTGTACTCGATCTCAATAATCAGCGATTCCAGATGATGTGCAGTGACAGAGTTGAAAAATGAGGTATTGTGTGTGCTGGCGCTATCCGAGGCAGGTTGTAATAGTTGCCCATCAGTACCCAAAAGAAACAGCGATTGGTTCTCGCCAATGACATAGTTTGGTTCCAGTACTGTAAGATCCTGAAAGGTATAGGGAGCTAAAGAGCTTTCGTAGGTGGGTATCCAGGAGGTATCTGGTTTGTGGGCTTTCCAGGCACTTTCATCCTTATAGTACCGAAACGACTGGATCAGAGCTGGACCAAGACCCACATTCTTCAATACAATGCCTTTATGGGGTTCACTATCTTTTTTCAGAAATTCGATAACCAGCAAAGGCCTATACTCAGCAATCTGGATGTCCTTTTGCTGGCTACAGGAAACGACCAAAGCCAGGATGGAAACAAATAAGGCGGCAAGATCAACGATGTGTTCCTGGAGTTGCACTTTTAACTTTTTCATTCGACTAATTTATCAATTTTATATAAATGGATTGATTTATGGCCTATATATTATACTGCACGTTGATAAGTTGATTAAAAATACAGCAATAGTTAAGTCAAATCCTTTATAAACAAATCGCAGAAGTAGTCAGACATTGCCAAGCACCTCTGATTGACAAAATAGTATTCAGAGGGGCTTTATTTTATGGAATTTGGGAAAGGAGTGCATCTAGTTGACAAACCTTTTCATTGTGTGGCTCTAAAATTCCGCCTAAAATCAACTAGTATGAAACCTGTTTTTTTGCTGATTTGTATGCTTTTGAGTGTATCTCTTGTGTTTGGACAACTTGAGAAAGAGACGAATAGTGAAGGACAAAAGTCAAACGACTCATATGGACCTATAGATGAAATGCCTGAATTCTGGGGTGGACAAAAAGCATTACACAAGTTTATAAGTTCTACTCTTCGTTATCCTGAAAAAGCCCTTAAAAATAAGGTTTCTGGTGTGGTCTACGTGTCTTTTATGGTTAAGTCCAGTGGGTATATTGAAAAAATATTGCGATTAGCAAAGGGTTTGACCAAGATTGTGATCAAGAAGCCATTCGTATACTAAAAGCTATGCCCCGCTGGAAACCAGGCCATAGCTGGCAAACAGGTGAGCCTACAGATATGTATCATAGCATACCAATTCGATTTACCCTACCTGAACAAAAATAGCATTGCCCATGACACAAAACTTGCCTGCTAAAGAGTGTCTTGTATTTGTACCAATTGTATCTAAGTATCAGGCGTTTTGATTTTGTGTGTTTCTTGAGCGGCTGCTGATGGCCTCAATTGTCGCTTCAGGTCAGTATAGTAAGCCACAAAAGTAATAATGATCCTTGATCCTTCATTATCTCTGATTCAGTAGCAGTTCAAAAAAACTTTTATTATTGGATCTGAGACTATGTTGTGCAAAATGTTGGACAACAAAAAAGGGTTATAACTTTTTCAAGTCATAACCCTTTGATTATTAGGAGCCCCCTGCCGGGATCGAACCAGCGACCTACTGATTACAAGTCAGTTGCTCTACCAGCTGAGCTAAGGAGGCTTTCCTTATTTGTTTTATTTACTTCGTCCGTGTACCGGATTTGTGATGCAAAAGTAGTCGTTTGAGTAATATGAGTCAAGAGTCGATTCAAAAAAAATTATAAAAAATTTTCAAATTTTTCTCAACTTATTCATTCACAAAGCATTACAAATCATAAAAAAGTTTAATTTGTTGCTTCAGTTCACTCAGTTCCTTCTCTGCTGCCTCAATCTTAGAGGTAAAATCTTTCCGGAAAGCATCTGCATTTTTTGAATTAGCAAAAAACTCCAGGTTATTCTTCCACAAGGCAATGTCATTTTCCAGTTGCGTAATCTTACGGCGCATAGCTTGCTCTTTACGTTGCAGATCACGAGCCGCATGTGGATTATTCTTAGAAATCTTCAGTTCGCTTGTAAGAATAGCCTTTGCACGTTCTGTATCTGATAGTCCCTGTGTATTCTCCAGGAATTTCTTCACCGCTTCAGAATAACGCTTCCGGATAGAATCCATGTTCTTACGAGGCACGAATCCTGCAGCCTCATATTGCTCACGCAGTGCTTCAAAAGCAGCTACATCCGTACTCTTCTCTTCGGCAAGCTTTTCTATCTGTGCACAAATATTCAGTTTTACCTCCAGGTTTTTCTCAAACTCACGCTCTGTCTGGTTCCGTTGTCCACGACGACGCTCAAAGAAGGCATCACACGCTTGTTTGAATCGTTCAAAGATCGCATCCCGGAATTTCTCTGATACCGGACCAACTTCTTTCCAGCGTTGTTGCAATTCTTTGATTTTATCAGCAGTAGCCTCAAAATCATCGTTATCTTTCAGTGCTTCTACCTGCTCACACAACGACGTTTTTATCTTTAGATTCTCTTCACGTGCAGCTTCCAGATGACGGAAAAACTCGTTTTTATGATGAAAAAACTGTTTGAATGCGGCCCAGAAACGTTTGTTGATTTCTTTGGCTTTTTCTCTTGGCAAAAGGCCAATAGCATCCCAACGTTTTTGTATTTCCAGTATCTCTTTTGTCTTATCGTTCCAGTCGCTGATTTTATCTGACTGAAAGGCAGCGTATGGCTCTACTTCTGTACACAAAGCAAGCTTGGCAGATACATGCTGTTCCATCTGCTGACGAACCGCTTCCATTTGCTCCTTACGCTTGTTATACACAACATCCGAAGCAGCTTTAAACCGTTGCCAGATGGCGTCTTGTTCTTCACGTGGTACAGGGCCTACATGTTTAAACTCTTCATGTAGCTCGTTCAGTTCTTTTACTACAGCTGAAGAAGCATCCTGCTGAGCTAACTTTTCAGCTTTCTCACAGATGTCAGCCTTCAGTTCCAGGTTCTTCTTACGATCCAGTTCTTTAAGCTCAAAATAAATGCTTCGGTTACTGTAAAAACGTTCAACCAAGGCATTGAAGTTAGCCCATAGTTCCTGTCCCTGAGCCTGAGGTACAGGTCCGGTAGTTTTCCACTCTGCCTGAATCTTTTTCAATTCAGCCACACTGGCGTTACTTTCTTCGCTATCTACTAGTTGACGCAGACGTTCCAGTAAGGCAGCTTTTGCCTGTAGATTTTGCTCTTTGCTACGCTCCTGGTCCTGAATCCACTTTACTTTTTTCTCTTTCAATTGGCGGCACAGATTCTCAAACCGTACAGTCAAGCCATCGTACTTATACTCAAAGTCCTCTTTGTCTCCTCCACTGGCAATGAATTTTTCCAGAGCAAGATTCTTTTCCACTTCTTTCATCTCGTCAAAAACCGGCTTGGCATGACGCATCACTTCATCGATCTGCTTTTGGTCTTGTCCGGCCAAAGCATCTTCAGCCAGCTTCACAAAGTCTTTCTTCGTAAAACTTGCGTAATCGATGTGATGTTCTTCTACATGCTCATGTTCAGCTTCTAACGTTTCCGACTGGCTTTTATCCAATTCTTCGTTCTCCGCATTAATTTGTTCTGTGTTCATTCTCAATCAGTTTCGGTCTTTGGGTATTGAGTATTTACAAAATTAGTAAAAAAGTATCTCTGTCAAATGCCAATACTCGAATAAGGCTTAAAAAATATTACTTTTGCCTTCGTCTACAGTACAAAGGTGCTACTTTTATTTATTAAAACCATTTTTTACAAAAAAAAACTCACACAAATGAATACCCCCCTCCATTCACTGGCTGACATTCGCAAGGAATATACCCTTAAAGAACTGGATATAACTACTACTTCGGACGATCCTTTTGCTCAGTTCCAGCAGTGGTTTAATGAAGCCATTGGTGCCAAGGTACCCGAACCGAATGCGATGCATCTGGCAACAGTATCCGCAGATGGACATCCATCCGGACGTATTGTGTTGCTAAAAGGGTTGGATTCAAAGGGATTTACGTTCTTTACCAACTACGAAAGCCGTAAAGGACAGGAAATGAAAGGACATGAATTTGCCAGTCTAACCTTTTTCTGGCCGGAACTGGAACGACAACTACGCATTGAAGGACACATCGAAAAAGTTTCTGATACAGAGTCTGATATCTATTTTCAAAGTCGACCACGCGGAAGCCAGATTGGTGCCTGGGCTTCACCTCAGAGTACAGTTATTGAAAGTAGAGATATCCTGGCTGAAAAACAACACCAACTGGAAGAGAAATTCGGTACAGATCAACCCATTCCCCGCCCTCCACACTGGGGTGGTTATCGGTTACTACCCCACTGGCTCGAGTTCTGGCAAGGTCGCCCCAGCCGCCTGCATGACCGGATTGTCTATAAACTCACAGAAGATCACAGCTGGATCAAACAACGACTAGCACCTTAATAAAAGGGGCTATAAATAAAGAAAAATCCTCCTCTCTGTCCTCCTGGAAGGAACTCGTGGCAAGACCAGCGGCCTTTGGATTTGGAAAATATTCTTTCTCTCCAAAACCGAACGCAGCTCTATTTGTCACAAGTTTCTTCCAGAAGGGCAGGGATGGTAGTTTGAGTGGTTTTCTTACCTTGACAGCATTGAGCGGACGCTTGTGCCCATTTTGAGAACAGCTTCTGCTGCTTTAGTGGGTAAAACCTTGTTTGGGTACTATCATAAATCCGAACAAGCCTCTCTTTGTACCAACGCAATGGACGTTGCTTTCATTTTAGGTCCGAACGGACGTTCGAACCAGCTCCCTTCCATTTGAACCAGTACCTCATATAAGTATATCCTCTAGCATCAGAACCGTATAGATCCTCTTTCAAATATGTTGTTTTTCTTCAATTTACTTACTTCTTCCATTCAAAACATCACCTATCCTTGAGAAAATAAATGAGTCACTGTATCCGCATACAGACAATCATTTAGTATGTTGTGGCCCGGCTGTTAGCTTTAGTATAGTCAGTAAGTACATTTTAATCTATTCTTTACCCAGCTTATGTCTGCCAAAACAATTATTTCTGCAGAGCAACAACGTCTCAATCAAAACGCTACCCACCCTGTACCTCTTGAAAAATGGGGACCTTATTTAGCTGAACGGCAGTGGGGTACAGTAAGGGAAGATTATAGTAGTGATGGCAATGCCTGGAACTACTTTCCATTCAAACAATCGCATGCACGGGCTTATCGGTGGGGTGAAGATGGGATTGCAGGGATTTCGGATTTTGGTCAAAACCTCTGTTTTGCTCTCACTCTCTGGAATGGCAAAGATCCACTATTAAAGGAACGCCTGTTTGGCCTTACCAATGGGGAAGGTAACCATGGCGAAGATTGCAAAGAGCTCTATTATTATCTGGATAATACGCCAACGCATTCCTATATGCGTTTTCTATACAAATATCCTCAGAACGCATTCCCGTATGAAGATTTAATCCGTACCAATGCGCAACGGGGGAAATCAGACCCGGAATATGAACTACTGGATACAGGTATTTTCAATGAAAACAAATATTTCGATGTATATGTCACCTATGCCAAGAATGATCATGAAGATATCTGCATAGAGATCGAGGTGTTTAATCAGAGCGAAGAACCCGCCGATATTACGCTATTGCCTACTCTCTGGTGTCGTAACCGATGGCTTTCTGGTGACCTGCATCCCAGACCTACCATACAGGTAGCTGAGGCAGGTGCAGACTGGCAGATGGTATCTGTAACTCATGGATTTATAGGCACCTATCATTTTTACTTTCCCAAACCTGCCGAAGACTTACTTTTTACAGAAAATGACTCCAATCTCGAACGTTTATTTGGAGTACCCAATCCGTCTCCCTATGTGAAAGATGCTTTTCACGATGTGATCATCCAAGGAAACAATACATTACTAAAAGATAAACAATCAGGAACCAAGTTTGCACCTGTATATCGGGTCACGGTTTCGGGCAAATCTTCCCAGAAGATTTATTTTCGACTGAGTAAAGAAAAGCTGGCGGGAGATCCTTTTGCAGGCATTGAACAAACGTTTGTGTTGCGTAAACAAGAGGCAGATATTTTCTATCAGTACTTTGCACCTCTGAATGCAACCGAAGACGCCAAAAACATTCAGCGGCAAGCCTTTGCCGGGTTATTATGGAGTAAACAGTATTACCAGTATGATGTGGAACGGTGGCTGAATGGTGATCATGGACAGCCTGCACCTCCGGAAAGCCGGAAATATGGACGCAATGCCAACTGGAAATATATTAAAAATGAAGATATTATCTCAATGCCTGACACCTGGGAATATCCCTGGTATGCAGCCTGGGATCTGGCCTTTCATTGTGTCACCTTTGGGCTGATTGATCCTGCCTTTGCCAAAAACCAGCTTATTCTTATGCTTCGCGAGTGGTATATGAATCCGGAGGGCCAGATTCCAGCCTATGAGTGGAACTTCTCGGATGTGAATCCTCCTGTGCATGCCTGGGCAGCTCTTTCTGTGTATCGGATTGAGCGGACTATACATGGCAAACACGATATCAATTTTCTGAAACGAATCTTTCAAAAGCTGCTGATCAATTTTACCTGGTGGGTAAACCGCAAAGATGAAGATGGAAACAATATCTTCTCAGGAGGCTTTCTCGGTTTGGATAATATTGGAGTACTCAACAGAAGTGCTATTCCTCCCAATTGCCATATTGAACAGGTAGACGGAACCAGCTGGATGGCTATGTACGCCTTGAATATGATGGATATTGCACTGGAAATTGCCGTCTATGACAAATCGTTTGAGGATGTAGCGACCAAGTTCTATGAACATTATGTGCTGATAGCAGAATCCCTGAATGAGGCATTAATGTGGGATGAAAAGGATCATTTCTTTTATGATGTCTTGTATCATCCTAACGGAGAAGCTATACCTATGAAAGTGCGTTCTGTGGTAGGATTGAGTGTATTGTTTGCAGTCTCTATCATAGATGTAAAGAAAATGACTCCTTTGCCAGACTTTATCAAACGGATAGCCTGGTTTAAGAATTATCGCATCAAAACGGGAAAATATCTTCCCAATGAAGAGACAAAAGATGGCGACTATATTCTGATTTCTCTGATTCCAAAAGAAAAGCTTATTGGCATACTGGAAATTATGCTGGATGAAGAAGAGTTTCTTGCACCCGGGGGCATACGTGCGTTATCCAAATACCATGACCAACATCCCTATTTTATTCATCTGGATGGGATAGAACATACGATTCGCTATGATCCGGGTGAATCAACGTCCTATATGTTTGGCGGAAACTCAAACTGGCGTGGACCTGTATGGACACCAATCAATTATCTGCTAATCAAAGCCCTGAAAAAATATCATCAGTTTTATGGCGATTCTGTAAAACTCGAATTTCCAACACGTTCAGGCAACTGGATGACTTTGGGAGAAATTTCAAACACACTGGCAGAAAGAATGGTGCATATTTTTGAAAAAGATTCAGCAGGCAATCGTCCAGTACATAAGGATCATGAAGCGTTTTATAGTCGTCCCGAGAATCAGGATTTGCTCTTGTTCTACGAATACTTCCATGGAGATACTAGCAGAGGTATAGGAGCCTCACATCAAACCGGCTGGACTGCTGTTATTGCAGAACTGATCAATGATGATGCATGGGAATGGGAATGATTTTTTATACTGTTTTAGCAACACTATGAAACTATCTGTTAAACAGACAAAATAATTTCTCAGAAATCAAACCAAACATTCAGCACAATGGTTATTTTTGCTTAATAAGCATTTTTAGCCTCGGATACAGAAATCACACTGGATAGATCTGAATTGTCTGGTACTCAATATTATTCATTTTTAACTTTTAAATCTATGGCAACTGTCAAACCATCAACGACCACCAATATTGGAATTAACGAGAAAAATCGCGCAGGTACAGCTCAACTGCTGAATCACCTGCTTTCAGATGAAATCGTTCTTTATACAAAAACCCGATACTATCACTGGAATGTAACCGGTCCACGTTTCCATAACCTTCATCTGTTCTTTGAAACCCAATACACTGAATTAGCGGAAATCATTGATCAGGTAGCAGAGCGGGTACGCCAACTGGGTTATTTTGCGTTTGGTACACTGGAGCAATTTAAAAAGACAACTCGTCTGAATGAAAACTACGGAGAGGTTCCGTCTGATGATGATATGATCCGTAACCTGATGGAAGATCATGAAACTATCATCCGTCAGTTGAGAACAGATCTGGAAAAAGCAGATGAGAATTTTCATGATACAGGTACCAACGACTTCCTGACAAGTCTGATGGAACAGCACGAGAAGATGGCATGGATGCTAAGAGCACACCTGCAATAAGTACTGCCTACTTAACAGAAAACCACTCTAAAACTACACAACTGTATGTTTCAGAGTGGTTTTCTGCCATAAAAAAGTTTGACTCTGTATTTTATAACTATGCAGCTCGGTAAGCTGTTGGTGTTAACAATGTATGTTTCTTAAAGTAGTTATTGAAATGAGCGGCCTCTTCAAACCCTAAGCAATAACTAATCTCAGCAACATTCCAATCTGTGTGTTTCAGCAATACCTTTGCTTCACTCACAATCCGCTCGGCAATGTGTTCGGTCGTCGTTCTTCCGGTAGTCAATCGGATGGCCCGGTTCAAATGATTTACATGTACTGATAACTGCTCGGCATAATCCGTAGCCGACCGCAACGAAAGCCGTTGAGAAGGGGACTCAATCGGGAACTGTCGCTCCAGCAACTCTGTGAAGATAGCTGTAATACGCGTATTGGCATCAGGATGCTGATACAGTGTCTCTGATGGCTCCATCTTTAGCGCATAGTGAATCAGTTCGGTTACATAATTGCGTAACAGGTCATATTTAAACCGATATTCTGAATCTATTTCATCCAGCATTTTGGTAAAAATATGACTAACCCGTTTATCATGACTCTTGTTCAGCAGATAGGCAGGCTTTCCACCTGGCATAAACATAGGCAGTTCATTGATATTGCCTCGCATTTTTTCTGTAAAGAACGACTCTTTAAAGATACAGAAGAAGCCTGTTTTATCATCTGACAGAGACTCCCATGTATAGGGCACACTGGGATTAAAAAATATCAGTGTCGACCCTGAGATTTCAATACTTTTATCAGCATAGTGGTATCTGTTTTTTCCTCTGATCAAACTAACCTTATAAAAATCCCGTCTGCTATACTTGACTGGCGTACTTCCATGTCCCAGACAATCTTCCAGTCTGAATACATTGAAATGTCCAATGTCCTGTTTTAAATTGTCAGGCATCCAGTTAAACTTCTGCTGATAAAAATTTTCCAGGGTCTCAATCATATAAAACAAATTTTATTGAAGTTGTTTAGGATAAGTTTTAAACCAGCTCAACGAGCAGATTTTGTAGCGTGCCTTAATTTCAATCCCCAGATTGTGTTATCACCAACCTGAACGATAGGAAACAACTCGTTGGTGATAACACCAACGATGGGAAGAAGGCACAGCACATGTATTTTTAGTTCTTATAGAACTTGTATTAAATCTGCCTTTGAAGCCTTATAAGATTATCCTAAACAACTTCATCATGTACAATAATCCAGCTAGTTGATTCTATAAGGTTATACAGCTGAAAATGGTTTCTATAAAATTAACAAATAGATTATATGTCACCATATAATCTATGCTACTTACTTATTTTTCCCGATAAAAAATATACCCACCATGATAGAGAATGTCATCTTTAAAGTCTCCAGAGGCTGTAAATCCGGTGTCGTCAATGTATTCAATATGATCTCCTTCAATGGTATAACTGCCTGTATAGGCGCTTTGCCGTTTTCCACGGGCTTCATCATAACGCCCATTGGGTAATAATTCCTGGCGGATATACCCATCTCCGGTTACCCACATGCCAATGTATGATTTGTTATTTTTCATAGTTATTCACAAAGTTATATTTGTATCTGGCAGACAGAATACATTTACTATCTGCCAGACTTTTGGTGTATATATTATTAGTAATTATACTGTTGCTGAAGCAGAGGCCTGAACAAGACCTGTACTGATAGTCAGTGTTTTCCAGGCTTCTACATCTTTCTTTACAGCGTCCATCTTCTGGTAAGCCATGTTATAGGCATCCTCTCCTAAGAACAGATGCAGAGGTGGATTTTCAGCAGAGGCAACCTCAATCAATGCCTGTCCAGCTTTTTCCGGATCTCCCATCTGATTGCCATTCATGTTATGCTGATGGAATGCCTGAGATTCGCGTACTTGTGTGTAGGCATCAATCTGTTGTTTGGGAAGGCCCATCGATCCTGCTGTCAGGAAATCGGTTCGGAAATAGCCTGGCATTACGGCAGTAACATGTACACCAAATTCTTTTACTTCGGCTGCCAGCGACTCTGAAAATCCTACTACAGCAAATTTAGTAGCACAATAAATACCCCAACCGCCAAAGTTTCCGGTGAATCCGCCAACAGATGATATATTGAATATATGTCCTGACTTTTGTTCTCTCAGATAAGGCATTACCTGACGAATTACATTCAGAGAACCAAATACATTGACATCAAAATTGTCTCGGGCTTCTGCGTCACTCAACTCCTCCAGGCTACCCAGTAAACCATACCCTGCATTGTTCACTACTACATCTATCTTCCCAAAGTGAGCTATCGTCTGTTCGATTGCCTGTTTTACACTCGCTTCCGTTTTAAGATCCATCGCTAATGGAAGAAAACTGGTGTGAGTCCCTACTGCTTTGCGTAAGTCCTCCAGATTGCGGGAAGTGGCAGCTACCTTATGTCCCTGCAAAAGCAATTGTTGTACTAGAGAAAGACCTAAACCTTTAGAGGCTCCGGTCACAAACCATATTTGTTGTGTTTTCATTGTGTTGTGGATAGTTAAATAAAAAATTAGTTTGTAAAATCAGTTGATTTGGTTAGAGACTCCCATGACTGGAATTCCTTTGTCATAGAAGCCAGCTTGTTAAAAGCTCGCTGATAGGCATCACTTCCCAGCAATAGATACAAGGGTGGATTACTCTCCTCTGTGATCTGAATCATCGCTTCGGCTGCTTTCTCCGGATCGCCCGCCTGATGGCCATCCATTTTCAGGTATTTGGCATGAGAAGCTCTCACCTCTTCATATATGGCTATGGGATTTTGTGTCATTACCAGTGATTCAGATGAAAGGAAACTGGTTCGGAAAGCTCCTGGTGCAACGACAGTTACCCGAATTCCCAATGATCTTACATCTTCTGCCAGTACTTCTGAAAGTCCTACGATAGCATATTTGGTAGCCGCATAAATTGACCAGCCTGTATTGGCACTAATGCCTGCGATAGAAGATATGTTGAGAATATGCCCTGACTTTTGATCACGCAGAAACGGTAATACCTTGCGAATAACATTCAGTGTACCAAACACATTGATATCAAAGCTATCACGTGTTTCTTTGTCTGTGAGTTCTTCAATACTTCCTCCTATACCGTATCCGGCATTGTTCACTACCACGTCTATTTGTCCGAAAGTCTGATGAGTTTGCTCAAGTGCTTTCGCTACACTGTCTTCATTACTCAGATCAACCTGTAATGGTAAAAAACGATCATTGGCCTTTCCTATAGCTGTTTGTAAAGCATCAATTGTGCGAGAGGTCGCAGCGACAAAGTTTCCCTGTTGCAATACTTGTCTGGCAAGGGATAAACCAAGTCCTTTGGAAGCTCCTGTGATAAACCATACTTTTTTGTTGTCCATAGTCTTTGTTTGTTTTAATTGATAGAACAAAGGTATGGTGAATGGGTAAGGTGGTGATTACAAGTTTCAAACGAATGATTGCAAAAATCAAACAATGCAAAATTCAAACAGTGATGTGAGGATGATCTGGTATCTGGATGGAGAGGTCTACTCCTTTGATTCTTTTTAGTATTATTTGTAGGACAAGGTTGTTCTATGGTGCATGGCTCGCATCTTGTTCTATGGGAAGGTACGCTGGATCTTCGTTTCAGCAGTGAGCCTTCTCCCCCTTTTTGTCCTTCTGAAAGAATCTTCCCACCCACGCCAAGGCGTGGCAGGCTGTTGTCGGGACAGGCGTGGCAAGACCGACGGCCTGTGGATCTGGAGAATATTCTTTCTCTCAGGAGGAGATAGATCCTTTCAGAGTAAAAAAGATGATAATGCACAAAAAGAGATTTCTTTAAGAGAGTATATTTCAAGATACCTTGTTTGGCATATCACCACATCAAAATAGAATTAATAGTTAGGAATTATTCTCCAAAAATTCTGCTATACCATTCAGTGTTTGCTGAGAAGCCTCACTATGAATAGAAGCTAAGGTCCATACATGTTTCTGGTTTTTGTAAACATGTAAATAGGATTCCTTCTGTATCTGCCGGATATAGGCGTAAAAGTTGTTACTATCATCCAGAAGAATTTCCTCTTCACCTGCCAGTATCAGAACAGGAGGAAATGCGTTGAAGGTGAGGAATTCTGGACTCGCTTTTTCCATAGGATTATCTCCTATATAGTCTTTGGCTGCTGCTTTCAGATATTCTGTATTGATAATATCTTTGTCCGCATTTTGCTGATGGGAAGGGTTGGTACAAGTAAGACTAATCCATGGCGAAAGTAATACTACAACCTGAGGCAACGATAAGTTGTGATCAAACATGGCAGCTATAGAAGAAATTGCCAGCCCTCCTCCTGCACTATCTCCCATTAACGTAAATGTATAATCAGGATACTGCTTTTGTAAGGTACTATACACAGCCAGTACATCATTCATTCCATCTGGATAAGGATGTTCAGGAGCCAATGAATAGTCAATAAACAGAATTTTTGTCTGAAACCGACTAGCAAAATGAGAGACCATGCTTTCATGGGATCGTATAGAGCCTACGGCAAAAGCTCCTCCATGTAGATACACAATCACTTTGTTTGTAATTGCCTGCTCTGGTGTAAACCAGAAACAGCTTATTCCATTAATTGTAATGGGTTCTACTTTTACTGACGAATCTTTGGGATAGGCTTTACCCAGTTCATCAAAACCCATCCGGCGTTGGAGCATATCTTGCATATATTTCTTTCTCATTAGAGTTATGTTTGCAAACGTATGTCCATTACTATATTTTTACAAGTAGTACACAAAAACTGTATTAGTATAGAAAACTATAGCTTTCTGGTAATGAGCACGAAAAAAAGAGAGAAAAAAGAAGAAATTTCATGTCCGGTTGAATATGCGGTTACCTTACTGAGTGGAAAGTGGAAATTACGCATCCTTCATGCCCTTATCAAAGAGAGTCCCAAACGCTTTAAGGTGTTGGAAAGAGAGATAACAGGCATCACTCCTACTATGCTTACCTCACAACTACGTGAACTGGAAGAGGATGGCTTGGTCAGTCGCGAAATATTTCCAACCGTCCCTCCTACAGTAGAATACCGTTTAACAGAATTCGGCCAGACCACTATACCGATGATGCAGGAAATCAAAGTGTGGGGATTACGTCATAAAGAACGGAACCAAGTCTCTGAAAACACATAACCTTGTGTGAAACGGACAGGTTAGGGAAGATTACGTGTTTTTAGAAAAGAGTTATCTACATTAGAGTAAAAAAACTGCTACAAAGATAGTTACCTCCACTTCAATCGCGAGTGGTCTTGTAGGTGCGTAGGGAATCTTTTCTCCGCGAGGTTGGCCTTTGGCCAGTGGGGGGAAGGATCGGAGAAAAGTGCCCTTTTTTGCTTCGTTTTTTGGGCAAGCAAAAAATGAAGGAACTTGTGGACGAGTGATGCAAGAGATAATAAATAAACAAAGGAAGAAATCTCAGATAATGAGCTTGAACTACAATCAAAAGAAAACCAGAATCTATGAAAAAACAAGGACTCCGGTTTTTTTAAGAATTGGAATAGCTCAGCTTCTTTATTGTGCCGCATTTCGTACCCGTTCCACTTTTGCAGGGTCTGTCACTGTTATCAAAAACTCTGGTGGCCGCATCACCCCTCCCATAAACACATTCGCCTGACGGTATTCCATCTGACTGTCAACAGTTCGCATAGCAGAGAAATGCACTTCCTTCACCCCTGTATATTGTACTAGCTTGTGTACGTTCTTCTCATTGATACCAGATCCTGGCATAATACGAATACGGCCAGCTGCTTTTTGTACCAGTTCGGCAATCAGTTCCATTCCTTCGATAGCCGATTTTTCCAGCCCTGAGGTAAGTATCCGATCCATCCCCAATGCAATACAATCTTCCAGTGCCTGATAAGGATCTGCTACCATGTCGAATGCCCGGTGAAAGGTAATGGGTAGCGGAGCAGCCAGTTCTTTCAGTTCTTTCATGCGAGGTATATCCACTCGTCCATCTGCTGTCAGGATACCTGTTACAATGCCATCAGCACCTAGCTGTTTGGCAGTCAGGATATCATATTTCATTACCTCAAACTCATCGTCTGAATACAGAAAATCACCTCCCCGGGGACGGATAATAACGAATAGTTGAATAGTTAAATTCTTACGGGCAATAGCAATAGTTCCTGCACTGGGTGTTGTACCTCCCTCCCAAAGATTCTCACACAACTCCACTCTATTCGCCCCTCCTTTTTGAGCCTCTATTGCGGAAATAGCAGAGTTCACACAAATTTCGACGGTAATTTGATCAGACATACTAAATTATTTTATTATTTTGAATTTCTTTGTCAAAAATACTTCCTAATAAAACCTTATCCAAACAAGCATTATGAATAACCGCAGACAGTTTCTGAAGATTTCTGCAATGGGAGCTGCATTCTTTTCGTATTTACGGGGCAATGGCACATCAGTTGATCAGCATATTAATCCAGGTAAAGCACCAGCAGGTGGGCCAATCGTTCTTTCTACCTGGGACCACGGCATTCCGGCTAACCAGGCTGCCTGGGATATTCTAAGCAAAGGAGGACGGGCACTGGATGCTGTAGAAAAAGGAGTTATGGTACCTGAAGCTGATCCTAAAGTAAATACCGTGGGCTATGGTGGTCTGCCTGATCGTGATGGAAAGGTAACACTGGATGCCTGTATTATGGATGAAAATGATAACTGTGGTTCGGTAGCATTCCTGCAAAATATTATGCATCCGATTTCAGTAGCCCGCAAAGTGATGGAGGATACTCCCCATGTAATGCTGGTTGGGGAAGGAGCACGTCAGTTTGCCTTGTCCAAAGGATTTAAAGAAGAGAATCTACTGACACCTGAGTCAGAGAAGGCATGGAAAGAATGGTTGAAAACAGCTAAATACGAACCTGTTATTAACATCGAACGTCACGATACTATTGGTATGATTGCGCTGGATGCCAATGGTAAATTATCTGGTGCCTGTACTACTAGTGGCATGGCCTTTAAAATGCATGGTCGTGTAGGTGACTCTCCGATTATTGGTGCAGGACTATATGTAGACAACGAAGTAGGTGCAGCATGTTCTACAGGTCTGGGTGAAGCGGTTATTCGTACAGTTGGTAGCCATCTGGTAGTGGAGCTGATGCGCCAGGGTATGTCTCCTCAGAAAGCATGTGTTACAGCGGTAGAGCGTATTAAAAAGAAATATCCGGGATATGATAAGATCCAGGTAGGTTTTCTTGCGCTAAATAAAAAAGGAGAGTATGGGGCGTATGCTATTCAGAAAGGCTTTAACTATGCGGTGTATAGTAATAGCATTCAGAATAAATTATTTGATGCAAAAAGCTCTATTTAATTCTCAGATGATATGAGGCATTGTATTCAGCGCCTACACTCTCTTAGGAAGTGTAGGCGCTGTTTTATTTTGCGAATATATCCCTTTGTGTTTTGTTAGAGATCTCTTTTCTTCATTTATTTATTGTCCTTCTCATCACTCTTCTTGCGGCTCCTTACTTTTTTGCTTGTCCAAAAAAGTAAGCAAAAAAAGACACCTCCAGCGATGCTTCCACCCACAAGGCCAAAGGCCAACCTCGCCGCAGGAGGAGGCCAGCGCACCTACACTACCTTCCACGATTGAAGGCATCTTCACTCTCTTTGTAGCTTAACTCTTTTCGAAAATCCGGAATGATTTGTGTTAGTAGTTAGTCAAGCTTATCATTCTTCAATGATTACTTAGCAGAACTACTATAGATCGTTCGCCTACCCAATAGTCTGAATGGGTGATGGTTTCAGTTCCTTCTTTGAGGATATCTTCTCCTGAAGCCAGATAGGTGTTGATAATACGTGACCAGGGGCCGGGCTCCTGAATCACAAAGGGTAGACCTTCCCAGTAGGCATTGATCATTACATACAATGTCTTGCCAGATGAAAGTTTGAGACTAAATGCCAGACTACGGGAAGAGGGTTGAAAGTCAGGTTGGCCATTTATGCCATACCACCTTACATCATTTCGCCAGAAACGGCTTCGGCTGATGCCATCCTGTTCTTTGCGAAAACGAATTAGTGCTACAATAAACTGATGGAATCCTGAAAACTGATCAAGGCGATTCCAGTTTAACCAGCTGGTTTCATTGTCCTGATTATAGGCATTGTTGTTTCCATTCTGGGTATGCAAAAATTCATCCCCAGCCACAAACATAGGTGTTCCGTTGGATAACATGAGAAGAGTGAAGAAATTCTTCGCCTGCCGTTGCCGTAACTGCATCACGGCCTCTGACACACCCATATCACCTTCTATACCACAATTCCAGCTTAGATTCGGCTCATGTCCATCGGTATTGTTATGTCCATTGGCTTGATTATGTTTTGAATTGTAGGCAACTGTATCATACAAGGTAAATCCGTCATGCGAATTGATATAGTTTACACTCTGGTAGGAATGATAGGCATGAAAAGTATCTCCAGGGAATAAATCGTCGCTTCCATATAGGCGCTGAATCAATGCACCTACAAACCCGGCATCACTTTTAACAAACTGCCGGACATCATCCCGAAACTTACCATTCCACTGTAACCAGGTAACTCCTGGAAAAGCCCGTCCCAATTGATATACATCCACGGCATCCCAGGGTTCGGCAATCATTCGTACGGAAGATAATACCGGATCTGCTGCCAGTTGAGCAAAGATAGGAGTATCTCCTACCTTTCCATCTGAGGTACGCGAAAACACCGAAGCCAAATCAAAACGAAAGCCGTCTACATGCATTTCTGTAACCCAATACCGAAGGCAATCCATAATAAACTGCTGTGTTGCCGGATGGTCTGTGCGCAATGTATTGCCAGTACCACTATAGTTCAGATAAGGGTCATTGGGAGTATGTTTCAGCAGATAATAAGTACTGTTGTCAATCCCTTTGAAATGATATACAGGGCCACCTTTCCCTCCTTCTACCGTATGGTTAAACACCACATCTAAAATTACTTCAATACCTGCTTTGTGGAGTTCACGAACCATAGTTTTAAACTCTCGCATCGCTCCACCTGGTGTCTTGTCTGAAGAATAGGCCAGATGAGGTATAAAAAATCCTAACGGCATATATCCCCAATAATTATTCTCCTGAGGATCAAACTGAAACACGGGCATAAGTTCAACAGCTGTAATTCCCAAGTCTTTCAAATAGGGAATTTTCGCAATAACTCCTGCAAAGGTACCTTCCTGTCCGACTGGTACACCTGCATTTGCACGACGTGTAAACCCTTTCACATGCATTTCATAGATAATCAGGTTATCGGTATGACGAACGGGTTTATCATTCTGCCAGTCAAAAGGAGCTGCTGCATCTTTCAACGATCGCAAACAGCCCAAGGCAGCCTTTCCTGCATTGGACAATCCATCGCAAGCTGCCAATCGACTGAATTCAGGAGGAAAGAAGATAGCCTTTGTATAGGGGTCCAGTAATACTTTCTTAGGATTAAATGCATGCCAGTAAGGTTCTTCTATATTAACAGGGCCATCTACTTGAAACGCATAATAGGCAGCTTCTGGAATTTCTGATTCTTTGAGATAACAATGCCATACCCGCTGTGATTTATTGATCAATGGGTTAAGCACAATGGTATATTTGGGCAATTCATACTCCCCTTCTGCATATAGTAACAAACTTACTTTAGCGGCATGATTGGAATACAATGCCACATTATAGGCTTTTACAATGGGGTTATAGCTGACACCTAATGGAATAGGTGAGCCTTCGATCAAAGTCCAGTCTGTTTGCATGAATACTGACGGATGAAGAGTAAGTAATATCACTTAAATAAGATGATCATCAAACAGAAAAGCGAAAGAATTATGAACAACAAAAGAACGTATGTCCTTCGCTTCTCTTTCAAAAAAATATCAAAAAAGATCATTACATACTGATTTCCAAATATTTAACTTTACATTATAAATTCCAAGACAAACCTATATTTATCTGACTAAATTTATAACTGGTAGATTCGTATCTGGCTAATCTGTTGATGTGACCATGTGGAGCGAAAACCAAAATAACCTTCCTTTAAGGGATTTGGATCGGTATATAAAAAATAGCATTGGTCATTAACCCAGAAACTGATTTGATTACCCTTTACAATGATTCGGATATGATAGTCAATTCCTGGCTTCAATAAGTGTTCAGCATCCAGATACTCCTGTACCAATGTGCGCTCACCACCATTGTATTTACGAAACCGGGTAGTGGTGTTGGTATTCCCTCCCATCCCAACATAATACAATGACAAACTATCGTAAGCCTCAAACTTTCCATTTCTTGCAAAAAGCTGAGGCTTCTTAGGGTCTGTGGCCATCCAAAACTGATTCAGGTCCGAAACACGGTCGTTAGGTCCCCCATTGAGTACAACTTTACGTGTATACTCAATCATAATATTACCTGTCAGTTTCTTATTTAACCAGACAGTTACTCCTCCTTTGGTATTCAGATCCAGGTATCCATTCTGAACAGAAACCGTTGACTCAGGTAATGGCTCAATCTCGGCAATCCAGCGGGTTGTATCCAATCCCTGCTCAAAATCATCTGAAAACAGTAAATGTTTCTTTTCTTTTTGTTGCGCCTGTAGCTTTTGTACTCCTATCCCAACTAATAACAAGATAAACAACAATAAAGCAACTACCTTATTTATTTGCATAGTATAAACAGATTTAGTTTTCAGGGATATATTGTCCAACATAGGCCAGACACTGAATAGCTGCCAAGCCCCATTGTGCTACCGCATTGGTTGATATAGTACGATCTTCCTCTACTGGATTTAATACCTGAGATCCTTTTATGGTTACTAGTTTTCCTTTACCAGGAACAATACCTGCCTTTCCAGCATAGAATTCTTTCCAGGCGCGTGCTGCCAATGTTTTATTCTGTGTGTAACTGGCTGCAAAGGCAGTCAGTCGGGAATGTCCTTGTTGCAGATTCAATTTGGAGGCACTTTGTCCCAGTTCAGATTTCTGCTCTTCTTCAGAAGCGTTGTATAGGCGACAATATTGCAGCCAGGCCTTTGTAAAAGCAGGCTCGTTGACCAAGGCTATTAACTCCTCACAGATTTCTGTTAACCCAAATACAGCACTTAAATGAGATACACTAATATCTTTATCCTGAGAAATAGTAAACTCCCCAGTCGAAACGTTAAGCCAGCTACTTCCTGTAAAGAAACCTTTGGGCTGAGCAGCGATGGTACGCATACTAGTAAGTAGTCTTTTTTGTATAGCCGGATCACCAGTACGTTCCCATTGAGTAAGCCATGCAGCGGCTATTGCTCCCCAGTCTGTACCAAAACCTACAGGCACACTGTCCAATGGATGAGGTGTTGGATTCACATCTTCTCCTTGTGGTAACTTACGGCCAGGAATGATTTTGGCAAGTGTACGTACGGCTTCTACTTGTTCTGTAAGTAGATCGCCCACCCGTTCATCACCTGTCAGATAATAATACATCCGCCGGTTTGCAGCTGTACTGATACGTAGTTGTTTGGCACTGCATCCCCAATGCATCACATTGTGTCGGGAACCCAACGGAGCAAAAGGCCCGAGGTGATGTACATCTACTTCTCCTGTGTGTCGGGTCATGGCTTCCGATACACGAAAAACATCTGCCCGACCAGTATGCAGAAAGTAGTACCAGAGCCATAAATCTGTAGACAGTTCAGAGTTATCCCATGCAAATCCGCCTACATCGTATCGCCAGGTATGTCGGTCCGGATCGTAGGTATGCATAAAATCGCCATAATTCCAGAAACCATACCACTGATGTTGCTCTACCTGATGCACATAATAATTAAAGTAATAGTCCAGTTGTTTTTCAAGAGCACCTTTTGCGGGTACAGATACATCAGCCCGGCTCCAGTTGCCACCAAATACCTTTAGTTGTTCCAGATGTCCGGGATCACATACCAGTAAGGGAGGATTTTGTAGTGTATCAGCCATTTCCAGCAATGTCTCCCGTGAAGGAGTTGCCTCTACTACCCATAGCATTACTTCACTGGTACGAGCCACACCTTTGGCAGTTCCAAATCCAGGCTCATAATCTTCGTACGTAATTTCCAGCCCTTCTCGTTGCTTTGCAAACGTATCCTGTCCCATGCCATCATGATAAAACCGCAGATCCATCGCGGGCGCATCCGGAGCCCAGAACCACAGGGTTAATCTACCTGTCTCTGTATTGGCATCACGAACATCCAGTTGGGCAGGATAGCTCTGCCAGAAATTTCGGATACCCGCAGCTAAACCGCCAGAAGGAGTACCCAGATAAGCAAGTCCTGTTGCTTTTTGTCCATGTCCGGCAGTAATCCAGCTATGTTTGGCAGAAGTTCGTTTACGAATAGAAAAAGCATTGTATTCTCCCTGTGACAAGGTATAATCTCCAAAAGCTGGGATGTACTGCAACCGTGTTCCTACTTCTTTTGGAAAGTTTGGTTCCACAGATTTTCCATTCAGCTGTGCATCCGTGATTGCTTTGCCTGGATCGCGTCTTAATCCGGTAAGCCCCTGTACAGCTTCAGCAAAGACACCCTCATGTTCACTGTTCACAAACCGAATGTGGCGGTTGTATAACTCCTCTTTAAGTGTCACACCAAAAGAAATACCTATCCCTTTGATAAAATGCTGGCTTTCTTCTCCATCATAGATAAGTGTATGCATTACCCGAATCGCTTCACTATTATGATGGAAATACAAACGTACAACAAACGGAATCTGTTTTTGTCCGGAAGCAGACTGATGAATCCCGGTGAATTTAATTACTGACCTGAGAGGACCAGCCTGTTCAATATGTACATCGGCAATAGTCCCTTGAAAATTTTCTCTCCGAATTACCAGACTCTCCTCTGAATCGGACTGGTCTTGCAATAGTAATACAAGCTTGCCATCTTTTACAATTTCACGTTCCTGCCGTACAATGGATCGAATCAGCACAGATCCGGACCTGGCAATGGAACAACGGATCTTTCCTGTATCTACCTGAACAGTATCACTCGTTTCTGTCACCAGAACTTTTTTGTCAAGGTTTTTGGATTTTCCAGGTTTAACAAAGATCTGTTTTGCAGTAATACTATCTGTAGTAAGAGTATGAGCAGTCCACTTTAGTGAGCCATCCGGCCAATAGGCTAAAGGCCAGCTTTGCACAGGTAGACCCTGCTGTTTTTCATCAGTAGCAATAAAATCACTTCCCTTCTGTACCTTCCCCTGAGGCCAGCAGACGCCACAGGTAACTCCAGATGCAATCCCAGCTTTAAAGGGTGCCAGCCATTTGAGTTCAACAGGATTTACACCCTTGGAAGGCGCAAAAGTTAACGAATCAGAAAGTGTATTTCTGAACGGATAAGATGAAACAAGCAGAGCTGATTTTTTTAAAAATCCGCGTCGTGATTCTGATAAATTATACATTATGAGTAAGAGACAAAAATAGGTAGTCAGGGAAAACCATCCGATAACAAAAGCCAATACCTATCCCTTTTTACCAAAAGATGATTTTACTTTCCTCAGATAAAAACAATGTTATTGTTCTACAGCAGACCAGTCAAACTCCGAATGCTCAGCAGGTGTAACAGATTGTTTTATTAATCCATACAAACTTTTTACTTTATCCGGATAAGCAGAAGCCAGATTGTTGTTTTCGTGAATGTCGTTTTTCAGGTTATACAATTCGAGTGTTTCAGATTGCCCTTTTCGTTTGAAACGAATTAGCTTCCAGTCACCCTGCACCACAGCCTGTTGCAGATAACCTTCATTAAATTGCCAGAAGAGATATTCGTGTGGTTTTTGAGGGCCTTTACCTGTCAGCTCATTGACAAAAGAAAGTCCATCAACAGAAGCAGGTACTGAAAAGTTTGTTAGTTCAGCAAATGTTGGCAAAATATCCCAGAATGCCCAGGGTTGCTCACTCACCCGTCCGGCAGGAACTTTGCCTGGCATTTTCACAATCATAGGAACACGAATACCTCCTTCATACAAATCACGCTTAATACCGCGTAAAGGTCCACTGCTGTTAAAGTATTCCGGATCTGCGCCACCTTCCTTATGAGGGCCATTGTCACTGGTGAAGAAGATGTATGTATTGTTGTCCAGACCGAGTTCTTTCACTAATCGTTGCAGTTCACCCACATTGCCATCCAGTTTGGTAAGCATAGCAGCAAAAGCAGCATGAGGCTGAGGTTGGCTACGATATGAACCTCCATTCTGATAGTAGGGTGTTTCAGGAGCAAGTTTGCTGCTCCCATCTGCATTCTGGAAAGCTTTTAGATCACTGGCAGGCGGAAATAGTTCGGCATGCGGAATAGTGACAGGGAGATACAAAAAGAAAGGCTGATCTTTGTGTGAACGAATAAAAGAATACGCCCGCTGTATAATCAGGTCATGACTATATTGGGTAGAGTCAATTTGAATCTTTTGGATCTTTCCATTTTTCACTTCAAACAGATAATCTGTGTAGTAATTATGGGCATGGCGCTGATTGAGATATCCAACAGATTCATCAAAGCCTTTGATTTCCGGTGACCCAGGAGTTCCTTCTTCACCCAATCCCCACTTTCCAAACATTCCGGTTACATACCCATGATTTTGTAGTCGTTGAGCCAATGTAGTATCCTGTGAACGTAGTGGCAAACGGGTATTGCCCCGAATATACGAATGTCCCATATGCAAACCTGTCATCAGAGAAGCCCTGGAAGGTGCACAAACTGTACTACCTGAATAAAACCGTGTAAAACGAGTTCCCTCACGTGCCAGTTGGTCTATATTCGGAGTAGGGACAGGGCTCCTGGAGTTATAGCATGTCAGATTACCATAACCAAGGTCATCTGCCAGCAGAAAAATGATATTGGGCTGTCGGGCAGCTTGTTGTTTTACAGGGCTTACCTTACAGGATAAAGAGAAAAACAGGATAAGGCAGATTCCTATAGGCTGAATGATTTTAGGTTTCATATGCATAAGGGTTAAAACAGAAAATACCAGTCAGATAGATTGTCTCTGACTGGTAAAATATATCTGGTCTGATAGAATCTTAGTTCAGGGATCAGATATGCAGATACATTTATTTTCCTTTTATAATCAATAATAGCCTGGATTCTGAGTATATAATCCTGGTTTTGCCAGAATCTCAGCAGCAGGTACAGGATAAATAACATAATTAGGTACCACTTCGCTAATAATTAACAGATCATCGCTTTCTCTCCATGCATTCATAGTTGTAATAACCTGACCGGAACGTACGAGATCATTCCAGCGAAGTCCCTCTCCCAAAAATTCGCGTCTTCGTTCTTCCATCAGTACTTCAAGAGTCACATTGCTGACAGGTGCAATTCCGGCTCTGGCTCTTACCTGATTTACGATAGCATCTACGTCTTCCTGTGTACCCGTTGCCCCATGCAAAATACATTCAGCTTTCATCAGCAGTACGTCTGTATACCGAAGCACTATAAAATTAACAGGCCAATCTGTTCCACTAGTCCCCTTCTTTGACAGATCAATATATTTCTTTACAAACGGATTTGAGTAAGAAAGCTGAATCGTAAAATCTTCCCGAACATCTGAACCTTCCCCTTCACTGCTTTCATATGAAGCACGTAAATTATCAGACACGTTAAAGTTACTTGCTCCATATCCATTGCCATAGGTATTGGAAATACCCAGGCTCGTCCAGTAAGCCACAGGTACCAGTTGACTTGGAAAGCCAGCACCATTGGAACTACTGATAAACTGTACATCAAAGATTACTTCTTTGTTGTTTTCATTGGTATATGAGAAAATAGACACATAATCAGAAAGAAATGCAAACTGATTGCTGGTGATGATTTCATTAAACAGTGCCAGAGCTTTGTCATACTCATTACTATCCAGTCCTGGTCCCTCAATGCCATAGGTTGGTCCTGAACGAGTCAGGTATACCAACCCCAATATACCTTTGGCCGCGTAGGAAGTAGCCCGTCCGACATTTGCAGCATTATAGGAAGCTGGCAAATTAGTAGCTGCATATTCCAGATCTTCAATGATAAAATCGTATACCTCTGTTACCGAGCTACGGGGCACACCCGCTACTTCTGTAGCAGTCATTGCCTTATTGAGAATAGGCAGTTTACCATACAAACGCACCAGCTGAAAATAATAGAAAGCACGTAAGAAACGACACTCTGCACCAAATCGGGTACGCAGTGACTCATCAGATATATTTCCACCTTTCGTTTCCAGTGCATCCAGAACCGTGTTGGCATTGTAGATGCCATTAAACATATTGCTCCAGGCATTGACAATGAATCCGGTGGTAGTAAGATTGGGTGAAAAATCATTCACCCCCTGCCAGTCTCTGTTTCCATCTGATACAGCTGTTATATTATCACTGCGCATTTCGCTTAGCCACAATGACTGATTGGGATATGCTTTTAATTGTGAATAGGCACCATTGACAGCCTGGGTAAAATCATTGGTATTGCTATAAAAATTGCCTGTAGTAATGCTTGAAACAGGAATCTGATCTAGTTCGTTTTCACAGCTGCACAATCCCAGAATCAAAACAAACAAAAAGATGTATGGTGTTTTTTTCATAAAAATCAACATGAAATCAAATATTAGAAAGATAGGTTTACTCCAATAGAAGCTGTTTTACTCAGTGGCATCGCACCATAATCTCCTGGCAATGCATAACTGCTGTTACCACTGACGTTGGTATTCTGGGCTTCCGGATTTACCCCACCTTTGTATTTGTCATGCCCAAACCAGTTTTGAAGAGAAGCATACACACGGGCAGCAGATATACCTTTGAATTTTACAATTCCTTTTAGATTATAGCCTAGTGTAATGTTCTGAACTCTCCAGAAATCCGTAGAGTAGATCCAGTCAGAAGTCACATAAGGTACTGTATAGGAAGAAGCAGATTTTCCTCTTGGTGCATCATAATTCTGATTTTCGGTTGTCCACCGATCTCGCCATATACCTAGTGTATTGGCAGTTGTGCTACCTGAAAAATCAATAGCCCGACCCAGATAAGACAGGATAAAACCACCATGTTGTCCGTATACCTGTACGCTCAGATCGAAGTCTTTGTACTTAAATGTATTCGTCAATCCCCATGTATATTTAGGAGTAGGCTGTCCACCAATAACACGATCATCCGCATCAATTACACCATCTTTATTGTAATCATAATATTTAGCATCTCCTACGGTTTGTTTACTCAGTTTGGCAACTGAAGGATCATCTATATCAGCCTGAGTAAGTATTCCCTGTGTCTTGGTGATGTAGTAACTGAAGATAGGTACACCTTTCTGAAGCAGAAAAGGAGGATTGCTGCCACTATAAGCGGATGAGATATAAATAGGAGAATCGTCGTTACCTAACTCTACAACCTTATTGCTATTAAAGGCAATATTGCCATTGGTAGACCACTGAAAATCGCCATAATCAACGTTTACAGTATTGAGTCCAATCTCCAATCCTTTATTCACAACGGCGCCTATATTTTGCAAACTGGAATTAAATCCACTAGCTGCCAATACAGGCAGGTTCAGTAACAGATCTGTGTTCTTTTTGCGATACACATCAAAGTTCATACTGATGCGTCCTTTAAACACACTCACATCAAACCCCGCATTATAGGTATTGGACGTTTCCCATTTCAACAACGGGTTAGCCAATCCCGATACTACTTGTCCATTAGCCACTGTGCCAGCA
Organism: Xanthocytophaga flava; assembly: GCA_030068525.1. GTDB lineage: Bacteria > Bacteroidota > Bacteroidia > Cytophagales > 172606-1 > Xanthocytophaga > Xanthocytophaga flava. Next base: position 49,844 of record JASJOS010000004.1, read on the forward strand.
TTACCACCAAAACTGTAATTAGAGCTTGACAGAGTAGGTACCGCACTATAGTTACCGATGTTATTGTTACCTGATTTTCCCCAGCTTACTCTCAGTTTCAAATCATCAATAAAGTGTATATTCTGTAAGAAGGGCTCCTGAGAAATACGCCATCCGATAGAAGCGGATGGAAAAGTACCCCAGCGGCTCTGTTCACCAAACCGGGAGGATGCATCACGGCGAAGTGTAGCAGACAACAGGTATTTCTCTTTGTAGTTGTACTGAACCCTGCCATAATACGAAAACAATGTACTGTTACTCTCACTGGTACTTCCCGTTAATGTTACACCAGAAGAATTGGCAATGGCATTGTTTAAGGTAGTGACCAGATTGTTGGCAAATCCACCAGCAGTACTGATACTAAAAGCCTCATAATGCACAGAACTATAGGAGACCCCTGCTACAGCCGAGATACTATGATACTGAGCCAGTACTTTCGAATAACTCAATGTATTCTCGTTAACAAAGTTCTGCTTTTTGAATCCACTATATGAACCAGAAGAATTTTTCCCAGGATTAGTAATCCGTTCAGATAAAACTCCCGCTACTACATAATCCGGAATAAACTTCTTGGTATATTGGTTGGCTTCATCAAAGTTTATAGTTGATTTGGCGACTAAACCTGGTAAAATCTGTAATTCTCCATACAATGACCCAAGCAAACGTGTAGTTTTTGAACGACCTATGGTATTGTTAAAATAGGCTACGGGACTTAAAATCTTGGTAGTAGCCCATGTATAGGTTGTATTTTCAAAAGCTCCTGAGTTTAATCCGGCACTTTCCTCTACCACAGGTGTCAGTTGAAACATCTTCATCAGGTAGTTATCTTTCCCCTCAGCATCCGGAGTATTATTGATCGAATAGGTAGGCGCAATATTGATTCCAAACTTAAGACGTTTGCTGGCATTGGCTTCTACATTGGCCCGCAATCCATAGTTTTTATAGTCCGAGTTGATCAGAGTACCTTGCTGATTCAGATAATTACCCGATATGAAATATTTAACGTTGTCTGTACCACCACTGGCAGATACTTCATAGTTTTGAAACAAAGCTTTGCGGTATACTTCATCCTGCCAATCTACATACATCAGACCAGGATGACCTGGTTGCGCCCATCGGTCATCGGTCATATACGATGTATTGACAGCTCCGGGAGCCAGTCCCAGAATTGTTCTTCGCTCTTCGTTGGTTTGATCAGCAGTTCGTCCGGAGCCTGATCTTACCCAGTTTGTATTCGCTACCTCAGTAGCCATTTCAACCCATTCAGAGGGACTAAGCAGATCCTGTTTTTTAGTTACCTGACTCACTCCCGTGTTGACATTAATTCCTATCTTCATTTTTCCGGACTGCCCCTTCTTTGTTGTGATAATCACAACGCCATTGGCAGCACGAGATCCATAGATAGCACCAGCAGCTGCATCTTTCAGCACCTGAATACTCTCAATATCATTGGGGTTGAGATTTGTCAATGGATTTCCACTAAAACTACCATTGGAGTTCTGACTCACTACATCCAGCGGAAAGCCATCAACTACATATAGTGGTTCTGTTCCAGCTGTAACAGAACCAGAACCTCTTACTAGTATACTCAAACCACTACCGGGCATTCCAGTCTGCTGTCGCACCTGTACACCAGGCATTTGACCTATTAACGCCTGTTCTACGCGGGCAATAGGCTTTTCTTCTATAGAACGGGCATCAAAAGTAGCTACAGCACCTGTAATTTCCGTTCTTTTCTGGCTTCCATATCCAACCACTACAATTTCATTGAGAGCAGTTACATCCGGAAGGAGTGTCACATTAATTGACTGGTTTTTACTCACTACAATTTCTTCGGTCAGATATCCTACAAACGAAAAAACCAGTGTGCCACCTTCGTCAGGCAGGTTAAGTGAATAACTTCCATCTGCACCTGTAACTGTGCCTGTAGTAGTACCTTTTAATACTACACTTACTCCAGGTAGTGGATTGCTTTTATCATCAATAACCACACCTTTGATCTGTATAGCTACTGCTGGATTCTTCACAAACGCAATGATGTGGTTATCGACCTCTTTATAAGTAAAGGAAGTATTCTGTAATAAGATGCCCAGAATCTCTGCCAAAGAAGCATCCTGTACATCAAGAGTTATTTTCTGTGAGGCAGGAAAAAGATTATTGTTATAGAAAAACTGGTATCCTGTCTTTTCTTCCAATGCTTTCAATGCATTAGCCAGTGTTACATTACTTAATTTCAGACTAATGTGCGTATTCTGAGAATATACCTTGGCCGATACAGGCAACAAAATAAGTAGTGCAAAAACAATTGACAGTTTTACAATTCCCAAAATACGGGGCATAGCAATTCCATGACCTCGAAGCTTTGGCCTTTTTTTCATACATTTACAACAATTTAAATGAGTAATATGAATCAGGCTCCAACGCCAATTGACACCTGATTCGGAAATTTAAATTCAAAGGGGGAAATGTTTCACAGCATTTCCCTTTGGTTTATAATCTAGTAGATATGAAGTAGATTGTCTTTCATTTTTTTGTAAGAAAATTGTCTGGTAAGTTTCAATGTTTCCAGTACAGTCCACAAACTGGTACGACTGCTTACGGAGCCTGTAAACCGGGATTGTTTTATTTCTTCATTTTCAAAGGTTATTTTCACTCCATACCATCGTTCCATATCTGCCGCAATCTGTTCAAATGACTCATTGGTAAAACTCAATCTGTTTTGTGTCCAATCCGTTTCTACTACCGAATTAGCAGATTCTGTATGGTTTATTTTTTCCAATTGAAGTGTTGAATCAGAACCAGTATCCATCTTCATTTTTGGATATACCACTAGTTTCTCAGAAGGATGTAATACAACTTTTCTGTTCGGCAGATCATGAACCTTTACCAATACAGATCCTCTGATTAATGCTGTTTCCGTTTTTTTATCTTTTGCATAGGCCTTCACATTAAAAACAGTACCTAATACCCGAACACTTAGCTGATTTGTTTCTACAATAAAAGGTTGATCGGCATTGTGTGTTACATCAAAATGTGCTTCACCACTTAGTCTCACAATCCGCAAACTATCTCTGAATACGTCCGGATAAGACAAACTACTACCTGAGTTTAACCAAACCCATGTATTATCTGGTAACTTCACCTTCTTTTTCTCACCTGGTTTTGTAAGCACAGTAATAGTATGTACAGGATCTATTATAGCCAACCATTTAGACCTTCCTATCCAGGTAACCAGTGTACATGCAAGCAACAGTCCTATAGAGGCAGCGATCCGTAAACGAAAAGAAATAGCAGGAGTAAGTGGTTTTGATTCTGGCTCTTGCTCTGCGAATAAGATTTCTTTAATTATTTTCTGATTTTCTTCCTGAGTGAGATTGGTGTCTAGGGGTATAGAATCTTTTTGAAACTCTTCGTAAACATCAAAAAGTAATTGTTCTTCTGCAGGATTGGTCTTACCAGCCAGAAACTTATCCAGTAATTGTTTAAAATTATCTCTATTCATTCTGTAGAGTATGTATAAAAAAGCCTACTCTACCCCCAAAGCACTTTGCATTTTTTTAAAATTTTATAAAGGAAGACTTAAGATGATAAAAGTGAGGCAAAAAAGATGATGCAAAATCAGGCGTAAACGCCTTAATGCAATAGTTAACTGATTCTCTACAGTTTTGGGAGCAATGCCTAATATAGAGGCTATTTCTTTGGTAGACAGTTGCTCAAAACGACTCATTCTAAAGATTTCCCGACACCTGCCAGGCAATGCTTCAAAGGCAGATTCTATCAGATGTAATGCTTCTTTCTCATTTATTTTTTCTTCGGTGGTATTACTAAAATGCCTGTTTTCTATTTCTTCCCATAACTGGTCATGATGTTTTCCTTTCCGAATGGCATTAAACACCTGAAAACGAGTGGCCGCATATAGATATGATTCCAGAGAAATAATATGAATAGAATCTCTTCGAACCCAAAGTTGAGAGAAGATCTCCTGAATAATATCTTTACAGGTATCCTTGTCCCTAAGCACCTTATAAGCAGAGGAGTATAACTTTGAGGAATATTTATAATATAACTCTTCCAGTGCAGCAGAATCGCCCTCCTTCAATAAAGCAAGCAGCTGATTATCCGTCAAACGTTCTTTTGTCTCAGAGTGCATTGGGTACGTTTTTTCGGCAAATATATTAAACTCTATAAATTCAATAGACTTTATATACAAATTTATTAAGACTTGTGTAGTTAAAACCAATATATCTTCAATAAGTACTATACAGTATATATATTCTTCAAAGTATTTGAACTGTTGCTATGCCTCCGTATAGTACTTAGCATATAGAATTTATACTAGTTATTCAAACTGACTGTCCTTATACTGGCAAACCCAGTTACTGCCACTCAGCTTTCATATTGTTAATAAGATCTTTATAATTTATTCGCTCACAGGCATCTATAAATACAGTACAGCTACTCTTATAAAAAGTATTTTTCCAATAAAAAATAAAAAATAATCCTAACAGTAATTTAAAACACACTCACAACAAAAAAAATACACTTCTTCTATTGACTAATTATTTACTATTTCTTTACCTTAGTAGCACTCCAGCAGAATAAATCTTCTTATAGATTCAACTAAGCATATAATTTTAAATTCTGTAGACAAGAAACAAACTCCACATACCTACACATGTAATAGTGTATTTATTAATACTTCTGACTTATCTGATTGTTACTTTGTATAAGACTTTATCATAACCCAACCACTGTTAATTTTATCTATTTCTTACTCTAACCACCTAGACTTTTTCTTTCAGCTTATCAATTATAAGCTATCATCCCACAGCCATTACAACCGTAAATTTTCAGGTAGTTAATTCATCGGCGTTCATTCAGTTTGGTAGACGACAGGAAGTGCTATATACTTCCGTGTATATGTTTTTTGCGGAACAACCACTTACTCCACCTCATATATACAATTTGTTTCACCTAACCTTCTACTCTTATGTCTGAGCAATTTGAGCCCTCTAAAAAAAATAATCTTGAACCTATTGCCATTATTGGCATCGGATGCAGATTCCCTGGAAATGTAACAGATCCAGCCTCCTTTTGGAGCAGACTTCAGGAAGGGTTTGATGCAATCACTGACGTTCCTGAAAATCGTTGGAAACTGGATAATTACTACGACCCTGACACACAAAAAGCAGGAAAAATCAAATCCCGCAAAGGTGGTTTCTTAAAAGAAATAGACCAGTTTGATGCCAGCTTCTTTAACATATTCCCCAAAGAAGCTGAACGTATTGATCCACAGCAAAGAATGCTGCTTGAGATTACCTATGAGGCAATGGAAGATGCAGGAGTAAAAGTAGAAGATCTCTCTGGCTCCAGAACCTGTGTCTTCATGGGTGTATTTACTACCGATTACTGGGACATGCAAAGTTCTGGTTATCAAAAAGATAAAATCAGCCCACATGTGGCAATGGGAGCTTCCTCTACATCAGTAGCCAATCGTTTATCCTACATTTACAATCTCAAAGGGCCAAGTGTAAGTTTGAATACAGCCTGCTCCTCCTCTCTGGTAGCAGTACACCTGGCTTGCCAAAGTATCTGGAATGGCGAAAGCACTATGGGACTTGCCGGTGGTGTGAATCTTCTTCTAAAGCCAGAGACATCTATTCTGATGTCCAAAGGGAACTTTCTTTCTCCGGATGGATATTGTAAAACCTTTGATAGCCGTGCCAATGGCTATGTACGAAGTGAAGGATGCGGGGTTATTTTATTAAAACCTCTATCAAAAGCACTAGAAGATGGAGATCAGATTTATTCTCTGATTCGGGCAACAGGTGTGAATCAGGATGGCTATACAGAAGATGGATTTACTGTCCCTAATCCGGATGCCCAAACAGAATTACTGGAAACTGTCTATAACCGGGCAGGTGTAAATCCAGCAGAGATTACCTATGTAGAAGCTCATGGTACAGGTACACCAGTAGGTGATCCGTTAGAAACCAGAGCCTTTGGAAATGTAGTTGGCAAAGACCGGAACACAGATAATAAATGTGTGATCGGTTCTGTAAAAACCAACATGGGTCACCTGGAAGCAGCAGCAGGTATAGCAGGTTTGATTAAACTGGCTTTGATCACAAAAAACCGACAGATTCCAGCCAATCTCCACTTTGAAAAACCCAATCCAAAAATACCTTTTGAAACATATAAACTGAGAGTGCCTACTACACTGGAAACTATTCCTCAAAATATTCCGGTTGTATATGCAGGTGTAAACTCGTTTGGGGCAGGTGGAACCAATGCCCATTGTTTATTACAGGAATATATTCCGGCTGCCACAAAAAATCTTTCTTCTTCTGAAGACGGACTGATGCCTCATCTCTTCCTTATTTCTGCCAAGAATGAAAAAGCACTCAAAGATCTAGCTAACAGCTATATCGCCTTTCTGAAAGGAACACCAAACTCTTTACAGGATATCTGCTATTCACTGGCAACTAGAAGATCATCTTTTGAACATAAGCTATCTATTGCAGCCCGCACCAAAACAGATGCATCAGAATACCTTGAGGCGTTTGTAAAAGGAGAAACACGTCAGGGTATGACGTATCAGATAGTAAAAGAGTCTAAGAAGCCCCGCATAGCCTTCATTTATTCAGGTCAGGGACCTCAATGGTTTGCCATGGGTCAACAACTACTTAAGGAATCCTCTGTCTTCAGAGATACTATTCTCAAAATAGATGCACTCTTCTCTAAAATTGCAGACTGGTCGTTACTGGAAGAAATGAGTCGGGATGAAGCAACTTCCCGTGTGAGTGATACCCGTATTGCTCAGCCTGCTATTATGGCTGTACAAATAGGGCTTACTGAAATATGGAAATCATGGGGCGTAGAAGCCGATGGATGTGTAGGTCACTCGATAGGTGAAGTAGCCGCTGCTTATGCATCTGGTGCACTAACACTGGAACAAGCAGTGGAAGTTATTTATCATCGTAGCCGAAATCAGAATCAGGCCACGGGAAAAGGAAAAATGCTTGCAGTAGGGCTGGATTTGCCTTCTGTTAAAAAAGAAATCAAAGGACTGGAAGCCCAAATAGCTATTGCAGCGATTAATGGTCCTCAGATGATTGCACTGGCAGGTGACATTCCCGAAATGGAGCAATTGGCAGCTAGTTTGTCAGAAAGAGATATCTTCAATCGCTTCCTGCAAGTCAATGTACCTTTCCATAGTCACCATATGGAGCCACTGAAAGATGAAATGATTGCAGCATTGAAGCATCTTCAGCCTTCCCGTACTACGATTCCACTTTATTCAACTGTGAGTGGAGTTCAGGAAAATGGGCTTCACCTGGTTTCTGAGTATTGGTACAAGAATGTTCGGGATACAGTATACTTCACTCAGGCTATCGAATCCATGATTCAGGATGGCTATGATACATTCATTGAAATAGCCCCTCACCCTGTTCTTACTGCTGGTGTAGTAGACAGCCTGAAAATGCATCGTATCACAGGATTGGTAGTACCCTCTTTACGCCGGAAAGAGGATGAAGCCAAGACAATGATTAATTCACTGGGTATTTTGACTATGGAAGGCTATGAAGCTAACTGGAAAAAATTATTCCCATCGGCTCACTATACCAAACTTCCTCATTACCCTTGGCAACACGAACGGTACTGGTTTGAAACCAAGACTCATCAGCAGGCACGTTTGGGAACACCTGTTCATCCATTCCTGGCTAGTGAGGTTATCTCTGTGAAGAGTCTGCATCACCGGATATGGAATCTGAATCTAAATCCTGAGTTATTTACATACCTGGCTGATCACAAAGTAGATGGTGCTATTGTATTTCCAGGAAGTGGTCACCTGGAGATAGCGTTGTCTGCCGGAAAAGCATCATTTCCTGAACATCCTGTCTTTTTGGAAGATATTCACTTTGAGAAAGCACTATTCCTGCCAGAAGAAGGAGAACAACCCGAAATCAGATTGGAAATACTGAATCAGGAAGGTGAGTACTATATCTGCAGTAAACAAGCAGATCAGGATAACACAGCCTGGATCAGACACTCCAGAGGTAAAATCAATTATTTTGATGATTTTGTCAGGAAAGAGCCGGTTACAATCAAACCTTTGCTTGAAAAGCTGGAAACCAAAATTTCTATTCCTGACTTTTATGTGGAACTGAAATCTGCTGGCCTTAACTATGGAGAAACATTCAGGAGAGTACAAAAACTGTGGGTAAAAGGAAATGAAATTCTTGGTGCTATTAGTCTGAGTTCTCAAACTACCTATGGAGTAGAACAATATTATGTACATCCAGCCTTATTAGATGCTTGTCTGCATACCATCTTTGCTGCCCGTGAAAATACAGAAGACAACAAACGAGGTATTTATTTGCCTGTACATATTGAGAAATACAAGGTATATGAAAAACCGGGTCAGCATGTATGGACGTACGTGGAAATACTGGAAGCCAGTGATGATTTTCTGATTGGTAATTATCAGATACTGAATGAAGAAGGACAACTGGTAGCTGAAATGGAAGGCCTGACCTGTAAATATATCCAGGGTTCACGTGGCGAACAGCAGGAAAGCCTGTATTCAGGGATGTACGAATATCAGTGGGAAACTCTCGCTCAGGAAGATGAAACCAATTTGGAGCTAGAACGTCTTCATTCAGATGAATGTTATTTGTTATTTGCAGATAAACAAGGGGTTTCACAGAAGCTCTTGGACAAACTTGCCCAGGATAACCTTTCTGTTATTGAAGTAATTAAAGGCACTGCATTCAAAGAGCTTAGTCCATCATCCTATATAATCAATCCTTTTGATGGAAAGGATACACAAGCACTCTTTGATGCTATTCACCATAAAGGGCTGAAAGTAAAGAAACTATTCTATCTATGGGCGCTGGACAATCAGATCGGAACTACCATTACTCCTGAATTATTTGAGCAGCAGCAAACTACACTGATCAGTGGTACTATGAATCTGTTCCAGACAATTGATAGAACAGGCATCAAAACAGGAGTCGTATTTCTGACTCAAAACAATGAAAAGGTAGAAGAACAGGATACAGTGATTAACTACACACAGGCTCCTATCATGGGTATGTCACGTGTATTCATCAATGAATATCCGTATATACCCGTAAAGGTCATTGATATCCAATCAGGTCTGTCGGAAGAAGAGAGTAACATTCTGTATACAGAACTTACCGGAAAGAAATTCAAGTTCGCAGAACTGGCGATTCGGAATACACAAACGTATATCAGAAAACTGGTGCCTGTTACAGAAGCCAAAGCTTCTGAAGATGCAGCTCAGGAAGTAGTGGCACATGGTCATTCCTTCCAGACGATCGTAAAACGTCCAGGCGATCTGAGTAGCACCATCTTCCAGCATGTGGTAAAAGAATCTGTCCAGGCAGATGAGGTAAAGATAGAAGTAGTTGCCACCGGACTTACTCAAAGAGATTGGCTGGTAGCTACAGGGCAACTAGATAAAGCCGGACAGCAGTTGGGCTTTGAATGTGCAGGTATCATTCGGCAGGTAGGTAGTGCAGTAGATCATCTGAAAGAAGGAGACGAAGTAATTGCCTGGGGCACACACACACTAGGAGGTTCTCTGACAGTTAAGGCCAATCAAGTAATTAAGAAGCCTGACCATCTTCTGTATCAGGAAGCAGCAAGCTTACCTATAGCGTATATTACATCTTACTATGCACTCATCGAACTTGGTCGTCTAAGTAAGGAAGATGCTGTTCTGATTCAGGTAACAGACTGGGACGTAGCTCTGGCTTCCGTTCAAGTAGCTACTAACACAGGTGCAAAAGTAATTGTTCTGGCAGCAAATGATGCACAAAAAATGTATCTCCAGAAATCAGGTATCGAACATATATTAACAGATCAACATACAGACTTTTCTCAGGAGGTAGTAAAACTGACAAATGGCAAAGGTGTGGATGTGGTACTGAATTCACTAGCTGGCATTGGACTAATCAGAGGACTAAAAAGTCTGGCACCATTTGGTAAGTTCATCGATCTCAGTACAACGTCAACAGAAGAAGCTATTCTGGAGAAGAATCGTCTGGACAACAATATCTCATTCCATACACTGGATGCAGCCCAGCTTATTGAGTTTAAGCCTCAGTTGGTGTATCGGATTATGGATGCTGTAGTTACACTGTTTGCAAACAAGCAACTTCAGCCTGCACCATTGAAAGCGTTTTCAATTCAGGAACTGGAAAAAGCACTTTCAGCAGTAGAAGAGCCAACACGTATAGAAAAGATTATTATAAATATTGATAATCAGCCTATACATGTACAAGCTGCCAATACATTGACACTGTTAGCAGACGCCACCTATCTGATTACAGGTGGTGCTAGTGGATTTGGTCTGGAAATTGCTCGCTGGCTAACTTCCAAAGGCGCTAAGTCACTGGTACTGGTAAGCCGTAGCGGACCAAAATCAGATGCAGATCGCCAGGTAATCAAAGAGATTGAAGAGACTGGTACCAAGGTCATCCTACTTCAGGCAGATATAACAGATTATCAGGCTGTACAAAAAATCGTAGCAACCATACAAAGCGAGCTACCGCCATTAAAAGGTATTGTTCATAGTGCAGCGATGCTGGATGATCAGTCTATTCCGGATATGTCCAATGAGATATTCATGAAGGTATACAGACCAAAGGTCTATGGAGCATGGAATTTCCATGAGGCAACCAAAGAGCTGCCATTGGATTTCTTCCTGATGTTCTCTTCCATCTCTGCTATCTTCGGATTCCCTGGACAGGCAAACTACTCTTCAGCGAATAACTTCCTGGACAGATTGGCTATGTATCGGCAATCAATAGGATTAAAAGCATCTGCCGCCAACCTGGGCGTTTTGGATGACTATGCGGGTATGTCCAAAGAAGGAGGACGGTTGATCAAAGCCCTGATTAATCAGGGATGGACATTGCTCAGTCTGAAAGATGTCACCAGCAAACTGGAAAACGTTCTTTTGCAGCAACCTTCAACCCGAATGCTGGCTAACCTGGACTGGAAACGTTTCAGAGACTTCTATTATAATCTGAAAGATGATACGCGCTTTGCACATCTGATGAATGAATCCGTAAAAAATACAGGTGGTTCAGGATCGTCCAGTCTGGTTGATAGTCTCAAAACGCTTTCAGGAGAAGAACAACTGGAATTGCTGACTCAGAAAGTTTCCGAATCGCTGGCGAATATTCTGGGCGTATCAGCTGAAAAAATAGACACAGGCATTCCAATTACCAAAATTGGACTTGACTCTCTAATGCTGAACCAGTTGCGTAACTGGATACAACAGAAGCTGGAAATCAACTTCCCGCTAATGAAGATAGCAAAGGGTCCAAGCATTGTGGAACTATCCACTCAACTGTTGTCCGAGATCAATAATCAGGAAATTGTACAGGAAGAAGCTGTTTCAGCAGATACCTCAGGAATTGCAGCAGAAGAGGACATCGAGATTTACAATCAATGGCTTGTACGCAATAAACTTGTCAAAGAGGAAAATGTTAAGTATCGTATCTTCTGTATCCACCCAGTAGGGGCAGGCGCTTCCATGTTTGGTCACTTCATATTTAATCCACCTGCTGATACAGAAGTTCTTGCATTCCAGTTACCTGGACGTGAAAACAGATTACATGAAGAACACTACCAGGATGTACCTTCACTAGTGGCTGATATGGCAACTGTCATGAAGCCATTGCTGGATAAACCATTTATTGTATTTGGACATAGCTTTGGCGGGATGGTAGGATTTGAACTAATCCGACACCTGCAACTACAGTTTAACAAAAAGCCAATCCAGCTTTTCATCTCCGGAACGATTGCACCGCAGCTTACCAAGAAATGGAAAGATCGGGATGTGATTAGTGAGACAGCAGTGCTAACCAACTCAGAGGAACGACTCCTGTCCCTAATGTCCTACATTGATGATGTGGAGTTCCTGCGTAAGATACTTCCTGTTATGCGCAAAGACATGGCTATGATTATGAGTTATGTGTATGTGCCGGGAGAGAAGTTTGACTTCCCTATTACAACCTTTGCTGCAGACAAAGATGATGTAGTATATCCAAGTGAAGTTTCTCAATGGAAAGAGCATACCAATAGTTCGTTCACCATGGAAGTACTGGAAGGTGACCACTGGTTTTTGAGCCGAAACAAAGAGCTCATTTCCCAACGCCTCTCAGATGCATTGGAAGAAACAACAGTACAGACACACTAACCACAGGTAATAGTAATCAGGTTTTAATCCCTACTGGCAATGAAATCATTGCCAGTAGGCTTTTCATTTCGTACATTGATCAGTCTCCACCCTCTCATTCTACAACGTCAGGATTGTCAGTTTCAGGCTATACTTGGTTTTTGTGATTCAGATTCCCATTTACTAGAATCTATTCAGGAAGAGTTTCTGCATCCGGAAGAAATAGTATACCTAAAAGAACTGAAACTGGATAAAACAAGATCAGAATTTCTCAGAAGTCGCTATCTGGTTAAGAAAGCACTAGCTACATATTCACTACAGGAAGAACCTACAGAGATACAGATTGGCAAAGGCATCTTCCAGCAACCCTTATTGCTAACCAGATATCATTACCAGCTTGATCTGAGTATCTCACATCATACTACGCTGGCAGCTTGTCTTATCTTTCCACAACAACATCCTATGAGTCTGGATGTGGAAGTGTGTAACCCTTCGATTATAAGTCTTACTAAAAATGAAGTGACAGAACACGAAAAAAAATTATATTGTAACACACGAGAGAGCGAGACTATATTTTTTACACGACTCTGGACTATAAAAGAGGCATTATCAAAGGTTTTGAAAACAGGAATGATGGTGCCTTTCCACAAACTGGAAACAGAAAACATGACATATCAAGGTAATATTGTAACCAGTTATTATACAGATTTTATTCAATATAAGGCGATTTCTTTCCAACGGAAGGACTCTATATGCACTATAGCCCTACCTAGAGCAAGTACTCTTCTCTTTTCAACACAAATCCCCTAATATCTTTCCCTACTGGTTAGTACACCAGAAAACAATATCACATTGGTAACCACATTAACCAGACAAAAAATATAAGATCAGATAATTTATATCTCATAAGTAAAATGAGAACACTATTTAGCTTTACAGATCCTATAAATAAGCAATAGTTAAACAGACAAACATGCTATCCTGATTTTATAGTAGCCTTACATACAGGCACTAAAGATAAAACCATGTAGTGACCTCAACAGATTTTCTTTAGTGAAAAAACATTTTAAAACCTTACATAAACCATTTTTAGCACTATTCCCTACATCTTCATCCAAACAAATTATACTACTTTTAGTATCCAATGTTATACTACTAAATCACACCTTCTATACACGTTACTATGGCCAGTTTACTAACCCGAATTGTCGATGCCGGCAGTCAATATGATATGCCTGAATATCTAAGAAATCGGGTAAGACCAACAAATATTATATGCTTACTGGTAATATTTGCCTTATCTATCCCTTTCAGTGGCATATCGCTTATCTACTTCCCAATGATGGCTATTTTCCCATCAGGAGCAGCAGTAGTATGTGTTTTAGTTATTGTTAGCAATTATTATGGTGGCATTTATTATTCCCGTGTTGTCTTACCAGTGTTGCTGCTAGTACTCTCTTCGTTATATAATGCCTATTTCTGTGACTCTATAGCCGATTCTATCAGTAGTGTTTATCTGGTTGAATTAAGCTTTACTCTTATTCCCTTTGTTATCTTTGACTTTAAGGAAAGAGGCTTCCTGATATTCTGTACCCTGTTTTCTTTTTTCATCATTGTCGTATTTCCTGCAGCATGGGATAAGTTTGACATGGGGTATGATGGCACAGTATTGAGAGAGGGTCCTTTGGCCGTTCTGACAACCTTACTGGCCACTGTATTTCAATTGGGTTGTATTAGTGGTCTAGCTGTTATCAATCGAAATTCGGAAGAGAAATCCAGTCAGTTGATTACAGTTATGAATCAGAAAAATGAAGAAGTAGAAAGATCCCGTAAAGATCTGGAAGTTAACCTTGTTCAACTGGAGAAAGCACGCCAGGAAGAGAACCATCGGCAGTGGGCATCTGAAGGTATAGCACAACTGTCTACGCTACTTCGGAGCAATTCTGACGATACAGAACTGTTTGACAGAATCATTGCTACTCTTGTCAAATACATTCAGGCTAATCAGGGAGGTTTGTATATAGTAGAGAAAGAAGAACGTACCCATGATATATCTATCCGTCTGGCCGCTTGTTATGCATACAACCGGAAAAAACACATTCAGCAAACATTTCAGGCAGGACAAGGATTGATCGGGCAGACCTATCTGGAGGGAGAGTATATATACCTGACAGATATCCCTGAAAATTACCTTACCATTACTTCCGGACTTGGAGACTCTTCACCCAGAGCATTATTGATTGTTCCTTTAAAGGTAAATGAGTCTACAGAAGCTATTCTGGAACTTGCCTCATTCAAAAAATTCGAGAAACATGAGATTGAGTTTATTGTAAAACTGGGTGAAAGTATTGCGTCCTTTATCCAAAGCAATCGTATCAGCCAACGCACCAAACAATTACTTGAAGATTCTCAGTTCCAGGCAGAAGCTTTGCGTGCTCAGGAAGAAGAAATGCGTCAGAATATGGAAGAACTAGCTTCTACTCAGGAAGAAATGAATCGTCAGCAAATGTCCTATCTTCAAGAGATAGAACGACTTTCTACATTGTATGCAACAGCACAAGAAGAAATTCATACTAAAAACAAGGAAGTAGAAGAACTTCAGAAAGCCCTGCACATCAATACTATACGATAGGCTTATCCCTTGATTATAAAAAGAAAACACTGACAGATCGTAAATCTGTCAGTGTTTTCTTTTTATAGTAATCTCAAGTTCCCAACGAATGTAAGCAGTGAAATAGAGTAAAATTGCATTTGTTCATATAGGTTTTCAATGTGCATTTCTCTACTAGCTAACTTTTGCTTAGATAACGATAGGAAAAAGTACTTTTTGGGACAAACAAAAAAGGAGAAACTGTAGGTAGAGTGATGTTTTGGACAATGAATAAATTTGAGGAAAGAGAACTATAACTGTGGCAAGCAGAGAAATAGAAATGATCTGAGAAAATATAGTAAGAGATCTCCACAAAGTAGAAAGTATCAACTACACTCTTTTTAAAAATACAAACGCTGTTCTTTTACGATTTTAACCAGAATGAACTCATATCTGAAATTTAGGAGAGTTCATGTAAAAAAATAAAACGCTGGCAGAATATTCTGCCAGCGTTTTTATTGTATCTATCTCACTTTGCTACAACTATCTACCTGATACTAACCTCAGGCAGCTTTTCGGATCTTTTTGTTTTCGAGATATACAGATTCTTTAGCAGCTTTCTTAGGTAATTTGATAATACCCAATAGGTTAAATAACTTAATCACCTGATAGGTTGGGTCTATTTCAAACCATTTGAAAGCAAAGTTAGCACGATGTCCGTAGGTATGGTGGTTGTTATGGAATCCTTCACCCATCATAAATATGTCTACAGGCATTAAGTTACGGGAAGTATCACTTACTGTAAATGTAGTGTATCCTATTTTGTGAGCAAACCAATTGATGATAGCGCCATGAATAGGTGACATCAGGAAATGAACAGGCAATAACAGGAACCATCCCCAGGAAGGAGCAAAATAAATATAAAATAGTGTATACAGTGTTCCCCACATAAGACGTACAAAGTTATTCGAAGCAAAGTCGTCAAATGCCTTCCAATCCGGAACATTCACCATAAATTTAGGATCTACATCTGCTGTACGATTCCGAACGGCAGCATAAAATGTTTTGGTTTTCCACATCATATCAAAGAATCCTTTGCTATACAAAGGTGAATGCGGATCATCTTCTGTGTCAGCAAATGCATGGTGCATACGGTGCATTACGCCATACGCATAAGCACTCAGGTAGTTAGAACCCTGAAAAATCCATGTCAGCACAAAAAAGATTTTTTCCCATGTCCGTGACATTGTGAATGCCCCGTGGGCAGAATATCTATGTAAGAAGAAGGTCTGGAAGAATAGAGACCCATACCAATGAATAGCGAAGAAAATAAGAATAGCGGTCATATCTTGTCTTTAGTTTCCTCAAATATCTATCTCTTCTTCTATTCTATTATGCTACTCTCAGATGACTGGTATCAATTAACGGATGAGTTGCAGAACTTTCAGGATGACTGACATCAGGAATCCAGCCATTCTTTGAACTGAGGAACCCTATCCCGGCTTACATACACCTCTTCTTCCTCCGGCGGATTCAGTTCGAGCTTTAGTCGTCCATTGAAATGATTATGTATCTTGTAAATAGCTTCGAGAGAAATCAGACGATTGCGACTGATACGATTAAACTTACGACTATCCAATTGGTCCATCAATTGATCCAGTGTTTGCTCAATTACATATCGCTGGTTATCGAATGTAATGAGGAAACTTAGTTTTTGGTCACTCTTAAAATAAGCCACATCTGAAGTTCGTATTACCGCTAACTGACTTCCTTTCTTTACCAGAAAACGTTCTTTAAAACCTTCTTTTGGTTTTTCCGGCTGTAGCTTCAGTCCTTTCTTCAACAAGCGGTATTCCAGATTCTCATATTTCTTGATGGCACTTCGTAACTCATCCAGATCAATGGGCTTGAGCAGATAATCGATACTATTCTGCTTGAATGCATGCAACGCATATTGATCAAAAGCTGTAGTATAAATAATAGGTGCCTCAATAGGAAGCTGGCGGAATAACTCAAAGCTTTCCTGGTCTTCCAGCTGAATATCCGAAAATATCAGATCTGGTTCAGGATTATTCCGGAACCAGTCCAGACAACTTTCTACTGAGGGTAAAATGGCAAGGATTTCGATAGAATCATCGATTCGCTGTAATTGATTACTTAGCTTTTCGGCTGAGAAAAATTCATCTTCAATAATGACAACTTTCATGCTTCTTCTGTTAATAAAGGCAATCCAACCTTAAACACCTGTCCATTATCCTCTACCTGAATGGATTTGCCAATTACATACTTATATCGGGCTTCCAGGTTTTTTAAGCCAATACCTGTAGATTCCACCTGAGTATCTTTTTTGTTCAGGGTATTTTCTACCCATACGGTATTATCGGCTGTATATATTTTCAGTTCCAGTGGTGATGTATCTGAAATCCGATTGTGTTTTACTGCATTCTCTACCAGCAACTGAATAGACAAAGGCAATACATATACAGGCTTTTCAGCAATCTTCACATCAAGTAATACTTTATTATAGAAACGAACATTCAGTAAAAAACAGTAAGCCTCTACTACGGATATTTCTTTTTGCAAGGGCACCTGCTTTTCATCGTTATGCTCCAGTACATAGCGATATACCTGAGCTAGTTTTGTTATAAACCGATCTGCCAGCACAGGATCCTTATATACTACTCCACTTAATACACTTAAACTATTAAACAAAAAATGAGGGTCCAGTTGTTTTTTAAGACTTTCTACTTTTGCTATCAGATTTTCCTGACGGAGCCGTTCCTGCTCCAGCAAAGAAGCTTTCCACTTACCAAATAAAAAAGCCCCTTCGTTGATAGCAATGAATAATAAGGCTAACAGAAATGAGACAAAAATATTCTGTAACACAACACTAATAGAAATAGAAACTTCTGATACCAGTGCATTGTATGTCAGAAGCCCTACAATCAGTACTAGTGAAGAGAAGACAAAGATGCTGGCAACTTCATAACTCAGGTGTTTGATAATACTCTTCTCCCATGGATAGAAATAAAGAATTAACGCCTGAATCAGTTTGCTTCCTTCCCAGATTACGAAACTGATCAGTGTAGCTACAAAGATCCAGAGAAAATGCTCTTCAGATCCCAAAATAACAGGAACAAAAAATGTAGGAACAAGAATTCCAAAAGAGAAGACACCCAATAAGGTTGTCCATTTTACGCGAAAAGAATACGTAAATTTTTCTGCCACAGGAATAGGTTTAAGATAGCATAGTGTTCAGCATGGGTAGCAAAGATAGAAAGAGTATTTGAGCTATATATGCTTATAGACCTTAATTTGACTTATAGGTTCTAACACAAAAAATGCCCAATCCTGTGACTGGGCATTTTTATATGTATTCTCATAAATAAGAGCAATCTCGTTTTACTATTTAGGGATCACTTTAAAGGTCCCTTGCATATTCATGTAGTGGCCAGGGAAAGTACACACATACATATACTCTCCTGGCTTTTCAGGAGCTACAAAATAAATAGTCTCTGAAGTTTGTGGTTGCAGTTGAGCTGTATGATACAAGACTTTGGGTGTACTTGGAATATAGTTCATCTTTGCTCCATTCAACCCTAGTTTGATTGCCATCTCTCCTACTGATAGTGCTTCTCCTGGTAACGTAATGACAAAGTTATGAAGCATATCATCATTATTATTGAATGTCAGTTTAACCTTGCTTCCTGCCTTTACTGTAATCTGCGACAGATCAAATTTCAGACCGGGTTTAGTTCCTATAGTAATGGTTTGATCAGGTCCGTTGGTCCAGCTAGCAGGCTGTTTTGTTACACGTTTGGCTGTAGGAGCTGTATTGGTCTTAGTAGCAGTTATTTTAGAAGTGGTTGCTGCCGACCCCATCATAGCAGCATGTCCTGCATGGGGTGATTTAGCCAGCTGGCTTTCCTTCAATACCAACGTCTCTCCTTCTGGCAGATTATTCAATGTATAATAACCTACACTATGAAGCAATGGCGCTTTATTCTGGCTACGAACTCCTTCCGCTTTTAACTCATGAATATATCCTTCACGCAAACCCTCCACTACAATCCGTACACTCAGGCCATCGTCTGCTACTGCAATTCCTTTTATGGTACATGGTTGATTTTCGATAACAGGACTTCCGTATTCCTTCCGGTACATATAGTTAAAGCTGGTTATTCCATAAGAATTGGCATCACCAGCCGTAACCTTATCAACAGGTTGGGTGAATTCCAGTTCAAAGCCATCCGGGCGGGCTTGCATGGTCTTTATTTCAAAAGGTGTTTTTCCTGTCCACACCAAACGTTGTATTCCATACAAATCTTTTCCGGTGGCAGCCCATCCACGACTGGTCATTCCAACAAACATAGATCCATCTTCACCCCAGACCATTCGCAAAATTCCTGACTGAAATCCTTCTCTGAATGGAAAGGCAGCACCCTGGTATTGTCCTTTCACTTTTTCCAGATAGATACGCATAATTTTACTTTGTCCCTGATCTCCTACCAGCATCTGACCTGTAAAGGGTCCAAAAGCACCAGCTGTTGTATCTATCAGAATGCCAGAGGTAGAAATACCCAGAATGCCTTGAGGAAACCAGATAGCAGGTAGCTTTAATCCTTTTATCGTTTTAGCCACCTCATACATAGGCTTTCCGGTGCTAGGAATATCAGAAAAGCGAAGTTTTACAGGTGAGCTGGGATCATCTGCCCATTTCAAGCCTTCCGGATTTCCTACGAAATCGCCCACCTCTACATGAGTCATCCGGCCTGATCCTACCCAATCACCCTGATTCTCTGCGTAAAATATAGATCCATCAGGCAAAACATTAAATCCGGCAGGAGAACGCATACCTGTTGCAATAGGAGTCATTTTTCCATCTGGTGTTACTTTCAGCATCCAGCCATGCCATTTGGAAAGCGAAGCCCCACGCCCAATCCAGGCAAGGTTCAAGGTAATCAGCATGTCATTGTTTGGCAGGATTACAGGGCCATAGGAATACTCATGGTAATTACCAGACAAAGGCCAGGAATAGATTACCTCATAATCATCTGCGCGGTCATCCCCGTTGGTATCCCGAATGCGGGTTAGTTCACTTCGTTGTGTCAGGTAGAAAGACCGATTGTGATAAGCCAATCCTAAGGGTTCGTGTAATCCCTGAGCAAATCGTTTAAAATATGGCACTCCCTGATTGCGCATATAGGGATTTTCGATCAGCCAGATATCTCCTTGTCGGGTTGAGGCTGCCAATCGGCCATCGGGCATGGTAGTTAAACCACCTACTTCCAGAGGAACATCTTTCGGAATAGGCAGTGTAACCATCTGGTAATAGTCGGCCTCAGACTCTGCTGTTTTCAGTTCCTGAGCCATTCCACTTCCTATACAACACAATAAAAATACACTCAGCCATCCGGACATATGCTTTCTGGAATGTTTTCCGGTTGACTTGGCTATAGTAGAGTTAAAAGATAAAACGGAATATTTTTTCATATTTAATTACTGTCCAAGAAAGAAATGAGAAATTGTGAATCTGTAAGCCCTTCATCATACTTTGCATCTATTTATCTGTGGGCTCCTACTCTTTTTACCAGATTAACTTACTCTTAATAGTGGTACCATTGCTAGTTGGGCTTACTGGTATCAGTAGTTCATCCCTGTTTTTCGACTTACGGATAATAGGCTTCAGCTCTTTGGCACCTTCCACTTCCAGATAATACGCTTTGTCATTCACACTGTATACTCCTTCAGATAATTGTGCAATCCGACTTCCACTAGCCAGTAAGTACCATACATTTCCACTGGCACTTCCCTTTAGCTGCACCTGACGTACAAACGCTTTATTATTATCTTCAGGCCATAGTTGATCCTGTACAGCCAGATTGCCTATTGTATACCGGAATGCAGGTCTGCCTTGTTCATCCACAGAGTATCCTTTGAACTGGAAATCAGCAGATACAGAATCTGGCCATATGACATCTTTCCCAGATAATACAGCCACAGAAGGTTCGCCTGTCATTTCAATTATACTACCTGCAGGCTTGGCCAACTGAGGTTCTCCCCGATCATGCCACATCTCCGTTGCGTCCAGGAAATTACCTTTCCAGATCCACAAAAGGCCACCCTGTTTCAGATCCATTGTATAATGAATGTTTCCAGGTTCTCCTATCGAAATACAATTTGTCTTCTTCCGGTTATTGTGCCAGATAAAACTGCGTATCATACGAGTTTCAGGAGCACGTACTAAAATGGGTTCTATATAGTCAGGATCAGGCAGAGAGGTCGGCAAAGAAAGCATCTGACGAGCTACACCTGGTCCTTCCACATATAAACTCATTTCCGAACGCAACCAAGGGTCTTTGCTGCGGAAGTATGTTAACGCAAAAGTATGATTTCCGGCCTGTAAGGTGATAACACCATTTGTCCATTCGTCCGGATAGTGAAATCCTTCATAGGTAATAATTTTCTTTCCATCAAGGGTCAGAATGGCCCCTCCCATACACTTTAGTTCAAACAAATAGTTTCCCATACTTGGTACCTGAAGTGTTCCAGTCAGTTGGAGAGCAAAGTCATTGGCACCTTCAATCAGTTGCATATGCTCTTGTACAGCCCCCTGCTTTTTAACTTTAGCCTTTGCTATGTCTGCTTCTGCATACATCTTACCTTCTGAATATTTATATTGTACCTGGGAAAGTTGTACAAATGGCTCATCATAGCGTTTGTAACGGATATTACGAAAAGCAACCGGACCATGATCTCCCTGTAACATCAAAGGACCAAAGGGTTTCTCATCCTGAAAAGCAGCTGCACGGGTAGGACCTGTTACTTCTACATTCTCATGTACTACTACTCCATTGTGAATCACTTTTATAAAGCGGGCAGAGGTCAGCTTTTTTCCATTCTTATCAAAAGTAGGTGCCTGAAAAACAATCTTCATGGTTTGCCATAGTCCGGGGGCCCTGCTTACATTTACACGGGGTGGATGGCCTTCATATCCTTTTTGTCCTTCGGGTCTGCTTTCTTCCCAACGCTCATAGATACTTCCACAATCTGACGAACGGGGACGTGCCACACCCCAGCTATCAAATAACTGAATTTCATATCTTCCTTGCAGATAGATACCGGAATTAGAACCTTTAGCCATCATAAATTCCAGCTCCAACTCAATATTTCCATGTTCAAAGCTGGTAAATAACTGATCTTTGTTTTTATCTGTTGGCTGGTTGACAATAATTCCTTTACCAGAAGAACTTTGCACTATTCCATCAGCAGAACGGTCAACTATAACATCTCCTGCAATCTTCCAGTTAGCGGCAGCAGGTTTAAAGCCACTTAAATCGTCAAGTGAGATTGGAACAAACGGTAGAGCAGTCTGTCCCATAAGCGTTAGGGAATGGCAGCTTATCAGCAAAAAAGCAATCCATAACGTACTTCGTAAATAATTCATTCGGGCGTACATGTTTACTTGTGGTTCGGCCATTATTGGATACGTGTATTTCTAACAATTAAAAATCATCTTACATAAATACCAGAAATTCTTGGATATAAAAAGGAGTGCTCTACCATTTTTTCGGTTATAGCCCTTACTGCATTCTACATATATATTCAGCAAGTGAATCTATTCCACCTTCTTTATTTTTTGTTCTATCACCAGATCAGTATAATCTACCTTAACATGTATCTCATCATATTGCCCAACGGTAATACGACGATTGCCATCCACCTTTACATAGATTACTCCTTTTTGTGGATCACTGATTCGGATAAATGGTGAACCTCCCGGATACCATTTCCGATACAGAACCAATACATCCGTTAGCAGACTATCTGAAGACAGATGTTTGTTCCAGGGTGCCCATCCATCATAATTAAATGAAGTCTGCATCTTATAAATTTTATTATCATAGAAATGAGGATAGAAATTCATGGATGCAGCATGTTTCAATTCGTGATGATTTAGCTTATACAATACAGATGTGTTATTCTGTCCATCTGTAAAGAGTCCCTTCTTGTTCATCTCCCAACAGTGCAGAAAAAAATTCTTTGAAGTCATTCCAAAAGACATTCCCAAAAATAAACTATCCGCCTGTTTGCCACTTTGCAGCTCTTTGTCCATCACCTCTTTATAAAGGTCAAACCCCTCTTTCTTGCCACAAGCTATACAAGCAATCAGCACAAAGCCAAGTACGGGCAATATTCTCCAATACTTATTTACCATACTCTATCAACTGAATAGTATCGTTGTTTCTTGCAAAGAGAATAATCTTTTTCTTTCCTTTCTGAAGTGTCATAATATCTCTGACTGCTCCTTTAATGCAAATACCACTCTTTTGCATTGGTACACTTTCAAACTCTCCTTTTCCATTTCCTCTAAGCATTAATCCATAGCTGCCATCATAAATCCCTACTTCCGGTTTGCTTTCATACAGATTACCTCCTATCAATAAATCTATTTTTCCATCTTCATCATAATCTCCACTCTCGACTCCATACAAGACAGACCATTGGGCTTCCTTCGGAAAAGCCTTAAACTGGTACTTACCATCCTCTTCATTGATATACACACCACTGCGCAATTCATAAGCATCGAGCTTCTTCGCTTTCCCTAATTCTCCTGCATTGAAAATCTCTTCGATACTTTGTTCTTTGTATTGAGAATAATGTACATACTTCTTTTTCAGATAAGGCAATACACTCACCAGATCATGACGCAATATCATGGGATACGACTTTGATCCATTATAACAGCTTACCAATTGTTCTATTGTGCCATTTCCATCCATATCCCCTACATACATACACACTGGCTTATCTGCACTAGCCTTGAAACGTGAGTTCAAACCATGATTTAAAGCTACTATATCTTCTCTACCATCTCCATTTATATCTACGATCTTCAGTCGGTTCCACCATCCATTGCTCTGCGAAAAACCAGCCTTTTTGCTTACTTCTACCAAACGACCTGATTTATTGGCAAATAAACGAAGTCCCATGTATTCTCCTGCAATCACCAGATCTTTCCAGCCATCCCCATCATAATCCAGCCATTGTCCATCACTGATCATACCTGCTGACAACAAGGGAGAACATACTTGTTCAGTCACATCACTAAAAATACCTTTCCCATTATTTGCAAGGATATACCCTTTACAGGCATACCCATACCGGAAAGGTTGCAATCGAACACCTACAAACAAGTCTATGTCTCCATCTTTATCATAGTCAGCAACCCGTACAGACGAACTACTCTCAAACAAAAACGAAGGCAATACCTGTTGTGATTTACTGAAGTTGCCTTTGCCATCATTGATATACAGCCGATCAATCAAAGCAGTCGAATTAGGTGAAAATTCGTTACCTCCACTACATACATACAAGTCCATATCTTTGTCGCCATCACAATCGAAGAAAATAGCATCTGTATCTTCGCTCAATTTATCTGTTATGAACAAAGCCTGATTAGTGCACACAAACTCTCCGGAAGGGGTCTGAACAAACAAGGCTCCGGGCTGATCCTTCGCACCTCCAATGTAAAAATCCTCCAAGCCATCGCCATTTATATCTGCTTTGGCCAGATGAGGCCCCTGAGTGGAAAGCATATGAAAAGTCAATGGGTCCCTGTCAAAATCTGCAAAAGAATTTTCCTGATGCAGAAAGTCAATTCCATAATTTTTCTGAGCACTATGAAAAAGAGAAGTGACTGAAGAAATGGATTCAGGGCTTTTATAAGAAGCCAGCAAGGCATTAGGCTGGGAAATAGTAAGATGCTGATTAGGTTTAGGCTGTAGCAAAATACTCTTTTGTCCCAATGGCCAAAGTACCACTACCGAATCAATCTGTTTAGCAGTTCCCAGTCCAAAAGTAAGTCTTTGATCTACACTGGATTCAAAACCTCTCATAGGCATCTGTTCTTGAAATGCCAGTGAAGATTTCCCTTGTTGTGACTGATAATAAACACCCACCCGAGCACCAATACCAAAGCGGTTATTTCCTTCTCCTTTTAATGTCAGTTGCAGAAACTGGTGTTGAGGATGAAGCTGGTTAGATTGGTTCTGATAAATAAAACAAGGCATATTCACATTGTTAATCACCAGATCCAAGTCACCATCATTGTCCAGATCGCCATAAGCTGATCCATTGGAGAAGGAAGGTTGATTTAGTCCCCACGACTGAGCCTGGTTCACAAAAGTCAGATCTCCCTTGTTTTGAAAAGCATAGTTACTCAGTGCCTCAGAAGGAATCTTATCAATCAGATCTTTAATAATATTTGTTTCTTTGTTGAGTATTTTTTGTCGGATTTCATTGGTTGTACTGGCTGTATATTGGATATAATCCTGATCAGTAATATCTTTGTAAATACCATTGGCCACAAAAATATCTTTGTACCCATCATTGTCCATGTCAGTGATTAATGCTCCCCAGCTCCAGTCGGTAGCATGCACACCTGCATAACGGCCAATTTCACTGAAAGCCAGTGTACCGTCTGTTTTTATAGGTCCTCTATTGAGCTGTAGGGTATTACGTACAAACTGCTGATAAAAACCACTTTTTTTATCAGCCTGATATTTATTCCATGTCTCAAAAACTGTTTTAGTCTTTACACGGGCTTCTTGTTCCGGAAACATATCCGTTACATAGATTTCCGGATACCCGTCATTAGAGATATCGGCAATATCAGCCCCCATAGAGTTCATGCTTAATTCTCTAATACAGGATTCCAGCATTTCCTTAAAGGTTCCATTCTGTTGGTTGATATATAAATAATCCCGCTCAAAAAAATCATTGGACACATACATATCCGGCCAGCCATCCCGGTTGATATCGGAAATAGTCACCCCCAGGCCAAATCCAATTACACTACCATAAATACCAGCTTCCTCACTTACATCTACAAAATGATTATGATCATTCCGATATAGCTTGTTTCCTCCTAACGAATCACGCACCAAACGCTGATCCTTGATCATATAATAATTACTCACTGATCGAAACGAATTATTGAGCAAATAACAATCCAGATCACCATCCCGGTCATAATCAAAGAAGGCGGCATGGGTAGATAATCCTCTGTTATCCAATCCATATTCCTGAGATTTTTCTGTGAAAGTCAGATCTCCGTTATTGATAAATAGCTCATTGCTTCGATTTTTCTTTTTCAGATCACCAGATTTGCATACATAAATATCCAGGTATCCATCCCCATTTATGTCCACCAGACTTACACCTGTAGACCATACCCCATCTGATGTAACACCTGCTTTTTGTGTGATATCCTCAAACTGAAAGTTTCCTTTATTCAGGTATAATCGATTAGTTTGTTGATTGGAACAAAAGAAGATATCTGGTAAATTATCATTGTTAATATCCCCAATAGCTACTCCCCCTCCATTGTAAAAATTTCGGAATGTATAGGGATTAAACTCTTCTGTGTAAGATACTTTATTTGAGAAATCTATTCCGGTTCGGGAGGATGGCAGCAAAGTAAACAAGGTAGTCTCTGTACCTGTTTGCAAATCTGTACAAGAACTAATCAGACACAATACAATCCACAAAAAGAACCAGACAAACTTGCTATATCCTGAATGTAATTTCTGTTGTATGGGTTTGCTTCTGCTCATCACACGATTCGCTCCTTTCAAAAAAAATAGATGATGTAGATTATTTAAAATCAAAATACAGTATAGCAGTCCTAAACAGACTACTATACTGTTATAACAGAGGTATCAGGTATCTGTCTTAATATCCGGGATTCTGTTTCAGATTCTGGTTGGCATTGATCTGTGTGGCCGGAATCGGAAAAATATTCAGGTGGTTGATGCCTGCAGGCCCCAAATTGTCTGAAGCATCTGCGGCATGGAATCTCCAGGCGCTGTTGTATTTCCCGAAACGAATCAGATCCTGACGTCTGAAAGTCTCGGCAAACATTTCGCGTCCTCTTTCTGCCAGAAATGTATCAGCAGTCATGGAGACAAACGGTGTTACACCTCCATGTACAGTTCGTATCTGATTAACTAATGCCAAAGCAATCGGATCATTCCAGTCGTCATTTTTGCGGGCAGTTGCCTCAGCTTTCATTAATAATACATCTGCATAGCGGAACAATGGCCAGTCATTACTCAGATCAGCTGTCATGCCAGTATAAAACTCCCATTTACCAATCCGTGCTCCTGATTGGCGCCATGCATTAGGTTGTAGTTCGTTAATATAGGGAGTAAAGGTAATGGGTGCTCCATTTGGATCAGCAGCATCAGCTCCTCCATCTGTTAAGGGAGAGCCATCCGCCATATACTGAGGGCCAACCAGAAAGTTTGATAACCGTTTGTCTTGTGTACCTGTGGTAGTAGTTCCTTTTGTATCCACTCCTACAACTGTACCTTGTGGGCCTGGATTTTGTACAGGATCAATGTAAGACTGATAGAATTCCTGAATAGTAGCAAAACCATTCCAGGGTTGTGCGTTCATTTTATACGTATTCTGATTTTGCATGTGCAACGTCATCATAGGCATATTAAAGCCTTTGGCATACACTGCATCATAGGGAATAGCCCATATAAACTCTGTTGATCCTTTGTTTTCTTTTTTAAAGTTATCGCTGTAGTTGGTTACCAGTGCATATTTACCAGAGTTAATTACTTCATCACAGGCTGCGATGGCTTTTTCCCATTGTTCTGTACCTGTATAGATTTTGGCATTCAGATACAGTTTTGCCAGCGCGGTATATCCTGTGTAATAATTGACCCGTCCATAAGTAGACTCATCAGTTGGGCCTGTCTTTTGTAAAAGAGGAACATTTTCAAGTAATTCCTTTTCCACAAAGTCATACACCTGTTGCCGGGTGCTGTTGGCAGGTGGTTCTGTCGAAGAAAAATCTATACTTAAAGGCACATTTCCATACAGATCCAGCAACCAGTAATAATAGATAGCCCGCAGTACTTTTAGTTCGGCAATATACGCTTTTGCCTGATCTGTCCCCAATGGCTCAAAAGTAGCCAGCAAACGATTACAGGTATTGACACCGGAATACAGAAATGTCCACCCGTTAGTGGGTGTAGGGTCTTGTGAAGTATAGGTATGGGTTTGTAAACGAACCCAGTGCCCACCATCACCCCAGTCGGCTCCCCGTGTAGGAACCACCATTTCATCGGTAGTTACTTCGTTCAGGGGTATCATATGGTTGTTCCCACCCCAGCCGAAAAGATTGGAATAGGCAGCACCAACAGCTGAAAGAAATTCCCGATCTGTTTTGTAGAAGTTGTCACTGATTACCGTATCATACAACACATCGGTCTCATCCAGATTGGTACATCCTCCAGCTAAAATCAGTCCAACCAGACAGTATTTTGTAATTGATGTATATTTCATAGGTATGTTATCATTTAAGTGTAAGTACCTGCCAATGCCTTCTCAATTAGCTTGTATTGGCAGTTTTTTACCTGTAGTATAAGTAGATTAAAACTGAACATTAACCCCAAGTGTAAAAGAACGAGTCAGTACCCAGGTCTCCCTTCTATCAACCCCTGGCGCTAACGCATTTCGGGTAACAGCGCCTGTATTGGAAGTACTTTCATCCGCATACCGCACCTCCGGATCTACGCCTGTATAGTTTGTAATAGTAAACAAGTTTTGTCCACTCAGATACGCACGCAGACTTTTTACCAAACTTCCCGCAGGGAGTTTGAAGTTGTACCCAAGTGTAGCGTTATCCAGCTTTGCAAAGGAGGCTCTTTCTACAAACCGGCTGCTGAAGATTTGTCCATCGGTGATATTCGGATTAAAATATTTAGTCTTTACAATGTTATAGCTGCTGGCAACATTGGGGTTCTCATAGAAGGCTCGATAGGTGTTGATCAGATCATGCCCGATAGATCCTCTTAACAGAAAATTAAAGTCGAAGTTTTTGTACCGAATTGTGTTGTTCCAGCCAAATTCAAACTTAGGTAAGCCATTGCCTATGATAGTCTCATCCTGATTATCGATCTTTCCATCATTGTTCCGGTCTTCAAAAATATATTTACCATCCTCTCCTACTCCTTTGTACACCTTACCCCATAAGATACCGATCTTCTCCCCTTCTACAGCTCTTGTAATCTGTGTAGCCTCCTGTCCAGGCGTCCCCAGGTTTGTAGCCCCGACAAAGCTACCTGCTAACTGAGGATCCAGTTTGGATAGCACCACATGAAAGGTGGTAAAGTTGCCACCTGTGTTCCAGGAAAATACATCATTTTTAATAACATCATAGCCCAGGCTCATCTCAAAACCATTGCTCTTCATGGTACCAATATTCATCCAGGTGGTAGGAACCAGGTTTGGCGGAACTGGAACCGTTACATTAAAGATCAGATCAGAGGTAGTTCGCTGATAGTAATCAATTGTACCTGTCAGACGATTGTTAAATAATCCAAAATCAACACCTACATCAAACTCTCCTTTTTTCTCCCACCGCAGATCCGGGTTGGCATTCTGATTAGGAGAATAGGGTTGTAAGTATACTCCATCACCTGCATAGAAATAAGATCCTCCGGCAGTGAGCGTTCGCAATGACAGATAAGAACTGGGTGGTAATGCACCTGTTACACCGTAACTGGCTCTTAGTTTTAGATTATCAATTGCTTTTACACGTAAAATCTGGCTCAGATCCACCCCGGCACTTACCCCTGGAAACATCCCCCATTTGTGATTTGCTCCAAATTGTGTTGAGCCTTCCCTGCGCAATGTTGCAGATAAGAATGCAAGACCATTATAATTCAGATTAACACGACCAAAGAAGGCAACCAATCGAGACCCGTTTTTAAAGCTGGAAATAGCTCCTAACCCTTGTGCAAAGTCTAGTGCAGAGGAAAGGTTTTGTCCAGAAGCATCTGTAATAAAGTTTCCACCACCTACTGTAAATCCTTGATCCAGAAAATCCTGATAGGAATATCCGGTAAGAGCTGATACCTGTAATTTATCAATCCGCTTTTCATAAGACAGCGTATTTTCATACAGCTGGTTAAAACTTTCATTGTCGTTTTTCCATCCATATCCACCACGGGCAAAGCCACTTACACCTAAAAAGTTTCGGGAATTATAGGAAGTGCGTGGCAGATACACCTGATTGTAAGTACTGGCGGTTTGCTGAGCATAACGAATCAAAAACTTTAATCCCGTAACGATTTCATATTCAGCAGAGGCAGCAAAGTTGAATCGTTTCAATTCTCTTTCATTGGTATTTTGTCTGAGTACTGCTACCGGATTTGAATAATCAACAAAGTTTGCCTCAAAGTATCCTCCCCCTGTCAGATCGTATAACGGATCGGTACTATATACAGGAGAAGTAGGATTGTAGATGGCTGCATATTTAAATGCTTCATTGAAGCCTAGTTCTGATTTTCTACGCGTCATACTCAAGGTTAAATTCAATACCAATCTATCCTTTAAGGCTTTCTGGATCAGATTCAATCGACCATTGAGCTGTTCAAAGCCAGTAGTAATGGCTACCCCTTGGGAATTACGGTAATTCACTGAAGCATTGTAAGAGGTACCCGAGGAATTACCACCAGACAAAGAAACATTGTGGGTTTGAGAAATAGCTGTACGAGTAATTTCTTTATACCAGTCTGTGTTTGATCCATAATCTGTACCTTTTCCCAAGGCTCTGAATTCAGCTGCAGACATATGAGGAGTTAACCGGGCTGCACTTTCTGCCTGTACCAACCCATTATAACTAATACTGGTAGTACCTCCACCTGATTTGGTTGTAATAATAATTACTCCGGCAGAACCACGTGTACCGTAAATAGCAGCAGCGGAACCATCTTTCAATACATCAATGCTCTTAATATCATTGGGATCAACTGTATTTAAGTCTGCACCTATCTGTCCATCAATGACAACAAGTGGTTGGGTATTGGCTCCTAGAGTAGACAAACCGCGCAAACGGATAGCAAAGTTTCCATTGGGATCACCTCCTGGACGGGAAATAGACAATCCGGCAACTTTTCCCTGTAACAACTGAGATACGTTACTAATGTTTCCTTTGTTAAACTGTTCTGCATTGACACTGGCAACTGCACTGGTGATTTCTCCTTTCTTTTGTGTACCATACCCTACTACCACAACTTCATTTAAAGCGGTAATATCCGGAGCAAGAGATATATCTATGGTTGTCCTGTTATTAATAGATACTTCCTGTGAAATATACCCTACAAACGAGAATACTAATGTTCCATTCCCATCTGGTACGCTTAATGAATAATTTCCATCAGGACCTGCTACAGTTCCGGTTGTTGTTCCTTTTAAGACTACACTCACTCCTGGCAAAGCCTCTTTGTTCTCATCCGTTATCTTCCCTTTAATAGTAATTGCCGCTTGCTCAGCTTCCTGATTAACAGAAAGAACTTGAGGATATACCTCATTCTTTGTCAATGAATCAGCTGTATTACGACTTTCCGGACTGATAGTATCGTTATTGCCTGAATCTTTCAAAGGTGTATCCGAAAAAATCACATAGGAACTCCCTTTTAATCGTTTGTATTTCAGATTATAAGGCTTCAAAAGTGAGGAAAGCACTTTGTCAAGAGATCCGGTTTCTATAGTCTGCGAAACAGCAACATTTTTGATCAGCTGGGTATCATAAAAAAACACAACTTTATAACGGTTTTCCAACTCTGTGATGACAGATTTCAGAGAACGTCCCTGTGAGGATATTTGTCTTGAACCCGTTGCAAATACTTCACTGGATGCCATTATTTGTGCCTGTGCCGCCAATCCCGTCCAGTGGCACAGATAGAGGCAGCAGATCAAAAAAAGGTGTATAGTATATTTCATAAATCCATTTGTAAGTGTGTTGGTTTATATAAATAGGTATATAATTATCTGCCTGGCAGATCTGTATAAATGCCTACCGGATATGGACTTTTTTCATATCTTATTATGGATTAGGATGAATAATAATGCTGTCTTTCTTTTGGATGACTTTCAGATTAAATGAACTGGACATAGCCTCCAGCAATACGTCCAGATTCTGAATATCCATACGTCCGGTAAGGCGTTTGTCCTTAATGGTTTCATCCAGTTGCACTGACAACCCATAGCATCTTTCCAGACGCAGTGCTACTTCTGAGAGAGGAGTATCTTCAAAAATTAATTGATTGTCTTTCCAGGAGGAGTATATTTCTGGATTTACCTTGCGTCGTATCAGTTGCTGATCTCTATCATTGTATTCTACCAGCTCTCCAGGTTTTATTTCCAGACCAGATGTCTTTTTGTTGATATCAGCTTTCAGATGTACCTTAATTTTTCCATTATTCAAAACAACTCTGGTTTGGCCTCTTTGCTCAAAAACACTGAATTGTGTCCCAACTACTTCGATAGTAAAGTTATCTGTGGTATGGACCAGAAACTTCTGATCATCGGGTTTATGTCTGACACTAAAGAAACCTTCTCCTTCCAGCCATACCTCTCTCTTATGTGTATTATCCCATAAAGCCGGATAGTGAAGGGTTGAATTACCATTGAGTACAACTACAGAACTATCAGGCAGTACAATACGCTTCACCTCCCCATAACTTGTCTGGTATATAATGTCATTGTGCTGTCCAAAAAAATACCAGCCTCCTCCAATACCTCCTAACAGTACCGCTATTATTGTAGCAGCCACTCGTATTCTTGTTTTCCAGAATGCAGTTAACTGTGCAACCTTTGATCCAGATTCCGGAAAGTCTATGTCTGCTGAAACCTTTGTATGATCATCTATCTTCTCCCACACTGGCTTCAGATCAATGGCAGGTCGGTTCATTATATCCATTTCATACCACTGCTCCTGCATCCACTGATACAGCAATGACGCATTCGCTGGATCTTCTATCCAATGACGTACATACTG
This sequence comes from Xanthocytophaga flava, assembly GCA_030068525.1. Taxonomy (GTDB): domain Bacteria; phylum Bacteroidota; class Bacteroidia; order Cytophagales; family 172606-1; genus Xanthocytophaga; species Xanthocytophaga flava. The sequence continues at coordinate 82,553 of JASJOS010000004.1, forward strand.
TTGTTCATCTTCTGAACATGTACCTCTCCGGTACTTTTCCAATAATTTCTTATCCATTACACAGTATTTTATAGGTACTACGTGTAACTGATAGCTTTCCCCTATTGGAGTTCAATTTTTTTTAAAAAATTTTCAGAAAAGCAATGAAGAAGAGCCGGGGGTTGGAACTTTGATAGAGACAACCAATCCTATGCTACTGTTCGCCTACAGATAGTAACAGGAAGTTGTCTGCCAGCGTTTTAACTCAGAGAAATAGTAAATCAAGCGGTTCAACTATATTTTAAAGAAGTAAAAAATCTGGATTTGCGAATCAGAATATGGGAATTACTAACTGAAAGATAAAGGGCTACATTTACTAATTAAACAGTATGTGTATCAAAAGCAAAGCCAGGCTAGAAATAACATTACAAATGAGCAGGTATAATGCTTGAAATACTCCCGCATAAAATGGAGTGATTCGGACAACTGATGTTCTACCGTTTTGGGTGAAATCTGAAGCTGAGCAGCAATTTCCTGATAGGTCAGTCCTTCTTTTCTGCTCAAAATGAATATTTCTTTTCTTCGTGGAGGTAGCTGATCTATAGCTTGCTGATACAAAGCTTCCAACTCCTGATATAATAATTCTTCTTCAGTCTGATAACTTTCATCTGTCAGAACATGAAATAACTGTTTTTGAGCCTCACTAATTGTCTTTCTTTTACGAAAATAGTCCATTATCAACCGATAGGTAATCGTAAAAAGAAATCCACTCAAAGAATACTCTTCTTTTAATGTTTCTCTTTTCTCCCAAAGCCGTATAAAAGCCTCCTGCACAATTTCCTCCGCATCTTCTTTACTTTTTAGATAATCAAAGGAAAAGTAGTAGATCTTTTTTGCATATAAATCAAAGATTACATGGAAAACTTGTCGGTCTGAAAGTTTTAACCTTTGAATAAGATTTTTTTCGTCCTTCATATCAGATGATTAAATCAAAACGGTAGCCGGGTAATAAAAAATATCCAAAAGATCTATATACACTTCTGCCAGCAACATCCACAGATAGTTGTCAGTGAGACATTTATCATCTCGGATAAAATTTAGTAATCAAAAGCATTTATGAAGCAATTGCAGAAAGGTATATGAATGTCAGTTATCAGGAAAAAGTAATACTGGGTTATAACTCTTTATAAAAGATGCTACATTGATGACCACATTCTGTCAAGAACAGAGTATGTTATAGAGCGAAAACAGGCACAATCAATTAAGCTAAGAAGCAAGACATATATCTGTCTATAGTAAAACGTACAATTATTTGCATTAAAAGTACAAATATTTAAAAGTAAAGCAACATATAGCATATACTTTTTCTTTCCAGATAACGATGAGTAATCTTACTTATTGATCTGGACTTCATATCTTATCCTTCTGTGTAATTACTACGGATGGCAACTCTCTCCTAGTCTTTTCTATTGTCTTGGTAAGTCTGCCTTTTACCCATGACAGATCAGAAGTACCACTTATGATAATCTCCTGTAGATTGGGTAATTTTTTGAGATTGGCAAAGAATGAATAATTAGAGATAGAAAGATCTGCAAAGTCACCAACTGTAATGGTAACACATTCAATTTGTGTCAGATCCGTCATATTGATTAATCCGCGGGATAAAGATTTTCCCAGATTCAGAGAAGACTCTCTCCACCGATCTAGCTGTATCAAATCCAACGTATGATCTGTGATCAGGCAACGTACAGGTAATTCTGCCAAGTCAGGCTGAAAATCAATTATGCGGTCAAAAAAATAGATAAACCACGCTTTAGATGTTGCGAAACCAATTTCCAGTCCTTTTTTCAAAAATATATCCAACTCAATTAGTTCATGACGAATAATTTTGTGAGTAGAGTCTTCCAGAATAGATTTTCGCACATTGGACCTGAGAAAGTGCTGCCATCTGGCAGAGCAATGTTTTTCAATTACTTTACGAAAAGCTTCTTTTGTCTCTTTTTGCTGAAACCGTTTCATCAGAAAACAGATGACAAACTCTGTGAAGCGATTGGTGGGTATTCCCCCCTCAAGCATCATTTCCAAAGCCAGTAACATATTACTTTCATCTTCCGAAAACAGTAATGCCATCAGACTATCCTCCAGTATTACATCTCCTGCCTTCAAAAAAGGTGTTGCTTCTTTTTCCAGAAGTCCCATCAAATGTTCCGGAAGTGCCAGCTGAATGATATCAGAAAATAAAAAACGTGTATTTGTTTTTTCTGTTGGTGAGATAATCAGATGAGTTATACTTTCGTTCAGAATCGGGCTAAAATGATATCCCTGCTCGTTGAGCATACCTGCCAACTCCTGTGTCTTACGCTGCTTAATTTTACCTGTTAATGCGATAACAGCCTTGTCTTTCACAAAGCCATCAGAAAATGGATTCCGTATCAATGGTGCCAATTGGGCAAATGCTTCTTCCCGAATTCGTTTGTTTGGGTAATCGAGTAAGTGAAAGAGTGCATCTTTATCTAAAGCAGTTTCCGGATCTTTGTAAATAAATCGCATGAACTGTTTTTGAATTTCTATATCCATCCCCTTTCCTTCAACATAATCACGTAGTTCACTGTATTTTGTCTTCTTATCCTTACTGTACTCAATTTTTTCACCTAGTGAGTCGATACTATCCCCACGATAAAACCGAAAATAGATTTGCTCACAGTTGCTAAGTAAAAGCAAATTTTCGTATCCTTTGGTAATACACTTGGAAGTCAGATACAAAGACTTCAGCTTTTTCAAACGACCTATACTGTCCGGAACTACATCAAATCCTATATAATCCAGATAAAGGCTTTCCAGATTTTCCGGAAGATTCTCAAAATAAGGGACTAATGAAGTTTCAAAACGTCTTAGATTAGTCGCCTCCAACCGAAAGCTTTTCAAATTTGCTAGCTCTTTAAACGATACAGGAAGAGTATCCAGCTGAGCATTACGAATTACTATTTCTTCCAGATTAACGACTCTTCCCAGAGCAGATAAATCTGCCTTTATCGGATAGTTATTTACATTGATTACATCCAATGTAATAGAACGAAGATTTGACAGAGAGGCTATCTCTGTCAAAACCTCTTCCGAGAAATGATTGGAGATAAGATGAAGTTCTTCTAATTGTGAAAGAGAAGAAAAATTACCTGGAGGTAGACTACGGCAGTCTTCAATAGTCAAGGTCAGTGTTTTCAATGCAGGCATTCTCCATACGGAAGCAGGAAAAGGAGCAGGTGCACTACCTAATGAGAGTCGGGTGACGACTGTAAGTTTATCAAAATGATCTGGGTAAGGCTTCGAAAATTTATTATCTGTCAGCTTTCCTTTTACATGTAATTCTTTGAGTGTATTCAATTCAAAGATAGAATCAGTAATGACAGGAACTCCTTCTATGGATAAATACTCCAGATTCTTTAATTGAGCAATCTCTAATGGAAATTTTTCTTTGGCACCTTTCACTATCAGCTTTTTCACTGCTGTATAAGTAGCCCAGTTTGCTTTGAGAGAATCAGTGGTTACTTCTAACTCTTCCATTTTAGAGAATAGTAAAAATAGGATATATGAAAAGATGACAATACTACAGTACGTTAAAACTACCAGAATTGTTCTTATATAGCTATCTTCTATATACTTCTCTAAAAAGCCCCCCTGAGATGGAAAACCATCTACAGGGGACCACAGTTGAAAAAATAGATCTTTATTAGATTTGAGTTAAGTGCTTATGGCCAGGTAAGAGCATGAAGTGGAGAAGCAGATTTTATTCCTTTCCGTTTTTAGGGCTGGTAACAGGATATTTAGGACAGAGTTATAGTATAATCCTGTCCTAAGTATATAAAGTATAAGTCTCAAAAAAAATTTGCACAGCAGTAAGGGCAACATCTAAACGGTTACGCTTTCTCCTCCTCCAGTTGTTGCTCTTTCTCGTTGGCTTCTTTGTAATCAGAAGCTTCTGCCTGTGGTTTATTCTCTTTTGCTTCCGGATCAGGCTCATAGCAGAAATGGGCAAACATTGGAAAGTGATCCGAACCACAATTAGGCAGCCTTTCTATATCTATCAACTTGAAATGATGCGAAACAAACACATGATCCAGCGGCCAGCGCAACAGCCAGTACTTGGCATTGAAGGTATTAAAGAAGCCTCGCCCAATCCGCGGGTCTAATAACCCACTGAGTCGTTGAAATAACCGGGTAGTGTGTGACCAGGCCACATCATTTAAATCGCCTGCAACAATTACTGGGTTAGTAGCCACTTTGGCTCGTTTGCCCACCTGGATTAATTCTACATCCCGTTCTGTAGAGCGATTGTTTTCACCCGGTGCAGGTGGCCTTGGATGTACCCCATAGAGATCTATAACCCGTTTGGATGGCAATGTCAGCTGAACATACAATGAGGGTATATCATCCTGTACCAGAAAGTTAATCTCTTTATGTTTTATGGGAAATCTGGAATAGAATAGCATTCCATATGTATTCTCAAGAGGACAACTCACCCGATACGCATAGATTTTTTCCAGAGGCTTTAACTTATTCATCCAATGCTGATTGGTTTCTACGGCCAGCACAATGTCAGGATTGTACTGATATACTTGTTGAAGAAATTCATCACATCTTGTATTATCCATGAACACATTAAATATCAACAGCTTCAATCCATCTCCTGACTTTTGCTCTTTTTCACTAGACAGCACCTGATGTGAATGCAACCGGGTATAAGGCCTTATGCGATATAAATGGTAGATCAAAGTGATTGCTGTTACATAGATAAAAACATATTCCTTAGGAGAATCTATATCAAACCATATAAGATAAGCAACAAAAATAACTAACAGAGGAACAGCCAGTTGCAGATGCGGAAAGTCTGCAGCCCGAATCCACCAAACCTCATATCGAATCAGATGCATCCAGGAAAATACAATTAGAACAGCTCCCAGGATCAATAACAGGTTTTGCATAGTATAAGAATATGACTATAAAAAATACGGTTAAAATTTCCCTTGTAACAATTGTTACTCGTATTGGTATTAGTATAAGTATTACAAATTCCACAAAAGATTCATGCCATACAGGTTTGAGCAGATACTATCTGTAGTAGATTTAAAAGCGAATGGAATTGTAGCTTCTGTTTCTTTTGATGACCTTCTCAGAAGATACTTACTTATTTGATACAGGATACATCACAATAAATAGTAATGGGATAGAATAATAATCTTTCAGGAAAAGTTAATTTTGCTCATCTATGAACAATTTACTCAATGAAATCCGGATATTTTCCGGAACTTCTCAACACACTTTATTTCCGTCGGGAGTTTTCTCTAGCAAAGAGGAAGCTGAAAAGAATATCAGAAAATATAAATTATCCGGTGTATTGACCAAATATCCGGTAGATATTTTGGTGTATGATTGGGCTTTAGAGGAAGGTTTCCTTGAAATCAGGAGAAAGGACGAACAAATTACTCCAAAGTTTATTCAAAGCTTTTCTTCAGCACATCTGGAACATCATCATTATAATAATGGAGAATGACAGCTTCTTATTGCAGTTATCAGAAGACAGTCTATTACAATCCGTATTTTCTAAATCGCTTAATACACAAAGAAAAAGCACAGATTTCTCTGTGCTTCCGTATAACCGAACTGATAATACTATTACCCCCTATCGTTGTACTGAAGTCAGTAACTGTGAAATGCGGTGAAAACGTGCATTCAGAAAATTAATCTCCTCCTCCGAACAAGCCCCCTGATGTTCTGCAAAATCTGATACTGTTTTAATGCGTGCAGGATCCAATCCCAATTGCTGCAGAAATAGAGCAATATCGCTCTGCAAAAGGGTAATTTCTTCCAATTTCCATTGTTCCATAAATGGCCTTATTTAGAATTTTAGTGGTTTCGTACAATTACAAATCAAACGGATACTTTCATGTATACATAGAAAACATGTCTGCTTCCTTTACATTCCAGCCTATTGATCTCAAGCCCCTTAACCTGTAGTTTTTATACCAAAAGGTGTATGCAAAAATAAGAAAATTTTACCACACTTTCATTAGAGATTTTATAATAGTAGAAAAGATATTTAAAGTTAGCTAAGTTATTCTATCAGGATGCTAGGATTATCATCCAACTAAATGAATTTGTGATGATAAAAAGTGATTACTACGTGTATTTTATCAAAGTCCCAGTGAGGCCATCGAAACATTTATTAAAAATACATCACAAATAACCTCAACTTATTTACAAAAAAATATCCAATATAAAATATAATTATCCCTTTTTAACAGCAAATACATATATATTTTCAAAATATATCTATATTTATATTAATTACAAATTACCATAAGTATATCAAAACAAGGTATTTTTTTTCTATATTTACAGCGAATAACTACAACTCTAATTCCTCTGGTAGCTATGGCAAATTATCTTACAACTGAAGTAGCAATTGACAAGTACCGTTATACGTATTATGATCTGGTAGATTATGAAATCCGTTTGGATAAGGAGATCTATCTGATGAAGAAGCGTATTACCAAAATTGCCGTCGATGAAGCCAAATATCAGGCACGTCAACAGTTGCTAGATATACATCTGACTGAATTACGAGAGCGGAAAATGCAGTTCCAAACGGAAGATGTACCAGAGAGATATCAAAAACGGAAACTGGAAAAATTACAGAAAGAAATTGATAAGGTTCAGGGACGCTGGTATGCCAATCGCTGGCATCTGAGTGTTGTCTATAAACGCAAACGTAAAGACAATGTCGCTAAACTTCTTCTTAAAGAAACCAAGCAAGTTGAAGTACAAGTACGCATCCAATATACTCAACAGACTCTTCAGCAATTGATAAAAATGCAGCAACAGGAAGAACAATCCATTTCCATTCTATACTCTGCAATGCATCAGGAGGCAGAAGAGGAGAAAAAGCATAGTCAAACGACAGTTTCTCTCCCACTTCCTTCCTATTTGCTTTTGGGAAGGATAGTACTTGCAGCCTTACTACAACAAAGACTTTACACTCTCCATAGAAATGGACAATGTAAAGTCTCACAAGAAATTATGGAAAGAATCAGACCTGAACGATTCGCATAGATTCAGGGTCCCAAACAATAGCTTTCTGCTGTTCTGCACTCAGATTAGCCAGTAGTGAAGGACCAGCAGCACGCAAACCAAAGGAAGCATCTTCTACAATGGGTTTGTTCTCACGAATCCCATTAAAGAAGTTGACCATATGGTCGTACCTTTCGTCATACCCTTGAGGAGCTACAAACTTAATCTCGTCAAATTTCTGTCCAACACGGTCAGCCTCACTATACATGGCATTATAAGCCTTCATGACATCATCCTGTTGTGCTTTCGCGAAGCTTTCTACAGAATCATATCCTCCAATTCCAGGTGCCTTGGCGCGTTTAAAATGTTTGATGGTAAAGCCACTCCAGCCTAGCTCAATCACCCCCTCTGTTCCTACCAGTTTTACAGATTGCATTCCACCAGTACCAGAGGCCAGATTGACCCGTGTAATAAACTGAAAGGCAGGATGGGTTTTAGCTTTAGGGTATTGCATAATAGCTGTCACCAGATCATAGGCATCCCGTCCGTCTTTCCAGTAATTCAATGCACCCAGAGAAAATACCTTATTGGGTCCGTTTGAGCTTGTAATTACATGCAAACTGGTCAAAAGATGCACAAACAAGTCTCCAGCTACACCCGTGCCATAGTCTTTATAATTCCGCCAGCGGAAAAACCGGTTTGCATCAAAAGGCACTTTGGGTGCATCACCCAGATAACGATCCCAGTCCACTGTTTTGGGAGATGCATCTGTAGGAACAGTATATTGCCAGGCTCCCTTAGCATCCGTGCGATCAATAGCAGCCTCTACAAAGGTCAGTTCGCCTAAGATGCCTTGTTCAAAGTATTTTTTTGCTTCCAGGATCGGTGTACCACTAGCCCGCTGACTGCCTACCTGAAATACTTTGCCTGTCTTCCTTTGTGTGTCAATCACGGCCTGGCCTTCCTCTACATGATGTACCATTGGTTTTTCACAATACACATGTTTTCCGGCATTCATGGCATCAATAGAAATGCGGTCATGCCAGTGATCCGAAGTACATACCAGCACGGCATCAATGTCTTTGCGATTGAGCAATTCCCGGTAATCCCGGGTTGTAAATAGCTTACTTCCCCACTTTTCTCTGGCACGCACCAGTCGTCCATCATATAGATCACAAACACCCACCAATTCTACACCGGGTACTTTCATAGCAGTTTCTACATCATAATGGCCGATAATTCCGGCACCAATAAGACCAATACGGATTTTGTCATTGGCTGTTACTTTGGCTCGGGATTGTAAGATACGGATATCTCCTTCTGCCTTTGCCTGAGACGAAAAAGCTCCGGCAGAGATAAAAGCAGATGCTCCTCCCAGTTTTTTCAAAAAACTACGTCTAGAATTCTTCATGGATGTGTGGCTTGGGAAACAGGTAGAATAGATTGGTTAAAAAGTGATGTTTTTCTATAAACATCTGTTTTAGCGAAAATACAAAAAAGTCCTATTTGCCAATACTAAAATACCACAAATTAGTATAAACGGTTGTAAGGGTACTAACCAACTTTTAAAAAATCTGCATTATTCGATCTCCAGCACGATTTTACCAAACTGTGCAGCCTCCTGCATATATTGGAGGGCCTCATTCACCTCTGCAAAAGCAAATATTTTACTGACTACAGGTGCCAGTTTGTGCTTTTCGACAAACTCAACCATAGTATTAAACTCCCCTTCTGTTCCCATCGTAGAACCCAGAATGCTCAGTTGTTTCCAGAATATTCGGCCTGGCACTATTCCATTGATTACCCCATTAGTCCCTCCATAAAAAACAATGCGCCCTCCCTCAGCAGCCAGTTCGGTAAGTTTTGCCACACTATCTCCAGCAGCACTATCTATAATCACATCAAAGGCTCCTGCCTGTGACTTCAGAGAAGCAACCCAATCCACCTGTTTGTAATTAGCTCCACCCTTCGCTCCCATTTCTATAGCTTGCTGTAATTTATCATCCGACCCCGATGTTACATATACGTCTGCTCCTGTTGCTACAGCAAACTGCATACATTGCAATGCTACCCCTCCTCCTACTCCGGTAACTAATATCTTTTCATAAGGCTGTAATTCTGCACGGGTAAACAAAGACCGATACGCAGTAAGTCCAGCCAGTGGCAATGCTGCAGCCTGCTGCCAGGTTAGATGTGCAGGTTTAGGTACAAGATGTGTAACAGGAACTTTTACGTATTGTGCAAAGGTGCCTGAGTCTGGCATACCCAGCACTCTGAACTCACGTGACTGAGCCTTCGGATTCTTTCCCCAATGCAAACCCGGATTAATTACTACCTCTTTGTCTCTCCATGCTGCATCTACTGTAACCCCTATATCTGCCACAATTCCAGCCCCATCAGACCCCAAAATAGCAGGCAGGCGGATAGCAGCATATTGTCCCTGTTGTATCCAGAAGTCCCGCCGATTCAGTGCAGCAGCTTTCAGCTGAATCAAAACTTCGTTTTCCTGTAAAACCGGGACAGTAACCTCTTTTAGCAACAAAGGCTGATGCAATTGTTCCAATACCAATGCCTGCATAGTCATAGAAGAATCAGGTTGATGAATACTATCAAAAGTAGCAGTTTTTCTCTTTCATCCTAGTCTATACAAAATTGATATCCTCTTACTTGATCAGATAGAAGCAGATGCATCCAGTTAAAAGGCATCAATCATCAACGAAAAATTCCTTTCCGCATTTTTGTAAACCCTTGGTTGTATTTTCATCTAACCATTTTTACCTTCATTTGCTTTAACCAATTGTGTTTTACTCTATCTTTAAGGGACAGACCAAACATTTTCATTATGAAGAAACTTACACTACTCATGGGTTATTTGCTGGGTTGTATTCAGATAATTCTGGCTCAGTCATTTAACAATCTTCCTGTAATCACACAGAAACCACCTCTACATGGTCGGCACTGGATGGCGGTCACTGGTAAACCTCTGGCTGCCACTGCTGGCGCTATGATATTTAACAAAGGCGGGAATGCCATAGACGCCTCATGTGCTATGCTTGCAGCTACCTGTACCATGTGGGATGTATTAAGCTGGGGAGGTGAAACTCAAGCGTTGATTTACAATCCCAAGACCAAGAAGGTTATCGCCATCAATGCCTTGGGAGTAGCGCCAACGGGTGCAACAGCTGATTTTTTCAAAAATAAAGGAATGAAATACCCTCCGGAATACGGTCCACTGGCTGCTGTAACTCCCGGCACTCCTGGGGGACTAATGACCATTCTGGCTGAATATGGTACCATGAGCCTCAAAGATGTATTGGCTCCGGCTATGCAAATGGCTGAAGGATATCCCATAGAAGCCCAGACAGCGAATCAAATTGAACGGAATAAAGAGATGATCAAACAATGGCCTTATTCCAAAAAGGTGTTCTTACCTCACCTGGGCGAGAAAAGAGAAGCTCCGGATGCAGGTGAAGTATTTGTTCAAAAAGACCTGCTGGAAACCATGAAGAAGCTGGTAGAAACGGAACAACAGGCACTGAAAAAAGGAAAATCCAGAAAAGATGCGATTTATGCTGCCTATGATCGCTTTTACAAAGGAGATATTGCCAAAGAAATTGCACGTGGTTGCAAAGAACAGGGTGGGCTAATCACTGAACAGGATCTGGCTAACTGGAAAGTAAAAATTGAAGAACCAACGATGACATCTTACCGGGGTATTGATGTGTATAAACTTCAACCGTGGACACAAGGACCAGCGATGTTACAAACCTTGAATATCCTTGAGAACTTTGATATCAAAAGTATGGGATATAATTCAGCTCGTTATATTCATACGCTTTATCAGGCTATGAACCTGGCGTTTGCAGATCGGGATTTCTATTATGGTGATCCTGCATTTGCTCCGGAAGAGCCTATCAAAGGATTATTATCTAAGGAATACGCGAAAGAACGCAGCAAGCTGATCAACTTTGACATGAACGATCCTAAGATTGGTCCTGGAGATCCATATCCGTTTGAAGGCAAACAAAATCCATACAAAGATGTACTGCAAAAATGGGGCAATCTGCAAAGTCAGTTGTATACACCTGGTAATCCGGTTCTGGATGAAAAATACTTTGAACGCTTCCAGGCAGGAACTACTTCAGTAGAAGCAGCAGACAAAGAAGGCTGGGTTGTATCTATTACCCCTAGTGGTGGATGGGTGCCGGCTTGTATTGCAGGGAATACCGGAGTTGGGTTGAGTCAACGTATGCAGAGCTTTGTCTTAGATCCCAAAGAAAATCCGTTCAATGTAGTAGAACCAGGTAAACGTCCACGTGTTACGCTTACTCCTACACTGGCGCTCAAAGATGGCAAACCTTTTCTTTCATTTGCCAAACAAGCAGGTGATGAACAAGATCAGTTACTGCTACAGTTCTTCCTGAATATGGTCGAGTTTAATATGACCGTACAGGAAGCCTGTGAAGCGCCCAGCTTCAAAACATTACAAATGTATAGTAGTTTTGGCGCTCATGAGAAAGTTCCCGGAGGACTTGTACTCAACTCAGCCATGCCAACATGGGTTCGCAAAGATCTGACTCGTATGGGCTATAGTCTTTCGTATCAGGAAAGAACTTCCGGCCCTATCAATGCAATCTGGTTTGACTGGATGCATGGTACGTTTTGGGGAGGATCAAGCAATCATGGAGAAGATTATGGAATAGGCTGGTAATTGGAAGCATACTACACTAAATAAAAGAGGCTGTCAGAAAAAATTCTGACAGCCTCTTTTATTTTCTTGAAAGCATATTATGATTGTAGAGGCATATTTTCCAGTTCGTGCCAGATCAGAGCTGCAGCACCCAATACAGCAGTGTTGGCTCCTGTCAAACCGGAAGTCAGCAATTTTACTTTGTTCCGGAAGATAGGCATCATAAACTGTTCCATATACCGACGGGTAGGTTCAAACAGGTAATCCTGTGCACGAGTCAGCCCACCAAACAGGATAAATGCTTCCGGACTCAGAATTGCCATCACATCGGCAAGTTTCATTCCCAGAATACGTCCTGTATATTCAAAGGCTTCAATCGCAATCTTATCACCACGCGTAGCAGAATCTGTAATCATACTGGCATCCAGATCTTCAAAGCTAATACGACGCATTTCACTCTCCTCTGTGTGGTCAGCCAATAGTTTATACACGGTACGGCGAATACCAGTAGCAGATACATACGTTTCCAGACATCCTTTTTTGCCACATCCACACATCCGTCCGTTAGGGTTTACCACAACGTGTCCCAGTTCTCCGGCAAAACCATCATGACCGTAGGCCAGTTTGCCATCTACCACAAATCCACTTCCTAAACCTGTTCCTAAGGTAATCATCACGAAGTTTTTCATCCCTTTAGCTACCCCAAACTTCATTTCACCCAGTGCTGCTGCATTGGCATCATTGGTAAGACGGCATGGTAACTTATAATGGTCTTCAATCCATTGCGCCAGCGGAACATAATCGCTCCATTGGAGATTGGTAGGCATCTCTACTGTTCCTTTGTAATAGTTTCCATTGGGTACACCTATGCCAATACCTACAATTTTAATCTTATCCCGCAAGGGTAACATCAGCTTATCTACAGCCCGGTATAGTCGTGGCAAGTACTTATCTGCATCATCCTCTCCTGTAGGAATAGACATATCTGCCAGGCAAACACCATCCTGGTCTACAAATCCTAATTTGGTATTGGTGCCACCAATATCCACGCCAAGGGCAACTTCTTTCAATGACATATTAAATGAACGATAAGGTTTAGTATTTTAACACTGCATATACATGCAGATACTGATCATGACAGGATATATATTCCTCTTTGTATTAGGTAAAACATATCCCATCTGCCAGTCTGTAATACATGTACACAACAGATGAGGGGTAACAAACGGCGTGAAGATAAAAAGAAAATACCTATGCACAGAAGGTTTTATAAGATAGATTTTTTTAAGACAAAATGTCCTTCCTTCTAGGCCACATAAGAAAAACAACACGCTCACTATAAAACATTGTATTTATTATAAGATAAACACAATTCATCATAAAAAATCTACGTTAATAGTTAGTAGATTACAATTAAAGTGTCGTAACTTTGCAAAAATTACATATCTGCTTCTCTCCCATCCATGAAGTCAAGCAGCGGTTGTTTCATCCTAAAACATGGATAATAAACATAACTTCGATAAAGTAACTGCCGGAGGCTTATTAGTCGCACTAGGTATCATTTACGGTGATATCGGAACCTCTCCCCTCTACGTTTTTAACGCTATCATCGGCAAAAATTCCATTGATAGTCACGTTGTATTCGGAAGTTTGTCCTGTATTTTCTGGACACTTACTCTCCAAACGACCATTAAATACGTGATTCTAACACTCCGGGCCGATAACAACGGTGAGGGCGGTATTTTCTCACTGTATGCGCTGGTACGCCGCTATAAGCGCTGGTTAACAGTACCAGCTATCATTGGAGGCAGTACGCTGCTGGCTGATGGTATCATCACTCCACCTATCTCGGTATCTTCAGCTATTGAAGGGTTGCGTCTGATCAAACCCGATATCTCACCTAACATGATTATCACCATTGTGATCATCATACTTACGTTCTTATTCCTGCTACAGGCATTAGGAACGCAACTGGTGGGAAGATCATTTGGACCACTGATGACGCTATGGTTTAGCATGCTGGCCATACTGGGAGTTGCAAATCTGGTTGAAGACTGGCATATTCTGGCAGCTTTAAATCCATATTATGCATATGACTTGCTGGTTAACTATCCGGGAGGATTCTGGTTGCTGGGAGCGGTATTTCTGTGTACAACAGGTGCAGAAGCATTATACTCTGACCTAGGACATTGCGGACGAGGTAATATCCGAATAAGTTGGATATTTGTTAAATCCTGTCTGCTACTGAATTATTTTGGACAGGGAGCCTGGCTGATTACACACGAAGGAAAATTTCTGGATAAGAGTGTTTTCTACTCTATTATGCCGAACTGGTTTATTTTACCAGGTATCTGTATTGCCACATTAGCTGCAATTATTGCCAGCCAGGCATTAATTTCGGGTTCATTTACTCTGATAAACGAAGCTATTCGTCTTAGCTTCTGGCCTAAAGTACGTATCAAATTCCCAACCGATCAGCGTGGTCAGATTTATGTTCCCAGTATCAACTGGTTATTATGGTTAGGTTGTGTTGGAGTTGTACTATATTTCCGTGAATCTGCCAATATGGAAGCAGCCTATGGTCTGGCCATTACGGCTACGATGATATCTACTACTGTATTGCTTACTTACTGGCTTTATACACGTCATGTACCTCAGTTAGTAGTGTGGCTGGTATTTCTGGTATATTTCTCCATTGAGTGTTCTTTTCTGATAGCCAACCTGAGCAAATTCAGACATGGGGGCTTTGTTTCTTTGATTATTAGTGGACTGCTACTCACAGTAATGTATGTGTGGATCAACTCTAACCGCATTAAACAACGTCTGACTCAGTTTGTCCGGGTTGATGAATATATTGAACCACTGCAAATGCTAAGCATTGACCAGAGTGTTCCTAAATATGCCACTCACCTGGTGTTTATGACCAATGCCCGCACTGAAAATGAAATAGAGCAAACAATTATTTATTCAATATTCCAGAAAAGGCCTAAACGGGCAGACATCTACTGGTTCGTTCACGTAGATACAGCAGATGATCCGTATACAATGGAATATACAGTAGATATTAAAGCCCCAGAAGATCTGATCAAAATTACTTTCCGTTTAGGCTTCCGGGTAGAACAGCGGATTAACCTGTTTTTCCGTAAGGTAGTTGAAGATATGGTACGTAACCGGGAAGTAGATATCACCAGCCGTTATGAGTCATTGAGTAAGCAACATGTCATTGGCGATTTCCGTTTTGTGGTATTTGAACGCTTCCTGTCCTTTGAGAACGAACTACCATTCAATGAACGTCTGATCATGAATGCATACTTCTTCATCAAAGAGTTTACACCAGGTGATGACAAATGGTTTGGTCTGGATACCAGTTCCGTAAAACTGGAAAAAGTACCGCTGGTTATCCGTCCGGCAGAGAATGTACTGCTGACCCGAATCTATCACAATCCAGATGGTAGCGTAACCCGAAGACTCATTAATGGAGGAAATAATGGCAAAGCCTGCGCAACTCCTGAAGAAGAGGAACTCAAGAAAAAAACGGCCAAAGCAATCTAAATGAATTAAAAGTACCTTGGCAAAACGATTCACACTTTCAATTATATTTTTAAAACCTCATCCTCAAGCAGGTGAGGTTTTTTTCATTCTTAAATCTAGCTTAATTTATGAAACGAATTGCCATTGACATGGATGACGTAATTGCCGATGCAGCAGGTCGGTTTATTGAATATGCCCAGCTTCGTCTCGGCAAAACAATAGCTCCTGTTGATTTACACAATCGTACCTGGGCAGAAGTAGCGGGAGTACAACCAGAAATCGTACGGGCGTGGCTCTTTGAAGAAGGATTTTTTCGGGGGATGAAAGTAATTGCCGACAGCCAGGAAGTCATCAAAAAGCTTTCAGAAAAATATGAAATATTCATTGTATCAGCTGCTACAGAGTTTCCCAACTCCTTAAAAGAAAAGCTGGAATGGTTAAATGAACACTTTCCGTTTATTAGCTGGACACATACTGTTTTTTGTGGTCACAAATACATGATTCAGACAGACTACCTGATTGATGACCATGAAAAAAACCTGATTCGTTTCCCAGGCAAACCGATTCTGTTTACAGCTGGTCACAATATGCATTTGGATCAATATACCCGAGTAAATAACTGGAAAGAAGCAGAGAAGATGTTTTTGTCGTAATTATATACAGGCCTATTATAAAAATGACCCAGCTTATAAATAAAGCTGGGTCATTTTGGTTATGTATATCCTATTTCTACAAACTATCTGGACACTCAGTTTGCCCAATCCTGGAGACGTTGAGGAGCAGCACTACCATCTTCTGAATAGACTTTGGCATTTCCATCCTGACGGATAGCTACATACAATACATTTTTTGTCACATCAGCCATCAGCACAGCTCCCGGATCACCACCACTATGTGCCTGCATGGCACTGGTATATAACAGTCCATTTTCTATTTCAATAGGTGTTTCTACCTCCCAGATACTTACCATATAATCATATTGTGATCCCAATAATTTCTGTAGTCGGGGTTTTAACACTTCATTATCCAGCAGTTTTATATTATGAGGATACTTGCCATTTAGCTCTGTCAAAAAAGATAAGCTAGCCTTGTCTGATTGAGTACTGGCAGATGCTTTGGAGTCATTCTCTTTCTTTAATATTTCATTTTCTTTTTTTAATAGCTCATTCTCTTTCTGTAATAATTCACTATTGTTATCACTTTCTGATTTGGTAGCAGGCATACAGGCATAGAGAGCAATGGCTAACACAAGAAAAAAAATCCGGTATAGGTTATTTTGTTTGTTTATCATTTGAGTAGTGTTTTTGAAGAGTACTATGCAATATCTATGCGAGGTTAATAGTACACTTTTTTAGAAGGAAGCCCAAACATAATTTTAGTAAACAATTGCAGCAGGTAACCAAAAAGAATATGAAGTATCCAAAAAACAGAAACTACTGTTCTATATGATATTAGTGATTTCCTCTGTTTTAGCATTGAGCTCCTAAAATCTTACATCCATTTAAAGAATAGTTCCGCCTAGTATAATTACCCTACTAACTCAATGATTATAAATCGTTTATATTTAATTCTACGACTTCATCACGCACTCGCTTTATAAATGTATGACCCTGTACTCATTTATCCGTAATCTAAAACTCTCTCCACAACTATGGTTTGCATTAGTACTGTTCCCTACATTTCTATTGCTTACCTGGTTTGGACTAATCTCTTATAAAGAAGGTACTCTCATAACAGAACATGGAAACTGGCTAATGCTGACGTCCATTCTGTGCCTGATTTTCTATATTGGCATTGCTGCTTTTTACATCAAAAAGATAACTAACAGATTATCAAACACAAAGAAGGCAATTCAGGCACTCTCAGCAGGTGATTTCAACCAGACATTACAGCCCGCAGGCAACAATGAACTGGCAGATATTGAAATAGCTGTAAATACTATTGCCAATCAACTGGCTCAGGCATCTCACTTTACAGAAAACATTGGTAACGGCAATAGTGATGCAGTATTCACTCCTGTGGGACAAAGTGACATTTTGGGCCATAGCTTACTGAAAATGAGAGACAATCTGGCAAGTATGAAGAGAGAGGAACTGAAGCGCAACTGGGCTACAGAGGGGTTGGCGAAATTTGTTGAAATATTACGCATGCATGAAAATATAAAAGATCTTTCCAATGAAATTGTTAAGAATCTTGTTCAAACACTAAATGCCACTCAGGGAGCCCTGTTTTTACTTAATACAGAGAAATCGCAGGAGCCGATTCTTGAGATGACAGGCTGTTATGCTTATAAACGAACCAAGCACCTGACTCACGAAATTGCTGTTGGACAAGGTCTGGTAGGGCAAACCTATCTGGAAAAGGAAACACTCTATCTGAAAGAAATTCCGGAAGACTTTGTACGTATCACTTCCGGTCTGGGAGATGCCAATCCCAGAAATATATTACTGGTTCCGCTGAAAGTAAATAATGATACCATAGGTATTGTAGAACTGGCCTCCTTCTATGAATTTGAAAAACACGAAATTGCTTTTGTAGAAAAGCTGGGAGAAAATATTGCCCATACTGTTATTGCATTTCGCATCAATCAGCACACCAAAGCGCTCCTCAAAGAATCACAGGAACAGGCCGAACGTATGCAGTCACAGGAAGAAGAACTACGTCAAAATCAGGAAGAACTTCAGGCTACTCAGGAAGAAATCAGCAGACGATATAATTCACTGTTTCAACAACTACACGAGCTCAACTATCAATCCAGATTTGAGCAACTGAGATCTATTACCTCCACAAAAAAACGAAACATTGAGTATTACTTTGATATTATCCGGAGCCAAATTCAGACATTTGCCGAAAACAAGATGCTTATCAGTGCTGTAAAGGAATTTAAATCAGCCTTTTACGATATACAGAAAACGGTTTCAGATGCAGAACTGGAACAAATGAAACGAAGTGTAAAGGGGTATTATATAGATGAATTTATTCCCAGACTAAACGACAACACAAGTCAGCAAGCCTTTGCAGACGAGTATCTCCCCGACCAAAAAACAGCTCTTATCCTGCAATATCACTATATCTCCAATAATATCCATCCTACCGGACAAAAATCGCTACTCGACAATGTAGGAGATAATAGTGAATACAGCCGCATTCATGCCCACTATCATCCGGTTATGCGAAGCTTTCTGGAAAAGTTCGGCTATTATGATATCTTCCTCATTGATCCGGAAACTGGTGATATGCTTTATAGTGTATTCAAAGAAGTGGACTTTGCCACCAGCCTCACCACAGGACTATATCATACTACTAATTTTGGCACAGTCGTTAAAGAGGCAGTTCAAAGTACAGACCGAAACTTTGTAAAGCTGATCGATTTTGAACCATATGACCCCTCCTATAAAGCTCCTGCCTCTTTCATTGCTTGTCCGGTATATGATAATGATCAGAAAGTAGGTATTCTGGTATTTCAAATGCCTATCAACAAAATCAACCAGATTCTGACAGGCGATAATAAATGGAGGGAAGATGGGCTGGGTGACAGTGGGGAAACATTTATAGTAGGAAGTGATTACAAGTTACGCTCTATAGTTCGGGAACTGATTGAAAACGAAGCTGAGCACCTGGCGTCCTTAAGGAAAGCTGGCTACAGCGATACGCTTATCCGACAGATACAGAAGTCTAATACCAGCATCTTGCTGGAAGAGATGAAACTGGATTCTGTCACACAAGCCTTACAAGGAAAAACGGGCACTCAGATAGAAACAAATCTCCAACACGAAAAAATGCTCAATGCCTATGCCCCACTGGAAATCCTGGACGTAAACTGGATGATTATGTCTACAATGAAAGAAGAAGAAGCATCTATGCGCATTAATCGATTGAAAGAGAATAATATATAGATATCTAAGATGCATAACGTATCTCAAATCTCCGGAAAGAGATACTCATTTTAGAATAAAATAAAGGAGCTACAAAGAGAGTAAATGTAACTTCAATCGTATATGTCAGTGTAGGTGCGTTGGCCTCCTCCTGCGGCGAGGTTAGCTTTTGGCCTTGTGGGTGGAAGCATCGCTGGAGGTGTCTTTTTCTTTTGTTACTTTTCTTTTGGACAAGCAAAAGAAAAGTAAGATCTCAGTGGAAATAGAAAGTCAAATAATTTGAGCAAACATCCAAATAAACCAGTGTAAAATACGACTCTGTTTTATTACAATCTGAACTAAATTTCTACTAAAATTAATATACTGGATACCCGCTACAAAATTTTACAATCCACAGCCTTTTTGATAAGAGCAGCTACATTGTTTACTTCAAACTTCTGCATCAGATTGCGGCGATGTGTTTCAACCGTAAGAGGGCTAATAAACAACTTATCGGCGATAGCATTGGTTGTGTGCCCATCAGCCAGCCATTTGAGTATTTCCAGTTCACGCCTAGTAAGTACAGGTATAGTATCCTGTGTATTGGAATAGGCATCCAGCAATACCTTCTGCACTTCCGAACTAAGGAAAACCGTTTTAACAGTTATCTCTTCAATGGCTTTGAGCAGTTCATCTGCCGGAGCATTTTTCAACAGATATCCACTGGCCCCACTCTGTAACATTTGGGCAATCATACTATGCTCACTGTGATTGCTCAATGCCAGGACTTTGGTTTGCGGATAGGTTTGCTTAATCTGGCGACACAATTCTATTCCACTGATATCAGGCAGGTTAATATCCAGCAACACTACATCCGCAGGATGTTCGTTCAGATAAGGAAGAACATCCTTTCCATTGATAAAACTATTCAGAATTGTAATTTCCGGCTTGTGTTGTAACAGTGAACGTAACCCTTCCACTACAATAGGATGATCATCCACAATGATAACGGATATCACACTCATTCCAATAATTGATTAGTAAAGAATATAATACAATAATCTAGCTGACAAATCTGCTCTACATCAAACAGGTATCTCTACAGTCACAGTAGTTCCTACACCAGGTTCTGATTGAATTTCCAGTCTTCCATTCAGATATTCAACCCGATTCCTGACATTCGATAAACCTACTCCATTCCCCTTTATGGAAGCTGTGTCAAATCCCTGTCCATCATCTTCAATCGTAATATGGATGCTGCCTTCATTTTGCAAACATTGCACCAGAATCTGCTGGGCATTGGCATGTTTGATGGCATTTGTAATCAATTCCTGAATCACCCGATAAATAGTGAGCTGAATAGACTTAGAAAGATCCGAAGAAAGCCCCATTGTTTGACATCGAATCTGCAACTGGCTATTCTGTAAGCTTTCACAAAGATCCCGCAAAGCTGTTTTCAGTCCAAACTTCACTAACGTTTCCGGCATCATATTTCGGGCAATCCGTCGTAACTCCTGCATAGAGTTATCAATCTGAACTACCGCAGTCTGCAAATAAACAGCTTGTCCGTTCATAACCTTCTGATTGATTTGTGACAAGTACAGTTTGGTACCAGCCAGCATCCCACCCAATCCATCATGTAAATCACGAGCCAATCGGGATCGTTCAGTTTCCTGTCCGTTCAGCATGGCTGTATAAATTTCCAGCTGTTTTTGCTGCTGTAACTCTCTCAACTGCTGCGCAGCCAGTTGCTCTTTTTGTTGTGCTATACGTTTCTTACTTTTCTGTGTAGTATACAATAGAAACAGTATGGCACTGACAAGAAAACCAATTCCTAATATGAATAGGATAGTTCGTTCTTTACGATCCAGCTCTGCTTTCTGGTTCTGATTGGTATTCTGAAGTTTATTAATAACCAGTTGATTTACCTGCTCGTCATACTTTTTTTCTAATTCTTTTAACTTTAATTGTGTTTCATCACTGGCAATGCTATCCCGTAACTGTACAAACTGTGTATAATAGCCTAAGGCTTTTGAATAATTTCCTTCCTGTTGCCAGGCTTTGTATAACAACTCCAGTATAACCGGCTCATACACTCTATCATGTACCTTACGACCCTGTTCCAGGCTAAGCGTTAGTAACCTCAATGCTTCCGGATAGTTTTTTTCATGTAGATAAAACCTCCCCAATGAATAATTATGCAGGTGATAGGAGTCAGAATCCTGAATTTCCTCAATCAATGCTTTGCTTTTCTCCAGATACCATTTGCCTTCTGTTTCGTTGTTCAGGTATAAAGCATACAACTCACCCAGATAGCGATAGGTATATCCCATCTCATCTTTCTGTTTAAAACGAAGGCATATCTTTTCTGCTTCTTTTAATAACTTTAATGCTTTATCATATTGTTTGTTTTCCATCAGGGCTGCTGCCAGATGACGATAGCTCCGCAATAAAAATGTATTGCTTTCTATCTTGCGGGAATTATCAAACACCTGCTGCGCATACTCAATAGCCTCAGTCGGGCGATGCAGCATCCTGTAACAGAAACTCAAGTTCAGCATGGTATTGGACTGAAGATATTTTTTCTCCTCATCACTCTTGGTAATCTTTTCTGTCGCAAGCAGTGACTGATAGAAGTAGTGGGCAGCTTTCTGAAGATATCCTTCATTCATAAACATATACCCCAGGTTATTTAATGTCACATGACATTCATCACATCCATGTGCTGTCTTACGAGTCTCCAATGACAGCATATAATACCTCTCCGCTCCTTTTACATCATGAGTCACCAGATTCAGATAATCAGCTTTTGCCGTATAGTATTTACCATTCAGGTATTTATCTTCAATTTGTTTCCTTTTTAAATACGATTGGGTTGAATCCAGCCATTTATGGGCTTGCTCATATCGATTGGTAATTCGCATGAAAGTGCTATACCACAGATAGCCTTCTACTACAGTAGAATCCTTTCCTGTTTGTAAAGAATGTTCCAGAAAGCGATTCATATATCTATCGGCTGAATCAATACGCAGATTCTGTAATTCCAGAAATCCAATAGTATACTCAAGCTGTATCACACAGGGTACAGGAAAATCTTTCTGATGATTTTCATAAAAGACTTTGATCTGAGGCAGTGTTTCTTTGGTATTGGTCATACCTGCCTGAGCATATTTTTCTACCTCTGCCATACAGGGTAAAGTTTGTCCATAGACCTTCTGCAGGAAGCAGCAACAGATAGCGAAAACGATATATACTCCTGATTTCATGGGTTCAAGTTACAGCAATCAAACCAATCTTGTATCGATTTTATACAAAATACTGGAAAACCAGTAGAGAAAAACACAGGTTTTCAGCGATGGTTTTGCATGTGACAATCAAGGAAATTTGTAATCAACAAACGGCATTGGTATTCAGGAGTAAATGACTGTAGTACACAAGCCTCAGAGAGTAGTAAAAAAACATCTCTGCCATTTATAATCATAATACAAACACAATCAGCCAAAACACATGAAAAAATCGCACAAAACGTTGAAAGGCATTTTGATTCTGGTATCTGCTTTCCTGACAAATCTTTGTATAGCTCAAAATATAGCTGCTGACTCTTTACAACCAGCACAGGGAGCTCAAATGACATTGGAATCAACATTGCCAGAAACCGCTTCTACAGAAAAAACACTAACAGCATCTCCAAAGAAAAACAAAACTGTTCCACAAATAGCAATTCCGGAGAATGCCACCAAAAAGCAAGCCCGCAAGCTTGAAAAACTAAACCAGGCACTGGCCAAACAAGCAGAAGCTGCAGAAAATAGTCAGGTAAAAGAACCTACAAAGCTCCAGAAAACCGCAGCAAAAATTGCCATGCGGAAGATGGAGAAGAGGTTACAAAAATCAGGTATCGAAAACCCAGATCAGTTTCTGGAGGCTACAGAAGATCAATCTTCACTTGCTGCTCAGGCTTTGAATAAACTAACACTCATTGGCCTTATTCTGTTGGGGGCAGGTTTTCTCTTCCTGTTTATCATAGCCATTGTAGGATTGTTGTTTATGATTGCCGGATTAGTATGTCTGATCCTTGGCATAGCTGAATCCTGATCTAGGACCTATCCTTATCTCTGACCCACAGGCAGAGATAAGGATTACACTCTGTATGATTTACAAACCCAAACAACATATCTATGAAAACGAAAATCATTTTTCTATTCAGTATGCTATGTATTGGTATACTAGTTAGTTCTGCAGGCTGTCGAAGAGACAGTGAGGTCAACGCATCAGAAACCATTGCAGGTATAAGTAATGTAGATGGTATTTATATACATCTTGAATATGAGGCAGGTGTTGGTGGCGGCATCTATCCTGTCTATAATCCCTATCTGTTCTTTACAGATGGCAGCGTATACAAAAACATGGCTACCAGCCCTGAAAAATTGGATGTAGTACAATCCAAACAACAAGAACCCAAAGAATGGGGAACCTGGAAAAAGTCTGGTAGTACCATTACCATTGCCTGGAACCAAGGGGATACAGATACCTGGGATGATAAATCCTGGCACAAAGCACTGCCAGCAGGAAAGAATGAACTGATCACAGGATCATATAATTCAATCAGTGGTGGTGGCAATACGGCATTGGGCGGTGATATTATGATTGTAAATGCAAAGAACCTATCTTTTGATGGTTCCAGATTCACCTATGAGTCCACCAGTGGAGGTGGGAATACCAGTGTGACTGCCTATAGCAATCAGGCCAAAGCAGGAACCTATAAGCTCAATGGATATAGCATTGAGTATACTTTCAATAATGGAACAAAAGAAATAAAGTTCTTTTACTTTTATCCGGATTCCAAAACTGTTTTCGGAGTGGGTGATCGGGTGTATGTACTCGACAAATAATAGTATCACTCTCCTACCACCTTTACACTCCCAACCTCTTTCAACTATTGCTATGAAAAATAAAATCATTGCTTTATGCTTATGTCTGATCACAACAGGATTGTGTCAGGCTCAATATTTCGGTTCTTCTGAATGGGCTAGTGATATACGTGACTATACCAATATGTCTATGTTTATCCAGACAAATACCATAAACATGCAGCAAATGCAGAAGGCCTATAGTGAAACTGACACCAAATCACAAAAGAAACAAACTGACTTGGCCAATGTAAAACCCGTGTTATTTCAACCAACTGGCAAACGTCTGTTCATTGAAATGGTAAAGGCCAAAGCCGGTACCAGTGAAGAACAGAAAAAGGGATTACAGGTCTACAGCCAATTGCTGGAAGCGGGATTAACACAATACGAAAAGATAGCTCGTGAGAAAAAACAGAATCCGGCCAATCTGGGACTTGCAGTAGCTTTTTTTATGGAGACTACCTATGCACTTTCATCCGGGAAACATCTGGAAGATCAGCAGATACTGGATATGGCAGCTGTCATCAATCAGAGCCTGGCAAAAAACGCACAATTTCAGAAGACATCTAATCAACAACGTCAATTGATCTATGAGGCATTTGTTGGCCCACAACTGGTTAACTATATGCTATATGAACAAGCCAAACAGGATAAGGATGCCAAGACACAGGCACAAATGAAACAACAAGGTCTGGCTTTTTACAAATCCCTTATGGGAACTGAATTTTCGATGCCTCAATAGCCTGTTTCAAAACAGGCTATTGCCCTCCCTTTCTATGCTATGTATATTTTTACTTATCCTCTATGTCATACAAACAACTACAACATGCTGTATGGATCACACTACTGATCTTAAGCCTGCAATCCTGTGCACTACTTGAAAAAGATACAGTAGATGCCCGACATAAAATCGTAGTCAGCTATGAAACAGCACAAACCACAACTGGCGATGCCATTTTTCAGATTGTTAAAGAAGGAAAAGATCTTGAAGTATTATCAGATGCGCTGAGTTCACGTATTCGTATGCCTCAGGACTTACCTGTCGTTTTTAAAGATCTCAAGGTGTATAATGCCTATTACAATCCACAAGAAAAGAACATTACGATGGATTACTGGGTAATCGCTTATTTTGCCAATGCACTTTATAATATGACGCCACTAAGCGATGAAGATCTGATCGAGGCAGTAGAGAATATCAGTACATTCATTGCATTACATGAAACCGGACATGCGTTCATTGACCTGCTTAGCCTGCCAGCTTTGGGCAATGAGGAACAGGCAGCAGATGAGTTTGCCACCCTTCAGTTACTACAAACGGGACAGGGAGACAAAGCATTGATAGCAGCTATTACTTTTTTCTCCATGTACTATCAGAATCAGAATCAACAACCTGGAACTAATGTAATTCAGTACTCGGATGAGCATCCACTGGATATTCAGCGCTATTATAATATTGTTTCCCTGATTTATGGTAGCAATCCGGCTAAATATGAATTTCTGGTAACACAGGGACTCTTACCTGAGGCAAGAGCAAAGCGAAGCGAATATGATTACCAGGAAAAAACCCAACGCTGGAATGAAGCGCTTGCTGACTATATTCGATAAAAGAATGTATTTCACTTAGGATTAAGAGGGAGCTAGTTATATAGCTCCTTTTTTATAACCTTATGAAATGCGCTTAGAATCAGCAATGTAAGAATCAAACTCTTATTACACGATTGAGAGAGTGCCAAATTTTTATTTTTGTTTGACCTGAAAATCAATTTTCTATTTGTTATGTCTTCCTGCTGTGCAAAGCTTTAATTCTTTCGTTCGCTTTTTGGGCCAACGTTCCACCCTATTTTACTGGCTAACAATCTCTTTAGCCTGCTCTACGTTGCTTCTGACAGCATTTATTATCTATTCTTACCGACATAGCAAAAATCTCTACTACGATCTCACATGGGTAGAACATACTTATCAGGTTATCAATACGACTGATCGGCTAGTACAACACATCAATCAATGCGAAGGAAATGTCAGAGGATACGCGCTTACTCACAATAAAGAATTTGTAAGAAATTTTCCTCAATTAGTCTCAACTATTCATTCTGAAACAGATAAACTCCTAAAACTTACAGCAGATAACCCTTCCAGACAAATAGATGCACGGTTACTTGGTAACCTTATTAAACAACGTCTGGGAGTGTTTGATACTTCCATGGCTTATGTAGCTGGGAAATTTCACTATCCTAGTGCCCAGGCCAGAATTGCCCATCTGGAAAAAGCACGATTAATCATGCAACAAATCTATCAAACACAGGAGAGAATCCAGAGAAATGAACAAGCATTGTTAACGATCAGACACAATCGGGCTAAAAACAGCATTGATCGCTCTCAGATTATTATTATTTTATCGGCTCTGGCTAGTATTTGGGTTAGTATTCAGATTGGTATTATCGTCTTTAAATACATTAAAAACCATCAAAAGCTCAATCGCCACCTGAAAGAGCTCAATGAACAAAAAAATCGTTTCTTTTCCATTATCGCTCATGATCTGCGAGGACCCGTACATTCTGTGCGTATGCTTATCGATATGATGACGAATGAAGATAGACCACTCAGTGAAAAAGAGCAACAGACATTTTTAAAAGCTTCCAAACATACGGTTGATCAAACAGCTCATTTGCTGGATAACCTGCTGGAATGGTCACGAGCCGCTATGCAACACACTCGTTTTGAGCCTCAGAAAGTAAATTTGTATCAGATAACCCAACAGGTACTGGAATGGTCTACCCCGCTGGCAGATCAAAAACAAATTACACTTAAGAATGACACAGATTCAAGTGTAAGTTTATATGCAGATGAAGCCATGATCCAGCTTATTGTACGAAATCTGGTATCCAATGCTATGAAATTTACGCTTCCCGGAGGTACAATTCGTATCTATACTATTCAGAAAGAGCACAATATCTCTTTTGCCATTGCAGATACGGGTATTGGTATGACCCCGGATGTTATGAATAAACTATTCCATCTGGATTCGAAACACACCACCCTGGGTACACAGGGAGAAAAAGGGAGCGGATTGGGACTTTTGTTAACACAACAATATGTGCAGCAACACAAAGGAACTATCTCTGTTGATAGTGAAGTAGGAAAAGGCAGTGTGTTTACAATTTCTCTGCCCCGAGTTGCAGCCTAGCTGTAGCTCATAAGGCTAATCCTATTTTCCTGATTACAGTATACTATCAAAGAAATTTGATATACTTGTCCATTTTATTTTCAACTCCTTTGATGAAAATTATACCGATGGATCAATCTACATTGCCAACACTAGATCCCCTGATAGAACATATCCGGAAAAAAGTTTCTCTAAGTCCTGAAGAAGTTAGAGAAACACTTTTAAGCTTTAAACTGAAAAATATCAAAAAACGTCAGTTTATCATTCAGCCTGACTTTGTTGCTACGCATCGCAATTATGTACTCAAAGGATCATTTCGAGCTTATGTCGTCGACAGCAAAGGTCAGGAATATACTATTCAACTTGCTATTGAAGACTGGTGGATATCTGACTATAATAGTTATATTTTTCAACAACCTGCAACCATGTTTGTAGTTGCACTGGAAGACAGCGAAGTAGCCCAGATTGACTATTCCCGTGAGCAATATTTAAAAAGGTATAGCCCTACATTTGAGACTTTTTTTAGAATAATGGCTGAACGTTCTACCGCCTTTCAGCAACGAAGACTTATTGCCAATCTTACTCAAACAGCAGAGGAAAGATACCATCATTTTTTAGAACAATATCCCCGTCTTGTTCAACGTATACCTCAATATGCTCTTGCTTCCTACCTGGGTATGACAACAGAATTTATTTCCAGGCTTCGCAATCAAAAAAAGAAAGCCAAAAGTTGAACCAGATCAATCATATTTCTTGATCTGGTTCATTTTTCTCCACTAAAAGTACTGGCAACTTTGCAGAGTAAATTTTAAACAAGTAAAGAGTATGTCAGGAAAATTAGAAAACAAGGTAGCCGTTATTACAGGTGGTAGTAGTGGTATCGGATTAGCAACTGCCAAATTATTTGCCCAACAAGGGGCAAAAGTAGCTATAACAGCTCGTAACCGTGAGAATCTTGCAAATGCTGTTAATGAGATCGGGTATGACGTCTTAGGTGTCCAGGGAGATGTCACCTCTTTAGCAGATCTGGACCAACTATATACCAGAGTATTTCAGAAGTGGGGAAAAATAGATATTCTGGTAGTCAATGCTGCCGTATATGTGTTGGGACCTTTGTTTGAGTTTACAGAGGAGATGTTTGACAAAGTAAATGACATCAACTTCAAAGGAACATTCTTCACTGTTCAAAAAGCGCTGAAATACTTAAATAATGGAGCTTCTGTTATATTAACATCGTCAACCGTCGCAGAAAAAGGAGTGCCTAATCATGCAGCCTATGCAGCATCTAAAGCAGCAGTACGATCTCTTGCCCGAAGTTTTTCGGCTGAGCTACTGGATCGAAAAATACGTGTAAATGTCTTAACTCCTGGTCCGATTGATACGCCTGTTTTTGAGTCTGTAGCTTCCAGTAAAGAAGAAGCAGAAGCTATGAAGGCGGGGATGGGACAGTTTGCACCTGTTAAACGCGTAGGCATGCCATTGGAAATGGCCAAGGCATCTCTGTATCTGGCTTCTGATGAGTCAAGCTTTATGATTGGTAGTGAATTACTTATCGATGGAGGCATCCGAACTTTATAATGGATCGGTAAAGCACAGCAGTTCACCTATTTACAACTGCTGTGCTTCCATATCTTTTATGCAGAAATTAAGTGCTTATAGCTCCTTAATTTTAATATTACGAAAAGAGATGCCTTTGGACCAATCCTGTAAGGCAATATGTCCTTTGGTCGACTTTCCAAACTCGGGAAAAAATTTAAAGTTACTATTAGCTATCATGGCTTTCCATTCTGCTGAATTCAAATCCTGCTGAGCTGTTAGTGTATCATTCAAATAAAATTCTACTTTTCCATCAACCTGTTTGATTTCTGACCGATTCCATTGTCCGGCAGGCAAAGGGGTTACAGCATTCTTTTGTGGGGCAAAACCATATAAACAGCCCGCTCTCTTCACAGGATTCATGGCATAATCAGGATGGGTATTCTCCAGCAATTGATATTCAGGACCGGAAGACCAGGCAGTGGGCAGACTATCTTTTTCCACCACATTAAAAAATACACCACTATTACCAGCCTCTGATATTTTCCACTCAAACTTCAGATCAAAGTTTTTGAATTCTTTATCAGAGATCAGATCACCGTGTGCTATATCAAAGGTATCAGGTTTACAATACAATTCATCACCCTGTACAATCCAGGCAGAAGGAACCTTTCCTTTGTTATATAAGTGCCATCCATCAGTAGTCTTTCCATCAAACAACACAACCCATCCTTCTTCTTTTTCTTTTCCAGTCAATTGGTTATTGCCTACTTTTTCCTCTGAACAAGATATCATTACAAAAGTGGCAATACTTACATATGCCAGGAGTTTAGTCAGTGTTTTTTTCATACATTCATTAAAATTTATACAAACAATATGATTGCAATGGTGATAAAATAAAACGGAAAAACAATATTTTTTTCAAAGTAAGTATATTCTGGTATCAATGTATCTACATGAGAGATATTCTACGTACTAACAAATTTATTATCTACTTAGCCATTTTGATTTGAGGTTGGAGGCAATCCGGAAGCTTTAGCTGTAGGCATCTTGTTTTTCTTCATAAATCGTTCTGTGAGCCATTTTCGCACAGGTATATCATACCATTTTAAACTACCATAGGCAATCAGTAAAGAAGCGACTAACACAAGCACTCCAACAGGCCAGGCTTCTGCCAGAGGTATTTTATTTTCAATAACCCAGCCAGTAAAGAGATAGATTAGCGGATAGTGAATTATGTAAATCGGATAAGAAATATCCCCCAGAAATCTACCGATACGTAACAAACCTTTTCCTTCAATAGTACCACTGGCACCCATATAGATTATCACAGGGAATACGACTATTACGGAGAGCGAATCGTAAATTCCGTTTAGCCACAGCCGATCTCCACCCACACGAGGGAAAGCAAGTACAAGGATAAGCAACAGACTACACCAGACAAATGCATTTTTGATATGTCCGGGTTTAGAGACCCTGGCTAACAGGATACCTGCCAGAAACGGAAAAAGCAGACGAGTGAGGCCAATTCGGAATTGCAATGGGTCTAGTGACCAGCCTCCGATGAGATCTCCACTGGGACCTGTAACCGCCCAATGTACCAAAGCAAAACCAGCCAGAGCTGCCAGCACAGCCAAAACGGTATTGGAAAGATGTCTCAGTACGAAAGCGTATAAAATATTGGCGATATATTCAAAGAATAGAGACCACGCAGGGCCATTAAGAGGGTGCATCTCGATCCAGCCTCTGATATCCATTGAGACTTGCAACGGCAATAAAGTAAACCCGATTAGCATAACCAACATAACCTTACCAAAAGAAACATTACGACTCAGAGGATATACTTCCGGAAAAGTATAGGATAGAAATCCGATTGCCCCTATTATCATGCCCATAATGATCATTGGATGAAGGCGGATTAAGCGTCGCTTAAAGAAATCTTGCCAGGTCATTGTATTCCATCGGTCGTCGTAGGCGTGTGAAATGACAAAACCTGAGAGCAGAAAGAAGAAATCAACCGCCAGATAGCCATGATTAATGATTTGCTTCTGATGATCTCCGAAAGAGAAGGCTTCAAGGATATGAAATACAACCACCGTAATGGCCGCTACACCACGCAGCGCATCCAATATTTCATAATGGCTTTTAGAATCTGAAAAAACAGTGTTTGAAGGAGGCAGGATCTCCATAAATGTAGCTTTGATAAAATTTAAACAAAGATCCTTTTGCTTGTATTTACTTTCTTTTTCAATCCAATTAAATAACATATCATCTTAAAATAAAAAATACACTATTATTTATATAATATCACATATAATTTCAAATTATTATTTAGCCTCTACCTGCTTTTTTTTACAATCAAAAAACAAAAAATATCATAACACATGTTTTAACCAAATTATATTTGTTCATATTTTGAATACACTTATAGCGCTCTAATCTTTTTTTTTGCATAGTGACAACCTTATCAATCTAAATTGATTGATTTAATTGAACTAAGTAACAATGAGATCACAGACCACTAATATTGACAATACTGAATACATATTATATTCTTTCCTTACATATTTAAAAGCAAAAGTTACCCATAAGACAGTTGAAGAAACACTCAAAAGACATCCTAGCTATCCTAGCCTACTTTCAATAAATGATGCTCTTACTGAATGGAATATTGAAAATATATCCATTAAAATACCACCTGAACAATTACATGATTTAGTTACTCCGTTTATAGCTCATTTTAATCATACAGGGCAACCATTATTTATATTAGTTCAAGATATTTCTAATGGAATAGTCAAATGGACTTCAAATAAAGATCATATTCACACTACTCCTATAGCCGAATTTATACAACAGTGGAGCGGAATAGCTTTGTTAGCCGAATTAAAAGATAATTCAGGAGAAAAAAATTATAGTGAAAATTATAGAAAAGAGAAGTTATATAAGCTTAAGTCTTATTTCATAATAGGATTTTTTACTCTCTGTTTCTTAATAGGTTTAAATTATATTGCTAGTTGGAACACAAGTTGGAATTGGTATGGATTATTATTAGTAAAGCTCTTTGGAGTACATATAAGTGGATTACTTTTATGGCAGATCATAGATAACAATAATCCTTTAATTAACAACATCTGCAATATTTCCAAAAAGACAAATTGCAAAACAGTTCTTGATTCATCTGCCGCTAAACTATGGGGATTAATAAGTTGGTCTGAAATAGGGTTCTGTTATTTTTCAGGGGGTTCGTTAGCTCTTCTTAGTAATCATGGTAATCACACAACTATTTTTTTCTTAATAGTCAGTAATCTAATGGCATTGCCATTTACTGCATATTCCATTTACTATCAAAACTCAATAAAAAAATGGTGTTTACTGTGTTTAAGTGTACTTGCCTTACTATGGATAGAGTTTTTTATCAGTCTTGATTTTTGGAGTCAATTTTCAATTAACTCTATTTC
This sequence comes from Xanthocytophaga flava, assembly GCA_030068525.1. GTDB lineage: Bacteria > Bacteroidota > Bacteroidia > Cytophagales > 172606-1 > Xanthocytophaga > Xanthocytophaga flava. The sequence continues at coordinate 114,739 of JASJOS010000004.1, forward strand.
ATTATGGGAAACGAGTATTTTCTTTATCACGTTTTGTATTCCTATTGTTGGATGGCTTTTATTAAAACCTTACTTCTTAGCAACTCAACAAACGGTATTATTGGAAGAAGATTTACGGCGTTTTAAAAATAACGCAGATTTATTCCAAACTTTATTACAAAGAGAACCATTAATGCCTTCCACTCATGAACTTGAAACCATTACTTTAGGCAATTTAGAAGCTGAACATACTATTACAGTTGTCACTAATCCATATTGCCCCCCTTGTGCGAAAGCTCATTCAGAAATCGAAAAATTGCTGGAAAATAATACTAATCTTAAATGTCAGATTATTTTCTATGCCACCAATACTTTTGATGATCAGAAAGGAGATATCGCCAGACATCTGCTAGCTTTATCTAAAAAGGATCAAAAAAGAGCCCTACATGAATGGTTTAATGCAGACGAAAAGGAGAAATCAAACATATTAAATCAATCATATTACTATTATGAACCAGAGTATGTTAAAAGTATAGTAGAAAAACATATTAACTGGTGTAAAGAGGCAAATATAACAGCTACACCAACTATTTATATTAATCATCATGTAAAGCCTAACATATACCAGTTAGAAGATTTAGCTTATATTCTACATAATCTACCTCAGTAAAACCTTCTACATATGTAAATTTTATGAAGACAGCTCTCTTTATTATGGTTCCACATTTAAGCCATTACTATCCAACATTTGGTCTAGCTCATGCATTAAGAAACAGAGGCTTTCATGTTATATATACTATTGCAGATGGTTTCGAGAATATCATACAACAAGAAGGATTTGAATGTTTATCAATAAATTATGTAGATGAATATGTAATTCGATCTGTAAAGATTGCAATTGGTCTCTTTTTAAAAAACCTTTTGCACCCAGCATTTAAAATCTATCGATATCGTAATTTCTGGTCTAGTGTTAATCGTATGGAGGAAATTATAGAGTTAAAATCCCCTGACATTATCTTTTTAGACGATACTCTAGGACACTATTATCCTGGCTTAAAAAAATCAATACCTGTAGTTCAACTAAGTACAAAACTATCTCCACGAAAACGTACTGGAATTGCACCACTTGATTCCTACAGAATTCCACAAAACTATTTTTTAGATTTATTTCTAGCCGAATGGGAGTGGTTAAAGCATATTTGTAAGCGTAGGATTAAACGTTGGTTAGAACACATAATTTTTCTTGGGTGGGATGGCCATACTTTTCTAATGCGTTATTCATCAAAGCATAACATAAATTGGGATAAAATTATAGAACATAAAATGTCCTTCTATGATGGTATCAAATTAATTCCATCTATAGTACTGGCACCAAAAGAATTAGAGTTTTCAAACCACGTAGCTCCGAAAAATGAGTATTACATCCATTTTCCCATATCTCGGACTGAATCCCAATTTAGGTCTGAAATATATGATGACTTAATCAATAATCTTGTAATTAAAAAGAAGCAACAGCATTGCAAATTGATCTATATTTCTCTGGGTACTCTTTCAAGTGGAAATTATAAAAAAGCTAGTAAGTTTCTGGCGAATATAATTACTATAGTTAGAGAATTAAATAATATTGAAGTGATTATTGCAACAGGAGGTATTAGAGTTCATAAAGATCCGTTAGCCAAACATATTCACTTATTTTCAGTGGTTCCTCAATTGAATTTACTTTTATACTGTGATTTAATGATTACTCATGGGGGATTAGGATCTATTAAAGAATGTTTACAATCAGGTGTTCCAATGTTGGTATATCCTCTAAATGAGGGTGTCGATCAACCAAGTAATAGTGCCAGAATAGTATATCACAATTGGGGATTGCGTGGTCACATAGAAGATTCACCTACATCTTTAAAAAGAACCATCCTTCATATTTTAGAAAAGTTACCTGACTATCAGAAAGAATGTCAAAATATTCAGAAGCAAATAATGACATCTTCTGATCGACAAGTGAATATCCTCCTTAGTCAACTTAATCTCTTACCCTTCGATTCGGCCGAATATTTATAAAATGTTTCACTATTAATGTTTTAAAATTCATGAAAAAAGCAATTCTTAACTTTGCAGATCGCTTACTATCTAAAGAACAAATGAAAAAAATAAGAGGTGGATGTGATCAAAATTGTGGCACAGAGAATTATTATAGATGCGTAATTACCTACCCAGGTGGGCTAACATATTCAGGCCCCGGCTGTGGCCCTAGTGCAGCAGAAGCTGAAAGACGTGCGATAGCTGCAGGAGCAGAAACTGCCACTTGCGCTTAAATCCCCTAAAGAAATACTTTGCTTTTGCTACATTTAGTAGCAAAAGCAAAGCTTAATATAGAAAACAATCATTTATTGAGTTATTAAGTTTTTTCTATTATGCATTTAAGTGGCATTCCAGCGACGTACTTACTTAGAAACTATTCCATTTATCTTTTTTATTTTTTTATCACTCAATCCTGTCTAAGTCAACAAGATACTTCTTTTACTATTTATGGAACCATTGATAATAGCCCATTACAAAAGGTATATTTATATCGGTATGACAAGCGTGCTATAAAGGTTGACTCTGCACTTATTGACAATACTAGTGATACCTTTATTCTAAAAGGCATTGCATCTGAAGAACTCCATTACAAAATCATATTTGAAAAGGAAGGAGGTTCCATTAATCTAGCTCTCAAAAACGAAGACATAAAGATTTATTACAGGATTAATAGGCATCATTCATCTTACCCAAGGCGCGATCTCTCAATAAGTAATAATCCTTCTACTATCACATTATTAGAATGGGAATACACATATGCGAACTATCAAGATAGTGTATATCAACTCAAACAAATAATTGATAGCTTAAAAATTAATAACCTAGATCAGAAAAAAATTCAAATTCAGGAGGATAAATTGTTATCTACTAGAATAAACATGTTTGACTATTCTAGTAGTATCGTTAGAAATACATCAAGTCCAGTCTGTGCAGAACTATGTTTAATTGATTGTATAGTTCTGATGAAATTATTCCCTGAAATATCCAAATCAGAAGAGATAGAAAATTTAGTAGAATTTGTAAAAAATAAATTCCCTAACACTCGCCCAATCCAACTAGCACTTCTTTCCTATAAACCCCTTCCCCATAAAACAAAAGAGAAAATTAAGACATCATTCATCAATCAAAATAGTGTATTAATAAATCTACCTGATACTGTAGGTAAGCTTACCACCTCTAGCTTCAAAAACAAATATGTATTACTTGACTTTTGGGCTAGCTGGTGTCTTCCATGTAGGCAACAGAACCCTCATTTAATCTCAATTTACACTAAGTTTAAAAACAAAGGATTTACAATCTATAGTATATCTATTGATGAGAATAAAGAACCTTGGTTACAAGCAATAAAACAAGATAAGATTAATATATGGACACATGTGATAGATACTAGAGTATGGAAATCTCCATATCTCAACTCTTATAACATTACCTATATACCATACAATTTCCTTATAGACCCTAGAGGAACCATTATAGCGCAAGATGTCTCAGAAAAAGAATTAGACGAAATATTAGACAAAGTCCTAAAATAAATATGATATATATTTATTCAGATACACATCATTCAAAACAAAAAATATTTCGCTCCTACCAATACTTATGTTTTCATTCATTTACTCCCGAAAAGACTGTACATCCGAAAAAAATGTTGCAGATGTTACTATTGTTTTAAACATTTGGAAAAGGAGATATCTTAAGGAACAACTTGAGTCTTTATATAGGCAAACTATTCTTCCTAAGAATATTTGGATTCTGCAATGTGAAGAACACACTTCTATTAAGAAAACCATAAAGAAATTCCCAAATATACAATACATTCACTCAAGCCAAGATCTAAAATATTTTGGTCGTTTTAGTATAGCTAATCATATTGATACTTGTTACACATGGATTTTAGATGATGATATTATTCCATCATCTTCTTGGATTGAAACTTGTATATCCTCTTGCAGTAAATATAATGCTATTATCTGTTGCAATGGCCGATTTATTGACAAAAATGACTACACTCCTGAAATAGCAAAATGGCCCGGTTACTTACAAACTCACTTTATTGGAGATGCCAGATATCCTTTAGGATACAATTATTGCCCGAAAGATACATTTGTAGACTATGGTTGTAGTAGTTTCTTTTTCAAAACAGAATGGATCAGACATTTCTGGTCGATTTGGCCTATAACTTTTCAAACAGGCGAAGATATACATCTCTCTGCTACTTGTATGATACGTGCAGGAATTCCTACTGTTATCCCATGTCAATTTTCAGAAAATGATAGTGGTAATATAACTCCTGCTTATAGCCACGATAAGCATGCATCTTGGATGAGAGAAGAGTTTATTCCACAACGTACTATGGTACTCCAGTATCTAATTAATAAAGGAGGTTGGAATCCCATTTATTGGAAAGAACCCACTCCTATAATTACCTAAAAGCATACAATACCAATGGAAAACTACTTACACATATTACAATTTAATAAATATGGTTTCCTTTAAACATTACCATCAGCAGGATGCTATGGATTGTGGACCAACATGCTTACGTATGGTAGCCAAATACTACGGCAGAACCTATTCTTTGGCATCTTTAAGAGGTAAAGCATTTCTAAGTAAAGAAGGAGTTTCACTTGCAGGACTTGCAGAAGCAGCGGAAAATATTGGATTTAAAACACTTGGAGTAAAAACCACTCTTGAGAAATTATCTCAAGAAGCACCACTACCATGCATTATTCATTGGAATCAGAATCATTTTATAGTTATTTATAGGATTTCTAAAGACAAGGTTTATACAGCAGATCCAGCAAAAGGCTTAATTGTTTATACTAAAGAAGAGTTTCGTCAGCATTGGCTTAGTACATATCAATCTGGTAATGATGTAGGGGTAGCATTGCTCCTAGAACCTACACCTGCTTTTTATACAGAAGAAGAGGATATAGTTAGACGGCTTGGGATAAACAAACTACTTACCTACTTATTTACCTATAAAAAACTACTCATCCAACTGGGGTTAGCATTATTAACAAGTAATTTATTTCAATTACTTTTTCCTTTTCTTACCCAATCAATAGTAGATATCGGTATTAATGGTCAAAACTTGAATTTTATTTATTTAGTGCTAATTGCACAGACGATGTTATTTATAGGAAAGATGGCTATTGACTTCCTTCGTAGCTGGATTCTGTTACATATCAGTACACGTATTAATATTTCAATACTATCAGATTTTTTCATCAAATTGATGAAGCTACCTCTCTCATTTTTTGATGTAAAAATGTATGGGGATATCATGCAACGTATTAGTGATCATCAACGTATCGAGACCTTTCTAACTAGTCAGTCACTTAATATATTATTCTCCACCTTTAATTTATTAATATTTAGCATCATACTAGCCTATTATAATACCTTAATATTCTTTGCCTTTGCTGTTTTTAGTACATTTTATGTTATCTGGGTTATTTTATTCTTAAAGAAACGAAGAGAGCTAAACTTCAAACAATTCGAAGTTTCCGCAAAAAATCAGAGTAGCATTATACAACTAATTCAAGGAATGCAAGAAATTAAGCTTGCAAATGCGGAACGACAAAAACGTTGGGAATGGGAACATATCCAAGCTCGTCTATTTCGTTTCAATATCAAAAGTCTCTCTCTGAATCAATACCAACAGGCTGGTGCATTCTTTTTTAATGAAGGAAAAAACATTTTTATCACCTTTTTAGCAGCTAAATCTGTAATTGAAGGAGAGATTACATTAGGGACAATGCTATCAGTTCAGTACATTATTGGCCAACTTAATAGTCCAATAGAACAACTTATTGGCTTTGTACAGTCATTACAAGATGCACAAATTAGTATGGAACGTTTAAATGATATCCATGATCTTGAAGATGAAGAACCTTTTAAAAGATTAAACTTACCTCCGATACATTCCAATAAAAGCCTTATCGTTAAAGATCTGTCTTTTACCTATCCAGGTATGAATGATTATGTACTAAAAGATTTAAATTTTTACATTCCAGCAGGTGAGACAACAGCAATTGTAGGTATGAGTGGTAGTGGGAAAACAACTTTATTAAAACTCTTACTTAAATTTTATACTCCTTCAGATGGAGAATTAAAGATTGGAGAAACTAATTTAAAAAATATAAGTCATCAACTATGGCGTAGTCAATGTGGAGTAGTAATGCAGGAGGGATACATCTTCTCAGATACAATTGTTAATAACATTGCTGTAGGTGATGAAAAGGTAGACATATACAAATTACAACAGGCAGCACAAATAGCCAATATACATGAATTTATTGAATCCTTGCCATTAGGTTACAACACTAAAATAGGTGCCGAAGGTAATGGCTTAAGCCAGGGTCAAAAACAACGTTTACTAATCGCTCGTGCTGTTTATAAAGATCCAAAGTTTATTTTTTTTGATGAAGCGACCAATGCATTAGATACCAACAATGAGCGTACAATTATGGAGAATCTTGATTCATTTTTTCAAGGACGAACAGTCATAATTGTAGCTCATCGTCTAAGTACCGTAAGAAATGCAGATCAAATCATTGTACTTCATAAAGGAGAAATTGTAGAAATAGGCTCTCACACAGATCTAATATTAACACAGGGTCATTACTATACTCTGGTAAAAAATCAACTTGAATTAGGAGAATAAATAACTATTCCCAATAAATGGACCATAAATATGTTACCAGATCCAAGTAATTTTCAAAAAGAAGAGCCTTTATCCATAGAATTACGTAGTGAAGAAGTTTATGAAATAATAAACCGCCCGCCACCTGCAATTATTCGTTATGGAATAAGTCTGTTTTTCTTCGCCTTTGTACTTATTATTGGCACATCTTGGATAATTGAATATCCTGATATTATCAAAGCGTCATTTGTACTTACTTCTATTAATGCTCCAAAATCAGTAAACGCACATACTGATGGGAAAATAGTCCGACTATTAACATCTGATAATCAGAACGTTAAAAAAGGACAAATCTTAGGTTATTTAGAAAGCACATCACAACATGAAGAAGTATTGATTCTAGCAGATTGGTTAGCAAAGATACAGAATCAATTTTTAAGCAATCAATTATCTTATAATAAAGACACCTCGATCAATACATTCAGACACTTAGGCGAGCTCCAATCTGACTTTCAAACTTTCACATTAACATATCAAGAATGTATCTCCTTTTTAAAAGGAGGATTCTACCTCGAAAAACGAAAGCTCTTAGAAAAAGAGTTGAATGATCTACATCTATTATTCAATAATCTAAAGACGCAAGAAGAATTATACCATCAAGACTATAACTTGGCCGAGTCAGAATTTATTGCACAAAAAAAACTTCTCGATGAGAAAGTAATTGCACCACTGGAATTTAGTCATGAACAAAGCAAATTACTGGCAAAGAAATTACCTCTACGACAGGCTGAAACATCTATAATGAACAATATAGCAGCCCAAACAGCAAAAGAGAAGGAAATTTTAGAATTAGATAAAACTATTTCAGAACAAAAGATATTACTTGCTCAAGCGATTCATACTCTACAAAGTCAAATACAAGAATGGAAGAACAAATACTTACTAATAGCCCCTCTAGAAGGTAATGTATATTTTTCTTCTTTTTTGCAAGAGAATCAGACATTAAAATCTGGCCAAGAGGTATTTTTTATTGGATCAGAAAATAAAACAGAGTTTGGTCAAATACGAATTCCTCAGAATAACTTTGGCAAAGTTAAGATTGGCCAACGTGTGTTGATTCGTTTTGACGGATATCCTTCTCAAGAATTCGGATTGGTTGAGGGCAAAATAGAATTCATATCTAATATTCCTGATCAGGATAATATGTTCCTTGCTAAGGTAGTATTACCCAAAGGATTAAAAACAAATTATAAACAGATATTAACTTATAAATCTGGCATGACAGCGACCGCAGAAATTATTACAGAAAACACAAAAATGGCACATAAATTATTCTATAGTCTTATAAAAGTGTTAGAAAGATAAATAATCAACTAACGAAAATATAATAGCAACTTTGACCCTTCTATCTAAAGCCTTTTAATTAAAAATCGTAAGACGACTTGCCTATCTCCTCATTTTTCCTTGTAGTAATTAAAATAAAAACTAACTAAAACAATAAATCGCAGAAACAAAAAGGTAACATACAAAACAAAATAATTAACAAAAATATAAAATTATTATATACCATTAACGTAATAAACCAAGTAACTTGTACCCATGTATAAACCACTTATATAGAGGTAAATGAAAATCACGAATAATAAAGTATTAAATAAATCCTACCGGGTATTAACCAAAAAACACAGATACCTAAATGAAAATAGCCCTAATTTTTATTATCAAATTCTGATGGACCTGATAATAAAAAAAACACAAGAAGTTATTAACACTGAATATAAAAATGCAGCTGACTGGCATTGCTTACAGGAACCTACTTCTAGTTGGCAGAATCGACATTTTATTTATTTATCAATTTTACTTGATCTAAGCACTAGTACAGTCAAACGAATTTTTGGCTATAAATGTCACGAGAATGAAACCAAAAGCTTAAATACTAGTACAATAAAAAAAATTTCTACCTTTTTACAAGTCCAAAGTTTAAATAGCGCTATATACTCTTATATCATAAAAAATCAGATCGATGATAAAGCTATTTAACAGTTTATTTCTAGCAATGTAGAACAAAAGTATATCTTTTTTCGACACATACTCACCACAAGACTTAAACATTGAAATGAGAATTTATCAAATTAGATTAAATCATAGAGGCATAAAAAGCGTTTCGTCAATTAACTCTCTCAAAAATTATGAGGAGGAATTACATTTAATAGAAGGCTGTGACCCCAATTTCGAATCTTTTGAAGAAATAGAAATAGATAAAGAATTTATGCTGCACGAATATGGATTCCCTATATCAGATGCCGAAATTGCTTGTTTCATTTCACATAAAAGAGTTTGGCAAGAATTTGAAAAATCTTCATATGAATGGTGTCTAATTATGGAAGATGATGCACTAATTTATACCAACAAAGAAATCATACTAGAGATGATTCAGGAACTACCTGATGATTGGGAGTTATTTTACCCTTATGAGAAAAGTATCATAAACATCAATTTCAAAAATTATCAACCCTATGCGATGGGCCTTCAGTGGGGTGCTTATGCTTATTTTCTACATAAAAGAGGCCTCAAAAAAGTTTTAGGTCTTAATTGTAAGCAACCTGTTGATGATGAATTAATAACCTTATGTATGGACAAAGTTATTAAAGGATATTTTTCTGACACAAACTATTTTGAGACAGATAGTAATATATCATACATCAAATCAGATAGGCAAAAGCTTATCAGAGACAGTATGTTAGATATTAATCTATGGAATTCAGATGATAAAGAACTTATAAGAAAACTACTTAAGATTATCAGTACTATTGGCAATGAATTAGATATAAAACTTATATTGGAAGGAGGTACACTACTTGGTTATGTTCGTCATGGGATGATTATCCCATGGGATGATGATGTTGATATTGCTATAAATGAGTTAGAAATAAAGTTATTTTTAGATGCATTAACATTCAACCACAGTAATGTGATTGAATACGATTTGTTTCATGAGGAAAAAGGATGCAAGTTCTACAAAATATGGTTAAAAGAAGGATATTCTATTCCCAACTGTCATCATAAGTGGCCATTTATTGATATTTGGATGCTCAAGGAAGTAAATAATCATATTACACTAGACTCAGTAGGAAAAAAGGGGTTAGCGATAAAAGAAGAAGATTTTTTTCCATTAAAAGAGGTTGTCTTTGAAGAAAGTATCTTTTTTATCCCAAAAAATTATTTTAGTATTTTGTCTTTCCAATATCCAAATTGGAGAACAGAAATGAGAATATATCCATATAGTCATAGATTAGAAAAATCAGGTTTGAAACCTTTGGTAACTTCGATAACAGTTAACAATAATGGTCGCATACTATTGTAAATTAATATAAACTTTGGTGTAAAGAAACAATGTGTTATGTGTGGCAAAAGAGAAACTTATTACAAAATATTTTTTTTTCATAAACCAATAATTTACTAGTATTTTAAGTTCCCCCCTCAAATTCTATCATTAAATTTAGCTATCAAATATTCTTATCTATCATCTTCTCTATGTTATTCATTCCTTGAAACTTAGAAAAGATTCATTTTAATCCAAACTAATTCGGCCGAATATTTATAAAATGTTTCACTATTAATGTTTTAAAACTCATGAAAAAAGCAATTCTTAACTTTGCAGATCGCTTACTATCTAGAGAACAAATGAAAAAAATAAGAGGTGGATGTATGTTTGAATGTCCCCCAGATCATACAAAATGTGTTTGTCCAAACGGAATAGATTATAGTTGCAGAAGATATACAGGTGATCCTTGTCCATGTAGAAGTTAGGAATTTTTAACAAAAAGTAAGATAAGCAACTCATTATCAGAGCTAACTGATAATGAGTTAACTCTATTGTAAATGTCGGTTTTCTAGTTTTCAATAATATCCGGATATAAAATTCGAATGGGCTCTTTTCAGTTATTACCACTAATACTGTGAATTTTGGAAAATTCTAAAACTAACTTTGCATATGCCAATTTCTCACTTTTGACCATGTTTTAGACTTGTGCAAATGTTAGCTTCATGTATATAATCCAAACAATCAAAAAACGAATGACTCATTACACTTCTCTGTATAGTACAATATATTTCCTAAGCTTTTTTTTCATTTAACACTGGCTTAATAAGCTTGTCTTTTCAGAAATCTACTTTTGCAGAAAGAATTTTTACACAAGCTATGTCTTATCTTTCTGCTGACGAAGAAGAACTCCTGCGGGAATTACGAGCCGGAAACGAAAAAGCGTTTAACGAGATATACGACCGCTATTGGAAAAACCTATACTTGTTTGCCCGCAATAAATTACGGTCTGAGGATGAAGCATTGGATATCACACAGGATATCTTTGTAAAGCTTTGGACCAAGAGAGATACGTTACTTATTACTACTTCTCTTTCTGGTTATCTGTTCAAAAGTCTGAAAAACAAAATATTGGATCATATAGATGCTACCTATACACGGGAAGATTATCTGGCGTCACTGAAAAACATGACTCCCTCCTTTCGGGAATCGACTGCCGAAAAGGTAGCTGAAAGTGAGATCTATTCTTTGCTGGATACATCCCTGGCCAGTATGCCTTCGCGTATGAAGGAGATATTTGAACTGAGCCGACGTCAGGATCACTCCATTGCAGAAATCTCACAACAACTGGACTTATCCCAGCAAACTGTAAAAAATCAGCTTACAAGTGCCTTAAGAAGACTTCGCTTAAGTCTGAGTGACTATATTGTCTCTATTCTACTATTCTGTCTCTGGATTTCATAAGTATCAGATAACCTGACAACACGCCATTTCCTCCTTAATCCTACTTCTATAGCCCTCAAATACAGGGCTATATTTGTTTCATTTTATCTATTTTAATTTTTTTCAAAAAAATCTTCATCTCGCATAGTACCATTTGGATTCTCGCCCGTCACCTCATTGTAAACGCACTATTCTCTGACATCACAATACCATCACAGTGACTCCTGAAGAACTAAAAAATCTGATTACGAAATACAAACTTGACCAATGCACAGACGAGGAAAAAGAATGGGTAGAACATTGGCTTGATTCGCTGCATACACAGTCAGAAGATTTATCAGCAACCGAAGAAGTACGAATCAAAGCCAGCCTTCAGGAGCGAATTGATACAGCCATTAAAGAAGAAGAGAATATTATTGCATTACCTGTCAGACAATTTCCCGTATGGCGAGTTGCCTCTGTTATTTTACTGGTAGCCCTGGCTGCCGGAGTAGGGATATGGATCGGCAAAGGTCATTTTCTGAAAACTTCTGTTGCCTATATGGAGATATACAATCCTCCGGGCCGTCAGAAGGTGATTCAGTTATCAGATAAGTCACTGGTATATATGAATGCGGATACCCGAATCAGAGTACCCAAGTCTTTTTCAGGAAATATTCGGCAGGTATATCTGGAGGGGGAAGCCTTTTTTGAAGTGACCAAAGATCCTAAAAAGCCTTTTGTGATCACTTCAGGAAAAATCAATACACGAGTCTTGGGTACCAGCTTTAATGTAAAGGCCTACAAAGATGATTCGCAGATTGAGGTTGCAGTACGTACCGGAAAGGTACAGGTTGGAGATAGTATGCAAACTGTATTCTTGACACCTAATCAGAAAGCCAGTTATTCGATAAAAGAGCAACTGTTGACTCAGACCAATGTAACACAGTTGGAAAATTATACAGCCTGGATGGAGGGTAATCTGGTATTTGAAGACAAAACTCTGCCTGAAATTATTCAGATCCTGAACCGGAAATACAATGTAACGATACAGTTGGAGAATAAGGAACTGAGTCAGTGTAAACTAAATGCCCGGTTTAAAAACGAGCCGTTACCGCGAATCGTGGAGAAGATATGTCTGTATCTGGGGGCTCGATACAAGAAAGTCGGAAATCAGATTATCATCAAAGGAAACACCTGTCAATAATGCGTATACACTAAACCACTGTTAAACCAACAACCCTATTGCCTATGTAACAATCAAACTCTACATTCTGTCCGGATAAAAACCGAAGATGTTGCGAGCATCTCCGGTCTGATTGTCCCCGGTTTTTATGTATTCCTTAGTTCACATTAAAGAAATAACCAAGAGACCTTTCGTGTTCAGTTTAACCTGAAAACAAACCCAAAAGTATGAAAAAATCCCAAAAACGAGGGTTCGTATCTTTCATATATTTTATGAGATATGCAGCTCTGTTTGCCTTGCTGTTGCAGTTTACTACTACTGCCTCCTATGCCAAAGCTACCAGTCAGAACATATTGGATAATACCGTTTCAATCTCTTTAAAAAATGTAACGCTACGTCAAAGCCTGACCATACTCAGCGAAAAAGCAAATTGTGAGTTTATTTATTCTCCCAGTCTGCTGCCTGCTGACAAAAAGGTATCTGTCAACTACGAGAATCGGAAACTCCGCACTATTCTGGATGATCTGCTCAAGCCTTATTATGTTATCTACGAATCTTCAGACTCATATATTTTTATCAAAGAAAAACCAAAAAGTACAGGCACTTCTGCCAATAAACCTCAAAATACTGTTACAGGAAAAGTAACCGATGAAAAAGGCCAGCCATTACCCGGTGTCAGTGTTAGTGTCAAAGGCACCACTACAGGTAGTATCAGTGATGCACAGGGTAATTACAGTGTTACTGTTTCCGATGAGAATGGTATTCTGGTATTCTCTTTCATAGGCTATAACACAGAAGAAGTTCCTGTAGGCAGCAAAACTGTGATCAATGTAGCTATGGTACCTAATGTTCAGTCGCTGGAAAATGTGGTGGTAGTGGGTTATAGTTCTATCAAGAAACGAGACCTGACAGGCTCTGTAGAACAGGTAGATGGTAAAGTACTGGAAAATCGCTCAGTATCTAACGTTGCACAAGGGTTACAAGGGGTTATTCCTAACCTGAACATTATCCCACAGGATGGTAAGCCAATTCAATCACCCACCTTCAATGTGCGTGGTACAACTTCCATCGGTCAAGGTGGTAGTGCGTTAGTATTAGTAGATGGTGTAGAAGGTGATCCAAGCCGGCTTAACCCCAATGACATTGCCAGTGTTACTGTATTGAAAGATGCGGCCTCTTGTGCTATTTATGGAGCACGTGGTGCATTTGGTGTAGTTCTTTTCACCACCAAAAAAGCCAATAAGGAACGTACCAGTATCAACTATTCTGTCAATCATGCATTCAGATCGCCTACTACAGTGCCTGATCTGGTTACAGATGGCTATCAGTTTGCCAAGCTGTTTAATGAAGCCTGGTCAGCCTGGAACGACTACTCTCAGACTCCCCAGAATATTAACAAAACAGTAAAGTTCTCACAGGATTATCTAGCACAGTTAGAGAGACATTCCAAAGATCCCAGTCTTCCTCAGGTGGAGGTAAACTCAAATGGAGAATACGTCTACTATGCCAATACAGACTGGTACAAAGAACTTTATAAAAAACATACAACCTCTACCGAGCATAACATTTCTTTCTCTGGTGGTAATGATAAAAGTGACTTCTACGTATCCGGACGTGCTTATACACAAGATGGATTGTTCCGTTACAACTCGGATGATTACAAAATGTATAACCTCCGTGCCAAAGGATCACTACAGTTAACTCCTTGGCTGGAAGCAACTAACAATGTTGATTATTCATTTATCAAGTACCACAACCCGTTGAATGTAGGTGAAGGTGGCAGTATCTGGCGGAACATTTCAGACGAAGGTCATAACATGGCTCCTATGTTTAACCCGGATGGTACCCTCACCTACTCGGCAGCTTATACAGTGGGAGATTTTGTATATGGAAAAAACGGGATTGACATGAATCGAACCGTAATCCGAAATACAACCAGCTTAAGCAGTCACTTCTTTGAGAACAAGTTACGCATCAAGGGTGATTTTACCTTCCAGAATACCGACAATGATGAGAATCGCAGACGCGTACAGGTGCCATACAGCCGTAAACCAGGGGTAATTGAGTATGTAGGAACTAACACCAATGACTTGCAGGTACTACAACGCAATACCAAATACATGGCTACCAATATTTACAGCGAGTACGAGAACTTCTTTGGTAATCACTATGTAAAAGCCCTGGTTGGATTTAACTACGAACAATCTACCTACAAACGGATCGAAGTAGTACGCAATGGACTAATCTCTCCGGATGCAACAGACCTTAACCTCGCACTGGGTCAATCCATTACTACCTCAGGTGGCTATGACCAGTGGGCTGTTATGGGAGGATTCTACCGGTTAAACTACGGGTTCAAAGACAAATACCTAGTAGAGTTCAACGGTCGCTATGATGGATCATCCAAGTTCCCTTCCAGTCAGCGGTATGCCTTCTTCCCATCTGTTTCAGCAGGATGGAGAGTGAGTAAAGAATCGTTCTGGACAGTTCCTGAAAGAATTATTTCAGATCTGAAAATTCGGGCTTCCTACGGTTCATTGGGAAATGGAGCTATAGATTCGTATTCATTTCAGGAGAAATTTAACATCAAACAATCCGGTCGTGTCTTAAACGGAGTAAAACCTCAGCAAACCAGTCAACCGACAATTTTACCGAATGGACTAACATGGGAAACAGCTAACACACAGAACCTGGGGATCAATCTGGGGTTACTATCTAACCATCTGAATGTGACAGGAGACGCCTATATTCGTAAGACAACCAATATGTTTACTGTGGGTATGACACTGCCTGCTGTGTTCGGAACCAATACTCCTCTTGGTGATATCAATGTACCAAAAGGAAACTATGCAGATCTGAGAACAACAGGATGGGAAGCATCTATTGCCTGGAATGATCAATTCAAAGTTCGGAATAAACCGTTTGGATATAACCTCCGGTTAGTGATTTCAGATTACACCAGTAAGGTTACCAAATACAATAACCCGGAAAGACGATTAAGTACATCAAGCAGTGAGACCTATTACGCAGGTCAGACAGTAGGTGAGATCTGGGGATTTGTAACAGATGGATTCTTTACATCAGATGAAGACATCAAAAACTCAGCAGCACAAACATTGTATAAGGCATCAACCAGTGGCAAGACACTTCCCGGTGATATCAAGTTTAAAGACCTGAATGGAGATAGAGTAATCAATAATGGCGACAATACAGTTGGCAACCCGGGTGACCGCAAAGTAATTGGTAATGCGACTCCACGTTATACGTATGGAGTAAATCTGGGTGCTGACTGGAATGGATTTTTCTTTTCGGCTTTCTTCCAGGGTGTAGCCAAACAGGATTGGTATCCAGGTACGGAAGCGGCTCTCTTCTGGGGTCCTTACAACAGACCATACAACAGAATACCTAAATACCAGCTGGATCAGATCTGGTCAGAAGAAAATCCTAATACCTACTTCCCAAGATTAAGAGGATATGTAGCTCAGAATGGATCTGGTGAGTTGACACAAACACAAACCAAGTACCTGCAAAATGTAGCCTATGTACGCCTTAAAAACCTTCAGATCGGCTATAACTTCCCTCAGGAACTCATCAAAAGAGCACATATGAGCAATGCACGGATTTATCTGTCTGCTGAAAATATCTGGACATGGTCTCCTTTGTATAAGATCACCCGAGATATTGATGTAGAAAGCATCAATGGCTCTGACCGTGTGTTGACTGATGGAAAAACGGGAAATGGAAACAATTACCCTATTCTGAAAAGTATGTCAATGGGACTATCTGTTACCTTCTGAGGAATAGGTGAATAGCCTCGGTTATAGATTTAGCCTTATCCAAGTTTATTAATCCTTTGTATTCATGAAAAAATATATAATAATACTTCTTGGCCTAACCATCCTTTTTTCCGCTTGTGAAAAACTGGATCAGGTACCCGAATCCACAGCCACCAGAGACGCTATCTTTGGAAATGAAACGGGTCTCATGCTCTATACTAATTCGTTTTATGATATACTTCCTACGGCAGGCGACATTCATCGGAGTGATGAAATGTCTGATTATGCTGCCCGTACTCAAGTACCTGACTTTTTGCGTGAAGGTGCTTTTGGTCCCAGACAAAGTTCCGGTTGGAATTGGGAACAATTGCGAAATGTAAATTATTTCATTGAAAACTGTACAGACCCACGTGTCTCTGAAACAGCCAGACGCAATTATATTGGAATAGCTCGTTTTTTCAGAGCGTTTTTTTACTTTGAAAAAGTAAAACGTTTTGGTGATGTTCCCTGGATCAATAAAACCTTTGAGGTAAATGATCCTGACTTGTTCAAAGGCCGTGATTCCCGTACATTGGTAATGGATTCAGTACTGGCTGATCTTGACTATGCAGCAGCCAATATCACAGCCGCCAATGATAACTCACGCAGTCTGATCTCTAAAAATGTTGCCTATGCATTTAAATCCCGCGTGTGTTTGTTTGAAGGAACCTATCGCAAATACCATGATGAATTGAATCTGGGATCTACCGCTGAAAAATGGCTGACAGAAGCAGTAAATGCAGCAGAGAAAGTAATAAACACGGGAGGTTACTCGCTTTACAATGGTCTTGGCACAGATAAATCGTACCGTCAGCTGTTTACAAGCACTACCCCTGTTACATCAGAAGTGCTGCTTTCGGTGGTAATGGATGCTAACCTGAGTGTATTCAATGATGCCAACTGGTGGTGGACCAGCGCTACTTATGGATCTCGTGTAAGCTTTATCCGTACGTTTGTTAATACCTATCTTTCTATTGATGGCACTCCCTTTACATCCAAGCCAGGGTATGAAACCATGACGTTTATGGAAGAGGTAAAGAACAGAGACAAACGCCTGCAACAAACCATCCGTATGGGCGATTACAAACGAGTAAATGGGGGTTCTACTGAACCTGCCCCTCCTGTATTTTCCTATACCTATACAGGCTATCAACCAATCAAGTGGACACTGGATGATGTGTATTATGATGGAGGAAACCGCAATATCAACTCTATCTGTGTAATTCGTCTGGCAGAGGTGTTATTAAACTATGCAGAAGCCAAAGCTGAACTTGGTACCTTTGCAGGTGACGACTGGACTAAAACAGTAGGTGCACTACGTACTCGTGCAGGCATTGCCAATGCCAATACACTGCCAACAGTGGTAGATCCTTACATGAAGGCAAATTACTTCCCTGCTATAACTGATCCGGTTTTAATGGAAATCCGTAGAGAAAGAGGAATTGAACTGGCACTGGAAGGTTTCCGCTTTTATGACATTGTACGCTGGAAACGGGGTGAACTGATGGAGCAGACCTGGAATGGTTTCTATGTACCTGCGTTGAATCAACCTCTGGATCTGAATGAAGATGGTATTCTGGATGTATGCTTCTATAAAGAGAAACCAGCCACACAGATTGCAGGCGTTACCTATGTGAATGTAGCAGAGACGATCAGCAATGGACCCAATCCACAACGTCTCTCCCATGACACCTATGGCGAACTTACCTGGCTGGCGAATGTGCCTCGCAAATGGGAAACCAAACACTATCTGTATCCTATTCCTGAAAATGACCGGCTTCTGAATCCTGCCTTAGGTCAGAATCCAGGCTGGTAATAACTCATTAACCAATCCGTCCGTCACTGATATGCAGATGGACGGGTTTTTTCTTATTGCAGATCATTACTCCATCTTTTCAATATGTTTTGCTACTGTTTTATCTAAAACAGATTTACTTTACAACAAACTTCGTAGTATAATTTCCGATCACAACCTATATAGTTTAATTTTAAGTAACCATTTATGAATTCCAGAAAACACATTACCTTATTCATTTTATTTCTCCTAATGCTGACAGGAACAGAAAATAGCTGGGCTCAGGATATGATTGTGGGAAGCTTTAATCTTCGCTTTGACAACCCAAGAGATACAGGTAATCTATGGGTAAACAGAGCCCCTGTCGTAGCTTCGCTGATCCGGTTTCATGAATTTGATATCTTTGGCACACAGGAAGGTCTGAAAAATCAATTGGATGATATTAGTAAAGCATTGCCTGAATACGAACGGTATGGTGTAGGACGCGATGATGGCAAAGAAGCTGGCGAACACTCTGCAATCTTTTTCAGAAAAGACCGTTTTACCATACTGAAAAAAGGAGACTTCTGGTTATCTGAAACACCTGATAAGCCTACCCTCGGATGGGATGCTACCTGCTGTAAGCGTCTTTGTTCATGGGTATATCTTCAGGATAAACTGACCAAAAAGAAATTCTATTTCTTCAATGCACATTTTGACCATCAGGGTAAAATTGCCCGTGTAGAAAGCGGCAAACTGATTCTGAAAAAAATCAAAGAAATGGCAGGTAACGAACCTACCTTATTTACTGGCGACTTAAATGGCGGACATCAAAGCGAATGGTATCTGACACTGGCCAACTCCGGTTTATTAAAAGATACTTTCAGCCAGGTAAAAGAACCGTATACCAATGGCAATGCATCCTTTAACTCATTTGGAAAAGGTCCGGTAGGCAATGATATTATTGACCATGTATTTGCTACCAAAGATTTTCAGGTAAGCAAGTGGGGAGTTTTGACAGATACCTATCGGGGTAAGTATCCATCTGATCATTTTCCTATTCTGGTAAAAATGAAGCTAAAATAATTCTCTTCAAAACCAAACAAAAGGAGGCAGCCTGTATTAGGCTGCCTCCTTTTGTTTAGTTCTTCCTATAGTTAAAACTCCAGCAGTTCTCCATCTGCAGGAATATGTAGTTGAGAAGCAGTCACTCCCTGTTGCTCAGCATAAACACGCAGGTCGTCACGAGTTACACTGCCATGATCCAGTGCATCCAGATGAGTAGCAATCACAATGCTCCCAGAAGCAAATTTACAAAGATCAATGGTTTGTTCTTTGTCCATCACGATAGCAGGCGTATCATCAGAAAAACGATTGCCACCAGAGTGGGTGATTATAATATGCGGCTTATGCGTCTGAATAATTTCTTCCAGTTTTGGGTACCAGATTGTATCTCCCATCCAATAAATAGTAGGTTCACCAGCAGCCTTTAATATAAAGCCTGCCACATCGCCCATCCGCTGACCAATCTCTCCTACCCCATGTTCACCGGGCGTACGTATGATCTCCAGATTGCGCCAGTACAGTTGATCCTCTACTGACGTAATGCGGGTAAAGTTCATACCAAGAATGGTATTCAAATGTGTAGGATGGCAAAACAGAGGTAATTCTTTGGGTAAAGCGAGCTGTGCAGTTTCGTCAAAATGATCCGGATGCAGGTGTGAGACAAGTACCATTTCTATCCCACTCAAAATATCCTCTACGGAAACGGGTAATTCTACTGTTGGATTGAGAGACTTTCCAGCAAAAGAACGCTGGCTATGTTTTGATGCAAAGTAGGGATCAATGAGAAAGGTGTTCCCGCCATAGTAAAATTTAAGCGTAGCATTACGGATAAGTTGAATTTTCATGACAAAGTGAAACTAAGGGATTAGGATGGATATAGTCAGGCTACACCTTACATAAGCAAAGGTATCACACAAATGGTCAAAAGCTCAAAAATATCTTTCAAATATGAAAAGCTGATGATAAACAGGTAAAGCAGTAGCAAGCATTGCAAAGCCTGCAATACACAAAATGTAGAATTTAGTATAAATTGGAAGATTAAGCGGCTGCTTCTTGCCCCGGACAGAACAGCCAGACTTTGGCATCGCCAGAAAGTACCTGTAGGGTATTGGAAGAAGCCAGATGTAAAGTGTTGGAAGCGGTACTCACAAATGTATCTGAGAGTCTTTGTATAGTAAGGGTGTCTACAGTTTGGGATTCAGATAAAGAGGCTTTTACCAACTCTATAACCTGTGCTTCATACACAGCCTGAGATTGTTGTTCTGCGGCTTGAAGTTGTTCGAGTTTCTTCCAGGAAGTATAAGCGGATTGAATACGAACTGTTACCTGATCGCGTTTGGCTTCTTTGAGGATATAATTAGCCATATTGTCTTTCTCTTTCTTTCGATCCAATACAGCCAGATGAAGGTCATTGCGTTTGTATTGCACACGCAACTCCTTCAACTCTTTTTCTGCTTTTTTGAGTTGTTTATCTCTTTGTTTGGAGACAGCTTGAGCCTCGAGTTCAGCTTTTTGTTGTTCTGTCTGAGCTAGTAACGTTGTAAGAAGTATATGTTTGGCAAGAGAAAGTTCTTCATCTTCTTCGATCTGTTTAATGCGTTTGAACATATGATGCAGTTGCTCATTAAGACGTGCTTCATAGGATCTAAGACGATAATATTCTGATCTGAATTTACGAATGGCTGTTGAATTTGTATGGTAACGAGGCATGTAAAAATGTTGATTTTTGTTTGTTGTTAGATCTTTTAAAGATACAAAAATCAACTCGTTTAAACAATATTAAAGAGGTATTTTACGACAAAAATTACAGTTATGATGCTAACTCATATCTGTCGCCACAAGTAAAAATGTAGCCTTTCCCAGATTTGTTCTCTCTGAGAAGTCACCTCTAGTTTTGAAGTATTAAAAGACTGATATATACCTCTGGCCCTTTCTAAATCTACTGGATCAGCTACTGCATATAATGTACTAGCTTTTCTTACCCACTTATCAAGATACACCCAAGTCTGTTCTTGAACAATGATGTCTTTATCCATCAGGCCAGTGAGCAGGTCACCTAAAACTCTCCATCCACCTTCTTTTGAGAACAACAAAAGAATAGTCTTTCGATATATTTCATTCCCAGATAGAAACAACTCTCTTGCATATGTTAGTATATCATTATTTACATACCCCGCTAATATTTCAATACTTCGTTTTCTAAGCTTACTGGATGGATGCGATAAGAATTGTAAGGCATATTTCCTGGCTACCTCTGCATCTAGCATTGAAATAGCAATCAGGCTCGCCAGTTGTACACTGGAAGATTCGTGTTGAAGATACAATTCACAAACACCTATATCTTCCTTCGTACCCGTCTCAGATAAACCCAACAGACTACCAGTTAACTGGTGTTGTCTATGAATCTGCTGTCTGTAGATTTGGGGAAAGGATACATCTGCATTTTTTAACTCGTATCGGGCAAACTGCCGTACAGTTGCAGATGTATCAGCAATCAATGACCATATGTCAGGCCTTAATTCATTTTTAAACGTTCCAATTCTTTGTAAAGCTGTGGATCTTACCTCTGAGGAAGTATCATATAAAAATGCTTTCAGTAAATCTTTGTGTAGAGATTCTTCAAGCAAATGAATATTTTTTAAGAGTGCCAATCGAACCAAATGGCTTTTGTCTGTAAGAATCCGGTGAGCAATTTCAGGAGTGATTTTTCCTGATTGTAACAGATGGTATATATAAATCACCCGTGCGTGGTCAGGTATTCGCTGAATTTGTTTGTGCCATTCAAAAGTATATTCTTGTGAAAGAAGAAACTGGATAAGTTCTGTATGAACGGCTGAATACTTTACTTTCCCCACCTTTAGAAGCCATTCAATCAGAGACATATTATGTAGGAGATGATAGGCAAATTGCTCTTCTTTAAAAGACTGAATAGCACTGTTTGCAGCATTCCGTACTTGGCCCACCCAATCTCCCAACCGAAGTAAAATATAGGGAATGGCTTCGGGTTGCTTTGTTAATGCTAATTCTCTAACAGCAGCTTCTCTTACATATCCATCACAATTCATACTTGCAAGCATCAGCAAGGCGTGATAGCTTTCTGTCGGAAAACTGCATTTATATTTATTAATATCAGCAGGTAAAATGTATAGGTATCTCAGAAACTCATAAGAGCCAGCAGTAATCTTTTGTCTCTGAAGTATATGCTTAATTACGTTGGCTACTTTTACTTGAAACTCTGAGGGTTGAACCGATAGGAATGGCACCTTTAAAAACTTGCTTTTCAACAATGGAAATAAGAATCCTATATGATGAATGGATCCTTTTTCCTTGTAAGTGTCAAGACATTGAAGCTTCTGTTCAATAGAAGCAGTAGAGTCACTCAGTATGTGTGTACAATGAGAGAAATCGTAGCGTCCTTTCATTACAAGTTATACTATGTAGTTACCTGATTAATTTTCGAGAAGCTATTTTGCTATTTGCATCTTTTTTATACTCTGCATGAGAAGAATATGCGAACAAATCTCTTTGAAGATTTTTATAATACTTAGTTGTTGTATCCACTTTTAGCCTTTCAAGGATTGTTCTTGCTTTTAGGATGTCAATGTCTCCAAACGCTCCATAAAAACTATCGTGCAAACTGGTAAAGAGAAGGTAGTGCCATTTCTTATCTTTGATCAAAAGATAGTAGAGTTCTTCTTTCCATGTAAATGGGACTGCAACAGATGATCGTAGCAGAGTTTCAACTATTTTCTCGTTATTCAGTTCCATCAATCGTTGCCATGATTCAGCTACAGTTTCATCATCCTCAAAAAGATCTACTGCCAGTAAATACTCAATTCCGGATTTTTGCTGTTGATCTGATCCTAATAAACAATTGATACATCTATTCCAGAAAATATCGCGTTCTTCAAGTTCCAGGTCATTATAATACCACTTCAGATGCATCAAAACGGCATAAGTAGACTGTATTTCAAACAACTGAAAGGAAAGATCCAGCTTTTGACTTTTTGACAAATGCTCATCATGCCAGATTGCATTCATGCTGTCAAATTCATTTATTCCAGAAGATGGATAATTGATAATGTATGGTTCCAGTTTCATGGGCATTAAACATCTGCTTACTTAAAATCTCTTTGTCCCCCTCCCCGGATTCGAACCGGGATTTCCTTTTACAGGACAGTCGGGCTGTGAACGCGCTTCCCTACTCCACTCTTCGCTTTTCGGTGCACTGCAAACTCTGTCCATTTTAACGCGTAGTCAAAACGGCATATTCCCAACACTCCACGGTTTCGGTTTACCGTAGCTCTGCCTTTTGAGCTAGAGGAGGATAGTTATTCATACTCTAAAGAATCAAAAACAAGGGCAACAAGCGAAAAGAGAACATATGTGCTCTACCTCTGAGCTATCCTGCCTAAGCAAGAGCAGGATTCGAACCTGCGACCACATCGTCCCAAACGAAGTAACTCTTTTCTACGGCACCTAGGATTTATAAGTCAGTTTAGTGCTGACTAGTTGTGTTATAACAGAGCGACAAGCAATAAGAGAGGTTTTAATTAGAAAGAAATTAAATCGGGTTTAAAGGTTTATACAATAAGCAGCGAAGTATCTCTTATCTACGGCATCTGTTATTTCTTTGAAACCCTTCTGGCCTTTTGCAGGCCAGAGGGTTCTATATCTCAATTTTATCAATGACGGACAATACACTTTCCTTTTCTTCCATAGCGACCATCATATCGAAAATCTTTTCACTCCATCCAGCCACAGTCATCACACCATCTTCGAAAAGAGTATTTCCATATCCTTTCAGATCCACACTATAGGTCACCACGTTTGGATTCAGTTTTTTGTACTCATTGAATAACTTTCCAAAGTCGCTCCCTACCCGTCGTTTGTGGTCAAACCAATTGCATCGGGCTCCAATCTGACAGTCAGAAAAAATAACAATACGATCTACCCTAATTTTCTCAGACAACATTTTCTCTATCATGTTAAATATTCCCTGTTCTGTGCTGGGTCCACATGTACGGGCAGCATTGTTGATACTCGCAAAGTTTTCGAATACAGAAGCGTTTCGCTTTAATTCCGGGAAAACCAGTTTGTCACCAAACAATCCAATCTCTGTATTTTCAGACTGAGACCAGTACAAGACAGCAAACAGATTGGCTATATCGGCGGTTGTTCTACGACTCATTGCTGAAACAACTGACTTTCCTCCCATATCCCCAAACATACTTCCGGAATTGTCTGACAGGATCAGAGTTTTTCCTTTGGATACAGGAATGTTGTTACACGAGTACCGTACAGCTTTTTCAAGAGCCTCCTGAGTAGCTTTGATCTTTGCTTTATTTGTATCATTAGCTACAGCTTCAATCTCTGTATAAGCTGACAAGAACCTGAATGGTAGCTGTTTAGAGCGTTTTACTTTGTCTTCACTAGCAATCTGTTTAAGTACTTCTGTCAACGCATGGTCTGTCCCCTGAGTAAGAATGTTTCGCAGGTTACGTAGCAATGCCATGTAACCCATCTTTCCACTCAATACCAGTTCTTCCCACTTCAACGCTTTTGCCTGTTGTTTTTCCTGTTCGCTGAAAAATGACTGTTGTCCCAATTGAGATAATTCAGTTTCCCATGTATAAGGAACAGGCAATGTATCAGTGGCAATCTGAGTAAAGATCACCTGTTGTGCATCATCTTTAGGCATAGGGTGCACCAAAAACAATGCATCTCTCAACCGAACGGCTGTGTCACGATTATATTTGGCAAACTGGTACGCATCAAACGCATTAAAGCTTTTTGCCAATCCTTTCTGAATCTGCTTTGAAAGCTTACCTAGCTTTTTGGTTTCTTTGCGTTCATTGGTCAACTGGTAATAGGCCAGCAACTCCATGATTTCATCCGGACGTTGTACCACACGTTCAACCGTTCTGCTCACCAGACTATCTCCCTGATGTACTTTTGCCAGTTCGCCCAGTAATACTATAGGCACAGACCGTAAATACATTTGTTCACGAACATATACAGCCAGCTTTGCCACAAACAATGGGTCTACCTTCGGAATCAATGATTTGATTCGTTCCAGTCGGGCATCTGCTTTCTCATAATAGGAATCGTGAAGCATAGCACTTACTACTGTAGTGTATAGTTCCATCTCTGCCTGTAACATATAGGCTTTGCCACCCATGTAGTTGACAGTTGGTTGTGCAGTATGGCTGGTTGGTGTAAATTTCATAGCTGTAAAGAATAAATAGTCTTCGTTTTTGTATTGATAGCACAAAGTTGAAAAGCCAGAACGCAGTCTTTTTGCGTAGTAAAAACTTTTTTCAAAATTATTACATATCATTCCTCTCAGATACCCATTCAGCGTTAGGTAAGTCAGCAAAAAATGGTAATCTTACTACCTGAGGATAACATAGTCTTCAAAATGGCATATTTATTGCCTGTCACTTATATGTAAATTATTTGTTTCACCCTCTTTATAACTATCCACAAAGCTGGTATAAATAAAGAGTTTAACACCACACACGCTATGTACACTTTCACAAAGTCATTTTTGGGATTTATCGCACTTTTATGTATAGGTTTGGTTAGTTGTCAAGGTCCACAGGGAGCGCCTGGCCCTGCAGGGCCTCAGGGTGAACCAGGTTCACAAACAGTAGCTCTTATGTATGAGGTTAATAACTTCAATCTTACTGCTTCCAATAAATGGTCTTCCTTCTATACTTTTCCAGCTGCAGACCCTATTTATCTGGAAGATGTAGTATTAACTTATTTGTTAGTAGGACAAGATAATTCCAGTGGACAAAATATGGATGTATGGCAACTGATGCCAATAAGTTATTACAATCCAAATGGTACTTTATCAATCAATTATAACTTTACGGCCAATGATGTCGAAATTTATGCATCAGCGTCCTATACTATGACTGCTCAGAATACCTCTTTCACCAATCAGGTAGCCAGAATTGTAGTAGTACCAGCAGATTATTCACCCAATGGTCGCAAAGCTTTGAACATTGACTACAATGATTACAATCAGGTAAAAAAAGCATTTAATTTATCTGATGCATCTGTGAAGAAATTGACTCCTGTAGCAAAAACAAAATACGAGGGACCAATTATTTATTAATCCATAGAGCAGAGAGCTAGCCGAGTGGCTAGCTCTCTGATAAACAATAAGCAACGAGAGCAGGATTTGAACCTGCGTCGATCCGGATTTAGAGCCAGACGTTCTACCACTGAACTATCTCGTTTGACTCTGAAGACAGGACTCGAACCTGTGTCTAACCGGATAAGAGCCGGAAGTTCTACCACTGAACTACATTCAGAATCTGAATCGGGAGCAGGACTTGAACCTGCGTCCGGTCGGTCCAGAGCCGACTGCTCTACCACTGAGCCTATCCCGATTGGTTTTCACTATATATGAAAGAGTAACAAGCAATAATGGAAGCGGGGCATTGCATAGCCGGAGTCGAACCGGACGATTTTGCTGCACAAGTCAACTATACCGTTCCTCCCCAAGGGTAGCTGCGAAGTATCCATCGTTTACGACATCTTTCAAGATCTTTATACTCTCTTTTTCTACAACATATTCATTTAACTTCATTCTGATTGTACTGTTTTCAAACCCTTTCCAGAGAAATAACCATGCTTTCTCAATATAGACGCTAAAAACGGGCTTCCGACACTCACCCCATGCACCAGTTCAGGTGTTGGGCGAAAAGCAACTATCCCATGAGGCCGTGGAGCTATCCAGCCCGATTGTTCTGCATCCAATCCTGCATTGTAACAAGCGTCTTTAACCAGTGAGCGGGTACAGATTTCCTTTTCACGGAACACTTCCCAGGGCAATGGAATCTTGTTCCAAACTTCTGTATTTGGGTCTAGCTTCTCTCCTGCCCGATAATGCCAGGCAACTACATCAGCTGCCATTAGACGCAGCACTTTTCCAAAACACATCTGATCCAGTATAAACTCCAACCCTAAAGCATAGATCAGATTCATCCACGCATCACGAGCTTTATTCCAGGCCCCGGCAGTATGATTCCAGGTAGACGAATCGTTACCCTTTTTTACTACCATAGTGGTACGGTTAATGGTATTTTCTTTCCATAGCTGAGCCAGAAACTCTGCAATTTCCTGTAAGACGCCAGTCCAGTGTCCCAACAGTTCCCCTTTCTCTACATCCGACAGATGCGCTAATACCTTAGGGTCCGGATATACATAGGAAATTGCTTTGTAATTAGGTGTATTGACAATAGCCGATATATCTTTTCGAAAAATCTGATTGCGTAAAATCTGATGTACAGACTGTTCACCTGTACACTTTTTAAATAGCATATCGGCAATCTCGTCATAGGGACGTTGCTGTCCTGAAATCGTAAATTCGCTACGTAGATTACATCGTGCGGTATAGTATGTAATAAAACAAGCTGTATACTTATCCTTTATGAACTCTTCATACGATAACCGGTGTGCCAGACCATGTTTAGCCACTTGCTCATACTCTGATTTCTGAGCCATACGATTCATCTTTCTCAGCTTTTTCTCCATAAACCGCAGTCGGCGAAACAGCTTGTTGTATTGTCGTTTGGAAATATCCATCCCTTCGGCCTGTCGCTGCATTTTGTTCAACCGATCATTCAGGTAATGGTTTTTACCCATATCCTTATGAATCATCGGAGAGATTTCCTGAATAAATGTCTCTACAGCAACCGGATCATCAGCATCTATGGTCATTTCACTGTTTAACCGAAATAACTCTACAGTCTTTTTTACCTGCTTTTCAGCACCTATGGGCTTAAAGAACTCCTGAGCCATGGAAGTATACGCATAGAAGTGTTTCTTCAAACTTCCCTGCGCTGCTTTTTCCAGCATACGCTTTTCATCCTGTGCCAACTCTCCTTCCAGTAAAGTAAGAATCATTTCTGCCACATCTTCAGGGCGTTTGCGTTGTTTTAATGTCTGATATAAAGCTTCCATACTTGTAGTTCAAATCTTTTTTACTCTTTTTGCAAATTCTTTGGGTTTCCACTTCAGTAAGACAAGCCATTCTTCTATTGTTGCAGCATTAAATTTTAAGGATTTCTCCATAATGTATAACTTGTCTTCATGCTGTGTAGTCACTTCAATTACATCCATTGAAGTTTTTACAATTTGTATATAATGATAGACAGATTCACAATCTGATACCTCTCTTCCCAATGCAACCTCACAACCAGCACAAATCCTATTTAAAGGTCCATCTTCTTTACAGCCACAACATCCATCAAAAGAAATACTTCTGTTTTTATGATACCCCATGTAAGCCTGCTTTCCATTCTTAAGGCTTATATATACATTCTTTTCATCTTCAAAATAGTTATCGTCGTTCAGAGTATTCAAGTCGTTAACCTGATTTACCAGAAAGTCAGATATTTTTCTAGTACAATTTTTACAAATGAGGTAAACCATAAACAGTAACTGTACTAAATCTTACATTCAATCAACGATACAAAGTTGGGCTGCCAATGCGCAGTCTTTTTGCGTAGTAAAAACTTTTTTCTATTTTTTGAAAACTTTTCTCAAAACACTCAACATATAATCCTTTTATGCCTATCAATCGCAATGCATTGATCCGTTATCAGACTATAGATACCTGTTTGCGCAATCGTCACCGTAAATGGACACTGGAGGATTTGATTGAGGCATGTTCAGACATGTTGTATGAATATGAAGGCATTGACAAAGGGGTAAGCCGTCGTACCGTACAGATGGATATTCAAATGATGCGGAGCGAAAAATTAGGATACAATGCACCCATTGTAGTACTGGACAAAAAGTATTATACCTATGAAGACCCCAACTATTCTATTACTAACATTCCACTTACAGATGGGGATCTGCATACATTAAAGGAAGTAACAGAGATTCTGAAACAGTTCAAAGGCTTTGATCATTTTCGGGAGTTGAGTGGCATGGTACAACGCCTGGAAGACAAAATACGTACGGCCAAGACACAAAGAGGAGCTATTATTGATTTTGAAAAAAACGATAATCTCAAAGGGCTGGAATATATTGAAGTGATTTATCAGGCTATTTTACAAAAACAATGTTTGAGTATCACCTATCAATCGTTTAAGGCTAAGTCTGCTCAAACCTTTATCTTCCATGCATACCTGTTGAAGGAGTATCGAAATCGCTGGTTTGTGCTGGGAATACGACACAAAGCCAGATTCGAAACACTACTGGCATTGGATCGTATTCTTGAAATCAAGCCCAGTGAGGAATGGTATTGTGATAATGAAACTCTGGATATTGAGAACTATTTTCGGGATATAGTTGGAGTAACTATTATGCAGGGACAACCTACCGAAAGGATTCTACTTTTACTTAACAACTATAGTGCTCCCTATGTGTTAACCAAGCCCATTCATCATAGCCAGCAGATAGTAGAAACACGCGAAGATGGAGTCGTAATCTCTCTGGATGTGCAGATCAATTATGAAATGGAACGGGAAATTCTGGGCTTTGGAGAAACTGTTAAGGTACTAGCCCCAAGAAGACTGCAAAATCGTATTAAACAAAAGATTCAGCATATGACAATGATCTATCAGCCTTTTGAAGGAGAACCAGAATCTTCAGAATCAGAAGCTGAATCCACAGAGTAACGGAAGAATAAACTCCCGTTACTCAATCCCGAGGCTATAGTAATAGGAACATGTGGAAAAGCTAACACTCTATTCTAACAAAGAACTATTGTGCTTTTTTCTCATACGGTACATAAACAAAATGTGTGGTGACCGCGATCTTTTCTGCAATCTTGGCAAAGACCACTTCCGGAACCTTGATTTTATGATCTACCAGCAAGACATCAAAAGCTGCATCTAACAAGGCTTTACCCGATTGCACAGTCAGCTTTCCTTTAAGGGTCTGGTCTCTTTCCACCCCATGAATATTTAATTTACCAGTTGCAGACACATCATAAGTACCTGGCTTAGTAAAGTCAATTGCCTCATTGATTTTACCTTTAAAGATTGCATAGGGATATTTATCACTTTCCATGTAATTCTCATTAAAATGCTCCTGCATCAAACTTTTGGGAAATACAAATGATTTGACAGGCACTTTCACAGCAATCTCTTTGGTTACCCCATTCAGCATGGACTGACTGGCTTTGTTGATTGCTTCGATATCTTCCAGGGGTGTACTCGAAAAGAACTTAACTTCTGAAGAAGAGGATGTATAAAGATTTTGAGCCTGTGTAAGTACAGATGCTCCAATACAAAACAATACTGTCCATAAGAAAGATGGCTTATATAGCCATAAAACACGGAGGCTAACAGATTGGTACATCATATGTTTCGCAGGTTGTAAAATGGAAGTTGTTATTTAGTAGAACGTCGGGCGTTTTTATTGAAAGAAAAAGTACGGGAAACATTAAATCCATAATGAATATCACCCTTTCCCCACTGTCCGGTCGTTTCGCCAATAAACTGCTTTTCAATCATGCCCAACGAGTTGGTAAAGTGTACCGAAAAAACGTGTCCACCCGTTTCAATATCAAAACCCAGCGCCAGCGAGTTATGGAACTGCGGATCTAACTGATCGGGCAATACATAATAGTAATCGGCATTGAACGATACCCGTTTGCTGAGTTTATATCGCCCTCCTAAACCTAAGGCCCAAACCGTATTCTTCTCACCTACATTTTCCACCCTGTTTCGGTGCAGCAGTGTTGGGGTGAGTTGCAGGGAAAGATTTTCACTGAATTTTCGGGCAATAATCAGTTGGGTGGTATAGGCGAAACGAGAGACAAAGGACCGATCTTCCTGTGTATAGCGCAGCGTATTGACCGCACTGCTGACAAAGAAGGTCATTGTGAAAGGCATATTCCTTGTGCCTGATGACTGCCGTAAGAGCTTCACTTTTGTGAACAGGTCATAAGTTTTATCTGTATTGCTCCGTCCTACTCCTACCATCCATTGATCAGTGATCCCATATTCAAATCCCAAGCGGATATAAGCCATATCCAGCCCCCACAGATTATAGGCACCACTATTGAGCGTTCCAAACCGGTGTGAGATACGGAAATCCATATGGTTTTTTGCTACTGTTTCCACCGAATGGCCATTGATAATCCGGGTGGATTTGAAGGTTGCTGTCGTATAATTGACCGTATTGCTGTCAGACTTCATCATTCCTAATAAATCATCCTGAGCCAATGCATTTTCAGGAGTCGATAGTATTGCCGAGAAGAGGAGAAGAAAAAAAATACTGTATTTTTTCATAGGTAAGCGATTGTTATTGCCAGTTTTGTATCTGATGAATAGTGTGTTGACGCTTTTATCTGCTGAAGCTTCTACTTGCTGTACTACCTGAAAAAGTGTAAAAAAGGGTAAAGCAGTAAAGCTTTACCCTACAGCTTATGCAGAAACAGTTAGCACATTAGTAGTAGTATTCAAGCTGGCGGAATAAACTGTCAACCCAGCCGTAGCAGGACCATTTTCCACTGAACCAGTCGTAGAAAACTCAGAGCCATGATTATCGCAGTAAAAGTCATTCTGATTCAACCGATAGGTAACAGTAGTTCCCTGATGGGTACACGCTTTGGAAAGGGCAACAAAGCCACCGCCTTTTACTTTGGCTACAATTACATCACCACTATTGGGATACAGATAAGATCCTTCAGTCAATAAGGATTTAAAGTTGTCAGTAGTCAAATCAAGTGTAAAACTGATTTTACCTGCTGAAGTTTTTGCATTGCCTGTAAAGCCGGCTACTGTATTGCCACCGCCATTATTTCCTCCCGTGTTGGTATTGGGTTGAGGCGATTCGGAGGCACAGGAAGTAAGCCCACCCAAACAGTAGATAGACATCAGGGCTGCACTACTTAAACCCAGGTTTTTAAGAAATTCGGATCTTTTCATATCAATTTTAGTTTTAGAGGTTTATAATTAAATGGTATGTAAATCGTAGCCGATAAGGATTAATTTGGAGCCTCTACTGCATCCTTAATGGCGACAGGCCATACGCCAGGACTTGGTACACTTACTCCCTTGGTCATACCCCGTCCGGAATCCTGAGTGAAGTAATATAGTGGCCAGCCTTTATAGGTCAGTTGTTTCTTGCCATCTACATCGATGGTTCCAAATAGAGATTTATCCAGGGCAGAAGGTACACTTGCCAGTGTTTCGGTAAAGGCAGGCCAGGCAGCTTTACAACCGGAAGAAGTACAACTGGTCGTATTTTTTGAGTCTGTAGTAAACGTATATAATGTACGGCCTTTGCCATCTGTGAAAAACTGAGTTACGCCAGTACCTTCTGTATAGTCGCTCTTGTAGTTTTTGCCGTCCTGGCCAACCAATTGCTTGCTAGCCAGCATAATGGTATAATCAGTTTTAGCAACATACCATACTCCGCCAACTCCTTCACCCTTGGTTTCTCCAGGTAATTCCTTCACGCTATTTGCGGTAGGAGAATAGTAGTAAAGAGGCCAGCCTTTATAAGTCAGTTGTTTAGCTCCGCTTGCTGTGGTTATTTCTGCAAAATCAGCCAGTAAAAGACCCTCTCCCAGCATTTCCTGTGTCAGGTTTGCTTTGTAGTAAATAGGCCAGGCAGCCATACAGTTGCCAGATGTGCAATTATTTGTTCCATCTGCATCTCTTGTAAAGAAATACAATGTATACCCTGCACTATCTACCAGATAACTTCCCAGTGTACTACTGGTAGCCAGCTTAACCTGAGTAGTTACCTTATTGGGACCAGGACTATCGTTGTCATCACAACTTACAATCAGGCCGGCTAGTACAGCCAGAGAAAACAAAAATGCAAATGCCTTACTTTTAAATAAAGGTTTCATGGTGTTACTGAATTAATTAAGTGTTAAAACTAAAAATGGTAATCACACACGTCTGTGTGACATAATCCGGATCTAACTCTCTATAGCTATAGTTTTACACTTTAAAGCGCTACTTTAAAATTTTTAATTTCCTCTTTACATATATCTTCAATCAGACGAATTCAGAAGACAAAGCAATAGCCGTACATCGCTGAAACGATGAAAAACATGCATATAAGCCAGCAAAATCAGTTGATTATTTTTGTTTAGACAGGTGGTATTTGATTGAGAAGAACACACCTGAACTTATCAGCTTAACCTTCCCATACCCAACTCCACCCAGTGGTATCTTCAGATATGGTTCGACCTGCCAGGAGAAATAGTCTCCCATACGTCGTTCATATCCAATAGACAGGTTTCCTACAGCAAAAAAATGATTATTGGAATTGCTGATTCCCCATTTGGTATCTTTACCATATCCGTGTTTGTCAAAATGATAGTCATAATCTTCTCTTTTCATCAGATAAGATGAGGCACCCGCACTCACAAACCAATTGGAACCAGTAGTTTTATTCTGAATTACATTATATCTCAAATTCAAGGGAATATCTATAATTCTGCAATCTGCACTAATCGAGTTCAAATAAAATCCTTGTTTTTCCATATAGTCCAAATAATCATCTGGAGGATTATAATCATCTTTTCCAGCAACATAAATCTTCTTAGAGTAAATTCCTCCTGCTGTAATCAGTAACCGATTCGTGATATTGTATTCCAGTAGTATCCCTGC
Source organism: Xanthocytophaga flava (assembly GCA_030068525.1). Classification (GTDB taxonomy): domain Bacteria; phylum Bacteroidota; class Bacteroidia; order Cytophagales; family 172606-1; genus Xanthocytophaga; species Xanthocytophaga flava. The sequence goes on from JASJOS010000004.1 coordinate 148,638, forward strand.
ACTTGTACCTGGCTGCATAAAATTGCGAAAACCTACAGTAGTTAAATCAGGCGCTACCACAAACCGGATTCCTAACCGGAAAGGTTTTCTTTCAACTAATGGCTTAATATCCGGCTTTTCCCCAGCCTTACCCATAGTATCTGCAGGTGGTGGGGGTATCACAAAGTCTTTTCCTTTCGCCCAGTTTACCTGAATGGATTTTCCGGTAAGAGGCATCAAATAAAGTACTTCTTCCTTATTCGCCAGGTAATTAGTTGTATACAACCGATGTGTATGTGTATCTGCTTCAAATGAAGTCTCTTCTGGTTTCATGTCCATAGGTTGTCCATTTGTAGATTTCACGATCAATGTTTTCTTCTGATTTCTCTTGCTACCGCTTCCTTTTTGCTTTTCTCCTTTATTTTTGTCTCCTTTTTCAGTCAGTACGTTTTTCGCTTCTACAGATCCAGGCTGTCCGTTTAAAGCAATCTTCGACTCTTGTTGATCTGCAACCTTTCCCTTTTTAGTCTCTTCAGAAGAAAAGAAGCGGCGAAGCTTTTTATCCGCAGCAGGTACACGGGATGAATCTGATAGAGTGCTCCGATCCCTTTTGCTTATCTCCGCCGTTCTGATAGGCGCAACCATTTCTGGTTGCGGCTCCTCTTCACTGTCGTTTATTGTCTTTCCAGAAGTCTGAATGCCTTTTTTTGAACTGTTGCTTTTTCTGTTTGCGTCAATACTACTTGTATTTTTATTCTTTTCATTTTCTGTATACAGCACCTCTTTATCTTTCTGTACTTTGGTACTCTTTGCTTTCTTATCACTGTTTACAGTACCCGGTTTTTCTTTATTCACAGATAGTGTCTTATCCTTATACAAAGAAGGTGTGTTTGAGCGTTTTTCTATCTGACCTCGTTCTATCTGACCTCGTTCTATCTGACCTCGTTCTATCTGACCTCGTTCTATCTGACCTCGTTCTATCTGACCTCGTTCTATCTGACCTCGTTCTATCTGACCTCGTTCTATCTGACCTCGTTCCTTATAGTTAGGTCTATTGTCTTTTGCTAGTAATGTATCTGGTAGACCTTTTTTATTCTGTGAAACCAGATTTCCAGCTCCACTCAACCATATATAGGCACCAGTACTAATTAATAATAACAACAGAGCTAATAGTCCCCAACGCTTCCATTTTCCATTTCCATTGGAAGATCCATTGTCGAGTTTTTTTTCCATGCGCAGCCAGGCTTCCGGATCAAACGGAATATCTATCTCTTCAGCTGACTTTCTGAAGAGATCATCCAATTCATTATCGGGCATCTCATTCATACTTGTCATAGCCTCTCTGCTTTAACATATTTCTTAAGTGTTCTCTGGCACGAGCTAAATTGGATTTGGATGTTCCGATAGAAATATCCAGTTGCTCAGCTATCTCCTCGTGCGAGTAGCCGTCAATCACATACAGATTGAATACCATCCGGTAAGCCGGTGATAACAGTTGTACAAGTTTAATTAATTCTTCATGTTGTAACTCATCAAGTACTGTTTCACTGACAGATGCAGTTTCTACTAACGTTACATCTTCATGAAAATAGTGCTTTACCTCCTGCCGATAAAAATCCAGGGCAGTATTGATCATAATGCGCCGCAACCAACCTTTAAATGATTTTTCCGGATCATATTTTTCTGTCTTGGTAAACACCTTCATGAAACCATCATTGAGTACTTCAATAGCTTCATCTTTTGTTCGTGTATACCGCATGCACACACTCATAGCATACCCATAGAACTGCCGATATAGCAATTCCTGGCTCTTGCGGTTGCCATTGCGGCATCCCTGCAATAAAGCCTCCAGTTCAGTTAAGGTTGCGGAGTTGGCGATCATAATCGAATTCAGACACAGCACGGAAGATTTTCTCAAACGGTTGCGTCACTTTTTTATTTTTTTTCAAAAAAATAGCACATACAAGCATAAACCACTGTATATCAACTAATTAAATTATTTATTTTTTTATGCATTTTTTACCAGAGATAGGTTTATCTCTAATCAGATAGATACCATTTGCAGCTATTGACAACCTAAGTACTGCTCTACTACTATGACGGATACGATTTTAATTCCAGTCAATCCGAAAACCAGTCCTGTTCGTTTGTGCCAATCATTGATACGCCATATCTGATCATATTCAATCTCTTTTCGATAAAGCATAGAACATAATCGACTATATTGGCATGCTAACTGATTAATTTACAGTGTGTAGAAGAACCTAGAAACACAATAATTTCTGAACTACCCATTTCACATTCTATATTGTTTTTTTGGCACAAAATGATACTTATGTGTAGTTTCACTTTTCACGTACTCAGCTTTACATCCCAACACTTATCAAACCATTCATGTTATACCATCTGAAATTACATTTACTCCTTATTTCTTTATGGGCTACCTTTTTTTCCTATGCACAAAGCTCCTCTACTCTTCCTGTTAAAACATATGTTCTAAAACCAGAACGAGTCTTTGACGGCAAAGAAGTAAAAACTGGCTGGATAGTACTTGTTCAGGGAAATAAGATTATTGCAGCAGGAAAGCCAGCAGATATACAGACGCCATCCAATGCGGAAATAATCAATTTGCCTGCTATGACGTTGCTGCCCGGTCTGATTGAGGGACATTCTCATTTATTTCTGCACCCTTATAATGAAACATCCTGGGATGATCAGGTATTGAAAGAATCTCATGCAGAACGTACAGCCAGAGCAGTAGTTCATGCAAACAAGACATTGCTTGCTGGAATTACTACCGTTCGGGACTTAGGCACGGAGGGAGCTGAGTATGATGATGTAGGATTAAAACAGGCTATCGAAAAAGGGATAATTCCTGGTCCGAGAATGCTGGTAGCCGGACGCGCTATTGTGGCTACAGGTAGTTATGGTCCTAAAGGATTTGCTACTCATGCCCTAGTCCCCCAAGGAGCACAGGAAGCTTCAGGGGCTGAAGACCTGGTTCGGGTAGTACGTGAACAGATTGGCAAAGGAGCCGATGTTGTTAAAGTCTATGCAGACTATCGCTGGGGTATTCGGGGTGAAGCAATGCCAACATTCACAGAAGCAGAACTACGACTGGCGGTAGAAACAGCGGCTAGTAGTGGTCGGGTGGTAGTAGCACATGCCAGTACAGTAGAAGGCATGCGTCGGGCTATACAGGCTGGTATCCGGACTATTGAACATGGAGATAATGGCAATCCTGAAATTTTTAAGTTAATGGCACAGAAAAATGTAGCTCTCTGCCCTACTCTGGCCGCTGGAGATGCTATTTTGCAATACAGAGGCTGGAAAAAAGGAACAGATCCTGAACCAACTCGTATTCAGCAAAAAAAACAAAGCTTTAAACAAGCCCTGGAAGCTGGAGTCACCATTGTGATGGGTGGTGATGTAGGTGTATTTAGCCATGGAGATAATGTTCGTGAAATGGAACTGATGGCTGAATATGGGATGAAACCACTGGATGTGTTACGATCAGCGACATCGGTTAATGCTCGCGTGTTCGAGTTGTCACATCTGGGAGCTATTCAACCTGAATTTCTGGCAGATCTGATTGCAGTAGAAGGTGATCCGACCAAAGATATGACCTCTCTTCGCAAAGTTACCTTTGTGATGAAAGATGGAATAATTTATAAGAAGCCTTAAAATTGTTTTATAGCCTGACAATTCCAAAACATCTTTTAAATTGCATCCATATTTTCAACGTTTGTGACTTTACGTCATGTATACCTCCTTAAAATCTATGTCTTTCAAAAAATCATTTCTTTTATTTTTTGTGTTATCCGTTTCGCTATCGGTTACAGCACAGGAAGTAAATACCCCAACTGACCTGGCCGAGTGGGTAAATCCACTTATGGGTACGCAATCAACCTTTAATCTTTCCAATGGAAATACGTATCCATCTATTTCACTCCCCTGGGGAATGAACTGCTGGATGCCACAAACAGGAAAGATGGGAGATGGCTGGGCATATACCTACACCTCTACGCACATACGGGGATTTAAACAAACCCACCAGCCTTCACCCTGGATCAACGACTATGGTCAGTTTTCCATAATGCCGGTAACAAAGCATGTCTTTGATGAAGAGAAACGCAGTAGCTGGTTCTCTCACAAATCAGAGATCGCCAAGCCTTATTATTATAGTGTGTATCTGGCAGACCATGACGTTACCACAGAGATCGTTCCTACTGAGCGTGCTGCGATGTTCCAGATGACATTCCCGTCATCAGATTCTTCATTTGTGATTATTGATGCGTTTGACAAAGGTTCCTATATAAAGATTCTTCCCAATGAGAAGAAAATAATTGGTTACACAACCAAAAACAGTGGTGGAGTACCTGCCAATTTCAAAAACTACTTTGTACTGTATTTTGATACTCCTTTTACATCCAGCAATACCTGGCATGGAAAAACGCTTGCCAAAGATACACTGGAATACAAAGCCAATCACGTAGGTGCTATGATTGGTTTTAAAACCAAAAAAGGTCAGAAGGTTCGGATTCGTGTGGCATCTTCATTTATCAGTCCGGAACAAGCCGAGCTTAACCTGCAACGTGAGTTAGGTAACGACGATTTTAATACGCTTCAGCAAAAAGCAAAAGCTATCTGGAATCAGCAGCTTTCTCGTCTGGAAGTAGAAGGTGGCAGTCCTGAACAAGTTCGTACATTCTATTCCTGTCTGTACCGGATTATGTTATTTCCCCGCAAGTTTCATGAAGTAGATGCACAGAACAAAACGATTCACTATAGTCCTTACAACGGTCAGATTGCAGAAGGCTACTTATATACAGACAATGGATTCTGGGATACGTTCCGCGCTGTATTCCCCTTCTTTACACTTATGTATCCGGAACTAAACAGCCAGATTATGCAGGGGTTGGTTAATACCTATAAGGAAAGTGGCTGGTTACCAGAATGGGCTAGCCCCGGACACCGTGATTGTATGATTGGTTCCAACTCAGCATCCCTTATTGCCGACTCTTATCTGAAAGGGATTCGTGGATATGATATCCAGACATTGTATGAAGCAGTTCTGAAAAACAGCGAACAAGAAGGACCATTGTCATCTGTAGGAAGAAAAGGTGTTTCGTATTATAATAAGTTAGGTTATGTGCCTTATAATGTGGGCATCAACGAAAACGCTGCCCGTACACTGGAGTACGCTTATGCAGATTTTACCATTTCTCAACTTGCTCAGGCGTTACAGAAACCAAAAGCAGATGTTCAGAAGTTTACCAAACGTGCACAAAACTACCGTAACCTGTTTGATCCGCAAACCAAACTGATGCGTGGTAAAAATCAGGATGGTAAATTCCAGCAGCCCTTCAATCCATTCAAATGGGGTGATGCCTTTACAGAAGGCAACAGCTGGCACTACACCTGGAGTGTATTCCATGATGTACAAGGATTAATTGGCTTGATGGGTGGACAAAAAACATTTGTGTCTATGCTAGACTCTGTATTTACTATGCCTCCTGTATTTGATGATAGCTACTACGGATTCCCAATCCATGAGATCCGCGAAATGCAGATTATGAACATGGGACAATATGCACATGGTAACCAACCTATCCAGCATATGGTTTATCTGTATAACTATGCAGGTGCTGGCTGGAAAGCACAAAGCCGTTTACGTGAAATAATGAACAAAATGTATAAGCCTACTCCGGATGGTTATTGTGGTGATGAAGACAACGGTCAAACATCTGCCTGGTATGTATTTTCAGCGATGGGTTTCTACCCTGTTTGTCCAGGTACACAGGAGTATGTATTGGGAAGTCCGTTGTTCCGTAAGGTAAGTATGCACCTGGAAAATGGTAAAACCTTTACCATTGAAGCACCAGGCAACAGCGATAACAATGTATACATTCAGAATTGTCAGTTGAATGGACAGGAGTATAACAACACATTTATCAAACACAGTGACATTCTGCAAGGTGGCACACTGAAGCTTGATATGTCTAATACTCCTAATCAACAGAGAGGAACTAAGCCAGAGCAACTTCCATTCTCTGTATCTGCCAAGAAATAAGTTCTTTCATAACTGAATCAATTATATATAACATTCTGTCGGGCATATTTAATTGCCTGGCAGAATGTTACTGTTTTCAACCTCATTATCCACATCCACTTTTAAATATCTATGAAACCACAACCTAACGAGTATCCTCAAAGTGAGTACACCAGCCGTTACATCAATCTTGTTCCGGAAGACAATGCTATCGATGTACTAAGACAGAAAGAAGTATGGCAATTGGTACATACTCTCTCAGAAGAACAGAGCACTTATCGGTATGCAGAAGGCAAATGGAGTATAAAGGAAATGCTTGGACATATGATTGATACAGAACGTATTTTCACCTATCGTGTTCTATGTATAGCCCGGGGTGAAAAACAACCGCTGCCTGGATTTGATGAAAATTTATATACAGAAACAGCTCACTTTGACAGTCGTACCCTGGTTAGCCTACTGACAGAATACTCCGCTGTCAGAGATGCGAACCTGTTTCTTTTTGACAATCTGGATGAAACAGCTCTTTTACAAATTGGCAATGCTAATGGCAAAGAACTTTCTGTACGTGCTATTCTCTATATGATCGCAGGTCATGAACGTCATCATATCAGTATCTTAAAAGAACGTTATCTGAAAATACAGTAGATTTATCCAATACAACCAGAAAAGTATAGCATCCCTATTTATGCAAGTCTTTACCTCCATACAATCATTACGAGATTACCTGTCCCAAAGCCGTCAGCAGAATAAAACTATTGGATTTGTACCCACTATGGGGGCACTACATGAAGGACATCTCTCTTTAATTAAACGTTGTAAAGAAGAGAATGATCTGGCAGTGTGCAGTATTTATGTCAATCCTACTCAGTTTAACAATCCGGAAGATCTGAAAAAATACCCTCGCACTCCGGAAGCAGACCAGCAACTCTTACAGGATGCAGGTTGTGACGTGCTTTTTATGCCAGCAGATACAGAAATGTATCCGGCATCTGTGAATCTCAAAATGGATTTTGGCAATCTGGAGACAGTACTGGAAGGTAAATTTCGTCCAGGACATTTTAATGGTGTAGGCATTGTTGTCTCCAAGCTGTTTCATATGGTACAGCCAGATGCAGCTTACTTTGGACAAAAAGATCTGCAGCAATGTCTGGTAATCCGCAGATTGATTCAGGATTTATCGTTTCCTGTTCGGTTGGTTATATGTCCAACCATGCGTGAATCAGACGGATTGGCTATGTCGTCCCGCAACAGAAGACTTAGCTCTACCCAACGTACAGTAGCGCCCTTGTTGTATCAGGCTCTGGAAATGGCACATGCTATGCTGGATAACGATGGAACTATAGAAATTGCGAAGAAAACAGTAGCCCTTCATCTAACCAAAAGCGACGAAGTAGAACTGGAATATTTTGAAGTAGTAAATACTGATGATCTCGCCTCATTTACAGAAGGAAAAGTACAGGCACCTTATGCACTTTGTATTGCAGCTTTTGTAGGAGGTGTACGACTTATAGATAATATTCTTATAGAATAAGGTCTGCTCTTGGCATTGAATATAACTACGGACTTTCCCTAACACCCTTTCACTATTCATGATCTCACCTCTTATAAAAGCATTCATATTTGATATGGATGGTACGTTGATTGATAATATGGAGTACCATCAGTTAGCTTTTTTTGAATTTCTGAAAAGACATACTATATCTATAACAGAAGCTGAGTACGAGCAGAAAAATAAAGGTACTATTACAGAGATTATCCCACGTTTTTTTGGAGATTACCTATCCTCTGAACAAATCAGTGAATTAGGTGAAGAAAAAGAAGCTATTTACCGTGAAATGTATCACTCCCATCTAAAGCCCATTGAAGGGTTAGTTGAGTTTCTGGAAGAAGCTAAAAACAAGGGTATACGTATTGCTCTTGCGACTATGGGAGATCAGAAAAATGTACAGTTCACGCTGGCAGGCTTGCAGATCCAGCACTATTTTGATGCCATTGTCAGTGGTGAAGAGGTAAAACACGGTAAACCTCACCCTGAAGTATTTCAGCGCGCAGCAGCCAAATTGTCAGTATCTCCGGACCATTGCCTTGCCTTTGAAGATTCTGTTTCAGGAATTACCGCTGCACTAACGGCCCATATGCAGGTAGTAGGCATTGCCACTACACATACTCCAGAAGAATTACGTGCCTTATTTCAGCTTCCAACCATAATACAAACCTATACAGAACTCCACTGGTAACTTTTCTTATTAAAAGATTGTTAGACATAGGATGGCAGGTCATTCCTGCATATAAATCCCGTCAGAGAAGTAAAGTGATTGCTGCACGGTTTTTGTAACTCATTGTAAAGGCAATCCTTACATGCAAGGGTGGATTGCCAATAATTTTCATACCTTTGCGCCGCTTTACAAGGAAAGCGTCAACATATAACAACAATGTTTATCAACATTCTAAAATCCAAAATCCATAGGGTTAAGGTTACAGAAGCGAACCTGAATTATGTAGGTAGCATTACCATTGATGAAGATCTGCTGGATGCCGCCAATATGATTGAAAACGAGAAAGTTCTTATTGTGAATAATAACAATGGAGAACGCTTCGAAACATATATCATTAAGGGAGAGAGAGGCAGCGGAAAGATTTGCCTGAATGGCGCAGCCGCCCGACGAGTACAAGTCGGTGATATTCTCATCATTATTTCCTTTGCCATGATGGAGTTTGAGGAAGCCAAAAAATTCAAACCCTTTGTTGTCTTCCCTGATGATAACAATAAGCTTGTTAGTTAACACACGAAAATATTCTGATCGAAAAGCCCTGTATGTATAAGCATTCAGGGCTTTTTCCTTGTAATACTGTCTATTAAAATTATCCTATTATAAACTCCACCTACTCCTTCTAGGAGAAGATAGATCCTTATCCTTACTAAAAAAATACCAATTGATCTCAGTTTTATTTTATGTTGTATTATTTTCACAAAAATTAAATAAACATTTAAGTTAAATAATCATTTAATTAATAAATCATTTGTACATTTGTAGTGTTATATATCCAGTAACCCTCGGACACCATGGATAAAAAAGAAATTATTTTACAAGCCGCAGAAGAACTTTTCGCAGAAAAAGGATTTGACGCAACCTCCGTAAAGGATCTTTCTCAACGTGCCAATGTCAACGTAGCGATGATCTCCTATTATTTCGGATCAAAAGAAAAGCTACTTGAAACCTTGATCGAAAATAAAAGCAATGATTTGTATACCAGTCTGCAAAATCTGAATAGCCAGAACAAAGACCCTTTTGCCAAACTGGAATCACTCATTGATATTTACATTGAGCGGATTTTTAACAACAGCAATTATTTTCTGATCACTCAAAGAGAGCTGTTTTTGAAGCAACGAGGTGGCACACATGAAGCGATTATGCGCATCCATGCTAAAAATGTGGAAGAAATCCGAAAACTACTTGATGAGGGACAAAAACAAAAGCTCTTTCGGAAAGTAGATACAGATCTGCTGATGGCTACTATCTCAGGAACTATTTTCAATGTAAAAAAGAAGGAATACTTCACACAGGACACTACACTACCTCCGGAAGAAACAGAAGCAGCGACTAACAAAGTTAAGAAGCAAGTAAAGAAACATCTGTACGAAATGCTCAGAGCCTATCTGGAGATTAAGTAATTACCTTTAAAACCATATGAGACTAAAAAATCAAAATTGTTTATTACCCATCCTCTTGTTGTTATGTATACCACTGGTTACTACAGCACAACAGACCAAACCTTTGTCATTGGAGGAAGCACTTACGCTGGGAGTATCCAACAGTAAGTCTTTGAAATTATCCAAAGCTAAAATTGAAGAAATAACAGCTCAGCAAAAAATAACCAAAGAACAACGATTACCTCAGGCAAAGGCAAGCATTATGTATAATCATGCATTTATGCTTACCAACCAGTTTCAATTAAGTCCAGGAGCAGAACCGTTTGTATTGCCACGTAATGCAGATGTGTATCTGGGAACAGCCTCTGTTAATCAGGTTATCTATTCTGGAAATAAGCACAAATATGCAGATGAATCAGCAGCTCTTTTAACCAAGATTGCAGAACTGGATGTAACCAGACAGGAAAACGAAATCAAGCTGGCAGTAATCCAACTATATTTCAATCTGTATAAAATCAAACAGAGTCAGAAAGTTATCCAGCAGAATTTTCAGGATATTGACGAGAAAATAATTGAAACTGAGAAGTTTGTAAAACAGGGTCTGGCAACCGAGAATGATGTATTACGCTGGAAACTACAACGTTCCAACATTGAGATCAGCAATCTTGATCTGACTACCAGTCAGAAGACAGTAAGCTATCATTTAGGCTTGCTACTAGGTCTGACTGACGATAATCTGATTGAAGTAGATACATCTTTAAATCTGTTAGCAACAAGCAGTTCTTTTCAGGATTATGTCAACCAAAGTCTGAGCAACCGTAAGGAGGTAACTATTGCAGATTATCAGAGTCAACATAGCAGATTAAATATCAAGTCTATACAAAGTAGCAAGTATCCAACATTAGCCGCTGGAGCAGCCTTATATCATATTAACCCTAGTGCAAATCCAATACCTAAAGCCAATTCAACTATCACTCCACTAACAGTTGGTCTCACGCTGAGTTATGATATTGCTTCATTGTATACTACAAAAGCAAAAATCAGTCAGGCTGAAGCCAGTGAGAAACAGACTACAATAGCTAAAACAGTAACAGAGGACAACATTCGTACAGAAGTAAAACAAAGTTATGAAGGCTATGTCCAGGCTCGTGAAAAAATCAAACTGCTTGAAGTTGCTACAGAGCAGGCAACAGAAAACTATCGAATTACTAACTCTAAATACAAAAACAATGTAGCCTCTACTACTGATCGTATTGATGCGGAAACATTGTTATTTCAGGCCAAAATCAACCTTGAATTAGCCAAAGCAGACGCTGTTGTTGCATACTACACATTGTTGAAATCTGCTGGAATGTTGCCTTAAACTAATGCTCAAAGGCTATTAGAGGAATAGCTTAATAAAACAGGAGAGTCAATAACCCTACTTTACAATACAAAATTATGTCAGAGAAAAAATCAAAAAACTTTGCATTACCCATTATTTTAGGCATTGTTATTCTATCAGCCGGAGCATACGGCTTTACAAAATATACTCACTCACTCCATTATGTAGATACAGATGATGCACAATTGGATGGAGACATTGTACCTGTTGTAGCAAAGGTGGGCGGTTATGTAAACAGTGTATTGTTTGAAGATAACCAAAAAGTTTCCAAAGATCAGCTGCTTGTAAAAATAGAAGATACCGATTATCTGATTAAAGTGCGTCAGGCAGATGCCTCTTTACAATCGGTAATGGCGAATGTAGGTGTATCCAAATCTACTGTAGTATCTACACAAGCTGGCATTGCCACAGCTAAATCAGCTATTGAAGCTGCTAACATACGCCTGTGGAAAGCAAACCAGGATTATACCCGTTATAAAAACCTGTATGATGACAAAGTGGTTACTGCTCAGCAGTTTGATGCCATAAAGGCTGAAAAAGACGCTGCTGAAGCACAATTGGCCTCTGCCAAAAGTCAGTATGATGTAGCCTCCAAGCAAGTAGGTACCTCTGTATCTCAGGTAAGTGCAGCATCCAGTAACATTGCCCTTCGTCAGGCAGATCTGGATTTTGCCAAACTACAACTTTCCTATACCAGTGTAAGCGCTCCTGTTTCAGGAACTGTTGCCAAGAAAAATATTCAGCCAGGTCAGTTGGTGCAGGCAGGTCAGAGTTTGTTTGTAGTAGTAAATGACAGTAGCATTTATGTGACAGCCAACTTCAAAGAGACACAATTAAAGAAAATGAAGCCAGGTAATCCTGTCACCATTGTGGTCGATGCATATCCAGATGAACCAATAGCGGGTGAAGTAGCTAGTTTTTCTCCTGCAACAGGTGCTAAGTTTTCATTATTGCCTCCAGACAATGCAACTGGAAACTTCGTAAAAGTGGTACAACGTGTTCCAGTTCGTATCAAACTGAAGGCAGATAAAGCTATGCGTGAAAAGCTGCACCCAGGTATGAGTGTAACAGCAGAAGTGAAAATAGATTAACACTTTCTTCAAAGGTAGTAATGGAATAGTCAATGAGGATAGCCCTTGATATCCATTAACTACCTTTCCTACTGAACAGATAAACTTCTTTTAAGGCAAAGCCTATTTAGAAATATAGCTGTCAGTTTTATAAAAGATGATTGTACCCTTACAATCAATCCATACTTTACATGAACTTTAGTTGATTACTATATGCCTGAAAAAGGTTCTTCCAAATGGATTATTACCATTACAGTGATCGTAGGTTCCTTGTTGGAACTGATTGACACAACTATTGTCAATGTATCACTACCCCAGATTATGGGAAATCTGGGAGCCACATTATCAGATGTGAGCTGGGTAGTAACAGGATATGCAGTTGCAAATGTAATTGTATTACCTATGTCTGGCTGGCTGGCCGGACGTTTTGGCCGTCGCAATTATTTCCTTGGGTCTATTATAATATTTACAGTTGCTTCTTTCTTTTGCGGAAATGCAGATAGTCTGTTGATGCTAGTTATTTTCCGGATTATTCAAGGTCTGGCAGGAGGTGGCTTACTATCAACAGCACAAACGATTCTGATTGATACCTGGCCACGGGAAGAAATAGGTATGGCCAATGCCTTATTTGGCTTAGGAGCCGTATTGGGACCCGCTGTAGGTCCTACCATCGGGGGTTATATCACAGACAATTACTCCTGGCCATGGATATTTTATGTAAACATTCCGGTAGGTATTCTGGCAGGGGTATTCGTATTTGTTTTTATTAAGAATACCAAAAATGACAACATCAGCCGACGTATTGACTGGACAGGTATTGCCCTTCTGGCTTTATGTATTGGATGTCTGCAGGTAGTACTGGAGAAAGGTGAAACAGAAGACTGGTTTGAAACAGCTTACATATCAGTACTAACCTTTATCTCACTAGTAGCAAGCATTGCGTTTATATGGAGAGAATTGAGTATTGACTATCCGATTGTAAACCTTCGGATTTTACGCTATCGAAGCTTTAGTGCCGGTATGCTTACTTCTTTTGCACTGGGATTTGGTATGTACAGTTCTGTATTTGCACTACCTATTTTGTGTCAGAATATTCTGGGTTTCAGTGCCCAGCAAACAGGTGAGTTGATGTTTCCTGGTAGTCTGGTAACCATGTTTATCATGCCTATAACAGGCACACTATTAAAGAAAGGATTTCCAGCCCAGTTCCTGGCTACAGGTGGCATGATTCTGTTTTTTATTTTTACTCAGATGCTGAGTGTTTCCAATGTATTTAGTGGTCCGAATGACTTTTTCTGGCCTCTGATGGTACGAGGTGTCGGAATGGCCATTCTCTTCGTTCCTCTGACTACACTGGCTATTCAGGATTTGCATGGAGCTGAGATTGGACAGGGAACAGGTCTTAATAATATGATGCGACAATTGGGTGGATCTTTCGGTATTGCTCTTTCTAATACTATACTGGCACATCGTGCAGCTTTTCATAGAGTGAATCTTGTTTCTTACATGAACTCTTATAGTGATGCATTTACAGAAAGATTAAGAATGCTTACCAATAGTTTTATTGCCAAAGGATATACTCCACTAGATGCTGAATCCAAAGCACATAAAGCATTGGATGGAATTATGACCAAACAAAGCATGATTCTCTCATACAATGATATATTCTGGCTTGTGGGGTTCTTTATGTTATTCTGTATCCCAATAATTTATTTGCAGAAATTCAAGAAAAATGTTGCGATCCCTGTGGATGCACATTGATGTAATTTACAATTATGCTGAAAAACCGGCAGTTTGATGACTGTCGGTTTTTTTATGCCCTATCTGGTATATCAGGGTATGTAGCATTTAGCTTAAAATCCACATAATGCACTCTAAATCTTTACAGACTATACCCATCCTTACTGACAAACAATAGCCTTCTCACAGGAAAGGTTGTTTCTCTGAAGTTTAAGTACCATTTTTGTGCCATGAAATTCCGATTAATCGATATTATCAAATATGCCATTCCATTGGTAGTAGCTTTTCTATTGCTACGTTTTTATGTATTTAAGGAATTAAGTCTGGCTGACATGATAGCCACTTTCCGGCAAGCTAACTATAGTTGGGTCATCTTCTCAGGAATCGTCCTATTGTTTGCACACTGGAGCAGAGCCTATAGATGGCGACTATTATTGGAACCTCTCGGATATAAACCGAGTATGTTTCGTATGTTTCTGGCTGTTATGATCGGATATTTCGCCAATCTGTTACTGCCACGTATGGGAGAAGTATCCCGCTGTGGTGTATTGAATAAGATGAATAAGGTGCCTATCAATGCAGGAATAGGGACTGTAGTAGCTGAAAGACTTTTTGATGTTGTGATGTTACTCTTACTTCTATGCCTTAATTTCCTTCTTGAGTTTAATCGGCTTAGTGAGTTCTTTATACAATTCTTTACAGATAAGTTTGGTAGCTTTAGCCAAATCTCCTCAACCTTTTATCTTATCCTGATTGTTGGGGTCCTGTTTATAGCCGGCATTGGATTCTGGGCTTATAAAAATCAGGAAAAGCTGTGGAAGATTGCTATTCTTGCAAAAGTCCGTGACTTTTTTCTGGGTATGTGGGAAGGCTTGGTCAGTGTAAGAAAGATGCAAAACAAATGGAGTTTCATTGCTCACAGTTTCCTTATCTGGATAGGATATTATTTCGCAGCCTATCTGCTCACATTTGCTCTTCCAGATTCAAAACCTCTTGGCTGGATGGGTGGCCTTACTATTCTTATGATGGGAAGTTTGGGTATGGCAGCTCCTGTACAGGGTGGCACAGGTCCCTATCACTTGTTGGTAAGTAGTGCACTTATGTTGTATGGATGGTCTCAGGAAGAAGGCATTATCCTGGCTACTTTTATCTGGGCATCACAAACTCTCCTGACAATTGTAGCAGGTGGCATATGCTTTGTGACTAGTTTATTTATCAATAGTGCAGCTACACCATCTGTTGAGATTAAAGATAGCCACTCTCAGAAGTATGATTCTGCAACCTGAATTATTTATATTTCACAACAATGACAGAAGAAAAAATTCAATCCTTAGATAAAGCCCTTTCAACTATAGCTCAGTGGAAGACTGAAGGAAAAGCTATTGCCTTCACCAACGGATGCTTTGATATAGTACATATAGGCCATGTAGATTATCTGGAAAAAGCCAGATCGCTTGGAGATAAACTCGTATTGGGTCTTAATACAGATGCTTCTGTAAGAAGACTAAAAGGAGAAAGCCGTCCTATTGTAAGCGAAACAGGACGCAGCCGCGTTATTGCAGCACTTGAATTTGTTGATCTGGTTGTCTTTTTTGATGAAGATACGCCAAAAAGTCTGATTGAAGCTATAAAACCTGACATTTTGGTCAAAGGAGATGATTATACAGTCGAAACAATTGTTGGTGCGGATTTTGTCATAAATAATGGAGGAACTGTAAAAACAATACCTCTGGTAAAAGGATTCTCTACCTCTTCAATAGTAGAGAAGATCCGAAAGTCAGGGTAAATTTTTTATAAGATCTGTTCGTCTACCTCGGTAATTAAAAATTAAATAAACACACAACTATGATCTTTCTTATCAGTATTGTAACCATGCTTGTCAGCATGTTTGTGAGCTGGCAACTTAAAAGCAAATTTGCGCAATATTCACAAATTCCGTTAGCAGGTGGAATGAGCGGAGCAGAAGCTGCCGCCAAAATGCTGCGAGACAATAATATTTTTGATGTTCGAATAACAGCTGTAGAAGGCCAACTCACTGATCACTATAATCCAGCAGACAAAACAGTTAACCTGAGTCAGGATGTATATTATGGACGTAGTGCAGCAGCAGTAGCAGTAGCCTCTCATGAATGTGGACACGCAGTGCAGCATGCAACTTCATATGGACCTTTGCAAATGCGTTCAGCATTGGTGCCTGTAGTAAGTATTTGTGGTAATGTACTTCAGGTTTTGAATATGCTTATTCTTTTTGGTGTAGGTTACTCTATCTTCCAGGGTCATGGAGCAATAGGTAATATTCTGTTGCTGGTATTAATAGGAGCTAATGCAGGTTTGGCATTGTTCTCCACCATTACTCTTCCTGTAGAATTTGATGCCAGTCGTCGGGCACTGGTTTGGATGGAAAATAGTGGAGTAGTTACCCAAAGAGAACATGACATGGCAAAAGATGCACTTAAATGGGCTGCCATGACTTATGTAGTAGCAGCTATTGGTGCACTCGCTCAACTTGCTTACTGGATATTTGTATTCATGGGTCGCAGAGATGATTAATGACAATATGATTTATAAAAGAAAAACGCCATGCAATCCTGTATGGCGTTTTTCTTTTATAGTCTTTCTATTTGCTCTATCAATCAATCTCAATCACCACATCGCTGGTTAGAGGATGGCCTACACAGGTAAGGATATATCCCTGTTTGATCTCCGTTTCTGACAATCCATCTTCTTCATCTAATAAAACCTTTCCACTTACACACTTACCCATACAAGCAGTACACATACCACTTTGACAGGAGTAAGGAAGATCAATATCGTTATCCAATGCCGCTTCCAGTATAGTTTTTTTGGCAGGTACTGCTACTTTATATTCAGCTCCTTCATATACAATTGTCACTGTATAATCTTTCACCTCACCTGTTGTATCTTCTACCACTTCTCCATGTACGGGTTCTTTAGTTGCAGTTAAAAAGCTTTCCGAATGTATTCTCTCTGAGGGTATTTGCAAAATACGCAATGCTTGTTTGGCTTCTTCCATCATACCATCCGGACCACAGATAAAGTACTCTGTATCTGTCCATTTAGGCAAATGCTCCAACATCTTTAATATCAATGACTGATTCAGTCGCCCAATATGACCAGTCCAGGAAGATGCGGGCTGACTCAATATATGAATCACATCTAATCTACCTGCAAACTTCTGAGTAAGAGCCGCCAATGCCTCTTTAAAAATGATAGACTGCTCATTTCTATTTCCATATACTATAGACACCCGACTACGTGGCTCTGTATGCAAAATAGTTTTAGCGATAGACATCAAAGGAGTAATACCACTACCTGCTCCAATCAGCATAATATGTCTTTGTTTTTCAGCATTGGGCTCGATAGTAAACGTTCCCATAGGCTCCATCACTTCAACCAATGCACCTGGTTTCAGTTGATCATTTAGAAAATTGGAAACCTTCCCTCCCTCTACTCGTTTTACAGTTACAACCAAACTATTTTCTGTAGCAGGTGAACTACACATAGAATAGGAACGGCGTTCTGTTGTTCCATTAACAGGAACCAATAACGTAAGAAATTGCCCTGATTTATATAAAATGCGCTGATTTACAGGCTGCTCAAAATGTACAGAAATCGCGTCAGGCGTTTCCCGAACAATTTTTTCGACTTTTAAAAAATGATATTTACTCATGTGTATTAACAATGTTAACTTTATCAGGAGGCAAAAGTAATCAATAGCATTCAAATCATGCTCGTAACAGAATCAAACTTTCATCACAAAATCCAATTTCTGTAAACTACACAAAATAAAAAACCTGTCTTGTTGTGAGACAGGTTTTTTATTTTGTGTAGTTATGACCCTGAAAACTATCCGGCAGGCACCAGGTAAAGCGTTACATTGGTTGTTTGCCCTTTGGTATTACTGGTCGTATACTTTATAGTCAGTCTGTCTTCAGATAAATCACTTATAGTAACAGTAGCAGGGCTAAAGCTGGCATTATTTGGGACAAGAAACTTGATTGCCTCATCATTGGAAGTAAATTCCCACGTTCCAGAAGAAGAATTATTCTGAGAGTCAATCCATGTAAAGCCTGTACTGTTAAAACTCAGACGCAACGGTGTATAATTTGCAGTTTGAGTTCCTCCTATCTCAAAAACGGTTGTACCGTTTTCTTCTGCCTTCTGAACTTTCCAGGTCTGGCTGATTAATTCAGTTTTAGTTTTAGGTGTACTTTTTTTGCAGGAAGCTCCTCCTACAATAATGCTGATCAAACAGAGTGTGGTAAGGAAAATGTTGATTTTTCTCATTTAGACGCTAATAAAGTAAAGGTTTATAACAAAAATAGGGACTTTACTATAAAAAAACTAATTCTTTGAAACATACGCTATATTTTATACATGTATATATGTATGTTTTTTAACAAAACACTTATGTTTGTTAGCCTCCAATATGAAATACCGAGAGAATCAGCATAATACAGTTTATGAGTCCGTATATTCCCAAAATGATAAAACCTACTGTCCGATCTGTTTTCTGAGATTGTTTGCGTTTTCCAGTATCGTCTATACGCAAAGAAATAACAGAAAACATCACAGTAAAGAAGATTGCCAGAAAGGTAGCTCCATGGAGAATGTCTACTATAGTCAATTGAGAAGAGAATGGCAAATAGCCATCAATCACATATTTGTTACCCACTGCGGCAAATAATCCCCCTACAGGTAATCCAAAACGAGCATCTGCGTGTTGAGCATCTATAAAAAAAGTAACGTAAGCAATCGCAAATGCAACATACATTCCCAGAAATAATTTAAAGAATAATCCCCAGGCATTGCGTTCAACATCTACCACAACTGCCAATTGTGAATAGGCTGCATTAAAGTGCTCCAGGCGAGAATCCCCAAATCCTGTTTTGTATTCGCTGGTTCCGATCTCAATAGCAGTCTTCCGAATTTTCCAGCCAGAGATTGTCATATCCGGATCATATAACTTTCCACTGGTATCCGGCATAAAAATCAAACTTGACTGATCATATTTTGAGTTCTCTACAAGGATCTGAAGTCGTTGTCGATCAAAAGGAAAATGCTGGATAGCCCAGTTTTCCTTCATGATACATTTTAACTTAAACTGTACCCACTTTTTTCCTTCCAAACTATCAATCACTACTTCATCAACGGTTACTTCCTTGGCATTGGCAATCTCCAGACTATTTTCCAGATCCTCCAGCTTTTTATTGTATACCATCCAAACCCAGAAGCGCGCTGTGTATTCCTGCTCGCGAAAATCAAGGTCATGTAAACTTAACAAATAACAACCTATACGAACGGTATCAGGTGTGCTTGTCTGTGCATAAAGGCTATTACAGGTACCTATCCCTATTAAAAATAAAAGAAAGCTTCGAAGATTTCTTGCAAGAAGAAGCATATGATTCAAATGCTTGACTGTAAATATAAACAGTTGAGGATACTCATCTGGATGATGTAAAAGAGATGCCATCCAGATGAGCTTTTAATATAAAGTTTATGCCTTATTCTTTTGCTTGGCAGATAAAAAGATTGCAGCGCCCACAAATGCAAACAAGGCAATAGAGCTAAACAACGCAATATGTTCACCCTGTTGGTATGTAGTACTGATAAAAGTAAACGCAATCTTGTGTTTTCCAGCAGGTACAACCATACCACGCAAGATGTAATTTACACGGAAATGAGGTACGGGCTTATCATCTATGGTAGCCTGCCAGTAATCTTTGTTTGCATAGTAAATCTCGGAGAATACAGCCAGTTGAGGAGTCTGCGCATTCGACTCATATACCAAATGGTCAGGAGAATAGCTTGTAAGTTTAATAGTTGCAGTGCTATCAAACTGAATAGTTAAACCATTCAAATCTTTTTCAAAACGTTTATCAATAATAGCAGTCGTTTTGGGTTCAAAAGTCTCAATGGCTTTAATTTCTTCATCAGCATTCGGAACAATTTTATATTCCTTTACAAACCAAGCATTACCCAATGCCTCCGGATTCTGCTGAACAAATATCTGACCAGTTTTCTGATCTGGTACAATTACATACTTTGTATTCAACATATTAAGGCCTTTGATGCTTCCTTTTGCCAAAACGCTGTCAATAACATCACTATACCGACGCATCTTGGCACCATGATATCCTCCTACTGAATGATGGAAATAGGAAGTAGTAGCATCCTGAAACGGACTTGCCGCATAATTAAATACTCTGTATTGAGTGGTATCTCTCAAAATCTGTTCATCCGCAGGTGTTGGTTTAATAAATGCCCGCTGCTGGTCACGTCTGTCAACAGTAAAATCGTCATTGTTCACATAGCGCTTATCGACAGCAAACATATCAGTCAGCACAACCGCTCCCAATACCAAGACCATAAGAGAAGGAGAGAGACGTTTGAATAAAAACGCAATAATTACCCCTGCAGCCACCACAATAAACAGAAAGCTGCGAAAAGCATCTCCACGCAATATGGAAGCTCTGTCATCACGTATCGGACGTATAATCCAGTCTCCATATCCCTGAGCAAGTTGTGAGTCAACTATATCACTACGAAAATCGAAGAAAGCGCCTCCTAGTAATGCAAATAACAAAGCAATACCACCTGTTAAACCAAAACTCCAGATCAAAGGACGCTGAAGTTTAGTCCAGCTATAGTCTCCACGAATCAGTTCCTGCACAGCCATAGCAGCTCCTAACACCAGAAATACCTGTGTTAAGGCAAGTGTCATAGTCACTGCACGGAACTTATCAAACAAAGGAACATAGGTAAATAAAATATCATTCAGAAAGAAGTTTTTACCCCATGCAAGCATAGTCATAAATACAGCACAACCCAGAATCCACCACTTGATACGATTCGGGATAATAAACATTCCCAACACAAACAAAAACAGAATAACAGCCCCTGCATAGGTTGGACCACCTGTAGTTGGCTGATCCCCCCAATATAAAGCACCAGAGAGTTGTGCTACAATTTGTTTGGCTTGTGCATCAGAAGCACCCTTCTCCATTAGGGCATTATACATGGCTGAACTTTTTCCAATACTTTTAGACATCGTTCCACCACCATAAAAATCAGGAATCAACAAGGTAAATGTCTCCATCTTACCATAGCTCCAGCGAAACGCATAATCATAGTCCAGACCATCTGCATTAACACCTTTATCATCTCCTGTTGCTGGTTTAGGTGTCAATTCTGACTTCCCTCTGATACTTTCTTTAGAATATTCACTGGTAGTCATCAATCGTGAAGCATGAGATCCTACTGCCAGTACAACAGCGACACCCAGTACTACCGAAGCAATCAAAAATGGTTTTATCCGTTTTTCACGAATAGCAACAATTAACTCCATCAGCACATAAAATCCGATAGTCAGAAACATGTAAAATGTAATCTGCACATGGTTTCCATAGATATGCATCCCTAAAAAGAGTCCTACTAACGCACCTCCAATCCAATACCTGCCCCGATATGCCAGGATTACCCCGCCTAATATAGGAGGCAAAAATCCCATCGCAATTACTTTGGAAGCGTGACCTGCTTCTATATTTATTAAATTATAGCTACAAAAAGCAAACCCTATTGCCCCTAATACACCTATCCACGCATCAAACCCCAATGCAGCCAGCAGAATATAAAATCCGATCAGATACAAAAACACATAGTTGGCTGGCTCTGGTAATAGATTAGCAAAGAAACGACCTACTTTGGTAGTCCAGCTGTTAGGATAATCTGCCGCAATAAGATAAGTAGGCATTCCTCCAAACATACTATTCGTCCACATAGGATAATGCCCTGTCTTTTCACGATACAAGCTTGCTTCATGCCCTGCTCCTTTCGCCTGAACAATATCATGTTGAGAGATAGTCTTTCCATCCAGGATGGGCGAGAAATAAACAAAAGTGATAATCAGAAAAGCCACAATGGCCAATACATGTGGAATGGCTTTTTGCAAGAGGTTGTTGGTTTTCATGCGTTCAGAATATTGAAGAGCAACTACTATAAAACAAAGTTTTCTTTTACGCCTCGGCAAACAAACTATTAATTGTAATACTGAGTAAATAGACTAACTTTATTAATAACGTCTCCTTTCAATGAAATTAGTTTAGATTGTTTTCTGGAAAATGGTTCAAATATAGAATTTAAACTCTGAGGAAGTGAAAGAAAAGCGGATATTATTTTCCCGATAGAACATAAGATTATAGAAGTAAAAGATGGGATACTAAAGTATTAAAAGTCCTTTTTCAGGATTTAACACAATTTTTATAAAGAATTCATACCACTATTCAGTTTAGCTGTGTATTTTCGCAACCGTTTTTAACGAGTTGTAAAATCTGAATCATTATACAAGCAAGATATATAGTCAAAACATATCTGTATATTCATTGCATATCTGGCAAATAGCCAATTAAATTATCAGGCAGCCAGTTTCTTTCATATTATCCGGAAATAAGCTACCTGAAATCAAAATTATGAAGAAAATAGCCATTTTCACCTCTGGGGGAGACGCCCCTGGCATGAACGCTTGTGTGCGTGCAGTTGTCCGAAGCGCTATTTATTATGGATTGGAAGTATATGGAATCCGTCATGGATATGATGGCATGATCAGGGGAGAAATTTCTCAAATGCAATCCTATTCTGTTAGCAATATCATCCAAAAAGGGGGAACCATTTTAAAATCTGCCCGTAGTAAAGAGTTCATGACCAAAGAAGGCCGGGCAAAAGCATACGATCAGTTACAAAAATATGGTATTGAAGGATTGGTAGCAATTGGGGGAAACGGAACCTTTACAGGAGCCTCTATATTTTATGAAGAATATGGTATACCCGCAGTAGGAGCTCCAGGGACTATTGACAATGACTTATATGGCACCGATTATACAATTGGCTATGATACAGCTGTAAATACAGCATTGGATGCCATTGACAAGATCCGGGATACAGCAGATTCTCACGACCGTATTTTCTTCATCGAAGTAATGGGTCGTGACTCAGGATATATTGCTATTCAGTCTGGTATTGGTGGTGGTGCAGAACTGGTAATGGTTCCGGAAACTTTTACTCCTATTGGAGAAGTTATTAAAACGTTGGAAGAAGGCTGGAGTCGCTCCAAATCTTCTTTTATCATTATTGTAGCAGAAGGAGAAAGTGGAGGAGCTACAGAAGTGGGAACAACAGTAAAGAAACATTTTCCGGATGCGGATATACGTATTACCAATCTTGGTCATATTCAGCGTGGTGGTAGCCCCACAGCATTTGATCGGATTCTGGCAAGTCGTTTGGGTGTTGGTGCAGTAGAAGGTCTGATCAATGGCCAGCAAGGGGTAATGGTAGGTATCATTAACAACAAGCTGACCTATACTCCTTTCCGTGACTGTATCAGTTTAAGCAAACCTATCAGTGATGAACTGGTTCGCATTGTAGAGATTTTAAGTATATAATAGTATAAGTCACACAATTTCAGATTTTGAATGGTATGTCATCTGTTCGAAGTCTGAAATTGCTCATCAGTATTCAGATAAGATGATTATTTTCGCTCTTTTTGTATTTAAGGTTACAGGAATTGGTGTGTTACCTATACTTCTGGTTATTACAGGAGCAATATTTCTGTGGGGTATGGTGGTTCTTAATAGTTTGAGAACCCGCAAAAGTAATACAGACATCTATCTTCAGAATGTAGGCAAGGTAGCATTTCAACGGGTACAGCTACTTATGCAATTAGGAGAATTACTGAATACTAATCTGGTAGTTGATCAGGAAGGTTACAATGAAACCAAACTAGCTGCAGAAACTAAGACAATTGCTGAATCCATTGAAAACCTGGGATTTGCAGATAATAATGAAGCAAACCGCTTACAAACGGCCTTAAGCCAAAATGCATCTCTTTTACTGCAAACACAGAAAAAATTCAGATCCGCACGGGGCAACTACAATGAGCTATGCAAGCATATGCCTTATCGTATTATAGCCTCCTTATTTGGCTTTAAGCCTCTGGCAGTTTAGGATTAGCCATCTGTTTTTCTATATACTGTACAATTTCATCAAACTGCCTGGGGTGAAACCACTGATATTCTGTATCACGGGTAAACCATGTAAGTTGACGTTTTGCATACCGTCTGGAGTTTCGTTTCAATAAACGAATCATTTCAGCCTCGTCATACATACCGTCCAGAAAGTCAAACACTTCTCTATAGCCTACTGTTTGTAGAGCATTTTTGTCTCTATAGGATATCAAATTACGAACTTCCTCTACCAAACCATTTTGCAGCATCAGATCCATACGTGCATCAATTCGCTGATATAACTCTTCCCGATCACGATTCAGACCAATTTTAATAATCTGAAAAGGTCGTTCTACCTTTTTTCCTTTCCGAAAAGAAGAATAGGGCATCCCGGTTCCTATACTCACTTCCAGAGCTCGCATCACACGTTGTGGATTTGCCCGATCTACCTGTTGTCCATATACAGGGTCCAGTTCATCTAGTTGTTTGATCAAGACTTCTAATCCCTGTATATCTAATGTATGTTGAAGTCGTACCCGGATTTCCGGATCTACATCTGGAATCTCATCCATTCCATCTGTCAGCATTTTGATATATAATGTAGAACCTCCTGTGAGAATACAAATCTTATGTTGTGCTAGGATAGTTTCAATGCAGGCCAATGCATCCTGCTCAAATGCAGCAGCATTGTACTCCTCTACAACGCTATGGGAATTGACGAAATGGTGTGTTATTCCTTCTTGTTCATCCGCTGTAGGCTTAGCCGTGCCAATAATCATTTCACGATAAAACTGGCGCGAATCTGCTGATATGATTTCAGTCTTAAAATAATGGGCTAAACGCACACACAATTCGGTTTTCCCTACTGCTGTAGGACCTACTATCACTACTAAATAATTGACTTCTTGCATACAAAAGCGGAGAGGACACGTTTTCTCAGGAATATTTGTTACTTTTAAAATGAAAACGGCCCTTGTTTTTTGAACCAGCAAGATAGTATTTTTCACTTTACAAAGAGAGAACGTTGACGATATGGATTATATTGATTCAGTGACCCAGCAAGAAAAGAGTAGATTATTACAGGAGATCGATCGCTTAAATCACAAGATTGCTCAATACGAGAAACTTACTCAACCTGGTTTGGGAGAGGCAATCCCTGCATCTATTTCAAAAACAGGATACAATCAATTATTTAATAGCCCCTTACGAGCCAAAGAGTTTGACCAGCCTCTGGCACAAAATAATGATGAGCTAATCATTATTTTTGATAGGGAAGGTAATGTACTGGACGCAAACAGAGCAGCCTTACATTGGTTTCAATATTCAAGAGAAGAACTTATCAGTCGATCTGCCAAAAACTTTTGTGAAGCCTATGGTCTGGACTTTGAGCGATTTCAGGAATATTTAAAACGCACCTGGCAAGGAGAAGAGCTAACCATTGAAAGGCAACTCGTTAGTAAAAAAGGCACATTCTTATTTGAGATACTCTTAAAAAAAGCCATCTATCTGGGAAGAGAAGCCATAGCTATCTATGGTCGGGATATTACAGAAATCAAAATAGCAGAGGAAGAAAAAAAACGGCAGGTAGCCCAACGGGATGCGGAAGAGCAATTCCTGCGGACACTTGAGAAAGTAAATCTGGTGTGTTTTCGGATTGAAAGTGACGAAACCATATCTTTTTGCAATGATTACCTCTTAAAAGTAACCGGATGGTCAAGAGAAGAAGTGCTTGGACAAAACTTTTTTGATGTATTTGTACCAGTATCAGATCATGTACCCCGTCGCAAGGAATTTTATAATGCATTAAAAAATGGAGGATTCTTTGAGATTACTGAACGAAGCTTATTAGGTAAAGATGGAAATCTTCGTTACATACAGTTTAGCTCTGTTGTATTGAATACCCAAAAGGGAGAAATTTCGGCTATTACCCGTGTTGGGGAAGATATTACAGATAAAAAGAAAGTTACTGCCATTCTGGCCCGAACTCATGCACAATTACAGGATTTATTTGATAATGCCAATGACCTGATTCAGATTATATCCCTAAAAGGAGATGTTCTTTTTGCCAATCGGGCCTGGCAGGATAAGCTTGGATACAGTGGGGCTGAAATCGAAAAACTAAATATTCGCGAGATTGTTCACCCTCAACATCTCAAAAGTACACTAAGTAAATTTAACCGGATTGCGAACGGCGAAAAGATCTATAAGTTTCAGACTGTATTTCGAAGCAAATCCGGACAGGACATTTATCTGGCTGGTAGTGTAAGTTGCAGGTATGAAGCCGGCAAGCCAACAGCTCTTCGCTGTATATTATATGATACAACCGAACGAATTCGGGCAGAACGAGCACAGAATCTGTACTATAGTATTGCCAACTTAACTACCAAAAGTGGTAACCTGGATATCTTGTATCAGAATATCCACAAAGAATTAGGGAAGATTATTGATGTACGCAACTTCTATATTACACTGTACAACAATGAGCGTAACTTTCTCTATTATCCTTATTTTGTAGATGAGGACACTAGCAGTGATTTGCGTGTCACCCAGCGTCGTGTAGGTCGCGGACTTACCGAGTTTGCCATGTTTTACAATAAGCCCTTGTTCTTATACGAAGAACAGATCGTTCGTCTTGCAGAGGAGAACAATCTGGAATTATACGGTAAAACTCCCAAGGTATGGATGGGTGTACCTTTAAAAATTGAGAGCCGGACTACCGGAATCATTGCAGTAAAATCCTATGACAATCCCAACACATATAGCACCAGGGACCTTGAACTGTTGGATTTTATCTCAGGTCAGATCGCCCTGGCAATTGAAAGAAAGCAGAACGAAGAAAAACTATATAAGCAAACAGCTCAGTTAAATGCTGTATTTGAGAGTGGAAGCCACCTGATGTGGTCTGTGAACAAACGTTTATACCTGACATCCTTCAACAAAAATTTTGCAGATTCCTATGAGTCCCGCTTTGGTTTCCGGCCAATAATCGGGGTTAATACAGATCGGGTGCGTAGTGAATTTATGCGTTCTCACAATTATCATAACTGGGAAGCCCGATACCGACTGGCATTACAAGGTATCCCACAGCATTTTGAGACGCAGATACGAACAAAACAAAATGAAAATTCCTGGAGAGAGGTATATCTGAATCCTATTATCTCAAAAGATGGAACAATTGAAGAACTCTCTGCAATTGCCCATGATATTACAGAGAAGAAAGAATCAGATATGAATCTGATAGAGAGTGAGAAGAAATTCAGAAGTATCTTCGAATCTTTTCAGGACATCTATTATCGGTCAGATTTACGTGGTATTATCCGCATGATCAGTCCATCTGCTTACGAGGTAGGGAACTACAACGACGGTGAAATTATTGGGCGTAATATTACAGATTTCTTCATTGACAAAGGAAAAAGCTACCATACCTATCGGCAACTACGACGCAATGGATCTGCCAAGAACATTGAAGTCGGTTTTATAACCAAACAAGGCATTGAAATACAGTTTCTGCTCAATGTTCGTCTGGTACATGATGAAAACGGAAACCCTATAGAAATTGAAGGAGTAGCCCGGGATATTACCGAACGTAAAAAGGCAGAAGAAGAACTTTTAAAGGCCAAGGAAATAGCTGAAAAATCGCTGAAGGTAAAAGAAAGATTCCTGGCTAACATGAGTCATGAGATCCGAACACCGATGAATGGTATCATCGGAATGATTGATGTGCTCAACGATACACCGTTAAATCCGAAGCAAAAGGAATATGTTCAGACTGTAAAAAAGTCATCTGAAACCCTGCTCACGATTCTGAATGATATTCTGGACTTGTCCAAGATCGAGGCTGGTAAAATGGAGCTTCATAAAGCCCCTCTGTCTTTTCTGAGTACTATCGAAAAACTCCATGCCCTATTCAGCCAACAAGCTGCAACAAAGAATAATATTCTGAAGTATCACATAGATGAAAAGGTACCAGAGTTTATTATTGCGGATGAGACCCGACTGCTTCAAATCTTGTCTAACCTCACATCCAATGCCATTAAGTTCACAGAAAAAGGGACTGTATCCATTCAGGTATCCTTATATGAAAGTAAGGGAAAAGTTAAAAAGATCAAAGCTTCTGTAAGTGACACAGGTATAGGTATTTCCAAAGAAAATCTGTCTCTATTATTCAATGCATTCAATCAGGTAGACAACTCATCTACCAAATCTTATGGAGGAACTGGTCTGGGTCTGGCAATCTCCAAGGAACTGGCCCGCATGATGGGTGGAGAGATTGGCGTTGAATCACAATCAGGAAAAGGCAGTACCTTCTGGTTCACGTTTGAAGCAAAAGAAACTAACATTAGCCCTCTGACAAAAAATATTACAGAAGGAGAATTTAAGGAAGGCGATGTATTTAACGGATCAAAGCCTCTTGTATTACTGACAGATGACAATATGGTTAACCGTACTGTTGCAAGTGAAATACTTGGCAAGGCAGGATGTATTATTGAGATGGCAGAAAATGGTTTTATGGCGATTGAAAAGGTAAAAAACACTTTTGCAGATCCGACAAAACGAAACTATGACATTATCCTGATGGATATTCAAATGCCAGATATGGATGGTATTACAGCTACCCAACACATTCGTCAGTTGGATATAAAAGACCTCCCTCCTATCATTGCGATGACAGCGTATTCCATGAAAGAAGATCGCGAGAAGTTTCTGAGTCAGGGTATGGATGATTACATTGCAAAGCCGATTCGTGCAGCGGCACTCATTCAGAAAGTAAAAGAATGGTTTGACAAATCGGGAAACCTGAAAGCAACGACAAACGTAATACATCCGATAATAGCGTCTCAGGATGTGTCAGCAGAATCAAACACCCCTCAAGTGTCAGAACCAAACGCTAAGCCTGTTGTTGTATTGGAAGTAGAAAAAGAGGTTCCTGTTCTCAATCTGGAAGTAATAGGGCAGTTAAAGAAATATGGTGGAGAAGAGATGGTGTTGGCCACACTCGAAGAGTTTATTGCGGAAGCCTATGAACAAATGAATGAAAACCTGGAAGCTCTACCTTCAAAAGATTATAAGAAGATTTTGAGCAACTTACATACATTGAAAGGAAATGCAGGTACATTAGGTATTGAAAAAATTGCTAATTTTGCACGCACGACAGAAGCTGACCTGAAAAACAATGTCGTCAAAAATTTAAAAAAGAATCTGCTGAAGATTCAAAAAGAAATTGAGATATTTGAAAACTCCTATAAGGAGATCTTAGGAACTGATATAGAGGCAAAAACAGAATCTTAGCAATTATATCAGATCAGAATTATTTAAATTTTGTAACAACTTAATATTTATAAATACTACCTGAAAAATGGCAGACAGCAAAAAAGTACTCATTGCCGAAGATAGTTCGGTTATTCAAAATCTAACCAAAAAAATTCTTGAACAACAAGGATGCATTATCTCTTCTGTAAAAAATGGAGAACAGGTACTAAGCGCACTTGAAAAAGAAAACTTTGACATTATTCTATTAGATATCAATATGCCTGTTATGGATGGTATGGAGTGTGCAAGACAGGTAAGAGCATTGCCTGATCCGGTAAAAGCCAACATACCATTGGTTGCCATTACAGGAAATGCCAAAAACTATACGATGGAAGAGTTCCAGGCAGTAGGAATCAATGAATATCTACCTAAGCCTTTAAACTTTGATCAGTTGGTGGAAGTAGTAAAAAAGCTAACCAACAAGGCTTGATTTCATAGGATTAATTTAAAGGCCTTCTGAATAATTTAAAGCTTATTTCGGATTTTTATTTATCTATTAATAGCACATAAAATAGCAGCACTGTTTATATATTCTATGTACAGTCTGCTATTTTATGCTTTTAAACCTCATGAAATATACACCGCAGTTTTTATCAAAGATCGAAGATATCTTTGCAGAGTCTGATTATATACTTCGTTATGAAAAAGGCAACTTCAAAACGGGTTGGTGTGTGTTAAAAGAGACCAAAATAGTTGTTGTCAATAAGTTTTTACCATTAGAAGGACGTATCAATAGTGTAGTTGAGATTCTGAAATCTGTAAACCTAAGTACCGAGAAGATGACAGAGAAAAGTAAAAAACTATTCTCTGAACTAAAAGGAGAACAGGCAAAAGACAAAGAAACAATACCAACTACATCCTAAGCGCCAAAAAATCTTTAGATATTACCCTTTTGTAAGATCATAGAGTCTACCACATTAATTTTTCTATTTGCTTTATGGTTATTACCCTACTCGGCACAGGTACTTCACAAGGCGTTCCGGTAATAGGCTGTGATTGTGAAGTTTGCCGTTCAGTTGACTTTCGAGACAAAAGACTTCGTACTTCCGTACATATACAAACAGATGATCTGAGCCTTGTCATTGATACCGGTCCGGACTTTCGTCAACAAATGCTGCGGGAAAGAATCAATACACTGGATGCGGTACTGTTTACCCATGAGCATAAAGATCACACAGCAGGCCTGGATGATATACGAGCGTATAATTTCCGCCAAAACCGGGATATGCCTGTGTATGGCCAACAACGTGTATTAGAATCCCTGCAACGTGATTTTGCTTACGCATTTGCAGAATTTAAATATCCGGGTATTCCACAGATTCAACTACATACAATTGAAGGACATCCTTTCTCTATACAAAATACCACGATCATTCCCATTGATGTACTTCATTACAAATTACCAGTTCTGGGTTTTCGAATAGGAGACTTCTCTTATATCACTGATGCTAACTACATTTCAGAAACAGAGATGGAAAAGTTAAAAGGCTCCAGAGTAATTGTTTTTGATGCCTTGCAACAAGAGCCACACCTTTCCCATTTTACGTTGAACGAAGCGGTCGAAATCCTTACAAGATTACAACCAGAAGAGGCTTACCTCACCCATATTAGTCATCGGATGGGACTGCATTCTTCAATCAATAAAATTCTGCCACCATTTATTCGAATGGGCTATGATGGAATGCAGATTAGAATGAACAAGAAAATACCTGTGTAGCTTTTATCTACTAATACAACCGTTCATCAATATGTAATTTGATAGTGATCATAGAATCTTTCAAGTTGCATTTAGAGAATAAAAACAGATTATCTAAATCTCAAACCACGGATTGCCATCTATGGTATAATACTTGTACAGTAGTTTGCGCAAAACCTTTAACTATTCAATTATCATGAAAAAATCAATTCTGCTTACGTTTGCATTTGCCTTGGCATCTATTCTTGCTTTTGGCCAAAACCCTCCTAAAAGCCCTCGTATTACATCTGAAAGTAAGTTTATTAAAGTTTCGTATGGACAGCCTTCTAAAAGAGGTCGGACTATTTTCGGTCCTAATGGCATTGAACCTTTTGGAAAAGTATGGCGTACAGGTGCGAACCAGGCTACTGAGATTACATTTACTAAAGACGGTAAATTCGGCGGAACTCCTGTAAAAGCTGGAACCTATACACTATTTACTATTCCGGAAGAAAAAGAATGGACTGTGTTGTTGAACAGCCAGTTAGGTCAGTTTGGAGCGTTTGAATATGATAAATACAAGGATAAGAATGTATTGGAAGTAAAGGTGCCTGTAAAAAAACTTTCTTCACCAGTAGAAAAATTCACTATTACACCAAGTGATAAAGATCTGAAAATCGAATGGGATCAGACAAGCGTTGTTGTGCCTGTAAGCTTCTAATCTGAATTGCTAAACAAAAAGGATTCCAATAATTGGAATCCTTTTTGTTTACTCTTTTATGTGGTCAGGTGTAGGCAAAAATTGTTTCAGGAGCTCCAGAAATGCAGACAGTTCTACTGTTCTCTCCTGAGCCCACACCAATCGCATCTCTACCTTATCCGGAATGTTGCTCAGCTCCTGATACTTTATATCCAGTTGTATGCCTTTGAGAGTCGATTTTCCCATCAAAGTTATTCCTATCCCTGCTTCCACTAAGCGTAGCACACTAGCTGAATTTGGAGATTCATGCACTGTTCGTGGTAAAAATCCATGATTCTGAAAGATTCGAAGTATATTCTCCACATATCCCTGGCTTTCCCGTTGCGGAGGTAAAATCCAGTCCTCCTGACAAAAGTCTCTTAGGTTGACTATCCCCGTAATTGAAAATGGATGAGATTGAGGGAGTATCAAAGCGAAGTTTTCCTGATAAATTACCCTACTACTCAAAGCAGGTGGGACAATAGAATTAGGCATAAAGCCTATATCAAGTTCATTGTTCAGGAGCTTTTCACAGATTAATCTATTGCTAGCTTCTATAAGCATTGTTTTTACTTGAGGAGCCTCTTTTCTTAATTGTTTTAGTAATACCGGAATCACCGATTGCATAGCTGAACTTGCATGACCAATCCTATACTCTCCTGCTTCTCCTCTGTGAATCTGTCCGGTACGATACGTAACATCCTCCAACTGATGCAGAAGCTTTTCGATATGCTGTTTGAAAAAACGACCTGCTTCTGTCAACTCTATCTTTCGTTTGGTACGATCAAATAACACAGCACCCACTTCTTCTTCCAATTGTTGCATCTGACGGGTAAGCGCAGGTTGAGCAACAGGAATTTCATCTGCTGCCTTACGAAAGCTAAGAGTCTCTGCTACCAGCAAAAAATTTTGTAATTGATAAATTGTCATGATATATCTGATATCATTTATAGTATCAGTCAATCGAAAATAAGTATTTTTTTCGATCAAACAAATGCAATTACTTTGTCTGACAATCAAACAACTACAACTATGTTATCCACCTCTACATCCCGGTATACTCCAGCAACTCTTGTCTGGATAGCCTTTGTCTTATTAACTCTTACCTGGGGTAGTTCTTTCATCTTGATAAAGAAAGGCCTGCAAAGCTATTCTACCTGGCAGGTAGCTACCCTTCGACTAGTTTCAGCCTCTGTGATTATGATACCACTTGCACTAGTTTATATCCGGCAGATACCCAAAGAGAAAATTCAGTATGTGGTTCTGTCAAGCTTATTAAGTATGTTTACTCCTGCTTATCTCTTCTGTGCAGGCCAGACAGGACTTAGTAGCTCTATTGTAGGTGTATTGAATGCACTGACCCCTGGTTTTACATTTTTGGTGGGAGTTCTTTTCTTTCATCAGAGAAGCAGATGGATACAGATAGCAGGCCTGCTAGTGGGTCTGGCAGGCACATTATTTCTGGTACTGATTACAGCACAAGGCACAGTAGTATTAAATGGTTACGCAATTCTGATTGTGTTGGCAACAGTCAGTTATGGTTTTAATATCAATATTATCAAGAATCATCTTGCCTCCATCAACCCTGTTCATCTTACAACGGTTGCGGTTTCTATCTCAGGTTTACTGGCATTACTTTATTCCATTGTTACCCATACAGATTTATTACAGATCACAACGCCTGAAGAAAAAACTTCATTCGCTGCCGTAGTGACTTTAGGTATAATGGGAACTGCATTTGCGCAATTGGTATTCAATAGTATAATCAAGGTTTCTTCTGCAGTCTTTTCCAGCTCGGTAACCTATTTCGTCCCTGTTATTGCTGTATTCTGGGGGGTATGGGATGGAGAAGTCCTTTTGCTATGGCATTATCTGGGTATACTACTTATCATCGTTAGTGTGTTCATATTGAATAAAAGCAGATAGATAGCGTTCATCATATAGTAACCAAACAAGCTTATTACTCAAAGAACCTCATGTATGAGGTTCTTTGAGTAGTTTATAATTAGTTACAGTTTGTTTTCTTTAAAGGAGTATTGCTATCAAACTTCAGAGCGGCTTTATCCTTAAAAACCATCTTTCCCTCTTTTTCTTCTATATCTCCAAATCCTTCTATCAAATTATCATCCTTTTTCAGGAAAACAACTTCTCTTACAGATTGCACACCTTCAGACATAAAAGAATATTCTGCAACTAATGTATCGCCATGCATCTGTCCAGTCAGCGAACCTGTATTTTTATCTTTTTCGAATAACTTATACTGCAATGCCCCTGTTATATTACCATCGGCCAAAGTAAATTGAGTTGCAATTGTATCTTTATCTGTTACATACGAATAACATTCCGTAGTAGAGACAGGCGCAGAGTTGGCATCTTCTGTTTTGGTATCTGTTTGATTTTGTTTAGTGTCACACGCTGTAAGGCATAACAGAAAGATGCCTGAAATATAAAAATGACGCAAGTTTTGCATTACAAATGGGAATAAGTGAAAAATTGAGTTATAAAAATTAAAGTTCTCTTGTAAATCGCATAAGAGGTAATTCATTTATATAGAAAGTAAGTGTATTATCTGCTATGGCATACTTGTTCACTTTCTTTAAAGCATCCATAAAAGCCTGTTCCCCACCTCCTTCACAAAACATACGAGTCATAACAAAGGTGTCAGGAAAACGAATAGTTTGATCTATTATAGTAAACTGTCCTCTAAATGAATTACAACTACTATTTCCAGCTACTGTACGATTATTCGTGTGTAAAGTTATAGAAGGCTTTTGATTGGGATATAGACCATCAAAAGTAATTTTCGGGCCTGAAATATAAGTTAACTCCCATGTTCCATCAAGAAAAGGTAATGCCAAAGAATCTGTAAGTGTACCATGCTGGTTCCAGGCAAGTTTTTCTGTTAAATACATATAAGGGGCATGAAAGTGATGCACAAATACCTTCTCTTTATTATCGGGATACAATTTATAATACTCTTCATCTGCCAGCAACACTATGATTGATCCTGTACGCACATAATTATTGCTACTATAATAGTCAGGTGATATATAACCGTTCAGGTTCTTCTTTACCAATTTGTATGCCATTTTACCCAAATAGTTCTGATAGCGTTTTTGTGCTTTGAGAGAAGGTTTACTCAATCTATTGTACACATAGTTAAGAGCAATTCGTTGAAAAAACTTTTGTTTTTTAATAATCCCTCTGGCGTTTGCAAATAGATTGGTTGTATTAAAATCATGGATCGTTTGTACAGAAAGTGGCACTTCCGGCACCCAATCTGCGGAATTAACTACATTATATGCCCAACCATTTTGTGTCATTGCTTCGTATTCATAGGCAAAAAACAAATTTCCCGGTTTAGGTCCTGCACTACAATAAGTCTTAAAACGTATATCTTCAGGTAGCTGCTTATTTTTTTGTAGGCTATACAAGTAGGCTGTCATCAGATAAGCAATACCTCCACCCTGACTATGCCCCATGATAATCATATCTTTAATTCCTTTTTTATAACAGGAGTCTATTTTGGGTAGAATATCTTTTGATAGAAATGCCGTACTAACCAACCATCCTACATGAACAGCCGCTTTGGGATTTGATGCCAGTTCATAAACAAACTTCTCCTTATCACTTATTTCAAGTTCTCCTTTGGCAGGAACCATAGCAGAATAAAAGTTTGCCAACCAGCTTACACTGCTTGCAACACTACCTCTGATGCTAATAACGCCCACAGAATGTTGTTTATTTACCCATAAATCCCAACGGTTCTCTAACCCAACTACAGGAGAACGGTATACAAAAGCATACTGTTGAGGCTTTGCGATGGCATTAACATAGGTTGTATCACCAAAGCGGGCTGAAACCTTCATTAATTCCATATATTCACTTTTATCAAATCCTGGCTTTAATACTTGTGTATATGCCAGAGTTACACTTAGAAATATGAACACAATAGAATGACTGAGGGCTCTAGACATCTCCTTTTTCATACTGGACAAACTTTACGGATAAATAAACTGTCTTTTTAACTTCCTATCTGATGAATTGTTTTGCATTCTTTTAAGAATAGTATAAACCACCTGATCAGCCACAAAAAAACCCTGTAGTGTACTACAGGGTTTTACTTTATATAAATCTATTTATTAAGGATTTGGCTTATCACTATTTGTCTTTCCTAATGAATTGATCCAGGCTGCAATTTTCAATGCATCAGCCTTAGGTACCTGTGGCATTGGTGCCATTGGAGTAGCATATCCAGGCCAGTTCTCAGGTTTAGGATTATAGATCAGTTCTACAATCTTCTCATTAGAATACTTCCGTTTTGCTACATCTGCATAGGATGGACCTACCACTCTTTTTTCAGCAGAGTGACATGCCAGACACGTATGTTTACGCAATAACGGCATAATCTCTTCTGTAGTAGGCACTGCCGCAGTTGCAGGCTTTACTTCCTTCTTGGTAGCAGGTTGTGTTCCTGTTTTTGTTGATTTGGCAGGAGTTTTTGAAGTAGCAGGAGTAGTTGCGGCTGCAGCCGAATTTTTCTTACTTACTTCTGCCATGTTCAGTTTTTCACCAGCAGGAATAGCATTAAGTGTATAAAAAGCAGTAGGGTGTACCAAAGACCATGAATTTTCACGAGTTCTTACACCTTCTAATAACAATTCATGCACATAATACTCACGCAGATTATCTACTACTACACGAACTTTCATTCCATCTTCACTTACTTTTACTCCCTTCACTGTACAACGCTCTTCATTGATGGTTGGACTACCATATACAGGATAGTATTTATATGTAAAGCTTTTTACCTGATAGGAAGCGATGTCTTCAGCAGAAGCTTTGTCTACAGGCATTGTAAATTCCACTTCAAATCCGTCAGGCATAGCACGTACAGCTTTCATTTCAAAAGGCATTTTTCCGTTCCAGATTAAGCGTTGCAGACCTTGATTAGCATCTCCGGCAGATCCCCATCCACGATTTGTTTCACCCACAAACAACGATCCATCTTTCCCCCAGGACATACGTAGCACACCAGACTGGAAACCACTACGAAAATCAAAAGCAGCACCCTGATATTCTCCGTTTACTTTCTCCAGGAATACACGCATAATTTTGCTTTGCCCCTGATCCCCTACAAATACCTGACCAGCAAAAGGACCAAATTTACCTACTGTTTCATCGGTAATGATCTCAGAGTTAGATATACCTAAGATCCCATGAGGCAACCAAACGGCAGGCGTCTTTAATTGAGGAAAATCTTTTTTGTATGTGAATAACGGAGCCTCTTTCCCTTCACGATTGTTTTCAGGCTTCACAGCACGTCCATTCTGACGAACAAAACGTGGATCTACTTTGGCATACAATTGCTCAGTAGTAACTTTTACAGGCTTGTCTGTTAGTTCGTTCACTTGTGTTTGTTTAGCCCAGCGCAAACCTGCAGGGTGGCCTGTAAAATCACCTTTTGCCACATGCCAGATACCACCAGATCCCATCCAGTCACCTTGGTTATCATCATAGAAAAATTCACCATCTATAATACCTATACCGCAAGGAGAGCGCATTCCTGTAGCCCAGGGTTCCATTTTACCATCAGGTGTAATACGCATTGTCCAACCTCTCCAGGGTACACGACTTTCTCCACGCCACCATTCCTCATCTCCAAAAGCAACGTTACCCGTTACAAAGAAAGATCCGTCAGGAGCTATTTTAGGACCGAAACTATATTCGTGATAGTGTCCGGACAAAGGCCATGCATAGACAGTTTCATAGCTATCTGCTTTGCCATCGCCATTCTTGTCTGTCAGTTTGGTAAGTTCACCACGTTGCGCGCAATATAACGAACCATCTTTGTACACCAGGCCTAGAATTTCATGCAGTCCACTGGCAAACTTTGTAAAGGAGGGATATGCCCCATTGCTCATGTATGGATTCTTGATTACCCATACATCCCCCCGACGGGTAGATACAGCAATATCACCATTAGGCAGTGTAGTAACTCCCCCTACTTCCATAACAATTCCTTCCGGAACAGGAATAGTAGCAATTTTATAGAAATCTTCTTCCTTAGGCGATTCCTGTGCCTGCATACTCAATGGTAGCAACACAGCTGCAGACCACCCAATAATATGTTTTAGAAATGTCTTCATAAATAGTATGAACAAAGCTTTTAATCTTTTAAACAGGTATTTTCAAAACGGACACCGTTGTATTTCAAAATACAATGAATGTTTGTTACCAAATAATAGAGTAACTGATCTGATTACCAGTTGTTACTGGCATAAGTAATTCCTGACGATTATTTACTGTACGTACCACAGGCTTTACACCAGCAGGGTTAGTAAGCTTTATGAAATAGGATTTATCATCTATCAGATAACTACCATCAGGCTGAGCAACGATGTCTTTTCCTTCCGCGATACGGCAATAGAGATTAGTTGCAGATCCTGATACTTTCAGTGTACGTGTCAAACGCTTACCGCCATCTTCCGGACGAGTCATATCTTCTACCTCTGTTCCGTAGATACTATATTTAAAAGTTGGAAGGCCTGTTGCATCCAACTCATATCCCCGGCCACGATAATTAGCTTCTGGAGTTAATGAATCTGGCCATGCAGTAGTATTGGTAGGTAATACAGAGAAATTAGGCACATCATTAATTTTCAATGTGCTGCCCATTGGGTCTGAATGTCCATCACCCCGATCATGCCACATAGGTGTTGCATTCAAAAAATCACCTCTCCAGCATTGTACCAGTGCACCATTGTTCAGGTCTACTGTAAAGTTGGCGCCTTCCAGGCTACCTACAGACACAGCATGTGTAATTCTCTTGGACTTAGTACCTTTTTCAAAATCAATAAAACAACGAACTATTTTAGGCTCTCCTTCTACATTGATCAGAATAGGATTTACAGGGGCATCCAGTGGCAATGAGCTCAATGTATTCAAAGGCATTCTGCGAACATCTGCACCTTCAATAAAAACACCTAATGCGGGTTTCATCCATGAATCTCTTTTTGCTACCAATACCTCAAAGGTATGGTCTCCAGCCGATAGGTCTGTTGTGGCAGAACGTTCGTCCCAGGTGCCAGTCATAGCTAATGGAGCCAGGGTCTTGCCATCTATCTTCAAAAGGTTAAACCCATTAATCTGAGTATAGAAAGTATATTTTCCAGCAGATTTTACATTCAATTTACCAGTGTGTCTGATTATATAATCATTGGCAGCTGGCACATTCTCAATAGTCAGATCTTGTGTTTTACCGCTTTGTACCACCTTAAACTTGGTATCTGCTTTTAAGGTATCACTGGAGAAAGGTCCTTTGCCATAACTGTATTGCAAATCTGACAAAGTTGGGATACTCATACCATACGTTTTGTAGTAAATATTACGAAACGCTACCGGACCATGATCGCCTTGAATAAGAATCGGACCAGGATTTTTTTCATCTGGAAATTCGGCTCCCCTGGTAGGTCCTGTTACTTCCACGTTCTCATGAATAACAACGCCATTCAATACAACTCTCAGGAACTTTGCATTGGTAATTTTATTTCCTGATGCATCATATCGAGGTGCCTGAAAAGCAACTTCCAGATGCTGCCACAAACCAGGAGCTAAGCTGGCATTGGTACGGGGAGGAATTCCCTGATAGCCTTTCTGGCCTTCGGGTTTGCTGTCATCCCAACGTTGGTAAATCCCTCCGCAGTCACCATAGGAAGGATTCTTTTTACCCCAGCTGTCCAGGAGTTGTAACTCATAACGTCCTTGCAGGTAGATGCCGGAGTTAGACCCTTTGGCCATCATAAAATCCAGCGTCAGGTCCATATCTGCATGGTCAAAACCAAATGTAAGATTTGAGGTATTTTTCTTGTCTGGAAGGTTCACCAATACACCTTTGCCTTTGCTGGTCTTTAATGCATTTTCCTGATTCAGATCAGCATTAGCATCGCCAGCAATCTGCCAGTTGCTTCCTGTAGGTTTAAAATTACTTAAATCTTCCAGCAAAAGCTGTTTCATCGGAACATCTTTGTTCTGAGCCAGTAATGCTCCTGAAAGCAATAAGGCATACCCGAACAGACATGTCTGACGAATGTTTACGAATGAAAACTTCATCATACAGTACAATTGTGAAATAAACAGTAGAAGGGATGGAAATATAGATTAAGAGCTGAAAGGTACAACATTCTCTTGTTTTGCAAAAAGAAGATTTGACGAAATATTCACTTTTAAATAAAATATATCTACAAACGATGTACTTTCAACAAAATAATTTAGCATTAATCTTTATTCAATAGAAAACATATATACTGTTATCGTTGTGTTTTCCATTTACTTTTTTGAGAAATAGTAGTTGTCTGCTGTATAGTACTTTTACGGGTATTCTGTGCCTGTAGCAATTGGCTAACCAGTAATGCAGCTATTTCAGCTTCTTCTTCATGAGCATCTGTTTGCAACAAATCCGGTGTAAAGTATTTATTTACAAAGTTGGTATCAAAACTACCATCCAGAAAAGCAGGATGTTCCAAAACAAATCTGCAGAATCCCAGTGTAGTTTCTATTCCTGTGACCTGATACTCATCAATAGCCCGCTTCATTCGGTCAATAGCTTCAGTACGATCTTTTCCAAAAGTAATAAGCTTGGCAATCATAGGATCATAGTAAATAGGAATGCTCATTCCCTGTTCAAATCCGTCATCTACACGTACCCCTGCTCCCTGAGGACGAACATAGGTTACTAACTGGCCAATATCAGGGAGAAAGTTATTTTTAGGATCTTCTGCATATACCCGCACTTCTACAGCATGGCCATGAATGTGAAGATCTTCCTGAGTAAAGGATAGTTTTTGCCCAGCAGCTACTTTAATCTGTTCTTTTACCAGATCCACGCCTGTGATCTGTTCTGAAACAGGATGTTCCACCTGAAGACGTGTATTCATCTCCAGAAAATAGAAATTCAGGTCTTTGTCTACTACAAATTCAACAGTACCTGCTCCATAGTAATTACAAGCCTTTGCTGCAAATACAGCAGCCTGTCCCATTTTTTCGCGTACTTCAGAGGTTAGTATAGCAGAGGGAGCTTCTTCGATTACTTTCTGATGGCGACGTTGTATGGAACATTCCCGTTCAAACAAATGAACGATATTTCCATGTTTGTCGCCCAATACCTGAATTTCAATATGTTTGGGAGAAGTTATGTATTTTTCAATAAAGACTGATCCATCGCCAAAAGCGGCAGTTGCTTCAGAAATAGCTCGTTGCATCTGTTCTTCCAGTTGCGACTCTTCTTCTACCAATCTCATTCCTTTTCCCCCTCCTCCTGCACTGGCTTTAATCAATACAGGATAACCAATTCTGGCAGCTTGCTCTATAGCAATTTTGACATCGCTTACAGCCGATGGAATGCCTGGAACCATCGGTATATCATATTTTGCAACAGCATTTTTAGCAGCCAGTTTACTTCCCATCACTTCAATAGACTCTGGAGATGGTCCAATAAAAATTAACCCACTGTCTTCAACCAACTGAGCAAATTTTGCATTCTCAGACAAAAAACCATATCCAGGATGGATGGCATCTGCTCCACTTTGTTTGGCTACTTCAATAATCTTTTCCATCTGCAGGTAAGACTGAGCCGAAGGAGGTGGTCCTACACAATAGGCCTCATCAGCTGCCCGAACATGTAAAGCTTTACGGTCAGCCTCAGAATAAATGGCGAC
This sequence comes from Xanthocytophaga flava, assembly GCA_030068525.1. Lineage (GTDB taxonomy): Bacteria > Bacteroidota > Bacteroidia > Cytophagales > 172606-1 > Xanthocytophaga > Xanthocytophaga flava. The sequence goes on from JASJOS010000004.1 coordinate 189,977, forward strand.
AGTAGCAATACCCATTTCCTTTGCAGAACGAATAATCCGTAAGGCAATTTCTCCTCGATTGGCAATAAGAATTTTCTGAATAGACATACAAAACTACCGATTTATTGATAAGCAAAGATAGTATTGGATTCTGGGGATGCAAGACAAAACTTTTAGGAACATAAGAGATTCTCTTTTATATACCTAAATGCTCTATTTCATGAAAAGTCAAAATAGATGATAAGCAAACCTACCTATAAATCATATACTCAAAACAATGCTAGTTCTCTGAAAATTTCAAGTTTTATACAAACGCCCTTGTTAAAATTAATACTTTAATTAGCTATTTATATAACTTTACGCTGTAAGTTATTAGCCATATCCATTTGCCAATAACCTTATTATCTCTGATTACACCGTGATCAATAATGAAATCTGTAGAAATATTAAATTCATTTATTTTAGTATTAACCTTTATATTTATACAGCTTTCTGATTCACAAATATGCTGTAAGAGATATTAACAGTACTCACATCCCTTTACTTCAAAGAGAACCAATCCTATCATTTAATCTTTATAAATAAAAAATATAACTACGTCTGCTCAAAGCAACTATTTATGCGTCTTACCTTAACTATACTTATCCTCTTATCTTCATTCAGCACATTTTCACAGGTAAAGATCCAGAATCTTTATTTTAACAGTACTCAAAATATCCTACGGCTTAATTTTGCAAACCTACCCCCTACCCCACTATATACAGGCATTGCAGGGATTAGTAAAAGCACAACCGAACCTGAGATAGCAGAAGGCATTGCTCATGTAGAGGATACAGAAGGTAATGTAATTATCTGGGTAAATTCTAATGGAGTATATGACAGAACCGGTACACTTATGCCTGGGTCAGCAAGCATTCTGGCAGATCCCTCATCAACCGAAATTGTAATCTGCCCTGTACCAAATACAACTGATCAATTTTATATTTTCTATAACAAAAAACTGTGTTCAACATTGTTGTATGCTACTGTAGACATGAAGCAACGCAATGGATTAGGAGATGTAATCACTCAAAATAATCCCATTGATGTAGCCAATACCTATGCAGAAGGACTTGAGATTATAAAAATCCCATGCAGCAATGAATACTGGCTTATTGCGTATCAATGTAGTATAGGCTTTAAACGGTTTAGAATTGGCATTTCGGGGATTGGAACGGGAGCTATGGTGCAATCTCTTACAATTACCAATAACAATACAGAGACCAATTATGAAGGTCGTGGAGAATTAGACTATCACAACGGAAAAATTGGCTACTCTATTTCATCGAAAAACAGGGCGTATGTTGCCGATTTTAATCCAACAACGGGTTCTTTTTCGAATGGCAAACTTCTCTCATTCATCTCAGGAGAAAATAAAGCCAATGATGGCATGTATGGTGTTGAGTTTTCGCCAGATGCAACCAAAGCCTACTTTACAGACTGGAACAACCGGGATATCTTTGGTGACATTGCGTCAAACAATTTATTTCAGTATGATTTTGCTACTCAACAAATACGTTCCTGGCTTATTCCTTATCAAATATGTTCTCTTAGTCCAAGTGAGGTTGAAGGATTAGGACAAATAGAACTGGGAAGAGATGGGAAGCTATATATCCCACATGTAAAAGGTTGCCAGATTACAGTAATTGAGAATCCTAACTCAACCTCTCCAACTTTCAGTACAATTGACGTTAACACTGTATTATCAACAGGTGTCTCTGATCATATTCAATCAGAGATTTTTGTTCCTGTAAGCCTCGCTGCCAGCAAAACATCAATCTGTAAGGGAGAAAGTGTTATACTGACTGTCACAGGAAATGCCAACACATATCGGTGGTCGTCAGGAATCGCTGGGAATTCTTCCTCAGTAATCGTAAGTCCTGAATCACAAACAATATATACTGTTTATGCACTGAATCAGTATGGATGTGAAGATTCGTCCTCTGTTACTATCAAAGTAAAAGATGTCACTTCAACGATCTCTGTAACAACACCTCCTGCAGCTTGTAGTCTTACATCAGCCACACTTACAGCCCCAGCCAACATGGATTTGTATGAATGGTATCTGGATGGTCAATTACTCAATGGACAAACCCAATCCTCACTGGTTGTTACTCAAAGTGGTTCTTATAAAGTACTTGTATCATCAGCTAATTGTGCAGATGAATCAGATGAAATAATTATAGAACTTGATACAAGTAAGTTAAAAATACCAAACGTGATTACCCCAGACAAAGATATAAATCTTACAAATGAGACTTTCAAAGTTACAGGTACCCGTAGTACACTCAAACTTATCATTTGCAACCGTTGGGGACAAGAAGTGTATACAAGCGCTGATTACCAAAATGACTGGGTTGCTGATAACTTACCAGATGGACTTTATTATTATTATGTGAGTAGTGCCGAAAATTGTTTTCCACCACAAAAAGGCTGGCTGCATGTATTAAGAGGTCCTCAAAATTAATCAGGTGATATAAAAATAAACCCCTGTTAGTACAGGGGTTTATTTTTATAGAGGGTCAGAATGTTCTTAGAATCTAAATCCAAAAGCAATCGAACGTAAATCAGGACCATGCTCTTCTGTAAATAACGGATTCAGATCATACTTGAAGAAAAGATCAATTCCCCGGATACCTACCAATGCCTGCACACCATATCTAACATTATTCAGATAGAAGTTACTGGTTTCATGATCTTTCTTGCCATCGGAATCTTTTATTTTAGAGTAACTATGTAGTCTGTATCCAACAAATCCCCCTACTCCAAAACGAAACGATCTGCGGGAGTGTCCAAATTGTAATACAGGCATTACGGGTATACTTGCATAGATAGCAGTCAGCTTTGACTTTTTCAGATCTTTGGCATTTGCCCCATCCATCACTTCCACAAATTCCGCACTAGTAACCCCTTTTTCAATTCGTGTATTGCTATCAAACATATAGTTATAAAAACTAGCTTCCAATCCATAGGTAAGCGACAAAGGACTACGGCTACCGCCAATACGTGTTTTATAAATATGGGATATAGCTACATATCGTGACCCTAAAGGTCTCAATGCATAATTAAGATTTTGTTCCGGAAATTTGCCATCTCCTGTCAGGTAATTATCCAGACCAAGGTCAAAATACCATTCACTACTGGTACGTTTGCGCTTATATACTCTAGGCTGAGAATTAGAGGTAGAATCACCGCTACTTACATCTCCATCTTTTCCTCCGATTCGGATAGAAAAAGTAGACTCTCCTCTTTCGGTGTCTTTTATAGTTACTTGATTATCACGAACCAATACAGTATCTCCATTCATTACAAAGCTGGTATCCTTTCCTGCTCTGGCATCTGTCTTTTCCTGAATCTCAATAACCCTGTTTACCAATGCATTCAGGTCATAATTTCTCAGTGCCTGTAATTCGGCTTTATCAGTTGTCTGAATAGCAATACGTGTTTTCTTACCTAAAAGGATGATAATCGAATCCCTTCTCTCTTCAGGAGATGAATTAAAAGCCATTGCTGTACTCATCACTCCCCAAAATAATGTAACAAAAATTAACCGTTTCATAGTTGTAGATAGAATTGTGTTTAGTCCTTCTTTCATTCTTACTTTTAATATATGGGTTTATGAGTGATCAGTTTTTAGTATTTCGGTCCTTCACCCAGGCAACAATAGCTTCTTTGTCCAGGTTGATTTCCGATTTTTTAGCTTTCTTAATCGCCTGCCATAACTTTCCTGCCTTCCTTGCAATAGGCTCTGTAGTATCTCCTTTATTTGATGCAGTCAAACTCTCATCATCAACTTCAACTACTACCACCGTAACAGTATTTCCTGGCGACGTTGACTCGGGCTTCACAGAAGGAACAATACTGGCAATCGTCTCTTCCTTCTGAGTAACTATAACCTTATCATCTTGCGTTGTCTTTTTCTCTATCACTGGTAAGTCTGGGCTCTTTGCAATTAACTTATCAGTATTCTGCTCCACTGGAGATATTATTTTCTTCTTCTCAGTCTGTTTTTCAGATTTCTCTGATTTTTGATTAGAAGGCATCTCAGTCTCACTATTTGAATAAGTTGTATGTGATTCTGCTGTTGGTCTGCTTATTTCTACTTTTTTTGTATTCTCAGCTTTTTTTTTCTCCTCGATGCTTTTTACAGGAGTAGTCTTACTTACCTTATGAGGATCTGATACTGCCATCTGTTTACCTTTATCCTCTCTCCAATAACGGATGCCTACCAATCCAATAATAAGCAAAGCAATAGCAGCAGCAATAGAGAAATACAATCCTTTTTTACTCTCTTTTTTTTTCGTCATCCTTCCCTGTAGCTCATCCCATGCACGAGAAGATGGCATTTTCTCGACATCATACAACCGTCTGGCAAACAGATCATCAACCGGATGTTTCTTTTGTTTATGCATATCTTACTTCGTTTTACTTTGTTTCTACTGATCAATAATTCTCCTTTTTCACTATACTTTTCCCATTTTATAGGATTATATCAGGTAAAGACAGTCAAATATTTATGTTATCCTATCTGTTTCTCCACGTTTAGCATTTTTTTTTCAGCCTTACGCAGATTTTCCTGCAACAATGCCCTTGCACGACTTAATTGAGATTTAGATGTATTTTCACTAATACCTAATTGTTCTGCAATCTCCTTATGTGAATAACCTTCAATAGCATACAAGTTAAAAACAGTGCGATAGCCGTCAGGCAATTGCTGAATCAGAGCTAGCAAATCTTCTGTCTCAAATTCATCTCCATCTATATGCATCACTGCCTCATCATTGTAAACTGATTCAATCTCCACTTCCAGAAAAACACTTTTATTTCTACGAACTTGTTGTAATGCTTCATTAACCATAACACGGCGTATCCATCCTTCAAAGCTTCCTGCAAACTGATACTGATCTATTTTTTCAAAAATTTTCAGAAAACCATTAATCATCACATCCTCCGCTTCCATCTGATCTTTGATGTAACGAGTACAAACACCCAACATTCTGCGTGAATACCGATTATACACTTCACGTTGTGCAGCGGCATCATTCCGCTGACAAGCCCGAATGAGTTTTTCCTCGTTATCCCATTTTTGTATGCGTAGAAACATACGTTCTTTGAATGTGTTAGTTGTAATTGATTTTCAAAAGGTAGATGCAAAAAAAAGATTGTAGGTTGCGCCAAGGTTAAAAAAAAATCATTTTTATTAACACACGCAACATAAGCCACACGCTATCAAACACTTATAGTTAAAATATTTTTTCATTCTCTATCAACAAAAGAAAAACCCGTTTGAAAACGGGCTCAAAATACTAGTCTCAGGAAAAACAACAAAAGGTATCAATACTATTCTTCTCTATATGATAAAATCTGTTAAAGTAATACTAAAAGAATTAACTCACTTGCTATCAAGATAGTAGATCGCTATTTATTTCCTACCACTGTCATTGTCCTTTTTTTTAAATACTGAGCTAATTCTTTCATACTTTCCTCACTGATGTATTTGTCTTTGCCATCTTCAGCCTTTAAACGCACAAAACCAAGGGGTAGTCCAGTCATACTATCAATGACTGCATGCAAATAATTCGTAACGATTTTCTGTCTTTTGGATAATATTTCTGGAACTATCTGTAGCAAGGCAAGATTTGGATTACCCTTTACAGCACTTTCATTAAAGCGTTTAGCATCTACAATGACAAAAGGATATGGATAAACTTCTTTAATGTCCTCATAGGTTAAGCCATGCGCAAGCCAGTCTTTACGTAAAAGTAATGTTTTGGCATGCATATCAGCTTCTGCACGTGGCAAAACTTCTTCCCATTCATAAGGTGTTGCTCTGGCCTGTAAGGTACTATCAATCAAATAATGCTCTACAGCTTGAACACCTAAAACCAAATCAGCTTTTTCAGGTGTTATATTCGGAAGATTTTGTCTGAAGAGTGGTTGAGACTTTGGCAAATCCTCTAAAAACTTAATCTCCATTACACTATAATTTCGCCAATGTTCCCGAAGAGTATTCAGTTGTTTGTAATTCTCAGGAAACAATAGTCGTTGATGATTTCTGCCACCCTCATCTCCTTTTATTGTGAAGTTATCAATAGTGGTGCAGTAAATAACTGCATAGTTTTTTACCTGTGTTTTTCGCAGACGATCTGCATCATTCATTGTCATATAATTAGCAGAACTATCCCACTTCCAATATTTTTGCACTGCATGTTTCAAAGCTGCATTATAAGCCTCAACTCCTTCTTCATAGGCTACTACCTGATCATGTTTCTTTTTCTTCTTCATTAACTCAATCACTTTCTGCGAGGGTTGCTCCATTATCACAATCAACTCTCGCTGAGCTAATTTCTTCATTAAAGCAGGGCTTCCAAATCCACATTGAGCATAACTGGCACAAGCAACAAAGAATAAAAACAGGTATGGGTAGAATTTTCGCATAAACAAATATAAAATCAATTATTTGTTAGAAAAATTATATACTTTGCATTCAGCTAGCAATAACTTGCAGAGTTTCTTATAGGGCTCCCCCAAGTTCCACATTTCATTTGAAAGTTTCATAGAAACTATATTTTTTTCGATAGAAGTATCTTTTTATAAGTTAAAATTATAACCCTTTCAAAGAATTTCACATTTTGAAAAACAACTACGCCCTCTCTATCCATCTTAGAGTAAGCTTGCTGCTGCAATTAGTATGCATGTTAGTGTATAAGCAAACATGCATGGGACAAGAATTGTCTCACATCCGATTTTCAGGAAACTTCAAAGATGTACCACTGAGTGAAGTTTTGCAGTCACTCGAACAACAAGCATTGCAACAACAGCAAAGGATACATTTTTTCTATGAAATGCCTGGTATATCTGCAATAAAAGTCCATGCCACATTCACCAATGCACCTCTTGCTCAGGTCATGCCATCTGTCCTTGCCTCTACACAGTTAAGTTACTTACTATATGACTCTCACTATATTTTAGTGGTCAATAAAGAAGACCTATCCTCTCTATCATTATCTCATCATACGGTAGATTCCGCGGGACGAAAGCCACATCCTGAAAATATACCTTCAACTGAAGCGACTAACGATTCTCAGGAAACGATTCGAGAAAAAATGAATCTCATAACGACCAAACGAGGTACAAAAACATATTCGATTACAGGATTATTAACTGATGCCACCAATAATAAAAAACTGGAAGGAGCTACAGTATATGTAGAAGAAATCCGATCCGGAGTTCTGTCTGATGCAAATGGAAACTATCAACTGGCATTGCCAGCAGGAACCTATAATTTAGTCTATAGCTATGTAGGCTTTCAATCCAAAAGGAGACAGATTTCTGTTCGTGCCAACCAGACTATCAATATAAGTTTGTTAAACACAGATATCCGTTTGAGAGAAGTAGTAGTCACAGCAGAGGCTGCAGACCGAAATATTTCAACCACTCAGATGGGTATAACCAAACTAAATATCCGTACTATCAAAAAAATGCCTCCTTTGTTAGGAGAAGTTGATATCGTTCGCAGTGTTTTGTTACTACCAGGGGTAAGTACTGTAGGTGAAGGTTCTACTGGCTTCAATGTGCGGGGAGGCAGCATAGATCAAAATCTAATTCTAATGGATAATGCGCCTATCTACAATACCTCTCATATGTTTGGCTTATTTTCTGTTTTTAATCCGGACATTGTAAGAGATGTTACTTTATATAGAGGTGGGATTTCAGCCAGATTTGGAGGAAGAGTATCTTCTGTACTAGACATTCAACTAAAAGATGCCAATGCACAAAAAGTTACTATAAATGGCGGTATAGGACTCGTAGCCAGTCGATTGGCAATTGAGGCTCCTATCATCAAAGACAAGCTTTCATTTATTGTAGCAGGAAGAGGCAGTTTTACAGATTTTTTACTAAGAACTCTTCCAAATGAATCTCTTCGTAAAACACGATCCAACTTTTACGATGTCAACGTAAAGCTGGATTATCGTATAAACTCTAAAAATACACTAAGCTTATCAGGATATCTTAGCGATGATTTCCTTCAAATCAATGCAGATTCCATTCTCACCATTGCAGTTAATTCTTCGATTACTCAATACCGATGGGGTAACAAATATGGGGTATTAAAATGGCAGCATTTCTTTAGTGAAAAATTAACAAACACAACCTCGCTAACCTACAGCAATTATACAGCCAAGGTCATTAATCCTACTGTGCCTAATGAATTTAAGATACCTAGCCAGTTAAAGCAATTTAATGTTAACTCTGATTTCAGTTATCAGTTGAACGACAAGCATAAACTGAGTTTTGGTATACAAGGCATCCGATATTTTGTCCAACCTGAAAATTTGGAAGTTACTCTACCTAGTGATATCAACCCCATTTCTATACCAACTGAACACGGTGTAGAAACAGCAATATACCTGGAGGACGATTTCACTGTTAACAAGATGCTGACACTCACCTATGGCTTACGATATTCCCATTACCTGAACATAGGCCCTGCCACTGTCAATACGTATGCAGCAGACTCACCTCGGGAATCGCTTTCTGTTATCGATTCAACAAGCTATGGTGCTGGATCTGTCATAAAAACGTATGGAGGTATTGAACCCAGATTATCTCTGAAAATCAGTCTAAATGAGAGCAGTTCGATAAAGATTGGCTATAACCGAATGCGACAATATATTCATCTTATATCCAATACAGCATCAGCTATCCCAACCGCACGCTGGCAGCTAAGCAACACCTATTTAAAGCCCCAAATAGGAGATCAGATTGCTGTTGGTTATTTCCGAAACTTATTCGGCAATATGTTTGAGACTTCCATTGAAGTATATTACAAAAAGATCTACAACTTCCTCGATTATAAAGATAATGCGGTTGTTTTTCTGAATCGTAACATTGAAACTGCAGTTCTCCAGGGCCAGGGACGATCCTATGGTGTAGAATTGCTGTTACGAAAAAACATAGGAGAATATCTGACAGGCTGGATGAGTTATACCTATGCCCGGACTTTTGCTCAAATGAAAAGTCAGATTGACAGAGAACAAGTAAATGAAGGAGACTGGTATCCTGCCAACTATGATAAACCTCATACGTTCAATCTGGTATTGAATTATCAACTAAAAAAACGTATTGGGTTTTCCATGAATTACACATATAGCACTGGCAGACCTGTCACTTATCCGGAATCCAAATTTGTCTATGGTGGTGTGATTGTTCCAGATTATGGATTACGTAACCAGTACAGAATTCCGGATTACCATCGCCTGGATGTAGCTATAAATATTGATAGTGGTTATCGCAAAAAGAAAAAGGTTGATAAAAGCTGGACTTTTGCAGTATATAATCTATATAGCCGTAACAACGCTTATTCTGTATTCTTCAGGCAACAGGGAGGTAATGCAAATGCCTATAAGCTCTCCATCTTTGGCTCAGCCTTTCCTTCTTTAACATATAACTTCAAATTTTAAAGATGCATTTTCATACTATGAGACATTATTATATACGTTTCTTTTGTATCTTATTCATATCGCTTGCTGCAAATTCGTGTATCACACCCTATAATCCTGATCTTGGATCAGCCCAGACAAGAATTGTAATAGAAGGCATTATATCTACGCTACCTGGTCCTCAAAAAGTACGTATTACCCAGTCATCTGTATATACCAATGGAAGTGAAGGTACGAATATAGGAATCACCGGAGCACATGTATATGTTACTGACGATATAGGCAATAGAATTGACTACATGGATATTGGCACTGGCAACTATGAAACCGATGCTTTTGTTCAAGGCATTATAGGACGCTCTTACCAACTACATGTAATCACGCCTGATGATAAAGAATACATTTCTGAACCAGATCTGTTAAAACCCGTTCCTCAAATTGATAATATCTATTGGGAATATAATCGTGAGAAAAAAGAAATTAATGTATATCTCGATCTGACAGATGCCCCTACACCTGGGGATGGATACCTATGGAAATGGCAACACTATGAGAAACTAACTTATTGCAAATATTCAGAAGTAGTTGCTCTACCCAATGGGGGCTCCACATGGACACTTTGTCGGGAATGTTGTACAAACTGCTGGGATATTATCCAATGTCGTTCATGTGTTAATATCGCTAGTGATCAGTATGTGAATGGAAACAAGATCAAAAAGCAATTAATTACCTCTGTTCCGTATAGTGACTACACACCTTATTATCTGCTTATAGAGCAACGTTCTTTGACAAGCAACGCGTATGCATTCTGGAATTCAGTCAAAGCACAAACTTCCAGCACAGGTGGTCCGTTTGATGCAGCACCAGCTCCTATTGTAGGAAACATAAAAAACATTGCAGATGCAAAAGAAAAAGTTCTTGGCTTTTTTGGTGCTTCTGATATTATTCAGAGACCCTACTGGCAGGAGAGAAATCAGATTGATGACACTCCGAATCCAGTCCAGCCACCATACTGCGCACCTGTTACTGGACCACCACCTGTCTGTTTTGAATGTATTGAAGGGGCAGGTTATCGTACCAGCTTTCAACCACCTGGTTGGGACAGATAACAGATTCAATTCTTGATGTACGATTTTCATTCACTACTTTATCTATGCAACAATACCTCAAACCCTGGCTGATAGTTATTGGACTACTACTAACAGCAAGTATAGAGTCAGCCTATCTTACAGCTCCTAAAGACGACATTTTAAATCAGATTCTCAAAAAACTCTCTTCATATCAGGAAACCTATACTCCAGAAAAAGTATACCTTCATCTGGATAAGTCCTACTATTTTTCAGGGGAAGATATCTGGTTTAAGGTATATATAGTCAATGCAATGACTTATCTGACCGATTCAGCCAGCGGAGTTTTATATGTGGACTTACTCAATAACAAGGGAGTAGTTGTAAGTACTGAAAAAATAAAGGTTACGTCAGGACAAGGTCATGGAAATATTTTGCTGGGAGAAGATCTTCCAACAGCGACGTATCAACTTCGTGCTTATACTCGATGGATGCAAAATGGCAAAGAAGATTTCTTCTTTCACAGACAAATTTCAATCCTGAATCCAAATGATACTCCATCTCCGACAAAATCTACAGATACAGGAATAAACATACAATTCTTTCCAGAAGGAGGAGATCTGATAGAAAATCTGGAAAGTACTGTTGCCTTTAAGGTTACAGATAAACAAGGAAAAGGTATTACCAGATCAATCAGAATAATTTCAGATCTGAAGGACACTTTGGGAACATTTACTCCCATACATCAGGGTATGGGAATCTTCCACTTTACGCCTCTGCCAGGGAAAAGTTATCAGGCCATAGCTCAGGACCAATCTAAAAAAACTATTGTATTCCCACTTCCTAAACCTCGTTCGGAAGGTTGGGTAATGCACGCAGAAAATACAGCGAACAATCTGCTGCTATCTGTGCAATCAACCCGAAGTCTGGAAGAGAAACTATATATAGTCGCACAAAACAGAGGCAAGAGTATCTACCAAAGTGAAGGACGCATTTTAAATGGGAAATTTTCGTTGCAACTTCCAGGTAGCTTGTTTCCAACTGGTATCACTCAGATTACCTTATTTGATGCACAAGGAAATCCTCAGTGTGAACGACTTGTATTTTTCAATCAAAATGATCACATTCAGATTCAATTAACGTCAGATAAAAAATCGTATCTGCCACGCGAAAAAATAACTCTGACATTGACAGCCCGTGACACACAGGGTAAGCCTATAATAGGTAACTTTTCTATGGGTGTTACAGACACACGTAGCTTCTCTTATCCGGAAGAAAATATATTGACCAATCTGCTCCTTACTTCTGATCTGAAAGGAAACATTGAAGATCCAGGATTTTATTTTCAAAACAATAATCCGAATGCAGCAAAAGCGCTGGATAATCTGATGCTTACACAAGGCTGGCGACGCTTTACATGGAAAGAAATCCTGCAACCCAACTTACCGTCACCTACCTATGAACATGAACCAGATATTGCCCTCACTGTAACATTGCTAGACAAAAATACGAAGAAGATCATCCCGGCACAGGTCCTTCTGATTTCAGCTCCAGGCACAAACTCTGTTTTCAGATATGGCTATACAAATGCAGAAGGAAAAATTCATCTGAATAGCCTGGATTTTTATGACTATCGTAATGTTATAGTCAGCATTTACAATAAAGACTTGTATTCATCGGCCATCGTTGTTGTAGATTCAGCAAGTAGTGTACCTCCTTCTACCGGGATACTTCCCACAGTTCTGATTACGGAAAATATGAACCAGGCAACAAACCGAAAAAAGATATGGTCTATGCTCCAACAGAGTCATGCATCTGCTGAATCTTTGAATGCGTCTGTTGCCACCAATGATACCTTACGTCCTGTTCAACCTATCTATCAGAAAGCAGATGACAGAATCAAACTGGATGATTATACTCTCTTTCCAACAATGGAAGAGGTTATTCGGGATATAATCCCCTGGGGACTACTCACACACAAAAAGGGGCAAACAGGATTTCGTATTCTTAACCCAGACACAAAGCTTTATTTTAAATATAATCCATTGTATCTCATCGACAATGTACCTATCCACAATATAAATCCTATTCTTAGTCTTGATCCAACTGCTGTACATTCTATTGAGTCTGTACGAAGTGCTGTAGGAAGAGGACAGTTTGGAGAGATAGGGTATTATGGCATCTTTTCGGTTTTTACCAAAGCTGGAGATTTTTATCCTTCCAATGAGCCCGGATTATTCAATTTTCCAGTACGTGGATTTCAAAAAATTCGTGAGTATTATTCACCCAAATATGAGACAACCTTGCAAAATCAAAGACAACCTGATTTTCGAAATTTACTGTACTGGAATCCTTCTGTACAAACGGATGCTACCGGAAAGGCTACAGTGACCTTCTATAATTCAGATGACTTAACTACATGGCGTATCATAGCAGAAGGCATTTCCAAAGATGGTAAACCAGCAATGGGAAATGCAGAATATACCGTTACGATGGATTTAGCCAGATAGAAAAGTAACCGTCCGACCAACTACATGTACTCAGTCGGATGGTTACGATGTATTGATAAATTCAATGACCCCAACTTCGAAGGAAAGTTTACTTACTTGCTAGTAGGCTTTGGTTTTGGAATGATCAATGTCCTCAATAGCCAGGTGCAGTTGATAAATGGCTACCTGATCGGATGCAGCTACCAAGGCATTTTTCCTGTCATAAACTTTAGCGAAAACTACTTTGGCATACGTATCAATGAAAGTCTGCTGGTAAATTTTACCTAATCCTTTATTGTAACTATAACGTGGGTTATGGATGGATTTTCCTCTAAATCTAAACTTACCCCTGTTTGCAACGTGTCCTACTTTTTTGCATGCCCAAAAAAGTAGGCAATCCCGAAAGCTTTCAGGAGCCCAGTGCTTCCCTACACAAAACTGGAATATTTCCGAGATCAGTTATGTGATGGGCTTTGAAGATGTGGCCAATTTCAACTATTTCTTTAAAAAGCAGGCCAATCAGAGTCCCTCATCTTTCAGAAACTAACACTCACGCTCTTCAGCAATTATCTCAAGTGGGTTTCCCCAAAAATAATGGAGGGATAGAAAAGGATCCGGCAGCCATTAAATCCTGGCTGTGGTTTTCAAATTGTTCCGGACTCAAATAGCGCACTTCTTTTCCGGTTGTACCACACTTGAATGTATTCGAAAATAGCGGCTTTCGCTTCCTGTCGGGTCTGGTATTGGCGATGAAACACTAATTCCTATTTCAAAGTGGCAAAGCGCAAGGTGGCAAAGCGACTGGATAGTGGAGCATAGGAACAGAAGTGATTACTTGAGTCTTCACCGGTATGCCCAACAGAGAGCCACTACTTAGATTTCTTGCAGCGTTCGGGTCACTTCGAGGTACGTTTAGGTACAATAAAAACCATAATGCATAAAGCTGGTGCGCCCCCCTATTTTTATGCCTGATGTCAATGAATAGTTTTTTATCTATATGCGCTGAGTGATCTGCCTGAAAAGATAGCAGATGATACCTCAAATTATTGATAATTATCACGTTGACATTTTAGCAAATGTCCTCTCTGCCTGAAAACAGTCTGTCTACCTTTGACAAAATCAAAAAATCATAGTATGAAAAAAATAAATTTGATCTCAGGAATAGCCATTTTAGCCATGGCTACCTATACTACAAATGTAAAAGCCGTTGTAACAGCTGATACACCCGCAAAGGCTGGTTTTATACAGAAAGCCGAACGGGATTCCACTGCATTAAAGGTTGTAAACGATTTTTTTGACCGTTTCAAAAAAGGTGCAACACCAGATGAACTTGCTACAAGGTTTGATCTCAATGCTGATTATTTCATACCCGGTGATAGTAAAAACGTTCCCTGGATCGGCCATAGAAACGGTCGTGCTGCGATCAGGGAAAGCTTCCGCCTGCTTAAAGAAAATATTGATCCTGAAAAACTGATCTTCACAGATATTTTAGCCAAAGGTGATAGGGTCGTAATTCTAGGTTACCTTGAATCCCGGATGAAGAAAAACAACAAAGTGATCAAGTCAGAGTTTAGTATCGATATCGTTGTTAAGAATGGCCTAATTACCCGTTACCACCTGCTAGAAGACTCTTTCGAAGTCTCTGAAAAAGCAAAATAACAAGGGCCTTCTAAAGAATTATCGGTCTCATATCCTTTACTATTATCCTGAACAGGATCTTTTAAGCGAACAGGTGACACTTTACAGTGCCACCTGTTCGCTTTGATGACTTTCAATATGCCTTTTCGCGTGTGAAAGAGAATTTGAATTGCTTCCGTTAGGATAAGCCTCCTTTTCTTGGTGATACCTTTGAAACTTCCGGGCTTCTTTTGATGGACTGCTTCCTTACCCGGCTCAGGGTTTCACGGGTAAGGCCCAGAAAAGACGCGATCATATACAAAGGGATTCGGTTGTACAGGGTGGGGTAATCCCGCACGAATTTTTCATAACGTACTTCGGCCGGCTCGCTGATGGTACTGAAGATCCTGTTCTGATGGGCTTCAAAATTTTTTGCAGTCAGCGCTTCTATAATCTGCTTGAAGTTGGGTGCAGCAGCAAGCAGATTATCCCATTTTTCTTTAGAGAAACGAATCAGTTCACTGTGCTCCAGGGCTTCGATATAACAATTTGAGGGCTGCCCGGACATAAAACTCGTAAAATCGGATATCCACCAGTTCTCGATGGCGAACCTCATTACATGTTCCTGTTTGTCATCTCCGATACGGAATAAACGGAAACTGCCTTTAACGACGAATCCGACAAAATCACTTACCTCGCCTTCTTCCAGGAGATATTGGTTTTTCCGGACCTTTTTTTGGACCGAGGCATTTGCAACCAATTCCATTTCTTCCGGCGTTAACTTTCCTTTTTCATGAAGATAATCTATAAGCGTCGCAAACATTCGAATTGCTTTTTAACAAATCTATTCAAAAGTCGCTTCACCATCAAATCAGGTTTCTGGTATGTTGCTGAAATGATGCTGTCAATCTGATTCAGACTACCGGAATAGCTTGCTTTTTTGCTGCCGGAATGCCATTATCCCGTAGCCGATGCCGCGATCGTAACAAAACTTCCATAGAAATACCAACTGTCGCAGCTCCGCTCATGATCCCAATTTGGATAGTGGCCACCAGGGCTCCGCTTTCGCTTTCGGCTTCATCCGGAAGCACCCGTGTAATCCACATGTTCCACCCGATCTGAACAATACCGAAAACAAATCCACACACAGGGTGATCAGGGAGGAAACAGCGATAATAGGATGCCCAGAAACTACAACCAGGTCAACAATACTCCCCATGAGAAATGAAGACCAGGTAAGACTTTTGTAGATATCTTTTTCCAAAGGAAAGCACCCTAAGGTGTTTCCTACAAAGTTGGCAATACTGAAGTCTAGTAGGACAACGGATAACTGACGGCCGCTGATCCCGGTGAACGTTTCGAGGCACGGACGCAAGTAAGTAGAAAAGATGCTGTAGCTAGCAAAAACAAGTATGACAGTCAGAAACCCAGTTCGCATTCCTGGAAGTTTCAATATCAAAACGATTGTACCAAATGCCGCAAGTTTTGATCGTTTCATTGAGGGGAGTGTGAAGGCCTGCCACAGCAGCTCCGAAAACAACGGATAAGGCCGTTTCCCATGATGCTTTAAATAAGAACGGGTGGCATTGACTGCCACCCGTAGTTTTATCATTTCATTAGGCTAATGTTTGTCATACCGCCGTCGGAGATCAGTTCCGTGCCAACGATGAATTCCGAATCATCCGAGGCTAGGAAAGCTGCCGCTTTACCCATATCCGCCGGTGATCCCATCCTTCCTACTGGTATGATATTCACCCACATTTGTTTAAGACCAGCCAAGTGTTCTTCAGGAACGATCTTACCAAATACTGTTGTATCGATCGAACCTGGTGACAGCGTGTTCACCCTGATCCTTCTAGATAACAGGTCAAGTGACAGACCTTTGGCCAGAGAGATAATAGCAGCTTTGGCAGCGGCATAAATAGTCATGCCGGGTGCTGCGCGGTGTGCCGCTGTTGAGCCAATCAGAATAATCGACGCGCCGTCATTCAGGTATGGCAATGCTTTTTTGACTGAAAAGTAGGTACTTTTCAGATTCAGATTCATGTACAGGTCATAATTCTCTTCAGTTACATCGCTGATGCCCATCATCGGCTGGCCGTCAACGATACCGCCAGCATTGACTACCAGCGTATCGATCTTACCAAACTTTCCTGCAGTTACCTTATACACATTTTCAAGGTCGTCCAAGTTGGTAACATCACCTTTGATGCCGATAAAACCTTCACCCAGTTCGTTTACCGCGTTGTCAAGCGTAGCCTGGTTCCTTCCGGTAATCGCTCCAATGGCACCTTCATTCTTTAAGGCTTCGGCTATGCCAAACCCTATGCCGCTATTCCCTCCTGTAACGACGGCAACTTTGTTTTTTAACTTCATTTTTGATATCTGTTATAGTACAAAATTGGCGTATTTCGTTTATGAGAAAGAGGACATTTATCTAAAAACTACTGTGACAAATATCAATAAATTCAGGCTGGCAGGTATTTACCGCTATAGAACGGTTTCTGATCCTATGCCCATTCATCTCCTTATTGTCTTTCAGATCGGCCGGGCAACTGTTTATGACAAATGTCAAACTGCATTGAACCACCTATCAGGATTTTTGTGCAAGACTGGATGAAACGTATACTAATGGTTGGTAGTTGTTGCTATGAAACTAACGGCTATTTTTTTACAATACTTTCTAAGAGGGCAGTTCAGGGCAATATTTATAATCTTTAGTTTATAGCAGCAGCATAGCAATAGCTGTTAACAGTATCCATCCGACCTACTACCTGTACTTGGTCGAATGGATACATAGAAAATATATCCAACTACACCTGTACAAAGATCATAAAAATTCTGAAGACAAACCCATCTCAGGATTTTTTATGACCTTTGCCATGTTATATATCTGGCAGTGTATTTACCTTGCCCATACATTACTTAATCTTATTATGGAAGTTCAGAAAAAAGACATTACAGATATCAAAGACATTGAACAGTTTGTCAATACATTTTATGGCAAAGCACGTGAAGACGAGTTGATTGGACCTATCTTCAACAATGCAGTAAAGGACTGGTCGCATCACCTACCTGCTATGTATAAGTTCTGGAGTCAGTTATTGCTTGGTACAATGGATTATACAGGCAGCCCCTTTGCCAAACACATTCCTTTACCCATCGAAAAACAACATTTTGACCGCTGGATACAGCTTTTCTATACCACTCTTGATGAGCTGTTCGAAGGGCCAAAAGCAGCTGAAACTAAAGACAGAGCCTATGCGATTGCGGCAACGTTTGAATATAAACTACGAACTATCCGTAAACTCGCATCGCAACCCTAACTAAGCATCTGGAAGAATCGTATAGCAGAATTGCGATTTTAATCATTGACTTTCCTGAGAAAAGGTATACTTTTGGGACCTTATAGTTTATACATTTGCATCACATCCCTTATCCTTTTCTCAGGATAGCTTTTTATGCGAAAAATAGTAACCGCACTGCTCCTTTTTTCTCTACTGCTGCAAACATTCAGCAGAGCAGGCATCTATCTTTCGTTTAAAGTCAATCAGGATTACATTGCACGGGTACTTTGTATCAACAAAGCGAAACCTCAGTTGAATTGTAATGGGAAATGTTATCTGGCAAAGAAATTGAAACAGGCAGCAGAACAGGAACAAAAACAGGTCCTGTTGAAAACCCTTGAACTTAATCTCTGCTGCCAGGAACTACATGCATTTAACTTTGCGCGTATCCCTCTGATTGTAAACCGGAAGCTGGTGCCATTCTATCTGGTTAAACCCACATTCAGCACATTGCTGAACATCTTCCACCCTCCCCGTATTTAAAGTTCCTACATTTCTTTTCCTGCAACTGATGCCTTTTGTGTCTTTATGAAATTTGTATGGTGTATTGGTAGTATCTACACCTCTTACCAACCTATCCATAGTACAAGAATAAGGTATCAGCAACGGAAACTCAAGGAGTCTTACCCTCAGACTATCCTATTACACAAATTACAGAGATAAAATCTATAATCGGCTTTTCCATGCAAAGGATTAGCCCTGATATCTTATTGCCTCTGTTTTTCCTGTGATATTGGGTTGGAGACTTCATACTATGCCACTCAAGGCGATACACACTTTGTGGAACTTATTTTAACCTGTATGAAAAAATACTATAACCTCACTATATCCTTTGTTTGTTGCTTTCTTATTTGCTTCACAGGATTTGCCCAACAAACTATCAAAGGAGTTGTTTTTGACAATCAAACACTTGAACCACTGGCAGGGGCAACTGTGTCTATCCCCAATACTACAACAGGAACTCAAACTAATGAGAAAGGCCAGTTTGTTTTACAAGCTTCAACTGAAAAAATCGTAATCTCCTTTATTGGATACGAATCTCAGGAAATTGTTGTGGAAGGTGCCTCTCTCAAAGTGGCACTAGCACCTATGATTGGCAATCTCCAGACTGTAGTAGTGACAGCCAATCGAGAGGCTGGTTTGCGAACCCAATCTCCTGTAGCAATCAGTAAGCTCTCTCCTACCCTGATCAATGATACCAAAGCCACCAATTTATATGAGATCATAAACAAAGCTCCGGGAGTGGTGATGCTAAACTATAACAATGAACAACATGCCATGAGTATCCGTCAGCCAATGACAACCAATTCCTATTTTCTGTACATGGAAGATGGAATTCCTGTTCGGCCTATGGGTGTATTTAACCACAATGCGTTAATAGAGATGAATATGATGGCTATTTCGTCTGTTGAGATTGTAAAAGGGCCAGCTTCTTCGCTCTATGGTCCGGAAGCAGTGGGAGGAGCATTAAACTTTATTACTCAACGACCCACCGCTGTTCCTACCGCCCGTGCAGGCATTCAGTTTGATAACTATGGATATAAACGTTTTCAGTACAGTGCTGGAGCAACAACAGGTCGTTTTGGCTTCTTTCTGGGAGGATATTTTGCCCGACAAACCAATTCATGGATGGACAGAAGTGATTTTGAGAAATCATCTGTGAATGTCAGAGCAGAATATAAACTTACTGACAAAACGAATCTTACAGGTACTTTTTCTTATAACGATTATTATTCCGAAACAGGAGGCACTGTTGACAGCACAGCGTTTTATAGTCGTTCCTATAAATCCAATAATGATTTCACCTATCGGGCTGCAAATGCTATCCGTACCAGACTAACATTAGAACATACGTGGAATACGCAAGCTACTACTACTATTACCCCTTATTTCAGAGATAACTCCCTGAAGCAAAACCCAAACTACTCTATTATCTGGACAGCAGGCAGTACTACAGCAACCGGACAGATCAACGAAAATGCCTTTACTTCCTATGGAGTTGTAGCGCAACATTCACAACGGTTCGACTTCCTTCAATCGAAGCTACTGGTAGGTGGCATGTATGATTACTCGAAAAATCCATACTATGCCTATACCACTCAATTAGCAGCCCAATTACGTGCAGATGGAAAGTCTGTTGAGAAATACACGCTCACACAAGAATTACCGAATGACTATTTGTCCAGATACAAAGCAGATATTTATAACTCTGCACTTTTTGCTCAATGGGACTTTGAACCTATACAAAAGCTGCGTCTCTCTCTGGGTGCACGTTATGACAGAATGGCTTTCGATTATGTCAACTATCTGGATAACAATGCCACGGGTTCAAAATCATATAGTCAGTTTACCCCTAAACTTGGCTTAACCTATGATCTGGGTAAGGACAAAGGCATATATGCAAACTATTCCAAAGGTTTCTCCCCTCCTGCGCTTACTGCTATTTTCCGAAAAAACACCAATGCCACAGAAATTCAGGATCTATTCTATTATAATCTGAAACCTGCACGGTTTGATAATTTCGAGATCGGAGGCTGGGCAGCATTTTTCCAGCACAAGGTCTATTTGGACTGGGCAGTTTACCAGATGAATGGGTATAATGAGTTATTAAGCATACGGCAATCCAACAATAGTTATGACTATCAGTCTGCAGGTAAAACCTTACATCGTGGTATTGAATATGGACTCACCTGGAAGCCGACTACTGAATGGTTTTTCCGGTTTGGAGGTACCAATGCATTGCATAAATTCATAGAGTTTGAACTGAGCCAGCGGGAAACAGATCAGGTTAAGAATATCAATGACAAGATTATGCCTCAATCGCCTTCCTGGACAGCCAACACAGAAGTTACTTACAAACCAAACTGGCTCAGAGGTTTTCGCGCTTCTCTGGAGTGGCAACGGATGAGTTCATGGTACATGAATCAGGTTAATACAGTTACATACGACGATCATACAGCTCTGGGTCTTAAAGGCATTAGTCTGTTTAACTTCAGGACAGGATATACATGGAAAGGAGTCGAAGTATTTGTCAATGTCATGAACCTGACCAATGAGCTATACGCCAACTCTACCAGTCTTGGCAATAGCACATCAGACCGGGCTACCTATACTGCTGGGGCACCCCGCACATTTGTGATGGGCATTCAATACAATTTTACAGGAAAGAAATAATTCACTCACAGTGCGAGATACTCTCAGCCTGTGTCTCTATAACCTTATTGTATGAAACAAATAACATCAACCCTTAAGAGCCAACCCCTATCACTCAAAGATAGAGTGTTAAGACTTATTAGGCGCAGTATGTATCAGTGGCATCGTGTTTTGGGTATTATCACTGTGATTCCGGTCATCTTCTGGACATTATCCGGTTTGATGCATCCCTTTATGTCGCATTGGTTTAAGCCCACTATTGTTCATGATTTTATTCCTCAATATCCACTACAAAAAGATCAGATTAAACTATCTGTTGCAGAGGTGCTGAAGCAAAATAAAATCACAAAGTTTAAGAACTTCCGTTTCATCACGTTAGATAAGCAGACCTACTATCAGATAAAGGATACAACTAACCATTTGTTATATTTTAGTACACAGAATGGAAGGCCTCTTCCCAATGGAGATATCCGGTATGCCGAGTCACTGGCTCGCTATCTGATTGATGATTATACATCACCAATCCTTGCTATCACTCAGATCACAGAATTTGATCATGAGTATAAGTATATCAACCGCCTGTTACCTGTATGGAAAGTAAGCTTTGACAAACTAGATGGTATGGATGTGATGATTGAAACAGAGCAAAGCCGGATGGCAACTTTCAATACACAGGGACGCAAAACCTTTATCCGGATATTTGATCTATTGCACAATTGGTCATTTCTGGAAATGATACCCAATAAAGGACTTCAGATTATGATTATGCTTACGTTATTGGCAATCATTTCACTTTCGACTGTTAGCGGTATTGTTGTCTATGGCTTTCTATGGAAGCGGTTCAAAAAACCAGCAGCAGGTAATACAATAGGTATCCTTAAAAAATACCATCGTCAGATTGGTATAGCCGTATCACTGGTTACCTTTGCGTTTGCAGGAAGTGGAGCCTGGCATCTGGCTCGCAAACTGACACCTGACGAACGGAATAAGTTTGTCTATGAGCCTGTTTTCAAAACAACTGAAATGGAAGTAGCTTCTCTGATGCCGGATATTCAGTGGGATCGTTTGCTGAATATACAGATAGTAAAAATAGGTCGAACCAATTATTTCCAGCTCTTCTATGATAAAACAGAGTTAGAGTCTGCTGAAGTAATTTACCAGCATACCTATACACATAAGGTTTTAAAAGAGGGTTCTGTGTTATATGCCAAATACCTGGCTAATAAGTTTGCTAATCTGGCAAACGTCAACGGAAGTTTACAATCTGCCTGCTGTGATCTGATGTCAGATGTGACTAATGAAGATATTTCTAATGAGAATCTGCTTCACGCTGAGATACTAACACGGTTTGATAGAGAATATGGATTTGTAAATAAACGATTGCCTGTGGTAAAACTTAATTACAATACACCGGAAAAGACCAGCTATTATATAGAACCAGCCACATCCCGACTAGCGGCTAAGATTGAAAATGCAGACAGGGCCGAAGGATGGTCATTTGCTATACTGCATAAATACTTACTACTGGAATGGGCAGGCAAAAATGTGAGAGATTTTGTAACCCTTCTTTCAGCTACAGGTGTGCTGGTAACAAGTATCTTTGGGCTGGTGTTATTTATCAAAAACCGATAATCTATATTTTTGTTTCTCGTACTTTAAATCTAACTACTTATATCTCATGCATCATTTAGTTCAAAGCAAATATATTCTCTTAGTACTGGCATTTGCCGTGTTTTTCTATGCCTGTTCAGAAAAAAAACACGATGGGGAACATGATCACCACCATCAGGCAGAAACAAGTGGCAATCCAGAAGTAGACTCGCTGAAAAATCAGGTAATGGCTGTACATGATGAAGTGATGCCTAAAATGGAAGAAATTATGGCATTGGAATTAGAAGCACAGCAGCAAATCAAACAACTGGATAGCCTGGCTAAAATCAATCCAAAACAAGCTAATGCTACTCAGAGACAACAGCTGGATTCCCTTGTAATACAGTTAAACAATGCAGATGATGCGATGACTCACTGGATGCAGGAATTTGATGGTCAGATGAAATCCAAAACAGACGAAGAAAAAATAACCTATCTGAAAAACGAGAAAGATAAGATTGATGCTGTACGTGATCAGATGCTCGGTAGCATAAACAAAGGGAAAGAACTTCTTAAAAAGTAAACTACATGAAAACAACTAATCTTTTTTATACCTTATTTATCTTATGTGTAGTAAGCCTTACGGGTTGTAACCAGGAGAAAGGCTTACCTATATTAGGTCCAACCCACGAGGAAAACGGGAAAACTGTATATCATACAATCCCAACATTTTCCTATCGTGATCAGGACAGTACACTTATCACCAATGAAACGCTGAAAGGCAAAATATACATTGCCGATTTCTTTTATTCTTACTGCCCTACTATTTGTCCCAAAGTAAAAAAGGAATCCATGCGGGTATATGAGAAGTTTAAAGACGATCCGGATGTCATTTTTGTCTCTATTACCTTAGACCCCAAACATGATAATGTTTCCTTTTTGAAAGAGTATGCAGAGAACTTTGGTATTGACAGTAAGAAGTGGCATTTTCTAACAGGAGACAAAGCAGCAACCTATCAGCTTGCCCAGAAGGGTTTGATGGTAACAGCTCTGGAAGACAAAAACGAACCAGGAGGCATTGTTCATAGTGGAGCCTTGGTACTGATTGACCGCCAGGGACGTATCCGTGGTTTTTATGATGGTACTGTACCGAGTGATGTCACCAATCTGCTTTATGATATACCAACACTGTTAAAAGAGAAGGAATAGAATACAAAGTTACTCCTTAGTTCAATCTTCGGACTGAGGAGTACTTTTAAATAGAGATATCCAGTAACGCTCTCACCCCACAAGTAGTATCTTCCAGTCCTTCTGAACTACTTCTTATTGCAGAAATAGCAAGAATCCATTCT
This sequence comes from Xanthocytophaga flava, assembly GCA_030068525.1. Taxonomy (GTDB): domain Bacteria; phylum Bacteroidota; class Bacteroidia; order Cytophagales; family 172606-1; genus Xanthocytophaga; species Xanthocytophaga flava. Next base: position 214,053 of record JASJOS010000004.1, read on the forward strand.
TCCGGATTTTGCCAGGGCCAAAAAGCAGCAGCTCCACCTTTGATAACATATTCACTGGTAGAACTGTCAGTATAAGGAGAATCATCACATATATTTTCATGTGATGGATACCATTTGTCACAACACCATTCGCCAATGCTGACACCCACTAAACCAAACAAATTGGCATATCGGTTATTTATTTCACCATCGCTAAATTCATTGCAACATAAGCTATTGCCTATAACTGCTCTCTCTTGAGGCAATTCATCGCCTAAATAAAACAATGTATTACCGCCTCCCCGTAAAGCATATTCCAGTTGCACCTCACCAGGGATTTTAAAGCCAAACTTTCCAAAAAGTTGATATATCTCTTCTAATGTTAAATACATAGGACATACACTATCCTCTTCTTCATTTCCAAACACAGGTCGAAAAAGATCCGGATCTGTAGTGATATGTTCATTTACAAAGTTTGCAGTTATAGGAAAACGTGTAATAAAGAAAGGCTTCACCCAGATGTCTTTTGCAGGTTTCATCAAACTTAAATCAAAGTCTATCCCGGACATTTTAAGAAGTGTCTCTTCTCTTTCAGAAAGGCCAAATGTGAATTTACCCCCAGGTATAAAATGGAAGAGAAGCCCCGAGTTATCCTCTATGAATGAAGGAATATATACTTTTTCATTTATAGTATAACCATAATTACAAACTTCATTCAAAGTCAATCTATCTTTTACCACAAAAGCAATTTCGTGAACAATCTGTTTTGCTTCCTTACCCTTTAAAACTTTCCATTTATTGATATCCTGAATTACTTCTTTGTATTTAAAAGTAGAAAAATCAAATATTGTGCTCATGGGTATTAGTATCGTAGTATTTTGAATAGATACAACTTAACTTTCGGAACTCTGGTATTATCAAAACATGATTATTATTTTGATATTCTCAAAAAATAACCGGAATTCCAGTTGTAGTTGAAAGTGAACTGAATTCTGGTCAAGCATTAAGTTGACCATTATTCGAATATTCTTGTGAAGCGACCTGAACTATGATCAAACAAAAAAATGATCCGAACAATGGTCAAAAACAATTAACATCTGAGTCATCTGTATATTCCCATATCCATTTAATTGACTAAAATTCCGATCAATGCTTCTGATGTGCAGAATTCACAGCATCATACTTCCACGACTTTCTGCTCCTTGTTTTTTAGGAACACCCTTACCATTTGCAGTATTACAGAAAGTACAATCAATCCTAATCCCAGCTAAAACACAGGTGTTAATTCCTTATTCTCCTGATAGATTATAATAGCTAGTATAATCGTGTACACAGGCTCCAGGTTTAAGCTCAGATTGATTGTAAACGCGGATATTTTGCGCAATGCCTGGGTCTGAAGCAGATACAGAAGCACCGTACAAAACAATGATAACACCAGCAAATAACCAAAATCTGCCCAGGAAGGAATAATAGAACCCACAGGAAAGAAATACAGATACAATGGCATGAATACAGAAAGTCCCAGTGCGCCTCCTAGCATCGAGTAGGTAATGATAACCTCGCTTGGATATAACTTTGCCAAACGTTCGTTAGCGATTGTGTATAACGATCCTACTATGGAGGATATCACCCCTAAGCCTATTCCTATCCTGTATTGGGAGTCAAAGCTAAATATCAGAGCAATGCCTGCCAGTGTTAACATACTCAGCAATAATTCTGCAATCACAATCCGGTGTTTATTCAGGATAGGTGAAAAGAGTGCAGTAAAGAAACTGGTCAGGGAGAAACACACGACTCCTACTGAGATATTGGCATATTTGATACTTCCATAGAAAAACAGCCAGTGTAAACTTATAAGGAATCCCGGCACAGAAATTCGCAGAAAATCTTTCAAAGACACAGAAGTTAAACGTCGTGTAATGCTTAAAATGCCCAGCATCAGTATTCCAGCCAGCAATATTCTGTACCAGGCCAGCAAGCCTCCATTGAGTGTAATAAGTTTTCCAAAAAGTCCGGTAAAACCAGCAAGTACGATAGAAATATGAAGTTTTATAAAAGCCTTTTTCATACAATGATTGTTTAAACAGATTTGAAATATGCTCTCCTTGTTCTGATATGTACACACGACAAATCCAGAAAATAAAGAGTTAGAGAATACCCATAGAGGGCTCAGCTAAACAACCTTGCAGAAAATAAAACAGGCAATAGCAGTTATGCCTCTTACAATCTAAGAAGATAACGCTACAGTTATTCCAGTTGCTTAGCTTAGCAAGCTACTGGAGGAGGAAGAACATTAGAGAAAAATCCGTAGGTATACATTGTAATCGGGAATGATGATACAAGTATAAGTCAATCTCAACATATTTTCAAGTTTACAACATCAATTCAGCTAGAGTTTATTTGATCTGGAATAATCTAAGAAGAGTAAATTCTATACTCTTTAAAAGTGTAAAATCTATTTTCTTGATAGCTTTTCAATTTATAGATTCTAATCTCTCTTCATTTTTATGCATATTTGTATCTAAAGTTAGTTTAAAGTCCAGAACATCACTCTTCTTATCACCTTGTTACTTTTTTGCTTGCCCAAAATAGGGGCACCAAATGAGAATTTGGTGAGCCAGTCTGTGTGTTAGCAAAAAAAGGGCCCTTGCTGCCGAATCTCCAGCCCACAGGCCATGGGCTCTCCTCGCGGCAGCAAGAAGGCCAGCACACCGCTACAACCTTTCGCGTTTAAAGGCATCGCAGCTCTCTTTGTAGCATCTAAAAGATAATCTTATGCTGTCAGTTAGCATATGGTACAAATAGAACGATGGATACTTCAATCGTGTGTGGTGGTGTAGGTGCGTAGGGTTTCCTTTTCCCGCGAGGTTAGCCTTTGGCCTTGCGGGCAGAAGGAACGGGAAAAGGTGCCTTTTTTTGGTTACTTTTTTGGGCAAACAAAAAAGTGACACGGCGTGTGGCACGCATAAGCATTGGACAACAAACCAACTCAGGAAATAAGCAAAAAATGAAGAAAGAGAATATAAACAAACGACAGAAGAAGGATCTGTAAAAATAAACCAAGAACCTACACTCTTTTCAAAAAGTATAGACTCTTGGTTTGTTCTATTTCAGATGAGACAAATATGTCATTACAATCTCACCCCAAATGAAGCGACAATGCTTCGGCCATCTGAACTCCATACACCAGGTCCTGGATAGAAAGTAGGTCGTTTGGTAAAGTATTGTGTATTGGCAAGATTATTAATGCCCAAACGAAATACATAATTACCACCAAAATGCATACTCATATTCAAATCCCAGATGCCATAAGCAGGTACCGGACCTTTGGCTCCATTCGCAGACGGAGTTGGGGTATTGAGTGCATCTGAGAATGTTTGGCTCACATAACTGTATTGTAAGGTTGCACTAAAGTGTTTGTACCAGAAGTTTGCCCCGTTCCGGACAGTCCATTTGGGAGCAGATTCTACATAGTTCCCTGTAATATCCTGATTCTCTGTTCCTGTTGATACAGCTCCTTTTATGTACCGGGCATCGAAGTATGAAGTGGATGTAAAGACAGAAAATTGAAGTGTAGTTCTCTTGATCAGCTTGCCTTCTATATAAGTCTCTACTCCTCTGGTGCGACTATCTCCTACATTGGTTTTATAGATATAAGACGTTCCATCAGGATCTGTCAGAATCAGGTTTCCTAATCGGTTTCTGTACAAAAGCTGAAAGGCTGTTACATCATAATAGAGCCAGTTGGCAAAGTTGCCGCGTACTCCCACTTCAGCATTGTAACCAAAGGCATCTTTCAGATCCTTGTTGGCACGTTCCAGCACAGAACCTGGAATGATATCTTTCAGAATAACCGGACGGTATGCCTGAGCCCATCCGCCATAGATGGTGTGGTTGGGGTTGATCTGATACTGAGTATTGAGACCTGCCAGAGGAAAATGATGTTTGATTTTGTTTGGCACATCCTGAGCATCATAGTAGCTGATTTTTCCGGAAAGGTCTGTTACCCCGTTTTCATAGCGAATGCCTGGCGTAACGGAAAACTTCGGTGTAATCCGAAACAGGTTTTCTACAAAAACAGCCATATTTTGGGTTTTGAAATGCAGATCCCTCCCCCAGTTTGGATCGGTTAATGTAAGATCAAAATCAGAGGCAGTAGTACCTTTACCCAATTGACGACGATGCAAGTCATTGTTGATATACCGTATTCCTGCAGACAGGCTACTTGGTAATCCACCCAAGGTATACGTCTTCAGCAAACGAATTTCGGAAGTATAGCTATTGAAGTTATCAATATCTACCTGACGGGCTTTGTAGCTGTTGGTAGCAGGATTGATTGTATCTCCAACAGTTGCGAAGGCATCAATCTGCACACTGTTACGGGAACCCAATACAGCAGAAGTGATAAAACTCAACTGAGTTGTTTCATTCAAATGCCAGTCCAGTGTCAGTGAAGGAATATAGATGTCAGGATTAAAATAGTTTCGTGAACGGGTAGATTGTCGCGGATCTTCCTTAAACATAGCATCTGTTAGCGGGCCTGGAATGTGATACAGGTAGGTACTTCTGCCTAATTCAGCCTTCAGGTTTACCTTTCTGGAAAAACGATAGGACAAACTAATGAACTGAGCTTCGGTATTGGATTCACTATTTTTACGATAACCATCAGACACACGTTTATGATAATAGGCATAATAGGTTAGCTTACCAATCCTTCCACCAATGGCATTGTATGAACTAAAAAGGCCATATGAACCTGCCGAGTTGATGCTTTCAAAACTAACTTTGCGGGTAGAATCTGTCTGTTTGGTTATATAGTTGATCATACCACCAAATTGCGAACCGTATTGAAGGGAGGCTGTGCCGCGTATTAACTCTACTTTCTGAATAGACTCCATTGGCGGACTATAGTGACTGGCAGGATATCCATAAATATCCGAGTTAGTCATAATAAAGTTCTGACGAATGTTATACTCCCAGCTCCGGTGTGGGTCCAATCCACGGGTGGCTATATTCATCTGATTACCCGATCCATCCATATCATATACAAATATTCCCGGAATCTTGGCAAACAACTGACGACCTGTCTTTTCAGCAATATTGGCGTTCAAAGTTGAAATATTGATGACTTCATTTTTAGTGCCACCAATCAGATAGGTATTATGAACAGGTTTCAGATGCTCAACCTGATCCTGTTTTCCATAGACCTCCACCTGTTGTAACTGATAGGTGCGTAAAGAATCTTTTTGTCGGACTTTTACACTATCCGGCTGTTCTGTCTGTGCATGAACAGAGAAGGTCATAACAAGTCCAACTAGAATAAAAAGCACTCTTGTAAGTAGGGAGTTTGCAGATAAGGAACAGGAAACGAATGGTTTTATATAAGTAGTACTATATTTCTTCATGAGAATAAGGTGACAAATGGCAAATTGAAAAGATAACGGATTCAGACAGGTATACCCATAGCCTATCTGTTACTTAGACAACGGTAGAATACAATCGTGTAAGCAAACAAAGAATACTCTCTAGAAAAGTTATCCTATTGGTAGTTCTATCAGCTATGAAAGAGAGAACTCCGGAGGGGGAGTCAGTATAGTAGGTATACCGGAAGTAAACACACAATCCCAGAAAAAACAGGCATTCCGAGTATCTCCGGCTTCTAACATGAGTCTAAAACAAACAGGTAGATAAGGTAGATAAACCTGTTTAAAAAAAGATTTTATAGGAGAAGATGATTGCTTAGAGTCCTTTTTATCTAGATCCAGTATATGTGTATTTATATGCGTCTGTAAATCATTCAGTACTTCTTCTTGTTTGGAATTATTGACACAATACACAAATAGTGTATCATTCACAATTCGCTGAATAACCTTTTCATAGATTTTCCCTCGATGGGTAAGTTCACCATCCACCTTTTCAAATCCACGGTTTGTCTGATGATACCATCCTACGGGCACTTTGAATACAAGCCAGTCCTTTTGAGGTAAAGTGTTTCCTTGTATAGACGGATCTTGTACAGATTGATGCAAGGCTGTTCTGGCTTCCGTTTTTTTCCACTCAAATAATAGAAAATACCCTATTGAATGATAGAGTAAAAGGAATAGCAGACATATGGAAACAAGTCGTTTCAATTTTAAGTGGAAGGTAGCTCACAAAGATGCAAGAACTATTTTGCACGAAAAGATACTACTTTTTTAACAAAGTATGGCAAAAGTTGAACAAACACCTCTTTGATAGTATATAGCTGGTTCCTAAGTTATCTGGTAGGGAGCTGCATTCAATTACCTAATTCATTACCAAGTATAAGTTCTTATTGTTCATCTATAAAAAGCGCATTTTGTTTAGGTAAGCTCCAATCTAAACTACTGTATTCAGGACGAGACAACTTCTATAAAAAAAGCTTCTCCGATCCAGAGAAGCTTTTTTGCTATACGTATGAATAAAGAAGCAAAGATGAAACGGTAAAATGTAAAGTATCTGAATCAGGGTATAAGCATCCGCTTAGAATCCCTTGGTGGTTATACTGAATTATGTATTTATATGTCTTGTTTTAACCCACTAATTTGTAGCCAACTTCCATACATACTAAATGGATAGCGGTTAGAAAGAAGATACATCCTTACTTTCAGCAGAAAAGAGAAAGATGTATCTTCCTAACACAAACTAAACCAGGTAAAGATCTCACTCTGTATCATCATTTTGGAAAATGGCTATTCCGTCTTTCCTATTGATATATTGTAAAAACAGTGCCAATCATAAACCTTTGATAAAGAAATCATTACCAGCCAGTATAACTACTTAATTTACAAAATGAGTAGTTGCCGTCTGGTACTAGAGCAGTAGACCCTTATATCAGCAAAATCTGTACTTTTACTTGTCTTAAGCCATTTTCAAAAACAGATTACTACTTATGCATTTCTGGAAAAATACTCTCTGTTGCATATATTCAACCATAAACCACAAAATTCTTTCACTGACAGGCATGCTTTTTAGCTGATAGCCCCAATTCCACAAATTGTATTTTTCTGTCATATCGTATCCACACTACGCAACTTCTATACAAACCGACTTAGCTAACCAACTAAGTTATCTATTCAGACAAAGGTGAATGCGTAAGCAATTGACAAATTTGTGAAGCAAAGGCATCTCCGCTGTCCAAAGGGTTGAGAGGATTAAAAAATAGATTTTCCTAAAACGCTCAAGATTGTCAAAGATTTGGAACAAGATAAGGGTTGGCCTTAATTCACGTGGACGGAAGCATTACTGGAAATGCATTTTTCGCAAGCAAAAAATGAAGAGGCCACAAGAAGAACAATGAAAGAGAAACTGAGAAAACAAAGAGGGAGTTCTTAAAAAGTACCCATCACCTTCACTCTTTGTAAAAGCATAAGTGATGGGTATAAAAATCACTTTCTATAGTTGGTATGATTCATGTGTCTTTTAAAAACCTCAAAATTCGAAAAAGATATAAGACACAATAGGATCGGTATCTCGACCTTATTGCATGTAGCTATCGTTTACTTACAAGTATATTGCAGTGAAAAATTGATAACTTCATCTGCACTTCCAGATTCGGAGATAGTCTGCTTAACTGTGAGCGGAAACCCTTTATCATTGTAAGTATACACATAGGTCGAGGTAGAACTCACCGTATTACCGTCATATGATTTACTACTGATGGGATTGTTTGCACTCACTACATCGGCAATGTCACCAAAGACTACACCAAAGACCAATAATGCCACATACGTTCTGTGGGGGTTGGGTTTGTCATCATAGGTATACTCAGTAACTAACTCTTCGGCCTGGCTGCCAATTTTGTAAAAAATCTTAGTCAGATTTCCATTGCCATTATATTCATAGCGGAATTGAGTGTCATTACGTGTAATTTTAGTGATGTTATTACCACTATAGGTAAAAGTAGCCGTAGACGAAACACCACCCAAAAAAGGAGCTGTGAGTGTTTGAATCTTACCGGAAGCGTCGGTAGTTGCCATAGCGGTTATGTCTGGCGTACCAGAAGTTTTGCCATTATAAAAAATCCGGATCTTCTCTACTTTCCCATCGACATAATCCGTAAACAAGGTGCTTTCCAAAGCATTACTCTTTGTTTTATCATAAGAAGCTGTCTTGATTATTTTGCCATCGGCATTATGTTCCAGCAGTACATAGTCTTCCGCATCTTCTTCACGGGTCACCAGGCAGTCATTATTTACAGCCGGTGTAATGGGTTCATCATCTTTTTTACAAGAAAATGTTATAGTTAACAAAAAAAGAAAGGCAAAGATACGACAATAGCTAAAGGGAGAAAGGTTCATAGCAGTTTTCGTTGGATTAATCATTGGATAAAAGACTATAACTGAATAGGATAAGTGAGTGTAATTACTTGTAAAAACCAGCTTACCTGTTCTGCATACAAAGCATCACTAGGGAGAGGCTTCACAAAAGTAGGTGCACCTCAAGGGTACTTCAAGACATGAATATGTGTATTTGCAGATGTATTGTAGAAAGTAGCAGGATACATCGTGTGATGTCTCAGGTTTGACTATTGTTGCCAAACAGAATTCTACATCTTCTCACCTGCTTTTCCACAACTTTTCCTTACATACATAAAGTGGGGAATCCAATGAGGGACACTGATTATACGTACAAACACTCATTTTAGAAAATAAGTAACAACCACATCTATAGTATGTGAGGTAAATGATATGTAAGCCATTCTGTTTTCTTCCCCTCAAAACCTTCCATTTGCAAAAACACATTTTCTGAAAAATAGCTCTGGAAAAAACTATAGTTGTAATGAAGTCAAAGCAAAGCACAGACTTTCTACTGAACTAAGTAGTTATACGCCAAGGCATTAGCTGCTTTACGTTTCAAATGAGTATAATCCCATTTTGCCTGTAAAAAATCTAAATACGGGCATATTTTTTACCGATGGTATGGCAAACGTAAAGACCTACTAATGAAAGTACTTGAAACAAAGGTAATGCGAGGCCCTAACTACTGGTCTGCCTACCGTCAGAAGCTTATTGTCATGAAGCTTGACCTGGAAGAACTGGAATATTATCCAACCCACACCATTGATGGATTTTCCGAACGAATAGAAACACAGATTCCGTCTTTAATTGAACACCGCTGTTCTGAAAACCATCGTGGCGGTTTTTTTAAACGTGTCTATGATGGAACCTGGATGGGGCATGTAATAGAACACATAGCCTTGGAACTACAAAGTCTGGCAGGTATGCCATGTGGCTTTGGAAGAACCCGTGGCACAGGAAAGATAGGTGTATATTATGTCGTTTTTTCCTACGAAATAGAAGAAGCTGGCTTATATGCAGCTACAGCTGCTGTGCGTATCGCAGAAGCACTGGCAAAAAACACGGCTTTTACCCTTGAGGATGATATCAGGGATCTTGTTCGTATCAAACAAGATCATCAACTCGGACCAAGTACCTTATCCATTGTGCAGGAAGCTGAAAGAAGGAAGATTCCTTATCAGGTACTGGATGAGGGTAGTGAAATCATTTTTGGTCAGGGAAGCCGTCAGAAAAGAATTCAGGCTACCATTGCTCAGACCACAAGCAATATGGGTGTAGAACTGGCTGCAGATAAAGAGCAGACAAAACAGGTGCTTGCCAAAGCAGGTATCCCTGTTGCGTATGGAATAACTATACGAAAAGAGCCCCAGTTACAGGCTGCCATTGAAGAAATGGGATTTCCGCTTGTGATCAAGCCTCTCGATGGAAATCACGGACGTGGAGTAACTACAGGAATTCGTTTGCTGGAGCAGGCCTGGGAAGCTTTTTCATTGGCTAAACGCATATCGGATACAGTCATTGTCGAAAGATTTATACAGGGTGAAGATTATCGGTTTCTGGTTATCAACTATAAGCTGGTAGCTGTTGCCCGACGTACTCCCCCATTCATTATCGGAAATGGAATACAAAGCATTCTGCAACTGATAGATGAACTCAATACGGACCCACGCCGGGGAGAAGGACATGAAAAGGTTCTTACCAGTGTCAAGATTGACCAGGCCACTGTATCTATATTGAACGAAAAAGGATATACACTGGAAACAATCCTTCCTCCAGGAGAGACACTTTTTCTGAAACGGACTGCAAATCTGAGTACCGGAGGCACGGCAACAGATGTCACAGATCAGGTGCATCCACACAATGTATTTATGGCTGAGCGGATAGCCCGTCTGATGGGTCTTGATATTTGTGGAATTGACATTGTTACGCAAAGCATTGAACAACCCATTACAACAGCTACCGGCGCTGTAATTGAAGTAAATGCAGCACCGGGGTTCCGGATGCATTTATCTCCTACCGAAGGAATGCCCCGAAATGTTGCTGCACCGGTTATAGATATGCTCTTTCCAAAGAATATACAGGCCCGCATTCCTATCATTGCTGTCACAGGTACCAATGGAAAAACAACCACTACCCGGTTAATTGCCCATATGATGGGTCAGACCGGACAAACGGTAGGATATACAACAACTGAAGGGATTTATATTCAGGGCCATCTGATTCAAAAGGGAGATTGTACGGGCCCTAAGAGTGCCCATATGATATTAACAGACCCCTCAGTAGATGTAGCGGTACTGGAGTGTGCCCGCGGAGGCATACTCCGTTCTGGCCTTGGGTTCGATCAGTGTACTATCAGTATTGTTACCAATGTGTCAGAGGATCATCTGGGCCTGAATGGTATAGAGACACTGGAAGAAATGGCAAGGGTAAAAAGTGTGGTAGCCCGTAGCACGGCTAAAGATGGCTATTCCATACTGAATGCAGATGATGATCTGGTATATGAGATGGCTGGCGATGTAGACTGTGATGTAGCTTTTTTTAGCATCAACCCTACTAATCAACGAATCATTCGCCATTGTGCAGAGGGAGGATTGGCTGCTATTATTGAAGAGGGGTATCTGACTATTTGCCAGGGGCAATGGAAAACACGCATAGCAAACGTCGCCTCTATCCCTCTTACACTGGATGGAAAGGCGTCCTGTATGATCAAAAATATCCTGCCTGCTACCCTCGCAGGATTCATACAGGGACTTTCGCCTGTAATGCTTCAGCAGGCACTGCATTCTTTTGTACCCTCTCCCGACAATACACCTGGCCGGATGAATTTGTTCACCTTTCCGGACAGCACAGTTATGATTGACTATGCACACAATAAAGGTGGAATGCAGGAGTTGCAACACTTCATGGGAAAAGTAGAAGCATCTGTAAAGATCGGAATCATTGCAGGTGTAGGAGACCGACGGGCTGATGATATCCGGACTATGGGCAAACTCGCAGCACAGATCTTTGATCAGATTATCATACGGCTTGACAAAGATCTGCGTGGACGTGATCCTGAGGAAATAGTCAATCTGTTGGAAGAAGGAATTCGTGAGCATAATGCACAAACCTGGGTCAAAGTAATTCCAGATGAAAAAGATGCAGTAAACTATGCCCTTGATATGGCGCCTTCAAAGGCGTTTATCACTGTGCTTGCTGAAGAAATTGAAGAATTGACCACTTATTTAAAACAACTAAGGCAACAAAAAGAACAATCGCTGGATATACCAGATGCTCTGGTCGCAGAGGACTCTTCTGCAACGCAGGCCAGTCAGCAAACACAGAGTAAAACCTATCATCCATTTGTTTTATCTAAAGCATCCTAATCATGCAGGAAGTTCCTAAAGGAAAATTATTAATTATAGGAGGAGCCGAAGATGTAGGAGATCCGGAAAAGCTATCAGAAGCTCAGGAAGAAAGCCGAAACTTTCGAAATTTTGAGGTCTTGCAGGAACTACTTCCTCCTGATGCCAAAGCTGATCACCGCATTGAGGTAATTACTACCGCTTCTGAAGAACCCCACGAGATGGGTAAAAAGTATCAGAAGGCTTTTGAACGAGCCAACATCTCCAATGTAGGTATTATCCATATTGGTAATCGGGAAGAGGCAAAAGTTCCAGCCACAGTCAAACGTATTGAGAAGGCTAGTGCGGTCTTCTTTAGTGGAGGTGATCAGTTTCGCCTCTCTACCATATTAGGCTGCTCACAGGTAGCAGATGTCATTAACCGGAAGTATATCCAGGAACCTGGATTTATTGTAGGAGGTACCAGTGCGGGTGCTATGGCGATGTCTGCTATTATGATTTACGGAGGGGATAGCAGCAAGGGTTTGCTGAAAGGAACTGTTAAAATCAGTTCTGGTTTGGGACTCATAGATCATTGCATCATAGATACCCATTTTATCAACCGCGGACGTTTTGGACGATTGGCAGAAGCCGTTATCATGAATCCTTCCTGTATAGGATTGGGCCTTGGAGAAGATACGGCTCTGGTCATTCATAATGGGAATGATGCCGAATGCCGTGGTTCCGGGATGGTTGTAGTGATTGACTGTAAAGGGTTAGGACATTCCAATATAGCGTATGTGGAGGAGGGCACACCTATAAGTGCCGAAAATCTGACAGTACATCTTCTGACTAAAGGAAATGGGTTTACCCTCAAAGAACGAAAATTCGTCCCGGCCAAGAAGGATATTGAACTTGAAGAAAACATTCGATCTCATTAGGTGAATGTGTCTGTTCGATGGGCACTGTCACACCTATGGAGTGAACAGTGCCTTATTTTCCATCTTTTTACTTTTTTATCTATGTCTATAGTAGCCTTAGCCATTCACGGAGGAGCAGAGCCCCTATCTCCCCGTATCAAACAAAATCAAAAAGCCTATGAAGCAGGTCTTCATCAGGCGCTAGAGGCAGGATATCGGATTTTGCGTCAGGGTGGTTCGGCAGTGGATGCCGTAGAGGCAGCCATACAACAAATGGAATTACATCCTTTGTTTAATGCAGGTCGAGGAGCGGCTTTGGATCAGAAAGGGGAAGTAGCCATGGATGCTTCTATTATGAATGGGAAAGATCTGCAGGCTGGAGCAGTTGCGCTGGTACGCCAGATCCAACATCCTATTTCATTAGCTCGTGCTGTTATGGAACAAACACCACATGTTCTTATGGGTGCCGAAGGTGCAATGGAATTGGGAAGAAGCCTGCAAATGCCGTTTATGCCAGATTCGTACTTCATTTCCGAAAGTCAGTACAATGCACTGGCAGAGATGCAGATGCAAACACAAAAAAAGCCTGATGTTATATTAAATGACACGGTTGGAGCCGTAGCGCTGGATCAGGAAGGCAATCTGGCTGCGGGGACGTCTACCGGAGGCCTTACGAATCAGATGAAGGGCCGTATTGGTGATAGTTGTATGATTGGAGCAGGCTGCTATGCCAACAATATCACTTGCGCAGTTTCGGGAACTGGTGACGGAGAGTGTTTGATGCGCAAGGTAGCTGGCTATTCTGTTTCCGCGTTGATGGAATTTGCCGGGAAAGAACTACAGGAAGCGTGTGATTTTGTAGTATTTAAGAAAGATAAACATGTCCTGGGTGACATAGGCCTTATCTCGATGGATGCTTGTGGCAAAGTGGTATTCTCCTTTAATACAGAATGTATGTTTCGGGGATGGATAAGTAGTGACCTGGACTTTACACAGGTTGCTATTACCAAATAACTATTTTTTGCAATCCGGAAGCATTTCTCCTTCCCTATCTGCTTACCGCCAATCCTTATTTCTTTAACGCTGGTGCGTGCCTGATCTATCACTCTTCAATGTGATAACGGGCAGGTATAGGTGGTCTGTTGCCATCTGTATAGGTATATATTGATCCATTTAAAAGAAAAATTTAACTATATTTTATATGAAAAGAACAGGTTGGATAGTACTGGTATTGATACTGGTACTGGCAGGAGGCTATCTGGTTTTCCGCTGGCAACAGCGGTCTCAGAAAGATCCTGAGGCAACATTTATTAAGCCTAGGATCGAAATGGCTGGTATGCAAATCCTTCATATAGACAAAGACTATACGAAAGGAAATATGAAAATACTGATTCACAATCCAGCCCCGGTGGGCTTTGAAGCTGATAGCCTGGCTTATCAGTTGTACATTGCAGGCATAAAAGTAGTGCAGAGCTCCTATCCCAAACATGTCGATATCAATAGCAATGACAGTAGCCTGATAACTCTGCCGGTGACTATTAAAAATGAGGAACTGATCCAGACATTGAAACAGTTGGAACAGAAGGGGCTGGATAGCACAGAATACACAGCCAAAGCAAACATTTATACAGACTTACCCTTTTTAAAAAAGAAACCTGTTGAGCTGGAAGTCTCAAAAAAGCTTCCTCTTTTACGGCTTCCGGAGCTTAAACTTGTTGACGCAGATCTGGATAAGCTTGGATTCAAACAGACTAAATATTCTGTTCGTACGGAAATTACCAATAAAAACGTATTTCCCTTCGTACTACGTAATGCCCGCTTTCAGATGAATCTGAATGGGGAAAAATTTACCGAAGGAACCATGCCAGAAGTAGTTAATATTCCAGCTAAGGGTAAAGAAACAATAGAAGTACCGATGAGTATAAAACCCAACCAGTTGATGGAAACTGGAATAGACTTGTTGAAGAAAAACAAAAAGAACACCTATCTATTTGTCTTTGAAGCCAATCTGGTAGACAAAGAGGACAATAAAATGTTTGACAATAGTAAATTAAAGATGGAGAGTTCGGGTGATCTGCGTGAACTAATAAAAAATACCCGTGAGGTTATAAAAGAGAATAAGAAAAAATAGCATAGGAAGATTCAAAATGAATGTTCCAAATATTACCAATGGTATTCTTTTTTATAGGATATTTACTAGCTGACCTTCATAAAAAAGCCTTTCTGATTCAGAAAGGCTTTTTTGCGGTAGAATGTATTATCAACTTAAAATAATAGCTTAAGAAAGCCAACGTAATTGTATAGTATGCGTTTCAGGAATAAATCAGTAATAAGTGGGGTAGTTATCGTATTCCTGCGAAAAATAATTACAGTTTATTCCTGAAAATTTTTAGTATCTGGTTTGGATAACCTACCTTCAATTTGTTGTTGATACATACTCCGAACCTGATTTTGTAAGTCTATTAGCTAGTAACAGATTTATTATCTGAGAAGCAGAAGCAACACCTACAACTCGGCTATCTATGCGAAGAATGTTCCGGTTTATTCATAAAATTTTAAAAGGTTGCTCGAAATTACTTGTATTCATTTGTTAATCAGTACAATATAAATTTGCACAAGAAAATAAAATTCTAAAAGAGGATAAATACCTGTTTTGTAAATTGCGTATTTATCCTCTTCTCTAAAAAGTATTCATTTCAGATTTTTGTTGTAAATCAGGAAACCACACGAAAACAAGAGAAAAATAGAACCCCATACCATCTAATCCCACTCAGTTTAGATGTACTAATTGATTCTTTCCTGTTTTTATACATTTTTTTACCTTTAGTATGTATCAAAAATTAATAGACCGCACCTTATTCCAATCGGTTAAACTACTTGTTCAAGACCCGGAAGTGCATTTTTTGTTTTGCGATTATTTGCGACACGTTGTTACCTATAAGCAATTTTTCTTTTTCCCAGTACCTGCAAGTCGGATAGCAGATCTTGAGAATGCAAAAGAGGAGTTGATGATAAGCCGATATATACTGCGCCTCCATTTGAAACTCTATTCAAAGCTGCGATCACAGGGGGTGTTCATCCGGAAACTGACCCGGCTTCCTGTTTCAGAAATCGAAAAGCTTCTCGATATTTTTGATACGACCCGATAAAGTTTTCGATTGCTGACATTATTTTTAGACAAGTATCATGGTAAAGACACATAGTCTAACTTCTACAGGATAGACACCTGTCACTCAAACGGTTATACACAAAATACTTATTTATAATAACAAGTATTTTGTCTCTTTTTCGGGTAAAAGTCTTATCCAACCTTTATGGCCTGCATATAAATTTGTACAGGCTATGGTTTCTATTAGTATTCCAAAAGGTCAACTCAAAATACCGTAAGTAACTCAAAAAGTGGATTTAGCAACAGCATATGTATATAATCTCTATTTCTATTTACATCCTTTGGAGGCAAGCCTGTATGGATCTTTCATTGTTTCCAGTTAAACTTCGTTCAGAACTGCAATACATCAGGAGAAAAGTAAGATACATTCTTAAGCTACCAGGCTTAAACAGATACTTAGGCGAGCCAAGACCTCTTATCAAAAAAGCCACTCTTAAAAAGAATGGCTTTTAGTACATAACGAGTTAATTAGTACACTAAATCATATCATTCCTTCTTTTATGGCAAAGATCTTGAAACTATCTTATTCTGTATGTATAAAGGCTGTTGGTGCCGGTGCCTTGAACTTGTGATACTCCCGGACAAAAATATAGATCCACGTTAACAGAAACAGAACCTGTACCCATCCATCTACTATATAGATATCCGAAATGACGTCACGTAACGGATAATAGAAGTCCACAAAGGCAAACGCCAAAGCTGTAAGTGCTCCAAGTACAAAAGCAGGTCTGAAGTCGGTACGGATAAACAGATAACTCAGCAAAGTCAAGGCAACAGGTATGCCTAACGCCCCTACCGTCTTGACTAGCCATATATCCGTCTTATAGCCTGTTACCTTCATAAAGCTCTCTATATGCACCAGTGGCCATATGGCTATGATCAGTATATACAGGCCTTGTATCCATAGGAGTGATCTAAAAACTTTCATATCTATCTAGCCGTAATAAAGAGAACTTACATCAGGTTCTACAGACCTTTCATTTGACAACATTAATTATTTACTAGTATCTGCAAGCAAGACAGAAGTCTGCTGTTCTGTTTGCTTTGAGTTATTAATTAACAAACTGAAAGAACGTTTTTCTAGTCTCTCCTCCTCCAATAATATGTCCAGCTCTTTGCGGCACTGACCTTGTATCTGAATCAGTTCACTGATGACATTACTCTGGGCTGCAATTTGTTTTCGCTTTTCCTGAATCCGCACCCGGATTGGCTTGATAGCAGTTTTTGAGATCATGACAACTCTTAATTAAAACGTGAAAGGGCACCTGGCAATTAGTAAAGTTGTATAGTATCTGTATAGCCATGAACTAACCTTCCGGATTGAAAGATTTTAATTCATGGCTACCTATCAACTTTTACTTTTAAAGCCTTAAAGCTTTTTACCTACCTCACTAATAAATTCACTAATCTTTCCACCTATTCCCATTGATCCTTCCATTTGCTCTACCTGAGCATGTCCTTCCGGTTTGGGTGGATTTAATACAGGTTCTTCTCCATACGGTTGTGCCTTTTCAAAGATAAACTGGCCTTTGCCGTCTATAGAGGTTCCTGAAGACCAACGCTGTCCCTGCTGAGAAGCTCCATCCGCAATATTTGTTGAAACAAACGTATAGCTGAATTCCTGCTTTTCCTGCGTTTGCGGGAAGCTGTTTGGAATCGGATGTACATTCTGTACGCCTCCCAAATCCTCTAATACTGCCAGCCACTGATTCTGGTGCATTGTATCACGGGCAATCAGAAAGGATAACATATCTTTCATACCTGGATCGTCGGTTAATTCCCAAAGGCGGGTAGCCAATAATCGCCCTGTTGACTCAGCCATTACGTTGGCATACATATCTGCAGCCAGATTGCCGCTGCCTACCACCCAGGAACCGTTGAAAGGTACGCCATTGGCATCTGTTGCCATGGCTGCCATACCCGACGAAAGAATGTGGCGAACATCCATTCCACCCATAGCTGCACCTACCAGTGGGTTATCGCGTGCAATCTGATCTTTCAGCTCATTGGATGCTGTATCCAGATTCATCGCTACTGCAGTGCAAAGCATTTCAATGTGGGATATTTCCTCTGTACCAGTCTCCAGAAGCATATCTCTGTATTTGGCAGGTCCACGTGCTCCCCACGCCTGAAACAAATATTGCAAACATACACGGATCTCACCTTCGATGCCTCCAATTGCCTGTTGAAGCATTCTGGCAAACAAAGGGTTGGGCTTTTCTACCCGAACGGTAAACTGGAGCTTTTTATCATGATAAAACATAGCTGTAAGGGTTTAGGGAAGTGAACAAAAAAGCACTGCAGCAGCCAGTTTTTGAAGTTATACTATCTCTACTCTTTCACTTCTCAAACTGGCTTGCCCGTGCAAATCAACCTGTTACAAAAGTGGCTATCAGAATCTGGCCATAAAAGAGAGTAAATACCCAATTTTAAAAATAAGTGTTTGCCACATAAAAGGTATGAGAGTCATTGTTTGAACCGAACCCATCACCCACTTCTTCCCTCCGTTCGGTTCTTATTAGTCCTTACGAAACTATCGCTTCCTCCCACTTGTTGTGACTACAAACCGGACAAGTTTGTTTGCCCGCTGGTTGTGGACTTCCGCACTGAGAGCAGACTTGTACATTGGGTGCTTTTTTTTGCTGATCCCGAAACTCTCGATCCCATATAGGTATCATTGACAGGCCTGGCTTAGCCTGTTTGTTTTCTATAATGGTAAAAGTGCCATCGGCTTCCATATAGAGTCGTTCAATCGTACCCAGATGTGCAGTCCCACTCTGGCGAATAGCCGCTACAATTCGTTCTTTGGGAAGTCCGATTTTACGTAAAGCTTTCAACTGCAATACGCCATCTTCGACCAATGTTGAATACTTGCCATTCACTACATTAGAAAACTTTTCATTGGAAAAAGCCCAGAGAGAGACCAGTCGTTGAATACCTACAATGACAATTGCCACTATCAAGGCAGGTATAAGTCCACGGGAAGGTTGTTGCAACGGAACCCCAATGGCAGCTGCCAGCGATACCAGGGCTGCCAGTTCTGAACGATTGCGAGACAACACCTGCGACTTACCCGATAAACGCAAAGCCACAACCAGAATAATAAAGATAATCAGGAAGCGAATGATTACCTCTATCAGAAAAACAGGAGGCGCATCGCCAAAAAAGATCCGGGTAAAGTCGTCGATTTTAATATCTTCAGCTTTCATACTAGCTTAGTGTTTATACGATGAAAAAATAATTTTCTGAGAATCCTCATTGGCTTCTTCAAAGACAGGACTTCCATCCTTAGATGGTGGAACTTCAGTAATTAAGGCCTTTGTCCAACTATTAGCCTGACAATTGGGACAAGATACCTGTTGATCCGTGTCCTTTTCTCTGATTACCCAGCCGCAACTATGACATGCCAATAACGCATCTGAACTGGATTGGCGGTTAACAATTACTTGATCAGTGAAGGGTAAGAGAGAAAGTCCAGGCTTGGGCTTGTCACTGTGATAAATACTCACTATTCCACACGCTTCCAGATATACCCGTGAAAGCTGGCCCAGATGAGTTATTTTTTTTGAACGCAGATGAGCAAAGATCTGCTCCCGTTCAAAGCCTTCCTGACATATCTGATTGAGCTGGAGAACACCATCTTTTACAAACAGACGGACATCTCCTTGTACCAGCCGTTCCACTTTTGCATAGGCAACAGAAAGTCGGTTCACTCCTCTTAGTGCAACAAACACACAAAGTAAAATCACAACTCCTGGCAAAAGACCTCGTATCGGATCTTGCATTGGAGCGGAAACAATAGCACCTAGCATGATCATAATCGACATCTCGGTAAGGCTTAACTGGGCGTTCATCCTCTTTCCAAGCAATCGGACAATCACCAGCAGAAACAGAAAAATAAATACCGACCGTAAAAAGACCTCTACCAGAAACACTACCGGTGCGTCACCCAGCAGGATGCGCTGTATATCCCAGAGATGAATATCTTCTTTTTTCATATAGTTCTTGTATTGGAGTTTAGTTGCAGAATGATTTGGTTGTAAGTCAACTTCTTTCTATTGATACTTACTGTTTATAGAAGGGTACGGTAGTAGAGGATGCCACAATGGATCGAACAAATGATTAATTTTAGACACTGATCTGGCTCTATCCTTTTAGTTGTAAAAATTGAATCCAGTAGCTGTTCCTGAT
The DNA here is from genome assembly GCA_030068525.1 of Xanthocytophaga flava. Lineage (GTDB taxonomy): Bacteria > Bacteroidota > Bacteroidia > Cytophagales > 172606-1 > Xanthocytophaga > Xanthocytophaga flava. Next base: position 233,953 of record JASJOS010000004.1, read on the forward strand.
TTACACTTTCAGTCAGAATGATACATGGCAATGTACTAGCACATAGTAATCGTATCGAATCGAAAAAGCCAACCTCCTAGTCATGGCGGGAAAAAAGTAGTTACTTACTATCCTCATTCAGTTTTTGTTCAGCACAAACCAGTGTTAACCCCAACAAAATGATTTGAATAATGTCATTACAGCAAGAAGCCTGACCTATCTGAGATCGAAGATAAACCCATTGTTCTTGCAGAAACAGAACTGCGGTATCTCTACTCTCACCATCCAGAATCAATAGGTCTGTATCAGGCATGTCCACATTGTGGTGACGCATAGTATAGGAATAGTTCCCAGACAATTCATCCCAGGCATTTTCTGTATCAGATTTGATAATGGTCAGCAACTTGTCAAATAGCTCTCTATCCTCTTTCCAGTCCTCTACCACAATCAGTTCCATCATCCGACCCGGATTATAGTTTTGTAGCTGATGCGGTTTATCAGCAAAGGCACAATGAATGAAGTGTTCATACATTCTGCCGCAAGCAAGCTGAAAGTGATTAATCATACTTTTGTCTCTTTTATACCAGAATCTGTTTTTGTTACTCTCTAGCATATAGTTTTCTGTCGGTTCGTTTTCAGACTTACAAAAAAACCTTCCTGAAACAGAAAGGTTTTTGCTCCTAAGTTCTCGGCTCGGTAAAGCCAGTAATATGAAACAGCCAATATGATCAAAGACCATATATATTTTCCCAGAAGTTACTCTACATTGGATAACTCTCTAGGGTTATGAAGTAAGATGTTACAAAGTTTGTCAACAGAATATTCTTATAAAAGAGGGTTAATACGCAATTTAACAATCGCGTATTTGACGCATACAGGTACATAAATGTTCTCAAAAACAGAAGAGATACATCCATTTTCGGGCCTATTGAGCCATTTGCATAGTATAGCTTCCGTAAAAGAACCTTCTACCTCAGAATAGAAGCAGGATTAACACCCATATAATCTACTGAATACCAACAAATTGTACTAAATACTTATTTTAACAATTAGGTATTAACTCTCTTTTGCAGCGCAATCAGATTGGTAATCTTTGTATTCTGTTGACACTTTATTCACAAGCAAAGTAAGTCCGTCTCCAGATTTACATAACTCCTCCAATCAATGAAAAAGACAATTAACCATTCAACTGTACTCCAAATGTCTACAGAACGAAAGCATACGATAACTGTATTACGTGCTCTTTTGGATAGACAACAAGACCTTATCCGTCAGATTCGCCTAGAACAGAATCAGATTCGAGTCAAACTACAACGGTTACTGGAAGAAGAAAAGCATGGGTATATAAAAAGAAGGTCCTGATTATACCATCCTGGACAACCCTATAGTATAACTACCATTAGTACGAGCAACTTAATACTACAAACCAAACAATTTCCCGCCCTGATATGAAAATTATGAGAGACTTTGAAGAATTTACCATTTTCAGTCCCGGAAACCTTGCAACTCGCTGGAACCTTTGTTCCAGTGTTGTTTCTTTGTTGTATGCGACTACATTTCCGGCAGGAGGACGAGAGTATAAGTTTGGACTTAAATTCTATCAGGATACTCCTATATACTATGCGCTAGTTGACTGGAAACTCAAGCAAATTGCACGGGTATCTCCTCTTGGGCAAGTAGATGAGCTTTATCAGATGGTAGAAAAAGAAAGAAAATACAGGCGCTACCAATCAGCCGTTGCGAAAGCATTAGAGGAGATAAAAGTGGAACAGATAGAGACCCGTTTTTCTGAAGATGTGTATATCACAGTGAACCGTGTTATTCCCTATTCCCGCATTTATGATAGTTCAACTCTCCCTTCTTCGCTTTGTGTTGAATTTATGTACTATCCATATTACGGATGGCAGTCAGAATCCATTGATCAGCTCATACCCCTCTAAAAAATCTATCTGAGAGGTAAAGACAGAAAGTATACACTTTTTTTCACAAGCTACTTCCACTGGCGCCAAATACTTCAATTAGTTTTGCCTGGAAACCAGCCTGTGCCACCAGCTTTTTTACATGCTCCGGATCAAGCTCATTACCCGAAACGGTAAGTGTCTGATCATCACTGTTAATATGCCAGTGTGCAATTTTTGCATCTTCATTAAGCAGAGGTGTAATACCTGCCCGACTTTCTATCGAATAGATATCGGTTTTAAATTTAAATATCTCCATGTTGAATTTAGTTTGGAATGAGAAGATAAATAAAATGGAGGCCACCTGTACGGTGGTCTCCTATTAGTCTTTGATTCTACTGCTGGTTTTGTCCAGATCAGTCAGTGAATAAAATCTCTGCGGTCTGACTTAAGACAATAAAAAAACATCCAACTGAAAATGAATGGATACATCCGGATTCATTCTCTGGTTTAGATGAATTACCTTAAACCAGTTATTTTCGAGTTTATCACTCTTTTCGCAGACTAATACGCTTACATCTTAAAACACTATGCCATACCTTGCCAGGTTAAAAAGCTCTGTTTACTGACTACCATGATAGCTTTCTGCTTTTGCTGAGGAATTAATTCCTTAGTATAAATCAACACTTTTCGCCATCTGTATACCATAAAATTCGTACCTCAAAATAAGAAAGTTATAATGGACAGTATTCAAAACAAGGTATCTCAGGAGAATGCTACACCAAACACGTATTTACCACAGTCACCTGTCACTTATTGATTTCTACAGATTTGTATAAAAAATCAGTATATACACTTTCTACAACTATATCTGAAAGAGTACGGATTTGTGTTAAACACCTTATTTTGAAATTAAGTAGTTGACACATAGATAGTAACACCTGCCAAACAGAGTTAAAAAGATGGCATTATTTTATCCTATGTATGATCAAAACTGAGGAAGAGAGTTTTCAGAAATACAACTAACAACCTCACTTTTTTTTGCTTGTTCTTTATCAGAATATATTCTTTTGACTACGGGTATCTAATGAAACCTGAGCGATAGAAGTCAAGAATCACAAAGCCTGTAGACGATAAGAATAGATGATGAAGTGATTTAAGCAATTGTAAAGCAGTTCAAAGGTCAGATAGTGGAGTGAGGCTATTTTATTTACAGTGGTTAAGTAGCGAAAACAATAGATTACAAAACCCATTTTTTCAACTCTTATAGCACTTTAACCACTATCTGACTTTGCTGCTTTATCGAATTTGTTATTCGAGAAGAACAAACGTACTACATACACACTAAAGCTGATAAATACAAAGAAGATTTACTGTGCAATACTCTTTTTATATTCTTTTCTTCCAAAAAAAGGTTGCACAAACTGATTTAGTCCAAATGCCAAACTTACTGTTATGCAGCAATTCACAGATTTTATACTCATCGAGCCGTCTGACCGGCTGCCATGGGATTTAGGAAAAAGAATGAAGTCGTTGCTTTCTGCTGATGTATTTTCAGCAGGTGGAATACACTATAGATATGGGCTTAAGCTATATAAAAACGAGCCACTGTATTATGTTTTGGTAGAATGGAGCAAAAAACAAATTGTTCGGGTCTGTGAAATGGGGCCTTCGGATAACCTGTATGAAATGGTTGAAAAACAGAAAAAGTATCTGACTGCAAAAGAGTTTATTGACAGAGGATTGGTACAGCTAAGGGCCACCCAGATATATGAAAGGCCAGTTACTGATATTCCGCTAGTTGTTAGAAAATTATTTCCAGATCCGGAATCCAAATCAATGGATGGTTTACCCATTGGTAAGAAGATAGAGTATCAGTACTATCCCCTGTTTGGATGGCAGTTTGAAAGAGTGACTGAGACTATTTGTTTGGTTGATACTGAGCTAGAAAGATATTCTATTGATTAGTATCTATCTAAGACACACGTCAGTAGATAGTAAGAAATTTGCGCCTCTTTTGATTGACATTGACTAGGACAAAGTAACAGGATAAGACTAACACCATTCGAATCAAGTCTTGAGATTAAGTATAAAAATGTTTAGAGATAACCTAAAAGATGTATCAATCAACAAACCTACAAATACAATGACAACCTATCAGAGATTTTTATTAATGCTGGCAATAGCCTTTTGTGTTGTGTACATGGTGCTGTATTTAGACCTAGACAATACAGACCATATTTTTCTGAGTATGCCTTATTTCTATAAGACACTTTTGATAGTATCTCCTATGGCAATCCTGGTATTGCTGATGGTACCAAAGACATATACCAGCATGAAAATGAACAATATAATTATGGGAACAAGTGGAGTAGTATTTCTTGTGTCATTGATCTTTTTACAGAATCATACATTCATGAAAGATACCCAATACCTGAAAGCCATGATTCCACACCACTCAGTGGCTATAATGACAAGCAAGACTGTAACTATCAAAGATCCCAGAGTCATAAAGCTCTCACAACAGATTCTTCATTCACAGGAAGACCAATTAGACCAGATGAAAAAACTCCTCAAGGAAATGGAGCAATAGTACAAAAGGACTAGAACATCAACAACTGGTACAAATAATCATTCGCTCTTTAAAATTGCAGCAGACAATGTTATAATCATATTTGACTTTTATCAAAGGCACTCAAAATATTCGTTACGAAAGTATTCGAACACATTCATTGACTCATCCATCATAATTATACTATGTGCCTGTTTGTGATCTTTTCATAATACATCTTTGAGAAAAATGCCGAAAGGTCTGGTTATATTAACCAGACCTTTCTTATTACTTTTCAGAAAAGTACTCATACTATATCCCGACCAGAGGCCAAAATTGTTATAAGCCACAAGTTAACCTGCTATTGAACAAAAGCTGAGAGTGAAAGATCTTGTGGCTATATGATACTTCTACCAGAGTATGTATTCTGAGAAAACAACTAAATTTATATTGAGAAAAACGTATATTAAACTGATAAGTAACGATGAGATGAAGCCTGCCAGAAAGAAGCAAGAGCATGGTCTATGTCAGTCATTAAGGAGGCTTTGGTACTGGTGAGTGCCGTTGATCGGGGTGTCAGCTCTGCAAACGTTTCTTTTTGGCGTAAATACCAGTAATCAACCGATTTTTTATCAAATCCAGCCTGAAAGGCAATGCCTTTCGTAAACTCAGCCCAGCTAATCTCTCCCCTATTGGACAGATGCCAGATACCATATGCCTGATCCAGAAATAAGTCGAGGCTCTGGTGTATAAGCTCTGGCAGATAAGAAGGCGAGAAACGTAGGTGATCAGGGATAGAAAAACTTTCCTGACGAGTAAACTTTTCAAATGTGAGTTGAATAAAGTCCTTCGCATGCCAGGGATTTAATAAGGCACCTGTACGTACAACTAAGGCCTGAGAGAGATTTTGCAGGATCATGTTTTCAGCGGCTACCTTACTAATACCACTATCACAAGCAGGTGATACAGGGTCCTGTTCATGGTAAGGAGCCCCTTTGGTGCCATCAAAGACAAAATCATTTGAAAACGCCAGTAAAGGAACCGCATTCTCCTGACAGGCTTTTACCAGAAGCGAAATATCATGTAAATGGAAGTTGGTACCTGATGAGAGCAAATTCAGGTGAGTTTGGCTTTTTTCTTCTGTAGCAAGAATAACTCCCCACGGTTTATACAGCCGAAATAACTCCCAAAGCTGACTGCTATCTATAACCAATTGTGAAGACAGGATATGATTGGCTAGTCCACGTTCCTCACATATAGTTGCAAACGCAACCTGCATGGCCTGGCTATTGGTAAATATAAGCAAGGGCTTACGAGTCACCGAATGTGATAGAGCAGCATCCGGTGACCTTTGCCACCAGCCTGGCTCATGAACAACGGAAGGTACAGCAGTCTGGTCTGTTAGCAACTGCTTGACCAAAAACGAAAGTGCCGTTGGACGTGGTTCTGACGAACGTACATCAAATAGTCCCGGTTCATAATAGCCTACCTCTCTGGTAAGCAAAGTATTCCAGTCAAAAGACCCCAGAGAGGCCCAGGCAGTAATGGCTCTAAAATCAACACCCTTTGCAATAAGCTTCTGTCCGGTTTGCCAGGCCTGATAAAACCAGCGCATTTGTTCTTCACGAGTACACCCCAGATGCACTTCCGTTACAGCCAAGGGAATAGCATACCGTTCCCAGGCTTCTAACAACAGCTTTTCTCCTCCAGCCATTTCTACAGGCGCTCGTACAGCTTCTATGTCCACATACTGGTGTCTGCCGTTGCCTCCGACCAGAAAAGAAGGATATTTATTGATCTCATGATCCAGATATCGCTCACTGGTAAGGTAATAATCAAGGCCTAAGATATCCGGAGGACACGTGTTTTCAAGAAAGAAGTATAACTCTTCCGGAGTAATCCCGGAGTCAAGTAAATAATTCCAAAGTGGGTGTTTATCATCTACAAACCCGCAGAGTAAATCATATCCCAGCCATCTGCGTATATTATCAAAGTCAGCTTGGTACTGGAGTTCTTTTGTGCTGTATGTAATACCTAAATCTTCAGTTTGTACCAGCTTTGCGGCAGGCTGTATCTGCCTGATTTGTTGCATAGCCAATACTATCCCTTTGCATTGATTGATCAGGATGCGACAGAATCCTGCATCATCACGTCGGTGTGGGTACCAATGTCCATATAATCCTGCAAAACGAGCAGTTGTAAGCGGTTCGTTGATGGGATTATAGAGCGTCACCCACGGATAGCGTTCGGCTACATTTCTGGCAAAACGGGCAAATTGTTCCGGAAAATGAAGCTGATCAAAGGTACAGTAGGCCGGACCACTTCCATGATGAAGCAGTCCGACAATCGGATTCATCCCAATATCCTTTAAAAACTGCAATCTTTCGTCAGTCCACGACCAGTCCTGCTGGCTCGGATCGGTAGGGGCAATTCGCTCCCATAGTACCGGATAGCGAATGGTTTGGATACCCAGTTGAGCAATCTTTTCCAGATCCTGAATACGCGTTTGATGCCCGTTTTTGAGTAACTGGTCAAAATATCGGTCTTCAATGCGGTTCACAGAACATTCGATTCCTCCCCAAATCTCAGGATTCGGGAGCGGCAGGGATGGCATTGGGTGAGTAAACTCCGGGGCTCGGAACATGTCTTTTTACAGTTTGTGGATCAAGAACTTCGTTTACAGATTTTTTACCGGATAGTTTATCATACAGTGTCAGTGCCTGAGCAACCACCTGATCCATGTTGTAATACCGGTATGTACCCAGACGACCTACAAAATGCACGTTGGGCAGCGTTTCTGTTAACAACTTGTACTGTTGATATAATGCTGCGTTTTCAGGCTTGGGTACCGGATAGTAGGGATCGCCGTTCCAGCTTGGATACTCGTAGGTAATACTGGTTTTGGCATGTTCCTGTCCGGTTAAATGCTTGTATTCGGTAATACGGGTATAGTCCTGATCGTTGGGGTAGTTTACCACTGCTACCGACTGGAATTGAGGCTGATCTACTGTCTTATGCACGAATTGCAGGGAGCGGTAAGGAAGATGCCCGTAACAATAGTCGAAATACTCATCCACAGGCCCGGTGAAGATTAGATTTTTAAACCCGACATACTTTTTAATTTCTGTATAGGACGTATTGAGTGCAATATGAATATTGGGATGATCCAGCATATTTTCAAACATACGGGTATAGCCATGTAAAGGCATATACTGGAATGTATCTGTAAAATACCGGTCATCACAGTCAATGCGGGTTGGAATTCGCGAGGTTACCATTTTATCCAGTTCCGAAGGGTCCATTCCCCACTGTTTACGGGTATACCCTCTGAAGAAGGTTTCATACAAATCTCTTCCTACCTGGCTCAGCACTACATCTTCGGATGTACGAATAGTTTCTACCGGCTCTTTGATCTGATCAAAATAAGCAGCGAGTTGTGCGGAATCAAAATTATGTCCATATAACCCATTCACCGTATTCAGGTTAATAGGAATGGGTAGCAATTTGTTCCTGACAGAAGCCAGTACTTTGTGTTCATAAGGCCTCCATAGCGTAAATTCAGACAAATAGGCAAATACCTTTGGTGAATTGGTATGAAAGATATGGGGTCCGTATTTATGAATCAGTATACCCGATTCGTTGTAGTAATCATAGGCATTACCGCCTATATGCTTACGTTTATCAATAATAAGGACTTTTTTGTTGCTCTTTTTCGCTAAGCGTTCTGCTAGTACAGCGCCAGCAAAGCCAGCACCTACAATAAGGTAATCAAACATATACAGGTATAGTTAAAAAGTGATCAATAGGTATATGTCAGGGAATTACAACTGATTGGCAAAAAATAGAATTAGGGTAACGCAGGAGGACTAGTTACTACCAGGCCACAGTACTAAGCCATATGCCTTGTTTTCGTTTCAGCCAGCTTTGTTATCAATTGCTGCATTTGTTGCCAGGTGTAATCCCATGAATTATTTGCGAGGAACTCATCTACTCTTTGTTGCCATTGTGTATTTCCTCCTTCGTCAAGTGCCTTCTCTATCGCCTGTTCAAACTCCTCTGCTGATTCAGCAATATGAACCAGACCCACTTCTCCATAAGGACGAATCACATCTGTAATGGGAGTAGAGACAACTGGCCTGTGAGCTGCCAGATATTCTGGTGTTTTGGTTGGACTAATGAAACGGGTAGATTCATTGCGGGCAAAAAGCAGCAGGGCCACATCCCAACCTCCCAGATAGGCAGGCAACTGTTCATACGATTTCATGCCCAGATAGTGGATATTCGGATTCTGAGGCAAGGTATCAGGATCAATCTTTACGATCGGACCTATAATGATAAAATGCCAGTCCGGACGACGTTCAGCCAGATCGCGCAGCAAGTCAATATCAAACCGTTCGTCAATCACTCCATAAAACCCAAATTTTGGTGCTTCAATGGTTGCCTGGTCTGCTGGTTCAACAGCCCTATGTGCTTTAGCAAAATGATCTTTATCAATGCTGCTGGGGAACGCACGAACAAACGGATGCCGATCTCTTTTGGCTTCATACAAACTCAACCCTCCTGTATAGACAATATCTGCTTTTTGAAGCAATTGTTGTTCCCATTCCAGCAGTTCGGAAGGAGCCCCTTTAAAGGCAGAAAGTTCATCCATACAATCATAGATAGTCACTTTTGGCGTCAGATTGTGACTGAATGCCAATGCCATTGGCGTATAATACCAAGCTACATAGTCTTCAATCCGGTATTTTTCTATCAGAGTCTTCAGTATATTTTCTTGTTCCTGTCTGGCTTCTGTATGTGAAAGGGTAGCTGGAAATTGTGGAGTGATTACCCAGAGATTATTTTCGTTTCGTTCATTAAAACTGACAATCTCCTGTGTATCAGAAAATACAGGTTCTTCTACAAAGAAAACCCTCCATTGCCTTGCTGCCCGTGTCATCAAATGCTGAGGACGTTGAAAAACAAAGTCCCAGCGCAAATGGGAGAAACAGATCAGGTTTTGAACAGATATTTCTGCTGGTGTGTCTATATCTTTTTCAGTTAGCTGAGTATCAGACATATTACCAATATTACCTTGTATAGAGGTTGTGCCTTGCAATGGATCTGTAATTTGTACAACAGTAGAGGCTAGTAGACTAGATTGATCTTTCGAAACGGTCTTCATACTATGTAATGTGAGATTAAGTGAGGTATGCTAAAAAGAAATAAGGTTAAATCAGACGCAGGATATACTAACCTTAGTATAGCAGTTGATTGCTTGCATATACTGAGGTTAGCAGATCTGACAAATCAGATAGACTCTCTCTGCATCACCATTTCTTTTGAGCTTATATCTATCTGCTACTGTGCAGATCTTTTTCCTGATTCCTTTATTTATTCCCTACCGGATTACTCATAGAATTGAGTACTTCCCGGGATACTTTCAAATGAGTGCGTACAAGTGGATGGGCTGCAGCTGCCAGACTCTTCAAATTTGAATCACTGGCCTCAGACTCAACCATACTCATTACCTTGTCCAGCTTTTCATGACCATTTACGCCACTCTCTTGCATATAAAAGCGGTCTAATTCACTACCTGTTAGTTTGCCAAGCTTAGAAAGCATTTCCTGTGTTTGAGAATCTATTTCTCTGGGAAGATTAACACCTTTAGCCGAAGCTATTTCGGTTAGCTTGGCTGCCAGACCATTTTGTTCTTCTACCTCTGCCTGCGCTATTTGACGTATCTGATCATTGCTAGCTTTTTGAACAGCCAGCTGGCTGAGCATTAATTGTTGCATGCCCCCTTTGGCTACCTCCATAAATAAGGTCTGATCTTTTTGAGAAAGTGCTTTCTTATCTGCCGTAACAGCAGCTACTTTGGCAGCGCCTTCCTTGTTGATACGCTCTAGCTCTGTTCGGCTCATTCCGCCTATCATAGCAGAGGCGTCCGTCTTATTGCCAGATGCTTGATTTCCTGATTGCTGAGCAAAGCTTGTCAGAGGGATCAGTGATGTGACTGCCAGTAACATAGCACCAGCCAGGATGCAACGTAGTTTGATATTGTAGGTTGTCATAAGGGTTGTTTTGATTAAGTGATTTTTATGGCTCTCACATAGCAGAGAATTTCTGCCGGATGTAAGTGTATACCATCTGAAGATCCGTTTATCCGAACCTAGGTATGAACAGAATTTTATATTATCTGCAGGAATACTTATACAAAACAGTGCCTTGTCTAAAGAGTAGATTGATATAGGGTGCGTTAAATACCTGTTTTTAAAAAGGAGTATTTGACGCACATTGGAGTGGTGGCAGATACCCAGGTGTGAAGTTTATGAAACGAAATAGTGTGTTCTAATAGGCATAAGCCTAGCTTTTGTATACCAGGCTATGGATTGGGCCGACTGCATAAAATACTTATTTTCAATATTTTATAGCATGTATTTGCAGTTGGACTGCTGGCCGGGGCAAGAACAGGATGGCGGGGCATGGTTTTTATCATCCCTCCCCAATCTGTACAAAGCCGATCCAGCTGAGATAAGGTGTCTACATAAATGATAGAAAAGTCCGGAATAGGATTTAAGATATATACGAGATAAGCACACCAGGAACTCGGCCGTTTCCTGCTACATTGACAAACTTTATCAGATACTATCTCAACAGTTTTTACAGGATTTGGCAAGCGCCCAACATCTCTTTACAATACGACTATTTTGTATGCTGAAAATAGAAGCTGAGCAGTTCCTGCTAAAACAGAAGCCAGTAACAACAATTTGGTCATTCAGGAAAACGTACTGTGTTGCTTCCCTATAATCTATTCTAGCTGCACATAAAAGTAGCAGCTTACCACTAGGTAAACTTGCCTCAGAAGAAAAACAAAACATCAGAGCAGGAATGTTTTTTTTACTGGTATCCACCTATCTCGTATGACTGGTCATTGGTAGATAGCAGTTGGAAACCCTATACACAACACGTTTGGCTTTCCTGGCTTGTTTGCTCAGTAAATGTCTGATCTGAATTGTATTTACTCAGAACATGTATACCAGGCATACCTTTACAAACAGGTAAAGACACTTTTTAAACTGGAATTTACAATATGTGAGAATCTGAATAGTAAGAAAGACAATATCCTATTAGAATCAATATAGCTTTTACCCAATCAACTCTCATGGAAACCAATCACCCAAACTACGGACTTACAGAAATTCAGGAAGATTCAGCAGAGGAGGTACACTTTGTGAATCCTTTGCCACGGGCAGTACTTCGGCACACCCGATTTGCTCTTCTGGATGGCGAATGGAAATTTTCATTGGACAATGAAGATCAGGGGTTGGCCAACAAGTGGTATCTTGCCCATACCTATCAACATACCGCTCACTGGCCGGGTGCAGTAGAATCGCACATGGCAGAAGCAAAAGATTCCCACCCTTCCTCTTCCTGGCATGATAAGGTGATTGTGTGGTATGAACGGGAATTTTCCTTTCATGCTACCATCGAAGAATCTATTCACTCTATGCTACAGATTACCTTTGGTGCCTGTGGGTATGAGACCAGAGTCTGGCTGAATGGACTGCCTCTGCAAACCATTGATGGGGAAGAGATCCATTATGGCGAGTACACTTCTTTTTCCTATGAATTAAACCAGGAAATGCTGCGTCCTGTCAATCGGCTTACTGTCCGGATTGCAGATACAATGGATGCCGAAATTCCAAGAGGCAAACAGGAATCGCATGTGTACAAACGGGGAGGTATCTGGTATCAGACCTATACAGGTGCAGTACGCAGTATCTGGCTGGAAACGGTAGAACGCAATCGGCTTCGTTCACGAGTTGGGGTGATTAGTATAATAGAAGACAAGCTTGTTCAGTTTAACCTTACCACCCGGATTCATGATCCTGGTTGTTATATCTTACGATTAAAAGTCTACGAACGAAGCCGCAAGTCAACCGAACCCCTGGCGACATCTGATTTCCCGTTACGTCTGGAAGTTGGTCAGAAACGCCAACGCGTAGCTATTGAAGTTCCCGGAGCTGAGCTTTGGTCACCGGAATCTCCTCATCTGTATAGGCTGGTGGCACAACTGATTGATCCCAGTGGCTACGCAGCCGAAATTGAGACGTTATTTGGTTTGCGTAAAATAGAATCCCGCAGTTCTAAAATATATTTGAACCATACCCCTGTCTATCTGGATGGTATCCTTTATCAACCTGGTACGGCTACTTACGAAGAAATGCAACGTCATATGCAGGCGATGAAGGAGTTGGGCTGCAACCTGGTGCGGATTCATATTACAGGCGTTGATCCAAGGATTTATAATTTAGCAGACGAAATGGGTATGCTTTTATGGGTTGAGGTACCCAGTCCGCATAGTTCCAGCCAGGTAAGTCGTCAGAATCACCGGACCGAATTGCTCCGAATGCTCACACTCATTGAAACACATCCGTCCATCATAATCTGGAGTCTGTACAATGAAGATTGGGGCGCTCAGGATATTGCTATCAATCCGGAAACCCGTCAATACATCATGGATATGTATCATTATATGCAGATTAACCATCCTCAGTTTTTGGTTGTTGATAATGATGGATGGCACCACGTTTCCTCAGAGGGACGTTTGAAATCCGATTTACTGACTGCCCATTTGTATACACCTGATCTGGACCGATGGAAACAGTTGCTGGACCGATTAGTAGCTGGTGAAATGGAAGGGGTAGCTGCGTTTCCCCTAGTGGTAGGTGATCCGTTCTTTTATCGCAAACAAAAACCATTGCTGGTAAGTGAATGGGGTGGTTTTGGCTTTGTAGATTATGGAGGACCCAATGATGCAGAAAGCCGGACGGAACAAATCCGACTCTTCAAACAGGAATTGCGAAAACGTCCTATAGCGGGAGATGTGTATACACAAGCTATTAATATCGAAGATGAACGAAATGGCATTATCGATGCACATACCGGAGAATTACAGGTTCCTGCCAATGTGTTATCTTCCAAAGATATACAACTATAAAATACGGAATATATAGTATATGGAACAGGTTACCAAGATAGTATCGCGTTAAGAAAGTTAACTCTTTTAAACGCGACTACCTGTCATAAACTTTTTATCCAATACTCCCTTTCAACTACAACATTGCGACTTTCGGCTAATTCCGTTTTCTGGCCTCTGTTTACCTTTGCTTAAACAAAAAATCAGAAAAAATGGAATTAAAAAACAGCACCATTCTAATCACCGGCGGAACAAGCGGAATTGGATTAGAGTTTGTCCGGCAACTTACACAGCAAGGAGCCACTATCATCGTGACAGGTCGTAACCTGGAGGCATTGGAGAAAACAAAAACGGCGTTTCCAAACATTCACACCTTCCAAAGCGATGTGAGCAAACCACAGGACATTGAAAAGTTGTACAAAGATGTTACCCGACAATTTCCTGAGTTAAATATCATCATCAACAACGCTGGCATTATGCGTTTGATTGATGTAGAGGACACTCGATTGGATCTGGAAAATATTAACCGTGAAATTGTCACCAATCTTTCGGGCACTATCCAGATGGTGCATCAGTTTTTACCGCATTTACGAACAAAAAAGTCGGCTGCAATTGTCAACGTTTCATCGGCAATTGCCTTTACGGCCTATTCTTCTGCACCTGTGTATAGTGCATCAAAAGCAGGAGTTCACGCCTATACACAGGCATTGCGCTTGCAACTGGAAGATACAAACGTAAAAGTATTCGAAGTAGTGCCTCCGGGTGTGAATACCAATCTTCAAAATGATTGGGTGCTACAACCAAACCCCTCTATGATGATGGATGTAGACAAAATGGTAAATATTGCCATTAAAGGACTCTTGAATGACAAACCAGAGATTAAACCCTTTCTGATCAGTGTGATAAAAACGGTGAGTAGACTTATGCCCAATCTCCTGCTCAGGTTCGGACATGGCGAATTTAAAAAATTTAAACAACTGACTGCGAACTACTAAATATGGTAGAGATGAAAAAATCACTTTTAGTAGTCATCATGCTGTTTGTATCAATAGGCACTTTTGCACAGAAATTATCACCAGACCAGATAGTAGGAATATGGCAATGTGATGACTTTAAAATAGAGATCTTCAAGTCAGGTACTACTTACTCCGGTAAACTGTTATGGGCAAAAGATATGTTTGAAGCTGACGGAAAAACGTCTAAGAAAGATAGCAATAACCCCAACGAAAAACTAAGAACCCGATCCAGACAGGGTATTGTACATATTACAGAACTGGTTTACAAAGACGGCGAGTATAGAGATGGAAAGCTATATAGTGTGCAGGATGGAAATACCTATAGTCTAAAAGGTGTACTTAAAAATGCGGACAACCTTGAAACCAGAGGGTATAAAGGTGTCCCAATGATAGGTAAAACGTTCATATGGAAACGTGTTCAAAATTGAGATTCAGGCAACATTTTGTTTTTCTTTCCAATGTGGCTTCCCTAGGTTATTCTATCTGTTTTTTCTGTAGTTCAAGCATAGGCAACAATACCTCAACAAATCCAAAAGAGGGTTAACAAGGTCGATCATTATTGTTCAGATCTCATTCTTGGCCAGTTATATAATCAAAAGTAGATTCTTACCTAAAATGATAAAAAACATTCTTTCCTTAGTATTATTGATCGTTAGCGTATCACTAAGTTTCAAGCACGGCTGGGATACATTTCACTATAAAAACAATCCCGAATCAGTCAAAATGATGAATGACTTAGGTATCAGTGAATCGATTGTTCCATTCCTTGGCTTTTTAACTATAGCTGTGGGAGTTCTGTTACTGATTCCCAAGACATTTTTCCTTGGCAATATGCTCAATGCTATCTCAATTCTTTTTATTATGGGATTGGCATTACGAGCCGGAAATAGTAAAATGGCGTTAATAGAGATTCCGTTTCTGGTAATGCCCTTACTGCTGATATGGCTGAAATATCCATTTAAAAAGTAAACTACCTCTACTATGAAACCCTATAGGATACAATCCATCTCGGAAATACATCGGTTGATGAATCTTCCCAAACCCCATCATCCGCTGATTGGTATAATAGATTTGAAAGGACTGAAAAATGACCCAAATATCAATGCCGTTATTTTTGACTTCTATGTAGTATCGCTCAAGAGAGGTTGTAACAACTTGTTATATGGGCAACAGAAATACGATTTTGACGAAGGATTAATGGCGTTTTTGTCGCCTGGACAGGTGTTGCGGGGTGAAGAAAGTGGTGTACCTGCAAACATTGAAGGCTGGATGCTGTTTATTCATCCTGATTTTCTATGGAATACCTCTCTTGCAAAAAAGATAAAGCAATATGAATATTTTGGATATGCTGCCAATGAAGCTCTGTTTCTTTCAGACAAAGAAGAGACCCTTATCAATGGGATTATTGACAATATCAAACAGGAGTACCATTCAAACATTGATAAATTCAGTCAGGATGTAATCATTGCACAACTGGAAGTGTTGTTTACCTATGCCCAACGGTTTTACGAACGCCAGTTCATTACCCGCAAAATCACCAATCACAAAATTTTAGAGCGGATGGAAGATGTATTGGCAGACTATTTTGGTAATGAAGACTTGATGATAAAAGGATTACCCAGCGTTCAATACATTGCCGACAAACTGAATATTTCAACCAAATATCTGAGCAGTTTATTGAAACAACTAACCGGGCAAACCACCCAGCAGATCATTCATGAAAAGCTGATTGACAAAGCTAAGGAGAAACTATCTACCACTGAATTATCCGTAAGTGAAATTGCCTACGGACTGGGTTTTGAGCATCCTCAGTCATTTAGTAAATTATTCAAAGCAAAAACCAATCTTTCTCCTTTAGAATTCAGACAATCGTTTAATTAATTGTTTCAACTGACATCTTCCCTTCTCTTATTTTATACTCTCCTACTCGTTCATAAAAGATAGATGAGGATAAAATAAAGCATATAAATAGATACTAACCAATGATTAAAAAATAAATTCAGGCGTGTTATAGGTGCTCTTGTTGCAGAATGTCTAAGGTCTTCTGATCCTGTATTCCTTTAAAAAAAGTGTTAATAACATTCTTAAAAACAGGATCGGAATCTTTTACATTAGCAAATAAGGTCATGCAGGAACATAGCTTCAAATCATCCGGAGAGCCAAATATCTGGTTGGCTGTTTTTCCCTCCAGTTGTAAAACTGCCTGTGAAATTTCGATCAGATTTTTACCCAGCACCGGATGAAGCAGATAGGCTCTGGCTTGATCAATGTCCTCAATAGCATAAAATTTTGCTGTGTCACTCTTCCCCAACCCCTTAATCTGAGGGAAGACGTACCACATCCAATGGGAAGTTTTACGGCCAGTTCTGATTTCTTGTAGTGCTTTCAGATACACCTGGTTTTGTGCATCTAGAAATCTGCTCAATGTGTCTGTTGACATGATTATGTTTTTTAGTGAACAATAAGGCATTGTCTTTCTTTGATACCATAAAAACAGTACTTCCCCCTATTGGGCTGGATCAGATAAAGACCTGTGCTGCTGGTAAAACGGATAGCCAGAGTCTATACAGGGATTGAAAGTTTTGCTATGAATATATGATTAATTGGTTCTAAAATAAATTAACGCATTGTCAACTTATTTTAGAACCAACTAAGTACTCTACAAAAACTATGAGTATTCAGCAAACTTTTCAGGTCTGATTTTATCCATTAACAACAGAGCCACCATTGACATGGATAACCTGTCCGGTAATATAACTGCTATCTTTGGATGCCAGAAACACATAGGCTGGTGCTACTTCGGATGGCTGACCTGCTCTGCCTAATGGAGTATCTTTACCAAATTTACTCACCTTCTCCGCTTCAAAGGTAGCAGGAATGAGAGGCGTCCAGATAGGTCCTGGCGCTACCGCATTGACCCGAATTCCTTTGGAAGCCAGATTCTGTGATAAAGCTCTGGTAAAAGCAACAATGGCACCTTTGGTAGAAGAATAATCCAACAGCGTAGGATTGCCTTTATAGGCGGTTACAGAGCTGGTGTTTATAATGACTCCATCTTCAGGCATCAGGCTCAATGCAGCTTTGACAAAATAGAACATGGAAAATATATTGGTCTCAAAGGTCGTTTCCAGCTGTTCTTTACTAATGGTCTCAATATCTTCCTGTGGATGTTGTTCAGCGGCATTGTTAACCAATACATCAAACCTTCCCAGACGTTGCTTCGTCTGCTGTACAGCATTCTGGCAGAAGCTTTCGTCCCGAATATCGCCTTGGATCAGCAGACACTGCCGACCTTCGTCTTCAATCAGTTGTTTTGTTATCTGTGCATCTTCATTTTCATTTAGATATACAATGGCAACATTGGCCCCTTCTCTGGCAAAATGTACAGCTACTGCACGTCCAATGCCACTGTCACCGCCTGTAATCAGGGCAACTTTACCTTCTAGTTTACCGCTTCCACGGTAGTCTTCCCGAATAACTTCCGGTTGTGGCGTCATTTCAGTTTCCATTCCCGGTTGGCCGTCTTGCGTTTGAGCAGGGAAATTATTTGGATATTGATCAGTTGGCATAGCATTAGATTGTTAAGGTAAAAGAATAGAAATCAAAAAATGTTTTGTTGGTATGTCGGTGTTCAAAGTATGCATTTACGGAGTATACGAAACCCGGTAAATAACTCCATTAGTATCATCTGAGACTAATAGTGATCCATCGGTATGCACAGTCAGTCCAGCTAAACGTCCAAAATGACTCGTATTATTATTGATCAAAAATCCTGTCAGAAAGTCCTCAAAACGGGTAGGTTGTCCATTTTCAAAACGCAATCGTACTACTTTATAGCCTACAGGGTCCCGGCGATTCCAGGAACCTCTCATGGCAACAAAAGCATCCGTTTGATACTCGGATGGAAATTGTGAGCCAGTATAAAATACCATTGCCAGTGGGGCACTATGTGCTTCATACTGTAAGAGAGGTAGTGTAGTTTTGGCCAGGTATTGCTCATAGGTAGAATCTTCAGGCGGAGGCTGCGGATTAAATTTTCCATCGCCGTAGATATAAGGCCAGCCATAAAATTTACCTTGTTCCAACAGATTCACTTCTTCCTGCTGCTCTCTGTCTCCTAGCCAGTCGATGCCATGATCCATGCCATACATCTTCTGGGTTTGAGGATGCCAGCCAAATCCAATTGTGTTACGTAGTCCGGAGGCAAATATCTTTCGGTTAGAACCATCTGCGTTGGCTTGCAAAATGGTAGCATTTTCTGCATTCGGTTCTTCACAGGCATTACAGGTACTACCTACAGTGATGTACATTTTACCATCTGGCCCAAATGCAATGGTGCGATTGGGATGCTGACCTGCGTCGGGCAAATCTGAAATAAGCATTTTTAACGTTCCCAGTGTCCCATCATTGTTAATAGCAGCAGAGAACACTTCATGAACCGTAACCAGATACATCTGATTGTTGTGAATAGTAATTCCATGCATATTGGGTTTACTGGCAACCACCTGTGACTGATCTGATTTTCCATCCGAATCAGTATCTCGCAGTAATGTTACGGTGCCTGCATCTCTGTCTGTAAAATATACCTGCCCGCCAGAGCCTACTGCCAGCATACGAGGCTTACCAAGATTTTCTGCAAACTTGCTGACTGTGAAGTTTGCAGGTACCTTGAGCTGAGCAACATTCTGATCTGTGGCCTGCTCCTGTACCGGATGGAAAACATGGCCTTCTACACTGGTAAGGCCATCAGGATCATCCTCATCATTTGAATCGCAACCTGTAAGCATGATGCCCATTAGTGTTGCTGCAAAAACCATTTTTACCGGGTGTAGAAAATTGAATTGCATGATTATAAGCGATTTGAAAAGAAATAAGTTAAAAACTATTATCTGCATTGAATACATAAAATGCTTCTACAGTCATGTTTTACTAGAAGCTTGTAAAAACCATACCCGTTTATCCTGCTATCTGTTAACCTCACATTTTGAACAGATCGGTAGCTATATATCCCCACAATACACAAAGCACACAACTACCTATATATCAAGCACTTATTTATAAAACTATTTATATTCTTTTATAGTCATTGTTTGCAGAGGTACACCTATTGCGTTAAATACCTATTTTAAAAAATGAGTATTTATTCATACTAACTAACAGACATTCAGAGGGATTACCCAATAAATGTGAGAGATTACTTCAACAATCCAGAGGTGCAGCCTATAGAATAAGAATATAAAGTCAATTCTATTTGTAAGAACAAAATACAGGTTGGGCTCAGTACTGTAATGCCAGATGGTGAGCTACTCATCAGAGGGAAGAACAACAAAAACCTGCCTCATAATCCTTAAAACTCTGCGCTTCTTTTGGAAGAATAAGGGACAATATCTATACAATTATCATGAGCATTCTATAAGAAGATATTTTGATCAAAATCTAACTGAGTAGCTGAAAAACTTTATTTATTCTGGAATCAGGCTGTAGTAAATACGCGTTTTCACAAATAAGTATTTACACTCTTTTGTAGATTTTTTTTATTGAAGACCTTTGTAAAAACCAAATAGATAACAAACAATATTGGAGGTGAAAGGTGTTGTATTACTGAATCAACAATAAATTAGACAGTAACATCCTTTCTAACTTCTATTAATAGATACGAATAGTGTATATATAGTTTAAGTGTATTCGTTTTGTATGAAATACGATGTGAAAAGCCTTCCTGATTCAGAAAGGTTTTTTTCTGTTACGTTCTGAGAGTTGTGCAGAACCCATTTAATGTAGTGTCCGGAATTAATAAATTGCCTTATGCATAAATCAGTTAATAAGTCTATCAGAGTACGAATCGAAGAAAAACGTAAACAAATAGCCACCCAGACACAACTCATCTGTCAGTTGATCAAGCTTCAGAATCAAAACCGGGCTGAGCTGGAAGAATTATTACAGGAAGAACGAACACAAAAAGCTCTGACAAAGCATCCTTGCCCGGACGGCACTGCAACTGTTCCTGTAAATGGCAAGGAAGCTTAGGTATCACTTCTGAGAAATACCTGCTACATAGTCTGTTAAAGTTTGCCACTGGTGTGGCTGAAAGAGCAACCAGCCACTCTCTGCCACTAATGTATTGAGTAGAGCCTTATTGCCGGCTTCTTCTGTAGAGTTGTTTATCTTTTCATGTAAGCCTATCTGAGTAGCAGTAAGTTGTTTGCCCTTTCTTTCAACCCGGAAAATGCTTAATGCGTCTGATGTAAAAAAGTGATCAGTTACTTGATCTTCCCCTACTAAATCCTCCCCGGAGAAGTCTTGATCTGAATCTACTGTTTTAGTTGGATCTGAAGTCGGACAAACAATAAACTCTGCCTTTTCTGGCTCTTCTTTAATCTGAACTACTTCTACCCAGTTCAAAGGAAGTGGGCCAGGAAGATCAATACTGATTTTGTCGCCTACCTGTGGTATTTTTCTCGTTACACGGTTGCCCATGGAATCATGTAGTAAAAATGAGGCAGTAGAAATGCCCCCTACATCACTCCATCTGTCTACATCAAAAAGTCTCTGCTGTGCTTTGCTCCACTCTTGTTCCCCATTTTCCTGATCAGTCAACTGCCGGACACTTTCGAATACTTTGCTTTTGCTTTCTTTTCCACTCAGTATATCAGCCTCTGTTTTCAGTTTGTTTTTTATCTGATCAATTTTACTTTTTAAATCCATAGTCTTCAAAAAAGTTTACATGTAGTTTGTTGGTAACTCAACAGTAAATTACCAAGCTTTGGTCAACAGTCAAAGTCTGTGCAAGAGTCAGAGGCTTTGAAAAGAAATACTCCATCGATTATCTGTATTCGTATTTTCAGATCTTTATTCCTATTTTTTTAGTAATATCTGCAAACATCCAGGGATCAATTTCTTCTGAGCCAGTTGAGTTTAGCGGAGGCTCTTCATTAAGATCCGGAAGAGTAAACCCTTCTCTGCCACCTTGTATAAATTCCAGAGGTTGACCATCTTCCGGATGTATGCCATTCCAGATCAGTCCTGTCTGAGAATACTCTTTTTAGATAAAATTTTATTCCTTTCTGAGTAACAGTAGCTTTGTACTAGTTTTATCGTAACCGTTTCCAGGTTTTGTAAGTGCATAAGTGTTTCTGTAGTACACTGATTTTATCTTTTTACTAAAGTAGATACAGCAAAAAGGCAGGCTTTGAGAACTTATATATCCTATTGAATGAAGAAAACAGTGTTAGGAGATTATTTTCAAAAGCCAGAAGTCCTAAAACAATAGAATATAGTCACATTGTAGAGAATTAATACCGGGAAAATACAATCTGTGGAGTAGTAATTTCTGCTAAAAAGTATGCCTGTTAGTAGTATAATTTGAGGTATAATAGGAGGAAAATTAATTAATTTACAACCATATAGGTATTTACCGTTCTCTAAATATGTAATAAGTATTAATCTGTTTCATATTTTAATTGACTAATATTCAATCCATTATTAATTAAAAAAGCAGTAATATGCTATTATTTATAGTAATTTCAAGTTATAACGTTGATTCTCCTACGACAAATACTCATTTTTCAAAATAAGTATTTTCCACTTCTTTACTACATACAACACTGGTTATTTATTTTTTAAAGGCATTATTTTATACAATTTTGTTACCCGAAAGGCGTCTTTTGTATTCTGCAGTTGTCTGATCTGACTATGTCATTCATTGAGTAACTGCTCTGACTTGACATCCGCTGTAAATCGCCTTTACTCTTTATGTAGATAAATCAATTTAATTCTCGGTTAACTTTTATGAGAAACGCTTCGGAAAATGTAGCTGGTCTGATAGCTATTCCTGATTTAATGGGCTTTAACGGTCTGGGACAGGGATCAGTGCCAACAGCCAGAGTAACCCAGCCAGTAGGTGCATTCATAGTGGATTCCCACACTCGGTTTGTAGTATGGGCCCCTAACGCTGAAAAAGTAGAGCTTCAGCTGCGTCAGGCTGACAAAGAAGAACAAATAGCTATGCAGCGAAATGAGTGGGGATACTGGTCGGTAGAAATTGAGAAAACAGATATAGATTACCGATATGGATATTGCCTGGATGATAAAGGCCCTATGCCGGACCCTGCCTCTCGTTTTCAGCCTGAAGGAACCGCCCATCTGTCAGCTGTTGTGTCAACGGATTACCCCTGGACAGATCAAAACTGGAAAGCTCCTTCACTGAAAGAGATGATTATTTATGAACTGCATGTGGGAACATTTACTAATCAGAGTTCGCTGGAGGCTATTATTGACAAGCTGGATTATTTGCTTGATCTAGGTATAAATGCTATTGAACTTCTGCCCCTTTCTCAGTTTTCAGGCTCCAGAGGATGGGGATATGATGGTGTATTTCCATATGCAGTTCAACATTCTTATGGTGGACCACAGGCATTGCGAAGGCTGGTCGATGCTTGCCACAGCAAAGGTATTGCGGTTATTCTGGATGTAGTTTACAATCACCTGGGGCCTGAAGGTAACTGCCTTCCATGTTTTGGCCCTTATCTGCACAAACGATATCAGCAAGGCTGGGGAGATGCTATTAACTTCGACAACAAGCAAGCAGATCATGTACGAAGTTATTTCATCGGCAATGCCCTGATGTGGCTGAATGAGTACCATATCGATGGGCTACGTCTGGATGCAGTGCACAGCATCTGGGATTTTGGCGCCACACATTTTCTGGCTGAACTTACACAGGCGGTAAGAACACTCAGCATGCAGACTGGGCATGAATATATTCTCATTGCCGAGTCAGATCTGAATGATTCCAAACTACTTTTACCGTATGCTGAGAGAGGTTTTGGACTGGATGCACAATGGCTGGATGATTTTCATCATTCATTGCATACACTAGCTACGGGGGAGAAAGATCACTATTACGCGGACTTTGGTACGCTGAGTCATTTGCAGAAGGCATTTGAGCATAGTTATGTATACAATGGTACATATTCTCCATTTAGGGAAAAGACCTTTGGCAATTCTGCTCAACACACCTATTTCGATCAGTTTGTAGTTTATATTCAGAACCACGACCAGATTGGAAATCGTTTGGGCAATGACCGGATGGCAAGTCTGGTGAGCAAGCCCATGTTAAAAGCAATAGCAGGGACTTATTTGCTGTCTCCTTATGTACCTATGTTGTTTATGGGTGAAGAGTATGGAGAGACAAATCCCTTCTTCTATTTTATTGATTATTCGGATGATGAACTGGTAGAGGCCGTTCGGAAGGGACGCAAAGAGGAGTTTGAAGGGTTTCAGAAAGATGAACTGGAATACGAAGATCCACAGGACGTTCAGACGTTTGCCAGATCTCGTTTGTCCTGGGACTTACAGGCGGATGGAAGAGCTGAGATATTGGATTTTTATAAACAGTTGATTCGGATTCGGAAAACACATCCTGCCTTTCAAAATGTCATGCGGACAGCGGTACAGTCCTGGATTGAAGGAGACAAGGTGTTGATGTGGTTGCAGCAGGCCGAGAATCCTAAGGATTCAATGCTTTTGTGTGCTGTAGCTTTTGAAGAAGGTGAATGGAGATTTCAGTTGCCGGGAAACAAAAGATGGAAACGTTTGATTGATTCATCTTATTCTGATAGCACTGAACAAGTGGAAACAGAAATTACGCTGTCAGGTCCTCATTTCATGGCATGGACTTCAGTAGAAGAATAAGCTACAATCAGAATAAGAGAGAACAACAGTCTTACTACTGTGTTTTACCCTGTTTTTTTCAGTGTATTGCTTTATATAGGCTTTAACTAATTGTATTATAATGTCTACATGAGTCATCCCGAATTTTGGATGAGAGCAAAACCCAAGTCTATTACTTTTATAAGTGTGGGCTTGGGTTTATTTTTGAGAGATGTTTCTTTCTGAATCGGTTTATATTCCCTTACATTCTTCTACTTGCAGCTTCTTCATTTTTTGCTTGCTTGTGTACATCCGTGTTTATAATCCAGAACATCTCTCTTTTTATCGCCCTGTCACTTTTTTGCTTGTCCAAAAAATTAACCAAAAAAGGGCACCTTTTCCCGATCCTTCCGCCCGCAAGGCCATGGGCTAACCTCGCGGGAAAAGGATTGCCAGCGCACCTACACTTCCGCACATGATTGAAGTCATCTTTGCTCTCTTTGTAGCATATTTTATTACTTTCTCAATCACATCTTTTTATTCAAAATTCGGGATGACTCATGTAGTCGTTATTTTTCAGAAAAGTATTCATTGTCAGAACTTTTTATTTTAAGGTATCTAACCAATCCCTAATGGTTATCTGCAAAAAATATCCGCAGACTGGCTATTCAATGGCCAGTCTGCGGATAAATCAAAGCTATATCGTATAGATATTAGGTGGCAACACATTAATTGCCTTATTGGTCCATTGCTTTCTGATTGATATAGCTTTTAGCCAGATCATTGAGTAGTGTATCTGCTTTTTGCTCTTCTTTCAGTGTTTGCTCCAGCAACTTTACCGCTTCGGTTTTTCCCAATCTTTCGGCAAAGTGACGTGCTGTTCCATACCCTGAAATCTCATAGTGCTCAATACGCTGGGCAGAAGCAATTAAACCGGCATCTTTCACTTCATCAGTTGCTTTCTCATCAATCATGCTCTGGCCTTCTTCGATAAGCCCTTCCATCGCCTCACATTTTTTGCGTCCGGCCGACAAACCACAGATTTCGAATACTTTCTCCAGTCGTTCTTTCTGGATTTGAGTTTCTTTCAGGTGATTTTCGAATACCTTTTTCAAACGAGAATCAGTGGCTGTTTCTGCCATTTTAGGAAGTGCTTCCAATAGTTGTTTTTCTGCACTATACAGATCTTTTACTTCATGCTCAAACAGATCTTCTAAACTTTTTAACTTAGTCATAACAAAAGGTGTTTTAAATTATCCGAAAAAATTATTGTAAATGGATATCTCATAGATATAAAAAATGATACCATCACTCAGACTCAGGATCTTGTGTTGACAGAAACGAAAAATTGTAGAAGTGCAGAATCTCTTGTTGTACTTTCTTTACAAGTAAGATTTCACAACAGATAAAATCCTATACATATTCGGCTTAGTCTCCTGGAAAAATTTCTATACACCATTAGTCTTTACCTGTCTGGCTATGAGGTGCGTCTACAGGTTTTGATTCAGGTGATCCGTATTGGCGAAGATAAATACTCAATACTACAATCGATAAAACGGCAAGGAATTCACTTTGCCAGTTTTGTAATGACTCAAACCAAAACTGACTATCAAAACAATAACTGCGTAGGGGTTCTATCGGAAGTCCTTTTCTAATCTGTTCATCTTTGTAATCCAGATAGCTCCCATGCAAATGGAGTATAAAAGAACATACAAATAAAAGGAAGAATGTTATACTCAAAGAGTTCTTATAGAGTTTGAGCCAGATTCCACCTTTTCGCACAGGCCAGGGTGCATCCGGAGAGAATTGTGGCTGACGATCTACGTCTTCTTCTTCGTCTAGTTTCTTAGACTCTGAAGATCCCCTTTGCCGCAAAGATACAGTGAGCAATACATACGCAGCCATTTGTAAGAACTCACTTTCCCAGTTCTCAAATGTAGCTGAAATAAAATGACCACTCGATAGATAGGAAATAAGAGTTAGTGGATCAGAACCATCTTCTATCAACTGTTGGTTATTAGAATGCCAACCTGTATAAGCTTGTCCCAGCCAAAAAAGTAAAAATAGTATTGTTAAAGTAAGTGATAGCCCATTCCGGTACCAGAATGAATAGTTGTTAGTGCTCATACAAAAAACAGATAAGGTATATATTTCTTCTACTTAACTAGAATTAAAAGAAAAAATACCTTGCCATGATAACATAACAGAGGCAGATATCTTGTCCATACTGTATAGCTACTATCTCTGATTCTACTACTAAAACTGAGAAACAGAAGTGATAGCCTTCTACTATTTTTCCCTAATAGGAATTTGGATGCTGGCAATGGTGCCAGTAATCTAAGATAGAGTAGAGTCGTCGCTTCAGATCCTCGTAATCATCACTTTTTTGAAAGAAGCCTTGAATAGTTAACTCTTTATAGGCTTTGTCCACCATTTTTTGGGCAATAGAAGTTGAAAGGAAAACAAAAGGAATGCTTTTGGTTCTAAGCATTGGGTCCCGATCAATTGCGGTTTTAAATTCAAGTCCACTCATTACTGGTAAGTTAATATCACAAATAATCAGGAAAGGCTGGCTGGGATCTTCTCTTAAAAAGGCCAGTGCTTTAGCAGGATTCGAAAAGTATTTTATTTTATCCCCTATCTGTAATTCACTGAAGATCTTACTAAAAATAAATTGATCGTCTACATCATCTTCTACAATAAGAATGGGACCATTCATAGAAAGTGCAGGATAATTCATAAGCAGGATATAATCTTAACAAAGATTTACTTGTACAAAGGAAATGGGTAAAAATCTATACCTCACAAAAGTATACTATGAAAAGATCTTTACTATACCATCTATAATAAACACTACCTTTACTTTTCTCTTAGGGCTACAGGTAACAAAGTCATTTGTACCCAAAACGCATACAGATGACTAACCAAGGCAACCAGTGCAGTGTATTCTGAAGGTTTCACTATATAGCCATTGGCTCCAAGCTGGTAGCATTCACCCACTTCCTGTGCATTGTCAGAGGTAGAGTAAATCAGTACAGGAATACACCGTAACCGTGAGTCAGACTTGATCCACTGCAATGCTTGTTTGCCATTCATACGGGGCATGTTCAGATCCATCAGAATGAAGGCGGGGATATTTGTATCCATTTTTGTATCGATATATTGCATCAGCTCGATACCATCTTTCAGAAACACCAACGGATTGGCAATTGTATTTTCGGAGAAGGCAATTTCCAAAAGAAACCGATCTTCCGGATCATCATCTATAATCAGAATAGTACGCATGTACTCAGTAAATAATGAGAGTTATTAGCCATACCAATAACTGTGTCGCAATACACCAGTCCTCAGTATATGTGAAGGGTGAAGTATAACCTTGTAATTAGGTACTGAAGGATAGTAACTGAAACAGATAACTTTTGGGACAACTACAAACGAAGAAATAGGTAGTAGTTACACAGAGTTATCAGTATAGTACCTGACTTGACAAGGGATGATCTCATGAGTTGTAAAGATAACACGTATTATCTGAATTATTTACTTTTTAGTAAAATAAACTTGTAACTCACCAGCTTAGTCATATTATTTCGAATAACAGACATATTCTGTTTATGTAGTGAATATCTGGCTCTATGATAGTTGAGAGGGCTCTGTTCTGGGTGATACTTAATAGATCTTCTGTCCTTATTTTATTTCAGGCGTGATTTTTTATACTTATTTGTTAAGATGCCACAAGAGTGTAGTTTGTTCAGATAGAGACACTTTTGATGGCTTTTTGTGTCATAAACCTTTTACCTATGAACTTTGCGCAAACTTTACCACCAGGTCCTATTGTGATTATCGATGATGACGATGACGAACAGTTTATACTGGAAAAGATCTTTCAGGAGTTAAATACCCCTCGTGAAAGAGTATATTTTACCAATGCTGCTGCAGCATTTGAGTATCTGACCAGTGGTACTCCTACACCATTTTTGATTATTTGTGATATGATACTGCCCGCCGAAAATGGTGTAGAATTCAAAAAGCGGATAGATACTCATCCCCAGCTTAAACTTAAAAGTATTCCATTTATTTTTATGTCTAATGTTATTTCGAACACTGCTCTCATGGATAGTTATGCCGATCTTGCTCTTCAGGGTATATTTGAGAAACCTTTTGACTATACAGACCTGAAAGACCTGATAGAGATAATTCTTAACTATTGGTCTATCTGCAAACAACCTGCAACAGGTTAAAACCTTAACATACTAGTGGATTAAAGATACAACTGACTAAGAAACTTATATAACATGACAACATTGCAGGTTCTTTATCTGATTCAGGAAAATTTTTCTGTCTTTGTTGCTATGAGATAGGGAGCACTCTGGCCACTATTCAAAGAGGTAACACCCTAAACATAACCCAAAAACCGGTAAGAAGCTATACCTAAAGAAATGGCAGGTACTGACTATGTATGAAATACTTAATTATGAAAATGGGTATTTCACGCATAGCTACATTTTCTTTGCTGGCAGAAAGCGCATAGGAGTTATAAAAAAAAATACAAAATTTACTTGACTACAGATATTTTACAACTCTCCCTAAAGGGGTTATATACTTGCAGCCAGCTATCTCTGGCAGATTTTAAAGCTGTATAGAAATATTGATCCAGTGCAGATACTGCCTGAAGTTATAAACCGAAAAGTTATATTCCTCCACCTACTTACCCAATGAGTAGTTAACGCAATTTATTTACCGCAAAAGAGTTCTTTTTGCACAAAGTTAGGATATAACGTTATTTTCAATAAATTTGTACATATATCTTACTGAAATACAGCCTGGTGTATCATTAGTCAGGCATACCGCTCTCCGGTAAAACACCCATTTCGAAAGGTCATTCGGTCTCACAAAGCAATCTGTCTCTCCGTCCTTCCTCTCGCTTTGACCGTTTCCTTACTTTTTACTCTTTTATTATGTATTCACAAGCTGGCCTTCCTGAAAGTAATACGGATTTTACCCGTCTTATACAAGTCGAACAAATTCTCAACACCTTACCTATTGGGTGTTATGAGCTCAATGCGCAAAACCAATTTATCTATATAAATCATCAGGCGGAAGTTTTCTTTTCGCTTACCAAAGAAAAGATGCTGCAAAAAAACATATGGGAGGTATTTCCACAACTGGTATCCACCTCTTGTTTTTCAGCTATTCAGAAAGCCTTAACTCAGAAAGAAATATTTACCTGTGAGTCTGTTTCTCTTCTGAACAAACCACCCATTACACTGAAGGCAACTCCCAGCGAGCAGGGCGTTATCGTTTCTTTTGCAGAGACGCAGGAAACAGCATATAAACAATCACAAACTCGTAGCGGACAGCATCGTTTGCAAATAATTCAACGTCTGGGCCGTATTGGATATTTTGAACATTCTGTTCCGGACATGTCCTGGTATTGGAGTGAAGAGTTATATCGCATGCATGGGATGGCACCACAGAGTGAATGGATTACACAGGAAAAACTTCTATCTCTGATCGATCTTTCACTGATTCACCCACAGGATCAATCACATTTCCGTCAACTGTTGGGGGAAATCCATAAACCTGAATTTGCCGTAATGCAGTACCGTATCCTTCAGGATAATGGAGAAGAAAGAGTGTTGTACTGGCAAAGAGAACTAGCAACTACTACACCTGAAGAAAACATCTATTACTGTGGCATTGTCCAGGATATCACCCAGCAGAAAAGAGCCGAAGCAGAACAGCATTTGCAATCTAACCTTATCCGGCAGATAGCAGATGCCGTACCCGGTACTGTTAGTATTTACGATCTGGTTACCAAACGTATTGTATACAAAAACCGAAAGCAGTTTACCCGTCTGGGATACTCGGAAGAAGAGCTTGAACAAATGGATAATATGCAATGGGTTAATACTATTGTACATCCTGACGATATACCTTTACTCAGACAGTTGTTAGATACCGTAGCTGACTCTGCCACAGACAAATTACAATGCCTGGACTACCGCATTCTGCACAAAGATGGTACCCTTGAGTGGCGCAGAATCCGGGCCAAGCCCTTCAAACGGGATCAATCCGGAAAGCCACTGCAATACATCAGCCTGATTCATAATACTACTATCGAAAAAAAGGCACAGCAACACCTACAGGAAAACAAAGATCTTCTCCAGTCTGTCTTTGATTCTTCCAGCAATGGGATCAGTGTACTAAAGGCTGTACGGGATGCGGAAGATGCCATCATAGACTTTGACTATCTGCTGGTAAACAAAACTATTGAAAACTTTCATAACCGATATGATCTGGTTGGAAAGCCCTACTCAAGCATTCATAAAGGATTTCAGCGAACAAAACTTTTTAGTGCACTCAAAGGTGTAGTGGATTCGGGTACACCACAAAAAGTAGAACTCTTCACCCGGCAGAAACGTATCCATCGCTGGTTTAGCGTTACCGCTGTCAGATTTGAAGATGGAGCTGTCGTGTCTTTTGAAGATGTAACCGAGCGCAAGCAGGCTGACCAAAAACTAAGAGCACAATACGAACAACTTAATGAAGCCGAGTCCATCGGACGCATTGGCAGCTTTCAATACTACACGGCCCATGATAGAGTTATCTGGAGCAGACAGATGTATGAAATTATGGGGGTGGATCAGGGAGAGG
Source organism: Xanthocytophaga flava (assembly GCA_030068525.1). GTDB lineage: Bacteria > Bacteroidota > Bacteroidia > Cytophagales > 172606-1 > Xanthocytophaga > Xanthocytophaga flava. The sequence continues at coordinate 264,664 of JASJOS010000004.1, forward strand.
AAATGAATTTTGAGAAAGCCATCTCTTTTTACACAGAAGAAAGCCAGACACAATTGAAGCAACTGTCGGCAAAGGCCCTGCAAACCAAACAGGGATTTGAAATGGAGGGTATATTGATCCGTAGCAACGACCAGCAACTCAGGCATGTACTGATTCGGGCACAGGTCATGCATAGTCCATTATCCGGTGTCACTGGCCTGCGGGGAGTAGTACAGGATATTACTCAGCAAATACAGAAAGAGCAGGCACTGGCTGAGAGCAGGGATCTGTTACAATCGGTATTTGACACCAATCTGATGAGTATGTCAGTAATGAAGGCTGTTCGGGATGAAGAGGGAAAAATTCTCGATTTCCGGATTCAAATGGCAAACAAAGAGCTTAAGCGGGAAACAGGCCGTACAGATCTGGAAGGTAGTTTGTATGCACAGACCTATCCGGGCATTAAACAAACCGGAATTTTTGACCTGATGCTCCGGGTGATTGAGACAGGCAAAGCCGAAGGCATGGAATACTACTATCCGTATGACGGATTTACTAAGTGGTTCTCGTGTATGTTTGTGAAACTAGAGGATGGTGTGGTAGCTACCAATCTGGATATTACCAAACGCAAGCAAGCCGAACAGCGACAGGCTTTTGTACTAAATTTGACTGATGCGTTAAGATCCTTAACAGATACGGCTCAGATTATGGCTACAGTTAGTGAATCTGTTGGATTTCATTTTAAGGTTAGCCGCTGCGGGTACGCCCAGCTTCCGCCACCTTATGACCATTTGGTAGTAGAGCGAGACTGGACCAAGGGTGTGATGCAAAATTTGCAGGGAATAGATCCTCTTTCCGGTTTCGGAGATCAGATCCTAAGAGAGTGCCGTAGTGGGCAAACCATTGTGGTGGAAGATGTCCTGGAAGATCCTCGAACTAAAGAAAAGGAAGAAGGAATTAAAGCTCTGGGAAATATGCGCTCCACCCTATCAGTTCAACTGATGAAAAAAGGAATCTGGGTGGCTTCATTCTATATTCAGGATATGGTAAAACGTATCTGGAGACAAGACGAAGTGGACTTGATGGAAGAAATTGCTGAGCTTACCTGGGCAGCCGTAGAAAGAGCAAAAGCTGAAGAAGCATTGCGAGAGTCGCAAAAACGTTTCCAATCGATTGCCAATCTGGTGCCCGACCTGCTTTGGGATAGTGAACCGGATGGCTCAACCAACTGGTATAACCAGCGTTGGCTGGAATATACCGGACAGAGTCTCGAACAGGCTATCGGCTGGGGCTGGACAGACGCCATTCACCCTGACGATAAAGAAGGTTCTGCACAGAGCTATGGTGAGGCAGTTGAAGCTGGCAGGCCTTTGCAACAGGAGCACCGGATACGGCGCTACGACGGCGAGTATCGCTGGTTTGTTATCAGTGCGTTGCCACTCAAAGATGAGAACGGCCATGTGTTCAAAATGTATGGCGCCGCTACTGACATCCACGACCGCAAGCAAGCAGAAATCCAGTTTAAAAAACAGCTTACTATTTTGCAGCAATCCGAACAGGTAGCTTCAATTGGAAGCTGGGAATATGAATTAGCAACTGAAGAATTTCGATGGTCAGAGGGTATGTATCGTTTGTTTAGCTTGCCACTCAATAGTCACATTAGCCCTGAAGTGTATCTGGACTATGTTAGTGAGCAAGACTATCCGATGGCAGAGAAAGTAGTGGAATACATCCGAAATGGAAAAGGACCGTTTGAGAAAACATTGCATTTTGTGATCAATCAAAGGCTGATAGCCCTTAAGGTCAAAGGTGTACTTATGTATGATACAACAGGATTACCTATACGGGTAGTTGGTGTAGACCTGGATCTTTCAGAAATCAAACAACTGGAAGAAGAAAATATGCGTATACGAGTAGAGCAGCAGAATCAGCTTTTGCTGGCTATTCTGGAGGCGCAGGAAGAAGAACGCAGACGGATATCAGAGTCGCTGCACAATGGAGTAGGTCAGATCTTGTATGCGACACAACTGAACCTGAATCTACTTGCCCAGCTATTAGCACAACCTGAATACCAAAACAGGTCTATACAGGAAGCTTTGAAAAGTACCGAATCTATGTTAACCCAAGGCATAGCTGAAACGCGTAGGGTATCACACGAAATGGTGCCGGTTCTGTTGAAAGAGTATGGATTAAACTATGCCATTGCAGACATTTGCCGACGCTTTCAAAACAGTGGCATTACGTTTACTTACAGCAGCATAGAAGATCGGTTAAAACCCTATCAGGAAACAGCTATCTTCCGGATTGTACAGGAACTTGTCAACAACATTGTCAGACATTCAAAAGCTAGCCGTGCCCGTATCGAAGTAACCAAAGAACAAAACAATATCTATATCGAAGCTCAGGACGATGGAAAGGGAATGGATGAAAGCCAGACATCTACTGGCATTGGTATGAAGTCGATTCGGGACAGGTTAGCCCTGCTCAGAGGAACGATAGAAATTGAGTCAACACCTGGTAAAGGGACGTTGATTATTATCTATTTTCCTGTTAATTAATACTATCTGGCAAACTGGCAAAAATTCAGTAGGCCAAATTGCCACATCCCCTCTATAGTTCACCTGCTAAGCTTTAGTTTTTTTAACGACGCAAATGCGTTACTCGTATTTATATCAGGTAGTATTTCCAGTTCAAGAATCTGTACATTGGTTAGGTCTACCTGATATATTTCAAGCTGGTTTGTGGTATGAGGTGGACTAAACGTATATTGCTGCAGAACAATAGTGTGAAAGGGCTCTTTTCCGGCAGACGAATAACGTAGGACAAACTCTTGTGTGCGGGCCTGCACGTTTTCTTCAAAAAGCAGAAAAACCTTGTGAATGGTTTGTGGTATATCAAATACAATACGAATGAATTGTTTTCCAGGCAAAGCAGAACGCCATCCTTTTCCTCCTTCTACTTCCAGAGCCTCTTCAATAGGATACTCCGGTGATTCGGACGAAAACTCTACCTGTGCTAGTGTATTCAGATTCAGCCACTCAAGCTGAGCAGCAGCCTGACTGTCCTGCGATGTATCCAGGATTTGTTTTTTGCGCATCATTTGTTTCCTTTTCTAATTTAAATAACTCAATTCAATGAATCTCTTTTAGTAGCTGATGAGATAGATAAGCTATATAGATATGCTCTTACTAAAAGTATCTCTCAGTATAAGGCAATCCGGCATAGTCGTAAAAAGTACGCAACAGGCATAAAGAGAAATGCCCTATCTGTGTATTTAATCTGGGAGAGTAGTGTAGGAAGTGAAATTTCTGGTATGGATGAATAGTCTACAACGCCACTGCCTGAGTACGATACTTTTAAGCAAGGCAGGAAGTTCAGCATGGATTATTGCCTGTGTTGAGCAAGAATGTAATTAATTGTCTTTAAAGATTACAAAAGGCCCGTCATTTTTCAGAACGAAAGCCGCGCCTCGTGTCATATCTTCCATCTTTACAATATAAAACAATCCACTATATCTGCCTGTAACTTTGACCCGCATGGATTGACGGGCCTGGAGACATTTACTCATTTTGTCCCAGGTATGGTGATCTTCTACTACTACCCATAAAGTCAGTTTGCGTTCATAAGGTTGCGTGCCCAGATCTGCATGTGTTGTCAAGCCCATGTAGGTTTCGCCATCTATGCGTATTGTGGTTTGTTGGGTGAGGGTTTCCATTTTTAGTTGGGATAAAAGGTTGTTGGTGTGATACGTGTATTACTGATAGGTATATTACCGAAGGGAAGCAAAAATAGATAGCTCCTGTCCGGTAATAGCAAAAAAGACATTCTGTAACTGATGAAAGTATTCAATGCGATAGTTGACTACAAACACTGGAACTGAGGGAGAACTGATAGGCTGAAGCTGCGCATTCAGGTATAGGCACTGGGCGCCCTGCCGTAAAATAAAATAGTTGGTAAGTGACAAATGGCTATGCTTTTCCATGGTAAATCCAAAGTTTTCCAACAACGGACTTGTTATTGGAATAGGTTGTAAAATCCGATAGGAAGCAATCCTTGATTCAGCTTTAACCGTTGGAGAAACAGAACATTCTTCAGAATATAATTCCAGTACATTAAAAAACTGATTTTCCCATAGCTCCGGAACCAGTACTAGATTGCCAATTCGTAATTCGCGGGATACTATCATGAGACAACTGGGGACAGATTGGTGGAATGGAGACTGCTAAAAACACAAAAGTCTCTTTGGCAGAGACTTTTGTTTAAAGGGATTATATATATCAGATATATTAAACCAACTGAACATTAACCGCATTCAGACCTTTTTTACCTCTTTCTACTTCAAAAGTTACCTGATCATTTTCATTGATTTGATCAATCAGGCCTGAAACGTGAACAAAAATATCTTCGTTTGAAGAGTTGGATTTAATGAATCCGAACCCTTTCGCTTCATTAAAAAATTTTACTGTACCTTGTTGCATTAAATTATTGTTTTTAAGATGTTCTATAAAGGTAGCCTTATTCATTGGTAATAAAAAATATAATCCAATAAATATTTCATTATCAGTTAAATATATTTTACAATCTCTATTCTGGAGCTATGTGAGCCGTTTTGCAGGAAAAAAATAATAAAGAGAACTAGTATCAGGAATTTATCGTAACTTGCTCCCCGTTTTACCGGGCTTTTAGCGCTACTCAATCAATACCCTCTGCTTGCGTATCCTCTTTTCTAATCCCTCTAAAATGCAGTATAGCAGGTAGTCCGGAATATACTTTATAGGGTAAAAGTTTCTCTGTGCATTCTTTTGGTAACAGCTTTTCAACGCCTGCCTGTTCTTTTCTCACCTAATCCCATTATCTTATAAACCCATTATCTTATGGCAAGATCCAGTGAAACATTCAGTAAAAAAGAGAACATAGCTAAAAAACTAAAGAGAAAAAAAGACAAAGCAGAAAGAAAAGCCGAACGAAAAACACACTCTGACAAAGGAAAAGATATGGAGGCAATGTTTGTCTATGTAGATGCAGATGGCTACCTGTCTTCTACCCCACCCGATCCCAAACAAAAAAGAGTGATTAAAAATGAAGAAATCAGCATAGGAGTAAGTCGTCAGAGTACTAATCCACAAGACAATATCCGTACAGGCAAGGTTACTTTCTACAACGAAACCAAAGGGTATGGATTTATCAAAGATTCACAAAGTCAGCAAAGTGTATTTGTCCATGCCAATGGATTGTCACAACCCATCAAAGAAAATGACAAAGTTACCTTCCTGATTGAGAAAAATGAAAAAGGTCCTAGTGCCATACGGGTAAAGCTGGCAAGTTAGATCAGTGCTGACACCCACCCACATGCCCTAGCTTATCAGATAGATTAAAACTGATAAACCAGGGCATTGATATTCATACCAGCCCCCACAGAGGCCATAACCACTTTATCTCCAGGCAGAAACTGCTGACCTTCCATATGTCCCTTATAGATCTGGTCAAGTAAAGTGGGTATAGTGGCTACAGATGAATTACCCAAAGTAGCAATGGTCATAGGCATCAGATCTTCCAGAGACGCATGGTCTGGCTGAGGCATTCCATAGAGTTGAAACAACCGTTGCACAATGGCGGTATCCATTTTTTCATTGGCCTGGTGAATTAACACTTTTCTGATCTGTGAAAGATGAAGACCTGCTTTGTGCAAGGTAGTTTCAATAACCCTAGGCACATGAGTAAGGGCAAACTCATATAATTTCCGCCCATTCATCTTTAGAAAAACATCTTCCTGCCCGGTATAGTCCGGATTGTAGGAATGGTCCATTTGTAACAATTGAGCATACTCATGAGCATACGTTTGAGTTTTATGGCTGATAATACCTGAACCATTATATGGAGAGGCACTTAAGATAGCTGCCCCACTTCCATCCCCGAATAACATCGAATTTCGGTCGTGTGGATCAATTACACGTGATAAAGTCTCAGTACCAATCACCAGACAGTGGCGCGCCTCTCCCGATTGAAGGTAATAATGTGCCTGAATCAAGGCCTGTAACCATCCCGGACATCCAAAAGCGATATCATAAGCAACACAATCCGGGTTGATGATTTCCAGCTGTTGTTTGATTCGTGATGCCAGAGAAGGAACCATCCGGCTACGATTGCTGTGATAGGTAATATCTCCAAAATTGTGCGCCACAATAATATAGTCCAGTGTTTCTTTATCAATACCCGAACTTTTAAGCGCATCCTTAGCTGCCAGAAAACCTAAATCGGAAGCCATCTGTTCGGGCTGTGCATATCTGCGTTCACCAATGCCTGTGATTTCTTTAAACTTATTGATAACACGGCTATTCTCGCTTTGTAAGCTTATTCCTTCTTTCTCAAAGAAGGTGTGATCGAGAAAATAATCATTAGCAATCTGGATAGTGGGGATATGAGAGCCTGTTGCAGACAGTATGGAGGAAAATACGGGATTCATATAATGTAGTAGTAATTATTTTTCATCCATACGAAAAGCTGTAAAGATAAAACAGATGAAAGAAGTAATAAATTTGGTAGTAAATAATAGGCAGGAGCAGATAGACAGGATAAGAGCTTTTGTTACTGACTATAAAAACAAGCCGAGAAGGAAATGGGTAAAATGACTACATGAAGATTCTTTAAAGTATAGAAAGGCAAAAAAGGAAGCGAGTAAAAGTCATTACATAGCAAGGCGGGTCCCTTTAAAAGCTGTAGACAGATTGTTACCCGTAAACTAGCACCTAATATAGATCTTTGCTACCATGCTTGTGAGAACTCACATTTTTTAAGCGGAATCATATAAAGGTAACCGGATAAATCGAGTATAAAAAGCTTTTGTTAGTAAATATGTAAAATCAGATAAATAACTCTATTTTATATAGTCTCTCTTTCCTAAAAGGAGTACACAAGAAATGATCTAACCTGTAGAAGATAGCAGGTGATTATAAAGAAAAACCTATAATTGAATGGATTGTCAGGTAATACTCCTATCTTTAAGAAGTTGGTATGCTAATATACCGTAAACAGGCACAGAATGAGGGGACATGATTCAGTTATAGAGTTTAAATATGAACTAGCTTGCCTGCGCATAAAGCTTCTGCATTGCAGAAGACACACCTATGGACAGCAAGACCTTGCTTCCATTCAGGTTGGTGAGCACATTCTCACTTGTCTTCAGTATTATGAAAGGCCACAATCTGATCTTTTCCTGTATCAGCTTCAGATCCACACCTGTATCGAACAAATTGATGACAATCTGATTTGGGCCAGATCTCAGTTGTTATACATCATTGATTTTGATAGTTCTCTCAATAGCCCAAATATATATCGGAATGATTGCAATGAGCAACTCATTCAATGCAACCGAAAAGCACTTCTGAACCTGTCTGAGACCATTCTTTGACATCATGTGTAGTATCTTCGATTAGTAAGCAGCGTACATGTGAATAATATAACAAATGAGTAAACATATGTAATAGTTGAATCTAACTTCCTTTGTACCTTTACCTGACGCGGATTGGTGCTAACTAGCAAATCATTATGTGTATTGAAGAAAAAATATAGGCTAAAAGAGGATATGGTACTAAGACAATTGGTTGATAGATGTTTAGTATATTTTTGTTTATGTGAAAAGGTGCAGTGTAACTTTTAAACGATAGATATTCTATAATAAAGAATAAAACAGAGCTGGCTACTCATACCTGGTGTATGAGTACAAATGGTATCCTGTTTATAGAAAATCTTTTTTTAGTTGCACATGCTGACTAGGTTTCCGTAAAACACAGGCAGATTTTCTGTCTGTGTTTTTTTGTATTAACCAAACTCAAACCAGGTAAATCAAAAAGCCTGGTTAAACTAGCCAGGCTTTAAGCAGCTTTCATACTACATATGTGTATCTGGCCAACTGCGCACCAGACAACACGGCATTTTATATTGTGGACCAAATACAAAATACTAGTTCAATCAGGAATTATCTTTGTCGGCAGGTTTGTCTGGAATGCTTTTTTCTGCTGTATAGCAACCTCTATCAAATCCCCAACTCGTATCCAGCCAGGATCTACTTGAAGCAACCATCAACCATAAATTAATTTACCCACGACTTTGCCCTGAAGCATCATACCATACTAGCAACAAGCCTTATTGTTTTTCACAAAGCTGGCCTGTTTTACAAGATAAAGTTTTACACATTTTAAAAAAAAGTTATATAAATCACACATTTTATTGACGTATACATGTCCCTGTAAGCAACTATATACCTAATGAAGAGTAGCCTAAAGTTTTACTAAATGCCCATTCCATGCCTGTAAGCCACAAAATACTCTATGGAGGTAAGGATAAAGTTGAAGAAAAGTCAATGTGGTTAAAAGTATGAAACAGGGCAGGGAAAAATCTAGTCAGAACGAATCTGGGATAATACTGTTATAGAGTATACAGATAAACCCTATCCATATGACAATCGAACGCTATATTTCCACACGCATGTCCTGGGCCTTGGTTGATCTGGGCAAACAAGATTTTCAAATAAACCGGCTTGCCTCACAATATGGTGTGACAAAGGAATATATTGCAAATCTTATTCATCTGACGCTTACTTCACGAAAAAGAGACGACACTCTCTCTGAGTAGAACGTTTATCATGGCTAAACCTTTTCACTAGAGAAGGATTCATTTTTTTACTCTCACTAATTATGCAAAATCGCCTCACAACCAAGATGTTGGACTGGGTCCATACACAGATTATTTCCTTGACAAGACAACGAATAGCTGCTATCCAAATCCGGATAGATTTTCTGGAAAATCAACTCAGGACAGGAAGAAAAGACATACTTACCCCTTATCATGGAAAAAAGGCAGAGCAACGTTTGTTGAACATGGAAGAGAAAATCTGTTCTTTAGAAACTTTGCTAGCCCATGAATATTATCTTATAGAGGAATTCGGGGAATAATCCTTCGATTATGTAACAGTATATTGACTGATTGCTGAAACTAGTTGAGCCTACCTTTTATAGTCACTCCTTTCTTTAGTCTGTTCAAGCCGCTGGGGCTCAAAATAACTTGTCAACTTGTAGTAGAGGCAATTCTTTTCCATTGCTTTTAATTCTTTCCTCATACACTGCCTGTTTGCTCTTACTTCCTTTACCTAAAGGTTTACTTATTGTTGAAGTAGGTAGTTCCCAAACAAAATAAAGAATCATCTGATAATGCTCACTTACCTACAAGTTAGTTTTCTGTCTGTAGGTAAGCTAAGGAGCCATCAGACCCTAAAAATAGTATTATCAATCATAACCTATAAATTTTAGCCAGGCATGGATGCAGTAATCAACCACATCGAGTTTGACAGCTTCATAAAAGACTTCAAACTAACTTTACAACAGCTTTTTCGGGGAAAAGAAGGAACTACTGTTTCCAACAGAGATCTATCAGCAGAATTGATGCATACTATACTGACCGAAAATCCCCTGGCGGTTGCCATTCCAGAGCAATTTGGAGGAAGAGGAGTCATTGCAAAAGAGTGTCTGTCACTTCTGGCTGCAGCTTCTTATGAATCATTGTCTCTTTCGCTAATCTTCGGAATCAATATTGCACTCTTTCTGCAGCCTGTCACAAAATATGCAAATGAGCAGGTTAAAGAGGAAATCTTTGACCGATTTCTCCAACATCAAAATATGGGAGGACTTATGATTACCGAACCTGCTTATGGCAGTGATGCCTTGAATATGAAAACCCGCTATACAGAGCGAGAGGAAGGATATCATATTACAGGAACCAAACATTGGCAGGGACTAACAGGTCTGGCCAACTATTGGCTGATTGCCTGCAAGAAAGAAACACAAGCTGGTGATTTGAGTAGAGATATTGACTTTTTCATCTGTGATAACACCCAGCCCAGACAGCATATCCATGTAAAAGAGTATTATGACAATCTGGGCCTTTCGCTTATCCCTTATGGCCTCAATGCATTAGACCTGCAGGTTCCTTCAACCTATAAATTACAGCCTCAGTCTACAGGCATACAGATGATGCTAGACATTCTGCATCGCAGCCGGATGCAGTTTCCAGGTATGGCTATGGGATTTATAAAACGGATGCTGGATGAAACCACAAGCCATTGCACTACCCGCAAAGTAGGAGCAGGTAGCCTTCTCTTAATGGATCAGATTCAGTTTCAGATCGGGCGGATTCAATCGGCGTATACGCTATGTTCTGCGATGTGTGTACGAAGCAGCCGCATTAGTGGGATAGATCAGGATCTGGCATCCGAAGGCCTGGAAGCGAACAGTATCAAAACAGTAGTTACGGATTTGATGCAGGAGTCTGCCCAGGTGCTGGTTCAACTTTCAGGATCAAGGGGGTATCGTACTAGTCATATTGGTGGAAGTGGCATTATTGACAGCCGTGCCTTTCAGATTTTTGAAGGAGCTAATGAAATGTTGTATTCACAGATCGGAGAAAGTATTATACGAATGATGAAAAAGCAAAAACAAGAAAATTTGTTTGAATTTCTGAAAGACTTCCCTCCCACAGCCCTCGCCTGCCTGTATTTCAAAAAAGAGTTAAGTTTTCAGCTTCATTGTACCTTATCACAACGGAAACAGGTAGAGCTTGGTAAGATTTTGGCCAGGATTATCTGCATGGGATATGTAATTGACCTGGGTGAAGATGGATTCAGAAAAGAACTGGCAGAAAACTGCTTACGTATGGTACAACAGGAAGTATCAGCTTTGTTTTGCTCTTTCCGGTTTGAAAATAAAGTAAAAGCTGTTGAGGAATATTCAGATGAAAGTTCCTGGATGAATTTTGTGTAAAGAAAATGGACAAACACTATTCTGGCCTTCTCGCCAAGCCTCTGATAATCTGATATTTTCAACAGATTATCAGAACGTCAGGTACATTTTTTTTACAGTTCTCAACGTGTAGGCAGGTATCATTTTGAGAAGGATGATCTAGTCAAAGTGAATAAGGTATGGTGATAGAGAAAAAGACAGTTAAGCGAGATTCTTCGCCGAAACCTACTTCTGAGAAGGAGATTTCTTTGCAGGAAGCTTCAAAGGATTTCTGGTTGCGACTGGATAATGCGGCTAAGATTTATCCAGCTATTCAAAGCAGAGAACTAACGACTGTCTTTCGTCTATCGGCAGTGTTGAAAGACAGAGTGAAAATCAAGCCGTTTCTGGAGGCTGTACAGCGTCTGGAAGAACGGTTTCCCTATTATAAGATGAATCCTAAAAAAGGGTTTTTCTGGTATTATCTTCAATACTATAATGAGAAGATGGCTGTCAGACCGGATTTGGGGCTGCTCTGTCGTTCGTTTGAAAAGAATGAGCTTATTTTCCGTATTCTGCTCAAAGAAAATAAAGTCAGTGTTGAGTTTTCACACATTCTTACAGACGGAAAAGGAGCATTTGAGTTTTTAAAATCACTTTTGCTGACCTATTTTGAGGTATGTTGTCTGATTGATACAGATGCGCTGTCTTATCTGAAACCTGGGGAGACTCCATCTGCGGAAGAATTTGAAGATGCCTTTTCTACTCATTTCCAGGAACGTTTACCCTTCCCACTAAAGATTCCTACAGCTTTCCATTTACCGTTTCGTCTTAAGCCTCTGCCTCGATTTGAAGTACTCTCTTTTTCTATTCCTGCAAAGGAAATCATAGCTATTGTCCGAAAATATAATGTAACTCTTACTGTTTATCTGGTTGGAGTCTATCTGTCTGCACTTCAAACCATCTATAATCAACTTTCACCAGTTAAAAAACGCAGAAGCAGAAAGGTTTTTCGCATACAGGTACCGATTAATCTAAGAAAGCTTTACCACTCAAAAACAATGAGAAACTTTTCTCTGTTTGTGACTCCGGAGATTGATTTGCGTCTGGGGAAATATACATTCGAAGAGATTCTCAAAACGGTTCATCATCTGATGCAACTGGAAACAGATGTGAAGCTGATCAATAAGATTATTTCGAGAAATGTAGGAGCTGAGCGAAATGTATTGCTGAAGAATACACCTCTTTTTATCAAGTCACTCATCTTGTATTTTACCTATAGCATTGAAGGAACCCGCAAATACAGCGGGGTGATAACGAATCTGGGAAAGGTTTCATTTAGTCCGCAGGCTGACCGACTTATTGAGTATTTCCAGTTTATTCCTCCGCCACCCAACAAAGTGCTGAAAGTAAATTGTGGCGTTATTGGGTTCGAAGACAAACTGATACTCAGTTTTGGCAATATCACAACTTCTCACCAGTTGGAACAAGAGTTTGTTTCCATACTGATAGGAGAAGGTATCCCCGTAAAAGTCATTAGCTAGGATCTGTCAGAAAAAGTATGAGGGATCACTGAGTGAAGATGATGAGTTACGAAGGTATGTAAGACACAGAACAATCCGACCAATACCCTATGATTAGTTGCAAACAATGTGGCGTGGAGCTGGAAACCCAGATGAAGAGCTGTCCGCTTTGTGGTACAGTGGTGGGAGAAGCAGGGTATAAAGGACCCACAGCCACCGAATTAAACCTGACCAATGTATTGCAATTACCTGCAGAAGATAAACATGTGCTGAAACACCTCTTGTGGCAAATCGTTGCGATTCTGTTATTCTCAGGTATACTGGCTACTTTACTCATCGATCTGATGATCAATCACCATGTTACGTGGGCGGTGTATCCGCTATGCTTCTGTACTATTTTACTTTCCTATGCAGCATTACTTGCTTTCTGGCATAAAAAAACCATGTATCAGATCCTGGTAGGCTGGCTGGCATCCACATTGGTCCTGTGGTTGTTATATTATTTGTTTCCTTTTGCCGGATGGCTTTTGTATCTGGGAATACCCATCCTGTTTTCCGTTAACTTTATCTTGCTTGCTCTTATGAGCTTATTTCACCTTGCAGGCCAAAAAGGACTGAACCTGTTGGCATACACCTTTGTTGCGATAGCTCTTCTGGGTCTGTTGCTGGAAGGAATTATCTCTTATTATGTGAGCCGCCAGATCCGTTTAAGCTGGAGTGTGATTGTTGCCGCCTGTTTGTTTCCGGTTATTACGGCATTGTTCTTTATGTTTTACCGAATGAGGAATCAGTCCGTTTTTCAAAAAATCTTTCATACCTGACTGTTTGAGGTTGGCCATGATCATTTAACTTTCTCCATTCTATGGCCAGTATAAAAAGCAAAGCTTTTATTGTCTTTCTAAGACTTATCCGTAAGAAAAGTTTCTTAAAGATGCAGTTTGACTTTGGGAAATTCGATTTCTATCAGTGTCCCAAACCTCCTAAGAAAATATATGATACCTGTCTCGTAGAACAAACCTTTATACAGGGACGTCCTGTTTTTACATTGCATCCCAAACACAGTCGGTCAGTCAAACACATTTTATACCTTCACGGTGGAGCCTATGTACAGAACTTTGTGAGACAACACTGGACTTTTATGGCATTCCTGGTACAAAACCTTCAATGCAGCATTACCACTCCTGATTACCCGCTTGCTCCCGGTTTCACTTACAAGGATGCCTTTCAAATGGTGATTCCATTGTATAAAGAACTACTTGATCGTGTACCTGCTCACAATTTGATTCTTATGGGAGATTCTGCTGGTGGAGGATTTGCACTGGCGCTCTGTCAACAACTGCAACAGGAAAAAGTTACCCAACCCGGTCAACTTTTTCTCTTATCTCCCTGGCTGGATATCTCTCTGACCAACCCTGCCATACAGGCTATAGATCCGCTGGACCCGTTTCTAGGCATAGAAGGATTACAAAAAGCAGGTATTAGTTACGCAGGAGATACAGATGTGCATAATCCTATGGTTAGCCCTATCAATGGTTCTTTGGCAGCACTACCGCCTATGTATCTATTTATTGGATCACGGGATATATTGGCCGCAGATGCGCGCAAGCTGATGATTCTGATGCAAAAAGAGAAATCAACTATCCATTACTACGAGTATGCGGAGATGGTACATGTATGGATGCTTATGAACTTTCCTGAGTCACGCAAAGCAAGAGACCAGATTATATCTCTGATAAAACAGTAGAAGGAGACTGTCCGGAATCAATACTCTTTCTGTGGAAAATTCTCTCGTTTTTCGAACTGTGATATATGTAAACTTACTTGAGACATATATAACACATCGTAGAATAAATGGCAGTACATTTATAGTCTATCCATTACTAGTTGTGAAGAAATATAGTTATTTAGTTAGTCAAAAAGACGATGAACAATAGTCTGACTCATCAATAAACAGAGTAGAACCTATTAAGTAAATAAGCGGAAAAAAGATTAAAACATACTAAACCGAGAAAGAATGGTAGTGGAGAATACAGTCAATGGATTTAAATCTGAGCTGGCTTTCTTAAGCTCCAGACTTATTCAATGCCGGAATCAAACCTGGGACCAGGGAATAAAGCCGATCTTTGTCTGTGAACAGATTCTTGTCTTTCTGCTCAATTCAGAGCTTCTCTCTTATCAGCTTCAGATCCACACCTGTATCGAACAAATCGATGATACTATAGTCTGGACCAGATCTCAACTGATTGGGATGCCTCAAAAACCTGACTTTATGCATCCGGATAAAATAAGCACTACCTATAAGCTACTTTATAAAAAATCGACTAATGAGTTGATCAATAATACACTAAAAGCAATGATGGAATTATACGATTCCATACCGGCAGACTCTCTGGATACACCTGCCAAAAGATAATTCAGGATCTCATGTTGGCAAGAATAGTAACAGGATAAAAATGGATGAGTGGAAAAAATACACAGGAAAGTGCGGAAACCAGTTTTATGATCTGAAACTAAAAAGTGGTAGGGTTATCATTCATTGCTGGCCCTGGAAAGGAAACTTTAATCTTGTAGATGGGGTGAGCAATACCTGTATCGAAGGAGACTACGTAGATTTTATCCGTGTTTGTCACCAGCAATGGGACTGGGATCAATCTGCTATCATCTTTAACTAAACGTTATGTTTATACAAAGCAGTTTCAATACTTTTTCTGTTTCATCTTTCACTCTTTCCTACTATACAGTATGGAATTATCATTTTTCATGCACACGTTTAAAAACGTATTACCATCGAAACAGATATACCTTTAAGATACATCACTATTAAAAAATGGAAACGAATAATTTTAAGTATGACCTGCAGTTGCTGAAATCTCAACTGTTGTTGCATCAGGGAAGGCCAGAAGGAGATATTTACTCTTCTATGCAGATTTGTGAGCAGATACTAGAGTACCTACAGAATACAAAGCTTCTTCTATATAATTCTCAGATACTACTCTGTATTGAGCAGATAGATGATAATCTGAAGTGGCTGGAAGGAGAGTTGGTTCATACCTGCTATAAAGAACAATCTTCTCCAGGTAATTACTCAGTTACGAATACAGTTCCTTTTTCATATGGATCGATGTCAAACGGATCATTAAATGAAAACCTGCTTTATACCAGTGTGACATCTGTGGAAAGGCTGCTTGAGTCTATTCCATAATATTTACTTTCTTTATTCATACATCTGTCTATTTAACTTCATTCCTATGATTTACTTCAAAAATCTGAGCACAACACATTTAGCAGCGACAAACGGAGTCGAGTTAGCCAATACTATTACTGACTTCCTCAGCTCTCATACGCACTATATTCTGGTGGATATCAAATTCGTTTCGGATACCTCGGCTTTTATTATTTATCAGATAATCTGATAAACCAGCAGAAAAAGATACAATTTGATAGTTGTTTGTCAGGATGTCTTACTTCATCAAAAAGGAGAAGTTTTTACTATTTTTTAAGGCTATTGAAGTTCCTTTCATCACTACCCGTAATGGATCATCCACCACATGAACTGGCAAATGAGTCTTGGCAGCAATTCTCTGATCTAAGCCCCGCAGCATAGCTCCACCACCAGTCAGGTAAATACCTGACTGATAAATGTCAGAAGACAGTTCAGGGGGTATATTTTCCAACACCCTCATGATAGCCTCTTCGATCTTTGAAATTGATTTTTCGAGGCAATGAACTATTTCCTGGTAGCCAACCTGTACCTGCTGTGGCATTCCTGTGAATGAATTACGGCCTTTTACACTAAAGTTGGGCGGAGGGGTCTTTAGATCATAGCCAACAGCTCCCACAGCAATTTTAATTTGTTCAGCCGTAAATCTTCCAATCAACAGGTTATGTTTCGTTCGCATGTGATCAACAATATCTTCATCAAAATTTTCACCAGCAACCCGTAAAGACTCGTCACAGACGATTCCACCCAGTGAAATTACAGCAATCTCCGTAGTACCTCCTCCAATATCTATAATCATATGTCCTGTTGCCCCTTTTACATCCAGTCCGATTCCAATAGCCGCCGCCATAGGTTCATGAATCAGATATAATTCTTTGGCACCTGAATATTCTGCTGAATCCTGCACAGCCCTTTTCTCTACTTCTGTAATACCGGAAGGAATACAAATGGCCATACGAAAGCTGGGAGTTGCCCATCTGTTTTTCAGAGGAATCATCCGTAACATTCCTTTGATCATCTGCTCGGCAGCTTTAAAATCAGCTATAACGCCACCCCGAAGCGGGCGTATTGTTCGAATTGATTCATGGGTCTTTCCCTCCATTAAATAAGCCTGATGTCCAAACGCAATCATTTGATTGGTGCGGCTATCTACTGCTATGATTGAGGGTTGCTCTACTACTATTTTCTCATTTTGCTCTATTAAAAAATTGGCAGTACCTAAGTCAATTGCTATCTCCTGTGTAAAAAAATTAAGAAACCCCATTGTATACAATTCAGTTGAAAAAAGAGAAAAATCAGATCCATTACATTGCTGTCCGCTTCAGTGTAAACGTTTTAAAAAAAGTATTAGTATGTAGCATACTGCGGATAAATATTTTACAATGAGATAGTTATAGTATGTCAGACTTCTGTCTTATTTCTACTTTTTTATTCTTTCAGAGATACTATTACATAAGAACCTTTACGCAAGACAATACCTGTTATGTGAATGTACAGCCTCAGGGTATAAAGGAGATGAAGTTTTGATCAGTTAGATATTACTACTAAAAGATTTTATGGAGGGGGAAACCATTTCCTGTTACATTACTCTCTTTACTTGTCCTTTTCGAATGATCTCTATTACTTCTATCCGTTCCTTATTGAGCCGGTTCATTACTCTGGCAAGCAGGAGCTCTTCTTTGCCTGTTTGAAAATGCAGGTCAGCATTGGTCAGTTGCGGAAACATTTCCTGTAGTTTTTTTAGCTGACAATTCCAGTCACCAACAATTTTAAAAGGTTCGACTAAGGTCCTGGAGTGTTTGTTTTGGTATGAATTGTTCATAAAGTTGAGTAAAATGAATAAACCTCATAGTAAATCCTAAAATTTATCTTTATATTCAGGGAATAGTTTTTTTAGAAGATATACTATCTGGTAAAGGTGGGTTTTCTTCTTCGGGAAAGCATTACATAGTTCTGAAAATTTCTTATATCTTTCACTGATTAGTCTGGCGGATATACTACAAACAGATATAAAAACAGGATAAACTGTAAATACTGATGACAAATCAATAATTCAAGTCATCACTATGTGTAACGATCCGTCAGAAAGAAAGAGGTATTCAACTACTCATTATTACCCAACCATTCTGATCTCCACTCTTTCTGTACAGTTAGCGTCCTTCGTTTACAGATCCTGATTTATAGAATTATAAATAGACAATCTATGGGCTTTTCTTGTATCTGATTCAGGGAATAAGATACAAATAGCATACTGTGAGAAAGTGATATAAGACAAGAAGCAGGAGAGTATACATAACAAAGGCAGGAGTTACAGAGAAACATATGAGACTTTATATTAAATACATGGTCAGTTTAAGATGCAAACTGATTGTAAAGGAAGAACTCCGGAAATTAGGGCTTGACTATACTGCGCTTGAGTTGGGTATGGTCGAAGTCAGGGAAGATCTTTCTGCTAAACAACACGATCAGCTAAAGACAAATTTATTTCAGTCAGGACTGGAGTTAATGGATGACAAAAAAAGTATTCTGATTGAGAAAATCAAAAATCTTATTACCGAAATGATTCACTATTCAGTGAAGTTGCCTACTATAAATTATTCGGATTATATCAGTGAAAAACTAGGATATGACTATACCTATCTTTCCAATATCTTTTCACAGGTAAAAGGAATAACCATTCAGCAGTTTATTATTCTGCATAAAATTGAAAAAGTGAAAGAGCTTCTACTCTATAATGAGCTTACTCTTACTGAAATTTCCTACCAGTTGCATTACAGCAGTGTAGCCCATTTATCAAATCAGTTTAAGAAAATAACGGGATTCTCTCCATCTTTCTACAAAAGGCTTAAGCAAAAACGAAAAAGTAATCTGGAAGATTTGTAGTTACTAACAGCATTGGTATGATACACATACTGCCTATCAGTGTCAGTGATGTTAACCTACTTTTGCTATTGCATTTTACCACTATCTGCAAATATTTTTTGTATTTTGTGTCCTTATTGTATTTTTTTAAGTTACATTTGACAATATTAAACCAAAGCATGTGACAAAGAAGTCTTAAAAAATCAAACATGACCTCAGATGAGTCATTGGCTGTCATAACTTTTACGATACAATATCAAAAGAATTACCCACCAAGTATAACACCCGATAGTCAGCATACCTAACAGCTATTAGCTACCTCCTTTTAGAAAAATACAAATCTCTGAACAGGATCAATAAAAGCATAGAAAGAATACCTGCTACTTTTCACTTTATCAATAAGTGTTCAAGGTAGAGAAATACGTAAGAACAATAGCTGAGCTTGATCAGATAGAGATCCATTCGATTACACATAAAGTCATGGTGAAGGTCAATGTACTAAGCTATGCCTCTTCTCTTGCAAAGGACCATAAGAAGATAGCCTGTCAGTTACAGATCCGATGACTAGTACGTAAGCAATAGCGTTTTAGTGACTTCTAATCTAACGTAGGTATCGAAAGCAACATGGCTCAGGGAAAAGCAAGCAGTGCACTCAGATCAGAACTGATTACATCACTAAAAGAAATTGAGGGGCTAATCGATAAAGATGAAAGTTATGATGCATGTATTTTATATTTAAAAACAATTATTGAGCATGTAGTAGAAGCGATAGGTCAATCAGATGTCTCAAAAAATGATCCTGCAGGTGGATTGAAACAAGATACTCTGACTGTTCTGCATACTATATTGGAAAATATTGAAACCGAGAACCCCTCCTCAGCTAGCGCTTCTCTCTTCTTTATCTACCTGTCAGCTAAAGCCTATACCTCAATTGTCAATTTCGTTAGAGGTCTTTAATACCTTACATACTTTGTAAATCACACAACCACTTTGCCTATTGAATCAAAGGAAGTTTACCATTAAAAAGGAGGAACCGTCAAATGTCAAAAGAGGAAAGATTCAGCACACCCAGAGCAGAGCTTGTTGAGTTATTACCCGAAGTGAAAAGTCTGATTCATAGAGCCGATGATGTGTCTGTATGTGATGAATTGCGAATGATTATGATGCATGCAACCTTGTTGATTAAAGCCCTGAAACTGGACGAAAGAGGTGCTGCTCACATACTAAAAAATAAGGCATTGTATTTCTTTGATACTGTTGAAACAGGACTTTCTTCCTATGAAAACGAACCGAATAAAGATTCCGTATTTTTAGTCGAGATGATAGCCAGAGTATATGCCTCCATTGAAAGTTTTACTTTAAGTATCTAAAACCAAGTATATAACTATACCATCAACCATCAAGAATAATAAATGTTCAGTATATGTATTTGAGCTGTGCTACATTCGACAACCCATGAAAAAAGAATTCTTTTAGAAGAGATTCTTACAGAAATAGAGAGTATTGAAACAGGTACAATCGATTCAGATTCTATGCTTGATATTATCAACAGGGCGCAAATTGTAATTGCTAGTGCTACTTCTCCATTGCTTAGAGAACGTGCCATAGAGAATCTTTCACGAACAAAAGAAAAGATGTTTAACTATCAGAAAAGTAAGTCTTCGAGTACTCCGGATCTGCTGGAAATAACCAGTTCAGTCTATGTAACGATTGAAGCTTTTCTGTGGATGAGTCCTTTTGGTTGAAACCTAGAGGCTTGTATGAGTCTAAACCCTGTACGTTTGGGCATGTTACGAAAAGACTGGCTGTATGTGTCTGATGTAAAATAATATAACATCTGACTCGAGGTAAATCTATCAATACCTTCGCTAGTTCCTCTGGTGAAGCAATCGTATCGGATTAACACTGTATGAAATCTGTGTGTGGGACATGTCATAAAACACAGCGGTTTCCGACTTTGGCACCTGCTATATTCCTGTTACTGCGCTTAATTTTTATTTAATTAGTGATAGCTGTTTTTTTTCAGTACGTTTATAGCCTTTGATCCATTTAACTTTACCCCCATTTACATGAAATTGGATATTTCCAGATTCTTTCAGAAAAAAAAGAAACAAATCCTCGAGCAATGGATGAATGCTCAACTCACAGACGAAGGCTTGCGGGAAGATCTGATAAGCAATGAAGAACTGAGAAACCAATCCGTGGAACTGGTAGAGTTATTAAGCAAAACAGTGACCGATCAGAGTCTTACTGACCGGGAGTCACCTGTGTTCAGCCCAGTAGTAGATCTGCTTGCAGATATTTCCTATTCGCGTGCTCTGCAAGGTTTTTTACCCAGAGAGACAGGTGTCTATATCTTTAGCCTGAAAGATTCTATACTACAGACATTGCAACAGGAAATCGGTGAAGATCCGGCTGCTTTATATGAGTATAGCCTGAAACTAAGTAAACTCATTGATTCTTTTGGGATCAGCACCTTCGAAACTTTCATCAAGGGACGCGAAGAAGTGATTCTGCGTCAGACGGATGAAATGACAGAAATCTCTACTCCTGTTATCAAGGTCTGGGATGGTATTCTGGCTTTGCCTATCATTGGCACCCTGGACAGTTCCCGGACACAGATAGTGATGGAAAGTCTGCTGGAACAAATCGTCGCTACAGGTAGTACAATAGCCATTCTGGATATATCCGGTGTACCGTCTGTAGACTCTCTGGTAGCTCATCATCTGATGAAAACAGTCAGTGCTACACGACTGCTGGGTGCAGAATGTATCATTAGTGGCATCCGTCCTGAAATTGCGCAGACTGTAGTACAACTGGGAATTGATTTTTCTCATATCATAACCAAAGCTACTATGGCAAGTGCTTTAAAACATGCCTTCTCCATAATACATCTGGAAGTAAAAAAACAGTAAGAATCACCCAGAGTTTATGAGGGTTGATTGGTTGACTATAGGTTTCACCAAGCTGGGATTGTATTTCAGGTCTGCGATAATACAACCTTACCCTGTTTCAGGCTTTGTTGTTTGAAGAATTTATCAGAAATAAAGAAGATACCTCAATGGCGAGTGTAAAGTAAACGAATGTATAAGAACCGTACTTATTTGCAAAAACTACGATTCTGGTATTTCCGTAGGTATACATGTCTCCTTTTACTGAATGCATAACAACCCCTTCTTTTTAGTGGTGGCCGAAGATGATCAGGACTTTATGCCATTGATGATCAAGCAACATTACCCTCAATGGCACTATTATTTACCACCAATGGTAAGGAACTCCTTACCTATCTGGATGATACAATAGCAAACTTACCACCTGTTTCTCTTATTCTGCTTGACATAAACATGCCTGTAAGAAACAAACTGGAAACATTACGGGATCTGAGGGTACTGGCTACTTATAAAGAAACGTCTGTTGTGGGTTTATCTACAACCCACAACAAAGATGTAATTGATGCTTTTATACAACCAGAAGGCAATGAATATTTGCAGAAACCAGAAACAATCGATGGGTTTGAAAAAATCCAGACTTTGTTATCTGCTATTGCACAAGGCAGAGAAAATCTGGCTGCTAGCTAAACTAGTCAGCGTAGTAGTGCAGATAAAATTAAGGAGAGAATAGTATAAAACACAAAAGTCTCTTTGCAGAGACTTTTGTATAAAGGGATTATATATATACCAGATATATTAAACCAACTGAACGTTAACTGCATTCAGACCTTTCTTGCCCTTCTCAACTTCAAAGGTAACTTTATCGTTTTCTTTGATTTCATCAATCAGGCCTGAAACATGAACGAAGATATCTTCATTAGAACTGTCAGATTTAATAAAACCGAATCCTTTGGTTTCATTAAAGAATTTTACTGTACCTTGTGGCATTAAACTATTTTTTTAAAGTGATGTTTCAAAGGTAACAACAGGAATTGACTTTTAAAAGCATTTTAGAATAAAATATTTCATAATCAGATAAATATATTTCCAGAAGGGCTAAGTCTGATATAAGAAAAAACAATAATGCGAACTTTATCAGGAATTTATCGTAACTTGCTCCCCGTTTTACCGGGCTTTTAGCGCTACTCAATCAATACCCTCTGCTTGCGTATCCTCTTTTCCAATCCCTCTAAAATGCAGTATAGCAGGTAGTCCGGAATATACTTTATAGGGTAAAAGTGTCTCTGTGCATTCTTTTGGTAACAGCTTTTCAACGCCTGCCTGTTCTTTTCTCACCTAATCCCATTATCTTATAAACCCATTATCTTATGGCAAGATCCAGTGAAACATTCAGTAAAAAAGAGAACATAGCTAAAAAACTAAAGAGAAAAAAAGACAAAGCAGAAAGAAAAGCCGAACGAAAAACACACTCTGACAAAGGAAAAGATATGGAGGCAATGTTTGTCTATGTAGATGCAGATGGTTACCTATCTTCTACCCCACCCGATCCCAAACAAAAAAGAGTGATTAAAAATGAAGAGATCAGCATAGGAGTAAGTCGTCAGAGTACTAATCCACAAGACAATATCCGTACAGGCAAGGTTACTTTCTATAACGAAACCAAAGGGTATGGATTTATCAAAGATTCACAAAGTCAGCAAAGTGTCTTTGTCCATGCCAATGGATTGTCACAACCCATCAAGGAAAATGACAAAGTTACCTTCCTGATTGAGAAAAATGAAAAAGGTCCTAGTGCCATACGGGTAAAGCTGGCAATCTGATTGCAGACCGCGATGTATATCAAAGAAGCACAAATCATCCAAATTATAAGTCCTTACATATTGTCTGTTCTTCACAACAACAAGTGTTGCATCCAACAACATACTTAAGGCTTCCAAAACACAAAAGCCAGACCCTTGAAAGGATCGGCTTCTGTGTTTATCGTTTCCAGGCACGTCTGTAATACTGCTATATCCAACTGGATCGCGCCACTCAATTTTGTTCTTCGGAATTAACTGAATGCTTGAGTCAGGTAACAGAAAATCATGGTGGAGCTACTCTAGCGAAAAACAAACCTGTTCAGGGTCCTACCTTTATACTTTATCTGTTGATTTAAAGGTTGTCAGGGAATTTAAAGCCTATTGTTGTTACTATTCTAATCACGTTATCTCTGACAAAACATAAAATCAAGTTATAAAAAAACTAAAAATCAGATCCTTACAAAAAGTAACGATACATTTTGTAAGGATTTGTATTTTTGGTACTTTGGCATGCAAGGAAGCAAAAGGCATTTTTTCAATTCCGGCCACCACATTTACTTTCCGCTTTTATCTACTTTCCACAAAGCTTCACCTACTTACTTAGCTCCCTCAGCAAGCTAAATAGTGCTACTCTATTCAAGAATAGCAGCTGATAGTAAGCGAAAATACAACCCGTATACAATCCAATACTACACACCTGACATTCATGAAGAAAACACTACTAGTAATATTGACACTTGTCTCAACTTTTTGCCTCGGTTTCGCTTTTAAATCTATCACTATTACAACCAATCACACTAGTAAAATGAAAAGAGTAACAGGTATTGGGGGTGTATTCTTTACATGCAAAGACCCTAAAAAAATGACAGAGTGGTATCAAAAACACCTGGGATTAGACACCAATCCCTATGGAGCTACCTTTGA
The DNA here is from genome assembly GCA_030068525.1 of Xanthocytophaga flava. GTDB lineage: Bacteria > Bacteroidota > Bacteroidia > Cytophagales > 172606-1 > Xanthocytophaga > Xanthocytophaga flava. Next base: position 288,631 of record JASJOS010000004.1, read on the forward strand.
GTGGTATGAAAGTCCGGATAGTTCAAAGAAGGCACAGACCCAATGGACACCTTTCCCGCAGACAACAAACTACTTTGCCCCCTCAAATAAGGACTTTATGATTAACTACCGGGTTGAAAATCTGGAAGCACTCGTTGAGGTATTGAAAACAGAAGGAGTAACCATTGTTGATACTATTGAGACATTTGACTATGGAAAATTCGTTCATATTCTTGATGGGGAAGGAAACAAGGTGCAATTATGGGAGCCTATTGACTAATCCCTATCGGATAGTAAAACCAGAAATGACCTTTATTCTACATGAGTCATTTTGAATATGAGTAAAACCCAAGCTTATGTTTTTTAAAATGTGGGCTTGGGTTTATTTTTGAGAATTAATCTCTCGTCATTTGTTTATTGTCACTTTCTTGACTCTTCCACTAACCTCTTCATTTTTCTCCGATCCTCCAGCCCGCATGGCCAAAGGCCAATCTTTATCCTGGCCCATATCTTTTTTGGAAAAGAGTTTTTTAACTAAAGAAAAAAACCTCTCTCTGTCCTCCTGTAAGGATCTCGTGACAAGACCGGCGGCCTTTCCGATTGGAATATATTCTTTCTCTCATAGCACAAACGCCGCTCTATTTGTCACGAGATCCTTACAGGAGGACAACAAGGGGATTGAAAAGGTAAAAAGAGATCTTTCCCTAAAACCTTCATTTCTGGAAAAGTTATAGGACACGATAAGGCGGACACTTGCGCCAGAAACTTTCTTTATTTCCAGAAAAGACATGGGACATAATGAAGAGCCAAGTTGGTACAAAGAAATTACTACGATGCAAAGGCTTTACTAGATTATGCAATAAGGCTTTTTACTTTACTATGGATAACTTTGAGAAGAAATATTCATCCATAGTACTTTAACTTACCTAGTAGAATGATAAAAATAGATGACAAGCTGCAAAATATCACTTTCGCTACCGCTTTTCTTTACTTTCTTGCCCTTCTAAGATTAACCGTTTACTACAGGTTTTTTGGATTAGATATAATTCCTTTCTTAACAGTGTATGAAGTCATCAAATCTATTTTTAATGCCAATCTGTTTATTGCAAGCCTATTGTTATTTGGCATATACCTTGGGGTTAGATTTGTTCTCACTGGAAAGAAAGAAGAAAATAGACCAGAAGAAAATTCTCCCTTATCTGAAAGCGGCTTCCCCACTCCATCCCAAACAACCTTAAAAAATCTAAAAACTAAACTACAACATTTGGTGTATGCCTGTATATTAAATGTAGTGTGTTTTTGGGCTTTGTTCATTTTTGGAGATTTTCCTATCAAACTCTTTGGACAGGATATTCGCATACTTACATTCACCGCATGTATGTTAGGACTTTTGGTTTACTTATTAAATAGTACCTCTAAAGTAACTACACGAGATATCTCTTACTATTCGCATATGGGGTATAATTTTACGATGATATCCAATATAATGTATATCATATTCCTAGTAAATTTAACCACTGTGATTGCTTTTTATGAAGCTGAGTTTGTAAAGAAAGAAGAAAAGAATACTATCAGTTTTAAAACAGACAATGCTACAGTTTCAAGTAATACAATGAATCGATTTATTGGAGTTACAGAAAACTATATTATACTATATAATCTGAAAGATCATAAAACAACCTTGTACTCTAGAGAAGAAGTAAAGGAACTTGAGTTTAAAACTTCCAATTTACGACCTGCAACTAAAAAAGAAGAATCTATAGATAGCACACATCATCAACAATAGATCTGCTATAGTATTTATTAAACAAGTATTTATTAAACAAGGTATGCATTGACCAAAGGTCATCTGATTATCTCCCCAAACATTGTGTTTTACATGTTTGTGTTTCTTACACAACTCTCTTTAAGGCTGTCAGCGGGAGAATTTCAAGGTCTATATCTCCCTTCAGGGTTAGCCACTCGCAGACAGCATGTGAGATATTCTCACTTTCTGTAAAGTTCGTAATTTTCATAACAGGAGGTTCTGAATCATGCTGGTGGTTAAGGAGTACTCTATCGTGTATATTTATCTCACATGGATGCTTCTTTGCATCGTTTGGAAGCGACAGGAATCTGACTTCTTTTGGCTGACAGAGTTCTACCTTCATATAATGCTTTTTGTCAAAATAGGCACAATGAAGAATCTCTTGCGAAAATATATTGTCGGAAGTGATGTGAATAATAGTCATACGATTATTAGACAAAATACCTACAACAATATCACCCGTTTGCGGTTTCGTAATGGTGTCGTTCATTTGGTAAATAGAGAGGAGTATGTGTATAAAATACTCCCCTCCAATAACGAAGTAAAAACAAATCCCGTCAATACGTATAAATACGCATTATTGAATGTATTTATACGTATTGACGGGATGAACAGGCTCTATACACTTATTGTGCCCCATAACTTTTGTGGAAATGAAGGTTTTAAAAAGAAAGGAGCTGGTTCGAACGTCCGTTCGGACCTAAAATGAAAGCAACGTCCGTTGCGTTGGGACAAATTGAGCTATGTTCAGACGTGTGATAGTACCCAAACAGGGTTTTACCCACCAGCGCAGCGGACGCTGCTCTCAAAATGGGCACAAGCGGACGCTTGCGCCAGAAATTTTCTTTATTTCTAGAAAAGATATGGGACACGATAAGGCTCTATACATACAACCAACTTAACTTCTTTATAAACCTGTAGTCTACCTATGAAACAGGTAGAAATACAGTAAAGACTGCACCCTGACCTAGCGTACTGGTTGCCTGTATGGCTCCTTTATGATTAGCCACAACTTTTTCACAGATAGCTAGTCCTATACCCGTTCCAGCATATTCTACTCTGCTATGCAAACGCTGAAAGATTTGAAAAATACGTTCGGCATACTCTTGTTCAAACCCTATCCCATTATCTTTTACTTCAATCCGATGGTAGAATGATGAATGGTGTGGAATTCTGAGAGAGGCAGGTAAATCCGCAGCAGCCATCAATGCATACTCTACTTTGATGACAGGAGCTATTCCTGCTTTGCTAAATTTGAGTGCATTGGAAAACAGATTCAAAAATAACTGGCCCAGTTGTGTAGCATCGCCCTGCACTACTGGCAAAGGGGCTATTTGTATAGTAGCCTGTGTTTCCTGAATACGAAACTCTAGTTCATTCAGTACTGTATCCAGTACCTGATTTAAGGACACAGATTCGGTACGATCTTTCTGGTTTGATATTTTGGAAAATGCCAACAGATCATGGATTAAAACCGACATCCGCTTAGATGCTGCCTGCATGCGTTCCAGCAAAGGAAGACCCTCGCCCAACCCAACGCCGTATTGCTTTTTGAGCATATCTCCAAAAGACTGAATCTTACGGAGGGGTTCCTGCAAATCATGCGAGGCAATATAGGCGAACTTTTCCAGGTTATCGTTTGAACGAACCAGTAGTTGATTGGCTTCAAACAATTCCTGATTGGTTTTTGCCAGCTCTTCCGTACGCTTGTGAACCTGTTGCTCCAGTACCAGTTGAGCAGAACGCCGCTCAGTTACATCCTGAGCGGTTCCAAACATTTTTACAGGTTTTCCCTGCTCATCAAAAAAGGTGCGGGCTTGTGCATGAATAATATATTTCTGTCCAGTGGTTCGGTTGGTCATTTCATATTCTTCATTGTAGACGCCCCCGGATTCGGGATTGAGAGCCCAAGCCATAGCCGTACGGATGCGCTCCTGATCTGCGTCGGATAATACTGGATACACATCGTCCAGATCCTCTTCTTCAGGCAAGATACCAAACCACTCTCTGAGCCGATCTGAATAGGTAGTACGGTTGGTAGCAGGGTCATATGTCCAGGTTCCCAGTTGTGCCAGTTCAATGGCTCCCCGCATCAATGCTTCTGCTTCCTCTACTTTTTTGCGGGCAACCACTAGGTTGGTTACCTCAATGGCCGCTATGATAATACCATAAATCTGGCCTTCAACATTACTCAGGGCTTTGTACGTATACTGATAATATCCTGTATAAGGCTTTCCAAACCGTAGCAGTTCAAATTTTTCTTCCGGCTCATGAAACGTTTGTCCTGTGGTATATACATGTTGGAGCCTGTTGAATAAGGGGGTAGCCTCCAGTTCATGCATTACGTCCATAAATGGCTGACCAATAATAGATTCATCCCGGCCTATCATCTGAAGCATATTTTCATTGACAGTATGAATGATCATTTGTTGGCCTGTCACAACCATTTTAGCTACCGGTGAGTTGAAAATAATACTTTTGCTGAAGAGCTCACTTTCTTCCAGACTTTTGCGGTACAATACTTCATTGGTTACATCTATGGCCATATTCAATATGGCATAAACCTGCCCCTTTTCATCTCTAAGTGGCTTATAGGTAAAGTTAAAATAAAAGCTATTGAGTTTACCTCCCACCACAAGATCTGCTCTCATCTCCCGGGCATGATACACCTCACCTGTCTTATAAATCTGAGCCAATATATCCAGAAAGGGTTGCGACTCCAGTTCGGGTAAGGCATCTGCCAATCGCATCCCATGTACACTTTCGTCTTTTCCCCATAATTTAATCATAGCAGGATTGGCAACATCGATGATTAGTTCTTCACCCCGGTATAAGGCAGTGGCAAAAGGAGTTTCTTCAATCAGCGAACGAAATTTAGCTTCACTGGCCTCAATAGCTTTTTGAGACAAAACCTGAGTAGTGACTTCTGTTCCAAGCACCATCACACCAGAAATGGTTCCGTCTGCATAGCGTAAAGGGGTATAGGCAAAATCAAAATAAGCCTCTTCCAGCCGGCCATTGCGTTGCAGATTTGCGACTATGCCTCTCCCTGTAACAGGTTTACCTGTATCATAGACCTGCTCGAGCAAAGTCATGAAGGGTTGTCCTTCGAGTTCAGGTAAAGCCTGTTGCAAAGGCATTCCCAGAATAGAGTCGTCTTTCCCCCACAGTTCAACTAACTTGTCATTCACTATTTCAATCCGCATCTCTCTGCCTCTTAGCAAGCCTATTCCCATCGGAGCTTGTTCTACCACACTGCGGAATCGTTCCTCGCTTACTTTAAGCTCAAGCCGGGATTCTACTTCCTGGGTAGTTTCCTGGGCAATGCCGGAAAACAGATACGGTTCACCTTCCTCATCATAGCCATAGGTGCCCATTACCCGTATCCAATGTACAGAGCCATCATCCCAGACAAACCGGATCTGGTAGTGTAGCTTTCCGGTAATAGCCGCCTGTTCGTAGGCCAGGTTCCACAAAGGCAGGTCCTCGGGATGAATGTGCTCAATGAGTATACTACGACTGACAATTTGCTCAGAACCTGTCATGATTCTGGCTATGGTAGCAGAGTAGTCTATCTTATCGCTATTTCTTTCGAGGGTAAACCATCCTGCAGATGCGCCTTCCAGTGCTTGTTCAGCCCGTAGTCCTTGTTTCGTAAATTGCTCCCGAAGCTCAATCTGCTCGCTTACATCGGTTATAATTCCCCCAAAACGAGAGCCTTTTATCAGATCTCCGGCATACACATTTCCCTTCACATGTACCCAACGTAACGTATTTGCATAGGATAGGGTACGGAAATGCATATCCAGCGGATGGTCCTGTGTTGTTTGGCTTGCCTGGGAAATAACCTCGGTTACTCTTTCCAAATCACCAGGATGGATGTATTTGAGTAGAGTGTGATAGGAAACCTGCTCATCTTCTGAAAAACCATAGCATTCTTTGCTTCGTTTATCCAGGTAAACTTTTTGTTCTATAGTGTCAACCTCCCACATGCCTACCCCAGCAAGTTCCAGTGCTTTCTGATATCGTTGTATTTCCTGTAGGGTGTGCTCTTCCAAGCGATCAAAGTTCATAGGTAAAATCAAAAGTTGGTGTAATTTGCTTCGAAGATACACACTTTAGTGTAAACAGTTTCTCATTATCCGACTTCCTACCCATGTTTTATGTAGATACCAATCAGGACACAGCTATAACCATATTTTTATTGTTTTGTTTAAATAATTTCAGCAAACGTGTACTATTTTGTTCAGATCTACAGAAAGAAAAGTTTACTACTTTGAGATACACGTTTGCACTGAATTTTTAATATCGGCATATGCTATTTTCTTAGAACTGTCTAATGAGATTTTTCCCTAAAACATCCAAAATTAGAAAAGTTATGGTAAAGATGAGACTTTTAGTCTAATACCATTATCCAGAAAGTTAAAGATACCTCCATTTGGTATAAAACTCAAACTATCTGGCATAGGCATGGGCAAGCTTATTGGGGCAACTTCGGGTAATGCAGGGTATATTTTTCCCCTTGCTTTAGCATTGGCGTAATGAAAAGGAAAGGGAATTTTGGCAGCTAACAAACTAATAGGCAGATAATACTAAAGTTACTGAAGATGGAAAAAATAAATCTATTGCGATTTTGCTCGTTTTTCGGCGGGTTTGGCTAAAAAGCAGCCAACCTTAGTTTTACTAAGGTTGGTTGGTATTCAGGTGTTGAGCCTACTCGCCTATTTATAGAATAGTATTCTACTTATCGGCTGGCCTTGTTTATCTCTGAAATAATTTGTTGTTGTGTCACCTGTGCTTCCATTTTAGCAGGAGCCTCCACATACTTAATATCTGGACCTTGATTCCATGGTCCCCGCATATCTTTATCTCCATACTCACTTTCACCTGTCGAATCGTTATAAAACTGTTCTACAATACCCGATGTAGGAGGAATCTGTCCTATGGAAAGAGGATCTTTTCCCATACTATCCAATGCAGTCATAAAAGCTTTCAGGTGCGTAATCTCACGCGTCATTAAAAACTGCAACGCATCTTTGGAACCAGCATCATCACAAAAGTTAATTAACCGCTCATAGACGATTTTAGCGCGTGCTTCCGCTGCGATATTGCTTCGCAGATCTACATCAGGCTCACCCGTAATTTTTAAATAGTCGGCTGTCCATGCACTTCCCTGTGAATTATACAGGTTTACACCGCCTCCACCTGCAATGGCAATAAGTGGATCAGCTTCTGCAGCCTGACGTAACGTTTTAGTTGGCTTTAGATGCATACGAGCCAGTGTGCCAATAATTTCCAGGTGACTCAATTCTTCTGTACCAATATCCATCAATAAGTCTTTAAGCCCGGAATCTTCACAATTGATACCTTGAATCGAATACTGCATAGCCGCTGCCAGTTCACCATTAGCGCCACCAAATTGCTCTAGTAACATGTTGCCAAATCGAGGGTCTGGTGTACCAACCCTAACGGTATACATTAATTTTTTGATGTGATGATACATGCTAATTCTGGTTGAAGTTGATAAATTAAAAAAATTGTCTTTTCACTTTTATCGGAATAAGCTCATCAAGCTTGCCTACCCAAATTTTTCTATGTTCTAGTGTCTACTCTCAATGAAAACGTAATGGCCAAATCCTATTTAGGTATACACAAATGCCATTGAAATCTATGATCAACCAAAGTTTACGTAGAAAAAATCCAGGCAAGCTTTCTGGCTCATGTATGTATAGCCTAAATAATCATACCGGAAGACAAATCTCACACAGTAGTGGCACGACTTACTCTTCATACATAGAGTTACACAGGCTATTTCTTTCACCAACAGGGACTCTCACTAAATTAGTCCTTTTCCATTGAGAAAGAGTGGCCACAAAGCAACCTTACTTAAAAACTCATTTTCAATGGCTTACACAAAAAAGACACACATATGTCTATTGATAGTAAATGGTTGGCTAAATGTTTTTGATCTAGTCAACCATTCACTAAGTATCCATATCTCTAAGGAAGTCCTCCTCCGCCGGCTGCACCATAAATTTGTCCGGTAGAATAACTGGCATCACTGGCAGCCAGTTGTACATAAATCGAAGCCAGCTCGGCAGGCTGACCTGGTCTGCCCATTGGGGTATCCCCTCCAAACTTCTGAAGCTTCTCCTGAGTAGCTCCACCACTCACCTGCAAAGGTGTCCAGATAGGACCTGGTGCTACTCCATTCACACGAATGCCCTTTGGACCGAGTTGTTTTGCCAGTGAACGAACAAAATTGGTAGTAGCTGCCTTAGTTTGTGCGTAGTCATATAAGTCTGCCGAAGGATTGGTAGCTTGTTCTGAGGACGTGCCAATAATAACTGATCCGGGTTTGAGATGAGGCAAGGCTGCTTTAATAATCCAGAAGGGAGCATAGATATTGGTTTTCATTGTCCAGTCAAACTGTTCAGTGGTTATATCCAGAATAGATGCCACTGCTTGCTGACGGGCAGCATTGCTCACTACAATATCCAGACCGCCCAGGCCCTTGACTGCCTCACTTACCAGCTTTTTGCAAAATGCTTCCTCACGAAGATCTCCTGGAATAGCAATGGCTTTGCGACCTTCTTTTTTGATCAAAGCAATTACTTCCTGGGCATCAGCCTCTTCAGAAGGCAGATAATTGATAGCCACATCGGCTCCTTCGCGTGCATAAGCAATAGCGGCTGCCCTGCCCATTCCTGAATCTCCACCTGTAATAAGAGCTTTGCGGCCTTTCAGACGATCAGAACCTTTGTAGCTCGTTTCTCCATGGTCTGGCTTAGGCTCCATTTTGCTGGCTAGCCCTGGCCAGGGTTGTGTCTGTGATTTGAAAGGAGGTTTGGGATACTTTTGGATCGGGTCTTCTAATTGAGCATTCAACTCTGTCTGAGGCATTTGACCAATTGCCAATCCAGGTGTCATGGCAGTGGCTAAACCGGCACCTAAACCACTGATGGCCTTTCGCCGGGTAATCATTTCTACTTTTTTCATAGATGGCTGTTTGTTTTAATTTTAATCTTGTGTAACTAATATGTCCTATAACCATATGATCATACATACTACACGATCATAAATAATACTACGTTTGCCTCTTTTTACAGCCACTAGAAGGCCTTAAAATCTTATTAAAGTACTAGTAGGAATAAAGTGATAGTATGGAAACGAGTTAGTATAGTACCGAGTTTTGATATACTATCGAGTTAGTATATACGTTGAAAACATTATGCCTTAAGTGGATGATTTTTGGACTTGTAAGAGAATGCGGATAATCCTCTACTGCGGTGAATTAACTCTACAAACCTGATCATCAAATACATATACATGGATCACCCCGAATTTTAAGTAAAAGATGTCATTGAGAAAGTAAACAAATGTCACAAAGAGAGTGAAGATCACTTCAATCGTGGTAGGTTATGTAAGTGTGTAGAGAGTCTTTTCTCCGCGAGGTTGGCCTTTGGCCTTTTGGGGGGAAGGATCGGTGAAAAGTGTCCTTTTTTGCAACTGGTCCACATCCTGGCCTAACAAATTCTCATTAGAGTAATCCTTATCAGTCAATGAAAGGAATGTCGAAACTCCAAAGGGGAAAGTTTGGTCTTGCTTTTGAATAGCTTACTGAATGACTGCGGGTGTTCGAAGCCCAACGCATACGCAATTTCGTTGACTGTCTGATCCGTCGTTGATAGCTTTTCCTTAGCCAGGTCCATGAGTTTATCGTGCACAAATTGCTTTGTGCTTTGCCCGGTCAGGGTTTTCAGCAAACGGCTCAGGTAGTTGGGCGAAATGTGCAATTGTTCTGAAATGTATTGAATACTGGGCATACCCTTATTTGACAGATCATCGCTTTTGAAATAAGCCGTCAGTAGCTCCTCTAACCTATTCAATAGCTGATGGTTGGCGAATTTACGGGTAATAAACTGACGCTGATAAAATCGTTCACAATAGGTAAGTACTAACTCGATGTGTGCCAAAAGGACATCTTGTGTATAGGCATCTATGCCGCTTTGATACTCGTGGGCAATGTGTTGCATCGTATCGGAAATCATCCCCTCTTCCCTATCCGAAAGATGCAGAGCCTCGTTTACCTGATACCCAAAGTACTCATACTTCTTTATCTTTTGGGCCAGTGGCGTATTCCACAAAAAATCGGGATGGATCAGTAACAACCATCCCGAATGGATAAATTCTGCCGGCGAGGCATCAATAGCCAATACTTGCCGGGGCGCCATGAAATGCATCACACCGGCGTCAAAATCAAACTCTTGCTGTCCATATTTCAACTTACCATTGAAGTTCTTTTTCAGCGCAATAGTGTAAAAGTTGTGAATGATCCGAACCGAACAGTGTTTCAATTGTCGCCGCGTGTCTTCAAAACGTATGACACTAACCAACGGGTGCGCAGGTGCAGGAAGCTCCATCAGCCGATGATACTCCGCGATGGTCTTTATCTGATAGGTTGTCGGGTGGGTCATATCTTCACTCAAAGTCCAAACAATTCTTTTAATCCGTCTTTCAAGGCGAGAGGTTGGCGACCCAACACCTTTTCAAGGTCGGTGTATACATCAGCTTCCTGATTGTGCCGGATGTCCGTAACAAAATCGACAATCTTTTTCAACATCGGTTCGGCAATGCCTCTTTGCCGCATCGTGGCGACAAAAACTGGAGTTTCTGCAGGAGTATAACTTACCAGCTTGCCAGATAGTTCGGTTAATGCCTGAGCAATGTCACCAAATGAGTATGCCTCCCTTCCGGTGAAATGATAGGTTTTGTTTTGACAGGGTTCATTTGCCAATACAAGTGCCATGGCTTCTCCCATTTCTCTTCGCAATGCAAAGGATACCTTCCCCTCTCCTGCGGGTAGAAAAATACCTCTTTCCAGTGCCTGCTTACCTATAAACAATGGGATGGCATCCATGTACAGAATGTTTCTGAAAAGTGTATAGGTTAATCCGCTTTCTTTAATGTAATCTTCAGTCTCGAAGTGATCCCGCATTAACGCATTGCTCAGGGTGGTACGGTCTTTCAAAGCCCGGCTGGTATACGCGATATTTTTCACTCCTGCCCTTTTGGCAGCATCTACTACATTTCTATGTTGTTGCATCCGATCCCCTTCGTCACCTGCCGAAATGAGCAGTACGGTATCGACCCCATCCATTGCTTTTTCCAGAGCGAAAGGATGGTCGTAATCAGCCAGATGAGCAGTGAACCCCTGGCTTTCCAGCTCGGCTCTTTTTTCTTCATGACGGGTAATGACTCCAATCTGACGGGCAGTAATCGTTCTCTTTAAGGTTTGGGTAACTACGCTGCCCAAGTGGCCAGTTGCTCCGGTAACTAATATTGGGGTCATGTTTTTTTGCATTAGTGTGAATACAAAAATGCACATCGATCCAAACAGATAAGTAGTCAAATCTATCTTTTTCGTGTTTAAATCTGACCCCAGTTACCGCTTCCAAGCCTGCCTGAAATGGCGTTCATAGCCCTACGGATCACGCCACTCGATAGTATGCCCCAAAAGGCTTGGCTGTTTTGAGCCAAGTGAGACAAAGAAACCTGATAGCTGTTGTTATCACACTAAATTATATGACAATTCTGATAACAGAGACTTGTATACTATTCTGCCAATTATGTCTCGCATTGCTGAGGAGCTTAGCTATCTAGTGATATTTAATGAGAAGATGTGATAAGAAAAGCCACGACAAACAGATGGCAAAACTAAGTAGATGTGGCTTCTTACTTTCATCTCATTGCAAGGCAGACTTTGCATTTTCCACCCCCACTAAATTATACTTCCTAAAACCACATATTTATGTCTTGAATGCCATCTGAAACTCGGACTATCATTTTTGTATGATTTGTATTTTGGTGCTTTTAAAGCATCATCTCAGGCAGAGATTTTGAAACTGAGTGTAATTTTCGTTCCCTGACCTACCTGCGAATCGATGGTAAGCTTTCCACCCAGTTCATGGGCTCTGGTTTGCATGTTATTTAACCCATTGCCTCTTTTGACTTTGACTTGGTCAAAGCCTATTCCATCATCGGAAATTTCCATGTAAATCCAACCTTTGCTTTCACGCAGTTGAACCGTTACTGAGGTAGCCTGTGCATATTTAGCTATGTTATTGATCGCTTCCTTAAAGATCAGATATAGGAACTTACGAATATTCATATCCAGTTGCGCCTTTACCAATGTATCATCAGCTACAAATACAAAAACAATGTTGCGTGATTCCAGAAGCGGGTAGGCAAACTCTTTCATTCTCACAAAGGTATGTCCGAGGGCATCATTGTCAGGCTTGATAGTCCAGATCAGATCATTAATGGAAGAAATGCTAGTATGAGCCTGTTGGCTAATGTTTGTCAGAATAGGCAAGGTTCGTTCTTTTTCTGCATTATGGTTGTTGAGTAACAAGTCTGAATACAAAGCAATGCTACTTAGATTGGCTCCTAACTCGTCATGAAAGTCAGCCGCAATACGATTCCGAATCCGTTCCATTTCCAGTCGTTTATGGAGTCTGTATCTTCGATAGCCTACTATGACTGCTATACCAGTCAACAACAAACCGGCAATCAGAAGAAATACATTGCGACGCTGTACAGCCAGTTCCAGCGATTGTGAACGATTTTTCTCGTTAAGTAAAGCAATTTCCTGCTGGCGTTTTTCGGATTCATACTGAGCCAGTAGCTGCTGGCTTGTTTCAGCCAGTTGTAAGTGAAAGGTAGAGTCTTTGGCTTTTGCCGCCTCTTCCATAAACTGGACAGACTTCTCAAACTTTCCCATATTGCTATACAACTCAGCCAGAGCCTGATTGGATTTATACAATTCATCAAAGTCATTGCTTTTCTGAGCCATCGCCAAACCTTCCAGATAATACTTTTCGGCTAAATCGAACTTCTGCATTTCCCGGTACATTTCTGCCTGATTATGCAGGTTTATCCGCAAAGCTATCGGAGCTTCCAGTTCACGAGATAGCTTTTCTCCCCGTTTCAGATAGATTTCTGCCTGTGTATAGTTTTTGTTGTTAATCAACATACGACCCAGATTGACTAACAAATCGGTTTGCAGCAAAGCATAGTCACATTGTTCTGCATGGAGTAATCCACGTCGGTAGTAAATGATCGCAGTATCTGCCTGATTGATGTTATCATACAGATTGCCCATCAGATTTTCTGTAATTGCCATGCTTTTTACATCTTTATCTCGCTGGCCGATTTGTAAGGCATGCTGGTAGTAAGGTAATGCCCGGTCATATTGCCGATAGGATGAGAGGATATTGCCTATACTCTGGTATTCACTTGCACTTTCCTGATGGTATTTTTCCTGAAGTTTAATCGCCTTCAGGCTATATTTCATAGACATATCCAGTTTATCGAGCCGTCTATACGCAGCGGCAACATTGCCTGGTGCAGCTATCTTAAACGTAGGATCAAACTTTGTTGGATTTTGTTCAATTACCTTTTCTGCTTTCAGGTAATACGCCAGCGTCGCAGCCTTGTCACTTTTATGGTAAGCCAATGTTCCCTTAAGAAAAAGTATACAATAGGTAATAAGTGCATTTTTGGCTGGCTGCTCTTGTTTTAGCTTATATAGTATATTGATTAACGAATCTGCCCGGTTATATTCTCCCCGGATCATATATTGAAAGCCGCAATTTTTTATTGAGACGATATACAGTGAATCTCTGGGCTGGGTATGCAGAAACCATTCTAACGAATCCAGAGACTTTGGAACATGACGGGTAAGTTGGGCTTGGGTAGGATAAGCTATACTAAAAATGCAAAGAAGTAAGAGGTATCTCACTGTTTTCTTTTTGTAGGTAAACTCGTTGTAACCAATTTAAATGTATTGAGGCTAATACCGTGTCAATCGCATAGTAGTGAAAATAAAACCTGGTTTCCAAATCATACACTACTATATGTCTCAAGTCCTTGTGTATTTTCTGGTATTAGTGCCAGGCCTCCTGTGAAAGTAAGCATGTACTAAAAACAAATCAGACACTACTTTTCATACCCAAATAGATCCCCCATCTCGATAGTATGCCCAAAATGCCTGGCCGTTCTGAGCAGATCGGGACAAAGAAGCTTGGACAGCCTTTGTTATCAAACTGATTATGTCCGGCAATTTTGATAATAGCAAACTGGATGCTATTGCTAAGTTCCCTAATTAGAATAATTATAATTAATTGACACAGAATTGATTGTATTGAAAGTTTGTTTTACCTTTAACACAATAACCGGAGAGTAGAACAGAAATTTACCTTTTCTGGGATACACCTGTCTTTTTTAAAGGTTCTCTACATTACAATATTATTATGCCTATTTTAAACAACTCCATCCTGTATACTTTCTGACAGTATTCTCAAAAAAATTTCAGAAATTTAAATTTGCCTTCGTTCAACTCTCTACATACATACTTATGAAATCTGCTAGGTAAACAATATGCAACCAGATTGTTATAATCGTAGAAAGGAGAATGAGCAATAAATCCAGAAAAAAGTAATCAAACCTGATAGAAATTAGTCAAACCTGAACTGTAACCAATAGATAGGCTTTTAGTCATCGCAGGCTGATTGCCCACTTTTACGGTTGCAACACAATCATAATTTAATTGGGTCTATTGTATTTTAATGAAGTAAAGAGTGAATTCAATTCATATTAAAAGTCTGGTAAACAAGTATTTGCTTGGCGTTAGTGTTGCTATTATCATTTTATTGTTATCTGCAAATATTGTTGTTTCTTATCATAGCACTCATATAATGCAGCAGAACAGACAGTTGCAGGAGCAGACGGAAGAAGTAAAAAAAGCAGTTTTTCAATCTCTTTATCTTATTCACAATGCCGATCTGGCTCTGAGAGGATATGTTGCCTTCAAAGATCCTCGTTACCTGCCTCCACTCCAGTTTGCGTATGAAGACAAGGATTCGATTTTTAAAACTATAGAAGTTCCACTTCGCAAGCAGAATTACTCAATGATAGAATTTGATCGGCTTAAGGATTCTATCAATACATATCTGGATCAATGTACGCGAATGAAAGACCTTTTTGATAGAAATCAACTGAAAGAGTTTACTCAATTGGCGAAGGAAGATAAAGGATACCACTTATGGCTTCAGTACGATCGCTTTAACAAAGCAGTTTGTTTGTATGAAGATACAATCAATGAGCAGGCACAACAACGATACAATAAAGCACAAGATACAATTCATTTGGTTCAATTTATGCTGGCTTTATTGAGTGTACCTACTTTGCTCTTTACAGCCTTCCATACCTATAAACAGGTAGCCACCGCCAAAAAACTCAGGGATGCAGAGTGGGAGAATGCTCGTTTGCTGGCTGGGCATAATGAAAAGCTTGAGGCAATAGTACAAGAAAGGACGGAACAAATCTTAATCAGAAAACAGGAACTTAAGGCACAATATGAGCAGATATGCTTACAGAATGAGGAATTATCCAGACAAAGAGAAGAGCTTGCCCGGCAAAATCTTGCACTTACAGAAGCCAAAAGACAACAACTGGAAGTCTATACACAAAGTATCATGGAAAAGAATGAGATAATTGAGGTGATACAGAACAAACTCGAACAGTTTAAAAGTATACAGCAAGTAGATTATTCTATTATTGAAAACTTCAATACTATTCTCAAATCCAGCATTCTTACAGAGGAATCCTGGCAAAAATTCAAAACGACATTTGAAGCTATATACCCCCACTTTTTTGCTACACTACGTTTTCATTATCCGCACATTACCTCTGCCGAACAACGATTGGCAGCTTTGATTAAGCTGAATCTCTCTGTGAAAGAATGTGCAAATATGTTGGGTATATCTCCGGAAAGTGTCAAAAAATCACGTCAGCGACTGAGAAAACGACTTCAACTAACAGAAAGCGAAAACATAGATATATTTATACAGGAGTTCCTAACAACAGCCGCAGAGGTTAACAAAGATCAAATCGCCTAAAATCTGCCATCTCATAAAGAAATATACTAATAACAGACATGATTATCAGGTAGTCACGATTAAGAGGTTGTCTCAACTTATTTTTAAAGGCTATGAAGGCATATTTTACGCTGGGGCTACCATCAACTTCGTAACCTCTTCAGATCATTGGAAACGGTTTCCAGCAGAGCCATTGTCATCGGTTTCTGCAAAAATCTTTGTACTCGGCAGAATGAATTGACTTTTTCCATGTCAAGAGTATGTACAGAACTAGTTAGTACATACAAGATACAATTCTCTGCTAAAAGCGAAGGGGTCTCATTTAGAATGGTAAGAAAATCAAATCCATTCTGATAGGGCATGTCCAGATCCAGAAACATAATCTGGGGGTGATCATTGAAGGAACTTTGAGAAAGGAAGGAAGTAACTGATCGTACAGAATTGTGCACAATCACCCGATTTACTAATCCAGAACGCAAAAGCTGTTTTTCTGCAATTAGTAAATCCACCAAATTATCATCTACTACCAGCGCTGTTTGAATAGGATAAGAATGACTCATATATGGGTTATTAATCACTTAGACAATTATTCTTCTAATGACAATTATCTGTACTATCCCTTTTGGCAATGGAAAATTAAAAGAGGTATTGTTTAAAGACAGAGACGGTAAGAGTCAGATACAGATAACACCCTCTGCCCGTATACACTGTTTAGTATACAAGGAGTGACCACAAATGTAGAAGGTCATATTTGGTAACAACTCTGGTACAGGCGGACAAAAAGGGCGACAATCCTACCAGAAAAAATCAGGTTTCTCAGCTGGAAAAAAGTTACCAGTTGGGCTCATTTAATCATAAGGAATTGGTATTTAATGTAAATAAAGAATCCTTTCTATCATAGATAGAATTTTGTCCCCCGTTTGCGAATATTGCTCTAATATAGATTGCAGAGATTTTGCATCTTCATTATCAAGTAAATGCCAAAAAATGCTATTCTGAAGATTAAAACTTCTGATTATCATTGGGTGATCGGGAAATTTTCTTTCCTTAACAGGTATTATTTCTATGATAAATATATGTTTGTGTCGATAGTCTGTTTTTATTTTATCATAGAGCTGATTGATCTGGTCAAAATCTCCTTCCAGATAGTGAATGAATAGAGTGTCTGAATACAGCAGAATACCTGTGATGTTAGCTTTTTTATTATTTCTCTCACTGGATCTGAAAATATCAATGACTTCTTCCTGATGGCAATTAGCACTGCGTTTACTAACATACATTAAACTTGACAACATATTTCTCTATCTGATTATATACTCTATTGGGTCGGCCGAGGTAGTTGCTTATGATTTAAGTCCAATCAAACTATGACTGAGTTCAATTGCATAAGCCTAAATTTTCTTTCAAAAAATTGCAGGAATAGTTGGTTGCTCAGTATAGTTTGTCACTTGTAAAACAGAGTGTATCATATTCATAAATGAGGGATAAACTATACTGATCAAAATACATGGTTTATAACGTCAAAAGTAAAGATAGAAAGGAGGAGAAATCAAGTAGTCTTGTTGACAAAAAGGAAGACAGCCTCTACTGTCTTCCTTTTTGTCGTGCTAACTGTCTGTTATTCTATATATGTTCTTTTACGTTTGTAGCTTGTGTTATAGTTGTTTATCCTAGAAGATGTAGTTGTGGATCAAATTTTTTTTATTGGAGGTATTACCTTTTTAACAGTATTGCTTGTTGTACTTTACAAAAGAAATACAAATCAGAAGAAAGTCATCAGATTACTCATTCAACAGAATCAGATAGTACGTCATCAGAATGAAGCTCTTCAGATTGAAAATACCAGATTAGAAAGACAACATAGTGTTAGTAATAGGCTGCTTGCTATTATTAGTCATGACGTGCGCAGCCCTCTGCATGTAATTAAAGGATTGGTTTCCCTGATAGAGGATTGCGCTCTGAATCCAGATGAATTACAAAAATCGTGTACTGTATTGACTACTAATCTGGACGCTACCATTCATCTGGTTGACAATATTCTGCATTGGAGCCGTAGCCAGATAAATGGAATACAATCTCAGCCTTTAGAATTTGATATCTTCTTGCTGATAGAAGAGGTGATCCACCAGCTACATACTCAGGCGGGCAACAAACAGATTCGGTTAGCGTTTATTATAGAGACCGCAGATCAAGTAGTGAGTAATCCAGTTTGGGGCTATGCAGATCCTGTGATGATAGAGATTGTGATACGAAATCTGCTTACCAATGCCATTAAATTTTCCGAATCTGGAGCAGATGTGATAGTACAGGTGGACATAAAAGGTGATTTTATAGAAGTATCCGTTCATGATAAAGGGAAGGGTATCGCTATTGAAGATCAGGGAAGATTATTTCAGATGGAACGTTTATTTTCGACAGCAGGGACAGCCGATGAGAAAGGGACAGGACTGGGACTCGCCTTTTGTAAGGAGCTGATAGAGAAAAATGGGGGCAAAATACGATGTGAAAGTGTGAGCGGAAAGGGATCAACATTCTTTTTCACAATTCCTGTAAAGAAATAAACAGCTCTTATCTGATAAGCGCTATCGGACAGAGGCTATGGCATAAATTGACGCCTTAGTAAACGAACCACATCTGATAATACTTTTCATCCAATAGCGGATCTGATAGATACTCACTAAGTAAAGTTCACCAGGTTGTTGCTGACGTTTGTATGTGTTACCTTGCCAGTACTGATGAGTCCACACAATAGACTCAAAAGGAATGCTTTCCTCAATTCCGTTTTTTTTGACACCTTTTGGAAAGAAAAGGAGGATCTCTTACTTACAGTAGTTCCTATCAGTCAATGAAAGGAATGTCGAAACTCCAAGGGAGAAAGCTTGGTCTTGCTTTTGAATAGCTTACTGAATGACTGAGGGTGTTCGAAGCCCAACGCATACGCAATTTCGTTGACTGTCTGATTCGTCGTTGATAACTTTTCCTTAGCCAGGTCCATGAGTTTATCGTGCACAAATTGCTTTGTGCTTTGCCCGGTCAGGGTTTTCAACAAACGGCTCAGGTAGTTGGGCGAAATGTGCAATTGTTCTGAAATGTATTGAATACTGGGCATACCCTTATTTGACAGATCATCGCTTTTGAAATAAGCCGTCAGTAGCTCCTCTAACCTATTCAATAGCTGATGGTTGGCGAGTTTACGGGTAATAAACTGACGCTGATAAAATTGTTCACAATAGGTAAGTACTAACTCGATGTGCGCCAAAAAGATATCTTGTGTATAGGCATCTATGCCGCTTTGATACTCATGGGCAATGTGTTGCATCGTATCGGAAATCATCCCCTCTTCCCTATCCGAAAGATGCAGAGCCTCGTTTACCTAATAACCAAAGTACTCATATTTCTCTTCGTAACGCAAAGGATACCCTCCCTGCGGGTAGAGAACTGATTATGTCCGGCAATCTTTACATTAGGAACATAGCCCAGCACCTCTCCTATTATATCGAACATAGTAGAGATCTGCTGCGGTGTGCGGCTGTTTAGTGGGGCTTTGTGAGAAGAATCCAGTCTACCTATATAGCATAGGTGTCTGGAAATGGAATGGATGCCTGTTACTCCATTTGTAATCTCGAAGGTGTCAATGATCTGAGCGTTGTTGTGTTTGACAAACTGAAAGATTTTCAATCGTGTGCTTTGCAAGACAATTGTTAATTATTCTTAATAATTGTTAAATTATTAATTATCAAAGAGCATTCGTTGTTAAAAGCATTATTTTCATACCGACAGATCTTTTTAGCTGTTAAGCCATCTCTTCCTCACTATCCCAATGCTGATCAACTATACAATCCGAATAGTGTATTTCCTTTTCGCGTCTGCTAGTATACTCCTTTGTAGTAATTGCACTACAACAAAGACCCCAAACAAAATAGTAACAAGGCAGGAAGTTTCTTTTGTAAGAGAAGGCGGTATTGTTAACCCTGAGATCAGAGGGTATTGGAAATCGGTTGGAAACGGATATATTCTGGAGGCAAGAGCTGATAGTATTCTCCTTTATAGCTACACTACCAACTTCTGTTACAAAGAAAAAAATGATTATCTGGAAGGTCTGTTAAACAATGAGGCCCGGTTTAGCTTACAAAATGATACTCTCCATATCTATAAGACTGACTTTGGAGATAAAACAACTACTATTCAGATCAAGCATGATTATGTCCGAATAGATAGACTTCCTCAAAATCATATCAGCTTCTCTCAGATGCAAAAGTTATCTCCAAAACAAGTATTCAATCTGTTTATTGAAACCTATCAGGAGAACTATGCTTTCAGCAAAGAAAGAAATTTGAACTGGCAGTCTATTAGAACTGAATTTGAGAGTAAAATCTCTGATAGTACAACTGAAAGCGAACTGTTTCAGTTGTTCGGACAGATTATTACCCGTACCAAAGATCAGCATACCAAAATTATTGCAGAGAACGGGCAAACCTTACAATACAGAATAACCCCCTCAGCCGAAATTGTGGCCGAAGTATTCAGAAGTCAATCTGAGATTCAGAAATTAGATGACTATTTCAATCTGTTTTTTACAACAAACTACAGAAATATTTCAGACAGTTTATTAACAGGAAAAGGACATAAGGTAGCCAATGGACAATTGGAATGGGGTAATCTCACAAATACGATTGGCTACCTGAGTATTTATTCCTTTACTGACTTTGGCTCCAAAGGCACAACCCGAAAGCAACAGATAGATTCGCTGGCTTACCATATGGATCAAATCATTGGTTCATTCAAAGATAAAGAAGCGATTATTGTAGATGTGAGCTTCAACTTTGGCGGTTTTGATGCCGCTATGTTAGCCCTGGCAAGTTACTTTACAGATAAACCTACGCTTGCTTACACCAGCCAGGTATATACCAATGGGAAATTTCATGATGAATCAAAGGTTTATCTACAGCCTGTAAGTAAAATCGCTTACACAAAACCTGTATATGTTTTGATGACGGATATTAGTCGTAGCGCAGCCGAAGGTTTTGCCATGACGATGAAGGCCAACTCAAATGTAAAACTTGTTGGCACACATACCTTAGGAATCTTATCCAGTATGTTAGGCAAATCTATTGGTAACTTTTATGCAACCCTGTCCAATCAACGCTTACTGACTTCCAATGGCACATACTATGAGGTTGGTGGAGTAGAACCAGATATAATGCTAACCGTTTTTAGGAAAGAAAATATCTTCGGAGGACATAAAGAGGCTGTCAGGAAACTAGTACATATGATAGAAACCAGATAACTTTCTTTTCCTCGCTTTCTGTAACGTTATATTCTGTCTGGTTGGCATAGTTAGTCTGTGAAGTAGTCTATCATTTCCGAGAAGTATAAGACTCAGTTCTAAACTACAGTACATGAGTCATCCCGAATTTTGAGTGAAGAATCTCATTGAACAAGGATAATAAATGTCACAAAGAGAGCAAAGACGACTTCAATCGTGGAAGGTAATAAAGGTGCATAGGGAATCTTTTCTCCGCGAGGTTGGCCTTTGGCCATGCGGGCGGAAGGATCGGAGAAAAGTGCCCTTTTTTGCTAACACACAAATCTGGCTCACCAAACTCTCGTTTGGTGCCCTGTTTTTTGGCAAGCAAAAAATGAAGGAGCTAGTGGAAGAACAATGTAAGTGACAATAAAGAAACGAAGAAAGGGGGATCGCAAAAATTACCCCAAGCCCGCACTTTCAAAAGCATAGGCTTGGGTTTTATTCACATCCAAAATTCGGGATGACTCATTTTTCCAGGCATGTTTGTAATAGCATTCATACCCAAAGGATCATGCCATTCGATGGCATGATCTCGAATGCCTGGCTGCTTGGGTTGAGAATGAGCAAAAGACTTTAGAGCCCTTTTTTAGTTCGCCAGGTTATTCGGAAATGTATTACAATCCCGCATTGAACTTCTCTATAGCCTCTACCGGATTAGCGAAATAATCAGCTCGCTGTTGAGCAGTAGCTCCTACATAAATCTCGTATTGGTCTGTCTGCATACCTTTTAGTAGCGCTTCGGCCACTACTTGTGGGTGCATACCATTGGAACCTCCCATATCCTTGGTAGCTTCTGTATCGACCAGAGAAGGCATTACTTCAAACACCTTTATCGAACTATCCTTGCCTAACGTATGTCTCAACGCTACTGTATGAGAATGCAATGCTGCTTTTGCATCTGAATACGTAGGCAAAAGTATCAAGGGATGGAAGGTTACATTGGACGTAATATTCACAATGGCGGCTTCGGATTGTTGGCTTAAAACCGGAAGTAGCTTTTCAGTAAGCAAAAGTGGGGCAAAATAATTTACCTCAAATTCCTGCTTCGCTTTTTGGAAGGCCCCTGCCTGTTCACCAAGTTTATAGAGATTGGCTACACCGGCATTATTAACCAATACACTGAGTGTAGGATATTCCTGCTGAATTCTGGTAACCAGCTTTTCAATATCAGCCTCACGGGTGACATCACAGGCAATGGCTGTTATGCCCAGCTTTTCACCGGCTTTTTTGATTTTGTCTGCATTACGACCTGCAATAATAACGGTATTGCCTTGCTGTTTCAGTAGTTTGGCAATTTCGTATCCAATACCAGAGCCGCCACCAGTAACCAGAATAGTTTTATTTGTAATATTCATTTTGTGTTATAGTTAAATTGAGTAATAGATAATTGTTTAAGTAAGTAGTTGTACGCCTGCTATTTAGTAAGGCATACAACTACTGAACTGCCATCATCCAGCAGATACTAATTTGGAATTAGAAAAGGTAGATGGTGATTGTATGTTTATAGTTCCTGTAAAGTTCTACTAACGGGTTTTCCTGCCAGCTTTCCTTGTAGTCCTGCAAAGAATTCTTTGGTATAGGAGGCATTCATATGTATATCAAAAGCTTCCCTAGAAGCAAATACTTCAAAGAAGATAAGCGTAGTAGGATCATCTGCTTTTGAGGTTTGATAAAAGGCTTCACATCCAGGCTCTTTCAATGTGGGCAGTAAGGTAGCGGCTGCAAGTGCTTTCACTTCTGACAGGTAATCGGGTAACACCGATACTTCTGCCTGTATGATATATTTTGTCTGGCTCATAGTGTACGAATTACGGGTCTGATCAGATAAATTTGCTAATCAAACATGTCTGATCAGATTGTGATGAATAACTCTTCTTTGGTTTTGCGAACTTTGGGAATCGTTGCAAATTCATCTTCTGACGAGCGGTAGCCCAGCGCAAAAAGTAAGGTAGTTTTCAGATTTTTTTCTTTAAGTCCCAGAATCTGATCCACCTGAGCACGGTCAAATCCTTCCATGGGTGAGGCGTCAATACCTGCTTCTGCGGCTGCGCTAACCAATACACCAACAGCCAGAAATGCCTGTTTTTCAGCCCATTCAATTTTTTGCTCTGCAGATAATAAACTGAGTTTGGAATTCACAAAAGTTTCCCTTGCCTCAAGATTTTTACGCTCCGTATTTCGGGCAACAGCAGCTTTATCAATATACTTTTTCACTGTGCTTTCATCAATGTCAGTCTGGACAGTGACGGCCAGTACATAGGCTCCCGTTGTGATTTGTGGTTGACCAAAGGCAGCTCTGCTGATTTGTTCGAGAACAGCCGGATCTTGCAGAATGAAAAAAGTATACGGCTGCAATCCGTAAGATGATGGTGACAGTTGTAAGGTAGTGATCAGATCGTCAAACTGTTCAGGGCTTATTTTTCTGGAAGTATCATACTTCTTGGTGGCATAACGCCACTGGAATGCTTTTACAAGTGACATACATTTGGTGAGTTACTAACTATTTTATATTTTTACTTGCAAATTGCAAGCAAAAAAAGGTAAAACATTCAACTTGCAATTTGCAAGTATTTTCACAACTATTTTTATGAAAGAGATAAAAACCCGTTCAGGATGTCCGGTGAGTTACACACTGGATTTTTTAGGTGATAAATGGACACTCTTGATTCTGAGAGACATGGTCATTAGTGATAAGTCGACCTATGGCGAATTTCTAGCCTCCGAAGAAAAAATTGCAACCAATATTCTCGCGGACCGGCTTACTATGCTGGAGCAGTATGGTTTTGTCACCAAAAAGGTGTCTCCTGACAAAAAATCTAAACTGCTTTACAATCTCACTGAAAAAGGGATTGCACTGGTTCCGATTATAATGGAAATGGGAATCTGGGGATCTGTATTCAATCCGCCAGGCTTGAATAAACAACTACTGGATCAGCTTACAACAGACAAGGATGGAACCATCCGGAATTTCCAGCAAAAGTTGAAAGATCGTCTTCTCCAGGCCTCATAGCCAATGGCCGATCTGGATTTTATTCTATATCTCTATTATTTCAATACACTATGAACAGTCAAAAAGGGTTTACTACCCGTACACTACATTCGGATCGGTTAGCAAAACCTGAATTTGGAGCCTTACACCAGCCAGTACACAATGCCGTTACCTGGGGATATGAACAGGTAGAGGACTTAGTAAATGTATTTCAGAATAAGGCAAAAGGATATGCTTATTCACGGCAAGGAAATCCAACGGTTAGCGCTCTGGAGCACAAAATCACACAAATGGAGCAGGGTCTAGCCACAGTTGCATTTGCTACAGGTATGGCGGCTGTATCAGCTACATTGCTTGCTTTACTGAAAGCGGGAGACCATATAATTGCCAGTTCGTATTTATTTGGCAATACCCGTAGCCTGATGCAAACCTTTATGGGGATGGGCCTGCAGATCAGTTTTGTTGATGCTACTGATGGAGAGCAGATCAAGGATGCCTACCAGCCAAATACCCGAATGGTTTTTGTAGAAACCATTGCCAACCCTGCCACACAAATAGCTGATCTGGCAGTGATTGGGATGTTTTGCCAGGAAAAGGGGCTGGTTTATGTAGTAGATAATACAATGGCTTCTCCCTATCTGTTTTCTCCCAAAGCAGTACAGGCAAGTCTGATTATTCACTCGCTGACTAAATACATTGGCGGACATGGAAATGCGTTGGGTGGCAGTGTCACTGACACAGGGCTTTATCACTGGGAGAGATTTCCTAACATTGCGCCCATTTTACGGGAACAGATAAAATCAGAACTAGTAGGCATTACACAAATCCGAAAAAGGGGACTGCGTGACAGTGGAGGAACCTTATCACCTGAAGCCGCTCACCATCTCTCAGTTGGCTCTGAAACGCTGGCTTTACGAATGGAGCGAGCCTGTAGTAATGCGATGGCTCTGGCTGAATACCTGCAAAGCCAGCCACTGATTGCTAAAGTATATTATCCAGGCTTGAGCAATCATCCTCAACATACGCTGGCCACTCAACTGTTCAAGCATCCCGGCGCGCTGATGAGTTTTGCCTTACAGGATCAGGTAGATTGTCTGGCTTTTCTGAACCAGTTGCAACTGGTTATCAAATCGAGTAATCTGGGAGATACGCGAACACTTGCCATACCAGTGGCGCAAACGATCTTTTATGAATTAGGTGCTGAACGACGGGCTGAGATGCAAATTCCGGAGTCTATGATCCGTTTATCAGTGGGCATAGAAGATATTGAAGATCTTATTGGTGACTTTGAACAGGCATTTGGCAAAATGGCTTGACTTACCCAAAAACACATCCATATATAACTCAGGAAACAAGAGGCTACTGTACACTGTAACCTCTTGTTCATTACTTTATCCACACTTGTTTAAAATAGCGTTCATAGCCAAACGGATCACGCCACTCAATGGTATATTCCGGAATGCCTGGCTGCTTAAGCCATGACGGATTTACGCCTTTAATTCTGAGTCAGGGGAAGGATGATAGAAAAAGTAGTTCCTTTATCTGGTTCGGAATTTACACTAATACTGCCTTGGTGACTACGCACAATCTTGCGACAATAAGCAAGGCTTATATTGCTACTTTCAGATGCCTGGTCATAGGATAGAGGATTCAATACATCAAAAATTTTTTCCTGTTGCCATTGGCTTATTCCTATACCATTATCCTTTACCTGAATTTCAACGAATTTTGCTCCTTCTAATGGTGGTACCACACTGATATGGACTTTGACTTGTTGTTCTGGCTGAGAAAAGCGAATAGCATTACGGATTAAAAATACAAACAGTTGAATCATTTGCTCAGGTACTGCTTCAATAACAGGCAAATTATCCCATGTTATCACTATAGACCTTTGCTTTAGTTCCATTTCAAGGTCAACCAGTGTTTCCTGAACCAATTGATTTAAATTAACTTTTGCAAAATCCTGTCGTTTATAGGTAAAATCCGAATACCGTGACAAATCTGCTACTATTTCAGTGAATCGTAGGGCTTTTTCGTTCACTTTCAATGCCAGTGTCTTTGCCTTCTCATTTTGGTTTTGTTCAGTAGCCGTAACAAGCATGGTAGTAAACATGCGAAGCTGACGCAGAGGCTCTCTCAGGTTATGACTGGTAATGAATTCGTACTGGCGTATTTCATCCTGTGCGTCATTTACTTGTCGGTTTAGATTGTCGATACGGGTATTACCCTGTTCAAGGAGTTCAACACTTTGCAGGTAAAATGCAATCAGGTCGGAAAACAAATTGAACATACCGATTGTTGTCTGATTATTTAGCAGCGCAGGTTTGGGATCAATAGCACACAAAGTCCCAAAAAACTCTCCGTTTTTGAGGCGGATTGGCACTGAGATGTAACTCTCAAATCCATATAGTTTGGGTGTATGGTGATTCCGGAAATACTCATCTTCTGCTACATGGTCTATCACAACAGATTGATTATCGTGACGTACCTCGTTACAAATAGTCGTTTGGATAGGTAGCTCTTCACCTGATTTAAGTCCAAATGCAATTTCATCGTGTACACTGCAAGCAATCCAGTGTTTCTCAGTCACTCGGGCCACAGCCGCAAATCCCATACCCGTACTCCGGCAGATGACTTCCAGCATGTTTGGAATAATGGGGATTTGCTTTACCCTTTCTACGTCAGCTTTTAGGTGGCTTAGCTCACTCTTCATTCTTAGTTGCCTATTTATAGTTTTACCTTTACGATAGATGAATAATAAGATAGATTATTAACAAAAAGTAGAAATAATAGTTTGAAATCAATGGCTTAAAGATAAAGAGAATACTTTTAGAAAAGCCATTATTTCTCTCAGGTACTAATTTTTATTCATAGAATTGCGATTTTGGATATATCAATTCCAGAGAAAGAAAAGACAAAGTGTATTCTACTTTCAGGATAGTATATGCTTAAACATGGCAACGCCAATGTATACACCTTTGTTGAATTTTAGCCTTTAGTTTTGATATACCGGCTATCTTGATGTTGGAAGTATCTTGGCTAAGAGAGCTTGTCCCACTACGGTGGGATGGCGGCCAAATTCTATGTTATGTAGGATCTTTCATGGAGAAGAACCCTACTGTTGAAATAAAGGCTAGCAGTGAAACGAAAGCTTGTGTATCTATTCGGTTAACCAGCCAGAGAATGTACCCTGAGAAAGGAAACACACACAGGGCTGAGATTTTCCAGTTGTCTAACATAAACTAGATATAGTCGTCTTACATATTTCAATCAACTCAAGCAGCGAATTCCTCAAAGATTTTATTTTTTCAAACCCTGACAACCTCCAGACAGGTAAATGCATTATAGCATATAAAAGGTAGATCTTCTACTACTTCTATACTTTCCTACGGCTATCCTATTTGCTTTGACAGCAGCAATACGATTTAAGAAAATAAACAATGAATAGAATCTATCTTTTTTTTCTACTACTTATCTGCCTGCCTACCTATTCGCTCAGGAGCCAGCATATTGGCTTGCTGAAAGGCCAAGTGTTAGATTCACTCAGTCAGCAGCCTTTAGCCTATGCACATGTAAAAATAAAAGATAAAGCCATAGGTGTACCGACTAACAGTGAAGGAAAGTTCTGCTTGCCAATTACAAAGCAGATGAGAGATGACACGCTGATAGTTTCTTTGATGGGATATATCTCTACAAAAGTGGCCGTAAACGAGTTATTAGCGAAGGATTTTGCCACCTTTCTGCTGAAACAGAATACATTTGTACTGGAAGAAGTGGTGGTTGAAACAAAGAATGCAGAAAGCATTATAAAAGAAGTAGGCAGACGCATAAAAGATACTTTTCCTTCCAAGCCGTATGAGTTTGAAGGTTACTATCGAAATGCCTATCAGGAATTTGACACCTATGTAAAAGGCGTAGAAGTAGCCTTCAATGGCTTTGATGGCTACTTTCATCAGCGTAGTGGGCATAGTGTAACGACCCTTAAGAAAAAAGAAAGCCCTGACTTTCGCAAATTCCGGTGGCGGCAAGCTCAGGGAAACCTTCCCTGGCATAGTCTGTGGCGTTTCAGGAGGCAGTATCATTATTTTTTCACCAATAAACAGTATCGTGACTATGACTGCTCTCTTGAAGATATCACCTATCTGGAAGGAGAAAAAGTATATAAACTCAATTTTGTACTAAAGGATAAATCCAAAAAAATCACAACATCCTGGGCTTTTATCCGGGCAAGGGATTATGCCATTTTAGAGATTGGTGGCAAAACGGATATGGTCAATCCCGAGAAGTTTCATTTAGCGGATACCTTGTTTATGGCTTATACAGGTGGTAGTGTACAGGTTAAATTTGCAGACTTTAAAGGCAAAATGTATCCCTCATATAGCAACACCCAGTATCTGCATCAGGTATATAATGGGCAGCTACTCCGGCAAGGAAACTTTACGATGAATGAAGAGCTGATTATTCATCAGATTAACACAGAAGGCATACATAAGACCAAAAACAGTTTTGAACAAAGTCAGCAACAAATCATAGATGCTCTTCCTATGGACACATTATTCTGGAAGCAGTATACAAAGCCTGTAGAAACCCTTCTTTCCAGAAAAATAGAGCATGACCTTGCATGGCAGAGTAAAGCATTGGCTATCACAGATAAAACTCAGGCAAACTACTATACCCCACATGCAGATAGTATTGCAGTAACTAGTATTGCGGTAGATAAACTGAGAGAAGATTTTACTTTGTTCCAAAACAGCCTGGAACAGGCACATCCTTCGCTATACCGTTATACATCAAAACAGAAATTGGACAGCCTGTTCCTGTCTACCTATCAAAGCCTGACAAGTCCTTTGTCAGAGATTGAGTTTTACAGACTGCTAACACCTATTATTGCTCAGATCCGATGCGGCCACACAGGCAGTTTGCCATCAAAAAAATATGAAGACAATTACACTGCAAAAAAATTGTTTTTGCCTATTCAGACCACCTATACAGGTAGCAAGCTCTATGTAGTTAATATATATGATACCCAAAAAACAATTCCAGCAGGCAACGAAATTCTTTCCATCAATGGCCAGCCTGTGGAAGCGATTATTCAGCAGATACTTCCTCATCTGACTACAGACGGATTCAGTTTTACTTCAAAAAATAAGCAACTGGCAAAGAATTTTGTAAAGCTATACAGCCTTTACATAGCCCATGCGGATACGTTTGAGATACTAAGCAGAAACAGGAAGGGATACACAGACACCCTATATATACCAGCTATTTCTTACCAGACTTACTTGGCCTGGAACAGTTCAGGCAAAAAGGACAATACGCTCAGCTTTCCCGATACACAAACAGCACTATTGAAAGTAACTTCTTTTACCGACACAGACACAGCACCTTTTAAAGACTGGACTGAGGATATATTTGATCAGTTGCGAAAGAGAAAGGTAAAGAATCTAATCATAGATCTAAGAGGCAATGAAGGTGGTAGAGATGATTATGGTATGTATCTGCTCTCATTTCTGGTAAAATCGCCATTTACATATCAGCTCTCGCTGCAAGCAGCTACCAATCATTATTCTTTTCTTTCTCATACCAACCAGCACTCCTCATTTAACACTGTAATGGAGCAAATAGTGAAGAAAGATGCAGATGGAAATTTTATGCTTTCCAAAACGCATCCTACACTCCAACTGACCTTACCCAGTGCAAAAAATCTTTTTACGGGCAAACTGTTTTTTCTCATTGACGGAGAGACATTTTCAGCGGCAGCCGACTTTGCCGCCCTTGCCAGAGAACTGAAATTGGGTGTGTTTATAGGAGAGGAAACAGCAGGTGCTGCCGAAGGAAATACAAGTAATGGGGAAATCCTGCTGACACTACCCAACTCGGCCATAAGAGTAGGTATTCCGCTCTTCCGGATTACCAATGCCATATCTTTCTCTCGTGCAACAGGCCGGGGTGTCCTTCCTGATTACCAGACTGAGTATACAATTGATGATTACCTAAATGCGGTAGACAAAGACCTGGAGTTTGTAAAGACTCTTATTCTAAAAGGTTATAAGTAGCTGTTTTTTTATTTAACGCTATGCTACTGTTGAAGTATAGCTAACAGCTATGGACTAAAAAAACAAGCATAGGCACAGCACAAACTATACCTTTCTAGCCTTTAGTAAGTATACTAAATAACTTTTATAAAAAAAGCATCAACTTTGGATAAGGTCGACACTTGTTCATTACCGTTTCCAGACTTGTTTAAAATAGCGTTCATAGCCAAACGGATCTCGCCACTCGATGTTGTGCTCGGGAATACCTAGCTGCTTGAGCCATGTTGGGACAAAGAAACTCGGACAGCCTTTGTTGTCAAATTGGTTATGTCCGGCAATTTTTACATTGGGAGCATAGCCTAACACCTTATCATGTCCCATATCTTTTCTAGAAATAAAGAAAATTTCTGGCGCAAGCGTCCGCTTGTGCCCATTTTGAGAGCAGCGTCCGCTGCGTTGGTGGGTAAAACCTTGTTTGGGTACTATCACAAACCTGAACAAGGCTCAATTTGCCCCAACGCAACGGACGTTGCTTTCATTTTAGGTCCGAACGGACGTTCGAACCAGCGTCTTTCTTTTTAAAACCTTCATTTCCAGAATAGATATGGGACACGATAAGGGGCAAGCCCTGCCCCTACAATATCGGAAATGCACAAACGCAGTTTGCGACAACCAGGATTCGGATATATCCCAATCGTTCGGATGGCATTGTGGGCGACCGCCAGTCGCCCCTACATTTGTCCGATTGTTACAGGCATGGTTTGTGGGAAACCAGACGCACACACAGGTGCGCCCCTACAGTGTCGAATTTTCCCAGACCTTTTTTGTGCCATTCCGAGAGATTCAGGGTCCTTTACAGGTATCTCTCACACAAAACACAGGCGCATAGGTAAACTGGCGTACATGTTTGATCTTTTCTACATCCAGCACCTGCACCGGATGACTGGCAACCTGTTTCGCCACAATCTTTTCGATCTGGCTGTAATCAATCACTTCACAATCGTATACTTCGGGCGGATTGAAATGATGCTCTACAAACAAACCACTAGCCAAACCCACCACAAAACACAAAGCCGAAATCAGAATCAGTAGTTTCATAATCGAATGAATAAAGAGTAAAACAAAGCTAACTCAGGTAGACACACAGAAGGGGTATAAAAGAAGCAGCCGGTCAGTGACCTAAGCTGCTTCCCAAACCACACCAATCCCGTATGTACCTTCTCTACGCTGCCTCTACAACTACGCTTAGCCTGCTGGCAAAGCAGCCTTGCGAACTGTAACGTCGTTCATTGAGCCATCAATCACAGACAAACGCTGCTCGATCTCTCCCAACTCGGATTCGTACAGAATCACAGCCGTAGTACCAAACTGAGCCTTCCGTTGCTGTAAGGTGAACAACCGATAGTCGGCACGTACCTTCCGGTTTTCCATCTCGGTTTTGGTAGCACTTTCGGGAAGGGCTGCGATGATGGCAATCAGCGAGGTAACTTCTGCTTCGGCGGCTGCCAGGTCGGCATCAATGCTGGATGCTCTGTCGGCTGCATTGTCTTTACTGCGGGTGAGCGAAATCTGACGAAATTCCAGATTGCCTTTGATGTCTGACAGCTCGTTAAGGACTTTGTCACAATCGGCTCGGGAGGTTAATAGGGCTACACTTAGTGCCATAGTTTTAAAAATGGTTAGATGAAAAAAATGGTTAAAAAATAGATGAAAAAATAGCCGGATGCAGAAGAATGGACAGGGTAAAAAGTTTCGGTTGCGTTGTCTTTTTCTGACCGGATGAGTGATACAAAGATCGGGATTTGGACAATACAAAACTGACCATAGTTCGGATCATCCGATCTATGGTCAGGGTAATTAGTAAGGTAGTATAACAGGCAGATCCAGGGTTAGTACAAAAGATCTGCCAACGACACGGCTACAAACGTACGTTCAGGCTTAGTACCGTTGCTGGTCGTTAGTCGGGGTCAGCGGATTGATTGGGTTAGTTTCCCCATTGATGGTGGTGCCACTGCTGGAAAAGGCACCAGAACGAGCCAGAAAATCATAAGGAAAGTTTAACTTAGGTTTGCTTACCTCATGCAGGGCTGCCAGGTGTTGGGGTTGCAGTTGAACCTCCAGGGCGGCCAGGTTATCCTTTAGCTGGTCAAGTGTACGGGCTCCCAGAATGGTAGATGTGACACCAGGTTGTGCTTGTAGCCAGGCCAGTGCTACACGGGCAGGAGTAGTACCCAGTTGTTCGGCAATGGAAACCAATACATCAATCACTTTATACGTCTGTTCATTCAGATTATTTTCCACCCAGGCACCCCGGTCGGCTTTAAGCTGTCCAGCATTTTCCCGCCGGTATTTACCACTCAACACACCTGATTTTAGCGGAGACCAGGGGGTTACGCCTAGTCCCATCTCTTTCGCCATTGGCATGAGTTCGCCCTCTACGGTGCGTTCCAACAAATTGTATTCAATCTGTAACGCAATCAATGGAGCCCATCCCCGTAAGCGGGCAATCGTCTGGGCTTCGGCCACTTTCCAGGCAGGTGTATCTGAAAAGCCAATATACCGTATTTTTCCAGCCGTTACCAGATCGTCCAATCCCCGTAAGGTTTCCTCAATTGGTGTAAACTTATCCCAACAGTGTAGCCAATATAGATCGATATAGTCTGTTTGCAGGCGGCGAAGGGAATTGTCGCAAGCGGTCATCAACGATTTACGGTTGGCTCCTCCGGCATTCGGGTCTCCGGAATAGAGGGTTCCGAAAAACTTAGTTGCAATCACCACCCGGTCCCGACGGTGCGAGTGTCGGCCAATATGATCCCCGATAATTTTTTCGGAGTGACCAAAAGTATATACATTGGCAGTATCCAGAAAGTTGCCGCCTGCCTCCAGGTAATAATCCATGATGGTATTGGCATTTTCAACGCTGGTTCCCCAACCCAGGTCTTCTCCAAAGGTCATCGTCCCCAGGCAGAACGGACTCACTCGCAGGCCTGAATGGCCCATCGTAACATAGTGGTTTAATGGCATAGTGAAGTAAGTGTAAAGGTTAAAAATTAGTTTGGCATAGAAACAAACCTATTGCCATACAATAGGTTAGCAGACGGATATCTCTATCAAATATTCTACAATGAGTCAGGTAAAGTACACTCACAAAAAGATTAGTCTGTTGTAACATGAGTCGTCCCGAATGTTGGATCTGAGTAAAACCCAAGTATATGTTTTTGAAAATATGGGCTTAGGTTAATTTTTGAGAATCACTCTCTCTTACTTTTCTCTTGCTTGTATTCAAGCTTGTTTATAGTCACTTACATCACTCTTCCCTAGGCTTCTTCATTTTTTGCTTGCCCAAAAAACGAAGCAAAAAAGGGCAAAAAATTCCAAAGCTTCGCCGCTCAGGGCCAACGCTAGGCCCGCGGAATTTTTATCCTCACGCACCTACACCACCACTCGCGATTGAAGTGATCGCAATTCTCTTTGTAGCTTATTATTCTATGCTGCTATTATCACTTCAAAATCAAAATCTTTTCCTCAAGATTTGGGATGCCTCATGTATAACTAGTCTTCGGCTCAGTAGGCAAAAATGGTTGCTCCAACGTATCTGTCCAAGCAACACCATCTTGACTCTTACTACTCAAGTCAATACGTTTGTGAGTAGGGACGGTACGAATCGGATGCTTATGTTAAAATAGTATCTCTGAAAAGTAAAAACTTTTCCTGTGTATAGTTTTGAATTGCTCATGGTTTACTTTTCATGGACATTTGCAATAAAGAGTAAATAGCATTTACCCTGTATCCTCTTTTTAGTTTATTTGATATGTACGAAACCATAACTGTTGACGAAGCCATTGCCAAAGGTCATCGAATGGTCAATTATCCCGTTAGTGGAATTATAGTCGGGAATCTTGGCCTTACTTGCTATTTAGGAATTCAAGCCATGCTACCTTGGTGGGTCTTCCCTTTAGGATTTATTCTTGCCTTTGTACTGGGGTGGTTGTACTGGAGCATTATGATTACCAAATGGCGAATATGGGCTTTTGAAAATGTGCGTAATGTACATGAATTAAAAAAACGTGCTATTCAGGAAAAACTGATCTGGCCGGATGGTAGCTTTTATGAAAAAACAGAAATCCGTGGGGCACAGGACAAAGAACGATGGAATGTTTTGCAATATAAGTTTGCCCAGAATGATGTTTTCCATGACGATCCCAGTGTACCCAACGAAACCATTATTTACTACGCAAAGGGTAAAAATTTCATTGAAATGGCCTTTATGCTGCTTTTGATGGTTGGTGGTATCTTTCTGCTGGTGCGAACAGATAGATACATCATCGGTTCCATTATGGCAGTATTAGGGGCATTTTTGAGTTATCGCGAATTCAGAGAAGCAACCAATACAACTCCTCAGATTATTCTGAATGAGCAGGGAATACAGACCATTGACACACCGTTCTACAAGTGGAGTGAGATAACCGACGAAGAAGCTATTAGCGAAGGCACTGGTAATAATATACGTTATTATTTAATCTATCAGTATTCTGGTGGTCACGAAAAATTATCGATAGACGATTATGACATAAACCCAAAATCATTAAACAAACTATTGATTTTATACCGGGGAAGAAGCCAGAAACAAAAGGTTCGGCATTAAATCTGTATTTGCTAACTAGCCTAAATATACTATTTAAACTGCTTCTCCGAAAGACGGTCTAAGTCGAATGGATACGCTCCAAGTACTTAGTTACATCGGTATAGATTAAAACTCTTTAGTAAACCTGACCTGTACCAGTTGCCATTTTTCCTGAAACTCAAGTGGAACATGTTTGATATCATGCCAATGTATCCTCCGTTGTTGTAGATCTAAAACCTTTAGATGCCGCCTATTCGATGGTTTGTGAAAATCTGCTGGATTAATCTTCAACTCTTCTTGTTGCCCTGTATCGATAAAGAGATAAAAAAAGTAATCGGGTACTGAATCATCGAACTCTCTTTTGAAGGAAGCGAGGATCTCTGCATCTATATACTTCACAGGATTAGCGTAAATGCTGAGCCGTATAACTGAGGAAGGGATATGTTCAATACGCTCTAGTTCATTTTCAGCTACATTTAAATTGGTAAGTGAGGCTAATTGGGTAAGTTCAGGTGGTAGTTGTTTGATGCGATTCCCAAAGAACTCCATACTCGTCAGACTTTTCAGCCCTTTTATTTCTACAGGTAATTGTTTCAATTGGTTAAAACCCAATTGCAGGTAATCCAATCGCTCCAGTTGGCCGATACCTCCGGGCAGATACTCTAATTGATTGTCAAAAACATTTAAGATTTCCAGTTTGGTTAGATTGCCTAGTTGATCCGGAAGTTGTTTAAGCTGATTGCGCGCCAGTAATAGCTGTTTTAACTCTGTTAACTCACAGATAGATGCCGGGATTGTTTCTAAGTGGTTGTTTGTAAGGTAGAGTCTTTTTAAGTTTTTAAGACGATGTATTGTCTCTGGTATCTGTCCAATTTGATTATTGGTTACATGAAGGACTTCTAATGCTGGCAGGTGTGTTAACACATCAAAGTTAGTGATGGCATTGTCATCTAAGTTCAGATTCGTTAGGTTAGTTGCCCTACGAATTTCTTCCGGAAACTGTCTTAGCTTCTTACCTCTAAAATTTAAATGTGTTGCTTCCAAAGATGTTGTGCAGCTTGCTATGATAGGTACGAATAAAAGTCTCCATATGGGAATGCAGCAAGTGCAGCTACATTGTCACACGGCTACTGCAAATATACTTCTTTCTGCTTTTTTGAGAAGTCATACACAATTACTTTACCAATCGACGACCAGTTATAGGTAGGTAATTGTACCAGAAAAAGTAGCCAGAGACAGCTTGGTAAATGTGTATTGCGTTGTCTTTTTCTGACCGGATGAGTGATACAAAGATTGGGATTTGGAGAAGACAAAACTGACCGTAGCTCGGATGATCCAATCTATGGTCAGCGGGGTTTATTAATATCGTAGTTACAAATTGGCGAGTTAATTATTTAGTATAATAACCTTTAATAATACAGCATAAAATCACAGTATATTATAACCAAAAATGATACATCATTCAATAAAAGATAAAGATATTACAGTGTAAGAAATGAGGTGTAATTGCCAAGATATTACCATATATGATAATTAGTGTTAAGTTTTTGTTAAAATGAGTAGCACTCATATTATTGATTATAAGCATATTAACAACAAACAACACTTATCCTCAAGTTATCCACAATATTTTGTGGGTAATATCTTTAGTCTCACTTTTACCTTTGTAGTAGAAGTTAAGAGAAGTATTAATTAATTATAACCTTTACAGATATGACTTAACAAAGACACTAAGGGAAGTATAGGTATCGGAGGTCGGAGTCCGATACCCTGTATTATTCTTCTTGCTGAGGAAGACCCACAGAATCGTTAAGGAGAACCTGGAAGAAACCGTGATTGGCACCAAAGTAAATCTTCAATTTCGACATTTGCAATAACAATCAGGCAAAATCTTTCTTCTCTCCCTCAAGTTCGCTTTCGATTTGCCTATGCCTCTGTAAAGAAGGCAAGGAGGTTATGTACGCTTACATAAGTGTATTAGCATGCCTTACATTAACTAAAATTATCGTACAATGTCAAACACAGTAACCGGACTCACAGATTTGAGTTCAGATGAAATCGTATTACCTATTATTGAGAAAAAGCCTTTCAAAATCCTCTCTTTAGATGGCGGTGGAATTAAAGGACTTTATACTGCTCTTATTCTCCAACATCTTGAAGAAGCCTATGGAAATCCTATTGCAGATTATTTTGATCTGATAACAGGAACATCTACAGGTGGATTAATGGCATTAGCTCTAACTTCAAAAGTACCTGCTGCCGAAATTGTTAACTTTTATAAAGCAGATGGGCCTAAGATCTTTCATCGTCAGTCTTTAGTGAAACGAGTATCTGGCAAGATCAAACAGATTCTGCATAAGGGAAAATATGATAATACAGTACTAAAAACTGCTATTGAAAATGTGCTTGGAACTGATCGAAAAATGAAGGATGCTCATAATCTGTTATGCATTCCTGCATTTAACATTGGATGTGGTGGACCTATTGTATTTAAGTATCCACACAAGGAAGGTAACTATCATAGAGATGGTAATATCAAGATGGTTGATGTTGCTTTAGCAACAAGTGCAGCGCCAACATATTTTCCCATTCATACTATAGATCAGATGCAATGTATTGATGGCGGTGTATGGCTTAATAATCCTGTGTTGGCAGGTATTTGTGAAGCTATAGATCATTTTGTTGTACAAGACAAGATTATCCATACAGGTGATAGGCACATTCAATTTGAAGAAATACAAGTTCTGTCAATTGCCTGTATTAATCCCCCTAGTGGTGAATCAATGAAAAGTAATCCTAAAAGGTCTTTCTTACAATGGGGTGGCGCACTTTCAAGTATTGGGATAACAGGACAAATGCAATTTTCAGATCATTTCTGTAAACGATTAGTCAACAATAAACTAGGTGGATATTATCATCGGATTTGCTCTCCACAAGATTTATCTGCACAACATTGTAAAGATATTGATCTTGACTTGGCTACACCTAGAGCTATTGAGACACTATGTTTCTTTGGTAATAGAGTTGGATATGATTATAGAGCAGCTCAAAGCTACTTAGTAAATCCTTTCTTTGAAACCTTTAAAACGTATGTAACCAATGGCTAATCTTCATACACTTTTTGAAATATTCCATAATAATATTTCTATCTGCCCTTCCAAAAAGCAGAAAATGATGACTTCAAAAAATGCGATCAGAAAACTAATCAAAGAAACATTTGAAGAATTACATTCTGAATATAAGCCATATTTTTATATTCAGGGATCGTACAAACATGGTTCAAGTACAAGGACAGAAGATGATTGGTGTGATTTAGATGATGGAGTTTATTTCCTTTGTACTCCAGATGTAACCCCAACAACTCTTCAGAAATGGATACTGGAGGCGGTAGATGGCCACACTTCATTCAAAGTAGAACACAGAAAAAAATGTATTCGGGTTATTTTCTCAGCAAAATATCACATAGATATTCCAGTATACTATCTAGCTCCTGGAGATGAACACCCTTATCTTGCTGTAAAAAATGAAGGATGGATAAAAAGTGATCCAAAAGAGTTTGTTGAATGGCTCAAAGGAAAGAAGGACAAAGAAGGTCAACTAGTCCGTATAATCAAATATCTTAAAGCCTGGTGTGATTATCAATATTTTAAAATGCCTAGCGGACTTTGTATGAGTGTCTTAGCCGCAAATCATATTTGCTACAATAAGCGAGATGACTTGGCATTATTAAACACGCTTAAAGCTATTCAGGAGGAGGTAGATGATCAAAAGTTCTTAGGTGCGTACTGGCAATGTAAAATGCCCACCACTCCTAAAGATGATTTATTCGAAAAGTATACTGAGACGGTCAAAAAAAACTTTCTCCAAGCACTTGATGATTTGATTGAGGACGGAGAAGAAGCTATCTCTACTAAATCTGAAGAAGAGGCGGTTGATTTATGGGCAGAGAATTTAGGAACCAGATTTCCAGAGATAGAAATAAAAGAAAAACTGGAAAGCCTACGACAGAACAGCCAAATTATTTCATCAGGTATAGCTTATACCTCTTCTGACTTTAAAGTTGGTGTTCAATCTATAGGCGTTAAAAATCAACCTCATCAATTTTTCAGATCAGCAGGACATGCATTGCCAAAAGCAGAACATATAAATGCCATTGAACAATATAGTTTGATCAGGCAAAAAATATTTCTGATAGCAAGCTTTCCTGCCTTTCAATGTATAATCAAAGGCAATAAGCTAATCTGCAAAGCAATAATTAAGCCTTTGAACTTCTGCCAATCTTATCAGATACGAATTGAGTACCAAGCAGGTTATACTCCCAAAGTATTCATAGAAGATCCTTTGATTGAGTATAATTCAGAGATACATGTTCATGCAGATAATAGCCTTTGTCTTCATCACCCAAGTGATCTAGACTGGAAATTACCAACCAAAATCTCAGAGTGGATTGTTCCTTGGATTGTAGAATGGTTAGTTTTTTATGAATTATGGAAATTAACTGGTAAATGGGAAGGCCGAGAATATATTCACTAATCAGGTAATTCAGACAAAACAGCTACCAAACTCAGGTAGCTGTTTTATAATTGATAACAATCTAAATCTCATCAGAAAAGGCTTGCTTTTACTACTCTCGTACAGACTTCTCATCTTCTGTAAAGAATCAATACATATTGACCTGATAAGGTAACATGAGAGCTAGGAACAATCATTTCTATTACTTCCTGAAAAGAAAGTCCTGTATATTGCCAGGAAAAAATCATTGCCCAATGGATAAACTAACAGACAAGGAAAATATACTGAGGCTGCTACGATCTCGGGATCAGGGTAACATTGAACTAGGATTAGCATTGGCAAAATCAACGGCTACAGATATTCAATCGTTTGTTGGGGATATTAACCAATTGTATCAGGCTAAGCATGGGTTTTCAAAAGCAGACTTAGCTGAAAAGATAGTAGATATCTATACTATGGAAGAATTTACGATCCATAAAAACGTGGTTCTTGTAGAGGAATTCTGGAACCTGGATCAACTGATTACTCTACATATATCTGCTCTCATAGAGAGATTACCCATTGAATTTACCAGACTTGTTAAGCTAAAGGAATTGAATATTCTAGATAACCATCTGACTTGTTTGCCTTCCGAAATAGGTAATATGGTTGGCTTAACAACCTTACGTCTGAATAATAACAAACTAACTACGCTACCTCCTGAAATTGGTAAACTTAGGAATTTGGTAAACTTGATTTTGGATGAAAACCAGATTTCGAGTCTACCTGGAGAAGTAGCCAGTCTGACTGAATTGCGTTGTTTGAGTTTGGGAAGAAATGGGATGACCGAATTACCCCTGGAAGTAACTGAAATCATTAATTTGGAGAGATTGTATGTAGAGGAAAACCAATTGAAGACGTTGCCTTCTCAGATTGGAAACATGATTTCCCTTAAAGAGTTTGATCTAACACATAATCCCTTGGAATCACTACCAGAAGAAATTGGACACTTAACCAATCTTACAGAATTACTCCTAAGATACAACAAACTACAATCGCTCCCTCGTAGTATTGGTAATCTGACCTCATTAAGAACATTGAATGTAAACAATAGTCAACTTACACATTTACCTGATGAAATTTGCAACTTACCCAATCTCACAGAATTGGATATAGACTACAATGAACTTACAA
Organism: Xanthocytophaga flava; assembly: GCA_030068525.1. Lineage (GTDB taxonomy): Bacteria > Bacteroidota > Bacteroidia > Cytophagales > 172606-1 > Xanthocytophaga > Xanthocytophaga flava. Next base: position 328,998 of record JASJOS010000004.1, read on the forward strand.
GCCTTCCTGATGAAATAGGTAACTTATCCAATTTAACAGAGTTCTCTGTTATCGCTACTAAACTTACTACCTTGCCTGCTAGCATTGGTAAGCTAACTATATCTCATTCAATTTCCTTTCTTCACAACAAACTTATGAGCCTTCCACCTGAAATAAGCTTATTAAAAGTAAAAAGTATGTTTTTACTTTCCAATCAACTAACCAACTTACCGAAAGAAGTTGCTCAAATGATCAACCTTGAAATAGTAGATTTAGAAGACAACCAGTTTTCAGAATTTCCAATGGCAGTTCTGGCGCTAAGTAACTTAAAGGCTTTACGATTAAATAAAAATCCATTGAAAACCATTCCATCTGAAATCTCCAGGCTTCAATCACTCAAAGAGTTAAATTTATTCGATACATTACTAGATAAAGAGACAAAGGCAAATGTTAAAACATGGTTGCCTAATTGTCAGATTCATTTTTAGTCATGAAGGGAAACCACTAGCAGGTTTGCCTTTATAATTTATTGCTCATCTCAACACCAGCTCCTCAAATACACATCTCAATTCGACTTTCTATACTCTTGTGGTGTCATTCCAGTTTTGCTTTTGAAGAGGCGACTAAAGTAATGGGGATAGTTGAATCCTAGGCTATAGGCAATTCCACTAACAGGTTCGGTCTCACTCAACAATAATGTTTTCGCTTTTTCGATGATAAAGTTATTGATTTGATCTTTGGCACTGTATCCGGTTTCTTTTTTCAAAAGATCACTCAAATAATTCCCCGAAAGATGAATCTTATCTGAAAAATACTCGATTGTGGGTATCCCCATTTCGGTAAACTTCCCCCCTTTGTAATAGCTGTTCAACAAGGAATGGAACTGGCTGATGACATCAGAATTCTGTGCGGAACGGGTGTTGAATTGTCGTTCATAGTATCGTTTGGACAAATTCAACAACAATTCCAGCGAGGAACAGATAACCGTTTGGCTATGATTGTCGATACGCTCCAAAATTTCCCGTTGAATCAGACTCATACAATCCGTAATTGTTTTTTGTTCTGCATCTGATAAATGCAAGGCTTCATGCACATCATAGGAAAAGAACCGGTAGTCTTCGATGGCTTGTCCCAGCGAAGTATTTCGAATTAAATCGGGATGAAAAAATAACATCCATCCCTGAATCTCATTCAGCGCTTGCGATTTCATTACAGACTGCACCTGATTGGGAGCTGTAAAAATCAAGACACCTTCATGAAAGTCATACGAATTTCTTCCATACTGCAATCCGCAACTTTTATCTTTCAACGCAATGGAATACAATTCAGAGGTGTACTTTACACCTACAAATCTTGCCGGAATTTCCCATTTTGACACATCGATGATGCTGATCAACGGATGAGTTGGTTTGTCAAATCCAAATACCTCATGCAACTGGCTGATGGATCGTATGTTTTGAATTTCCTGATTCATTTTTTCGGAATGCTATTGGTTTTTAGTTAACCTGGCTCATGATCATTCTGTCAAAAAATTTATCTCCAAACCATTTTCGGATAGCGATGGCAGGTTTTGCCATATAGCCTTTTACATACCGGGTTTTTGGCTTTTTGTCGGTTGCTGCTTTGGCAATGGTTTTGCCCAAAATTTCTACATCTGTTAATTGGTTTCCACTATACGTTTTCCTGGTAACCTGTGCCGCCTTATTGGCAAAGTCTGCATACGCACCATTTCCTGAGGTTTTCTCCAGGTTATCAGCGGCAATGATTCCCCAGGGTGTTTTTATCCCTCCGGGTTCTACTATTACCACATCAATTCCAAACGCTTTCACTTCCAGTCGCAAACAGTCGCTCCAACCTTCTACGGCATGTTTGGTCGCATGATACCAGGCACCCATCGGGGTATAGATTTTACCTCCCATAGAAGAGATATTAACAATTCTTCCATAGCTATGTTTGCGCATACTGGGCAATACCAATTGGGTCAGTCTGGCCATACCAAACAAGTTTACTTCAAACTGTCGGCGGGCTTCTTCAAGCGGTACATCCTCTACGGCTCCATACGAACCATAGCCGGCATTGTTTATCAAAATGTCTATTCTACCTTCCTTTTTCAGAATAGTGTCCACAGCATTAAAGATCGAATCTTCGTTGGTCAAATCTAACGAAACTATCCCTATTCCTTTTGCTTTCAGATCATTCATTTCTTCCATCCGTCTGGCGGCTCCATATACGATATATCCTTGACTATGAAGTATGTGGGCTGTGGATTTGCCCATGCCTGAACTTGCTCCGGTAATTAATGCTACTTTTTGCATGATTTCTACATTTTATTAGTGTGATGAATTATTTACACTACAAAGGTAGATCAACCTGCTGGCTTGCATTAACACACGATCAGGAAGGTATAACACAATTTACGGTTTATCTTACAAAATCAGAGCCTATGCTTTTAAAAGTATGGGTTTAGGGTAATTTTTGAGAAATGGTTCTTTCTGAGTTTGTTTATTGTTCCAAACATCACTCTTCTTGCGGCTCCTTCATTTTTTGCTTGCCCAAAAAACGAAGCAAAAAAGGGCACCTTTTCCCGATCCTCCCGCCCACAGGCCAAAGGCCAACCTCGCGGGAAAAGGATTGCCTACGCACCTATACGACCGCACACGATTGAAGTGGACTTCGCTCTCTTTGTAGCTTAATATTTTACTATATTATTTTACTATAGATTATGCTTCCAATATAAAATTATTTTTCTCAAAGTTCTGGATGACTTTCTTCCTCTGCGCAAATAGGCTGCGCTTTGCCATTTTCTTTTTGCACTTTAGTCAACTATCAGGTCAGGTATTTACCCGTTTTTACGTCTTCCTTTAGACATAATTTCAGTGCTAACAACTTCCTAATGGATACATTCAGACTCAGGTTTTCAATTCAGAAACTGGTTCCTTCAAAAGCTTATTTACAGGCAGGCAAGCCCCACGATATGTGGACAAGCCAATATATCAAATGGCGTTTTGTCAAAGAAAAAGATGCGAATCAATCCATTGAAAGCTTTCTTGAAGAACTGACAGAACTTAAAAAAGATACAAAGCACGACTTCAGATTACGTATTGAGTATATCATCAATGGAAAGTATCTGGATCAGGTAATCAAACACCGAAACAAGGAAAACAAGTATGATCTCTTCTTTGAAGGCCTATTCAGTTCCTTTGAATTTGTAGAATTATACAAATCCTACAATTGGGGTTTATTCCTGATAAAACGTTTTATGGGTGAGCCTCTTATTATTGAGGATGTATATCAACTATATTACCCTCACATACAGAAGGAACCATTCCCTGTGAATGAAAGAGTGAGAGAATGGTTTATGGAGGAACAGGAATGCGGAGTACAGATCTTTTGTTATGGAGATAGAATATATGGCAGCTGGGATGTAGACATTACCAGAAGAGAAAATACTATTATCTGGGATCATCCAGATCTTGGAAAGTTCTACTTTGATGCACAACTATACGAGCAAAGCCTGGCAGAATATAAAGCATACCTGGAAAGAAAAGTAAATAAACCTGCCAATACATAGATTGCATCCTCTAACTATAGTATTTTTGCACACAGGTTTACTATTATATCATTAACTAAACTATGACCAAGTTTCTACCCTATTGCATTTTACTTTTCTTATTACACGTTATTTCTTATGCTCAGATATCAATTGGATTTGATAAAACGTATAGTTTTGGCAGAGAAAAAATAAAAGATTTTACAAATGAAGAACTAGGAAAAATAAAATCTAAAACACTGGTGTTTTTCTATAGAAAGTCTGATGAAAGCACCTTACCTGAATTAGAAAAAGCCTTGACATCTGTATGGACTGCTACGCCATTGAAACTAGTCCCTTTTTCTGAAGCAGAATCATATCTGAACCAACCCAATTACTTTTATGTGAGTATCACTACTTTCATCAACGGAAGCAATACTCCAAACAGCAAAAAAATTGATAGATGGTATCTTCTTCTTGACTTTTGGATAAATGAAGCTCAGGAAAAAGCACCTAAAAAAAGCTTTGCTACTATTTATTTGTCTACTGGTTCGGGTATCCCTGCTACCATGATTGTCAATGGAACCCCTTCTAATCCTACTTATAGCCGTCCTTTTACACCTAGTTATGGTCCTTATGCAACCAAAGCAGGAACGTACTATCCTGCAGGCTATTTTGGTGGAGATGAAATAATTGATCTGACATATAAAATAAAGGCTAATAAGTTACTGGTAAAAGAGAAAAAGATACCAGCAACTGATCAATATTATACCTATTTATACAGTGATTCTCCTATTCTTAACTGGAACATTCCAGATTTGAAGGCTTATTTTGCTGTAGTAAACGACTATTTGGTTAGAGGAAAAGGGAGAACATTTGTCAATGAAGAAAATGATACGAATGAGTTACAGAAATTAGAAAACAACACATTGATTATTCCTGACTATGCTTTTCTTGAACTTATCAGACCAACCAAAGACACTCTTGAGTATGTACAAGTCAGTGAAAACGAACGAAACAAAACGCTTTCCACCTATCCATATCCCTATAAAATCTTAAATGAGGATCAGTTGACAAAAGCCATTATAGATTCGTCCAAAACCACTTACTATCTCATGCATATTGTCAATAATTCTAAACTGGTTGCAATTGTCAATAGTAAAACCGGGAAAATTATCTATACCAAAGCCAGGGTTATTACAAGTGGTGAACATCTCAGAGAAAAGGATATGATTCTTCTGAAAGAAACTATAGATGGAGAGAGGAAATAAGGATTATTGAAAAAATAAACCAGAAAGGCAGGTATCATACATCTGCCTTTCTGGTTTTATAGTAATAACATAGTCTGAGAAAAACCAGACATGAATTATACTCCCTTCATCACTGGCTCACCAACTCTCGTAAAGAATCAATGCTGACGTGATAGGTGGCGTGCGGCCACCACAGGAAGAAGCAACTCGGTAGCTGGTAACCGCTTTAGAGGAAGGTAGAGGAACAACGTCCCGCATAAGAATACCTCACGAATTAACATCAAAAAAATGCAGATGTATGATAAGTCTAAAAATATAGAGTCAGACTAGTACTTATCTGAATACTTTTACGGGTATTTTAATTACTATATATGCTGAAGTTTTTACCCTTTTATTTCCTGCTTTTCTTCTTCCAATCCATTTCCCATGCCCAGGTTTCCATGGGAGTTAACAGACAATACGTGTTAGGAAGAGAGAGAATGACTGATTTTCCAATAGAAGATCTCACAGATATAAAATCTACCACACTGGTATTTTTCTACAGAAAAGCAGATGAGAGTATTCTACCTGAATTAGAAAAAGCCCTGACATCTGTATGGAAGGTTACACCCTTGAAACTGGTACCGTATTCTCAGGCAGACAAGTATCTGAATGAGCCTAATTACTCCTATGCCAGTATTAGTACCTTAATCAATGGCGAATTCAGGAATAGTGCACGAGCAGGCATGTGGGAGTTGTATCTGGACTTCTGGATAAATAAACCAGGAAAAAAAAGAACTAAAGAAAGCTTTGCCTGGGTTTATATATCCACCGGTTCTGCCATTCCTGCTGCCCATATCAAAGCTCCCGTTCGTACGGCCAGCTATGGCCCATACGTTTTCAAAGCAGGATTTTATAATCACACGGATTATTATAGAGGAGACTATATGTGTGATCTGGCTTATAGAATCAAGGGTAATGAAGAGCTGATTACGCAAAAAGAATTGCCTATGACAGATAAGTATTTTAACTATCTGTATACCTATAGCACGTTTCACAACTGGACTATTCCTGATTTAAAAACGTATTTTTCTATAGTGAATGAGCATCTGCTCACAGGAGCAAGCCGAACATTTTGTCAGAAAGAACGGGATGACGATCAGTTGAAAAAGTTAAAAGAAACTACACTGATGATTCCTGAATATGCTTTTCTCACGCCTGATCTGGATAACAAAAGGAAAGATACATTGATATATAAGCGGACGTCTGATGCAGAAATAGAAAAAGTACTTTCGGCGTATCCATATACTACGAAAATTGTAAGCACAGAGGAACTAACAAAACTAATCCAGGATCCTTCCCGAACTACATACTATATATCTCATGTTGTAAATGAGTATAAAACTCTGACCATTATAAACAGCAGAACCAGAAATATTATCTATTCAAACTGTCGCTATGTATCCAAAAACGAAGCTCTGAGAGAAAAGGATATGATCCTGCTGAAAGAAACGATTGCGGGAGAGAGGAAATAGAGTTTTTTTGAAATATAACACCAGGGAGTGAGATGTTTCATGATTCGACGATAACATCTCACTCCCTGTTATTTTGTAGCTTTATCTAGTGGTTTACAACCCCAGCCAGTCCTTCCAATCCGTCCAATCACCGGTTTTGGTGTAAAATATCTCCGGGTCAATGGGTATATTCTGAGGGATACTGCCCGTCCTGCGATAGAACTGCCATTTACGCTGGTTTTTCAGATTCAGTTTGTGTACAAATGCCCTGGCTTGCTGATACGGAAGATATCCTAAAGAAGTATCATCTGCCGGAATTCCCAGAAAGTCATTCCAGTCTTTCCATTCGCCAGTCTTTTTATAGAATACTTTTGGACTAGCAGGAATGCTGGGAGGTTTCCGACCCAACCGGACATATCTATTCCACTCAAAAGTACTCCGTAAGCGTAAAGGATGTATAATCTTTTTCGCTTCTTCCAGTGGTAGAAAGGGTTGCTTTTTAAGGCTGCCTAACCAGTCCTGCCAACTTGTCCACTCGCCTGTTCGCGTGTAAATACGATTAGGATTGGTAGGAATATTATCAGGTCTCTCTCCTGATTTACAATAAAGACCCCATTCTTTGCGATTTGCTAGTTTGATTGCACGCACAAAATCTCTCGCCTGCTCAAAAGGTAAAAAGGTCTTTCTGTGACCTTTCGTTTTTTTGATATCAGTCTTTGGGATACCCAGCCAGTCCTGCCAGTCTTTCCATTCACCAGTCCTGCCATAGACATGCTCAGGATCAGAGGGAATTGTATCAGGCTTGTTCCCTGTTTTACATAGTTCTTCCCATTCCAGAGGTGATGTCAGTTTTAATGTTTGTACAAGGGTCTTTGCTTGCTGATATGATAAATAGGTTTCCTCGTTAGAGTTCATAGTTGATAAGCAGCTTATGAGTATACATGAGATGGGTAATGGATCAATCGCAGTTATAATTAAACAGAAACAGTTTTCACTACAGGCTCCCCCACTCCCGTAAATAACCAGTGCACATTGGCCTGATAGATGGCATGCAAACACCACAGGAAGAAGCAACTTGGTAGCTGGTGACCTTTTTCCAGAGAGGATAGATTGCCCTGAGCTACTCCCATGCGCTGAGCAAATTCGCGTTGAGAAAGGTTGAGTATATCCATTCGAAAGAGGCGAATGCGTTCGCCGATGTCTTTTAGGTTCATAGTATAACTGGTTTCGTTTTGTGTGCATTCGTTTGCTTGTCTGCTGACCATAACTATGGTCATGCAGGTTGGTGACTGGAACTATGGTCAGCCAATAAGTTGACTGGTATTCGGATATCTTTTGAGTTTGAACAGAATTCCAGTCATTGGATAAAGTGACCATACTTCCGGTCATTCTCAAAAGTGAACAGAGTTCGAATATTTCTGGAAAGCGACCGGAAGTATGGTCAAAACCAAAAGCGAACAGACTTCCAGTCATTTTCAAAACTGATTCGATTTCTGTTCACTTGCCTTGCTGAACAGTTGCCCGATCATTCTGTCTTCCATTACAATTTTGACCATACTTCGGATATTTCTTCTGTGTGACTGAAACTCCAGTCACTGGTGAAAGTGACTGTAACTCCGGTCAGCAGGTACTACAATTACTTTGTTTTTTCTTCCCTTTTTTGTCCTCTTGAAAGACTTTTCTCCTTTATTGTCCTCCTGAAAGGAACTCGTGGCAAGACCGGCGGCCGTTGGTTTTGGAGACTATTTTTTCTCTCACAAACCAAACACGGCTCTATTTGTCACAATGTTCTTTCAGAAGGACAGGGAGAGAGAAGATCCTTTCAGGAGAACAAAAAGAGAGTAATCTTGTACGAAAGACTCGTGATCCTCTTTCCTCCCGTCGTTGGTGTTATTCACCAACGACTTGTTTCCCACCACTTAACCCAGTAAAAACACGCAACCTCAGAAAGGAAGACCCGTTATTCAGACAATCCTCTTTAATCGCGACACAGACGCATTAGGCGGAGGTATTCCTCATCCTGATCTGTGGGTGGGGCAAACGATGAACGAGCACCTCCCCCATTGCCTGACCTAATGGCAGCATAGTACTTCTCGAAAAACCGATTCAGGTCGTTGGGTGCTGTGTAGCCATTGTCCCGATACCAGGTAGGGATCATTTCCAGCAGGCTCTGGAAGGAGTGAATCACTGACTCATCAGGAATCTCTGCCAGATTCATAGTGGGTTGCTGCCATTGAACAGCTATTTTGTAGCGGATTTGTTCCAATACCTGTTTGAGAAACTTGTCGTCACGCCCATAGACCCACTTGTAAGCCCCGAAGTATAGCTGATAGAACTCTCGACAGGGTACACAGGGTACAAGACACGGATCGACTGGAGTAGCCTTAGAATCGGTTTTAAGGTTATGCACGTTTTGCATAGCATTTTCTTTTTGTGCAGCCTTCTTAGGGGAGGGGGCTGGCGGAACCTGGGGAGGGGTTACTATAGCAGCTTCTACAACAGGTTGGTTCTGTTCTTCGCCCTTCAAAAAATTTTCTTTCTTCTCCCCTGCTTGTTCATTTTTAAAAATCTGCTCTTGATTTGAAAATTGAAAACTTTGCGCGTATGCGCTTTTTTGTTTTATTACTATTGTATTAGTATTGATATTACTATATATATTATTATTGTCTGCGTTTGGTGCATAATCTAACTGTGAATCGTGCATACCTGATACTACGAAATTCACATGCCCTGACTGTGAATCCTGCATACCACTATGTACGGGACTATGTGAATTCTGCATAGGTTCTTTCCCGGTTTCTGCATAGGTTGACTGCACTTCATGCATAGCATGTCTGTGTTTTCTCTGTGCCTTTCGCCTCTGCATTTTTCGCATATCGTCTGTGTTTTGTGCAGCTGTGTTTTGTGCATAGGAATGACCAGAAACGGTACTCTGAGTTTTACAACTGGCAATTGCTTTTTTCCAGCTCTTGCTCGCCCTCAAAAAACGCGATTGTGGATCTACTTCAATTAGTCCTTTCTGGATTAACCGATTCAGTGATTCATACACCCATCGCTGTTTCACACAAATACAGTCGGCAAGTTCGGCTCGTGAAGCATAACACCACCCTGTTTGAGCGGATAGCCCGTCAATAGCAAAGATCAGTGCATATTCGGGCATAGTAATATCAAATTGTCTGAGTAGTGGATAATAGACGATTGCGTAATTCATAAAAAAAGTTAACAAGTATCATAGATCAGTAAAAGCAATAGAATCTCACCACCCAGTATACCCACCAGGCAAATACAGCCAGGATCACCTGTGCATTGGGAATGAGAAACAACAAAAGGATTACCTGCTCTTAAGAAACAGGTTCGATAGTAAGGTATGACGGATTGTCGACCAACTTTAAAATCTCGGCATGTTCAAATGTCCACTGAGCATTCTTGCCAGCTCCCATCCGTTGACCACTCTGGATCACTCCAGCTCCCATGAGTCTATGGATATGAAAGTGCGAAACACCCAGTTGATTTTCGGCCTCGGCCATGGTGATGCGTGTAGTCTGACCTGTAGCCTGATGGATGTATAGGGCTTCTAGTCGTTTGACCTCTGCCTGCAAACAGGCTAGTTCGGTTTGTAGCTGTTCTAGTTGCTGGGATAGGCGCAATGCGTCCATAGTGTATACCTGGATGAGAATTAAAAAAAGAATAAAACAGAAAATAATGCAGAGGCAGGGTGTACAACTGATTAATTGTACTTTTTTGCGGAGGGCAGGTTAGTGACCCGGTCGGCATGTGGTACTCGGGGAACTACTAAAAAATAACGGGGTACTACCAGATACAAATGAAGCAATTACTAGCAAAATATTCACAAGTGACAAACTTGTGTGCACTAAAAATGATAAGGGTTGATAGTGAGACAAAGTAATTTTTGTGGGCAAATGGCCAATAGGAACGCCTTTTTCGACAGATAATTTTACAGTTCTCATGAAAGTTGTATGGGTTTGAAGCACTAAAAAAGTAAATAGACTGATAAAAATTCAGCTCCTGATTTTAATCATTTCTCAGGCGTGAATCTCTAAAAGCAAAAATAACCCAAACCGATAAGAGGTGCAAATGAAATAATCGAAAATTATTTAAAAATAAAATTTATATGATTTTTCTTGTATATATGGGAAGTGTTATTTTGTAAACCCAAGCATATTAATCCTCCTTTATTGCAATTTCAAAGGGAGAGATTTGGTTATAGATTTATAACTGCGGTAAGTGAAGAGAATATAAGTGAGACTGATAAATACAACACATTCTTTTTATGATGCCTGATAAAAGGCGTACTAGTGTCTCTAACTATGCTACTATCATCTGCATAATCCTACAATTGGCAGTCACGAATAACAATAAATTTTGGCTTAAAGTTACTTTTTCATCTACTCATCAATACTGTAACAAGTGTTATTCCAATTGCTATTAATATCCATGTGATATAACTATTAAGTTGTTGCTTCTTAAGTAATTTACTTATATTTAATACATTATCATTCAGCACATCAAGACGACCAGGAAAATCGATTTTTTCAAGCTTCTCGTGAAAATCGTGTATATTATTCTTTAGTTTATTCAATGATTCTTGTTCCGTTCTTATTACTTGTTGAATAGCATAAGTATTCTCTTGCAGTTTTTTATTCTCCTCAGTTAATGCAGTCAACTCTTTTGAAAATAAAGTTGTCAGTTTTTCTTTATGCTTAAACTCATCATTTTTTATCTCTGCTAAAAGGTCAACATGTTTTTGGGTGATGCCTTTTACTAATTGGGTAACTTGTTGTGCAGCTTCAACATGTTTGATTGCAGGTTCTAACTTTTCTAACTCTTTATGCAGAGACTCCAAAGCTGTAAGTACTTTTTCTGATGCCATAAGTTATTTATGATTGTAGTCCTAAGAACTTTTCACTGAATTTGGTTGTCCATTCAGAATAATATATTGCATAATAATAATCTTCAATATCATCAAAAACTTCATCTACTTTATAACTCACGATATGTCCTTTTAGCTTTTTTTTGAATTCAGCTATAAATAACCATACATGTAACTGGGCAATTTCATTTGATTTCCATTCAATCAACCCTCCTACTAATTCTTCTTTTGCTTCATCAAGCACTGTTGGTATAGAATCAGCAAGTATAAATAAAGAAAAAGATTTCAAAATCCTGTATTGTGGTTTTCCAGGATGACTCCTAAGCATTCGCATTGTTGACCCACGCAAATGTTTAATGTTAGTTATAAACTGCCCAGTTCGCTCATCTTCGACCAATTTGATATATTTCTCAATTGTCTTATTAATGTCAAGTTCTTTGTTCAAATCATCTACCATAGAAGCACCTTTATCAATGGCTACTTCACGATAACCTGGTCTTGAATATTTAGCATTGAAGTAATAATAAATTTCGTCTTTAATATATCTATTTTGATCTAATGGGTCTGCAATAGAAATGGCCGTTTGACATAATCGAACCATATCATCAATAGCCTGAAGCCGTTTTTCCTTAATCTTTTCATAAATAAAGTCTGTAAGAAATTCCAGGCACTTACTCATAAGTGTCGCAGTTCCTAACTTAATTTCCTTCAAAGATTCTTTTCTTAGCTTTTCTATTTCGCGTTTAGCTATGTTTTTTGAAGTATACCTGGCAATGAGATCCTGCAATGAGTCAAAATAGAAATTTGTCTCTCTCTTAATAAAAGTAATGTTGTAGAGTTTATTTTGATAATCTATAGTATATGAATCAATTATTTTTATTGAAATCAACCGATAGATAGCTTTCGCAGTATCGGATTGACTTCTAGGAAGAAAATAAGCTCGTTGCAACTCAATCGAACTTGGATCATCAAGGGTTAGGAGCTTTTTAACAAAGGATTCACTTCTGCTATTTAGTAATTTGATAAATTCAGAATAATCCAAATTACCAAACACTGCATCTTTGAGAATACTTCTAATAAAGAGTTCTGTAACATTTTCTGATTTCATTAGTTGTGTTATGGCTGCACATCCAAGTACTTTCTTTAAATGCTCTTCATTCAGATTGAAATTATTTTTTATTTTCTCGGGCTTGGAATAATATTTATTTGTAAACGGAATAAGTAAGCTTCTTTTTTCATCAATCTGCATTTCCGCAAGCATCCTCTCCAAACCCGTTTGTTGCTTATCATTAATAATTGCACCATCTAGCCAATCTCTTATTGTAGTTACATCTGTAATATTCTTGAATGGGATATTGCTTTTTAACCACTCAACTAACTGGACACAAAGAGATTCATTTCCGAAATCATTATATGTACCTGTTTTTTGAGAGTCAAGATAAATATAGCCAATGCTTACACCCTGTACTGTGTTAATAAAAATCCGGTTTTGATGTTTATCGCTTCCGAGTTTTATAGCAAATTGCACCTCATCTGTAGCGTATAGATCATTTAACTGATCTGTAAGCATCTGTATTTTTTTGGTATTTGGATACGAAACTCTGCTTCTTAATTCATGAATCATCACCCTTTCCTTCATCTGACCTTTAAAGGAGTTTTTATGAAAATACATAAGAACATCCTTGTCAAAATGAAAAGATTCTTTTCTTGCATCTATATTCAGAGTATCATTATTGAATAAGATTATTGAGGCTGACAGTCTTCCATCCCTACCTGCACGACCTGCTTCCTGTACAAAAGATTCAATAGATTGTGGAATGTTGATATGGATTGTCATTCTTACATTTGGCTTGTCAATACCCATTCCAAAAGCCTTGGTGGCAACCATAACAGACTCTTCATTATTCTTGAAAAGTTCGAGATGTTTAAAGGATTCCATGTCAATTTTTTCAGAATCGTCGTCATCCCCACTCCCCATAAAATAACCTAAAGTATCATCCTGATAAAGATGAACTTTATCTGCTATCTGAACATACCTTGGTTTATCAAAAACACCATGAGAGTTAACCCCATTATGAATTCCTAGCCAACCTTGCCTATGCGGTGTAAACACAATAGTTCCATATGTATATATCTTCTGGTCTAATTCTATTTTTGATTGAAATGAATTCTCAGGAAGGAGTATTCTTGATAATGATTGGGAAATATATAAATTCTGAGCCTCAATATAATTACATGCTTTTCGTAATAGATCTTGCCTGGAAGTAATGGGTAAATAATCTGTGAAGGAATCTTTAAGAATCTCTGATAATGAAATCGGGTCATTAAATCTATTAATAATATTTACTTTGTCTCTGATGATGGAAAATATGGCATCCTGTTTTTTTGAACCAATGCGTTCTTTAATCGTTTTCTCAGTTAATTTTTCTAAGCCTCCATAAGTAGTTGGTACTTCCTGAATAATGTAATTAATTTCGTTTCTAACACTATTCTCAAATCGAACTACTGCATTTCCATCATCCTCTTTTATATTTAATTCTCTCTCAATATCCGCCAAAACATCAAAAGATGCTGTTGCAGTTAAGCCAACAAGAGGAACTGGATTACCACTATAGGTAAGACAGTATTCTTGTGCATTATCTCCAAGATTGAGATAGGGAGTTCTGAAATCATGTCCCCATTCAGACACACAATGCACTTCATCTATTACTGCATAAGAAAAGTAATGACCATTTTTTATTGAATTATCCAAAGCTTTTCGAAAGTCGTCAATCACAAATCGTTCTGGTGAGACAAATAAGAAATGCAGTTGTCCTTGTGCTAAAAGATTATGTTGATTATAATTTCTTTCTGTGGTACTAAGCATGGAATTGATAAACTCGCATTTGTCTATTCCTATTTCTTTTAATCCATTGTATTGATCAACCATTAGTGATCGGATAGGATCAATTATGATTGTTATACCAGGTTGTAGAATTGCAGCCAGTTGGTAAGTAAGGGATTTCCCCCCACCAGTAGGCAAAAGACCAATAACAGACTGATATTGAAGGATACGATTAAGTATAGGTAATTGCCCTTCACGAAAATCCAGTTTGCGAAAAACATCCTGTAGTATGATTTTCAAGAGGCGGACTGGTTCCTCAATGGGCTCAAACACCTCATTCTGATGCCTATTTACTAAAGAACGATAGAGTATTGGTGGAGCAGAAACCACTCCTGTTGAGGTTTTATAATGAACATAATGTGCACTACGGATGGTAATTGTATTAGAAGTCAACCAATCATCTGCTTTAAAAACTCCATCTCTATGAAGTACCGAAACATCTATGATCAAATCATAATTTAAGGGTTTCAGATCATTTATCGGCTTGGAGCCATCCTTACCATGTAATGGGTGATTAATGAATTCTGATGAACTAAATATGTCAAATTCAAAATGTGGTATGATAATCTGAGTTTGTGCCAGATCATTAAGAATAATAAGTAGTTGAGTTAGGTTCTCAAAAGCTGCATAAGCACAAGGAAAATCTCTCTCAACTACTGCTATTCTAAGAACGGGTTTATCAATAATTGATTCATACTTTGAAATTATATATTTCAATAGTACTGACTGCACTCTTGCTACTCCAAAAGGAGCCAGAGCCAATAAGGTAAGTGGATCTGTTAAATAGGTATTATTGGAATAATTTGTCAGTATATTTTGAATATACTCTTCCTTGGTGATAGTATTAACAAACATATTTACACCATCATAAACACGATCTTCGGTAATATGACTAACGTCTCTGCTTAGCTGTGCCAGTTCAAAGTCTTTTAAATCATCTATAAAATCTGTATGATATCGTTTGCCATCCACCTCAACAATATAAGTTTTATGATGCTTTAGCTGAACAGTATTCTTATACCTATTCATTTTTTCATTTAATAAATCATAAGGTATTTCTAAGCTAAAATCAACTCTACCCTGATTGTTATCTCTTGTGAAAGAACTCCTTCTTCTTTGCTTCTCCAGTATTTGTGCTAAATATGAATGTTCTTCAGGTATTAGCTTAAGAAGAAAGTCCTGTTCAAAATTACTATCCAAGTCTGCTGTCCTCAAATACTTATTTCTGTCTTTCGCTCTTGGATCAATTATATGCAGTGCCTTAAAAAGTATTTCTCCCATATTATCTTTAGATTCAATAAATGGGAAAGTAATTTTTCCTCGATCCATATCATCTTTACGAGCAGTAAGCCTGAAAGCATCAGCAAAATGCTGCTCTGTTTGGATACTTGCAAAAGTGGGCAATCCTCTTGTTATAATATTTAAAGCAACAGCCAGAACTGAGGGAACGTTAGAAGGAGTATCAAGATTTATCTCAGTTTTAATATTAAAAGTGCTCATCATCCGTAATAGCCCAGCCAATGCGGCTGTTTTCCCACGTTGTTTAGCATATTTATTGAGATTTTCTTTTACTGACTCAAGTAGATAGCCTGCCTGAAATTGCATTAGTTTCTATATAATAAATTATAAGTAGGAGATGACCATAAAGTCCTAATTATCCAGAATTTAGAACAAAAACCATGGTTTTCCTCCTATCTGTTGTTGATTAGAACCTTATAATTACAAGAAGGCTGCTAAGTGGCTGAATTGCAATATCTTAATTATTTTATTATAATAGAATACTAATTAGAAAATATTAGGTTAAAAAAATCAACTTATAACATACATCATTATATTGAGGCTTTTAAGAGAATTTCTAATGAATCAAAGTGTAGGTTCTTTTCCTATCTCTCTGGTAGTAGCATCAATGATCGGGGAGCATATTGACTAAATGGAGGTTGACAGATGTATACCAACAGTTATTCTTTCCTTCGCGTTTGTGCTATATTTGAAGCAACACTATTCTGCACTATGGGACTATTTGACTTTCTGAAAAAAGACAACACCACTTCTTCTATACTAACAACAGACAATGGATTGCCTGGACCAACTTATTTAGCAGACTACACCGAACATATTGCAGGTGCCAAAAAAGTTTATCCTTTTGAGTGGCGTAGAAAGCTAATCTCTACAGCAGGAAACTCAAAATTTAAAATCAAGTACTACGGACAACTACTACATGCTATGTGTGATATCTTGATTGTTAGGACACATTTTGCACCTGCTTTGGTAGTAGCCAAAGACATTGTAAGTGGACAGGAGATTTTACTTTTTGATGGTTGTAAAAATGGTTTTAATCCTATGTTTTGTGATGAGTTTACTAGTGAGCAAATTACTAATAGACCACTGGACAACTGGTACATTGACAGAAACAAAAATGACAGTTTTGAAATAATCCTTTCTGCTTACTATCAAATTGACTTTGACGATGAAAGTGAAGGCTTTTTAGAAGATGTTGATGAGAATGGCTTTATAGAACTCGCAGACCAGTCAAAAATGGAATTTGAGAAAGCAAAACGAAATGCATTTGATGTGTTTCAAATAGTTGCCATAACTGAAAAGGGCAGAAAAATAGAAGTGCTAGCAGAAGAACTTGCGTAGGAAAAATTACAGATGATATTGAGTTTTATGCAAGTTGGGCTGGGCATTTCTCCACTTGTTGGAGTTATCACCAGCAACCTTTTACTATCAGGCAGATTGGATGCAAAATATAAACAGTTACAACAGTTTACTCGCTTTTTTTCGTTTTTGCCTCTATGCCCAACTTATCTGGCAAGTATTTGGGAAAGAACAACAGGTCTATCTGACACTGGATCGGACAGAATGGAAACAACGAGGGGTATGGATACAGGTGTTGATGCTGGGTATTGTGCGAAGGTCGGAGAGGCCAACAGAAGGCACAACTTTCCATACAAGATCTGCCTGATGTAAGATAACTCTGTTTCCTGATTTCTATTTCAGTGCAACTATCCCGTACTTCACTTCCCTTACAGGATACACTATGGAAACCGATAAACTAATACAGCTTTTTGAGAGTCCGGATCCAGCTAACATCAAACTGGCTTTCCATATGATGACTCTGAAAAGTGAGGCTACTCCTTTGCCCCAACCCCTTCAGGAAGCGGCTGCATTGGGTTTGGAAACAATACTGCCAAAGCCGAAAACAGACGATAGCTTGTGCGAGGATATATGGAACTGGATTACTCATTTTCAATTGCCAGTCACACACTCAGACCGAATTAAGGATTGGCTTCTATATCAACCTGATAAGTGCCTATATCATAATATCAAAGAGATATTTCCATTAATCAGGCAATATGGTATAGGAAATACACTTCCAGACTATCCGCTGGAACGCCTCTGGGAATGTACCAACCTAGAATTTTTAAATTTTCAATTCATTCAACTTCCTCCTTTTCCGATTCCGGCAAAGGTATTCTTCCCGCACCTGAAGGACCTTCGGTTTTATGAATTTCAGGCGGAACCGGAGTTTTATACCCGTATTTTGGCAGGTAGTCCTAACCTTAGTAAGCTTTCTTTCATTCAGACAAACCTGTCACGCTTTCCGGGGGAGATTACGCAGATGTATGATCTGGAGGATTTTGACCTGTATGGCAACAAATCCTACCTCACCGAAACCATTCGCATTCCGGATGAGATCAGGAACCTTCAAAAAATGAAGCGGTTCAGTTGCCGCTATTTTCGTCTGGCTGAATTTCCGAAGGCGGTTGTTCAGATGCCGTTCCTGGAAAGTCTGGCACTTCCGGGAACGGAGTGTGCATTTCAAATTCCGGATGAGATTGAAAACCTAACACGATTAGAATCTGTTTTTCTGGAAGGCAATTACTTTGAGGAATTTCCGGAAGCCCTTACCCGCCTGCCCTCTCTTCAAACAATTCAAATTGGGGAAGGTATACAGCGAATTCCTCTATCCATTACCAACCTTTCAAGTCTGAAAGCCCTTTTACTATATGGTGTAGAATTTGACGAACTGCCTCCTTATCTGGCAGACATGCCAAACCTTAATACATTCTGGATCATCACTAGCCGTAAGCCATTCAGTATTGAGAAATTGCCATCTCTTACTAACTTAAGCATCACTTCCTGTAAGCTAACAGTATTTCCATCTACGATAGTTGATACTATACAATTGGAAGACCTTACCATTTCGTATAATGAGATCACAGAAATACCCACCCAATTCAACCAGTTGGTAAACTTAAAACATCTGCATATAAACAACAACAACATTACCCGACTACCCGATGAGTTGTTTGAACTGGAAAATCTGGTATACCTTTCCATAGGCAACAATCCGCTTACCGAAATCTCTCCGCGGTTTCAGCAACTCAAAAACCTTCGCGTACTGAATATGACAGGAATGAGTTTGAGTGATGAAGGAGTAGCCATTGTCAGAAGCTGGATACCCTACTGTCAACTCTCTATAAATGACACTCACTATCCTGCATTGAAATAAATAGATTTTAATGCAGGATAGTGAGTCGGAGTAGTTCCTGTAAAGGGGTAACTTTGAGTCACCAAACGTTCAGATTTTACTCAGAACCAGCTTGAAAACGAAGCTCTACAGAGTACAGAACATAAAAAGCTTATCTGGCATGAGAGAGTAACGCAACTGATATGTAGGAAGAAACAAGGAATAATATACATCTTTGTGACAGACCTATTCTACAGGTGTGTTTTACAAAACTATTCTTTTATCCTTTGTATGAGTTTATTTAAAGAGATTGTAGCCGTTGATCCAGGCAGTCAGTTTTTACGGATCTTTTTCAGGAATAAATTAGTATTCAATGAACCTACTCAGCTGTCTTTTGATATACAACAAAATAAAGCTTCAGGGATGGGTTACACTCTGTCTACTACTCCCAATGACCGAACACTCTCTCCTATTAATTATAGTATTACCGACTTTACAGCTTTTGAGTTGTTGATGAAACTTGCCTTTAAACCGTATTTTAAGTTTTATAAGGTTCACAAGATGTTTGTTTGTCTGCCAACAGAGGTATCGGAAGTAGAAAAAAGATCGTTTAGAGATAGCCTTGAACATGCAGGTGCACAGGAAGTTTTTATGATTTATCAGGCGTATTGTGCAGCACAGGGTATGCATATACTACATGAAAAGAAAGACTTTATTCTGATTGAGTGGGGTGCCAGCAAGCTTGACATTAGTGTGTTTGTCAATGGCTTTATTGTTTCGGTTGGGGGAAGTATACGTATAGGAACTCAAAAACTTATCAGCCTGATACGTGATCATATCTCCCGCAAATACCAAATCAACCTTACCAGTAAGGAGATAGAAGCATTTTTCGCATCTGAGAACAGTTTGACTCCAACAGAAGGCCTGCGTATAGGCCTTACAACTATATCTGTTAGTGAGATTCAACTTATTCTGGACGCCTACTTCACATTGGTTAACCTTGAGATACAGCAAGCATTGGCTACTGTTGACAAGAAGGATCTGGAAAAGGCCATCCGTAATGGGATTTACTATACTGGAGGAGCATCAACCTATGCGTATCTGAGGAAACAACTCGATTTTGGCAGAGAAATCCCCTATACACTAAGCAACAATCCACTTTTGGATACTATTCAGGGTATGAATGAACTGATGCAAGACCCAGAAGCCCGTAAACTCCTTATTATGACATAATTGGGGTATTTATACATCAGCTCCTGAATCATAGACAAATTGCATCATAGAGATTCAACAAATAAAAACCTAGAAGTAGATTTATAGGTATTCATCCGAGTGAGGACATGTATTTACTCGGATGGACAATCATTCAACACAGTAGATATTTTAGAATTGATTTCTGTTAGAAAATGAGAGTTCATTGGCTAAAAACATACATGATTAAAAAGCAAAGAAACAAGGTGCGTTACATTTTGATAAGGACAGCTATCTTGGGCTTTATGCTATATGTAATGCAACAAGTAAGAATCTCTTTTTTAATGGCCTGTTTGATCAGTTTATTCTCTGTGAAAGGTTTATTGGCCCAACAAACTCAAGCATCTGCAAATTACCCCCCTCAAAAGCTTATAGGTAAGAAACCTATCGATGATAGTTTAGCGGAAGAGTTTTTTTATGTTGAGTACAAAGAAATGAATGCTAAAGTTCTTGCAAAAAACATTTTATCTACAGCAGCCTCAATTGGCTTTCAAGAAGAAGAAGAATTTCAGATTCCTGGAAAAGAATTACCATTAGATAACTTTCTATTTTATGTTGTTGTTGCCATGACAGGCAATGAAGCAAACCTGCAACTTTCAGCCGAATTCGATGATTGGATAATGGACGATGATGTTACTATTAAAATAACCCCAATGGTAGCTTCCTACAAAAATTTTGTTCGCAAGGGAACAGTTACAATAAAGAGAAACTCTAAAATAACTAACCGAGACACATATATATACAATTCGCTTGTTCAGATACAAATCCGTATCCAATACAGTGTACGTGGAAGTATTGGAAATGGAGCTGCTCGCAGTCAAACGGTAGAGTACTTTTATGGACAGAATGTAAAAGTGAATCAAAAAACGGGAATGGCTTCTGTTTCAGGTGAACCAACTCAATTACATGCTGCCATTACCACTACTACTATACAAAATATAAAGAAAAAATGAAAAAGACTAGGCTGGCTATCCCCAAGACTACCAATCATTTATGTTTTATTTGCTTCCAACTGCAAAACTAAGACATTATCGCCTTTTTCTTTCAATTACACAATTGTAATACTACCGGATTATATGAAGAGCAAATTAGATAGTTTTGACAAACATTATACCTTAAAAGTACTACCAACATTAGGGATTGTTTTACGACTATGTGGTTTTATACTTATCGGAAGCTTTTTAAGTGGTTTACTTTTTTCTTTAATTACTGGCATTACTATTACTGATTTTAATAGAATGATTTTTAAAATGGAAGAAGAAACAAAAGCAAGGTTTTTCTTATTATCAAGGCAAGCACTGAATGCTTTATTTATATATTTTATTTTGCCAATACTTTATATCTATGTATTTCAGAAGGATTTAAAGCAAATTTTCTTAGTAAGAACGGAAAGATTAGGAAGCTTTATTCTACTATCACTTCTTATTTTTATCACTGCATTGCCATTCCTATCTCAATTAATTGAATTTAATCAGCAAATCCAACTACCAGAAAGTCTCTCAAATTTACAAGCTGTTTTGCTAAGACTGGAACAAGAGGCTCAACAAATTACAAACTTGATAGTGCTTTATGATAATTGGTATGAAATAATTCCTATTTTGTTTGTAGTAGCCGTTTTAGCAGGGTTTGGAGAAGAATTGTTGTTTCGGGGAATAATACAAAACGAAATTCATAGAATTTATAAAAATCCCCACATTGCCATTTGGCTATCAGCAGCATTATTTAGTTTTATTCATTTTCAGTTTCAGGGATTTCTTCCAAGAATGGTTTTAGGTGGGCTCTTAGGCTATTTATATTACTGGTCAGGTAGTTTGCTTATACCAATAGTTATACATTTCGTAAATAATGCTCTCACCTTCACTTTAATCAATTATGCAAGATATAAGGGTGAAGCGTTTACAAACACTAATACTTCTTTAGGATTTACAATAATATCAACTATAGTTTGCATGATTTTACTTATTGCTTGCTATCGACTTTTTTCAAAGGTGAAAGCGATGAGCTTCCATTAAACAACTCGTGGGAAGCTTGCTTCAACAGGTGCGTAAATCTCTGGCCGCCCTTACCCGGATAAATCCATCAACGGCATAGGATTTTGAGTAATCGGCAAGCTGATCGGAGAAAAGTCCGAAGGCTCGTTCGCTTGATTCAATTTCCTCTCTACTTTGGTATTGTTCTCTTCCAAACTTGTTGGTGCGTTGGTTTGCTTAAACTGTCGACACCAGTAATTAAACTTACCTTTTGAAATGCCCTCTGCCTGCAGAAAAGTGGGATACCGACCGGATTCTCTGAAAAACTTGTTAAAAACAGATACTTCGATGGGTTATCTTATAAGCTCAGGCAGAAAAACACTGATTTATAAATCTTATTCAGATAAAACTGTTTTGAAAAAATCCAGGAAATGTGAAAATGCGGACTTGGATTATAAGTCGGATTAATTTACATACAAAACCTTGGTTACGTATACTATCTACTCAGAAATACTCAGTATCTACCTCTTGCTGTGTGATATTTTCTATACCTGCATACGTTATTTTCAAACTCACATTTGCCCAGCAACTAATCTGTCTAGAAATGGAGAGCTTATCTCAACAAGATACTACTCTTCCTGATTCTCTTATAAAACCAGTCAGTTACACAAAATCTGTGTTTGTATTTTCCACAAACTAAACCTGTATACCCATTTGCCCCTGTAGGTATAAGGAAATACCCCCGCAATAAGAATGGTATAGTTATAAATTTGCCTGAAATATTTATATAACAAATGAATTATGCTCCACAAAGGATGTCATTGTTCACTACTCACTTTTTACCATTCACCTTAAAATAAAAAAATATGTTTACAAGATCTCTTATTCTTTGCAGTCGCCTGCTTATGTACAGCCTGTCGTTCTGTTGTTTACTGGTAGTAGCAAGTTGCTCTCCCACATCCGATAAAGATAGTATTCCTCAACCCTTATCAAGTCAATCAACCAGAACAGTAGCTGCAGGCATCTCAGGTCTTAACTGGGCAGATGGACGCGATAACTTTGTGGATGGATGGGTCATTCCTTCCGGATTGGCTTCGGGTGATAGTTATAGTGTAGTGGCAGCCAAAACAGAAGCTGTTCTCAATGGCTTTTCTGCAAAAGTATCAGGAGTAAACACCATACGTATTCCCATCAATCCCCCTTCCGTTATCAATAGTTCCGTTTGGTGGGGACGGTACAAAGGTGTGGTCGATAAAGCAACAAGTAAAGGATGGAAGGTCATCATCGGATGTTGGGAAGGAGCTTCCTCGAAAGATGGAAAAATAGACAATACAACTGACTTTTGGAGTATGTGGAATACCATAACCAGTGATTATCAGGCAAACGGGAATGTATATTTTGAGCCTTTTAACGAACCTCACGGATATACATTGAGCCAATTAACAACCATTTACGCAGATTTTCTTTCCAGATACCCAACCGTTCCCAAAGGAAGAATCATTTTGGACGGCCAGGGCTATTCAGAGGATGTAAAAGGTGTAGGAGCAGATACCCGCTTCAATGGGTGTTTACTTGGATTACACAACTATGCTTACTGGAGCACCCATTCGGCTAGTGGATGGCAAACAGACTGGCGTAACCGGATAGGCAGCTATGGATCGCGTACAGTCATTACTGAGTTTGGAGCTACCATGAACTCAGGAAAAGACTATCAGAACGGTAATCAGTCTGATAATGAGATTGCTTACATTGTTGCCACAAGTGATGTTTGTAGAAATGATGGGATTGCCAGTGTATATTGGCCTGGATTGAGAGATGGTGATTCGTATAGTCTTCTAACTCGCGGAGGTAGTGGAACTAATATCACCATAAGCACAGTAAGCCCTTCGGGTGTATTCCGATTGCGCTACGGCTGGGGATTGTGAGAGGTTGTCTACACTATGCATATAAATGAGTTAATAACATGAGTCATCCTAAATTTTGGATGAGAGTTTGTTTTACAAAATCAGCGCCTATTCTTTGAAAAGAGTATAGGCGCTGATTGGTTTTTAATAAATCTCTTTAGTTGAGTTGGTTTATTGTCCCTTTCATCACTCTTCTTGTAGCTCCTTCATTTTTTGCTTGCCTTTCCCTCAGCTTGGTTTATTGCCTCTTACATCACTTTTCTTGTGGCCTCTTACTTTTTTGCTTGTCCAAAAAAGTAAGCAAAAAAAGACACTTTTCTCCGATCCTTCCTCCCGCAGGGCCAAAGGCCAACCTCGCGGAGAAAAGATTCCCCACGCACCTACACGACCACTCGCGATTGAAGGCATCGCAACGCTCTTTGTAACATTTATTATCCTTTCTCAATGACATTCTTTACTCAAGGTTCGAGATAACTCATGATAGTGTTTCTGGAAAGAAAATTTTACCCAACCCAAAAATCTTATCTGTAGGAAGACCTTTTACCCGAATTAGTGATTCATCTGACTATACAAGGTCTATCCATTAAAAGTTTGGTAAAAAGGGTAATAGTATCACAACAGTTAAATTACTTCCGTTAGCCGCCATAACGCCAAACCGATGTTGGCAGCACGGGCTTTTTTCGGTTGCTGTTTGTCGTCAGTCAGTTAAAAGATTGTCTAAACTCCAAAGGCGAAAGTTTTGTCTTTACCTTGAAAAGCTTGCTGAACGATTGGGAATGTTCAAAACCCAATTCATACGCAATTTCGCTTACAGTCAAGTTGGTTGTTGATAATCTTTCTTTGGCTTTATCGATCAGTTTGTCGTGTATGTATTGTTGTGTGCTTTGTCCTGTCAAGAATTTCAGTAAGCTGCTTAAATATTTTGGCGAAACATTTAATGTATCTGCAATGTATTGAACTGTAGGCAAGCCTTTTGAAACCAAATCATCAGCATTAAAGTAGTCTGTCAATAGTATTTCCAAACGTTCCAAAATTTGATGATTGGACTTCTCTCTTGTGATGAACTGACGATTGTAAAAACGTTCTGAATAACTAAGCAAACTTTCAATTTGTGAGATAATAATTTGCTTGCTGAACTTATCAATAGTGGAATAATATTCCTGTTCTATATTTTGAATAATGTGGTTGATTGTTGCTTCTTCTTTCTCTGAAAGCCATAACGCTTCATTCACCGAATAGCCAAAAAACTCGTATTGTTTAATGGTTTTGGCTAGTGGCGTATTCCAAAAGAAATCAGGGTGAATAAGCAATATCCAACCTAAACGTTGTGCTGTTGAATTTCCGTTGGGCTGAATTTTGCAAACTTGATTGGGTGCAGCGAAAAACATAACCCCTTCGTCATAATCGTATTCCTGTTGTCCGTATACCATTTTGGCATTCATTCCTCTTTTAATAGAAATTTGATAGAAATTAAAAATCAAATTTCGTTCGCCTATATCAGCAGGTCGTTTTATTAAAGAGTAATCAACAACACTTATGAGCGGATGTGCGGGCTGTGATAATCCTCTTAACTTATGAAATTCGCTGATGGTTTTTATATGCTCTGTTTTTGAAACTGCCATACTATAATTGTGAAATTATGCCGACAAATTACACTTTCCCAGAATGATTTTGTTTCAATAAAATTTCAGGATTTTTCGGGCAACGTCTGCAAAGCTTGCCTTTTATCTTGTATTTTTCACAACAAACTTCTTTTGGTTCACTTTTGAGTTGGTCCAGAATTTTTCTTACTAACATGGCTTTCTACTTATTTTGTACTAATTAATCTTTCCCAATTTGCGAAAGCAAACTTTTCTTTATCGACTTTGCTTAGCGGTGTTGCTTCTAAAAAATTTCTTGCTTCTCGTCCTGGTCTGTATTGATAGGGATAGTCCGAAGAAAAAAGTATGCGATCTGTACCCATAATTTCAATGGAACGTTGCAAATAATTTTGGCTAAACATTCCGCTTGGTGTTACATACAAGTTTTGGCGCACATAGTCAAGAAAAGGTTTTTGAAGCTTCGTTACTCTATTTAATGAAGCCAACCTTTCTGTGTAGAATAAAATCACTTCACCCCAATGTCCAAGAATAATTTGAAGATTTGGAAAGCTATCAAAAACTTTCGCTAAAACTAAACGCACAAATTGTATCCCTGCTTCGTAATGCCACCCAAGCCCAAAGGTTGAAAAAGCGAGGTCAGTCCATTCGTCAAAACCTGAATAGTAAATGTCCCGAACTGCTTTTTGCGGAATTTGTGGGTGAATAAACAAAGGAATGCCAAGCCTTTCAGCACATTCAAACAGCTCCCAATAATCTGTATGGTCTACGTTTTTTTCTCTGGTTCTTCCGCAAAGCATTGCACCTTTCAATCCAAGATTTTTTACGGAACGTTCCAATTCTTTTGCAGCTTCTTTTGGTGCAAACATGGGCAATGCGGCAAAGCCTTGAAACCTGTCGGGTGTTTTCTTCACAATTTCTGCAATATAATCGTTGGTTTGCCTAGCAAGACCAATGCTTTCACTACCCAAATTGTGTAAACTCGGACTTGTCAGCGAAAGCACTTGGACATCAATACCTGTTTCGTCCATAAGTTGAAGTCGTGAATTTCCAATATCTTCCAGACGATTTTCTATTTCGCCAAAGTGAAGTTTGTTTGTTGGGTCATCATCAGCAGTTTTTTTCCACGCATTTTTAACTGCACTTGTCAGAAAATGTTCTTCTATTGCTATTAGTTTCATTTTTGCTACTGTTTTTTGTCAATGCAAAAATCACCATAATCTAAAAGACAGGTGTAGCAGAATGTCAGATTGTTGTAGTCAAAAAGGTAATGTTATAGATGAGTCATCCTGAATTTAGAGGAAAGAATATCATTGAGAAAGTACTAAAAATATCACAAAGAGAGCAAAGACGACTTAAATAGCGAAAGGTAGTGCAGGTGCGTTGGCAATCCTTTTCCCGCGAGGTTGGCCCATGGCCTTGCGGGCAGAAGGATCGGGAAAAGGTGCCCTTTTTTGCTTCGTTTTTTGGGCAAGCAAAAAATGAAGGAGCCGCAAGAAGAAGGATGTAAGGGACTATAAACAAATTCAGGAAAAGAGATTTCTTAAAAATCAATCAGAGCCTATACTCTTTTCAAAAGAATAAGCTCTGATTTTGTAAAATAAACTCTCATCCAAAATTGGGATGACTCATGTTACAAATACACCATATTTATTTCAATCCTTTTTTCCCTATCTAAATTAAAAAGTGCATCCTCAAACGGAGGGGGACCAAATATTCCACCTTTTGCACCATTGGAAATCCCTACCCCTTCTGCGGGCTTGCCATACCATGTAGTATTGAATGTATGGTCATTGTTTTCATCATGATAAATGCTCACGGCATACTTTCCGCCCGGAACATTTTCAAAAATAACCGTACACGTCCCATCGTTGATTTTACCCCTCAAATGCTTACAGGCTTTGGATACGTCTTTAGGAAAGCCGTCTGCACTACTGTAAAGATTACAATCGATTTCACCCTTTGAATTTCGAATTCCGGTAACTGAAACAGTGAGGTTGTGGTTAGTTGAAGTTCGAAATGAAAAAGTTGAAACCGAAGCCAGTAGTGCAACAATGTTCAATACTATATTCTTCATCACGGGTGTATTCTTCATCGCTTTCAGTTTACTCATCAAACAATATGTAGGATAACGGTTATAAAAAGTGCGAAACTTAGGATCGCAGGAAAAACCCGCAATGCATGGAAACGCACCCATTTATCGCGAATGGCTTCCCAATTAGCAGGTAATGTCTCAATGGTGTATTCCCTTATCTTATTTACAATGGGTAATTCTGTTGTCAGTGTAACTATCAGCGTAATAAGAATACATATCAATGAGGCCACCATCACATAAAATCCCACAGAACTTTTCTGCGGAAAGCTGATTACAGAGAGCAACATGAAGACGATACACAAGGGCATCATTATCTGCATGGGTCTACCCAGATTGGCTCCGAGGATTTTTGTGATCTTGATAAATTCTTCTTTGCTAAATAGATGCAGTGAACGATGCAACGCCAGCCATGGCCCAAAGAATACACCTGTTACCAGAAGCAACAGTAACAATGTGATAAACTGAATGAGTTGTGATTCCATTTTTTTATTAGCTAGATGTATGCCTGGGCAAATTTCTGCGCCTGTAGAAAGGCAGCTTGTTTCGACTAAGAGTATTTATTTACAAATCAAGATGATCATAACAGAATAAAATAGCTACATTGGGTAAATTAATAGTCGAAAGCGGTCTAAAGATGATTCAGGAATTAATCCCCACGAAAGATCTCGATTTTCTGGAAGCCATTGCACTATCCATTGGAAGCAAAGTGGATGGCAACACGGTGGAACTGCCCCAACACATTGGCAACGGGTTTATCAAAGGATTTAAGATCAATCCGCATCTTTACATGATCATTCGCCAGTATGAGCTGAAGAATGAGTGGGTATTGAAAAAAATAGTAGGCGAAGAGGATAAAGAAGTGGTAATGATCGCCTTTCACAATATCTTCCGTACAAGAAACGAAAGGTTTGATAGAAAATCTTTGCCTTCTGTTCAGGTAACGACAGCTGGTCTCGACTATCAATTGTTTCTTCCCGCAGGAGTAAAAATGAACTCTATTGTTATTGCCGTACACATAGAGTATCTGAAAGAACTGCTGAATCCACAAAAGGAGAATGCGTTCTTTAAAACACTACTTTCTGGCTTTCAACCGATTTTATTTGAGGAAATCATTTCTGCACGTATACAGAATGTAGCTACTGAAATTATTGAAGAACAAGCCCCCAAAGAGTTGCAGCTACTCTACGTTAAAGCCAAAGCAGAAGAACTGATCTATTTACTATTTGTTGAATTGCTAAAACGACAAAGTACATCTGTGCGATCAATGAGTGTAGCAGAATTGAAGATAATTTATCAGGTAAGAGATAAAATTCTCTCCTTTCTCCACATACCACCCCGATTAAATGAACTCGCCAAGTTCTCGGGTATGAGCGAATCAAAATTAAAGCGGTCATTCAAACAGGTTTTCGGCACCAGTATTTACAGTTACTACCAGAATGTACGCATCCAAGAAGCTGCATATCTTTTGAAAGAACACAAACTCACCGTTTCTGAAGTGGGGCACCAATTGGGCTTTTCAAACCTAAGTCACTTTACGAGGCTGTTTAAGGAACACCTGGGTGTGAAACCAAAGAAATACAGCCAGGAAAGTGCGTAAAATTTCAGGGTTGGTGTAGTACAAATGAGTGTAGTACAAAAGCCAGCTCATTCTTGATGCCAATTGTGTCTTGATAATGATGTATAAGGTCTCCAAAATTCAGACAGGGATCAAATCGAAAAATCCAATAGAGTTATATTATACTTTTGTTCCTAGTTGTTTTCCCATCATACAGATTAATGATATATCCTTTCATATTTGATAAATTCGACTTTTTCTTTTGTATCCCTCTGACTACTACTTCTTATTTCTTTCACTATCGTTTCGCTTGGGAACAATCTTAGGTATAAGGAGAGTATGCTTCTTAGAGCATATTATGCCTTTCCATATTTCTTCTCAAGTTCCTTTTCACTTTCCCAAAATTCCAGAATATCTTGAGGTACCGAATCACTCGCTTCTATCATCAGCGTTACAACAGCCAGCGGCATTCTAAAATAATGTGCTTTTAATACTTTAGAGGGATTTGCTCCATAGGAAAGCAGTAACTTAATAATCTTTTCATTTCCATAGAATAAGGCATTATCAGCAGGATATATTCTTTTGAAAAAGAAGCTAACATCTGCTCCTTTTTCAAGCAATAGTTGTATCATATCAATTTGTTCTCCTAAACAAGCCATATCCAACGCTGTTATTCCTGATTTGTCTATCTCATTAACTGGTGCATGATAGGAAAGTAGCAAACGTACTAACTCCAGCGATTGTACAAAAGCAGAACGTACCAAAGGGGATGGAAGAGATTGAAATAAACTTCTTTTTCGAATTGGCTTTACACCGGAATCAAGTAGTTCTTTTACTTTATCCACTTGAAGGTTTTCAATGTATTCAAGCAGGCTCCTACCCTCTTGTTTTTCTTTTTTACTTAAAAATAACATAGACAATGTATTAAGAAACTTTTCGCCCACTGCTGGTATTGTCACCAATCTATACACTAGGAAACAACTCGTTGGTGAGAACATCAACGAGAGGAGAAACATATTTTACTCCGCACTCAACTTTTCTTGAATACTTTTTGGTAAAAGCTCAAATATCTCTTTTGGAATATCCTTTACTAATAGGCTATCAGTTATGAAATCTTTTTGCTCATATCTGCTTGTTAGGGAGTCTTTCAACCAGAAATAGCCTCCTACGTCTGAACTTTCAACCCATAAGCGGTCTTTTTCATCCCAAACAAGTATCCATTCATGATAGGCACTTATATTAATTTCTTTTGGTGACCGAATTAATGTATCAGCCTCTGATTTAGTAACACAATAGTTTATAATTCCATCCTCATCATCCCAAACCTGTATCTTCAGGTCTTTATCTTTCATAAAATATTCTCCGGGTCTTTTTATGGCATGTCCATTCCAGTTCTCTTCCCTATGCGTACAACTGCTTATGATAGCTAATACCACCATTACAAATACAAAAGAAGTTGCACCAAATTTTAGTTTTTTTTTCATTTTCTTCAGATAAAGGTTTTAGAATTAGAGGTAAAATTATATAATTTTTCTCCCCTCACTGGTATTATCACAAGCGACCGTTCACCATCATTGAGTTTGGCGATGAAAATACTAAGGTAAAAATCTTTTATCGCTCGTTGATGTTACCATCAATTCACACGCCTGTAAATTTCTAGACAAGAAGACTCTCTCTCCCATCTCCGACCAAAGCTTTTATAAACACTGGTGGTTCTGATGTAAGTGGCATTGGGTGGAAGAAAAAGGCTGTGATTAGCTAAGAGGCCTAATAGATTAATTTTGATGAATTACTACGAGAAAGGGGCGATCCGATTAACTCGAAACGCCCCTTTCTCGTAGTAAAACTATTTCAGACAGCTGAAGCTAGCCTCAAGTAGCAGAATCTATGGACAGATATAAGATAGTACCAGGGATGCTTTAAATTCAGGCTGTGGCATACCCAAAATAGAATAATTTTCTGTGTAATCAATTTGTTCCGGCAAATTATCAGCACGATATTTATATACATAATCTGTCACGCGTACGGCTAGATCGTCACCCTGCACTTGTGTCTTTCTTTTAAGCATATTAGTTGCTCGTTTTCCTGTCTGAAAATTCGGAGTAATCACAGCGAAAGTTTCAGCACTATCAAGCTTGTCTGTATAATATTCGTAGGTTTCGACTACTGTAGGATTTGGAACACTATTTTCATTGGTAACGATGTTCACAATTTCCGCTTTCACTGTATTACCATTCTGAATAGTGAAGGTAGTAACATATTGAGTAGTCACTGTCATATCCTGAGACGGATAATATTGCACATTTTTTTGGGTCATTTTTACCAGATAATCCTCAGCATTACGCACATACCAGATTGTATCGTATGAGGTTACTCCAGTGGTATCAAAACGTGAATACGCCTTATTGATATACCCTTTGCTATCTAACTCAAGTTTAAAATTTGTAGTCCGCTTGGCTTGTCTGACGGTCTGTGTACCTGTATTTCCCGAAAATGAAAATTCGTAAATACCATCAGCACTACCACCTACGCTCAATACTATTTTTTTAATTGTACCATCAGGTTGATAATCGTACGTACGAATAGTCTTCCCATTATAGGAAATAGCATTCACCATACATTTTGTCAACTTTTGCGGAACAGGATCATTATTATCAGAATTACAGGCAACTAAAGTCATTACCAAAAAAAGCACACCAAAAATACCTTTTGTAAAACAAGCTCTCATAAATTAGGATTTAGTAACATTTATTTTTTTGTAAATATATAACAACTTATTTTTTTGCATAAATTTAATTACATAACTGCTACGTTTAAGATGTAAGATTATTGTATATTACCTACTATACCAATAACCAATTTTCCCTCTCTAAAACGATAAGATCTTAATTGATAATGAAGGTTTGCTCCATAGTCAGTTTTATTACGGACGGTAAGAAACAGCTCGTTGGTAAGAATAAAGACTAAGGAATAAGAGAAAATTACGACTAGAAATTTTAGACTATTTTGTTAATGTGTTCAATCTAAAAAACAATTTGGATATAAAAATCAATGTCCTGTCTCCACCTTCAATTCCTCATAAGAGTTGTTTCACCCGTTTTTCTTTGTATTTATCAAATTCAATAAAACTGAATACCGAATCCAATAGAGTAAAAGAAAGTGGGTGATATTCTTTATATTTAAGTGCTTGTACGTCTTTACACTTAAGAAAAAAAATGTATTCTTTTCCTTCCTTCAAGGTAACCTGTTCATAATCATCCTGCTTTTCTGTTGTATCCTGTACATTGTAAAAAGTTGTTATATCAATACCAATAGTATCGAGCGAGATTTTGTTCTTATATTGATTCAATATCAGAAGATCTGCCCTGTAGGAATAGGTGCCAAGTTGCCAGGAACCTGTATATCTTACATCAATTACCTTTGCCTGTATGATTAAATCTGCTCTTTGACAGGCATATTCTAGTATAGGAGATTGAGCTACTAATGTTTGTGATACTCCTCCAGACAATAAGAACAAAAAGAGAGATACTTTCTTGAGTATTTGATATCTAGATGGCATCATGACAGATATAAGTTAAATCGCATTAGTAGAGAAGGTAATTGTTGTAGTAGACTATCTTTCTTCTGTCGATGGCTTTGCTTTCTTACCCATCCCCTTTTGCCACCATGCAGTTATGGTGATACTTCTGTAGCAGGACAAAAATCAGAAATACTCCACCCGAATTAGTACCAATAATCTTATGGTATCAATTCAACAAATTTGTTGGATACGGATAATTGGGTAATCTGTCTACTCTATCTTTAATATCCTCCCATTTTAAAGATGCCCAGGCAGGTATAAATCCATTGCCAAAATCACCTCCTAATTGCACGAGTGCATACAAAGCTACACCCAACAGATAACTTATAGTATAATATCCGAATACAGTAAGTGATACAGTATCTCCTTGATATGTGTATATAAAGTTATCACTTGGATAGTGAGGATTTATTATCTCATATTCATCATAAATTACCTCTATCCCAGTAATTTCATTGATTTTCGCAATAAACTCTTCTACAGACGGAGGTATATCGGTAAATTTAATGTCTCTATGACATACCATATCGTAACAGGGTTATAGTAAAATAAAACAATGTTTAAGTTTATTTAATTTTGTAGTATAAAGTATAATCATGACTATAAACAAGCTTTTAAAGGATACTATAAATGATCCTAATATTATTGTTAGTACGACTTTAATCATGCACACGATTACTTTCAATTTCCAGAATGGCATTACAAAAACTTTTCCACTTGACCCAAAAAATGCTATAGATTCTCTGCTATTAAAGAGTAACCAAACTAATGTTCCTATTAATTTAGCTGTTGAATATTTAAAAAGCATCATAGAGAAACTAGACTATATTCGATTGGTTAAAGCCATTAGAGGTAAAATAGACAGAGTTAATTATATAACTGATAGTGTCCCTTATCCCATATTGGAAATTGTATATTCACTGAAAGCTTTTAACAAAGTAAATTACTATTATAGAAATACAGTATTTACACAAAATGCTCTTTTTCATCTAACCTATAATGAAAAATGGCTAATAGATATTGCTGCGGTCAGACCACTTGTAAAAAAAGATGGTGAGGATTTTATAAACAGGCTGCTTGAAAATTTGTACATAGATACTCTTCATCTCTGAAAAAGGACTTTACCACAAATCTAATCCTGTATTTGAGGTATTTTATTGAGGTGGCCTACTTTAGTGAGACAAGACTGAGACACCACTAGTAATTTTTTACTCTTTATCTAGTATATACTCTAAGGCTACAGGACTATATGGATACATATACCTCTTGTCATTCTTCAGATACTTTAAGTGCTAAAATCTCAATTACATTATCAGTATCCATCCGAACTATAATATGTATGGAAGATAAGCCACCATATATAAGCCATTGATATTTCTGTTTTCGGGCTAGCTTTTTAATGTTTCAGGCTATTGTACTGAGGTACTCCCTAATGTTAGGACCAACAAGTGGTATTTCTTAGTTGAAAACCGATTCTTTCTTAATTGAATAAATTCGTGAAGCGGGTAGGCTTCGATCCATACCTTGATGGTATCTCTGATAATTTATCTTTCGGGTATTGCCCCGTCAAAGAAAAGCTCACCTGCCTGATTGATTTTCGAAAGTATCTACTCAAACAATTTCCTAAAAAATCTACTATTTTTAAAATTGTCCGGTAGTCAACAAATAAGGTACCTATAACAGGGATTTTAGGGAGTCTGACTGCTCCATTTCTTTGGTTTCATACCCTTATGTTCTTCAAACAATCTTCCGAAATAGCTAAGGTTACTGAATCCCAGACGATACCCCGTTTCTGATACGGATAAGCGTTCCTCTCGCAACAGTCTGGCAGCCTCTTCCATTCGCATATACTGAAAGTATGTGTACAATCCTTTACCAAATACCTGTGTAAAAACTTTGCGCAATTTCAGTTCATTCATTCCGCTTATTTTTACTAACTCACTGATTGGCAATGCACAGTCAAGTGACGCGGCCATGGCATTGCGCACCTCATATACTTTGCTTATTTCATCACGAGTTACTTGCTGATGTGAGACCGACTCCCTGCGCGAGAGGTTATTGAACAGAAAGTATAGCAATTCCAGTGCTTTCATAGAATAAAAAAGATCAGGAAAGCTAACGTTATGGCTGTTGTTCAACATCTGATCTACAATAGAAGCTATCTCCGGCGACATAAACTCTTCTATCCAGAAGGTACTGTCCGCATCAAAGAGATAACTAAATTGTGGCTGATCTTTACCAAGAAACCTACTTAGGTAGGTCATTTCTATAATAATGGAGATCTGTTTGATATGTGACTGTTTGGCAAAATGTACCTCACTTGTCATATGCAAGGGAGTGATCCGTACATGTGAACGTTCTTGTTGTAAGTTGCCGGGCAGGTCTGCTACATTTTCCTGACCGTCGTTGAATACATTCTGAAATGAAAACAGCAGTCCGTTTTTGATCACGGTGATCGGCTCCCGGCGAAACGAGAAGGCTTCTTTTGCCACCAGTGAACGCATCATAATTAACATCTCTGGCAGTAAGTCTATAATCCTGACGTAATTAAACTGTAATACTGTCAGGTTAGCTATCTGTTCAAAAACCGGCACACCAAGTTTTTCTGCGAATTCCAACATCTGGTCTTTACTCTGCTTTTTCATTTTTTTCGGACTATTAATAGTCAGTAATCGACTATTTTATGCCTAAACCTACCAATATTTTTGTAAGTGTAAATCAACTAAAAATACAATGAAAAAACGAATCATCATTTCAGGAGGCGGTATTGCCGGGCTTACTGCTGCGAAATTATTGCATGAGCAAGGACATGAAATTATAGTCATCGATAAAGCCAGAGCTTTTACGAAGGCCGGTTTCTTTGTATCACTCAAAAGCTTTGGGGTAGAGATTATGGACCAGATGGGACTAAAAGAAGAGTTGATTCAGGAGGCAACACCTTCGTTGTTTATGCATTGGTTAGATGCCAAGGGACATATGATTCGTGATATCAGTTATGAAAAGGTAAATCAAAACACCACTCAATCCATTCTGATCACCCGTGGCGGTCTTCACCAGGTATTGTACAAGAGTGTCAGAAATGAGATAAATATCTTGTTTGACACAACTATTGAACACCTGGAGCAGCATGATCAAAAAGTCAATGTTACTTTATCCACTGGAGCTGTCCTGGAAGCCGACCTGCTGATCGTTTCAGAAGGATTGCGTTCTTCTACCAGAGCCAGTTATTTCCCGGAAAGCCAGCTGGAAGATTTTAATCTTCTGTATATGGGTGGCAGGTTAAAAGGAAATCATCTGTATACTATAGGTACAGTCAGAAATTACCTGGATGTAAACAAGATGTTTGCTATCTATCCAGTCAATAAGGAAGAAATTGCTATTCAGTGCTATATCCATACTACGAACAACTTACCTGTAGTGCAGGAAAATGCCCAAAACCTGTTAAAAGAGACATTTAAAACGTATCCCAGTGAAGTACAACATGTAATCAACGACTTTCTCACAAACGGGCTGATGTTCGTTGATAAAATGGGTATGGTGCATGCTCCTAACCTGGTCAATGGAAACGTAGTTTTGCTTGGTGATGCAGGATATTGTCCTACTGCCTTATCAGGTATGGGGGCTTCCTTATCTATCTATGGTGCAAAGGCTCTGGCTTACTTCCTGGCAACGTATGCAGATGATCTTGCCTTATCCCTCCAAAGCTATAACTCATTACTGCAACCGATTAGTAAAAAGTTTCAGGGCAATGCCAGAGACAATGCAAAATCATTCATACCCAAAAACGAAGCTGACCTTGCCCGCTTTACACACTTGTTCAGCAATGCAACAGATGAGCAGGTAAGCAAACTAATGACTGATCAGCTTATACTTACTCAGGAACAACTCCACTTCACCCTGCCAGCAGATGAAAGGTAAATAACGATCATACTTCCAACAGTTAAGTTGGGTTATCACTTTATTCATAAACAGACTTTTGGCTGAAACAAAGCGTAATTTGGCTAAAAGAGATTGCACATAGACTCTGACCTTTGTGAAAGAAAAAAAACAAAAATAAAGAGTTATGAAAGCAATCAGAATTCATGAATTTGGTGGACCAGAAGTAATGCGTCTGGAAGAGCTGCCATGTCCGGTCCCTGCAGCGGATGAGATTTTAGTACAAGTATATGCCAGTAGTGTTAATCCTGCAGATTATATTATCCGTCAGGGCGGAAATGATATCTTACGGCCATACCTGAAATTGCCTCTGGGACTGGGGCTGGATGCTGCAGGTATTGTTGAGGAAGTGGGTAGTGAGGTCAAAGACTTCAAAAAAGGAGATAAAGTATATGGTGTACCGAACTTTCCGGGCGATGGCAGTTACACAGAATACCTTGTTGCCAGTGCAACCCGGTTTGCACGCATGCCGAAAACCATTAGCTTCAACGAAGCAGCTGCTTTTCCATCGTGTGCTTTGATCGCCTGGAGCGGTATATATGATTTAGGCAGGCTTCAGCCAGGTCAGCGGGTTTTTATTCATGGCGCTGCTGGTGGCGTGGGCAACCTGGCTGTGCAGTTTGTAAAAGCAAAGGGTGCCTATGTGATTGGTACGGCATCGCCTCATAATTTTGATTTTTTGAAAGAATTGGGTGCTGACGAGGCCCTTGACTACAAAAACCAGCCGTTTGAACGTTTATTGGGCAGCATTGACCTTGTA
This sequence comes from Xanthocytophaga flava, assembly GCA_030068525.1. GTDB lineage: Bacteria > Bacteroidota > Bacteroidia > Cytophagales > 172606-1 > Xanthocytophaga > Xanthocytophaga flava. Next base: position 366,147 of record JASJOS010000004.1, read on the forward strand.
TTTAATGCCTCACCTGTTCGGGATGATCAGACTCGTTTGAATTCAGCTGAACTCTTAAAAAAAGGTGGTATTTTTGTTTGTACACAGCTAGACAGTCCCTTTACGGATGAATTGAAAGAAGCACTTGCCGCAAAAAATGCAACAGGTACATATGTTGGCGAAGTCAGTATGGGGTATGTTTCGTTGCTAAGTGAAATAACAAAACTTGTAGACGAAGGTAAAGTAAAAGCTGTTGTGAGTAAAGTTTTTCCGTTGGATCAGGTAGCAGAAGCCCACCGGGAAAGCGAAACGAAACACGTTAGGGGTAAAATCATACTGGAAGTCAAAAAAGAAATCAGATAAAGAATGAAACGTTTTGCTACAATCAGCGAATTTTTACAATTCAGGCACTTACCCAAACCCCAACACCCACTCATCTGTGTATTTGAGATAAAATCTGTTGAGCGTTTACGTTTAGAAGAGCCTGCAAGCTGGTTGTATGATTTTTATGCTATTGCCTTAAAGAGAGTTTCCAACGTGGAGGATGCAAAATTGAAATACGGGCAGCAGCAATTTGACTTTGACAATGGAATCATGTCGTTTGTTGCACCGGGACAGATTTTGAGTTTGTCGCTTGAGGACCATGTGGAAGCAATCCAACAATCCGGATGGATGTTACTCATCCATCCGGATTTCCTCTGGAACACACCACTGGCACAAACTATCAAGCAGTATGATTTTTGGGATTATTCGGTAAATGAAGCCTTGTTTCTCTCTGAAAAGGAGGAGACGACCTTAGTTCATATTCTGGTAAACATTCAGCAGGAGTGTCATTCAAACATTGACAAGTTTACCAAAAGTATTGTCATTTCACATCTTGAGACTTTGCTCAATTATGCAGATCGCTTCTATCACCGCCAGTTTATCACGCGTGAAAAAACCAATCATTATTTACTGGAACGGCTGGAAAAATTGCTCAATGATTACTTCGCTAATGACGATCTCATCACAAAGGGATTACCCACTGTAAGTTATATTGCTGAGTCCTTAAACTTATCGCCTAAATATCTGAGTAGTCTCCTTAAAGTGCTGACCGGGCAGAATACCCAACAGCATATTCATGAGAAGCTAATTGAAAAAGCTAAAGAAAAACTTTCATCCACTGACTTATCTGTTGGTGAAATTGCCTACGCACTAGGCTTTGAACACATCCAGTCATTCAGCAAATTATTTAAATCCAAGACCCAACTATCCCCTATCGAGTTCAGAGCTTCTTTTAAGTAAGAACAAGCATACTAAGGTTTGAAACATGGGTGAGGCTCTGCCATCTTATCGTGTACCATAACATTTCTAGAAATAAAAAAAGTTTCTGGCACAAGCATCCGCTCAATGCTGTCAACGTAAGGCAAAGACCCTTATTCCCGTCGTTGGTGTTATCACCAACGACCACTTTCCCATCGTTCATGTTGGTGATAACACCAACATGGGGAAAAATGTAAACTTGGCTCTCTTTGTCCCAACACAACGGACGTTGCTTTTTAATTAGGTCTGAACAGACGTTCGAACCAGCATCTTTCTTTTTAAAACCTTCATTTCCAGAAAAGTTATGGGACAACATAATGCTCTACCATAATTATTATCCATACTGAACGGAAAGTGGCTAAAAACTTGCCCTTTCCCTGATGGAAAGATGGTTTGTATTAATAGACACAACACATAACCATCAAAATGTCCGATTTGTCCAATGGGTAAAGGTAGCAAAAGCCCAATTTTGTGCCATTACCTAACGACAAACAACATGAAATTAAATCACATCAATTTAGTGGTAACAGACATTCCCAAAACAATACGCTTGTTTGAAAATCAGTTAGGGTTTACATGCATTCAGAATCGAAAAGATGCGATTGCTGTCTTAACCAATACCGAAGAATTTGCCTTAGTACTTTGGTCCTCAAAACTCAACAAGGAAGCCACTGTACACTACCCTGAAAATTTTCATATTGGATTTTATCAGCCCGACAAAGAGGCTGTACTTACTGTTTATCAGAACCTGAAAGCGGAAAATGTCACATTTGAAAGTGAGCCCAAAAACATACGAAACACGTTTGGATTTTATTTTTATTTTGACAGTTTACTCATCGAGATCAGTGTTATTCCTGACTCGTTTGACTAGACCACCTCAAACTTCCACTCTCTGTCCGTATGGAAGAACACCACCTTCTCCTGTCCTTCTGAAAGGAACTTTCCCCTCGCTGTCCTTCTGAAAGAATCTTGTGACAAATAGAGCCTTATCTGGATTCTGAGAGAAAAAATAATCTCCAGATACACAGGCCGCCGGTCTTGCCACGAGTTCCTTTCAGGAGGACAGTGAGAGAGTCAATTGGGTAAAAGATATCTTTCCTTAAACCTCAAATTTGAAAATGGTTAGGTTTGGTTGTTATTATACTTAAAACACAAATCCAGGCCTTCATTTTGAAACCTACACTTGACACTCTAACCAGCATTACTTCCAGAATGGATTTTGTACCAGATTAGGGTTCTTATCGATTTCAGACTGAGGAACAGGAAACCAATAATTCTTTTTAGAAAAAATGCGTCGTTGATAAATAGTCCGTTTAAAGTATGCATTCGGATTCTTCTCATCATCGCTAATTTCTGTTCCGTTAAAGTTCATGCCAAAAAAATCCCGATTCAGAACTTCTTCCCCAATCTTCCATCTTCTGATATCGCTATACCGAATTCCTTCGCAGTTTAATTCCACCCGTCTTTCGCGTCTGATGGCCATTCTGATTTCATCCTGGCTTGAGACTGTTACTTCCGGCAAGCCTGCTCTTTCTCTGATCAGGTTCAGATATTTAAGGATATCCGGATTCCCAGGATCTGTCTCATTTAAGGCTTCGGCATAGTTGAGGTATGCTTCTCCTAACCTGTACAGAATACCTGGACGGTACGGATTCGTACCATTTCGCGGATCATGATCCGGATGTACTTTCTTTCGTAACAGATACCCACTTTGAGGCGCATCATGGGTAGGGCCACCATCCCATTCCCCTATCATAAATCGTGTAGTACGGTTCTCTCTTCTGTGCCAGGCTCTGTTGTACAATACCGATACATAAAAACGCGCTTCGCGATTGCAGTACATATTATAGGTACCAGCCAGGCTAACTTTACCACCACCCTGAACTTCACTCCATTTTGTTTTGCGAAACTCATCAGCCGTTGAAAAACCTTTCTCAACATAACCAGAATTCGGATCATCAATAGGTAAGCCATTTTTCATAAAGAAAGCATCTACCAACGATTGGGTGACACCCAGTCCGCCATTGCCTCCAGTGCCACGCGGCTGTGTGTGTCTATCGTATTCCCATGTCTCACTATTAGGTCGTGCAAAAAGAATTTCCGCATTGCCATCTGTCGTTCTTTTAAACATCATATTCTGATACGACAAAAACGGATCAATGCTTCCATCATCATTGTACTCATAGTATAATTTATGTCCGGCGGCATGAGCTTTGTCGATCAAAAGCTTGCAGGCATCACTGGCACGCTTCCATTTATTGGCATCATAGGTAGTATTAAATAAAGCTTCTCCTTTGTCATTTACAAAACCATTGTAATCCGAATTGCCATTTGCCAGGGGACTTGCTGCAAATAAGAGCATACGTGCCCGTACAGCTAAACACATAATGGATGTAGCTCTACCAAACTTTGCATTACTAGTATACTTGTCAGGCAATAGGCCTGATAATTCCAGCATTTCAGAATCTACCCAATCTATTACCTTATCAAAAGGAGTCTGCCCAATGAATAACTCTTCTGGAGTTGCATTACTTGGCGTAATCCCCAGTACAAGGGGTATAGGACCATAGGCTTCTGCCATGAGCCAGTAATAATAAGCTATTAAAAAGCGTGCTTCATACTTCATATTATCCGCATCTTCCTGCGTAAACTGTTGTGCCAGATTTGGTTTGACATTTTCGATCAGAATATAAGCAGACCGGATTCTTCTAGGTAACTCATACCAGTAATTGGGAGACCAGAAAGAGGTCGTATTCCAGTTTCCGGTTTGTTTGGCAATCACATCCCATCCGAATTGTTCCCATCTGGGGTTCGGACACATATCGTCAGACAAAGGATCGTAACTAATATTCCGTGCATAGCCCCAATACGGATCCGGAATGTTGGCATATACCCCCGCCAACCATTCTTCTGTCCGGGTTTTGTCTTTAAAAACCATCTCCTGTGTAAGCAAATCATCTGGCATCTTATCCAGAAAATCAGAGCAGGACTCTGATAAAATAATCAGCAAGAAGAGTATTGTATATCTGAGTACTGTATAGTTCTTCATCTTTTCCCGTATGTTAAGTAGGTCGTAAAATTTAAAAGTCAAACGTCATACCGATAGAAACCGACTTCATAATTGGATATCTGTAGCCATTATTTGGTCTGTTATCTGGCCGGGTATCAATTTCAGGATCCCAGAGTTTAAAGGAGGAGAATGTGAAAAGGTTATTTCCTGTCACAAATATCCGGCTGTCTTTTATTCCTATTCTGCCAATTACATTTTTGGGTAAGGTGTATCCTACTTCAATACGTCTAACCCTGAGAAAACTCATATCTTTCAACCACCAACTGGATGTCTGCGTATTATTGGCCAGTGTACTGATCTGACTGGAGGCATTGGATAATCGGGGCCAGAAGACATCCTGACGTGGATTTTCGGCTGTCCAGCGATCATTGGCATTTGAGTAAATATTTCCTAACGCGCCATTACCAGAGCCAGGCATAAAGGAGCTTGCATCTCCAATAATACGCGAGGTTCTTCCTGTACCCTGAAAGAAGGTTCCCGCATCAAAATTTTTGTATTGCACATTCAATCCGAAGCCATACACAATCTGAGGATCAACTGTTCCACCAATGGCTGAGACATCAAGCGCATCCACAATTCCATCCTTATTCACATCCTTATATTTAATATCTCCGGGTTGCACCGGACCAAACGTCTGTCTTGGTAATGTACTTATCAATTGGCCAGTTGAAACGTCTGCAAAGTCTTCAGTAGTAAATAATCCTTCTGCTACCAGTCCCATAATCTGCCCTACAGGTTTTCCTGTAAGCGATCGGTTGGTACCAATGACAGCACGTGCCTCATCCTTCTCGATAATTTTATTTTTAGCGTAGGTAAATGTACCCCGTATAGATACAAGCAAGTCAGTGAAAAGCTGCTTATTTACATTCAGGGAAATATCAACTCCCTGGTTATCTACTTTGCCATAATTGGCCCAGGGTTTTTCAACAAATCCACTTGAACTTGGGATGTTTTCACGCCTTAAAAAGATATCTTTTCGTTGTTCCTTGAAGAAATCAGCCTGGAACTGAATACTATTGTTTAGTAGCGCTAACTCAAGGCCCAGATTTGCTTTGGTAACGGTCTCCCAGGTTAAATTTGCCACTCCATAGTCACCCTCTCTTCGTCCTGTCCGTTCATAATCATTATTTACGCCCCATCTGTATTTATCTGTCTCTCCAATGGTTGTAATGTAGGCAAAGCGACGTCCATCTAACCGATCATTTCCAACTTTCCCAAGAGAGGCTCTTAGTTTAATTTTTGAAAAAGTGGCTTTAAAAGGTTCCATAAAGTCTTCTTCCGTCAGAATCCATCCAATAGCAGCGGATGGGAAAAATCCATAGCGCTTTCCTTTGGCAAAGTTTTCTGAACCGTTATACCCAAAATTCACCTCAGCAATATACCGTCGGTCATATGAATACGAAAGACGGGCTGCCAATCCCTGATTTCGGAAAGGAAGTGCTTCTCCTTTATCATAGTTGCGTCTGTTACCAAGAAGCAATGCATCCAGAAAATGCTTTCCAAAGGCTCTTGAATAGGTAAGGCTACCTTCCATATACACACTTTTATCACCCCATTCAGAAGTCTTTTCATACCCAAGAAAATCCTGTCCATTCCTGTAAATAACCAGATTCAAAGACCCATCTTCATTTCTGCCTACAGAGGGACTATAGTAATTGGGATCTTTACTTCTTTTTACACCCGTAGAAGAAAATCGATCAAACGCAAACTTTACTCTTCCTTTTAAGCCTCGAATAACTTTGTCGAAGTCCTGTTCAACCCCAAACAACGACTCAAGTTTACTATCGCTGACACGCTGATATCCCCTTTGGGTAGCTAATGCCCATGGATTAGCCCTCTCCGGAACAACCGGAATTTCTCCACTGGAGTATTTGGTCGGATGGACGAAAGGAGGTGTCTCAAAAGCCAGATAAAACAGATCGTCGATAGATTGAGGAGGGCGATTCATATCCTGCAGGTATCCTCCAATATTTATTCGCAGCAGTGTTGAAGGAGTGATATCCAAATCAACATTTGAACGCACATTATACCGATGCAGTTTTAGGGAAGAATCCCACATCTGTGCTGGGTCACGTGCAACAATGCCTTTTTCCGAATAATAAGATCCTACCAGCGAATAGCGCAAGGCTTCGCTGCCACCAGAAGCAGTCAGGTTATACCGGCTATTGGAGGCATGATCGTTTGTGATAGCATCCAGCCAATTCACATCGGGATATAAATCCGGGTCTGTCTGATTGCGGGTATTGTCAATTCTATCCTGAGAATATGGAATGGCAGGAGCGTTCGTTTCCCTGGCAATAGTATTGAGGAGTTCCATATAGTCAGCAGCATTCAAAAAGGAAGGTAGCTTGGTTGGTTTTGTAAAGCCTTGTTCATATCTGAAGCCGATAGAAGGCTTGCCGATTTTGCCCCTTTTTGTATTGATCAGAATGACACCATTGGCACCCCGAACACCATATACAGCACTGGCAGAGGCATCTTTCAGAACAGAAAATGATTCTATTTCCGCAGGGTCAATGTTGTTTAGCGAACGCTCCACCCCGTCAACAAGTACCAATGGGTCTCGTGCTCCCTGGAAGGTAGAAATACCTCGTATCCAAAAAGTAGAATTATCATAGCCTGGCTCTCCGGAACGTTGCACCGCTATAATACCGGCCACCTGTCCTGCCAGGTTATTACTTACGGATCGGGTAGTACCAAATGACTGAAGTTTTCCAGGTTCAATGGTGGTAATGGCTCCTGCCACCGTATATTCTTTTTGTGTACCAAAAGCCACTACCACTACCTCATCCAACGTTTTAGAATCAACAATCAACTTAACATTTACTGTTGTCTGATCACCCAATACTACTTCTTCTGTTTTGTAACCGATATAGGAAAAAACAAGAATGAGTTTCTCACCTGTAACTGCAAGAGAATAGTTGCCTTCTGCATCAGTAGTAGCCCCGAGTGTAGTACCTTTTACACTCACGCTCACACCCGGAAGAGAGGCACCTGTATCATCAGTCACTTTACCTGTAACGGTCCTGTCTGTTACAGAAATACCCGGAGCATTTATCACGGTACCCACACCATTCTGCGATTGCTTTGTCAAAATGATGTAATTGCCCGAAAGCTGATAACTGATATTTAACGGATAAAAAATCCCTTCCAGAATCCGGGATAACTTTTGATCTTTGTAATCAAACGAAAGCTTTTGATCAATGGCTATTGCCTGGGGATTATAGGTAAATTTTATGTTGACTGACTTTTCCAGTACTGACAAAACATATTTAATGGTTTCACCTTCTGCCTTGATTGAAATTACCTTATCCATTACACTTTGCCCATATATATCCGTTGGCGCGGCCATAGCCATGCCTGATACAATCAACATAAGCAGAAACTGAATACTGGTAAATTTTGTAATAGCAACAATCAACCTTTGAAGTGTATGATATCTTTTCATAACTTTGTTAAGTTTAGGTTCATGAAATAGTGGACAAAGCGGATCCTGTAGCTTTGTGTAGAGTGCTAATCGTTACAAAGCCGGGATTGAAGAGAACAGATCGGTGATGCTGGTAACATCACCATCTTTTTTATGATTAGGGTTTTGTATTTTTTCTATCTCATAGGCAAAATAATTTTGGTGAGGGCTGGATCGATTAACATCCGGAACTGGTGATAATTACCTTAGCATCAATAACTTCATAGGTAGCGCCTATGGTCTGACATATAATTTTTACTTTTTCGAACAGGGATTCATTTCCCATTGGCGCGGTTAAAAAACAATTTTTCATTGTCTCTGCATTGAACATAATTTCAATACCATACGCAGTCTCCAACGTTTTGAAAACTTCTGCAATGGGAGTGTTCTCGAATCTAAAATCAGCCTTGGTAATCTTTGCATTCACGATCTGAGGCGAGTCAACAATCATTTTGTTAAATGACTGTTCAGTTCTCTGATAGCTTACGCACTGGTTAGGCAGAAGAGTGACTCCTTCCTTACTATTGGTTATTGATGAGGGTACTACATTAGCATCTGTTTTAAGGGTATAAACCGAGACCTTGCCAGTCTTCACAGAAACCACTATGTTTTTTCCATCTTCCGGAGCCTCAACATGGAAGCTGGTTCCCAGCACCTTGGTAAAGACTTCATTGGAATGCACAATGAACGGTTTGTATGGATTTTTGGCAACTTCAAAAAAGGCATTTCCCAACAGATATACATCCCGTGTAGAATCGTTGGTATAATCTGTTTTATACTTGAGCCGGCTTTTGTTTTCAAGTACAATCACACTTCCGTCAGACAACAGAACCTTTACTGGCTTTCCAGTCTGGTTTACCTGTTCACTATATTCCCGCTTTAAACTATTATGGTAAACATACAGATCTGAACGCGGTTTGGCGGTATCCTGTCGACTCACAAACCATACCATCACACACAGGCATAGTAACAATACACCGGCAGCAGCCAGGAAACGAATCTGACTGACAGATCGCTTTATGGGCTTTTCTGTTTCTGTATCAGAGGATATATGGATTTGTGTTTTAGCTTCTGTTCTGGCCTGAATTTTATCCCATAACGCATCTATGACTACAGGGTCCTGGTTTGTTTCCTGTGCTCTTTTCAGGTTAAGTACCAGTATACGTGCCTGTTCTACCTTTGTACTTATTTCAGGATGTTCATCCAGATACCGCTCCCAATAAGCACTTGCTCGCGGATCGGATTGATGTACCCAGTCAATAAAGCTCTGATCTGAGGCAAAATCCTCGATTGTATAGTGTGTATAGTCCATTTGTATGGGAATGCATTAGGCTTTCCATATACTAATGGACTAACCTTCTTTTTTTAACTCATTTTTTTTGAAAAAAATAAGAAAAAAAAGAAAGCAGCCTGCAGAGGCCTGTAAACCAGGTGTTTTAATTATTTATGCATTGAAGAGAAATTGTATCAGGTCGAAACAATCTTAGATATCACCTTGTAGGAATCTTTGTCATGTACACATCAGGGAGTATTGAGATTTCTACTAATATCGTAGAAAATAGCCAAATACTCGGACTCTTTTTTACAAAAAAAGTAAGAAAAGAAGAAAGCAGCCTATCGATACTTGTAGGTTAAGTTTTAGTTTACGAAGGGCACTATAAATAAAATTGCAGGCCGACTGGTAGTTTACCCCCATGATCTGGGCAACCTCCTCATTGGAGAAGTTATGATAATAACGAAGGTTGATGGCTTCTTTTTGTCTTTTGGGGAGTTGCTCCAGAAGCGTTTTCAGATTTTCCATCTGTAAAGATTGAACTTCAATGCCAATCAGCTGGCTTTCATGTGAAGGATATGAAAAATAATTCTGATTCAATTCCGTATTGTATTCTGTACTTTCCAAGCTGGAGAAATCCTTTGTATTTGTATTGTGATAAATCTTATAGCGAAGTGCCTTAAATAAATAAAATTTCACTGAGGTAGTCTCTGCAATTCGTTCCCGGCTTTCCCATAACTCAAAAAACAAATCCTGAATGCTATCTTCGACTAAGGTACGATCAGAAGTAATCTTATTGCCATAATTTAATAATGCAGTCACATACTTTCTATAGATAGAGGCAAATGCAGCCCTATCTCCAGCCTTGAAAGAATGCCATAAAGTATCGTACTGCGAATTAGATGAGGTCATAATACAGCGTTATTGTAAATGCGGAATGAAATTTATATAAATAAATGAATATTCCACATACTATCCCCAAAGAAAAGTTCATTTTAATCCTATTAAAGTTCAAAAAAAATAAAGAATAGGCTTTATGGCTGTTTTTACAGCTATATATAGAGACAAGGCAGTTTGTGCATATCCCACTAACAGGGAGCTGGCTAACTAGATAATCAGGGCAAAGCTTTACTTTGCCAAATGCTTTGCTATTACTCCTCTGAGTAATGGCCTAATTGAACAAACCGGATATACCGTTGCAGATAAAGTTGTTTGGGTGTATTTCCAGTATGTTTTTTCGTTTGTCTGATGAAATGGGACTGATCATAGTAATGCTCTTGTGGATAAAAATCACCTTGTCCAATCTGAGGTAAGGATGAAAAAAAGGCCAGTTGTTCTAAGTACGCTTTTAACGATAAGCCAAATGTACCTGTGAAATACCGATTAATTTGTCGGGCAGCCCACCCAGTCTCAAGAGCCAGGTTATGTACAGATATAGTACCCTTTGAGTGATAGACCAAGTCTAAAAGCTTTTGTTTTCTTGAATCAATTATCACTGACTGGAGTTGTTGATGCAAATGTGTACTAATGGTATCGACAAAGCTATCCAGTGACGTTTCTGCTTGTAGATCAATCTGTTCAAAATGTATGGGTGGTTTTTGAATGGAATTGGTTTCTAAAGTCATCTTGAGCAAGTACTCAACTGCTAACAGTTTAAAGCGAATGCCATAGAAGACAGCCTGATTAGGAATTGTGATATCCAGAATGTGGGTTGATAGCCCAAAAAGATCTATTCGATTGGGCTTATCAGGCTGAATGGAGATAATCAGTTCAATTCCCGCATCTGGTACTACCGTATAATGGATATCTGTGCCACTGTTATTCTGCGTCTTCCAGAAAGAAAAGATGAAGGCTTTAAGTGGCTCGCCTGGTTGACATTCTGAATAATTGATAGGCATACATAATAATCCTAAAAGTTTAGTACCATGTGTGATAGTACACTAACATACCAGGTATTGTAACTGTTTGTACAATGTTGCAAAACAACACAAAAGATGTTGTACCAACTTTTAGTATTTTTTATTCTCTTTAGATAAGGCGTTTATATCTGGAAATTGGCGATAAAATTATATAAATTTTCTCCTGTCATTACTATCGTTTCCAATAACCTTTTCCCATTACTCAGGTTGATAATATTACCATAGCCACCAAGTTAAGAATCAAAATATTGACAGTGTATTTCTTACTGATATATTAATTATTATTCAGTATATACTACCTTAAAGCAACTCTAGAGAGTAAAATACACCCACTCTCCTCCCATGATATTTTTAGCAATCCCACGGAGAGATTACAGCGCTTTGATTGGGCTCAAGACAATTCCGGTCTTTTCTTATGAACTGAATGTTCTGCATTTCCGATGTATTGGCCACGAAAGTTATGGAACTGATTCTACCTTTTTTATAACAATCTTACCCATATTTTGAGGAGTATTTCATGTATCTATCTCATTTAACTTCTAAAATATGACACCTCGTGTATTTTACAGCAATTAATTCCTGTATAAAATCTTTGCGATTATAAATTATAAATTAACATATTTAAAATAGAATCTAATCTGTATATTAATATATAATACAAAAATATATAGATTATACATGTTCACTTTCCTTTTCATTATCCATTAAAGTAACTTGTCCAAAACAAGGCTTTTTATAAATTAAAAAACCCTTACAAATTTATTCTTTCACTTTTACCAGTTAATAACAATGAAAAAAAGGTTTTTAGGAATTTTGTTTTTTATGTTAACTATTTACAGCTATGCAACAGAATATTATGTTCGTCCAGATGGCAATGACAGCAATGATGGGAAAACCAATACGTCAACTGGAGCTTTTAAAACAATAGCAAGAGCCACAACTGTAGTACCACAAGGAGCACATACTATTAATATAGCTTCAGGTACATACATAGAAACAACATACATGGCTGTTGCTCCAGGTGTATCTTTAAAAGGAGCAGGTGTTGATCAAACAATTATCAAACATGGTAATTTTGACTGGTATCATGGAGCTATCCGCTTGTATAGTGATGACATAACAGATGGGAATCAAACCCTAAGCGATTTTACAATGGATGGGATGAGTCAATCCAGTTTTGATGGGATTCGTATCCAGAATCGCAATAATGTGAAAATATTTAATATCAAAATAGTTTCTTTTTATCAGGCCGCAATCGAGGTTTTATCTAATTACCAGAATAGTATTCATGATATTGAAATATACAATTTTGATATTAGAGAGTCTTCTCGTGAATCAGCGTACGTATCCTCCGAAGGAAATATTCGAATGAATGGGTCTATGGATAGAGTCTTTATTCATGATGGAACCATTTATCATCAAACAAATACTCCAGCATCAGGAGGATATAATGCATCTGGATATGCGATTAAATTTGTACCATCTTTGCTATCAGATAATTCAACCTATAATAAAAATGATTATATCAGTCATTCAAAGATCTTTAATGTAAAGGAATATGGTAAGCCTGCTGTTGAATGGACGGAGAGCAATGGACAGTTAAGATCTAAAAATAACCTAGGTGTCGAATTCTGGTCAATTGCGGGAGAAGAAGTAGAAATCTATAATTGTGACTTTACAACTCAGCTTTCACTAGAGTATGAACCTCCTGTATTAAAAGGAAGTTATTCTTTTTGGGTACATGATAATAGATTTGTTGTAGGCCGTGAACAGTCTCTTGAGATTGCTGCAAGCAATGCTATTATTGAAAAAAATACATTTGATTATCGTAATACTACCAATGCATGGAATGTGTTGGGTGAATATAACCATAAATCACAGGGAGGAAGCAATATTCACGTACGTAAAAATTATTTTTTACTGGGTGATCGCTCTCCTATAATCTGGTCATTAGAAAGTCCTGTAAATGGTGTGTATTTCTACAATAATACCATTACGGGTACTGGTAACCCATCTATTTTTGAGATAAGGCTAGCACAAGGAACAGCAGTAAGTACAAATCTAAAAGCTATTAATAATGTTTTTGATCTATCCACCACAGGAACTTTCTCATTAATAAGTTATCAATCTAATAGTGCGAGTCTGTCACAACCTACTAATACTAATTTTATCTATAATCACTATAGTAAGCCAGTAGCAAATATCCCTACTGGTGCTGTAGTATCAAATAATTTACAAACTACTCCTGCTGTACTGCATACCGGGGCATTGCCATTACCTTATTTATCTACAACAACAGGTAGTGCCTTAATAAATGCAGGAACCAGCACCTTACCAACTAGCTCTATAGCAATGACATATGCGGGTAGTTCACCTGATATAGGCGCTTTTGAATACAATGATGCGTCTCCAACTGATACTCAATCACCAAGTGTTCCTGCTAATTTGAGCGTAGTAAGCAAAACCGGAACGACTGTAAGCCTGTCCTGGACAGCATCAACAGATAATGTGGGTGTGACTGGATATGATATTTACAACGGATCTGTATTGGCCGGAACTAGTAATACTACTTCTTATACAGTTTCAGGATTAACAGCAAATACTACGTATAGCTTTACCGTAAAGGCCAAAGATGCAGCAAATAATATTTCTGCTGCCAGTACAGCTTTAACGGTTACTACCACATCTGGCACCCCTTCGGCAGGTAATGGCTTATCAGGCGAAATGTATTCACAATTTGGGGTTTCTGTTGCGGATGGCAGATCCCAGATCAGCGGACAAACTCCTTTGTATACTTTCTCTTCTACTCTTGTTGACTATCCCAATGGAACAGCTACTGTAACTCAACTAGATAGTTCGTGGAGAAGCTTCCTTGGGGTGGATGGAACTACTGCACCTTTACGAGAAGTACAAACTTCTACTATCCGTCTTTCAGGATACATCCAGATTAAGGCAGAAAACGATGTAGTCGCAGGAAACAACACGATTGAAGTAGACTTTTTGCTAGCTACTCAGGGATTGGCTGCATTAACCATCAACGGAAGTCAGGTTATTATCAATGAAGCCAACTGGACGTTTTCTTCAGCTTCGGCTCGTGTGAGTTTCCCATCCGCAGGGTTTTATCCGATAGAGGTTTTCAATACTATTCCATGGAATCATGCGGCTGTTGAATTATACAGCAGTATTGCAGGAACACAAAACCCAGGACGTGGCACTACTCAAGCTCCTTATCTTGTACCTCAAACGGTTCTCTTTAAAAGTCTACCTGTAGTGGATACACAAGCACCTAGCGTTCCTACAAACGTAACTGCATCTACTATTACAGGAACAAGCTTTACATTATCCTGGAATGCATCAACTGACAATATCGGGGTAAGTGGTTATGAAGTATTTCGTAATGGTATCTCAATAGGTACTACTTCTTCTACTACCTTTACTATAACTGGTTTAGCTTCTGGTACAAGTTATGTAATGACCGTAAAGGCCAAAGATGCAGCAAATAATATTTCTGCTGCCAGTACAGCTTTAACGGTTACTACACTTTCTAATGGCTTATCAGGTGAAATGTATTCACAATTTGGGGTTTCTGTTGCGGATGGCAGATCCCAGATCAGCGGACAAACTCCTTTGTATACTTTCTCTTCTACTCTTGTTGACTATCCCAATGGAACAGCTACTGTAACTCAACTAGATAGTTCGTGGAGAAGCTTCCTTGGGGTGGATGGAACTACTGCACCTTTACGAGAAGTACAAACTTCTACTATCCGTCTTTCAGGATACATCCAGATTAAGGCAGAAAACGATGTAGTCGCAGGAAACAACACGATTGAAGTAGACTTTTTGCTAGCTACTCAGGGATTGGCTGCATTAACCATCAACGGAAGTCAGGTTATTATCAATGAAGCCAACTGGACGTTTTCTTCAGCTTCGGCTCGTGTGAGTTTCCCATCCGCAGGGTTTTATCCGATAGAGGTTTTCAATACTATTCCATGGAATCATGCGGCTGTTGAATTATACAGCAGTATTGCAGGAACACAAAACCCAGGACGTGGCACTACTCAAGCTCCTTATCTTGTACCTCAAACGGTTCTCTTTAAGAATTTACCATCAGCTCGCAAAAGTTTCGAGAATGGTGATGTTAGTAAAAACTCTCTAACTGTGTATCCGAACCCAACTTCTAATAAGTCACTATCTATTGTGTATGGTTACAAGAATAACTCTGTAGCAATCAAAATTGTTGATTTAACAGGAAGAGTTGTATACAAGGCAACATCTTCACTACTTAATGGCACAACAGATATATCATTGGAAGGAATTAAAGCTGGAGTTTATATACTTTCTGTACAGGAAAATGGTACTATAAGCCAGCAAAAAATAATAATTCAATAATAAATAACATGAGTCATCCCGAATTTTGCCCGTCCGTAAGGTCGGGCATTTTTATTGGTAATAGGGATTAATGCAGCTGTGCTATTTATTACCGGCAAATCTAGTAGGGAAACATCCCTCCTATCCTTAGCGCTAACCTCATCTAAACCTATACCTTTTCAATTCAACAGATTCTTTGGATAGGGATAGGGATAATTGGGTAACCTATCTACCCTATCTTTGATATCTTCCCATTTTAAAGATGCCCAGCGGGTATAAACCCATTGTCAAAATCTCCGCCCAATTGCACGAGTGCATACAAGGCTACTCCCAACAGATAATTTATAATAGGATACCCAAATTTAGTAAGTGATATGATATTCTCCTTTTCGTAAGTATAGTAAAAACTATCCCCTGGATGATGAGGATTTTTAATCTCAAACTCGTCGTATATCACCTCTATCCCAGTAATTTTATTGATTTCCGCAATAAACTCTTCTATAGAAGGAGGAGTATCTGCAAATTGAAAATCTCTATGGCATACCATATCGTAATCAAGTTATAGTGGAGTAAAGTGGTGTATGATTCCTTTCAATGAGCCTATAATTAATTCAAGATCATTAAATAATTTGATTATACCCATTTCAAAAACAATAGCCAGGATATAAAAGATGAACTTTCCGAACTTTTTCTCAAACCAACTCATAACCAGGCCGAAAAAGAGGATAAAAACATTAAGATAGGAGAAAACAAAAAGGATTAGTAAAGCAATGTCTATTAGTCTATTAAACCCTGGAGAGGTAGTTTCAACTACTGAAAAAGGATCACTTTTTAAAAGCTTTGTTACGACAGATAGAAGAAAAAGAAAAGTTATACCCAAAGCTGCTACATCACAATATCTGAGAAATCTTTGTCGGAATTTCATTCGTTCTATTGGTTTGAGTATGATTTTACGAGGTTTCACTTCAATTCGTTTTCGTTGCTGTTGTTATCACCAGCAATCTTTTACTATTACCCAGACTGGAGATAACACCACGATAGGAAAATGTACTATTTGGACAAACAGTCGAACCAGACAAACTTCTCCCCTTCCTCATCTATAGAGAGATAGTCTTATCCATACCTGTGTTATTTCCATACCTGTGTTATTGTTTATCTCGCTCATCTGCAATTTTTTTAGGCTTACGTATCATCTCTATTTTTCCTTCGAGATTAACCCTGTACAAGGTTTCATAGGATTCATCCCACTCATCTGTATCTAATTTCGGATCTTCAGTTTTGGCAACGGATACTAACTGATACACCTTTATTGTATCACCACTGAAATAGCTATGAGTCCTTGTAGAAAATTGATATAATCCTGATGGACTACCAACTTCCGGATCTGAATTACTCAGATTCTTTATGTAGCATACAGGTATTCCATCTATATACTTTCCCGTAGGATCAACTGTGATAAGATTTTGTTGTCCTATTACAGAATCGTCCCAAAAGCTTTCAATCATCATTACCAGGATTGCAGAATAGTTATTTGTTTTCTTTTGAAAACCAACCGCTTTAAAATACTGAAACTGCAGTTCAATGTTATATCTGTCTTTTTCAGGTATAGGATCTATCCAGGCTTTGACTTGCTCCTTATTCAGGTCTTTACACAGTCTTATAAAAGCAAGACTATCATTATTCATGGTCTTCTCAGCAGGTTTTAGAAGAAACAGATCTGGATCAGGAATGCAACATGTTTTGGTATTGGCAGAATCAACCACAATTGACTTTTTACTTAGGGATTGATCTATGCTTTTATTGAATATGCTATCTGTTTTGATAGTCGTATTGCTTTCTTGAGTGTTACATGCCACAAACACAAAAAGTATAAATAGAAAATTTAAACCTGATTTCATAATAGGAGTTCGATCTGGAGTATTTTACTGATGGAAAGTAGGTTTTTTGTTTTCCGAAATAATACAAATAAAAAATACAGATTTCAAACAGTTCTTCTACATACATATGTAACAATCTGCCTATCAGCGGTTTTACAGAAGCACAAAAACCAAAAAAATATAATCTCGGTTTTGAGTGCATGGAACCTTACAAACAGGTTTGGCGGATAGAGTTTAATGAAGCAGCAGAGATTACCATAGCTACTGACATACAAAAAAAGAGTACAGTAAAACTCCACATCTCACTTTGGTGAATACTTCAACTGCTACAACAACTATACTAATTAGTGTAGAAAGTAAAATTTAACCCCAGCTAACATGAATTGTGCTATAAATGCTAGATTTTCATTACTGATTAAGCTAGTTATATACTCAGGGGATTCTGGCTACACTTTTGACAGATTAGGCTAATTTTCAGATGCTGGCTTAGCTTATCTTTGCATTATGAAAAACAATAGAGAAGACAATCAGGATCTGATCACGTCACTGCCAGGTACTACAAACTTTGATGTGATGACAAATGTTATCAGTCAGCCACACACTATAAAGGCAGACCAGATTATCAGACATTCTGGTGTAAAGAATTTAGTATAACACAGGCCAAGTTATGAAAACTATATCACAACCCGTCATTTTCAAAAGTATATCAGAGTTTATGCGGGCACTTGAGCTGCCTAAACCATTGCATCCCCTGATCGCGCTGGTCAACTATAGTACGGAAAATGTTACCCGTAAAAATGCAGGGCGTAGCTTTCTGGTCGACTTTTATAAAGTTTCCTTTAAGAAGGCTTTCAGTGGTCAGATAAAATATGGACAAAGCTATTATGACTTTGAAGAAGGTGGCCTGGCCTTTTTAGCCCCTAATCAACTTATTACCATATCGGGGGATGAAAACTGTTATGAGGGGTACAATCTGTTCTTTCATGCTGATCTGCTGCGGAATTATCAACTGGGAAAGAACATTCATCAGTATGGCTTCTTTACCTACGCTGTAAATGAAGCCTTATTCCTCTCAGAGAAAGAGAAAAACGTAATTGCAGGCTTATTTGACACAATTGCTGCTGAACTGGAAACAAACACGGATGCCTTCAGCCAGGATGTATTGGTTTCCCAGATTGAATTATTGCTTAATTACAGTAATCGCTTTTACAACCGGCAATTTCTGACCCGAAAGGCTATTTATCATGATCTGATCAGTCAAATGGATACCTACCTGGCAACCCGTTTTGCTGATCAGCAGAGTGGTATACCTACTGTACTTGAGGTAGCGAATCATCTTCAGGTATCACCCAGATACCTGACAGATATGCTTAAGTCGCTGACAGGTCAAAGCGCACAGCAGCATATCCATGATCGCTTAATTGAAAGGGCCAAAACAATTCTAAGTACCACTCGATTGACGGTAGCTGAGATTGCGTATCAACTGGGTTTTGAGCACCCGCAATCTTTTAATAAATTGTTTAAGCGTTACACCCATCTTTCACCCAACATCTTCAGAAAGTCTTTTTACTAAGCTCTTAAACAAGTCTTCAGCAACCTGCACTGTATACAGGCTGTTAGGTTGACTTTGATTGCTGAACAGATAGCAAGTCATCAGGTAATCTCTTTGTAAGAAGTTATCCCTTTTATGTATCCAGTTGTATGGGTACACAGGTATTGCTATGTCAATTTTTAACAAAAACACATCATGAACAGTCAAGAAATAGAAGATAGAGTTTTTCTCAGAGAGCTGGTTGATAGCATTTCTATCCTGGCAGATAAAAAAGATGTGCACGCCCAGGTGCAGCTTTTTTCTGAAAATGCAATCTCAGAAACCTATATAAACAGCAAGCCATTTTTAAAACTAAAAGGCCGCATAGAAATGGAAAAAGCCTTTACTGAGTTTCTTAAAAACGTTGAAATCGTCTACCATTTCAATGGACAGCAACAGGTAGCCATCCAGGGCAATAATGCTACCGGGACGTGTTATTGCCTAATCACCATGATTGGCACCGAAGATGGCAAAAAAATAAAGACCAGTATCGGGGCTATTTACCAGGACACATATATCCGTCAGAATAACCGTTGGCTGATCACAGAGCGAATAGGAAATTTTGAGTGGCAGGAAAAACACGAAGTCAATTCTTAACAGGTAAACCCTTCACAGCTTAAGTCCATAATAAAAATCCATTCAATAAAGAACATATTAAAACTCAATACAATGCAACCATACGAAAACGCAACAGATAATATAAGCAATACACAAATGATGAAGGCCATTCGGCTCCATACATTTGGTGGACCAGAAGTACTACGTTATGAGGATGTGCCACTTCCTACACTCGAGCCAGGCGAGGTGCTCATTCGTGTGCATGCAATCGGGATCAATCCTCCTGACTGGTATTTACGTGATGGATATAAAACAGTTCCAAACTTCAAGCCACCCGTAACTTTACCTGTCATTCCCGGATCGGATGTTTCGGGTGTGATTGAGGCGGTAGCGCCAGATGTGCAAGGTTTTGCTGTTGGTGATGAAGTCTTTGGAATGATTCGCTTTCCCAGTTTCGGAAAAAGTGCTGCTTATGCTGAATATGTAGCTGCACCTGCATCAGATCTGGCACACAAACCAGCTGCCATTGATCATATACATGCTGCAGGTGCCCCTATGGCAGGCCTTACAGCATGGCAGTACCTAATTAGGTTAGGGCACAACGAACCTAACCCATTTCAACCTGAGCCTCATAGTCCAGTACCACTCACTGGCAAGACAGTGCTCATAAATGGGGCTGCAGGTGGTGTAGGACACCTGGCAGTACAGTTGGCAAAATGGCAGGGTGCACAGGTGATTGCAGTAGCCTCAGGAAAGCATGAAGTATTTCTGCGTGGGCTTGGTGCGGACCAGTTTATCGACTATACAACGCAGACTCCTGAGGAGGTGGTGAAGGAGGTAGATCTTGTCCTCGATACACTTGGCGGACCTACCACTGGACGTTTCCTTCGTATACTCAAACGTGGTGGTGCTTTATTTCCCGTGTTCCTGGGTTTTGCTGACCATGAACAGGCAGCAAAGCAGGGCGTAACGGTTTCGGCAGCCCAGGTACGCTCAAACGGCCTGCAACTGGCAGAGTTAGGAAGCCTTCTTAATGCTGGAACTGTCCGTATAGCTATTGATAGTACGTTTGCTCTTTCAGATGCCCAAAAGGCCCATGAACGGGCTGCTCTTGGCCATATTCAGGGAAAGATTGTGCTTACAGTAGTATAATACCGTCTGCAAATAATGTCTCTAAAAAGGGGGATTAGCTTTACCTTTTTTAGAGGCATCAGATAAAAACTATGACCAATAAGTATAACTCACTTGCATAGAGCTTGTAGATAAAACATGGATGGGTCCTGAAGTGGTTGCCATCTGGTCCACTCCCTGTAAATCACTCAATTCACCCTATTATACAAATGAGTGGAAAATCTATGGAGTGGGAAAATCAGGCAGAAGGCTTTACTGCTTGATAAGAATAGGGTTATTGGCTTGAGAGGTTGTCTAAAATTATTATTAAAGGCTGCAAAGGCATATTTCGTGGTGAGTTTATTTAGGCTATAAGCCGAAAAACAGGTAAAATTGTAGCTTACATGTTTTTAGTTCGTATATAACTTTACGAGGATCTGACTTTACAAAATAACTATTAGAGGTTGTCTAAATTAGTAGTAAATAGGCGAAAAGAGCGTTGTACTTTTACTATGGAATGCTTCTATGCGTATTTTTTATCTCCTACTGAAAGAATACGCATATATCCAGTATGGAACTCATTTACAAAGTTATTGCCTAAAGAAGCTGATCAGATAGGATGTAGTACAAACAAATATCAGCCAAACCTATGCAGGAAAAAAAAGACATTGTCGATTACTATGACAAGATAGCGACAAATTATGCAGCTAAAACCCAGGATGAATTTGCGCCTAATCAGTTTGAACGAGTTTTAATACGAGAATTTGCGTTAGAAGTCCTCCATAGAGGAAAAGTGATCGATGTGGGGTGCGGTTCCGGACAGATTACTGACTTTTTATCCAAGCATAAGATCACCGATCTGGTGGGCATAGACATGTCTTCTCAAATGATACATATTGCAAAAGAGCAATACCCCTTGCTGCAGTTTGAGGTGGCAGACCTCCAACAGCTACCTTATCCGGATCATTCTTTTGGGGCAGTCCTTGCTTTTTACTCCATGATCCATTTTGATGAGGAGCAACTGAAAATCGCATTTCAGGAAATTAAAAGAACCTTGTCTGCCAATGGACAATTCCTATTGGCTTTTCATACAGGTAACTCGATCAGGCATCTGGATCAGTATGTAGATCACGCAGTCAGCATTGATTTCTATTTTTATGAAATCGGGCATATCATGGAATTGCTGATGACAATCGGATTTGAAATCATAGATGTAATGGAACAACCAAATCCTTCAGCTTTGGAAAATGGGAGTAAACGAGCCTATATCTGGTCGCAATACACCTCTTAATTGCTTTTACCTTTAGAGAACCAGTAAGAAGATCCGTTGATCTATCGCGGGTGGATTACACGCCCAAACAAATTTGATTTATACCAATCATGCGCGCAGATATTTCTACGATTCCGAATTTGTAGATGCATCGCCTTCAAAAATCAAATACACCCAGGAACCTCGCTTTTACGGTATATAGCTTGCATGTGAGTTCTACTATGTAGGTGTAGCCGTTCCGAATTATCATAGTCCAGGATTCCGGATATGAACAGAACCCGAGCCTATGTTTCTAACAGTGTGGGCTTGGGTTAATTTTCAAGAAAACTCTCTGGTTGAGTTTATTTATTGTTTTGACTAAAGTAAAGAAGGAATAGCAACTGTATTTCTGGAAAGTTGAAGCTGGTATGAACCAATTACCACGTTTATGCATTATACTACTATCGCTTGCTAGTATACGCATTCTAAGTTGTTTGTTATTTGTTTGCCTGCATCCTTCTTATACATAAGAAATCCATTGGCACTACATCGTATCTCTTTTGTAAAGAGTTCTGAATTGGACACTCCCGTCTTTGCCTGTTTTACTGTTCTTGTTCGTCTTTAGCCAAAACTGTTGTCTGTGCTGAAAATCTCTTCACTAGTATACGTTCAACCTTTTCGCTTTATTCTTACAACTACAATAGAACTAATTAGTTTCTATTCATTTGTCCGCCTTCTTGTATATAGTCGCGGTTTATTCCTACTGATTCTATGCGCAAAATTCTGATTGTAGACGACGATCCGGAAGACAAATTTCTCTTGCAGATCGCATTTAAAGAAAATCAAATTGATAATCCATTGGTGTTTCTTGGTGACGGATTAGAGCTGATTCACTATCTGGAACAAAACCAGGATTCAGACCTCCCTGCCTTTGTACTATTGGATCTGAATATGCCCCGCATGAACGGCAAGCAAGCATTGCGGGAACTCAGATCAGACAGCCGATGGTATGGGATTCCTGTACTCATTTACTCTACTTCTACCAACATATCAGAGATTTGTGAATGCTACCAACTGGGAGCCAACTGTTATCTAATCAAGCCTTCAGACTATGAAGAACTCATTAGAATGGTAGCACACACCCATGACTTCTGGACACAAACAGCTGTATTATCTGAGGCTTAGGCTTTTATAACATCGTCCCCGAAAAGTGTATACAAAAATCTCTGATGGCTTTATCCAATCCATATTCCTTCAGCAGAACAGGAACCCGTTCGTAAGAGATTGTCCAGGATAGTGTTTAGGTTGTTACCTCTCTGAATAATTGCCAGAGTGCTATTAAATGTAGATCCGGCCAATCGGAAAGGGAAGAAATGACACTACTTTTTGCAGCTGTCAGATCTACCTGCAGGAGTGCATTCTGTAAAACAGGTTTGATAGTATGGAGTTGCTGCTCAAGATCCAAGCGTCTTTCTACAGATACAGGAGTTGGCTGACCTTGTACAATGGAGTTATATTCAATCTGGTATTGAAGGTAAGAACAAAAAACAGGGCGAAGCGTATCACTCAGCAGAAATAATTGCAACTGTTTTGCTATTTTATCAATCTCGATTTCAGTCATAGACTACATAAATAGAATTTATACATAAAGCCTATAAAATAGTATACCCGAGGTAATATTCTACAAATACCATTTTCCCCTGTTGCCCAACAGGAAATAACTTGTGTAGAATCGAAATAGCTGTATCTGCTAAAATAATACTGAAAGAATTTTCCGGTAATGTGAAAATATTATCCTAATATGCCACCTGTTTGCTATTGATTAGCAGCATGTTATTTGTTACTTTAAGAGCGAATAAGTGAAAGCGTCTCCAACCAGCCCGTAAGAAGGAAGGGGATCAGATAGTACTATCTGGCACTACTTTTATCTTGTAAAACTATCCATACAAAATTCATCAGCATACAAAAAATATCTATATGGAGTCTCATGATTCTTTAGTAAGCAACACCCTTTATCAGCTAGCAGAGCAGAATGATTTGATAGTTTTTATTTTCGAACCGGATACAAAACAGTTTCTTTACCTCAGTCCTGCGTTTGAACAGATTTTTGACCGAAGCCGTGAAGGTCTTTTATATACTGATCTTTTTTCTTTGCTTGATGCTGACGACCAATCGTATCTGGAAGAAGCTTATCAAAAGTTGCTTTCCGGAGAAGATAACCCGACAGGAGAAGCGAATAAGAACCTTGAATTTCGGATTGCCTTACCCGATGAGACCATCAAATGGCTACAGGTAAAGCCACTATTGATTACTGTTCAACAACATACACGCCTGATTACGGGTACGGCAGAAGACATCACTGCCCGGAGGCACTATATAGAATTGGAGAGCAGACATGCCAATAAGAAAAATGCTATTCTGCAAATCCTTTCGCATGATCTGGCAGGTCCGCTGGCTACTATCCAGTCGTTATCTTCGGTTATATCTACTGCTATCCAATCGTATAAAAATGAAGACATCAGCAGGCTAATCGACCTGATTACCCAGACCAGTAAACGTAGCATTAAGATAATCCGGGACTTCATAGAACAGGAATTTCTGGAATCAGCAGAGTCAGACTTGGTGAAGACACGCGTAAATCTGGTCGAAATTGTGGGACAGATGCTGGAGGAGATGCAGAGATCTGAGCAATACCTACAGAAAACGTTTCATTTTACCCATTCCGACCCAACTATCTACGCTGTAATTGACGAAGTGAAGTTTGTACAAATTATCAACAATCTTCTTTCCAATGCCATCAAGTTTACTTCTGATGATGGGGTAATTACGGTCTCAATCGACGATAACGAACAAACCGATACCATTCGGCTTACTGTCAAAGACAATGGGATTGGTATCCCAGAGAAGTATCATGCTTCCTTGTTTGATAAGTTTACCAAAGCACGCCGACCGGGCTTACGAAAAGAAGTAACGGTTGGCCTGGGTATGTCTATTATCAAAACCATTGTAGAATGGCATCAGGGAAAAATCTGGTTCGAAAGTAAGGAGAATGCAGGAAGTACATTCTTTGTGGAAATTCCACGGTATGGAGTCTCTCACAAATAGGTATTTCATGGTCGCTATACGGGCAGATTGTGTGGTAAAAAGTGGCAATAGATGTTTACAGAAGGGAATAGCAACTACTAATTGAGAGAACAGTCCTTTGACCGATGGAAAAAAAACTTGTACTCGATATAGAAAGGCAAATAGGAGAGCTAGATCTGAAGATAGCCGACGAACTTAAGAAGTTGAATCAATTTAAAGAAAATACTCTTTCAGAATCCCACCAAAGCGATTTGCATTATCGGTGGATAAAGACAATAGAGAAATATATAGCTTTGCTGGAAATGCAAAAAACATTGTTATACCTCCAGATAGAAAAACTTGAAACGGAAGCCTAGCCGAACTACTTGTACCTATCCGGATTTTTAGTGCTGCTATTGAAACTATGTCAATTTCTTGTTCCTGATCTACTTTTTGCCACTTGCAACCTAGGGCATACTGCAATTGATTTCTAGACTTTTTTGTATTGGTCGCCTAGTATAGATAGGTTCATCATCTGATAAGCGAAAACTTTCCTCATATATAGCATAGTCTCCGATATTTTCGGAGAAACTTCTGATTTCTCCGAAAATATCGGAGAAAGTATTGGTTAGAATTACTTATATCTAGGCGTGAATACCTTGCTGGCAGCCTCCAAAAGTCCTCCTATCCTTTTTTAAGATACCCTCCTGACTCTGGCACCAAAATAGAAATAGACTACCCAGATTCGTAAGTCAATTGCTGCTGGCTTTAGAAACCATTGGTATCAGACTGATGAATCTTTCATTTAACCCATTTCAAACATGACAACCGTTCAACAATTGTCCTCTCTTTCTCAGACCAGATCAAGAGATTCCACTAGTCGTAAAGAATTTATAGAAGTAGAAAAGAATGTAAAACTCCACATCACCGATTTAGGCGAAGGCAAACCTGTTGTACTAATTCATGGCTGGCCTTTAAGTGATGCTATGTATGAATATCAATATGCTGAGTTAATCCAGAAAGGATACCGGGTAATTGGGATTACATTACGTGGATTTGGGCAGTCAGATAAACCATAAGGAAAATATAATTATGATGTATTCGCCGATGATATTAAAGTGGTACTTGACAAACTAGGAGTTGAGCATGCCACTATTGGTGGATTTTCCATGGGAGGTGCTACTGTGATTCATTATGTTGCTAAGTACAATGCTGCCCATATAGATAAAATGGCTTTATTCGGCGCTGCAGCTCCTGTCTGGACAAAAAGAGATGACTTTCCGTATGGACTTTGGTCAAAAGAAGATGTTAACGGACTCATCTCTCTAAACAATACCAATCGGCCACAACTGCTGGAGAACTTTGGAAAGATTTTCGCTGCCAATGAAACAACTGTTTCTCCGGGTATGGCAGCCTGGTTAGGTGGAATTAACTGGCAAGCATCCGCTTATGCTATGGGACAATGTCTGGCTACACTCAGAGATGGTGATTTAAGGCCAGATCTGAAAAAGATCAAAGTACCTACTCTGATTCTGCATGGTACTCAGGACAAAATTTGTTCGTATGATCTGGCAGAGCAGACACATAAACTTCTGGCTAATTCAAAACTGGTTCCTTTGGAAAAAAGTGGACATGCCTTATTCATTGAGGAACGGGAAAAGTTTAACAGTGAGTTGATTAAGTTTCTGGAAAGTCAGGCTGTTGTACGTAAAAACTAATAAAACACATGCTTGAGCAGGTAGGCTTTCGCCTACCTGTTGTTTTTCTAAACTAACTTCTTTCAACCAATCATGAAAAGTATTCTGCTACGGCTTATACTCTTGTTACCTCTTCATTGCCTGGCTCAAGCTCCTGAAGCCAATTTGCAGAAACTAGGTATTGAACTGCCTTCCCTACAAACACCTCTGGGTAGTTATGTGGCTGTGGTTAAGGTAGATCATTTACTTTACTTGTCAGGTAAAGGGCCTCTTCAGACTAATGGACAATATATAAAAGGAAAATTGGGGAAAGATCTTTCTATTGAAAGCGGCTATCAGGCTGCCCGCTTAACGGCAATTAACCAACTAGCAGTTCTGAAAAATGAGTTAGGGGATCTTCGTCGGGTAAAAAGAATTATCAAAGTGAACGGGTTTGTCAACAGTGAAGGTAGTTTCTATGATCATCCAAAAGTAATGGATGGTTTTTCCGATTTACTGGTACAGGTTTTTGGAGAAAAAGGCAAACATGCCCGAACTGCACTGGGTGTAGCTGCTTTGCCCTTAAATATGGCAGTGGAAGTAGAAATGATTGTAGAGGTAGAATAAGGCCTTTCCAGTAAGGAAGATAATACCATCTTGTACTGTGCAGGTATTTGCGTTGTAAACGTATATCCAAAACAGCTTTATATAACCTCCTTCTGTTGTATGATACAGACCTCAAAATGTCCATCTCAGCCTTAGATATTTCGGCCTTGAATAAAATCTGATTGTGAAAAGCACGAAGGCAATCTTATTTTGATACCTATTCAAAAGTACTTCATTCTTTTTTAATTTATACGTTAACCTTTTACGAATTACATAAATGAACAAGATAAAAAATAGCCTGGCTATGACACTGGTGCTGACTGTACTAACTACACTGATCATTTGCGGTTCAGCTCTGGGACAGCAACCTGGCATTAAACGCACAGAACTTCAACGGTATGATCTGAGCCACCCTGGATGGGAAGCTATTCAGGTGCGTATCGACTTTGCTCCGGGAACATCGTTTGCCCGACACAAACATCCCGGTGAAGAGATGATCTATGTTCTTGAAGGTACATTGGAGTATCAGGTGGAAGGCAAGCCACCTGTGAAGTTGAAGGCTGGTGAGACATTATTTATTCCGGCAGGAACGATCCATTCGGCCAGGAATGTGGGTAGTGGTAACGGAGCAGAGCTGGCAACCTATATTGTAGAAAAAGGCAAACCTCTGGTGGATCTGGTCAAATAAGGGTTCAGGAGAGTGATATGATGGATAAAGGGCTTTCTGACCTATCGCTGAAGGTCTGGCTTAGCCTATCCATCCGAATATATGTGTTAGTATATAGCCATTATATAGTCGTATGGTTCAGATCATATCACTATATAATGGCTTTACTTTGGAATAGAATTCAGCTTGGATAAGCATTGTGAGACGGATCAAAAATTACTCAACGCCAAATAAACTCCTTACTTTCTGATAGGTATACGTGTGAGTACTCCAAATAAGAGTTTTGCCAACGATCATAAATTTTTGAGCCAGATACTGCGTAAATGTAGCTGCTCAGGGGTAGGATGTGAGCTAATCTGAAATACATAGTTTTTAATCTCTTCTTGCTCAAGTATCGGACAGACAATCGTTTCTTCTTTATTATTTCTCCGAATGGTCAGATAGTAAGTCTGTCCGGCTATCCGTTTTTTTAGTTGGTCCATTAGACTGTTATAGTACGCTATTCCCTGTGGTGTAGCCAGATCCAATGGAATATGATTTAGCTTAACTACCTGATCCTGTACCTGTAATCCAGCCTGCTGTAAAGCTTTACTTAGGTTGGATACAAGTAACTTACCCGCGACAATCTCAAATTTCACACCTAGAAAAGAAGTCTTCCTACCAGTAGCCAGCGCTGGAATGTAACAAATCCCTAACCTCGAATAGTAGTCTGTGAATGGCAGAGGTTCTGCATTTTTCACGTAGCGATTTAAAAAATCTGCTATTTCCGGATAGGTCATTTCGACAAGTAAGGTGAAAAATTCATTTTCCGGAAAAGGTTTGTCTCGTCCATACTTTTTAATTAGTTCGGTGATGACTTCCCGTAACCCTCTTCTGCCTCCGGAGAGATCCAGTAGACGTATATCCAGTAGCCCAGCCAGCAGTGCGCCCCGGTTATATACATTCCAACTTTGTTGCTGGCCTTGAGGAAGATAACAAGCCAAACTGATTTTACTCAGACTCATGGTTGTATCCAGGCTTTTGTCTACCTCAACCTTTTTTGATAATCTGTTCAGGTATGTATCCAGATCTATCATCCCTCCTCTTAATGGCATCATGTGACTAGCCCATTCGGTTACGCCCTCATAAAGCCACAGATGTTGGGAAGGTGTAGGGATAACAAAATTAAAGGGGGCAATTACCTCACTATGAATATGAAGAGGAGTTACAATATGCAGAAACTCATGCGTTGCCAGATAGGTGATCCGTTCGGCAAAGGCGTTTGTAAACATTTCTTCTTTGATCACATAGCCTGAACTATAGTTGTGCTCCCAGCCACCACCATTCTGATCCCCAAAATGGAACAGAAAGGTATACCGATTAACGGGTAGCTGCCTGAGAAAATGTCTGGCAGCCTGTAGCATTGTCTCCATATAATGAAGCAATTGACCAGCTTGAATCTTTCCCGTCTGTGAATACACATAGACATCTACCTGTGTACCTGCAACTACTAAAGAAGCTGTAGACAAATTTCCTGCTAAGATGGGAGAATCAGTCAGATGATCATAATTATGGGCCATGTAATACCCCTCTGCATTTTTTTCAAGTGCAGTTCCAACGTTCCAATCACTTGGGTAGTGTAGTTTCAGAAGGATGGGAAGATTCTGCATTCCTGTAGGAAAGCCAAAAACAGCCTGCCCATTTAACAATACATGATCTTCTTCTAAAGAAGTACCACACATAGTAAATATCTGGTGATCTGTTACTGACGTATCCCAGGTTTCTGCTATTGTATATTGAATTCGGCGAACTTTCTCTGGCTGTGACAATTGCCATTGATTTGTCGAAAGTCGGACAGCCTTCAACTCTCGGCCATCTTTATCAAACGAGTGGAATGAACGAATATACCTCCCCATATCCATAATCTGATACGTGCCCGGAGCTGTTGCTGCAAATTGATAAATTGCATTGGCTTTTGTTAACCCTTTTACCTGTAAGGTCACCTTAAATAAGTCATCGGCCCTGTCATTCAAATTAACCTCATACACAAGTGGATGTATTGGTGCGGCAAAGGCAAAGTATAATTTTGAGATAAAAAGGGTAAATAGTAAAACCAAAAAAATATTTTTCATAAGGTTATCATAGAAATGCTTTACATAACCTATAGCAACTAGTATAAATAG
Source organism: Xanthocytophaga flava (assembly GCA_030068525.1). Classification (GTDB taxonomy): domain Bacteria; phylum Bacteroidota; class Bacteroidia; order Cytophagales; family 172606-1; genus Xanthocytophaga; species Xanthocytophaga flava. The sequence goes on from JASJOS010000004.1 coordinate 396,083, forward strand.
TAAGCTAAATAGACTGTTTTATGTAGTAGAATAATAAGAAAGCAAAATCAAAGAGAAATCAAGATGTTAAAAACCTTTAGCTCTTATAATCAACCAGAATGCCAGGATTACTAAAGTCAGGATCTACTTTTGTTTTCTTTAAAAAAGCTATAAATGGATGTATTGGGGATGTATTGATTGACTAAGTATTGATGTTGTTAAAATAAATGATTGGAGAAATCCAAAAAACTCCGATATTTTCGGACTTTAATACGAATCCATCAGAGTTTATTGGAGCCTACTGTTTTTTTCCAAATCAATACTTTCTGCTGACTCTCATAAAGTGCATTCCAAATAAGGGCTACGTGTGCAGGTTTACTAGTTTTTCGCAGAGAGAGTGATAGCAGTTGCTCTCTCTTATGACTTTCAAAAGTTCAGTATGTTTTTAAGGTATTGCTTTTGATGTGGATACATGGATAACAATTTTTTTTGAAAATAAAAACCAATGTATTCCTATTCATTCAAACCTTTCTCTGTTTGTATACTTGAGAAAATTCAAATCCAAACTTCCTTCTTGTAATATTCCAATGATTTTAGTTTATCCATGAACTCTTATTTTTCCACCATTTGTCTGTTTCTTACAGGGTTGCTATCTATTTCCCTTATACAGGTAAATTTGTTTATACTATTAAAGCCTGTTTCCTCAAGCCAGACTTTAACCACTAGCCCAAGGCTGAGGCACGCACAAAGAAAAACCGATCCACATCCAGTTCAGAAGCACTCTGTCAGAAGCGAAAATCAGATACGTAAATCAGAACAGTTTAACGCCAATCAAACAGCAGAGGCCTTTCAGAAAAAAGGTAATATTTATGCTAACTCAGGTGTGGAGTTAAACTCAAAAATTAAATATTACAGGCAGGCCTTTGTTTTCTATAGAAAGGCAGGTAACACAGAAAAGCAAGCCAGTACATTACAAGCAATTGCTGCAATGCACCATCAGCAAGGAAATCATAAACTGGCAATTGCAGAGCTAGAGCATTCGCTTGCTCTCTTTCGATCTATCCATCACAGCTCTGTTCACCCGATATACGCTTTGCTTTCGGGTGTATACAGAACATTAGGGAACTATCCGGAGGCCTTACGGTATGGATTAGCTGCATTGGAAAATTCCTTGCAGACAAAGGATACTACACGCCTCTCTTTTTATTACATCCAGCTAGGCTATTTGTATCATGACTTAAAGCAACCGGATGAGGCGTTACAAAGTTGTGAAAAAGCACTCTTACATGTTCAGAAGTCCAACAGAGAGTCGGATGTATTCAATACATTATCGTTGGCTGTCAATGTTCTGCTGGAAGAGCAAAAACCAAAAGATGCCCTGCTGTATATTGAGAAGATTACCAAAGATACACCACCAGCCTCCCTCAAAAGTGTTGCAATGGTTACCCTTTTCAAAGCACAGTGTTATAGTGCTTTGAAAAAATATTCATTAGCCAGAAAATATATTCTATTAGCCGAGCAGTATTTACAGGAAATAGACAAAAGTAAAGATCCTGTTTTTTTTAATGATTCTTACAAAATGGGAGTCTACCAGGTGGCTGGTGAATTATATCTGTCTATGCAGGAATACACAAAGTCCAGGTATTATTTCACTAAAATGGTTCAGGTCAATGCGCAGGTTAACTACTTAAATGAAGCCGTACTTCATCAGCTATTATTATTTAAGCTGGATTCTACCCAGGGCAATTTTAAAGAAGCACTCAGACACTACCAGCACTATAAACTGTTAAATGATTCCATCTTTAACGAAGCCAAAAGCAAACAGATTGCCAGTTTACAAATTCAATATGAAACCCAGGCAAAGGTGCAGCATATCGAATTGTTGACCAAAAAGAATGAAATGCAGCAGGCGATGCTAAAGCAGAAAGACTTTCAGCAAGCCGTTTTTATTATTGGCTCACTCCTTTTACTTCTGTTACTTGTACTGGTCTATAGCCGTTATCACATCAAGCAGCAAAGTAATAAACTTCTGGAGGGCAAGCAGCAAGAAATTAATCAAAAAAACGAGTCGCTGAGCCAGCTTCTGGCCGAAAAAGAAAGTTTACTGATCAATAAAGATGAGTTACTGGAAGAAAAAGAATGGTTGCTGAAAGAAATACACCACCGAGTAAAAAACAACCTGCAGATAGTAATGAGTCTGCTTAACTCCCAGGCGGCCTATCTGGAAGATGATAAAGCGTTATCTGCCATTGTAGATAGTCAGCATCGGGTACGTGCTATGTCACTCATTCACCAGAAGCTCTATCAGTCTGATAAAATCGCTACAATAGCGATGGAGGAGTATATAAAGGAGCTTGTAGAAAATTTAAGTGACTCCTATCTACTGCATAGGCGTATCCGGTTTCGCTTGGAAATTACTCCTATTGAACTTGATGTTGTCATTGCGGTTCCCCTTGGCTTACTGATAAACGAAGCCGTTACCAATTGCCTTAAATATGCCTTTCCTCAGGATAGAGAGGGTATAGTTTATCTTTCTTTACGTGCGGTTAGCCCGTCAAATTATCTGCTTACTATTGCGGATAATGGAGTTGGTCTGGTAAATACTGCCGATATCTTTCCTACTCGCTCTCTGGGCATGAAGCTAATGAAAGGGTTAAGCAAACAGTTAGGCGGAACCCTTACTCTTGAAAATACAGACGGTTTAAAAATTAGTGTACTCTTCACCCATTCTTTACTCTCGCGTCCTTATGGCATCCAGGCAAAATAAAACAGACTTTTCTTTATTGGCTACTCATATAGGACGGAATGTTCTCATTGTGGAAGATGAATTTGTAGTAGCCAATGATCTGGAGATTATCCTCGAAAAAGCGGAATATCAGGTTACCGGAATTGCATCTTCGGTACAAGAAGCCGTGGAGTTGATTGCCACACAGAAACCCGATGTTGTCTTACTGGATATTGTATTGCAAGGACAGCAAACAGGAATTGATTTAGCTGCGCAACTGAGTATGATGAGTATCCCTTTTATTTATCTGTCTGCCAACTCCAACCAAAGCATAGTAGAGGCAGCGAAAGCCACCCATCCGTATGGATTTCTGGTGAAGCCTTTTCGTGAAAAAGATGTATTAATAACTCTACAGATGGCTCTTTACCGGCATGCACACAGTGTGGAGACGTATCTGCGTAAGGAACAGACACTCCAAATTGCTCTTTCCGATACCTTTTCTTTACCAGGCGAATGGAAACAGAAATTTTTGCAGGCTGCCCAACTCTTCCAGACATTCATTCCCTTTGATTTTCTGCTGGCCGGGATAATCACTGATCAGGAAGCCTACTCGTTAAGTGGTTTCTTCCGAATCGGTTTTGAAGAATATCAGTGCATAGGTATGAGTGATCTATCCCAGATGAGCGGATTTTCTCTGGAGAAAATTAACGATCTGTTGGCTAGCTACCCCCACATGGCCGCTGGCTTGTATAACGGAGATGCTTTCAGGGCACTAAGCCACAGCTACCCCTTTCCTCAACTGCTGGCCAAAACATTCCGACTGGAATCAAATCTGATACTGCCCTTGCAACTGACCCAGGGAGGCATTTTTATCTTCTCTTTCTTTAGCCGTCAAGCCCATGTATTCAGTTCCAGACATCTTTCTTTACTCGAACACTTAAAAAATCCATTAACACTTACACTGGATCGCTTATTAGCCTTTGAGCAGATAGAAAAGCTAAAAGAAAAACTGGAACAGGAAAATCACTATTTACAGGAGCAGGTAAAAACTTCTGCCAATTTTGAGGAGATGGTGGGAGCAAGCCGCTCTCTGCTTTCGGTATTCGATCAGGTTACACAAGTGGCTTGTACCGATACGTCGGTGCTGATTCTGGGAGAAAGCGGCACCGGAAAGGAACTGATTGCCCGTTCTATTCACAATCTGTCTTCACGTAAAAGCAAGTTACTGGTGAAAGTAAATTGCGCAGCTCTGCCAGCTCACCTGATTGAATCAGAGTTGTTTGGACATGAGAAAGGCGCGTTTACCGGTGCTATTGATAAGCGGATCGGTAAGTTTGAACTAGCCCATCAGGGAAGCATCTTTCTGGATGAAATTGGAGAAATGCCTCTGGAACTACAGGCCAAGCTACTACGGGTATTACAAGAAAAAGAAATAGAACGTCTGGGAGGAAGAGGTCCCATTAAAACTGATGTACGAATCATTGCGGCAACCAACCGCAATCTTGAAAAAGAAGTAGCAGAAGGTCGGTTCCGGCTGGATCTATATTACCGTCTGAATGTATTTCCTATTGCACTGCCTGCTCTCCGCGACCGGAGCGAGGATATCCCTTTATTAGCTAGCTTTTTTGCCCAGAAGCTTTGTAAGAAAATTGGTAAACAATTCTATGGAATCACAGAAAAGGCAATGGGTGAACTTTTACACTATCAATGGCCGGGAAATATTCGGGAACTGGAAAATATAATTGAACAGGCAGTTATTATCAATGACGGACAAAGCCCATTAGACCTGGGACGTCCACTGATCAATAAGATCTCTATTTCGGATCAGAGTATCCCACCTGCTTTGGGGGCTCCTAAGACTTTATCTGATGTGAAGCTGCTGCAACAGGAAACAGAAAGAGAGTATATTTTATCTGTTCTCAAGAAAGCTAACGGGCGTATACGTGGGAAAAACGGAGCGGCTGAACTACTCAACTTAAAACCGACCACACTGGAGTCACGTATGGAAAAACTGGGTATCCGTAAAGTAGACATCTGAGGCTTTCATTAAACGAACTATCCAATTTAATTTGAAGGATTTACACAAAATGGCGATTGGGTAAAAAACATTCAATTTTCTATCAATCAGTGAGCTATCTCTTTTAAAATCAACTTTTGAACCAGATTTTTAATGGAGGCCAAAATAGGCTTATACTTCCTTTGTTTCAGTAGCCTATTTTCATTGAAGAAATCCTTCAGAGACCTGTACGCTGCAAAAGGATTTTGCTTTTTGTGTAAAAAAAGGGAGCGGTTCAAACTACAAACACTCATTCTTAAGTTTAAGTCAAAACAATTAGCTGACAGCTAGTATAACCAAAAATAAGGGTACTAAAACTTTGCTTGCTATCATTCATAAAGGACAAACTGCTATCACAAGTATTCACTCCATTGATACGAAAAGGTTACTTCTAGGTCTACAGCGAACCCAAAAAGCTATTGCGGACTATGAGAGTAATACTTCTCACAGCCTCTATGACATGTATAACATTAATAATCAGATATATAGTGATTGATGCCTGTATAAAATTAAATGTAGTGAGACTGTAAGCAGAGTGATAAAAAACTGTCTTTCCATTGATGCCTTTGCACATACTAACAAATGCAGTGTAGATTTCATACTATGTTCATTCTACATTGCATTCGTCCGTTTTATTACTTACCTGAGTGTTACCATTTTCCTGTAAGTTGGGCAAGGTAACAGTAAAAAGAGAGCCTTGGTTAGGATGGCTTTTCAGTGTAATGCTCCCACCCATACGTTCTACAGCCTGTTTAACAATATACAGTCCTAAACCTGATCCCTCTGCTTTCTCATTGGCTCGAAAAAACATAGTAAATACCTTCTGCTGGTAGATTTCCTCAATTCCTTGTCCGTTATCTTCTACTTTAATAATAGCTTCCCTTTCTTGCAGGCACACACAAATGCTGATCATACATCTGACCTCTTCTCTGCGGTATTTAATCGCATTTGCTATCAGGTTTTTCAGGACAATGCTGATTCTAAGTTCATCTCCATAAAAACTACGTGATGAAGGCAATTGCCGATAAATTTCTACTTTATCCATATCCGGCATATACGAGATCTCCTCCAGACACTGCTCGATAATTTGGTTAAAGTTAATCGGCTTTGCTGTCACTGCGGTATTGACACTGCGCGAATGGGTCAGTACAGACCGGATAAACTCGTCCAGACGTCCAATCCGGTTCCGGATTAAATCTACATAGACCTGTGCCTGTCCGTAAAGCTCTTCCTGTTCGAGTAGTGATAACAGACCCACAATAGAAGCTATTGGAGAACGGATATCATGCGATACCTTATACACGTACTGATCCAGTTCTTCATTGGTCCTGCTCAAGCGTTCATTGGTAAACTGCAATGTATCATTGGCAACAGAAAGCTGCTCGGTGAGCGTTTGTAACTGTTCAGAGAGTCTTTTCTGTTCTTCAATATCGGTATTGGTGCCAAACCATTCAATGACCTGCCCCTGGGAGTCTTTCAGGGGCATTGCCCGAATCAAAAACCAGCGATAAATACCCTCTACATTCCGGATTCGGGCTTCGACCTGATGGAGATTGGTAGTATACAGGGCTTTCTGCCAGTGTTCTTGTAAAGTAGGTAAATCTTCAGGATGGAAAGCAGTTGCCCATCCATAGTTTTTAGATTGTTCCATGCTTAATCCTGTATACTCTATCCATCGGCAATTGACATAGTCTACCAGCCCATCCGGAGTTGCTGTCCAGATCAGTTGCGGAATAGTTTCGGAAAGCAACTTAAACTTGTACTGACTTTCCAGCAATTCATCCTTAGCCTTTTTTTGCTTGGTAATATCCTCCATACAGCCAAGCATCTGATAAGACTCACCTTTTTCATTGTATACGATATATCCCCGATCAAGAATAAAGTGATAGGTGCCTGTTTTATCAAAAAAACGGTAGCGTTCTATCCACTGATGCCCTTTACTGGCTATTACAGCAGTAATACTGTCTCTGATACGGGCTCTGTCATAAGGATGAATATGGCCAAACCACCATTCGATATCAGGGCCAATGTCCTGGCTTGTATAGCCAAATAAGGTAGCAAAACCTTCATTTCTCCAAACCTGATTGGTGACCAGATCCCAGTCCCAGATAGCCTGACGGGTAGCCTTAGCAATGAGTGCAAAACGGGTATAACTCTGTGCAAGCAGTCTTTCCAACTGCTCAACCCGCGCTGATTCGTTTTGTGAAGTAATGCTCTCTGAAGCAACATTCAGTGGGAAAACGTTTTGTTCTTCTCCGGTCTGCTCGGCATTTTCCATATAGCACAGAAGAGTTAAACGATAAGGTAGTAATTTCTATAAGCACAAATGTGTTTCTATTATCTGAATCACCTTGATGGATACTTCCCCGTTATAAATGACATCCACATCTTCCCAATATCCAGGGATATCTGATAGTGCCTTATTAACGTATTGTGTTACAAATAAGGCAGTAGTGCCCTACGAGCAATGAATACTTTCAGACTGGAAAAAAGTATGATATATTTTTCCAGTGGTCCTGGTCCATAGACTACCTGGGTTATGTCTATTGCTCGCCTAGCTATCTGTAAAAAAAGTATACCTCTGGTAGATTAACAAAAGGTGGGATTTGAATATAACCATTCTGATCAATCTGGGAATGGAAGCCTTTGACCTTACAGCATACAAAATAGGATTCGATATACATGAGACTTTCCTGAAAACGTAAAAGAGTAATCGCAAATTTATTTGGGTAAAGTTGAAGATAGTATGAACTAATTACTATCTTTATATAGTATATTGCTAGCACTCGCCAGTGTAGCCGCTTCTATTTCTATTACCTGTTATTTTTCTACCTACTTTATTTTCTATAAAACCCACTGGCACTAAAGCATATTGCTTTTGGAAAAGGTTCTGAATTGAACATTCCTGTTTTTGCCCGTTTTACTGTTCTTGTTTGTCTTTAGCCAAAACTGTTGTCTGTGCTGAAAATCTTCCTTGATAGCCACACCAGCAACCTCTACGCTTCATTCTCGCAACTACAATAGAACTAGTTAGTTTCTCTTCATTTGTCCGCCTGCTTCTACGTGGTTGCGGTTTACTCCCTGTTCATTTTATGCACACAATTCTGATTGTAGACGACGATCCGGAAGACAAATTTCTCTTGCAGATCGCATTTAAAGAAAATCAAATTGCCAACCCATTGGTGTTTCTTAGTGATGGATTAGAGTTGATTCAGTATCTGGAACAAAGCCAGGATGCAGATCTTCCTCTTTACATAATGCTGGATCTGAACATGCCCCGTATGAACGGTAGAGAGGCATTGATGAAACTCAAATCAGATACCAGTTGGTCTGCTATCCCTTTGCTGATTTACACTACTTCTGCCAATATATCGGAGATTTGTGAATGCTACCGACTGGGAGCCAACTGTTATCTGATCAAGCCTTCAGACTATGAAGAATTGATTAGACTAGTAGCACAAAACCATGCGTTCTGGTCACAAGCTGCTGTATTGTGTGAAGAATTGACTGTAACCTCTAAATAAAACCTGTTTTATCGCAGAGGCAAAATGATAGTGATCAGGGTTCCATTACCAGGTGCAGATTCTATCTCTATCGTTCCTTCCAGCAGCTTTACCCGATCTTCAATTGTTTTCATACCAATGCCTTTGCCGGATTTACTACTATCGGGTTTTGGGGTCTGGATTCCTTTACCGTTATCCTGAGCTTCTACATAAATAAACTGGTCGTCATGGGTAACTTCGATGCGGGCACGGGTAGCACCGGAATGTTTCACAATATTATTGGCTAATTCCTGTGCTATACGATAGATAGCTGCTTCGAGGTAATCGGGGAACCGTTCTTCTAATCCATGACAGGCAAACTCAATACCCGAACCTGAAAAGCGTGTACAAAAATCTTTAATCGCCTTATCCAGTCCATATTCTTTGAGCAGAATAGGAACCAGTTCATGCGAGGCTCGGCGGGTTTCTGCAATAGCATCCACAAGCATAGCTTCTGTTGCCCGAAGTGACTTTTGGACCATCGGTTTATCATTGGACTCAAGATACAGTTCGAGCTGATTCAGATTAAGTTTAGTCGCATATAGAATCTGTCCTACCCCGTTGTGCAACGATTCTGAGATGCGTCGGCGTTCTTCTTCCTGAGCTTCCAGAATGGCTAACAAAAGTTGTTTCTGTTGCTCAATCTGTATTTTGATATTCTCTTCTTCCAGCCGTTTGAGTTCACTGATATCCAGATCTACACCCACTACCCGCATGGGCTTTCCTTCTGTATCATACATAACTGCACTTTTGACTTTAACCGTTACAGGTTTCTGATCCACTATCATATGCAATGTTTCCTCAAAAGGGCCTTCACCATTCCGGATCTTATCTACCATTTTTTGGGCAAGAGGGTGATCCTGTCTGTCAACATAGTCCAGATACACTTCCAGAGGGATCTGACTACCAAGCGGCAAACTAAACAAACGATACATACCCTCTGACCAGTAAAAGGATTTTGTATCCAGATCATATTCCCAGCTTCCCATTGCCGCGACCTGTTCAGCTTGTTGTAAGATCATTAACCGTTTATGCAATTCCAACTCCACCAGTTTGCGTTCGGTTATATCCAGATTGGTAGCCACCACACCATCCTCCAGTTTGACAAACATACAGGTAAACCACTTATTAAATCCTTCAAATGGGTAGTAATACTCCATACCTTCAGCTTTACCAGTCTCTACCACACGAACTATAATGTCATAAATACCCACTTGTTGTATGCCCGGAAACTCCTGTGCATACAACTTCCCTTCCAGATCCATGCGACCGGTTTCCCGTTTGATTTCTTTGTTGGCAATCCGAATCCGAAAATCAACAATGTTGCCATTCTCATCCCGAACAGCCTTCATCACCGACATTCCCATCAGACTGGTATCAAATACCGATTGCAACAAATCGCGGCTTTCTTCCAGTTCTTTTGTCCGCTCGCTTACCTGCCTTTCCAGCATAGTATTGAATTCCTGGAGTTGCATCTGAGTCTGTAGGCGTTCAGTAATGTCTACAGCCATGCCTACAATAAAGCGACGACCATCCCGAAGCACTCCCGGTGAGGAAGCACTGAAACTCCAGTGCCGCAACTGCCCGTGACGGGTCAGAATTGGAAAATCAATGTTGAGTGTACGCACATGGCCTTCGAATAAATGCTGCATATGAGATCTTACCTGATCAGCTCCCTGGCCGTAGGCTTTGGTGAGCCAGAACTCAAAGCTTGGTACTTCCTGAAGGGAATATCCGGTCAGTTCTGTCCAACTGCGACTGATTTGAAGCACCTCTCCATCTTCAGCATGCATAATGATCGGAATAGGAGCCTCCTCCAGTGCCCTGCGAAACTGTTCCTCATTTTCGCGTAAGTTGGCTTCTGCTCTGGCTCTTTCTACCGCTCCCCAAGTACGTTCGGCTACCTCTTCGGCCAGACTTACTTCAAAGTTTGTCCAGTTTCTGGGAGTAGATTGTACAATGCACAATATGCCAACAGGATTATTGTCTTTTATTACAGGTATGTTTATAAACGAGATAACCTGCAAGGACACACATAACTCACGCAAGGATTCATCTACCAACTCAGTCACTTTTACATCCGGAACGATAAACGGCTTTGCCACATCGATAACCGTTTTGAAGATTGGCATAGTATGTAAGGGATACACATTGGCAACAGAAGGAAGTCCCTCTCGTGCAGCATCTCTGTATATAATAGCATGCCCTCCTTTTATCTGGCAGTAATAGCATCTGTCTGAACCAAAATAATCCATTGTAACCTTGTTTGCTGTATGCTCGATCTCTATAGAATCATACAAGGGATGTAAAGCATCACTAAGTTTGAGCAGAAAGGCTTTTCGGTCTTCGCTTTCCCGAAGGGTTTCTTCGGCTTGCTTTCGGTCGTGGATGTCGGTAGCGGCACCATACACTTTGACTACATGACCGCTTGAGTCGCTAAGTGGCCAGGCACTGACAACAAACCAGCGATACTCGCCGTCATGGCGTCGTATTCGATGCTCCTGCCGTAAAGGTTTGCCAGTTGAAACTGCCTCACCATAGCGCTTCGCAGAGCTTTCTCTGTCATCAGGGTGAATGGTGTCTGTCCAGCCCCAGCCGATAGCCTGTTCAAAACTCTGTCCGGTATATTCCAGCCAACGATGGTTATACCAGTTGGTTGAGCCATCCGGTTCACTATCCCAAAGCAGATCGGGTACCAGATTGGTAATTGATTGAAGGCGCTTTTGCGACTCTCGCAAAGCTTTTTCTGCTTTGGCTTTTTCTACCGCTGCCCACGTGCGCTCTGCGGTTGCCTGTATCAAAGCAATTTCATTCTCTCTCCAGTTGCGGGGCGTTGCCTGATGGACAGACAGATCAGCTACCAACTTGCCGTTTTTGATAAGTGGCACTGCGGCAACTGCATGCACATTAATAGAAAAATAGGCTTGTTTCTCTTCATCAGAAACCGCAGTGCTAACATCATGGATGATCAGGGTTTTACCATTTTTGAGTTTTTCGCCAGGGGGACCGAATGCAGCAAAAGGAAAACGTCCCAGTATTTTTTGAACAGACTCGTTGGCGTAGTTATCAATTACTTCAAAATAGTCCTGATCGGTATCTATATTGGCATATACCACACGATCAGCTTGCAATTGCTCGCCAAGTAGTTTCATTGCCACTCGCTGAACGTCCATCGGATCAGCAAGAGGACTCAATGAATCGTTAAGGCGCAATAGATACTGCTGCTGTTGCTCCCGTTGTTTGCGTTCAGTGATGTCATTGAACACTACTGCAATCAATCGGCTGCCCGCCCCACCAATACGTGAATACTGATACGTAAGCCAACGATTTAAATCGGCTGTATAGCCTTCATTACGCAACGGCCTACCTGTGTGGTAAACCTGGGTTAAGGCATCGAGCCAGTGTTTTTCGAGATGAGGAACAAATTCACTTACTTTTCTGCCTAGCGCATTTTTCATTCCGGTGTGTTGCTCAAAAGACTCGTTTACTTCCCGATAAATCAAATCAGTAACATTACCCTGGTCATCTGTAAGCAGCTCCTGTATGGCAAATCCTTCATCTATCGAATTGAAAAGTGCCTGGTATTTGTCAGTAGCTTTTTGGGCAATCTCCTCTTTAAGACGAATAATTTCTGCTTCAGTTATTTTTCGTTCAGTGATATCAACCGCTGTTGCCACCAGGCCGTCACCAAGCCTTGCTGCCATCAGATGGAACCAGTATTCGGTGCCTTTGAGGGTAAGTTGCACTTCGGTATCAAGTGGATTGCCCGTTTCCACTACCTGGCAATACAGCCTGAAAACAATTGTATCCTTAATTCCCGGATACGCTTCCGAATACCGCTTCCCGGTCCGGTGTTCGAGGGCATATTTCCAAGCTTCCCGGTTTTCAAGCAGGAACTCGAAATCAATAATTTCACCGGAAGCATCGCGTACGGCGGTGTGATAGGCAATCGGGTTGAGAACAACGTCGAATACGGTTTGTACCAGGTCTCTGCTTTCTTTGAGTTCTTGTTCGATCTGCTTGCGCCTTGTGATGTCTTCGGTATTCATCACAAATCCATCTCCCATTTTGACCAGAGTTTGATGAAACCATCCATCAAATTGCTCATACGTATAATATTGCTCATGATCAATGGAAACGCCCGTCTCGGTAACCTGTACAAACTTGTCAAACAGGCCTGATTGCACTACCCCCGGATTTTCTTGAAGAACTTTTTTCCCGAGCATCTCATCGCCGTACAACTGCTTCCATCGCTGGTTAGTAAATATCCAACTAAAGTCTACAATCTTTCCGGTTTCGTCACGTACAGCCTCAAAGGCCTGAATCACATATAAAGAACTGTCTAGCACGGCCTGCAGGCGTTCATTGGCTATTTGCAGATTGAATTCGGATTGTTTGAGCTTGGTGATATTGGTAGTAGTAGTTGCCACGCCATCACCAAACTTTACGGTAGACTGATAAAACCATCCATCAAACTGCTCGTATACATAATGCCGTTTACTTTGATCGGCTATGCCTGTATCAACTACCTGCTTAAAGGTATCAAAAATGCCCATTTCTATTACACCCGGATTAAGCTCCAGCAGGCGTTTACCGATCACACCCCCGTAAATATGCTGGGAGGTTTTATTGTTTATCTTCCAGACAAAGTCAACAATCTCACCCTGCCCATTCCTGACAGATTCAAATACCTGAATCATATCCAGCGAACTATCCAGCACGGCATGAAAAAGATCTTCACTTTGTTGAAGGGCTTCTTTTGAATGTACCTCCTGCAAGGTCTGCTCAGTCACATCTTCTACCCTATGAATGATATAGTGTATGTCTCCAAACTCATCAAGCACAGGGGTATTGAGCGGAAGCCAGTATTTTTTTACAAACCCTGCTTCCTTTCCTGGAAGAGGCACATCATATTGCTGGCGGGGCAACTGATGAGACCGTTTGGTTGCCAGCACTTGCCGAAACGATGCAGCCAGGTTCCGGACTGCATGTACACCTGTAGCTACCGGATTATCCGGGAATACATCAAATACGAATTTGCCTGTAATCTGCTCGCGTTTGGTAAAAGTCGCTTTCAGATAGGCATCCGATGCCGTCAGAATCACCAGGTCAACAGAGAGAATCAAATACAGATCCGGAAGGGCTTGGAAGACTTTCAGGACTTCTTCTGAGAGGGCGGGAGATGATTTCATACCAAGTCCTACTGGTTATAGGTGTAAGTGAACTGCCTTTCAGCAAAAAAGTGTATTGTTGTTTTAAAAATAGTAAATAGTATGAGAAAGCGACAGGAACAACGGAATAAATAGCTGATCAATAAGGCATTAGATATTTCACCTCCTTCATTCCTATTGAGTTGAGCTTTCGTATTGAAATACAGGGCAGAGATTCCGAAGAGCAGATGGAAACCTTATTGTTTGATGTTCCGCGCCTGTTTTCAGGTTTGTCGCTTGGTCTTTTCCAGGTAGTGCTAAACCTACAGAGTATTCTATCATTGGCAGCAGGGTATAGTGGTAGTATTGGGGAATAGACTTTTCAGCCTACAAACAGATAGTCTGATTATAAGTTATTGAAGTTTAGAATAAGCTATAAAGGTTGGAAAAGCCTTGTACTGGAAAAAGAGAATAAATACTCATTCTGATAATTGAGTATTTACCACAGCAATAAGAATAGAATCGGTAAATTAGTAGATTCGAGTTGTATACAAACTAAGTCTATTCTTTCCTATTATCTTTTTTATCCTCTAGCCATTTTTTAGCAAGTGAAGCCTCAATCGGTTGCAACAGTTGTATACCAAGTTGTATCTGCTCCTGGCTTAATTTGCCAAAACACATCTGGTTGACTTTACTTAATTTTTGATAGCAAGCTTCTAATACCCGTGTCCCATCTTTGGTTATCGAGATCCGTTTCGTTCTCTTGTCTAGCTCATCTTCCTGTTCTGCAATCAGGTTAGCTTTCTTTAATCTGTCGAGGATCAATAAACCAGATGAAAGTTCATTGAAGTTAGCTAAAATGATATCGGTTTTCTTTGAATTGGGAGTGTTGGAAATAGAGTTCAGATACAAAAACTCATCAAAGCTACTAATCCCACATTCCTTAAAGGCTCCAATTGCATAGAGGCTATGCAGTTTAGCAATTCTTCCAAGTAGCTTAGTGAACATGCTGGTATCATCCGGAGGGATGGGTGACTGCCAAAAGTCAGCCTTTTTGTTTTTTTGCTCCAGATTGATCAAATAAGCTTGACAAAACTGACTTAATTCTGCAGTAGGGTTTTCCTCCTCATACTTAGCCCATAAGTTAACTAACTCGACCGTTTTGTTCATATACATCCTATTTGATGTAAAAATAAATAATTATATCATACATGATACAATTAAATCATTAATGATATATATTTACAATGATAAACATCATAAATGATATAATTATGAAAAATTTAGTTGTAAAGGGATTGACAGGAGTAATCATGTCATCTGCTCAGCCGGAACGGTTGGCCAAATTTTATAAAGACGTGCTAGGCATACCTTTAGCACTTAATCGTCATGGTAACATGCCAGAACATTGGGAGTGTGACTATAACGGTATTCACTATGCGGTGCTTAAAGGAAAAGAGAATAAGCAACCCAATGAGACTATTGTACTCTCTTTTGTGGTTAACGATATAGAAAGTTTTGTGACCGCACACGACATTCAACTGCTTCATCCTATTATGGATCTTGGAGAAGGAGCCTATATTGCAAGTTTTAAAGACCCAGATGGCAACATCCTACGCTTCTGGATGAATAAGAATCTATAATACAATGCCGTAAGATTAGACTGTGGGCAGTGCTTATGTTCTGTCACAGAAAAAAGGTTTCAAGTCTGGCTCGATAAAAAAACAGCATTATGTCTACTTTATGATCGTGCTTATAGTTGTTCCCACGAGTAACCGAAACTCCGGTCAATTTGAAAAAATATCCGAAATCTGGTCAAAATTGAAATCGAAAACAGAGTGAGCGGGCAACTGTTCAGCAAGGCAAGTGAACAGAAATCGAATCACTTTTGAAAATGACAGGAACTCTGTTCACTTTTGGCCTTGACCATACTCCCGGTCACTTTTTGTTTTGACTGGAAGTATGGTCACTTTCCAGAAATATCCGAACTCTGTTCACTTTTTCTTTTGACCGGAAGTATGGTCACTTTATCCAATGACTGGTATTCTGTTCACTGTCAAAAAATATCCGGATACCAGTTAACTTATTGGCTGACCATACTTCCAGTCACCAACCTGTAAGATCGGAGTTTCGGTCAGCAGACAAACAATAGAATACATAAGGAAATACATCAACAAGACACATCTGCTAAGCTATCCGATAGAGGTAAAAACGAGAATCCGGAAAAAAGACCTACAACATACGGGGCAATATTTCTGCCAGTTCTTCAGGTGTAGCCACCATATCCGGGTGATTATCCGCAATGATTGATGCGGGCATACTCTGAAAAAGAGCTGTTTCGGGATGTTGTACAAATACAATGCCTCCTTGCTTTTCGATGGCTTTAACACCCAAAAGTCCATCCTTGCCTGTACCAGACAAGACAATCCCAATCGCACGTCGTTGAAAAGCATAGGCAAGGGCAGTAAACCCTCTGTCAATCATACGGGTGATTTTTTGTTGAGACAGAAAGGGTTTAAGTAAGAAAGCTTGATCCTTAAAATCAAGCTGATGCCCTGGAGGTAACAGATAGGCGCGTTCAGGTTTGGGAATAATCCCATTGTTTATCCAGCTAATGTGCAAATGTGTGCAACGTTTCAGCATCTTATCCAGCAGGCTTTTGTCATCAATAGACAATTGAGGGATAATCACAAACGATGCACCTGTAGGCTTGGGTAAATGTGTCAGAAATGTTAGCAAAGCCTCAATCCCTCCTGCCGAAAACCCAATTCCGACAATTGGGTAGGATGTACTTTTATCCATGCTTGTATTCTCAGATTTTATGGTACTAATACTATCCGTATAAATCCGACTAAAACCGTGCCTGTATAAGGCTATGAATGGAAAAGGCAGCCAATGGAAACAAACCAATACCAGACCATCCTGTAGGAAGAACACTCTTCACCAAGTTGCATCTTTTTCTAAATCAGGGTCATGGCTGATTATAACAACAGATCCTCAACTTACTTACTGGTGCGGTGAAGTAACTATATCCAATAACAATACTCCTCCTTTTGCTAAATAGTTAACCGGTTGGCTATAAGATTGTCAAGCACAAGCACTTCATCACTATGTGATATAGCTCACATAGTAGAGGTGAGATAGCTCACATATAACTTGTGATATAGTTCCTATGCCATATTGGGCAACTACGTGAACTTTGCAGCCTAAATCTGAGCTATTCACAGGTAGTATCAAACAGAATCTGCCCACTGCCTGAAGATAAGCCAGACAAAGGTAGCATGGCTTATCCCAACTAAATGTAAAACAATTAATTCAAAAAGAAATGGACTTACAACTGACAAACAAAACTGCATTTATCAGCGGCTCAACCGCAGGTATCGGCTATGCGATTGCAAAAAGACTGGCAACCGAAGGGGCAACAGTACTTATTAACGGTAGAACCCAGATTGCCATCGACAAAGCAGTAAACGAACTAAAAACAACAACTGGAAACCCGAATATATCTGGCATCATGGCAGATTTCCTGGATGTTGACCAAATAAACCAACTACTCGATCAGCTACCTCCTATCGATATTCTGATCAATAATGCAGGAATATTTGAACCTAAATCGTTTGTCGATATCACTGATCAGGAATGGTTACGTTTTTTTGACATGAATGTACTGAGTGGCATCCGGTTATCACGTCATTTATTTCCCAGCATGTTAGAGAAAAACTGGGGACGAATTATTTTTATTTCAAGCGAAACTGCTGTGTCCACAGCAAGCGAAATGGTACATTATAGCATGACCAAAACAGCTCAGATCGCTATCGGTCGGGGTATGGCTGAACTTACAAAAGGAACCGGTGTCACAGTTAACTCCATTCTGCCAGGTCCAACCAAATCCAGGGGGATTGCTGGGTTTATTTCCGATATGGCAGCAGTAAATACGATTACTGTACAGGAGGCGGAACAAAATTTCTTTAAAGATATTCGTCCTACCTCTTTGATACAGCGTTTCGCATCTGTAGAGGAAGTAGCAGATACTGTAGCCTATTATGCGAGTCCGTTAGCATCTGCCACCAATGGAGCTGCTATTCGTGTGGAAGGAGGAACCATCAACACCATTATCTGATTGCTTAACTTCATCAAGATATCGTTGTTGTTCTATGAACGCTTATACCAACTTACTACACTACCTACTATACAGACAACAAGCGTATCAGTAGCAATATATGTGTTTAGTCAATGCTGGTAATGGAAGAAAACACCTTGATCTTTCTTTTCAATATCTCTGTCCTCCTGAAAGGCTCTCTCCCTTGTTATCCTTTCAGGAGGACAAAAAATAATAAGAGGATTGAGAAGATGAATGCTTCTCTCTGACAGATAGTGTGTTATTTACTGAGAATAGGTTTTACATTATATCCTACATCTCGTAATTGCTGAATCAACCCTTGCCTGTACATAAGATGTCTATATCCAACTGCAACAAAACAGCTATTCTTTTGAAACGCTTTGTCAAGCCTTTTAACCCATTTCCTGTTCCGTTCAAGCAAGGCTAAATTGTTGTTTTTTTCAGTCAGATCTTTTGAGAACTCATAATTAATGGTCTGATTTTTATACGTATCAAAAATTTGACATGGTTTGGAATCTTCCTCTAACATACTGCGCATAATACCGACACAGGCTTCAACCAACACCGAATCAGCCAGTGTGTTAGAAGAAAACACTTCACCTATCTTTTCTTTATCATCTAACGATTCTACCGGAATATTTTTTGTCTCAGCCAGTCTCTCAATATAATGATCCAATGACTCATCAGAATTACGGTTTGCTGTATCACAGAAGTTTTGTGCATACATGCGAAACAGGGTAAGGCTAAGCAGCAAAGGAGGAAGATTATAGTAATCTGTATTTTCTGCTTTTTGCACAAACGAGTCAAACACTTTTCGTTGTTCAGGATTTGTGGCCGCTTTCCATGTGTCTACATCCCAGGTGACGATAGTAGTATTTGTGGTGCCCGAATCATAAAAATCTTTTCTGGATTGCTCAACATACAACATGGAGGAGCTGGTAAGCTTTTGTACTGCGTTTTTTTGTGATAAAAAGAAAGAAGGATATACTTCATGGAAAGTGCCAAATACATAAGACTTGTGTTTTAGCCCTACCCTACTGACTTCCCATAAAAGAGTATTCGGCTGATCCTGACTGAATACAGTAGAGGAATAAAAAACCAGCAATATCACTAATACTTTTTTTAGCATCGGAGCGGATTTTACTATACTGTGTGTACAATCGGTAAAATAGTATTTTTTTGCGAATATCTTTTAAATGAAGCTTTTGCTCTCAGCGTTGGTATTATCGCCCTAGTAGTTAAGTCACTTATACATCACAAAAATCACGATTCTTAATAGTATTGTTGAGATGATCGGTCATCCAACCACTAGAAAATCAATGTACATGATTCATCCTGGATTTTGAGTAAAAGAATATCACATCCTCTAGAAAAAGAGAAGCAAAGTAGTTACAAAGAGAGTTGCGATGCCTTCAATCGTGGAAGGTTGTGTGGGTGCGTAGGGCTTCTTTTCTCCGCGAGGTTGGCCTTTGGCCTTGTGGGTAAGAAGGATCGGAGAAAAGTGCCCTATTTTTGGACAAGCAAAAAATGAAGAAGCCAGTGGAAGAGTGATGAAAGGAGCAATAAACAAACTCAACTAAAAAGATTGATTAAAAATTAACCAACGCCTATACTCGTTTCAAAATCAAAGGCTCTGATTTTGTTATTCATGCCCGATATATAGGCAAGACGAGCCTTACAGGAGAATAGGCATCCGTATGTTCTGAGTAGTTTCCTTATGTTGACAGCATTGCGCATCCACTGAGGAGACAGGTATCCCCTTGTTTGAACATTATCAAAAAGCTCAACAAACTCAATTTGTCCAAAAGTATTTTCTTCTCCAGCCTGTAGGTTATTACCAATCTACACGAGAAATAAGCATGGATCGCTTAGAAAAAGTACCTACCAGTAAAATATAAAAAGGCAATCTCAGAGAGCCTGCCTTTTTTGTGTTAACCACTGAGCACAGAAAATGTATCTGTAACCCATTGCGAAATAGTATTAAAATAGCATGCCTGCTATATAGCAATACCTGTTAACATTATTTTCTACGATATAAAAGAAAGTGTGAATGACTGTATTAGCTGCCAATACAGTCAGCATAAGCGAGAAGCGTATTAGTGAGAGTTAAGGAGTATATAACTGGAATACAGACGAATACACTATCAAATGGCATTATTTTTTACCTGATATTAGCCTAAGGTTAGAGGTTAGAAATTTAGGTTAAGTAAAGGGTAATGTGGAAAGTCAGGCAAATACCTATGTGTCTGACTTTTTTTTGCCTCACCCACCTACCTCTCTATACAGTATATTCCTTCATACATACAAAACAACCAAAATATATGCATACAGCTCCTACCCCTGTTTCGGCTTCGGAAAATCAGAAGGCATTAGTAGCAATTCTCGAAGAAATAGAAAAGTTAACTCCCTGTATAGCAGAAGATCATATACCTATCAGGCTGCGGTCACTTATATGGGCTGCATGTGAAACTATCAAAGGATGTGTGGTGGCTCCAGATCAGTCGCTGACTCAGTTGGTACGTAAACGATTACTGACCAGTCTGGAAAGTGCACACGCTGTAATGGAGGCCTACCATTCCTGTGAGCAGAGACAGATAGAAGATCTAATCAGAATCAGTTCAGATGTATATCTGTCAATTGATATGTATCGACGCACTATGTAACGATGCCAAAAGAAAAGCATGTCAACTCCTTGACACGCTTTTCAATCTTAACCAGTGCTAAAGCAACATAAACCACTGCATATCAGAGAAAAAAGTATGCCTGATACTGGCTATATTTTTTCTGGTTTATTTCTTCCACGTATTTTTATACTACCGTTCCTGGCCTAACGGTTCATGCTCGGGAATGCCTGACTGGGAAGCCGGGCGGAGACAAAAAACTGTCCAGCACAACAAAGAGAACTTCGTCGGCTTTCTCTGAAGAAAGGACGCAGTATAGTTCTATTCTGATGTTTCGTTTAGGAGTTAGCGAATTCAACTAAAAAGATTGCTTAAAAGTTAATCAGAGCCTATACTCTTTTAAAAAACACAGACTCTGATTTTGTAAAACAAACTCTCATCCCAAATTCGGAATAAATCCTGTTGTATAGTCAGGCAAAGGATGGCCTTTGAGCAGATCCTGTTCCGTGGAGTCTGAATTACTGAACACACTCGCAATCTTTTGCACAATATTGCTGGCCATCAATCCTGCCACGGTGTTGACTATCCGTACACCAAAGGCTGTTTTGGGATAGGCTAACCTGGGTATTCCAGGAGGTAGTTTCTGAACCGATTCAACATAAGGTCGCATGAGTTGTTCGTAACGGGCAAATCCTTCTTTGTAGTTTGGTTGGGAGGCTAGCTCTCCGGCCAGAATATACGCACCTACAAAAGCCAGCGTAGTACCTTTGCCTGTAATGGGTGCAGGACAGTAAGCGGCATCTCCTACCATGGCAAACCGACCTACTGACCAACGGGGAGCTTTTATCTGGCCAACGCCATCAAAGTAAATATCTTCGCTTTTTTCTACCTCTTTGGCTAAACGATCTGCTTCCCAGCCCGCACCTGCCAGCCTCTGGAGAAGAATAGACTTTCTGTTTTTTCTATCCAGCTTCTCATACTCTTCCTCTGATAAGAGGAAGTTAATTGAGGCACGGGTGGTTCCCTCGTTGTCTGGCCTGAGTAATAGCATTCTGGAATCATCGGCTGTATACCAGCGAGCCCAGTTAGAATCCGTTTCCGATTTGTCAATGGTCAGGTAGGCAGTACATAAGCCCAGGTAATGAAAGACAGGTTCGTTGCCAAAGATCAGATTCCGGGTTTTTGAACGAATACCATCTGCAGCAATGACCAGGTCAAACTCTTCTCTGTAACCACTGGCAAACGTAACATACGCCTTTCTATCATCCTGAGCCAACTGGCTGATCTGGTCATTGAACCGATACGCTACATGGTGGCGGGTTTTCTCGTAGAGAATCCGAACCAGATCTCCTCTGACTATTTCCAGCTCCTGGGTCAGGCTACTGGCTCCTTCTCTGGGAAAACTAGCTTTAACCTGATTGTGTTTGTCTACCCACTGGGTACCAATTTCACCTGTATTGGCTGCCTGTATTGCCTGTTCAATGCCCATCAGACGGGCAATCTTGCGGGCAGGTCCATTGACATCAATGTTTTGTCCACCGAGTCGAACGGATGATGCCTTTTCAACAATGGTTACTTCAAAACCATATGTATGTAGCCAATAGGCTAGAACAGGGCCTGCAATACTTGCCCCGGATATGAGAACTTTTTGCTTTTCCATTTTTTTTGTACACTTGATTTGAATTAGAACTTTCGTTTAAGATTGATAAACATGTGTGTGATGTTGTAATTAATACATAAACAACGATATTGTAATTTTGTTTAATAAAAAATACGAAAACGTAGTAAATTATGAATAGACCATCAGCTGTTCCTATGTTGATTGAGTGGGAACGCTTTACAGAAGAAAATCCTCAGGGGGACATTAGAGAGTTTGCCAGCTGGTTGTTAACGCATACAGACCCATTACGAAAAGACCCCTTTCGAAAAGATCTGCCAGCAAGAGCATCACAACTACTACAGGATGAACCAGTGGCTCAGGCAGAGCCATTGATGAAATCAGGGATGCGTCTATCAGAGGCGTTTCAGGAGAATGGAGATTTTTTAGCCTGGTTTTTCATGGGACGTTTAATTCGTTATGTTAAGTTTTATACCAAGGCAATGATGGCACAGCATGGGATGAGTGGACCCGATGAATTTTTGTTTCTGTCCCTGATTAATGAAATGGATCGTCCTACCAAAAAAGAAGTATGTATTGCGCATGCCAGCGAGCTGACAACAGGCATGGATATCTTACGGCGTTTACGTACACTGGGCTTGATTGAAGAACATGCAGATGAACGGGATGCCCGTTCCAAACGACTGACTCTGACTGATAAGGGACATAAAACGATAGGCGAAGTATCTATGGGCCTGGCCCAACTACAGCATAGTGTACTGGCAGATCTGGACCCGGCAAACCGGAAACATTTGATAGAAACGCTGCAGTATCTGAACAACTATCATTTTCCTTTTTTTAAGCTTTAACAAGATAATAGTAAACCCTTGTATGCAAAATCCGTGGAAAGTCCATTTTTACAAAAAGGGTATACAGAATTCAAGAAACGGCTACAACAACGAGAGATTTGGCTACGTGCTTTTTTTAGTCTCAGGCCAACTTTGCAGTATCATTTACTCATAAACCAACTAGGACAAAATGAATGTGATACTCACAGGCTCATTAGGGCATATTGGAAAACCACTTACAGAAGAACTGGTCCGAAAGGGCTATACTGTTACTGTTATAAGTAGTAAACCTGAAAAGCAAAAAGACATTGAGGCTCTGGGTGCTACTGCTGCCATTGGTTCGATAGAGGATGTTCAGTTTCTCACTACTACCTTTACGGGTGCGGATGTTGTATACTGCATGATCCCTCCTAACTATTTCCACGAAGCAGACCAAACAACCTATTTTAGCAGAATCGGAACTAAGTATGCGAAAGCCATCCAGCAGGCAGGCGTAAAGCGTCTGATTCACCTGAGTAGTTTTGGGGCTCATCTGGACAAAGGTACCGGGATGATTCTGGGAGCCTACCAGGTAGAGACCATTCTGAATACCCTCTCAGATGTAGCCATCACCCATATGCGGCCTACCTACTTTTATTACAATTTATATGGATTTCTGGATAGGATCAAAACAACCGGTATGATAGCAGCAAATTATGGCGGAGACGATACCATTGTATTGGTTTCACCAACAGATATCGCTATGGCAATTTCAGAAGAGATCCAGACACAACCCACCCACCGAAAGATTCGTTATGTTGCCAGCGACCACTGTACAGGAAATGAAATTGCTTCCGTCCTTGGCAGTGCAATTGGAAAACCTGACTTACAATGGCACATTATTACAGATCAGCAAATGCAAGAGGGATTGGAAACGGCTGGTATTCCTAAAGAAACCGCAGCTACATTAGTTGAAATGTATGCCTGCCTCCATAGCGGAGCCCTGGCAGAAGATTACTATCTGAATCAACCTGCTACACTGGGAAAAGTGAAGCTGACTGACTTTGCCAAAGAATTTGCAGTTGTCTTTAACCAGAAATAGCTATATTGAATTATGACTGACGGACATTTTCATCAAATCAGAACTGCTAGTGACTATCATACGTTTCGGCAACTTCCCAAGCCACAACATCCCCTTATCAGTGTGATTAATGTGGAGGATATTCGCAATTTGCCTGTTGGAGAGGCTGCTACGCTGGTTATGGATTTATATTGCATTGCCCTGAAACGCAACTTTAAAGGCAAGATAAAATATGGCCAGCAGAAGTATGATTTTGATGAGGGAGTTCTGTTTTTTATGAGTCCTGGTCAGGTATTATCTATCGAAGCTACCGAAGAAGTATTCCATTCAGGGTGGATGTTACTTATCCATCCTGACTTTTTGTGGAACACACCTCTAGCCAATACCATCAAACAATATGAGTACTTTTCCTATTCAGTACACGAAGCCTTGTTTCTTTCTGAAAAAGAAGAGACAGTCATCACAGAGATTATCCAGCAGATTGAACAGGTATACCAGGCTCCTATAGATAAATTCAGCCAACCGATTATGATAGCTCATCTGGAAGTGTTGCTTTCGTATGCGGATCGGTTTTATCATCGTCAGTTTATCACCCGCAAAATCACTAATCACCAGATTCTGAACCGCCTAGATACACTTTTGACGAATTACTTCAATAGTGATGATTTGATTATCAAAGGATTACCAACTGTTCAATTTGTTGCCGAATCGTTGAATGTATCACCTAACTACCTAAGCGTGTTGCTCAATTTATTGACAGGGCAAAGTACCCAACGCCACATCCATGATAAATTAATCGAAAAGGCGAAAGAGAAACTATCCACTACGGATCTTTCTGTCAGCGAAATTGCCTATGCCTTAGGCTTTGAACACCCGCAATCGTTTAGTAAGTTGTTTAAGAATAAAACCAACTGTTCTCCTCTCGAATTCAGGCATTCCTTTCCCAACTAAATTTTCTTATAGTATTTCTTTCGATCTGGGTTAGAAGTCTTATTCGATCACGACGACTTCCTCTATGCCTTATTTCTTTCCTGATCCAATCATACAATGGTATCAAACATTCTATTGATGATATAGCTATCATTGCCATGATACCATGCTTGTTCCAAAGCTTTTAATGGAATCCAACCTCACGGGCCTGAGCCATAAGTAAACTATATCATACCTTATTTCTATCCAGTTACTACACATTCCTACATAACGAGAAATCTGTTATGACACTGCACCTTTCATCATTTGTTATATTTTATGACCAAATAGTTATATACTTAAGAGTTCGTAATGAAGAGCTTTGTCGTAGATGGTGGCACTTTTCCATTGGGTCTCTCTATCCCAATGGCCACCATACAGTCAACTTTTATTTATTTTTTATTCACTTAGTTAACCCTTCCCTTACTACGTATGAAAAAAAAGCTACTGAGCGCATGGGTGCTCATTCTTTTGCTCTCCGGTTGTGCAAAAGAAAAAGATGGTGCAGTTCAACCTATGGAAAAGGTTACTGCACAGGCTACAGCTATTATTGATGCAGCAATACCACAACAAACCATTAGAGGATTTGGGGGTGCCAGTATTCGTGGCTGGATTGCGGATCTGACAACGGATCAGCGAACAAAAGCTTTTTCACCAACCAATGGAATCGGAATGAGTATTCTTCGGGTCCGGATTCCGCATAACAGTGCTGATTTTGCCGCCGAAAAACCAACTATTGATGCAGCCAAATCATTTGGAGCCACGGTAATCGCATCGGCCTGGACCGCTCCTGCGTCCATGAAAGACAATAATAATTTGGTGGGAGGTAAACTCAAAACAGATTCCTATGCATCGTATGCATCACATTTGCGGGCATTTAATACAGCTGTTGGTGGAGTGTATGCCATTAGCCCTATTAATGAACCCAATATTACCGTTAGCTATGAATCAATGAAAATGACAGCAACCGAGGTTGCCAGCTTCGTGGCTGCCCAGGGGGAGAATTGTGGGGCACCGATTATGGCACCAGAGCCTTTCAATATGGACCAGACATATATCAATACCTATTTGAGCAATGCGACAGCGAAAGCCAAAACAGCTTTTGTGTGTGGACATATTTACGGCCGCACACCGTATAACTTAGGTAACATCGGCAAGTCGGTTTGGATGACTGAACATTACACCAATTCATCCATCAGTGGAAATGACTGGAATAACGCCATGAATGCAGCCAATGAAATCCACGATTGTATGAATGCTGGCTGGGCAGCCTATGTATGGTGGTATATTCGCAGATCATACGGACCCATCGATGAGAATAGCAATGTTACTAAACTAGGCTATATAATGGCACACTGGGCCAAATGGGTGCGGCCTGGATTCAGTAAAATTTCGTGTACGTCCAATCCTACTTCCGGAATCTTTGTAACTGCCTATAAGAGCGGTTCACGGATTGTCATTGTGGCTATTAATCAGAATTCATCTGCTACCAATCAGGCATTCAGTCTCAGTGGGGCAACAGTAAGCAGTTTCAGTCGCTACCAAACAACAAGTTCTGCCAATCTGGTTTCCAGCAGCCTTTCTGTTTCAGGCAACAGTTTCAATCTTACTCTGCCAGCCTCCAGTATTACTACTCTGATAGCCAATTAAAAGCTTCTGATTGGGTTGAAGACTCTAACCAGTTAGGTTGAGAATAGTAGCTTGAGAGTAGGAATGACAAGAACATTGAGTAGTATCTTCTTTGCCACCTATTTTCAAACTACTATTCTCAAACAATTTTTATTGATTACCTACTAATTGAAACACATTCCCTATAATGTCCTCTAGAAAAGTGTAACCAGATTGTTTGTTTATCAAAGCCATTCACCTAAATAATCTAGCCGCGACTACGTCTTTCAATAACTTCTTCCTTCCTATCTGTTTTTAGTGCTTTTAATTTTGATGAAGTGGTGCAATGTCAATGAATATCCGCATATATTAATAGTTCTCTCCCTTTGATGTGGACCTATGAGAAAATCAACTGACAGTCGTAGAAGCTTAGTGCAATACTTCTACTAGCATTTAGTTAATCTTCAAAATACACTACAAAACTTCCCAAGAGCTATCGTTTTAAGTAAACACAGTTAAACATGCTTACTCTACATCTGTCTGGCATTATGACTTCAGTTTTAAAGTTCACTTCTCCAGGTAAAATTTAATATATCTAACTAAATCCGAGAGACTTGTTTAGGTATGAATGCTAGTTCAAATAAGCATGGAAACGATGGAAAAAGACCCAATATCAAACACCATCCTTATACCGTCAATGGGTGTGCTTTGCCTCAGGATTTATCTGGGCATTCACTGTGCAGGAGGATTTTATATATTAGATAGCATTAGAACTTTGGAAAAATGGAATTAGATATTGATCGAAAGCTATATTGAAGAAGCCAAATACCACTAATCCTTCTATAATAGGAGGACTAACAGAAAAGGGATCCGAAAGATTCAATGTGGAATTTGGTCACTTCGCGAGCTACAAGCATGCAAGATGAATCTATTTATAATCAACGTATTCTTTCTTAATACTCAGTTTTTTCATTTTGGACTGCAGCGTAGTAGGTGGAATATTCAGCAATTCCGCAGCGCCACCAGACCCCCATATACGGCCATTGCATTTTTTTAACACTGTTATAATATGATCTCTTTCGTTTTCATCGATAGTCTTTATACGAAGTTCTTCATTGGGTAAAGCCTTTTCTGTTTGTTGGGGTGAATGAAATTCTACCTCCTCAATCTGGGGGCCTTTCGTTAGAAGCACACTTCGTTCGATTAGGTGCTCCAACTCCCGCACATTACCTGGCCAATGGTAAGTCATCAGAGTAGCCAAAACTTTATCGGTTACGCCACTAATCTTTCTTCCCGTTTTTCGGTTATAGTGTTTGATAAAATACGTAGTAAGTACTGGAATGTCTTCTTTACGCTCCCGTAAAGGCGGAAGGATAATCGGAAAGACATGAAGGCGATAATACAAATCCAATCGGAAACGACCCTGTGCGACTTCCTTTTCCAGATTGCGGTTAGTTGCTGCAATAATGCGGACATTGATTTTTATGGGCGAACGGCCTCCAATGCGTTCTATTTCTTTTTCCTGTAATACCCGCAATAGTTTCACCTGTAGTTCTAATGGCATCTCACCGATTTCATCCAAAAAGATAGTTCCTCCAGATGCTTGCTCAAATTTGCCAATTCGTTTTTCAATAGCTCCTGTAAAAGCTCCTTTTTCATGACCAAACAATTCGGATTCAATCAGGGTAGCAGGTAAGGCCGCACAATTTACCTTAACAAGCGGTTTGTCCTTTCTGGGAGAAAGTGTATGGATACAATCGGCAATTCTCTCTTTGCCAGTACCACTCTCTCCCAATATCAGGACTGATGTATCTGCAGGGGCAACAAGTGTAATATGATCAAATACTTTTAACAACAGATGACTCCTGCCTACAATTCCTTCAAATATATCTGTATCAGTCTGTGTTTCCTCAGGTAATGGAGTGTGTACGGATTCTGGTAATACCTTTATTTCAGTTTTTAGTCTGCTTTCGATTACAGAAGAAAGTAGTGGTTGCAAACAGTTGAAAAGTACGATATGTTCAGCCTTATATGCATCCGGACGTCGGCTATAAAAGAAGAAGTAAAATTGATCTCCATTGGATAAAGACACCGGAAGCACACAATGAGAACGCATCTGGAATGTATCCATAATAAGCGTTCGGATTGAAGGCACTTCGCATAGGTTTGTAAATTGTTCTTCTGTATAGCAGTGTGCGACTGGTTCCAGATGGGTTTTAGCCTGCAATGCATCCAGTTCATGCTTTTTCAGATTGGTTATAATCATTAGTTCCCTGACTCCCACAATCTGGTATTCATCAAATCCAATTCGCAGAAATCCAGTATCCTGATAAGAAAGGGAGTTGTGAGCCAGAGGTATGCTTTGTGTTGCCATGTATTCAAAAGGAATAAAGGGTTGCAACACCTGACCTGCTTTCACTAAGGCTTCCTCCCAGCTATTTTTTTCATCAAATAATGGAATAAGCTGTTTCTGTAACTGAATTTCACGACGCAGGCTGGCTTCATGGCTGAATTGATGACGGTAAAGGGCGATCTCCAATGTAATCAATACATCTTTTTCCCGAAAGGGTTTAACTAAAAAGCCATCAGGCTGAGTGGTTTTTGCTTCAGAGAGTATATTCTGATTAAAGTTAGCAGACAGGTAAACAAACGCAATATTTAGTTCTCTTAATTGTTTTGCCAGGTCAATTCCTGTCAGAGTACCTTTCAGAAAAATATCCAGCAGCACTACATCTGGTTTTTCTTCTGCAATGAGTTCAAGTGCTCTGGCTACCGAACGGGCTATACCTGTAACCCGATAATTCGCTTTTTCGAGCATTAAACGGATGTCATTGGCTTCAACAAACTGATCTTCAACTATAAGTATGGTTTCGTTCATATAATGGTTTCTGAAGGAAGGTCTGTGTTAATAAGAATATCACTGGCAAGGATAGGATTGAGTCTATTGATCTTTTGGTAGACAAAGTCAACGAGAACAGTGGTACCATGATTACTTTCTATACAAACTTTGCCATCTATATCTTCACTTAGTCCACGGATCAGGCTTACTCCAAGAGAACCTGTTGTATTACTGTCAAAGTTGGCAGGTAATCCAACGCCATTATCCATCACAGCCAAAATATACTGATTGCCATGGGTTTGTTTGAATGAAATGGTAATCAAACCTTCTCTAGTTCCAGGAAATGCATACTTAATCGAATTGGTAATAACCTCATTTAAAATTAATCCCAGTGGTACAGCATAAGAAACATCCAGTCTAATGGGGTCAATCTGTATGTCAAACCGAATTCGTTGCCCTGTAGAGAAGATGTCTCGTAAATATTCAACCAGTTCCTGAATGTAAACGGGCATATCAATTGCCTCCACACTTTCAGACTGATAGAGTTTTTGATGGATCAGAGAGATTGCCTGTACCCGATGCTGACTGCTGCGGATAGCCAGCATAGCGGCCTCATTATTAATATATGCCGACTGAGAATTTAACAGGCTCATCACAATCTGAAGGTTATTTTTTACCCGGTGATGAATCTCTTTCAGCAGCCATTCTTTTTCTGTGACCAGACGCTGAAGTGACAGATTTTTGTCATTAATCTCTTTCTGCTGTGCTTCCAGCTTTTTACTATTTCGCTGTTTGGTCAGATAGCGATTATACAACAAACCGATAATAATGAGCAGCAGAATCACTCCTCCCAAAGTAATATTTCGTAATAGCTTAGCTTGTTTTAGCTGACTTTCTTTCAGAAGGCTTTGTTTGGTCAATAATAGAATGTTTTGTTGTTGCAATTTAATATTCTGATCTTTTTTTTCAGTTTCATACTGAATTTGTAATTGGGCAATTTGTTGGCTTTTTGCTTCATTTAAAAGTGAGTCTTTCAGGGCTTTGTAGTGCTGGTAATGTAAAATGGCAGCCGGATAGTTGCCCTGTGCTGAGTCAATCTTAAAGTGCCACAAATAGTTTTTTGCTAAGGCAGGGAGCAAGCCATCTCTTTGTGCCAGTGCTTTGTGTATTCGTACATATTTTTGAGCCAGCTTATACTGTTGTGTTGCCAAATAAAAAATAGCCAGCATATCGTAGGCATATATTTGTGTTTCCGCATTTACCTGATTGAATTGGCTAGAAAGCTGGTGTAATTGGCCACAATAATAGTGTGCCTGCTTATACTGTTTAAGCCGTAGGTGAAGGTCTATGAAATTACTAAAATTAATGATGCGCCTGGTAATATCATCAATAGGATAATTTTTGATAACATTCTGTTGGTATACAAGTGCTTCTTCCAGTCGGTTAAGATATACAAATGTCCGAACAATGTTGGCAGTGAGCATATGAATGGTAATAAGATCATGGTGCTGCTGAGCAACGCCAATCGATTTTTTAAAGTAATGATTGGCCTGTTCAAATTCTTTGATTTCGTAGTAGATTATTCCCAGCCGATTATAAATCGTTGCCATCTGCATAGAGGAACCATCCAGTCGTTCAGCCGTTTTAACAGCCAGCAAGCCATACCGGATCGCCTCCTTGTAATCTCCCAGTGACATATTTACAGTTCCTAAAAGGTCATAAACACCGTGTAGTGGCAGATAGCCAATGGATTGATAAAGTTTCAGCGATTGCTTGAGTGCTAGTAATGCTTTTGAACTCTGTCCTTCAAGCTCATATAGATCACCTAGTTCTTTTAAACCATTGGCTTGCTTAAGTTTATTGCCTGCCTGAGTAAAAGCCTCTAGCCCTAGTTGGCTCAATCGTATTCTTTCTGCTATATCTATTTCTGAAACTGTATAATAGCCACCTAGTTCAAAGTAGGCCTCACCCAGATCTGCCAGGTTATTATTATTCTTCAGAATTTGAATGGCTTTGTAGACTAGTGGTTTTCCCTTTTCAGGTTTTCCCTGTTTGCAATAGATCATCGCCAACATCCGATACGTATTTCCCTGTCCTTTGGGATATTTCAGTGCAATACTCAGCGCCTCTGCCTGTTGAAGCATTGAGATCACACTATCCAGTCGGGATGAGGCGACATTCGGATTGAAGAAATAGTAGGCACCTATATCGTATAGCAGCTGGACACGATTGGTATCTGCTTTACTTTTTTTGTAGGCAGATACTAATTCCGGATACGATCTGCTATGTTCTATCTGAGCAACAACAGGTAAAACCCCGCATAGTAAAATGCTACATAGCAAAAAGCCAATTCTAGTCAGCAGTTTCATGGGTTTTCATTTTTTTCTTTTAGTTCATAAAACAGGCCATTCATTGCAGGTGATCCCCCTAAAAATACAATTACGCTAGCTGAATAGATATAAATCCCTGTATATGAGAGCTTATATAGTTTGAATTGAGCCTTGAAAGTTTACATACACCCACAATCCATCTGCTCTCCCCATCGAATATACAACTTATCCACCACTATATTTCGTTGTGTGGCTCGTTGTACAACGAAATATAGTGGTAGCAATAATCTATAACCACTCACAAATATCTGATATACAGATATTTAACTATATGGCATCCTTTTTGGCATCTGCAGCCTACAAAGTAACTAACATAATCTGATAGGATGCCTTGTTTTTCTGGTCTGTTAATCCCCATAGAAGCAAAAGACTATTTCCGGTTGCATTGCAGAAGATTGTTTTGCGTGTAGCCTATCTAGTCAGATGTATCCAGCTAGACTTTTTTGAATTACTAGTAAATAAAACCACAATCCTAAAAAGTAACGATATGAAAACCATCGTCTTCATCACAGGTGCATTTGTCAGTAATAGTAGTTGGGATAAGTGGAAGAAATATTTTGAAAGCAATGGATTTGCCACTATGGCCCCTGCCTGGCCTCATAAAGATGCTCCGGCAGAAGTGCTGCGAAACCGGCATCCGGATGCAGAAATAGCTTCTAACCGCCTGGCAGAGCTGACCAATTATTATGCTGACCTGGTCAGTCAATTGCCAGAAAAACCTATCCTGATTGGCCACTCTATCGGAGGTCTGTTGGTTCAACTCCTGCTGCAACGTGGCTTGGGATCTATGGGCATTGCCATTCATTCGGTTCCTCCTCAGGGCGTATTTACCTTTAAGTTTTCCTTTTTAAAGGCAGGTTGGGGAGCACTGGGTTTCTTTACACCAACGAAGGAAACGTATATGATGTCATTCAGTGAATGGCAGTATGGGTTTACCAATGGCATGTCAATAGAAGAACAAAAAGAATCCTATTATGCATTTGCCATTCCTGAGTCAAAACTAATTGTACGGGATACCATCACAGCGGCAGCTAAAGTAGATTTTGATCGACCCCATGCACCTCTGCTACTCATTTCTGGCAGTACAGACCATACCATTCCGGCATCTCTCAACTATTCAAATTATCGGAAATACAAAAACAGTCCATCTATCACCGATTACAAAGAATTTGAAGGACGTAACCATTTTGTATTAGGCCAGCCTACCTGGCAGGAAAATGCCAACTATATACTGAACTGGATCAACAAGATCAGTCAATAAGCAGGTCTTGCACTTGGACAAGGTAGATTCCATGATTCTGCTCTTAAAACCATACCTATTATCCATTTATTCACTTCCTAACCAACGTAACAATGAATACTATTCACCCCCTTTATGCCTTTACCAGAACAACTAGACTGGTTATACGCACTATGTTTGTTTTACTAATAGCTGCTATGACTTCCTGTACGAGTCCACAGGAAAAGAAAGAAACAGATTCAGATACAACTTCAGTTATAGTTCAGACTACTGAAGCTATTGAGCCTGCGTCCCCTCCGGCTAATTTTAAACACCAGACAGCTCATGTAAACGGAGTAAATATTCACTATGTGATCGGAGGTCAGGGCGAACCTCTAGTATTAGTACACGGATTTGGACAAAACTGGTACATGTGGAATCGTCTATTGCCAGAGCTTTCCAAGCATTTTACTGTGATTGCTCCTGACCTGAGAGGAGTTGGAGAATCTGATAAACCGGCTGAAGGATACGATAAAAAGACCATGGCAACAGATATTCATGAGTTAGTAAAAACGTTGGGTTACAAAAGCATAAACCTTGCCGGTCATGATATTGGGTTGATGGTGGCCTATGCGTATGCTGTACAGTATGGCCCGGAAGTGAAAAAAGTAGCTCTAATGGATGCCTTACTTCCTGGTATTGAACCGGTATGGAAGCAGATTTCTACAACGGTCTGGCACTTCGGCTTTTTTGCAAGACCTATTGCCGGTGATCTGGTTGCCGGACACGAAAGAGAATTCCTGGTCGATTTCTGGCCTCAGGTTGGATATGTAAAGAATCCATTCACCAAGGAAGAAGTCGATGAGTTTGTCCGGGCTTATGCCACAAAGGGATCTACTACGGGAAGTTTTCACTGGTTTGGGTCTTTCCCACAGGATGTAGAGGATAACCATGCATTTATGAAGAAGAAACTGCAAATGCCTTTACTTGCTATGGGTGGTGAACATTTTAGTGCGCCCTTCCTTGCAGATCATTCCCGACTAGTAGCCACAAACGTAACGGAAACAAAGATTATGGGTGCAGGGCACTGGCTTGTACAAGAACAAACTGAACAGGTACAAAAAGGATTACTGAATTTTTTCCTGAATAAATAAACGGGGCTTAAACAGAATCTCATTATGTATCGATTATTCCTTTTACCGTTTCTGTTTGCTACGCTCTTAGGTGTTGCTCAGAACAAAGCAGATCTGATTATCTACAATGGCAAAATAGCGACAATGGTCAAGCCTGATGAATTCCATCAGGCAGTTGCCATCAAAGATGGTATTATCCAGGATGTAGGTAGCTCTCAGAAAATGCTTTCCCTTTATAAAAGTGCTAAGACCGTTTTGATTGATGCCAAAGGCAAAACAGTAGTTCCGGGCTTAAATGATAGCCATATCCATATTATTCGGGAAGGATTGCACTTTAACAGTGAGCTCCGGTGGGATGGTGTAAAAACATTAAAGAGAGCCATGGAAATGCTGAAAGAACAGGCCGCCCGAACTCCTCCGGGTGTATGGATCAAAGTGATTGGTGGCTGGAATGAATTTCAGTTTGCAGAAAAGCGTCAGCCTACTATTGATGAAATTAATGAAGCCGTTCCTGACAAACCCGTTTTTATTACCTATTTATATGGCAAAGCGTTTCTAAACAAAAAAGGCATCCAGGTATTGGGTTACACCAAAGATACCCATTATGAGGGTAGTCTCATCGAACTGGATAGTCATGGAGAGCCAACCGGAATTATGTATGCCAAAGAGACTCCTAAAGCTATTTATACTACACTAGCCTTGACAACCCGGCTTTCGGAAGATGAACGCCGAAACAGCACACTACAGTTTTATCGGGAATTGAATCGTTTTGGGTTAACCAGCGCCGTTGATGCAGCCGGAGGAGGACAAAACTTCCCGGATGACTATGGGGTAGCACTCACACTAGCCAGACAGGGAAAACTTACCTTACGAACTTCGTACTACTTATTTGCTCAGCAAAAAGGCAAAGAGTTACAAGACTATGAAAAATGGGTAGTATCTACTCATCCCCGAAAAAATGATCATATGCTTCTTGCTCATGGATTTTCTCCTGAAGGAGCAGGAGAAAATATGGTAGCTACAGCAGCCGATTTTGAAAATTTCCTTGAGCCCCGAATTGTACTGTCTGATGAGATGGAAGGCGATTTAGAGCCTGTAATCCGGTTGCTTGTAAAAAATCGCTGGCCGTTTCGCCTGCATGCTACCTATGCCGAATCCATTGAACGAATGCTGGCTGTATTTGAAAAGGTCGATAGGGAAATTCCTTTTAATGGATTACGCTGGTGTTTTGATCATGCCGAAACCATTACCGAACCACAGCTGGCACGCGTAAAAAAGCTGGGAGGAGGTATTGCTGTTCAGTTCCGCATGTATTTTCAGGGAGAACTCTATGAAAAGATGTATGGAAAGCCAGCAACTCAAATTCCCCCAATTAAGAAGATGCTTGCTATGGGAATTCCTGTAGGAATGGGCACAGACGCCCCAAGAATCTCTACCTATAATCCATGGATGGCCTTGCACTGGCTCATTAGTGGCAAAACAATTGGGGATATGCAGTTCTGGCCTAAAGAACAGGTGCTGGATCGTTTCACAGCCTTATCACTCTATACATCAGGTAGTGCATGGTTTTCCGGAGAGGAAAATGATAAAGGAAAAATTGTCAAAGGTATGTATGGAGATGTTGCCATTTTATCTGATGACTATTTCTCTATTAGTGTAGAAACCGTCAGGCAAATCGAATCGATACTAACCATCGTCAATGGCAATATTGTGTATGCATCAGGTGAATACAAACAATATTGCCCTGTATTACCTGCAGTAATCCCGGAATGGTCTCCTGTCAGGCACTTTGGAGGCTACCAGAAGTAGCCTTGAGGCTACTTCTTTTTCAGTACATGTTGCAATACGATAGAAATCTGATTAGGTCAGGCTGCATCTGCAATTCATAAAACAACTACCTCTACCCCTTTATGCCATGAAACAGTTATATCATTTTTTTACAATAATAGCCTTTCTCCTATTTTTTCTGTCTGATCTGGCAGTGGCTCAGTTTCCCTTACCCCCTCAGGTTCCCATCTGGGATGCGAACACAGTAGAATTAACGCTCCACAAAATTACAACCGATGTATATGCTATTCTACCCAAAACAGCAGAAGCCGAAACCACCAAAGGTATCCCCCAAGCCACAACAGGCGGATTTGTGATTGGTGAAAAAGGTGTTTTACTGATTGAAACCATGCTTACCAAACGCTTATTTGATCAGCAGATGAAACTTGTGCGATCTGTAACAAATAAGCCTATTCTATATGCAGTAAACACGAGTGATCATGGAGATCATTGTTTTACCAATTACTTATTGCCTGCTTCAACTACAATTATTCAGAATGAGTTTGCAAAAGAAAACCTGGCCAAAAACTATGAGAATATAAAACAGTTTATGGTCAGGTTATTTGGCAAAAATCGAGGTATCGAAGAATCTGTATACAGGCCTGCTGACCTTACCATTGCTAAAAACACTACACTTACTCTGGATCTGGGTGGTGGAAAAATAGTAAAATTTATCAATGGTGGTACCGCGCAATCTCCGGCGGATCTATTTGTCTGGATGCCATCGTCTAAGGTTTTTTGGGCAGGTAACCCTTTTATTGGAGAAAGTCCAACTATTCCGTGGTTGTTTGACGGATACTTTCTTGAACCCGCTGATAATCTAAAAAAGATCTATGACTTTCTACCGGAAGACGCTATTGTAATACCCGGACATGGACGAATTACCAATAAGACTGGAATAAAATATACCCTGGACTATGTCACATCGCTAAAAGCTACTATTGAGGATGCCATTAGTAAAGGATTGACACTGGAACAGACCGGGCAGTCGGTAAAGATGAGTGAATACAATAAAGGATATGTCCTTTTTGACTGGCTGCATTTCAATTTTAACCTTCCGAATGCTTACAAAGATATTCAAAGGGTTAAAAGTAAATAGACCTTCTTTTAAAAAGATCGGATCAGGTTTTAGTAGTCTTTCTCCCATTATCCCCTATCCAAACGCCTCAGTCAATGATACATATTACAACACTATTACTAAAGGGTATACTCCTTTTTGGATTGGCAACTCTGCCGATAATCCCTTGCTTTTCGCAAATTACACCATCGTTTAAGTCGCTTCGGTATGAAGAAGAATATGCCTACTTAAAGATGGATAGTAGTCGGAACTGGTACAAAAAAACGAAATACCTTTCTCTATCACCCACTGGAAATACCTATCTTTCCTTTGGAGGAGATATACGCTATCAGTACTTCTGGTTTAAAAATGAAGATTGGGGAGACACCCCACAGGACAAAGATGGCTATATTCTCACACGGTATCTTGCACATGCGGACTTCCGGGCTGGCAAAAATTTCAGGGCTTTTGTACAATTGCAAAGTAGCCTGGCTAACGGTAAGGAAGCCGAGCCCTCGCCGGTAGAGAACAGTCCGCTAAACCTTCATCAGGCCTTTATTGATATCACGCTGCCATTGAATAATACAGACCACCTTACCACCAGAATTGGTCGTCAGGAGTTGCTATACGGATCTCAACGGCTGGTATCAGTCAGAGAAGGTCCTAATAACCGTCAATCCTTTGATGCGGCCAGACTACTGTATGAAGGGACTGACTGGAAAGCAGATTTCTTTTATTCTCATTCTGTTCGTGCCCAGCAACAGATATTTGCAGACGGATTTACAAAACATACCCGGTTTTGGGGTGCATATACTGTTGTTAATCATATTCCGTTTTTACAAAACGCAGACATATATTATTTCGGTCTTCATAAACAACAAGCTGCTTTTGATGATGGCGAGGGACGGGAACTTCGTCATTCTATTGGTACACGGCTATGGAATAGTACGAATAACTTTCGATATGATCTGGAAGGTGTATATCAGTTTGGTAGCTTTGGTACCAAAGATATTCATGCCTGGACGCTTTCTGCTAATACCGGATACAAATTTTCTCAGACAAAACTTCAACCTGAGATAGGACTGAAAGCAGAATTGATCAGTGGGAATGCCAGCTATACAGATAATACCCTGCAAACTTTTAATCCGTTGTTTCCAAGAGGTGCTTATTTTGGGCTGGCAGCTTTAATCGGACCTGCCAATCTGATAGATATCCATCCATCTTTAGATCTCGACCTGACCCCCAAACTTATTTTTGGCGTTGATTATGATGTCTTCTGGCGATATAGTCAACATGATGGAATTTATGCACCCAATGTATCTCTTATCTATTCCGGAAAGGATATCAGTGACAAATTTATTGGGCAACAGTTTATTACAGATCTGGTCTATACACCTAACAACTTTCTGTATTTCAGGGGTGAGCTTACCTGGTTTGCAGCAGGTGATTTTTTAAAAGCAGCAGGCACAGGAAAAGATATTTTGTTTAGTGCTGCTACCATTCAGCTAAAATTCTAATGGTAGCAGATGAAAGCTTCCTGAAGAAAAATACAGACTATTTGTTTCTGCTTTTACACAACCCAACTATGGCTACAAAAAACACAACTATTCATAATAAGATAACCGGAGAGAAAATTACCTGGCTTGAAACTTCACAGGATTCCAATGGGAAGAGACTTGTGTTCCTATTTGAAGTAGCACCTAAAGGAAAGTTACCTGTTACTCACTATCATCCCAATCAAACGGAAACATTTGAAGTGTGCAAAGGTACTTTTACTGTTCGACTGGCTGGACAGGTACATATCTTAAAGGCAGGTGAAAAACTGCTTATTCCGAAAGGAGTTCCACATCAGTGGTGGAATGATTCTGTAAATGAACCTACAAAAATGAAAGTAATTTTTGAGCCAGCCTTGCATACGGAAACGTTTCTGGAACAGTTTTATGGCCTTAGCAATGATAATAAGACTGCAAAGGATGGTACTCCTGCTTTTTTGCAGTTGATGGCCATGGTAAATGAATATGAAATTTATATCACTGGACCACCTTTGTTTATTCAGAAGGCATTGGGGTTTGTGCTTGGAGGATTGGCTAAATTAATTGGGATAAAAAAATATTACCCCCAATATAGTAAGAAGTAGTTGCCTATGGATAGTTGCTCTCCTCAGCAGATTTCAACTATGTTGGAAGGTGTAATATAGACCAACATCCACCCACTGCCCGGCGTTCACCAGATAAGAGTAGCTTCGCTTACACAACTAAATGTAAAACAATTAATTCAAAAGAAAATGGACTTACAACTGACAAACAAAACCGCATTTATCAGTGGTTCAACCGCAGGTATCGGCTATGCGATTGCAAAAAGACTGGCAACCGAAGGGGCAACAGTACTTATTAACGGTAGAACCCAGATTGCCATCGACAAAGCTGTAAACGAACTAAAAACAACAACTGGAAACCCAAATATATCTGGCATCGTGGCAGATTTCCTGGATGTTGACCAAATAAACCAACTACTCGATCAGCTACCTCCTATCGATATTCTGATCAATAATGCAGGAATATTTGAACCTAAATCGTTTGTCGATATCACTGATCAGGAATGGCTACGGTTTTTTGACATGAATGTACTGAGCGGCATCCGGTTATCACGTCATTTATTTCCCAGCATGTTAGAAAACAACTGGGGACGAATTATTTTTATTTCAAGCGAAAATGCTGTATCACCAGCAAGTGAAATGGTACATTATAGTATGACCAAAACAGCTCAGATCGCTATCGGTCGGGGTATGGCTGAACTTACAAAAGGAACCGGTGTCACAGTTAACTCCATTTTGCCAGGCCCAACCAAATCGAGAGGAATGGCTGGGTTTATTTCTGATATGGCAGCAGTAAATACCATTACTATAGAGAAGGCGGAACAAAATTTCTTTAAAGATATTCGTCCTACCTCTTTGATACAACGTTTCGCATCTGTAGAAGAAATAGCAGATACGGTAGCTTATTATGTAAGTCCGTTAGCATCTGCCACCAATGGAGCTGCTATTCGTGTGGAAGGAGGAACCATCAACACCATTATCTGATTATTTAACTCACTTGGCCATCCTGCCAAAGACCTGATTTTTAACAGTTTTCTCAAAGCTTAGATTCTATACTATCTCTGTTCTTTCTGGCTTGGGTATATTGAAGTACCCAAGTCTATTGATAAGCCAGTTGTTCTGCTTCAACAAATTCCTTTATTTTTCGCACATCCAAACGATCAGTCAGCCTTTCAGAGTAATAGACATCTTTAATAGTCAAATCTTCTGCGATCAGAAATTCGGCAGGCATGGTAGAAAAAGACTCTCCACTGGCCATCATATGTGTAGGTAATCCTTTGGAGACAGCATCAAAGGCTGTTTGGGCAAAAGTGGCAATATGACTCATAGTTGACTTATACAGTGACTCTTCCAGTCCATAAGAAGCATACCATTTCTTTTCCGGATCAGCTATCAGAGGAATAGGAGATACCTCCTGATGAAAACTGCTTTGCAACAACACTTTTTCTGTAGACTCAAAGAAAAAGATCATTTCAAGTCCCTTGGGATGTAGCTCATTATATACTTTTAGCAGTTTGTGCACGCGAATATTACAAAACGGACAACCTACATGGCGGAAAAATCCTATCAGAATCTTTTTATCACGATAGGTCTCTAAATTAATCTGACGATCAAAAATATCTTTTACGCTAAAAACAGGAGCTTTTAGTTCACGTTGTAACTTACTATTGATAGATTGCATAGTTTGGGTGGACTTCGAAGTATTCTATCTTAACTTTATCATACATACGATTACAACTATTGAATGGATTTACTGTAGGTTGTACGTAATCTTTGTTAGTATGTGTTATTTCCTTTTATAGTAAATACGATAAGCAATCTATTAGTACTCCTGGTTTTCGTCTACATCTCCAGTATCTATCAGGCAATTCCAGAGCATATCATTGAGTTGTTTGCTCTGTTTGAATATGGATACTATTTCCTATTAAAGAAAAGATGGTAGACATTTGACAGTCTACATACTGAAGATTTTACCTTTCTATAAAGTAAATTCAGTTCTATCTACCTATTGAATAAGCCCTTTTATTGAAAATAATTAACACAAAAAGGTAAAAAGGATTCTAAACGTAAATTCTGTTCTATACTGCCCGGTAAATACTTCTTAGCATTGTAGTAATTAGTCAATTACATAAAATTATCCTCTCACTATGCTTCTTTTTACTGAAAAATCGTCTCTAAGTATCTTCTATTTTTATCTCAACAAAGCGATATTTACCCGCTTGATTTTTCTATTAACGGGCCTCTTCTTTACCTGTTCCTCTGTATGGGCGCAGAGTGAGCCTGTTGCAGCCGCCTATCCCAAAGTAATGATGTATATGGGTGTTCTACATCCTCTTGTTACATTCAGTGATCAGGAAACAGTTACCAACTTTGACACCTATTATGCAGTTGGGTTTCCAACTGGTGTTAATCTTTGGAAAAGCAGTAAGATAGGCTTCTCAATAGAGGTAGTTCCATTGATCCGTGCAGACAAAGAAGGTAGCAAAATGAACAACCTGCTTTTTCATCCTGGTGTGCTGGTAGGTCTGGGAAAAGGATTTACGTTTGCCGGACGTGCTGCTTTTGAAACATCCGGACGCTATGGTTTTACGCCTGTACTCAACAAGGTTTTTAAAACTCGTAGCGGAAGCTATTTTGTAGCGATGCCTCTGCCTGTTCGGTTTGGAAATAACCATTCTGCCACGTTTACCATTGGATTGCAGTTTGGAGTGGTTATCTGACAAGACAGGATAGTAGTACTATGATTGAAACTAACTGCTAACTATCATACCGATGAAATGGATAACCCGTGAACGTCCAAAAATAGATCGAATCGCCTGTCCCTGGCTGATTAAAAACTTTATTGATCCCCATGCAGAGTTTATTTATGTACCCAAAGAGCAGGTATTTGCTTCCGCGAAGCAGCTGGATGCTATTCCGTATGATATACCAGGTGCAGAATATTCACATTATGGAGATCAGTGCAGTTTCGATTATTTTATTGAGAAACATCAACTCACCGATCCGGCTTTACTCCGCCTAGCTCCCATTGTTCGGGCTGCGGATACTGACCATTTTGATCTTGTACCACAGGCAGCAGGCTTATGGGCCATTTCTGCTGGCCTGTCTGTTTTATATACAGATGATTATGAGCAGTTGTCTATTGGAATGAAAATATACGATGCCTTATATGCCTGGTCTACACATGCTTTACACGAAACACACACATGGAATCCCAAACTATAACTCCCCCCAGTCATGTACCATCTTATAGTCTGAAAGATATTGTATGGTACTTTCTTAAACTCGGGACACTCGGCTTTGGCGGCCCTGTGGCCCTGGTAGGATACATGCACCGCGATCTGGTAGAAAAACGTCAGTGGATCTCAGAAGAAGAATATCGGGAAGGCCTGGCTCTGGCGCAACTGGCTCCAGGCCCTTTGGCAGCCCAGTTAGGTATTTATATGGGGTTTGTTCATTATGGGGTGCTGGGCGCTACCTTAGCCGGATTGGCCTTTGTGCTTCCTTCATTTGTCATGGTAGTACTGCTTGGAATAGCTTACCGGATGTATGAAGGGTTAAGCTGGATGCAGGCGGTTTTCTATGGTGTAGGGTCTGCTGTAATCGGGATTATTTCCTTCAGTGCCTATAAGCTTACCATAAAGTCGGTGGGAAAACTTACGAAAGAGTCTATTCAGACCAACTGGCTATTGTGGCTGTTTTTCGTTTCTATGGCAGTGGTCACAGTAATTACGGAACGGGAAGAGGTTTGGCTGTTTGTAGGATTGGGCATTGTTTATATGCTGGTAAAAGCTCCTCCAGCCTGGATCAAACGCAAGAAAGGAAGTTTGTCTTTTATGTTGCTGACCAGCATTGGATTCTGGGAATACAAACCTGATACTCTCTGGCAGATTGGTCTTTTCTTTACCAAAGCGGGAGCCTTTGTTTTTGGTAGTGGCCTGGCTATTATTCCATTTCTGCAAACAGGCGTAGTGAATGAATACCATTGGCTAAATGAAAAACAGTTTTTGGATGCTGTAGCAGTCGCTATGATTACACCAGGTCCTGTAGTCATTACGGTAGGTTTTATTGGGTATCTTGTGGCAGGTTTTCCGGGTGCCTGTGTAGCTGCTCTTGGAGTTTTTCTACCTTGTTATGTATTTACTGTTTTGCCAGCACCGTATTTCAAAAAGATAGCTAAAAATGTAAGTATCAAGGCTTTTGTGGACGGTATCACAGCTGCTGTAGTAGGAGCACTATTCGGTGCTGTTATCGTTATTGCCATGCGGTCTGTAACCGATATTCCGTCTACTTTGATTGCGGTTGCAACCGTTCTGGCATTGATCTATGTAAAGAAACTTTCCGAACCCTATCTTATTCTGATTGCGGCTGTTGTAGGATTGATTTTAAAATTATTGCTTTAAGCTTAGCCTGTTTTCTGTTATCAGACGTAAAATGTTCATACATCCCTTACTCCTTTCTAGATGAAACGAAGAAACTTTTTGCAAACTGCCCTGCTTAGCAGTACTACACCCCTTCTGGCAATAGCTAGTCAACAAACCAATGAAAAGATCGTTTATGCTACTACTCCTATTTCAGAAGCAGAAATGGCAGCTATTGATAAAGCATTAGGCAAAAAAGGAACCTACAATCAGACCCAGGCTGTGTATACAGTGGCATTACCCAGAAATGATCTGAAGGTTACCATAAAAGGACAACCTGTTCCTATTTCCTTTGGATTTGGAGGCTGGGTCTCTTTTAAGAAAACCATCGACGGCAAACAGACTGTGATGATGAGCGACACGGTATTGTTACAGGAAGAAGTGAATCCGCTTATTTCTGCCACACATGCCAGTGGATTGGAAATCAGTGCTATTCACAATCATTTCTTTTATGAAGAGCCTCGTGTTTTTTATATGCATTTGCATGGTATGGGAACAGCAGAAGAACTGGCAACCAAATTTGCAGCAGCTGTTGGACAGACCAAACTCTTTCCTGCTAATCAACCTGTTCCTTCTGCAGGTGGAGGCAATACAGCCAAAGAAATTTTTGACTTGCCCGCTTTAGATGCCATTGTAAAATATACCGGAGTTGTAAACGGACCAATCTATAAGTACACTGTAGGAAGAGAGGATGTAAAGATTACTGCCATGGGAGCTGAAATGACGTCAGCTATCGGACTCAATTCTTGGGCATCCTTTACTGGAACCAAAGAACAGGCACACATTGCAGGCGATATTGCCATGCTGGAAAGCGAAGTTAATACAGTAGTGAAAACGTTGCGCGAACACAATCTGGAAGTAGTAGCCTTACATCATCATATGTTGGGAGAAAGTCCCCGAACGATTTTTCTGCATTATTATGGACAAGGACCCGCAACGACACTGGCTCAGGGCTTTCGTGCAGCATTAGATGTATTGGGCAAAGGTAAAAAGTCAGGACATAGTATGCATTAGTGTGTCTCTTCCGGAATAATCAGAGTGTTGAAGTTGCAGTTCAATCCAGTCATAGACATGTATTGCCACTTCCCAGCCTAATTCGCCACAAATATAGTGTGAACGATTAGCAAACTGACGATACTA
This sequence comes from Xanthocytophaga flava, assembly GCA_030068525.1. GTDB lineage: Bacteria > Bacteroidota > Bacteroidia > Cytophagales > 172606-1 > Xanthocytophaga > Xanthocytophaga flava. Next base: position 440,479 of record JASJOS010000004.1, read on the forward strand.
TATATATCTGCGGAACCTGAGATTATCTTGCTTCCTGGTAAAAACAAAAAGCAGTCATTAACAGAATGGCTGCCTTTTATTTTGTTCTACAAGCTTGTTCTTGACTAAGCGGATACTGCACATTGCAGTTCTATCTACACCATTGTGTAGTTTATTACAGTCGATTCTTTGATAGCAATGTTGTACATAGTTTAACATCCTACTTACTTAATTATGGCATTCGGTTCTACACCTATTGTTCTATCTGCTTTGGAGGAACGTTAAAAATGAAACCCACTTTAAAAACATTTTCAATGCTTATATCAGGGTCTTCTTTGAGGTATTTCCTTATTTTGGTAATAAAAACATCCAGGCTCCTGCCCAAAAAATAATCATTTTCTCCCCAGAGATCTTTGAGCATTTCTTCTCTCTTTATGACCCTATTCCTACGGATGGCAATATAGTTGAGAATGTCACTTTCCTTTTCTGTGATTCGTTTTGTGCTGGCACCTATTGTTAAGGATTGGTTTGAGACATTGAATGTATATTTTCCTATAGAGATAACTTCTGATTTGTCTTCACCCACGCTCTCAGGAATCCTTCGGATAACCGCTTTGATTTTCCACAGTAACTCTTCTTCATCAAAGGGTTTTGTGATATAATCATCAGCCCCTAAATCATAGCCCTTTAATTTATCCTCTTTTAACGACCTGGCTGTGATAAAAATGACAGGAATCTTTTTATCCTTGGTTCTGATCTCTTTTGCCAGCGAAAATCCATCACGGTAAGGCATCATTACATCCAGTAAACACAGATCAAAGGAATGGGAATGGAAGGCCTTTAAAGCCAACTCTCCATCTTTACAAAGCTTTACATCAAAACCTTCTGTCTCCAGGTAATCCATCAAAAGGACGCCCAGGTTAAGATCATCTTCTGCCAGTAATATTCTAAGCTTATCTTTAGACATAGGGTAATCTGATGATAAATGTAGTTCCTTTCCCCTTTTCGCTCTCCAGTGCAATAATACCTTTATGTAACTCAACTATCTTTTTGATGTAGGCCAATCCAAGCCCAAATCCTTTTACAGTGTGTATATCTCCGGTTGGCACCCTGAAGAACTTATCAAATATCTTTTTGTGGTATTTCTTTTCTATACCTATGCCCTTATCAGAAACGGCAATCAGTATATGCTGACCGATGTTTGAGGTCTGAACAGATAGTTCAAGTTTCTCTCCGGAATATTTGATCGCATTGTCAATCAGGTTGCACAGTGCATTGGTAAGATGTGTTTTGTCTCCCATAACCACACTTCTGTCTGCAACCAGATCTGTTTTCAAGTACCCATTCTGGTCCTCAACCTGTATGTTTATGTATTTTAAAGCCCCCGTAATGAGTTGATGAACATCCAGCTCGGTCTTTTGCAAAGGAATTTCCCCTCTTTCCAATGCAGTCATACTTAACATCTGTTCTACCTGAAGCCGTAGTTTCTCATTCTCTTCAAGTATGATTTCCGAATGATGTTTCATTCGCTCTTCCTGCTTATGGGTAGACGCCTTCAGGATCATTTTGCCTGCTAAGGCAATATTTGTCAAAGGGGTTTTAAATTCATGGGTCATATTATTTAAAAAGTCCGTTGTGTGCTCTGATATTTTCTTCTCATAGATCAGTGAAACAATGGTTCGCCATGATAAAACGAGCACAACAAGAATCAGTATAACAGACGCAATAAAGACACTTCCCATCTCCTGCCGGATAAACTGTTCTTTTTTTGGAAAGATAAGTTTCAGTTCTACCCCATTTTTGTTGGCTACAGCCTCCAGATTCTTCTTATAACAACCCGGCTGATCAGGTTTAGCATAAAGACCCTTAGAATACAGATCATCAGGATAGAGATTATTTACAAAGCCGATATTATCTTTGAATGGAACCGTACCTGGTTTGACCTCAAAGTAGTACTCAATATGAAAGTTATAAAACTTCATATAATGGGTAAACAACGAATCTATTTTATGGATCTCACTCTTTCCTATACTGGTTTCCAGTTTCCTGCATGCTTCTTTATCAGAAGCGAGAGCTTCAACAGTGCGGGCGAGAACCATATTTGCCTTTTCGTTAAATAGCTCTTCCTTTATTTGTGCCGTTTGCACTATCCAGTTCACCTGGATAATCAGTACAACGACCAATGCCAGCGAAGAAATAGAGATAAAGAGATATGTCCGGTTCAGTTTCATAGAAGAGTAGCAGAGAAGTATTTCAAAATTAGCCATTTTCCAGCGCATATTCCCTACGTTAACAAGTCATTAACATGGCAATAACTACTCAGTAACAAAAGCAACTCTCAATCAGAGCTATCTTTGTTCTATAGATTAAAATATATATAACAAAGGCTCTTCACAAGTGATACACAAAACAGAAGAGAGAACAACACATTCGAAAATATAACTATTCATCTTTACGAAAACATATCATGAAAAATAGTCTCATTACCCTGCTTTTATTCCTATTCTCAGGCGTTGTATTTTCCAACAACTTAAGCTATACAGTTCATGGAAGATACATTCGTTTCATAAAAAAAGAAAGAGTAAAGGATGCTCCTGATATGGTTTCCCCTATAAGCTGGATAACCAGGAATGTTTCGGTAGAGATTACAACCCCTGATGATGGGAAACCCAGGAAAGCTGTACATCCGAATGATAGTATGCGTACAGATCAAAGATATATCCCAAACTGGATAAATCTGGGGACAGATATTGTGATAGACGTTGCTCATACCTACACTAACTCAATACATAATACCTCTGCAGGCAAAGTGATTGAAATGAATCTCATGCATAGTTCATCTACAGAAGTTCCAGCAATTGAAGCACACTATGTGGGTGGCTATCAGCAGATGACCGCTTATATAAACAGAAATGTTATGTACAGGATCTCTGAAACAGTTCTCAGACAGTTGCAATCCGTTGTGGTGGCATTTACAGTAAACGAAAAAGGAGATATAACGAATACGAAAGTGTCTAAAACATGTGGTAAACCTGAAATAGATAAGTTACTCCTTGATACTATTACCCAGATGCCTAAATGGAAACCTGCACAAAATGCAAAAGGTATAAAAGTGAAACAGGATTTTACCTGCCGCATTGGGAAACCAACGGGATGTTAGGCATTTAGTAATCTTAGCTGGAAACCCTACTTTATTTCCCCTATATCAGTAGGTAGTCTCTCTATAGCAATGTGGTCAGAGATATCAAAAAAAGTGAGAGAAAAGAAAAGTTTATACATAGTAGTAAATATGTATTATCTCTAATTTTGGATGAAAATAAAACCCAAGTCTATGTTTTTGAAAAGTATGGGCTTGGGTTAATTTTTGAGAAACTCTCTTCATTTTTGCTTGCTTGTATCCAAAGTTAGTTTAAAGTCCAGAACATATCTCTTCTTACCGTCCTGTCACTTTTTTGCTTACCCAAAAGAGGGGGCACCAAATGAGAATTTGGTGAGCCAGATTTGTGTGTTAGTAAAAAAGGGCACTTTTCTCCGATCCTTCCGCCCGCAAGGCCAAAAGCCAACCTCGCAGGAAAAGGAAACCCAACGCACCTTCACTTCCTCTCGCGATTAAAGTGGACTTTGCTCTCTTTGTGACATTTATTATTGCTTTCTCAATGACATCCTTTACTCAAAATCCGGGATGATTCATGTTTACTAAAATGCAATAGTCGAGTATTTAGAAAAAGGTTTAGTTAAAATTCGCCTCCTCTTACTTACAAAAACAAGGCTGTTTGAAATTAAATTAGTGGCAGCAGCTGTATGAAAGCTATACATAGCTACAATTAGCCCATTTATAGTAGTAACTTGTCTGCAAACAGAGAAAACATGAAAGAAAGCAATCTATACATTCTGGTACTCTTATTTTTCATATGCATCAGTTGCACCCTTCCCAAAGCTCATACATCCATTTTCCAGCCAACAAACATTCAGTGGCCTGATACCCTTCCGTGGTGGAAGGCGAACAATCTGCGTGTCATTCAGACCAATCTTCCGGACTACGAAGCAGGCCTCAATACTGACTCACTGCTGTCTGCTCTCACCTACTTCTCAGCCAATACTCTTCTGATCAATGCAGGGGGTATAATGGCATTCTATCCCACCAAACTACCCTTCCATTATACTAATCCCTATATGAAGGAGAATATGCTGGGGGATGTCATCACCAAATGTCATCGGGCAGGGATTCGGGTTATTGTTCGGTTTGACTTCAGCAGGGCGCATGAAAGCATATACAAAGCTCATCCGGACTGGTTCTATATCTCATCCAAAGGCGAACGCATGATAAACGACAACATGTATGTGGTCTCTATCAATGCGCCCTATGAACAGGAATGTCTGTTTAAAATCGTTGAGGAAGTGATGACACTCTATCCTATTGATGGCATCTTCATCAATATGCCAGGCTATCAGACACGCAATTCGTATATAAACAAGTATTATGGCATTGACCAGAATGACTATGACAAACAACGTTTTGCCCAATTCAGTGGAGGGATGACATTACCAGTTACAGAAGACAAAAATGACCCTGTATTTCAGAAATATGAAGAGTTCAAAAAGTTCACGGCTGACGAAATTATCCAGCGCCTGCATACCCTGGTCAAATCAAAGAACAAGCAGATTGCCATTTGCACGTATTCTGATAAGTATGTAGACATCATCCGGCACGAGTCACAGGCAACTTCCACTATCCCCTACTGGCCATATACTGCTTCTGATAATGTGAACAATGCCCGTAATTCGTTTCCGAATCATATTATCAGCAATGCCAGTATACAGCAGATCTCCTTCCAATCCAGATACAATGCCATAGAACCCGAAGAAGTCGCCATACGATTATATGAAAATATAGCCAATGGCTCTGGCCTGGATATTAGCTTAATGGGCGATTTCCAGAATTATGAAGACGAACGCAACTACGACGTTATCAAAGAAGTGTATGCGTTTCATAAAAAACACGAACTGTATTTTGGCAACTATACCTCCCCTGCCCAAATAGCCATTGTCGCCCCTGGAGCCTGGCCCTCTGGCGAACCAGCTCAGGAATACAGAGGTATCCAGCTAATGCTCAAAGAAGCGCATATACAATATGACATCCTGGAAGATGCACAAGTGGGAGAACTGGAAGCAAGCTTACAAAAGTATCGGATTCTGATTCTTCCGGATATCATTCACCTCAATGAAAAATCATTGGCAGCCATCACTAAAGCTAGCCAGCAGGGAATGCATCTGATCGCCACCAACCGCTCTCTAACCGATCACCCAAAAACTCTGGAAAGTGTATTTGGCGTAACACCTGTCACAAACTATCCCGATGGCAGTGGTTATTACCTCGCTCCAGACAACAAAGAACTATTCAAACGCTTTACCCAGCAAAAGATGTTATTCTGGAAGTTTAATCTTGAACTATACACTATGGCAAAAGCCGACTCTGTATTTCTGCCTATTTTAACACCTGGACGCCCTGGCCCCCCGGAGATTATCGGAGGCCACCAACCTTCCGGCTATCATGCAATGGCGGTAAAAAAACACCCCACCAGCAAAGCGGTTATTCTACCTATTAACCTGGGAAGATTGTATTATTTACATGGTTATGAACAACATAAAAATATCTTACTGGATGTGATCGACTATCTCTTTCCTGAAACAAACCAACTCGTTCAAACCAATGCCCATCCACGTATCGAAACCATCTTACAAAAGTTCAGAAAGAATCTACCCGAAAATCTGACCAGACAGGCCGAAGACGGATACATTCTTCATCTGGTCAACCTGACAGGGTTCAGTGGAAACACCTATTTTACACCATTGCCTGTTTATGGCCTTACATTCAAGGTAAAAACAGACTTTAAGCCTACTTCCTTATTTCTTTTATCGTCTTATACAGCAATTCCCTTTACCTGGAACAATGGTTTTGTAACTTTTACGTTAGATAAAATGGAACAATTTGCCAGTGTTGTATTAGAGAAGTAAAATTATGGTTACTAAAGGCCTTATGATATATAATCCCTTGTTTTAAATACTATTGTTAAAACAATAAATGAGATAAAGATTGTGCTTTCCAGCATAGACAATATATTTGAGGCTCTATCACCCTTGCATGTTACGTAAAATACTTATACCACTTTTGCTGTTTTCACTATTGCTTCAGAGCTTTAGCCGGATGGGTATAGTAGCCGGTTTTTATATCAATCAGAAAGTTATTGCAAACACTGTCTGTATTAACAAAACAAAGCCTTACCTGAAATGTAATGGAAAATGTTATCTGGCCAAGAAGTTAAAAAAGGCAGAGGAACAACATCAACGCAATACATCAGCCATTAAAAGACAATCGCTTATTCTTTTTTATACTCCTCTTTTTATCTATTCTACCTATCATTTTGCCACACAGTATACAAGATCGGTAGTCATGTATTACCTGCTTACAGTTTGTGGTTCCTACACCTTTGATGTATTTCAACCACCTCAATAAAATCAGGTAAAGATTATCTTCCAACCACACCCACTTATACACAAAACTCCAACAAACAGTATAATCTGCACTACAGATTGTCTGTTATTACAAAACAATTAGTATACCTCTTACAGTTATTTTTATGAAAACCTGTTTCTTTTCCAGGTTCAGCAAAGGTTTGGTCCTTAGTATATCTATACTTTGCCTGATCAGCTGTAACCATACTGACGACGTTACCCCTACCGGACAAGTGCAATTTCAATTTACGCATGTTGTAGGTTCATTACCTCTTGCTCTGAATGCTACACAATACACCAATGCAGCAGGAGAGTCCTTTTATGTGAAAACTTTCAAATATTACGTTTCCAATATTAAATTTATTCGCGCAGACGGTTCTGAATATGCACAACCCGAAAGCTATTATCTGGTTAATGAAGGAGACTCTGCCAGCAAAACATTCACTATACCGAATGTTCCGATTGGTACCTATACGGGTGTCAATTTTATGATTGGAGTAGATAGCACACGCAATGTTTCAGGAGCTCAAACAGGAGCGTTGGATGCCTTAAACGATATGTTCTGGTCTTGGAAAACTGGTTATATCTTTGTCAAGATGGAAGGAACTTCTCCATCTTCTACAGCCAGTGGCAACCGGATCGAATACCATATTGGCGGATTTCAGAATCCAAACAATATCCGCACAGCAACATTCTCATTAGGCAATAATAAATTGTACATCAAAAGTGACAGTACCTCTTCCATCCACTTTCAGACGGATGTAGGACAACTATTTCAAACACCTAATTTGATTAAGTTTGCAGAAACACCGGCACTTATGACAGAACCTAAAACAGCAGATATAGCAGACAACTATAGTGATATGTTTTCTATTGTTTCTATTCAGACTGGAAACCCTTAATCCTTATGAAAATCACCATACATACTCTACTCCGCCTGACTATATTTGTAGTGTCTGTATCTATTCTGTTTTTCAGTGGATGCAACAGCAAATCATCTGTTGACCCTTCCAAAGAATTTAGCCTGGAGGTGCCATCTAATTTTCCTGCTCCGGTATTTACCTTTTCAGATACTCCTATTACTGAAGAAGGTTTCGAACTGGGTAGATTATTATTCTATGAACCACGCCTTTCCAGTACGGGTGCCATTGCATGTGGCACCTGTCACCGACAGACCTTTGCCTTTGCAGATCATGGACATGATGTGAGTCATGGGGTACATGATAGGCTGGGAAGCCGTAATGCACCTGCTATTCAGAACATGGCCTTTCAACCTGAGTTTTTCTGGGATGGAGGGGTTAATCACATTGAACTGATTCCACTGAATGCGATTCAGAATACACAGGAAATGGACGAATCCTTAGCAAACATATTGACCAAACTGAATAACAATCCAACCTACAAACAAAAGTTTAAGGAAGTTTTTAACACAGACTCTATCACTTCCCAGCTTGTGTTTCGGGCGATGGCTCAGTTTACAGGTATGCTTATCTCTTCCAATTCACGCTATGATCACTATGTGCGGGGAGAAAATAACGTTCAGCTAACGGACACAGAAAAAGCTGGCTTACAGTTATTTCAACAGAAATGTGCTACCTGCCATGCAACAGATTTGTTTACAGACCACTCCTATCGAAATAACGGACTGGATGAAACACCTGCAGATCACGGACGGGAACTGATTACCAACAATGTATCAGACAGAGGCAAATTTAAAGTTCCCTCTCTTCGCAATGTAGAACGCACATCTCCGTATATGCACGATGGGCGGTTTACTACTCTGGAAGAAGTGTTAAATCATTACACATCTGGTGTAAAACGGTCAGCTACATTGGATGCGGCTCTGATTTCAGGAGATGCAGTAGGTATTCCATTAACAGCTACCGAACAAAACAATCTAATTGCCTTTCTGAGAACCCTGACAGACAATACATTTGTTACAGACAAACGATTTATTGATCCACTGGGAACCTCTAATCAGAATTAAGAACTCATCCTGACTAAAGAATACAGGAAAATTCAGTTCAGAAAGCCAGCGATTACCAACCAATACCTATCTCTCACGGGATAGGTATTTTACCTTCCTAGCCATGCGTTAATAGGTATTTCTGGCACAATAAATTCATATGAAAAGTTAAAATATGTAGAAATGAAAATTTTCTTTCAAATAATTTTAAAACTTCAATCTTCCTCAAACCTTTTAACCCAACAAATCGTTACCTTTGCGAGAGAAATCAATAATTTGAAAACACCAGTCTTTCGTGTAGATTGCAGGCCGAATCCAAATGGCAGATATTAAAACCATACAAGCCCCGATTACAGCCGAAATGGAGCTTTTTGAGCTCAAGTTTCGTTCGTTCATGAAAAGCAATGTAATGTTGCTTGATCAGATCATGAACTATATTGTTAAACGAAAAGGGAAACAACTTCGTCCCATGTTCGTTTTTCTCACAGCCAAAACCTGTGGAGAAGTTACCGAATCTACCTACCGGGGAGCAGGTTTGATAGAACTTCTTCATACAGCATCTCTGGTTCATGATGATGTAGTAGACGACTCTAATTACCGTAGAGGGTTCTTTTCAGTGAATGCACTCTGGAAAAACAAGATAGCTGTTCTGGTAGGAGATGTATTACTTTCCCGGGGCATGTTACTGGCAGTAGACAACAAAGATTATGAACTGTTGCGCATTGTATCACAGGCAGTACGGGAAATGAGTGAGGGAGAGTTGCTACAACTGGAGAAAGCACGTCGGCTGGATATTAATGAAGAGATCTATTATGAAGTAATACGCCAGAAAACAGCTTCCCTGATTGCAGCCTGTTGTGCGGTAGGTGCTAGTTCGGTGGCTGCAGATGAATCTACAGTTGAGAAAGCCCGCATATTCGGAGAAAAAGTAGGTATTGCCTTTCAGATCAAGGATGATCTTTTTGATTATGGCACTCAGGAAGTTGGAAAGCCATTGGGCATAGATATCAAAGAAAAGAAAATGACACTTCCTCTTATCTATGCACTAAGTAAAGCATCATGGTTGAAAAAGCGAGAGATTATTTATACCATTAAAAATCAGAGCCATAAACCCAAAAAAGTAGCTGAGGTTATTGCATTTGTTAAACAGAGTGGCGGTATTGAATATGCTACCCAAGTAATGCAAAGGTATCAAACCGAAGCACTGGACATCTTGCATACATTACCCGATTCTGAGAACCGCCAGGCACTGGAACAACTAGTACGATACACCATTGAACGAACCAAATAACTAATTATAATTGCATGAGCTCATTTCAATTGAATGCTATATCTCCTATTGATGGACGTTACGCCAATCAGACTGCCTCTTTAAAACCATTTTTCTCAGAAGCAGCCTTGATGCGTTATCGGGTACGAATCGAAATTGAGTATTTTATTGCATTGTGTGAACTACCTCTTCCTCAGCTAGCTGATTTTCCTAAAGATACCTACACTTTGTTACGTAATGTATATCTCAACTTTAGTGAAGCAGATGCCATACGCATCAAGGAAATAGAAAAAGAAACCAATCATGATGTCAAGGCTGTAGAATATTTTATCAAAGGCAAATTAGCGGGTTTAGATGTTTCCAAATATGAAGAGTTCATTCATTTTGGTCTTACGTCTCAGGATATTAATAATACGGCGATCCCTCTTCTGTTAAAGGAAGCAATCCAGCAGGAGGTAAAGAAACAGATCTTTGAGATCCTTCATACCTTGTATGCCTTGGCAGAAGACTGGAATACAATCCCTATGCTGGCACGTACCCATGGCCAACCAGCCTCTCCTACCCGCCTTGGCAAAGAAGTACTTGTCTTCTGTGAACGTCTTGAAAAACAAATTATAGCATTGGATAATGTGCCCTATGCGGCCAAATTTGGTGGAGCGACAGGTAATTTCAATGCACATGCAATAGCCTATCCTGAAATTGACTGGCTGAAGTTTGCAGATAAATTTGTGAATCAGACTCTGGGATTACAACGTAGCCGATATACAACTCAAATCGAGCATTATGACTTTATGGCAGCTCTATGTGATACGTTGAAACGTATCAATACGATTCTGATTGACCTGGCTCGTGATTTCTGGCAGTATATTTCTATGGAGTATTTTACTCAGGAAATCAAGGCTGGAGAGGTGGGTTCTTCTGCTATGCCACATAAGGTCAACCCGATTGATTTTGAGAATGCAGAAGGTAATCTGGGATTTGCGAATGCTATCTATGAACACCTGGCAGCCAAACTACCTATTTCCCGTTTACAACGCGATCTTACAGATTCAACAGTACTTCGGAATATTGGAATGCCTATCGCACACTCGGTAGTAGCTTATTTATCACTACGTCGGGGCCTAGGTAAGATTGAAGTAAATGAGAAAGCCATACGTTCTGATTTACAAGATAACTGGGCAGTGGTAGCAGAGGGCATCCAGACAATCTTACGTCGGGAAGGGTATCCTAAACCATATGAAGCGCTAAAAGCATTAACACGAAATAACGAGAAAATTACTCAGGAGAGTATACATACATTCATAGATCAGCTCACTGTTCAGGATAGTATCAAAAAAGAGCTAAAGGCATTGACACCTTTTAATTATGTAGGTATTTAATTTCTTGTAAGGTGCACTTAAAAGAAAAAGCGCTGTCTTCCAACAGCGATTTTTCTTTATTTATCTATTTCCTTTTTCACAGGTTCTTTCCGAAATAAGGTTATAATAAAAGTAGTTCCTTCATTTACCACTGAAAACACCTGAATCCGTCCCTGATGTATTTCTATTATCTTGGCAGTAAGAGGAAGTCCTAATCCGTGTCCAGAAATATTATTGGCATTTTTAGATCGAAAGAAAGGCTCAAAAATATAAGGTATCTCTGCCTCCGGAATTCCAATCCCTTTATCTGTAAATTGCAGCATGATTCTATCCTCCTGAAAGAATATTTTAATAGATACTGTATGATCAGGAGAAAACTTGCAGGCATTTTCCATAATGTTAATGAAGGCATTTTTCAATAGCCTTTCATTAACCACTAATTCAAAATACTCTTCTTCCTCTGGTGGTTCTGCAAAATCCAGTATTACATCATAGTCAGGCTTTTTTCGTAACAGCTCTGCTTCTGCCTGTAATACTATCTCGTCAATCCGTTTCTTTTCGAATGGTAAGGTAGTCAGATCTGAACTTGCATGTGCCAGATCCAGTAACTCATTCGTAAGATCTGTCATTCCGGTTACATCTTCATAAAGAGATTTCAGCAATTTCATATACTCCTGATTTTCTCTTTCATACAATAAAGTTACCTCTATCTGACCACGCATAGCTGTTAGGGGTGTACGCAATTCATGAGAGGCATTGGCAACAAAACTTTTCTGAATGTAAAATGACTCCTGTAACCGATCCAGCATTCGGTTAAATGTCTGTGCTAACTGTGCAATTTCGTCTTTATCATTTTCGGTTTGCACCCGTCGTTTATCCAACGTTGTAGAGTCAATCTGTTCAACCTGGAATATAACATCCGCAATAGGCTCTAGTGCATTTCCGGCAAAAACCCAACCGGCAAATACAATTACTAATACTCCCACAAACCAGCCAACAGACAGAATAGTAATCAGGAAGTTTTGCTTGCTTAATCCATATTGATCTATAGCAGAGACAACAACAATAAGATTTTTTTCTTTTTCCGGATAATATTTATATAAGGATTCCACCTCCCCTTTTCTCCGTTTAATTTCCTTATCCCTGGCATTGTAGATCTGACTTAAAATATGAGGATCGATAGGTTCCGGATACGGATGATTATAATAGATCAGATTGTTTTTATCATCAAAGACCGTTACCTTTTCTTCAAACAAGACAACCTTATCCTGTTCATCTATTAACTTGAGTGTCTGAGGAGTAATTTTCTGATTGGACTCATATAACAACCTGGCTGTAGTAATAGCCTTCTCTCTCAGACGCTCATAGAACTCACGTTCTCTGTAATCAGCAGAAAAATAGTAAATACCAACAGAGAATACCAGCAATAAAGAAGCTACAATAACAGCAAAAAGGTAGGCTATTCGGGTTCGGATCTTCATACATCTTTAACAACTGGTGTTATACTACTCTCAAAACACAAAACCAGCCTTACTCTTCTCTAAGAATATATCCCATACCCACTACCGTGTGAATTAGTTTAGGCTCAAAATCTTTATCGATTTTTTTTCTCAGAAAATTTACATATACGTCAATCACATTAGTACCCGTATCAAAGGTGATTTCCCATACCTTTTCAGCAATATCCACCCTGGAAACAACCTTACCTTTGTTTCGGATAAAGTATTCCAGCAAACCAAACTCCTTTGCGGTCAGGTCGATCTTTTTCCCTCCCCGTTTCACACTTTTATCATCTGTATTGAGTTCAAGATCAGCAACTCTGAGAATATTACTAGAACTCCCTGCATCTGTACTACGTTTGTATAATGCTTTAATACGAGCCAGCAATTCTCTAAACTCAAATGGTTTGACCATATAATCATCTACTCCAGCATCAAAGCCAGTGAGCTTATCATCAGTTGTCCCAAAGGCGGTAAGCATAAGAATAGGAGTCCTCAAATGATTATTTCGCAGATTCTTACATAACTCAAACCCATTAATCTGTGGTAGGTTCACATCCATAATGATTACATCATAGGAAGTGCTTAAAGCCATTTTTTGCCCAATAAACCCATCGAAAGCTATTTCTACATCATATGTTTGTTCTTCCAGTCCTTTTTGGATAAAAGAGGCCACTTTGGGTTCATCTTCAATTACAAGTATCTTCATAGAGAGGTGTTAGGCTAATTAGGCTCAAAATAAAAAAAACTTTCTTCAAAGAAGAAAGTTTTTTTGGGTCTTGCTTCAAAAGGGTACTGTACATTTAAATTTTTTAGATGAAATATTTTAGTTAGCCCATATGCATACGTGCTATATTTACTTTACGATGAGTAGAAGAATCTGTATGTCCTAATGATTGTAATTCTTCCAGGCCAATGATAGAAAATTGACCGCCTCCAGCCTGAAAATCTCTCCCTAAAGCCTCCAGATTAGCAATCACTGTATGATCAGCCAGAGTCACTCCGGATAAATCAACAATTACATCATTTGTGGTTGGAATCTGATCGATTTTCTTTTTAATACTCAGATAATTGCTAAATGTGGCAGAGCCTGACAATCTAATCTCATGACGGGTACCGTGATTGGAGTGAACAATTTGAGCTTTGAAAATATTTTTAGGCTGTGTTTTTCCTAAAAAAAGGTTTAGGAAAAGTTTGATTGCAATACCTGCCAATACACCTATGAGCAAGCCTTCTACCATCGTAACTATAATTGTTGCCAGAAAAACAACCAATTGCTGCCAGCCAATTTCATACATATGGCGAAACTCTTTGGGAGAGGCCAGGCGATAGCCTATAAAGATCAACATTGCAGCCAATGCCGCATTAGGGATCATTTCAATAACCGGAGTAGCTAACAAGACAAACACAAGCAATGACAAACCATGAAAAAAATTGGCCCAACGAGTTTTGGCTCCATTATTTACGTTGGCAGCACTACGGGTCACCTCCGATATTATCGGCAATCCTCCCAGCAAACCAGATACAACATTTCCGATCCCAATTGCCAGAATATCTTTGTCAATATCAGACTTTCTATGATATGGATCCAATCCATCTATTGCCTTGACAGTCAAAACAGACTCTATTGTAGAAACAAAACAAAACAGGATTACATATTTTATAAACACTCCCGTCATCTGAATCCCTGAAAAATCCACATTCAGGCTCAAACTATCTATCAGACTTCCAACTTTTACAAGAGAAAACCCGGGTTGAGTATTCTTAAAATCCATACTGATTGCCATTGGAATGCTTATCAGCAACACAATAAGAGGAGCGGGTATTCTTTTAATTATTTTGTTCTGGATCAATGGCATTCCAAACATGATCAGTAAACTTATAATCCCAATCATCGCAATAGAAGTATTCATTTCCAGTAAACTGGTAGGTATGCGTTCTAATAAAGCAATCGAGCTTAATCCTTCCAAGTCTTTCGGATCAGCGCCTAGTAAGGTGTGAATCTGTTTGGCAAAAATCGTGATTCCTACAGCAGCCAGCATACCATGAATAGCTGATACAGGAATAAAATCAGAATACTTACCAAGTTTAAGAAAACCTAAGACAACCTGTATTACTCCTGCCACAACAATTGCACCCAAAGCTAAACGCCACCCATGTTCACCCCCTCCAAACTCAGTTACGGCACCAGTACAAATTACAATCAACCCAGCAGCAGGCCCCTTGATTGTAAGAGGAGAGCCAGCAAATATACTTACCACAACACCTCCTATTATGGCTGTAATCACACCATATATTGGAGGAAAATCACTTGCCTTTGCAATACCAAGACTTAGAGGCAATGCCAGTAGGAACACCAGAAACCCTGATAAAACATCAGAGTTGATGTTCTCTTGCAATCCACCCAAACCATCTTTGGGCATCACAACAGGCTCTGATCTTTTCATTGTTTGCTGGCGCATTTCAACCTAATATTATTTATAAGGGTTCTTCTGCTATCTACATTACAAATGTGCTTTTGTACTATTAAACTCGAATTAAATACAGATTAAAAATCAATTAAAAATAAATAGCTCCAGCTTGTTACAAGCTAGAGCTATTTATTTCCTCATTTTTATATTAGATAAAAATCTGATACTGAAGCAATACGGTCCCTTTACGATCACTAGTCTGTACATTTCCATTTGAATCAGTCTGATAAGTTGGGCGATTCTGATAGTCAAGAGAAATTTTGGAATTATGTCCTTTAATCAACCAGTTCAATCCAACATCAATTACATCCATTGACTTACCATTCAATCTATCATAACTGGCATGCATCCAAGTCGCATAAGGCATCAGTTGACCATGTTTCTCTCCAAGAAAACTGGTTGGCAAAAGATACCCCAATTGGCTGTAAAATACTTGGCCAGTTCCAAACATAGGGAATGCATTACCATACGTTCCACCTGCTCCCGAAACAGCATTCGTGGCATTGCTGCTAGTAGCAGGATTCATACTCCCATTGAAACGTAAATAATTAGGGCCATAATTGGTATTAAAGAAACCTGCATAAGCAGATAAAGCAGTACCTTTTGCTTTATTTAAAGGCATATCCAAAAATGACTCTACGCTCCACAAAAGCATTCTAGTATACGTTGTATCTCCATTACTTTCTGCATACCACATAGCATCAGGCTGTGTAATAATACCTGCAGCTATATTAAATATCTTCTTCTTACCTAAGTAAGTCCCTGTCATATACCCTGGGGTGGTATGTGACTCATGTTCAAAGAACTGGTACATCAGGTAGGACTGAAACTGATGAGAGTGTCCTTTCTGCGCAAATGTCGCATTAGCAGTAGGCTTGGCGGCTACAGATCCATTACTCAAAACAGGAAACGGATCACTAACAGTTACACGATAATCAAATTTCCCAATCTGACCACGAGCATATATACTCAGTTTACGGGAAAACTGATCTGTCTGATCTACAGTAGCCTGTGCAAAGACTGGTACATCCAAAGTCATGATACTGCTTACGCTAGGCTGGGAAAAGCGGGAAAGGCCATTCACAATTGTCAGTCCTCCTCCTACCTTCAACTGATTTCCTTTGGTAACTTTATACTCCCCAACTGCATCATGAAAGAAAGGCGCATTCTTACGATTAAGTCCACCTGAGGAATTATAATTATACTGTGAATTAAAGTTGTTTTGTCCAAACTGGAAATAGACAAACACATTATCTGTTATTTGTCCAAACATTTGAATACGGGTACGGCGCAAACCAATATCAAAAATATTTGACTTAGCCATACCATCTACCATTGTTCCAGGGTTACTCTGATTCCATCTCACCCAGGTTTGATTTAAGAAAGTGACCTGAAAAAAATGAGAGCCACTTTCATTCAGATTAAACTTTAAGGCGTCTTTGTCTTTGGACGCAATAGAAGGACTAGCTGAATACGAAACGCGTGTAGTATCCTGAGCATTAACATATTGTAACATAGTCAACACCCAAGCTACAAATAAAAAAGCTTTTTTCATCTGATAACTGGTTAATATCTACTAATCTGTTCACGACAGATTACAATTGGTTTTAGGAATCTGGTAAAGTTTAGGAAACCCCAGACAATGTAATTATTCAATTACCTATTTTCAGGTAAAGGTATAAGTACCCCGGGAATTAAATCCAGCGTTTTCGGCGGAAAAAGTACAGGATAAAGGCAGAGGATAAAATCATTAAGAGCAAAGCAAAATAAAAGCCCCACTCCTTTCCAGATGTAGGTAAAATCTGATAGTTCATTCCAAAAATACCCGCAATCAATGTTGGAGGCAGAAAGACTATCGTAAAGACAGTAAATATCTTGATGATCTGGTTTTGCTCCAGATTAATAAGTCCTGTGATAGTATCTTGCAGATATTCTAGTCGTTCAAAATTAAAAGTAGCATACTCCAGCAGAGAAGATATATCCTTTAAAATGATGCGTAATCGTTCTTTATGATAGTCTGAAAATAACGCACTACGCAATACAGCAGACATTACCCGTTGTTTGTCAATGGTACTCTCTCTAACCATCATGGCATATTCCAGCAATTCACTGATCTTCAAAACGTAACTTTCATTAGGCTTTTTTTCCAGATTCAGTTTTTTACTCATCACTGTAATCTCCCTGGAAATACCTTCCAGCAAATCCGCATCTGATTCAATCCGGGTTTCAAGCAAAGTCAGGAACACATCATCTCCTGTAGAAAACATTTCTGCATTTACCTTCATTTTCCGAACTGTATCGGCAAAAGTTTTGGAGTCCCCAGTACGATACGTAAACAGAATATTGTTTCGCAGCATAAAGGAAACAGGATACAAGTGATAGCCGTTATGATCAGGCTGTAGAAAGTTAGAGTTGGCATTGATGGTGCTATTTTGTTCAAAATAACGAGCACTACTCTCAATTTCAACAATCTCCTGAGGTGTCTGAAAGCTAACATTATACTTTGTTTCAATCCATTCTTCATCTTCACGAGTTGCCCCCTGCAGATCAATCCAAAGAATATTTTCCAGGCGACTCAATTCCCGCAGATCCATCTCTTTTTGAATATACCTTCCCTGTTTATAAAAAATACGCACCATAACAATTTCAGTTTAAGGCCATAAATTACAATGCCTTCCGAAAAATCCGACTATTCAAAAGAAAAAACACCTTATCACAGATCTTTCTTTGAAGCAACACATATACAAAGGAGCCCTTTCTTTTCTAATCAAGAAAGGGCTATAATACTTTTAAGATAAATTTTATGTAAGCAATACTTTCGGTCTGGTCATACACTAGTATCAAATACGCTCTATTAGAAATGAGTCCATCCCTGAGCCTGAAGGGCAATTCGATTACCAGATTTTGTCACCAGTTCGTTGCCTTTCGCTGCTTCCTGTATGTATCCAATAAGAGAAATGTCTGCATGGTTCTTTATTTTTTCGTAGTCAGACTGCTGTATGGTAAACAATAATTCATAATCTTCACCACCGTTCAACGCACAAACAATTGGATCAAGCTTTAGCTCTATTGCAGTATCGTAAGCAGTAGCATCAATAGGGATTTTATCCTCAAACAAGGCAACTCCAACATTGGACTGTTTACAAATATGCAGAATATCTGAAGCCACACCATCGGAAACATCAATCATAGCTGTGGGGACAATACCCATTTCACGCAGTTCATAAATAATATCCATGCGGGCAGAAGGACGTAACTGGCGTTGCAAAATGTATTCCCGACCTGTTAACTCTGGCTGCATGGAAGGGTCTTGCATATATACCTGTTTCTCTCGCTCCAGAACTTGCAATCCAAGATAGGCAGCCCCCAGATCACCTGTTACACAAACAATATCCGTAGGTTTGGCAGTATTGCGATACACGACCTTATCATGTTCTGTCACACCTACAACAGATATTGAAATAACCAATCCGGAACGGGAAGATGTGGTGTCACCCCCAATCAGATCTACTTTAAAGGTGTCACAGGCAGCTTTTACACCTTCATAAAAGGCATCTATAGCTTCTAAAGAAAACCTATTGCTTACAGCCAAACCTATAACAATCTGTTTGGGAATACCATACATTGCTGCAATATCCGAGACATTTACAGCAACAGCTTTGAAACCCAAATGAGGTAATGGCGTATAACTAAGATCAAAATGTACACCCTCTACTAACATATCTGTAGAAAGAAGTGTGTAATAAGTTGCATCCTGTGCAATTACAGCAGCATCGTCGCCTATGCCTTTAATAGATTCAGGATTTTGCAATGAGAAACGAGAGTTAATGTGATTTATTAGACCAAACTCGCCTAAGGAAGCGAGTTCTGTACGTGTTGTATCCATAAAAAATAAAATCAGTAATAGATAAATCTTTACAAACAATTAACAAAGCAACAAAAATAATGCTCATTTAAGAATCAAAAAACAGGGATTTCTTCAGATTAGTAATAGAATTACCTGAGAATCGTTTTTTTGTCATACATTTGTCTATCACATTCTATTGATTGAGCGTTTGAAGCATATAGCTTATTTATGAAATATTACATCTGGTTTGTATTTACAGTTCTACTTATATCATCTTTTGGTTGCATTCCATATAAAAGAGTTGTCTACTTTCAGAAAACAGCAGCAGATGCACCGGACTCTACCTATATTAACCAGGATTATGAATTCACAATAGCACCATTTGATATCCTAGCCATAAAAATGACTGGCTTCACAAATGAAGAAGGCCAAAATGTATTAGGTCCATTTAATACACCTGTGAGTGCAACAGGAGCAGCTACAAGCGGAGCAGGGGGGTATGCAACTGGAATTTTGGTTGACAAGAATGGTGCTGTAGAACTACACTATATTGGTAAGGTAAAAGTTTCAGGCTTAACACTTGAGCAGGCATCAGACACTATAAAATCAGCATTATCAAAATATATTAATGTCTCAGATGGAGGTATCACTGTAAATCTAAAGATACTCAGTTATTCAGTAACGGTATTGGGAGAGGTTGGCTCTCAAGGAATTCTGAAAGCGGACAATGAATACATGACTCTTACAGAAGCTATAGCAAAATCTGGAGGTGTTACACAATTTGGCAATATGAAAACTGTTAGGATTATACGATCAGATAGACTAACAAAAAAAACAACAACTTATCGAGTTGATCTGACAACACAAACTCCCGTTTCGCCAATTCTTTCGAGATTGCAACCCAATGATATTATTATAGTAGATCCTCTTCGCAGAAAACAATTCAGTACCGCAGGCCAGATAATTACATTATTATCTACAGTTATTACAGTTCCATTATTGATTATAAGTACCGTCAATACTATCAATAGTCTCACAAAATAATCAGATTGACCATTTACTATTACTATGAATCAGGAGTTATCCTCACCTCTAGAGAATAAGGATATTGACTTGGGGCAAATATTTAAATTAATTCTGCGCCATTGGTGGGTTGTTGTGTTGTGTTTATTTGTAGGTATAATCAGTGCTAACTTATATAATCGCTATACAATTCCTCTGTACAGCTCTACAGGAACAATCATTGTTAAAGATGAATCTTCAACCTCTCTAGGAGCGGATGCCGCACAATTGCAGGAATGGGACATCCTTCATTTGAAAAAGAATCTATCTACCGAAATTGAGATTATCAAATCCCAAAGCGTTATCGAACGAGCAGTAAATCTGATGGACTTTGTTGATGTATCTTATTTTGCAATGGGCCGATTCAAAACGACAGAACTCTATAAGAATACACCATTTGTTGTTGCCATTGATACTTTCTATGCCAGAGAACAAAAGTTTAATATTCAATTTCTGGATACGGCAAAATTTAAATTCAGCTATCAAAAAGGAGAAGAAGAAGTTAGTACAGTACACAGGATCAATGAGAAAATAAATAACCAGTTTGGTATCTTCTCAATTACAAAGAATATCCAAAGACCAAGCTTACCTACAATTGGAGAAGTTTATTCTTTTATTGTACATTATCCAGGGACTCCTATAGCTAAATTTAGAGGAAGTGTAGGCATATCCCGAGGAAATGAAGAAACTTCTATGCTTTACATTTCCTGCCAAGATAATGTACCAGAGAGAGCTATGGACTTTGTTAATGCGTTAATTAAGGCATACCAGGAACGATCTGTTGAAGAAAAAACCAAAGTAGCCAAAAATACATTAAGATTTATTGGAGAGTTATTAGCAGCTTACAGAGATTCTTTAAATTCATCTGAACAAGAAATTGAAAGATTTCAACGTAGCAAAGGAATTATTAACCTAACTCCTGACTTTGCACAAAGTCATCTTGTTGGCTTCATAGACCAGAAAGCTAACTTAGAATTAGAACTGCGAGCTTTAGACTCTCTGGAAAGCGCAGTACGTAAAGGAAAAGATCCTGGAACCATTTCTACATCAAATATAGGAACACATGATAGTCGTTTTGCAAGTACATTATCTCAGATTAATCAGTTGCAGATAAAAAGAAATGCAATGCAAGCATCCTTAACTCCTATTAATCCAGAACTAAAGCTGATCGAAAAAAAGATAGAACTTGCCCGCAAAAACTTATATGCCACTATTCAAAATTATAAATATGCTCTTGAAAACAATTTACGTACTATTACACAAGAGATGAAAAGATATGAGACTGAGCTTGACAAAATCCCATCAACACAACGTGAAAATACAGGTATACGCAGACGTTATGAAATACATGCATCTAACTATCAATCTTTATTAGCCAGAAGAGAAAGTTATAGTATTGCAGAAGCAGCTACCCTATCAGATGTCGTTGTTCTTGATTATGCATATCTTCCTAATAGCCCTATTCGTCCCAAACCTAATTCTGCCTATGTTATAGGAATATTTATTAGCCTGGCAATCGCTGCAACATTTATTATCATTAAAATTCTTTTAAAAGACACTATAACAGATCGCAGTGAGGTTGAAAAAAACACACGAGTTCCTATTTTAGGTATTGTCAGCCATAGTTCACGGCCCGGAAAGTCTAATTTGGTAGTAATAGATCGGCCTAAGTCTATAATTTCTGAATCTTTTCGTTCTATTCGAACGAATCTTCAGTATCTGGCTAGCCAGTCTGAACATAAAGTCGTTTTAGTCACTTCTACTATTAGTGGAGAAGGAAAAACGTTCTTTACATTAAATATTGGTTCTATTCTAGCTCTTTCTGACAAAAAGGTGTTGATGGTAGGTTTGGATCTACGAAAGCCAAAATTACAACTGGAATTTAATTTACCAGGAGATAAAGGCATTACTCAGGTGCTTATAGGCAAATTAAAATGGCAGGATGCTATTGTTCATACACCTGTTAATAATCTACATCTTCTACCTGCTGGTGCTATTCCACCTAATCCATCAGAACTCATTATGAGTCCGGCAATGGAGCAGCTTATGGAAGATTTACGTAATGAGTATGACTATATTCTTATAGATACACCACCAGTAGGCTTAGTAACAGATGCGGTCATTGCTATGAAGTTTGCAGATGTAAATATATATCTGGTCAGGCAGAAAAAATCCAAGAAAATCTTTTTAGAAACTATCAATAAACTATATCAGGAAAAAACAGCGAAAAATCTTGCTATTGTACTTAACGATTTTCGAACAAGTTCAGGATATGGATATAATTATGGATATGGGTATGGATACGGATATGGATATGGATACTATGATGAGGATACAAGTAAAAAAACGCTATTAAAACGTATCTTTATACGCTTAAGATCACCATTTCAGTGGATTCGCAGAAGATTCGACAGCCAATAGAATACTCAATTCTTACTAAAAATAGAGAAATGCAAAAAAAATTGCTTACAGTTGTAGGAACACGTCCCAATATTATTAAAATTACTCAATTTGATAAGGTTGTACAGCAATATCCTCGGCTTACTCATAAATTACTGCATACAGGCCAGCATTATAATCACAATATGAGTGATGTTTTTTTTGAGGAACTTCATCTTGCACAACCACAATACCGAATTCAGGCAGAAACTACTACTGTTATTACTCAGATGGCTCAGATCATGCAGGGCATTGAGGGAGTAGTCCGTGAATATAAACCAGATATGCTATTAGTAGTAGGCGATGTTACATCTACACTGGCAGCAGCACTGGTAGCAAATAAAACTAATACGCCATTAGCTCATATAGAAAGTGGCTTACGTAGCAATGACAGAGAAATGCCGGAAGAAATTAACCGGATATTGACAGATGCGATTACAGATCTATTCTTTGTAACAGAGCAAAGTGGACTTGATAATTTGCTGGCAGAAAAAAAATCTCCAGAATCAATTCATCTGGTTGGCAATACAATGATTGATACATTAGTAGCATATGATGCCGATATTCAGCAATCTAAAATACTGGCAAAACTGGAAATACAGCCTCAACACTATGCACTGATGACTATGCACCGTCCAGGAAACGTAGATACTCTCTCCGGACTGGAACAACTGCTGGACATTATTACAGAGCTAACCCGTGAACTAAAAATTATTTTCCCGATTCATCCCAGAACACTAAATCGTCTTAAAGAATTTAATCTGTATGACCAGGTAGAAACGAATCCCAATCTAATTCTATCTGATCCTGTAGGATACCTGGATTTTCAGAAACTAATTCTGCATGCCCGTTATGTCATTACAGACAGTGGTGGAATCCAAGAGGAAACAACATTCAGAAAGGTACCATGTATCACACTGAGACCTAACACAGAAAGACCATCTACGATAGATCTTGGTTCTAATACACTTCTGCACTTTGACAAAGAAAAAATCCTGACAACTGTAAATCAGATTAATACTGGTAGTTACAAAACTTGTGGCATTCCGCCTCTTTGGGATGGAAAGGCAACTGAACGGATTTTCTCTTTACTAGATAAATTCCTGAACTAAATATATATGTCTGTCAGTTGGATAAGTCTAACTGCCAGACGTATTCTCAATAGCTTGACATAACTCTATTAAGACCCCGTTAGTTGTCTTGGGATGTAAAAAACAGACTAGTTTATTATCTGCTCCAAACTTAGGTATTGCATTAATCAGGGTAAACCCTTCGCCCTCCAATCTCTTCATTTCAGCATAGATGTCCTTCACCTCAAAAGCTATGTGATGCATCCCCTCTCCTCTTTTTTCAATATATTTGGCAATTGCACTATCAGGGTTAGTAGCCTGTAATAATTCGATCTTGCTACTTCCAACCTGAAAAAAAGAGGTAATTACATTCTCAGATTCTACAAACTCCCGCTTGTAAGAGGCAACTCCCAATAACTTTTCAAATAACTGCTCTGAAAAATCTACATCTTTGACTGCTACTCCTATATGTTCTATTTTTTGCATAATGAACTTTTCTAAAAGACAATCCGTTTTTATATTTGTAAAAATAGCATTATTCGCAAAGTATCAAAAAGAAACAAACATAGGAATCTCTCATTAATTTCCTTTATATAGACATGATTACAATAACAGATATAGCCAAAGATAAAATTATTGAACTACGTCAGAAAGATGGGTTAAATGGTGAACACAATATTCGTGTAGCCGTATCAGGTGGTGGATGTTCTGGTTTAATGTATGATCTGAAGTTTGATGCAGCTATTCAACCACAGGATCAGATCTTTGAAGACAAAGGAATTAAAATTTTGGTTGACAAGAAGAGTCTTTTGTATCTGTTGGGAACAGAGTTGGATTTTTCAGATGGATTAAATGGAAAAGGCTTCCAGTTCAAAAACCCTAATGCAACCCGTACCTGCGGATGTGGAGAAAGTTTTGCAGTATAACTTTATCAGACAATAAAAATCTATTTCGACCCATGAGAGTTTTCTCATGGGTTTATTTTTGTAACTTGCACCTCATTTTTCAAATCTATATTTCTTCAAACAGAGGATTTGATTCCCCGGAAAGCAAATTGTAGAAAAGAGTAACTTACCTGCCTAATTAACCAATATGAATTACTTAGAAGGACTTAATGAGCCACAACGCGAAGCTGTAACACATGGAGAAGGCCCTTTAATGATTATTGCAGGCGCTGGTTCAGGCAAAACCCGCGTACTAACCTATCGCATTGCCCATTTGATGAACAGAGGGGTAGATCCATTTCGGATTATGGCCCTGACCTTTACCAACAAAGCAGCGGATGAGATGCGTAGCCGTCTTGAGAAGGTAGTAGGAACTGATGCACGCAATATCTGGGCAGGCACTTTCCACTCTGTTTTTTCGCGTATTCTGCGAATAGAGGCTCAAAAGATAGGATTTACCAGTCAGTTTTCTATCTATGATACGGATGATGCGAAATCTTTAATCCGCACAATCCTCAAGGAAATGAGTCTGGATGATAAAGTATATCGGGTTAACAATGTACTCTACCGAATATCATCTGCCAAAAATAATCTGATTTCTGCAGAAGCCTATATGAATAGTGCAGAATATCGTGCAGATGATGAAGCAAGTCGGGTACCAGAATTAGGAAAGGTATATAAAACGTATCAGGAAAGATTACGAAGAGCCAATGCAATGGACTTTGATGACCTGTTGTTCAATACTAATGTGTTGTTCCGTGATCATGTGGATGTACTCAATAAATATCAACAGAAGTTCCATTACATGTTTGTTGATGAGTTTCAGGATACTAATATCTCTCAGTATCTTATCACCAAAAAGATTGCGGCTGTTCATCAGAATATATGTGTTGTGGGAGATGATGCGCAAAGTATTTATGCCTTCCGGGGGGCTAATATTCAGAACATACTTAACTTTCAGCGTGATTTTCCAGATACCAGAATTGTTAAACTGGAACAAAACTACCGATCCACACAGAATATTGTTAATGCAGCCAACTCTGTAATTGCCAAGAATAAAAGTCAGCTTCAAAAGAATGTATGGACAGCAAATGAGGAAGGCAATAAGATTGAGTTAATAAAAGCATCTTCTGATAATGAAGAAGGATCTTTGATAGCAAATTCCATCTTTGAAGAGAAAATGTTGCATCAAAGGCATAATGATGAGTTTGCGATTTTGTATCGTACCAATGCTCAATCCCGTGCATTTGAAGAAGCTTTACGTAAGAAAAACATCAAGTACCGACTGATTGGTGGCGTTTCGTTCTATCAACGGAAAGAGATTAAAGATCTGATCTCCTATTTGCGTTTTACAATCAATCAAAGCGACGAGGAGGCATTTAAACGTATTATCAATTTACCAAAGCGAGGAATTGGAGATACTACCGTGGCTAAGATAGTAGTAGCTGCCATGGAAAATAATCTTACCCTTTGGGAAGTTGTTGCAAACCCTAAACCTTATCTGGGAGAGCGGTTGTCTACACCTATCGAAAATTTTTCAGCTCTGATTAAAAGTTTTCATGCAACTTCTGTTATCAAGGACGCTTATGAAACAGCTGCCCATGTAGCAAAAGCGTCAGGCTTGCTGAAAGAGCTACATGAAGATAAAACTGTAGAAGGACTAGCTCGTTATGAAAACGTTCAGGAATTGTTGAATGCGATTAAAGAGTATGTAGATAATCCTGAAAGTCCGGATAAAAGTCTGTCCTCTTTCTTACAAAGTGTATCACTATTGACTAGTGCAGATGATGAGAAGGATGACAAATCAGACCGGGTCACATTGATGACTATACACTCTGCTAAGGGATTGGAGTTTAAGCATGTTTTTATTGTGGGGATGGAAGAAGATCTGTTTCCATCTCAGATGATGTTGTCCAGCATGGCAGATCTGGAGGAAGAACGACGCTTGTTTTATGTAGCCATTACACGGGCTGAACATAAACTCACGCTTTCCTATGCAGAAACCCGCTATCGTTTCGGAAGGCTGCAAACCTGTGAGCCAAGTCGTTTCCTAAAGGAGATTGATGCCAGCTATATGAGGATGACACAAAATACTCGTACGTTCGAAACAGAACGTAATACAAGCTTTGTCAAGAATCTCACAACACGCAAAGCACCACCAGTCACAACTCCAGCTACTACACATGCTCCTTCAACTAACTTTATAGCTAGTGATACATCTACTCTTACAGTAGGAATGAAAGTTGAGCATCCGAAGTTCGGATTTGGGGTGGTTACCTCTATTGACTTTAGTACTCCGGATAAGAAAGCAAAGATTAAGTTTGAGAAGGATGGGGAGAAAACACTTTTGTTAAGTTTTGCCAAATTAATGATTCATGAATAATATGGGAATTTCTATAGCGGTATTAAAAACCAAACCGCTATAGAAACTACACTATTTTCCGCTATGCCCTTTTTATGCTTCTCCTAATTATTCAGGCTGTACTCAACCTGGTTTATAGCGTCTATTACATCTAGTACTTATAACAGATTATTTAAAACGACTGCCATTATCATCTTCCCATTATTGGCAATTTTCTTACCAATACTTCCATTATTAATCATAGTGAGTAGCTCATCTGCGCCAGATGCGTATGCTTTTGGATACTCAAATGATCTTTTATTTAGTTGGCTTATACAGATAGGTTTGTCTCTGATTATACAGATACTGTTTAACACCATCCTCATTAATAAGATCCAATCTTTAAGAATAAAGGCAAAAGAAACAAACCATCAGGATTGATGTTTAGGGATTGAAAATGTAAATATTGATCCTTTACCAGGTTCGCTTTCTACCTGAATATCTCCTCCATTTTTAACCACAAAGTCTTTGCACAAGGTTAATCCAAGACCTGTACCTTTTTCATTACCTGTACCCACAGTAGTAAAAGCTGTCGCAGTGTTAAATAAACGTTCCTGATTCTCTTTTGTCATTCCTAATCCGGTGTCATGAATAGAAATATGAACAAACGATTCATTGGATGATGAACGTATGGCTATTTTCCCATTGAACTTTGTAAATTTGACGGCATTATTAACCAGGTTCCGTATTACAAGATTAATCATCTCCTTATCTGCATAGACAGCAGTCCTTGAGGTCATCTCATTGCTAATTTCAATTCGTTTTTTTACAACCTGCCCCTGAACTAGTCTAACATTTTCGTCTGCAATAGTCTTCACATCAAATACTGTTGGATGTACACTCATCCCTTCCATCTGGGTTTTAGCCCAATGAAGCAAGTTCTCCAAAAGATGTAATGTAATTCCTAAACGCTCTCCTAATTGTGTAACCACTACTTTAGTTTCCTCTGGAGTTAAAGCTTCATTTTGCAATAAACCTACAATGCCTTCCAAAGAGTGTAAAGGACTCCGAAAATCATGACTGACAATAGAAAATAATCTATCTTTAATGGCATTTAATTCTTCTAAGCGTTCATTTTGTTGCTGTATAGATTCTTTTTGCTCATTAAGCAATTGATTATCTGCTCGTTTGGATCGATAGTTTCTGTAAAATGTAACAGAGAGTGCACCAAGCAAAAGCACTATTATACCAGTTGCGATACCCCAAGCCTGTTGCCTTCCAATAACAGCTTCTTTAAGTTGCAGCTCTGTATCTTTTATCTGTTTGTCTTTCAGTAATTTTAGATTTTCCAGTTCTTTTCCTCCCAATTCTTGCTCAAACTGAAGCTTTTCCAATTGTCTGCCTTCTGTCTGTTGCCTAAGTGACAACTCAGCCAACTGTAATTCCGCTGCTTTTATCTGCCGATCTTTCGTTAAGGCAAGTAATTCTGCTTTTCTTATTCTGGCATCTTTCAGTAAAGCACGGTTCTCCATTTCTTTTTTTTCCAGTTCATGACCAGCCTTAAGTCGTTCAAACTTCCGGATATCTTCATCTGTATCCAGACTATCCAGATATGTACTTTGCAAAGACAGATAAGAAAAGGCTTTCTCATAGTTTTTCTGAAGCACATATATATTGGATAGTCGCCCACTTACCTGCGCTATGCTTGCCTTTACTCCTATCTTTTTCGCCAATTCCAAGGCTTTTTCTCCATAGGTAATGGCTTTGTCAAAATCTTGCAGACCTTCATATGCCTCATTCAGAATCATATATACATTCAATACTCCTATTCCTTCATTTGTCTCTTCAAAAAGAGGCAACGCCTTTCTCTGATAGTC
Organism: Xanthocytophaga flava; assembly: GCA_030068525.1. Classification (GTDB taxonomy): domain Bacteria; phylum Bacteroidota; class Bacteroidia; order Cytophagales; family 172606-1; genus Xanthocytophaga; species Xanthocytophaga flava. The sequence goes on from JASJOS010000004.1 coordinate 469,115, forward strand.
GATGCATTTCTCCTGCTGATGTAATCGTAGGTAGAATACCCCTATATTTGATAGCGCATAAGCAAGGCTTTTTTTATCTTTTCCTTCTCTTTTTATTTCCAATGCCTGAAGATAATACTCCAATGCTTTGGTATAGTCCTTCTTATTATCATATATAACAGCAATATTATTCAGAGTATGGCCAATACCTATTTTGTCACTTGCCACATAACGCTGCTTAATAGCTAAGGATTTCAGATAAAACATTAGCGCTTCATCAAAATCGCCCTCCCGGCGATAGGTATTACCCATATTATTGTATATGGTTGCAATACCTGGATAAAAATTCATTTCCTGAAATATTCGTAATCCTTTCAGAAAATTCTCTAAAGCAGCCGAGTAGTCGTTCTGGACATCATATCCAATCCCCACATTAGAATAACTATTAGCCTCTCCTTTACTAAAATGTAACTTTTGAGATAACTGCAGTGCGGCCTGTGCATATGGCATAGCCTTTTTCACGTCGGACGCAAATAAGCTACGAAACATTGCAATATTTACATTGACACGGTTAGTATCCTGGGGCAGAGTTTTTAACAGATTCTGAAGGCTATCCAGTCTTCTGTTTTGTGCCATAACAGGCACAGATACCAGTAGTACAATTGGTAAGATCCGGAGATTCAAAGCAGTAATGTATAATTAGTAGCTCGTTGAGTCAAAGATACGAAAGGAAAATGTATGCACGTAAACCTCTTGGTACAATTTTCTCTTAAAAAGATGTCGCTTTAACAGATAAAAACACAATTACAAAAATTACTATTGCTTTTATCCTATATCTTTTCTTTTATCTAATCTAAAAATAGTATCTTTGCATTGATACAAACCTGCCAATGGCACTTTGAATGGAGAACTTTGAGTATAACACCCAACTTGAGCCCCTTATTCAGAAAGAATATGGGCGTAATGTACAAAAACTAGCAGGTTATCTGCTTACCATAGACGATAAGAACAAACGTACTCGCCTGGCTCATGCACTGATTGAACTTATGCGGGAGATACATCCCAATATGCGGGAAGGTCAGGACTATACCATGAAGCTTTGGGATGATTTGTATATTCTTACAGGTTTCAATCTGGATGTGGATAGCCCATACCCACCCCCAGAAAAGACCGCATTAGGAAAGAAACCTCAACGAGTACCTTATCCTACACACGAATTCAGATTCAAACAGTATGGGTATCAGGTAATTCAACTTGTGGACAAAGCAATTGCTATTACAAACCGGGAAGAACAAATCCGGGCAATTGCATATATTGGCCGTCTGATGAAGGCATTCAACCAAACCTGGACAGAAAAGAATATTGAAGATGAAGTGGTTATTCAGCAGATACAGGAAATGTCTAAGGGTAAACTAACTATTGATCTCCAAACGGTGAAGTCTGAAGGTTTATTTGAAGCAGAAGCTGTTCGCCGATTCGATAATCGCAATGACAGAAACGACCGTGATAAGAATCGGAATAATAACAATGGAAACCGCAACGATAAGAAAAACGATAAGTTTGGTAAGAAGAACAATAACAAAAAGCGTAAAAAATAATCGTAAAGGTATCAAAGTCTACACATATTCGTTCCCAATCCCCTCTCGCAGGGGATTTTTTATATATTCATACTCAACTTTTCAGGATTTTTCTTTAGTCTTGTAACCAGAAATAACCAAAGACCGTTTGTTGAATAATAAATGGTCGCACTAGATTTTACCATTTTTACTATTCTTCATTCTTAACTTAAGATATGCTTTCTTTTCGCATTGAAGGAGGACATCGCCTCAAAGGAGATATTATACCACAGGGAGCTAAAAACGAAGCTTTACAGATTGTATGTGCCGTTTTGTTAACTCCCGAACCTGTTACCATTCATAATATACCAGATATTCGGGATGTTAATAAACTGATAGAGTTATTAGGTGATATGGGAGTGGTGGTTGAAAAGTTAAGTTCGTCCTCTTATAGATTTACAGCCAAAGATATCGACCTGAACTATCTGGAGAGTGATGCGTATCGCTTAAAAGGGAGCGCACTGCGTGGTTCTATTATGGTACTGGGGCCTTTGCTTGCCCGTTTTGGAAAAAGCCGCATCCCTAAACCAGGTGGTGATAAAATAGGCAGAAGACGTCTTGATACCCACTTCCTTGGTTTTGAGAAGTTAGGAGCTAAATTTAATTATGATCCACAAAATGGATTCTATAATATTGATGCAAGCAATTTGCAAGGCTGTTATATGTTATTGGATGAGGCATCTGTCACAGGAACAGCCAATATCCTGATGGCAGCTGTCCTATCCAAAGGCACTACAACCATCTATCATGCAGCCTGCGAGCCTTATATTCAGCAACTATGCAAGATGCTAAATCGCATGGGTGCAAAGATAAGTGGAATCGGCTCCAATTTACTGACTATTGAAGGGGTAGATTACCTGAAAGGAACTGAACATACTATGTTGCCCGATATGATTGAGATCGGTTCCTTCATTGGAATGGCAGCCATGACCCAGTCTGAAATCACCATTAAAAATGCTGGAGTTGAACATTTGGGTATTATTCCGGAAACTTTTCGCAGATTAGGTATCCGATTGGATATCAAAGGAGATGATATTTATATTCCAGCGCAGGAACATTACGAAATAGACACTTTTATTGATGGGTCTATTATGACAGTATCCGACCATCCGTGGCCAGGTTTTACACCTGATTTATTAAGTATTGTTTTGGTAACAGCAGTACAGGCAAAAGGAACAGTGCTTATTCATCAGAAAATGTTTGAAAGCAGGTTGTTCTTTGTCGATAAACTTATTGAGATGGGCTCACAAATTATATTATGTGACCCTCACCGTGCTACTGTTATAGGTTTGAATCGTGCTATTCCTTTACGAGGTATCCGTATGACAAGTCCGGATATTCGTGCAGGTGTTTCATTGTTGATTGCAGCTATGTCAGCTAAGGGTGTGAGTATCATCGATAACGCGGAACAAATAGATCGTGGCTACCAGCAGATAGATACCAGATTACGAAATCTGGGTGCTGTGATTGAGCGTATAGATGGCTCAAAATAAGACGATATATAAATAAAGCGTGATTTACACTCACGCTTTATTTATATATACTCCCAGCAATTTTCTCAATCATTGCTTTAGGAAGCAACCACGCCATAAAGGCGCCCAGTTGATTTAATCCTCCAGAGATGACTTCGGCCTTACCAGCAAACATCTTTTTGACACCATCTTTTGCAACTGCTTCAGGTGTCATATTTACTTTCTTAGCCGCTTCTAATGCCTTGGGAGTAATGCGAGCCCTTTCTACAAAGGCTGTATCTGTAGAACCAGGACTCAGGCAGGTAACTGACACGGAAGTACCTTTTAATTCGTGCTTTAGCCCACGTGTAAAACTTAATACAAACGTCTTAGAAGCAGCATAGACACTCATACCAGGTAAAGCCTGATAAGCAGTAGTGCTGGACACATTTAAGATATATGATTTGGGTTGTTTTTTTAACATGGGCAAAAAAATATGGCACAGCTTTACCAAAGTAGTCATGTTTAACTGCATCATATTGGTTAGTTCCTCAATAGATGCGGTATCAAAAGGTCCGCATAAACCATATCCCGCATTATTAACCAATATAGATACCTGATACTTATTTTGCTTGCACCAATTATATATCTGCTCAGCGGCATTATGATCAGAAAGATCTAATGCCAGATACTTAACCTGTACAGAATACAATTTCTGTATCTCTTCTGTTACGGATTGCAATAACTGCTCAGATCGGGCAATTAGCAAAAGATCAAACTTACGTTTGGCAAGTTCTATGGCAATCGCTTTTCCAATTCCTTTACTTGCGCCTGTTACTAGTGCATATGACATAAAATCAGATATAATTAGGTTTGCTCAGCTTTTACGATACAACTTCAAACATACTATTTTTCCATAAAAAAAGCTGTTTGGGAAATACCGGAATTGGGCTTTCTCCAAACAGCTTTTCTAGGAGTAGAAACAATTAATTTTGAACTTTACTAGCAAAACGGTGATAGAAGGGAGTTTTGCTGTGTTCATTCTTGGGTTTATAGTCTCCTGTAATGATAGGAATATACATCACACGCCTGCGACTCTTCTCTCCATAATGAGGTGAGATGTGCACTCTGTGCCAGATTCTCCCATCATGTACAGTCAGATCTCCTGCATCTACATTCAAACCTACTTCCCGCGGGTCAGGATTGTGATCAATAAAGTACTTTTTGGAAAACAATAGCTTTAACATCCCCTGCTTATGAGTTCCAGGCAAGACCCGCAAGCCCCCGTTTTCAAACGAACAATCATCCAGATGGATGCCCACATTGAGCATAGGCATGATACGCTGCCCCATAAACAAATCTCTGGGACTGTCAGTATGCCACCCCATCTGGGAGAAGTTACTGTTGGGTGTACGGACATAATGATTGACCACCAATCCATCTTTTTCATTTTCCCCTATGCGTCCTTCATACGGATAGAGCAACTCAACCAATGATTGCAGGCGTGAGTCTTGTAAGAATTCTCTAAGTACATCGCTATACAAAGAGGTGAAGGCCAGGCGTTGGATCATACGGTTTCCATTCTGATCCTGCCCAAATTTTAAGGGGATACCGTTTATCTTCTCAATCTTCTGATCCAACCACTTTTTCTCAATGGCATGAATCTCTCTCAGAAACAAATTAACTGTGTCTCTGCTGATAAAGTTTTTAAACTGAATGATACCATTTTTATGAAAGAAACTCTTCTGACCTTCGGTCAGTGAGTTTTCGAGTACAAATACCGGGCTATCAAGAATTGTCGGTTTAGAAGCCATCATACTTTAAAGGTGTCTAGTTGTACTATTACCTCGTAAAGTTAAATTATTGTTAACTAATTATAAATTTTTTATTCAACGATATTTTTGTAATTATGTAAGCAATTTACTTAAACATGATCCGTTCACATTGTCACTGGTGTAGTTTTTTTTTCATCTATTTATTTGCCACCAGCACTATTATTGCTCAAAATCAGCAGGATATAAAAAATCCTACCGATTCTTTGCCTTCCAGAAGGTCATTATTGATTTTTCCGGTAATTGCCCGTTCTATTGAGACAGACTGGGCATTTGGAGCCGCCGGCTCTTTCACTTTTCGTCCCAATCGCAAAGATACAAGTAGCCGAACTTCGAATATACAGGGGCTGGGACTCTATTCATTAAACAAACAACTGGTGATTGCATTAAATGGGACTACCTACTTTGCTAACGAAAGATATATTCTGAATCAGCAGGTTTCCTACAGTTACTTTCCTGACTCATTCTGGGGAATTGGACCGAATACACCAGAGTCAAATAAAGAATCTTATATTTTTAAGCAATACTATATCTATCCGCATCTTCAGAGACGTATAGGAAGACGCTTTTTCCTGGGTATGCTATACGAATACCAACGTCTTCTGGAAGTTGATTATAAAAAAGGAGGAATTCTGGATAGAGAAGAGATTCCCGGCAAGAATGGTTATCAGATTTCTGGTGTTGGATTCAGTTTTACATGGGATAGCAGAAACCATGCATTTGTTCCAGATAAAGGAGAGTTGCTTCAGATCCAGTTTAATCATTTCAATGAAGCATTGGGTTCTGATTACAGATATACCAATTATATGGTAGACCTTCGTAAGTTTATCAAGGTTTACAGAAAACAAGTACTGGCACTACAGCTCTATGGATTCTTTAATGATGGAGTAGAAGTTCCCTTACGTAGTCTAGCTTCCTTAGGAGGATATAATAGCATGAGAGGTTATTATGATGGTAGGTACCGGGATCGTAATCAATTTGTGTTTCAGACAGAATATCGTTTTCCTATTTACTGGCGCTTTGGTGGCGTGGTATTTGGTAGTACAGGAAATGTCACCCATCGATTCAAAGACATCAGCCTTTCCCATCTCAAATATTCCTATGGACTAGGACTTAGGTTTCAGTTAAACCGTTCAGAGAAACTAAATTTACGTCTGGATTATGGCATAGGTCAGGATTCTTCACGAGGATTATATTTTCAATTGGCAGAAGCATTTTAACTGCATAAAAGAGTTATTGGGGCTGTCTGGAATGATATATAAAAGCTGTCTTTGCAGCTTTTGGGATACATCTTCATTTCGAGGTCGACTAGTTGAGTCCTATAGATAATTTCATTTATAACGAGTTATCTTCCTTGCCATAAGCCAGCACAGATAGGTTAATATAGGTGCTGCCAGTACATCAATACTATAATGAATATGTTGAACGAGTACACCAGCACCTACCAACAAAGTAGCAAGTAACCCTAACAACCGATCTACCGGACGTTGTAAGCATAGAAACATAAGGAAAACGGAAGAAGTATGTCCAGAAAAGAATAAATCTTTGGTAACAAAACTTTTTCCATAGAAAGCATTACTGAGGGGATCTGTTAATTCAATAAGCCCTACAGGTGGATTCAGTGGAATAGTCAGAATAGTAATGATTCGTAAAACAGATACCAAAGTATATCCTGCAAGAAATAGCAATACCCTATCCGGCTCTTTAGCAAAACGAATCAAAGAGAGAACTGCCATACCCCAGATCGCAAGAAAGACCCAAACAGAAACATCTATAGCTGGAATCCTCTCCAGCAGCCAATCATGTAAAAGCATCCCCTCCCTTTTAGTAATATATTGAAAAAATAAAGGAAAGGTTGCGAGGAGTATGAGTACACTAAGAAGACTACTTATTAACTTTTTTCTAAAAATTGTATTCTGACATGCCTGATGCCAGCTTGCTTTCACTTCCGTCCAATACTTCTGCACTGATTTACTATTTCATGTAATACAAAAAACAAAAACTCCGCAAAAGTATATCTTTTACGGAGTTTTGTACACCTTTCAAGAGAAAGAAAATTTGCTATTTGATTAAACCGTAGTAGGCTTCAATACATTTTCCATCAGGTATTCAGCAATCTGAACAGCATTGGTAGCTGCTCCCTTACGTAGGTTATCAGCTACCACCCACATATTTAATGTATTTGGCTGGCTTTCGTCCCGACGGATACGCCCTACAAAAACTTCGTCTTTCCCATGTGCATCTTTTGGCATTGGGTATTTAAAGTTAGCCACATCATCTACTACCACTACACCTGGTGCATTCTTCAACAACTCAAATACATCTTTCAGATCGTAATCTTTTTCGAACTCAATATTTATTGCTTCAGAGTGACCACCGATTACAGGAATCCGAACCGTAGTAGCCGTTACCTGAATGGAGTCATCACTCATAATCTTTTTTGTCTCATTAACCATCTTCATTTCTTCCTTGGTATATCCATTATCCAGGAATACATCAATGTGTGGTAACACATTCAGGTCGATAGTATGAGGATATACTTTAGGCACTTCAGCATTTCCTTCCCGCTCTGCAAAAAGCTGATCCACGGCTTTTTTACCCGTTCCTGTTACAGATTGATAGGTTGATACAACAATCCGTTTGATTTTATAGGCCTTGTGTAATGGATTCAATGCCACAACCATCTGAATAGTTGAACAGTTTGGATTGGCAATAATTTTATCCTCTGCAGTCAATTCATGTGCATTTACTTCAGGCACTACCAGCTTTTTGGTAGGGTCCATACGCCATGCAGAAGAGTTGTCAATTACGACAGTACCTACTTCGGCGAATTTTGGTGCCAGAGCCAGAGAAGTAGATCCACCAGCAGAAAATATAGCTATATCTGGACGTTTCGCAATAGCATCGTCAACACTTACAATCTTGTAGGAGTTTCCCTTAAACTTAATTTCCTTACCAATTGACTTTTCTGATGCAGTGGGAATTAATTCTGTAACAGGGAAATTTCTTTCCTCCAGAACCTTGAGCATTTCGCCACCTACAAGCCCGGTGGCTCCTACAACGGCTACTTTCATAAGCGTTTAAATTAAAATAAGGTAAGAAAATAAATATGTTATGTAAAAGGATTGCAAAATTAGGAACTCTTATTTAAAAAGAGAAGTTTTCACAGACAATCTTTATAGAATTAATAGTTAATTCTCCTTATTTCTTTTACTTACCAGACATTTAGCAATACAAAATCCTGAAAAAACAAAATGCAGAGACATAGTATTCTATGTCTCTGCATTGATATAAAACTTCAATACATCAATTTGTCTTAATAAACTCTACGCGGCGGTTATTTGCTTTGCCTTCAGCAGTAGTGTTTGGATTCACAGGCTCTGTAGCCCCTTTTCCATCTGTTGTCATTCGAGCATCTTCTATTCCGAATTCTTTTGAGAGAGCCGTTTTTACAGAGGTAGCCCTTCGTTTGGATAGTTCTGTATTTTTGGACGCATCTCCATCACTATCTGTATGTCCGATAATTTTAACCTTCAAAGATGGGTCTGATTTTAAGGCTTCCGCAATCTGCTTTAGTACTCCATACGATTCTGGTTTGATTTTGTCTTCATTGACATCAAACAAAATGCCATTGGTGGAAAATTTACCAGCAGCCAGTTTCGCACGGATATCAGGATTGCCAACAGCCACCCGAATATTACGAATATATACGTCATTTTCAGTCCGTTTTACAAACTGAATCGTATTGTATGCATTACTACCATTAAATGTTCTTGCGATATCCATCACCTTTCTATCATTCAGATACATACGCAAACGCTCCTTTTGTCTCCAGATAGATACTTTGATATTCTTTTTTACATTCTCTTCAAAGATACTTTTTATACTATGGTCTGTATTGGATTGAAAAGTAGGTTGATTTGGAATATATGACTCCATTTGTATCCAGTCTCCATATAAATCAATAGAGATACCATCTTTCCGATAATCAGTCCATTCTATCTGACGACGTTTCAATTCCTCATTAAAGATCTGAAAGAAAATCCCTCCGTCAGATTCTGTAAGTATCATATCAAACTCAATCGTAGCATTTTCTGGAATGTTGGTAATAAATTCAGGTAAAAAGGCTGAATAACTTCCCCCTTTTAATGCCATCCACTTACCTGGATAATTGTTCAGCGTAACAATTTCACTGGAACCATTGGTATTCCATCCTTCTGGTAAATCATCATCTGCTCCTACCCGACTAAAGTCTTCAAAGGCAATTACTTTATCACCAGGTATAAAGTCAAACTTACTATATGCTTTAAGAGGAGTTATCTCAAGAGTGTTACCATTACCATTCGTACTACTATTCTCACTACCAGATTCTTTCTCTTGAGTCTCAGACGAATCTATCGGGGCCTGCTTACTTTCAGGATCAGACTTCTCTGTTGTTTTTTTATCTTTCTTCTGGGTTGACTTATTAATGGCTTCTTCTGTCTTATCTACTACTTTATCTTCTACCTTTTTTAACATTCGATCCAAAAGCTGACTATAGGATACATAATGAATAAAAATAAAAAACAGAAAAGACATACTTACTTTCTTCATGTGCTTATCAATTAAAGGTTACTAAATGATTGTCGAGTGTTTATGACCTCTAACTTAAAAAGTAACCCTTTGTTTCAGATAGTTTACAGATGTATCTTTTCTGTATAAACTCTATAAATAATTTAAAAATTTACCTCTACTTTCGCGAAAAAGTCTTTTGCTTTATGAGGACAGGTATACTCCTGCTATTTTTATCCTTATTTTTTCCTATTACTTCCTTAAAGGCTCAATTGACAGAGCACTTTTCTGATGGCAACTTTACACAAAATCCTGCCTGGCAAGGTGACATTACCTCCTTTTGGGTCAATGCAGCTCAAAAGCTACAGAGTAGTGGATCATCGTCTTCATCTGTTATATCCTTAGCAACAACCAATACAGCTGCTGATAATACGACCTGGGAATTCTCAGTGCAGTTGACATTTGCACCCAGCAATAACAATTACATACGTATTTATCTAATGAGTTCTCAAGCTGATCTGAAGAACGATCTGGATGGATATTATATTAGAATAGGCGAAACGGGAAGTGCGGATGGGGTTGATCTTTACAAACAAAGCGGGAGTACATCCACAAAAATCATTGATGGTATAGCAGGTCGGGCAGCAACCAATCCTAACCTTACCATACGGGTATATAGAGATGCTATTGGGAACTGGCAATTATTTTCAAAACAATCCACCGAAACTGCTTTTGTCAGCGAAGGCACTATAACAGACAAAACCTTTACCAACACTAATTATTTTGGGATTGTATGTAATTATACATCTACGAATGCATTAGGCTTTATTCTGGATGATTTGACGATAGATGGAACAACTCCTCCGCCAATTCAGCCTATACATCCTATCAGCTATAAAGACATTATCATTACAGAACTACTTGCAGATGAATCCCCTAGGGTGGAATTACCACAGGCTGAGTTTGTAGAACTATACAATACAACAGACAAAAGCCTTTCCCTGAAAGGTTGCATATTAAGTGATCCTTCCAGTAAAGTTATTTTACCTGATCTTACGATAGGACCACAAGAATATGTTATTTTATGTAAGACTACCTATGCCAAAGAATTTGAAGCCTTCGGAAAGGTGGTACCACTCACTAGCCTTCCCTCATTAAACAACTTAGGGGATGAATTAACCTTACGGAATCCATTCAGTGAAATAATTGATCGTGTCAAGTATGATATAAGCTGGTATCAAAGTTCTGTTAAATCGGAAGGAGGATGGTCTCTTGAACTTATTGACCTCACCAATCCTTGTGGTGAAGAAAACAACTGGACTGCGTCGGTATCCGATGAAGGAGGTACACCAGGACTAGCTAATTCTGTTACAGCCTCCAAGCCAGACCTTACCCCTCCTACTCTGGCTCTAACAGAAGTTACAGCCACCAATCAGCTCCAGCTTACCTTTAATGAAAAATTGGATAGCATTTCAGCAAATACCATCAACAATTATTCTCTCAATCCAACAATACAAATACAAACGATCCTATGTGAATATCCATTTCGTTCTGTACGACTGACTCTCTCATCAGACATTCAACCTAAACAGGAATATACACTCAGTATAAAGAATCTCAAAGATTGTAATCAGAATATACAAACAAATACGCTGCAAACCCTACTAGCATTACCTGAAACAGCAGATTCACTAGATGTAGTGATTAATGAAGTTCTCTTTAATCCCAGAGTTGGCGGGGTAGATTTTGTAGAGGTTTACAATCGATCAGATAAATATATCAATTTGCAGAACTGGCAACTAGCTAATATTGAAGAAAATATTCCTGCCAATAAGAAAATATGTACCACTGTCAATCGGCTCTTGGCACCCAAAAAATTTATTGTCTTTACAACAGATGCTACCATTCTAAAAGATAACTATCCCAAAGCGATAACGGAAAATTTTGTTGTGATGTCGTCTATGCCTACATTTTATGATGAAGCAGGAAATGTAGTACTGATCAACGAAAAAGGAAATATTATTGATCAGTTTGACTACTCTGAAGACTATCATTTCTCCATGATACAGGATAAAGAAGGAGTATCTCTGGAGCGACTCAATGCTAATTCAGCCACAAATCTGCCATCCAACTGGCATTCAGCAGCAGCTACAGAAGGTTATGCAACTCCAGGGTATCCAAACTCTCAGTTTATTGCAACCACCACTACAACCGCCAATATTCAGGCTACACCCAAAGTGATTACCCCTAATGAAGATGGTTATCATGATTTTACTTCCCTGCTCTATCATTTCAATACACAAGGCAACATAGCTACTATTACCATTTTTGATATGCTTGGAAGACAGGTCAAACAGATTGCCTCCAATCAATCACTATCTACAGAAGGATTCTTTACTTGGGATGGAACCAGTCAAACAGGAGATAAAGTAAGATCAGGCAGATATGTTATTGCTTTCTCTCTGTTTAATCCAACAGGAAAAACACAATTATTCAAAGAAGATGTAGTCGTAAGCTGGTAAGTACAAAGATTCGAATACAATACTATATGTCCAAATTCACCGAACTAGTGCAGATCTACCAAACAGATCGTCAATTTTATCATAACTACGAACAAGCTAGCTTTCAGTTCGCACAGTTGTTAACAGAAGCTGTAAAACAATATTACCAGATACCTGAAGAGCACTTCTTTTTTATTGGAGGAGAAGATCAACAGAAAACTGTTTCCAATTTAGCAGAGGCCTTATTGATGGATGAAAAAGGTTTCTGGCACGTTCGATATGGCCTTAATATCCCCTATACAGACACACCTCCTCAGGGACAAGGTTTTCTTTTAATTGTAGAAATACTCTTTAAGAAACTCAATGGCCGGTTTATAGTACGTCTTCCGGAAGAAGAAGATTTCTTTATTCATTCTGAAGAATCAGAAACAGACTTTTCTTCCTTTCTACATTATCTGCATGATTACTTATGTCGGTTTCTTGAAAATCGTTTTGAGCGGTTTCTCAATGGTGAACAAACTGAACGGTCAGCAATAGGCTTTCGTATCCATGAAAAAGAATAGGCTCTTTACTTTTGTTGGATTACTCCTTTTCTGCCAGCCTCTGGTTTGGTATCTTTGCGGTTCGCCAGAACAAGACATCATGTATAAAAAACTGATTACCATTGCTTTAGGAGTAAGCTATACAGCCACCATTCAGGCCCAGGATACATTAAAGATCAAACAGGATACTGTACAGATCTCATCAGATACACTTTCGCATAAGGCAGACACACTTACAATCATTGGTGTAGGAGACATTATGATGGGTACTGATTATCCGGATTCTTCATTTTTACCTCCCAATGATGGAGCTACTATCTTTCCGGATTCAATCAAAACGATACTGCGTAATGCCGATGTAACCTTTGGCAATCTGGAAGGAACCTTACTGGATAAAAACAAAGGTGGCAAAGTAAAGACTTGTTCCAATCCTGCTATCTGCTATGCATTCCGGACGCCTACCCGTTATGGAAAATACCTTGTAGATGCAGGCTTTGATATGATGAGTCTAGCCAATAACCATAGTGGAGATTTCGGGCCAGTAGGAAGACAAAGTTCCATGAATACGCTTGAGTCCAATGGAATTCTTTATGCAGGTTTACAGGTAGCTCCAACTACTATATTTGTAAGGGATAGTACCCGATACGGTCTAATCGCCTTTGCACCCAATGAAGGGACGCTGGATCTACGCAGGATTAAAGAGGCACAGGAAATGGTTCGTAAACTGGCAGATTCGGTTGATATTGTGATCGTTTCCTTTCATGGAGGTGCTGAAGGTCGTGGAGCACAACATGTTACCAAAAAGACAGAGCTCTTTGTAGGAGAAAACAGAGGAAATCCGTATGATTTTGCACACAAGATGATTGATGCAGGTGCGGATGTTATTCTAGGTCATGGACCACATGTTACGCGTTCTGTAGACTTATATAAGGACCGGTTTATTATCTACAGTCTCGGTAACTTCTGTACCTATGGTAGATTTAGCCTTACTGGTGAAGGTGGAGTAGCTCCTATTGTAAAAGTTTCTATTAACAGAAATGGAGAATTTATAAAAGCAGAAGTTACACCGATCAAACAAACAGGAGAAGGAGGTTGCCAGTTGGATCAGGATAACAAAGCCATTAAAACACTGCAGCGTCTTCTGGCAAGCGACTTCCCGGAAGTACCTCTTTCTATAAGTGCAGCAGGAATTATTGAACGAAAAACAGCTTCAGAAACTGTACAAGAGTAAGAGTAAAGATCTCTATATCTTTTCCTCAAACTCACAGTGTATGGTCAATGGCTCCAGAAATCGGTGTGTATATTCGAGCAAGGTATAGATAAACAGTATGATACCGATCATTTCCAACGATTCTTCAATGGTCATACATAACTGCATACCTATACCTTCTCCATGCACTTGGTAGTAGTAACTGCCAACAGTTTCCATTCCAATGGTGCCACTTAAATATACACATGCAGAGACAATAAAAAAAAGCCGAGTACGTAAAGGGAGTCTGATTAGAAATTTCAAATAGGTAAAACCAATACATATCACTATAAATCCCATTGGTATAACCCATCCCAAAAAAAATATTCCAGTGCTACTACCAGCAATATACCGAACAACATCAATCAATATCTCGTGTAGACTAATCAACTCATCCATAGATAAAAACAAAAATATAAGAGACAAGCCTAGCCAATGGTTCCGAAAAGTAAATTGAAACTTACGTTTAATTGAAGAGATCATATATAGGATTACTGCAGTTGTCATAAGCAACAGCATAGAGAAGAAAGAAGGTATATTTCGTTCGCCATCCAGATCAAACTTCTGATATACCTTACTATTTATATCTATCTCATATTTGCGAAACTGCATACCAAAACTGACCATAGCCAGCACTAAGGCTACAAAAACTAAAAACCAGACAAAACGCTGATAATTAAACTGCAATACAACTTGCTCTTTCTCTGATTGCATTATTTCTGAAGAATACATAGCTCAACATGAAATAGAAGTATTAGAACTTTACCTGAAAATCAACCCTGGGTATATACTTATTCATATAATCCAGTAATGCAAAAATAAAAATGGCACCTCCCAGCATTTTTACGCCATCTGCAATGACCAATAGTACCTGAAGCGATAATGAATCTGGCAAACTATTTTTGTAATCAATACGTATGGTTTCCTCTACAAATGTGCTTGCGATATAAATAAACCATGTAACAATAAAGAATATCCGTGTCTTAAGAGAAAGATGAATTAAGAACTTTGTGTAGATAATAAAAATAGTTGACAAAACTACCAAGATGGGCACGATCCATCGTTGGAAGAAGAGCATAGCAACAGGTTGAAAGCTTTTTTGTAAGGATTCGTCAAACTTCGCATACATATCTGTTGCTTCATAAAATGCTAATAGAAAGAATCCGGCAGACAATCCCATCCAATGCCATACAAAGGATTTGTTTCTTTTAATATGAGCAATGACTGATAATAAGATAGCCGTAGCCAACAAAATTGCAACAATAAAGAATGTATTGATAGTCCCATTATTATGTACACTTTCTGTCTCTTTGCTGATTAAACTTTGAAGATTTTTATTGTATAGATAAATCAGCATCCCGGAACGAATAAATACTAAAGCCAATATCAGAATAAGTAAGATCATCAAGACACGATAAGCATTGATAGAATAATCTATCAATTTTGGAGGATTAGAATGTACATCCAGCATAGTAGCACCCCAATTAACTGTTTATCAAATTATTAATTTATCATTATCTTATTGTTATTAATTTAGTATACAACCTAACAAAAGGTAAACTCTTTGCAGGAAAAATATAAATTTATTAATAATACGAAAATAGACAGGCCTTGGATTTCACATTTGGGACATACAGTAAAATAAAAAGCACGCTACCAATGAGTAGCGTGCTTTTACTAAATATCGTATGCTAGTTATTGCAGATTAGATTTTAGCAGTATAGGTGATTAGTTCAACCAGTTTGTTAGAGTATCCCCACTCGTTATCATACCATGAAACAACTTTAACAAAAGTTGGGCTTAACTGAATACCTGCTTTTGCATCGAAGATAGATGTACGAGCATCTCCAATAAAATCAGAAGAAACCACTTCGTCTTCAGTGTATCCCAGGATACCTTTCAGTTCCTGCTCAGAAGCACGTTTCATTTCTGCTTTAATTTCTTCGTAAGTAGCAGGAGTTTTCAGACGAGCTGTTAAGTCTACTACAGAAACGTCAGCTACAGGAACACGGAAAGACATACCAGTCAGTTTTCCTTTCAATTGAGGGATAACCAAACCTACTGCTTTAGCAGCACCTGTAGAAGAAGGAATGATGTTCTGATAAGCACCACGTCCACCTCTCCAGTCTTTCATAGAAGGTCCGTCTACAGTTTTCTGAGTAGCTGTCACAGCGTGTACTGTAGTCATCAAACCTTCTTCAATACCCCATTTATCATTCAATACTTTAGCAATAGGAGCAAGACAGTTAGTAGTACAAGATGCGTTAGAAATGATAGTCATTTCTGGCTTATATGATTCGTTATTTACTCCCATTACAAAAGTAGGAGTGTCATCTTTTGCAGGAGCAGAGATAACAACACGTTTTGCACCAGCTTTCAAATGCAAACCAGCTTTCTCCTGATCCAGGAATAAACCAGTAGATTCTACTACGTATTCAGCACCAACTTCATTCCATTTCAAGTTAGCAGGATCTTTTTCGGCAGTAACACGGATTGCGTTTCCGTTTACAACCAGTTTCCCATCTTCCACCTTCACATCCCCTTTAAATAATCCATGAGTAGAATCATAACGAAGCATATATGCCATATATTCTACATCAATCAAGTCATTGATACCTACTATTTCGATTTCAGGGTGGTTAGTAACGGCTGCACGAAATACCAGTCTACCGATACGACCAAACCCATTGATACCTACTTTTATTTTTGCCATGAGTAATATGAGGTTAAAAGGTTTCCAATTGAGACAGCAAATCTGAATAATCTTTTGAATACAAACAAGGAGGTTTTTTATTTTTTGCCTTCCAATGCTATCCAAAGCAGATTTTTGATGCCTCTATTTAGATAACTTAAGTGTCTGTAAAATAATTCCGTATATCTACCTACAAAAGTAATGAGTAACAAAAAAGTTATGACAAAATAATAAAATCCACATATCCGGTTAACTCAACAAGGCTGTAAATAACTGCAAATCAACATAATACAACTAAATATTATTACTCACCAATAGTGTATAGTGACAGAAACATCTACACTTTAAACTATCTTATTTTATCAAAAATCATTTTGCATAACCTTTCAATATACTTCATTTTACTACAGAAAATTTTTAGTTTCTATTGAGATGTTTAGTAGAGATATCCTCTCTCTCAGGTATTTCACATTTACTATCTCCATTAAATTTACACTTTCATACCTCTATATCTTCACAAAGAAGCAAAAAACCATTACATAAACATTTACCTAAACTATTGAAACTGTATAAAATCAAAAATATTTTTTAGTCTATATGGAAGAAGAAATCATACATCAGATTGCGCTCAGTCTTACACCAGGTATAGGCATTGCTCTCTCCAGACAATTAGTAAGTTATTGTGGATCTGCTCAGGAAGTATTCAAAGCATCCAAGGGAAAACTAACCCGAATTCCGGGAATAGGAGAAAAGACAGCAGAGATTATACATGCCAGAGAAGGGTTTAGTGTAGCAGACTTTGTCTATGAACAAGCACTTAAGCAGAATGTCCGACTACTTTTCTATACAAATAAGGATTATCCTACTCGCCTTAAGCAACTGCCTGATGCTCCTATGTTATTGTATTACAAAGGCACAGCAGATCTGAATGCGAAGAAGGTTGTTGCCATTGTGGGAACACGTAATGCAACTACTTATGGAAAGAAAATAACAGAAGAACTAATAACAAGTTTGTCTGTATATCCGGATGTATTAGTAGTGAGTGGTTTGGCTTACGGCATAGACATTACAGCACACAAAGCCTCTGTAAAACATAGTGTTCCAACTGTAGGCGTCTTGGGAAGCGGAATTGATACAATTTACCCGGCTGCACATAAAAATACAGCTCAGCAAATGTTTGATAACGGTGGATTACTTACAGAATATACTTTTGGAACCAAACCTGATGCCCCTCATTTTCCAGATAGAAACCGCATTGTAGCTGGAATGTCAGATGTAACCATTGTGGTTGAAGCAGCCATTAAAGGTGGTGCTTTAATAACAGCACAGATTGCCAATGATTATAATCGTGATGTGATGGCAATTCCTGGTAGCCTCGACCAACCATACTCTACAGGTTGCAATCGACTGATACGTAATCATCAGGCACATATTTATACATCCTTATCTGATCTTGAGTATCTGATGGGTTGGGCAGAAGAAACTGGCGAGAAAAACAATCCATCAGTACCTATTCCATGGATGCAACAAGAGGGTTTATCTGAATCTGAAAAAAGTATTTTGACTCTGCTCACAACACAACCTGATATACTAATTGATGACCTCAGTTGGAAATCCCAGATTCCAGTTAATCAGATGGCATCCATACTTCTTACACTGGAACTACAGGGATTAATTAAATCTTTACCCGGCAAACGGTTTTCTTTAGCTTGATTAGTAACAGAATACGTTTACCCAGAAGAAGTTTTTGCATCAATAACGGAATACTTAATAAAGAATTAATCAAACCATATTCAATTCTGTTTTAATTTGCTGCAAAAACCAACAAACCCAATGAAAAAAATACTAATCCTACTGCTTGTCACGCTTTCTTTACAGGCACAACATAAATCTGCGAAGAAATCTCCGGCTACAGGCAAAGCTACCAACAGCTCACAACCCAAGCTGGTAATTGGTATTGTAGTAGATCAGATGAGTTATGATTTTCTGATCCGTTATAACAGTAAATTTAGTGAAGGTGGATTTAAAAGGTTGGTACGTGAAGGATTTTCCTGTAAAAATGCTCACTACAATTATGTACCTACCTATACTGCTCCAGGTCATACATGTGTATATACAGGTTCTGTTCCAGCTATTCATGGTATAGCTGGCAATGAATGGTTTGACCAACGCACAGGCAAAGTTGTATATTGCACAGAAGATAGTACAGCACATACTGTAGGAAGCGAATCCCAGGCAGGTTTGATGTCACCACGTAATTTGCTGGTAACTACAATTACAGACCAGTTACGTTTGTCAAACAATATGCAGTCCAAGGTTGTCGGCATAGCATTGAAAGATCGGGGAGCAATTCTGCCTGCCGGGCATCTTGCCAATGCAGCCTATTGGTTTGATTCGTTCAGCGGTAACTGGATTACAAGTGATTATTACATGAAGCAGCTACCAGAATGGGTACAACAGTTTAATGGGCAGAAGCTGGCAGCTAAATATCTTTCTCAGGTATGGACGCCTCTCCTAAATGCAGCTCAATACAGCGAAAGTACACCCGATGATCAGGCTCATGAGGGTCGTTTCCGGAACGAAACCAATTCTTCTTTTCCCCATGACCTGCCTAAGTTAAGAACAGCCGATTTTGAATTAATTCGTTCTACACCATCAGGAAATACAATCACGAAAGACTTTGCACTGGCTGCTATAAAAGGAGAAAATCTGGGTAAAGGTAAAGTAACCGATTTTCTGACAGTTAGCTTCTCTTCTACAGACTATGTAGGACATCAGTATGGACCGTATGCCATTGAGACAGAAGACACCTATCTACGTCTGGATCGTGACATTGCCGAATTATTAACCTATTTGGATACCTATATCGGAAAAAACAACGTGTTGGTATTTTTGAGTGCCGATCATGCGGTTGCTCCGGCAGCAGAACACATGACAAAAATGAATGTTCCTGCAGGAGTATTTGATGGCAGAACCATGATTAGTAATCTGAAAAAACAACTGAATACCCAATTTGGCGAAGGGGAATGGATACGTAGTTACGAAAACAATCAACTGTATCTAAACTATACTTTGCTACAACAAAAAGGAAAAACAGTTGAAGACATTTATGAAAGCATCACACCTTCCCTTCTGCAATTAAATGGGGTGGCAAATGTGATCAATCTTCACGAAATCAATGAAAGTATTCTGCCTGAGCATTTTATCAAAATGATCAAGAATGGTATACATCGTAAACGTTCTGGAGATATCTACATTGCGCTGGAGCCTAACTGGTTTGAAGGTCGCAAACAAGGTACTACACATGGCTCATTTTATGCCTATGATACACATGTACCTGTGATCTTTTATGGAGGCCCTGTAAAACATGGTAGTAGTATAGATGAAGTTTTTGTAACAGATATATCTGCCACAGTGGCTCAATTGCTCAATATTATGGAACCAAGTGGTTGTATTGGCAAACCCATTCCTGTAGGAAAATAATCTTTCAAAAAGTTATCTGATTACCAGGCATCTGATAGTACAGGTAATTTATTTTTTATGGAATTTAACAGCTTGCGGCATCTGAAGAAAAACCGCAAGCTGTTATGAAAACACTTTTTCTACTCCCTTTTTTTGTTTTTCTCTCCTTTATATCAATAGGCCAGAGCTTAGTCCATAGCCGGACAACAAGCTTCTATACTTACGTTTTTCAGATTACTAATACAGAAGCTCGTACCATTTATAAAAAAGATTTATCATCTGTCACAGACAAATTCTTTCACACTGTTATAGATTCTTTTCAAACAGACAAAGCATACACTCGTACACTTCCACAAGGCCATTATCTGTTGGCATATGCTTCAGAAGATCGGTTGGTTTATGAATTAAAGTCAGTCGGGCAGTTACAGATAAAGCTTCTGAATAATAAAAATGACTTAGCCATCCATCTGCATGACTCGTTAGGCAATCGCATTTCTGCTGCTAATGTGTTTCTCAAAAGACGTAAGATTCCCTTTGATACCAAAACACAGTCGTATCGCATTCGAAATACTAATCGGAAAGGGTTTCTGGCTATTGACTATAAAGGATTTACTTTCTATACATCGGTCACCACTCAATATGGTAGTAACCACTTAGCCAATACTATGCGTAGGGTCTTTTTGGGAAAGCCCGGATTAGGATATATAACCATGCCTTTTTACCAGATTTATGCCTCTGTCAGAAGTGGCTATCCCCAAGGTTGGATCAGAAATATTAGTCATCTATTTGATGGAAACTGGTGGGAAACAAATTTTTCCGGCTTTCAGAGAGATGTTAGAGTTGCCAGACGTCACCAAGGGCTAGTTATCTTCAATAAACCTCGTTACAGAGCTGGAGACACGGTTCGATTGAAAGCATTTATTCGTAGAAGAAGGTCAGGACATCCTATCCATAAAGAACTGGAGGCATGGCTTTACAAAGGACATACACAGGAAAAGCAAATTAAATTAGGCATTATACAACCTTATCAATCTGGCTTATATGAGTTTTCATTTATTCTTGCAGATAGCCTGCGTATAAAGTTAGGCACTACCTGTCAGGTTATTTTCAAGGATAAAAAAGAGGGGGAATATGTGACAGAAAATTTCACCTATGAAGATTATGAACTGAAGTCCAACACATTTACAATCCGCAGCGACAAAAAAGAATATACTACAGGCGAAAAAATACAGCTATTTGCCAAAGGAATAGATGAGAATGAGTTAAATGTAATGGATGCTCGTGTACAACTCAGGCTCTACCCACAGTCTACAGGAAAATTTCCTCAATCTCAGGTGATTGTTCCAGATACAATCTGGAAGCAGGATCAGAAACTGGATGCAACAGGCGAAACCCGAATCATAGTACCCGACTCTATTTTTCCCAATGCCACGATACAATACCAACTGGATGCGACATTTCTTAATAGCAACAACGAACGTCACCACCACACACTAACATTTAGCCGAGCATATAGTTCTTCCACTTTAAAATTGTCTATACAAAATGATTCACTGGTTGCAGATTATCTGGTATCAGGAAAGTCCCAATCCCATCAGGCGATGCTTACTTTATATGCAGAGGATGATGAAGAAGGTGAAATCGTACACAAAGATGTTTCTTTACCTTACAAAGAACTTGTCAATCCCTATACTAAAACCTATGCACTGGAAGATTCCTCTCAAAGTGTATCCTTAGAACTACAATCTCAATCTTCCGGTTTCCAGGTCTTTACAAACCGAACAATTGACTCTGTATCAGTGCAGATAGTTAACCCCAAACACCTTCCATTCTGGTATACACTCCATCATAAAAACAAACGACTCACTTCCGGACAAGACTATAGAGACTTACAGATTAAACGTAAAGCGTCACTTCGTCAAAACTACTCTGCGTCCGTACAATACATCTGGAACAATAAGGTATATGAGAATGAGTATGAAATAACATTGCCAAACAAACAATTACAGATTGAAACTACTCAGCCTGCTACCATATCTCCTGGGCAGGCTATTCCTATACGTGTGAGTGTACGGGATATCAAAGGCAAGCCTGTTGCTAATGCTGATGTGACAGCCTATGGGATTACGCGCAAATTTACAGAACTAAGAACTCCCAATATACCTGATTTCAGCAAACGTTATCATAGCCGTAAAATCAAAAATAGCTTTCAATTAAGAAATAAGTTTGAGCGTAACCAGGCAGAAACCAATCGCAAATTGCAATGGAATCGCTGGCATAAAGAGATGGGGTTGGATACCCTCGCCTATTTTCAGTTTCTCTATCCCAAAAACGGTATCTATAAACAGTATCTGTCAATGCCAAACCTCATGACTCAAATAGCTCCATTTGTAGTAATAGATGGCAAAATCCAGCAAGTTCACTTACTGTTTATTGATGAACAGCCTGTCTATTTTCAAGTGGCAGATGTAGGTCAGCGATACAGCTTTCATATTGACTCAGGATATCATCACATAAAGATCCGTACTCAAACCTTACAAATAAACTTGGATAGCATATATCTGAAACCACACCATAAATTAATTCTTAGTATTGACCCAAAAAGCTTCTACAAACCTAAAAAAGGAGAAAAGGCAGAACCTTTTATCCGAAACACATCCACTACACTTCAAAAACAAACCCAGATAGACACTCTTAAACCCTACCTGTCTCCCACAGAGCTCGCTGTGCTCAATCAATATCTGATGCCAGTTAAACAAAACTACTATTTTGGGAACGATTATGTATACATTCATCAGGATAAACAAATATTCACTCTTCATGGACCTTTTCAAAGTAGGTCTTCCTATTTTATTGGCCCTGTAAAAACAAATCTGACTCATTTTGTATCGAAGAACTCATTTTCTACAGACTTTATCTTTGAGCCCTCGTTTGAATACGACTTTCAACCTCAGCTACTCAAACTACGTACATGGACTGGTTTTAAAGACTTATTCCTAGCCAATAACAACATTAGTAAGCCTAACTTCGCAGAAAGAGCATGGACTGCGGAGGAAATAGATTCACTTACCAAAACCTATCAGGCAGTTCCCTCCTATCCTACTGAATACTATAATAATCCAAATCATACTACTTCCGGACATGGGAAACTGGAAATACGATATCTACAAACAACTAAAAAGCAAAAAATCATCCGGTATTTTGTCTTATATCAGGAGAACAATCCATCGTTCTTCCGCATATACCCGTCTTATTCCCAGTTAATGCATGATATGGAAGCAGGTACTTATTGTATGGCAATTCTTCTGGATAAAAATGAATATCTAATGGCATCGCCCATCTATATTCAGAAAAACGCGACAACCTATTATCAACCTGATTGGAATGCTGTTCTACCAGCAGATGATTACAGCAACAATCTTTTTGAACAGATAAAAAAATCGGTTCAGGTTAAAATAGATCTTGCTTACCAATTACAAGACGATAAGCCTGTCATAAAATCCTATTATCCATCTCAGGTCTCCTCTGAAGGCTTTACACATTATGTACAAGGCAAAATACTGGATGAAACTGGTTCACCCCTACCAGGAGTATCTGTATCTGTAAAAAACACCAATCGTGGTACAGTTAGTGACACCAATGGGTTTTACAAACTGTATGTTCCAGCAGATGGGATTCTAAATTTCTCTTTCATAGGATATGTGACAGAAGAAACATCAATCCACAATCGCCCTGTAATAGATGTCCAGTTAGTAGCAGATATAAAAGCACTGCAGGAAGTGGTAGTTATAGGCTATGGTATACAAAAGAAAATGTCTATCACAGGTGCTGTTGCAACAATACCAAGTCAATCTTTACAAGGAACAATAGCAGGTCTGATTATTAAAGAAGATAAACGCATCCGAATAAGAGGCATGTCAAGTATACCAACCACACAGCGTCCGCTTATTGTTATTGATGGAATTCCCTACGATAACTTAACAGATGTAGATCCTGCCTTGATTGCATCAGCAGAAATCCTTCAGGCTGATATGGCTACAGGGTTGTATGGAGCAAGGGCAGCTAATGGAGTAATACTTATAACCTCCAAACCTAATAGTATTTTACCCAAACCCAACGATTCACCTTTTCCTGAAATAACCACCATTCCTGCTGAAAATGCGATCCGGAGCCGATTCTCTGACTATGCATTCTGGGAACCTCAGCTCACTACAGATAAAAAAGGTGAAGTTTCCTTCACGGCTACATTTCCGGATGATATTACCAACTGGCGTACATTCTTTATTGTCATGGAAAATAAAAAGCAAACCGGGTTTTCTGAAAGTTCTGTCAAGGCATTCAAGAGTCTGGCTGCTACATTATCTGTTCCTCGTTTTCTGATTCAGGGCGATAGTACACAGGTAATTGGCAAGTCTCTCAACTATACTCCAGACACGATTGCCTTACAAACCAGTTTTGAGATAAATAATAAGATCCAATCCAGAAAGCAAATACAAGCTATCAATGCTACCGTTGATTCATTGATACTTTCAGCTACGATCTCAGATTCACTAAAGATCAAGTACTACCTGCAAAAACCAGATGGTTATACAGATGGAGAAATGCGCTCTATTCCTATATTTCCAGTAGGTGTAACAGAAACCAAAGGTCAATTTTGGAATCTGGAAAGAGACACCACCGTTCAAATGCGTTTTGATACGACTTTAGGTAAAGTAAAAATATACGCTCGTGCACAGGTACTGGATATCTTACTGGATGAGATTGAGCATCTGCATCGATACAAATATCTGTGTAACGAACAAATTGCCTCTAAGATTAAAGCCTATCTCGCCAGCAAACGTATCTGTAATCAGCTACATAAATCCTTTGCATTTGATCAGGACATACAAAAACTTATCCGGAAACTGGAACAGGCACAATTAAAAGAAGGAGCATGGAGTTGGTGGAAAGAAGGACCTGTAGCTGTTTGGGTAACTACCCATGCAACAGAAGCCCTACTTGATGCACAGACAGCAGGATATACTGTATCGTTTAACAGACAAAATCTTATTAACTATTTCACCTACCAACTAGAGAAAGAGAAGGTATCTTTTGATGATCAGATACGCATGTTACAGATTCTCAAACGTCTTCAAGCAAACAGCAACTTTACCAAGTATATTACAGGACTTGATATCTTCTTTATTACCAAAAAAGAGAGTATAGTAAAAAATAAACTGGGGTATCAGAAAGTAATTAAAGAATCTAAACCTTCTTTGTATCAGTATTTGCAACGAATGGCCTTACGTCAGCAATTTGGACTTACTTACTCAACAGATACACTGTTTCGTATCCGACAACAAACCCTATTTGGCAGTAGCTACTGGGGAGAAGTTCAATACCATCCATATTTGAATGAGATACAAACTACGCTTCTTGTATACCGGATTCTGAAAGTACAAGGAGGGCATGAAGCAGAACTTAGTCGCATAAGGAATTATTTTTTCGAGAAAAGAGCAACTGGCTACTGGCGTAATACCTATGAGTCTTCTCAGATCATTGAAACGATACTGCCTGATGTGTTAGGAAGTGATACCACAATACAGAAATCACAGCTACTTATAAAGAATGGTTCGGAAAGCAAAACCATTACTTCATTTCCATTTGAAACAGAAGTGGCAGCAAAAGATATTCTGACAATTCAGAAAAGTGGTACATTACCAGTATACCTGACCAGCTACCAACAGTTTCACAATGCCAGTCCCACTAAAGTTGAAAAAGACTTTATAATCAAAACCAGTTTTAAAGGAACTGGATTAACACAGCAAGTATTAAGACAGGGAGATCAGATAACATTACATGTTTCGGTCAATGTAACCAAAGATGCCGATTATGTCCTGGTAGAGGTACCTATTCCGGCAGGATGTTCGTATAGTGATGAGTCTCAAAAAAGCTGGGCACAAAACTGGTATGAAACGTATCGAGAGCCATTCCGGCAAAAAACTTCCATTTATTGTACTAAGCTGAATAAAGGGATATACACTTTTGATATACAACTGGTTGCCCGCTATGCAGGTGCCTATACACTAAATCCAGCTAAAGCAGAACTCATGTATTTCCCAACATTCTTCGGACGAAATGAATTAACAAAAGTTCGGATAAAATAGGAATATGAAGGATATTATAGCATTTTAAGGGCCTGTTTTTATATCTAATAACCCCTTTTATGCTGAATATTCCAGAAACTATCCATCAGTTCAATAAGGATAGAGATGCCCGTTTGCTACCCAGAAAGTATGCTCAGATGGCAGCCAACCCTCTTAGTTTTTTCAGAGGTTGCTGCCATCTGTTTTATCAGACTATTCAACAGGAATCATTCTTACATCAATCTCCAATTGTATGGTCCTGTGGGGATCTACATCTGGAAAACTTTGGAAGCTACAAAGGCCATAATTCGCTCACTTATTTTGACATCAATGACTTTGATGAATCTTTACTGGGACCAGCACTATGGGAGTTAGTACGTATCACGAGCGGAATATTTCTAGCTACAGATCTATTGCATTTCAAACGAACAGAACAACAACACTTTGTCAAATTATTTTTGAAACAATATACATCTACCCTACAAACTGGAAACCCCAGATTGCTGGAAAGGGACTTTGCTCAAGGCCCTGTCAGAGATTTTATGAAAAAACTAAGTGGACGAAAGCAAAAAGATATCTTCAAGGGAAGAGTAAAAAAACAGAAAGGCAAACTACTATTAGATATCAATTCAAAAAAGGCATTACCGATTAATCAAATTAAGAAAGAATCTTTAATGCATGATTTGCAAAACTGGCTTGATGCACATCATTATCATGGTAAGGTTCTGGATATAGCTCATCGTATTGCAGGTACAGGCAGTCTGGGAATGGAACGTTATATTGTATTATCAGAAAGCAGTGCAAAAGACAAGAAAAAGAAATATCGTTTGTGGGATTTGAAAAAAGCTGTCCCATCAGCTACTGCCAGCTTCACAACATCACCTCAACCAAAGTGGGATAATGAAGCACATCGTATTGTATCCATCCAGCAACGGATGCAAGCCTTTAGCCCAGCATTCCTCACAGCTATGGAGCTTGATCAAACAGCCTTTGTTTTGAAACAACTACAACCCAGTGAAGATAAGATAGATTTTGCATCATTAGGCCATAAACCCAAGAAAGTCATCAAAATATTGGAAAACATAGCCCAGCTGCTGGCATGGGCACAGATACGGAGTGGAGGAAGGCAAGGATCTTCGATAACAGACGATCTGATTACATTCTCACAGGAAAAAGGATGGCAAAAAAATCTGATGGCATATACAGAGGACCTATCTGAGCAGATGAATCAACATCACCAAAGTTTTACCAAAGCTCACCAGGATGGTTTCTTTATCAACAGGATAAGATAATCATTTAGACATAAAAAAGCCACAAGGTATACTTGTAGCAGCCACTCACAGCATCATTGGAATCAAGGGATTCCAATGATTTTTGACACAAAAATCAATTTACTCAAATTTCAGGTGTTTCACTGACTCACCAGAATTGGCTAATTCAACCAACGCATCAATACCAATTTCCAGATGTTTCTTGGCAAAATTAGATGTCACTTTTTTGTCACTTTCAGAGGTTTTCACACCTTCAGGCGTCATGGGGTTATCTGACACTAGTAATAGTGCACCATGTGGAATGGAATTGGCAAATCCTACAATAAAGATGGTTGCTGTTTCCATATCAATAGCCATGGCTCTGACATCTCTCAGATATTCCTTAAACTTTTCATCATGCTCCCATACGCGGCGATTGGTAGTATATACCGTTCCAGTCCAATAATCAAGTTCATGCTTTTTGATCATAGACGAAACCGCCCGTTGTAAACGAAACGATGGTAACGCAGGAATTTCCGGAGGCATGTAATCATTTCCGGTACCTTCTCCTCTGATAGCAGCAATAGGCAAGACCAGATCTCCCAATTTGGTTTTCTTTAATCCACCACATTTTCCTAAGAAAAGAGCAGCTTTAGGTTCTATGGCCGATAAAAGGTCCATCACGGTAGCCGCCATCGCACTTCCCATCCCAAAATTGATGATGGTAATGTTTTCGGCTGTAGCTGTTTGCATAGGCTTCCCATGTCCTTTGATCTCTACGCCAAACTTTTCAGCAAACATCTCAACATAATTGTGAAAATTGGTTAGTAGAATATACTCACCAAACTCGCTCAAAGGCACCCCCGTATAGCGGGGTAACCAATCTTTTACTATTTCATCTTTTGTATTCATGCCCGCAAAAATAAGCAATTTCTACGATCTTTCAGATGAAGGCTATGTTAAACTATATATAGGCCTACATAACAATCTATTGTAGGTCATCAGCATTCTATTTACCTATTTACATTTGCCCACATTTCAGTCCAAATGTAGTCTTCCAAATAGAAAGTATCTGTTAATTTGGAATCATGAAAGACTTCCGAATGATATTATAAAAAAGAAAGGCGATGAGTTATCTTCATCGCCTTATGTATTATATATTTTGCTTATTGAGTTCCTTGACAGCAAAATCAACAGCACGAGCCGTTAGTGCCATATAGGTTAATGAGGGGTTTACACAGGAAGAAGAAACCATAGCAGCACCATCAGTCACAAATACGTTTTCACAACCCCATACCTGATTGTTTTTGTTCAGTACTGAGTTTTTAGAACTTGTTCCCATACGCGCTGTGCCCATTTCGTGTTTGCTTTGTCCAGGTACACCTCCTCTATCATACCCTTTTACCTCTTTCAATCCAGCAGCTTCGAGCATTTCAGCCGCATCATTCATCATATCAATACGCATTTTCTTTTCATTGTCCCGATACTCACAATCAATCACCAACATAGGCAAGCCATAAGGATCTTTTTTACTTTTATCCAGATACACATAATTTCTATGATCTGGCAAGTGTTCGCCAAAGGAAGACAATCCCATTGTCCATGGACCTGGTTTTGTGAGTTGCTCTTTAAAATCAGTCCCAAAGTTCATTTCAGCAATTCCCCTCGCCCAACCTTGTCGACTTGCGTTACCTTGATAGCCAAATCCACGCAAGTAATCACGTTTGTCATTACCCACATTCCGGAATCGAGGTATATAAATACCATTGGCCCGTTGCCCATAATAGTATTTATCTTCAAATCCTTCCATTACGCCGGAAGCACCCACACGTGAATGGTGATCCATTAGATTATGCCCCAATTCACCACTTTCATTTCCCAAACCATTCGGAAAACGATCAGAGGTAGAATTTAAAAGAATATAGGCACTATTAATAGCAGATGCATTCACAAAAATGATCTTTGCAAAATATTCACTGGATTCCTTTGTTTGAGCATCTACAATACGTACTCCTTTTGCCTTGCCTAGTTTATCATCATAAATAATAGAATGTACAATGGAAAAAGGTCGTAAGGTTAACTTACCTGTTTTCATAGCAGCAGGTAAAGTAGCGGCATTGGTACTAAAGTATCCGCCATATACACATCCTCTGCTACACTGATTTCGATACTGACATTGCGAACGTCCCAAGTCCAGTTGTATCTTGCCAGGTTGAGTCAGGTGAGCAGCCCGTCCCATAATCATCTTCCGTCCGGCAAAGCTTTTTTCAATACGTTGTTTTACTTCCTTCTCTACACAGTTCATCTCCATAGGAGGCAGAAATATACTATCTGGAAGCACATCCAACCCTTCAACAGCCCCACTTATACCTACAAACTTTTCTACATACTCGTACCAGGGGATCAAATCTTTGTAACGGATTGGCCAGTCAGTACCTATACCTTCCTTTATATTTGCTTCAAAATCCAGATCACTCCATCTGTAACATTGTCGCCCCCAGGTTAGTGATTTACCACCCACCTGATAACCCCGATACCAGTCAAACCGTTTTTCCTCTATATACGGGTTAGCCAGATCATCAGCCCAGAAATTACCATTCTGCTCATTAAAAGGATAACTTCCTTCCCGGGTTTGTACAGGCCGTCCCTCTTTCTGGCCAAGAGTCAAACGTCCTCTATGCGGAAATTCCCAAATCTGTGTATTGGCAGTGGTATAATCTTCAATATGTTTGACATTCTTACCCCGTTCCAGCAACAGTACCCGAAGTCCTTTCTCAGTCAATTCTTTCGCTGCCCAGCCCCCACTGATACCTGAACCTATTACAATGGCATCATAGGTATGCTGGTCTTCTGCTTTCAGATTAAGATTCATAGCTCAATTATGAATGATAGATTATAGTCCTGTGGTATATCGAAATAGCATATGAAATAAAAAAACCCTGATACCGGAGTTCCAGGGTTCTTTCAAAAATAGTGTATGCTTACAGATTTTGTTTTTTAAGTTCCTTAACAGCAAAATCAGCAGCACGCGCAGTCAATGCCATATACGTTAATGATGGGTTTACGCAAGAAGCAGATGTCATCGCAGCACCATCAGTCACAAATACGTTTTCACAACCCCATACCTGATTGTTTTTGTTCAGTACTGAGTTTTTAGGACTTGTTCCCATACGAGCCGTACCCATCTCGTGAATACCAATACCCAGGTGTTTAGACTCATCATTGTATGGCGTCACATCCTTCAATCCAGCAGCTTCGAGCATCTCAGCCGCATCATTCATCATATCGATACGCATTTTGCGTTCGTTTTCACCATAGGCTGCATCAAAGTTTACCAATGGAAGTCCCCATTTGTCTTTCTGATCAGGAGATAATGTCATCCGGTTGTCTGGATTAGGTAACACTTCACCAAATCCTCCGATGTTCATTCCCCATTCTCCTGGTTCTGTCAGACTTTCTTTGAACTCAGCGCCAAATCCTGCCATACCTGTTCCACGGCCCCAGCCTCCACGGCTAGCGCCACCCTGATACCCAAATCCACGCAGATAATCACGTTTGTCGCTACCCCAGTTGCGGTAACGAGGTATATAAACGCCATTGGCACGACGTCCATAGTAGTATTTATCCAGCATACCTTCAAAGCGTCCGCCTGCACCTACAGCCAGATGGTGATCCATAACATTACGTCCCAACTGGTCACTTTCATTTCCTAATCCATTCGGGAAACGCTTGGATTTAGAGTTCAGCAGGATGGCAGTAGAAGCAATAGCAGAGGCATTCAGGAATATGATTTTCGCATAATACTCCTTCACATCTTTAGGATCATGCTGGTTGATTACCCGAACTCCTTTTGCCTTACCAGAAGCCTCATCATAAATAACTTCAGAAACGATAGAATCTGGCACAAGAGTGAGATTACCTGTTTTCATTGCAGCAGGCAATGTAGCAGCCTGTGTACTGAAGTATGCCCCAAACGGACAACCTCTCATACATAGGTTACGGTATTGGCACTGTGCTCTTCCTAACTCTGTGTGAAACTGTTGTGGTTGGGTCAGGTGAGCTACGCGACCAATGATGATCTTACGTCCAGCAAAATTTTTCTCTACCAAGCCTTTTACCTCTTTCTCTACACAGTTCATTTGCATAGGAGGTAAAAACTTGCCATCAGGCAATACATCCAAACCTTCCATAGAGCCGCTGATACCAGCAAATTTTTCTACGTAATCATACCAGGGAGCCAGATCTTTGTAGCGAATTGGCCAGTCGGTGCCTATTCCCTCTTTCGCATTCGCAAGAAAATCTTCTTCATTCCAACGGTAGCTCTGACGTCCCCACATCAGTGAACGACCGCCTACATGGTATCCACGAATCCAGTCAAATGGACGTTTTTCCAGATAAGGATTTTCTTTATCGTTTTCAAAATGGTGGCGCCATTCTTCATTAGCAGTATACCCTGTACGCACATTAGCCCAATACTCTTCTTTAGCCAGATTGGTTAATCTTCCGCGATGCGGAAAATCCCATGGATTTTTCATGGCTGTTTCATATCCAGATACGTGCTTAATATCCCGGCCTCGTTCCAACATCACAACTTTCAAGCCTTTTTCGGTTAATTCTTTGGCAGCCCAACCTCCACTAATACCTGAGCCTACAACAATGGCATCATAGGTAAACTGGCCATCTGCTTTTATATTTAAGTTCATATTCTCTTTAAAACAATGTTAAGATGATTAGGAAATGATTAGATCGGAGCAACAATGATTCCTTATTTAACTAATACAGATAAACTTAGATCACCCAGGCTTTCTGCCCTGGTTTCAGGTCAACGCAGCCATCGTATCTGCCAGGAATAGCCACATACGCCAATGCTTGTGTTGCACCTACCTCTGATGTGAAATAACCTAACAACGTCAGGTCTTTCATGGTAAAGTAGAAAATAGGAGATTTTGGCTTTGGAGACTCACTTTTCTCTTCACTAATCTCTTTGTCCAATCCTTGTTTTGGACGTTCTTTTTCTTTTTTAGCTTCCTCATCCCGTTTGGTTCTTTCGTCAAGTGCGTCCTTTTCTACCTGTTTAAATACTTCATTACGTTCATTGGCAGCCAGACTTACAAAGGATTTGCTATACGCTTTCTGACTTTTGTCATCTACATCCTTTAATCCTTCAAAAAAAGCCTGACGATCATCATCCGTGTAGCAATCGGTTAGCATTAGCTTAATAAAGTCTGCAACTCCTGCTTCTTTTGCACCAGGTGTACCTGTTTTAGGAATGATCGTTTCTGCAATTTCACCGATCAACGCCAACGTATCAGGAGTAAAAGACAATGCGGCAGTTTCTTTTGTGGCAGCAGAATTGCAGCCTTCCATTACTGCCAGTAAAGTAGGTGCCGAAAGTGTTGTACCCATAAGGGCAGCCACTCTGGCAATGGCATCTCTTCTATTCAAGGTTTTGTATTGTTAAATGATTAAATTATGAAAGGAATGAAAATTTTACTGACCAAAATACAAAAAATATCTTTTCGTATTCAAGTAAATTATTCTATATAGATTGTTTCTAAATAAGAATAGCTTGTTTTTTAAAATGTATGTTTGATTATCAATATGTTTGGGAGAACCCCAATAAAACCAAATGAAATTTTATCTGAAGGCTTTTACAAATTTGTGAAGATTTCTGCTATACAGAACGTAACTAGTTAAGCAAATAGTATACCTAGTCCTTAACTTTCTGTATATCTACTTCTGATTCCTATTTATAGACTGAACCTTTTCTATAGTTCTCATCGTTCTCACACTAAAACAACTAATAAAAAATTGTATGAGCTTTCAGGAGATAATTAATGCTGAGACACCTGTACTAGTTGATTTTTATGCAACCTGGTGCGGTCCGTGTAAAGTACAAGCACCTATTTTAGAGGATCTGTCAAAGCGAGTAGGAGATCAGGCACGTATTCTTAAAATAGATGTAGATAAAAATCCGGCAGTAGCCAATAAGTATGGGATTCAGGGGGTGCCTACTTTGATGATATTCAAACAAGGAAAAGTAGTATGGCGTCAATCAGGGGTTGTACAGTCAAATCAATTACAAAAGATACTCCAGCAGTTTGTATAGTATACCAAATGTATAATAGTCTCAAATATTCAGAATTTTGTATTCCCATCAAATGGCTTTAACTTGCAGAAAAGGTTAAAGCCATTTTTCGTTTATGGGATTATTTGATTTTTTTAAAAGTAACAAAGATCAATCTAAGAAAAAAGAGGATGTAAATAAGCCACTTATGGCAGATCTGGAACAAAATCCTCTACAGGTAGGAGATATTGTGGATGCACTCCGGTATGACCTGGGTCGGTGCAAACTTGTAGAGGGACAATCAGGATATGAATACGAATCATTGGAAACAGGCACACGTGTCAGCTGGCTGCGTATGGTAGATGCAGCCACACAACTGCAAAAAGTAAAAAAAGTTACTTCCTAAAACACCGGATTGAAGAACTCTTCAAAGAGCAGTCTACGGTCTTTTATTTTTTTGTTTCAAACCTCTAACAATTTGAAGAATAACTGCCAGTTAAGCTGTAATCATAAGATTACATACTACTTCTGGTATTTTACGTATTGCCTCATATCAGCAAACTACATATAAGCATTTTCCATTTATGTTAGTGACTACATCACATTCACAGAAAACCAGCCATCAGGTTAATGTATCATCCGAAATAGGTACACTTCGCCGTGTTATTGTACACAGCCCTGACAGTGGTCTGGGTAAGGTTGTACCATCAAAGGCTCAGGATTGGTTGTTTGAAGATATTGTTCATCTGGACACCATGCGTCGTGAAGAATATGATCTATATATTAAGATATTGCTTTATTTTCTCGATCCACAGAAAGTGAAAGGAAAGATTAGTACGATTGATGCTCCGGAAAATAGCAGAAATTTTTATAAGCCTGAACACCCTGATTACTTTAACTCCAATAAGG
Source organism: Xanthocytophaga flava (assembly GCA_030068525.1). GTDB lineage: Bacteria > Bacteroidota > Bacteroidia > Cytophagales > 172606-1 > Xanthocytophaga > Xanthocytophaga flava. The sequence continues at coordinate 503,341 of JASJOS010000004.1, forward strand.
TTATAGATCCTCAATCTCTCCTTTCTCATATACTGGAAGATGAAAAAGTAAGAATCCGTTTGCTTGCAGCGATATGTGCAGTTGAAAGATGCTCATATACCACACAAGAGTATCTGACAACACTGCCTTCCAAAGAATTGTCCAAAACACTTATATCTGGGACATTACCTGATAAATCTATGATTTTTGCCCCTATCCCTAATTTCATTTTTACAAGGGATATTGGCATTACTATTAATGATCATATTCTCTTGAATAAACCTGCAAAGATAGCCAGAACACGGGAAGCCTTATTGACCCAATACATTTTTCACAATCACCCCATTTTTGTTCATCTGAAAGATAAGATAATAGAGATACCTGAGAGCGAACATCATTTCCTGCTTCCTGATGGTGAAAAAGACTACAAAAGGGCAACTCTTGAGGGAGGGGATGTAATGATGGTTAGTCCCAATCATCTCCTTATCGGTCTTAGTGAACGAACCTCACCCTATGCAGTGAACCAGGTTATCAAGATCTTGTTTGAAAAAGAGGTGGTGGAGAAAATTACGGTTATTAAAATACCTAAGAAAAGAGATTTTATGCATATTGATACCATTTTTACTCAGGTAAAACAAAATGTCTGGGTATTGTTGGGGACATTGTCCAGAGAAGGGGAAGAACTGGAGAAGCGGGATTTTATGGAAAGTCTGCAGGAAGTAAAGCCGTCAGAGAAACTCAAAATTATGCAGTTTGTCAAAGGATACGGAGATAAACCTGTGCACTATGAGTATCTGGAGGATCTGCTGGATGACATTAGCCAGAATGATCTGAAGTGCAAGGAACAAACCGTTTTTGTATATTCGGGCAACAATGAGTTTCCGTTTGGAGCCAGGGAACAGTGGACTGACTCTTGTAATCTGTTAACTATCAAAGAAGGGGTTTCTATCGCCTACGACCGGAATGATAAAACCATAGAAGCCTTTAAACAAGCTGGCTTTGAAGCAATAGGAGCAGCAGAATTACTCGATCAGTTTGAAAAGGGTACTATTACACCCGAAGAAGTTGAAAATACTATTATTTTACTTCCCTCAGCTGAGCTTTCACGAGCCAGAGGAGGATCTCACTGTATGAGTATGCCATTGTTAAGAGATCCCATTCAATAATAAGTAGTGTAACAATAATTTTCAGGGTATATAAGTGCATCTTTCATTTTAAAAGTATAGATAAATCACTATGACAAACGATTCCATCCATAATTTCCAGCAAACTACTTCTCATATTCTGATGATTCGTCCGGTGAGATTTGCATTCAATGAGCAAACAGCTGAAAGCAATGCATTTCAGGATGCAACAGCTACAGAAGATCCGGAAACTATTCAGTCTAAAGCTCTACGGGAGTTTGATATGATGGTAGACAATCTGCGTGGATTTGGAATAGATGTCACGGTCATAGAAGATACCCCTGATCCTCATACGCCTGATGCTATATTTCCCAATAACTGGATTTCGTTTCATCAGGCTGGCAATGGCACTATTTATTTATATCCTATGCAAGCTCATAACCGTCGGCTGGAGCGACGTATGGATATTATTGAAATACTGAAGCGTCGTTTTCATATATCTCAGATTGTTGATCTTTCTCATTTCGAATCAGAAGATAAATTTCTGGAAGGAACCGGAAGCCTTGTACTGGATCGGGATTATCGTATTGCCTACGCCTGTCTCTCACCTCGTACCCATGAAGAATTACTCAAAGAGTTTGCACAAAAGATGGACTACCGTGTAGTATCCTTTCATGCTACAGACGAACATAACAAACCAATCTATCACACGAATGTTATTATGTGTATTGGAGAGCAGTTTGCTGTTATTTGTCTGGAATGCATTCAGGATGAGAAAGAACGGTATCACGTCAGAAAAACCCTGGAAGAAACTAATAAAGAAATCATCGAACTGAGTATTGAACAGGTAAATCGGTTTGCAGGAAATATGTTGCAATTACGTACACGAAAAGGGGAAAGATTGCTGGTTATGTCATCTCAAGCCTATCAGGCCTTATTACCCGACCAGCTTCGACGACTTGAAAAGTACACTCAGATTACCTATACCAACCTAAACACTATTGAACGTAATGGTGGCGGTAGTGCACGATGTATGATAGCAGAAGTTCACTTGGCTCCATTATAGCGTATTTACTCAGCAGAGCAGAGGTTTTGCTGAGTTTCAGTCCTGTTAGATGACTAAAGTTCTACCCAGATTTGGAATGCTGATCATGAACTCTGAGCCTATACCTTCCTGTGAAGTAGCAGAGATTCGCCCCCCAATGCGTCCTGCCGTCTCACGGGCTATATATAACCCTAAGCCAGAGCCTGGTTTGGTTACATTGGATCGATAAAACATAGTAAATATTTTTTCCAGATCTTCACTAGCAATACCAATCCCATTATCTTTTACACGGATAACAACATGAAGTGGTGATAAATGACACACAACCTGTATGCGAGGATGTGAAGTATCTGGTTTCTGGTAATAAAAGGCATTGAAAAGTATCTTGGACAAGACTATCTGCAAACGATATCTGTCCGTATAGAAAGCATCCGGGGTTTTGGGTTCTATCTCAATCTCAACATCTACCAACGAGTTTTCTTCACGCTGATAACAATTCTTTATAATAGCATCAATCTCTTGCTTTATATCAATTTCTTCCTGCTTCACTGCCAGACGGGTATTACGGGAATAATCCAGAATATCCAGAATATAACTATCCATACGAAGTAAACTACGCTTCATAAGATGCGTAAATTCCTGCATTTCTGCCATATCTTCTTCCTGTTTACCCAGATTTGTTAATCCAAGAATGGATGCAACCGGAGAACGCAAATCATGGCTTACACTGTAAATAAACTTATCCAGTTCCTGATTACCCTTTTTCAAATTCTCATTTTGTGCCCGTAACTGCTGTTCAGAAATAACAATGGCACTTTCTGCCTTACGGCTCGCATTCACAATCTGAAACACAAAAAACTGGCAGAAAAATACAGACAAAACCATATTTACCTGACCAATGATTTTTAATTGTGAAGGCGGCATATCCCCTACTATGTAATACGAATTGTCATAGAAAGTCAGGAGCAACCAGAAAAGGGTAATATGCGAAACATGGATCAGCAATAGCTTCTTGTTTCGAAAATCTATCAAAAAAGGCAATCCTATCACAAAGGGCAAATAGAACAGATAGGCATTGCTTTTACTTGAAAGTGTGACTGCCGAAAAAAATATAACCAGGCTAATACCAAATGCAAAAACATTACCTGCCAGCACACCTCTACCTTTTCTGTTCAAAATATAAGCAATGACACATACAGGCAATCCAGGCACCAGATACCACAGAGTTCCCCAAGACCCAAAGATTATATCAGGAAGCCCACTAAGGATAAATACAATAAATGCAGCCTTAGTTGTTCTTTCCAATAACGCACTCCTACCCTCCTTTAAATCCAGGTATGCCATTGTTTTATTGCCTGTTGATTAATGTAAGAAGAAGGAGCCTACTACTTAGTAACTCCTTCTATAAAGTTATTGTCTGGATTGACGTCTCTGCTGGACTTTATCCATTTGCTCTTCCTGTAAGTCTAAATACTTTTTGTACTGCTCAGGTGACAACACTTTTTGTATGCTGACATCTCCTTCGTCTTTTATGGCCTTCAATTGCTGCATGCGTTGTGATTTGTCCATTGTCTGATCAGCCCGCAAACTATCTACCTTTATGGCTCTGCTCAGCAGAATATTTTTTACCTGTGTCTGCTGATCGGCAGTTAATGTAATCTCTTTTGTTAAACGTTTTGTCTGCATTTCAGCACGTTGCTCGGGAGTACGTGGCATACGTTGCTGTGCCATAGATACTCCTATAACCATTAATCCCATAAGGATGTTTAAAATAACCTTTTTCATTGCTTTTAAAATTGTTAGTTCTAATGACTTAGAAAACTATTACACAAAAAGGTTTAAACAGACATTGCAAATTTTATAGTGTAAGTGTAAATGCACCCTGCTCATTCACATTGTGACAGATAATTTTTTGCATCCTTAACTCATTGCTCAATCGCTTTGATAAGTAATATCGGTTTGATGCGTCCAGAATAACTGTCGCAAATGATTGTACAGGAAACTTTTTAACGTTTTTCAAACTGTTGTTCTGTATAATCAGATAATCAAACTTTTGCCTTTGAAATAGTTGCAGATTGAGAGGCTGATGCAAGATACAGAAACGCTTTCCATGCCAGGTGAATAGAGAAAACTGTTTGTTCTGATAAATAGCTAATATGGTAGAATCCATGTTTGAGAAGACCATAGAACGTACATCCAGAATTTGTCGTCTTGTCCAGTGGTTTTGCAAATGGTAAGAAATCTGGCTCTTATTCTGAGACAAAGCAGAGTCTGCAATAAACACATGCCGCTTATAATCTACAATATCGAGTGCAGAGTGGCCTGGTATTGCATATACAGCTACAAATTGTTGCTTCCTGCAGTTAATCGTATTATAGGCCTGATTCACTGTCAGACATAGGAGCAGTATCAATACCACACTCCATACTCTAAGTTTTGGTACATACAAAAACCATAACACTAGAAACATCAAGACATATAGTACACTTAGTTCCCATAGTTCCAGATAGCTTCCCTGCATCAGAGCTCCAGGAGTCTGTTCTGTCCAAAAGGCAATCTGGTTCATCAGCCAGGTTAGCCATTTTAGTATAAAGCCTACCACATCGGACAGATATGGTATCCAGAAAACTACCAATAGTGATAAACCTCCATATAATACACCAACTGACACAGGTATCATCAGCATATTGGCTACCAGGAAATAGGTTGGAAACTGATGAAAGTAAAAGAGAGAAAGAGGCAATACAGCTATTTGAGCAGCAATACTTACACAAACTGACTGCCAGAGCTTATCTACCCAAGTAGTTTCAAACTCAAACCAGGCATAGATACGAGGATATAGGTATATAATGCCTGCCACAGCCAGATAGGATAACTGAAAACCAACATCCTGTAACAGATAGGGATCATAACATAAAAGTATAAATGCAGAAAACCCTAGTGTATTAAATAATGTACCTTCTCTACGCAATGCCTCACCTAGTATAACCAATGAAAACATCACAACTGAACGCAATACAGAAGCTGATAAGCCAGTAATAAAGGCATAGAACCAAAGTAATACTAAGGCTATAATCGCAAAAAACCAGTTCCCGTACCGTACTTTTTTAATTCGCCCCAATACCAAAAGAATTAACTGAAAGATAAGGATGACATGAGCTCCGGAAACAGCCAGAATATGCATAGCCCCTGCTGCTGCATAAGCGCCTTTGAGCTCATCATTCAGCCCACTCCGTAGTCCAAGCACTAGCCCGGAAATAATAGCATATTCGTTCTCAGCAGTAATATATTTTCGGAAAATAGTATCTGCCCAAGCTCTTCCCTGCAAAGAGGCAAAGATGACAGCATTCCCTGCGGTATGTTCGTATACAATAAATTTTCCTTTCTTGACAAATTGCTGGTGGTAAATCTGTTGGAGAGCAAGATATTTTTTGTAATCAAACTCATCCGGATTGGGAGGAGGCTGTACAGGTAATGGAGCACCATAGATAATCAGTTTATCTCCATATAAAGGGACTGGTGCGTCTTTGGGAGTGTATATCAGTACTTTTCCAGTTGCAGGAATAAGCTTTTTGTCAGATACCACTTGCTCTATCTCTACAACAGTCCTGTAATTTTTAGCTTTGGATTGAACTTCTGAAACTACTTTTCCAGTATAATATGTAACTTCGCTCAGGTGTGAAATGTGATTTGGGTGATTGGTATCGGTTTGCTCATAGGTACATAGCCATCCAAATGCACTTGTAACAACGAAAGCCAGCAGACCAAACCAAAGCGACATTCGCACTTTTCGCCTTTGCTGTATCAGCCATAAAATCAGATACCCAACAAAGGAAACACTAAAAACAGATACAACAACCAATAAGGGAATGTTAGGAAAGGCTCTGTATAGCACTATACCTGCCAGTAGAAAGATCGTAAAACGGATAAAGACATACGGAGTCCACCTGAACATAAAATCTGATATTGGGTATCTGGCTTTGAATAAGCACTACATCCACGAAAAAATAGCTTTATCTGGTTGTAATGTAAAGCTACTATTCTGTTGTAACTCTGCTTTGTATATTATTTTACAAAAACCTACACTTGTATATGTCTAACAAAATTTGTCTGATAACAGGCGCTAACTCCGGAATAGGAAAAGTAACAGCCAGAGAACTGGCTAAAGCAGGAGTGGATATTATTCTGGTTTGCAGAAATGAAGCAAAAGGAAAGGAAACGCTGGCAGAACTACGTCCACTGGCAAAAGGCAAACTGGATCTGTTTGTTTGTGATCTGGCGAGTCAGGAATCTATTGTGCAATTTGCACAACAGCTATATGCATCCTATGATCATCTGGACTTATTGATTAATAATGCAGGCCTTATTCTGGATAAACCCAGCCTGACTCCCGAGGGATTTGAGAGTACGTTTGGCATTAATCATTTGGGTACCTTTCTACTTACCAATTTATTGCTGGACTTATTGAAGAAAGGAAATGAGGCACGTATTGTTACGGTATCATCTGATGCACACAAATGGAGCAAATGGAATCTGAATGAAGTAGCTCATGCTGCCCATTTTAAAAGTTTGACTGCCTATGCCAACTCCAAGCTTGCCAATATCCTGTTTACACGGGAGCTAGCCAAACGGGTCAAAGAATTTGGCATCACAGCTAATAGTCTTCATCCAGGTGCAGTACAAACCAACTTTGGCGCAGGTACACAAAATGGATGGTTCGTTTCGTTATTCAACCTGGCCCGTCCGTTTTTCCTTACAGCGGAGCAGGGAGCCCAAACCAGTATTTATCTGGCAACCTCACCGGAAGTCAAAGATGTCAGTGGACTGTATTTTGTCAAAAAGAAACCTAAAACACCATCCAAAGAAGCTCAAAGCGATCTGAATGCGCAACAGCTCTGGCAAAAAAGCGAAGAATGGACACAGCTTCCCCAAAGGCTAAAAGAGCTGCAAAAAGTATCCTGAACAAATATAGATAGCTGTTATTCTAACGTTTATATACTATATATCACCTGATACTATTGCAGAACCCAATTGTTATAAAACATGCTTGAGTTAAATTTGCCTCCTTATAAACATGAGGTAATTCGTAAGAAAGATAAACTGTATATCTTTGATATTCTACGAAAGAAATACATATACCTGACACCTGAAGAATGGGTGAGGCAACATTTTGTACACCTTTTGCTGAATCAATACAGTTATCCGAAGGCTCTTATTAAAGCGGAGAGTGCAGTTATCTATAATCAGTTGCCCAAACGTGCTGATTTATTGGTTTTTGACAGAAATGGAAAACCCTTTTTGCTGATAGAATGTAAAGACACATTAGTACCATTGGATGATCTGGTACTGCAACAGGCAGCCAGATACAATCATATTGTGCAGGCCCCCTATGTGATCCTGGTTAATGGTCTGGAGTGGTTTTGTTATCAGGCAAACTCTGAAAGTGGGCCATTTCTTTTGCTGGAAGATATCCCTTTATTTCCGGATTAAACAGTTTTCCTGTGGACAAGCAGATACTCCCAATCAATAAATCAAGCATTCAGTCAGCTAGTACTTCTCCTACAATATTCTCCTTTTCATTCTGAATAAGAGTATCTGCATTTCAGAAGTCTTACCAAAAAGATAGTATTTTGCTGTGATTTGCCTTTCACAGACGCTACCTTTGCAACCGCAAATTTCGAAAGGTGATTATCTTCCTGTTGCAATCAGCTATTTGCTGACTTAAAAACCATTGCTCATCTATTTATTTCCTTTATGCGTCCACTTTTTCTGGTTGTCCGTTTACTTAAAATATTGTCATGGCTGGGTGCTCTAGCATTTCTTTTGTATTCATACTATTATCTTCCGGATCAGATTGCCATTCATTATAACCACGAAGGTGTTCCTGATAATTTTCTTTCCCGCGAGTCTTTCTTTTATATAGCTGCAGGGTTTATTATTCTGGTTAACGTAATTCTATCTTTGATTGGTCGATTGGTGTTAGGTCTACCCAATCAGGCGATCCTGGTTCCCAATGCTAATCACTGGCTCGCCAATAAAACAAGTAGAGAACAGTTAATGTACATTCTTCGTAACTGGATCAATGCCCTGGCATTGATTCTGAATGTATATACAATGGCAATGCTCTTTATTACCCTGCGTTTACATACCAATCAACGTGTATTTCTGAGCGATTTTACCTGGATTCTTTTTGCAGGTGTCGCGTTGATTGTGGTATGGATCATCTATTTGCCAATACGTTTGCGATTCAAACAAACAGTTGAGATATAATCTTAGTTAACTAATTTAGCACAAAAGAAAATCCCATCAGACAATAAATCTGATGGGATTTCGTATCTAAGAGGGAATAAAAACAGACAACAGTCAAAATATAGACTTAACAAACCATTATTCATTCATGAAAAAAAAGTTATTATCCTCCCTTTTTTTTATCCTTTTTGGTATAGCTATATCCTATGCTCAAAGTGCAGATCTGGGTAGATTATTGCAGGAACGTGATCAACTCTATCATGCGTATGACTCTCTGGGAAAAGAAAAAAATGCATTCTTTGGTGGACGATCCAAAAAAGATCTCCAGAATATGATTCTGGCCCTACACAGGATTATTTCCAAAGACAATGAGATCATTCGGGAAGTGAGACGTACCTCCTATCAGAAAGAAAGCAATCTGTTTGGACAAAACAGAGCCTCTTCGGATCGTATTTATGATCTGGATCAACAAGTGACCAGCCTAACCAATCAGCTAAAGCGTAAAAATACCGAACTACAGGATCAGCAAGCAGCAATGGGTGATCTTCTGGGAGCTATGCGTAAGTTGCAAATTGGGGTAGTTGTACTCACCGCATTGGTTATCGGAATTGGTTTTTATATGTTTCGTCAGCGCAGAAAATAGAACAAGGTAGTTATCATTGTCTTCTATTTCATTTATAGTATGTCTGTAAAAATATTTTTCTACTACATGCGTTTTTAAAAGAAAGGTATTTTCATGGAAAGAAAACATATTCTTAAAACTTTAGTATTAGTTCTGTGTGTAATGGTCGCTAGTGTATCAGCCTATGCACAGAAGTATTATCAGATGACATGGCGAGAGTTTTATACTCTCCCGGAAGCTCAAAAACCGATTGATCCTAAAAATCCAGAGTATGAGTTGATTGATGCTGCCTTCTTTCATGCCACCAATGAAGCTCGCGAAAAGGAAAAACGTAAAACGTTTCTGTACTCCGCGGTGCTGTATACAGCGGCCAACGAGCATTCAACTTCTATGATTAGTAAAAATTACTATGCACACGAAGACCGTACAGACAAAAAGCGTTACCTGCCTGGTCAGCGTATTACACTGGCTGGCGGGAAATTTATGGCAACAGCCGAAAACATTGCGCAATATGAAGTCATTGCTACACCAGGACAGTATTGCCCACGCAAACAAGGCAATGGAGAATACCGATATTTTGACTGCAACACAGACAAGATATATCCGGCCCATACGGCTGTCTCCTTTGCACAGAAGGTAGTAAAAGGCTGGATGAACTCTCCAGGTCACCGACGTAACATTCTCAATACTGATTATCAGTATATGGCTTGTGCCATTCAGATTATAAAAAATCCTTATAAGTCAGAAAATACACCCTTTGCCAGAATAACTCAAAACTTTGGTGGAGGGCTCATGCAATCCAGTCAGGCATCTACTAAATAAACCGCAAGATGTCAGAAAGGCGTGGCTACATTTTTCTGACAATTCTAAAACCTCCATTTTTTGCTTCAACCAAACCCAATATGGGAGCAAAATCTATATTTTTTGTATGCTGATTGAGAATTGCACCATTGATGATTTTAATCAAATAACCCGTGATATCATTGATTTTTGGGGAAGTGATAGAACGTTATCAATGCATCATCCATACTTAGTGCATGAATTTGGGAATACTGCATTTGTGATTAGAAATAACGGGGTTGTAATCGCCTATCTCTTCGGCTTCTTCTCACAAACCGAGAGTGTTGGATATGTCCATTTGATTGGTGTTCGGGAACAATATCAAAAGCAAGGATTAGGTGAGTTGTTGTATGCTAATTTTATACAACTATCCAAATCCAAAGGAATACAAAAGCTAAAGGCTGTAACAACACCAACAAATACCAAATCAATAAACTTCCATCAGAAGAAAATCGGAATGACATTGCTTGGCTTACCTAATCCGGAAGGAATCAATGTAATTCGGGGTTATTCCGGACCTGACAAAGAAACAGTTGTATTTGAAAAAATACTATAAATAGGTTGATTACCTTAAATCCAGGTTTAGTAGAAATATGCCCTAACATCTACCAGGTAAGGTCCTTTTTATCCAGAAACGCAGCAATACCTTTCTGACAATCTTCAGACGCACGTGCATGAGCATTAGCTTCTGCTGCATAGGTCATCGCATCAGCCAGTGTTTTTTGCCGGATGTCCGCCAGTAGTTTTTTAGTCCATGCCATGGATTGAGCAGAGTTTTGCTGACATAGCTGTTCAGCCAATCCCATAATCTCACTATCCAGTACATCCGGCTCTATAACAAAGTTAATGAGTCCATACTCCTGAGCCTGTGAAGCAGGGATCAGATTGCCGGAAAGCAATAATTCACGGGCTTTGCCATCTCCAATCTTGTTAGCCAGAAAATAGCTTACAATGGCGGGAATAAAACCAATTTTCACCTCTGTATACCCAAACCTGGCTTCTGGTACACTAAATGAAAAATCACAAACAGTTGCCAGTCCACATCCGCCTGCAATAGCATGTCCCTGAATCCGGGCAATTACCACTTTTGGCATTGTATAAATCAACTCAAACAGTTGAGCTAGTTGTCGGGAATCTTCCAGATTTTCTTCATAGGTGTTGGTTTGCAATTGCTGCAAATATTCCAGATCTGCCCCGGCACAAAACACTGGGCCATTTGCCTGGAGGATAATCACTTTTACATTCTGGTCCTCAACTGCCTTGGTAAGTAATTCGGTTAATTCCTTTACAACTATATGATTGAGTGCATTGCGTTTTTCAGGTCTATTGAGTGTTACCAATGCAATACGGTTCATAACAGCATATTCAGTCCAGCTCATTCTAGTTCAAATTAGTCATATTCTAAATTGAAAGGAAGAATTGAAAAAATCAAAAAAAAGTGCGTTTTTTACGGGATAAAAGTCTGAGACTATTTTTTCTATGAAATCAGGCATTGCACTTCTTCTCTCTTTTGTATTTTTCGCCGGTAGCCTGTTTCCGTTTACCGACGTCGAGGAAGCGTTTAAGATACCGAATCTGATTTCCCACTACTTTGAACATACAGAATCCACAACCAAGGACTTAAGCGTCTGGGAATTTCTGCAGCTGCACTATGGGTTAAATTCATCACATGCCAAAAGCCACCACACAGAGACTGACCACAGTCTGCCAATGTTTCATTCGCATTGTATAGGGCTGACATTTGTGATGCCACGTTTTCTTACTTTTCCCAGAATTCACCCCATAGCATTAACCCAATTTACGTATTCTTTCTATCAGAATACCTACGCGTATCTGTTTTCTATCTCATTTCTCCGCCCTCCCCGGTACTAGAAACACATATCTTTTTTGTATCCGTCTTATTTTCAGACACACTATTTGCTTCATCTTAGTCAAATCAGTTCTGTGCAGGCAATTATGTATCTACACAAATCTGATCAACTATATGGCCTTCGTATGCTTCTGAACTTTGCAGGATACAGTCCTACCTTTAGTACACTATTCTAAATCATTCTTCTAATGTTAGACAAAATCATTCATTTTTCCATACATAACAAACTCATCATTGGACTGCTGACATTAGTACTGATCATCTGGGGTGGATGGTCACTTACACAGCTTCCGATTGATGCTGTACCGGATATTACCAGCAATCAGGTACAGATTATAACCCGAACACCTTCCTTAGCAGCACAGGAAGTAGAGCGGCTCATTACGTTTCCGATAGAGCAAACAATGGCCACCATTCCGGAAATTCTTGAAATCCGCTCTTTTTCACGTTTTGGGCTATCCGTTGTAACCATTGTCTTTCAGGAACAGACCGACATTTACTGGGCACGACAACAGGTATTTGAACGATTACAACAAGCCAAAAATGACATACCTGGAGGTGTAGGTGCACCTGAACTCGGACCTGTAACTACAGGGCTTGGGGAAATCTACCAATATACCATACATCCCCAAAAAGGCTATGAGAAGATGTATACGCCTATGGAACTACGCACTATTCAGGACTGGATTATACGCAGACAGCTATTGGGTACGGAGGGAGTAGCCGAAGTAAGTAGTTTTGGCGGTTATTTAAAACAATATGAAATAGCTCTTGACCCTAACCTGCTAAACAGTTATCATCTAAGCATTAACGATGTTTTTACTGCCTTAGAAAAAAACAATCAGAATACCGGAGGAGCGTATATTGATAAAAAGCCCAATGCTTATTTTATCCGAAGCGAAGGTCTCATAGGCGATACCACCGACATCAAGAAGATAGTAATAAAGCAGAATGGGAATGGCATTCCGGTACTGATTGGAAATATCGGCAGGGTCACTTACGGACATGCTACCCGGTACGGTGCTATGACCTATAACGATCAAGGGGAAGTAGTAGGAGCTATTGTGATGATGCTAAAAGGAGAAAACTCATCTAAAGTCATCAATAATGTAAAAAAGAGGATTGCACAAATCCAGAAAACGCTTCCAATAGGACTGGTTATAGATGCCTATCTGGATCGTACCCGACTGGTCAACAATGCCATCAGTACAGTAGAGCAGAACCTGCTGGAAGGTGCACTGATTGTGATTTTTGTGCTGGTTATTATGCTGGGTAACCTACGAGCAGGACTGGTTGTCGCTTCTGTTATTCCACTGGCAATGCTCTTCGCTGTTTCTATGATGCATCTGTTTGGGGTGTCAGGCAACCTGATGAGTCTGGGAGCTATTGACTTTGGATTAATTGTCGATGGGGCTGTGATTATTGTCGAAGCCACTTTACATCATATAGTTCAGCAAAAATACAGCCATAGGCTTTCTCAGGAGGAGATGGATCGGGAAGTATATCAGGCTGCCATTAAAATCCGCAGTTCAGCGGCCTTTGGAGAAATTATTATCCTGATTGTATACCTGCCTATTCTAACACTGACAGGTATTGAAGGTAAAATGTTCAGACCTATGGCTCAGGTAGTATCATTTGCTATTCTGGGAGCTTTTATTCTTAGCCTCACTTATGTGCCTATGGTATCGGCTTTATGCCTCAGTAAAAATAGCGGACACACCAAGCCCACCCTGGCTGACAGGTTAATGAAATATCTTCATCGCGTATATACTCCAGTACTTCATTTCGCCCTTAGCCGAAAAAAGCTCATATTAGGTATTTCAGTTATAGCGTTAGTCGCTTCTCTATTTTTATTTACTACACTGGGAGGGGAATTTATTCCCACACTCGAGGAAGGTGACTTTGCAGTAGAAACAAGGCTGGTAACAGGTAGCTCAGTGTCACAAACTATTGAGACAGCTCAAAAGGCTGCAGCTATCTTGTTAAAACAATTTCCGGAAATCAAAGAAGTGGTCGGCAAAGTAGGATCTTCTGAAGTTCCCACAGATCCAATGCCTATTGAATCCTGTGATCTGATGATTATCCTCAAAGATAAATCCGAATGGGTCAGCGCATCCAATCGCGAAGAATTGGCTCAGAAAATGCATGAAGCACTCAGTGCACTTCCAGGTGTTTCTTTTGGATTCCAGCAACCTATTCAGATGCGGTTTAATGAATTGGCAACTGGTGCCCGACAGGATGTGGTTTTAAAGATTTATGGAGAGGACCTCAATACACTGGCAGAACAAGCAAAAGTACTGGGTAAGCTGATTCGAAAAGTACAGGGAGCTGAGGATCTTTATATTGAACAGATTACAGGACTACCACAGATTGTAGTGAACTATAACCGGGATAAGATTGCAGAGTATGGTCTTGCCATTGAAGACATAAATAAAGTCATACGGGCAGGATTTGCAGGGGAATCAGCCGGATTAGTCTTTGAAGGAGAACGTAGATTTGACCTTATGGTACGTCTGGAACAAGGCAAACGGCAATCTATAGAAGATGTAACAAACCTGTATATTTCCACTCCTGATGGCAATCAGATTCCGTTATCACAGGTAGCTACGGTAGAATTAAAAAACGGACCGAATCAGATCCAACGAGACAATGCCCAAAGACGAATTACTGTCGGTTTTAATGTTCGTAACCGAGATGTACAGAGTATAGTACAAGAAATACAAGATCGGATTGAAAGGGAAATTAAACTTCCTACAGGCTATTATGTGACCTATGGTGGTACATTTGAAAACCTTCTGGAAGCACGCCAACGGTTGTCAGTAGCGGTTCCGGTAGCATTGGCTCTTATCTTTATTCTGCTCTATTTCACCTTCAGCTCCATTATGCAAAGCATTCTGATATTCACAGCTATTCCCCTTTCAGCTATAGGCGGCATTGTAGCTCTCTGGTTACGCAATATGCCTTTCAGTATATCAGCAGGCATTGGATTTATTGCATTGTTTGGTGTGGCAGTTTTAAATGGTATTGTCTTATTGGGAGAATTTAACCGGTTAAAACAAAATGGCCTTACCAACCTGCAGGATATTATTCTTCAGGGAACAGAAACCCGGCTTCGCCCCGTACTCATGACTGCCCTAGTAGCCTCATTGGGCTTTTTACCGATGGCTCTTTCGCAAGGAGCCGGAGGAGAAGTACAGAAGCCTCTTGCCACAGTTGTTATTGGTGGACTGGTGTCTTCTACCTTGCTTACATTGCTGGTATTACCTGTATTATATATGCTTTTCGAAAAGTCAGGAAATATAACAGAGCATAATCTGCCAAACAACACCTATGACTCTTCTTCTGAAGATAAACCTGATTATGAAAGTCCATCTTCAATTCGAAAAATACTGGCAGTGAACTGGCCCAAATCAGGCTTACATCTATCTGTTCGTTTTTGGCCTTTTGTTTTTGTAATGTTTTTGATCAGTATTCTGGTTTATCAGACAGGTAATGCACAAACGTCTCCTATGTCTCTCAGTCTGGAAAAGGCTATCACGTTAGCTCTGCAAAATAACCTGGAGGTACAGTCTGGGCTTTATGAAATAGATGCGCAGAAAATGTTGCAACGTACAGCATCCGATATTGGCAAAACCAACATCAACTGGATGGGAGGCCAATACAACAGCGTTAACTTTGACAATAGCTTTACGATCAGCCAAAACATCCCCTTCCCTCTCCTATTGAGTCGGAGAGCCAACTACCAGGAAGCCCAAACCCAAACGGTGGAAAGAAGACTGGCTGTGACACAAAATGCGTTGGTACATCAGGTAAAATCAACATACGAGTTGTTGGTACTAGCCAAAGCCCGGCATCAGTTGTATCAGGAACAAGATAGTATATTCAGCCAGTTTGTACGTTCGGCTCAGGTCCGTTACCGTACAGGGGAAAGTACCTTTCTTGAACAATCCACTGCCGAGAGTCAGTTACAGGAAATCCGGTTGCAACTGTCACAAAACGAATCAGATATTTTGATTGCCCAGTCCCAATTACAGACACTTCTCAATCAGACACAACCTATCACAGCAACCGACGAGGTTCTACAAAAACAAACTTTGTCTATACAACTGGCAGATACCAATGCATTGCTCCAAAATCCAATTATTCTGTATTATCACCAGCAAGTAATTACAGCCAGACAGTTTACCCGTGTAGAAAGAGCATTGGCATTACCAGATTTCACCATTGGGTATTTTAATCAGTCGCTTATTGGGACTCAGGTCATTAATGGACAGGATCGTTTTTTTAATGGCAGTAAACGTTTCCAGGGCATAGAGGCAGGAATTTCTTTGCCCTTGTGGTTTCGTCCGTTTCGGGCAAGAACACAAGCAGCCTCTCTCAATGAAAAAATTGCCCAAACTCAGGTACAATACTATCAGAAAGCTATTGGACAACAATGGCAACAGGCAATCCAGGAATATACCAAGTATCTGAAAAGTCTGGAATACTATGAGAAAACAGCTTTGCCTACTGCAAAACTCATTCTGGGAAATGCCCAAAAAGCATATCGTGCTGGCGAAATAGGCTATCTCGAATATAGCCAGGGTCTGAACCGATCATTAATGATTCGTATGCAATACCTGGAAACTTTGCATCGATTTAACCAAGCGGTCATCCAGATCGAATTCCTTGCCGGACAGAAATAATCACCTTCTAACTGACACTATAGTTTATGTATATATATTCTTTCGCCTTATTCTTAACCAGAATAACCAAAGTAGCGAGTCTTTTTCTTTTGCTTTGTATTTTCAGTTGCAGCACTAAAACCGAACCAGCTTCCGAAGAAACACCAAGTACCGATAGTACAGACGAGGATGTGGTTTTCCTGACAAATCTTCAATACCAAACCGCTGGTATTCAACTAGGCTCTATAACCATGCGTAACATCAGTGGTACACTCAAAGTTAATGGTATGCTGGATGTTCCTCCACAAAATCTGGTTAGCATCTCACCACCCATGGGAGGATTTCTGAAAAGTACCCCTCTATTGCAGGGAATGCAGGTAAAAAAGGGACAGGCCATTGCTGTGATTGAGAACCTGGATTTTATACAATTACAACAGGAATACCTGGATACGAAGAGCCAACTGGAGTTTCAGGAAGCAGAATACCAACGTCAGCAGGAATTAAGCAAAGAAAATGTCAATGCACTAAAAACGCTACAACAGACCAAAGCACAATACCAGAGTACACTGGCTCGCTTTAAAGGATTACAGGCCAAACTGCGGTTTATTCATTTGAATCCGGAAAATGTAGGCAAAGGGTCTATTCAAAGTACTATCTCGTTACACTCTCCTATCAATGGCTTTGTCACACAGGTACATGGTAATTTGGGGGCTTATATCAATGCTACAGATGTTCTGTTTAAAATTGTTGACCCTGAACATCTTCATGCCGAATTGACTATTTTCGAGAAAGACATTCCCAGTATCAAGATTGGTCAGAAAGTACGGTTTGTACTGGCCAATGAGACAAAAGAACGAACAGCTACTGTTTATCTGATCCGAAAAGAGATTGCTGAAGATCGAAGCATTGGTGTACACTGCCATCTGGACCAGGAAGACGACAATTTATTTCCGGGCACTTATCTTTCCGGCTGGCTGGAAACCAGCGCATTGGCAGTTCCTACCTTACCTGAAGAGTCAGTGATTTTGTCAGGAGAGAAAAAGTATATCTTTATATTGAAGAAAAGGACCCAAGAAGGCGTATACTTTGAACGCAAGGAAATCCAGACTGGCAATACCGAACTATCCTATAGTGAAATCAAATCGATGACCTCTGCCGACTCTCCCAATGCTATTGTAGTAAAAGGAGCATATGATTTATGGGCTGCCATGACTAATACAGAGGAAGAAGAATAAAAGAGAGTACAGTCATAACTTTACAGTGCGCATAGTTATAGGTAAATAAGTATTTTACCCGAACTATGCGCATTATTTTTTTGCGGTGAATTGTGACCAAACACAAAACTTGCGGTTTGTTCTATGCAAAAAACTTTTCTGCGGTTTATTCAACACATCAGCAAATTTGAAGTAAACTCCAGGCAAAATTGTTTTTGCCCAAACAAACCAGAGAAGCTCTTCAATAGGTTGCATACGTTGAACTCAACGCATCAAACTGTTTTAAACTACACTATGCTCAACTAACAGATAAGCAAAACTGTACAATGGAAAATATACCGGATGAAAATGCTTTTACTCTGGTAAGATATTTTCTAATGCGGCCTTCCAGCCAAGCTTTGCAACAACGTCTGAAAATGAGGCATCCAAAGGTGCAGTGATGGCTAGTGACTGCCCTGTAACCGGATGGATAAATTCCATTTTTACAGCATGTAATAAGAGCCGATGGCAATCAAACTGCTGGCGAAAGAAAACATTGTGTTTCCCATCGCCATGAGTGGTATCTCCTACTACATGATGGAAGATATGTTTCATATGCCGCCGGATTTGTCGGTTTCGTCCGGTTAATGGTCTCACCTGAATCAGCGAATAACGTGTGGTCGGGTGTTTAGCAACCTGAAAGGGCAGTTCCACTGTTGCCAACCGTTTGTATTCTGTAATGGCACTTTGTGCAGGAGCATCTTTCACAGCCTGCTGGTCAGTCATCTTATCCCACATTTTGGTTAAGGGATAATCTATGACTTCCTCTTCTGCTGTATATCCTCTTACCACCACCAGATAGGTCTTGATTGTCTGTTTGTCTTCAATAGCTTTACTCATCTCACGGGCAGTATCCCTGTTCAGAGCAAATAACAGCACCCCTGAGGTAGGTTTATCCAATCTGTGCAATAAATAAATACGTTTTTTTAACTGCTTGCGAAGCACCTGTTGTGCATTAACCAATTCATACTTATCCATCTCACTTTTATGAACCAGCATGCCCGCAGGTTTATTTACAGCCACTAACCACTCGTCCTGATAAAGAATTTCCAATGAATCTGCCACAAAAGAAATAAGCTTGTCTGTATAGGGACTACTATACTGATAGTAGTTTTCAGATATACTAAATAAAGCTGTTGGGAATAAAATTAAGAAATGAATTAAACTGTTTCTGATACTTTTCAGTATCTACGCTATATAAGAAGGCCCCTTTTTTTGAATATCCTTTCTGCTTCTCTTTCAGCTTTACAAGTAAACTGGTAGAAAGTATCTTTCGGCTAAAGTTTCGTTTGTCAAATGAGGTAGCAAAGATCGCTTCATATAGCTTTTGAAGTTGCGGAATGGTAAATTTTTCAGGCAACAATTCAAATCCGATAGGATGCTGGGATGCCTTATACCGTAGTTTCTCAATAGCCAGTTCAATCATAGCTTTGTGGTCAAAGAGTAAATCCAAGCCATCGAGTTGATTGAGAGAGAACCAGTGCGCATCATAGGTGTGGGATATTTTCTGTTCATAGTCAGCCACATTGATCAGAGCAAAATACGCTATTGAAACCGTTCGCTCTACTGGGTCACGTTGTGGATCACCAAAGCTATATAACTGTTCCAGATAGATATTAGTCAGATTAGTTAACTCATACAAAATTCGGGAAGCTGCCTGTCCCAATCCTTCTCCAGGTTGTAACCATCCTCCCATCAACGACCATGTTTCCCTATTGGCTTCGACCCCACGACGGACCAGCAATAATTTAAGTTCATCCCCATCAAACCCGAAAATAATAGAATCAAGAGCTACCAGGCATCGGGTTTGATAACGGTATTCTTCCAGCATTTTGTTTTTGAGTTCTTCCTGCATTGTATAGGTAAGAAAGCCTAGGTTGGATAAAGTGAGTGTAAAATAGCTTCTCAACTACAAAAGAATAGATTTCACCCAGAAAAACAAAACTATCCTGCAGTACTCATCTGCGGTTATTTAAAAGTAATACTTGAATGGTATCATTTTTTATATTAATTTAATGTTAATCAAATTGATCATTAGTTAACATTAAATTAATGAACACTTCCAACATACCATCCGACTCACACGATGCGAAACAATTAACTGTGATTGATGGCACGTGTTATATCTGGCATAAGAATGCCTGGAAGAAGTATGACAAGTACCGTATAAAACACCGTCGCAAGAAATTTGTCCGATTAGTTAAACGACTGGTAAGTGGCCCCATTGCAGGTATGGCAATAGGTATTCTGACCTATCGTCTTTTGCAATTACCTCTGTTTGTATCTATATCCATAGCCCTTAGTATTGCAGCAGCGGGTTTATATCTGCGATTTCGCTATGTGAAGTATTTCTACCTCGGCTTTGTAGGATTGCTGTATGTGTTCCTTTTTCTACGAGTCCTTCTACGTTAAAATACTGTTCCATATTACAAATCATTTGTTCGTATAACATAGTATAAAACAAAAAGTCCTTTCTGTTTCCAGAAAGGACTTTTTGTTTTATAGACTAACGTCTTGATTATTTTTAATAATGGTAAATCATTTCTACACGACGGTTTTTCGCACGACCTGCATCTGTATCGTTCGTATCTTTTGGACGAGCTTCACCAAAACCATCAGTTGTAATCCGAGCAGCATCAATACCTTTTTCAGATAGATATCGTTTCACCGATTCTGCACGACGACGTGATAGATCCAGGTTCGCTTCATCTTCACCTACGTTGTCTGTATGTCCTTCCAGGTGTAGAAGAGAATTAGGATTCTGCTGCATGATGCCAGCCAGTTCATTCAAAGTAGCGAAAGAAGAAGGTTTGATTACATCTTTATTTGTCTCAAACAACAGATTGTCAAATGCACGTTTTAAAGCTTCTTTTTCTTCCTTCTTGATTTCAGGACAACCATGATTAGCAATAATGCCTGGTACATCTGGACATACATCATCTGCGTCATAGATACCGTCACCATCCTTATCTTTCTTCACAATCGGACAACCCAGGTTATGAGGATCTCCAGGTACGTCCGGACATTTATCTACGTTGTCAGTTACTTTATCATTATCACGGTCACCCCATGGACAGCCATGATTTTCTTTAGGTCCGGGAATCGTATCGCAATTATCCTCATAGTCATATACTCCATCAAAGTCAGTATCCGGAGGACAGCCAAAAGGAGTTACTTTCTCTCCTATAGGCGTATGAGGACATTTATCCCTATAGTTAGGCACACCATCCTTGTCATCATCATAGGAATAGTAAGGGGAAACATAAGGCTTCACCTCCTTTTTTCCTTTTTTGGTTTCTGTCTTTTTACCAGACATTGCATCTGCCGACTCATTGGTTGCCGACGAAGCGGTTCCCTGAGCAAATGCTCCATAACCAGCTAAAAAAATGAGGCTGGTTGTGAGTAAAGTTGTAAAACGCATAGATTTTATCTTATTAGTTGTGTTAAACTGTTCTTCTGTCATCACTGTATGCGTCCTACTGAGAAAAAGTAATCGACCAAACCTCCCTATTCCTTCGACGAAATGAAATATTGAGCAGATAAAAATTTAAAATAGTGAATTTAGGCCATTGAAGTAGGCAAACAACGGGATGACTTTACAGGGCATATAGTATTGGTAAATGTTTTTCTACTTTGAAATCACACTCCCTAAAATCACTTCTAAAGCATTGACACAAAGAGAAATAACTACTTCTACCCACCTCATTTAGATGATTTTCCACCTAAGTATCCAGAATTAAAATTGCGACAAAGTCTCAGATTTATTACATAAAAAAGGTAATCTCTAGTTTGTTACCTATACATAAGATCTATTCTTTTAGCATAAGGGCATCTCTGCTCTTTTCGCTTCTTTAAAAATTATTTCAGACAACTTCAAAAATTTCTACCTTTGCAGCACTTTTGTCATTTATACAATCATTTATTCATATATAGATTCATGGGACGCGCATTTGAATTCCGTAAAGCCCGCAAAATGAAACGCTGGGGCATGATGGCTAAAACTTTTACCAGAATTGGAAAAGATATTGTTATGGCTGTAAAATCCGGTGGTGCTGATCCTACAACCAACTCAAGGTTACGGGCTATTATGCAGAATGCAAAAGCCGTAAACATGCCGAAAGACAATGTAGAAAGAGCGATCAAACGGGCTTCTTCAAAAGATGAAGCAGACTATAAGGAGATGGTATATGAAGGATATGCACCACATGGTGTAGCCATTCTGGTAGAATGTACTACAGACAACCCTACACGTACGGTAGCAAACGTACGTAGTTACTTTAACAAAACTGGTGGTAGCCTGGGTACATCGGGTATGCTGGACTTTATCTTTGAACGTAAAAGTATCTTCAAAATCGCGGCTGACCCTAAAATCGACATTGAAGAACTGGAACTGGAACTGATTGACTTCGGTGCAGATGAAATATTTCTGGATGAAGAAGCCGGTTTGATTAACGTCTATGGTGAATTTACTGCCTTTGGTGCATTACAAAAACACCTCGAAGAAAAAGGATATGAACTCAAAGGTGCAGACTTTGAACGTATTCCGAATGATACCAAGCAACTCACAGAAGAGCAGGTAGCAGATGTTGAAAAACTGATCGAAAAGCTGGAAGAAGATGATGATGTACAGAATGTATATCACAATATGGGATAGTACTTACTCACACAGTCAGATATAGAAAAACCGGAACGTTTATATCCAACGTTCCGGTTTTATTTTAATTCATATTAATCTTAAGTTATCCTTATATCTTCCGGTCTGCGCCTGTTCGGTCTAGCATCCAGCCAGGGTATTCAGGGGACAGCCTACTTACTTCGTCCAGTTTTTGGAGCTCGTCTGCACTAAACTGCACATTACCAGAAGCGATATTGTCATTCAGTTGATCCAGTGTCTTTGCGCCTATAATAACAGAAGTGACTACTGGCTGATGTAGCAACCATGCCAGGCTAAGTTGTGCTACAGATACTCCTTTCTCTTTCGCCATAGAATGTAGAATATCCAGTATGTCATAAGCTTTGTCTTTATTAACAGGTGGAAAGTCGAATGTTGCCCGGCGTGAGCCTTCTGCACCTTCTATACTACGACCATATTTGCCACTCAACAGTCCTCCAGCTAATGGACTCCATACCATTAAGCCTACCTTCTGATCTTGTAGTAATGGCACAATCTCCCGCTCCAGATCACGCCCGGCAATGGTGTAATAGGCTTGTAGGGACACAAACTTTGCAAGTCCTTTGTACTCAGAGATAGAAAGAGCCTTCATTAGTTGCCAGGCAGCAACATTGCTGCATCCGATATAGCGCACTTTGCCACTTTGCACAAGTGAATCCAGTGCCCGAAGTGTTTCTTCTAAAGGTGTCATCGGATCATAGGAATGAATCTGATACAGATCTATATAGTCCACATTAAGCCGTTTCAAACTTGCTTCTACCTGTTCCATGATATGTTTACGAGTAAGGCCAATCTGATTGGGCAAGCTTCCCATCTTGCCTCTCACCTTTGTAGCAATCACTAATTCCTCTCTATTCAGTCCCAGTTCCCGAATAGCCTTTCCTGTCATCTCTTCGGATACTCCTTCGGAGTAGACATTGGCCGTGTCAATAAAGTTGATACCAGCCTCTACCGATTGTTTGACTAAATCATTTACCATTCCCTGATCCAGTTGTCCAATCACATTCCAGAATCCTTTTCCACCAAAAGTCATTGTACCTAAACAAAGATCCGAAACCAGAAGTCCGGTATTACCTAACATTTTGTACTTCATATGTATCTATTGGTTTGTATGATAAAAAATTACTGCTTCCGATCAAGTTGTTTCATGAAAACAGCCTACCCAAAGGTATGAGTAGGTTAACAAATCAGGCTAACGATTTTCAAAGGAAAAAGTATACTTTTCAAACAATTACTTTCGCAGGGAAAGTGGAGTTGCACCAGTCTTCTTTTTGAAAAAGTTATTAAAATAGGTAGGATATTGAAACCCCAGGCTATAAGCAATCTCGGAAATACTCCAATCAGTATGCAGAAGCAAAGCTTTCGCTTCATTAACGATCCGATTGGTAATATGTACTGTAGTAGGCTTACCCGTTATTTCACGCACAGCATAGTTGAGATGGTTCACATGTACAGATAAGTTGACAGCATAATCACTGGCATTGCGCAACTTTAACACTTGTCCCGGAGAGTCTATCGGAAACTGCCGTTCCAGAAGTTCCAGAAAAAGACTAGCTATTCGGGATGCGGCATTCTGATGTATGAAGGCAGAAATTTCAGGCTGCATTTTCAGCGCTTCATGAATCAGCAGATTCACATGATTGCGTAAAAGATCGTATTTGTAAACATACTCTGTCTCAATCTCTTCCAGCATTCGCTGAAAAAGACTTTCCACATACAAAACCTGTTTATCATTCAGAAAAAACACAGGTGTTCCTCCTATTTTAAACATAGGTACGTCGTGTACATTATCCATCCGATCACCGGATTTCAGAAACTCTTCGGTAAAGATACAGAAGTAGCCTCCTTTGACTTCAGAGATATGTTCAAATGCATAGGGCACTAGCGGATTGGAAAAGATCAGAGCAGGCTGAGTAATCTCAATGCTTCTGTTGGCATAATGTAATATACAGTGATTGGTAAGCAAGGTTACTTTATAAAAATCCCGCCGACTATAGGGTATCGTTTTCCCCTTTGACCTCTCTATCGAATACACATTAAAATGCCTGACCGGAGACTGGTTTTGGGTACCATCTTGTGGTGTTTTAGTTTCTTTTGTGATCATGTCACAAAAATAAGAATATCAAAGAATCTTATCGTGTAATCTTATAAACAGACCGACTCACTTTATAGCTTTTGCCTACGTAATTCGAATAGTACCTGACTCTTGGGTAACTCCTCCCTGATTCGTTCTTTTTCTTCTACGGAAAACGAATTATTTACCAAAATCAGGAAAAGTAGCTTAGAAAGACTTTTCACTTGAGCAGGTAAAGATTGCAGTTTATTATCAGAAATGAGCAAAGTAGATAATCGGCTTAGATTCAGAATTTCATCTGGCAAAGACTCAAGATCATTATGATCAAGAAATAAGGATTCAAGAACATGAAGCTTTCCTATTTCCAAAGGCAGCTTCACTAATTGATTATGGCTTACTTTTAATTCAATTAACTGAGAAAGTTCTCCGATTTCAGCAGGCAATGACGTTAGCAGGTTATACGAAAGTTCCAAATGCGTCAACCCTTTGAATTGACTGATATCAGTAGAAAAAACTTTAAGCTTATTATGAGCCAGATTTAATTTTTCTAAATGTCTGAAGTATTTGATTTGAGAAGGCACCACCGTTAAATCCCGTTTAGACAGATCTAGTTCCTTCTTAAAATAAACTCCGTACAGCTTCTTATTGAATGGATAATGGGCACTTTTTGAGAAAAAGCCAAAGGCTATTTCAATATCTTGTTTAAAATCTTCTATGTCAATTTGTGATGCATGGGCAATCTCTATTCCAAGTTGAATGCTCTCCATCTGCCCGGAAAGTAATAGCCGCATTACATTTTCTTTTTCAATCTGATCTTCCGCCATAGTGTTTTCTTGATAAGATGATTAAAACCAGATTCGACAATTAGGTAGCCAGGCCCGAATCTTTTGTTGCTCAGCCTCTGAAATGGGATTACCAGTCAGATTAAGAGAATCTAGTTGTGTTAGATTTTTTATTTCTTCAGGTAGTCTCTCTAATTGGTTATTATTCAGATGAAGAGTCGTTAACCTAGTTAATGTCCCAATTTCAGCAGGAAGTGTTCGCAGTTGACAATTACCCAATTCAATATAATCTAAGATTGGCAACTTGCTAATGCTAATAGGAAATGTAGATAGAGGATTTTCCTCTAAATATAACCCATTCATTTTTTTAAGTTTTTCTATTTCTCCAGGGAGAGATTGCAAAAGGTTAATCCTAAGATCCAGTTTTTCCAACTCTACCAGACTGCCTATTTCAACAGGAAGAGATATGAGTTGATTTCTGGATAAGTTTAATTCTTTGAGATTAGTAAGTGTACAGATTGTAGGATGTAGGATTGTTAACTCATTCTCTTCTAAGCAAAGGTTTTTCAATCTGATTAGCTTGCCTATCTCAACTGGAAGTTCTGTTAACTGAGCCGAACGTATATCCAGTAACGTTAGATCTGTAAGATTGCCAATTTCAACAGGAATAATCTTTAACGGGTTATTACCTAAATCAAGATTTGTGAGTGTAGTAAGACTCCATATCTCATCTGGAATGATAGTAAATTGATTAAAAGATAAACGAAGTTCCTTGAGATTTTTGAGATTCCTTATTTCAGTGGGTAATGTATTGAGTTGATTGGTTGATAAATCCAGCCATGTCAATTGGGTTAGGTTCCCTATCTGGGATGGTATAGAAGTGAAGTAATTACGGGTTAAATCCAATGATTTCAGATTGGTAAAATAGACAATTTGCCAAGGCAATATAGATTCATTACGCAATGTAAGACCTCTTGCATTACTGATTTCCCATAATTGTTTCTCAAAAGAAATACCCCCCTCTGATGAAATCAGACAATAGGCAATAGTAATATCCTGTTTAAAATCTTCCAGATCAAGTTCCAAAGTTTCCGCAATGGTTAATCCTAAAGCAATAGTATCCTCCTGCCCGGAAAGCAACAACCACATTACTTTTTCTTTTTCAGTTTGCTCTTCTGACATAGGTACTGTTAAAACACTTTTACATTTTGAAAGAAGACATTAGAGGTATACTTTACAAGTGTTCAAACTTACTAAAAGATACAAAATGCATCAAAGGTGATGTAATTTAACCAGAACATTTGCACGAAAAATACAAATTAAAAAAGTAGCTCAAATAGTCATCTGAATCATTTTTCATAAACCCAAATCCTGGATGCTTCTTTTTCGGATGTTGTTTATCCTGTTTATCTATCTGGTCATTTTTGGCTGGTTGGCGAAAGCCACTTTTTATGATTCTGTAGGTTCAGACTTTTTTGCCCTATTGGTGATAGGCACCTTTGTATGTATGTTTTTCTATGGGTTGTATTCTATGGTGATTTATACGTTGTTCAAAAAAATAAAAGAACGTTCAGTTTTGATTGAAATTGCCTTCTGTGTGGTGGAATTAATACCGTTCTTCCTGATTGCGTCTCTGGCTATCCTAAACTCATGAGGCATTTTCGTTCATACATACTAACAATAATCTACCTTTTGCTGACAGCTTCAGGCTGTACCAGTAAGGAAGTCGGCTATACCAACTCTTCCACTTATCAGCTACATGTAGGACAAACAGTAGAAATCTATTATTCTACTAGTTCATGCTGTTATTATTGTATTGTCAATGAAAAATCATTATCGCATGTACAGTTTATAAACAGAAAAGCAGTAGAAGAACACAAAAAACCAGAAGATATGTCAAAAATGTGCGTTGGTTGTCCTTCCACATTTGCTTTTGTGTTTAAAGCAATCAAACCCGGTATAGATACAATCCGGTTAGATCGCCCTATGGCTCTTGAATCCTGTGATAGTACCTATAGTAAGGATCAGGAATTGTATATTGTTGAAGTCAAATGAGAAACTAATTTATCCTCTTCTTTTATGTAATTATAAAAAAGCCTATCATCATTTTGATTTAGTCAGTTAGTTTACACAAGTTAGCCAATATACACAAGTGTTGTGCTGTTTATCCATAGACAATCAGCACAACAATAGATATGTCACACCTCATACTCACTCATACTGGAATCATCTGAGACCGAACTTTTAGAATAAACTCCATAATATTGTCTGGGATGGTCAGACTTTCGTGTAAATACTCAAAGCCTGGAAAACCTGCCCATTTGAAGGCATCACGCAGATAATCCATAAAGTAGATGTCTATATCATAACGTAAAATCTTGCTATCTATGGCGATTTCAGGGGTAAGCGAAATGTTATACCCTCCTGCACCGCTGATATCTTCTTTATGAAATTGATCAAGGCAAAAACAAAGAGAATATATCCCATCATCTTCATCAGGTTCACATTCCAGC
The DNA here is from genome assembly GCA_030068525.1 of Xanthocytophaga flava. Lineage (GTDB taxonomy): Bacteria > Bacteroidota > Bacteroidia > Cytophagales > 172606-1 > Xanthocytophaga > Xanthocytophaga flava. Next base: position 531,028 of record JASJOS010000004.1, read on the forward strand.
CCTTCAATTGGATAAATTTGTAGTGCATCCAATAAAAACGGATGCTCCCAGTTGGAAAAATACCCTACAAATTCAACATGGTGGATACGTTCCAGGATTTTTGAAAAAATCAATGGTATTTTGCCATACTCTTCATGCAATAAATTGAGGTTTTTAACCCTCTCTTCATCTTTTTTTGTATTTATCAAAAGAGGCTCATGCCTGAGGGTATGGGCTGGCTCTCCAGACTCAAATTCGGTAAAGACATATCCATAATAGAGCAACTCGCGGTGGATAACCTCCAGGTTATATTGAATATGCTGTGTTGCTATATCCAGTATGAGGTTTGTTTCTTCATTATACTCTGGATCCAATACTTTAGGTCCCAAGTCTATAAGGCCTTTCCAAACATCCTCAACCTCACCAGCTATATACCTTTCAGATAATGTATTCATTCTATATTTGATTTTACAACTTATAGACACTTGTCAACAATTTAGCCTTGCTCTTAGTATCATCAAAAAAGCACGAGATTTCTCCCGTGCTGGCAGTATTTATTTCGCATTCTTGTAATCTAATCCATCATCCTTTCACAGCTTCCAGCCAGGCTTGGGCCATCAGGCGGGCACCGGCAATGCTGGGGTGTACGCCGTCGTAGGTCCAGTAGACGCCGGGGGCTGCTTTTTGGGCTTTGTCAAATACCGTCTGGTAAGGAATATATACGGCACCATAGCTATCTGCTATCTCACGAGAAGCCTTGCGGTAGTCGTTAAAGGCAGGATACCACTTCTCATCTACTGCCTTAATGCCCGTTACAGCAAAAGGCTCTCCGATGACAAGTTTAATAGTCGGATACTTTTGTTTGGTGCGATCCAGCAGTGCTTTCAGATCGGTCTGGTAGGTTTGGACTGTGCCTGTGTAGTTATGGGTTAGGGTATGCCAGAAGTCATTTACCCCAATCAATATACTGAGTACATTGGGTTTCAGATCCAGGCAATCGGCATCCCAACGTTCGGCAAGCTGATATACTTTGTTTCCGCTAATACCTTTGTTATAGATTTTCAGGGTTTTGTCTGCATGTTGTAACAATAAATCTGAAGCGGCCATGAAGGCATATCCAGAGCCCAAAGCACCAGTGTTGTTTGCCTCTAACACTTCACGTTTTCTGCCAGCATCGGTAATAGAATCACCTTGAAAAAGAATAACATCGTCTTTTTGTAAAGTAATTTTGCCAACTTTTTCAGCAGCAAAGGCAGCTGATACAATTTGCGGAATGGATAAGGAAAGTGCAGTTCCGGCAGTGGCTTTTTTCAGAAAGTTTCTGCGGTTAAATAGATTGGTAAGGGACATAGCAACAGGTATAATTGTTAAGATAGTGTTTAGTCTTTTTTACAATCAATTGGGTGATTTGGATGCAGGGGTCAGTTCTGCCCACGTCCAGGCCTTGTCTCTTCCTGCCGTATGTTGTCTCATATTTTTTACATCTTCAGGCTTTACCAAAATACGGGACAGTTCTTCTGGTGACACTCCTCCTCTGTTGGGGCGACCTAAATCATATCGCACATAACTCAATACAGACGCTATCCATTCATCCTCATTCGCCCCCATGGGTGGCATCATATCGGGATAGGTTTTATCCTCAATAGGTCCGGTTAATCCATGCAACAGAATTTTAATCATGGCATCCTTGTTGGTCATCAATCGTTGAGAGAAGCCTGCCAATGGAGGTGCCACCTGACTAGGAAGTCCCTGTCCTTCGGGGCCGTGGCAAGTTGAACAAAGGGATTGAAAAATCATAGCTCCTTCCATAATCATCTTTCGATTTGTTTCATTGAGGCTACCCAGTTTAATACCATATTTTTTTACATCGTCATTTCTTTCGATGGCCAGTTGTGTATTTTTCAGCATTTCATTGGCGGTATTTGCTTCCAGAACCTCATTTACCAGCTCTTTAGCTTTTGGTGACTGACTTTTATGAAGCGATAACAACAGCTGCACCCGTACGTCATAGCTGGTATCGTCTTTCATGGATTTTAGTTGGGTCAGCATATCTGCATCATTGGCTACTAGCCAGGGTTCGCTTACCCAGACAGCAGCCCGCCGTACCTGCTCATCGTCATCCTTCATGGCTGTCAGGATGATATCCTTATCCAGTGCCTCCAGCCCTTCCAGCGTCCACAAGGCATGCAGGCGTCCCAAGGCGGAAGGCTTATGGCCTAAGGCTGTTGTCTCTCCTTTTATGATCTGTTTCAATACCGGTATCACAGACTTATCTTGTCGCACCACCAGTTCCTTCTGGGCATTGTCCCGCCACCAGCCATTGGGATGATCCAGATAGGTCACCAGCTTGCTTCCGGGCTCACTAAGCATTTTTGGTTTGGGACCTCTTGAAAGGCCATCATATACCAGCCTGTAGATACGTCCTCGCTGAATGTTTTTATCCAGCCCCAGACGCTGAATCTGTGGACGCAGGTAGCTTCCCTTTGCTGTCCAGGTTCCTTCCTGAATAATCCCTCTGTACATGTCTACAATATACAAGCATCCATCAGGTCCGGTGTAGGTATTCACAGGACGAAAGTTCATATCTGTAGAGGCGATAAACTCCTGTTTGTCATAGGCATTTTCCAGCGTTGTTTTACCAGCCTTGTTGATGACCTTAGCACGCCGAATAATGCGGGCTACGGGTTCATTGATAAGGTAATCACCTACCAATGTTTTAGGCAACCGGTCTCCTCTAAAAATAGACTGTCCGTTTCCTGCTGTAAAATGATTCAGGGTAGTATCGGGACGAATACGTTTTAGTCCGCCCTGTATATCAGGTGTTTTAATAATAGGCCATACCGCCCCAAAGGTAGAGTCGATATAGGCATCCCGGAACTCGAGTTGACCATACACAGGGTTGATCTGAAATCCGGAACCAGCATTTTCCCCGCCTGCTCTGCTAAAAAACAGCCGTCCAAAGTTATCGTGTGTCAGTCCCCATTGTCCGTTCGAGCCACTTGCCAATGTATCTGCTTCCAGCATTCCATTTTTATACCGAAAACGTACCGGATCTACTGTTACATAAATCCAGTTGTCGAGATTCCAGTCCAGTCCGCTGCGCTGGTGCTCCAGATTGCCTGGGGCTCTTTTATTGATATGATAGACCCGTCTTTTCTGGTCTGCCACACCATCTCCATTGGTGTCTTTGTAAGCATATATATCATAGGTATCTGTTTCGTTGACTAACAATTCCGAACCTACACACAAGATCATACGGGGCAACATCAGCTTGTCTATAAACACAGAGCTTTTGTCCATCCGTCCATCGTTGTTTGTATCTTCCAGGAGCATAATTCTGCTGTGAGGCTCGTGCTCTCCGGTGGTGTCTACTGTTTGCATATAGGTCTCCATCTGAGCCACATACATTCGTTCGTTGCCATCCCAGGCAATGGCTACCGGTTCGGTTATCATGGGTTCGCTGGCCACCAGTTCCATATGATATCCTTTGGGCAGCCGAAACGATGCCAGTGTTTGTTCGGGGGTCAGAGGCAATGGCGATGGATCTGACTTTATGGTATAGGGAGTGTCAAATCCTTGTTCCTCTTGCTCTTGAACTTGCATGGAAGGGGTAACATTGCGGTTACAGGTGAAGAATAAAAAAGGAAGGGTAATAAGAAGAGTAACAGGCCATTGTTTTGCGTTCATAGTAGATCGTCGGTTCCTGAAGTAATTCTTACCAATTAAACATTTACAGTGCCTGGCATCAAAAGGCATTCCTAAAACATATTTCTATGTCCGAAAATAGTTTGTCAACAGAAAAATACTTGCAACGAATCTAGTAATAAACTGCTATAATATTACACTTTTTATAGAATTATAATTTTTAGGGAAAGACAAATCTCGAGAGGAATAGGAGTCTGGTTATTAGCTGACGAATAATGAGAATCTCCCACATATGTAGAAAAGAACAATTCCTATCTATGTGAGCTTCCTCTTACAGACATACAGCTTTTCATATTGACCAGGTAACCGCAGTGACACTTCGGCATTTACTTGCAAACATGATTCTCAATTGAGTTCTTTGTTGTAGCAATACTGTTTTTTCTCAAAATAACTTCTATGAAACCAACCGTTTATTCAATTCTCTCGCTTTCCCTCCTTCTTTTTGCTTCATCCTGCAAAGACTCCAAAGACCCAAAACCAGAGATAAAAACCTCTGTTGTAGCCAGTTCCAACAACTCCTTTTTTATGAGAAATGACACATTATGGGCTGCTGGCAACAATAATGACGGACAGTTGGGGGATGGCACAACTACCAATATAGAAACGCCTAAACAGATTATGACCAATGTTAAGGCTGTTGCAACTGGATCACTCCACACCATGATTCTGAAAAATGACAACACTTTGTGGGGTGTGGGCTATAATTATGTTGGTCAACTAGGTGATGGTACTACCACCAATGCAACAACGCCCAAACAAGTAGCAACTGACATTAAATCGGTAGCTGTCGGAGCGTTTCACACACTAATCCTTAAAAATGACAACACACTATGGGGTACCGGAGATAATGTATATGGTCAACTAGGTGACGGAACAACTACTGATCTACATACATTTAAACAAATTACGACTGACGTTAAATCTGTAGCTGCCGGACGATATCACACCATGATTCTGAAGAATGATAACACACTATGGGCTACTGGAAGTAATGTATATGGTCAACTAGGCGATGGTACTACTGGTTTGGTATACTCATTTAAACAAATTACGACCAATGTTAAACTAGTAGTCTCTCAAAGAGATTATACACTTATTGTTAAAAATGATAATACATTGTGGGCTGCTGGAGATAATGTATATGGTCAACTAGGTGACGGAACAACTACTGATCTACATACATTTAAACAAATTACGACTGACGTTAAATCTGTAGCTGCCGGACGATATCACACCATGATTCTGAAGAATGATAACACACTATGGGCTACTGGCTTTAATATAAATGGCCAACTAGGCGATGGTACTACTTCAGATGCAAAAATGCCTAAACAAGTCACGACCCATGTCAAAGCTGTAGCTGTTGGACAATACCACACCCTTATAATTAAAGATGACAATACCTTCTGGGCTACCGGGGATGATGAATATGGTCAACTAGGCTTGAATCTGGAATCGTCTTATTATACCAAAACCTTCACCAAAATCACCCTATAAGCTATCAGCAAACAGCTAACCCTATTTATCCTCCGCTTGCAGTTTACAAAGTTGTAGCGGGGGATGTTTTTTTCATGGCTGGCAGTACTTTTTCGAAAAAAATATAAGCCAGATAAAACATGGAGGTTAGAATGTAAAGAATATTAAAATGGAAAATAGTATTAGAGATAAAAGCTTAGAACAATTAGAAAATAACTATTTACCAATACCTAATGAGAATAGTGTTACAGGTCTGGTATATAATGTACTTTCTTTGAGAAAGAAGCTACTAAAGAATTACTCAATAGCTGATCTGAGGCTTTGTATTTCTCAAAATCAAGGATTACCTTATCTTGTACCAATTGCAATCCCTATAATTGAGAAAAACCCATTAGCAGGTAACTTTCCGTATCCGGGTGCACTACTTCTTGCTCTCCTAACTTCTGACAAGCTATTTTGGGAGGAGCACTCTGACTATAAAAAAAGGATTATTACTATATTTGATAAACGAGTAATGCAACTGATAGCAGAAGCCGAGTTATCAGAAGAAATCAAACAAGACTTGTTTTATTGGCTCCATAAGTTTGATAATGATACGAATCAGTAAGTATAGTATGTAGGCTTCATTGTTGCTATACATAGGCTATGTCTATGTAGGTAGCAGTTTTGAGGATCTAGGAAAAAATATCTTTTCCAGCCCTCTTCCCCTGTTTTGTCCTACCGAAAGGATTCTCTTTCTTCTATCATTCTGGAAAGGCACACAGACCTTTTTTGCCCTCATGGAAGGACAGAAAGGTGCTTTTCCTTTTATTTACAGACATCTCTTCTAGAAAATTTATGAAACACGGCAATTCTCCCATAAAAACAATGTTACTATAGCGAAAATATTCCATAGTCTAATACGATGGTTTGCCTTAATGCGTTTATATTACACAAGAAACTTTTTCGTAATTTCCTGTCATGAACCATTTTCTACGTAGAATCCTACCTATTTTTCTGTTTTTGTCTCTGCTGGTTCCCTGTCTGGCACAAAAAGAAGCTACCTATTGGTACTTTGGCCGAAAACAGGGGTTTGACTTTAGCAATGGGACTCCCATAATAGACCGAAATAGTGATATGCTTACAGTCAGAGGATGCGTCACTATGTCTGACAAAAATACAGGGGAACTGCTATTTTACAGCAATGGGCGCAATGTCTGGAACCGGTTTCATCAGCGTATGCCCAATAGCCATTTTTTTTCAGAGGAGTGCAGTGGGCCTGTTCCTCAATCCGCACTGATTGTACCTGTCCCCGAAAGCGAATCGCTTTATTACCTGTTTAGCTTATATCCGGTAACTAACAACATACCAGACACTTCTGCTAACTGTATATTTGGTGATTTAAGTGAAGGCCTTATTGGCAATGGCACCTATTCTTTTCAATTGCGCTATTCAATTATTGACATGCAACTGGATGATGGCAAAGGAGACATTGTGGATGATCAAAACAACCTGTTTCTAACCGATAACCTGAGTGCTAAACTCACCGCTGTTCCGCATACAAATGGCACGGACTACTGGCTCATTTTACATGAGGCAGTTGGTGATTCGTTTTATACCTGTTTAATAGACACGTCTGGTATACAACCTCCTAGTCAACAGCGTATTGGCTCCGAGTATCAGGTTCGTCCAAGCAGCATTGGCAGCTATCATGAAGTTTTAGGTGAAGTAAAAGCCTCTCCGGATGGCAAAAAGCTGGCTTGTGCCGTATACAATATTCTGGGTCACCCCTTTGATGTATTTGATTTTGATGCAGCTACAGGTACTATTTCCAATTATCAGAACTATGGAAATATCTCAGACCAGATGGGGGTTACCTTTTCACCGGACAATTCTAAGTTATATATCACGTCTTTCAATAAGATAGATAAAACCAACCTGGTAGAGCTAATCCGCCAGTATGATCTATCGTTACCAAGCCTTTCTCAGGTCCTCTCTTCTGGTAAAAGTATTATTCGGTTTAATCCCTGTACCAATATATCCGAAAAGGCCTGGCCAGTCAATGTGGTTTTCAATACCTTGCACATTGCCCCTGATGGAAAAATATATGGGGCTGGCGAAGGAAGTAACAATGAGAATGGCGGAAATAATGATATGCTGGTCATTGCACATCCTAATCGGGCTGGATTTGACTGTGGGGTATCTTTACAACGATTTGCTTTTGGTATACCCGACTCAGTGGTGAACTTTCGCAGCTTTCCCAACTTTATCCAATCGTATTTCAACAACATCCCCTCTTCTTCTGGTGAAGAATGCACTCTCCAGCAGCTGATTGTGTATCCTAATCCCACACAGGATATGGTAATTTTGCGTTCTGACTGTGGCATTGTGCCCAGATATGTAGACATACTGGACCGTCTGGGACGACTGGTAGACTCACAAACGCTTTACTCTACGGCTGTAAATCTGACTTCGCTGGCCAAAGGCATGTATGTGCTTCGGATTACGGATGCTCACAAAGGTCAGGTGTACCGAAAGGTGATTAAGCTGTGAGGGATAGCCAGGCTGATTCAATCATACCCGGTTTGTGTGTCATCTTTATTGTTTGAAAAGTCTCATTGAAAGAATGCTGTACTTGTGGCAGAAGAACAAGGCTACTGACCAGATTAGTAGTTTAGTGTAGTTCACCCATCAGTCGTTTTAGTTGATTGGGATAAAGTGAAATTTCTATCTCATTTGACTCAATCTTTTTACCATTAAGATCAAAAGTAATTTTGTATTTTACTTTCTCACTTCCTTTTTCCTGATGTATAGAGTTCACATTCAATACATACAACCCTCTAGGGCCAAGTTTTGACTTATAATAACTATTTCCACAACGGGATTTTTCATTGTCCCGGATTTTATACCATGTATTGTTGATTTTTATATAATCTGAAAAGTTATTTACAGTGGCATCCATCCTGGGAATATATATTGTAAAATCCAGAAAATTAATCAGACATGTATGTTCCAGTCTTCAGGTATGTAGAGAGCAAACTTATTTGCCTGCTTTATATGTCTTGACACAATAGATACAGTATCACCTGACTTTTGTTCATTAAACCATACAGTAAGTCCAGCACCAAGAGAGCCTGCCTCTGCTACTACCTTATGATTCCATTCTTCTATGGTCAGTTTTTTCGCATTATAATCTGCCCATAATGCATTCTCTTTTTCCCGCCAAGCAGATTGAGCAAATCCAGTAGAACAAAGTACCAGCAAGGCAGCTAGCCACAGTACAAAAACTTTCATAGTATTTTGCTTTAGGAATTAGTATAGAATGTTGTCGAAGCAGCTTTTTTACACTTAGATGCAAAAGCAGCAGGTTTCCATATTCATTGACACTAAAAATTATTGCTAACAGAAAAGGACTTTGTGGTGTAATTGCCCTGTCTGTTGTTATCCCAAAGATGAGTATGGATCTGAACCAATATAGGGACAAGTAGCAGATTGTCCCGACTCGGGTAGACTCTGTCTAAGTTCTTACGATTCTATAGGGGGACACCTATGTTCCTACAGGATCAGATCAAATATCGATACTGACTTGGCAGCCACTAAAGCAGAATCGCTGATTACAATTATTACAAATCTTTCCTAAAGTGCTATACAAACCGAAAAGTATGTCCAATTATGGGTCGTTTACGTTATAATAGCATAAAAGTAAGTTTCAGCTTTAGTTTACACGCTTGTGTCATAAATAGAGAGTCAATGCCTACTTACATATGCAGTAGCCACCTTCATTTCAGTACGTGAAGAGGACTGTGCTATAGCTAGCATTTTCTGATAGTATTGTTTTGCTTTTATTGCGTTACCATTCTTTGCTGCCGCTTCTGCAGCACTGTACAGACCATTGAATCTATTTGGCTGGCGTTGAAGAGCAGCTTCATACGCTTCAAGAGCATGAGCAACATCCCCCAACTGCATATACATATCACCAAGTAGTTCGCGTGCAGGTATAATTGGCCCAGGGCTAACGGGATGTTTTTCTGTAGCATCTTCCATCTCTGCTGCGGTAGTCATCAAGGCCAGTGCTTCCTTTTTCTGGCCCTCTGCCAGCTTTACCCAACCCTCACCCGCTTTTACCTGAATCTGTACCAGATTTGATTTGTATACTTCTTTTGCCTCCACTAGCTTTTCATAAGACTGTTTTAACTGTTGCAGGCTTTGCCGTGCGTTAACGAGGTCTTTTTCATGTACGGCACCTAGTAGCCGGGCAAAATCGGTATTGGAACGCTCCCAATAATAAGTGTCCCATGAAAACGTAGATGGAGTAAGTACAAGTGCCGCAGCCGCTTTCCAGTCCCGTCGTTCAACAACATAACGGGCAGGCACAGCTCCAAATGAAAATGCATCTTTGGAACTCATAGGAAAAACTTCCTGAATGGTTTTAAAATATTCAAATTCCTTTCTGGCATTCACCTCGTCCCCCTTTTGCAGGTAAGCATACATGAGATAATCCAATCCGTGAAGTTCTTCATCCCAATGCCCTTTCATTCCTACATTTCCCGCATAACACTTTGCTGCATCCACCGACTTGCTATTGGATTCTATGGACTCATCCCATAAGCCTAACCTGGTAAATATGTGTGAAGGCATGTGTTGAGCATGCGCACTTGCAGGAGCAAGTGAGGCATACTCCCGTGCAGAGGTTAATGCCTGTTCTGCCAGCTGTGGGTAGTCATAGACATGAATGATGTAATGTGCCACACCAGGATGCATGGGATCTTTTGTCAGTACAGCATTGAGAATATCACCAGCCTGTTTCTGTTTGACAAAGGTTTTATCTTTCGGATCAGCAGCAGCACGAATTGCCAAAGCATGAAAAATGGCAGCCTCCGTATCGTCTGGAAAATCAGCCGCAAGTTTTCCGGATGCTACTTCAAATTTTGCTACACGGGTTTTGTAATCCGTTTCTTTCCAGCCATCATAGATAGTGGCAATGGTCTCCAGGTATTTCGCCTCTCGTGAGGTAGCATCAGTGACAAGTGTACGTGCCAGCTTTATTACGTCTGCTCCTTTTTGTAGATCGGCCTCAGTAGGTGGTTCCCAGAGAGGATGAAAACTGCACATAGCAGCACCCCAGTAAGCCATAATACAATGAGGGTCTTTCTCTATAATACGCGCATATACTTTTTCAGACTCGGTGTATTCAAATGAGTGTAGCAGTGCCGTTGCCATGTTAAAATCCTCAGCTGTTTCAGGTGAGCAACCTGTTGCAAAACGAACTTTACCAAACTCATTTTTGCCGGAAAACCAAAGGGCTATATCACCGCGTTTCAGATCCAGCGCCTCAAGCTCATTTTTGATTTTGTCGTTGGTCTGTTTTTGAGAACACGCACTAAGAAGTGCGATTACTATGGCTGAATAAATAATCTTCATCTTAGTAAAAATTACCAATGGAATACTACCAGACTTTACAGATGAATAGAAAGCAAGATATTCATGAAACAGTCGCTTATATGTTAGTAGTAAAAGAGTTCAAAGGATAACATATTCAGCTACAGAAAGATGATTCAATTTTCTACAAATCGGGCGATTAAATGACAGTAAAAACCAAAATAAAAATAACCTAGCAATTTAGCATTCGGTACATCGAATGTATATATTCCGACTACAGATAAATTCATATACCATTTAATATTTCGACAAAAGTGAAAGCATTACTAGTGAAGTCTTTACTTCTCTCTACCTCGATTCTTCTTATTACCACCGCCTGTTATCACAAAGACATATATGATTTCTCTGAGTTATATAATGACAACTACGATAGCACAAAATATGAAAATCTAAATAAGTTTGACAGTGTAATGGGAACCAATTATAGCCTTCTAGAAGCAAAATATTGCATTAAGTGGATAGAGTTTGATGTAGAATGTATTTATGGGAACGAAGATTTAACAAAGTTAATAAAAGAGATGCTGGATCTGGGAGGATTTCAGTATCAACTGGTTAAAGAAAAACATGATGACTCTGAAAAGCAATACGTTTCTATATTTCAGATAGCAGGCAAAAACTATGAATTCAGAACCTCATCTGAGGGTGACTATGTTGATCTGGAGATCATAATCCCTATACTGGAAAAAGTTACCAGAGATAACAATCCTGACTATGAATATAATATAAGCAACCTGGATGGAGGACAAGTTGCAAATTTAATTTTTGCAAAATCATCTGACTTACGCCAGGCTGTTGACGAAGGGTTTCCCTGTTCACTAGAAAGTGGTTACTGGCAATGGGACAAAGAATGGCAATGGGGCGTGTATTCAGATATTCAACTGAAACAGATCCCAGATTTTGAAGAGTTAAAGACTAACTATCATCAAACACTACAGGAGCTTTATAAACAAGGGTTTAATGTCCCTGACCTAACCATTAAAAGGATATATATAGATGACATCTTTAAGGGAAATCAAATTGATATTATGATTGATGGTGGTCCTCTATCAACCTCATCCAGTGATATAGTGGGAAACAAAGTTCGTTGTTTTTGGGATAGCTGGGGTGTTCTGCTTGCCTATACACTTGTTAAACATTACAATGGTAAGCCAACTTTGTATGACAAAGAAGAGAAAGAGACCACTGTAGTAACTCAGCAGGAATATCAAATGATGGCAGAAAAAGCATTTGGCAAACGCTTGAAATAGAAAACAAAAGTTTTTTTGATCCAAAATGATACTCAATAGAGCCTATGCCTTTTCAAAAGTATAGGCTCTGTTTTATTTTGATTACTTTTCACCTCGCTCTTTCTTCCCTCTTCTTCTATATACTCAAGTCCTTTTCGTTCCTGTGTTTTTTGATTCTACCAGGGACAAGTAACAGGTGCTGGAAAATATTCTTCGCTGAAAAACTTTCCTGTAGGTCCATCCTGACCGATCAATGCGTATTTAGCAATTCGTTGTCCTGCCTCTTGTGGCGTGCTTGTTCCTTGATAATTGGTAAAATCGGTTTGGGTATATCCGGGACACACGGCATTGACTTTAAATGGTGTATCACGAAGTTCGTAGGCCAGATTAATCGTGTACATATTCAGAGCAGACTTAGACGACTGGTACATCGCATACCGGGTAGGATAATTGGGATTGTCAATATCGGCAGCGAGAGTCAGTGAAGCCATGCTGGTGCTCACATTCACAATGCGAGGCTCTGATGACTTTCTCAGTAGATCGATAAAAGCCTGTGTCACCCTGATCACACCAAATAGATTGGTCTCATATACGGCTTTGAACTGATCGGCTGATGATTCAAGGGCTGACTGTGGAAGTACACCCGAAATACCCGCATTGTTAACCAATACATCTAGCACCTGTGTTTTTTCACCTATCCATCTACGGGCAGCACTGACAGATTCCGGATCGGTAACATCTAGTTGCACAGCCTCAATGTTGTCGATTCCGCTGGCTTTAAGCTTTTCTACCGCCAACAAACCATTTTCCAGACTACGGCTCCCTACATACACAAAGAACCCGTTTTGAGCAAGTTGTCTCACAACTTCAAAGCCAATACCTTTGTTGGCTCCTGTTACTAATGCTGACTTCATCTTATAATTTGTTTTTAAAACCTGATGCAGCAAAAGTAGGCAGTGCGCAACCAACCGGAATGGACAAATCTTCTTATTGGCTGGACAAATCGCGCAGGTTGGTTAAAAAGGCACTCACGCTCTTGCCTGTGCTCTTTTTAAACAACCGCGAAAAGTAATCAGGGTCATTAAAGCCCAGTTCGTAAGCCAGTTCCTTTACAGAAAGAGACTCATACTGTAACTTTCGTTGCGCCTCCAGCATAAGTCGGTTGGTGATCCACTCCTTTGGTGAAACACCCGAAAACTCCTTCACAACGCCATACAAGCTGCTGGTAGTCATTGCCAGCTTTTCAGCGATGGTATGCACATCGTGTTGCTCGGTCAGGTGGGTTTCTACGGCAAGTTTAAAGGCAACATATTTTGATAGTTTAGGATTGGCAACCGTTTCAGGTGCACTCTGCTCAAAATAGGCGCTGTTAAACTCCGTTAACAAAACGTTCAGATGTGCCAGAATGATTTCAGAATTTCTGGGCTTACCAGAAGAATGAAGCAACTGAAATAGATTGGCAAAAACACCCTTTACCCGTTGCTGGGCATCCGGGTCAAAGGTAATCCGGTTTAGCTGTAACGGATTGACCAGAAATGGATACGAACGTGGAAGCAAGGCCAGTGTGCTTTCATCAAATCCGAGGTGAGAATAGTGGTTGCTTGTATTGTGTGGTGAATTGATAAAAACCTGGTTGGGCAAACCAAAAACCATCTGACCATCAGACACTGCAATATCCTCAAGGTCTACTGTGTAGGTTGCAGAACCCTTATCCATAAACACAAAGTAATAAAACGCAAGCTTGTGTGGTTGAAGCAGCTTTTGCAATACATCTTCCGGCAGGTAAATCCTACAGTCTTCATTCACTGTAATCGACAATTTATCGTGGTGCTTGATCCTGTCGAGTAAACCTTTTGTCTCGTGCATATAGTATCATATATTCCAGACAAAGATACAAAAATGGAACAATTGTAAAGAAGCTCTCGCTATATTAGCCAGACATTGCAATTGTGTAACTTAGTTGTCTTTTATATATCATTCTAATGCAAGGCACGGACCTGGCTTTTCAGTATCCGTTGTTCGATACGATCCAGTTCGTTTTGTAATATATCTTTCATCAGGTATTCAGCCCAGATACCTGCATACCAGTTAAAAGGAGTATTGATATAAAACCGACTCGACAACAGCAGACGGGTTCTTCCATCTGATAATGTTTCCAGTTCATAAACATCTTCCAAAATATCCAGGTGCTTCCCTCCTATCAGAATATGTTCATCCATTACGGTAGGAGGTATTTTGTGTGGGTCTGTTTTAATAGCTAAAACCAACTTTTGGGCAGGTTCATACTGAGAAATGGTTTCTTCGAAGTATAAGCCTTTCTCATAATAAGCTATTCTTTTGCCATTAACGGCAGCAGTATCCAGTGTGGTTTTACTATGTCTGGGAAAACCCATCAGATTAGACAACGAGCCACCAGAAGACTCTGAAGGCAGTGTCTCATGAGATGAGATAATCTGTTGCCAGACCTCCTTAGGAGTGGCATCCAGGCTAACTTCTCTCCTGATAGTCATTTCTTTGGGAGTCAGAGACCGTTCCCCTTCGATAAAGCCCAGCAAAACCGGAACCATAAAAAGCAGAGAGACCTGAAGGGATGTAGGTTTCTCCCAGTCATTCTTTTCTGCATTCTTTTGAGCTTGTTTCTTCTTAATTTCAAATGCAATCAGCCCACCAAATCCTGCCATAACAGCAAAAAAAGGAAAAATCATAATCCAGCAGATAGCACCCTCTATATTTAACAAGATGGTAACAACAAGCAAAATCAGACTAGTAACCCAGGGCATAAAAAATGCAAAAGTTTTACTAGTGAGTTGTCTGACAGGCATTAGGTAAATGGTTACGAAACCAACAATAGCAGGAATTAGCGCCAGAAAAACAATACCCATAATTTGCATAATCTCACTTAAGAAACCAAACAAAATGCGAATGGTTAATCCATATACAGAAGCCAATAAAACTGCCAGTCCGGGTTTCATAGTATTGAAAAAGTAAGAGTAGTTAAAGAAGTACTGGATTTCCGATAGTAACCAGAAGAATATCCTTTTTGCAATTATAACGTATCGGCAAGGTGTCTCCAAGTCCCTTGCTAATCAGATATAAACAATTTTCCAGGTTAGCTTTCAGAAAGTTTCTTCTGTAAAACCATCTACCCGGATATAATCCTTTTTCGGTTTCCCATAATACAACCTGGCAACCATGCAGATGTCCTGCCAATACAAGCTGATACTTGCCTTGTATCTGCTCAGGATTTATCGGCTGATGTACACACAAGATCCGTATAGGGGTATTTATGCTTACATTGCCACTCACCTCATTTGTCACTTGCACCTTAAGGCCATTCACCTCAATCTCGTATGATGTTCCTTCCAGCCATGTGATTCCCTGATCTTCTACCATTTTCTGGATGGACTTAATTCCAAAAAAATAATCATGATTTCCTGCAATAGCAAATACATGGGATCTTTGAGAGAGAAATGCAAGCAGCCTTTGAAAGTGTTTTATTCCACCTTTCGAATCGATGTAATCACCTCCCAGCAAAACAACAGAAGGGTTTAAGCTGTTAATACTAACCTCCAGATTGTCAATTAATGTACTGCTATATTGGTTTACGTGCAAATCGGAAAGATAAAGCACGCTGAACCCTGACTGACCCGGAAATGGATAAGATTCACTACGAACTTCGTATTCATTTGTATAACCGATCTCTACCATCGTTTTTGTACCAGAGTACTATTGACAAACAACCAATATACCAGTTTTGAAAAGGTTTCCGAAGATTAAACAATCCTACCATCATAAAAAAGGCAATCTGCATAACGGTGATTATGCATTGGACTATCCCAATCCGATACGTAATACAGATACTGGTTAGAACAGGATTGGGAACACGATCTATTAGCAATGGAAATAAGAATAAGAAGTGTACTTCGACAAAGTAGAAAATAAGAACAGAGAGAGGAAGTAATCCAATATGAATACGGGAAAGCAGAATAGTGGATAACAGAAAGATACCCAGACATATACTATATTTCAATAGTCCATACAACCCAAACCGGATCGATTTGTCAAAAGGAACGGTATTCTCTGGCGATAATTCACTCATCCGGGTATGCATCCAGTGAGCGCCATACTGAAATACATGAATCGAAAGAGCCTGATGTATCTCAACAGGTTTAGAATCAAACCAGACTTTACTTTTGTTGATCAATTCAGTACCGTTCATTAGCAAAAAATAAAATGAAACCAGGCCAGCCAGGCAATGCCATTACCTAACACTAACATCCGGTGATAGATAGTTTCCAGCTTTCCACACCGTTTCCGATGAAACACAAATTCATCATAACAGATTGCCACTATGGTATAAATCAATACAACTAAAATAGGAATCAAAAATTGAGTGGGCTTTGCATGCATCATAGCCAGCCACATCAGTACAAACATTGGCAAGCCGCCTAGCCCGAGTGCAGCAGCCTCGGCATCTCTTTCTTTTTTTGATAATTTCAATTGTAAAGGATTGCGATGGTATTTCCAGTCCAGAACACCTCCCGCAGTTGCAATGACACCAAAAATGCCAATGATCCAAAACTGCCACGGTAAAAACGGAAACGCTCCCTGAATATGCAGTATGCTATGGTTTCTGAACACAATCAGCAGTAATGCAAATAATAGTGCAGGCATAAACAAAAGCACCAATGACAAATACGGTCTGATTTGCTTACTATAATTCATCATTCATTTGTATAACACTTGCTAACTTTCGCCTCTAATATCTGACATTCCAGAGAATTTAGGAGACAAAGCTTGGAATAAAATAGGCAATAAGTCTGAAGGAATTAATTTTACAACTAAAATTTTTGAAAAAACATCTATCTTAAAACACTCATATTGCAATAGAAAACACATTCTACTATTTTCTTCACTTAACTCTAACCATGTATCCAAAATTCTTTTTATTTTCTATTGCCATCCTACTTTTTATCACAACATCCTCTCACACATTACCTGCTCCATCTTCACTAGTCATCGGAATAGATCACATCCCATTGGCTGTCAGAGACCTTGATCAAGCTGCTACATTTTACAGATCCATCGGCTTTGCTCTCAAACCGGGAAGATCGCATAACAATGGCATACGCAATCAGCATATCAAATTCCGGAATGGTACAGAGCTAGAACTCATCACCACCTCACAACCTCACGATTCGGTGACAGCAGAATACTATCGCTTGCTGAAAGAAGGCGATAGTATTCTGGGGACTTTTTACGAAAGATACTGAGGGCATAGCCAAACAGCTTACAGCCATTGGTCAAGAGTATCAACGTGAGGGTTCCATGATTACCTTTTCCGAAACAGATAGGCTGCATACACTATTTTTGGGGGGTCGCAATCACTCTCCAACAGACAGAGAAGAACACTTTCAGCATACCAACTCTGCCACAAACCTTATTGGTGTCTGGATAGCTACCTCTGATTCAGAGGTATACACCAATCTCTTCAAAAATCTCTCCCTACATGTTACCTTCCAAACCAAACAAACTCCTTTCCAAAAGAAGAAAGTAGCAGTGGTATCACTGCCAGAAGGCGAAATTGTATTCTTTCCTGCCTCTGAACAAGTGAGTAAAAGACGCACAGTTATAGGCGCTACTATCCATGTTACAGACATGAAACAAGTACAGGCATCTTTACACCAGGCAGGCATCAAAGAGGTAGCCGTAACTCAAAATGCAGATGGTACGCAAAGTGTATTTCTGCCTCCTTCACGTACACATGGACTCTGGCTGGAGTTCAGGCAAACAGAGGCATCCACCCATTAAATGCTACATTTATACAGACACTCTTATGATGGTATGAACATTCTGTTTTTTCAAAGAAAATTACATGCCATTTTTTACAACTATTTTGAGTGTATCTTTCTTGTATGTAGTTTTGTTATTATTTTCTCCATTACTCTAATCTATTTAGTAATCCCAATCCCATCTGAATGCGTTTTACCTATACATTAAACAAAACTGGTCTTTCCAGTTTTGCCACTACTCTTGTGTTGACATGTTCTCTATTAACAGCCTGCCAGCCTGGAGAGGAAGCAACTCCTGCCGAAACTATTACATTCACCCCTGCCAGTGCACTGGTAGGTGATACAATTACCCTTTCCGGAAAACATTTTAGTACTGACCCTGCTAAAAACACTGTATCATTTGAAGGTAAGGAAGGCCAGGTAGTATCCGCAACCGACTCAATACTGAAAGTAATTGTTCCTGATAGCTCTGCATCTGGCAAGATCAGTGTAAAATCAGAAGCAGGCTCTGGTATCTCTGCCACAGATTTTAAAGTATTCAACCTGTACATAGTTGGTTTTGGAGAAACTCTAACTCCTCCAACTGCTATGTATTGGAGAAATGGCAAACCTACTATCCTGAGTAGCCCGGAATGGACATCTGCGACAGACATTGCCATTTCAGGCAAACACATCTACATTGGTGGAATGGCCAACTTTGGGTATAGCCCCAAAGCACTCTTATGGAAAGATGGTCAGCTTACCCAGCTTTACAATGGCACAGAAGATGTCTTTGTCAATTCTATTTTTGTCAACAATAATGATGTGTATGTTGCTGGGTATAGCTATAAGGACAAAAAGAGGACAGCTGTATACTGGAAAAATAACCAAGTGGTTAAATTAGGGTCTGAAAGTGATGATGATTTTGCTAATGCTATTGCAGTTGTCAATAATGATGTATATGTGGTTGGAAGAAAGAATTATGTAGGCACTTACTGGAAAAACGGACAGCCTGTTGTATTGAAAGGTGAGAGTACTGAGACTGATGCCAAGGCTATTGCGATAGTAAATAATGATGTGTATATAGCTGGATCAGAATACATTTACACATCCGAATATCAAGGATCTCAGGCTATGTACTGGAAAAATGGTGAACCAGTAAGGTTAAATGATGCACAAACGACAAGCGCTACAAGTAGTGACATTAAGGTAGTAAACAATGATGTGTATGTCACAGGTTTGCTTTCCAAAAATGATCAAACAATTGCCGTATATTGGAAGAATGGTGTACTGGTAGAGCTATCTGATTTTAGCAGAAGAACAAGAGCTTTCGGTCTTGAGGTCTTTAACAATCATGTGTATGTAGTAGGAGAAGAATGGATTGGAGGTCGTCTATTTCCAAGACTTTGGAAAGATGGCAGAGAGATCAACATGACTCATAAGTCTATCTCTAGTGGAACAAACTACTCAGTGGTTATAGCAGAGTAACTATCTGCTTCAAAAATATTATTTCAGGCACCTTGTATGCCACAAGGTGCCTTTTTTGTGTTATATTCAAATCAAGAACATACATCAGAACAAAAACAAGTAATATATTCTCATCAATAACTGATCTATCTATCATGATAAGGATGTCAACAGAGGTATTCCACCTTCAGAAAACATAGCTCTACATTTGATAGACATAGCGGTACACATTATTCAGCTAAGAATTGCTGAATGGGAAATAATTCACTTTTAAAAGTGGTCAGATCACTCATTAAGGAATCAAAACATTGTTGAAATCCCTCAAAGCTGGTTTCGCCACCTTGTAAACCACAGAGTTTAGATTCAGGTTTAAAGTACAACTGACCTATTCTCTCAAAGCGATTAGCAAAACCCTTTAACGTTTTGTGCTCCACTCCGATCACATCTATGCCAATAAAGTATTTGCATGTCCGTTCTGCTTCTCTTCTCACAATGGCATCTATCCCACCCTGCTCACTGATTTTATGCATGCCTTCATTCAACAAATTTGCCCATTCTATCTCAACCCCAGACGATACTTTACGTCCGACAACATAATAGTTCTTTATATCAATTAGATCAGGCCTTTCAGTGTCTCTGTATGTAAGTTTAGCAAATTCATAACTACACTGCCCTCTACCCTGACTGATCAGCAATACAAGGGTGGCACAATAACTTCCATCAGGAAGCTGAAATACCAGAACATCACCTTCAGAAAATAACAGATTCACAATTCTCCGGTAACTCTTCCGCTTGCGAACTGTTCGTTTAGCTGTGTTTATTTTTTTCCAAAAAAGAGCCAGTTCCCATTCTCGGGCCTTTCCCTCTGCTTCTGAGACTTCCTCTTTCCAGACTTTCACACCTACCCCTTTATCAATCACATTTCTTACCTGTTGTTTTATCAGATCGGTTAGCGTTCCTGTTTCCCAGAGAGCCAGTGCATATGCGGTGATAAATATTTCATATTCAAAATCATTATACTCTTCCTTTCCTTGTTCTATCGAGGCTTTAATCTTTTCAAGAGGTATTCCTTCATCATACATATCCATAAATCCCCAATAAGTATCATGAGCTAAATCACCATTAATAATTTTTACTCCATCTGTCGCCATAGTATAAAAGACTGTACAAGTAGATTGTTATTGACTATATACCTTTATTTGTTACGGAACTTGACTATCTCATCTGCTTTTCTTCCCAATCAACATATATATTAATCTTTTAGCTCGTCCAAAATAATAATAGAATAAAAGATATAAAGACTAAAAAGGTAAGAGCAAAAAGCTTCCAACACAGACACTCAGGAATTCAACAGATAGATTCCATATTCTTGGTACATACTCTGCCAGAACATAATCTTCTACATCAAACACATAATATGTTCCCAGATCCTTCATGCCCTCAGTACCAATTATTTTTCCTTTTAGGATAAAATTAGCCATTAAAACATCATTGTGTTCAGAGTAATTATACTTCTCAGTGGGTATATTTCCAGTTATATTGATTTCATATATCCCTTTCCCTTTCTTTACCAACGGAGATGAAACTGTATGCTCTATCACATAAAAATCCCCTCCTGTAGATTGTAAGTAATGTCCATATATGTAGTTAGGCTTCATATCTGAATTCCACATTTTCAGAGGAGTCATCGGCGACAAACTATACAATATAAGTAGCAGACATATCAGCCAGAAAATTCATACAATACTGACAAATTTGAATTTCATACAAAATAAAAAAATAACATGTAGTTTATAGAAATCTTAAATTTTCAGTTCATTATTCCACAATTCAGGTATGAATTCGGAAATAAACTCTGTTGTAACTATATTTTTACTATCATTATTCTACCCACAAACTATGTATGAAAATAAAATAACCCGACCTTGTGGACGGGCTATAACTTATAGATACGTTTGTGTACAGACTTATCCTTCCGGTGTAAAGGCTTTACTTTGGCACAAAGTTATGGCAGAGCCTTCTTTAGGAATATTGCTGGGAAACGAAAACAGGTAAAATTGCAGCACAAAGCATTCTCTTTTTAGCATTTCAATCTCCAGGTTGGTGTGGTGTTATCACCACACCAACCTGGGACAGAATATTTCTTCTCTGAGAATGACTTTATCTCATTCAGCCGCCAGGAAGCTTTGTATTTTTTCGCAGATGATCGTGCCACTCCGCAAATGTGATAAACTCTGCATACTTACGGGCCCATTGAATATGGCGCTCAAGTTTAGTTAGCATCCCCAACCCACCATAGCGACTCACATAAAAAGGCAAGCCAAATACCGCTTTATCAGAAATATCCGTAAACTCCCATGGGTGAAAGTAATAATTCACACAACTATCTGTATTCCAAATCCATCGTGAGGCTAAGCGAATCCACTGCATTGGAAAGTTCTTAAAGCTAAGCCAAAAAACCGGAAATCGGAAAAGTGGTGTTACCGAAGCGGGAATTTGTACTACTCCTTTACTTAAAAATGGAGTACGGGGCCTGGAAAAACAATTATAACGGCCAGGCAAAAAAGTTGGATGCAAGGATGAGTTGTACCTATATCCTGCTTGCGCAATGGCTTCCTCACTGACAGGCATCATACGCGCCATCCTGTAACCAAGTATAGGTTTTTGAATAAGCTCTTCCAAGGCATCTTTAGACCTGCGCAAATCACTCTCTTCAAATGTAGAATGAAAATACCCATGAGAGGCAATTTCGTGTACTTGTGCCATAGAGCGAATCAAATCCGGATACTGATTGGCAAAATTAGCTGTTGTAAAAAAAGTAGCCCGAACATTATATTTGTCAAGCAAAGCGACTACTGCCCGCAATCCTTCTTCTGATACACACATCTGCTGGCTGAGTGGCAGTTCTTTGCCATATTCAAGAGGCGTATCAAATTCTTCAACATCAAAACTTAAAATTATTTTTTTATTCATAAGAGTTGTTACAACATTCTAACACTAGCTATAAGACTTAGAGGTTGTCTATATTATTATGTCAACTATTAGTCTATTTTTTGTCTAGCTATAATACTACTGATAAATTCACGCTTTTTAGTCAGAATGGTTGGTGATTCATCCAGCGTATTTTTCTTCACTATATAGGAGGGTCGCTGTTTGGCTTGCATAAACAACTTACCAATATACTCCCCGATAATCCCCAACATAATTAGCTGCAAACCTCCAATAAAGAGCACTCCCATAATGACAGATGTCCAGCCAGAAGTATTCCAGTTTGTAAACAAATAGCTTAGGAAAGCAAATACTGCATACGAAAAGCTAATCAACGATAAGGTAAAGCCTATTATCATCGCCAGTCGTAAGGGTTTCACACTAAAGGATGTGATGCCATTGAGCGCAAAAAGAAGCATCTTCTTAAATGAATATTTGCTGGTTCCAGAATAACGCTGATTAGGCTCGTAGGGCATACAATATTGTTTGAAACCCATCCATTTAACCAAGCCCCGAATAAACAAGTCCCGCTCAGGCAATTGCTTGAATACATTAACTACCACCTTGTCCATCAAACGAAAGTCAGCAGTACCTTCTTCTATTTCAATGTCTGAAAGCCAATTCATCAGTTTGTAAAAAGCACGGGAGGTAACTCTTTTAAAAAATGGTAACTTTGCGTCTTCCAGCCTTTGAGTGTAGACTACATCGTAGCCCTCCTGCCACTTATCAATCATAGGAATGAGTAGTGCCGGTGGATGCTGTAAATCGGCATCCATCGAAATGACGCAATCGCCAGTAGCCATGTCTAATCCTGCCTTTAATGCATACTGATGCCCAAAATTGCGGGAAAACGAAATGTAGTGAATCGAGTTATGATGTTGTCTTAATTTTTCGAGTTCGGTGAGTGTGTTATCCTGACTACCATCATCAACAAAGATGATTTCGTAGAAACAGTTAATAGGAGAAAGAATATCCTCCAGACATTGAGCCAGCATCCATACATTTTTTTCTTCGTTGTAAGTAGGGACAATGACTGAGATTTTGAAACTCATGGTTTAGTTAATTCATAATGGATATGACCTGGTATATTTCATAAAGGTTTGAGTCTAATAGTACTCAAACACTAGGAGTTTTAGTATTCAGCAGAGATAATATAAATTGATTAAAATGGTTATAAAAAGATATTAAAAGAGTATTAAAAAAATATTAAAAGTACTATATCACTATCCTGAAATAAAGTATTATAGATGAATGTGCTACGAAGACATCTATAATACTTTAAAACAAAGTCACATTATCACTTCACAAAAAACTCTAATAAATAGTTTAATACCTTTCCCTAAATAGATCAAAACGGAAATTACTCTCCAATTATTGAGCTACAGTAAGAGATGGTGATGAAACTTTGGAAAAAGAGCCAAACAAAAGTTCAACCATGACTACAATCCAGACTACAGCACATGGCAGAGCCTTCAAACTGTAAGGAATTACATACACATCACGCAGGTAGGCAGGGAAAATGTCAGTAGGAGATAGAATTGTTAGGACAAATACAAAGATTGCCAGGCTGATTTGCCATTTTTTTCTCTCACTTTGAATATACCATAGAGCAACTCCTGTAACAGCAATCACAAAGGTAGGAGATTCAGCACCAGGACTAAAAATAACCATCCAGATTAGCACAGAGGCTAAAAACAGGAGCCGAAAGGATAAAGTTTCGAACTTGTCCCATCGGAGATAGGCCAAACAAAATATACCCACACCTGTCAGTACAACATAGGCATCTTTGATATTGGAACTAACCAGAGACTGGAGGATTTGTATAAGTGAAATGTCGTGATGAATCTGTGCCTTTTCAACAAGTGCCAAATACCATTCCTTATAAAGAAAAAGCAGTTGATCCAACGAAATGAAAATTAATGGTAAAAAAAACAATACGACACACCAAAATGCGAAAGAGAGGATAAAACGAATTTTTTGCGGATATAAAAGAAAAAAGGCAGCACCTATAAATCCATAAATTTTAAAAAAGCCCCCCAAAGCAACAAAAAACGCAGCCCAGAAGACCGTCCTCCGTTCAAAAGCAATAAAACAAAATAATATGAGGGAGGTAAGCATCGGATTAGCCTGTAGATTCTGAATTGAAGTCAGGAATTCAATCAGTATAAACCAATAGATAAAAATTTTACTTGATTGATCAATAGTAAGTTTATGTATTGCCCACAGCAACAAAAACGCATTTACCATAGTCCATGCTATTATTCCCAGCCAATCAGGCAGTATTGCAAACGGAGCAATAAAAATTCCAAATACAGGACCATATTTATAATTATCATGGTATTGATCCGGAAACAAAATATATAAATTCTGATTATGAATTAGATGTTGGAAGGAGTATTTAAAGATATAATAGTTATTGAGTTGATCAATCAACATTTGTTGAATGGAAGCTGCCAGTGTAATTAAAAAATAGATTCCATATATATAACGAATAGGGACCTGAGAGATTTTGTTAACAAGTGATTTAAACATAGAAGCGGTTTCGTAAAAGAAAAATTCCTCAAAAAAGTGTAATTTCAGACGTATATCAAAAGAAACTACTCAAAAACAATTAATCCCGAAAGATAAATACATGCATTTATAGTTCAAAATTAAGTAAGGGTGTAGAAGTAGATAGTGTGATTCTCCCAGATTACTGAAACAACTCAGCCTGATAAAAAAATGAGTAACAAAGAAGTACATTCACCTATCTATCAGAGCATTATAAAATATACAGCATAGTAAACAACTCATGTTATCATTTTGTTAAGACTTGACCGAAATAAACAAATAATAGTTGACCCACCGCCATAGTTTGGGTATTCATTCGAACTTTGTTAATCAAACATCATTAATATACATCCATAAAAATAGCCCGACCTTGCGGACGGGCTACTGCTCATTTAGATACGTTTGTGTACAGACTTATCCTTCCGGTGTAAAGGCAATAGCCAATGCAGGATATGTCTTATTTTGCTTGCGGAAAGCTTCAGGCAGCCATACCTTTACTTTATTTCCGCTATGCTCCCATTTTACTTTTGTACCACTTGCCAGCAACGTCATGGCAGAACCTTTTTTAGGGATATTGCCAGTCCATTCAATGAAGGCAGGTACATCTTTTCCTTCTGGTAGTTGAGCCAAGGCATATAATGTATTTCCGGCTTTTGCCTTGGTAAAATACACGTCACCATCTTTGAATACATCAGTAGTACGGGTATTGTAAATAGCCTGTCCGTTTTTATCGAGCCACTTTCCAATTTCTGCCAGTCGCTGCACAGCCTCTTCGGTAAGCGTACCATCGGGCTGAGGACCAACACCCAACAGAAGACTCCCTCCTTTGGCAACAATCTCAATCAGAGAATGTACCACCTTCGTTGCAGACTTCAGCTGATCGTTTGGTACATATCCCCAGGCATTACCCAGTGTCATACAGCTCTCCCATGGGTTGTTCAGCTTGTGATCCGGAATGCGCTGCTCAGGTGTCTGATAGTTCTCATAAGGGCCATGTACGGTACGGTCTACAATTAGTAAACCAGGTTGCGCCTGACGCGCCATACTGGCAATACGAGGCATATCAATATCCTGACTCCATGCCGGAATAGATGCACCCCAGGCACGCACTTCGTCATTTACAGTCTCTAGTGGACGTACCCAACCGCCATCTAACCATAAAATATCCATCTTTCCATAGTCATGCATCAGTTCACTGATCTGGTTGTAGGTATACTGCTTAAATTGATTCCAGCGCCATGGATGCTTACGGATATCGTAGTTGTTGTTCCGGTCGGCAGTGGCATATTTAGGCCACCAATAGTATTCAGTATGCCAGTCAGGCTTAGAGAAATACGCTCCAATCATGAAATTCTGCTTGCGGAAAGCTTCAAACACATACTTTGCCACATTGGCTTTCGGATTACCAGCAAAAGGACCATTTGTGATTTTAAAGTCGCTCTGTTTGGTATCAAACATGCTAAATCCATCGTGATGTTTGGTGGTAAATACCACATACTTCATTCCCGCAGATTTGGCTGCTATAGCCCACTGATCCGGATTAAATTTTACTGGATTAAACTTGGCACTTTGTCCCCAGTACCATTTTTTATAATCATCATACGACATGGTGCTATCCCGTTCAATCCAGTCTTCCGAACATAGTTCCCATGATTCGATAATACCTGGAACAGCATACAATCCCCAGTGGATAATCATCCCAAATTTCTGATCCTGCCACTGATCCAGTTTTTGCTTTACCTGAAGATCGGTAGGCCACTCATACACAGAAGATTGCTGGTGGATATTTCCTTGCGCATTTACCTGAGCAACAGGTACACCCAGCAAGGCCATCCACAAAAATAATCGTAGTTTCTTCATACGAATAAAAGAGCAAGTAGATTAGAAGTATTGGTTAAACAAAGAAGCGGCTTATACTGGCTTTAAAAGTAGTATAAACCGCTTCAGAATATACTATTGATTGATAATCTCACCGTTTTTCAGTGACCAGTCATTTCCGAAAAATCCAGCCATCTTTACACCTTTTATACCCTCTTTCAACATATCTGTTGTAAAGATCATAAAGTCTGGAAAACCACTTCCACCACTGAAGTACTGATTTGCTTCACTAGCCCGCATTCCGGCTAATCCGGTTCCACCAATCACCGCGACAGAAGCTACAGGGCTATCCGGTCTTGGCCAGGAGAAATATGCTCCGATATCTGTTCCTTTTTGTTCTTTATCACCCAGTTTTGCTACACCATTGGAGAGCTGAATCGGACAGTCAGATAGCAGTGGCTTCCAGGCTTTGTTGGTAGAGGCATTGCCATAGATAATCACCCCTCTGTCTTTGTATTTCTTCAGATCAAATTCTTTATCTGCAATCACATCTACCGCACCATTGCCTCTGTAATACCAGGTTTCAGCATCATAACGAGCTTTATTGTATGCCCACTCATTTTCCTGAACAGTACCTCCGGTTGCATACACAAATACCATCTGGTTATTAAATGGTTCTTTGAATGTTCCATTTCTGTGAGGTCCTTTCTGTATTGTTTTGATAGCATCTGCCTTTGTCCATGATGCACCTTTAGACAGATACAGTTGCTCGTTGCTTTGTTTTACAATGTAGTTTATAACGGGCAGGCTATCCAGTGTAATGTGTACAGTATCCCCTTGTTTAAAATCAGCCAGATCCAGTTTCAGTAAAGCGATGTTTTCTGTAATACCTGAAATTTTATGACTGGCTTTGTTGCGTTGTAACTGAATACGGCTATATTTTAATGACTGGTTTTGCTGTACAATCGTTGCCCAACGCATCGTAGCAGAGATCGCAGGATTGGCAGTCGTAAAATCAATTACATTGGTTGCACTGTCTACCGGAATTTTATGCCACTTGAAGAAATCGAAAATAGGCTTCCAGTCTACACTTTCGTTGCCATACCAGTGAGAGCCGCCTGGATATTCATAGTAGCTGTAATCTGCATGGAAAGTTCCTAACAGTTTGCGCATTTGACGAGCATAGTCTACAGATACAACCGGATCGGCATCACCATGCAAAATATATATACCCAGTGCTTTGTAGTTAGAAGCCAGTGAAATTACATTACTTGGATTGCTGGCACGTAGCAACAGATTTTCCATAGGCGTAGCCCCTGATTCGGGAATTTTGCCATCATGTGAGCCATAAGCCGACAATACCGGATACCCTGCACAAGGAGCAATAGCAGCCCAGTTACCAGGGAAAGTTGCTCCCAGATACCAGGTTCCATGTCCTCCCATTGAATGGCCTGTCAGATAGATATGCTCCGGATCGGGCTTAAACTCCTGTTTCGCCATTCCAAATACTTCCAGTGCATCCAGACGACCCCAGTCTTCCCAGTTAAATCCTCTCGGACGTCTGTTGGTAGGTGCAACCAGCACACCCCAGTTTTTAGGTTCATAGGCTCTTGCCTGACCAATAGCCTCTACCCCTGCTCCGTGTACTGACAGGAATAAAGCAGGTGCTTTGCCATCTGGCTGTGCCTGTGGTGCTACAGCGTAGTACTGGATACTCCCATCAATCTTACTGGTGAAGGTCTGTATGTATTGTTCACCAGCACCTGTAGCACTAAGTTTTATTTCTTTCTCATCCCACACTTTTCCTTTTACCTGCAAGTTCACTTTCACAGGGTATTCTCCCTTTTGTTGAATGCCAGTTGCATTTATTCTGAAACCCACCTTTCGTGTAGTTAATGCAGGTACTACAGGTAGTGTAGAGGTATATTCTTTTCCTTGTAGAGAAGTTTTAATTTGAAGATCTTTTAATGGCTGAGCAGTAGTATTAACAACCACCATAGCCCCCCATAGCTGATCATTTGTCTTGCCATGAACAATATGAGGCAATGTCATATCTTCTGTGCTCAATGCAACGGCCTTATCCGGAAAAGTCAACTTGGCCGTTATGCCCTGATAACGAGAAAAAGAAGCAGTCCGAACCAGTATTTCGTTCAGACCTTTTTTCAACACGACAGGTATGTACATCCAGCCGGAAGCATAGGCATCACCTCCATGAGGAGCACCATTAAAATACAGCATGCTATGTCCGCTTACATTCAGTATCGCTGTCTTTGCTTCATTGGCAGTATAGGTCAGATATAAATATCCATCCTGTGCCAGTCCTGCTTTGAACTTACTCTCCTGGTCTGTTTTGATAGCTTGCCAGGTAACAGGCTTTCCATCCTTATCTGTCAGCACAGTTTGTCCGGCAGCAGGTGTTTTTAGTTCATTCCGAAACAACAGATAGGTTAATTGATCGGTGTAAAGTGCTTCACGGCCATAATGATGACAGGGACCAGCAATCAATCCCTCTGAAAAGGTGTAAGTTTGTTGAGCAAAAACAGGATTACCAAACAACAGTAGTCCGATAATCATACAGCTCCATACGAAAGATAATTTATGCATAGGATATATGGCAAACGATAGATTGGTTAGAATCTAACGGGTTAACACTAATTATTTATCAAGCACAGGCTTTTCAACCGTTTTAAGAACAGTTTGAGCCACATCGTTTTGTTGTTCAAAGATTACTACTTCATTTTTACCTTTGGTAAGCCAGCAGCCTGGTACATACAAAGTTTGCTGAGGGCCGGCATTCCAGTAACGCCCCAGGTGATGTCCGTTTATAAAAACAATCCCTTTTCCCCAGCTACTCATATTCAGGAATGTATCCCCTATTTTGTCCAGTTCGAAAGTTCCGGTATAGAAGGTAGGCTTACCTATTGTATTTTTGGATGTATATTTTTGCAGATTAGGCACCGACGTAAGTGGCAGGGAATACATTTGCCAGCTACCAGTAATTTCAAAATCATTGATTAGTACAGGCGAAATAATGCCTTTGGTGTTATTAGGGATCTCTGCCCCATAGTTGATACGTCCCAGATTTTCCACCAGTATTTCCAGTATACCATTAAACGGTATTGTAACAGGCAGATTATATTTTTTATCCACTCTGTTTAACTCCCCTATTTTCTTACCGTTTACATATACAAGTGCATAGTCTCGCAATCCATTCAAATGTAGTGTCCCGGATAGTGGCTGAGTAAATCTCTTGCTATACAACACATACCCATATCCCTGATTTAAAGCCTCAAATGTCAGTGGAGAATCATTGGATACGGGCTTTATGTCTTTCTTCAGATCAGCCAAATCCACAGTTCGGGAAAGAGGAATATCAGGAATAGTGATAACAGGAATTTGTGCTGGAATGGCAGGTACAGGATACTTTACGTATTTTTTTATCAACTCCCGCAATGCCATATACTTTGGTGTGGCCCATCCTGATTCACTTACGGGTGCATCATAGTCATAACTAGTTATATCAGGCTGAATGTCATGTTCTTCATTGTAGTTGGCCCCGGAAGTAAATCCAAAGTTGGTCCCGCCATGTGCCATATAGAAGTTAAAATGAACTCCATTCTGCAGGTACTTCTCCGTTTGTTTGACTATCTCATCCGTCCCAATCCGAACAAATGGTTCAGCCCAGTGATCCAGCCAGCCTGGATAAAATTCGGCTACCATATAAGGTCCTTTACCATCGTGGTATTTGTCTACAGTCTTTTTCAGATTGTCTATGTTTCCTTCTCCATTGGCAGTAGGTAATATACCACTGATAGCACCATCCTCAAACAACCAGCTTCCGTCTGACGTAAAAAATGGTCCTGTAAACCCGGCACTGATAAGCATCTGCTGGATGGCTTGGTTATAGGCACGGTGTTGTTCCATAGGAATATCCTGGCGCTGTGACACATACGAACCAAACTCGTTCTCAACCTGCACCATGACAATAGGTCCTCCTTTGCTTATCTGAAGCGATGACACCTGTTCAGCCAGCTTGTTGATATATACTTTACAGGAGTCTAGGAAAGGTTTGTTATTAGTCCGGATTACCAGATCCTTGTTCTTTTGTAACCACCAAGGGTAGCCTCCAAACTCCCATTCTGCACAGGCATAGGGTCCTGGTCTAAGGATAACATACAATCCTTCTTCTTTTGCCAGCTTAATAAATTCTGCCAGGTTGTGGTTTTCTGAAGTAAAGTCCCACACACCGGGAGCCGTATTGTGATAGTTCCAAAACACATAGGTTGCTACTGTGTTTAATCCCATAGCTTTCAGCATCTGAAGCCGATGGCGCCAGTAAGGCTTAGGAATACGGGCATAATGCATTTCACCAGAATGAATCTGAACAGGCTTTCCCTTATCCAGAAACTGGCCGTTTTTAATTTCAAAAGTTTGCTTTTGGGCATAAATCGGTTTTATCCCCAAAAGGAAAACAGGTAACAGAATATAGGTAATGATTTTGGAAATAGGCTGCATCGAAATAAGAAGAGACAATGCGCAGTTGAAAACAGATAAATACTGCTGCGTAAAATATAAGAAGGAACTTTTCAATACAGGCAATAAATCAGGGTTACTCTTCTGATTATTTACAAAGTGACACTCTATCTTTCAAAGGAGAACTACATGGGGTAGAGAATAAAAGACCCCTTACTGAATAGTAAGGGGTCTTCAATCTAATCCCCTAGGCATTTGTTATGAACACCCAAATACCTGATAAAAAATTAATTTTCATGCAATAGGAAGACTACTATTTATCCCAAAAGATTTTTACAGTAGTAAGATCTTTTGGCTGAACTGCTTTGTAATTCTCTGCGTTATTTGTCTTTTCATTAGAAGGATATAACAAACGCAAAGGAGGCTGCTCATAACCTGCTAACTTTCCTTCATTAGGAAAACTTAAGGCAGGATATCCTGTTCTACGATATTCAGCCCATGCCTGTATAGATTGTAAAAATCCAAAATGAAGCCATTTCTGAGTAGCTATTAAAGAAAGGTTCTCAGTTAAGTCACTAGTATAAGCGATAGATGAATTTGTAACAAACTCCGTTATAGTTGCGTTATCTGGTTTCGCCACGGTTTTCACGCCTGATGTATTCAGATTGTTCAAATAGTAATAAAACGCAACCGACTGGCTAACAGCTGTTTCATAAGCAGATTTTGCATTAGCACGACTACCCCAACGCTCATACGCTTCTGCTTTCAAGAAATTAACTTCAGGCGCTGTCATCACAATACCAGGTAATGAAGTGTTTAATAAAAATGTAGCAGAATCCAGTGTTGAATATTTTGAAAATTCTTTTGCTTGCGTCTCTTCCGGAAAATCAACAGGCATAGCTTTATATTCCGTATTTGGAGTAAATACGTTATTTGCTGTAACTCCAAATTTATCAAACATTACTGGAATACGTGGATCATTTGAAGGTAACATGATATCATTCAACATAGCATCTGGAGCGTTTCGGCTAGATAACTCCGTCAATGCAGCCCATAAGTTACTGGTATAGTTAGTCAAAGGTCTAATTAAAACATCAGTATTAGCTGGATTATACCCATCAGTTCCATCGATTAAAGGATATTTAGCCGGATCACTTAGGATCTGGAGTATTTTTTCCTTTGCAATAGTTTCATTAAGAGTAGATTCAGTTGAACTTGATGCCCGCATTAGTAAACGTAAACGCAGAGAGTTAGCATAACGCTCCCACTTATCCAGATTTCCATTCAGTAATATATCAGCACGATTAAAATTAGTATTTACTTGAGCTGTACTAAAGAACGTTGCTGCAGATTCTAATCCAGATATAAACTCATTATAAAGAGCTACCTGATCATCAAATTTCGGATTTACAATGGTACTACTTGACTGAAGGCTACCAGCTTCGCTAAAGGGAATATCACCCCACAAATCCACCATCTGAGATGCCTGGTCATACAAAACCACTTTGGCAGCATTCATAAATACATCTTGACTGGCTTTCTCCTCAACACTGAGTTTATTATATGTAGCCTCCATTGATCTATAAAGTGCAATCATACCAGCACCAGTACCACTTGGATAATAGAAATCTCTCCAGTACTGTCCTAAATAATTATCACTTGGTTGATAAACCGAAGTACTATTCGAAAAGAAGCTTGTCTGGCTATATACTGCAGTTTGCGGCAGCAGAAAGGTTCTTACATTCCAATACGAAGGTCTGATACGATCGCTATTAAGCATGGAAGTGAAAAAACCAGAAATACTAACATTAGCGGTCTTATCAGGATTGAAATATTTATCTTCCAGCTCTTTCTCACATCCGCTGAATGCTAAAAGGGAACAAAATATACCTGATATAACTATAAATTTCTTCATAAGAATCTAATTAGTTTTTCATATTAAAAATTGGCATTGATAGAAAATCCTAGGCTTCGTGTAGGAGCAGAAGATCCTAAATCTACACCTTGAGACCACCACTTATTCCCAACAGGAGCTTCCGGATCTACATTTTCCAGTGTTTTCCATATGTAGAATAAATTCCGACCAATTACAGACACTCGCAGATTATTCAAATGCAATTTGTCAGAAACTCTTGATGGAATACGATAGCTTAATGTAGCTTCACGCATTTTTATATAACTATTGTCATATACAGCACCTTTTTCATTCCATGCATTATCACCACCTGCAAAAGTAATCCGATAATAAGCAGCAGCTCCAATTACTTTCTCATTAGGAAGTCCTGTCTTTTCATTGACACCTTCTAATAAAACACCATCATCATGAACTTTCCCATCAACAGGATCTGTAAATGTTAACCCCCCATGTGCACCATCTCTATATTGAAGTGTAGTTTCATACAATCCCGCAGATGTGCCATATTTTAGAGGATTAGATACCATTTGTCCACCAAAACGATAGTCAATTGTAAAGTCAAGTACAAAATTTTTGTATGATAATGTGTTAGAAAAACCACCAATTGCTTTCGGCATGATATTACCTACTTTTTCATATCTAGATTTATCTGTTATATAATAACCATTATCACTTATCAATAAATTTCCCTTCTCATCTCTTTTTCTTGGATAAACGTAGATATTACCTAACTGCTCTCCCGGTCTGCTCGCTATTAATATTTCAGAAGAAGACTCATAAGAAATATATTGAGTTATTCCTCCTTTTAAAGAAAGGAGTTTAGTTCTATTGAAAGCATAATTTAAACGTGTATTCCATTTGAAGCTTCCTATCGATACAGGTGTTGCACTAAGAGCAACCTCAATCCCTTTACTTCCTACATCACCCGCGTTTACAATTTGACCAGGGGCGCCTACAGAAGGAGCTGTAGTTAAATTTAAGATCTGATCTTTTATTGTATTAGAATAGTAACTAACATCTACTCCGAATAAATCTCTGAAGAAGCGCGTTTCCAACCCTATCTCTGTTTCATACTTGTTTTCTGGCTTCAACAACTCATTCCCATAATCTCCTGATAAATTAAGGATAGGAACAGATCCTCCTGGAACCTGAATGGACTGTTGTACATATGAAATGTTTGATGCATACATAGGAGATGCATTACCAACAATACCATAGGAAGCTCTCAACTTTCCATAACTTACAGCTGCTGGTAATTTTGCAACATCTGTAAATATAAAGCTTGCATTAACTGAAGGATAGAAATATGTATTATTAGCAACAGGCAATGTTGAAGAATATTCCTTTCTAGCTGTAGCTTCTAAGAATAGATAGTTACGATAACTCAAATTCAATATTCCCAAATATGCATACTTTAACATTTCCTTACGAGTTACAGTAGTTTTTGCCAAAGCATAGGAGTTTGAGATACTAAACCAGTTTTCAGCAACTAAACCTC
This sequence comes from Xanthocytophaga flava, assembly GCA_030068525.1. Lineage (GTDB taxonomy): Bacteria > Bacteroidota > Bacteroidia > Cytophagales > 172606-1 > Xanthocytophaga > Xanthocytophaga flava. The sequence goes on from JASJOS010000004.1 coordinate 565,312, forward strand.
CCTGGGTTTCAGACACCTGGTCTTTATAAGATTCTCTTCTGGACTGAAAGCCACCACTTATAGAGAAATCCAGATCTTCTCCCAATTTATTAGAATAAGTTACCAATGCATCACCATATAAGATAGAGTACAATCCTTTTGATGTTGAGAAACTACCAGTACTTTGAGTAGGGCTATTATAAAGTGTTGGAATTGTGTTGTGTCTCTTGTCATCAATATTTAAACTAGTATTATCATTTCCAATACGTCCTCTTACTTTTAAGTGATCAACAATATCCCAATTTAAAGTAGCACTGGAAAGCAATCTGTTCTCTGTTTCATCATAGCTATTCCGTAACTGATTCCAATAAAACTCCATTAACTCAGTAGCTCTGATTGCATAAGGGAATGCACCAGGATAGCCACTGTTAATAGTTGAATATTTATAACCATCACTTGTTTGGTATTTTTCTCTCACCAGACTCATATCTTCTGTGCGACTAAAATATCCATTATAGGCACCTAAAACCTGACCTAACAAATAAGCACGATTATGGGTTAGAGTATTCATATAGTTTACAACCACATCTGCACTTAGTTTATTGGAAAGCTTAAGAGTACTGTTTAAGTTAAAGGTATTCCGCTGTTGTTTATTACCAGGATTAGTTCCTTTATAATCTAATCGCGTAGCGGACAAACGATAATTTAATTTTTCAGTCTGATTGGAAACACTCATATTTAAATTTGAGCTGAATCCATTATCATAAACATCTCTGTAGTTATTAGGACGAGCTGAGAATTTACGAATAGAACCATCCCACCAAAGAACATCTCTTCCATCCATTTTAGGACCAAACTGTCCATATGCTCTAAAGTAGGGTCTGAAGCCACCAGGAGAGTTTGCATCGACAATCCAACCTTCAGCAGTAGCACCATTGGAAATATTTATAGCTCTTTCATATCCAGGTCCGTATGTATTTTGAAACTTAGGCAGGAAAGCTACACGTTCAGAAGTAATATTGTAGTTTAAGTCTACACCCAGTCCTTTTGCCTTTGAGCCTTTTTTGGTAGTAATAACAATTACACCACTAGCTGCATCTGATCCATATAATGCAGTTGCACTAGCTCCCTTTAATATAGACATGCTTTCAATATCAGCGGGATTGATATCCAAAATACCGTTCCCTCTAATACGTTGATCATCCCAATAGTTATTATTATTGGCACCAGCACTACCATTCTGTCCGTCATTCCGAATCACAACACCATCTACAACATATAATGGTTGTTGGTTATAATTCAAGGAGTTAATACCACGAATCTGAACATTGACAGCACTCCCAGAACCACCAGGTGCTGTAGTAATCTTAACACCAGCAGCTTTTCCATACAAAGCAGAAGCAAAATTAGTATTACCACTTTTGGTAATTTGTTCAGCATTGATCGTGCTTACAGAATACCCTACCGCTTTTTCTTCTTTTTTAATACCCATCGCAGTTACAACAACTTCATTCAAAGACATAATGTCTGGAAGTAGAGTAACATTGATAGTATTTTGATTATTAACGGGTACTTCTTCTGTTATATATCCTACGAATGAAAATACAAGTGTGCCTGTGCCTTCAGGTATAACGATAGCATACTTTCCTTCCGAATCTGTTATAGTTCCATTGGTAGTTCCTTTTAATGAAACACTAACACCTGGCAATCCCTCACCCTTATCATCTTTTATCTGACCTTTTATTTCAAAAGCGACAACAGAGCTAATAGAGTTAACAGGGCCTGCAAGGGCAGAGCTATTTACAAATCCCATGTTCGCCATACTATTATATGGCAAATTATCATTTCCTTTTCCGGAAGCGTCAGTTTGTGTTTTTTCTTTCTTAAGATAAATTATATAAGAATGGTTGTTATTCTTTTCGAATGTAAGTTTATGCGGAGTTAACAGGCCATTCAGTATCTGGTCCAAGTCTCTGGACTGAATCTCCTTTTTATCAAGAGATACTGACTTTCCTTTTAGTACTTTAGGATTGTAATCAAAAATAACACCATAATCCTTAGATAGTTCTTTTAATACATCTACAAGATCCTGGGACTGATTTTGCTGTGAGAATCGGTGTGCACTTTGTACGGAGGCTAATGCAATAGGCTGAACTTGCCCAAACATAGGCAGTGCAGACCCGACAAAGAACGACCCATAAACAAATGTTCGGAGCCGGAGTAGGTTTTTCCTCATGAAAATTGCAATTTGGGGGTGAATTAAAATAAACTAATTTCAGCTGTCTATGCTCTGTAGTTACTGGTACTAACTGCAAATGCAAGACAGCTTTTTCTTTAATAGATTATATAGTGGTTATCTTGTTTGGTTATTTTCGTTTGATATAATTTTTCAAATTTTTCAAACAATTGATCTACTGAATCTGCCGGAACCGACCCTGTAAACAACTCTTTCTTTAAAGAAGTATCACGAAACTCAACTTCAATACCATAACTATCATGAAGCTGGTTTGCAATAGAATCCAATGACTCATCCTGATAAAGTAAAAGATTATCTTTCCAGGAAGTAGCTGCTCTAGGATTGGTATTTTGAGGTGTCAATAAAGGACGAGTGGCAGAATAACTAACCATTTCGCCTGGCTTCATTACATATGCCGACTCCGTATCAGACACTTTTACTTTACCTTCTTGTAATACCACATTTGTGATCCCCCTGCGATTACTCACATTAAACTTTGTTCCTAAAACCTCTATCTGAAGCTTATCAGGTGTATGAACTATAAACTTTTGATGATTCTTTGTATGCTTTACTGAAAAATAGGCCTCTCCTTCAATCCATACTTCCCGGTTCTGCTCAGGATTCCAATCAGTTGCATAGCGGATTGAAGAGTTTCCATTTAATACAACTACAGACTGATCTGGTAACACTATTTCTCTACGATTTCCAAAAGCAGTTTCTTCAATCTGAAGAGAATTCTTAGTATACATCCATATACTCATCACAGAAACAAGTAATATAACAATTGCTGCTGCTGCCCAGATCCAGCGATTAGAAGATAATGGGATCACTTTCGCCTCTTCTCCAGCAGCTATATCTTCCTTTGTTTTTATGGTCTGTAGAATATTCTGATACATGGTATTACCTAAACCTGAATATTCTGTTTCTGAAAGACCTGTTAAAAACTCCTGATCCTCTACTGACTGATTCCAATGTGCTTCCAGTAAGTCTTTTTCTGCAACAGTTGCGGTCCCGGCTCTTACCTTTCTTATGAGTTCTGTTAATTGTAATGGTTCCATCGAATATTAGGTTATGTATGTAAGTAGGACAACTTTAAATTTACCCTAAAGCCCAAAGCATAATTTTCTATCTTTTTTTTCAAAAAACAGAAAACAGTTTTTTTTTTATATATTTGAGCCTAGCTTCATAAAAGGTTCACGTTTATTTTGTCTATGAATCAATCCTATAGAGAAGAGGAAGACTGGATTATAGCCTTACAGAATGGCGACGAAAAAGGATTTGAGCAGATATATCAAAAGTATTGGCCTAAGCTTTTCTCCGCTGCCTACAATCATACCCGTATTCGCGAAACAGCACAGGAAATTGTGCAGGAGGTATTTGTTAGCCTTTGGGTTAACAGGTCAACAGTAACTATTCATACAAATCTTCAGGGTTATCTGTTACGGGCTGTCCGTAACAAGATATATGATCACTTTGATAAGCAAAATGTACGATCCAAATATGAGTTATTTGTATCTGTGCAACAACCTAATGCTATCAACTTTACAGAACAGGAAGTAATCTACACTGAACTGGATGAATTAGTACATACAGAAATCAATGTGCTTCCGGAAACAACCCGCCAGGTATTTCAGCTAAGCCGATTTAATGGATTTACCATTCCTGAAATAGCAGATGAAATGCAGGTTTCTGTAAAAACAGTTGAATACCATCTTACCAAAGCACTAAAACATCTTCGGTTACGACTCTCAGAATTATTGTTTCTGCTTGCAACCTTACTAGTTATTTAGACAAATACTGTAGTTGAGTATGTGCCTTCTGATAATGGAGCGGGCTTACTCCGGTAATGCGTTTGAAGTATTTATTAAAATTGGCAAATGTATTAAAACCACTTTCAAAACACACTTGCGCCACACTCAATTTTGCTTCTGCCAATAGTTTACAGGCATGTCCTACCCTAAGTTCCAGTAAAAACTGAGAATATGTTTTACGGGTTCTGGCTTTAAAATATCTGCAGAATGCATGGGGACTAATATGTGCCAAAGCCGCTACTTCCTCCAAAGAAATTTTTTGTTTAAAATAGGTAGTGGAATACACCAGCACCCGATTCAGACGGTCTGTCTCATCTTCACTTAATACCAGTGTATAGCCTGTAGAAGAGATCAGTTGAAAGTTTTTAGAAACAGCTATCTTATATAATACATGCAAAAGAAATAGCAATCGTTCACCCTCTTTGGCATCTGCCAACTGCAACAAATAAGAAACAAAGGTATCAGACTCTTTTGCAGTTAATTGTATTCCTCTTCCAGCCTTTGCAAACAACTCTTTCAGCAATCGATTTTCGGGTAGTTCCAAAAAAGAAGTCCCCCAGAAATCTTCCAGAAAATGGACAACCAGCGCTTTGGCTTGCTCATTCTCATCTGATTTGTCACATAGCCAATAATGAGGTACATTTTTTCCTATTAGTATACTATCACCTGCCTGAAATGACTGAATCTTATCTCCCAGAAAAATCATTCCTCTACCCTGCTCAATATATACGAGTTCAACTTCTGGATGAAAATGCCATCGGTTATAGGTTTGTAACACTACACTGGTTCGAACACTGAAGGAATGATCAGGCGATAACTGAAGTTTTAGTAATAACGGTTTCATACACAATATAAATTAACCTAATTCCATCTCAAAACAGATTAAATTATGTTAAAATAGTTGTAAAGATAGCCAATCCAAACGAACTTTCCTTGTAGAAAAAGATGCTACTTTACAGTATTGTTTTCTGCTATATTTTGAAACTATACCTGTCTTTTTATGAAAGTAGGCTTGTTTGTACCTTGTTATATTGACCAGTTCTATCCCAACGTTGGTATTGCGACACTGGAACTACTGGAAAAACTGGGTTGTAATGTCACATTTCCCCTTAATCAAACGTGTTGCGGTCAGCCTATGGCGAATTCGGGTTATTCGAATCTCACCAAAGGATGTGATGCAAATTTTGTCTCAAACTTTTCTGAGTTTGACTACATTGTGGCTCCTTCAGGAAGTTGTGTCCTTCATATTAAAGAACATCTCAAAGATACCGATCATCCAGAGAAGGCTGCTCAGATACGAAAGCAGATATTTGAACTATGTGAATTTCTAACAGATATTCTAAAAATAAACAGTTTGCCAGCATCTTTTCCACATCGGGTTGGATTGCATGCCAGCTGTCACGGACAACGCGGGCTTCACTTGTCGTCTATGTCCGAAAGAAATGAACCTTCCTTCTCTAAACCAGGTCATCTGTTATCTATGGTAAAAGGCTTGGAATTGGTACAGGCAGAACGTCCGGATGAATGTTGTGGCTTTGGAGGCACCTTCTGTGTATTTGAAGAGGCTGTTTCTGTAAAAATGGGAAAAGATCGTATAGAAGAACATGCACAGAACCAGGTGGAATACATTACAGGTGGTGACACTTCCTGTCTGATGCATCTGGAAGGTATACTCAAACGACAACAATCCCCTATCCGGATTATTCATATTGCAGAAATACTGAACAGCAGTATCTCCAACTGACTTTTCCAGTAAAAGGACTCCGGACACAAATTCCTATAAAATTACAGATTAATCACTAGATATGATTACACACGCCAAAGAAGCTGAAAAGTTCAACAAAGACGAAGCCCGGGTAGACTGGCATGATGATACGCTTTGGTTTGTTCGCCAGAAACGGGATCGGATGGCTCATAACATTCCGGAATGGGAACAACTCCGGGAAAAGGCTTCCCAAATTAAAAATCACACTTTATCCAATCTGGATCAATACCTCGTCCAATTTGAAAAACAAGCTCTTGCCAATGGAGTGCATGTTCATTGGGCAGCCAATGCAGCAGAACACAATCAGATTGTATTTCAGATTATTCAAAAACATGGATTTCGGAAAATTGTCAAAAGCAAGTCCATGCTTACCGAAGAATGTCATCTGAATGAATTTCTGATTGGTCAGGGCATTGAGGTAATAGATACAGATTTGGGAGAGCGCATTGTACAGCTTAGACATGAACCTCCCAGTCATATTGTTCTGCCAGCTATTCACTTGAAGAAAGAAGATGTAGGAGAAACTTTTCACCAACATCTGGGTACAGAAAAAGGAGCCAAAGATCCTCAATATCTGACAGAAGCAGCCCGGCAGCATCTGCGTGAGAAATTTATTGCAGCAGACCTGGCGCTGACAGGGGTCAACTTCGCCGTGGCAGAAACAGGTGGTATTGTCGTATGTACCAATGAAGGAAACGCTGACATGGGTGCACACCTGGCCAATGTACATATTGCCTGTATGGGGATAGAAAAGATTATTCCGCGACAAGCAGACTTATCCGTTTTCCTGCGACTGCTTGCCCGAAGTGCTACCGGCCAACCTATTACTACTTATTCCAGTCATTTTCTGCGTCCGGCATCTGGTAAGGAGATGCATATTGTACTTGTCGATAATGGTCGTACAGAACAACTCGCACGTACGGATTTCCGTAATTCGCTGAAATGTATTCGCTGTGCAGCCTGTTTCAATACATGTCCTGTATATCGGCGTAGTGGAGGCCATAGTTATCATACAGCTGTAGCTGGCCCGATAGGCTCTATTTTAGCACCCAATATTGATATGCGTAAATACGCCGATCTACCTTTTGCCAGTACCCTTTGTGGCTCTTGTTCTAATGTTTGTCCAGTGAAAATAGATATACACGATCAACTTTGGAAATGGCGTCAGATTCTGTCGCAGGAAGGACATACAGGTACTGCAAAGGCAACAGGGATGAAACTGATGTCAGCAGTACTTTCCAATCCGGATATTTATAGATTTGCGGGAAGCACCGGACGCTGGTTTCTGCGACATGTACCATCTCTGGCATCTAATTCTTTGAATCCCTGGTTCAAACAACGCGAAATGCCAGAGCCACCCAAAGAAAGTTTTCGGGACTGGTATCTGAAAAACAGAAAGAAACCAAAAGGAGAATGAGCTTATACACAAGATATTTTTGATAAAGTATGAATAGCAGAGACCTTATCTTAAACAAAGTCAGACAGAATAAACCAGATCTGTTGCCTTTACCCATACTGGAAGCCTATCCTCAGGGAGACATAGATCTGACAGATAAATTTGGAAATTTTCTGAAGAATGTCGGAGGAGATATCTATTTAGCAAAGGATGTACAGGAGGCCAGGGCTCATCTTACACAGAAATTTCAGCTATCTGAATCTATCAAAGTAGCAGATTATACGGATACCAACCTGTTCCAGCAAGATCCACATTCGTTTGAGGATGTCTTTGTTACAATTATGCGTGGTCAATGGGGTGTAGCTGAAAATGCAGCTATCTGGATACCGGAAGAGTATCTACCAGGAAAACAGAGAGTGTTACCTTTTATCTGCCAACATCTGGTTATCTACCTACCAGCAGATGCGCTGTTGCCTACTATGTATGAAGCTTATCAGAAAATAGGCACTCAGGATTTTGGTGGATATGGTGTGTTTATTGCCGGACCATCCAAAACAGCAGATATTGAACAATCTCTGGTGATTGGGGCACATGGTCCCAGAAGTCTTACTGTTTATTTGATTGAAAAACAACAGTTATAAAGAATATAGCTCTGATAAAAAACGCCTTCCGGATAAATCCGGAAGGCGTTTTTTTTAGCTTAACAATTGTGGTTTCTCGCGGAAAACTTTCCAGACAAACTCTCCAAAAATGGTATTAGCCCATGCAAACCATTTACGGGTAAATTTGGCAGGATCATCCTTATGGAAAGATTCATGAATAAATCCAGTACCTCCATGTGTTTTCTGTAATGTTTCCAGACACATTTTTATTTCTGCGTCATTATCAGAAGTCAATCCACGCATGATGATACTCAATGGCCAGATCATATTCACTCCTACGTGTGGTCCACCAATACCTTCTCCTGCTTTTCCTTTAAAGAAAAACGGATTTTCTTCTGAGAAGAGTAGCTTACGTGTATTGATATAGATAGGATCTGTGTTTTTGATAGCACCCAGATAAGGTAATGAAAGAAGACTAGGTACGTTGGCATCATCCATCAGGTTAAAGCTTCCGTATCCATTTACTTCATAGGCATATACCTTTCCGAACTTCGGATGCGTTACCACTGCGTATTCGTTCAGTGCTTTCTGAACTTCATCAGCTAGCTTTGTAAACTCAGCGGCATTGGCTGTATCTTTTAAAACAGTTTTAAATATTTCTGCCAACTGCTGTAATGACACAACCGCAAAGAAATTGGACGGAATCAGATATGGGAAAATAGTAGCATCATCACTTGGTCGGAACATGGAGCAAATCAATCCAACAGGTTTTGCAGGGTAACCATATCCTCCCAATGGTACACTATCGGTAGCCCAGGCCGTTTTTCTTTCAAACTTATAAGGGCTATGGCCATCTTTGCGTTGTTGCTCGCGGAAGGTCTTCAGGATCAATAATGTGGCTTCTTTCCACTGACTGGTAAAAACGGAAGTATCTCCTGTTTGTTTCCAGTAATGATATCCTAACCGTACAGGATAACACAAGCTGTCAATTTCCCATTTACGTTCATGAATACCAGGCTTCATATCTGTAACATCGTCTTTCCACTCACTGATCTGACTTTCATTCTTATAAAATGCATTGGCATACGGATCTTTCAGAATACAGGTTGCCTGCCGGCTAATTACACCCTGAATCAGTTGCTGCAGCTTTTTATCTTCTTTCATTAATGGAAGATAAGGCCATACCTGTGCAGTAGAATCACGCAACCACATAGCATCAATATCACCTGTAATAACATATGTATCAGGCTTTCCATCTTTTAGCTCAAATTCAACGGTGGTATCAAGGGTATTTGGGAAACTATTTCCAAACAACCACGCCAGTTCTTTATTGCCAATGGTGCTCTGTACTTTTTTAATTGCAGCTTCTACAGCTGTACTACGAAATTTCCGCTGGGCTTCCGGAACACGTACTTCCGGAAAAGCCGCTCCTGCAGCATAGGTAAACTTATTTGCAAGTAAAAATCCACCGGAGGCCATTACTGCCTGCTTAGCAAAATTCCTTCTGTTCATGAATCAATAAATCTGAAATAGATGAGAGATGAGATTGTATCCACACAATGGGTATACCAACTATTCATATACCCGCATTAACAGTGCCAATTAAAAAAATATTTAGATTCCTGGCTACATTTATTTATTTTTTTACAAATCTCTTTCTCATTGTTAGTAGGTTATAGAAAATAAAACCACAGAGTACAGAATAGGGTGTTTAGTTTCGCTTGAAATATTCTTCTACCCCTGAGGGTTGAAGAAACTCGGTAGGATTAAAATTAGCTTCAATGGGAGAAATTGCTTGCAGAAATCCCAGATCTCCATCCGGAAATACCGGACTGGTGTTTTTGTTAGCGATCCCTTTACGTGATGAGGGTTTAAATAGTAATATCTGTGTCATTAGAAAGTATAAAGTCTACCAGGAAAGATAAAGAAATGATACTCCTTGTCTGGGTAATGTTATGGGTACAGAAAGATTGCCATTGTGAATCTTTTTTGTTTCAGGATCTTTTACTAACTGCAATTGTCCAGCTTTCTCTAATGTTGCAATCTGAGTGGCATTGGGACTTTGAGGAGATCCCATTTTTTTCCATACTTCATAGGAATTGCTATGCTCATTATCTATCCTGTAGTGCTTTAACGTAACTGTACTGGAAGGAAGTCCTTTCACCTGTATGTTTATTTCTTCTGCTACACTTTGTTCATCCCGATCATGGTAGTTCCAGACCATAACCGAAGCAGAACGGCTATCCCTGGCAGCAATAGCTCCGATATCTGTCTGGTTTCGGATACTGGAATCCACTATAGTACGTAACCCATACATCCGGTTGCTCTTCACCTCTACGCGACGGCCTTTCATCATAGCAAACATACGAAACACATTCAGGACGGGCTTATCAACCCCATTGGTAGCCAGATCACGGAATCCGGCAAACCAGGGTTGGTTTTCAAACTCGAAAGACCAGGATACGGCTCCTATCAGATTTACATTCAGCGAATCCATCAAAGCATATTTTCGGGCAAATGAAGCTGCTGTATAACTAGAGTACATTGTCCCATTCCGGTAGGCATTTTCCGGGTTAGTAGACATACCACAGGCAGCACAACCCTCCGGATCGGATTCGCCTATTACTACAGGTATATTTTTTAGTTCAGGATAAGCGCGTATTACGTTAAAATGATCGTTTATATTTTTTAGCTGGCTTCCTATCTTCATTACCACCTTTCCATCAATCACACGAGGAGCACCTTTGGCATGAAACAGGATAATGTCCAGTGGAGCACCTATTTTTCCTGTAGCATAGTTGGTATCTTTCAGACAGTGGCGAAGAAAAGCATCCAGAAACTTCATAGCCCCACCTGTAGCATCACATCCTCCTACTCTGGCGGTAGGCAAAGCACGTTTTACACCATCTGCAGCAAAATCATATAATTTAAAGAACTCTTGTTGTGTCCCTTTCCAGTACGAAATATCTGGTTCATTCCAGACTTCCCAATACCAGCTTTCCACTTCTTCTTTACCATATCGTTTCACACAGTGTGTTACCCATTGATAGACTAACTCACCCCATTTTTTATAGTCTTTGGGAGGATATGCCCACCCCGTAAAAATACCTGAGTAAGGTTGTCCTGGCTGCCAGGTGTGTCTGTAAGGCTGTGGTTTAACAGATAATGCTTCTGGCATAAAGCCGATCTGTGCCAGAGGTTTCATACCTCTTTTGATATATACATCAAAAATGCTATCTACTACAGTCCAGTTATATACAGGATTACCGCTGGCATCTTCTGTATAGGCATTGGTGGAACCCCACTTTAAAGCAGCAGTCCCATCTCCTGTCGTCAACAGATTATGTGCTCGCACAAAGACTGGCACAGGCTTGCTAAATTCTGCGATTTCGGTAAGTAGCTTTTTACCATCCTTCATATAGGTATAATTGGGTTCATCATAGCCAAACCAAGCCCATATAGGTTTCATAGGTGCAATCTCTTTTGACAAATCAATGTCAATCTTTACAGCAGAATGTGTTTTACTCTGTGCAAGTAGGTAGTTATGTGATAAGAGACAAATAATCAGAAGACTAAAAATATATTTCATCTTGACTGTAGTAGTATAAAAATGTTCTTTCAAAAACAGATCACTCAAAATAGTAAATTTTTAAGAGAAAAATGAATCTAAGAATGATTTAGCAGTATAGCTATTAAATAACCAAAAGCAAACCATCCTCTACATGCAGGGTTACAAATAAAAAATCCCTGTGTTGCAAAACACAGGGATTTTCATGAAATATATCTTAATTAACGAGGCTGCCGCGATGGACGTCCTCCTTGTGAGGGTTGAGCAGAGCCCTGTCCCGAAGATCGTTGTGACGGCTGAGAACTTTGCTCGAATGATCTTTGTGATTCCCGAGGATGACTTTCTACCCGTTCCTGCCGCTGTGCCTGTGAAGGTTGCGACCTTTCTACCCGTTGAGGCTGCTCCCATTGTGTACGCTGCGGTTCAGACTGACGCCGTTCCCCAGCCGCTCCTGATGGTTGGTTAAACTGAGGTTGTTCGCGTTGACGAGGTTGTACCCTCTCTTGTGGTTGTCCCCATGGTTGTGATGTCTCTCTTTGCTGAGGCTGTTCCCGTTGCGGTTGGGTAGTTCTGCCTTCACTTCCAGAGTTGCGGTCACCCCAGTCTGACTGACGATTGTTATCAAATGAGGGTTGACGGCTATTGTCAAAGGCAGGCTGACGATTATCATTACTTCTGCCTGATTCCATTGAGGAACGCGGTTCTCTGGAACGTGGTGAATATTGCGGTTCCGTAGGCTGTCTGAATCCATCATTACTACGCTTATCATTAGGATATCCCATTCGCTCAGACGAACGATTCTGAGGTTGAGTAGTCACCCGATTCTGATCCTGTCTGCCAGAACTTCCCCAATCCTCTCTATGGTTACGTACATCAGGCGTTGCATCTACCCGACGGCCTGGCCCGGTATTTACTGGTCCACGCACATTATCTCTTCGTTCAGATACACTCGGACGATACACGCGCACAGATCCATTGGAAACCATTGACCGCCCTGGTCTGTCTTCATGTTGGACACGATACACTTCTACACGACTACGTGAATGACGTTCGATATCTCTTACAGACGGACCGGAAGCATAGCGGCGATTATTATATACATAATAGTTATTAATTACTGTTGTATGGTTATATACATGAACAACACGGGTTCTTGGGATACAATAATCATAGAATCTGCGATTAGTAATATACACGTTAGGCACAAATATCCAGGCGGAAACAGGTATTGACACAGAAACATTTACACCAGGTCCCATAGGAGCCCAACCATAATATCCATCACCGGAACGCCACGACACCCAGGCAGGTCCCCATTCGGTATCAGGCATCCAGAGCCATCCATAATAGTTATCAAAATACCAGCGACCATAGTGGAAAGGAGCCCATCCCCAATCGTAATCAGATACCCAGGTATTTCCATATTCAGTCACTATCCAGTAGCCATTGGTTCCATAGGGCTGAAAATCGGTTGCTACATTAGGTTGCCAAACATACCCATAGTTAGGAGTGTTCATCCAGTAGCCATAAGGCGACAACTGATCATAGAAGGTCTGAAATGAAACACTCACATTTACTTGCGCAGATGCTTTTTCAGTACCTGAAAAGATAGCAACCCAAGTTGCCAGTATAACCCAAACCCGAAATTGTTTCAAAGTTTTCATAGTCGATTCGTCTAACGTGACTGACTGTTGTTAACAATCATGTATCCTACTTAAATCAAATACCTTGCCAAGGTATTATATAACACTATACAAGTCTTTAAACTCTTTTGATATTCATCCATATATGCGTTTATAACGAATATAGTGACCTCTTAACTACCTATATATCAAAAACTTTATTTTCTATCTTTCAACCAAAGAAATCTTCAGTACATAATTCATTCAAAACTCAGGAAAAGATTTGTAGCACCATTGGAGAAAATTTCTTATCTGTGCATAGTTCACAGCAAAAGCTTTTTTCTGAAAGACCAAGTAGACTCATCAATCAATGAAGAAATTGCCTTTTGTTCACTGCAGTTTTACATTTGAACACAACTCTGATCACTTTTTATTTTGAGTAGAGTTCCAATCATTTTTTCTTTTGCGCATAACTCACTGCAAACTATTTTTTTGATCGGAATTCACCGCAGCAATTACTCTTGCGGTGAATTCCGATCAGACCACTTTAGTGAGATAAACTATACACCTGAGTAAAGCAGTCTGGTAAAATCTAAGATTAGGGATTGTTCTTGTTTCTCAGCTTTCTATCGAAGAAATCAGATGTAGCCTTGAAACATTCCAGCCAGTTTGCATACCGTAAAAAGCTGTGAACCTCATCCGGAAAGATCAGTTGTTCGATCTCAACATTACGTTTTCGTAACGCCTTAACCAACTCAACAGTTTCGGCAAAATCAACGTTACGGTCATCGTCTCCATGAATCACCAACACTGGTGATTTCCATGTATCCACCGTTGCCAGAGGAGATGCATCAAAAGCTTTGCGTGCTTTTTCGGGAAACTCCAGCTTATTATAATCAGGTACGAAAGTTTTGATTCCTACATTCCAGTCATGTACGCCATGAATATCCACACCTGCTGCAAACAAATCTGATGCACGGGACAATCCCATTGCTGTCAGATAGCCACCATAGCTTCCTCCCCACAATCCGATTTTACTTCCATCTACATCTGGTCGGCTACGTAAATACAATCCTGCACCCATTACATCATTAAACTCTGTTCCTCCTGCCTCACCATAATTGATGGCTTCTCTAAAATGCATTCCATACCCAATTCCACTTCTATAGTTCACCGATAACACAATATATCCTTGGGAAACAAAATACTGATTCAAGGCATAGGCATTATGATAATAGGAGCCATAATTCCAGCCTAACAACATCTGTCTGCGGGAACCACCATGAAAGAATATCAAAGCAGGACGTTTCTCACCTTTTTTGATATTGGCAGGTAAAAATAGCTGGGCAGGAATTGGCATCCCATCTACTGCTGAAACCGTTACTGCTTGCGGTTCTACTAATAACTTTTCCGGAAAGTCAACAGACAGACTGTTGGACACCAGAGGTTTAAAACTGGTTGTATTGGTTACCATCAGTGCCCGTGCCGGACGCAACGCATCAGATCCCAATACACCTATAGTCTTTCCATCTGAAAGCATCACAGGCAACCATTCAATACCTTTTCCTTGTGTAACAGCCACAGGTTTGCTACTGGCAGGAGCCACTCTCCATATATGACGACGATCAATATCGTCCTGATTGGAGTTAAACAAAATCTCATTTTTATCTGTAGTCAGAGAGATATATTCTACTTCAAAATTGCCTGGGGTCAATAACGTAGCATTCCCTCCCTTTGCCGATACACTATACAAATGTGTCCAGCCATCCTTTTCCCAGGGAAAAACAATGTAATTGTTAGCAGTCCAAAAAATTTGGTTGTCTGACACAATCTCCCGATAGGCACTTCCAACGCCTGCATCTGCTTTCCAGAGAGTTTTTCCTTTCCCTGTAGCTACATCTGCTACCAGAATAGACCAAGGTTCGGCTTCACGGGTAGGTCCAAAGATTACATCGTCTCCAGCTGGAATACGGATAAAGGCAATCTGATTTCCATCCGGAGACCACACCGGATTGTTGTCTGTATCTACACTTGGAGACAAAAAACGAAGGTTCCGGGAAGTCAAATCAAACACCCCAATGAAGCTATGATCCCCCCGATTACTTACAAAGGCTAGCTGGTTACCATTGGGAGACCAACGTAACTGGGAAGAGCTACCTCGCACTTTCAACAGTTGCCGAGAGTCCTTTCCTCCATCCAGGGTAGTGATATAAATTTGCCCTTTACGTAAAAATACCAGGCTATCTCCTTTAGGGGACAAGGTTGGATATGTACCATCTGTAATCTTTACAGGTTGCCCTCCCTCTGTACTGATTTTGTAAATAGCCAGTTCAGATCCTGCCGGATCACTACTGGGATTGGGCGGTTCGCTACCACGAGTACCTCCTCCATGTACAAATAACAATGTACGAGCATCCGGACTCCAGCGTAATTGTGAAATGTCCTTGCCATCATCTTTGGTAAATGAGGTGAGTTGTTTTCCCTGAAAATCCGGTGCCTGAGCCATCCAGATGTTACGCACACCTCTGGCATTCTGTACCCAGGCTATTTTTTTGTCTGTTGGAGAAGCAGTAAGTTCGGTTGGAAAAGGTGTGCCCATAATCTGTTCCAGGGTAAAGGCAGGCTTTTGAGCAAATGCAGTGATCGAGCAAAAGAAAAACAGGAGTATGTGTTTCTTCATAACGTGTAAGGTGTATGGTTAGAGAGATTAAAAGTTGAAGTACCGATATAGCTGGAACGATTAAAAATGCACAAATTCAAGAATATAAAACAGCATTGTCACAAAATAAAAACCGCAGACAGTAAGATACTGTCTGCGGTTTTTATTTTGTAATTTATTTACCCTCCTTAGCCTAGTTCTTACCATTCCAGCTCAACAATTGTATCATGTGCATTTTCATCTATCTTAGGCAAGGTAAGGATCAACGCATCTGCTTTTTGAGAGAAAACAACCT
This sequence comes from Xanthocytophaga flava, assembly GCA_030068525.1. Classification (GTDB taxonomy): domain Bacteria; phylum Bacteroidota; class Bacteroidia; order Cytophagales; family 172606-1; genus Xanthocytophaga; species Xanthocytophaga flava. The sequence continues at coordinate 581,245 of JASJOS010000004.1, forward strand.
TCGACTTATCCGAAAACAGCATTGCAGACTTAATCTTCTTATCTACAGATGGTAATGCCAGAGTTTTATCTTTCCAGTTCAGAATATGCACATATATTTTGTTTCCTTTCTGAGTAGTTACACCCCAATCACGAGGAGGTATGGGTCCGCCTCTTGTGCCATAAATCGTTTCTCCGTTGGCTTTGGTCCACTCCCCCATCTCCTGTAATGTTTTCATAAACTCAGGCTGAATTTTACCGCTGGGCATAGGGCCAATATTAAGTAACAGATTGGCATTGTGTCCTGCATTGTTTACCAGTAATTGAACCAGTTGACGGGTTGATTTGTAATGTCTGTCATTGATATTAAATCCCCAGGCACCATTCATAGTTTCACACATCTCCAGAGGTAATTGCCCAACCTGTTGATCTTCGCTAAATCCGGAAGTATTCTGTCCAGGCAGATCTTTTTCAAACATCTGAAAATCTTCTCCCGCAAAAGGCAATACATGGTGATTATTACCAATCAATGCCGCAGGCTGCAGCTTGTGAATAAGAGAGTACGTTTTACCCAATCGCCAGTCGATTTTGGTTTCGCGGCCTTTAGTCTTCTGATCCCACCAGCCATCAAACCAGATACCTCCAATTGGACCATAATTGGTAAGAAGCTCTGTTAGCTGAGCATCCATGTAATCCAGATATTTATTGAAGTCCCCACTTTCCGGACGTCCCAGTCCGGCTCCGGTCATTCCTGTCGGGAAGTAATCCGGATGATGCCAATCCAGATGCGAATGATAGAAGAACAACTTAATTCCCTGTTTCTGGCATTCTTCTGCCAGCATTTTTAAGATATCTTTTTTGTAATGTGTACGATCTACTATGTCATAATCGGAAACTTTACTATCATACAATGCAAATCCATCATGGTGCTTGCTTGTAATAGTAATGTATTTCATACCCGCTGCTTTTGCCAATGCCACCCATTCAGCAGGATTAAAATCAACAGGATTAAAGAAGGTTGTGAGTCTTTCATAATCCTTTACTGGAATCTTCCGGTTATTCATAACCCATTCTCCGTCACTTAACAAACTATACAATCCCCAATGAATGAACATACCAAATTTTGCATCCTGAAACCACTTGCGGGCTTCCAGATTCTCGGGAGCAGGTGTATAGGTTGACTGTGCGTTCATATATATAGGGCAAAAGAGTATTGCCAGTATCAATAATAGTTTAGTACAGCTATATTTCATCCTATTTTTTATTTGTTTGTTACCTATCGTGAAGGTACAGGATTAATAGTAATTTCAAAAAGTATTTAACGGGAGGTTTTTTACAGAATTTCTTACTTCAGCGTATAAAACCCAAAAGATGATTCCGTTAAAGCAAATATGGTATTATTTTTGCGCCTAAAATACTCATACCAAGCACTATATGTAATAAGATTTTTACTACATACTATGAACAAACGGAATTTTATTAAATCTTTTACCGCTTGCACATGTCTTTGTGGATCTATGCTGTTTATTGGATTACACACACCTAGAACCAGAGCTCAGAAATTTAATAGTGGAATACCTGAAAAAGAGAAAACGCAGTTATGCAAATACCAGCAGAATTGTGAGAAGCCTAAGGTAACTTTATAAGCCAAAGTAGCCTATACTACCTTCTGGAAGGTAACATAGGCTACAAGAACTACCATACCACACGTAGACGCTTCAAAACTTGTATCAGTACTAAAGGGGTCAGGCTGGCCGCCAGTACTACTATCCACTCTATGGGGTGAAGATTCTGAATAGTCAGAGCATCCCGCAAAACAGGCACATAATAGGTAAGTGCCAGAATACCCATACAAACAATAATAGCTAGCCAAACATATCTATTCTTTGTAATCTCATTCCGGAATAAACCTGAATTACCTGAAGCCAGGTTAAATACGTGGAATAACTGTGCAAGTGACAAACTGTAAAACACAATGTTGTTATCATCAGCCGCATTGATACCTAGCACTTCTGCGCTATAAAAAGCAGCAAACATAACTGACCCTGTCATCAGCAAGGCATAAATAATTACAGCCATCCAGTGTGGCTTAGACAAGATGGGAGACTTGGGATCTCTTGGGGGATGACGCATAACAGAAGAATCACCTTTTCCTATTCCTAATGCCAATGCCGGGAAAACATCCGTCACTACATTAAGGAATAAAATCTGGAGAGGAGTCAACGGTAACCCCAGACTTAAAAAGCCGGAAGCTGTTACCACAAAAATCTCACTGAGGTTACAAGAAACCAGATACATGATAAACTTCCGGATATTACCAAAGATGATTCTTCCCTGCGCAATAGCAGCTACAACAGAAACAAACGAATCATCTTTCAATACCATATCTGCCGTTTCTCTGGCTACCTGAGTACCTCTCAGTCCCATAGCAATCCCGATGTCTGCTTTCTTCAGAGCAGGAGCATCGTTAATACCATCACCAGTCATACCTACAATATCACCCTGCTCTTGATAAAGACTAATCAAATCCAGTTTTTGACCAGGATTCACACGGGCAAAAATTCGGGTATCCAGCAAACGTTTTTTGTCTTCGTCGTTTAATTGCTTCAGATCAGGAATATCTCGTCCAGTCATTGGTTTAACAGATGCGTCTGTAAGTCCGATGGTTTCTCCGATATGTTGAGCAGTAGAAGGATGATCACCAGTAACCATAATCACACGAATGCCTGCATCATGACATGATTTTAGAGAAGGCACCACCTCTAAACGAGGTGGGTCCAGAAATCCAATCATGGCTACCCATGTCAGATCCTGTAACAAGACATCATCGGCTGGAAGTGTAGACGTTTGCCGAAACGCAAAAGCGATAGATCGCAGTCCTTTGGCTGCCAGTTGTTCGGACATATCTACCCATTTTTTCTTTCCCACCTCATCCAGTGATATCTCCTGTTCAGCATCCAAAGAGTTGTTACAACGCGACAAGACCTCCTCAACAGCTCCTTTGACTGCTACCAGATAGCCAGCTTCATTCTGGTGAATAGTAGCCATAATTCGTGTTTCCGAACTGAAAGCAATTTCATTTATACGCCGATTCTTCTGTGTCAGGTTTTCGGCATGAATCTGCTGTAGATATATCCATTGTAGTAAAGCTATTTCCAACGGATCGCCTGTGGTTGTGTCTGGTGTTATATGTGCATTGTTACACAACACAGACAATTCTGCCAGTTTCTGATACGATGTATTTTTTACCAACTCACCATCTCCAGACACCAGAGCCTGTTTTTTATCTTCTGTATTTACCCGAACTTCCAGCGTTCCTTCTGGCAAACAGATTGTATTTACTTGGATCTGGTTCAGCGTAAGCGTACCTGTTTTATCAGAAAATACCACATTGGCACTTCCCAATGTCTCTACACAGGAAAGTCGTTTAATGATGACATTCTTTTTAGCCAATCGTAACATTCCATAGGCTAACGAGATAGTAGCCACAATAGCTAATCCCTCAGGAATAGCTGCAATAGCCAAAGCAATGGATGTTTTTAGGAGAGTCAACAGATCCTTTCCTTGTAACAAACCGAATACAAAATATAACACAGCCAGTACAGCTGTAATCCAGATGAGTTTTTGGGTAAGAGATTCCAGTTTCTTTTCCAGAGGAGTAGATGTCTGTGTAGCAGATTCTACCATCTGAGAAATCTTTCCAAGTTCGGTCTTTGCGCCAATATCTGTGACAATGGCTTTCCCATTTCCATTGACAACAGCAGTTCCTTTAAATAACCGATGAATCTGTTCAGCGAGTGGTGCATTCTCGTCCGGTTCACCAGGTTTCTTCTCAACAGGTAAGGACTCTCCTGTCAGGGCAGATTCATCAGATTGTAGCTGATTCGCTTCTACTACATGCGCATCTGCTGGAACAATATCTCCGGCCTCCAGCCAGATCACATCTCCAATAGTTACTTTTTCAGAAGGAATTTCTTTCACATTTGCGTCTCGGATTACCCGGGCCATGGTAACATCTAACTCCTTAAGCGCATCCATTGATCTCATAGCCTGCCATTCCAGAATAAATCCGGTAATTGCATTAATAAGTAATACCCCTATAATAGCAAATCCTTCCAGCCAGTCACCAAATGAAAATGACACAACAGCAGCCAAGGCAAGAATAGCTACAATCAGGCTCTTAAACTGCCTGATAAATAGTAAAAAAAGGCTTTCTTTCTTTTGAGTTTCAATAGCATTAGGGCCATATTGCTCCAGACGCTGAGCAGCTTCTGTCTCCGTGAGCCCCTTAGCTATATCTGTGTCTACTGGCATTTCCAATTCCTGTTCCATTTTATCCGGGTTTTAAGTTAGGTTAAGTACTACAAAAAAGTTATGAGGTGACTGTGCAGGCAAATGATTTTTACATCCACCTGTTACTGAATATAGTAATAGAAGATATCTAAAACCAGATAAAAAATAGTTTCAGAGGAATAAAGGTAAATCTAGAAGGATAAAAAGGATTTTAGAATGAGGATTGTCAACCTTCTATGTGATAGATAGTAATTAGCCAGAAGTAGCTATCTGAATAATCAACCATAGTCATTACAACTTTCAATTAGTGACTTACTCTTCCCATACATCCATTCGGGGTAATCCCCGTTCATCACAAACCTGATCAATAACAGATTGGACAAAACTGGTTTTGGCTTTTGTATACGCCAAAGTATCATAAGGATATAGTTCGGCCAGTTTGCGTTTTAACTCACTGTAAGCCTGTACAGCTTCAGGATGTGTCAGTAAATAATCCCGCAGCATTCGTTCTTTCCGTCCTTCCCAGGAATGTAATTCTACAAGATGCAGGTGATAAGTCGGTTTACTCTCCATCGCTGCTTTTACAAGAAAAAGTCGGTTTCGCATTCCGGTTTCTGTTAGCTGATAACCAATTGCAGCCAGGTCAGCTAAAAAATCATCTATTTGTTGTAAGCATTCCACTGCTCCCATCATATCAATAACAGGTTTGGCAGCTTGTCCAGAAATGGCAGTACTTCCTATATGTTCTATTTTTAGTAATTGACCATTACTTAATGAAAAAATGGTTTCTCTCTCCTGTTCATAATAGTGTGGCCAGTGGACATCATATGCAACTATTTCGATTTGTTTAACTGCTGGGTGAGATTGTGCTGCCATACTTTAATCATAGCGAATTATAGTGTTTTCTATTTGCCAAAATTAATAAAATTGGCAAGTTGATAATACACAAAAACAGCCTATATGTACAGGCTGTTTTTGTAAATAATTCTAATTATAACCAGGGTTCTGAACAAGAACATCTTTTCCATCTACCTTTGTGTTGACAATTTCCTGAAAAGGAATCGGGTAGTATTCATGTTTGCCCTTGATAAACTGAGCTCCATTCAAATACGTTCGTCGCACTTGTTCTTTAGTCAGGAATGTATTAAGCGTTTGTGCTGCAATTCCCCAACGTACTAGATCGAAGAAACGTGTTCCTTCCATGGCAAATTCCAGTCGATGCTCAAACCGAACTGCTTTACGTGCAGTTTCTGCATCTGTCCATGGAGCATCGTATTCTTTTATGAAATAGTTGGCAGCAGGTGTGCCACCAGACGTAAGCACCATGCCAGCAGGATTGGCTGCCCGTGCACGAATCAAATTTACATACTCACGTGCTTTTTCTAGATTGCCAAGTTCTACTTCACATTCGGCAGCCCATAACAACACATGGGCATAACGTACCATACGATAATTATTCGCATGTCTTCGCACGTTACCGGATACGCCAGAATTTCGTTTTTCAGGAATATGCTTTTTAGGTGAGTAGGGTCCACCATACGCCTGATCACGTATCCAGTCACGTCCCGGATGAGTTCCCCAGTCCATATAAGGAATACTCCGACGTCCTACACTCCAATCCAGACGAGGGTCTAATGTACCTGTTTCGGCTGTAAAGGGATCGCCAGACTTAACTCCTTCATCACTTTTTACATCTGTTTCATTAAATGTATCCAACAGAGGAAGTCCTGTAACAGGATCTGTTTTGTGTGCATTTACGAGATTTTGGGAAGGCTGATAAAACCCGCAACATCCTCCAGGACCATTATTATATGGCCATGCCAGATCCATGCCAGCATTTCCACCTCCATCGGCTGCAGCTGTTACCTGATATTGTACTTCAAAAATGGATTCGGCATTGTTTCGGTTGGCAGGATCTGCTGACCAGTTTTGATGATACTGAGGCATCAATGTATACCTTCCACTGGTAATGATAGTATCCAGTAAAGGTTTTGCTTTGTTAATATTATCCAGCCTGGCAGTTCCTGTAGCTATATCAAAAGCTTGAAACATGTAGCACTTGGCAAGCATTGCCATAGCAGAATAACGTGTAGGCCGTCCGGGAAATCCGGGCTGCTTTGCAGGCAATACACTTATTGCGGCCTCAAAATCAGCTATGATTTTTGGCCAGGCATCCTCCGTATTAGAAATTTTGACACTACTGGGATCTGAAGAGTTGTAAATCGTTTCATCGTAATATGGAATGTTATTCCACATCCTTTTTGCCTCAAAATGATATAATCCCCGTAAAAATCTAGCTTCAGCAGTAACCTGAGCTGCCCGGGCAGGATCCATATCAGTAGCTTTTGTCAAGGTTTGCAAAACCTGATTGGTACGTGCAACTCCATTGTAAAGGGCACTCCACTTACCCCGAACATGATTATTAGTCTCCAGCCACTGATAGGTTTCCAAGAATGTTTGCTCTGGTTGATCCCCTGCATCTGTACCCTTATAGGCATCATCTGAAACTACATCTCCAAATATCCAGGAATGTATTGAACCGTGCCAGTCACTCTGCCCAGTACCTACCGGAATTCCATCCAGCATCCCATAAGCTCCAACCAGCAATCCTTCTACGCCAGCTGCATTTTGTAAGCTTTCAGGACTGTAACGTCCCAGAGGTTCTTTCGCCAAAAAGTTGTCTCCACAAGAGGTACTGCATAATAAAGTAATGGCAGAAAGAATGGTAAGTATCGTTTTTTTATTCATTGTCTTCATACGTTTAGATTAGAAATAACGAACGTAACAGGTAGGATAAAATGATCTGTATCAAAAACCCAGGCTCAAACCAAACAAGAATACTTTGGAAACAGGCGTAATGGCTTCATCTACCCCAATCTGATTGTTGTTATTATCACGCAATTGCATTTCAGGATCCAGACCCGTATAGTTAGTAATAGTAAATAGGTTCTGAGCCTGAACGTATACCCGGGCAGTACCAAGACCAGCTTTGGAAGTAAGTGAATTAGGGAAACTATATGCCAGTTGCAGATTTTTTAAACGAGCATAGGATCCTTTTTCTATGAAATAAGAAGAAGGTCGGCTACTAACTGCATCTTTTTCATTCAGGATAGGCAACTTCGCATTTCGGTTGTCAGGCGTCCAGGAATCGTATAATACCCTGCGACTACGATTTCCCTGGAAGGTATTGAAATCAGTCCAATAGCGGATATAATTAAAAATATCGTTGCCGGAAACTCCCTGTAGAAAGGCTGTCAGTTCAATTCCCTTGTATCCCAGACTCAAATTAACTCCATAATTAAATTTAGGATGAGGATTGCCGATGTATTGCTGATCACCCGCTGCAGTAATTTGCTTGTCACCATTAATATCCCGGTACTTGAAGCGACCAATTCCTTTATGCGGCTCTCTCACCCCATCTCCGTTCAAGTCGGTATAAATGACAGCATCATAGTATCCTGGAAATGCGACTCCATCTACTTTACCAGCTGTTTCATCTGTTGATTCCTGTACAATGCCATCCACTACATATCCATAGAAAGAAGACAACGGATAGCCTTTCTGTGAACGGGTAACAGCAGGTGTCCGCAAACTAATACCAGGAATAAAAGCATCATTATTCAATGGATCAATAACTGTAACGGTGTTCCGATAGCTGGAGTAGATCAATCCTAAGCTGACATCCACTTTTTCAGCAATTCGGTCACGCAGGGTAATTCCCAAATCTACACCACGATTACGTACACCAGCAGCATTGTAAAAAGGAATATCAGCGTTACCTAATGCCCGAGGTAAGTCAATCTGCAACAATACATCATCTGTCTGACGGTTATACCAGTCAAAAGTGACTTCTACTCTGCTGTTAAATAATCCTAAATCGAAACCAAGGTTAGTAGAGGTAGTAGTTTCCCACTTGCCTTGAGGATTACCAAACTTGCGTAATGAATATGTTACATCGTAGCCATTAGGATTACCTACAACACTATAGCCTCCACGAGTTACATCGGTATCATAGTACTCAAATGAGTTATAATCATTGATTCCATCCTGATTACCTGTTTGCCCCCAACCTCCCCGTATTTTAAGATCAGTAATCCAGCTGATACTTTTCAGGAAGCTCTCTTCGGAAATACGCCAGCCCAAAGATACAGCTGGGAAAGTAGCCCAACGGGAGGCAGAAAGAAACCGGGAAGAAGCATCACGTCGTAATGTAGCAGATAACAGATACTTACCCATCAGAGAGTAATTAATCTGGCCAAACATAGAAAACAACGTGTTGTCATTTCGGATTGATCCGCTGTTGGTCTGAAATTGCGGATTACCTGCATCCAGAAATTCCAGGTTTTCAGGAAATAATGTAGCTGTAGTAGCATAGCGGCTTCGGAAGCCGTTCTGGTTTTCACCATATTGCCGGATTGCTTCTGTACCAATAGTAGCATTGATATCATGAATCTCTTTTACTTTTACTTTGTAATTCAAGGTATTGGTCCATGTCCATGCACTGCGGTAATTGAAATCGGCAGTATATTCATAGTAACGGGAAGCTTCTGAGTTTTCCCAGTCTGGTGTACGAGCATTTTTTCCTCTCCCTACTGTACCATCCAAACCAAAGCTGGTACGTGCAGTCATCCCTTTAAGAAGATCTACTTCTGTATATACATTTCCAAAAATCCGCATGTCCTGGTATCCGTTGTCTTTGTTTCGATACAATAAAGCTACCGGATTACGGGCATTACCTAGATTATTGCCCAATGTACCTGCGAAATTTCCAGCTATATCATATACAGGTACAATCGGCTGCATCCGTAAGGCAAACGAGATTTCATTACTTTCATTCTGATCTCCAAACAAACCAGTTCGACGGGCATATAATACCTGCAGGTTCTCTCCTATCCGAATGCGTTTATTAATTGAGAAATCTGTGTTTGCCCGAACAGAATACCGCTCAAAACCATTATGGATAATCATCCCTTTCTGATTGAAATAACCAGCAGAAAAAGCATACTTGGCAGTTTCATTACCACCAGACACTCCCAGTTGGTAATTTTGCATCGGAGCTCTGTTCAACACTTCTTCCAGCCAGTTAGTACCTATCTTATTGGCTCTAGTAATCTGAAACACATCTCTACCAAAAGCTGGATTGTTTGACCCATCAGCCAAGTACCGATTTCGACTATACTTAGATGGATCTACCCGTGGATCGCCTTCAAATGCACCACTGGGAACAATATAATCAGGGATTACAGGATCTACCCCACTACCATACTGACCATGTTCCGGATTACCGGTTGTAGCATTCACTACTCCAGCATTACGTTTGCTATTCCATAAATACTGACCATATTCAGCAGTATTTAGCAGATCAAGCAATTTCCCATGTTGTTGTACACCATAGTATGCATCAAAAGTTACTCTGGGCTTTCCAGACTTTCCTTTTTTAGTGGTGATGATGACGACACCATTCCCTGCTCTGGCTCCATAAATAGAAGCGGAAGTAGCATCTTTCAGGATTTGAATAGATTCTATGTCATTCTGGTTGAAATTAGCCAAGTTATCCTTTGTAGGTACTCCATCGATAATGTACAAAGGATCATTATTACCTATGGTTCCATAACCACGTATGCGGACATTGGCTCCCTGCCCAGGTACATTGCTGCTTGTGACAAATACTCCAGGTGCTCTTCCCTGCAATTGTTGTTGTACACTGGTAGCCGCTACAGCCAAAAGATCTTTAGAATTTACAACGGCAACAGCACTGGTTAAATCTTTTTTCTGCTGGGTGGTATAACCTGTAACAACTACTTCACCCAAAGAGGTGACATCTGGTGCTAACTTAACATCTATTGTACTTCTTGCTCCTACGGTTATCTCTTGTGAAGTATACCCAATAAAGCTAAAGATAAGCACAGCATCATTTCCATTAACGGTCAGACTGTATTGTCCATTAACATTGGTTGTAGATCCACTGGTAGTTCCTTTTACCAGTACACTAACTCCTGGTAACTCAGAGCCATCTTCTACAGAAGTAATTTTTCCTGTCACTGTTCGCGATTGAGCACTTAGTGGCAGTGAGGTAAAGACTAACCCGATTATAAGGGCAAAAAGGACATAAAGAAAACGGCGTTTGAAAGCGTTGTTTCCTTTTCTACAAGCTTGGGCATCAGAAAAAGAAGATTTCTTTTCTAATACACATAGGGTAAGTGTGTAAAAGTGGTGCATCAGAGAAACTGTTGGGTTAAAAGTGAACAGAATAAAAAACTGACGACAAAAAGTGAAGGATCTTCTGCTTATTATATAACTAAAAAAATAAAAAATATAAACTACTCGTTGCAAGTAAAAAAATATAATCAAATATCACAAAATGATTGAATTAATTTTTTATCATTATTTCATAACATAACTACCTGATTAGCAAGATCAAGTGTCAAAATAACAGGTAATCGACTTTCATTAAAAGGCAATTTTTGGAGCTGCCAATATCTGTAGAACTGTATTTCAAAAAGAATCCAGATAAGTCTATTACTTCATTAAAAAAAGTAATGTCAAGCTACTGCTACTTACCAGCTAAATCGCAGATTTTATCAGATATTCTGAAAAGACGATAATTTTTCAGAGTTGATATGCAGATTTACTAAATAATAATAGTCTCTTCAGATATATGAAAGATGTTTTCTCAAATTCTTATAGAAATCAATTTATTGGACAGATCAAATAATTTTCTTTCTTTAAACCGAATAAAAAAATATTTTTTTATTCTTATATTTGCTCAGAAGGATTTGTAGTTAGTCTTATCCTTCAACAAAATCAGGTCTTTTTCTATCCCATAAATGGCTGCACAGTTTTTGCAGAATAAACAAACTTATATTCTCATAACCCCTTTCTTACTAAACGTACAGTGAACAGAATGAAAAAAATTGTCTCGGGATTCTTATTTCTCTTCCAATTGCATCTGGCTTCGTATGCACAGCAACCACAACCTGCCGATTTCAAAAGCTTACAGGTAACCTGGGAAGTATTAGATAACAATACACAAGGAAAATCTCAATCTACTATTGTCTTTTCAAATACAGGTAACAAGCCATTTCCGACTACAGGCTGGACTATCTTCTTTAATGCATCAGGGTTCAAGGCAGTGGATACTACTCAAGCAATAATTAGACTGGTAAATGGAGATTTATTTGCTCTGACTCCTGGTCCTAAGTTTGGAGCATTGCCAGCAGGAGGATCTAAAAAAATAGAAGTAACAGGTGGTGGAATCCGAAATGTTTCAGGGCTACCGATAGGATTCTATATCAGTGCGGATGATGCACCTACTAAAGGATCGCCTCTGAATGTGGTTGTAAAACCTTTATTCAATACTGAAAAGAATGATTTTCTGGTTGCTAACCGTATCTACAAACAAAACCAGCAGATTGCCAATATTCCTGCGGAAAAACTGGTCAAAATATTTCCTACTCCTGTTAAATATACAGAAACAGCAGATAAATTCATCCTTGATCCTACAGTAGTGATTTCTGTGGATGCTAGCTTCAAAAATGAAGCAGACGAATTAACCAGATATCTCACCCAGCTGACAGGGAAAAAGCCAACTTTTCAGACTAAAGCCAAAGGTAAAGCTATTGTTCTTTCGAAAATAGCAGGGTTAGCCCCAGAAGAATACAAACTTGCTATTACAAAAAACAGAATTACTATTTCTGCTTCTACCCCAACAGGAGCCTTTTATGGTATTCAATCACTTATCTCCCTCATACCTTCTTCAGCTAAAAATACAGACAAAACTATTACTGTTCCTGGTGTTGAAGTAAGCGACTCACCACGGTTTGGCTACCGGGCCTTACAGATTGATGTAGCCCGGAACTTTCATTCCAAAGCAGAACTGCTGAAGATACTGGATCTTATGGCTTTGTATAAGCTAAATGTTTTTCACTTCCACTTTAGCGAAGATGAAGCATGGAGACTTGAAATTCCTTCTTTACCAGAACTTACTAAAGTTGGTTCCAAACGAGCTGCTACACCAGATAGCAAAGATCATCTTTATCCTTCCTTTGGTTCAGGTGCGGATACCACAAGCAGTGGTTCAGGCTATTATACGAAAGCTGATTTTATTGAGATTCTGAAACATGCTGATCAACGCCATATTCGGGTGATCCCAGAGATTGAATCACCTGGTCATGCAAGGGCCGCCATCAAAGCAATGGATGCACGATACGAAAGGCTGATGAAGCTTGGACAACCAGAAGAAGCTCTGAAATACCTTCTACGTGATCCGAATGACAAATCTCAGTACCGGTCTGTACAAGGATGGGATGACAACGTGATTAATATTGCATTACCATCTACTTATCACTTCATGGAAACTGTAGTGGATGACATCCGGAAAATGTATCAGGAAGCCAATGCACCTTTGGAAATGATTCATTTTGGAGGAGATGAGGTACCGGCAGGTGTATGGGAGAAATCTCCGGCAGTCAATGCATTACTACGCCCGGAAGGCGAATTAAAAACTCCCAATGATCTGTGGAACTACTATTTCACAAAGGTGAATACAATGCTCAATAAACGTAACTTATACATGTATGGATGGGAAGAATCAGGATTGGTAAAAACGTTTGTTAATGGCAAAGCAGTATGGGAACCTAATACAGAGCTGGCAAAGAAGAAAATACAGGTAGATGTGTGGAATAACCTACCAGGCTCAGGAGCCGAAGATTTAGCCTATCGTATGGCAAATAAAGGTATAAAAGTAGTCTTGACTGCAGTAACCAACTTCTACTTTGATCTGGCATACAATCAATCTTTTGATGAGCCGGGTTATTTTTGGGGTGGCTATGTAGATATAGACAAACCGTTTTACTTCATTCCTTTCGACTACCTGAAGAACCTGAAAGATAACGATGGTAATCCGATTAATCCAGCCATTATCAAAGGGAGAGAGCAGTTAACAGAGTTTGGCAAATCAAACATTGTGGGTTTACAGGGAGCCATCTGGAGTGAGAATATTCGTACACCGGAAAGACTCGAATATATGTTATTACCCAAGATGTTTGGATTAGCAGAACGGGCATGGGCGAAAGAACCGGAATGGGCAAAAGAAAATGATGCAGCAAAAAGTGAAACCTTATACCAAACTGCCTGGTCAGAGTTTATCAATGTGGTTGCGAAAAGAGAACTTCCTCGTCTTGACCAATATGCAGGAGGATTTCAATACAGAGTACCTACACCTGGAGCCGTTATCAATCAGGGACAAGTCGAGGCGAATGTTCAGTTTCCAGGATTTAGTATTCACTACACCACTGATGGCTCTGAACCAACACTAAACAGCCCAGTATACAGTGGTCCTATCAAAGAAAAAGGTACCATCAAGTTAAAAAGCTTTAACCTGACAGGAAGAGGCAGTCATACAGTATTGGTGACTAACCAGTAAAAGATACTATATCCAAAACAAAAGGAGGCTACTCTATATAGAGTAGCCTTCTTTTTTAGTACCTTATTTTTTGATCCTTACCCAAAGCTTGCCATCATCATTACAACTCATAATATGTAAGCGATACCTACCTGGTGGAAACTTATGTAAATCAAATTTAATAAATTCGCCATCCCCAAATGAGACACTTTGCGATTCTGCTTTATTATTTCCTTCGAGATATGCACTTGTAATTGTTCCCATAGGGGAAACAAAAAGATACTTATCATTTGATTGGCTAACGGTAAGCTTTTTTAGATGAGACAAATTATGTAACCAAACATGAGTTGCAAACAGATCACAATAAATCTTATAGATAACAGTTTGATTATTTTCTGCTGTTTGTACCAGTAGTGTATCTTTTCCATCCATAGGAAAAGTTTCCATATCAGGAGTAAATGACAATAAAACTGTTGTATTCTCTCCAGGTAGCATAGAGATCGGAAAAGATTTGTTAACGAGCTTGATAATCACTTTACCTGATGCACTAGCAATAGAAACAATTTGTAGACCGTTTTTACAAGATAAGCCTAATGAAAATGTCGCACTTTTGTTACTTCCCAATAGTACATTTAATTTAGGTTCTGCATTAGAAACTATCAGGTTATGATTGGGATAAAATTCGTTGGCTTCTGACCTTTTTTCATCTACAAGGGACTTTGACGTTTTCTTATAAAGTTGTCCCTCTCTATATTCATATTCATAGTGAACACCTTGTTGTAAATCATAGTAATAAGCAGAAGTAGTATCTCTAGCCGAATCTATTTGTGCAGATCCTATGTGTATTCCCTCTTTCCAAATCTGCCATTCTATTAACCTTTCTGTCGAATCACTAACTTGCCAGACACCATCCCGAACAGACATTAGGCCATTTTGTATTCCGTCAGTATGAAGCCCTGGCACATTTTGTAAACCAGGATATTTTATAATATACCACCATTCTGCAAGAGTATCAGTAATAATATAAGTATCTTGTGAGATTAGTTTATAATTGCCAATTCTGGTATCCCAGGAGTCTGTTGTATCTTTCTCTACCCATCGTCCGGTTTTAAGTCCATGTTTTGTTAAAAGATTTTGTGCAAAACTGTTTATAACCAGACAAAAACAAATAACCCTAATAAACTGTTTGATAATCATTTGATTCTACCTATTAACAGTATAATGATTTGTAAGATATTTTGCATTCCTTATTTCAACAGGAAATTCAGTAAATTTGTAACCTTTAAAGTTAAGGTGAATAGTTTCCAATACAGTATACTCTTTACTATTTCATCAATAAAACAGTAAAGTAGTCATTTTTAGTATACAGTGGCTTAGTTATAGAACTAATGCATGGAGCTGGATTACCTCCTGAACTAGTGAAACCAGCAGAAGAGCCTAAGAAAGATGGATTTTAACTGATTCTATCTATTCCAGCATCATGATTAATTAAAATTTGTAATATATAATCGTATTTGTTTGATTCTTTACAGAATGATTACTATACAAAAACTTTTTCTCCTCGCCTTTATAGTCCTATGTATAAATAGTCAATCGTATTCACAGAGATTTACTCTGGAGAAACCAGATTCAACAAATATATATTATCGGATTATCACACAAAGAACCAAACAGCTAAAGTTAAAAAAACTAGAACAAGGAAGCCCTAAAGCGGAAATCAGGCTTTGGACTATCTTTGAGCTCAGATACTTCAATGATCTTGTTGTACTATCTCAAAATGATACTTCCTGGCAGGCACTTTATTATCCTCATATTTCTATACCTGGCACAAAAAATACTTCTGATACACTAAAATCCGTTATGGTAACTCTTCATCCTGTTAATGAGTGGAATACGTTACTAAAGACGCTACATGATAACCATGTATTCTCATTACCCGATATGGATAAGATCTATGGACTTGTTGATAATTGGGCGGATGGTACTACCTACATTGTTGAAGTTGCAACTCCTACAATGTATCGTTTTTATAGATATCATCTACCAGAGAAGTTTTCAGATAAATTTCAGCAGACACAGCAGATGGTCAATATAGTCAGTGCAGTAGAAGAAGCATTTATGCTAAAAAAACAAAGGAAACAACAGGAAAGACTATTAAGAAAATAAAAGAAAATTATACACACTTCTTATGCCACATTGTTGACGTTACAGAAAGACTTGCATATAATTCACGACAGGCCGTTGTTTACAGTGAATTCTGATCATATTTTATTTTTGCGGTGAGTTATGCGCAAACAAAAAAATGATCGGAGTTCCGTTCAAAATAAAAATTGCTGTAAATAAAACGCAATCTCTTCATTGAAGAAATAAACTGGATTGTTTTTACTAAAAATCTTTTGCAGTAAACTATGCGCAGACAGAATCTTCTCTTCAAAGACAACTACAAACTTTATTTACATTTGGATTAGACCATAACATACTATTGTGTTTGTTTATTCCAAACGCAATAGTATGGTTTTAGTATTTATTTCTTACTCCAGAATAAAGCTACACATCCCTGTACCTCAACACCAAACTCACGATATCTTTTCGATAAACTTTGTTGCAGGCTTTGCAAATCATCTTGTGTATTACTAAAAATACCTTTCTTGTTGTAGATATCCATTAGCTTTCTGGCAGGATATCCTCGTGTCATATCACCCTGTAAAATAGTTGATCCAAATAGAACACCATTTTCATTCAGTAAGGGATGAAGATAATCCAGCAAAACTGCCTTTTGAGAAAGAGGACCTGGCAAACAATGAAACAGATAATTTATGGAGATAGAGTCAAAAGAAGCAATGCTCTGTGTTACAGGCTCAAGCACATTGTGTTTATATGTTTCCGGTTTATAACGGTTAATGCGTGCTGCTGCGGCATGTAAGCTATTCTCATTCAGGTCCATCAGAGCTACCCGAGGATTAGCAACAGGAAACTTGCAACGATCCAGAAAATAGCCTGTACCTACTCCTACATCCAGATGATTGGCTGAAACATGCTGATTAAATAGTGACAATATCCTGGAAGATGGACATTTCCAGATAAATGAATTGGAAATACCCAATACCCATATGTCATATATGGACAATACAGAACGGGAATAAATGGCCTGACCGGCAATAATTTCTTCAGATGTTTTCATACTGACCGCCAAGCTAGTGCATTTTAGGCAAACATTCAAAAAGACGGATATAGTGAACACGCACTTTTTTGTACATGTTGGGTGATATTTACACCCAATTCTGATTAACCTATATATCAATTTAAAACAGTATCATTATGCAATCAGATTCTTCACAACTACCCATAACATCCGAAGAGAAGCAGCTCATTCTGGCAGCCTATCAAGCCTTTAATGCCCGTAATGTAGATACGGCTTTAACCCTAATGACACCCGATGTGCACTGGCCCAATGGCATGGAAGGAGGGTATGTATATGGCCCCGCAGAAGTAAAGAGTTATTGGTTAAGACAATGGACTATGATCAACCCTACAGTACAGCCTTCTAGTATACAGAAAGACAACACTGGACGAATAGTTGTAGAAGTACATCAGGTGGTGAAGGATTTGTCTGGTAATCTCTTACAGGATAAAATGCTTTACCATGTATATACTTTAACAGAAGGATTGATTAAACACATGGAAATACGTGAGTTATGATCTATAAACTTTCAATGTATGCATTACGCTTTATAAGACATTGATTTACTACCTACCTTTCCCTATTCACATTAAAAACAGTATTCGCCAGTTGTTCACAAGCGAACATATCCTGTCCGCTTGTGAACAATACATGCAAGGTAAATTTATCAAAATCCCTATTTCAGACTATAAATACAGGTTGCAAGCAAATGGCAATGCATTTGTAATGCATTAGAAGACCAGAAATTGTTCTATCTGTTAAATCATTTATAATCTGAAAATTCTATGCTAAAAAACTATCTCAAAACTGCCTGGCGAAATCTTGTAAAAGACAAGACGCATTCATTTATTAATGTGATGGGTTTATCTATTGGCATGGCTGTGGCGATGGCAATAGGTTTATGGGTGTATGATGAAGTTTCTTACAATAAAAATTTCAAAAACTATAACAGGATAGCACAGGTAATTCAAAATCTGAACAACAACGGAGAAGTGCAAACCTGGTGGGCGGTACCCTATCCACTGGCAGAGGAGTTGCGCACCCATTATAGTAGTGACTTTAAGCATATTGCCATGGCAGTAAACTGGGGAGAACATCTGCTCACCATTGGAGATAAAAAGCTAAAGCAAACAGGAGGTTTCTTTGAAAAAGAGATGCCAGATATATTTACACTTGCTATGCAGAGAGGAAGTCACAACGCCTTACAAGACCCTTCTTCTGTGCTTATCTCTGCCTCTGCAGCCAAGTCCTATTTTGGAGACGCAGAGGCACTTAACCAATCTATTCAAATAGATAAATTACCATCTGTCAAAGTAGCTGGTATATATGAGGACTTTCCACAAAACTCAACCTTTGCCAACCTCCACTTTATCGCCTCCTGGGATTTTTATTACAAAAACAGTGACATGCAAAAAATGCCAGATCCATGGCGGCCTAACTTCACTAGTTTGTTTGTTGAGCTAAATGAGAATGCAGACATAGACGCCGTAAATCAAAGAATACGGGATGCCAAACTGAGAAAGATAAATTCTGAACTACAAAAGAAAAAACCTGCCTTATTTCTGATGCCGATGAGTGGATGGCATCTGTATTCTGAGTTTAAAAACGGAGTTAATACCGGAGGTGCTATACAATATGTATGGATGTTCGGCATTATAGGTGGGTTTGTATTATTGTTGGCTTGCATCAATTTTATGAATCTGTCAACTGCCAGAAGTGAGAAACGTGCCAAGGAAGTGGGCATTCGCAAAGCCATTGGATCACTACGAAATCAATTGATTACTCAATTTTTTAGTGAATCTTTTCTGACGGTTCTTTTTGCTTTTGTATTATCAACCTTGTTTGTCCGGTTTTCTCTTTCATTCTTTAATGAAATAGCAGACAAGCAGATGCAAATGCCCTGGAATAGTGTAATTTTCTGGTTAATCTGTTCTCTATTTGTCCTTATTACAGCTCTGATATCTGGTAGTTATCCAGCTGTTTATCTATCTTCCTTTAAACCAGTAAAAGTCCTGAAAGGAACTTTTAAAGCGGGTCGCAATGCAGCAATTCCACGTAAAGTGTTGATGGTAGTCCAATTTACTGTTTCCGTTACACTTATCATTGGCACAATTGTAGTCTATCAGCAAATACAGTTTGCCAAGGATAGGCCTGTAGGTTACTCCAGAGCTAACCTTCTCCAGATTTCCACCTCAGGAGATGCCATCCATTCCCATTTCAATACAGTAAAAGACGAATTATTACAAACTGGTGCCATCACCCATATAGCAGAGTCAGAAAGTCCTACTACGGGTATCTGGAATACTACAAGTGGTGTGAAATGGCCGGGTAAAGATCCTAACCTATCCACAGACTTTGGGGTTCTCTCTATCTCTTTCGACTACGGAAAAACTATTGGATGGCAGATAAAAGAAGGACGCGACTTCTCTCAAAAATTCACTACTGACTCTTCGGCTGTAATTTTGAATGAAACAGCGGTTCGCTTTATGAATTTAAAAAATCCTATAGGTCAAACCATAACCTGGTGGGATCAACCATTAAAAGTGATTGGCGTGGTACACGACATGGTTATGGGTTCTCCCTATTCAGAGGCAAAACCAAGTATTTATGGCATCCTGAATTATCCGGGAAACCTGAACATTCTTAAACTTAATCCCAAAATAAGTGCAGTTGAAGCCTTACATAAAATAGAGCCGGTTTTTAAAAAATTCAATCCAGATCAGCCATTTGAGTACAGCTTTGTAGATGATGACTATGCCAAGAAGTTTGGCAATGAGGAACGAGTTGGAAAGCTGGCAAACATCTTTGCTGTATTAGCTATCATTATTTCCGGCCTGGGATTATTTGGACTTACTTCATTTGTAGCAGAACAACGTAAAAAAGAAATTGGCGTACGAAAGGTATTGGGAGCCTCTGTATGGAATGTATGGAGTTTATTGTCAAAAGATTTTCTGGTACTGTTTGGAATTTCCTTCCTGATTGCAATACCATTATCTTCTTACTTTATGCAAAACTGGCTGCAAAACTATACCTATAGAACCTCACTCTCCTGGTTTATTTTTGCAGCAGCAGGTATAGGTTCACTAAGTATCACACTACTGGTAGTAAGCTTTCAGGCCATACGTGCAGCCATTGCGAATCCTGTCAGGAGTTTACGTACTGAATAAAAGAAAGAAAAAGTCTTCCTGCATGGATGCCTATCATGCAGGAAGACAAATAAATAGTTTTATTTCCAGCCTCCGCCCAATGCTCTATACACATTTACAGATGCAATACGCTGGCGTTTGTTAGTAGCAATCACATCCAGTTGTGCCTGTAACGAATTCTGTTGGGCAATTAATACATCCAGATAACTGGCTCTACCTGATTTGTAAAGCTCGGTAGATGTTTCTACTGATTGCAACAACGCATCTGCCTGTTGTTGTTTGAATATCAGGATTTCTTTTAGATTATTTATATTTGAAAGCTCATTAACTACCTCTGTATAGCCATTCAGAATAGCTTGTTGATAAACATACATAGCCTGAACCTGTATAGCTTTGGCTGTAGTAAATTGTGCTTTCAGGGCATTTCTGTTAACCAATGGCGTAACCAGATTACCTAAAGCTGAATAGGCTATTGAAGCAGGCATAGTAAACAAGAACTCAGGTTTAAAAGCTTGAAAACCATATCCTCCTGTAATGGAAAACGAAGGTAGAAAGGATTTACGTGCAGATTGTAAATCCAGTTGGCTTGCCCTTAGCTGAAGTTCGGCTTCCCGAATATCAGGTCGGTTTAGTAATAACAGAGAGGGAATACCCGCTGATAGTGTTTGTGTACTCTGCCGAAATAAGCTTTCCTTCTGTCTTGGTGCAGGTTGAGGAAAACGTCCCAACAGAAAGTTAATACGATTCTCTGTTTCAACAATCTGTTGTAGGATTTCTCGCTCCAGTGCCTGGGTGTTCAGCAACTGAGCATTAAACTGATGAACTGCCAGTTGATTTTCTCTTGCAGCATCTTTTAAGGTCTCAACCGCCTCTACAGCTTCTTTCTGTTTTTGGATAGTTTGTCGGGTAATCTCCAGTTCATTATCCAGCGAAAGCAACTCATAATAAGAAATAGCTATATCTGCAATCAGATTGGTAAGTACAAAATTTTTGCCTTCTACACTTGCCAGGTATTGTACCACTGCTGACTGCCGTTGATTTTTCAGTTTACCCCAAATATCTATCTCCCAGGAAGTCTGAAGACCTACATACAAATCAGGAAGATGGGTAGGCACAATCTGTCCAGGTGTGATTTCAGTTGTGATATTACCAGCACCATCCATAGTATACAGGCCAAACTTTCTTACACCACCCGCTATAGCCAATCCTGCCTGTGGTAGCATGGCTCCTTTTGCAAACCGGATGTTGGATCGAAATATTTCTACCCGTTGCAAAGCTATCTGCAGATCTATATTACGCGTCAGAGCAGTGTCAATAAGACTGACCAACGCAGAGTCTGCGAAATATTGACGCCAGTTCACTGAGGCAACAGAAGCAGAATCCTGTTGTCCTGTAAAAGTACCTGGCAAATTTCTTTTGGGAACTGATACACTAGTGTCCAAGCTTTTACAACTATTCAGTGTTAGCCCTACCAATGCCAGCAGATAAATATATAGTGAGAGTCTATGTTTCATTTTTTATCAAGGTGAGACAACCCATGAAAGAACATGGAATGTTTTATTTCAGAACAGTCTACTTTTCACCTTAAAAGATCAGGTGAAAGCAGACTGTAGTATTGATTAGATGAAAGAATCAGGTTGGTTCTTTATACAGTTTCTGTGAAGGCAACTTCTTCCGGACGTTGATTACGTTTGAACCGTTTGGCCCAGGTAGCAAACACAACATACAACCCAGGGATCAGGACAACCCCAAACACAGTTCCGAATAACATTCCGGCAGCCGCAGCAGTCCCAATAGTACGGTTACCAATAGCCCCAGCACCTGTGGCTACCACCAGTGGCAATAGTCCGGCAATGAATGCAAAGGAAGTCATCAGGATAGGGCGTAGACGTGCTTTGGCTCCTTCCATGGCTGCTTGTACAGGTGTTTTTCCCTCCCGTTGGCGGAGTGTGGCAAATTCCACGATCAGAATGGCATTTTTACCTAGCAAACCTATCAGCATAATCATAGCAATCTGAGCGTAAATGTTGTTTTCCAGCCCAAGTACAGTCAACATCAGAAAGGCACCGAAGATCCCAGTTGGCAAAGACAGGATAACAGGCATTGGAAGCAGAAAATTTTCATACTGGGCTGCCAGCAGAAGGTATACAAACAATAAACAGATCAGAAAGATGTAGATACTCTCATTACCTGCACTCACTTCATCTCTGGAAATACCCGCCCAGTCAATATCATATCCTCTGGGAAGTTTCTCTCTGGCGGTTTCCTGTACTACCTGCAATACAGTACCACTACTAATTCCAGGTTTGCCTTCTCCATTCAATTCTGCTGAGGGGAACATATTGTATCGGGTAATCTGGTCTACACCATACGTTTTCTCTACAGCCATAAAAGCCGAAAGTGGCACCATTTCACCTTCATCGTTTTTCACATAGAGCTTCAGCAAATCTTCGGGTAAAGCACGGTACTCCGGTAAGGCTTGTACCATAACCTTATACATCTGTCCAAAGCGGATAAAGTTTGAAGCATATTCACTCCCCAGCATTGTCTGCAATGAACTCATGGCATTGTTTATGGTAACACCTTTCTGAGTTGCTTTATCAATATCAATCCGCAACAGATATTGAGGGAAAGTAGCATCAAAGATGGTGAAGGCACTAGCTATTTCAGGACGGGCTCTGAGGTCAGCAATAAATTGATTCACCACCCCTTGCATTTTCTGAAAATCGCCACTTCCGGTTTTATCCAGCAAACGCAATTCAAAACCACTGGCATTTCCATAACCAGGTACAGCCGGAGGAGGAAAAAATTCAATCTGTGCATCTTTGATATATCGGGTCTTTTCTTCCAGCAATTCCATAATCTCATTCACTGACTGCGTCCTTTCTTCCCAAGGCTTTAGGTTCACCAGAGCTGTACCATAGGTTGCACCTGTACCATCTGACAGGATATTTGTTCCTCCCAAGGTAGAGATACTCTCTATTGCATCTATTCCAGTGCAAGCGGCCTGAATCTCGTTCACTACATCTTTGGTCCGTTCCAGTGTAGCCCCTGCCGGTGTGGTAATGCTAGCGTAAAATGTTCCCTGATCTTCATTGGGAATGAATCCGGTTGGCAATATCTTACCCAGAAATCCGGTTCCGATACAGAAGAAAAGCAATACTCCGAATGTAATGATTCTGCGGTTTATAAGCACATTGAGCAATTGCTGGTACCTACCTGACAGTTTATCATATCCGTTATTGAATTTGGTAAAGAACCGACCAAGAAAACCGGAAGAATGATGTTCCTTTTTCAGAAACAAACTACACAACGCAGGAGTTAAGGTTAAAGCACTTACCCCTGACAAGACAATAGCAATTGCCATTGTAATGGAAAACTGCTTGTAGAAGATACCGGAAGGGCCAGTCATAAAAGAGGTAGGCAAAAATACCGCTGACATCACCAGGGTGATTGCAATGATAGCCCCACTGATCTCACGCATAGCCTTCTCAGTAGCCTTTACTGGTGATAGTTTATCTGTCTCTAGTTTAGCATGAACAGCTTCCACAACCACAATGGCATCATCAATCACAATTCCAATAGCCAATACCAAAGCAAACAGAGTGATCATATTGAGAGAGAAACCTAGCAGATTGATAAAGAAAAATGTTCCAACCAAAGCTACAGGCACCGTCAGTGTAGGAATAAGGGTAGATCGCCAGTCCTGCAGAAACAGAAATACGACCAATGCCACCAGAACAAAGGCTTCGATCAGTGTTTTGATTACTTCATGCACGGACGCATCCAAAAAACGGCTTACATCATAACTCACTTCATAATTCATTCCTGACAGAAAAGTTGTCTTCTTTAACTCCGCCATGCGTTTTTTCACATTAGCAATTACCTCACTGGCATTAGAACCAGGTAGTTGCTTCAATGCAATGGCAGCACTTGCTTTTCCATTAAGTTTAGATTCTACATCAAAATAGGTAGTGCCAAACTCCACATCTGCCACATCTCTGATCCGCAACATCTTTCCATTATGCTCGGACTTGATAGGAAGATTTTCATACTCTTCTTTAGTGCTGAACTTACCCGCATATTTTATGGTATACTGTAGTGCCTGTCTCTTTTTATCAGAACTCTCGCCTATTTTTCCAGGAGCAGCTTCTATGTTCTGTTCTTCCAGTACCTCCAGTACATCATCTGTAGAGATATTGTAGGCCAGCATTTTGTCGGGCTTCAGCCAGATCCGCATGGCATACTGTTTCGCTCCAAGCAAGGAAGCATAGCCTACCCCTTTGATCCGTTTGAGCTCCGGCATGATGTTTATGTCGGCAAAGTTATAAATGAATTTCTCAGACATAGTTGTGTCCGAACTGTATACATTCAGATACATCAGCATAGCGTTTTCCTCTTTGGCAATCTTCACCCCGTTTTTGGTTACTTCCGGAGGTAATTCACCCATTACAGAACCCACACGATTCTGTACGTTTACAGCCGCTACATCAGGATCTGTTCCAATTTCAAACAGGATCTGCACTACTCCTACCCCATCATTTCCTGCATCACTACTCATATATTTCATGCCGGGAACTCCATTGATAGCCCGCTCCAAAGGCACAATAGCGGCTTTTGTAACAGTTTCTGCATTGGCTCCTGTATACTCTATGGTTACGTTTACTTCGGGCGGTGCGACACTGGGAAACAGGGTCATTGGTAATCGGAATACAGCCAGGATCCCAAGCAATAGAATGATGACCGACAGTACAATTGACAATACCGGTCGGTGTATGAACTTTGATGTCATATTGTACAGTATTAAAGTTTGGTAAGAGTAGAAAATCCAACAGTCTCAGGTACTATCTTGTCACCTTCTTTCACACGCTGAATACCTTCATAGATAATTTTTTCATCAGCTGCCAAACCCTCGCTAATTATATACACATGTGGCAACCGGATAGCAGGAACAACCTTACGCTGTTGTACTTTGTGATCTTTGTCTACGACAAACACATAGATATTTTCCTGAATCTCAAACGTGGATTTATGAGGTATCAGCATAGCATTTTTCACAGGTGTTTTGACCAATACTTTTCCACTGCTACCATGCTTCAGAATTTGTTCAGGATTGGCAAACTTTGCCCGAAAGGCGATATTGCCTGTATGTCTGTCAAACTCACTTTCGGTTGTTTCAATCACTCCTGGATAAATATACGGTGTGTTGTTAGCCAGAATCAAAGAAACAGCCTGTTTCTCTTCATCCTGTTTGGAAGTAATGTAATCCAGGTAATCTCTTTCAGAAACATTAAAGTAGGCAAACACTTCTTTGTTATTGGAAAGGGTAGTTAGCAATGTTCCTTCATCGACCAGACTTCCTGCTTTATTGGGAATACGATTGATCACTCCATCAAACGGAGCTTTGATTTGTGTAAACGAAAGGTTGAGTTCTGCCTGTGCTTTATCTGATTCTGCCTCTGCCACTTGTGCCTTCATGGCTTCTACCTTTGCATTGGACATCTCCAGTTCAGTAGTAGACACAATATTTTTGCTCACCAGTCGCTTGGTATTTTCCAGTTCTATTTCAGCTGATTTCAGATCAGCCAGTGCATTTTTTAAGGTAGCTTCTGCCTTAAACAGATTTTGATGGTATTCTTTGCTACTGATCGTAAAGAGTGTTTGTCCCTGACGCACAGCTTGACCTTCATCTATAGCAATAGCTTCAATGAACCCTTTGATTCGTGTGCGTACTTCCACGTTCTGGCGGGCATTGATTTCGGCTACATATTCTTTCTGATAGACGGTGTCTGCAATAACAGGACTTACAACCAGAAATTTTTCTTTGGTTTCCTGTTTGGTATTTGTGGAGCAGGCTGTTGCCAATAGCATAACAGCCATGCTCATAAGTAATGCATGGTTTTTCACTGTATGGAATACGGTTTAGATAGGATGTTTCAAGAAGAAAAGCCGTGAAACGGCATAGAGGAATTTCTCGTTTCTAGGCAGAACAATGCAAAGAGCTACGAACAACCTAATCCACTTCTGCTCCAACCAATGAGTTGACCTATACAATAGACCAAAGTATACCGCATCTAAAGAAATCTTCTTCAGACAACGGATTGGAAAGCAATACAAACATCCCTCAGGCTATAACCTTACAGTTATATCAAAGTCTTGTATGCTATGAAGTAACGATTGTTGAATAGCAACTCAGGGGCAGATAGTTTATACCTGAAAAGAGAAATCCTGAGATTTGGGAGGAGGAGAAATTGTATCTGGTTGATGATCCAGATAACGACGTTCCTGATATACTGTTAACAACATAGGTATTTCTGCTCCGCTTTCTGGCTTGATTACAAAAGCAGGAACAATAGACACATAGTCTACTATTTTCTGAATATCAGAGTGTTCATCAGCCTCATCCTGTTCCGGAATGGCATTTTTGTGTCCTAGAAAGTTTTCAACGATTAATTCTGTAAAACTTTCGATATCGTTAACAGACAAATCTTCCTGACCCAGTTGGAGAACCTGCGAATTACCCACATAAGCATCCGGCGAGTCGATACTGAAATTCAACACCCAAAGCGCCATCAAAAGGCTACCTATAGCTCTTAAACTGTAACGTGGGCGTTTTTTCATTCGTATCTTTGAAAGATTTTGACAAAGATATACGAATTGTCTTGGGGTTGTCAAGTAAAAAGGTTTATATTTTGTACTTAAACAGTATATATCACCCAACCTTACCCCTAATATAGTATTATATTGTACTCTATTAGTACGGTTAATACTGATACTATTTTCTCTGATTTATATGCAATAAGAGTTAGTAGAGTTTTAGCACAGACAACTATCTCATAAGTTCTTTTGATAAACAAAGGTATGGTGCTGTACTAATGCAACTTTGTCGATATATTGCCTTATGGTTGATTTACAAACATATGTCCCAGTTCAGCTTGCATCAGTAGTAAAATCTTTCTGGAGCCTTCAGGTTTCAGATACAGCTAACCTGCCTTATGTCGAAAATATCATTCCAGACGGGCACCAGGAAATCATTTTTCACCTGTCTGCAAGTACAGCCAAACGATCTACAGAGCAACTGGAATGGATTACTGAACCAGATGCATTTTTTGCAGGGCAAACACGGTCTCCTTACTCATTAGAATTACGTCCCGGCTCTTTGTTGTATGGTATTCGCTTTCACCCTCACACGATGTATAATCTGTTTAAATTTCCAGCTAGTCTGATTACAGATACGATTGTTTCTGTACATGATATTCCCCAAGCCAAACTGCTACATTTCTGCCTGACGGAAGTTCCCCAGCAAACATTCCTGAACTTTGAAAATACCTTAACCAATTTATGCAATCGTATCTATAAAACATCTCTTCCATTTCAGTACGTAGATTATACTATACAGCAAATCATTACGCATAGAGGGAATATAAAAATAGAGTCAATTCGTCAGAAAACAGGTGTTTCACAACGCTATCTGGACACTATTTTTCGGCAATGGGTAGGCATTACACCTAAAGAGTTTAGTAGTATTATAAAGATCAACCACTTCATTGACTACAGACAACAACATCCGGAAAAGAAACTGACAGAATGCAGTCATGAAAATCTGTTTTTTGATCAATCACACCTGATACGTGTATTCAAAACTTTTACGGGCCAATCACCCAAGGGCTATTTTCATACTCCTCACACAATCAGCACTTATTTTGCTCAGAGTTGGTAGTTCATTTTTATACAATTTTCATACTGTTTCAGAGGGTTTCTTTGCAGAAAAAACAAATCACAAATGAAAGGTATTTTGTATTTTCTGCTTCTGACACTACCTGAGTATTTACTGGCTCAAGGTGCTATTGCTCATTTTTCAGTATGGAAGCCCAACCCCCAGCAGGAACACAAATTTGAAGAGGGGTATAAGAAACATTTGTCATGGCATCAGGCCAATAAAGACCCGTGGAGTTGGTATGGATGGTATGTCTTGTCGGGGCCAAGAAACGGATATTTTGTAGACGCAACTTTTGATCACAGCTGGAAAGATTTTGACAATTCCATCAAGCCCACTGACGATCAGGCAGACAACCAGTTGCACACATTTCCATTTGGCGACTATCTAACAGGGTACAAATTTATGGCTCTGCCTCAGGTAAGCATCAACACCACCAATGGCCTAAAGTCCCGTTTTTTACGGGTCATAACGCTTCAAGTCACTCATATAGACCAGGGTCAGCAAGTGATTGAGAAGCTCAAAGCTGTGTATTCTGCTCGCCCAGTTAAGACATTTCTCGTTTTTAAAGCAGTAGATGGAACCGAGCTCAATCTGCTAACTATTTTTATAGGGATGGATAATTTTGAAGAGTTTGCTCAAACCGAAAATATACAGGATGATCTGGTAGGTATTGAAGGTAAACTCAAAAGTCAGATTATAGTATCCTGTACATCCGAGACATGGGTATACAAACCGAATATGAGTTTGTTTCCTGGCAGAAAACAGTAAATCTTTTGTCTTAGTGTATTTAGGGTTCTTTTTATAAGTAACCTCTAAATACATAACTGAAAAAAGTTAACACCTACAGTTCAATCAAAAAATGAGGACTTTATAGTATTTGTTATCTATAAGACAACAAAAATACCCACTAAACAAAGTATATTTATTTAGTGGGTAAATAAAAATGTATAGCTGTTTGAAAGAATCTTCTATTGTTTAATCATTACCAGATGTTTTACGAGTATATCTGCTCACAAAACAATCAAAGCACTCTTGTGCAAGAATTAAGTCACCTTTGTCAAAATCATAACTTGTTCTAAAGCCTCCGTGACCATAGTCAATCTGAGAGGCTATTTTGCCTGTATACATACTGGTATCTTGTATAATCTGGTAAGTGAGATCTGAAATTAACTGACCATTTTTATAGATACGCTGATGTGCATCCGTTGTAAATTCCACCTCAATCGTTTCGTTGGTAGATGCAGGAGTATTAGTAGTACCTGCAATACCTCCTGATGATTGCACCCATACCCAGCGTCCAACCAGGTCTGTACTGGAATATTTTTCTGTTGGTGAAACAGAATTTGTATTACATTGGGTAAAGGCTAGAAGTATAGCCACGAATAACAGGTGTTTCATGTTTTTGTCGTTTTTTATTATGACCCACGAAAAACAAAAAAGGTTGCAAGTATTTCCAAAAATAATACACTTAAAATACAGATATTCAAAGACCTATCAGAAAATGATATACATACACTATTTAATTCTTTCCCTTATAACCTCTTTGATAACCTTTCCTCCTGTGGCAGGTCAAACCTCTTCCAAATGTGGTTGTCCAATTTCAAATGGATATATAGAAATTAGAAAAGAGCCTTTATTTTATATGGGACAACCATCCAGAAATGCTATGATTAAATCTGATAAGGATTCTCTGGTTATAAATACACATGAAGGACATTTACTAGTAATAGCCGAAATTACAGGGTTATTACTAGTAGGTATAAAGAAAAAAGAACAACTTTTTGTGTATTCTAAACTAAAAAAAGTTTTTTTTCAGAAAGGAGAGTTCATCAAAAAAGGGGCAGTATTAGGTATTGCGAAGAAAGACGAGAGTACTCAAAGGTACATTATTGCGTTTAGTGTTTGGAAAGACATAGACAAGCTTGAGCCCGAATTATTTATCAATTGTCATAAACGAGTAGTTAAGTAAAATTACTGTTATCAGACTGGCTCTTTTTAACTTTTCAAGAAGATGAAAACACTTTCACTAATAATCCGCAAGGAGTTGCTGTTAGCAAAAACAATGTAATTGCTGAGCTTATTACTGCATAAGATGATCGCATTACTCCCCGCTTTGATCAAATGCTACTGCTGGGAACACTTAAAATTTAACTACTTTTCTGGCAGCTTTTATATAAACTATACTGACAATAGATTCCTCTAAAATGGTGTACGTAAAAGCAACCTGGTTAGGATTATTTTGTATAGTTTCCCATGTCTGATGATCTGCCAGTTCGTCATCTTCTGCATATTCTACATCTTTCTCTATGGGTGGCTTACTAAACTGTTCTTTATTAAAAAAGTCATAGAATCCATTTAGCAGTTTTTCTTTGGTTAAACCAGGATTCTCTTCATTAGTTTGTGCAGAGTAGGTATACAGAGACAATCCTTTTAATGTGTCAGCGAAAATGCGTTTTCCTTTATAATCTTTGATATAAAAATAAACCTTTGCATTCTCATAATCTGTTGAATTGACAATCATCTAAAGACAGAAAGTATCTGCATGACTCTGGTCTGAGAAGAAACACTTTTTCTGTGTAAAGTACCTCGTAGTGGTATCAACAGGATTAGTAATAGAATTAACATTCAACAGACAGTGTAAAAGGATCAGAAGGTTCATTTCTATTAAAGAACTACAAAAGTTATATACCACTACCAATACAAACCAGTACTACACAAATGTATACTACTGGTTTGTAAAAGTAACTCACATTCTTTATCTATATTCTAAACCATCTTTCTCCCAACGAATCTGATTACAGATCCTTTGCCGTTATGGTATTTCCCTTCTTCTAATATGACCTCTTCTTCTTCTAGTAATAGCAATTCATAGTTTTGAAAATCAGCCAGTATCTCTTCTTGGGAATACAGCATAGCTACATTTTTTGGCCCTCCCACTTTTGGGTTCTCTTTTACAAGATGTATATGATTTTTGCTAAACGCTTCCAGAATTACGATTCCACCCGGTTTCAGAAATGTGTCCAGCTTTTTGTGAAACAGGGACTTTTTTTCAGCGGAGAAATGGGCATAGATAAGGCCAATAACATCAAATGACTCACGTTCAAACGCAAGGTGTTCCAAATCCCCTACAATATACTCCAGACTCACGCTATTTTCCTTTGCCAGTTGCAGGGCTTTGGCTTGTCCTTCTATACTCTGATCAAAGGAAGTGACTTTCCATCCTTGCTGTGCTGCAAATACCCCATTGCGACCTTCTCCATCTGCGGGCATTAGGATAGTGCCAGGCGTAAACTTCAGAAGCCACTCCTTAAAAAACAGATTAGGTATTTTGCCATAGGCAAACTCTTGCTCTTTATATCGTTCATCCCAATTCGGATTCATATTCGTGGTGTTTTATACTTATGGTTAAGTTTTCAGTGAATAAAGAATTGACTCACACACAAACTATTCGTGTAGTCTCTTTACGATTTAGTTTTCATCATCTCTTGTTGGAATCAGTCGAAGGACAGACTCCACAAAAGGTACACCTACAAACACCATCCAGGGGACTAATGAGATGGTCAGTAAAAACGTCCGCTGATACAAAGGCAATGCAGCCAATGCCTCACCGAAGAAATAAAGAAATAGGGTAATGGAAGGATAGATAACAATCCAGATCTTGAAAGATGCAATTAATTTTAACTTTGTTTTCATACACAGAAAATTGCTTTTGAGAATCATTTTATTTATCTCAAAAGTAGTATCAATGAGTAAGTGTATGATAGGACAAAAATGCAGTTCAACAGCACTTATCTGAAATTATGCCGAAAGGCTTCTGGTGAATAGCCTGTGTGTTTTTTAAAGAACCGAATAAAGTAGGAAGTATCTTCATATCCCAGATAATATGCTATCTGATTGACCTGATTGGAAGTAGCCAGCAGATAGCGTTTAGCTTCCAGAATACAGTAGTCTGTAATGAGTTCGGAACAAGTTTTGCCCAACATGGATTTGGTAATAGCATTTAACTGGTAGACAGACAAATTCAACATATCTGCGTAGTCAGATACCTGCTTATGATTGATAGCATGGGTTTCTAACAATTCAAGTAATTCCTCCAGGCGTTCTTGTCCATACAGGTTTGTACTCTCCGAACTCTTTTGATTATTCTGTCGAAGAAGTTCAATAAAACAAATGCCCAGATTTGCCTTAATCACTTCCTGAAATCCTTCTTGTTGGTCAGTATATTCCTGAAATATATACCTCAATACAGAAAACAGTTTTTCAAAATTCTGGTCATTAAACTGATAAGAATTAATCGATCCTACCCTACGTAATACATGACTGGCTTTATGATCCTGAGGCGAATAGAAAGCTATTGTGAATTGCATCAGATATCCTGTACTACCAGCTTTTAGTGTAAGCTTATGCACCTGGCCAGGGCGCATAAAGAAAATAGTATTGTCAGAGACTTCATACGGAATAAAGTCTATTTCATGAGATCCTGCTCCTTTTTGTAAAGCTAACATGTAAAAGAATGTATGTCTGTGTGTGTCCTGTATGCTGTCTTTGCCACCAAACACTTCCTGTACATCCCGTATACTGAAACTATCTGACAGAATTGACTCCTGAGGAACATTGGTAATACTTCGTATGGGAATATTTTCCATACGACAAATGTAAAACTAATTCCCTTTACGAACCAGACAAGCTCCAATAGCTGCCATTACAGCTACCAGAGATGCAATTGTACGCACATGATTCCAGATATTCCATCGGCCTTCAAATAAAGATCGTTGTTTTTGTATCTGTTCCGAACTAGCAGTTGAAAGTGAGAAAGCATCCAACTGGTTATTCAATGGAACATTAGCTACTATTGTTACCCCAAACACACCAATGCCATACACTACAGAAGCTGCTAACAAAAACAGAAATGCGGACCTATTCAAAGAATACTGCTGAATACAAGCCCAGGGAAGTAATAGTAGCGCTCCAAAGAAGCAGCTAAAGAACAATGGATTTTGAATTTCACGGTTAATAGACTGCATAGCTTTGATATATTCTATATCAGACAATTTCTGCAACCCAGGACTCACAGAAACAGAGTAGGCAAAAAACAACCCTGCCATCAATGCAGTCAGGGTTGTGGCTACCAGTACGATCACATCGGGGAACTTCATAGGATGCATTGGAGAGAAAGTCTAAATTATTTTTTACCATGTATTAGTTGGAGATGCTAACAGCCTTCCGGGAATAAAGTCTGTTCTGCAATTGCTGTAACATGAAATTCGCTACATCGGCTCTGGAAATTTTGAGGCTTAGCTTTTTATAGTTCCCATCAAAATCCACCTTGTAGGTATTGGTCACCGAACCATTGGTAAAAGCACTGGGACGTACAACAGTATAATCCAGTGAGCTGTCAAAAATATAACGTTCCTGTATCTGATGATCCTGAAAAGCCTTTTTGAGCAACCAACCAAACATGATGTATTTCCAGAAGAAATTCAGATTACCTGCACTGTTTCCCAACCCCAGTGTAGTCTGGCAGATAAAACGTTTACTACCTGTTTTTTGCATGGCATCCAGAATATGTCGGGTACCTGTTGCCCGTACTTTTCCATTGGCACCATCTCCAATGGCGCACAATACTGCGTCCTGATTTCGGATGGCATTTTCTACATCGGTAGCATGCTGGAGATCACCTTTGATGATTTGCAGATTATTATGAGCAAAAGTTGCCAGCTTTTCAGGAGAACGGGTAAAGGCTGTTACAGAATGTCCCTGATCCAACGCTTGTTTTACAAGTTGGGAGCCAATACTCCCGGTAGCACCAAAAATAATGAGTTTCATAGTGGTAAGAAGTTTAAGTTATACCACAAAGTTGGTGCATGGGGAACGCGGAAAATAGAATAAAAACGACAGCTGGTGATTTTGTGCTTATTTTTTTGAAAAAACTTTGGGTGTTTTTCCAGTATAGGCTTTGAAAACACGGATAAAATGTGACTGATCAGCAAAACCGTTTTCGTATACAATATCCGTAAGCTTATTATAATCTTTTATCGTGAGCTGTTCCAGTGACAACTGAAACTGAATAATCTGAGCGAACTGTTTGGGTAACAATCCTGTTTCGCTGGCAAATCTTCTTTCAAGGGTACGTGGGTTAAGTTCTACTTCTTTTGCAATAGCTCGAATCGGCTCCTGTCCTTTGGTAAGAATAATTTTCTCAATTACCTGTCTGATTGTCAAATCAAGACTTTGTTTTTTGAGCTGAAACATCTGATATAGGAAAGAGGTTAATGCTTCTATTCTCTGCGAAAGCTCTGAACAGGCCAGCAACTGTTTGGTAAAAGTGAGACTATCAAATTCTGGAAGTTGCGCCAGGTCGTAACAAGTATCATTAATAGACTTAGGAGTAACTCCGAAAAAACTCTTTAAGACAAAAGGATACAATTGGTAAATAATCAGTTGATAGGTTCCATCTATTTCCATCTCAATAGGATGAAGTGTTTGTCCATACAAAAACAAAACTGGCATCTGCTTTTTGTGAGGATTCACGATCAGGCCATTGGCTGTTTGCTGAAATAGTAATCCGGGATAGCCATCGGCGAAGAAAGGCAGATTGGTTTTGATACCAGAATCTATATTTTCAAATACCCAGATAGTTTTTACAAAAAGAGCAATCGATTTATCAGGAACTATGGTCTGAAAATTCATTCTATAGTGGTACAGTTTATATGAGGCAAAGCGGTGTTGGTATAAAAGTTTACGCAGGAACTTCAATCTCATTGTGATTTCTTGTTTCTTTCAATACTTTTAACCAGATATTTATCTTGAAGATAAAACCTTTTCATTATTTTTCATCTTGCCCTTATGACAAGTTTTAAATTAGTTGTTCTTTCTTTTTTGATTACCAGCATTTCAACAGGATTACTATGCCTGGCGTATGAATACCCTCTCATTGCCACTTCATCCCCTTATAGCCTTTTTGACTTTACTATGTTTGGACTTTTACTAGCAGTCATGAGTTATAGTCTGGTATATATTGTCTTACCTGTTCTGTCACACCTGAAAAACGATCTTCAATTTACGCACTCCGACAAAGCTTTTTATAGTATCTACACACTACTATGCCTTCATTTTTTTATACTGGTAGGAGGTTATCTGGAATCGGGCATGTATATTCGTGAGGGTGCTGACTTTCTATATTATTACAAAGGAGCGGGTAACAGTCTCATATATGTTCTGACAGGTACTGTCACTTCTCTTATCATTGCTGCACTATATGCCACGAAACATTCTGTACCTGAATATGAGACAAAGGACTAAAACCAGTTTCCTTTCATACATAATTGCTTGACAATTAGGACAATAAATAATCATTTTTGTAAAAAACCATCCGGTTTTGGCATAACATTTTTTACTTTTTGTCATAGATATCATACTCCTATCTTCCTGGCAACCAAGCGTTATGGATATTACCAGCTATTTACAACGAATCCTTTTTTCAGGCCCTATTGTACCTGATATCCAAACTCTGATAGCTATTCACGAACAACATATCTATCAGGTGCCCTTTGAAAACTTAGACATTCGTTATAACCAGCTTTTTAGCTTACAACTGGAAAAGGTATATGAAAAGATAGTTACCCAAATGCGGGGTGGCTTTTGTTATGAGCTTAACCTTATTTTCAACTGGCTTCTCAATAAGATAGGATTTTCAAGCAAACTCATTTCTTCCCGCATTTTTGACGATGCAGGCAATCCCGGCCCTGAGTTTGACCATATGCTGGTACATGTAAAAACAGACAAAGAGTACCTTGCAGATGTAGGATACGGTGATTTGTTCATTCGTCCACTCGAGATAAGAGCAGGTGTTCAAAGTGACGGTAGAAACTTCTTTAAGATAGAAAAATACAATGATGAAAACTTTCTACTTTCCATGTCACCAAATGGGATTAAATTTCAAAAAAAGTATATCTTTAATCTGATGCATGTCACCCCAGATGCATTTGAGGAAATTTGCCTATACAAGCAGACGAACCCAGAGTCTTACTTCGTCAAAAATACAATCTGCACAAAGCCTACAAAAACAGGTAGAGTAACCATATTCAATAATAAACTCATCGAAAAAACAACCAGTCGGCGATTTGAGGATATAATTACAGATGAGAACCACTTAAAAAAGCTTTTAAGAACAAAATTCGGCATTGAATTAGGTCTGTCTATGTAATTTAAACCAGGTATATTACTCTTATCAATTTACAGATATAGAGTAGCATGTATACTAATTTGTCAGTACAAACGTTTAAGTAATATGACATCTATAAAAAACCCATCAATGGATAACGCCAGCAATACGATTGCAAGCCGTATCCATTACCTGCGTACCCGAATTGCGGGTTTGACACGGACTGACTTTGCACAGAAACTAGGTAGTAAACCGGTCAATATCGCAATATTAGAACGAGGTATACGCAGGCCTAGCGAGAAGTTGCTTAACAGATTCCAACAAGTATATGATGTCAATATTAATTGGCTATTGACAGGAACAGGTAATGTTCTGATAGAAAAAATTTAGTAGTAGTATTTCCAACAAGAATAAGCCCTAAACAAATAAACCCCTTCTCCAGGGGTTTATTTGTTTGAGATAATATAATCTAAAGTAGGTTATATTAAGCCAGTTGAACATTCACGGCATTTAAACCCTTCTTGCCTTTCTCTACATCAAAGGTAACTTTATCGTTCTCTTTGATCTCATCAATCAAGCCTGAAACATGAACAAAAATATCTTCATTAGAAGAGTTGGACTTAATGAATCCGAATCCTTTCAGATTATTAAAAAATTTTACGGTACCTTGTTGCATTAAACAGTTTTTTAAAATGACATCTTTAAAGATATGGTAATTAACTGACAATAAAAAACTTACCTTAATATATATTTTAAAAATAAGCCCTTGGAACAACGCTGTTCGTCAACAAAAAAAGAAAACACCCGAAACAGCTATTTATCTAAAAAAAAGTGTAATATATGTCTATATAATTGGATATATTGATACATAATCAAACTAATTATAGTAATAAAGTGTTATTATTACAGCAACGCATTTTTTTACGGGTAATAATTTTAGATTTCTACCCGGCATATCAAAGCCTACCATATTCATATCACCTTAAAAAAGCAAATTAATCCCTTATGGCAAAATCCAGAGAAACGTATAATAAAAAAGAAAACGTAGTAAAAAAACAAAAAAAGAAACAGGATAAAGCAGAAAAAAGAGCCGAACGGAAGACACACTCAGATAAAGGAAAAAGTGTTGAAGAGATGTTTGCCTATGTAGATGCAGATGGGAATATTACTTCTACCCCACCAGATCCCAAACAAAAAAGAGCTATAAAGCAGGATGAGATTGTGATTGGAGTAGCCAGACAGGCTCCTGTTGATCCTACATTGGATGTGAGAAAAGGCAAGGTCACCTTCTTTAATGAAGCTAAAGGCTATGGATTTATTAAAGATTCGGACAGTCAGCAAAGTGTTTTTGTACATGTAAAAGAACTCCGTCAGCCTATCAAGGAGAATGATCGTGTAACCTTTTTGATTGAACAACGGGAAAAAGGACCTAGTGCTGTCAGTGTACAGCTTGCAAGCTAGTTTCCTATATGCCTCTTCAACTGTCTAATCTTAGACTAGGCATGAATGACCAGTATAAAAGTAACAAATTTCTACTATGGATAATAGGTTGTATAATGCTGGTCTTTGTAAATATATCTGTGAAGGCACAAACTCTTGCGTCATTACGGACACAGGAATCTAAACAGATTTTGAAACAAATCAAAGCGTTCCTGGTAAGTGAAAATCTTCAGCAAGCAGATATTCTGGAAATCCGTAATCAAACACTATTACAAAATCAATCTGTAGGAGTATACCAGTTTGGCGTATCTGCCAACAAGAGTAAACAATATATACTACTCAGAGATCATGCACATTGTACTATTGTTGATCCTGACCAGTTGGGAAATACGGTCAAGATGACTACTGACTTTTTGCGGGAGCGTCACTTTACTCCTGCACAGATAGAAGAGTACTCTCAGGAAATACAGCGTATTTACGAATACAATCAGAACTTTAGTAAGTAGGCTTTTAAAGGAAGGAATCACTCACTATACATGCAAAAAACATCCTATGAATAACATAGATATAGTAGCTATGGTACTCATAGGATGTTTATATGTTCAATAACAATTTATTCTACCAATCCAGGTACCTGAACCATCTCATTGGCATCCGCCTGGTAATCTACACCTGCTACATCAAAACCAAACAGATTCATAAAATCGGCCTTATATCCAGCCAGATCGCCAATCTCAGGCAATGATTCTGTAGTAGACTGTTCCCACAAAGCAGCAACTTTAGCCTGCACATCTTCTCTCATTTCCCAATCATCAATACGGATACGTCCTTTCTCATCAGTTGGTATGGCAGATCCTGCAAACAAACGAGTCTGGAACAGACGCTGCATCTGTTCAATACAACCTTCATGGATACCTTCCTCCTTCATCACCTTATACAGCAGAGAGATATACAATGGGATTACCGGAATGGCAGAGCTGGCCTGGGTTACCAATGCTTTATTTACCGAAACATATGCTTGCCCGTTGATATCTTTCAGGCTATCTGCAATGGTAAAAGCAGTAGCTTCCAGATCATCTTTGGCACGACCAATGGTTCCTTTACGGTATACAGGTTCTGTCAGTGCAGGTCCAATGTATGAATAAGCCACAGTAGTAGCACCAGGAGAAAGCAGATTAGCACCTTTTAATGCCTCAATCCACATCGCCCAGTCTTCACCACCCATTACGGCAATAGTATTGGTAATATCTTCCTCTGAAGCAGGTGTGATGCTGATTTCAGAAACGACTCCTGTATGAAAGTTAACCGTTTTGTTGGTAAACGTTTGTCCGATAGGTTTCAGAGCCGAATTATAGACTACTCCTGTTTTAGGATGTGTTCTTCTTGGTGAAGCCAGACTATAAATCACCAGATCTACAGTTCCCAGATCTGCCTTAATCAGATCCATGGTCTTCTGTTTAATTTCATCCGAAAAAGCATCCCCATTGATACTTTTGGCATATAGTCCTGCTTTCTGAGCTTCTGCCTCGAAAGCAGCTGTATTATACCAGCCGGGCGAAGCAGTTTTGCCTTCTGCAGGAGGCTTTTCAAAATATACTCCAATGGTAGCAGCACCTGCTCCAAAAGCACTGGTAATGCGCGAAGCTAAGCCGAACCCGGTAGAAGCCCCAATAACCAACACCTTCTTAGGCCCGTTGATTGCGCCTTTGGATTTGACATAATTAATCTGATTGACTACATTCTGCTTACATCCTTCCGGGTGCGCTGTCAGACAGATAAAACCACGTATTCTAGGTTCAATAATCATTCGAATAGATTTGATAGGTTAATGTGGTATCAAATATGTTTAAGAATTTCGATGCAAAGTACTCAATTTACCCATTAACTACCAAGCGTTCTTTGGAATCCCGGTAAATAGTCTAATTTCAGCTAATTGAAAAAATACAAACTTCATGCAACTGAAAGTCAGCATCACGCATCTACAGGGAAACTATACCAATCTGACCCTATGCGATTTAGTGTACTTCTGGCCTGTTTTCTTAGTATTTCCACAACTACCTTAGCCACCTGGTCTATTATTATTATAGATCCTGTTACAAAAGAAATTGGCATAGCAGGAGCCTCTTGTACCTATAATTGCTATGGCATTGGACAGATTATACCAGGTAAAGGTGCTATTATAGTACAGGCCATGAGTAACAAAGATGCCAGACGTAAAGGACTGGAAATGATTGAAGCCGGAGCGTCTCCCGAACAAATTATTGCAGCTTTGCGTGATCCGTTATTTGATCCCGAAAAACAACAATATGCTGTTGTTACTCTTTCCCACCTCGATACACCTGCCACATATACAGGTGCGGCTACCCATACCTCTCATGGCATATTGACAGCTGCAGGCGTTTCTGTACAAGGCAATACTTTGGCTTCAGAGGAAGAATTAAAAGCTATTCTGGATGCTGTGATACAGGGACAAGAGGATTCTCTGCGTATTGATGAAATTCTGATGCGTGCACTGGAAGCTGGTTCTACTGCGGGAGGAGACAAACGCTGTGGCGAACAACGAGCCACTAGTGCGTTTCTGATGGTAGCTAAACCTACAGACAAACGAAAACCTTATCTGGTTTTACAGTTTTTTGGTCAGAAAAGAGGAGGTCTTAATGCGGTGTCACTTCTGCGTGGTAAGTACGCAAGATGGAAATCAAAGCATAAGTCTTCATGAAGAAACATCTTTAAATATTATTTTACCACATTTTTATTTGGGAGCCTGCATAATACAATTCATTGGTATTTATCAGG
Source organism: Xanthocytophaga flava (assembly GCA_030068525.1). Lineage (GTDB taxonomy): Bacteria > Bacteroidota > Bacteroidia > Cytophagales > 172606-1 > Xanthocytophaga > Xanthocytophaga flava. The sequence continues at coordinate 621,366 of JASJOS010000004.1, forward strand.
TCTCGAATCTCCATCAAGATGTCAATATTGGTAGTCTCGATTAGCTTTGTATTCACTTCATCAGGTAAGTTTTTGATATATAAGGTATGTGTTGCGGTGAGGGTATTGCTGTCACTGTCCTGATTCCATGTACCCCATTCCATATACAAGTTTAATGGCCTTCGATAATGAAAAGCTTTATGAGAAAGTGTTTTGGTTAACAGCATTTTTGAAATAACTATTCTTTCCTCATCTGGGTAAAACTCAAGCACTGTTCTTCTAAAATAGAGAATTGCACATGAAATAAGAAGGGGTAATAACCAGATAATCCATGTAGCCATTTCGCAGGAACCAATAAAGAACACCAAAATTATAATGGGAAAAATATAGGAATCCAGTTGGGGAAATATAATAAATGTGTAACAATCATCTTCTTTTAGCAGTTGGGGTTTCCTATTAAAAACAGAAGAATCAAGTCGTTTTTTTACAGATTGTATCTGCTGCCTAATACTAAGTCCTGACTTGTTAAGAAATAACATCACTATTGCAGAATATACGATTATCACCTTCTCAAATATAATCGCAGGAATAGTGTACAAAAAGCATCCTCTGCATCGAAAATGACATATGTAAGTTGTGCCACAAGAGATAGCTTTGTTACAATACAATTGTGCGAAAGGTCAGATTAACTCTGGGTCTGGAAACTTTTTTAGTTTTAGGTAGTGCATGATGCCAGTATGTCTGAGTTGTCCCTTTCATCACCAACAAGCTACCATTCTCCAGAATTACAGAAGTAGTCTGTTTGGTTTGTTTGTGTCTGAAAGAAAATTTACGTTCAGCCCCCAGACTCAGAGAGGCAATCTCGGTATTGGGTCCCAGGACTTTCTCATCATCGCTATGCCATGACATGCCTTCGTCGCCAGTATGATAGAGGTTTAACAGACAGGAATTGAAGGTTGATCCCGTTGTTTGTTCAACCAATGTTTTTAATTTTAGCAGATCAGAAGTCCAGAGTAGGGCCTGCTTGGTAGTATTTGAATAAGTATACTCGAATTTCTCATCTCCATACCAGGCAGCCATCCGTTTGGTAACAATGTGCTTACCAAAAATAACAACTTCATCATTTTTCCATTCAATAGTCTGAAGTAGTTGATCCAGGTAGTAGCGGGCATCCGTTACAGACAGAATCTTTCCATAGTAGTGTGCAATTCCATCTGCAGGTAATATATTTACAATAGGGTCAGTATTAAATAAGTCCATTTTTCCACTTTTGATAAGTATGCCTCATGCAATGTGCACAAGGCCTGTAACCATGTGTGATAGCATCCTCCTCTGATCTGAAAAACACACGGTTCTCTCTTTTCATTCGCTTACCGGATGCACAATGTAAAGTTCCATAAATTTTCAGTTTACCATTACCTCCTAATATAATCTCCCGATGTCGCATTTTGTGCCATAAAACACGATCCTCCAACTCACTATGTAGTATCATACAAGTCAGCTTAGTGCATCGTGAAAAATAATTCCCAAGGTATGGCGTTCGCCACTGTGAAGTTCACTTACCCCATGTTTCATAGCTGCCCGGTAATACCCTTTACTCCCTTTCACCGGACGAAAACTGGTCGTAAATAACAACATATCTCCTTTTCGTGGAGTTAATACCATAGCTTTGGATTGAGCACGTGGAGTTTGTTGCATCAACACAAATTCACCACCTGTAAAATCCTGTCCCGGTTCATTCAGAAATAAAACAATCTGAATAGGAAAAAAGATCTCTCCATACAAATCCTGATGCAGTGTATTATGTCCTCCCTTGTCATATTTCAGTATCAGCACGGTTGGCTTCTGCTGTCCATGCAAATGGCAAAGCGACTGCAATTCAGCCAATGTATCGGGAAAGATTTTATCTATGTGTAAGGCTTTCATCCAGCCATTGGCAACAGGTGCCAGGTGTTCATACACAGATTCCCGTATAGTTTGTATGGTATCCGGCAAGGGATACTGAAAATACTTGTATTCCCCTAATCCAAAGCGGTAACGCTCCATAATAACTGTCTTGCGATACAGGGAAGGATTATCGTATTGTTGAATGAGTTCTTCGCATTGTGTCTCTGACAGCAAAGCAGATAGACAGGCAAAGCCTTTTTCATTCATCTCTGTGGTGATTGACTGCCAGTTCAGTGCATCAATCTTTTCTTTTATAGATTGCATACTCATCTGTTTAGTCAATCAGTGATAATTGTTTTGGCAGCTTCCCAGCCAATCATAGCTGTTTTACGGGTTGATCCCCACATATAGCCTCCAATAGTTCCACTTGCCTGAATCACCCGGTGGCAGGGTATCAGAAAGGCAACAGGATTGCTGCCAATAGCAGTACCAACAGCACGGGAAGCATTTGGCTGATTGATTTTGCCTGCTATTTCTCCATAGGTAGATAAATGTCCCATAGGAATACGTAGAAGGGCCTCCCACACCTTGAGTTGAAAGTCTGTACCCTTTAGATGCAACCGAACCTGATCGAGCTTGCTCCAGTCATGGGTAAAGATATACAAGGCATTCTGCTGAAGCAGATCCAGCATTTGTCGAAAGCGGGCGTTAGGAAAGTGTTGCTGCAGATCCTGTAAGGCTATCTGTTCATTCTCAGCAAATGCCATATAACAAATGCCTTTGGCTGTGGAGGCCACAATGATATTGCCGAAAGGACTTTCTGCATAGCTATAGTTAATAGATAGATTCTCCCCTCCGTTCTTAAACTCTCCGGGTGTCATTCCTTCTATGGTTACAAAAAGGTCGTGTAGTCTGCTTGTGCCGGATAAGCCGGTTTCATAGGCAGCTTCGGATAGAGATACCTGTCGGTTCTTTAAGATCTGCTTGGCATGTTCTATACTGATATACTGAAGAAATTTTTTAGGACTCACTCCTGCCCAGTCTGTAAAAAGACGTTGGAAGTGAAAAGGGCTCAGGTGCACTTTTTCTGCTACCTCATCCAGGTTAGGCTGGTCTTTAAAGTTTTGTCGTATATAATCTATTGCCTCTGCAATGCGATTATAGTGAATCTGTTCCTGTGTGTTCATCTTATAATGAATTAGATGATACAAAAATAGCAGGCCAGACCCCGTTCCAAAACCCGAAACTTGCGCTCCTTTGTGTAGTATCACCTATACAAACTATAGTAAACCATTCAAACTAAGAAGCCTGTTATTACCTTGAATAATTTACTATAGTTTGGTGATTTTTAGAGATTTTTTGTAAAAGCTATTTTGATTGATTATAAAATGATTGTAAATCATCTTTTAACGGAGTAAACTTAAAATACTTTGGCTCATGTAGAATTGATTTGAAATAAACTTCCTGTGCAGCTTTCTTCTCTCCTGATCCGGCTAATGCACTAAAATGAGCTATCAAGGTAGAGAACAAATTTCCTATATGTCTTTCATTATAGAATTCTTCTTTATCATAACCAATCCACTTAAAATCCTCGTAATCAAACCTTTTATAGTAGTAATAAGCCTTTCCATTAAATGTAGGTAGTTTAGCCGCAAACTCAAGTATGCTCTTGTTGTTCTTCATCGCTTGCAAAACCTTGAACCGTCCACCAATCAAAGATTCCATCATGTTCAAAAAGAAGATTGCTTTTTCTGTTTCATCTTTAAAACCCATTTCATCTATATTGAAATTATATTTAACTAAATCTGCTTTGTTGAATAAGGATGCAATTCCTCCATGAATACGGTAATAATAGTTATCAAGCAACCAGCGAGTATCTATCTTTTTTGAGAGAACTTCATTAGCCACAGTACTATCAGGTCTCGGAGCCTGTTTTTCGTTTGTCCGGTTATAATGAATTTCACGAATTACGTACCATAATACCAGTTCTTCATCACTTGGTCGCGCCAGAAAGCGATTCTCCAGTATTTCTTTATTGCCATTTCCTGCAACCATCAAGGCATCTACCATGTGGTTTAGTACAGGAGTCCGTAATTTCTCAGCTTCCTTTGCAAACTTATCACCGCCATTAGGGAATTGAGAGTATAGTTGACTGATAGCAAGTAAGTTTTTTAAGTCTGTTGGATTGAGAGTTACTTGTGCATTACTGAAGGTTGTTAGCAGAAAAAGAGCTATAATCAGGATTGGTCTCATACAGTGTGGTTATTTTTGTTTTTTCTTTTCTAATGCAGCAGATAGTGTTATAATGCTAGCCAAAAAAGATGTATTGTACTCATCGTTTAATTGATTTAAAATAATTTTTTGCAAGCGATAATCAAGCGAATACTCTCGTTCTGAACTTTCCCATCTTACTCCTCCTCCTGCAACCAGATAACCTATCACTTTACGGCTTAAACTGGCATCTGTAATGCGTCTTATTTCTCCTTTTGTGATAGTCCTTTCAGCAAGAATATTGTAGCTGACTGCACCTCCGATACTTACGTAAGGAGTCAAGCGGGTATTTAACAGATTGTATCTGAATAGTAAAGGTAACTGAATAAAGTAATTTTGAATCTTGTCTATAATGACTGTTTTTTTAAACAAGCCTGTTTGGGTCTTGTAATCCTTAATCTGCATACCCATAAATAATAGCTCAGACTGGAAATACAATTTTTTATCTATATCGGCCATCTGAAAAGCTGCTGTTATTCCAACAGCTGGTTGCCACCTTACTGGAACATTTTCAACTGGATAGGCATACAGATCATTTGACGACTTTTGGCCAAAGTCTACCTGCCCCAGGCTAGCTCCAAGTTTTACACCTAACAGGATTTTGCTTTTAGGATTTTCATACTGATAGCGAAGGTTATTTATGGATGGGCATAGATTATAAGAAGCAATAAAGGAAGTCATCCTTGCACGGGTCATTTTTAATTCATCTAACGAACTCTTCTCTATAGGGCATTTACTCATTACTGATTTCAAGTTCTCCCGGTAATTTCCTTCGGAACGATATCGCTGACCATTTACATATGAATCTTTTGCGCCATCCAATTCCATTAAACCTTCCGGTGGAATCTGGATAAAATACCTGTCTTTCCCTTGTTTTCCACGATAAAAATAGAGCACTACTTCCCCTTCAACCAGCTTTTGGAGAAATACAAGCACAGAATCTTTTGTATCTGGAACGGAAATATAATAGGACTGATAAACTTTTCCATTTTCCAGGCTATACCCTTTAATATCTGCAGGTTTATATCTTACGACAGCATTCTGTTTTAAAGATTTAACTGAACATTCAAGAGAGTTATACTTATCAGCCTTATCTTTTATTAAGACCTCTTGAGTATTACCGTTCAAATCTACAATTGTGCCTTTTATAAAGTTAGTCTGAGCGAAAAGGATGGGAGAAAGAAAAATGAAAGATAATGTTGTGAGTACAGCTTTAAGCATAAGAACAGTAGATAATGGTGTTAAAGATCCTACTGCCTTAATAAACTATCAGGACTAGATGTAAACACATACAGTAACTTTTATAATACAATTTTAGAGAAGGAAATTTATATTTTCAAAGAAATAGAAATCCTTTTACCTGGATAAGCCAAAAGTTATGCGGAGAAAAACAATCAAAGTAGAAATATGCCAAAAGGTTAAAGTCTAAATAGTTGAGGAAACCGTTTTATTGGCACATGGATCATGTAGTTCCGCCATTTTTTCAGGCGAAACCCATCCGTCCTACAATGCTAGATAGAAAAGCTATCCAGCAAAACTGGGAAGACAGAGAAACGGTCGTACCATAGCAGGCAAATACCGTTGCAGTTCACGCACCTGATCTATATCCAGTTTTTCTTGTATATAGCAAAATATATGTTCTATTGACTTCTCAGTATCTGCAGGAGTTGCAAAATCAAAAAAGGCCAGCTTACCAGCTTTCTTACGGATCAAATCCACAAAGTTACACATTTCAGGAGGGACAGAAGGCAGATCGGCTGTATTCCAGTTTTCAATAAACAAAGCTTTCATAGGATGAGGCAGCAACATCAGAATTGCAATGGCATCATCCAGCTTAAGAAGATCTCTCAGTGAGTGGAGGACAGTTCGTAATATACGAACTCCTTTTTCAGGATCTCGTTCCCAATGTAAGTCTCTGGTCAGATCAACCAATTCCGGATGAATTTCGTCAAAGTGTGCTTCGATGATAGTAGTCATGGTATTGCCCCTCCTGCGAGCAATGCTATTAGCTAAAAAATAAACAAAACAAAAATACTTTGAAAGAAGACAGGGATGCTATGACATCATATACTCCAGTAGATGATATTCATCATACTGGCAATAATTACACAAACAGGTTACTCGATACATGTTCTGGTAAAAGTTCCCATTACAGATTGGCTATTCATGTATAAACCAAGGTATCAAAGGCATAATGCCTCAACATAGATAAAAAAGTAAAACACTGATTACCAGAAATTTCCTTGTATCTAAAATTGTACTTCAGACACATATCCATTTCTTTTTCTTATATGAGACAAGTAGTTGTGGTTATAAAAAAAGTGAATAAAAGTAACCTATAAAGTTGTAAAAATCAAAGGAAAAACAAGAAAAAATTTATAACTTAGATAGCTGATTCATCTGTAATCACTACTGTACCATACAGGTCAGCAACGATAGATAATAAATCCAAAAAACGCATGCATACAAGTGAGATATATCATTGAAAAGAGTCCTGAGAAGAAGTAGATTCCATAAATTTTTTAACGCCAGACTAGTATGAAAACCATCATTGTACCAACCGATTACTCTGAGAACGCCTGGTACGCAACCGAATATGCCGCTCATGTAGCACAGAAGACCAATGCGGGTATTATCTTGTTCCATGCTGTAGACCTTCCCCTGATCACAACAGAAGTTCCTGTAGACCTTCCCTCGCTGGATGAACTCAACCGGCATCATATGGCTCGCCTGCAGGAAATAAAGACTCAGCTAATCAATAAGTATCACATACAGGTAACCTGTAAACTTAGTCTGGGGGCTGTGGCAGAAGTATTGACCCGATACTTTAAAGAGGAAAAGGCAGATCTGATTATTATGGGTTTGCGGGGAACAAATCCAGTTGGGAAATTGCTTATGGGCAGTGTAACTTCTACTCTGCTTAAACGTGGAGATCTTCCGATTCTGGTGATACCCAGAGACTTTTCGTATAAAAGCATCAAACACATTATGCTTGCCAGTGATTTTGATTCTTTCTGTTCTCTATCACCACTCAGAGACATGGCCGAGGCATTTGGTGCTCAGGTAGAGGTATTACGCTTGCCACAACCTATGCCAGCAGGTCATTCGCCGGAAAGAACTGCCAGCTATACTAATTTTGAAAATCAGCTGTCAGGAGTTAAGCTGGAATATACCTATCTGTATGGAGAGGACATTCAGAGAGGTATAGATCAGAGTGTGTGTGAATCGCATAGTGATTTGCTGGTGATGATACCACACAAGTATTCATTTTTTGAACGCATGTTTGATAAGAATAATATCACTAAGATGGCATTTCATACCAAAACACCTCTATTGGCATTGCCAGCTGAAAAATAAGGCTTCAATCACTTATTTTTTATCCCACATGTTGGATGTAAGTATAAAACATAAGTCAGCCCGAATGTTGGATTTGAGTGAAACACAAGCCTATATTTTTGAAAATGTGGGCTTGTGTTAATTTTTAAGAATCTCTCCTGTCATTTGTGTATAGACCCCTTACATTATTCTTCCACTAGCTTCTTCCTTTTTTGCTTGTCCAAAAAACAAGGCACCAAATGAGAATTTGGTGAGCCGGATTTGTGCGTGTGCAAAAAAGGGCACTTTTCCCCGATCCTTCAGCCCGCATGGCCAAAGGCCAACCTCGCGGAGAAAAGATTCCCAACGCACCTGTACGACCTTTTGCGTTTAAAGGCGACTTTACTCTCTTCGTATCTTCTTTATTTGTAGCTAGTGTGAACGTACTATAAATACAAGCAAAACAGGTATATATAAAGTCGCTCAATCGCAGCAAAATCCTCATTATTCTACAGGGTAAAGCGTGGCATAGTTTTATTGTATTTTATAGTAGTTGGGTTGGGTATGTGTGTCCTCTATTCTATTCAGGAAACACAATGTGATTTTTAGCTTATTAAATACGAACTCTTATGAAAAACTTAGTAATTGTTCCTATGCTTGGTCTACTGATCTGGCTGGGAGGTTGTGCAGGGTCGCAGGTTGTTACAGATCAAAGCAGAGACGTTGATCTAAGTAAATATCGTACATTTCAGTTTGCCGATGTTGATAATACTAACAAAGGAAGTGAGAATCCATTGTTTGAGAATGAGATTATTGAACAAAATCTCCATGCCTCTATCGCCAGGGAACTTACAGATCGCGGGATGCAACAAACTACATCCAATCCAGATGTAAAAGTTGCGTATCATACCTATACTGAAAAAAAACGGAGTACTGGAAATAATTACTATCCAATGATGTATGGTGGCTGGGGCTGGCGTTATTATCCCTGGGGAATATCTCCCTTTCCATATGCTGGCCGACAAAGTTATACATACACAGAAGGAACACTTATTATCGATATCATAGATGCACGCACCAATCAACTGGCCTGGAGAGGGTCAATTGCAGGCACTGTAGATAATCCCCGCACATTGAACCGACAGGTTGAAAAAGCAGTAATAGCTATTTTCAAAAAATATCCTGTTTCTGAAGAGTCAGATCAGGAAAAGGCGTTGAGTCGAAGAAAATAAAATAGTTTGCTACAAAAGAGTTCTTTCAAAATTGCAGCTGTGAATATTGAAACCAGAGTCTATTCTCTTTAAAAGAGTGTAGGTTCTGGTTTTGTTGTGGAATATCCAGTAAGCTGTCTAAAAAAAAATACTAAATAAGTGAAGTATCTAATTCACTTTCAGGCACTGTTTTCAACCAATAAGGTAGTATATTTAGCATACATCAGCATCCAGTATAAGCAGCTATCACCTACTCTACCTTTGTCTGCATGAAATTAACTCTACTCTCTCTGCAATGTTGTTTGTTTGTGTGTTTGTTTGTATCCGGGTGCAAAACGGATGATCCGGAGCCTGATGCAAACCGAACTGTCTATATTGGCAGTGATGATGGATATGAATATGCATTTGATGCCCTTACAGGCAAGTTACATTGGAAAACTCAGATTGGAAACTATGTAGAATCCAGTGCTACGATAGCAAACGGATGGGTATATGTAGGAAGCTCCGATGGCAATCTCTATACACTGGATACTACGACAGGTACCACCCAATGGAAGGCCCCCACTCATGGATTTATATTCTCCACCCCGACAGTAGTTAACAACAAGGTATACCTGGGTAGTCGCAGTGATACGATGTATGCCATGGATGCAGTAAGTGGCACCATCAACTGGAAAAAGAATATAGGTAAGGATATTGAAAGCAGTCCGGTGGTAGCAAATGGAATGGTCTATTTCGGTGCGAAAGATGGTGCTTTATATGCGCTGGATCAGACTACAGGAGATCTGAAATGGAAAGTTTCCACTATAAACGCTTCATTTTCCAGTCCGGCAGTAGTTGAGGGGACAGTATACATTGGATCTGGCAAGGATACACTTTACGCCTTTAATGCTAGTACAGGTGCGCTACAATGGAAAATGGCAACAGGCTCTTTTATCTATTCGAGTCCTGCAGTAGCCAATGGAATAGTATATGTGGGTTGTTACGACAAAAACCTGTATGCCGTTGATACAGCTACAGGCACACTAAAATGGAAGTTTACGGCCAATAGCTCTATCTATTCCAGTCCATTTGTGTCGGAGGGTATTGTGTATATCACCTCTCATGCTGGCAGTACACTATACGCGCTGGATGCAGTGACTGGCACAGCGAAATGGTCTACCACTGTCACCAGCTATCTATTTTCGAGTCCGGTGGTTGCCAATGGTGTAGTGTATATAGGCGACCTTTCGGGTCAGGTATATGCCATTGATGGGATAACCGGACAGAAAAAATGGGTTTCCAATACTAACGGTGCCATTTATTCCAGTCCGGTTGTAGTAACAAAACAACACAAAGTCTTTCACCCAGGTATTAGTGGGGATATACAGTAGCTACTATGAATGCAGTTGTGTTAATCGTGCCAGGTACTGGTCATTTTCGTCTGTAAATAACAATTCACAGGTAAACCCTGCTGCTTCTGCATACTCAGACAGTACGTCAAAGCTTACAAACAACCAGGCAAAAGGCTCTCCTTTTACTTGGTTATATTCCATTTGGTAGGTGACTTCACCATAATATGCACCATTCAGATCAATCCAGTACCCTCCCTCTTCATCCTCATACATATATAATATGTCAGCCGAATCCAGCAGTATCTGACCATCCGGTTTCAGCATATCTTTGGCCTGCTCCAGAAAATTTGCCAATCCATCCAGCGTCCCTACTACTCCCAGTCCATTCATCATCATCAGAAGAGTATCATATTTTTCGTCTCCGAAGTCCAGAATATTCACACAATGAGCATTCTGAACGCCTCGTTGATTCATAACCCAGACAGCCCCTTCTGAAACATCAATGGCGGTAGTGGTCAGGCCCCTGGATTGCAGAATCAGCGAAAGGCTACCAGCTCCGGCTCCAATGTCCAGGACATGGCCCCGGCAGGCAGTAAGGGCCTGCTTCTCAAGCTCAGAGATAGTTTGTTCGTTTCGGAAAAAGTGTGCCACAGGCAGATATTCTTCTTCTGCAATATCAATATGTACAATAATTGTATCGGAAGAAGAAGGGTTTGAAAGATACTCTTTTAATGCATCTCCTAGTGGATCACCCCATGAATCTGTGTGTGGAGGAGTGTCCTGTAAGGGTAATTTCTGATCACTCATGAACGGTTTGTATGCTGAAATTGTACCAACATATTGTCAATTGCCCAAAAGTAGCTATTTTCGTGCATTCAAAAAAAACCAGATTGGCGTTCTTTTATCGAATAAACTCTTTCTTTGTATAAAATAAAAGCAGTATACATGCTGTAATTTCCTGTCTGATATCAGCAATATACAGCTGATTATCACATAGATGAGAAAGTATAAATTCTTTACAAGTACCCAATTCCATAATCTGAACAGAAACTAAACCAACCCGAAAAATCTGAACCTGTATGACTATCCATAAAGAAGGACGTATTTTATTGCTGGTCTCTTTGCTATTCCTGTTTATTCTGAATGGCATTCTCTTCAATTTCTTTGCTGCGCCCTGGACCTGGATCGTACTAGTGATCTCAGTTGTGTTCTATCTGTTGATCCTGCAGTTCTTTCGGAATCCTTACCGTTTACTGACAAAAGCAGACCTTCAGGTGATTGCACCAGCAGATGGAAAGGTTGTGGTGATTGAAGAGGTTATCGAAACAGAATATTTCAATACTCCCCGCCGTCAGGTTTCTATTTTTATGTCACCGATCAACGTGCATATTAACAGAACACCTATTGAAGGGATGGTTCAATATTTTAAATACCATGCAGGTAAATACCTGGTAGCGTGGCATCCTAAAGCCAGTACGGAAAATGAACGTACTACGCTGGTTATCAAGTCAAACAGTGGCACTGAAATTCTTCTCCGCCAGATTGCAGGTGCATTGGCAAAACGTATTCGCTGGTATATAGCCGAAGGACAACTGGTGTCTCAGGGACAGGAATTTGGTTTTATTAAATTCGGTTCACGAGTAGACTTGTTTTTACCGCTGGATGCAAAGATTCTGGTAAATCTTGGAGATAAGACCAAGGGTGGTGTAACTGTGATTGCAGAGTTGACTAAGTAATCAGAGCTTTTCAGTAAAATATCCAGATATACCTTTTGTACTTTATACGCCTGTACTTTTAAAAGAGTATAGGCGTTGTTTTTTTAAGTATTTTGTACTTTCTTCTCTAAGATTCTATATTATTTTTCCAGTTTGATACTTTAGAGATATCTCTTCATCTGAATTTGTTTATAGTCCTGATCTGACCTCTTTATTTTGCTTACTTCCATTCTTTTTTATTGTCCAGGATATCACTCTTCTTGTGGCCTCTTACTTTTTTGCTTATTAGATTTTCTTTACCTTTATTTCTAATATTTCGCTTTTTGCTTGCTTAAAGAGTTTATTTTTCCAAAGATCACTCTTCCTGCCATGTCACTTTCTTTGCTTGCCCAAAGAAAGTAACCAAAGAAAAGGCACTTTTCCCCGATCCTTCAGCCCGCAAGGCCAAAGGCCAACCTCACGGAGAAAAGATTCCCTACGCACCTACACCACCTTCCGCGATTGAAGTGATATTTGCTCTCTTTGTAGCTTCTTTCTTTGTAGCTAGATAATTAGTTGCACAAGTCATATCAACTTTGTGTGCCCGTTGTTGGTCTTATCACCAACGACCTGTTTTCCACCGTTCATGTTGGTGATAACGCCAACCTGGGGACGAATTCCTTTTCTCTCAGAAAGTAAACGCAGCTCTATTTGTCACGCCTGTCCCGACAAGGGCGGGAAGATCCTTTCAGAAGGACAGAGAGGGAGAGGAGGTGTTTCTTTAGGCGGACAGTGAAGGGAGATCCTTTCGAAAAAGAAGACAAAGGCTTTTGCAGGCTTTAGTTATCTTAGTTTATCCAGTATCCGGGCATCTACCCAGTAAATATCCTGACAACTGGTATAGAAAAAATATTTCCCATCCTTGCTGACAAAGGGGCATAACTCATGGCCTGGTGTATTAATGGTGTCTCCCATGTTCTTTGCTTTAGTCCATGTGCCATCTGCTTTTTTGAAACTTATGTAAAGATCGCCTGCACCATACCCATCAGGCCGACTTGCACTGAATATAAGGTACGACTCATCACTTGCCACAAATACATCCGCCTCATAGTGCTGTGTATTAATTGAGTCTCCTGGAGATGCAGGCTGAGTAAATTCTCTACCTTTCACTTTGGCAGCATAGATGTTATAGTTATCTGCCCGTTCGTCTTTGCCCTTTCTGTTTGATGAAAAGTACATAGTTCCCTTATTTGAAAAAGAAATATAGTATTCATTCTTATCCGAATTGATTACAGGGCCTGCATTAACAGGATCTGACCAACCGCTGCCTTTTTTTTCTATATACCATATATCATAATCTTTCTTTTCTCCTGATTTACCCAATGGTCTGTCAGATATAAAAAACAACTTACTCTCATCTGGAGACAACATTGGATCATTGTAACTGAATACTTTATCAGATAGCAGAACTACTGGTTTTGTCCACTGCCCCTTGTTTAGTTTCATATACCTGATCTCAGCTTTTCCAGCCATGTCAGCGGCATAATAGAACTCCTCGCCATTACTGGAAAATACAGAACCAAATTCATATTGATTATTCAATGACACCAGATCAGAGGCAAATTTTATTGGAGTGAGGCCTGGTTTGGATTGCCCGATATACTTCAGCCATTCTTGCTGCAGATTTTGTCCAAAGATGAGGCATGGCAACACAAGTAAGAAAGTGACGACTATTGATTTCATACGGTTGGTGATTCAAGGCTATATGGAGGAAAAAATATCAAATTTCACCTTTACAATAACTTGCCATTTACATTCTCCCTTCCATGAAGTCCACTATACAGTCTGCCCGGAACTATATATTCCTCTTTGAAAGATAGTAAAACTATTTCACTATCTTTCAAAGAGGAATATACTAAAAACACATCACCCAAACGTCCTGGTATATTATAGTAAAAAATCAGGAACCCGCAAACACACGAAAACTTTCTTCATTGTGGACTATACGATAGTATGTAGCCAGATCTGTTGAAGAAAATGTTGTAAAGCCTACCTGGCGTAATAGAGTCACCAGTTGACCACGATGGTAGGTAGAGTGGTTACTCATGTGCAACAATGATTGCCAGAACTCCATTGAACCTTCTCCACCTTTAGGCCATTTGAAAGTAACAGGTTGCAGATACTTTTCTTCAGGATATGTATCTATCAGATTTTTCAAATCGACAGATACATCTTCCCAGATTTGTATCAGGTCAGTTTTAGTACCTGTAAATCCAACAGATAAAAAAACAGGCGCAGAAACATTTTTCCAGTAGTCGATCCAGACTTTCTGTGCACTGACAATATGGAGTACGGTTTGTTTCACACTACTGAAACTACTGACGATCTGTTGCTCCCATTGCTCATCATTGATTTGAGTCAACCAGTTAATGGCAATTTTATTTACCCAGATAGTATAGTCAGTTAATTCTAAAATATATTTTTTGTTCATTTTTGATACAGAGATACCATGTTAGTTGAAAAGATATTCAGGAAGGATTCCCTGCGCCACAGGGATGCATTCTATGAGGCAGGGAAGTAGTACCCTCAATTGGGTATAGTTATCCCTGACCATATACCAGGAGTGAAGCCTTTACCAGTGTGTTCATAGTAAGCATAAATCCTGTAAGTGCTGCACTTGCATTCTCATTTGCTGCTATAGGCTCTTTAAGTGCGTGAACGGTAATGATATAGCGGTGAAGCTCTCCGGCAGGTGGACAAGGGCCAAAATAGCCTTTTACTCCGATGTCGCTTAAGCCACCAACCGCCCCTTCGGGTAAGTTGTTTTCGGATAGGCTACCGGCATCACTGGCAAGGGATGTGATGGAAGGTGGAATGTTATATACGACCCAATGCCACAGTCCGCTTCCTGTTGGGGCGTCTACATCGTGCATGGTTACGGCAAATGCTTTTGTTTCGGATGGGGCATTTTCCCAATGCAATTCAGGTGAGATATTTTCACCCGAACAACCGGGTCCATTACCAAACTGTTTTTGGGTAAACTGACCTCCTACCTCCTTGCTCCTCAAAGTGAATGTTTGTGTTACTGTTGCTTGTGTTTCCATTTTTCTTTGCGTTTTAATGTGTATGCAAAGGTAGAGGCAAGCCCACAGTTCAATTATGGCTAATCGATCAAAGTCTGTTGGGAAAAGGTCATCTTTTGCTGCTGAAATTGTTTAGGGCTTATACCATACACCTGTTTGAACGATTGAGAAAAGCTGGAGTGATTTTCGAAACCTACTTTGTAAAACACTTCGCCCGGATGTTCGTTTTGTAACAACAATGAAGTGGCTATTTCCATTTTGCGTTGCAGGAAGTATTGGCGGGGAGTAATGTTATAAAGTTTTATAAATCTCCGTTTAAACGTAGAGACACTGGTATGACACAGAAAGGCTAACTCTTCTAAGGTAAGATTGTTGGTGATATTCTGCTCTACTGCTTTTCTCAGTTCAAGATCAGAGTATTCTTCCTGGCTCCTTATGTGAAAAGACAACATTTCTTCCGGGTATTTTTCAAACAGATGAAGCATTAATTCTTCAAATTTCAGTTCTATCTTTTTGTCAGAAAAGGAGGAAGTCTGAGATTGAATCAATCTCAGAGAAGCTATATAGTTTCTGATAAACTCATCTTTCTCAAATACAAGGAATGGCTCTTGACTCTGGCTCGGCTTTGACGAAATTTTTTCAATACTGGAGGCGTATTTTAGAAAGAACTTCGTTAACACTGTATTATCAAAAAACAACATTGTGCTGCGATAACTCTTGTCGACAGGACGCTTTTCTGTCATCAGGCAATTACCAGACGAAAGTATGGCAAATTGAGAGTCAGTAATAATGGTGGCGTTATTGGCATAATGTACCACTTTTTCGCCTTGTTCCAGTAATGTAATGAGATTTTGCTGAAGAAATATCTGATTTCTCCGGGCTTGCTTGTCAGAAATGTAATGAAACAGGGCCAAATCCCGAATTGGTGTTTGGTCTGTCTGAGATTGGCCTGATAGCGAAGAATTATCTGACATAGCTTTCTGATATAAATCTATCTCGAAACGTGAGTCATCCTGAAATTTGGATGAGAATAAAACCCAAGCCTATGTTTTTGAAAATGTGGGCTTGGGGGTAATTTCTGAGAAATTTCTTTAGTTGCTTTGTTTATTGTCCCTTACATGATTCTACTTGCAGCTGTCTACTTTTTTGCTTGTCCAAAAAAGTAGGCCAAAAAGGACACTTTCTGCCGATCCTTCCCCCCACAAGGCCAAAGGCCAACCTCGCGGCAGAAAGATTGCCAACGCACCTACACTGCCAACGACGATTGAAGTCGTCTTTGCTCTCTTTGTGACACTTGTTCTTACTTTCTCAATGACACCCTTTTACTCAAAATTTGGGATGACTTATGTTTCCATTCGAAGGAAAACTGAGTTATACTATTATAACGTTTTTTCTAATAGTCGCATAATTTGTTCCAGCCCTTCTTTATCTACTTCACTGAAATCATTTAACTGGTCGCTATCTACATCCAGTACACCGAACACCTGTCCACCTTTGAAGATAGGCACTACAATCTCTGATTTTGAATCAGAGGAACAGGCTATATGCCCTGGAAACTGCTCTACATCGGGTACCAGTACAGTTTCCTGTGTACGGTAACAATAGCCACATACCCCTTTATCGAAGTCAATCCGGGTGCAGGCGATAGGGCCCTGAAACGGTCCCAGTACCAGTTGGTTGTTTTTAGTCAGGTAAAAGCCTACCCAGAAAAAGTCAAATACCTGTTTTAAAGCCCCTGTAATATTTGCCAGGTTAGCAATCAGATCTGTTTCCCCGTCAATCAGTGAAGCAATCTGAGGAATCAGAGTATCATATATCTCTTTACGATCAGTGGTAGTAGGAATACTAAGTGTTTCTGCCATAGGAATGAGTACATAGAAAGCCATATCAAAAGCTGACATGGCGGATTAGTTTTGTCGATGCGATGTTACAAATTAGATTTTATACTTTAACGACAAACTTTCACGAATCATTCCAAAGGTAGCAGTATAGTAAATGACTTTAAGGATGACATAAAAAATTATCTGCGGTTTATTCACCGCAATACAACTCATGCGGTGAATAAACCGCATGGACTAATTTGCGGTTTGTTACACTCACTGCCCATACAGAAGAGAGTTTACAGTGCATGCAGATCACGAAAAGTTTTTGGTGGAATAAACCGCAAGAGTTATTTTGCCTAGAATAAACCGCAGATAGTGTGTTGCGTGTAGTTCATGCAAAATTGTCTGAAGTACAGTTTACTTGGATTTCAAAGATTTTCCTTTCCGAGGTTGTATGTTATCACCAACTTGCCTGAAAGGAAACAACAATAGGTAAAAACAGATAATCTTTAGCCACAAAACCACAATGAAATCACTTGCAACTATAAATTTTGGCGTCCTATACTGGCTTACAATGATAGGTTCTGTATTTTTTTCCTGTTCTGATCATGTTCAGGTAAATACAATTTATCAACTGGATTCGACTCAATTTCTACAGGTACTAATCTATTTAAAACAAGATTCTTCTTTACGTAACTTTTCTGACTCTACAGATAAGGACTATATGTACAAACGTAAAAATAACCAGTTAATAGACGTAGACTTGGCAATTGCCTGGCGGGATTACAGATTAAATCAAGCAGTTTTCAGAAATCTTACCCAGCAGGAATGGGTAGACTTTTTTACTATCCAGTCAACTCAACCGGAACAGATAAAACATATTATTAAGGATACTTTAATTAATTTGGCAAACAGAGAAACAAATTATCACGTAAAAATAAATCATGATTGGGTTAAATTATCTCCAGGTTATGATACTCATCTAGTAATCTTTTTTACCAGAGTAAACTCACGGATTATCCAGACTCATATTTTTCCAAAAATGTATTATGATGATTACCCTCACATCATGGACTTTGCAGGAGGAGAATTCCCTGTTTATACATTCTTCTTTGATAAAAACGGAAACAAAATTGTAAAAGTAATTTTTGGGATAACCACCTATAACTAACATTGGCTAACTGTTCAATTTTTAACACTTAGGAGCCTTTTAATTTCTATAGAAAGATTTTGGATTCCATTTAAGCAGAAGTTAAAGCAGGAAATTTAAAACCAACTATTGTAGAACATATTGAGCACATAAGAACAGTAATTAGTCAAGCACAATTTGATCCTATGAATTAGGCCAAGATAATGTACACACATATAAAAATGCCTCTACACAAGTGGTTACACTAAACAATGCAAATCTTTACACTGAGTTATACAAAAAAGATGTATAATATAATAAGCCAGAAGTATATTTTATTGATCCTCCTAGCATTTTTGCTATCATGTAATTCTACTGACAACCACATAGCCAAACTATCTTCTCCACAGATAGAACTAGTATTTGCAAAGCTAAAAGATGGTAAGCAGTTGCCTGCTGGTATTCTATCAAATGGAATAAAAGAAGGCCTTTGGCTAGAATATGATTTACGAAATGGATACATATTCAGAGCAACTAGTTATTCAAAAGGTAAAAAATCAGGAAGGGAACTTACCTATTATAAAAATAATTCCATTATGACAGATACCCATTATGTTAATGGAATTAAGCAGGGCAATTATATAAGTTACTTTGAAAATGGAAATCCAGATAGTAAAGGCCAATATAAAAATGATCAAACATCTGGTGTTTGGGAGTATTACCTATCTGATGGTTCATTGAGCAAGAAAATAGAATTTCTAAATGAAGGAGGCAAAAAGGTAATACTAGACAATGGATTAGAGATACCATTGCCTGATGAAATTCCCAATACACCAATTGATAGTTGTAATAAAGTAGTAATAGATTAAACACAAAGTTTTTGAAACGAAGCTTTTAGATATTTCCCTTACTTACAGAATTAAACACATGTATGTTGTGGTGAGCAGTCGTAAAGGCCTCAGTATGATACTTGTAACAATCTTTTCTGTTTTCGGATTGCCTCATCGAGAGATTTCTGTATGTACGCGATTCCTGCAATCGCTTCCGGTGAAGAGGCTCTTTTTTTAACCTCTTCCGGGTTTGTAAAGTCCACCTCTTCGATACGCTGATTTATCCATAGAAGATTACCCAACGGATCTATTATCCGGCATACCTTCTCGCCAAACCAGAGTGTAGTAATGTTTGTTACGGATGTGGCTCCAAGTGCCAGGGCTTTCTGGTAAGCAATTTCGATATCCTCTACATACAGGTTCAGAAAAGTTGGTGTAGGTCCCCATCCGTCTCTTGCGTCAAAAAGCATCACCATTGTGTTGCCAACTTTTACAACCGCATGAATAATCACACCTTCTTCATCTGTAATTCGGCTGTTGGGTACTTCTTCTGCATCAAAGACGACGGTTAGAAAATGGATCATTTTTTCTGTAGAAGGGGAAATGATCCAGGGTGTTACAGCTGTATACCCATCTGGTACTGTTTTAACTGTGTGAGTTTTGTTGTCTGACATGGTTGTGTGTTTTAATACCTCATTTTGTACAACAAAACTACTCTCCTCTTCTAAGATGGTAAGGATGTAAAAGTTGGAAAAAATGGCAAAAATCTTGGTTTATCGTAGCCGACCTGGTGTAAATAATCTCTCATCTACTTGTTGTTTTGCCTGTATTGAAGCGGTGTACTCTGGACTTCCTTCTTAAATAGTTTGGTAAAATGAGTGGGTTCTGCAAAGTTTAAATGAAAAGCGATCTCTGAAATATCATTATTGGTAAACCGGAGCAGGTATTTAGCCTCCTCAAGTCTTCTTTCGGTTACGATACTCTTTGCTGTTTTGCCTGTGGCTGCTTTTATGGTTTGACTTAAGTGATTGGCTGTAATGTTGAGCATGTCTGCATAGTCTGCCACCAACGTCTTGTGTATAAAATGCTTGTTTACCAGATAGTGGAATTGGGAGGCAAGAATCAAGCTTTGCTTTTCAATGGGGTGTTGTTTAGATCCCTCGTAAATTCTCCGCACCTGCCAGAGAACCGCCTGCAATAAGGCTCTCATTATTTGTGAATTATAGCTGAAACCGTTTACCTGTTCCGTTACAATCTGCTGACAGTTTGAGGCCAGATCCCTGAACTCACTTTCATTGATAGGAAACAGATTGGTTTGTTTGATGTTGAAAAACGGGAAATCTTCTAAAAGGTTTACTTCTGATTCATACCGGATAAAATCAGATTTAAAACAGAGGCAAAAGCCAAACCAGTCATCGTTTTTTTCCCACTTCATTACCTGGCCTGGTGCGGCACACACAATAAAATGATCCACATTTTCGAAGGTGGTTGTGTTGAGTGTAAAGTTTAGGCTCTTGGTACCAAAGCTGATGATGAGTGTAAAAAAATCGAGTCTATGGGGAGGATAGTGGTTGACCGTTAACTGGTTTGCATCACGCATGTCAAAGATGTGAAAAGAAGGATTGCTTGTACGAAGTGAGAGACCCGTGCTTTCATAGGCTTCGTTTATTTCCTTAATAAGAGGGATTCCTGTCATTTTGAGTGTCTTTTACAGAAACACAGTGTTGAATAACTAACTTAGCCAAATAGGAATTCAATGTACGCCGTTTTATGAGGCATTTAGCGACAATTGTATTCTCTTTGCTCAAACTGACTTCTTATGGTTCACATTGAACTTGTTTAAAGCCATCTCGTAAATTAGGCAAAGGTCTTATCCTAAGACATAACTTTTGCAGAAAAGCATTCGGTAAATAAAGAAAAGATACCTAAAAAAAATACCTTACTAAAGAGAAATACTACTCTGTGCCCTATTGAAAGACCATTTCATTTCCCTGTCCCCTTTTGTCCTTTTCCTTCTGAAAGAATCAGTCTATCTATCTTTTTGGAAAAATTAGGTTCCCTCCCTGTCCTTCTGTAAGAATCTTGTGACAAGACCGGCGACCTTTCCGATTGGAATGTATTTTTTCACTCAGAAACCAAACACGGCTCTATTTGTCAAAAGATTCTTTAAGAAGAACAATAAAGAAATATGAAAAAAAATACACTCCCTTAAGTTGACAACATTGAGCGTCCGCTGCGTTGGTGGGTAAAGGCTTGTTTGGATACTATCACAAACCTGAACATGGCTCAATTTGCCCCAACGCAACAGACGTTGCTTTCAATTTAGGTCCGAACGGACGTTCGAACCAGCGTCTTTCCTTTTAAAACCTTTATTTCCAGAAAAGTTATGAGACACGATAAGGGCTGGCGGTCGCCCTGTTTCCTAACACGAATGATCGGGTATATCAGACAACACTTTCTGATGTATCACATGCCAGGCCTGTAGGAATCAGGGCGACCGCCAGCCTGCCACGACCTGGCGTGGTCACCCTACATTACCAATGTTGGTTTACAAATCCAAACATTCCCTGCGACAATCTGGGCGCACACGCAGGTTCGCCCCTACATTGGGTCGGATTAACACAATCATTCGGATGACATACAGTCAATCACATCACCCTTATTCAAATCAAAACAAACATATGGACGTTCAGCCTGGCACTATTACTGTTTACTCACTACTCAAAATAACCAGATATAACTCCCTACTGATCTCCTAAGCGCTTCTTCTCATCTGGAGCTTCTGTTTTACGGGAGGCACCTGCTTTCAGGCTTTTACCAAACCGATAGCTTACAGCCAGCGTAACACTTCGGGTATCCCATTTGCGATTACTATACCCGGTCACACCTGTCAGATTACGGAAGTCCTGCCGGTCTACTCTCGAATAAAAAAGGTCCCGAATATTTACTTTCACAACGCCCTTATCTTTCCATATCTTTTTACCAACACCCAGGTGTGTATACCAGCTGGCACCCTGTATGTATTGCCTGTATAGCTGTGGAGTCACATACTCTGTAATTACCTCAGCAGTCCATCCTTTCCGAAAACTGAATTGACTGACAGCCGCAGCACTCCAGTTGCTCCCTTTCACGTGTAGTTTGTCGGTATCTAAGACAGAGCGTAAAGAAGTATAGGTGATCACAGGATTGACCGTCCACCACTGAGTCAGATTCCAGGTTCCATCCGCTGAAAACCCAATAATCTCCTGCTGCCCCAGGTTGGCAGGCTGACGATAAAACACATTCTCTTTTACCAGAATAGTTTCCTGAGCAATGTCTCTTGACCTTGTATAAAAAGGACTCAGAGTCAATCTGTTTTTATACACATAGGAAAACTCAAGGTTCTGGGAAATCTGTGGCTTTAAAAACGGATTCCCCTGCCTGTATGTATAGTTATCCAGAGGCATGGCAAACGGATTCAGTATCGAGTATTCAGGTCTGTCAATTCGCCTCCCATACGAAAAATGCAACCAATGCTCTTTTTGCGAATCCAATGTATAGGATACATATACTGTCGGAAACACATTCAGATACGACCGTTCAAAAGACGAAGAGGTAACAGACTGCTGCTTGCCACTAGAAAGCGTATTCTCTACCCGGACACCTGATAGCAGAGACAATCTTCTATAAGTTAGCGAATAACTCAGATACAGTGCATGAATAGTTTCCTCATAAGTAAACCGGTTAGACAAATCGCTAAGCTGAGGGTTATCTCCAGTATAAGTAGCCAGGCTATTCACATGCGTAAAACTGGACTTATACCCCACTCCCAGTTTAGACCCATTGTGGAATGGGTGTGTATAATCTGTTTTTAGCGCATAAATGGTAATAGTATAGGGTAAATCTCCTGTGAAAGTCTCCAGTTTCGGATTATATCCATAGGCAGCACTGCTATTTGAAAAGTTATATCCCTGTCTGTAGGTAATATAATCCGCATCAGCTGTTAGCTCCCGACCAGTGGTATCATATACATGCCGGAAGCTCAGGGTAACATTCGTGTTGTTGGTTAGGGTATTAGCACGATTATCTGATTTTACAAGAGTATATCCACTAGTTCTGTTGTATACCTGCGTATTTATCAGTGTTGTTTTCTCCAGCATATCCCGGTAGAGGTGGCTGGCAGAAATCCCCCAGGTGGTTTTAGGGGAAGAGTAGAAGTCCACTCCCAGCTTTCCGAACACCCGATGATTAGGATTGCTGACAGACATATTTTGTGTGGCAGAAGCCAGGGAGTTAGCTTCATTTGCCTGATAGATTCGTTCACTGGTACTAACAGACAGTCCGGTACCATTGTAGTTAGACACATTCCCGTATACATTTATCTTTTGAATGCGAAAGTTGGCATTTATGCTTTGTGAGATACGGGAACGTTTTCCACGTATATTTTCAGAAAGAATATTGCCGTTAAATCCCATTCTGTCACTCTTCTTTAGCCGTATATTGATAATACCTCCATTGCCAGCCGCTTCATAGCCGGCAGGTGGATTGGGAATAATCTCAATTTTATCCAATGTATTGGCAGGTAAAGACTTCAGATAGTTTGCCAGATCGTTTCCCTGCAAATAGAGCGGTTTATTGTCTACAAATACAGATACATTCTGCTTTCCTTTTACACTCAGATTATCATTCACAACCTGTACCCCCGGTGACTGTTCCAGCATTTCCCAGGCATTTGTGCCCGCATTGGAAAGAATAGCATCTACATGAATCACCGTTCGGTCAATCTGCCGGTCTACTGCCTGTTTCTGGGCTGTTACACTTATTTCCCTTAAACCAACTACCTCTGTTTTTAACTGTATATGGACATAAGAAGCCGTTTTGGATGAAACCGATACAGGCTCTGTATATCTTTGGAACCCTACACCTGAGGCCTGTAAAACGTAACTCCCTTCCTGAATATGCAAAAACTCAAATCTCCCCTTCAAAGTAGTAAGCGTAGACTTTACACTAGTCGAATCAGGCATTTTCCGCAAAGTGATGGTAATAGCAGGCTGCATCTCTCCTACTTCGTTGGCAACAGCTCCTGTAATAGCACCTTCCTGAGCCAGTAAGGGTACAAAGCCAGTACCAAGCAACAATAACAGAATTGTCAACCTTGTTTGTAGTCTTACATGTATAGAAACACAGTTTGCTATAAAACACATGCTTCCAGATAGAACGCGGAGAAAAGGATATATCATGACGTAGGATTTTTTATCTGGCACAAATCAATACGATAAAAGCAGTCCGTTTTTTTATTTTAGCCCAACTACCCGAAACACCTCCAATAGTACATTTACACCACTCATTTAGTCATACACCACGGAAAACCTGCCGAAAACAAGCCAAATACCGCTGTCTATCGAAATACCATCCCACACTATCCATTTATGATTAATTTGCCTTTTGACAGAGTTATCTTTTGACACAGTATACTATTCATACTCTTTTTGCTGTCCTTATCCTTTTCTCTGTCCTTCTGAAAGAAACTGGTGACAAATAGAGATGCGTTCGGTTTCTGAAATATTCTTCCCCAGGTTGGTGTTATCACCAACCTGAATGGTGGGAAAGTGGTTGTTGGTGATAACACCAACAACGGGCACAAAAAACAAACTCCAGTCGGAAAGGCCGCCGGTCTTGTCACGAGATCCTTTCAGGAGGACAAAAAGGAGGAGTATTCCTTACGAGAGGACAGATCTTAGTCAGTACAAAGAGAGGTGTGGTTACTTCAATCGTGGAAGGTGGTGTAGGTGCGTAGGGAGTCTTTTCTCCGCGAGGTTGGCCTTTGGCCTGCGGGCGGGAGGATCGGAGAAAAGTGTCCTTTTTGGGGTACTTTTTTGGACAAGCAAAAAAGTACCATGGTAGGAAGAGTGATGTATTGAGGATAAAAACCTTTTTGGGCAAGAAAAGAAAGTGGCATGGCAGGAAGAGTAATGAAAAGAACAACAAACCAATTTAGGAAAGACAAGCAAAAAGTGACACGGCGTGAGGACACGCAAAAACGCTGGACTATGAGAAAATACCGTAGAAAGCAAGCAATAAAGTAAGACACATAATGAAACAACCCTTCTACATAGCTAACAACCGCCCACTCACCCATATCCTCTTCTGGATAGCCTACCTCCTGGTATACACAGGCGTCCACGCTGATGGAGAAGATTTTTTTCTAACCTACTTTCAGATCGAGTTACAAAAGCTCCCACCCGCTATACTGGTAGCCTACGTCAATATGTATCTCCTGTTCCCGTTGTTCTTTATACAAAGGAAATATGTGGCCTACAGCCTATGGGCAGTTGTGTTATTATTTGTAGCCTCCGTAGTTGGCCGTGCACTCATTGAAAGAGTCATCGAACCCCTCTTCTATGCTGATACAACCGTGGTTGAAGAGGTTTTCATAGGATATCTTCTACTCAAAAGCATGTTGTGGTTTTTGAGTCCCATATTGTTATTTACACTTGTGCTTAACGTATTCAGGCAGTGGGTTGATCAGGAACAGTACAATCAGGAAATGGCCAAAGAAAAACTAGCAACAGAGCTAAATTTTTTAAAAGCCCAGGTTCAACCCCATTTCCTGTTCAACACACTCAACAACCTCTATGCATTGACTCTCCAAGCTTCACCTGTCGCCCCAAGAGTTGTGCTAAAGCTTTCCGAGTTGATGAGTTATATGCTGTACGATTCTCAGTCAGACACTCTTCTGCTAAGCAAAGAAATTTCCCATATACAGAATTACATAGAACTGGAAAAACTTCGTTATACCAGTCGGCTGGACCTTTCGCTGAATGTGTCTGGCGATATACATGACAAACGGATTGCCCCACTCCTACTCATTCCCTTTGTGGAGAATGCATTTAAGCATGGTGTCAGCAACGAGACAAATCAAATCTGGGTTACTATCGATATAAAAGTAAAGGACAACTGGCTAAGTGTAAAAGTAGAAAATAGCCATACAGGTGATGAACTGGTAAGTTCGCTTTCCAATAACCATAATGGGTTGGGTTTGCAGAATATTGCCCGCAGACTAAAACTTCTGTATCCCAACGACCATGAACTGGTTATAAAAAAAGAGACAGATCGCTATCTTGTTGATTTAAAAATAAAAATAAGTTAACCGACATGGCAATCCATAAGATAAAATGCCTGATTGTAGACGATGAACCACTGGCTATAGACATTCTGGAGCGATACATAAGCCAACTCGATACACTATCCCTTCAGGGAAAATGTGATAATGCCATAGATGCATTAATATTCCTGCAGAAAAACAAGATCGACCTGCTCTTTCTCGATATTCAGATGCCTAAGCTATCAGGTCTGGATTTCCTGAAAACCCTGTCAAACCGGCCCAGGATCATCTTCACCACAGCCTTTCGCGAATATGCACTGGAAGGATTCGATATGAACGCACTGGATTATCTGCTGAAACCTATTTCGTTCGAACGGTTCCTGATTGCCATTAATAAATACCACACCCTGTATGACCCATCTGTTCAGTTGCCGGCCATGATCCAGTCAGCAGGCAACGAGATGTTTGCAGAGGCTTTTATCTATCTGAAGGCCGACAAAAAGATGGTAAAGGTGTTTCTGAAAGATATTGTCTACATAGAAAGCCTGAAAGATTATGTAAAAGTGAAAACACAGGATCAGGAGATTATTACCTATCAGCGCATAACCTATCTGGAAGAAAAGCTACCTGACGATAAATTCCTCCGCATCCATCGTTCGTTCATTATTTCTCTGGCAAAAATAAAATCCTTTAACAGTACCCATATAGAGGTTGGAGATTGGGAACTACCGATTGGACGCCAGTACAAAGCTGAGGTTATGAAAACACTGGGGGTTATGTAATGCTCCTAAAATAAAAAAGCCTGCATGAGTACACATGCAGGCAGGTGGTTTCGCTGAATGATTACAGCATGTATTAATAGGCCTTTGGCATCAAGAAAGCAAGAACAATATAAACCAGCAAAGGTGAACCAAAGCCGAAAAAGAATGCCAGTACAAACAACACCCGAACCAACACCGGGTCCATGTTGATATATTCACCTAAGCCACCACACACACCTAAAAATACACTGTTGGCAAACGAACGTCTGAGAGTCTTTTCCATTGTTTTAGTTAAAGTTTAGTTACCGGAATTTCCATGGTAATATCCTGTTCATTATGGTACTTCTCTATGACATACCTACCGGGTTTTACTTTTTGTTCGGTGGCAAATTCATACAACTGAGCTTTGACCTTGTCTGGAGCAGGTGCTACCATGTAATGGGCTTTTATTTCTGCCCGTATTACATTACTTGATGGGAATTTCCGAAAAAGGTAACCTTCCGGTAAAACAATAGTTGTATCCGATACCAATACTCCTACCCAAACCTCCAGTTTTCCTTTGGCTTCTTCGGGTATACTATAATATACTGCAGCCAGTGTACCAGGTAGTTTTTGGGTGGTATGCAGATCTTTAATTTCTGAGAAGATAGTCATTAAGGTATCGCTGGTAGCCCCTCCCTTAAATAATTTTCCGGCTACAATATACTCCGGAGCTTGTGCAGTTGAGATTTCCGGTTTGGAAAAACCTCCCATGATCGAAAACGCAATAGAGCCTACGAGTAACGCAACAACTATAATGATTCCTAATTTACGGGTCATACGTTCTTACTAAATATCCATATTGACAGTCCTGATGTTTTATGAGCATCCGGCTTCTGGTAACTATCAACTATCTATTCTATTTTCCCCAGGTATCAGGGCTTTGACGCCATGAAGCAAGAGAAATTTTGTCTGCTTCGGTAATAATATTCAGATTTGATGCTTCTGTAAGCAGATAGGCATAATCACTAAGAGTCAATAACTCAACATTCTTCTCTGCAAAGTTCTCTTTTGCCACTGCAAATCCATAGGTAAAAATGGCAGCCATACCCAATACCTCTGCTCCTGCCTCACGTAAGGCATCTACCACTTTTAAGGAACTTCCTCCTGTAGAAATCAGGTCTTCGATTACTACTACTTTCTGTCCTTCAGACACTTTGCCTTCTATCATATTGCCCATACCATGTTCTTTTGGTTTGGAGCGAACATACAGAAAAGGCAATTCAAGCACATCAGCTACCAGAGCCCCCTGTGGAATACCGGCAGTAGCCACACCTGCAATGGCTTCTACGCCAGGAAACGTCTGACGAATCCGCTCTGCCAAAGCATTTTTAATATAAGTTCTGACAGCAGGATAAGACAATGCCAGACGGTTATCACAATAAATAGGAGATTTCCATCCGGAACTCCAGGTAAAAGGATCTGAAGGACGTAAACGGATCGCGCCTACTTCCAGCAGAGACGCTGCCACTTGCCGGGCAATGGTTTCGGTTGTATCTTGAATCATCATGCGGCGAAATTAAGAAAAAGTTACCAGTAGTTCGTTAACACTTTATTTTAGTTCTCGTAGGCTAGCCTGGGTTACTGTAAGTCAGGTTTCAAGTATTAATCCCAGAGTAAGACAGGTAATTATACCCATAACCTCCTATCTTAATTAGTAGTTAACTGTTCGAATAATCTCTATACAAACCACTTGCACCTGATTATCAGATATTTTCAAACCCACCTTTGTGTACCCTGGCACACTTTTCTATGTATATACTCCTAAACCCGCAAATTGTTTTTTGTGGTTTTGTTAAAAATATGTTTCTTTTGTATCATCATTATTGTAAACCATACAGTTCTGCATCCTCATGAACCTCTTTGTTAACGACAAGCATGTGAAAGTGATCAACATGGATACCTTCGCAGCAAGTCAATCGGGCTACAATTACATTATTGACGGACAAACCCTTGAGGTTACGGCAGCAGAACTGGTAGGAGATGTGGCAGTAGTCAATCCCTCCGTTGTTTTGCTTTACAGGCTCTTTGCATTATTACGGGACAAAAAATTAAAAAAACTAAATACACTTGTATTAGCTTCACCTGACAAAAAAATTCTGACTGATGTTATCAAAGGTCAGTACAAGATCGTGGAAGCAGCAGGTGGCGTAGTTCAGAAAGATGATAAGATACTAATGATTTTCCGTCTGGGAGCCTGGGATCTTCCTAAAGGCAAGATGGATAAAGGTGAGTCGTTTAAAGAGACTGCTCTGCGTGAGGTAGAGGAGGAATGCAATGTGAAAGTACAACTCGAACACAAGATATGTACTACATGGCACACCTATACCCAAAACGGTAACCGGATATTAAAACAAACCAAATGGTATGCCATGACGAATCTGGATGATAGCCGTGTAGCTCCTCAGAAAGAGGAAGGCATTGAACAGATTGTGTGGGTACGTGAGGCACAGGCAATGGAACTGGCAGCTTCTTCTTACCGGTCTATCCAGTTTGTGTGTCGCAGGTTTTATGAAAAAAAGCGGGAAAAGATGCTTCTTGACTTTTAAAGAAGATATTCAGTTAAGTTCTAAAAATTAAACAGAGCCTGCATTTTACAAGAATGCAGGCTCTGTTTTTGAAATATCTTTTATTCCGTTTTCTCAGATTTTTTCACTTCTCTACTTGAGAGATCTCTTCATACTTTATTTAGATTTTTGATCTTTCTTCTTACATCGCCATCTTCATGTAATACACTACAAATCTACAGGCCGCAGATCTTTGACCCTTATCTTGTCCGATATCTTTTCTAGAAATATGGTTTGTAAATAAAGAAAAAACACTCTCCCTTCGCTGTCTTCCTGTAAGGAACTCGTGACAAGACCGGCGGCCTTTCCGACTCGTAATAATTTTTTCACAAACCAAACACGGCTCTATTTGTCATGAGATCCTTTCAGGAGGACAAAAAGGTAATGGTGTTTCTTTCAGGAAGATAGGAAGGGAACAATGATCCTTTCAGGACGAGTCTCTATGTATTTCTACCTTCAGTTAACAGCATCGACCAGATACTAGTTTCAAAACTGGCATTGGTATACACCTATGTCAAAGACCTTCTCCATGGATGCCATTTTCGGAAAAGGTACATTTTCGAAAATGTTATAGGATAATACCTACCCCATCCAGCGTCTTGATTTTAGTAAACTCAACTGTTTCTCTGTAGCAGTAAAAAAGACAGTAAAGTTTCTTTACACATAGTAGAAATCCAATCATATATTATATTTTTCTAATATACCTATTCCATATATCTTCGATAAGGCTACCAAGGACACAGAATACACATATTCTATAAACACACGAACACCAAACAACATCTTATTCCGATATTACACACATTAGTAGAATTATATATCTTATTTAATAAAATTTATGATATATAATTTGCATTAATCAACAATAGTTAGTTTATTTACTCAACAAGAATTCATTTTTAGTTTACGATTTACGAACAGCTTAATGCCGCAAACAAGCTTTCTAAGTCGGATATGCCTGTGCAATGGCGTGGGTAGAAATTGTACTTTTTTCATTACTGGTTTATTTCCTTTTTCATTTACAAACACACTATCTGCCCTCTTTTTCAAGAGGGATTGGGTATGCTTTATCTATTTAAAAACCAACTGTACAATCTTTATGAAACACAAACTCTACAAACTATCTCTCATCTGTCTTTTTGCATTGCTTTGGCATAGTGCGGCTGTTGCACAAAGCAAAACAGTTACCGGAAAAGTCACAGACAAGACAGAACCACTGGTAGGTGTAACGGTGGTAGTAAAAGGCACTACCACGGGTACTGTCACTAACGAAAAGGGAGCCTTTTCGATCAAGGTTCCAGGCGATGATGCAGTACTGATTTTCTCCTCGGTGGGCTATACCGCACAGGAAGTAGCCGTAGGCTCCAAATCAGAGATCGATGTTAGTCTGCTTAGTGACGGACTCGAACTCAGTGAAATCACGGTAGTAGGTTCACGGAACGCCAACCGGACTCAGCTGGAATCTGTTGCCCCGGTGGATATTATTTCTGTCAACCAGATGGCACAAAGCATGCCTCAACCGGATTTAAGTCAGATGCTCAAGCAGGTAGCCCCGTCTTTTAATGCCCTGCAACAGGTAGGTGGCGATCTGGACTCTCACGTAACTCCGGTACAGTTACGCAATCAGCCACCCAATCAAACTTTGTTATTATTAAATGGTAAAAGACGACATGTATCCTCTCTTTTACAATTGTATAACCGTACAGGTCCGTCTACCTCTGCCGACCTGATGACAATTCCTACCCTGGCCGTTGAAAAAGTAGAAATCCTGCGGGATGGAGCGGCAGCACAATATGGATCTGATGCCATTGCAGGTGTAATGAACATTAACCTCAGAAAATCGGTCAATGAGCTATCAGCCAGCTACTATACATCCATTTACAAAGAAGGTGACGGCGTAACCCACCAACTTATGGCTAACTATGGCCTGCCATTGGGTAAAAACGGAGGATTCATTAACATGACAGGTGAAATTACTTCCAGAGGAAGCACCACCCGTACTCCGGATGGAGGATATGATGGTGTTGTGTATGGTGATGATTATCTGAACAATCGCTTCAAAGATGCCAATGGACAATCCATTATTACCAATCCGGAAATTATTGCCAACCCTACTAATTCTGCCCTGCTTACAGATGATGGTTTAATGGAAGCACGTGGCTTGACCCGTAAAAACTTCCAGATGATCAACGGTCTTAGCAAAATGACTAATTCTTCGCTGTTCTTCAATGCCGGTGTTCCATTAAGTGATAAGAGTCGTTTTTATGCTTTTGGTGGAATCAACTACCGCAATACAATAATTT
>JASJOS010000050.1 GCA_030068525.1 Xanthocytophaga flava
TGAACTAGTCAAGACTTAATCGGACAGTTACTGAAAAAATTAGTAACTTCTACAAACGATTAAGCCGATGACAACTCAAGAAAAGATCATCAAAAACAAGGTGGGCGTGCTCGAACTGGCCTCCCTATTAGGTAATGTGTCCAAAGCCTGCAAAGTGATGGGCTACAGTCGGGACAGCTTTTATCGCTTCAAAGAACTCTACGAAAAAGGCGGCGCAGTTGCCTTGCAAGAGATCAGCCGCAGAAAACCCATTCTGAAAAACCGAGTTGAAGCTCACATTGAACACGCTGTCACAGAACTAGCCATTGATCAACCTGCTTTTGGCCAACTGCGGGCTAGCAATGAACTCAAAAAGCAAGGTATTCTCATCTCACCTGGTGGTGTACGAAGCATTTGGCTCAGACACAATCTGGAAACAATGGGCAAACGGCTAAAAGCTCTGGAAGTCAAATCAGCACAAGAAGGTGTTGTATTAACCGAAGCCCAGCTGGCCGCATTGGAAAAAGCCAAACTCGAAAAGCAAGCCCATGGAGAGATTGAAACACATCATCCTTGCTATCTGGGAGCCCAGGACACATACTATGTAGGCAATATCAAAGGTGTAGGGCATATTTACCAGCAGACTTTTATTGATACCTACAGCAAAGTTGCTTTCACAAAGCTTTATGATCGCAAAAATGCCCTAGTAGCAGCAGACTTGTTGAATGATCGAGTAGTTCCATTTTATGAACAACATGGTTTACGCTTACTTAGGATACTAACTGACCGTGGCAGCGAATATTGCGGAGCCAGAGAACACCATGAATATCAGTTGTATCTGGCCATCGAGGACATTGACCATTCCAAAACCAAAGCATACAGTCCGCAAACCAACGGGATCTGTGAGCGGTTTCACAAAACGGTAAAAGAGGAGTTCTACTCTGTTGCTTTCCGCAAGAAGGTTTACCGGACAATCGAAGAACTGCAAACCGATCTGGATGTGTGGATCAATGAGTACAATATTAAGCGCACCCATTCGGGAAAGTACTGTTTTGGCAGAACACCCATGCAAACGTTTTTGGAGAGCGTGCCGCTAGCAAAAGAGAAGTTAATTGAGTATTATCGTGATTCCATTTTTTCTGCCAATTCCTCCTTCACCGACCCACAGGAGGATTGGCAGAAAAAAAAGCTTTCTGAGTTAGACGCCCCAGGTACTGTCACAGAGCTCAGCTGACAGGGTATTTTTTGCTCTCTGTCCGATTAAATCCTGACTACTACAA
>JASJOS010000051.1 GCA_030068525.1 Xanthocytophaga flava
TGTAAGGCCCCCCAAAATTCAGACAGGGATTAAATCGAAAAATGTATTAGATTTACCTTGTTCTTATGAAAAAGACTCGCTTTAGTGAACCTCAAATTATTAAGATTCTCCAAGAGGTGGAATCTGGAAGAAGTATCAATGATATCTGTCGAGAACATAGTATCCATGAGTCCACCTACTATAACTGGAAGAAAAAGTATGGAGGCATGCAAGTACAGGAGATGCAACGGCTCCGCCAGCTGGAAGAGGAGAATCGCAAGCTCAAGCAAATGTTTGCAGAGTTGAGCCTGGACTATAAAATCCTGAAAGATGTAGTTGAAAAAAAGCTATAAGGCCCGCTGAAGCCAAAGGGATTGTTAACTATATCAGAGAAGAACATAAAACCAGCGTTAGTCGGGCCTGTCGCATCATTGGCTATAATCGGTCAGGGATCTATTATCAATCTCGCAAGCAAGATGAGCCAGTGGCTGCAAAGTTACGAGAGTGGGCAGAGAAAAAGCCTACAGAAGGCTTCTGGAAAATATTTGGCCGCATTCGCAATGAAGGGTTAGCCTGGAATCACAA
Source organism: Xanthocytophaga flava (assembly GCA_030068525.1). GTDB lineage: Bacteria > Bacteroidota > Bacteroidia > Cytophagales > 172606-1 > Xanthocytophaga > Xanthocytophaga flava. Next base: position 565 of record JASJOS010000051.1, read on the forward strand.
GCGTGTACACAGAGTTTATAAGAAGTTGCGAATGAATTTGAAACGCAAGCATAAACGTCGCTTGCCAGAAAGAATAAAAGAACCATTAGTTCAACCTGATCAGACTAATCAAAGTTGGTCAATGGACTTTATGAGCGATGTGTTAACTACTGGCCTGCGTTTTCGGACACTGAACATCATTGATGATTATAACCGGGAAGTGTTAGCTATTGAGATAGATACTTCTTTGCCTGCTCTTAGGGTCAGGAGAGTACTTGAATCGGTTATTGAATGGAAAGGTAAACCCACTCAGATTCGTACCGACAATGGTCCCGAATTTATAGCAAGTGATTTAGTGGACTGGTGTGAGGAAAATGCGATTCGTTTACAATACATTCAGCCAGGCAAGCCAACTCAAAACGCGTTTATCGAGCGTTTTAATGGTAGTTTTCGAAAAGATGTATTGGATGCGTATTTATTCAGTAGCTTATCCCAAGTTCGGATTCTGACTGAGGAATGGATGCAAGATTACAATTATCACCGCCCGCATGAAGCGTTGGATAACCTATCACCTATCCAATTCAGGCAGCGACAAGCTGAGCAGCGAGCCGTGAACAGTGGAAAATTGTCAGGTGCAAAACCAGCCCTGGAATTTCCCACAATTCACAGCCTTGGTAGTAGCAATTAAAAAAAATAATTAATTCA
>JASJOS010000052.1 GCA_030068525.1 Xanthocytophaga flava
AGAGGCTGTCTTAAAATAGTTTTATAATCTTTTTAACATTAGATCGATAGCCGCAATGTAAATGAAATTTTCGCTGCTTTGGGTTGTCTTTTCATAGTCCTTGTTGAGTCGTCTGTGAAAAGATAACCAGGCAAAAGTTCTTTCTACTACCCAGCGTCTGGGCAAAACTACAAAGCCGGATTGATCTTCATTGCGCTTAACCACCTGCCAGTTCCAATTCCAAACGTGTTTAACCCATTGGACCAGTTCATTTCCCTGATAACCTCCGTCAACCCAAACCATTTTGATTCTTCGACACAGATTGGAAAGCCGCTTTGACAATTTGATCTTTTCAAGCAGTAGTTGAGCCCCTGCCTTTTCACTTGTATGTGCTCCTACCACAATGACAGCTAGTAATAAACCGACTGTATCCACGAGAATAAACCGTTTTCTGCCTTTTACCTTTTTGCCTGCATCATAACCTCTCTCCTCTCCGCCTATCTGGGTAGTTTTTACCGAACAGCTATCTAAACAGGCAGCAGAAGGTCTTTCTTTCCGTTTTTTCACCTTTTTTCTCACTTTCTTGACCAAGGCCACCTGGATCTTTTGCCAGATGCCTTCCCGGCTCCAACGCCAGAAATAGCTATATACGGTTTTGAAACAAGGATACTCTTTGGGCAACATAGCCCAACTGCAGCCACTACGTAACACATATAAGATTCCATTGATGATCAAGCGAAGATCGCTGGTTGGACGACCCACTTTACCTGTTTGTTTTTTAGGTAGTAAAGGTTCAAGATTTTTCCAGGCTTTTTCACTTAAATCACTACAATATACCTTCTGTCCACTTACCTTCTGTTTGACTATTTGAGTGGATGCTTTCGATAAATCTGCCGACTTTGTGTCTGTGTTTTTTGATTGTGTTTTTTTTGTCGATTTCTTTTTTTGTTTTTTCTTTGATGAAGGCATTGGCTAGTTGTTTTTTTGGAGTTTGGTCACGACAAAAATTCAACTTTTTTCAATGCCTTTTTTTGTTTCCAGATATTTTAAGACAGCTTCT
>JASJOS010000053.1 GCA_030068525.1 Xanthocytophaga flava
TGCTTTCTTCTTGCAAAATGCCTTGCTCAAGGGCTAGAATATAAGCCACAATCACAAAACTGATCAGTAAGCGGATCTTAGTTGTATCCTGAAAGGCCACCTGTTCGAGATTAAAACCATTCGTTTTTAAGTGCTTGAAACAATATTCGATTTTCCAACGTTTTCGATACTGCTTTCCGATTCGTTTTTTCTTAACTCGATTGGTTAACAGATATACCAGTGGTTCTTTTTCACTCTGATTTTCATTTCGGTATATTTCCAATCGATATGGCTGTTTCTGCAAACTGAATTCAGTATGGGCATAGCCTTTCTTCAATGCCTTTTTCTGTAATTTCTCATACTGTTTGTGTTCCAAGTCAACCCATTGCTGATAGATACCTTTGCGCAAGCGAATCAAAAAATCAATCTGGTTTTTACTCAGAAAATCAAACCATTCTTTACCAATAAATTCCCTGTCCGCAATCAAAAGCTTACCTGTTAAGTCGATTATAGATAGGCTTTTGCGAATAAAATTGATTCGTTCTTTTTCACTAAGTACCCCCTTGTGAGCATAAATGCGAAAATAAACAGGAACCGCTACCCCTTTCACATTGGCCGCTAAAACCAGCACATGTAATGGATACTGACCAATCTTCCATTCGGTTGAGTCCAAAAAAAATGCTCGACTTTGCCTATCACCAGACTGGTTGCCCACAAAAGCAGATCGATAAACAATCGGGTTGATCGGTAACGGTCGAATATACGAAGCAGTCGTTTGTAGTGAGTATGACGGGAAGTATCACTTTTTCCAGTCAATCCCGACAGCTCATCTTTGATCTTATACAAACTCACACTGCGGGCCGAAAGCAGACCGGCCAGCAGCAATTCGACATTTTTTAAGGTAGATTTATGGTATTTTCCAGGCAATCGACTAAGTTTGGATAGTAGAGTCATGGGGAGTTTTTTGTTTGTTTAGCCACTACAAATTTCTCCTTTTTGACTCTATTTTTTTACCCTTTTTACATTTTGTCTAGTAGTATAATT
>JASJOS010000054.1 GCA_030068525.1 Xanthocytophaga flava
CGGACATCTGCGGATCACAGCTTCTGTGCAACTCCCCGCAGCTTTTCGCAGCTTAGCACGTCCTTCCTCGCCGCCAAGAGCCAAGGCATCCTCCATGCGCCCTTTGTAACTTCCGTAAAATACTCTTTCCTCTTTATTGCTAAAGAAAAATTATACTCAGCCTTGTCTCTAATTGCTTAGAAACAATCGCTCGTTACTCAGTTTCTCTTTTTTTCCATCTGTCAAAGAACTTCTGTCATTTATAAGCTTACGTTTGCACGTATGTTTACTAAACAACATGGTGGTTTTTACAACCTGAGGACTTTCACCTACCAAACAAACGTTTTTGTTTAGGCTTTTTTAATTACTTATTGTGCTTATTTATTCTTTAAAACTTTACTCTCTATAACCTATTCCCTATTTTAAAAATAGTGGAGGTGAACGGAGTCGAACCGATGACCCCCTGCTTGCAAAGCAGGTGCTCTAGCCAGCTGAGCTACACCCCCATGATTGGTACTGTCAGCCGATTCTTTCAATGAAATCATCTACTAGAATCATCCTTCAGCAGTGTGGTTGATAGTGTGGGCCTGCGTGGACTCGAACCACGGACCTCTACATTATCAGTGTAGCGCTCTAACCACCTGAGCTACAAGCCCATTTACTGGTCCGTTACTTATATTTTTTACCTTTGCTAATTGCTTATAGTAAGCATGTAGTTGCTTATAGTAAGCATGTAGTTGCTTATAGTAAGCATGTAGCTCAGATTTTATTTTTTGGGTGAGAAGCAAAAGATAGGAGCGTGAGCTGATCGCATGGTTGTACATAGATCAGCTCTGAGTAGTTATCTGGTTTATCTGTGAAAGAGAAGTATTCACTTAAGAATATGTAATCTGAGATTACCTTCATACAATCACTCCAGAAAGGAGGTGTTCCAGCCACACCTTCCGGTACGGCTACCTTGTTACGACTTAGCCCCAGTCAC
>JASJOS010000055.1 GCA_030068525.1 Xanthocytophaga flava
CCAGTCGCTCATCGGGTGGACAAACAACTCCGATTTCCACTGGCGTCTGATCTGGGCAATCTCTTCGGGGCTGTTTGTCAGGTAAAAGCTCTTGATTCCAGCCTGGACGGTCGGCCAGTTCACCTGCGGTCGGCGCTCGACGTAGATATGAAACGAGGTGTTGCCCCAGTTGGTCGAAGCTGTTTTGACCCACTCGTTGGACGAGACCCACAAAGCCCAGGGCGCGAAAAATCCCACCTGGGAAAACCTTGAATTCTTGGGCAGATCCTCGTAGACACCCGTTACCTTCACATCCAGGTTGTTGTCTATCCTCAGGTTTTGGTTGATCGGGTCGGCGGTTCCGAAAATCGCTTCGGCCGTAGTTTGGGACAGGATGACCGAGTGCGGATCGGCCAGGGCCGAATGGGAGCCTTTGAGCATTCGGAGCGAAAGCATCGCCGGTGCCTGGGGTTCGATAAACTCACCAGCCCGCTTCAGGTTTTTTCCGCTGAAATTTAAGGTGTAATCCTGAATCGACCAGGCAAGCACCACCTTGTCAAACAGGTGTCTGTAGTTGTGTCTGATGGCCTCCGCCATCGGAATGGGCTGGTGTTCGCTTCCCTGGCTGAGGCCAGTATGCGGATTGGTCGACAGGTTGCGGATCATGCCGATCCTGTCATAATGGGTATGGTAGCGATTGAAAGACAGTTCATCGTTTATCCAAAGGCTGATCAGTATGACAACAGCCATGCCGACAGCCAGCCCGCCGATGTTAATGGCGGAATAGACTTTGTTTTTGACCAGATTTCGCAGTCCGATTTTCAGGTAGCTGCCTAGCATAACAGTGTCGATTGCAAGTGAATGGATGGGTATGTTTGAACAGATAGGTATAGGAGCAAGCTGGGGAG
>JASJOS010000056.1 GCA_030068525.1 Xanthocytophaga flava
TCCATTGGTTCCTATGGGGAGAAAACTTCTGGCTATGCGATGAAGTTTCTGGCTTCCTATGATGGATCAGCTTTCAGCACCTCTGATTATGTGAGTAAATCCAAGATCTACAACATCAAAGAATATGGCAAAGCGTTTGCACCCTGGGGACAGAATGTACCTAACATTTCGTTTGAATTCTGGGCTATCGGTGCAGAAGAAGTAGAGATCACCAATTGTGATTTTACCACTCACCTTTCGTTGGAATATGATCCGGCTGTGTTGAAAGGAGCCTATTCGTTCTGGGTACATGACAACCGCTTCAAAGTGGGTATGGGTCAGTCGATTGAGTTGACAACCAGCAACACCATCATTGAAAACAACATATTTGATTACAGAGAAAACACCAATGCGTGGAATGTGATGGGCGAGTACAATCAGAAAAGCAAGGGAGCAACCAACATTCACGTGCGTAGAAACTATTTTCTGTTAGGGGATCGGTCTCCGATTCTGTGGGCGTTGGGCAATCCGTCAACCAATCTGTATTTCTACAACAACACCATCAATGGGACAGGCAATCCGGCATTGTTTCAGATCCGTTCGACCAGCAATGGGGTAGCGTCCAAGAATTTGCAGGTATTCAACAATGCCTTTGATGTGAGTACAGGCGGTCAGATCACAGCGGTAACCTATGAAGGAGGCACAGCCCAGCCACAGGGATTGGTAGTGAGCAACAACCATCACAGTGAGCCATTCTCATCGATTTCTTCCGGGGCATCGGTAAGCAACAACACTCAGACAACGCCTGCTTTGTTACGCAGTGGGTCTCTTGCCCTGCCATATTTGTCTACAGC
>JASJOS010000057.1 GCA_030068525.1 Xanthocytophaga flava
GTGGCTGGAACACCTCCTTTCTGGAGTGATTGTATGAAGGTAATCTCAGATTACATATTCTTAAGTGAATACTTCTCTTTCACAGATAAACCAGATAACTACTCAGAGCTGATCTATGTACAACCATACGATCAGCTCACGCTCCTATCTTTTGCTTCTCACCCAAAAAATACACTACCTGTAAAGGTAGAAAATATAAGTAACGGACCAGTAAATGGGCTTGTAGCTCAGGTGGTTAGAGCGCTACACTGATAATGTAGAGGTCCGTGGTTCGAGTCCACGCAGGCCCACACTATCAACCACACTGCTGAAGGTAAACTCTGTTTTATATATGTTTTATAAACGAGTGGCCCTGACAGTACCAATCATGGGGGTGTAGCTCAGCTGGCTAGAGCACCTGCTTTGCAAGCAGGGGGTCATCGGTTCGACTCCGTTCACCTCCACTATTTTTAAAATAGGGAATAGGTTGTAGAGAGTAAAAGAGTACATAAGTATAGAGTACATAAGTAGAAAAGCCTAAACGAAAACGTTTGTTTGGTAGGTGAAAGTCCCCAAGGTTGAAAAAACCACCATGTTGTTTAGTAAACATACGTGCAAACGTAAGTTTATAAATGACTGAAGTTCTTTGACAGATGGAAAAAAAGAGAAACTGAGTAACGAGCGATTGTTTCTAAGCAATTAGAGACAAGGCTGAGTATAATCTAGCTTTGGTAGTGATATCAAAGAATAGAAGAGTATTTTACGGAAGTTACAAAGGGCGCATGGAGGATGCCTTGGCTCTTGGCGGCGAGGAAGGACGTGCTAAGCTGCGAAAAG
>JASJOS010000058.1 GCA_030068525.1 Xanthocytophaga flava
GTGCCAGCAGTGAAGCTAAGTCCTCCATTGAGTGTTTTGGCTCCACTACCCAAATCTATATTTATATCATTTCCATTATCCAAAATCATTTTTCCACTTCCACTCACATTCATGGTGTTGGCCAGTACCAGACTGTTTCCTTTCACTGTCAGATCCACTGCCATACTCAAGGTTGGATTATTGACTGCACCTGCCCAGGTCATTGTGTTACAGGTTGCCCCTGCGGTAAGTGTTAGCGTACGTCCAGTAGCAGTAAAAGAATTGGCATCAAAAACCACATTATCCAGTGCAGTCGGCACACATTCTCCACCAGCTCCCCCCGAAGTCAAACTCCAGTGAGCTATCTGATTCCAGCTTCCACTATTGCCTACCCAATACAAGGTACGGGCTGAACTGATGTTAATATTGGTATTATTGCTTCCTACTCCATACAATATTGTAAGCAGTGGACCTGTGTTGTTTATATTGGATACATTCACATATTCCGGGTCGGGAAAAGAACTAAACTTAACCGCTGCCTGAGCCCCTGTGTTGGATGTCAGTGTCACCGCTAAACTACAACTGCCACTGGTGGT
>JASJOS010000059.1 GCA_030068525.1 Xanthocytophaga flava
AATGCAACTGTCAATGGCACAGCCAATCTGGGAGCTTCAACTAGCCTAACTATTTCCGGAGCTGGCTATGGAGTGGATAATGTGGTCTTTAATGGACCGATGAGTCTTACGCAAACCTTAATTTATGCTCGTTTGCGTAATGTGGTCTTTAATGCCGGAGCTACTTTGGGTGGGTTGATCGAATTACATGCAGTCAAACTTAATACAGGTACCCTAACGGCTGCGGCTGGTGCTACAATACTAATGTATACTGCTTCGGTTTTTGAGACAGGAACCAGCATTGTTGTCAGTGGGAGTGCCAAACTGTATTGTTTTACCAATGGTCAGACCTTTAAGAACAGTTTTGTTTTAAATACAGGAGCGTTGATGGATGTGTCCAGTAGCCAGACTTATCAGGGACCGTTTACCATCAACAGTGGGGTAACGGCTAACTTTGGAGGTGTGACCCAGAATTTTACCCAGCCTGTCAGTGTGGCAGGTTCCTCAGTGGTTACTTTTTCCAACACAGGTTTAGCTACCTTGAATGATGTAACGCTGGCTGCAGGTAGTACGTGGAAGTTTTCTGCC
>JASJOS010000005.1 GCA_030068525.1 Xanthocytophaga flava
ATCTTACCTCGTTTGCCGGCTGTTATTATGTGACAGTGGTAGACAGGAGTGGCAATGAGAGTGCCCCGAGCAATATTGTCTGTCAGGACAATTGTCCCTATTATGCTTTGCCCAATGTGATTACACCAACACTACCAGATTTCCAAAATGACTTATTCAAACCCTATCCTTGTCCACGTTTTGTTGAGTCAGTAAAATTTTCGGTTTATAATCGGTGGGGCCGAAAAGTATATGAGACAAATGAAAGCATTTATATAAATTGGTCAGGAAGAATAGGTTCTGGAGAAAATACGCTACCAGAAATAGTATCATCAGGAGTATATTATTATCTGGCAGAAGTAAAATTTATTCGGTTAAAACGAAAAGATGAAATAGTAAAGATCAAAGGCTGGATACAGGTATTTTAATCATTATACAACATACAGATTTTAGACAAACCTTGCATATATTTAGCTATGCAAGGTTTGTCTATAAATAAGATAGCCCCAACAAGAATAACTGATAGTCAACAAAGTCTCACTAGTTGTTGCATTTTTTATATAATAGAGTAGCAAATATCTGTATGTAATCAAACCTTTCTCCTGTTTTTTTCGTACGTATCAACCGTTGGAAATACATTCATTGCTAGTCAGAGAGTTGCATTTCAGCAATGAATTCCTATACTTTGTAGTATTAATCGTTTGTAAAAGAAATACATCTTGGAGTGTATTTGGTTCTTTTCTGATTTAAAAGTTCAATTATGGAAAAGAATTTATACTATAAAAAAAATACTCTTACTTTTAACCAACTTCTCTTATTAACCACATGAAAGCATACATCTTTCCGGGTCAAGGCGCACAATTTACGGGTATGGGAAAAAACCTTTATGAAGAATCTGCCAAAGCTCGTGAATTATTTGAACAGGCAAATGAGATTTTAGGATTTCGAATTACAGATACGATGTTCTCTGGCACTGATGACGAACTAAAACAAACTAATGTTACTCAACCTTCTATTTTTTTACATTCTGTTGTATTAGCTAAGATAAGTTCTAACTTTCAGCCAGACATGGTTGCAGGACATTCTCTGGGTGAGTTTTCCGCACTGGTAGCCAATGGAGCACTCTCATTTGAAGATGGCTTGCGTTTAGTTGCACAGCGAGCTGCGGCCATGCAAAAAGCCTGTGAACTTCAACCTTCGACAATGGCAGCCGTACTTGGTCTTGATGATGAAGTTGTAGAAAATATCTGTAGAGAGATTGATGACGTTGTTGTACCAGCTAACTACAACTGCCCGGGACAACTTGTTATTTCAGGTACTTTACGTGGAGTAGAACTAGCTTGTGAGAAACTAAAAGCAGCAGGAGCAAAAAGGGCATTGATTCTGGCAGTTGGAGGAGCCTTCCATTCGCCGTTAATGGAACCAGCTCGTGCTGAGCTAGCAGCAGCTATTGAAAAAACAGTTTTCAGTACACCTATATGTCCTGTATACCAGAATGTAAATGCACAACCTGCTACAGACACAACAATCATTAAACAAAACCTGATAGATCAATTGACAGCTCCTGTGCGTTGGACTCAAAGTGTCCAAAACATGTTGACAGATGGGGCAACACAATTTGTAGAGTGTGGTCCGGGAAAAGTTTTACAAGGTCTCGTCAAGAAGATTAGTTCTTCTGCAGAAGCAATGAGTGTAGCCTGATACTGATTTACTATATATATGTGTGCTGGTACAATTTTTTATACTGAAAACCCGCCAGCACACATTATGCATAAATTATTGACTATTAAAACATAAAATAAGCAACCGACCGATAAACCAGCACTATATGAGATATTTGAATCTATTCAGACTTATAAAAGTTATTCCCAGATGGACGGTATTGCAATTAGATCTCTTACTTTGTAGTCTTGCACTCTCACTAGCCTATCTGCTTAGATTTAATTTTGAATGGGAACAAATCAACTTTTCTGAATTCTGGATTTCTTTACTGGTTGTTGTTATTGTAAAAGCCATTTTCTTTTTAGTTACTCAGAGTTTTGCTGGCATTATCCGTTATACAAGTATAGAAGATGCAAAACGGATTTTTTTAGCTCTCACCTATAGCATGTTGGTAGTAGGTGCTATAGACTTTGCCTACAGAAGCTCTAATATTTACGGGCAGTATCTGATTCCTGTTTCTATCCTGCTTATTGATTATTTTTTCTCCATGTTATTCATGGGGGCATTCCGTATTCTGGTAAAGATCATTTACTTTGAATGGAAAAATCAGCAAAGCGAGAAAATCAATGTTATTATTTATGGAGCAGGAGAAGCGGGGGTTATTACGAAAAAAACAATATCACAGGATAAAGATACCCACCTGCATGTAGTAGGTTTTCTGGATGATGATCCTTCCAAGGCACGTAATACAATTGATGGAGTGCCTATTCTTCCCAATACACCAGAAAACCTTCAGAAGATTGTAAAAAATAAACAAGCAGAGATTCTGATTATTGCGATTCAGGATATTACTCCTGAACGTAAAAAACATATCATTGATCAATGTCTTGCACTGAATGTACAAGTGCGTAACATTCCTCCTGTACACAAATGGATCAATGGAGAGCTTAGTCTGAAACAAATCAAGGATGTAAATATCGAAGATGTACTCGGACGTAAACCAATTCAACTGGATAAAACCCGGATTAAAAAAGATATTGAAGGAAAGGTTGTGCTGGTAACAGGTGCGGCAGGTTCTATTGGAAGTGAGTTAGCCAGACAGATTGCAGCATTTCAACCAGAAAAGCTATTATTAGTCGATCAATCTGAATCTGCATTGTATGATCTGGAGTTAGAGGTAAAAGAGCTTGCACTGTCTTCACGTATCAATTTCAGAACTATTTTGTGTGATATTACCAATGCAGAACGCATGGGTAAAATATTTCGAAAATATCAACCTGAAATTGTGTTTCATGCAGCAGCATACAAACACGTTCCTGTTATGGAAGATAATCCTTCAGAGGCAATCATTAACAATGTACTGGGAACCAAAATTGTAGCAGATCTGTCGGCTCGATATCATACTGAAAAGTTTGTTATGATTTCCACTGACAAGGCCGTGAATCCTACAAGTGTGATGGGAGCCTCCAAACGGATTGCAGAGATTTATATTCAATCGCTGAATGAAGAGCTGGAAAGCCGTCAGCCAAACGAAGTCTTACAACATACTAAGTTCATTACTACTCGTTTTGGTAATGTATTGGGTTCCAATGGGTCTGTAATCCCTCGTTTTCAGAAACAGATCAATATAGGTGGTCCGATTACAGTTACTCATCCTGAAATTACCCGTTATTTCATGACAATTCCTGAAGCTTGTCAATTGGTGCTGGAAGCAGGTTCTATGGGCAATGGCGGAGAGATCTTCCTTTTTGACATGGGTGAATCTATCAAAATTGTAGATCTTGCCAAGAAAATGATTCGCCTGTCTGGTTTGACACTTGGAAAAGATATTCAACTGGTATTTACAGGTCTGCGTCCAGGTGAAAAATTATATGAAGAATTATTGAGTAATGAAGAGAACACAGTACCCACTCACCATCCTCAAATCATGATTGCCAAGGTTAGAGAATATGATTTCAATCTGATTCAGGAACACCTGGGAGAAATGAATCACTTGCTGTCTATTCAGGACAACGATTCTATTATTATGAAAATGAAGAAGATTGTGCCAGAATATATTAGCAATAACTCAACCTATGAGAGGTTAGATCAGATTCGTGAAGTATAAAAGTATTTATCTCTGAAGTTAGTTAAAATCTCTCTTCGTCAATTTAGATGAAGAGGGATTTTTATTTTATCACTTCTCTCTCCACCATAGTACAGATAAGGCAATGAGCAAAGTCATAAAGAACCACACTAATGGAATATTCTTCCAGGTTGTAAATGTCTGATTTGCATTGATAGTAGTAACACTTCGAACTCGGGAATTAGCCTGAAACCAGCTTGCCTGTTTTAAATCTTTCCATTTGTCAGCTTGTACTACATAAACACTTGCGGCATGAGTAGTATCTTTGTCTGACGTAACCGTTAACCAACCTGCTTCAGCCGGATAAAAGGGATAGGTGGTAACTCTTGTTTCTGGCAAATCAATTTTTGGTTGTATTTTTTCTTTAATCCCAGACAGATATTGAACAGTCATTTCAGCTACAGCAGTATCCGTGTATACTAGACTAGATATATTATCTTCCCATGCAAATGGAAACTGCTTAAACTTAACTTCTGTCTGCTCCTTTTTACGAGCAAGTCCCTGTAGTACATCTGTCCAGAATGTGCTATACACTTTGTCCTTCGCATTGAGTATCCAGGTGTATGTGCCATTAGCCAATTGCACCCCTACTCTACCTGATCCAACAGGCATGTAGGTGGCAACAGGTTCTTTGTCCTTGCTATAGACAATTGGAACAATAATTTGTCTATCACTGAATGCAACGGGCAGTTTTTCAATTGCATCAGAGACAATGTCCAAAGCGGATAACTGTACCGGAATAAACTTCTTTATACCAGTAGTATGGACGGCAAATTTATGACCTAACACGTCTGCTTTCTGAGGCCATTTGTCATCTGGTAATAAAAGTAATCCTAATCCTTCAGCTATAGCCGTCTGCAACTGCTTTTTCTCCTGTGCGGATAGCTGTTCCAAGCTTTCTGCATCAGCAATTAGGAGGTCTGCATTCCCAAGCGAAGCTTTGGATAAAATAGCCGGTTGCTGCTTTTGAGTAGGAAGATTAATTTGCTGAAACGAATATTTATCCTGACTAATACGAGCACGAACTTGTACCTTATGTTTCTGGTCAGACAGCCAGTCTTTTAAATAATTGGTTTCAAAATCCGGATAAGCCTGGAGTACAATAACGTTCAGAGGTCCTTTGGGAGTAACAATATAAGGTAAAGGTTCATGTCGAACTTCTTTGTTTTGTATTACCTGTATTTCACCAACGAAATTCCCAGGTAACCGAGGATATGCATTCAGCGTAAAATCCGGATGTTTTTCAGTTATCCAGACGGAATCCTGAGCTCCTTCGGAAGTCACTAACCGAATCTTAAGGCTATCTGAAGAATGAATATAGTAATTTCCACTCACCCTCAATGCTTCTTCAGCCTTTACCTTATGAGGATAATCGAGCCAGTTGAATCCTTCCGGTCTATCTTTTTGTAAAAAAGTTAACTGAATTCTATGTAGGGACTTTGCTTCTTCCGGATCTAGTCCATATCCAGCGACAAACACTTGTTTTATTTCCGGATGGCTACGCTCCAGCATAGCAAGGTCAGTGATGGAAGTAACAGATTCATCCCCCTTTACACCATGCAACGCAAATACAGGTAAAGAATCGGGTACAGATAATCCATTTTCGGTTACTAAGAAAGCACTACCTGTTTGCTGTTCTTTTGCATATTGAGGCTTCCAGATGATCAAACAAAGACTAAACAATACTACAGCAAGCAGTAAACTACGTAATAGCAATTCTTTCCCACTTACCGTTTGTCGCGATACAAAAAGGTATAACCCCAAAATACCAACTGCCACCAAACCTGTCAGTAGTGTTTCTGTTGTTGGAAGTTGACTCCAATGCATACTTATTTACGAAGTTCGTTTACAAAATTATCAAGTTCTGGTTCATTTCTCTTCCCTACTAATCCAGGCTGTTTGTTTTCAATTGGTAGCAGTCGTTGTAATTGCCACTGCATACGTCGGATAGTATCTGGTGAAATCTTCTCTCCTGCTATAACTTTCCGGAGATCATTCAATGTGCTTGCCCGAATACCTGGTTGTTTAAGGATTAAAGAAGCTAATTCACCACTGGCTTTTTCCAGTATCTGCCGATCTGGAGTAGTTGTAGCGTAATTAGACTGATTATGCATCTTTTCCAAAACACTTACAGCCTGTCGAAGATGCGGATAAACCACAGTTATGGTGTGAGCATCCCATACTTCATGAGGACTCTGTATATCTTCCAGTTCACCAGTAAGCCTTTTCTCTGCAGGTTTGAGTGGCGGAGGTTTAAAGCCTACTTTCTCAACATAAACTCTGCTCTTCTGTTGCAGAGATTTGATTAACTCCAATGCCTTGTATTCATAAGGAAGTGCCTCTGCCGGACGCATAGTACGTAACCGCAATTCGGCTTCCCACATCTGAGCCAGTGCAGCTTTCAACTGAGATTTCATAGTCTCATCAAAGAAGGTAGCAACATCTTCCATATCATGGCGGTGGGCATACCCATTGAGCATATCTCCTAGTTCGCCAAACTTAGTGGGAGAGTTATTACCCCCATGATCGTGACTATGTAACTGCTCAACGGTTTTTTCCTGAGATCCTTCTTTTTCACTATGCTCATCATGATCATGCTCATCCTCGCCTTCATGTTCATCTTCCTCATGGTTATGTCTGTCACTACCTATACTTGTCTCGAATTCTTCGCCCAAAAACTGACCATACCGCAAGCGAAGTACTTTCTGATCTACTCCTAGATCATTACTACGAGTCTTAAAGGTCTGGTTATCCAATCCTTTCTTCTCAGCCAGTAACTTCTCTGTATCTATAATCACCTGCCGTTGACTCCGAAAATACGCGGGCATATTGTCCAAGGCAATACCTGCCATTACGGATGTTTTTTGCGAGGTAGTATCTTCCCACTGAATAAAATAGGTATCCGTACGACTCTTTTGTGAAGGGCTGGCCTGATCCCATGTTTCTGCATAAAAATACAGTTCATCTCCCGGCTCCATTTTCAAACTGGTAAAATCGAGCTTCTTTTGCAATGAAGCAGTACGGCTACCTGTTATATTATCGGGAAACGTTAATTCTACTTCTCTGAATTTTACAGACTCTCCGCTTCCACGACTCACTGTGGCAATCAGATGTGCCCGATCCAATCCATAATCATCCGTAAGTTGCAGCCCTACCTGCACTTCTGGCTTTTGCCCATATAGGACCAGTGTATAAGGTCCGGGCTTCTGCACTGTAATTACAGGTGCCTGATCATCTATAGCATGCAATGTATATACTGGGCTGAGAAACCATTTGTCATGTATACCATACCGAAACTGATAATAAACAGCAGACTTCAGGTTATATTTCCAGATATAGTGATTCTTTTCTGTGGTAGAGACAGTCATTGTATCCTTCCCGTTCCATATTACCTGAAAAGCTTCTGCTGCTCCACTTAACTGGCAATCCCATTGAATCCCAGATTGTTCAGGAGCTTCCAAAGAAAGGTCTTTTGCACTCCATTTGCTTTTATGAGTGTAAGCAGGTGGTGTCACTTCTATCCTTATGGAAACAACTTCTGGTAATTTCCCAGTTAGTGCTTTAGGAACTGAGGGTAAGGCAGTAGATTCTATATTCCCTGACTCTGCAGTCGAAGTATATCCTTTGGGAAACCATACATACCAAACCGAATAAATAAGAGCTATACCCACAAATACAACTGTAATCTGACGAAGATCAGGCCATGCCTTTATTTCATGTTTCTTATTTATCAATGTATGTAATACCCTCTGCCGTTGTAACTGTGGCAACACACCTTCTGGAGTTACAGGAATTAGCTGAGCACTGAATTCCAGCCAGGAATATTGGTGATTGAGGTATTGAATCAATGCTTCTGCCTGTAAATATCGGTTAAACCGAATACTCAGAAATGCAACCACCGCTAAACTTACAAAAGCAGGCAAAGCAAAGCCTGTGGTAAGGTTAAAAATTCGTTCAAGTAAGTCAACCAGCAAATAACAAGAGGCAGCTATAAAGAATAGCTGTACAAAATGCCCCAACTGATGCTGAAAACGTAATTGTTTCCAGACAGATTGTGCTTGTATTTCTATTTCGCTTGTTTTGGCCATATTCTTTCTAAGGCTAATAGTACTAAGGCTGCCATTCCAAACCACACTCTGTAATCGTGTGAGGCAGAATGGTCTGTTCCGGCAATTATCATTTTGGGATTTACGGTAAGGCTGTCACTACGCAAATCAATCTTTCTGTAATCAAGTGCAGGTGGGATGACGTTCTTCGTTTTGAAAGCTAGTACATAGGGTCTTATAGCCTGCAACCATCCACCTTCCAATACTTGCCCTGTCGATAGTTTCTTATGTATAATAAGACTATCCATTTTTACTGTCTGAATCCATCCTGCATGATTACCTGGATAGTAATTCCACCAAAGATCTGGTTGTGCAGAATTACCTATTGGTAAGTCTTTTCCCATGCTAACCAACCAGTCTGCTTTTTCAGTAACCCCAACAAATCGAACAGGTATTTTATGAAATGCAGCAACCGCCCGAACAGATGCCTGAAAAATATGCCATTCGTCCAGATACTGATCCGCAATTGCTCCTGCTATTTGTAAAGTGTCGATCCTTCCTACTGAAACTTCATAGCTTTTTTGGTTTTGACTTACTTTTATAATTTGTTGATCTTTCAGATACTCTACTTGTGGCCTCCTTCCAGAAGTATTGGTAGTTCCTTTCTCCCATACATAACCTGTGTATTCTGGAGAGGAATAAAACCAGAGGAGTTCAGGCTCCTTATTGATCAGAGAAGCTTGTACTAACTGGAAAGTATCTTTCTTTACAGGAGTCAGTTCCCATGAGAGTGAAGCTTGTGTAGGTATTCGTTTGCCACGCCAGTAATCAGATCTGTCTGGAGCTATTACATGAATACTATCAGAAGGGAATTTTTTATCTGCCTCTGCTAACAGTGACCATATGGAAACGTTACTAGTATCTTTTTCCAATAGATCATTTATAACTGAAAACCTGGGTGTAAGCCAACGAACCTGCACCGAATCATTTTGCCATTTCTGAGCTAGTTGCCGGAACTGTATGGAATCTCCTGCTTCCGGATGAATCAGGATTACTACTTTAAGTTTACCAAGGTCTTTATTGGTATGAGTAGTATAGAGATCTACCAGTAACAAAATCACCACTACCAATAATGCAAGCCGAATCAACAATAGTGGCCATTGCTGAACACGACGAAAATTAGCCTGGGCAGGCTGCACTTCTGTAAGCCACCTCAGACTACCTAATATTTTTACTTTAGTAGGACGACGGTTATATAAATGAATCAGTATGGGAATAGCCAATGCTCCCAATCCCCACCAATAAACCGGATTAACTGCCTGCCACATATGCTTCAGAAGATTGACCTTTTAAAAATGCTCTTAATGCAGAAACTGGAGAGTCCTCAATCATACATAAATAATAGTTGGCTCCCCATTTCAGAATCTGATCGCGGGATGACCGTATAAACTCAGTTGCCTGCTTCTCATATTGACTACGGATGCGGTTAGGATCTGTCTGTACTTGTTGACCGGTTTCGGCATCCTCAAATACTGTAACTCCGGAAAAATCCAGATTCAATTCTTTTTTTCCCATCAGATGAAAGACCATTACCTCATTGCGGGCAGGCAATAGGCTGCGAATAAAAGCTCCTAGCTCATCAGTATGTTCATACAAGTCAGTAATAAGAATGAATTTATGTTGAAACCCTCCTTGTTGCAGAGGTAATTGAATCTTCTCAGGCCATTTCCCTTTGCTATCTGCCTGAAAAAGCATCTGCATCCGAGCATTTTCCATACCCGCTTTAGGAGGCAGATGTAACACCTGCTGATCATTAATCAAAGCTAATCCATCCGCATCACCTTGCTGGCGGGCAATGAAGGCAATAGCAGCCCAGAGTATTTTTGCATACTGCCATTTGCTCATCCCGTTCTCTTCGTATACCATACTGGAACTCGCATCTAGTAATCCATACCATCGGGTACGGCTTTCCAGTTCAGATTCTTTCAGATACAGCCGATCTGTACGACCAAAAATCTTCCAGTCTATCCGGCGCAAGTCATCGCCGGGCATATACGTCCGGTACTGACTAAAATCTGTACCTTGCCCTAACCGCACGCCTCCATGCAAACCCGAAATAGCCTCATGGGCTACTTTACGGGCCAGCCACTCCAATCCTTTTAAACTTCGAAGTTCTTCAGGAGTAAACCATTGAGTTAAGGAAACAGATTTATTTTTAGACTGACTCATAGTCCTAACTGTAATGCATTAGTATCTCAACTTTGACAGACTGAGACATCAAGCAATAGATTTAACTTTATGTAGAAGAATTTATGGTGAAATACAATACATGAACTAAGCCTTGGTTGGGCGAACTTTTGAAAGCAGTGCTTCAATAACCCGGTCAGGAGATACACCATCTGCTTCTGCTTTAAAGTTTAACAGAATGCGGTGACGTAATACAGGTTTTGCTAACGCCTCAATATCTTCAGGTGTCACAGCATATCGACCTTTTATTAAGGCACGCGCTTTCGCACAAACAACTAGTGCCTGTCCTGCACGTGTACCAGCTCCCCATTGTACCCAATCTTTTACTTCCTGTGGACTATCAGATCCGGAACGAGTAGCGCGCACCAGACGGTTAATCCAGGAAAGTAAATCATCATGGACTGTCACTTCTCGAGCCCAATGTTGCAAATCCAATACTTCCTGCTGGCTTAGTACAGGTTCAATAGCCGCTTGTTTGCTTCCTGTAGTCTGACGCAACACTTCCAATTCATCTGCGGACTCCGGATATTCCATCTGGATATATAACAGAAAGCGGTCTAACTGCGCTTCTGGTAACGGAAAAGTGCCTGCCTGCTCCAGCGGGTTCTGGGTTGCCAGAATAAAGTAGGGAGCCTGCATTTTGTAGGTTTTCCCAGAGTAGGTTACCGACTTTTCCTGCATGGCTTCCAGCAAGGCAGCCTGTGTCTTTGGAGGAGTTCGGTTGATCTCATCCGCCAGGATAATATTGGCAAATAAAGGTCCAGGTATAAATTTAAATTTTCGCTGGCCAGACTCATCTTCCTGTAAAATAGATGTTCCTACAATATCTGAAGGCATCAGATCAGGAGTGAACTGGATACGTCGGAATTTCAGATGTAATGCTTGCGCTACAGAACGTATCAAAAGTGTTTTACCTAATCCAGGAACACCTTCCAACAAAGCATGTCCACTCGCCAGCAAAGCAATTAACAACTGCTCTACTGTATCTTCCTGCCCAATCACAGCCTTGCCAATTTCCTTCTTCAACAGGGTTAGTTTTTGCTGAAGTTCCTGTACATAAGTCGTCGTATTCAACATTTGTATGGTTTGATTAGTTGCTGATACGGAAGTTCCGTATAGATAAGTGATGTTTTAAAATAATAAAGTCTTCTTTATCATGAGGTGCTTAACGGGTCAGAGCATGAACAACAATGTTGACACCAAATTTCGTATTGTCTTTGGCCAGCCAACGTTTATTGCGATAATCGTAGTCCCATTCACAACCATAATCCTTATTACTGTACAAAACTCCAATACGTCCATTTACCAGAATGGCTTTCAGATAATCGTGTACCAGATCATCACCCCAACCATTCAGTTCTACACTGGTAGCGGGAGGGCCATCTTCAAATTCAAAGAAGCAAGAATAGAGGGCATGATCGTTAGGGAGTTTCTGTAAAGCATTGGCGCCAAACAACTCTTCCATCTGTCGCTCAAATGACTTGGCAAACAGACCATCGATATCATGATTACAATCGTCTACAAACACAAAACCACCACGCTGTACATATGCCTTAAAGTTCTCTTTCTCCTGTTTAGTAAACTCAACCAGTTTATGTCCACTCAGATAACAGAATGGTGAAGAAAAGACAGCTTTGTCTGATAAAGAGACAACCTTTTCTTCAATATCGACAGGTATGGTTGTATACTCAATCAGCGAGTTCATCAGATTGGTAGGCATACGCTGGTCTGTATTCCAGTCACCAGATGTGTATTGTAATCGTGTAAAGAAAAAAGCCTTGCTAAACTCCATATTTTTGTAACAGAGATAGCATTACAGTCTAAGATAATTAAACTGTAATGCTATTCATCTCTTAAACAGCGTCAGATAAACTGGTAAAGGTAAAGTCGCGAATCCGCATAGGAGGAATCAGGTTGCCATTTACACGTTGTGCTTTTCCCATGGCATCCAGATTGTTCAACATGATGACCGGACTTTCATTAAAACGGAAGTTTTTGACAGGATATTTGATTTGTCCGTTTTCAATGTAGAAAGTACCATCACGGGTAAGACCTGTATAGAGTAATGTTTGAGGATCAACAGAGCGGATATACCAGAAGCGGGTGACAAGGATACCTTTTTCAGTACCTTTGATCAGGTCTTCCAGACTACCATTACCCCCAGGAATGATAATATTAGAAGGGAAGGCAATAGCTTCTGTGCCTTTTTTCTGTGCCCAGAAACGATCATAGGCCATTGTCTTTACTACACCATTCTGTATCCAGTCTGTACGTTTGCGAGGTAGGCCATCATTGGTCCAGGTAGAGCCCGGAACTTCTGCATTCAATGGGTCAGAGTAGATACTGATTCGTTCGTCCAGCAGCTTTTCTCCCAATTTGTTGCCTCCTCCTTTTTTAGAAAGGAAACTACGACCTTCATCTGCATTACGGGCATTGAAGCTGCGCATCATATTTTCAATCAGATCTACAGCAGCAGCAGGTTCTAACACAACTGTGTACTTACCTGGTTCAATAGCTTTTGCACTACGGGAGCCTATTGCTTTCTGAATAGCAATTTCAGAGGCTTCGCCGGAATCTAGTTTGGCAGCATCATTAAAATCACGAGTAACCCATCCTGAACCTAGCCCATCGTTAGTACGCATGGTCACAGTAAAGTTCAGGTCGCTCTGCGTATGATAAGCAAACAATCCTTTGGAATTCATTATGGAAGAAAAACCAGATGAATGCTCCAGGAAACCAGCTGCTGTTATATCTTTCTTAGAAGCAGGCAAAATACTTTTTTCAGCTACATTAGCCCGAAATTCAGGATCGATTTTCCCTGTGCTGTCAAAATACGCTTTGGATTCAGCATATTGCTGCGGACCGAGTATACTTACATATTCGGGGTTCTCAGGTGCTAATCTGGCCAGTTCTTCTGCCCGTTTCACTACTTTTTCCAAAGATGCACTGTCAAACTCATTGATACTGGCAGTACCCGTTTTCTTTCCAAATGAAGACTGTACAGACAGTGTCATGTTCGTTTCTTCACCACTGGTAGAAACTGTATTCCGTGCATAACGAATGTTCCCGCCATGATTGTTATTCAGGCTTATTGAACACTCGTCAGCCTTCGAATAGCCTAATACTTTTGTAAGCAATTGTTTTGCTTCCTCTTTACTTAATATTGCCATTGGTTAGGTTTGTTTTAAGAATAGATGATTAGATTTTCCGGGCGGTATTAATGACATTGACACCGTCAAAGCGAGCAGTAGAACTTCCATGTGATACCGCACTTATTTGGGACGGTTGTCCTTTGCCATCAAAGAACGACCCAAACAAACGATAATCACTTTCATCACATACTTTCGAACACGAGTTCCAGAATTCCTGCGTATTGGATTGATAGGCTACATCATTTAGCATACCCACAATTTTCCCACCCTTGATTTCATAGAAAAGCTGTCCGCCAAACTGGAAATTATAGCGTTGCTGATCAATGGAATAAGACCCACGACCTGCAATGTAAATACCTTTCTCTACATCTTTAACTAAGTCATTGACAGAACATTTCTCTTTTCCTGGGGCAAGAGATATATTTGCCATCCGTTGAAACTGTACCGAACTCCAGCTATCGGCATAACAGCAGCCTTGTGATTCAGCTTCGCCGATAATATGGGCCTGGTCGCGAATAGCCTGATAGTTAACAAGGATACCATCTTTAACCAGATCCCAACGTTTGGTTTTTACGCCTTCATCATCATATCCTACAGCACCTAATGAACCAGGTTGAGTTTTATCAGCAAATATGGTTACCTGCTTACTTCCATAATTAAATGTTTTTGATTTCCATTTATCAAGTGTAGCAAAGGAAGTACCGGCATAATTAGCTTCATATCCAAGGACACGATCCAGTTCCAGTGGGTGACCAACCGATTCGTGGATCGTTAAACCCAAGTGGTTAGGCTCCAGTACAACTGTATATTTTCCCGGCTCTACAGATTTAGCAGTCAGCTTTTCTTTGGCATGTTTAGCTGCTGCAGTAGCATCTTCTATAATGTCGTATGAGTTCTTATATAAAGAGAGACCTGTACCTGTTGGCCCTGCAATTTTGCCTGCCCCCTTTCCAGTCAAATATTCATATCCCATTCCCATGGGAGCACTTAACGCATCACGGGTTTTGAAGGAGTTAGTCTTAGGATCAATGGCAGTTACTGTAAAATTAGGCCATATCCGATGTATGTCCTGATCAATGTAAGATCCATCTGTTGACGCAAAATATTTCTGTTCATTTATAAGAAACAGGGCAGAATTCACAAAATTAGCACCATTTTTCATCGCAGCGGCATTAGCGGCCAGCAATAGGTCCACTTTCTCAGAAACAGGCACTTCAAACGCATTTTTCTGAATAGGTGTCTTCCAAGCCACTTCCCCATATCCTTTTTGTGGTGCCAATTGAACGGGATCTTTTTGCAAACGGGAGTTTGCTTTGGCAATCGCAACAGCTTGTTTGGTTGCTTTAGCAATGCCTTCAGTTGTTACCTCAGAAGTTGCTGAAAATCCCCAGGTGCCATTTACCAATACGCGAATTCCAGCGCCAAACGATTCTGTATTCACAATATTCTGCACCTTATCTTCTCTGGTAAACAGATACTGGTTCAAATAGCGACCTATACGAACATCTGCGTATGAGGCTCCACTACTTTTTGCAGCTTGTAATGCCACATCAGCCAATTGTTTTTTCTGAGATACCTCCATTCCTGAGTTCAGAAATACGGAGGGATCAACAGACTCTCCAAACATAGGGATAGGCATCATAAGTCCGCCTAATCCAAGTCCGGCTGCTTGAATAAAGTTTCTTCTTTTCACTTTGATTGGTTTTTAGGTTGATAACTCCTCTTATTGGAAATATTATATATCCTGTTGCTATAAGTCAAATCTAACAAGCTATATTCTTCAATTATCCCAAATATAATTTTTGTTTATATGAATGGAAGAAAAAAATGATGGGCGGTAGTATGTAAAACATTATACTCTTTTGTGAAAAGCCTCCTTCACCAAATTATATCAAATAAGCGAATTTGCCATACTTTTTTCACCAAAGAAGAGTACTTCCTATTTATATATCGTATACAACAATGCCGAAAACAAGGTAATAATAGACTAGCCTGACTACAGAAATTATAAAAAATCTTCAATTTTGACTAACCCTACCATCCCACTTATCCTGATACATAGACCATACTTCCCTGAATCCTGCCGTTCAAAGAATTTGATTATTACTTTATTGCTGCCACTCCTAATCTTATGTAATTTAAAAATCTATAATTTTATATGGCTTATTGTGTATTTCTCCGAAGAGAGTTTGCAGAAGAGCCATTTTTTCAAAACCAACCTAACTTAACCCAAGGAGGAAATTACCTTGAATCGTAGAGACTTCATCCAACTAGCCGGTATGGGAGCAGGAGCATTTATGCTACCTAACATTCCAGTTTCCGGTCGTCCTATTGCAGTAGAAGCCATGCTGGAATCTCCCATGGACGTCGCCGTTAAAAAACGTTTAGCAGATGCAGCATTAAATGCGGCCAAATCCAAAGGTGCAACTTATGCTGACATCCGTATTGGTCGCTATTTGAACCAATTTGTTATAACCCGTGAAGACAAAGTACAGAACATTGTGAATACAGAGTCCTATGGAGTAGGTGTACGTGTCATTGCCAATGGTTGCTGGGGATTTGCTGCTGTGGTAGATGCTAAAAGTGAAGCTGACACTGCCAAAGCTGCAGAACAAGCAGTAGCCATTGCGAAGGCCAATTCCAAATTATTAAAGGAACCTGTTCAGTTAGCTCCTCAAAAAGGATTTGGAGAGGTAAGCTGGAAAGCACCTATCCAGAAAAATGCGTTTGAAGTGCCTATTAAGGAAAAAGTGGACCTGCTGTTGAATGTTAATGCGGAAGCTTTAAAAAATGGAGCCAATTATATTAACTCACTATTATTCTTAGTAAACGAACAGAAGTACTTTGCGTCAACAGATGGGTCTTATATCGATCAGGATATACATCGGATATGGCCTGTATTTACAGCAACGGCTATTGATCCCAAGACAGGTAAGTTTGAGACCCGTCAATCACTAAGTGCGCCTATGGGAATGGGATATGAATATTTGCAAGTTAATCCTAAAGATAAGGTGACAGGTATTACGACCCGTTATAATAAAGGATATGACATGCTGGAAGATGTAATAGCAGGAGCAAAACAGGCAAAAGCAAAGCTAACAGCCAAGTCTGTTGAAGCAGGTAAATATGATCTGGTATTAGATCCTTCTCACTTATGGCTTACGATCCACGAATCAGTAGGTCACCCGCTGGAACTGGATCGTGTCCTTGGATATGAAGCCAACTTTGCAGGTACTTCCTTTGCCACACTCGATAAATGGAAATCAAAAAACTTTAACTATGGTAGCAAACAAGTCAATCTGTTTGCCGACAAAGTTCAACCAGGATCATTAGGCGCTGTAGGATATGATGACGAAGGCGTAAAAACCAAACGTTGGGATCTGGTTAAAGATGGTATCCTTGTTAACTATCAGGCTATTCGCGACCAGGCCCATATTATCGGCGAAGCTGAATCACAAGGCTGCTGTTATGCCGATAGCTGGAGTTCGGTACAGTTTCAACGGATGGCAAATGTTTCCCTTGCTGCCGGAAAAACACCACTATCCGTTGCAGAGATGATCAAAGATGTAAAACGTGGTATTTATATTATTGGTGATGGTTCATTCTCTATCGACCAACAACGTTATAACTTCCAGTTTGGCGGACAGCTTTTCTATGAAATAAAAGATGGCCAGATTGTAGGTATGCTGAAAGATGTAGCCTATCAATCCAATACGCAGGAATTCTGGAACTCGTGTGTAAAGGTTTGCGACGAGAAAGACTACCGTCTGGGAGGTTCATTCTTTGATGGCAAAGGGCAACCTTCTCAATCCAGTGCAGTATCACATGGAAGTTCTACTGCCCGCTTTAATGGTGTCAATGTCATCAACACTGCCCGTAAGCTATAACAATGGTGTCTATGGTATGGAGAGTACAATGGTATAGATAGAAGAAACTATACTCGTAACTCTATCTAATGCATGAGAAAAGGAAAATAAAGTCAACCACACCTACACAAGAATAATTATGTCAGTTATATTAACAGAAGCTGAAGCTAAGGCATTACTTCAGAAAGTATTAAGCTATTCTAAAGCAGATGAATGTGAAGTAAATATATCGGGAGAACAACGAGGTAACATCCGTTATGCCCGCAGTTCCGTTTCTACCAGTGGATCTTTGATCAATAAAAACCTGGTTGTACAGTCTGCCTTTGGGAAGAAAGTAGGAACAGCCACTATTGATGAATTCGATGATGCCTCACTGGAAAAGGTAGTACGTCGTTCAGAAGAACTAGCAAAACTAGCTCCGGAAAATCCTGAATATGTAGGATTACTAGGCCCTCAACAATACATTAAAGCAACTGGTTACTTTGACAGTACTGCTTCTGTATCTCCAGACGTTCGGGCTGAAGCAGTAGCGAAGAGTCTACAACTGGCTCAGGAGAAGAAACTGGTTGCCGCAGGTTTCATGGAAGATCGCAGCGGATATTCTGCCATGATGAACTCCAAAGGCCTATTTGCTTATTACCCAAGCACAAATGTAAACTTCTCCTTAACTGTTCGCACAGAAGAAGGTACAGGTTCTGGCTATGTTATACGTGGCTACAGCGATTTTAAAAAGCTGGATACAGCAGTGGCTACTACTATTGCTATTCAGAAATCTGTAAGTTCTGTTGGAGCAAAGGCTATTGAGCCAGGTAAATACACTGTCATACTGGAGCCTACAGCGGCGGCTGTTCTTTTAGAAAATCTTTTCTTTGATATGGATGCCCGTAGTGCAGATGAAGGACGTTCTTCTCTCAGTAAAGCAGGTGGTAAAACAAAATTGGGAGAAAAGATTGTAGATGAACGTGTCACTTTTTACTCTGACCCTACCAATCCTGACTTACCGGCCTCTCCATGGTCTGGTGATGGCCTACCTCAGGAAAAAATCAACTGGATAGAAAAAGGTGTAGTCAAGAACTTATCCTATTCACGGTATTGGGCTCAAAAGAAAGGCGTAAAAGCAATTCCTCAACCCAACAATATGATTATGGTTGGAGGAACAGCCTCTCTGGAAGAGCTGATCAAAGGTACAGAAAAAGGCATCTTAGTTACCAAGCTTTGGTATATTCGTCCAGTGGACCCTCAGACATTGTTACTCACAGGTCTTACCCGTGATGGTACTTTCTACATTGAAAACGGACAAATCAAATATCCTGTTAAAAACTTCCGTTTCAATGAAAGTCCAATCATTATGCTTAATAATCTGGAAGCTATTGGAAAAGCAGAGCGAGTAGTAAGTACAGAATCAGATATAAATTATCTGATTCCACCTCTTAAGATTCGCGATTTTACATTCACTAGTTTATCTGATGCTATTTAATTAAAACTATACCTCTCATCTCCCCTGATATCTGTGATGTCAGGGGAGTTTTTATATCTTTTCTCTCTTATTTAATCTACATTGATGGATCAGTCTACTGAATTTCATCTGTCTCCCGATGAATCCGAAATTCTAAAGGCAGATTTTAACCCTGTGGTAAAAACGTACATCTTCTGGTATATACTGGTTATCTTGGTATCTACTGTGATTGGCATACCTGTAGCATTGGTATGGGTTTTAGGCTGGGGACAATGGTATAGTCGCAAGTTTTACGAAAATATGGTATGTGTCTTAACAACAAAGAACCTCCGTCTTCGTAATGGTATTATCTTTCAGATTGAGAAAACTATTCCACTCGAAAATATTCAGGATTTGACGTTTCTGGAAGGCCCCATTCTAAAAGCATGGCACTTATCAATGATTAAAGTAGAAACGGCAGGATCTTCTCACCAATATGGAAGCCAGATGAAACTTATTGGTGTTATCAATGCTCACGAATTTCGAAGCAAAGTATTGACTCAAAGAAGCCTTACAAAGAGTTCAGGCACATTACCACCTGAATCCCAAACAGCTATTCTGACAGAAATTCGAGATCTGCTGCGGGAAATCAGAGATAATACAAAATCAAATAAGCCAGTAGGTCCTTAAAACAATACATATTTACCTTCTATCACATACTAGAATATTCATATCTAAGTTAATAGAATAGTATTTTTGTGGTAAACATGTGAACTTAACACGTATTTTATTCCCTTAGACTATCAAGACTTTAAATCTTTACTAAAAGTTACATAGTTCTATCATTACCTACCCTTGCCCTTACTCTAAAAGTAATTCTGAAAAATGGGTAAGTACAGGGTAAATATCCTCAAAAAATAATTTCAGCATTGATTCTATTTACCTAACAACCAAATTATTCTTCTCATTAAGATATCACCCAAACAAAATATCGTTTCATATTACGCCTCTTAGTAAACCAACAAAACATCAGTGTTAGTATTGATCTGATTAAACTACATTTGCCTGAAAAACAAGCCCTTCTATTTTTCATTAAGGAGTCTATCCATTCATTATTATTCTCCATTATGCTGGTACGCAAGTTATTTCAGAGACGGTATGTCATATACATTTCATTGCTAATTACGCTTGCTACACTATTTTTAGGTAGTTTCCTTAGTATTTATAATAGATCTGTGGTACAAAATACCACAAATATGAAGCTACAGGCTGAAGCTGTTGCCAGAGAGCTAAAGAACTGTTATGAACTTCCTGTACGGCACATTGATGTGAGTTTACGAGGATATGCTCTTATTCATGAGGATAGATTTCTATACATCAAACCATCAGAAGTTCGTGGTGACATGGAACGGGCATTTACACGCCTGGATAGTTTATTACGAGTACAGCAGTACAATGATCCTAAAGGTTGGGAACAATTGAAGGCAATGAAACAAGCCATGCGTGACTATGCAACATTTCATGAATCCATGATAAAGTTGATAAAGCAAGATAACATGCAGGACTTTCTGACAGAGTTCAGTAAGGACAAAGGTTTCTCACTCTGGAAAGTATACGAAAAGCTGCTGATTACAATTAATGCATTTGAAGAAAAGCGTCTGCGCGAAGCAGAACAAGAATATGCAACTGCCAACAGCACTAATTTATACATCCAAATTTTATTAACGTTAATTGGTATTCCATCTATCTTATTCGTTATTCAACGACTTCGTAAGGAAGGGACACAACGGTTTCAGCTTCTGACGGATCTGGATACTAATAACCGAAAGTATCTTTTTGATCCAGGCACTGTTCTAAACACAAATGAAGCTCATAAGAGCATCGAACATTCTATCAATAATATCAAGAAAGCATCTTCCTTTGTTAAGCAAATAAGTCAGGGAAATTACAATGTAGACTGGCAAGGTCTCACTCAGCAGAATATCCATCTCAATCAGTCTAATCTTGCAGGAGAGTTGTTACAAATGCGAGAGCAAATGAAAAAACTAAAAGCAGAGGAAGAAAAACGAAACTGGACCAATGAAGGCTTGGCTCGTTTTTCTGAAATAGTCCGCAATCATCAGCACCATATTGAGAAGCTTTCTTATGAGGTTATTTCTTTCCTTACAAAATATATCAATGCACAACAAGGAAGCTTATTTGTAGTACAAGGTAATGGAAATGATGTCTATCTGGAACTAACAGCCTGTTATGCTTTTGACAGAAAGAAGTTTATTCAGAAACAAATACCTGCAGGCACCGGACTGCTGGGGCAAACCTATCTCGAAGGAGAATCTATCCTGCTTACAGACATTCCTCAAGGTTATATTGAAATTACTTCAGGATTAGGTGATGCCACCCCAGGTTGCTTAGTTATTGTTCCAATGAGATACAATGATCAGGTTGAGGCATTGATAGAACTTGCGGGCTTTAATCAATTTGAAGAGTATCAGGTTCGTTTTCTGGAAAAAGCAGGAGAGTTTATGGCATCTGCCATTACCAATGCAAAAACTGCCATGAGAACAGAAAAGCTTTTGCAGGAATCACAGGAACAAGCCGAGATGCTAAAATCGCAGGAAGAAGAGTTGCGCCAAAATATGGAAGAACTGGCTGCAACCCAGGAAGAAATGTTCCGTAAGGAACGAGAACTGGAAGCGCGCTTGAAATCCATAGAGAATATATCCCGTTAAAGAAAGAAAAAGAGAGCCTTACTAAAAGGCTCTCTTTCTTAGTAACATAGTACTTAATACCCTAGAAAATCCCTTCCCAATTCATTTGCTATCTGAAAAATCAGATAAGATAAAAATATCTTATCTGTCATATTATCATCCATTTCTCTGCTAATAAAAGTATACGTATCCAGGCGTTTTTGTCCATTCTGGTTTCGAATCCCACCACGTTGGATCAAGGCCTTCACTTTATCGTTTATAGTCACCTCAAATGTATTTCGAGGAGGCACTGCCCTGATCGCAAAAACATCATAGCCAACCTGACCTTCAAAACGTTTTTCACTCAATGTGTAATCTCCTACCAGTAAGCGTTGAGCAGTACACCGGATTTGTATAGGAGACACATTACGAGAATATATATTTGTGGAGTCTTTTGTTACATTACTTGTAACCGTAATCTCATACTCAGTTCCAAATGCTTTATCATTAAGTAAAATACGAGTACGATATTCTCCTCTTAAATAATTTTCACTTAATGAATAACTTTGACTGAATTGCCATACTCTGGGCACACGTCCAGACTGCCGGAAGGAAATAATCTTTTCACGGTTAGATCCTTTGAAACTGCTTGCTGTTTTTTCTGTTTCCTGTAAAATATAAAAACGGGGAGATGCACCTGTCAAACCATAGGCTGAAACTTCTGTGGCAGGTCGATAAAACGTTTGATGAGGCAATCGCTTGTTAGTATTCTCAAAGCCTGTATTGATAGCATTAGTAAGCAACTTCCCCCAGTCTTCTGCACTAATTTCCACTAAACCATACACCTGCCCGGCCCGATTGGCAGTACTAAAAGGCTGAATCAACTTAGACGTAAACAGTGTCTTTCCATCCTTATCCTGTGCCAGAATAGAACACGTACTCATAAAGTTTTTAATAGTCATTCCCAGTGTATCAGCAGAAGTGGTAGTCAGCTGTATTACCTGCTGAATAGCAATATAGACTGTCCCATTTCCCCGATTGACATCTACTTGTACAGGAGCCGCTATATTTCTGAAATCAAGCCAATTTCCGGCAGACTGATTTATCACCACCTCTTTTACGCCAAACTTACGACTAACAGCAGACTTTACACTTGATACAATACCAGCCTGTAGTTTGGGGTCCAGACTAATATAGTCAGGAAAACTTTCTTCACTGAGCATACTCCGTACAGTGGGGGATAACCGTACAATCTGTTCAATCTTAGTGACTACAGCAGTGGAAGAGTCCTGAACGGGCAAACAGTATCCAGCCCTGGAGAGAAGGCTTATAATAGCTATACAAGCAATCCTCAAATATCTACAATCCATAATCATGCGTTAAATATACATCAGTATCTCCAAAGACCGGATTACCCACCCAATATTTAACATTTTTTCACTAAAATAGATAGAATCGAATAACTACAAAGCTCTTACTTTCATGGTATAAATGTACAAGCATTGTAGCTTATAGTATGGTTTAAGTAAACCAATAGGTTATTTAACAAACTGACCAGCCCATTCAATGCCCATTACCAAATGTAGAAATGAATAACGATCTGTAAATGTTTCCTCTGTATGCCCTAGTGCGGAATAGAACATACGCCCCCTATTTATCTGGTTAGTCCATGATATAGGATGATCGCCACCCATTGCTTTTGGCCAGGAAGCCGAATAGGAACTCTCGTCTACAGATAATAAAACCTGTATGTTTCCTTTGCCTCGTACATTCTGTTTGAAATTGTACCATTCATCCGATTTTTTCCAATGAATTGGCAGATGCTTTGTAGCAGGATGATCTTTTATTTCTGTAACAAGCACAGCTTCCGGCAATTGTTCTGGAAATAGTGTATGATCCCGAAAATGTGTCCCTATCAAGTGATCATACCACGTCCAGTCATATTCTGTATCACAAGCCGAATGAATCCCTACATATCCGCCCCCATTTTCAATAAATGAGGCAAAACTTTTCTTTTGCTCAGGAGTCAATATATCTCCGGTCGTGGAAAGGAATACCACTACTTTGAATTGCTTTAGGTAATCATCTGTAAAGAATGCACCATTCTCTGTTGCCCTTACATCCCACCCTCTTTCTTTACCTGCTTTTTGAAAAGCTTCAATACCTTTTTTAATAGACTCATGCCGAAAACCATTGGTCTTAGAAAAAATGAGTACCCCTTTGCTACCTATAGTCCCCAGATCTGCAGGACGTACAGTATCAAAGATAGGGGTCTGCCAAGGTAACTTGCGGGTCACATATAATCCCATAATTACAAAAGCTCCAATTAGCAGAATTATACCCAATACAATGAATCCAATTACTTTACTTATTTTACGAAAGAGTAAACTTTTGGTGGCCATATGTCAGTATTTAAAATAAAAGCCATGGAGTCACAAGTACACTTCTTGTAGTTCCATGGCAGTTCAGGTAGTGATTTAAGAAAGTTGCCCGCCTACTTTTTCCAGCAAACGTTTTGTTGCCATTATACCTTCGTATTCTGTAAGGTAATTTCCAGGAGCGCCCATCATCTTCATAAAACCACCTTCATACTCAATGCCAATAAATCCTTTGAATCCAGCATCTTTAATAATTTTCAACATGCGATTAAAATCTGTCTCTGTGTCTTTGCCTTTATCATCAAACACATGCGTTTTAGCACTAACACCTTTGGCATAAGGCATCATTTTCGTTACGCCATCGTATTTATCATATTCCTTGATTACCTGCGTTTTCATAAATGCCTCCATTGTCTGTGCTTCGGGCTCTGTACGGCGGGTGAAGTTTCCAAAGTCAGGTAATACTCCGGCATAGGGACTCTTTATTTGCTTAACCAACTTCACCAACCAGTCAGGGTTAGTAGATGGACCAAAATGATTCTCAATAATTACTCCCATTTTGTTTTTAGCTCCATATTCCACCAATCGTCCATACCCATCTACTCCTGCCTTCGCAATCTCATCATCAGTTCCTTTGCCGTTAATATTCACCCGAATTGAGTGACAGCCCAGAAACTTAGCGGCATCAATCCACTTGTAGTGATTCTCCACAGCCTGTTTTCGTTTGGCATCATCCGTATCACCTAAGTCTCCTTCTGAGTCGACCATAATCAATACATTACGAACTCCCAGATCATCTGTACGCATTTTAAGTTCTTTTAGATAAGCTTGATCTGTAGCTTTGTCTTTCCAGAACATAGAGACATACTCTACATTACTGATTCCAAAATCGTTTTTTGCCATAGCTGGAAAATCCAGATTTGATAACTTGCCAGCAAACAAAGAACCAGCTAGAGAAAATTGAGCTAATGAGATGTCAAAAAACATCTTTTTAGGGGTTGCAAATAATTCTTCTGGTATAGCCGCAGCTAGTCCCAAACCAGCTGCCGAAAGACCTAATTTCTCAATAAATCTGCGACGTGATGTATGTGTATTCATAAGCATAGGGTTATAAAGTGAAAGGATAAATGTCTTTGTATAAATCAGAACCTGTTAGTTTATACCACTTCTATTTTCCAGACGCAACATTCTCTCCCGCACTATATTGCAACGTCAAAACAATAAATAGTGGTTTTCCGCCAGACTTATCATTCTTAAATACATAATATACATCATGAATACCCTGAGTAGGGGTAAGTTTGGCTTTGACCATATCAGGCGTAAATGAAGTCCCTGTAATTGGTGCATCTTTAGGTACTATAGCGGAACTTTGTCCAATCATCGGTCCTGTTGGGGAATCCAGATGCACTTCAATAACCCCTCCGGCAGCATTTAATTGTTGGACAGGAGCACTTACAACAAAAGTAACCTGATCTATACTAGTCAGATCAGTCTTGCTAAATCCAATGTAGTTATCAGGTGCCATAGCAATTACCATTTCAACAGGTGGCTCAGGAAGCTTAAATTTCTGAACCCCTCCTGATTTATCTGCATTGCCAGCAGGAACAGATGGATTACGCAATACCAGTACATCTTCTGCACTGGCAGATGGTACGCCATTGGCACCTTTATCTTTATAAGCGGCCCGAATGATAAAAGCTCCCTGATCATTACCAGTAGTAACTTTAGGAGTATAACTTCCTTTTACAGGTAAAGACACTGCGGCGGCTTTGGTGTCTCCCAGACTAAGCACATACTGCACAATCTCCCTGGCATCTGAAACAGATAATTGCGGATGTGCAGGCATAACTGCATCTCCCCAAACACCACCACCACCCTGTACTACTTTGGTAGTTAAGCGGTCTGCCGCCTGAGGGTCGCCTTTGTACTTTTGTGCAACTAACTGATAAGCAGGCCCTACAGATTTTTTATCTACAAAATGGCAAGATCTACAATCATTGGCATCCATCAGTTTTTTACCAGTAGCTAACGAAGCAGAAGCTTCAGCAGTACGATGGCCAGCCTCGATTTCTACAGGATCTACTCCATCTTTCAGATAATCTATGGTCACAGCTACCTGAGCAGGTAAAATCTTTCCATTAGCCAGGCTGCCATCTTCTTTATCTGTTACAGCAACGGCGTATTCGAATGGCTTATTGGGGAAATAAAATGACCGATTTCCCTTATTCATAGAAAAAGTGAGTTTAGGTGCTTCATTTCCAGCAACAATCTCCATTGAACGGATAGAGGGTTCACCTTTACCATCTGATACAGTAAGTACCACGTTATACACACCTGGCTTTGTGAAAGTATATGTAGGGTTAGACTCTTTAAATGTCTGTATAGCTATTCCCTTTTTGTCTGTAATAGTCCAGTCATATGTTAGAGCATCGCGATCATAATCCTGTGTTCCTTCTGAAGAAAACTTAACAGCCAGAGGAGTGGCTCCTATTTTCTTATCGACGGTAGCTTCCACGATAGGTTTCCGATTACCACCATTGTACTCAATCCGTACTAACCGAGCATCGTCATTGCCTTGAAACCACCCAGTTCCATATTCCAGCATATACAAGTCACCTTCTGGTCCAAACTCCAGTTCAATCGGATTCGAAAATTTGTGTGATGGCATAAAAGGTTCTGTACGCAGATAATTTCCATCTTCATCCAATGTCACAGCTAAAATCCATCCCCGCATCCATTCGTAGATAAATAGTTTGCCATTATAATAATCAGGAAAGGCTCGTTTGGCAGTACGAAAATCATCTTTATAATAGACAGGGCCTGCCATAGCACTACGTCCTCCTTTACCCAATTGAGGAAAAAGAATTGACTCATTGGCAGGATACCAAATCATAGCATTCTGGGCAGGAGGTAACTCAGTAAGTCCGGTGTTGTTAGGAGAATTATTAACAGGTTTGGTAGGATCAAAAGGAGAGCCAGATTTTCCGGTAGCAAAATCATAATCCCAAAAAGGCTTATTATTTCCCTGAAAATAAGGCCAGCCAAAATTACCTGGTTGTTTTGCTTGATTAAATTCATCGTGACCTCTGGCTCCCCGCCCGGTAGAATCTACCCCGGAATCAGCTCCTACATCCCCCCAATACAAATAGCCAGTCTTTTTATCTACTGAAATACGATAGGGATTACGATGACCCATCGTATAAATTTCAGAACGGGTCTTGGCAGTACCTTTGGGAAACAAATTACCTTCCGGAACAGTATAACTACCATCTGGTTCCGGATGAATACGAAGTACTTTTCCACGTAAGTCATTGGTATTGCCAGACGATTTCTGCGCATCCCAGGGACTACGCCCTGGTCGTTCATCCAAAGGGCTAAATCCTGTTGCCCGTGGACTAGTATTATCTCCAGTAGAAAGAAACAAGTTCCCGTTTCCATCAAATGCCATAGATCCTCCTGTATGGCAACATTGTTCCCTTTGTGTGGCAACATGGAGAATAACCTTCTTTGAATCCAGAACCAGTTCATCCCCTCTCAGTTCATATCTGGCTAATATATTCTCTGATGTTTCTCCGGCAGGTGAATAATAAAGATACAACCAATGATTCTGTTCAAAGCCTGGATCGAGGGTTAATCCTAGCAATCCATCCTCAGCTTCTGTTTGCTTTCCTTCCTTATCTGTGTATTTTGTACTTACAGGTATTGTTGTAATCACTTTTACCTGCTTTGTATCTGGACTATATAGCTTTACATTCCCTTTTCGCTCTATAAACAAAACTCTTCCATCACGTAAAGGAGCCATTTCCATAGGTTCATCCAGCTTTTCTGCCAGAACAATCTTGGTAAAACGATTCTCTTCAGGAGGAGTAGGCTGTACTACATTGTGACTGGTTTCTGGCTTGGAATGATAGTTCCATAAACCCAGAACAATAATACCTGGGAAGGCCATCCGCGTAATTGACCATAGAGAGAGAGTATAATTGGTCATAAAAAAGAATTAAATATGAAAGATAAACAGGTGTTAGAACTGGAGATTGTAATCGTTATAAGGCAAGAAGTTGACTCAGAAAATTTTTATTGCGTACTTAATACACAATAATACTAAAAAATATAGAATGTATTAGTTACGCAATAAAAAATATTAGATTTGTTCAGTATGAATGTAACAACAGAACTACACGACTTCATTTTTAATGGCCATCTTAATTACGTTCCACATCTATCAATAGACTGTGCAGTGTTTGGATTTCATGACAATCAAT
Source organism: Xanthocytophaga flava (assembly GCA_030068525.1). Classification (GTDB taxonomy): domain Bacteria; phylum Bacteroidota; class Bacteroidia; order Cytophagales; family 172606-1; genus Xanthocytophaga; species Xanthocytophaga flava. The sequence goes on from JASJOS010000005.1 coordinate 27,840, forward strand.
TAAAGATTCTGCTTTTGCGGTCAAAATATCTGGATGGATGGGCGTTACCAGGTGGACATATACAGAGGAATGAACACATTGACATAGCAGCACAACGTATTTTGAAAGAACGAACTGGTCTGGATAAAATATTTTTGAAGCAGTACCAGACATTTGGAGATCCGGATCGTCTGAAAACGCAAAGTAGTCAGTATTTTCTCAATGCAGTGCAATTACCTATACCACCGAACAACTGGTTAATGGAAAGAATTGTATCCATTGGATACTATGCCTTGGTAGAGTTTTCAAAAGCAACTCCAACACCTGACCTTTTTACAGAAGAATGTGACTGGTGGGATATTCATCAGCTACCTGCACTAATTTTTGACCATGACCACATGGTAGACCTGGCATTACAGACACTTCAAGCCCAATTACATTACCAACCTATTGGGTATAATCTGCTTCCGGATAAGTTTACTATGCCTGAATTACAGAAACTTTACGAAACAATATTAGACAAACCCCTGGATCGCCGCAATTTCCAAAAGAAAATAATGGGATTGGGTATTTTAGAAAAGTTAGAAGAACGAAAAAGTGTAGGGCCACATAAATCACCTTATTACTATAGATTTAATGAAAAGAATTATCAGGAAGCCCTCACTGAAGGTCTTTCCTTTGGATTTTAAAATTGTATTCTCAGTTATAACCCACATTAGTAAACTACTTACTTACAGACTCGTATGAAACCACTCACACGTTTTTTGCAATCAGTTTTACATTTATGTATTTACCTTCTTACAGGCCTTGGTCTAATTCAGGCTCAAACAGGAACTTCCAAATTCAAAGTAATTGCCTTTTATACAGCGAAGAATGATCAGGCACACATCAGTTTTGTTCATGAAGCCAATAAGTGGTTTCCTCAAATGGCAGACAAATACAATTTTACCTACGATACTACTTCCAACTGGGACAATCTAAATGAACATTTTTTATCTGGCTATCAGGTAGTATTGTTTCTGGACACACGACCTGAACTACCTGCCCAGCGGGATGCATTCCAGAAATACATGGAAAATGGAGGTGCCTGGATGGGTTTTCACTTTGCAGGTTTTGCTCTAACCCCTTCTACCTATCCCCAAAACTGGGACTGGTATCATAACACATTTCTTGGTTCAGGATCATATAGTAGTAATACATGGCGGCCTACTTCAGCTGTATTACGCCTAGAAAAACCGAAACACCCTGCTGTCAAAAATTTGCCTGTTACTTTCAAATCTTCTCCCAATGAATGGTATCGCTGGAGCAATGACTTACGAAAAAATCCTGATATTGATATACTATTATCTATTGATTCAACAAGCTTTCCTCTAGGTACAGGGCCTAAGCCTCATGAGATATGGCATAGTGGATACTATCCTGTAGTGTGGACAAATAAAAAGTATAGGATGCTCTATCTTAATATGGGTCACAATGATATAGATTATGAGCATGGCACCAATAAGGAGTTATCCTTTACCTTTGCCAATGAGACACAAAACAAGTTGATTATAGACGGACTATTGTGGTTGGGCAGCTCTGGAAATAAGTCTGCTATCAGAAATAAGAAAAAATGAGTTGTGCCAACTGTCTTTCCTTGATAGTATAGTACCAACCAAAAATACCGGGAAATAAATAAAAGAGAATCCCATAGACAGTTTGAATATGATGAATTGTCTATGGGATTCTTGTTGAGTATTATAAAAATTAATAAGCTAATAATTTCTTAATCTTTTCCTCCATACGTTTTCGGGGTAGAAAGTTTTTCTCCAATACAGGAGAAAACGGTACTGCTGTATCCAGACTGCCTTCACGCATAACAGGTGCATCCAGATACATAAAACAATTTTCACCTATCCAGGCAGCAATCTCCGCTCCGATTCCTCCTGAAAGTGTGTCTTCATGTACCACCAAGACGCGGCCTGTCTTTTGGACACTCTTTGCTACGGCTTCTTTGTCCCAGGGCAATAAAGTACGCAGATCAATGATATCAACAGAAACAGCTTTTCCTAGCTCAGCAATAATTTCTTTTGCCCAGTGCACACACAATCCATAGGTTACAATGGTCAGATCCTCCCCTTCACTTACTAAGGCAGCTTTTCCAATAGGTACTGTATAGTATTCTTCAGGGACTGGACCAGAAATAGATCGGTAAAGATATTTATGCTCAAAGTATAAATAAGGATTAGGATCAGCTAAGGCAGCATTTAATAATCCTTTGGCATCATAGGGATTGGATGGATAGACAACCTTTAATCCAGGAGTGTGAAAGAACCACGCTTCATTAGACTGAGAATGAAAGGGACCTGCCGCAGTATTAGCCCCGGTAGGCATTCGTACAACCACATCTGCATTTTGTCCCCAGCGATAATGGCTCTTCGCAAGATTATTGACAATCTGATTAAATCCACTGGTTACAAAATCGGCAAACTGCATTTCCACCATAGCCTTATATCCTTTGATAGATAAACCCAATGAAGCACCTAAAATTGCAGATTCACACAAGGGTGTATTACGAACTCGTTCTTTACCAAACTTACTTACAAATCCATCTGTAATTTTAAATACGCCACCATAATCTGCAATATCCTGCCCCATAAGTACCAGTTCCGGAAACTGTTCCATACTTTGCCGCAATGATTCGGAAATGGCATCAATAAATCGGATTGACCGCTCACCTGTTGAAGGATTCTCATTAGAAGGGCTCCCTGAAGTGACGGGAGAATAATACATATCTGCCAGTTCTTCTTCTGTATCTACCACAACTTCAGGAAGATCAAAAACCACAGATAATGCCTGTTCTATCTCCTGTCGAATGTCTTGGCGTACTTTCTCGATTTGATCAATTGTCAAAATATTTTGTTCCAGTAAATATTTCTCATAATTCAAAACCGGGTCTTTTTTTCCCCATTCCTCAAAAAGCTCCTGAGGAACATACTTCGTACCAGATGCTTCTTCATGTCCCCTCATTCGGAAGGTCAAGGCTTCCAGCAAAATCGGACGAGGTCTTTTTCGCAGATTACGCGACAGTTGCTGTACCATATCATATACTTCAAGGACATTATTGCCATCTACCTGAAATGCATCCATTCCGTAACCAATTCCTTTATCGATAAAGGAACGACATCTGAACTGTTCGTTGTTGGGTGTAGAAAGGCCATATCCATTATTCTCCACTAAAAAAATAACAGGCAGATCCCATACAGCTGCTACATTTAAGGCCTCATGGAAATCACCTTCACTTGCACCACCATCGCCACTAAATACCAGAGTAACCTTTGGATTTCCAGCCAGTTTATCTGCCAGAGCTATTCCATCAGCAACAGCTAACTGAGGACCTAGGTGAGAAATCATACCAATAATGTATTCATTATGCGTCCCAAAGTGAAAAGACCTATCTCTTCCCTTGGTGTATCCATCCTTCTTTCCCTGCCATTGTGCGAACAATTTAGGTAACGGACAATTACGCACTGTAAATACTCCCAGATTGCGATGCAAGGGTAATACATATTCATCTGATTCTAGTGCAGCAGTAGCCCCTACAGCAATAGCTTCCTGGCCTATACCCGAAAACCATTTTGAAACACGATTCTGCCGGAGCAAAATCAGCATTTTTTCCTCTATTAGCCTAGGTTTTACCAAAGCATGATAGAGGTCACGTAATATATCATCAGAGTAATGCTTGCGGTCAAATTTCATATAGGTAAAACAATAGCGTATCGCAAATGTGCAAATGTTTTTTAGAAATTCAATTCTGATACTTTTCTGAAGTATGAGCTATAAGAAATTACTACTTTAACGGTTCATTTGTTTATATTCATAATTTTCAATTTCTTTCGGACTGTACAACCTTTTCAACATATAAGGGTTTAGCAGTATAGGTTGCCTGAATACAATCTTAAAACCAACGAAATTATCATGATTCATTATCAAAATTTTATATTAGACAATGGCTTACAGGTGTATGTACATGAAGATCATAGTACACCCATGGCAGCGGTAAATATACTTTATAATGTGGGATCAAGAGACGAAGATGAAAACCGAACAGGGTTTGCACATCTTTTTGAACATCTCATGTTTGGTGGTAGTAAACACATTCCATCCTATGATGAACCTCTGCAGTTAGTAGGCGGTGAAAACAACGCTTTCACTTCTCCTGACATCACCAATTATTATATCACATTGCCAGCAGCCAATATTGAAACGGCTTTCTGGCTTGAAAGTGATCGGATGCTGAGTCTTTCTTTTGATCCAAAAGTGTTGGAAATTCAGCAAAAAGTAGTGATAGAGGAGTTCAAACAGCGATATTATAACCAACCATATGGAGATGTTTGGTTAAAACTTCGGCCACTAGCCTATCAGGTACATCCCTATCGATGGGCTACCATCGGGAAAGACATTTCTCATATAGAACAAGCAACCCTGCAAGATGTTCAGGATTTCTTTTACAAGTATTATCTCCCAAACAATGCCATTCTGGTTGTTGCTGGAGATATAACACTGGAACAAGTAAAGCAGTTGTGCAAAAAATGGTTTAAACCTATTCCCGCTGGAAAATCCTATGTTCGGGAGTTACCTAAAGAGCCTCTACAAACTGCTGAACGAAAACTGAAAGTAGAGGCTTCTGTCCCTTTGAATGCCATTTATAAGGCGTTTCATATTGCAGGAAAAACAGATGTATCGGCCTATTTCAATGCAGATCTTCTTAGCGATATCCTGGGGAGAGGAAAGTCATCCCGCTTGTATGATAATCTGGTTAAGGAGCAGAAACTTTTCAGCAACATCTCCGCCTATACTCTTAATTCTATAGATCCTGGCCTAATGGTAATTCAGGGGCAGATCAATGGTGGTATTTCCTTGGAAAAAGCGGATGCGGCTATTCAGGAAATTATAGAGGAAATAGTAGCAGATGGCATTCCAGAAGCAGAGGTAACCAAAGTAAAGAACCAGGCAGAATCCTCTCTGATATATTCAGAAGTAGAACTTCTTAATCGGGCCATGAATCTCGCCTTTTATGCCAACATGGGAGATGTTGAAGAGGTCAATCGGGAGACAGAACGAATCGAAGCTATCACACCTGCCACCCTTCATCAAATGGCAATCGAAACATTAAAACCTGAAAATACTTCTACGCTACATTATATTGCCACACAATAACAAATGCCCCTTGTGTAAGGGGCATTTTCTTTATTCTTTTATATCAAAAATTGCTTTCAGTTCATTAGCATCATTAGGAGTCATACGTCCAGCAAGAATCAACCGTAACTGGCGTCTGCGTAAGGCGCCTTCATATAACGAATTTTCTGCCTCTGTTTCAGGAACTGCCTCTGGCACTGTAGTTGGTTTGCCATCCTTATCCAAAGCAACAAATGTAAAAAAAGCTTTATTAGTAGCCAGCTTCCGACGATTAGGAATATTCTCCGTCCAAGCCTCAATATACACTTCCATAGATGTATTAAAGGCACGGGTAACCTGTGCTCTTAGCGTTACGACATCTCCCACCTTAATAGGTTCTGAGAAAGAAATATTATCTACAGAAGCAGTTACAACAATAGCACTGGCATGTCGCTGAGCGGCAATCGCAGCCACTATATCCATCCAGTACATAAGCCATCCTCCCATCAGATTATTCAAACCGTTGGTATGATTGGGAAATACCATCTCGGTCATCGTGGTAAGTGACTCTTTAACAATTTTTTTCTCTGTCATTTAGAAGGCCATTTAATATGGACACGAAGGTAAAATGATTTATACCCAAAAAAAAGGCAGCCTGTATTTATCCAGACTGCCTTGTATAATATGTTTATTATATTATCTTCTTCTTTTCTGGCGAGAGCCACCTGTACCGCCAGAAAATTTAGGTCTTCTGAACTTAACATTGCTACGACGGGTTTTAACCAAAGGATTGATAGTATATTCTAACTTTGCGGCAACAATGATATAGGAATCTTTTCTATCTGGATTACCTCTCTTATGTCCTTCATTCCAGTGAATTTTATCGTTTGAGTCATATGTAGGGGCTAGTCCACCTAATTCTTTTGTCCGGTCTGCCAAAGCAGCAGCAATCGGATCCATTGTTGCATTGTTCTGGTAAACGGTACTTACATCATCTAAATAATCTGTAAATATCTTTCTATATCCCACTTCAATACTTAAATCCCACTCGTTTGCCAATGCAATCTGCACACCGAAACCAAAAGGAATAACAGGTGTAAACTGGCTATAATCGACTCCTTCTGTATCATAACGAGGCAAGGTATACCAACTTCCCTGATACTTGGTACGAGGAGTAAAGTAACTAACACCAATACCCGCAAACAAATAAGGGCTAAAAAGAGGGCGTTGATTAAAGAATTTATTATAAGAATAAAATTCAAATATACCGGTAGCTGCTACTTCTATATTTCCTGAACGGAAAGACAAATTTCGTACAGCATTTTTCCCACCTGCATCAGTTGATGCCAAGCGAAAATAGGCCCCTTCCATACGTGCACGAACCCGCCCACCAAAACGATAATCAAATCCCAGATTAAAGTAAGGTCTCACACTTATACAATCTCCAGTTTCACACAAATCACCAAAATAAGTTGCGCTTCCTACTCCAACAGAAAGCTTCATTACTCCATAGTTGCTAAGCCCACTATACAAGCGAGAATTTCGCAAAGGCCCCCGTTGGCGGGATCTCTGGGCTTCGGCTACACTTGTAGCCAGAAAAAATGCCAATAAAACGAATCCACATGTAAAGTGTAAAATATCTTTTCTCATAAAAAAATGGTTAGCACAGCGTAATTGCGAACAAAAATAACGGAATATCAAAAAAATCAAAAATTATTTCCAACCGTATTTACCCAAAAGAGGCACAAAACTAAATAAGTCAAATATTTCTGTATCAAACTGTTGAAAAACATTACATGTTATGCGGTACATCTTCTGGGTTTTAGGCTGTCCTACAGGTATCACTAGTTTGCCACCAGGACTCAATTGATGCAATAAATCCTCAGGAACAGAAGGCGCACCCGCTGTAACCAGTATACGATCAAATGGCGCATAAGTTGGCAACCCCAACGATCCATCACCTAAAAATGTGTGAATAGAATAATGTAATTGTTCAAATAACTTTCTGGTCCTTTGATAAAGAGTTTGATTAAGTTCTATTGTATATAGTTCTATTGGCCATTGGTACAATACTGCAGCCTGATACCCAGACCCTGTACCTATCTCTAAAATTTTATTCCCTTCCTTAATATCCAGTAACTGTGTCTGATAGGCTACAGTATAGGGTTGAGAAATGGTTTGCCCCTCGCCTATTTGCAGTGCATGATCAGCATAGGCTTCTTCAGGCTCTGTGTTTATAGGTACAAAAAAATGCCGTGGCACTCTCTCTATTGCCTCCAACACCTCTGAAGATGTAATTCCTTTCTCTGCCAAGCTATTTACTAACTGTTTTCGCAAAGCTTTAAATTCTTCTGAATCATATATATCATATCGTTTCCCTCTCATAATAAACAAGTTACAAAAAAAGCAAGCCAAGCAGTTGCTTGGCTTGCTTTTTTTAACAAATAGAATCAAATCTATTCTTTCTCAATAGAGCCTCCACTATTTGCTTTACCATTTACGCGAGCATCGCCACGGTAGCGGATATGACCACCACTATTGGCATTCGCCTCCAACTGTTGATTTACATTAAGTTCAACAGAAGCGCCGCTGTTTGCATTCACATCAGCATTCTCGGCTTCCAGGTCAAATGCTGATAGCTGAGCGGCGCTGGTCGCGTCAACATTCAGATCTTTTGTATTTCCACGTAAAGTTAATTGTCCGGCAGAACTTACATCTACCTTTAATTCATCAGCATCTACATCAATTTCACCTCTTGCTCCTGCTGAGATATCAATATCCAAATCATGTAAATCATCAAAATTATGTACCTCAAATGAAGTTGCACCTGAGAAATCGAATCCTTCTGCATCAGGCATAGTAATATGTATTGTTAAACGTGGCCCTTCCTCCCGGTTCCACTCTTCCCATTTAAACAAAGGCTTTCTCCAGGTAATTTCCAGCTCATCTCCATTCTTATCAAATTCAACATCATCAATGTCGTCATCATTACCTTCTATAGCTACTCGATATCTATCGTCCTGCTCAACAATCACCTGAAAAGGTCCTCTAATACGTAAGTGTTTAAAATCTCTGTAATCACGTCTGGTACTATTGCTATAAAATTCCTCATTATCAAACTCTTTTCCCTGGTTACATGTAATACAAACCAATCCTTCTCTCTCCGTAAACTGGAAAATATTTCCGTTCATTTGTGAGGTATTATATCCATTCCGATATAATGTATTCTCAAGAATATTCTCCAGTTCAGGGTCCATCCGGAATTTCTTTCCATAAGGAATATATAACTTCATATGTAATTCCTGGTGACGGAATTTTGCCCCTTTCTTATATTCAAAATGAGAATCAAAGATCAGTGTAGTATCTCTTTGAACTACATTATAGTCTATCATCTGAGCATTTTCCTGAGCATCTTCTCTTGAAGATCCTCTTGCTTCAAATTTCTGTTCCAGTTTAGGTTCGTTCCCACTAAACCCTTCAATCTCCAGTCTGGCACGTTGATTCCAGTCATCACCAACATCATTCAGATCAATAAATAAACCTTTGTCACCAACCGTGTATTCTGTAGTTTTTTCAAAGGTAGCCTCTCGTCTGAATTCATTTATTACTCTAGGAACTGTAAACGCAACTCCCAAAAGTGCCAATATCCAGAGGCTAAATAGTGTCCAACCAACAGGTTGATTCAATACAACACGTTTTGACAATAAACTCAGGCCAATGACTCCCAAAAATATGGCAGGAATTCCCATGCCAGCAAATGCAGCCAGCCAGCCAAAGAACGGGAATGTGTTATGAAACATAGCTACCGGCAAACTACCCACAACAATTGAATCAGGAGCATCCCATCCAATTCCTATACCTAGAAATATAAGAGCAGCAAACAACAAGGATACAGCTATGATCACCACCATTAACCCTGCAAATATTCGTGCAGCTTCTACCAGAAAAACAGCCAAAGGGCCTAACACTTTTCCTAATGCTTCAAACACTGCAGCTATGGCACGAAACGGAAACAGGATGATTTTAGTGGCTGTATTCTCAGGAGCATTTACATCACCTTGAATGTTTTTTTTTACATTGGCCTCTATGTTGGTTAATGTCACAGGCTCCCCTTGCATCTCCATCTTTTCTGTAAGAGATTTTGCCTCTGGCATACTAATCCATAATACAATGTATAGAAGGATCCCTGTTCCAAATAATAATACTGCCAACACAAATAACAACCGGATAATGGTCACATCAGTATTAAAATAAGCAGCAAGCCCACTACATACTCCACCTAGAGTACGATTATCAGGATTACGATATAATTTCTTAAAAGGCTGGCTCTCTTCCAGACTTCTCGAACCAGGAACTACAATCCAAAGTACAACATAGGCAACGAATGCAGTACCAGAGAAAGAACCTGGTAAGAAGAATAAATCCAGTAATGTTCCAACAAATAAAAGACGTATCCAGACAGGGTCAATTTCAAAATAAGCAGCTATGCCTGAACAAACACCTCCCAGCACCTTTCTGTCGAGATCACGAAATAATCGTTTGGGTTTGGCATTGTTCAAGCTAGCAGCCTCATTGTAAGCGTTGTTGTTCTGTTTAGTTTTCGTAGTTGTAGTAGCAAGTTCTTCGTCAGCGATCGCCTCAAAATCAGGGATATTACCCATTGTGGCGATCAAATTATCTACATCTTCAGATGTAATTACCTGTTTGCCGGCATTTAGCTTACCGGAAAATATTTCAGCGATTCTGTTTTCAATATCTGATATAATCTCTACTCCGTCCTCATAGTTGGAAAAATAGCGTTGTACTCCGGACAAATAACTCTTCAGTTTCTCATACCCATCTTCTTCAATGTAGAAGATCATACCACTTATATTAATACTGATTGTCTTTTTCATATGTATAAAGTTTGGAAGCCGACTGCAATAGATTCTGATCTATACTAAGTTTGATTATCAATTATTTATGAATATCGTAACAGCTGGTAACCTGACTATTTTCTCTAAGGAGCATATTCTTCTTCTGTAAATGAATTTCCCTCTGAAGCATTCCCATTTTTGTGCTGTATTATCTGTTGTGTAGAAGATACCAACTCCTCCCATGTTTTCTGTAACTCTATCAGAAACTGTTTACCAGTGTCAGTGAGTGTATAATATTTGCGAGGAGGACCAGAAACGGATTCAACCCATTTGTATTCTACTAGTCCTGCATTTTTTAAGCGTGTTAGTAAAGGATAGAGTGTCCCTTCTACCACCATAATCTTGGCAGCAGTCAACTCCTCCAACATATCGGATGCGTAAACCTCCCCACGGGATATGATATGAAGTATGCAGAACTCCAGAATCCCTTTACGCATCTGCACTTGTGTATTTTCGACGTTCATATTTTCTCACTAATTGAATGATAAAAGCATTGATGAATCAAACTGCCATAGTGTTATTCACTCGTTGTTTTATTTATTGAACACTACAAAGGTAAAAGAAGGTACTATGTAAAACAAGGTACTTTATAAGATATTCATCCTTCATAGGTTAAAAGGAGAAAAATATGGATGAGTGGTAATAAAGTCAGAGCCTATAAAAAGTGTATGCTGCTAAAATCCTGTTATTTTTGTATTTGTAACCTTTTATCAGAAATAACTATGAACCGTATAGACCGCTTACAAGCTATCCTGACTCAGTTACAAAGCAAACGAATTGTGAAAGCACAGGAGATTGCAGACCGATTCGAGATTAGTTTGCGCACTGTATATCGCGATATCCGGGCCTTGGAAGAAGGAGGGGTTCCCATTGGAGCAGAAGCAGGTATAGGTTATTACCTAATGGAAGGATATCATCTGCCGCCTGTAATGTTTTCAAATACAGAAGCCCATGCACTATTATTAGGTGCCAAATTAATAGAGAATATGGCGGATCAATCTGTTGATACAGCATTCCAATCCGCGTTATATAAGATCAAGTCTGTATTAAAAACAAATTCCAAAGACAGTCTGGAGGATCTGGATCAGCGCATAAAAGTAGTTTCCAGTACACGCACTGCCCCTCAAACATTTGATAGTCATTTCCTTTCTGATATTCAACAAGCATTAGCTCAGCATCAAACATTAACCATCGAATATTTCTCCTCATACAACACTAAATTGACTGAACGTACAGTAGAGCCTGTAGGATTGCTCTATTATAACTCAGACTGGCATATGATTGCTTATTGTCTGCTTCGTAATGATTATCGGGACTTTCGTGTAGATCGAATTAAAAGTCTGAAGTTCTCCAAAACTTTTAAAAGCCGTTCTTCAGATACTCTCCAAAATTACCTGGATAATCTTGCAAGAACTGAACATCTGGAAGAAGCAGTTGTCATCTTTGATAAAGAGATACTGCGTTATGCAGCTCCACAAAGATATGGGTATGGATTTGTATCAGAAGAAGATCTGGGGAATCAGGTACGTATGCGTTTTTTAGTAGGCTCTACTATGGGTATGGCACACTGGCTACTTATGTATACTAATGCTGTCACTATCGAATCGCCCTTCGGCCTGAAAGAAGCTGTCCAAAAACTGGTCATAGAGTTACAGGGACACTACTTTGCAGAATCTCAACCAATCATAGCAAACGAGTAAGCTTTCATATAGATACAACTCAATCCATTTAAAATGGCAGAAACTGCATATAACTTTCTGTCATTTGTGTTTCTTTTTGAAGTTTATTTTATCTGGCAATTCTATTCCAAATTCAGAAGGCAGACTTTCCTCCATATCACTTAATTGGATATTCAATGCTTTCGTTGATTTATAAATCTCCGCTACTGAAATACTTAATGAGATCATCAACGTTACCAGAGAAGCTCCAAATGCATAAGTAGCCAATTCCATCTTCCCATTAAAAATTAGAAACATACTTACTACACTTAAAAATAAGCTCATTACCCCTACTACCTGCATGTTTCGAATCAAATTAATACGTTGCCGCAGATTACGAATCTGTGCAATCAGTTTAGGATCATGACTATCCTGGTATAAAGCATGAAGATTACGAATCAGGCTGGCAGTTGCCATAAAACGATTCGTATAGGCCAACATAAGTAATGATATTGTAGGAAAAATAAATGCAGGTACATTAACTGATAACTCCATAAAACAGACCGATGCTCGTTATTAACTTTTGAAATATACTATATTCCCAGCTTAAATGTCAATGACTCTGGTATATTATCACTTCCATTAACGACAGGCCTAATTACTATAGTTATTCACTTAGAATTAAAAGTATCATCTAACTATTTTTCCTTTATTCGATAAAAAATATGAAAAAATAATTATATCAGTATGCATGCATAACAATATTTTGTTATTTTTGGAGAAGTAATTTAAAGAAAAAAAGATAAGAACAATAAAATCAGGTAGGCAAAAGTTTTGCTCACAGACCTGCTTACGTCTATTTATAATACTTCCAATTGGCATTATCAATTTATGAAACGCGAAGAAACCGTTGATTATCAAATAAAAGCTTGTTGGCATGCCATTTCGCGTATGTATAATGGAGAAGCAGCGCAACATGATTTCACAATGGCTATTGGGCATGTATTGCTTACTATTGATGCAGAAAAAGGAACACCAGCCACTCACATAGGACCACTGGTAGGCCTCGAGAGTCGCAGTCTTACCCGTATGTTGCGAACACTGGAAGAAGATGGCCTGATCTATCGTGAAACAAACGCAAGAGATAAACGCTTCGTAAATGTTTTTCTAACAGAAAGTGGGAAAGACAAACGTGAAATAGCCCGTCGTACAGTGCGTGAATTTAACTTCATGATCCGAAATAATATTCCTTCTGAAAAACTGGATATCTTCTTTGATGTAGTTCAGCAAATTACCAAACTGGTAGAACAACGGCGTACCTTACAATCATCTGAATTGATGGAAACAGATCTTCCGGAATAATTTTAGTCATGCTCTTCATCACTAATCTATTATATATCTTTTTCATTCTTAATTCCTTTTCTGAATTATGGAAACATTAGTTGCCGAAAAAATACAGACTACAGGACAAAAAACTCACCGCAATCGCCCAATCAGACGAGTAACGGTACTGGGTGCAGGTATTATGGGTTCGCGAATTGCTTGTCATTTCGCAAATATTGGGGTGGATGTTTTGTTGTTGGATATGGTGCCTAAAGACCTGAATGATGCTGAAAAAGCAAAAGGTTTAACACTGGATAATAAAAATGTACGAAACAGAATTGTCAATGATTTGTTTCAGGCTGCCATCAAAGCTAGCCCTGCGCCTCTATACAATACTTCCTTTACCAACCGTATCTCACTAGGGAACTTTGAAGACAATATGAAAGATATTGCTACTTCAGATTGGGTGATAGAGGTTGTGGTTGAAAGACTAGATATCAAAAAACTTATTTATGAACAAGTTGAAAAATATAGAAAGCCTGGCACCTTAATTACATCCAATACTTCAGGTATTCCTATTCACCTGATGTCTGAAGGTCGGAGTGAAGATTTCCAGAAACATTTCTGTGGTACACATTTCTTTAATCCTCCACGCTATTTACGTTTACTCGAAGTAATTCCTGGACCTAAAACCAATCCGGAAGTTATTGACTTTGTAATGCAGTATGGAGATCGGTATCTGGGTAAAACAACCGTATTATGTAAAGATACTCCGGCATTTATCGCCAATCGTGTAGGTGTTTATGCCATGATGAGTGTAATAAAAGCAACTGAAGAATTTGGACTGACTATAGAGGAGGTAGATAAACTGACAGGTGATATTTCAGGAAAGCCTAAATCTGGTACTTTCCGCTTGTCAGATGTTGTAGGTTTGGATACTACTGTAAATGTTGCCAATGGCTTATATAACAACCTTCCAAACGATGAATCCAAAGAAACATTCAAGCTTCCTGCTATTGTTCAAAAACTGAGTGAAAATAAATGGTTGGGAGATAAAACAGGCCAGGGATTTTATAAAAAGATTAAAAATGCAGCAGGTCAGTCCGAAATCCTTTCACTTGATCTGAAAACATTGGAATACCGCCCTCAACAAAAGGCACGTCTGTCTGTATTTGAACTAACGAAAGGAGTAGATGACCTGAAAAAACGCCTTCAGATTCTGATCAATGCCAAAGGAAAAGAAGGTGACTTCATGCGTGCTACGACCTATGATCTATTCAGTTATGTCACTCATCGTATCCCCGAAATATCAGATGAGTTATACCGTATAGATCAGGCTATTTGTGCAGGTTTTGGCTGGCAAATTGGTCCATTCGAAACGTGGGATGCACTGGGAGTTCAGACAACTGTAACCAAAATGGAAGCAGCAGGTAAGAAACCTGCAGCCTGGGTATATGAAATGCTAGCCAATGGTCATGATACTTTCTATAAAGTAGAAGGTGGTATCCGAAAATACTATGATCTACAGGATAAAGGATATAAAGCAGTACCAGGAACAGAAGAATTTATTCTGCTGGATACATTAAGAGGTAATAAAGTAGTTTGGGAAAACAAAGGGGCTACACTGTTTGATATCGGTGATGGTGTGTTGAATCTGGAAGCTCATACCAAAATGAATACCTTAGGCCCAGAAGTTATTGAAGGTATCAACAAGGCAATTTCGATTGCAGAAAAAGATTTCAGAGGTCTGGTAATTGCCAATGAAGGTGAAAACTTCTCAGCAGGAGCCAATCTGGGCATGCTGTTTATGTTTGCTGTTGAACAGGAATACGATGAAGTAGACCTGATGATTCGTCAGTTTCAAAACACGATGATGCGGGTACGTTATTCTGCGATTCCGGTTGTTGTAGCTCCGGCAGGCCTTACACTGGGAGGTGGATGCGAGATGACTCTGCATGCAGATCGTGTACAAGCTGCTGCTGAAAGTTATATCGGTCTGGTAGAAGTGGGTGTGGGTCTGATTCCGGGTGGTGGTGGCTGTAAAGAAATGGCTCTTCGTCTATCAGATGCCTATGAAGCAGGAGATATCGAACTGAACTCACTCCAGAATGCCTTTATGAATGTGGCAATGGCAAAAGTATCTACCTCTGCCTATGAAGCATTTGATATGAAGTATCTTCGTCGTGGTGACAGAGTAACACTAAATCGCAGTCGCTTGATTGCAGATGCTAAAGAATCTGTACTGGAACTGGCAGATGCCGGATATACCCAAGCTAAACAACGTAAAGATGTAAAGGTACAGGGTCGTACAGGCATAGCATTATTTAAAGCAGGTATAGCCGCTATGCGTTATGGCAAATATATCAGTGAACACGATCAGAAAATTGCAGAGAAGTTAGCTTATGTAATGTGTGGTGGGGATCTATCCTATCCACAGATGGTGACAGAACAATACTTGCTGGATCTGGAAAGAGAAGCTTTCTTGTCATTATGTGGTGAACGTAAGACTCTTGAGAGAATCCAAAGTCTGCTGAACGGTGGCAAACCTCTCAGAAACTAATTACCTGAATGATTTCAGTCACTATTTCGTTTTCATTACAGAATACTTTCATTTAAAAAATCTGACAATATGAATGCATATATAGTAGCCGGATATAGAACTGCTGTAGGTAAAGCGCCTCGTGGAGGGTTTCGGTTTACCCGTCCAGATGATCTGGCAGCAGAAGTAATTAAAAAACTGGTAGCCTCTGTGCCAGCATTAGACCCTGCTCGTGTAGACGATATTATTGTAGGGAACGCAGTACCTGAAGCAGAACAAGGCATGCAGATGGGACGTATGATTTCATTGCTTTCTATGCCTATAAGTGTTCCAGGAATGGTTATCAACCGTTACTGTGGGTCAGGAGTAGAAGCTATTGCTATTGCTTCTGCTAAAATCCATGCAGGGATGGCGGATTGTATGATTGCCGGAGGGACAGAATCTATGTCGCTTGTACCTACTACAGGCTGGAAACTAGCACCCAATTATGAATTGACTCTTCCTCATCCTGACTACTACCTAGGTATGGGACTTACTGCCGAGCAGGTGGCAGATCAGTACCACATCACGCGTCAGGAGCAGGACGAATTTGCATTCAAATCTCATCAAAAAGCGCTTAATGCGATTAAGAGTGGATATTTCAAGGAGCAGATTGTTCCTATTACTGTAAAGGAAACTTATTTTGATGCAGATAGTGGCAAAAAGAAAACCCGTGAATATGTAGTAGATACAGATGAAGGTCCACGGGCAGATACAAGCATGGATGCATTAGGAAAGCTAAAACCTGTATTTGCAGCAGGCGGAAGTGTAACGGCAGGTAACTCTTCTCAAACATCTGATGGAGCAGGCTTTGTACTGGTTATGTCTGAACGGATGGTAAACGAGTTAAATCTGAAACCGATTGCCCGTATGGTTACCTATGCTGCTATGGGTGTGGAACCACGCATCATGGGTATTGGTCCGGTTGCAGCGATACCACAGGCACTAAAACAGGCAGGTATGAAGTTAGAAGATATTCAACAGATTGAACTGAATGAAGCATTTGCGGCTCAGGCACTGGCAGTAATCAAAACACTTGGTATCAATCCGGATATTGTAAACCCTAATGGTGGTGCTATTGCATTAGGCCATGCCTTGGGTTCAACTGGTGCCAGATTGTCTATCCAGTTATTTAATGAAATGCGTCGCCAGAATCAGAAGTATGGTATGGTGACAGCCTGTGTAGGTGGTGGACAAGGAGTAGCAGGGATCTATGAGTTTTTAAACTAATTCAGTGTATCTGATATAGTGAAAGAGGCAGGCAAAAAACCTGCCTCTTTTTGTTTTGATTAGAATTGTACTGTAAGTGTAACGGTTTCAGCTCCTCTGCGGATCTTAACCTGAGCAGATGCACCTTTTTCATAAAAGTTTAGGGCTTCCATATAGGTATGGAGATCAGTAATCTTATGATCATCAATAGCCACAATCACATCCCCTGCTAACACACCAGCCCTCTTTGCCGGTTTATTTTCAGATACCGCATCCACTTTTAGACCATTGCCATCTGAAGCATAACTTGGCATAATCCCCATAGTCACCTTCATAGAAACAGAAGCACTTTGATTGCTGTTGGTTTTAGTATGAGTAAACGCCAGATGAGGCATGGCAGATACATCTGAGATAACCTGAATGATATACTGCAAAACAGTTTGCTCTCCTATATAGTTAATCTTATCTGCATCATCACCAGGTTTATGATAATCATTATGAGATCCTGTGAAAAAATGCAATACCGGAATATTTTTCAGATAAAAAGAGGTATGATCAGAAGCTCCTATTCCAGATGAATCAAATGAGACTTTCAGATTAGCCGATTCGTATTTACGAAGTATACCTCCCCAAGATGGACTTGTGCCTACCCCGCTTACAATGAGTGTCTTGTTTTCAGGAAGTCTACCTACCATATCCATATTCAACATACAGTCTATCTTTGAAAGATCAATGGTAGGATGGTCTGTGAAATATTTAGATCCCAGCAATCCCATTTCTTCACCAGAGAAACATATAAACAGAAAGTTAACCTTCTCCCTTTCTTTATTCTGACTATAATACTTTGCTAGCTCCAATACGCCAGCCACTCCACTAGCATTGTCATCTGCTCCATTATGAATTTTCCCTAAAGGTGAAGTATCCAGTGAGCCACCATCATGCCTCATACCTAAATGGTCATAATGGGCTCCTATAACAATTGTCTCTCTTGCACCATTATCCAGATAACCTATTACATTTTTCGTAGTTCGACTAGTTGTGTCAACAGCGCCATGTGTACCGGAATTTTTCACTTCAAAATGTTGGAAATATCCCACCTTGTCACCTCTAGGCACGAGTTTCAACACTTTAAACTGGCTGGAAATATAGTCAGCAGCTAACTCACCTCCTTTTTTGCCAGACCCTCGTCCTTCCATCTTATCACTGGCGAGTATAGTAATGTGCTTTTTTAGTTCTGCTGTAGAAATAGTTTGTGCCCCAGCATTATAAAAGCTCAGCAGAGACAAGGTGATTCCAATAAATGCATTTCTCTTCATGGTATTTGAAGTCATCAGGGTTTGTATTTTTTGAAAATTTCATGTACTTGTAGCTATAGGTCATCTTCATTGATATCTTCAAACTTAAAACTTCTTTTTCAGTTTTGACTATTCGAAGATTAACTATCTTTCCACGAATCTATTCAAACATGCATTACCTGTGACCTTTCCTATTAACTTTCACATAGCCGGATTTACCATCAATTCTCATTTGGTATTTGAGATATTATCTTACTCCATTGGTTTTCGGTATTACTTATGGCTACGTCGTCATACACATGACCTTATCAATAACTCAGACCGTCTCTGGATATTTATCGGAGCCGCGGCTGGAGGGTTAATTGGTTCCCGGCTGGTAGGTATTCTTGAAAACCCGAATATATTCATACAGGCCTCTGGAAACTGGATAGTTTACTTGCAAAGCAAAACTATTGTAGGAGGTCTACTGGGAGGATTGATTGGAGTTGAACTAACAAAAAAACAGTTGGGTGTCACTACTTCATCAGGAGATCTGATGGTTTATCCTATTATATTGGGAATGGTTCTGGGACGTATTGGTTGTTTTCTGGCAGGCATAACAGATGGTACACATGGTAGTCCCTGCTCATTGCCCTGGTGTATGAATCTGGGAGACGGAATTCCACGCCACCCGGCTGCCTTATACGAGATTCTGTTCTTACTTATAGTAGGAACATTTATCTTTTTCCTTGAACAACAGTATGTATTAACGAATGGCAGTCGATTTAAAATCCTGTTAGCATCTTATCTTATTTTTCGCTTCTTCATTGAGTTTATCAAACCTGTCTATCGATTCAGCTTTGGCTTATCCACTATACAACTAGCCTGCCTGGCTGGGTTGATCTATTATTATAAAGTTTTTCTCTATCCTGCTAACTTAGTTGATACAAGAAAAAAGATATCGAATACATAAAACAGAAAACCACCGAAGGGCTGGGGCTCCGGTGGTTTATATTCCCAACAAGTAACCGTTCTATTACTCGATGGTAACTGTTTTAGAAGTTCCGTTAACAGTAAGGGTAGCCTTATTGTCGCAATCGCCATTACCAAAATCGTAGGTAGCATCAGAATGAGCCGCTGATTTAATCAGATACGTACCACTTACTACATATTGACATGAGGAAGAAGAAACCAATGGCTTGGTTACTGTTGCAGAGAAAGCTTTTCCTGAAGCATCTGTACCTGAGATAGCACCTGTAGCACTTACAGAAGAACTTGAGCTCTGACCATTAGCAGCGATTTTAAGATTTAACGACAACAAGTACTCGCTATTGCATTGTATTTTTTTTCCATCTTTATCAGTTATTACACCATTAACTAGTTTGGTAGTGTATTCATATAAAGCAGTAGTTCCTGTATAGGATTTGAGAATGGCTGAGAATGTATACTCTCCAGAAAAGGCTTTACCATCCACTTCATATCCTATAAGATTTACTTTACCTCCATACCCAAAAAATTCTCCTGAAAAATCCAAAGTAATAATATACTCAATTTTGCCTTTATAAGAAACACCATTACATGTTACCCCATTACCAAAATCCAGGATCATAATTATCTCTCCATTTTCACCAAATGAAGAACTCACATTCCCACATTGCGTTTCTTTGATGGATGCAATTCTGGCGTTTACAATCTCAGCCATACGGCCTTTAGCAATCTTTCCATTTATGGCTCCAGCTTTTTGAGAAAAATCAACAGCCATTGCATTGATACCTCCTACTTGGTTAATCAGATCTAGTGTGGTTTGTACTTCAGCAAATTCTTTTTCTTCAGCTGATGGTTCAACTTCATCTTTTTTTCCACAACTAACTAAAAATGTGGCAATTAGTAAAAGAGTGAATAATCGATAGATAAAACTATGCTTTTGCATAATGTTGTAATTGAGTGTTTTTAAGAGTGGATAGCTAGATTTAATACGAAATGCTTTTTACATGTAAATCTTTCTGATAAAAGATTAGCCTTCAATACATGTAAGTAAAACATCTTTACTACATAGAAAATATACTGATATCGCCTCAAATGTATAAAAAATCGAAACCAACTTAAATAAACACACATAAACAAAAGATTTTTTCCTACATTGTCTTATCTGTCACCTTGTAAGAAACCAACCACAAATTATATGTCAAAACAACGTCCTTACACCTATTACGATTTTACATTAAGTCTTTGTTCTACCTGTCTGCGTCGTATTGAGGCCAAAATTGTGTTTGAGAACGATAAAGTTTTTATGTTGAAAAATTGTCCTGAACATGGACGGGAGAAAGTTTTGATAGCAACAGATATACCTTATTATAAAAATATACGAAACTACAACAAGGCCAGTGAGATGCCTCTTAAGTTCAATATGGCAACTCATTATGGTTGTCCTTATGATTGTGGTTTGTGTACAGATCACGAGCAACATTCCTGTCTTACACTTATTGAAGTAACCGATAGATGTAATCTCACCTGTCCAACCTGTTATGCCGAATCCTCTCCTACTCATGGCAGACACCGCACCCTGGAAGAAATTAACCGCATGATGGATATTATAGTGGCCAACGAAGGGGAACCGGATGTAATTCAACTTAGTGGTGGTGAACCAACTGTACATCCTCAGTTCTTTGAAATACTGGATCTTGCCAAACAAAAGCCTATCAAACACCTGATGGTGAATACCAATGGTATCCGAATTGCACAAGATGAATCTTTTGTAGAAAAACTGGCATCTTACATGCCTGATTTTGAGGTTTACCTACAGTTTGATTCTTTTCGGAAGGAAGTACTGGAACAAATGCGGGGAAAAGATTTACGGGATGTACGTAAAAAAGCATTGGAGAACCTCAATAAATACAATGTATCTACAACATTAGTGGTGACTTTGCAGAAAGGATTAAATACAGATGAGATTGGGAGTATCATTGAATATGCATTGCAACAACCATGTGTGCGGGGTGTCACCTTCCAACCTACTCAGGTTGCAGGCCGACTCGAAAACTTTGATCCTGCCAAAGATCGGTATACACTAACCGAAGTCCGTCAGGATATCCTCAGTCAGACTTCGATTTTTCAGGAAAACGATTTATTACCTGTTCCCTGCAATCCGGATGCTTTGGTAATGGGCTATGCTTTGAAACTGGAAAATCAGGTATTTCCTCTTACACGGTTTATTAATCCAGATGATCTGCTTAATAATTCCAAAAATACGATTGTCTATGAACAGGATGACCGTCTCAAGGACCATATGGTAAATCTGTTCAGCACAGCAAAATCCGTAGAGTGTGCGACAGATGAACTCAATTCTTTATTATGTTGTCTGCCATCTGTTCAGGCACCTGGATTAACCTATCAAAACCTATTTCGCATTATTATCATGCAGTTTATTGACGCCTATAACTTTGATGTACGGTCTATTAAGAAATCATGTGTGCACATAGTCAACAAAGATGGGAAGATTGTTCCATTTGAGACAATGAATCTGTTTTATCGGGATGATAAGGCAAAATACCTGGAAACACTACGTCTTGAACGGGAAGACAAAAGTATGGTATGATGCTAACATTATATACAGATGACTAAACCATTCAACAAGATTTTAATTTCCAACATTATTGTACTGCTTACTTATTCTATATTATTTTCATATAGAATGATGTACGCATTTATAGGGATTGCAGTAGCGATTACCTTACAATGTTTTATAAATTTTATACTTATGCTGGTGGCTATTCTGAACAATAATAGTACACATGCAAAGATCTATTTCTTAGTGATTCTTTGTATTCTGCTTGTAGGTTTTTCGTCCTGTGTATTACTAGGATTTTCTTCCTGAATTTGGTCTGTATTAAAAAATCTCCCCGTCTGAACTGCTATTAGACAGGGAGGTTTTTCAAAGTTTTTTAGTTAAATAAAGGTCTTATTCTGTTTCTGCCAGTTTCTTTATCTCTTGTAAAATAGGCGCCCACCCACCACTGTTAATAGCATCATTGTAGCGACTTTCACCTTCAGCAACCTGAGCAAAATCACCTTGAGTCACAACCAGGTTCGTTTTGTCCTCTTCACTATGTAGTATATATGAAACAGTGAGATAGTTCTCTGGCTTATCTTCCAGTTTAGCATTATTGGGATCAAATGTGGTATAAGACAGAACGTTTTCTGGTTTGATCTCAACAATATGTCCTGTAACAGCAACTAATTCCTGCCCATTAAAAACACCTTTCCAGATCAATGAACTACCAACCTTCCAATCAGAAATAGCTTCACAACCGTGCATATATTTCTTTGTTTGTTCAGAATTGGTTAGAAGATCCCAAACCTTGGCAACAGGAGCATCAATACAGATGCTATTCTCTACAATAAGTTGATTCATAGTGATTGCTATATTTTGATAGTTATACTACAATAGTAGAGAGTTTAACGATCAGACTAATTACACTTTACGGATTATTTCTAACAAAAAAAGGAGTGATACCAAATCTTTTTTTAAATGCATTGTTAAAATATTGAGGAGTAGCAAAACCCAGATCAACAGAAACTTCAGCAGCAGTTTTCTCTGTATCCCGTAAATATGTATATGCCAGTTGCATACGTTGCTCAGCCAGATATCCAAACACTGTAGTATCAAATATCTCTTTAAAACCACGTTTAAGTTTGTATTCGTTTAATCCAACCATTCGTGCAATTTCAGAGAGGTTGGGAGGTGACTGTAGCCGTTCATTTAGTAAGTCTCGCACAGCAATAATCTTCTCTTTATCAATCTGACTTCGGATAAAGGTACTCTTCTTCTGCAACAAAGTCTGATAAGCATCTGCAGACAAAACCAACAACTCAATACTCTTTGAAAGTAAAAATAACTTCTGCAAATCTCCGGTATAAGGGCAATGTATAATCTGTTGAATAACATTTTGCGTTGGAAGGTCAATCGGAACCCACTGGTGTGACAGAATTACGTTTTTTTCGCTTAAAATATCTTCAGCAAATTGCTTTAAAGGTTCATTTGCATTTTGTGTGTATTGAATAAATAAATCCTTCGGAAACTGCACTCCAAACGTCTCAATTTCAGGCGTCTTATTTTCAACTATGATATCAAATCCCTTTGAATACATAATATTGTGGTGACTC
Source organism: Xanthocytophaga flava (assembly GCA_030068525.1). GTDB lineage: Bacteria > Bacteroidota > Bacteroidia > Cytophagales > 172606-1 > Xanthocytophaga > Xanthocytophaga flava. Next base: position 51,097 of record JASJOS010000005.1, read on the forward strand.
CCTATAAGATCAAAAGACTGATTGAGTTGTTTATAGACAAATCGATAATCTCCTTTTAGACCAAAATGTAGCCGAACAACATCTGTTGGGCTGCTAGCAGTATGACTTACACCTGTATCGAATTGAGAAATAGCATGTCCCATCTTTATCCCATCGCAATCCCATCTGGTGGCTGTCATTCTTCCATTTTCATAGATAATTTCCTGTTTATTCTCCATTTGATTTTACTACTTCCTTATTTTGTATCTTCCTTCCAATTCTCTTCATTTACGATGCCTCTATTGGTAAAGTAAGTCACAAAATACTATAAAAATTATCATCAGAGGCTATCTGAACTTATTTATAAAAGCTACAAAGGCATCTTTTGAGTAGATCTCGTGAGGTTGTGCCAGTCAAAATAGTCTTTGTTCACTCTAAAATCTGATAGCTGATCTCATTTATAATTTGTTTAGACCGCTTCAAATAGAAAAGGCAAGTCACCATCGACTTGCCTTCATCACTTAACTATTTAATTGCTGCAGAGTGTATTTTCAAGATTACGGTTTGGGTAAAACAAACTTAATAGGGACCCCCACATCCATCCGGTAACCGGGAGCTTTAAATTTAAGCAGTCCGGCAATGCGCATAGCTTCTGCTCCACATCCTCCACCAATCTCTTTTACCAGTTTAAATGAAGAGGTTTTTCCATCAGCTTCCAGTACAAAATTTATCAGGCATTCTCCCTGAATACGATTCCGCTTTGCCGTTGGAGGGTACTGAATCATTTGCTGTATATCAGCAAGAAGTTTTTCCTGGCCACCTTCATAATATTCAGCAACAGGAATAATACGCTTGTTCTGTGCCTGAGCAGTCAGACTCATTACTCCAAATGCAATTAGAAATAATACTAAAACCTTGATTTTCATTTTCATAAAAAATAATTCAAAAAAACAGGTAAAACTTTAAGAGAAGTTAAAACAAATAAATTACCAGTGGTATCTTCTTTGGTATACGTAAATACGCTTTCTATGATTTTTGTGATTGCATTCTGATGGCAAAAATGCCTCAAATTATTACAAGCCTTAGAAGTAAGGCTATTACATTGATTTTTGCATTGTGAATACCCGAAATCCAACAAAAGTCTCTTTGTTAGTATACACATTCACAGCAATTTGTATTTAGTAAACCTACCTACTTATAAAACACTTGTGCTATACGTTAGTCTTGAGGTACAGGTTGCCAATCCTGATTCAATTCATCAATAAATTTTAAGATCTCATCTTTCCCTGTTTTTGTTAAGGAAGAAGTAGAGAAAGAAACTGGCATTTCTTCCCAGTAATCAAGCATTTTGGTGGCATATTCATTGAGCAATGCCTGTGTTTTGGTTTTGGATTGTTTGTCTGTCTTTGTGAAAATAATGGCAAATGGCAATTCATTTTCTCCTAACCATTGCATGAACTCCATATCTATCTTCTGGGCAGAGTGACGTGAATCTATTAATACAAATATACAATGGAGGTTTGTCCGATTCTTTAAATATTCCTTTATCATTTTATCCCACTTCTCCCGCTCTTTTTGGCTTGCTTTGGCATATCCATACCCTGGCAAATCCACAAGATACCATTGATCATTGATGGAAAAATGGTTAATCAACTGTGTTTTTCCGGGTGTTTGAGATGTTTTGGCCAATGTAGGCTTGCCTGTAATCATATTGATCAGAGAGGATTTACCTACATTAGATCTTCCAATAAAAGCATACTCCGGCATAGTTGGAGCCGGACACTTTTTATAATCGGTATTACTTTGTTTAAAAACTGCTGTCTGAATTTTCATATCTGAATCTGATTGCTGTTTTGTATACATTCACAGTATCGGCTTTCACAAACTACAAAGAGATTACTTGTACCCTTTATTTACCGCCAGTTGTGAATGTAAATGTGTCTTTTTCACCAGTAAACCATTCAACTGGTAATTTTCTGTAAAATTAGAAAAATCCCTTCCCTTTTGCGTGAGTTATTTCGGCAAACTTACATTCTCTCTTCTGAGTAGAGACTTATTACAGAATGCTCTTGTCTGGTAATTCTATACATTTGTTTGGTGCTGAATGTATTTCATCAGGTAACCGTCACATATAGCATCTGTTTGTTTATGAAAAAGATAGCATTTTTTTGTTGGGTTTTACTCATAGCTCTGACTGCACAGGCCCAGTCAGCAAAAAAACTTTTTAAGGAAGCAGAAGGATACTTTGAGGAAAAAATGTATAGCCAGGCACTGGAACTATACCTGGCAGGTTTAAAACTTGATCCGGAAAATCCGAAGGCAAACTTTAACACAGGTCTTTGTTACCTGGAAACAGCCTACAAAGAGAAATCTTTGCCTTATCTGAAAAAAACGCAGCAGGTAAAACCTGATATACATAAGCAATTACTGGTTTTTCTGGGTGAAGCATATCAATATAATCATCAGTTTTCAGAAGCTCTTAAACAATACCAGGCATTTCTGAATACAATGGACAAGGATGACCCGGTAGCATCTTATATCAATAGAAAGATGTTTGAGTGTAATAATGGCATCCGTTATATGAAAGATCCGGCAAAAGCAACCATTACCAATATTGGTTCTGTCATTAACTCAAAATATGCTGACTTTGCTCCTGTAATCTCATCAGATGAAACAGTGCTGGTATTTACGTCACGCAGAGAGGGATCTACAGGTGAAGAATTATCTCCTGAAGACAACCAGTTTTATGAGGACATGTATATTTCCTATAAAGCAAATGGAAAATGGTCAACACCCCGTAACCTGAAAGAGATTAATACCGATCAGCATGATGCCTGTGTAGCCTTATCGTCAGATGGTAAGCAACTGTTCATTTACAAAGATAAACAAGGTGGTGATCTGTATTATTCAGATTTTGACGCTATTAATAATATTTGGTCTAAACCTCAGAGTTTGGGTGATAATATCAATACAAAATACTATGAGACATCTATTTCCATGACATCTGATGGCCAAACTATTTATTTCTCCAGTAATCGTCCTGGTGGATCAGGCGGACTTGATATTTATATGAGCCGCAAGACACCTGAGGGGAAATGGGGAGAAGCTGTTAATCTGGGACCATCTATCAATACACCTTATGATGAAGATGCCCCCTTTATCCATGCAGATGGAACTACATTATATTTCAGTTCACGTGGATTGGCAGGTATGGGAGGCTATGATATTTACAGAAGCGAACACAATGAAGATGGAACCTGGACAGCACCTGAAAACCTTGGCTATCCAATCAACACAGCCAACGAGGATATCTACTTCGTACTCTCAGCAGATAATAAACATGGATACTATGCCTCTGCAAAAGAGGGTGGTGTTGGAGAAAAAGATATCTATATCATCTCAATGCCTCCTCGTAAAACAGTAGAGGTTGCGTCACAGATCAAAACCATACAGGTTAAAACAGCTGCACCTACTGTGAAAACGGTAGAAATGAAAATGCAGGAGCCTATTGAGATCAATTCCAATGCAACTATTGTAAAAGGCAAAGTTATTGATGCAGAGACCAAAGAACCTTTAGTAGCAGATGTTGTCTTAGTAGATAATTTAACAGCGACACAACTGGAAGAACATAAGACAGATACAGAAGGAGCATTTAGCACATTTATGCCATCTGGTAAGAACTATAACTTCTCGGTACAAAAAGAAGGATATCTGTTTCACTCTGAAAACTTTGACATTCCTGAGGCGAAAGGTTTTCAGCAATTTGATCTGGTAGTGGAGCTAAAGAAAATAAATGTGGGGTCTAAAATTGTATTACGTAACATCTTCTTTGATTTTGACAAGGCAACACTACGCAAAGAATCTACTGCCGAGCTGGAAAACCTCCTGGAAATTATGCAGGAGATGCCTAAGCTGAAAATCGAAATCTCCGGACATACAGACAACAAAGGTAGTGCAGACTACAATAAAACACTTTCTGGAAAGCGTGCAAAGGCAGTTGTTGATTATCTGATCAGCAAAGGTATTCCAGCAGAGCGGATGCGTTCAGCAGGATATGGAAAAGAACGTCCTATAGCTGCCAATGACACAGACGAAGGACGTCAGCTAAATCGTAGAACAGAATTTGAAATCATTGGCAAGTAAACGTAACCTTAATTCATATATAATCATTCTGATTTATTCACTATACATCTTGATAGAATTTGCATAGTAAGACTCCCAGCTAGGAAATGAAACCCAAGTTAAGTTTATGAAAAAGTTTTATACATACCTTTTATGGATTGGATTGTCTCTGGCAAGTGGGCACCTGATTGCTCAATCAGCCGATGCAGATCTGGTAGCAGAAGGTGACGCGGCCTACAACATTGGTGGTAAGATGCTGGCATTGGAGACCTACGAACTAGCATTAAAAGCAAACCCAAACAATGTCCGCGCCAACTTTATGGCAGGGAAATGTATTCTGGAAACAATTGACAAGGGCCGTGCCAGTAAATATCTTCAGAAGGCGTATGAACTTGACCCCAAAGTAAGTAAAGATATACTTTTCCTGATTGCAGAATCGTATCACCTGGGTTTTAAATTTGATGAGGCGATCGACTATTATCAGAAATATACTACTGAATTGAAAGCGGGAGGGTTGAAGACAACAGAAGCAAAAAACTCACTGGCTAAAACAGAAAAGCGTGTCAAAGAATGCGAAAATGCCCGTAAGTTTACAGCAGAGCCTAATGCATACCAGAGTACCAACGCAGGTGATGGGGTAAACTCTATCCACCCTGAATATGGCGTTGCTGTAAATAAAGATGAAACGATGATGGTATTTACATCCCGTCGGGATGGGTCAACAGGTATTGGAAACGTGGATACAGACCTTCAGTTTTATGAAGATATCTATATTTCCTATTTCAAAGATGGAAAATGGCAACCTGCTAAAAACATTGGATCTCCGATCAACACAGAATACCATGATGCCAGTATAGGTTTGTCTCCTGATGGTAAAACCCTATATCTATACAAAGATGAAAATGGTGGAGATATCTATGTATCTGAGATGAATGAAGATAGCACATGGACAGACCCCCACCCAATTGATCAGCAGGTAAACTCAAAATACAACGAAAACTCTATCTCTATCTCTGCTGACGGATTAACCATGTTCTTTACAAGTGACAGACCTGGTGGATTAGGCGGTATTGACATCTGGATGTGTAAAAAAGATAAAAGAGGACGCTGGGGTAAACCAGAAAATATGGGAGCACCAGTTAATACCCCTAATAACGAAGATGGTCCTTTTATCGATTATGACGGCAAGACATTGTATTTCAGTTCGAATGCCCATGAAGGGATGGGGGGATACGATGTGTTTGTTTCAGAATTTGATAGTGCCTCAAAAAAATGGAAAGAACCTGTTAACATAGGTTATCCGATCAGTACGCCGGATAATGACATCTATTTCGTAAAATCCGGGGACAGCAAATACGGATACTATGCCTCTGTAAAAGATGATGGTATGGGAGAAAAAGATATTTATAAGGTGCTCCTTCCTGAAGATCGTCGTACTTATGAACAACTGAAAAATAAACCGATTAAGAAAGATACGAATCAGGTTGTTAAGGATATTTCAAAAGATGTGCCTATCGAGGCCAAAGAGATGCAGGTAGTTAAACTTCAGATCCGGGTTTTGGCAGATGGCAAGAAATCACTTGATGTAGGAAGTATTATTGTAAAAGGCAAAAATGATGGTGTAGTTGTCGGGATCAAAAAAGTAGCAAACGGTATCTATCAGTGTACATTCCAAAACAGCTCTCCTCAGGATTACATAGTATCTGTTGAACAAAATGGATATATGTTTGAAAACCTCGAGGTAACGGTTCCGGCCATGTCAGAGATAGAACAGTTAGTCAGACGCGATGTAAAACTACAGAAGCTGAAAGTGGGATTTGTAACCGTTCTTCACAATATCTATTTTGACTTTAACAAAACATCTTTCAAAATAGATTCTTATAAAGAGTTAAACAAACTTGCCCGGTTATTGAAGGAAAATCCATCATATCGGGTGGAGATTGCAGGTCACACAGATAATGTAGGATCGAATGATTATAATCAGCAACTGTCTCACAGAAGAGCTGTGGCTGTAGTGAATTATCTGATTAGCCGTCGTGTGGATGCAAGCCGTTTAGTAGCACAAGGGTATGGAGAAACTCAACCTATGGCATCTAATGACGATGAAAGAGAAGGAAGAGAATTTAACCGGCGAACAGAGTTCAAGATTATAAGTGAAGGTAAATCAAATTTAACAACTTCACCTACAAATACGACAAATACAGAGTTCTGATAGTAAAAACAAAAGGTGCCGTTGTTAAACGGCACCTTTTGTTTTAAAGTCCTGCAATATGAATCATCCCGAATTTTGAAGAAGAATGTTGTTGAGAAAGTAATAACAAACGTTACAAAGAGAGCAAAGACGACTTAAATAGCGAATGGCCGTATAGGTGTGTTGGCTATCTTTTTCTCGCGAGGTTGGCCTTTGGCCTTGTGAGCAGAAGGTTCGGGAAAAAGTGCCTTTTCTTTACAAAAACACAAATCTGGCTCACCAAATTCTCATTTGGTGCTCCTTTCTTTGGGCAAGAAAAGAAAGTAACAGGTGGTAAGAAGAGATATGTTTTGGACTATAAACCAACCTTGGATACAAGAAAGAGAAAAGGGAGAGTGAGTCTCAAAAATTAACCCAAGCCCACACTTTCAAAAATATAGGCTCAGGTTTTATTCATATCCAAAATTCGGAATCACTCATGTCAAAGCCCTGTAACAATTGCCTCCATTTCCCCTTTATATGCTTCCATTAAGGACAACAAGCGCATTTGTGTACGACTTCGATCCAGATTATGTGTAGGCCTATGTATTTTATAATATACGTCTCCCTGTAGAAAGTCTGTTAGAAAACGAATACCCATAATATAGGTCATAAGCATTCCTCCAAATACCAGATTATCTCTCTCTGCTTTGGTTATCCACTCTCCTACCTCAGACCAATATCCTTTGGCAAGAGATTCAAAGACATCCATACGAATCTGCACTTTATCTAAATCTGTTTCATCTTCGGCAGCAGGACTTAAGAATGTACGCATCATATCACCAAAATCGTACAACAGGGTTCCTGGCATTACTGTATCCAGGTCAATAGCACATACTCCCTTTCCGGTTGATGCCGCCATAAGCACATTACTGATCTTGGTATCATTGTGAACAATGCGTAATGGAACCTCTTTCTGACGTAATAGTAAATCTATTTTATCAGCAATATGTCCTCTGGACTCAAAGAAAGTGATTTCTGTAGCAGCTGCTTTAATTCTATCAGGCAAACCTGTTGAAATCGCCTGTGAAAAGGCATTCCGACGTGAAACAGCATTATGAAAGGCAGGAATTGTCTCCTGTAATTCCTGCGCAGATAAATATTGTAAAGACCGCACAAAAAAACCAAACATACGGGCTGCTTCATAGGCCTGTTCAGGCGTTTGTACTTCTTCAAAAGAAACAGTGTCCGGAATATAGGTAAAAGCCCGCCAGTAATTACCCATCTCATCTTTTAAGAACGAACTTCCGGAAAGAGTCGTAACCAATTCAGGAATAACTGCATTAATTCGCTGAGAACGAAAATACTCCAACTGAAAAGCAGTTGCCTTCCGGATATTTTCCATCACCGTTTCCGGACTTTTAAAAACCAGATGATTTACGCGTTGTAATACATACTGCGAAGAACCACATTCAAGCAGGTAAGTATCATGAATATGTCCGGAATGGAGAGTACGAAAGGAAATGCCATCTGTAGCAAACTGAAACTGTGCAGCAATCTCTGTAATTTGTGACGGAGTTAACAATGGATAGGATAGTTAATGTATGAACAAAGATTTTTTTTACACTGCCTGCAATCTTCTGTTATCACCTTCCGTTATGCAGTATAATTACATAAAGAGTCACTGATTAGCAGAAACAATGATAGAAAGCAATAAACATGTATTTTTAGACAAAAAAATATTTTTTTATTATAAATCTTATACTTTTACCAACAAAATTCGTAGAAGCTAGTCAATGGTCCTGATTGGGTATCAGGTTTTCATTTTTTTCGTTACTTTAACCTATTTTTAAACTAACTATTTTTGTAAGCTATGAAAGATAACACAAAAAAAGTGCTTCAGGGATTTCTGATCGGAGCAGCAGCAGGAGTGGTTGCTGGCCTTTTACTGGCACCTTCCAGTGGTAAAGAAACCCGCAAGAAAATTGCAGACTCTGCAAAAGATCTTTCCGATAAATTTGGTAGCGAGTTTGATGATGCAATGAGCAAACTATCCAGCTTTACAGAAACTACCTTATCTAACATTAAAAATGCTAAAGGCGAGAAAGTATCTAGTAATTAACTTTCTTTCTGCTTTTCCGGTGATTAGTCACCCTATAAAAAAGGTCCTCTTTTTGCTAAGAGGACCTTTTTTATGTCTGATACCAGATCAACTAAAATGATTTGATAATATCGAGAAAATCACGTGATTTTAAGGAAGCACCTCCAATAAGGCCACCATCAACATCAGACTGTCCGAATAATTCGCGTGCATTACCTGGATTGGCACTGCCCCCATACAGTATAGAAGTTGCATCTGCGACAGCTGCACCATACTTTGAGGCAATATGTGCACGTAGTTTGGCATGCATTTCCTGAGCCTGGTCAGAAGTAGCAGTCTTACCTGTTCCAATAGCCCAGATAGGTTCATAGGCGATTACTACGTTTGCAAACTGCTCAGGTGTCAGATGGAACAGACTTTCTGTCAATTGACTACATACTAAATCAAAATGAATTCCCTGCTCACGTTGCTCCAGCGTTTCCCCACAACAGAAGATTGGCTTCATTCCGTTTTCCAAGACAATATTTACTTTGTCCTTAAGCAATTCGTTTGATTCTCCAAAATATTGTCTTCTTTCGCTATGTCCCAAAATAACATATTGTGTACCCACAGATTGCAACATAGCAGCTGAAATTTCTCCTGTAAATGCGCCAGAAGCTTTCTGATGACAATTTTGAGCGCCTAAAGAGATATTAGACTGAGTTTCCAGAAGCTTCCCTACAGACGTCAGGTATACAAATGGTACACATACTACCACCTGTACATCACCTCTTACTTCATCACGAACCATGTTTACTATTTCGGATGTAAGAGCCAACGCCTCATCACGGGTTTTATTCATTTTCCAGTTTCCAGCTACAATCTTTTGTCGCATATTTTTAATTCTGAATGAGTGAACGATAAAATTAAGTTGGACAAATATAAATGCTTTTCCCAAATCTTATCCAACTGAAAAGTCTTTGGCTGGAAAAAGATACTATTTTTGTTCTCCTGATAGTTACCCTATCCAGCTTATCGTTTAAAGCCTCTTTACACTTTACAGTAAAATCAATAACCTGTTTCAAAACATTCAAACAAACTAAATCTTGCAATCCATGAAGAAAAAGCTGTATGCATTTCTCTTTTTCGCTTTTTTAGGTCTGTTTTTCACAGACACTTTTGCGCAAACTGCCGATACGGCCTTTGTTCGCAACAATTACCAGAAGTATGAATATCAGATACCCATGCGGGATGGTATCAAGTTATTTACCATTGTATATGTCCCCAAAGATGCATCTGATAAAAACAAGTATCCAATGATTATGCAGCGGACCTGCTATTCAGTAGCACCTTACGGCCCAAATGCATACTCGCGACATATCAGTCCGTCTGATGTCATGATGCGGGAGAAATACATTGTTGTGTATCAGGATGTACGCGGACGCTATATGAGTGAAGGCACCTGGACCAATATGACACCTCATCATGAAAAGAAAGATCCTAAGAAGGATAAATCCATTGATGAAGCATCGGATACCTATGACACCATTGACTGGCTACTGAAAAATGTCAAATACAACAATGGTCGTGTAGGTCAGTGGGGGATTTCCTATCCGGGATTTTATACCATCGCAGGGGCATTGGCTCAACATCCGGCGCTGAAGGCATCCTCTCCTCAGGCTCCGGTATCAGACTTCTATTTTGATGACTTTCATCACAATGGTGCCTTCACAGAAGAATACTTCCTGACATACCCGCTGTTTGGCATTCAGCATCCTGCTCCTACTTCTAAAGACTGGTTTGCGGATAAAATGATTGCGCCTATTGGTGCCCGTGATGGATATGATTACTATATGAAACTAGGCCCACTCAAAAACGGAAACAAATATTATGCAGACAACTTCTTCTGGCAGGAAACAGTAGAGCATCCCAACTATGATGAGTTCTGGCAAAAACGGAGTATTGTACCTCACCTCAAAAACGTAAAACATGCCGTATTAACGGTAGGTGGCTGGTTTGATGCAGAAGATCTGTATGGCCCTCTGACAATCTATAAAACACTGGAGAAAAACAATCCGGGAATCTTCAACATGATTACAATGGGACCGTTTGGGCATGGTCGCTGGTCACGTGAGACTGGGCATACCCTGCATGGTGATATCTATTTTGGAGATAGTGTGGCAACCTTTTATCAACGTGAAATCGAAGGTAAGTTCTTCCACCACTTTCTGAAAGACAAAGGAGATGGAAAGGTTGATTTGCCTGAAGCATGGCTTTTTGACACAGGTACTAAAGAATATAAGAAGTTTGATAAATATCCTTCACCTGCAGCAAAGAAAACAACCTTTTATTTCCAGGCCAATGGCAAACTTGCTACGTCTGAACCTAGTGAAAGCCAATCTTTTTCAGAATATATCTCAGATCCAATGAAACCTGTTCCATCCAGTGAAGAAGAGGCTGAAATGTTTGGGTTTACTCCATTCAAATACATGTCCGGAGATCAGCGTTTTGCAGCTTCCCGTCCAGACGTGCTTGTCTTCCAGACGGATGTGCTGGATCAGGATATAACACTGGGAGGAGAAATTATGGCGAAGCTTAAGATTAGCACTACAGGTTCAGATGCGGACTTCTTTGTAAAGCTGGTTGACGTGTATCCAGACAACGAACCCAATCATAAGTACATGCCCAACAAAAATGTAATGCTTGCCAGCTACCAGCAAATGGTACGCAGCGAAATTATGCGGGCACGTTTTCGAAATAGCTTCTCTAAACCAGAACCTCTGACTCCAGGTCAGGTTACGGAAGTAAACTTCCGGTTACAGGATGTATTGCACACTTTCAAAAAGGGACATCGTATTATGATTCAGGTACAGAGTTCATGTTTCCCTGTATTTGACCGGAACCCTCAGAAATATGTGGAAAATATCTATAAAGCCAATGAGGAAGATTTTATAAAAGCTACTCAGCGAGTATATCATCAGAAAGGCAATGCCAGTGTGATTGAGGCAGATGTTCTGAACTGAGAATAGATTGTCTTGAATTACTGCACCCCTGTCTCTGTATAGCAATGAAAGCTACAGTGACAGGGGTGTTTGTTTATACATTTATTTTCCGTTGGGAATCTCTACGATAAACTCTGTAAAATGTCCGGGTACAGACGATACACGGATATCCCCACCCATTCGGATAGCGGATTCTCTGGCAATATATAACCCTAATCCTGATCCTGGCAGCGAATGGCTAGCCCGGTAAAACATATCGAAAATATGAGTAAGATGCTCTTTCGCAATGCCAATGCCATTGTCTTTTACTTTAATGATCGCCTGATCAGAAGAGACATTGCACGTTATATTAATCCAGGGAGAAGATTCCTGTGGATTTCTGTAGCGAAACGCATTGGAAATTATATTATTAAGAATAACCCGCAGTCTGTAACGGTCAGTTATAAAGTCTGAATGCTGAACGATTGCATTGGAAACATCTATCTGGGTAGCCCCATCCATAAACTGATATTGCTGAATCGCATCATTAATTTCTTCTTCCAGAAAAATAATATCTTTCTTTATTTCAAACTGGGCATTGCGTGAATAATCCAGAATATCTCCGATAAAAGCATCCAGACGCAACAGATTTCGTTCCATGATCTGGTTGTAGTCTCTCATCTCATTCATATCTTCTTCATCCTTCATCAATTCTACCAGTCCCAATGCAGAAGCAACCGGAGCTTTCAAATCATGGCTGATGCTATATACAAACCGATCCAGTTCCTGATTAATCCGTAATAGATCGCCATTGATAACACGTTGTTGTGCCTCTGACTTTTGCAATTGCCTTTCACTGTTCAGGTTTGATACAACGATCTCGTAAACAAAGAATTGACACAAAGTAATAACCAATACCAAACTGATAGCCCGAAAAACCATCTGATCTCCAGGAAGAATAATAGGTGTAACAAAGTCTGTATCTACGAATGTAAGAATCAATACAAAAACTGTTGGATGTATAATGTGGATAACAAGCTGTAAGGTATTTCGGTAATTGATGAAGAAGGGAACGGCAAATATGAGCGGAAAAAAATACAGAAAAGAAAAAGCAGGAGAACCCAGTAAGAGTGAATATAAAAATAACAGAACGCTGATAGAAAACAGAATAAAGTTACCTGCTGTGGTAACATATCCACGCAGATTTATATAGATACCTACCCCAAAACAGATAGTCATAGCTGCCATCAACACCGCTACTTTCCATATTCCAACATAAACCGCTGGAATAACAGAAAATAGAAGTATGCTAAAGCATACCCAGGAAACAGTATTAATAAACTGCTTTCTCCTCTCCTTCCGTGTCGTCTTGTATTGCCCTTCTAAAAAGAACTCCATGGCCTTAATATAGGATGGACCATAACCCTATACTAACAAATTTACTCTGTATTCTATCTATGAGGCAAGTACCAAATTTCATTTGTATATCACAGGTAGGTTTTTGAGTAAAAACACATATAGTCTAGAAAGAATGCCCTACTAAAAAAATCCAAATTCAAGACAAAGACCTGATTGATCTATCTGAATGTATACTAACTATTTACCCTACTATACCTATTACTTTAAGCTGATAATTTTCTTCAGTCAGTACTAATCCGCTTTTCTGAAGTATATCCCGGATAGGTTCGATACGTGTGTTAAAATACTCATATAATAACGGAATAATCTTCTGATTAAAGATTTCAGGAAATTCACTTACCGACTTATTGATAAAGAAAGAGTGTCCAATCATAAAATCTACCCCTTTACGTTCCCGTATCTGTTCATTCAATGATTGCAATACAGAGGCTGCTTCAGGTATCAAATCATACTGAGGATACATAGGAACAAACACAAACCGTCTGCGTAAGGCAGCATCCAACAAGGCTATGGATTTGTCTGCGGTGTTCATTGTACCTACAATCGATAGATTGGAAGGCACGGCAAAGCTTTCACCTGAGGATAATGTTACAGTAAGGGGATGCTCTTTGCCTAAACGTTTATCCTCTTCTAATAATGTAATCAACTCTCCGAATACCCGTGAAATATTTGCCCGGTTTATCTCATCAATAATTAATACATAGTTTTTTAGCCGATCTTCGGACTTGGCATGTTTGAGGCTTTTCTCAAACTTCCGAAGAGCATACACTACAGCTTCATAATAGGGTCGATTAATAGCTTCCCGAATCTCTTTTCCATAGAAGCTCTCCCGCAACTTGTGTAAATACAACTGCCTCACTTCATCTTTGGCGCTGTCACCACGTGTGGTACGACGCTTATACAAAAGATAGGTATCTCCTACCTCATAGATAATCATACTCCGAAACTGACCTCCCGGATTCTGCAATGGAATCTCTACTTCTTCGGTCTCACGATTCATACTTTCCATCAACATCTGATCCAGCAGAGATTCAAAAGGCAGCTTGGGTTTGTTAATGGTGCGTCGATACGCTTCATAGTTCGCTTTTGCACGGTCAGCAATCCGTTTAAATACTCCGTCAGTCAGTCGAAAGTGCAGATTATCTGTGTGACGATGGGTGTCAGGTCGTAATCCCTGCACAAACTCTTCATAAGAATAACTTTGGTGAAAGGTGATAAACTCAATCTGTTCCTGCTCCTGATACGATTCATATCGTCTCTGAACTTCTGCACGATCTTCTGCCTGTATAGCTTCTATCGGTTTGCTTTCGATAATAGCCACAGCATAGTTTATTGTCTGGTAAGTTTTTCCAGTACCTGGAGGGCCGTATAATATCTGATTTAAAGGAAATAGCTGAACAGGTTTTGTATAGGTAGCTTCTTTTTCTTCTACACTATCTGTTTGTCGTTGTAATTCAACACGGGTTACCAATGACGATAACTTCTCCAGCCGAATGTAGTTTCCATAGGAAGCTTTTTCAGATAGATCAGGAAATATATCCAGTACTTCATCCTTGCTCACCTGCAATTCATGCATTGGATCATATACATGTGTTTCTCTGTTTCCCCGATACAACGGACCAAAATAATATTTACACACAGATGCCAGAGAGAAAAGCTTATCCTGGCGGTAGCGTTTCATAAACTCTGTTTTGGCAGGTTCAGACAAAGCCATTGCAGCTGTAATGCCTGTCTCAGTCTGTAAACGAGGTTCTCCATCACGAAATACCAGTGGCAATCCTTTATAGTCTCCTTCAGAGGTTTTAAAGTATAACAGAATCTTTGTCTTTGGATATATGGTCAAATATTCTTCTAAAGGTTGCCAGAGTTTTTCGTGCCGAATGCCCATCTCAAAAAATAATAAATTCAAAGTTTGGTTGGTTCAAAAATGCATTTTTTTATGAAGAAAAACAGGGTATAGTGTTATTTTATCAATAGAATTGTTTTCCATTCACTTCTTAAAGATTGCTCTTCTTGTAGCTTCTTCATTTTTTGCTTGCTGGTATCCAAGGTTGGTTTAAAGTCTGGAACATATTTCTTCCTATTACCTGTTACTTTTTTACTTGTCTTTTCTTAGATTGGTGTATTGCCCAGAGCATTTCTCTTCCTATGGCCTGTTACTTTTTTGCTTGCCCAAAAAAGTAACCAAAAAAGGGCAAAAAATTCCAAAGCTTCGCCCCGCAAGGCCAACGCTAGGCCCGCGGAATTTTTATCCCTACGCACCTACACCACCACACACGATTGAAGTGGACATAACTTTATTTGTGTCATGTGTTGTCTGAGTTTATAATATAAAACTAAAATTGTCTTTTTGGGACGAAGAGAGTTTTGTTCCCTTTAAACGCGAACGGTCGTATCTGTGTGTTGGCAATCTTTCTGCCGCGAGGAAAGCCCATGGCTTTGCGGGGGGGAGGTTCGGCAGAAAGTGCCCTTTTTTGCTTCGTTTTTTGGGCAAGCAAAAAATGAAGAAACCTGTGGAAGAGCAAAATTCAGGAATCTGAGATAACATTGCAAACAGGGGAAGCAGAGTGAGATAGGAATAGTAAGCAAAAATGTCCTATACAATAAGCATTGCTAGAATGATCTAAATCTAAAAACTGTTAGGCTATTCTCTGAAACAATATTCCTCATCATTCTAAAAAGAATACTATTTTTGCCTGTGGCACATCATTTTTAACTCATGTGTTATACTTATCATGCCTCCTCGCCTTTCTCCTGACACATATATCCAGGGCATCCGCCAGGGAGATCGAATCATTCTGAGCCGTGCCATTACGCTGATTGAAAGCAGTTTACCGAAAGATCATGTGCTGGCATCAGAAGTCATACAAGGGATATTGCCCTATACAGGCAATTCATTGAGGATAGGGATTACAGGTGTACCAGGCGTAGGCAAAAGTACCTTTATTGAGGCCTTTGGCAATCATATCACTTCGTTGGGCAAAAAGCTGGCAGTGCTGACAATTGACCCGAGCAGTCAGCGATCATATGGCAGCATTCTGGGAGACAAAACCCGTATGGAAACACTGGTAAACCAGCCACTAGCCTATGTTCGTCCTTCACCATCTGGCTCGTCACTGGGAGGTGTAGCCCGTAGCACCCGCCAATCAATACTTCTTTGTGAAGCAGCAGGCTATGAAGTCATCTTTATTGAAACCGTTGGGGTGGGTCAATCAGAAACTACTGTTCATAGCATGGTTGACTTCTTTCTGCTGCTTATGCTGGCCGGTGCTGGCGATGAACTTCAGGGCATCAAAAGAGGTATCATGGAGATGGCTGATGCCATTGCTATTACTAAAGCTGATGGATCAAATATCATGGCTGCCCGTCAGGCTCGTGCCAGCTACCAGAATGCACTACACCTGATGCCTCCGACAGAGTCAGGCTGGATTCCGCCTGTGCATACATGTTCAGCCCTTACAGGAGACGGAATCAAAGAGTTATGGCAAATGCTGGAGGAGTATGTAAACATTAGTAACCAAAACAGATTTTTACATAAGAAACGACAGGATCAGAACTTAAACTGGTTGCACGAAACCATACGACAGGAACTGGAAACGACCTTTTACCAAAATCCTTCCACTAAACAACAAATACCTCAGATTGAGCAAAGCATATCTTCCGGAGAGATTACAGCACTATCGGGTGCCCAAAAACTTCTTCAAACGTACTTTACCCATTACTCTACTTCACATCGCACTTCAGAGGATGATTTATAGAAGTTTAGTAGGTGAAAATAGTTTTGCATCAGATCACTATACAAAAACAGACTTTTATCTACAAAAATAATTTTAGCATAAAACCAACAACTGCGCTCAGACTACCAATACATAAGACACAACAGGTAAAGCATTGTATATCAACACATTAATTCGATATTTTTTATTTGCTAAATCTCAAAAATGCATATATATTTTTTGTATATTTAAGGTAGCATAACTATGAAATTAACCACTTTATATTTACACTCTATATGCCTCGTTATCATACCAATACAACCGCTATTCGCAAATATAAATCTGACTATTATGGACTGATGGTCTATGAAGCCCGCCTGAATCATGAACTATTCCGGATGGCACAGCGCATTAAAGCGATTCAGAAGGATGAATCGCAATCTCTTGCGGATCAGACTCTTCTGACTAAACTACTGGTATACGCAACACAGCAAAAAGAAGAACTGGAAGCTCAACCTGCCTCCAAAGAACGTGATAAGCAGTTGAAGAAAGCGGAAAAAGAGTATAAAGAAGTTAAGGCGAAACACAAACGCAATGAGTATCATCTGGCTGTGCTGGAAAAGAAAAAGGACAAAGACAATGCAGCTAAGTATGTGTTGAAAGAAATGAAGCGTGATCAGGTACGCATTCGCATTAAGGCAGCCTATGCTATCTGGAAGAAGTTAGAAAAAGAGCAGCAAGAAGACTTTATGGACTTTGAGATGTTTCAGGCGCTGAAAACAGTTAAGCAAATACAGTCAACAACTATCCAAATTACATCTACTACTGCTTCAAAAACAGGATGTACCTCTACAAAACAACCAGTGGATATAGTAAAAAAATGGCCACGCACCAGCTCAGTTTTGTATGTATCCCGCCCTCAGAAGCCTTCCCTGTATCAACCTATCTCAACTAAGGTACGGGTATATAATGTGATGCAGGAGTAATTAAGCTATAGCATATTTCTTTCTTACAGACAAAACAACTTCTATCAACAGATAGAGGACGGATAGTTATTTGCATGTTCAATATTGGCATCAGAGAAATTTAATCTTCAAAATTGGTTCGAACAAATGTCCGAACCAATTTTGCATGTTTTTTCATAGTTGCAGAGTCTATACCAATGGGAATTAGTAGTTTACAAAATCTTTTGAATCACTTTCTTCTAACATTTGCGAGGCAATCAATCTAAAATCGTGTTCCTGAATCTCCAGAAAGCCAAACCGAAATGGATATCCCCATTGCACTTTATTTTGAATAAAATTCAGTTGGTCAATCAGAGGTAAAATAGAGGTTTGCTGACAGCTGTAAAAAGTTATGTTACGGCGAAAAGGGATAAAGTCCTCACTCATTTTGTGTGCGTAAACCAGATCATCTGAAGCCTGTCCGATAGCAGTGAAAGCCATGCATTTTGCAGATCCTTTCATTTTTTCTGCTGGACTATATACAATTAGCCAATCATTGAGCGACATACGTTTGAGAGGTTCTTTCTTTCCATGACAAACCTGCATAAATCCTCCATTCACACCTCGTTGTGTATGTTCTTTTGATACAACTGCAATAAAATATCGTTGTTTCATATCAGAGTTTTTTAGCTACCTGTATCTGATGAAGCATTTCAGTAGGTAAAGCATCCACAATAGATTGTGCGACAACTTTACGCCAGAAAAATCCCAATAGACCTTCAACCTTCATAGTCGTGGTGATGCGTAAACCTTCCGTAGTTTCTTCGAAAGTATGCTCACCATACATGCGGCCCATAGGAAATCGGGTCATATCGGTAAAAGACTTGTTCTTAGTTGTTTCAATAAGCTGTATTTTTACTTTGGGACCTCCTTTGGGCTTGAGAGTAAAAAAAGCCCCTTTCTCAAATTTACCTTCAAGCTTTGCATATTCCACCCCTTCATCCCATGCAGCCCAGTTATCTACATCTGCAAAGAGTTGCCAGAGTTGTTCTTTTGTTACTTCCTGTGTTGTGACAGAATGTGATCGTATCCACATATTTTTTTTGGTTTTGAGGTGGTTTCTATTTCGAATCACGATGAAAAGCAGACTATCCAGAATAGAATCAAACAATGGTTGTCTGTTGAGTAGCTCTTTCCTTTGCTTCTTTTGTGAGAGGTGTAAAAAAATTCACCAGGTTGCCATCCGGATCTCTGAACAACAGTGAACGGTTGCCCCAAGGCATTGTAGTTGGAACTTGTACAACAGCGTTGCCAAGAAAGTCGGCTAGTTGCTGGTATGTATTGTCAACATCATCTACCTTGAATTCAATAATTGCAGAGCGATTAGTGGCTGCTTCTGCAATATCATTTCCTCCGAATAAAGCCAATGTACGTGTACTTCCGATAGCTAGTGTCGCCTGAGATGTACGTAGTTCAGCAAAATCGTCAGTGTATTGTGTGAGTGTCATCCCGGTGACTTGTGTATAAAAATCAACTAGGCGTTTAACATCTGTGGTAATAACCCGAACTGAAGAAAGATTCATAAAATGTATCATTTTGGTTTGAATGATACAAAGTAAAATGGCCCTACTGACAACCTTATGTCAGTAGCGTTAGCATTTCTTTATTTGACAGAGCGACAAATAATAGAAGTCAATGCTTTATCATGCCGAATTTTGGATATGAGTAAAACCCAAACCTATTCATTTTATAAGTGTAGGCTTGGGTTAACTTTTGAGAGATGTTTCTCCTTTCGTTTCTTTATTGTCCCTGACATTGTACTTCCACAGGCTTCTTCATTTTTGCTTGCTTGTATACATCCGTGTTTATAATCCAGAACATCTCTCTTTTTATCGCCCTGTCACTTTTGTGCTTGCCCAAAAGAGGGCAAAAAATTCCAAAGCTTCGCCGCTCAGGGCCAACGCCAGGCCCGCGGAATTTTTATCCTCACGCACCTACACGACCACACACGATTGAAGTCATTGTTGTTCTCTTTGTGACATTTATTACCTTTCTCAATGACATTCTTCACTCAAAATTTGGGATGACTCATGTTCCTTTATCTAATTTGAGTTAGAAGAATATAGAATCCAAGTTTTTCATAACCTTGGAAAATCACTTCTTACTGGTAGCCCCATGAAATACACAAAAAGTCCCTCCTATATCTGCCTTATAGTACATCTGCATATTTCATAGCAAGTGTATCGGCCAATTTATGTATATCTCCAACTCGTGCTAATGCATTAACCCATTTATCAGGTATCTGTTCAAACCGATAGACTAGTCCTGCTAATCCACCTGCAATGGCAGCAGTTGTATCAGTGTCTTTACCCAGATTTACTGCTTTTAGTACTGTTTCGCTATACGAATCGCTGTTTAGCAGGCACCAGAAACTGGCCTCCAGGCTATGCAATACATATCCGGAAGAATATATCTGTGCCTCTTCATACGTATAGATTGGCTCCATGCCAAACTCTGTAGACGGATACCCCAGTACCCGGTAACACTTCCGTCTTTCCTCGTCTGCACAAACCGTATTTTCATCCAAAAACTGATTCACAGTAACTCGCATCTGTTCAAAAGCCTTCCATTTATCCAATCCTTTGATCAGACATAGAGCATATTCCAGGTAAATAAAACAAGCTAATATAGATCGAATATGCGCATGTGTGATAGTCGATACCTCTTTGGTCTTTTCAAATCGGGTTTGGATGTCTTTATCTATCAGAAACAAAGCAAGTGGCAGAATCCGCATCAATGAACCATTGCCGTTGGATTGTTCATCTTTGCCTCCCGCTAATGCCGGACTTACGCCTTTTCTTAGTCTACTAATTGCATCTGATGTGGCGATACCTATATCAAATACATGACCATGCGGTGTCCAATGGTTATATTCCCTCCAGGTTATAAATCTTCGGCTTAGGTCAGTGAGATCATACCCTTTACATAAACTTTCTGCCAGACAGAATGTGAGCGAACTATCATCTGACCAGGTTCCAGGTGGCTGATTGTAGGTTCCATATCCTATCATATCCGTCACAGGAAACTGTTTCAGGTAGCTTCTGTCTTTGAACTCAACGGGTACACCTAAGGCATCACCTACGGCAACTCCAAACAATATATCTTTGGCAAAATTTCGCTGATTCATTCAGTTAATTATAAAAGCAGTTTTTTATTTTATTTATTTCTGTGTCATCTTATCTATCATCTCCATTATTCTTGCTCCTTCGGAAGCAGTGCATGGGTTTGGGCCTTTTCCCAGAAAATAGCTTACTACTTCTTCAATCATGGGTTGTTGCACATGCATGGGCGCTTCAAAAGGCAATACTGACTCTTTTCCATTTCTAGTCAGATAAATAACTTGCTTCCCAAAAACAGAAAAAGTAATCTTTCCTTCAGAGCCAATGATTTCAAAGCTGTCCTTTGTTTCGGATTCATCTACAGTAAAGCACCATAAGCCCTCAAAGAGTACACCTGATTGAAAGAGCATGCTTCCACTCACTATATCATCAGCACCATACTGTTTTGACTGATTAGTAGCCATTCCCTGTATAGTCACTACATCTCCAAAGAAGTAATAGGCCAGATCTAATTGATGGGGAGCCAGGTCATGAAATAATCCTCCACCGGAAATGGCAGGATCGACTCGCCAAGCTATCTTTTCAGTCTGTAAAGCCTCTTGGGATAAAGGTTTGTCAAAAAAGGAAAGTCTGGCAAAACGTACTTCACCAATAGCACCTTCTTCCAGCAACGATTTAATTTTCTTAAAGTAGGGTTGTGCTCTCCGATAGTGAGCTACTACCATCTTTATATCTTTATCATGGGAAGCCTTTACCAGATTCACTGCTTGAGCATGAGTGGTAGTCATTGGCTTCTCTATGTAGACAGGTTTGCCTGCTTCCATAGCAGCCAACGCATAGCGCTCATGACTATCGGGCGGCGTAGCAATATAAATTGCGTTTACTTCTAGGTCCTGAATAAGCTTGCTGCCATCATTGTACCACTTAGGTACGTTGTGTCTTCTGGCATAATCCTGCGCCTTCACCCCATCACGCCGCATGACGGCAACCAGCCTGGAATCAGCCACTTTAGCAAAAGCAGGGCCACTTTTAAGTTCTGTTACATCTCCACATCCAATGATGCCCCAATGAATTGTCTGCATAGTAAAATCAGTAATAATGTTGTAATGGAGCCAAAATATAGGTAGTTCGTTTCTCATTTACCAACTGTTAGTTTTATATCCTGCTAAATATTTAGTTACTTCCCAACTAGTTAACCTAAAAAATACCAATGAACAACTGGGATAGAGATTTGTATAATAAGGCATGGGACTTTGCCACACTTCACCATTCAGGCCAAACTTTTGGTGGTCGTACACCGGGTATGCGTGTTGACTATATCAATCACATTGGTGCAGTTACGATGGAAATACTCTGGACACTCCAGCATACCACCCAAACGTACAATGCGGATCTGGCAATCCAGTGTGCCCTTTTGCATGATGTAATTGAAGATACAACTGTAACCTATGAACAGGTTAAGGAAGAATTTGGTACAGATGTAGCAGACGGAGTAATGGCCCTTACCAAAAACACACAATTTCCCACTAAAATAGAACAAATGCAGGATAGCCTCCGTCGTATACAACAGCAGCCTAAGGAAGTATGGATGGTTAAGATGGCAGACCGGATTACTAACCTGGCTCCCCCTCCTCATTACTGGACTAATGACAAGATTAAAGCCTATCAGCAGGAAGGTCAGCTTATCTATGATGCACTACATACCGCAGAGGAGTTGCTGGCAATTCGGTTAAAAGAAAGAATCAGTCAGTATCTTACGTTCTTACACGTTGAGAACATATAACTTCATAAAACTAACGCAACTTATTCGTCTATTTTTCGTATACATACTTAAATAAAGTATCAATACTTTACCTTAAATTTTAGAACCTGTATTTATTCTATGAACAACTTTTTACGATTCACTATTTTAACTCTGCAACATGCAACGCATAGCGAATCAGTTCTGGATTGTATTACAGGAAATCGCCAAACTTTTCTGGATAATTGTCTGTGAAATAGCTTTTCTGCTGGCTCGCGCAGGAAAATATCTGTATGCCCATCGTAAACAAATTGCTACTCACCGAGCTACACCTTGGGTAATTATTGCATTGGCAACGGTATGGTCTGTATGGGCTATGTACCGACATGTACAGCAGCAACAGGAAAAGCCTATTGTGGTTACACGCATTCCTACTGTACTGATCTCAGATTCTGATTTTCAGCAGCGGCATATTCAGTTAACAGGACAACCACCCTTGCCAGAATCGAACAAAGCATTGACACAGAGTATTACAGAATGGATAGGAGTTCCTTACAGAGACAATAGTGATAGTCGTACCGGAACGGATTGTTCTGGCTTTGTACGCAATGTATATCAGGAAGCCTATGGATTGAATCTTAACCGCAATGCCCTTAAGATGTATGAACAGGATGTAGACCCTATTGAGAAAGAAGAATTACACGAAGGAGACCTTATCTTTTTTGACACCTTTGGCTCAGGCATCTCGCATGTGGGTATTTATTTGCAAAACGGACGATTTGCCCATGCGTCAACGTCTCGTGGAGTAACCATTGATTCCCTTACCAATCCTTATTATTCAGACTGTTACTTTAGTAGTGGCAGGGTAAATCGAGATTTTCTGGAAGAAGAGTCTACTCGCTGATACAAAAAACCGCCTTAGCTAAGAATTATTTCTGCTAAGGCGGTTTATACTTTTTAAATCAGTTCCATTTGTTCTTCTGTTACATCAATGTTGTGGTAAACCTTTTGGATATCGTCGTCATCTTCAAACAAGTCAATCAGTTTCATTGCCTTCTGGAATGTTTCATTATCCAGTGTAACCAGAACATTAGGAATACGTTGCAAAGCAGCTTCTGAGATCTCAATCTGCATATCTTCCAGCTTCTTTTGCATGGCCCCATAATCTTCAAAAGAAGTGATCACTGTTACCAGATTATCTTCTATGTTTACTTCCTCTGCTCCAGCATCAATCAATTCCAACTCCAACTCATCTAAACTCATAGTAGGAAGTAATGTAAAATTGAATACTCCTTTGCGGTTGAATATAAAAGCCAAAGATCCGTTAGTACCCAAACTACCTCCTATTTTATTATAATAGGAACGAATGTTGGCTACTGTACGGGTAGTATTATCAGTTGTAGCTTCTATAAAGATTCCAACAGGGCCAAAGTTTCCTTCATAAGTCACTTCCTGATAGTTTTCAACTTCTGCACCAGTCCCTTTCTTAATAGCCCGCTCGATATTGTCTTTTGGAATATTAGCCGTTTTGGCATTTTGAATAGCAATACGCAAACGAGGGTTACCTGAAGGGTCACCACCTCCCAAACGTGCAGCAACAATAATCTCCTTACTTAGTCTTGTAAATAATTTGCCTCGACGAGCATCAGTAGTTCCTTTGCGATGTTTAATATTTGCCCATTTACTGTGACCAGCCATATGTATAACTCTCCTTTAATAGATTTAGTAAAAAACTTCTTCCCCAGAATTTTAGTCAAGATCAGTGCACTACAGTAGCCTCATATTCCCTTTCATTGCGTTCCATCTGACCAATGTGGCGTTCTGCATGTTTTGCCAGGAAATAAATATATTCGTAAACATTTATTTTACCCAGATTATTCACAGTCATGGTTGTCTTATACAAAACTCCTTCCCCATTAGACATCTGATCCAGGTATGTCAGACAACGTTGTATTTGCTCAATAAAGAGTGATCGTATTTCTTCTTCTGATTTCTGTCCGGTTGGCTCCATGTGTTCTGGACGAATCCACTCAAAAGACTGGTACACTCCTATCTCATCCAGCTTTTTGCGTTCAAATACATAGTGTTCCAGCGCAACTTGTAAGTCCTGCTTCTGTACATTCTCAAGTGCCTTTCTAGTGCCTTTATCAATAAGAATCAGCAGAAAGTGACTTGTCAATGTAATATGTTCCAGAATCTGATCCATTGACCACCCACCGTTGTGTGGTACGTATTGCCTTGTTTTTAATGGTTTATCAAACCACACCAATACACCATTCTGTACACCTATCAGTGTATCTCTTATTTCCTGAATTAAGTCATGAATTTTCATAGTCGTTTCTTTCAAAGAGCCACAAATTACAAATGTTTGTATACAAGCTCCAATACAAAGCAGACGGTTTTTCTAGTTCTTCCCTAATTCAAAGAAAATTGGTAAGGATTTTGCAGGTTATCAGCGTTATAAAATCTTACTGTAATCGGTCTGTGTTATATGGTTGTCATTAAATATTTCATGTGTGAGTCGCTTATCAATTATTTTCATCTTCTCACAAGAACCAATTAAAGAGCATTAATTTATATTCACAGAGGAGAAACATGTCATCAAACATGCAGATAATTAGGAGGTTATATATTCTATATATAGAAATATCCTTACTTCTTTCCTGAATCTGATTATGTTTCAAACCATATTTTTTACATCTTTGCAGTCCGAATTGCAGTAGGATCCGTTTATCACAAATCATCGAATTAGTTAAATTTATTTTACTATTTTCTTAATCTTTAAGTACGTATCTGATTATCATGGAATTAAAAGAGATTGTTACAGTTTCGGGCAAAGGGGGCTTGTTCAAAGTGGTAAAGCCAACCCGGACAGGTATGATTCTGGAATCAATGGATAAACAAAAAACTCGCTTTATTGTAGGACCTCAACATCGTTTGTCTTTATTATCAGAGATTTCTGTTTATACAAATACCTCCGAAGGAAGTACTCCATTACAGGATGTATTATACAACCTGGGTGATAATTATGGCGACAAAGGTTTGCCTGTAAGTGGTAAATCAAGTCCTGAAGAACTGGCATCTTTTATGGGAACAGCGGTTCCTGATTATGATAGAGACCGGGTATATGCTTCAGATATCAAAAAGCTGGTTACCTGGTATGGTATCCTGCTTGAGTATGCTCCTGAGATTCTGAAAAAACAGGAAGCATCAGCTGCTGTAGCCGAAGAGAAAGCGGAAGCATCTGAAGAAAAGGCAAGTGCAGAAACAGAAGAAACACCAGCACCTAAGAAGGCAACTAAAAAGAAACAAAAAAGTGAAGCATAAAAAGAAAACGCCCTGACTAGCATCAGGGCATTTTTTGTATTAGTAGTTGAATTTCTTCAGATAATCAGCACATAGTTTTGCGCTGGCAAGAGAATCAGGTGAATAGTTATTTTCCTGTTCTACAAAGAAATGTTTGATACCTGCCTTAGGCGCCAGTTTCAGAATCTTAGCAAAGTCGATAGAGCCTTTTCCTACTTCTGTATTTTTTGTTTTATCAGCTTTACTCATATCCTTTACGTGTACCTGATGGAACCGTCCTGGATACTTAGTAAAATAATCATCCGGATTTTTTCCAGCAGCTACCACCCAATACAAATCCATCTCAAAGTTAACCGCTTTCGGGTTAGTTTGAGTCAACAATACATCATAGAAATCTGTAGTTCCAAATTTCTTAAATTCAAAATCGTGATTGTGATAGGTGAACTTCAATCCCTGTTTTACAGCATACTCAGCTAACAGGTTAATGATTGCAGCAGATTTTTTGTAATCATCCGCAGATTTGCGATGTTCTTCTTTCCACCATGGGCATGTGATGTAGGTTAACCCGCCTTCTTTAGCTGTTTCTACTGCTTTCTTCCAGTTTGGAGCTACAGCATCCAAACCTGCTTTCACATCTTTGTCAAACTTTACATCAGGAGAAGCATGCGATCCGATTGTTTTCATTCCCAGATCTGTTACTATCTTCTTGAATTCAGCACCTGACAAATTAAAGAACTTGCCACTATCAATACCATACGCCTCCAATTCCTTATAACCGTCTTTTGCCAATTGAGTAAGTACATTTTTTGTATCCTTTCCGATTACATCCCGAAGGGTATACAATTGAATTCCAATATTTTTGATTGGTGTGGCTTGTGCATAAGGCATCGCCCATGCAGACAGAGCAGCAGCTCCGGATATTTTAAGGAAATCTCTACGGTTAAGTGTCATTGCATTACGTATTAATTATGATAAAAAACATCACTAAAGTACTATTTTTTGGTAGAAGTAGTATAGTCTAGTTTTATAAAGCTGCAAAGGTATCTTCCAGTCTGTGCCTTCACCTATTTTCCTATCCATAGCTTTTGCTATATTGTGGCTGATTTATAGGCATATAGCTCGTCTCACTCTAAAAACTATACATTTCGCTCATTTAAAAATTAGCCTATACCACCTTGTAGCAAAAAAGCTGCCAGTCTTAAAAAAGAAAATCAGAATTATATAGTAATGTATTTAAATACATTACTATATAATTCTGACTAAAAATATAGAAAATTTATACAATGCTTAATTTCAACATGTTTGTATGCCGGTTACGGCTTACAGGGATGCTGCCTGTATTGATAATCACATCACCAGTTTTTACATGTCCGTCTCTTACCAGAATGTCCTTAATATCTTCAAAAATTTCATCTGTACTCTTGGAGTTATCATAGTAGTATGCACGGATACCCCAAACCAGACTTAGCGTATTTAACAATGTTTCATCAAATGTAAATACGAATATCTGTGATTTTGGACGATGGCTGGAGATACGTAATGCCGTATAGCCAGACATTGTTAAACCAACAATAGCCTGAGCATCTGTATCACGAGCCAAACGGCAAGCACTTACCACCACATTGTTGCTGTAGAAGTTCTGGTCATGTACCTGTTGTGCATAAGCATGGTTTTTATAATAGATATTAGCTCTTTCCTCTACCTGACGGATAGTTTCGGTCATTGAACGTACCGCTTCTACAGGATACATACCTGAAGCAGTTTCTGCACTTAGCATAACGGTATCCGCACCATCAATAACTGCATTGGCAATATCACTGGTCTCTGCACGAGTTGGACGAGGACTAGTAATCATACTTTCCAGCATCTGTGTTGCAACAATTACCGGTTTAGCAGATTTGTTACACTTGTCTGCAATCATTTTCTGGATCATAGGGACTTCCTCTGCAGGAACCTCTACACCCAGGTCACCACGTGCAATCATGATAGCATCACTAGCTGCAATGATTGCATCGATATTTACAATGGCTTCCGGCTTTTCAATTTTAGATACCACACGGCTTGTTCTTCCTTTTGACTTGATGATTTCTTTCATCTCCAGTACTTCTTCAGCCGTACGTACAAAAGATAAAGCGATCCAGTCCAGGTTATGTTCCAATCCAAATATAAGATCTTCACGATCTTTCTCTGTTAGAGCAGGAATAGATACATTCGTATTTGGAAGGTTAATACCTTTTTTTGATTTTAGGATACCTCCATATACAACTTCAGTAACGACTTCCTTATATTCTCCACTCTTATTGATATCTGTTACACGCAGTTCCAACTTTCCATCATCCAACAAAATTCTCTCTCCAATATTTACATCATCTGCCATTTCCACATAGGTAGTACTGATGCGTTCACTGGTTCCTATGATTTTTTCAGTAGTAATAACCAGTTTGTTGCCTGCCCGCAGTTCTACTCCATTGTTCTCAACTTCACGAGTACGAATTTTAGGACCTTGCAAATCCTGTAGCAATCCTATATTTAGTTTGTGCTCCTGATTCAATTCTCTAACAAACTGAACCACCTTCAAATGATCTTCGTGGCTTCCATGCGAAAAGTTAAGCCGGAACACATCAACACCAGCCTGAATCAACTGCAATAATTTTTCTTTGGTATTGGATGCCGGGCCAACAGTGGCAATAACTTTTGTTTTGTTAAATGGAATGTTCATGATTTATCAATTAGTCGTTATTTATTTAGTATGTAGTACAGGATTTTTTTGAGTAATGTTTTTTATATAGAAATCCCAAGCCAGATAGAAAAGCAAATGACCAGCAAAATAATATCTTTTTGCGTTCAAAAACCTAAGTCATGTATGATTATTTGGCAAATTACATCTGATTACCAAATAACTTAGGGCTTTTTCAGTGGGCCTGCAAAACTGCTCAGTTTTTTTGAAAAAATCAGGAAAAACATAAAAAATACTTCGCTCTTGTACTTTTGTGGCCAATAATGAACAAACTGATAGGATGGTATTAAAGAGCAAAACCCTGAAAAACCCATAGGTTAAGCTATTTTTATTGTCATAAGATTGTCTGACCAATAAAAAATTGTTTGACAATATAGTTTGAAATGCATTTCTTTGCAGCAAGTTTTCACTATTAAAATTCAAAAAAATGTCAGAAATAGCAGAAAAAGTAAAAAAAATCATCATTGAGAAGTTGGGTGTGGAAGAGTCTGAAGTGACAACTGATGCCAGTTTTACAAACGACCTTGGCGCTGACTCTCTGGACACAGTCGAACTGATCATGGAATTCGAAAAAGAATTTGGTATTTCCATTCCTGACGACCAAGCCGAAAACATTTCCACTGTTGGCCAGGCGGTAACATACCTGGAAGCCAACGTAAAATAATTTTACCCCTCTATTGAATCCCGATTCGCTTCTGCGGATTTACCAACTCTATGCAATTGAGACGAGTAGTCATTACGGGTTTAGGTGCACTTACTCCGATTGGTAATACTGTTTCCGAATTCTGGAACGGATTAGCTAACGGAGTAAGTGGTGCTGCACCTATTACCAAGTTCGATGCGACAAAATTCCGCACAAAGTTTGCCTGTGAAGTGAAAAACTTCGATCCGGAGCAGTTCTTAGACCGCAAAGAAGCCCGCAGGATGGACCCCTTCACCCAATATGCTATGGTGGTAGCCGAAGAAGCTATACAGGATTCAGGTATGGATCTTGCCACTATCGATGTTGATAGAGCTGGTGTCATCTGGGGATCTGGTATCGGTGGGCTCCGCTCGTTTCAGGATGAAGTCTCTGGATTTGCTGTAGGTGATGGAACCCCTCGTTTCAGTCCATTCTTTATTACCAAAATGATTGCGGATCTTAGTGCAGGATATATTTCTATCCGCTATGGTTTCCGTGGTCCGAGTTATGTTACTGTATCGGCTTGTGCTTCAGCTACCAATGCCATTGTAGACTCGTTTAACTACATTCGTATGGGGAAAATGGACATCGCTATCACTGGAGGTTCAGAAGCAGCTGTGACAGAAGCAGGTATTGGAGGATTCAATGCCATGAAAGCTCTCTCAGAACGTAATGAATCTCCCGAAACAGCTTCACGCCCTTATGACAAAGACAGAGATGGCTTTGTACTGGGAGAAGGCGCCGGATGTCTGATTCTGGAAGAATATGAACATGCCAAAGCACGTGGTGCAAAGATTTATGCTGAGCTGGTAGGTGGTGGTATGAGTTCAGATGCCTACCATATTACAGCCCCTCATCCAGAAGGTCTGGGAGCACACAATGTGATGCGTAACGCACTAAACGATGCAGGTCTGAAACCAGAGGATATAGACTACATCAATACACACGGCACATCTACTCCGCTCGGAGATCCTCAGGAAATACTTGCTATTCAGAAAATGTTTGGAGAGCATGCTTATAAGATAAATATCAGTTCAACCAAATCGATGACAGGGCACTTGCTGGGAGCCGCAGGGGCAGTGGAAGCAGTAGCTTCAGTGCTGTCAATTCAGCATCAAACAGTCCCTCCAACGATCAATCACTTTACAGATGATGAAGGTCTGGATTCTGGATTAAATTTCACATTTAATAAAGCACAACAACGGAAGATTGATATTGTATTAAGCAATACATTTGGTTTTGGAGGCCATAACTGCTCTATCATTTTCAAAAAAATCTGAGTTAGTTACCAAGTACCAAATAAAATTTCATATTCTCCAGGCGCAGCAATAACATTATTGCTGCATTTATATTATTTTTTTTCATAAACTTATTTATCTTTGTCTGAGTGCTTATGCATGAATATATACATGAGCATAGTTTCGTGATTATTCGTACTTAATAAAGCGTAGCCTGTGCCTTCCGTTTTAGGTTTTGTTTCTGAGTTATTCAAATTTTCCTCTCTTAAAGACAAACAACTTGTAAAGGCTATCAAACAGATTACTGGTAGCAGCCCAAAAAATCTGTATCTATACAAACTCGCACTTCAACATACTTCTGCTGCAAAAGAAATAAACTCCGACGGATTCAGAGAGTCCAACGAACGCCTGGAATACCTGGGAGATGCTATTCTGGGAGCTGTTATTGCAGATTTCCTTTTCAAAAAATTTCCCTTTAAAGAAGAAGGATTCCTTACAGAAATACGCTCCCGTATTGTAAATCGGGAATCACTTAATAATGTAGCCAAAAAGATCGGACTCAATAAGCTGATTGTATTTGACGGTCATAAACGTACGGCCCTTACTCATAAATCTATGTATGGGGATGCATTGGAAGCGTTGGTTGGTGCGATTTATCTCGATAAAGGGTTTGAGTTCTCTCGCAAATTTATCATCAAACGCTTAATTAAACCTCATTTCGACCTGGAAAATATAGTTCAGAATAATCAGAACTATAAGAGTATCATGATCGAATGGGCACAACGCGCCAATAAGAAAGTTCATTTTGAAATAGTAGAAGAACGCGGAGCTGTTCACAACAAGGAATTTATAGCTCAAGTGGTTGTAGATGGTGAACCATTTGCGACAGGAAGCGGCTATAGCAAAAAGAAAGCGGAACAAGCTGCCGCAGAAAAATCCTGTGAATTACTGGAATTAAAGTAATTCGATTCTATACAATCATATCTACTTGTCCTACTCTCAACTGACGAATCTGAATATTTCTGGCACACTTAAAATGTCCTTCCGGGCAAGCTTTGTGTCCATGTAACCCACAAGGTCGGCAAGACAACTTTTCTTCTACCTCTACAACAAAGGACTGATCTGACAGTGGTCCATACCCAAATCCAGGTATCGTTGAACAATACACAGCACAAACAGGGGCATTCATTGCTGATGATAAGTGCATAGGAGCTGAATCATTTACATAATTCATAACAGCATCCTGCATTAGTGCTGCCGATACCAGTAACGACAGTTTACCTGCCAGATTATAGACATTTCCCTGCTGACTACTAACCCGGATGTATTCGCAAGTATCCCAGTCAGTTGGAGCACCCACTAAATATACAGAATATATATTGGAGAGCTGATGGATCAATTCTATCCACTTATCTGCAGGAAATTGCTTGGTAAACCATACGGAGGTTGGTGCAATACAGATATAGGGGTGCTTTTTATAGGGAGCTACAATTTCAAAATCGGATGCAGATGGATATAACTGAGGCTGTCCAGGGATAGTATCTGTCAAATCCCGTATTAGGGTATGATTGCGTTCTATCTCATGCTTGCCATCAAACATATGAGGAACTACTTTATCAAAAAAACGTGAAAGAGGATTCTTATCAAAGCCTATTGTAGTATCTGCACCTGAGAATAGTGTAAACCAACCTGTGGTCGCATATCGTTGCAGGTTAATTACATAACTATATTTTTGATGGCGCACTTGTCTCAGAATCTTCCACAAGTTCTTATACTTACCCCCTTTCTTATCCCATATATATATAGTATTCAGGTAAGGATGATCTTTGACAATGCCTTCGTTTCCCTTGCGAACCATGAAGTCAATCCGAGCATCCGGATAGTGTTTTTTTAGTTTTTCTATTACACCTGTTGCCAGAATAACATCTCCAATAAATGCCGTTTGAATAATAAGAAATGAAGCCGCCATGAAACTATATTCGTGTCCTGTATAATACCGTATAAGATTCAAAGGTACTATTTTCGGAGAAAACTTTTCCTTTAGTGATTACGTTCTTGAAAAGAAGATCAATAAGACAGAGAAAGTCTTATCTTTGCAAAGAGAGTAGTAATACATGGAAGAATATGATATTTATACCCTGCCTAATGGCATTAGGGTAGTACACAAACAAGTCACACATACCAAGATAGCCCATTGTGGTTTTACACTGGACATTGGTAGTCGTGACGAAAAGCCACATCAACAAGGGATTGCCCACTTCTGGGAACATATGGCCTTCAAAGGGACTAAAAAGCGAAAATCCTTTCACATACTTAACAGACTGGAAGCAGTAGGAGGCGAATTAAATGCTTTTACGACAAAGGAAAAGATCTCTTTTCACGCATCTGTACTGGATAATCATTACGAGAAAGCATTTGAGCTACTGACAGATATAACCTTCGACTCCATCTTTCCAGAAAAACAGATAGAACGGGAACGAAATGTGATTCTGGAAGAAATGGCGATGTACTACGATTCTCCTGAGGATTCTATTCAGGATGAATTTGATGCTATTGTTTTTGAAAATCACTCACTGGGATTTAATATTCTTGGCACTACTGAAAGCGTAAGATCCTTCCATCGGGACGACTTCAAGAAATTTATTGCAGAAAACTTAAATACATCCAGAGTCATATTTTCTTCTATCGGTAATATTCCATTTAGTAAAATAAAGAAACTGGCCGACAAGTATCTGGCACCTATTCCAACCTATACATCTCAGCGTCAGCGTGAGCCAT
This sequence comes from Xanthocytophaga flava, assembly GCA_030068525.1. Lineage (GTDB taxonomy): Bacteria > Bacteroidota > Bacteroidia > Cytophagales > 172606-1 > Xanthocytophaga > Xanthocytophaga flava. Next base: position 84,109 of record JASJOS010000005.1, read on the forward strand.
TTTTACACTTTACCCCTCAGCAAATTACCAAAACACGGGCAGTTACTCAGGCGCAATGTGCTCTTGGCAGGACTTCCTATCCAATAAATCATTCCAACCGTTTGCCATTTTATATGCTGGTAAACATATTGGGCGGACCTGGCATGAATTCACGTCTGAATCTGGCATTACGCGAAAAGCATGGGTTTGTCTATTCTGTTGAAGCCAGCTACTCTCCTTTTCTGGAAACAGGCTTGATGGCTATTTACTTTGGTACAGAACCCAAGCAATTACAGAAAAGCTTATCATTGATTAGTAAGGAGCTAAAGCTGTTGCGGGACAAAAAGATGGGAACACTACAATTTCATACTGCTAAGGAACAATTGATGGGACAGTTAGCTATGTCTGAGGAAAGTAATCTAAACTTTATGCTCATGATGGCGAAGAGTTTGCTGGATACAGAACGCATTGAGTCTCTACCGGAGATTTTTTCACAAATACGTACTATTACAGCAGAACAACTTCAGGATCTGGCAAATGAAATGCTAAATGAAAATGAATGGAGTAAGTTATTGTATTTACCAGAAGAAGATTAATCATTACTCATATGGACTTTTTACCTGAAGCCATTTCCGAATACGTTGAGGCACACAGTGCACCTGAATCAGAATTATTACAACGCATCAATCGTGAGACACATGCCCGTGTACTCATGCCACGCATGCTATCAGGGCATCTGCAAGGCCGCGTATTGTCTATGTTCTCACATATGATTCGGCCTAAGCGTATCCTGGAAATTGGTACCTATACCGGTTATTCTGCAATCTGTCTGGCGGAAGGACTTACAGAAGATGGTTTATTATATACACTGGATATCAACGAGGAACTTGAAACCAGAGTACGTGGGTATTTCTTAGCAGCAGGGCTTGAAAATAAAATCAACTACCAGATTGGTAATGCAGTGGATATTATTCCCACGCTGACAGAAACCTGGGATCTGGTATTCATTGATGCAGATAAACTGAATTACCATACGTATTACGAACTGGTTTTGCCACAAGTGAGGCAAGGTGGTTTTATTATCTCTGACAATGTGTTATGGAGTGGCAAAGTAGCAGATCCCACAGCCAAGAAGGACAAAGACCTGCAAAATATGCTTGCGTTTAATACAATGATTCAAAATGACTCTCGGGTCGAAAATGTTCTTTTCCCGATCAGAGACGGATTGTCTGTTGCCAGAAAACGTTAATTATCCGGGAATAAATAATTATTGAAATATACCACAACCCAAAAGTTGTGGTATATTTTTATCAGAATGACCGTATCTTTGCCGTTAACTAATCAAGGCCTGCTCAATACAGGTGTTTATAGTTCTGAGCTTAATTCGAGCAAAACATTCCACTTCATGACACTGCAACCACATTTCAACATGAATAAATACTTTCCAGTAGTTCTTCTTTCCTTTCTTTCGCCTTTATTCATCAACCTTCATGCAGCGGATATACCTGAACAACTTGACTTTGCAGGTATACGGTTGAAAATAAAGGATAACATTCGTGACAAGATCAGTACAGATGTGGATCGCCTTACCAAGCCCGGTAAACATGCAGAAGCTAAACTGGAACGTATCCGGATGTATTTTCCTTTGATTGAAAAAGTATTAGCAGAGGAAGGACTTCCCAATAATTTCAAATACCTTGTTATTCAGGAAAGTGATCTCATAGCAGATGCTGTCTCAACATCCAATGCAGTAGGGTTCTGGCAGTTTAAACGCGAAACCGCTCTTGAAATGGGTTTAGCAGTGAACAATGATGTAGATGAACGCAAACATATTGTGGCATCTACCCGGGCAGCGGCACGTTATCTAAAACGCAATAACTTCTTCTTTGACAACTGGTTGTATGCTCTTATGGCTTATAATACAGGATTGACAGGGGCTAAGAACCTTGTAGGAGAAGGAGATAAGGGTGCTACCCGCATGGAGATTGACAAAGACACCCACTGGTATATCCTCAAATTTCTGGCACATCAGATTGCATTTGAAAAATCAGCCGCTATAAGCTCATCGTCTCTGGTATTAGCAGAATACCCTTGTACAGGTGGGCAAAAGCTATCAGATATTGCCAGTACATTTAATGTACAGGAAGAAGAACTGGCTCTTTATAATAAATGGTTAAGCTCACGCAGAGTACCTGAAGATAAACCTTATACCATTCTTGTTCCTGTACCTGCCAGCCAGGCAGATGTTATTGCATCTACCAATAAACCTGCCCCTACTACTAGTCCTACAACAACTAAAACGTCTATCTTTAATTATGAGTATAGTCATGAAGTAGAAGCTGATTTTCGTCAAAGCTCTAAGTTTCCCGTGTTAAAAAAGAAAGAAACTATATTTTATGAAATCAATGGGAGATCAGGTATTATGGCAGCTAACAATGATAATATCATGACTCTGGCAGAAAAAGGGCATCTTTCTATTGAAAAATTCATGACCTATAATGATTTAAAATCTAATGATGCCATAGTAGCAGGAAAAGTGTATTATCTGAAGAAAAAACGAAATAAGGCCAAATTACATTTTCACACTATAATTGAGGGAGAAACGCTATGGGAGATCTCTCAAAAATATGGTATTCGTGAAAAATCGCTGAAAACCAAGAACCGTCTGGGAGACAATGAAAAGCTGGAACATGGCCGTATTCTCTGGTTACGTTTCCGCAGACCGTCCAGTAAACCAGTTGAGGTTCGTAATATACCAAGACCTGCTCCTAAAGTATCAACGACTCCTGTTATTAAAGAACCGGCTAAGACAACCACCCCGGTAATGAAACAACCTGCTGTAACTCCAACAACTCCAATTAACACACCAGAAGAAAAGCAGCCAGTTGCTACTCGTCCTCAGACTGAGCCACAGAATACAACTCCTGTAGTGACTCAACCTGTTGTTACTAAACCGACACCACCTAAACAAGAAACTGCTGCACCTGTAGTAGTAACTCCTCCCAAAACGGAATCTGTAAGACAAGAGCCAATAGTTGTAACACAGCCTAAAACTGAAGAAGTGGTTCTGGTGAACTCACACAATGTGCAGCCAGGGGAAACACTGTATTCTATTGCACGTCAGTATAAAGTAAGTGTAGCACAGCTACGTCAATGGAACAGCCTTACTGAAACAGCTAGCTTATCTATTGGACAACGGCTTATCGTAGGAGATGAAACACCTATCACAACCAATACATCGGTTCCTGTAGTAACCAAACCAGCAGCCTCAACTACTACCACACATACCGTACAGGCAGGAGAAACGTTGTATTCCATCAGTCGTCGTTATGGTATTTCTGTTGCTGAGATTCGTCAATGGAATAATCTGGTAGAAACAGATGGCGTACAAATTGGTCAAACATTATCTATTCGGTCACAGTCAACCACTAAAACTACTGTAGATACAACCAAAATCCAACCAACATCCAGCGTGTCTGTTACAGAATATGAGGTTAAGCCTGGTGATACACTTTACAAGATTGCCAAAGCATATGGCGTAACTGTAGAAAAATTGTTGGAATGGAATAAAAAAACAACTCCTAGCGTTTCAATTGGAGAGAAACTGAAAATTAAAAAATAAGATCTTACTCCTTTCCTTAAAATGATAAAGAATTAACAATAATTCTTTATCATTTTTTATTTATAACACTCTCTTCCTTATTTATACAGCAATAAGATGTCCCGTAAATATACCTTTTTGCTCATAATCTTTATTACAGGAGGCATCTTGCTTTATTATTCATTGCTTCTTTATAGTACTAGATATGAGGATGCAATACAATGGATCAAGGAAAATTTTAATACCACTTATAATATTGCAACTATAGATTGTGATTATTTTACTCGGAAGCAATATAATTTATTCCAGTTATGGATTATTGGAATTACACTCCTATATGGGCTGTTAGCAGTGTTATTCTGGATAAATTATTCAAAAATCACACAACTTGCTTCAGGTATAAGAAATCAACTCAGCACGCTATTAAAGAATATACTTACACTATTCCTATATCTAACATTGTGGCAGAGAATCATTATCCTATTCATGTATACAGGATGGCTAGCTCACCACATTTATTATTGTCTTGAGATACCATTTTCTGTAGACGAAGTTTTTGCATACAATTATTTTGTCCATCAATCTCCTCTGGTACCCATTTTTTATTATCCTGAACCTAACAATCATATCTTCTTTAATCTTTTTGCGTCTTTTTTTGATTGTTTTATCAATAATGGTAAGTGGGTTATGCGTTTGCCATCGCTATTTGCCAATATGGTTCTCCTTACTGTTATTTTTATTTATCTCTTTAAAAAAGTAAACTTTAATGTAGCATTGGTTGCTACTATCTGTTGCATTATCAGTTTCCCAACAAGTATCTACGCCATTCAGGGAAGAGGTTACATGTTAATGAGTTTATGTACTACATTGGCTGCAATTTCATTTATTGAATGGAAACATAGATCCCGAAAAATATATCTTGCCATTTATATTGTTAGCAGTATTGTTGGATTTTATACGCACATTACTTTTCTGTATTGCTTTACAGGACTTTTTTTATGGGAAGCTACCACTATAATAGTAAACCGGAATTTAAGTTTTATTAAAGCCTTTTTATGGAACAAAATAGTAATTGTGAGTTGTATTAATTTTCTATACTCTCCCATAATTGTTTTTTCTGGGTGGAAATCTTTGGCAGAAAATCGTTGGTTAGTCAGAAATCAGACAAATTTTGTAGACGCTTTTTTTATAGAACTACTTGAAATTCTAAGTCTTGTTACAGATATCTGGCACAAGGTGTATATTTTCATCTTTTTCCTTCTATTACTGACAGGTATTCTGGCTTACAAGTTTAGGAATCTATTGTTTGTCAGACAACTGTGTATATTTCTCACATCTCAAATGGCAGGCATTATTATCGTTATGCTGATATTACGATTATTGCCACCTTTAAGAGTTTGGACTTATTTAGCTTTTTGGTATCCTATAGGTTTATCTGTATCCATTTATTTGTTATCTGCCTGGTTAAACAGATCATATATATACCTATCATTAAGTATATTTCTTCTTCTTTTTACTAGTTGGCAAAGTATTTATTCTTATCAAAAAAATTTAGTTATAGCAGAAGGTTCGTTTTCTCAAACATTGTATACTCCATTACAAAATATCATTCATTATATTGTTCAAAAGCATCCTAAATATATATTCGTTAGTGACCATTGGCTTCAGTTTTATTTACGTAATCAACAAATTGAGACACCGTCAGCAGTACCTTCCATGGATATTGATATCCCTCAAAAGGAGATTATCTATGATTTTGTCATTTATGCTCCTGATATGTTACAAAACAGCTTACCAGCTACATTTTCCTCCCAGTCTTACCGTTTAGTAGCTGAATTTTATGGTTCAAGGATTTATGAAAGATCTCATTAAATAGCATCGGTACCCTCCAGATTTTTCTATATTGACATTCAGAATAGTTGCGAGATTTCTCTTCTTTGCTATATTTGCTCTGAAATAAATCTAAGAACCTTTTGAATCCTGAACTACAGTCTGACCTGGCACGTTTGTCCTATCTTCGTAGTGCTAGTTCTTTTATTCCCATAAAAGGCTGAAAGTTTATTATATCTAATTACCATGAAATCAATCATGGTTAGATAATCGTATCCACTTTTCGGGCACACCTACCATACTATACAGATACTATATCCATTTCTGTTCTGAGTGGGCTGATATGTATATTATTGCTTTATATCATTTATTCAATTACTAATTAACATCCCCAAAAACCATGAAAAACGTTCTGGTAATCGGCATGGGCAAAGTAGGCTCACTAGTCGGTGTACTTTTAAGTAAACGATTCAGTGTTACAGGCCTTGATAAAAATAAACCTCATTATTCGTATCCTCTCCCTTTTGATATCTTACAAGGCGATGTTGCAGATCATACATTTCTGCAGAAGACCCTTAAAGGATTTGATGCAGTTGTATCCTGTCTCCCCTATAATCTCAATCTGCCGATAGCACAAACTGCTCACCAGTTAAGTATACATTATTTTGATCTTACCGAAGATGTTCCTACTACAAATAGCATTCGGGAGATGGCAAAGACATCTAAATCTATTATGGCCCCACAATGTGGGTTGGCACCTGGATTAATCGGAATAGTTGGAGCAGATCTGGCAAAACGCTTTACCAAACTTCGGGATATGGAACTACGTGTGGGGGCACTGCCACGTTATCCTAACGGGCTATTAGGTTATTCATTTACATGGTCTCCAGCAGGTGTGATAAACGAGTATATTAATGATTCTGAAGTGATACACAATGGTGTTCGCAAAATGGTTCCTTCTCTGGATGGCATAGAAGTTATTAATATAGAAGGACAGGAATTTGAAGCATTCAGTACTTCAGGAGGATTAGGTACTATGTGTGAAACCTATGCAGGAAAAGTCGATACACTAAACTATAAAACAATTCGCTATCCAGGTCATGCTAAACTCATGAAGTTTATGTTATATGAACTGATTATGAAAGACGACCGGCAACTGATCGAAAACATTTTAACCAATGCTAAGCCTCCTGTACAGGAAGATGTGGTCTATGTGTATACAGTAGTAGAGGGATGGAAAGAGGATAAAATTGAGCGTGAAGAGTTCTACCAAGCCTATTACCCAAAACAAATAGAAGGCCAGCACTGGCGTGCTATCTCATGGACAACTGCTGCATCAGTTGCTGCTGTAGTTGAAATGGTAGCTAATGAGTCATTGCCACAAAAAGGCTTTCTGAAACAGGAAGATATTCCTTTTGACCTCTTTCTGGCAACATCCAACGGTACTCTATTCAAATAATCTCAGACTATTCCGGAATCTATTTCCGGGATATGTATATCATAATTCAGATCAGTAAAACAGTATCCCATTATGAGTACAGATCAAAAAGAAACCTTAACATTTGTTCTGAACGGACTTATGCGCCGTTACAAGGAGCGGGTTCCGGATGTCAATCATATCCTCAATGCCATGGTTGCAGAAGGCATTATACAGCATGCCGATGAAATAGAAAATGATCATATAGCATTCCGAACCATGGGAGTGCCTCAGCTTGGTATTCAATCTTTTGAGAAGATATTTCTCCATTATGGCTATCAGAAACGTGATTATTTTTATTTTGAAGGAAAGAAGCTGAATGCCTATTGGTTTTCTCCACCTGAACCTCATTTTCCGCGTATCTTTGTCAGTGAGTTGCGAATACAGGACCTTTCAGAGCCTATTCAGAAGATCATCACCAGCTATACTGATGAAGTAAAATCAGATCCGGTAAATGCTCTTGATCTGAATGACCCTGCAGCTGTGGATGCGTTTTTGCACAAACCTCTCTGGCGTAAGCCAACCTGGAAAGATTATCAGGCTTTGCAGGCAGAAAGTGAATATGCAGCCTGGGTTATCTACAACAGATATTATCTGAACCATTACACAATAAGTGTTCACAACCTAAAGAAAGGGTACAATACACTTCCTGAATTCAATGCCTTTCTGGAGCATACGGGTATAAAGCTCAATGATTCAGGTGGCAAGATAAAAACCAGTCCAGATGGAGGATTGGCGCAAAGTTCTTCTGTGGCAGAAATGATCGAAGCAGAGTTTGCTGAAGGAGAGAAACATCAGATATCAGGTAGTTATGTAGAGTTTGCAGAACGACGGGTATTACCTCAGTTTCGCCATTTACCTTCGGATCAAATCAAACGTGAACACCTGCGGGATGGATTTGAAACTAACAATGCCGACCGAATATTCGAGAGTACCTTTACCAGTCAGACACAAAAGTAATAGTATTCAGCTAAAAGCTTATAGCCTGGTAAAATTAGGCTATAAGCTTCTCAATAACACTACCTTCGAAAATCTTTAAGAGTCTCTTCCCAGTTTTTCATGTTGGGATGACTTATCAGACTCTCCAGTGAAGACACCTTTGATCATTTCAAACAAAGTCTGCATCTTACCACCTGGACTATCCCAGTACTCTGCTTTGTAAGGAGTGATTTTTAACAAGGCCAACCTAGGGTCATCTTTTCCACCTGGAAACCAAGCTCTGAAAGCATCAGACCAAAGTTCATTAATTTTCTGAGAGTCTTTGGTTAGTTCAGCGATTCCTGAAACAGACACATAGGTAACTGCATCCTCATCCGAATAACTTATTTGTACTTTATTGTTTCGTTGCAGTTCTTCTACTTTATGAGAATCATCGCTTGTAAAAAACCATAAGGTTCCATTTTCATCCATTTCCTGTGTTGCCATCGGACGGCTTCGTAAGTCTCCCTGAGAGTCAATTGTAGTGAGCATGGCAATTTTAATGCCCTTGATTTTATCTTTTAGTTTTTCGTATTCTGTGGGTTGCATGGATTGAGCATACATAGCATTCTACATTAAAAGTTAATAAATAAGAAAGTACAACTGATGAAAAAAGTATGCCCTAAGAGGGCTTAAAACAAAACACCCTGACATCTCTGCCAGGGTGTTTTGTTTAGATAAGCTAGAAACCGTCTTCTTCTTCTTCATCGATAGTTTTAGGCTTCTCTTCTTTTTTCTTCTTCTCTTTGGCATCTGCTTTGGAGTCAGCCTTTTTATCAGATTTCTTTTTCTTTTCTTTCTTATTTTCTTTTGGAGGTGTGCTTTCTTCTCCTTCAGGCTGAGCATTTTCATCGGTTTCTCCTTCTACCAGTTTCTCATCTGCCTTATCTTTAACCTTAGAATCTTCCTTCTTAGGCTCTTCCTTCTTAGGCTCCTCTTTCTTCACAATGGGCTTCTCTTTCTTAGGAATTTCTTTTCCTTTATTATGAGTGCCGTTGAAATGATCTTTAAAGCCATTTACATCATTTTCAGTTGCCAATGCTACAGTAAACGATTTTCCACCTTTTCCTTTTGAAGAAACTACTGCATTAAAATTCTCATCAGAAGAAAGCAATGAGTATTGACCTTGCTGGTAGTTCATATAATACCACTTGTCAGAAGATACCTCCAGGTAAATAGTAGCCTGATCACCTTCTGCGGTTTTACGAATTTCAACCATACCATCAAAAGCTGAGTTGATGTCGTTATTTCCAATATTTGATACGCCAATTTTACCTACACTACCAAAACTTTTAGATTCATCATTCCAAAGTAGATCCACATTAGATAATACCAGAGGCAATGCAAATCGTTTGGAAATCTGAGGCATAGGAATATACTCAATGGTCAGTTTGTCTTTCCAGTATTGTGTTTCTTTCTCTCCAATGATTTGCGCAATTTTCATCAGGAACCTTTCCTTGTTATCTTCTGCCGCTTCCTGTCCTACGCCCTCATTCTCTTTGGCTTCCAGAATTCCTGCCGCCATTTCATCATAAATCTGAGTAGATGTAGGGAAGTTCCATCCCATCAGTGTGTTGAATGTATATTTATTGGTTTTAAGATCTATTTCCCCACTTCCTGAAGACACAGGCAGATAATTTCCCGGATCCTCAAACAGTCTCAGGTTTCCTTCCAGACGGATCTTACCTGTATTATCATCCAAGATAAATTGATTACCTGCATACTTATTATTCTTGGCTCTTTCAGGATCAACAACTTTAAATTCGTTTCCTTCATCGTTGTTGGTAAGTTGTCCTGTGGCCATCAGAATGTCCTTATCATCTGCATGGCTCTTGGCAGAAATAAAGGTAGTATAAACAGAAGAAGTTTCTTTATCAACATGCACACCCACAGTCATCTGTGTCTCACCACTCTTCAGATTCTCGTCTACCGTAATCGTTACCCCTTCATCCTCTGGCTTACTTTTGTAGGAAATCCAATCAGCAAGGCTACTGGTTGATTTTAAGTCCAGCTTAACAAAACCATCAAGATCCAGGTATTTTCGAGGAGATTTCATCGTGATAGCTCCTTTAAACAACATCCGGGATGTCAGATAAAATTTATCACCTTCATCCACAATACCCGTAGCAGCTGTATATTCAAGAGGAACATCTTTCTTACGTTTTGCTTCTTCTGTGCGGGTTTCAAAGTCACGCATTTTCACGTTAAAGGTTTTTCCTTCAAAGTTGGTATAGGCATATGTTGCATTACCTGCAAACTTCTTACGGGACAAGATCTGAATTTCACCATCTACCAGCTTGTGATAAGAGGTTGTTGTGTCCAGTGTCAGTACGGCTTTTGACAAAGGTTGCATTTTAGCATTCTCGGTAATCATTACGGTTCCCTTGCTTGGATAGATACGCGCATCAGCAGAAACGATGTATGGAATACCAGAGATACTCAATGTCATTTTGTCAATATTATAACCAGCTACACTACCATTGAATGTCAAGCCTTCATGTTGTGGGTTGTTGGATGTAAATGTAGAAGTCTTCACATCACCCTTCATGAATACTAACTTCTTATCAAGCAACCAGGTAGCCTCCTGAATAGAGGTCTTATACTCACAATAAGGGAATTCCAGACTGGCAAATCCTATAAGATCAGGGTTTGTACTAGTCTTGATTTCTACCATCCCTTTGCCCATATCAAAATTAACGTTTACAAAGTTAGCAAGTAAGGACGGTTTGGTCAGCGTCTTGGATTTAATACGAAACTCTGCATCACCTGCACTGAATTTGTTTTTCTCAAATGCAAAAGAAGGAGAGTTTATATCTGAGTCAGGTCTGTCAAACTGCCCATCTGCAAACAAGCCATTACGTCGTACAACCATCGTACCACTGAATGATGCACCGGTTTCCTTATAGATCTCAAAAGGAGTTTTGGTACTAGAGATCATCATACTATCTACTTTGGCTTTCCACGTCAGCTTAAAATCTTTGACTGTAGCTTTTGGTACAGCCACCGCTCCCAAAGTAGCAGCCTTAATATCTGCCTGTGGTCCTCTGGCAAAAACAGAATCGGGAGTAAAGACAATATCTTTGGCTGTCAAAGTAGTGTTCAGGTGATCAATGCGTCCGGAAGCACGTAATCCTTTGCGGTCCATAATTAAATCGCCGGCAAAAATCATACGGCTATCCTCACTACCAAAGAGTTGATAGGTACCTGACGGAACTTTATGCTTAAACCCAAGAGAGTTATCGGACATAGCAATAAGATCTTCCTCAAATTCTGGAAATATACCATCCGAATAGAATGTTCCCTTGTATTCGGGGTTCTTTGAGTTCAAACTGTCCAGTGTAATACTTGGAACCTCAAAACGTACATTTCGGTTATAAGACCCGTTGATACGATCTTTCTGGTCAAAATAGATAGCAGCACCTGATTGTACATTCAGACGTGGATATTCCGGATAATCTCTCAAACCGGCTTTATTATCCGGTTTATTGATATATAATGTTCCTGCTGAATACCGGATCTCTGATCCCAATTGTACACTATCTGATTTACCTTTTGCTTCTTTTGGAGTAAAGAGAATGGTATCAATCTGGTTCATCTCCACAGTAAATTCGTCGTATAGGAAGGAGAACCCTGATCCTTTAAAGCGGAAGTTACCAGCCTGCACCTCCCCTTCCAGCAGGAAGTTTCTGTCTTTAAGCAATTGAATCTCTTTACTTCGTGGCAACACATATACCTCCAGTTTCTCACTCAATGGGAACTTCTCTACCCCTCTTACTGTCAACGTATTAGTTTGAAGATCCAGCGATGCATTGGGTTTATCCTTAATATAGGAATTGATAACAAAGCTGTCATAGTCACGTTTCTTATTACCTGCCAATACGTTATGGTCCCCTTTACGGGTCATTCGTACTTCGTCCATATCAGAGTTATAATCGACAAAACCACCTTGCATCATCCGAATCATTGCATTGCGCACTACTGATGGATTGAGCTTATAGGTGGTAGCTAGTTCTGTAATAGTAAAGGTAGTCCGTTTGGCCTTTTTTGCTTGTGAAGCTAATATCTGCAATGGATGGAAAGAATACATACCACGCAAATCAAAATACCGTGTAGAATCATAGAAATCATGTGATTCCAGGATACCCGGTACTTCCATACGGGCATTCAATGTATAGAAATTGATCTCACTGCTGTCGGGATTCCATTGCAATCCATCCATAACAATATCTACTTTATGGAATGAGTTGATATAAGGAGTATTCTGAAAACCATCATTTTTCTGATTTAACCGGAGCTGTTTTGAAAACGGTTTGTATGTCATCCGAGCAGCAGGGTGATAAATAGAATCCCGGCGCATAGGAATGGTCACACTAACCTGCTGACCAACAATGGTAGAATCCTGAAATTCGTATTGTGTCCCACGGGTTTTAAACTTTGTTTGTCCATCTTTCACATAACTCAAACTACACATCTTGCCATATAATGACTTACTGGACATTTTCCGGCCAGCCAATGAAAATCCTCCTTTGTATACCAGATTGGGCCCAATGTCTTTAATGACAATGTTGCTATATAAGGACGTAAACTTAGGATACTCTGCAGTTGCAGGTGAAGAATGTTTTTTACTTGCAAACTGAAAAACACCTGGCACAGGGGTCTCTATTTTTTCAGGATAGTGCAGTGTAACATTGTCTGCTGACAACTGAGATTTTTTTACATTAAAGCTAAAGTCTTTTAGTTCCACATAGATCTCTGGTTTACCAGCAGTACTCCAGTCAAACTTTCCACCCTTACCTACAAAAGTACCATTCTGTAACATTACAGACCCGCTTGTTCCTATCAGAGCAGCGGAATCGTGTGGACTGATAAATGTAAAATCTGCTTTTGTCAATACCAGTACCGGTCCGGAAACCTGAGGTAGAGTAGATTGCAAAAACGTACTCTCAGGTGTTTGGAAATTATCTCCCCATCCACTATTCGCATCTGTTTTTTGTTCAGAGTCTGTAGCTGGAGTACCCCAATCATCTGTCTGCGGTTTCTTTTCTTCTACGGGAGCATCCCCCCATCCATCATTTTGTTTGGCTTGTGCAGTAGATTTATTGTTGGTATTCGATGTTTTGTTCTTTGTTTTTGAAGATGTTTTAGGCTTATCATCAAAAGATGCCCATGGATCATCATTTGCTTTATTTGTGGTTTTCTTATCATCTTTTGAATCAAACGATCCCCAGCCGTCATCTGTGGTCTTTTTGCTGGCATCTTCAGCTGGCTTATCGTCAAATGATCCCCAGCCGTCATCAACCTTTTTAGATTTGGCAGTGTTCTTTGTGACTGTATTCTTTGCGGGTGTTTTCTTGTCATCTTTTTTAGGCGTTTCAACCACCACCTCTTCTACCTTTTTCTCCTCTTTTGGTTCTTCGGCAGGAGGCAATACTTCTGAAGGGGCCGCCTCACCAATAAATTCAAATGTATAGCTACCGCCCGTCACCTGTAAGCTACTATAATGTGTACTATATAAAGCTTTATTCTCAAAGAATACAGACATATTCTTTAAGACTTCTGCTAATGTTTTGCCATCAAACTGATTTACGGATTTCTCTATCACATTTAATAGCTTGGAATATTCATCAGCGGGGGTATTCTCTTTGGTAATTGCATAGGTAAGAGCCCCAAATAATGATTCATAATGTGGAGAAACACGATATTTCTTCACATTCATTTTTTGTGTGATAGCTATTATTTTCGTTCGTTGAGCCTCATTCAGACTATTCCAGGCTGTTCCAAAGTCAGAGCCCAGTTGAGTCAGCTTTTCATTTTTAGTGCTTGCCAACATCTTAGATACATCCGCTACAAACTCTTCCTGTTTGTCCGAAATTTTAAAAGACTGCGCATATGTTAGTATGGTTGCTAACAGATTGAATACGAGAAGAATGTAAACTTTCTTTTTCATCTAAGATTCGTTTCTTTATTAAACGTTTTTTTGCACTAGCTGGTATACTCACAAACGTATTTGCCCTCTGCACTAAGAATCACATATAGCAGAGAGCTTCTTTTAATCATTATCTTTTTTCAAACCACAAAGACGCCCACTGGTGTTTTGAGGTCTGTTGTTTTTTCACTAACTGAAATTCACTAGCTCTTTTTTCAAGTTCAGGGATATCCTGTTCATAAAAGCCACTTAACAATAATGTTCCGCCAGAAACTAACTTACTGGCATACAATGGCATTTCATCCAATAAAATATTACGATTAATGTTAGCCAATATAATATCGTAAACATCTTCCAGTTGTACACTCGCAATGGTTCCCTGCTGTACACGAACTTTGTCAGACTGATTCATCTGGCAATTTTCAACAGCATTGGTTACTGCCCATTCATCTATATCAAAAGCATCTATCAGAACTGCACCTCTTTTCTGAGCCATAATAGCCAGAATACCTGTTCCACTGCCGGCATCCATCACTTTTAATCCCTCATGTTCCAACTGTAACTGACTCTGAAGAATCAGTGTAGTAGTTTCATGATGCCCTGTGCCAAACGACATCTGAGGGTTGATAGTGATCTCATAGGGATATTTTTCATCAATCTTATGAAATGATGCCTTTACAATACATTGATCATCTATTACAATAGGTTGATAATTTTTTTCCCACTCTTCGTTCCAATTCTTACGTTGCATCTCTGCAACTGTATAGTCAATTGTCACAAAATCAGTGTATTTTTCAACAACTGATTGCCATAATTCTTCACTAAACTGCAACTTTTGTACATAGGCAATAATGCCTTCGTCGAACTCTACAAACGATTCATAGCCAATTTCAGCTAGTTCGGCGATAATAATCTCTGCCCATTCAGGCGATACGAAAACTTTTAACTCAATGAAATCCAATGTGGTAAGGGTTTGTATAGTATTTTTTTGCCAATTACAAAAATTAGAATTTATAAGACAGTATCCAACACGTTCAGTGTCACAAACTTACATAAGTGATTTTTAGATAAGCGGTGGGCATCTCAAATAATATCATTACGGCCTTTCGCCGCCGAAAATTAAAGAGCCTTATGATGTATCTTTGGTGAAGTTATTACAGAGACAGAAGTATGGAGTAAAAATAGCAGAGCTAAGTTTTAGACTTTCTTTACAAATAGCAGAAGCAGAATACCGAAGCAATCCTATTATCAGGAAAGAAATGCGCAAGGTGTTAAAAACTGTATGAATACCTATAAATCTGCGATTGTCACTATGAATAGACCTAAACCCTATATGTATTTAACGACTCAATTATTCAAAAACAGTAGAGGTTACCGGCAGCCAGCAAATGAGGGATTATCTATGTAATAGATAGAGAACTGAGCAAATGAACGGTTTTCTTCAATATATACACGATAATTAGCCAGGTTACGGTTCTTGGTAATATACCAGATTCCAGGTTTATCAGCATACAAGGCGTTATCTTCCTTAAAAACCTGCATTTTGGCTAATCCCTCACTTTCCTCAATGTAAACACGTACATCTGCAAAAGACCGATCCTTTTCCAGATAAATGGCACCATAGACCTCACAATAGTCAATAGGAAGTTTCTTTGGGGTATTGGTAGCAGGAACTGACGAAGAACAGATAATACCAATTGTCAGAAGAGAGAAATAGAGAGCTAAGGTTTTCATGATCAGGCAGCTAAAACCTTTGGAAATACAAAAAATCCGTTCCTCTCATTAAACAGAAGAACGGATTTACGATAATTTATAGAATCAGCATTGCATCACCATAGGTGAAGAAGCGATATTTTTCTTTGATCGCAGTCTGATAACAATGATGGATAAAATCAAATCCTCCAAAAGCGGCTGTCATCATAAACAAAGTAGACTCAGGCAGGTGGAAGTTAGTTACCATTGCATTGGTAATTTTGAAATCATATGGAGGAAAAATAAATTTATCTGTCCATCCCTGATTAGGTTTCAAACGTCCATTAGCAGATACAGAGGATTCAAGTGTGCGCATGGTAGTAGTGCCAATAGCACATACTTTCTTTTTATTGTCCAGCGCCACATTCACGGCATCTGCTGTAGAAGCAGGTACATTGAAGTTTTCAGAATCCATTTTGTGCTTGGTCAGATCTTCTACATCTACCGGACGGAATGTACCCAAACCCACATGCAATGTAATGGGAGCCAGATGTACACCTTTTATTTCCAGACGACGCACAACCTGCTTGGTAAAGTGTAAGCCAGCTGTTGGGGCAGCGACAGCACCTTTATTTTCAGCAAAAATAGTCTGATAACGGTCACGATCTTCAGGTTCTACTTTCCGCTTGATAATTTTTGGCAGTGGAGTTTCACCCAATGATTCAATTGTATGATAGAAATCTTCCGGAGTACCGTCATATAAGAAACGAATAGTACGACCACGGGAAGTAGTATTATCGATCACCTCGGCAACCAAATCTCCATCTCCGAAATACAACTTATTCCCCACACGAATTTTACGTGCTGGATCTACAAGTACATCCCATAAATGCGCTTCACGATTTAATTCCCGTAAAAGGAAAACCTCAATTTTTGCCCCTGTCTTTTCTTTGTTACCATATAAACGGGCAGGAAATACTTTAGTATCGTTCACCACCATCATATCACCATCACCAAAATAGTCGATGATGTCTTTGAACACGCGATGTTCGATAGTTTTGGTCTGGCGATTAACAACCATAAGCCGAGCTTCGTCCCGATTTTCGGCAGGATAGTTGGCAATCAGGCTCGCAGGAAGGTCAAACTTAAACTCAGAGAGCTTCATAGGTAGGAATTACAAACACCTTTGGGGTGTTTTGTCAGTTTAAAAACAATAGATTTTCAGTATAAAACCTCTATTTATTACAAAAGGTTGCAAAGGTAGCGAAGTAAATCTGGAATACAAAGAAATGTATCTGAAATGATGATATTATCACTATCAGCCCGAAATTAGCAACTGTGCAGCGACCAAGGCTTCCTTATTAAATCCTTTGGAATAGGTTGTAATTATGCAATTCTGCTTTATAGCTGGTTCAAGTTCATGCAATGACAAATCATCATCTATAATAAGATACTTCTCATACATATTCTGTAATATAAATAACGTTAACTCTTCTTTTCTATTATTTACATTCTCATATATAGGCAATAATGCCCCTATAGGAGTAAAAATCCCTCTGTTTTGAAATATAAGAGCTAGTTCCTCTTTGGTTTTAGTATATCTGCGTGAAGAGGTAACAATAATTCGAGCATCTATTTGTTGTACTAGTTCATTGAAATTCTGAACACAATCTTGGCAAAAATCTGAGTACCCATCCTCATGCAACATATCTGGCTTCCAGATAGGTGTTGTAATGAATACTCCATCTATATCCAGCAATATATGCCAAGGTCTAACAGAAGTATTTTCAGGTTTGTTTATCATTATATTGAGACTATTACATTATAAATGCATTACGAGTAACTGTAGTTTTTACGTTCAAATAATTATATTCGGCCAAATTCGTCTAAACATTTTAAACTACCAATGTCCATAGGTCAAAACATCAAGGAAGGTCTGGTTAAGCTATTGGGAGAACTGGTTCTTATTACAGCAGGTGTGTATCTGGGTATTGTTGCCAGCAACTGGAATGAACAACATAATGAAACCATTAAACAAAAAGATTTTCTTAAAAACCTGTCTATGGAGATTGATTCCAACCAGCAAAAATTACAACAATCTCTAACGTATCGTGAACACGTTCTGAAAACAAGCCAGGCCTTATATCATACACTTGGTAAAGAGAGATTACAAGCAGGCTTCTGGAAAAGTGGAGGATTTCAACTGATTTCTGGATGGAAAGGTATCTATATTCCTCCTTTGGAGAACTCAGTGTACCAGTCGGGTCTGATTAGCAATACACTCCAAGGACTTGATTTTGAGACTATCCATGCTATTGCACAAGTATACAATTATCAGGAAGAGTACAAGCTATGGACTCGTACCCTTATTTTTGATAAAGTGACAAATATAGACAATCGGATAAATACAGCAGAGGCATTGAGTCTGTTTCAACCCTGGGCTGATATCATTGGAGTAGAAAAAAGTCTGATGCGAAGATATGCCTCTGCCCGAACTCAACTTCAAAAGAAAATAAAGGAGTAAGTCTGATGCAAGTCTATTGCTTAGCACCAGACTTTATGCTATAACTATACTAGCTTTTTTTCCAATTCTTCTACTTCCAGTGTTGCTACCTCCCAATCTTCCATGGTTTTATCCATTGTCTGCATTACCTGCTGATATACACCTGATATCCTGGTAACTTCTTCTGTATTATTCTCAGCAGAGAAATGAGCCATCTGATGCTCCAGATCATGTTTTTGTGTTTCCAATTCTGCAATTTTCTTCTCTAACTCTTCTACACGGCGATTGGCCTTCTGAAGATTTTTAGTAACAGTAGGGTCAGCAGAAGTTTGTTTACTGGCAACAGGCTTGGAGGCAACAGATTTTGTTTCTACAGGAGCTACCTGTGTAGCTTTGTTTTTCTCACGTTCTGCATACCATGTTTCAAATTCATCATAGGTACCAGGATATTCCTTTATTTGGTAATCTTCTATGAACCAGATTTTATTGGCAACATGACTTACAAAGTGTCTGTCGTGACTTATGACCACATATGTACCTTCATACTGCTCAAGCGCCTGAATCAGAATACTTACGGATTGCATATCCAGGTGATTGGTAGGTTCGTCCAGAAGCAGAAAGTTAGCTTCAGAGATCAACGTTTTAGCCAGAGCCACACGAGATTTCTCCCCTCCGGAAAGTACTTTGATCTTTTTGAATACTTCATCATTGCTAAAAAGAAAACACCCTAAAACAGTTCTAAGCTCTACTTCTGTTTTGTTTGTACCAGCCTGTTTGAGTTCATCCAGAATAGTATTCTCTACGTTTAGAGCTTCTAATTGGTGCTGAGCAAAAAAGGCAAAATTTACGTTGTGCCCAATCTCACGTTTTCCATCTATATTTTCCGTTCCGGCAACAATGCGTAGCAAAGTTGACTTTCCTTTTCCGTTAGCCCCAATCAGTGCTATTTTATCCCCCCGTTCAATACGAGCAGTAGCATGTTTGAGAATTGGCTTCTGAGGATAAGATTTACTTACATCTTCAATAGACAGTACATTGCGTCCACTCTGCTGACGGAAGTTGAAACGAAAATGTACTTTCACATTTTCATCTACAACCGCATCAATCATATCCATTCGGTCCAGTGCCTTCACACGTGATTGTACCTGCCGTGCTTTTGTTGCTTTTGCTTTGAAACGTTCAATGAAACGTTCGGTCTGGCGAATCTTAGCCTGCTGATTTTCGTAAGCACCCCGCTGAATTTCATTTCTCAAGGCCTTTTCTTCCAGGTAAAAACTGTAATTTCCAGAATACGTGTTTAGCTTTTGATTGGCGACCTCAACCGTTGTTTCAATGGCATTGTCCAGAAATTCTCTATCGTGAGATACAATTATATAGGCACCTTCATAGTCGCTCAGGTAATCTTCCAGCCATTGGATAGAAGGTAGATCCAGGTGGTTGGTAGGCTCATCCAGAAGCAGCAGAGCTGGTTTGGAAAGAAGCATTTTAGCCAACATAACACGCATACGCCATCCTCCGGAAAATTCACGCAAAGGACGTTGCAGTTCTTCTGTGCGAAACCCTAAACCTTCCAGAATTTCTTCAGCTCTTGCCTGAATGGTATATCCTCCTAATGTATCAAACTGCTCTTGCAAACGAGTTAGTTTATCAATCAGACTGTCAGTATAAGAAACCTCCAACTGGTGTAATAACTCATTGATCTGCTGCTGAAGTTTATTTTCTTGTTCAAATGCCTGCATAGCAACTGACAAAATACTGTCTTCAGTCTGATAGGAAAGTAAATCCTGGTTCAGAAAACCAATGGTACAGCCACCTGCTTTGGAAATACTGCCTTCATCTGGCTGATATTCACCATCTATCAAACGTAGCAATGTCGATTTTCCGGTTCCGTTCAATCCTATGAGGCCAATTCTGTCTTTGGGTTTGATATGTAAATTTGCCTCCTGGTATAATGCTCGCCCACCAAAGTAAAAAGAAAGATTATTTATAGATAACATCTTGATTCAGACAACTTAAAAACTGTTTTTTCACAAAGTTACGAAAAAATCAAAGGATTTAATATAACGAAGTGTAACCCAACAAAGAGAGGGATCACATGAATCCCTTTATAGGACTAGATTCCTTCTGAAATCAAACACAAAAATCTGCCAAATAATTTTTGAATTATGTTACGATTTTAACCCAAGTTAAAATTATTCTCCTCTAGTTGCCAGATCTTTGTCTTATCAAAATCAACTAAGAAAATACCTAAAACCATTAAAACCAAAATGCAGATTATAGATTAACTTGGCCCAATAACAATTAATTACCTATATTTCTCACACATTTTTATACCTTAAACAATCTATTATCATGAAATTCTCAAGAACTGCAAGTGCAAACTGGAAAGGAACTGGCATGGAAGGCCAGGGAACAGTATCTACTCAAAGCACAACATTAAACAAAGCACAACTTTCATTTAAAACCCGCTTTGCAGATGGTGTGGGTACCAATCCAGAAGAACTAATTGGCGCAGCACATGCAGGATGCTTTACCATGAAACTGAGTTTTGTATTAGCAGAAAAAGGATTTACTGCTGATAATCTGGATACACAGGCAAAAGTTACATTTGAAGATGGTAAGATCACAGCCATTCATCTGGATCTGACAGCTACTATTCCTTCCATTACAGAAGAGGCATTTCAGGCAGCAGCGTTAGAAGCTAAACAGAACTGTCCGGTATCCCAATTGCTGAATGCAGAAATTACTCTTAGTGCAAAACTAGCCTAATATCCAGACTCCTCTCTCAGTTAATGAGAGAGGGTATATTATTTTTTGAGCATTGTTTCCATTTTTGACTTTATTATCATGACCTGGAACAACTCCTTAACCCAGCTATTATACATTGATTATCCAATTGTACAAGCTCCTATGCTGGGTGTTTCCACTCCTGAAATGGCTGCTGCCGCTTCCAATGCAGGTGCGCTAGGTTCTCTGGCAATAGGTGGACTGTCTCCTGAAACAGCTCAGCAATTGATTCGAAAGGTCAAAGCACTTACCAATAAACCATTTGCGGTTAACCTGTTTGCACATCCAATTCCAGATCAGTTCTCAATAGATGAGTTTTCTCAGATGAATACCTTTCTGGAACAACTCTGTAAAGAAAACGGGGTACCCTATACACCGCTTTCTATTGAGAATATTCGGTTTTATTCTTATAAAGACCAGTTGGATGTCTTATTGGAAGAGAAGATAGAGATTGTCAGCTTTACATTCGGAATCCTTACAGATGAAGAAATTCGTTTATTAAAATCCAGAGGAACTATCCTTATAGCAACGGTAACCAGTGTAAAAGAAGCCAGACTGGTAGCTGCAACAGATATTGATATAATTACAGTACAGGGAATAGAAGCAGGTGGTCATCGGGGTACTTTTCTGGAACATGACCACTTACCGATGGTAGGACTGCTGCCATTACTGTCACAAGTACAAGCAGTTACCAACAAACCATTACTGGCTGCAGGGGGTATTTATAATAAGGCAGGTATTGATGCGATATTGGCACTAGGAGCACACGGTGCACAAATCGGTAGTTTATTTTTAGCAAGTACGGAAAGTGCTGCGATTGAGTCATACAAAGATGCTATACAACAATCAGTAGCAGAAGACTCGATCCTTACCCAATCCTTTTCAGGACGATGGGCTCGTGGCCTTCCGAATCTGTATACCCAAGCGGTAGACTCTTCAGGTATATCCATTCCTCCTTATCCGGTTCAGAATAGCCTCACTGCAGCGATACGTGAACTAGCCAGAAAGACAAACAACTGCAAGTTTCTCTCACTATGGGCAGGACAAAATGCATCGAAAGCACCTAGAAAGAGTACAGCTGAAATTATTCGGCAGTTGGTAGAAGGAAATTAACGTTGTGCCATACGTTTTCGAATACGGCTTAGTGAAGGTCCCTGAATACCTAAGTAAGAAGCAATATGATATAATGGAACATTATTAAAAATATCCGGATGCATCTCAACCATATCCTGGTACCGTTGTTCAGGAGTACGGAACATAAAATCTTCGGCTCGTCCCATGGAGGTATTGAAAGCAGATTCGGCAACAAATCTTCCAAATCTTTCCCATTGATGAGACTGTGAATACAGATGCATCAGTTGATCATACCCAATATAGAGAATGATTGAATTTGTCAGACTAGCCGTATAATAATTGCATGGAGCCTGGTTGATAAAGCTCTTGTAGGAAACTATGATCTGATTTTTGGAAAAGAAGAATGCATTTTTCTCTTCTCCGGTATCAGAATGAATATAGTAGGTCCTGAAAACGCCATCAATAACAAATCCCAGATGTCGACATACATTTTTATACTCATTATAGAACTCTCCTTTGTCATAACTACGTTCCTGCCAGAAAGGCAGTGACAAATCAAATGCATCCTGATTCATGCCAGAAAATGTATGTAAAGCTTGGGCAAGCAACTCTATTTTATTCATGTAAAGTACTTCTTGTTAGATTTATATGGGGATCCGCTATATGTGTATCATATGACAAAAATAACTTCAGAATAATCTGTATCCTGATCAATTTGAAAAAATATTCGAATTCTGTTTAAACTTCCGACAAATACTGCAGACACAAACTTGTTGATCAAAATAAAAAATGAACAGGAATCGAATCGCTTTTAGTTTTGACCATAGTTCCGTTCACTTTTGGTTTTGACTAGAAATGCGGTCAGGTTGAAAAAATATCCGAATACCAGTCATTTTACAAAAATATTCGAACTCGGTTCATTTTTCTGTCTAACCGGAACTTCAGTCATCTCTATCATTGACTGAAGTTCCGGTTAATTTTTCAAACTATCGAAATACTGGTCACATTTCAGAATTATCAGAGATCTGATACTTTTCATAGTGAATAACTACTCATAGAGTCAGATCAAGAGAAAGTGTTTGGGGTAATTGAAAGTTAAACCGTTGTAACAAATCCTGGGCAGTAAAGATGTCCTCATATGGCATTCCCATACTTCGGGCCAAATTGCGAAAAACAACTTTGGCCTCTAAAGAAGCCTCACGCAAAGACCGAACAGACATGGCACCTGTTGATTTAGACAGTTTTTGCCCAGATACATCCATTACCAAAGGATGATGATAAAATACAGATACTGAAAAATTTGTTTGCGCTAACAAACCTGCCATCCAGAGTTGGGCAGTAGTGGAAGGCAACAAATCCTTTCCTCGCACAATACAATTACTACCGAAATACAGATCATCTGCCAGTGAAGCTAGCTGATAGGCAGGTTGTCCATTTCGTCGTTTTACTACAAAATCGCCAATCTGTTCAGTTACAGACTTACATTCCACATGAGTGTCCCCCTGATGCAGTTCATTCCAGCAAATATGTGTGTTATCAGGAACCCACATACGCCAGGCAATATCGTTATCACCCAGGGATAAATGTCGGTCACGGCATGTATTTGTATAACTACCAAGTTCCTGCAGTCTGGTCCGGGAACAATCGCAGGCATAGACCACAACAGGATCTTTTACCAGTTTATTCAACAGGGCCTGATACATATCCAGCCTGTGAACCTGCGAATAATGATTATTGAAGTCATCCACTCCTTGCGGACCACGATCCCAATCCAGACCAAGCCAATCCAGTGTTTCAAATATATCGTTGATATACTCAGGTCTTACCCGATCATAATCCAGATCATCAATACGAAGGAGTAGGCTTCCCTGTGTTTTACGAACCAATAGCCAGGTGATAACAAAGGAAAAAACATTCCCTATATGCAAGAAACCACTGGGAGTGGGTGCCATTCGGGAATGAAAAGGTTTTAAAAAATTGCCAGATAACTTTGTTGCGGACATACTAAAGTTTTCTTCAAACTAACATGTCATCAATACAGATCAGCAGTTTCTAGGAGTTAAACTGTGTCATAGTTTGAGACAATCCTGCTGTACAGAATGAAAATACCGCATCACAGGCTTTATCAATATGCAAAGGAAGTTCCGCAAATTCGTCTTTTGAGAAGTTTCCCAACACATAATCTACCTGTTTGCCTTTGGAAAATGTGCTGCCAATACCAAAACGCAAACGGGCATACTCTTGCGTCTGAAGTACAGCCTCTATATCTCTGAATCCATTATGGCCACCATGTGACCCTTTACCACGTACACGTATCTTGCCATAGTCCAGAGCCAGGTCATCGGTAATCACCAATAGGTTCTCAAGAGGAATCTTTTCGGTTTTCAACCAGTAATTGACAGCTTTACCACTCAGATTCATATAAGTGGTAGGTTTTATGATAATCAACGTTTTTCCCTTGTAACGACCTTCTGCCCGATAGGCCAGCCGATCCATTGTAAAATCTGTACCTATTTTGTCGGCCAGTTGATCTACCACCAGAAAGCCAATATTATGTCGTGTTAATTCGTACTCCGGGCCTATATTTCCTAACCCTGCAATCAAATATTTCATGTATCAATAAAGAATAAAAACTGTATGCAAAATAGTATCTTTTCCAGTACAAAGGAAAGTCACCGACTTTTATGTACCGAAAATTCCTTGGCATAATGCTCTGCAACGGCCTCAACCAACCTATTATGCCCACTTTCCAATACAAAAAAAGTATGATTAGGGATTTTTTCCAGAAATGGCCGCATGTTAGCTTCCGTAATAATTTTGTCATACTTCCCAATAAACATACTCACCCCTATCTGATATTGTTTAATTAATCGTGCCATATGGTTCATGTCAAAGGCCAGTTCCTTAAAAACCATCCACGAAAAGTATACTCTATGACGTTTTTCACGAGTATTCATCTGACTTTGAGCAAATCGTACTACACCTTTATCTACCACACGCAAACGTCTCATCCAGAGTGCCAGCTGTTGAAACCGACGAGGTCGTATCACAACACCTCTGAAAGCCTTTTTCGCCCAGGAAGGATAGGTAGCCAGGCTATACCAAAAGTTGGTTTTCACTCCATCCGGTGCAATCAGAATTAATTCTTCTATTCGTTCGGGAAAGCTTTCCAGGGTTGCTAAGGCAAACTTCCCTCCCATACTAAATCCCAGGACAGAAAACCTATCAATCTTTTCCTGAATAAGAAATGCCTCTACTAATGCTTTCCAATGCAGTTTTGAGAGTGTATTCTCCTTATGTCCCCACACACTTTGACCATGAAAAAACAAATCAAATGAGTAGACAGTAAACTGCTCACTAAGTTGTTGCACAAGCATATCCATGTTCCGGAGTGTCTGACCAAAACCATGAAAGACCCATAACACACGCTTCCCGGAGCCTGTACAGGTATAATGTAGCGACGAACCGTCAAAAGTAAAATCAGGCATCAGAAGTCAAAATCAGACAGTAGTAAAGAAGTAGTAAAGATAACATCTTCTACTTGAATGGTGCTATAGAGGAATCTAGCCGAAAAATAAAACGCTCCCAAAAAGTTTTAGGAGCGTTCAGATTTATTTTCCAGTTCAATAAAAGAATCTCATTTAATAAGTTTTAGATTTTTCTCATTGAGTTTTTCTTTCAGCTCGGTATAGACTTCCTCGCATACCCGTTCCACATGGTTGCATAGTTGTACAACCTCAATCAGATGACTTTCCTGTGCAGCATAGGTTTCCAGTTGGCGAATCACTGATTCCAGTTCAAAAATGCCAATGGTAGACAAGGAAGATTTCATTTTGTGAGTAATATACCGCAAATCCATCCAGTTGGCATTCTCACAGGCTTTCTTAAGTTTTTGTACAAACTGAGGCATCTGACGTAAAAACAGGCGAATCATATCTGTTATAAACTCCTGGTTATTGGCAGAGATTTCTTCCAGATATTGCAGATTTACATATCCATTGTTTCCAGGCAACACTGAAGGTGTAAACAGAGGACTTTCCTCTGACTGAGAACCTTTCGAAGAAAACTTTAAAATCTTCAAGTATAAGTCACGAGGATCAAAGGGTTTGGTAATAAAGTCATTCATACCGGCATCCATTACCTTGCGTCTTACGTCTACCATAGCTGACGCAGTCAATGCTACAATAGGAATATTCCGATATGGATAATCCATATTGTATCGTATATAACGGGCAGCTTTGTATCCATCCATCTGAGGCATCTGCAAATCCATCAGCACCAGGCTAAAGTTACTTTCTCTCAACTTTTCAATAGCTTCAATCCCATTTTCTGCAATATCCATTCTCACTCCCCATTTCTCCATAAACTTTTTCACAACCAATTGATTCATTCGATTGTCTTCTACCAACAATACCTGCAAGTTGTCGAGAGACTCTGTAGCTGCTTCAATTGGATTTCCACTGGAAACAGGAATAACAGGTGCTGTCAAATGAGACTTTTCGAAGGTAAGCAATACCGTGAAAGTAGAACCCAATCCTATCTTACTTTTAACCTGAATAGTTCCCCCCAACAACTCGACTAGCCTTTTGGTGATCGTAAGTCCTAGACCAGTGCCACCATATTTACGGGTAGTCTCATGCGAGGCCTGGGTAAAACTTTCAAAGATAGTACTCAGCTTATTAGCTGGAATACCAATCCCTGTATCTGTAATTTTAAATTCAACAGTGATTGTGTCCTTTTTCTGGCTCACCATCTGAGCTTTTACTTCTACAAATCCCTTCTCCGTAAACTTAATGGCATTACTGACCAGATTAAGGATTATCTGGTTCAATCGTAATGGATCACCTACTACAGTAGCAGGCAAACGAGGATCTGTTTCTATAAGAAGACGCAGATTAGATTCTCTGGCCTTATAAGCCAAGCTCTTCTCTATGCCACGAAAAATATCATCCAGCTTAAATTCAACATTTTCAAAGGATACTTTACCAGACTCAATCTTTGAAAAATCCAGGATGTCATTGATAATAATCATCAAGCTATCAGCAGAGTGTTTGATAGCCTGCAGGTGTTCGACCTGATTAGGAAGTGGATTTTCATCCAGAAGCAGATGAGACAGACCAATTACGGCATTGAGTGGTGTTCGTATTTCATGACTCATTACAGACAAGAAATGCTCTTTGGCCTTTACAGACTCTTCAGCCATGCGCCTTGCCTGAATTAATGTTTCTTCAGCCTGTTTGGCTTCTGTCATATCCCGGGCTACACCTTGAAAACCAACCACCCAGTTGTGTTCTGTATTGAGTTGCAAGTGTACGTTATTCCCAATCCAGGCTGTTTTTCCATCCCGTGTAAGGCACTTAAACTCCAGATAGGTATCTATGATTCTTTCTTCGAACTGTCGTTTGTAAAAGTCCCGCACCATTTCACGATGCTCCAATGCCACTACATCGGTAAAATGTAATTGACGAATCTCCTCTTCTGTGTAACCAAACCGCTGGCATGCTACCGGATTGGCATAAATTAGATGCCCTTCTGCATCACATCCATAAATCAGATCAGTTGTACATTCAACAATCTGCCGATATCGAGCTTCGTTAAACTGCAGTTTCTGTAGCAAAGACTGTTCAGATACCTCCTTCTCTTCCCTATCTGAAATCTTTTCATATGTCTGACTGATTTCCAACAATAAACCGCGTAGCTTCTCGTCTATCAGGTAATTATTGTCCAAATACTTTTTGATTTGTTCGTCCAGTACGGAATGAAAAATACCCATAGCTATATAGCAAAACCATCTTCCTGAAAAAAAGAATTGAAATATAGATAAAATATAGAAACAGGTCAACTCCTTTCCTAACAAATCGGTGATGTATAGTTTACTTATGGATAAAAAACAGGATTTCGATGTTTTGTCCAATAAAAAATACGATAAAAAACTTTTACCACAAAAATAGTTTCCAGAGTACACCATTCATCTAATAGAAACAACGGTTTATCCGAAAAAATAGTAGTTTCGTCAAAAAATCCCATCGGAAACTTTTTGTAACAGAAAAGTTTCCATAGTTTTGTCAGTACATAAGTAATAGTAGTTCTGATTATTTCACAGTATCTTCTTTTACAACCATACCATACATTTTTTCCATACAAAACTATGAACATTATTAATGAAAAACTCCGCCACATTCTCATAGACTTTGAGATTGACGATCGGCTAATCCCTGATGAGGCTCTATTTTCCGATGATTTAGGCATTCCCTACCGAAAGATCATTAAGCTTTCCAAACGAATCGAAAAAGGCTTTTCTGTAAAGGCACCTGTATCTCCACAACACAACTGGAACAGTATTGCCGACATACGGAATTACCTTTATACACACATTCACTATTCAGAGTCTGATTGTTAAGTTAAATTAGTATTTGTACCCTAAGGCCGATTCAGGAGAGTCAGCCAGATACCCAATTGATCAGAAGGAAGTAAGACCATGATTAGAAAATCTGTTGGCCAAAGCGAAAGTGACTTTGCAGAAAAGAGAAATGATGAAAGAGAGGACAAAGACAAAGAAATCCGGGAAAGGATTTTGACAGGAGCGGAAGAACTCTTTCTGCAATATGGATTTCGGAGTATTACAATGGACGAAATAGCGAAACATCTGGGTGTATCCAAAAAAACAATCTATCAGCATTTTGCCGATAAGGATGAGATTGTTTGCCACTGTATCGAAAACCATCTGGACTATGAAAAATGTACCGCCAATGAGATCTGGGCGAAAGTATCCAATCCAGTAGAAGAGTTTGTTATAGAGGCTCAGCATCTGAAGTTTACCACTCATAACATACACCCTACTATCTTGTTTGAGTTAAAAAAATATCATCCCAAAGCCTGGGCTATTTTTCAGGAACACAAAGAGAAATGGATACTACAATCCATTATTGACAATCTGAAGAAAGGAATGGAGATGGGATTTTATAGATCTGATATTGACCCTGATATACTGGCACGTTTACGAGTGGAACAAATAGCCATGGGGTTTGATCCTACTATTTTTCCAGGACAAGAGTTTGTGCTAAAAAAGATACAACTACAACTACTGGAACACTTCCTGCACGGCATTCTCAGTGATAAAGGGCGGGAGTTTCTTAACCTTTACCTACAAACGATTAATGAACAATGAAAACAATTCTTCGACTACTTTTTACATTTACCGGCTTCCCATTTACGGTTGGTCGCTGGCAGTTAACAATAGCTAGTCTATTGCTAATGTCAGTTGCCAGTCAGGCACAAACCAGCTATTCGCTTCAACAGGCTATTGAGTATGCATTGCAAAATAGTACAACTGTAAAAAATGCACAACTAGACATAGAAACTGCCAATGCACGTATTGGTGAGACTCGCGCTACTGGATTACCACAAATTAGTGGACAAGCTCAATTGCAACACAACTTCCGGATACAACAATCCATATTGGATGGTCGAGCCAGTAGCCCGTTCACAAGCTTTGCTTCAAGCTCAGATCCATTAGCTCAACACATTTATGATGATCTTATAGGTAAAAACGAGAATCTTACAACTTATACTCCTGCACCCGCACCTGCACCTAATCCAGATACTGTTTACCATTTTGCATTTGGATTAAAGAATAATGCAGGCGTATCAGTAACTGCTTCTCAATTGATTTTTAGTGGCTCTTATTTCGTTGGACTACAAGCAGCCAAAGCCTATCGTAAGTTTAGTGAAAAAAGTTTGAACAGTGCTAAAACTACAGTAGTAGAGAATGTGACCAAGGCATATTATGGGGTTCTGGTTAATCAGGAACAATATGATCTGGTAAAGGTTAATGTAGATCGTATAGAGAAGCTTCTTAATGAAACAAGAGAATTCAATAAAAATGGGTTCGTAGAGAAAATAGATGTGGATAGAATAGAGGTACAAGCCAATAATCTAAAAGTACAATTACAAAACATTGAAAGATCATTAAATCTGACGACAAATGCCTTGAAATTTCAAATGAACATGCCTCTCAATGAGAATATTGTTTTGACAGAGAAACTTGCTGATTTAACAAATACAACATTTACTCCTGTTGCAACTGAAACAGTAAATTATGATCAACGTATCGAGTATACTCTATTACAACAGCAGAGAGAACTTAATTTACTGGATTTGAAAAATATACAGGCAGGGAGATACCCAACATTAGCAGCCTCTTTTACCACAGGTTATAATCCTGCTGCAACTCGTTTGAAAGATATTACACAGTCAAACCGTTGGATTAACTATTCTTTTCTGGCGTTCCAGCTCAATGTACCCATATTTAGTGGCTTTGGTAAAAATTATCAGGCACAACAGAAGAAGATTGCAGTTAAGAAAACTGAGAATGATATCACACAGCTTAAGAGATCAGTCGATTTCCAGGTTCAGCAATCGAATGTTACACTTCAGAATGCATTGGAAAGTCTGAAAATGCAAAAACGAAATCTGGATCTGGCACAGGAGATTGTTCGGGTAACCCGCATCAAATATCAACAAGGAGTAGGATCTAACATTGAGGTGATCAATGCAGAAGCCTCTCTGAAAGAAGCTCAAACCAATTATTATGCAGCTCTCTATGATGCACTTATTGCCAAAGTAGATCTGGATAAAGCAACTGGAGATCTGTACAAAGTTCAATAAACACCCATACAATTCTGATATAACTATACAAATTGACTTTATATATGAAAAATACGATCATAAAAACCAGTAAGACCTCACTTTTAGCAGCCACTACACTTTTAGCAGTAGCTTGTGGTTCAGGAGGGGACAAAAAGGCAGAACTTGCTAAATTAAAAGAACAGAAAGCAGAGCTTGAAACTAAAATTGTAGCACTGGAGAAGGAGCTGGGAACAAATAAAACGGATAGCACACGCATTACCACTGTAATGACAACTACTGTACAACCCCAAACATTCAAACATTTTGTGGAAATACAGGGATCTCTTGACTCTCGCAACAATATCAATGTAACCCCTAAAATGGGTGGAAATGTAACTCAGGTATATGTAAAAGAGGGAGACTATGTAAAAGCTGGACAAGTACTGTTGGTTACAGATGATGCTACACTTCGGCAGAATCTGGCACAATTACAGACTGGATACGAACTAGCCAAGACAACATTTGAACGCCAGGAAAACCTTTGGAAACAACAGATAGGCTCAGAAATTCAATACCTCCAAGCTAAAAATCAAAAAGAAGGTGTAGAACGTCAGATAGCTACTTTACAAACACAGATTGCTATGACACGGGTTACTTCTCCTATCAATGGAACTGTAAACGCAGTCAATGTAAAGATTGGTGAGATGGCTGCCCCTGGCGCACCTGCTGTTCAGGTTGTGAATCTGGCTGAGATGAGAGTAAAAGCGAAAGTAGCAGATGCGTACATCAACTCCATTAAAGTAGGTGATCCTGTGACTGTTAAGTTTCCGGATATTGATGAAGAAATTCAGGCTCGTCTTACCTTTGTTGGTCAGGTAGTTAATTCGATGACCCGTACTTTTGATATTGAAATTAGTGTTCCAAACAAAGACAATAAGTTTAAGCCAAACTTGTTAGCTGTGGTTAACATCAATGATAAAACCAAAAATAACGCTCTGGTAATTGACCAAAATCTGGTACAAAATACAGAATCAGGTACTATTATATACGTTGCAGCTAATGAAGGTGGAAAGACTGTTGCCAAAGCTAAAAAAGTGACTCAAGGACTTTCTTACAATGGTAAAGTCGAAATCACATCAGGATTGGATGCAGGTAGTCAGCTTATTACTGTTGGAAGTCAAGACCTTGTAGACGGTCAGGTAATTAAAGTTAATCAGCAAGTTGCCAGCAAGTAAGGATAATGTAAAGATTTGGTTCGAGCTCTTTCAATCATCTTTACAACTTCCTGATGTTACAAGCAAGTTACAGTTCTTCTGTACTTTATAACTTACGAATATACTCTTACCATATTATATTATGGCACAACATACTCATAAACCTGAGATAGATCAGGAAGAAAAATTTAAACGGTTTAAGCCGACAGAGTGGTTTATTGAGAATAAAACCACAATGTACGTCATGACAGCCATTATCTCTTTGGTTGGGTTCTTTACTTATTCCAGTTTACCCAAAGAGAACTTTCCGGATATTGTACTTCCGCAGTTTACCATTCAAACTGTGCAATTTGGTACAAGCCCGGCCGATGTTGAAAACATTATTACCAAACACATCGAGAAACAGCTAAAATCAGTA
Organism: Xanthocytophaga flava; assembly: GCA_030068525.1. Taxonomy (GTDB): domain Bacteria; phylum Bacteroidota; class Bacteroidia; order Cytophagales; family 172606-1; genus Xanthocytophaga; species Xanthocytophaga flava. Next base: position 116,216 of record JASJOS010000005.1, read on the forward strand.
AAGAATGTAAAAAAGGTAACCTCAACTTCGTTAGAAGGGTTTTCACTGGTTATAGTTGAGTTCAATACAGGTATATCCATTTCTGATGCCAAGGATCTGGTTCGTGATGCAGTAGACAAAGCACGTCCGGATTTACCTACAAAGCTGGATCAGGAACCTCAAATACAGGAAATCGAATTATCTGAGATCCCGATCATGAATATTAACCTGGCAGGTAACTATCCGTTGCATAAACTGAAAGACTATGCAGAGGATATGGAAGATGCGATTGAAGAGCTACCAGAAATTAACCGGGTAGATATCGTAGGGGCTCTTGAAAGAGAATTTCAGGTGAATGTAGATATATTCAAGATGCAAGCAGCTGGTATCACATTTAATGATATTAACCAGGCAGTAGCAGCTGAAAACATCAACATCTCAGGAGGTGAATTAAATACATCAGGAGTACGCCGGACGTTACGGGTTGCAGGAGAATTCAAAAATGTACAGCAAATTGAAAATGTAATCGTTCGTTCTGCTCGTGGAAATGCGAAATTCCTGAAAGAAATCGCGGATGTAGCAGATGGATTCAAAGAGAAACAGGATTATGCCCGATTGGATGGAAAGACAGTAATCACACTAAACGTAATTAAACGTGGTGGTGAAAACCTGATCTCTGCCTCTGAGAAGATAGAAGAACTCATTAAAGATTTTGAAGAACATAGATTCCCTGAAGGTTTATCGATAACAGTTACAGGAGATACATCTGAACGTACCAAGAATACTTTAAATGACTTAATTGCAACGGTTATTTTAGGGTTCATCTTTGTGGTATTTGTATTGATGTTCTTTATGGGTACTACCGATGCATTCTTTGTAGGGCTATCTGTACCTCTATCTTCTTTGATGGCGTTTTTGATTATATCAATTATCGCATGGATTAATCCGGATCTCAAGTTTACACTCAATACGGTAGTAATGTTTGCGTTCCTGCTCGCCTTAGGGATAGTTGTGGATGATGCTATTGTGGTAATTGAGAATACACACCGTATTTTTCATGATGAGAATCTCTCGATTAAACAAGCAGCTAAAAAGGCTGCAGGTGAGGTATTTGCACCTGTGTTGAGTGGAACATTAGTAAACGTAGCACCTTTTATCCCATTACTATTCTGGCCTGGTATAGTAGGTGAGTTTATGAAATATCTGCCTATTACATTGATTGCAACCTTATTTGCCTCCTTGTTTGTGGCCTTTGTAATGAACCCTGTGTTTGCTGTTGACTTTATGAAAAACACAGAAGATCATAAAGCGAATAAAGGTTTCAAACCATTGGTTCGTCCGCTTATCATCATGGCGGTACTGGCAGTACTGGGTTATATGATACATGTAGGTGCAGGTAATTTTATGCTCTTTGTAATTGTACTATATGTTGCCAATCATTATCTGTTTAATCCGATGATCTTTGCTTTCCAGGATCGTTTCTTACCTAAGTTAAAGAACGGATACAGAAGATTGCTTTCATTTGCTTTGATAGGATATAGATCCTGGCTATTTATTCTGGCCTCTATCGTTGTGCTTGTTATCTCATTTGTGGTAACAGGTATTATGAAACCTAAAGTTATTTTCTTCCCTAGTGGTGAACCTGACTTTGTGTATGTATATAATAAACTACCTGTAGGTACTGACGCTGCTGTTACAGATTCAATAACCCGAATAATTGAAAAAAGAATTGCAGAAGTGACGACTCTTCCTAATGGGCATCGCAATCCGGTAATTCAATCCATTATTACCAATGTGGGTGTGAATGCGGGTGATCCTCAAAATGCAGCGGATCGTCAGCCAGCATCCTACAAAAGTAAAATTACGATTGCGTTTGTAGACCTGAATGAGCGTATTGGTGTATCCACAACAGAAATCATGGAAGCTATCAGTGCAAAAGTAAAAGGCATTCCAGGTACAGAAATCTCTGTTGAACGTGAACGTAATGGTCCACAAACAGGTAAGCCTATCAGTATAGAAATTGCTGGGGAGGACTTTAATCAATTATTGAAAATAGAGAAAGAGGTTCGCGATGGTATCAAAAAGAATGGTATTGAAGGGATTGAGAACCTGAAGTCTGATCTGGTGATGAACAAACCTGAGATCATCATTGATATCGATAAAGAAAAAGCAGAGAGAGAAGGTATCTCTACTCAAACAATTGCTCTATTTGTACGTACTGCACTCTTCGGAGCAGAAGCTACTAAGTTCAGAGATAACAAAGATGAATATCCAGTCCAAATCCGTGTAAAAGAGAGTCAACGGAAACAGATCGAAACTTTGTTAGCTATGCAAATAGGTTACATGGATATAGCAACAGGAGGTTTCCGTCAGATCCCTCTTAACTCAGTAGCCAATATCCATTATGGAACTACGTTCAGTGGTATCAATAGAAAAGATCAGGAACGCCTTATCACACTGGGTTCTGAAGTAATGCCTGGTTACAATGCCAATGAGATTGTTGGTGCGATTAACAGTCAGGTTCTTTCCAGTCTTACTCTACCAGAAGGCTATAGTGTAAAAACAGCAGGTGAACAGGAAGACCAAAAAGAAACGCAGGATTTCCTTACCATAGCATTCCTTACGGCAGTTGGATTGATGTTCTTTATCATGGTGCTTCAGTTTAACTCTATCACCAAACCTGTTATTATTTTTGCTACAATTGTATTTAGTTTGATAGGTATACTACTAGGTTTCTCCTTAACAGGTATGACTATTTCCATTATTATGACAGGTGTTGGATTTATAGCGCTGGCAGGTATAGTTGTAAAGAATGGTATCATCCTCATGGAGTTTATTGAAGAGTTACGTATGCGTGGTGAAGACCTGAAGACAGCCATTGTGGATGGAGGTGCTACTCGTTTAACACCTGTAATCCTAACGGCATCTGCAGCAATCCTTGGCTTGATTCCTTTGGGTGTAGGGCTCAATGTTGACTTCGCAGGATTATTTACTCGCTTTAATCCTAATATATTTATTGGAGGAGAGAGTTCTGTCTTCTGGGGACCATTGGCATGGACAATCATTTTTGGATTGTTAGCCACAACATTCCTAACACTGGTGATTGTACCTTGTATGTACTATAATGTAGAAAAGATCAAAGACCGTTTCTTAAAAAAATCAGGCGGAAGAAGATCTGGAGTTGTGACACATACTCCAGCCACTGAAGTTCCTGCCGAATAATTTTTCCCATTCTGAAATAACGCAAAAACTCGTAGCTTATGGCTACGAGTTTTTTATTTGTCTTCAATTCACCAATATCAATAAAAGTCTGTAATATTAGGATTCAGCCTGGCCATCGATCGCCAGCTTTAGAATACGCAGCGCATCTCTTTCCTCATACTCTTTGAGCCATATATTCGCAGGTTGTATGGATAGTATAGGTGCAAACTTGCAACGGTCAGTACACTCTATCCGAACAATTTCGATGGTGTCTTTCAAATCTGCATCCTTGATATGATGCTTCAATGTTTTACACATATCTTTACCTCCTCGCTTTCCACACTTACTTCCTGTACAGATAAATATCGACTTCTCAGGTGCATGAAATTTACTCATATCTTTTAGACAGTTAAATAATCAATATTCTCAACACAAGCATACCAAACCTGGTATTTTTTTAGGATTTATTTCTCTTTTTTAACAATGATTTTATAAGGAGGCGTAGAACTCTCTACCAATCCAAACTTGGAAACCTTGGTAGCCACATCAGATTGTTTACTGGCCTGCATGTATTCAGATTGGGTAGTTGTATAGTCAGCTCTCAAATCATCCACCTCTTTTTTCAAACGAGTCATTTTACGTACATTCTTTTCTGCATAATGAATATTACCAATGTAAATAATCCCCAGGAATGTCAGAAACAGAATATGAGGAATATAACGAATAGGTAATCCCTGCTCAAAAACACCTCCCAGACTCAGATATCCCTCCAGAAACCGAAAGAAATTTACCTGTTTCCGCTTGGTTTCAATTTTTGAAGCTTGTTTAACAGGCTCTTTATAGGTATTTGTTGCCATAGTATTTTTCTATATCACACTATAAGTTTACAGTCACAACAATTATATACGTTCGGCTATTCGTAGTTTGGCACTGCGGGCACGGGGATTTCGGGCAATTTCGTCTGCATCAGGCTCTATCGGCTTCTTGGAAATAACCTGAAAAGGTACATTGGTATTTCCATATAAGTCTTTATCAGCATCTCCGCTAAATTTTCCTGTACGAATAAAGTTCTTTACCAACCGATCCTCCAGCGAGTGATAAGACATAATTACCAACCGCCCTCCTGGTTTCAGCACATCTGCCGATTGTGACAACATTTCTTCCAGAGCTGCCAGTTCCTGATTTACTTCTATCCTCAGTGCCTGAAACACCTGAGCATAATACTTGTATTCTTTGCCCTTCGGTGCATACTGCTGCAAGATGCTTATCAGATCATTGGTAGTCTCAATAGATTTCGAAAAACGATTGCGGGTAATGGCAGCCGCCAGTGTACGGGCATTTTTCACTTCACCGTACATCCCTAATATCTTATGCAACTGTTCTTCACTATAGGAATTCACGATATCACTAGCAGAAACATCTCCCGTCTGATCCATTCGCATATCCAGTTGAGCAGGAAAACGGGTTGAAAAACCACGAGCTGGTGCATCTATCTGATGAGAAGAAATACCCAGATCTCCCAGAATCCCATCTACTTTAGCAGCACCATATAACTTCAGAAATTTACGCAGATGACGGAAATTGGCTTTAATAAGCTGGAATCCCGGATAGGTTATACTTTCTGCATTGGCAACAGCATCTTCATCCTGATCAAAGGAAAACAGCTTCCCTGTTGTTAAATGTTCTGTTATCAATCTGGAATGGCCTCCACCCCCGAAAGTTACATCCACATAAACTCCATCGGGCTTAATATTCAGGCCATCAATACATTCTTTTAATAAAACAGGAATATGATACAAGGTAGTAACGAAATAGTATACTGCAAAAGTACGAAACCAACCTGTTAAATAATATACCCTAAAAGATAATGTAACTACCCTTTATTTACCTTAGTACTCTTCTGAAAGAAATTATGCATAAACAAAAGCTGGTACTGAACAGCATTTGCCCAATAATCCCAATTGTGTGCTCCAGGGCGGGTTATATAATCGTGAGGAATATTTCGTTCCAATAACTTTTTATGCAACTCTTCATTAACCCTAAAGAAAAAGTCTTCTGTGCCACAATCAATAAGAAGAGTTAATAAGCCGGGAGTCAATAAATGCAACATATTGACAACCGTATGCTTTTCCCAATTCTCAGGTTGTTCAGCATATTTACCTAAACGAGATGCAATCTCCCAGTTCTTTGGGAAAGGTCTTATATCCACTCCACCACTCATACTTCCGGCTGCGCCAAATACATCCTTATGTCGTAATGCCAGGTATAATGCTCCATGTCCACCCATGCTCAAACCCGTAATAGATCTTCCTGCGGGGCTTTTCACTGTTTTATAGTTTTTGTCTACCCACTTCACCAGTTCATCTGCCACATAGGTTTCATATTTCCACTTTGTATCCACAGGGCTATCAAAGTACCAACTTGAATACCCTCCATCCGGACACACGATAATCATTTTATACAGATCTACATATTCCCGTATAGCAGGTGCCTTCTTTATCCAGTCTGAATAATTGCCACTATAGCCATGCAAAAGATACACAACAGGAAACTCTTTACCTCCTGCATAGGAATCAGGTGTAATTACGACCGCCTTAATTTTTTTATTCATTACAACACTTACTGTTTCTACAGTGTCCACTTTGGCAGCAAAAACAAAATCACTAATTCCAATGAATAGTGTAAGCAGAGTAACAATTTTTCTATAGCTCATTTAAAAAATGATTTAGCTGTTTCGCAAATATTGCCAAAACTCCATAAACCACAAAACCACATCCATAAGGATGTGGCTTTGCCTATTATCAAACTTTAAATCTAACTAGAAGTTAGGGTTTTTAGTAGCAACTTCACTTGTTGAAGGATTCAATACTGATTCGTCAGCAGGCACGTCCCAATAATCAAGGAAATTGTAATTAATGGTTGTATTAGTGAAAATAGCACCACCGGCAGTAGCAACTGTATTACCATAGCTTCCACCACCATTGGAGATATCATAAATCCATCCCCATCTTCTATTATCATAGAAAGATACTCCCCTGAATATCAAAGCCACTCTTCTTTCTTTTACTAATTCTGTTAAAGCGCCTGCTAATGACAAACCTTTACCTGCAACTGAAGCAATACCAGCTCCCATATAATTTCTTACATCATCAACATATTTAAGGCCTGCATCTATATTACCCAAACGAATATTGGCCTCTGCCAACATCAAAGCATTTTCCTCATAAGAACCAGCGATAAACACTTCATATTCACCTACCGTTTTAGAACCATACATATATACCCCAGCTTCTCCATTTCCACCATCAACTAAACTGTGACGAGTAGTAAAGGAATAATTATTCTTATAAGTTGTTGTTTGAACAAAATTATTGGTAAAACGCTTATCACCAGGTTTGAAATTTTGAATGAAACGTTCACTAATCTTGAATGTTGAGGTAGTATTAACACCAGCAGTAAGAGACGCAGCAGTCCCACCAGAGGCAGTAAAGAATCCATTTGCAGAAGCACTTCTTCCTGTAAATACGTAATCGCCTTCCTTAATACCATTCGTTGCGTAAGTCAAAACCTCATTCCAATCAGAAGCAGTCATCGTCGTAGTAGAAGACTTAGTAATAGTAGCATTTGGGTTACCATTAACAAATGGAGAAAGTTTATTTACCAGGATATTTCGTGCAAGCATGGTATTAATGCTACGTTTCCACATTTCAGGCGAAGGAACACCACCATTTCCAACCTGACAAAATTCTGGAATCAATTGGCCAAGAACTTCATTATAATCACTGATAGTACTAATTCCATCCAATGTTGTTGCTGCCAGTTTGAAATATTCATTCGATTTTTCAATAATGACATCATGTAATACATAATCGCTATTACTTACACTATTAGCACCATTAACATCTTCAATAATAAGTCCAGAATAGTACATAGAGCCAATAGACGCATAGGCATATCCTTTCCACCAGTAACACCATGCTTTAAATGTATTTGCTTTAGTAGTAGCGTCACCGGTAAAAGTAATGTTATCTAGTTGGCTCAAAACTACATTGCATGAGTTATTAAGTGCATACATATTCAACCACTGATAATAGGTAGGATTATTTCCTGCTCCTGTTGCTGGTCTACTGTTATAGGTTCTCAATATACCAATAGAAGGAGATGGGTTTGTAACCTTTGTTCCATCATCAAAAATCATATAATCAGGTACGCCTACTGTGGTAATCTGGTTATTAGAGGCATCTGCACCTAAATTATCAGCAAGTAACTCATTGTATCCCCATGGCAAAGAAAAATAACTATTTCCTAACCATCCGTCACCATTATAGAAGCCATTAATATATACTCCTCCTTGCGCCAAAGAAACAAGTCCGGATTGTGTTGTTACATTTTGTTCAACAGTAGGTTCGTTAGGATTACCAACATCTAATTGATCTTTACAGGCAACTGTTCCCAAAAACACAGCCATGAAAAGAATCAAGGAAGCTAATTTATGTTTATTCATGATTTTTATTTTTTAAGATTTTAAGATATTAGAATCCTACATTTAAGCCAATTTGATATGACTTAGTATTGGGTAATGTGCTATGGTCTACACCTCTGTCAAAAGATGAATTCGCAGAACCAGAACTAATCTCAGGATCCATACCAGTGTATTTAGTCACCGTCAATATATTTCTACCTGTAAATACTAATTGTAATTTCTTCACAACAGGTGTCTTAATAAACTTCACTAAGTCAATACCCAAAGAGATATTTCTTAATCTTAAGAAAGATGCATTTTCAAGGAAGTAGTCTTTAGTTGCATTATTACCTGCACCTCTATCACTTCCCCACAAAGCATAATAAGCACTTCCATAATAGGCCGAATATGCACCTGTCTCTCCATTTATAGTCACCGGTTTTGCAAAGTCGCCATGGATACCATCTCTATACATCCATTCTTTAGTTTGATTATATAGGTGACTACCATACACCCAGTCAAATTGGAATGACAGTGTTAAAAAGCTCTTATAAGCTATAGAGTTGATAAATGAAGCATTAAATTTAGGGTTTGGATTGGCTAACGCATATGTCTCGTCTGTGAACTGGATTTGCTTTTTGCTCTTATTAACTACGCGTCCATCAACAATCTCGTATTGATTTTCATCTGCTTCAGAAATATAACGGGTACCATCTTTGCGTTTAAAATCCAAACTCGTTAATGCCTTATATCCGTATATTTGACCAATTATTTGTCCAGGAGTTAAGACTAAGGAAGTACTGCCAGCATTAGAAGTCAGAATAATATCAGAGCCACCAGCAATCTTATCTATTTTTGAAACCTGATGACCAAAATTGGTTGTGAAATCCCAGCTTATATCACCTGAATTATATACAGGAATATTCAAGGAAAACTGAACCCCGTTTGAAGACATCCCGATCGCATTGTTCAACGTTCCGGTAGATCCAGTAGAGGGAGCAGTACTAACTGTATAAATTACATTTTCACTCTTACGTTGCCAGTAAGCCACAGAACCATTAATAGACTTAAACCACTTTCCATTATGAAGATCTACAGTAAAATCTGTAGCTACTTCAAATTCTTTTGAAACTTCGACTTTCAAATCTGGATTATTGGAGGTACCAGCAATAGTATAGACCACTTGAGAACCAAGATTTTGCTGACCTAAGGTTGGATAACGATCAAACGCACCTGGCTGAATACCTGCTTGCCCATAAGCTGCTCTCAATTTAAAATAGGGTAGTGTATTAGCGACAGAACTCTCTTTCCAGAAGGTAGAAGGCAAAATATAGCCATCAAAATGAGGAAATGTAAATGGTTTGGACCCTCCACCAAATGCTGAAGACCAGTCACTACGAAAACCACCAGTTATACCACCAAAATCTCCAAAATCAATTTTTTGATTTAGCAAATAACCATAGGTGACAAAAGTCTTTACATAATCTAAAGCAACTGCTTGATCTGAAGTAGATTCCATATTAATAGGAGGAGATAGTGGCAAACCAACTCCATAGGTATCATATTCAGTATATTTATTTTTTCTGTAATCAAATGAAATTTGTGTGCTAGTCTGAATAGGTATACTTAAGCCAAAATCTTTCTCAAAATCTGTCTTGATAAAAGCAGTAGCTAAAAAGTTCTGGAATGTTGTATTATATCTCCAATCAGCAATCTCACCTGTATTATCAGGCGCAAATGTCCCTGCCCAAGACTCATAGTAATTAGAATTTATGTTTTGAGACTGATTGGTATAAGTCCATCTAGCATGTTCAGTACGATAGTTCAAACCATACTTAGCATCTAAGTCTAAGAACTTATTAACAGTATAGGTGGCATTAAAGCTCTGGAGTACATCTATTTTATTATCAACACTACTTGCATATTGTTGCTGATAATATGGATTATAGGCGTTGATACTTACAAAATCAGCCACTTGATAAGCAGGGCGAGTTCCATCTGCTAGTTTAGCAGTCAGGTCAAAAAATGGAGAAGTATTCAAAAAACTATAGATAGTACCAATGCTACCTAATGAATTACCTTGCCCATAATAATAATAGCCTGCTGCACCTAAGCCAGGATGAAGATCGTTTTTAGTGTATACTAATTGAGTAGTAGATCTTATTTTAAACCCTTTAAATAATTCAGTACCTAAATTGGCAGTAAAATTAGTTCTATCTACTGACCCATTCTTCATTACTGGGCTAACTGTATTGTTGTTGGATAGAGCAATAGCAAAATCACTTTTGTCATTTGCGCCTGAAATATTGATACTATTATTCCATGTAGTACCTGTTTGAAATACTTGTTTAAAATGATCATAGTATTTCAGATTAGAACCATACGGTTTATTTGCCACATTTCGAACATCAAGAAGTGCATAACGTGTTGCTCCATTTCCATTTGGTGTTCCATTATCTGGCCCATATACATATCTTAGTCCTTCAACAGAGCCATATTCATTGTATGTTAGCTCATTTCCCTCTGAATCTACAAGATTGCCACTTGCATTTGTTGCATAAGGATGCAATTTGGCTTTCTGTAAATTTCCACTATTAATAAATTGGTTAGCCGCATAACTAGTGGAGAAATTTATAGAAACTTTACCTTGCTTTCCTTTTTTAGTAAATATTTGAATAGCACCATTTGCTCCCTGTGCACCATAAATTGACGCAGATGCTGCCCCCTGCACAACCTCAACTCTTTCTACGTTACTCAAATCCAATGAATTAATATCGGTAGCAGCAATTTGTACTCCGTCCATAATAATCAAAGGTTTGGTACCATTTTGTATAGTATTAATACCACGTAATACAATATTTACAGGATCACCAGGATTACCACTAATTGAAGAAATTTGTGCGCCTGGAATTTTACCAACTAAGGCTTGATCAATAGAAGCGCTAGGTGCAGGAGGTAGCTTACTTCCAGAAATAGACTCTACTGAGATTCCTAACTTCTTTTTATCTGTTGCAATACCTGTACCTGTAACTACAATTTCCTGCAGAGCTTTTACATCTGATATCATCTTGACATCGATTGTAGTTTTTGTTCCTGCGGAGACTTCTTCTGGAAGAAATCCGATAAAACTGAATACTAATGTTGCATTATCTGGCACATTGACTAATGTAAACTTCCCACTAGCATCAGTTGCCGTTCCCTGAGTTGTTCCTTTTACAACTACGTTAACTCCAGGAAGTGGGGAACCATCTCCTGAATCTGTAACCTTGCCACTAACAGAATGAGTTTGCGCCCAGGCAGCTCCTACCCAAAATGTTAATAGCACCGCAAGTAGAAATTTGTAAGTTTTCCTCATAGGTACTTTTGTTTGATTGGTTAATAGATTGTTTGGTAATTAAGAATAGATTAACTGGTTTATAAACTATATCTTTTGTATAAATTTATTACAACAGGATAATTCAAAGATAAAAGCCACACTTCAGCACCTTAAAGCTCCAGCAATAAAATCAACAAAAAAGTGTAATAATTTACATATACCGAAAAATGCTAAATATTATTTCGGCTTTTAATTCATAAGTCGAATATAATACTACAAATTCTCAATATACAAAACAATACACTGCGACAAATATTTTTTCTCAAGCATTGCAAAATATAACATAACTTATTTGTAATTGAATTTAACACAAAATATGATTAAGTTTTACTTCACAACTCATAAATACTCATTACAAAGACAAAGCAAATACCATATTTATTTCAGCATGTAGTAAAAAACATAAAATACTATTTTGCTTTTATTAGATTTCACAAAACTTCGATTATTATATTAAAAAAAACTAGTTTGCATTTTATAAAGGATAAGAACTTTTAAGTCTTTTCAGAAGGTTATATCTTTAAACTACCAAACCTATAGAGTTTTATATGAAACAGATTATTCCAACGCTTTGTCTGGCAGTATGGATTGCACTACTTGTATCCTCCTGCCAAACAGGCCAAAACGATCAAACAACATCAGCAGAACTAAAAACCGGAACATGGAGAGGTGTTATAAAATCTCCGGGAGGAGAACTTCCGTTTGGACTGGACATAGCTAAAAAAGATGACAGCACTTATCAGGTGTATGTTATAAATAGTACAGAAAGGCTCAAAATGGATGATGCCATTTTGCGGAATGACTCGCTTCATATCCCTATGCGCTTATTTGATGCGGAAATTACAGCTCATGTAGGTGATAGTATCCTGACTGGATATTATACCAAGCAATCATCCAATCGTATTGTAAAGATGGATTTCTCTGCACAGCAGGGAGTAACGTATCGTTTTGCCACTAACTCCGAAGCACCTAAAACCAATATTACAGGTAAATGGGATGTTTATTTTTATGGAGATAGTGATACCTCGCAAGCTGTGGGTGTATTTAATCAGAATGGAGCGGAGTTAGCAGGCTCATTTCTCACTCCTACTGGCGATTATCGCTATCTGGCAGGTAGTGCACAAGGTAATGCTATCCAACTATCCACTTTTGACGGGAGTCACGTCTATCTTTTTAAAGGCACTACAGCCGATACAGGAAATGAAATCACTGGTGAATTCTGGTCAGGAGATAGAGGATACCGCAAATGGAAAGCTATTAAAAATGAGAAAGCCGCGTTACCAGATGCTAATACCTATACGTTATTGAAAAAAGGATATAGCACCATAGACTTTACATTTCCTGACCCAACCGGCAAAAATATATCATTTCAAGACCCTAAGTACAAAAACAAAGTGGTTATCGTACAGATCTTAGGCTCCTGGTGTCCAAACTGTATGGATGAGACTAATTTTCTGGCTCCCTGGTATAAGAAAAATAAAGACAGAGGAGTGGAAATTATAGGTCTGGCATTTGAAAAGAATAAAGATATGCGGGTGTCCGGCCCTAAAATTGAACGGATGAAACAACGTTTTGGAATGGAATATGATGTAGCACTCGCAGGCGTTAACGACTCTACTGCTTCAAATTCATTGCCTATGCTAGAAAAGATTAAAGGATATCCAACTACAATCTTTATTGATAAGAAAGGAAAAGTCCGTCGAATTCATACAGGCTTTAACGGACCAGGCACAGGGAAATACTATGATGAGTTTGTAGAAGACTTTACTTTATTTACAGATAAGCTTCTGGCGGAATAATCTTAATCCATAGACAACTAAAAAGGGCAGAAAGTAAACTACTTCTGCCCTTTTTAGTTGTCTGAATCAGCTTTAAGCAACCATCTTCTCTATTAAGAGAATAAGTATATGAATGACCTTGATATGCACTTCCTGAATACGATCTGCATAGCCATAGTGAGGAACACGTATCTCTACATCGGCAAATGATCCCAACTCTCCTCCATCTTTCCCTGTTAAGGCTATTACTGTCATACCCCGAAGCCTGGCTGTTTCACAGGCACGAATCACATTAGCCGAATTTCCACTGGTACTGATTCCCAACAATACATCACCTGGTTGACCTAGCCCTTCTACAAAGCGACTAAAGATATATTCAAACCCATAATCATTGCCTGTACAGGTAATATGACTTACATCCGAAATAGCAATAGCAGGTAATGCTTTTCTGTTATCACGATAACGTCCAGATAACTCTTCTGCAAAATGCATTGCGTCACAGTGTGATCCTCCATTACCACACGATATTACTTTTTTTCCACTGCGAATAGCATCTGCAATATGAGTGGCTGCTTTCTGAATCTGCTCAATACATACAGGATTAGACATAAACTTTTCCAGTACCAGAGCGGACTCTTTCAATTCGCTGGTTATTATACTTTCAAATTCCATTCGTAAATAATTTCTGTCTTGCGAATCCAATAATAATATGAAATAGTCTGAACTATTCTGAGGCAAGATTACAGTATAAAAATGGTTCTGCCAAGTTTTGTAAACGTATTAAGGCTACATATTCAATAAAACTCTGTTTATCTAAATATCATCTTTAGTCTCTATACGTGATTGGGAGGTTGGCAATAGCGTATTTCTCTCACTGGCTACATATCTATCATATAGCTTAGCCTTTAATTCATTATTCTCCAGATTAAGCTTTTCATGTTTTCGTTTCACACTGGAAATATGAATGTTCTCAAATACACTTTCAAGCATTAGTAGCACAAAGCCCAGAATAGACCAATATATCCAAAACTGATTTACTTTTTCGATAGTAAAGGTTGCCACTATACTATCATTCAGATAGGCCAGCAATAGCGTACACAAAAACAACAATGTGTAGATAATGTATAGAAAAGGTTTAAATGATTTCATACACTTGTACAGGTTTAATGTCTGATACAGAGAATAACACTTTTTAACTAGCAAAAGTTGTAAAATAGACTATACATTAATATTCCTGTAATCGTTGAGGAATATTCCAGCGCAGATTTAGATAAGCAATTACAGAATTCAGATTACGCTCTGGTAATGCACTATCTAATCTCCGGATAGTGAGTTTACCATCCACAAATAAGTTATGCTTTATCATATAGGAAGCTGTCATATCGGCAAACACTATATTGGTACGTACTCCCTGGCCGATGGTGTTTCCATATTCTTTTTCGTGTGTATCGTAATCTAACCGGATATTTCCTCCCCAGTTGGTAGTGGTACCATCTCCATTGGCCTGATCAGCCCCATATTTGGTAATAATTAACTTTCCGGTTAGCTGCAATTTCTTAATCGGCTGATAACGCAAAATGCCTATCCATTCTACAAAGTTAGCTCCCAGTGGATGAGCTAGTGGCAGGTTGTTGTGTACATAATTTGTAAATGACACCATACTGGAGTCAGTAGAACCTGGTGAGTTCTGCACTTTCGTCAATGTATGAGTATAAGTGTAAGGACGTACAATATTTAACTCTGTCTGTAAGTCCAGGTTGCGGATATTGAATACATCTATATATTTGGCTCCAAGCTGAATAGCCTGTTTGTTGCCCCACCAGCCATCTCTGGCACGTACATGAGACAACAGGAACTCGTCCAGCATAACCTGACCATACAACTGCACATGACGTTTGATATTCCATTTAAAATCCATACCCAGTCCGGCGTTATCGTCACTACCTAATTGTTGCTCTACATACCTATAAAAAATAATTGGGTTGTAATAATGGAAGTCATACCGGAAACGACGACGATCATCTGGACGGCCAAACATAATAGACTCAAAAACACCTACATTTAAGTTCTTTGTCAGATTTACACTCAGATGATGAAAGGCAAAATATTTCTTAGATCGCAGGTAATCTCTGGCACCTGGAGGAGTATCGGCAGTCATCTGTGCATACAGATTCATGTAGTTTAGCTTCCAGACCTTGGTATTGATTTTCAGAAAGGGATAGGCACCTGCAAAATCAGAAAGCACTAGCGAACGATAGCCACTGCCAATAACGTTTTTATCCTGACCAAACTGAATCATGATAGGCTTGGCCACATGAAAGGTAATATAGCCACGGGCAGTTAAAAAATCCCGGCCTCCCTTGTTTCCGGATTTCCATAATTTCCAGTATCCTTCCTGAGGTACCGCATAGTACTGATTCATCAAATCCTGGACATAGGTAGGAAAAGTACTCTGGTTATCGGCAATAAATGTATAGAACCCGATTTTCTTACTGATCATGCCGCGAAGTTCTAGCCCTCTGGTATTGGTAAAATAATTTCCGCTCTTTGTACCACTCTCTCCTCCACCAGCAAAGTAAATAACCGGATTTATATGTAGATCAAAATCCTCATCCTGATAGGAGAATAAATCTGACTTTTTCTTGTAAAAATGTTTTAAAATCGGTTTACGGCTATCGTTATCAGCACTATCACCAGCCCACTCCCAGCTATCATTGCGCAGGTATGTCAGGTTAAATCTGTCTCTGTCTGATAGGAAATTGTTATTCTGAGCTACAGTATCAGTAAGTTGCACAATAGCTTGTCGCAATACAGGTCTTATCTGTGTATGCATACCCTCAGCAAACTTTCCAGACTTAATTTCATAACGTTCTACCAGATGGTAATAATCTGAATTCAGAGGGGCATAAACACTTTGTGCATGAGTACCAAAAACTCCGGCCAACAAAAATCCAAAAACTATAAAACTTCGCAGGTATGGGTAATTAATTGGACACATATAGTCACGTTTAGTAATAGAAAAGCAAGAATCAAGGCAGAAATATAGAAAAAACTCCTGAAATGAAAGACTATACGTAATCAATCTACGGAAAGTTGTTAAACACAAGGCTAGGCAGATCCGAAAATCAAAACTGGCACATTATTTGATACTACTTATAGTGTAAAAAGTATTTTAAGAGGGAGGTTACAAATACTAAGCATATATTTACCAATAGATGTATTGCGACAGATTAAATACCTCGTGATTATAATTCTTTCAACTATGAAAACTATCAGACAAATTTCGCATTTACCATTGTTGTATTGTCAACTGGCTAAGCTGGTAATGATATTACTCATTGGATTGTGGATGTGCTTATAAACAAAACACTCCCAAGTTATTTCAACCGCTATCAGAAATTGCAGCCTGGATATATTTAGACTGCCTAATACAACGATAAAAGAGCTGGACTTACCATCCGGCTCTTTTGTTTTAGAGGTTGCCTAAATTATTCTTAAAGAAGCTCAACGAACAAAAACCTGATAAGCTACTATACTCCACAGATACAACTGCCTGCACGTGCATACTCCCCAAAAATATACAGTTATGTAATCCTAAGTCTATTATTTCTTACCAGATAGCAACTAACCTATTGTCTCTCTGATATTTTTGCCAATCCTTGTTTTTTTGCAACAAAATAATAAAAACAGGCAATTTTTTCGCAATTTGCAAAGCAACCGTTTTTGACACAGATTGCACTTTTCTGTAAACTAACTTTGCTATTCTTTTTATTTCAACAACCATTTCCAATGAAAAACATCAAAGGACCTGCGATCTTTCTGGCTCAGTTTCTGGGTGACCAAGCACCCTTCAATTCGTTAGAATCCATTGCCCGCTATATGGCATCACTGGGCTATAAAGGAATTCAGATCCCTACATGGGATAGTCGCTGTATTGATTTAAAACAAGCTGCCGAATCCAAAACATATTGTGATGAACTAAAAGGAAAATTAAAAGATATTGGTGTAGAAATTACAGAACTGGCCACTCACCTGCAAGGACAGTTAGTAGCAGTTCATCCTGCATATGCAGCTATGTTCGACGGATTTGGTCCGGCTGAACTGGCAGGCAAACCTAAGGACCAGCAGGCATGGGCTACCCAGCAACTAAAATGGGCTGCCAAAGCCAGTCAGAACCTGGGACTTAAAGCTCATCCTACCTTTTCGGGTGCGCTGTTATGGCCTTTTATGTATCCATGGCCTCAGCGCCCTACAGGTCTGGTAGAAACAGGATTTAAAGAACTGGCCAACCGCTGGATACCTATATTGAATGCATTTGATGAAGCTGGAGTAGATGTGTGTTATGAATTACATCCGGGCGAAGATCTGCATGATGGGATTACATTTGAAATGTTCCTTGAGCACACCAACAACCATACAAGAGCTAACATCAACTATGATCCCAGCCATTTTGTATTACAGCAACTAGATTATCTTCAGTTTATAGACTTTTACCACGAACGTATCAAAGCGTTCCACGTAAAGGATGCTGAGTTCAATCCTACAGGTAAGCAAGGAGTGTACGGTGGTTTTCAGGGATGGGTAGAACGAGCAGGACGCTTCCGCTCTCTGGGTGATGGTCAGGTAGATTTTAGTGGCATATTCAGCAAGCTGGCTCAGTATGACTATGATAGCTGGGCTGTACTGGAATGGGAATGTGCGATTAAACATCCTGAACAAGGCGCAGCAGAAGGAGCACCGTTTATTGAAAATCATATCATACGTGTTACAGAACGGGCATTTGATGACTTTGCAGGAACGGGTGCAGATGAAGAGTTCAATAAAAAAGTATTGGGATTATAATTCTTAAATAAAGATCAGGCACTTCCAACGTTATATATTTGAGAAGTGTCATATACGGTTTATTTCCGAACCGAAGTAGTTCATCACATTCACACGTAAACAATCTGATTATGAAAATCTTATTTTCTTTCTCTTTTGTACTGGCCAGCTTTCTGATGGCGTCTTTTGTCAATCCGGAAGCTAAGGTGAAACCAGGTAAATGGGAAAGCCTGTTTGATGGCAAAACCACAAAAGGATGGCACAACTACCTTAAAAAGGATGTATCTTCTGCCTGGACTGTAGAAAATGGCGTGCTTACTCTAAGTGGGAAAGGTGGAGGAGATCTGGTTTCTGATAAAGAATATGAAAACTTTGAATTGGAACTGGAGTGGAAAATAGCAGAAGGTGGCAACAGTGGTATTTTCTATCGTGTACATGAAGACGAAAAATACAAAGTTCCGTATCTAACTGGCCCTGAAGTACAGATTCTGGATGATGAAAGACACCCGGATGCAAAAGCAGGAAAAAACAACAACCGTACAGCAGGTTCCTTATATGATATGTTGCCTCCCAGCAAAAAAGCAAATCCGGCAGGACAGTGGAACAAGGTTCGTATTGTTGTTAAAAACAATCATGCAGAACACTGGACAAACGGAACCAAGGTTGTGGAATACAATCTGAGTGGTACAGACTGGGCAAATATGGTAAAGGATAGCAAGTTTGCTACCTGGGAAGGATTCAATAAATATGCGAAAGGACATATCGGTTTGCAGGATCATGGAGATGTGGTGTCATTCCGCAACATCCGTATTCGTGAATTGTAATATATTAACTTACTGCAGGTAAGAGACATCTCTTACCTGCATCCTATCAGAAGATTTCACTTTTCACCTATAGATTTATGTCAGCTAAACTTACCCGTCGGTCTGTTGCCAAAAAAATGCTCGGTAGCACGGCATTACTTACTTCGCTCCCCTCTCTTGCCATGGAAAACACACAAAATGCAGAAGCAGTGCGGCCTCTTAAAGGAAATATCAATCACTCGGTATGCCGCTGGTGCTATGATAAAATTCCATTTGAAGACCTTTGCAAAGCTGCTAAAGAGATGGGAATTAAATCCATTGACCTTGTGGGTCCCGAGGAGTGGCCGGTGTTAAAGAAATATGGTCTTGTTTCTGCCATGCCGTGGGGTGCTGGCTTAGGTATCGAAAAAGGCTTTAATGATCCGCAATACCACGAAACGTTAATAAAGAGCTATGAAGATATGATTCCGAAAGTAGCTGCGGCGGGTTTTAGTACCATCATCTGCTTTTCAGGAAACCGCAATGGTAAAACAGAGGAACAGGGTCTTGAAAACGCGGCTCTTGGATTAAAGAAGCTAATGCCTATAGCTGAAAAGCATAAGGTGACAATGGTAATGGAACTGCTTAACAGCAAGGTAAATCACAAAGATTATCAGTGTGATCGTACATCCTGGGGAGTAGAGCTATGTAAACGAATAGGTTCTGAAAACTTCAAACTTTTATATGATATTTACCATATGCAAATCATGGAAGGTGATATCATTCGTACCATCAAAGAAAGCAGTAAATACATTGCACACTATCATACAGGTGGTAATCCGGGTAGACATGAGATAGATGAGACACAAGAGATTTACTATCCGGCAGTGATGAAAGCGATTCTTGAAACTGGCTACAAAGGCTTTGTTGCACAAGAGTTTGTACCTACACCTAAAGAGCCTCAGGGCCAATTAACTTCTCTGAAAAAGGCAGTTATGTTATGTGATATATAATTTTTTTAGAAAGCTCATAAATCAAAAAGCCAGCAATATACTATTGCTGGCTTTTTGATTTACAGATTATTGAACTGGAATTGGGACGGCGACTGTCTCCCATTTAAGAGTCACATTGTTTTTATTTACTTCATATAGTAGTTTTTCAGTCATTGCAGACTTTGTAGGCTTTACAGCTACTGTCAATACATCTTTTGCCGGGTCGTGGTTGGCCTCTCCAGTACGTTTAATTCCCCACTGTCCTGTCTCAGAGTTAAAAATTATTTTCCACTCTTTCTCTCCCGGAACAGCAAACAAGCTGTATTTCCCAGCAGGCAAGGCCTTACCAGCTACTTTAATCTCTTTATCTGTCTCAAATATAGTTGCCTCATTTGCCCCTGCTCTCCATGCTTTGTCATAAGGAACCAGATCTCCCCATACTTTTCTCCCCTTTACAGATGGGCTGCTATAATTGATTGTAACAGTAGCCGCACCGATCTTACCTGTTGCGGTTGCGGGTGGACTGGGGCGGCTTGCTTTATCTCCTTGTGCGAATACAGATGTTGCCATAGTAAAAAATGTAAATGTTAAAATGATAACGACTCCTATACCATGTGTTTTCATACGAATTGTTGTTTAGGGATTGTTAGAATAGAATTAAGAAAAAAGTAGGGTTCTCGTATTTTGTCCATCATTAGTATTATCACCAACGAGTTATTTTTCATCATACACGTTGGTGATACTAACAACATGGGGATTGGAAAATGGGTACTACAAAGAATAGCAGAAAGATAGAAGTTATCTCTATTGCTTGTATCTTTTCTTGTCGTTTTTTATCTATTATGCTCTTTTAATCAGCACGTTAGACTATATTCCTGGTATTTGAGACAGAAATACCTCTTCGCCTAGTAGCAAGTTGCTATAACTTTTTCATCGCCAAGGACTCAATCAAATATAATATCCTGATAATCTTGATTTTACAAACTATTTCTTTTAACTTTCCCTAACCACATAACCAACTCTATTATGAAATCGAAAACTGTTACCGTCCAAATGTACGGTGTAGAACAACTTCTGTATAACTCCTCACAAAACCTGATTCCATACCTTGAGCTGGAAGCAGCTCTTAAGGAAGGATATCAGGTCAAAGAAATCAAAGACATTACACCTGAAGGCCATCTGGCAGCGATAGTAGTTTATCATTTGGAGAAGAATACACTGATAAGCTGAAAAACAAATGCTTTTCAACTACGGAAAATACCAATACTGATACCAGCTATGTTCACTAATTGTATCAGAACCACCAGAATATAGTTAGTAAAGGTCCTTAACTATTCCGGGTACACATCGCTATTACTACATGCTGGCTAGATAACTTAATCTTCCTTACCTGTATCAACTAAGTGTTTATGCATAAACGTCTCCAGGAATGACTTCCAGAAAGTATACCCATATACTTTCCATCCATGGCATCCCATAGGCAGATGATATAGTCTATTCACAAAAGGATCGAAGTCCTTGCTTCGGGCATCTGGCAACTCAATAGCAAAGTGGCGCGCTACCTTGGTAGGCGCAACCCGAAAGAAAGGGTTGAGTAAAGGTACTCTGACACTCCAGAAGAAGTCTTCTGTATAAAAAATGTCTGTAAGTCGAATAACAGGCTTAAACAAACGACTATTGCGGTAAAATGTCCGAACTTTCCGAAGCGAAAGCCCTCCTTTCTGCAGAGGGTGTTTACGCAATAATCTGAATTTATGTAGTGTTTGTAGTATACGTGAAGAGGCAACATATTCTCTCACATACGTCTTATGATAGACTACCGCCCCTATATAATCATAATTTAGCTTGCACCAGCGCTCCAGATCCGCATTAAATACAAACGCATCCAGGTGAGTCATAAGCATATACTCATAATCCAGAAACCGAGCATAGAAGGCTTCGGATACCAGTAGGTGCATATACTCATCATACCCTTTGTAATCAAAGCGCTCAAAATTACAGTTTGGATGACTGGACTCACGGATCATCTGCTCATAAAATCCTGTATCCAGATCAGACTGTGTTACAAACACAATCTGATACTGAGCAAAAAGCTTCAAATAATATCCCAGTACTAATGTTTCATTTGCGTCAGGTGTTGCCTCATGTACAGGAATCACGACTACAACTAATTTATTCCGGCTCATGTGAATAGTCTATAAATAAAAACTCGTTCATTCTCACACATAGCTTCCTATAGATCAAAAAATAAGATCTGGCAAACTACCATACCAGTTCTTTTAGACATATAGTATCAATGCAAAAAACGTATACCTTCTCAGTCATATTTCACAGTATGTATAGGTTTCACTTTATTGTGTATCAGACTTTATAGTTGGCCAATTATTCAATAGGCTTTATAGCTTCCCAAAGTACTTGCACACCTCTGTTTATCTATTAGTAGATATAAAGTTACAAAAGTGATAATTTAGGAGATTAAAATCCAATTAAAATATAAAAATCGCTATTTCTGCATTATAAACCGGAAGTTGTTTAACGGAAAAACAAAAAACAGTATAGATAATGAGTCTCAAGATTATAAAATTGACGTCTATATATCTAACTATATATAGTAACATATTAGTAACTACATATTCGTTATAAATTGTTGTATAAATAAACTTTCCTGTCTCATTTATTTTATCTTTTCCTGACAAAAATTAGCAGGCAGGCATCATTTTTTCCGACATTTACTTGATTAATAAGACAATAAGCATGTAAAACCAAACTTCATCCTCTATGAATGAGAGCCTGATTGATTTTGCGTTGTTTAAGGCAATAAAACCTATTTTAAGGGAGCCAGAGATACATTCTTTGTTCTGCGCCTATCTACGGGATGCACTGGCATTCAAAAAAATTATCCTCTTGCCTGCATTTATCAAACACGACAAGGACTGGGATGTGATCAGAGAAGAATTTGAACTCAGTAGAGAGATGCTGGATATTACGTTGCAACTGAGTGCAGAACTAACTTCACTCTGTTCGTCTATTATGCGACTGGGACATTTGCCTATTTCAGAACTGGACAGATTATTGGATATATTTGATACCCGACGGCGGGTCTCATAGGTAAATTTTCCAGACAACTGACATAAGAGAATTAAACTACAGGCATAGCTTATAATCTGTATTTATACTTCAGTTTGAGAGAAAAAGAATATATTCTAATCGGGAAGGCTGCCGTTTTTGTCACTCCTGTCCCGCTCACGCCGATGCGTGGCAGGCAAGTCGTGACAGGCATAAAGGGAAGACTCTTTCAGAAGGGGAGGGAGGAGGATGTTCTTCATTTACAAACATCTTTTCTAGAAAACATACGGGACAAAATAAGAGCTATAAACTGACTCCACTAACTCCAAACACATGCATAAGATCAGCTTGTAAGCCTAACGATTCTATTAACTTCTCAATCTTTTCAGCATTGATATTCTCTCCGGAAACAGTCAGGATATGATAGTTTGTATTCAGATTCCAATGCATAACCCCTTTTTCTTTATTTAGTATTGGCGCCAGTTGTCTCTGTGTATCAACTGAATGTTTAGGCATTTTAAATTTTAGAATTTCCATAGCTGTATTGTGAGTAGAATACTCCTTTATATAATTTATGATAACCTAACTAGTAAATCAGATTATAGGCTTGCTTTCTCTACAGATTATCAAAAACAAAATATCTATGCCAATCATAAAAGGTCTCAAAAAGTACCCTTTCGTGCACCTCAAAAACAAGAAAGGCTTACAGATTACTGTAAGCCTTTGATTAACAAGGTGATCCCGACACGATTCGAACGTGTGACCGACTGCTTAGAAGGCAGTTGCTCTATCCAGCTGAGCTACGGGACCATTTTGCGAGTGCAAAAATATATTTTTTACATTAGGGCACAAAAAAAATAGCATCTTTTTAGAAAAAAACCATTCTATGTGCTGTGTTTATTTACCAAAAGTGCTAAACTACCTTGATAAGTGCCTGTTTTCTAAAGCTTTCAGGCGTAATCTGTGTGTACTTTTTGAAGAATTTCGTAAAATAAGAATTATCACTGAAGTTAAGCTGATAGGCAATTTCTGAGATACTCAAATCGGCATTAACCAATAAGCGCTTTGCTTCCAACAGGATGCGATTGCGAATAAGTTGCCCAGACGACTGTCCCAGGAACTCTTTACAAATCTCATTCAAGTGATCAACTGTTACATTCAGGAAGGAAACATACTCACCTGGTAGCTTTAATGTGGCAAAATGCAGATCTATCAATCGCTGATACTCTCTGAGTATATGGTAATTGGAATTATGTTTAGGTAACTGTGATGTGGAAGACAATACTATACGATCTACTCTCATGAATAATTCCAGCAACAGTGCCCGTATGATATCTGTTTTTCCCTTGTCTTCCAATGAAGACTCTTCCAACATATACT
The DNA here is from genome assembly GCA_030068525.1 of Xanthocytophaga flava. Lineage (GTDB taxonomy): Bacteria > Bacteroidota > Bacteroidia > Cytophagales > 172606-1 > Xanthocytophaga > Xanthocytophaga flava. The sequence goes on from JASJOS010000005.1 coordinate 140,053, forward strand.
CAAATAACATTACAATTCGTTCTCTCTCAGACTCTGTCAGCGACACAACCGAGCTCTCACAATTTCCCTTAAAAAAAGAAAATTGGTCCAAATAATCAGGGTCTTTCAGAAATGGCTGGAAAAATTCGGACGAGAAATTAATAACATATCCATCCATCTCTCCTTCAAAATCCCAGCTATGTACCTGTCCGGGAATCATGAAATAAATCTGAAATGGCACTACAGGAAACTGAACAAAGTCAATTGTATGTCCTCCGCCACCTTTGGTAAACATCACCAGATGATAAAAAGAATGTCTGTGAGGCAACCATAGCTTTTTTCTGGTTTGTAAATACATAGAGAAACGTTCAATTAACAGGTCGTTTTCATCTATCGTTTTTTGAGCTATTGCACAAATATCATAAACAGGAATAACAGGCTTCATAATTGTATTTCAAAACAAATCATAGAAGATAGGTATAGATTCCTCTCTGATTATACCCTATAAAAAAGAAAAATAGGTAATCCTTTTGAGATTACCTATTTCGCATAAACTGCATTTGTTATTCGTCGTCTTTTGATCTATCTTTTTCGTGCTCATCAATATCATCTTTATCCTTATCCGTTTTCTCGCCTTTGACCAGTTGTTTGATCTTCGCGTATACAGATTCTGTATTCTGCATGTATGCAGCACTTGCAGGAATTGCTTCTTTTCTGTTTTTCATTCAAGTAAAGTTTAAGAGGTTTATGCAGGGAGTATTGAAAGTATTTCCTTTTTCAGCTCCTGGTATTTCTCCAGATCTTTGTCTGTTTCTGTACCTACATGAACTATGGGCGGAAATATCTTACCATTTTTAAGATCAATATCTATTTTTATCTCAACAGGTGTCTCAGATTCACCTTTCTGAACAAGCAGATCTTCTATCTTTTTTAAATGTTTGCTATAATGCTTTTTAAAATTTGCTTCACTCTGTTCTACTTTCCAGGCAGGTATCCCCTGTGTATTATATAACTTAAATCGTACATCCATATATTCTATATACTACTTTTCAAAATCGTGTATAAAAGTATTTAGTATCAGGTTTTGAAAATTATTTGAGTTTTTGGGATTAGAGAAGCGGAAAGATGTAGCTTTCTTACTAATTTAGACATATACAAGCTGTCTGGGTTTAATCCTCAAACTAAATTTACAGCTAGTTCTGCTAATGTATGGTATCTCGTTTTAGAGATTTCTTATTCTTTGTTTTGCCTCAAGTAAAACAATAAAGTGCAGACTACCAAGCCTACTCACATCATTATGTTAATACTTAGGCCTAATGCACATCTCCTCGCAGTATGATAATAAATTAATTAACAGCTATTTATAAAAAATGCAATTCATTTTTATTTACAAAAATATTTTTCTATTTCCCATTTACCAGTAGAAAAGCCCCAGGCTGTTTCTAGCGATTATCTTAGGTACATACCTATTGTACTATGTAAGTTTATGGTAAAAACAACAAAAAATCCTACCGCCAGAGAGCAATAGGATTTTCTATGTAACCGTCTCTTTACCTACTTTTGTTGAGCCAGATAATCTTCTCCGTTTAGCACAGATGGTAGATTTTCTGATTCTTGTGTTGTAAACAAACGTGATTTAACAATAAATCGTAACCCCAAAGGAATTTCCAGAGAAAAGCTTGAACCCCGCCCAGGTGTGATGTCAATGGTAAGATGTGTATGCTTCCAGTATTCAAACTGGTCGGCATTCATAAAGAAATCACAGCCATAAATAGTGCCTATCCACACATCGTTACTCCCCACCCGAAATTCTCCTTTGGCAAAACACATAGGCTGTGATCCATCGCAACACCCTCCACTCTGGTGAAACATGAGTTCTCCATGTTTTTCTCTAAGTGTATCAATAACCTGAGCAGCCGCATCTGTAACAGATACTCTGGCTACAGTTTCCCTACTCTCTGCCGCTGAAGAAGATTTCATATGTTCCATTTCCATATCTGATTGTTCTTTTCTTTAGTGATAAAATCCACCCTTAAACGGCAGAGAAGCAGAGAAATAACTTAGAAAAACCCAAGTTTATTTTTGTCATACGAAATCAGCATGTTCTTAGTCTGACGATACTGATTCATAGACATTTTATGGGTTTCGCGTCCAAATCCAGACTTTTTGTACCCGCCGAACGGAGCATGTGCAGGATAAGCATGGTAGCAGTTGACCCATACACGGCCCGCTTGAATAGCACGCGGAACCTTAAACATTTCATGGGCATCACGAGTCCACACACCTGCTCCTAATCCGTACAGGCTGTCGTTGGCGATTTCTATTGCTTCTTCGGTAGTTTTAAATGTGGTAACAGCTGTTACAGGACCGAAGATCTCCTCCTGGAAGATACGCATCTTATTATGTCCTTTAAAGATAGTTGGCTTAATGTAATATCCGTCTTTTAAGCCATCCAGATACTGTGCTCCTCCTCCTGTCAATACTTCAGCACCTTCTTCTTTCCCGATATCAATGTAGTTCAGGATCTTCTCATACTGATCTTTTGAGGCCTGTGCTCCCATCATAGTATCAGGATCTAACGGGTTACCCATCTTAATTTTCTCAACCCGTTCTACCACCCGTTTGATAAATTTATCATAGATACTTTCATGCACCAGTATACGGGATGGACAGGTACATACCTCTCCTTGGTTCAAGGCAAAGAAGGCAGCTCCTTCCAGACATTTATCAAAAAACTCATCATCGGCATCCATTACACTTGGGAAGAATATATTAGGCGACTTACCTCCCAGCTCCATAGTTACCGGAATGATATTTTCAGAGGCATATTGCAGAATTAACCGGCCTGTAGTGGTTTCGCCTGTAAATGCCACTTTGGCAATACGGGGTGATTGCGCCAGTGGCTTACCTGCTTCAGGTCCAAACCCTGTTACAATGTTTACAACTCCGGCAGGCAACACATCTTTTATCAGTTCCATCAGTATCAGAATACCCACAGGTGTCTGTTCTGCTGGCTTCATTACTACTGTACAGCCTGCTGCCAGGGCAGGAGCTAGTTTCCAGGCAGCCATCAGCAATGGGAAGTTCCAAGGAATGATCTGTCCCACTACACCGATAGGCTCATGCAGTTGCATGGATAATGTATTCTCATCATGTTCAGAAACAGTGCCTTCTTCTGCACGAAGACAACCAGCAAAATACCGGAAGTGATCAACCGCCAGTGGAAGATCTGCAGCTTTGGTTTCCCGGATCGGCTTTCCATTGTCAACGGTTTCCACAGCAGCCAGATAATCCAGATTTTTTTCCATGATATCAGCAATCTTTAAAAGAATATTACTGCGATAGGCTGCTGAAGATTTTGACCATGTCGCAAACGCCTTATGAGCAGCATCCAGCGCCAGATCTATGTCTTCTTTGGTTGACCGTGCTACTTTTGTAAACGACCGTCCGTCAATGGGTGAAATATTATCAAAATACTCTCCTTTAACAGGAGAAACCCATTCGTTGCCAATGAAATTATCATAACGTTCTTTGAATTTTGGGCGGGCTACCAGCCGTTCGCTTACTGCTAAGGTTTCCATAATGTTAAAAGTGATTTTGTGAGAAATACAATGAATGACTGTATGGTTTCGTTATTGAGAGATTGACAGTCATTTGTAATTTTTCCAAAGTTATTTTGTATTTTTCCAAAAAAAGGGTACTATCGTATCACAGTTGGGAACAATTGTATCAAACTATTTATACACCATTTTATCATCTGCTATAGCCGAATTTATACGTTCTTATAATGTACTGACAATGACTAAATTAGGCCATTGACTGATACTAAACCTGTAATCAAAACTGTCTACTCACTAAAAATATTCAGGAAATGGAAACCAGGCACAAACTTCATCCCATCGGTTTAAGTCCATTGACAGAATTACAAACACTGGTAGAACACCGCTCTGTGTATACACTGAATCAGTGTGAACTCAATGTATTTGAGACACATCAACAAAGCAAAAACGTGCGACTTTGCTTTAATGATCTTGTGCTCACAACCATGCTGCGAGGAAAAAAGGTGATGCATCTTTTTGGGAGCGAACATTTTGATTACCTGCCAGGAGAGTCTGTTATAGTGCCAGAGAAAGAGGAAATGATCATCGACTTTCCAGATGCCAGTCAGCACAATCCTACACAATGCATTGCCCTGGCAGTAAATGGAGAAGTATTAAAGGAAACTATTGGTCTGCTCAATGAAAAGTTTCCTAAAGCAGAAGATAATGATATGTGGCGTATAGACATGAGTGCATTTCATCTGCAAAACACATTTGAGATTACCAATGCAGTAGACCGGCTGGTGCATGTGAGTCGCGAAAATATAGGCGCAAAAGAGGTACTTGCCAGCTTTACACTTAAAGAACTGCTGATTCGACTCATGCAGACACAGGCCCGGCATCTGATACTGGATAATTACAAAAAATACCTCAACAATCATCGCTTTGCCTACATTGCTGCTTATATACGGGAAAACCTGGCTGAAAATCTGAATATTGATCGACTCAGTGATCTGGCTTGTATGAGTAAACCTAACTTTTTTCGCTATTTTAAACGGGAATTTGGTCTCACGCCTATCGAATTCATTATCCAGGAACGCCTGAAACTAGCCAAAAAGCTTCTGGCTGATCCGTTGGTGCCGATTATAGAGATATGTTTCCGGTCTGGCTTTAACAATACCAATTATTTTTTTAAGTTATTCCGCAAATACGAAGGCACTACACCCAAAGCCTTTCGAGAGAACATTATTCACCAGCTGGGTTAGCGCTCATATACAATGCTGTGCCTTATCAGCCCCATAACCAAGTAGTTGTCAGGCAATGCCAGCCTCATTGTGTGTGAGTCAAAAGAATGCTCAGAAATGGGCAGGCTAGATTTTTCTGTATGTTTTCTGAACATTTCGGTTGCCTTTGCCTGACAAAATTGCAAACTTTACCTCCCATACCCACTAGTCGTTAGTCACACGCACACATGGGCCAGTTAAGTCATACTCACAAAAAATACATCTATGCTTACGACAGAATCTCCTTCTCATTATACTAACCTGGAAAAACTATCTACGCGTGAATTACTGCTTGGAATCAATCAGGAAGATAAAACAGTGCCATTCGCAGTAGAGAAAGCAATTCCACAGATTGAAAAATTAGTAGACGCCATTGTAGAACGAATGCAAAATGGTGGTCGTTTATTTTATATAGGTGCAGGTACCAGCGGACGTCTGGGTGTAGTAGACGCATCTGAATGTCCACCCACCTATGGTGTTCCACATGGGCTGGTGGTTGGTATTATAGCCGGTGGAGATGGAGCCATTCGCAAGTCTGTAGAAAAGGCAGAAGATGATTTTGAACAGGCATGGAAAGATTTACAGGCCTATCAGATCAATGAGAAAGATGCACTTATTGGCATTGCTGCCTCTGGACGCACTCCCTATGTGATTGGGGGCTTACAGAATGCCAATGCCCACAATATAGTCACCGGATGTATTGTCTGCAATACAGGTAGCAAAGTAGCAGAACAGGCCAAATATCCTGTAGAGGTAGTAGTAGGCCCGGAATTTGTTACAGGTAGTACACGTATGAAATCAGGTACTGCTCAGAAGTTAGCCCTGAACATGATTTCTACTTCAGTAATGATTCGTTTAGGAAAAGTAAGAGGCAATAAGATGATTGATATGCAGCTGAGTAATGAGAAACTGGTAAACAGAGCCGTACATATGGTGATGGATGAACTAAAAATTGAAGAAAAAGAGGCTGCTGAGCTACTTGAAAAACATGGAAGTGTACGTAAAGCAATTGATGCATTTCACAATATCTGATAGAGGACCAGATAGCAAAGTATCCAGTCAAACACATACAATCAAATAAGGAGATACACTATGCACGATATTGAACCTTCTTACAACTGGGAAACCTATTATATAGCAGCAGAAGACGAACGTAGTCCGTTTTATGGCCGGGAATATAACTTTAATGAGTATGAACACGATGTATACGGCTACTACATTCATCCTCTGTGGGATGAGTTTGGTTCAGAAACGTTATATTGTAAGATTCTCTATACAGACTACGACCGGGAGTTCACCATAATAGAAATGTTTGGCGAATGGAATGATACCCTGCACAACGATGTCATGTATTTCAAACGAAATGTAATTGACCATCTGGTGGGTGAAGGGATTAAGAAATATATCCTTATCGGCGAAAACCTTCTTAACTTCCACGGCTCAGATGATGAGTACTATGCCGAATGGTTTGAAGAAGTGGAAGATGGCTGGATTGCAGCAGTAAGCTTCCGGGACTTTGTAGAAGCAGAATGGAAGAAATTTCACCTGGACTACTACATCAACTTTGGAGGAACCTTACAAATCGAAAATTGGCGCACCTACTTGCCTCCTCGCTTTTTTGAACTGGTCAATAGCCTGATTGTACGCAGGCTGCAATGACATACGTGATAGTTATAAGTTTTTAAATCTTATCAGTACCTCATCAAATCCAGAAGTTATATAGGGTTTGGTCAGATTACTGATAAGATTTTTATTTTATACTGCACAGAACCTGTCTTTCATAGGGAATCATTTTTTAAGCTTTATGTATCAAAAATCTTTTATCACTACATATCCAATGTTATGAATACAAGAATTCGATATATCAATCCGGCTGGATTATCTAAAAACCCGGCATTCTCTCAGGCTGTTATCACTGAAGGTCCAGGAAAAACGATCTATGTAGGAGGGCAGAATGCAGTCAATGCCAATGGCGAGATCATAGGCAAAGGAAATCTGAAGGAACAAACAGAGCAGGCACTGCAAAATGTTCAGATTGCACTAACTAGTTGTGGAGCAGATTTTGAGAATATTGTCAAGTTATCTGTTTTCCTGATTCAGGGACAAAATCCTATGGATGGGTTTGCAGCCTCGCAAAAATTTATGAGTAAGTTATCTAATCCACCGGCTGTTTCAGTACTCCTAGTGTCTGGTTTGGGTAATCCTGACTTTCTGGTGGAAATAGAAGCCATTGCATTTATTCCAGACTAGACAAGATGCTATAAAACAAAATCCCTTTAGCACAAACTGAAGGGATTTTCAGAATATCATCGAAAAAGGTTATTTAATCTCAACCAAAGCCTGTGTATGAACCAGGTACTTCTTTCGGCTCTTCACTTCTTCACACAAGACACGGGTACGTCTGGTTTCACCTTTACGAAAAGCTCTACCATTCAAGGAGAATACTGCTCCTTCTGACAGATTTGCCAGCAGCACTTTGTCTGTTTGTGTATCAAACTGATGCAATGCCTGAAATAGAATGGGATCTGTACAGGATGAGGCTTTGGGATTAATCAAATACTGCTGTAAAGCCTGAAGTACATCCGCAGGAAATACATTGAGAGACAAAACGGGTTGAGCCACCTCCCGAAATGACTTTTTCCATTCCTTTCCATGAGGTTCTACTTTACGTTTATACTTACTGAATGTGATCAGGTGTGCTACTTCGTGAAGGTAGGTAACCAGAAAGGCATAAGGATTTAAGTCGCCATTCACTGTAATCCGGTGTCGGCTATCCGAAAACCGATAGTCACCAAACTTAGAACTACGTGCCTTTGTAATTTTAAAATCAAATCCATGTTGCTGCCATAACTGATAGCAATACTCTACTGCTGCTTCCGGCAGATACTTTTTAAAGATGGTAATAGAATCTTGCATAGAGAACAAAAATACAATACTTAGTGATTACATCCCATAACATATTCTTTGATTTTTGAGTTTTGGGAGACAGTATTTTCAGGAGTTATCCCTATACTTTTGTCTTTGTATCAATCTGTATAAACTAAATGCTGATATACAGGCAGATTGATATGCATTTTATCCAGTTACTTTCCTTTAAATACAGGTTTGCGCTTTTCCATAAAAGCTACTATTCCTTCTCTATGGTCTTTGGAAGCGCCTGCTATGTCCTGCAACTGTGCCTCACATTCCAGCATTTCTTCCAGAGAAGAAGAAAATGACTGGTTAAGCATTTTTTTCATCAATCCGATTGCTACTGTAGGAGCAGTGGTATAATAACCTGTATACGCTTTTATAACCTCATCCAGTATAGCAACTGGAGCTATCTTATTCACCATCCCTAGTTGCAAAGCTTCTTTCGCTGAGATTTTGGCTCCTGTAGTAGCTAATTCAAACGCTTTGGCAGATCCAACCAATCTTGGCAAAAAGTAGCCTGATCCAGAATCCATTACTAATCCTATGCCAACAAAAGCCTCTGTCAGGTAGGTTTCTTCGGCCATCACCAGAATATCACAAGCAAGAGCCAGCGAACAACCTGCTCCGGCAGCAACACCATTGATTCGTCCGATCACAGGCTTTGGTAAATTACGCATAGCCAGTATCATAGGATTATACCGATTGCGTACTTCATCAGAATAAGAAGCAATACCTTTTGTAGCAGCTTCTTTCAGATCAGCTCCAGAGCAAAATGCATCGCCAGCGCCCGAAAGTACTACCACCCTAACAGACTCATCCTGACCTGCTTGTTCAAATGCTTCCTTTATCTCATAGGTAAGCTTCACATTCAAGGCATTGTAAACTTCTGGACGATTTAGTGTAATCGAACAAACGCCATCCTGATTCTGATAAAGAATATGCTCAAACATAGTATAACGAATAGGTTACAACAGTAGACTATACAAGATACAACTAACTCTGAACGAAGTTTATCCCATCATCAGAATAGTTCCTAGTCCAATACTTAAACCAACAGCAGCACCTGCCAGCACCTGAGCAGGAGTATGAGCATTCAGATATAGCCTTGCACTCATTAATACACCTGCCAGAATGATTACCAGCAACAAAGGATAAAAGTATTCAACAGCTGCATAATGATAATACAACCCTATCAGAAAGCCAACAATTCCAGCTATAGATGTACTGTGAACACTAATCTTCCAGAAGAAAGAAATTACTGTCATCACCAGCAAACAAAAAGTAGTGCCTCCCAGAATCAGTGTAATAAGATACAATGCAGACAATTGTTTGACAAACAAATAGGTTGTCAGCATATAAAACAATGTTGTTGACACAAAGGGAAATACTCTGTCCTGCCGATCTTCCATATGCAAACTCTTCACACTACCCAAACGATATAACATGTATGTGCTAAGTAGTGGTATGAGCAATGTACATACAATAAGCAGTAATAAAATCCGATACCGGATATCATCATTGGAAACTCCCATCATAGAAGGAGACATCCAGAACAACAGAAGAAACAAATAGGTTGGCAACAACAACGGGTGTAGTAGTATCGACACAACCAACGCAGCACGCCCGGTTGAGGTCTTTCTGACTGGTAAGAGTTCAGAAGGGATATATTTAGCACGTGTAATAAGCGAATGTGCTGAATCGTCGTTACTATCAGGCTGATTGTCAAGCATAAAATAAAAGCCCCACCCCTTCGGGATATTTGTTATTTTCACCTCCGGGACCAGAGGGGTTTGTTACAGTTCTTTTCTCAAACGCGCAACAGGCAAATTTAGTTGCTCACGATACTTGGCGACTGTTCGCCGAGCAATGTTGTAACCTTTATCGTTGAGCATTTTTTCCAGTTTATCATCTGATAACGGATTGCGTTTGTCTTCATTATCAATAAATTCTTTCAGAATACTTTTTACTTCTCTGCTACTTACATCCTCACCAGTCTCTGTGGCAATACCTTCGGAAAAGAAATACTTTAATGGAAAGATACCAAACTCTGTTTGTACAGCTTTACTATTAGCAACCCTCGATACAGTCGAAATATCCATGTCAATAGCCTGAGCAATGTCTTTCAGAATCATAGGGCGTAGTTCACTCTCATCTCCTTCCAGAAAGAAATCATATTGAAACTGTACTATGGCATTCATAGTACGTAACAATGTCTGTTGCCGTTGCTTGATAGCGTCAATAAACCACTTGGCAGCATCCAGTTTCTGCTTAACAAATGACACCGTTTCTCGAATAGACTTATCTTTCTTATCACTCTTGTCATATGTATCCAGCATATCAGCATACGAACGACTGATCCGTAGTTCCGGAGCATTACGGGAATTCAGTGTAAGTTCCAGTCTGCCGCTGTTATTGGTAAGCAGAAAGTCCGGAATAAGGTACTGTGTACGTACATCACCAGAAGCTGAGCCACCTGGTTTTGGGTTCAGACGCGTAATCAAACGGATAGCATCCTTGATATCTTCATCTGACACATCTAATCTCTTCTGAATCTTCTCGTAATGCTTTTTGGTAAACTCATCAAAGAAGTCATCTACAATACGAATTGCCAGTGTAACAATTTTGTTGTCATGCTCTTTTCGATCGAGTTGTAGCAACAGACACTCCTGTAATTCCCTTGCCCCTATTCCGGGAGGATCAAAAGTCTGTATGATATGTAAAATCTTTTCTACCTCTTCATATTCGGTTTCTATATTCTGTGAAAAAGCAAGGTCATTTACAATCGCCTCCAGATCACGCCGGATGTATCCATCTTCATCAATGCTTCCGATAATCTGTCGGCCAATAATTTTTTCTTTTTCTGTCAGCTTTTCAAAATCCAGTTGAGCAAGTAATGAATCCGTCAGTGTAGATATAGTTGCAATGGGCAAAGTACGTTCTTCGTCATCACCTCCATTATCGCCCTGTGTTTTATAGCTAGCCTCATCCTCATTTCGCAGATAGTCATCCACATTCAGGTCATCGTTCATCCCATCATCAAAGCTATCTTCCGGATCATCATAACTTTCATCTTCTGAGCCATAATCATCAAATGCCTCTTCCCTTCCCTCTTCCAGTATGGGATTATTCTCTAGCTCTTCTTCAATACGCGCTTCCAGCTCAGCTGTCGGAATCTGCAGCAGTTTGATAAACTGAATCTGCTGAGGCGACAGTTTTTGCTGTAACGACTGTGTTAAACCTAGTTTTTGCATAGTGTACTTTTGTTTTGCATCTATTTATTCAATATCTAACTATCTGGTGAGCATCTATCATCAATTCTTTTGGCAATACTAACCAAAGAAAGTAAAAAAATCTGATTATCAGTCTGTACCTACTCTGGATTGTTTCGGCCTCGGGTGTATGGCTCAGAGGAACATATCTGCACCTTATCCCTAAATGAATATGTAGCTTATATAGACGACGTTGTACTATCTGCTATAAACACAGAACAGAATATGTCATCTGGCAAATTTAGGATAAAAAACAGAAAAATGAATTCAGATTTTTTCGTAATTCTGAAACAATACTTTAGATCTAAAGTATTATTTTCGTAGTTTCACAATACAAAATAGTGTAACAGGCTGATGTGCAAATGGAAGCAATATGTCTTTTAATATTTGTAGGAAGCTCTGCCCTCTATATCCGTTATCTTCTATGGCGCGGGGCAGGTACTACTCAATCAGATAAGGATCGCATTCGCCTTCAGGAAGGCATTCAATTACTTGAAAAAAGACTTTACAAGGAAGCTTTTGCTTATTTCAACTCTATTCTACAAAAAGAACCTCGTTGTGCACTGGCCCTTGCCTCCCGTGCCAGATGTTATCTGATGCAGGGTGATTGGCTACATGTTATTACAGATTGTAACAAAGCAGCTTCGCTGGACCATTGTCTTGATTCGATTTATCTCGATAAAGGTATTGCATTGGTGCACTTAGGCGAAATGAAGGATGCTTTTGTTCAGTTTGATAAGGCAGTATGGTATTTTAATGTCAATGCTACTCCTAATGCAGATGCTTACCGATGGAGAGGTATAACCCGCCTGAAACTGGGCGACTATACTAAAGCTGAACAAGATTTTCGGAAGGCAATAAATCTTGGTGATGAAAATGCTGCATACTTCCTTTCTATGAGGGGCGACAGCATGGATACGATAGAAATAGATAGTTAGAAAATAATTGCTCCTATCCTATTTTCCTGAAACGTGCCAGCCTTGCCTGACACGTTTTTTTACTTTTCAATCTTAACCGCAAACCATATATGAAGAAAATTTACCTGATTCTCTTTAACTTATTCATTCTACACACTGCATCTTCACAATCTTCCATGCCAGTCATTCTCTCTCTCAGAGAACGAGCAGCAGTGGAAGACCGTATTTTGCAGGAACGTATCGAAAATCTGCTACCAGGACTCATGCGTCGTGAAGGCATAGATATGTGGCTGATCATCGGAAGGGAATACAATGAAGATCCGGTATTGCGTACAATGTTGCCTTCTACCTGGTTATCGGCCCGCCGTCATACCATGCTTCTCCTGTTTGACAAAGGTGGTAACGAGGGTATAGAATGTCTGGCAGTAGCAAGATATAATGTAGGCACTACCTTTAAAAGTGCCTGGGACCTTGAAAAAGAACCTGACCAATGGAAACGGCTTACCCAGCTAATTGAAGAAAGGAAACCCAAAAAGATTGCTATTAACCAATCCTCTGTATTTGGACATACAGATGGAATTACCCATACAGAGTACACAAACCTGTTACAGAAACTTCCATCAACCTATCAATCCACTATAGTGCCCGCAGAACGCCTAGCGGTAGACTGGCTGCAAATTCGAACCAACACCGAACTAGCAATTTATGAGCAGATCTGCAGAATGGGCCATTTAATCATTGCGGAAGGACTATCCGAAAAAGTAATTCATCCGGGCATTACTACTACAGAAGATGTAGTGTGGTGGTATCGTGAACGTATCAAGGAGCTGAAACTGGATACATGGTTTCATCCCACTGTAGATGTGCAACGACCTGATGAAAATAACAAGGAAGCCAATCGATCCTTTGCTCAGCGACCTGCAGCTGATATTATCCAGCCTGGTGATGTGGTTCATATTGACTTTGGAATTAGTTATCTGCGCCTCAATACGGATGTCCAGGAACTTGCCTATGTACTGAAACCAGGGGAAAAAGATGCACCTGCGTATCTGAAGAAAGCACTTGCCACAGGAAATCGTCTTCAGGATATTCTGACCAGCAATTACAAAGAAGGTAAAACAGGTAATCAGGTTCTGTCAGAAACCATTGCTCAGGCAAAAAAAGAAGGGATTGTCCCTCAGATTTACTCTCACCCGATAGGCTATCATGGTCATGCAGCCGGACCAGCCATTGGTATGTGGGATATGCAGAATGGGGTACCTGGCTCAGGTGAATATACATTAAAGTACAATACTCTATATGCTATTGAATTAAATGCCAAGGTAAAGCTATCCGAATGGAATAACAAAGAACTTCGGGTAATGCTTGAACAAAATGCTGTATTCCTACCATCAGGAGTACAATATACCGATGATCGGCAAAAAGACTATTGGCTGATTCCAAGGCAAAAATAAAGTTTTTTTCAGTTTATGTAGGTATGCGATCTTATATCATAGCTTTTGTGAAAAAAAATACTGGTTCGAGCACCCATTCGAACCAATATTTTTTTTTAAGATTTCTATCCGGCCATCAAAATTATTGTAATGCAGGAACTGCCGGAAAAATCAACTGGAATGTCTGTCAGGGCATACACATAGTTTGTGAACATTCTTATTGTGGTAAGTCCGGTTAACTCTGCATCAAAAAAAGATTCTTTTAAAGCCGGTACCTTTATTCTCAGTTATGGATTTAGCAAGTTGCAACACTACCTGTAGGCATTTGCAGAAAGGTCTTTTCTTATCTGCTTAATGAATGGGGATATGTAGATATTATTGAAAAGCAAGCCATTACATACTACCTCTTCAGGATGGTATTCAATGCAATAGAAATCCCCATGAAACTGAAGTCATGTATATTGAACCTTGCTCTTTTCCTGTATATAGATCATTTGCAGAGGTGTAGCAAACAAGAGAACAGGGCCTTGAAAAGAGAATGATCTAAAATCATAATAAAAGGTATCCTCTCCCTCATTGACAAAAATCACCACATAACCAGTAAACTGAATAGGTTTCGCTAAAATGTTCTCCTGTACCCTGTTAATACCCAATAAACTTATCCCTATACTTGTAAGTATCCGATTATAGAATAGATAGCTGCCTGGTCTGGTAAATGGCGAAATTCCAACAAATTTTCTTTACGCGCAATCTATTGTGCATTTTATAAAAGTTGTCTGGTTGCTACTAAAAATATACCAGCACAAACCAGACAACCTATACAAAAAGTACTGTTATGGATTAAACAATGATGTACCCTTTACTTTTCAAGCTTATTTAAAGTTATATCTGAACCGATAGATATAATAAGGAGGATTGCCTTCATCTTTGCCTCCTGTAAAGGCTGGAGTAGTATTTAACTGGTTCACTGCAATATAAATATATCCATCAGGTGCCAGGTAAGCATTATCCGGCCATTTTAATCTGGCATCCATAATGATATTGGTAAGATTTCCTTTGGCATCAAGCTTGCTGATAGCATGCTGAGTTAAATTGGTAAAGTAGTGATTGCCATCCCAGTCAGTAATAGCGCCATCACTTATAGGCTTCTCTCCAACTTTTGTAATACTGGTCGAAATGGCAGAATCATCTGCTTCTCTGCGAAACAGGGAAGCATCTAACTTATACCACGTTTTGCCATTCATTGCACCAAAAAACAACGTATTGGCATCCGCACTCAGCGAAATAGGATCTATAGCAACTCTGGCAGGCTTACCACCAAAATAGGTAAGCTTCCCATCAATTACCATATTAATATCCTCTGCATTCAATTGAGGGGCATTACCAAAGCGACGTGCTTTCTCTGTTTTCAGATTCAGAGCGATAATACCCGGATTACTAATATCTGCCAGACAGGCCCAGCCATTATCAGCATCAATTGCTAAATCCTGTATAAAGCTGCCTTTAGGAGCAATGCTTTCAGGCAATATTATCTTTCTAAGCACGTTGTTTGTTTGTATATCAAAACACCACAAACGAGTTTTGCCTAGTTCCTGCCCCATGTCAATTACCCATAGTCTATCTTTCTTATCAAATAATAACCCTAAAGGGGAATCAATGGCCTCATCGCTGGCGGGTCCTTCATTTTTCTGGTAAGAAGCATTCGGATAAGGGATATACCTTTTTTTCCCTTTAATTTCAATCAACTGAATGTTTCTGCTTCCCAGAGAATGGATCGTAGCAAAAATTCTTCCTGTCTTTGAAACAGCTACATCTCCCGGTCTGATGGGTAGTTCAGCTACTGTTTCTAAAACTGGAGAATGTGCCACTTGCTTTTCAGCTTTTTTCTGTGCGTAGACATCCCAGTTCAGTAAAAAAATGACTAAAGCTACTAACTTTTTCATACTCACTCTTATTTCTTGTTTTTTAAAGTAATTACCTTTCCTATCCAGCCAATTATGGCGAACAGGCATACTAATTAGTTTACTCGTATCACCAGTTTGCCACGGGTTCCACCTGTTTCCTGTTGTAGATGGGCATCTTTCATTTCAGAAAAGTCATATACCTTCGATATATACGGATGAATAATACCTTCTTCTAAAAGCCTGGCAATCTGCTGCATATCTTCTCCATTGGACTGTACTAAAAAGAAGAATCCATTGATACCTTTGCTTTTGGCTTTTTCTGCAACCTGTTCATTCAATCCGGAAGGAATGCTGATCAATGTACCCCCATGTTTTATTACCTGTAGCGAACGGTCTATATTCTCTCCTCCAATAGCATCCAGTACCAGATCCTGGTCTGAAATCACTTCTTCAAACTTTTGAGATCGATAATCAATGTGTGTATCTGCGCCTAGATTTAAAACAAATGCTTTGTTGGCAGCAGATGAGGTTCCGGTTACATGTGCGCCTAGGTAACGGGCAACCTGTACAGCAAAGTGTCCGACACCTCCGGCAGCAGCATGAATCAGTACTTTTTGCCCCGGTTGTACTACCGCCTGTTTGGTAAATGCCTGCCAGGCAGTCAGGGCAGCTAATGTAGAAGCAGCAGCCTGCTCAAACGAAATGTTTTGGGGCTTTAGCGCCAGATGAGATTCAGGAGCAGCTACGTACTCGGCATAGGCCTGTCCATGTCCGGGAAAATTCACCATACCAAAAACCGCATCACCTTCTTTGAATTTAGTGACCTGATTTCCTGTTTTCATTACAACGCCTGCAATATCCCAGCCGATAATCAATGGTGATATAGTTTTTAGTCGACCATATACGCCTTTGCCCGCACGGGTTTTGACATCAACGGGATTGATGCTGATAGCTTTAACCTGAATCAATACTTCATGATCTGTAATTTGGGGAACAGCCACCTCAGTATAGGTTAAGGTATCGACACTTCCTGGCTCTGTTAAAATAATTGCTTTCATGTATTTATCTGTTTTTGTTTCGTGATTGCAATGCAAATTTCTACCAATACTGACCAAATACACGGTATTTATTTTCTCTTTTTTGGTATATTTGTACTACTTGTTGTTCTTTATGGGAGGTATAGCGAAACCGAACACCTAATCTGATAGTGTGATGCAGAAAGAAAGTCTTTACCAGCCTTTTGAAATAGTCTACCAGACAATGGACGAATGTCCCAAATTAGAGCACAAACACACATTTTTTGAACTTGTCTACATTTTATCAGGTACAGGCAAGCAGTGTATTAATGAGCACAAGTTCCAGTATCATGAGAACCATATGTTTCTCCTTACTCCCAATGACTGCCACAAGTTTGACATAGAAGTCCAGACAACGTTTTTCTTTTTACGCTTTAATGACATTTATCTTCAGAAAAACGGACTGGCTCCTCACTATGTCGAACAACTGGAATACATTCTCAACAATGCCAGCCATGAGCCAGGTTGTGTGCTAAAAAATCAGAGTGATAAAACGCTGGTTCGTCCGGTGGTAGAGGCCATTATACGGGAGCAAGTCAATCAGGACATAAATAACAAGGAACTAATTACCCAGCTGGTGAATACACTTATCATAGTGGTGGCTAGAAACATTGCCAAGTATTTACCAGAAAAGGTAAATGAATACTCAGACGAAAAAATCATAGATATACTGCAGTATATTCAGCAACACATCTATGAGCCGGATAAAATCCGGGCAAAATCGATCAGTGATCATTTTGGTATCTCTGAAACCTACCTGGGACGGTATTTTAAAAAGCATACCGAGGAAACCCTGCAACAATATATTACCAATTACCGGGTACGGTTAATAGAGAACCGATTAAAACACAGTGATCTGCGTGTCAATGAAATTGCTCATTCACTAGGATTTACAGACGAAAGCCACCTAAATAAATTTTTTAGGAAAAATAAAGGACAGAGTCCGCTATCCTATCGGAAACAGGTAAGAGTCACCTCTTCTGCCTAACAATATATAATTGCTCTCTATGAAGAAGATACATTCATTTAAAAATTAGGAATCCATCCTAAAATATCCTGACCTTTGCAGACCAACTACACCCATTCAGTATATGCAGATCAGCATTATAGCCGCTTTTACAGAAAACAGAGTTCTAGGGAAAGACAACCAGCTTATCTGGCATTTGCCTGAAGACCTGAAGAATTTTAAACGGCTCACAAGTAGTCATCCTATCATTATGGGTCGCAAAACCTTTGAATCTTTAGGTCGTCCACTTCCCAATCGTACCAATATCATCATTACCCGTAATCCAGATTATCAAGCTACAGGATGCATGATTGTCTCTTCACTGGAAGAGGCGATCCAAAAGGCTACCAATATTGATAGAGAAGAAGTTTTTGTTATTGGTGGAGGTGAAATCTACACCCAGGCTCTTCCACTAACCGATACAATGTACCTGACACATGTTCATACGACACTGGAAGGAGATACATTTTTTCCAGTGTTCTCATCTCAGGAATGGAATATTGCTTATACCCAATCTTTTAAGAAGGATGAGAAACATGTGTATGATTTTGATATTGTGACATGGAAGCGTTTATCCTAAAGAGCCTATAAAGATAACGCATTACCCAAATAAAAAAGGATCTGTATGAACAGATCCCTTTTTATGTAAAACCCAATTATATCAAGATTAAAGCTTTATTACCTTTTTAGTTACAGAACCTTTAGCACCTGCTATTTTGATCAGATACATTCCTGCAGGACACTTTTGTAAATCCAAAGTATACTCTTGTCCTTTTGCACCAACAACTTCATTTTGCTGCATAACCAACCCTGATGAATTAAAAATTGTGATACCAACAGGCCCTGTGAAATAAGAAGAGGTCAGCCTTACTGTAAGTTTTCCTTGACCAGGATTAGGATAGAGAAGCACAAAGTCATCTTTAAGCAAATCTTCTGTTCCAGTAATTGTTTTGTTCATATGCCATAACTGACTTCCAGAATCGTCAGTATCAGCAATAAAAAACACATCGTTACTGGTTCCTTTAATAGTAGAAGGGTTTGAGTGAGCACTTCCAGGTCTAATATCTGCAACCAAAGTAGTACCGGACGAAGATCCATCACTTTTCCAGAGTTCTACACCATATTCAGGTGTGAAGGCAGAGAAATAGATTTTATCATTAACGATTGAGAAGTTATCAGGAATAGAACTTCCTATACCTGGATAAATATCTTTTACTATTGTAGTATTTGCAGCAGTACCATCTGTACGCCATAGTTCCAAACCAGATATTCCATCATCTGCTACAAAATAAATGTAATTGCCATTACGAATAAAAGAGATTATATTTTGAGCAAAGGCACTTTGCGTTCCAGTATAAATATCTTTAAGTAATACAGTACCTGCATTTGTGCCATCACTTATCCAAAGTTCTCTTCCATAGTCAGCAGTTTCCATTATAAATACTAACTTTCCGTTTGCTTCACCTAATAGCTGTGGTGTTTTGTCAGAATCACCCATATTTTCCTTTACCAATATAGTACCGGCCTCTGTCCCATCACTTTTCCAGAGTTGGTATTGCCCTAAGTAACTTGGAAGAACAATAAGGTACACATTAGTTCCAACAGTAATCATATTATCTATCCCACCAAGATCTTTAATCTTTGCTGTACCTTCTTCTGTACCATCACTTTTCCATAAACCTCCGCCAGCAACTTCAAACAACATTGTATTATTTAAAGAAACAGATTGTTCTATATACAAACCTAAATTATATTTATTTTGGCCTAATTCTTTCAGTTTTTGAGTTCCACTTGCAGTACCATCTGTCTTCCAAAGAGATTCACTATAATTTGGATTCCAACAGGAAAAAAACATAGTGTTGCCTATTACTCTAAAATTATGTGGTGATGAAGATCCTGTACCAACAGCAATATCTTTTATTAAGGTTGTACCCTCTTCTGTCCCATCACTACTCCACAACTCCGTTCCATGATCCAGATCATAAGCGGTGAACAATAACTTTCCAGATAATGTTAATGGATTACCAGAGAAGGAGTTTGGGTAACTGCTTCCAACACCCGGATTAATATCTTTTACTATTCCGGTTTCATCTATCTTTCCATTCGACTGCCATAATTCGACTCCAAATGTTGAGTCAGAAACAGAAAAAAAGACTTTGTCATTCAAGTCAGCTAACCCCAGATAAGAGTATATTTTGCTATACTTTGAAGAATTAATATTTTTTATCAACTCAACGGTTTGCTTTTTTACATCAGCTTTGTAAAGTTCTCTCCCTATTCCAATACCTTGAGCAGCAGTAATAAAGTAATCATTAAATGCCAAAGGCTTACTATAATATTCACACCCAACATTATTTATCTCTATTGTTCCACCAGCAGTTCCATTACTCAACCATATTTTTGTTGATATATATGGAGCTTTTGTCCCATCACTAACCTGAGCATTAATCAAGAAGGTATTATCATTTCCTTTACAAATAAAAGTGGCTGCCCATATTGCAGAAATAATAGGTCTTGTAATCGATTCTGCAGTCTCCCGAAGCGTACTTACCTGACCTGTAATCGGATTTAATCTGACTAATGCTGTAGTTCCATTGGTACCAGCTGTGGTGAATATCAAATCAGAATCTATATAGGATAGATTAGAAGGTGCAAAATAAGACGAGCTATATTGATCATATACCAATCGTGTTCCATTTGAGGTACCATCACATTCCCATATAAATATATGGTTATAGTCTTCCTCATAAAAGGAGAAATAAAGCTTATCATTCAGTAAAATAACATCGGCATATTGTATGAGGCGCATCCCTCCCGGATGTAAGCCTTTTACGGGAACAGTACCAGCAATAGTTCCATTTGTTTTTATAATACCCACACTTTGGTTATAATCAAACAAGTTGAAACTTCTCACAACAAAGTAAAGCTCACCCTTATATACAATATATTGTGTGAGTATAGACGTTCCCACTAGGCCAGCACTATTTCCAGCACTATTTCCAGCACCATTTCCATCAATATTCCCTATTACCGGAAAGGTCCCTGCATCAGTACCATCACTTCTCCATACCTGAGGATAATTATCTCCATAAGGTTGTAGTGTAAAAAAGAAAAGATTTCCTACTGCAAGAAAACCATAAGGGGTATTCCATCCAGGAATACCTTTTTTCACAGGAAGTGTTCCTTGAGCAGTTCCATCACTTTTCCAAACTTCCCAGGAGTATTCTGCACTTTCTATCAAAAAATAAAGTCGATTTTGTACAGTTGTTAACCCCATTAGATTACCTTTCAGAAAATCTGTGACACGTACAGTCCCATCGGCAGTCCCATCGGATTTCCAAAGTTGTAGTCCACGTACTCCATCATTGGCAAAAAAATAGAGTGTATTATTTAGTATAGTCAAACCATCTATAGAACTACTTTTCACACCCGGATAAATATCTTTTACCAAAGTAGTCCCATTAGATGTTCCATCTGTCTTCCGCAATTCAGCCCCTTCCTCACTAGTGTTTGCAATAAAGAAAACTTCACCCTTTAGATTTACAAAATTTACCGGGCCAGAACTCAAGTCTTCTGCACTTGATGTAATATGAGTGAGTTGTTCCTGAGCAGATATAGAGTAGATAATAGTAACTAATAAATAAAGCAGTAAAGCTATTTTTTTCATATAGATTGTATAGGGTTGATTTCTTTAACAAAGTTACAAAACTTAGTAGTAATCCTTACAGTCTATCATATTACTGTGAGTAAAAGTTATTTAGAGACGTTATATCGTTTAAGCAATTTATGCGTCTATACTCCCTTATCGCTTAATCAGCACTCAAAGTTATTTATGATGTTAAAACAGACTCATACATTATTTACCAAAATGTATAATCTGATTTTGCTCATTCAGCTCTTTTATTTCTATCCCGTTATTTGGTAGTTAGTGGCATGCGTATACATAACCTCATAAACAATATACAAACTGTAGAAAAACTTACACTTATCCCTCGTTAACTCAATGTGGCGAAGTGGCATTATTCTATTTAATGAAAGACTAAGATTTGTAATAACTACTAATTCATTACAAGTCTGTAGCCAACTATTCATTTTTCATAATTGTAACTCTATTTTTGCACCTCTCGTAAAAGAGAATGAGAAGTATTTTTTTCATCAAATTTAAACAGTGATATGAAACTTTTAAACTATTCATTTGCAACAGCTATGCGACTGCCATTACGATTATTAGCGTATGTTTTGCCTGTAATGGTCTTATTATCATCTTGTGATTCTACAGATGGAGATCCTTTGGATCAGACAGAACCATTTGAAAACAATGGTACTGTTAATATCGAATTAGTTCCTAACAAGAACAATTACAGTGTTGCTCCTGGACAGAAGGTAATCTTATCTTTGAAGATTACGAAAGCAACAGGTGGCAACCGTCCTCAGAAACTTCGTTTGTATGAAACATCTACTGTTGGTACAAAAGAAAATGAAGCTTTTGAAAAGATTGATCTGAAAAATACAGATGAACAAACAAAAACAATTGAATACACAGCTCCAAACACTAATGGAACTACGTATCTGTATTTCGAGGTAGACGAAAGCGGTGATAAATATAAAACGACCTATGTAACTATTACTGTAGGGGGAACAGAAGCATATGCACAATGGGATAACATTACTTTAGGAGCGCAAGCTGATGCTACTGCATCACGTTTTGCATCTGCTTCAGGTATTATTTATACTTCTTGTGACTTGGCTAATGGAACAAGTGCAGATGGAACAACTGCAGAAGGAAACTTAAAGTATGTTGATATTGTATATCGTATTCTTCCTAAGGCTGCTCCTGTTACTCCTACTCTGATGTCAAATCCAGAAGCAACTTCAGATACTTATGGATTCAGCACATCAGCAACTTGTGAGGGTACAACCTTCTCAACAAAAGGTGGACGTGATAGCTATTTTGCAGCAGCCCCTGTTGGTACTGATTTTGCCTCTGCTGATGCTACAGTATTAAATGGATTATCTGTATCTACTAGTTCTGCAAAAAGCATTAGTGTGGTTAAAGGTGGTACATATGCATTCTTAAACTCAGATGGGCAAAAAGGTCTGATCTACGTTAATGATATTCCTTCAGTGCCTAACAATGGAACAGGAACTATCACTATCAGTGTAAAAGTACTACGTTAATAAAAATAAAGAGATAAATCTTTCATCAAGCCCTTCCTCTTCAAAACAGGAAGGGCTTCTTGTTTCTACCAAGTTTTCAACACCTCATATACCTTATGAATAGGTAGCCCCATCACATTAAAATAGGAGCCTATAATCTTCTCTACTCCAACCATTCCCATCCATTCCTGTGCCCCATATGCACCTGCTTTGTCAAAAGGTTGGTATTTCTCTATATAATATTCGATTTCATTATCTGTCAGAGCCTTGAAATAGACCTCTGTCCGATCTGAGAACACAATTTTCTTCTGAGATGATACAATACAAACGCCTGTAATTACTTCATGCATCTTTCCAGAAAGCAGCTTTAACATAACTTTAGCTTCTTCCTTATCCACTGGTTTATTCAGAATCTGATTTCCAATAATGACCACAGTATCTGCAGATACCACAATCTCGTTATGAATCTCACTGACAAAAGCAGCGGCTTTTTTCTCAGCAAGGAATACAGGCACATCCTGCAAAGGCATATCCGCAGGAAAATCTTCAGCCACATTTTTAGACTGTACACTGAATGTAAATCCGGCATCACACATCAGTTGCTGCCGACGGGGCGAATTAGACGCCAGTATAATAGGAGGTAACGAAAGCATGTATGGTTAATTCAGGTTATATAATGACTCTTTATCTGCCTACAAAACTACATTTTTCATAATATTCTAAAATTTTTCATTTTCCTGCCAGCGTTTCTTCTGCATACTGCGTCTGGAGATATATGTTTCACTAGCTATTCCAATTATGAAAACTATGTATCTCTTCATCAGGTATGTACCGGCCATATTTGCTCTCAGTACTTTTGTCGGTATTCTTAGTGGCTGTAAAGAAGAAAATATCTCTGCACGTACTACCTCTGAAACGATCTTTACATTACAGGTAAAGGCTATTTCAGATCCACTAAATAAAAAATATGTGGTAGTAGGAGATAAAGATGGAAATGTACTTTCCTACAAAGAACTGCTGGCGAATACAACGCTTACATTTAATAGACCAGAGAATTATACTGGTAAAGAGTTAACTATTACCTATGTATACTGGAATGCCACCTATAATTCCTATAATCTGATAACAACCCAACAGGTGCAGACTGGAAGTGAATGGACTTGGGATAATGGCGTTCCTGAAGCTTCACCCACTTATAGCGCAGCCTTTCAGGTAACCAATGTGCCACCAAATGTTTTTCGATTGGTTTCAAGCAGTAGTGGTAATGGAGGTTTACAACCAGGGGTGTCTTATCCTCTAACTCTTTATAAGACTTCTGAAAATATAAGGATGCGGCTGGAATTTACAGACAACCAACCCAATAAATACTATTTATTACAAAACGTCCAGGCCAATAAAACCTACACAGTAGATCTATCTGCTTTTGAAACAGGTATTTCAAAAACACTTACCCTAAAAGAACCCGGTTTCGGGCTCCAAATAGTTTCTATGGGTATTACGAGACAGAATAAATCGGAAGGTGTATTTGAAGATGGAATTATAAGACACCCAAATCTGGAACAACCGATTACCTCTTTTCATGTAACCTATCCCAATGTATCAGTGGATAATTTCTGGCTTTACGCCGCATTAGACAAGGATTTGTCACAAAGCACGCTATATGAGAAAGAACAACTACAGGTATTTCTTACCAGCAGTTCCATCCCTGAGGTTCTCCCTACACTGGATGCAGACATTGAGGTTCAAAATACATCTGCTCAAAACTTTCAAATGACTACAATAGGAGAGTATGATTCATACACAGTAGGTTGGACTAAAGCAGTTGCTAATCCTACTCCTAGTAATCCAACACTATCCTGGGCTCTCATCGGAAATTCTCAAGGTGTTGTTACAGCACAACTACCATCTGTACCACAGGAACTCATACAAACCATCCCGGTTGATTTGAAGTGCAGATATATACAGTTAAGCAAGGGAAGTGGTGAGAATACGTCATCCAGGACAAGAATGTTAAAATAAAATATAAATAGCTGATCGTTTGATTGTTATATTACTAGTCACTCAATACAGAACAACCTATCAACCAACTTTTATTCCTAAGCATCCAATTCTATTAATTCGTCTATCCAGCCAGACTTACAACATATCGTTACACAATGTGTAAAAGGCAATGAAAATGCCATGAAACAGTTCTACCAGCACTTTCATGGCTATGCCTTATCTGTTTGTATTGCCTATACAGACAATCAGGATGATGCCGTAGAGATTATGAATGATGGTTTTCTCAAAGCATTTCACAGTTTAAGCAAACAGCAGAATATTGATACACTGAAAGGCTGGCTTCGAAGAATTATGGTAAATACAGCTATTGACCATTACAGGCGTAATCAGCATCTGAGAAATAATAAGCCACTGGAGAAAGCCAGAATATATCCAACCAAAGACTATGGAGATGAATATGTGTATGCACAACTTTCGGCAGAGGAAATTTTGAAACAGGTTCAACAATTACCTGCCCCCTATCGAATGGTATTCAGTCTGTATGTACTGGAAGGATACTCACATCGTGAAATAGCCGAAAAATTAGGAATTGCGGAAAGTACATCCAGATCGCATCTAAGTGAAGCCAACAACCGACTACGGGAATTACTAACCTTACAAGCGAAGAAAAATCATGTCTAATCAGGAAGAGCAACGTTTACATGATCTGGTAAGAGAGGCCATGGGACAAATCCAGCCATCTTATGAAGAATTACATTGGGAAAAAATGCAGGGTAAACTTCATAAGATACCTCACTACCCAAACTGGCTCTGGATAGGAAGCGTTACATGTATAGTAATACTAATCAGTTGGTTTATTTGGCAGAATAACAATGTAGATACTTCTCTTACTAAAACTTCATCTGTGGCAACTACTTCCCGGTCTCACACAGAACGATCCAAAGCATTACTATCTATTGCACCTGAACTAGCAGATACTGTTAGTAAAGCTATTTCTTTGCAGCCTATACATAACTATACAAGTAAGGAAGAAAATCCTGATTTCAAAACAGAGTCGCCAATAGGCTATCCGGTAGAATCTCTGATTACAAAAACAATCCTGCCAAATCCTATTGTATATCCGGAAATCAGTTTCAATCAGCCAATTGAAGAGGATATACGAAAAAGAATCGAACAGAGAATTTTGACTTCAGATTCTATAATCACTAAAGTATGGGAGAGAAATAAAAGTAACTGGCGCACTGTGGCTCTTGTGGGTGACTTTACATCCAGTATGTATCCATATGCAATAGAACTCTTTACCTGGCTGGACAAAAACCGAAGAAACAAATCCATTCAAGGGGCAGTATTCTTTACAGATTGTGATAGCCTTGGACAGGAAACAATCCCTGATCAGACCTCTGGAAAGATGTTCACTATCCGTGATTGGGAAAAAGCCAATGTGCTATCGACCTTTATTGATGCGTCACGCAATACACAGCGAAATATCAGGCTCGCCGAGAACGATCTGGAAGCTATTCTCTATGCACAAAACATATTTCCTACTATACAATCCTTTGTGCTCATTGCAGACAATGGCAGCCCGATCAAAGACATGCATCTGCTCTCTCAGATAAAGACACCTGTACACATCATAGTATGTGGATCTACCTATGAAGAAAATACAGGCATTCAGCCTGACCTGATTCAACTGGCTGTAACAACCAAAGGCTCTCTACATACAGCAGAAACCGATCTTAGTAATCTGGCTACTATAAAACCAGGAGTACGGGTAGAAGTAGGAGGTAAAAGTTATAAATACAAAAAAGGACATTTTGTATTGCGTAAATTCCATCAATTCTGGAAACAAAAATAAAAACGTTCTGTCATTCTGATAATACAGATGACAGAACGTTTTCTTAAACATATAAACTTATCCTTTACCTAGCACATCCCTTGCTTCCATCAGAGCGAATCCTAACAGGTTTTCACCCTTCCATTTACGAGGATTCTCAATATCTGGATTGTCTTTAGCCATCCCGATTCCCCATATCCTATCGACAGGACTAGCTTCAACTAATATACGATCACCTGTATTCAGAAGGTATTCTCTTAAATCCGGATGTTGAGAGAACTTATAGATATTCCCTTGTTTTACATACTCATACTTGTTCTCATCCCATACAACAGGATCAAAATTGCGGACCTCTCGTCCCAGTTTCTTTGCTTCTGCCGGAGTCTTTGCTACCAGGATCTTTTTCAATGTCTCTTCATCAGTAAACAAACGAGCTTTATGAGCCATCATCCAATGTTCAGCTGTCTGGTATACAATAGCGTCTACCTCAAAAGCAGATAACCACCATTGGCTAAAACAAGTATCTTTTATTGACCCATCCTTACTGGGTTGATGTCCCCAAAAGAAGACATACTTTAACCGTTCATTCGCTTCATACTTTTTAATCAGCCAGTCTAAATGATATTTCATAGTTGTTCTTTGTAGTGGTAAAATTTTTATTGTCTTATTGTATAGTAATTGAAGAATTTTCCAGATCAAATACCATCTGTTGAACGGTAATTCCCATCTTTACATGAGTATCACTCAAAATCTCCAGACAAACCGCTGTGGTATTAGGAGTTTTCATTGATAATAATTCATTGGTCCGGTCAAATCTTCCACAGGATGATTGCTGCAACACATCGCCTGTTTTTAATTCATTGGTAAACTCACGATAGTTATTAGTAACAATCAGATGGCCATTTTGAGGATAACACAACGCGTATTTTCTGGGAGTTCGTTCGATAACAACCATTTCGTCAGCTTGCGTACCAACCAACATCAATAAACAATCTGATGCAATCTCTGTTTTACTCAACATATCTTTCGCCTCTTCAAATGAATTAGCATTCTCTAGCGCATCTCTAATAAGCAACGTAATAGGAGGAGCCAGATTAGGACTTTCTGTACTGGACACCGCATTTAATGTAATTGAAAACTTGCCAGGTTTGAAGCCAGAAAGCACACCCGCAAAACCAATCCAACTCACAGCAGAATAAAGCGTCTCTCCATTACGTGTAAAATGAAAAATTTTTGTATGTTTCTTCAATGCATCATTTTCTGTCCACCAGTCCAGGTTTCGAGCATGTAGATTACCTCTTCCAGTAGTCACAGCAAAAGCTGTGCATCCAAAGACAAATTTTAATGCATCATAATATAGGTTGGTAAGTAAGATTTCATTTTCCGAAAACTGAGAAAAGGCAGTTATACTTTGAATTTCCTGTAAGTATTCTTTTTTTACAAATGTAGCTTTATAGTAGTCAATGGCATCCTGAAAGAAACTCACATCTCCCAAATCTTTCAGATAATAACCAATCAATACATCAACCTCGCTCTGGTAATTCAGCAAAAAATTCCATCGGGACTGAGGTGGCAAGTCCAGATTTATTATCAATTCTTCCATACTACTTATTTGTCGAGTGCCAGCAATGTTTGCCAGATTAGGTTTGAAGTCATTTGTAAGCTTTCTTCAGAAAGATGTTCACTAAGATCAGAAGGTTGATGATAATGCTTAAATAGAGGTGCCTGAGTTATTATTTCCCACAATGTAGCCTGATCTACATCAAATTCCTGGGCTTTATAGTAATGCCACGCTACTTCAATATCTTTCTCAGAAATACAGGTTATGGAGAATGCATCAGCCAGGCCTGCTTTCTGAAAACTCATATGATCAGCTTGGTTGGTAACGATACGATCAAATCTGCGGGTAAATATATTATGCGCGTTGGCTGTAGCTTCCAACGTTTTGAGAACTCGCCCTTTGCTTTTTTCTGTCAATGACCATAATGCCAGACGATCACCTTGCCCCACCATTTCCAGGTTAATTAACCCTGTCATCCCATGTATTCCCAGTTGCTTTACATAAGCCGTAGAACCTTTCAAATTTCGCTCTTCTTCATCGAAGAAAAAGAATCCAATCCCTAAAGACTTTAACGGTTTAATTTGATTTCGTCGGATTAGGTCAAGGCATACAGCTATCGCAGAAGCATTATCATTGGCCCCAGGCGAATTCTTCACTACATCAAAATGTGAACTTATCCCTATCCATTGGGGTCGCCCGGAAGGCAACAAGATGTTTCTTCCGGTAGCATAGGGATGTATTTCATAAGGTATTCCCCAGCGGATAAGGGTTTGTTCAATGAATTCACTCCGTTGGTGATCACTTTTTCCTTCTAACTTCTTTATAATTTCCAGCAGTTGCATGTACAGCTATTCTTTTTCCGCAATTTATAAAGAGTATTGAGTATGCATTACACTTTTGTGATTAAAAAAACCTTTTCAAAACACAAAATAGATCCACAAATAAACAAACATCCCACTTAATATATTAAGTGGGATGTTTGTTAGTAAAGGTTATATTTTAAAAGAATTAGTATCCTTCATTCTGAACCATATTAGGATTAGCAGTAATCTCTCCTCTTGGAATTGGGAAAGCCAATGAAGCTGACCCGTAAGCAATACCAGTCTTATTAAAGGTTTGGCGAGAGTCTACATACGGAATACTTAATCCATTACGAAGTAAATCATAGGAACGATGTCCTTCCATTGCTAATTCTTTACGTCTCTCTTCTAAGATATCATCAAGAGAAACAGTTTCATAGGAATAGTTACTACGATTTTCCGCAATTAAATTCAGATAATCTGTTGCATCCTCCATAGATTCCAGATGATATAATGCTTCTGCATAATTAAGAATTACTTCTTCATAACGAATCACCTTAATAGAACTAGTATACTCAGGATACTTTCCTATCATACGGTAAACGCTTTCATCTACGCTATACAACTTTTTACGTACATCTGCATTGTCATATGAATTATAAAGATCTTTTGTTACTTGGATATCTCCATAATTTGTCGCCTCATATATATAAAACAGACTACCATTACCAGGATTATCAGAATTCGTGTATGCAAGTTCAAACAAAGAGTGTCCCTCTCCTGGATTATTCCAATAACCATCATATTCACCCTTACTCAATATGCTAAAGTTTCCAGAATCAATGACCTTTTTAGCTGCTGTAGCAGCTTTAGCATAATCTTTAATGTATAAGTAGTAACGTGATTGTAATGCATATACAGCCCAAGTAGTAATCTGAGTTGGAGAAGTACCATCTAAGCTTGGATCCATGATTTCTATCGCTTTTGCAAAATCAGCGCCGACTTGGTTCCATACCTCTTCTATAGTTGCTCGCTTAGGATAAATATTTCCATCATTATAAGCTGTAATAATAGGAACACCTAAGGTGCCACCCGTTACATATTGTTGACCAAACAGACGTAACAGATCCATATGCGCCAATGCCCTGACTGCATATGCCTGCCCTTTCACATATTGAACTTCTGGAGTATCATTACCTGTTATCTCAGATTGAATCACGATATTGGCATTAACAATTACAGAATAAATCTGAGACCATGTATCTGTAGAATAAGCATCATTTGACGTCATAACAAATTGTGCAGGAGATACAAACCGGCCAGAACTACCAGAACTAAATGCATTATCAGAGCGTACTTCTGCAAATACTATATAGTCTCTTCCATAATAATCAGATTCATTCATCCGATTATAAGCTCCAGCCATTATTCCCTTCAAATCATCAATTGTATTAACATTTGTTGCAACATCTTTATCTTTGGTTAATTCAGGCTCTAAGAAATCTTTAGTACATGAGAATAAACAAAGCGTAAACAGAATCGCAAAATATTTTGATAGTCTATTCATTTTCTTTGTGTTTTATAAGATCGTTAAAAGGTAACATTTAATCCAACTGCAACTGTCTTAAGAGGCTGTGCGGTTAACTGCAATAAACCATCTGCTCTTGTTTCAGGATCAAATTGCAGCTTTTTATCAGCGACCCAAGTCCACAAATTATTTCCTTTTACATAAACAGAAGCACTACCTAATTTCAATTTCGAAATAAGAGTTGTTGGGAAATTATAACCCAATGTAACATCTCTTAATCTAAAGTACTCACCACTATATAAACGTCTGGTTGAATTGGAGTTAGATAAAGAAGTATTATTATATACATTCTTAGGACTTTCTGCTATATCACCAGGCTTTTGCCATCTATCATACTGGCTTGCATATCCATTAGCAATAGTAAATGTATATTTTCCATCAGATTGTGTATAAGATCCCCAGCTATCGTAAATCTTATTACCCGTAGAATAATATAGGTTAGCGCTTAAATAGATCCCTTTATAATCAAATCGGTTTGTTATACCTCCATAAAAAGTAGGCAGAGCACTTCCATGAAAAGAATAGCCTGCTTGTGAATATGTAGAGGTTGTTTCTCCACTTGCACCTGACTTATACCATAGAGGAGAGCCTGTTTGAGGATCGACACCAGCCCAGGTAGGCATATACCAGGAATATACAGGATGTCCAGTTTGCACGATCCGAGTACTGGATGTTATTTTAATTTCATCTCCTGTGGAAGACGTAGCTAGCTTAGTAACCTTATTATGTACTGAAGTAAGATTAACATTGACGTTCCATTTAAATGCACTTGCTTTCAAAATATCAGCTCCAACAGTCACTTCGAATCCTTTATTAACCATTTCTCCTACATTTTGAGTCTGGCTAGTAAAACCTGTTGTATAAGATAATGGCACCTCCTGTAACAAGTCATAAGTTCTACGACGAAAATATTCAACAGTAGCATTAATACGCCCAAATAACTCAACATCTAAGCCAACATTGACATTGGCATTTTTCTCCCATGTCAGATTTGTATTTCCTACCTGTCCAGGAGAAACTGCTGGTCCACCATTATACACACCACCATAGCTTAGTAAAGATTGATATTTGTTAGGGTCAATATTAGAGTTACCTGTAACTCCATAACTAGCCCGTAACTTTGCTAATGTAAGCCAGCTTTTCATACTTTGCATAAATGTTTCTTCAGAAAAGCTCCAGGCAGCACCAATAGAATAAAATGTACCCCAACGCTTACCAGGTGCAAATTTAGAACTACCTTCCCCACGAATTGTTCCATCTACAGAAATATTATTCTTAAATTTGTATCCTAGAATACCTGAAACGGCATTTAGTGACCAATCCTCTGTATAACCTGTCCATCCATCAGTTGTTGAAATAGATTCCGGATAAATCAAGCCATCTGCCGCAATTCCATAACCACTTACACCTAATGTATAGTATTGATTCCTTTGTGATTCATATACAGCTTTTGCATCAACTCTATGATTAGCATTAATTTGCCATCCATACTCCAACATATTCTTCCAGTTCCAGTTAAAATTCCGATTAGAATACGCCTCTGATGTACCATTTTGAGTTGGATCATCAGGATCTCTCACACCATCACCATAGTTACGATTAGCAAAATATAGTTCCTCATTTAATATATAGTCCAAACCTAAAGTAGTAGTAAATTTCAGATTATTCAGAATATCATATCCTAAAGAAGCTACATTGAAAAGGTGAGTTTGCTTTCTACGATTTATATTATATTTGGCTATATATAATGGATTAAAAATTGCGTTGGCTGACATATTAGTATTAATGCTACCATCTTCATTATATGGCTTATCCATTGGGCGCAAGAACAAATAGGCAGCATCAGGATTTCCAAAATAAGCAGAATTTTCTAATTGACCATTTTGGAGAACATAAGATATATTAGTAGAGTTATTCAAAGTAAGTTTACTCGTCAATGCATTCTGCAGACTTACTTTGCCTGTGTAACGTTTGTAGTTAGATCCAGTATTGACCCCATCCTGTGCAAAATAACCAAGAGAGGTATAATAATTAGATTTATCATTTCCTCCACGAACGGAGAAATCCAGAGAATATGTCTTTGCATCTTTATTACTTACAACATCACGCCAATCTGTATTAGTAGTTCCATCCCATCCGCTAGGATAGTTTTTTTTAGCTTCTTCAATTGTAGATGCATCACCTGAATTTACTAACGATTCATAATATAGTTCATCCCATTGAGAGGCATTTAACATCTTGGGACCCTTTATAGCTCTTGACACAACACCAGTTTGAGCGGAAACAGAAAAAACAGGTTTTCCTACTTTTCCTTTTTTTGTTGTAATAACAATAACCCCGTTAGCTCCCCGAGCACCATAAAAAGCAGTAGCACTTGCATCTTTCAACACAGTCATACTTTCAATATCATTACTATTCAGCGAGGATAAGACGCTTAATGTACCCGTAGAAGTAGATCGTTCTAACTCTCCTGATACAACTGGTACCCCATCAATAACAAACAAAGGAGCATTACTACCAATTATAGAGCTTACACCTCTGATACGAATATCCTGCAAAGCACCTGGAGTACCAGAACTTGCAGACATTTGCAAACCAGCCACATTGCCTTGTAATGCCTGATCTACTGTTGCAAAAGGCTTATGTTCAATCTTATCTCCACCTAGAGTGGTAGCAGATCCAGTAAACGAAACTTTGTCACGGTTACCATAACCTGTCACAATTACCTCACTCAGGCTTTGAGCATCAGTAATTAATGATACATCAACAGTTGATTGTCCGTTAATAGTAACTTCCTTGGTAGCAAAGCCAATAAAAGAAAACTGTAGGATGGCATTAGACTGTGCTACAGTAATACTATACTTACCAGTGGCATCTGTTATACTACCAGTAGTAGTACCTTTAACAATAACACTAACCCCTGGTAATGGATCATTTGTTCCTGAGTCTATTACCCGGCCAGTCACAACTCTTTCTTGTGCTTGTACTGTCAAGCTTATTGTACTAATAAACAAGAAAGACATGAGTAGTAGTTGAATTTTCCTCATATGTAATTGTTTGAAGTTTGTTAATTATTTGTGAAATGCAAATGTATAAATATTACTATTGATTTCTCGCTTTATTCGAAATAAAAATTTGTTTTATCGCTTTTTAAACAAATTGAATTCTATAATTTCCAGTCAATATCTAATTATTCAATCTCTTGGACAATATATTATGAGCGATTTGTACACAAAAAACCACCCACAACAACTTAAAAATATTTCGAAATATACCTATTTTAGTAAATTATATTTTGCACAAAACCAATATTCCGAAAGCAAATAATGAAACAATAAAATTCAACTGAATAATATTACAATACCCTGATCCCAGATAAGAATTGTCATACTGAAAGTAGAATATCCCAACAAAGACTTATAAGGTATAAACTCTGATAAGACAATAAACTTCTCTTAGATAGGCTTTCAACAAAACAAAATAGTATAGAACAACAGAATCTATAAAAACAGAAAAGTAGGATAACATCGAATTGGCATAGGAACCTGGTGAAAAAAGTTCTTCTGATATATGAAGATAGAATGGTATTGAAAGTGAAAATGTCAACTCTATAATAATCAATAGCCCGTTTGGTAGACTCTTTAATTTATTCTCTAAAAATATTGTATTTACTTTGTTTGAAAGGGAAAGAATCATGAAGTTGTTTAGTGCAATTAATGGCTCAATAGGTAGCTTTTGTAGTAAACTGGAGCTTTTTGAGGGATACAGTAGCAGCTATGGACTGATAGATGGTTATTGTCTTAGTTCTTCAAGAACTTTACTATTATCAGCATTTAAAGCCTTTAAAAAATTTACACTAAGCAACTTCATTAAAAAACTCTAAGAATAGAAAGAGAAACAACACCTATTGAGCCTTATTCTCTTTCTGTAAGATCAATCTTTAAAAGTAGTAATTAATTCAGTAGCAGGTATTTTTCTGGTAATAGTTCCTGCTTTTTGCAAAGTTCCCATTACATTCTCCAGCATTGAAATCTCAATATTATTTGTTGTAGCCCACTCTGTTTCTGCGATCCATTGTTGTACATCAGCCAATGGTAATAAGTATCGCTGAGCAATCAACTCATCTAAACCAGGTCGTTGCTTGAAACTGCTCACAAACTTATTAAACAAATCACAAATAAGTTGCAGTTTTTCAGATTCATTGGCAATCACTTCATTACGCGCCACCAGCACAAATCCAGGCCAGGGAGTTGGACATATACCTACCCGTCTTAATTCGCTACTATCCACATAAGGCTGAGTCATTACCCTTTCCCACATAAATGCGTCAGCTTCATTATCTCTCAAGCCTTTACGCATTCCCTCCAGATTATTCAGCACAACCATCGAAAGGTCTGTCAAATTCCATCCCCGTTGTAAAGCATTGACATAAGCCATTAGTTGAGAGCCTGAACCTAAGCGACTGATAGCAAATCGTGCGGCTCTTAGATCATCTACCTGTTGAAATGCTGAAGACTGATTTACAAAAATCCCCCAGTTCAAAGGAGTTTGTACATGTATTTTCAGAATTTGGGAAGGATTGCCATTGATAATATCTGCCACAATACCCTCCGTAAGAATCGTAGCTATATCAAGCTCTCCTTCCCGCAAAGCCTTATTCATAGCGCCTGTTCCACCCGGATAATCGGTCCATTCCAGTTCAATGCCTTTCGATGAAAAAATTCCTTCCTCAATAGCCAATCGCCAGGGAAGGTTAAAATGCTCAGGTACACCACCAATACGCATAAAAATAAAAGTAACTTGGGTGAAAAC
Organism: Xanthocytophaga flava; assembly: GCA_030068525.1. Lineage (GTDB taxonomy): Bacteria > Bacteroidota > Bacteroidia > Cytophagales > 172606-1 > Xanthocytophaga > Xanthocytophaga flava. Next base: position 175,125 of record JASJOS010000005.1, read on the forward strand.
AGGATTTAAGCAACTGTATCTTTCAGCTTTTATAAACAGCAAATCAGAAGAAAACGAACCATTTAAGCCCGGATTACAGTTTTGGCAATATTAGTAAATTATCAGCAGACACAAATAATCTACCCGACATAGTTCAAATAGACCATTTATTAAAATCATATACAACAAATTTATTCATCCCTTTATATTTACGCACGCAAACATCCACCTGAATGACAACACAATTTTTATCTCTGCAACAGACTAATCAGTTTTCTTCTCTCTTTCTAGATTATATTCAGCAAAAGGACACATTAGCTCCATTTTACACTACATTTCCAACACTGGATAACTTTGGTAAGATCCTGCAATCCCGTGCTTTTGATGTATCAAAAAGAGAAGCTCTACATCAGGTAGTAAAAGAACAATATACTGGCTATTCTTCCGATATAGTTCAAAAACAGATTGATAGTCTGCTTCAACCCAATACATTTACAGTGACTACAGGTCACCAGTTAAATATCTTTAGTGGGCCTTTGTATGTTATCTATAAGCTGGTGACAACCATTAATCTGGCGAAACAACTTCAGGAAAAATATCCGGATTATCATTTTGTTCCGGTTTACTGGATGGCTACAGAAGATCATGACTTTGAGGAAATCAGCTACTTCAATCTGTTTGGTAAAAAATATACATGGGAAACAACTCAGACTGGTGCTGTAGGAAGGATGAATCCAACAGAGATCCAAACTGTACTGGATCAACTGTCAGACAAGTTTCCCGTGTTTGAGAAAGCCTACCTAACCTACCAAACTCTGGCAGATGCCACACGATGTTGGGTTACAGACCTGTTTGGTGATCAAGGATTACTCTGTATAGACGCAGATCATCCGACACTCAAAGGCGAATTTCGACAAGCCATCAAGGCAGATATTTTTGATCAGGTTACTCAAACTGTCGTTAATCAGACCTCTGAGAAACTGGAAGAGTTGGGATATAAGACTCAGGTCAATGCACGTGACAGTAACTTCTTTTACCTGGATCATAGTATGAGGGAGCGAATTGTACATAATCATGGTCGTTTCCGAGTATTGAATACCGAACTTTCCTTCTCAAAAGAAGAAGTTTCACAAATGATAGACCGGCACCCGGAACACTTTAGCCCCAACGTATTACTCCGTCCTGTCTATCAGGAAACAATACTTCCTAATCTGGCTTATATTGGTGGTCCTGCAGAAGTGGCTTACTGGCTACAGCTTAAAGACCTGTTCGACAAGCTAGAAACTCCATTTCCAATTGTAATGCCCCGAAACTTTGCACTTATCCTTAACGAAAGCACACAAAAGAAACTTGATAAAACAGGTTTGACAGTAGTAGACTTATTTACAGATGAGGTTTCTCTAAAACGAAAGTATGTGGAAAAGACAGTAGGCGAACCAATTTCTTTATTTACAGAAATACAGGATCTTACATCACTATTTGACCGAGTTGTACAAAAAGCGGTTACCTTAGACAAATCACTGGAAGGATTTGTCGGAGCAGAAAAGCAAAAGGCGAAAACCTCTCTGGAGAATATAGAAAAACGTCTTCGTAAAGCAGAAGAACAAAAGCAGGAAACGGGTATTCAACAAGTTTTAACACTGAAAAACAAATTATTTCCAGGAGGAAGCTTACAAGAGAGAACGGACAATATGCTGAATTTTTATGCAAACAATCCAGAGTTCATCCATACGTTACTGCAACAATTTGACCCATTGCGATTCGAATTTCAGATTATAACAGGTTAAGATTACATTTTTCTCTTCTATATATTATAGAATCATTTTACCAATATTACATAAGGCTATTTTGCAGAGTAACATTTGCAGAATAGCCTTATTTTTGTGCTGTCAGTAAGCCTCTTACAATTAAGAGTTTAACATCAAACAGAGGCACAGTTGACTATCTTGTTAGGATTAGAATCAGCACAATTTCAGTGGTAATTATATCAGTTGTGTTGTAATTAAAATCTAATGCTAATCTGGTATACATACTAATACCATTCTTGTCCACTGTTTTTAAACTATACAGACTATGTACTGGCATAAAACCCCTTCCTGGCTGCGAAAGTTTTATCCAACCTTTACCTGGCGAAGACCTGATACAGAAAAGAAGCTTTACCTTACTTTTGATGATGGTCCTATCCCTGGTATGACGACATGGGTCCTAGACCAGTTAGCACAATATCAGGTGAAAGCAACATTCTTTTGTGTAGGCGATAACATCCGTAAATACCCTGAAGTATTCTCCTGGGTGCGGTTACAAGGACATGCACTAGGTAACCATACATTTAACCATATGAACGGATGGAAAACGCCACAAGATGAGTATATCCGCAATACTCAATTCTGTCAGCGGTTTCTTTCCACAGATACCAAACTTTTTCGTCCTCCCTATGGGCGTATCAAAAAAAAGCAGGCATTACAGCTTCAACAGGAAGGATATGAGATCGTTATGTGGGACGTACTTACAGGTGATTTTGACAGAAAGCTGTCCCCTGAAAAATGTCTAAAAAAAACCATAGAGGCTACAGAAAATGGATCTATCATTGTTTTCCATGATAATGTCAAAGCTGAAGAACGCATTACCCATGTACTACCTCGCTATATTGAGCATTGTTTGGAGAAGGGCTTTACATTTGAGTTATTGAAATGACACATACAGGTACAAATGAAATCTTATACATTTGTCTAAAAATGACAATTTGCGTATGGTCTCTATTCTGATTGCAGCACGAAATGAGGAACACACCATTCTCCGCTGTCTGCAATCCATAGATCAACTCACATATCCCAGAGACCAATGGGAAGTATGGATTGGCGATGATGATTCTCAGGACCAGACACATACACTGATAGAAGGCTTTATTTGCAACAAACCTAACTTTCATCTTCTACGCATCACAAACACACTGGGTAATGCCAGAGGAAAGGCCAATGTATTAGCTCATCTGGCCCAACAAGCTCAAGGAGACTATTTTCTGATAACAGATGCTGATGTTGCGGTTCCTTCTCACTGGATACAGTGCATGCTGGCACCTTGTCAAGGTCAGGTAGGGGTTGTTACAGGCATTACCATTCCTACATATACCAACACCTGGACAGCATTACAAGCCATCGATTGGGTATATGCATTGTATATTATAGAAAAGCTGTCCCACTGGCAGATTCCTGCTACAGCCATGGGTAACAATATGCTGGTAACCCGTGCCAGTTATGAGGCTACTGGAGGTTATGAAACCATTCCTTTTTCAATTACAGAAGATTACCAATTATTCAAAGAGATATTGGACCGTCAATATACCTTCCGACAAGTATATAGTCATGAAGCATTAGCATTAACACTACCAATCTCAACTGTACCAGCCTGGCTACAACAGCGAAAGAGGTGGGCACATGGAGCATTGCAAACACCTTGGTATATCCGCCTTCCACTACTAGCACCACTTTTCTTCTGGATTATACTTTTGATACTGGCATTTTCTCAGCCATGGTTATCTCTTTGTTTGTGGCTAGGAAGTCTGCTTATACAGACAATAATAGCAGTAGCAGGCATTCATCGTTTAAGACAACAGAAATTATATTGGTATAGTATCTTGTTCCCTTTGTATTTCCAATTTGGAACACTAGCAACATTGATCTATTACTATCTCCCTGTAAAAACTATTTGGAAAGGACGGGTGTATGAATGATTTTTCGAATCCTAATGTTTGCTCAAAATAGGATATTTATCTGACCATACTAAATTATGCAATTTGTAGACACACATGCCCATATCTATGGAGACCAATTTAACAACGACCGGAAAATAATGCTCAAACGGACGTTTAGTGCAGGCGTGACAAAAATTTTTATGCCCAATGTAGACAGTACTTCCATTAAAGGTATGCTGGCATTGGAAGACCAATACCCTGACCAATGCTTCTCTATGATGGGGGTGCATCCCTGCAGCATTGAAGCAGACTTTGAAAGAGAACTAAAAATTGCAGAAGACTGGCTTGCCAAACGAAAGTTTGTCGCTATTGGTGAAATAGGACTAGACTATTACTGGTCTATGGAATTTGTAGAACAACAAAAAGAAGCATTGAAAATACAAGTTGGCTGGGCAAAAAAATATGAACTACCTATTGTCATTCATTGTAGAGATTCATTTAGAGATACAGTAGCAGTATTGGAAGAAAACGGGCTTACAGGAGTGACCGGAATTTTCCATTGCTTTTCAGGCACTCTGGAAGATGCGCAAATTGCTATTGATATGGGTTTTAAACTCGGTATTGGAGGGGTAAGCACATTTAAAAATGGAGGTTTGGATACAGTAATTCCTTTTGTCGAGCTGAAACATCTGGTACTGGAAACAGACAGTCCCTATCTTGCACCTGTTCCGTATCGGGGTAAACGCAATGAAACCAGTTATATTCCTTTGATTGCCCAACGGGTAGCCGATCTGAAAGAAGTTTCATTAGCGACTGTGGCGGAAGTAACTACACAAAATGCACTTTCATTATTCAGAGTAAAGGCATAGTCATATCAGTCAGCACTTCATCACAAACTAAAAATCAGTCATAAATAACCTTTCATGTATTCAACCATTTGTGTACATACCCCAGCCAAAACAGGAGCTTCCATCCTTATGATCTATACAGGAGGTACCCTGGGAATGGCTTATGATGCCAATGGTCAGCTCAAGCCTTTTGACTTTGGACAAATTCTTCAAAACCTCCCGGAAATTGACCGTTTTGACTTTACTCTTACAGTCATTGCCTTTGATAACCCTATAGATTCATCCAACGTAACACCCAATCACTGGATTGAGTGGGCACAAATTATTGAACAAAACTATACATTATATGATGGCTTTGTAATATTGCATGGTACAGATACAATGGCCTATAGTGCCTCTGCTCTTAGCTTCTTATTGAAGGGCTTGAATAAACCTGTTATTTTTACAGGAGCTCAACTACCAATAGGCTCTATTCGTACAGATGCCCGTGAGAATATGATTACTGCTTTGGAAATAGCTTCTGCCCGAAATGAGCGCAATGAACCACAAATGTCAGAAGTATGTATCTATTTTCATAGCCGTTTACTGAGAGGCAACCGAGCTAAGAAAGTAGAGAGCACTCAATTCGATGCTTTTTATTCAGAGAATTATCCCCCATTGGCAGAGGCAGGTATATCGATTGACTTTCGTCCAGCATTGATGCGTCCATTTGTAACTGAAGCAACCTTGCAAGTACAAAATCACATGGATGATCGGGTAGCTATTCTCAAAATATTTCCTGGTATCAGTCGCTATGTAGTCGAAAGCATATTAAATATCCCAGACCTACAGGCTGTTGTCTTAGAAACCTATGGTTCAGGTAATGCACCTACAGATACATGGTTTACTGAATGTTTATCCAAAGCCATCCAACGAGGCATTGTTATTCTGAATGTTTCTCAATGTTTGGGAGGTACTGTATTGCAAGGCAGATACTCTACAAGTAAACATCTATTGGATATCGGTGTGATAGGTGGCGGCGATATTACCACTGAGGCTGCTATAACCAAACTAATGTATCTGGCAGGTTCTGGTCTCTCCAAAACTGACTGGCAACCTTTACTAACAACTTCTATTTGTGGCGAGATGAGCTGATAAAAGAAAAAATGACGTTTTATTTTAAATAATCTTTTACAATCTGGAATAAAATCCCTTATTTCGCGTCCGATTTTTACGCTTCCCACACAGAGAGGTGCCCGAGTGGTTGAAGGGGCACGCCTGGAAAGCGTGTATACCGGAAACGGTATCGAGGGTTCGAATCCCTTCCTCTCTGCGAATGCTACCTGATTATCAGATAGTTAACAAAATACACCTGAAAAGGGGACAGACTAGGGGACAAATCCAGTGTTTGTCCCCTAATTTTTTGTACCCTCAGAAAAGACATCTTTTACTTTCCACTATTTCAAAGAACATGATCCCTCAACATTGAGGAATTAGGATAGCGCAATCCTCACAGATACGTTTGCGCCATCAAATATTTATTTACTCTTATCTGTTTTCTTTTGGCTGCTTTTACGAGTGTACCCATACCCTTCTTTTTCTGCAACTGCATCAATCTTCTTTTTGGCATTGTTAGGCAGAAATCCAAACCGATGCATTTTCCTAAGTAGCTCCTCACAGTCAAAACAGTAAACCTCTACACTGTATTGCTTCTTGCGTTTGGGGTCATACTCACCAATATTTTTGAATTGAGACTGAAACAGGCAGTAGTTGTCCCCTGTAATCACTACGGTTACAGGGAACGACAACGGATTAGGTAGCAAAGCTTTGTCTGGCTTAAACTGTATCAGAAGATTGTGTCTACCTGGATTGTCCTCTATAATCTGGTAGACAACACCTGCCTTACGCAGCAGCCTTTTCAGGTCCGGGAATGTGTTCATCAGGTTCAACCAGGGATTTATAAACAAAGATAGCTTCCAGTATATCATTCAAGGGACGGCTCATTGACTGAATCTCTTGTACATTTCTGAGTGTATCCCCTCGTATGATTGTTTGTAGAATAATCGTAAAGTCTGAACTGAGCTTTAGTCTTTTACTTTCCAGTTTGTTATAATCCGGCTCTTTGAAGCCTGTAATTTCACTTACGAAGAAACCAGCTACCTGTTTAGCTGTGTAGACAATATAGTGTCCTTCCTTCCAATCGAAGTCAATAGGTTTTACTGGTAGGATAAGATCTTCAAACTCCCATGCTAATCTATCGTAATCTACATTACTGAGTCTGACTTTTTCAAAGGCTATTACTTTTAGCAAGGTTGTATGTATGGTCTCTAACGTGGAATAAAAATTCTGTAAAGCCTTCTGTTCCGTTTCTCCATAAGAAAGAATCATTTTCTGTATTCTCTGCAACAGGAATATATATAGCAGAGAGTCATTACGTTCTTCCTCTATATCTGGTGCAGGAGAAGGCGCAGGACCTTGTGCTTCTACATCCGGAGCAGAAGAAGGAATAACAGGCATGGTAGCTTTAGACTCTGTTTGTGTAGGTTCAGCTTGAGCAGCACTGGCATTTTGTATAGTGTCAGTAGTTGTTGAATTTGATTTGGCAGATTTCATGGAGGTTTTCATATGATGAAATAGTTAAGATGAACAGGTAAGAAATGAATGAATTAAAAGGCTGTAAGGGTCTGCTTTGAGGGACTTATCTGGCAGACTCCACAATATGCTCTAGTTGCGAAAAGAACCTGTAAAGCGTATCCATCTGCATGTAGCGTAAATCAATCTCCTGTGCATTGGGGTTAATCTCCTTTCCTTCCAGATATAGCATAGACTGCAGAGAGAATAACAGATCTTTATACTGTCTGATCTGTGAAGATGCCTCTGTAGGATTATCACTTACCAGAGAAGACAAAGCAGAGAGTCTTTCCTTATTGAAGAAAGGATCACTTAATAGTAAAGCCTTCTTTTCCCGGCTACTGGCAGATGAAGTAGTAGTGGATTCAGAAGCAGGTTTTGGAGTTTCCATAATGGGTAATAGTAAAGAGTAAAAGATTATTTTTCTGATTATTTATTATCGGATTGTTGGAAGCAAAAGGCGTAGAACTGATTGATTAAACCAGATTCGAGTATAAAATAGTAGGCTTTATTCTTGGCGCTCATTTCCTGACGATAGCCTGCAATGAGTTCATCCTTTGAGAGTTTCTCCAGGTTCTGTAAAAGCAAGGGTTGTGTGTGTTCATGTGCAGCTTGAGCAGTTTGTCGTAACTGTTGCTGTTCTGAAATAGAATGACTAGATACAACAGGTACGCGTTCGGGAATCAATGGAATGACTTTCATAGTAAGAGTAGATTATTTAAGAACTGAGAATGAGATAAGGTTTTCTGCTTTTAAGCTTCTCCATGCCTGGTTATCCAGATCAAAGAAGGGTAACCCCAGATATATTCGTTCTCTCTGGCAGGGTGTTTAGGATGCTTTTCTGTGGGCACTAAATCCATATTCCGTGTAGCTTTGCGAGTAGTAACCGTTCCGTCGATTTTACGGAATGTAACCAGTACGGATCCTAACTTCATGAGTGCTTTCAATGCCTGTAACTTCACCAGTGCCCATGCATCTTTCAAAGCTTGAACCATAGTAATACCTGTTTCTTTTACCAGATTCCAGGCTTTTTGCATCACAAGTAAACGGAAGTTTGAGAGAGCTTTCATAATTTATAACAATAAAAATTGTTAAGAAAAAACAAAAAAGAAGTGCATTGAAGCACATGACAAACCTAACAATAAAAATTGTTAACACCAAATATTGTAACAATTATTTTTGTTAAAAATATATAGTATCTGTACCTTTGGATATACAAACACTACCATGGATTCGTCAATTGAAAAACGTTTAGAAGATATATACCAAAAGATGGAAAAATTTGGTATCAAGAATAGTCGACTTGCAGAAGCGGGTGGAATTTCTCTTTTTACTGTTGCAAAGGTCTTATCTGAAAAAAGAAGCGATCCACGTTATTTAACCGATGGGAATATCAGTGCAATTGAGTCTGCAATTGAGAAGATCCTCGACGAATACCGCCAGGAATTGTGTGGAGAGAAAAAAGCCCAATGATTAACGCTTTAGCATTAAAGCATTAATCTCTAAAGTGTTCCAAACTATAAAAGATGAATAAGTACCTATTGCTATTTTTGTTACTATCCTGCTCTTCTCCTAAGGTTGAGAAGGTAACTGTTTCTTTAGTAACGATGCCACCGCCTCCTTATCCAGAGTACCCTATTGAAGTAAAATCTGATGGAACCGTTGAGCCAGTAAGACTTTATCTAAAAGAAAATCTTAAGAATTGGGATTCCTATAAGCCTCTGACCTGGAAAATGGATACAGTTGATAATAAAGAAATACCAAAGGTTAAATATATAGTTAAACATAGTTACTCAACAAAGAACCATAAAGGTAAAAGAGTGAAGGTTGTGGCCGAATTCTTTCTGGATGAATATGGACAGGTGATCAAAATGTTTCCAGTGGAGAAGTAGGTAAATAACACTTCACACATATTCACATAGCAAAAATCCCCGTCGTAATAAATAGTTATAATAATGTATAACCAAGAACAACAAAGCATTATTGATGAAATACGTGCCAACGATTGGTGGATAATGACTAATAGAGAAGGTGTAGATTATTGGAAAGAACCATTGGAAGAAGACGAAAATCCAGATGAAATCATTTTTCTGTGTCTATCCCATAGAAGAGAGATCAATGATAAATGGCTGGAAAAGATAGGCAAATTAACCGATTTGCGGTCTCTCCATTTAGATGCTACTTCGATTACTGATGAAGGAATAGAACATCTAAGCAGCCTAAAAAAGCTTGTTCACTTAAATCTGAGACAGACTAATATCACTGATCGGGCAATAAAAACCATTGCGAGTTTTAAGGACTTAAAATCTTTATGGCTTAACTCAACCAAAGTCAAAGGCACAACATTTAACCAGCTTTCACGGTTAGAGAAACTTACCAGCTTATTTCTGGGTGAGACATACATCAATGATAAAACCCTAAAAAGTCTGTCCACTATGAAAAGCCTGGAAGATCTCAGTTTGCATGATACCAACATTAGTACAGCTTCCGTGCCTCTTTTCCAACAATTACCAAAATTGAGGATACTTGATCTTACAAATACTTATTTTACTGAAGCAAATGTAGAGGCACTGCAGCAACACCGGCCAGACTTACATATAGACATTATTGATTGGTAATTCAGATATTTTTACACTCTTACCTGACAAAAGATGTCTTTTTATAAATATACCTCAACACTCCATTTGAGGTATATTACTCCAAACTTAGCCTTTGCGTTTTGTTCCCATCGAACTCAAAGTAACATACGTAGCCGCTTCTGTCTCAATTTCCTCAAAAGACTTCACTCTTCCTTTTCGTATCCAGTCGTCTAGTTCTGATTTAAGGAATAGCACTCGTCCCCCTCTAGGTTTGTAATAGGGAAGCTCTTTGTTTGATGTCATCTTACGAATTGTAGATGGAGCAAATCCCAGATATTCAGCGGCTCTTTGAGTTGTCAGGAAATCGTTAGGATGTGCTTCTATACCCAGATTACCATAATCCCTGGCACGTAGCATCTTAGTAACTTCTGTTGCGATTTCCTTAATGTCTTCAGGGCTGAGACGAACGTAGATAGGTTCTTGTATGGTCATGATGAGTGTAGTATAATACCAAAATAAAGCTAAACAAATACTAATACCATCCACTGCATTTGATATATCTAACTACAAATACGGGAAAAACACCCTTCAAAAAGGGTAAAAATACCCTCTCCGTGGTATTGCATACTTATTTGGCTTTACAGATATTGCATTTCACTGAGCTTTAACTGTAGTTTTTTTATATAAGCTATCGCTTAATAACTTTTTCAGAAGGCAAATAACCCTTCATTCTACCTTACAAACACCTGAATTCCTTTCTTTCAATAGCAGCCTATTGAACACGCAACAATCGTATACATCTAATCCCATTCTTGTTTCATGAGTGATTTTATTGACCTGATCAAAGTGATCGGAGAAAAGGTATCTCGTCTTAAAGACCAGATTCAAACCGAAGAAGCAACCAAAAATGCATTTATTATGCCCTTCATTTCTGCATTAGGATATGATGTATTTAACCCAATGGAAGTAGTACCAGAGTTTGTAGCAGACATTGGTATCAAAAAAGGAGAGAAAGTTGATTATTGTATCTTCAAAGATGGAACACCAGTGTTAATTGTGGAATGTAAATGGCATGGAGAAAAACTGGATGTACATAACTCACAGCTACATCGCTACTTTCATGTAACCAAGACTCGCTTTGCCATGCTCACCAATGGCATTATCTACCGCTTCTATACTGATTTGGAAGAACCTAATAAAATGGATGAAAGTCCTTTTCTGGAATTCAACATTACAGATCTGAGAGAAAGTGTAATCAGTGAATTAAAGAAATTTCACAAATCAGTTTTTAATGTAGAGGAGATTTTAAGTTCTGCCAGTGAGTTAAAGTATTCACGGGAAATCCGTAGTATCCTTTCCAGTCAGTTGGTTTCTCCTTCTGAGCCTTTTGTCAAATACTTTGCTTCCCAAGTGTATAATGGTCGTCTGACACCTAAAGTAATTGACCAGTTCAGTTCCATTGTCCGTAAAACATTTGCTCAGCTAATCAATGATAGTATCAATGAACGATTGAAGAATGCATTGACTACAGAGGCAACCCAACCTACGATAGAAACTCCTGCAGCTCAACCTCAACCAACAGAACAACCTATTGTAGAGGACAAGGTGAACAAAGTGATTACCACTCAGGAAGAGATTGAAGCTTTTTTTGTGGTAAAATCTATTTTACGAGGGAGTGTACGAAGCCAGCGTATTACCTACCGTGATGCTCAGAGTTACTTTGCAATCTTTATGGATGACAATAACCGTCGCCCTGTCTGTCGACTGTATTTGGAAGGGAAGAAATATATCGGACTGTTTGATGGAGAAAAGAAAGAGAACCGACTTCCAATTGATACACTGGAAGATATTTATACCTATTCCTCACAGTTAACAGAAGCAGCTTTGAGATATCCAGATGATGTGAAGAACTGATTTTTCATAAAAACAAAGCCTCAATAATAAATTGGGGCTTTTATGTTCTTCAAACAAGTCCGTCTTTTATAGAAATACATTGTTTGAGTCATTAATTGCATCTCTATCATTTGATACATTACGAGGACACAGTCCGATTAGACACTCTATGAAATATCTATTATTCCTCTTCTTATTTCCTTACCTGGCAATAGCTCAAGATGATCTGTATGGGGATAAAGTAAAACCTAAAATGGATAATGACATGAAGAAATGGGCAGGAGATAAAGCATCCGTTTGTGAATATCTCAAAAATGAGAAAGACGAGTTTACCAAAAAGCAAGTAATAGAGGTTGGTACAGATCTTTGTACACTTATATTGGATGGGGATGAAATATTTTTCAGATATAGCCTAACTATTATTTCATTTTCTGGATTAGGCAATAAACTGCAGGTAGAAAAGGGGTCTACTTTTTATCTACGATTAGAGGATGATACAGTCCTTAATCTACTGATTGAAGATGCAAAACATTTAACTAATAGTAGTGGAGGCGGAATAATTATCACATGCCGATTAACAGAGGATCAACTAGATAGCCTTACAAAACATCCTGCAATTAGGTTTAGAATTAACTTAGGAATTGATAAACAGGATGGAGATATCAATACACGAAAAGGCCGTAAACTTATGCAGGGGGCTCAGTGTCTAAAAATGCATCTGGACTACGAGCGCTACAAAGCTTCTAAAAAATAGTTCTTTATCTAAAAAACCTCTCTCTTGGCCAACCTCATTTATGTTAATTCACAATACTCTTACTCTCTGCCAAGTAACAATAAATCCTTATGAGTTATCTAAATCATTTAATGGATACTATCTCCAGGCATCAAATGAGCCAGGAGGATGCTATCGTATATCTTTGTGCAGAGCGAATTGAAAAAGAAGGCCAATTAATAAGATGTGGGTATGATTTGGTAGCCATGCTTAATTATAAAACAATATACCCTCAAACAACAATTAGGGCAGATCATTGGGATCTATACAAATCGTATGAGCTTCTGAACTATATGATTGAAGGACTTACTAGTGGCTTTGTCTCACGAATTACTGGCTTTGCAGGCCACCCTTTTGATGGATTAGATGAGGAGTTAAGAAGATCGGAACAACAGCTTAAATCATTCTTTAATATGTAAAACAGAACTTAAACATATAGTCATTATCGTAGTATACTTAGCAAAAATCTGCTACTTCTCTTCAATCTGCGCAAAAAGACTGCGCAATAGCACTTTTAGTTTGCCTCACTATGTCTCTATGAACAATAAAGAGAAAACAAAAAATATACAATATCCCCAAGATCGGACACATTAATATGGAGCAGGAAGAATCATTAACAAAAAAGCGTGTGTATGAATTAGTTATCTCTACTTTAGGAGAAAATACACTTGGATATATCTATTCAAAATCAAATAATCGACGTTATTATTTCCAAAGAAAAGCCTTGAGGCAAGATGCAGTTGATACGATGAAAATTACAGTCTTTTTTAGAAAAGGATATATCAATTGCGAACTACGTTCAACTGTCTATAAACACAATGACGGAATACTATTTTCAGACGGAATTCTTAACAGACGAACTTTTTTATTTAATAGTAAGTCAACATCAGCACTTGGTCCGGAAATCTGGAGCTATTCCTTTTCCAAAAGTGAAGACTCATTTTTGGAAACATTAGCTTTACTCATGGCAGATTTAGAAAAAAAAGGAAAAGAGTTTGTTAATTCTTGTGACCAACGTTATTCACATCCTAAGTTTTTAAAGGGCCTAGACTTCATAAACAATTTAACCATTTCCAAAGAACAACTAAAGGCAATTTTCCCTAAACACTTTGTCGGATATTGGTGGAAGCTTGATAACGAAAAGTTTATTGAATTAGAGTTATTACTTAATGAGATTGATAAGGATAAAAGTTTTGAAGAAGTGAAACATTATTGGGAAAATAGTGCTTTTGCTTTTGAGTTTTTTGATAAATACATTTCTGACTAGAAGACCTGATTTATATAGAGGAGATAGTTGTCTTAATACCCAACAAAAGGCAATATTACATTTGTATCTTCTATCTATGGTGAAACTAAATCGGTTTGCGCCCCCTTTATACATTATCCAAATCTGGATCATCTACCTCTGACATTATCAGACTCAGGTAGTAACTGGTTACCTGGATCTTGCAATACAAGACTCAGGTCAAAGTAAATGTCAATAAATCGATGTTTCTCATTAGGAAGAAATATAAGGCATTAACTCCCCTCAATTTGAGGGTGGTTGATAGACTATCTATCCGGTTTGTCCATCTCTTAATTCTACAAGCTTATGAATGTTTTGATTGATAGCTTCTACTACCTTTCCATTAATGTTGGTAATGCCTCCAGTAAAATAGAAACATATATGTGTGTCCTCATATGTCCATACCCTGCCTTGACCTTCCAATACATCGGGTAGCTTGATAAATAGAGGCGGATTAAGCAAAGCCGCTACTTGTTTATCTGTAAGCAAATGCCCTTTATTCCTTACTGTAAGCATGATCCCAATTGAGGTATAAGAGTCGATGATCTGATCAGAAAGGATTTCTTTTACAGGAATAGGACCACCCTGAATACTAATATCTAACACCTCAAAATAGATTTCCTTTTTACCTGCTTTTATAGTAGCTATCTGGCCTTGATAGTCGTAAATGTGACTCATAGAATAACTATTCAGATCTACTTTTTATATTTTTCAATTTCGATATTCTTCAATCTGGTATTTTCTACCAATTAATTCGCATTTCTTGGTCACATTCCAGAAGGCAAACATAGTATCGCCCGTTGGCATATCCCAATATTTGATTTCTTCATCTGCAAGCATGATACCGAATGGGAGTATATGGCCTTTTTTTTTAGGATGGACAGGCCGCTCTAACAGACCAAGTAAAATACCTATCTTTCGTAATATACCTATCTTTCTTCTGGCAGTTTCTTCATCCCATAAAGGTCCTTCATGAAAGCGAAACTGCTCATATGGAATTTTTTCCAAAGAAGATTTCTTTATCTGGATAAAGTGTTCAGTTGTATTAAGAATCCATTCTTCTGGTCTTACTCTTGTCAGCAATACAGGTAATTCGTAGGTAGATAACTTAATCCTACTTAAAATAGTCTCTCTTTCCAGACCTGGTACTTTATCAAATAAGGTACAGCCTTCCTTTCCTTTGATAGCTTTCTGTTCAAGTCTGTAATATCTCAAATACCAAAAAATTATTTGTTCTTTGATTCGACTTGCGCTTTTTACTATTCTTTCTGTTTCCATTTGTGTTTAGCCTCTGTTACTGGTGTATGTTCTTATGCAAAGAAATATTTAATTTCATAAAGAAAGCGAAAAGATAATAAATGAGTAGAACAGCAAAGAACCTTCTCAGAAAAAGCAGGATGTAAGCATAACCGACACCCTCCTGAATATCGAGGTTCTTCATCAGGAGGAAGGGGTCAGTCTCCCTCAACTTGAGGGTAACTGAGAACTGATATAACTGTACATGTACTTCTGCTAAACATGGTTTTATCCCATGTTATAACCAGTACGTGAATTCTACGAAGTGGTTTGACTAAGGTTTTAGTAAAGGGTCTGATTTGAAATTGTAGCCTTACTGTGAGAGTGAAAAATACCTCATTTGAGGTATTGATCTTCTAGAACTTAAGGTAGAGATTGCGTACTCTTTTTACCCAGTTATATGTAGAATTGAATTTGTCTGCTAAAGAAAAAAATAAAGGCAAGTTCAAACGCAGAAAATTTATTCAACTATCCACATGTACTTTTAGTTGGACGGTGTTTGGAGATTTATTTAAACCAACCCTTCTCCTACAGCAACCGCCTGTTTATACTCAATTTGATAAAACTTGACTTATGGATCCACAGGTAATTAAGCTTATTCAAAGAATATTAATGGAACTCACAGGTATAGGTCTATTAATTTGGGGAATGGTTTTAATTATTAAAGGAATAACAGGTAGAATAACATTCTTATTAGAAGGGAAGGGTGCAAAGGTAAAGTTGGCGAATGCTAGTCCTGGCGTTTTTATTGCATTATTGGCATCTATATTAATCTGGTATTCAATACAGGATTTTACTATTACTAAAACCACTACCTCAAATGAGATAGATCCAATTCAGGTACTTGATCAATGGCTAGTAAATGCAAGTAGAGTTCAAGGAACAGAAAACTATATTGATAGGATTACGGCTGTTATTGGAAAAGACTCGAATTCTAGACTTAAACTAGAAACTATATTTATCCATCCAGCCATGTCAATAGCTGATATTGCAAAAAAACACTATGGAGATGAAAAATATTGGAAACTGATTGTTGTTGCAAATGCAGATAGAGGGGAGTTTGATATTAAACAAGTTCAACCAACTACTGTTTTACGCGATAGTGCCTTTTTAGAAATTTGGAAGGTATCAAGATATAATAGTTTAACTAGAAGTGAATTAATTCAAGTAAAAGCAGCAGATAAAAAAGCAGCATATCAAGAACTATTAAAGATGGCATCTACTAAGCCTAACTATAAACCACTTGAACATATGGATGAATTAACTAAATACTATATGGAAAGAGAATTAGGTTTATTACAAACACCCGCAAATTTCTCTGGAGGAATAGAAACTATTGGAGAGCTAAGTTTAAAGTATTATGGAGATAAAAGCTTATGGCCTGTTATTGTTTGGACTAACCCAAAAGAGTTATCGTATGTGCGTTCTGCTGATGATAAAGTAAACAAGTCTACTCTTATATTTATTTTGCACTTTGGTCCATCCTGAAATCTTTCAGAAATTAAAAAGAGCCAACTATCTGTCGGCTCCTTTACTATGACACTCATCTATGGATTGTGAAACGGTACAGGTATTACCCTCCTGTCTTCTGATTGCGCTTTTGTTCCTGTTCAAAAACAAATACTAAGTCTCTACCTGACACAGTAGCTGTTCCTATGATATGAATATCTAGTTGCTGCGACCCAGTAGGAGATACGGCATTGACACTTACAGACTTTTGTACCGCTTGTTGTGTTTGTTTGGTATCTATACCAGAAGAAAAACCAGAGGATAACGAAGGGGTCGAAGCGCCTGAACTTGAAGAACTTCCTGAAAGTCCTCTACTGCCTATTGACTTAGCCACGCCTGCTAGAGCGACTAATGCAACACCTGCCGCTATAGCAGCATATGGATTTTCTATGAGTGTTTTAAATCTCTCAGAGGCAATACCTGCGGCTATCAAAGCCTTACCAAAAGCACTAAGGAAATTGGCTACTATATCCATAATCCCCTGGAAGAAGCTCCCTGCATTGAAATCACCCGTAAATAGTTTCCCCAGTTGTTCTCCCACAAAAACAGCCATTTGTTCCATCGACTGTTCTATAATCTTTCCAACCTCCACACTCCGTTCGCCTAATTGATTTAAAAAATCTCCTATTTGCATTCCGGAAGCCTGAAAACTGGTAGATAACGACTCTAAACTTATTCCCAACCGTTCACTTGCCTCTATGAGTCCCTGTGCTCCAACCACTCCAATATTTAACGAGTCTGCAAACCTTTGTATTTCCGGAACAATCGTTGAGGTACCTACCTGTATGCTTGCAAAGAACTCACTGAGTGATAAGCCCGATGCTTCAAACTGAGCCGTCAGTGTACCTACATCTATCTTTAAGATATTGGCTGCATTTTCCAGAGCCTGTTTTGCATTGAGTGTTCCATCTGTTAGTGAGGCAGATAACTCTTGTAACTCTTGTGCAACAGCAGACACATTACTTTCTATGGTTACCTGTACCTGCTGAATGACAGGCTTTGGTGTCTGTATTCTTTGTTGAATAGGCTGCGCTATCGGACTGGTAGCAGGTAGGGCATTTTTCTGTGCTTCTCCTAACATACCCAACTCCTTGATAAGCTTTTGCACAGCAGATGACTGGGCATTAAAACCCGATTCTATCAGCGCAGAGATTCCCTTTTCTAATGCTTTTGCTCTTTCTCCTATGTAATCGTAGGAGGCGCCAAAGGCTTTGTTTTCTTCTTCTACCTGACGGAGCGAAAGACGCACTTTTTCCAAAGCTTTGATCATCTGATCTGTAAGAGCTTTGGTATTGTTAGCCGTTTGGGTTAATGCCTCATCAGAAGCCTCACGCATTCGATAATACTCTTCTGAGACGGCATCTACCTCTTCTTTGGTGGAATCAGACAGAGACGTAATCGTGAATTTGTACTGATCGACAAAATCTTTCACTGTTTGGGTAGTATTCCGTAGTTTTTTAGCCAACGTACTGGACGGATCTATTTTCTCAATCACGCCTGCTATCAAATCCGGTAGATAGGTAATGGATCTTACAATCAGATCTAAAAGCAGGTTTACGGCTCCTTTCGCTATATTCAGTAAGGATTCCCACAATGCAGACCAGTCCCCACGCAAAAGGGCAGAAACAGCTTTGAATACATTGGCAATTACTGCAAATATATCTTTGAGGATAGGAAGTACAGCTCCAAATGTTTCACTAATCACAGGCACTATAAAGGTTTTAAACCCAGACCATAGATCTTTAATAAGCCCTACCGCATAACCTATTACCACACCTAAAGCCTCTGTTATCTCTTTCACATACGGCTTAACACCATCGAGAAACTTGCCTCCCTCTCCTGTTGTAAAGTAGGCTACAATACTATCCCAGTTATCAATAATCAAAGCCACTGCGGCTGCAATAGCGGCTACTACCAATCCCACAGGACCTGATAGTGCGGTAAAGGCAGTAGATACCGTTCCAGCTCCTGCTACCAGGGTAGGAAACACAGCGACCAGTTTACCTATTACCAGTAATACAGGTCCGATAGCGGCTGCAATAGTACCTAGAACCACTACTACCTTTTGTACTACAGGGGAAAGACTTTCAAAGGCATCGACAATCCCTGTAATAAAGTTTTCCAGTTTAGGTAGGTTCTCCTGCAGATTAAAGGCTTTTGAAATGGCATTCCCAATCCGGGAAAGAGATTGTAAAATTGTATCTCCAATATTCTCAAAACTTGCGTTAATGCCTGCACTAGCTTTAGGAAGCTTACTTAATTCTTTGGTCGTCTTTTCGACAAATTCCTGTGCAGAGATACCTAGCTTTTGCAGATCCTCCGAATTGGATGTACCAAACGCAGCCTGTATAGCCTTTCGGAACTGTGGTACTCTCTCTGCTATTTGATTGATTTCTTCTGCTGATATTTTCCCTTTGGAGGCTATTTGTGTCAATGCCAGGGTCACACCGTCTAAGTCAGCTTTGCCTTTTCCTACTACTGCCAGTGCATTACCAAAAGCCTGTAATGACTCTCTGGCTTGTTTGGCAGAAAATCCAGCCGCTTGCAGGTTGATAGATCCCTGTACAGCTTCTTTTAGTCCCAAACCAGGTAAACGGGCTACTTCTTTCAGTGCCTTTAGTTCCTGAGCTGCTTTCTCTGCGTCTCCTGTTACGGCAACAAGTCCCTTTTCCAACGCTTCCATATCTCCGGCCGCTTTAATAGAAGCACCTCCCAGCAACGTAAGAGGAACGGTTAAGTACTTGGAGAAACTTTCCCCCAAACCACTTAAACGGTCACCCAGACGCTCTAAATTTTTCCCAAGCTGGTCAACACCCTGATCAAACTTATCCAGCGATAGCCCAATGGCTATATTTAATTCTGCAATTGTTGCCATAGTTGTTCTTTACGTTATTTTCAATTAGCCACCTCTTTTAATTTCCACACCTGATTTCCACACCTGATTTCCACATCATTTCTGCTCTATAAGGCAACAGGTGCTCTATCATACTAATAGAACACCTGTATAAGCAGACTACTCTGATACAGTCTTTGCCAGGGTACTACTTTCCATCTGTGGAAGTTGTTCCTTTAGAAGGCTTTCAATCGTATTACCCATTAGCTTTGATTGTAGAAACGTCTCAATGATATCGTTAACTGTCTGAGCTTCCATCTCGCCAAACCATTCCAGACATTGTCCCCGGGTAAAGTCAGGCTTTTCTCCAGCAATTTCGCAGTTAGCTACTGCGGCACAGTAGATCATGTCAGAAATCATTCGCGGAGATTTAAGGCTGCTTTCTGTTAATGTTTCGCCTAACTGATTCATTGATATTCCGTAAAGCTCAGTGAGTAATTGCCAAAAGTTCATCCCAAACTTTAATCCCAGCTTGTGTCCACAAACCTGAATCTGAATGTATCCGTTAGCGGGTCCGTTTTTAGTAGCCATAGTCTTATGTATTAATAGTTTTATGTATTAGATGTGTTGATAATAATTGATCATTTGTTGCCTATTCTATTCAGGCAGCTATTGAAATCTATTTGCCATAGTTTCTACACAGTGAGAGGCCAGTGTTCCCATCTTTTTGAATACCGATAGCATGTCTGTAGGTGGTTCTTCTGCACTTTCTTTGATATGCTGAAAGGCAGTAGCGCAGATATTTTGTCTTTGTCTGAAACCAGTTAATGCAGCATCAAGCGTACTTTTCACCTGTGCTATAGTTACCTGTTCCATGGTTAGTTGTGCCATAGTTACCGGTGTTTTTGTTTCTGGTGTTTCCATAGGTTTGTTTTGTTTAATTTGTTTAAGATGATTGCTGTTAGAAAGTATGTATTCTGTATGTCTGTTTTAGTCCAATTACACGCCCTCTTCTTTGTGTGCATTGGACCCCTTTGGCGCAATGACAGTGATCTGAGCAATAGTAAAGCGTTTTTCCAGTTTTGCCTTTTGCTCTTCCCATTCCACAACTTGCATTTCTTTTTTTAACAAGCCGGTTTTCTTTGAAGGTGGCAGAGTAAGAGAAACCTGTTCGTCATGGATTAGTGCGATGATATAGGGTTTGTTCTCATTGCCTGTTAGTTCTTGGAGGAACTGTTCAGCACTTGTAATTTTGCCTCTGACAAGCCTTTTTAAGGTATCTGAGGCATTTGATTTATTCTTTCTTGTTTTCATTCTCATTTTCAAGGTTGATTACATGTATGTCTCTAAAGCCTGATCCAATCCATCAGAAAGGACGATTTTGTTTATATCAAGGACTTCCCTGTATTTGTTTCTGGCAGATTCCCACTCTGAATCGTTATAGACTTCTTTGACGCCGTGATTATTCTCAATGGTGTGGGTATCTTTTTCCAGGTCAATAGTATAAGTGTATTCCACAGGGGTAAGTAAGTTAGTAGCCTCTTTTCTGGTTAGTTTGCCCATGGCAATCTGTTTAAGTGCCCTGCGTATGTTTGAATTTTTCATTGTTGTCTCAATTGTTTAGTGGAAAATTATCTTCCTCAGAAAGGTGTGGATCAGAAGATTGTGTATCAGATGGCATTCGTTTTTCCAGTTCATTAGCCAGATCATTCATCTGCTGGTCTGTTAGATTATCAACCAGATCTTTAATAGAGACGAAGGCTCCCAGATGCTTACCAATCTTTTCCAACGCAGAGATCTTATCATAGAGTCTGAACTCTGTTTCTACAGTCTCTATCTCTTCATCTCCTTTTCTGAAAATACGTTTCTTTGTTTTAACCGAACTGACTGCAGCGGCTTTCCTGCGTCTGATTTTGGATAGGTCCTCTACCTGGTTCTCGTCCGTGATATAATCCTGTATGTTGGAAAAGCCAATCTTGGCCAGTTCTGCAATCACTTTCTCTACGGTAATTCCTGTCTTCTTCTCCATTTGCTTCTGATGCTTTCTGATGTAATCCTGTACGTTAGTATTTGTTAATAGTCGGGATGCTGCTGCTCGTGCAACGGACTCATTGTCAACCTGATAAGCTTTCATATATGCCTCTGCTGCATTGCCGGTCAACAAGTACTCATTGACAAAGGCTAATTGTTTAGGGTTAAGGCTACTATCCATCGTATCAGGTATTGAATTTTATGTATCTTTGTTATGACACTCCTTGGTGAGTGTATTATTCAACTGTATTGAAAACCCCGTTTTCAGTGGAGACAGGGTTTTCCTTTTCTGCTTCTTAGTGGAGAAATCCGAAAGTGACTGTTTTGATTTGCTGTACGAACTGCAACATCTGAGAGTACTCTTCCTTATGGTCCTGATCTAGACTGAGTGACTCAAATAGTTCTCTCACTTGGAATCCTGTTTCAATCGCTTCACTGAACAGATCTGCAATGCTCTCATTTCGGATATCCGTATTCATCTCTGCTTCTACTGTATCTGCCAGTGTCATAGGCTCCATGTCTCCTGATTCATTCTGCCTATAAGGTTGCAGGTCTATTCCTTGTTTTGCCAGAAATTTGAAGGGAGAGAAATCGGATTCATTACGAACCATCAGCAGAAAGTCTGCATAGTCTTGCGCTCTACTGGTACCTAATCCCTCACCTCTGACTTCACAGTTTTTGCCCTCTTCATGATAGTTGCCTCCAATGTATGAGGATAAATTAGAGTGAAGCGTATAGGATTTGATACTTTCCCAGTCTTCTTTGTAGCGTATAGAGCCATCTTCATTATAATCTTTGTCATCCCCTCCAAACTCTTCTATAGAAAGCATACGTTCCTGCGTGGCATAGGCTTTCCAGTCTGCTGTGTACTCATCAAAGTACTTGATTAAATGTTTCTCTACTTCCAGAGTAGCGCTATGAAACTGTCTGAGACCATTGGAAAGGATCGCTAACTGATAGTGTCTTTCAAAGCGGGTATAAGCATCATAAATACTTTCTGTATCTACCTTTTCCCGGTCAATAGAAGCATTGTGTACTTTCATTGAGTAGTAAATCGGATCATGGGTAATGTCAATGATAGAAAGGCTATTCATGAAGGCGTTGAATAGTTTAGCCAGTGGAGTATCGGATTTGATAGACTTGAGTCGCATAGTATTGTGTGTTTTATGTGTGAATGATTTTGAGTCAATGATTAGAATGGAAGAATGTGGTTATAGCCAGTATGCAGGCAATGCACTATCGTTTCACCTGCTCCTGTATCGTAGAAGATATTATTGCTATCTCTTCCGACTTCAGTTAGAAGATCATGGAATATCAGATTATTGATAGCCAGTTGTAAGGCATCGTTTAAAACTTCGTTCATGCTGCTTGCTGTATTAAGGGTGTGGGAGAGGATTCTTGTTCGTTATTGACTTGTTCGTTATTGACTTGTTCACTATTGAAAGGTATGTCCCATTCTTTGGGATAAGACCAGAATTCGAGATAGTTAAATCGGAGTAGGTAGTCTGCCAGATCAAGCCCTTTCTCTCGTTCCTCATCTGTGGCTATGGTTTCGAGAAGATCTGATACTATTACATTGGAAAAGTCTTTTGTTGTCTCTTTCCATTTTTCGTATCCATTCAGATCCGGAAACAAGATCACTTTTCTATCCTGGAAAGGTTGTAATCGTTCAGATTTGAGAGTCGATAACCCACCACAGGCAAGCCAGATAAAATCGTAGAAGTAGAGACTGGCTATTACGGCTGTCTTTTCGCTTTCCACGATGGCAACAGGTTTATCAGAGGGTTCTATATCTAACAGGTGTTCACCAAAGAAGCATTGTTTCAGATGAAAGTCTTCCAGTTTGAGAATGGAATGCACCCAATGCACATGGTTGAAAGGTTGCTTTACCCGTTTGCCCGTAGCACGATCATAGAGCATTACTTTACCGGCTCTGGCTTGCCATTCTGTATCCAGTTGCCAGAACACAGTTGCACCCGGCCAATATCTGGAAGTACCTATACAATACTTTTTTACCAGATCCTCTGCCTGGGTAGCCCCAAACCTGTCAAACAGGAAAAGCACAAATGCATTGGTCAAATAAGCTTTTTCATGAAAGGATGCCTCTACAATCTGTTGATCTATGTACGAGGGTTCAACTGTGCTTTTTGGCAAAAGTGACGGAAGTGATGCAAGTGACGCTTGGGAAAAACATTTATTTTCATTCTCACCTGTTTGAGGGTTATCCTGAAAGTATTGTTTAGGTGTATAATGGTAACCACAATTAGACTCTCTATTACATCTTCCTGTAGTATCACTGAGATATTCGCCTGTCTCTGTAGAAATGTATTTGGCAAAGGTCTTTTTCCCTCCACAGACAGGACAATCATATCTGTTTGCTTTTGTTTGATAGGGTTCGAGTATGTATTTATAGTCTTTCATAAGAAAAATGTTTTTTTGGACTGTCACTTGCGTCACTTGCGTCACTTTTTAGATTATGATTACTCTTTTGATGAATACTACCTTTCCGATATTCCTTTTGATAGATTGATATCCTGCTGCTTCCAGTCTTTTGAGCAGGTTTTTTAAGCTGACAGGCTTGTATCCGTCCAGAGTGCAATACGATTTATATTCAGCATACAGGTCTTGCAGGGGCGTATTGTCTTCTGATTTCTGGTAGTTGTGATCTTCCAGAAACATCAGTACTGAATCGGATTCTTTGCGATATTGTCCAACGGCTTTCTCTGCCAGTTCACAATAGGTAAAATTCTTGTTGGTTAGTAGTCTATCTAATCCGTCCAACACCCAGTTGAGTACACCGGATAATTCATTCTCTATAATTCGTCTGGCTAATGTTTTATCTTGTTTGGATTCAGGAATAGTGACTGTAAAAGGAAGAATCAGAAAGCGCCGAAAGAAGGCGTTAGTCTGTTCAGTATCTCGCGGTAGTTCGTTACTATTGAAAATCAGTTTTGCATAGCGGTTAATGACAAAGGGTCTGCCATAGGGAAGGCGTGCTTCTACAGGCTCACCTGATACAAGCTGTTTGAATGTTGAGGCTTCTAGCTTGTCATTTATCTCAGAGGCATAGTTTACCAGTCTATTGGCAATCATTGCCCGGTAGTATCCATTGTCATTCGTCAGAGACTGCAGTGTATAGTTGGATACATTCTCAATCCCAAACAAAGCGGTCACAATCTCAAAGACAACACTTTTTCCATTGGCTCCAGGACCAAATAAGATCAACGCCTTTTCTAACTTTAATCCATTGGTAAAGATGTATCCCAGGTATTCTGCCAGTACATATTGAGCTGATTGATCAGGTAATACCTCGTCGAGAAACCGTTGAAAAATGGGTGCTTTGGCTGTTGGATCGTAAGCAAACGTAAGGATATAGGTTAGAAAGTCTTCTGCTTTGTGCACTCTGGGTTTTACCCCTTTGGAAGTAATTTCCAGTGTATAATTCTGTGTATTGAGTAAGACTACATCTGTGTTTGTATTCGGCTCTGGTAAGTTTGAGACAGCCAGAAACTGTTGCAATAACTCATTTCTGAACCGATGGTGTTCTGCTTCTATACTGGGTATACCCATTTTAGCAGCTGCTTTCCCTAAAAACTCAGTCAGATCTGGTTCATTTAGTAAAGACCAGTTCTTTCCATTGTAGACATAGATAAAATCATGTCGTTTACAGAGTCCCCAGTTATGTACTTTGGCTACCCGTAATACTTCCCGGATAACCAGTACAACAATCTGTTTCTGATTCAGCTTTTCATCTTCTCCTAAACTTGCCTGGTCGCGAAAGTTGACCTCGACAAACTTTGTACATAGAGCATTCAATAAATCTCTATGCTGTAAGGTGTATTCCTTTTTGTATTCCAGCAAACCATTCAGGTGAGTGCGGATCTGTTCAGACATGGTTTCATTTTCCACTCACCACCTCCTCTCGAATCTGAGTCAGGATACGTTCGACCTCTCCGGTGGTCAAACCGAATTTGCTGGCAATAAACTTTTTTCCACTTTCTGAGAAGTAGGTTCCGTATGGGCTGGTAGTGGCATGTTTCAGGCAATACGCTTTGCATTGCTGTTGAATAGTAGTATCTTTGTTCATCTCGTCCCCGTTTTCGTTTAAAAATCTTCTGCCCTTGCGTCTAGTCCACGTTTGGGCTTTTTTTATTTCTTAGGAAATAGTGGAAAGTGCAGAAGTCTTTTTGCGAAGAGTGTTCTTTCGTTCGAAACGAGGATCTAGCTTCATAGCCGCGTTAACCTCACTGAGAAGATAGAATTTGCGGTTGCTAATCCAACGCGCAGGAAGTAAGCCTTGATTTTCCCATACAGAGATTGTAGCAATGGATACATCAAGAGCTTTTGCAAGTTCAGAGGCTTTTAGTGGCTTTTCTGCTCCCATGCTTGTGGAAGATGTGTTCTGGCGCAAAAATTCTGTAAAGCAATCGATAAAAATGTCCTTGATATCGGACACTGACATGGTTGTGAGGATGGTCTTTTCCATATTTTGTCGTTGTTTCAACAAAAGTATGGAGATGCATTGGTAGCTATCGAACGTATCGGAGGTTTGTTCGATACGTTCGATAGAAGGTTTATAGCAATTTTATTGCTGTACTAAATCTTGTTTCATAAATATCATATATGTTACTCTGTTGTTTCCTAAATAGTCCTTCTGCACTATTGAAGTTATGGACTCTGGCATTAATAAGATTGGATAAAATTAAATCACTAGGCCTTTTTATGATAGGATGGCCATTTTTTTTTGTCTTTTCTAAGACATCTATAAAAGCTACAATTGATTGCTTTTTACGCTCGCCTAATGTATAAATCCAATCGGAGCTAACTGGAGCATCTTCTACACTTATTAATAGTGATAAATATGATTGAGCTTTTTCTGGATTTACAAAAATATCCTCCAATAGCTGAGGTTCGTTGATTTGCTTTTTAGGAGAAAGCAATAAGCTATTTACATAGTGACGCTTTTTTATTAATAAGATCTTATTCCAAGAATCATACATATAGTTTTCTAAAGCTTTACCTTCCCTGTAAGGCATTATTGATAAGACAGTATCTAATCCATCAATTAGCTTTTCTGAACTCTCATAGCAAGAGTCTATAAGTAGCATATTGTTCTTCTCTGCTAGTTTTAAGTCTTCTTTTCTTATAGTCTCAATTTCCTCATGTAGGATTTTCTCTTTTTGGGATGGATAATTGGCAAGTTTTGTTTCTAGATGACCTTTATATATTTTAAAGTTTACTTCTCCTATGTGAATTAAACGCTCTGCAAATAATTCTACAGTTGGATACTTTGTTGTTGGCAATATCTCCATTAATGTCTGTGCCTCACAAAACTCTATAAGTTGACGCTCTTTCTCTTCTTCTTCTAAAATCAGAGGAAATACATTTATGAGAATGCTTAATAGTTTAATACTGGATTCAAGGACAAAGACTTTAGAGATAGAAGACTTTAAATCCTGTAGACGCATATATTGTCGATCTGTTTGATCTATAATTGAGAAATCTCGTTTTTGATAAACAATTGTATCATCATACCACTGTTGATTTCTCTCAATTACTTTTGTTAGTTCTGCTATTTTTAACTGTAATAACCTGTCCTTGTCTTCAGATGCATCATACACCTTTTTAAATTCCTCAAAAGAATAAAAGGCTAACATCTCAATTTTTTGAAAATAAAGCTCTTTACGTTTTTCTTCTATCTTATTCCACTCCTCTTCGCTAACCAACACCTTGAATACTTCCTTATCCTGGAGATATACACCAGCAGTTTCTCCTTTTTCCCATTTCACGTAGGCACCCTCAGGCCTTTTGTTTTCCCAATCTTCAAAAGTTAGCGTCTTAGGTTTCAGTACTTTCAATTGAACAGTTTTTGTTTCACCATTTTCCTGGTAACTATAATCCATATATTTCTCTTCCATAGTTGTCATTAAATAGCTTTCTTTAATACTTCCGGCATTTCATTCACTTTCGAAAACTCTTTCATTACCTGATCATCCGTAATAGAGATGTACCGCTTAAAACTCTTGTAGTCTTTGTGACCACTGATAGCCATTACAATCTGAGGCCTAAGACCTTTCTCCAGGGAGAGTGTCACGAAGCTTTTTCTCCCACTGTGAGATCCCAGCAGCTTCCATTTAGGTACCGTCTTACATATCCTCTCCCCTCCTCTGAATAATACCTTCTCTGTAGGTGCGTTGATCTGTGCCAGTTCACACACTTCTTTGATGTAATCATTCAGTCTCTGATTGGAGATAGGTCTTACCAGTCCTGCCAGGTATAAATCAATTATCTGTCTGGCATTGGCAGTAAGTGGTATAGAAAGGTTCTGTTTGGTTTTATGGGTAATGATACGCAGGTGATCAGGCCGCACATGCTCTGGACGAATAGAGGATAGATCACCATAACGCAGACCCGTATAGATACCCAGCAAAAACAGATTGCGGGCATTTTCCAGATACGTCTTATTTGCAGGGATAGTCAGGTTTTCCAATTGCTCTACCTCTTCTGCAGTCAAGGCAATCACAGGTGTTTCTTTCCTCTGCCAGTTGAACTTCTTATTCTGATAACCCAGATTACTGTTATAACCTCGCTCTGTAGCAAAGGTCAATATCCGCTTTAGTGTACTGATCTGTTTGGCAATGGTATTGTCAGTTAGCTTTACTTTATTAAGCAAATAGGTAGTAAACTTGTCAAAGAAACGCAGGTCAATAGTATCAAAAGAGACAGTCTCCTTTTTTGCCTTTTCAAAACTACGAAGATGATTTTCCAGGGCTCTGTAAACCTGAGCACTTCGTTCTTTCCCTTTGGCTTCTGCAATGGTTACAAAGTCACTGAATACATCCCATAACGTGGTAATCCTTACAGGAACAGTTTCTTCCTCTTCTATTTCAAGGTGTATAGACTCCCGTAAGTCATTATCATTGGGAATTACCCCTCTCACTTTGCAAGCTGTATAGAACTCCCACAGTTTGGCTGCGTACAGTTCCAACAGTCGGTTTAACCGGACATTGCTGGCAAAGCCACGAGTAAAGGCTTTCTGATCATCAAAGTTCCACTGTCCGGGATCAATAGATTCTCCGGTGTAAATCTTGGTACGTGTCTTATCGTGGATAAAGAGTAGAATAATAGGTGTAGGCTTTTTGCTGTTCTTATCTTTTAGAACAAACGTCACTCCCCTTGGCAAGGAACTCATTCAGTATATTTGGTTTGTTTTATCGTATTGATTAGTAACTACAAGATACGATTTGTTCCCCAATAAGAAAAGTCAGGGGACAGATTAGGGGACAAGTTCTTCAGATTAACTAGAACTCACCTAAGACTAGACCTGATAAAAACCCTCTAAAAACGCGAAAAACGGGTCTAGCTTTGGGTAACATCTAGGTGCACCCTAACGGTGAAAGTACCTTCCTCTCTGCAAAAAGCCTTAAATAGCAACTATTTAAGGCTTTTTTGTTTATCAGGGGACAATAGAGGGGAATCTTTTGGTTTACGCCGAGATAGCTGAATATTTAGTTACCTAGTGGCTTACACAACTGATTATTTTATAGTTAGGTACTTGTCTGCAAGAATACGGCCCTAAGTGGTTAACATATCCCAATGCAGCTGTAAATAAATATTACACTTACTCAACTAATATTTCATCTCCTTCCTTCTATAATCTCTCCTTAACTTTTGCTAGTAGACATAGTAATTGAAGTAATTGTCGTCTATTTAGGTACACTGGGTCGTACAATTTTAAATCTTATTATTTATAAAAATTTCTGATGCTAGAGTTCAACCCTTAACTTTAGCAATAAGCATCTAAGTTGCGGTAGGCTATGTCAACGACAATTTAGCTTCGATCAAGTCTATGGCAAAATCCTATATGCCACTTTAAAATTCACAATAGAAAATAAAACTTTGCCTTGAATAATATGGAAAAATCAACTAATAACCGTTCGACGCTACGTCTTACCTTACTGATTGCTAGTCTGTTGGGATTGATTCTAACCAGCATTTTTTTAAGCCGTCGTAGTGTAAATCAAATTCAGGAAACATCAGCATCCATTTACAAGGATCGCTTGGTTCCAACAGCTATTATTGCCAGTCTAAATTCAAAAGTTTACCAGAAACGGCTACTACTCGAATCCTATGTGCTAGGTAAAACTGATTCAAGTGGAAGTTTTATGGGCTCAACTATTAATCGTCTTAACCGCCAGATAGACTCTTTGCTGGTCGAATATGACAAGACTAAATTAACAGCCAAAGAATCGGATCAATTCACATTGTTAAAACAACGGCTATCCGTTTATAACCAGTTAGAAGAGGAAATAATAGCTAAGCGAGTCAGCCAACCGAAGGAGCAACAGACCTTATTTGCTGGTACTGCCTATACTACATTTGGTCAAGTGGCACAAACTCTGGCAGAACTATCCAGTTTGCAGTTAACTGTAGGCGAGCGACTGTTAAATCAGTCAAGAGGCCAGGCTAACTATATGTATGTGCTGACTGCCTTACAGATTGGCCTTGTGTTGATAATTGGATTTAGTCTCTTCTGGCAGCGGTATTAGTTAACCAAGAAGTAAGATCACTTATACTGTCAAGTTACTTGAAGTAGAGGTTATTTTGGTAAAACCTCTACTTCTTTACTTACTATCAACAGAATTTTCCCGCACTCCTCTTATTTCACCAGAAAGATGAGAATTGTCAATTAAGGTATCCCTACCTTATTCACTCTTCAGAATCTTTGCGGGATTACTTCTGGCAGCTTTCATTGTCTGCGAGCCAATCATAATGAATGCGATAAACAATACGGTTAACAAGCCGACAAATAGCTCAGCGATTTGCACAGGTGTGTGATAGGGAAAATTTGTAAGTATAACATTTTTGAAGAAGAAGTAAGTTACTGGTAAAGCAATAAGTGCCGATATTGACAACAGCAATAGAAAATCGCGGCTCAGCAAATATATAAGATTGCTCGAACTTGCACCCATCACTTTGCGGATGCTGATCTCTTTTAGTCTTGTTTCAGTTGTAAATACCACCATTCCGAACAACCCCATCGATGCGATAGAAATAGCGAGAAAGGAAAGGAAGCCAATAATCTTGATCATGGAGGAAAATTCACTATAAGCATCTTCTATCGCTTCTTCATAGAATTCAGCTTGAAATGGATGAATACGATCAATCTTCTTCCATGTGGACTCAATCTTAGCCATGGTTGCAAGCATATCGGTACTTTTTATTTTGGCATTAATGATTGTCCTGTCTTCGGGTGTCCATGGCATAAAGGCTACAGGCTCGATTAGGTTGTTGACCTTGCCATAGTGAAAGTCTTTCATTACTCCAACAATAGTCATTTTGCGTCCATGTCCTTGGGCATTACTGAATGTAATCTCTTCCCCTATTGCTTCTTCGGAGTTGTTGTTGGCAATGTTAAATCTTTTTAAGACTTGTTGATTAACGATCACTTCTGAGGCAGCTGCGGTTGTAGTGGGATGTGCCATGAAATTTCCTCCAGCAATAAGCTTATAGTCATGCAGAGTCAGATAATTTTCGTCGACGTTGTTGGTAAGGACCAATACAGAGTCGTGCGAGTCTTTATATTTCATATAGCCGCCCCAAGCATTCCCAACGCTGGTAATTATTAACGACCGGGACAATGCGGTTACTTCTGGTATTTCGCTCAGTTCCTTAAGAAGCGCATCAGGTTTATTACCCTGCATATTGATATTAAGGATATTTTCAGTGTTGAATCCGAGATCAAATGCGAGTATGTTTTTGTACTGTACATAACCAATGGCAGTTGTTGTAATAAAGATCAGTGTGAATGTGTATTGAATAACCACTAAAGCACGCCTGAGTGTTATGTGTTTGTATACTTTTACAGACGACACATTTCTGAGTGCATTGATTGCACTGATTTTCGAAAAGAATATAGCTGGCATAAAGCCAGCAATAACACCTACTGTAACAGAAAAGATAACAAAGGTTACGATCATAGAGGAAGTGATCTCAAGTTTTACTGTACGCTGCATCTCCGGAGCCAGGTCTATCAACTGTGGTCTCAATACAAGAAAGATGAAAAACGAAAGAATAAGAGACGCCAGAGAAATTAGGATTGCCTCTGTAAGAAACTGCTGCCGTATCTGGCTCTTACCGGCACCGATAGCTTTGCGAATCCCAACTTCTTTAAAGCGGCGCATGGCACGTGCGATTGAAAGGTTAGTATAGTTGAAACAGGCAGATAATATCACAACAAGTGCAAGTCCTCCCAATATCCAAAGCATAACCGGAGGCATATGAACCTGCACGGAACCACGCATATCCCGGAGATTCTCTCCAACTACAATCTCATATAAAGGAAGAAGCTCAAGTTGTATTCTGGAGTTTTCCTGCGCAAGATTCTCCTCTTTTGCAATTACGTTGAGTTGGGACTGAATGGCAGCCATATTGGTATTTTGTGATAGCAGCAGGTACACATAGTTTAACCCCATATTCGTCCATTTTTCGAAGTTCCTGTCGCTTTTGTTGAGCTGCTCAGCTGTTGATAATGATACCAATGCTTCGAAATTAATATGTGAAAAGAAAGGAACATCCTTCATTACACCAGTTACCTGATAAGTAAGTGTATCGAATTGAATTGCCTTACCAAGTGCTGATTCGTTGCCGAATAGTTTTCTTGCAGTTGTCTCTGTGAGAACAATTGAGTAAGGGTCTTTCAGCGCCTTGTCTTGATTACCTTCCAACATAGGAAATGTAAATATTCTGAACAGCGATGGCTCCGCCCAGTAGCCCTTAACAGGAAGGATATTGTCGCCAACTTTAGCATCCTGCGAAAAGTCTCGCACAATAGTTACATCTTCAATACCTGTCACTTTTTGTCGGATAAGCCTTCCGGTTTTTATAGAAGTGGATGCAAACTTGCTACTTTGTTCATTATTCGAAGTTAATATATTGGTGATGCGATAGATTCTCTCACCGTTCTTATGGAATCTATCATATGAATGCAGGTCCAGCACAAACGCGATCAGTAATAATCCGACGGACATACTGATCGCAAGGCCAACAATATTGATAGATGAGAACAATTTGTTGCGCATTACATTGCGTCCCGCTGTTTTGATGTAGCTTCTGATCATGATCCAGTTGATAAAAAGGTTGGCAAATTTTGGTCTTTGTATCGTATAACTTCTCAAGAACTTTAAAGCATCAATAATGTAAATTAACTTTGCGCGAAATGGCCCAATGGTCTGGACATTCCTCTCAAAGTATTCGTTAAGATCTCCGATAAGATCCTCTGCGAGTTCGGGTTTACAATACCACTCTATAAACCGCTGTGCCCAAAAAGGTGGATGGTGTTGCTGCTCTTTCATGTTATACTTTTTCCCAAACTAGTAATGGTATGCGGTCCCACAACTGATCACGCATTGACTTGGCATGGACCAGTGCTGCTTTTCCTGGTATGGTCAATTGATAGAATCTTTTGCGTTTGCCACCACGAGTCTTTGTTGCCTCGCCTAATTCGCTTTTCACAAGTCCTTTCTCTTCAAGCCGATTAAGTACTGCATGCACTACACCAAGTTTGATTGAGCGGCCTGTGAGATTGGACAGTTCATCACATATTGCTACACTATATGCCTCTTCCATCAAGGCCACAACAGTAAGTAATACCAGTTCTTCGAATTCACCCAGGTTTGTCCCCTTCATCTCTTCTATGAATTAATATATTAATTACATAAATGTATGTAAAATAACCATATTATACATACAAAGTATGATTAAATAATTTAAAACCTACTTAAGTCTAATAATTTGGCATATAGAAAATTGCGAACAACCCTATTTGATGCATTATAAAAATATCTCACAACAACGTCCTGAAAAAATTAACGAATGACTCAAACAAGCTTTCTCTGGCTGATAGAGCATGTTTGAGTCATTCCATTCATCTTACTCCTTCTTATTTACAATCTCATTTCTATCACGTAGAGCTTGTAAAAAAGAACACTATTAAATTGTTCCGAAGTTTAGAGTTAAACTCAACTTTTGTCTACTTTTCTCTTACCTGGCTAATTCCCCACATATAGCTTATTTCTATCACAAAGTCTCAGACAATTCGATTACATTGCCCCAAAGGTCTGAAAAGAAACCAAGTCGCTTGCCAATAACTGGTAGATCAAAAGCATCTCCAAGAATGGTGACACCTCTGTTACGAAGTTGAGCAAGTGTATCATCAACGCTTTTCACATCCATGCAAATGTGATGGTAACCAGCAGGATGTAAACTTTCATTTAGATCCTGATAACTGGTTTTAGGTTCTGGATTTCCACCTGCCAGTAATTCAATCCAGAAGGTATCGTCGTTGGCAGGTGCCAGATAGGCAAGTTGCAGATCTCCAAAAGGCCATTCATGCAATAACCGGAAATCCAGTTTTTCCATATACCATTTTTTAGTCTCATCATAGTTTGATACTCTGAGAGCCACATGGGCTCCTCTCATATTAGCAAATACACTTTGTGTATTTTTGGGAGGAATTACAATTGTCGTTTTTTCCATCTTTTTAGTGATTAATTTACTAAGACAAAGATGGCAACAAGCTAACGGCAAGTTTATATGGAAAACAAAGTGTCTTTTATGAATTTCGAAGGTGATAGTTCTTTCGAAATGCAGCGGGCGTATAGCCTGTATTCTTTTTGAAGAAAAGGTTGAAATTCGACTGTTCTGAAAATCCGATGCTGTAACCAACGTCTTCCAGTGTCCAGTCTGTTTGAACTAACAGTATCTTTGCTTCTTCAAGCAACCGATTACGAATATGTGTACTTACGTTTTGCCCGGTGTGTCTTTTCAGTAGAGCATTCAAATAATTTGGATGAAGGGACATCTCTACAGCAAATTCCTGCGCAGTCTTAATACGTATGGGTGTCGTATAATTTATGTTGGCCGTTTCATGTTCCAAGAACTGGAAGAACTGATGAATATGCTTGTATTCATCTGAGACATGGGTAGGCAGAGGATAATTACCAATCTTAATGCTTTCAATCAGCAATAATTGTAAATATGCCTGTATTACATCTTCGCTGAATTTATTTCCGGATAATTCCTCATCATAGATTTTGATAAAAATAGACTCCAGAGAAAGTGCTTCCTGTTGGCTCAAGGTAATGATACTTTTGGACTTATCAGTAAACAGATTGTATCTCTCAATAGCTGTTTTTAACTGAGGATATTGCCCTAAAAAAGCATTCTTAAATAAACAGTAAAAACCTTTGTTTTGCTCTGATAGATTCTTCCAGGAAATAATATCGTTTGGATGAATAAATAAAATTGTTGGTTTTTCAATATGATATGTATTAAGTCCAATCGTAAAGATTCCGATACCTTCTGTAACCAGAAGTATTTTAAAAAAGTCGCGTCTGTTAGGAGATACATAGTTTCTGCACTCGTGTTCTTTTCTGTCAAAAACCCGAATTCCCCAATTCTCATAGTACTCCCGATATACAGGTATCAGATCTGGAATATCACGAAGCATGTCAATGGCTTTGCTATCTAATGTCTGATAAGGCATATGACGAATCAAAAAGGTTTACTATCTGAAAATATACTATTACAAAAGTATTGTTTAAAGAATTTTAATATCAGACCGACTTGGTAGGACTATTATATTTCTATACTAATATATTTCTATACTAACCATAGTCCCTTCTAATTGGTATCACTTTGATAATAATCGTGTGTTACAACCCAGCTTTTTGTTGATAATAGTATGCATCAACTTAGTATCTATCTTTTCTAAAACTAATTGAATGATTGTTTAAACTCAATAGGTGTTAGATTGGTCTTTTTCTTAAATAGCTTATTAAAAGATTGTGAATGTTCAAAGCCTAACTGATAGGCAATTTCCGACACGGATAGATGAGTAGAAGTTAAAAAAATCTTTGCTTTCTCGATCAACTTTTCGTGAATGTGCTGTTGAGCATTCTGTCCAGTTAAACTTCGTAGCATATCACTTAAATAACGTGGGGAAACATGGAGCAGATCTGCCAGATATTCAACAGTTGGGAGCCCTTTCTCTAAGGTTTGCTCCTCATCAAAATACATAGTTAAAAGTTGTTCCATGCGTGTTAACAAATCATGGTTTACCGATTTGCGGGTCAGGAATTGACGTTTATAAAAGCGATTGCTATAATTAAGCAATACCTCGATATGAGATATAACTACATCCTGGCTAAAATCATCAATAGGGTTAGAAAGCTCTTGTTGGATATTTTCAAAAACAGATACAATAGTTTGTTTTTCTCTGTCAGATAAAAACAAAGCCTCATTGGCTGCATATGAAAAGAAACCAAATGTCTTAATCCGGGTAGCAAGTGGATAAGTACTGAGAAAGTCAACGTGAAAAAGCAGGGTATATCCCGAATAATCATTTTCCTCTTTGGCACTTGAAATAACCTGATTGGGTGCAATAAAGGACAATCCCCCTTCATCAAAATCATAGTAATGTTGTCCGTATTTTACTTTATCTGTCAGGTTTCTCTTGTACGAAATCTTATAAAAGTTCAGCAATAAGGCTTTAGGCAACTGGGCATAAGGTGTTTTGATGTCAGCATAATTGACCAGACTCACCAAAGGATGTAAAGGCCTCGAAAAACCCAAGGCCCTATGTAGCGCCGAAATGGAATCAAATTTTTTCGGTATATCTCCTGCTTGTTTCATAGTTCTAGTACTTCGTTACTTATTCTGCTACATAAACATTTCCTGAATTTTTCTATACTGAGCTTCAGCTCCCATTGCCATTCTTTCTTCATACAATGCAATAGCATCAGATCCTGCAATATAGCGTAATTGATTTTTATCGTCTGTTGCTGCTTCATAGATAGTATTTGCAATACTTTCAGGAGTTGAAAACTGACTTACCTTTTCCGCACTATATCCTTGACTTACCTTTTCTACTAATTCCTGATAGGCTTCATCTTGTCCTCCATCCATGGAACGTCCTGTAAATTCAGTTTGTATACCACTTGGAGCTATAATCTTTACTTTTACACCAAAGTGAGCCAGGTCATATGCCATACTTTCTGAAAAGCCATCTACAGCAAATTTGGTAGCAGTATAAATTGAACAAGTCGGATAACCAATCAACCCGAACATAGAAGTTACATTGATAAAGCTTCCCTCCCTCTTTCTGCGAAAATACGGCGTAAATGCTTTGCATACTCTGATTACACCTAAAAGGTTAGTATTGACCTGCCGGGTAATCTGTTCATCATTCAATGCCTCCAATGGCCCAATCAGCCCGTACCCTGCATTGTTAAGCACTACATCTACAGACTGGTCGGCAATTACTTGATTTACTACTTCCTGAATTTGTATCGGATCTGTTACATCCAGCTTTAGAACAGTAACATTCGCAAGCTTTGACAATTCGGTTTCCTTCTCAGGAGTACGCATAGTAGCAATTACATCCCACCCTTTCGACTGAAATAATTTCGCAGATGCTTTTCCTAATCCTGTAGAAGCTCCGGTAATGAAGATAGACTTTTGCATTTTTCTGTTGGTTTATATTTCACAGGCAAAAGTCGGTAGAAAGCAAAAGTCCTCTGTTGCCAAAATGAGTCAGGTTGTAGCCAAAATGACGAGTTTGATTCAGAGTAACGTTTCGGGTTTTTCATAGTGTAAAACGACTCACATCATGAAGTTTTAACACTTTTGTCAGCGTATTGAGAACTCGAAGGCAGATTAAGACTAATGTCGATAGCCTAAAATCTTAAAAAGATAGATTAACCCTGCACAAAGTAAAGAGCAAACCAGCGTAGCTACTAAAGGTAGAAAAAGGCCTAAAGGAATACCTTGCCAAGGCAAAGAAGAAAAATAATATCGCCAGCCCACCCAGAGTACCAAACCTATAGGGAACAACGCTACTAGTACACAAAGTGTAACCAGGGATTTACCCAGAAAGTTAGCAGAAACACTCCGTTTGGTTTCATCAGTAAAGCCTAAAAAGGCCAGAATCCATAGTAGAGCAACGACTGATAAAACCAGTTGGGCAAGTAGACCTAGAATTACTAAAAAATTTGACATTGTGTTGCTTAATTAACAATCTATGATACTAGAAACTGATACTGGAAGCAATAAACTATCTTGAAAATATCAGACAACGTTATTGGAAACTGCAAAGATGAGTATATTCCCAATTAAATACCCTGAAAGAATAGAGTCAAATGAAATAACTTTTAGCTAGCACCAATCTGCTTTTTTAACTCATCAGACAGTACATATTGTTTCTCAGATGGAAGAAACCGCTTAGCCTGTTCATACTTACCAGCTTTACATAAGGTATGAATCTTTCTGGCCAGAGGTGTATAATCCTTAATCTCCAGTATCCATTCTCCTACAAACTCTTCTATCAGATATCGGCTTATACCAACTTGAATACTATTATACTCTAATTTTTGACCTCTCAAATTTCTTTCAGGGTCCCATTGAATATGCACTTTTGCCTGTTCAAATAACTCATTCCAGATCTGTCCGTCTGGATAGACTCTCTTTTCCGGCGATGTTAGCACTCCTTCTTGTAGAGCCTTTTCCCACGCAGCCCGGCTTATGCGAATAGCTAATATGTGCTCCTGCCCAGACTTTTGAGCCCAGTTACTCCTTTCCATCAACCAGAGAAAGGAAGGTTTGATCCAGGTCATACGGGTGAAAGAAAATGGCGCTTCAAAAGTTTGATTCTTGATAGCAGCAGAAGCAATCTGTTCAGAATAAGCCTGATAAATAACGATACTTTGGGAATCAAAATCTGCTCTTATTTCATATGCAGCTGGCATTGGGTACATATTTAATAAAGTTTCAGTAACTTACCTATGGTTAAGAAAATAACCTCTGTACTTAAATAACCTCTATCATCCACCCTCTCCATGAATCCAGATCAAAATCTCCTGTTTGTCGGACTGCCTTATAACTTTCAAGGTCCCTCTGCTCAACCATACTTCATCACCTGTTTGCTTTACTGTTTTTGTATCCTCAACGACAGTATATCCTCCTCCTTTATAAATAGATGCCTTGGTGTGTTTGTCATTTGTCTGTTTAAGGAGTATTTGCTCCCTATTGATTCTGACAAATGCTAAACCCTGGAGATTGGTAATGAAAACATACTTACTCTTTCGGTAATCCAAAGATCCATACGTATGATAATGCCCACATCCATCTATTTCTACTGGTATCTTATCAAATAAGCTTAGCTTTATAGGAGTTTGTTGCACTCTCTGTATGTTGATATATATTCCAATGGCAAGAACTGCCATAAGGAGACGCATCATTTCGTCGTTATTTTCAACTATTAATTAAACGTCTTACATGTTATTTCTTACCTTTTGTTTTTCCACTTGTAGCAGAGGCAGGCTTAGGTAAGAAGCTATCTGTTTCAACATATGCATTAAACAAAGCAATTTCACCTTCTTTTCCAGGTTTTGCATTGCCGTGTTCCATACCTAATATTCCCTGCCAGCCTTTTTCGTGAATATGTTTAAAAATATTCTTATAGTTCATCTCGCCAGATGTAGGCTCTTTACGTCCTGGGTTGTCACCAATCTGAAGATAGCCTATCTCTGACCATGTACGATCTAAGTTTGCGATGATATCACCTTCATTACGCTGCATATGATACATATCAAACAATATCTTGCAGGCAGGGCTATTTACTGCACGACAAATCATGTAGGTCTGATCAGAGTTTCGTAGAAATAGCTCAGGTGTATCACTTAATGGCTCTAATACCATAGTTAATCCATGTGGTGCCAGTATTTCAGATCCTTGACGTAATGCATCAATCACATTACCTGTCTGAACACCTATGGGTATATGCCTTTCAAAAAATCCAGGTACAACAGTCATCCATTTGGCGTTGCATCGTTTGGCTACTTCTACTGCTGCTCGGCAAGTTTTTAGAAATGTATCTTTAAATTCCTGTTTACCTGTCGTTAGAGAAATTTTCCAGTTATCACCTCCATCGATTACAAACACACCCATAGTCATCCCATATTTCGCCAATGTCTCGCCAATCTTTGTTTGTACTTCTGGCGTACGTCCCATCATACCATTATCTTCTATAGCCGTGAACCCCAGTTCTGACATTACCTTAAGCTGATCAAATAAATCTTTGCCAGCCAGGTTTTCAAACATACCAAAATGAGGAGCATATTTGAGATTGAACTTATTTTTAGCTGGAAGAGGATTATCATCAACTTGTGTAGGAAGAGTTATTCCTGTTACTCCCGCAACAGCCAGACTTTTTTTAACAAAATCACGACGAATCATAAGTGAAAGAAAAATAAGTGGTGTGTAATTTTTGTGAGTAAAAATAGTATATTTTTGATAAATGCCATAAGTAGGGCAACAGATTTGAGTAGTAGAGTGACATAATTATGCTTGCTATCTATGCAACTTTGTACAAATCTTCCAATTAACAGCCTGAACAAAACGGTATTTGTGTATGTTCATATAAATGTCTGTTGAAATTAAATAACGGTTTCTGTATTTTTACAGACCAACCCCAATTAATACCATTTTATAAACTAATATTCATTTTTCATTCACTCAAAGTACTAGAAGCGTTTGGTAGAAAAAGTAATCACGTTAGAAGATGTCTCCCTGATTGATTTTTTGGGGGTAGAAAATTCAAACATCAAAGAAGTAGCTGCGGCATTTCCCAATAGCCGTATTATTTCAAGAGGTAATGAAATTCGCATCAAGGGTACAACACCCGAAATTATTAAGATCAGTGATATTCTGAATGCTTTACTTGAGCACTATCATAAATTTGGTAATATTACTCAGGAAAACATCCAGAACTATATCCGTCAGGAAGAAGATGTAGTTGTTCCGAGTCTGGCTCTTGA
The DNA here is from genome assembly GCA_030068525.1 of Xanthocytophaga flava. Lineage (GTDB taxonomy): Bacteria > Bacteroidota > Bacteroidia > Cytophagales > 172606-1 > Xanthocytophaga > Xanthocytophaga flava. Next base: position 215,326 of record JASJOS010000005.1, read on the forward strand.
TAACGATATTCTGGTGTATGGCACCAAAGGTCTGATCATCAAGGCTAAGACTGCCAATCAAAAAAAATTGGTAGCGACTGTAATGGAACATGATCTGGTTTTTGCATTGGGACCGGCAGGTACTGGTAAAACATATATATCAGTAGCTATGGCTGTCAGGGCGTTGAAAAATAAAGAAGTACGAAAAATTATCATTACCCGTCCAGCAGTAGAAGCAGGTGAAAACCTAGGTTTTTTGCCTGGAGATCTGAAAGAAAAAATAGATCCGTATCTGCGACCTATTTATGATGCACTCGATGATATGATACCGCCAGAGAAGTTGAAACAATATCTGGAGAATCGTGTGATTGAGATTGCACCGCTAGCCTATATGCGTGGACGTACACTGCATGATGCCTTTATCTTACTTGATGAGGCTCAGAATACAACACCCATGCAGATCAAAATGTTTTTGACACGTATGGGCCCTAATTCGAAAGTGATTATCACAGGAGATCAATCACAGGTGGACTTGCCTAATCGTCAGAAATCCGGATTAAGTGAGGCACTACATATATTACGTAATGTATCTGGGATTGGGTTTGTAGAACTCGATACGCGGGATGTGGTTCGTCATAGATTGGTAAAAGCAATTATTGATGCATATGATAAGGCAGAGAAATCTGCTTAATACACTATTAGAATTCTGAAGTAGTTTCCATATTATTTAGTACTACCAGAATGATTAACATGGTAAATCATTCTGGTAGTATATTTATGTCCTGAATTTGCTACATACTCTTATCCTATTTTTTATGAGACCATGGGGTTGGTTTTCCATTGCATTCTGTATAGTATTTTATTTATCAGAAAAATCAATTGCTCAAACTACAATACAGAGATGTGCTACCACCTCATATGATTCTTTATTAAAAGCAAAAAATCCTGTTTATCGTAAAAGCAGAGAGCGATTCGAAGAATTACTTCAACAATACCAGAAATCAGGAAAAGCTGCACGTATTGCAGAAAATACACTTACTATACCTGTGGTTGTCCATGTGATACATAACAATCAGAATGGCACTGTTGGTGGGACAAATAACTCGAATATTTCTGATGATCAGATCCATGAGCAAATCAGAGTATTGAATGAAGATTATCGGAGAAAGGAAAATACAAATGGATTCAATACAAACCCTATAGGAGCAGATGTCAATATCCAGTTTGTACTTGCCAGTTCTGACCCGAATGGCTTGGCAACTGATGGTATTATTCGCACTTATTCTTCAAAATCAGGTTTTGATCCTGAAAGTAGTGAGGACAGACATACATTAGCTACTATATCTGGTTGGCCTACAGATCGCTATCTCAACATTTGGGTTACTACACTTTCTGGCAATACAATAGGATATGCTCAATTTCCAGATGGTACGGGACTAGCAGGTCTGGATGCTATAAACGGATATGAAGATAGTGATGGTGTATTTATTCATTATGGAGCATTTGGTGTGGGGCCCTATATCTCCAGCTCTATATATGATCTTGGTAGAACAACCACTCATGAAATTGGCCATTGGCTAGGATTATTGCATACATGGGGAGATACCTATTGTGGTACAGATTATATTGATGATACTCCTGTTGCTGCCAGTGCCAATAACAGTTCATCATTAAACTGTGTCCCTGTCTATTCTAATTGTACTGATACTCAAACCCGGAATATGATAGAAAACTACATGGATTACTCACCGGATCTATGTATGAATATATTTACGTTAGGACAGAAAGACCGTATCTGGCTAACACTGGATCTTAGTCCTCGTAGAAAGAAACTTGTTCAGTATGTACAAACAGAGAACCAACTGCCTGAATCTGACAAACTCACCATACGCAACAGTTATCCCAACCCTCTTAGTAGCGATAACCGGAATTTACGTTTAGAAGTATTGCTTAAAGGAACACAAGATATTACAGTGGATATTATCAATCGTTTGGGAGGAATCGTAAAAACATCTCAATATCCACAAATAGCTAGCAGCAATATTGGTATTGATCTTACTACGATGGCGCAGGGAATTTATCTGGTGCGTGTACGTACTGCAAATGAAGAGAAGGCAACAAAAGTTATTGTGTATTAACTACCTTTCTAATTTGTTATTGATACTATCTGCTATATGAATAAACTTTTCTGCACAAATCTGAGTTATTCCTTTACTCACTCACTATAGATTAAAGATTTTTTACATCCAAACTAAAAGCTAATAGGCCGTTTCTCTGCAAGGCCTCACAATAGCTTATTTTCATAAGACAGGTTATCAAAAAACATAAAAAAACAGTATCTTTCTAAAAGACAGTCTATTGTCTAACATTTCTACCAAACTTTCAACTAATATATAAGCTATGCTTGGCTACCGCTTTTCTAAATATACACCCCCACCAAATGAGGGAAAACCAAGTTTTGAAAATCTTTTGAAAATGTTTATGCAATTACTAACTATTACAGCTGGTGATGTGCAGGAAGCGTTGGACTGGATGAACAGCCTTGACAGGCAATATGGGATTACCGATGACGATTATGGCATGGGAGATTTTATTCAGGACCTGAAAGACAAAGGATACATTACTGATGAAACACCTGATGGTCAATTTGTCATTACAGCTAAAAGTGAACAATCCATCCGGCGAAGTGCATTAGAAGAGATTTTTGGTAAACTCAAAAAGAATAAAACAGGTAATCATCATACTCCTTTCCAGGGAACCGGAGATGAACTTGGTTCGGATATTCGTGATTATGAGTTTGGTGATTCTGTTGAGCAGATATCCATGCTGGAGTCTATCAAAAATGCCCAAATTAATCATGGCTATACAGAAGATTTCTTTCTGACAGAGCGGGATCTTGAAGTTGTAGATACAGAATTTAAATCACAGACGTCCACTGTACTGATGATCGATATCTCCCATTCTATGATTTTATATGGAGAGGATCGTATTACACCGGCCAAGAAAGTAGCGATGGCTTTGGCCGAGCTAATTACAACCAAATATCCCAAAGACACACTGGATATTATTGTATTTGGAAACGATGCCTGGCAAGTCACAATTAAAGATCTTCCTTACCTGCAAGTTGGCCCCTATCATACCAATACGGTAGCAGGTCTGGAACTGGCAATGGATCTGTTGCGCCGTCGAAAAAATAAGAATAAACAAATCTTTATGATAACAGATGGTAAACCTACGTGCTTGAAAGAAGGTATCCGTTATTATAAAAACAGCTTCGGTTTGGATAAAAAGATTCTCAATAAAACGTTAACACTTGCAGCACAATGTCGTAGGTTGAAAATTCCGATTACTACCTTCATGGTAGCATCAGATCCATATCTACAACAGTTTGTTCGTGAGTTTACTCAGGTAAATCAGGGACGCGCTTATTACAGTAGTCTTAAGGGGTTGGGAAATATGCTCTTTGAAGATTTTCAACGCAATAGAAGAAAGACATTTTAAACAAACACTTTCTGATGTATATGGAAACACTACTTTGTCTCCATTTTACTTTTTTTCCGGAAAGAGTTTTAAACCGTAAAACAACGACAGCTAAATGAACTACAATCAACTAACATCCGACCAGAAACTAAAAATTAAAAACATAGCAGAATTAAAAGCTGCTGGATATGAGCCTAAATCAATCAAACAAGAGCTGAGAGATAACCTAATACAGAGACTACGGAAAAAAGAAGAAGTATTTTCAGGAATATGGGGATATGAAGAAACGGTTATCCCTGATATTGAGCGAGCAATTCTTTCTATGCATCATATCAATTTACTGGGTTTACGAGGACAGGCCAAAACACGTATAGCTCGACTGATGGTAAATCTGCTGGACGAATACATTCCTGTTGTCAAAGGTTCCGAATTGAATGACGATCCTTTACAACCTCTCTCCCGGTTTGCTAAGGATCTGGTTGCAGAGCATGGAGATCACACTCCTGTAGAATGGATGCATCGAAATGATCGATATACAGAAAAACTGGCTACACCTGACGTATCTGTAGCAGATTTGATTGGTGATGCAGATCCGATTAAAGCAGCCACATTGAAGCTACCCTATTCAGATGAACGTGTAATTCATTTTGGTCTGATACCTCGTTCTCATCGTGGAATCTTTGTTATCAACGAATTGCCTGATCTTCAGGCTCGAATTCAGGTATCTTTGTTTAATATTTTACAAGAAGGAGATATTCAGATCAGAGGTTTTAAGATACGATTGCCATTAGATATTCAGTTTGTCTTTACTGCAAACCCTGAAGATTATACCAACAGGGGAAGTATAGTAACCCCATTGAAAGATCGTATCGACAGCCAGATTATTACTCACTATCCTAAAAATAGTGAAATAGGTAAGCGAATTACAAAACAAGAGGCAGTTGTTAAAAAGGGCCAAGATTCTTTAGTGAAAATGCACGAGATCATGGCAGATCTGATAGAGCAGGTGGCAATTGAGGCTCGTAGTAGCGAATATGTTGATGCGAAGAGCGGAGTTTCTGCGCGTCTTACTATCTCTGCTTATGAAAATTTGTTGAGTGCTGCCGAACGTCGGGCACTAGTAAATGGTGAGAAGCAAACACTTGTTCGGATCGGTGATCTGTGGGGAGTAGTTCCTGCCATTACAGGTAAAGTAGAATTGGTATATGAAGGCGAACAAGAAGGGCCACAAATTGTAGCCCAGAACCTTATAGGCAAAGCTATTCGTACGTTATTTCTCACTTATTTTCCTGATCCGGAGAAAACAAAGAAACAGAAAAGCAATGGTTCAAATCCTTACCGCAGCATTACAGACTGGTTTGGAGAAGGAAATACCATTGACCTGATGAATGATATGTCAAATCAGGAATATCGAACGTCTTTACTTGGCATTAAGGGATTACGTGAACTGGTAAAAGAACGTCATAGTGGCCTTGAGGAATCTGAACAATTATTTATGATGGAATTTGCTTTACATGGTTTAGCAGAATATTCTCAGATTAGTAAAAATGGCTTAACTGCTGGCTTACAATTTAAGGATCTCTTAAGTAGTATGTTTAGTGGGTCCAACTTTGGGAAGGACGATTTTGATGATGACGACGAAGATTACGGCGGAAAAAAGAGAAAATATTAAAAAAAGAGCTCACATTAAATGTGAGCTCTTTTTTATGTGTGTAATCTTTAGTTTCAATTTTTCAAGGCATTGTTCCAAAGATATAGTCCCACAATGGCGAAGATACTCCAAATGCCTTGTGTCCGTCTTTGTAATGATGCATACTATGATGAATCCACAACTGACGAAACTTATTCTTAGGAGGAGCATATGCATGAGTGATATAATGCACAAATAAATAACCAGCATAGCCCAATACAAAACCAGGTAAAAAGGCAAATGCATACTTATTCATAATTAAGTATGTAACACCCAATAGAAGTGTTGCAATGGTAATACTAATAATAGGAGGCATTGCCAGACGTTCTTTATCCTTCGGATATTCATGATGTACTCCATGCATAGTATACTGAAGTTTGGCTCTTGTCGTAGTATGTGTGCTCATATGGAATACATACCGATGCATCAGATACTCGACTAGGGTAAAAAGAACAAGGCCACTAAAAAACAAAACCCCAATTACAAGATAGGGTAATTGAGCCATTGTAAATGCGTATGTAAGCAATCCTATCGAAAATAGAACAAAAATTGAAATAGGAATGGAAATGTGTGTGCGGGTTAAACGCTCTAGAACTGGGTTTTCAAAAAGTTGTTTTCTACCTGAATTTTTGGGTTTAGGAGTAGTTTGTTGGTTTGTTTCCATATGCTCAGTGGTTAAAGGGATGTTAATAATAAAAATAGATACTAACACCAAAAAAATAATGCCTCATTACTGAAGACAACTAGGTCTTCACTAATGATTTATTATTTCTGGCAAAATATTTAATTATTACGAATAAATTATTTACTGATAGTAAGAAGGTTAGCCGACTTACTTTCTTCCACAATACGTTGGTAATAAGATTCATATTTTGGCAAAATTGTCGAAATATCAAATTCTGCTGCTCTGTCTTTCGCTTGTTTTTTAAAAGTGGGAAGGTTCTCATCTTTTAAAACAAATAATGAATTTTTAACCATATCATCTATATCACCGACCGGGCTCAGAAATCCGGAAACACCATTTACATTTAGTTCAGGCAAGCCCCCTGCATTAGATGAAATTACAGGTATTTCACAGGCCATTGCTTCCAGTGCTGCCAATCCAAAACTCTCTTTTTCAGATGGCATAATAAACAGATCAGAAACTGAAAGAACTTCTTCTACTGCATCAAGTTTACCCAAAAAGCGTACCGCATCCGCAATATCCAGTTGGCGACACATTCTTTCGATTCCAGCACGTTCCGGACCATCACCTACCAGTAATAGTTTACTAGGTATTTGTTTATGTACTTCGGCAAACACTTTTACCACATCTTCAATACGCTTTACTTTCCGAAAATTAGAAGTATGAATCAGGATTTTTTCATTATTGGGAGCAATTGCCATTTTAAAATGCTCTTTCTTCTGTTTCCTAAAACGTTCCAAGTCAATAAAGTTTGGAATTACCTCGATCTCACGCGTGATTTCAAACTGCTGGTAGGTTGATTTCTTAAGATCATCCGACACTGCAGTTACTCCATCTGACTGATTGATACTAAATGTAACAACAGGTTCAAATGACGCATCTTTTCCAACCAGTGTAATATCTGTTCCGTGCAATGTGGTAACTACCGGTATATGAATGCCATATGTCTTCAGGATTTGCTTAGCCATATAAGCAGCAGAAGCATGTGGAATAGCATAGTGAACATGTAAAAGATCCAGTTGCTCATAACGCACTACATTGACCATTTTACTGGCCAGTGCTAACTCATAAGGTGCATATTGAAATAATGGATAGGTAGGAATCGATACCTCATGATAAAAAACATTCTCATTAAAGAAGTCCAGCCTGGCAGGCTGAGTATAGGTAATAAAGTGTACTTGATGACCTTCTTTGGCTAATGCTTTGCCTAGTTCTGTAGCAACGACACCACTTCCTCCGAAGGTAGGATAACAGACGATTCCGATTTTCATTTGAAAAAAATAGAAAATATACTTAAAAGGACAACGATTAAAGAAAAAAAAAGTTCGATTAGTTATATTATGTTTTAATAACCTTTTGAATTTGAGTCCATTGTATACTGATTATGATACTAAAAACCTCTAAAGCAATAGAAGCTATATATTAGTAGTGAAGATATAGGAACAAAGAATAATAACAAGCTTTTATTTGTTGGCTGGAGTTGTATGAACAATTACAGAATAAAATCTCTAGGTATACTAATCATAGATCTGTAGAAAACAAATGCAACTACCATCAATGATAATTGCTGATTTGCGTATTATTCAAAGCAAGAGATTTTTTCGTGAAGGGCAGGCATGCTGTCTGATCAATGAAGAGCTTGCATATTATTCACAGCAGATTTTATTTTAATCTGAATTCTGGTCATTTTCACTCTTGCACATTATTCACGGCAAAACATTTTTTGAGCGGAACTCACTGCAAGAAAATACATGCATAAAGGCACTTTCCTCCATAGGCGGTGTATACACAACATACTGCCTTATTGAGTCTGTAAGCATGTCGTTTACGATGAACTAACTGTAATAGAAAGAAAGTAAAACAAGGCACAGGAATAGCACCTATGTAAAATGGGGGAACAAGTCAAATAAAAAAACCATACATAAACTGTGCATGGTATCTTTTACTGTGAATAAGATCAAAATTATGATTTGACACTTTTAGAATCTGAGTGACCAAGAGATTTATCAGGAAAGGCTTTATCCCGAATGAGTTGTTTAAGTTCTTTAGGCTCCGGAAAATGACCCGCTTGTTTTCTGTCAAAAATCACTTCATCGTTCAGAAAAACAAGGTATCTACCTGCTATTTCTCCTGGACGTAATGTGACCTGCCCAAGGTCTTCCGAAAAAGTTGTCAGTAATTCCTGTGCCATCCAAGCTGCCCGTAACAGCCAACCACATTTGGGACAATATTCTATTGTTACTGAGGGTTTCATAAAAAACGATTCTATTGCTTGATACTGGCTGTCTGAATCTGGTAATTGGAAATAGACTTATATATCCAATCCTGGATTCTTTTCCGAATACCATATCTTGCCAGTTTATTATTTTCAGGATTAGGATATACACGATTAGAAAGAAATATGTATACCAGATTTTCATCAGGGTCAACCCATACAATTGTACCTGTAAAGCCTGTATGTCCAAAAGAATTTTTGGAAGCAAATTCTGATACACTGCCTCCACCATCATTTCTGGGTCTATCCCATCCTAATCCTCTTCGATTGCCTTTATTATAAGATCTCGTGAAAGTAGGTAATGTATTATCCTGAAAATAACGTCTTCCTCCATAATAGCCTTTTTGCAGATTCATCTGCATAAGTATAGCTAGATCATTTGCAGTACCAAATAATCCCGCATGTCCAGCCACTCCACCCATCATGGCCGCCCCCTGGTCATGAACAGTTCCCCGAATCAGAGTGCGACGAAAGTATACATCTCTTTCTGTAGGAGCAATACAGTCCTGTCCGTATGTACAAAGAGGATTAAACAACAACTCATCTGCTCCCAGTGGATCATAGAAATTTTGCTTTAAAAACTGATCAATGGGTTGATTTAGTAGCCGTTCTGCTATCTTATGTAAAATATAAAAGCTCACATCACTATACTCAAAATTATATTTTTCCTGAAAAGCTGGCTTATGCAGCAAACGTGAGCCAATAGTCCATTTCCAGATAGAATCTCTCATAAACGCTGTTCCATACATTCCAGGAGTGACTTCTACATTAAACTTATCTGATTTCTCAGGACTATAGTATTCTGGTAACCAGCCCTGACGGGTAATTGTACGATCCCAGTGAGACTGAAAAGCAACCAAACCTGCCTGATGCATTAGTACATCTCTAACTAGGATATTTTCTTTATTTGTCCCAATCAACTCTGGCAAATAAGCAGATACCTTCTCATTGACATCTAATATGCGCCTTTCATGTAAGAACATAATAGCCTGTAGCGTTGCGGATACTTTTGTCACGGAAGCAAGGTCATAGATAGTATGTTTACTTACAGGTTCCAAGGTATCATACGTCATATATCCATAGGCCTTATCAAAAATCACTTTTCCATCTTTGGCTACCAACACCTGGCATCCTGGCATTGTATGATCTTCAATGGCACGTAAACATATTTTGTCTATTATTTCCAATGTTTCACCTTTCATACCAACCCGCTCAGGGACTGAATATCCCAATCTGGCAATGGACGTTGTGATAACACCTGTTCCAACTTTTAATACCTCGCTTGCAGTTACAGGCAGACGACCTGTGGCACCTAATGCCCCAAATAAAACCTGAGGAACCAAACGTCTGGTAATCTCATTATCTTCGTAGGCACAAAGCAGTGTATTTATTTTGTCAAAATATTTAAGACTATATGGCGTTCCAAAAACGGCTAATACTACATTCGTTTTTGTTCGAAGCCGTTCTATCAGACTACGGGAAGAGGCACGTATCCCATATCCTTGCCCAGGTAGATTATTCAAGTCATGCAAACTAATAATTACAACTTTGTATTGACTCAACCTTTTTATCATCTTTTGCAAGGCAACTTCAGATGTGTCTTTATCTGCAATAGCATAGTTTGCAACAGTAGCATAATTGCCAACTATTTCCTGGAATGTATTTCCTTTTGGCAAACCAATGGATACACACGCAAATGTTGTTGTATCCAAATGAACTAGTGGAACAATTGTATTGGTATTTTTTACAACTGTAATTGCCTGCTCGTATAACTCTTCGTTAATTGCCTGGATCTCTGGTTTATTTAAATCGCTATTCAGTGATTCGGTTTCTATTGGTTTGCGAATATGCAATCCAGTCCAGTATTTGGTAGCAAGTATCTTCTTTACACGAGTATCTACGTCATTCTGCAATGAATTTTTTCCTTTTAATGCTTTCTTAACTCTGGCAACTGCTTCCGGTACGTTTTCAGGAAATAATAAGACGTCATTTCCAGCCTGAATTGCCATTGCTTCAATATCGCCGGGCTTGTAAAGTTTAGTTACAGCTTTCATATTTAAGGCATCAGTAAATACTAATCCTGGAAATCCAATCTGTTCTTTTAATAAGTCTGACACTACTGCTTTTGACAGAGTAGAGGGTATGATCTTTCCTTTTTCAAAAGAAGGAACAGCCAAATGCCCCACCATTAAACCACGTAGTGTATCCTGAATAAGACGTCTGAAGGGAAACAACTCCTGCTGTTCCAACTGATCCAATGTCTTATTTAAAACAGGCAGTGACTGATGAGAATCTGCATCAGTATCTCCATGTCCGGGAAAATGTTTGGCAACTGCCAAAACACTATTACTCTGAAAACCTCGCAGGTAGGCAACTCCTTTAGCTGCTACATTCAGTTTATCCTCTCCAAAAGAACGATAACCGATAACAGGATTTCGGGGGTTACTATTGATATCAACAACAGGAGCAAAATTAATCTGTACACCTAATCTTTTACACTGACGAGCAACTTCTGCACTCATACGAAGAATAGTTTCATTACTACGTATCGCCCCTAGTGTCATCGCATATGGAAATCTTACCGTACTATCCAGGCGCATAGAAAGTCCCCATTCTGCGTCCATTCCTATCAGAAGAGGCACTTTTGCTAAAGATTGATAGTGATTAGTAAGTTGTGCTTGAGCCAGAGGGGTACCCTGAAAAAAGATAATACCACCTATATGATAGGTGTTAATCAGTGTCTCAATGCCTTTGATATCAGCTTTTGCGCTATCTGAATAAGCTGCCACCATGAACAATTGTCCTAATCGTTCATCAGGTGTGAGAGCATTAAATACACTATCTACCCATTGGCGTTCTTTCTCGCTATAGGGAATCTGTGGCTTTATTGTTTCTTTCCGAACTGTTGTCGCAGAGAACAGGATCAGCGAAGAAAACAATATGGCGACTAAGATCTTTTTCAGGAAAACAGGCTTCAATGCCTTCACTTTAAGGAAATTCAAATCCAATGATGCGGTTCTTGGTAATGTAATCAGCACGACAGTTCTGAAATTGTAAACGGTGAATGGATAAGAAAGTTTCGGCTGAGAGCAGTATTCTTATGGTTTATAAAAAAGTTGTTTAAACTCATCTCCACTTTATAATCTTCTTATTGCTTTATATCCGTAACTCAGATCAGAAATAAAAGGACAAAGTCTCACAAAGTTTTTATAAAACCTTTGAATTATTAACGCAAAAGTAGCGTTTTTCAGTGAGATCTCTATCTACTTTGTATTGGTATGTATGTAAAAAGTCAATAAAACAAGTAAAACTTCATTAATTTGGTTCTCATTTTCAGAAAAATTCATTCTTAGCAGATAGTCAGATACATACATATGACTATCAACTGAACTTTTAACTTCTCTTTTTACTCCCGAAAAATATGCGCATTTTTGCATTATAGTTATGAAATAGCAGATGACAATAAAATGTAATAGCTATTCTGAAAGATAAATATATTGAAGATCTGGAGAGTAAGTGCCATTAGATCAGATAGTTTGTCAATCGAAAAAATGTGATTCTGCCACGTCTTTTTTATGTACTATCTTTATGAATGATATCATTAAACTGCTACCCGACTCTATTGCTAATCAGATAGCTGCCGGAGAAGTAGTACAACGCCCGGCATCAGTAGTCAAAGAATTATTGGAGAATGCGATTGATGCACAGGCAAAACATATCCAGCTAATTGTAAAAGATGCAGGGAGAACTTCGATTCAGGTTATCGATGATGGGATTGGCATGACAGAGACAGATGCACGTATGTGCTTTGAGCGTCATGCAACCTCCAAGATTCGACAGGCGAATGATTTGTTTGCAATCCGTACTATGGGGTTTCGTGGAGAAGCCATGGCATCAATAGCTGCTGTGGCTCAGGTTGAATTACGCACCCGACAAGCTCAGGCAGAGATTGGAACAATGATACGTATTGAAGCTTCTGATCTTAAAGCTCAGGAGCCTGTCAGTACACCTGTAGGTACTCATATTCAGGTAAAAAATCTATTTTTCAATGTTCCTGCCCGTCGCAACTTTCTGCGATCAAATGCTGTTGAAATGCGACATATTCTGGATGAATTTCAGCATGTAGCTCTGGCTCATCCTGAGATCTCATTCACCATGTATCAGAATGATCTTGAAACATACAATCTGCCTGCAGGAAAGCTAAGTCAACGAATTGTTAATTTATTTGGAAAATCGTATCGTGACCAGCTCATATCCTGTCAGGAGGGTACTGATTATGTAACTATTACAGGGTATATAGGTAAACCTGAGTTTTCCAAAAAAACACGTGGAGAACAGTTCTTCTTTGTAAATAAACGATTTATCAAGCATAACTATCTTCATCATGCAATTATGACTGCATATGAAGGTTTATTAGCAGATGAAAGTTATCCTTTTTATACATTATTTATTGAAATAGATCCTGCTCATATTGATATTAATGTACATCCTACCAAGACTGAAATAAAGTTTGATGATGAAAGGGCTATTTACGCAGTAGTGCAGTCCACTATACGCAAAGCGCTGGGAATGCATCATTTATCACCTACTTTGGACTTTGACCAAAGTACCAGCTTTATGTTTTCTACACCTGTCACGGAAAACAAGAACACAAATAGCCATCCATCGTCAACCAATCTCTTTTCTAATCCACCCAAAGCAAGCGGTAGTACCAATAGTACTACTAGTAGTTCTGAAAAGGATAATGTAAATTTCATTACTATTGAAAGTGATCTGCGCAGACAAAACAATCAGAAAAACTGGTCAGTACTGTACAAAGACTTTCAGGAAGCATTTCCGAAAGAACAGGTAAAACAGGAAGAGCCTGAACAGATTGTTCTTACACTTGAAAGTAAAGTCAACCGATTGCCAGGAGATACAATATCTTCGTCATCTGAGCGTCTTGAAAATGAAGGGTTGGCATATCAGATGCACAACAGCTATATTGTATCACAAGTATCCAACGGTATGATGTTGATAGACCAAAGAGCAGCTCACGAACGTATTCTGTATGAGAAATTTCTGAATACGCTGAGTAAGCGTAATGCAACAAGTCAACAACTTTTGTTTCCTAAAGTTGTTGAACTCAGCTCTCCGGATTTTGAGCTTATTATGGAAATTACAGATGAGATCAAACACCTGGGCTTTGAGATTGGAATCCTTGGGCGAAACACTATTGCCATACAGGGTATTCCAGCTGAGATTCCAGATGGTCAGGAAAAAGAAGTACTGGAGGGTCTTATTGAACAATTCAAATGGCATCAATCCGAATTGAATCTGGGGCGTAGGGAAAATATTGCACGCTCACTTGCCAAGCGTTCTGCTATAAAACATGGCCATAAGCTTACAAGTATAGAAATGCAGACCCTAATAACTCAATTGTTTGCCTCATCTAATCCTAATTATGCACCAGATGGTACTCCAACATTGGTGATCTTAACACTGGACAAAATAGGAAGCTTCTTCACTAAATAAGAAAAACAAGCAGGTATTTATATATATACCTGCTTGTTTTTCTTTACATTATTATTTTTTTAGCGATTATTGTATTCAGACATTTATAATACTACAACCTTGATTATATACGATGGGCTTTTCTATCACACCAATGGTAAGAAATCTCTTACTCATAACTATTGTAATATTCTTCCTTCAGGGACTTTTTGACCTGATACCTAAATTTGCACTTTATCCTTTCTTATCCAACTACTTTATTCCATTTCAACTTGTAACCTATATCTTTCTGCATGGAGGTCTCGGACACATATTCAGTAATATGTTTGGGTTGGTGATGTTTGGCCCAATGTTGGAACGAGTATGGGGACCATCCAGATTTCTGATATTTTATCTCATCACGGGTATTGGAGCAGGGCTAATTCATAATGGAATAAATTATTATGAAGTTGTCAAGATGGAGAAAGCGGCCAATGTATATTTGATGGAACCTACGGCCTCAAATCTTTCCACATTTACGAGTGAAAATGAACATTTGCTTTCACAAAGGTTCACAATGGAGTTTCTGGACAAGTTTGATAAAGATCCCAATAATCCGGACTATATTCAGCTAGGGAAGAAATTTGTTCGGGATCAAATTGATGAATATCTCAATAACCCTAACCTGGGCACAGTTGGAGCCTCTGGTGCATTATTTGGCATTATGGCTGCATTTGCCCTGCTTTTTCCAAATACTGAACTACTATTTTTGTTTTTGCCAATTCCAATCAAAGCAAAGTATTTTGTACTTTTGTATGGTATCTATGAGTATTATTCAGGTATACACCGTACAGAAGGTGATAATGTGGCTCACTTTGCCCATTTGGGTGGCATGTTATTTGGATTTATCCTTGTAAAACTTTGGGGAACAGACCGACAACGCTTTTATTAAATAGGATTCATTGCTTTTAGCAATTTTTGATTTTAAAATTCTATTTTTGTTCTGAGAATTAAGCAATAACTTGTATCTGTGCATTCTGGCACATTGACACAACGACTATGACCGGCATTGTTGATGATTTTAAAAATGCGTTTCGTAAGCAAAATAATGGATTGGTGCAGATTATTCTCATCAATGTGGTTATTTTCTTAGTAATGGTTACTCTTTTCTGGATTTTTAAGGCAGCAGATAAACGTGAGTATTTCATGTTATTGGAAGAAAATCTATATCTGCCAGGTGATATTAAAAAATTCCTTTTTCATCCCTGGACTTTAATTACCTACTTTTTTGTCCATAGCCTGGAAGGACCATTCCATATTTTATTTAATATGTTATTCCTTTATTGGTTTGGGAAACTAATAGATGAGTATCTGGGAAGTCGCAGATTAGTTAACTTGTATATACTCGGAGGGTTTGCTGGAGGTATCTCCTATCTGATTCTAGCCAATCTCATCCCCGGTTTTTCAAATAGCCAGTTATTGGGGGCATCAGGGGCTGTTTATGCCGTTGTAGTTGGTGCAGCAACCTTAATGCCTAATTATACATTCTTCCTGTTTCTTCTTGGTCCTGTCAAAATCAAATATATAGCTGGCTTTTATATAATTACATCTTATATAAGCCTTGCTGTAAATGGTGAAAACATGGGGGGGAATATTGCTCACCTGGGTGGAGGGCTGATGGGATTTTTATTTATCACCCAACTAAATAATGGGAACGATCTGGGACGCCCTATTAGTCGATTTTTAGAATGGGTAAAAGGTTTATTTCAGAGTAAACCTAAAATGAAGGTAACTTACCGAAGCACCACTACTGTTACCACTAAAGCAACTTCCCCTACCTATAGTGGCACTCCGGATGACGATGAGATTGATGCTATTCTGGATAAAATTAATCGATCAGGCTATGAAAGCCTAACCAAAGAAGAAAAACAGAAACTTTTCCGCGCCAGTCAAAAGAATTAATATACTAATAGGTTATACATAAAGGAAAATGACTAACTATAAGTCTTTTCCTTTTATTTTATCTGAAAACAATGGACTTCGCCACTATGAAAGCCTTGGTTAAGCAGGGCGAAGGGATGAATATTGAATTTAAGCTTAAAGCTGCTCATCCAGATAAAATTGTCAGGGAAATTGTAGCATTTGCCAATTCAGAAGGAGGAAATCTTCTGGTTGGCATCAGCGATGATAAACAGATCAAAGGAGTGAAATTTGTAGATGAAGAAGAATATATCCTGACAAGAGCCATTGAAAAATATTGTCACCCACCTATTAGTTACCAAACATACCGCATTCTTGTTGGAGAAGAGCGACATGTATTGGTATTGACTATCCCTCCCAGTAATGAAAAACCTCATTATGTAATACACGATATAACTAACAACATTGGAAAGGCCTACGTGCGGTTAGCAGATAAGAGCATCCAGGCAAGCAAAGAAGTACGAGAAGTTCTGAAAGGAGAAAGAAAACAGCGTAACATACGTTTTCAATATGGCGACAAAGAAAAAATACTTATGCAATATCTGGGAGCAAACCCATATATCACAGTAAGTCAATTTATGGAGGCTGCCAATATTTCCCGAACTATTGCTTCCCGAACTTTGGTACTTTTGGTTTTGGCCCATGTACTGAAAATATCCCCTCATGAAACTGAAGACCAGTTTACTGCGATAGAATAAATTAAGTTCCACTCAATAGAACTATTTTACCATTTTTCTTACGTCTGAAAGTCACACCTATTTTAGATATAAAGTATTTCCTTCTAAAAAGCAATGGATATTTTCACAGAAAAACAAGTGTAATTTTATTTCCTTTCTGCTACTTTTTATTCGAAAGATGTATATAGCTACATTCTTTCCTATCATATTTTTTATAATCATCTACTTTCTTACTCTTTACTTTCCAGAGATCTTTGGAAAAGGCAGAATGATACAGGAACTTTGTATTGCATTATTAGTTGGATTAGAAGCGCTTAGCTTTTAATCATGAATTATGGCTTAGGCTAATTTTTTTACCTTTCTACACTGTTATATTTTAACCAGAAAAACAATTGCTTATGCAGTTAAATTTACGAGTTTTCAGCCTGCTGTTTTTTTGTTTTGTAGTTGGATATTACGGACAAGCGCAGAATTCCGGAAAACCTGCTAAGGGACAAACTAAACCTAAGGCAAAACCGAAACCAGTGAACACATCTCCCTGGCATTTTACGCGTTATGATAGCTTACGAGGTAATCTAAGTCCTCGTAGAAGCTGTTATGATGTATTCTTCTATCATTTGAATTTACGCGTAAATCCTAAAGATAGTACCGTTAGCGGATATAATATCCTTGCCTATCGTGCAGAATCAGACTTCAAGACTATTCAGGTTGATCTGTATAAGAATATGCATATAAGTGCTATTACCTATCATGGAAAGCCTCTTTCTTTTAAGCGGGATAGCAATGCTGTTTTTGTAACTTTTACAGAAATACAGCGCAAAGGTACACTGGATTCGATTGTTATTCATTATGCTGGTAAACCTCGTGTTGCCAAAAATCCACCATGGGATGGCGGATTTATCTGGGTAAAGGATAAAGTTGGTAAGCCTTGGGTTACAGTAGCCTGCGAGGGTGCTGGCGCCAGTCTATGGTGGCCATGCAAAGATCATTTGTCTGATGAACCAGATAGTATGTATATCAGTATAGAAGCTCCATCTGATTTGCAATGTATCAGTAATGGTAATCTAAAACAGATGGCTTATTTACGTGGTGGCTATGCCCGGTTCGACTGGCGTGTTCATTATCCAATAAATACATACAATGTAACAGTAAATATTGGAAACTATGAGCATATGACAGATACCTATCAGTCAAAAGATGGCAAAACTCTTGCGTTAGATTATTATATAATGCCTTATAACAGAGGAAAAGCTGAAAAGCAGTTTAAACAGGTTAAACCTATGCTTGCAGCGTATGAAAAGTATTTTGGTAAATATCCTTTCTGGAATGATGGGTATGCGTTAGTTGAGACACCTTATCTGGGAATGGAACATCAGAGTGCTATTGCTTATGGCAATGACTATCTGCCAGGATACAAAGGCAAAGATCTTTCCGGTGTTGGTCTTAACTTTGACTACATTATTATTCACGAAACGGGACATGAATATTGGGGTAATAATGTGAGCATGGCAGACCATGGGGAAATGTGGATCAATGAATCTTTTTGTACCTATGCTGAAGCTTTGTTTGTAGAAGAAATATATGGTAAAGAAACTGCCTTTAAATATGTAAAAGGACAATCTGCACTGATACAGAATATAGAACCGATGCTAGGACCTTTACATGTAAATTTTGAAGATTATAAGACAACAGATATCTATTTTAAGGGAGCAAATATGCTTCATACATTACGCAATGTCATTGATAATGATTCCTTATGGGTTGATGTTTTACGCGGTATACAGCAGGATATGAGATTAAAACAGGTACATACACAGGATATTGTTAATTATATAAATCAAAAAACAGGTAAAAACTTCAACGCTTTCTTTAATCAATACCTGAAATATCTATCTCCTCCTACATTGAGTTGTGTGCTTACTCAAACAAGCCGGAAAGAAATAGAACTTCGCGTAAAATGGACTGCAGATGCAGCAGATTTTGCAATGCCTGTGAAGATAGCCTGTACAAAGGATAAAGATGAAAAACTCATCTTCCAGACTATACAACCTACCAAAGAATGGCAGACTCTTACTTTTGAAGGAAAAATAGAGGATTTTCAGATTGCTGACAATCTGTATTACATCATAACAGATATTCAGGCTAAAAGTGCAGATCCAAAATAAAATAAATACGATAAAAATAAGTAGCGATTAATTTTATTACTATATTTGCAGCCCGTTTTTGGGGACTTATCTGACCCGATTGCGTTTAGTTTAAGAATAAAAGCCAGATAACTTTTAAAAGCATTTGCAAATAAGTAATCCAACAATAAAATTATGAAACAAGATATTCATCCTGATTATCATCCGGTTGTATTCTGGGATCAGCAAGCAGATTATAAATTTCTGACCCGTTCAACTATGACTTCCAAAGAAACTATTCAGTGGGAAGATGGCAATACGTACCCTGTAATCAAAATAGAGGTAAGCTCACAGTCTCACCCTTTCTATACAGGTAAAAATGTATTGGTGGATACTGCTGGTCGTATCGAGAAATTCAACAAACGTTACGGAAAACAACAATAATTTCTTCCTCGTTTGGATAAAACAAAAAACCTCGGCTTGCAGTCGAGGTTTTTTGTTTAGTATGAAGTAATACTATAATAGTATCTCAGAGGATTGTATAAATGGGATACCAGCCGCCTTCGCTTCTGCATAAATAGGATCTCCCAGATAGCCAAATCCTGTTACATCAGACATAATATCATCGATAATAACAAACTTCTTAGCTAGTTCCGGAGCATACTGAATTACTTGTTTCAAACTGGTAGCAACACAATGGGATTTTGCTTCACCACAAAGAAATATCTGGTCATATGCCAGCAATTCATTAATAAGTTTAGTATTGAGTTGTGTTTCTGGGGCCCCATCAATTGGAATCTGCGCTTTGAAGATACCAAAATGCTCTGTCATTGGATTTGTCCCCTTTTCTATCGTATGATACTCTTTACCTGTGTGTGCAAAATGACGCAATGCTTCTAAAAGAGAGTCTTCCAATGCAGCGCCTCGTGAACCATGCAAACAATGTTCTGGCCAGATACAATGGATAAACTCGCCTTGAGCCTCTAATTTTTCCAGATAGTCTAAAACCTGTTCCGGATTAAAACGTGGCGTCCATTTTCCTGACTTTACATCTTCGGCTTTAATCAATGTAAAGGGTGCGGGTTCCTGACCTTCCGGGCTTGCCCAGAAAGAAGGATGGGAAATATCATTAACCGGATGTGTATCCAGTGTGACATAAATTGCATCTATCTTATCAGAATAAGTGGTAATAAAGTGACTTAAACGTTGTATATCCTCTTGTGCACCTGGAACATATAATGCGCCATTAGGGTTACAGAAGTCGTATTGTGCATCAATGATGAGAAAAGCCGTTTTCATAGGAATATAGAACTAAAATAATAGTGTAAAAGTGAAATAGAATAATACAACAAATAAAGTGTATTATATACAATAAGTAAAGTTTTATGAGAATATTTTTATTGCTCTCCAACAAACATTGAGTTCAGTAATTTTTTGAGGAAGAGAGGTGACTTATGTATATTCTATAGTAAATAGCCCATTTCTCTTAAAAAAGATACTAATTTTGCAAAAGATAGTAGCTACTATCTTTAAAATTGAAAAGTAAACTATGGCAAAAGAAAAAATTGAGAAGATTGTTAATATAAAAAATAAACGGGCTTCATTTGAATATCAGTTCCTGGATACGTATGTAACAGGAATTATGCTGACAGGTACAGAAATAAAATCAATCCGTCAGCAGAAGGTAAACTTGCAGGATGCGTATTGTTATTTTCACGACAATGAATTGTTCATTAAGAATATGAATATCTCAAAATACAGTGAAGGCACCTATTACAATCATGATCCTCTTAGAGAACGAAAGTTGTTAATGAAAAAGAATGAACTGCGCAAACTCGAAAATAAACTGGACGACGGACTAACAATCGTTCCTCTGCGCTTATTCATAAACGATAGAGGGTTAGCTAAGATGGAGATTGCTCTGGCAAGAGGAAAGAAACTATATGACAAACGAGAAGACATTAAATCACGTGATGTATCGCGAGAGATGGCTAGAGAACGTTACTAAATTTATCTCAGTATGAGAAGTTATAGAAATATCTGCAATATACTTATTGCATTATGTATTCTTGCCGTTTACTTATCTTGTCAGCAACCACTTAACTTCCAAGCTTCTATTATGCAGCAACCTTCTTCTTCTACAGAATTATCGTTTCTTTCATTAGGTGATTCTTATACTATTGGGGAGAGTGTTGCAGAGAATGAACGATGGAGTGTACAACTGGCAGAGATGCTTCGTCAAAAAGGAATACCAGTCAATAATCCGGATATCATAGCCCAAACTGGCTGGACAACAGAAGAACTGGCAAATGCTATTACAAAGAGTGGCAATACAAAGACTTATGATCTAGTATCACTTTTAATTGGCGTAAATAATCAATATAGAGGGCAAAGTACTGAACGCTATCGTAAAGAGTTACAAGAGTTATTAAAAACATCTGTTCGTTTTGCCAAAGGTAATCCAAAGCACGTTTTTGTTCTTTCTATACCTGATTGGGGAGTAACACCTGCAGGTGAAAGTCGAGATAGACAGCAAGTAGCTAAGGAGATAGATTCATTCAATGCAGTTTGTCAGGAAGAGTGTAAGAAGGCAGGTATTGTCTTTTTTGACATCACGCCTTTATCCCGCACAGCTGCCACAGACAAAAATCTGATTGCCAGTGATCAGCTACATTTTTCAGGAAAGATGTATCAGCAATGGGCTACTCATGTACTAGAGGGTGTTACAAAACTGTTAAAATAGCTATAAAATAATATTTACCAAATGAGAGGCGCTTTTCTTCAGAAGCGCCTCTCGCTTTTATGGATAAATTACTATATTCACTCTCTCTCAGACCTAACCATCAACACAAACATGAAGAAAATTCTATTTCTTGTATCTTCTTTTCTTACATTTCTCGTTGCACATTCACAGGAAAAGCTGTCATTGTCCTATTACCTTCCTCAGCATGTTTCTTATAATTCAGAAATTCCTACACCTGAATCCTTTTTCAGTTGGCAAGTAGGTGAATGGCATGTATCACATGATCAATTAGTAAGCTATTTACGTGAAGTAGACCGGATTTCGGATCGGATGACAATGGAAATCTATGCCCGCTCCTATGAAGGACGTCCATCTATCTTACTTACTGTAACTGGGGCTTCTAACAGAACAAATCTGGATAAAATAAAATCAGATCATCTCAAGCTTTCCGATGCATCTCAGTCAAGCTCATTGGATGTAAGTAAAATGCCCGTAGTAGTTTGGATTGGAGCTAGTGTACATGGAAATGAACCTAGTGGTTCCAATGCTATGCTATTACTTACGTATTACCTGGCAGCGGCCCAAGGACCTTCAATAGATTCTCTACTAAACGAAACTGTAATCCTAGTCGATCCGGCATTTAATCCGGATGGTCTTCAACGGTTTTCACATTGGGCTAATACAAATAAAAGTAAAACACTAATGACAGATCCTAGTAGCCGAGAATTCAATGAAACCTGGCCAGGAGGTCGATTCAATCATTATTGGTTTGATCTCAATCGGGACTGGTTATATGTCCAACATCCGGAAAGTAAGGGACGTGCTACAAAATTTCAGGAATGGAAACCCAATATTTTGACGGATCACCATGAGATGGGAGCAAACAGTACATTTTTCTTTCAGCCAGGGGTTCAAAGCAGAGTCCATCCTCTTACACCTAAGATTAATCAGGAGTTAACTCAAAAGATAGGTACTTTTCATGCAAAAGCACTGGATAAATTGGGTTCTCTCTATTTTACAGAAGAAAACTATGACGACTTTTATTATGGTAAAGGATCTACCTATCCGGATGTACAAGGCTGTATAGGTATTCTTTTTGAGCAGGCTAGTTCACGTGGTCATGCACAGGAAACTGTAAATGGTGTATTATCTTTTCCTTTTACTATCCGCAATCAGTTCACTACTATGCAATCTACTTTAGCAGCAGCACGTTCACTACGTATTGACCTGCTGAACTTTCAACGGGATTTTTATCGAGGTGTGGTCAATGAAAGCAAAGCTGCTTCAGGATATATATTTGGGAATCAATATGACAAAGCCAGAAATTATGAAATGCTGCGAATTTTGCTGCAACAGAAAGTAGAAGTATACCCCCTAAAAAATAATATAAGTGCAGAGGGTAAAACCTTTACCTCAGAAACTTCTTATTTTATTCCAGCCAATCAGCCACAATACCGTCTGGTAAAGGCAATGTTTGAAAAACGAACTACTTTTGAAGACAGTTTATTCTATGATATTTCTGCATTCTCACTACCACTTGCTTTCAATATGCCCTATGCGGAAGCAAAAACAGCTAGTGTGGGTGAAAAGTTAACAACTATCAGTTTTCCTGAAGGAAAAGTAGTCGGTGATAAAAATGTATATGGGTATGTATTTTCCTGGGATAATTATTATGCACCCCGTACCGTCAATGAACTTCTAAAAAAAGGATATCAGATACGTGTAGCAACTAAACCTTTTACAAGTGTTATAGAAGGAAAAACACAGACATTTGATTATGGTACGATCCTAATTCCTCTAGGCCTACAAAGTCAATCACAGGAAGCTATCCTAGCAGATATGCAAGCTTTCGCGAAAAGAGATGGCTTGGATATAACAGGTATTTCAACTGGCCTGACGCCAACGGGTATTGACTTTGGAAGTAGTAACTTTGCAGTTGTCACTGATCCAAAGGCTATGTTGTTGGTGGGTATAGGGGTCACTGCTACAGATGCAGGTGAGGTATGGCATCTGCTTGATCAACGCTATAATATGCCTCCTGCCATTGTTGATCTGAGTTATAGTAACCGAGTAGATTTTGAGAAGTACAATACTATTATACTATCTGGTGGGAATTACAATGGATTAACAGGAAATGCTCTCTCAAATCTTAAACGGTGGATACAAAATGGCGGAACTTTGGTTGCTATGTCTGAGGCTATTCCCTGGGCAGTATCCAATGGACTAGCTAATGTAAAATTAAAGAAAATACCTAGCGACTCTACAGGTAACAAACCCTATGTTTTTCTGGATGAGTACTCACGGGCACAGGAAATTGTGGGTAGTATATTTCAAATACGTCTGGACCGTAGCCATCCACTCGCATTTGGATACAAAGAAGAAACAATTCCTGTGTTCAAAGACAATACCGTATTTATGGAAAAGGCGAAGAACCCCTATGCCACTCCAGGACAGTATACGGCCAATCCACTGCTGAGTGGCTATATTTCTAAACAAAATCTGAAGCAGTTTAGTAATGCAGGCTCCATACTTGTCAATTCTTCCGGAAACGGTAAGGTTATTTTGTTTGATGACAATCCTAATTTTCGTGCATTCTGGTTTGGCACCAACAAACTATTTATGAATGCTCTTTTCTTTGGAAGAATCATTAATAATACAGCCACTGTGAGAACTGAAGAGTAGAAAAGTTTATCTGGATCTGAGCTGTATGTTCAGATCCAGCTATTTCTTTTCAAATAGACATCACTTATAGATACCCTCTATGTTTATTTTATATACTAGTGGCCAGCTTTACCTTATATCGATATATACCCTTATAAAACTCTTCCATCTTTAACACTTCCGGGTTTTGTTTTGTGATCCAGAAAGTAGCGTAACTATCTGCATTGTAATCAATGCGTAACATCCAACAATCTGTTTCTTTTCCTGTACTCACTTCTAATTTTTCACTGCCTGTTACTTTATATGTATAATAAGCAGGTGTTTGAGACCCACCTGGGTGATAAAAATCAATGATGAAAGTTTTGCCTATTCCCAGAGGTAACATTTCAAAGGTTTCCAGATCCAGTTCCCAGTTAAAGGTAGGATGCTTTAATGCAACCTGAAAATCTTTTTTTGTATTATTGTCAACACTATCTGCTCCTGTAATTTGTTTCGCTCCAAAATTAAATGCGGCTACACCCATCTTTGGCATGTAGGTGTAATGATATACAGGCTCAAAGTTATCTTTCTTACACAAAGACCAAAGTTTTCGGTTTGTCAATGTATCCTGCCCTGACCATTGCTGACTAATCACTACCATATCTTTCTGGAATGAGACTTCTCTTGTCCATAATGATACATTGGTAATCAGATTGTTCTTTTGAGGAATTTTAAGATAAACCATGTATTGCCTTTTAGTTGGTTTAAGCTGGCGGATAAGTAATTTTTTGTTTTTCACATCAATAGTATCTGTCTGAGCCCAAACAGAATACATATGGGATAATACTATACATAGTGTAGTAGCAAAAAAGCGTAGCATAGATATAAATGGTTAGTAAGAGTGAAACACAGGCAATATGCCTGGTCTCATACTCCCTGACAATTTTATTCAACCATTACCAGTATTGATTCAACCGTTTCCCATAAATATCTGCTCTCTAGAGAAGACATATGCGTTAGAGGTTGTCTAATAAAGGCCAAACTGTTGAATAAATACTTCCAATGGTTAAAAACATACTGGATATAGATAGTATTCTGGTTATTTTTACCCATCTGAAATTATTGTTCATGCCACGTAGTATTACCTCATTTCCTCTACACTGTATCCAGCTTATAGCCTGGCTATTGTTTTATTGTATCAGTGTACTCTATCTTCTGCCTCAGGACCCTATCCATACTGCCCTTATTAATCCATTGGTATCTATCTCTTTTTACATAGTAATCATTTATGGTAATGCATATCTTCTGATTCCCTGGCTGTATGAGAAACGAAAGCCAGGATACTATGCACTTGTCTTGTTTATATTCTTTGTAGCAGTGGTTAGCCTGCGTGTATTTCTATACCATGAACTATATTTCAAGATCCGGAAGGAAAGCTTCTTTCAATATACTTTTGCACATATAGCTTATGCGGCATTTTCCACATTTCTAACACTCTGTATCAGCATAATTTTTAAGATAGCTCTTAATTATTTTGCTCTTCGAAAAGTCCAGGAAGAGCTTAAAGCAAAGCAATACCAGACAGAACTTAACCTCCTCAAATCACAGATACAACCTCACTTTCTATTTAATACGCTCAATAATATCTATTATGAAGCCTACAAGGAATCTCCTAAAACTGCCTATCTTATCGAAAAGCTATCGGAGGTGATGCGGTATTTTATAGATGATTGCCCGCAAGACTTAGTTCCTATCTCCAGAGAGATGCAGTTTATTCATCACTACATTGAGTTGGAAAAGATTCGGATGCGCTACCCAATACAAATAACTATCAATAGTAGTGTATCTACTGATTATCTCCTTCCTCCTATGCTTTTGATGCCCTTTGTCGAAAATGTATTTAAGCATGGTATCAATAAAAAAAATGATACAAATGAAGTGGTGATCGAATTGATCGAAAAAGAACAAACACTCCATTTTACAGTAAGAAACACGTTGTTAAAGGAAACCACTTTATCATCAGAAGGCGGGTTTGGCTTGCGCAATCTCAAGGATCGACTGGAACTGATTTTCCCTAACCGCTTTACACTTTCTGCCAAAGTATCTGACGACTATTTTATTGCTTCACTTAGTATTCCTAAACCATGAATATTACCTGCCTGATTGTTGATGACGAGCCCAACGCAGTAAACCTACTGCAAGAATACATTCGTCAGATACCATTTCTTACACTTTCACATCAATGTTATGATGCTGCGGAAGTCCTGGAATACCTTCAAACACATCAGGTCGATTTAATCTTTCTGGATATCAATATGCCTGGTATCTCAGGAATGGAGTTAACAGAATTTTTATCTAAAGGACAAAAAATCATCTTCACAACAGCTTATACCCAATATGCTATTGAGAGCTATGAAAAGAATGCAATTGATTACCTGCTCAAACCCATTACATTCAAACGTTTCTCGCAAGCTATAGCCAAGTTGCATTCCGGTTATCTGTCAACAGGTACTCCTCAAGTTAATTCTGACACCAATTACTTCTTTGTAAAGTCTGGCAAACAATTTCTCCGGCTTGAATATGATAGTATTTCGTATTTTGAAGGCTGGAAGGAATATGTTTCTCTCTATACTCAGGACAGCAAAATACTCGTCTATAAACGTATGAAAGAACTGGAAGACAGCCTTCCTGATTATTTTCAACGTGTTCATCATTCCTATATCATTAATATTCATGCAATACATAAGATTGAAGATAACCATATTTACATTCAGGAGGTTCGGATACCTATAAGTGAGAAATACCGCACAGCATTTATGCAGATAGTTCAACAGAAGTTATTATAACAGATAGCCTACAAAGCAATACCATTTTCAGCCTGTTTTCATTGGTTCTTAGCATTAATGTGCTTGTTTTCTTAACGTCTCCAGTTGTAACTCTTTCAGTTCAACCTGATAAATATTCTCCTCCAATTTTTTTCCTCTCTTTACACGAGAGAAATAGAAATAGTTGCCATCAGATGACATAGAAGGACAAAACTCTCCGTGTGTAGTATTTATAACATTACCCAGATTTTGGGGTGTTGTCCAGCCTGTTTCTTTTTTAAAGGTGATGTATAAATCAGAATCGCCATATCCATCTTTTCGATCCGTTGCCAAAAAAATCAGAAAATCTTCCTTGGGTGATATATATGGATTAGACTCAAATCCAGCAGTATTCACAATGTTACCTAGATTAACAGGTTTGTTATATTTACCCTTATCCTGTGTAGCTACATAGATATCTGTTTTTCCATATCCTCCAGCCCGGTTGGAAGTAAAGTATATATTTCCACTGGATGCCATTGTTGCATAAAAATCAGAAGAATCGGAATTGATAACCTTTCCTAATGAGGATGGTTCACCCCAGCTGTCCTTCTCTTTTTTAGCCATCCATATATCAAAGTTTTTAGGATCATTAAATCGGTTTGAATTAAAAAGGAGCGTTTTGCCATCTGGTGCAAAGAAAGGATCAATATCTTTAAATTTACGTGTAGTGACCGAAAACGGAGCAGGTTGAGGAGTACTCCAGTGATTATTAACTTTATGGGAGGTAAGAATCATGAGACTGTCTCGTCCGCCCCATGATTTAACCCAAAAGGCTTCTGTCTGATCTGCATTAAGAGCCAGTCCAAAAACATCATTGGTAGAGATTGTGTCAGGTGCTACAACACGTGTCTGGCAGATAGAAACATCTATCCAAAAACATACTACTATACAAAGAAAAATGTGGTGAGGTTTCATAAGTTTATCAAATGGTTATGCAATTTTATAAGCCATCTTTTTCTTTTACCACTTTTTTAGACAAGTGAGATCCTATTTTAGATCATCAGACTAAAAGATATACAAATGGGAGAATGTCGAAAAAAAGGGGGCTGTGGCCGAAAAAAAGGTGGAAGAGAGCAAAATTTCACGAACTTGACACATTGAAAACACCCAAGATGAGACCTCTTTCTATAAATATAAAGCTGTTGCAAGTCGCAGCCTGGATCATTTTATACTTATTTCTTATGCTTTATAGCATTCAGAAGTGGGAAGATTGGATGTATGGCCTTGCGCGAGCGTCCATTTATACTTTCTTTTATATTCTGGCTGTTTACACACAAAGCAACTGGCTTCTGACTGTCTACTTTCGGAAAGGGGTTTATACCAGATATATCATTGTGTCTCTCCTTATACTTATACTGTTAGTGACATTGCGGATGTTTACCGAATATTGGGTATTATATCTGAATCTGACGTATCACCAGTTTTACGGATTTAATCTGAGCCATTGGGCCTTTGTATTTGTCACTCAACTTCTAGCTTCGCTATTTGGGATACTATTACGCATCGCAATGAACTATACCTGGTTATTGCAAACACAGGAAAAAATTCGCACACAGCAGTTAATGGCAGAAATGAACTTGCTTAAATCGCAGGTCCAACCTCACTTTCTATTTAATACCCTGAATAATATTTATTATCTGGCTCACAGCAAGTCAGAGAAGACGACTGTAATGATTGCCAAGCTATCTGATATGATGCGCTATTTTCTGGAAGAAGCTCCTAAGGAAAAGGTTCCTCTTTCTATAGAGGTTGAGTTTATTAAGGATTATATTGAGTTAGAAAAAATCCGGATACCCTATCCTGTACAAATAGAATTATGTCTGGATGGCTTAAAAGAAGAAGTGCTGGTCTCTCCTATGTTATTAATGCCATTAGTGGAAAACGTCTTCAAACATGGTATTGACAAAACACAATCGAAGAGCTGGGCAAAAATGAAACTGCATACTGAGACTAGCTATGTTCGGTTTGAAGTTACCAATAGCCTCTGGCCTCAATCGTCCAACACAAAAGGATTAGGGCTGAAAAATCTCAAAAAACGACTGGAAATGATTTATAATGGCAATCACATATTAACTATCCAATCTGATATAGGTCAGTTTACAGCTATTCTTCAGATACCATTGCAGGATGCTTCATAGAAACAACTCACTTTATCTTCTCACATACCTTCAAAACAAAAAAGATGAAAATTAAATGCCTGGTAGTGGATGATGAACCCCTCGCTGTTCAGTTATTGTGTGATTACATTGAGCAGATTCCTTTTCTGACTTTAGAAAAGACCTGTTACAATGCGATGGAGGCTTTGGACTTTATGCATCTTCATAAAGTAGATCTCATTTTTTTGGATATCAATATGCCTCATATTACAGGTATGGCTTTTGCCGATTTACTTGACAAACAGCAGAAAGTTATCTTCACAACAGCTTATACCCAATATGCTATTGAGAGCTATGAAAAGAATGCAATTGATTACCTACTCAAACCCATTACATTCGAACGTTTCATGAAAGCAATTACCAAGATAATTGCTCTTTCAAAAGACTCTTCTCCAGTTACATCTCCTAGTGAAACGGAAGCAGACACAGAAAGTGTGTTTGTAAAAACGGGAAAGTCTGTTGTAAAAATAGACCTGAGACAAGTTTTGTTCATTGAAGGATTAAAAGACTACGTTATTTTTTACATAGAGCAGGAAAAACATATTGTTTATAAACGTATGAAGGAATTGGAAGATATCCTTCCTGAATATTTTCATCGCATCCACAACTCTTATATTGTAAATATTCACACCATTCACAAGATTGAAGACAATCATATTTATATTCATGAAACCAGATTGCCAATAAGCGAGAAGTACCGTGTTACATTTATGCAGATAATTCAACAAAAACTATTGTAGTGGAGCCAATTGACCTTATTTATCCCCGCCTCATTTTTCTCCTTTATTCTGTATGTGGCATTTGCTTTCAGGCATATTATTTTATAAAGTTTCATTGCGACAGCCCTGTATTGTTGTTTAGCTACAGTTTTCTATAAACTCTCTAGTAATCAGAAAGTTTTATCAAAATTATGGACTTAACGCCTTGCATCTATTCATAGATTTCGTATTTTACATAAGGTTACATCTAGCTCCTTACACATATGAAACAACACTACTTTTATCTCTTTTTTTTCATACTGCTTGGGCTATTGCCAGAAGTAAAGGCGCAGAGTATGCAGTTTACAGGAAGTAACCCTATGCTCATTAGCATATCTGATGGGAAGAAGAACTACTTGTTTACAGCTCCTGAGATTAAAGGTAGATATAATAACCGGCTTAAACGGTTTGAATTTGTTCTGATGGTTGCTAATATATCTCCCAAACCTAATAGCTCACTTCTGGTTTCACTCTTTAACTTTATTTTTCACCCTGACCAATCAGAGGAAGTGCGTATGTTTGCTTATCTACCATCTGAAACCCGTGGTTTTGAAGGTTTTGTGAATCCGCGAACGCTTCTATTGACAGGTCAGATTGAGATTGCGGGTAAATCCTATCAATTGCCGATTACCATGAATCTAAAATATACTAGTGGCATACTCTATTATGGTTTGCAGGGATTGATTGCGTCTGATTTTGGCATTATAGCCTCTACAGGTGAGGAAAAAGAAATTCATCCAAGAGAAATTCAATTTGTGATTCCGGAAAGCCCTATGGGGATTTATATGGAAGATTAAGTATAAAACACATTATAAAAAGAGAACGGCCACAGATTTGTGGCCGTTCTCTTTTTATAACAATGCTGCTACATATAATTGAGGTCATTATTGGGCTTCAGTTTTATAATATGCAATGCATTGAATAAAAGTATAAATGGATAAGCGGGATCAAACTCATGCCATTTAATACCAAAGTTAGCACGCCCTCCAAATTTGTGGTGGTTGTTATGATAACTTTCACCAAACATCAGAAAGTCAAGAGGTAACAAATTCTTAGCGGTATCATTTACTTTAAAATTCACGTAGCCAAACTTGTGAGCAAACCAGTTAATAATTGCACCATGTACAGGTCCCATCAGGTAATGGATTGGTAACAAAAGAAACATCCACCAGTGTGTGGCAAAATGTATATAAAACAACGTATAAAGGGTTCCCCAAGCAATGCGGCTAATCCAACGATCTCCCAGCCATTCCAGAAACTTCCAATTAGGAACATTTTTAGTGAACTTAGGATCTATATTGGCTTTTCCTGTAAGGATATCATTGTAAATATTTTTTGTCTTCCACATCATATCAAACAAATTATCGGAATACTGAGGTGAATGAGGATCTTTTTCCGTATCTGCATAGGCATGATGAAGACGATGCATTACACCATAGGTATAAGGGCTCAAAAAAGAAGATCCCTGCGAGATCCAGGTAAGAACATAAAACGTTCGCTCCCAGAACTTGTTCATGGTAAACATCTGATGGGCGGCATACCGATGTAAAAAGAAAGTCTGAAAGAATAGAGATAGGTACCAGTGGGCAATAAAGAAAATTAAAATTTCCATGAATAGGTAGATGAAAAGATCCGGATAATAATACGCCATAAAAGTAGAGTCTGCCTTCTGAAGAGATAATGACAAATATCATTATCCAAAAAGATCATTCGCATCAAATATCTGTTTGTAAATCCATCAAAAAAAAGAAGAGGGTAACTGTTTTCACAATTACCCTCTTTTACAGCTTTACAGTATTACCCTTAAATCACCTGTTTTAATACTTTTGTAGTTGCTCCTCCGCTGATATTACCTGTAGGTCTGGTGTAGAATTATCGTTCAATTTAACCTTACCTCTTTCTTTACGCACGATTCGGGAAAATAAACTAACCTCCTGACTAAAAAGAAATGTAAAAAACAATTTAGTAAAAGAAGTATGATACTTTAAATTATCATAAAACTCGGGGGCGATAGATTTCAATTTAGGCAAGTTATTCCAAGGAATAGAAGGCATATCGTGGTGTTCGTTGTGATAGCCTACATTCATATTCACTGTATTTAAAACACCATAGTAGCTATAAGTCTCCTGATTCTTATCTAATACCAGATAGTGTTCCTGAATCCAGCGTGCACCTAGTGGATGCAATCCTACTGAGAATAGAAAACTAGCTCCCAGATATCCCAATGCAGGCCACCCCCAGAAGTATACAATCAAAACATCAAACAGAATCTGGAAAATAATGTTCATAGCTACATACTTGTCTACTGCTGCCAGTTCAATACAACGAAGTGTACGAATAGCCTGGAAAACCGGGAAGAATAACAACCATATCATTTTTCCAATGAAATAATTATTAATCAGACGTGCTTCCCAATAATCTGGCAGATCCGCATCCAGTTCATGTACTCCCTGGAAAGCATGGTGCTTCAGATGGTAATTTTTAAATGAAATAGCTGTTGGAATCAATGATGGAAAGTTGGCAATAATACCCGCTGCCACATTAGCCCCAGGCTTTTTGAATATAAGATTATGTGCCGCTTCATGGATACAAACAAATAAGGTATGTACCGGAAATGCTCCAATCAACCAAGCTGCAGCAAGTATGATATACCAGGGCTGGTCTTTAAGCAGATAAGCCATTACCAGTTGAATTCCCACACATACCAGTATCCATACCATTGTTACTGGATTCTTCGAGATTAGCTTTTTTACTTCCGGATGCGACTTTAAAATTTGACGTGTACGAATACGATGAGGTTCTGTACCCGTTACATAAGTAAAATCTTTAGGAGAACTCATAAAATCAGTTATAATATTTACAGATAATTCAAACTACAATAGACAATGACACAAGGCCAAAATTTTATGTCCTTTTTCAAAATTAATACAACATTATCTGTAAATTATCTTTTTGTCATCTTTTATTATGCAAATCTTTACAAGAAATAATTAACGAGGCAATTTCTTACTTTCTATTTTTTCACTGAATTTATATGAAACTCCTGAATTAATGGATTCTTTTCCGGGGTTAAGGTAAAGCTTACCTGAATATCAGCTTTCTCTCCTTCCATTATAAAAACACCTCGTAGTTGGTTTTCAGGAATTATCTCTCTTACCTTAATAATTTTACCTGTATTAGCGAACACCTCTGCACTTTGCGTTTTCAGAATCTCCAAAGGATTATCGGGAAAGAAATTTCCTGCAAAGATCCCACTACTCAAAGCATTCTTCCAGTCAGGCAATAATTCAATGATTTCATTTTTTCGCTTCTTAAGAATAGAAGATACAGGTAATTTACGTGGTTTAAGTTCAGCCAATGTAATCAGAGAATCCAGCACCTGTATGTTAATAACACCAGTAGGCGCATAGGTCAGATTACTAAAACACACAACACCAATGCCATAGCCATAATCCGGCAGAATAGACCAATTGCTGCCAAAGCCTGGCAATCCCCCACTATGACCTACAGACATACGGTTATCACAGTCTTTTGCCCAACGTAATCCAAAATTATAGCCACTTACTGTTGGACACAAACGACCACCTGGATACTTATACTGTGCATTTAATATATTGATACGTCCCAGTTGATGCATTTCTCTAAGTGAGGCTCTTTTGATAATTCCATTGTCTGCCTCATCTCTGGGAGGCCAAGCTTGCAGATGCAAGGCCATGTATCGGCTAAAGTCCTCGATAGAGGTTAACATTCCTCCCATAGCTCCATAGGAACCATCGTGCAGTAGTGTTTCCTCTTGCCACTGGTCATTGAGACGTCGATAGCCATGCGCCAGTTGATCTGTTGGAACTTTAGTATATTCCCAATAGGTACCTGTCATACCAAGAGGCTTACAGATAGTTTCCATAATATATTGTTGATATGGTTTACCGGAAACTTTTGTCACAATATTACCCAGCAAGGCAAATCCCAGATTACTGTATTCATATTGAAGTCCAGGTGCATTAGAGAAAGTTATACCACCTTCAATCAATTGAAGTAGTTCAGCATCTGTATCTGCCAGTTGTCGATCTCCCCATGGATTATCTTCTGGAAAACCAGCAGAATGAGTAAGCAAATGACGAATGGTAATAGGTGGAGAATCGTTGGTTAAGGTTTGTACTTTCTTAAACTGAGAGATATACTTTGAAACCGGGTCATCCAGATTAAGTTTACCTTCATCTCGAAGTTTGAGGATCGCCATTGCTGTAAAGCTTTTAGTCATTGAAGCAATCCGAAAAACAGATTTAGTATTTACAGCAGTTCTTTTCTCCAGATTGGTATAACCTGTATTGCCTGCATAGACCAGATTTCCATCAACTACCACACCAAATACAAAACCGGGAAAATTATTTTTTTCAGCATACCTCTTGTAAAGCTCTTCAATAGCAGGAATGGCTTTTTTAATCTTGGTTAGCCGATTGGTATCTTCAAAGTATGGAGGCTGATATGATTTTTGTGCATAGAGGTTCAAAGGAATTACCCCTATAAGCCATAAACAACAGTATATCTTAGAAGGGATAGAGGTTATCTGGTTTACAGTAGTTCTGTTCATATTTCTATATGTTGGTTAGGTAGGAATGGATTTCTCAGGTTCACCAAAATACGGAAATCTTTTAAACTCTAGGTCACCAGCCTTTACTTATCATAGTAAAATTGGAAGATCTATCTATGCACTGATTATTTCTTCAGCTAACTTTATCAGGCAACATGCTTTTTCAATCTAAAAATTACAACACTATCCCCTATCAATCAACATGTTAACCACTTTCCACACAGAATTTACATCTTCAAGGCTTCGAATGGGAGATAGTTTTAAGATATCTTTACGAAGGTAGTTAAGCTGTTTTATGTCTAGTTCAGAGATAGTCCCTTTCTGCCATATTAAAACACCTATGGCTGTTTTTAGTGTTGTTGCTTTAACTCTTATTGTGTGCATAGAATAGCGAGCGGGATGGATATGGATATACTGCCCAGTTCTTTCCCCAAATCGTAAGATCCATGAAGACCCATCACTCAGGAAAACAGAACGGAATTGCTCCGGATGCAAAAATTCTTTAAAATCTACTTCAGATAAAAGATTGGCTCTTGTAAGCTGTGTAATTACTTCCTCCTTTATAGTTGTTTCTGATAGATTTCCAGTATACAAATCCATTTGTGAATTCCCTATACTACATATTTGCTGTTCCAGTAAGTACATACTTTTTGCATCATAGGTATGGATGAAATCACGGATAATCTGGGCATGGTGTTTGAGTCCGTTAAATAGTATTCTGGAAGGCATTCTGGTTTTTTCGGGCAAAAGTTAGCAGATTAATGGAAAAATGTATATTTTAGTAGCCTTATGCAAACTCATTATGCACTGAATATCACTGAGTTTGCTTTTATTTTCTTACATCAATAATGAAGTGAGGCCTATAGGGCTATTTTGAAATTCAGAATGATCTTCCATATATTTGAAGAAAATTGGAAGATCATTCTGAATAAAATACAAATTACACATTTTTCAGAGAGAAATATATAATGGAGATAACCTTAATTATAGCTGGCTTTATCGCATCCTATCTGATTGGTTCCTTACCGACAGCTCTTTGGTATGGACAGGCTTTTCATGGCATTGACATACGTAACTATGGTAGTGGTAACTCTGGAGCAACCAATACATTCAGAGTACTGGGAAAGAAAGCCGGATCTATTGTGATGGCAGTAGATGTTTTTAAAGGCTGGACTGCTACCTCTATAGCTGCCATTCTTTTACACCTGCATGCCTTTACAGAGCCTAATCTGATTACCTATCAACTCTTTATTGGTATTTTGGCTGTTGTTGGTCATATATTTCCAATTTATGCCAATTTCCGTGGTGGTAAAGGAGTAGCAACCTTATTGGGAATGGTGCTTGCAATCCATGTAGAAGCTGCATTATTATGTATTGCTATATTCTTCCTAGTAGTACTTCTTTCAAAATATGTATCTCTTGGTTCAATGATAGCAGCTTTGGCCTTTCCTTTGCTAATGTTCATGCCTCGATTTAGCCCAGATGACCCGATTCTGATAATTTTTGGATTTGCTATGTTTGCTATAGTTGTGCTGACTCATCAGAAAAACATTATCCGCCTCATTCATGGGGAAGAAAGCCGGACTAATATACGATTCCGGAAAAAGTAGTCTGACTTTTCCATAGTATAAAAGAGAAGCCTGATTGATAAGCTGAATAGATTCAGTTATTAATCAGGCTTTTTACTGATTCAGCATATTTAATTCCAGACTCTATTTTGGACTGATTACGATCATCCAGAAAAAGAATAAACTTTCCACTAAAGTGTTTTTGTACTTCCTTGATCAAACGGGAATTTACAATGAAGGAACGGCTGACACGCAAAAAAGAATCGGGTAGCTTTTCTTCCAGATTAGTCAATGTATAGTCTGTAAGGTATTTTTTTCCCTCTGTTGTAATCAGAAAGGTATACTTATCCTCAGCTTCAAAATAGCTGATATCTTCCAAACGCAGCAATAAAATACGGTCTCCCGTTTTAACAGAAATGGATACCATTTCTTTCTTGGGACGCATCTGTTCAATCAACTTTAAGAACTGTTGATTATCAAATGAAGATGAAGTCTTACGTAACTTCTGAATAGTCATTTCCAAACGTTCCTTCTCAATTGGTTTTAACAGATAATCAATAGAATTTTCTTCAAATGCCCGGATAGCATACTCATCAAAGGCTGTAGCAAATACAACCATAGGAGAATAGGTTAGTTGAGCCAGCATTTCAAAACCATTCATACCAGGCATTTCAATATCCAGAAATATCAGATCTGGTTGTAATGCTTCTACTATTTTTAATCCATCAATTCCATTATATGCTTCTCCAACAATGTCAATAAAACTTTGATGCTCGGCTAGTAACCGTTTCAAACGACTGATTGCCAGCTTTTCATCATCTATAAGTATAGTAGTCATGTATCCTATTGTTTATCACCGATTCGACAAGACTTTTATCTGCTTTTCGTTAATACAATCTCTGATTCTGTCTCTTTTTCATAAGAGGGACTAAATTGCTTTTTCACTGTAATCTTGATGGCTTTATGAGGTTGATTGACAAAGTCATCTCCCTGCGAAGATATACTTCGTCCATTTATAATCTCCATTCGGGCATCTTCTCCCATTAGCAGTCTAAGTTTATCCTGTGTGCTACGTAACCCATAACCTGTGATTAACTGCTCTGGAAATGGAACTCCATTATCGAAAATCACAATAACAAGTTTATCTTGTTTATCCAGGACTTTTATACCTAATATTCCTTTTTCCATTGATTTAGAAATTCCATGTTTGATTGCATTTTCTACCAATGGCTGTAGTAAAAACTGAGGAACCATACAGTTTTTCAACTCTTCTTTCTCAAACCATATAAAATATTCTAACCGATCATCAAAGCGCACTTTCTCCACTTCCAGATAGGTCTTAACCATCTCAATTTCCTCACTTAATCGAGTCAAATATTGGCTTTTTGCATTAGTACTATAGCGAAAGAATTTTGCCAGTAACAAAACCATCTGTTCTGCCTTGTCAGGGTCTTCATGGATTAGACTAGCAATAGCATTTAAAGAGTTATATAAAAAATGAGGATTTATCTTGGCTTGTAATGCTTCAAGTTCTGCTTTGGTTTTTAGTTCTTTCAGTTCCAGTAACTGATATTGTTGATCATTAAGTTTGCGGCTTCTTCTTTTTTCATAATTTCCGTAAGCATATACTGATAGACCAGCTAATATTATATTACTTCCAAATATCAGACTCAGTGGGGTGAAATGAAATAGAGAATGAAAAAATGTGTATGGCCGATAGATTGCTATCTGTATTATATGCACTACAGCAAATATGCATACAGCTAACAGTATGGGTCTTAGCCATATAAACCGAATTTTTCTTTCAACAAGAGAGAATGCTTGAAGCGTAAGACAAATTATGATAGATTCTACACTGTTGTTGGTTATCAACCAGGCAAAGCTGTGTTTTAGATCTATCTCCATGGAAGGATCATCCATCAATGTTGAAAAACTCTTGATACTGAAATAGGTGACAGCTCCAAACGCCAGATCCAGTGCAAGAATCAGTAAAAACTGCACTATAACCTCCTTTACCTTTGATAACCACTTTGCTGCTATCATATCTACCTATTGATTAATTCTATTGTTTATAAGCCCTCTGATAATTTTATTGATTTAATCACTATCTCTCTGTTCAATAACAGACCCTCCATACAGGTTGATATTTGACACTTGTGGAGAACCGGAAAAGACCAGAATACTTGCTCTCTTGAGACATACAGAATGAATGATTCGACTTACAGATAATTCCAGGCATGCTCCCCAATCAGCTAGTTCGATAGTTGCCTCTTCACAAAAAAAGCTATTCAGGTTCAAATGGCTTCCGGCTGTTGCTTTTTTCACAATCAGGTGTTTACATTCACCATAAATTTCTATGGTACTCCCCCCTACTATACTCAGTTCTATGATATTCTCCGGACATTTAATTATAGCGAAAACACTACTTCCACCACCGATGGAAATAGCAGCATCCTGATTGGTATCCCATACAATTTTTTCTTTTTGTCCAACAGAGACTTCCAGTGTTTTCATAGATGATATACTATTTTGGCAATCTGATTGACAGATCTTTTATACAGTTATAGCTCTTCGCATTGAAACCCTAATGTATGTAAAATATCAATAATTTTCTGTGCAGATAAACTAATGGTTTCAATGCGTAATACTTTATCGCAATCAGCCAGATCCAGGTTCCATTTCAGAATATCAGGGATCTGGCTCAATTGCAACTGAATATTTCTTAGAGCATTTTTCGATTTTACATTTGTTTTAAAAACTAAAACGTCCATTCGAAAAAGTTTTTAGATAGATACTAACAAAACTCTATTGGCATTTTTTCAGCATTTCTTCGTTATATTCTTTTCCCCACACAGGTGCAATGTTAGAAGCCGGTTTAAAACTTTCATATTTTGTTTTTGCCTTCTGAAAAAGTGGGCAGGCATTTTTA
This sequence comes from Xanthocytophaga flava, assembly GCA_030068525.1. GTDB lineage: Bacteria > Bacteroidota > Bacteroidia > Cytophagales > 172606-1 > Xanthocytophaga > Xanthocytophaga flava. Next base: position 253,939 of record JASJOS010000005.1, read on the forward strand.
GCACCTCCACCAAATGGTTCGGGGGTATAAAATAAGTTTGTGCCTTTCAGATAATAAATGCGAGGATTCTCCGAATTTGCTTTTTCTGCTTTTTGCAGATTTTCTTCAAAAATCTTTCCTTGTGTTTGCCAGCGGTTTTGTCCATCTACAGATAGATTTGCCATTGCTACATACGCCTTCATGACATACGTTTCATCATTGTCTGTTTTCAGTTCTGATAACAAACTCTCTGCTTTGGTTACATACTGGTCTTTTTTCTGGCTATCATTTTCCATAAAAGACATATTTGCATAACAATAGGCAGCATAGTAATTAGGCATCCATTCTCCTGCCGAATTTTTACCAATCATTTCAAACTTGTTGGCTACAGCCTGAAAGTCTTCTACTGATTTTGCTGTTTTCATTTGAGTGAGAGCAGCTTCAACAGCTTTGACAAATTTTTCATCGGCAGCAAAAGTGCTTACTATCCCTGCCATCAGAATAAAAAGGGTTACAAGGGTCTTTTTCATAATTGTACCTATAAGATTAAGTGAATAATTGTGTAAGTTGTTTATCAGATTGTTTTTCTTTTTTCTGTTGAAACCCGGTAAGTTCGGGTAGTTCCTTTGAAATGTTTCCTTGCCAGATGTCCCAGCCATAACCAGAACCCGGAAAGGATAACCAATGGTAGAATAACCCACTTTACCATTCTGGCTGCTTCTGGTATGTTGGCCACTGGTCCATAGACATAACCCAGAATGGGAATGCTTGCCAGAATATGGAACCAGCGGATAATTTTTCGTTCAATAGCTGCTTTCATAGTTGTCTGTAGTATAGGCTAGGACTTAGATTTTTTCAGCTTATCAATAGTTATATTCACTCCCAGAAATACTGAGCGATAAGTGGGTGGACTTGTAGGTATTCTATTCTTGCCATCTGAACTATAGCGATATCCAAAAATATTTTGAGTACCCAGCACATTACTTACCTCTGCATAAATCACTGTGAAGTTTCCACCAATACTAGTCAGATAGTTGAAACTCATACTCAGGTTGTGATAAGCAGGAGTATGGGCTGACATAAATTCCTGCTCATTTGGATTATAGTAAGGCCGTCCACTGCTATAGGTGTAGGAAGCATTGGCCTGCAGATTGATTTTTGAAAAATATCTTTTATATAAGACACTGAAATTGTGTGTAGAAGCGAAAGAAGGCATAACCTTTGCCAGATAGTTAGCAAACAATCGCTTTGTATCCAGATAGGAATAAGAGATCCAGTATTCTGAGTTTTTAAAGGTTTTTCGATCTCTGAAGAACACATCAAGCCCCTGAGCATAGCCACCACCCGAGTTATCTGTTCTCCCGTATGGAAACCGATAGGCGTTAGCATCAAATGGCTCATCCATAAACTCCCTGACCAGTTGAGAATAGTTCTTGTAATAGGCTTCGACCCGAAAAGTGCGGTCATTTCGTATTCGCTGATAGTTCAGAATGAAATGCTCTGCTTTTTCAAAGTCCAGCTTCTTATTAATATACAGGTAGAGTTGATTAGGATTTTGATAAAACTGTCCATAGGCTAAAGATATCTGGCTGTAATCACTGGTCTTATAGGCCAATGATAATCTGGGTGCAACATTCCATCGATGAATAACCTGTGAATACTCATTCCGGATACCTGCTCTTCCTACCAACTTATGGGTAATGTGTACATCTGTCTCCAGAAAGTTAGCCCAGTATACATCCCGAAAGGAAGTTTTGTACTCGTCAAACTGATTCTTGTATTCATAGGTATGTAACTCTGTTCCTACGCTGACTGCTACGTCATTTGTAAAATCGCGGGTAAACATAATGCGTCCCTGTGTACGACTATCACCACGACTAGCATCAGCTGTATCAAGTTTAAGATCATCCTTATTAAAACTTTGTGAAAATCCGATATAGAGCTTACCCTTGTCAAAAGCCTCAGTATAAGATACATTTGAGTAAAAATTCTGATTCTTTAGTCCAAAAGTGGATTTTCCTGAATCAGTAGTTTCATCGGGCGCTGTCAAACCTAATGTATTACCTGCCAGGTTTGCATATACTTTTAACATTCCTGTAGCAGAAGTCTGCTTTCTAAAATTGGAGGCAAAACTATACCCCTGTGGTGCTTTGTGCCACTCTATATTTTGCGAGTTAAGATTAAATAGGATAGGTCCAACGTTGAAATAGCTACCATTAAAATCCAATGACGTTTTCTCCCAGCGTTGTGTATATCCTCCATATACGCTGGCAAAATTGATTCCACCATTTATCTGTGATTTTTCAGGGAGATCATTACTGTTTAAAACCAGTACAGAGGATAAAGCCTGTCCATATTGTGCGGAATAGCCTCCTGTACTAAAAGCAGTACCTTTAAACTGAAAGGGAGAGAAGCGACCTCGTTGGGCTACATTTGGGACACTACTAAAGAATGGATTCTGTACAATTAAACCATCAATGACAGCTTTTGTCTCAGTGCCAGATCCTCCTCTTACAAACAAGCCTTCCTGTTCACCCACCTGTGAGGTTCCTGGCAGAGATTGCAAAGCCCGAAATATGTCTGCACCCGCACCAGCTGTAGTAACAATATCAAGAGGTTTCAGAATAGTAGTTCGTTTTTCATCGCTTGCCTCGAAAACCCCTGCTGTAATTACAACCTCATTTAAGGTAGCATTTTTTGATTCAGCTAAAACGATAGTTAAGGTAATTGGCTTACCTAACTGGAGCTTCTGCTCAGAGTTTTCATATCCTATGAAACTTACTACCAGTGTGGCTGTATCCTTCTCATCAGTAGTTAGTTTGAAGTTTCCCTCCCCATCAGTAGTGGCACCATCGTATGTTCCCTTCAGATAGACGCTAGCTCCCGCCAACGCCTCCTTTTTAGCATCTGTAACTTTACCTGAAATACTAGTCTGAGCCCATATCCAACTAGTGGGCATCAACAAAAAGCAAAGAGTAAAAAATGTTTTCATAGTTACGGTTTGTTTTGAGTGCGTAACAAAGAAAATAACACTTCACTCCTTGTGCCATTGCTTTCCGATGAACTATGGTAAATAAGGGAGTAAAATCAGGATTTTGGGATGTAAAAAAAGCCATCAACTTTCGCTGATGGCTTTGGATATATATACGAATAGTGAGGATCAATAATCTTTCAATTCCTGATTACGCAGTTTGACAGGCTTTGTCCGCTTACGGATCTGCATATTAATAATCTCAATTAATACAGCAAATGCCATAGCAAAATACACATATCCTTTATCTATATGGAATCCGAATGCTTCCATTGCCAGCAGGAATCCAATCATAATCAGAAAGGACAATGCCAGGATTTTGAATGTTGGGTGACGGTTGATAAAATCATTAACTGCTTTCGCAAATATTGCCATAATAATAGATGACAAAATCACGGCAATAATCATAATAGGAACTTCTTTTACCAACCCAATAGCAGTCAGGATAGAGTCAAATGAAAACACCAGATTAATAACTGTAATTTGTAAGATTACCCAACCTAATGCATTAGATTCATTTGCTTTTGTTGTTGTTGCTTGTTCCTCTTCTTCTCCCTCCAGCTTACCATGAATCTCTGAAACACTTTTTCCTATCAGGAAGAATCCTCCTACCAGCAAAATCAGATCCTTACCAGTAAACTCCCTTCCAAAAAGGGAAAACCAGGGATCTTGTAACGCAATAATCCAGGAAAGGCCAAATAATAGCAGGATGCGAATAACCACTGCCAGGATTAACCCTATATTTCTTGCCTTTGCTTGATTTGCCTGAGGCAACTTGTTGGATATGATGGAAACAAAAATAATGTTATCAATGCCTAACACTATTTCCAAAAGTGTCAGGGTAAACATACTAATGACTGCTTGTGTAGTGAATAATGACTCCATAAATTGATTAACGGTTGATTGCAGTGTTGATGGCCTGTTTGATCAAATGTAACCCATCCAAACAAATAGACAAAAGAAAATAATAGAAATAGTGTCGGCAATAAACAGATAACCAGCATTTTAAAAAATACTTTTTTTCATATTGCCTTACATTGTTACGCCTGACCAGATGATACATAGTCTTTTCCACTACCAAAACTATAGATCTCGTTTAAAAACTATAAAAATAGTTTGATAACTATATAAATAGTTTTACATTTACTTTATGGAAAAATTAACAGCAAAGGAAGAAGAGGTTATGCAGGTAGTATGGCAGGCAGGCAAAGGATTTGTCAAAGACTTTATGCCGCTTATACCTGAGCCCAAGCCACACTATAATACTCTCTCTACAATAATCCGTAATCTGGAAGAGAAGGGTTATATCTCCCATAAAGAATATGGAGGCAGTTACGAATACTATCCTGTGGTAACTAAAGAAGAATACAGACAGGCCTTCATCGGAAAAGTGATTGCCAATTATTTTGATAACTCTTACAAAAGTCTGGTTTCTTTCTTTGCCAGGCAGGATAAGATTTCAGCGGAAGAGTTGAAAGAGATTGTAGAGATGATTCAGAAAAAGCAATAAAATTCTGAAAAGTAGTTTCTATCCAAAACTTATTACCTTATGCCCTTTTTATTATTTCTGGTCAAGTCCAGTTTCCTTTTAGGAATGTTTTTCGGATTGTATTGGGCTGTTCTTCGATTTGACACATTCCATCACAGTAAGCGATGGGTTTTGCTGGGCGGCCTTGTATTCAGCATATTGATTCCTTTAGTAAAAACAGATTTATTCAATTTTGTACCTGTATCAGGAACAAAAGGGGTGTCAGCCATAAATGCATCCTTGGATTACTGGCTTTTAGTAAAAAACCACATTGAGAATGCAGCAATCCAGACAGACTCTGAAACCAGCAATACTTTAAAACTTACGAACTGGCTTGTATACATTTACAGCATTGTGTCAGCAGTTTTTGCTATATGGTTTATTATTCGTGTATGGGCAATAGTAAGGCTACTCAGATCCTGTCATTTCCAACAGGCAAATGGATACAAGTGTGGCACTCATGTCCAAGTAGATAGTCCTTTTTCTTTTTTTGGATGGATACTTCTCCCCCCTTCACTGTCAGATACTCACCTGACAGAGCAAGTTCTGGCACATGAGTCAGCTCATGCAAGGCAATGGCATACAGTTGACATTCTTTTAGCAGAATTATATACGATACTTTTCTGGTTCAATCCGGTTACCTGGTTATATAAACAACACATACGTCTGAATCTGGAGTTTCTTGCAGATAATGCCGCCCTTCAAACAGGTATCAAGACACGAGATTATCAGTTAAGTCTCCTGAAAATTAACACCCAAACCTCTGACTTTGTTTTAACAAATCATTTTCATCATTCTTCACTAAAATCACGTATACATATGATGAATCGTAACCAATCTTCCGTTCGATTATATGCTAAATATAGTTTATTCCCAGTTCTGACATTAGGATTATTCTTTCTGTTTCAACTAGCGCATGCCCGAAATACAGCAGTAATTCCTATTTCGCTTACAGACATCACACAAGTTATTGCTTCCACTTCAGGTAATATAATTACACCTGTAAAACAAGCTAAGAAGAATCAGTCAACTGGGTATCTATTAAAAGGCTGGGTTAAAGATACAGACACAGGCAAACCTATAGCCGGTGCTATTATTTATCCAGTTGGCGAGACATATGGCACAACGACAGCAAGAGATGGAGATTTCACATTGAATATTCATCAAAAGAAGTTACAAATGGTTTTTAAACACCCAGATTACCTGGAAATGCCTCCACAAACTATTGACCTCTCGGATCAATCTTCTGCAGAGAAAACAATCTGGATGAAGATCAAACCCAAGCTTAATGCTGAAGCATCTTCAAACAGGCCCTCTACTCATACAACCACTATATCCACTGACCCTCTGTATATTGTAGATGGTAAGAAGGTTACCTCGGCAGATATAAAGAAAATTGATCGCTCAACCATTGAGGCAATTGATGTACTGAAAGGACAGAAAGCCATAGATAAATATGGAGAAGAGGGAAAAAATGGTGTAGTAATCATTACTCTTAAACAAGGAAGTGAATCAAAGAAAGATTCTGGCATAGAAGTGCACATAAAACCAGCCTTTACACTCACTGAGAATGACTCTAAAAAGGATTCTGGTAAGGAGATAAAAGTAAAACTCTCTAACTTGTCAAACCAAAATGATAAAAATCCTCCGCTTTATATTGTGGATGACAAACAAATAACAAAAGGAGAAATGGATAAAATTGATCCCCAAACAATTGAAAGTATTAACGTGCTCAAAGATGAATCTGCCACAAAGAAGTATGGAGACAAAGGAAAAAACGGAGTAATAGAAATTAATCTTAAGAAAAAATAATCTTTTAATATCCTCTGGTGATGCCCCACAAGGTTTTAAAAATCCTGTGGGGTTTTGTTTTGACAGGCTATCTTTGTGGCATGCTATATTTCAGCCAACTTCCCGAAATTACAGGTGGAAAAATACTTTCTGCTACAACGATATCCTCACCTATTGAACACCTGTTGATTGACAGTCGCAGATTAACTGCCCCAGCTACTTCCTTATTTTTTGCTATCAACGGAGAACGACATGATGGTCATCAGTTTGTAAAAGATCTCTATGCAAAAGGGGTTCGGCAATTCGTTATTGAAGAAAACAACTCCTACATATCAACAGCTACAGACTTACAAGATGCACTGGTAATCATTGTCTCTAATAGCGTAAGAGCTCTTCAGCAAATAGCAGCATGGCATCGAAACCAATTTTCTATTCCCGTAATAGGAATAACAGGTAGTAATGGAAAAACTATTGTCAAAGAATGGCTTACCACTTTACTCAGCAATAAGTATCAGGTTGTCAAAAGTCCACGAAGTTATAACTCCCAGGTCGGGGTACCCTTATCAGTATGGCAGATAAATGGCTCCCATACATTGGGAATCTTTGAGGCTGGCATTTCACAACCAGATGAAATGGTATACCTGGAAAAAACCATACAACCTACAATTGGCATATTTACCAATATAGGTACCGCCCACGATGAAGGATTCATCAGCAGACAGCAAAAGATTGCTGAGAAAGCAAAATTATTTGAACATTGTGAAGCTGTAGTTTATTGTGAAGAACACACTGAAATTCACGAATACCTGTCAGCTCATTTACCCAGTCACATAAAAAGATGGACCTGGAAAAGGATAGATATGTCTCTGGCATCTATGGGAAAAGGGGAAGGAGAAAATCTTATGCATTGTATTACACTAATGCAGCACCTGGGAATTAGCCAAGCAGAGATAGAAACACAATTACAACTGATACATCCGGTATCGATGCGACTTGAATTAAAACAAGGCATCAGAGGCTGCTATCTGATAGATGATACCTACAACAATGATCTTGCTGGCTTACAGATTGCACTGGACTTTCTGAGTAATCAACAACAACGAGCAAAAAAAACAGTTATATTATCTGATGTATTGGAGTCTGGCGAACCCGAGAAACAACTTTATACACGTATTGCAGCGTTAGTACACTCCAAAAACATAGACAGACTGATCGGAATTGGAGAAGTCATATCACGTAATGCAGATTGTTTTAACATCCCGACACTTCTATTTCCAACTACGGAATCCTTTTTAAAGAAAGCACACACATTATTCTCCAACGAGCTCATTCTTATAAAGGGAGCCCGAACCTTCCGGTTTGAACGAATCATCCAGAAACTTCAGCAAAAAACACATGGCACTGTGCTGGAAATAAACCTGGATGCGATTGTCCATAACCTCAATTACTTTCGTAGCAAACTCAAGCCTCACACCAAACTTATGGCAATGGTCAAAGCTTTTGCTTATGGTAGTGGTAGTGCAGAAGTGGCCAGCCTACTTCAGTTTCATCGGGTAGACTATCTGGCAGTGGCCTATGCAGATGAAGGAGTTATACTTCGCGAAAATGGTATTACCCTTCCTATAATGGTAATGAATCCATCAGAAGAAACTTTTCAGCAAATAATTGATTACCAGCTGGAACCTGAAATTTACAGTCCACGTATATTGCAGGAATTCCTCAATTTTCTGGAAAACAATGACCAATCGGCTAAGATTCATCTCAAGGTTGAAACAGGCATGCATCGTTTGGGCTTTGAGGAAGAACATATCCCTCAATTAATTAATAAACTTCAAAACAACCATCATCGTGTACAGGTTGCAGCTATTTTCAGCCACCTGGCCGCTTCTGATGATCCCACAGAAAGAGAGTATACGCTTCAGCAGATCAAACAACTTGACAAGATTTCTTCTCTGCTGATAGAAGCATTGGGCTATAAACCTATCCGACATATTGTTAATTCTGCTGGAATTGCTCACTATCCGGAAGGACAATTTGATATGGTACGTTTAGGAATTGGTCTTTATGGAGTGGGAGCAAATGAAACAGAACAAGAACATCTGAAAACTGTAGGTACTCTTAAAACTACTATCTCACAGATTAAACATGAAAAACCTGGTGACACTGTTGGATACGGACGTCGGGGTAAGGTAACAAGGGAGAGTACTACCGCAACTATTGCCATTGGGTATGCAGACGGGTTTGACAGGCGTTTTAGTATTGGCACAGGCAGTGTATGGATCAATGGTCGGCTTGCACCTGTAATAGGCAGTGTGTGTATGGACATGAGTATGGTAGATATCACAAATATTGAAGCGCAGGAAGGTGATGAAGTAATCATTTTTGGCGAGCAACTCCCTGTTCAACAACTAGCTAGATGGGCAGGTACAATTCCATATGAGATTATGACGGGAATTAGCGAACGAGTCAAACGCATTTTTTATACTGAGTGATTATTTTTCAGTAACTTTGAGAGTTACCATACTCTACTTTATTCAGATTCAATGAAGCTACGTCTATTCTTTTTTCAATTTCTTTTCTTATCACTGCTTTTCACCGTAAATATATTTGCAACCCACTTACGTGCAGGACAGATAACAGCTGTACGGGATCCAAACAATCTGAGTACTCCTACTTATATCTTTACCCTTACCCTTTACCGAGATACACAAGGTGTTGACCAGCCTACGGCTACAATAAATATTGTCCCTATTCTTGCCAATGGACAAAGAGGGAATGTGATCGCGTCTCCTGACGCGGATGCGAATACTCCTCGAAGAACGGTAGGGGTAAACATTGAGGAGATTACCTATACCTTCAATTACACTTTCCCAAGTCAAGGCTCTTATGTGATTTACTTTCAGGAGCAGAACAGAAATGCGGAAATTGTCAATATGAGTAATTCGGTTAATACGCCTTTTTATGTGGAGACTGTGCTTAATATTACTCCTAATCTTGGCTCCAACAGTACTCCCCAACTACGAAATCCTCCGATCGACAATGCCAAGGTAGGTCAAAAGTTTACCCACAATCCGGCTGCCTTTGATCCTGATGGCGATAGTCTTGCTTACAGAATGATTGTTCCCAGACAAAGCACTACTCTCTCAGTAAGTGGCTATCAATCACCAGAAACAGTTGGCCCTCCATTGGGGACTCCCGAGGCAGGCTCTGGCTTACCTACTTTTGCAATTAACTCTTTCACTGGAGATATCACCTGGGATGCACCTGGCGCCTATGGGATTGGAACAAAAGGATATGCAAATTATGGTGTTGCCTTTGCAGTCGAAGAATGGCGAAAAACCGCTATTGGGTACATTAAAATTGGGGAGGTTATTCGTGATATGCAGATTACGGTGAGAAATCAATCCAATAAACGGCCCGAGCTGATTATTCCAAAAGATACTACCATTTTCGCGGGTACGGTACTTAAAGCTGTCATTCGTGCTACCGACCCGGATGCCAATCAATCCATTCGCATTTTCTCCGAATCGGCTATTTTCTCTACTGCAACTACCTTGTTTCCTAATCAACCAGCCGCGACACTTGATCCATCAAACCAAGGTAATCCGACACAGAGCAACTTTGAATGGAAAACCACCTGTACTCAGGTTCGTGTACAACCTTATGATGTGGTATTCAAAGCTGAGGACAATGCTTCTTCACCTAATCAACTGACCAGTACCAAAACCTGGCGTGTTACGATTGTAAGCCAACCACCCACAAATGTACAAGCCCATGCAGATGGTCAATCTATAAAAGTAAGTTGGGATGCTTATACATGCAGTTCAAGAGCGCTATTGTATATATGGAGAAAAGAAGGTTGTGAAACGGGAGTTATTCCCGCCTATACCATAGGTGCTCCTGCAAATTATATTTTAATAGGAAGAGCAAGCCTGGCGACAACCTCCTTTTTGGATGAATTGGTAAAGCCAGGAACCTCCTATCAATATCTTGTATCTAGTAGTATTGACAGCCGACTTCATTCATTAAGTACAGATCCATCCTGTACAAGTTTACTATTAAAACCAGGTACACCAACTACACAAATTACTTCACCTGCTTCTAAAACTACAATAGCGCCCTCTTCATCTCTTACAATCCAGGCCAATGCCACAGATACAGACGGCAGCATTGCTAAAGTCGAGTTTTTTACTTTCAGAACCAAAATAGGGGAAGCTCTTACAGCTCCATTTTCTATAACATGGGCTGATGTAAAGGAAGGTACCTATCCAATTTTCACAAGAGTAACAGACAATGAAGGCAATATCAATCTATCAGATGAAATTATAGTAACTGTAAAAGATATAGTCAATGCAACAGAACCCCAGGTTAAAAGAAAGCTGATCACTTACCCCAATCCATTTTTGGATCAGATTTTCATTCAATACAATTATCCAATAGAAAGCATCTCGTTGATAAATCAATTGGGCGTAGAACAGTATATTTCCTATGAGGTAATAGGTAATCAAAGCTATTTAGTGAAAACCTATTTCCTACCGGCGGGAATCTATCTTCTCAAAATTCAGGATAAGAATGGGCAACAACTCGTGCAGAAAATAGTACATTAGCTGGCTAATTAAATCATTTAAAGGTGTTTATCCAGATGTATATTTACTATCGGGTAAACACCTTTTCTTATTTCCTCAATTGCTTTTTATTGGAATCCAAAGCTAATTTTATAAGGCAACCTCCAGGCTCATGTCTATTTTTTCATTCCCCATAATCAGAATACCACTTTCAGGGTTTTCAAAAGGCAACGTACGCAGAATAGTAGCTAGTTGTTTCTTTGTTTGTTGCAGGTAGGCAATATCACCAAGAGTTAGAGGCTGACGATAAATAAAATTGGCAAATTGCGGAAAAGAGCCTACCAAAGCATCTTTGGTATATATTTCCACTTCGTTTAACAAGGCAAGTGTTTGGCCTATGTAGAACGGAATAGTTTTCCAGATGTCGATATCATTAGTATATTTTGCGTCGAAGGAAGTTAGAGTAGTAAAATCCAGCAATTCCAGTGAATCAAGCTTATGATGAAATGGATGAATACCATTCAAAGTAGGCCGTATAGCAGATCGATAGTGTGTTCGGGTACAAAAAGTAAGAACTGTGCGAATGCACCGATAGATATTGAGTAGCAGATGTCGCTTTACTTTACGGGTAACTGGCAATGGATACTCCTGGGTATGCAATCCATAGGTATCAAATAAGGCATTGTTTAATCCATCAATAGTTGATTTGGACGGAATCGTATTTACGATGACTCCGTCCTGAATAGTGATAAGATTTATATTCCAGCTCACCTGATGATGTTGCCGATAGGCATTGATCCACCCCTGGCTGGTTTGTTTGTCAGGAATATGTTCACATTCCAGCAGTACATCTCTATCTAGACTGTTAGCCGAACCGAAAAAATAATAAGGTGCCTGTAATAAGGAAGTATCCATAGAAGAATGTATACTAAATGTAGTTACACAATTAAGATATACAACTATTCTATTACTTCAAGCAATGTATGAAATGAAACATATTTCCCACCAAAACGTGCATCATGTTCCGTTCGTAAAGCAGTAGCATATTCGCTTTCGTACTTTTCGTAGTCTTCCATACTATTCATAAAGTATTGAAACGAATAAGTAGTACCCCCATTCTCTATCTCTGTCAGGAGTTTCAATATTTTATTATCTACAAACAATCCTGTCAATAAAATATTCGGAATATGATGTTCACGCATCCATTGTATCCACTCATCGTGCACATTATCATCAATGTTAATGGTGATATTATATAATATCATAGGGTATGATTTGTGTTGTAAAGATATATTAGCAAAACAAAATAGGACGGTTGCCTTTTCTGCCGAAAAATAGAAACATTTACCGGAAAAAATTGTTAGTATAAAAAATAATCTCTCTTTCGCATTAAAAATAATGTCATTCAGCGGTTCATGACTCCTCCCAAATCAAGCTTTACTTCTACAGCCATTCCATTAGAAACTAGATCTACATTCTATAGAGCAATCCTTATCTTGTTGATAATGATGCATCTTGCAGGAATTATTGGGCTAAACTGGCAATTGGTCCAACCACTCTTTACCATTCTGGTACCATTTAATCTACTTGCCACAACACTATTATTGTTATTGTTTCAACCTGTTTTTAGTACTTCATTTTATATTTTCTGCTTGATCTGCTTCATAACAGGCTATCTGGTAGAACTTGCAGGAATAAAAACAGGAATCATTTTTGGTAACTATGAATATGGATCAACTCTGGGTTGGAAGATAGCTGGAGTGCCCGTAATCATCGGTTGTAATTGGCTTACCTTAATCTATTGTACAGGTGTTATTGCTCATACCTATCTGCGAACTAGTTGGCTAAGGCCTATTTTTGCTTCATTGTTAATGGTTCTTATTGATTATTTTATTGAACCAGTCGCCATGTATCTTGATTTCTGGTCGTGGCAAGATAATATTGTGCCTTTTCATAACTATCTAGGCTGGTTTATTACTTCATTCTTTCTGCAGTTAGTATTTTCAGCACTTGTACCTGTCAGGCAAAATTCGATGGCACTGCCTGTGTATCTGATACAATTTGCATTTTTTCTAAGTTGTAATTTGCTATATTACTTTCTTTAACTTTGCACAAGATAATAGGAGGCCTGCTTTAGAATAAATCTGCTTTAAATAAAATTTCAGTTTCTTTAAACAAATCATACAGTTATGTGTTTACCATGTATCCATCTATTTGTATCAGTTTGCGATATGAAAAAGAAACGTTTGGAGTCAGCTACGGGGACCTTTGATTAAACAGGTTTGTCGCATATGTTATTCCCTCAATTGTTTTTATTAAAGTTTTATTTAGTCTTGCAGTAACAGCAAGTTATCTGTCTATGATTATACAGTATGTACTATGAGTGTGTATTCGATTAAAGATCTGGAAAACCTTTCGGGGATCAAAGCTCATACACTTCGGATCTGGGAACAACGCTATAATATAGTGACACCCAAGCGTACAGATACCAACATCCGGTATTATGATGACAATGATCTGAAATTAGTGTTGAATATATCTTTGCTACAGGAGCATGGTTTTAAGATTTCCAAGATTGCTCAGATGCAGCCGGATATAATACACAGACAAGTGTTAGATCTTAGTGAACAAGATATACGATATACAGATCAGATTCAAGCACTTACCATTGCAATGATTGATCTCGATGAAGAACGTTTTGAGAAAGTACTAACCAGGTGTGCCTTGCAAATGGGCTTTGAACAGACAATGATTCAGGTAATTTTCCCATTTCTAATCCGGATTGGTATATTATGGCAGACTGCTGCCATTACTCCTGCACAAGAGCATTTTATTTCACACTTAATACGTCAAAAAATAATAGTAGCAACAGATGGTCAGATAACAAACTACACTAATCAACAGCACAAGTATATGCTCTTTCTGCCAGATGGAGAGTTGCATGAACTGAGTTTGTTATTTGCGAACTACTTACTGAAGGTACGAAAGCAAAAAGTTATCTATTTAGGGCAAAGTCTTCCTTTTCAGGATATAGAAAGTGTACATGCCATACATCAACCTGATTATTTGTTTACAATAGTCACATCTGTTCCAGGACCGGACGAACTACAGCCTTATATTACCAAACTATCTCAGGCATTTCCTCATACGACTATTTTAATCACTGGCTATCAAGCAGTGACTCAGTCACTTGATTGCCCTAGCAATGTACTTATCATGAAGACAATTCAGGACTTTATCGAATTCATTGATAATCCATCTAAAACTTTATAGAAATAAGAAAGCCTTTCCTGCAGGAAAGGCTTTCTTATTTCTATAGGTAAAGTATTGTCTATTCTGCAACTAGAAGATCTACCAGGTGATTGAGTTTACCATCCATCTCTTCTGCAATATATTGTCCTAGTTCTTTCAGGGCCTGTACATTATTAACAGAAGCATTATCCATCTCTGCATTAATATCTATCCCTAGTTCAGGATTAATACGCAAGTATTGCCCCGCCATTTCCACAGCACCAAATATCTCCCGTAGCTGGTAATCTACCACATCAGCAGAAGCAGAAGCTGTAATATCAATTAATGGACGTGACCAGGATGCAAGACCCCAGTTCTTTGCATCATCAAACTCATAGTGAAGTTTTGATTTGCCAGTCCCTAATGAGAATATAACCATCCCATTGGCAGTCACTCCTTTTTCTGCATTCTCAGGATGACTAAATAACTTTCGGGCCTCTGCATAAGCACACAATGTAGGGTTGTTAGCAAAGATTCCTCCATCAATCATAGCATAGCTAACACCTGAAAGAGACTGTAATCTCTTACACTCAAAGTAAGTAGGGCTAGCAGCAGTTGCACGTGCAATATCCCGTACAAGGAAGTCTTCAGAAGGTTTAGTTGCAGTATGTTGGGTGAAGAAATGTACTTCTCTCCGCGTAATGTCATAAGTTGGTACCAGACAAGGCTTTAACAAATGACTTAGATGCAAATCATCGAAGTACTCTTTTAGTAACTTTTCAAGTCCGTAGGATGAATATTTTTCATCTATAAGCCCTCCTACTGACAACAACTTATGATCAAATGTCTCTTCAAATATCTTCTTACCAAAACGAAGAAAGATATCAGCCACCTGAGGAGCTGAGAATCGGGCAGTTGTATTTTGAGGTTTGATGGGACTCAGATAGGCACAGGCCATAATTCCACCACTTCCACTCCCTGCAATCAAATCAAAATAATCAACCAGACGGGTCTCTGAACGTCCTGTTTTGGCTTTCAGTTTCTCTTCCAGAATAGCAAGTATTTGCCCTGGAATTATACTACGGATACCTCCGCCGTCAATAGAAAGAATACGAACGAACTTGCCAGCAGGCTTTCTCATAAGCTATGTAATCTGAAATTAAAGTTTTGCGGTTTGAACAACTCGACAGATTCAAAGATACTATATTGTTCCATTAATCTATATAATTACCAAAATATGAACCAATTAGTAGCTGTAAGGTTTGATTTGATTATTGTTTTTTCTACCTAAAAGCTACTCCTATAAAAGAAAAAAACCCAGGCTTAGTAGACTGGGTTTTTCGTTAGATAGAAAAAAATCACTTTTTAACACCTGTTATCTTTATAATTGTACACGATTGACAACCTGACCTGCTGCTTTCACTTCGAAAGTCAGATTTTTTGCTTTTAATTTGCTCAGATCGTACACACGTGTAAAGCTTCCTTTTTGAGTAAGAACTTCAGAGTGAACTGCCTGACCAAATTTATCATAGATTGATACTTCTACTGCATCTGCTGTGTTACCTACCAGTCTCAATTGATATTTACCTTCTTCCAGAGGTTTAAACTCAGCCTTACGTACTGCATTTACAACTGCATTGCTATATGCTACAGCTAATTCTGTTTTACCAGCAGCATCTGTAATTAAAACGTTGTAATTTCCAGCAGGCATTCCTGTGAAGTTATATGGACGGATAAAGCCTTTTGAACTGAAAACTTCATCTTCCAACACCACGTTGTTATCCTGATTTTTAATAGTCACTTTTACTAAACCAGACTTAGCAGAGCTATATACTAAGTTAAATACATTTGGACGGGCTGTTGTAGTCAAAACTGCACTCGCAGTACCTTTCGCATTATCCAGATTATCAGCAGCAAAAACAGACGCATTAACAACTATTGCTAATACGGCTAAGATGATTGACTTTTTCATAGTTTTGATTGATTTGATGTCTATAATATTTTTGATTAACTTATTTTCTTAGAGGTTTACTTAGTTTGTCTGGCTTGCCCCTCATATCCCTTTTTCATTTTCTTAACGATACAAAGGTACTATGACTTTTACCTAAAAAAAGTATAATTAGCCTCAAAAAGGGGATTCGTAATGAAAAGACAAAAAGTTGAAATCACGCAAGGAAAAAGTAATACGCCTACATTTGAAAAATCCTATTTTACACAAAACCTTTGCCCATCAATACTTAAGCAATAAGTTCTTTATAATGCATCCATTAGTACTTCTACAGCTTTTCAACGACTTCCCATAGTACAATATTTTTCAAAGGAAAGTCAAATTCTTGCAAATAACCTTTGTCTTATTTTTAGATATAAATATAACTTTTCCTATACGAAGGCATTCTATGGCGGAAAACCTTTATATATAAATAATACTAAAAACTAACCAAGATTTGCAATCAAGAACATTCTGTTTATTTTTTTCTCTAACCAACAAACTCATGTAAATTTGATGTAAGAAATTCTCTAAAAACGCAATTTTGGCAGCAAAAAATACACATAAAGAAAAACCTTTATTCTGGGAGAAAATACTCACACACAATATAAAGTCCTAACAATCAATACAATACAAACTAAACACCCTATTCAGTAGACATAGAAAGGCAAAAAAATCTATGTAATAATTATATCGGGGATAAAGTTTTTCCCGCCTTTTCCTTTATTGTTAATGAAAGTATTTTGTCTGCCTGTGTATAGTTCAAGTCAAAAACTTTTCTCGGAAGGATAAGGCAATCTGCTCATCACTAAAGAAATTTTATATAATTCCAATCACTTTTGAGTTTGACTAGAGTGCCAATCATTTTTGCTTTTGCGTATAACTCACGACAATTTTTATTTTGATCGGAATTCTGATCATTTTTTCTGTTGCGCATAGTTTACCGCAAAAACAAAATATGATTGGAATTCACGACAAAACTTCTATCTGCATAGAAGTTTGTTTCGTTGATGGGAGGATATGCGAATGCGGTCTCAGTAGAAACACCAATGGATTATGGATTTGCAGTAAATTCTGTCCCAGATGACTACAGAGGTAACTATCTCCTTTTTCGGTGGATACTGAAGTTTTCAAATTAATAGATTCATACCTATTCATGAAGCTTCTTTATATTCTTCATTAAACTGGCAAATACCTGATCCAACTGGTCAGGGGTATATTCAGGAGATAACTGTATCTGGATGGTAATCTGGATATTTGGGGAAGAAGAAACAGCAGGGGTAGGAACTGTTATTATATCCTTTGAATCAGATATATGGATTGTTTGAGGTTGTGGTTTGTCCTCTGCAAACAATGAACCTTGTTCAATACGGGATGTTACAGGACGTAATTTATTCTCTTTAGGTTTCTGGGCAGCTTCCAAATTAGCTTTTCCATTTCTCTGCTCACCCGGAATCACCGCTTCACACAACATTAGATAAAAAGCTGCCATTTTACGGGCAGAAGCCTCTCCTACTCTGGCTTTATTCTTAAACCATGTTTCTACCTTAACTCTGTCAGCAGGGTCAATGACTGCATCATTAAGTTCTTGAGGATAAACAGTTCTACGGATCACATCACATACTTCTCCATACTTCTCATCATCACGCCAGTCATAGGCTAAATCGGTAGGCCGTCCGTCATCATCAATAAAACCAATGGCTCGTAAAGGTGGTAACACATTAGTACGTGCAGAATCTTCGCCCATCTCAAAGTGCATTGCCAGAAATCCGGGAGTAATCTTAATATTTGGATTGCTCTGAAACTTTTTGCGTAACGCCCACCAGTTTGTTACAGAAAGTTTTGGATAGGAAATCTCACTTGCCATGGAGGATAAAATACAATGATGAAAATACGATTTCTGAATAGGGGCTTGAAAGATACTACTTTATTTGTTTATAATGCAATAATGAACCTATCTATAGCCTGTTTTTGTGGTAGCTATAAAGATTAGCAAAAGAATAGCAGTAGTATATGCAGGTATATTAACTCCCTATATCAGACAGGTTATCAACAACTTATCTAGTACTCATCATGTACTATCAATCAAATAGGTGAAGAAAAAACCTATTGGATTGATAATGCCATTTATAGGATATTTCTCACGAAAATGTTAGTTCCCGGGTTGTAACTGTATATTTATCTCCATTTGTCTGCTCGTAAGTGATAGTGAAGATATGCTTTTTAGAGGATACAGGAGGCTTGGCTAGCCAGAGTGTGTAGGCCAGCTCAGGTGAGGGTTGTCCATTACTATAAGTTCGCAGATTGACGGCAACATCCTCTGACCAGGAGTTATAGAAGCCCATTTTCTTGATCAGAAATATTTCGGCCAAATTTGTACCCGCCGGGTGTTCAGTATCAAAATCTTGATTACTGGTAATTCGTATTGTACTGACTTTTTCTTTTGATCCCTCATGTCCATTAGGCAACGGATCACAAGCCATCAACAGGCCATAACTATTGATAGGTAAAGATGAATAATATTCTGCTTTTACTTCCAGATTTATTCCTACTTTGTTATAGGGATGCGAAGCTGTTTCAGGTAACGAATCCAAACGCACATATGGGTATCCGTTGGTCACTGTACTATCAATTAATACATTGGTTGCTTTCCAGCCGTTTACCTTAAAATACTTCTGAGAAAAATTATCGCCACAGCCACATGTATCAAACCAGCAGCATCCTGTAAGAAATAAAGGTGCAACAGAAATAAGAAATGCAAGAGATAAAATTTTAATAGTTTTCATAGAAAATAAAAAAATTCACACATTGTAGACACTGTCAACTTTACAAAGGTTGCATCAAAAGTATAAAGGATATATTTTAGGAAAATAACAACAGTAGAAATATATACTCCCGGTGACTTATACCAGGATAAAATTATTTCTGGATTCGATCACAAAAAAATATTTTGTCAGTAAAAAAATTAGGGAATAATATGTATTTTGCTTACCGTTCATAATCAATCTTTTCTGTGGATTTTACCAAGCTATGGATGCTGCAGTTATATAAGAAAATAGAATCTCAAAATTAGTTTATTAGGTTCGTATTCTGTAAACTTGTAAGCCTAAAAGAGGATAAAAAGGGTAAACACATAACTTATTATATTGAGTTGGAGACTACAGTAGTAAAGTTTAAACAAAATCAACTAATTAAAGATACAACTGTATTTGATATAGAGCTTATTCCTCAGTATGCGCTAAATCTGGAATTAAGCAAGGATGGATTTAGAATAAGTGTAGTGGATACACATGCGAGCAGGTGCTTATGGCTGGAAGAGCGGCATTTCTCTGCACTATTACAAAAAGAACAACTGCTGGAACAACTGGATCTCCTGTATGAAGAACATGAATTTCTGAAAGCTGGATTCTGGCAAAAAATAAAAGTCTCTGTAAAAAATCAGTTTTTCACATTATTACCCAGCTCTTTGTTTTACAAGGAGCATGCCCGCAAGTATCTTCAATTGGCAACTCATACATTGCCTGAAAGCTATGAAGTACTCTACTATCGCCATCCACATAGTGAAATGGTGAACGTATTTGCAGAGGAGAGAAAGGTAATTGAATGGTTCCGTCAGAACTATCCTGCACGAAATGTAGAATTTGTACATTATTCAAGTGCATTGGTAGAAGGTGTCTTTCACACAGAACCAGTACCTGTACGATCAGTGACAGTATTGGTAGAGTCATCTCACCTGACAATTGCGGTTACTAATGGAAAGGTATTAGAGTATTGCAATACATTCTTTTATGTAAGTGCTAATGACTTCTTGTATTATGTTATGCTGGTGTTTCACCAAATGCAGCTTAACCCAGAAGTCCATAAGGTAACTTTGTATGGAGAAATTAGTCCGGAATCTGCAATATTCGAACAGTTATACAAATACATTCGCAATGTGGTATTTGGCCATAAGCCAAGTACACTGAAGTTCAGCTATCTTTTTGATGAATTGTATGATCATCGCTATTTTGATGTGTACAATATCTATCTATGTGAATAAAAATTGACAGGCTATAAATTAAATAACGCTTAATCTATCTCTATAAGAAATAAGATTAAGCGTTATTTGTTTATGAGGTTGTCTATTGCCATTTACAAAACTGGACTTGCTTCTTCGAGAATATAGAACAAATGGTTCTCATCTGTTTCATTCAGTCGTAAGACACCACTTACCTGTACAGGCTTCGCAGTATAATCAAAAGAGGTAGAAGCTTTTACTTCTACAACAGATTCCGGACCTGCACCACCACAAAAGAAACAATGGCTAAACGGCACCATTGAAAGCATAAAATTCATCTGTTTTTTGGCTTCATCCAGTGGAATGATAAATCCTTTCAATGTGACACGTTTTCCGGCCAATGCCTTTAAATCTTTGCTGAATATAGGTTGAGGGTAGTATCGGTCCGGAACATTTTTATACTCTACCGCCATTAAAGTTTTCCATAAATCTGCTGAAGATACTGTTGTAGCAATGGCCTGATCCTTAGGAGCTGTCTGTGCCTGAAGGGTCAGACAACTAGCACAGATAAATAATAGAAAAACAATATGTTTCATAAAGGGTAGCTATAACTCTTTTGAGAGAAATAAATGTTTTGTTTACTCAACAAATATACAATTTTAAAGAGTTCCCAATACTGTCTGAACGCTTTCCAGGTGTAAATGATTTGCTATCCGATTTTTGACACGCGCATCATGTGTAGCGATAACCAGTGTAGCACCACAAGCCGCAGCTTGTGTTTCAAGCAGATCCAATACTCTCATGCAGTTTACGTCATCCAGACTGGAAGTTGGTTCATCAGCCAGAATCAGTTTAGGGAGGTTTAGTACGGCTCGAGCAATTGAAATACGTTGTGCCTGTCCCTGACTTAACTGATGGGGCATGGATTTCCGTTTTTCTAATACGCTCAGTATGCTTAATACTTCTGCAATACGTTGTTTATTCTGAGGTAATCCTGCCATATACTGAGTTAGCAGTAGGTTCTCTTCAACTGTCAATACAGATAATAAATGTGGTTTCTGCAATACCAACCCAATGTTTTGTCCTCGAAACTGATCTGCTTTGTTTCCTGAAAGAGTATATAGGTTTGTTCCTGCAATGATGGCCGTACCTTGTGTAGGCTGCCGCAAACCGGCAAGCATATGTAATAGGGTAGTTTTACCACTCCCGGAAACTCCAGTCAACAACCACCTATCCCCCTGAGCAGCTGTCCAGTCAGGAAAAGATAGAGTATGCGTTGTAGTGTAATTATAACGTATTCCTGTAAGTTGAAACATGCGTTTGTCAATGAAGGTTATGCGTATTTTATTCAGCTAGCTGGAATAGCTTTTATGTTGCCAGGGTTTCGGATATGTCAATGCGATATGTTTGTAGTGCAGGTAACAAAGATGCTATCAATCCCACTCCCAACACACCTGCAAAAATATAATACTCTTCAGTGAGAAACTGCCAGCCTTTGAATGAAACTTGTGATGTCTGATCCAGTAAAGCACTTGTTAATTCAACAGCGCCATGTCCCAGCAGTAGACCACATATACCACCAAAAGCGGCCAGTAATAGCCCTTCTAAAATAATATGGGTAAACAATTTATTTTGTGAGGCTCCTAATGTTCGCATAATAGCCAGATCGTATTGTCTCTCTTTTAGTGCATTATACAATGCGATGAAGATACTCAACCCTGCAATCAGAATAATTACATAGGCAAAATACTCTATCACATCAGCTCCTACTCCAAACAAGTCGAATAAACGCACGATTTCCATTGCAGGAGAAGCGGCTTGCAGATTACTCTGGCTATTAATCATTCTGGGCATCATAAGTGTAGCCATCGGGTTAGAAAATGTCAGCAGTAATGCTGTGATTTCCCTATCATCTTCTTGGCTAGTAGTATCATGATGTTCTTCTGTATGTTTAGTAGATGGTCCAATTGGAATAACAGGCATAGCAGCTGCTTCATGATGTTCATGAATGGCCCATATACTTTCTATGCTGGTAAGTACTAAACGATCCATTACAGTCTCACTTGGCTTCATAACACCTACCACTTTATAAGTTTGCTCCTCGTGTCGATTATCTTCACTCCCATCTAATCCATGTGAGCTATGAAAGGTATCACCTACCTTAAGTCCTGACTGCCGGGCAACCTCAGATCCTATGGTTGCTTCCATAACATTGTGCCACCATTTCCCATTTGCTAGCTGACAGCTATAATGTTCCGGATACAATTGATTGGTTCCTACAATACGAAAAGCCTGATAGCTATCTCCAAGAGCCAATGGGATTGCCTTTTTAACAAATCGCTTATTAGAAGCGATTTTATTGGCATCAGATAATTTGATGTTTCCTGTTGGATTGTCTATATGGAAGATGCTACATAAGATCAATTGCAAAGGGCTTCCTTTAGCACCTACTACCAGGTTAATGTCTTTAGCATTGGCTTGCATCTTATTTTGTAATTGTGTTGTTATCACTAACAAATAGACTACGATTCCAACACCTAACGCCAATAGCAATGTATTAAGGAATGTATTAAGTTTTCGGTTGCGGATATACGCCCAGCTTAATGTAAATAGGTTCATATGGTGGCTGCAACTCGGTTGCAAAAAAGTTTTTATTTCTGTTGCAATATAGTAAATCAGCTATTATTTTTGCAACGTTGTTACAAATTCAGCTATCGCCTCTTCAATGAAAAATTTTTCTGTTTCGCGCAAGTCAGATTGGATGGGGATTATTAGTTCAGTAGGCTGTATTATCCACTGTATGTTTATGCCTGTACTTCTATCAAGTGCAGCTAGTTTTACTGCACATGAGGAATATCGCTGGCTTGACTTCCTTTTTTTAGCAATTGCGGCTGTTGCTGTTTGGTTATCAGCTCGTAAAGCACATTCTCTGTTAGTTCGTATTATCCTTATAGTTGCCTGGGCTGTATTTGCAGGTAGCATTATCTGGGAAGAAAGTATACCATTTGCCTCTATTCTTATGTATCTGGGGTCTGTATTGTTAATTGTTGGACATGTACTGAATCTTCGTCATGTTCATCATCATGCAGGGCATAAACATTAAAACCTTTAAAGCATAATCTCTTTTCTGCATAAAACCTCCTTGTTCCCAAGGAGGTTTTTTATTTGTTTTGCAACTTACAACTCTCTACTCAATAATAGAATGTCGTTACAATCTGCCTATACACAAGATCTGATTGAAGCTGGACTGGATGAAGCGGGTCGGGGTTGCCTGGCAGGCCCCGTTGTTGCTGCTGCAGTGATTTTGCCCAAAGACTATAAACACACTAGTCTGAATGACTCCAAGCAGTTAACACGTAGTGACAGAGAAAAGCTAAGAGAGGAGATTCAAAAAGATGCTATTGCTTTTGCAGTAGCAGAAGCATCCAATTCGGAAATTGATCAAGTAAATATACTGAATGCAAGTTTCCTCGCTATGCATCGGGCTGTAGACAATCTTTTGGTTATACCACAGATGTTACTGATTGATGGAAACCGGTTTAAACCTTACCCATTTATTGCTCACACCTGTATTGTTAAGGGAGATACAAAGTTTTTATCTATTGCGGCTGCATCGATACTTGCCAAAACGTATCGTGATGATCTGATGGAAACACTAGCCAAAGATTTTCCCCACTATGGATGGGAAACCAATGCGGCCTATCCGACTAAGGCTCATTACCAGGCACTGGAAAAATACGGAATTACACCACACCACCGACGTACTTTTCGATTGGGAGAGATTAGCAAATGACAAAAAAGCTTAGCGAGTTTCTATTTCAGGTAAAATATAGTGTTCTACTGCGGCTATAGCCTGAGCTAAACGATTTTCAAAATCACCTTCAATAATTATATACTTCAATCTTCGTTTTTCCAGTTCTCTACGAATGGTTTGAAACTGTTCCTCACGAATATGGCCATAGTTGCGGGTTCCATCATTAATCCATGGCAGATCAGGTTTCAGCAATAGATATAAAGCCGCCCGTTGGCGAGGCTGATGATTGGCTTCGATTATCCAGTCAGGGCACTGATTAAAATAGATCTCACTCCATATCTGTGTCAGAATAAGGTCTGTATCCAGAAACAGGATCTTATTTGCTTTGCATAATACTTGCTCTTCTAACATCAGGTGGCCGCCAGCTATGTGGGAAATCCCCATATACTCAAAATGGGGCATTTTTTCCTCATAATACGTTCTACCATATTCTGGTAACCATTCTGTCTGAAAATGCCTAGCAAGCTGCTCTGTAAGAACAGATTTCCCTACAGATTCCGGTCCAGTTAACACTATCTTTTTCACATAGTAAGGTCTCACTTCTGCTGGAATATATTCCCAGTGTTTAAAAGGTTCTTGTCGTATATATCTGGCAGAAATAGGAATAGTATTTCGCTGCAAATCAATCAGAATATGTTTGATTCCAAGTTCTCTTTCCAGCTCAAAACCATAGTTTTCAGAACTAAAGAAGATATCAGGCTTTTCAGGAAGATTACGCTCAAACGTTCCAGCCCAGATACGCCAAAAATCAGGGTGGTCTACTGGTTCCTGAGGATTTTCATCTGTAACATGGATTACCTGAATGTGCGGATCATCTGCAAATATCTTTTTCATCCAGTGATAGCGTAGATATCCCGGAATAGGCTCCCGGTTAATAGAGCACATTAACACATACATGCGATCTACCTGTCTGGCTCCTTCCCGAATAAGATGAATATGTCCGTTGTGAGGAGGCAAAAATTTACCCAGTGTAAAACCAATCATCAGAAATAGTAATTCCAAACAAAGCATGCACTCAGTAAGTGTGATGCTTTGCAGTCACTGTATAATTATTTAGTAGGAAATTGTGTAAGAAATGCATCCATTGTCTGCAGAAGGTCTGTCGTAAGGCGTTTTCTCACTTCTATTTCAATCTCTTTTGGTAGACCACCATAAAACGGCTCTGCAATACTACCTGCCATACAAGCCATTGTATCTGTATCTCCTCCTAATGAAATGGCTAGTCGAATTGCATTTTCCACATCTGTACTTTCCAAAAAAGCAATGATAGATTCCGGTACAGATCCCTGGCAACTAACATCGAATTTATAATCAGGTCTGATCTGCTCTATGCTTCGCTCCAGGTTATATCCAAACGTGTTCTGAACATATTCTTTTATTTCCTGCTTAGAACTTCCTTTCCGAGCCAGAAACACAGCTGCAGCAATCGCCTGAGCACCTTTTACACCCTCCGGGTGGTTATGTGTAACAACTGCACTCTTTTCTGCCTCCTGTAACACCTCATCCAAAGAACCATAAACATAGGCGACTGGACTTACTCGCATAGCCGATCCATTACCCCAACTAGTATAAGGCTGCAAATCTGTTGATTGTAACCAGTCTCTGAATGATTTTCCATATCCGGCCAAGGGATATTTATTCCCATACGAATGAATCTTTTCAGCATACCTTCCACTATCCAATAGAGCATCAGCCACTGCCAACGTCAAAACTGTATCATCTGTAAATCTGGATTCAGGCACAAACAATGGAAAATCCATTGTTTTCAAACCACGTATTTCATAAAGTGAGCCGATTATATCACCGGCAATTGCTCCCAGCATAACATTAAAAGTTTAGTTGTAGTGTAACAAAATAATTTCTTCTAGCTTGCACAAAATAATATGGTTGCTGATCTGTAACCTGCCCACTGGTAAAGTATAACTTATCTGTCAGATTGTTAGCCATAAATGAGAATCTGACATGTTGAAGAAAATCCATAGAAATGCGCAGGTTCAGCAAATGGAAGTCTGGTGTCATAAACTGAGATTCATTGGTATTTGCTAGAAAGGATTTGCTTACATATCTACTGGATAATTCTACCTCACCTCTCAACTTTTTTGGTTTGGAAAAAGGCAACTGATAAATCACACCTTGATTTAAAATCCATTTAGGTGATAATAATGGATTAACATTCCGATATGTTTGATTGTCTACATCATTAGTATATTCTTTAATCTGTGCATCCATAAAAGCTGTATTCTGCACAATTGTAAGGTTAGAAAGTAGCTTCCAGCTCAGATCCACCTCAACTCCACGCCGATAGCTCTGAGCTACATTTTTCCGCAATGGCAATCCGATGTAACTCAACTGACCAATAGGGGCAATCTCATTATGAAACTGCATCGTATATACATTTGCCTGTATAACCAATGTAGGTAATATCCATCGGGCTCCTATTTCAATATCTGTTACAGATTCGGACTTTACCCTTGTTAAGTCACCAATCAATGAAATATTACTGGTATCTACATCATCAAACCCAGCAAAAAGGTCATTTCGGGTAGGTTCCCGGCTTGTTCTGCCAATAGAGGCATACACATTTACAGCCGGACCTGCCTGATAGGTAATGCCAACTTTGGGATTAAAGAATGTCCATTGAGTGGACAGCTCTGGCAATTCATAACTTTTCTCTGGACTATATCGAAAAAATACAGATCGAATCTGAGCATCTGCAAAGACATTAAATTTATTCCAGGCATAATTAATCTTACCAAAAGCAGAAATCTCCTTTTTATACCCTGTGTTGGTATACAATCGATCAGAGGTAGTAGGCTGTATACTGGAAAAGTGATCACGTTTGTATGTATTAGCATGAACGCCTACATGAGTTGTTAACCGATCTTTAGTATAGTGCAAAGTCATCATTCCTCCACCAAAATCAGAAGCAACTGAAAAGTTCTGTAAAATCGGATCAAAGCGAATATCATATCCTCCTGTCAGATGAATATAGTATCCGGATGTAACCAATGATGTAGATTGGTTGAATTTATGCGTATGTTGTAGTTGTACCAGTTGCTGAGAGAACTTATCCTTTTCTTCTGGTGAGAGATAATTGGTTCGTGGGTCCTGTTGAATATCTGTTAATGCTACTGGCACATATGCCATATCATTTCGGGTATGTCCGGTAAAAGCAGTAAGACGAAGTAGATCCTTCTTTCCAAAATAACCTGCACTGATAAATCCGGAATGAGCATGTGTCCCTGAATGATATTTATATCCATCTGTATGTAACAGTGAATAGCGACCATACAAAGCAAAACCATTCTTCAATCGTCCAGTTGAGAATTCCGGACTAATCCGATAAGAACCAAAAGAGCCATATCCTGTCTGCAGGTTTACTGAACCTATTGAATCTGCAAGATTGATACTTTCAAAGTTAACAGAACCTGCATAGGACGCCGTACCAGATGTACTAGTCCCAACACCACGCTGCACCTGAATTGATTGCAGGCTATTTCCAAAATCAGCAAAGTTGGCAAAATATACTCCCTGATCTTCAGGTTCGTTCAGAGGTAATCCATTGAGTGTAAAATTGATCCGGGATTGGTCTATTCCCCTCAATCGCATATAGGAATATCCAAAGGAATTACCCGCATCCGAATAATAATTTATGGAAGGAGTTTGTGTCAAGAGTACAGGCATTTCCTGTCCCATATAGTTTTGCTCAATTTGAGTTTTACTTAAAGTCTTTTGAGATATAGGTGTTGTTTCATCAGCCCGTATTCCTTGAATAATGATTTCTTCAGTAACAACATCTTGGGCTGCTAGCAATATATCGTCTCCCTTAAAATCGGTTTCGGAATTTACATTAACCTCATATGTAGTATATCCCACATGACTTATTCGTAATGTATAGCTTCCGGAAGGAATATTTCTCAGTTCAAAATTTCCAGATGTATTGGTAATTGTTCCGTGTTGCGTTTCAACCAACAAGATTGTTGCATTGGCAATCGGTTTATGAGTTGCCTGATCCTTGACAATACCTGATATAGAGAAATTTAGTGCAGTGATGAGAGTTAGTAGAGTTGCAGCCATATATTAGTGTAAATACTACACAAAGATAAAGTAAATATACAACTCATGTCAAGCTTTATTTTTGAAAGCCTTACTAGCCCTTACTTATAGTTGGTATACTATTTTTAAATCTCACTGTATAATGTATATACACTATGGAAAAGCCTGAGAACAGAATTGCTTTATTTTTTGAGAAATTTGCCAATAAGACTACTCAGTTGGCTGGTAGTTCGGGAGCTTTTACTTTAGCCCTTCTGACAATTATCATATGGTTAGCAACAGGTCCAATTTTTCATTATTCAGATACATGGCAGTTAATTATCAACACAGGCACTACAATTATTACCTTTCTGATGGTTTTCCTCATTCAGAAATCCCAAAATAAGGATGGTATGGCTATGCAATTAAAACTAAACGAATTAATTGCAGCTAGTCAACGCGCCAGCAACCGCCTTGTGGATGTTGAATCATTAACTGAACAAGAATTACGAACTCTAAGCCAATACTATGCAACCCTAGCAGATGTGTCATCAAAAGCAACCAATATACACGAATCTCATTCCATAGAAGAAGCTATTGATGATACCAAAGAAAAATTAGAATTTGAGAGACAAGAGGACGAGAAAAAAGCTCAGAAAGAGCAATCTACAGTGAATCATCCAAACCGCAAGGAAAGTTAATTTAACGAATACTTTTGATGAATCTTCCACCAGTTAAATGCACCATTTGTTGCCAGAAAGCAAAATATCAGATAAAGCAGACTATAAAATTTTACATCTTTAGTATAATACATATATGTGCTGATTACATCTATCAGAATCCATGCATACCAGCATTCTATCTTTTTGCGAATCATCCAGAATGTGGCAATAATACTGGCAACAGTTGTAAACGAATCCAGGTAAGGAAAAGCACTAGGCTTTGAAAAAAGTACTGGAAATAACACATGCAGATAACTTGCAAACGTTCCAAGTGCACCTGTTGCTACAAGTGTGACAATACCCCATGTCACCCAATCCTTAGAGGAGAGAAAGCTTACCTTTAACTGATCTTTTTGGTCTGCTTCATATTTTTCCGGATTCAGCCATTTCCACCATCCCATAATGCTTGTCACCAGAAAGAAGACTTGCAGAAACATATCTGGATAAAGCTGTATTTGATAAAATAGAAAAAAGGATAGAATTACATTCACAATTCCCACTGGCCATGTCCACACATGAGCTATAGAAGCCAGCCAAACCCCGCCAATACCCGTAATAACCCCAAAGAACTCGAGATAACTCAATGAGTATCCAAGTATGTTTACAAACGTATTTTCAATATGAAAAAAGGACTCGAAAGATGCTAACACGACAGAGTTAAAGTATTTACGAATGCGAAGGTGCAAAAAATGTTGATTTATTATATTTTCTATGTAGGAAAATGCAATCCCTCATATTATTCCTGTATGATACTGAGGAAGTTCAACCATAAATGTTGTTCCCAGCTCTACTGCCGATTTCACATTTATGTACCCTCTCAAAGCAGTCACTGTTTCCTTTACAATGTAAAGGCCTAGTCCAGATCCCACTGATTTGTGAGAAACCTTAAAAAACATATCAAAAATCCGGTTCAGATATTCTGGTTCTATTCCAATACCATTATCAGTAATAGTAATCTTTGCCTTATTATCATTAACAACCACAGTTATTTCCACAAAAGATGCCACTTGTAAGGAACGATACCGTACAGCATTGGACAACAGATTACCAATAATAGATCTCACTCGTTCTTCATCGCTATAAAAGGCTCCTTCCTGAATAATATTTACTTTAAAGTCAATGCTTTGTGCATTTTTAGCAAATCGCAATGCCTCTATTAGTTCATTAACTATTTCTGAGAAATATAATGGCTGATTTCTGATTTCAAGCTTTTTATTTTTAGCGTATTGAGTTATATCAATTAATAACTGGTCTAACTTGTGTACGCTTTTACCAATCATTGCTATATATTCCTCTCGTTCTGATTCATCTTCTTCACTCTGAAACAATTCAACTAACCCTAATACAGATGCTAGTGGAGCTCTCATATCATGAGAAGACCTATAAATAAAATGATCCAATTCATGATTTAACTTGGTAAGAATCGCATTGGTCTCACTAAGATTTTTCTCATAGTTTTTGCGTTCTGAAATATCCAATACAGAAAAAGCAACATTATGAATCTCTCCCCTTTGATTCACAACAGGAACAAAATTCAGACTCATCCAGGTAGGCACATTACCCATCATTACCAGCATATCTTTTTGAATTGTTTGGCCTGCGAATGCTTTATCAAGAGCTTCTGCTTCCATTTCCCGATTCTGCGGGTTTCCATAATCAAGATAGCTATCTCCTATTTGTAATGTATCATCATATACATCCTGATAGTAATCAAAAAACTTACGGTTAAAAAGTTCTATCTTCCTCTCTTTGTTAATCAGCATCAACATCTGTGTATTACTATCAATAACTGATTTTAATTTCTCCTGCTCATTCGTAATAGCATTTGTCCGTATCTGCTGAAGAATTAAATAGACAAATGCTATAGTGATACACAATGATGCAATCATGCAAAAAATAAAGAGGCCATGTAGTGTTTCATAGCTATGTACATTTGAAGAATAGAGTGAATGATGTGTTAATTCCATTATTCCCCATCCGGCTATTGTCATTAACAAATGACTAATTACAAGAAGTATATCTTCATAGGAGAAGGTAGCGAATATTGCGAATACTAGTGGAAAATAGAAGAAATATACTCCAGCCTGTATTCCATAACGGGCGTCATGTATAAAAATAAGTACGTTAATAATAAGGATGGCCAATGTAGAGGTAAAAGCATAATAGACTCTATTTCGTACATATAAAATCCATAAGAATGCAAAAAAGCCTACTAGGATTGCATATCCTAACATATATTCGGCAACTATAAAATTAAGAATAGTAGCTATTAAAAAAACAACTGTACAGACTAAAGTAAACTGAAATGTTATAATTGTTCGAAATTGGTTACTTCCTGGCTTCTGTGAGGGAACAGGATCGCCAAAGAAATTTCTTACGAAAGAATCAAGTATGGGAAAATAAGACATTAGAATGAGACGTATCTAACTATTTTAGAAATATAGGGACTTTTTTTGTTTTTGCACAAGTTGGTTATCCCCACATAAATATACTACCATGTAATCTTATAGCAAATAATATTTGGCTAATACAAAATATTTCTACTTATCGTTTTAATCTTGCCTTTAAAAAATCTATCTCCCCCTCTATCTGGAATACCTATTTTCTGACTGGTTGCCCTATTTTTTGTATAAAAGCCAGGTCTATCTTTATATGAATTGTTATGTAGAGATTATTTCCTTGTATTTTTCAAACTCTACTTTTAATTTCTAATTCATAACCACTACCTTTGCGCGCTGTAAACTTCATCCTTATGACTGAAATATCCTCCGCAAAAAAGATACCCCTACATGATATTCATGTACAAGCTGGTGGCAAGATGGTTCCATTTGCTGGCTACATTATGCCTGTACGTTATTCATCTGATATAGAAGAACACAATACAGTCCGTAATGGCGTTGGAATCTTTGATGTCTCTCACATGGGAGAGTTTATGCTTAAAGGGCCAAAAGCACTGGACCTTATTCAATATGTTACTTCCAATGACGCATCCAAATTAGCCGATGGTAAAATTCAGTATTCCTGTTTCCCAAACGATAAAGGTGGTATAGTTGATGATCTTCTTGTTTACCGTATCCGGGAAAATGAATATATGCTGGTGGTAAATGCATCTAATATTGAAAAAGACTGGAATTGGATTCAGCAACATAATACTTTTGGTGTAGAGATGGAAAATATTTCTGATCATCTCTGCCTATTCGCTGTTCAGGGCCCTAAAGCTGCTGCAGCTTTACAGGCACTTACACCTGTAGACCTACAATCACTAGAATACTATACTTTTACAAAAGGACCTTTTGCAGATATCAATGACGTGATTATATCTGCTACAGGATACACGGGTGCAGGTGGTTTCGAAATCTATGTGCCAGCAAAAGACGCCAATCATGTCTGGACTCAGATTATGGAAGCTGGCTCTTTGTATGGTATTAAACCTATTGGGTTAGGAGCCAGAGATACCTTACGATTAGAAATGGGATATTGTCTTTATGGAAATGATATTGATGATACAACGTCTCCACTTGAAGCCGGACTTGGATGGATTACTAAGTTTTCCAAGAGTTTTATTAACTCCGAGAATCTGAAGTCTCAAAAGGAAAAAGGTGTAGCGAAAAAACTAATTGGTTTTAAGATGGAAGAAAGAGGTATTCCAAGAGCTCACTATACACTTGTAAATGCATCAGGTGAGAAAATAGGTGAAGTAACCTCCGGTACACAATCTCCTACATTAGGGCTCGGGATTGGAATGGGATATGTACAAAGTGCTTACGCAACTTCTGAGACAGAAATATACGTTACTGTCCGTGACAAGAATCTAAAAGCCAAAGTCGTTAAATTACCATTTGTGAAATAATACTTTTCTGATGAGAAAAATTGACGTTTGCCCTACACCAGAGCTGTTGCACCTGTATAACTTAGAAAACAAGATTGCTGTCATTGTAGATGTGTTTCGTGCAACATCCTGTATGACAACGGCCTTTGCTCATGGAATTGAAAAGATCATCCCTGTTGCTCATATAGAAGAGTGCAAGATATTACAGGAACAAGGCTATCTTGCTGCTGCCGAGAGAAATGCTATGAAAGTTGAAGGGTTTGATTTGGATAATTCCCCATTCAGCTATATGAAGCCTGATCTTGCAGGTAAAACATTAGCTATGACCACTACCAATGGCACACTAGCCCTTACCAAATCCAAATCTGCTCAGCAGGTATTAGTAGGATCTTTTCTCAATCGCAAAGCTATTACAGATTATTTATTAACTCAGCCTTATGATGTATTAGTAGTTTGTGCTGGATGGAAAGGCAAATATAATTTAGAGGACACCTTGTTTGCAGGTGCTGTAGTATGTAGCCTAAAAAATGAATTTACTATAGAAGATGATGCAGCATTGGCTGCACATATGATATATGATGCAGCAAAATACAATATGATCAAGTTTATCGCTCACTCCTCACATGTTCGCAGATTAGCTCGTTTAAATCTTACCCGAGATATCGAATTTTGCCTTCGTGAGGATTTATACAATGTAGTACCTATCCTCCAAAATGGAGCCCTAGTAAAGATGTAGACTGTCAATATTCTATTAGCATAAATAAAAAAAACTGTCATATGACAGTTTTTTTTATTTATGCTATACTAAACCCTGATTATTTTGTTTTAGGCTGAGGTTTAGATGTTGTTGCTTTCGCTGGTGCAGCAGCCTTAGGATCTAGGTCTTTCTGTGTAAAAGTAAGCACGTTCTTTGCTCTCTTATCTGCTGGATCAAGAGCCAACATTTTGTTTGCATATTCATGTGCCTTTGCCAGATCTTTATATTTTTTCAGATTAAGGATAGCTAAATAGAAATATCCATTAGACACCTCTCTTTTATATTTAGTCTTATCAGCTTCAGCATCTACCAATTCAAAAAACTTCTGATAGTCTGACTCTGCAATACCCTGCGTTCCATCAGCATCTTCTTTTGCACGGGTCTTTGCTCTCCACTGATAACCAATAATTTGCTTAGGACCTTCAAGTAATGTAATCATAGTACTGAATGCAGAATCAGCTTTCACAAAATCATTAGCATAATAATTAGCCAAGCCAGATAAATAATAATCGTTCGCATTAACTTTTTTACCCGGAGAAGCAATATATTGCTGGATTGCCTCAGCTGATTTTACATAAGCTTTGCCATCAAAGAACTTCTGAGCTACATCTCTTAATCCTGCTACTCTATTGGTATCAATCTTAGCACCTTTTACAATATTCTCAAGTGCTTTGGTAGTGTCTCCACCATTACAGATCTCCAACTTACCTAAATATTCGTAGTCAGAGCCAAGGATACCTTCAGGTTTTACCAATGTAAAATATTTATTCAAATACTCTAAACCTTGAGGGCACTGATTTGTTTCATAAGAAGCATAGCCCATCAAACGATTGTAAACAGCACTATTACTGTATTGATTTTTTAGGGTAGCTAAAATATCTAAAGACTGCTGATATTTTTCAACAAGAATTAGGAAGCCAGCATAACGAAACTGGTTTGCAGGGCTCTTATCAGCAAGTGAAATATATTTCTCCATATTCTCCAATGCTTTGTCATACTGTCTTGCCAGATAATAAAGATCAGCTAATTCACGATATGCGGGTGCATAATTAGCATCAGCAGCAATAGCTTCATTGTATTTTTCACGTGCAGCGTTCAAGTTTTTACTTCTTACAAAAAGATTACCTAAACGAACGTGTGTTTTCAATAACTTAGGATTTAATCCAATTGCTTTGTCATAGTTATTAGCAGCTGTTGTACCATCTAATTTTTGTAAAGCAGCATCACCAATAACAACATATGCATCTGCAAGATTTTTATTTAACTTTAAGGCTTGTTCAGCATTAGTTACAGCTTCGACAGGGTCAGTATTTCCTTCATATGAAACATAGGCCTCTCCTATACGATAAAAAACATCTGCATTTTTAGATTTTGTGATAGCTTTCGCCTGATCAAACTGAGCTTTTGCTTCAGCTTTTTTACCTTGTTTTAACAAAAGTGAACCTAAACCCACATATGAAAGTCCGTTTTTAGGATCAGCAGCAACTCCCTTCTCAAACTGAGCTTTAGCAGAATCCAGTTCTCCAACCTGGATGTAATAATAACCCAGATAGAAATTATTCTCTCCAGTAGGTTTATTTTTCACCAGGGTTTTAAACACATTTCCTGCACTGGCAAACTTATCTAAATCAAGATAGTTCAAACCTTCATTGATTGTCTGTGCAGTTCCTTTTTGCCCTACCAACATCATGGCAAGCATTCCCATAAAAACAAAAATGAATTTACGCATTAGTACTAAAGGGTTTTTGGTTAAGTTAAGTAAATGGATAGTATTATGTATAGTTTGGTAGCTTTATCTTGCATTGACTTTGACCAAACGAATAGGCTGGGTTGCAGGTAGCAATCCGGCCTTTAATATGATTAATTGACCTTTCTCACTTGCAACATATGCTGCAAAACCTGTGCCAAGGCCTTTTCTTGCTTCTCCACTTACAATGTATAAGTCCCGATATAACGGATACTGCTTTGTTTTTAGATAAGCAGCGTAAGGTTGATAGTAATCGTCTATTGTAGGATCATTTTTCTCTGCTAATGCCACAACAGAAACATCTTTTCTGGCAAACTGTTGTTTTGGATCATCTACATCGCTAATCCAGCTTACTCCAATCAGACCTATTGCATTTTCATTTTGTTGTACATACTCAATCACTTTTTTATTAGACTGAGCAGCATATATCTTTTTATCAAAGTCATTTCCTAAACCAAATTTTCTCTTAATAAAGGAGAGATTACTGGAATTTCCATTATCAAAAACAATCACAATATCCTTTGTAGGACCTTGCCCACTTACCTCTTTCCATGTTTTAATAGATCCATTGAGAATAGCGCGAAAGCGATTCATTGTCAGTAAAGAATCTGCATTTTTCTTATTGACAATTAAAGCCACAGCTTCTGTAGCAATCTTCAAACTATCAGGTGTTATTTTTCTTTTTGCATAAAACTCTAACTCCTCTGCACTAAAAGATCTTGTAATGATTACAGATCGTACACTATCAGCCAACATTAATCTCATTGCTTGAGCTTCTGTAGTATAAATAGGTGTTACCTTTGCATACTTATAAGAAGCTTGAAACGCATCTACTTCTGCTTGTATTAATGGTTGAAATGACTCATCAACAGCAATCGCAATTTTACCTTGGGTGGGAGTATCGGCTGCTCTTTCCTGGCAAGCAGTGAATGAGACAAATGAGGCAATTAAGAAGAATCCTTGTAACGATGACAGGATTTCTTTATAATACTTTCTAGTTGTTTGCCTAGCTGGGCAATAGCTGTTTTGCAGCTCTGTAGATTCTAAATATTCCATACCCAATAATGGCTATTCCTAATATTAATTTCATGCCTTTCGGCAATATAGCATCTGCAAAGTCAGTGAAGATTATTGCTATGCCTAAAATCACATAGACCAATGCCATAACTATTCCAAAAATGGCAAAAATAGTTTCGTGCAAAGGTCTATGCGATTTCATTATACTTTTGATTTTTTAATTTATTAAACTATTGAGATGCCAATGTAAAGCTGATTGGTAAGCTATAGCGAACTGGAACACTACGTCCACTTTGACGACCGGCTTTCCATTTTGGCATAGAGCTAACTACACGTTTCGCTTCTTCATCACAACCATATCCTATACCCTTAGCAATTGTTACATCTTTGATAGTACCATCAGCACCTACAACGAATGACACAAAAACCTTGCCCTGGATATTCTGATTACGAGCTTGAGCTGGATAACGCAGGTTTTTCTGCAGGTATTTACCAAGTTCTGCAATTCCACCTGGAAATTCAGGCATCTGTTCTACAGCCACGAAAGGCTGTTCTTCTTCTCCTTTCCCTTCTGACAACACAGAGGGAGCAGACTCAGGTAAACCTAAGTCAACAGCAGTTTCCTCACCTTCCTGGGTTTCCATTGCAATCTGCTTATTTTCTGTTTCTTCAACCCGAGTTACAGGTTCTACAGCTTCTTCAGCAGTTACAACTTCCATTTCCACAAACCGGATAGTTGCTACTTTGGGTGGCGGCGGTGCAGGCGGTGGCGGTGGCGGCGGTGGTTCACTTGGATCTACAGGTGGTGGTGGTGGTAGGTTAGCTAAGTCAGCTACTACTTCTACCGCTTCTTCAGTGTCTTCCTGTGTTGTGACAAATTGCATAAACAGGAAAGCAACGATAAAAAGCGCACCACCAATCAGCAAAGAACGCAGCACAATACGCTGATAGTTCTTACGGATCATATAAGCTCCGTAAGAGTGATTTCTGCCCTCAAAGACAATATCGTCTAAGGTGACACTCGGCGACTTATAATCTATCATGATCAGTCAGTGATGTTATGTTCTGTTTTATACCGTTGAATAATTTCCTTATCCTGAGGATAAAGCTGCTGGATAGCGTATACTTTGGCATCTGTGATTTTCATCTCATCCAAAATATCTACCACATTCTTATAAGATGCTTCTGCTGTTGGTTTAATAATAAATACAGCATCCTTTTGCAAACTTTTACCCTTCGCAACCATTTCTACAGCCACTTTCCGAAATCCTTCTGCTGAATAATCAGTTGTGAAAACTTCGGGCGTTTCAACACCTTTGTAATAGAAAATACGGTTATTTTTATCTAATACTATAGTAGTTGTCACGCGTTCATCTACTTTAGGAGGTGGCGGGTCATTAGGCTTAGGCTTTTCTGGCATATTCAGTGACATTGTATTTGGCTTACTTAATGTAGTCGTAAGCATAAAAAACGTCACTAATAAGAATGCCAAATCTACCATTGGTGTCATATCAACTTTTGTCGAGGCCTTCTTGGCACCTTTCTTTTTACCACCACCCTTACCACCGGTATCTACATCTGCCATTTCTATAAATCAGTTAAAAGGTTAACAAATAAATTATTTGAACAGTCTTTGGAAATCATTAATAAACTAGTATGTATATTAATGATTTCTTCTCTCTCCACCAAAACCTGCCGGCATTTGCTCCAGATTGGTAATGAGGTTGAACTTATTCAGATTCTGCTTCATCAAGGTATCAATTACCTTCTGAATCACCTCATATTTTGTGTCCTTATCTGCCTTAATTACAATACGAAGCTGTTGTTGAACGCCAAAGGTTTCCACTTGAGCCAAACGAGCATACGAAACCCAGTTATCTAGCTGATTATCAAGCGAATCCGTTGGAATACCTTTTTGCAAGGCAGCTCTTTCTCTCCCTTTCGCATGTAGCACATTCTTGAGATTGGCAATTGGAGCTCCAAACATCTCAGTCAGACGAAATTGATTTTTTTCTCCTTCACTGAAAGAAACCTGATATCTCCCTGCCATCTTATCCAGCATAGCCAGACGTGTTTTTTCACTATCTACTTTTAGGAATACTTGCCCGTCTTTGTCAATACTGATAACAAGAACATCTCGGTCAGGCAATACAGTCTCTGATACAGAACCAGGTGTATCAACAACAACAGGTTCTTCTTCTCTTGCAGTTGCGGTTAATATGAAGAAGGTTAGTAGCAAAAAAGCCACATCACACATTGCAGTCATATCAAGCGATATGGATTTACGGGGAACTTTTACTTTTGCCATAATGATGTCTCTTTTTTACAAGCATTATAAAGAAATCTTGCATGAATGAATCCGTTTTATCTATAGATGCAGAAGGCCTGCACATTCCATAAACTTTTTTACTTTTTTTTTCAAAAAGTTCACTTTGCTCAACTATGCGGAATTCAATCAATAAGAAGTAACCAACCCATACATGAATAGTATTTGTTGGTTACTTCAATCTTTATCAGATTAGTTATGTTTAGAAGCAAAGTTTTGCATAATGCTAAAACCAGCTTCATCAATGCTATACGTTAACGTATCGATTTTACTTGTAAAGAAGTTATAAGCAATGATTGCAAGAGCAGAAGTACCGATACCTAATGCAGTGTTGATCAAGGCTTCAGAAATACCAGTTGAAAGTGCAGATGAATCAGGAGCACCTGCTTGTGCCATACCAGCAAATGCACGGATCATACCCATTACCGTTCCTAACAGACCTGTCAACGTAGCTACAGAAGCAAGTGTTGCAATGATAGTCAGGTTTTTCTCCAACATAG
The DNA here is from genome assembly GCA_030068525.1 of Xanthocytophaga flava. Taxonomy (GTDB): domain Bacteria; phylum Bacteroidota; class Bacteroidia; order Cytophagales; family 172606-1; genus Xanthocytophaga; species Xanthocytophaga flava. The sequence goes on from JASJOS010000005.1 coordinate 292,795, forward strand.
GCAATTCTAATGCAGTAGAATCTTCCAACTCTTTCTGGATAGCCAGAACTTTTTGGTCTTTGCTCATAGTAGTATCAACAGCCATCTCTTTGTATTTGTGCAATACAGAGTTGATAACATTTCCTACAGATCCTTTTTGTTTGTCACACTCAGCAAGTGCTTCGTTGATATTATCAGAAGCAAGAGATGATTTTACTTTTCTAACAAACACGTCAATTGATCCAGTACCTGTTGCTTTACCAAGAGTGAAAGCCCGCTCAATAGAGAAAACAATTACAGATAACAACATTGTCATCAAAACTGGTACGATAAATCCACCTTTGTAAACTGTACCCAAATAATCGCCAGGGATAGGTTCATTTTTGTTATCTCCACCTTCGAAGTGAGAACCATCTCCCAGAATGAAATTATAAATACAAACGGCAATGATAAAAATGAGTACAATAGTTAAAACGGCGAACCAGTTACCACCTGATGATTTTTTTTCACCTGTCTTTGGAGCAGCGGGCTTTGTTGCTTGATTTTTCATCCAATTTAAACGTTTATAAGTGATTAATTAAAAGATTAGGTTTAAAACGACACAATAATATTAAAAATAAATTAAACTTATTACATTCTGGCAATTACAAAATAAAAGGCGGTTTTTAAATGGTTATGAACAATTTTTATATCTAAACTTCAAAAATATTAAAATTTAATTAAAGATTCCTATACACAAACCCCATTTTTAACAAAAAAATAATTTAAGGTTCGCAAAGCTATCTATATATATTACATATGACAGAAAGGTAAATGTCTGAAAGCAATTTTCTTAAATTTTTTATAAAAAAAGTCTAAGATTCAAATAGCAACTCGATTTACTAAAACCTCTATTTATTTTCAATATTGCTGTTAGAATTGGTTTAGGCAACTTTTTGGTTTTGCAATTTGCTATGATGACGTCCATAAGCAAAGTACACAACTAATCCGATAAGCATCCATACAATCAAACGAATCCAGTTTTCTGCTCCTAAGCCAATAATCATTGCCAAGCAAACCAATGCACCTAAAATAGGTACAACTGGAGAGAATGGAGTTTTAAAAGGACGTGGAGTATTAGGATCTGTTTTTCGCATAATAATTACTCCTATACAAACAAGCACAAAGGCAAACAATGTCCCAATACTTGTCATATCACCCACTACATCACCAGGAATAAAGGCAGCAAACAACCCTACAAACACAAAAAAAATCTGATTCGATTTATAAGGTGTTTGATAGACAGGATGTACTTTAGAGAAAATTGGAGGTACCAATCCATCTTTTGACATAGAGAAAAATACGCGGGATTGTCCTAAAAGCATTACCAGAATTACAGAAGAAAACCCTGCCAGAATAGCAATAGTTACAAAAAGTGCTAACCAGCTATATTTAGTCATATAGGTTTCGATTGCATAAGCAACAGAAGCTTCTTTACCAGCTTTTTCAAATTCAGTGTAATTAGCAACACCAGTAAGTACGTGAGCAAATAAGATATATAAAACTGTACAGATAGCCAGAGATACCAGAATACCAAAAGGCATATCACGTTTAGGATCTTTGGTTTCCTGTGCAGCGGTTGATACAGCATCAAATCCGATGAATGCAAAAAATACAGTCCCTGCTCCTGCCAGGATACCACCCCATCCATGTTCAAAGAATCCTTCATGTCCAGCAGTTCCTTCCGGAATCATATATGGAGTATGGTTAACAGGATTAATATAAGACCACCCCAAAGCAATAAATAATATAACGATGGCAACCTTTATAATTACAATGATACCATTTACTGTAGCAGATTCAGAGACACCTCTGATCAATATTAATGTAAGGAGAAAAATTATGAACAACGCAGGTATATTCATAATACCATGCACTCCATTATCAGATTGAAACGGGGAATGACACCACTCATAAGGAATCTCCCACCCTGCAACAGACTTTAAAAGCTTATTCAAATATTCAGACCACGCAATTGAAACAGTAGCAGCACCCAATGCATATTCCAGAACAAGATCCCATCCAATAAACCAGGCAACAAATTCGCCCATTGTAGCATAAGAGTAAGTATAAGCACTACCAGCAATGGGAATCATAGAAGCAAATTCGGCATAACACAAACCAGCCAATGCACAACCTACTGCGGCCACAATAAATGATATGGTTACAGCAGCGCCTGCTGATTCTGCAGAAGCAGCAGCTGTTCGCACAAATAGACCAGCTCCGATAATAGCGCCGATCCCTAAAGCCACCAACGCCCACTTTCCAATACTCCGCTTAAGCTCCTTGGACTCTGCTTCCTGAAGTAGTTGTTCTAGATTTTTTTTTACAAATAAATTCATAAGGATGTAAGAATAAATACTTTATGTTTGTTTTAGGTTGATGAATAGCTTAAATTTCTTTAATCAGAAGAACAATTCTCATCAAAAAGAGCGTCCAATATGTTAAAAGATTTTGATGTACGCCAATACCCAACCTATTTTTTTTAAAAAATTCGGCAAATCCCGCATTTTATTCGTTGAAAATTACCATAATTCCGTTAGAACCATAGTTTATTTTACAACTTGCCTTCATTTTACAACCTTGGTCTTTGATACATGTAGTAAATCTATCAAAAATGCTATTTTTTTCAAGATCCTATCACTGTCTTATATCTGCGTCCGGATAATTTATAGATATAGTCTCTTTGCGAAATCTACAATTACTTTTGGTAAAATATGTAATTTTGACACCTTACAGCACATTCGCAGTATATAATTGTGAATGTAGACAATATATTTCTATTGATTATACTATTCCGTTTTATCTTCATGTACGTTCAAGCTCGATTTGTATCTATATTTATTTTCACCCTTCTATTCTACTGCTGTACATCTTCGCAGGGAGAAAAAGCAAATAAAATAGAAGATACAAGCTCTCTCCAGCCTGTTAAACCAATAGATATATCTGCTCACGACTCATTATCTGATACTACAATTTCTATAAAACGAGCTGATACTATTCAGCAGACATTATCAACAGCACGCCCCCCAATCCAACTTCATGAGATTCCAGATAGTGGGTTTGTAGAACTTATCCGGCTAGATTCGTCATTTATATTGGATCTACGGTATGCAACACCCAATAACTTTCTGAAGGAAAAGGTTTATGATTGTGCTAAGTGTCTCCTTCGAAAGGAAGCGGCAATGGCTCTGATCAAAGCTCAGTATATATTGTTAGCCAAAGGCTATCGTCTACGGCTATTTGATTGCTATCGTCCATTGGATGTACAGAAAAAGATGTGGAAGATAATGCCTAATGATCACTTTGTGGGAAATCCTTATGGCAATGGTTCTATGCACAACAAAGGAGCGGCATTGGATCTTACACTGGCAGACAGTACAGGCAAAGAATTAGATATGGGAACTCCATTCGATTTCTTTGGAAAAGAAGCGTATCATGCCTATACAAAATTGCCAGCTGATGTACTTCAACGTAGACAACTACTCAAACAAACCATGATACAGGTAGGCTTTAGTCCTATTACATCTGAGTGGTGGCATTACTCGTATAAAGGAAAACGATATAAAGTTGCTAATTTCAAGCCTGATTGTGAATAATTATTGATTCACAGAACTTAGGTCATTACTCTTTTGGAAGATATCTATTGCTAAAGCTCTACAAAACTAGATACAGGTTTTACCCTTGTCCATTTTTTGTTATATAGTTTTATTGAGGACTATCCATATAAGGGAAGGCTATAGGAAGAATTTTGATTTGCGCATAGTTTACCTCAAGCTATTTTTTTAGCAAGGATAGGCAGTCCCGCTTATTGGTGGAAGAATTACGTCTAATTCACTACACTTCTTGTTATATGCATAACTCCAATCATATTTTATTTTGACCGGAATTCCGATCATTTTTTTGTTTGCGCATAACTCACCGCAAAAAGAAAATCTGATCGGAATTCAACGCAATAGATTGATTGCTGTGAATTATGTGCAAAAGGGAATCACAGATTTAAGCTCTTTCAAGAATTAATTCTTTGATCCGTTCAGCGTCTCCCTTCGAAAATCCCTTGATTACAATTTCAGGTCTGGCCCTTGGAAGTATGCGAATAGTAGCGAAGAAAAGTCCACTGTCAATGTCAACACCTGATATATCAGAATAAAACACAAAATTGTCAGATCCACTTAATAACCGTTTGGTTCGGAAAGAAACACCTTTTTCGTTTAACACTACCTGATCAGGAGTGAACATGTCTTTAAGACGACTTGCAGAAAATACTTCGTTCATAGTATGTTGTCTGTAGTATGAAAGTTTAAAAATAAAATCCTGTGAATACCTTGTTGGTCACTGCATTAATTGCAGAAACCAAAATAGGTAACCGAGTTACATAGTAAGATAAAAAAAGATGCCACTTTGAATAGTAAGAAGGGAAAGTAGGACTGAACATTTCTTTTGTATAGCTTCTGTCTATAATTTTATTCTCCATCAGGGAACCTGTTCTGATAGGCTACCGTTCTAAAACATTATATTTCGAGCATATGCCTGTTTTACCTATACCTTATTATACTCCACCGATCCATCAATGGAATCGTCATCTGCAAACGATTCTGCCTAATGTTTTTCGCCGTGTTGAAGGAATACATTACTCTCGGGAGCGTATCAAGACACCAGACCATGATTTTCTGGATCTGGATTGGAGTCAAGCACAGATTCCTACTACAAAGTTGGCTATCTTGACTCATGGGTTGTTAGGCAATTCAACCCGTACCTATATGCTGGGAATGGCGAAGGCATTTAACAGAATTGGATGGGATGTTTTAAGCTGGAATATGAGAGGTTTAAGTGGAGAGCCTAATCTTCTGGAGCGAATGACTACTCATGGTAGTAGCGATGAATTGGCTATAGTTATTCGGCATGTTTTAACCTACAAAGAATACAAAGAAATTTCACTAGTTGGTTTTAGCAAAGGCGGCAACATTGCTTTAAAGTATGCAGGTGAGTTGGAAAATACCATTCCGTCTGAAATAAAAAGTATTGTTGCCATCTCCTCTCCCTGTGATGTATTAGGTAGTGTAGAAGCTATGGGAAATCATAGCCTATATGGCCGGATGTTTCGGGATAAGCTCAAAAATTTTTTAGTTAGCAAATCATCTCTTATTGATCCACAAGCACTAAAAAAAGCATTGACTTATAGTACTCTAATGGATATAACTAAACATTATGTTGCTCCATTACATGGTTTTAAAGACGACACTGAGTATTGTATTCGTTGCAGTTCGTTACCTTATCTTTCTCAAATCAGAGTTCCTGCTTTGGTTTTAAATGCGCAGAACGATCCTGTACTCTCAGCAAGCTGCTCCCCAGCAGATATTGCAGCCCAGTCTGATTATTTATTTCTGGAAACACCTGCATTGGGAGGCCATGTAGGCTTCAGCCGCTTTAATGAGGAAATGACCTGGGCTGAACATAGAACAATTGACTTTGCTCTACACTTCAAATAAGAAAGTTTTTACAAAAAAGCCACTATCTGTTTCCACAGACAGCGGCTTACTATAACTCTAATCAGTTACTACTTATCGTACGGTACCCCCATTTGTAATCAACGTAGCTGGACTTACAAATGTCAACTTACCATCTATATTTTCAGCCATAAGGATCATTCCCTGTGAGGAAATTCCTTTAATATCTCTTGGGGCCAGATTAGCCAACAAACACACTTGTTTTCCAATAATCTCTTCTGGCTTGTAATGTTCAGCAATCCCGCTCACAACAGTACGTTGATCCAATCCTGTATCTAATGTCAGCTTTAACAGTTTCTGAGTTTTAGGAACCGCTTCGGCAGCCAGAATAGTAGCTACCCGAATGTCCATCTTCTGAAAATCATCAAATGTCACAGCTTCCTTGGCAGGTGCTACTGTTTTAGAGGCTAATTCATTTGCTCTCTTAGAATCTTCGAGTTTCTTTACCTGAGCCTGAATAGTAGTATCCTCAATTTGAGAAAATAGTATTTCTGCTGCTCCAAAAACTTGTCCATCAGGAATTAAATTAACACTTCCTGCCTGTGCCCACCTCAAAATAGGTATGTTTAACATGCCATATATCTTTTGTGATGTAAATGGCAGGAAAGGCTCTGATAAAGCAGCCAAATTAGCCACAACCTGAGCACTAAGGTTTAGAATGGTTTTTACCCGTTCAGGATCATCTTTGATTTTTTTCCAGGGTTCAGTGTCGGCCAGGTACTTATTGCCCATACGGGAAATATCCATTAACAGAGACAAGCCTTCTCTAAACCGATAGTTTTCAATTGCCTCTGCAATTTCAGCAGGAGCTTTTGCCAGTCCCTCTATCAGTTCTTTATCTATATCAAACAATTCTCCACGAGCAGGAACTTCTCCTTTATAGTACTTATGTGTTAATGTGATAATCCGATTTACAAAGTTACCCAGGTTACTCGCCAGCTCACTATTGTTTTTAGTCTGAAAATCTTTCCAGGTAAACTCATTATCTTTTGTTTCTGGTGCATTTGTAGTAAGTACATACCGTAATACGTCCTGTTGACCGGGAAACTCAGCCAGGTATTCATGCAACCATACAGCCCAGTTACGCGAGGTAGAGATCTTATCTCCTTCCAGGTTCATAAACTCATTAGCGGGTACATTTTCTGGCAAAATGTAACTTCCTTCAGCCATCAAGGTTGCCGGAAAAATAATACAGTGAAACACAATATTATCCTTTCCGATAAAGTGCACCAGCTTGGTATCTTTGGCCTTCCAGTACACTTCCCAATCACCAGGTGTTGTTGTCTCTGGTACAGGAGCTGTGTACAATTCAGGAGCCGCTCCCATTTTCTTGGCAGTAAAGTAATCTTTGGTGGCAGAGATATAGCCAATTGGTGCCTCAAACCACACATACAACACTTTACCTTCTGTATCTGGCAGAGGAACCTGAATGCCCCAATCCAGATCACGAGTCATTGCACGTGGCTGTAGTCCTTGTTTCAACCATGATTGACATTGTCCAGCAACGTTCACCTTCCACTCTGGATGAGAGGCAATATATTCTTCAATCTGTGGCTGCATCTTATCTAAAGGAAGATACCAGTTTTTAGTTGCTTTCAACACTGGTTTTCCACCACTTAGCATAGAGTGTGGATTGATAAGTTCCATCGGGCTTAATGTACTCCCACATCTCTCACATTGATCGCCATAGGCATTGGGATTGCCACAATTAGGACATGTACCTACAATATATCGGTCAGCCAGGAATTGACCTGCTTTCTCGTCATAATACTGTTGAGAGACTTCTTCCACAAAGACGCCTTTATCATATAAGTCTTTAAAGAACTCCTGAGAAGTCTCATGGTGAACTTTCTTGCTTGTGCGGGAATAGATGTCAAATGAAATACCAAATTCAGCAAAAGAATCCCGAATTTGCTTATAATATTTATCTACAACTTCCTGAGGAGTAATACCTTCTTTTTGTGCCCGGATAGTAATAGGTACACCATGCTCATCGGTTCCACTCACAAATAGTACATCCGCCCCTTTGGCTCTCAGGTAGCGAACATAAATATCAGCCGGAATATAACAACCTGCCAAATGACCTATGTGTATTGGGCCATTGGCATATATTAAAGCAGCTGTAACAGTATATCGTTTTGGATTCTGGATCATATAATGCTAAAAATAATTTGTGTGCAAAGTAATAAATCAGGAAATGAACTTGAAAACAATTTGGCAAAGAAACTGTATAGACATAAAAAACAAAACCCTGCTCAGGAAAGAGACAGGGTTTTGAGTTGTGAGATTATTCAACTTTAGACCTTAAACTTTCCTTTTAGGTAATTGATTGCCATCATATATGCTTCATCCGCTTTTGCTTTATCGTAATTGGGATTACTTGGATTTGCAAAAGCATGTTCTGCATCGAATGTTTTTACAGTTACTTTCTTTCCTGCAGCCTGCATGTCTTTCTCAAACTGAGAAACAACTTCTGAGTTAATCCATTTCTCTCTTCCTGCAAACAAACCCAATACGTCTGTGTGTAAAGTTTTCAACCGATTTACATCTTTTTCAGGCATACCATAAAACATCACACACCCAACAGCTTGTTTGCCACTCACTAAAGCCGCCTGAAGAGAACGCGCACCACCAAAGCACCAACCAACTGTTGCTATCTTTGCATCCTTGCCTACATACTCAACTGCACCTTTGGTAATAGCATCCAGGCGCTCAGGTTTAGCTTCTCCCATATATTTTCCTGCGGTTTCAGGATCAGTAGCTACTTTTCCATCATACATATCCAATGCGATCACAGTTACTTCGCCTTTCAGATCATTATAGTATTTTTCAGATTCACGTTTAATATAATCGTTCAATCCCCACCACTCCTGAAATACAAAGAGATACTTATTGGACTTTGTTTTTGCCTTTAATTCAAAAGCATTGGCAGTTTTACCATCTGTTGTTTTAAAAGTAATCATTTTGCCATCTTTACCTTCGTATACATACGGAAGCGGAGCCAGATGGCTAGCTACAAATTCCGGATCATCTACTAACCGGGCCATTGCATCTGTGGCTGAGATCTGGCAACAACTCTCAACTTTCTGTGCAAATGTAAAAATACCCGTTGCTAAAAGTGTAAAACAGGTAAAAAGTAGTCTTTTCATGTTAGTAAGTGTTTTAAAAGGATATTCTGTGTTTACATGTAATTTATTTTTCTACAGAAATGGTTCATTTCTGTAGAAAAATAAATTACACTTTTCAGCCGGACATAGTGAAAAATTTTATAGTAAACTATTATCAGCTATTTATGTTTAAATCAGACTACTTTTAATTCAAAAATAGTTATTTCAGGAGGCATCCCTACACGTCCGGGAAAACCAATGTATCCATAGCCTCTATTCACATACAGATATTGCGTTTTTCCTACATCATTTTTTTCCTGATATAACCCAGCCCACTGCTTATAGGCATATTTAACAGGACTCCAGTGAAAATTTCCAATCTCTACTCCAAACTGTGCACCATGTGTATGTCCGGCAAATGCCACATCAATATCCTGGAAGTTTGGACGAACCTGAGCATCCCAATGTGTAGGATCATGTGATAGAAGCAGTTTTACAGGAGCATCTTCCGCACCCTTATAGGCTTTTGCCAGATTACCATGTTTTGAAAAACTTCGTCCCCAGTTTTGAATTCCAATAATACTGAGTTCATCTCCACTTTGAACAATCTTCCGGTTTTCATCCATCAACAAATCCCATCCCATCAGCTTATGGGCGTGCATCAGATCCTGAAGGTTTTTTGTTTTTGCAGCTGCACTCTCCCAATTCACATAATCTCCATAATCGTGATTACCTAATGTCGAAAATACACCTAATGGAGCTTTTAACTTCTGGAAGATGGGAACATACTCTGCAACTTCTTCTGCAATATTATTAACTAAGTCTCCTGTAAAGAATATCATATCAGGCTTTTCCTTCAATAACATGTCGACACCTCCTGTAACAGCTCTCTTATTAAAAAAGCTACCTGAATGAATATCTGAAATCTGAGCAATACGCAATCCATCAAATGAACGAGGTAAGTTAGGTAATCGTAAGGTTACTCTGCGAACTCTGTAATCATGTGCACCCAACAATATACCATAACCAACTCCAATAAGCGGAACAGTCCCTGCAATGGCAGCAGCTTTGATCAGAAATTCAGAACGAGGAATTACAGGTGCAGCATCCTGAGGACTCGTGGTTGGAGCTTGGGCTGTTGCATCTGAGGAAGTAAATTTAGATACCACCCATTTGCCTAGTCGAATAATGTCATCCAAAAGTACAAAGATCCCTGCAACGAGCTTAATCAACAGATTAGTGAATACCATAGTCATAAGAAAATTCCGCATCACAGAACCTTGTAAACCTGGTATTAAAAAGAACAACAACAGTGAAACTATTGATCCAATAGAGAAAAATAGTGAGATCCACTGGGCTGGTCGCCGAAACGATTCGGGCAGAGTACGTAAAGCATGATATACATAATAGTCAACTCCAAAGAATAGAACTACAATGAGCAATAAAACCATTAATCTGGAAAGCATGGAATATAGTAGTTTATGTAAAGGTCTGATTGAATAACTGGTTTTGTGCTAGACGGAAAACCTAAAAAATTATTTTGAAAAAACACCGAAAAAAGTATTCCTTTGATAGTATAACATCTTATTGACTATACCTTACCATACACGTCTATGAATATCTATCAGGTTGATGCATTTACTCAACGCATTTTTGGAGGCAATCCAGCGGCTGTCTGCTTATTGGAAGAACCAGCTAAAGAAGAATGGATGCAGAATCTTGCTATGGAAATGAATCTCTCTGAAACAGCGTTTGCCTGGCCCGAAGAAGATGGATATCGACTAAGGTGGTTTACTCCGAAAGTAGAAGTAGACTTATGTGGCCATGCAACCTTAGCCACATCACATATACTCTGGCAGCTTCAAAAACTATCTCATGAAGATACTGCCCGTTTCTTTACACGAAGTGGCTTGCTTACCTGTATTAAAAATAATGACTGGATTGAAATGGATTTCCCTGCTAAACAAGCGATAAAGGTGAAAGCACCAGAAGGTCTGTCAGAAGCATTAGGAGTCCAGCCAGCTTTTGTAGGAAATAATAAGATGGATTATCTGGTTGAAATTGAGTCAGAGGAAGTACTTAGAAACTTACAACCCAATTTCTCAGAATTAAGCAAATTGCCCATACGAGGCACGATTGTTACAGCTCGTAGCCAATCAACTGAGTATGATTTTATCTCCCGCTTTTTTGCCCCTGCTGTAGGTGTGAGCGAAGATCCGGTTACAGGTTCTGCGCATACAGCTTTAGCACCTTATTGGGCAGCAAAACTGGGCAAAACAACTATGACGGGTTTTCAGGCATCTTCACGAGGAGGTGTTGTGAAAGTTCGCCTAGTGAATGACCGGGTATTACTTGGTGGGCAGGCTATTACGGTTATGAAGGGTGAATTGTATTGACTATCAACATTCAGATATTGCTGTTCACAAATAATTTTAAACCAATTATTCGGGCAATCTCCTGCTTTTCTCTAATTTGCGCTTCTGTTCCAACTATTTCAGCTTATGTAGTTTGCTGGAATAATTGTTCTCACTAGCTCATGCGACGACTGTATTCTTTTTGGTGTTATTTCTGGTTTCTTGGATTGTTTTTATTGTTGTTTCCATTTTTCTGGTTGTTTTTACAACGTGAAAAATGGCATCCCAAAGCCCATTACCTTAATCGTTTATGGGGGCAATTATTTTTTCCATTATGTGGTATCTCTGTTGATATAGAGAACAGAGCAACATTATCTCATAATCAAGCCTATGTATTCTGCTCCAATCATTTTTCCTATCTGGATATTGCAGTAATGGGAGTGGTGTTGCCTCACTATTATGCTTTCATTGGAAAAAGCCAGATTACCAAAGTTCCTCTGTTTGGCTATATGTTTCGCAAGCTTCATATTCCGGTCAATCGGGAGAGCAAACTGGAACGTTACAGAATTGTACAGAAATCCGTGCATTTTCTTCAGCACAATCGTAGCATTGTAATCTTTCCGGAAGGTGGCATTAAATCCAAACAACCTCCACGAATGGCACCTTTTAAGGATGGGGCTTTTCGGATGGCTATTGATACACAGGTGCCTATTGTTCCCATAACGTTCCCATATAACTGGCAGATCCTACCAGATGATGGAAAGCTGTTATTTTTACGTAAAGGCATAAAAGTAATCATTCATGAACCTATTCCAACAACAGGAATGACAGTTGATGATATGGAATCATTGAAAGATCAGACTTTTACGGTCATTGAATCTGAATTAGAGAAATATTTTACCTCACTCAAAAAGGAGAAACAAGTAAAATAACTATCTTTATGGCTGGTATTCAAACTACTATCCTTTCCTAAGCAACCCACTTATAAAAATGAAGAATATCTGTAGTTTTTAACTTTCCTCAGGATAAACTCTTTGCTATAGTTAAAACCTCTGTATCTTTGTTGCCATTTTTCATATATGGTTCTGGTGAACTCAAATTTTTCCACAAAAGAAGTATGATACTGAACAAATACCACGATCGATGTTGTTGCATGTAAACCTTTTCATGCATAAAACATTCCTGATCTTTTAATTTAAATTCTTTACTCTTTGTGAATCCCCAGCCATTAAAACTTTATAATACACTTACACGTCAGAAAGAACTGTTTGAATCCATACACCCTTCTTACGTGGGTATATATGTGTGTGGTCCAACAGTATATAGTTCTGTCCATCTGGGCAATGTACGTACATTTCTTACATTCGATATACTATATCGATATTTGCTTCACTTAGGCTATAAAGTCAGATACGTGCGAAATATCACAGATGTAGGTCACCTGGAAAACGATGCGGATGACGGAGAAGATAAGATTTCGAAGAAAGCGCGTTTAGAACAGCTGGAACCAATGGAAGTTGTCCAGTTCTATACCAATAATTTTCATGATGTACTACGTACCATGAATATGTTGCCTCCAAGTATAGAGCCGTCTGCGACAGGACATATGGTAGAACAGATTGAGGCAGTAAAGGAACTAATCTCAAAAGGATATGCCTATGAATCAAATGGTTCTGTATATTTTGATATAAATACATACCAGTCTTCATATCAGAACTACGGACAACTTTCTGGCCGGGTAATAGAAGAACTAATCAATGAAACCCGTGAACTGGATGGGCAGTCGGAAAAACGGAATCCGCTGGATTTCGCAATCTGGAAAAAGGCTTCCGCTAAACATATTATGCGTTGGAAATCGCCTTGGGGTGAGGGATTTCCAGGCTGGCATTTGGAATGTACTTGTATGAGTACAAAGTATCTGGGTACTCACTTTGATATTCATGGTGGTGGTATGGATCTGAAATTCCCCCATCATGAATGTGAAATTGCTCAGGCAGTAGGTATTAATGGAGTACAGCCTGTAAAATACTGGATGCACTCAAATATGCTGACGTTGAATGGAGAAAAAATGTCTAAGTCAAAAGACAATTCTATTCTACCAGATGAACTGTTTACTGGGCAAAATTTATTCCTGACTCAGGCATACAGCCCAATGACTGTACGGTTCTTTATGCTACAATCTCAGTACAGAAGTGTGCTGGATTTAAGCAACGATGCACTACAGGCGTCGGGAAAAGCCTATCGACGCTTAATAAATGGTCTTCATTATATCAAAACAAAAACCTTTTCGGAAGCAGAAGGAATAGTAGTAAATGAAAAGCATCTGCAAGACATCAAGACAGCTGCACAAGGTTGTTACGATGCTATGAATGATGACCTGAACACAGCAGTCACTATTGCCAAGCTCTTCGATCTGCTTAAGAAAATAAATCAATTGCAGTTAGGACAAATACAAAGTGCAGAACTGGGAGAAGAAGGTTTTAACATGCTTCGCACAACATATGTAACTTTTATCGAAGAAGTATTAGGAATCAAAGAAGAGAAACCTGATGCATTTGAGTTGTTACTCTCTGAGCTTCTTACTATCTATAAAGATGCAAAAGTCGAGAAAAATTACACAAAAATAGATGAAATTAGGGCTCAATTGAAACAAATTGGAGTTGTTGTACGTGATATGAAAACTGGTATAGCTTGGGCCTATGAAGAGTAATTATTTGATTGAGTGGCCGAAGGCTAATAAGTTGTCATTTTGGGTAAGTATCTCTTTTGAACAGGAACGCCTATGCACTCTCATAACAAGTATTGGTTCTTTTTCCAGTGTATTCTGATGGTCAAAAAGATACTCTTAGTAATAACGATTCCTGTCACTGTGTTCTCATGTCACAGTGGCAGGCAATCTGCTTTAGCCCAAACCATAGCAGTGCATAAGCTGGAAGGACGCAAACAGGAACCACAGGTAATTGCATCCACCCGTTTTTCTTTTGTTCAGCCTACCGACTCTACACGTTTTGTATTGACTGTTATCTCAGAAAAAGAATTTGCATCCAGTGAAACAACCTATCAGGATAAGATAAAGAGAGATACTAACCGGTTTAAAATAATTAACGGAGAAATCAGACTACCATTAGCTACAGGCAAATCCTTTGTTGTAAAAAACAACCTTTCTAAGGACGATAATTTTCTTGAGTACAAATACATTGGATATTTACCAGACATTGATAAATATATAATGGAATGTACGGGCTATGAATGGTACGAATATTTCACAGTAGATAAGCAAACGGGTGATACAGCTATCTTCTTTGAAAAACCGCAAATATCTCCTCTTAATGGAAAGTTAGCCTGTGTCTATTATGACATGTACCAAACTGAACTACCAATGATTCAAATTAGTACATATAAGCTTACTGCCAAGCAGATCTCTGGTTACGATACTACCTATATAGCAATCAGTGATCAAAAATATCCACTGGCATGCACTTTAATATGGGAGAACGAACTTTCTATGCTCATTAAGTTGTCTTTCGAATCTAATTCATCTGAATATCTAAGACTAAAAATGCGCCGATGAGTTTAAACTTATAATCTCCGGTTTGAGCTAACCCTATCAGAATTAAAGAAAGAATGTTTGCAAAGTTGATTTTTGTAATGTTTCTTTAGCCTCTTTCGAATACACCTGAAACAACTATCTTATCAACCGAAGAGGCGGGTATTATTTTTTCTAATGAATCTGATGAAAAAGATTATATTTTTTATAGGAGCAGTAGTGTGGTTATCAGCCTGTAAAGATGGCTCCAAAGGGGGCGAAAGCCAAACTACACAAACAACAGAAAGCCAATCTGTAATTACAACAAAAGCACCTGATTTTTCGGCAGACTCTGCGTACAGCTTTGTAGACAGACAAGTCAGATTTGGTCCAAGAGTCCCCAATACTGCCGGGCATCGTGCCTGTGGAGATTATCTCATAACAATATTAAAACAATATGGGGCTGAAGTAACCGTACAGGAGTTTACAGCTAGCGCCTATGATAGAACACCACTTAAGGCACGCAATATCATTGCGTCATTTAATGCAAAAGCACCGAAACATATTCTCCTGGCAGCTCATTGGGATACCCGCCATGTGGCTGATAAAGATAGCGCTAAAACCAAACAACCTATTGATGGTGCCAATGATGGAGCCAGCGGAACTGGTATAATACTGGAAATAGCCAGAGTCTTATCAACTGCCTCAACAAAACCCAATGTTGGAGTGGACATTATTCTTTTCGATGTGGAAGATTATGGCATTCCAGATTTCGAAAACAGAGACAAATACACAAATCCAGAATCTAATGTAGAATACTACTGTCTGGGCTCTCAGCATTGGGGTAAAAACCTACATAAACCAGGCTACTCTGCATATTTTGGAATATTACTTGACATGGCAGGGGGTAAAAACGCTGTTTTTAATAGAGAAGGAAGTTCAGTAAGATATGCTGCTGGTATTGTAGATCAGGTATGGAATATAGGACAGGCATTAGGCTATGGGCAATATTTTCGTAACGGTCAGGCTCCTGAGATTATCGATGATCATGTATATATCAATGAGTATGCACGTATCCCAACTATAGATATTATCGATTTCTCAACAGAAGGCGAGTTTGGAGCATATCATCACACTCATGCAGATAACATGCAGATTATAGATAAGAATACACTTAAAGCAGTTGGGCAAACCGTATTACAAGTACTATACCAGGAATAAAATAAGCTTAAATCAAGCTTATCCAGATTAATATACAACAAAATACGATCAAATGTTTTTATTTTAAAATGCTTTCCATATATTTGCAACCCTGTTTTTTAGAAATACATCTAAAATAATAATATTAAGTTTATTGTCATGAAACGTACATTTCAGCCCTCCAAGCGCAAGAGAAGAAACAAGCACGGCTTTCTTGAAAGAATGTCGACCCCTAATGGACGTCGGGTGTTAGCAAGCCGTCGCGCCAAAGGACGCAAAAAACTAACTGTGTCAGACGAAAGAAGACATAAAGCATAATTATACTAGCTGATCATTTCTAGCATTTGTCGTTGGCTATTATACTAATGATTATTTGCTGATCACTACTTCTTATGTTGGTAAAAAACCAAAATCTTCCCAAAGCTGAACGGCTCTGTAGCAAAAAAATAATCGAGGAACTTTTTCAGAAAGGTTCCTCTGTTTATTTATATCCTTTTCGGATTCAATATCTTCCCAGAACAAACGAAGAAATCGCCTATCCCCAAATATTTTTTTCTATTTCCAAGCGAAATTTTAAGCGCTCAAACAAGCGAAATCTTATACGTCGCAGATTAAAGGAAATCTATCGTCATCATAAGTATGAATGGCTTTCAGCTACCCCTCCTTCTGTCTTTCCAGCCTATCTGAGTGTTATCTATGTAAGTAAGGAAATACTGCCTTCTGACATTCTGAGCAAAAAATTTAATGCGGTTTGGAAAAAGTTACAAGACACTGGACTTCAGACTAGTAGCCACTCATCATTTTAACAATTTAATCCTTGGGTTTTCGTTATCTATTTGCTAAATTTTACAACTTTTTTCAGTTGTAATTAATCAGCATTGAAAAATATTATGATTAAAGTTCGTAAATCTTTATTGTTTGCAGCAATTCCGGCAGCATTACTGGGAGGCTTTGCATTCTCTGATCCAGGAGAGCGATACTTCGAAATAGCGAAGAATCTGGAGATTTTTGGTACACTTTTCCGTGAAGTAAATAACTTCTATGTAGATGAAGTAAATCCTAATCATGTGATGAAAGTAGGCATTGATGCCATGTTGAAATCTCTGGACCCCTACACAGATTACATTCCTGAAGATGAAATTGAAGATTATCGAACCATGACTACCGGACAATATGGAGGAATTGGTGCAGTTGTAGGTTCTCGTATGGGCAAAACATACGTGATTATGCCTCATGACAACTCTCCGGCAGTTCGCGCAGGACTAAAGGTAGGTGATGAGATCATCAAGATTGATGATATTGATCTGAAAAATAAAACCTATCTGGATGTGAATAAGCTACTCCGTGGACAGGCAGGGACTCCGGTGAAACTCACCATTAAAAGATATGGGCAGGATAAATCAATAGAAGTCCCTCTGTCACGTGAAAATATTAAAATCGATAATGTACCTTATCATGGCATGGTAACCAATGATATTGGATATATTCACTTGGAAGACTTTACAAGTGGCGCTGTCCGTGAAGTAAAAAATGCGTTGATTGAATTAAAAGGTAAGGGGGCTAAGAAAATCGTGTTGGATTTAAGAGACAACCCGGGTGGTTTATTAAGTGAGGCTGTTAATATTTCCAATCTGTTTGTTTCTAAAGATGTAGAGATTGTAAGTACCAAAGGAAAGGTTACAGACTGGAACAAAGTCTATACAGCATTGAACCCACCAGTAGATACAGATATTCCTGTAGCAGTATTAACCAGTAGCCGAAGTGCTTCTGCTGCTGAAATTGTGTCTGGTGTTATTCAGGATTATGATAGAGGTGTTTTGATTGGACAACGTACTTATGGTAAAGGCCTTGTTCAGGTTACTCGTCCATTGTCTTATAATTCACAGCTAAAAGTGACAACAGCTAAATACTATATTCCTAGTGGCCGTTGTATTCAGGCAATCGATTACAGTCATCGCAATGAAGATGGCAGCGTTGGCAAAATTCCGGATTCCTTACGTGTTGCATTTAAAACTAAAAGTGGACGTGTAGTATATGATGGAGGAGGAATCTCACCTGATGTAGAAGTAGAAAAGTCGCTGATCCCTCAGATTCTCTTCAGTCTGGATAATAAGAACCTGCTATTCGATTATGCCAATAAGTATACGAATGAACATGCTTCTATAAAGTCCCCGAAAGAGTTTAAGCTTACAGATGCAGAATATCAGGAGTTTGTGAAATGGCTTGGCAGTAAAGATTATGATTATACTACACAGGTAGAAAGAAGTGTAGAAGATCTGATTGCGTATGCAAAGAAGGAAAAATATTATGAGGATATTCAGGAACAGATTAAAGCCTTAAAAAACAAGATGTATCATAACAAGGAATCTGACCTGCAAAAATTCAAGACAGAGGTTAAAGAAGCACTGGAAGAAGAGATAGTAGCCCGTTATTATTTTGAGAAGGGTATGGTAGAAGCTTCTTTTGATAATGATAAAGAATTAAAAGCAGCCGTAGAAGTTCTGAATGATCCTGCAAGATATAGTAAATTACTGAATAAGAAGTAGAAAAAAGTAAAAGCCCGTATCTGTAAAGTACGGGCTTTTACTTTTTATTGTTTAGGCAAGCGTCCTGACTTTTTCCACCACTCCCGGCTATATACACGTTTAAATTTCCAGTGCTTGGCTGTCAGTAAAAAAGGAGTATAAGCATGTGCATCCTTAGCAGACAGGCTTTGATAGTATAAATCATCATCTGTAAGGATCAGAGCCTCGTATCTTCCCTCCTGCTTTAGAGTGATATCAGCAAAAGGCAATTCTTTTACTGCTTCAGCCTGTGCTTCTGCAATCCTATCTTTTAGTAATTTTTTTGATACAAACCTATCGATTACTTTAGGTTGAGGAACATATTCTCCAGCAGACACCTGCCATGCATATTCCAGGTATTTTTGTAACAGCCGAGGTCCTTCATGTAAGACATCATCTGTACGTAGTTGTTGTGGATGAAGGCTGGAAACAACATAAATACGTTCTTTGGCCCGGGTAATCGCAACATTCAGTCGGTTCTCTCCTCCCTGCTGATTTAAACTACCGAACTGCATCATTAGTCGCCCAGCACTATCAGGAGCATAACCTAATGAGAAAATAATGATATCCCGTTCGTCACCCTGAACATTCTCAATATTCTTGACAAATAAACTATCTGGCAACAACCATCCGCGTTCTATAGTAATTGACTCAAGCTTATCCTGTATCAGGCCCTGTTGTTTGTAATTAAATGTAACTACCCCGATTTGCTTCTCAGGATATTGCAGAACCAGCTTTTGAATCAATCCTACAACGGCATCTGCTTCTTCCTGATTCTGGCTATCTTTCCAAATACCATCTACTTTAACATAATGGATGGCAGGATCTGCTTTGTTAATCAGAGTAAAGTCAGGTAGTAATTCCAGATTCTGCCGATAGAAATGACGATTAGAAAAATCAATCAATTCCAACGATTGACTACGATAATGCCCTTTAAGTTGAGTTTGAGGTAAATACCTTGATGCCAGATCCAGCAAAGAATTAACTTCCAAATCAGGCACATCTTCTGAATCTTCTTCATACCGAATCTGATACAAATCATTCGGTTGCAATTGTTTACTGTCACCTGTGATAACCACCTGCTGACCTCGAGCCATGGCAGGTAAACCACGTTCCGCAAAACACTGGGAAGCTTCATCAAAAATCACCAGATCAAATACTGTTTTTCTGGCCTTTGCAATAGCAGAGTTATCTTCGCCAGAAACAACATCCGAAGAATGAATATCCCAAATAGCAGAAACGGACTCAGGAGAAGCCATCCAGCAAGGAACCAGTTGAAATATTTCATCTCCCAGTTCAGCAAATAATTTTCGTAAAGCCCAAATGTGACGCTTTTTTGAGACCTGGTGTTTTAGATCACGGTAGGTAACCAGATTATTCAATCGGTTGAACTCTACATTCCGATAGGTTTGCTCCCTCAGTTTCATCAACAACATCTCCCGACACAGATTTTGTTTTTTCAACAGAGCTTCTTGTAGCTCATCCTCCATCTGCTTTAGTTTATGTGTTGACACTGCCCGTAAGATGGGATATTGCCCTTCTATATGATCAATCCATGCCAGCCGAAGGCTATTGTCAAAAAGGAAGGCCCATCCAGATAAAGCATTTTGTGGAAGGTCATCTTTACTCAATGCAGCATAATAGGCATGCATCTTTGTTAATACCTCACGCTCTTGTGAGGAAAAGCTAATCTTGATCTTATCCAGTTCGCAAAGAGCATCAAAGTCTTCTGCAAGAGCAATGAGTTGATCCTGAATACTCAGCGGATTTTTCCAGGCATGTGTCACCTGTTCCTGTGTCAGATAGCGTCTCCATCTTACTTTGCTTTGCCTCCACTCATCTGCTATAGCCTGCAATTGATAGAGTTTCTCCTGAAACACTCTATAAGAGCCCTGCAATAAAGAGGATAAAGGATAGAAAGAGGCAAGTTTCCTGGATAGCTTGTAGGCTTTTCGAGCAGTTCTCTGATTTTCAAACCATTGCTTAGCCAGGTCTGGATCATACAGGTTTTCAGTATTCCAGGCAACAGTAAGACTTTCTTTTACCTTTTCAAAGGCAATTCTTCGTTTAATCTTCTCTACCAGCTTCTTCAAATCATTTCGTTCCAGCGATAACCCATTATCATCTGCAATAGACTGTACTTCCTTTTTTTCTCCTGAAAACCAACTCCACCTGATCCATGAGAACAGATTCTGACGGGCTTCCAAAGCATTCATACATAATTCCAAAGCATTAGGCAATTGATCCACCGAAAGACTCCTCTCAATCCCTATTCCCTTAAGGCATTTTAATATCTCTTTCTCCTGTTTATCTAACCACTTAGATGTTACAAATGCGTTATTACCTTTGTAATAATGAAGAAAAATCTGCCATACAGGTTCATCAGGAATCAATTCAAATACCTGCCGCATCTTTTGTTCTTCTTCTGTCAATACTTCCAGATCGGATATACTTAGCTTCAAATTGGCTATCCGATCTGCTTGTATCAGTACACTTTGTGCTGTAGCAGGTACTTCCTGAAGATATTCTGTAAGTAGATCTTGGTCAGAATAAGTAAACGCATGAAAGGAAACTCGATCATGCAAGGGATAAAATTCAGCTTCTAAGGGCAAATAGGATTCATATACAGCCAGACGTCGCATAAAATCATCCGTTTCTCCAAACCGAAAATGTTTATATTCCTTTTTAAGAGAAACACCGGGCTTGTCAGAACTACTAGTCAGATACAGTTCTTTTACTGACACACCACAAATCGCATCATCAAATAATATTTTCCGAAACTCCTCCAGTTCCTGAGTAAGCTTATCAATTCGCCGACATTCCTGTGTAAAGTTACGTTCCAGATAGATCGCATCCAGACTCAGATTGAGACGTTTATATTCATCTATACGTTCTATCTGCCGATTTATCTGCTCATACAGTGCCTTGCGATCTTGTTTAAAATCATGCACTAATGCCAAGAAGTCTGTAATCCCTACTTGCCGAAGTCGTTCATACACCACATCCAGTGCAACCCGTTTCTGACACACCAATAGCACTCGTTTCCCCTGTGCAGCATAGTCTGCCATGAGATTAGCAATAAATTGTGACTTACCTGTTCCCGGAGGTCCCTGTACCACAACCGAATTACCTGACTTTACCATTTGCATAGCCTGCTCCTGTGAGGCATCTAGTGGCAATGGTGTCAATAAATTCTCCTCATTTGAAACTTTACTCTTTCTTTCTTCTGTAATTTTTCGAAGAAAGAAATCTTCTGTTTCTTTAAACTCATTCTTTTCAATCAGATATTGGTAATCAGGAATCAAATAAGAACCTGCTTGCGGAAAAATTCCCAGCACTGCTTCAGGATAGAGTTTGATTTCTCCATTACGTTGTAAAGCTTCAAAATCTCCTCTTTTAAATGTCTGGAGTGGCTGCAACTTATCAATAAACGTATCCTGGTTGAAGTTTATCTCAAGAGGACTTTGTTTTAATAATTCATAGAGTCGGGTTCGGAATTCCAGGCTATCCTTACTAAAATCATCAAATTCTGTCTCTATCCATTCATCTGTAATCTTTACATTATTGAAGTAGGAATAAGCGAGTAAAAAGCTTTTGTTAAATTGGATCTCTTCACCTTCTCTTGGATGCAATTCCCAGCGATTACCAGATTGTGCCAGGTGTACAGGAAAAAATAATAACGGACATCTGACAGATGTGCCATCAATAAGTTTCCCATGTATCATAGGATAGCCAACATACAAATCCTGCGCACCACGTTCCTGTTCAATAAATGAAGCTGTCCGGACAATACGGCGTAATCGTTTGGTTACGTCATTCACTTTGTCATACCTGCTGTCTAGTACATCACAAAGAGCAATCTTATTCTTACCCGCAATTAATTGACGGACAATTTCAAATGAAGGTCTGTTGTCAAGGAAATCCAATTCATGAAGATCGAAAAACTGCTCTGAAGGTACTGTCAACAGAAGTAGCGATTTATTGGATGACGTAAGATTAGTTAGCCGTTTTTGGTATGCTTTAAGGAGTGTTAACATGGACCCAAAGTACATATTTAAATGCAAAAAATGAAAACGATGCTTATTTGGTAATTTGATGCCGATGATCAAACTTTGGTCAGTCTTTTAGTTATCCAGAGTACATATTAGCAGGTTCTGAACATTTTAGCATTTAAATATGCTAACCCTAATACAATGTTTCCAGTTTATTCCTATTAACATAATAAGACCTATATATGCCTTGATACTGTATCTGTTTGAAGTTTGTTAAACAGGAAAGTAAAAGCCACTGAAGATACTTCAGTGGCAGAATAATAGAATAATGCAACCTGGTAAAATCCACAATTGAAGATGAATTCGTTAAAGTAATGTTTTGTCGTAGTAGCAAAGTCAGGCTGCAGTCGGTTCACTGATAAGTTGTGTAATTTTGGCTGCAACTGGTTTTAATGTAGCATTCTGTTGCCAGACGGACGCTTTTTCTTTTATGGCTGTTGTTGTTCGGCGACGATGTTTTTTGCAAATATCCAGATAGAGTTCCAATAGCTTTTTCAGATTTTTGGGCGGTGCTCCTTCCAATTGGATGATCAACGATTCCAGTATCTGTTCTAATGCCGAATCGTGTAGGGCTGAAATACCTTTGACCAGAGTAAGAGCGCCAATCAAACGTTGCACAGGTGCATAGTTGCCTGTAATAAGTTTTCCTAACATTTCACCTAAAAGATAGGTATCCAGCCGTGCATCAGAAATAGCCTGAACCACTACCTCGGATGCAACGCCTCGGGTTGTATTTTGAGCATGTAACAGGCCAGTAGCAAGTAACAAAGTAGAAGCTATCTGAAAAGGACGATCTGGAGATAATAAGGTGCGTAATACAGCACTCACAATCCGACGTTCTGTTTCTTCACCTAATTCTGACCGTATTGTACCAGCTTGTATGGCTTGGATATACAATGCTTCCGGATAATGTGGGATAAGTGAAAAGAGTAACTCCGCATCTTTTTCGTTTATATAATAATAGGCAAGGTCTTCTTTTTTAGATATATGTTGCGAATACAACAACCCAATAGGAGAATAGATTTTATCTGGTAACTGTAAGTGAATGACACTATAACGGATAGTAATAATTGTTTTATCCCAGTTTTTATACGAATAGTTTTTGTGTTGCATTTCCCATTCCAATGCAAATGGTGAGATTACATTGGGTACGGCTGCCCAAGAGGTAGATTCCAGAAAATCAAACTTCCCAGAGGGATTTTTGGTACGTGCAGCTACTGCCCACAGGATATGCTGCTCATCTTCTTTTCGAGGTCTACGAAGACTATGTTTATCCATGAGTTTGGTCATCACATCTGAAATAGGCTTCAGAAATGATGATTTACTAGATAGTGTTGGCGTCACTGTTTCTCCCAGGAAAAATAACATCAAGTCTTTATAAAAGCCCGTTAGCTGGTCAGCTTTCTCTAATGCTAATTCTTTTTCTTCCTGGCTTGTACGGGCTATGGCAATGGCCAAGTCCAGATAGTCGATGGGTGTATTGTGCTTTTGATAAGCAAGCATTCGATCTACCAATACCTCAGGCGCAATCCAATACGGTGTATGTGAAGGTGTTGCTAATAAAGGCAGAGTTGATTTGTCATGTATTTTATTAATAAGCTGTTCAAATCGCTGCTGATAAATATACAGGAATCGGTCTGTATTATTTAGATTTACCTGACTTACATAATGCGTCTTTCCTTGATTTGCCCAATCAGAAATCAATGCATTGATCAATCCCTCCATGCCATATAGCCACTGCATCTGTTCGGGCTTTCGCAGATACGGTTTTACCTGTTCGTGAAAGTTGGCAGGTACAGCGGATTGTAGACGTATCAATCCATCAAGTAACAATTCCAGATTCTCTGTATTCAAATGGCTGGTAACTTTGCCAATCTGAAAGAGCAAATCATTCCAGGAATTTATAGGTTGTAGTTTATTTTGATTGGTAATGCGTTGCGGTATTGATCCTTCCTGCTTTTCATAAATGCAGGAAGGCTCTTCTTCAGTTACAGGAAGAAATTCCTGTAACAAATCTCTTGCGGTTGCAGATAACTGATCAATAAACAATGTTAACTGTTCCAATAATGCTTCATCTTTCCGATCTCCAACCTGATTGATTAATTTGGCTGCTTTTTCATGTATAATGGCATCATCTATTATAAACACATTGCACACAAGCAGAGAAATCTGTTTTGCCAGAGACGGATGTATCTTTACTGATTTTTCGAAAATCGCCAGCAAAGTGCGGGTTGCTGTACGCACATCACTACGAGATAATAAACTTTCTGCACCTGTAGATAATGATGTAAAGTCAAAATCTGGGTGAGTATAAATATGTTTTATCTGCTCTATAGCAAAGTTTACAGGTTGTGTAGATGTACAATGTAGCAATTCGCAGATACCTTGCTGTAGAGTTATGCGTTCGCCAATAGTTGGCTTTAATTCATTAAACAGATCTTTATACCAACCAAGAAGGTTTTTATTAAAATCCCGTTTCAAGCCATGCAGACACTTTTGTAATATCAATTGTCGGTTTATTTTTTTTTCTTCAACCAATCTGAGAAAAATGCCCGTCCAGTTAAGTGTCTGCTTGCGATCTTTGCTGTAATAATGATTTATCCAATACAGATTTGTTTCATATTCAAATATAGATAAGAGGTCATTTTTTAATAAGAAGTCATCCTGACAGATAAGAGAGTAAACATCCCTTTGCGTTTCCTGCTGATCTTTCCAGGGTATTTGAAGCAAATATGTCATGGGTTTGGTAAACAATTCCTTATCATGTCGGATAATCCCCAGCATCTGTAACTCACGAAGTTTCTGATAGTCTATGATAAGCCATTCATTTTTCTGCTGATGATGTTTCAGACAGTCTGTGAACCAGTCTTCCTGGCGATATTTTAGTATTTCCAGAATATAAGGCCAAATATCTGACTGGCTGTGGTTATTAAATAGGCGAACAATATAATCTGATGAGAAGAGGTCCTGTTTACTTAGTAAGCCTAAGGCGGCCAGTTGCAATACATTAGTTTGTCCTGCAGTTCCTTTTCTACCCCAGTTTCCAATACGTATTTCAATATACTTCTCAAGTTGTTTTTTTAATGTTTTTATCTTTTTGCGTAACTCCTCCAGATTTCCAGCAGGTAAGGATTGTAAAAAAGGCAATAACTGATCTGGTTTCTCCTGTACTATAATTTCCTGTAGTTGGTCAGCGTAATTCATAGGTATAAGCGGTATAAGGGATAATAAAAAAACGAAAAGAGATATTCTGGAAATGAGTCAAGTAAGCAATTAATTTGAGTACTAAGCTCCTGAAGTTAGTAGCTGGAGGCTTCCATATTCTCTGTCAATATTTTTACAGAGAGTATATGTTTGCATGGGCCACGCATTCCCTGATGGTCTGTGAACCACTGACATGTACAACGTTGTGTCTGTTCATCAATCAGGACAGTATGCCAGACGTTAGTTCCTTTCACACGAGCTTCTATATAGGCAGGAGTATTAGTGAGCAATTCTACCTCCTCTTTTTCTATCAGCTTTCGGGCATTTTTTAAACGTGGATTCAGGCTGGCAATACGCTCTGGTTTATAAGGCAGACGACGATAGAAGTGTTGTCTTGTTGTGAGATCATAGCCTAACAGTCCCATAGCAGACAGACTTGCACAAAGAGAGTCAACCGTTTCGAATTCAATGTCGTTTTCCAGTGAGAAGAGTGTTGGATTAAATTCTTCATTCGCTTTCAAGAGGTGATTGGCTCCCCGAATCCATTCCAGTGGAATATTGTCAGTTAGATTATCCAACACATTGCCTTCACCTGAAAATCCCCGATAAGGATCGGCAGATAAAGAGAATACGAATCGTAAGGCTCCTATTGATAAAACAAAGGCACTTACTTGGCGATCAGGAGTTGCGTAAACACTAAAGCTGTCAATAAATGGGAGTAAACTTTCCAGTAATCTTATGCGATGAAGCCCACCAATCATAATAGCACCATCCATGGAGGCAGGGGTAAAAATTGCTTTACCAGCTCTCATCGTCAGATAATAAGCTGTTCTAATGGTGCCTTTGGGAAGAGTTTGAAACAACTGAATGGTTTGTAGCTTTGTTAACTTACACACTTCGTCCATTTCTGCAAGATACAACTGCACAGAGGTAAGACCTTTGATCCAACGGGTAGGCAGTGTTACTTTGCGTTCTACTACTTGTTCCCCCTGTTTCTCTAGTATTACCTCTTTTTGTCCTACAGAAAGAAACACCTCATCCTGTTTCAGAATGCCTGTCAGTGCATTAATCATAGTCTCATTGAAATCTACATTAGTAGTACCACTGGAAAGAAACTCTCCGTCCAGGCCTTCCGGTAAGATATCCAATCGCGCATATATTCCATTGCAGGAAGAGAATGCCTCAAAGCGCATTTTACCTGCACCTGCTGTTACAATAGGATCACGCATGGCTGCTATTTCCTGTGGAGACAAAGCAAAACGTGATCGTACCACTTTTGAAAGAGTGGTTAGGCACTTTGCTGTTAGATAAGGATCTTTGAGCTTTCCCCAGAAAAAGCAGGATACTTCCTGTGCCGCGTCCTCATTATAATGAGAAAGGAGAATGTTTGTTTGTGTTTCTATTCTTTGTACAGTGGATGGAATAGAATAGTCGTAGGTTAAATCGTTTGTCATGCTATACAAGCGGTCTGAATTAATAAAATATATCTATCTTTAATATTTTAATATGTCAAAAGTACTAAATATTTTTAAAAATTATAAAAATATAACTATAAAATATTAAATGATTTTTTTCAGATGATTGCACAAGAGGAATATAAGCTATATTTCATTCAGGTTTATTTCGTGAGTATATATAGTAAACTTGCTTATCACTAGCTTATGTGATAAGCTATTCTTCTTTTTTTATAACAATACTATATAAAAGCAGATGAGAAATAGGGAAGCATGTATAAAATATAGAAAGACTTAGTAGTGGTAGCAGTGCTACAACAGACTAGCAATTTTTTGATGATCAACAGATTGTATTAGTAACTGAAATTTTTGATTAAAAGCGAAAACCAATAAATTGAAGCGAAATTTGTAGGTAAAAAAGTTTTACTCTACATTTGACTAGTATTCCTATTAATATTATAGGGATTTGTTTTATATCTTTTGTACCCTTATAACTTTTAATAACATGGCAACATTAAGACTGGGAGATATAGCTCCTAATTTTCAGGCTGAAACAACTCAGGGCCCGATTGATTTTTATGAGTGGGCGGGAGACAGTTGGGTAGTATTTTTCTCACATCCTAAAGATTATACACCTGTATGTACTACAGAACTTGGTGCTGCATCTCGCATTTATGACGAGTTTACCAAGCGCAATGCAAAGATTATTGCTTTGAGTGTAGATAGTCTGGAGTCACACAAAGGATGGGTACCTGATATCAACGAAACTCAGAATACAGTTGTTAACTATCCTATTATTGCAGATTCAGATCGTAAAATTGCTGACTTATATGACATGATCCACCCAAATGCATCAGATAGCTTTACAGTACGGTCCGTATTTATCATTGGACCTGATCACAAAGTTAAGTTGACAATTACTTATCCTGCCTCGACCGGACGCAATTTTGCTGAGATACTACGGGTATTAGACTCATTGCAACTAACTGCAAATTATAGTGTTGCAACACCTGCTAACTGGGAGCATGGCCAGGATGTAATCATTACAGCTGCAGTAAAAGATGAAGATGCAGATGTAAAATTCCCAAAAGGCTATACGAAAATTAAGCCTTATCTCCGAGTTACACCACAACCCAACTTGTAAGAAATACAAAGAGTTTTATATAAATATAATAATGTGGTACGGGTTTTGCACCTGTACCATTTGTTTTTGAGAACCTAAGCCCAGGATTTTTAAGAATAAATAAAGTCAAAATGTATGAAATGAACCTTTTGGCAAATTTGCAAGTTAAAGGAGTGTATGTGATAAAAAATTAAAATTAATTGCGTTTTGTATTTAATTTTTTATCACCTTTGCGCAGTTTTTAAAAGATTGTTAAAACTATTTTAAACTAAAAGTCCCGGAAATGTTACAATTCTTTGTACATACAACACCACGATTTCCGCGACCTAGGGTGCCAGCCCTAGCATAATCTTGTTTTGCCTATGTGGCAGAACGCCTCTGAAAATTTCCGTAGTATTTGTTCCTGATTATCCGCACCCGTGTTACGAGTGTCACCTATTGTATTCCTTGTGCTATTCTGATATTTATTTCTATTATTCTTATATCAGCACATTATTTATTCGTTTCACCTTTCTCTTGTTTATGCTTTAACTAAAAGATGAATCAATACACTATCCAGACAGCTAAATACGAACATCTTGCTTTAGCTGAGGAAATATGCCGGCATATGGAAGAAAGTGCCAAAGCCCGTGGAACCGGAATTGCCAAACGGTCACCAGACTACATCAAAAAGAAGATGCTGGAGGGAAAAGCAGTAGTTGCAACTGACAAACAAGGCAATTTTGTGGGATTCTGTTACATTGAGAGTTGGGGGCATGGAAAGTTTGTTGCCAATTCAGGTTTGATTGTACATCCGGATCACCGCAAAAGTGGCATTGCCAAAGACATTAAAAAAGAAATATTCAAGCTTACCCGTAGTAAATACCCTGAATCAAAAATATTTGGCATCACCACCAGCCTGGCAGTAATGAAGATCAACTCAGCTTTAGGATACGAACCAGTTCCTTTCAGTGAGTTAACAGACGATGATGACTTCTGGAAAGGATGTTCCAGCTGTGTGAACTATGATGTATTGACTCGTACAAACCGAAAGATGTGTATTTGTACAGGTATGTTGTATGATCCAGCTGAAGCTGAGAAGAAAGAACGGGAGTCAAAATGGAATTTTAACGTAAAAACGAAGGTTTATGAACGTTGGTTACGTTTGAAAGAATCTGTTTTGTCTAAATTTCGTAATAAAAACGGAAATGGAAACAACAATGGTGGAAATACAGAAGAATCCAAATTGGTTCCGATGCCTGAAATAAAGAAGCCTGTTGAGAGAGAGAAGATTCTGGTATATTCTGCAATCATAGCTGCAATTGCTGCTTTAATCAAATCTATATTTGAGTAGAAGCACAGTTTTTGAGAAATTTTATTTAGTAAGACAATAATTTTGCCCTTCCTTTGCATTTGCAAAGGGGGGCTTTTTTCGTACCAATATTGTATTAAATGGCTTTTCTCAAACGCCTTACCAGTGATAAGATCATTGCGATTATGGCAACCGTTATTAGCATCTGTGCGTTGTTTACATCCGTCTATCAAGTGCGGATTGAACGAAAGCAACAATATGCATCAATGTGGCCTAGCTTGCACATCTATTCACAGACCCAGCTGTTACCGGATTCTACACAGAACTTTTGTGGTATCAAAATCATGAACAAAGGTGTCGGACCTGCTATCATTAA
Source organism: Xanthocytophaga flava (assembly GCA_030068525.1). Classification (GTDB taxonomy): domain Bacteria; phylum Bacteroidota; class Bacteroidia; order Cytophagales; family 172606-1; genus Xanthocytophaga; species Xanthocytophaga flava. The sequence continues at coordinate 322,571 of JASJOS010000005.1, forward strand.
AAAAGTAGAGATCTGGTATCGTGGCCAGATTTGTAAGGATGAAGAGGATCTGATTCAAAGAGTTACAGCTGATAGCGTTAATGAAGGTGAGGTAATTAATCAGATCTGGGAAGATAGAGTACTAGCCTCCAATGAAGAGATTGAATGGATTAAAGTAGGTGGGGCTATCAATACAAAGCAATTCAGAGAAGCACTTAAAGGTAGAAATATTCATATACGATTAGAATATGCTTCTGTGTATGAAGAGAGATGGGAATATAATTTCAATATGGGTAAGAAATCAATTGTTAAACTAAGTGATTAGACTTTGATTAATAAGTGGAGAAACAAACTAATCAACCCTGCTTGCAGGATATACCCAATTACATTTACAACATACCTTCATTCTATATTTAGTTAATACAATGGCAAAAAAAGTAGTATTGGCCTTCAGTGGTGGTTTAGATACCTCCTATTGTGTAAAATACCTTTCAGAAGAGAAAGGCATGGAAGTTCATTCTGTTCTGGTTGATACAGGCGGTTTCTCAGATGAGGAATTGATAAATATTGAAAATCGTGCAAAGACGCTGGGGGTAAAGAGTCATAAGACTGTAAATGTGGTGAATGAGTATTATGAGAAGTGTCTGAAATACCTGGTTTTTGGAAATGTACTGAAAAATAATACATATCCGCTTTCTGTAAGTGCAGAACGCATGTTTCAGGCATTAGCAGTAGCAGAATATGCGCGTAGTATTGATGCTGAAGCTATTGCACATGGTAGTACAGGGGCAGGTAATGATCAGGTGCGTTTTGATGTCGTATTCCGTATCCTGGTTCCGAACGTAGAGATTATTACCCCAATTCGGGATATGCGTTTATCACGTGAAGCAGAGATCGAATACCTGAAGGCGAAAGGTGTAGAACAGGACTGGACTAAAGCTGCTTACTCTATTAACAAAGGTATTTGGGGAACATCTGTAGGTGGTAAAGAGACATTGACTTCTAACCAATACCTGCCAGAATCTGCGTTCCCTACACAACTTACCAAAACAGATGCAGAGCAGGTTGATCTGTATTTTGAAAAAGGAGAGTTGAGAGGCATTAATAGCGAAAAGTTCGTAAATCCGGTAGATGCAATTAAAAAGCTACAGGAAATTGCAGGGCCATTTGCTATTGGACGTGACATACATGTAGGCGATACTATCATTGGCATTAAAGGACGTGTAGGATTTGAAGCTGCAGCTCCGTTGATTATTATTAAATCACATCATACACTGGAAAAACATGTGCTAACGAAAGGGCAATTGTATTGGAAAGAGCAGTTGGGTAATTGGTATGGAACAATGGTACATGAAGGTCAGTTTCTGGAACCTGTAGCACGTAATATTGAGACTTTCTTAGCAGATACTCAACAAAATGTAACTGGAACAGTACATGTACAACTATCTCCTTACCGCTTCTATGTAATCGGTATTCAATCAGAGCATGATCTGATGTCTGCAAAGTTTGGTAGCTATGGCGAGATGAACAATGCATGGACAGGTGATGATGTTCGTGGTTTCTCTAAGATCATGTCAAATCAAACTATGATTTACCACAAGGTGAATGAGCAATAGTCTCATTTAGTAGTAAGATACTTAGTAGAGGCCGATAAATATCCATATGAAAACTGTCTTCAGAGATATTTCCTGGTTCAAAGATGTTTTGCTGCCAGTTGTTGTAACTATGCTGGGTGTATACTTGGGCATTCTTGCTAGTGACTGGCAGGACCAGCAACGGGAACGGGAATTGAAACAGGAAATGCTGAGGCAGATCTATCGGGAAGCACAAAGTAACGTTCAAAGTCTGACAAACTCTTATCAGTATCATCTGCAGCTAAAAGACTCACTTGAAACATGGCGCCAGCAGCAGTTGTTCAGAGGATTAAATCCGGCGTTTTTACGTAGTGCAGCCTTTACTTCAGCCATTCATGGAGGTGGTTTACAGATATTGCCTTATGATTTGTTTCATCAGACAGCGTCAATTTATACAGGTCAGCAAAAGCTGGATGAAATGAATCAGATTTTTCTGGGCAAGCTGGTCGACTTATTCACTAATCAGGGGGAGGATACAGGACAGGCTATTTATCAACTCATTCAGATCTATATTGTTGATATTGTACGTTCTGAGGAGATGTTGATGAAAGAGAATAAGGCATTGATTGAAAAAATTAAAGATACACTTGGAAATGAATTAAATAAGAATGAAAAAGATTAAAATAGGTATTATTGGAGGAGCAGGATATACAGGAGGAGAACTGATTCGGATTTTGCTACGCCATCCGAATGCGGAAATTACCTATGTACATAGTAAAAGTTCAGCAGGGAAACCTCTGTATTCAGTACATAATGATCTGATTGGAGAAACTGATCTTACCTTTGCCGATAGCTTTCAGGAGCCTGTAGATGTTGTATTTTTATGTGTGGGACATGGTGAAGCTAAAGTGTTTCTGGCTGATAATCCTGCTATTTTGCAAACTAAGGTCATTGATCTGAGCCAGGATTTTCGGGATGAATCCAATGGGTTTGTATATGGACTGCCTGAACTAAATAAGGCTCGTATCCAAAATGCACAGCATATTGCCAACCCAGGTTGTTTTGCTACCGCTATTCAGTTAGCTCTGCTACCTCTGCCACAAAATGGATTGCTGAAAGAAGAGGTACATATCAGTGCTATTACAGGAAGCACTGGAGCAGGCCAGAAATTGGCAGATACGGTACACTTTACCTGGAGAAACAATAATATATCTGTATACAAGGCATTTACACATCAGCATTTAAAAGAGATTCGTCAAAGCCTGACACAGTTACAGAATAATTTCTCCGAAAAAATCCGGTTCATTCCCTATAGAGGAAACTTTACTCGTGGAATTCTGGCAAGTGTATATACAACATTTGACGGAACCCTGGAAGAGGCTAAAAAGTATTACAGCGACTTCTATCAGAATCATCCATTTACACATGTTGTAGATAGTGAAATCGATGTAAAGCTGGTTACTAATACCAATAAATGTTTGCTGCATCTGGAGCAACACGAGGATCAGTTACTGATAACCAGTGTTATTGATAATCTGACAAAAGGAGCGTCTGGACAAGCAGTTCAGAATATGAATCTGTTATTCGGCTTGGATGAAAAAGCAGGACTTGATCTAAAGCCTGTAGCATTTTAAACTATCAGTGATTGCTGTCAACATTTAAAAAAACCTTCTTTCAACCATGGATTTATTTAATGTATATCCGCTATATGATATTGAGCCTGTGAAAGCACAGGGAAGCTATGTTTGGGATGCTACAGGACAGAAATACCTTGATCTCTATGGGGGACATGCTGTAATTTCCATTGGGCATACACATCCTCACTATGTTCAGAAACTAACTGAACAACTCAATAAGATTGGCTTTTACTCAAATTCTGTTCAGATTCCGATTCAGACAGAGTTAGCCCAGAAGTTAGGAAAGCTTTCAGGTTATGAAGACTATCATTTGTTTCTAATAAACTCTGGTGCTGAAGCTAATGAGAATGCATTGAAGCTGGCCTCTTTTTATAATGGTCGTAAAAAAATAATTGCGTTCAAGAAATCTTTTCATGGACGTACAGCAGGCGCGGTAGCTGCTACAGATAACCCAGCTATTGCTGCACCTATCAATCCTACTGACCATGTGCACTTCATTCCATTTAATGATGAGGAAGCATTGGAAAATGCAATGAGTGAAGAGGTTTGTGCCATTATTGTAGAAGGGATTCAGGGTGTTGGAGGTATCAATGTAACGAGTGGTGAGTTTCTGCAAAAAGCCCGTGAACTGTGTGATAAATTTGGTTCTGTACTGATTGTGGATAGTGTGCAATGTGGGTATGGGCGTAGTGGAAAATTCTTTTCTCATCAACATTATGATGTACAACCAGATTTGATCACTACTGCCAAAGGCATGGGGAATGGGTTTCCGATTGGAGGACTATTGATTCATCCTAAATTCAAAGCCATACATGGTATGCTGGGAACCACTTTTGGAGGTAACCATCTGGCTTGTGCTGCTGGTATTGCTGTATTGGATGTGATGAAACAGGAAAACCTGGTTGAGAATGCTGCTGTTGTTGGTGATTATCTGATGGGCAATGTAAAGGGTCTTCCGGGTGTGAAAGAAGTACGTGGGCGTGGGTTGATGATAGGTATCGAAACAGAAGAGCCTGTTGAAGTAGTACGTAAGAAACTTTTATTTGAACATCATATCTTCACAGGATATGCAGGCAAGCATACACTTCGTTTGTTACCTTCACTTGCACTGACAAAAGCAGATGTGGATATTTTCCTGGAGGCTTTTTCTAAAATAGTAAAGGCAGAAAAGGTAAGAGTATAATCTATTACTATAGATAATTTAAGTAAAAGGGTTTCCTGATATCAGGAGATCCTTTTTTATTTACTATAATCAGAGAGCTGGTTCACTATTCTGTAAATTTTCAATACGAATAAAGGCTGTATTCTTTTTAGATAGAGAAAAATAATGATGAATAGATACCTGATTAATCCGAAAGGTAAGTCATTCTGCCTAATAGGTTTGTATGGTAAAGCCACACTAAAATACTTTCACTAGTGGAAAAGTATTTTCATTCGAGTTTCTTACATGCCATAAATTCTCTTTTTGTTCTGAAACTATAGATAACATAGCAGTTTTTTCAATAAAATCCTATCTTTTTCATTCCTTTTCGTTTACATTTGTCTATACTGCTGGATTAATATACAGATTACTGTTCAGGCAGATACTTTTCTTACATGTGTAATTAACATTCAAATAATAACATGCTATGAAGGCAACATCTACAATTAGTAACATATGGGCAAAGGTAACAATCCAGTTAGGATTGAGTTTGGTCGTTGTTTTTTTTTCACTTTTTGATGTAAAGGCACAGTGTACAACTGGTTGTAACGTCTCTCTAAACGTAGGTAATAATCCGAATGGAACATTGACAGCGGGTGCTAACGGACAAACAATCTGTTTAAACGGAAACGGTACTTTCATTGGTACAGTGGATTTTGCCAATAGAACCAATGTTACTTTATGTATTGGGCCTAATGTCAACTTTACAGATCAGGCAACAATCATCCGAGCAGGTGGAAATGGTCTAACAATTAATAACTATGGAAGGGTAACGTTGGTCAGATTTACGACGGGAAATAGTTTTATTGGCCTACCCAATGCTCTCAGTCCTACTACTGTGGATTTAGGAAATGGTTTCACTATCCGTAATAATGGAACTTTTGATATGGGTGGACCTTCTGTGAGAATGCAGGTTAATATTAATAATACTAGTAGTATTATTAATAATACAAATACTGCTAGTATGAGTATCTATGGCGCTGTAACTTTAAATAATTCTGCTACTCTAACTAACTTGGGGACTTTTGGCATTTTCCAGACTAGTTTTGGAATTCTGATTCCAGGTACAGGAAACCTAACGTTAAATAACAGTTCCTCTCTAACTCATACTGGAGTCTCATTTACTGTGGCTGCAAATTATTCAATGACTGGTGGTGGTAGCATTCTTACCGTTTCTGGTACTCAGTTTACCGTTTTTGGCAATTATACTCAAAGCAATGGAACCGCAAGAAGCATTAATAATCCACTATTACCAGGTGGAGGATGTGGTACTATAAGAGTTTTAGGAACAAGTACAATAAGTAATGGTGTCTTTGGTGCAAACAATACCTTGCTGGGAATGTATGATAATCTTGGCTCTGCTACAGGATTTGATCTTGTAATACCACCTGCTAACGTAACGGCTACAGGACGTATAAAGGATGGCTGTGTGGTTGCTTTACCTGTGACATTCGTTTATGTACGAGGAGCTTATATGGAAGGGCAAGTGAAAATAAACTGGGCTACTGCCTCAGAAGAAAACAATGATTATTTTACCGTTGAAAGATCTACTGATGGGAAAGAGTTTACCCCAATAGCAACTATTGATGGAGCTGGTAATAGTTCTGATGTATTGTCTTATCAGTTTGTTGATCCAAGCCCTGCAGAAGGAGTTGCATACTATCGGGTTAAACAAACTGACTTTGATGAAAAATTTGCCTATTCCAGAGTGGTTTCTATAAATAAAGGTGCAGTTGCCACTTTATCACGAGTATTTCCTAATCCAGTATCACATTCTGATTATGTACAGGTAGCAATAACTGATGAGAACGGAGGAGATATTTTTGTAACTGTATATGATCGGATTGGAAAGCAATGTTATGTTGGTAAGTTCTCTACAGGAACAATACCTAGTGTAGCCGTAAAAGACTTCTCCTCTGTGTCTGGAATGTATATCCTTGAAGCCAGACAAGGAAGTTCTGTGATCAGAGAAAAGATAGTAGTGCAATAAGTAGTTCCTGCAACTATTCTAAAGCTAACCGGCAAAGTTTTAAAGCAGGTTAGCTTTTTTATTTTCAAAATATAGTAATTTTCGCACTCAAAAGAATATCATTAACCTTTCCTAACTATTGACCGCATTGAAAAACTTTATTTCCCTTGCTGATGTATCTGACCCGAAAGCATTGGTACAGGAAGCCATTCAGCTCAAGAAGAATCCATTTGCAGACAAAGCATTGGGTAAGAACAAAACCATTGGCCTGTTATTTTTTAATTCCAGTTTGCGAACACGACTAAGCACTCAGAAAGCAGCACAGAACCTGGGTATGGAGGTAATGGTGATGAATGTAAATCAGGATTCATGGGGACTAGAGATGATGGATGGAGTGGTAATGAATGGAGATAAAGCTGAACATGTAAAGGAGGCGGCAGCTGTAATTGGTCAATATTGTGATATCATTGCTGTTCGGTCTTTTGCAGAATTAAAGGATCGGAATACTGACTATCAGGAAATAGTAATTAACAAATTCAAACAGTATGCAGGTGTGCCTATTGTCAATCTGGAATCGGCTACTAGGCACCCATTGCAATCGTTGGCGGACTGCATTACGATAGAAGAATATAAAACCAAGCCACGACCTAAAGTCGTGCTTACCTGGGCTCCACATTTTAAATCACTACCTCAGGCTGTAGCCAATTCATTTTCAGAGTGGATGAATGTCTCGGATGTGGACTTTTTGGTGACTCATCCGGAAGGGTACGAACTAGCGCCTGAATTTGTAGGCACTGCAAAGGTGATTTACGATCAACGAGAAGCTTTTGAAGGAGCAGACTTTATCTATACTAAAAATTGGTCATCCTATAAAGATTATGGTAAAGTACTTACACAGAATCCAGATTGGATGATTACAATGGATAAAATGCGGTTAACCAATAATGGCAAGTTTATGCATTGTTTGCCTGTACGCCGCAATTTGAAAGTAACGGATGAGGTATTGGATAGTCCGCAATCTATTGTTATCCCTCAGGCGGGTAATAGAGTATGGTCAGCGCAGATTGTATTAAAGCAAATTCTATCTGGGCTCTAATCATATGTTGTGTTTTTAAATAGCTGAATTGATCAAATGAGTAAAGTATATATAATCAAAATAGGTGGTAATGTAATTGATAATCCTGTTGCCACACAGAAGTTTTTATCTGACTTCGCCTCTATTAAGGAAAGCAAGATTCTGGTTCATGGAGGTGGGAAAATAGCAACTCAGGTAGCAGAGAAACTGGGTGTCACCACACAAATGATTGATGGACGCCGTATTACAGATGAGCCAATGCTGGATGTAGTGACCATGGTATATGGGGGATTGGTAAATAAGAAAGTGGTTGCACAATTACAGGCACTGAAGTGTAATGCTATTGGGCTGATGGGCGCTGATGCAGGAGTAATTTTAGCTAAAAAGCGGCCTGTTGGGGTAATTGACTATGGATTTGCAGGTGATATCGAACAGGTAAATGCTACACAATTACTAGCTTTCATTAATCAGGAGCTTACGCCTATTATTGCTCCACTTACAGTTGATGTGCAAGGACAGATATTAAATACAAATGCAGATACTATGGCGTCTGCCATTGCAACAGCATTAGCTAAAGCTGGGACAGAGGTAAATCTGGTTTATTGTTTTGAGAAAAAAGGAGTTTTGTTAAATCCTGAAGATGATGATTCTGTTATCACGGATATCAATAAAGAGAAATATGCCCAGTTAAAAGCGGATGGTGTTGTATCTAAAGGGATGATTCCCAAGCTGGATAATGCATTTGCTGCCTTAGATCAGGGTGTAAAAGAAGTTCATATTATTCATGCAGATAATGTGCATGCACAGACGGGCACCAAACTGACCCTATAAGCTTACCAAAGCAAACGTTAAGAAACCAGAACGATTGATTAATTTATGATTGAGAGTTCTGGTTTTTAAAATAACGTATCATTTCTCCATAACCCATCCCCATAGCTAAGCCTTTAATACTTTTTGCGATACGATCAGCCTTTGTCTGAGGTGTTTTGGCACTCTCAATCCAATTATAGAAATAATTCTGATGACCTCTAGTTAGCTGATTAAAAAAATCCAGTGCTTTAGGCTCATCTTCCAAACAGGCTAATAGATCGGCAGACTCAGGTAGAGGGTCATCATCCACCTCAAGGGCTATGTGTACGATTGCATCTTTTTCTTTCCGAATTGCCTGACGCATTGTAGCATTGATTGCCATGATAAAGGCACCTTCTCCCATTGGAATTAATGATACAGACTTAATTGGAAAATTATCTAGTTTTCCTTTGACTCGAAAAGCTTGTCGCATCCCAGGTTTTAAACTTTCTGTGACCTCTACAGGTAACTCAACATACGTCCATCCAGTCTTTTCACCTTTACTGGCAAACTTCTGTAAAACAGCAGAAAATGTAATCATACTTAGGCTCTGGTAAATTCAACTTAGCCTTAAAAATAAACATTTGTTTTGAATGCCATTATAAAAACAGCAGCATATCTAACTAAGTATACTAGTATACTATGAATGAACACCTGATATACTGTTGTAGCAAGTTTTTTCCCTACAATTCCTACCTTGTGTGTAAGTACCTGATATTTAAATAATTGCTCGCTTTGTTGTTATATAACTAAAATACCAGAAACAACTTATGTACTATATGGATTATGAATCCTGTACATTTTTCCGATTTTCTTTCTTTACTTTGTAGAGACGGTTTCATAAAACAAACCGTTGCATGTTTCATTAAATAAGCTTCTATGATTCATACACTTTCGCAGGCGCAGGAAGCTATTGCTTTACTTAAAAAGCTCATAGCAATCCCCTCATTTTCAAAGCAGGAAGACAAGACAGGTGATTGCATAGCCAATTTTTTAGAAGAGAAAGGTATACCCTTTCAACGTGTTAAGAATAACATCTGGGCAACGAATAAATATTTCGACTCGCAAAAGCCAACAATTCTGTTGAACTCACATCATGATACGGTTAAGCCCAATGCTTCTTACACATTAGATCCTTTTGACCCAATTGAGAAAGATGGTAAGCTATATGGTTTAGGGAGCAATGATGCAGGTGGATGTTTGGTTTCTCTGATAGCTACTTTCCTTCATTTTTATGAAAAAGCGAATCTAAAATATAACTTTGTACTAGCTACTACTGCAGAGGAAGAAATATCTGGAAGAGAAGGATTAGAGATGATCATACCTCAACTTCCTCCTATTGATTTTGCTATTGTGGGTGAGCCTACTCAAATGCAGATGGCAGTTGCTGAAAAGGGCCTTTTGGTAGTAGATTGTATCACGCGAGGTAAGGCAGGGCATGCAGCCCGAAATGAAGGCGAAAATGCTATTTATAAAGCCATGCGGGATATCGAATGGATCCGTAATTATGAGTTTCCTGAGATCTCTGAGATGCTCGGGCCTATTAAAATGACTGTCACAATAATACAGGCAGGCTCACAGCACAATGTAGTACCAGACACTTGTACCTTTACTGTCGATGTACGAACTACAGATAAATATAGTAATGAAGATGTGTTACTGGTATTGAAAAATGGACTTTTGTCAGAAGTAAATGCTCGCTCTGTACGATTAAAGCCATCCAGCATTCCACTAAATCATCCTATTGTGGAGGCTGGTAAAAGTTTAGGACTTACCACGTATGGGTCACCGACTACTTCAGATCAGGCATTACTGGATGTTCCTAGTCTTAAAATGGGCCCTGGAGATTCAGCTCGTTCTCATTCAGCTGATGAATTTATTTATCTGGAAGAGATTGAGAAAGGAATTGAGAGATATATTGAGATTCTGGAAAAGATTGTCTAGCAGCTTTTCGACTCTGGTAAACAAAAGGCTCGCTTAACTAGCGAGCCTTTTGTGCTATTAAAAACAGGTGTATGAATGAAGTTCAGGCCTACTTGTTACCCAGATTGGCTCCCGGTAATACTACACGGTTTACTACATGAATTACACCATTGGCCGCCATCATATTGGGTTGAGTTATCTCCGCGCCATTAATCAAAATCTTACCATTCAATACTGAAACAGTGAGTTCTTCACCATTTAATGTAGGAATAGTTTGACCGTCACGAAGCTCACTGGCCATCAATTTTCCCTGAACAACATGATATTTTAAAATTGATGCCAGCTTTTCTTTATTATCTGGTTGTAGCCATTCTGGGAAAGCTGTAATCTGACTAAATGCATCATCTGTTGGTGCAAAGATGGTAAAAGGACCTGCCTGACTAAGTGCACCTGTGAAGTCTGCAGCTTTAATTGCTTTAGTTAATGATACAAACCCTGCATTATTTGTCAGTGTCTTTACTATATCTTCAGGCGCCTGAACCCTCATAGCTGGCTTTTTTTTGATAGTTGCCAGATTTTGTCCCCATACCTGCATTATAGATATACAAACCAGAAACGCTATTACTGGTAGAAATAGTTTTCTCATAGCTTTAAAAGGTTATACATAGATTTTCTTTTATACGACAATAGGCTTACAATTGTTTCAAAACATCATATTGATAATCAGATGCTTGTAGACTTATATATGTATGCTTGTATATATACACAATATGTATGCCACCGGACGTATTGCCGAAATCCTGTGACTTAGGATATATATTTCTGATTTATAAATTTGTATAAAAGTAGTTTGATGAGATTTATTTTTTTCACAAAACAGTTATACAACCTGGCTAAAAACAGAAAAGTCCCAAAGCCAAGCTTTGGGACTATATTCTATATCTCTACCTATTGATTACAATCTTTTAGGCGCTTTTTTAGTTGCTTGCATTTCAGTGGCTTTACGAGCCGGGCGAAACTTGGCATTTGATTTTGTTTTGGCAATTGCTTCGTTTTCACCAAAGTATACATTGCATTTTGGCAACATCTCTCTGATTTTATCTTTCTCACTATCTTCAATAGGATTACCGGTGAGAGTTAATGTACGCAGGTTTTTCAATTCTTTTATTTCTGCCGGTAATTGAGTAAGCTGATTATCACGTAAATTTAACTCCTGTAAATAAGTCAGTTTTTTAATGTCAGCAGATAAAGTTTCGATTTGATTTTGGCGAGCATCCAGAAACAAAAGTGTTTGGTTATTTGCCAGAATACCATTGATGTCTTTTAATTCATTGTCACCTACACTAAGTTGAATCAGATTTTTCATCTGAGTTAGTTTTTCAGGTGTACTTTTCAGGTTAGCGCTGCTTGCATCCAGACAAAATACCTCTTCTGGACGAAGATCATGAGCCAGACCTGATACACATTCTCCTGCATAGCCTTCCTGTACATCTTTTGCAGCCTCTTTATTTCCCAGGCGCATTGCCTGTAATAAATCGCCATAGTGCTGGCTATCAGTATACCCTTTCTGTTTAGCCAACATTTCTTTGGCTCTTGCACGTTGATAAAAAGCATCAGCATATGATGGATCTTCGCTGACAGCCTCTGTGAATCTGCCAATGGCTTCCACAAAATTCTGTTTCTTCAGATTTTCCATACCTGCCTGATAATATTCTTTGGCAGTTGGTGTAGTAGCAGCTGTCATGACAAACAAGCTTGCTGCAAGAGTAAAAAGAGAAATGTATTTCATAGCAGAAATTAATTTTATCGTGTCTCCAGACAAATGCCAGGAGTTCCTATAGCATGTTATTTGTGATTATATTCGGGATAAGGAAGTAAAGTGACCAAATTGGACAGAACTATTGTGCAAAAAAACTTACATGCCATATGAGAGATATTCAGGTAGAAAGGTTCAATTATATACTTGTTCTTGCGTGCATAATCGTGCCCGCCATCAGGAATAATATTTGTATAAATCGATTTAATTTTTGACCTTTCGTGCAGAACATTTATTATTTATATGCCTACTATTTATTTAAAAAAGCCTTTCTCGGATGGGGCTGTGTATTATAAAATCGACACCATCTCAGATCCAGAGGATGAGTACATTTACGAAGCTATTGAGATAGCGGTTGAAGAAGAAACGTTGGGAAGAGATGAATTTGAACTAACTCAGGAAGACCTTGACGAGATGTATGCAGATGGATTTAAGCCTATTTCAAAAGAAGAGTTTGAAAAGATCGAGAAGGAACACCGTAGTCTGGACATCTAACAAAAATGTAAGGAATAGGCTCTGTATTCCTTACATCTATAAAGTGCTATTTGTTAAAAAATAATTTTTCTTTATTCTGCTCCTGGATATTTTGATGCAAGCTAGGTTACCAATCCAATCTTTTATCATTAACTGACACATTCTTTTTTAACTCTTATAATCCATGAAAAATATTGGCCTTATTGCCGTAATAGCTATTGTTTTAATTGCCCTTATGGGTGGATGTAGTACCTATAATGGTCTGGTAGAAAAACAAGAAAATGTAAATAGTAAATGGGCACAAGTGCAAAACGTATATCAGCGTCGTGCCGATTTGATTCCAAATCTGGTGAATACAGTAAAAGGGGCAGCTAATTTTGAAAAGGCTACCCTTGAATCAGTCATTCAGGCGCGTGCCAATGCAACCCGTCCGGAAATAAATCTGAACTCCGACCAGCTTACACCTGAAAACATTCAACGTTTTCAGCAGGCACAGGATGCATTGAGTTCTTCAATAAGTCGTTTGCTGGTAGTTGCTGAACAATATCCTGATTTGAAAGCTACTAGTGCTTTTAGTGAACTACGTGTAGATTTGGCAGGATCTGAAAATCGAATAGCCCAGGAACGTATGAATTTTAATAATGCTGTGCAGGATTACAATACAACCAGAAGAAGATTTCCAAATAACATATTTGCTGGATTATTCGGGTTTGATGAAAAGGGATATTTCCAGGCACAGACAGGTTCTGACAAAGTCCCAACTGTTCAATTCTGATACGTATCAATAGTGAATACAACTCTGAAATCTTTTATCTAACTATAAACGGGTTGTGAAATTCATCACAACCCGTTTGCTTCCTTGAGTATGTTTACAGAAGAAGAAAAACAACGCATTGTTGCCTCTATTCAGGATGCTGAACGAAATACTTCAGGTGAGGTAAAAGTACATGTGGAACGCCATTGCACTTCAGAGCCTATACAACGTGCAAAAGAAGTGTTTATCCAACTGGAAATGAATCGTACACAACTCCATAATGGAGTATTGTTCTATATAGCTCTGGAGGATCATAAGTTTGCGATTCTGGGAGATTCAGGTATTGATGCAGCTGTTCCTGCTGATTTTTGGGAAAATATAAAAGAGATGATGCGAGCATTGTTCCGTCAGGGCAAGATTGCAGATGGATTGGTTGCGGGAATAGAACAGGCTGGTCAACAGTTGAAGTCACATTTCCCCTATCAGTCAAATGACGTAAATGAGCTTTCTGATGATATTTCATTTGGGGAATAAGTAAATTACTTACCACTGACATACCTAAGTCTCCTTTCTACTCCTCTGTATTTGTATACATACACAGTGTTCTAACATTCTATTTCTAGTGAAACACTATATCTATCTCTTTTTATTTTTTCTTTCTTTCGTTGTCGCACACGCTCAGGAAGGCATTCCTGATGCGCCTAATCCACCTCGTCTTGTCAATGACTTTGCAGGGGTATTGAGTGCTGGAGATAAGGAATCTTTGGAACAGAAACTACGTACTTACAATGATTCAACTTCTACTCAGTTTGCCATTGTAATTATTCGTTCATATGGAAACTATGATGCGGGAGACTACACATTCCAACTGGCGAACAAATGGGCTGTTGGACAGAAAGGAAAAAATAATGGGTTACTTATCACTGTTGCCATTGAAGACCGAAAATATTTTATTGCTACTGGTTACGGTCTGGAAGGGTCTATTCCTGATGTTATTGCAAAGCGTGTAGCCGAACAATATTTAAAGCCAAATTTCCGGAACCAGGATTATTACAAAGGTTTGGATGAAGCGACATCTTATTTATCCAAACTTCCTGCAGGAGAGTTTAAAGGTGAGCCAAAATCCAAATCAAGTAGGGGAGGAAGTGGTATTGGCATCATTGTCTTTTTGTTTATCCTGTTTTTTGTGATTATTCCGATTATCCGGCAGATGGGTGGAGGCGGTGGTAGAGGTCGGGGCGGCAGAGGCGGAGGCTTTGGTAGTACAGTGCCTCCATTTATCATTTTTGGAAGTGGTGGTAGCTCCAGTAGCTGGGGTGGTGGTGGCGGAAGTAGTGGTGGGGGATTTGGCGGGTTTGGGGGAGGTTCTTTTGGTGGTGGCGGAGCAGGTGGCGATTGGTAGTTAATACATTTATAAAACAAAAGCAGGTAAATACATTGTATTTACCTGCTTTTGTTTTAACCCCGTTGCTCAGCTATTTACTGGAATCACTGAAATTAATCTCCGTATTATCTCCAATATTCAGACTTTGAGTAAGCCCTTTCAATGAACTATCGTTACCTATAATAGAATGGTGGAGCAGTGTATTTTCAAGAGCACTGAAAGAGCCAATAATGCTGTTTTGAATTACAGATGAACGTATCACGGTATTTTCACCAATCGCTACATTAGGACCAATGATAGACGATACAATATTGCAGTTTTTGCCAATACTGACAGGTTGAATAATGATACTCTCTGTAAATTCCGGATAGTCTTTACGCTTAAATTCTGCACGATTCATTAGTATGGAGTTTGCTTCCAGCAACGTCTCTTTACGACCACAGTCATACCAGTTATTAACCTGGATAGTTGTAATCTTTGCTCCATCTTCCACCATTTTCATGAGTGCATCAGTCAGATGATATTCATTCTGCGTCTTTAGCTGATTGTCAATAATGTATTGTAATGCAGCAAGCAATGCAGGAATGTCTGTAATCTTGTAAATACCGACAAGAGCAAAATTTGATTTGGGGATCTTTGGTTTCTCTACCAGTTTTTTGATTGTTCCCTGATTATCGAGTTCTGTAATACCAAATGACCAGGGAGTATCTACTTTCTTGACTCCCAGCATTGAAATAGGCGAGGCCAATAAAGTTTGTAAATCCAGGGTTACAATTGTATCCCCTAACACTATTAATACCTCGGAGTCATTCTGTATATGTTCTCTGGTAAGCCAAATTGCCTGACCGAGGCCTTCGCGTGGTTCCTGAATTACATAAGTAACTTGAATATCAGGATACGTTTCAGATATGTATGTTTCTATTTTGTCACCCAGATAACCTATGACTAATATAAAATCACGGATTCCTGCTGCAATCAGGTCATCCATGATATATGATAATATAGCTTTTCCTGCTACCGGAACCAGTGCCTTGGGTTGTGTATGTGTATGGGGGCGTAAAGTTGATCCTACCCCAGCTACCGGAATAATTGCTTTCATGAAAATAAATCGTACAGATTTAAGGATGTAATATTGCAATCATTCTGCGTATTTTCTGCTTTTTTTCTTCAAAAAATTGTTAACATATGTGAGGCATTCTTTCGTATTTCTGATAACGAGTCGCTAAAATGTATTCAATCCTCATTTTTAGCCCTACGGAGTTATCCACAAAATTGGTGTTTTTCAAGGGGTAGTTAATAAATTACTACTCAGACAATTATAGGGTTGATTATGAAGGATGTGGATAAGTATTTCTATTGTGTGGATAAAAGAGCCCTATTCTTGCTACTGGTATATTCACTATATTGATTTCCAGTCGTTTCCAAATAAATTATGTTTTGTGTTTTTCTAAGGCCGTATGTTTTTCATATAAAAATAGCATAAGCCATCAGGAAAATAAAAATATTTTTGCCAAATGAAAAGTGATTGAAAGGTGTTACCTGGTTTTTTTATAAAAAAAAATATACCTTGCCACAGATAAGGTAACTCTCTGATACACAAAGTGTATCTTTTTCCCAAACATTACGTAAACTGTTTATATTTCATCAATTATATGATACACATGAAAAAGAACTGGCTTTTACTCATTATCTTGTTTTCATTAAGCGTTACTACCGGGGTATATGCCCAAAAAAAATCGAAAGAGGATAAAGAGTTGGAAAAAGAATGGAAGAAGAAATTAAAGGATATGGATCCTCTGAAATTGAAAGCATTGTATGATGAGAAGAATGCTTTGATACAAGATAAAACAGATTTAAATAGCCGTGTGGTAGACCTTGAAACTCAGTTGAGTGACAAAGATGCAGAGATCAGTAAAGTAAAAGCGCAATTACAGGAAAACGAAAAACAGCTGACAGATGCGAAAACTGCAGCTGACAAAGCTTCTAAAAATAGTTTTGGTGGTCCAATGTCTTCTAATGGAGTAGTTTTTAAGGTACAAGTAGGAGCTTTTAAAAATAAGGATCTGACAAAATACTTTAAAAATAATAAGAACTTTAGCGGCGATGTAGATTCTGACGGAACTAAAAAATATACACTTGGATTCTTTGGCGATTATTGGGAGGCTGAAAACTTCAAGAAATACCTGCGGGAAATGGGCGTAAAAGATGCATGGATCGTAGCCTATAAAGATGGAAGCCGTGTAGAATTAAAAGAAGTGCTTGAAGGTGCTACAACAAGCAATCTACCAAAATAGTATAAATCTTCTTTAATTATATAAAAGCCTCGCCCGATAAAGCGAGGCTTTTTGTTTGATATATAATACTAAACCACAAACTAAAAACATTTCAGATTTTACAAGAAATACATCTATATCTTTGAACAAATACACTATACTATAAACTATGCAACAAGTTTTAATCTTAACCGGAATTAGCGGAAGCGGAAAGTCGACCTTCGCCAAACAATTTGTTCAGGATAATCCAAACTGGCTTCGAATCAATCGGGATGATTTACGAAAAAGTATTCTGACTGTCTCATTAAATGACTATTGGACATGGGATGTTAAGGCCATCAACCGTATTGAGATGCTGGTAAATGAACTACAGGAGACAGCTATACAAAAAGCGTTGGATAGAGGATGGAATGTGTTGATAGATAATACTCATATCCGCCAAAAATATATCAATGAATTAGTTAATGTTATCTCAAACTATAAAGTCGAGATTCGGTTTAAACTGATTGAGATATCATTGGAAGAAGCGATTGAACGAGACAAACAGCGGCTGGATGTTGTTGGAGAGCGTATTATTCGGGAACAATACGAGAAACTGAGAATACTGAAAAAGAACTTTAATTTTGACAAAGTCATTACACCACAACCAGAAATTACCATAACACTTGAACAAGATGAATCACTACCTAAGTGTGTACTGGTAGATATTGATGGCACAGTTGCAAAGATGAATGGACGTATGGCTTATGATTGGAAGCGGGTTGGTGAGGATCTTCCCAAGTGGAATGTGATCAATGTGGTCAAGTCATTGAAAAATCATGGCTACCATATTATATTCTTTTCTGGTAGGGATGGTATATGTCACAATGAGACATCTGCCTGGATCACACAGTATTTCGATTGGACTGAAAAGGAACATTTTCAGCTTTTTTTGCGAACACCCAAAGATCAGCGCAAGGATAGTATTGTGAAAAAAGAAATGTTTGAAACCTATATTCGCAATAAATACTTTGTAGAAATGGTAATTGACGACCGTGACCAGGTCGTAGCCATGTGGCGAAAAGACTTAGGTCTAACCTGCTTACAGGTAGATTACGGTAATTTTTAAGACCATTCACTAAAAGAGAAATCCAAAAATGGATATATTTTTGGATTTCTCTTTTGAATTTTTAAGCTACACTTTTAGGCTCATTCAGCTTCTTCTCAATATAATCTACTGCCTGCCCTACTGTTTTAAGCTGTTCTCCTTCTGTATCTGGAATTCGTATGTCAAAGGCTTGTTCAAACTCCATGATCAACTCAATATAATCCAACGAATCAATGCCCAGATCTTTAATAAAGTTAGCTGTAGGAGTTACCTGAGATGGCTCTATGTTAAGCTTCTCTACCAGCATTTCTGTCACTTTCTCTTGTACATTAACCATAATATATAAAAAGAAAAATACGATGAATACTTAGAATACGTAATGATACTTGTAATTATGAAGCAAATGTATGAATCTGAATGGAAATTAAATTTTCGAAATACATCTTTATGTGTGATAATCCAATTTTTACAAAAGAAATTATATTCTATGTAAAAATTGTGCTTTTATCTGTATACCACTAATGTACATCGCCAAACTGTAAAGATACTATTTGAAAGAATATAAAAAACCGGCTTTGTCTGTATAGATAGCTAAATATCTACCTACCAATATGGCAAACTTTGCAGCTACAGGTAGTTTAATACTCCGTTGAGAATGGGAATAGATATTAAAAAAATATAACGTTTCTTTATCTGTAAAGTATAGTTCTTCTCCCAAAAACTGAAAGTAATTTAATCCTTTAAAAGGTAATACTTTACGATAGTTTCCCAGATTATCAAATACCAGAATTCCAGAATTACGATCAGCCACAAATAATTGATTCTGATACTCCCGTATCCAGGTAATCTGATAATCCTGGGTTTTGAGTATCAGGTTGAGAGGAGAGTTCATTTCCACTTTTTGCCTTTGAAGGTTATATTTTTTCAGGCTGAAATCTGTATCATCAAATATCCATAACTGATCATCATAAGCAAGTGTCATAACTCTGGCGAATCCTATCTCTTCAGTTTGCAAACGAACTGGTTGATTGTATCCGGGCAATGGTGTCAGGAAGCGGTCCAGTTGCACATATTGTTGCAAATCTCTGTAAAACACAAGTATTTGCATAGAACGCCAGGCTTCCAGCATAGATACATCTCCAACGACAGCAGGCGAATAGGAATACAATGCATTACCCAAGGTATCATAGGCAGTAATGTTTCCTTTCTTATCAGCTGTGATTAGGCGATCATATTTGTCAACAGAGACTGCAACAGCAGGTGTTGAAGAAATCTGGCGAACCAGAACCAGAGTTTGGGGAAAACATGTTGTTATAATCAACAGACAAAAAATAATCTGGAGCAGGCAATGGCGATATGTAATACATGTGTATTTCAATTGCTAACAAGTGGGTTGTCAACTAATAGCATCTGGAAGGGTTTTATCCGGTAAAAACTTCCAGGCTTATCTTTTTTCCATCAAAAGACGCATACGTACAGTGGTGTATCCATTCTCCAAGATTAGTATAAGTCGCGTTTTCGGCTACAGGAAGATTATCCAAAGGCAGGTGTCGGTGGCCAAAGATATAAAAGTCATGGTGCTGTTGTTGCTCTACCTCTTTGCAGTAACTCCATATCCATTCGTCATCGCCCATAAATTTCTCCTCTCCTTTTTTGGTACTGGCAGCCCGACTGCTTTGAGACCACGCATTGGCTATACCCATTCCAAGATTAGGATGAATTCGGGCAAATAGCCACTGACAAAGTGGATTCGCAAATATCTTTTTCAGGAATTTGTATTTATAGTCGCCAGGACCCAGACCATCTCCATGGCCTACCAATAACTTTTTATTGTTCACAATGAAGGTAGTAGGTTCTCTTAAAACTGGAATGCCTAATTCTTCCCTGAAGTAATTAAACATCCACATATCATGATTACCTGTAAAGAAAAATACAGGAGTACCTCCATCTGTTAGCTCTGCCAATTTACCTTGTAAACGTAAAAAACCTTTAGGCACCACATATTTATATTCAAACCAGAAATCAAATATATCACCTACCATAAAGATAGCATGAGCCGAATCTTGTATAGATTCCAGCCATCTTACAATTTTTGCTTCTCTGTTACGACTACTTACAGCATTAGGAACACCTAAATGGAAATCGGATGCAAAATAAATTTTTTTGCCTTCCGGAAGTGTAAGGGTTTGAGTAGGATAAGAATCTGTAGTTGACAAAAGTATCGCGGATTAAGGCACAAAATTGGTCATAATAATAAAATTTTGCAAAAAAGATACCCCATTACCTGATTGCCATAGTGACTTAAGAATAGGAATCAAACTATTTTAATTGAGCTCGTTATTGTTATTTTTCATCAAATAAGGTTTTTTACTGGTAAAAAGATACTATTTTCGCGCCGTTTTGTGATTAATACGTAGTAATTACTGTTTCACTATTCCTTAAATTTATCATGTTACAATTAAAAAGAGTAGTTGTTACCGGCTTGGGAGCACTTACGCCAATAGGTAATAATCTTGCAGAATTTTGGAAAAGCTTAGTAGAAGGCAAAAGCGGGGCTGCTCCTATCACTAAATTTGACACCACTCATTTTAAGACAAAATTTGCCTGTGAACTGAAAGGATATGATCCTTTGCAACATTTTGAGAAACCAGAAGTAAGAAAGATGGATGCGTATACTCAGTATGCATTTGTTGCTGCTGATGAGGCTTTGAAAGATGCGGGCTTTGATCTGGAAAAACTTAACAAAGACAAAGTAGGTGTTATCTGGGGATCTGGCAATGGAGGTTTCTTTACTTTTCAGGAACAGGTAACAGATTATGTAGAAGGTGGAAAAATTCCGCGGTTCAATCCCTTCTTTATTCCTAAGACTATTGCGGATATTGCGTCCGGAATGATTTCTATCAAACACGGCTTTCGCGGAGTAAACTTTACTACTGTTTCTGCTTGCGCCAGTTCAAACTCTGCCTTGGTTGATGCGTTCAATTACATTCGTTTAGGTAAAGCGGTTGCCATTGTGACAGGTGGTTCAGAAGCTCCTATTTGCGAAGCAGGTATTGGAGGCTTTAATGCTTGTAAGGCTCTTTCTACCCGCAATGATAGCCCTGAAACTGCATCCCGTCCATTTGACGTAGAACGGGATGGATTTGTGATGGGCGAAGGTGCCGGCTGTCTGATTCTAGAAGAATACGAACATGCAAAAGCTCGTGGTGCAAAGATTTATGCGGAATTAGTAGGTGGAGGTATGTCAGCAGATGCATATCACCTTACAGGCACTCATCCAGAGGGAGAAGGTGCTGTATTAGGTATGCAGGCAGCTTTGGAAGATGCAGGTATTCAGGCTTCAGATATTGATTACCTGAATACACATGCAACATCAACTCCACTAGGAGATCTAAGCGAAATGAAAGCCACAGCTACTTTGTTTAGTGGAAACAGCAATTTACGCATTTCTGCTACTAAGTCTATGACAGGCCATTTGCTGGGTGGTGCAGGTGCTATTGAGGCTATAGCTGCTGTAATGGCTATTAAAGAAAATATGGTTCCTGCTACTATCAATACCAAAGAGTTGGATCCTAATATTCCACAAGGACTTAATATTGTAATTGGCAAAAGTGTGAGCCATTCAATCCGTTATGCGATGAGCAACACATTCGGTTTTGGCGGACACAATGCAACAGCTATTTTTAAGAAGTATGAATAATGCTGATAAAACAAAAAAGCTCCAGACTGTGGAGCTTTTTTGTTAGACAATCTTCACTATTAAAACAACTTTGCTTTTTCTACTTCTTCCAGCGTTACATTGTAAAATTCCTTGTGAATATTGAAAGGCGTATTATCTGTTATGCAACGGTAATACTCTCCGTTTTCCTGCATTACATACGAGTTAACATTATCTCTAAGGTTATAAGACAAAATATTAATAGCCTGCTGTTTGATACGTGGTGATGCCAGTCTGAATAACGATTCTACACGACGATCAAAACTTCGTACCATCATATCTGCGCTACCACCATACACTTTCGGATCGCCATTGCTATGAAAATAATACAGACGAGCATGTTCCAGAAAATCTCCCACAATAGAACGTACCGTAATATTTTCACTTAATCCCTGCCTTCCAGGCCTCAAACAACAGATTCCTCTGACAATAAGATTGATAGGTACCCCAGCTTGTGATGCCAGATACAATTCATCTATGGTTTCTTTGTCTTCCAATGAGTTGATTTTGATTACAATACCACTAGACAATCCTTTTCTGGCATTTTCTGCTTCCTGCCGGATAAGTTCAATCAACTGTCGGCGCATATCTCTTGGGGCAGTAATCAGATATTGATAGGTGCTTGGAAGAGAGTGCCCTGTTATTACATTAAAAAACTCTGATACATCCTGTGCATAGATCTCATTGGTAGTTAGCAGACCTGTATCTGTATAGATTTTGGATGTGTCTTCATTGTAATTTCCGCTGGACAAATGGACGTAGCGTGTTACACCGTCCCCATCTTTGCGAACTATAAGTAAAAGTTTTGTATGAGTTTTGAAACGACTGATTCCATATACTACAAAACAGCCCGCTTTTTGCAGACGTTGTGCTTCACGAATATTATTCTCTTCATCAAAACGTGCTTTAACCTCAAACAATACGGATACGTGTTTCCCGTTCTCAGCTGCTTTTAAGAGCGCGTTGGTAATACGTGAATGTTTAGCTAAACGATAGATGGTAATCTTAATGGCTAGAACGTCAGGATCTTCTGCTGATTTTTCCAGTAAGTCTACAACAGGTTCGATATTATTGTACGGATGATGAAGTAAAATATCCTGTTGTTTGAGTACATCAAAAATATTTTTCTCTTTCAGACTTGGCGGTAAGTCCAGTGATGGAACCTGTGGTGGAATTGGAGGAATACGATCACGAAACTCTTTGTGTCCTACAATCTGCCATAGAGAGGTAAAATCCAGCATCTTATCTGCTACAAACACATTGTCGTCATCCAGTTCCCAGCGAGTCTTCAGTGTTTTCATCATCCAGTACGAGGCACCCGGTTCAATCTCTATCCGAACGACACGGCCTGTACGTCGGGTTTTCAGCTTTTGCTTTACTTCATCAATGAAATCAGCTTCTACATCATCACTTTCTTCCAGCGTAAAATCTCCGTTTCGTGTGATACGGAAAAGGTTCACAGATACAATTTCAACGTTTCGATAGAGCTTACCAATCTCCATGCGGATAATTTCTTCAATAGGAACAAACACGATTTGTTCATCCCGATAGATTTCGAAAAAACGGGGAAGGTTCTGAGGAATCTGTACAAAAGAAAGTCTTTGTCCTTCACGACTATCATCTTTGGTTACAACACCAAAGATGAGAACTTTATTTACCAGAATTGGAAACGCATGATATCCGTCAAACACCATTGGTGTAAGCATCGGAAATATCGTGCGCATAAAGTAAGCTAGCACATCCGACCGTTCATCATCTGTTAACTCGGACGGTTTGGCAATGATGAAGTTGTTAAGCTTGAAGAGTGGTTGAAGATGTATCTTAAATTCATCTTGCTGATCTTTGAAAAATGCCTGTGCCGTATTAAGCAATGTTTTACGAAACGGTATTTCCCTCAAACCTGAGTAATCTACACGTTCTTTTCCATAATCTATGTAGTTATATAAACTCCCTACACGAATCATGAAAAATTCATCCAGATTCGACGATGTGATAGCTAAGAACTTAAGTCTCTCAAATAAACCACGTTTGGAATCTTTTGCCTGATCCAGCACCCGCCAGTTAAACTGAAGCCAACTTAGATCCCGACTGATATAATTACTTTGTCCAATTACATTCGAAACTTTCTCACGTGATAACATGGTATCACGTAAACGAAAGATTGGTTGTAGTAAAAATGAAAAAGGGGGAGATGCGGCCTGCCCCTTTTTATCTTCTGTATTTCCAGCTTGATTAAGCACTTTTCTACTGGTTAATGAATGAACAATCCTGAATAATCACTTCCTGTTAAAAAATATCTGGAAAGGTGAATGGAATGCTTATTCATCTTTCCAGAATAACTGTTTTTTTATACATCTACTTTTGCATAACGGGCATTTTTTTCAATAAATTCCCGGCGAGGTGCTACTTCGTCTCCCATAAGCATAGAGAACAAGTGATCAGCCTCTGCTGCAGATTCGATAGTTACTTGTTTTAAACTACGGCGCTCCGGGTCCATGGTAGTTTCCCATAACTGTTCTGCGTTCATCTCTCCTAACCCTTTGTAACGTTGAACATGTACAGAATCTTCACGACCTTCTTTCGCTAATTCTTTAATTGCTATATCGCGTTGATCTTCACTCCAGCAATAGCGGAACTCTTTTCCTTTCTTTACCTGATACAGAGGAGGAAGAGCGATATACAGATAGCCATTCTCAATCAGTTGCTTCATGTATCGGAAGAAGAATGTAAGAATCAATGTACGAATGTGGCTTCCATCAACGTCGGCATCTGTCATGATGATGATTTTATGATAACGCAGCTTATCCATATTTAATGCTTTTTCATCACCATCCTTACCAAACTGCACCCCTAACGCCGTGATCATATTTTTGATCTCTTCATTCTCATAAATCTTATATTCCTGTGCTTTCTCTACATTAAGGATTTTACCACGCAGTGGAAGGATAGCCTGAAATGCACGGTTACGACCTTGTTTCGCTGTTCCACCTGCAGAGTCACCTTCTACCAGATATACTTCGCAAAGAGATGCATCTGTTTCTGAGCAGTCTGCCAGTTTTCCAGGTAGACCTGTTCCTGATAACACATTTTTACGTTGAACCATCTCACGCGCTTTGCGGGCAGCATGACGAGCCTGAGCTGCCAGAATCACTTTATTGACAATCTGACGAGCTTCTTTAGGATGTTCTTCCAGCCATGTTTGAAGAATGTCTGCAACGGTAGTATTTACTGCACCCGAAACATCTGAGTTACCAAGTTTTGTTTTGGTCTGTCCTTCAAACTGCGGTTCTGCAACCTTTACAGACACCACTGCTGTTAGACCTTCTCTGAAATCATCTCCTGCAATGTCAATTTTCACTTTATCAAGCATCCCTTCTTTATCTGCGTATGCTTTTAAAGTACGGGTTAATGCTGCCCGGAAACCAGCTACGTGAGTACCACCTTCAATCGTGTTGATGTTGTTGACATACGAAAACACATTCTCTGAGTAAGAAGTATTATAGTGCATAGCAACCTGAACCGGAATAGCTCTATCTCCTTCCATGTAAATAACTTGCGGAATAAGTTTTTCACGGGTAGAATCCAGATATTCAACAAATTCAATTAATCCACCCTCTGAATAGAATTCCTCTGTAATAGGGTTGCCATTATCATCTTTCTCACGAAAATCTGTAAGCGTAATGGTAATGCCACGATTGAGATAAGAAAGTTCTCTCAAACGGGTAGCAATGGTCTCATATTTATATTCTGTTGTGGTGAATATAGTTGCATCAGGATGAAACTCTACTGTTGTTCCATGTTTATCTGATTTTCCTATTTCTTTAACAGGATACAGAGGCTTACCCATAGAATATTCCTGTTCAAACATTTTTCCTTCACGTTGAACAGTTACTTTCAGATGTGATGACAATGCATTCACGCAGGATACCCCTACACCATGCAATCCACCCGAAACCTTGTAACTATCTTTGTCAAATTTACCTCCGGCGTGTAGGACAGTCATTACAACTTCCAATGCTGATCTTTTCTCTTTTGGGTGAATATCTGTAGGGATCCCGCGACCATTGTCAACGACTACAATTCCATTATCAGGGAGGATGCTTACTTCAATTTTGTCACAATGTCCAGCTAAAGCTTCGTCAATTGAGTTATCAACAACTTCCCATACCAGGTGGTGCAGACCTCTTACGTTAGTGTCCCCGATATACATACCCGGGCGTTTGCGTACTGCTTCTAGACCTTCTAAAACCTGAATACTGTCAGCACCATAGTTAACGGTTGTGGGTTGCTCTTCTACAATTTCGCTCATATAGTTCTTGTTCTATGGAATAAATTAAAAATTCTTGATAATGAGAATGTTAATATGAAAAAAGTAAGGATTTAAATGAAAGAAGTAAACTACTCCTTAAACGGAAAAATACTACGGTAAAGTTACCATTTTTTTTGCTTTTAGCGAAATTTTTTACCACTATCCATTCCTTTTAATAACGAAAAAAATGGACGAAAAATTTCATTTTATCTAATATCAAAAACTGGCTGTTATAAAGAAATATTTACTAAAAAGTAATCTTTATTACACATCTATAATCTCACTCTTTTGGTGTATTTCCACCTTTATTATAGCTTTCGAAAACATATCTTCAAAAATTTATTACTTATATTGTCGTTACCATATGAAAAACTTAATTTTATTAAAAACAGCATTATTACTATTAGTCTTAACACTAATTTCAAGTTGTGACAAATCAAAAGATGAACCTTCTCAACCTAAACCCTCTAAGGAATTTTATATACAAGCCACTATTGATAATAAGAGTACTATTCTGGAAACAGATAATACTGGTGCAAATGGTATGGGAATGGGGACTGGATATAATTCTTCTGGCAATGGAGAGGGAGAAGAATATATGACGCAATTTGGCGGTATTTATAACATCACAGAAACTAATGAAATAGAAATTAGATTAGTAACTAAAATAATGCAAAGGACAGAAGAAAATAGTGACGTATGGAAAGCAACTATGTATAGTTTATTTAAACCACAAACTTACATCTATGGTAGAGATAGTCAGGATGGTGATACGATAGACGAGGAAAGTTATAAGAATGGAATTGTAATCAGCTATATAGACAACGATGGAGAAGAATGGCGTTCTGATTATGGCTCTGCCGATCAAACAGGTGGTATATTTAAAATCACTTCTGTTGTTAAGAATACCGATCCAACAACTTATCCAACAATGAGGCAAGTAATTACTGGAGAGTTTTCGTGTAAATTGTATAATAAAGCAGGTAAATCTAAAAATCTTGAGGATGGAAAATTTAACATAAGAATTTTATACCACTCTGATTTTAGGATTGATGAATAAACAAAAGAGCCTCTGGAAACAGAGGCTCTTTTGTTTAGTATAAGTATAGGCCAGACTAGTTTATA
This sequence comes from Xanthocytophaga flava, assembly GCA_030068525.1. Classification (GTDB taxonomy): domain Bacteria; phylum Bacteroidota; class Bacteroidia; order Cytophagales; family 172606-1; genus Xanthocytophaga; species Xanthocytophaga flava. The sequence continues at coordinate 349,718 of JASJOS010000005.1, forward strand.
ACTTCCAGTTTGACATTAAGTGTAAACTCATCCAGATCTAATGGTACTGCACCTGCAACCTGTGGTGAAATTGCGAGTTCAAGTGCCTGTGTTTCAGAGCAAATGTACTCACGATTGCTTTCCAGTGCTGAGTCTACAAAAGTGTCCAGATTTTGGAATGTCAACCGGATCTTGTCCTGAACTTCCAGACCTGAGTCCTTACGCAGATTCTGAATACGGTTTACAACATCACGTGCAATCCCTTCACGGCGAAGATCATCATTCAATGTGATATCCAAGGCAACAGTTAAACCACTTTCACTAGCCACGATCCATCCAGGAATATCTTCCGCAGAGATTTCAACATCTTCTGGTGTGATCGTAAGTGATTCTCCATTCAAACTGGTTACAAACCGACCTGTCTTTTCCAGTTCACGGATATTATCCTGATTCATTGCCTGAATCAATGCTGCAACCTCTTTCAGTTTTGGACCATACTCTTTACCTAGCTTTTTAAAGTTAGGTTTGATTTTCTTTACCAATAACCCGGAAGCATCATCAACATATTCAACCGTTTTGATATTTGTTTCTGAAAGAATCAGATCTGCTACTGACCGAACACGATCTTTCTGATCTTCATTCAGGATAGGCAATAATATCCGTGATAATGGCTGACGTACCCGCAATGTGTGTTTCTTACGCAGTGAATGTACCAGTGACGAATAACGTTGCGCCAGATCCATAGATTCTTCCAGCTTTTTGTCGATACGTTGAGTATCTGCCTTTACAAAATCAGTCAAGTGTACAGATTCTGGTGCCAGTGGCGTATTTTTTGCTTTCGCCTCTTCCCGTACATTGTCTGTCATGTTTTGATACAACCAATCGGCAAAGAATGGCGCTACAGGACTTATAAGCTGGGCAATGACAACCAGACATTCCTGTAAAGTTTCATAAGCTGCTCTCTTATCTTCAGTAAGCTCTCCTTTCCAGAAACGGCGACGAGATAAACGTACATACCAGTTTGACAACTGTTCTGTTACAAAATATTGTATTGCACGAGTTGCTCTGGTTGGTTCGTAATTGTCGTATGCTTCGTCTACTTCCAGGATTAATGACTGAAGCTTTGATATAACCCAGCGATCTAATTCTGATAGTTTTTCATATGGAACACGATCAAACTCAGAAAGTTTGTAGTTGTCCAGGTTGGCATACATTGCATAAAATTGATAGGTATTAAACAATGTTCCGAAGAACTTGCGTTGTACTTCAACTATGCCATCAGAATATTGGTCAACCAACTGCATTTCGTTATAGAACGCAGCTTCCTTCTTTATGTCGTGAACATAACGTACGCCTTTTCCATCTTCATACACTTTCTCCCAGCTAAACTTCAGATCATCCCATGGGTTCGCATTAGAGATCATATACCAACGTACAGCATCAGAACCATATTTCCCTAAGGCATAGAATGGATCTACTACATTACCCTTACGCTTCGACATTTTTTCTCCATTCTTGTCGAGAACCAGACCTGTTGATACAACATTCTTGAAAGCTACGCTGTCAAACAGCATACCTGCAATCGCATGCAGTGTAAAGAACCATCCACGAGTTTGATCTACTCCTTCTGAGATAAAGTCTGCCGGATAGCTATTTTTAAAGATATCCTGGTTCTCAAATGGATAATGCCATTGTGCATAAGGCATTGCACCTGAATCGAACCATACATCTATCAGATCAGGCTCTCTGAACATTACCTTACCACTTGGAGATACAAGATATACTTCATCTACATATGGACGGTGTAGATCGTGTTCTCCTTTGGCTAGCTGCGCCAGGAACTTCTCATTCTTTTCACGTTGGTCTGCAGATAATACGGTATCCTTCAGTGCATGAGTAACGCTGTGTCTGAGTTCTTCTACTGATCCTATACATACTTCTTCATTATCCTCACTGCGCCATATAGGTAGTGGTGTACCCCAGAACCGGCTACGACTCAAGTTCCAGTCTACCAGATTTTCCAGCCAGTTGCCAAAACGACCAGTTCCAGTACTTTCAGGCTTCCAGTTGATGGTTTTATTTAGTGATACCAACCGGTCTTTCATTACTGTAGTACGGATAAACCAGCTATCCAGTGGATAGTAGAGTACCGGTTTGTCTGTACGCCAGCAATGTGGATAGGTGTGTTCGTATTTCTCAACTTTAAACGCCTTACCTTCCAGCTTTAAGATGATAGAGATGATTTCGTCAGTAGTCTTGTAATCACCCGCTTTCTCATCCTCAGCTGTATAGTTTTTCACATAAAAATCATCTTCTCCCAATGGACGATGTGTCTTTATGCTATATTCCTGTACTTTCTTGGCTAACTGGCTACCTATTTCTTTTACGAATTGCCCCTTGCGGTTTACAACAGGCATTTCTTTGTCTGTCTCATCTTTCACCATGATAGCAGGGATGCCATTTTGCTGAGCAACCCGGAAGTCATCTGCACCAAATGTAGGCGAAGTATGTACCACTCCTGTACCATCTTCAGTAGTAACGAAGTCACCTACTATTACCCGAAATGCTGGAGCATCAGGCTTTACAAATGGCAATAATTGCTCATATTCAACGCCTTCCAGATCACCACCTTTGAATTCTTTCAGAACTGTCCATGGCAATATCTTATGATCGCCATTCTGATAAGCTTCAAAGTCACCATCTTTTCCTTTTTCAGTAAAGTATTTTCCTACCAGTGCTTTGGCTAACACTACCTGCACAGGAGCATACGTATAGGGATTGAAGGTTTTTACCAATACATAGTCAATAGATTTTCCTACTGTCAATGCTGAGTTGGCAGGAAGTGTCCATGGAGTAGTTGTCCAGGCTAATACAAATACATCAGTCTGAGGTTCTTTTAACTTGAATAAGAATTCAGACTTTGCATTCTCTAACACCTTAAACATCGCAACGATGGTCGTATCTTTTACATCCCGATACGTTCCTGGCATGTTTAACTCGTGTGAACTTAATCCCGTACCCGCTGCTGGTGAATATGGCTGAATAGTATAGCCCTTGTAAAGCAGTCCTTTCTCATGCAGTTGCTTTAATAGCCACCATAAAGATTCAATGTAGTCATTTTGATAGGTAACATAGGGATGCTCAAGATCTACCCAATAGCCCATCTGTTCAGTGAGGTTATTCCACTGATCAGTAAAGCGCATCACGGTTTCCCGGCATTTTTTGTTATATTCCTCTATGCTTATTTTTACACCAATATCTTCTTTCTTAATATTCAGTTCTTTTTCTACCTGCAGTTCAATCGGCAATCCATGTGTATCCCATCCACCTTTACGTTTTACCTGAAAGCCTTTTAACGTTTTATAGCGACAAAAAATATCCTTAATAGTCCGTGCCATAACGTGGTGAATACCAGGTGTTCCGTTGGCTGACGGCGGTCCTTCATAAAACGTAAAACTGGGTTTGCCTTCGCGAAAGCTAACCGATTGTTCAAACAGACGATTCTGTTTCCAGAACGCAAGTACGTCCTTGGCAATCTGCGGATAATCCGCATTTTTATATTCCTTGTACTTCACAGTTTTGAATGACTGAGTGATAGAATAAATAAAAGAGCACGAAATTAGTTAAAAATGCCGAAACAAGTGCCATTTACTCGAAAGAAACACATATTCAGTATCTTGTCTGTTGTGACTCTTGTATCTTCTATAACAGTTTTAATTGTGGAAAAAGTTTTCCTGCAACAGTTGCAAATATCTGGTGGAAGGTAATTTTGCTATACAATGGATTTTTATCCGCTCTATTTGTTCTGTTATATGGCTATTTTACAACTTGTAACAGCCTATAGGAATAAATGATTATTGCCCCTTCTCTTTTTTTCTTAGATCCATATTGTGGAAGTAAAACAAACGAATAACATGTATACTTCTATAGCGATTGCCTGCAGCCAATTGCTGAAATACATTGCTATACCCGAACTGGAAGTTATCATGATCATTTACATGATAAGCTAAGCCTGTAAAAAATCGATTCTGGTCAAAATAGTTATTGATAATCTCTTTGCCAAAGTTGAGGAGTATCTCATCATTTACTACCCAGGAAAAGGTTTTAGGCGCAAACTTATTTTTATTCAAAGGAATAAAGAATTGAAGGTTGTAGCGGAGTCGATAATTAAAATTGTATCCATCTGCCAGTTCATCGTCATTCTTAATTTTGTGACGAAACCTTTCTTCCAGGCGAATCCATTGCATGGTACGAATGCGGGTGTAATTGGTATGCCATTGTAACTGTTGCCAGATACGGTGTTCTGGCTGCGAAATATTGGCATGCCCCTCAGCAGGAAAAAAGTTTACATATGCATAACCCGCTGTGAGTTTAGTATTAGTGGCAAAGTAATATGTCCCACCCAAACGAATAATAGATAGAGATAGGTCTTTTACAAAGTCGTCTTTTGTGCGTAAATGAAAATCTGTCCATATACCCCACTTTTCGGAAAGTCGGGTTTGATTCATATACGCCATCCATACTTGGCGAACTGTTGTAGTTTGTTTGGTAGTTTGTGCTTTTGTAGAAAAAGCAGTAGTTAGCAGAAGAACAAAGGGAAGGAAATATCTGTGTTTCATTATCTTGAATAGATGAAGAGGAGTATACAAAGATAGAATCTTTCAATAAAAAAATCCTCCAATCAAGAGTTAGATTGGAGGATTTAGACTATGAGTTAAATCAAGATGAAGCTGCGCCTATTTCTGTAAGAGCCCGTCTACTGTAATGGTTGTATAATAGAATGCACCAATGGTTGGTCCGCCAAAATACTGGAAGTAGCGTTTGTTCAACAAATTAGAACCGCCAATCTTGATCTGCGACTTAATAGCAGGTAATCGATAGGTAATCTGACCGTCAAATGTATAATACGAAGGTACTGTTCCATTACCCAGAGGTGCCTGCCATGCGAAACTGGATTGCCAACGCCATGCAATGTTAAAACCAAGATTTTTTGCAATCTCACGATTACCGATGCTTAGGTTTACAATATCCTGAGGGGTATTGAATGAAGTTTCTAGCCCGGAATCTTTACGATCTACCTTTGCTAATTTGGCATAACTATAGTTTCCGGTAAAAGTAAACTTACGGAAGAAATTGTAAGTAATACCCAAAGATGCTCCATAGTTATAATACGTATTCTTGGCGTTTGTCCACATCCGGTAACGTGTTTGTTTCGTATTATCGGCTGCTTCATAAATTGCAGGACTCACTCCCTCTGCCTGATCATCAATTTTAGTTGTCTTAGGAACAACAATCTCAACCTGATCAATGAAGTTATTATAGATATTATAATAACCATCTACATCCAGAAATACTTTATCATTGAACAGAGATGCTTTATAGCCAATATCAAAGGCTTCAATCTGTTCTGGTTTCAGGTAAGTATATGTATTTCGAACCAACAGATCTTTGTTGTCTAGTATTGCCTGATCCTGAGTTTTGCCATTCTGATTTACATCATTCGTAATTGCTTTCTGGAATGCATCTACGGAACTACGCAGGTAAGAGTTTTCAAACAATCCATTAGTAAGCAAAGATAAACCACCATAACGAATTACACCACCATTGTTAACTGTTGAGAATCCTTCAAACAGAGTAGGAAAACGGTAACCATTCTGGAAAGAAACACGGAAATTATGTTTTTCTTTCAGTGTATAGACAGCAGCAATCCGTGGGTTTAGTTTTGCATTGAAATATTGTGCCTTATCCAGACGTGCAGAAGCTACCAGTTTTAGATTTTTATTTAACAAATACTTTGTTGCCTGTACAAAACCTCCCACTTTATTATAGTGAAGTATACCCAAAGGATCGTTTTTATCCGGATTGATAAAACTGTTTCCTTCCGGAGTAATCAGGAAATCACGGAAATCAGCTCCTACCAGCAGATCAATCCAGGTAATCTTGCCCGCGAAGTCGTATTGTCCTTCCAGATGATAAAATTTATGATTCATCAGAAGTTGTGCTCCAATATCCCAGTTATTGATGTAAGTTAGTTCATGCAGCTTATCGTTGTAGGCTTTGGTGCCTGGTTCATAACGTCCTGCATCTGCAAATGCTCGTGCCTGTTGGTGGGCATTTGTTACAGACACACCACCATTGTACAATTCATTGTATTTGCTCTGGTACTCACTAAACCATTTTGCATCTGTTTTAAATGCCCGGTCTATGTTCTCACCCATTGGACGTATGTTATAAGACTTATCAGTGTATTCCTGAGTCAGATAAGCACGGAAGAAATAATTAGTACCTCGTAGATATACCTTGTGTTGTTGGATTCGGTAATCATCTAAACGAATCCGGTTACCACGTTGATAGATAGCATCCGAAACACCTATACGATAAGCATAACTAGCTTCTAGTTTCTCGGTGATTTTATAATGAATAGCTGCATCCGCTTTCAGGTTACTTACATTGTAGTCATCATTTACCAGATCTTTTTCATAATAACCTGTCCGGCGTACCTCATACCGTTTACCATCTGCCAGAGTAAGTGTTTTTCGGTTTGAGCTTTCATTTCCATATGAGTTTAATGGATCTTTACCTGGATTATCTGCTCCTAGTAGCCCTGTTGAGCTATTCGCTGTTGCATTTAAGTCATAGGGATTATTCGCTACCCAATCGGTTCCTTTTAAGTATCCAACATTTACTTTAAACGCAAGTTTATCATTTAATGCTGTGGCATACCGGATAGCTGTTTCTGTAAACGGCCTAACGGAATAGTCTGGGTCATTGATGTGATTAATTCCAACTTTTTGGTAGACACTAAGTCCCTGATAGTAAAAAGGTGATTTGGTAATCACATTGGAGATACCATTCAAGGCATTCATTCCATACAATGCAGAGGATGCTCCAGGAGTCACCTCGATACTCTCAACATCTAGTTCGGTTGGGCCTACTGTATTGGCAATAGATACACCTAAACCTGGTGCCTGTGTATCAGCACCATCTACCAACTGTAAGAAGCGCGGATTTGTTGTATTGCCAAAACCACGGGTATTGGGAACCTTAAATCCTAGACTAAGAGTAGTCATCTGGACACCTTTTACAGATTCGATAGCATCGAAAAAGCTGGGGGCAGGGGTTTCTTTTATTGCTCTAAGATCGAGTTTTTCGATTGCGACTGGCGATTTCATTACTGTTTCTTCAACACGGGAAGCTGTTACAACTACCTCCTGACCTAACATAGTCTGGGTTTCCAGTTGCACATTGATCTTATCTTCCAATGTCTTTACTACATACTCCTGAGGTGCATAACCAACAGAAGAGAAAACTAGTGTAAGAGGGAATTTTAGTTTTGTTTTTAATGCAAAGGCACCTTTGGCATCAGTAATAACTCCACTTATGGTACCTTTAATCTGCACAGTAACTCCAACAAGTGGCTCCTGAGTTTGATTGTCAATAACTTTTCCACTTATAAGTAATAGATTATCCTGCGCAGACAGAGATAGTATTACCAGGTTGAAAAGCACATAGAATAGGAATAATTTTTTTTTCATGGAATGATAAAGATTTGTTTGGTGGGAACAGAATCGTTCAGGCATCCAGTAGACTATTTGAAATGCAGCGGTCTTGCAACTTAACAAGTTAATAATAACTTATTGAAATTCAAATCATTGTACTCTGAGTGTATATAGGCTAAGTATGTAGAAGATTTGGATTTTAATCAACATATAAACAATCCAAATACTCAAAAACAGAGAAAAAATTAAACATAAGACTTGCTTTTAAATAGTATGTATCTGAATGAGGTAACAAAAGTAAATATTCTTATCAATATTCCTATAGAATTAGTAGAGATTTGTGAAAATATTTTTTTACTTGCAGACTTTACTAAAAGATTAACTTGAGATAACCGCTCTACGGAAATAAAAAATGTAGATTGATGGTAACGAAGCTGAAGAGATTATCGTAGAAAAATAGCCATATAGAAAATAATAGAAGTGTAAGTTTTTCAAAACAATTACACGTTAGGCTCAGGATAATGTTTTGTATCTTGGTAAGACATTGGAAAAGAAGTAGTCTATGTGTTAAAGTAGTGTTAATTATTGCAACCCGCCACTCGTCTTCCTATAAAATAGAAATACTGCATCAGAATAAAAGCCATAAAATCACCCTGTTAGATGGATCTGGCAGGATTATTTAGTTAGGATAAGACAATCATAAATGTTGTAGTAAATTATGAATCGGATCGTTTTCATTCAGACTTATCTTGTGAAGTATGTTGTTTTGCTTCTATTTTTAGCTACAACAACAGGATGTTTTCGGGGTCAGATTATGACGGATAAGAAGTTTGCCAAGCACTACAAACATCTTCCTGTCAAACCTACTTTCCATTCGATTCAAAATGATTCAGTAACCTTACACTATGCAAGTGTCGGCTCGGATACTTTACCTACTTTATTACTGATTCATGGTGCCCCTGGTGGTTGGTATGGCTATATGAATATGTTGGATGATACAGTGCTGCAACGGTATTTTCACATTATTGCAGTAGACCGCCTGGGATATGGCAAATCTAAACGTAAAAATCAGTTTGCTGTAACATCTATCGAAAAGCAGGCTCAGGGAATATTACCTTTATTAAATGAAACCACAAAAAGCCAACCTGCTATTGTTGTGGGCAGATCGTATGGGGCTGCTATTGCTGCACAACTCACGCTTCTGGCACCAGAAAAGGTAAAATATCTATGTATGGTGGCTCCTCCTATTGATCCTGAAAAAGAAAAAATATTCTGGTTTGCACGTGCAGCCCGCTATCGGGTAGTACAATGGTTTTTACCACATTCATTTGTTGTAGCTACTGCAGAAAAATTTGCTCATGCTAGTGAGCTACGCGAACTAGAGCCTAAATGGCAACAATTGAATACTCCTCTTACTGTATTGCAGGGTGGAAAAGACTGGATTGCCGATCCTCTCAACCTGACATTTGCTAAAAAACACATCAAATGTAAAAAAGCCCGCTTCATGTTCCTTCCACTTGCTGGCCACTTTATCACTCAAACACACGTAGACCTTATTAAGAAAGTTGTTTTCGAAGCTGCGGGTCTATCTTTAGGCGAAATTGCCTCACAAGGAGAGTATTTACTCGAAGAGAGTGAAGTAAAATAGTATCTTTGCAAATAGATAAGGTCATCTTACTAAGTTAGGATTAAAAGATTCTAGCCCACAGCAGCGTTAAAAACAAAGAAGTACTCTGGTTAATCGAATCAGAAGCGTTTACATCTTTGTCTCTGAAAGAATAAATATTTATTTGTCTTTGTCCTCGCAGCACAGATAATGATCTGGTGCTACTTTTTATTTGTATTCAAACCATGACTAAAGAAGCTGTTCTCAAACAATATTTTGGGTATGATGCATTTCGCCCGTTACAGGCAGAGATTATAGATACAATACTTGGCAAAAAAGATTGTTTGGTTCTCATGCCTACAGGTGGTGGAAAATCTATCTGTTATCAGGTACCTGCAATGGTTTTGCCTGGAATAACAGTGGTTATCTCACCACTGATTGCTTTAATGAAAGATCAGGTACAGGCATTAAAAGCCAATGGGATTGAGGCAGCCTATATCAATAGCACACTCAACACGTCTGAGCAAAATGCGATTCTTAAAGATTGTGAGAGTGGGAAAATTAAAATTATATACGTCTCCCCAGAGAAAATCTTTGCTAATGGCTTTCTTGCCTTTTTACATACCCTTCCTGTCAATCTGTTTGCAGTAGATGAGTCTCACTGTGTCTCTTTTTGGGGACATGATTTTCGTCCGGAATATACTCAACTTAGCATTCTGAAAGAGTCCTTTCCAGAAGTACCTGTGGTGGCTCTTACAGCCACTGCCGATAAAGTAACCCGAAAGGATATTTTGCAACAACTGGATATTGCAGAAGCAAAGGTATTTATAGCCTCATTTGACAGACCTAATTTGAGTCTGACGGTTTTGCAAGGCCGTAACCGGATGAAGGCGATTCATGAATTTCTTTTAAAACATCCGAATCAACCAGGCATTGTGTATTGTCTGAGTCGTAAGTCTACAGAATCAGTAGCAGCTAAGCTAAACGAACTTGGCTATAAAACAAAGTACTATCATGCGGGTATGGATAATGATGAAAGATCCACAGTACAAGATGAATTTTTGAAGGATGACGTACAGATTATTGTAGCAACTATTGCTTTTGGGATGGGTATCGACAAATCAAATGTGCGTTGGGTAATTCATTATAACATTCCTAAAAATGTTGAAAGTTACTACCAGGAGATCGGACGTGCTGGGCGTGATGGCTTACCTAGTGATACCGTTTTATTTTATAGTTACGCAGATGTAATGATGCAAATGGACTTTAATGAGAAAGCATCTCCTGAACGTAAAGAACTACTTAATGCCAAACTGGACCGGATGAAGCAGTATGCAACATCTGATATATGCCGTAGACGGGTACTACTTAGCTATTTCAATGAAAGTATTGATACTGATTGTGGCAATTGTGATGTATGTAAAAACCCTCGTACCAAATTTGATGGAACAGTACTTGCGCAAAAAGCACTCTCTGCGATTGCCCGTACCAACGAAAAAGTGGCACTGGGTCTTCTGATTGATATACTAAGAGGCTCCTATCGGCAGGAGATAACAGCAAAAGGCTATCAGCAGTTGAAAACATTTGGTACGGGTAAGGATGTTCGCTATGAAGAATGGGTTGATTATATCTACCAGATGCTGAATCTGGGCATTATGGATATTGCCTATGATGAAGGACATGTATTTAAGTTAAATACAGCCAGTTGGCAGGTATTAAAAGAAAATCGTCCGGTACAGTTATCCGCTTTTGTGCCTTTCTCAGAACGTAAAGCAGCTGTTGTAGAAACAACAGAACCTGTGAAAACCAAACGCGAAATTATTCGGGATGAATTATTTGAACATCTTCGTACCATCCGCAAAAAACTAGCTGATAATGAAGGAGTACCTGCATACATTGTTTTCAGTGATGCTTCACTTTCGGATATGGCACAAAAGAAACCTGTAACTAAGACAGAAATGCTGAATATTACGGGCGTGGGTCAGGAGAAATTTAACCGATATGGTGAGACATTTTTGAATGCTATTCTGGATTTTCTGGCTCAAAACAAAGGGGCTGCCCGATTGGCAGATGTGGATACCTATCAACTGACACAGCAATTGTATGAACAGGGAAATAACATTGAAGATATTGCTTCAAAGCGGAATATGTCTCCAGGAACAATATTTACGCATTTTCTGAAACTAAGTCAGCAGGGGATTGTCATTGATTGGAGTCGTTTTATATCAGTGGAAGATAAAAACAATATACTGGCTGGAGCCAAAAAACTGGGAATGCAAAAAGGAGACAGACTACAACCACTGTTTGAGTATCTAGATCAGAAGCATAGCTATGAAAAAATACGAATAGCATTGATGCTGAAAGAACAGGAGAATGTAAGTAGTATATAAACATTATTTATACTAAAAGGGCGTTGCATAGTCTTACAACACCCTTTTAGTATAAACTTATTTTCTGGGCAACAATCTCATATCTTCTTCATCCAATGAAATATTGACAGCCGATACATTGTCTTCCAGATGGTTGACAGAGGATGTTCCAGGAATCAGAAGTGTAACAGGAGAGGCTTTTAATAGCCATGCTAATGCAATCTGATACTCAGAAGCATTGTGTTTTTCTGCCACTTTCTTTAATGCTTTTTCGGCACTTAGATCACCTGCTTGTAAAGGATACCATGGAATAAATGCAACCTGATTTTGTTCACACCAGGTTAATACGTCATTCCAGCGTTGATTTCCATAGTTATACATATTCTGAACAGATACAACTTTTACAAGTTTACTAGCCTGTTCAATCTGCTGAATAGAAACCTCTGATAAACCAATATGGCGAATCAGGCCTTTATCCTGAGCATCTTTTAATACTCCGAGAGATTCTTCCACAGGTACTTGAGGGTCAAATCGATGGAGTTGATACAAATCTATTGTATCAAGCTTCAGGCGTTTTAAACTTCCTTCCAGAGCTGCTTTCAAATGTTTGGGTTGCCCGTTTACTGACCATTGGTTAGGTCCTGTACGGGTAAAGCCTCCTTTAGTGGCAATGACCAGGTCTTTGGGATAAGGATAAAGTGCTTCTGCAATAATTTCTTCTGAAACATCAGGCCCATAGCTATCTGCTGTATCAATAAAATTTACCCCTACTTCAACGGCTTTTTTAAGTACACGTATAGCTTCTGCCCGGTCTTTAGGCGGTCCCCAAATGCCTTGTCCGGTAATGCGCATGGCTCCATACCCCATTCGATTGACAGGTAAATCTCCTGCAAGTGTAAATGTTCCGGCAGTTGCGGCATTGATTGTGGTTGTTTCTTTCATGGCAGGATAAGAATAGTGAGAAAAATGGACGAAGATTTTATTATAACTAAGTCTTCAGGATTTAAGTTTATTTTATATCAATAATAGAGAAAATACAATCTTCTGTAGCTAGCTTATAGATGGACAAAATAGGGAAATTCAAATAAAAACGCGTGTTTGTGGCTTTTTGCCAAACATCTGAATAGCATATAAGAATCAGATAAAATATTTTTTGGTTTTTATTCCCCATTTTTTTCCCGTAATTTTTTCAAAAAATTTACCTCCTCTCGTTTTTCTAATCACGAGAGAGGTTTATAATTTTGAAAAGAGTTAAGTCCAATGCTGACATATTGTTAGCCTCAAACCACGCATACATTTCAATATTCTGTGAGAGAACAAGTACTAAAAGCCATTTTACAACTACTTGCCATCAGTGCGAGAATTGATGGTATTTCAGAAGAAGAACGGGAAACAATTCGAAAGTTTTTATACGAAAATGTTGACGATGAGTCAGTCCCTACTTACATCCGTACATTCGAAAACTATCTGAAAACCTCATCGTCTACAGATGAGGAGATCTATCGCATTTGCTCCCAAATCAATAGCGAACTGGAATTAAAGCAAAAGGTTATCATTGTTTTGCGTCTGATTGAGATTGGTTTGGCCGACAATACATTTTCTTCTTCAGAAGATCATTTTATGCGACTGGTATGTGAGGCTTTGCATGTCGAAAAAAGCATCTATACAACCATCCGCGAGTTCGTAGAGACCAGAGATATTTATAGTGTTCAGTCAGAGGATGTCTTGATTATAGATTCACAGGACCCTCCTAAAGATCTTACAGCAGCGTATCTGCAGAAACCGGGAATTAAAAGCACATTGGGAGTACTGCGCCTGACTGAAGGAGATATGTACCTGTTGGGAGCTGCCCACCCGGCTACTGAAGTATTTCTGAATGGCCAACAGCTCAAATCACATTATGTCACTCCTCTAACCAGTGGTAGTGTAATCCGTGCTTCTTCTGAAACAATTTATTACAGTGATATCCTTGGGCATTTTTTACGTTCTGAACATATTCAACGTATTGTTTTTGAGGTAAAGGATGTAGAGTTTTTCTTTCCTAATGGAAAACAGGGATTACATCCTGTCAATATCGCAGAAGAATCCGGTACACTGGTAGCAATCATGGGAGCAAGTGGCTCTGGGAAATCAACTTTGTTAAACGTCCTCAATGGAAATTTGCATCCGCAAAGAGGCCGCGTATTAATCAACGGATTGGATATTCACAGGCAGGCAAATTGTGTACAGGGTGTAATTGGCTATGTGCCACAGCAAAACTTCCTGATTGAAGAGCTAACTGTCTATCAAAACCTGTATTTCACTACCCAACTCTGTTTTGCACATCTGTCAGAGTTTGACGTAAATCGTTTGGTTGTACAGACATTACGAAGCCTTGGCTTATATGAGGTAAAGGACTTGCGTGTAGGCTCTTCTCTTGATAAAACGATTAGTGGCGGTCAGCGAAAACGGCTGAATATAGGTTTGGAACTGGTAAGACAACCATCTGTGATGTTTGTGGATGAGCCAACGTCAGGATTATCTTCACGGGATTCTGAAAACATCATGGATTTATTACGGGAGTTAACCATGCTGGGCAAATTGATCTTTGTGGTTATCCATCAGCCCTCGCCTGAAATCTTCAAGATGTTTGACAAACTAATTGTGATGGATACAGGTGGATATCAGGTTTATTATGGGAACCCAACAGAAGGTGTTCTCTATTTCAAGAATCTTGTACATCAGGTAGATAGGCTGGAAATTAACTCAGAACAAATCTTTAACATACTAGAAGCTAAGGTTGTAGACGAGTATGGCAATCCTACTACAGACCGTAAAATATCACCACAACGATGGTATTATTACTTTAAAGAGAAAGTCAAGCTACCTGTTTTAACTCCCACACGTGAGCAACCACCACATACCTTAAATATCCCGAACCGACTTAGACAGTGGAGTATCTATACTATACGTGATATTCTGGCCAAGCTTAGTAACAGACAGTATATTACAATCAACCTTATACAAGCGCCTTTGCTTGCGTTGATCTTATCATATATTGTACGTTATCATCCAGTAGATGAACTAACCAATAAAGGTACATACGTATTTGCTGAGAATGTCAATATTCCAGCTTTTATCTTTATGAGTATTATCATTTCTCTGTTTATGGGTTTAACCATAAGTGCAGAGGAAATTATTAAAGATGCTAAAACAAGAAAACGAGAAGCTTTTCTACATTTAAGCCGTAATAGTTATCTGTCTTCAAAGGTGTTTGTATTATTTGGTTTCTCAGTTATACAAACGGTAAGTTATATATTAGTTGCCAATCGGGTTGTAGGTATTGATGGAATGGACCTCACCTACTTCTTTGTACTCTTTAGTGGGGCTTGTTTTGCGAATATGCTGGGCCTTAATGTTTCTGCCACATTTAATTCAGTTATTACTATCTACATTCTGATTCCTATACTGCTTATTCCACAACTAGTGCTAGGAGGTATAGTAATAAAGTTTGATGAGATCAATCCTGCTATTTATAAACAGGGCGAGGTACCCGTGATGGGTGATTTTATGGCTTCACGCTGGGGATTTGAAGCATTGGTTGTTGAGCAGTTTATGCATAACCGATATGAAAAGCGCTTCTACCCGTATGATAAAGATATTGCTGTAGCAGATTATAAAAAGACATATTATCTGCCGACCTTATCATCAAAACTGGAATATTGTATGAGTCTGGAGGATGCAGAAGACAGGCTCTATAATGAACAATATATTGATTATCTGGAAGTATTGCGACATGAAGTAAAACATGAAATGACTGAGAACCCTACTATGCTTTTTGCAGGAGTAGATAGCATTACACCTACACGATTTACACATAAATTGGCTATACGACTCAAGCATTTTCTGGATAAGTCACGTTTATTTTATTTGCAGAAATACAATCAGGCTTATGACCAACGCGATAGCCTGATGCGGAGAATAACTCAAGGAGAAGAAGCCCGTCAGCAACTGATCGAGCAACGTGCCCGTTATTACAATGAGATTATTGGGAAGCTGGCTACAAATTCAACAGCAGAGAATAGGATCATAGAATACAAAGGTAGTTTGATTCAAAAGATCTATCCTATTTATCATACTCCTGTAGTTACAGGTAGCTTTTGGGACTGGCGAACACACTTTTATGCTCCCAGCAAGCCTTTTCTGGGCATTCAGATTCCTACCTTGTGGTTTAATATGATTATGATATGGATGATGACAGGACTATTGTATCTTACACTGTATTACAATGTATTTCGCCGGATTGTGGAAGGAACTGTTTTTGGGGAATTGTTTGGAATGTGGAGAAGGAAACGAGACGAAGAGCCTGCCAGATAAAGACATAGTGTGCTACTCCCCAGAATTGGGACCACTAGTTAAGATGAAAAATAAAAACTAAACTAGTGATCAAATGAAAGGAAAACGCAAAAAATATACGGCCAGCTTTAAGGCTAAAGTAGCTCTGGAAGCCATAAAAGACAAGCAAACTTTAGCGGAATTATCCAAGAAGTTTGAGGTTCATGCAAATATGATCAGCAGCCGATGGCACGCACGTAGCAGGTTGGAAGCAAGAGTTTTTGGAGAAAGCCACCTCTATTTTTGAAAAGGATACCGATCAGGATTCAGAAGAAAAGATTGATCCCGAGCCCTTATATGCTCGAATTGGAAGGCTCGAATTAGCCGAAGATGCCATCGTAGCAGGTTGTAAATGAATTTCTAAAAAAAAGCTTGAAAAAGCTTCATTAACTGAGCGCAGATCCATGATTGAGCGAGAAAATCAACTTAGTATTCGGATTCAATGTGCGTTTTTGAAGCTTCTTGGCTGGATTTTCATCGAAGTGGGCTCTATTACCAGACAGCCAAAGAAACAAGTGAGAATTTGATATTAATGCGATTATTAGATGAACGGTATTTGAATTTTCCAACAGAAGGCGTTTTGCAAATGCAGGATTATTTGCGTGCTGAAGGGTATATAGTGAATCATAAACGAGTCAGAAGGCTCTTGCGCATGACGTTGCAGAGACAATGGGTATTATGGCTATCTATCCAAAGCCTAATCTGAGTAAGCTAGGAAAAGCAGAATATATTTATCCATATTTACTTAAGAATCTCTCTATTACAGAAAAGAATCATGTCTGGCTACGGATCAGAGATGATCCATGATATAACCTATCTGCCTATGAGTAAAGGGTTTATGTATCTGGTGGCAATCCTAGATGAACCTGCGACAGAACCTGCATCTGGGTTTATATTCTCGCTTTGTTGTAGGTTGGGATATTTCTAATAGTATGCAGGCTGAATGGGTGATCGAAACACTACATTTAGCAGTTCTCTCCTATGGAAAATGTCAAATTATCAACTGGAGCATGACGCTCCAATGACCAGGGGAGTCAATTTACCTGCAAAAAATGGGTTGAGTATCTAAAAAAAGAAAATATTCAAATTTCTATGGATGGAAAAGGAAAACCTCAACCAGGCTTGATCTGGGATTGAGCTATCGACAATGTTTTTATTGAGCGTTTGTGGAGAACGGTAAAATATGAATACCTTTACTTAAATCCTCCAGAAGATGGCTGGCAATTGTATCAAGGGCTAAGTGAGTTCTTTAAAAGGTACAATTATCAAAAACACCACCAAGGCATTGGTCGGAGCACACCAGCTTCACGATTTTATTCAATAAAGGTAGAATCTGTTTTCAACTAAGAATTACCACTTGTTGGTCCTAACATTAGGGAGTACCTCATACAGATAGCTGATAAACGAAAAATGGGAGTGTATTCGCTCCCATTTCTATACAGATTCTTTACTTTATTATTCGCCTTCAACCAGAGCTTCCTGTTCTTCTTTTTCTTCTTTGCGTTCAATCCAGAAGTTATTGAAACCTTCACCTACCCGTATATAGGCTAACCCATACTGAATCATTTCCAGGATAGCAAGAAAGTTATATATAACGGCAATTTTACTGTCATTCAAGGCAATAATATCAGTAAAGGAAAGACGGTAGTCGGCATTTAGGCGTTCCGTGATCCATTTTTTTTGCCCTTCAATAGTATATGGATACTGAATTACTTTATGTATAGGGCGGTTCTGATTGATCTGGTAGCGGGTCAGTACTTTTTGATATACTTTTAGTAGTTTATAAAGGTCCAGATCCTGAAGTTCTACATCAACATTGCTTTTTTCCGCAATGCTATGCAGTTCTTTTACAATATTCCCTCGTACTTCCTGATTCTGTCGGTCCTCTTCCCATTTGGAAAATTCACCAATCACAGATTTGTATTTTTTGTATTCAAGCAGGTGCTTTACCAATTCATCCCGGGGATCTATCTCATTGCCTTGTTCATCAAGTTCAGGACGAGGTAATAACATCTTGGCTTTGATACGCATCAAAGTGGCTGCTACCAGAATAAATTCGCTGGCCAGATCAATATTGATGGCTTCAAGTTCATGAAGATACGTTAGAAACTCATCTGTAATTCGTGAGATAGGAATATCATGTATATCTAACTCATCCCTTTCAATAAAGAAAAGCAGTAGGTCGAAAGGTCCCTCAAAAAGAGGAAGTTTTATCTCAAAATTCAATGCTGTCTGGTTAATACAAAGATCGGTTTCTCCGAAAGCGAATATAGGATTTTTTTTGTGTTTATTGTAATCCTGGCCTGCGTTTTTTAAGATAAACGGAGCAACTGATTAAACAAATTATAGAAACACAACATCATCAATAACGTTAGCTTTTACTTCTTCATTCAGAAGTTCAATAATTCTGGATTTTCCCAGTAAAAGTTCATTTGCCAGAGAAGGAGAAGTGATTTGAAGAAATAACTTACGATCCTGTACATATACCCTTTCAGTACGCCGGGCAATGGCCACACCCATAATACGCCCCCATGCATGAACCACATGAGTTTCATCAAACTTACTACGTAGCCGATATACACGTAAAAGCTCATCAATGGCTTCTTTCATGGTGTAATCGCTTGCCTTACGGGCTTGATCAGGTTGGTGTTTGAACTTCATGCCCAAAGATACGGTATTCCCGTTTGTAAACTATTTCTTTACTAAGAAAAACTCCTAACTTTTTGATAAATAAAAACTCCCCTTCGATTTGTCTATAATTACATCAAAGGAGAGCTAAGATATTGAAAAGAAGCAAATCTTTTGTTTTATTGAGCACTTACCCGCCAAAGCGTATTGGCAGCATCATCAGCCACAAGTAAAGATCCATCTGCCAAAACCTCTACGCCCACCGGGCGCCCATATACTCTGCTTTGATCCTGATCCGCAACAAAACCTGTCAAAAAATCTTCAGGCTGACCTGCAGGTTTTCCATTTTTGAATGGAACAAATACTACTTTGTATCCGGAAAGCTCTGACCGGTTCCAGGAGCCATGCTGGCCAATAAAAGCACCATTTTGATATTTGGCAGGAAAAGCTTTTTTATCATAGAATGTTAATCCCAATGAAGCTGTATGAGAACCTAGTGCCACATCTGGTACAATCGTTTTCTGTACCAGTTCGGGATTCTCTCCTTTAAGACGAGGATCTTCGTTATGGCCAAAATAGGCATAAGGCCACCCATAAAATCCTCCTTCTTTTACACTGGTCATATAATCTGGCACCAGTTCATCACCTAGTTCATCCCGTTCGTTTACTGTAGTCCATAAGGTATTAGTGCCAGGAACCCAGTCCATGCCTACCGGATTTCGTAAGCCGCTTGCGTAGATGCGTTCTTGTGTGCCATCAGGATTCATTTCCAGAATATTTGCTCTTCGCTTCTCATTATCCATACCATGTTCTGCTACATTACTTCCCGAACCGACAGATACATAAATCTTAGACCCCTCAAAGTTAGCAATCACATTACGGGTCCAGTGATTATTGTAACCACCTGCTGGCAGGCTCGCGATTTTTTCTCCCCTAGCCTTCATCTGCGTTTGTCCTTCCTGATAAGGATATCGCCAGAGTCCATCTGTATTGGCAACGTAGAAAAAGTTACCCAGTACCAGCATACCAAATGGCTGATTCAGATCTGTTAGAAATACATGTCGCACATCAGGTTTGCCATCCTTATTGGTATCTCTGAAGAGTGTAATGCGGTTCGCACTCGCACCAAGTCGTTGTGACTTGGCCTTACCTGTGGCTACATCTGCAATTTTCTTTACTCCTTCTGATTCTGTATTAGCTTCGGCTACAAATATATCTCCATTCGGTGCAGCATAAACCCATCGTGGATTAATCAGATCTGTGGCAAACTTAGTCACAGTAAAGCCTTGAGGAGCTGTTGGTTTTTGATTTCCTGACCAACCCAGTACTTTACTAAAGTTTTTCACCGACTTGGTTTCGTAGGGTTTAGGCATGGAAACTGTTTGGGTTGCCAGTTCTTCTTTACGGCTTGTGTTACCAGATGCTTCATTCTCTTTCTGTTGGGATTGCGAGTTGCAATGAGATAAAGCTAAAAGGAGCATAAGATGCCCTGCAAAGATTTTTATCTGTTTCATATTACATAGTCTTTGGAAGTGACCTACTAACAAAAACAAAACCTGTTCCCTGTACTAGAGTAGAATTTCAGATATTACAGTGGGTTAATCACGCGATAGGATGAAAGGTAAATGAGCCAAGATGATCTCTGACAAAAAGTGTTTTTAACTAGAATAGTAATCACTTTGAAAAATTATTCAACTAATAATCATTTTAAAGTCTGACCGGAATTCTGATTATTTTATGTTTGCTAATTATTCTTTGCAAAATATTTTTAGAGAAGGCAAGGCAGGTCCACCAATCCATGAACAAATTGTGGATAGATCCAGTCACTTTTTATTTTAACCAGAGTTCCAATCATTTTTTTGTTTACACATAACTCATGGCAAACTATTTTTTGACCGGAATTCCGATTATTTTTTTGTTTGCGCAGAATTCACCGCAAGAAGAAAAAGTGACCGGAATTCACCGCAAACTCTGCATAAAGTTATGTACAGTTTATTCTTTAAGAGATTATACCCAACCAAGTATTTTGTAAAAGAAGAAGGTAGTTCGATAAAGATAAAACAAAAAGCGCCTGATATACGTCAGACGCTTTTTGTTTTATGTATAAATAGAATAATCAGGATCAGAACTCTGCATTTTGTGGGGTTCTTGGGAATGGAATCACATCACGAATGTTAGTCATACCAGTCACAAACAACACCAAACGTTCAAAACCTAAGCCAAAACCAGCATGAGGAGCTGTACCATACTGACGGGTTTCCAGATACCACCACAGACTTTCTTCCGGAATGTGTAGTTCCTTGATTCTGGTATGAAGCTTCTCGTATCGTTCTTCCCGTTGAGAACCTCCAATGATTTCTCCAATGCCAGGGAATAACACATCCATTGCACGTACCGTCTTTCCATCATCATCCTGACGCATATAAAACGCCTTGATATCTTTTGGATAGTTGGTCAGAATCACCGGCTTTTTAAAGTGTTTTTCAACCAGATACCGTTCGTGTTCTGATTGCAGATCTATACCCCAGCTTACAGGATACTTGAACTGCCCTTTTTGAGCAGGTTTGGATTTTACCAGAATATCTACGGCTTCTGTATAGGTTAATCGTTCAAACGGGTTATCCAGTACAAAACGAAGTTTTTCCAACAATGGCATAGGACTGCGTTCTTCCTGCTTTTTATTCTTTTCCTCTTCAATCAAGCGGTTTTCCAGAAAGGCCAGATCATCACTACAATGTTCCATCGCATACCCAATAACATACTTAACGAAATCTTCGGCCAGATTCATGTTATCTTCCAGATCGTTAAATGCTACTTCAGGCTCAATCATCCAAAACTCAGCCAGGTGGCGTGTTGTATTAGAGTTTTCAGCCCGGAAGGTAGGTCCAAAAGTATAGATCTTTGACAATGCCATAGCTCCCAGTTCTCCTTCTAATTGACCAGATACTGTAAGGTTCGTTGGCTTTCCAAAGAAATCCTGTTTGTAATCTACTTGTCCATCTTCAGTTAGGGGTGGGTTCACCGGATCAAGGGTTGTTACCCTAAACATCTCCCCCGCTCCTTCTGCATCTGAACCTGTAATGATAGGTGTGTGCAGATAAAAGAATCCATTATCGTTAAAATATTTATGAACCGCATAAGCCAATGTATGGCGTATCCGTAATATGGCGCCAAATGTACGGGTTCTCGGGCGAAGGTGTGCAATCTCACGCATAAACTCCATAGAGTGTCGCTTGGCCTGAAGTTTATAACTTACCGGATCTGACTCTCCATATAATTCTATCTGTGTAGCCTGTACCTCTACTCGCTGACCAGCACCTTGGGACTCTACCAGTTTACCTGTTACAGCAATACAGGTACCTGTATTTTTGATCTTATCAATAAACTCTTGTCCGAAAATAGAGATATCCGCAACGATCTGCAGGTGATTAATTGTAGAACCATCATTTAATGCAATGAAAGCAATATAAGGGTTCATACGGGTCGTTTGTACCCAGCCTTTTACATGTACCTCCGTATCAAATGCAGTAGATTGGAGTAAGTCTTTAATAATTTGTCGTTGGTTCAGCATAACGAAAATAGTTTTCCGTTGATTGTTTCCGGATTTTACCGTTAGATAAGAATTTTCAAGGCGCAAAGATTGAAAAAATTCCCGAAAGGGAATGCAGGAGGTTTTGTTTTTTAGCTTTATTCTATCTATAAACCTTCTTTAGAGGTTGTCTCAAATTATCCTTAAAGGCTGCAAAGGCATCTCTTGTGCTGCGATTTCGTCCATTTTTCGGCCCGTAACCGCTGGCTACGTTGCAATTGGCCGATAGGTAAATACCTCATCTCGCTACAAAATCTGCTCGTTGAGCTTCTTTAATAATAAATTAGACAACCTCTTATACTAAAGTTCTGCATTGTTTAGGGTTGTATCCGTGTTGATTGCCAGGAAATCAATTGCCATTTTCCATTTCGACGCACATAGACATCCGTATAACGCAGATGCATATCCAGTGTCTGACCTGCTGTCCATACCCGTACAGTAGCTACTCCATTTATAACTGCGGCATCTCCGATAACCCGTATTCCTACTTCTTCAGATTGGATTGACTGGTATAAGGTCTTCCCTTTGTCTAAAGTTTCTAAAAATTGAGATTTTTTTTCTAACACGCCATTTGCATGAATATACACCAAATCTTCACCTAAAATTTCACTCAGTCCTTTGGTGTCTTTATGCACCATCATTTCAAATCGCCTCATTTCCAGCGATCTAACTTCTTTTTCTATTTCATCCTTTGTATCAAAAGTTGAGTTTTGTGCAAAAACTAAAAAAATATTACATAGGAAGAAAAGCAGGGTCAAGTGAATATTTCGCATCGTTTTTGACATTTTTTTAAACTTTTTTTTTCGAGAGATTGGGTGGTAAGTGAAATTTGTAAGGTTATTTGCCTTATTTTCAATGGCTTATTTAAAGTAACCGCGAATTTGCAAAAAATTCATTATCCGGGTGACTTTTTTTCCGAAAAGCGTATATAGATTTACAAAAGCTCATATTACTCAATTGAACTTGCACTTATGACACGCCAATCTTTACTTCTTGTTGTAACCTTTTTGGGAATGATGGTCGGATTTGCACAAACTGAAGCAAACCGGGTTGAGAATTACAGTGCGTCTGCTTATCAGAAAAGCTTGGTTCGTTACAAAAAAGATGATTGTATTGAAGATCTTCGTAAACTGGAGGCTGTGATGAAAGAGGCTCACCCTTGTTTGTACTGTTTTACAGACAGCCTGACTTTTCATCAGACTTTTGCCAATAAAATTTCTTTTCTGGATCAGAAAAAAGATTCTACTATTTCAGAAAATGAATTCCTGACAATCGTTCGTGAACTGGTTGCCCTGGTTCAGGATGGCCACCTGTATGCAGAGTCCAATGAGTCACTGGTAAACTATGTATCTGAAAGAGGTAAATTCTTTCCTCTGAGCCTGGCCATTGAAGATAACAAAGCTTATATCCGTCAGAACTATTCTACTATGCTGGACTCTACAGCTTTAGGTAGCCAGTTGTTGACAGTAAATGGAGTAGCGATTGAAGAGATTATCGCTAAAATGATGCCTTTATTAAGTGCAGATGCAAACCTGGAGAAAGCAAGATGGCGTCAACTGGAGAATGTATTTACATTCGATATTTTGTACTGGTCCTTGTATGAACCTACAGATATGTATGAGGTCTCTTACCGGATGCAGGATGGTTCTGTTCGTAAATCAAAAATTGATGCTGTTACGGGTAGCACTATCAATACTGCCAATGCTGTTGATGAAGTGACACGCAGATTAAATATAGACGAAGCTGCTTCTACAGCCTATCTGGATATCAATACTTTCTATAATGCAGATAATAAGCATGATAATGCTACATATGAAAAATTCCTTGCAGATTCTTTCAAACAACTGAATGCAAAAAATATTCAGAATCTGATAATTGATTTACGTGACAATCCAGGTGGACTGGTACACAATGCATATCGTTTGTTCAGCTATATCAGCCCTGTGAATGTAGAAAGCAAAGTGATGGTAAAGTCTAGTACATTCCTGAAAGAGCAGAAAAAGCTTTCTTTCATTGAAATATTGATGAAAAAACTGAGCCGTAATTCATATGCTGCACGTATCGACAGAGCAGCACCTGGAACTTTAGTAGAAATTACCAGTAAGCAACACTTTATCACTAATGTTGAAAAGAAATACAGTGGTAAAGTCTACATTCTGGCAAATGGTGCTACTTTCTCTGCTGCCAGTATGTTAGTAAAATTGTGTAAAGATCAACATGTTGGGATTATCGTGGGTGAAGAGAATGCAGCTTGCCAGGCAGTATCTTTTGGTGATCTGATAAAATATGATCTACCAAATACCTTGACTAAAATATATGTGTCTACTTCAATTGTAAATCGTGAAGACGATTTGGAAAAAAGCAGCATCCGTCCACAGATTGCTTTAGGTCGTGATGTGTATGATGATGCTCGTGGTGGGGACTCTGTACTAAAACAATTGATGGAACTTGTTCATCAAAGTGCATCTCCAAGCCCTATTGCTCGTAGTCAGAAATAAAAATAACAAACCCTTATAAACCTAACCTGAATAAGAAAGGCATCTGTTACAGATGCCTTTTCTTTTGTAATCAAAAATTCTTATCCTACCAGCATAGCTGCTCCAAACACACCAGCACTATCACCTAGTTCTGCTTTTAGGAAAATAGTATCCAGCTTGGTGTTAAAAATATGTTTGCTAGCTTCTGCAATACCTTCAGTATATAGCAAGTCAATATTGCTGACACCTCCTCCCATTACAATGATATCAGGATCAATAATATTAATAATCACGGATATACCTTTACCAAACATTTCAAGAAGGCGCTTGATGGTTGCTTGGGCATGTGGGTCATTGCCTGCTTCATAACTTTTTACTATTTCTTTCAGGGTAGCTTTTTTGCCACTGATCGACTCATAGTATCGTTGCAAAGAAGGACCTGCTATCACTGTTTCAACACATCCTGTCTGCCCACAATAACATGGCCCACCTGATTCATCCAGAAAAATGTGTCCCCATTCACCGCCATTTCCCTGACGCCCGTTAATTACCTTGCCATGTACAACCAGCCCTCCCCCTACACCAGTACCCATAATCACCCCAAATACAACCTCTGCATTAGGCATTACTCGTTTAGCTGCACCCAGGCGGGCTTCTGCCAACGCAAAACAATTGGCATCGTTGGCTAATGCAATCGGAAATCCTAGTTTCGCCTCCAGATCCTTTTTGAATGGTTTCCCATTCATGCAAGTAGTATTACTGTTTTTCAGTGTTTGTGTAATAGGATCTAATGTACCTGGTGTACCAATTCCCAATGTCGTGGGAGTAAGGCCTGATTCAGCAGATAATTTCTTCACAAGCAATACGATACGATCCAGAATGTGTTCATAGCCTTGATCAGCCTCTGTGTCAATGCGTAGTCGGCTGATAACTTTTGTATCACTAGCAGACTCCAGAATTACACCTTCGATCTTTGTGCCGCCTAAATCTATTCCCCAAAGTGGCATAAATGCATTAATGAATTAAAACGTGAACAAATTGATAAAGTCTTACAGGTTTGGGGGGCAATTTCGAAAGGAAATCTGAATTTTTCGTGTGTAATCAAAATAAAAATAACAATGCGGTAAAATCATTGGCAAAGGATATAGCTGAGATACGCATCTTCCTTATGAAATACAATAGTGGTAGATGATGGACTTATAAACAATTTTCTTTGTTTTACCAGTTACCAACCTATACAATAAAAAATAAAAGTATCGTTTGTATTGTTGGATTTGTCCTAATATTACCTACTCACACTATTGGTTAAAAATTATCAGGTAAGTGCAGAAATGAGATATGTGGATTTAGAGAGGTTAGCATATTGTTACTACATATGATTTAAACGCTCATTTTTTCTTTTTTTAATCTTACTAATTCTAATTCGATGAAACACAAACTCGCTCTCTGTTTAACTCTGTTTTTGATTTCTGTAAAACCTGTTCTGGTATGGAGCCAAACTATTGATGAAGTCTATACTAAGTACATTGCTGCTCTGGGTGGCAGAGACAATCTGGATGCCATTCAAACCATGCAGATGGAATGGGTGAATACAAAAGGACAGCGACAGATTGATTATTTGTCACGACCCAATCTGGCACTGTATTTATTGACAGACACGGCTTCAAATATGATGGTGAAAGTCTGTAACAATGGTGGGATGTCCTGTTTGTCGGATAAAAAAATTGTTGGGACAGATACTTCATTTCGTCTACAATTTACTCGTTCTTCAGGTAAACCCAGTTTTTTTGCTAACAGACTCATTTCCTATAAAGAAAATGGATATAAGATTTTCTTACAGGGCGAAGATATAATTGAAGGAAAAAGATGTTTTGTTGTTCAGTTAGAGCTAGATAAAAAATCATATGATCTATATGCTGATACCTATCGTGTAATTATGTCACAAACAAGGTATCTGCCAGGTCCAGATGGAGCTCAAACTTATTACTCTGATTATAGGCAAGTAAATGGTGTATGGTTTCCATTTACAGTTGAGGATTCCGGAAGCAGCCTTAACAACTCAAAAAAAACGTATACCTATATGAAAGCAAATGTACCTATGGATAAGAAGATGTTTGTTTGCCCTTCCATGTGAGAATCAACAATGGTATTACTGACAAAGACAATGCATCAAACATCTAAACAAAAAGGGGCTCTGTTGCAACAAAGTCCCTTTTTTATTCATAAAAGCAGATTAAAACTTAGGCATTGAGTAGGTCTATTACTGCATTTTCTGCTTTCTCAAAGTTAAAACCATCCATTACCTTCTGCATTTCATTGGCAATCTGAGCATTGCACAGATTACCGATGCTACCTTCATGTGTATGCTGAATGTTCAGATTGGGGGTATAGGTTCCATCTGCAATTTCTTTCCCAACCTGCTTATACGCATCACGGAAAGCAACCCCTTGTAGAACGAGTTCATTAACCCGTTCTACACTAAACAGATAATGATAACGAGAGTCCTGCAAGATATCTTCTTTGACACGCACATGTTCCAGCATAAAGTGAGTAATCTGCAGACAATTCAGGATCTCATCCAATGCCGGGAACAAGATCTCCTTGGTCAACTGCATTTCGCGATGATATCCAGATGGAAGATTACTCATCAAAAGTGCCAATTCCTGAGGTAGAGCCTTCAGGCGATTCGTTTTTCCTCTCAATAACTCAGCCACATCCGGATTTTTTTTGTGTGGCATGATACTGGAGCCTGTGGTCAGGTCATCAGGTAATGTAATAAAGCTGAAATTCTGGCTGTTGTATAGACAAACATCCATAGCCAACCGCGAAAGAGTAGAGGCAATGGCTGCAATAGAAGTAGCCACACTGTATTCTGTCTTTCCCCGAGTCATCTGAGCATATACAACATTGTAATTGAGTGTTTCAAA
Organism: Xanthocytophaga flava; assembly: GCA_030068525.1. Classification (GTDB taxonomy): domain Bacteria; phylum Bacteroidota; class Bacteroidia; order Cytophagales; family 172606-1; genus Xanthocytophaga; species Xanthocytophaga flava. Next base: position 377,166 of record JASJOS010000005.1, read on the forward strand.
TCCAAGCAGTTGTGTGGTTAATGTACGATTCAATGGGAAGGACGAACCATAGCCTGCTCCAGAGCCCAGAGGATTCTTATTGGTAATCTTATAAGTAGATTGTAGCACTAACATATCGTCAACCAAACTTTCTGCATAGGCACCAAACCATAGGCCAAAAGAAGATGGCATCGCAATTTGTAAATGGGTATAACCTGGCAGCAGAATATCTTTATACTGATCACTTAGTGTGTTAAGCAGATCAAAGAGCCGTTTGGTTTCGTTGGCAATAGTGGTTACTTGATCCCGCAGGAAGAGTTTTATATCTGTCAGAACCTGATCGTTACGGGAACGGCCACTATGTATTTTCTTTCCTGTTTCGCCCAGCGTCTGTGTAAGCAGCCATTCAATTTGGGAATGCACATCTTCGATTCCATCTTCTATAACAAATTGTCCTTTTTGTATATTCTGATAAATGTGTTTAAGTGCAGCATGAATTTGAGTAAGCTCTTCTTTAGTTAATAGTCCAATAGACTCCAGCATTTGTGTATGTGCCAAGGAACCAAGTACATCCGCTGCAGCCAGATACAAATCCATTTCCCGATCTTTACCAACCGTAAATTTTTCGATAGTTTCAGCAGTGCTTGTATTTTCTTTTTGCCAGAGTTTCATGATGAATATGTGTTATTTCAGATAGATAAATAGCCAAACTGGGGCGCAAAGTTACAGTGTTTTAAAAATTATACAGGAATATTTTTATTCAGTGAAAGGAAAAAATACTTTGGCTAATTTTATATCTCTGTAATTATCAAAAGATTAGATTTGTCTACAGTTTTTTTCAGAACTTTGTAAGCTTCATAATCAACTCCTCTTCCTGTTTTGTATTGTCTCAATTGATGAATTATTAGTAACTTAGGTTGTTAAACCGCTTTTCTATGAAATTTCTTTTACCTCTTTTTTTCTTTATCTCTCTAGCCAGTTTCGCGTCCAACGCACCTTCCCCTCGCTTTGTGCGTAATGATGGACAATGGGATATAGATATTTTGTATCGGGCTGCTATTCCAGGTGGGTTTCTTTTCTTGAAGAAAAATTCACTTGTATACGTATTTTATCATACAGGAGATGTAGGACGCCAACATCTGGGAGATACTAAACATTCCACACCAGCATCACGACAGGATGTTGCAGTGGGCGGAAATGAAAAAGATAGAATTCGTGCCCATGGATTTGAAGTTAGTTTTCAGGGAGCCAGTGCCAGTACACAACTTGAAGGCAAGGAAGAATATACAGAAAAGCGTAATTACTTTTTAGGGAAAGACCACTCTCGCTGGGCATCCAATGTAGCTGCATTTGCAGAAATTATGTATAAAGATATTTATCCTAGCATAAACCTGCGTTTGTTTGCTCAGAATGGCACATTCAAGTATGAGTTTCATGTGGCAGCACAGGCAAATCCAGAAGCAATCCAGATGAAATATAAGGGAATGAGTCAGCTAAAGCTGGATAATGGTTTTTTATTGACGGAGACTTCTGTCAACAAAGTCACAGAAACACCCCCTTATACTTATCAACTTACGAACAAAGGTATCAGACATGAAATAGCTTCCTCCTTCACACTGAACAATAATGTTGTTTCCTTTTCTTTCCCCAAAGGCTATAATCGGAGATCCGCGATGGTAATAGATCCTGTGTTGGTTTTTGCTACCTATTCCGGATCATATACCGATAACTGGGGGTATACTGCTACGTATGATAAGGATGGTAATCTGTACTCAGGTGGAATAGAGTTTGGAACTAGGTTTCCTGCGACTATTGGTGCCTTTTCAACAGCATTTAGCGGAATGACAGATGTGGCTATTTTAAAGTACAATCCAAATTTGAAAGGAGATCTGTCTCTTATTTATGCGACTTATCTGGGTGGCTCTGAAACAGAAATGCCTGAAAGTATGATTACTACCAGTACCAATGAATTGATAATTCTTGGTGTTACCAGTTCAACAGACTTTCCGGTAACTTCTGATGCCTATGACCAGAGCTTTAATGGCGGTATTTTCGCTAGCCCTGTACGAGTATCTTATAGTAATGGTAGTGACTTGTTTGTTGCCAAACTAAATGCTTCTGCAAGTACACTAGTTGGTTCAACTTATTTGGGTGGTTCATCTAATGATGGATTAAATCAGCGGGACCGATTTGATGACATTGGGTTAGATATATTTAATTATGGTGATCAGCTTCGTGGAGAGGTCAATTTGGATGCTCAGGAAAATATATATATCGCAAGTACCACTCTTTCTAGTGATTTCCCTTTGATAAATGCATCCCAAACACAATCCAGAGGATCAAATGAGGTCGTTGTCTGCGAATTTAACCCTACATTAAGTAATTTGGTTTGGAGTACATATCTGGGGGGAAATGGATTTGATGCGGCACGAGGTATTCGTATAGCTTCATCTGGTACCGTATATATTACTGGGGGTACAAGCAGTTCTAACCTGCCATCTACGCAAGGAGTGATTAAACAATCTCTTTCAGGTAGAGAAGATGGTTTTGTGGCAAGTTTTCAGAATCAAAAACTAACCCATCTATCGTATATGGGTACAAGTAATTCAGATCAAAGTTATCTCATTGATATTGATCCGAACGAGAATGTATATGTATTTGGACTTACCCTTGGAGAATATACAATAACATCAGGTACATTTAACCAACCTTCAAGTGGGCAGTTTATTCATGCATTGGATAAAACTTTTAGTAAAACCTTATTTTCAACTGTTATCGGAGGAGGAATCAAGAGGCCAGAAATAACGCCTACTGCGTTTATGAGGAGTGCATGTGGATTCCTTTATTTGGCTGGCTGGGGAGGTGATGTGAATACTTTTTTCGTAGGTACCGTTGAACATCAGTATCTTAGTGTAAATAATTCAAAAATGCCCACTACCCCTAATTCACTTAATGGGCCAAAAGAAGACTCTTTTTATCTGGCAATTTTGAATGAGAATGCATCACAGCTTTTGTATGGGACATTTTTTGGATCTCCAGCCAGGGATAATCATGTAGATGGTGGTACTTCACGATTCAGTCCAGACGGAACAATCTATCATGCAGTTTGTGCTTGTCGGGATCGTAATACTTTTCCTGTAACAATAGGAGCTTATTCTGACAAGAATCATGGAGAACTGGATAGTAATAATACTATTAATGGTTGTAACAATGCTGCTTTTAAAATAAATCTTGATAATCTGGAGGCTGATTTTACTGTATCCGCGGATTCCTGTGGATCACCCAGATTGGTACAAGTGGCGAATCTAAGTGAAGGAGCTAGTCAATACCAATGGCTTGTAAATGGTCAGGTGGTTTCCTCTGCAACTTCACCACAATTGACATTAAATGGATTAGGCGAATTTACCATTACATTGAAGGCATATAATCCACTTACATGCAAAAAAGTAGATTCAGTAAGTAAATCTGTTGTTGTCAGTGGAACGCTCTTTACTATAATGAAAGACTCCGTAATATGTGCGGGAGAAAGTATCCAATTAGGGGCAAGTGGAGGCGTATCTTATGAATGGAGCCCATCTGTTGGTATGGATGATCCACAATCAGCGAATCCTATAGTCAAACCTACCCAACCCACTACTTATACTGTAGTGATCACAGATAAGAATGGCTGTACTAAAACATTGAGTACAACAGTAAGCATTAATACATTTGAGCCTGATTTTGATATTATAACTTCTTCAGAATGTGGTGGACAAACCCGTGTTCGACTGATAAATAAACTTAATGGAAGCACTGCAGAATGGCAACTCATAGATAGCTTAGGGGTGGTACATCCTATCAGTGATACACTTTCGCTGGGCATTAAAGACAAGATAGCTCACTATCAGATCGTTTTGCGTGCTTTGCTTGGACATTGTGAAGAAATTGTAACAAAGGATATAACCATTAACCCAGTCAACCTTCCTGTTAATATTATTACCAACCACCCATCTAATTCTTATTTTGAGACCTACAGACAAGGATGGAAAGTTGAGATTGTAGATCAATGGGGACGTCCGGTATATACTGATGAATCTTATCAGAATGACTGGCATGCAACCAATGTGAAAAATGCTATCTATTATTATAAGCTTACTTCTCCAGATGGCGCTTCTTGTCGTGGATGGTTGCAGGTAATTCGATGATGGATACTAACTACAAAATAAAAAGCCCTTCACTATCTAGTGAAGGGCTTTTTATTGTATGGGAGATGTTTTCTTGACTAACCTTTTTCCCTGAAATCGATTCGGTCAATCATATATTTTCCTCCAAACTGTTTTACTACAATATAAACCAGATAGGACTTAGAGCCAGACATGTAGCTACCTGTACTATACTTAGATCCTTCAGGAGAAGCACCCTGGTGAACGTAGGCAAAGTCTTTGGCAGGGTTTTTCTGGAAAAATGTACGTAAAATAAGTTCTGCCTGAGTTTGGCTAACTTTATCCATCTCTACATGTTCAGACTCAATAATCAGTTCAATATTAGAGTTAAAATATTTTGCGAGTTCTCTTGCATTCCCACTTTTCAGCGCCACCTTTGCACCATTAAAAACATCATCCTGGGCTTGAGGCTTAGCATAAGCTACAATCATAAGACTCACAACCAGCGACCACAGGAAGATTTTATTTACTTTGCTCATGTTCATAATAAGAATAAGGAGTTCTGTATGTATATCGCTAAAACTATGCCAAAGCTTCTATTTTTTATAGCCAACGCATCGAGTTCCTTTAGAAAGAATATTTACTCTTACTTTTGTCCAAGGGCTGCGATAGAATGTAAAGGTAGTGGTTTGAACAATCATTTCTATACAGGAAGGATATAAGATTAATTATATTTGTGCACGTTTGCAAAAAATGAAGCAGAATTGAACTTTACTATTGTCATTGCATTTATTTTACCAGAGTATATGTATTTGTAATGATCGACAAATGGTACTAGTATAATAAAATACATCTATATAATCACATAGTTAACTTTATATTTTTCATGAACAAGAAAGTTATTCTCGTTATTCTTGACGGATGGGGCATTGCCTCTGACTCTAAAGTTTCAGCAATTGACCAGGCACAAACACCATTTATGGATAGTCTTTATCCTAAATATAAACACAGTAAGTTAAACACCTCCGGACTGGAAGTAGGATTGCCAGAAGGTCAGATGGGAAACAGTGAAGTAGGACATATGAATATTGGTGCTGGGAGAGTAGTCTACCAGGATCTGGTAAAAGTAAACAAAGCAGTTGAAGAACATACACTAGACAATGAACCTGTATTGGTAGAGGCATTAAATTATGCAAAAAATAATGGCAAGAAAGTCCATTTTATCGGATTGGTTTCTGATGGAGGTGTTCACTCTCATATTGATCATTTGAAGGGGTTATGTAGCATTGCTCATAAATATGGTCTTTCAGATGTATTCATTCATGCTTTTATGGATGGTCGGGATACTGATCCCAAAGGAGGGCTGGCATATATGGAAGATCTCCAAAATCACCTGAGTACATCAACCGGAAAAGTAGCTACTATTACGGGTCGTTACTATGCAATGGATCGCGATAAGCGCTGGGGTCGTGTAAAACAAGCTTACTATGCTATGACCAAAGGAGTTGGGGTAAATGTACAAGATCCGTTGGAAGGTATTCGTAAATCGTATGAAAGCGGTGTGACAGATGAGTTTATCCGGCCAATTATTCTTACAGATAAAGATGAAAAACCTGTAGGCTTGATAGAAAAAGGAGATGTAGTGTTATGCTTTAACTTCCGTACTGATCGTGGAAGAGAAATCACTCAGGTATTGACTCAACAGGATTTTCCTGACTTTCAAATGGAAAAACTGGATCTGTATTATGTGACAATGACAAATTATGATGACACCTTCCAGAATGTAAAAGTTATTTTTGATAAAGATAATCTGAATAATACATTGGGTGAAGTATTATCTAGGGCTGGTAAAAAACAAATCCGGATTGCTGAGACAGAAAAATATCCGCATGTTACCTTCTTTTTCTCTGGCGGGCGTGAGGAGCCATTTGAAGGTGAAAAACGCTTGATGTGTGCCTCTCCTAAAGTGGCTACCTATGATCTGAAACCAGAAATGAGTGCATTTGAACTCAGAGATGCTATCATTCCGGAATTGCAGAAAAAAGAAGTAGATTTTGTATGTCTGAACTTTGCCAATGCAGATATGGTTGGTCATACAGGAGTGTTTGAGGCAGCAGTGAAAGCCTGTGAAGCAGTAGACCAGTGTACAGAAGCTGTAGTAAAAGCAGCTTTAGAGAATGGGTATACTTCAATCATTATTGCTGATCATGGTAATTCTGATTGTATGGTTAATCCTGATGGTACACCAAATACTGCCCATACTACTAATCCAGTACCCTGTATATTAGTAGACAATGATTTCAAAGGAACTCTGAAGGATGGAAAATTAGGTGATCTGGCTCCTACCATTTTAACACTTATAGGAGTAGATATTCCTGCTGAGATGACAGGAAATATTCTGATCTCCTAAGAAATGGGTATAGAAAGGTATACTTTCTGAATTCACCTTGGAAAGTATACCTCCAACAGAGTTTTCCGATAGAATACTTATATTATTTATCATACTGACTGTGTTGAAAAAGATAATATTTCTTGGGTTAAGTGCCTGCTGTCTGTGGGCTTGTGGAAGTCCTTCTGTTAAAACTTCTCCTTCTTCTGCTGAATTTGTCAGTGTTGATACACTTATTGACATGCAGATTTCATTACTTGATTCTGTAAAACCTGTAGTAAACAAGGAAATATTCGTAGATGGACAAACTGAGGATCAGCGTATTAAAGATGTAGATTGGGGAAAAGAATTAGCTATTTTCAGAGAGTTGGATATTAGTAAACCTGGACTACAAGATAATTACAGTTTGACGTCTCCTGCACCTGGTGTACGTTTATATACCCTCAAATCTGGAAAGAACTCGGTAGTGCAGCATTTGAAGATTCAGTTTGCGTCTGGTGCTTCGCAAATAGCCAGAATGGAAGGTGTTATTGCTCAGAATAATTATCTGTACAAATCTGAAAAGCTTCTTTCATTAGATTTTCAGACATCTGACCAGAACAGTGTTTATCTGGCGAATTATAAAATTAAAACCACAAAGAAAATACTTTTTGGAGATGAAGAGATTATGCAGATTCACGCAAAGTTGATAGAGTAAAGTTAAATTCTTCCAAAACTAAAAGGGTCTAGTAAATGCTTACTGGACCCTTTTAGTTTTAAGATGGTAAGGCTTCTATTAATAGCCACCTCTGTATTTGTATGTATCAGACACCTTCTTGATCGCTACAATATAAGCAGCAATACGCATGGAAACTTTAAAATCCAGTGAAGTCTGATATACCTTATCAAAAGCATCCCGCATAATCCTGTCGCTACGACGATTGACACGTTCCAGCGTCCATTTATAGCCCAGCCGATTTTGCACCCATTCAAAATAAGAGACAGTTACACCCCCTGCATTGGCTAGAATATCTGGAGCTACCAGAATTCCCTTTTCGTTGATTACTGCATCCGCAGATGCAGAAGTAGGTCCATTGGCACCTTCAATAATCATCTTAGCCTGTATTCTGGATGCATTTTCCATTGTAATTACATCTTCTTTCGCAGCCGGAACCAGTACATCTACAGGAAGCGTTAACAGCTCATCATTGGTAATCTTCTCAGCACCGCCAAAACCCTCTAACGATCCCCCATGAGTATCCCGATAGCGCATGGCTTCTGTTATATTAATTCCTTTGTCATTGAAATAAGCTCCACTTAAATCACTGATTGCCTGTACAGTGACTCCTCTCTCATGTAAGAGAGCAGCTGTATGGGATCCCACGTTACCAAATCCTTGTACGGCACCTGTAGAACGGTATGGGTTAATCCGAAGTTTTTCCATGGCGGCCAATGCCGTTACCATTACTCCTCGTCCAGTGGCTTCTGTCCGGCCCAGAGAGCCTCCCAAAACCAGAGGCTTACCAGTCACCACTGCAGTTACTGTCATACCCTTTGCTTTAGAATATTCATCCATAAGCCAGGCCATTTCGCGTGGACTGGTTCCCATATCTGGAGCAGGAATATCTTTATCCGGTCCAAATATATCAAGCATTGCAATAGTATAAGCACGCATTAGACGCTCGATCTCCCCGGAAGACATTGCACGAGGATTACAGGCAATACCTCCTTTGGCACCACCATATGGAATGTCTACGACTGCACATTTCCAGGTCATCCAGGCAGCTAAGGCACGTACTTCATCCAGCGTTACATCCGGATCAAAACGGATTCCACCTTTAGCCGGGCCTAATATGTTAGAATGTATTACCCGGATTCCTTCAAATACTTTGATGGTACCATCATCCATTGTTACAGGTAATCCTACAATTACCTGTCTTGCAGGTACTTTGAGTATATGATACATTTGCTCATCTATACCCAGAAGTTGCGCCGCTGCGTCAAATCGTGACATCATGGATTCCAGAGGATTTTCCTTGTCTTTGATTGGCGCGGGTTCGATATAAGCCATACGAAGATCTTAAATTAAAGAGTTAATTGATGAAGAAAGTTGAATAGTATGCAATAAAACAATCTAAAAAATGTATACGCAGTATCGCGATATGGGTTATAAATAGTTGTTTGCTCCTCCATTGGATAGGAACGCTGCAAAGGTAAAATATTTTAAAAACATATTACTATTCTAAGATATTTTTAAAATATACTCAGAAAAATATTGTTTATATCGGGAAAACTTGCTATTAATTTGGTTGTGTTTACAATGTCCAAAATAAAAGCAGAGTTAAAGATGTAATTGCCAAATAAAGATGTTTGTAGTCTTTACAGAAGATAAGTTTTGTGTAAGTTTTAAAGCAATATTAAACTAAACATACACATAAAATATAGAGTACACTTTCCATCAATGATAGTAGAAAGTGTGCTTATACTTGTCTATCTTTTAGTAAAGCAAGTCATATTACATAGGAGAAAAAAGTTGTCTGGGCTTTAGATTTTTATATTCGGATTTGATAGTCGAAAGTGCTTCTTTCTGTTGAATAATCAGCGCATTGTATTCTTCTGTATAATTGTCATACTTTCTACGTAGAATGGCTACCTCATTAGTAAGGCTATCAATTCTTTTTTCTAGAGAATCGCATGATACACAGCATGTTGTGGCATGAGTTTTTTCATAGAATAATGTAAGGTCTGTTAGTAGAGAATCTGTCGCACTATCATAAAAGTCGATTTGATCATTTGTTAGTGAATCCGGATCTGTATAACGTTTGGATAAAAGGGTTTCCTCCTGGTTTATTAACTGAGTATAAAGAGTCTTGTCATATTTACAGGATTGGGATATATTTTTTAGGAGGTCTTTAATCTGTTGTATTTTCAGATTATCTGATTCAATCAGTGTACTCCAACTAATCTGCATGCTATCTGTAATTGTACTAAGCTGAACTTGAAGAGAATCACTATTGATTTCAACGTTTTCTTCACTAGCTCTATTTGGCTGGCACTGAACAAAAACACAAAAAGACAAAAGAATGAAAAGGCAACTGCGGACCATGAAAATGTAAATAAAGATAGCTGAAAATAAGGCTTGAATTTTTGATGTGCTAAAGGTAGCAGAATCAAAAAAACAATTCAATAAAAAAATAAACTATTGATAATCAAGTTTGTTCATAGTTAACGTTTACTTTTTCGCAAAAAGGTAACTAACTAATGTAGACTGTTTTGCATTTTGGATATCCATTTTTTATGAATGAAGCAAATAAAAAAAATCACTTTTCCCGTGTGGAATTAAAGCAGCGACTACAACAGTTGGAGGCAGAAATCCAGGCAAAAGAGGCATATGCAGAGATTCCATTATCCAGTATTCGAAAAAATAATTGGAAAGTTTGTTTTCTTGCCTTACTACCTGTTTTATTAGCTACTGGGTATTTTCTATATAATAGAGCTTATAATAAAAAGCTGTTTAGCCAATATTATGAACCCTATCCTAACGTAATAGGCTATACATTACAAAATACAGTTGAAGGACCGGCGTCACAAACAGAAGCGTTACGACTATATGAACAAGGACACTATGCAGATGCCCTCAAGTATTTTGAACAAGCCTCACAGATAGGGAAAGAACACACTGATTTGCTATTTTATGCAGGGATTGCAAGTATTGAGGTAAACCAACTTGATAAAGCAGAGGCGTATATGCAGGAAGTTGTCAAACATCCTAATAGTAGTTTTGTATCTCAGGCAGAATGGTATCTGGCTTTAATTCATCTTCGAAAAAGTGAGCCCAACCAGGCGAAAGAGCATTTGCGGTTATTAACTCAATCTACAGAGATATTTAAAGAAAAGGCATTCTCACTACTGAATAAATTATAGTCTCATTATTTTTCTTCTTATTTTATTCTCCAAATTTTACCTGACGAATTTTGCGACGAAAAGAAATTATGCTTTCACTTTATGAAGGCATGATAATTGCTCAGAAAAATACTATCCTTTTTCCAGGTAATTTCTTACCAAATTAAAATTCTGCTGTACATTTGTGTGTGAATTCATTACAAGCTTTATCACGGCTTCTCTATAAGCTGGTTCTATTACTGTTTATTGGTTATGTAGCTCAGGCTCAAGTTCCTGGAGGCAAAGGTGGGCCACTATCCGGTTCCAAAGATCGTAAATCCAGGACAGGAAGTAGTATTCTGGACGATTCTACCAAACAGGTATATGGTCCTGAAACATCCCGGTTCTTACTTGAAAACGACTTGCTTACCAATCGGGATACTACCTATGCTATCGATACTTTGCTGGAGAATATTCATAATTACAATTTTGTAAACCGATATAACAATCGATATGTAGATCTGGGAAACCTTGGAACTGCTATACGACCTGTTTTCTATACACCTCCTGCGCAAATTGGTACGTACTTTGGTATGAATGTATATGATCTGTATGCATTAACTCCCGATAAAATAAAGTACTACGATACAAAATCTCCTTACACCTATCTGAAATATGTTCAGGGCGGCTTGTATCAGCAATTACTGAATCTTGGACATAGTCGCAATATCAATTCCAGATGGAATATTGGATTTGACTTTCAACGACTAACTTCTGGTAAACAATATGGATATACAGAACGTAGTGAAAGGCAAGTAGATCATTATGGCGTAAGTGCCTACACCCGATGGATATCAAGTGATAGCGCTTATCATATACTTGCACATTTCTCTCATCAAAATCACTGGGTTAATGAACAAGGTGGTATTTTGAATACTTTGGGGACGGATCAGAGTACATTGCTGGATAATTTTGCAGAAAATGCTGTTTCACAATTAGTTCCAGCCATATCAGGTAATCCTCCTACTCAGATGGTGCGAGGCAATGATTATCGAAACAACTGGCACATTTACCACCAATATAAGTTTGGCAATGGATTTCAGGTATATCATATTTTTGATCGGCAAACACAACGATATGATTACTATGATAATGACAATACCTATAGTGAGTATGCATCTGTGAGAGGTGCTGGAAACTATTTTTACCCGGATGTTTCTCCTTCGGATACTGCCTACAGATACTACTTTTCTGATGATACTACACATGATGTAATGCGTTATATAGTATATGAGAATCGAATTGGCTTAAAAGGAAAGTATCAGGGGTGGGATTATCGCTTATATGCCCGCAGACGAGATTTTAAGGCTACTTATACAGGGTTATATACTACCACAAATACAGAATATAACCCTGTGACTTATAAAAAAGGGGAGACTTTTCTGGGTGCCTGGGGACAGTATAGCTTTAAAAAGAATATTAAATTATATGCAGAGGCAGAATTTTTACTATTCAGAGATTATAAGCTAAGTGGAACGTTTGAATCTCCCTGGTTTAAAGTAAGCTATCTAAGTATGCTCTATTCTCCTACTGTTGTACAGCAACGTATGTACAGCAATCATTTCCGATGGAGCAATGATTTTAGTCCTGTGAGTGTGAATCAACTATCCGGGCAACTGACTCTAAAATACAAAGCATTAACTTTTGAACCATCTGCATCCATTAGTAATCTAGCCAATTATATTTATCTTGATCAGGATATAAAGCCACAACAAAGCAGTGCCTTTCAGATTTTTAACGTAGGTGTATCACTGAACCTGCATGGTAAGATATTTCATACCGAAAATCAGGTAGTATTTACACAAACCACCAATAATGTAAATGTTATCAGGATGCCTCAATGGTTTATCAATTCACGTTGGTATGCAGAAGGCTTCCTATTCAGAAAAGCATTATTTATGCAGATTGGTATAGATGCACATTATAAGTCTGACTACTATGCCAATGCCTATATGCCTGCCATTGCACAGTTCTATCTTCAGGATGAATTTTTGGTAAAAGGATATCCTGTTATTGATGTGTTTGCCAATGCTCGTGTAGGCAGAGTGCGACTCTTTGTTAAGATGTCACATATAAACCAGGGACTTGTATTTGGAAATGGATACTTTACTACCCCTTATTATCCTGGTCAGAGACGTACACTGGGCTTCGGAGTGCTGTGGCCATTGTTTGACTAATGATTCTGCCTTTCGTATAGTATCTTTGTGTCAGAATGTTGTTTACTAATAGTATGGAACTTATCGCTAGCCCACAAAACCCGAAGATTAAAAATGTTATCAGATTATTGGAGAAAGCTTCTGAGCGAAAAGAACAGAATCTGACAGTAGTAGAAGGAGAAAGAGAGATAGAACTTGCCTTGAGGGCTGGCTATAAACTACATACCCTTTTTATCTGTAAAGAATTACACCCTGCTCCTCTAAACTTTTCACCTGAACACAGTTGGGAGATTAGTAAAGTTGTGTTTGATAAAATTGCCTACCGAGAAAACCGAGATGGCTTAGTGGCATTAATCGTTCCTAAGAAACTCCGTTTGCAGGATTTAAAGCTGAGCAGCAATCCGTTTATAATTGTATTGGAGGCAGTAGAAAAGCCTGGGAACTTAGGTGCGATTCTTCGTACGGCTGATGCCGCTCATATAGATGCTGTTATAATTTGTGATCCACAAACAGATCTTTATAACCCAAATGTTATTCGTTCTGGAATCGGTTGTTTATTTAGTAACCAGGTAGTGGTTTGTACCTCTGACGAAGCCATAAATTGGCTCCGCCAGAAAAATATTCGTACGTATGCTGCTGCACTTACTGCCACTCATTTTTACCATGAAGTCAATCTGGCGCAACCATCAGCCGTTGTGATGGGTACTGAAGCCACAGGACTCAGCAATAAGTGGCTACAAGAAGCGGATGATCAAATCAAGATACCGATGCGTGGGCAAATAGACTCCTTGAATGTGTCTACCAGCACTGCTATTCTGGTATTTGAAGCAATGCGGCAGCGTGGCTTTCAATAATTAAATCTTTGATTTTTCCAGTGCCCGGTTCAGATAATGGGCTGCACTAATTAGTCCCAGATGTGTAAACGCCTGAGGATAGTTGCCTAGCTGTTCACCACGTAAACCGATTTGTTCTGCATATAATCCAAGGTGGTTAGCATACCCCATCATCTTCTCAAAATAAAGACGGGCTTTTTCCAGCTGTCCTCCACGGGCAAGGCACTCTACATACCAGAATGAACACATGGAGAAAGTACTTTCTCCTCCTCCAACACCATCTTCAAAGTGTTCTGTATTGTAACGATATACTAATGTATCTGAGACAAGTTCATTTTCAATAGCTTCTAAAGTTGAAACCCATCGAGGGTCATAAGGACTGATAATTCGGACCAATGGCATGATTAAGGCTGCTGCATCCAATACATCTCCCCCTTTATATTGCACAAAGGCTTTGCGGTCTTCATTCCAGAAATTATGGTAAATATCTTCAAATATCTCTGTGCGAATGGTACGCCATTTTTCAAATGGATAAGGAAATGCATGAGATTCTGCTAATCGAATTCCTCGGTCCACAGCTACCCAACACATAACCCGTGAATACAGAAAATCTTTCATTTCTGAGCGTATCTCCCAGATACTATGGTCTTTCTGATTCCAGTTCTGACAAACATATTCTATTTGTCGGCAAAGTTGTTGCCAAAAGTCATAGGTAATAGCTTCACCATACTTATCATATAGATATATGCTATCTATCAATTCTCCATAAATATCTAGTTGCAACTGATTATGAGCATTGTTACCAATCCGTACAGGTTTAGAGCCAAAATATCCTTCCAGATGAGTAAGTTCTTCTTCATGTAAATCAGCGGTGCCATCTACTGCATACATTAGTTGAAGGCCACCTCCTTCCTCTATATTTTTTTCAAACTGTTTGCGTATCCAACGCATAAAGTCTCCAGCTTCCTTTGTAAAGCCAAGACGTATAAATGCATACATGGTGAATGCCGCATCCCGTATCCAGGTGTATCGATAGTCCCAGTTGCGTATACCGCCTACGGCCTCTGGCAAACCCAATGTAGCTGCAGCAATGGGAGAGCCATATTTGCGAGAGGTAAGCATTTTAAGCACCAGTGCAGATCTGTTAACCATATCTGCCCAACGACCCTTGTAAGCCGACTGTCTAGTCCAATCTTTCCAATAGTGTACAGTTTCAAGAAAGGCTTTATCTACTTGGCTTCCAATTAACTCTTTACTCTTAAAAAGGTCATTTTCTATTTCTTCCCGAGGTATCATCTGAAAGACAAAGTGAACAACCTCTTTCTCATGGAGAGTAAGTTCTGCTGATGCATCTCCATTGTTAAGTTGTAACGGGCAGTCGCTTACAAGCCGTAGTAATGTATTGTCTTCCTCGCTTTTAAAGATGATCTGATTTTCTCGCTGATAAGCTGTATGAGGCGTGCGAGCATAATTAAAACGAGGACAACAATCCATGCGAATTTTTACTTCACCCCGCACCACCATTACTTTACGAATCAAAGTGCATTCATATTCGCTACCTGCAATCGGCATAAAATCTGTGATCTCTACCAATCCTTCGTAAGATAAAAAACGAGTCAGAAGCACATTTGTATCGGGCAGATACATTTGTTTATATCCAATATTATTTAATTGAGGGACTATCTGGAAACGACCTCCTTTATCTTTATCCAATAATGCAGCAAAAATGGTTGGCGAATCATAGCGGGGAAAAGACATAAAATCGATAGACCCTTTCAGTCCAACCAAAGCTACCGTAGCCTGGTTTCCTATAATTCCATAATTTTCTAAAGGTTGATAATCCTGTGCCTGTGTTTCCTCCATAACTACTTAGTTAGTTTATACAAAGCGTATATACTAACAAACTATGTACCTGCCCAAATGTTTCGTCGTTGTTGATGCTATGTTGTTATAGAAAGGAGATAGATGCGTACAAACAGGATACAGATATAATTTTGATTCTATTAGTTCTAAAAAAGAAAATCCCTGGTAGTTCGTTCTACCAGGGATTTTTAATCTTACTATATAGAAATAAAAGATGAGATTAGTCATTCTCAATCTTATTAGACATACGTTTACGTTCGTTCTCATCCAGATAGATTTTACGCATGCGGATTGCTTTTGGGGTAACTTCCACATATTCGTCTTTCTGAATATACTCCAAACATTCTTCTAATGAGAACTGAACTTTAGGAGCAATACGCACAGCTTCATCTGTACCAGATGCACGCATATTGGTAAGCTTTTTAGTCTTTTGAATATTGATTACAATATCATTGTCACGAGTATGCTCTCCAATAACCTGACCCATATAAACCTCTTCGCCTGGATCTACAAAGAAGCGACCACGATCTTGTAATTTATCGATAGTATACGCAGTGCCAGGTCCTGTTTCCATTGAGATCAATGATCCATTGATACGCTCAGGGATAGGTCCTTTGTAAGGTTCATATTCTTTGAAACGGTGAGTCATGATAGCTTCACCCTGTGTTGCAGTCAGAATATTACTTCTCAATCCAATGATACCACGTGATGGAATATTAAATTCCAGGTGTTGCAGATCTCCTTTAGGCTCCATAATCATCAGTTCACCTTTCCGCTGAGTAGCCAGTTCAATTACTTTACCAGCACTTTCTTCAGGAACATCCACTACCATTAATTCAATTGGCTCATGACGAATACCATCAATCTCTTTGAAAAGTACCTGTGGCTGGCCAACCTGTAATTCATAACCTTCACGACGCATTGTCTCAATCAATACTGACAAGTGGAGGATACCACGTCCAAATACAAGGAAGCGATCTTCACTATCAGTAGGCTGAACGCGAAGTGCCAGGTTTTTCTCTGTCTCTTTAAATAAGCGATCACGTAGGTGACGGGAGGTTACAAACTTACCATCACGACCATAGAATGGAGAGTTGTTGATGGTGAACAACATACTCATAGTTGGCTCATCTACAGAAATACGAGGCAATGCTTCAGGTTTTTCTGAGTCTGCAATAGTATCTCCAATCTCAAAGTCTTCCAGACCTATAATAGCACAAATATCACCTGCACTTACTTCCGGAACTTTTACACGACCCAGCCCTTCAAATACCTGAATCTCCTTGATTCTTGCTTTCTTAATGCTGCCGTCAGATTTCATCAAAGCAACAGGGCTACTTTCTTTTAATGTACCACGATGAACTCTTCCAATAGCAATACGACCTACGAATGAAGAATAATCCAGTGATGTCACCTGCAATTGAGCAGGGCCTTCCAATGCTGGAGGTGCCGGAATATATTTAATGATTGAATCCAGTAGTGCTGTGATATCAGTAGTTGGAGTTTTCCAGTCATATCCCATCCAGTTCTGTTTGGCAGAACCATATACAGTTGGAAAATCCAATTGTTCTTCTGTTGCACCCAGGTTAAACATCAGATCAAATACTGCTTCATGCACTTCATCCGGGCGACAGTTTTCTTTGTCAACTTTATTGACAACAACGATTGGCTTCAGCCCTAACTCAAGAGCTTTGTTCAATACGAAACGAGTCTGAGGCATTGGACCTTCAAAAGCATCAACCAATAATAGTACTCCGTCTGCCATTTTCAGTACTCGTTCTACCTCACCTCCGAAATCGGAGTGACCTGGAGTGTCTATAATATTGATTTTTATATCTTTATAACGAATCGAAACGTTTTTAGAGACAATCGTAATACCGCGTTCACGTTCCAGCTCGTTATTGTCCAGAATCAAGTCATCAAACTCCTGATTGTCGCGGAAAAGCTTGGCAGCATGAATCATCTTATCAACCAGCGTTGTCTTTCCGTGGTCAACGTGGGCAATAATCGCAATGTTTCTAATATTTTGCATGGGATTAAGGCTAGTAGCTCTCCGCTAATAGCAGTTGGTTTTAAAATTAGCCCGCAAAAGTAAGAAAAAAAAATGATAAGGCCTTGCTTTGTGTATTATTTAATTGTAAAGTCCCGCGGAAAGCTGATCAGTAGCAGATAATTTATAGTCAACAAAGAGAATTTTATACATTTAAAAGTATAATTCATTGATTATAAATAACTAACAAGGAGTTAGGTTTCACAAACAGAACGTATTCTCCTATATATTATAACAGGAACAGATCTATAAGTGAACGAGTTAAGCCTGTTATTACAAAAGTTCAACTATTTTTACTTTACTTTACAAACCTTGTATAATTTTAGAATAGACCTATTGTGCTGTTTCTATGTCTATAAACGTCTCTCATTTTACGAAAATATACGGCGAGCAACGTGCCGTAAATGATATTTCCTTTCAGACACAACCTGGACAGATTGTGGGGTTTCTAGGACCTAATGGGGCTGGAAAATCTACTACAATGAAAACCATTACCTGCTATCTGCCACCAACAGAAGGTACCATCACTGTGTGTGGATATGATGTGCTGACACAACCTATTGAAGTACGCCGCAATATCGGCTATCTTCCGGAACATAATCCTTTGTATCTGGACATGTATGTGAAGGAGTATCTGCAGTTTATCGGCTCGCTGCATGGATTGAAAGGGAGTATTCTTTCAAAACGTATTGAGCAGATGGTAGAATTGTGTGGATTGACTCGTGAACAGAAAAAGAAAATAGGCTCTCTTTCTAAAGGATACAGGCAACGTGTTGGACTAGCCCAGGCACTTATTCACGATCCACAGGTTTTGATTCTGGATGAACCTACTACAGGTCTTGATCCCAATCAGATTGTGGAAATCAGACAGGTAATCAAAAATGCAGGTCAGCAAAAGACAGTAATCTTTTCAACACACATTATGCAGGAAGTGGAAGCGATATGTGATCGGGTTATTATTATTAATCTGGGTAAGATAGTAGCAGATAGCACAGTGAAGGACCTTCAGGCTCATCAACAAGGAGCTGTTCGTATCATTGTAGAGTTTGGCTCCGCTATCAATACTCAGATTATTACAGGTCTTGCTGGGGTGCAATCGATAACAGAACGAGGGAATAATACATACGAGATTCTTACAGATGGCACTACAGATGTAAGGGCGTCCATTTTTCAAATTGCGGCTCAGCATAATTGGCCTTTACTTGGCCTGAAACAGGAAGAGAATACATTGGAAGATGTATTCCGTCAATTAACTAAATAAGTGAAACGCTATACAATTAGAATAAATCGAGTAAAATGACTACTACTTACTGGCTCGTTCAGCTATATGAACGGGACTTAGACCGACTGATCAAAGAAGTAACATTATTCAATGATTCACAGAATCTATGGCTTACTAAAGCCGGGGTTACTAACTCTGCAGGTAATCTATGTCTTCATCTGATAGGCAATCTAAATACCTATCTTGGGAAACAATTAGGCAATACAGGATATGTTAGGGATAGAGCTGCTGAGTTTTCCAGAAAGGATGTTCCAGTACAGGAGATTCTGGATGCGTTGTCACAGACTAAAGCTATGGTAACACAGGTTCTTGAACAACTTACAGAAAGTGATCTTGAACAAATCTATCCTGAACAGGTTTGGGGAGATGATATACAAACAGGCTATTTCCTGATTCATCTGGCTACACATCTCAACTATCACCTGGGACAGGTTAATTATCTTCGTCGTATTCTGGAAGCACCGGAGAATTAACCTATAAAGCAAAAGTGCCTTTCAACAGGCACTTTTGAATATCAGATTTTGAATATCAGAATTAATTTGCTGGGGCAAAATCTACTGTAAGCATTACAAATGACCGTACTACACGTCCTCTACTAGATGCAGGCTTCCAGGCTGGCATTGATTTAATGATACGTGTTGCTTCTTCATCACAACCAGATCCAAGGCTTTTTACAATATGTATTTCTGAGATAGATCCATCCTTCTCAACCAGGAATTTTGTAAATACCTTTCCTGTAACATTTGCTTTTTTTGCTGTTTTAGGGTAGTGCAAATTTGCTTCAATATACTTGTGCATCACTGTAGCTCCACCTGGAAATTCTGCAGCTTTTTCTACTACCGTATATACCCGATCTTCTTCTACAGGAACAGGTGCAGGTGTTGCCTCTTCTGTAGATTCTGATTCTGCATTGGTCACGGATTCAAGCCCTGGAAATGTTTCTTCGGTCACTACAGTAGCTTCTTTCTTTTGCTTTGTATCTTCTTTTGCTGCAGATTCTGCTTTTTTCTCTTCTACAGGCAATGCTGTCATCGTCTTACCTGAAGCTTTTGGAGAATATTTTGATTTCTTTTGTGCAAACACAGGCACCGACAAAAAAATAAGCAGGAAAAATACGCCAAGAAGAGAGGTGTTTTTTTGCATAGCGGATAGATTTAAAATGACATTACAAAAATACTAGAGCATGGATAGATAAAATAGTCCATTGTATCAGAAATCTTACCTTATGATCGGATTGCGGTTTTTAGAAAAAAATTCTCAACTTTACCAATCAATTTGTCTCACATTCAGCAAAGAGCATGTTTACCATACTACGCAAAGAGATCAACAGTTTCCTAAATTCCTTAATTGCCTATCTGATTATGGTCATTTTTCTGACAGGCATTGGATTATTTATTTGGGTTTTCCCTGACTCAAATGTGTTGGATTACGGGTTCGCAGATCTGTCTTCACTTTTTGGATTAGCTCCCTATGTGTTCATGTTCCTGATTCCTGCAGTAACTATGCGTTCATTTGCTGAAGAAAAGAAGGGAGGGACAATGGAACTCTTATTGACACGTCCTTTGACAGACTGGGATATTATTTTAGGCAAATACCTGGCCTCTTTCCTACTTATTGTTGTTACTCTGTTACCTACATTAATTTATTATTTTAGTGTATATTATCTGGGGAGCCCTCAAGGTAATATTGATTCAGCTGGGGTAGCTGGGTCATACATTGGTTTGTTATTATTAGCAGCCGTTTTTTCTGCAATCGGGATCTTTGCATCCAGTATCAGTGAAAATCAGATTGTATCATTTATTATTGCGGCATTTTTATGCTTTGTCTTATTTGCTGGCTTTAGCTCTCTTTCCTCACTTACATCTGGTGGAGAGCTGGCTTATTTTGTTAACCAGTTAGGACTTGATTATCATTATCAGGCACTTAGTAACGGTTTGATAGATTCCCGCAACATACTCTATTTTTTGAGTGTCATTGTGGTCATGCTTATGGCAACCCGACTTGTTCTGGCTAGTCGTAAGTGGTAAATTAACTATACTAGGATTCACCCCAATGCAGGTAAGAAGATATGAGTGTCTTCTTACCTGCATTTTCATTTTGCACATAACTAACTGCAGGTTTTATTTTAACTGGAGTTTCGGTTGCACAGCGAGTCAACCTGAACTCCAGTTACTCACAGGTTTCAACCTGTATACAGGTAATACTGAAACCCAACCTGTATTACAGTATTTTTCGAATCCAACCTGGATGCAGGTTATTTGTTGTCTTGATCTGTTTTCAGTTTGATGTCTCATGTGTAATCTCGTTAACCGGACTTCAGGTTAGCGTCTACTGGCTACATTTACTTTACTTAGTAAGATGAGTCTTGTTTAGTGTATGCCTGCCATTCTCCTTTGCAGAACAAAAATGAGGAGGATATATTCAAAATTGATAAGCTGCCTTGTGTGTTCCTATCTGATAAAATGACCAGCATAAGGGAGGCACCTTATCTTATTAGCTTTCATAAAACTTCAGTATCTGACAAAATACTGATAGAATGATCACTCTTTTTAAAATCCACCTTCAAAAGACCAAAATCTACTCTTTTAAATGCTCATTTTTATATAGAATGTACAAAAATGGTATGAGAATTGCTTTTGAAATACTGATTTTATCTATGGTTCATTTGAGAGTAATTAGTAGTAAGAACTAGCAGATAAAACACTTATACATCTGCTATACCTATGAAACGTATCTTTACTCATCTGTTGTGCTTATGCATAGTAGGCATGGCGAATCCTGCAAATGCTCAGTTTTCCGATTCTGTAAAGATTTCTCTTGAAAAGGAGAAACTTGTTTTTCCTGGTAATACTCTTTCTATAGGGTTCTCTTTTGTATCAAAAGAAGGGAAGGCCTCTCAAACCAAAGGACTACTTAATGGAAAAATTCCCTGGCGCAAATTATATATTGAATCTAGTATAGAACCACGCATTCGAAATGGGATTTTGCATATACCTCATGATCTGGCTTTAATAAAGCAGAAATCGTTTACCATACGGGTGTATGACCGAAAGAAAAAAACTCTTTATTCTGAAATACCCATTCCTTATCATTTTCCGGTTGCCATTAAACCAGAATTGCCAGACGATTTTGTAAAAGCTCCTGGATTTAATACTCCTTTTGCACTGGCACTTCAATGGAGTGATGGATCTACTTCTGTTGTAAATCAGAAAAGAGGAGGCATGATATCACTCGCTGATTTCAACTACAGAGTAGAAGGTGGCGAGATCAAACGCAATCATTTGTATATATGGCCAGATGCCTATGCTATTCCCAATCATACTGTAGCCGTGTATGCGTATGGTAAAGACTTTCCAATTCCGGAAAGTGATGCCGTTTCATTTAAACTCGATTACAAAGCCAAATATTCTTATAATACGTCAGCAAGTGATGGAAGAATGGGCTTTAGCGGTTCTTCCGGATTTAGTGGTTCATCCGGATGTCATGGAGGGAATGGAGAATGGGGAAGTCCAGGTGAAAATGGAGAGCCAGGACATGATATAAAAGTTACGGTAGATGCTTATTTTGATGATATTCTGCAAACTACACTAGTTGATACTAAGGTCACAGACTTGCAAACAGGTAGAAGTAACTTTTACCGGATTGATGCAGAACAAGGTAGCCTGTTCGTTAGAGCCAGAGGAGGGGATGGCGGACGCGGAGGGAGTGGTGGAAATGGAGGAGATGGAGGTGCAGGAGTTGATGGGAAAACAGAGACAAAAAAAAAGAAAGTTAATGACAGTACCTATGTTGATGAAGTAATCCGGCATCCGGGATCACATGGGGGTAATGGAGGCGACGGGGGCAATGGTGCACCCGGCGGACATGGTGGAGATGGAGGAAACATTTACATATATCATACCAAAGCAGCCGAACCCTATCTTCATGTCATTAAGGCTATTAGTGTTGGCGGCTCTGGCGGATGGGGTGGTAGCGGTGGTTCAGCAGGTAGTGGTGGCCGGGGTGGTAGTGGAGAGCCCAGTGGCCGAAGTGGCAGCAATGGAAGACCCGGAATGTCTGGTTTTAATGGTAGCAGTGGACGACGTGGAGAGGTTGTTTATTACCGAGAAAGAGAGTAAAGATGTTTCTTTGATTAAGGAATCTATTTTGCTCTGATTTTTATTCACTCTGTGTTAATATATTGGATACAAAGTAATCTGTCAGTATCAGTTAACAAATTACTTTGTAAATATTTCTTTAAGGTCTCTTCTTAACGTTCTGAGTGCGATTACCCAGGTAATTCCACAGAAAGCTAATGCATCAAATGCACTGGAAACTTCATTTCCTCTTGCCGCAAAAGGCTCATCAATCGCTCGGGGAATATGCAGAGAAATAACCCAGAACAATAACATGATACTAAATAACAGCCCAATAATACCTTGTCTTATTTTTAGGATAATAGCAGTTCCGGCAGCTATTAAAGCCACACCTGTAACATAAGTCCAGAACAAATGGTCTGGCCACCATGTTGGAACTAAAGTGCCTACAAAGTCGGCATACAAAAAATGCATAATTCCAAAGCTAATCATAGGGATTGAAAATAGTGTACTTCCTAATGGTGTAAGCTTTTCCAGAAATCGCAGAGGAGCCACTATTCTTGCCTGTTCAGAGTTCTCCTGAAATGAACCTGCCATCACAAATGCACCTCCTGACAAGGCAAGTTCTTTTAATGCATCCAGCCACAAGGCCAGGTGTAGACTACTATTAACTTCACCAAAGAGTTCGAATGGAATATGAACAAACAGAAACAAAAATAGAAATATCCCACCTACTAATAGTGCCGCCTCTTTACCTCTTTTGCCAATAATAATGGATACACCTGCCAATACTAATCCAATCCCTGTCAGATAAGCCCAGATAGATAGTAGAGGTAGATAGGATTGCCATGCAGGAAACTGAACATTTCGGAAATTACTATAAATAAACTGCTGGACTCCATATACAATCAACGCTGTACCATAAAAAAAATGGCCAATTTTAACAGGTTCTTTCATATGTTTTGTGTGTATATTCGTTCTCTAAAACTTCTTTCTATCAGCAAGTTTGTTTACTGGGAAGTTGCTGGCAAAAGCAATATTCTACTGCATAAAAGTATGGATGGTAGTAACGGATTGTATCATCAAAACCTGATCAAAACTCTGCAAAAGCAAACTAAATTACAGACAAAGCCTGCTTAATATATGACTGACCAATACATTGTTAAAAAATGTCTGCTTGAGATCTTTAAAAAGAATGGCTATTTAGAAGTAGACCGTCTGACTCAGCGAGACTTTGACCACATTAGCCAGCGCATAGAAGATAACACAGGAACATTGATTAGTGGCATTACAATCAAACGGCTGCTGAATGGGGAGTTCAGTCGTTTACCTCAGATTGCAACACTAGATGCCATTTCCAGATATTTGGGGTATCACAATTGGCAAGAGTATAAAGCCCTTTTCAGGGATAAAGAAGAGAATCAGTTAGCGAAAGAAGATACTATAGATACAGAGAATCCTGTTCAGAAAGCCTCCTCACTAACAAACAAGAGATTCAGGCTGGCCGTTGTAACTTGTCTGGTTATTGGAGTTACTGCTGTACTGGGATTCATTCAGTTCTCTGGAAAGAAACCATTTGCCAATGTAAATCGAGCAACTTTTTCTGCACGGACTAATACAAACAATGATATCCCCAATACGGTGGTCTTTACCTATAATGTAGATGAAGTACAAGCTGATAGCTTCTTTATTCAACAGTCATGGGATAGAAATCGGAGAGTTCGGATATCCAAAAACAATTATACTCTCACAGATATTTATTACGAACCAGGTTATCATATTGCCAAATTAATAGCCAATGATTCCGTTATCCGGACTATTGATATCAATATTCCAACAGACCGATGGTTTTTCTTTGCAAAAGATAATCCCAGCAGCAAACCAGATTACATCTACCCTGATCAGATTGTACACGATGGTATGTTGAATATAACAGAAGATGATCTACTAAATAGTCACATTGACATACACAAAGAGAAAGAGTATTTGTATACCTATTTTCCTGGCAAAATGCATGTTGATGGGGATAACTATGTTTTAAAAACCAAAATACGGGTAAAAGAAGTCAAAAAGAATTCGTGTCCATACCTGATGCCCGAAATATTCTGTCAAAGGTATACAATGTTCTTTACCAGTACGCTTAAAGGTTGTTCCAGCGAGTCTATGGTACAGTTTGGAGAACACTTCATCAGTGGAAAAGAAACAGATCTGGCTTCTTTAGGTTTTGACGTAACACAATGGATGGACCTTGAAGTACGAGTCAAAGATAAACAAGCTGTGATCCGAATAAATAATAAAGACGTATTTGCAACTTCCTATAAAACAACCTCCAAACTTTTAACCGGGATTGGATTTGTATCCAATGGACTATGTGAAATTGATTTTATTGAATTGAAGGGATTAAACGGAGACATTGTTTACACGAATAACTTTAATAACAGATTTTAAGCAAAATCCTGACGAACAAGGTCAATATCCGATTTATTCTCTATACAAGTCTTTAAATCTATTAGTCTTTGCCTTACATTCTTTCGAAGATTGCGATTAACAAAATACCTAAAAATATAAAAGGGAAAACGTAACTCAAAAGAATAAAGGAAGATTACCTCAGTTTGGCTTGCTGACAGTTCTTTGAATGTCCATGAACCTAGAAATGTTTTAAACAGAAAAGGACCTTTTGTCATTTTAATAGCTGTAACTCTGGGTCTGTTAAATGTCACATATTCTGTTTCCATACCCAGACCATTGCGAGCTACACAATAAGCCTTAACACCTTTGCCTGCCCTGGTGGCACCTTCTATTAAATCTGCTTTTGTCAGAAATGTATCCCATTTAAGTCTGTTTGTATAATCCTGAGTATAGTCAAACACTTTTGTTGCTGACTCATGGATAAGGATTTTTTCCGAGAACTTGATTGTATTCTTCATGCAAGTATCATTTTTCTCCTGAATCTGTAAGTAACATCAAAGTTAATCCTAAATCCTGGAGATTAATACCTCCTGTGTAACTATTTGGGTACTATACCTTTTATAAACAAGCAGGACACTACAGGATGAAAGTTCATGAACAGAAGAGTTTTTTAGTAATAAAGTGTAAAATTTTCTTTTAATTATACAAGCAGATTTTCTCCACTTACTAATCCAATTCGTATTCATGAGTTCCTTTTTTGGTGTTTTCTTTCACGCCTTAGGTGGCTTTGCCTCTGGCAGCTTTTATTTACCTTTTCGCAAAGTCAAACAATGGTCCTGGGAGAGTGCATGGATTGTTGGAGGTATGGCATCCTGGATCATAGTTCCGTGGCTAATGGGAAGTTTAACAGTAAAAGAGTTGGTGACCTCTATCACAACTACTGCGATAGATACCTTAGGATGGACGTATTTTTTTGGCGTATTGTGGGGTATTGGAGGGCTTACGTTTGGATTAGCCATGCGATATTTAGGTATTTCGCTGGGAATGGCAATCGCTTTAGGGTATTGTTCGGCATTTGGTACATTAATTCCCCCTATCTGGGACGGCAAGTTTAATGAGCTTATCTCTACACGCACAGGAATATTTACGCTGGTAGGAGTTGCTGTTTGTTTACTAGGCATTGCAGTTTGTGGACGTGCAGGTATGATGAAAGAGAAAGAACTGAGTGGAGAACAAAAGAAAGCGACCATAGCTGAGTTTGATCTGAAAAAAGGAATTGTGGTAGCTACTATATCCGGTATTCTCAGTGCCTGTTTTGCCTTTGGTCTAGCTGCTGGTAAACCCATTGCCTTAAAAGCGGTCGAATTTGGAACAGATCCTTTATGGCAAAACAATGCAATCTATCCTGTATTGCTCCTTGGAGGTTTTACAACCAACTTCATCTGGTGTATGATTCTCAATCAGCGTAATAAGTCCTTTGGTGATTATACCAATTCTCAGACTCCCCTTAGCCATAATTATTTTTGGGCAATGCTTGCGGGCACAACCTGGTATTTCCAGTTTTTCTTCTACGGCATGGGAGATAATTACTTAAGTGGTGATTTACGGTTTGCTGGTTGGACTATGCACATGGCATTTATTATTACCTTTAGTACCTTATGGGGATTGTTGTTGAAAGAATGGGCAGGTGCAAGCTCCAAAACTTTCATAGTTGTTTACATAGGACTATTTCTGATTGTATTCTCAACTGTATTGATAGGATTAGGCAGCAGCCTGTAACAATATCTCCAGGAACTAATACCTCTTGATTAATTCACTTACCATATGAAACCATTTATTTACCTGTTTTTAGTCTTCATTGCTGGTGTATTATCAGCACAAACCCTTCAAGTAAAGGACTTGTCATGTGAACACAAAGTCAATCCAGTTGGAATAGATGTACGACAGCCTCGTTTGAGCTGGAAGTTGAATAGTGACACCCGAAATACTATCCAGGATTCCTATGAAATTCGAGTAGCAACGAAACAGGATTTTTCTGCCCAGAGTCTGGTTTGGAGTTCGGGTAAAGTAAAGTCGTCAGAATCGATACTACAAATTTATAAAGGAAAAGCGACGGAATCCGGGAAACGATATTATTGGCAGGTGCGTGTATGGGATACAAACAATAAAGAGTCGGCTTGGAGCGAAACAGCTTTTTGGGAAATGGGAATCCTATTGCCAACAGAATGGAAAGCCAAATGGATAGCACCTGGGATGCCTGGTGATACACTAAAAGCTAGTCCTGCTTCATTGGCTCGCAAAGAGTTTACGCTCAACAAACCTATCGCTTCTGCCAGGGTATATGTGACAGCCTATGGTATGTACGAACTTTATCTGAATGGACAGCGGGTTGGACAAGATTTACTTACTCCAGGCTGGACCAGTTATAACAGTCGGCTACAGTATCAGGTATATGACGTGACAGAACAGGTAAGACAGGGAAAAAATGCAGTAGGTGCTATGATCGGAGATGGATGGTACAGAGGAACGATAGGTTTTGATAATAGCTGGAATTTTTATGGAAATCAGCTGGCCTTGCTCTGTCAACTACAGATCCGTTATCAGGATGGATCTCAGGCCATTGTTGGAACAGATGAAACGTGGAAGTCAACTCAGGATAGTCCTGTACGCAGCTCTGAGATTTACAATGGAGAGGTATATGATGCCCGTATGGAGAAGAAAGGCTGGGATGTTGTAGGGTTTAATGATAAAAGCTGGCATAAAGTACGCTTAGTTACCCATACCTTTTCCAATTTGATAGGTTCCGCTGGTGTTCCGGTCAGAAAAATACAGGAGATTAAGCCCACAAAGATATTTCGAACTCCCGAAGGAATACTTGTTGCCGATATGGGACAAAATATGGTAGGATGGATTAAATTAAAAGTAAGTGGCTCTGCTGGCACCAAAGTCGTATTACGTCATAGTGAGATTCTGGACAAGAAAGGAAACTTCTATACAGCTAATCTTCGTCAGGCTAAACAACGCATTGAATATATTCTCAAAGGAGAGGGTGAAGAAACCTTTGAACCTCACTTCACTTTTCAGGGATTTCGTTTTGTTGCTATTGAAGGATTTCCGGGTGAGATAAAGCCAGAGAACCTAACAGGCATTGTCATTCATTCAGACATGAAGCCTATCGGTACATTTGAGTGCTCAAATGCATTAGTCAACCAGTTACAACATAATATTCAATGGGGACAAAAAGGCAATTTTGTGGATGTACCTACAGACTGCCCTCAACGGGATGAACGTCTTGGATGGACAGGTGATGCACAGGTATTTTGTCGCACTGCTGGATTTAATATGGATGTAGCTGCTTTTTTCACCAAATGGATGCGTGATGTAGCAGCAGATCAGTATTCAGATGGAGGTGTTCCGTTTGTTATTCCGGATGTTTTAAAGAAGGTGATGAAAGGAACCTCTGCTGGTTGGGGGGACGTAGCCCTGATTACACCTTATACCTTATACCAAATTTATGGGGATAAACAGATGCTAGAAGTACAGTATCCCAGTATGAAAGCCTATGTGGAATATATTCATTCCAAAGCTGGCAAATCAAATATCTGGAGAGGAGGAAGTGTGTTTGGTGACTGGCTTTTTTACAGACCAGGGATAAATAGTCATCCAGAACCAGACGGATATACAAATAATGACTACATAGCTACAGCTTTTTATGCCTATTCAACCCACCTGCTTAAAGAAACTGCACATATCCTGGGCAAACAGGAAGATGAGAGTCAGTATGCTAAATTGTTTGAACAGATTAGGGAGACATTTATCAAGGAATATGTAACACCTGCTGGACGCATTGCTTCCGACTCGCAAACCGCCTATGTATTAGCTTTAATGTTTAACTTACTACCTGCAGATCTGAAGCCAATGGCTACTCAGCATCTTGTAGATGATATCAAAAGTCGTAGAAATCATCTATCGACAGGATTTTTAGGTACACCCTATCTATGTCATGTGCTTTCAGACAATGGGCATACAGAGGTAGGTTACGATTTATTACTACAGGAGTTCTATCCGTCATGGCTCTATCCTGTTAAAATGGGAGCAACTACGATCTGGGAACGTTGGGATGGAATGAAACCTGATAGTACATTTCAGGATGAAGGAATGAACTCCTTTAACCATTATGCGTATGGTGCGATTGGAGATTGGATGTATCGGGTTGTGGCAGGTATTGAAGTTGGCAAGCCTGGGTATAAACATATTCTTATCCAGCCTCAATTACCATCCGATGGTCGGCTTACCTATGCAAAGGCCAGCGTGAACAGCCCATACGGAGAAATTATGTCAGGTTGGGAACAGAAAAGCGGACAATTGAAATTTACCATTACTATCCCTGCCAATACAACAGCTACTATTCGGTTGCCAAGGAGTAATGCTTCTGATATCAAAGAGAATGGGCAAGCTCTCACTGCTGCTAACAAGTCAGCAAAAATGGATAAAGATACAACAGTAATAGAAGTAGGATCAGGACAATATGTATTTGAATATCCTTTGAAATAGAAAAGAGCATCATAAAAAATAGCCCATATTCAGAATATGGGCTATTTTTTTGCGAGGTGTATATTCTTAGTTGTTAACCACAATTACTACAGGGCCTTTCTTTGCTTGTGTTACTACAGAAGGTGCCAGCATGGCTGCATTCAAACTCTCTACCAACTCCTTCGCATGTTGATCTACTTGCTGTTTAATATCTTTCCAAACCATATTGTGCCACATCTTATCTCCTTCTACACGATATGGATATTTATCTGCAGTTGTAAGTGCGTTTAAAGAAACACGTGCCTGGTGAGTAAAATTGGTAATCTCATAACTATATTGTTTATCTCCTTCATGAATACGAAGTGCAACTACATAAAAGATAGTACCTTTTGAGTATTCATTACCAGAGGCAACTTTACTGACATATTGAAATGCTCCAACTCCTCTGAAGATACCTTGTTCGTTACGCATCTTTGCTTCTTGTGCATCAACAGGATGTTTAGTATGATTATCAAACCAATTCCATGCATTGGTTACCGCTGCATCGGGTGTCAGACGTGCATTATAGGCAAGTGTATCAGTATATCTTACTTTAGGCAATTGAGCCCACACAGATACTACACAAAATAACATTACTACTGTTGATGTAAAGATCTTCATGCTGGATCAGATTTATATGCTTGACAATGTGGCTTATATAGAGGGTCTTACGTAGAAGCCTAGCTAAAGGTTTATGTATAAAAATACATTTTCTTACTCGTTAACACTGTATTTCTGCCTATGCTAAGTTCGCTAGAATCACTTGTATCTATAGTTGATTTACAAGTGATACACTACAAGTGCATGTATTTTCTGAAGTCTTATATTACAGAAGTAAAGTACAGTATTTGATATATTAGAAAAGTTATATTCTTAAGTATAACTTTCGTTTACTTGTATAGTAAAAAGTTCTTAAACTACTGAGTACACAATATCTGCTCTCATTTAAATGAAATACTTATATCTGAAAAAGTCATATAAAATGCAGCTAGGGCAGCATCTAATGTATTTTTTCTATGCCTTTGAAGGAAACTTAAATTATTCTTCTCGTTTATAGAGAGTCTTGTGTGGGTATGGGCTTGTCAGTAGAGGTATGAAGGAAGCAGACCAAGAAGTATCCTATTCTTTTATCTATAAATCTTACATAAGCTATTAGCGAAAAGTTTTTAACAGCGTTTACCTCTTACATAAAAAGAGCCCTACTCTTTCGAATAGGGCTCTTTTATGAATTGCTTTTATCTACTACAGACCTTTAAAGTCAAAGGTTTCCAGATAAGAAGTTGTGAACTTGCCAGTTCTAAACCCTTCATCATCCATCAGTCGGATGTGGAATGGAATAGTCGTTTTAATCCCTTCGATAACAAATTCCTGTAAAGCACGTTTCATTCGTACAATAGCTTCTTCACGAGTTTGTGCGCTTACAATCAATTTGGCAATCATTGAGTCATAATTTGGAGGAATTGTATAACCTGCATAGACATGGCTGTCTACCCTTACTCCATGTCCTCCTGGCAGGTGCAGATTCAGGATCTTGCCTGGGCTTGGACGGAAACCATTAGCAGGATCTTCTGCATTGATACGGCACTCAATGGCATGCAAGTTAGGCTCATAGTTATTACCAGAAATAGGTACACCTGC
The DNA here is from genome assembly GCA_030068525.1 of Xanthocytophaga flava. Taxonomy (GTDB): domain Bacteria; phylum Bacteroidota; class Bacteroidia; order Cytophagales; family 172606-1; genus Xanthocytophaga; species Xanthocytophaga flava. The sequence continues at coordinate 408,476 of JASJOS010000005.1, forward strand.
AGCCACCTTAATTTGCTCTTTAATCAAATCAAAATCTGTTACTTCTTCTGTAATAGGATGCTCTACCTGAATACGGGTATTCATTTCCATAAAGTAGAAATCACCATGTTTGTCTACCAGAAACTCTATAGTACCAGCACCTTCATAGTTAATGGCACTAGCACCTTTGATCGCTGCTTCGCCCATTTTACGGCGTAATTCAGGTGTAATAATTGGTGAGGGCGTTTCTTCCACCAACTTCTGATGACGACGCTGGATAGAACAATCTCTTTCTGACAGGTGACACACTTTACCATATTGATCTCCTACCACCTGGATTTCTATGTGGCGCGGTTCCTCAATATATTTCTCCATATAGAGACCATCATTTCCAAAAGAAGCTGCGGCTTCCATCTTTGCATCATTCCATGCTTTCTCAAAACCATCTTCATCACGAATGATACGCATACCTTTTCCACCACCACCAGCAGTTGCCTTGATAATAACGGGATATTTGATTGCCTTTGCCAGTTCTTTTCCTTCTTCAAGAGAACCAAGTAAACCATCGGAACCTGGAATAGTAGGTACTCCTGCAGCTTTCATAGTTGCTTTGGCAGATGATTTATCACCCATTGATTCAATCATCTCTGGTGATGGCCCTATGAATTTAATATTATATTCCTGACAAATACGGGAAAAATCTGCATTCTCAGATAAGAATCCGTATCCAGGATGAATCGCATCTGCGTTTGTAATCTCAGCAGCTGCAATAATATTAGGTATATTCAGGTAGGATTGTCGACTGGGAGGAGGACCAATACATACAGCTTCATCTGCAAAACGAACGTGAAGGCTATCTTTATCTGCTGTAGAGTAAACGGCAACTGTTTTGATCCCCATTTCGCGGCACGTACGAATAACACGTAATGCAATCTCACCGCGATTGGCAATTAATATTTTTTTAAACATATAACAATAGATGAGAAATGGGTAAGGATGTAAGCGTGTAATTGAGTGAATAAACCAGCTACCTAACAGATACTATGTTGAGTCTTTTACAAAGGCTTATTTATTCAGTTACTCAATTGCTCATTTACACATTCAGTGAATTAGTTTGGCTCTACAATAAATAGAGGCTGATCATATTCAACTGGTGTAGCATTTTCTACCAGCACTTTTACAATACGACCTGATACTTCACTTTCGATCTCATTGAACAGCTTCATTGCTTCAATAATGCAAACTACCTGACCTTTTTTCACTTCTGCCCCGACTTCTACAAAAGCAGGAGTTTCAGGATTAGAGGAACGATAGAATGTTCCAATCATAGGGGAACGAACTATAACAGTATTGCTTGATGCTGCCACAGGTTCTGCTGCAGGTGTAGATACCACAGGCTGAGTAGCCACAGTCTGAACAACAGGTGCAATAGGAGTGGCAACCGGAGCAAATAGTTGTTGAGAGGTTGTTTCAACTGTCTTAGTTACAAGACTACTGCTACGTTTTACATTTAGTTTAAAGCTTTCTGTTTCAATATTTACCTCGTCAAGTCCGGATTTGGCAATAAAGTCAATAAGGTCTTGGATTTCTTTTGCTTTCATGTTTCTATTTTACGTTTGTCGTGTTATATCTGGTTAGTGTGCCAATTTGCACAGATAGTTATTTATCAGGAAATTATCCCTATAGAAAATTAAGCCTGACCAAATACATTAAGCGAATTTACTTCCGTCATACGCCCATTTCATATATGCGGCACCCCAGGTAAAACCACCTCCAAATGCTGCAAAAATAATATTATCACCTTTTTTCAAAAGATGTTCATAATCCCACAACGCCAATGGTAAGGTAGCATCTGTTGTATTACCATATTTATGGATATTAATCATTACTTTATCTTCACCAATTCCCATACGTTGAGAAGTAGCACTGATAATACGTAAGTTTGCCTGATGTGGACATAACCAAGCAATGTCATCTGATGTCAGATGATTACGTTCCATTACTTCTGCTGCAACATCGGCCATATTTTTTACAGCAAACTTAAACACAGTAGCACCTTCCTGATGAATAAAGTGCTCCCGATTGGTTACTGTTTCAATGCTAGGTGGTCGACGACTTCCTCCTGACTTTTGTACAAGATATTCTACTCCAGATCCATCTGTTTTGAGTACAAAATCCTGTAAACCATAACTAGGATCTGTAGAAGGCTCTATTAGTACAGCACCAGCACCATCCCCAAAAATAATACAGGTAGTACGATCCTGATAATCAACAATAGATGACATCTTATCCGCTCCTACTACAATAATCTTCTTGTAACGTCCTGTTTCAATAAACTGAGAAGCTGTCACCATTGAGAACAAAAATCCTGAACAGGCAGCCTGTACATCATAACTAAATGCTTTTTTTGCCCCTACCATATCTGAGATAAGGTTAGCTGTAGCAGGAAAAACAAAGTCAGGGGTAGTTGTACAACAGATAATCAAATCAATATCCAGGGGATCTGTATTTGTTTTTTTGAGTAGTCCTTCTACGGCTTTAGCTCCCATATGTGAACTACCTTGATTTTCTCCTTTTAAAATTCTCCGTTCCTTGATCCCTGTACGACTAGTGATCCATTCATCGTTAGTGTCTACCATCTTTTCCAGTTCTGCATTGGTCAACACATAGTCAGGTACGTACCCATGGATACCTGTAATTACAGCTTTAATGGCGGTCATTCGAATGAGTTAAAATTGAATAGAGAAAAGGATAAAAATTAGATAAGATAATACACAAAAATGTTTTTTGTGCCTTTATTACTCTTATTCTAACTTTTAACCTTTTAGTAAAATAGTATGTATATAAAAAAACTGGCTCAAAAATCTGGAGCGCACCAGTTTTTTTGAGCCAGTTTAAACAGTTTTATTTTCCAAGGCTTGCTTAATCTTTGTAACAACTTTTGATTCCACCATTTTAACTGCAAGTGAAATCATATTTTTCACGGCAAGAGGAGATGAGATTCCGTGTCCAATAACAACATTTCCGTTTACTCCCAGAATCGGACTTCCTCCAATCGCTTCATAATTGAATTCACTTAAAAATGAGTCTTCAATTCCACGGCGATGGAATATATCATAAAATGATTCTGACATCTTGAGGATAATGTTTCCGGTAAAACCATCACATATCAGGACATCCGCTTTGTCTGTAAACAAATCCCGTCCTTCAATATTGCCGATAAAATTAATCTTCTTATTTACTTTAAGAAGTTGATGAGCTTGTTGTGAGATCAGGTTTCCTTTTTGCTCTTCCTCTCCTATGTTTACCAATCCTACACGAGGGTTCGCAATGTTTAGTACACTTTTGGCATACACACTACCAAGTTCAGCAAATTGATCCAGAACTTCAGGCTTGCAATCTGCATTGGCTCCAACATCGAGAATAACCCCATGTCCTCCATCTTGTTTTGGATAAAAAGATGCTATAGTCGGACGTAGTATACCTTCGAGTGGTTTTACGCTAAACATAGATCCCACCATCATTGCCCCTGTATTACCCGCGCTACAAAATGCGTCTACCTTGCCTTCTTTCAAAAGATGAAAGCCAATGGCAATACTAGAACGTGTTTTCTGAGTAAGTGCTTTGGTCGGATGTTCGGCCATAGCAATTACTTCAGGCGCATGTATTACTTCAACAACAGAAGTAGAAAAGGCAGGCACATGTAAAAGAGCTTGAATTACATCTTCCTGACCTACCAGAATTAACTCAACATCGGCGGGCAAGGCTTCACCGGCTAATAATGTACCTTCGACAATAGCTTCGGGGGCAAAATCACCTCCCATTGCGTCTATCGCAATTTTCATGTAGGCGTTTAGTGGCTGGTGGAAAAATAAAACAGGCAAGTAGCAATAGGCAATCAGCAATAAAAGTTACTCAACTGCGTGTTGCCTATTGCTACTTGCCTATTGATTTTGCTTGCTCAACAATACAACAATTCTGTGTATTAAGCAATAGCTGTGTAGTTTTCGATAACTACTTTGCCATTATAATATAGATCTCCGTTTACAACGTATGCACGATGACGTATGTGAGGAGTTTCTGTCGATTGGCAGATAGAGATAGCTTTAGGTGTAGCTACGTCATGCGTACGACGTTTGTCCCGACGGGTTTTGGAAATCTTTCGTTTAGGATGTGCCATTTTCTATTTTAATTTATTGTTTTTTACAAAGGATTTGGTAATTGTTTATATAGAGTTTTCCTTCTTATATAAGGAGGAAAGCCTGTTGTATTTAATTATTATTCAATTTTCGCAATGCTGCCCAACGCGGATCTATATTTTCTTCATCCTTTTCTTCTGAAGTTTCTTCCTCCTCTTTAGATCGATAAACTAACAAGCCTTCCTCGTTTTCTTCGTATTGCTGATCTGCAAATTTAGGATGGATCTTTTTCATTGGGATCGCCAAAACTATAAACTCATAAATATATTGAGCTACATTTATGGTTGCTGTATGACGATTAATAATTTCAATCTCATCTGTGAGTTCCTTATCATCCTCTCCAAACTTCAGAATATGCTTTTCCTCTATATCTAGAGGATAGTCAAACTGTTCTAATGAACGATCACACGTTAACTCAATACTACCTGTAATATGAAAGTTCAGCTGAATCATTGTCGCTGACTTATCCAGGTACAACTTCACTTTAAATACTCCATTCTCAACCAGGCTATTTTCAAATAGTTTGAAAAAGCTGTTGTTTCCCTCAAAATCGAATGTATAGGCCTTATCTTTAAGCCCTATAATGTCTATATCAAAGCCTTTCAGATCTTTCACAGGACACCCTCCAAAAATTAGAACCGCAAAGGTAAATATATATTTTTGATTTAGAAACATCTTTCTTGAAGATTTTATCACTTTTGTCGATTTCTGGTATTGCATTTAAAGTTGAGAAGGTTGGTAGAGATTATACAGGTTTACTGATTTTCGGTTGAGCGTAAGGTTTATACTATTTCTTGCTGGTAATCACGCTATACATTGATGTATTTTTGTAGTAAAACACTTTACTATTGAATTGAATTTTACATCGTATAGCCAGCGTTTAGTATGAAAAAAGTGCTTGTTTCTACCAGCCTGATTATTTTAGGGTGGTTCTCCCAAACAAATGCCCAGACAAAATTACATCTGGGACTTACCAGTGCATATAATGGGACATTTGTATTGGACAAAGGATTATCTGAAGATCCTCGTTATAATGCAAAGCCTACCTACAATTTTGCGCCTATTGGATTTACTGCAGGAGTAGATTTTGGAAGAGGATTTGGCTTACAATTAGAGTCTATTTTCTCAAAACAAGGACAGGTTTTTGAAATTATAGACGTGGCAAAGCAAGTGATTGGACAACGGAATGTAGATCTGAGTTACATTCATTTACCACTATTACTTCGTTCCTTTGGTACTGGGACTGCACGTACACGTTTCAACTTTATGTTTGGGCCTCAATTATCTTTACTTACGAATGGTAAAGAAGTCTATGATCAGTATAAGGCTGGAACATTGCAGTTGCCTCCTGGTGCAGATGCCCCAACTGATCCAAACACAGGTGAACCGGTGAAAGTAAATTCGGATGGAACATATCAATACCCTGCTACCAAGCAAACGATATTTAGTACAGAAGCTAAGAATGCAATAGAAAGATTTAAGAAAACAGATGTCCAGATTGCGTTTGGGATAGGTGCTGACATTGATCTTGGAAATAATCTGTATCTGTCTACACAGGTTCGGGCAAACTATGGCTTTGTCGATATGAGAAATGAAGATCTGGTAAATGAACTAAAGGATAAAACAGCTAAACAAGCTATTAATGATTTGTTTGGACGTAGAGCTAATTTACTTGTTGGCGTACAGTTAGGATTGCATTGGATGTTTGGGGGAAATCGTTCTTCCGCAGGTGGAAATAGTGGTGTTCCAAGCCGTTAATATATTTTACTAAATTTTAGAATTTTCCAGTCTCACTAAGTAGCTGATCGGAATTCACGTCAAAAGTTTTGTTGCGCATAATTCTATGCAAGCAATTATTTGCGGTGAATTCCGATCAGATTTTGTTTTTGCGGTGAATGATGCGCAAGACGAAAAAGTGATCGGAGTTCCGGTCAAAATAAAATCTGCGGTTAGTTATGTGCACCGATGGAAATGATCAGAGTTCTAGTCAAAAGCAAAATTGCCGTGATTAAAACGTAATTCATTAGCCTATAGATAGGACTGCTTCGCCATTACTAGAAAACAGTTTGCGGTGAACTATGCACAAATTGGAAACTTTCTCTAAAAACAGTCACTATCTTTTCCTAAGATTCAGAATGACTTAGATACCTTATTAATAAAGAAGGAGATACTTAAAAGTATCTCCTTCTTTATTAAAAGTATAAAATCTCAGGCTACAGCCCGAAGAGCATCAGGTGTTGGTTCATTCTTACTGGTTTGTAATTGGCTGATCCAGGTTTGAGCTGTGTTTAAGTCTGCAAATACTCTTAAAGGCACTATTCCAGATTGCTTATTCTGAAAATCGTTTAATGAAACAGACATAAAGAAATCTTCAGGCATAACATTTGCGCAGGCCTGATAGCCTATTTTAATCATTTTGGGCATATATTCTTCATCCAGCCATTGAGTAATAGCTCCAAACCCACCTTCATAATCTCTCAGATCTGCAATCACATAGTTAGCTTCATAATAACGGAATGTTTCCCATATTCTCTCAAATCCACTTTTAGCCTCATCTGCTGATATGTAACCAGACCAGGAAGCTATAACTGCATTCAGTTCACGATTGTAACCTACCGATAGATATGAAGATTCCATATATTCATTTATTTTATGTATCAAAGGTGGTCTTTTTGATACATGTATTCAATTCAAGAATGGCTAAAAATTACACAGAGCAGGTATTCGTTAAAAAAGTGTGCCTGAACCTGGATTCGTAAGCTTTTCGATAGCTTTTTTGGCGATAAAACTCCTTTTTAAGTTTATTCTCCCATAGCCATCATATAACTTACTGATTCTCTTATTAATAATTGAGCAAAAAAAAGGTAAACCTTAAACTCCTTCTTTTTTCTGGAAAAACATAGATTGTCAGAGTAGTATAATAAAAAGGTGTGAAAATGGAGGTTTTCTGTAAAAAAGATATTTTTCTTACAAGGAAAGATGTACCATATAGACGAAATAAAAATAACAGGCTGACTACTTTTCAGTGTCAATGGGAATATATGGGGTTAATACGGGGCAGAATATAAGTCTGGAATGTAGAATGAAATACTAATTGGATACTTCAGGGATAAGGATTTTTCCATCTTTCATCTCTAGCTTCCGATCTGCCATATTAGCCAACTCTTCGTTGTGTGTGACAATTACAAACGTCTGGCCAATTTCATCTCTGAGTCTGAAAAAGAGTTGATGAAGTTCCTGGGCATTTTTGGAGTCAAGATTGCCACTTGGCTCATCAGCAAAAACCACCAGAGGTGAATTAATAAGGGCTCTTGCAACGGCTGTACGTTGTTGTTCACCACCAGACATACGGGACGGAGTATGATCAAGACGGTTTTTGAGACCCAGCATTATCAATAATTCTGTCGCCCTGGCCTGTACTTTTTTAACATCTTTATTACTTAAGTAGCCTGGAATGCAGACATTTTCAAGTGCAGTAAACTCAGGAAGAAGATTGTGGAACTGAAAAATGAAACCTATGTTCTGATTTCTAAAATCTGCCAGTGCAGAACTACGAAGATTCACAACGTCCTGACCATTGATACGTACAAGACCCGTATCAGGCTTATCCAATGTACCCATAATATGCAGAAGAGTGCTTTTGCCTGCTCCTGAAGCTCCTACGATAGAAACAACTTCTTTGCGACGAATAACCAAGTCTATTCCTTTCAACACTTGTAACGTGTTATAAGACTTTGAGATATTTTTGACTTCTATCATGAATTATAGAGTATATGCACAAATGTATTTAATAATTCGGGAATATAGATACGTAATAGTTGTTTAGTTCTTACATTTTATTGGATAAATAATAGAGTAGAGCCCCTATATCTCACAATCTGGCAAAGTGGTTTTGTATAATTTATATGAGTATTAAACTAGTAATCAATATAATGCTTTTAAAGTCAGTATATCCATGATTTTCAGAAAATAAATGCGGATATAAATCCTCTGGTTCACCTGTACATACTTCCTCGGGATAATCGCTATCAATTAAAGCCGTGATATATTTATATTTAAATCATACATTCTGATATTCAGGATATTTTCCTTTCATCCCTTTATAGTAAGATTTCATCACTTCTACATCTTTTTCATAATCTCCAGTTGGATAAAAAACAGCCTTCAGTCCAGTTGTTTTTCTACCATAATCAAGATATGCCAGTACTATTGGTACATTGGCCCCCATTGCCACTCTATAAAAACCTGTTTTCCAATCTTTGACATATTTTCTGGTTCCTTCTGGTGGTATTAATAAAATCATTTCATCATGCTTGTTAAGCTCATCAATCATGGCATCTACTAAACCTCCATGTTTGGAACGGTCTACAGGAATTCCACCAAAGGCACGCATAATAATACCAAGAGGAAACCGAAACAACTCTCTTTTGGCAAGATAGTTTGTCTTGAGACGAAGAATAAGTAATGCTGCCATAGCAATAGGAAAATCCCAGTTACTGGTATGTGGCAAGCCTATCATTACATATTTCTTCAATGTTGATGGAACTTCATTCTTCACTTTCCAGCCTATAAGCCAGAAATATAGCCGGGCTATAAAACGCATCATACAATAAGGATAAATCAACAATCAGCTAGCTGATATTTTTCCTGCGAAAATATGTGTTGTATCTGTTTAAACAAAACACATATTTTATCCTTTTGTTTTCTTACACCCTTATTTTATTAAGCGATATAATTATTTGTATGATTCTGGCACACAAATACATTAACAGCAATCTATTGTTTCAGGTGCCCTATTTCCTTTCCCTTTTGTTTTTCTTCGTATAGATTTTTCAATTGTGGAGCTATTTCTTTTGTGTATTTATAACCAATAGAGAAGAGTTCCTGGGCTTTGCTGGCATCTAGTGTTGTAAAACGACAAAGTTCTGGTGGTTCGATGAAATAGTCACAGCGCAGGATTCTATCCTGGATATTATTTTGGATAGCTAATAATAAGCTGCGTTCCATAACTGTACGCATGTTAATTATTGGTAAGGTGTTTCCACATGGGTTACTATGTACACCCACTATAAAATTGCATTGATTGAGCAGAGGTTCTACGGGCAGATTATTGAGTATACCCCCATCGACCAGCAACTTATTGCCAACACGAAGTGGTTCAAATAAAACGGGTATACAACTGGAAGCCAGAATAGGTTGGATCAGAGGTCCGGAATTGAAGTAAACAATTTCGCCGGTCTGTATCTCGGTAGCATTAATCGTTAGTGGAATGTTGAGTTGTTCAAATGAATTATGGGGAAGATATGTTTCCAGGAATTTTTCTATTTTCCCTAGTTTCAGAAAGCCAGTTAATTGTGTTGAAAGACTAAATACAGAACGTATCTTAGCTTTCTGAAAAATATCCATAATATCTTTGGGCAGGTAGCCATTAGCATATAAAGCACATACAATACTACCTGCACTTGCTCCCGACAGTTTTGTTGGGACAAAGCCTTCTTCCAATAACGCCTGAAGTACACCAACATGTGCAAATCCTCTTGCACCTCCTCCAGACAATGCCAAACCTATTTCCATATTCTAGCCCTGTATATGTTTATAAGATAGTTTATTACTGATTGGTTAGTGAAAGCCATTCTGCAAGTGCTCCCTGATTTTCTATCCGAATACCTTTTTCTGTATGTTGTACAACAGCACACTCTGTAATGGGGTCATGCTCAAAGAATAATATCCATTCTTTCTCCACTGCCCGATTAAGAATAGTGGCTTTTTCATCCATTGTCAGAAGGGGCCTTACATCATAACTCATTACGTAGGGTAGCGAAATATGTCCTGCAGAAGGAATAAGATCCGCCATATACACGATGGTTTGATTACCAATTTGTATTTTAGGTAATAACATTGCTTCTGTATGGCCTTCTACAAACAGAAAATCTATATTGGCAAAAGGGGAGATTTTCCCTTCTTCAATCCAATGCAACTGACCACTTTCCTGTAAGGGTAGAATATTCTCTTTTAAGAAACTTGCTTTTTCCCGAGGATTAGGTTGTATTGCCCAATGCCAATGTCTGGGTGTAGACCAGTAACGGGCATTTTTAAAAGTCGGAAAATATTTCGTCTTATCTGTATTAGAGCTTACAGCTCCACCCACATGATCAAAGTGCAGGTGAGTCAGAATAACATCTGTAATTTCATCTGGAGAAAATCCGGCATTCTGTATAGACTGTAACAGGCTGGCTGTACCATGCAGATAATAATAGCTGAAAAATTTTGCATCCTGTTTATTACCCAAACCCGTATCAATCAGGATCAGACGATTGCCATCTTCAATTAACAAACACCGCATTGCCCAACTACACAAATTATTTTCATCAGAAGGATTAAGTTTTTGCCAGATACTTTTGGGTACAACCCCATACATTGCTCCTCCATCCAGTTTAAAGAAGCCAGTATCAATCACATGAACCTGCATAAAAGAAAAAGTCGTTAAAGAGTTACAAGCAAGTTATTAGTTTTTCACATATAACCTACCATTCTCTATTAACGACTTTCCAATGGAGATATTTTCAGTAAATGAACTTCTCTTAATCTTTGAATACACCCATTGAACCAAATTTTTCAATGCGTTGATTAATTCTTTGCTGAGGGCTTAGTGCTCCAAGCTCTTTCAGTGTATCTGTAATTACTTGTTTAATTGTTTGTGCCATACCTGTAGTATCTGTATGCGCACCACCGAGAGGTTCTGGAATAATGCCATCTACAAGACCAAATTGCTTCATATCTTCAGCAGTTAACTTCAGGGCTTCCGCTGCTTGCTCTTTGTAATTCCAGCTACGCCAAAGAATTGACGAACAGGATTCTGGAGAGATAACAGAATACCATGTATTTTCCAGCATTAGTACCCGGTCACCTATACCAATTCCCAAGGCTCCTCCTGAAGCACCTTCTCCAATGATAATACAGATTACAGGTACTTTCAGCATAAACATTTCGCGAAGATTACGGGCAATAGCTTCACCCTGCCCTCTTTCTTCTGCCTCAATACCTGGAAATGCACCTGGAGTATCTATAAAAGTAATGATCGGTTTGCCAAACTTTTCTGCCATTTTCATCAGACGCAATGCCTTCCGATAGCCTTCCGGGTTGGCCATACCGAAATTACGTTGTTGGCGTTGCTTCGTATTACGCCCCTTCTGCTGACCAATGAACATTACTGTCTGCCCTTCTATGGTACCAAATCCGCCCACCATTGCCGGATCATCCGAAACGGTACGATCTCCATGTAATTCTATGAACTGATCAGTAACAGAATAAATATAATCAAGGGTATAAGGCCGATCAGGGTGACGAGAAAGCTGTACCCGTTGCCAGCGCGTCAGATTTTGATAGGTTTCTCTTTTTAATTTCAAGATGTTTTGTTCCAGCGTCTTAACGGCTGATTGCATCTCAGGATCAGAACCTTCTGCGAGCTGCTTCATATCAGCTAACTTTGCTTCAAGTTCTGCTATGGGTTTCTCAAAGTCCAACAGCATGTGTGTGTAATTTGTTGCAGGGGTGCAAATTTAATAGTTTCCGTCAGAAAGTAAATGTGTGTGTATGTAAATTGAAAATCTAAACTGCAAAATACTGATAGTTAGTTCATTACTATGTAAATATTTTTATAGAAAACAGTATACCAGCCCCAAAAACACACACTAAGTTGACTTTTGGACACATGTAAGAAACGAATAGATTATCCGTTATTATAAAATAACTATTTGTAGATAATCTATACTCGTTTTGTAGACTTTTAATATATTTGTAAAAATATACATAGACATGTTATCAAAGAAAGCTAAATACGCCCTTAAGGCGCTTTTTGTTCTTGCACGTGACTTTGGAAATGATGCAACCTTGATTGCTGAGATTGCTGAGCAAGAACGAATTCCTAAAAAATTTCTGGAAGCAATTCTATTAGATCTAAAGAACCATGGTATTTTATTTAGTCGTAGAGGAAAGACGGGAGGATATGGATTATTGAAAAGTCCGGATCAGATTACAATGGGCCAGGTAGTACGTATCATAGATGGACCACTTGCGTGGGTTCCCTGTGCACGACAAAATGGATACCAGCCTTGTGATGAATGTAATGATGTGGAGACTTGTTCTATTCGGATTACTATGCGTAAGGTACGTGATGCAACTGCTGAAATTCTGGATAGTACAACACTTGCAGATTGTGTGCGTCTGGAAAAAGAGCCCTTAGACTGGATCATTTAAGTATATAAACAAATAATGAATCTGGAGAAGATTGATGCGTTATCCTCTTTTTCAGATTCATTATTAATGTCCACTCCCAAATATCTTACCAAAAATAAGGTTCAGCACCTCCACAAAGATCAAGCCGATTACAATCCATTCCAATCGGGTACTTTCTCTGTTTTGTAGCAAATCTGTGAATAACTCAAGGTTGTCCTGAACTACTCTCAGCTCATAATCCAACGCTCTGAATCGGGTATTGATATCAAACATTTCCCGTAATCCATGATCCAACTTGGATAAATATTCACTTTCCCAAACTACATCTGGTGAGTTGAATACATATAGATTGTCTATAATACTATTCTTTACGTTGATAGTACGTCCAATGAAACGCAACAAGTTCTTGGGAGAAATTTTTACCTTACCCGCTTTTTCCAGTTCTTCTGCAAATCTTTTGGTTCCTTCCAGAATATCATCCCCTAACGATTCATATGTTTCCAGCGCAACAGATTGAGCTGTATTTAACATAATAACTCGCACTGCATGTTCATTTATTTCAGGAACGATGAGAGATGTATAATTAAATGTGAGCTTTTTTTGTGGATTTACTTCTACCAGCAAATCTTCCTTAAAATCCTCACGAACGGGACGTTCACAAAAATTTTTTAAAAATCGTATTAAATCGCTTTTTTCGACTTCTGAGTGATCGACAAACACAACTACTCCATAGTTGAGAACATATAAGTATTTACTATGCTCCAGAACATAAAACACTTCATAGTTGGTTGCCAAGTAGGGTTCGCCTGTAAACTCGGAACGAAATGATTTAATGTTGATTTGTTCAGCAACTTGAAATGCTTCAACTTTTAACATAGAATGCGTTTTTATCGCAAGATAGTAATTTATGTTAAGGGGCTACTTCTTACTTATCAAATATGCAGGATAAGGCCTGTCTAAAACGCACAATCGGATACCAATGATAATTCCTGAAAATAAAATCAAAAAATATTTTATACGACATGCAACCATCTATCTGTTTTATGGGTCATGTATACAAAATCAACTTCATTAGATTGAAGTGAAGAGGAGTTTTGTGATCAGACTCCCGAAAGTTCCTAACTTTCGGGAGTCTCTATTTTTATGCTGATTTTGTACTATCAGATAGTATGTGGCTGTAAGGCAAAGTGAGGATTCTCAATAATTCCAACAACATTTCCCCACAAATCCTTCACAGAGGCAGTTTTTATTCCCTCTCCAACTTCTTCTGGCTGTTCATGTACTACTGCTCCTGCAGCAATAAGTTTATAAAAAGACAACTCAATATCAGAGACACCCCAATAGGTAACAACATTATCCGATTTAAAAGGAGAAGATTGTTCTTCTGGCTGTAGTCCTAATTCGTAGCCACCAATATTAAAACCAACATAATAGGATTCATCAAAATAAGGAGAAATTCCTAAAACCTGTGAGTACCATTCTTTTGCTTTGATAATATCATTGACTTTATAGATGGTGGTTCGGAGCCCAAGAAAACTTTCTTTCATGGAAGTAGATGTCTTTTAGTCTGACTCAGAAGATGAAGTATAGGTATTGCAGCAATAGCCACAGAGGACTCATACGTGGGAGTGGGTTCTATGGTTCGTTATTTTAAGGTAATCTACCGAATATTTTGTCTATTTTACAAAACTACGTATCCGTTTGGCAGTCTCTGCCAATGCATCCTGACTCATTTGCAATTTAGGCTTACTAAAATCCATGTCATGCATAGAATTTAAAGGAATCAGATGTACATGAGCATGAGGAACTTCAAGGCCTATAACAGTGACACCAATGCGTAGACAAGGGATTGCTTGTTGAATAGCAGGTGCCAGGTTTTTACAGAATATCATTAATTCTGTATAGATTGTATTGTCCAGATCGAAAAGATAGTCTGTCTCCTGCTTCGGTACTACCAGTACATGCCCCTCAGCTACAGGACTAATATCTAAAAAAGCAAAACAATGTTCGTTTTCTGCTATTTTGTGACAAGGGATTTCACCAGCAATGATTCGGGAGAATATGGTAGGCATGCTAAAGTATGTTTACTGATTATCAGGATAAATGAGTTGTCCAAAAATAGTATCTTTTTGAACACATATCTGAATTATACTAATAATCAGTAAACGAAAAGTTCTTAGCGGGTAATATCAACTACTTCAAATTCCATTTGTCCGGCAGGGACAGTAATAGAGGCAACTTCCCCTACTTTCTTTCCTAACAATCCTTTCCCAATAGGAGACTGCACTGAAATTTTTCCAGTTTTAAGATCTGCTTCTTCTTCTGATACTAATGTATAGGTTACAGTCGTTCCGTTTTTCTTATTTTTGATCTTTACTTTTGACAAGATAGATACTTGAGATGTATCAATAGAAGACTCATCAATCAGACGTGCATTCGCTACAAGATCTTCTAACTTTGAGATTTTCAATTCCAATAATCCTTGTGCATCTTTTGCTGCATCATATTCTGCATTTTCACTTAGATCACCTTTATCACGGGCTTCCGCAATCTGTCTTGCAATATCCGCACGGCCTTTAGTTCGTAGCTCTATCAATTCATCCCGAAGCCTGGTTAATCCTTCTTGCGTGTAATACGAGATCTTACTCATCTTTTTATATGTTTAAGTTGTTTATTTTTAATTGAATCTGTGTATATGTATATCTGACAATAAAAAAAACGGCTGTAACTACAAGCCGTCCTACAAAACGTATACCAATAGCTTTGCAGAACCTGTTAACCAAATCCTGAACCGGACGAGTAAAACTGGTCCGGAGAAATCAAATGGGACGTTATCTCTTGCATTAGTATAAACAAAAACAAACCGCAAGAGCCAACTACTCTTGCGGAAGTCTGTAAGATAAACGCTAAAATACGAATTTCGGTTGAATAGAACAAGTGACTTCTTCGAAAGTTATTATTTGTTATTGGGTTTATTCAAAAAGAAGAGTTCTTATTTTGTATTATATATAGGGAATGTATATTCCTGATAAAAGAAGTTTGGGAAGCCAGTTGAAGGATACTACTTTTGATAAAGAGTTGGACAAGTCATTTATATATCTAACATTTTTTGTTATGCGAATCATATTTATGGGTACGCCTGAATTTGCAGTACCTAGCCTGGAAATATTGGTAGAGAATAATTACAATGTAGTTGCAGTAATTACAGCTCCTGATAAACCAGCAGGAAGAGGATTAAAGCTGGTAGCTTCACCCGTAAAAGAGGCTGCTCTTAAACATAGTATTCCTGTACTACAGCCTGAAAAACTGAAAAATCCCGAGTTTTTAGAAGAATTAAAAAGCTATAAAGCAGATTTGCAGGTAGTGGTTGCTTTTCGAATGCTTCCGGAAGTTGTTTGGAATATGCCTCCCAAGGGGACTTTTAATCTGCATGCTTCTTTATTACCTGATTATCGTGGAGCTGCACCTATTAACTGGGCTATCATTAACGGGGAAAAAGAAACGGGTGCCTCAACTTTTTTTCTGCAACATGAGATAGATACAGGTAATATTATCTTTCAGGAACATGAACCTATCTCTGAAACAGATAATGTAGGAACCGTCTACGAACGTTTGATGCATAAAGGGGCGAAGCTTGTCCTTAAAACTGTTGCAGCTGTAGATACAGGTAATTATCCTCAGATAACTCAGGATTTGTCTAAGCCAGTAAAGATGGCACCCAAGATTTTTACAGAGACATGTGAAATCAATTTTGAACAGTCAGTAGAGCAAGTATACAACTTTGTAAGGGGACTTTCCCCCTATCCAGGCGCCTGGACTAGAGTAAATGGTAAAACATGTAAAATTTTTCAGGCAGAGAAACTCTATACTACAGATGGAGGAACTTTACAGCCTGGATCTGTTTATTCTGATAATAAAACGTATCTGCGATTCAAGACTACAGATGGATGGATTGAAATAAAAGAATTGCAGATGGAAGGAAAAAAACGAATGAAGATAGATGAGTTTCTGCGAGGAAACACAATTGCACAATAACTCAATATATATAATAGTGTGCAACGAACTATGCACAATCTAAATGATGATCAGAAATCTGTTCATGGCCTCGCTGTCAGCAAAAGCAAATGGATTTCTAGTTAAAAGTATTTTTGACCATTATTCAAATCATTTTTGCGTTTGACTGGAATACCGATCACTTTCAAGAAATATTCGAATAATGGTCACTTTCTTCGTTGACCTAAACTCTGTTCACTTTCACAGATGACTGGAGTTTAGGTCAAAATTTTGTTTAACTGGAGTTCCGGTCACTTCTGCCAATGACTGGAATTCCAGTCACTTTGGAAAAATATCAAGCTACTGATTATAATTTCACACTATCAGAAATCTGATCACTTTATTTAAGTATCAGGACTCTGATAATCTTGAGATATAACCAGAATCCTGATACTCACTGTCCTCGCTATTACAGAATACAACTTCCTAATACATTCTCAAATAATCTGATGAGTATCCTTGATTACATTCATCACAAAAATACTCTGCATGTATCGGATACCTTTGATTTCACTGAGTTCATTGATATAAAAGGTATGATAGTCATCCATACTCTCTGCAATGATCTTAAGCATAAAGTCAAATTCCCCTGAGATAGTATAACATTCAATGACAGATCTCATTTGAAGAATAGCTTCAATAAATCTTCCCCCTACTTTTTTAGTATGCTCCTTTAAGGATACATAACAGATAACCATAATCCCTTTACGTACCAAACGACGATCAACCAGAGCAGCATATTGCTTAATCACTCCACTGTTTTCCATCCGCTTGATCCGATCATGCACAGGTGTTGTACTCAGGTGTACTTTAGCAGCTATTTCTCTTACTGTACTTTTCGCGTTTTCCTGTAGTAAGCGCAAAATTTCATAGTCTTTAGAATCCAATACCAAAGCCGGACTGGATATATGTTCTGCTGAGGTAGTATTATATGTACTTGTCATGCATACTTGTTCTGTTTAAAATATAATAAATATACAAATGTTCTGTATTTACTATTTCTAATAGTACTTATATAAGCACTATGTAACTTTGCATAGAACAAATGTATATACTTGTGATTAACAGAAAAAATATTATTCTTATTGTAGCTTCAACTGCCATATTCTTTGAAGCATTGGATATTGCCATCTTAAATCTGGCAATGCCATTGATTAAAACAGAATTTGGGGTAGCTAATGAAACCATCCAATGGCTACAAACTATATATCTGTTGTTCTATGGCGGTTTTCTGGTTGTGGGAGGGACATTGTCGGATGTAATGGGGAGAAAACGAATATTTCTGGCTGGGAGCACTTTGTTTCTGATTACCTCATTAGGAGCTGGTTTAGCTCCCTCATTTTTCTGGTTAATGGGATTCAGAGCATTACAGGGGTTAGCTGCAGCTATGGCCATGCCTTCTGCTATGTCAATCATTACCAATACATTTACAGAGACTCATGAACGCAATAAAGCATTGGGCGTCTTTAGTTCATTTGCAGCTATAGGTTCTGGATGCGGGCTTTCTCTGGGAGGGTTAATTGCCACCTATTTTGGCTGGCAGTGGATTTTTTTCATTAATGTACCAGTTATTGCCATAGCTCTATATATGGCCTACCAATATATAGATAACGATCAGGTTACTGATGACAAAAATAAACCTGATATCTTGTCTGGGGTCCTGTTAACATTAATAATTGTTGCATTATCTTATGTTGTACATGATCTTGCAGACATACAAGACAATTTTATTAGTACAGGAATTATGCTTCTGCTAATTTCGGGAAGTTTCTGGTTGTTTGTCTACAGAAGCAAGCGTCAAACTACTCCACTGATTGAATTCTCTTTATTTCAACATCGAATTACCATTTTAGGTAATGGGACTTGTTTGCTATTAGGAGCTTTCTTTTCTGGTTATCTATTCCTCCTATCTCTGATACTTCAACAAAATATGCACTTCAGTGCAGCTAAGTCAGGTTTATTACTGGTCCCATTCAGTATAGTATCTTCTCTGATTTCTAAGTTTTTGCTACCTGTATTGTTGAAAAAGATGAATATAGTTCAGATTGGAATACTTGGTATGACCCTGATGCTGACAGGAGCTTCATTGTTGCTGACAGTATTCTGGCTGGATTATAACCTGTTTGTTCTTCTTGCATCTGTCGCATGTGTTACAGGAAGTGGTATGGCTATCTGCTTTCCAAGCTTGACTGCTATGGCAATTCAGAAAATCCCCAATGAGAAACAGGGAGTAGGTTCCAGTATATCTACCACCGCATATTTTATGGGAGCAGGATTAGGACTATCTATATTAGCACTGTGTATGCAAATTGGCCATGCAGAAGGAAAAGTAACTCCTCTACCTGTATCTGTACTAATTATATATGCTCTTATAGCTATAGCATGGATGTGGATTTATCAACGGCAGCTACAAATGCAGTCACAACTTTTGTATAATCATTAGAAGGTAATTGACAGACATAAAAAAAACTCCACTCATAAAATGAATGGAGTTTTTTTCCGTTTGTTCAATTAAATTAAGCTTTAATCTTCTCACGTTCAGAAACTTCAGTCTGGAGACGGATAGATTCTGTATGAATAAGTTTAAACATCTCTGCTACAAAATCTTTATTGATTTTCATCTTCTCAGCCCACTCAGGACGTGTTTTGAAGATTTCAGACCAACGATCCTGTTGAAATACAGTCACATTGTGCTCGCGTTTGTACTCTCCGGCTTTCTCTACGATGTTCATACGTTGAGCCAGGATTTCCAGTAGTTCACGATCAACATCATCAATCTGATGACGCATATCTTCCAGATGGTTGATAAACATAGCATCATCTGATGTAGTCTGACGGGTTTTCAATGCTGCCAGGATTTGTTCCAACGCAGCAGGAGTCACCTGTTGTGCCGCATCACTCCATGCATTGTCAGGATCCAGGTGAGATTCGATCATCAAACCATCATAGTTCAGATCGAGTGCTTTCTGAGATGCTTCGTATATAGCAGTTCTTTTTCCTGTGATATGGCTTGGATCTCCGATAATTGGAAGATCTGGGAATAATGTCTTTAATTCAATAGCAATCCCCCAAAGTGGCTCATTCCGGTATTTCGTTTTCCGATGAGTAGAGAATCCACGGTGAATAGCTGCAATATTACGAATACCAGCATTATAGATACGTTCAATAGCACCAATCCAAAGAGCAAGCTCAGGGTTAATTGGGTTTTTGATCAAAACCGGGATATCTACACCTTTCAATGCGTCTGCCATATCCTGAACTGTAAAAGGATTTACAGTAGAACGGGCTCCAATCCATAGAATGTCTGCACCATACTTAAGCGCTTCTTCAATATGTTGAGGAGTGGCAACTTCAGTAGCAAACGGTAGTCCTGTAGCTTCTTTTACAGATTTGATCCAAGGTAAAGCTGCTGCTCCATTGCCTTCAAAAGTACCAGGTTTGGTACGAGGCTTCCAAATACCCGCACGAATAGCACTTACATTAAGTTTTTTAAGAGCCAAACCGGTATTTACCAATTGCTCTTCAGTCTCAGCACTACATGGACCTGAAATGATCAAAGGCTTCTTCTCATCCTTATTGATCCAAGCTGACAGAGGATTGAACGTTAGTTTTTGTTTTGACATTGTATATTACTGGATTACTAATATGCGGTTTTGATTAAACAAGCGATCAGTTTTTCTAAACTAACAGGTAGATTGGCTTTTAAGTTTGGATATAATTAGCAATTTAATGGATTAGGTCTTAATTACAAATAAATATCTGGTAAAAACTTTTATAACTGCGTAGATTTTGCATCTAACAAAGCATGTATTGCATATTTTTCAGTAAGCAAAACTACTTACTTATTTTATCTATAATTGTCTCTACTAAATTAACCTTACTGACTAAAATGTAACCTTTCCCTATCTAAAGGTTTTCTGCTTTTCCTTCTAGTCACTACACTATATAATCCGAAAAGGTAGTATTTTGCGCCAAACAAGAATATATACACTATGAAGATTATCTTTTTAGACGCAGAAACATTTGGAGAAGTTCCTTTGCTGTCTTCCCTGAAGGAATTAGGTGATCTTATAATTTATCCTGTAACTACTCCTGACCAAACGCTATCGAGAATACATGATGCGGATATTGTTCTTACAAACAAAGTGGTATTAGATCGTGCTGTACTTGAAAAATCGACTCACTTAAAGCTTATTTGTGTAACGGCTACAGGTATAAATAATGTAGATGTTACATTTGCTCAGCAACGAGGTATACTTGTTAAGAATGCTGTCGGATATGCGGTTGACAGTGTTGCACAACATACATTTACATTATTGCTGGCGTTGCAGGAACAGATTCTCTACTATGATCAGTATGTAAAGTCAGGAGGCTATACACAAAGTCGCACTTTTACACATCTGGAGCGGGAATTTAGATTATTGAAAGGAAAACGTTTAGGTATTATTGGATTAGGAGATATTGGGAGAGGGGTTGCACAAATTGCAGAAGCATTTGGTATGGAGGTAGTATACCATTCCATATCAGGTAAGCAACGTCCCGAGAAATATAAACATGTCAGCTGGGAGGATCTTTTACAATTATCAGACGTAATTTCTGTGCATTCTCCATTAACAGAGCAAACACGAAACTTGATTAATGCCGAGACATTACGTCAAATGAAGTCTACTGCCATTCTTCTTAACCTTGGTAGGGGTGGCATAATTAATGAGACAGATTTGGCAAAGGCTATAGATGAAGACCAGATTGCAGGTGCTGGACTGGATGTGTTTGAACAAGAGCCTATGACTATTCAAAATGCTTTATTATCTGTTCAAAAGAAACATAAGTTAATTCTAACTCCTCATATTGCCTGGGCTGCAGTAGAAACTCGGGAACGTCTTATGGAAATTGTTATTGATCATATTCGTAATTTTGTGCGCAATGGCCAGATGCAGCAATAAAATTACCTGTCTATCTTTATTTTTAACTCTTTAACTGTTGCAATGCGTATTACGCTTGATAATGTAGGAAGAAAATTTAATCGGGACTGGATATTCCGAAATATAAATCTTACGCTTGAGTCCGGTAATGTCTATGTAATTACCGGACCGAATGGAAGTGGAAAATCAACCTTTCTCCAGATACTGGCAGGGAATTTGCCACTTACAGAAGGAAAGATCTCTTATTCCTTACAAACAAAAATTGTTTCTGAAGACAACATTTTCCGGCACATTTCCGTAGCATCGCCATACCTGGAATTGATTGAAGAATTGACATTAACTGAAGTAATAGAATTTCATTTGAGATTTAAGCAATTAAGGGATAATCTGAATGTAAATTCTTTTATAGAAAGAATTGGATTGCAGAGATCAAAAGATAAGTTTATCAGCAATTTTTCGTCTGGAATGAAAACACGGCTAAAGTTAGGATTAGCTTGTTATTCTGATACACCCATTCTTTTATTGGATGAACCTACTTCTAACCTTGATACAACAGGAATTGCCTGGTATCAGAAATTAATTTCAGAAACGGTACAGAACCGCTTAGTCATTTTATGTTCCAATCAGATATATGAATACGAATCATTTGGAAATATACTACATTTTGAAAATGGGCGTTTACTTCAATAAAATCTCACTTCCCAACCGCAGAGGATCTTATTCTATGTGATACGTTTACACAATTACATACTTTTCTACCAATTTGTATTGAACTACCCTAACCTGTTACAACCATCAATCGGGTCTAAATTTATAAAACTCACTCATCCTGCATGCGGTTATTATTGGCGTTTTTCTTTCTGCCTGTTCTTTATGTCCAGGCTCAATACACTTCTTTATCTGACCATCCGGCACATTATTCTCTTGCTTATACAGACACATTTTCTGGTTCATCAATAGATACTAGTCAGCTACTGTCAGCTTACAACTATTCATATTCTACTTTCAGTCCAAAAGATGGTAATTCGTTGCTGGGTAAACTGCGTCAACGGAATTATGGTGCTCAATTAGGGTTTCAGCGTGGTGCGTATAACTTTTTAGAAATGGGGTTTGAGCATCACTGGAGAACTATCAGTCTGTTTAAACCACGTATGTTTTCAGTGGGCGGTTCCTTCGGATATAATTTCTGGGATAATACAGCTGAATATAAAGTGGGTGTATGGTACAAAGCGGGAAGAATAGCTTTGACATATGGAGCAAACCTGGTCTATGCTACTAACTTTAAACAAGGGAAATTGGGGGTTGCACCTGTTGTTGGTTTCAGGCTGTTAGGATTTCATTTGACTACAGGATATAATGCTTTCTTCAATGGAGATGAAGAATTTAAAGAATACAATCAGTTCTATGTATCGTTGAGATATTTCTTCCCTATTGATAATACGTTCAAATGGAAGAAGAAAAATAAAGGGAAAGATAAAAAAGAATTCAGATGGCCATGGCAAAAGAAGTAGGTAGGAATAGTTACTATAAAAAAGTATAAAACGTTTTAATAAACTTATCGGTGTCTATGCGTATTGTTTGCATTTCTGATACACATGGTGCTCATAGTGAAATAGCAATTCCGGATGGGGACTTGCTTATTCACGCAGGAGATATTTCCAAAAGGGGAAAGGAACCTGAAATTATTGACTTTAATGACTGGCTTTCTACATTGCCACACCGTCATAAAGTGATTGTTGCAGGAAACCATGATTTTTTATTTGAGCGAAACGCTAAACAAGCAGAGGCACTACTTACGCATGCAGTCTATTTACGTAACACAGAAGTTAAGATAGAAGGTCTTACTATATGGGGATCACCTATTACCCCTTGGTTCTTTGATTGGGCATTTAACCGTCAGCGTGGTGCTGATATACGGAGATATTGGGATAGGATACCCATTAATACAGATATACTTGTAACACATGGACCTCCTCGGGGTATTTTAGATAAGACAGACCGGGGAGATACTGTTGGTTGTGATGACTTATTGGAAGCTGTATGGAAGATAAAGCCAAAACTTCATTTGTTTGGACACATCCATGAGGCCTATGGTCAGATAGAAGTAGACAACATGCATTTTATCAATGCCAGTATCATGAACCTGAACTATAAGCCTGTGAACGATCCGATTATAATAGACTTATAAACAATTAGTTGAAAGCATGTACCTGTTCCCATACAATCTTCAGAAATAATTTTTCCGGTGGAGGTGTCTTCTGGAAATGAAGAAGGTGGAGTGATATATTTCTGGCTATTTGTACATCCCATAACTCATACATCCCCAGGTAATAAACTTTCTTAAGTTTTCCTGTCAGGTCTGCTTCTGTCTCCTGACAGATTTGTATGGATTCTGCTCTTATACATACCACATCCTGCTTGTTAAATAGAGAAGCGTGTTGTTTTATTCTTAGATAGGGTTGCAGCTTACTTATAGATATAATATTGGCATTACCAAAGAAGCTGGCTACATAGGGTGTTGCAGGCTGATTATAAATATGATGTGGTGTTCCAATCTGAATAAGAGAGCCATCCCGCATCACACCAATTGTATCAGAAAGTGTTAATGCCTCTGTTGTATCGTGGGTGACAAATATGGCAGTAGTACCACTTTTCCGAATAATATCACTCACCTCTTGTTTCAACTCCTGTCGGCGAAGAATATCAACATTACTGAATGGTTCATCCAGTAGCAACAACATAGGCTCATCTGCCAGTGCACGAGCTAAGGCCACCCTTTGCATTTCTCCTCCGGATAATTGACGAGGTAATTTGTGTTGTAATGCGGATAAATCACATAGATCTATCATTTTATCCAGCCTATCTAGTTGGTATTGCAGATCATAGCCTTTGAGAGAATACAAAATATTGTGACGAATGGATATATTGGGTTGTAAATTGAAGTTTTGATGTACCAACCGTATATGTGTATGTCCAGGTACAAGATTTCGTGAAGGCCCTGTTATAGCTTCTTTTAATAAACGAACACTACCACTATCTGCATCTTCCAGTCCGGCAATGATTCGTAATAGAGTAGTTTTACCACTTCCACTCTCTCCCACCAACCCAAATATTTCTCCTTTCTTTACCGCTAGTGTTATATTTTTAATAGCTGGATCAAATTGTCCAGAATAAGTTTTGTTTAAATCTTTGACTGTTAGTATATTCATTAAAAGTTTAAAGGCAGTGCCTGTTAATTTATACTCAGAATAAGTAACTCCAGAGCACATATAGTATACAACATGTACTCATCTTTATTTAACAACAGATTGTAAAAAAACCTCACTTTGTTTCAAACACATTCCGCTAAAATTAGTTTATCTGTTTAAATGACAAATTTACAGGTATTTGTTTGAACTGAAACTTTTCTTTATGCTGAACCTTCAGGTGACCATAGATACAAATTCGGGCTTTTGTTTTGGTGTTGTTTATGCAATTGAGATGGCAGAAGACATTCTTGACGAACAGGGGTATCTGTATTGTCTGGGAGATATTGTGCACAACGATGAGGAAGTTAATCGTCTGGAGAATAAAGGTCTGAGAATCATTAATCATGATCAGCTAGCTGATTTGCAAAATGAAAAAGTCTTGATCAGGGCACATGGAGAACCTCCTTCTACCTATGAACTTGCACTAAAAAATAATATTGAATTAATTGACGCGTCTTGTCCAGTAGTGTTAAAGCTGCAAAATCGTATCAAAAATTCCTATGATAGAGATGATAGCATATTTATTTATGGAAAGCATGGACACGCAGAAGTTGTAGGGCTACTTGGGCAAACCAACAATGAGGCAGTTGTGTTTCAGGATTTATCTGAATTAAATCCAAAGGATATGCCCAGACGTATCACCTTATACAGTCAGACTACTAAAAGCACAGATAAGTTTTATGATATAACAAAGAAACTAAAAGAAGAAGGCATTGAAGTGGAATCCAATGACACTATATGCCGTCAAGTGTCGAATCGTGATAAAGAATTACGTCTCTTTGCGAAGCGCTTTGACAAGATTATTTTTGTTTCTGGTTCTAAATCTTCAAATGGAAAAGTACTCTTCAATGTTTGCAAAGAAACCAATCCCAATACTTTCTTTGTATCTAAGGTGACAGACATTACCCCTGACTGGTTTGCCACGAATGAAACGGTGGGCATTTGTGGTGCTACCTCTACACCTATGTGGTTGATGGAAGAAGTCAGAAACGCAATCTGCAAACTATAATTAATTGTTATTCAATAAAATACACTACGAGGTCTTGTATATATGGGATCAATGTTTTTAATTTTGTATCCCTACTTAGAGCAGAGAAACATCTGAAATCCTCGCATTAACCTTAACGATTACAAACCCTACAAAATCTGTTATATATGTTTCCCCTTTGGATAAATATTCTGATTGCCATCTCCACTTTTTTTCTGATGGAAGGTGTAGCATGGGCTACTCATAAGTATATTATGCATGGACTCTTGTGGAACTGGCATAAATCACACCATACCCCTTACGCAGGAACATTCGAAAAAAATGACTTGTTTGGATTGGTGTTTAGTGTACCAGCAGCTGCTAGCATAATGGCAGGTATTGAGTTTGCTGAGTTGAGATTTTTACTGTGGATAGGTATAGGAATTACAGCGTATGGTATTTTTTATGTATTGTTTCATGATGTATTGGTTCATCAACGTATCAAACACGGATTACGTCCTGAGAATAAATACCTTCGTCGAATGATCCGGGCACACAAGATTCACCATAAATGTACGACAAAAGAAGGGGCAGAAGCCTTCGGATTTTTATATGCACCTCCAAAATATGAAGCTTCAGTATACAAGTCAAAAGATGCTAAACAGTCTGATCTTATAGCTAATCAGGAAAGCAGACATATCACTCAATAAAGATCTGATAAAGCTTTAGGAAACTTACTGTTCATTGATTCTATCCAGGAAAGACAGAATTTGTTTAACCTGTTTTGGATTGTCCAGATTATGAAATTGAATAGTAGCAGGTAATGCCTGAAGAATGTGGTTTGCAGCAGGATGAGTACCCACAGTAAATACTAGTATCTTTGTTGTATGTTGTATAAGCTTAGTAAATAATAAACGCAATTGCCCCAAAGGGAAAGCTACCTCCTGCTCCTGTTCCATCTCGATGATGATGGCAGCTTTGGCAGACTTCTCAAGTAAATCTGCGGCATAGCTAATTATGATACTGTCAGAGTGATTATCACAATCATATATGATTAAATCTTTCGCCTCCTTTCTTATGAGATCCAGAGTACTATTCTGATAATATTGGGGGATAAGAGCACCTATTCTGAGAGACAAAAGGAGATTCATACTAAACAAATGGCTGATAAATAAAACTTTTCAAATAATTTGAGCAGAAATTTATCATTTGTGCAACAAATTGTGTTACTACTACGTTGTAATTTTCTAATTTTGCAGTTAAGCCCTTACAAGAATCCTAAATTTGGCGTCCTTAAAAATATAAATTCAGAGTCTGGCACTTCTG
This sequence comes from Xanthocytophaga flava, assembly GCA_030068525.1. Classification (GTDB taxonomy): domain Bacteria; phylum Bacteroidota; class Bacteroidia; order Cytophagales; family 172606-1; genus Xanthocytophaga; species Xanthocytophaga flava. The sequence continues at coordinate 435,405 of JASJOS010000005.1, forward strand.
TAGGCCTGGATTCGTTTTTATAATAGTTCCTCAAACTGAGCGATGTAGTAAATTACATTCATGAAAGATTCCAGAAGATTTGTAATACAAGGTATTTTTATACTTGTTGGTATTGTTTATTTAGTACGACTTTTTTATTTACAGGTTGTTGATGATAATTACAAATCACAAGCCGATGACAATGCCATTCGGAGAGTAATTGTCTATCCACATAGAGGTCAGATTCTGGATAGAAACGGCAAACTGATTGTAATCAATGAATCGGTATATGATATCTCTGTCATTCCTAAAAAAGCCAAAATCGATGACACGCTAAGTTTTTGTAACACAATGGGAGTTACACGGCAGTATTTTGATTCGGTAATGACTATTGCAACACGATCTAAATATGCTAGAGGGCGACCTACTGTCTTTTTGAAACAGCTATCTGTGAATGAGTTTGCTCATATTCAGGATCGTTTAATCAATTATCCGGGATTCTTTTATACTTCGCGTGCTGTCCGGAAGTATCCTCAACCTACACTCGCCAATGCACTTGGCTATATAGGAGAGATTAGTGAGAAACGCCTCGAAAATCAGAATTACTACAGGCAAGGTGACTACATCGGTATTTCAGGTGTAGAGTCGTATTATGAAGAACAATTACGTGGACAGCGAGGTGTACGTTATGTCATGGTCAATGTAAATGGTGTTGAGAAAGGTGCTTTTAAAGAAGGAACTTTTGATACCTCTGCTGTTGCTGGTGAAAACCTGATTTCCTCTATTGATTTAGATCTCCAGCGATATGCAGATAGTTTAATGACTAATAAGATTGGTAGTATTGTTGCGATTGAACCTTCTACCGGCGAAATACTTACTATGGTATCAGCTCCTAGTTACGATCCGAATTTACTGGTAGGACGTTTGTTTGGAAAGAACTTCAGTGAGTTACAAAAGAATCCCTACTTGCCAATGTATAACAGGCCTATACAGGCTGTATATAGGCCTGGATCTATCTTTAAGCTGGTACAATCACTGGTTGCTTTGGAAGAAGGAGTAATTGATCCTCAATCTCAGTTTGCATGTATCAAAGTACCCATGAAATGTCACAGCCATCCAAGTGGACATAATGACTTGCACAATGCGATCGAGTGGTCCTGTAACCCCTATTTTTACAATGTTTACCGACGTATTATTTATGCACAAAGTAGTGGTAATAACTGGAGAGATGCTCCGATTGGCCTAATGGAGTGGAACAAACATGTAAAAACGTTTGGATTTGGAACAAGGCTGGATGTAGATATGCCTAACGTAAAACGAGGGTTTATTCCAGATACAGCTATCTACAACCGTTCCTATGGAAAATCTCGCTGGCAGTTCTCAAACTTTTATTCAGTAAGTATTGGAGAAGGAGAACTAAATGTGGTTCCTATTCAAATGGCTAACCTTGCTGCAATTATGGCTAATCGTGGTTATTATTATACACCACATTTGATCAAACGTATAGGTAAAAATGGAAACCCTCTTCCTCAATATCAGGAAAAACACCATACAAGTATCAAACCGGAGCATTTTCAGACTGTAGTTGATGGTATGGAAGATGCCGTAAAACGAGGAACGGTTTGGTCAAAGGCACGTATTCCGGATATTGTTATGTGTGGAAAAACTGGAACCTCACAAAATAAAAAAGGCGAGAAGGATCACTCTGTATTTGTTGCCTTTGCACCAAAAGACAATCCTAAAATTGCATTGGCTGTATATGTTGAGAATGCAGGTTTTGGTGGATTTGCAGCAGCACCTATTGCTAGTTTGATTGTGGAGAAATATTTAAAAGGCCATGTAGACAGAACTTTACTGGAAAAAGATTTCAAGTTACGTAATTATATGCCTAAGCCTAAAGTTGATCCTAAAGCTCTTAAAAAGGATAGTACAGGCTCTAAGCCTAAACCTGCGCTTCCTGGTTTTCCTAAACCAGATACCAGCAAACAAACCAAACCTATTATTGTAAGCAATCGAACCCAATCACCTACAGAGAAAAACTGATCATTTCATCAACACTTTATTTTCAAAAGAAATTATGCTTTATGCTCAGCCCAGGCCTGGACAGGAAATCTCAACAGGAAAGTTAGACTGGCTCACTGTTGGCTTGTACACTGCCTGTGTATTTGCAGGCTGGTTTAATATTTTTGCTGCTGTATATGATCCGGAACTTCACCAAAGTATTTTTGACTTTAGTATTAATTCGGGTAAACAATTATTTTGGATAGGATCATCACTGATTCTGATTCTATTAATTATGATTGTGGACTTCAAGTTCTTTGAAGCTTTTGCTTACATTTTTTATGGGCTAATTGCTGTTGCATTGATTGGCGTAATATTTCTTGCCAGAGATGTGCATGGCGCAAAAGCCTGGTTCGAAATAGGAAGTGTTCGGATACAACCCTCAGAGTTTGCCAAATTTGTTACAGCACTTACGCTGGCAAAATATCTGGGTGATAACGAAATAAAATTTGATGATACCCGAACTCAACTTGTTTGTGGCGCTATCATCGGCATTCCGGCTTTATTAATATTAAAACAGAATGATACAGGATCTGCTCTGGTCTTTGGGGCCTTTATCCTGGTTCTGTATAGAGAAGGCCTTACTCCATGGGTATTAATACTTCCTATTATTGCTGCAGTCATTGTTATCTTATCATTGATAATAGAACACCTATATCTTCACATTGCAGTCTGGGTTATTATAGGGCTGGTAATTCTTAATCTGCGTTGGAAGAGCCCCCGAAACATACTCATGTCTATTGGAGGGGGAGCTTTTGTAAGTGCAATGATTGAGTTGGTTGGTTTCTTTATGTTTAATGTATTGCAAGCTCACCAGCGAGATAGAATCATGGTTTTATTAAAACCTGAGACCGTTGATCAGAAAAAAATTGGCTGGCAGGTACTTCAGTCTAAGATTGCTATTGGTTCGGGAGGCTTCTGGGGAAAAGGATTTCTGAATGGTACACAGACCAAGTTTGACTTTGTACCCGCACAAAGTACAGACTTTATTTTTGCTACTATTGGTGAAGAACACGGATGGATTGGTGGATTAATCGTATTTATCCTCATTATAGGTCTTCTTTGCCGTATTGTTTCTCTGGCAGAACGTCAACGGGATCGCTTTTCGCGGGTATATGGATATTCTGTTGCCTGTATTCTATTCGTTCACTTTGCGGTAAATCTTGGAATGGCAATTGGATTGCTTCCCGTAATTGGGATTCCACTTCCTTTCTTTAGCTATGGTGGATCATCCTTGTGGTCTTTTACAATTTTACTCTGGATCTTCTTAAAGCTAGATTCTCATCGTATTGAGGTGTTAAGCCGACTTTAATAATGATAGTACATAAAAGTAAAAAGGGTGGGTATCAGATACCCACCCTTTTTACTTTTATATCTGACATCCTCTTATTCTACAACACCTTTTCTCCATTCTTCAACAACTGGATACCAGATAGGTTCATATTCTACATAACGTACTAGTTCATATGCCTCTTCTGTAAATGCATTTGGACGGCGCATGAATGTAAAGTTTATTTCTGAAAAATTGGCATTCTGAGTATACGTCCATACTTCTTTGTCTTTTAGACGGGTCACCTGGTCTGGTTGCCCTAACACAATGTATATCATACCCATATCTGTTTTCCAGCCTTCCTTGTAACTGGAGAATAATCTATTTGCTGTTGCTACACGACGATAGTAAGCTCTAATACTTCGCTTGGCACGCGTTTCACTATTACTTGTCAGACGTAACCAATAAGTATCAAGTGTCTTCTTAGGTATAGTTGTTGTTTGCAATTCTTTCAGTTCGTTCTTCGTACTGATATAAATAAGTGGTTCTACCAAATCCTGGGGATGGGTGTATCTTGGATAACGCTTGTCACCTATCCAGATACTAACTCCTGAATTTTGGCTGGTATCTTCCTGAAAGAAGTATAAGCCAGGTTTTGAGAGAGTAAAGGATTGATCGGTAGAGACAGTAAATAAACTATCAGGTGCTAAAGTTTTGGGAACGTTTTTAGCTGCACTACCCATAGGAGAAGGTGCAGGTTCAAAATCATGACTATAATGCGTTACTACCATTGAGCGTTTGGTATGGTTCAGATCTGCAATCTGAAGTGTATCTGTTTGTGTAGCAAAGTTGCGAATCATAGGGTATTCACCATATTGATCGAATATGCCATAGGTATCACTCAAGCGGGTGGAAGTAAATTTTAGCGGAACATCGTGTAGCACCTTTTTGGATGCTGTCAGATTATTGATTTCCAGGAGAAGAAGTGCTGTAGGTACTTGCAACTTGGGAACTGTAAATGAAAACAAAAAACGGTTGTCTTCTAACTTGGTAAGATCATCGACTGTCAGACGAACATTTTTGCGCTGTAATATGTCCCGACTACTATAATCGGGTAGAATAGCATAATTGAAAATAAAATCGCTGACAAAGCGTTGAGGTGTCATAGTCTGATAGTTACCCAGTATTTGGGCTTCAACAAATACCCTGACAGCAGTATCCTGAACCAGTGTTTTGGTTTTGGGTATAAGTGAAATTTCTTCTGTTACAATGGGTTTATTAGGATTGCTGACAGGCTTGGATGCAGGAGGTCGTGAACAACCAGCTACGAATAATGCTGCGCCAAGAAAAAAATAATAGAGTTTCATTGTATATGTAATTTATAGACAGAACAGGCTGCAATCAAAATAGTATCTTTTCAAACTGAAAATCTCAGTGTTGTATAAAAATGATTACTTTTGTAAAAGTATATTCTAAAAGTAATGAGTTTTCACAAACACATTGATAAACATTCGCAAAAATAATACCTTGTTAAAAACGAAATTACCCATTAGTTTATTTTTGTGACACCATCGTTCTTACATTTCTACTATAGTTAGTTCAATTAACCATTTATTGACAGGCCTATTTTCACTTATGGAACTGATTAATCCAATTTATACAGATGCAGCTAAAGTAGAAAAGTTAGCTGCTGAATTTCAGACTAGTAAGCCATATAAACATCTGGTTCTTGATAATTTCTTTCGTCAGGAAGTAGCTGATAAGCTATATGAAAATTTTCCTTCAGTAGAGAAGTTAACAAAGCACTGGAAAGGAATGAATGAAAATAAGTCTGAAGGATCTAACTTTTCTGACTTTGATCCCATCTTTACTCAGGTTCGCAACGAAATTATGTCCCCTGAGTTTGCTCAATGGATGGAGAAGGTCACAGGAATCAAAGGTGTATTTGTGACAGACGATAGTTTAGGAACCGGTTTGCATCAGGGTAGCGATGGAAGCTTTCTGGATATACATGTTGACTTTAACATACACCATGTAAAGAATGTCTATCGCCGTTTGAATTTTCTGGTATACCTGAATAAGAACTGGAAAGAGGAATATGGTGGAGGAATGGAAATGTGGAATGCAGATATGACCAAGATGGAAAAGGTTGTAATGCCTATACTGAACCGGGTGTTGATTTTTGAAACCAGTGAGATCTCTTATCATGGATATTCAAAAATTACATTGCCTCTAGGAGAAACAAGAAAATCATTCTATACTTATTTCTATACTCCTATCACAGATCCTACTATACTGAATAAATACCATGATACAATCTTTAAGCCTAAGCCGGGAGATAGTACATTAAAGAAAGTAGGAACTAATACAAAAGAAACACTTAAAAACTTTATCAAAGGCCAATTAAAAAGGGCAGGCGTGAAGTTCTAGATTTATATCTGGCAGTTGTTTTTTGAAGAGAAGACTTTTATCAGGTAGTTATACACTGCAAATTATAAAAAACAAAAACGAATGTCTTTTAGTACAACAGAGATAACCTCACACGAAATTATATCGGATAACCCGATACATCAACGTTTGTTGTTTGCATATTATGAAGCAACAAATATTACCAAAGGTCAGTTGCTGGAGGTAGGTTGTGGTGTGGGCAGAGGAATTGCTATTTTATCTGAGGCTTGTGATAAATATACCGGTATAGATAAAAATGAACAGTTGATAGAACAATTGCGTCAAACCTATCCCAATGCTTTATTTATTGGCCAGAATGTTCCTCCACTACAAAAGATACCTACCGAAAGTTATGACACAGTAGTAGCTTTTCAGGTAATAGAACACATTGAGGATGATAACCTGTTTGTAAAGGAATTACACCGGGTGTTAAAACCAGAAGGTAAGCTTATCATTACAACTCCTAACATCAAACGTTCGCTAACTCGTAATCCCTGGCATGTTCGGGAATATAAGGCACAGGAGTTAATTTCCCTCATGAAAAAGTACTTTACAAAATTGCAGACGTTTGGAGTGCAAGGAAATGAGAAGGTAGAGGCTTATATGGAACAAAACAAAAAGGCAGTAGAGAAAATCACAAAATATGATATTCTGAATCTGCAATACCGTTTACCTAGAGCACTACTGCAAATTCCATATGATATTCTAAATCGAATGAACCGGAAAAAATTGATGGATAGTAATACAGGATTAGTAAATGAGATCCAGTATACCGATTATTTCCTGGATGATAATATTGAGACCTGTCTGGATTTCTTTTATGTAGCAGAAAAATGTAATTGTTAGTGAACTATTGAATCTAAAAATAGAACATACAACTATATTTTACTAGCATAAAAACCTCTCACTAAATGAGAGGTTTTATATTTTGCAGACAAAAACACTTGTATTACAAATCATTACCAAATCCTTATACCTATGTCGTTGACAGGCCAGCAACTTATCGGATACGAATACTCTCAGCAAGGAAAACAAACCTTTACAGGTATTAATCCCAGAAATAATGAAGCCTTATCACCTATATTTCATGAGGCGACTAAAAATGAAGTAGATCTGGCAGTTCACAAAGCGCATGAAGCCTTTAAGACTTACAGACGCCTGAGTGATAAACAAAAGGCACAGTTTCTGGAAAAGATTGCCGAAGAAATAGTGGAAATAGGGGATGTATTACTTGACACAGCTTCATTGGAAACAGCCTTACCGATAGCTCGTCTGCAAGGTGAACGTGGTCGTACTGTTGGACAACTTCAGCTGTTTGCAAACCTATTGAAAGAAGGTTCCTGGGTAAATGCACGAATTGATCTTGCTCAGCCAGATCGTACACCTCTGCCCAAACCAGACATTCGTCAGATGGAGGTGCCACTTGGACCTGTAGCCGTATTTGGAGCCAGTAACTTTCCGTTAGCATTTTCTGTGGCAGGTGGAGATACGGTATCTGCATTAGCGGCAGGTTGCCCTGTTGTTTTTAAAGCTCACCCTGCCCATCCTGCTACCTGTGAGTTAGTTGCTACAGCCATTCTAAAAGCAGCCAAGGCTTGTCAGTTACCTGATGGTGTATTTTCGATGGTGCATGGACTCACACATGAACCGGGAATGGCCTTAGTAACACATCCACTAATTCAGGCAGTTGGCTTTACTGGATCTTTCAGAGGAGGAAAGGCTATATACGATGCAGCCGTACGGAGAAATACTCCTATTCCTGTATATGCAGAAATGGGCAGCACAAATCCTGTATTTATACTGCCTGAAGCGCTGGCACAGAAAAAACAGAACCTTGTATCAGGCTTGACAGGATCTATTACGTTAGGAGTAGGACAGTTTTGTACCAACCCTGGAGTAATTGTGACTGAGAGTTCAAGTGAAAGTGAAGCTTTCATTGAACTACTCACCAGCTCTGTTGAAAGTTCGCCAAGCGGCGTTATGCTTACTGCGGTTATCAAAAATACCTATCAGAAGGGGATCGAACATCTAAGTATGAATCCTGATGTTAATGTCCTGGCAGGTAGTTTACCTCATACATCTGATACAGAAGTATCCTCTTACTTGTTGGAAACTACAGCACAGGCTGCGATTGAGAATCCGGCATTACTGGAAGAAGTATTCGGACCATCCTCTCTGCATGTTCAAGCCCAGTCAAAGGAAGAAGTATTGAAACTGGCAGAAAGTCTGCAGGGACACCTTACCACAACTATTCATGGAACAGAGAATGATCTGAGAGAATATGCTGAACTAATAGATATTTTAACACAAAAAGTGGGAAGGCTTATTATAAATGGATATCCAACAGGTGTAGAGGTAACACATGCCATGACACATGGTGGTCCTTTCCCTGCTACCACAGATTCGCGTAGTACTTCTGTGGGAACAAATGCTATCTATCGGTTTGTGCGTCCGGTAAGTTTTCAGGATCTGCCTCAATTTCTTTTACCAGAGGCGCTACAAGACAAAAATCCTCTTGATATATGGCGTATGGTTAATGGAGAATACAAAAAATAATGATCTGTAAATCAGAGAAGAATATAGTGGTGATGTATGTCTATGTATACCTATACAATAAGATGACATAAATAGATTACTATACACTTAGTATATTGTATTAACCAGGATACTCAAAAATGCTATTGGTATGGGGAACTGAATTATCTGTTTTTTTCGTTTCACCATTTACCACTTTGGCAATCAAATAAAAAAACTATTTTTTAGTATCTGAGTAGGCATTCTCATCACGACTTTAATCAGTAACTAATACGAAGAAATTAATTTATTAACTCAATGACATCTCGTTTAGAAGAATTATACCTGGAAGGTGAACAAGCAATCAAAAATGGTGACTTTGTAGAGGCAATACATAAACTGGAAGAAATGCTTTCTGAAGACCCCCAATCCTGTAGAGCGCATAACTCACTGGGGTGGCTTTATAAAACACAATTAGATGAATATGAGCGAGCAGAGATGCATTATAAAATGTGTTTAAAATATGCCCCCAATTATCCTCATGCCTATTGGAATTATGTGTATTTACTTACCGATCTGGAAAGATTTGACGAAGCGTTAGAATTAATGCAAAAGGCACTACATGTTTCTTCAGTAGATAAGCCATCCGTACATAATCGCCTGGGAATCATTAATGAGCTCCAAGGTAATTATGACGTAGCTATTTCCTGTTACAAACAAGCTATCCGATTGTCTCTCAGCAATGATTTTATTGAGGACTGTAAGAGGAATATAGAACGTTGTGAGTATAAGACAACATTATAAGAAATAGAGCATCAGATTGCCTTTATACTATTGCTGGAACAGAAATTTAGATAATATAAAAGGCAACAAAATCAAAAGTTGGAAAAGTTTACAGATATTGGCTACTATAACGAGGTGGTATGAAGAGCAATCAGGTCAACTTACTGATAATTAAGTTAAAATAATAGGCAGTGTCAAAACTTTTTATGACTTTTGTTATTGAAATCCAATAAGATTTTTCATAAATTTCATTCATAAAATAAATCTGTATTATCAGGCTTTTTCAATAAAACCAATTGGTCTGTATACTATCCTACAGTCTTACATTTTTTGAGATCCCCTGAAACAGAGTTCTGACATTTTCTCTTATTCAATGTCGCGGAGGACGGTGATTATGATGCTCAAGTTTTTATTGTTGTTCATTATATGTTTCGTTGCGTTTACATGGGTGTTATTTCGTGCCTTACGAAGAAGTTATTTTCCACCCCATAACGATGATGATGGCGGTACGCCTGTGGATGCTGTTTTTCCAACCTTTGATCCTCCTAGCGGTCACGGACTTGACGACTGGCTGGTAGATAGACCTCCTGTTGACAGAGAAACACATAACAGACCTGTGCCTCAAAGAAAAGTTTAATTGCCGAACCCGATACCCAATCCAGAAGGTATCGGGTTTTTTCTTAAAAAAGATATTATTTTTGAATTTTGTTTTTAATAATTCGGTTATTGATAGTTGTAAAATATTGATAATCGGAAACATCATAACTTCTTATAAAAAATGAAAATTGTCAAAGTTGGCTTGATCCAAACAACTTGTAGCGCTGATCCTCTTGAGAACATGCAGAAGACGACAGCACGCATTCGTGAGACTGCCGCACAGGGAGCTCAAATTATATGTTTACAAGAGTTGTTTCGGTCTTTATACTTTTGCGATGTGGAAGATTATAACAATTTTCTGTTGGCAGAGGCTATACCTGGCCCTTCAACTCAGGAACTTGGCGAACTGGCAAAAGAATTGAATGTTGTAATCATTGCTTCATTGTTTGAAAAACGTGCAGAAGGTTTATACCATAATACAGCGGCAGTAATAGATGCAGATGGTACCTATTTAGGTAAATATCGCAAAATGCATATTCCAGATGATCCTGGTTATTATGAGAAGTTTTACTTTACTCCAGGTGATCTTGGCTATAAGGTGTTTGATACAAAGTATGCAAAGATTGGTGTATTGGTTTGCTGGGATCAGTGGTACCCGGAAGCCGCTCGTATTACCTCTCTGATGGGTGCTGAAATGTTATTTTATCCTACAGCTATTGGCTGGGCAGGCACTCAGGATCAGGCAACTAATGACGAGCAGTATGGTGCATGGCAGACCATCCAACGTAGCCATGCTGTAGCAAATGGCATACATGTGATTTCTGTGAATAGAACAGGAAGCGAAGCTGGAATGGAATTCTGGGGAGGTTCGTTTGTAGCTAATCCATTTGGCCGCGTATTGTATCAGGCGCCTCATGATAAAGAAGAAATCCATGTACATGAGATCAACTTATCTAAAACAGATTACTATCGTACTCACTGGCCATTTATGCGTGACCGCCGGATTGATTCATACGCCCCTGTAACAAAGCGATATATTGATGCAGATTAAATTTTGTAAACCCCACTGAAGAGTGGGGTTTATATTTTCTATGTAGTAGATTGTGCAAGAGTTGGATAATAAAGATGGGGATTAAGATATACTATTTAGTGGCATAGTTATTTATCGTGTTTTCCTAAACAAATATCATAAACTATGCTTTCAGAAAACTCACCTAAATTAGAACATACCTTAAGCCCACTAACGGCCTGTACCAATGACTTGCAGGCAAAAGGCTTTACTACTAACTTTAAGGTAGAAGATGATGTGTTGAAAATTGTCGGTTCAGATAAAGCATATCAGCCTGAACAAATAAAGATTGTAAACTTCTTTCGTTTTGAGGGTACTTCAGATCCAGGGGATATGACTATTCTGTATGCGATTGAAACGGATGATGGAGTAAAGGGAGCTTTGGTAGATGCTTTTGGAACCTATGCCAATCCGGATATTGATAAGTTTTTGCAGAACGTGCATGGAATTAACAAGAAAAATACCAATACTCAGGTGACACCTGAAGATCTTGCCAATGATCATTCCCAAGATAACAGTGATCCAAAGGTATTTGAGAACTCTTAATGTTATTCAGTTAGAGAAAATTATTACATTACTAACTATATAAAAGTAATCCCCAAAGCATAATTCCTGTTTTGGGGATTACTTTTTTACTGTGAATTCTCGTCTTTCTTTTTTATAACAGGTTTAATGATTGGCCTGGCAGGTTTTTTAGGTGTACTTTCCTGTGCAGGTAATGGATTCTCTGTATTTTCAGAAGTGACAGACGATATATTGATTTCCTGATCCTGCGTTGTTTCTTCTGAAGGTGCCGGAGATTTTTTGATAACAGGCCTAATTACAGGTTTTGCAGGCTTGGGTAGTATGCTTTCAACTTTTTCTGCTTCGGGTGATTGAGTGTTTTCTGCAGAACTCTCTGATTCTGATACATCAGATACTGGTTTCTTTAGTACAGGCTTAATAACTGGTCTGACTGGTTTCTGAGAAACTGTCTCTGATGCCAAAGGCTTTTCTTCTGATACTTCAATGCTTTTATCATCTTTAGTATTGTCATTTGTTTCTGATTCTACCTTCTTTACAACAGGACGCATTACTGGTTTGGAAGGTTTCTTAACAGATGTATCTGCCAATTTTTCAAAAACAGTGTCTTCATCAGTAACAGGCTTAGTCACTAGTATTTCTGTTTCAATGATTTTATTTTCTGCTGGCTTGGAAACAGCAGGTTTTATTACAGGTTTGGTACCTGATTTCTTCTCAGTGGCAGTATCTGTTTGTATAGTTGACTCCTTTAAATGATACTGACGGCGTAAGTCGTTGATTACAAATTTTTTTTGAGTAGTAAAACTTTCCGGGTGCACTTGCTCAAAAATGGTTTTATACTCTTCCCAACGCTTACTTTCCTGACGTTGAAAGGCTGCAGAATCTATTTTTTTACCAGTAAGATATTCTTCAAATGAAATCATAGGATCTAACTAGAATAAACAATACCTGCAATGTACGGAATAGTAAACAATGGTAATAGTACATAAGTGTATTGTTAAGGAGTTTCTGGCAATAACAAAGATGTATAATAAGTATCAAATGAGGTGCATTGAAACATTAGTTCATCATAAAATTCTGGATATTGTCTTTGCAATTGTTCATAATAACGGTTGGTTGTGTAATAGGGATTTTTTACTTCTCTGCCTTTCTTATAATCATATATCGTTTCATAAAATTGATTTGTATATAATAGACTATAGAATTTACATCTGCCTGCCATTCGCAAACAAAGCGCCTTCTGGCTTTTATCTTTTGCAAATCCCTGTGCTTTCAAGTAAAAATTCATAGCGCGTTCACATCCATAGTAATTTGCATTGTCAGGATAAGTACTATAAGGATGTTCCGCATAAGAATAGTCAGATACTTCATTTCTACTCCACCAATGTCGGGTCATAATCCAGGAGTTACCCCAGTAACTCATATTTAGATAACAATTGGCTGCTAAGAAATACCATTTTGCCCGATTAGGCTCTTTCAGATTTTCTGCACGTTCTATAATATGAATCAGACTATCCGTTAATGAGAACTTTGTAAATGAAGAAGTATGTGTTGAGGAGGAAGAATCAACCTGATAAAAGTTAGTATAAAACGGATTTGCCTTCAAATATGCTTTGTAGGATTCGTTGTCGGATAACCAAAACTCTTTACTAACCTTTTTAAAAGCATCACGAGCTTGGTATAGTTTGTCCTCTCGTAAATATTTAATTCCAAGCAGGTCTGTAATACGATCTTTTTCTTTCAGTAAATCTTTGGCCAGATAGGATTCCAGCTTTGATTTGAGATTCTTATCAAGAAAACTTAGTAGTTTTTCTATGTCAGGAGGAGTCGCTTTCTGATCTAAAAAGAAAAGATATGAACTATAAAAGTTCATTCCTTCTGTATTCATACCTGGCGCCCTGGTGTCATATTCATAAGAAATAGAATCTTTCTCACTGAAGAAATTACTCTCAAACCGAACAAAATCGAAGATTTTCGAATGGCATAAGCTGGCTCTTACAATATCACCCGCGTCCCAATACCGATTTGTTAATGCCATCATCAATCGGCTGAAGCTGCCTTTATAATGATACAACTCTGTCTTATTTTTCTCTAGCCATTCTAATTCGGCCAATAATGTTGCATCTGTTTGTTGTGTAGGCTGCTTAGGGTTTAATTCAGCCATAATTCGTATCAAGTGTGCCTGTGCTTCAATACGTTTGGTAAGGCCCTTTGCTCTCAATGTTTGGTGTAGATAGTTTGAAGATTTGTCAAACTGATTATTCATATAGGCCAGATACCCTGCCATAACATTCCATAATGCGGGATTGTGAATCTTCTTTGTAGGAGTATGCTCAATAAATGATAATACCTCAGCGAGATAGATCATATCTTTTTTATAATTCTTTAAGGTATATTCATTTCTCTCTTTCGGTGTATAATCGTACAGATTTTGATTTCTGTAGTTAACAGCTGGGTCAAACTCTGTGTATCGGGGAGTTAAGATCCAATCCTCTAACTTGTTTATTTCCCGAATCAACAAAGTCTCCATTACATCAGAGGTAGGATCTATAGTATAAATACGTTTAATCGCCGATAATGAACGACCAGGATTATGTAGTTCATTCATTACCAGAATGGTTGCCTTCTCGTGATTAGTCTTTGCGTATTTAAGTGATTCTTGTGTATGTGAACGATTAAAAAACTGCCATGCTACTATCTTTTTATCATGTGCATTGTCAAACACCTGAGATACCAAATAATTTTGATAGGCTTTGTCCTCGTGCATCTCTGCGTAATGCCACATAGCCCAATAATAAACAATGCTTTGAGATGGATAGGGTTCGATATATTTTTTATATAGTTGCTTACCTAACGTATAATCACCCATATAGCGTGCTAATCGTACTAGTTGAAATCCGTATCTGAACTGGAGAAATGGTTGTTTGGTTTGAGAGTAGAATTTTTCTCCTGAAGAGATCAACTCCTGATATTCTTTTGTATCATTTGTTTTTTGTCGGCTCCAGGGGTCTTCGTTATATATGCTGTTTACCACTTCGCAGTTTTTGGCAAATTGTAGGTATTGGAGTGTTTCTTGGTTTTTAGTTCTGATTAAATGTTCAATAAACGGATTACCTGCAAACATCTTTTCTTGAGGTAACGCCATGTTTTCTGTAAAATCTTCCGGAGTCACATAATTCAGAATATAGTCGACAGCTTGATGGCTGCCTTTAAATTGTGTGTATTTGATCCACTCATCGATATTCCTTCGATTAGAAATTTCACGGTTTTCCAGGTTTTCATAATCGTACAGGAAGTAGGATGTGAAATAAAAAGGTTCGTAGCGGCGATTGGCTAGTTGTGGGTTAAACAAAACAAACCGATACGTTTCTGCTTCCGGGTACCACCCACAAGCAAATGCAATAGATTCAGCAAAGAAGCTTAGTAAAAGGAGTAAAAATACTTTAAATGCACTACCCCGAAAATTCTTAACTATAGATACCATGATCTTACTGATGGGATTATTATCTACCTATTTTACTTCTTACCTATTTGAGAAATTGGTATAGATTCTTTCCAGATCCTGGGTTTTGTACTTCTGAAGCAATTCCTCATCCAAATGAAAGAATGTAACTGTTAGATCGGTCTTTGCTGACAATGGCTTTAAAAACTTTGTAATCTCTTCTAGCTGAGAGGAAGAAATATCTTCAATCTTAAGTATGTCTCCTTCTCTGAGATAAATATTGTTATACACAGTATCTGTAGTGATAGTAAACTGATTGGAAATATTCTTTTTGAGAAATAAACATTGTTCTGCTTTTGAGCTATTTATATTGCGATCAATGTCAACATACTTATTATTTCTAAAGACAATACCCCATGAAAAAATAGGAAGAGCTATATCCAAAGACAAAGGATAGTCTATATGGGTAAGGTATCGTTTAGCTTCCTCTATATCCAAGATAGAATTTTGCTCTTTTAGTTTATGCAGGTCAGTTAAATTATATACCATCAACATGCCCCTGTCTACTGGTGGAACACCTGCTTTTTCAAAATATTTATATTGATACAAACGAATAGTTGCAGAAATGCGATATTTCGGAGCGTTGCGTTTAAACTCCTTTAGAAAAAGAAAGAACTTTTCTTTGGTTGACTGTGTCCAGTCGCAATCAAACTGGATTTCCCTGAAAGTTTTAGGATACCGATTGTTAGTATTTTCTGTGATCATTTGATCAAGTTTCCTATAAACCTTACTGGCTAATTCGGGTATATCCTGCAATTTTACTTTCTCAAACGTGAAATTTGTAATAAAAACAGTAGGCACAATCTCCAGAGATAAAGAATCTGGAATTGCAGGGATAGTATCACACTGCTTGCACAAAGAATAATATTCTATTCCATTGTATAAGTCTGCTAAAGGAACAGCTCCTTTAACCGGGTTATAACTCACATCAAAAAAACGGACATATAACTTCCTGACATGAAGCGAATCCATATACTTCTGCTCTTCCTCATTGATATCAAAATGAGTTTGCCAGTAGTAAAATGCTCTGGATATTGTGGTATTTTTGGATTTGCAGGTAAATAGTAGTGAGCTTGCTAAAAGCAGCAGAAGTATAGTTCTTTGCAAAAGAATAAGTAGCTAAATGATCCTCGAAATATACTTATTTCTACCCTAGATAAGACTATCCGGCCGAGGCTTTCTGAGAGATTATCTTGCTACAATCATCTTACGAGCCTTGGTACCATCACTATTCGTAATTTTGAGAACATACATACCCGCAGCCCATAAATTGACGCTAATAGGTAACTCAACATTAGCCTGTGTTTTCTTTTTATCCATCAATTGTTTGCCAAGCAGGCTATATACACTTACTTCACTATCTTTCTCTGTAGTGAGATAAATAATATTACTAGTAGGATTAGGCCCTAAACGAATGCCATCATCTGCTTTGCCATCTCCTTTGTTACTGGTATTTTTTAATATCAGTATTCCACCACCACCAGTTCCTAATACTAACTCAGGTAAACCATCGTCATTCAGATCTCCTGCCGCTGGAGTAATATAGGATGGCAGAGGAATGGTATCATATTCATTTAGAAACTGATTGAAAATGGTGTTTAGCTGTGGCGTAAAAGTGGTATCATCATTTGTACTAATACCAGAATAGGCTACAATACGTCCCCCATATGGCGCAGCAGATAGATTGCGATAAGCAGATAAAAGATCGGGTTTCCCATCCCCATCCCAGTCTGTTACCAATGGTGCTTCGCTACGGTCAAAAACGTCCAGTGGCTGTTGTGCAAATGCAAAGTTCTTAATTGTAAAAACTGGCGACGAGTTAGAGCCCGTGTTTTGATAATATTCCAGTTCTCCGAGGCTTTTCCCGAGTAACATATCCCAGTCTCCATCCCCATCAAAGTCATAAAAACAAGGTACGTGAGTACTTTGTAATGAACTAAATGAGATAACCTGTGATATCTCAGATGAAAGCTGGTATGGCTGTCCGGCAGTTGCCTGATTGAAGTAGATGTTGAAGGTAGTTTGTGTACTGGTTGTATTCATAAGCAGCAAATCTACAGCACCATCCTGATTCCAGTCCAGAAAGAAAGGCTTAAGATTGGATGATTTTAACGAAGATAGAGTCTGATAGTCGGCAGTTTTCAGCTGGAAGATTGCCTGGGCTTTAGTCCCAATGTTTTCATACAAATAGATAGAACTGAAAAGCTTACCATTTCCATTAGGCGTTCCTGCATTGCCAATAAATAGATCGAGATCTCCATCTGCATCATAATCAGTGAGCGCAGGGAAGGTCATCTCACCCAGATCTATCATTGTGTTTTGCAAGAAGTTATCTTCTGAGAATACAAAGTTAGGGTTTGAATCAGTGCTTGTATTGGTGTATCGCCAGCTTGAGTGATTGAAATTCTGCAGATTGCCATCATTAAATTCAACATTGGGAGCGACAATAAGATCTTTCACTCCATCAAAGTTGAGATCTTCATAGAATGCAGCTGGAAATAAAAAACTGATAGGTCGGGATGCTGGAAAAGCGGATGTAAAGCTACTCATCTGCGCTTTCTGCAATGTCCCTGTATTGTTTAGCTGATATAGTGGATAACAAGAGACAGCTGAAAATAATAGTTCTTTTAGTCCATCATTGTTTAAATCCAGTGCCAGCAGAGCAGTACCCGCATGTTCTACCTTCTGACCGGAAAAACGTAAGTCTTCATCACCACAATTAATACCAAAAGTAAACTGCCCACAAACCTCTGTACTTTGAAATGCGCCCCAACAACGACTTATTGTTTTGAAATCCAGGCTATTTGGAGAACCTGTTCGTTCCATACTTTGATTCTGATAATAATACACTACATGACCTACCCCATCTCCTGCAATGAGATCTACATCACCATCATTATCAATATCCAGGATCACAGGTATATCGGTACCTAACACCGATAAATTTATTTCACCAGATGAACTCTCTGTCATTAATAAGTCTGTTACCAGAGTCCAGTTGAGTTGTCCGTTGGAAGATATATTTCTGAAAACTTGAACACCAAAGTCTGTATAGGTAAACAAATCCCGCTGCCCATCATGATCATAATCAACAAGCAGCATCCAGTAACGGATACTTGGAAATTGGGTTTCATAATAAGGAGCATATTTCCATCTATAGCTATTGCCATGTGGCTCTGCAATAAAAGTGTACACCTTATAGGTTGCTCTATCAAAAACAACAAGGTCTTCTATCTGGTCATTGTTTAATTTTAATCGGTTGTATTGAGGTGAATTTAATCCTCCTGACCATGCATTTAGTAATGTATCTGAATCTGAATTTACTACTGGAATAGAAGTATCCTGTTGAAAGCGTATGGTCTGAGAAATGGCAGTAGAATAGAAACCTAAAAAGAGAAATACAGGTATAAGCAGGGTATACAAATTGACACCACCTGAGATCTTATTGAAAAGAGAAAATACTAGTATGTAGAAACGATCCATAGTCTATTGTGTGCTAGCCTTTAAAAAGAAATTTGTCCCAAAAAATACGATCTTGTATTTTTGATCACTCATTAGTGTTTTCCCACTGACATTTTTATTGCAGAAATGAATATAGAAACTTTATACCAAAAGTATTTACAATGTAATGCCGTTTCAACCGATACCCGAAAGATAACGCCAGACTCCCTCTTTTTCGCATTGAAAGGCGGTAATTTTAACGGCAATGTATTTGCTGCAGATGCAATCTCCAAAGGTGCACGATTTGCAGTAGTTGATGAAGCTCAGTATGCAGTAAATGATCAATACATTCTGGTTGATAACGCCTTAAAAGCATTGCAGGATCTGGCCCGTTACCATCGGCAGCAATTGTCTGTGCCTATCATTGCTATGACAGGTTCAAATGGAAAAACTACTACAAAAGAACTTATTCAACGGGTACTAGCCAAAAAATATACTGTGTATGCAACTCAGGGCAATCTGAATAATTACATAGGGCTTCCATTAACTCTGCTATCCATTCCCAAAGATACGGAGATGGTAGTACTGGAAATGGGCTCTAATCAGATTGGAGACATCAACGAACTAACCGCTATCTGTGAACCTACACATGGCCTGATAACCAATATTGGAAAAGCACACCTGGAAGGATTTGGAGGATTGGAAGGAGTGAAGCAGGGAGAAGGTGAATTATATGATTATTTCAAAACCCATTCCGGAACTATCTTCGCTAACTCACAGAACACTATTCTACAGGAAATGCTGGCAAATCGTAGTCTTCAGGCTGTAATGTATCCATCTGCTGATGATTTTCTGCATTGCCAGTTACTGGAGTTTGCTCCTGATGTCGTGTATCAGGATGAGGATGGTGAAATTGTAAAAACACATCTTCCTGGAAAACATAACTTTGAGAACATCGCAGCAGCGTTATGTATCGGAAAACATTTTGGAGTGCCACTTCCTTTAGCTAATGAGGCAATCAGCG
This sequence comes from Xanthocytophaga flava, assembly GCA_030068525.1. Lineage (GTDB taxonomy): Bacteria > Bacteroidota > Bacteroidia > Cytophagales > 172606-1 > Xanthocytophaga > Xanthocytophaga flava. The sequence continues at coordinate 454,615 of JASJOS010000005.1, forward strand.
GGTATATCTCACAAAACAACCGTTCACAGATACTCCAGAAAGGCTCCAATACAATACTATTGGATGCATACAATGCCAATCCAACATCTATGCAGGCATCTCTGGAGTATTTCGCTGCATTAAAAGCTGAACATAAGATTGTCATACTGGGAGACATGGCTGAGTTGGGTGAAGAAAGTGCTCAGGAACATTTACATATAGGAGAAGTGGCAGGAAAAGGAAAATTTGATAAAATACTTTTATGTGGAAAGTTGATGCAAAATGCGATTGCTGGTGCCCCAGATGCCTATTACTTCATAGATAAATTCTCATTGAATAATTGGTTGATGGATTATAAGTTTGAGAACACTCACTTTCTGATTAAAGGTTCTCGCAGTATGGCAATGGAGACAGTTGTACAGTTCTTGTAAAAAATACTGAAACATCTTGGCCGCCTCTACAGATTACTAGTTTGTGGAGGCTTTTTTCTTATATGAGCCTTACAAAGTCCGATTCCTTTATTGGTTATAGTAAAAATATTTTTTCAACGAAAAAGTGTAATTCATATCAGAAGAGACACCAATATTCCTTTGTGACTTTTTCAATAAAAAATTAGATTGTTTTAGAGAAGTGTTTAGTGTAAATTAGGAGCCTGTTAGTCTACGTGTCAGATTAACATTTATAATTGTATACGCTTTAAATAATCTATTCTCATGTTTCAAGTCTTACAAACCTGCCGAACGATAGTGTGGATGGGTGTTTTTGTGATACTCAATCTTCAGACGTATGCGCAAACCAAGCCACAAACGAAAACAGCCTCTGCTGCAAAACCTATGAAATTACTGGTCTTTTCCAGAACAAAAGGTTTTCGACATGCTTCTATTCCAGCAGGTAAGCTGGCCATTATTAAGTTGGGAAAAGAGAAGGGGTTTGCTGTAGATACTACAGAAGATGCAAGCAAAATCAACGAAAAAAATCTGAAACAATATCGGGCAGTCATCTTCCTGAGTACTACCGGAGATGTATTGGACAATAATCAGCAGGCTGACTTCGAGAGATATATTCAGTCCGGGGGCGGATTTGTTGGCATTCATGCGGCTACAGATACAGAATATGACTGGCCCTGGTACAATAAGTTGGTAGGGGCTCAGTTTGCCTCTCACCCAGGAAATCCCAATGTGCAGAAAGGAACAATGCATGTTGTAGACAAAAACCATCCGTCTACAAAAGACTTACCTGAACAGTTTGATCGTACAGACGAGTTTTATGATTTTAAATCCTATCAGAAAGATCTGGTTAAACCTCTGATTACTGTTGACGAGAAAACGTACAAAGATGGCAAAATGGGTGATTTTCATCCTATGTCCTGGTATCATGCTTTCGATGGAGGTAAAGTCTTCTACACTAACTTCGGACATACTAATGAAACCTTTACTGAAGATCTATTCCTGAAGCATTTGTGGGGAGGGATTCAGTATGTAACAGAAGGGCAGACAATCGACTACAAGAAAGCCAAAAGTATGCGGGTTCCCGAAGAAAACCGGTTTAATAAGATCAATCTGTCCAGCAAGTTGGATGAGCCGACCGAGTTAGCTGTATTAGACAATGGAAAGGTATTATTTACAGAGCGGAAAGGTGCAGTAAAACTTTACAATCCCAAAACGCAAAAGACCAAGCTGGTTGCTACTATTCCTGTTTATAAAAAGTTTGAGTATGGTCTGATGGGTTTAAACATAGATCCTAATTTTAATCAGAACCAATGGGTATATATGTATTACTCTTATGATGTGGCTCCTGATACAGCCAATCGTCTGGTTCGGTTTAAATTTGATCCAGTGAAAGACACTATCTTACTGAGTACAGAACAGGTAATCATGAAAGTCCCGGTAAAACGGACAGATTGTTGTCATACAGGAGGATCTATTGCATTTGATAAACAAGGTAACTTATACTTGTCTACAGGAGATGACACCAATCCATTTACACAAAAAGGATATGCCCCATTGGATGAACGGCAGGGACGTGAAGGTTGGGACGGCCAGTATACTTCGGCCAACAGTAATGATCTTCGTGGTAAAATTCTGCGGATTAAAGTGAACGAAGATGGCACCTATTCTATTCCGGAAGGAAACTTATTTCCCAAAGGTACTCCCAAAGCCCGTCCGGAAGTCTATGTGATGGGAAATCGTAACCCTTACCGGATATCAATAGATCAACATACAGGCTATCTGTACTGGGGAGAGGTAGGACCTGATGCAGGTGAAGACAGTGAAAGACAAGGCCCTCGTGGCTATGATGAAGTAAATCAGGCTCGCAAAGCAGGTTTCTTTGGCTACCCTTACTTTATTGGTGATAACAAACCGTATCGTCATTTTAATTACGCAGATAGTAGTTCGGGTGAGTGGTTTGACCCTCTGCATCCTATTAATAATTCGCCACACAATACAGGCGTAAATCAATTACCTCCGGCACAAAAGGCATTTATCTGGTATCCTTATGCTGAGTCACCAGATTTTCCACTTGTAGGCAAGGGAGGGCGTAATGCAATGGCAGGCCCTGTCTATTATCCTGAAGATTATCAGGATTCGAATGTAAAGTTTCCTTCTTATTATGGAGGTAAGTTCTTTGCCTATGATTGGATGCGTGACTGGGTTATGTCTGTGACCATGAATGAACAGGGAGATTTTGTAAGTATGGAACGTTTTCTGCCAAACACTAAATTCAGCCATGTTATTGACATGCAATTTGCTAAAGACGGTTCTTTGTATACCTTGGAATATGGACCTAACTGGTTTGCTCAGAATGATGAGGCTATGTTAAGTCATATTACCTATAATTCTGGTAATCGTATTCCTGCTGTTGTAGCTACGGCTTCAAAAAAGGCAGGCGCGGCTCCACTGACAGTCAGCTTTTCATCTAAGGGAACTGTAGATTATGATGATGATGCATTAAAATATGAATGGACCTTTGCTCCCGGAGCGCCTAAAAGTGCATTACAGAATCCTTCATTTACCTTTACAAAACCAGGAGTGTATAAGCCTGTTCTCAAAGTAACAGACGCTAATGGAAATGTTGCCACTACTCAACTGGAAGTAAAAGTTGGAAATGATGTACCTCAGGTAGATATTGCTGTAAAGGGAAATAAATCTTTCTTCTGGGATAATGAGCCTGTTGATTATGAAGTAAAAGTGTCAGACAAGGAAGATGGAGATTTGAGCAAAGGAACCATTCAGAAAGAAGATGTAGCGTTGAATATTAACTATCTGGAAGGTTTTGACAAAACAATGATTGCACAAGGCCATCAGATGAATACAGGCTTTATTACAGGCAAACGTCTTATTGAATTGAGTGATTGTAAAGCGTGTCATTCTATCGACAAGAAATCTATAGGACCCGCTTATTTAGATGTTGCCAAAAAATACAAAGGCAAATCGCGCATTGCACCTCAACTGGCAGATAAAGTGATCAAAGGAGGTGGAGGTGTATGGGGTGAACAAGCCATGAGTGCACACCCTCAATTAACAAAAGATGAAGCTACTGACATGGTAAAATATATTTTATCATTGGCAGACGAAAAGAAAAGTGATCCACTAAAAGGAACCTATGTAACCAAAACAAATGGAAAAAATGGAACCTATTTGTTTACTGCCTCTTATACCGACAAGGGTAAAGGTGAGATTGGACCTGCTACTGCACAAAAGACGCTTGTATTGCGCAATGCAAAAATGAAAGCAGCTGATTTTGATGGATCTAAAGAAATCATGAAATACAAAGCACCTACAGGTAGTGAATTGGCTGTAGGGACTGCTCACAATAGCTACCTGATGTACAATAACATAGATCTGACAGGAATTGAAGGAGCGGTTGTAACCGTTTTTAGTAATCCGGCTTATACCAAAGGCGGTACACTGGAAATACACCTGGACGCACCTGATGGCAAGTTAATCGGACAAGGAGAAGTTGCGGCAACTGCTACAGGAGATGTCAAAATACCATTTGCTACTGCAACAGGAGTTCATTCACTTTTCTTTGTATTTAAGAATGAAAAAGCAGGAGCTCAGGGTGTATTTGCATTGGATACAATTTCCTTTCAGAAAAAAGCATCCTTTCAGAGTTTGAAATAGATAACATTCGTAACTTTTGGAAATCGGTTTGCACCAGAATGATATCTGAGCAAACCGATTTTTGTATGTATAGTAGCCCTATTATCAACTTTTCCGGATTACTATTTGTTACGAGAAGTGGAAAGCAAATCCCAACCTGATAATGAAGTAGTCCAGTTTCTTCACATTTTAATAAAAGATTCGCATTTTTGTGAATCTGTAGCGAGTTATACCTATTATGCAATCCTTATATCAACAGTTTCAGGTTAGATTTCAATATCCCGTACATTTTACCAACGGATTATTCAAACTGGATAACCCTCTTTTTGCACAAACTATACAGCCTTCTTATCCAGGAGCTATTGGTAAGGTTTTATTTGTGATTGATAGTGGAGTGGCCCTTGCATACCCCCAACTGGAAGAGCAAATACAAACCTATGCAGAAGCAAACCGAACCATTTTCCAGCTTGCGGGAAGTCCTATTTTCGTAGAAGGTGGTGAAGCTTGCAAAAATACGACAGAGTGGGTAGAAAAGATAGAGCAGGCTGTAAATGAGTTTGGCATAGACCGACACTCCTATATTGCTGTCATAGGTGGTGGTGCAGTATTAGATATGGCAGGGTTTGCTGCGGCGGTTTCGCATCGTGGTGTACGTCTCATACGGATACCAACAACAGTATTGGCACAGAATGATTCCGGCATTGGAGTGAAGAACAGTGTAAATGCATTTAACAAAAAGAATTTTCTGGGCACCTTTGCTCCTCCTTTTGCCGTTTTGAATGATTTTGACTTTTTAGCAGCATTACAGGATAGAGATTGGCGGAGTGGAATTGCAGAAGCAGTTAAAGTAGCATTAATTAAGGACTCTGCTTTCTTTTCATTTCTTTTTGAAAATGCATCTGCCCTGGCAACGAGAGACCTGCCTGCTATGCAACAACTGATTCACCGATGTGCAGAGTTACATCTGAATCATATTGCGGGTGGAGATCCATTTGAAATGGGATCATCCCGTCCCTTGGATTTTGGTCATTGGTCTGCTCATAAACTAGAAGCATTGAATGGTTATCAGATACGACATGGCGAAGCTGTAGCTATTGGGATTGCATTGGATAGTATTTATTCCCAACTTGTAGGCAAGCTGTCAGCTGAGGAATCAGATCAGATACTAGAGTTGTTGGAACAATTAGGTTTTGAATTATATATCCCTGAACTATCAGCCAGGACATCTACCGGAGAGTTGGCAGTAATTCGAGGCTTGCATGAGTTTAGAGAACACTTAGGCGGACGCCTTACGATTATGTTGCTGGAGCGAATTGGAAAAGGGGTAGAAGTACATGAAATCAATACCGAATTAATGACAAAAGCCATTGGTATTCTGGAGACACGAAAACAGAAGACCGAAGTTAATATTTAGTTTGAAACAGGTACATCATGTATATAAGTGATACATGATGTATTTCCACTTTTTGATTATTACCCCATGCATCTGAGTAATAATATTCATCTCACCTACTGCACCAATATTCATGCAGGCGAATCCTGGAAAGATATATTTCAAAGTCTGCAGGAGTATGTGCTACCACTCAAGGAATCTATTGCACCAGATAATGCGTTTGCAATAGGTCTACGATTGCCAGATCAAGCCAGTCGAACACTCATTCAACCAGCCGAACTGGATGCTTTCAAAAAGTGGCTTACAGAACACAACTTGTATGTGTTTACTATGAACGGCTTTCCTTATGGAGGTTTTCACCGACAACGGGTAAAAGATGATGTACATCGGCCAGACTGGACAACAACGGAGCGGCGGGATTATACTATCAGACTAGCACAGATCCTGGCAGAGTTACCGAATGTACCGGATACGTGTGACAAATGTGATGCAGGTATCTCTACTTCTCCTTTTTCTTATCGGGGATGGTATACTAATCCGTCTGCACACCAGGATGCTATCCGAAAAGGATGTCTGCATATGGCTGAGGTAGTGAAAGAGTTAGTTGGATTGTCTCTGGAAAAAGGAAAAGTGATCCATATAGATATCGAGCCAGAACCTGACGGTTCTATTGATCATGTGCAGGATACGATTGAGCTTTTTAATAAAACGCTGATACCCATTGTTACTGCCTATTTGGTAGATAATCTCTCTGTTAAACATGAAGCTGCCGAGGAACTGGCCCGTACGCATATACAGTTATGTTATGATGTATGTCACTTCGCTGTTATGTATGAAGAGCCAGCTGCGGCAATAAAAGCCTTTAAGGAAGCGGGAATTCGTATCGGAAAGATTCAGATTAGTGCTGCCCTCAAAGCGGATTTGCCTACACCCGTTGAGTCCAGAGGACCTTTATTACAAGCTTTTCAAAATTTGTCAGAATCGACATATCTTCATCAGGTTGTAGCTAGAAAAACAAATTTACATGCAAAGGAGAACTGGGCTGCGCGTCAGCAGTATCCAGACCTTTCGGATGCCTTGCCACATATTTTTGATCCGGATGTGGCAGAGTGGCGTACACATTTCCATGTACCCTTGTTTATTAAGGATTATGGTCTGTTACAATCTACTCAGGAAGATATAGAAAAGGTATTGAGTATTCAAAAATCTAGTCCATTTACACATCACCTGGAGATAGAGACCTATACATGGGAAGTATTGCCTGCAGAATTAAAAATAAACTTAAAAGATTCTATTGAGAGAGAAATAAAGTGGGTTTTGAATTATTTAAAGCAGTAACTCCAGAAGTTTAATACGACGATCCTTGATGAAAAGAGTTTTAAGCTAGTCTTATCCTGCAAATCCTTATTTTATAGAAGCACAATTGTCTTTCAGATGGTTGTGCTTTTTCTTTATAGATTGTAATCAGATATAGTAAATACAAAAAGTACTGTGTATCAACCAATTGCCAGTGATGAGACGGATTCTCAAATAGAAGGATATGTATTTTTTATGGTAATTTTATTGCATAAAAAGAACGCTTTTTTTTGACTTTTAGGTTTTTTATCGAAAACTTTAAATTAGTATTCACAAGCCCTCTACAACTATTTTGGATGCCTCAAAAATGTTCCTCTATTGGCATTCAAACCAATAAATACGTTTTCTTACTTAACATTTGACAAATCAATTAGATGTCAAAGAACTAAAAGCTAATAGCCTGGTATAGTTTATCAAGAGCCGGATTATCTATTTTGAATGGTTAAGGAAGTGAGTGTATGTAAGAAAGAATAACATCTTGGTTGTGTAAAATCTATAGGCATATGTATGGAATAATAAATAAAGCTATTGAGGGACTTGTGACTGAAAATTTTGGTAGCGAAAAATGGGATCAGATCAAAGTGCAGAGCGGCATAAAAGAAGATCGGTTTCTTAGTAATGATCATTATGAGGATGCCACAACATATCAACTCATTGGGGCTGCCAGTCATGTACTTGGTATAAGTCAGAATGAAATATTACTGGCTTTTGGCAAGTACTGGATACTGAATACCGGGCATCAGCATTATGGAACACTTATGCATGCAGGTGGAACAAGTCTCAAGGAATTCTTACTAAATCTGCCTAACTTTCATAGTCGGGTAATGCTTATCTATCCAAGTATTACACCTCCTGATTTTAAAGTTTTTACTATCACAGACAAGGAGCTGCACTTATACTACTACTCCACACGACCTGGATTGACTTATTTCGCAGAAGGATTGATTGTAGGATTAGCGGAATCCTTTCAGGAAACCATTGCTGTTGTACTACTTCAGCAGAGAGTTGGGGAACGCGACCCAGATATCTTTAAGATAAGCTGGGTGTAGTATATAGGGCTTACAACTTATTTAACAATGTTAAACCTTTTCTTAACAAGAAGGTTTGTTCTCTAGTATTGAATACTAAATTATTTGTGTAAGATGGATTTTATATACGGAAATGATCCTATTAATGTAAATCGGCTCTTTCCATTTTTCTTTGAACTGGATCAATTCCTGAATATTAAAAATGCAGGGAACAGCTTACAGAAAATGAATCCTTTACTGGCTCATTATCCATCGTTTGAGTCGTGTTTTGTCGTTCAGCGCCCCTGGAGCCTTCAACTCACATTTGAGAGCTTTCTGGAATATTCTTCTCATCTGTTTATTCTTATAGAAAAAACAAAAGGATTGACGTTGAGAGGGCAGTTTATTCAGCTCAACAACAATAATACACTATTATTTATTGGTACTCCCTGGTTTATAGAAACGACTGAGTTATCTAGATATTCATTAAGTCTGCAGGATTTTTCTTTGAGTGATTCATTTACAGATATGATTCAGTTTCTGAAAATGAATGAAATCAACAATGCAGAAATAAAATCGCTGGCAGAAAGCCTTAAAGAGCAAAAGAAAAAACTTGAGGAGAAAGAGCTTTTGTATCGGCAATTAGTTGAAAATGCAACAGATATTATCTTTCGTTGTAATACACAGGGCATCATTACTTATATCAATTCTGCAGCAAGAGAGATTACAGGGTATACAGAGGAAGAGATTATTGGTAAGAAAATTCAGGATGTTGTTTCCCCTGAATCCAAAGAAGATGTAAGTAAACTATTTGGGGAACAAGTCCAAAAGAAGCTACCTAAAGTAAACATAGAGTATACAATTATACATAAAAATGGAACCCGAGTCTGGCTGTCTCAAAACAGTATCGCCATTCTGGAGAACAATGAGATTGTGGGTATTACATCCATTGCCCGTGATGTAACCTATAAGAAGGAAGCCGAAAAAGAACTATTACTTTCTCGTCAGAAAGCACTTGAGTTAGCGGCAACTAAGGAACGGTTTCTGGCAAACACCAGTCATGAAATCAGGACGCCTATGAATGCTATCATTGGGCTTAGTGGCTTACTTAGTGAAACCCTGTTAACAGAAAAACAGAAAGAGTATGTGCATTCTATTCATACATCTGCCGGCAATCTGTTGGTTATTATTAATGATATTCTTGATTTGTCTAAGATAGACGCAGGCAAGCTTCAATTAGAGCATATTGACTTTGACCTGAAAGAGAAGCTATCCACCTTAATCCGTTCGTTACAAATCAAAGCCTCTGAGAAAAATCTTATTCTGACATCCTCAATAGATCATCGCATAAGCAAGTATATAAAAGGCGATCCTTACCGGTTGAATCAGATTTTGATGAATCTGCTTAGTAATGCTATTAAATTTACAGATCATGGACGAGTTACTCTTACGGCAACATTATTGAAAGAGTTGACGTCCTATCAGATAATCCGATTTTCCATAGAGGATACAGGCATTGGGATTTCGCCAGATAAGTTACTCTCTATTTTTGATGATTTTACACAAGCTGATACTTCTACGACCCGTAAATATGGTGGCACGGGTTTAGGGCTCTCTATTTGTAGAAAGTTATCAGAGTTAATGGAAGGAGCATTGGAAGTAACTAGTACACCTGGCAAAGGATCTGTTTTCTCATTGACCATAACACTCGAAAAAGGCATAGAAATAGCTGCTGGGAAAGAATCTATCCATGAGGCCAACCCTGATTTCCTTAATGAAAAATCTGTACTCCTGGTAGAAGACAATGAGTTTAACCAACTCCTGGCAATTACTATTCTGGAGCAGTGGAATGCAAAAGTTACGCTCGCACCTGATGGTCTGGCGGCTGTGGCGGCAGTACGAAAGCAGGAATTTGATATTATTTTAATGGATATTCAAATGCCTGTTATGGGAGGAATAGAAGCTACAGAGATTATACGAAAAGAATTATGTGTAGCCACTCCTATTATTGCACTGACGGCTGACGCTATTGTTGAGAATATAAAAGAATATCTGGACAAAGGCATGAATGCTTGTGTGACCAAGCCCTTTCAGAGAGAAAATTTATTTGAGGTTATGTATGACCTGCTTAGTAGTACGGAATTAAGTAAGGCTAATAAATAGCCAATACAAAGCAGATTATAGAAAGCGGCAGTAGGCCTACTATCAATATAAAGAAAATAGGCCTACTGCAACTTCACATAAAGACGCTGGACTGAAAAGAAGTATGTATGTCTACTACACAAGCACATTTCCACCATCTACAACCACTGACTGACCTGTACTAAATGCTTGCTTCATAAAGTAAAGATAGGTTTGAGCCACTTCATCTGCCTCACCTATTCTGCCTACAGGTAACGCCTGACCTACTGTCTGAAAAAGACCATCCCGATCTGCTTCGTCCATACTATTCCAGAGATTGGTACGCACCAAGCCTGGAGAAACGATATTTACCCGTATAGGAGCAAGCTCTACGGCCATAGCACGGGTGAAAGCATCCATCGCACCACAAATACTAGCGCCTATACCCCATCCAGCTTGAGGCCGTAAACTAGCGATTCCACCTGTTAATGTGATAGAGCCACCTGAGTTTATATGCTTCTTAGCATATTTTATTGCAGCCAAAGCTCCCCAATACCGTATAGCAAAAAACTTCTGTGCTGCTTCCAGACTTAGCTGTTCAATCGTATTCAGAGTCAGATTTTCACCTGCTGTATACACTAAATGATCTATCTGACCATAGCCCTCAAAAAAGTTGCGGATATTGGATTCCTCACTCAAATCTACAGAATATATCTCTGTCTCTGAAGGCAATTGACTTGCAGCGATCTCTAATTTTTGCAGACTATGTGAGACCAACGTAATTTTAGCACCTTCCTGTGCAGCCGCCTTGCCTGTAGCAAATCCCAAACCTGTACTTCCACCCAGAATGACAACTCTTTTGTCTCTGAGGCTCTGATGTTGAAATGTTGTATCCATTGTATTGTTTTTTGTTTTGACAATACAAAAGTCACTAACACCCAACCGAATCTATTTAACATTTGGTAAAATCGATCAGGCTCTGGCAGTGCGAAATAAAGAGTCTAGATTTTTACCTATTACTATAAGATAAGTGGAATGATACCTTTTAAGGCCGAGTTGGCTGATTGTAGCTGGATTGGGAAAGATTTTTTCGTATACGACTTAGCGACTGCTGAGTAATATCCAGATAGGATGCAATATACCCTAACGGAACTCGTGCAGCTACTTCTGGCTGAAGCATTAAGAAAAGCTTATAGCGACTTGTTGCATCAAGTCCCTGGTAGGTATTACGGACTTGTACTTTTTGCAGTAACGTTTCCTGCATCACTTTCTGTATGACTTCTTTTATATGCGGAACTTGCAGATACAATTCACTGAGTTCTTCTTTGCCAATTGCCAGCACTTCTACATCTGTAGCTGCCTGAATGCCTTCCTGGGCTACAATCTGATTATTGAAACTATTGGTAATGGTACAGAAATAATTCTCTTTTAAAAAGAAATGGGTTATATCATTTCCTTTTTCAGAAACTGATACAATACGTAGTATACCATCACAAATGAAATAAAGTTTTTTGCAGATCTGATTGACAGCAGAGAGCATTGCCCCTTCTTTAAATTCTAGACGTTCAAATGCACCTGCAATCAAGGATTCATCCTCTTTCGAAATCGGTTTATAAGATTCAAGATACTGTATAAGTTCCATACTCGCTTTGAAATAGAACACTTTTGTAAACAAATATAGGTATCTTTAAGAAAATAATCATAACTGATTCCTTCTATCCAATCAATGCCAATACAGCATCTTCTCCTGTCTGAATAGCCCCCTCCATAAACCCTTGCCACTCAGCAATATGCTCGCCAGCAAAAACGATATGTTTGAATGACTGAGCAATTGCCTCCCGAATGCCATACCATTGATTTACATCATAAATAGCATAGGCGCCCTGAGTAATGGCATCATCGGCCCAGTAATAGCAAACAGCTGTTTCAGCCAGAGGTTCAGTATCACCAAAGGCAGGATCCAAAGCCTGACAGATACGTGAAATCTTTTGTTTTGTTGAAAGTCGTGAAAAAATATGTGCTTTATCGCCAATGGTATAAGATGTCAAAACACCTTTGGGGCCAGGTTGATTTTTGGTAGTATGAAAAAAATAATGAGGCAAGGTATCACTGACAATACTTAGTGCTTCGTCCTTCCAGAAGCGTTCTGTAAACAATACCGACGATTTGATAATTCGTGCATACTGTAGTTGCTGTAAAGCTTCTATCTGTAACTCTGGTAACACAGGATTCCATTGAATGTCCAGCACCGCTACAGCAGGTAGAGTACAAATTAGTTTATGTCCAGTATAGGCAGTTCCATCCTTACAGGTAACCTTTACCTGTTTATTCTCCTGATAAACATGAGTTACTTTTTTATTCTTCAGTATTTTATCAGTGCCTACCTTCTCAGTTAGCTTTTCAATAAGCTGAGTATTCCCTCCTTTTATCTTAAAGTCCATTTCATTATTTGGGCTTGAGCCTGCATATTCCGAGATACCAGAATACGCCGATACATTTCGAATGGATTCTCCAAAATCTGTACTGTCATTGAGTTCGCGTATCTCCAGTTCACGATCCGGAATACCCTGGCTAACCAGATATCTCCACCAATCGATTTTATCCAGCCGCTTTTTCTCTTTTTCACTTTTAGTTAGAAATTCTTCCAGTAGCCCTTTGTATTTCTTATCCCATGCTACATCCGGCTGATAGGTATCAGGGGTAGTGTACTTTCCCTGCAAAAGAGAATAAAACCGAAACGAATGATCCTCTACTTCCAGGCCTAACTCTTTACAAAGGGCAAGTAAGCGTTTGTGAGAAGCGCCTACCCACTCAGCTCCCAGTTCCACATGTAAGCCAGTATCTTTATCAATCGTATGTGTCAATATCCGCCCTCCTGTTCGTGATCTTGCTTCCAGCAGGGTATAAGCGATCCCTCGTTTTTGTAACATATAGGCAGCAGACAAACCAGAAACGCCTGCACCCAGAATAAGTACATGGTCACCTTTTTGAATAGGTGTAACATTCTGGTAAGCTTGTGTAGAGTTAGAAAGCAAGGCTCCAGTAGTTAGAAAGCCTGCTTTTCTTAGAAAATTGCGACGTTGCATTGCCAACAATAAGTCATGGACAGAGTTTTTATCTTAAAAATCATATAGGTTTGCAGGTATTCTCTAAAAGTCAGGAACAATGTGTAGTGGTTCTACCTGTATTGGTATATAAAAGATAAAAATGTAAATCTGTTATAGCATGAAATCTGAAAGACGAGGTATTCTTCAAACCATAAAAAGCTTTTTCGCTATTTATCTGGCCACCTTGATTGCTTGAACCTGCCTCTATGGTCAGAAATCTAATGATTATTATGTATCTGTATCTATGGAAGACAATCTGCCTAATTGCAGGTTAAAGTTTATCAGTGAGTCAATCATTGAACTCAGTACTATTCCTCACCAAAAACAAGAACAGGTCAAAAAATCTTTCACGTATACTACTCACGGCAAAACTATCGAAATTTTACCAGGAAATTTAAATAGCCAGGATAGTCTGGGTTTAGTAACCTCCAGGCTCATGTATTTTATTAGTCCATCTACCAATCTGACTAAGATAGAAGGTGGCTTTATTGACTACCCTAAATCACTTATTTATGTACGTGAAAAAGATTTCAGCCAAAATCCGGATCTGACCTATGTCATTGATGGCAAAACCTATGTGCAGGAGATAAGCCTACCTGCTAAAAATGGTGTAGTAGAAAAAAGGCCCAGGAAAAACAAAGCACTTCAGGAAAAGCTGAAATCTATAAAAGAACAACCGGAAAAATACACTATTGAGGTTGTAAAAGGTTTGGAAGCGTATAAACGATTTGGGATAAAAATGGTGTTTGGAGTAATTGTTATCACATCCCAGTAGAAAGAATTAAACAAGGCTTATAGTATTGCAATTTCCACTAAAACAAATGTCTCCAAAAAATCTCCATTAACTGACAACCATTTAAACATACTGAGTGTCAATAGGGTATAACAATTTTAAAAATCTGAAATATACCACGCTCATGAAATTGTTTCTACTATTTTTCACATGCATGACTATGTTATTCGTATCATGCCAGTCTATTGACGGTATAAGCCCTGAATCCAAAAGATCGGTACCCGCTTGTGGGGTAAATAACCCTGTAGAGGATCTACCCTGGCTCAAGGAACTAATCAAAAATTCCAATAGAGATCCGGAAAGTCCTTTCTGTGTATTACAAAGTGTTCAGCAAGGTACCTATGAGGGGCAAACTATTTATTTCCCTGTTTTGTCAGGAGCGCTTTGTTGTACATGTGCTGGTGTATCTGCTTATAACTGTCAGGGAGACCTCTTATTTAGTTGTAATGTAGATGCCTCATCAAAAATCACAAATATTAAAACAATGTGGACACTGAAATAATATACCTATTCTATTGCTTATTTACATGAGTCATCCTAAATTTTGGATATGAGTAAAACCCAAGCCTATGTTTTTGTGTAGGCTTGGGGTATTTTTGGGAAATCTCTCTTTCTACGTTTGTTTATAGTCACTTACATCACTCTTCTTACGGCCTCTTACTTTTTTGCTTGCCCAAAAAAGTAAGCAAAAAAGGCACTTTCCTCCGATCCTCCTCCCCACAGGCCAAAGGCCAACCTCGCGGAGAAAAGATTGCCTACGCACCTGCACCACCTTCCACGATTGAAGTCATATATACTCTCTTTGTAACATATTTGCTTCTCTTTTTTTAGAGGATGTGATATTCTTTTCCTCAAAACTTGGGATGACTCATGTTTCTATTGATTAATGGGAGGCAATAAAAGCCCCTCTGCCAGTAATGACACAAATCAATAAAACTACCGTTTTATGATGAATTTATACAAATAATCCCCTCTATCGATCTGCTACCTTTGGGCTTTTATCTATTTAACCCATTTTATAGGTAGTATGAAATATAGCCTCTTTTTTCTTTTAATCTTAGTAATTATCTGGGTTCCTTCATTCAAGCCCAAAGACCAATGGACACCGTTATTAGATAAGAAGTTGTCTAATTGGGAGATATATCTAAGCTTTCGTCATGCGCGTGATTACAAAGGTGACGCCCCAAAAGACGAATCCGGTTCGCTGATCAAACCAATCGGGTACAATACGAATGAAAAAAACGTCTTTTCGGTGATAGAAGAAAAAGGCGAACCTGTATTACGAATCAGTGGAGAAATCTATGGGTCGGTATTTACCAAACAGGAATATGAGAATTATCACCTGAAACTCAAAGTCAAATGGGGTGATAAAAAATATGAGCCTCGTACAGATAAACTACGGGATAGTGGCATATTGTATCATTCGGTAGGTGAAAGTGGGGTGGATTACTGGAGAGCGTGGAAGTTATCACAAGAGTTCCAGATTATGGAAGGTCATATAGGTGATTACTGGAATATTGCTAACTCTGCCATTGATATCCGGGCATTTTTGTCAGAAGGAGACATGAATAGTGTAGCTAGTACTACTCAGTCATTTTTACCATTTGGTACAGGGGTACCAGGACGTGGTTTCTGCCTGCGTAGCGAAAACTATGAAAAGCCAAACAATGAATGGAATACACTGGAATTAATCTGTTTTCAGGATAAGAGTCTACACATTGTGAATGGCCATGTGGTGATGGTTCTCCAGCATTCACGATACATGGAAAACGGTAAGGCTGTGCCTCTTGCCAAAGGCAAGATACAGTTACAGAGTGAAGCAGCAGAAGTATTATTCAAAGATATTCAGATACGAAAAATTCAAGCGATACCTACTGAGTATGCACCTCTCTTTCAATAAAAGCATACTAGTATAAGTAAATCTCAAAAAATCACCCTTTATCTTTTGATAGTAATGAATCAAAAGATAAAGGGTGATTTACCTGTTATTATATTTAATGGTTAGTCAAAACCAGTAACTTTACAGTAGAGATAAACTTTATTTCTGCATTGTTTGTAGGAACTCAATTAGTTTCTGTACTGCTTTTCCCCGGTGACTGATACTTCCTTTTTCATCCAATGTCATTTCAGCAAAACTTTTCTGATAGCCATTGGGCATAAAGATAGGATCATATCCAAATCCTCCTGTACCCTGCTGACGTTCCAGAATATGACCTTCAATTCTACCTTCGAACAGATGTTTTTCACCATTAATGATAAGGGCTATACAGGTACGAAAATGAGCATTGCGATTTGCTTTTCCCTGAAGATTCTTCAGTAGCAGATCCATATTGTCATTGGCATTGCGTTGTGGACCCGCATAAAAAGCAGTATTCACTCCTGGTTCACCATTAAGGGCTTCTACTTCAATGCCAGAATCATCTGCAAAACAACTTACGCCAAAATGTTCCCATACATATTCTGCCTTCTCAAAAGCATTTTCTTCAATGGTATCATGTGTTTCAGGAAGTTCTTCATAGCAGCCGATCTCCTGTAAACTGACAATGTGAAAATTAGTACCAACAAGTCTGGAAATTTCCTCAATCTTGTGGCGATTATTGGTCGCAAAACATAGCTGTATCATACTATTCGGGGGATCTTTTACCCGCGAATCTACACATCCTTTGGAGAACAAGAAAGGATGTAGTCATTAATCATTGCCACATTGATAATTATAACTACAACTGTAGGCACCTGCATTACCTGTTACGTTATATTGTACAGGCACCTGAGTTGAACTATAAGTATAATTTACACTACTGGTGAAACGTGGATTTTCCATATCTTCTGCATAATAGATGGAATATCCTACACAGTTATGAAGGCTGTAAGCACCCACCTGGTCAGCTACTTCAAAAGGAGTAAGTAAAGAAGAAAGTACAACCCATTTCAATGTAGCATCACTTTGCCAGGGTGTATTGTTAGCGTCATAAAGAAAGTTACCCAAAGAAAGGACTTCTTTTACTGGCGGAGCACCTGGAACTGGAACAGAAGATAATGCTTTGGTAAACACTTTGGACAGATTGCCATTTGTATCGTATTCAAAACGCCGATAGGAGCTTATCTCTCCAGTAAGCTTCTGAACCATGACCAACCGATTCTGATCGTCATAATTGAACTGATAGTCCATTGCTTCTGTGATGTTCCCTTTACTATCTGTTTTTACAGCATAGGTTGTTCCTGAATGAACTGCCTCAACAGAAGCCAGATATCCATCTGAACCATATTCAAACGTATAACTACCTTCTGGAAAATCCAAAGATTGTAACTTTCCATCTGTACTTGAATAATGAAAAACCACATTATTATATTGTGTCATCTGACAAGTAGCAGCGGATCTCACAGTGCTTTCCTGTTCCTGCTCCTGACACGCACTGATCCCAAAAACGATCATCAAAAAAGCAGGGAAATGTACAAGTCTTTTCATGATAGGTCTTAACTTTAGGTGTTTCAAAACTTTCCAGCTACAATCAGCAGTCACATTCATCTGTTAAATTTCCGTACCAAGCAAACCATACATGCAAACCACTACCAAAACTCAGGGACATCTGGTCCGCTCTTTGGGATTATTTTCCGCTACCGTTCTCGTTATCAGTTCTATCATTGGCTCTGGAATATTTAAGAAGGTGGCTCCTATGTCTGCCGAACTTCAATCACCTGGCCTGGTACTATTTTGCTGGTTGCTTGCGGGAATAGTCAGTTTATTTGGCGCTTTGAGTAATGCAGAAGTTGCCAGTTTGCTAGCCGATGCAGGAGGAGAATATGTCTACTTTCGGACGATCTATGGCCGCTTGTTTGCGTTTCTGTATGGCTGGTCTTGCTTTGCAGTGATTCGTTCAGCATCTATTGCTTCAATTGCGTATGTTTTTGCTCAATCTCTTAACAGTTTATGGACATTACCTACTTTTTCACCTGAGGTAAGCCAACTATCGCTGTTTGGAATTTTTCAGCCTTTCGATAATATAGGTGTCAAGCTAGTAGCAATTATTCTTATCTGTTCGCTTACCTGGGTAAACTACAAAGGATTACGTTTTGGAGAAGGACTAAGTAACATTGTAACTGGAACAGTAGTAGCCTGTATTGTGTTGATTGTAATAGCCGGATTGACCATTGGAGGAGGTTCCTTTACAAACATTCAGACACCAGCCCCCACCTATGTGAGTCGTTCATGGACAGATCCTTCACTCATTAATATTCTCTTTACAGCTATGCTGGCTGCCTTCTGGGGATATGAAGGATGGAGTAGTGTAGGATATATGGGTGGAGAGATTAAAAATCCAAACCGAAATATTCCCCTGGCTCTTACTTTTGGCGTTTTGGGTGTAATTCTGATCTATCTCGCGGTTAACTTCACCTATCTGTACGTTTTGCCAGTTACAGATTTTATTCAGATACATGAATCTAAAAATACAATTGCAGCCGTAGCTGTTGTCAAACACTTCTGGGGTACTACCGGAGCTTTACTGGTATCTATACTTATTCTCATCGCTACCTTTGGCTGTACTAACACTACCGCACTAATGGCCTCTCGGCTATATTACAAAATGGCCAATCAGGGATTATTTTTTCGCAAGGCTGATTATATTCATCCTGTATATAACACGCCCTCCTACTCCCTACTAATACAGGCTTTCTGGGCATCTATGCTTGTATTATCGGGCAGCTTTGATCAGCTTACAGATATGCTGATCTTTGCTTCTTTTATATTTTATGGAGCTACTACATTGGGAGTGTTTGTTCTTCGTTACAAAATGCCAGATACTCCTCGTCCATATAAAGTAATTGGTTACCCGGTTATCCCAGCACTCTTTATTATCTTCTGTATTGTACTCATTGCAAATACATTGATAGAACGTCCACGAGAAGCAGGTATTGGCTTGTTTCTGATTCTTACAGGCTTGCCATTTTATTTTTACTGGACACAAAACAATAAGTCCACTTCGGCATAGCCTGTTGTTTCATGCTTCTACAAACATGATTCATCCCAGATTTCGAGGAAAAGAATATCACATCCTCTAGAAAAAGAGAAGCAAAGGAGTTACAAAGAGAGTGGTGTCTACTTCAATAGCGAGTGGCCGTGTAAGTGCGCAGGGCTTCTTTTCTCCGCGAGGTTGGCCTTTGGACTGCGGGCAGGAGGATCGGGAAAAGGTGCCTTTTTTGCACACACACAAATCTGGCTCACCAAACTCTCGTTTGGTGCCCTGTTTTTTGGGCAAGCAAAAAATGAAGAGGTCACAAAGAGGATGATGTAAGAGACTCTAAGCCAACTCAACTAAAGAGATATCTTAAAAATAAACCAGCGTCTATACTCTTTTCAAAAGAATAGACGCTGGTAAAACTCACATCCAAAATTCGGGATGACTCAGGTCAGGTATTGTATATGTTTTCCCGTCGTTGGTGTTATCACCAACGAGTTGTTTCCCACCGTTTATGTTGGTGATAACACACAACATGGGGGATGACATCTTTTGCTCAGCATTAGGGATGACTCATGTATTGTATATGTTACTACTTGTCTTGTAGCCAGCTTTCCGGATTTAGCTTTTCCTGATTATGCCATATCTGAAATTGCAATTCGGAAGTACCTTCTCTGTCTGTATATACCTGTCCAATAATTTGTTGTGCTTTTACCTTCTGTCCACGTTCTACATTTACCTTTGCCAGCTTGGCATATACAGTCCAGTACTCACTGCCATGTTTCAACATAATTAGTTTGTGCATTCCAGGAATATCCGTGATAGTGGCAACCTCTCCATCATATACAGCCCGTACTTCTTCCCCTTTATTAGTTTGTATATCTACTCCATGATGTTCTACTACTACATTTTTCAATACAGGATGTGACTGGCGGCCAAAATGGCTTGAGATAAATCCTGAACTAACAGGCCAGGCTAACTGAGACTTGGCTCCTTCAAATGTAGATGACATTGTCGCAGAAGTTGAAGCAGCAGAACTTTCTGATCGTGTAGCACCTTTTCTAACAGTTGTTTTCCGGCTATTAGCCAAGGCCTCTCTGGCTTTTTCACGTTCGGCAGCTTTCCGCAGTTCTTCTGTAATTACCTCTGCAATGAGTTTTTCCAGTTTATCGACAGATTCTTTCCTTTCTGCCAGCTCTACAGAAAGTTCCTGCTCTTTTGCATTTAACTTGGCAACCACGTCATTCTGTTTATCTTTCAGTTTCAGCAAACTTTTATTTTCTTTTAACCGGACACCCAACAGATTGTGTTTTTCCTGCTTTTTAGTATCCAGTGCTATCCGTTGTTCTATCAAAGTCTTTCGTACAGCTTCAATCTGCTTAAGTTGTACCTTTCTTGCTTCTGAATACTGTTGCAGATATTTCATGCGCATCAGTAACTCTGTAAAGCTTCCGGAAGAAAATAGGAACAATACTTTATTATAGCTATTTGTAGTTTTGGAAGCTGCATACAACATAGCAGCATACTCACGTTGTAGACTGGTAAAGTTATTTTCCATGGTTGTGAGTCGTTGTCCCACATTACCAATCTCTTTATCCAGCAAAGTTAATTCTTCAGATATTTTATTAATAAGTACTTGTTGTGTGGTGATTTGCTCGTTTAAGGCAGTTAGCTGTCCTAAACTAGCTTGTTTTTCAGCACCTGTTTCCTTAAGGATACGGTTAGTTTCTGCTATTTTAGCCAGGTTCTGGCGCTTCTCCCGTTCCAGTTGAGAGCGTGTTTTCTGTGCTAGTGCACCCTGTATATTTGCCAGTACTACAAGCAGACAAGCCAATATTTTTAGACGATATTTACCAGTAGGGTCCATAAATACAAATGCCTTCTCCATATGGGAAGGCTTAAAAAAGGCGATAACTAACCTGTATGCCTGTGGCAATAAAAAAAATGATAATCCTTTGAATATTAACGATATACTATTTTTTACCATTTCTTCGATTGGCAGGCGGATTAAACGGAAATTTGAGTTCCTTATCGGCCACATCCGCTTTTGTATATTGAATAGATACTACTGTATTATATATACCCTGTGGTGATTTATATTGCAAAGATATATTACTATTAAATGGAAACAAAACGTCATTGATCAGAGTAAAATTCTCATAGTCAAGTGATAGTGAGTTATTGGTAGCAGGTTCAATAAAGAGAGCCTTTTTTAGCTTGAAGTTCTCTATACTTACATAGTTATCTACAATAACTGAATCTTCTTTCTGACGTAACAGATAATAGTCCTTATCTTTCATCACCTTTAGCTTCTCTTTCCGATTTTTGGCAATAGGCAGATTACCAAATATAGCAGCCTGGATAATATCAAAAGAAAGATTAAAGTTGAACCGTTTTCCAAGTCCTTTGAAGTCATATACTTCAAAACTATTATTCATCCTATCTATCACATAAGCTGAATCACGTGTAATCAATACTCGGGCACCTTCAATGCCTAATTTACTGATAGACATCCAGATAAGGCTATCTCGTTTGATACGTAAATCTACAGTAGCCGTCTGATTGGCTACAGCGTCTGCATAATTGATCTTCGCTTTTGCTTTAAAAAACTGAAATTCAATTTCGCTTACATTGACTCTGGGATCTTCATCTTCATGCATTCCAGCGGAATCAGATGTAGTATTGCTTGATACAGGTTTCACTCGTTTACCACATGCCACCAGCATCAATGCACAAACGACAACAGGAAATATTTTTCGGATATATATATACATTAGAAAAAAGCTAACAATCCTCTTATTACTGAAAGGATCTGAATGTATGGTTTATCTATACTTAACTAAAAATTGTCCTACTTATTCCACCAGTTTCCGTTGAGCAATTTTTTTGTCAATAGTATCGGTAGTCTCACCTGCTTTTTTGGCTTTCATCCACATTTCTACAGCTTTTTCTGTCTCTCCCAGCTTATAAAGCACATCGCCATAATGCTCAAGAATTGTTCCATTATTTCCATCCTTTATAGCAAGTTCCAGATATTTTTTGGATTCCTTGTATTCTTTAAGCATATAAAGTACCCAGGCGTGCGTATCAATGTAGCTTGCATTGTCAGGATGTTTATCCATAAGTCGCTTACTCATCTCTTTTGCCTTTTCCAGCTTTTGCTTGCGCAATGATAGGTAATAACTATAATTGTTCAATACCGAACTGTTATCCGGATCATTTGCCAGGACTTCTTCATAAGCAGCATCAGAGCGAGCATATTCGCCATTTCCATTGTAGGCATCACCCAACATAGAATTGTAATCATTCAGTAGCTTTTGATCGCTGGATGCCAGTTTTTTACCTTCTTCAAGTGCATCTACTGCTTTCTGGTAATTTTTTCTTAACAGATACGCATATCCGTTAAAGAACCAAAACTCACCCTGATTAGGAAACAATTCCAGTGCCTGCTCAGAATGTTTGATTAATGAATCAACCTGATTTAATTCAGCATCCAGTCTCAGGAGATTGCTCCATACTTCATAAATAGAGTTATCCAGACGAGAAGCTTTGCTGTATATAAGGCGGGCATTTTCCTTTTGATCATTCATTGCCAGCAAATCACCATATACGGCATAGGCTTTGGCTTCCATAGGATGGGTCTTAATGATCAGATCCGCAAATTTCAGTGCTTTTTTTCTGGATTCCTGGTCACGATGTGTCTGAATATAGTTTGCAAGGATCTGCACTTTTACAGAAGCTTCCAGATCTGAATTGCCAAACGCCTTTTCAATTTCCTGATCCGCTTCCTGCACCTTTCCCTGCTGCCGGTAAATATCTGATAATATCAAATGGGCTTGTGAACTTGCCTCACTTCCTGATGCTACTTTTTCAAGTAGTGGAATTGCTTCAGTGGTACGTTTATTAGCTGTATAGATTTCTGCTAACAGCAATGCATATCGGGGTTCATCCGGAAAACTTTCGACCAGTTTTTTACCTTCGCTGATAGCATCATTCAGATGATTGGTCTTCAAAAAGATCTGTTGTTTCTGACGGCTTATTTCTTCTGTAATTCCGATTCGTTTTTCTATCTGGTCATACGCTTTGATCGCATCGTCATACTTTCCCTGTTGAAGATACAGGTTAGCCAGTTCAATATAGGATTCAGGGTCGTTTGGTTCTATTCTCACCAATTCCTGATAAGCTTTAGCAGCTTGAGGATATTTTTTATCACGTGTATAAAGATCCGCCAGTAAGATATAATAGTACTTGTTAGTACTCACCAGCTTAATAGCTTTTTCCGCATAGGGAATAGCATCCTGAAAAGATCTGGTTTTTGCTAAAGCCTGAGCAATGGCATAATTGGTCCCTGCATTTTCTGCATTAATCTCCAGAGATTTCTGAAAGTAATCTACTGCTTTTGTGTAATTGTCCAGTAAATAGTACTTCATACCTTCTGTAAAGTAATATTCTGCCTGGGCAAGTTCACTCTGCCTATGAGTCTCGTCTTTGTGACGACGATTTTTCTGTGCGAAAGCCGGACTGCACAAGTAACTGAAAAATACAACCAGTGCTACAATCCGAAAAGAATGAGAAGACATTGTTAAAAGAAGCTGATTAAATGAACCCAAGTTTTACGAAAACCACTATTTTGCTACAATTTGATGGGGCATTTCTTCAAATATACAACAACAGCGCAAATAAACGAATAAAGAAGGAATTTTATATTTTAACGAAGCCCGAATTATTTCATTGTCATTTTTATAGAAAAAACCAATTCTTTCTCAGGCGAATACAACGGATGATAAACATCAGGAAATTAAACTCTTCTAATAATTACAAACATCAGGAAGGTACTAAAATCAGCAGATAGGTATATAAAAAAATACTGTTCTGAAATAGATTTCCAGAACAGTATTTACGGAAAAGTGTATTTTAATCAAAATAGCTTATTTCCACAACCGGCACAAAACTTCTGGCCTGGCTGAGTAGGAGCACCACACTCAGAACAGAATCGCGACTGATTCTCCGTTTGTGGTCGGGCAAGTGAGTTAGGAGCACCACATCCCGGACAAAACTTGTCAGTGGAAGTAAGCTTGGTATTGCAACTGGTACATTGCATTACAGCTGTTTTCTCTTTAAAATTTATATGTTCTGTATAATTTTGCTCCCGCGTTTTCTGGTAAATCTGCTCAGAGGTTGCCTTTGCCTGCTGAGCAGCTAGCTCTTCTTTTTCATCGGGGGCACATTCTTCACACAGACCCGCAGAATGATTCCAGCACACATCCGGACATACCCATTTGCCACACCGGGAACATTGTTTAAAATACTGCTTCCCCTCCTGAACTGCTTTATCTAAAGCTTCATCATGTGCCCTTCCTCCTACTGCACGTTGCATCTGATAGGTAGCATCCCCTACCTGACCAAATATTCCTCCAAATAAACTTCCGGCAGCATTCAGTAGACTTCCTGCCATTCCCAGTGCGTTTGTCTCAAAGTGTGACATGTGACCATTTCCACATTTGTCACAATGAAATTTAAACTGGAAACCTTTATCAGTAGAGAGATCGTCGTAATTGCGAACAAATTGAATCATTTTACCCATGGTTGTAAGAATTAATAGTGGTAATGGTTCTGAAAGTAATACAAAATCTACCAAAGCTAAAGATCATCACAATTATTAATGGACAATCTGTGATTAGGTAACCGTATATAAATCAGAAAGTCATACCAATATTGGTATGACTTTCTGATTTATACTTATAAAAAGCTAGTAAGGTTTCCTGTCAAGGACATTTCCTGCGCATATAGCCTGATTATTTATTCGCGTGTAGGAACTCCTTCTGAATGTTCTCTTTTAGATGATTTAGATTTTGACTGTGTATTCTTTGCAAATATTGGAATATGAATACCAGTGTACACATCTAGTCCGGAAGTTTTACCCATACCCAGCAAACCTGCAATGTTATCTGAGCCAAAGTGTAATATTCCGGCTTTAATATGAGTACCGATGGTCAGGTTCTTGTAGTTACCTGTTAAGCCTACAGGAACAGCTACTTCAAACCAACGCATTTCCAGACGAGGAGTTACAGCCAATAAAGATGGTTGACGCATACCTAAGGCGTATTTTCCTTTCAGGCTTTGTACCCATACTGCATTCACATATAATTTGCCTTTGATATGATAATCGAAACTCAACTGAATAGCAGTAGGCAGGCTGCTGCTAAAGCTTGTCTTCTTTTCTGAATCTGTAACTCCCAATGCGTTATTCAGCGTACCTGCAATATCATCTGTAGAACCATCCAGGCTATCTAGTGAAATTTTTGTATTGGTTCGTGTGATATCATAGCTCTGAACATAATTTCCGCTATAACGCATACTTCCTACATCCATCAGAGAGAAACCTACACGATACTTGTAGTTGTTGGTCATTTTGCCATTACCCAGATCCAATTTAGCTCCTTTTTTGTGTACCATTCTGAGCGAATCCAACTTATGTTTACCCTCACTAACTCCAGTAGATGCTTCTAACTTTTCAAAAGTAGCACCCAGATTCACGCCCCATCCTTTACCAGGAAGGCCTTTTCCAAAGAAGGTACCAAATCCACCATTATCCAGCGTATTGTCATAGGCTTCTGATTGCACATAGGCATATTGTAACTGAATTTTCTGGATATCCAGAATCGTTTCCGTTTCGCCCTGCTCATTGGTTTGATCATAGCTTGAGAAACTCATTTCTTTAGAGGTAATATGAGCACTTGTAATGCCAGCTACCCGATTGATGGTAATCCCACCCTTAAGGCTGTATTCCGGTGTAGTTTTAATTACCCGTGCGTAGGTCAACCCTGTCTCTTTGTAGGCATTCATATTCAGGTTAAAATGTATACCCTGAAATGTTGAATAATCGTTATTATCACTATCCCAGATTATCTTTGCCAAACCTTCGGATACATTATTGGCAGTTATACCATATCTGACGCGGTTGGTGAGTGCAAGACTGTGTACAGGACTCATTTTTACCATAAATGAAAATGCCTGTGCCTGACCTTGTACATTCAGGTATTTATCTTTCCCATTGTTTTTTACTGTAAAGGACTCTTTTTCTATACCAGAAAAACCTATAGGACCTTTTACATAGTTGTTGGAGGCACCAACTTGTGCAGAAAATAAATCTAAATAGAAGCTCATTCTGGAATCGGCAATAGAGGCCGGATTCAGGAATATTCCATGTGTTCCACTGTAATTACTGCCACTTAGCCCAAGGGTTTGCTGTGCATTTACTTCATACAAACCTGCAAAAGCCAATAAAAATGGTAGAATTTTTTTCATAATTAATATTTTAAAGACCCTTTTGAATGAAAACCAATCAAATTTACATATTGATCTCATAATAAGAATGTTACCTTGACTTGAGCATCCAAAAGTCGTGTAAGGTTATGTATGGGCATTTACAGCATTTTACTATTTTTGCAATCCGGAAATATTTCCAAAACAAAAATCTAAGTAAAGCAAGTATTCACTACAGGAGATAACTATCTGTCCATAAGTACAATAACTTAAGAAACAGTATGAATCAAGGTAGAATCTCACATTGCAGGGTTATTGATCTTTTTGTATTCTTTCCGGGTTATATAATCAGGCAGTTCGATTATTTCAGGTTTCATCCACTTTTACCATAGGAGAAGCTTAACTTAGTATTGAATAAAATGCCTGAGGAGTAAGCATAAAAATTCTTTTGTATCAGTATGTTACATAAAAGTTAATTAGTCATTCTATGAATATTGGGGATAAAGTACGTATGGTTCACGGGCGTGAAGAAGGCATCATTGTCGGCTTTACCAAAAACCATATGATAGAAGTAGAAATCGAAGACGGTTTCCGGATTCCGATGTTACGATCAGAGATTGTTATTATCTCACAGGAAGAGGCAGCCCGGTTTCAGAAAAATCCAGTTACTGAACCAACCAAAAATACATCCAGAGATGTTCTGGCTGACAGAGGAATATTTCTGGCATTTAT
The DNA here is from genome assembly GCA_030068525.1 of Xanthocytophaga flava. Lineage (GTDB taxonomy): Bacteria > Bacteroidota > Bacteroidia > Cytophagales > 172606-1 > Xanthocytophaga > Xanthocytophaga flava. Next base: position 481,427 of record JASJOS010000005.1, read on the forward strand.
TCCGCTTAATGACACAGGTCTGGCACTCTATCTGATAAACAATACAGATTTTGATATGCCTTATACACTGGGACAGGAGCAGAATGGAAAATATAAAGGGATCAAAGGTGGTTCACTGGCTCGGAAGTCGTCTGTAAAAATTGATGAATACAGCTCACAAAACTTTGAGAGTTGGGGAGTATTTGTGTGGCAGTCACTACTGTTCCGGGAAGGAATGACATCCTTGCGGGAACCTATGTTGCAACGTATCCGGTTTCGGGCTAACACATTCTTTAAGACGAAAGCCAAAGCACCTCTGCTGGGAAAAGATGCACATCTCTTCCAGTTAGATACACCAGCAGCATCACAACCTGTCACTATTCAACCAGACAAGATTGTTGAAAGTTGGGAAAACAACACCCAACTCATCACAAACAATCAATCAAAAGCCAAAACTGTCAACAAACCTGCCAGTGAGATTGATCTGCATATTGAAAAGCTAACGACCAACCTTATTGGATTGGCTACAGCGGAGATGTTACAGATCCAACTACAGGCCTTCGAGAAAGCATTGGATGCAGCTATTGCACACGGAATGCATGATATTACCTTTATTCATGGAGTAGGTAATGGCACGCTGCGAAATGAGATTCACCGTAAACTCGGCAAGAATGTGCATGTCCAATACTATGAAGATGCACAAAAAGAAAAATTTGGCTATGGTGCGACCAAAGTAAAGCTGAAATAACACATATACCTATTTCCATTCTATTTTAAAAAAGTATAACCTAACAACATGTCTACTGACAATATTGGATTACAAGCTGAGGAGGTTGCCCGTATCAAGCGACTATGCAAAGAATCAGGACAGCTCTATATTTTGAATGAAAATGAACCACAGGGAGAAGAGTTTGCTCACTTTATCTTTGCAGGTACTCATAAAGGCAAGGAAGTGGTTTTTGACTCTGTGTTATATACACTGCGTTTGCATCATATGAGTGTATTGTATGAAAGTGCAGAAGACAAAGCATGCGAAAAATATCCAGAATATAACCGGATCGACTTAGAAGAAGAGGATGATCTGAACAAACATCTTTCAGAAGCCAAACTTGAGGAAATTGAACTCTTCAAGGCAGAGATCATGGATGAGTTAGAAGAAACGGAAGAAATAAAGGTACAGGAATATGTCAATCTTGATCCTGACTTTGACTATGGCATAGCATTGGAAGCCTGTCTGAATGTAGAAGAAATCACGCCTCAGACTATTGCTCGTTTTGTGAAAGCGTTTACTAACAATACATTGGAGCTGGATAAGACATTATACAGTTTTAAACACGAAGAAGAATAAGCGTCTTTTCCTAAAATTAAAAGCCTCAGTGAGCCTATCATTGAGGCTTTTAATTTTTACATGAGTCATCGCGAATGTTGGATCTGAGTAAAACCCCAGGCCTATGCTTTTGAAAAGTGTGGGCTTGGGTTATTTTTGAGAATTAATCTCTCGTCATTTGTCTATTGTCCCTTACATTATTCTACTTGCAGTCCCTTCATTTTTTTGCTTGTCTCTTCCTATTGTTGGTTTATATTCCTTTTCTTCTCTCTACTTGCGGCCCCTTCATTTTTTGCTTGCCCAAAAAACAGGGCACCAAATGAGAATTTGGTGAGCCAGATCTGTGTGTGAGCAAAAAAGGGCAATAAATTCCAAAGCTTTGCCCCACAGGGCCAACGCTAGGCACGCGGAATTTTTATCCTCACGCACTTGCACTGCCTTTCACGATTGAAGTCATCACTACTCTATTTGTGACATGTATTATCCTTTCTCAATGACATCCTTTACATCAGTCATTCAGCTATCGTTTCCGTCGTTGGTGTTATCACCAACGAGCTGTTTCCCACCGTTCAGGTTGGTGATAACACCAACATGGGAAAAAAGCCTCAATCAACCTCTTATTGAGGCTTTTAATTTTAAACATTCGTTCAGCTATTACTTCCATAACTGTAATTTGAAGTAATTAATAAGCTGCCGTACCAGGCTTGGTTGAAAAAAGTGTTGCAGACCTTTAATAATCTCATCATTTGGCACCAGGTCCCGATCCAGCACCATAGATTTATTGCTTAGTATAGTTTCAAACCGTTTGGTTTTAGGAGAATGTGTTCCAGATTCGTCATTGCCAATATTTTGTAGTTTGGATATCCGGGGAAACAGACAATACGCCTGATGTTTGTAGTGAGTGTAGCTCCATCGTACCGCCCAGGAGTTCACCAAGCCTTTTTGTTGCTTAATTAGCATATACACAAGATCCCTTCCACCTTGTGCGAATCCATCTTGTATAGTTTTGTCTTTTAGAAACACACGGTAATCCGTAACCTGCCAGTCAGCCTTTTGCCAGCGGTCAGCCCAGGTGGCCCATCCCCAGGAGGATGCTCTGGGCAGTAAATAGACATCTTTTGTATAGCTATCCGGAATAGTGATAGGATAGCTGTAACCCGAAATAGAGAAGACAGAAGGATTATCCTTATAGACTTCCAGCGACTCATTCAGAAACACCAGAAAGTCTTCCGCAAACACCATATCATCTTCCAGTATGATAGCTTTGCCATACCGACTCATCACCTGAGAAACCCCATCAATCACAGACCGGGCCAATCCCATATTTGTGGGTCTTTCTATTACCATCTTGTTTTTAAACCCTGTCACAGTTTGTATATACTGCCGCACTTGCCGGACCTGCTCTTCATCCGCTGTACTTCTGGCTGCATCTGAGAAAATAAAGATCTCACTAGCAGAAGCTAACTGACAGTTTACCAGTGAAGTAATAGTGCGTTGTGTATGGATAGGACGATTGTATACAAATAAAACAACAGGAGCCAGTGTATGTATAGCCATGAGTACAAATCAACGAATATTGTCCAAAGGTAATAGAGAATCAGATAAAAGTATCTATCCTCTGAAAGCAGCTAGTATTCGATTGCTATAAAAATGAGTATAAACAGAAAATGACCGGAACTCAGTTACCACTTGTTGGTGATCTGAATTCTGGTCATTTTTCTTTTCAGAGAATTTAGATTCTCTTTGATTCTGTATCAGAATATAATCAGGATTTTGATATCGTTATCAAAATATCAGAATCCTGATCAGCCTACAGAGTTATCAGAGTTCTGATTATTTTCTTTTTTAACCAGAATTCTGATAACCCAGATGTATAACTTATGTACCAATTATTGTCCTATGGATTCGTTATACAAGAGTTCACGTGTTGGGATAGCCCATACAAAATCTTCACTGGTATAGGGATCTGTGCCAGCACCCCGTTCTCCTTTTGGAATATCCATCTTTAACGCCCTCAGATAGTCGATCCGGTCATTTTCACCAAACATTTCAATGAGTCGTTCATCATGAATCATACTTTCGGTAATGTCAGCACCTGTCACCTCTACATAGGGTCCGCCTACAGTTGTATTCCAGGCTCTTTTGCGCACTACATTCAGATCTTCGGCAGCACCCGACTTGTCTCCAGCTTTAAATCGGCAGATGGAACGTGTCAAATAAATCTCTGCCAGACGGATAAGCGGCACATTGGTATTAAACTCTTTACCTCCACGATAGTATTTGTAGGGCCAAATAGTGGTGATATCTTTTACTTCATTTCTTTCATCTGTAGCCTGTCCTTCTTTCGCCTTATTTACCGGATATCGTACAGCAAATAGTTGTGTAAACCGTTTGTCTCTTTTAGCAGCTACTTTCAGGGTCGTATCTGTTACCGGATCAGTCATCCAGCCTAAGCGTTTGATAGTACTATTGCCCATACGCGTTTCTACCCATCCGCATTGTCCCCAAGGACCTGCAGAATGATTCAGAACAGTTAAATGCATAGGAGCCTGACCCGTTTCATCATAATAAGGCAGATAGAAAACAACCTCTTTGGCTCTTTCTATAGCACTCTTTGAAAATGCAGCAATAGGGTCTTCACTTAGATCATATGCCCCACCGTTTTGATCAATAATGTAATCACATTCTAATTTCGCTTTGTCATATTCTCCCCGTTGAAAATAGGCTCTTGCCAGCATTGCTGTAGCTGCGAATTTTGTAGCCCGAACCTGATAAGAGGGATGCATGTTGTCTTCGTATTTTTCAGGTAACAGTTCTTTTGCCTTCTGAAAATCAGCAACAATTAAATCATATACTTCCTGAGTTGTTCCAATCTTGGGATTTTTTGCTTCTGCTACAGACTTCGGATACTTGGTAGGCATAGGGATATCTTCTGTATTATTAGCGCCACCTGGCACATAGGCATGACCAAAGGTCGTTTCCAACAAGTAATAGGAATATGCCCGGATAAAATACAACTCCCCGACAATACGATCCACATTATCCTGAATGTTCTCTTCACTCTCAGTAGGAAAAGGATTGCCATTGTTTGCCTCTACAAACTCTAAAGCATTATTTGCCCCTGCAATAGCTCTATAAATCAGCAAAAAGCCTTTGTCTGTGTATTTGTTAAACTCTTTTGTCTTACGCCAGTAACCCCACTCCGCATTGTTTACCCAATCTACATCATCACCCATACTGGTTTTTACAATGGTGACATCTACCCAAGCCATATTCCAGCTATCACCACTGAACAAGGATGCATATAATCCGATAGGTGCTCTTTCAAATTCTTCCACTGTACTCCAAGGAGTTTGTGGAGGCCTTTTTAATTCAAAATACTCTTCTGAACAACCGCCTGATGCGAGCAAAAGCCCCAGCGTCAGACTATAAAGAAGGATCTTTTTCATATAGATAATAGTTGTCTTTGTTCAAATATTAGTTTAATAAATTTTCAATCAACAGGCTTATTGCTAAAAGCGAGCAGACAAGCCCAGTATAAATGTTTTTAGCTGAGGTATGGTAGCTGTATAGACATAGCCAGCGCCTTCCGGATCAAAACCAGGATATTTGGTAGAAGTCCAAAGGTTACTGCCTGATACATATACTCTCAATCCCTGCATATGTATTGTTTTCACTACAGAAGCTGGCAGTGTATAGCCAAGCTGTACATTCCGCAGCCGGATATAATCTCCTTTGTACATTTCACGGTTGTGGTTCTGCCACTCATCACCAAAGTCTGAAACAGCTTCTCCATTAATGATATAGGTGTTTCCATAGCGGAGTTGTGGATATTTTGCCTGATCTCCGGGCTGGCGCCATGAGTTGTTTATAATATCGGTAAGGAATGTCTTGGTTTCTCCAGGAACAGTAGCCATTTGCCGATCATAGTCCAGAATATAATTTCCACCAGAGAAGGAGAACATAAAGCTCAGGTCAAATCCTTTGTACTGGAAGGTATTGGTAATTCCACCATAGTAAGTAGGATCAGCAGACTTACCATTCTGATAGAATTTATTATTGGCAATATTGGTCTTTGTCCCATAAGTAAGACTATCTTGTCCGACCTCGTTTTTCAATCGCTTTGTTTCTCCTGTTGATTCATACAAGCTTTTGTCAACTACATAAATCATAGGTACACCTGTGGCAGGATCTACGCCTGCATAATCTGCCACATACCATTCCTGACGTTTATGTCCTTTACGTGATACAGTAGCACCGTTGATAATTCCTTTGCCTGTTTTATCAGCTTCTGGTGTCAGCTTCTTGATGGTATTTTTATTAAAGGAGATATTGAAGTCTGTAGTCCAGCGAAAACCTCCTTTATCTATATTGGTAGAATGAACTTCGAATTCCCAGCCGGCATTTAACATATCACCAATATTACTCCATACTGTATTGGAACTTTCATCATACACATTACCAGGAAATGACCCGGGAGGTGTAACTCCGGAAGAAGCAGGTACAGGAGAGGGTAATAACATACCTTTTATGTACCGATGATAGTAAGCTACTGAACCATTGATTCGATTATTGAGTAAACCATAATCAATACCGATGTCACCACTTTGTGTAGTTTCCCACGTAAGATTGCCCACAGGAATGTTAATAGGCATAGTACCATTTACACCCAATATATCATTGCTACCATATTTAAATGTACTATTATAATTGATTACATCTAGTCCTCCCACTACATTCTGATTACCTGTTTCTCCATAGCTTCCCCGAAGTTTCAGGAAGGTATTGCCACCAAGAAAAGACATGAAATTTTCTTCAGAAAGTATCCAACCTGCTGATAATGCCAAAAATGTTCCCCAGCGATACTTAGGTGTAAATGCAGAAGTGCCGTCCCGCCGGGCACTTAGCCCTACCAGATAACGATCTTTGTACTTGTAGTTAGCTCGTCCAAAATAAGCCAAGAGATAACGCTCCCCATTCATACCGCCCCACATAGAAAGCATTGATGTAGGGCTACCTATCTCCTGATACTTTCCTATCAATCCCTGTCCGGAGAGAGAACGGCTGTACTGGCTGCTTCGTTGGGCTTCTGTTCCTGCAACAATATTCAATGAGTGCAGGCCAAACACTTTATCATAAGTACCATATACATTGTAATTTACACTTCTATATGTAATAGCTTCCTCGTATCCATAGGAAGAAGGTTTCTGTGATCCATCTAGGCGAATATCACGGCTTTGCCAGAAAATATTGTTACTCTGAATCAGATCTACAGAAACTTCTGACCGAACTGATAACCCTTTTATAAAAGGTAGCTGGTAATTCAAAAAGAAGCCTCCCAATGCACGATATTGTTCCAGATTATCTTTCAGATTAGCAAGATCTGCAAACGCGGCCGGATTCGAGCCAGAGTAAGCATTAAAGTATCGGTTAGGATTATCTAGTTCCCGAACAGGAAACCATGGTAAGGCAGTAGTAGTAATACTATTCAATCCTCCATTTGGGCTGGATCCTCCACGATAGCTGGTGTTTTGCATTCTGTTATTATTAGTATAAGCAAAACTTAGCTTAGCTCCAATAGTGAAGTTATCAATAGGGCTGAAATCTATATTAGTTCGTAATGATATACGTTTGAGGCTGTTATTATTCTGAACTCCTTTGTCTTCCCGATAATTACCCGAAAGATAAAACGAACCTTTATCAAACCCTCTTGAACTGGAAAGATTATAATCAGAGAATCGCCCGGTCTGGAAAAGCTCATCATACCAATTGGTATTGATTGCCATTGCCTGTTCACGGGTTAGTTGGGTAAAAGCATAAGGAGAATTGCGATAATAGTCATTCATGGTAAACGTTTTGCCAGAGTTCTTATACATCTCATCCATGATCTGAAACCATTGACTTGTATTAGCATATCCAATATCCTGAGGAGTACGTGTTAATGTAGAGAAACCTGTTGAATAATTAAAAGTAGTATTTCCTTGTCCTTTCTTTCCTGTCTTTGTAGTTACTATAATAACACCATTGGAAGCTCTCGATCCATAAATAGCTGTAGCAGCAGCATCCTTTAAGATTTGTATATTCTCAATATCATTGGGATTTATTAATGACATAGGACTTTGCCCAGTAGTACCATCACTACGTCCCAATCCACCTGGACTGCTGTAAACAGGCATTCCATCAATAATCCATAGAGGGTCTGTACTAGAATTAATAGAACCAACCCCTCGAATCTTGATGACAGTAGGTGAGCCTGGTACACCACTGTTAGTTTGGACTGAGACACCCGCAGCCATACCTTGCAGCCCTGAGTCAAAGGAAGCGGTCGACTTTAATTTGATATCGTCACCATTTACAGTAGCTATTGAGCCAATTACATCCCGTTTCTTCTGAGTACCATATCCTACCACCACCACTTCACCCAACGACTTCACATCTTCTGCCAGTGCAATAGTCCAGTTGCTGTTTCCTCTTACGGCTACTTCCTGAGTCAGATAGCCGATATAGGAGAATACCAGCACAGCGGTTTCATCCGGAACGCTCAACTGAAACCCACCATCTGCATCCGTAACTGTTCCCTGAGTAGACCCTTTGATAGTGACGCTAACCCCAGGTAAGCTTTCTCCTGCAGTAGAGGTTACTTTTCCTTTTATGGGAATAGCCATTTCCTGGAGAGTCTGTTGGATGCTGCTGATTTGTATACCCGTATTTCCGGAAGCGGATACCAATAGAGGAGACTCCAGAGCTGTTTTGCCGGTTATTTTTCGGATGGCACCTTTTTGATCTATCTTTTCATAAATCACAAAGTCTTTGCCTTCCAGTCTTTCGAAGGTCAGATGCAGAGGAGATAATATCTTTCTGAGTCTGTCTTCAACAGACGAGGCCGAACGCTGTAATAGTTTACCATCAACCATTTTGTCCTTCAGCAAGCCTACATTGTAGCTAATATCTATCTGATATTTTGCTTCAATGTCGTTGAGTACGTCTATCAGGGGAATCATTTTTTGCTGATCCAAGCTGGTTTCAGACATAGCTTCATTGACAAGTGCAATTGTCTGCGAACTAACTCGTATGGCAGGAGTTGTAGTTAAAAGCAATACAACTCCAAAATATCGTATAACTTGTCGCATAAGTTGTATAGAAATTAGAGGAATAGAGAATAGATTAGTTACTATATTATTCATGTGTGGATTTTTCCAGTAGTATTTCTCCGGTAGGCTGTCGAACAATATTCAGCCGAAATGCCTTAGATAATTTCAACAGCAGCAGATCTGTTCTGTTTGCTGAGACAGAACCTGAAAATTGAAGTGATGCCATTGACGTGTCTTGCAAAGTTAGTTTTATTCCCTGCGTATCAGCTAAAATCTCTGCAATTTCAGCGAGTGTAGTTGCATTAAAAACCAATCTGCTCTGAGTCCAGGAACTGTAGGTATCAGGATTTACTGTTTTTTTCATGATCTTTTTCTCACTTTCTTTACACTCAACCAGGTCTCCGGGTACCATCTGAATAGGAGGATCTTGTTTATGTTCTGATAAGGTCAGTGTCACTTTTCCTGTATTGAGAATCACACGTGTCTTTTTATGGCGGGTATTTACATTAAAGGTTGTACCCAGCACTTCTACATTCAGTTGTTTGGTGTGCACAATGAAACGTGCCTTAGATGCTGTTCTTTTTACATGGAAGAAGGCTTCTCCATCCAGCCATACTTCCCGTATCTGATCAGTTTGCAGGGAAGGATTAAACCGGATAACGGAGTTTGCATTCAATGTTACCTGCGATCCATCTGGCAACAAAACAGCTTTCACCTGGCCATTTTGGGTAAGATATGAAACCTCTTGTTGCTGGCTGTACCAGTAGTAAAGTCCACCTCCGATAGGTAAAACCAATAAGAGGATACTTGCAGCAATTTTGAATACCTGTGTACGGAAGATAGTTGTTGTGCTTGTCTCCCTCTCCAGTATCTCTTCTTCAAATGCCTGGTCTGAGATTACCTGCCACATGGACTGCACTTCTTTCTGGTCAGGAAATGTCTCTTCAAAGTCAACCGAAAAGACCAGTTGTCTGGCTTGAACTATCGTATCTTTCTTGTCCGGATACTGTTCAAGCCAGCTGGTCCAAAACTCGCTGGTTGAAGAATCCGCAGAAGATTTTACCCACTGAATGAAATAGTCATCCATAGCAAAGTCTTCTGCACTGAAATCGGAATAATCCGTCATAGATAACGAGTGGGTTAGTGTAACGATTTTTAACCAAAAGCAGCTATCTTATCTTTTCTACTCGAAAAAATTTAAAAATTTCTCAAAATATTTTAAAACAGGATAGAATTGTGGCTACAGAGGCTTAAGGAATCCAAAATGGACGGAGTTATTTGAGGATAGATTTACTTAGAAAGAGAGAATACAAAAGAAGAGGAGAACCTCAACAGGAAAGAATTTTCTGAGGAGTTGTAATCCCTGATACACCAGATTGTAAACAGACTGTTCATTAACAGCCATAAGAGAGGCAATTTCACTATTGCTCAGACTATCATAATATTTCAGAAATAATGCTTCCCGCTGGCGCTGAGTCAAGTGAGTCAGAGCTTTGTTCAGGTAAACTTTTTTCTGGTCTACAGACTGGATGTCAATAAGTAAGTCCTCAGGAGAGGATACTGGATTGTAGTTATTTTCAGTTGTAAAACCGGTATCAGGCAGAAACTTAGCAGACTGCTCTATGTTCCGGATAATTTTACGACGAATACACTTGTAGAGATAATATTTGATATTCGTTGTTTCGCCTATTGTGCTATGTTTTTTCCAGAGTTCAATAAATAAATCCTGAACAGCATCCTTTACCTGCTCTCTATCCCTGGAAAGTTTCATACCGTAATTGTACAAAGCAGAAACATACAATCTATAAATGGTAGAAAAAGCCTCCCTATCACCGCTTCTGAAGCGGTTCCATAAAGATAAATCACTTTCCTTAAGTGGTAGTATTCTATCCTTATATACATCCCTCTTATCTTTCATACATCGACAGCTATTCTACTTAACTTACAAATGAAACTAAATATAGTTAAATTTTAAATCAGGCACCGAATGTATAAAAAATAAAAACAAAATAAAATAAAGACTATAAAAAACCGGTAATAACATATTTAAATCTCAATAAACAGGATTTATTTATGTTATCACCGGAGGTTTTATACTAAAATGAAGAGATTTACACACCTGCCTGATGTGTAATAGCAAAAGCGATTAGTTCGTCCACTTCTCTTCCTGCCCGTTGTGCTGCATCTGCAATATCCTCTCTGGAAACCTGTGCAGCAAAGGCTTTGTCCTTGAGTCGTTTTCGTACGCCTTTGATATCCATCCCTTCATAGCCTGTGGGGCGCATCAAAGAATAGGCATGGATAAAACCTGACAACTCATCAAAGGCATAGAGCATTTTGTCCATAGTGGTTACAGGCTCCACTCCAAAAAAACGGGGTCCATGAGAGGCAATGGCATGGATAATCTCCGGATCAATGTCTCGTTTCTCCAGTTCCTCCACAATGCGTTTACAATGATCGTCAGGCCACTGATCCCAGTCGGCATCATGAAGCAAGCCAGCTGTTTCCCATTTCAGTTGTCCAATGTCATCCAGTTTTTCTACTTCCCTGGCCCATGCTTTCATCAAAGCAGCCACCTGCCGCATATGCCTTTTTAAACTCTCATTTTTTACCCAATCGTCTAGCAACTGGTTAGCATCCTGTAAGGAAATGATATTACCGGCATTGGCAGGATTGCCAAAAACTTGTCTGCCTAAATCGTGTGTAAGCATGAATAAAATGGTGCAAATAGGTTAGGTTGAAGGGTATTTTTTTAGTAACGCCAGCTTTTCAGATCAGCACCTTTGGGTGCATTTTTTTCGATTAGCTTCAAAATCTTGGGGACATACATGGTATTGTAATGCAACCGTGACAGATAATTAGGTAAAGTAGGATCACCATTCCAGCAGTGTTCAGCCCTATCTCCATATTTTACTTCACCTCCTTCTGTGAAGTTTTTTGTTTTCTTCAAAAAATCTTCAGCCAGATATACTGCATTGTTCAGATAATAGTTATCCATATCACCACAATAGATATTGATTTTGCCTGTCAGCTTGGGGCCTAACGCAGGCCAGTCTCGCTGCATGATATACGTGAGGTCATAGTTATTGCGCCAGTATTGTGCCACCGTCGTATCTATTTCGCCTGTCATTTTGTCAAAGATTCGTTTAGGATAGCCATCTTCTCCAACAGGTGAATAAACAGCCTCCCAGATATCCCATTGTCCACCGGAACGGGTTTTGGTACCCAGTACCAGTTCCAGGTGATTCATATCGGCAATGGTTGTGGTGATATGCCCTAAGTAATTACGATACCCTGGCTTGGAGACTTTACGGAATGGTCCTTCGGTATAGTAAGCGTTTTTATCTTTGTAGATGTTAACCTGTGTATAAGCCCGAAAATCAATAGGGTCGGGGCATGCAGCAAAACATCCACCATATTGATCAGGATAAAATATCTGTGCAGCCAGAGCTTCCCAACCACCTGTTGATCCGCCATATAGAAACCGAGCCCAGCCTTGCCCTATTCCCCTGAACTGCTTTTCAATATAGGGAATGAGTTCATAGGTTATAGCATCTCCATACGGACCAATATTAGCTGAGTTTACAGCATAGGAATCATCATAATAAGGGTTGGCATGTTGAATTTCAATAATCAACATACGAGGGAAGTTTTTACTTGTCCATGTTTTGTAAAAGTTATGTGCTTCCTGAGCGACAATCTTTTTATAGCCATAGATATGGAAACGGTCGCTATAATCAGAGGTATCCATATCCGCAGCAGGAGGTTCCGGACTGAATCCGTCAAAGTCGCTTGGAAAGTGGCCATGATTGATACAAAGCGGATAATGCGCTTCCGGATGTTCGTCAAATCCTTCAGGAAGTAATACGTGGGCACTCAGGTACATAGGACGTCCCCAGAATTCGGTTAGCAGCTTGCTTTGAATACGTATATGTTTGATGTATTTCGTATCCTTGGGAACAGCAATGGCAGGATTGGCTTTTGTGAGTGTGACAGCAATATTGCCATCTGTACCAATGGTTACTTTTGCAGGAATGCTGTATAAATTGCCGGGTGCAGTACGCCAGTTTTGCCCTTCTCCTCTATCCATAGGCAGCTTCAATACACGGCCATCTTTCAGTTTACATGTTTCATACTTATGCAGTAGCGCCTGCACATAATAGTCACCAGCCGTTAGCTCCGACAAGCTTTTTAGCGGGTAACCAAATACAGTGCCATCTATTGTTTTCTCTTCTCCTGCTTTCCATCCGTCTACATCTATCCCAAAAATCTGGGCACTTCCCGGACTATCACCTACCTGATTACGAGGTTCGCCTTTAGCTGTATCCTGTGCAATCATAAGTAACAACCTGCCATCAAGGGGATCTTTGCTGAGACTATCGCTAAATGTGATCAAAAACTGTGGCCCTTTGCTTTTAGAGGAGTTACAGGCTACCAAAAAGAATACACAGACAGTGCACCAGAGTACTGTCCGAGCAGGTAAATACATTTTCTTCATGTTTGGAGGTTGGTTAGGCGAATGCGGCAAAAGAAAGGTATAAAATCCAGTGAGATTTTCAAAACCACGTCTCTTCCTTCAAAAGAAAATATCTTCAACTCTTTTACAACTAAATAATTAGTTATAAATTAGATCCAACAAAATCCATTGACACCTATGAAACACTTATTTGTTACATTCTGGGTATTAGCCAGTTGCTTGGCATTACAAGCACAATCGACAGACAAAGGAGTGGCTACCACACTGGAACAGATCCGACAAACCACACGTCCGGATACCATCCTGACAATCAACCTTCAGAATAAAGACATTCGGTATGAACGTGTTGAAATGTATGATACTATCTCAAACAGGAAAGAACCTATCATTCGCTGGCAAACAAAAGAAATAAACAATGGACTACAGGAAGTACCAGCGGAAATTGCCCGATGCCGCAATCTGAAAAGTTTACTTCTTCGCAAACATCGTATTACCTCTCTTCCTGCCTGGGTATCTGAAATGGATTCATTGCAACAACTCGATCTGAGTGGCAATCCAATCAACTACAAAAAACTTCGTTTTCGAAAGAACAAACATATCCAAAACATCAATCTGGCAGAGTGTGGATTAACACAATTACCCAGAAAGCTTCGAAGAAACAAGAGACTGGAACAGCTGGTGTGTAATAACAATGCATTTGTAAAATTTCCTAAGGTAGTCCCTACAATCAGATCGCTCCAACGGGTAGGATTCTACCACAATCAATTAAGCGAGCTACCTGCCAAACTTCGGAAGCTGCATTCATTGAAGTATCTCGATCTGTATTACAACGAGTTTACAGAATTCCCTATGGTGCTCTGTCAGATTAAAACCCAGGAAGCCCTGGCTATTTCCTATAACAAGATAGACAGGATTCCGGAACAGATAGGAGATCTTTCAAACCTGACGGAGATTTACCTGAGAGGGAATGTCCTCACTTCTTTACCAGAGAATCTGCAGAAACTGGATAAGGTGAGTCTTTTGTATATCAGTGAAAATGCGCTAAAAGCTATCCCCCCTGTTGTCTTTGAAATGAAAAATCTGGAAGAGCTGGATATTTCAGACAATCAAATGAGAAAGCTGGGGCCACAACTTGTTCAGCTTCCTCATTTAAAGACCTTATATGTCAAAGGTAATCCGTTCTCGTATCCTAACTACCAGGAGTTTTCTTCGTTACTGGAAAAAATGAAGGCACAGGGAGTGGAAGTACATGAGTAATCTTCACACTGTGTCTGGTTTATAGTATACAATGTATTTGTGCATGATTTACAGTAATGCATAAACATGAGTTATCCCGAATTTAGGATATGAGTAAAACCCAAGCCTATACTTTTGAAAGTGTGGGCTTGGGAAAAGCACTCTATATCGTACTACTCAGTTTTATGTCCATACTCAGTAGCATTAGTAGGAAATCGATAGGTGTTATCAGTGAAGTTCATCTGGTACCCGTGTACTTACCTCTTCCTTTGATCTGGGCAAGTTATCCCATAGTCATCATCCGGTAGAAAAATATTTTAACTGGGATACAGAAAAAGACTTCTTTATGCCTGTAGACTACCATAAGCCTATCCCGAAAGCAGGACAGGCCAGACTAAAGGATATTATTCAAAAAGCGTTTAGCAAACTCCTCTCTACACAAGCTTCCTCTATGGAGCTTAAGAAAGTAGTCCTGGAAATTAGTGGGGAAAATGAAAGCAAGGTTAAACGCATGCTTTCTGAGGCAGTTGAGTTTGGGCATCTACGACTGGAGGGCACTCGACGCAATTCCACCTACCATCTTTGTATCCCCAAAGGCAAGTAGGGTAAATGATACTCTCTTACTGCTTAGGTCTCGCATATAGTCTATAGGTTTATTTATACCCCTATATATATATATATAGGGGTATAAATAAACCTATAGACTACCCTAAATAGGCTAATACAAACTAATATTCAATCAATGGTTAGCTAATAAAAACCACAAACCGACTCAAAGGACCACAAATACACCAATACACACCAATAACCGAGTTTTCACCTACACAATTATACCCAAATGCTACCTCATATTTCCATACAACCATCCGAAACCCGTATACAAGCCTTATGCATTCAATGGCACTGGAATACTTTCCCTGCTTACAGAGGTCTGCTACATACCCATAACAACAACAGTCACAATGCGATCAAAGGCGCTCTAAACAAAGCTTTAGGGATAGTGAAAGGGGTATCTGACCTGGAATACTTCTTTGCAGGCAAAAGCTACTTTATCGAACTTAAGAACTTAGTAGGCTATCAAACCCTTGAACAAAAGCAGTTTCAGAAACTGGTACAATCACAGGGAGGTTCCTACCAGATTGTACGCAGTCTGGAAGAGTTTCAGCACCTGATTGAACGTATTCATACCCAATGCAATCATCCAGTAAGCAGTCATCAGGCAACCTGTATACAGGTTATTTCGGAAACCAACCGTAACTCCGGTTGCAATGATAACTCTTGCTTACCCCTAACCTGTATACACGTTAAGCAGGAAAGCGACCGTAATTCCGGTTAGGTTTTTATACAACCGGAGTTGCAGTTGTTTCTCTGAGTAACTGTAACTCCGGTTGCTCTTTTCGATAACTGGCATACAGGTTAAAAACCTTTCAAACCCTACGAATCCTACAAACGCTACTAACCTTTGATCACAATGAGTTTACAACATATCGGCCAACGTATTTATCATTTACGGGTAGAAATCCTGCAAATACCCCAATGGGAGTTTGCTCAACGTACCGGAACGGCACAAGGCAATCTGTCCTCGCTGGAAAAGGGACGTTCACTTCCCTCCTGCTTTTTCCTGTGGTCGCTACAAACAACCTTTCATACGGATCTGAACTGGTTGATCACCGGAGAAGGCGAACCCATTCGCCCTTCTGGCAACAAACGCAAAAACACACTACAAACCACTGAAAACCAACCATAAACGTAGTTGCGATTATCGCAAGTACGGTTGGACTGGTATTTGGATAATGCCGACCTTTGTATCACTAAATCGGTTAGAAAAGGGGCTTACCTCTCTGCCTGCAAGCAATCCGGACCCTTGACAGCAGCGCACCTAAAAGCCCCCACTCTACCGACCCTTTGTACGCTACTATTTCCACATCAAACCAAACAAAACAATGGCATTAACCCTAACCCTGCTCACCTCCAAAGCTGACTGTGACAAAGTCCTCGATGAGCTTTCAGACCTGAAAAGCGATCTGGAATACAAACAAATCTCGCTGACCCGCAGCCGTGAAAATGCAGCTGACAGAGCCTCTGACATCGAAGCTACCTTAGCCTCCTCTGAAGCGGAAGTAGACTCACTAACCTCCATCATCGCCGTATTACCGGAGAATACGACCAAGACCGAAATGGAGAACCGCAAAGTGAAAGCCGAATACAAGCTATTCACAGCACAGCAACGAAAGTTGCAATATGGCACAACGGCGGTAGTACTCTACGAATCGCAGTTGGATGAAGTAGAACAACGCCTGTCAGTCATAGACGGCTCGATGTCTACCATCACCAATCACAAGGCGACGCTACCGGCCTAATCCAGGTAGCAACAAGCCAGACATAAAGGCATAATGAAACAGGCATAGGTTAAACCCTATGGAGGTTTACGAATGTGAAACGATTGATTATGCGCAGATAGAGTCCATCGTAGCCAAACAGGTAGTAGCTCACCCGGTTCAACCTTTGGACGTGGAACAGATCAAACATATCAAGAGCTTTACTTATGCGCCTGTGTTTCAGGTGATGGATACGTGTAAAGGTCCATAAATGCTAAAGTTGGTACAGAAGAGGACAATATAAGAGACTGTCTCTATTCCTCTTCTCCACAAAAACACTCTTCTTTTTTATCCTTCTGAAAGAATCTTGTGACAAATAGAGTTGCGTTTGGATTATGAGTGAGAAAAATATACTCCAAACAGAAAGGCTGCTAACCTTTACAAGATATGAGTTTCTTTCAGAAGGACAAAAAGGGGAATTCTTTTCAAAAGGATAGTGTAAGTGTTAACTAAACCCACATACCCGATGGCAAAATCGATATACGATTACCTCCAGTTTGTGTTAGACAACTGGAAAACCTCAACCCTGGGTTTATTCACCTTCTCAGGATACATTCTCTGGCTGGTCAACCGAATAGATACACAAGCCTTCGTTTCGCTGTTAGCCTTCATTTCAACAGTCGGTTTCTTCTCCATGAGAGACCCTAAATAACAAACAGGACGGATTCACAACCCGTCGTTCCCGTCGTTGGTGTTATCACCAACGAGTTGTTTCCCATCGTTCAGGTTGGTGATAACACACAACCTGGGGAAGAGTACAACGTATCCATAACCCGTCCTGTTCTCTTTCAATAGCCCACTACAAATAACAAACCACCTACACCATGCACTTCCAATACCTGATTATCCACTGCACCGCCACCCCTGCCGGACGCTGGGTTTCCCCAGAAGACGTTAAACGCTGGCACACTGCCCCCCAAACCCTACGGCAACGGCTGGAAGCAAGTCGGCTACTCGGACTTGATCCTGCTCGATGGCTCCCGTCACCAGTTTGTCAAACACAACAACGACCTGACCATAGACCCCTTCGAGATTACAAACGGAGTAGCAGGCATCAACTCAATTTCCCGCCACCTATGTTATGTAGGCGGCCTGGACAAAACCTTCCACAAAGCCCAGGACACCCGTACTCCTCAGCAAATCGAAACGATGCTAACCATTATCCATGAGGTACTTGCCTATTCTCCCAACATTAAGATTGCCAGACATAATCAATTTACAAACAAGCCCGTCCAAGCGTCTTTGTTCCTGACTGGTTGAGAAAGGTGGGGATTGCGGAGAGGAATATTGACCATCATGCTTAACATTATAATACGTATCATTACTAGAGGTTTAGTCCTAATCTTATTATGAGACTGAATGAGTATACATCTATTCATTCAGTCTTTTCTCCTGAGAAGATTCCAAAACAATAAAACTTAATAAGTATAACAGCATACATATATTAACAATCAGTAAAGAGGTAAAATGCTTCTCTATCAATGAAACCAAGATCATAAATAATACCAGCAATAGCATGTTAATGATAGTTTGACTATGTACACTGAAGACTCTTCCCAAAATCTTTCTAGTTACTTTTCCACAAGGCATTATAAAAACAAACCTATTTGCGAACGTCATCACTAGCAACAAGGAACTTAATAATATCGTAAATAGCCCATGTGAATTAGTGTGTGAATATGAAACACCATAAATAAAATAAGCGATTGCTCCAATAAGGAAGGGGATTCCATCTGCTTCAATCTTTTTCATAATTTTATTCTTTTTCTTCCAAAACAATTATTGCATCAGCCTAAAACTACACGTATAAGTGATTAAGCCGACAAGAACCTAATAATTAGTATAGATCTATACTAGGATGAAACATGAGAATAATAAAACAGATACGTTAATCACTCATTTATTATCAGTTAATACTCCTTTTTTACTTTCACAGATACTCTTCACATTAATCAAGAAATCATGTAAATCGGTTTCATAAATATCTGACAACTTCATATGTAGGCTTCCCTATAAAGTGACCCAGTCATAATTAGCGCCTGGCTGGTCTTGGCAAATTCAACAGAAGCTATAAAACGCTAATATTTTTTGGGTTATTTCATAAATCTGTGTCAGACTTAGAAGGAAAATAATATACCTTTTCCGTTTTAAAGGATATGTCTTTGGCGGCAACAAAGAATCCAAAATCTTCCTGTTCCTCAAAATACTCTGGGATAATCTTAAATAATGTATAGCCTTCTTCAATCTGATACTTGGCATTCAAATATAAATTTTCTTCATCAGAGGCCAGCATAAGCATATCTTTTGAGGTATCTGTCATCCACGTATAATTTATTTCCATAAAAGAAGTAGCAATGAATGTGATTTCAATTGTATGATTTGAACTCAAATCAATACCTCCTACTATTTTCAAGCTTCCATATTCAAAGGCAGATACCTTAAAGTCCTGCCAAAGGTCTTTTCTGACAAAAGTATTTATTTCAAGAATTGTTTGTTCCAGCTTGTCCATAAGAAGCAATCAGGTCTCAATACGATATAGGTTTATAGGATAAATCCTGATTAAGGTATAATTCTACTTTTGTATACGCCTCACTTCTATATTTGTTAATATAAGAAAACAAACCAAAAGGATAAGGACAATCAGCCTGAAAAACATCGAACTGAACGTTAAATACCAGGGCATAATGTATACCCTTAATCTTATCAATTACCAAAAAAGCTAAATCCCCAACCAATAAATTTTTATCAAAAGTACAAACCCTGGCAGATGTTATGGTTGTGTCCAGTATAAGTCTAATAGTACTATGCTGTTTTGTAGAAAAAGTAGTGACAAGTGAACGATACAAACTATCCTCTACAATTCTGGAGCAATCATTGTCCCAATTAAAAGAAACCCCATTCGGTAATTTTATTAAAATAACACCATTCACTATTTTCAATTGATTCCTTGTATGTACATAGACACTATCAACTAAAACGTCAGAACTTGACGAAGAGCAAGACAACAAGACAGCTAATATACCAGTATATAGTATGTTTTTCATTCGTATTTTTTTCCTAGTCATGCTTTCCAGATAGCTACTTCATCCTGAGAAGGCCACTCTCCCAAAAGTAATAGCTCTAGTTTATCTAATGTTTTACTAATTGTATCTGTAGGTAAATCCGCGCTCCATCTACTTTGTAACTTGTCATGTACAATAAACAAATTCAACTCCTGGTGGCTTAACCAGTCTCCTTTTGTGAGTAAATAACTTTTTGTCTCCCGAATTAAATCGATAAATGAAGTTACTCTGTTTTCATCGATCAGATACTTATCAAAACCCAGATCAATAAACCCAAGAAAATTTCCTTTTGCAATGTGAAATAGCCATTGATCAATATAGTCTTTTATCCATTGTGTCTCAGATGACTTTGCTTGAAAAGTCTTAATTATATAGTCAACAGATAGTTCAACAAACGTATCATTACTCCAAAATCCTTTTTCTTTATACGCTATGTAACTTGTAGCCATTGGTTATTTAAATGGTTTTTGTATCGCTAAAAAACACTGACTTTTGTCAGATTGCCGAAGATAATCAGTTTGACATTGAAAGCGATCCGTCTTTCTTTGTACTCTTCTAATTCAAGCCGCTACTCATTCCGGGACATACTATATTTGTTCATGCAATAATAAATCGTCGCACTATATATTAAGTATCTTTACTACATAAGTAGGTAAGGCTTTATTGTACGTGAGATAATAATAAGTAGTTTTGTTAGTAAATTAGCAATCTGCCTAAATGAAATTTGCAAAACAGACCCATAATGGCCAAACAACTATTCGTACTTGTTTTTTCATTTCTAACCGTTTTGACATCATGTCAAGGACAGAGTAGTCAGAACGCTACCAATACGTCAACATATTCCTTACCAATAGATACTGCGTTTATACCAACAGATAGCACTCAATTTTATTTTCCACTGGAAATTTTCAGAGATACTTCACTGTATATTGGACATGATACACTTACAGACTCATGGTATTCAAAACATTTGTTTGCGATGCGAGAGCCTGTTATTTATGCAGACAAATCACAGAAGGAAATGTATAGAGTTACCTGGTTAAGGTCATTTCATAATCCTGTTGCAATCAGAATAGAAAAAAATGGGGACACCTATAGGCTCTATTGGAAATTGTGTGATGGTGCAGGAGGTTATCAACCAGGAAAACTGACAATTTCTAAACAAAAGACTATCGATAAGGCAACTTGGGAAATGTTTCAAACGCATATATATCAGATTGACTTTTGGAATATGAAAACCAATGAAACAGAACTTTTAGGATTAGATGGGTCACAATGGGTTTTAGAAGGCAAAACGACAACACAATACCATATTGTTGACAGGTGGACACCAAACAAGGATAGTAAATACTACACATGTTGCAACTTTCTTATTGGACTGACAGATCTAAAAATTAAAAAAGATGACAAATACTAATGTAGGAATACATCTGCTGTTAACACCAGTAATACTATTGGTACTGGCTATTTCCTTGCTGGTTTTATGCTCTTTAGCTCCTAATGATGACTCATTATTAGAATACATAAAGCTTCAAAAATTAGAGCAACAAGCTTTGAAAAAAGGCATTGTAAGAGAATATATATATGATTTGACCCACAAAAAAGACTGCAACAAAACTAAAATCAACTATTTAGGAGTAGTTCATATGGACAACGGAAGGCAATATAAAATTTTGACTTCCTTTTTTGTTTTCAGCACAGGTAGTGACATGTGTCATGGTACCAGCAACATTAAAGTCTATGATATGAAAAATAGATTTGTTGGTAAGTACTATGTTGGGATGCCAGAAAGTTTACCTGACACGTTGCAGGATAACAAGCTGCGTTATTTGGAAAATTCAGAAGAATGTAATTTAAGAAAAACAAGATCAATAGATCTTCGTAAGGGCTTACCAAAAACTTTCTACATTCGATGCTCAAAAAACGGAGGCGATGTATATAGTTTTAGCAGTGGAGATTAGATCTAACTATAATTATTCCCCCTTTGCAAAAGCTGGGCTGACAGTCTTTTTGTTATGACATCTACCCAAATCTAAAACCACAAAACGTTGTCTGAAATTTCAGAACCACCCTATTATGGAAGAAATTAGTAACCCACCTACCGATATAACCTTCAAAAAGTATATTCCCATTATAACAGTACTTTGCTGTTTGGTGAGTATAGTGTTGTTCATCGGTATCAACTTACAAGATAACCGTGATACGTGGGAAGCTTACAGAAAATGGGGATCACCTTCGATGACCGACATTTTTGGTGGTGACTATTGGGGACTGATTACTTCTAATTTTTTACATGTTGAAATATGGCACATCGCTTTCAATTTGTATTGGCTATGGATACTTGGAAAAAAGATTGAATTTGAAACTAACAAAGTATTTTATATCCTTTTCATTTTATCTTCTGCACTGGTAAGTTCGTTAGCACAGCTTGCCTTTTCTGACACAACAGGTATTGGTCTTTCTGGTATCGGGTATGCGTTATTTGGTTTTTTATTTGTAAAAAGTAAAACAACAGAAGAGTACAAAAACTACCTTACTAAAAATACTGTCAATCTTTTTTTAGTTTGGCTTGTGGTAGGTGTAATCCTGACAAAGGCCGGCACTTGGAAAATAGGTAACGCTGCTCATATCGGTGGCTTATTTTGGGGAGTTTTAGTTGCTTATACAGCAAAGTTTGACAATTATTTGCAGTGGGCAACGGGGTTGATGTATATATCAGGGTTGACCTTTTTGATTTTCTATAGCCCTTTTTCAACTTCCTATCTATCCTACCAGGCATATGAACTGCACAAAGTACAACAAGTGGATGCAGCCATAGAAGCTTATAAGAAAATTCTCAAACGAGACCCGGACAATGAATTTGCTAACGAGAATTTAAAACAACTTGAAGTTTACCAATTAGAAAAAAAAGCTATTGAACTTCACACCAAACAAAAGTATACAGAAGCCCAACTGATTTATAATCAAATATTAAGCATTGATCCCAGCAATGAATGGGCGAAAGAAAATTTAATCAGGCTTCCAAGTGAATAAATCAGTGTATGGTCGTACATCATTAGGTGAAGAAGAAGTAATCAGCTATGTGTGGGCACCAGCGGTAATTGAGGGGTGTAACGTCCAATGCCTACACCATAATAACATGTCGTACTCTTTAAACAAGCACCTGATCCAATCTGTTAGTAGTGTAAGCAGGTCATCCTTCATTTCTTACTATCAGTTTGG
Organism: Xanthocytophaga flava; assembly: GCA_030068525.1. Classification (GTDB taxonomy): domain Bacteria; phylum Bacteroidota; class Bacteroidia; order Cytophagales; family 172606-1; genus Xanthocytophaga; species Xanthocytophaga flava. Next base: position 504,199 of record JASJOS010000005.1, read on the forward strand.
TATTAGTACCCTTGAAAGATTGAACGTATTTTTTGGGCTTCATGCCTATATGCTTTTCAAATACCTTCGTAAAGTGACCCAGGTTCTCAAAACCCATTTGAAAGCCTGCTTCCGATACAGATACATTTTCCTCACGCAAAAGTCGGGCGGCTTCTTTCATACGCAAATGCTGATAGTAGTCATAAATACCCATCCCAAATACCTGTGTGAAAATCCTGCGGAGCTTCAATTCGTTCATACCCGCAATTTGCTTTAATTCCTCTATACTGCTGGATTGGCTCAATGACGACACAATCTTGTCCCGCACCCGGTACACAGCGTCAATTTCCTTATGACTCAGTTTTACACTACCAGCATTCTGACGCCTTCGCAAGCTCTCAAACAGATAGAAAAGCAACTCCATCGACTTTATCTTGTAATAAAAACTTTTCATACTATCGGGCTCTTCCTTCTTCACAATCTCATTTACTGTGCGTAAGATGTCATCGGTCATCAGTTCCTCTATCCAAAAGCTATGGGTATTGTCAAATAGAAACTGGAAATGGTCAGACTCTTCTTTCAGGAAATTTTTCAAATACCCGGCACTGATGCTGATGGAAACATGTGTTACCCAGGTATCTTTTGCAAAAGATATTTTTTGACTAATGCTATACGGAAATATACGCACATAGGGTGGGGTTGCAATTCGATTGCTTTTATCTGCCTTAGCAATCCCATCAACCTCAAAAATATTATGAAATATAAAGCCAATCCCATCACTTATGGCAGATGTGGCAGTTATGCGGGTGAAATCATTGGTTGCATAAAAGGAACCAAAGTGAATGGCCATATCAGGCAGGAAAACAAAGCCTTTGAAAAAGTTGACCTGTAGATGTTCAAATTCCTTATCTAATGTTAATCCTACTTTGTCAGTGAATTGAAGAATTTCACTGTCAGCAAGCAGACTATCTTTAGTATTCATTTTTTCGACTAAAATTAGTAGTAAATCGAATATTTTACTCACAAAGCTACCGTTAGTTTTGCATTGTAAAAACTAATGAACTATAAAAATACCCTTGAAAGCGATGAAAAAACGAGTGTTAATAGTTGGTGCAAGTTTTGCCGGATTAACGTTGGCCTATTGGTTACATAAATTTGGCTATCAGGTGACAGTCGTGGAGCTCGGCACCGATCTGAGAACAGGTGGCTCCCCTATCGATGTGAGAGGTGAAGCCCTGGATATAGTCAGGGAAATGGGTATATATGATCAAATCAAAGCCCATGAGTTTGTTCACACAGATGAGGTCGTCAATGCCGATGATCAAACACTAGCTACGTTTGCCATCAATACCTTGGAGGAGTATTTGGGGGATATTGAAATTCACCGGGGTGATCTGGTAAAAATTATATACGAAACCATTCCAAAAGAGGAAGTAGAGATCCTTTTTGGCAATAGCATCACTGCATTGATCCAGCACGAAAATGAAGTGGAAGTGTCTTTCCAAAAAGGAGGACGAAAAATGTATGATTTTGTGTTTGGAGCGGATGGGACCCATTCTACTGTCAGAAGACTTGCGTTCGGTCCTGAAGACACATTCAAAAAGTTTCTTGGAGTCTATTTTGCCTTTGCTGTAGCTGACAAGATACAAACAGGCAGACCCAAATCTACGGGTATTGTGTATCGTGAGCTGGGCAAACAAGCGGTCATTTATCAATTTAAAAACGGAGCGAACGCTATTCTGTTATTCCGGGCGCCTAAACTGGATTGGAACTACCGGAATCCCGAACAATCGAAAGAAATTCTGAGAGAATATTTTGCGGGCAACACCCATTGGAAACTTCCGGAAATTCTGGATGCAATGCTTCATGCCGATGACCTGTATTTTGATGAAGCTTGTCAGATTCATATGCCCACCTGGACAACTGGACGCGTAGGCCTGATAGGGGATGCGGCCTACGCGCCAAGCTTTTTCACAGGCATGGGTACCAGCTTGGCAATACAAGGTGCTACCCTGTTGGCGAAAGAACTCCACGCCAAAGAAAATTACCAAACTGCTTTTACAAACTATAACACACTGTTTAAACCTTTCGTGGAGAGCATTCAAGCCCGCGTAACCTATGGATTAAAAGTTCAATTACCAGAAACGGAAGAAGAACTACAGGCCTCTTATAAAGCCTTGAGTAACCCCGATTAATAGCCATAGATCGTTTAATCATCTGCCTTATAGCCATTTCTATGATACAGTATTTCTAGAAAATGTTGCGGTCTATAGCAACTGACTATGAGAGTGACTGACTTATAGTCACTTTCATAGCCAGTTGCTGCTTGTTGAGTTTTTGTAAAAGTATAGTATACAACTTCAATAAACCTTGTTTATGAAAGATAGAAATCATCAGTAATAAGCCCTTTCACCCTCAGCTTTTCCTGCTCCATAACCCATACATACGGATGCTCACTAGCAATTCTTTTGCCCTGCTTTTGCCAAACATGGTTAGCAGCTTATTGTTTTTACAATGTACTCATAAACTTTTCAAAATCGCCATTATCAACTAATACGGGTCCATGTCCAAAACAAAGTATTTTGGGTTGTAAGGCAAATAATTTTTGGATTGATTTCCGATTGATTGCCTGATCGGTAGTAAAAAGGTTTGGAGGTTGGTGCAGTCCAACAACGGTAGTTAGCAGATTCATATTTACTAAGGTGTCTCCCGTAATTAAGACTTTGTCTTTTTCTCTAAAGAATGAAATATGCCCTCTGGAGTGCCCCGGAGTATCAATAACAGTAAAACTCCCAACAGTATCCCCTTCTCTAAGCACATGGGATACCTTATGTCCTTTTCCTGCCCAGTATTTTTGTTGAAACTTTGCTATAAGGTGTCTGTTGTTAGGATATTCGTAAACAACGTTTCCAGATTCCGCATTTTCCTTTTCCAGTTCAGAAGTCCAGAGTGGGATCTGTAAAGTACTACATATCTGACTACTGCTACCCTGGTGATCAGCATGAGCATGAGTTAAGACATGTTTTGTGATTTTTTTGTTTTTAATGGCAGTAAGAATCTTAGTACTTGAACTCCTAATGCCAGCATCGATCAGTATATCATCTATCACATAACAATTAATCCCATTTCTTGGAAACAAGGAAATCTGATATACATTTTTGGCTACTTCATCCATTTTTTTGATTAAAAGAGTACAGTGCAAAAATGGAGGCTTAGATCTTCCTTTCCTTTGATAAATGTTAAGAAATTCCTTTTCGTATTCTACTCAGGGATTCCGGAGCAACTCCCAAAAAAGAAGCAATGTGTATAAGTGGGGTTCTTTTTACAATTTTTTCCGGAGAGTTTTTTAGAAAGTCAAGATACTTTTCCCTGGCTGTAACAGAGTGAATTTTCAGGAGTCTTTCTGCCAAACAAATAACTATACCTTCTGATAAAATCCTCCCAATTTTTTGCCATCGTGGAACACGTTCATACAACTCATGCATGTCTTTATACTGGATGGAAAACGTTTCGGTATCTTCCAGGCATTGCACAAATTCAAATGATTTTGTTTGATTAATAAAACTTGAATAGGAAGAAACAAAACCATTATCGGACGCTAAATAAGTTGTGATTTCTTTGCCCTCTTTCAAATGGAATACACGAACTAAACCCATCACAATAAAATGCAATTGTGTTGATGTATCTCCTTCTTTTAGAATATACTCTTTGGACTTATACTTGTTGTATACAAACTTTGAGGTAATAGTTTCCAATTCTGAACTGGAAAATTTTTCATATTGGATTATCTGATTTATAAGGCTTTGCATTCTGATTTACTGCTTTTTTTTGAATATCCTGTACTAATGACTGCTATTGTTTACCTGTTGGCGATAATGGGGCATGCACAAACGCCTGTTCAAAATTAGGCCAATGAATAGATTGTTCCTTTCCATTTGTATAAAATTTCGCAATCCAGAATGATAAAGAAAAGCCTGCGATTACAGCCAAAGTCTACTAAAACATCACCCACTAGCAACTCCCTTCGACACTAGAGTCTACTCTAGCTTTTTTTTGCCTGACTGCTTGAGGAAGATCGGAATTGAGGATCTGAATAGTAAATGGCGTAATCCATATAGCTATGAATGTTATTTCAGATAGAAGTAGGGGTTTTTAGGTAAACACATATATTCCATTATTATAACTGGTGCTATCTCACTTCCTACACTTGCAATTAGTAAGTCTATATCTGGAGTTTTTGCTTTTAATTGTTTCGCAAATTCTTTTGCTGTCATCTTGTAATAAGTTAGGTTTAATTTTCATCAAGATACGTATAACATAATTTTTTCATCCGCATCTCTCACGTGTTCTGCCACTTCCAAAGCTAGTACTGACACACAATTATCGAACTGGAAGAGGGCATTGTAATGCTGATAGAGGCAAAGAAGGGCATTTCCCTAAAGCGTGAAGACGACAAGTGCATTCAATTTATCATCCGGTAAGCATTTGGCGTAACCCCTGTTTTTTGCTTGAATAAACGGATGAAATGCTGTGGGTATTTAAAGCCTAACTCGTAGGCAATTTCACTCACCGATTTATTTAAGTCAAATACTCTTTCTTTGGCCATCTCGATCACTTTGGATTGAATGTATTCCTGAGCAGACCTACCCGTTTCTTTCTTCACCAGATCGCCAAAATAGTTGGGTGATAAATGTAGGGCTTCGGCGCAATACGCTACGGAAGGCAAGCCTTCGTTCTGCGGTTTACCGGATGAAAAATAGTCCTTCAATAGATATTCAAACCGTTCCAGGATTCCTTTGTTTGCCGTGTCACGTGTAATGAACTGGCGGTCGTAAAAACGGATGCAGTACTTGAGCAGCAACTCGATGTTAGAGGCAATTAGCTCTTTGCTGTGCTTGTCTATATTCTGATCAAGTTCATACTCGATTTTTGAGAAGCAGTCTATCACAATACCTTTCTCTTTATCTGACAGGTGAAGTGCCTCATGTACATCATACGAAAAGAAAGAATACTCCTGAATGTGTTTGCCCAGTGAAGTGCCGTTGATCAGGTCAGGATGAAAGAGCAATACCCAGCCTTTCGGGGCAAATAGTTCAACGCTGGGTTCCACCCCTACCACCTGTCCGGGTGCTATAAATATCAGACTCCCTTCCTGGTAGTCATAGTGCTTTCTTCCATAACGTAACTGGCCTTGGTTTAATTCTTTTAATCCCACTGCATACAAACCAAAGTTGAATGACCTGGCGGGCAGCGGTTTCGCTTTCGACTGGTCAATCACTGTAACCAGCGGATGTTTGGTAGGTACGCCCCGCATGGCATTGTATTGGGCAATGCTGTCAATTTTTACAATCTCTTCCATACTGTATTCATTTATCGCTACAAAAGTACACATTCGGGTAAATCCTCTTTATTCCCGTCGTTGGTGTTATCACCAACGAGCTATTTCCCGCCGTTCATAATGGTGGTAACACACAACCTGGGGAAGAAAATATCCTTCCTGTCCTCCTGAAAGAACCTACTTTTAGGAGGACAGGAAGAGAGTGATCCCAATAGTAAAAGTACACATTCCGGTAATCCCTTTTATTAGCAGCCTTCCCAATCCGTAATAGTGGTAGCAAAACCCGTAATCTGTATACCAACCGGATTGTCCTTCTTCCGCAATTTTGCAGCAGTAAACACACAAAAAAACAGACAAAATGAAACCAAGACACTTAGGAAGTTCAGGATTAGTAGTGTCCGAACTAGGTTTCGGATGCATGGGATTAAGCCACGGGTATGGTCCGGCAACCAATGAAAGTGATGCCATTGCACTTATTCAAAAAGCATACGACTTGGGCATTACGTTTTTTGATACCGCAGAAGCGTATGGACAAGGCGCCAATGAACAGCTGGTAGGAAAAGCATTGCATCCTGTACGTGATAAAGTAGTCATCGCTACCAAGTTTGGCTTTGTAAATGGCAGGAATACAGATGGGTTGGATAGTCGCCCGGAACGCATCAGACAGGTGGCCGAAAACTCGCTCCGGTATCTACAAACCGATTATATCGACCTGTTTTATCAACACCGTGTCGACACGAATGTTCCTGTTGAAGACGTTGCCGGAACTGTAAAAGATCTGATTGCCGAAGGCAAAGTAAAATACTTTGGTATGAGTGAAGCTGGCGTGCAAAGTATCCGCAGAGCACATGCCGTGCAACCTGTGGCAGCCCTGCAAAGCGAGTATTCCATGTTCTGGCGTGAACCTGAAAAAGAGATTATTCCACTCCTGGAAGAACTGGGCATTGGCTTCATTCCGTTTAGTCCATTGGGCAAAGGATTTTTAACGGGCAAGATGAATGCAAACACCGAATTTGACAAGACCGATTGGAGAAATGTCATGCCCCGCTTTAGCAAAGAAAACCGCGAGGCGAATCAAACCATTGTTGACCTGGTGACAAAGATTGCGGCAGAGCATAACGCAACACCAGCACAGATTGCCCTGGCATGGCTGCTGGCGCAGAAGCCCTGGATTGTACCAATTCCAGGAACCACAAAAATGACTCGCTTAGAAGAAAATATAGGCGGTGTAAATATTACCTTACCTGCTGATGACTTAGCTACTATCGCTAAGGCTTTAGACAGTATTACCCTTCAAGGAGAACGCTATCCGGCAATCCTGGCAGGCCTGCAAGGCAAGTAAGCAAGGCATACTCCAGGTGATATGTCTTTCTATGTACTAATTCAGGAAAAACCAGCATACAGATATACCCTAATGAACATAACTTTAAATAGCGGCGTAAAAATGCCCCTGCTTGGTTTTGGGACATACTTGTTTCGGGAGGGTTCACAGTGTGAGCAGTCTGTGCTACATGCATTACATAGTGGCTACAGAATGATCGACACTGCTGCGGCATACGGTAATGAGGAATCCGTGGGCAAAGCGATTAAAAAAAGTAGTGTCAAACGAGAAGAAATCTTTGTGACCACAAAATTTTTACCAACGGATACAGGATATGAGAAAGCAAAGCGCACCTTTGAAACCTCGCTAAAAAATTTGGGTCTTGACTATATTGATCTGTACTTGATTCACCTCCCACAGGGAGACATACATTCCTCCTGGACAGCCATGGAAGAATTGTACAAAGAAGGTAAAGTAAGGGCTATAGGGGTAAGTAATTTCACTATGAATCAGATTCAGAATTTATGTGAGCAGCATAGTGTAATACCCGCAGTCAATCAAGTGGAAACACATCCATTTTCCCAAAAAGCAGAGATGCAGAAAGCGTTGAACTCCCAAGGCGTCCAGTTGGAGTCATGGGCTCCCTTTGCTCAGGGCAAAAACAACCTTTTTAGAAATGAACATTTAAAAGCGCTTTCAGGCAAGTATAACAAGAGCATTGCACAAGTGGTGCTACGATGGTTAATTCAAAGAGAAGTGGTGGCTATTCCCAAATCAGCTACCAGAGAAAGGATAGTTGAAAATTTCAATGTATTTGACTTTGAGTTGTCTCCTGAGGATATGGCAACTATCCAATCGCTGGATAAAGGAAGTGGACTCATTTATTCTGTTTAAAAGAGGCTAGAAAATCACAAGCAAGTAATAACACTTTTCAAACTTGATTGTTATTTTCCTAGCGTGAAAGACTATTTGTGTACACGAATTAGTGAAGCTGTCTACTATAGTTTATTAAAGCTGCGAAGGCATAGTTTGGGCTGTGACTTTGTCCATTTTTCGGCGAGAAGCCGCTGGCTGGGTTGCGATTGGCTTATAGACATACTAACTCGTCTCGCTCCAAAAGCTATTTTCGCTGTTTAAAAACTATAGTAGACAGCTTCATTGAATTCGTTACCAAAAAGTTTAGTTCGAACCAACAACATCTTTTGTGTACCACCTAACCATAAGGTAAGCTAATTCAATAAGAAGCTGTTTACCTCATTTGCGAAATCCTTGCTATACTGAAATAATGCCCCATGCCCTGAGTCACTCCACAATACAAGTTTGGCATTTGGTATATTCTGAAGCATTATATAAGAATTAATCGAGTCAACCATAACGTCTTCACTTCCATTAACAATAAGTGCCGGCTGATTTATAGAGCGTAGCTGTTTGCTATCTTTGTCTGTTTCTAAGCCATATTGTATAATTGCCCTAGCCTGGTTACCAATTGTTTCCTGGCTACTAGGCAAATCCCTGTCGTGTTGTCTTTCGGCAAGCCTGCCTAAAAAAGCCTCTCCAGCTTTGATACTGCTTGGTGTTTTGCTGAAAAAAAGGTTGATCAATACCCTGTCCGGACCATCCACAAAAGCTTTTTCCAGGTGAGATTCCAATTGCGCAATCGCTTTTCCTCCTATGGATCCCGTACCTGCCAATATTAATTTATGTACGAGTTCAGGTTGATGCGTGGCTATATGTTGCGCTATAAAGCCACCAAGCGAGAATCCCAGAAGGTTCACCTTATCATAACCTAAGGCGTGGATAAAATCTACAGCATCCTGAGCCATAGCGGGTACATTGTCAGGAGTAATCCCTTTAGAGCTGCCAACGCCTTTGTTGTTAAACAACACAACAGGATGTTGAGCAGCTATTGCATTGGTAACTTCAGGGTCCCAATTATCCATGTTCCCAGTGAAGTGTTGCAGGAATATAACAGGGATTCCTTCTTTTTTACCAAATGAGCGGTAAGTAAAATCTATGCCATTTACACTTACAGACTTCGTTGGTATTGTCTGATGGTTAAATTCCTGTAATGCGGAGATAGTCTCTTTCATTTCCATTTTGCATATGTTTTATAGATTTAAATTAAGAACCACCGCAGATAAAATATTTTTTTTCAGTTAGTAATAACTACGGTGGTTCTAACCTTTTTGCGACTTTGATTTTAACTTTGAAGCTGTTTAAACAAATTAGTAAAGGCTGCAAAGGCAGATAATAATAAAGTTCTTTAAGAACTAAAAACACATAGGCTGCGCCTTCGCCTATTTTTCGGCCCATAGCTGCTCTATGCCCCCTCAAAATACTCTAGTCTCGCTTCAAAATCTTGCCTTTTCGCTGTTTTAAAATCTGTTTAAAACAGCTTCTTTTTATTTTGCCTCTAAAGCTATTACTTGAGCCAGAACATGCGGGAATACTATAAAAGGAGTATGGCTTGAAGGAAGAGAATATACTCTTTCTATACCTGCATCCTTCGCCATTTTTTGCTGTAGTGTATATCCGATAGTATGATCATTGAGGCTTGAAACAAATACCTTACTGATCTTTCCGAATCTGCCCTCACTAAGGGTTACCGGGGTAGCTAACGGAGCTAATGGTTCAGGTTTTAGATTATTGCTTACATAGTCAGCTACCTGCTTTGGCGCATCTGCTAAAAAAACATCCGCAATACCATCTTTTTTTATGCTGGCAATTCCAGCTTTCTCATCTACGATAAGATTTTTTCCGACATGGCTCTCTGCATCAGTTTGTGCAATGGACAGCAAACTTTCGCCGTTTTTAGGTACATAAGCCGCTATATAAACTATCTTCTTAATTTGTGGGGCGAGCTGTTCCGCTACTTCGCTTGCCACAATACCGCCAAAACTATGACCTACTAAAATGACATTTTGTTTATTTCCGATGGCTTTCTTGACCTCGTCAACATAGAGCTTCAGGCTAATCGCTGAAATCGCCGTATTATCGCTTCCATGGCCAGGAAGGTTTACCGGTATAACAGAATTACCTTCTGCTTTCAAATCGTCGGTTACATGTTGCCAATCACCTGATGATGACCAGGCTCCGTGAATAATTACAATAGTATTGGAGTTCTTAGCTTTACTAGCCTGCGCGAAAGCAGTGAAGGTTGTGATAAAAAGTGCGGTTATTACTAAAATTGAATTTTTCATGATAGACGATAGATTTTTAGTTATTAGCTATTTTGGTAAGAAGTGATGATAAGTTATCAGGTTGCGAAAGAAAGGGACTATGTCCGGTATTTATCTCATATACAGATTTGACATTCCCGGTTGAAATCATTTTATTTTGTAAGTATGGCGACACAACATGATCCTGTAAAGTTTTGATGTATGCTTTTTTAACGGATCCGAAATTTTGTCCGGTAAGCGTTACAGGATTAATAAATGGAATTAATGGCTCCGTACGGTAGTTATTTAGTACCAGGTTTTGTACTTCCGGGGTTCCATCCTGAATAAACAAATCAACAATTTGGTCTTGTTTGACATCTACTGTATAGGTATCGGTATTGAAGATCAATATATCCTTACCTCCAAGGTGTGAATCCGGATCCATATGTGCCAAACTGTCAAGTGTCAGGCCTGAAACAGGCAGATAAGCCGCAACATAGATCAGTGTTTCTATTTTTTCAGGTATTGACTCTGCTACTGAAGAAATTATCATTCCACCCAGGCTATGCCCTACAAGTAAAACCTTTCCGTCTACCGTCGAAATCGCATTCATTACTTTTTCCTTATATTTATCCAGTGTTATTTCAGTGGGAGGAGTTTGGTCAGCACCGTGGCCCGGCAACTCAACAACAATCACATGGTTACCCTGCTTTTCAAGATTAGCTTTCACAGCTTGCCAGGCATACGGCGCCTGCCAGGCTCCATGAACCAGGACATAATTCTTAGGGTTTGCAGGTTGCACATCATCGCTTGAGCAGGATGATAAAATGAACATAGCTACAAGAACAAGTAGTTGTATTACTCTTAATTTTTTCATGATTAGTAATGGGTATTAGATTAGTATAGGGAGAATTTATTTTTACTTACTTTTATAAGAAGCGAAAAGGCAAGATTTTGGAGTGAGATGAACGTATTTTGCCTGGTGCAACCTCATGAAGGCGCAGCCTAAAAGATGCCTTTGCAGCCTTTACTAATTTGTTTAAGCAGCTTCCAAAGCTATAATGGCTGATAACACTTGAGGAAATACAATAAATGGAGTGTGACTTGACGGGAGTGAGTAGGTTCTTACAATACCAGCGTCTTTAACCATTTTTTGTTGAAGTAAATAACCAATAGTAAGGTCATTTTCGCTATGTACATATACCTTAGCAATTTTTCCAAAACTGCCTTCACTAAGGGTCACCGGAGCAGCTAATGGAGCCAGAGGCTCTGGCCTCATAGTATTGGCCACATATTCGGCCACTGCTATTGGAGCATCCGCTAAGAAAACTTCAGCAATTGCATCTTTAGCGATGCTGGCAACTCCAGCTTTTTCGTCTACAATCAGGTTTTTACTTATCAGGCTCTGCGTATCAGTCTGCGCAAGTGATAATAAACTGTCTCTGTTTTTAGGTACGAAAGCTGAAATATAAATCAGTTTCTTAATCTGAGGAGCAATTAACTCTCCTACCTCGCTAATTACTATTCCACCGAAACTATGACCTATCAATATTACATCCGTTTCATTACCAATAGCTTTTAAAACCTCGTACACATACAGTTGCAGGCTAACGTCTGAGATCGGTGTCGCATCGCTACCATGGCCGGGAAGATTTACGATGATCAGATTGTTTCCTTCAGAAGTCAGGTAGTCGGCAACATAATGCCAATCTTTTGCTGAAGACCAGGCTCCATGAACAATTACAATGGTGTTGGTCTTTTTAGTTACCGGAGAACTTACAGTTGCTTTGGTGTTATTTTTCTCGTTTTGCATATTATTACTTGTTTAATTCTATGCAAAGAAAGAGCGAATAAAACCTTTATCTCTTGCCACAAGACAAGTAATGAAATTGAAGCTCTATTTTTATTAAATTTGAATGATGACAAGTATTGAAGCGCTGACCTATCAATATAATGTATAATAAAGAGAACAATAGCCTCCTATTAATCATATACAGTAAAGACAAACTGGTTATATATTCAAGCTATGGAGTGATGTAAATACCCATAGTATTTAAACTGTCAATAAGTACTTTTAGAGGTTTAGTTACTAAAAAAACTCTCTTAGTATACATTTTTTCCGCTCAGACAGAGCATGCCTAAATGTTAGTTTTATTGCCATTGAAAAACTAAAGATGAAAATTTGATTACTTGTCATAGGACAAGTGCAAGAGTTTCTATTATATTTTTCTTTGCAATGCCAACCCGAAATGGATGAAATTGAAAAATAAGAATCAATGGAAATTTAAGTATTAGCCTAAGGGACAAATAACTCTTTTCTGTTTAACTTTAATACAATAGCAATGGATAAACAAGGATTAAAAAATTATATAATCAAGAATTTGTCATTTCCAGACCGCACACTGGATGATGTGGTTGAGTATTTTGAAGAAATAACCATTTTGAAAAATGATTTTTTTCTTAAAGAGGGAAAAGTAAATGAGCATTATTTCTTTTTGCAGAGTGGTTTTATGAGAGCATTTACGTATGATAGTGAAGGAAATGAGATCACGACTAATTTTTATCAGAAAGATAGTGTGGTATTTGAAGTGTCATCATTCTATTTAAGAACCCCTTCTACTGAAAATATTCAAGCAGTGACGGATTGTTATGGTTATGCCATTAGCTATAACCAATTGAATTTATTACTGCATGCGATTCCTGAGTTCAGAGCCTATGGTGTTAAAATGTTAGCGAGAGAATATGTGCTATATAAAAAAAGAACACTTGAGTTAATAAATTTAAGCGGTGAAGCACGTTATGAAAATTTAATGAATAGCAATAAAGAGGTATTTCAGCATGCCCAATTAAAACAAATTGCTTCGTACCTCAATGTTACAGATACTTCCCTAAGTAGAATAAGACGCGAATTCTCAAAAAAATAGACCATTTGTATTAATAACACCTTACACCGACTTTTATATTTGGGGATACTCTACGTGTTGAGCCTTTTCAATCCTATTTGATGACAACATATCAGAACATGAGTCAACCTGAATATTGGATATGAGTAAAACCTAAGCCTATGTTTTTGAAAATGTGGGCTTGGGTTTATTCTTGAGAATTAATCTCTCGTCATTTGTCTATTGTCCCTTACATTATTCTACTTGCAGCCCCTTCATTTTTTGCTTGTCCAAAAAACAGTTTACCAAACGAGAGTTTGGTGAGCCAGATTTGTGTGTGCAAAAAAGGACACTTTCTGCCGATCCTTTAGTCCACAAGGCCAAAGGCCAACCTCGCAGCAGAAAGAAGGCCATCGCACCTACACCACCACTCGCGATTGAAGGCATCGCAACTCTCTTTGTGATATTTATTATCCTTTCTCAATGACATCCTTTCGTTTCCGTCGTTGGTGTTATCACCAACGAGCTGTTTCCCACCGTTCATGTTGGTGATAACACCAACATGGGGAAAACTAAAAAATTGGGGATAACCCTTGTTGTTATACAAACACAAATATGATGGATGACACCTCCCAAATCAGGTACTAGGGAAAGGATAGTTGAAAATTTCAATGTATTTGACTTTGAGTTGTCTCCTGATGATATGGCAACTATCCAATCGCTGGATAAAGGGAGTGGATTCATTTATTATCTGTAAAAGATGCTTGAAAATAGCAAGCCTTTACTATGGCTTGATACGTTCAAAGAGGTATTTGACGAGATTCTTATCAAAGGAGTGTTATCTGAGCCCTCTTCTTTACATCCTATTTCAGAATAAGATGCTATTTTTTCATTGCATGCAACCTGCCAGCTCAATTAAGCATCTTACCCTCAAAGGTTTACCTCTATACTTTTCCCTATAATCCATCCCTATGCTCCAGAACTATCTGACTATCGCCCTGCGCAACTTATGGCGCAACAAAGCTTTTTCGGCTATCAATATTTTTGGTTTGGCCATCGGCATTGCCACATGCCTGCTGATTACCTTGTACGTACTCGATGAACTGAGCTACGACCGCCATTTTAGTAAAGCTGACCGCATTTACCGGATGGGTTTCAGCGGTAAATTCAACGGACAGGTGCTGGATGCAACTGCATTAGGTGCTCCATTAGCGAGACAAATGCGGGTCGATTATCCGGAAGTGGAAGAATCGACCCGGCTGCGGGTTTCAGGCAATCCCTTTGTGACCTATGGAAACCGGACATTCAAGGAAGACAAATTTGTGTATGTTGACTCTAATTTTTTTCAGGTATTCGACATCCCCTTTCTAAAAGGTGATCCCAAAACGGCCTTGTCGCAACCCAATACGATGGTGATTACCCAGGCCATTGCCCGGAAGTACTTTGGCAACCAAGACCCGATGGGTAAAATGCTCCAGTTGAAAAGCTGGAATAATACGTATAAAGTAACGGGTGTGATTGAGAAGGTTCCGGCCAATACCCATTTCCACTTCGATCTGTTTGCGACCATGCTCAACCACGAAGATGCCAAGCAACAGATATTTGCCAATTTTAACTTCCCGACCTACATAGTATTAAAGAAAGGCTATGATTATAAGCAACTGGAAGCCAAGCTACCCACAATTGTCAACCGGTTCATTGAGCCGGAATTCAAACAATACTTGGGCGCTACTACAGCTGACTTACGGAAGGCAGACAATCAAATGGGGTTTTTCCTGCAACCACTCACTGACATCCATCTGCACTCGCACCAATATGACCAATTGGAAGCCAATGGAGATATTCGTTACGTGTACATTTTTTCGACCATCGCCGGCTTTATGCTGCTCATTGCCTGCATCAACTTTATGAACCTGTCTACTGCCAGTGCCGCCCGAAGGGCTAAAGAAGTAGGCATTCGCAAAGTACTGGGGTCAGTGAAAGAACAACTAGTTGGTCAATTCTTGTCCGAATCGATGCTATTGGCCGGTTTCGCACTGCTGTTAGCTGTACTCATCGTGATTTTCTGCTTGCCGGCTTTTAATAGTCTGACAGGTAAAACGTTTTCTATCTCTTCCATTGTTCAAGGCTGGTCAGTAGCAGGGCTGGCTGTCTTATGTCTGTTAGTGGGCTTACTCGCTGGAAGTTATCCGGCATTCTTCCTATCCTCGTTCAAACCGATTGCCGTGCTCAAAGGAGGCAATCCGACAATGCAGTTGGTGTCAGGCAGCCGTCAATCGGGTCTTCGGTTGCGAAGTGTACTGGTGGTATTCCAGTTTTTTATTTCCATCATCCTAGTAGTGGGCACTATCGTCGTTTATCAGCAATTGACCTTCATGCAGAACAAGAAGATCGGTTTTGATAAAGAGCAGGTGATAGTGATTCACGATACCTATGCCCTGCGAAAAAATGAGCAGGCTTTCCGCAACCAGCTTCTGCAAGATTCACGCGTGGTACGGGCGAGTATCTCCGACTACATTCCAGTAGGACCGACCAATTATGATTATAGTCCCGTTTTTCCCGAAGATCATCCAACCCAAAATGTAGTAATGGGGCACTACCGGGTCGATGAGGAGTATGTACCCACGCTTGGAATGGAATTGGCTCAAGGACGAAATTTTTCAAGGGACTTTGGCACCGACTCTCTTGCGGTGATTATGAATGAGTCTGCCGTTAGGTCGCTGGGATGGCAGAAAGATCCGCTAGGTAAAAAAGTACTTCGCATTGTGGATGGAAACGGTACAAAACGAGCCTATACGGTCATTGGCGTAGTGAAGGATTTCCATTTTAAGTCCCTGCACGAAAAGATTGGCCCACTCATCCTATTTATGGGCGAGAATTCGGGTAGTATTCTGGTGAAGGTAAAAACCAAAGACATCGCGGGCTTACTGGCTTCGTTCAAAAAACAGTGGAGCGCCTTCTCCTCTGATGCACCTTTCGGGTACTCCTTCATCGACCAACGGTTTGAATCGGTTTATCGGGTCGAACAGAAAATCGGACAAATCCTGAGCATCTTTGCTGGCCTGACCATTTTCATTGCGTGCCTGGGACTGTTTGGCCTGGCTACCTTTACCGCCCAGCAGCGCAACAGGGAGTTCGGCATCCGCAAAGTACTCGGAGCCAGTGTGACAAATATTATTGGGCTGCTTTCCAAGGACTTCCTGGTACTGGTGCTGACTGCCAATCTGATTGCCTGGCCTATCGCTTATTATGCCATGAACCGCTGGCTGGAAGATTTCGCCTACCGCATTTCCATCGCCTGGTGGGTGTTTGCCCTGGCGGCGGCGTTAGCCTTACTCATCACGCTGGTAACGGTGAGCTACCAGGCGGTGAAAGCAGCCCTGGCCAATCCGGTGACCTCACTCAAAACAGAATAACCCGAACAGAATAATTTGTCTTAAGATTAGAAGAGTTGACCCCTTATCACTTATTCTTTTTACCATCCCAGGTAAGCTGTTGCTAGTGTCGACTATTTTGTTGTCGACACTAGCAACAGCTTACCTGGAAGTACACTAATTTTCCCTTCTCTTTTTTCGTTTCCTTCCTTGTGAACAGGTAACCTATGGAAGTAACAAATCATGAAAACAAAACAAGCTTATGAAATAATTTGTATCTTACCATTCCACAAAAAAGCTACTACTTAACCTGTTTCCTTATGCATAAGAAAGTCATTTATCTGATAATCGGATTAGTGAGTGCAGGCATACTCTGGCAATGCACTTCTCCAGAAAGCAAAGGTGAAAACACTGATTCTGCATCACCACCCAAGCAATATACCATATCACAATTTATGAATACAGTGAGGCTTTCCGGAAGTTCATTTTCTCCGGATGAGTCAAAAATACTATTTACAAGTAACCAATCCGGAATATTTAACGCCTATGAAATAGCTTTGACCGGTGGGACACCCAAAGCTCAAACGGAATCAAAAACGAATTCCATATTTGCTATTTCCTATTTTCCAACAGACGAACGCATCTTGTTTTCAAGTGATAAAGGAGGAAATGAAATAACCAACATCTATAAAAAAGACTTGGATGGAAAAATTACCAATCTGACTCCTGATACAACGGCAAAATCCGAATTTGTTGGTTGGAGTGCGGATAAGAAAAGCTTCTTTTATGTAACGAACAAAAGAAACCCTCAATTTTTTGATCTGTATGAAATGGATATAACAAATCTTCAGTCAAAGCTTATCTACAAGAATGAACAAGGGTTAGATGTAGGAGCTATATCCGATGATAAAAGATATCTGGCCTTATACAAGTCTATAACTACAAGCAATACCGATATTTACCTCTATGATGCACAAACAAAAAAGACATCTTTGATTACAAAACATACAGGAGATGTTGCCAATAGCCCCCAAACCTTTAGCCCCGACAATAAAAAACTATATTATACTACAGATGAAGGAAGTGAATTTGCGTACTTGAAAAGCTATGATCTGATAAGTGGAAAGGCACAGAAAGAGGCAGAAGAGCCATGGGATATTTCGTATATGTACTTTTCAAAGAAAGGAAAATACAAGGTAATCGGTATTAACAACGATGCAAAAACACAGATTAAGATCTATACAGCAGCCGACAATCAATTGGTGAAACTACCCTCTCTGCCTGCAGGCGAAATCACAGGAGTGACTATTTCGGATTCAGAAAAGCAAATGGCATTTTATGTAAGCAGTTCCAAATCACCCAATAGCCTGTATGTCTACAATTTTGAAACGACCGAATATAAAGAGTTAATTAATGCAATGAATAAAGAGATTGCAGCAAGTGACTTGATAGAGGGAGAGGTAGTTCGGTTTAAATCGTATGATGGACTGGAGATTCCAAATATTCTATATAAGCCTAAGACAGCCACACCAGATCAGAAAACTCCTGTAATGCTGATGATTCACGGCGGACCAGGAGGCCAGACGCGACTCAATTATTCTCCTATGATTCAATATCTGGTCAATCATGGGTATGCCATCTTAGCAGTAAATAACAGAGGAAGTTCAGGGTATGGAAAGACCTTCTTTACTGCTGATGATCAAAAACATGGAGATGCTGATTTGAAAGACTGTATTGCCTCAAAGAAATATTTAGCCTCATTGCCTTGGGTAGACACAACACGAATAGGAATTATGGGAGGTAGCTATGGCGGATATATGACTCTGGCTGCTTTAACATTTGCCCCGGATGAGTTTAAGGTAGGCGTTGATATTTTTGGCGTTGCCAATTGGCTGCGTACATTGAAAAGTATTCCACCCTGGTGGGGTTCTTTCAAAGATGCACTGTATAAAGAGATGGGGAATCCGGCTACAGATTCTGTGGCTCTTTATAACAAATCACCACTCTTCCATACCCAAAGAATCAAAAAACCGTTGCTTGTCATTCAAGGAAAGAACGATCCAAGAGTCTTAAAAGTAGAATCTGATGAGATTGTGGCGGCTGTAAAGAAGAACAACGTTCCCGTGGAATATATCGTGTTTGATGACGAAGGCCACGGATTTGTAAAGAAAAACAACGAAATAAAAGCCTATGAGGGAGTACTCACCTTTCTGGATAAACATCTGAAAAAATAGTATCTCTGAAAAATAAAAAGCCTGCCTAAATTGACTTACATCTTTTAGGCAGGTTTTTGTTTTAGCAAGCCTTCTGAAGTATTAGCAACACAGTACTAATGACTAACAACTACCCTCTCTCCGGTCACCCCTGTAAATTTTCCTCGGTTTATACGCAGGCTGATAAAAAATATCATGAAGGCAATACCTGCTGTAGTACACATTACAGTTGCTAATGGTACGACTGAAAGGCTGTCAAAAAAGCTAACACTAGTTGATACCAATGCACCAATACCTAATTGTAATGCACCAAACAACGATGAAGCTGTACCTGCATTTCTGGAGAATGGGGCAAGGGTTAATGCAGCAGCATTTGGATTGATCATGCCCAGGCAGCACATGAACAGGAAAATCATGACAATAGTACCCCAAAAGCCTAGTACACCTAATACCGAACCGATCAGAAACAATATTCCCACCAAGGCTTGTGCTGGCAAAGCAACCTTAACAATCTGCTCACTGGTAAAATAGCGAAGCACCAAGCTATTCACCTGACTTGAGCCAATGAAACCAACTGAGATTCCTGCAAATATCCAACCGAAGACTGTGTCATCTACACCAAATACTTTCATAAATACCAATGGTGATCCGGCCACATAGGCAAACAGTCCGGAAAAGGCAAAGGAGCCGGTGAAAGTATAGGTATAGAATTGTGGTACTTTAAACACATTTAAAAAGCCGATTATAATGGGCTTTGGTTTCAATGAGATAGTTGGATCAGGTTTATAGGTATCTGGTAGTACAAGTAATACAGCCAACAAAATAAAAACAGCCATAATGGCCAGTATAATAAATACCCACTGCCACCCTGGCCCTGCTGTTACATAGCCCCCAATAGTCGGCGCAACCATAGGCGATGCACCTACTACCAGCATCAGCAGTGCAAAAACTTTGGCATTTTCATTGACTGGAAACAGATCACGTACCATGGCCATGGACGCTACTGCTGCCGCACAACTTCCTATGGCCTGGATCACACGCAAAACAATCAGTTCATTCAATGATGTAATCATCGCACAGCCGATAGAGGCAAGGATATAAACGCTTAAACCAAATAATAAAGGCTTTCTGCGTCCAAATTTATCTAACAGAGGTCCATACAATAGTTGTCCCGCTGCCAGACCAATAAAAAAACTGGAGAGTGATAGTGCTACACCAGCGACATCTGTGTGCAAGTATTTTGCCATAGCCGGAAATCCCGGCAAATACATATCTATCGAAAAAGGGCCTAATGCCGTTAAAGTGCCTAATATTAAAATAAGTGAGATATAACGTTTCCTGTTCATGATTTACTAAAGTAATATCAGGCAATGCCTGTTCTATAATACATTCTACTATGATAGTGGTGTTTGTCTATGCTTGCAATGATGTTAAAGAGTCTATATAGATCTATTCTTTGACAAAGAATTTATTTACCTGTAGTCATATCGATGGCGAATGTAACGTTTCTTCATCGATGTTCTTATAAGCCTTATCGACTTGAATTGGTTCGGCTTTTATCACCTCTACATCAGGATAAATTTTATGCGCTACAGATATGGACAAGCTAAGTTAGATTTAGTAAGGACATGAGCCTTGTATTGACGCTGAACCACATAAAATAGGTAAGAACCATTTTTACGGGAGGAGGTCACTTGATGCCCAATAATCTGAACAAGAGTACGAAGAATAGTTACTGCTTTTACTTTTTATCAAAAATCGGCTACCTTACCAGCATGAATACTCAGATAGCCAGGCTTTACCAAATTGCTCAGAAACCACAGCGCCTTATCATTGGCCTTATGTCAGGTACATCTCTGGATGGACTGGATGTAGCGTTATGTCAGTTTACAGGGAGTGGTATTGATGCCAAAACAGAACTACTCGCCTTTGATACCATTTCTTATACAGACGATATTAAACAAACCATCCGGACTGTTTTTTCTAAAAAGCAGGTAGATCTGGAAACACTTACTCTTCTTAATCCATGGATTGGGAAGCTACATGCATCCATAATTCTGAAATGTTTACAAAAATGGAAGTATACACCTGCTGAGATAGATTTGATTGCCAGCCACGGCCAGACCATCTACCATGCCCCGCAGAGTCTGCACAAACAACCTGATTTTCCCAATGCCACCCTTCAGATAGGAGATGGAGATCATATAGCAGTACAAACGGGTATTATCACGCTGAGTGACTTCAGACAGAAACATATAGCTGCCGGTGGAGAAGGGGCGCCGTTGGCTGTATATGGTGACTATATACTGTTTTCGCAGAAAGATGAAGACCGTATCATGCTGAATATCGGAGGCATTGCCAATTTTACCTTTCTGTCAGGCGATCTGGATGCAACTAAAATGTTCTCCACAGATGTTGGTCCTGGCAATACGTTGATTGATGCATTCTCCCGTTTACACTACAATCGACCTTTTGATGAAAAAGGAACCATTGCCGCATCTGGAAGTGTGCATCAATTACTGTTGACAACCTTATTGAATCATCCTTTCTTCCAGGCTGGCTTTCCTAAGACGACAGGTCCTGAACTATTCAGTCTGGCCTATGTACATCAGGCGCAACAACAATCACAAACAGAGAATATCTCACCACAGGACCTTATTGCTACACTTACCCGATTTTCAGCAGAAGGGATTGCTCAGGCAGTAAAGCGTAATAATCTTTCTGACAAAGCGGTAGTGTATATGAGTGGAGGAGGCATGCATAATCCAGTACTGGTAAAACACCTGCATCAGTTATTGCCTGATAATGTATTAAAGACAACGGCAGATTTGCAGATTTTGCCAGATGCAAAAGAAGCTGTTTTGTTTGCAATCCTTGCCAATGAGACTGTGGCAGGAGGACTTGTTAACTTTGGTAATCGGCCAGGGATTCCCAATGTTACAATGGGCAAGATATCATTACCTGCCTGATAGTTGTTTCCGGCTTTATTGATAAGCTAACAAAGCCGGAAACAGAATGTTTATTTTACAGGAGAGAAATCGGTTGGTACCATATACAGAGATTCAACAGAGACGGTAAGAGAACCACCTGCTTTATCCTCTGACTCTTTGCGTACCTTTTGCCATTGCGGATCATCACGGAATTTCTCAAACGATTTTAGTCCAGCTTCCTGACTGGAATGTGCCAGAATATATACTAACATGTCATCAGCACCTTGCTCTTTGTCAGTATAGGTCCAATACCACAGATTGGTCATACCATGTTTTTCAAAAAGTTTAGTGGTATGATCACGAAAGCGTGACAGCAAAGCGGGTAGGTTACCGGAAGTCGCCTTATAAGTACGTAATTCAAAAACGCGGTTAGCAGAACCTTTTTTAGTAATCTTCTTTGGAGAGAAGTCTGTTGTCTTCATAAAAAAGCTTTCTACCTTAGCTACCAGGTTTCCATTCTTTTCAGATTCGGAAGCTACTTTCTTCCATTCCGGATCGCTGCCAAAAGACTTCCACGAATTATTTCTGGCTTCCCGACTTGGATACGACAATACATAGACCAGCTTATTGTCTTTATTATCTATGGGCAGCCAATAGCCTTCATTGGTCATGCCATGTTTTTCAAAAATCTTGGTAGTATGATTGCGGAAACGTGCCAGCAGGTCTTCCAGTTTGCCAGGCTCAGCATAATAAATGCGCATTTCATAACAACGGTCGGCTTTTGCAACTGACTTATTTTCTTCACTTGGAAAAAATGTACTCATTGCCAGTGCATAGAAGCCCAAACAGGAAAGAAGGAGAATTTTCATGGTGTTAAGTGATTGAAGAATGTAACGATTACATTCGCCAAATTACAGTTTTCAATCCAAATCCGGATAGCATCCATTAAAAAAGCAGCTAGTGTAAGTAGCTGCTTTTTTAATGAGTACCCTTATACAGTTGGTATTTTGAGTTTTTGTCCCGGATGAATCAGATTGGGATCTTTAATCTGGTCTTTATTGGCCTCATAAATCTTCTGCCATGTTAGTCCAGGGTAGTTTTTGGCAATTTTGCTCAATGAATCACCACTTTTCACAGTGTATGTAGTTTCCTGAGCTGCTGGTCCGGCTACTTCCAGGTTAAGCACCAGATCACCTGCACGATAATCGGGATCAATAGCTCCATAGGTATCCCATATCTGCTGTTTCACTTCTTCACTGGGAGCCGTTCCATCAATATATAAAACATTGTCTTGTTCTTTAACCTGAAGATTGGTTATGCCTTTGCTGTTTGCCAGGTTAATAACCGGTTGATATTTATCGGTAAGTGCCATAAAATTTTATAGTTGGTAGTAAGTAAATAAAATGTCCTTTGTACAGGCCCCTATCACTTACTAATAGTTAGTTTATTATTTACCTTCTTAGGCTTTGCCTCATTGGCAGCTTTAATTACTTCCTGTAGCTGAGCCCGTTTTACATTTCCTTCCAACGTCACTTCCCCATCTTTTACAGATGCTGTTACACCACTGATGTTGTATTGCTTAAATTTATCCTCCACAGCTGTTTTCAAACTATCATCTGGTGAGAAAGTTCTTTCTGGCTCAACAGGTGCAGGAGGGGCTTTTACTGTTAGCGTATTTACCACAGACTTTACTCCATCTGCAGTTTTGGCAGCCTCTTCGGCCTGTGCAATCAGGTCTTGTGTCTCTACCTCTCCACTTAGTGTTACTACCCCTTCTTTCACAGACACATTCACCCCTTGTATATTTTGCGTTTTAACTTTAACACTTTCTGTAATAGCCGCATCATCAGGCTTTTTCTTACAACTGCTGACAGACAATAGAATGCTGAACATCAGCATAAACAAGGATAATGACGTTTTGTTTTTCATAGAACTAAAAATTAGGTTGATTAATACATTACTTCCAGAAACGCTGAAATATAGGTAATTTTAGTTATTAACCACATACTAATTACCTATAAAACAAACTGACTATCAAACAAATAACTAGTTATCTATCCTTAATCAAAATATTCTGGAAGTCTGTTCCTCAGAAAGAAATTTCTATGCCTGCTGCAATCTAAATGAACAGTAATAGAATGTGACTTTACTACAGATTATTGACAAAAATGTATACAAATGTACCATACGCAGAATCAATGCCTTATATGGATACCATAGCACACCAGGTCACTTCTTCCCCAAAAGGATAACTGGGGAAATATATACTCGAAACAGACTCTATTTATTTCATTATCAAATAAATAGAGAAATATATCTATAAATAAAAAAGTATTTTTTGCCAGCTATAGAAAAAATTCCACCTTTGATTAATTGCTCAAATTCGTTCAGCAGCAATAATCCGGTTGCGAATACGGCTCAATGAAACAGGCGTAATCCCCAGATAAGATGCTATATAATGTTGAGGAATTCGTTCCAGAATCTTTTTCTTATTGCTCTTCAGTAATCCGATATATCGCTCTTCCGGACTATCCATTAATAAGGAAACCATACGTATTTCAAGTCCAACTGCCAGATACTCAGCCAGCTTCCTGCCAAAAATCTGATAAACCGGATAGTTAGTATATAAGTTTTGCAACGTTTGGGCAGAAAAACACAAAACCTCCGAATCTTCCAGTGCTTCGATAGTTAACAAACTGGGTTGATTTTGCAGGATACTTATATAAGAGGACATCAAATGATTTTCAAAATAGAAATAAGTAGTTTTTTCCTCTCCATCTTTCGTATAAAACTGCCGGAAGCTTCCCTTTAATACTAACGCTATCTTATCTTCCATTTCTCCTTCTTTACTAAATGCCCCTTTCCGTGGAATCTTACTAATAGATAAATTTTGAGCTAAGGCACTCCATTCTTCCTCTGTAAGGGAAACAAAACGTTCGATATGCTGACGTAGTAAAAGATGTTCCATAGACTAAGTAAAGGCTCCTGAGCAGGATTTATTTTTTCTCAAATATCAGTAAATGCTGCCAGGGAAGCGAATCTTGTCTCTCAATTCCTTTTAAACCTACTACCTCCATCTCTTTCCGGATTTGTTCTTTCGTCATTTTGTGTAAAGGCTTAATTGGAATAGACTTATCTTCTGCACGATATTCCAGCAGTACAACCTTTCCTGTAGATTTCAAAGCCTTGTATATGGCTTGCATCATAGCATAGGGCTCTGAAAACTCATGATACGTATCTACCAGCAATACCCAGTCCACCCTATTTTCAGGCAATTTCGGATCTGTAATAGTCCCTAATACTGTTTCTACCTGATGCATACGGTTTTTCTCTCGTTTAGATTGTATGATAGCCAGCATCTCAGGCTGAATATCTACCGCATAGACTTTTCCCTGAGGCACCATTGGCGCAAGTCGGAATGAAAAATATCCACTCCCGGCTCCAATATCAGCAATTACATCTGTAGGTTTAATTTGCGACTGTAATGCCTGAATAATCAAATCAGTACGTTCTTCTTCCAACCTTTCAGGACGATCTAGCCAGGACGCTGCTTCATGACTCATGGTATGTGCTATTTCTCGTCCCATATATAACCTTCCTATACCATCCGGACTTCCAGCTGGAACATTTTTATATATACTATCTACCACCTGGGTAGTAAGCGTTTGCCTGCCAGGCTGACTACACGAAGCGTGTAAGAAGATGATGCCCAGCAGATAAAATAGGTGGAATTCTCGCATAAAAGAGAAATTTTATTTCACACAAAACAAAATCGGGTAAAGAAAGTTATACAAACCTCAAGCCTGACATATAATTTATAACGACAATCGTTTAAAATTTATAGACAGGCATTTGATTTTTATCTATAAGCTAGTAATTTTAATAAGTTTAACATACTACAAGTATGTATTCCTGCTCCTTTCACCACTCTATGTTTATATCTTTTAAATTGTCTACTTATTGAAGAAATGTTTACAATGTATGAAAAAAGCTTATCCCTTACTCGCAATTGCCTTGCTGGTGGTTTTTGGATCCTGTATGAACGAAAGCCGTTTTTTAGTTGAATATGATTATAGCTACAAAGGAAATTTTAAAAAGTACAATTCGTTTTGCTTTGTAGATAATGGCAGTGCTGATGATAAAGACTCGACTATGTCGAATCCGATTATCGAAGAATCAGTACGTAAACAACTGGAGTTACATGGTTATCGTTTCAATAAGCGCAAACCCAGCTTGCTGGTATCCTACAAGATTTTTTATGACGATCTTCGCTTCCAAGGATTTAATCAACCTGAAATAGAAAACTGGATAGCTACAGAGGATGAGGAAGTAAAATATGATCCTATCAAGTATAGTATGGTGCGTGGTACATTGGTAGTGCAATTGCTGGATGCCAAAAAACATCAGACAGTCTGGCAAGGTTATGCATCAGGGCTTTACAATGATCAAACATTGACTAGTGATCGTTACCTGAAACGTGCGGTACGTTCTATCTTTGATAAATACAGGCTTTTTGCAGATGGGTATATCCTTGAAAATCGCGAAAATGCACCTGTGGGTAATTCGGATAAATAAAAGGGATACATACAATAGTGGTGGTATGGTTATGCAGGAATCCGGAAAATCTCCGGATTCTTGTTTTATAGTAAAATTCATCAGTCAAAACATATTATTTTCACCAAATACTCACCTCACTTTTACATACGATAGCAGGCAAATTTACTACGCCAGATCAAAATTACTTCATATATAATTCTATACACATACATAGATTACATATGATATTACATCGAAAAAAAAGCGTTATTCGGAATAATCCTATATTTTTGGGACTGATACTTGAAAACTTTTGTTTTTTTACTTTACTTAGTTAAAATTACCGTGCAAGAGATTGTCAGCAATCTGCCAGATAGTAAATCCGCTTATATTGAATTACATTATTTTCCTTGTTTAGCTTATTTCGCCTGTATATCATCGTATGAATCAATTCTGTTAGAATCAGCAGAAAATTATACAAAGCAAAGCTACCGAAACCGATGTAATATCCGTACTGCCAATAAAGTAGCCAACTTGTCAGTACCAGTAGTAAAAGGAAATACCAAACAGCGGATAAAGGATATACACATTGATTATAGTGAGAATTGGATTAAAGATCATTGGCGTACAATTGCTTCAGGATACGGAAAAGCGCCCTTCTTTAGTGAATTAGCTCCTGTCTTTGAAAGAATTCTCCACAAGAAACATACGTTTTTATTTGATTTGAATCTTGAAATACTGACAAACTGTCTGCGTATTTTAAGATGGAAAAAGGAAATACGCTTGTCTAATGAATATTTTAAGGGATCAGAGATTCCAAATGACTTCAGAGACCGTATTCATCCAAAAAAAACAGAGTTATTAACGGATCTTTATAAAGTTGTTCCCTATACGCAAAACTTTGGCAGTGATTTTGTACCAAACTTATCAATCCTGGATATTCTTTTTTGTGAAGGTATCTATGCATCTGATCTCATCTGTCAATCTTCTGTCAACCCGCAAGGGCACAATTTTTAAAGAAAGGAGTTTATATACTAATAGTGCTGTGAAGGTTTACTATAACCATACTTAAAAATCTTCTCAAATAGTGATTACATATAAAAATTTAATAACACTAATCTGAGCCAATAAACTATTTTTTGTTTTTATTAGTTTATTAATAAATTTCAGACTTAAATAACTAACCAACTTATTGCTGAAATAAGTTTTTAATTAGGAACCATATATGGAAGCTAAGTTTTCTAACCGAGTAAAAGAGGTGATTTCTCTCAGCCGTGAGGAGGCATTGCGACTGGGACATGACTATATCGGAACGGAACATCTCATACTGGGTATGATTCGGGAAGGTGAGGGTGTCGCGATCGGACTACTTAAAAAGCTGGGCGTTTCCCTGGAAGAGCTTCGTCAGACGATTGAGCAGGCAACCAAAGGTACAGCCACTCATACTGTGAAGAATCTTGCCAATATTCCATTGACACGTCAGTCCGAGAAAGTGCTGAAGATTACTTACCTGGAGGCTAAGATATTCAAAAGCCAACTCATCGGTACAGAACATTTGCTCCTCTCTATTCTACGTGACGAAGATAATGTTGCCACGCAGATTCTTTCTAAATATGATATTAATTACGAAGTGATTAAGGAAATGTTAGAATACCATACCCACAACCCAACCTCTGCTGCCGATGCAGATGATCCGGATGATGACAACTCACGGATCTTTGGCGGTGGCGGAAGCCAGGGAGGCAGCGGAAGGGAATCCGCTAAATCCACAGAAAAGTCGCGTACGCCAGTAC
Source organism: Xanthocytophaga flava (assembly GCA_030068525.1). GTDB lineage: Bacteria > Bacteroidota > Bacteroidia > Cytophagales > 172606-1 > Xanthocytophaga > Xanthocytophaga flava. The sequence goes on from JASJOS010000005.1 coordinate 531,723, forward strand.
TGGACAACTTTGGTCGTGATTTGACTAAACTTGCAGAAGCTGGAAAATTAGACCCGATTGTTGGTCGTGAAAAAGAAATTGAACGGGTAGCCCAAGTATTATCTCGCCGGAAAAAGAATAACCCTATTCTGATCGGAGAACCAGGAGTTGGTAAAACTGCTATTGCAGAAGGTCTGGCTCTTCGTATCGTTCAGAAAAAAGTGTCTCGTGTATTGTTTGGTAAACGTGTAGTTACATTGGATCTGGCTTCATTAGTGGCTGGTACCAAATACCGCGGACAGTTTGAAGAGAGAATGAAAGCCGTTATGAACGAGCTTGAAAAATCTCCGGAAGTTATTCTGTTCATTGATGAGTTACATACTATAGTAGGTGCAGGTGGGGCTTCTGGATCACTGGATGCATCTAATATGTTCAAACCAGCATTAGCCCGGGGAGACATACAATGTATTGGTGCCACCACACTGGATGAATATCGCCAGTATATTGAGAAAGATGGAGCTTTAGCTCGCCGTTTCCAGATCGTAATGGTTGATGCAACTTCACCGGAAGAAACCATTGAGATTCTGAACAACATCAAAGATAAATACGAAGACCATCACCATGTAAACTATCGCCCTGAGGCTATAGAAGCTTGCGTGAAAATGTCTGATCGTTATATTTCTGATCGTTTTCTTCCAGATAAAGCTATTGACGTACTAGACGAAGCAGGTGCTCGTGTACACATCAATAATATTTCTGTACCTGAAGATATTCTCAAACTGGAAGAGTCCATTGAGAATATCAAGAAGGAGAAGAACCAGGTTGTAAAAAGCCAACGTTACGAAGAAGCTGCTCAGTTACGTGACAGAGAGAAGAAATTACTAGAGCAACTGGAGCGTGCGAAAGAAATGTGGGAGCAGGAAACCAAGCAGAAACGCTATACTGTAACAGAAGAAAATGTTGCAGAAGTTATCGCGATGATGACAGGTATTCCAGTTAACAGAATCGCTCAGAACGAAGGCACTAAGCTGCTTGGCATGGGTACCGAACTGAAAAACCGTGTAATTGGTCAGAACGAGGCAATTGAAAAACTGGTAAAAGCGATTCAACGGACTCGTGTAGGTTTGAAAGATCCTAAAAAGCCGATTGGCTCTTTTATCTTCTTAGGCCCTACAGGTGTTGGTAAAACTGAGTTGGCAAAAGTACTGGCAACGTATCTGTTTGACAAGGAAGATGCATTGGTTCGGATTGATATGAGTGAGTATATGGAGAAATTCTCCGTATCCAGACTGGTAGGTGCGCCTCCGGGATATGTAGGATACGAAGAAGGTGGTCAGTTGACTGAGAAAATCCGTCGAAAACCATACTCTGTCGTACTGTTGGATGAGATTGAGAAAGCTCACCCGGATGTATTCAACCTGTTGCTACAAGTATTGGACGACGGTATATTGACAGATGGCTTAGGTCGTCGGGTTGATTTCCGGAACACGATCATCATTATGACCTCTAACATTGGGGTTCGTGACCTGAAAGAATTTGGTTCTGGTATTGGATTTAGCACCCGTGCTAAATCAGATAACAACGATGATCTGATGAAGAGTACTATTCAGAATGCCCTGCGCAGAGCCTTCTCTCCAGAGTTTCTGAATCGTCTGGATGATGTGATTGTATTCAACTCACTGCAACGTCAGGATATACACCGGATCATTGATCTGTCTCTGGCTAAACTATTCTCTCGTCTGACTCAGTTGGGCTACAAAATAGAATTAACCGAAAAAGCGAAAGACTTCCTGGCAGAGAGAGGTTACGATCCTCAGTATGGCGCTCGTCCGTTGAACCGAGCGATTCAGAAATACCTTGAAGACCCGGTAGCTGAAGAAATCCTGAAAGGTGATTTTGCAGAAGGTGATACCATTCTGGCTGATTACGAAGGCACAGGTGAATCTCTGACCTTTAAGACAGTTAAGAATGTAGGTGTGTAACAGTTTCACTTGTTATAAATCAGAAAGGGGCTCTTGGGAGCCCCTTTTTTTGTTTATTTACTATCTCTGTTGTTTAATTGTCTATTTTCGTACATCAGTCTTTACAATCTATTTATACTACACTATGAACATTACACTCTTACAAGACCTCATGAAAGACGGATACATCTGTGTACAGAAGCATCCGGAAGTAGATTATTATATTTATAACTATACCCCCAAAACGCAATTTGAAAGAGCCTGGAATGAATGGACCTTAATGGCACGAGGTTTAATTTTAGATCAGGATTATACAATTGTATCCCGGCCATTCCCAAAGTTTTTCAATATGGAAGAACACTCGCCAGAGGAAATTCCATCTGAAAATTTTGAGGTATACGAAAAGCTGGATGGTTCTCTGGGCATTCTGTATTGGTTGAATGGCAAGCCGTATATGGCAACAAGAGGTTCCTTTAATAGTGAACAAGCCTTGAAAGCAACAGAAATGCTTTATCAAAAATATGCGCATACATTTCCATTACTAGATCGCTCCAAAACCTATCTGTTTGAGATTATTTATCCGGAAAATCGGATTGTAGTTAATTACGGAGATAAAGAAGACCTGATTTTGCTTGCTATTATTACTAACGAAACGGGTCTGGATGAACCATTAGAGGATATTGGTTTTCCATTAGTCACTCGCTATGATGGAATCTCAGATCTAAAGACATTAAGATCGCTTCAGGAAGAAAATAAAGAAGGCTTTGTGATTAAGTTCCGATCGGGCTTCCGGGTAAAAGTGAAGTTTGAAGAATATGTGCGGTTACACCGGATTCTGACCCGTATATCATCAAAAAATATCTGGGAATACCTGTCAGGGAACCAATCTTTTGAAGAGATTCTGGAAAAAGTTCCTGATGAATTTTATGACTGGGTAAAAAAGACAGTTGCAGATCTTACTAGGGAGTATCAGGATATTGAGAAATATTGCCAGGAACACTTCAAAGATCTCGGCAACCGAAAAGATAATGCCTTATACTTTCGTACACTCAAATACCCAGCTATCCTTTTCTCAATGCTTGACCAAAAAGATTATAGCCATATTATCTGGAAGATAATACGACCTACGTATGAACGACCTTTTCGTGTCAGTGAAGACAATTAACATCAAGTACTCTACCACCTTATTCACCTAATACCGGGAATGAATATTCATTTCAAAGAAGAGTCATTATTCGCAAAACTCATCAAAGCGACTATAGTACAACTGGAAGTTGGTTCTCCTTTATATGGTTTGCAGGATGAACATAGTGATAGAGATCTTCTCTGCATTTATTACCCATTTTACAATCAACTATCCAGTTTTACACAAACACATCACCAGTTACAATATAAAGCCCAACATATAGATTATCTGTTTGTAGATATATTTACGTTCATACGTAATGCCTTATCAGGTGATTCTACCCTTAACTTTGAAGCTATTCATATAGAGAACCTGCAATACACTTCGCTGGGATTTCTGTATACACATCGTGCCTATTTCTACAATTATCAGATTAGTAAGGCCTATCTTGGATTTGCCAACAGAGATCTCAAACAATACTGGCAGCAACCTTCTGAGAGGGACGCAATTAAAAAATACATCCACGCAGAACGCGGATTCTTATTTGCCAAAAGTATCTTTCAGAAAAACTTTATCCTGAAAGATGCTATTCTTCTGGAAAAGCGGCAGAACTTTATATCTCTTTCTCTTTCTGCCCGAAAAGAGACACTGAAAGAGTTACAAAATGAAATAGACTATTTTCGAAAGACCGTGCTTACTACGGCTATCGAATCTGGAAAATTAACCCGTTATATGCAACCATTGCACCAGAAGGAAATAGATACTTATTTACAACGATTAAAAAGTTTGCCTTACTATCAGTATGCTCAGACAGAAGAATTTGATCTGGATCTTTTTTATACTGTCAATGAAAATGGCTTGTCTTATGAGTAGGCTACACTTCTGAAAACTCACACAATGGCGTTATCATGGTAGTCTTTAAAAATCCGATCAGTATATAATTCCAGAAGCTCCAGAACTCTATCCCGTACCGAAGACTGAAGAACAAAACCTATATGATGCGGATCATTTATCTTCCAAATAATTTCTGCGTCAGTAAAAAAAGTAGTATCCGAATGTTCATAATGACTTAACGATAATAGAAGACCTGAGTACATGTTTTTTACTTCAGGCAATGTATAATCAAGATTGCGAGCGGAGACTATTTCAATATTTGCCCACTCCTGCCACAGGTTGATCCCTGATGCAGCTTCTATCATCTCAACAATATGTGCCCCTCCTACCCGTGCTGATGTTTCCAGAAAGTAAAACTGTTCATCTTCTTTTGCTTGCACAATCTCACTATGTATAGCACTATTACGTATTCCAAATGCTTTTATAATCTGATTATTTAATCGCTTTAGGCTTTTTTCAGCTTTTGATTGGAATGGCACTGTTACAGAACGAAAGAGAGTCCCTTTGTAGGTGTCTTCTACAGGATTATTCAGATTTCGGTTACACCAATCAAAAACAATTTTCCCTCCCGCAGCCAATGTATCTACGTAATAGGTGTCTCCCGGCTTAAATTGCTCCAGTAAATAATTATGGCGCATATCCCCCAAGCCATTAAGTATAGTCCATAATTCGTCGATGGTATGAATCTTTTTTGTGCCTGCTGATGATTCTGTACGAGGTTTAAGTATCCAGGGAGGACTCACAGTCTGTGTGTAATGATGTACTACTTTATCCGTGAAAAGAGCACAAAAAGGAGGTACATTTATACCAGCTTCTGCCGCTTTCATACGCATTGCCAGTCGGTCCCGAAAATAACGTGCTGTAGTCTGTCCAATACCCGGAATACGAAAATGTTCCCTGAGAATGGCAGCTTTTTCAAGATCTATGTCATCCAGCGCTACAATACGATCTATACGTTGATGACGTATAAGATGAGCAAAGTTCGATACAATTGAACTCATATCCCATTCGGCCTCCTCCATATAAAAGACCTCTTCAATAGCATCATGTGGCCAGGGTTTATCTGCCATCGCTTTAGATGTCAGCAGATAAATGGTACAACCTGCTTCTTTGCAAGCACTTATAAATCGCGCACCTTTAAAATAGCTTGAAACACAGAGGAAAGTAAGGCTGGTAAGTGGCATGTTCCAATAAAATAAGTAAGTGATGAAATTGTCTACATTTTCAAGCTGGTCATTTGGCATTCAAAGCAGAAGCATTTCATTGATAACGACAGACACTGTATGTTACTAAACGAGACATCAGATTATTTTATTAGATGGTACTGTCTACATAATTTGTTAAAGTATTGAAAACATGTCAGAACTACGTTTAATCTGAGATTCTCAAATTTTCTCCAACAAATTATGTAAACAGGACCTGATTATAATTTACAAAATAGGAAATTGTAGTTTAAGTCTCAACATTTTAAAGCTTTATATCTTTTGTTCAATGTAGGCTGTTAATAACCGGATTCCATAAGCTGTCGCATTCTTTTGTGTTCCATATTCGCTCTCTGTAAATGCAGTTCCAGCGATATCAAGGTGTGCCCAGGCAGAATGGCTATTGGTAAAAACTTCCAGAAACTTAGCACCCATAATGGCCCCGGCAAACGGCTTACCATGATAATTTTTCACATCAGCTACATCTGATTTCAGATCATCTTTGTAATCATCCCACATTGGCAATCGCCATAATTTTTCTCCGGTTTTCTCACTTACTTTTATTAATTCAGATGACAGTGTGTCATTGGTAGTAAACAAACCTGCAGCTACATATCCCAATGCCCCAATTACACTACCTGTAAGGGTTGCCAGATCTATCAGAACATCTGGTTGATAGTTCTTAACCACATAGGCTAGTGCATCAGCCAGAATCAGCCTTCCTTCAGCATCTGTATCAATTACCTCAATTGTTTTTCCTGCATAGGAACCAATTACATCTCCGGGCTTGGTAGACTCTCCATCTACACTATTCTCAGTAGACGGTATCACCCCAATCAAATGTACAGGTAGTTGCAACCTGGCAGCCAGTTCAATGGTCCCAAGCACAGCGGCAGCTCCTCCCATATCACTTTTCATCAAATGCATATTCGCAGAATCCTTAAGAGAAATTCCACCCGTATCAAATGTTACTCCTTTGCCAACTAGACCTATTTTCTGAGCAGCAGCAGCACTATCAGGTTTATACTCTAGTACAATCATCACAGGCGGATTGGCACTTCCTTTATTTACAGCCAACAGAGCCTCTGCTCCAATATCGATCAGCTGGCTTTTGTCAAGAATAGTGACATCGTATCCCCATTCTCTTCCAGACTCCAAAGCCCAGGTTGCTAATGTCTGTGGTGTTTTGTAATTACCAGGAGCATTACCCAGATTCATTATTCTGATCTGAGTCTCAGCAATAGCCTTACCCTTAGAAACCGCTTTTTCAGCGTCAGTCATACTCTCCTGGGACACATACAGGTCCAGAGAGGGATTCGCCTGAAAAAAGTTATAAGAGTCTGATTTATTTGTCTTGTATAAATTCAGATCATATCCTCCCAGTAATGCCCCATTTATAATGTTTTCCAAATAGTTGATACTATTAGCAGAAGCTTGTAAAGTAAGGTCTATCCCAAGAGCAGCAGGCAATTTGGTCTTATAACTAAAAAACAGATAACGAAATGCTTTTAACACTTCTATACTTCCTGCAGGTTTTCCTAGACCTAACAGATACACTTTCTTTAGCTTTTCAGAGGAAGTAGGAACATAAAAAAATAACACTTCTTTAAAATCTGCTTTAAAGTCATTCTGTAAGTCATAGTCGGAGAGTTGAAATTTCTCTGCAATCTGTGTTAAAGAAGACTGTAAGTTAGTATCCTGCCATACAGGAATAATCAAAGCCTGAATCTGAGGTTGAATCTGCGAATAGAGTTGTATATTCATTGGGTAACAAAGATTGAGTTGTACTTATAGTAAGCAACAAGGATGATAATATCTCAAAAATAGTATGTTTTCTCAGGCATGAATCATAGAATGGTTAACTTTGTATGCTAATTAGAATTTTCGTAATTTTTTCACTACTATAATTCAGAGATTATGTTAGACATGATGAATATGTTTGGTAAGGTAAAAGAAATGCAGGCCAAGCTAAAAGAAGCCCAGGATAATTTAGTAAAAGTACAGGCAACAGGAGAATCCGGTGGTGGTATGGTAAAAGTTATTGTAAATGGAAAAAAACAAGTACTTAAACTTGATATTGACAATGACTTATTAAAGCCTTCTGATAAAGAAATGTTACAGGATCTTATTATTGCTGCGATGAATAAAGCATTGGAAGAAGTGGAAGAAAAAGCCCGCGAGGAGTTGAAAAAAGCCACTCAGGGTACATTGCCAAACATTCCGGGTCTTGATTTAGGCAGCATGTTTTCGTAAAATCTCACATCTGTTTTGTGTTTACCGTTTTTCGTTTTACGTTTACTGTCTTGAAATAAGATTGTTTCTTTCAGGATGGTAATGAAAAAAAGTAATTGATATAGCTTGTTTGGACGTTGACATACAGGCATAATCGGGTAAACACAAAACAGATCTAGTGAAAACTGCAGTTGTTATTCTTAATTATAACGGAAAACATTTTTTAGAGCAATTTCTACCTTCAGTTGTACACTATACTACTGAAGCACAGATTATCGTAGCAGACAATCTGTCCACAGACGGATCTGTGGAAATGCTTCAGCAAAAATTTCCACAGGTACAAATTATTGAAAATACGCAGAATGAAGGATATGCGGGAGGATATAACACTGCCCTTAAACAGGTCCAGACCGAATATTATGTACTCCTCAATTCAGATGTGGAAGTTACCCCCCAATGGCTTTCTCCACTTATTCAGTTAATGGATAGCAATCCGACCATTGCAGCTTGTCAGCCTAAACTAAAGCAATTTTATCAAAAAACGCATTTTGAATATGCCGGTGCAGCAGGTGGATTTATAGATATCCTAGGCTATCCATTTTGCAGAGGACGCATCTTTCAGGATATGGAAACTGACACAGGTCAATACAATAATACCTGTCCTGTATTCTGGGCATCAGGAGCTTGTATGGTTGTCAGATCCTCTGTTTTTTGGGAGCTTAACGGTCTTGATGCAGCATTCTTTGCCCATATGGAAGAAATTGATTTTTGCTGGCGTGCACACAATAGCGGTTATCAGGTTTACTATTGCGCTGAGAGTACAATATACCATGTAGGAGCAGGCACTTTAAGCAGTGTAAGTCCTCAGAAAACGTTTCTGAATTTCCGCAACAGTTTAGCGACACTGTACAAAAATTTACACACGTTTAGGCTTATTTATACGATTTTTATTCGTTTGGTATTAGATGGCGTTGCCGGAGCAATATTTTTATTACAAAAAAAGCCGACACACTGCTGGGCGATCGTTCGGGCACACTTTGACTTCTACAAAAAAATTCCATTTTGGATGAAACAAAGGCGAAGTGTGATACGTAAGAAGGATGGCTTTTCCTTATTAGTTTATCAAAGTAGTATTGTATGGATGCATTTCGTTCGCAAAAAAAAGAAATTCAGCGAATTGCAATTTTAAGGACAAATAATACAGAAAATTTATAAAATGTATTTTATTTGTGGCAAAAACAAAAAAACATTAAATATCCCAGACGGTAGGATGATTATATCGGCGAAGATGTTTACGCATATTAAGTACAAAAGCTAATATAAGATAGATAATTAACGGAGATCCAAGTGTGAGAAATGAGGTGTAAATAAAGAATAAGCGAATACTACTGATTGAAACACCCATCTTTTCTCCCAGCCGTGTACAAACACCAAACGCTTGATTTTCAAATAAGGATTTAATCTTTTGCATATGTTCATCTAATTAATAGTAACAAAAATAAGAAAAAGTCGTACAAGATCACATAACGAAGTTAAGTGCTTCTTTGAGACAACAAAAAAAGTATATAAAAAATACACTTAATTTCAATAAATCTCTTCTATTAAAACTATTTGTAACTTCTAAATTAAACTTTTTTATTATGATTAACAAAAAAACAACACTTGCAACCCTTACTGTTTGCGGTGTATTGGCGCTTTCCGGTTGTACGCTCAACCAGATGGTCAAAAAATCTAAAGAACAGAAAGTAGCAGTAACTCCTAATCCTTTAGAGGTTCATGCTGATCAGGTGAAGTTCACAGCAGAAGCAACATTGCCTGTAAAAATGTTGAAGAAGAAAACAACCTATACAGGAAACATAGCTTATAAATATGGAGATAAAAAGACAGATGTAGGTTCTATCCAATTCAATGCAGCAGACTATCCTAATGCAAAGAAAGAATCTCCTGTAAAATCTCAGGAATTCAACTTCCCATATCAGGAAGATATGCGCCGTGGTGAATTAACTTTCACAGGTACTGCTGCAAAAGGCAAAAAATCTAAAGTATCTCCTGAGTTAGCAATTGCTCAAGGTATCATCACAACTTCTCGCCTTGCTCAGGATGCAGTTCCTGTTGTATATGCAGAAACTGGTTACAATCCAGATCCTGAATACAAACCAACTTATGTTGCGTTTTATTTCGACCAAGGAAAATCTGCATTGAAAACCAGTGAGGTACGTAGCAAGCGTGGTAAATTCCTGGATGCTTTCATCGCAGACAAAAACGTTACTAAAACTGTAACTGTAACAGGAACACACTCTCCTGAAGGAACAGAACGTAAAAACAAATTCCTTTCTGATGATCGTGCAAAACAGATTGAGAAGTTCTATCGTCAGAAAATGAAGCAATATGATTACAAATCTCAGGCTGACTCTGTAGAATTCGTTCTGAAGCCAGTATTTGAAGACTGGACAGTATTGAAAGATTCTGTAAACTCTTCTACTATCCTGCAACAAGAACAAAAAGACCAAGTGTTGTCAATTGTTGATGGAGGAGGAGAATGGGAAGAAAAAGAAAAACAACTGGAGAAGTTGGCTTTCTGGAAAACTTTGTTCAAACAAGTATATCCTAAGCTTCGTAACGCGAACACTGAAATCTTAACGCTGGTTGAAAAGAAAACAGATGCTGAAATGTCTGCTATCTCTAAACGTATCGTTGAAGGAAAAGACACAGTAGGAGCTCTTAGCGAAGCTGAATTAGCTTGGTCTGCATCTTTAACTCCAATTGTTGAAGAAAAACAAGCAATCTATGCTGTTGCTGTTAAAAACTACGATAGCTGGCAAGCACACAATGACTATGCAGCTACTCAATTAGAGATGGCTAAGAAGTCTTCTGATCCTGCGAAAAAAGCTCAACTGGCTGATGATGCAATCACTCACCTGGAAACAGCTAAAACCAAACAGGAAACAGCTGAAGTATACAGCAACTTAGCAACTGCCTACACTATCAAAGGTGATAAGCAAAAAGCTGCTGATGCTATCACTAAAGCTCAGTCTTTAACTGGCAACGATCAGGTAACTAAAGCTATCAACGCAACAAAAGGTGTTCAACAAATCCGCGCTGCTCAGTATAGCGAAGCTGCTGCCACATTGTCTCAAGCCGGTGATGATGCTAGTGTATTGTACAACAAAGCATTGGCTCAATTATTAGCAGGACAAAACGATGCGGCTGTTGCAACCCTGAACGATGCAGCGGCTAAAGATGCAAGCAATGGTGATATCTATTACCTGATGGCTGTTGCGAATGCACGTGCTAAGAAAGAAGCTGATGTATTTACTAATCTTCAGAAAGCAGTTCAAAACAAATCTAGTCTGCGTGAGAAAGCAGTAGACGATCTTGAATTTGCAGCTTACAAAGATTCTGAAGGTTTCAAAAATTCTTTGAAATAAGCATTATAGCACTTTCAATAGAAAAGCCCTGCCAATGCAGGGCTTTTTCATTTTAACCATATCTTAACACTTTATAGAGCTGTTTGTACCCATCCAAGTCCATGACGTGTAGTTTCTACCAGCCAGTACGAGCCGAATTTAGCCAGAGCATATACAGACTCTCCTTTTGCTCTTGTCTCCATCACAGCAGACCCGGAATCAGGTTGATCCGTAACAGCGGTTATCTGCTTTACCTTAACTTGGTCAACAGGCATCCTTACCTTTTCTATATCTTTCGCAGCAATGTATCCATTTACACCTGAAGGTAATATGATATGGTACCAGAGAGAAGATCCTCCAATCACCACAAAAGGTGTATGACGCTCTATGGATTGCAGAATACGAGACTTTTTATCTGGTATATGATAAATAGATGCTTTTTTCGCTGACACCCGATACCACATACCTAAATTATCCAGAGGTACTTTTATATCAGCAGGCATGCCAGAAGAAGCTTTTATAAATGGATAAGGATCTATAGCGCCAAAAGGCCAGCGATAAATACCAAAGTGCAGATGGGGAGCCGTAAAGCGAGCATTACCAGTAGTACCCACAAGTCCCAGCGTATCTCCAGGGTTTACCAGTTGCCCGGTTTGCACTAACTGACTATCCAGATGGGCATAATACAACGTTTGATTTCGTTCCTGATCCCATAACCACACCACCTTTCCACCCAGGTTATTGGTATTTACGCCTCTTATTACACCTTTCGTAGAAGCAATAGCGGGTGTACCTCTCGCTGCAAAAATATCTACACCTTCATGTCTTCGTGCACCACCATCTCGGTCTGCCCCCCAGAAACTTCCAATCTGTTTATCCGTTTTCCCCTGAACAGGAAACCCTAAGCTGGGGCTATTGGTAATAGATAATGTATAGCGTCCACTTCGTAACAATTCAGGCTGTATCCGCACCAGATGCATCTGATCCTGTTCTGCTTCAAAGGTTACTGAAGTTGCATTGGTGTCAGCAGAGATAAGTAATTTTGGAGCACCATCCCATTTAAATACATCTACGAATACTTTTACTTTTTGAAGAGATTGTACTCCAACCTGAATAGTAATACGTTCCCCTCTGCGCGCATTAAACCGAAAGCTATAGGCTGTAGGCTTATCTGCGCCAAAGTACCCTGTCTCCTGAAAGGGTACAGAAATCAATAATGAATCATGCAACACACGCTGCCCTGCCAATAACCAATCTCTGCCTAAGGCCGTTTGATCAAGTTTAGTATCTTCCAGCGCTTTTTGGTATTGTTCATAAGGTGTTGCCTTTTTGAATACTTCCCGAAAGGGTGCTGTCTTTCCACAACTAGCCAGGAAGAGCAGGAAGACAGTACAAAGAGAGAATGTGAAATAAGGATTTTTTTTACAATGCAGATAATTTGTCATGTATATAAGCTGAGGAAATAATGATAACTACCTCACTCATAACACTATGTTGCACCTCAAAGTTTCAATCTATTGTAGATCAACAAATTACAATTCAGTAGTTTTATATCTATTGGATAAATAAGTAAAATCCCACTAAGAATTGTTAGACTACAGTTCTTAGTGGGATTTTACTTATTTGTTGATCTATTATATAAGGTTTAGAATTTCCTTAGCAATTTGTTCAGCGGCATTGGGATAGCTAAGCTTTACAATATTCTGAGATAATACCTTCTTCTTTTCTGGATTATTTAACAATTTCAATGCTGTAGGTATAAGGTTTTGATGAGCATCTGTATCTTTTACCAGCAGTGCAGCGTCCGCCTTAACCAGGGCCATTGCATTTTTAGTCTGATGATCCTCTGCCACATTAGGAGAAGGAACCAGAATAGAGGGTTTGGCAGCCAGGCAAAGTTCTGAAATAGACAAAGCTCCAGCGCGTGAAATAACTACATCAGCAGCAGCATAGGCCAGATCCATTTGACCAATAAAATCAAACACCCGAATATTGGTAGCCCCAGAAGCAACAACAGCCTTTTGGCAGGATTCATAATAATATTTACCTGTCTGCCAAATCACCTGCACAGAGGTTTGTTTCAGGGTTTCAATAGCTCCTTGAACACTCTTATTGATTGTACCAGCTCCCAGGCTACCACCTATTATCAGTAACGTAGGCACATTATCCCACAGTTGGAAATGCGAAATAGCAGCGGCTTTCTTCTGATCTGCAGATAAAATATCTTTTCGGACAGGATTACCTGTTAACACAATCTTTTCTGCAGGAAAAAATGCATCCATTCCCTCATAGGCCACACATATCTTGCTGGCACGTTTGGCAAGCCATTTATTTGTTATTCCCGCATAGGAATTCTGCTCCTGAATGAGTGTAGGTAATTTCATCAGTCCTGCAATATACAGCAAAGGTCCACTGGCGTATCCTCCAACCCCAACAGCAATCTGAGGGCGAAACTCTTTAATTACCTTACGTGCTTTTAACAAACTATTTAGAAATCGCCAGGGAAGCAGAAAATTACTAAGATCAAATCCTCTCTGAAGTCCTCTGATAGGCAATCCTACAATCTTATAGCCTGCCTGCGGTACTTTCTGCATCTCCATCTTACCTTCTGCACCGACAAATAAGACCTCAGTATCAGGATTGAGGCTCTTTAATGTATTGGCAATAGCAATAGCCGGGTAAATATGGCCTCCGGTGCCACCCCCACTAATAATAACACGAACAGGCTTGGTCAAGGTATAGTATCGATTTGAAAATGTTCTTTTATAAATTCACTAACAATAATAAGACTACAAACTCCGTCCTTTCAGGTCTGTACGGCTTACACTTATAATAATACCTATTGCCATCCCTGTAAATAATAAGGAAGTTCCTCCCATACTTAATAAAGGAAGAGGCTGACCTGTTACAGGAGCTAAGCCTACAGAAACTGCCATATGTGCAAATGCCTGTAATACCAGACTAAAACTAAGTCCTGCTGCCAGCAATCCCCCAAACGGTCGATCACTGTTTGAGACAATAAGCATACTCCGATATAGTAGAAACAGATACAAAATAATCACAACAATTCCTCCCACCATACCATATTCTTCTACAATGATAGCATAAATGAAGTCATTGTAAGCATTAGGTAACATATTGCGCTGTTCACTGTGTCCAATCCCTTTTCCTACCAAACCACCAGTTGACACAGCGATGAACGATTGTTCAGCCTGATAAGGAATATCCTTGCTATCCATAAATCTTTTTACACGATTCACGACTGTTCCTCCACGCTGACCTACAGCCATGGCAATGGCTCCGGCCAGTATTCCTACCAAAACTAATCTAAACAAGTATTTCACAGGTACTCTTCCAATGAACATTAGCAGCATACAGGTTACAAACAACAGAGCAGCAGTTGAGAAGTTAGCCAGAGCAATCAAACCACAGATAAGACCACACCAGATAAGTACAGGAATAAGTGTTCCTTTTACATCCTCAATCTTCTGTTGCCTCTTTGCCAGAATCGCGGCGATACTTGCAATCAAAGCCAGCTTAGCTAAATCAGACGGTTGGAAAGATTGTCCAAAAACAAAAATAACCCGATTGGCATCATTAACACTACGCCCCACAAAAAATACCAGGATGAGTAAAGGCACCGATAACCAAAGTCCTAACTGAGATAACTTAGCATAATACCGATAGTCTACCCGATGTGCCATCCACATCACAAATACACTTATACCCATGAGCAGTGAATGTTTAAAGAGATAATATTCTGTATTGCCATCTTTCTGTTGATAAGCCAGTGTGCCTGTTGCACTATATACAACCAGTACACTCATAATAGAAAAGGCTAGAACAATAAACCAGATATAAAGATCTCCTTTAAAATTTCTTTCAATCCATTCGCGCATAGGTCTTCAGGTAGGTTAGGTTATAAGTAATTACAGGAATGTTTTGGGTCTGTCTGTGTCACAAAACTACATGAATCTGTCAACTTGGGAAAGTTATAAAATAAAAAAGCGAAAGTGCAGAACACTTTCGCTTTTTTGAAAGAACTATACTTAATTTATTTCTTCAGCAACAACACTGCTGCTGCACAAAAGTCTTTTGATCCTTCAAATGAGAACTTCAGGTAATATACCCCTGTAGCTGAACAGGTATAACCCAAGCCTGGACGAAATTTCTTCCCACTTGCATCATAACTTGTTCCGATCAGATTACGGTTTGCATCATAAAGCTCCAATACAACTCCTTTTAGTTCAGGATCTTTATTAGCAATATTGATCAGGTAAGTCGAGTTCTGACGGAATATATATGGATACTCAATTTTAGGCTTGTTGCCACCTTCGCCATCAATCTTATAGCTCTTCAAAAATGTAGTTCCATCAGGTAAATTGCCAATTATCTTTTCTGTATATTTTTCTGCTTCACACTGTGCAAAAGCACTATTCTTTGCACAAAAAAATAATGCAAGCAGCATAGCGGTAAATAGAATGTTTTTCATAAAGTCAGCCAATATTAAGTTCTTGTAAGTATTGCGTAAAGCTTTAATTATTAATACTAAATATAACTCTTTAGTAATCCAGTATCTTGAACAAATCTTCTATTTGATAATTTTGTCACGTACAGCTATGGTAGCATTACGAATATTATCTATATCCTGTTCCGTAAAATCAATGCGACTTGTACTTTTATCAACAATAGTTGGGATACCATTGATTTCTTCCATCTTGGATTCTTTGTACTCACGAGTCACTTTTACAGCATCAAATTTCGCCTTCAGATTGTTAAGATCATTTATTAATCCTTGCACATTTGCATCGTCCTTATAAAAATCTAACAGGAGTAATAATTGATCCAAAATCACCTTTTGCTCACCTACTCTTTCTTTGAATTGTTGACTTGGATTTTTCTTCACTACTTCACAGGTCAGATAGAGTGATTCAACCCATCCACCTGTCAAAATCAATACGCTTTGGTTAGAACGATTTTGATCCTGAAGGTAGGAGTTGATCTTCTCAAAATTTTGTGTTGTGATTAATAATAGTGAATCAAGGTTACTGCTATTTGTTGCCAGTCTTTTAATTGTTGAAAAGTCGAAAAACTGCCCAATATTCAGACCATTAGCCATACCCGTTACAGCATCGAGGTATTTAATAGCATCTTGCTTCTGATCATAGATGTTAGCATATCCAAGATCTGTACTATATACGCCTAAATTTACTGCTTGACGGAAACTAGTATTATAATTACCCTGGCTTGCTGTTGGGTTAAGTAATTTTGAGTCGTATTTTGCACCTTGTTCTTTGATAAGAACAGAAATTTCAATAGGAGAAGGTATAGATTGTATGAATTCGTTGACAACTTCCTTAGATACTGCAGGTGCTTTAGGTTTTACATTCTTTAAACTGTCAAGAGTACCCGCATCATCATTATTCTTGCTTCCGTTGCAAGAAAGTAACGCCAACGCGATAAAACCTATCAGTAATTTTTTCATAGTGATCGGTAATTGAAATAGTTAAGTAATGAGCGCAGTAAAAATAATTGTAATTCAGCTATTTACAAGTTTTATCAAAAATTACTTCCCGTAATCCATGTAAGAGTTTTAACAAAAATGATTTTTTCTCTACCTCTAAAATTACTTCTTCTGGTAATGATCCGCAGAAAAGTTCATTTTAGTAAAGAGATAAGTAATTTATTATAGAGTTTTTGAAATAAGTCGCAAAAAACCATAGTATTGTTATTTCTTTATATAGTAGAGAAGACAATGGTATATGCTACAAACATTGTCGTCTCTATTAACAGTATAATTAATTGGTAGCAACTTTTTTCTTTGCAAATGGCATATCAAGCTTTACACGTATACCACTCAATTTTTTCTTGATCCCTTCCAGGCTTGTCAGAACAGCCTTAGGTAAACGAATATTACCAAAGGCATAGAACAATTTGCGGAAAGCCTCGAAGTATAAGGTCACATACAAAAATCCTGTGAGTGCCCAGAGAATAATAATATTAAAGTAATAGGTATCAAATAATCTCCCAAACAATGGTTTTTGTGGAGCTAGAAAATGCGTCCTGTAATCCAGTATAGATAATACTTCAGGATCTCTGAACACAGGGTCAGTTTGTTGTAACAATTTTCCATTGTACTCTACAATTCTATCTTTCGCACTGGTATTCTTCATAAGATCTGCCAGTGATTCATTGTAGAACTGATTCTTATAAGATGTCAGATTAAACGTCTTATTTTTTTCTTTGTAAGCAATGAATTGGTCTTTTATATCTCTAGCCTTATTAAACTGTTCAATATTAGCTTCTTTGACCTGTTTAATAAAGGCACTTAATTTAACAGACTTTTCCTTAGAAAATTTATCTAGTGTGAGTGCATCCAATTGAAGAGTTTCCACACCAGGTTCTTTCATTAATGCTCTTTCTAGAATCATTAAGTCCCGTTCAGCCAAAGACTTTACCGAATCATCTTTAGCAGAAAAGTTTTCTGTTACAAAACTTAGTCTGTTCTCTAACTCAGGAACCAGATATGTATATTTAAAATATGCCTGGCTCTCTTCTTTTTCCAGATCATAGAAAGATTCCTGATAGGCATTATTTTTAAACTGATCTACTGCTAATGCTTCAAAACCCCAACGAGCAGCAATTACATCTGCCAGTACAGGTACTTTGTCTTTACTGCTTACTGCTTCATTTAGTTTGTCAAAGCTGAAAATAATACCACTAAATATCATCTGTGGAATCAGTAGTAACGGAATCGTTATATACACTGTTACAGCAGAGTCAAAAGAAGCAGACATATTCAATCCGAGCACATTGGCAAAACAAGATAATGTGAACAGAATCAGCCAGTAGCTAAATGTCATGCCCTGAATATCCAGTATCCAATGTCCTACAACCACAAAAGTCAGCGTCTGAATCGCAGATAATGTAAACAGAATCAACACTTTTGACGTTAGATAACTGGTACGGCTCAGATTTAGGAAAGATTCTCGTTTCTGAATTTTTCGGTCACGTATAATCTCTTCAGCACTTACTGTCAGACCCATGAATAAGGCTACCAAGACACTCATCAAAATGAACGCAGGTATATTATCATTATATCTGTAAGAATAGTCAGCTGTCTCAGAAGTATTTGTATATCGAATCACAAAAGCCAGTAAACATGCTAGTAATGGAGCCTGTAACAGGTTTATAAGCATGTATTGTACATTGCTGACTTTCGACAAGAAATCCCGAATCGTAAAGATGGTAGCTTGTTTGATGCGAGATGGAAGATTCAACGCTTTTGGCGGCAACTCCGTTATGGTAGTAACTTCGTCCATCCTGAAGTTTGTCAGGTATTTATCATTCCATTGTGCCGGTGTGACTTTACGTTTACTGGTGTATCTTCCGTATTCATCCACCACCTTAGCCTCGATGATATTAAATATCTGTTCGGGGTTTACGTTACCACACGTATGGCACTGACCACGTTCACTATCTACCTGATTTGTAGCCCGTTTGAAATAAGTTACTGCTTCTACCGGGTTGCCGTAATAGATAGGAAAACCTCCAGTATCCAGCAAAAACAGCTTATCAAACATCTTGTAAATGTCTGAACTAGGCTGGTGGATAACCACAAAGATCAGCTTTCCCTTCAGTGATAATTCTTTTAATAAGTCAATTACGTTCTCCGAGTCACGGGATGATAATCCAGATGTAGGTTCATCCACAAACATGACTGCCGGTTCACGAATCAACTCCAACGCAATGTTCAAACGTTTTCGTTGTCCACCACTAATCTTTTTATTCAGGACATTACCTACTTTAATGTCTTTGATATGATCCAATCCCAGGCTTGCCAACACACTCATTACAGCTTGGTGAAGCTGTTCTTCATTCAGGTTAGCAAAGCAAAGTTTTGCATTATAATATAAGTTTTCATACACTGTCAGTTCTTCAATCAGTAGATCGTCCTGGGCAACATACCCAATCACACCTTGAATCTGATCTTTCTGTGCATGAATGTTGATTCCATTGATCAGAACTTCTCCTTTAGAAGGAGTTTCAATCCCTGCCAATACGTTCAGCAGAGTCGTTTTACCAGCTCCACTACCTCCCATAATGCCAATCAGATTACCTGGACCAGCTGCCAGATTGATATCACGTAATCCAATAGTTCCACTAGAGAAGCGATATTCAAGACTTTTGGCGTGGAAGGAAAGCTTATTGGCTTTGGCTGTATTCAGGAATATACCTGCTACATCACTATAATATAGAGGCGAACTATGTGCCAGTTTTAATGTACTACCATGCGAAAACAGATATATCTGTAACGGTTTGATAGGTAACCCATTCAATAACAAATCTTCATGTCCGGCATATTTCACGAAATACATATCCACACTTGCGATATGGATAAAATACAGTTCGCCGGAGAAATGATCCAGATGTAAATATTTTGAGTGAGAATGTTCAGATGGTAAAGCGTCTTCACGTGCTACCAGCAATTTGACATCTGAAACAATGTCCAATAGATTATCCTTCAGTACAACACTCTCAATTAGTGAATATTCTTCTTTAACAATATTGAATACGGTTGAGACCGTATCAATAATGCTCATCCGTTGAGGAGTGAAGTTTTTATCAGAATTTACTAATTCCAATAGACGGATCAATACAATGACTTTCTGCTTTTGAGTCAACGTTTTGTTGATTTTCTTACAGATAGCCAATGTCTTTACAGAATCCTTTACAGATGTAAGTTTAGACCCGCTAGTGTCTTCTACTCCATATCCGGCTAACTCATCATAAAGGGCCAGATACCCCTGTACTGAATCCAGATCCAGTTCCTGTCGGAAAAACTGAATAACATAATTACGTTCCTTGACAGTGGCCCCACTATCCTGTTTGGTAATAATGGCAAACAGTTGGGTCAATGCCTTAAGTATTTCCTCACTCATAGCTGTAATTTTTAATTCAGAAACTGAAAAACAGCAATTTGATAATCAACTATTGTTTCAGTTTCTCAATTACGTTTTGAGAAATTAATGCTGGCAACTAAATAATTAAACTTTCGCACTGGAATGACAACAGGAGTATCTCTTCAGTACTGATACAAAGCTTTATCCCACAAGCCAGCATCTCTTTAGTAAAGCTTCATTCTCTGAATACAGCCACCTGCTTCATAACTATTTGGATTCTTCTTATTTTCAGGCAAGACGAAACCAGCTTGCAATCAACACGTGACTGCATTCAACAAGAAATCACTATCAGTCAGACTTAAAACAGAGTTGTTCAAACCTGTGTAGTCGAGACTACTCCTGTATGTCTAATGAGATTAATAAGCTTTGAAATCGAAAGGCACCTCTACTAATTCAGAGAACTCGCCTCCAGCTTCTTCCATATCTTCGTCGTCTTCATGGAAATACCATTCAACAGTAGTACCAGGAATTGCCTCCAACTTTGCCAGAATATCCAGGATAAGCTTAGAAGAAGCAGTATTGAAATACTCTAATTTGAATGTAAACTGAGTTTTGCTATTTGGTGTCTGTGCATATCGAGACAACCAATCTAATATAGGTCTATAGAATTCAGCAGTATCTTCTGGAAGGGAACGGCCAGATATTTCGAAAATACCATTCGATTTATCAAGAATAATTTTTGGCGTATCTTCTGCGCCTTCTAAATTGATAATTTCCATAATATGTAAAAGGATTTTAAATTCTTTCTGAAAGGATTAATAGATCAAATTATGTTTTAGGAATATTTTCAACAGTTTACACCTCCATGCCTGCCATGCGGGAAACACGAGTTTGTAATGAAAAGAACGATGTTTTTTCTGTTACCGGATGAAAATCATACTCCAGCTTCTGACCGGATTTCCGAGCCATATCCACAAAACCTAAGCCTGCACCACCTTTTTCCGAAAGTTCTGTATTCCGGATAATTTCTTTGTAAAGGTTCTTCAGACCTTCTTTGTCTAAACCATTGATTTGATCTAGCTTAGCAGACAAGAGAGCAATTTTGTCATTACGGATCGGATTACCTGAAGTAATAACGTATTCTTCATCTCTCTTTCCAACAATGAAAATAGCAGAATTGGGAGCATCCTCAATTGCTTCTTCAGCATGCTTACAGATATTCTGCAAACACTCCACCATTACATTAAACACTTTACGCTTGATACTGGACTCCTCTCCCATTGACTCCATATTGCGCTCTGTCATAGACAGAACCGACTTGGTAATCTCTTGCGTGAATTCTCCTTCATAGACTAAAATTAAGTCCTCCTGGATCATAATTCGGTGCAAGTCATAGATATACTTCATAGTTTTAAAAGATATATTGGATGAATACGAAATTTGCTTTATCTACTAATTGAAATTTATGAGTTAAACTATTCTTTTATATAAAAACGGATTTATTAAAATCTGATTCCTATCATAAGTACATCGTCTGTTTGTTTGGTATCACCTCTCCATCCCTCAAACTCCCGATCAAATATGGCATGCATCTGGTTCATACTCGCAGATGGGTTACCAGTAATCAGATCACGAATACGTTTTGGAGAGAATTTGCGATTATCAGGTCCACCAAACTGATCAGGGAAGCCATCTGAACAGAAGAATGCGGAGTCTCCTGAATTTAACTGGATAGTTGTAGTAACAAAGTTGGTTCTGTCTTTATACTGGCCACCGCCAATTGGGAACTTATCTCCTTTTATTTCAACTAATTCTCCTCCTGCCTGTAAGAAGTACAATGGCCTGTGAGCACCAGCATATTGTAAGACATTCTCTTTCAGATTGATTTTACACAATGCGATATCCATACCATCACGTGTCGAACCTTCATCATTAGAATCCTGCTTCAGAGTGGCTGTTACTCCGCGGTCCAAACGATCCAGAATCTCTCCAGGAAGAATATTTTCACCACTTTCAGTTATGTTATTCAGTAGGAAGTATCCAATCAGTGATATCAAGGCACCTGGTACACCGTGTCCCGTACAATCGACAGCTGCGATATACAGATCATCTCCTTTTTGCATAAACCATGGGAAGTCACCACTTACGACATCTCTTGGCTTATATAGGATAAATGCATCCGGAAATACTGATTTAATAAGTTGGTTCGCAGGAAGAATAGCGCCCTGAATTCGTTTCGCATAGTTGATAGATTCTGAGATCTTCTTGTTTTTATTAGAGATCTCCATCTCTGTCATCTTTCTTTCTGTAATATCACCCAATACAAACAACACCGATTCTACAGTTCCCTGGTCATTAAATTCCGGGATTGCTTTGATATCCATCACCCGAGTACCAACAGTAGAAGGAAAATCAATTTCGGTATTTACCTTTTCCTGAGTTTCTATCACCTGATTCAGAACAGAACGCCACGCATCAACCACAGAAGAAGCGATAGTGAGTTCGTCCAGGCTCTTTTGTTCAAATGTTTCTTTACGTTGCCCCGCATATACTTCAATCATTGGATTGATATAGAAGATGCGTCCTTCTTTATTGAAACGAATGATCAAATCAGGAGAGTTTTCAGATAGAGACTGCATCTGGCTACGCATACGCTGTTCTCTCTCTGCCCGAAGCCTTTCTGTAATATCCGTAGAGTTTATCAGAATACCTTCGATTGCCGGGTCATGCAATAAGTTTGATCCTGTTGCTTCCAACCATATCTGCTCCCCATTCTTTCTATAGTAACTATACTGAACTGTATATTTCTGACCTGGGTTTGCCAGCAAATCTTCAAACATCTTTGTAATAGACTCTCTACCTGTTTCATCCACATGAGCCATATCGTCTGCGCCAATCAACTCTTCTTGTGAATATCCCAGAATCCGGTTTACAGAAGGGCTGGCATATCGGATAGTCCGGTCTTTTTCATAGATCATGATCACCTCTGCTGCATTCTCAAGTAGCTTCTGCAAACGTTTTTGTGCATGTACTACTTGTTCAACCTGGTATTCAAGCGCAGTATTAGCTCTTTTCAGTTCTTCCTGTGTTGCCTGCATCTCTTCTGCGTTCTGTTGCAGAATTTCCTGTTGTTCCTGAAGCTCCTGAGACTGTCTCTGGGACATTTCCAGCAGTCGGCTGGTTTTCTCGTTTACCTTGATATTGAATACAGTACGTGCGATAATTTCACTTACTTCATTTATAAACTGAACGTTACGAGAGCTAAATTTTTCAAAGCCGGCAAACTCCAATGCCCCATATACTACCTTCTCACTTCCGATCACAGTCATTAATGGTACAACCAATAAACATTTAGGCTTACGATCACCTAATAACCCAGAAGTGACTGTCACATACGTATCAGGAATCTCTGTCCGCAGGATTGTATCCCGTTCGGCAGCGGCCTGTCCTACCAGACCTTCCGCAAACCGGAACTGAGCTTTAAGATATTTTTTCTTATTATACGCATAGCTTGCCTTCATTTCAAGCATAAATCTGCCTTCATCCTCATCATTTACAACATACAGAGCACCTTGAATAGCGCCTATTTTGCCTGTCAGATAAGATACTACTTTATCACTCAGTTCTTCCAACTCATTTGTTGAACGAAGAATATTTCCAATCTCAGCGACACCTGTTACAATCCAGTTACGTTCCTCATCCCGTTTGGCAGATTCCTGAATGCTATCACGCATATTCAGCAATGCTACACCTAACATATCATCCTGGCTCATAGGCTTAAATTCAGCCTCAAATTCTCCCTCTCCAATTTTATGGGCAAAGTCTGCCGTTTTATGCAGGCCTTCCACCAGACGGTTCATTGTCTCAGTCATCTCACCAAATTCATCTTCACTTGACTTTTTAATTTTCTCAGGTAATACACCTTGTCCGAGAAGGCCCATTGTTGTTTTTAATGTCATCAATGGACGGGTAAGAAAGCGTGAAAAGAGAACTGTAATAACCAGAGCCAGCAACAGAATGATGACGCTTACGCCTACCATATAATATTGTATCTGCTCGGCGGGCACAGACTTACTACCCAGATGGCTTATTACAATAATGGTTGTAGCTAAGGCAAGTACCACAATTGAGAGGACAAGTGCGGTAATTTTTGTGCCGATTTTTATATTTTTAAACATACCTGTTAGTAACTTATTTCGATTCAAGAATATGCTGAACTTCTGACTTTCTGCTTTTTACTAGCATAGCTATACCAGACTTGCCTGTGGAACCAGAGAAATTACTTCTTCTTCCAGAAACTGACTATTGATACGATTACTAATCAAACGAGTCACTTCTGTTACCAAGGCTTCATCTGAACGGGTAAATCGCTTAAAGGATGCTATTTCGATTACAGCTACAACCTGTTCATCATACATTACAGGTGCAATCAATAACTCTGCTGGTGAAGCTTTTCCCAAACCAGACAGTACAGTTACATATCCATCCGGTATATTTTTAATAACAACCTGCTTTCCTTCTTTGGCTGCCTGTCCGGCCAGACCTTCGCCAAATTCATAATGAAAGGTTTTACTCTCGGCAATATGATAAGCGTAGGTAGCAAATAATTCCAGAATACGTTTGCCCTCATATCTTTTGGCAACAAAGATGATTGCCTGAGAGGCTTCCAGTTCGCGACATACAGAGGAGAGAAGTTTTTCAAATACAGGTTTTAAATCACGGGATTGCTCGGCAAGGATACTTTCCATAGAACTTGCATTGTGATTTTTTCCCATTTCAGCCTGATCATCATCACTTGTATCAAGTCCATATTGCTTTTCTTCACTTTTCTTTACATATACAACTTGCACTTCTCCATTGTTTATACTTAACAGTAGTATAGCAAGTGTTACCAATGTAACTCCACTGCAGATAGCAACAGATGTACCCAAGGCTTGTATTAAATTCTTAACAGATACCCAGGATGTGGCAATCTCTTTTCCGGACAAAGTATGAGCTTTATCTGTAAGAGATATGTATTGATACCAGACATAGCCAATACTTGCCAGCAACCCAGCAATGGCTACAATAGAAAGAATAGTATATAATTTTCTTTTATTCATTGCTCTATACCTGTTTTATCTTTTTTGTCTGAGATGTGTTTATTGTATTATTTGCTCATTAACGGACTTATTTTTTTATTCTGTTTGTGCACTTCAAGTAAAAACTGCAGGATCTTCTGCACTGGCCATACGTGATCAATTTGTGTAACCTTCATCGCAGAGGTTGGCATAGTATCTATCATACATTCAGCCGGATCCTGTACAATGGTCAATCCACCCCAATCTTTAATCTTTTTCATTCCCAAAGCTCCATCTTTGTTGGCACCAGACAACAAAATTCCGATAAGCTTATTTTTATATACATATGCTGCGCTTTCAAGTGTCAGATCTATGGATGGTCTTGAGTGATTTACCATTTCATCTGTAGAAAGTGCAAATGAATTTCCAAGTTCAACTAACATGTGATAATTGGCAGGAGCCAGATATATCTTTCCTTTACGTATTGGCTCTTTGTCATCAGGTTCTTCTACAGTAATGCTGCTTTTCAGGTTCAGAGCCTCCACAAAACCCTGTCGTACGTGTTTCAGCCTATGCAAACACATGATAATCGGTAGTTCGAAATCAGTTGGTAAACCATTCAGTATCTTATTGATAACCTGAAAGCTACCAGCTGATCCTCCAATGACGATTGCTTTATATTGGTTCGTATTCTGAACAGGATTCACTTTCGTACTTTTTCGCGTTTAATAATTCGGCCATTTTGCTTTTATGTATTACCTGTCAAAGCAAAAATCTTTTAAAAACTTTCTTATCAACACTATTCATCTAATCAACTCTCAGAAAGCCTTATCTACAAACAGATCATTGTAGAATATTATTGGTAACGGATTAATCTTTCACTTTTTTGTAAACCTTCTCTTCATTATTGACAACAATGAAACGATTTGCCACCTCACACCAGATCAAAGACTCTTTTGAACCAATAATCAGATAACCATATTTAAATAAACTTTCATGAAACATTTTTAAAACCTGGTTTTGCAACTGCTGGTTAAAATAGATCATGACGTTACGACAAAGTATGATATCAAACTTGGAGAATGGTGTGCAGTCTACCAGATTATGCTCTCTCCATGATACATTTTCTACCAATGTTTTATCCATTATAGCCTTCCCCCCTTCTTCCTTATAATACTTCTCCAGTGAATGGGCACCCTGAAAACGGATATAATTCTTCTGGTTCAATTCCATGTTTTTGATGGGAATCACACCAGCTTTTGCTTTAGCTAATATATCCGCATCTATATCTGTTGCCACAATTTTACAACGATCCAGAATCCCCATCTCTCTCAACATAATAGTCATAGAGAAAACTTCTTCACCAGAAGAACATCCGGCATGCCAGATACTCACATGATTATTGTTTAAGAGAATATTAGGTATAACCTTGTCCCGAACCTCTCTCCAGAAAGAAGGATCACGAAACATCTCCGTCACATTTACTGTGATTTCTGAGATAAATTCTTTAATAAATCCAGGTTCGTCATTGACTCGCCTGATTAAACCATCAATCGTCGGAATACGGTACAACTCCAGCACACGTTGGATTCTTCTTTTAAAGGAAGACATCGCATAGTTAGAGAAGTCATAGTTATACTTCTGCCGGAGAAGCTCCGTCAACCTCCGAAGTTCCGTAATCTCAATGTCGGGTGTTGTAATTATGTTCGGATATTGTAACACAGGACTTATTATTTTCGTAATGCAGATAGAACTACAGTTTTTTTCCTTTTTGGCTATTGCGAATTTAATGGAATTACATCTGTTCCAAGTATTTAGGCAGTAGTGCTATGTATAAAAGGGAGTAACTTTCAGGATGTATTTTGTCGATTTTCCCAATGAAGGGTGCAGTTTTTGAATACTTTCAAATGTGGGATATTAGCATATATGATTACCTTTATGGCAACTTCTGTAATTAGCAGAAAAAGTTTTTTCAGGCACAATCTATGTTTCAAAAACAGTGTCTGGGCTCTTAAAAAAGGTTTTATCCAGATTCAGAAGTCCTTTCCTGCTTTTAAAAGATAAATAATTCAGTAGTGTTGTGACATAAAAACATGAATAGCCACCCAAAAATTACGCCTATCTGTTACCACAAAATATGCGCTTTGGCTAATTGTATCAAATAAGTAATAAATTCTCCAGAATTATGTGTATTTATGCCTCCTAGCCATTTCTATTTGTATCTCTTTTATAATAAAATCCTTATTTTCCCTCTTTTTCAGATACATGTGTGGCATTCACATCATTGTTGATAAACAAAATCAGTTGGATGAAAAACCCATTCAACGGATGCTTTCTGCAACCCATTACCGGGGGCCTGATGCTCAGGACTGGACTCAGATTGTATCATCGCACCAAACCATCTGGATGGCAAATAACCGCTTAAAGATCAGTGATCTTCGGGATATTGCCAATCAACCAATGAAGACAGGGAATGGACAATATACTCTGGTTTTTAATGGTGCGATATACAACCATATTGCCTTACGAACTACCCATCTGACGGAAACTGAATTTGCAACGCAGTCCGATACCGAGACTCTCTTACAATTAGTAGCGCGACATGGCCATTCTATTTTTTCAGAATTGAATGGCATGTTCGCTATAGCATTTTATGACAAGCTCACAGAAAAACTTAGTATAGCCAGAGACCGATGGGGAATAAAACCTTTGTACTGGTTTGAGAATAATGCATTTCTTATTATTTCTTCAGAAATCAAAGGAATACTGGCAACAGGACTGGTTCCTAAAAGACCTAATCTTAATCAAATACAACATTACCTTTCCTTCAAGTTTCCTCGTCGCCCTCAAACGTTTTATGAAAACATTTTTGAAGTAGAACCTGGCAAAATTTGTCAAGCTAGTTACAGGGACGATTTACATACAATAAGGCAGCTGTATATTCCCCAAAGGTCCACAGTTAAAATACCAGATAAAGAAGGCATTCAAAAAAACATAGCACAAGCATTAGAAGAAACTGTCTATCAATACACTACAGCAGATGTGCCATCAGGTTTATTTTTAAGTGGTGGAATAGATTCTACTTTGTTGTTAGCCAGTTTATATACTAAAGGTGTAAAAGATTTTCCTGTATTTACAATCGGATATACAGATTCTGACAAACCTTATGCAACCAAAGATCAGCACTTTGCGCAACAAGCTGCCAGACAATATAGAGCAGATATGCATGAGGTTGTTGTAGATAGTCAATTATTTGTCCAATTTTCTGAGTGGGTAAAGACTATTGATCAGCCTGTTGCAGATGGGGCCGCATGGCTTACCTATCTATTGTCACAGGAAGCACGCAAATATGTTAAAATCATTTTGTCTGGAGCAGGAGCAGATGAGTTGTTTGCAGGATATAACCGACATTGGGCTTACTACCAATATCTGAGAACACCCTCCTTTATAAGAAAGAGCATTCCTTTACTACATCATATTCCACAATATAAATTCGCCAAAGCCCATTATGGCCGTTTATGGGAAAAGGCGTTACAACAATTACACTCATCACCTGAACAAACGTATGTTCGTTTTACCAGTGGAGCTACTTCTTTTCCCTGGCATAAGGAGCTTTCATCCCACATCCAGGCAGAGCTTTTCACTAACACAGGCCAAAAAGAGTCAGTAGAAAACTATCTCACCTCGGCTTTACACTTTGACCAGTCACATTATCTGATATCAGATGTATTAACAATCACAGATCGGATGACTATGCAGCATGGAATTGAAGCCAGAGTTCCCTATCTGGACAATACAGTAGTAGAACAGGCGCAAAACATTCCAGCTACAGATCTGTTGAAGTATGGAAAGAAGTGGCTATTGAAAGACATCCTTTCTCAAAAACAAGGTACAGCCTATAATAAACGACGTAAAGAAGGATTTGGAATGCCGTTAGGACATTGGTTGCGGAAACCTGTTTCGGATAACATATTCAGGTCTTTACAAAATTCTAATTCTTTGATTTATGAGATTGTAGATTATACTTGGGTACAACAGCTTAAAAAGAATCATATCACAGGGTCAGCTGATTATACCTCAGAACTGTGGGGACTGTCATTACTTGCTACTTGGTTGGAACTCAATTTTTAGGATTGTCTGTTGACTAAAGTGAAATGATTTTGTGTATATCTTCTTTTTGAGAAAAAAAATTGTAAAATTGCTTTATATAATTTTTCTAAAAAAAGACCTTTCAAACAAAACATCAACAACCATTCGGGAGCAGGCAAGCAGGAAGCGAACTGTTGAAAAACCCAGTATGTTCATATGTTGCCTTTTGTTTCACCATCAATTTCCAGCTTTTCTAGTGAAGATTGTTTATATTCATCAATATTTCAAAACGTATTCAGACGGGGGGTCCTCCAGATCATATTACCTTGCTAAATCCTTAGTTGATAATGGATTTGATGTAGAATTAATTACTTCTCACAATAACAAGGACTATCTCTTTACTACTATAGAAGGTATAAAAGTCCATTATCTGCCTGTTTCCTATGACAATCATATGGGCTTTTTTGACAGAATCTGGTCTTTTCTTTCTTTTATGTTCCAGGCCTATCAACTAACCCGAAAGATTAAGAATATTGATTCCTGTTATGTATCGTCTACACCATTAACTGTAGGTATAACAGCACTTCTGCTGAAATGGCAGAGAAATATTCCATATCATTTTGAGGTACGGGACTTGTGGCCTCTAGCTCCTATTCAGCTAGGCATAATCAAAAATCGCTGGTTACAAAAGTTTCTATCCCGGCTTGAGCAAAGGATCTATGAAGAAGCAACATCTATTATTGCTCTTTCTCCTGGAATAGCCTCACATATTCAGCAATGCGTCCCCTACAAAACGATTCATCTGCTACCTAACATATCAGATTGTGACTTCTTTCAAAAAGAAGCCAAGAAAACATATTTGACAGATAAATACGATACTACCCATAAGTTTGTAGTTACATATTTTGGTGCTATTGGGCAAGTGAATAATCTACAAAGCCTGATTGAGGTTGCCAAAACAGCGCAGGAAGCCAATAACCAAGCATTACGTTTTCTGATTGTAGGGCGTGGAAATCAATTAGCAGAAGTACAGAAACTGGCGAAACAGTATCAGTTAACAAATATCCTGTTTATCCCTCATGTTAGTAAGTATCAGTTGCGTGAGATTATCAATATAACAGATGCGGTTTATGTATCTTTTGCTTCTTACCCTGTACTGGAGACCAGTAGCCCTAATAAATTTTTTGATAGCTTAGCAGCTGGAAAGTTATGCATTACCAATACATCCGGCTGGATAGCTCAACTGATTGAAGAATACGGATGCGGATTTTATGCAAACCCTACTAAACCAGAAGAACTGCTGACCAAGGTTTCATACTATATGGCAGATCCAGAGGCATTGGAACAAGCCCAATACAATGCCCGTAGGCTGGCAGAGACTCAGTTTTCCAGAGAACACCTGACACAGAAATTTATACAAATCCTTGACCCAAGCCTGAGAACGCATACCCGAGAACAACACGTTGTCACGGTTTAGTTTTCAATCTTATAATCTTCTACTTAAGTATCTTCCCAAAACAAGAAGGAACTATGTCCTTCTTGCATAGGATATGAATTAATCCTAATCCTTCTATCTAAATTTTAGCCACTTGCAACCATTCATCACTCTTCAGAACATTTCTGTCCGAAAATTTGAAAAAATCGTTTTTCAACACTTTAACTGGGATATTCATAAAGGTCAGCATTGGGCTATTGTTGGCCCCAACGGATCAGGAAAAACTACATTATTAGAGGCTTTGGCAGGTAAAATACCATTCATGGGAGGGGCAGCAACCTATCACTTTCTGAAGGATAATGAATGGATTGCGGATTCACTGGAATTGGTTACTAAAGATTATTCTGGTAATCGGATACTTCAGTCTGCAGCACAATATTATCAGCAACGCTTTTATGCCTATGACTCTGAGAACTCTCCTACTGTATGGGAATTTCTCGCAGATCAAATGAAGCCTATTGGTACAATTGACGATGCATCTGTAACTCTGGGGCCTCCCAAGTACACAGATAATGAAATAAATCAGGCTGCTGATATATTAAAAATCAGTCATCTGTTGTCCCGAAAACTGATGACTCTTTCCAATGGAGAAACAAGACGTGTTTTATTAACCCGATCATTCCTAAAACAACCCCAGGCCATATTACTTGATATGCCTTTTGTCGGATTGGATGTTGCATCTCGCCAGATTCTTCACTCTGTATTAAACCATCTTGCAGAAACGGGTACAACCATCATTATCACTACAACCTCCGATGAAATACCAACCTGCATTACAGACACTCTGGCCTTGTCTGCAATAGAAGATCAGGAAACATCATCTATACAGGTTAATGCACGTATCCATGCACTGTCCCAGCAAACAGATACTAGTTTTGACTATGCTGTTAAAATGAGGAATGTCACAGTATCTTACAATGATAAAAAAGTATTACATACTATTGATTGGGAAGTAAAACGAGGAGAACACTGGGCAGTATTAGGACCTAATGGGTCTGGAAAATCAACACTTCTGAGCCTGATCAATGCAGATAATCCTCAGGGATATGCCAATGATATCTTTCTGTTTGATCGGAAGCGAGGTAGTGGAGAAAGTATATGGGATATCAAATCACGTATTGGCTTTGTGTCTCCGGAACTTCATTTATATTTCCCCAAACAAACCAAAGTGTATACAGCCATTGTATCGGGGCTTTTCAACACAGATGGATTATATCGGACACCCACACCTGAACAAGAATTACTGATAGATGACTATATACACTTGCTGAATATCAGTCATCTATCACAAAAGAAACTGGATGAACTATCAACAGGTGAACAACGTGAAGTTTTACTGGCAAGAGCCTTAGTGAGGAATCCTCCTTTGCTTATTCTTGATGAGCCATGTCAGGGATTGGATACCAGCAGAATGAGACAGTTTCGTGATCTGATTAATGAGATTTGCCTGCAGCTCAATAAGACGTTGCTATATGTCACTCATTATGAAGAGGAAATTCCATCTTGCGTTACTCAGATTTTGTCTCTTGATGCTGGTCACGCAACTATTACTTCCAGATAAAAACAAACCCGGTTTGTAACCGGGCTTAATTCAATCTTTAGAAAAATCCCAATACTTTTTCCCCAAGCTTATCAATAATCAGTGTTAGTATTACCCCCCAGGCCAATGCGCTGAGAAACATATATAAAAAAATCCGGAATTTAGATTCTCCAAATGAAGAAGCGACTATTGTTCCCCCAATAGGAGTTAGAATTATAGGAGTCAGAAAAGCAACTCCCAGCATTCCATATTTGCGCCATATTTTTACCAATCTGCGATTACGAGGGGTAAACAAGAGTCGCTTTTTATAAAAACGACTCAAAAAATTATCTTTTAGTGTCTTCCCCAAAAATGTAAACAGGATAACACTTATCATCATTCCTGTTACAGTAAGTAAATATGTTTCTGTCCAATGCAACCCTAAAGCGACTCCGCTTAACGGTCCCCCTATAAACTTAAACATACTTGCAAGAACGACGCTTATATATTTTGCAATCCGCATAGAGTTCTATAGATTATACTATACATTCATCAATTTTTCTGAGTGCAACTGATCAATGTGAGAGCTCTGATAACTATTAAAACTCCAGCATATCATCCATACCAAAAACCCCATGCTTTCCAACAATCCATTCCGCTGCCAGTACTGCTCCCAATGCAAACCCTTCCCGATTATGTGCAGTATGCTTGATTTCAATATCATCAACCTGAGAAGTATAACGAATCACATGAGTACCAGGTACGTTTGGAATCCTGTGAGAAATGATGGGTAATTCTGATGCATTTTTTCCCCCATGGTTTACCCAGTTATTTTTTCGTACAACCTCATCCAGAATATCTCCCGCCAATGTAAGTGCCGTTCCGCTAGGTGCATCTTTCTTCTCTGTATGATGAGTTTCTTCCATAACCACATCATAATCAGGATAACGATTCATTAGTTTTGCCAACACTTTATTTATGTGAAAAAATATATTCACACCCAGGCTATAATTAGACGCATAAAAAAATGCGCCATTCTTCTGCATACAATGTGTTTCTACTTCTGACCGTTTATCAAGCCAGCCTGTAGTACCTGATACTACTGGAATATGATGGTCAAAACAAAAATACAGATTAGAAATAACAGCACCAGGTTCGCTGAACTCAATGGCAACATCTATTTCTTTAGGATCTATTTGATTCAATTCATGGATATTGTCAGCACTGATTTTATGTTTAATCTGGTGACCACGTGATAAGGCAATCTGTTCAATCATTTTGCCCATTTTACCGTAACCAAGAATAAGGATATTCATGAAAATACAGGTTAGAATGAAAAAAGGTATCGGAAATCAACTAAGGCACAAAAATAACATCTTTCTGTTCTGAATGATGTTATGTCAGTGAAATATCCGGAGGTGTAGGAAAACTATACTAAAGAATATATTAGAACATCTACCAGCGAAGACGAAAGCCCAAACCAGCATAATTATTCTCAATAATGGGTTCAAAACGCAGGCTAATGCTATGATTATTCCAGTCAAACCCTTTCAGGTGAGCATCTACATTGGCATCTATAATCTGTAATGCATAGAAGGCAGCAGCAGACAAAATGCTGAGTTCAAGGTATCTGCGAAAAAGATCTTTATTTCGTTTCAGTACAGTTACATCATTTAGTCTTTCTAATTGCTGAGCTGAAAGTTCCGGATAAAATTTAGCTAAGATGAATGGTCCATCGTTGCTGCCTCCGTTATACTTGGCAGTCCACGCCTGTAAAAAATTCTGGTAGGTCCGATTGTTATCATAAATGAAATAACCAATAATCCCAAAACCAACATATACTAAAGGCACCTTCCAGTATTTCTTATTATAAATCTGCCCGGCACTGGGTAATATAGCAGCCAACATTGTAGCACGGCGAGGAGAATGAGGATTAACACCTTCAATTAGCAAGGTATCCTTGGCAGCATTAACCACACGAGCTTTTTCAGGGCCAACTTTAGTAGTATCTGTCTGGCCTATAGCAGTAAAGGTACCTAGTAGACATAACACAAATACTACAACAAATTTGAATACTATTTTCAGTTCTATTTGATCAATCATACATGTGATATTACAACATTCTGCTTAGCAGATAATAAACCTTGGAGCAATAGAGACTAAAATGATAAACCCGCAAGAAGTTGTTTTGCGGGTTTATCATTTTATCAAAAATCAGGCCAGCATACAGTTGGTTCAAATATACTATTAACTTAATGACAATATTTCGAGAATACGGTTCAGATCATCTTCTGATACAAAAGGAATCCGGATTTCACCCTGATTTTTATCATTGCTCTTCAGAGTCACTTTTGTACTTAAGAAAGAAGATAGTTTATACTGCAGTTGTGTGTATTCCATTCGGAGAGGCTTCCGCTCCTTTTTCTTTTTTTGTCCGGATTCTTCTGCGAGATTACGAACCATATTTTCAACTGCACGAACAGATAAATCTTCTTCAATAATCTTATGGAATATAGCTAATTGAGCCTCAATATTCTCAACATTAATAATGGCACGGGCATGTCCCATTGAGAGTCGATTATCACGTAATGCAGCCTGAATATCAGGAGGTAATTTCAACAAGCGCAGATAGTTATTTACAGTAGCCCGATTCTTCCCAACTCTTTCACCTAGTTCTTCCTGTTTCAGACTACATTCAGAAATCAGACGCTGATAACTCAGAGCAATCTCCATTGCATTCAGGTTCTCACGCTGAATATTTTCAATCAATGCCATTTCCAGCATCTGCTGGTCATTGGCAGTACGCACATAGGCAGGTATTTCCTTAAGGCCAGCTAACTTAGAAGCCTGTAAACGCCTCTCACCTGAAATCAGCTGATAGTGATCCCTATCTAGTTGCCGTACAGTAATAGGCTGAATAATTCCCTGAACTCTAATAGATTCAGCCAGTTCATTCAACGCATCACGATCAAACGAAGTACGTGGCTGAAACGGGTTAGTTTCTATAGTATCAACATCGATGTCAGAAACAGAATTTATAGATGGAACTTGAGTCAGTTCCGTTTCATTAATGGGCTCAGTTTGTTGAAGTAAGGCTCCAAGGCCTCTACCCAATGCATTTCTACGTTTCAAATTTTTAGCCGTCTCCATATTGTCTGTCTCTTTTATATTTAATTCCATATTTGATTGTCAGGATTTTTTATCTGGTTCTTTCTATATCCAGGATCTACACGTTTCAAACAGTAAACGTAGTTCTGAATACAATACAAGTCACTCTTATTCAGAATGAATCATTCCATTTTTAGCCAGGATCTCTCGTGCAAGATTCAGGTAGCTGATAGCCCCTTTACTTTCCGCATCATGCGCAATAGCTGGTACACCAAAACTTGGAGACTCACTAAGACGGATATTTCGTGGAATAATTGTACTAAATACCATCTGTTGAAAATGTGCATTTACTTCATCCACAACCTGATTCGACAATCTAACCCTCAGATCATACATGGTCAGCAGAATACCTTCTATTTCCAGACTGGTATTTAATCTTGATTGAATAATCTTGATTGTATTCAACAGTTTTCCTAATCCTTCCAATGCAAAATATTCACATTGTACTGGGATAATGACAGAATCTGATGCGGTAAGACTGTTTATGGTGATTAGACCCAGTGAAGGCGAGCAGTCCAGAATAATAAAATCATAATCGTTTTTTACATCCCGTAGTGACTCTTTCATCTTATCTTCCCGATTCTTTAGATTAATCATCTCCACTTCTGCCCCAACCAGATCAATATGAGAGGGTAGAAGATCAAGGTATGATATATCCGTATGAATAATCACATCACGGGTGTTGATCCCTTCAACCATACACTCATAAATACTGAATTCTATTTCCTTTGGATTAAAACCCAGACCAGAGGTAGAGTTAGCTTGAGGATCAGCATCTACAATTAATGTCTTGTATTCCAATGCAGCCATACTGGCAGCAAGATTAATAGCGGTAGTTGTCTTCCCTACGCCGCCTTTTTGATTGGCAATGGCTATGATTTTACCCATATATATGATTTGGCTTACTTACAGGCTTTGAATTATAACATAAGTAACCTACTGAATATCAAATAACATCAGTGTCCCATGTTGTTTTTATAAAAAAAATGTTACTTTTTTAAAAAGTTAATACAAATCTTGCTTTTCCTTACCTGTAAAAACCTTCCGTTCAATTCGCAAAATAGCTGAAAATTAACCGTTTAGCCTTAATCCAAAGATTATTGATCACTTTTCCCCGAATTTTAGTACGGTTCTCACACACGTACTAAATCGTTCTGCTATTCGTTTTTTTCTCTAGAGTTCTATGTGATATTTGTTTTGTGATCTTCTTTACAAAGATAGATGTTTCACACGTTTCACGGAAATTAAATTTTATTCATTTAAGAGAAAAATATCCCCAAGTTTTCAATCAGCTATCAAACAGCAGTATAAAACTATACTGCTGTTTTCTTTTATTTTTTTTATAAAACCGGATAATTAAAACAAATTAGAATATTATCCAGATATTTCTTTCTTGTAAACTATTTATATAGAGGAGAAGTTCTTGCTCAAAAATAAAGAGGGTGTACTTTAAAACCAGTAACAGGATTCCATTCCAATGCAGGTGCTGGAATATGCACATTATTTAATAGAAAGAATAGACTTTTCAGGAAACGATTTTTTGTATGAATCTTGGTAAAATTAATATCCAATGATAGATAATATTGCCTGTAAGGTGTGTATCCTGCTAACCTGCTCTGGACATTGTCTGCAGAAATCATATTCTGAGCACCATATCCTAAACTTATACATAACCAGTCAGGAAAATTACTCTCTTGTTTTAACCACGGCTTTATATCAAATGCAAACCAATACGTTTGCCCATTATAATCCTTTAACCATTGTTGCATCAGGTTTTCACCTAGTATATGTGGACGGACCTTCGCTAATGAGGTAGGATAAAATGAGAACTTGGGATGTATACGTTCTTCGTCCCACAGCAATAATTGTCCTAAGAGTAAACCAGAGCCAACAGTATTAGCTGTCAGGTCTCCCCAAGATGCGCCATAGGCAGCGGAAAAACCATCCAGGACCTCAATAGGAGTCTGAAAGATAATTCCCATTAAACCACCCCACCAGATAGATTTGCGACGTGGCATGCCTGTCCACTGAAAAGCCTGTACACCTATTCTGCTGATATGATAAGCCGTATAAAAATGTCCTACCTTGTCAACCTGTTGCCACTCAGAGTTATCGTCAAAAAAATGAAAAGAACTACGTGGCTCATCTGCATACCAAAGGAAATTTAAACCTGTTAAAGTTGCGGCATAAGTGGTGCTCCCTCCAATCACCAAAGTTCGTAAACGCTTTTTATTTACTTCCGAAAAAGAAAATGTAGAATCAGAATGACTACTAGTTTGAGCAAGAGAGGAACCCCCCAAACCAGTGAAAACCAGGTATACTAAAATGGTTTTCTGTAAGTGCCTTTTGAAAATATTCAGAAATTCTGACAAAATCGCATTGATAGAGGTGATTGCCAAAAGTATCAGCTTATAAAGGAAATTACAAGCCGATACATATTTCGATCAAATATTTTATTGATTCACTGGCTCCTCTTCCTCAATTGCCTCCAATATATATTTGTGAAAATAGACAGTAAAGGTACTACCTTCACCTAACCTGCTATTGAGATGTATCTCACCATTCATATGCTCAACAAGCCTTTTTACAATAGAAAGTCCCAGACCACTGGAATGTTCTCCTGCTGTTGGACGGGCAGAAAGACGCTGAAACTTCCGAAACATCTTTTGTTGATCTTCTTCTGAGATTCCTGGCCCCTCATCTTTTACAGCAATAGACACTAATGAATATCCTACCTCAACACTTATCAGCACATTTTTATCTGCAGGGGAAAATTTAATGGCATTAGACACTAGATTATCTACGATCTGCCCAAATGCGGACTTATCTACTGATACATAGCCTTCACTGGTATTGCTTTCTAGTCTTAGTTCAATATTTTTCTTCTTTGCAGTTTGCTCATAACCAATTATAGAGCGAGAGAACCACTGCATAACTTCCAGGGGTTCTATCTTTAAACGTCTGCTTTGTTCTTCAATAGCTTTCAGGTCTAATAAGTTCTCAATGAACTGTCTACCATCAAAAGCAACCTGATTTATCATATGCATACATTTTGTCTGCTCCTCATTAAGAGAGCCTACTAATGGTAGTAATTGAGTTAGTCCCACTACTTTGTTCAAGGGAGCTTTCAGATCATGGGCAACTATTCCCATAAGTGTTTTGAGCTCTTCATTCACTACTTCCAGACGACGGCGCTCTTCTTCCAATGTCTGTGAAGCTTCCTGTAACTTCTTTTTCTTCTTATTATTACTTAACGCAAAAAATACAGCAATACCAACCAATAACAACAACAGGACTACAACAAATTTACTTGCACGGAACTGGCTTGTAATAATACTTAACTGACGATCTGCTTCATTCTTTGCATCCAGAATATCCTGATTATCCCGTTTATATTTCTCCAGGAGAATGACCAGTGGATTATTAGGATCAATCTTTCGGAGTGATTCAATAAAACTGTTAATATATTCATCATTGATATAGGCTGTAAAAGCTTCTTCTGCAAGAGTACGTTCCTGATCATTTGCTGCTCTAGTTACTTCACTTTGTAATCGACTTAGTTCTTTACTTATAGTTTCAATCTCTTTGCCTATTACCTGTGAATGATTTCCGGTAATAGCCTTATCACCCCGCTTCTCACCAATCAATTTGATCAAAGCCTTAAGGTTCTTATTATCTTTTGTTATTTTAAAAGGTTCCTGAGGGGAAGAAGCTTTTTGAATACTGGCATGGTTTGTAGGACTCTCACTTGCAGGTAGTGTATTTGTAGTATTTTTATTTTGTAAAGATGCTAATTCTACTATCTGGTCATCTGCTGATACAGTCAGGAAGACAAATGTATTTTCTTGTATAAATTTCAGATTGTCATTTTTTACCTTTCGTAACTCCACATTGCCATCATCTACCTTATAGGCCTCTACAGCAAAATCTGAAATGGTAACCTGTGCCTCACTGGGAAGTTGCAATTTAAAAAAGCCATCAGTGTCTGTTGTTGCATTTCGTTCAAGAGTACTATTCCTGAATCGGACTAAAGCATTACTGACAGGAGATTTGTCAGGAGTCCGAACCCATCCACCTAAAGTTTTATATATAGGTTGGATGATTAGCTCTATCTCCTTCTGATAATAATTAAAGTCTTTTGATTTAAGTTTATATCCAGTAGCTGTAACAACAATTTCAAGCTCTCCATTTGTGGGAGGGGATTTTAAATTTACCTGAAACCGCCCTTCTTTTGGTGTACTTACCACAGTATAAGAACCATTAATTGAAACTTGTACACCACCAACAGGAATATATGCGTCATCCATCACTACACCACGCAAGGCATATTCCTGAGCCTTTAGTGAAAATAAAAGCCCAGCGCCCAACCAGATAAATACCACAAGCCGTATGAATTTGTGTATCACTTGACGCTGTAAGTAATTTAATAATTTTAAACCTATTTTGTAATTATAGCGACCCTCTATACATCAGACAGTTAGCATATATCTATTGTATTAGTTATCAGACTACAATCCTTAATTTTTGTCAGACTACCCTTGCATATACACTCAAAACACTATCATCTGCCTGTTATCAAAATGATCGGACAGAATAATGGATTTATGCTAATGTATGGGCATTATTGAGAATGTGGTCATTTGAATTTCGCAAATTTTCTCCATCTTTTCTTACCCTGATGTTAACTAGAAAAAGATGGGCAATAAAAAGTATGTTAGTTTTTACCAGAAAGCATAAAAAATGTACTTCTTAAACAAAAAAGTAAATCTTCATGTCGTCAGATATAAGTATCAAATACTTATCCTGCAATATTGTGTACAGGAATTATTCCTTGTGACTCTGTGGTAGAAGGAAATCAACACTCTATAGCCATCTATTTTGGAGAAAAGCTATCAGCAATGAAGTCTTTGCAAAATGGGACTATTTATACAAATGAAACAGATTGTGCCAGTGCAATTTCCAATTGTTGATGGTACTCTGTAGCAGGAATTTCCACAGCACCATATCGCAATACATTATCATTGATAAACTGAGTATCCAATAGTACAAAACCTTGTTTGATCAGATGCTGTACCAGATAATGGAATGCTACTTTTGACGCATTGGAACGTAAAGTAAACATAGATTCTCCGAAAAAAGCCCCTCCTAAAGCCACACCATATAATCCTCCTGCCAACTGTCCATCATACCAGGCCTCAACACTATGTGCATATCCATTTTTATGCAGTTGTGTGTATACCTGTATCATTTGTTCAGAGATCCATGTATTAACATCTGAGACCCGTGGTGCAGCACAATGCCGCATAACTTCTTCAAAACAAGTGTTAATCCGGATTTCAAATATATTTTTATTTAATATAGGTCGCAGGGATCGTTGTGGACGGTATGTTTCCAGAGGAATAATAGCCCGAGGATCTGCCGAATACCAATGAATTTCACCATTGCGGTCATCTGCCATTGGAAAAATTCCACGTGCATAGGCATATAACAGCATGTCTATCGTCAGCTCAGACATTCTATTCGTATTATCTGGTTTTAGAAATCAACTTACCTGTTGTAAATTATCTTAATTGTGCCTTTAACTTCTGAATTTCAGATGCAGGAGAAGCCTTTTCATAAAGAATCCGATACACTGCTTTAGAGATAGGCATATTAACCTGATATTGTTTGTTAATAGCAAAAATGCTTTTAATAGCATAATATCCCTCTGCAATCATATTCATTTCTACCTGAGCTGATTTAACACTATAACCCCGTCCAATCATATTTCCGAATGTACGATTCCGGCTAAACTGAGAGTATGCTGTCACCAGTAAATCGCCCAGATAGGCAGAAGCCATCAGATCCCTTTGCATAGGGTTAATTGCATCCACAAACCGCTGGATTTCCTGCATAGAGTTAGAAACCAACACTGCCTGAAAATTATCTCCATAATTTAAGCCATGAGCTATACCACATGCCAGTGCAATAACATTTTTCATTACAGCGCAGTATTCTACTCCATAAATATCTTTTATGGCATGAGCCTGAAGGAATCGGCAACTCATCATCTTTGCAAAGTGAGCAGCCTGTATTACATCTGTTGAAGCAA
Organism: Xanthocytophaga flava; assembly: GCA_030068525.1. GTDB lineage: Bacteria > Bacteroidota > Bacteroidia > Cytophagales > 172606-1 > Xanthocytophaga > Xanthocytophaga flava. The sequence continues at coordinate 572,849 of JASJOS010000005.1, forward strand.
TGGTCAGATAGGATTGTTTCTCTAAAGCAACTTCTTCAGCATGACATGGCCCTGCAATCACACAAATCTGGTCCTTTGGAACAGAGAAAGCACTCTCTACCCAATCTGTAATTAGTATATTTTCGTTGGGGATTAAACCCTTGATGGCAGATATGATTACTTTTCCCTGTAAATCTTCAGGACGTACCTCTTTCATAGCGTCCTGAATAAAAGCAGCAGGAACAGCCAGAATCACATGTGTTGCATCTTCCAGTGCTTTAGGCAACTGATGAAAGGTACGAACTTTCCGGCGATTAATCTGAACGTCACTCAGATAGTTGGGATTATGACCAAATTTACGAATGTACTCAACATCCTCTATGTTGCGCAGCCACCAACGTATATGAACATCATTCTCACATAAAATTTTAACAATAGCTGTCGCCCAACTACCGCCTCCAATAACGGTAATAACTGGACTTGAAGGAATGTCTGGTTTCAATAGATTTGGCAATTGGTTTTTATGGCTGCAAAATAATAGTATTTTACGAATCAACTCTTGTCCTTATACCCGAAAGATTAGAATCCGTTTCATTCGCATTGTATTTCCTTTGTACCACCTGACATATTTCCTCTATTCTTTTTTTATATTTCCCTGTTAATCAGCAATCTAATAAAAATTTTAAATTTCACTCAGAGATAATACTTTCTTAATCAGCTGGAAATATGTTTCCTCTACTTTTGATTCCAGTAAATGCTTCCATTGTGTTTATTTTCTAACAATCAAACCACTATTACTCATGCCCAAACCTATACTGATCATTCTATTCACAATTTTATGTGTGAACTCTATTACTGCCCAAAACAAAACGGAAAATGTATTTCTCATTATGACAGATGGCTTACGTTGGCAGGAAGTATTCAGAGGAGCAGATTCAGCTTTGATCAATGATGTTGCCTTTACACCTAGTCCGGAAGATATCAAACCTCAGTTCTGGAAAGAAACAGTACAACAACGACGAGAAGTACTATTTCCGTTTTTATGGACTACAATAGGCAAACAAGGACAATTATATGGAAATCGACAATATGGAAATAAAGTTAATGTCAAAAACCCGTTCTGGTTTTCGTATCCTGGTTATAGCGAAACATTAACAGGCTTTGTTGATACCCATATTAACTCTAATGATAAGGTACCTAACCCCAATCAGACTGTTCTTGAATTTATAAATCAGCAAAAAGGATTTACTGGAAAAGTGGCAGCTTATACAACATGGGATGTATTTCCATTCATCATCAATGAATCCCGAAGCCGTATTCCTGTCAACTCAGGTTATGAGCAGGTAACAGGGCAACTATCTGCACAGGAAGAATTATTGAACGATATGCAAAAACAAATACCTAGCCCCTGGGGTACAACCCGCCTGGACTGGATGACTTATTTTCTAGCTAAAGAATATATCAAAAAGAACAAACCCAAAGTGTTTTTCTTATCATTTGATGAAACTGATGACTATGCGCATGCTGGAAAGTACGATACCTATCTAAAAACCGCCCATATGGTTGATGGCTTTATTGGAGACTTATGGAATTTTGTTCAATCACAGCCACAATATAAAGACAAGACAACTTTTATTATTACAACAGATCATGGCAGAGGAGATGAACCCAAGGCGTTATGGAAAGATCATGGAGATAAAGTATCACATGCAGATCAGATCTGGATGGCCGTAATTGGACCGGATACACCCAATCAGGGCGAAATGAAAGCAGAAGGGCAATATTTTCAAAACCAGATTGCAAAAACGCTGGCTGCCTTTCTGGGTATTACTTATACAAATACCCAACCTGTCGGAGAAATAATATCTCCAGCTAGTAAAGCTAAATAATCAGTGCATTTTTTAGAAAGTAACTTAATGCAAGGCAAATACCTGAGCAGCATATTGCCAGGCATCTTCAAAAGCTGATCTATTAATATTCGGATCTATCGACTGACGTTCAAAATATCCAATAATTTGTTCGGTAGGGAGGTTGCCTGTCAACTCGTCTTTTGCCATAGGGCAACCTCCAAACCCTCTGATAGCTCCATCAAAACGACGGCATCCCGCCTGATAAGCGGCTTCTATCTTAGCAATCACAGTTGAAGGAGTGGAGTGCAGATGTGCTCCAAACTCAATATGAGGAAAATCTTGTAGTAGTTGCTGAAACAACTCTATAATACTTGCAGGAGTTGAAGATCCAATAGTATCAGAAGGTGCCACTATGGTAATACCAAGGTCTGATAACTTTTCTGTTAACAATGACACACGATCTGGATGATACAATTCATCATAAGGATTTCCAAAAGCCATTGACAAATAAACTACCAATATCTTTCTACTTTCAGATATATGATTATGAATCTGAGCGATTTCTTCTAATGCCTCAGCAATAGACTTGTTGGTATTACGCTGTTGAAATATTTCTGAAACAGATAAAGGATATCCTATATAGGTAATTTCATCAAAACATGCAGCCTGTTCCGCACCTCTTTTATTGGCTACAATAGACAACAATTTAGTATTGGTATGACTTAGGTCCAAGCCCTTTAATACCTCGGCGGTGTCAGCCATTTGAGGGATAGCTTTGGGAGAAACAAAACTCCCGAAATCCAGTGTATCAAAGCCAACTCCCAATAATTTATTGAGATAGATAGTTTTAACATCTGTTGGAATAAAGGCTGTAAACCCTTGCATTGCATCCCGGGGACATTCAATAAGTTTCATAGGCAATCTGTTTTATTACCAGAAACAAAAGTTATAGGTATTTCAATCCTTTATTTTATCTTTTTGGCAGATCAAGCTGAAAGTGATGACAGGTAATCCGAAATCCTTTGTTTAAATATAGTCTGTGTGCATCAAATCGTTGATGTCCAGAATCCAGGTGAACACCATTCAATCCTTCATTTTTAGCTTTTTCAATGATATAGTCCAATAAAACACTGGCATATCCTTTACCTCTGCTTTCCGGTAATGTTGTCAGATCATCTATGTAAATAATAGTCCCTGCATAAAACATAGTCATATACCGAAATCCTAGTGCAGCCACGGCCTTTTCACCATCTTCAATAAAGATAAGGTTGTATCCGCTTTGAGTCATTTTTTTTAACAACTCCAGATATCCTTCTTGTGTCAGGTGAGGTCGTAAGGCATGTATCACATCCCAACATTTGAGAAAATCTTTTTCTGTGTGCGCGATTTGAACTTCCATAATTCAGAATTAAAAAATTGCCTGTGCGATTGCTTTTACAGGATCAGATTTACTCATTGTATAAAAGTGCATAACAGGTGCACCAAAGGCAATAAGTTCCTTGCACTGTTGTATACACCATTCTATTCCTACCTGTTTCACTTCTTTATCTGTTTTGCATTCTTCTACTGCTTTTACCAGATCGTCAGGTAAGTCCAGATGGAAAATACGTGGCAATACGGTTAATTGTTTTTTTGTAGTCAGAGGTTTCAAGCCTGGAATTATAGGCACTAGTATCCCTGCCTGGCGACATTTTTTTACAAACTCAATATACCTGGCATTATCAAAAAACATCTGGGTGACAATAAATTCAGCCCCCATGTCAATTTTCATTTTCAAGTATTTGAAATCTGTTTCCAGATTAGGAGCTTCAAAATGTTTTTCAGGGTAACCTGCAATTCCAGTACAGAAGCTGGTTGGATAAGATTCTGTCTCCTGATGTAGCAAAATGCCCTTATTCATTTGCATTACTTGCTGCAATAACTCGGAAGCATAGGCATGTCCACCTTCACGAGGTTTAAATACTCCGGCTGATTTTTCAGGATCACCTCTTAACACCAATACATTATCTATTCCCAAATAATGTAGATCCACAAGCATATCCTCAGTTTCATCCTTTGTAAAACCACCACAAATCACATGAGGTACTGCATCTACCTTAAATCGTTCCATAATTCTGGCACAAATACCTACTGTACCTGGACGTTTCCGTATAGAAACTTTCTCAATCAATCCATTGCTATGCTTTTTATCGATAACCTCTTCTCTGTGATAGGTTACATCAATGAAAGGAGGCTTAAACTCCATTAAGGGTTCTATTGCATCAAAAAGATGTTGAATACTTTCACCTTTTAAAGGAGGAATTATTTCAAAGGAAAACAGAGTTTTCCCGTTAGCCCGCCGGATATGTTCAGTAATTTTAGTCATAGAAAAACAAGTACATGTCTGATTAAACATGCAGAAGAATAAGGCAAAGGTAATAACATGTGATAGGGTAAAAGAAAAAAGATATTACTTTTTGGTGCTAATCTGATTAAGTTCAATAACATACCCATCAGGATCTGTAATATAAATTTGTTTTACACCATCAAAGCGTACTTGCGGATGGTAAGCTATATTTCTCTTCTTCAGAAATGCTTCTGCCTGATCAATACTTTCAACGAAGACTGCAAAGTGACCGCCATTCCGATCGTTAACCACAGGTTCTGTACGTCCTGCTAATAAGTGTATTTGCTGATCCTCACCTAGTTTGAACCAGGATCGAATAGCTTTTAAATCATCTGGAACAGGGATAGGTTGTAGACCGAGGGTTTCACGATAAAACTTTGTACTGGCTTGAATATCTTTAACATGTAATCCAATATGATTGTGTTTAACTATCCCAAGCTTATCAGCAGACTGGCTATGGGCTGTTATTGAACTAATAAAAATAACTAACAAGAAATAATAACGCATAAGATTGAAAGTATGTAGGTTAAATGTAAAAGTATAGAATCACTTAAATATATTTCTATTTATCCGAATTATAATCCAAAAATAACGACCATTATTTTGTCTAAGTAGTAACTCCAAAAACAAAAATTTTACCTTTGCAGACAAACGCATTTATAAACAAGTTCTTATAATTTTATTACCATGCTCGGATTAAAACTTCCAACAGATCCCCGATGGGTCAATATTGCAGAAAAAAATATTGACGAGATACTAATAGATCATGCCTATTGTGAACAAAAAGCAGCATCGAATGGAATCTCTCTTATTGTACAGTTTCCGGAACGAACCAAACTTGTAGATACAATGACAGAGATTGTTGCAGAAGAATGGAATCACTTTGAACGTGTTTTGGCAGAGTTAAAAAAAAGAGGGTATAATCTGGGACATAAGAGATCAGATGAATATGCTGTTCGTTTGGGGAAACTGGAACGTAAAGGTGGGCGTATAGAACAACAACTCATGGATAAACTCCTCATTAGCGCATTAATAGAAGCGCGTAGTTGTGAGCGCTTTAGATTATTATCAGAAAATATTACAGACGAATCCCTAAAAGAGTTCTATTATGAACTTATGATTTCTGAAGCCGGACACTATAGGACTTTTTTGGATCTGGCAAAAGAATATATGCCAGCAGAAACAGTCAAACAACGTTGGGAAGACCTATTACAGGCAGAGGCTGAGATTATTTCAACATTAGAGATTCGAGGAGATCGAATGCATTAACTAGTTTAATAACACGCAATTTTATTTTTTCGAAAAAGCAGAAAAGAAATTCAAAGATTCATTTTTCTGCTTTTTCCAGAGAAAAATAACATCAGAATAAATCTCTGCCTATTTCCTTCATCAGAAATTAAACCATTTTCATCTGCATAAAACCCATCTCCGTCGAAGGGCACCTATTCTTTAATATCTTGGCGTTTACCTTTTTAAATTTATCTGTACTAATGTTTGTAGAATGGAAATTATTAAATTGTTATATTTAAAAAATTACATATTCATCACATTTGAAAATGTATTATACTAAACTGCTCTACTAGCCTTGCAATACCATAAAATTAGTTTACAGTCAAGGTCTAACCTTTTATCTGGAGAATCTGTTATCTGGATACTCTAAGCCTCAAAGATAAATAATTAAGTCATTTCTTACATTTGTAGTGATGTTGTATATATTCCAACTATCACATCTTATAAGATACTGCTTAATTAAGTGTTATTTTTAAATTGTATAGTTACTTTATTTGTCACAAACCACTGTCTATATACGGATTCTTTAACTACTCAAAATCCACTTAATCAATTAGTAACCAGTCAGATACACACGCCTATGCATTGTCGTCATTGTAACACAGAATTGAAGCATGAATTTGTAGACTTAGTAAGCAGTCCTCCAGCTAACTCCTTTCTTTCACATGAAGAATTGAATGAACCAGAAGTTTATTATCCGCTAAAGCTTTATGTGTGTCATGAATGCTTTTTAGTACAGATTGATGAGTACAAAAAAGCAACTGAGATATTTAACAACGACTATATTTATTACTCCTCTTTTTCCAAAAGCTGGCTTGAACATGCAAAACGTTACACTGAAATGATGCAGGAACGTTTTGGAATCAATGAGGATTCAATGGTTGTGGAGATTGCTTCAAATGATGGTTATCTGCTTCAATATTTTAAAGAGAAAAATGTATCGGTACTGGGTATTGAACCTACCCGAAATACAGCAGCCGAAGCAGTAAAAAAAGGAATATCTACTATTACTGATTATTTCAGCAAAAAACTGGCTGTAAGACTGGGATTAAAAGCCAATTTGTTGATAGGTAATAATGTACTGGCTCACGTACCAGATATTAATGACTTCGTTAGTGGTATGAAGATGCTTTTGGCAGATGACGGTATCATTACAATGGAATTCCCTCATTTGTTGAAACTGATCGAAGAATGCCAGTTCGATACTATTTATCATGAACACTTCTCCTATCTGTCTTTCGTATCTGTAAAACGTATTTTTGAAGCACAAGGTCTGGAGATGTTTGACGTACAGGAAATTTCTACTCATGGTGGCTCCTTACGGATTTTTGCTAAACATGCAGGAAATCAGAAACATCAGGTAACTCCTAATGTAGAGAAGCTGTTACAGAAAGAAGAAGCAGCGGGTCTCAAAAACATTGGATCTTATGCTGATTTCCAGAGCAAAGTTTCTAAAATCAAATACGATTTTCTATTATTCCTACTCGAAAAGAAAAAAGAAGGAAAGAGAATTGCTGCATATGGAGCTGCAGCTAAAGGAAATACATTCCTGAATTATTGTGGAGTAGTAGGTACAGAGTTAATTGAATTTGCTGTAGATGCTTCACCATACAAACAAAACAAATACTTGCCAGGCAGTCACATTCCAGTTGTGAATGAATACAAAATCAAAGAACAAAAGCCTGATTATGTAGTTATTTTGCCATGGAACCTACGGGATGAGATAAGCAAACAACTGAGCTATATTGGAGATTGGGGCGGACAGTTTGTAACCTGTATCCCAGATTTAAAAGTTATATCTCCTAAAAAAGCAGTACAGGATAATGTGTCAGCACAAAAACTGGAAGAAGTAGAAAAATAATGATAACTGAAATAAATACAGGTCTGCCAGCAATGGCAGACCCTTCTGTTATACAACCGGGTGACGAAATGTATCAGATCGTTACCCGGTTGTATCCTATTTGCCGGAGCATTACCGGGAATGGAGTTCGCCAAACATTACAAATCTTACAGGACTACATTCCAGTACAGATCAAAGAAGTTCCTACTGGAACACCTGTATTTGACTGGACTGTCCCTAAAGAATGGAATATTCAGGATGCATGGATAAAAGATCCTCAAGGGAATATTATTCTCAGTTTCAAGGACCATAATCTTCACGTACTGAATTATAGTACTCCAATCCATAAAACGGTATCACTGGCAGAACTAAAGCCTCATTTGTTTTCATTACCCGACAAACCAGACTGGATACCTTATCGGACTTCTTACTATAATGAGAACTGGGGCTTCTGTATGACTTACAGACAATTAGAATCATTAGAAGATGGGGATTATGAAGTATGCATTGACTCTACTCTTGAACCAGGCAGTTTGACGTATGGAGAATGTTTCCTGCCGGGCAATACAGACGAAGAAGTCCTGATATCTTGTCACATCTGTCATCCATCACTGGCAAATGATAATCTTTCAGGTATCTCACTGGCAGTTAAACTGATTCAATGGCTTCAGGAACAACCTCGCAGATATTCTTACCGATTTTTGTTTATACCTGGTACTATTGGCTCTATAACCTGGTTGGCTCTTAATGAACAACAAGCATTTAAGATCAAACATGGTTTGGTAGCTACCCTGGTAGGGGATAGTGGAAGATTCACATACAAAAAATCCCGTCGTGGTAATGCAACGATTGACAGAGCTGCTGCGCATGCATTAAAACATATTCAGCTGCCTTACCACATCATAGATTTCTTTCCTTACGGATATGACGAACGTCAGTACTGCTCTCCAGGTTTTAATTTGCCTGTAGGTTGTCTTATGCGTACTCCACATGGACAATATCCTGAATATCATACTTCTGCAGATAATCTGGATCTGGTACAACCCAAAAACCTTACAGAATCTTATCAACTTTATACAACTATACTTCAGATACTGGAAGGTAATGGTATATATGTAAACCAAAATCCAAAATGTGAGCCGCAGTTAGGGAAACGGGGATTATATCGGGCTATTAGTGGTGATAATCATACCAAATCCTATGAGATGGCTATGCTTTGGGTACTAAACCTTTCAGATGGTGAACATTCATTACTGGACATTGCAGAAAAGGCAGATATCCCATTTGAGTTTATCCAGAAAGTAGCTGTGATATTAGAGGAACATGACTTATTAAAACTTCAGACCTATTTATAAAAGAAAAGGCTCTCATTGTATTGAGAGCCTTTTCTTATCTTTCTACTTTACTGAAATACTGGACTTAACCTTACTTTGCAAAAACAGAATAACCATTTCCAGGGCAGTCTTAAAGTGGCTATTGTTTGGGATAATTACATCTGCTTCGTGTTTAAGAGGGGCTATGTATTTCTCATAGGCAGGAACGATGTGGTGCTCAAGTCTATACAAAACATCCGTGAGGTCATATCCTCGTTCAGTATTATCCCGAAAGATACGACGCTTTAGTTTGATATGTTCTTTGGCGTCAATGAAGATCTTTAAATCCAGTAGATTGGCCACTTCAGGATAATACAACACAAACAAACCTTCTACCACTATAATAGGAGCAGGCTGGAAGGTAAGCATCTGAGGTTCTATATCCTTTTTGTTAAAAGTATATTCCTTTTGCTGAATAGTACGCCCCTCTCTCAAACCCTTCACATGAGAACCAAAAAGCTGATGATCAATAGCTTCAGGGAGATCAAAATTTTGTACACCGTTGGAGTCCAGCTGTTGTTGTTCCAATGGCCGGTAATAGTTATCCTGAGAAATTAAACAAATCTCCTCTGAGGAAAAGGATTTTAACAGGCTATTCAGAAAATATGTCTTGCCGGAACCGCTACCACCTGTAATACCGACTATGAAAGGACGCTGCATTCTATTGGAATGGGAGTTTGTTGAGAAGAAGGAAGAATTTTTCTCAAAAATACGATCTTTATATAACAAACCCTATTGATACAAAAGATTGTCCATCTATAAAAAAATAACCTCTCCATAAGGAAGAGGTTATTTGTATCGGGATTGGGTTTGGTCAATTAATCAACCTTAAATGCAAATACTTTATTTACAAAGAATGTTGGTACCAGTAAGGTTTTTTTAGAAGGAATATAGTCGATGTCAGCTGTATTTATTTTCTGATCTACAGTGTCATGCAGTAGTTCAATTTTCCCATCAGGTGTCACATGCCATATTTTACCACGCCATTCAGAAGCAAAGTACCCCTTCTTTCCATCAGATACCAATCCATCTATTCCACCCATACCTTCTGCAAGAGTAGTATACTGCTTGGTCTTTATATCATATGCCAAAATCTTTCCATCTCCATTTCCAACCAGCAGCTTTCCTTTCTCATATAAAAGTCCATTTGGATTATTCAATGGTCCCCCTTCGCTTACTTTCATAATCATACCATTGTGTAACATCCAGATGCGATTGTTTCGCATATCTGTAAAGTACACCATTCCACTTTCGTCAGCAGTTACATCGTTGAGGAACTTTGCTTCTGGTACATCGTATTTCTTGATAACCTTGCCTGTTTTCAGATCTATTTCTACCAGTTTAAATATCTCTGTTACATAGATCTTATTACCACTTACAATCAATCCTTTGGTAGAGTTTAACCCTTCTGTGATTCGTTGAAGTACTTTGCCATCAGGGCTTACTTTGGCGATAAAACTTTTTGAATTCTCAGGAGCAGGTCCTCCATTGATACAAGACACATAAATAGTATTTGTTTTACTATCATAGAACACAGATTCAGGTGTAGTTACTGTAGTATCTGTTTCCCAAACCTTGGTCAATTTCACCGATTGTGCAATTGTGGGAGTTGATAGTAATAAAAGGAAAAGACCTGAACAGGTCAAAAAAGCACTTACTGATTTCATAGGTGTTAGGGTTGAAGTGATGAAAAACAAAAGTGTTGACTTTCAATGATATTTGCACATACTAAGTAGAAAATTAGCAGCTAGTTAACTATAATTTTACAGGTTTTACCTGATACCCTGCTTTACGCAATAGTTGGATTACGCCTTTTTTCCCTCCCAGATGGCCTGCACCTACAGCAAAAAAAGTAGGCCTTTCTATAGCAATTTTGGTAATAAGCGGTATCCACCGATTATTTCTGTCTGTTAGCAGTATACTTTCATATCTGGAGGTTGCCTGAGAAGCTGTTGAGATGGTCTTTTGCATACCATCTATATCCTGATCTTTATAAAGGTTTATAAGTTTTTGATTTTCTTTTTGTGACTGAATAGTATCCTTCAAAGCCTCTAGTAGCATTGAAGCCTGATCTTTATAGGAGATCTGATCAATAACCGCCAATTGATCCTGTAAAGTCTCCAATCCATATGTCTCAATTTTTCGCTCCTGCGCCAGTGATAGGAGAGAAGTTTCCCAGGATGCTGTCTGACAGTTCATAGTAGACGGTAATACCAGACTCATAATAAAAAATGGCTTAGCAGCACCGAGCATATCTATTGACATGCCTGTTTTCTTCTGAAAGTAGGTAGATACCATAGTATAATCTGCCTCTGAAAGCAATGTCTTTAGCGTGGTACCCTCTTTCATAGTCATATGTTGCATCATTTGAAGTAACATATTTGGATCATCCATATCCAATTCCAGATACAGTTGCTCGGACTTGTTAAAGGCAGTCTTAAGATTGTCTGTAATCACCAGGTCTGATGCACACACTATATGTATGGTTCCAAAAATATAAGAGGGCTTAGTAATTCCTTTGCCTGATATCTCCCACAATAAGGACTTATCATTTTGGGCAAACAAGGTTGGTATCGAAAATAAAAAACTGATACAAAGAAGAAAGTAACGTCTCATCGTGAATATATACTAATTTGATTAACCATTGTCTGACCTTACAGATCTGACTCACCATAAAAATACGATGATTCATTCACTAAACATTAGCTTTTTAATAAACTACATTTCTAAACTATATCTATAAAAATAAAAAAACCTTGCTTTCTGGTGAAGCAAGGTTTTAAATCATATCAGATAATACAGTCTATTAATAGAATTTGTATCTCAAATCTTCGATATCTGCATCTTCTTTGATAGCTTCACCAGCCAGATAGGTGACAGAGAAGCTCTTATTTTGTTTCAGTTGAGTCTTATATTGTGTGTAATCTGCAATCTGAGGTGCTGGTGTTTGTTTGGTAACTTCCATTACAATCACGCCGTTCTCTCCTTTGATTGCCTTACTTTTCTGACCTACTTTTAAACCAAAGGCTTTACCCAAAGCAGCTGGTTCCATACCGACACTTGGTAAAGAATTAGATCCCATGGTAATATCTGTACCTGTCAATACCTGAGCTTGTGCACCATATTTCTGTGCAATAGCATCCAGTGTACCTGATAGGTCTCCCAACTTACTTACGATCTGTTCTGCTTTTTTCTGATTGCGAACTTTGTTTGTCAGTTCAGCACGATATGCATCTACAGAAGGAGATCCTTTTTCACTTTTACCAGTCAATACAGTAATTACATATTGGCTTGGGTTATCCAACTCAAATAATTCTGATGAAACAGTTCCCACTTTTGTATCATCTTTAAATGCCCACTGTACAATAGCTCTTGAGTTAACCAATGTATTGATGCTAGTTGCCTGTGGTTGAATACGATCCGCAGTATAGGCAGACAAAGTAGGATCTTTCTTTACAGCCTCTTCAAATGAAGCAATATCCTTAGCCTGGCTAGCAATTGCACTGGCCTTACGATATACTTCGTTTCGAGTAGCCTCACTAGGTAAAATCGACTTACGAATAACCGCAACCTTGTACTTTTTGTATGTTTTAGGTTGAGTTATTTTCACTATATGATAACCAAAATCAGTTTCCACCAAGCTTGGCAGCAAGCCTGATCCGCTGAAATTAAATGCAGCTGTTTCAAAAGGTTTTACCATTTGGCCATTCTTAGAAAACCAACCTAGATCTCCACCTTGTTGTGCACTTCCATCAGAACCATACTGTTGTGCTAATGCTTCGAAGCTAGCACCATCTTTGATTTGTTTTAGTACATCTTCAGCTTGTTTACGAACTTGTGCCTTTACAGAATCTGATGCACTTTTATCAGCCCGGAACAAAATATGGCTGGCGCGTAATGAAGGAATGCTATCATCTTTTGCTCCATCATATTTAAAAATGTAGTATTCGTTGCCATCTTGGAAAGGCCCATTGATAGAACCTGGTATCAGTGTAGAAATAGTATTCTGAATTTCCTGAGGCAATGCACCAATTACCTGATAGGAACCATTACCTGGAACTTCAATTTCTGATTCGGCAATAGCAAAAGACGAATCGTTTGGCGCAACAGCCAGCTGTTTAGCAAGATCCACCAATTGACTTTTCAGGTCAGCGCTATCTTTAGCAGAAGGCATGATAGGGAAAGTCACATATTTCAGACTGCGGGTTTCATCGCCTTTGTACTGATTCTTGTGATCGCTCAGATACGTTTTTAACTCATCATCAGAAACCTTGATCGTAGAATCAGGAATAGAGTAGTAAGGAACATATATGTATTTAGCGTCAACTTTGGCAACCTGTGCTTCATACTCATGTTGTGCTTCTGCTTGTGTAACATATAGGGAAGTACGTAACAGATTGTCATACTTCTCACGCATACGCATTTGAGGCAACTGGTTTACTATAAAGTTTTCCCACAATTGTTTATCCTGAGGACGGGCAGAGTCTGACTCTATATAATCCAGATAACGATCCAGCATAGTTCTGTCAAACTGGCCTGATGCATTTTGAAACACCTGGGTTTGTTTGATGCTGGTATGAATGTTATCTCCTGCAATCATATCATCCCGCTCTTCCGGAGACAAGCCAATTCCCAGTTTTTCAAACTGTGGCTGGTATGCATAACGGAAAATCATATCCTGCCATACCTGTTCACGAATTTGTTGCAGTTGTTGCTCTGTTGGATTTTGCCCCTGCATTGCCATAGTGGCCTTTATCTGCTCCACTTCAGCCTCAAATTCTTTAGCACTAATGCCATGACCCGCAATCTTTCCAACTTCGGCATCATTACTGAACAGATTTGATTTGGGGCCAAAAAAATCGGCACCGACAATAAAAAGGCCTAATCCTAAAGCAATCAATCCGATTGCCCAGCCTGCTTTTTCTCTGATTTTACCAATTACTGCCATTCGTTGACAATTAAAATAGGTGATTAAAAATAAATAATGAGACGTTATTTCTGATTTAGCAAAATATACTTTCCCGAAAAATAGGGTCACCTTTTGTTTTTACACAGAAAGGGACGCAAAATAAAAAGATAATCCCATAAAAAACAATGTTTTTTGTAAATCATATAGGTGTTTATTGTGGATAATTTACAGGTTTTTGCATAGAAAGAATACGATTTCATACCCGGACTATTATCTTTGCGAAACAAATACTACCAATGGACACATCCATTCGTACTATTTTTGATATCAGCCTGATTATAGTCAAATCCGAAACTTTATATGTTAGACCGCATTAAGGACATTCGACAACAGATCGAAGACGCCCAAATTGATTCTGCCGACCAACTGGAACAATTCCGGATGGCTTATATAAGCCGAAAAAGTGTAATTGCCGAATTGTTTGAAGGCATGAAAACCATTCCTGCAGAAGATCGCCGGGCAATGGGAGCAGAATTAAATACACTTAAGAATCTGGCTGAAAATAAGTTTAAGGAAAAGCAGGCGTGGATTGAAGAGCAAAGCTTATCCGCTCAACAAGCAGCACCTGTTGATCTTACATTGCCTGTATATCCTAACGAACTAGGGTCCGTGCATCCATTGACACTAGTACGTAATCGTATTATAGAGATCTTTGGCAGAATGGGATTTGCGGTTGCGGATGGCCCTGAAATTGAGGATGACTGGCACAACTTTGCAGCGCTGAACTTTGCTGAAAATCACCCTGCCCGTGAAATGCAGGACACGTTTTTTATTCGTAAAACAGACAATCCAGCAGATGACCTATTATTACGGACACATACATCGGGTGTGCAAGTACGTTTGATGGAGAAACAAAAACCGCCTATCCGTGCTATTATGCCGGGTCGTGTGTATCGCAATGAAGCTATTTCAGCCAGAGCACATTGTTTCTTTCATCAAGTAGAAGGTCTTTATATAGATACTAATGTTAGTTTTCGCGATTTAAAAAATACTCTTTATTATTTCGTGAAGGAGATGTTTGGCAATGATGTGAAGGTGCGTTTCCGTGCTTCTTATTTCCCATTCACAGAGCCAAGTGCTGAAATGGATATATCTTGTCTTATTTGTAAAGGAGATGGTTGCCAGATGTGTAAGCATACAGGTTGGGTAGAAATTCTGGGTTCAGGTATGGTTGATCCAAATGTTCTTACCAACTGTGGCATTGATGCTGAGAAATATACCGGATTTGCTTTTGGTATGGGTATCGAACGGATTACAAACTTATTATATCAGGTACGGGATCTGCGTTTATTCAGCGAAAACGATATACGCTTCCTGCGACAGTTTGGAGGAATCAGTTAAGATATCCTAATAAATAAAGAATCTCCTGAATTCTTACAGATAAGCGTGATGCCACTTATGGTATCACGCTTACTTTTTTTTAGCTTACGGCATCTACATAAAAATATAGTCAGCTTGATGCTTACTATATGAACATTTTTTAACAATATACCGATTCTATGATACCCATTATTTTTGGTGTGCTGGTGGCGATAATTGGAGGTTACTGGTGGACACAAGTCCGAACGAAACCTGTTAGTAAACAAACACTTTCTCTAAATGATACTATCCTGGAGAAAAACTTTGAGTACTACAGACAACTGGCACCTGACAAGAAACAGGTATTTAATCTGAGGGTAGCCACATTTTTACAAGAAAAAGAATTTATCTCACGTGGTAAACTGGAGATCACTGAGGAAATGAAAATATTGATAGCGGCCTGTGCTGTGCAACTGACATTTGGTCTCTCACCTGTGTATCTATCCCATTTTAACACGATTATTTTGTATCCTGACAAATATTATTCACTGCTTAACCGGGATTATCATGTAGGCGAAGTAAATGCAGGAGGGATCATCGTATTATCCTGGAAACATTTTGTGGAAGGCTATTTTTATCCAACGGATGCCCTCAATGTAGGCTTGCATGAAATGGCACATGCACTATTACTCGAAAACCGTCAATATGGTGAAGACTTCCTGGCACCAGAACATGTACAGGAGTTTTTTTTACAGGCTAAGGTGGAATATAGGAAGATACAGTCAGGAGAGGAATCTGTGTTGCGAAAATATGCAGGTACAAATGTTGCCGAGTTATTTGCGGTAGCCGTTGAAACATTCTTTGAGAATCCAACAGAAATGTTGTCTGAGGCCCCCTTGTTGTATAATTCTATGGCTGATCTATTAAATCAGGACCCGCTTCACAGACAAGTGGCGGCTTAACCCTCTCAACAAGGAAGAATACATTGATCAACATAATTGAGATAGATATGTCTTTTCAAATCTTAGCTAGAAGTTTGCACTAACCTGAAGTTCAATAAATCTGAACAATCCTCAGCCATCAACCGGTAAATAGCTCGACACAACAAACAACTGTCTTACAGGTTAGATTTGATAATTACCTGCATGCAGTTTGAGTTTGTGGTTAACTAGAACTTAGGTTAAAATAAAAAATAACTGGAGTTCAGGTTAATTGTCTGTGCAACCAGAACTCCAGTTGAAACTCAACTTGTGGTGAGTTATGTACAAACTAAGAATTGACCGGAGTTGGGATCCAAAGCAAAACTGATGGAAATAAAACGTAGTTTATTTGTAAGTCACACACATTGTCTTGGCTTTTCTAAAAAACAGGTTACGGTCAACTATGCGCAACTAAGAATCTTTCCCAACAAAAGCATATATTATAGCTTATGTTCTTCTATTAACGCTGTTGAGAGATTGAATTTTTGTTTAAAGAACATAACAAACCTTTGAATAATGTAGTATGCAAGGATTCCAAATGCAAAGCCTGCCAGCATACCACAAATTGAACCAATAAATACTGAGGTTCCAATATCCCACCAATATAAGAAAGTATTTAGTATACCTAAGCCAACACCACCACATACCAATCCTCCCAATGTGGATGTAATAACAAGAAGCGTCTTAAATCCTTTCGCGAAAGATTTTTGATGTAAGCCTACAAGAATAGAGGTAGACAAAATGCCAAAAGAGACTAGGGCAAATGCAGCGACAAGTCCTACAATAGTTAGTACAATCCCAGCTCCAATACAAACCAATATGAATACAATTAATAGAATAATAGCACCGAAAATACCTGGCGCAAAGTCATCTTCAACATAGCCAAGATCATTTGTAGCCGTGTGTAAAGAATCTGCTTGTACAGATTGTGTTATGTGGGTAGTTGTATCTGCTATTTGAGCAAGTGTTGGTGTTGCTATCAATACAAAAAGTAAAATAGCAAATAGAAAGAGGGTAGGTTTCATTCGTATTGATTGGGTGAGTATAACTGCCATTTTACTAAAAATTACCAGAATTGTAAAGATATATTTGGAATCATATACATATCTTCCTAAAGGATAGAGGCAAAAAAATAGAATAAACACTTTATCTTCGTTTATCAGTAACCAATCACCTATAACTATGCAACTTTACATTCGTCGATCCACTTATGCACTAGCGTTCATAAGTCTTGTCACACTATGGTCCTGTAAACGGACACCTGTATCTCCTCAGACATCCTGTGACTACCCTGCTATTACTACCTCGTCACTCCATTTGATAATGGGAAATCCTTCTGGTGCAAAAAAAGACGAAAGTCAGGGTGACAATTACCTGATGGAAAAAACACAGTATGCTCTTTCCTATAATCGTAGTCAGTTAATATCCAACTGGGCTGCATGGCACCTTGGCAGTGAAGATATTGGCAGTGCAGACCGCCAGGATGATTTCAAACCAGACGCAAGCTTGCCTTCCGGCTGGGATGCTGCTAAACCAAATGACTATAGCGGTTCCGGATTTGATCGGGGACATCTGTGTCCAAGTGCTGACCGTACTGCTACTCAAGCGGACAACTCAGCGACCTTTTTAATGACGAATATGGTTCCTCAATCACCTGATCTGAATCGTAATACCTGGGAGTCACTTGAAAGCTATTGTAGAGATTTAGTGCAACAAGGCAATGAACTATATATCTATGCTGGCACATTCGGTTCCGGTGGTACAGGATCAAATGGTACTGCTACCAAAGTAAAAGATAAGATAACAGTTCCTGAAGCCTGCTGGAAAGTGCTGATTGTCCTTCCCAAAGGAGATGATGATGTCAAAAGAGTGACCAAAACTACTCAGACTATTGCCATCTGGGTTCCTAATAATCAGGATCTGGATAATAGCTGGAAAGCATATGCTGTATCAGTGGATGAAGTGGAGCAGAAAACAGGCTATGATTTCTTTAATCATTTACCGGTTTGTATCCAGGAAGTGATTGAAAAACCTGTTTTTCAGTAAAATATATAAATACTTTAAACGTGAGGTGTCTGCATTCTTGATTGTATAGAGTTCTATATAAACTCTCTTCAGATAGATCAAGGCCCCTTACAGATTAACTGAGAGAGATTGCGTCTTATTCATATTTTATTTTGTCTGTGCGTATAATTCACGGCAAACTATTTTCAGAGTACGCAAGGCCGATCCATTGATCTATGAACAAATTGTATATAACTCCAATCACTTTTTATTTTGATCAGAATTCCGATCATTTTTTAGTTTGCGCATCATTCACAGCAAAAATAAAATCTGATCGGAATTCACCGCAAATTTTTTCTTGCCGTGAATAAAACACAAAGATAAAACTCATCGTAAATCCAATAATTGATGAGCAGATAAGTCATTAGCTAAAATTTGGGATGAATCATTCTGAAAATAATTTTCTGGTTAAGAAATAAAATATTTCTTTGTTACTCTATACCCATTTACTACAAAGAGATCTCATGCAAAAGTTTCTTACATTATACCTGATACTTACTTCATTTATTACATATGCTCAACAAGGAACTATCAAAGAGAGCCTTAAGTTAAAAAGTACTGTACTTGGAAGGGAAGTCGAATATTCCATCTACCTCCCGGCGGATTATGATAAAAGCAATCGCCGTTACCCTGTCTTGTATCTTTTACATGGACTAGGAGATGATGAAACTGGCTGGATACAGGCTGGCGAAGTACAGTCTATTGCAGATAAGACTATAAATAATGGGGATGCTCCTGCTATGATTATTGTAATGCCTGATGCAGGTAAAACATGGTATATGAATAGTGCAGATGGTAAAAATAACTATGAAGATTTTTTTATTCGTGAGTTGATACCTCATATTGAAACATCGTATCGCATACGGGCCACTAAAGGGTTCAGAGGTATTGCCGGATTATCAATGGGTGGTTTTGGCACCTTGTTACTGGCGACTAAACATCCTGACCTGTTCGCTGCCGCAGCTCCTTTGAGTGGTGCTGTGTTTACTGATACAGATGCAGTAACTATGGCCGATTCAGAATGGGCAAGACGCTTCACTGTAAATTTTCCGCAAACACTAAAAGGTAAAGATCGTCTGACAGATCATTGGTATAAAAACTCTATTCCAAAAATCATTGAGACTACGCCTGTTGAGCTACTTAAGTCAATCCGTTACTATATTGATTGTGGTGATGATGACCATTTGATAAAACAGAACATGGCACTACATGCCCTGCTCATTGACAAAGGCATTCCTCATGAGTTTCGGGTTAGAGATGGCGCCCATACATGGATCTACTGGCGTACAGCTCTGCCCGAAGTGTTGAAGTTTGTTGGAGCGAGTTTCCGTTAATGAATAACTCCACTGGGAAGGCTATGAATAAGAAAGACACTGATATTGGCATGGTCAGTCCGGATATACATATGCCCGGTTTGTAGGAATTTCTGGTATAGCTCAGGGTGTTTTTCAGGTACATGCAGATAGCGTAAGATTCTACCTGCATCTGCATTGAGTATTTGTTGCTTTTCAAAAGCATATTCTGGATTGAATACATAGATGTGATCGCCATCCGGTGTCTTTTCTATACCACAATAGATTTTGTTATTTGAATAAAAGTCTGATTCAACAACAGAAATGTCTATTGAATCAAAAATGAGGTCATAGGTAATAGCTTCCATGGATTACGCTTTAAGAGGTAAAGATTTATGTGTCTGTTGACAGATAGTAAATTACAAAATAGAAAAGCAAAGTAGATTATTTCCTATCAATAATTTTTGGCTCCTGGTCTATCGTGAAAAATATGATTAGCAATAAACTAGTGCCTACTCCAGTAAATCCATGTTTCTACAAAAGTTAATTCCTGATTCCTGACTTCTCAAAAATTTGGTCTAACTTTCGCACTCATATCTTGTCAGGTAGATGAGTATGTTGATAAAGAGATTTATTGTGTGTGACTCAGAACTTTATTCCTTTGAACAATTCTTCATCTCATCTCAGAACAGTCCATGTGACTCGTTATGTTACGCCATTACGGGAAGGAGGCTCATTACCTGCCTTGGTAGAAGCAGACGATGACTTTCTGTATGTACTTAAATTTCGGGGAGCCGGACAGGGTGTAAAGGCACTTATTGCAGAATTGATTGGAGGTGAACTAGCAAGAGCATTAGGCATGCGTATACCAGAAATTGTGTATGCTACTATAGACCCTGCTTTAAGTAGAACAGAACCAGACGAGGAAATTCAGGATCTGCTTCGGGCTAGTGACACCGGATTAAATCTGGCAGTACATTATCTTTCTGGAGCCATTACATTTGATCCTGTAGTCAATACAGTAGAACCGTATCTGGCTTCCAAAATTGTGTGGCTGGACTGTCTGATTACCAATGTGGACCGAACTGCCCGTAATACCAATATGTTGATTTGGCATAAAGAACTGTGGCTGATAGATCATGGTGCATCTCTATACTTTCATCATTCTGGCCAGAATTGGGAAGAGCATAGCCGAAAACCTTTTACTCAGGTAAAAGATCATGTACTATTACCAAAAGCCTCCAAACTGGAAAAAATAGACACAGAAGTTAAGTCAATATTAACTTCGGAACGAATACACTCTATTGTTGGGTTAGTTCCGGATATATGGCTTACCGGAGGATCAGCTTTTATCTCTGCTGATGAAGAACGTGATATGTATATCCAGTTTTTAGAAACAAGACTTGCCTCATCAGAAATTTTTGTCAAGGAAGCACAACATGCAAGAGAAGCACTTATTTGAGTACGCCGTAATTCGCGTCGTACCTCGTGTGGAACGCGAAGAATTTCTTAATGTAGGCGTTATTGTTTATTGTTCAGCAGAAGGATTTCTGCAAACTATGTTTGAAATAAATCCAGAGAGATTAAAAGCGTTTGTCTGTCAGGTTGAAATACAAGAACTGGAAGAGAGACTTACTGCCTTTGCTCAGATATGTAAAGGAGGCAAGCAAGGAGGTCCCATTGGCCTGCTTCCAATAGCTTCCCGCTTTCGATGGCTTACAGCAACCCGAAGTACAGTAGTACAAACATCACCTGTACATCCTGGATTTTGTGTGAATGCCCAGGAAACACTTCTTCGATTATTTGCTCAACTGGTACAGTAGATCTCTGTTATATTTATTTTATTGTTTGAAATAAAGAAAAAATAGAGCCTAAAGCGACCCACTATTCCGAATTTAGGCTCTTTATTGTATAGGTTCAATCAAAAAATATATAGGTTAACTAACCTGATTGAGTAAGAGATTTATTCCACTTAGAACAGATTCACTTTCATCTGATAGTACCTCTGCTCTGCATCTGAATCGTTCCAGAAATGAAATCAAAAAATCGGATTCTATAGAACCCGATACATTCTTTATGCGCAAAATCCGATCACAGTCGGTCAGGTCGAAATTGGCTTTATAATCAGGGAAATGATGATGGATTTGGTATATCAGCCAATCTGCATGCTCTGTGGTTGTAATATTGGTTTTAAATACTTCGACCATAAAGTAGTGTTTGGTTAAAGTTGAGGAGCATACGTTGCTGTTTCACCTTTTGCTACTTCCTGAAGCTTATGATAAAAAATATAGGAACCAGCAACAAGTAAGATCGGTATAAATATAAATATCCAGGTAGATGCTGGGTCCCCATTACTAATATGAGAATATAAGGCTCCCAGTAGATCAAATGTCAATCCGGCATACGCCCATTCTTTAATCCTGGGATAACCGGGAATCAGTATTGCTATAATACCTAGTAGTTTGGCAACTCCCAGAAAAGGGACAATGTAGGCCGGATATCCTAATTTTGTAACATAGGCTACTGCCTCGGGTGCAGAAATGGCATCAAAGATGGAACCTAGGCCTAACATCGCTACCATGATACCAGTAATAACCCAGTAAATAATCTTTAGCTTTTTCATACGCTACATCTGTTAAGGTTTGTGATTGGAATTTATACATGAAAGAAGCTTTCGTACAAAAAAGGTTGTACGAAAGCAAAGGAAATCGATTTAAAAGCTTAGCACAGTTGTAGTAGCAATCTGGTTGATAGTAATCTTATTTGTGGTCATAATTTACCATCCATTGAATACCAAACTTATCATTAAACATACCAAAATAACCACCCCAGAAAGTTTTTTGTAGTGGCATAGTGATGGTCCCACCTTCTGATAATCCGTTGAAAAGCTTGTCAGCTTCTGCTTCACTATCTGTACCAATCGCAACAGAAAAATTATTGCCTTCCGTAAGTGTTTGTCCATACGCTTCTAATACATCTGTTCCCATTAGAATAGCATTTGGCCCAATAGGTAAAGAGACATGCATAATTTTTTCCCTGTCATCTTCAGTAAGATTCGTTTTCGCTTCAGTCTCCATTTCTGGTACCTCCTTGTAGCGTTGTAATGATACAAACTCACCACCAAATACAGACTTGTAGAAAAGGAAGGCTTCTTCCGTGTTGCCATTGAAATTTAGATAAGGATTGATTGTGGCCATGTTGTTAGTTGTTTAAATGGTTTAGTATAGGAATAATAAATTTAGATCTCAGCATTGTCTTATGTTTGTCAACGAACAATACCGGTTCCTAAAATCGAGACAAATATACACATAATGTTCTCACTACAAACACTTTTGTTTTCTTTACAAACATACTACTGATAAATGATTTTGTGCAGGTGTAAATACGACAAACTGAAGGGGCAATCATGACAAATCTCCTCTACAGATAATGCGATTGCTATTGTCAATAGACAATAGCAATCGCATTAAAAATCACTCTTAGTATTTGCCCTTTTTACGATGCATACTGGCTTCTCGGGATAACCTGCCTGCCAGTTTATTTCGTCTCCTTCTCTCATCAGCGCTAAGATTAAATCGCTGACTTTCTTTTGTCAGTTTCAGATAACTTTGATATACCAATAAGGGAAGCTCACCAGTATGAATAGCTTCTCTAACTGCACATCCAGGCTCATCCTGATGAGTACAGTCATGAAAATGACAATGAAGAGCCAGTTCTTCCAGTTGAGGATGCTGCAATCCAACTGCATTCTCTTGATCCGCAGTAACTCCAAATTCCCGCATACCAGGAGTATCAAGCATTAGACTGCCATTGGGAAGTAAAATTAAATTTCGGGTAGTAGTTGTATGCTTTCCTTTGTTATTCGACGTACTAACACATCCTGCTAATTGAATTTCTGTACCCATTAGTGTATTTAAAAGCGAACTTTTGCCCACTCCTGAAGAACCCAATAAAACATAAGTTTTCCCTGCATGCAGATATAGATTTTGTAATTCTTCCAGCCCTTGCCCTGTTTGAATACTTGTTAGAATAACCGGACATGTATATCCCAATTGGATTACTTGCTCAAGGTAGTATTCCGGATTACTAACCAGATCACATTTGGTAAGAATTACAAGAGGTGAAATGTCTAAGGAACATATTTGATACAGATACCTTTGTAAACGCATTAAGTTAAAGTCACGGTCCAGTCCCTGAAGTATCCAAGCCTGATCAATATTGGTAGCAAGAACCTGTTTTTCTATAGGTTTGCCAGGTGCTTTTCGTGAAAGTTCATTTTGTCGTGGAAGTACATCAACAATATAACCCATATCGCCTGTAGCTATAAATACAACCCAATCTCCGACTTTGGGTAAATCCCAGGCTTCTTTGCTATTTAAAAGTGAGCCGGCAGCTTCTCCTTCGATGTATCCTGTCTCGGTTATAATCAGATATCTCTGGCCAAATACTGTACATATCCTGCCAACAGACTCAGATAAAAAATGTGCTAAATAGTTTTTTTCAAAAAACGGATTCCATCCGTATTGAGTTAGAAATGACATTGTAAAAAATGAAATAAGGAATCCATACAAGAAGTCTGCGGGAATGCGATTACTTGCATCTGATTCAGGTGAATGAAAGAATAGAAATAATAGAAGGCAATAGTTACACTGGCTCTCAAATGAAAGCTTCAAGGATAGAGGGTTATCCCAGTGTTAGGCTACCGATATTCCGGCAGCAAAGAGGCAATATGTATTGGAGATCAGCAACATACAGGTACAAAGATAAACAATTTGTGAAAATTGCAAAACAAATTGGAAGATCTGTGAACAAATGAAATAATCTCCATAACTGGGTTTTCAATTCATACTTATCGAATATATCATTAGGCTTGTTCACTAACTGAAGTTGTTTCTTTTGGCATACCTGCCTTTTTTTGCAACTGAATAGTGAAGGTAGTACCTTTGTTTACTTCGCTTTCTACCTGAATACTTCCTCGCATAGATTCTACTTGAGTTTTAATCATGTATAAACCAATACCTTTTCCGGGTATATGGGTATGGAATCGTTTAAAAGGGCTAAATATCTGGTTCTTCTTAGTTGTAAGGTCTATACCGGAGCCATTATCCTGAAATATAAGAATAATAGTAGTATCATCTTCGTAACTGGACACATGTATTTCCAGAGGAACATCTTCTTGTCTGTATTTGATAGCGTTACCAATCAAGTTCAGAAATATGTTATGGATATAGGCAGGGACAAGGTAAGCTCTTGACATAGTCAGATTTTCATGAATCCGCACACCGGATTTCTGAATTTCTTCTGCCAGAAGGATTTTAGTATCATATAGAATAGACTTTAGTTCTACCCATTCATACAGTGATTCTGCGTCTTTCTGATGATCCAGCAAGATACTTAGATCCTGAATCATCTCATCCAGTTTATGAATAACCTCTCCTGTCTTCTCCATAATCACTGTATTAAATGGATCAGCAGGATCTTCTGTGTTAAATACCGAACATAGACCTAATAAGGTGGCAACCGGAGATCGAAAATTATGACTGGTAATAAAAGCAAACTGTTCCAGCCTTCGGTTTTTGTTAATCAACTCTTCTGTCCTTTCTTCAACCAGTTGTTCCAGTAGCAAGTGAGATTTTTCCAGCAAAGCGTTCTTTTCTTCAATGGTGTTCTTCTGCTGACTCAGAATATCTCTTTGTTCAGCTAACTCTTCCTTTTGTTGCTCTATCTTATGAGTACGTTCCAATACTCTGTTTTCCAATATCCGGTTCTGCTTTCGGATAGTATTTGTTTTGACTGTATACCAGATGGATACAAGTAAAATAATACAGCCTATCAGACCTATGCGGAACCAGAAGGTTTTCCACCAGGGTGGGATGATGATAAGCTGAACAGACGTCCCTTTTTCATTCCAGATGCCGTCATTATTAGATGCTTTTACACGAAAAGTATAGGTACCCGGATCAAGGTTGGTATAGGTGACATGTCGGTTATTCCCTACATAGTTCCAGACCTTGTCAAAACCTTCCAGCATATAGGCATATTTGTTCTTTTGTGGAATGGTAAAGTTGAGTGCTACAAATTCGAATGAAATAACAGAAGCATCATGAGGCAGTGTAACAGAAGTACTTTCGCCAATTATTTTTTGTAAAGGAGAATCTACTCCACCTACCTGCACAGATTTATTAAATATCTGGAAGTCGGTAAGATATACAGGTGGAATAACCGGATTCTCCTGAATACTATCTGGATAAAAGACAGTGAAACCATTGGTTCCCCCAAAATATAATTCGCCCGTTGCACTATGCAGAGATGCACGATTAAATTCATTGCTTTGTAAACCATCTTCCTGTGTATACACACGAAGCACTTTAGTGACAGGATTAAATTTACAAAGCCCTTTTTTTGTAGATATCCATAGATTACCACGAGTATCCTCCTGGATATCCATAACTGCATTACTAGGTAAGCCATTCTGAATGGAATACCTGCTGAAACTGTTGGTATGAGGATCAAATTTATTTAACCCCCCGCTACTTCCTATCCAGATAATCCCCTTCCTATCTTCAAAAAGAGAGTAAACGTCATTACTTGTCAGGCTTTCTTTGTCCTTATCATCATGATAATATCTGATGAATTTATTTGTTTCGGGGGTAAAGCGAGTAAGTCCATCACCCAATGTTCCTATCCAGATAGTACCCTGCTGATCCGGTAATACAACCTGGATATAATCAGAACTCAAACTATTGGAATCTGTTGCATTATGCCGATAAGAGGTAAAACTATTTTTTTTAGGATCATATTGGGTAAGTCCACCTCCATATTCACCAAACCATATCATACCTTTTCTATCTTTTTTGATAGAATAGGGATAATTGGAATGAAAAGGTGCATTGGCAGGTTGATTAGGGGTATACTGATATCGGGTAAATTTTTTCCTGTCAGCGCTAATTTTGGTTACTCCTCCCTCCCATGCACCCGTCCATACATTATTAAAGTCATCCACCAGCACTGAGGTCATAAAGTTACCCAGAATGCTATTTGAATTTTTAGGATTTTGTACATAATGGGTAAATGTTCTTTTTTTAGGGTCAAAACAGTTAATTCCTCCCCCATCTGTTGCCACCCATACCAACCCTTCTGCATCCTGTGAAAAGTCATTTACCATATTATGGCTCAATCCGGAAAGAGATGAAGGGAGGTAATGATAAGAGTTAAACTTTTTCTGGTAGCTGTCAACCCAGTTGATACCTCCGCCAAATGTACCAACCCACATATTCTGGTGAGAGTCTCTATAGATAGAGTAAACAGATGGACTACTCAAGCTGGTAGGGTCCTGTTGGTCTGGCAAATAATGATTAAACTTCTTCCCATCAAATACATCCATACCACCATTTTCTGTACCAATCCAAAGATGACCCAGAGCATCTTCATTTAGTGAAAGTATTACATTGTGTCCAATGGAGCGAGGATTAAGAAGATCATGCTGGTAATGAATGAATCCGTTTTTCTTTTCGTTCAGGCAGTCCAATCCCCCATTTGTACCTATCCATAGTTTACCTGTATGATCTTCAAAAACACGTCTTACATAATTGTGAATAAGACTTGTTTTTTGTTCCTCATTATGTTGGTAGTGAATAAACTGATTTCGGGCCTGGTCAAACAGGTCTAGTCCTCCATTATCAGTACCTATCCAGATATTGCCTCGCGAGTCT
The DNA here is from genome assembly GCA_030068525.1 of Xanthocytophaga flava. Lineage (GTDB taxonomy): Bacteria > Bacteroidota > Bacteroidia > Cytophagales > 172606-1 > Xanthocytophaga > Xanthocytophaga flava. The sequence goes on from JASJOS010000005.1 coordinate 599,883, forward strand.
TCAAATAGACAAGTTATCTCATTATCTGCTAAACTGTTCGGAACATTGAGCTGATGAATGTAACTGGTAAATGTATTAGTGACGGGATTGAATTTGTTTAATCCGCCTCCGTTAGTACCTATCCATATTACCCCCTTTTTATCGACAAGGATACTGCTTGCATTGTTATTACTTAGACTGTTTTTGTTACTTTTATCTGAGAGGTATTGAACAAAATGCTCCTGACTTGTCACAAATTTACTGATTCCAGCTCCAGCTGTGGCAACCCAAAAGTTGTGCTCTCTATCTTCCACAATACTCATTACCCGATTACCGCTGATACTATGAATATCGTTTGCATCATTCTGGTAAACAGTAAATTTATATCCATCATATTTGTCTAACCCATCATCTGTAGCAAACCACATATACCCTTTGCTATCTTGTAAAATGCAATTAATGGTACTTTGTGAAAGTCCATCCGCTACAGACAGATGTCTGAAATGTAATAACCTGTGATGACCATAACTTACGATGTAAAAAAATATAAACACACTGGCTACTATCCATTTTCTTGCCTGTAACCAACTACTTTTTTGAGTGTGTTTCATATGTTTTAGCCCAATCAGAAACAAATAAGGATTTTGCTGTGTGATTGTATATCCAACAGATCTATACCTGATTAATAGTTCTTTTTTATTTATAAACAACTTTAAGAAGGCTGTTTTTGGCTGGAGATTAATTGCTCGCAGAAATTTAGTGGTTTGTACTTATTATATACTTATCTGATTAAGTCTGTAACCTTTTCCCTGCTAAGAATTTTGTATTTTCTGTCGGCAAGAAAGTTAATAGAAAAGTGGGATAGAATGAATAGCCTAAAATAGCATTCTAAAAATTACAGGCAATTTTACTTAGTGTGTTTACTGTTCCTGTATAATTAAAAAACCACAGGCAATACATACCATTGCCTGTGGTTTCAATTATCCTATATGATGTTCTGTATTACGAATTACGAGACCCACAAAAAGAATAAAGCATCCAATTAATATGAGAGTTGCCATAGCGATATTCTTTAAATAATACATTCAATATAATAGATATATCCAAAATCTGTGCCAGTAGTATCGTCGCTACTTTTTCTTTTTTACTAAGAACGATTAGATAAGAAAAATATTGGTGTGATGTTTAGTCATTTTATGTACTTTAGTAGATCGTTCGTAACATATTGCTTATGAACAATTTAGTAAAATAAGCAATATGTTTACGATTTGACCATTATACTTCACCTATATATAATCGATGAATATACATATTGATGATATTCCGCTTAGTATAGAAGACATTCCTGACTTGTCTATTATCCAATATCATGTCGTACGAAATAGCTATGAGAATGGTGTGTATGGTGATTGTTCACAGGAGTGTGAAGATTCTGTATCCTTTCAGATATACCTTTATCCGGATGTAATTTTGCGTCATCCAGTAGTGTATATTTCTGTAAAGGGTACTAAAAATAAGGATAAGGAAATTTATTTAGGTGATCTGTATCTCCCATTCAGAGTATTTGAACAACAGTTCGAATGTAGAAGTCGAATGCCGGAGTTTGAAGTAATATACCCGGATCAGTTTAGGCAAGAATTGACATGGCTATTGCTTAAACACAAGGAAGTTATTCAGAAAATGGATAACTGGCTTATTACTTAAGTATCAACAGGAGTATCAATAAGAACACAACCAACCCCGAGACAACTATAAGGACATTGATACGTTTGTTTAGTTGTTCAAATTGTCCCTGAATCTTCTCAATAGCCCATACGGCATCATCTGTATTGCTAGACTCTATAGCTGCCAGAATGGCTGGATATAGAGTTCGTAGTTTTTCGAACTCCTGATCCGAAAGCTCCTCATTTGACATAGGCAATCTAGCCATAAGTTCTATCAAGGTTTTGGAAGATGCCTTTGTTATAGCCAATGTCCATTGTATAAACAAAGGGGAGTCTCCGGGTGCAGTAAGAAGTTGCAACGAAAGTTGAATGAGTTCTTCAACAGTGAGAGGTTTGACCATGTTGTTTGTAATCAAACTGTTTGTTCTAAGATGTATAAAGCTATAATACAATAAATTTAATCAGATATCAAAGATAAAATTCATGGACAAAAAAATCCCTCAATACCTTTATGAGCATTGAGGGATCAGCAATCAGATTTGGTATTTCTTAAAACTCTTCCAGCACTGTTTTACGTTGCATAGGATCTAAAGCAGCAATGCGTTCATCTTCATAGAATGAGTCGTTACGGAAATGCGTAGTCGAAATTTCTTCAAAGATTGCCCCTTTTTCAGAGCTGAAAGAATGCCATGTTTCCCGTTCTACCAGCAACTGATCTCCTGGTTTAAGCGTATATTGACGATCTTCTAACTGTGCCTTCAAGTCACCGTATAACAGTTGGAAAGTTTCTTCTTTCTTTTTGTGTTTATGAGATGGATGTGACTGGCCTGGCAGAACAACAATTAGTTTTTTGCAGTATTCCCGATTGATGATATTTACAATCAGACAACCTGTAGTGGCGAAGTTTTCCAGTCCATAATGATGAGAAAGCTCTACTTCATAATTATCACCTAATACAACTCCTGCTTCTGTAAATAACCCCTTAGCCTGATGAATAATACCCCTAATCTGAGTATATAAATCCGGAGGGTTTGTTTCAAATACCCCTTCATTTACTTTATAGTCTTTTGATGCTTTCCACTTTGCCCGATAACGACCAAATTCTCCTGAAGTAAGTTGACCCGGCTGGCATGGCATAGCAAAGAAGACGTCATCTGCAGTAATTTCCTGTCCACTTTTTAGGGCTCGCTTAGCGAAGACACCCCTCTTTAATGACAATAATGAATCTATTTCTGCCTGTGTTACAGACTTTTCATTATTTCCACAGATCACTTTGGCTTGTAAGGTAGCTGCAATCCACTGATCTACCTGTTCAGGATTCATTGAGTAGTTATTCAGTTTGATGGTATCTGTTGGCAAACCTACGTGGCGTTCCAGAATCTTAGCTCCTTTAGCAATAGCAATTTTAGCTACATCTGTGTTGTCAGGTGCTTCATGGCCTGAATAACCAATGGTTACATCTGGATAACGACGGATTATTTTTTCAAGGAAGTTCAGATGCAATACATCGTCTGGGCTTGGATAAATGCCCACACAGTGCAATACGGCAAAATCTACAGTACGATGACGCAGGAAGCTAACCAAATTGTCTATTTGCGGCATTAGTAATCCACCTGTAGAAGCAATAATGGGTTTCCCGGCTTTAGCTATTTTCTGCAACAAAGGCCAGTCATCTGCACTGGCACTGGCTACTTTAATAATCTCAATACCATGTTTCAGAATGATGTCTACAGATTCTTCATCAAATGGAGTACAGATGGTAACAAGTCCTTCTTCACGGGTAGCTTTTACCATTGTATAGTAATCATCCAGAGACAATTCTGTACTTAGGAAACGGCTAATATGTTTGGCTTCTGTATTGTTGCGGTAATCAGGATGGATAAATGTATCCAGTTGACGATATTGAAACTTTACAGCTGCATTGATATTGTATTTCCGTTTAATTTTTCCCATCTCCCGGATAATCGCAAGGCCATGATTAACATCGCCCTGGTGATTATTGGCCATCTCGAATATAAAAAGATCATTAAAAAGAGGATTCATATACATGTAAAGAAGTTAATGGATGAAAAGGCATAGAAGGTATAACGAACTACTAATTTATTTCTTAACCAGTTTGTAGAGATCATCAAAAGATAACATCCGGTCGTCTATATAATATTCTGCTGCTGGTTTGCCAAATCGAAGATCATGGTATCTCACTCCCCAGCGTTTCATCTGCTCACGGGTGGTTTCTGACCAGTCGATTCCAGTTTTGGTACCACGTGCTGTAAATAATATAATCTCGTGTCCAGCATCATAAAGTGCATTTACGGCAGCAACCATCATTGGGTTACAGTCGGCCTTTGTATAATCATTGTCAGGTGTAAGAGTAGCAATCACACCATCAATATCAAAACAGAAAGACTTAACTTTTTTAGTGTGGCCAGATGGCACATCATTAGCTACAGAGTTAAGACGCGCAGATACTTCACTAAGCTGACTTTCATAATCAATATCAAAGATTTCCTGCATGATATACCCCTGTATACGATCACCTGTCATGGAATTCTTTTCCAGTAATGTACTGGTGCGTACAATATCAATGGAGGCATTTTGCAGATAAGTTTTAGGTAGTATCTGCCGGGGTTGGTTATAGGCTTCCCGTATATCTGTTTTAATGACAGGGCTTAGTTTACCTGCCTCATCCTGAAACCACATTTTGTAAGGTGTTTCAGGGCTTTCTACTACAGAGCGAACAGAATCCAAGGTATTATCAGACAGGATTATATCAATCATGGTATCAATGTCTGCAGGGTTACGAACCGGATGGGTAGGCCGTAAATGAACACAGATATCCGGAATATAATTTTCGTTTTCCTTTAACCAATGTAATGTATGCTGAAATACTTCCAGATCAGTTGAGTGATCCTGAGAGATAGTATCGGGCCGCAGGAATGGGACTTCTGCCCCAAATTGCTTTGCGATGCCAGCGTAGAGTTCACTATCAGTGCTGACAATCACACGATCTATTTTCTTTGAAGCTAAGGCATGTTCTATGGAATAGGCCAGCATAGGCTTGCCTGCAATAGAACGGATATTTTTATGAGGGATAGACTTAGAGCCTTGACGAGCTGGTATAATGGCTAAAACAGTTGGCACAATAGTGTGATTTTCGCTGAAACAGGATTTTACTGGCCAAAGTTAAAAAGAAAAACGTAGAAGCATAGTACTACGACTACACTTCTACGTTTTCAAAAGTTTCGGTTCTTTAAAGAACTAGTATTGTTTCACTACCTTAATAGTCTCTTTTACTCCTGTCTGATCTGCGATACGAATCAGATAAAGTCCTTGAGAAGATCTCTTACCCAGCACTACCGTATTTCCACCTGTAGCCTGTGTTTGATCTACTACTTTACCCGTTTGGTCTACCAGACTAACAGTCACTGCTGCATACTGTGCTTTCAATGTCACAGAAACAGTGCTGTTAAATGGATTAGGATAAGCTACAGACTGACTTTCTTCATCTCCTGATAAACTAGTAGTTGCAGCGGCAACTCTTCCAGCAGGAGCTGTTGTTGTTTTAAAGGTAGTCGTAGCAGACCATGCAGACCAATTAGTTGGTCCTACAGGATCATTAGATGCCTGAGAACGTACTCTTATGTAATAAGTAGTATTGTAATTAAGAGCAGGAGTAAGGTCAACAATTGGTAGAGTAGCTGGAATACGATCAACAACTACATTTGAAAATGCTGCATCTGTTGCAATCTGCATCTGATAAGATGTTACGTTAAATATGTTCGCAGGTGATGTTGCAAAGTAAATGGTAGGCTTTACAGACATATTTGTCAGTGAACCAACCATTGAGATTGTATTTGTACGAGTAAATGAAGCAACTGTGAATGTTGTTGTTGCACCCCAATAACCTGTTTGCAGATACGTTCCGCTTGAATTAGTACGAACATTTTTCACACGAACATAGTACGTCTTTCCAGGAGTTAGATAACGAACATAGTCATAGACACCATACGTTGAGTAAGCCTGGAAATTATCATTAACAGTTTCTGTTGGAATAGTAACAAGCGAACTTCCCACCCACTTTCTATAGTAGTATCTTTCATAAGCAATGCCTGTACCTGCAGGATCTGAAGAAATTGGACTATAAGGCCCTGATACATCAACAAGGTTTGTAAATGCTGCATCTGTTGCTATTTGAAAGAACATAGATGTTGCATTTTGCATATGGAAGCCTTGAAGTTTAGTAGAGTTGGCGCTCAGATTTCCTGTTGGTGTATAAATTGTGGTCGGATGCAATGAGTTATATACATGTTTAATGTTTGCCGCCGTTGTCCATGGACCTACAGACGGTGCAGATATTCTAACACGTATATAATACTTTCCTCCTGATATTAACTGTTGTGAATTCGGATTGAAGGCAAAAACATTACTTGCAGAAGTTGCTGTATAATGGATATTAGATACAAATGTTGAGTCTGTACTCAGTTGAATCTCATACTGAGTTGCTCCAGATACTGCCAGTACCTGCAAAGTTTGATTCAAACTATTCAGATAGGTCTCACCACCTACTACATTAGATGTACTGGTAACAAGTTGTAGATAGGTTTCACTTGGATTCACGGTTGTGAATGTGTAAATACCTGGAGCTGAATCTGCTCCATCATAATTACTGTAGTATCCTACTACTCCTCCATTCAGACTTACTTCTGTTGTAACTCGAATTTTATACGTTGTTCCATAAGTCAATGTACCGCTTGGAATAACAATAGGCGCAGTTGCAGAATTAGCATAGTAATAACCAGGTCTGCTAGACCAATCTCCGCTTCCTCCAACAGGCACAATTTCGATAGAATAATTGGTAATTGCACCACAACTTCCTCCATATGTACCAAAAGTAATAGATGGAGTTAATGATACTCCTGTAGCACCATTAGCAGGTACTGTTAGAGTTGGAGTCAGAGTTCCACCTACACCTGTTGTTGTAAAGTTAAATACTGTTGCAGATGCAGAGTTAGCAACAAAGCTACCTCCAGTACCAGTTCCTGCAGTCAAACGCATGTTATAGCTTTGATTTGCCTGAAGCTGTGTATTATTGAATGTAAAAGAGTAAGCTGTGCCCAAATCAGTACTATAGAAAGGAGCACTGTAAGAAGCATCAGAAGCTTTTTTATATTCCACCTGTATTGTAGAGGCAGACGGGTAACGAGCTACAGTCACTGTGAATCCACAAGGATCAAGGTTGGTTAATGACTCTGGATCTTCTATCTCAATACCTGGAGATGGAGCAACAGTAAAGACATTGGTATCGCTATAAGTACCATCTTGGGTATTATAGGTAACCCTTGCTCTGTAAGTTGCCCCTGCAGTTAAGAATGTAGGCACTGTCCAGCTATATGTAGGGCTATTAAATGTTTGCGTTGCTACAACTGTAGATCCACTTGTACCTGATAAAATAGTATAAGTTACTGAATTTAGTGTACATCCCGCAAAAGGAGACTGAATTCTAATTGTAGGTGTAAAGCTATTTACGGTAGCACCATCTGCAGGTGAAGTAATAACAGGTGTATTAGGTATGGCGCCTGATCTGTCCGCTCCAGTCAGAAGGGTAAAGTAATTATAAGATATTAGATTATTACCTGCAGATCTGTCGGTAAGTTCTACAAGATATTGAACATTGTTGGCAAATGAAGCTCTTGGTACTGTTACATTAAATGCAGTAGTAGCAGCTGTACTATTGGCCAATGTATACGTCTGATTGAATATTGGAGAGTTAGGATCTCCACCATTAAGATATAATTTTACCTGAAGGCTACGAGCTGTAGGGTTGTTTGCATTTACATTTAAAATAACATTGCTACACAAATCTAGTGTAGAATTATCTGCTGGAGAGTTTAATACTGGTTGAGTATTATCTGAAGCAGCAGTTGTAAAGCTAATCAGTTTAGTGCCTACAGTTGTTGCACCTTGGAGGAAGCGTACTCTTACATAATACAGTGTACCATACTCTAACTCAGTTGGAGCCCAGCTGAAAGGACCATCATTGTTGTTATATACTTGCACCTGATAATTGGGAACAGTAAATCCTGTTTCTGTATCCAGTTCAATAATCGCAGATGTTAAGTCTCCACAACCGGCATAGGCATTGACTGTGATGGTAGGAGTGGTAGTAACACCTGTAGATCCATCCACAGGAAATGTAATAACGGGTGTTGTTGATGTTGCTGCACCAGTCGTTACTTGAATAGTATTTGCATTGCCGTAATTAGTCCAGCTTCCATCTCCTACTAAATCAACTTGGTATCGAGCTTCTACATCATAAGCAGTGCTGGCTGCTAAACTTCCACTAGCAGGAATTGTTACTGTATAAGGACCAAAGTTACTGGTAGAACCATCAACTGGAGTGTAGCTTGTTTGAGCACCAGAATAAGATCCCGCTGATGCTAACTTATAGCGTAATTGTAATCTATAGGCTTTGCCATTGGTTGGTGTAGGAGATACTGCGGCTACGGTTACATTAAATCCACAAACAGACAAATTGGTTGCACCTGTAGTAGGAGCAGTTATTGTAGCCGTAACAGAAACTGTAGTAAATGTAGTGATACTAGAAGTGTATGTACCTGAGCCATTTGTAAACTGTACACGTATTTGATAACTGGTACCAAAGTCCAGCGCAGTAGTAGGAGTCCAACTAAAAGGGCCATTATTGCTACTGTAACTTATTGTCTGGCTATCACTTCCTGTCCAATCTGCCGGAGATGCCACAGAACCCTTATCTACAATAATAGTTGCTGTCGTTAATGTACCACAACCTGTATAAGCAGCAACATTGATTGTTGGATTTACAGAAACATTAGTTGCATTATTGGCAGGAGAACTGATTACAGGTGTGTTATTAATAGTTGGGCCGGTAGTAAATGTCGATGTAGTTGTTGATCCGATCTGTGTATCAGAAGGATCAAAAGTGGATACTTCTATTGTATAGGAAGTATTTGGAGAAAGAGAGGCTAGAGGTATAGCTGGAAGATTGTAATTTGTTCTCGCAGCCGTAGAGTTAGCGAAAGTTACATCTGTACCGTCCGTATTACTATCAACAAGAGGGCTACCTGGTGTTGCTGTAGGATATACTATATAACTCAATCTACGAGCACCCGTGTAATTGCCATTAACAGTAATAGTTAAATTCTGGCACAGAGCATATGTAGAACCATTTGTAGGTGAAACTATAAGTGGGTTGGTTTGTGCAGGTGCTACTGTATTTACAGTAATAACTGTATTTGCAGTATAGGCTGCATTTGTTGTAAGGCTGGTGGATATTGTAATTCTGAAATTGCCTCCATCATACCAGATAGATGAAAGATCTATATTATTAAAGCTATATCCCTGTGATGCAGTTGTTCCAGTCGCGAAATTTACTGTATTTGTATATAAAATATTGCCGAGATCTGCAAGATCTTCTATATTTATTCTTACTCTACGAACATTTGCACGATTAGTTGTGCCCGAAACATTGAAAGGAACGTAAGGGTCCAGATTAGTATTATTTGCTGGGGTAGCAATAGTTGGCCCTTGCCCTAACACAGAAAAATCTGCGAGCAGCCCCCCCAAGACCATTAAGAGAAATAGTACACTTTTTTTCATAAAATATTGATTATTGAGACTTTCTGACTTTATGTAAAATCTTTAAATTAATCCTTCCCACATAAGAAAAGGTAAGTCTGTATCACCTGATCTTTCGATAAGATTCTCTTATAGCAAAATCAGGCAAACAGATTATACTTCAAAATACAATAAATGGCACGGAAACCATCTTTCCAGTTTATCTTCTTTCCTTCTGCATAAGTACGTCCATAATAAGATATACCTACTTCGTAAATGCGAACATTAGGGATACGAGCTACTTTTGCTGTTACTTCTGGTTCAAAACCAAACCGATTTTCTTTTAGCTTAATTGCCTGGATCATATCTGTACGAAAGAGTTTGTAGCATGTTTCCATATCAGTCAGGTTCAGGTTGGTAAACATATTGGATAGAAATGTCAGAAACTTATTACCAATAGTATGCCAGAAGAATAAAATACGGTGTGGGTTACCGCCCATAAAGCGTGAACCAAATACTACATCTGCAAAACCTTCCAGGACAGGTTGTAACAAAATATTATATTCACGCGGATCATACTCTAAATCCGCATCCTGGATAATTACATATTCGCCGGTTGCTTTACTGATCCCTGTATGAAGGGCGGCTCCTTTGCCTTTATTTACTTCATGTTTAAAATAGGTAATAGGGAGATCTGTATTTTCTCGCTGATAATTCAGAATAGCCTCTTCTGTGTTGTCCTTTGAACAATCATTAATAATGATAACTTCTTTTTCAATGTTGTTGAGCAGTTGTACAGCTTTGATCTTATTTAAAATGAAGTGAATGGTTCTACCTTCATTATATGCCGGAATAACAATAGAGAGTTTAGTAATGGTTGTTTGCACAGAAAGTAAGGTTTGATAGATCAAAATGATGCTATTTATAGCCAAATTATGTAAAAGTAAATAATACTTTTGCAATTCTAGTGCATATTCCGTAAAAAAAGAATCTCACAAAAACAATACTATTGTTTATTAGACTATTGTACAATGATATCTTTGTTCTATACAACCTTATTATTCACTTTCGTGCTTCCTTAAAATATGTTCTAAAAATGTGCCCTTCCTACTAAAGATATGTTTAGTTTCCAGTTTACTAATATACGATAGCAATAGACATTTAGATTTATCTGTAATAAATAATCAACTTGTTTTTAACTAAAATAAAGGCAATAGATATGGAAAAATAATGAAGTACATATCTATGGTAAGACAATTCATATCAAACAAGCTACTATGTTCAGAATGGATTTTATTTTAGTAAGAATAATGAGATTTAGCAGAACTTTATTATATGCTTAGTGGTTGTTATAACAATTTTCAAGCATATCTCTGCTTACCAAACTTTTTATTCTACCACGCACTGCCTACCTTTGCTTTTTCGCTTATTTTGTTTTCATACTAATTCTCTTTTCATTGAGCAAAGATCTTGTTTTTGGCATTCGGGCTGTGATCGAAACCATCCGGGCTGGTAAAGAAATAGATAAATTATTGGTACAACGGGATCTGAGTACAGCCGGAAACCTGGCTGAATTACTACAGGCTGCACATGAGTTTACTGTTCCAATATCTCGAGTGCCTAAAGAGCGTTTAGACCGTGTTACCCGTAAAAACCATCAGGGTGTAATCGCATTTGTATCGGCTGTAAACTATGCCAAGCTCCACAATGTAATCAGTGATGTATATGAACGTGGTCTGGTGCCTTTGATTTTGATACTGGATCGGGTAACAGATGTTCGTAACTTTGGTGCTATAGCTCGTACTGCTGAGTGTGCGGGTGCGCATGCAATCGTCATTCCTGCCAAAGGAGCTGCCCAAATCAATGCAGACGCTGTGAAAACATCCTCAGGTGCACTGAATTTTATTCCGGTTTGTCGGGAGGAAAGTTTGGTACGTACTGTTTCTTTCCTGCAGGAGTCTGGATTGCAGGTGATAGGATGTACAGAGAAAGCGGAGAAACTATTATATGAATCAGATCTTACTGTCCCTACTGCTATCATTATGGGCTCAGAAGAAGATGGCATTACCAATGAACTGATTCGTAAAGTAGACGCATTGGTCAAAATTCCAGAGGCTGGCCAGATTTCATCGCTGAATGTTTCTGTTGCCGCCGGAGTAATGATCTATGAAGCAATACGTCAACGATTAAGATAGAAATTAGATTAGACTAAAGACTTTAGTCATCTCAAATATAAGTAAGAGGCAGTAATGACTCCCTTTGGAAGATTTCCCTTGTGCATAATTCAGTGCAAGAGATTTTTTGACTGAGGCAAAGCAGTTGGCTCCTTAAATAAAAAGTTTGCGTTGAACTCACGGCAGATTTTGTTTTGCCGTGAGTTCAACGCATTATCATTTATTTTACTCACTCCGTAATGTCTTCACAGGATTTACATGTGCTGCTTTAATTGCCTGAGAGCTTACAGTAAACAGAGCTATCAGAATTGCAGAAATTCCACAGAATGCAAACACCCACCAGGCTATATTAATGTGATAAGCGAAATCGTTTAACCAAAGACTCATGGCATAATATACTAATGGCCAGGCTATGAGATTTGCTAAAGCAACAAGCTTTAAGAAATCTTTGGCAAATAAGGTTACAATATCACTTACAGATGCACCAACCACCTTACGAATACCGATTTCTTTCTTACGTTGTTCGGCCATAAACATTGCTAACCCAAACAAGCCCAGACAAGCCACAAAGATGGTCAGTCCCGAAAATATCCCTACAATCTGTCCAATCTGCTGTTCTGCCTGATACACTGCCTCAAAATCAGTATCCAGAAAGGAGTATTCAAAAGGTGCTTCGACTCCAAGGGCTGTCCATTGTTGTTTCAGCGAAGATACTAAATCTGACACATCTTGTGTTTTTACCTTCACAAGCATAGTTCCCCGATTCTGTCCCAGTACCATGACCAATGGAGAGATACGTTCATGCAATGATCTGAAATGAAAATCCTTTACAATCCCAATCACATGATAAGCAGTTTTCTTTCCATCATTATCTGAATTTGTAAGGGTGTGTCCAATGGCATGGTTGTTCCAGCCAAAACTTCTGGCAGCCGTTTCATTCAGAATAATGGCCGTAGAGTCGGTGGCGAACTGTTCTGAGAAGTTTCGCCCCTGTACGATTTTCATACCCATCGTTGCCAGATAGCGGTAATCTACTCCATAGCGAAGTGTTTTTACCATCTTGTTAGGATTGTCTTCTCCTGTAACAAAAAAATTATTATTGTAAGAGTTACCTGCAGGTACATACCCAGAAATGCTTGCATTACTCACCCGTGAGTCTTGCAGCAATTTCTGATAAAAGACATCTTCATTTTTGGCTAGTCGCCAGGTTTCCCGCATAATCAATACCTGATCTTTTTCATATCCCAACGCTTTATTTTGAATGTACGAAAGTTGCTGATAGACAATGGTTGTTCCTATCATTAAAGAGATCGAGACACAGAACTGAAAAACAACCAGACCGCTACGTAATCCGATACTTTCCCGATCTGTTAATAATTTGCCTTTCAACACCTGTATGGGTTTAAAGGAAGATAAGAAGAAGGCAGGATAACTACCTGCAATAGTTCCAACCAGAATGCCAAATAAAAGCAGCCCAGGCAACAACCAGGGAGTTTCTATAAATTGCAAACTCAGTTCTCTGCCTGCCAGCTGATTAAACACAGGTAATGCCAGATATACCAAGCCAATAGCTATACCTAATGCAAACAATGTGAGTAGAATAGACTCCAACAGAAACTGCCCTATCAGTTCGGATTTTACAGAACCAAGCACTTTACGCATACCTACTTCTCGGGCTCGGTTTGCAGCGCCTGCCGTCGAAAGATTCATAAAGTTGATACAGGCAATAAGTACCATGAAGATGGCAATTGCACTAAAGATATAGATATACTGAATATTGCCAGCCGGACTTAGATCATATAAGAAATTAGAATGTAGGTGAATATCTGTCAGTGGTTGTAAGAACAGACCTATACTGTTTCCTTTCTGCCGAAACTCTTTTGTACTCATTCCCATTGCTACCTGCATCTGTGGACTCATGTATTTATCTACAGTATAATTCAGCTTGCTTTCAAGTTTCTTATAATCATATCCTTTAGGCAGTACCAGATAGGTATAAAACTCTGATGACATCCATGAATCTGACTTAGCCTCAGGCAGACTGCTCATGGAAACAAACAGATCAAAATGAAAGTGAGAGTTGGTAGGGATTGTTTCTATTACTCCTGTTATTTTACAGGTAGCATTCAGTTCTTTAAACACCAACATCTTGCCTATTGGGTCTTCTGTTCCAAAATAACGTTTAGCTAATTCTTTGGTAATGACAGTACTATTGGGCTCAAGCAAAGCCGTTCTAGGGTTTCCTTGCAGAAAAGGCAGTGTAAACACCTGAAAGAAGTTAGAGTCTGCAAAAGCAAACCCATTAATCTTAAATGTATTCTCCTTGTAAGAGACCAAAGGAGAGCCTCCAGAACGCAAACGGGTAGCATCCAGCACTTCCGGATAATCGGACTTCAGTACACGCGCAGTAGGAGGCATTACATGGGACTCTGCGATATGTTCTCCATGTGTATTTGCATTGAATACAACCCGGACTATTTGATCGGCCTTCTCATTAAACCGATCATAGCTAAATTCATGTTGTACATACAACATAATCAACAGGGCAGTAGCAATACCGATGGCAAGTCCAAATACATTTAGAAATGTAAAAGCTTTACGACGCCAAAGATTACGAAAGGCGATGGTCAGATAGTTTTGTAGCATATCAGTAGTCAGAGTTTGTAGTGTTTTTTTACGTCGGATAACAGAAGGCCTCAGATAACTGACTACCTCCTGAAAGTAAAGTCGGTTTGCATAACGTATCCCTTTTTTTCTCACACGCAACCAATAACGTTCATGAAGATCACCCTGCACTTCCTCCAATAAATGAGAAGCGCAAAACCTTTCCAGCAAGCGATCCATCCAGAGAGGTGGAGCACATTGTGAATGGGAAGATTCCTTTGAGAAAGATGGTTGCATGTATCAGTATGAGTTATTACCAGACATTACTTCTATTTCGGTAGAACAAATGCGTTGCCAAAAAACAAAATGCCCCTTTCTCCTATGGAAAGAGGCATTTACTAAAATTACCTTCATTTCATATGTCCGATAATGAACACACGTTGTCCGCTTTTATCCAGGAATAAGTACAGATGAATCGCCATAACTCAGAAAGCGATATCCATTGTTTAATGCCTCCTGATAAATACGTTTCCAGTCTTCTCCCACAAATGCGGCAACCAGCAGAATAAGAGTACTTCCAGGTTGGTGATAGTTGGTGATTAGCCCTTTACATACTTTGAACTGATAACCTGGTACGATGAGAATCTGTGTTTCACCTACTATCTCTTCCAGGTTATGTTGCTGCATGTAATTATAAATAGCATGAAAAGATTCACTGATAGTTGGCAGTTGTCCTTCTACCTGATAGGGATATACTTTCTCAATGAAGAAATTAGTTGTTTCCTTTCTGAGCAATTTCACTCCATACCAGTATAGACTCTCTATACTTCGCATAGAGGTAGTACCAACTACAAAAATCGACTCTGGCTTCTGAAGTAGATTCTCCAGGCTACTTTTGGTAAAAACAATCTGTTCAATATGCATGGGATGCTGCCATACATTTTTTTCTTTGATAGGCTGAAATGTACCTGCCCCTACATGTAATGTAATAAACTCTGTTTCTATACCTTTTGCTTTCAACTCTGCAAAAACAACATCTGTAAAATGTAAACCAGCAGTTGGTGCCGCTACTGCTCCTTCGTTTCGGGAATAAACAGTTTGATACGTCTCTTCATCTTTTTTACTTGCTTTACGGTTAAGGTAAGGTGGTAATGGAATCTCTCCCAACTTTGCCAGCACGTCTGAAAAAGGCAAGTTAGCAGGTGACCAGGAAAAACGAACCAGATTCTGAGCAACATCTGTCAATACAGCTTCAACAGCTATTGATTCTGTAACAGAAATAGCTAGTAACATCTTGAGAGACTCTCCTTCTTTCCATCGTTTTTTATTTCCAATCATGCATTGCCAGGTACAACTACCTGTTTGTCTCATAGCTTCATGAGCTGTCTGGCTGTGGTTTTGAGGCTGTAACAGAAAAATTTCAATCAAAGCCCCTGTTTCCCGCCTAAAATATAAACGGGCAGGAATTACTTTGGTATCATTAAAAACTAATAGTGTACCTTCAGGCAAAAAATCCGTTACTTTGTAAAAATTCGTATGTGTAATATTACCTTTGTTATAAACCAGTAAACGGGAGTGATCTCTTGGCTCAACTGGAAAAACGGCAATATGCTCTTCAGGTAAATGATAGGTATATTCTTCAAGCAGAATTTCTGTCAAAAATGATGGATTGGGACTCATACTAAAACACCCGATTTTCGTTTTCTATCTGAAGTTCTCAGATTTCAAGAATTGTTGTCAATAAAATGTTGCAATTTGAGTATTTTTGCAAAGCCTTGGTACTTTTCTGGCGTAAATCTTTGTGCAGAAATGAAGTAGTACCATATAAAATATAAACTCTGTTACTTAACAAATTATCTTATCTGTGAAGCCGACATACGAGAACAGTTGGGAAGAGAACACACAATCTCAGACATCCTACTACGATAATGACGAAGAAGAGTCAAATCCAGGCGAAAGAGAGATGTCATTTATTGACCATCTGGAAGAGCTGCGCTGGCACATCATCCGCTCTGTTGCATCTATCTTCATTTTTGCTATTGCAGCACTATACTTTCATCATTTTATATTCCACGAAGTTTTGTTAGGTCCCAGCCGAACAGATTTTTGGACATATCGTATGCTTTGCAAGTTATCAGAGGTAGTGAATATGACAGATCTTTGTGTAAATAAATTGGATTTTATTTTACAAAGCAGACAGGTAGGCGGACAGTTCATGACTTATATTACTACTGCAGCATTAGCCGGTTTAATCGGCGCTTTTCCGTATGCTTTCTGGGAAGTCTGGCGTTTTATTAAACCAGGTCTGAGACCGGAAGAAAGAAGAGCGGCCAGAGGTGCTGTTTTTTATGTTACACTCTTGTTTTTAAGTGGTGTTCTATTTGGCTATTATATCATCTCACCATTGACAATCAACTTCCTGGCTAACTTTAAACTTGACGAAAGTATTTCCAACGAATTTGATATTGGCTCTTACTTCTCCATACTAGCTACACTTACGATAGCTTGTGGAGCAATGTTTGAGTTACCGATGGTAATCTTCTTTTTATCCAAAGCAGGTGTAGTTACTCCATCTCTTATGAAGGAATATCGCCGTCATGCATATGTTGTAATTCTGGTTATTGCTGCGATTATCACACCTTCCCCTGATATGATTAGCCAGATTCTGGTTGCATTGCCTCTATTCTTCCTGTATGAAATCAGTATCAGTGTTTCAGCAAGAGTAGAAAAACAAAGACAAAAGGCATGGGATGCTGGTCAATAAAATAGGCTATCTCACCTACACTAAAGAAAAGCCCCTCTATAGTTGATATAGAGGGGCTTTTCTTTATATTTATTGTCAGTATTTTTCTTCTTCATAAAAGTTGGCAGTTTTCGATTCAAAACTATCTAGATTATACAATGGTATGTCATCTACCACCATTGTACCTGATGCTTTATCATGCCAGCCAATTGGTGTTTCACTAATAAAAGAGAAAACTTCAATAGAAATAATTCGGACACAACTACGGCCAACGATAGTTCCAAAGTCAGGTTTCTCACCTTCTTCTGTCACTACTTTGGTTCGTGTAATCATTTTTCCTATTGTCTTCCCAGAAAAGTACTCCAAAGGAATATAATAGCAGGTAATCTGAAAAAAAAATGTAATCAGTCTATCAACCAAACTATTTATCTCATCTATGTTTGAAATAATATCTTCATCTATTAGTGCACCCCAAATCACCCCAATTATAATCATAACAATCACTGCTATAATATAGCTTAGAATAAAATCGATGATATAGTTAGCCAGTCTTTTTCCCCAGGTAGTAGGAGTGATAACCTGACGTACAAATTCACGCTTGTCTAAAAGAGACTCTGATGAAAATCTATCCATAAACCAGAAATAGTGTTTAAGTTCTCTATAAATCCTCTGTCTATTTTCCAGGTAACCAAAGTGCTGAAACTAACAGAGTTATTAGTAAGTAAGAAATAATCTTTTTTTAGGATAAACAAATCGTACTCTTTTTAACTAAATCTGAAAAGAATCTTGAAGTAGAGAAACGATTATCGTAACAGCAATACTATGTATTTTATCAGAGAAGATCTTAACAAGTCATATCATTATTTTAATAAGAGACTTAATTTTTCTCCTCTATTATCCTCCAATAAATAGATTATTTAGATTGTATTTTAAATAGACCAGCGAATTATTGACAAAAAGTCTGCTTTTCACGTAATTGAGAAAGTCAACTTTAGGTTTATACCACTTCAACTTTCTTATCTATGAAGTTTATCTACTTATCAATTATTTCCTGTATATTTTTTTGCTTTACTGCATCCGCACAAAAAAATACTGATTCACAGTCTATACTCAAGGCCATGGACGAACAGGTGAAGGCTTGGAATACGGGAGATCTGATTAAGTTTATGGATGGCTACTTACAATCTGATTCTCTCCAGTTTATTGGAAGTAAGGGCATTGTCTATGGATGGAAACCAACCCTGGAGCGTTATCAGAAAAGTTATCCTGATGCCGCAGCTCGAGGAACACTACGCTTTGAAATTTTAAAAGTTGATATACTAAGTAAAGATGCTGCCTTTGTTATTGGCAAATTTTTTCTGACCCGTCCTCAGGTAGGTGATGCTAATGGTCACTTTACATTACTGTGGCGTAAAGTCAATGGCAAGTGGAAGATTGTCGTGGATCACACCAGCTAATAACAAAGAGATTATATTTTTTAACCAGCTGATTGAAGCACATACCTTTACCAAACAAACCAATTACCTTTCTTACGTATGAAGAAAATTCTTTACTCTGCAGCCCTTTTTGCATGGGCCACATGTGCCTTTGCCCAAAAAACACTGCTCCATTGTGGCACTCTTATAGATGGTGTCCGAAATGATACACAAACTCAAATGACTCTTGTAGTTGAGGGCAAAAAAATCATTCGTATCGACAAAGGATATACGAATCCTGCATCGGATGAAAAAGTAGTGGATCTGAAAAATAAAACCGTTATGCCTGGCTTTACAGATATGCATGTGCACCTGGAAAGCGAAACCAGCAAAGATCAATATCTCAAACGCATGAGTTATGGCCAGGCGGATATAGCTTTTGAAGCACAGAAGCATGCGATGACAACCCTAATGGCAGGTTTTACTACTGTTCGCGATCTGGGTGGTAGTGGTGTAAATATTTCTTTGCGTAATGCCATCAACAAAGGCTTGGTAGTAGGGCCTCGCATCTTTACGTCTGGCAAAACCATTGCTACTACAGGTGGACATGGTGATCCTACCAATGGATGGAGATCTGATATTCAGTTTCCGGCAGCTACCAGTGATGGTGTAGTAGATAGCCCGGATGCAGCCCGTCAGGCCATTCGCCAACGATACAAAGACGGAGTAGATTGTATCAAAATCACTGCAACTGGCGGTGTATTAAGTATTGCCAAAAGTGGGAAAGCACCCCAATTCATGGAAGACGAACTAGATGCTATCGTAAAAACTGCCAAAGATTATGGCTTTCATGTAGCAGCTCACGCCCATGGAGCCGAAGGCATGAAGAGAGCCATCAAAGCGGGTATTACTACCATAGAACATGGTACGTTTATGGATGATGAAACCATTGAACTATTCAAAAAGTATGGAACCTATTACGTACCTACTATTATTGCTGGAAAAACTGTAGCTGACTCAGCTAAGGTTCCAGGATATTATCATCCACTGGTTATACCCAAAGCTATAGAAACAGGCAAACAGATTCAGGCAACCTTTGCCAAAGCTTATAAAGCCGGTGTAAAAATTGCCTTTGGTACAGATGCAGGTGTATTTCTGCATGGTAAAAATGCGAAAGAATTTGAATATATGGTAGAAGCAGGAATGCCCGCTATGCAGGCCATTAAATGTGCTACCATTATTCCTGCTGAAATTCTGGGCATGAAAGATCAGCTTGGCTCTCTGGAATCTGGTAAATTTGCAGACATTGTGGCTACCAATGAGAATCCTCTTCAGAATATTAAGACATTACAAAACGTAACCTTCGTAATGAAAGAAGGAGTAATATACAAGAATCAATAATTTATGTATTATTGGGAGTTGTATGATCAATACACTCCCAATAGTTATATCATGAAAATTGACGCACATCAGCATTTCTGGTTATATACTCCTGAAGAATTTGGCTGGATCAGTGATGATATGGCCACCATCCGACGCAACTTCATGCCAGAAGACTTGCAACCTGAATTACAGAAAATGCAGTTTGATGGCTGTATAGCTGTACAAGCTTCACAGACTCTGGACGAAAATTATTTTTTACTGGGCCTGGCAGAAGAATACAATTTCATCAAAGGAGTAGTTGGTTGGGTAGACCTTCAGTCTGATACTGTATCAGACTCACTTTCTGAATTCGCTTCCCAATCTAAGTTTGTAGGTGTCAGACATGTTGTGCAGGGAGAAAGTGACCCTGAATTTATGCTGCGCCCAGCTTTCATGAATGGAATCCAGCAACTAGCACAACATAATCTCACCTATGATATCCTGATCTATCATCATCAATTGCCTATGGCGATCCGATTTGTTGAGAAGTTTCCCGATCAACCTATGGTACTTGACCATATTGCCAAACCCGATATCAAAAACGGACAAGGCTTTGATAGCTGGCGCAACAACATCCTACAGTTAGGTTCTCATTCCAATGTTTATTGTAAACTCTCTGGTATGGTAACCGAAGCCAACTGGCAAATCTGGACTCCTCAGGATTTTCGTAAGTATCTTGATACAGTACTTGAGGCATTTACCCCACAGCGTCTGATGATAGGCTCTGACTGGCCAGTATGTTTGGTAGCATCTCCATATGAAAAAACAACACAGCTTGTTGTAGACTATATTCAGGCACTTTCACAACAGGAACAAAACCAGATATTAGGTGGTACAGCTGCTCAATTTTATGGTTTAGAATAGACGACGATTTTATTTATATAGGCATTGAAGTTCCTAAGTATTGGCATTCAATTACTTCATCGAAGAATTTATACTCTTTAACGAAGAATTTATTTGGGTTATTTGTAAATCTTTTATCGTTCTGAAACATTTACTTACCTTTACCAGTTATTACTAAAGAGGTTATTGTTTTGTAAAAGATTTATTGTTCTACGCTTGGCCGATCATCAACAACATTTATCCTTCTTTCTGAAATGTTAATACAACCCGGTAAACTACTAGCACAAATCGAAACACCGGATGATTTGCGCAAATTAGATCCTTCTGAACTTTATCAGGTGTGTACTGAATTACGTCAATACATTATCGATACAGTTTCTGTTTACGGTGGACATTTCGGAGCCAGTCTCGGAGTAGTCGAACTGACAGTGGCTCTTCACTATGTTTTTAATACGCCTTATGATCAGTTGGTATGGGATGTAGGACATCAGGCATATGGACATAAGATATTAACTGGCAGGCGCAAGGTATTTCATACAAACCGAATGTATGGTGGAATATCCGGTTTCCCAAAACGTAAAGAAAGTCCCTATGATACCTTTGGTGTAGGTCACTCATCTACTTCTATATCCGCTGCATTGGGAATGGCCGTAGCATCTGCTTATAAAAATGAGAAAGATCGACAGCATGTCGCTATCATTGGAGATGGCTCTATGACAGCAGGAATGGCTTTTGAGGCGATGAATCATGCCGGTGTATCCGATACCAATCTTCTAATTGTGCTCAATGACAACTGCATGGCTATTGATCCCAATGTAGGAGCACTCAAAGATTATCTGACAGATATTACAACTTCCCGTCTATACAATAAAGCGAAAGATGAAGTCTGGAATACCTTAGGCAAGATCAGCAAGTTTGGTAAGAATGCCCAGGAAATTGTTTCCAAGATTGAAAACGCGATCAAAGCAGCCTTATTACAACAAAGTAATCTTTTCGAATCACTGAATCTACGTTATTTCGGTCCTATTGATGGACATGATATAGATCATCTGGTAAGTGTGATGCAGGACTTGCGGGATATACCTGGCCCTAAGATACTTCACTGTGTTACTATAAAAGGGAAAGGATATGCTCCTGCTGAGAAAGAACAAACTAAATGGCATGCACCCGGTCTGTTTGACAAGGTAACAGGGGAGATCCGTAAGAAAGTATACGATAAACCGCAACCACCCAAATACCAGGATGTATTTGGCAATACTATACTGGAACTGGCAGAACAGAATGATAAGATCTATGGTATTACACCTGCCATGCCTTCTGGATCATCTCTGAATATTATGATGAAGGCAATGCCTCATCGTGCGATTGATGTGGGTATTGCCGAACAACATGCAGTAACTTTTTCTGCTGGTTTAGCTACTCAAGGCCTGATACCTTTCTGCAATATTTATTCTTCCTTTATGCAGCGGGCATACGATCAGGTCATCCATGATGCAGCCATTCAGGAGCTTCCTGTTATCTTTTGCCTTGATCGTGCAGGATTTGCAGGTGCTGATGGCCCTACGCATCATGGAGCATACGATATTGCTTATATGCGTTGTATTCCGAACATGATTGTATTTTCTCCTATGAATGAACAGGAGTTACGTAACATTATGTACACAGTACAACTTCCTGACTTCAAAAACCATAAGTCGTCTATAACAATCCGTTATCCAAGAGGTGAAGGTGTTATGGCTGACTGGAAAACTCCTTTTGAGAAAATGGAAATTGGGAAGGGTCGTAAAATACAGGATGGAGAGGAAGTTGCAATAATAACGATCGGGCACATTGGAAATTATATAGCCAAAGTCACTGAGTTACTGGCAGAGGAAGGAATTAAACCCGCCCATTATGACATGCGTTTTGCTAAACCATTGGATGAGGCAATGTTACATGAGATTTTCTCAAACTATAGCAAGGTAATTACAGTAGAAGATGGTTGCCTGATGGGAGGATTTGGTAGTGCGGTATTAGAGTTTATGTCAGATCATGATTATCATGCTCAATTGAAACGTCTAGGTATACCTGATAGAGTAGTAGAACATGGAGAACAGATAGAACTCCATCGGGAATGTGGCTTTGATCCGGAAGGTATAGCCAAAACTGTAAGATCTATGATTGCGCTTGAATTAAAAATCTGATCATACTTTGCTGGAATACTATTTTTATATAATATACTCCTACAGATTCACTGTAGGAGTTTTTGTTTATACATCATTTTTCTATCTCTATGGCAAGCCTCAGTTATTCTATTCACGGTCAGGGAGCACCTGTAGTATTTCTGCATGGATTCTGCGAAAGCAAGGAAATCTGGCAGGAATTTCTGGCTCCACTTGAAACTAGCTTTCAGAGCATTGTAGTTGACATGCCTGGTTTTGGAAAAAGTACATCCAATACAAACTATTACAGCATTGATGCTATGGCAGAGGAAGTCCATCTGTTATTACAAGTGTTATCTATACCCAAAAGCACTATTATTGCCCATTCGCTGGGAGGATATGTTGCCCTTGCATTGGCAGAAAAGTATCCGGAATCTATAGCTGGTCTGGGTTTGTTTCATTCAACTGCCTATCCGGATACAGAAGAAAGGAAACAGGGACGTAACAAAACAGCCGAAGCAATCAAACAGAATGGGATGCCGGAATTTCTTGAAAACTTTATTCCCGGATTATTTTATAAGGAAAGACAGACAGAATTACAGGAAACAATTACAGCTGTCTACAAACTAACCAGCCATACACCTGCTCCAACAGCTATTGCCGCCACCCTGGCAATGAGAGATCGGCCAGACCGGACTCATGTGTTGCGTAATTCTAACTATCCTGTATTATTTATTGCTGGTAAAAATGACAATGCGATTGTCTTTGAATCAGCCAGGGAGCAATTTTATCTTCCAAATCACTCTATTGTCCAGGCACTTTCCGATACTGCTCATATGGGTATGTTTGAAAAACCAGCAGAAACAAGAGCGATGGTAAAATCCTTTGTTGAGATCTGTCAAGTTCTTCAAAAATAATTCTCAGCTACACTGACTGAGAGTATAGCTTATCAAACTCAGTCAGTGTAAGAGCACCGAATACCTTCACAGCAGATCCTTCTGCAAATACTTTATAAGTTGGTTGAGTGTGCCCAAGAAACTCCCATTTTTTTCCATAAAGCTTTCCAAATTCTATTCTTAATTCAAAGTTTTTAAAGGGATAAATACGCCAAACCGGGTGTTCTACCTTATAACACTTAGTTTTTCCGGAATGAGCCGTACCAAATCCCCAGGTATGTTCTTTAAAGTAATTTTCCGTTGTTGTCTCTTCTGGTGTAAAAAGTGAGTTGGTTCCCGTTGTTTGAATATCAAATATTTGTCCTTTATACTTAAATTGATGATGGGACGTCACCTCATCATTAGTTATTTGTAAAGATGAAGTCATAGATGTAGCAAGATAGGGTTCATTGTATATTCGGTTCGCAACCAATGCGATACAATATTTTGGCACAAACTCCCGAATAAATACAACTCCTACCTGGCCTTTATATCGTACATAAAAACGAAGATTGATTTCAGGAAAGTTTACATGAAACGGAATAGATATTCCTTTGACTCGTGTATTCAAAAAATCAAAGGCAACCAGACTTACGTGTGCTTTTCCATTTAAAGCAGTATCTACCTCTATACCTTTTGGTAGATACTCTTCCAGTAAAGATGGCTCAACCTCATAGGTCAGATTAATCAGGTGCTTCCATTCAGCCGTAAGAAATACATTCATGGTAATGAATTCCAGTTTTATTCTTTTAACCCTATAAGTTCAATAACATCACACTCAGCTACTCGACGTCTACCTTCCATAAAATAACCCTGACTGCCTACCTGTAATCGTTCTTTATGGTAAGCTATAGTTATTGGATTAATGATCCACATACGGGCTATGCCTTCCTTGTATACCTCACCTTCTAAAATCACCTTCTGATTACGATCCTCAAATTCAGGCCAGATCATAAAGATGCTAGGTTCAGTATGCAACTCGCTTTCATACCAGAAGTTAAAACGTAGTCCCTGTATAGGCAAATGTAATCTTCCACCTTCTTCCGGGCTATAAAATTGATAGGTGACTCTAAAATCAGGCTTGCGTTTCAGTATTTCCTCATAAGGTTGAAACATATTACAAACAATAAAATATCAATACTTATCCCGTGCCAGCTTGAGTACTTTTTCCATTTCTTCTTTGATGGGGATAGAAGATCCTGTATAGTTATTATGCATAAAACTGAATAAAAGCACCTTACGTTTCTTAGTTAC
Source organism: Xanthocytophaga flava (assembly GCA_030068525.1). Taxonomy (GTDB): domain Bacteria; phylum Bacteroidota; class Bacteroidia; order Cytophagales; family 172606-1; genus Xanthocytophaga; species Xanthocytophaga flava. The sequence continues at coordinate 624,650 of JASJOS010000005.1, forward strand.
AATATAACCACTCAAACAATGTACATTACCTAGACTACCTGTTTTGGCAAACACATAAGGAGTATCACCTTTATAAAAGTTTTTGATTGTACCTGATTGTCCTCCGGCAGGTAGAATACTAAAAAGGCGATCCTGAGGTATGGTAGCCTGGATTTTCTGCAACAATCGCACAATAGATCGGGGAGTAAACAAATTGTAACGAGAAAGTCCCGAACCATCTACCCATACAGGAGCATCTGGCAAATCATTCAGAAGCTTATGTGTCGAATAAGCAATAATACTGTCTGAAGATAGGGTATCTGAAAACTGAGAGGCACAAATCAATAATAGTTGCTCAGCAATAAAGTTATCACTCTCCTGCATAAGTTTCTTATACAAAGAATCTGCACGTACACTGTATAAGGTTTGTCCTGCTTTAACTGGTTTGCGATTTATTAAGTTTACAGCCTTATGTAGTGTGTCAGATAGTATTTCTGTAAGGAGTTGTTCCGAATAGCGGAAAGGCATATCATGTACAATTTCCTTTTGAAACAGAGAAGGATCAAATGTAAACAGGTTGCTCACCGGATCTCGCTGAAAAACGTAGCTTGAAGGAGGCAATAATCTCTGTAATAAAGATTTCTCTACAAAGTAGCTTTTAAAAAAAGCAGGCTGTGCAGACCAGGCCGAAACAGATGTAGCCTTTAATCGCACAATATTACCGTATATAGGCAGAGGGGCTCTTTCAGCAGAATAATAATCATTGTAATCATCCCACCCCCAACCAGGACCAAAACCTGTAACTTTAACCGGAGTTGTTACATAAAACAGTTTTTCAGATCGACTCCGTAAGAATTCATATACACGACTTTGTTTAGTTCTTCCTGGTAATGTAATCAGATCCGGATGAAGTAAAGATGGATCTCCCGTTCCCCAGAAAAATAAAGAATCATGACTTACTCCATACTTCAAACCAGGAATTGAGTCACCCAGTATCTTCAGAGAGGTATAAAATGTAAATAATTTGGTATTAGATGCAGGAGTAAAATATTTGTCACTATTCTGTTCATAGACGACCTTCTGCTTTTCAGGATTATATAACATAAAGCCAGTGAAATGCTTATTGAATACATCTGATTGACGAAAAGTACGGCCTATCTGTTGCGAACGACATCCTGCAGACAGAATAATGATACAAACCAGAAGATAAACGGTTGGAAAATCTGAAATTCGGTTTTTCAAGGAAATAAATAAAAAGGTGATGTAAGTCTTTACATCACCCAAAATACAGAATATGCTGTTTCTGTAAAATAATATCTCAAAAAAGCTTTTTTAGATTTAATTTCTATTGGGAAGTACTACCGTAAATGCAGTTCCTTCACCTTCTTTTGATGCCACACTGATTTGCCCATGCATTTTCTCAATGGCTTCTTTTACAATATATAATCCCATACCTGAACCTGCACTTACTTCCGTTGCCCGGAAAAACATTTTGTAAATATCTTTTATGTATTCATCTGGTATACCAATCCCATTATCCCGAATATGAATTACGGCGATCCCATCTGCAGTTCTGACATGAATATTGATTTTCTTATCAGCAGCTTTCTTTTTCTGGTACTTTATCGCATTGGATACCAGATTATTAAAGATGACCCTCATACGAAAATCATCATTGATAAAGGTAGTTGATTGTTGTACTGAAATATCAAAATCAATCTCTGAGATATTCTGATAATACTGAAATGAATCTATTGTTTCCTGAATCAGGCTGTCAAAGTTTATTTCTACCAAATTCTCCTGATATCGGATATTTTTATAATAATCAATGATGTTCTGAATGAATGTTTCCAGTTGCTTTACACTCCGTTCGATAAGAGAGAGATAATGGGCAGCTTCATGTTCTTCACCTTCCATACGTGCCACCTGCACAATACCCATAATAGAAGCTAATGGAGCCTTAAGATCATGGGAAGCACTATACACAAACCGATTCAGTTCTTCATTAGCCCGCATCAGATCAGCATTCATTTTGGCTAATTCTTCATTTTTCCGTTTAAGTGCCTGTCGTGTATAGTATATTTCGTATGCGTTCTCAATGGTTAACCGAAGATCATCTTCTTCCCAGGGTTTTTTAATATACCGGAATACCTGTCCCCTATTAATGGCGTCAATAACTGATTCTATGTTTGTATAACCAGTGAGAAGTATCCGTACAGGCTCAGGGTCGTCTTCCAATAGTTTCTCAAAAAATTCGACACCACTCATCTCCGGCATTCGTTGATCTGCAATCACTACATGAAATGAAGACTTTCTGGTTTGTTCCAGTGCGTCTTTGCCTGAAAGAGAAGTAACAATATCATAATCCAGACGAAAGCTCGCTCTGAACATATTCAGGTTATTCAATTCATCATCAACATATAGTATCCGGATTTTTTCTTTATCCATTTTACCAGGTGAATTCTAAAAGTAGTTAAGGTGTTTGTTGAATTTTATAAGAAAGAAGCTGTGATATTCTATCAATAAAAAGCAAAATTAGTTTTTATTCTTCATCAGGCAACTATTGCTAGTTCCTGAGCTATTGTGACAGGAATACAAACAATAAATTCCGTTCCGATTCCCTCTGTAGACTTAACCTCAATAGTTCCTTTGTGCGCCTCAATAATGCCAAAAGCTATAGACAATCCCAGTCCGGTTCCTTCTCCAACGCCTTTTGTCGAAAAAAATGGTTCAAATATCTTATTCATTACACTCTCAGACATACCAACGCCATTATCTGCAATACTAATACAAACCATGTTATCTTTTTTCCATGTTTTTATTGTTAACACTCCCATTTTGGTAACACTATTAAGCGCTTTAATAGCCTGAACAGCATTAGTCAACACATTCATGAACACTTGGTTTAACTTGCCTGGATAACACTCAATTTCAGGAAGATCTGTATAGTCTTTTTGTACATGAATATTTTCTTTCAATGAATGGCTCAAAAGTAGAAGAGTAGCATCTAGTCCTTCATGGATATTTACATAACGACGATCTTCATCATCCAGACGGGAAAAATTACGCAAGCCAAGAACAATAGACGCAGTACGGGAAGCACCTTCTTCTACACCTTTTAATAATAATTCTATCTCTTCTCTCAAATAATCTACATCCAGCCGTTTTTTCATTGCCTCTATTTCCATCTTTTCTAGTTCGTTCTCCATAGATTTCAGTGAACTCTCATATTTATCCAACAACATCCACAGATAACCAACATCACGTCGCAGGGGTTTTACACTGGCACTTACAAAGTTGATCGGATTATTAATTTCGTGGGCAATTCCTGCAGTTAGTTGACCCAAAGAAGCCATCTTTTCAGATTGGAATAATTGAGCCTGGGTATTTCTTAAGTTGGTTAAAGTAGCCTGTAACTCTTCGGTAGATTCTTCGAGTTCCTGAGTTCGTTCACGCACTTTTGCTTCCAGTCTTAAATTCTCTTCCTGAATAAGCTTTTCATTGGTTAGTAAGACCTCCATCATCTTCTTCTGAGATCTTTCCTTTTCTTTCTTCAACTTATTTATCCGGTCAGCGAGAGCAAATGATAGAAGAATCATTTCAACTGCAGATCCAATAAGCATGATGTTATTGGTAAAATTATTAAACGGAATCACTCCAAAATCTTTTAATACAAAGATGCATACTCCAATCAGGAATATAGACCAGGCAAGCAAAAAGAAACCTGCTGTACGGCTTTTTTTATGGTATATACGATAGGCAACAAATAGAATATAACTGGCTGCGGCAAATGCATTGAACTGAAGAAGGAGATAGCTTTCAATCTGAAAGTCAAATGCAGACAGAACAATAATTAGTATGTATACAGCAATTGGTATTATGAATCCTTTGTTCAGATTTGGTGTAAATTTAGATGCTCTCAAAAAATGAGATCCAAAAACAGTCCCTATAATTCCAGCTAAGGCACTCAAAATCACAATGGCATGAGTAGAGATCCATGGAAGATCAGACCACAGAAACCGATACGTATAGCCTTGAAATGTTGCTTGTGTAAGACCTACGACAAAAATATTCAAAATATAAAGTAAATAACTGCGTCCCCGAATGGCCAGAAATAAAAAACCATTGTAAAAGAACATAGCCAGAAGCAAACCTACATATAGACTTATGTATATATCTTCCTTACTGCTTACATCAGAAACAGCCTGTGTCGATCCTACCCATAAAGGAACTTCCAGTTGGCCAGTGGATTTTATCGACAGCAAAAAAGTACCGGTTTTCCCTTTGGGAATTTCTACATTAAAAAGAAAATGTTGATTCTTAATCAGGCGATTGCGGATAGGATATAAGATTCCAGTCTCTTCAACAGACATTTTATTATCTGAAAGGATAGAATAAAAAGTAACATCCTCTATAGTAGGTTGTGCCAGTTTTATCACCAACTGATCCCGTTCTGTCTGATTTGTTAGTTGAAACTTGATCCAGAACGTAGAATGTGATACTCCAAGGTTAGGAACTGAACCGGTAGTATGGGTAAATTTCTGATCTGGATATGATAGAATTTCCTTGGCAGAAACCTTTCCGGAAGGATCTTCCAATATTGATAGCCCATCCCACAAAGGCTGCAATGTAGTCTCATCTGTATAGGTAAATATTCTGCTTTGTCCATATCCATCATGAACAAAAAACAAAATTACTCCTATGAACAGATACCAGAAACTGTAAAAATTCTTTTTCATTTAAGACTTTTTTTATCACTAAGATATGACTTGGATATTTCCTAAATGAAAAGATAGTGATTAGATACTAAAGATGGCTTTGAGGTAAATTAGTATCCCAATAACTGTGTGTAAGGTTTTAGAATAAAATAGTATTATTTTAAATAAGTTGTTTGTTTTTTTGCTACAGATCTATTAATTCAATAAGGCATCTGACTTATTAACTTCTACTGTGCCTGATATTAAAAGGTCATAATCAATCTGAACTTCCCCCTTGGAACCTTGTTCCAGGCAGGTTTGGCCAGGTCTCATACGTAACTCCTGAATTCGAGTTCTGTCATATTCTGTAGCTGTTTCAATAGTATATATATCCGGAATGCGAAATACCCTTCCCAGATAATTGATGCCAGGATAAATAAAAGCACCATTATCACCTACCCCGCTTTCCAATTGAAACCCTACCCGACGACCCAGCTCTATGGTATATTCCGAGCAAAAAGTAAAGAGAGACTTCAAACCTATCTGATTGGTAATAGCAATTAAAGACCTAACCAGAAGTATACTTAAACCAGAGCCTGCTATTTGTCTTGCATTCCAAAGACCGCATAACTCCCCTGTATGCCCCAATGGATAGGAATAAAGAACATCCTTCAATCTAGCATCCTGGTCTCCAACTGCTTTCTCCATCGGAAGTATATCTATTCCATCTGTTATGTGCAACCTTCCACCACCTACAATAGTACCATCTTCTTTTTCTGCAACAACAACATATACAGATGCACTGTCCTTCCATTCGGAACTGTTAGACGAAATACTGGTGATACCATAATCAGCCAGAACACGTATATGTCCCTCCATAAATCCCAGACAGGCAATTTCATCATCGATTGCGCGAAAAGCCCTGATTTTTAACATAGTGCTCAGTATTTTATCTCTGCTCAATGAATAAATAATACCTCCTTCAGTGTCTGTAAACACATGGGAAGGAGATATTGTTTTTTATTTATGACCTAACGGTTACTTCTTTTGGCGAGTTAGCCCACACTACGGTTTTCTCAACAGGCAACCGGAGTGATCGTACTTTTGGGGGATTTGCGATCGCTAATCTAAAAAGAAATACAGGTCTTTGAGAATCTTTTATGACAAATAGCTGATTAAATTTCGGATGGAGAGCTTTAAGTTCATTTCTCATGAACTCTGGTAATAAATTTGCATTATGATGATAATAGTTAAACAGATAAAGGGGGGCCATTACAGGTTGAACAGCCAAACCCATTGCATTTGCCATTAACCAAACACGTTGAATAGCTTGGCCTGCATGTAATAAGCTAGTATTATCGCTTCCACTCACAGTAACCAGACCTACAGCAGACGAGTTAAGGATTAGTTTTTTACTAAACCTTTCCAATCCCTTTCCCTTCTGCCAATTTCGCAGCATAGAGATTACTTCAGGACTTTTTGCAAGTCGAAGGCCAAGAATATCAGATGAAGAAAGATCAAATGTACTTAAATCCAGTCCGTCTTCAGATAGTTTTCCAGTAGCATCAGGCCAGCGAAGTTCATGCTGAAAAAATTCCCGATGTCCTTCAGGATGTAGAAAACGTAATCTTTCACAGGCCGTAATTATGCTGGCAACATTTGTTAGTTCTGTTTCCTGATTCAGTATATGGAGAGAGCTCTCAGTGTTATTTTGCAGTACATTCTGTAGTTCAGAAAACTTCTCTTGTGATAAGACTGTACGGGAGCCGTTATTGCGGTTAGTAACCCGGGTAGTGATATGCTCTGTTAAAAATCCATCCAGTGGAGTAGAAGGCTCTGAAGAAATAGCATCACTTGCTATAAAAGAGATAACAGCAACAAGGGTTGAATTTTGTTTCTTCGGAAAGTGAGATAGCTGAACATCATATCCCTTTTGTCTTGTTTTCAGAATCAGGTTTTCCAATGCTGCTCCCAAGCCTACATAAGCAAACACATTGTCAACATCCCAGAAGGAATAGGATCGGGATTGTTCCAGAAACAAAAACAGACGATTGTGTCTGTACAACCATTTCCAGGGTTGATTGTTGCCAGAAGAAGGAGCCAGATTGGCAGCCGTAAGCAACTCCAGGATTACAGATTTACTTAATTGCAGACTAGTAGGCTTTAAAGTAATTGTATCTGCCAAACGAATCATTTCCTCAGAAGAAAGAGGAGCTACAGGAGCAACCCATATGTTGTCAGTCTTATGTTCAGTAGTATTTCTAACTAATTCTTCCAGATCTACATAATATCGGCCAGACTCGTTGTATTCATTTAGCATTATACGGCGGGATACATCTGCGGTAAGCCCTCCCCCAAAAGTAACAGCAGAAGCCAGTTGAGGCCATGTGGTAATACTTTGTCCTACTTCCAGAGCAGAGGCTTTAAGACGGGTTGAAAGAGTTTCAAATCCCACTATTGGCAACATATAAGGCAACTTCTCTTCACTTGTCTTTAATATTTTGGCTTTCTGAGGGTCCAGATGATCTATTAGTCCATGCAAAATTGGACGATTGGGTTCCAGATCAAATCGTTCCACATCTAATAATCCCCGATCACTGGCTTCCATTACAATTGGAATACCTAATTCTCTTGCCTTATATCTGCATAAAATCTTTATATCAATTCCATCACATTCCTCAACCAATAGATCCAGCTTACCTCCTTTTGTAAAGAAGTCATCCATATTTTCTTCTGTTAACCCATCTGTATAACAAACTACATTCAGAAAAGGATCTATCTCCAGAATTTCACGTGCTACTGAAATTACTTTGGGTAATCCCAGATTATGAACACCGGTACGAATACGATTAAGGTTAGTAAGTTCCAACAGATCAAAATCAGCTAGTCTTACTTCCCCAAATAAACGCTCCATCGCCATAGTTACCGAAACAGACTGTCCAACAGATAATCCAACAACACCTATTTTCCGGGTAGAAAGAAATTTTTGTTCTTCTGGAGTAATCTTATAATGATTACGACTTGTTCGCAGAAAAATAAACTCCTCTTTATCAACTATATGAACAAGCCTTGCTGACCAGGGATAATAGACCCATACACCATAGGAATAAATATCTGTAGTACCCAAATGTGCATCTACTGCTTCATGCAACGTTTCTTTAGTAAACAACGTACTGGGATTCAAAGATTTGATCAGCTCTTCCAGTTGGTTTTTCAACTCATCAAAAACACGAATATGCGGGTTTTCTGCCAAAAGTTTTTTTAATTGCAGTTCATCCTCAACATTTGACAAATAAAAGAATCGAGGTTGAAACACCTGTTTTTGAGCACTATTTTCGGAAAGTCTGCTCTGTAGAAGTTCATGCATAAGACGGTAATTAAAGATTTACGTTGTGGTCTGCTCTTACAAAAAATATGGAATTAATTCTTTTACTGAAAAAAGCATTGAAAATAATAAAATTATCAGCTTTACCCTCAAAAATTAGAAAAATTATACTACAACTTTCCACTTTTGCTTATTATTTTTTTATCTTCTACCTGCACATACATTCACAATTATGAATACAGAACATGCATCCATCCGAGTCTTATATATTGAAGATGAGCCTCATAACCGTAGTTTATTTGAAGCTACCTTCCAGAACGAATTTTCTGTTATTACGGCTCCTTCTGCAGCAAAAGGTTTGGAAATTTTAAAAGAAGATACTATTCATGTTTTGATTACAGACCAACGAATGCCGGAGATGACTGGAATAGAATTTCTATCATCTATTGTAGAGACCTTTCCTGATCCTGTACGCATACTTCTTACTGGTTATACGGAACTATCATCTGTAGTAGAAGCTGTAAATCAGGGACATATATTCTATTTTGCTACCAAGCCCTGGGATGCAGACAATCTGAAAACAATCATTTTAAAAGCCTATGAACACTATCAGAAACAACATGAAGATAAAGAAGTAATAGAAAAGCTCACCAAAATTAATGAAGGGTTGGAGTTCCATCTCCGACAGAAACTAATATCATAGGAAGCTTCTTTATTTATCAATGGCGGATAAAATCCTCTATATGATATTGATAGGATTTATCTGCCATTTTTTATGAAGTCTTGGACTGTTTTCTGGTGCTTTTTTGTATTAACTTTCGCTGAAAAATCATCTCTGATTTTAATCAAACCACCCTGAAACCTATTGTCTGATTCTGTATGAAAAAACTTCTCTGGCTCTTCCTTATCCTTCTGACAGGGGGAGGGCTTTTTGCGGCTTACCAATATTATCTTTCACCTCCTGAAAACTTCCAGGCTATTTATCTTGTCCCTAAAAATGCTATCTACATTATTGAAACCAGTGAGCCTATTAAAAGCTGGCAGAAATTGAGTAGTAGTAAGGCCTGGAAGTTCCTACAAACACAATCCTATTTTGGAGAGCTAACATCTGGAGCCAATGCGCTTGACTCAATCATCAATGATAACAAAGAATTATTTGATCAGTTTGGCTCCAGACATGTATTAATTTCTGCTCATAATTATAAGAGGACAGACTACGACTTCCTTTTTATTGTGGATCTCGAAAAGGCAGGTAAGCTCAAATTTCTACAGGATTATCTTACTAATCTCAATGGACAGGCAGGCTACAGAGTGTCCCAACGCCAATATAATGGCATTACCATTACTGAACTATATGATAAACAAAGCAGACAAACACTATATCTGGCATTCATTTCAAACCTGCTGGTATGTTCTTATACTAACAGCCTTGTAGAAGCGTCTATTGACCAGCGCGAAGAACCTGTTATTGGAAGAGACATCCGGTTTGTGGAGATTGACAAGCAAATCGACAATGATGGAATGTTCAAAATGTATATGCAGTATAGCAATCTGGATGACTATATGCGCTGTTATCTGTCAGAGCCTAACGAATATGTGACTAGCCTTAGCAAAATGCTTGCTTACACAGCTACCACCATTGACATGGACGATGATGAATGGATTTCAATGAAGGGGGCTACCAATATCAACGATTCTGTTAGTTCATATATGAAAGCGATGCTCGAATCAGGTCGGGGAAAACTGGCGGCACAAGAGGTTATACCTCAAAGAACCGCTTTTTATGTGAGTATAGCTGTGAAGAACTTTGCAGAGTTTCATAATCGCTTTGAAAAAGTAATGCAGGAAAATAGTGAAACAGAATACAAAGAATATCAAAGCAACGTAAACAAAGTAGAAGGCTTCCTGAAAATTAGCCTCAAAGAAAATTTTATTAACTGGATGGGCGAGGAAGTATGCTTTGTACAAATGCAACCTCAAGGCCTTGGAAGAGCCAACGAATTTGCTGCGGTAATACAGGCAGATGATATTGACGAAGCCAAACGCCAAATGGAATTTATTGGTAAACAGATTCGTAAACGAACACCTGTGAAAATTCGGGAAGTGGATTATAAGGGATATCCTATCCACTATATGGCCGTAAAAGGTTTCTTCAAACCGATTCTGGGTAAACTATTTCAGAAGCTGGATAAACCGTATTTTACATTTATAGATGATTATGTGGTATTTAGTAATCATCCTCAAACAATCAAAAGCTTTATTGACGATTATGAAGCAAAACAAACACTTGCTGAACAGGAAGCCTACAAAACGTTTGTAGATAAGTTTGAAAGCTCTTCCAATATATTTGTTTATATTCAAACCCCGGTACTGCACAACAACCTCAAAGGCTTTGTATCAGCAGAGACATGGAAAGACGCGGAAAAGAACAAAAAATATATTGTAGCTTTCCCTGAAGTTGGCTTCCAGCTAACAGGTGAGGAGACTTTATTTGATACTCGCTTTATTGTTCGTTATCAGGAACCATCAGAGGTAGCAGAACCTGTACTGATAGCTTCCACAGATTCTACTCTGGTTGTATCCGATTCGACACAGGCAGAAGAGGAGGAAGAAGATGTGTATATTGAAGACCTAAGTACTGAAAAATATACAGAGAACTACCCGGATGGAAAGAAAAAATTAGAGGTGAGTATGAAAGATGGCTTCCGGGACGGTTCATACCGGGAATATCATGCCAATGGAGAGATCAAGATAAAAGGTCGCTACAGAGCAGACCAAAAAGATGGTACCTGGAAATACTATGATGAATCTGGGAAGTTGGTAAATCGCAAGAAATACGATAATGGAAAAGAGATCTTACATTAACTTCGCAAGTTTGTAATAAGTCTTTACTGAAAATAATTTCTAAAAAGTAGAATCTCAATCCCCCAAGATCCTACTTTTTAGAAATTATGAAATCATTTACTTTCTTACATACTATCTCTACTTAGACTCCACTCCAGAAAACGCAAACCATTGTAAGATTTGATTTCAATAGCAGAAATTATTTCTGCTTTACAAACTCAGGGATGCTATTGCTCTTGTATACCCCTGCTTTTGTAGGACGGTTAGATGCGCAAGACATAATCACACAAGCAGCTAACAAAGTGAAGATCAGTTTCATAGCCAGATATTTTATCGATTAACAATTTATTTCGTTTATTAAAATTACTACTTCCTTCTTCTAACATCAATAGACTGCAAGAATCCTCAAAAGATAGTAATTATACGAAGGAGAATCTGGCGAAAATCTCACTTGAGACACTTCTCGGTAGTCTTTCTGCTATAGCATCACTCTATCATTTTAGCCGTGGTCAGTAGAATCTCAACTCAGGCTAAAATCTTCTTTCGTTATACTTAGTTTGTCTTACTTTACTACAAAAAAACAACTCAGTTTGGAATGAGTTTTGGGCTTAATCACAACTTTCGCAACTATTCAAATACTGTTCAAGTCTATAAGAAAAGAATTGAAGATGTGTTGATCAAAATAAAAATGGAACAGAAATAGAATCACTTTTTCTTTTGACTGGAGTTCTGTTCGCTTTTTAGAATATTCGAATTCTGTTCACTTTTACCTTTGATCGGAAATATGGTCAAAATTGTTGATGACTGGAACTACAGTCAGATTGTTGAAATATTCTAACCTTAATTATTTTCCTAGAATATCTGAAAATAAAAAAGCCTGCTATGCAAATTGCATAAACAGGCTTTTAAACGGGGCTTCACAAAAGTATCTTATCGGGTCACTACCAGTTTCTTTGATAAGCGACCTTCTTTGGTTTTTACATATACAATATACATCCCTTTTGCGAGATTAGCTACATCAATCCGAACTGTATTTTCGCCAGCCTGTACAGATTGTGTGATTTGAATAACCTGCTGAGTTGTCATATTGGATATAGCTATTATTGCATCCTGATCTTCATTAACACTAAATCGCACATTCACTTCGCTATCGGCAGGATTAGGGTACAAAGTCAATCCAGAATCTGTTATAGATGGACTTTCAAACTCTGCTTCTGTGGGAACATATGGTGATAATCTTGAACCAGCTATTGGCAGTTCTTGTATACCTCCTGGTATCTGCCAGCCTACAGCCAGATTGTCATTTCCTTCACCAGCTTTATGTATGGCTTCGATATAATATTTTTTGCCTTTAACTAATGTAATAACTGCAGAACGCTGAGTAGCAGACTTACCCCACTCTCTTGGATTGGTAGCCTCGCTTACATATGCAATCCGAGTTTTGGTAGCAGGACTTTCGTCTGAACTTAACCAAAGCTCGGCCTCAGCATCACCAGCAATCCAGAAAGTATACGTACCACTCACAGGAGGGCAAATATATCCTCTGATTCTACTGCGATAGTTATCTCCTACATTGGATGGCGCTTCAAAAAGAGTCAGTTGTGAGCTATTATCTGGTTTCTTATAAGCTGGAACCATTTCGGCAACATCCACAGCTATATTATTCCATTCTTCACGTCGAATATACCCTGTTGCAGAACAAGTAGTTGGCACAGCTTTATCATCTGATATGGTCCATACTTCAATACCCGATACATTAGCATACCCTCCAGATGTTTTTACATTGATAGTATTGTCTTTAATAGTCTCACGGAAGGGTCCAAGACGTTTCCATGTACCAGCAGTTCCGCTTGTATAATTTGACTGTACAGTCTTACCTTCCAGATAAACACTATAGGTTTGCGTAGCATCCTCTTCCCATACATACAGATACACATCATAAGTAGCATTCGGTACAGAAGTAAGTGCAACATTCACATTACGTCCTGTAATAGAACTATGAATCATTGAGGTACGATTCTCATCCGTTGCAGGACTTAAAGCAACAGAGGCCTTTTCCATAGATGTACCACTGTATGTATAATTTGCAGCATCAGAGCCACCCCATTCATGTCCATCAATAGTTAAACCAGGTCCATTAAGATTAATAGCCCGGTAAAATCCTGTTTCAGGCTCTGGTTCTCCGGGTGTACTTTTTTCTTTGACAACTACTGTAACTACAGCAGAAGTGGTGGAAGCGCCATTATCGTCATAAGCTAAAGCCGTTAAAGCATAAGTCCCCTTTTGTACATTTTTCCAGGTAATAGTATAAGGAGCTTTCATTGTTTCACCAATCTTGGTCGTACCTGAATAAAACTCCACCTTAATTACCTGTCCATCATTATCTGTAGCAGTAGCTGTTACTGTAATGGATTCTCCTTCTGTGAATGTTTGGTTGTTAGAAGGAGCCGTAATTGCAATTACTGGAGGCTGATTAACGGGGGCAGCTTTCACAACAATAGTCACAGGAGAAGACGTTGGGATACCACCTCTATTATCAATTGCCTTTGCAGTCAAGGCATAAGTACCAATTACCAGACTATTCCAGTTAAAAGCATAGGGGGCAGTAGTAGCTTCTCCTATTTTAATATTATTGGCATAGAATTCTACTTTGGCAATTGAACCATCATTATCCCTTGCAGTAGCTGTGATAGGTGCAGTGCCTCCTTCCGTAAAGGTTGCATTATTGGATGGGGAAGTAATTGATACGACTGGAAGCGTATTTGTAGTACTACTAGTAGCATTAATAACTATTGTTATAGGTGCAGATGTAGTCACCGCGCCTTTGTTATCTGTTGCTTTAGCAGTCAGTATATAAGTTCCTTCTTTTAAGGTAGTAGTAGTATTCCAGGGACTGGTGCTTTTTTCTGTAATTTTTGATTCATTTACAAAAAACTCTACCTTCTGAATAGTTCCATCAACATCTTTGGCATCTGTCATAATAGTAATATTTTGCCCTGTTGTATAGACACTATTTGCAGCTGGAGTAGTAATTCGGATAGTTGGAGCATTATTAGAAGGAGTTGGCGTTTCTACTACAGAAGCTTTTACTGTAATAACGACAGGAGTCGATGTAGTAGCAGTACCGCTATTGTCAGTAGCTTTCGCTGTTACTGAATAAGTGCCCAAACTAACTACATTCCAGTTGATAACATAAGGAGATGCTGTTGATTCTCCTATTTTACTATTATTAGCATAGAACTCTACTTTGGCAATACTTCCGTCACTATCACTTGCATTGGTAGTAATGGTTACTGTAGTTCCACTTATAAAAGACGTATTAGTAGTAGGACTTTTAATCACTACCACTGGAGGTTGATTCGCAGTGGCTATCTTGATAACAATTGATACAACAGCAGAAGTAGTCACCCCTCCTTTATCATCAGTAGCCTTTGCTGTTAGTGCATATGCTCCAGCCGCAGAAGGAGTCCAGTCAATTGTATAGGGCGCTGTTGTTGATTCACCAATCTTTGTATTTCCCACATAAAATTCAATTTTACTTACTTTTCCATCTGCATCTGATGTACTAGTATTAATAGTAATAGCATTCCCTAATGTATAGGTTGAACTCATTGCAGGAGAAGTAATTGCAACAGATGGTGCCTGATTTGGCGCTGTAACTGTAATATTAACTGCTGAAGAAGTAGTTACTCCACCTGCATTATCAATAGCTTTTGCCGTGATAGCATAAGTTCCTGCTGTGGTAGCTTTCCAACTGAAAGAATACGGAGAACTTGTTTTCTCTCCAACTTTTGTAGAGCCCACGTAAAATTCCACTTTAGCAATACTTCCATCTGCATCTGTAGCAGTAGCTGTCAGATTGATAGAACTTCCTGTCGGATAAGAAGCATTCGCGGTTGGTGCAGTCAGGGTTATACTTGGTAGTTGATTGGCGGGAGCAGTTATTGTTACATTTACAACTGAGGAAGTTGAAGCCCCACTTTGATTGTCGATAGCTTTTGCAGTCAAGGCATAAGAACCTATTGCTGAAGGAATCCAACTAATAGAATAGGGAGCAGAAGTAGTTTCTCCTATTTTAGCAGAGCCTACATAAAATTCAACCTTAGCAATGCTTCCATCACTATCACTTGCTAAAGCTATAATAGAGACAGCATTTCTAACTACAAAAGCAGTATTGTTAGCAGGCGATGTAATTGACACTACAGGTACTTGATTAGGAGTAGGCCTTGGAACTATAACCTTTGTAGTTACATTGATGTTAACTACAGCAGAAGTACTACTACCGCCTTTATTATCTATGGCGTTAGCTGTTAAGGCATATGCACCTGCCGAAAGATTAGCCCAGCTAAAACTCCAGGGAGCAGAAGCTGCTTCTCCAATTTTAGTTTCATTAGCATAAAACTCTACCTTAACCAAAGTACCATCACTATCACTTACATTAGTAGTAATAGAAAGAGTAGCTCCTTCAGTAAGGTTTGTGCCATTGGCAGGACTTGTAATAGAAATAACAGGAAGTTGGTTTGGCTTAGTAACTACATTAACTATAATTGCCTGTGATATTGCAGACGCATTTTCATTATCAATAGCCTTAGCGGTAACAGAATAGGTGCCTTTTGGGATATTTGTCCAGTTGATAGAATAAGGAGATGTTGTTGATTCTCCTATTTTACTATTATTAGCATAGAACTCTACCTTGGCAATACTTCCATCTCCATCAGTTGCTGAAGCAACAAATGTAAGACTTTCACCTTCTGTCAGAGAAATAGCCGATGTAGGAGAAGAGATTGCGACTATAGGTGTTTGATTTGGCTTAGGTTCAACTCCTATGGCCTTAACTGTAACAATAACAGGAGTAGAAGTAGTTACACTTCCTTTATCATCTGTAGCTTTTACTGTTAATGTATACGTACCATTTGTTACATTACTCCATGATAGAGAATAAGGAGAGGTAGTAGTTTCCCCTATTTTCGTTCTACCCGCGAAAAATTCTATTTTAGTAATACTTCCATCACTATCTGTAGCAGCAGCTGTTATCGTAATCACATCTCCTTCTGTAGAAGTTGAGTTATTTGATGGGGAATTAATAGCAATTACAGGAGGCTGATTAGTAACTACGGCATCGATAATAACATTTACAGATGTAGAAGTTGTGAATCCCCCTTTATCGTCCGTAGCTTTTACAGTTAGCGCATAGTTTCCAGCCGCAGAAGGAGTCCAGTCAATTGTATAGGGCGCTGTTGTTGATTCACCAATCTTTGTATTTCCCACATAAAATTCTACTTTAGCAATAGACCCATCTGCATCTGTAGCAGTGGCAGTCAGGTTGATGCTACTTCCAGTTGGATACGAAGCATTGGCTACTGGATTTGTCAGACTTACTACTGGTAGTTGGTTGGCGATTCCTGTTGCTCCAGATTCATAAGCACCAATGTCTGGTGCGTTTCCAGTGTAACTCATTGCAATAGGTGCTGCTGGCAAGTTGCTTGTTCCTTTGTCAATCAAATTACTACCTGCGGCTGTAGACAAATATGGCAGGGCAAGAGACCCACTGCGTAACAAAGCAGGCGTTGTCTGAGTGTTGTTGCTTACCGATGCCCCGGAAGAAATCGATGAGAATGGCTCACTGTGATGGTTGTTGCTCA
>JASJOS010000060.1 GCA_030068525.1 Xanthocytophaga flava
GACAATTGTCCTGACAGACAATATTGCTCGGGGCACTCTCATTGCCACTCCTGTCTACCACTGTCACATAATAACAGCCGGCAAACGAGGTAAGATTGATGTGGTTGTATACCTGAACAGGACTCCATACACTGTCGATCAGGGTGAATTCCCTGTCTTCTTCATACCGCTTGTAATAAATCCGGTAGCGTGATAAATCCTGATCACATTCTTTGTCTCCTTCTGTTTGTGGATACACCCAGCTCAAGTGATTCGAGTAGGTGCTCACACTACAAAACGAAGGGGAAGGACTGCCTTCTTCGGATGCCCATTGGGCACATGGAGTCGGATCAATGGCCAACACCACCGCACACGGTTTGACTGTATCCAAGGGACTGCTGCACAATTCCTGCGAGGCATTGATCAGCGGATCTTCCAGCAAGCGCTCATTGTAAGTACCGACCGTCTCCACATAATAACAATACAGCGAATCCTTGTTGAGTTTGATTCCATTGCCGGTGTCAATATAGGTGAAACTGGCGGCACTGCTGACGGGCACTTCGGCTAGTTTGACATAGGCTTTGGGCA
>JASJOS010000061.1 GCA_030068525.1 Xanthocytophaga flava
TGCCTGTGTGCAACTTTTTCTGTTTTCTGCCTCACGGAAGTAAATATCCATAAGGTTTGAAACGGGAACAAACGAGGGTGAAGTGGTTTGTTTCCAAACCTGTGTTGTAGCCTGAATGCTTCAATTCTTTAACAACCATCTTGTGGGAGACACTTAACGGTTGAATGGGTAAAAACCCACAGAATATGCTCATCCAATCCGGAACAAATTTTTCAAAATTTCTTTCAAATCATTTTTCCCGATTCGTTAAACACGTTCATTTCTCGTCTTGACATTGCAAACCCGGGAAGTTCATCCCGAGCATCGTCCGTAAAATTCTACAAAATCATTTATCGCGCTTGTGCTCTACTTTACATTCTGTCCGGATTCGATGTGAATCTTTCGGGATGCTCTGCAGAAAGCCCGGTAAATGGGTTGGAATACGAGGATTACGACCGGATTTCGTTGCAAAAGCATTCTTTTGGAAGGCCTTTATCAAGGAAATGTTACAAGTTGCGTCGAATTGTGGTGCTACACATCCTGCCGATCCTAATCTTTTTATTGTGTACAAAATGCC
>JASJOS010000062.1 GCA_030068525.1 Xanthocytophaga flava
TGATTCCATTGCCGGTGTCAATATAGGTGAAACTGGCGGCACTGCTGACGGGCACTTCGGCTAGTTTGACATAGGCTTTGGGCACCTGATTCTTTTTAGTCTGATCTTCCCGGTAGACAATGTGAGTCGAGTTGGTATTGTCCCACGGCACCTGAGCTGTCCACTTGAGCTGAATAGCATCAGGCAAAGGAGTGGCCGACAAACGAACACTCGAAGCGGGCTGAGAGGAATCTGCTCTGGCTCCATTGGACGAAAGCAACACCACTACATACGTGTACGGATTTACTTCGGTGTTCAAGCCACTATCGGTAAAACTCAGATACGATGTCGGAGCTGGAATACTTGTTTGTAAATCAGAGGTAAACACGGGAGTGGAGCCAAAGCTGGTCGAAAAGCCAGTGGCCCGAAACACCTGATAGCGATACGGACCGGGGATTTCTGCCGGATCGATTTCGAGTGGTTGTGCCCAGCGCACTTTTATTTGTCCCTGGGCCAGATCGGTTTTGCTCACAGACACATTCGTAATGATGGGAACGGTAAGTTTGAGGCGGG
>JASJOS010000063.1 GCA_030068525.1 Xanthocytophaga flava
CTTAATATTATTCCTAATCTTGGCTCCAACAGCACTCCACAACTTCGAAATCCCCCGGTCGACAATGCCGAAGTAGGTCAAAAATTCACCCACAACCCCGCTGCCTTTGATCCCGATGGAGATAGCCTTTCCTACAAAATGATTATTCCCAGACAAAGTGTTACCCTCACGGTGGCTAACTACCGATCGCCCGAAACCGTTGCTCCTCCACTGGGCATTCCTGAAGCCGGTTCAGGGGCTCCTACCTTTGTGCTCAATCCCCTAAACGGAGACATTACCTGGGATGCACCCGGTTCCTATGGCATCGGTTCGAAAGGATATGCTGAATACAATATTGCCTTTGTGGTCGAAGAATGGCGGAAAACTGCTGCTGGTTATAACAAAATCGGTGAGATTGTCCGTGATATGCAGATCACTGTCAGAGAACAACCCAACAAACGGCCTGAACTGATTATTCCCAAAGACACCTGTATTGTGGCGGGTACAGTGCTCAAAGCCATCATCCGCGC
>JASJOS010000006.1 GCA_030068525.1 Xanthocytophaga flava
GAAAATTGTCAGGTGCAAAACCAGCCCTGGAATTTCCCACAATTCACAGCCTTGGTAGTAGCAATTAAAAAAAATAATTAATTCAAATTTTCTATCTCAAACCTGTTTGAAAACAGGGGAGCCGACACTTAACGAGCTGTCAGACATCAAAGGCAATCTGGAATTCCGTCAGATCTCGCTGACACGTAGCAAAGACAATGCAGCCGACAGAGCATCCAGCATTGATGCCGACCTGGCAGCTGCCGAAGCAGAAGTTACCTCGTTGATTGCCATCATCGCAGCCCTTCCCGAAAGTGCTACCAAAACCGAGATGGAAAACCGGAAGGTACGTGCCGACTATCGGTTGTTCACCTTACAGCAACGGAAGGCACAGTTTGGTACTACCGCTGTGATTCTGTACGAATCCGAGTTGGGAGAGATCGAGCAGCGTTTGTCAGTGATTGATGGTTCCATGAACGACGTCACCGTTCGCAAGGCTGCTTTGCCAGCAGGCTAAGCGATAGGCAACGAGTATACGCAGAGACAGCGTAGATAATAGCAGAATAGGTTGGTGGTTTTGGGGAAGCAGTTCGGTCATTGACCAACTGCTTCTTTTGTAACCGTTCGGTTGTGAGTACGTCTAGCTGATTCTGCTTTGTTTCACCCTTTATTCGTTCAATTTATGAAACTACTGATTCTGATTTCGGCTTTGTGTTTTGTGGTGGGTTTGGCTGGTGGCTTGTTTGTAGAGCATCATTTCAATCCGCCGGAAGTATACGAGTGTGAGGTGATTGACTACAGCCAGATTGAGCAGATTTTGGCAAAACAGATTGCCAGTCATCCGGTACAGATGCTGGATGTGGAGAAGATCAAACATGTACGTCAGTTTACCTATGCGCCTGTATTTTGTGTGAGAGATACCTGTAAAGGTCCGTGAATCATTGTAGGAGCAATCACTGTGTAAGGGATTGTCTCTCTTTTTTTCTCAAAAAGACCCTCCTTTTTTGTCCTTCTGAAAGAACCTTGTGACAAGACCGGCGACCTTTGGATTTGGAATGTATTTTTTCGCTCAGAAAGGAAACGTGGCTCTATTTGTCACAAGATTCTTTCAGAAGGACAGGAAGGAAAGAGTGATTCTTCCAAAAGAACAATCAGAGGAGGTGTTCCTTTCAGGAGGATAGTAGTATTACTTAACCAAAAACCACATGGCAAAATCGATATACGACTATATCCAGTTTGTGCTAAACAACTGGAAAACTTCTACCCTTGGGCTCTTTACTTTTTCAGGATACCTGCTCTGGATGATCAACCGGATCGATACCCAATCATTTGTATCGCTGCTGGCTTTTATCTCTACCGTCGGATTCTTCTCCATGCGAGATCCTAAATAATACTCCAGAGGGCGAATAACCGTCCTCTGATTTTTACCCTTCTTACTTATCAGTAAACCTTTATCAAACTATACCAAAATGACTATTGCAACTACTGCCGTTCAACCAATTTGTGAATCAAATCTAGCTGTTGACAACATCTGTTTGACCCTTGCCAAAGAACAGTTAGCCTTTGAGAAAAAGCTGCTTGAAAACGAAATCCAGCGCCTGCAATTATTGCTTGAAGATACCCAGCTACAGCTGGAAATGCTCAAAGAACAAAACGAGGAGCTGGAAGGTAAAAACCAGGATTTACATATGGAAGTATCTGAACTACAGGACGAAATCATTGACCTGATGGAAACAGTGGAAGATCTGATGGACGTGTAATCACTCAAATGATGAATCACTCAAACGATCATTCTGGTTGCTCAACGATCAGAATGATCCTTTTCCTCCAACATTCCTTCACCAGCTAAATCACCCAACCATGAAATTTCAATACTTTATCATTCACTGCACCGCTACACCCGCCGGACGCTGGGTATCTGCCGAAGACGTCAAAAAATGGCACACCAAACCCAAACCCTACGGCAACGGATGGAAGCAAGTAGGCTACTCAGACCTGATCTTACTGGATGGCTCGCGTCACCAGTTCGTCAAACACAACAACGACCAGATCATAGACCCTTTCGAAATCACCAATGGGGTAGCCGGCATCAACTCTATCTCTCGTCATTTGTGTTATGTAGGTGGCCTGGACTCTTCCCACAAAGCACCATTGGATAGTCGGACGCCTCAACAGATCTCAACCATGCTCGATATAATAGGGGAGGTGTTAGGTTATGCACCAATATCAAGATTGCCGGACATAACCAGTTTGATAACAAAGGCTGTCCGTCTTTCTTCGCCCCAACATGGCTTAAGCAGCTAGGTATTCCCGAACACAACATCGAGTGGCGCGATCCGTTTGGCTATGAACGGTATTTTAAGCAGGCCTGGAAGCGATAAACATGGGGTCTTTGAGAGAAAAGTAAGATACAAGTAGCTTGGTGACCTACTTTTCTTTTGTACAAACATAACTGAAGAAGTCGGTGGAAGAAAATGTATCAGAACAATAAACAAACATAGGTAGCAAGATTTGTCAAAAATTAACCAGCGACTATACTCTTTTCAAAAGTATAGTCGCTGGTTAAAAGACCCACAGTATCATTCAGGATGGCTCATGTATCATGAGTATAAACAGATGCGTTGAAACCTGGCTGATATGTTGTGTGTTAAAAACCGAATCCTACATAAATCTGGAAGACGCTATTTTTAGAGTCTCTTAGCAACCGACTGGCGTTGGTAGAACCATTCAGGCTGATCCCTCCATCTTTTCCTACCTCACGCAAACCATAGTTATAACGGAATCCCAGTGTAGCTCCCTTCAGATCAAAACCGAGACCTCCAGCCAGACCATAATCAATGCTATTGAATTTGTCTTTATTCAATTCGGTTACTCCATCTATCGATCCATCATCGTCTACATCTTTTATATTCACATTCGTCAGAAAGGCCGCATACGGACCGGCGTGAATGTTGAGAGGGCCCAGATTTACCATCAACAGAATAGGTACCTGAATATATCCCAGGTTGAAGCGGTACTTACCACTGCCCTGTAAAAAATTGCTATACTCGGTTTCAGAGCCTACTAGTGTATATAAAACCTCAGGCTGTATGGATAAAACTTCTCCTGCAATGGGTGCCTTTAGAAATACGCCTGCATTGAATCCAGGTTTAATCTTTTCGTCTCCGACTTCTGTTTTATAAAAGTTGGAAAGGTTAAGTCCCCCCTTGATCCCAAATTTTACTCCATCTGCCTCTTGTGCATAGGAATAGGTACTCATACTTAACAAGGCTAGCAAACTGAAAGTTAGATGCTTAAACGCCTGTTGTTTGATTGCAAAAAGATTTTTCATGCTGGTTGTGATTAGTTAGTATAAGTAAACTTAGTTGTTGTAGCGATTGATTGTATATCAGTCAGATCCTACAGCATATAGGTATGTTTCGTTTTGCATACCCAGGCAATCTGTTTTCGCTTTACCAGTACCACAGTAGGCCATGCTGATAAAGTTTACGTCCATATCTATATATCCTATTCCGTCTGTTAAAAACACATCTGCAGAAAGCAGGAACTTTATTTTCATACTGAGATCTCAGGAAAGCAAATCGAATGAGTCAGTGAGTACAAAATTTGTGAATTGCTACATAAGTGAGAGGGTGTAGTGTTGGGAGTATGCCAGTATGCATACTATTTCTTCCAAACATTGGTAGTAGAAAAGAAAGTAAAAAAAGTTATCAGCATCGCAATAACTCTTTCTTGGGATTTTCTATGGACATTACTTTTATCTTATCTCATTTTTATCTCACATACTCTTCTGATTTTATAGAGTCCACGTAGAGAACCCATAGTGGCAGAAGTACTAGTAAAGACATACTATGCTAGCAAAGAGAATCAACCACAGTTTGTCAGTTAGCTTTTACAACAAACGGTACAATATATATGTGATAAAACAGTGCCACCAAATCAGCTGGTAATTGAGAATCAGTATTCTATGTGGTAAATACTTAAACTGATAAATAGGTGTTTTGTGCAGAAAGTCTCCTTTATACACTTTCTCTCAAAGAGTATATTGCGTTTTATGCTCAGATGACCACAATTGACAAAAATACATACTTGCGTAGGGTGTGGCAAATACCTATAATACACTTCTATGGTAGAAGTGATAGTTGTTTATATATGTTGAGGTACAGTTTTTACAGAGAACAGGTAAAATAATGTGTAGATTTTTAGTCCGGAATTAATTTCTCATCAGAGACTTTATGCTACATGTTTTTTTGTTGAGAAAATTTTTGCAGTTATATCATATACTTTGTCTGCTTAACTTCTAACTTCAGTAATCAGACATGCCACATATAACAGTATGATTGTTTGAGTAGGAATAGGATCTCAGATAAGCCTGGGAAAACTAACAACAAGATTAGATTTCAATCCCCCTTCCTGTGGCCGCCATAATTGGTACATTGATATCTTTGTTGTTGGTCATTCCAAATATCGCAGTTGTATGAACGCTGGTGGGAGGCCAGAATTACATGGTCGATGGGGATATTTATGACTTTTCTAGAGTAATAAAAATAGAAAGATCAGACTAAGATAGTCTGATCTTTTTGTTGATTCCGGATATAGTTATTCTTCCCGGAATTTAGTTTACAACCGGCTGTTTACAAACTGACCAGGGGTCTAGATTTATTTTTACAAGATCTTTTAACTCTGTATACTCAAAAGGCTTCTCAAAAGCACCCTAGATAGCAATAGTAATATAGGATAGTCTGCCAGGCAGGTTTACAAACCAGCCGTTTGAGTGGCGAACTGCTCACGTTTTTCTTCCAGCCCTTTCATCAACTTCTCAAATGGGTCATTGAATTTGTAAATACCTTCTTGTTCTAATTGAGCTGCGATAGTTTCCAAATCGATTCCTAGCTCTGGTAAACGGGCAAGTAAGGATTCTGCTTGTTCAAGATTATCTTCCAGACGTATTACGGGCTTTCCATCTGCCCGGTAAATCTGTAACGTTTCCAACGGAACTGTATTAACTGTTTTGGGACCAATCAGTGATTCAACGTATTTGAGTGGGGAGTAGAGAGGATTTTTATTACCTGTGCTAGCCCATAACAATCGTTGCGTGGCTGCTCCTTTATCCATTAACTCCTGAAAACGCATGGATGAAAATACTTCTTTATAAACGCGGTAGGCTGTTTTGGCACTGGCAATGGCTACCTGACCCAACATTTCCTGAGCAAGTGCTCCTTTTTCACCACCTGACTGGACTATCTTTTCCAATAATGGATCTAGTAGCAAATCAATCCGGGAAAGAAAGAAGCTGGCTACTGATGAAATGCCATCAATTGGTTTACCACTGGCGGCACGTGCTGCCAGTGCTGCTATGTATGTTTCGGCTACAGCCCGATAACGCTCCACACTGAATAATAAAGTGACATTCACATTAATGCCTTCGGTCAGAAGCGTTTGAATGGCAGGTAGTCCTTCTTCTGTCCCTGGTACCTTAATCATCAGGTTAGGACGGTTAACGGCTTTCCATAAACGTCTGCCTTCTTCAATCGTACCCTGTGTATCATGTACCAGCGTGGGGGCAACTTCCAGGCTTACATAGCCGTCGGTACGATTGTTATCCGGATCATTATACACAGGAAGAAAAGCATCACAGGCTCGTTGTACATCAGCTACAGCCATGGCTTCGTATATCTCTTTGGTCGTATGTTCCTGTTGAGTGAGCTGACGAATATCATCATCGTATTCATTACTGCCTGTCATAGCTTTTTCGAAGATAGCCGGATTAGAAGTCATTCCACGCAAACCGTCTTCATCAATAAGCTGTTGCAGATTGCCATCTCTCAGGAGCTGGCGGTTAATAAAGTCTAACCAGATGCTCTGACCTAGTTCATTGACCTGTACCAATGGATTTAACGTATTCTTTTTCATTTCATTTGTTGGATTTCATTACAAAAAGCTGGATATAGATTCTGCTATACCCATTTATTTTATTTTCTGCAATCGGGATAGTGAATAAACCTATAATAAATCAGCATTCCTTTCCTGAATAGAACACAATTTTGAACACTGACCCACACAATGGCTTATCTCAAAACTACAGGTGAATTTTAAATGGAAAAGAGAAGTGAGAGAATGAGATTGACTGAAGCTGAACAATAAAATTATGCATAACTATCAGTTACTCATAAATAAGCATGCCTGTTGCAACCTCAGGAATTTATTTTTACTAAAAGAGGACAGCGATAGGTTGAGGTACCTCTTCTGATTTCCTACCAAACAAATTCAGAAACGAGGCTGACAGACTTTTAAGGGAATAATTTAACGTGCTAACAGGAAAGAGGCAGGCAGAAAGTGATTTAAATTGTTTTAATCCCTATTAACATATTGTATCAACCACGCAGATACTTTACCTGGTAGCAGCATTGTAAACTCTATTGTACCTAATTAAAAGTGAGATAATTACTGACAGTGAGATAATAAGGTACATATAGTGTCAGATCTGCCCCAACAAGGACTTAGGTTAAAAAATGGTAATTTTGTTTCAACATAGTATTGACATTTGCCATTGTCTGTTTCAGATTCATACTGGCATTTGTATAGAATGAAATAGTACAGTTCTTTCAAATGAATTTAAAGAACTGTACAAACATATACGATCATGAAAGGTAATTCCCGCAGATATTATTCACTTGGATCGAAATCAAAATCCGCGCCATCATTCACGCTAGGCGTCGTGCTTATATTCATCACAGTTTCTCCCTGACTGTTTTTGCGAATGACATAATAATACTTTTGCGTTTTTAACTCGTCTGCATGTGCATCACGTTTGAAGTTTTTACTGGGTGCACAGGAATAATAGCCACGCATAGTGCCTGATAGAGGGCGAATGGTAAATGTACCTTCGGACTCATTAAAGGTGACATTACCTGTATTGAAGGTAAATGCCTCCGTGCGACAGTTGTAACTCGTGGCTGCATTGATAACATAAAGTTCATATTTTCCATTGGGCTTGAAATAAAATACCATCCCTTGTTCAAATGCTTTTCCTCCATAGGATCCATCATAGTTTTCGAAGTCATTGAGTGAGAAAGAACCTCCAAATGCCCACTTGCCTTTTACATTGGAAGGAATAGAAGTTCCAGGACCTGGGTCGTCTGAGGAGTTGTTTTTGGTACATGCAGATGTAGCCAGCGTAAGTAAGGTCAGGAAATTTAAAAATAATTGTTTCATAGTGTAAGTGTTAAATGATTACTGAGCCAAAATTGCTGCCCAATGATCTTACTTGCACTGTTATTCGGTTGAATTGATAGTATTATTACATGAATTGAAGTGACTATGAGGAAATTGTAGCTAGTGAATTGCATTGAATATATCAATAGAATAGTTACCTTCGATTATCCGGATAATAGCTAATTGATCATGTCTGAATTCTTTTCAACTCAAAACAGAGCCCGATTTATTGAACAAATGTGCCAAAAGCCTCTTGATCTTTTGGTGATTGGTGGGGGCATTACAGGTGCAGGAATTGCGTTGGATGCAGTGACACGGGGCATGAGAACAGGATTGCTGGAAATGCAGGATTTTGCAGCGGGTACATCAAGCCGGTCAACCAAGCTGATACATGGTGGATTGCGTTATTTAAAGCAACTTGAAATTAAGCTTGTGGCTGAGACCGGCAGAGAGCGTAAGATTGTCTATGAGAATGGTCCACATATTACCAAAGCAGAACCTATGTTACTGCCTTTGGTAAAAGATGGTTCATTAAGCAAATGGAGTGCCTCGCTGGGACTGGCTGTATATGACTGGCTGGCGAAAGTTCCGGTATTAGAAAGAAGACGGATGTTATCTGTTGAGGAGACGAAGACGATGGAGCCATTGCTTGACAATAGTTCCCTAATTGGGGGTGCTCATTACTATGAGTACCGGACAGACGATGCCCGACTGACCATAGAAGTATTAAAAGAAGCAGTTGACAGGGGAGGGAGGGCCGTAAATTATATGAAGGTGATTGACTTCCTATATAAAGACAAAAAAATTGCCGGGGTTGTGGTGGAAGATCAGTTGACAAGTGACAAACATGAAATATATGCTCAGGTAATTGTAAATGCTACAGGCCCCTGGGTAGATACGCTGGATGTATTGAATGATACAACAAAAGGAGAGAAACTGTATTTAACTAAGGGTGTACATATTGTAGTAGCACAATCCCGGTTGCCTATCCGGCAGGCTTTGTATTTTGATACACCAGATGGACGAATGGTATTCGCTATACCCCGTGCCGGCAAAACGTATATTGGTACTACAGATACTCCTTATAAAGGAAATACAGCGCATCCTCATATGACAAATGAGGATCTGACCTATCTGCTGAATGCTGTCAATCATATTTTTCCATCTGTTCAACTGGTAGCAAGTGATGTAGAATCACATTGGGTAGGGCTGCGGCCACTGATTCGGCAGACAGGAAAAGGTCCTTCTGAAATTTCCAGGAAGGATGAAATATTTCAGTATGAATCCGGGTTGATTTCAATTGCAGGAGGAAAGCTGACAGGATATCGGAAGATGGCAGAACGGATTGTGAATCTGGTAGCGATTCGTTTAAGGCAGAAGGAGGGACGTAAATTTACTGCTTGCCAAACACATAACTTGCCTGTATCCGGAGGAAATGTTGGAGGGTCAACAGGGTTTGAAAACTTTGTAAAGGAAAAGATGCAGCAAGGGGTTTTACTGGGATTAACTGCTGGTGAATCCGAAAAACTGGTGCGTATGTATGGGTCTAATGTGGGACAGGTATTTTCATACTTACAAAACTGGAAAGTGGAAAGTGCTGCTTATGGGCTGACACCTGTACTGTTTGCTCAGTTGCAATATGCATTGAATCATGAAATGGTTGTGACACCTGCCGACTTTTTTATACGACGTACAGGGGCTCTATATTTTCACATTGACTGGGTACGCAATTGGGAAACTGTGGTGTGGACGTATCTAATGAATGAATTGAAATGGAGCAAAGAAAAGGCTATAGAATACAGACAACAAATGCGAGAGTTGATTCAGGAGGCTGAAGGAGAGGCTCTGGTGAAGAATACCAAATGAGGAGTTATATAGTACTACTATATAACTCCTGAAATAGATTACAATATTTTCAGACCCAGAGAAAGTTGATAAAGGCCACCTTTGGGTTTTCCAAGATTTACCCGGTCCCAGTCTCCGGTTTCGGTAAATGAACCTTCATATCGTGCATCAATGGTAAACGATCCGAGATCCAGTCCTAAACCTGCCTGATAGCCCAGAACAGCTTTTTTATACGCTTCTTCTACAGAGCCTGTTTCTTTCAAAAAGTCTTTAACTCCTTCTCCATTCAGATTATAAGAGGCCATCGGTCCACCAAACACACGAATGTTAAATAGCTTGTTCTGAATCAATGTTAATCCGATCAGAACAGGGATATCTACATTGTATAATTTGAGTTCGTATTTACCCGACTTTACATCCGGATCTACGGATTGATTGATAGTGATGGAAGCACCTTTGGTAGAAAAGATACCTTCTGGCTGGATGTACAGACGACCTACGTTAAAGCGAAGAAATAAACCGGCATTATATCCTAAACGATAATCTGCAGAAAAGTTGCGTGTGTCCCGTACCAGTGTAGAAAAGTTCACACCCGCTTTGGGACCGAATGTAAAGAACGGAGGCTTATCTTGTGCTTGTGTCAATTGGATACAGCCCAGAAAAAGGCTTACCAAAAATAGTTTTTTTAACATAATTGTAAGGGTTGTGTGTTGCAATAACGTCAGAATAAATAATAGATTGCATGAGCCGGAATGTTCTGAATCAAAAACTATACCTGTTAAATAAAAAAGCATAGAATGGGTATATTCCATTCTATGCTTTTTGTGGGCAATAACCAATAAGAAGTAAACAGATCTAGCTGTTAAAAATAAAATTGTGTTAGTGAGGAAGTTGTGCTATTTGATAAGACACTAAACTGAATAAAAGTTACTTAAACAGGCCTCCCAGTAAACCACCCAGTGGGTCTTGTTGATTCTTCTGTGTAGAAGGAGTAGATGTAGAATTGTTTCCCCCCATCATTCCACCTAATACAGAACCTAATAATCCACCACCTGCATTGCTTCCACCTCCCAGTAGACCGCCAAGCAATCCACCCAGATCTCCGCTCTTTACTTTCCCATTCAGCATATTTAAAATGATAGGAATTGCTATAGTAGCTATAGTTTGAGCTATGGCAGGTGAAATGTTTAATTTACTGCTTAACTGAGATACGACAGTAGGAGCCAGACCATTCACTACAGGGCTGTTGGCATGGGTTTCTTCTCCTGAAAGTAATTCCTGAACTCCAGACATATCTCCGTTTTGTACCTGTTGCATCAGTGAATCCAGAATAGCATTACTGGTTACACCAGCTACTTCCTGTGTATTTACATTCAGACCTTGTACTGCTGGATTTTTAGGCAAACTTTCCCCCAATTGAGACTGAGCCATTGATAATAATTCGTCAAACATAGTATTTTCGTGTTAGGTTATAAAAATAATACGATACTCAGTGACTGTATCCTTCTTCCATAATTGGCAGAAAGTACAGGATTTTTTTGACCAGAGTCAAACATATTCTTCTTTATTCGATAGGCCATCCAATCAGATCTCGGATCACAACCGACGCGCAAGTCATGCCAAATACAGCAGGCAGATACGATATAGTACCATAGGCTGATTTTTTAAACCGATTTCCGTCAGTATACATTAATGCCTGATCTACATGCTTTTCACGGGAGTATACGGTTTTAATACCGGAATGGATACCAAGTCGTCGGAGTCGTTTGCGAACATCAGACGCGAGTCGGCAAATCCGGGTGTCTGCTATGTCTGCTACGCGAAGCTGGGTAGGGTCAAGTTTTCCTCCTGCACCCATAGAACTTACAATTCGCTGTCCTTGTTTGTAAGCTGTGCTTAACAACATGAGTTTAGGAGTAAGACTGTCAATGGCATCTACCACATAATCATAGTTGGAGTTAAGTAGAGAAACCATTTGATCTGGCTGCAAAAACTGTTTTTGTGTAAACAACTGAACTTCCGGGTTGATTTGCTTCATGCGTTCAGCCATAATATCTACTTTGTATTGT
The DNA here is from genome assembly GCA_030068525.1 of Xanthocytophaga flava. Classification (GTDB taxonomy): domain Bacteria; phylum Bacteroidota; class Bacteroidia; order Cytophagales; family 172606-1; genus Xanthocytophaga; species Xanthocytophaga flava. The sequence goes on from JASJOS010000006.1 coordinate 11,109, forward strand.
CCCTGTGTGGTAGCTAGTGCCGGGAGTTGTCGATTGCGATTGGAAGCCTCTACTTCATCTCCATCTGCAATCGTTAGTGTACCAACACCTGCCCTGCAAATAGCCTCCGCTGCAAAAGATCCTACTCCTCCCAGACCCACAATCAGTACATGGGCGTTTTGCAGTTTTTGTATGTTTTCGTCTCCAATCAGTAAAGTTGTTCTGGATAACCAGCTTAAATCAGACATTGTTGTATAAAATGGGTTTTAAAATAAAACAGGCCAGAGCATCTCATTTCTGAGATGATGTATATGTATGAGCTATTTCAGGAAATAAGTTTAACACTCTTGTGAAAATATCTTTAGTAAGTGCCTCAATGGAATTATTTAGAATAGAAGAAGCCATCTGATAAATCTCTTCTATTGTAATATACTTGTCATCCGTTTCCAGGAAAAAACGATCCGGTGGTATGACTTTCAGGAGTTGTCCAGCATTGGATGTTGTATGTAGTAATGCTGAACCTAATGAAAAGTAAAATCCATGATCTAATAACTGTGTAGCAATAGTAAGATTGGCATTGTATCCATGTACAATCCAGGTAACTGTACTCTGTTTTTGTTTTTTTAGTTGTATAAGTTCTGGAAATGCCCTTACACAATGAATCACAAGCGGTTTCTGGAGTTGTTCGGCCAACGAAATATGTTTGGTAAAGACCTCCATCTGTGTGTCTATTGTAGCCTGTGCATTGCGGTCCAGACCCGCCTCTCCAATAAGTAATGCAGATGGCTCCTTTGCTTGTTTTTCTACATAGTGCCATTGTTCATCCAGATCCGGTAAATGCACATCCCAGGGGTGAATACCTACAGATATATATTCATTTGTTTGTGATAAAGAATTACGTTCAGATGCCCGTACATTCCGAAAGGCTATTTCGTCACGTTGCCTGGAGGAATGTGTATGAAAATTGACAAACGGATATGGCATAGTTACCTCATTCTTTTGAACATTGTGGTGCAAGTTAGGCATTCGGTACAAAATATGTTTTATGATTGCCGTTTTCTATGCTATCTTTGCACTATGCAAGCCGTCCTATCGCTATTCTGTTTTGGCAGAGTGGAGGAAAGTCCGGGCAGCACAGAGCAGCGTACTTCCTAACGGGAAGGCTATGAACGGGCAACTGTTTATAGACAGATAGTGCCACAGAAAATATACCGCCAGATTCTGGTAAGGGTGAAATGGTGGAGTAAGAGCCCACCGCATGGATGGTGACATCAATGGCAGGGTAAACCTTACGCGCTGAAAGACCAAATAAGCTGGCGATGTAGGTAGTGCATACCCTGTACTACGTATGAAAGGGCTGCTCGCCCGAGTCAGTGGGTAGGTCGTTAAAGGCCAATGGTGACGTTGGTTCAAGATAAATGATAGGAGTCTGAATCTATTCAGAACACAGAACCCGGCTTACAGGCTTGCATAATTTTTACGTTGGTGTAGCGCTTCTACCATTTTCAGGTGAGCAAACGTAGCTGCAATACTTTGTCCTACCTTTTCCAGAAATTGAATCTCATGAGGCTCAAAGTAATGAAAAGAGGCTAGTTCCAATACACCTTCTTTGGTATGATTGGCAATCAAAGGCACCAGTAAGATAGAACGCGGTGTAGCATCTCCCAATCCGGAGGTAATGGCAGGGTAATCCTGAGGGACTTCCTTCATATAGATATATTCCCCTTCCTTCCAGCATTGACCTACTAGGCCAAAGGACTTATCAATCTGTTTCTGAATATATTTTTTCTTGTCAAAAGCAATACAGGCTTTCATTTCCAGTATATCTGTATCAGGCAGTTCTACAAAAATAGCTCCCTGGCATGCCCTGACGTACTGAATCAGTTCACGAAGTACTTCATGGCTTATTACAGTAATTTCTGCATTGCGTTGAAGAATCTCGGCAATTCGGGCATAACCTACATTTATCCAGTTTTGACGTGTTTCTTCTTCCTTAAGCAAACGTAATTGCCGGGTCAGATGCAACAGAGAATTATTCAACTTATCTTTTGAAGATGCAACCACAATATCTGTTTCCAATTTTCCTTCTGAAATCTCTGTCAGATGCTGAGATGTTTGTTGCAGTCGGTCTACTACTTTGCTAAAACCCGCTAATAGTTTATTAAGAGAGTTATGATGCAAGGATATGGCTAATGAGGTATCAATGTTTCCCTCTGCTATATGTTGTGTAATAGTGGTAAGTTCTTGAATTGGTGTAACTACCAGTCGCTTGAATAGATAACTGCTTACTGCCAGCCCAATGATAGATAATGCAATCAATAGTATAAGAATACCTACTATCCAACGTATGGCCGTATGTGCATACTGATTCAGATCAGAGTTTATCGTAGCTATATCAGTTTGGATTTTCTGATACGTGAGGTTCATTTCCTTACGCAATCCTTCATTTTCATCCAATCCTACTCTTTTTTCTATTTCTACAATTTTGAAGAACACAACTCCATAGGTTTCCAGAGCTGCTTTCACATGGTCGCCAATTTCTGGACTTTTACCGCCTGCAATGATACTATCTATTTTATTCTGAAATTTATTGAGCTGATACGCAAACGTTTTTACATAATGTTTGTCTTTACGTAAAAAGAAATCTTTCTCTTCCCTACGAAGCAGAAGCAAATCTGTTTTATCTGTTGGGAAATTTGCTTCTTCCACAAAATACACTGCAACACGCATTTGTCCTTCCAGTCCCATATCATTGAAACCTCTTTCCCGGTATAATTTTCCAACGGTTTCAAATGCAGTATTATAGCGGGCAAGATCCTGTTGAAGGGCAACCAGGGCAAGTTCATTCTTTTCAGACTGGCAAACACTAATTTTCTGAAGAATTTTGATAAGGCTATCCGACTCCTGTAAAATCTGTTGATTTTTATCGAAAAAAGTACTCTTGCCAGTTCTGATAAAAACTTCACTGTTAAAATCTTTGAGCAGAAAGTCTTTTTCTGCGCGTCTGGCTTCTCCTATCTTAGTAAGCACCTCCTCAATAGTAGTGCTGGCCTGATAACTTTGTTTCAGCTGATTAATTAAAAAGAACAGGGCGACAACAATACCTCCTATACTAATGCAGAGTATGGCTGCAATATAAACTTTAGAACGAGCAATCCGGTTGAAACCGTGAAACATATAAACAGGAAGCGATACTAAGTATAATAATTTTAAAATCAGCTAATTATTAAATCTACAAAGAGGATATACATTATTCAAACAGTCCGTTGTTATCATATAAGCCAATGAAAATCAAACTTCTTTGATTTGTCTGATAAAGAAGAGGAATACCAGAGTTTACTGAAAAACTTACATATTTTTAGCTATAGTTCATTTAAAGAAGTAAAGGAACAATAAAGTAATTCTGCTGGGAGATAGGTACATGACTAACTTCTATTCAAAATATTATATATAGTTTTGTGTAGTTCAATTTTATCATTTGATTTGCTTTGTAACCTATTAAACATACTGATACATGCCCCGATTATTAATTATTGATGACGAAAAAAGCATTCGGTATACACTGAAGGAAATTCTCGAATATGAGAAATATGAAGTAGATGAAGCACAGGATGGAGAAGAAGGACTACGCAAGCTAACTGAAAATCATTATGATGTTGCCTTGTGTGATATCAAAATGCCTAAAATGGATGGCGTAGAGGTACTAACCAAAGCAAAAGAGCAGGGCATAGATACACAGTTTATTATGATATCCGCTCATGGAACTATTGAAACGGCTGTAGAGGCTACCAAAAAAGGAGCCTACGATTTTATTTCCAAACCACCTGATTTGAATCGCTTACTGGTTACTGTGCGAAATGCCATGGATAAGTCATCACTAGTGACAGAAACCAAGGTGTTGCGCAAAAAAGTAAGTAAAGGATCTGATATTATTGGAGCTTCGGAACCCATACAACGTGTAAAAGAAGCGATTGAGAAGGTAGCCCCAACGGAAGCACGGGTATTGATTACCGGACCGAATGGAGCTGGAAAAGAGCTGGTAGCCCGTCAGTTACATGAAAAAAGCAATCGTTCTGGTGCAGGTCTGGTTGAAGTGAACTGTGCAGCTATCCCCAGTGAGTTAATAGAGAGTGAGTTGTTTGGACATGAAAAAGGTTCTTTTACCTCAGCTGTAAAACAACGGATCGGAAAGTTTGAACAGGCTGATGGCGGTACACTTTTTCTGGATGAGATAGGGGATATGAGTTTGTCTGCTCAGGCCAAGGTATTACGGGCATTACAGGAAAATAAAATTACCAGGGTAGGAGGGGATAAAGAAATTAAAGTAAATGTACGTGTACTGGCGGCAACCAACAAAGACCTAAAAAAAGAGATTGCCGAAAACCGTTTTCGGGAAGATTTGTACCATCGGTTGAGTGTCATTCTGATACATGTCCCTTCTCTGGATGATCGCAAGGATGATATTCCGTTATTAGTAGATAAGTTTCTGGGTGACATTGCAGAAGATTATGGAACCGCTCCCAAACGAATTGATGCAGGTGCGCTTGCTTACCTGCAAAGTCTTTCCTGGAGTGGAAATATTCGGGAACTGCGAAATGTAGTAGAACGACTGGTGATTATGAGTGGCAATGAAATCAGTGAAGCAGATGCCAAAGCCTATACTGGTAAGTAAGCTGATGTAGTATTTAAAAGAAGTTATCAGGAATCCTGTAAAGCTGCCTTTACAGGATTTTTTATTGAGAGAAATGATAATTCTGGTAACTCAACCTCTTTATTGTCTATATTCACTAAACCTGAATAACAAGCACTATGAAAAAGCTTTTTCTACTAATCTCACTGTTTCTACTTTTTACATCTTTTAAACCCAAAGAACTTACCTGGGTAGCCATTGGCGATTCAATTACGTATCTCAACGACCATCCTGACGAAACAGGCAATCGAATCACCAAAGGATACCTGACAGGAGTGACAGAAAAGCTTCCACATATACATGTCATCAATCAGGGACACAATGGGTGGACTTCCGGAGGTATTGCGGAATCATTAGACAAGCTAGGATTAGTAAAGGCTGATATCTATTCCATTTTTCTGGGCACTAACGACTGGTGGCGTGGTAGACTACTAGGTAAACTAAGTGATTACCAGAATAACACTGGCAATGGTACCGTCTATGGCTCCTTTCGTCTCATTACCAATAAACTACGCGAACTGAATCCACAAGCCAAAATTATTCTGATTACGCCAATGCAGCGGGGTGACTTTGTATATATCAATAATCCTAAGAACAATGCGTATGGTTCCTATAAGCCTAAAAACGAACAAATGCTGGAGCAGTTTGTCTGGGCTATTGATAGTATTGCAAAGGTAGAGAAATTTGCATTGGTAGACTTATACCATCAGAAAGAACTGGATTTGAAACACATGGTAAACTTTAAACGCTTAAAAGATCCTACTACAGGTGAGTATAAAAATTATCCATACCCAGAGTATATAGGTATACCCTATAATCCTGAAACAGACGAATATCCATATCCTGTACAATCCATTGATATGACCTACGATGGCCTACATCCTTCAGACAAAGGGTATGAAGTTATTACCCGGATGTTGGTGGCGATTATGAAGAAGTATTGATAAGAAGTACTATTATTCATTCGTTGATTTAGAAAAATGAATTTATAAATCATTTACAATCCGGATGATAATACTCAGTAGGATAGTCTTTTATTGGGCGAAAAGTTTGTTCAGAAGGACGAAATGTAAAATCAAAGTGGATTTTACGATCAGGAATTTTTGGGGTACAAATCATTTTTAATGTGGAAGAAAAACGTAAGTCATTGTATCCATCTTTATTTAAGTCCGTTATATCAATATTCATGAAATAGGGATTGTATATATGATCATCTTCATGCATATCTATAGTGTTAGGTATATCTATATCATCAGTAAGGGAGTCTCTGATTTTTCCTTTATGATACATATACAAATGATGCCTTCCATTACCAAACCCTGTTACATAAGCTGTTAATAAGAAGGGATTTTTGTTCTTAAATACTGAAAAATACTTTAATGAATCACAATGATCCTGATAAAGTAATATCTTACCAGATTTATTAAGGATACATAGTATCTGTGGTGGATAAGAGCTGGACGATCCTCCGAAAAATTCAAAAAAAAGCATAAAGAATTTTTGATCACTTCCATATATCTTATGTTGTTCAAATGAAAGGATTTTTCCATAATCCCAGTTTTTAGGATAAATGCTTAATGTATCTCCATATTCTTGTGCGGAATAGATACACTCTATCTTTCTAAGAAAGTCAGATGTATCTTTAACCTGTAAATAGTAAGAAGCAGGATTGAAGTTTTGGAGTTCTGAGAAAAATAATGTATCAACTTCTTTCTGAGGAGGAGCTAGGGTTTCACAATATTTTAACGCAACTTTTGTCGATTGTAAAGAGTTCTTAGTAGATGATTTTTCATCTGGCTTGGTTTGGGATGATTGACAGGATACTAAAATTACAAATAGGAATGGTATAAGTCGATACACTTTTTATGGGATTTTAAGGATAATAACTAACCTTGAAATATACTTATTTTAATGCTGATTTCTGGTATTAGGTCTTTACTATATCTTTTTGTATTATCTTGAAACAAAAGATGATTACTATACGGTTCCTGGAGGAAACAACAGACTTAAGCACACCCAGACGTGTCATGCGGTATGTGCTGGTTTATTGCTCAGAAGGAAGCATCAGGATGAATGTCGATGAAAAAGATTTTATTCTGCAAGCTGGAGACGTGATTACAATTACCTCAGGACAAATTCATGCTTTGCAAACCAATTCTTATACGAAAGGATATATCCTCGAATTTACTCTCGACTTCTTTTGCAAGGATGATCAGGATATTGAGCTGATCTTTCATAATGGTCTTTTCTGTCACTTTGCGATGAATGAAGTAATCCAGGTGGATAGGCGTATAACAGAAATGTATCTTCAAGCTATTCAGTATGAACTGGTTCGACAACCATATCAGTATTTTGTATCAATCCATAGCTATATCAAACTCATACTGGTTGCGATCAACCGTGCCAAGGTGGAACGGGGTGATGAAATCTGGAAACCTGATGCCTTATTTCTTCGCTTTCTGGAAGCTGTTCGGAATAGTTTTGAACACAACTATACAGTTGCACAACTAGCCCAACAACTGGGTACTACAGAAATAAAACTCAACGAACTGGCTAAGCTCAATACTGGTAAGACTGCTCAAAGTGTAATATATGGATTGGTAACTTCGGAAGCTAAACGCTTACTCACCTATGAGAAGCTGACAATAAAAGAAGTGGCTTATAAACTTGGCTTCAATGATCCGTTTTATTTCTCCAATTTCTTTAAAAAACAAACTCAAATTTCTCCCTCCCAGTACAAGGAAACATATGCTTTGTAAAAAGTACATGATTTTCTGAAGATTCTCTATTCTTTTCAGATGTTGTCTCCTGCATCTTTGTATCAAATTCTAGTATATACAGAGTCAGAAGATGAATACCTATCAGAATATAGCTGGTTTTTTAGTACGTATAGCATTGGCATCCGGATTTCTATCTGCTGTAGCTAGTCGCCTGAGTTTATGGGGTACAAATTCTTCTGGCTGGAGTGCCTTTGTAACTTATACCGCCAAGGTAAATTCTTTTTTACCCGAACGTCTTGCTCTCTTTCTGGCTATAATAAGTACCATAGTTGAAGTAGTTCTCGGCCTTTTGTTACTGATAGGCTTTAAAACCCGTTGGGCAGCCTTCGGAGCCGCTGTGCTTTCCTTGTTGTTTGCTTTAACCATGACATATTCCTATACCATCAAAGAGCCTTTAGACTATTCGGTTTTTGCTTTTAGTATGGGTGCTTTTTTGTTGAGCACATTGCCTGTGTACAAATGGAGTATGGATTCTTTATTCACCTAATCACTTTTATGAATATGAAAAATACAAGCACCAACATTCAGGATTATCTGGTACGAAGAGATACCAAAACCTGGCAACCTTTGATTGAGAATAGTGTAGAGTATAAGGGTATATCGGTTATATCACTGCGATATGATACTGACACTCATCGGTCTCCGAGTATATTGCTCAGATTTGAACCAGGGGCTTCCTATCCTTACCATAATCATCCGGGAGGAGAGGAGATTTATGTAGTGAGTGGAGAGGCTATATTGGAAAATACTACCTTGAAAGAAGGTGATTATCTTTATACACCACCCGGTTTCAAACATTCCGTAACCAGTCAGACTGGTTGTACTTTACTACTAATCATTCCGGAAGAAGTAGAGATCCTTGTCTGAGTATAATAGAAGAGGATTTAATAAAGCCAGTATGGGAGATCCTGTACTGGCTTTGGTCTAATAAGAAGTTATCTAAGGAAATGAAAGTAATTGGAGTAATAGTGAGAGTCAGATAATTATATCATTTATTTTTATGATATCACTAAGCCTGACTTGACAAATGAATTCAAATTTTAGGTTGCTGAAAACCCAGCTACTTGCTGATTTTCCATCAGGTTCATCCATCATCTTTTATAAAGGACAATTTTATATCATTGGGGATGATGCTACATGTATCCTGGTTCTTGATAGGTCTTATCAAAAAGTTGATTCAGTGCAATTATTTGAGTATCCGGATAAAAGAATTCCCAAAGCTCATAAAACTGACTTTGAAGGCGTTACTATACTGACTATTGATGGTATAGAGTATATTCTGATTGTAGGATCTGCTGCAACTGAACTTCGCAAACGAATATGTTTAATTCCATTGCTGAACAATAAGTTAGGTGTCAAAGCACAAACAACTCTTTTTTTTGAAACTCAGGTATTTATTAACAGAATCCAGGATCAGGGAATAAAGGAGATAAACATTGAAGGTGTTTGTACCATAGGCAACGACCTCTTATTGGGAAATCGCGGGAACAGAACAAATCCTACCAATCATATCATTATCACTAGTCAGAATTTTTGGGAACATCAGGAAGATGCCAAACTTAAGATTCTGAGTCTGATTATACCTGGCACTGATCTTCAGAATATAGTAGGATTATCAGAGCTTTGTTATATCGCCGCATCCGATTTACTTTTAATCACACTGACAAGTGAAAATACAACCAATGCATATGATGACGGAGTTATTGGCGATAGCTACATAGGTTTGATTGAAAATGTAAGTGAACAGCTAAAAGATACTACACTAACAATCGATCGAATGGTTAACCTTTCACAAATAGATTCACGTTTTAAAAATGAGAAAATAGAAGGTATCTGTGTCGAATTTATTTCGTCATCAGATATCCTGATTCATTTGATTGCTGATAATGATACTGGAGAGAGCCGATTGTTTACTCTGAGGTGGTTGTCTTAAAGATTATTTTCAATATTTAACTACATAGAAAGAGGGGTTTTTGAGAAAAGACCCCTCTTTCTATGAAATAATCTCATAAATGAAACGCTTATTCTTCTATTGGTAACAATAGAGAGATTATCTACTGGTCAACGTGTTATTTTCCAGTAAGGATTGGAATTGATTCACCTCATCTTGAAATGCTTCAACGGTATTTTTCGCTATTTGCTTTGTGGCCATATCCCTACCATGCTCAACTTCTGCCTGTGCTATATCAATAGCTCCCTGATAAAGAGTCTTCATCAAAACTACAAATTCCTGATCTACATCACCTGTCAACTCATCTTCGCTTATCTGCTGATCCATTTTTGTAAAAGTTTTGGAAACCATCTGAGAAAATTTATTGGTAGTGAATTGTTTGTTATCCTGTTGTTTAGATTGTTTTTCTATTTTTTGTGTATGTGCTGTTAGCCTGGACATCTGTTCTTCCATAGTCGCAACAATTTGTCTGGCTTTCGCTTTCAATACATTGTTTTTGCCTAGTTCTATTTCTATCTGTGCCATGTCGATGGCTCCTTGGTGAAGTTCCTTCATCAGTCCTGCAAAATCTTTGTCCGCATGGTTGTTTAATGTGATCTGCTGCATATTTTCCCTCATTTCCACTATAGCATCCGCTACCATTATCTCATCCTTGGACTGTGCTTGAGGCTGAGGTGCGGTGATGTTTTCACGAGTATCTATTTTATGTGTTTCTACTGGAGTATTTTCCACATTTGTAGCTTCTCCATTGTTGGAATGAATGGATACAGCGAATATATAGAAGGAGGCAATAGAAAGTAGAGGGACACTCAGAGCCATTCGTAGAGTTTTCATAGTCTTATAACATATTATTTAGGTTGTAACATAGGTAAACTGATACACAAGCTGTGATATAAGCTTTCCGGATGGACATTTGTAATATGACATAGCTTGTTCCATAGTTCGACGGAATGAAATTGTGTTCCGTTTCTTCTATAATGCTAAATAAGTATGCCCTTGTGTTGAAAATTTTGAAGCACTACGTCTAGTCTGTGATTTTTTTGATAAACGGTTAATTTCAGAAGTATTTGGTGAGCGAAACTATACTGTTTTAAATATTTCTATGTACTCAAGTGGTGATATGAAGTTTTGTATTAGCGAATTACAACTTCTCGACAAAGTTATTTTGCTTACTTAAAAAAACTTTATTTTTCTTACATTGAGTTTTTTGTTCTTGTTATTGACGATACTCCTATACGTTAAAATACTAATTTCGGGTGTTGTATCGGATTAAGTTGGTAACGTTTGAATTATAATTGTTTTATGTCCATCTGTAAAGTTTGTCTCTTTTTATTTTTCTTTCCTTTCCTTTCGTTTGCACAGCTAGCCAAATCGTATACACCTCTTCCTATCCAGGATACGATTCCTGCAATTACCTATACAAGCTTGTCAAAGAGACTGGACGTGGATAAATCACAGGTGGCTGAACCTCAAAAAAAAGTAAATAATTATATAAAATATCTCTATGAAGAACGGTTCAAATATGTAGTTTCAAATTTTAATGACGATTATATTATTACAGAGGGAGAACTTACATCGTATTTACAACAGATACTGACTAATATTTATAAGTCAAATCCACAGTTAAGCCAGGAAACAATGGTATATGCTTTTCGAAGTAGTATTCCTAATGCGTTTAGTTTTGGAGATGGCAATTTGGCTGTAACACTTGGATTACTGAGCCGATTGAAAAATGACAGTCAGGTAGCCTTTATTTTGTGTCATGAGATGGCACATTATCACCGCAAGCATGGAGATAAACAGATACAGGCACTTGCTAAGCTGAATTATGATAAAGAGTTACAGAAAAAACTGGAACACAATAATACATATAGTTATAAAAAGGAATTGATTAAAAGCTTGGAATTGTCTATTACCAAGCATAGCCGTACTTATGAGTTTGAAGCTGATTCCATAGGTTTAACTTATTTCCTAAATACAAACTATGACCGGAATGCCCCTGTGGAATGTATGGACATTCTAAGTAAGTCTGATAAAGGATTGGATCAAAATATCATTGATTTTAAGAAATACTTTGACTTTCCGGATTATCCAATCAAACCATCTTGGCTAACCTATGAAAAATCTACTACCTGGCATAAATCTGAGAAAGATGGTGAATTTGGTGATTCTGATACTACACATACTCACCCAAACTGTATGCGCAGACAAGCAGCACTGAAAAGACAACTTCAGGGAAAGGGTGCAGTAACTATAACATCTGCCAATGATTTGTTTCAATCTATAGTGACTCAAAGTACGTTTGAGCAGATTACTTCTCATTATCATTTCAAGAAATACGGGAAAGCTTTATTTGGATCCCTATTATTATTAGAACGTTATCCGGAAAATGCCTATTTGCATGCAATGGTGAGTAAATGTATTTACCAGTTATATACCCATCAGAAGAATCATGAGATTGGAAAAGTGCTGGAACAACCTGATTCACGCTTTGATGATAATTATGATCAGTTTCTGACGTTCTTTCAACAATTACGTTTGACAGAAATAGCCTCTCTTGGCTATTTCTATAGTGCAGGCAGAAGACAAATAGACGCATCCAATGAAGACTTCTGGCATGCCTACTGGCTGTGTAGCCAACTACCTGTGAGTAAGATTCTGCCTTCCAAAGTCAAAGCTGAATATGCAGCTACATTTCCCAAAGGCAAGTACCTCACTAATATGCCATAAATTCTGTTTTTAACTACCTTCTATATTTTAATTATTTGCTAAGCTAACTCCTCTACTCCGTTTTTATGAGAAGAATCTCTACATTATTAGTAACCTGTTTTTGTATTATTACCTCGATATCTGCGCAGAATTTAACTAAGTTAGGTGTCAATGGAGTCAAACTCCGTAATTTTGGAGAAATTATTCAGAACGAAGAAATAAAAGGATATTACTATTTCTACCAGCTGGAGGCATCCGGAAAAAATAGCCTCTATCAGTTAGCCGTTCTGGATGAGAACCTACGTGAGATTAACTCTATTGAAATTATCAAACCCAAATGGTATTTTTTGATTGATGGAGCTTTTAATGAAGATGCCTTTGGCTTTCTGTTTTATGACGCAAAGGCCCGATCAACCGAGTTAATTACTTTTGATAAAACTCTTAAAGAAACAGGTTCGCTAATCACAAAGGTTGCTGATGGACTATCCAGTTCTATTTATACAAGCACTATGAGAGGAATGGATATGGGATATACCTTATTATCTGCAGTTCCTCATCAGGGATTTATTCTTTATACATACCCAAAGGGCTATAAGTATCAAGTGGAATTTTATGATAACTCTGCAAAGATGCTTTGGTCTGATAAAGCTGTAGAAAATAAAGTAGATGTACAAATTGCTGATGAAGCCTTTCAGACTGAAGAATACATAGGGTCTCTGATTTCACATAAGAAAAGTCTTCTATCCAACGATTTAGATTATAACCTGATGATACATGAAGTTAAAACTGGCAAACAGTTATTTAACATTCCTATTGAAGATGAAAAGTTTAACCTTTCAGCTTCCAATATTTTTTATGAAGAAGCAAGCCATACAATTACCATTTTTGGAGAATTTTTTGAATTGGATAGTAAAGAATATAAGTCTCAGGGCTTAGGATTCTTTTACAAAATTTTAGACATGGAAGGTCATCTGATAAGGGATAAGTTCATTACCTGGCAATCAGATATTGCAAAGGTTACAAAGGTTGACTCAAAAGGAAGGATTGATGGAAAGACACGCGTATTATTTCATGAAGTATTTAAAACGGCTGATGGTGAGATGTTTGCGATTGGTGAACAGTACAAAAAAGGTGTCAGTGCTGCAGGAATTGCCGCATCTGCCTTGGGTGGGGGTATCGCAGTTATGCAGCTTGAGATATATGATATGGTTATATTCCACTTTGGAGCTGACCTTTCTATAAAAGAGGTGAATTTCTTTGATAAAGATAAGTCCATAATGACTCTGCCTCAAGGGTATAGTTATATAAGTGCTAAAAAACTTTCGTATCTCGCTAAGATCATGGGCGCATTTGATTACAAATTTAGTCAGATATCCAAAGAAAAGAATTCGTTTGTTGCCACCTATATTGACTATGACAAGGAAAAAGGAGAGAAAGCAAAAAATGTATTTGGGGCTATTGTTTATACGCCTGAAAAGACTTTTACAACAGATAAAATAGTTCTGAACAGGCAATCTACCAATTATTTTGTTAGAAGAGCGAAACCTGGCTATGTAATGGTAAGTGAATATTTCAAGAAAGAGAAAAAGCTGGATGTGCGTTTGGAAAAGATTAACTTTTAATACATTACATGCTACATACTATACGACAATGGCTGTGTTTGATCAGACACAGCCATTTGTTTTATATTACAAAAAAGAAAAGCATCTCCTCTGTAAAAAAAGGAAATTCCTGTCACGTTTTTTCCTGCATACTAGTCATAAGTACAGATTTCATTTAAAACAAAAATACTTATGAAAACAAGAATTTCATTTCAGGAAGCTCCCAAAGGATTTATGGACGGATTAATGAAAACACATCTATATCTGAAAAAATCAGGACTAGATGCCAAGTTGATTGAATTAATCAATTTCCGTGTCTCTCAAATCAACGAATGTGCTTATTGTCTGGATATGCACTACAAGGATGCCATTCAACTAGGTGAATCGGAGCAACGCCTTTACTCACTAGCTGCCTGGAGAGAAACTCCTTACTATTCCAAAGCAGAAAGAGCTGCATTGGCTTATACAGAATCCTTAACCCGGTTGAATAATCATGAGTCGGCAGAAAAGGAGTGGGAAGACTTATCTACCTATTTCTCTACAACCGATATCGCCAACCTGACTTTAGCCATTACCCAGATCAATACCTGCAATCGGCTTAACCGGGCTTTTGGTACTGTTCCAGGCAACTATCAGCCAGGCGAACATGAAGTGGTTCCAGCCGTAGCGGTTTAAATAAATAACTATCAGCAGCAGGAATTATTTCCTGTTGCTGATTAGGTACCAACTAAAAAAGTGAAATATGTATAAAGTAAAAGCCGTTTTTAACCGTCTTCGAAGATAGAAGAGTTAGTTTAATACATATGATTACCCGCTAGTATTCAATATCTTATCAACCTTGCTTATGCGACACATACTTGAAAAATTCAAAACAAAGATTTTATCCTGGTTAATTGGCTATCCAGGTATTATCCTTTTATTGATCTTATTAGGAGAGGTTCTGATGCGGATTCATCCTGTACCAGTTACTACATTGGTTGTTCTCCTGATAGGAGTACGTTTACTAGTGTTTCTTCTCACCCCTTGGATAAATAAACATTTTCCCATCTGGAAGTATATTTTATAAAATAGATAGTGTTTCTGTATTATCTGGCTTTAACTTTATCACGAAAGTCATAGGATTGGGTATTTTTAATATCTCCATTGGGATTGTAGGTTATATGTTTGCCATGTTTATATTTTGGCTTGAAACGATCACTTAGGGTATTTTCAAACTCAGGAGAAACATGGGAGAATGTTTCTGTTAAAGAGGCTCTTTTATCATACATCTGCCAATTTTGTACTAACACTACTTTCTGATCCAGCGTATCGAGTGTGCTGGTCATTTTCTCAACACGTATTAGCGAATCTGATTTTCCCTGCACAAAGACGTCTTGTGCAATCATATTACCCTTCTGGTCAAACGTTCTGTCAACCTGGTATATACCTACTTTCTGGTCTACTCCACTTTGTTCGGGAAATGTAACATGCCAATCTCCGATCTCCACAAAGTTATATTTCGATCCTTGTTTCTGTACTAAGAGTTTACCACGTTCTACTTCGTTTCCACGGTTATCATATAGCGTAATTCCTTTGATAAGAGTTCCCTTTTGTTCCAGTTTGGCTTTCTCACTTTCGGTTAATGATTTTTCATATACAGAGTACATTTTGTCAGGTTCTCCTTTTAATTTGCTTGTTACTCCGCAAGCAGACAAAAGCATACAACATCCAATCAGAAAAGATAATTTTGGGTAGTATAACAGATTTAATTTCATTGGTATAGGCAGGTTCATTGGCTCGTTCTTAACTCAAAGTTTGGTTCGTCATCTGTTAAATATTCAAAAAAGCTATATACGTTTATAGAAGATAGATGTTATCAACCTTCAGATGAATTAGTTGAATCTATAAAGGTAGCAATTAAGGTAATCTGGTTGTAATATTCGTCTTTTTTCAAACTAAGATTACCTTTGTCAGTGACAAGAAATTAATGGTTGACTAAAGAAATAAAGAAAGTGGGTGACTCAAAACAGATAACTGTAAGCAAACAGGTTAAACGAGCAATATATCTGTTGGTATTACTTTCTTTTATTTATGGAGTATTTCTGCCTGGCATACTGTGTCGAATACTAATAGCTACGAGTAAAGCTGAAAAGGTAACTGTGGTGGTTATGTTTACACTTGGTGTTATGCTTACCATTCTATTGGATTGGTATGTGGTAAATAGCAAAAACAAGCGTATGCAAATGATCTTGGCTTTGCCATGTTTCGTGTTTACAGTGATCTCACTGCTACTATTATGGATATTCATTCAGGGTATATTGTTCACCTTGAATGGGTATCGTCTTACCAGCCATACTATAGATGCAATCTGTGTATTCTTTGTATAAGTTCGATGAAAGTATTCTTCACATATTATTTCTGGAGTGTACTATTATTGATAGTAATACTCTTTACCTATGAATGGGTACTGGCAATAGTATTAGATCGGTTAAATCAACAAGTAAAGCTTTTCATTATTATGGGTGTAATGATTTATGCATTACCTTATGCGATATTCCATTTGCTGCATTTCTTTTATTTTAAAGGAATTACGATTGTGCGGTTTTTACCCTTTATAGTTTTGTGTTTTATTGTCGTACAATCTGATAATGATATACAGGATTGGATATCTTCTGCTCTGATAGTAGTTTGTATATATTCACTTATGAACTGCATTTTGATTGGCTTTATAAATAAAAGACAATGAGAAACTACATTACTTAATTATATGAATTGGGAAAAAATTGGTTTTGCCTTTTATAGATATTTTTTAAAACCACTTCTTGCTTTGTTTGGCATAAATGAACAATACTATAAAAAGCTGGCTGTAAATGGCCGTAAAAATAAACTTACAGACATAAAAAAATATGTAGGAAAAAAAATAACTGATCGTGTTACAAATCTATATCTGATTGGTTATTTTGAAGGGTCTCCGGAAAGTGTAGAAGAACAACAAAAGTTAGTGGAACAAGGAAAGTATCAGCCCTTTATCGAAGCAAAGCCATTTGATCCTTTTAAAACGTATATCGAAATATATCTGATCAAGAGTATTTCAGAAAAGTACTGTGTAGCAGCTTTTGGAGATGGATATGATCCTGAAATTATGCTTCAATGTGTATGGTTTATAGAGGTGGACAACGATAAATTAGAGAATTTGAATGAGTTGATAGAATTTCAATCAACCATTCCAGATTATCCTGTAGAATTATCACATTTTGTAGGATAAGTGTTGTAAAAAAAGCATAGCTAGTCTATGATTCTCAGTAATTGCAATCAGAGATATTTCTCTGATTGCAATCAATACTTAATTTAATAGGCACGGCTTCGGCCAATGTAGATATCTTTAGCCTTGTATACTGTATTTGTAGTAGGACCGGGACTTCCACTGGAGCCTTCCATCTGCAGATTGATAATAATCCACATTGGCTTGCCCACAAAGTTCCCTCTGTGTACGCCCTTCCATACTCCATCTATGTAGTAATGGATGTCTACATCTGTTGCATTCACTTTGGTAATCCAGGCTTTATAAATATGCCAGCTTCTAGGTGAGGATACTGCAACCCGTGTAGTAGAGACATCAGATGAAGTCCGGAATGTATTAAACCAGTTTTCATTATTTCCTTTGAATTCCAGAATGTCACTTTCTGGTGGCCAGCTATTTACAGCTGTTAACCAAAATGCAGGCCAAGTTCCTGTTGTTGATGGTGCCTGGAAGGTTCCACGTACTTCATAATTGGGAAACTGGTCATTGATGAGAACCTGATGTTTGGCATGAATAGCTCCGGAATGGTAATGGATTGGTACATTGTGAGTAGAGCTATTTCCTTCGTTCCAGGAGATTTTGCTGGCTGTCAGGGTTAGCTCACTATTGGATAAAGAAATATGGTTGTGATCTGTGGTACTACCGTACATGCGGGCACTTCCATTGTGATCACTTCCCCAGGGATAAAGATAGTTCCACTGAGATTCAAAGGCTGTGTAGTTACTAAATGAACTGCCATCAATGATAGTTTCAAAAACAGATGCCTGAACAGCTTCATCTGTGGGTGGTTTAGGTAATACATCCTGCTGATTAGCCTGTTCACAGGAAAAGATACACAAGGGACTAGTCACTAGTAAAAAAATGTATGCTACTTTTTTCATCAGTCAATCAGATTTAGGTAAAAGTAAAAAGTGAATGTAGAAGAGACAGGACATTGTTCAGTGACTGCATTCTCAGAGGCTTATGGATTTCAACAATAAATGAGAAATTGAGTTAAATATACAATGAGCCGAATAACAGGATAGTCTTGTACACACTGAAAATTACTGTCTGATAAGTCTATCAAATGCAAAGTGTGATCCTGTTGAACCAGTTTAGATACCGCTGTAAGTACAAACATTTCCTGATAAAGTAGCTCCTGCTCCAGTGGAAGAAGTTACAGTACTTTTAACACTGGATGTACCTAATATAGATACAGTGTATGGAGGCGTAAAGGCCGTTTTGCCGTTGCCAGCTTTTGTACCTGATATACTGGTAAATAGATTAGAGATTTCCTGTACTGCTGTTGATTTATTATCCATCAGGTCAATTGGATTTTTTACGCTTTCAAATACATTGGACTGGATACGAAGATCTGCTTCAAAGCCGGCCTGTATACAGGAGCTACTCACTGTACTGTTGAAATAGTTGTTTACCACATGCACCTTGCCAAATCTCACACGAGGCATACGTGCTTTGCACCCTGGAGCCCACCAGCAACGGGCGAAGGTAATCCGTAGTTTTCCTCTG
Organism: Xanthocytophaga flava; assembly: GCA_030068525.1. Taxonomy (GTDB): domain Bacteria; phylum Bacteroidota; class Bacteroidia; order Cytophagales; family 172606-1; genus Xanthocytophaga; species Xanthocytophaga flava. The sequence goes on from JASJOS010000006.1 coordinate 29,608, forward strand.
TCTCCTGTAGCACCATCTGAGGAGCCAAGCAGGTTGGAGAATCGGTGATCATCCGAACCACCTGAACCACCCGGTTTGGGAGCCTTTAGATACGAAAATTTGGTCCAGGAGACAGTGATATAATCGGAAGCATTTTTAATATCAAGGTTGCCATCTACACCATCTCTGAACTCGCAGTGATCTACCCATACATTGGTGCTGGCATCTATAGTGCAGTTGTCCCATCCATCTGTATCATACGCTCCAGGGCCTTCAAAGATTAGGTTACGAAAGATGATGTTTTGGCATCGTTTTACATACAGGATTCCGGAGTTGTCCTTTGTCTGATCTGTAGAAACCAGTTTCGCTCCCGCTGTTCCAAAAATAGTTTTCCCTGTTTGATCCTGAAACGAAATTCGTCCACCGGAAGGGATAGTTATAGTGCCGTTTACTTGTACAACTTTTACACTGGTGTTGGTAATAGCAGCCTTGAGTTGAGTATAGTTGGTGACAACCGTCGGAGTAGCTGTGCCTCCACCCGTTGTTCCGCCATTTTGAGAGGCCCATCCCTGTGCTCCACAAGTGGCTGCAGCTGTTATAGTTTCGTCATCAGAAACAGGCTTAATGGTTTGATGATTTACTTCACAACTTAAAAACAAGCTGGAAAGGGTTAGTAATGAAGAAGTAAAAAGAAACTTTGTTCGCATGAGAGATATTCTTTAGATTGAACATAGGAAAAAAATATATCCACCTGATAAAGCCCTATAACTGGCATTATCTGTAAAGAGGATTCCAAAAAATGTAATAGGTTATTATGGACCTTAAATAACAGGTTACTGAAGTTCCGGAACAGACATATACTCCTGACAAAAAAATGGGAGAAAGAATCTATCCTGGAAGGCACTTACTTTGAATAAAAAAGATTAGGCTACATCTGTGAAAAAATGATGTCGTTTAGCTAGTAACACCTTGTAGTTGTATAGCATAGCAAATACACTGTGTTACTATTAAAAAAAATACCAATTTTAAGTTTTTGTATGGATATTGGCTAGCTTTTGGTTGTCAAATATGCATTGAAGTTATAAATCAATGCAAGTTATGGAATAAATAAATTTGCGAAAACGTTACCGGGAACGTTTGCATATAGGTGTTGAAAGTTTGATTTATTACTAATAGGAAGTTTATAATACAAAGTTTAGAATAGTGGAATTACTGGTCTTATTTATCTTACTTGTACTGAAATAAGAATTGAAATTTCTACCCGTTATTTGTCTTCTAATAGGTTACTTAATCCTGAACTGTCCATTAAGAGTTTGAATGCCAGTTAAATAATTGAATTTCGATAGCTGGTTATACATTTTTTGAAGAACAATAAAAACATCTATTCATGATATGATACCAGCAATTATTATTATAGCTTCCATTATCTTCTGTTTTTTGTTAATTTATTATAAGTATCGTCAATACCAAAGAGTAAAGAATGATGCTGAGGCTTTGAAGAAATGGCAAAAGAGACAAGATAGATATGAAGCAATTGGTAGTGTTTTATCTGGTATAGGTTCGATATTAGAGATACTAGGTGCAATCTTTTTTTAATAACTGAGTTTCAGTCAGGAAAGATAGCTTTCAAATACAATATTTGTATTTGCATACAAATCTCTTAATTATATACATCTCCCAACGAATGAAAGTCATCTCGTAACCAATACCAGTATTCTCCTTTGTTCTGATAAAGTGATTCTACTAACTCAGTAAAGCTTGTCGCAATAACAGGACAATTGCCCTTAAGTGTATGGGTTTCCCAAAAGCTATCATAACACCGACCTAATCTTTACTGAGCCAGATCAATCGTAATAGATTGAGAGCCGGATTCTCCAATAATAAACCAATTATAGCTTCTGTCATCCTCTCCATCTGTTCCTGCAATAATCGGATTGGCTCTTACAAAATCCTGAGGAGCTACTATCTTCATCGATTAATTTTTATTCGGAAAGAGTTCTACCCCACCACAATGGGTATAAAATAGTATAACATCTTCTGGCAAAAGTATACCTTCAGGAGGTCGAGGGATAAACGATCTGTCCAGATAAATGCATTCTTTATTTTGTCTGATTTTAGTAAGTAATTCCAGGAAGAGTTTCATACAGACAAAACAACTCACTTATAACCAATTTCTCCAAACAAGCTGGCACTAAATTTTTGCATGGTAGGACATCTGTATGGTAATTTTTTACACTTAGCTCGTATACTGGAATGGCTTTAATTGGATACCACGCATCACACGAACAGTTTAAACCCAGTGAATTGCTCACTTATGTCTCTATGGCAGAACAGGCTGGATTTCAGGCAGTGAATTCATCAGATCATTTTTATCCCTGGAGTGAACGACAGGGGCAAAGTGGATTTTCTTTTGCCTGGCTGGGAGCGGCCATGAATACCTCTTCTCTTCCATTTGGTATGGTAGTGTCTCCGGGACCACGGTATCATCCTGCTGTACTGGCACAGGCTATAGCTACCTTATGTGAAATGTTTCCTGAGCGATTTTGGGTGTCATTGGGTAGTGGCGAGGCATTAAATGAGGCTATCACAGGTGAACTTTGGCCTGCAAAGCAGGATCGAAATATACGCTTGAAAGAAAGTGTAGAGGTTATTCGTCAGCTATTGAATGGCGAAATGGTGCATTACAAAGGTTCGTTTACCGTCGAAAATGCAAAGCTCTATACGCTTCCCAAAATTAAACCTTTGCTGATTGGTGCTGCTGTCACAGCTGAAACTGCCGGTTGGATGGGAGGCTGGACAGATGGGATAGTGACTATATCGAAGCCAATAGAAGAATTGAAAAAGACGGTTGACGCATTTCGCCAGAATGGAGGGGACGGGAAGCCTATGTATCTGAAGGTGCAACTATCCTATGCCCGTTCAGAAGAAGAAGCTTTGATGGGTGCCTATGATCAGTGGCGTACCAATATCTTTCAGGGAAATGTGCTGGGACAATTGCGTACGGTAGCCGAATTTGATGCGCTGGGTGAGTTGGTTAAACCCGAAGATCTACCCGACAAAATAGACATTTCTTCTGATACAGATTTTCATATTGAGAAAATACGTCAATACAAGGAGCTTGGCTTTGAAAGGATTATCCTCCACAATGTAAACAGAGATCAAAAAACATTTATACAGGATTTTGGAACAAAAGTCATCCCTCAGGTAATTTAAGCACTTAACTATGTTAGAACATCTCTGGTACAAAAACGCAGTAATTTATAGTCTGGATCTGGAATCGTTTAAAGATGGAAATAACGATGGAGTAGGGGATTTTGAAGGTCTTATCGAACGGTTGGATTATTTGCATGCATTAGGGGTAGATACAATATGGCTGGCTCCGTTTCAGCCAACTCCCAACAAAGACAATGGATATGATATTTCCGATTATTATGGTGTTGATCCCCGGCATGGTTCCTCGGGTGACTTTGTGAATTTTATGCATAAAGCCAGAGGACTAGGTATACGGGTTATCATTGACCTGGTAGTAAATCACACATCGGATCAGCATCTCTGGTTTAAAGAAGCTCGTGCTTCCAAAGACAATCCCAAACGGAACTGGTATGTGTGGTCTGATCACAAACCTTCCAACTGGAACAAGGGTATGGTGTTTCCAGGTGTACAGAAAGCTACCTGGACTAAGGACCCCAAAACCGGGTCTTATTACTTTCATCGGTTTTATGACCATATGCCCGACCTGAATACAGACAACCCTGAGGTGCGGGATGAAATCTTAAAGATCATTGGATTTTGGTTGCAGTTGGGTGTTTCTGGTTTTCGGATGGATGCCGTTCCGTTTGTGCTGGAATCTCCCAAGCCGGATGTTGACAGCACTACGCTACATTATGGCTATCTCAAAGAATTACGGCGGTTTCTGCAATGGCGAAAGGGAGATGCAATTTTATTGGGAGAAGCCAATGTGTTGCCAGAGGAAACGGTCAACTACTTTGGCGAGGCAGGTGACGGCATTCATCTGATGTTTAACTTCTTTGTGAACCAACATCTGTTTTATGCGCTAGCCTCAACTGAAATCGAACCTTTACAAAAGGCACTGGAAGCTACTCGTGAAATTAATCCAACTTCTCAGTGGGCGCATTTTCTTCGAAATCACGACGAACTGGATCTGGGACGGCTTACAGAGGAACAAAGACAGCGTGTATTCCAGGAATTTGGTCCGGAAAAAAACATGCAGATCTATGACCGGGGCATTCGTCGAAGGCTCGCCTCTATGCTAGGCAATCGCCAGCAGATTGAGCTCGCTTATAGCCTGATGTTCACTTTGCCTGGCACTCCGGTAATTCGTTATGGAGATGAGATTGGTATGGGAGACGATCTGTCGCTGAAAGAACGTGAAGCTGTTCGTACACCTATGCAATGGTCCTCAGAAGGTCAAGCTGGGTTCTCTGATTCAGATAAAGAAGTAAAACCTGTAATTTCAGAAGGAATCTATTCGTATAAGCAGGTCAATGTGAAAGACCAGAAACGAGATCCCAATTCGTTGTTTAACTGGATGGCATTCATGATCCGCCTTCGGAAAGAATGTCCCGAGATAGGCTTTGGTTCCTGGGAGATCATTCCTGTAAAGCCTAAAGGTATTCTGGTGATGCGTTACGAATTCAAAGAAGAGATCCTGGTTTTTGTTCATAATTTCACTGCCAAAGGGGAAGAATTGGTTTTAACAACCCGGCAAGCAAAGACTCAACGGTTGATTGATTTAATTAATAAGGTGGAAAGTATTGCCGATGAGGACGGTAGACACACAATTATTCTCAACGCCTATGGGTATCGATGGTTTAGAGGAGGAGAATAAGGATTGCCTTTGACTTATTATTGTGTGAATTTTATACTTTTGTATAAATGAAAACACTTCATACTTTTCCAACCCTGGAATTAAACGACGACCTGAAACTAAAAGGTTTTAGGGTATATGAAGCTGCCCTATGCCAGACAGGCCATTCCATGTTTGGTCGTAGGCATTTCTATAAAATTGTATTAAGCACTGGCAAAACAGTAATCACCTATACTGACCGCAGTAGTGTTGAACTAGATGGTGTGTGCCTGTATTTTGCGAATCCACACATTCCTTATAGTGTTGACATTCTTTCTGGCGAGCCAGGAGGATATGCGTGCATTTTTACAGAAAACTTTATCAAGCCTCTGGAACGTTCGGAAATTTTGCTACAATCTCCCTTGTTTAAAGCAGATGGAAACCCTGCCTTTCGGCTTACTGAACAACAGAGGGTAAAAATTACCGGAATCTTTGAAAGCATGATAGCCGAACAGGCTACCAATTATGTATACAAGGCTGATTTGCTACGTAATTATATCCAACTGATTGTGCATGAAGCTTTGCGTATGCAACCAGAGGATTTTTCTATCCACTATCGAAATGCTTCTACACGTATCACTAATCAGTTTCTGGATCTGCTGGAGCGACAGTTTCCTATAGAAAGTATAACTTCACCCTTAATGCTAAAGACTGCCCAAGACTATGCGAACCAGCTAGCTGTACATGTAAACTACCTGAATCGTGCTGTTAAGGAAGAAACCGGAAAATCAACTACTATCCATATAGCAGACCGTGTCACCACTGAGGCTACAGTCTTGCTGCAGCATACAGACTGGAGTGTAGCGGAGATTGCCTATGCGCTTGGATTTGAATATCCTAATTACTTCAGCAATTTCTTTAAGAAGATGACAGGCAATATTCCCAAAGCTTACCGCACTCGATAGGTTTGAAATTTATACTTTTCTGTTTGAATCGTTTACTTTGCCAAGAGAGGTTGTTTATACTTTTGCATCACTGGTTTTCATTGTAGAAGATGAGAATTCAGGACAAATCAATAATGTGAAAACAACCGATCAAGACAATGGAAAAACGTAAATTAGGTAATGCCGGACTGGAAGTGTCAGCTATAGGACTGGGCTGTATGGGTATGAGTTTTGGGTATGGCAATATTGTAGACAGAAACGAAATGATCAAGCTAATACACTATGCCATTGAAAAAGGAATCAACTTTTTTGATACCGCAGAAATGTATGGTCCTTATGTTAATGAAGAATTGGTAGGAGAAGCCCTGGCTCCCTTTCGAGACCAGGTAGTCATTGCTACAAAGTTTGGATTCGAGTTCGATCCCCAAACCCACGAAAACAAAGGCATGAACAGTCGCCCGGAGCATATCCGCAAGGTAGTGGAAGGATCACTGAAACGCCTGAAAACGGATGTAATTGATCTGTATTACCAGCACCGTGTAGATCCCAATGTACCTATAGAAGAGGTGGCAGGTGCAGTCAAAGAACTGATTCAGGAAGGTAAGGTAAAACACTTTGGTTTGTCAGAGGCAGATGCAGACAGCATTCGCAGAGCCCATGCTGTGCAACCCGTAACAGCATTACAAAGTGCCTATTCGCTTTGGGTACGTGGGGTAGAAAATGTAATTCTACCAACTTTAGAAGAGCTCGGTATTGGCTTTGTGCCCTATGGTCCGCTGGGTCATGGATACCTGACTGGTACTATTGATGCCAGTACCCAATTTAATAGCAACGATATCCGAAGCCGGCATCCGAACTTTTCAGAAGAAACCCGGAAAAACAACCAGCAACTTGTTACGTTACTAACTGCATTTGCTGAAAAGAAAGAAATCACACCTTCTCAGTTGGCATTAGCTTGGGTATTACATCAGAAACCATCAATGGTTCCTATTCCTGGAACCACAAAGCTACACCGTTTGGACGAAAACCTGGGAGCTGTAGATGTAAGCCTGTCAGCTGAAGACTTAGCTGAAATCAGGCGGATCCTAACCTCTGTTAACGTTGTGGTTCCATAGTAGGATTAGGAAAAGATCTCTTTTGTCCTCCTGAAAGGAACTTGTGGCAAGACCGGCGGTCTTTATTTTTGGTGAATATTTTCTCCAAGAAACCAAAAATATCTCTATTTGCCAAAAGTTCCTTTCAGAAGGATAGACAGGAGGTCTATTTGTTTCGGAGAAAATATATTTTGAGTGTTTTTTCTTTATTTATACACCTGATTTTTGGCTTGGTTATTAAACAAGATAAGTCTAGGTGATTAGTTTACCTCGGTTTAAACTTCACTGAAATGTCTGTCTGAATTCAGAGGGGGAGAGATTTGTCTTGTTTTTAAATAGCTTGCTAAATGATTGTGGGTATTCAAAACCAAGTTCATAGGCAATCTCATTCACTGAGAAGTCTGTAGTTGAGAGAAGTTCTTTGGCTTTGTTTATTAATCGTTCGTGGATATGTTGCTGTACATTGTTTCCCGTTAGTTGACGGAGCATATCGCCCAGGTAGTTGGGAGAAATATTCATGGCATCTGCAAAATATTTGACTGAAGGCAGCCCTTTGTCTGTCATTTTATTGTCAAAGTACTCGTTCAGGAGCTTTTCAAACTTTCCCAGTAATGTGTGGTTAGTGGCCTTTCTGACAATAAACTGTCTGTTATAATAGCGATTGCAGTAGGTGAGTAGTAATTCGATGTTGGAAATCACTACATCCTGGCTAAAATTGTCTATAGGTAAGGTATATTCTCTTTCAATCTGATGAAAGATAGCTATAATAGATTTTTCTTCCTCTTCCGAAAGTATCAGTGCTTCATTAACTGCATATTCAAAAAAGCCATAATCCTTTATTTTCTGTGCCAGGGGATAGGTTCGTAAAAAATCCGGATGGATGTTGAGTAACCACCCGGATCTTGCCAGTACCTCTCCAGGTTCTAAAATGTTTACCTGTTTCGGTGCAAAAAAGGACATTACACCTTCATCAAAGTCATACATGGTTTGTCCGTATTGCAATTTGCCTGGACAATCCCTTTTCAGGGTGATTTGGTAATAGTCAAAAATCAGACGTAAGCGGGAATCCAATGCTTGCTGCTCTATATCTTCAAATCGGACAATGCTGAACAAGGGATGCTTCGGCTTGTCTATCCTCATTAATTGATGGCTTTGGGTTATACTGTCGATATGTATGGTTTCTATGGGCTCTTTTTTCATCACATACTACATTACAGGTTCATTTTCTTTCTTTTGGTATTAGCAAAGGTTCTGGCAATGGTAGCATTGGGTATCAGGCTTATTAGTTTTACAGTCAGTGCATTGATACGTCCTGAAACATGGAATGATTTCTTCTTTTCCCACGCCTGTATCATTTCGATTGCTACCTGTTCTGCTGTTTGGGTGTAGGCATTTTCAGTTAATGTTTTGCCCCAGCTATTGTTATTGGCTGGTGTATTCATAAAATTGGTTGTTGTAAAACCTGGACTAAACAGCATTACCTGTACATGATAGGGTTTGCATTCTTCAGTAAGAGCCTCGGTAAATGAGCGCACAAATGCCTTTGAGGCTGCATAGGCTGCCATGTAAGGGCTTGGGAAAAACGAAGCCAGCGATCCTACATTAATAATTCCTCCGCTTTTGTTCGCTACCATATGCGGCAGAAACAGGCGACACAGAGCCACCAGTGATACATTGTTAAGTTCCAGCATATCCAGTTCGGATTGTAGGTTGTTATGCACAAACTCCCCACTGGAACCAATGCCTGCGTTATTGATTAGTAAATTTACGAATAAGTTTTTCTTTTTACTTTCAGCATACACAAAGTTGGCCGCATCCGGTTTACTCAGATCGGCCACAATGTAATGAGCTGTAATGCCATTTTTAGCTGTTATTTCTTCACAAAGTTGTTTGAGTGCCTGTTCATTACGGGCTACTAACACCAAGTTGTGTTTCTTAGCTGCCAGTTCGTGTGCCAGAGCCTTTCCGATTCCGCTTGAGGCTCCTGTTAATAATGTTACTTGCATGAGACTGTTAGGTATTTGTACATGACAAAATTCCGAAAGTCTCTTATAAATAATCTATCCGGATTACGGATACTTGTGTTTAAAATGGGGATATTGTTGTTTGAGTAAACTTTGTTGTATGGGTATGGATTTTTGATGAAGGAGGCCTGGAAAATATCTTTCTAAAAACAGATTTTTTTACTTCTCTAACTAGTAATCTATGGCTTTAGGTAATGAAGATCCATATCCTGACCCGTGAACTGATTGACGTATACAATGATATTATTAATATACGAAGCTTGAATGAATTAGCTGACATCTTTTCTATACAAGCGCAATGGATAGCCGGTGATCCTATGAATTTACACTGGAATAGCTTGGCTCATATACAGGAAGCATTACCCAACAATGTTGAAAAAATAGAGATTTGGAATACATGCTTAAAATGAGTTCGTTATAAAAGATCATTGCAAAGAAATTGTATGATTGACAATGTCATACCTTCTATATATGTTACAGCAGTAGTAAACAAACCCACACAATACATGGCGTATAATCTACATGAGAGATACTTACAAGGTGAAACTGTACAAGTATGGAATGAAATCGTTTCTTTAAAAGAAAGGATATTTACACCTCCTTTTCGAGAAGATGCTTTGCAAGTTGTGAATACAATGGTAGATCGTATAGTATATAATATGGAACTAATTTATACAGAACTACTAGCAGAAGGATATGTATTTGACAGACAGGGTGGATATGGCTATCAGGATCGTTTGGGGAAATCTGTGTTTTTTCAGAAGTCAACTGCGGATAAAATAGATCTGATTGTTGATTTCCTTATCAAACTGGAGCCTTTGGGTGTTCCTCCTCTGATCTTAACAGAGATCTACAAAAAATTTGATATGATTGATTTTCGGGGATACTTTTCTGGTTTGCGAAGTTTTCTACCATTAGATCCTTTATATCTGTACCCTATGGAAGAAATGATTAAATGGGGAGTAGAGTATGATTTTGTAAAAGATACCAACTATATTCTTTTCTCTCCTGATGAAGGTTTTAAAGCAGATGGTTACGGTGAAACAAACTATGGGGTTACTATATCAGATAAGATGGTAGCAGATGGTAATTTGATTAATTATGGAGTAGACATAACATTTGTCGAATACTTGCGTCAGGCATTCCGGTGGGGAGGATTTCCGAATTTGAAATACATTGCTAAACCAAAAAAAGAATCTTCTAATCAAACATACTATTGGGGAAGCAGGCCTGCAGAAGACCCAAGTAAATGGGATGTTAGCAAGGATATGATTGATTACCAGATTATAGATATTGCAGTCGAAATTGCAAGCAAGACCTTGCCTATTTAATAAAGATTGTACATCATTACATTGGTAAATGAATACCCCTGAAAATGAATTAACCCGCTTAGTGGAATGGATACGACTTTATATACGTAAAGTAGAGGAAATTCATCTAACCTTCATAAAAACCTTTGAAATTACCTCACCTTTGTCAGCTTGGGTAGCCGGACAAATTCCCCAAATGGGATTTATACATGTTAATGGCATATTGTCCAGCTATCAATTTCATGGTATTGGATGTAGAGTTACTATCAGGAAGCAGACAATAGATTTTGATTATGGTAGAGATCATCGCACTGATGGATTTGATCCATGGAGGATCTTTTTGTTCTTACGTGATAAAACGAAAGATCCACTATCCACACTTTCAGTTAAAGAGCTGGAAACGCTTTTTGGTGTATTGGAAAAAAATGGAGTTATCCAAAAGCCAAGTATGTCACTCGGCTCACACTTGTATTATTTTAATTCGTACCTGGTACCCAACGAAACTAAAGTACCCACACACAAATGACACTTAAACTCAATTTATACACTGAAATAGAGAAAACTTTACCCACTACAAGCCGATATATTTTAGGTCAGTATAACCAGGATTCGATTATCGTTTATCAGGCTTTTAATGAAGCCATTGCTGCACGAGCTGTCAGAAACCAGAAACTTGGTGGAGGAGGTTTTAAGTTTGATCGAATGAGCTGGATCAAAACAGGTTTTCTATGGATGATGTATCGGAGCGGCTGGGCTTCCAAACCTAAACAGGAGCGAGTGTTAGCTATTCATGTAAAGCGGGATGGATTTGACAACTTGCTGAAAGCTGCTGTGCATAGCTCTTATGTGGAGCCTATATATCAAACCCACGAAAACTGGCAGCAGCAAGTGACTAATTCAGAAGTAAGACTGCAATGGGACCCAGACCATGATCCCTATGGGAATAAACTGGAACGAAGGGCTATTCAACTTGGTTTGCGAGGAGATGCTTTAAGCCGTTATGCTTCAGAGTGGACAATAGGAATTGAGGATATAACAGATTTTGTCAAACAACAGCATGAACATGTCCTAGCACACGCTCTGGACAAATTACTAATCCCTGTTGAAGACATTTATCCTGTTACAGATTCGGCTGTTTTTTCTAAATTGGGGATAGGGTTAGTCATATGACTAATCCTACCCTCATCGAGTTAAAGTAAAAATGTTGTATTGTAGGGATAATCGATATGAAAAACCTCAGTACATTTCCTATTTCTAACTCCCTCTTCATGTTTTATAATTAAGCTCTTCGAATAAGTGGGTTGCATTAACTTAAGGAGATACCCATTTTATTACCGCATACTTTGTTTGATCTTTTCCCTGTGTTGACCTCCCCAGTCACTTAGTTCACGAAGTACGTTTTTTAAGGTTCGGCTGTAATCGGTTGCTTCATAAACGATGGTAACCGGTGTGGTTGGATACACATTGCGTTGAATAAAATCATTCAGTTCCAGATCTTTCAGTTCATCGGCTAAGACCTTTGGAGATATACCCGTAACGGCATTCTGTATTTCGTTGAACCGCTTGGGGGATTGCACCAAGTTAAGGATAATAGCCAGCTTCCATTTGCCATTAAGGACATACAAAGCATCAAGTATATTATTGAGTGAACCGGCACATTCTTCTTTGCCAGGAATTGTATTTTGGATCATCGTTGCCATACCCAAAGATACGCACTTTCCTGAAAGTAAGCGCTTACCTTTGGGTAAGTACTATCCTTTGAATAGCTGTTCCCACTATTTTTGTCTGCACAACTGCAAAACAGATATGCTGCTTAGGTAACACGTGCTGATTTTAATTTACTGGTTGTACTATCAGAAATCAGTGCTTTTGTCTGGCAGAAGTAGGTAACATTTAATCAAAATTTTTATGAAACGTATTCTTCATTTAATTTCAAGTATTCAGGGCAATAAGTCTCACAGCTTGGAACTAGGCAATGCCATTATCGAAAAGGTCATTGAAAAGTATCCAGGTAGTACTGTAGAAGAAGTCAATCTGGTCGACCTGGATATTCCGCATTTAAGTCCAGCTACTTTGCAATCCTTATTTATTCCAGGAGACAAGCTAACAGCAGAAGACAAAGAGTTAATCCGATTTTCCAATGAGGCAGTCAATCAGTTAATGGCATCTGACATTATTGTCATTGGTGCCCCACTCTATAACTTTACCATTCACACATCCCTAAAATCCTGGATTGACCATATCACACGGCCTGGAATTACTTTTGGGTATACCGAAAATGGCCCTGTTGGTATGGTCACTGGCAAAAAGGTATATGTTGCGATGTCTTCAGGTGGCATCTATTCCGAAGGGCCGGGTAAAAACAACGATTTTGTAGCACCATACCTGAAAGCCTTTCTCGGGTTTCTGGGCATGACAGACCTGACAGTTTTCCGAGCAGAAGGTCTCAAAGTTCCGGGTGTGATGGAACATGCCATGGAAAAAGGGATCGCAAGCATTCATATTGATTAATGCGGTCACTGGTTTTCATTTCTGGTTATAGTGATACAGACAATTGTCACATTGACCATTTCCATATAGCAACACTTTCAGGTAATTAGCTTGAAGGTGTTGTTTGTGTTTTCTTACCTTGACCGCTTTTGTAGTGATTTTTTTAATACAACATACGATGAATTTATGATGGGTTTTTGACAGGTTTTTAGTAAGATTGAGGCCCTGCATCCGGACAATACAGAGTTAGATGCCCTAAAAGTGCGTTTTATCCGGAGCAGCGTACTTATGACATATATCTTATGGTAGAACATATAACCCAGCTTTTAGAAGACTACGACCAAAACAAAAGCATCTATGAATCGTTTGAATCCGATGTGAAGAGAATATTGGAGACTTTATTTATCTCAGAAAATTTCCAGCCTTGCCCTCATTTGATTACATCGCGTGTAAAAGCAAAAAACAGTCTGCATAATAAACTTAAACTCAAGGGTGAGAAATACAAACAGATTGGTGATATTAAGGATATTGTAGGAATGCGCATTATTACGTATCTGCAGGACGATATTGACAAAATTGCCCAGAAGATTGAAGAGGAATTTGAAATAGATAGAGAAAACTCTCCTGATAAATCGGCTCAGGTAGAAGAAACGTTGGATCGGTTTGGCTACAAAAGCAGGCATTTTGTGGCAAGTTTAAGTGCTAGCCGATTGCAGGAACCTCATCTGAGTAAGTACAAAGGCTTGCAGTTTGAACTACAGATCCGGACTATTCTGCAGCATTCCTGGGCAACGATGGAACATGATATTTACAAAGGCAGGCAAATTGCACCTTCTGCCAAACGGACCTTTTATCGTATTGCTGCCTTGCTTGAACTGGCTGATATTGAGTTTGTCAAACTAAAAGAAGAAATACAACAGTATCAGAACCGTATAGCGACCGAATTAAAATTAAACCAAACTACTGGAGATATCCCTGTCAATCTGGCTTCACTGGAAGTTTTCATCAAGGCAAATGATGCCATTGCTCAGATTATCGGATATGCCATGGAGCATAATGGATTTCATTTGTTTGGTGAAGAAGCTACTGTAATTGACGATATGGATATTTTTAACCTAAAGGTACTGGGCTTTACTACACTGGCTCCTCTGGAAAAATTCATAGATGAGAACGTGGACGAAATAAAGCAGCTATTTGCTGACTATACAGATCCACAGCGTCCGACAACAATGCCCGTCGGCCCATGGCAGTATCGTTTGAGCAAGACAGGTAGGGAAGATGATCGGCATTTTTCGTTTAAGAGATGTTGGAGGTTATTACTCGAAATTATTCAGGTTCTAAAATTTAGAAAAAAATAACAGTCTCTTATTATTGCCCTTTCGGGAGGATAGAGAGAGGTATTTCCAGAATCAAGAGGATAAGAACGTGTTTCACCATAATGCTTCCTTATCCTCTTGGTAACATTGCGTATTTGCTGCTTTCACAATGACATGGAATTACTTAGCAGTAACTGGAAACTGCGAAATTCGCAAAACGCTACATCCATATGGAATCAGGGTAATTTCCTCTTCCGGTCCTGTCTCCAATCCATAAATAACGCTAAAAGGAATCGGTCCTGTCATATCGTTGTATAGTCCCCACGAAGGAATTTTCTTCCCTTTGGTTCGGATTATAACCGGAGCATTATCCAGATTCCACGGATAAACAGGCATTTGCTCTTTTTGTTCTACGCGAAATGCCTGTTCCAGTTCTTTGTCGTCCATTGCCAGCAGGGCATAATTCCATTCTGATTTGGGTCTCACTTCATAATAGGTATCTCCATATACATCCGGATCTTTTTTATTTGTTACTTTATTCCACTGCTCTTCAATCCGTAAGGCATACGTCAACGGTCCGCGCTCTACAGAGATTGAGTTTTCATGCCAGCGATTTCGGAATATATGCATTGGTAAGGTTAATTCCAGTACATCACCCGATTTCCATTCACGTGAGATCACCACAATCTGATTGCCATCCGCCTCACGGAGAGGCTTCCCATTTATAGAAATAGTAGCACGTTTACACCATTGTGGAATCCGCAGATGGAAAGGAAAAGATACTGCCTTTGTTTTCTTGTCCAGTGTAAGTTTGAACTGAATGTTTTCACGAAATGGATACTGTGTCTGTTCCTGTATAGTTACCTGTGTACCTTCTCCGACATACGCCTTTACTTCACTGGGGGCATACACAAGCGCTGCCAGCCCTTTATCTGCTGTAGCATACCATAGGTTTTGGGTAAATTTAGGCCAGCCCTGGTGCATATTTGACGTACAACAGGCAAATCCTGTCAGCAGACCATAACATACATCGGTGCCCTGGTGATTGCCATCTTCCGCAAAGTTACGTATATGTCGGGTTACCATTACCTGGTTGGCTTGCTGGAAATACTGGCGGTTCATGTAGTCATCGGTAGCTTGAGTAGGTAAGGCATTAAAGGCGACTTTTTCTAACTGATCTGCATAGCTGACCCGTCCGGTAACAGGCAGTATACTTTCCAGCGAAAACATCATCTCAACAGCCGAACAAAGCTCTGAGCCCTGCGTAGGGTTGTTACCATGCAGGGTTTCATCTCCGCCATATAGCCCATGTGCCAGTCCATTATATTTCCGAAGGTCGGCAAAACCTTTTGTTACAGACTCTGCATACTTTTGTTCGGGATGCTGCTGGTAATAAATGAGAGGTTCTTTCATGCCTTGTGCCAGATTAACACAATGGATACTACTTTGTTGGCTTAACAGATTTCCTTCCAGAAAAGCAGTGGTATAGTCAAACGTTTGTTTGTGCATGAGATCTGCCAGTTCTAGCAGAAAGCTTTCGCCGGTAAGATTATACAGCCAGTAGACCACCATAAGGTTATCACCTGCCCGATAGCGGGCCCAGAATGTCCAGCGATCCAGCGGCTGTGAAGGCAGTTGTTTCAACTGATACCGGAAATAACGGGTCAGCAAGTCAAGCACTCGTCTATCACTTGTTGCCGAATAGTATTGCTTTAATATTTTCAATACAACCATTCGGGGCCACCAGTCCAGGCTGTTGTCACGTTGGATACCTGGTTCGTAAGGATAGTCTTTGGCAGGTCCGAAATTGCCATCTTCACGTTGTGACTGTATGGCCCATTCCACCCAGGGTTTGGTTTTGCTGATTAGTTCTTTATCATTGAGAATATAGGCCAGAGGCAATAGCCCATCAATCCAGTAAGGACCTCTTTCCCATTGATCTCCATCACCACCAAGCCACCCATTACGATGACTCATCACCAGTGGATATAACTTGTCTAGCTGTCCGGTAGCTCCGTTTTTCTGTCTGAGAAGCATCTCCTTCAGCCACCCTTCGGCATGGATAGCTCCCAGTGGTAGTTCCAGATATGGATTGGGACGCAATGGTAATCG
Source organism: Xanthocytophaga flava (assembly GCA_030068525.1). Classification (GTDB taxonomy): domain Bacteria; phylum Bacteroidota; class Bacteroidia; order Cytophagales; family 172606-1; genus Xanthocytophaga; species Xanthocytophaga flava. The sequence continues at coordinate 45,684 of JASJOS010000006.1, forward strand.
GTTTTGGATATAGGATTTGACTACAGTCACCTTTTGCTGTGCCATTGACTGGAGGTTTGTTAAAATCGACAAACTCGCAAAAAACAATACATAACGGATTGAATGCATGATTGTATAAATATGAAAAACAGAAACAAGGATTCATCACATAGCTGTTCTACTAGATAATAGTAGTTATGGAAATTTCACTATTGTATACAATGGTATCAACCTTTTGAATTATAGTGGTATTTGTATGAGCAAGTAGATCGTTCACTTAAGATTCATCCAAAGAAGAAATAGTTGCTAAAAGTAAGAAAATCAGTTATAAACCAATAGAAAACTTCTTTATGGAGATTATAAAGATAAATATGAGGTTGCATATCCAGGATACCTGTCAGAGATAAAAGAGAATGGACTTAAAAACAACTGATACAGATCAATAATGCTTTCTTTAAATAAAGGGTATTTAAGATTATCCGATTAAGTCAGTCATCATCTTCTAAAAGCGAATTAGAGCTTTAATTGCTATACAATAATTAGTTTGAGAAAGGTATCAGTGTGAAAAAACTTTTATCTTGACAGTGATATTCTACTATAGTTTGTATCCTGGAAGGATTGATTTTTCTTATGACTCTTAGCGATTATACTTTCTCCTTATCCCCTCGCACAGTACCTCTTTCCCGTAATGTTGTTACTATAGTAGGTTCTCCAATCATACAACTATTTATATGGGGATGGATATGTTTTTGTCTGGTTTCTATGCGGAATAGCCTTCCGGGTAACATAGTATATAACCCATCGGGAGCTGACCGGATTGACGGTAAAGATTTTTACAATTATAAATATGCCTATACCAATGGCGCACTAACCACTATTTCTAACAGTAATATAAAAAATAAGGATACAGCTTATGCACTTTATTACACCTTCCAAGCCAATAATCAGCACTTTACAGGGGTGTTCTTTACAGAAAGAGATAAACAACTACCACAAATAGGAGACAAATTGAAAATTTATTATAGGATGGACAATCCTGTTGTTTCTTATGTGGTTGGTATACAAACTAGCTCAGTCAATCAGGAAGGGATTTTCGTTAGTTGTCTTATGCTGCTTGTAGGCATTGGAGGACTTGGCATTTATACTTGGGTGAATAGTAAGGAAAATTACCTGATGAAATATGGGCATCTTACAGTAGGTAAGTTTAATCAGCAGACTGAAGACAAGAATAGCGATGGTGAAGTAAGTTATCGTGTGCAATATAAGTTTCTGGCCTTCGATAACCAATACTATTATTCTGAACAATATCGTTCTTTGCCTGCTTATGAAGAAGATGTAGTTATACTTTACAACGAAGAAGGTCCAAAAGATAATCTGATTCTCAAGGTCCATAAACTATATGAACAATATGATGAGAATTTTCAGCCACTGCCTGCTTCCTGGGACGAAGTATTTTATCACAGTGTAATTCCTGCTGGTGTACTTATCAGTCAGCTATTTTTATTTATTTCCCATTGATCTGAGGTTTAATTCATATGACTTATCTGCTTTCTCTCAACTTCAAAATGAACTAAGCTCTTGATGGCTTTGATCATGAAGGGTAGGATAAAATTAAAAAAGAAAGGTGAATTTTGAAATAAGATGAGGAGTTGTAGCCCAAAATCCACCTTTTCTGCATTCCAGAATTATGTTATCCGAATGAAAGCTTTTGGCCCAGCCAGCCTGTAGTGCGCAGGAATTGTTCCCAGCTGAGGCTATCGGGGTTTATCTGGCGACTCCAGAACAAGTCGCGATCTTTCCCAAAATACCCATACTCAGCTACATACTCTGCCATTCCTAAAATCTCATCCACTAAGAGTTCATTTGAGCTAAATTCTGGGAAATAATAAAGGAAGTTCTCCCGTGTGAAAGCTGAGACATAGACAGCCTTCTTACCTGTAACCCGAATAAATGTATCAACCATCTCCCGTGGAGAAATGCTTTCCCCAATTACCGGTAAAGATGCTCCCGCATAGCGATTAGGATTCGAAAAGATCTCCAGAACTGCAGGTCCTGTAGCCGTAAGGGGATCCACAAAAGGTGCACAGAAATCCTCTGGTAAGTAAATTGGAAATACAAGGGTATCGCCCTTTATAAGTGGAGTGTAAAATTCCGGTAAATTGGTGTAAAAGAAAGCCATGTATATAAACGAGCTTGTGATGGGAAGCGTGCGGATATATTGCTCAATATTGGCCTTGTCTGTAAAATGAGGGGCAAACTTCTTTCCCTCTGTAATCTTATCTACATTTTCCAAACTACTGAAGATAAGGTGCTGAACCCCTGCTTCATTAGCTGCATCTGCTAACTCTTTGCCCAATGCAAACTCATGAGTGGCTGGGGGCGCAATACCTGGTGTCATCATGAAAACTCCCTCCGAGCCTCGGAATGCTTCCACATATTCCTTTTTGTATCCCAGATCAAGTGGCAATCGTACGAGTTCAGCTCCTTGCCGGACCAGGCTAAGCGCCACTGGTGAGTCAACCCGACGGGTAATGCCACGCACACGATAACGCCCGCTTTGTAACAAAGTACGTGCAGCGCTGAGGCCCTGCTTGCCCAAAACTCCCACAATAGTAATTAGTGGTTTATCTTTTGTTTCGTTGTTGGTTACTTTAAATGCCATTCTTTCGGTATGTCTTTAGGTGAAAAATACGAACTATAAAAATTATAGTTGCAAAACTATTTTTAGTGATTTACATTCGCAATAACTATCCAAATGGATAGGTGTAACATTGGTAGTATGAAAACAGAATGTATTGGTGATTATGTAAAGCTGGAAGGAGAGATTTATCCTTGTACAATCAGTCTGGCGATGGATTTAATGGGTGGAAAATGGAAAGCTGTTATCTTGTACCATTTAAAAGACGAGGAAAAAAGATACAACGAACTCCGAAAAGAAATGCCCTCCGTTACTGAAATGACGTTGAGCCTGCAGTTAAAACAGCTGGAGAATGACGGCTTGGTTTCACGAAAAGTATATGGAAAGAAACCACCCATTAAAGTCATTTACAGCTTAACCGATTTTGGCAAAACTGTTATTCCTGTTTTAGAAGCGATTACAGCCTGGGGAAATCAGGTTGTACGGGAGAAAGGCGAGTTTGTCTCTGCCGGGCAGGTGTAAATTGGTGGAGACGTAACATGGACCATCTCACATTTTAAGAAAAAGGATCTGATTTTCTTAAGTGAACCTAGATAGACTCAGGCTTCATCTTATCGATTGGTAAGTGTTTCTGTTTGATATTCAGATAGTTATCGTAAATAGGTACAAATAGTGTACAAAAACTGTATTCCACTAAGTCAAAGAACGTTTTTCTTCAAATGTAGCAAATCATTTGTAAGAAATAGATCGGCTCAAATCTGAGCCAATGTTTTATTTACCTCTCTTCGGTTGGAAACCAAGTAATGTTTCTAAAGCGGAAGGAGTGTGTTGCATCTCAATCCAGGCTTCTATTGCTTTTCGGGAAAATCTGCCTCTGATATGGGTCTTAGGTATCTTCCCCTCACTTGCCCAGTTTCGAAGTGTTTGTTTCTTGACCTTTAAAATTTTAGCAAGGTCCTCATAGGTGAGTAGTTCGTCCATGAGATAAGATAGTTAGGTGAATAAATAGATCAGCTCATTTCTGAGCCGATCTAAGTTATCCATTTCCCTATTATCATTCAGCAAGCAACGATTGTAAAATATCATATAATGGTTGGGTTTGCGCCATGATAAACTCAAACTTCTGATCATGTGACCGGGCAACTGAGCTTAAGTAAAATTCCAATGCAACAGACCATTCAGCATGCAACTGTATTCTTCTTTCCCAGTTAACCGATTTACTAGAGAGGTAAAAATCAACAATATGCAATGCAATATCCTGTGCAGAGTTGCATAAAACACCTTGTGTGTCTTCATCATAATATGCAGGTGTAGATAAATCCCTAAACCCTTCCAGTAAGTTGATAGTATTCATAAAGTATTTTGAATTACCTGTATGAATAGGAAGTGTCAGACAATAGCAGAAACGGTCATGAGACATGGTAAGCAATCGGTTAAATTCAAAAACAGCCTCTGTTTCATTTTTGCCGTATTTAAGGATAGATCCTATCAGTTTATCTATAATCGGTTGTCTGGAATCCTGTTCAATGGCTTTCTGAACTGCCTCTACAACCGGACCAGAAGAAGGAAGAGTATTTTGAGAAACTGTGCTTGAAGAAGCTACGTTGGATTGTGTTTTTGCTGCGCGCATGAGAGTAAGATTTTAAGAGTGAAAATTTTATGAATGAGAATTATTTCAGGTTGGTGTAAATCATGTTTTCCAGTTGGGAAAAGAAATGATGCAGGGTGTCTAAATGATTGTGACGGGAAAATATCTCCTGAGCAGTAGGTGACACCTCTCTGCATTCGAGATAAAACATCTGCTGTGCTGCAAACAATAGTTCTTTGTACTGGCTTACCTGTTTGGCTGCTGCAACAAGATCCTCATCGAGCAAAGAGGAAATAGCCTCTAGTTTTGCTTTATCAAAATAAGGGCTGTTCAATGGTCTGATACCTGGACTTTGAGTTGTTTCTGTTGTCGCTTCCATGGAAATAGTAGATAAAGAGTGAATGAATGATTATAGTATTGAAAATGAAATGAGGTTTTCTGCTTTTAAGCTTCTCCAGGCTTGTTTCTCTGTGTCAAAGAAGGGTAGCACCCAGATGTATTCGTTCTCTCTGGCAGGGTATTTAGGATGCTTCTCTGCTGGTATAAGATCCATCTTCCGTGTTGCCTTACGAGTAGTAACTGTTCCATCAACCTTGCGGAACGTAACGAGGACGGCTCCTAACTTCATGAGCGCTTTCACTGCCTGTAACTTCACTAATGCCCATGCATCTTTCAGAGCCTGAGCAAGCGTAATACCTGTTTCTTTTACCAGATTCCAGGCTTTTTGCATCACAAGTAAACGGAAATTAGAGAGAGCTTTCATAGGGATTAAGAATGTTTTTGTGTTATGCTGGTGCAAAAATTTTGTCCTTGAAGGACATTACAAAGGTAACACAAAAATATTATTAACACAAAATTATTGATAAGATATTTTTTGTGTTAATAATAAAAAGTTGATAATAGCGGGAAATTCATTATATTTGCGATAAATAACATCGCATATGAGTGACATACAAGCGCAAAATCGATTGACTGCTTTAAAGCAAAAGATGGATGAATTCGGGGTGTCTTATCAAAGACTTGCAGACTATTCTGAACGAAGTCTCACTACCATATCAAAGATGTTCGGGAGTAACGATACTAGGTATAAGACTGATGGTAATATCAGTGCAGCAGAGCAAGGACTTGAGAAGATTCTGGATGAATATCGGGCAAAGCTTTGTGGAAAACCTTCTTTGTGAGCTATAAATCACAAATTTTCAATAATTATATAGAGGCCTCAGTACATACTGAGGCCTCTATTGTTTTAAGCTGACCTTAGTTACTTTTTATAAAGTACATCATTAAAGGGAAAGAACTATGTAAAAAAACTAAATGTATGTATCAGAAATTCTCTACAATTAAATTAAAAACAGGATTACCCAAACTGATTTCAAACATTACCATCTGGGTAATAAATAAAGTATATACTCTTAAGGTTTTTACGTACCTGAAATTAAACTCAAACATGTGGCTGCGAGAAATTATTGAAACAGAAGGGTATATTAAAGAGAAAATTGATTACAATGAAAAAATAGATTCCGTTCCGACTCTTCTTCCTCATTCTCTAACATTTACAGATGCATTTGAGATTGATGATATATCAAAAGTTAAACAAAACCTTATCAATCTTTTTTACAGACTAGATCTTGTAAGGTCTCATCCTCTTCATGACATAGATAGAAGACTTTCTGGTTTAGAAAAAACATATAATACAGTTCAGTATGGTGATTTGTGTACAATTAATTTAAAAAATAAGCCTGGGATTAAGCTTATAGATTCATTGCGGATAAGTTATTTGAAAGGTCCACATTCTTATTTTTTATTGACTTATCACATAATGCCTAATGAATCGTTTTTGGATAGATTCAAGGAAATAATAAAAATTGACACAAAACAAATCCCAGAATTCGAAATCAATAACTTCAGGCAAATTTTTTTTAAAAGAGAGATTATTGCTTCTTATATGTATTGGGTAGTCTATCCATACTCATTAGTTCAAGATCTATACATGGAAGTAGCTATTGAATTAAAAAAAGTTTTTGCAGGCTATCAAATAGGTGTCTTCACTAGCGAAAACAAACATTTATATCCATGTATAGTAAGTTATGGATTAAATAAAGCTGAATATGAAAAGCAATTGGACTTATACCATAGAGTATTCAATGAAGGGGGTAATGATTTTTTTGTATCAAAAGAGCAACACGTTTTTTCTTTTGATACACCAGATCTTGTAAAATTCCCTAGCTCAGTAATGAACATATTCGTTAATGCATCGAAGTATGAGGACGATACAGAGAAATACTATAATTCATTAGATTATCTTTCTTATACTTATGCAAAGGAACTAGCGCCTAGTTGGTTTTTATTAAATTACATTTCCTTACATAGATCTAAAATAATTGATATCAGAAAGCAAGTCTTTAGGCACACTAAAGAGATGTCGGATACTCTATTTTTAAAAAAGTCATTAAAAATTAATAAGTTATTAAGTAGAAACTTATTTGATTTTAACCGATTCAAAAATGACTTTATTTCAGATATCAGCTCAATAGATAATCTTCCAGAAGCTTATTACAAAAGCTTTGTTTTTAATGATAGTAAAAACAAAGCTTTCAAGGAGCATTTTAACGGATATCTTGACTACATTCTGGAAGACACAACAAATACATATAAAACCCTAATGGAAGCATTCAAGCAGGCAACTGAAGGGAATGTTATTCAATCAAACATGAGATTGCAAAAAATCCTTTTTTGGATTGGTGTGGTTGGGTTTTGCGTCGCTATCTATGGTGCTTTTAACGATTTCATTAATGGATGGATTCAATACTTCCTCAAAATGTATTTTGATTTCAAATTTCCTAAGGCTCCAACACCTTAAAGCAAATGTGGTTTATACCCACATTATTAAATGTCGCCAAAAACGATATTATTCCTTTAATTCCCCTCAATCTGAGGGGTACTAACAAAGCCCAAAATTGAATTAGTTATTAAGCTTTGTGAAAATTACATACCTTAAAAGAAAGGCTTCCTTACACTATAAATCCTTGTTTCTTAAAATATAAATTTTAAAAGAATCTTTGGTTTTTTCATGGAGACTTATATATTTCATATATATATAGTTAATCAAACTTAATATATATGAAATATTTATACAGTATTATAACAATAGTAAAGATAAAAGGAGATATTGGAGGGGAATAAACTTTTGAGTAATTTTGTTGAGTTCGATAGGTTTCGGACCTCAGAAAAAAGAGACTTGTTGGAGCAAGTCTCCTGGGTAATCTATTACTAAATAAAAAGAAAGATGTTTAATTGTGAAGATGATCTAATTACGATCAGAATTAAAAGACAAGACATAGTGAGTTTTATAACAAAACTCCTAATTGCAATGTTAATGCTTTTACTTCAAGGCCTATACCATCTAATATGCTAGAAGTAAAGTAACTAACTTTCAATACCACTACCTTAGTAGTGGTATTTTTTATTTAAGGCAAATGTGTCACAAATATATTTAATAATTTTTAATTAATAAAAACTATTAAATATTAATTAAAAAAACATCCACTACTATCCAACTGTTTTATAAGTCAAATCATTAATATTTAACGATGGAAGTCATTTTCTGGTCAGAATTAGAGGAATCTAAAAATTTTAATTAAAGAAAAGCCCCAACTATCTACCAGCTCTTTTCTTATGACTCTCATTTCATCAATACTATCCTGGTAATTTAATTCTACCATTGTCAGGCTGTAACACATACCCTTCATTGGGTTGTATCAGATAGCCTTCCTGGAATGTAGGTTTAGTCACTGATGTCAGAGAAGGTATTTCTATGCGCATTAATTGTACCCAGGTTGAGCCCGGATAGCCGTGTGCATATTCTTCTATCTGCTGAATGAAAAACCATCCTGTGACAGTTTGCCCATACCGCAAGTGATCTGATTGCAGTCTGACAGGCTTTGTAAAATCCAGTTGCACAATGTCTACTGTATCCAATCGCAACTTTACCCGTACAAACTTATTATTATTCAAAGCCGCTTGCAGGTAACGATAATTCTGTTTTACCAGCACATCAAACTTTAACGGTTCTATGGTAATGTTGACCGTATGTATGGCAGAGTCGGTTCCTTCAAAGATGGTTACCGGTTCTGTGTTCTCAGTATTCAACAAAGCTAAAGGTGGGTCTACATCCTCATAAGAGAATAGTTGCAGATATTCCAGATAGTTGATTTGCTCCCAATGCGCTCCATTGGTAGGATCTTCTCCACCTATGATTTCATGTTTGGCTTTATAGTACTTGTTGGTTGCAGGATAGTATACATAATCCTGAATCGGGGACTGGGTGTAAATGGATGCCTGAGCCCATACACTAAATCTGCTCTTTTCTTCAATACTAATAATAGGCTTATCCTGTAAGGCAAAAACAGAATCATACCCTACAATACTTTGCTCCAGATGTTCATTGGTAAGAGTAAGTATGCCTTTGAAAGTTTCATCTGCATACTGCAGAATGGTCTGTTGTCCATATCCTTCCAATAGATAATCTAATTCCGGAGGTTCTGAAAAGTCCAGTCTGTCAGACAGATCTATTCCTCTGTGTCGTATTCCTAACGGCACTTTATCAAAAGGCTCAATGTATAGAATACGGTTTCGGGTATCGGTAATAAATAAGAGGTTAAACTGATTAGCCAGTAATAGGAACAAGTCTTTTTGTTCAATGTCTGGTAAAATAGAAGTTACACTTATATCCGCTCCCGGTATGACATATTGCTGCATGGTCAATTCCCATGTGGCTTTATCATCCAGGTAGATATTTGCTTTGGCGATAGGTTGCAGGATATTCCCGTTCTTTTTTACCCGAAAAACAATAGTTGCTACCTGTCCTTCGCTAGCTACAAACTCATCAAAGGTAAACGATACATCCTCAAACTTACCTCCCGGGTTCAAGGTATTCTTGGAGATCTCTTTTTCCTGAATACGTACTCCATCCAAATATAACCAGGCGTAAAACTTTACCCTGCCTTCATAATACACATGATAGGTACACTTACTCGAATAAATACCTGTTTCGGGAATAGGTACTGATCCATCAAAAGAGCTGTACTCTATCAGCTTTCCTACAAAATAGTCTCTGGCTACATCAGTAGTATTGTTGAATACCGGGCTTACCTGTAGATCTGAGTTATCCCCAATACCGGAAGAATACTCATAGCGTACCCCTCCTGTATATCCTACCCGAAAAGAACGGGCTTTGGTATACTCTTCATCTAAAGAAGGGAATGTATGGGTGAGCAGAATCATTTTCTCAAGTACAGGAGAATGCCAGAAATCACCCCGTATTCTAAAATTATTCTTTCTGGCTATCATGTCAATGAGATACTTTATATACACAGCGGGGTAATAGTCATCTACTAACCTTGCATCATCTAAGTTTCTGCCATAGTTCACATTGGCATAGATGTAACCAGCTTCCCATGTATTATCTGCTGCACTGACAATGTTAGCCAGATTCCAGGTGTGATTCAGTCCGGATAAATCCAGTTCATTCAATTTCTTTCCTTCAATCAGTTCAAAGAAGTTGTAATTGCCTCCTGTAATCTGACAATCTATCATGCCATCACTATATCCTGCTAAGCGCATAGTGCCATCTAATACCGATAGACTGTCTTCTATAATCTTTACGGGTATACGTCGGTAAGGAAGAGTCGAATAGGTATTGATGTGTTCAGGCAACTCTAAGGCTTCAGCGTTAGCTTGGGTCAAAGGGATTTTAAACGTATTGGTATAATGTGTTTGTCTGGAATCCACATCCTGCAGGTTGTTGACTGCATAGGTGCTTACCATTACTTCTGTCTCTGACAGATCCAGTTGTAAACCGTTTTCCAGTTGTATTGTTACGCCTCTCATCTTTCAGTTTAAATTAAAGTAGTTAGATAAAAATAAAGGATTACTCTTGCGGATGGCTTTTAAATGGTTGTACAGATCTCTGAAAACCTTTTGTCCGCTCCCTCTATGCAGCCAGGTGCAAGCCATCCGGTAGGTTATCCCGTTGTCTGAGTGTGGAAAAACAGGCTTGTATAAAGCTGCTATACAAGCCTCTGCCTGATAGAGTTGGGTTTGTAGTAGTGATTCACCCTCGGCATTGATAATGTCTATCCATTGATTCAGAATATAGAGCGCATCTTTAGTACTTTCCACATAGCCACGAAAAGGGAAACAGTAGTATACAAAGGAGAACATCCATTCAACCGGTATATCCTGCCAGATAAGCACTGTGTTTTCTGTCTTTATCACATCAATAGTCTTCGTATCAGTATCATAAAAGACATTACCCAGTATTACGCCTTCTTCCTGCATAGTTATAGTATTTGTTCTCCTCTGTGTTTACGTACTGTTTTTACATAGCCTACTAATCTTCTAAGCTCCTCCAGAGTTATCAAATTCAGATTCTTATAGTCATTGCTTTTCGCTTTCAGATTTATTATATCTGCAATCTGTTCAGCTGATAACATAGAATAATCCGAAGGTGGCAAAAGGTCTTTCTTTAGTAGTTGACCTTTCAATATAGATTTAAGCTTCTCTTGTGTTGTTTTCATAGCGTTCTGAATAGATAGAAAGTCTTTCCAACTCTTCAATGGATAAAAGATCCAGTCGCTCCCATGATTCACTAGCCAATGAAAGCTGTTGCAGATCTGCAAGTTCTTCAGCTGTAAAGGTGGATAAGTCCGGAGGTGGTGGTAATACCTGTTGTTTGGTGAGGTTACCACTTAAAAGGCCTTTCAGTGTTTGTTTTGCTGTTTTCATAGTCTAATCCAGTTCATCAATTAACTCAAGTCCACAACCTTTGAAATGCTTCTCATAGTTGGGTTTCTGTTCTTTCCACTCTGCTTCTGAGAAAGTCCGGGTAATGCCTTTGGGACTACTGACAGTAAAGCTGTCACCCTGTTGTGTAAGACAGATTCGCAGGTTCCATCCTTTGGGCTTTAATGCGTCTCTGAGTGCTTGTATGTCTATTTCACCCGATGCTACCTTTTTAAGTAGTAAGCGTGTAAAGGGTTTGTCTTGATTACTCATATGTTTTTGTTTCCTGCCAGTGAGTCACTTGTAAATCATACTGCTTTTGATAAATGCCTTTCAGTGCGGTCTCCCACTCCTGAATGCCACATAGAAACTTTCCATCTTCAAACACTTCACCGCAGGAAATAAAGATGTATACTTTCACCTTGAGTACACCATGTTTGATCAGGGTTAATGCCTGTTGCTTTGGTACTCCCAAAAGCTTTTTAAGTTGATTCTTGCGGTTCATTACTCATTTGATTGAAGTTTCTCTAATAACTGATTGAATATCTGCTCTGACTGTTCTTCTGTGAGTCCATCAATAATATCTTTCAGTGACTTGTAGGCGCCAAAATGTTTCATCAGCATGTCCAGAGCCTGTATTTTACTGTGCATCTTGATTGTGCGACGTTTGCCATATTTTGACTCAGTTACAGTTACCTCACTGATAGCGGCCTGCACATCTTCGGGTAGGTCACTTATCTTTTTTCCCTTCAGTACATCTGCAATGTTGGCAAAGGCTACTCTTGCAATCTCCTGTATTGTTCTCTCGAGTGTTATTTCTGCTTTCTCCATAATGCTGTCTTTAAACTGTTTTAGGTAGGCTTGTATCTTAACATTTCTTAACAACCTGGATGCACCTGCTGCAGCTACATTATCATCCTGGATGCCAAAGGCAAGCTTATAGGCTGCTGTAGCATTTCCATACATGAGGTACTCAGATACAAATACAAGCTGCTTGTGTGTCATTGTCTCACTGTTATTTCACTGTTATTGGTTTATAGACATCCCTGCACCAGTAGTACAGGGATGAATGACGAAGAATGGATTTATTTAATAACTCCTTTGATCATGTGGGCATTGATTTCAAGTTTGCCTACTCTGTCTGTCATAATCAGGTCAACAGGTGATCCATGATATTTGGTTATCTCTTTTAATGACTCAATTGCTTTTTCCAATAGGGTGTATACCTCAACCTGTTTTTCATTTTCTGCATATACAGAATGACTGTCTGTGATGCGTTTTTTAAAGAAGTCAGAGAGAGTAATTTCACCATCTTTATACTCATAGGCTCCCATGTCAATTGCACTACCAACCTGTCGCAACTCTATTTCAATTCGGTTTTTGTAGCCTAAAAACTGGTTGTAGTAATAGCGAATGATGCTTTCACCTGGAATCTCCAGCATTGCTTTGGCTGCCTCCCGATTCAGGTTCATTCCTGAAATGGCTACTTTCTTCTGATCCAAAAGCAAGTCCATGGTAAAGCAGATGGGATCTGCTAAAATCTTATCAACTGTAGCCCTGTTTAACTCAAGATTTGGTACGACTTCCTTTATCTGATTGACAAGGGGCTTTAAGGCAGATGCATAGTTTTCATGCAGTTTAATAATCGTCTCAACTTTTCGAGTGTCTCTGAATAGTATAAACTGTTGTTCTGTTAGTGTTTCCATTGTTATATATATTTTTAGTTGAAAATTGTTAGGCTTCGTGTTCTTCTGGTTGAACTTGTGGTACCCATGTCGTGCCCATGAATTTTGCTAGTGCTGGATTTGACTCAGTTGATATACTCCGGATAGCTGCAACATTGAGTTTGATTTCAGTACTTCCGTAATTGGAATCCATATCCATAGGCTGAAATACAATACCTTGCAGTTGAGTTTTGTAACCAAACAAGCCACCACGTAGCAACTCCCGTAATGTGTTCATTTCTTCAACCAGAGCTGTAAGCCTGTTGTATAGTTCAATGTGTACAGGATCTTCCAGATATGTTTCTGTTGACTTCTCCAGGTGCTTGTTAAGTTGCTCTTCATTGACGGCTACTGTTGAGCCTTCCAGTGTATACAGGTTTATATTCATTGGGAATGTCATCTGATAGCCTGAAGGGAGAGTGTAATCCGGTTGTTGGTTCTCATAGACTAGCTGATCAATTGCGTTTTTGAACTCAGTGTATGCAGCAGGTAAGCGCAAGTGAGGTAATACAGCCTCTTTTTCCATAGGTAACTGATTGATAGATGGTGTGTTGTCATAAAACCAGCTTCTATAATTCTGATCAAAAGCAAACCAGCTTTCACGATCCGATACCAGAGAGTTGATAAGATCCAGTGATACAGTTTCCGGATAGCCAAGTTCAGCATAAGCACTTATGGCTTTCTGTAATACAGGTAGGTAGCCTCTGAAAGCTTTCTCCATTGCTGCTTTCAATTCCGGGTTTGATTCAAGTAAAATGCGTTCTGTTTTTTTTGATTTTGCCATTGTTTTAAATGTTTAAGTATGAATTGAATTAGTTTTGACAGAAGAAGTCAGGAACTGCACTGGCATTATGCCGTACTGATCGTATGTATTGAAGACTTTGAAATACATGTTTGAATACTTCAGAGCCTTTGCATACTTGAGGATTGAATAACTTTAGATTCCTTCTTTGAAAAAGGCCAAAGGGTTGTAAATCCAGATTAGTAAGTACACAAATACCGGCTGCAAGCTCTGCCTCTGTGAGTTCATGATCTGACTGCAAGGAAGTATCAAACAGCAGACAGGTTTCGTGTAGGAAATATCCTGCATCTTCCGAGTCGGCAAAAAGGACATCTTTACAGAGTAGCATTACTTTTTCCTTTATGTTGTCAGAGACGGATAGTGTAGCCAGCTGTACACCTTCTTCAAATGAGATAAGACCTTTATCGGGTTGGAAATAGATAGTTAATTCATGTATTGTCATGGTATAAAATACTTTATGAGTTAGAACTAAGTGCACCTGCTTTCTTTGCTTCTATAAGCATCTGTTGTAGTTTTTCTGCAAAGTGTTTAGGTGTTCTTGCGTCGAATGCAAGTTTTTCAACATCAGTCAAAGAGATATGCATTTCATCTTCCTGAAACTTTGCTTCTGGTAACCAATGTAGAGATGCATTATATCTATCTTCGAAGTCTTCATTGGTCCAAACTGTTTTTGCTTCCAGTGCGTCAATGGCTTGCTTTTGTACCCACTGGACAAATTGTCTGTATTGGGGAGTAAGAGGGGTTTTCATCAGTTGTTATAGTTAAAATGGACAAATTGTATTGATTCCAGTGAAAAGGCAGTGAACTACTGTTTTGCCGTGACCTATATCGTACATAGTACATTGGTCATCTCTATGTATTTCTTTGAGTAATCCATAGCAAATCAGATAGTTGATTGCTTGCTGTAAAGGATTTTCTAGTAATTCGTTCATGCTGCTTGTTGGGTTTGATAGGGGAGTACTTCATCCCATTCTTTGGGATATGTCCAGAATTCGAGGTAACTAAACCGAAGAAGATAATCTGCAAGATCAAGCCCCTTTTCCCGTTCCTGGTCTGTTGCTATGGTTTCGAGAAGATTGGAAACGGTTATATTGGGGAAATCCTTAGCGGCTTCTGTCCATTTCTCAAAGCCGTTCAGATCCGGAAACAAAATCACCTTTCTATCTTGTAATGATTTGAGTCGTTCAGGTGACAGAGTCGATAACCCACCACAGGCAAGCCATATGAAATCATAGAAGTACAGACTGGCTATTACTGCTGTCTTCTCTGATTCTACAATAGCAATAGGTTTATCAGAAGGTTCTATATCCAAAAGGTGTTCACCAAAGAAGCATTGTTTCAGATGGAAGTCTTCCAGTTTGAGAATGGAATGCACCCAATGCACATGATTGAAAGGCTGCTTTACCCGTTTGCCTGTAGCACGATCGTAGAGCATTATTTTGCCTGTTCTGGCTTTCCATTCGGTATCCAGTTGCCAGAACACAGTTGCACCCGGCCACTTTTTTGAATTGCCAATACAATACTTTTTTACCAGCTCCTCTGCCTGGACAGAACCAAACCGATCATAGAGGAAAAGGACAAAGGCATTGTTTAAATAAGCACTCTCAAAGAAGGAAGCCTTTACAACTGTTTGATCAATATATGAGGGCTCGCGTGTAGAAAGTGAAGAGAGTGAAGCTTGAAAACAACTTTTATTTTTTTCTCTTATCTGCTCTCCACTCGGATTATCCTGAAAATATTGCTTAGGTGTATAGTGATAGCCACAATTGGATTCTCTATTGCAGCGTCCTACAGTATCAGAGAGATATTCACCTGTTTCTGTAGAAATGTATTTAGCGAATGTTTTTTTACTTCCACAGACAGGACAATCATATCTGTTTGCCTTTGTCTGGTAAGGTTCCAATCTGTATGTATAGTCTTTCATAAAAAAAATAAAGTTGTTTTAGGTCTACACTTTCTTCACTATCTACACTGATATTGGTTTCTCTGCATAGACCACCATGCCTGAATTCTTTCTATCTAGTTGATAACCAGTACTCTGTAGTCTTTTTGAGAAATTAATATTGCTTAGTGCCTTTTGCCCATTGGTAGAGCAGAAGTGCCGATAGTCCTGATACATGGTTTTCAGATGTGTGAAGTTGACAGCAGACTTTTTATAATCTTCTTCTCTGAGAAAGAGGGATACACTATCAGATTCAAGTCTGTATTTACTTACTGCCTCCCTGGCTGCGTCTGAGTAGGTAAAGTTTTTCTGTCTGATAAGCCTTTTTAGACCAGACAGCACCCAGTTAAATACACCAGCGAGTTCTTTTTCAATGATGATCTGAGCGAGTTGGGGATTACGTTCTTCTTCCGGAATAGTGACTTCAAAAGGAATAATTAGAAACCGTCTGAAGTATGCCTCTGTGTGCTCCACATCTTTAGGGAGTTCGTTACAGTTAAAGCATAGCCTTGCATAGTCTGTCATGGTAAAACTATTACCATATTTCATTCTTGCCTGTACAGGCTCCCCACTTACCAACTGTTTGAAAATATCAGATTCAATACCTGCTTTGATCTCACTACCATAGTTAAGCCTCTTATTGGCAATAAGTGCCCGGTTGTGTTCTTCCTGCAGGTTGGATAAAGAGAAGTTGGATACATTCTCATTGCCTAATAGTGCATTGACTATCTCAAAGAATACAGATTTACCGTTTGCACCTCCACCATATAGCAGAAGGCATTTTTCAAGCTTGAGATTGCGTACAAACAGGTATCCCAGGAATTCAGCTAGGATATCTCGTAGTGTAGGATCTGGAAGTACTCTTTTTAGATATGCCTCAAATACTGGGCAGGTAGCAAATTCATCAAATTCAAAAGGTAACTGATAGGTAATAAAGTCTTTGGAACTGAATGCTTTTAATTCACCTCCATTAGAGCCAATATGAAGTGTTCCATTCTTTAGGTTAATCAGTGTGATATCTTTATTGCTATCAGGCTTTGACAAATGTGCAGCAGATAGAAACTGCTTATAGAGCTGTTCCCTGAATGTGTAAACACGTGCATCAAACTTGTCTACTCCCATTTTTTCGGCTGCTCTACCTAAGAAGTCCTGTAGTTCATCTTTATCCAGCAGAGACCAGAAAGCACTATTATATACATATACAAAGTCATGTACTCTGCATAGTCCCCAGCTGTTCTGTTTGGCAAGTCTTAGCAGTTCTTCTATCACAACTACCAGGATATGATTTTTCTTAAGTTTTTCATCCTCTGGAAGTCCGACCGTTTCTCGTAAATCCTTTTTCTCAATTTTTTCTAGTAACTTGTTGGTGATTTGATTGTGTGGGATTAATTCAGGCTTTGCATGTAAACCGTTCATATGTGAGCGGATATGCTCTGATATGGTTGTAAGATCACTCATGAACACCTTCCTTTCTAATCTCTGTAATCATCAGTTCGAGTCCAGTCGTGGTCACACCATACTTATCAGCAATAAACTTTTTACCTGATTCTGAGAAGTGTAAGCCGAAAAGGGTTTTATTCTGGCGTTTCAAAAACTCTCTGAGCTCTTGATTTTGTAATGTGGGTTTGCTACTTTTGTTCATAATCCTATTCTCCTGTTAGTTCAAAATATTGACTTAGCCGCTGTTTGCTCCAGCGGTTTTTTCATTTCTGACTTAGTGGAATACAGTTTTTTTGCGTAGGAACTTTGTAGCGTCAACAGAGAGTTCTGCATTAGTCTTGCGACGTCCTTCTTTTAACCAGATATCTAACTCTGATTTAAGGAAATAGAGTTTTTTCCCTTTTTTGTGGTGAGGGATTTCTGATTTGTGGACTTGCTGGTAAATGGTTTGTTTCGCAGACCGGGTGTATTCTGCTGCTTGATCAACATCTAACCATTGATCAGATTCATTATTATGGTTAGATTCCGCTAATACTCTACGAATCGATTTTTCAATTAAGACTTCTAGGTCGCTTAATCGAATTGGAGAGAATAATACATCTGTCATGGCTGATAGGAGGTTTAATTATCAGCCACAAATAAAATAACAAAAAGAGGGATATTTCAAAATTTGGAATACACCGTTTACACTAGTGTAAACGGTGTATTTATTCAAATTCCTCGGGGTAGGGTATTATATCTTCATTTTCTGCCAGTGCATGTACACTTGTGCCTTTACATGTATCAATACCAACTTTTAGGGAGAATGTGTTTTTTGCGATCAACTGATATTCTTCATTAGTGGGGTCTTCAGAAAAAAAACCTTTGACCCTCATTCTTTTTAGTAGAAAAATGATACGGGTCTTAGAGCCTGGAGCTTGATCTATCCAAGTAAAAGTATTAGGATAGCAAAGTCCTTTTTCGACCAATATTGCCATTATTCTATGATAATATGATACCTTTTTAAATATATCTATTAACCTGAGATTAGGATTGTTGATCCTTTTCTGTGTTTTTTTATTGGAACTTAAAAGGATCTCTACATTATATTTTCTTATTCTAGCATCCAGGAAAGCTTCGTATTTTGTTTGCTCAACTTCAAAAGCTTTATAGTGCTCTACTATGCTTGTTTGAGTTAATCTTCTTTCCTTCAAAGAATTGATTTTTCTCTCAAGGAACAAAATTCGTTCGTTATCGTCAGAAAGAGAATTCAGTACAAGATTAAAGATTGGGTAAAAATAAAATTCTATTATATTGAACACGATCTCAGAATAATAGAATTTTCTTAAACACTGAATGTGCTTGACATCTTCTGCTGTTCTAATTTTTTTAGGGCTGTTTACAACATTTCCATCATTAGTAGTACGGGGCTCGTATCTCCACATGCTTGGTTCCCACTTTTCTAAACAATCAATCTCACTTCTTTCTATTGGACCAAGTCCTGAATAGTTTAAAAGATAAGTCTCTATATGGAGTATTGATTCTATTAGCTGTCCGATGTTAAAACATTCATCGTTAATTATATATTTTATATCTCTCTGAACTTTTTTATGGAATTCCTCTCCAATACGACGTCGGAAGGAATTAAAGTAATTCTTTTCTTCCTCTTCAGTACAAACTGTTCTAATGTTTATCATAATTCTAATTTTATCCTATTGGCGGCTTCTCTTTTTGACTTGTCAATGATCTTAGCATATATCTGAGTAGTCGAAAGGTCTTTATGTCCTAACATCTTGCTGACAGTGTAAATATCAGTTCCTAATGACAATTGCAGTGTCGCAAAAGTGTGACGGAACGAGTGAAAAAAGACCTTCTTTTTGATTCCTGCAAATAGAACCCAGTAGTGTAATGTTCTATTCTGTTGACTGCTGTACTTTAGTCCTACAAATATTCTTTCTTCTGGTTTATCTCTTTCACCCAATAATCCGTAGGCTTGATCAGATATAGGCAAGGTTTCTATGCTTTTAGTCTTCTTCTGCCGGAATTGGATATAATGTCCTTCTGCTTCACTATAGCGAACCTCATCCCATGTAAGCTTTTCAATATCAGAATATCTGAGCCCTGTCAATGCAGAAAACAAAGCTGCATTTTTGAGCATAGGCCTTTCGCATTCGGTAGCAGCCAGTAATTGTAGTTCCTCCAGAGTTAAATATTCGCGGTGTACTTCCGTTGTTTTAATCTGGCGCACCTTCTCACTTGCATTGAATGTAGTTATATCATCCCGGTAAGCTTGTCTTATAATAGATTTAAAGCTCTTGAATAAAATAGCTGCAGAATTCTGAGAAAGTTTAATGTTCTTTCTTTTTAGTGCATTTGTCTTCAATAAAAATTCCCGGAATCCATCACAAAACTTTTCATCTACCAACTCAATTGGAAGCTGATCCTTCTTTGTATAGGCTTCTAAATACTTTATAGTGACACGATAGATTTCAAGTGTTGATCCTTCATAGCGTTTGATATATCGTCTGGCATAGTCATAAAAATCATGTGTGGTCTTTTCTGCAACCAGAAAACTATAATCTTCTTTGGCTATCTGTACCTGACGTTGTGCCCGGATATGTTGAGCAAGACCTATGATAGCTTTATTGTGATCTTTATCCGGTTGGTTTCCTGGCTTATCAAAAACATATAGTCCTAAAAATTGTCTACGTGTTTGTTTTCCGGTTTCGGGATGTTTAATAGCAGGGTAGAAGTCAAGATAAAGGCTTTGCCGACCTTTAGTCATAGGCTTTTTGCGTAAGCTTACTTTTGTCATTTGGGTACAAAATATGAGGTACAAATATTTACCCTAATATACAAAAAAGGTACAAATAAGGGATAAATCTATATAAAACTATTCATCCCTATATAGGCCATGTGCTTCAAAATAGGCATTTAAATAACCTGAGATAAGATCATTTTATCTCAGGTTATCGCAAACACTTTATCGATTGGTAAGTAAACTCAGTAAGAGTTGTTTTCTTTCTCTGGCTATTGGTAGGGAAGTATTATTAACCATGGCTGTAAGTCCATTGATAGAAGCAATGTATTTACTCTGTACAAGGTAGGAGCGGTGAATCTGGATGAATTTTTCGGCGGGCAAGGTCTCCTGCAAACTTTTCAGGGTTTTGTGTACAATCATATGTCGGTTATCTCTGAAATATACCTGTACATAGTTCTGCAGGCTCTTCACATATGTAATCTCATCAATGTGTACCCTGTGGTCAACTCCATCTTCCCGGAAAAATATAAACTGAGAATCCTGGGGGTACATCAACTCATATAAGCGCTTTGCTTTATGAACAGCCTTTGTAAAATCTTCCAGAAAAATAGGCTTTAGCAGATACTCAATCGCATTTACTTTGTACCCTTTCAGGGCATATTCCGAATAGGCGGTTGTGAAAATAATCATAGTAGAATCATTGTTTACCAGTTCTGCGAATTGGATTCCTTTGATTCTTGGCATTTCAATGTCCAGAAATATCAGGTCTACTTCTTTGTTTTTTATTAGCTCTACAGCCTGAAAAGGGTTGGCATAGTCACCTACACATTCGAGAAAATCAAATGTTTTGATAAATTCAAGCAATCCTTCTCTGGCAATCCGTTCGTCATCGATTACAATACATCGTATCATAGCTCTTCTTTACCGATTTGTTTTTCTAATGTAAGCTTTAGTCGTACTGAAAATAGTTCATTGTCCTCATTTATCATCAACTGGTATCGATCTGGATAGGCCAGTGTTAGCCTTTCTTCTGCATGCTTTAATCCTATACCTCGGGACTTTGTCTTTGCCACATTTTCATCAAAGGTATTGGTTATCTCAAAAGTCAGATTTCCCTGCAAATCTACCGTACAGTATTCTTTGATAAAATAGTCATTTTCCTGATTGGGCAATACATGCTTGAATGCATTTTCAACAAAGGTGGCTAATACAAAGGGTACTATATATAACTCATTTTCCGGAATGTGCCATTCACAGGATATTTGCAGTTCTTCTGCATGTCTGTTTTTTTCCAGATCAAAGTACTCTTTCAGAAATGTAATTTCCTGATCCAGTGGAATTAGCTTTTTTTGTGACTCGTACACGTAATAGCGTAGTATTTTACTGTATTGAGAGAGAAGGAGCAATGCTTCGTTTTGATCCTTTCGGATCAGAAACTGCAGGTTGTTCAGAATATTAAATGTAAAGTGTGGACTAAGCTGGTTGCGCAGAAGCTTTATCTCCATTTCCAATGATTTGCGTTGTAATACCTCCAGTTCTTTCTCCCTTTCGAGGTACTGCTTGTATTTTTCAAATGAGTAATTCAATCCGGAAACCATCGCACTGAAGGTAAACAAACCAAAAATCACAGCCACCCGGTCGTCGGTAACTTCTTTTAATGTGCTTTCGGGAGCGGTAAGTGTCAGAATGAGATAGCCTTCGACAGATAGAGCAAAGGTGGCTACCAGACAGGATATTCCCATAACACCAAGAAAAGCAAGCGTATTCAGGTTTGCTAAAAAATGCTGAGCCCATTTTCCCGAAATATAACTCAGGTATATATGCAATGTAAGAATTACACACGTTGAGTAACTAAATGCAGTAATGAATGATATCTCCTGATTGGCAAAAAGCTGGAGCAGGATGGCCAGAAAGAGGAACATCCAGAAAAAAACTGTTGCTTTATCTTTAAATTCCATAGGTGAATGAAGAAGGTATGGACTGATGCAAAGTAGCACATATCTTTTAAGATAGCCTCTACAGTTTGTCAACAAATACAGACGGTTGGTCAAAAGCCAAACCGAGCATGCAGGGCAATGCTATACCTTTGAGCCATCAACCAAAAAACAAAGCTTTATGAAAACTAATTATGTAATTGGATGGATTCTCCTGCTGACATCATTTGGAATGACTTCCTTGGGAGCCTATGCACAAGAAAGTAAGCCCGGTCTGGTACTTAACATCGGACTTACCAATGGCTACAACCTAACATCCGGAAATAGTGCTGTAAAGAACTATTATAGTATTGGGGGCAGAATAAATCTGATCTTTAATGATAAGTGGTTTGTTGGCTATACTCAAAATGGAAGTATTGTCCCTGGAAATCTGGTAGAGAATGCTGATTTTGAAAAATCAAGAATCTATGAGTATGCTTTGTCTGGAGGGCGAAAATGGAACTTGGGTTCTCAAACGTATCTGAGAGGCAACCTAAATGCCGGAATCAGTGAGTTTAAAGTAAAAACGGATTCAGGAAGTATGTGGGATGAAGATTTTTCGGATTCTTCTACTTCTTATCTGGCAGGAGCAGAAACTGCAATTGGCTTCAAGCTGAATAAATACCTGGCAATTGAAGCGGGTATGTATTATCGCAGATATTTTAAAAATGATCAGTTAATGATTGCTACCGGAGATTTAAACAGTCTGGGTGTAACACTATCACTGGCAGGTAGTCTTGGTCTAAGCAAATAAGTAGCTCCTGTCATTGAAAGTAAGGTAAGAGTAATGGTAACACATACCTGCTGAAAATATCATATTTCATTAATCCCAAACATTGTGTCGATCTATTACCTTTGCCTGAAATCAAAACATATGATACGTCAAATCTCTTTATCACTATTGATTGTTGCCGCGCTATCCGCTGGCTGTCAGAATCAGAAATCAGACAATTCAACATCAGAGTCACCTTCATCTGACTCTTCAGCTACTGTAAGTCAGGAACCAACAAATTCCGGTAAGCTTGAAACACGTCTCGGAATGGCAGGAAAATCATTTACAAAAGACTCTGTTCTGTTATCCTTCACTGTAATCAATCACGCAGATAGTGCGCAGCGTTTTTGCAAATGGGAAACTCCTTTTGAGCCACGCCTGGGCAAATACCTTGAGGTTATGCATGAAAATGGAACTGAGGCTATATTCAAAGGAGCGATGGCCAGACGAGTAATGCCACCGCCTGCTGAAACCTATATCGAAGTGGCACCACACGATAGTGTCCGTACCGTATTTAATCTGCCAGATAATTATGCAATCACAACCGGACAATACACAGTTAAGTACAGTGGTGGCGGTGTGAGTGGACTTGATGCAGGAAATGAAATTAAAATCAAGATCAAGATAAGTAATCCCTAACGGATTAATGTAATATTAGGTCAGCCTGGATTTGTGAAGGAAGATTTAAGATCAGCGTTTATACTTTTTGAAAAGAGTATAAACGCTGATTTTGTATTATTTCAGATTAGTTAGGAGAATCTCTGAAATTCGGAATGATTTATATCTTAAACAAACACGGATAGGACTCTTACCAACAATAACGTGCTTGTTATAAAATGAGGAAATATCAACTACCTAATAGTACTGGATGCAAAACAGATTCCCTGATTTTTATCTGGAAAGCTTTTTCGGGGAATCAACTCCTGGTTCTTTGCATAGATGAAACTAATGTCTCCAAATACAGCAAGTAGAAGAGCTGTTGCCTTAAATACTTTTGAAGAATAGTCTTCTATTACTTTGAGGAGAGGAACTTCTATTTCCGTTGCTTACTTAGATTGATACATACTGCATTCCTTAAACTGTAATTTTTCTCTAAACCTGAGCTATATCTGGAATCTATTTGGGGTACATGGTGGCTAAGGCGCTGTATTTACTCAAAAAATCAATCTGATTATTTATATGGGAGTTATGATTAAAATTCAGATAACATAACAGGTAAGAGTGTTAGTCGATTACCAGTTGATTAATCAGCGAAAAGCGGAATACAAAACCTATGAAAAGCTCACCCCGTCACGTGTGATGGCTTCGGACGGGGAAATCATTACAGGTATACAAGCGGGATAATTTGCCGGATGGAGCTCTTGTCGGTCTGGCGGTTTCTTCAGGTACAATAGAAGGACGGGCACGTATGATCTTAGCAATAGAAGATGCCAATCTGGAAGACGGAGATATATTGGTAACCACTTTTACAGATCCCAGCTGGACACCGTTGTTCGTATCTATAAAAGGCCTCGTTACTGAAGTCGGCTGACTGATGATGCATGGCGCCGTCATAACAAGAGAATATGGCCTTCCCGCAGTAAGCGGAGTATAGAATGCTACCAAACGTATGAAAGACGGTCAGCGCATTCTGATGCATGGTACAGAAGGGTATATAGAACTTTTGAGATAAGTAATAACGCCTTGTGTAGTTGCCACCTCTAAGGGCTTTCCAATTAAATATTGACTATTCCACTTTATATTTATCAACCTGTCTAGGAAAGATTTATATATCTGATTTATGTCAAAGTGACTGTAAGTATTTAGAACTCTAATAACATATACTTATTCTTTCTTTTGATTCTTCCAGAATGATCTTTTGTTTCAATATATAAATATTGTTCTCTAAAATTAATCTTAGAAACCACTTCATTATCCAGATCAAACTGTAAGATGTTTTTTTGAGAGACTAATTTTATTTTACCCTGGTTAATGTCAGCTTTATAAATACGAATCATTATTCTTGAGAGCTGATTGACCTTATCTGTGTAATATAAATATCCATTGAGTATTTTATACTTTGTATATTCATGTGATTGGTATGGAACACTATCAATCACATTTCTTTGTTTGACAAGAAATAATTGCTTTTTCTTTCTGTTACTTTCTATATGAAGTGTAAAGTTTCTACAAGCTAAGAATCCTAAGCAAAAAACAAGTATAAATATATTAAATTTCATAGATCTTTCTCCTATTATTTTACTATCTTCTTTTACTAAATTCATGTATTAAGATATCTTAAAATACCAAAACTTTGTCCATCAAGACAAAGTTTTGATAAATGTTATTTTACATTTCTACTTAGAAAAGCCTGCTGGAACGGTCAAATTTGCATGAACCTTATGATACCATTTGTTCATATAGCCGGCCTTTACCAGTTGGCCATAGTCTACCCTTATAGGTATGAAACGAATCTAGAATGGATTTATCTGACCAGACCAATAATCAAATCGTCTTAAAAGATGATTATACATTTCAACTTTTCCAGTACTATCTTCTACTTTATGAATATAATATTGGTTGGCCACTCATTATCTGATTATAATCATCATCTACGAGCTTTTTTTCATGAAAGTCACTAAAAAAACAGTGTCCTTACTTGAAAGGCGAGCGAGATAATAAAATGTTCATATTTTCGGGTTTCCATTGAGTTTCCACCCTCCACTACTCACAAACATACAGATCGTATCAATCAAGGGATTATATTGAAAGGGTTTTTGCTCAATTTATACTCACCTTTTTGTGGTTGTCTGAACTCAGTTACAGAAGCTTCCTATTTGGGTGTCAGAAGATAACATCCACTCAAAAAGAGAAGAAATACGAGACTCAGCCTTTTCATCGAAGTATGTTAGTAGTAGAATAAAGCAATGTGATGTGTATAAAGTTATTGTGCATATCCTCAGAAACGCAAATCATTTTACTATGAAATGCATACAAAAGCTTGAGCCAGATAGAGGTTTAATTTTGTTTTATTCTATAGAAGCAGAGTGATGAAGTAATTCTGTAGGTCTGATCCCAAACTGTTTCCTAAAGGCAAAAGAGAAGTGTGAAAAGTCTTCGAAACCTAGGTCATAATAAATATCACCTGGCTTGGCACCTTCGGTCTTGATACGAAAATGTGCTTCTTCCAGGCGTTTGCGGGTAAGCCAAGTGCCAGGAGTACTTCCAAAAATTTTCTGGAAATCTCTTTTAAACGTAGACAAGCTTCTGCCTGTCATATAGGCAAACCGGTCCAGGCTCACATTAAAACGAAAATTACGGTTCATAAACTCTTCCAGATCAATCTTGTCAGGTATCGAAAAGTTAAAAAGGATGTCTTTCAGTTCTGGTGTGGTTTTTAATAAGATAAGAAGCAGTTCTTCCCGTTTTACATCTTCAAACCCTTTTTCTATTTCCTCCTGTTGTGTGTAATAAGGCTCAAGAGACTTTATATAACTTTGAAGTAGGGTACTATCAGGTAAGAATAAGAGTGAATTGGTATTTTGAGTGGAATATACATCAATGGGATGCCGCTCAAGAAAATTCACCAGAAAAGGCTTGTCCAGGGTAATGACCACTTTTCTAAATACACCGTTGTTTTTGTGTTTGGTGTATCGAATGAGATGATTTTTCCGGGCGATTAGTGGATCGCCCGGCTGTATGGTATAGGTATTTTGTCCATCATAGGCAATCATCGAGCCCTCGAGTAGATATAAGAAAAAATGCTCACTAATAAACTGCTCAGGAGAAATCTCCGGACCCAGATGACAGGAATGTATTTTATTGGAATTCACGGGTTTATATCATTATCTTTGGTAAAGATACTCAATTCATCATACTGTCCACACTAGCCAGTATAGCTTCTTCCTTACTGCGAGGTTTCCAGTCTAGGATATCTTTGGCTTTCTGAGTGGAAAGTGTAATGTAAAAATTCTGATCCGTATTGGGTAATGAAGCTATTTTTCCAGCATATTCCGGGCGTTCCTTACGGAGGAGTTCGGCAACATCATAAAAGCTCATTACTCCCTCAGAAGCGGCCAGAAACCGTTGTCCTGCAGCTTGTGGATGTTCCATAGCCCTGATATGGATATCTGCTACATCCCGAACATCTACCACACCAAATGTAAAGTTAGGACTGGAAGTAACCAGTCCACCGATGATATTTTTCACAACTCCATCCAGTGAAGCCGAAGAAATACCACCAATCATAGGACCAAATATGCCTACTGGGTTAATGACTGACAATTCCATTGTACCTCCTTCATGCCTCATAAACTCCCATGCTGCTTGTTCAGCAATTGTTTTGGATTTGATATAAGCCATGAGCGGAACATTGGGATCAGTCCAGTCTTCTTCTGTAAAAACATGGCCTGGAACATTCGTACTATAGCCAATAGCCGCAAAAGACGAAGTAAGCACTACACGCTTTACACCTGCATCTCGGGAAGCTCTCAGGACACGTAACGAACCTTCACGGGCAGGGATAATGAGTTCATTTTCATCTTTAGGTTCTTGTGTTACAAACGGAGAAGCCACATGCAGTACATAATCACATCCCTTTACTGCCTCACTCCATCCAATGTCATATAAAAGGTCTGCTTCATAAATGGATAAATTTTCAAAAGACTCGATACCGGCAGTCCTGAGAGCTTTTTCTAGTTCTTCTTTTTTATTGAGTCTACGTATGGTAGTTTTTACAGTATAACCCTGTTGTACTAATTGTAATAGAGTATGGATGCCTACAAATCCGGTGCCCCCTGTTACTAAAACTGTTTTGTTGGTTTTCATAAGGTAACGTTTGATATACACTGCAAACTTCCTTATTTTAAACAAAACGGATTGTGTTTAAACGTTCAATATTACTGTGTTTAAAGGGTCATTGGTAATGTGTTGACTATCCTTCATAGATCTTTGAAATGCTAAAGTCTGTGTATTATTATATCCTGCGTGGAGTTTTGTTCAGATTATAACACTGTGCATTGTTCTATGCAAACAGCAATAGGCAGAACTTATCTTTGATGTTCAGGCAACAATGATTTTTGCCTGGAGTTGACCGCAAAAATGTTTTTGCATAGAATTCACCGCAAGATGAGTATCTGAGCGAAGTTCACCGCAAAAATTTTCGTGCGCACAATTCAGGTCAACAACTACTTCTGCTTAGAAGTATACACATGATAAAATAATTTCAAAACATAGCTTCTCAAAGTTTTCTACTTTTACTCTCCTTTTCAGCTTAGTTGAACTAATATTAAAAATAACGGCAACAACATAAAGTAATCTGATGACAAATAACACACCTGTTAAAAACAATAGGACAGATCGCTGGTTTTATTTGGGTTGTCTTATGTTCTTACTAAGTATATTTGGGTATAAGTGCTATAGAAGTATCCATGTTCCGGATGAAGATTTACAACTAGAGAAGGCTCTGATAGAAGCTGTCAAACAAATAGAAGGTAAGTCAGAAACAGACAGTGTAGTGATAGAAATTTTCTTCTTAACTACTTTTGAATGGGATTCACTTATCATTTTTGCAAACCACCTGGAATCTGTTAATCATAGAGTAATACAGAATAGGGTAGGGTATAAATGGGAGGGTGCTTATGCCTTTAATGGAGGCGATATGTTTGTTTTTATGGAAAACAAAAAAGTGGTTGCCTATGTATATTTTGAAAAAGATTATGAACAAAAGGAATTGTATGTTCCCTATTATATGGGTTTTAGGGGTAGTATAGGTGGGATAAGTGTGTACACGCCTGACAATGCTGTGTTTGTAGTAACCAAATACAATGAACTTGGTTAAGGTATATTAACCTGTTTTAATTAACTTAATACGCAGTAACGGAAAAGCTAAAAAGTATATTTGATCCTAGGCCTGGTGAGATTGAAAATCCAGATAATGATGAATAATAAATAATATGCCTGCTTCTTTCAGTAAAAGGGAGGTGAAAGATACTGTTTCTAAGTTTATCTATTCAAATAAAGATTAGATCCAACCTTGATTATCGTTTTTGATATTACTTAACTGCGAATTTTGCTTTTGCCTTGCAACTCTTTTCTCCTATCTTGTGTCCTTGTGAAAAATTCATCTCCACTATGCATCTTAAAGGACTTATACTACTGTTACTTGTACTTGCATTAGCCAACTGCCGAAGTGATTGTCCACCAGATGAAGAGCCTGTGATGAAGGCGACGTTGCAGTGGTATGATACTGCCGCCCAGGAGTACAGAAATATGAGTTACTACAAGCGGATTTATGGACTGGGAGGGAATGGGGATGTAGTTGTGAGCGATAACTATGCGTATTTGCCTTTATCACTTCATGCAGATAGTGTGACGTATATTTTTGAACCCATCGACGGACCAAACGATACCTTGATTCTGTGTTATAGACGCGATTTTGGCCCCTATGAAACAAATGAAGAACGCTGTGGCTATGGTGCTGACTTTTCCGGAGGATCATATGTGTATGGCAGCAAAGAACTAAAAAGTGGTTTGACTGATGGTCGTTACAGTGGCATTAGCCGAACTACCTTTGAGTCTGGGGAGGCCCAATATCGTGGACGAATCGGGACGCATTCAGAAGTTCGAAATATTTATGAGGTGGAATTGTATAGATAGAAAGGGAGAGTCATATCTTTCCCAACAGGGCTGCGACTATGCCACAGAGGGCTTTTACAAGCAATAATCCGTCAATAATAATCAGATAATATAAAATGGATCGGCGTTGGTGAAGGCCGTATACAGTCCAGAGAAGAGCCAGAAACAGAATCAGGTTTAATAACACCCGCATCCCTGGAAAGTGCCGCATATAGGCAACTATGAGAAAAGAAGCTAGTACTAGTACTGTTAAAGGAATCAGGATATAGAATAGGGTAGTTCGTAGTCCATATTGTACTACAAAAGTTTTCAATTGGTGGTTGGCATCGGATGCATAGTCTTTGATATCAAACATGATGCAGGTAAGAGAAATAAACAACCAGTTTTTGCAAAAAAGCCAAACCCATATACCATTGATAGGATAGAAGGTATTGTATTCAATCTGATAAAATAATACAGGAACAACTGTGAACAGGCCAGCCCATACCCATCCAATGATAAGGGGTTTGATCCAGCCATGTTGTCGGATATGTAGCCGATGTCCAAATACGGGAAGCCATCCATAATATAATGCTGCCAGCAAAACAACTCCTGCTGCCATACCCAGACTGGAAAGGGGCAAGCGTAGCACATTAGTCCAATGGCAAACCACAAGATAAGTACCAAGCCCTATCCCTAGTATACTAAACAGAAGTTGACTGAAACGAACCCATTGCCGATGTTGTACATGCCAGTTGGATCGTATGTTATCTGTATTGGGAGGGTTGCTGGTTATACAAATGGCGTTTCCCTGATAGGCATAGGTATAGTAGACAAGGGTGATTAGAAAGATACATACATAGTAGGGCAAAGGATTTAAGGGTAGCTCAAGTTGCATGTTTGCTTCTATAGAGAGAGCAACCGCATATAGTGCATAATGGTAGTTGCCAAAAAAAATGAAGTGAATGAGGTTTTGTCCTATTGATCTCTGTATTGCTAACATTTCCGGGAGTGGTGTAGCCACTTACTTCTGTTACTGTATATTCTATAATGCTGAGGGATAATTTATTAGGCGTTTAATGTATATACATTTTTCGTTCTAAGAAGGTTTTGTGCGATAAAAAAAATCTCATTCTATTGTGTTTTTCTCATTTTCAGTATTGCAGAACTCAATGAACCATATCTGAAACGGGACAAATAGACATGGATGTGTTGTGTATCACATAAAGTTTTATAAATCTATTTATAGAGATTTCCTCAAAGCCTTTACACACCTTTGAACCATTCTAGGCAGCTCCCTCTCTGATTTGCTTGTCGAAACAATCAGAAAGGAAATAGCACACAGCTATGTGCTATTTCCTTAATAGGATTTGACTGGTAGTATGACTCTCTCTGAAAAAATGGCAAATACCTTGCTAACATTTTTGAGTTGACCTACCTGTACTATTTTTATCCAGGAATTGTCTCTACCTCTATTTCATTTTCTTTGGTATCATAATATGTACAAGTCATCGTATCAAGGCATACAAACCATTTCTCAATTCCTGTTTCTGCGCAAATTTTGCAGAATGTATGGTAATCTGAATGTCCCTGCTGATGTAGTTTCAGTTCATAGCTGAATCTCGCTTTATCTGTAGTCGATGCAATAGGTAGCTTATCATACATGGGTCTGGATTGGGTTTGATACCCTTCTTTTCCGAAATAGGTGGTATGACTATCTGATACCCATGTTTCAAAAGCTGTTACACCTAATTGTTTGATTTCCCGAATATAGATAGGGAAGTCGGCTCCACTTTTTACTTTGGCATGTGCAGATTTAACTTGTTCGACTGTAAACATGGTCTCTTTGTTTTATTGATTGAACATGTTACAAAAGTCAGACAAACAGGAATCCCGGAATAGTAAAAAATCGTTTTTCTAGAGTGCTCTTCTGAAATTTTCAGGAGTAGTTCCAGTAAATTGCCGAAAGTCTTTGATAAAATGTGCCTGATCAAAGAATAGATGAAAATAGCCAATCTCTGTGAGCGACTTGGCATTGTTTAACGATTCAATAACCGCATTGAAGCGGACTATTGACGCAAACTTCTTAGGTGTGGTACCGACTTCTTTTCTAAAGCGTTTTTCAAACGGACTTTGGCTGATACAGAGTTGTGTGTTGAGATCTGAAATCTTTATAGCTCCCTGTGACTGATAAATAAGCTTTACTGCTTCCAGAACTAGTCTGTCAGGCTGAATGTCTTTGAGTTGTGACAACAGAAACTGCTCAACAATCTCTATGCGTTGTGTATCTGTATGAGCCAATGCCAGCTTTTCTTCTGTTTCTGTAATGGCATACCGATTGAATATAACATCCAATGATACACTCTGCTGAAATAATTCATGAGCTGGACAATGAGTAAATGCATTAAGGCCAAGTTCTGTAAAATAGACAAGGATAGTACCAATATCAGAAGTGTTTCTGAATAGTTTGAAACTATTCATCAGCCCTGTAATACCTGATGGATTCAGATTAGTTTCGGTTTCGCTTTCTATAGAAAATAATTGTCCCTTGTACTGAAATCCGATAACCAGACTAGTAGAAGGAAAGATTTTGTAAGTACTTTCCAAGGTGTTTTCAGACACGACAAAGTGTTTTATGTAAGGTTTGAGTCTGTCTGTTGGTATGACCTTGTCAAATTTCATGAGTGTGCTAAAAGCTGATGAATGCAGGTGCTAAAGATACAGGATTTTTATACGTCATGGTTTTATCTGAAACAGAATGTTTACAGATATGAGTATAGACTAGTGGAAACATTTTGTTGACGTGGTATTTCTGAAACAGCAAGACTGCAAAGCAAGCAGTGTATTAGCAGCAAATAAAAACACCCTGAAACATGTTTGACTTTTATGTCAGATTTGTTTCAGGGTGCTACATTAGTACAGAGGCGACTTAAAATTCACAGGCAAGTTTTACGCCATAGAATCGTGGTTCCTGTGTGTATTTGATTTTGGAAGGATTGACATCTGTGTACCCTGAATCATAGAAATATCTGCGGGCATGATTGGTATATAGCAGATTGTTCGCAAACGCACTCAGTTGAATATTTTCAGTTAGTTTATATCCTACTGACAGATTCACTCTCAAATCTGTTTTATAGATATTGTTTTTACGTACCTCTGCCACATAAGCTCTTACCTGATCTGCAAACTGTGCACTTACATTGCTTACAGCCGTCTGGTAAGCAGATAATCCGTCGTTTGAACCTGCAAAATTCCACAATACACGAGTATCCAGATGCAGTACCAGTTTTTGGTTTAGTAGATTATAGGTTACAAAGAGCTTGGAAATGTTTTGTGCGTAGTTATTTAAGTGCTTTTCTGTTCCTTTAATATAAATAGTATCTTTTGTGTTATCATCTTTTGTAAAAATAACACGTTGATTATAATCGGCATAGCTTATACCACTACTTGTCTGGCCTGGAGCTAGTTTCCAGTCAATAAGATTTACCAGGGCATGGTTAATACCTGCTGAGAGGTTTTTAGTTTTGTAGGTTATTGTAATCTCAGCACCTGCTGTTTTTGCTTTTCCTACTTTTACCACTCCAGCTGCGCTGCTTGACCATCCCAGTACTTCCGTTACATTATAGTATGCGTTGGCTTCGGTAACTAAATTCGGGCTATGCACATAAGTATATAATACTTCTGCTGCCTGCAGTTTTTCTGCTTCCGATACACGTCCGTGGCGATGTTCTACCAGCATCTGTGCAGCTGTATTCATACGGGTAGACTGCAATCCTACTAATCGTACTGTATGTTTGTCAAAGTCCATTAATAAGGCAACGCGAGGGGAAAGCAACCAATCAGAGTACGTGTCTTTATCCGTTCTGGCTGACATCAGTAAGCTTATTTTTTTGCTGAATGCATAGCTTCCTTCTCCATAGAAGGATACAGTATTAGTCGTCCATCCCTTGCCTACATACACACCCTGAGATGCCAGAATCTGGTTGCCGGTTACGGAAGTTACGCCTGTATTGGCCACAGCCAACACACTGGCATCACTCAGAATCTCCTTCTGATCACCCAGACGGATGTCAGATGCAGATTTTAACCAGGGTGCTGCCCATTTATTGTTGGTTACTTCGGTACCTACTGCTCCCTGAAATTTATTTTCCTTGTCTTTATAGGTAAGTACAACCTTGCCAGTCATTTGTCTTTCAGAATACTGATACAAGGCATGACGTAAGCTGGACAGATCAGTGATACTTGTAATATCACGTAGTTTCAGGCTATCCATATTGGCATTGGATAGGGCAGAGGAAGTCTGGTAACGGAAGCTGGCACTATTCTCATTGTCATAGATCAAGCTTGTATTCAGATCTAGCTGATCATTCAGTGTAAATTTCTTTTCAGCTACAGCCAGAAACTGCTGGTGTTTGTTGTACATGCTAGGGACTATATCTCCTTTGTACACAGGCTTATTGCTGGCATTGAAAGATGAAAGTGTTTTATATCGATCAAATGAGTGTCCGTACATTCCGGCCTGATTATAACGAGTGAAAAACTTATATCCTTTACCAAAATCAAAGTCGGCGATAAATTTCAGCTGAGGTATATTGCGGGCATCTCTCATGTAAGGGTTTACTGCTGTTGGGGCCTTCATTTGTGATGGCAAGCCATAATCTGTAAATGTCTTGGAGGTAAATACGTCAGGCTGGTTAATGCCATCCGTAGATTGTATGCTGCCATAGAACATACTTTTTACTCCTGTTGCGGATTTGCCTGAAG
This sequence comes from Xanthocytophaga flava, assembly GCA_030068525.1. Taxonomy (GTDB): domain Bacteria; phylum Bacteroidota; class Bacteroidia; order Cytophagales; family 172606-1; genus Xanthocytophaga; species Xanthocytophaga flava. Next base: position 79,423 of record JASJOS010000006.1, read on the forward strand.
TATATAGATTTACACCACGTGACTCATAAGCTGATTTATAGTTCACAGATCCACCAGTTACACTTTCACCATTCGCTCTTTTGGTAGTGATGCTGATTACGCCTGCAATGGCACCAGGGCCGTACGTAACTGAGCCAGGACCACGTACCACTTCAATTTTCTCAATATCATCCAAATCCCAGTTGGAGATTTCAGAAACCATTCCTTTGTGTGCACGGTTGTTCACCACTACTCCATTCACAAGCAACAGAAATTTGAGGTTTCTGTCAGAAACAATCCCTCTCATACCTGCTGCCATTCCTTCAGAAGTATGATCTAGCCAGAAGAATCCTGGTACATAGGTTTCCAGCAGATCCATCATGTTTCGGCTGGCACTGACTTTAATATCTTCTCTGGTAATAACAGTTACGGCTACAGGTTTTGAAGATTGTTTTATATTTACCAGTGTACCTGTAGGTATTTCTATGGAAAGTAATTCTTCCAGTGTCATTTCCAGCAGTTCTTTTTGAGTTCCTGCCTGGGTGGTATCACTTTGTGCCAACACATTCTGTAAAAACAGCAGTGTGATAACTGCTGTCAGCGATACTTTTTTAAAACTCATTAAAAACGAGTAAACCTGATTCATAGTTGTTGCTTTAGTATTGAAAATCAAAGAGAAGCAAGCAAACATAGATTGTTGCTTGTGTTTTGGTGAATAATCCGGATCTGTCTGTTGTGTTACTTGTAAAGTCTTCAAATGATTCTAAGTGGCATCACCTTGAATCATAAACGGCTATATTCTGTATATCTCATTCTTTGTCTACCAATCTCAGATACTATCTTGCTTTTATCTGATATATGGATGGAAATGACCTTTTTGTCCAAAACTCGTAGAAACGGTTCGAATGCTTAACGAAATGGAAAACGGATGAGAATAATCTTCTTTGGATATAAAGAGAAAGAAAAGAATTGCTTTCAGTAGTTCAGTTATAATACTAATAGCTCATTACCAGTTTCACGACACATTCTTAAGCGGTTTTCTTGATTAGGCTGACTTACACAGAGAAGCAGATAGCATGTAAAGACAATAATAGCTAGTATACAACAAATCGGTACATTCAAATGGGTTGTAGATTAAGTTTGTTTTGTGGAAGTTAGTGTATATAGCATCTATCTTACATAGCGTATATACATATAAGACGAACATGCGCAGTAATCCATCTCACTAAACTGAGTGCAAGTTAGCTACAGATGTAAATCCAAAAAAAGGAAATAAGCAGATATTCTATGTTTATGTAATATTGCTACTCTATTTTGTAGTATCTGTTCTTAAACGAGTATGCTTTTTTATAATGCATTGTCTGCTTCTAGTGTTCTGTAACTATACATAGAAGTGATTGAGATAGTTTGTACGGATAAGCCTGGAGGTATATATTTAAATTATGGATAGAAATTCCAGTGTTAGAAATAAGTATATCTATGCAAAGTTGTGAAAGTATTTTACAGGCTTTTTAGTAAACATGCATATTGTAATGATAGCTTACTATTGGTAAGGCATAGAATTCGTTAACGGGCTACTTAATGTATAGAGTCAAGTTGATTTATTCTATGAAATGTCATTTTTTGAGCTATATATGACATTATTATTTTGTGGTTTATAAATTTCTTCATTTTTACTGGAAATACTAATGCTGTAAAATGTTGAGTCTTTTTGCAAAATGTCAAGAAAAATAACCAGTTACGTTTTGCAGACATTACAAAAACTATAAATTAGATAAAATGAAAGACGAATACTTTAAGATCTTTCCTTCTATGAACCGAATGGATTTGGTCTTACGGGATACTGACCATAATCTGATAACAGAGCTAAAATATGAGTATGGTACCTCAATAGGTATTGTTAATTTGGATGGGCTGGAATATTCATTTGAAAAGAAATCAAGGAAAATTGTCAGTTTTTTGTGTAATCAATCAGTTCGTAGTGAGATACATTTTGTCTTTGACTATCCCTGGGAAAGGTTTGCATATTTTCAGATAAATAATGAAAAATTTATTTTAAAACATACCTTTTCTGAAGCTGGAATACGACTACTAAAATCTGACTCTTCTCTTGTTTTAAGGATGAAATGGAAGCTATATGCAGAAGAAAAGGACAACTGGTTCATTCATTTCTTTTTCAAAAATAGATATTATCTGATTCAGATTATAGATGAAATGATGGAGAGATCTCAAATACTTGCATTGGTACTGATTTGTGGATATTGTATGCAGGTATTCTTTCATGAAAAATTTGATGACTGGAATTGAGATGGACTTGGAATCAGACTTTTTTCATTATTCTAAATAGAAATGCCTGTGATCTTAAGACACTATATTCTTCAGGTATGAGTAACTATTTTATTAAACGAACTCTAAAACTTTTTATACCTATAAGCATCTACATGCTACACTCAACTCAGAAACATATGATATTCCTCAAAGAGACGTGGTTACTTTTATGGCTATTTTTTCTCTTTACAACCGCTTTTGCACAATCCTACCCTAAAAAACTGATAGCTCAGCTGGATACTATAATCCAGTCAGATCAGCAATATCGTAGTGTGGCAACAAGGAAGGCCACCAAAACTCCGGAAGAAGAAGCAAGTCAGATGCGGAAACAAAGTGCTATTGACATTGCTAATATGGCTAAAATAGATAAGATCATTGCTAAGTATGGGTATCCGGGAAAATCACTGGTAGGAGAGAAGTATCAATCCGTAGCCTTGATGGTGATTCAGCACAATGATCCGGCAGCCAGGGAAAAATACCTGCCTTTATTGATAGAGGCGGCGGGTAAAGGAGAGGTAAATGCATCATCAGTTGCTATTATGATAGACCGTTCCAAAATGGATAAAGGTGAAAAGCAAATCTATGGATCACAGTTGCATGAAACCAAGCAAGGCGTAAAATTGATACCTATCGAAGATGAACCTAATGTAAATGTACGTCGGGCAAAAGTGGGTCTGCCACCATTGGAAGTATACCTGAAGCACTGGAATTTTAATTACAAGCTTCCAACAACAATCAATCCTAATCCGGCTGACTGGTATTACGTACCAGAAGCTCGTTCGGAGTCAGCCGTAGAACTCATAGGGGGTGATAATGCTCTATACAGCAAACTCTTCTATCCGGCTAAGGCCAAGGAGAATAACATTTCTGGTTTTGTGACAATAGAGTTAACAATTGACAAAAATGGAATTCCCAAAAATCCAGTAGTAGTTAAATCATTGGGCTATGGTTGTGACGAAGAAGCCCTTCGGGTAATCAAAGAAGCCCGGTTTACAAATACCTCAGGGGAGGAGGCAGAAATGCGCATGCGGTTACCGTTTCCTTATGTCAAATAAGAGTACTGTCGTGACTGACTTTATAATGTTGGCTGAAAGTCAATACTATCAGGATAGTGCTTTTTTTTCTGAGAGATTTTTGGGTAGAATTAGTGTAATTCTACTTTTAAGCTAGATTTTCATGAGCATTATTAATTTCAGAGAGATAATCTGATCTGGTATCTCAACCTACCCATCATTTAATTGAGAATGAAACACCCTACATTCATACCATGATACTGAATGTAGGGTGTTTCATTCTCAATAATAGTATTTCCAGTGAATAAAATCTCTGAATATTAAGCCGCACTCAGCTTTTCCACAGACTGTTTCATGCGGATACTTTGGAGGATATTTTGAACAGTTTCCAGATCTGTTGAGTGTTGTTCGCATTTTTCTTGTTTGTGATCGACTGTAAATGTGCAGATAAACAGATTGTTACCTATACCTGTAATCCAGTAATATACAAACAGATCTCCATCATCCTGCTGAATATTTTTTCGGAAATGAGCACAGTCAAAATCGCCTAGCTGGATACGATTGGCTCCCTCGTTTTTTAGTACCTCATCCTGAATAAAAATAGAGGCAATGTCTTTGCTGGGGTTTCTACGTCTGGCTAAACGGAAAGGAATAATACGCAGATTACCAGTCCAGGAATTAGTATCAAAGAAGGCATAGGCACCATCTTCACCACAATCGTATTCTTCCCAGGAAAGAGGAAGTTCCATGCTAAACCATCCATTTTCTGATGTGTAGGTCTTCATTGTAATGTATGCTGAGTTTATAAGTGATACATATACTCCTTGTTCACAATGGATTAGATACTTTGAATTTCCAAAGTATGAGATAGCAGACAGGCTATTTTCTGAAAGAAAGTTAAGAAATATATATAAAATATAAAAGAAATTATTGAATTTTTTGTGGTGGTATTGATAAGAGTGATGCGGATAGTTGCTCTACAGACTATTGCTTTATACAAAAGATGGCTGGTAGTTGGTTAATTATATAGTGATATTGTATATAAGAAGATGCTAAAAGCTACTTCCGGATAAAGCTTAATATAACTGCTGATAGAATAATATAGGTTTTTTGAGAGCTTTCTATGTATTGCTCTAGCTTTAGTAAAAAGCAGTCCGATTTGAAGAAGTATATCAGATGCTTATGTCATAATCTGGTACCTATTAGAAGTCTTTTAGTCAGAGATGAGGAGAGATAATAAACATATTTGCCAAATTCTGCAATTCAAACCAGCTTACTTTTTCTATTTTGTGATAGAGAAGTAAAGTAGGGACTCTTTAAAATAATCTTACTTTTTATTGATTCTTTTCCGGTATTCGGCTGGACTCTGACCTGTATATTTTCTAAAAATGCGTGTAAAATGGCTTTGATCCGAAAATCCAGTGAGATAAGCAATCTCAGCAAGAGAATGAGAGGAGCTTTGTAGCAAATCCATTGCCTTTTCAATCCGTAGTTTACGGATATACTCGCCAAAAGACAGATTGTTAAAATATTTGGAAAACTCACGCGATAAATATGCCGGATGAATATTGAGTCCTTCGGAAATCTCTTTCAGGCTTAAACTCAAGTTTGTATCAATCTGATCCTGTATAATTTCCTTTAGATCTTTTGCCCATCCTGGCATTTTACCTGGTTGTGATTTTTTTTCGTTCAGATAAGTGTTGAATACCTTTAAAAAAAGTCGCTCAGTAGGAGATTGCGTATGTTTTTCTTTCTGTAAGTGTTTGGCCCAACTATAAAGTGAATCATAGATCAGCATTCCCTTTTCCAACAACTCATAGTCATCTGTAATATTAAACGCTAGTCCTGCTGAAATGGCCCATAAGCCTGATGCCTGAGCTGCGAGGGTATGATCATCTGTATCAGCTCCCCGAATAATAGGTGCGATGCTATGTAAAGCAGGGTCGGTAAGCTTGTATTTACTCAGAAAATAATCAAAGGTGCACTGGTCCTGGTAATGGGTAAACTCTGCTTCTGGAATGTCAAATGGAATCGCATTCATGTCTTGTGCCATTGCCTGAATTTGTTCATATGGAACAAAAATAAATTCAGCCTCCGGATCAATAAACCGCCTGATCAACCAGGGACAAGCTATACGATCTATTTTGGGGCGTTCACGGGTAATCCATTTCATATAATTTTACATTGGGTAGTAAGAAGTATCATTCTTCCAGAGGTCTTAAAGCTTTTTAAGTACTGGACTCATGCCATTTCCATAGCATTCTAAGGTTTCAAAGGAAGTTTGTCCGCAAAGGTAAAGCCTTTCCCTAAACCTTACCAGTACACCAGGATGAAAAAGCAGGTTATTCGTTTTGTTAATGCAGCATAGATATTTGAGTAAATAAGAGAAAGGACATAAAGTACTGGGATCAGTATTGGTAGTATATTCGTAGTTTGATAGTCACAATGCCAAAAAATATTGCATAGGAAGTATAGAATGAAATTAATCGTATAGAATGGTCTCTGTTTTTGTGGAATTTTGTGCATATTCCAATGTCAGCATTTGTCAAAGAACATGTTATATAAGTGGACATCTAGTGCTACCCGTTCTGTCTGAAAAGAGTTATGCAAAATAATCTTACACAAATACACTGTATGCTTTCCTATATACAATATCAACCTTCTTCACTACTTGCCAGGTACATCGAATGCTACTGGATATTTAAGGTTCCTTTGATGGCTGCTTCGTTCGTTGAACGACTCATACCAGGCGGGAGAGTTGAATTGATGATTAATCTGGGACACTCCATGCATTTTCTGGCCAACGATAAGCTGGAACAGGGCGATCTGATTGATCAGGTACACATTATGGGTCAGAGGAACCGGATTTATTATGCAAAATCAAGTGGGGAAATGTATATGTTGGGTGCTCGTTTTAAGCCGGGAGGGATTCATGCATTCACCAGATTACCTGCCAGTGAGTTGCTTAATCAGGTGATTTCTGCGGAAGACGTGTTAGGAGGTACACTCAAAGGGTGGGAGGACAGGTTACGAGAAAAGAAAACAGATGCAGAACGAATAGCATTATTGGATCTATTAATGCAGCAACTGGTTCAATATACTACTACTGAATGGAATGACTGTACTAAGATTATTGATATAATTCGTCAGAAAAATGTACTATCTGTCAATGAATTATGTGACGAGAATGAGTCATACTACAAAAAGCTGGAAAGGAGTTTTCTGAAATATGTAGGCTATACCCCAAAACATTATTACCGTATTGTTCGCTTTAACAAAGCCCTCCGGCAGATGCAATTTAACCAGAAGTCTCTCACTGCGATTTCGCATGATTGCGATTATTATGATCAGTCGCACTTTATCAAAGACTTTCGGCAATTTACTGGAACTACTCCCCGCCAGTTTCAGTCCGAAACTCATCATATTGCTGATTTTCTGATTAGCCAGCAACCTGTCTAAAATTTACAATTTTCTTTGTGTAAGACACATTAGTTTTGACAACCGCTTAAACAACCTGTTTTTTCTATCATGCTCTCTGTCAAAACACCAGTTACCCGTTTATCTTTTAGCTTACCCGTGATGGTTCTGGGGACTCTTATTTCCGGACTAGGCTGGTATGTGTCCTGCGGATTGTCTGGTGAGTATGGATGGCTCCTCTGGATAGCTCCTGTACCTGTGTTAATTCTTTCATTTCAGACAAGTAAAGGAGCTACTTTTCTGATAGCATTCACTGCCTATCTGATAGGAAGACTTAGCTGGTTTTCCTATCTGGAATCTGTGGCTACATTGATACCTGCCATTATTTTTACACTTTTATTTCCATTGGTTTTTGCTTGTATCATACTTATAAGCAGAATTATTGTGCTTCAGATAGGCTCCTGGTATACACTATTTGCCTTTCCTGTGTTTTTTACCACATTTGAGTTTTTATTTTCGATTTCTTCACCTCATGGAACAGCTGGAAGCATAGCCTATTCACAGATGAATATATTGTCACTTATTCAAATTGCTTCAGTTACTGGCATGTTGGGTATTACATTCTTTGTGACCTGTGTTCCTTCTGCCATAGCTGTAGGTTGGTTATATCATAAAGAGAAAGTTCAATTCAGATATATACTCAGTTTTTTGACTTTGCTTATTATCTCTGTTTTAGGATTGGGTGAGTTCCGATTGATCAGTATTCCCAGAACTCCTAAATTCAAAGCAGGATTGGTGTCATTGGATGAGAAATACCATTACGAACCGGGTCGGGTAGAGGCATCAAAAGAAATTAAGGCAGTTGAAAACTATGTTTTTCAGATAGCAGAACTTGCCAGACAAGGTGCTCACATGATCGTATTACCAGAAAGAGCGATTAACATTCATACAGAAACCAATGTCGAGATATTCAGTCTCTTACAAGATGCTGCCAGACAAAATCAGGTGGGGCTGGTGATCGGATACACCAATCTGGTGCAAAAGCCTGAGACTAATGCCGCCTTAATTATTGATGTGACAGGCAATCTACTGAATCAGTACAACAAAGTTCATTTAATACCAGGGTTAGAAAGTCAGTTTATGCCTGGAAAAGATCCTGGTATAGTCAACTTTATGAGTAATCAGACTGGTATGGCTATATGTAAGGATCTCGATTTTACCAGATATATCCGAAAGTATGGAGTTGCTGGCATCTCTGTGTTATTTGTACCTGCATGGGATTTTACAGTAGATGATTGGCTTCATAGTCGAATGGCTATTTTGAGAAGCGTAGAAAATGGCTTTTCTCAGGTTCGGGCTGCACGTAAAGGAAGATTAACGATCAATGACGCTTATGGTAGGGTTACCAGTGAAGCAAATTGTGCCGATGGCCAGCAGGCTTTACTGATAGGATCAGTTTCTATAGTAAGAATCCATACACTATATAGTCGGTTTGGAGAATGGTTTGGGGTGTTAAATGTATTGGCTGTGATATGGTTTATTTCTATCTATATGTATAGACGAAAGAGGTAGATCATTGTTTTTATGTAGAAGTATTTTGTTCTAATTCAGTACCACCCTTACTATTTGTAATAGAAGTCGCTAATTTCCAACTCTTGCCATCTGAAGAAATCAGTACATCCTATTTTTTGGCATAGGAGGCTTCCCATAAAATCTGAATTCCTTCCATCGTATGTTGTTTTTAAAGGCCCGGAAGCACAAACCTATGAACATCTGTAAAAGAAAACAAAAGGCTACTACCGAGAAGAAAAATGATACGGATCTTCGTTTCTGGTAGCTTACCTTTTGATAACAGCTTAATAAATATGAGCATTTTCCAGGATTTCTTTATGTTGGTTTAACATGTAGCCAACTACCCTAACAAAATATCTACTCAGTTTTTAGGGCCTTGACTGGGTTGGCCAGTGCTGCTTTTACAGATTGCAGGCTGATAGTTACTACGGCAATTACAAGAGCCAGTAAACCTGCCAAAGCAAAAATCCACCACTGGACAGATATATGGTAAGCGAAATTTTGCAACCACTGGTGTACACTATACCAGGCTATAGGAATGGCTATGGCAAAAGCGATACCTACCAACAATACAAAATCCAGTGATAACATGATAACAATAGTTCTAATAGATGCTCCTAATACTTTTCGGATGCCGATCTCCTTTATTTTACTTTCCGCAGTATAGGCTGCCAATCCAAATAGTCCCAGACAGGAAATAAAAATAGCCAGAAAGCTGAAGCAGTTGCCTAGTTTGCTTACTATCTGCTCACTTTTGTAAAGATTAGTATATTCCTGATCTGAAAACTGATAGGTAAATGGAAAATTAGTATTCAGACTTTTGTGTAATTTCTCCAAACCTGTAAGAACATCCGGAGTTTTGCCTGCTTCTACGCGTATCAGAATAGTTCCCCAGCGCATATTCTTATCCAGGCGCATTACAAGTGGATCAATAGTTTGATAGACAGAGTTGAAATGAAAATCCTTCAACACTCCGATGATTGTACCTTTATGAGAACCCCACCACAATGGCTGACCTATCGGATTTTGATAGCCCAGTTTTTGTAAGGCTGTTTCATTAATAAGATAGCTCACGGAATCTGTTCCAAAGTCCTTTGAGAAGTCACGACCTTCTTTTAACTGGAGTTTCATGGTTTCAACAAAGTCATACCCAACTGGTGTGTCTGAGAATGAAATAGTCAGATTCGGATCTTTGCCTGGCCAGCTAATATCTGTAGTATGATGTTCCATTACAGTAGGTGATTGGTGCATACGTGAAATACTCAATATTCCAGGTAGCTTGCTGGCTTCGGTTTTAAACAAATCATATTTCTGTATCAGTTCGCCTTCCATTGGAATATACAGAAGATTTTCTCTGTCATACCCCAGATTTAAGTGCTGGATATAGTTTAACTGGCGATGCATGACAATCATACCTATGATAAGCAGAATCGAAAGCGTAAACTGAAAGACAACTAGTCCTTTACGAAACAGGACTGATCCTGTATCAAATTTGAGCGTTCCTTTTAAAACACGTACTGGATTAAAAGAAGACAGAAAAAGGGCAGGATAACTACCTGCTATAGCTCCTGTAATAAATATAACTCCCAATAACGCAGTCCAGAAAAGAGGCTGAGCCAATGGAAGTGACAAGTGTTTGCTGGTAAGTGTGTTGAAAACAGGTAAGAGAATCATTACCAGGAAGAGTGCCAGTACCCCTGCTGTTATAGTTAATACCATACTTTCACTCAGAAACTGGATTATCAAAGAGGGGCGAAGTGCACCAATTACTTTACGAATACCTACTTCTTTAGCGCGTTTGGCTGAACGGGCTGTTGCTAAATTCATGAAGTTAATACAAGCTATCAACAGAATGAAAAAAGCCACAAAACTGAAAATACGCACATATTCAATACGTCCACCATTTAACTGGCCATTTTTAAATACGGAATGCAGATATCTTTCGGAATAGGGTTGCAAACCAAGTTCTACCCGGAGTCCTTTTCGTTTTTCGGTGTATTTGTAAACAAAATCTTTGATTTTGGTTTCTACTTTATCCGGGTCTATTTCTGGTCGTAGTTGAATAAAGGTAGATGGACTGGTATTCGTCCAGTTGTGTACCCATTTATTTTCTTTTATGTAGGCTGTCCAACTTCTGAGAAAATCGAATTGTATGGATGATTGTGATGGAATGTTTTCAAAAACAGCAGTAACCAAAAGATCTTCCTTATTTTCAAAGCGAATAGGTTTTCCAATCGCTTGTTCCGGATTTCCAAAAAACTGTTCCGCCATCCGTCTGGAAATAGCAATACTACCCGGATCATTCAAAGCTGATACTATTGTTCCCTGAAGCAATGGATAACTAAACATGCTAAAAAAGTCAGACCCAGCAAACGAGCCTTCCATTTTTTGTATAGTATTGCCTGATTCTAAAGTAAATGTACGTACTTCTTCCATTCCTGTTGCAGATTGTATTTCTGGAATCACCTTTTTGAGTTCTTCTGCCAGTAAACCCTGTGTAAGATAGGAAGCTTCTGTTTTATCGACATAACATTGACGTTCAAATACCTGGTAGAGCTGGCTTTCATTTGCATGAAAGGCATCCATATCCAGCTCGTCCTTTACCCATAAGGCAATCATCAGACTACATGCCAAACCAAAAGCTAGTCCCAGAATATTGATAGCCGAATAAGCTTTGTTGCGTACAAGGCTTCTAAAAGCGATTTTGAGATAGTTACGTAACATAGTTGTAAAGGTAAAATAGATGCTATATTTAAAAAATGCCAGATGGTATTTTCTAAATTGCTTGATTGTCAGTCGCATCCATAAATGGTAGATGCTAAGAAATTGGTTGAAATTGTTGCGCAAATCCTTTGCCAATACGTATGCTTTGTCTGTAATTGGCTGATTGTTAGTAGATTGTGTATAGTCATCAATAAATAGGATGTTCAAAGTCGGACACTTTGTGTTCATTTATGGGTAAAGGTGTTAAGTTTCTAATTTGTTATTTAAATAGTATTGTTTAGGATAATTCGTAGTTTTATTCAGGTGAAATAGTATATTTGCGAACCGCGGTTTTATGTGTCATTTTTACATGTGAAATTGTGTAAAAATGACACATTTGTGATTGTTTGTCTCATACTATCTACCTATCAGAACCATTTTATGAAACAACTACTTATTACCCTTCTATTTTTTACAATGACAAGTGGATTCTCACAACAATCGGGCTTAACTCTCTGGTATAAACAACCTTCGGGTGATGTTTGGGAAAATGCACTACCAATTGGGAATGGAAGGCTTGGAGGGATGGTATATGGAAATGTTCCGAAGGAAATTATTCAACTTAATGAGCATACCGTATGGAGTGGCAGTCCTAATCGCAATGAGAATCCAGATGCGCTGGCTTCATTGCCTGAGGTAAGAAAGCTGATTTTTGAAGGACATTACAAGGAGGCAGAGAAACTTACCAATCAATCAATTTTAACCAAAAAGTCGCATGGACAAAAGTTTCAACCTGTAGGCAATCTGGAACTAACTTTCAATGGGCATGATAACTATACGAATTATTACCGGGAACTGAATATTAGTCGGGCAGTAACAAAAACTTCCTATACAGTAGGTGGAATCACCTATACACGAGAAACATTCGCCTCGCTTCCGGATAGAGTGATTGTGATGCAACTGACAGCCAGTAAACCAAGCAGTCTTTCATTTTCGGTAGCCTATGCTTGTCCTCACAAAAGTTCGTCTGTGGTTACTACTGCATCCAACGATCTGGAACTTACTGGTGTTACCAGTGATCATGAGGGAGTGAAAGGCATGGTTAAGTTTAAAGGAATAACCCGAATTAAACTGAATGGTGGAACCCTTGCCAAAACAGATAGCTCTCTGATTATACAAGGTGCTAATTCAGCTACTATTTTTATTTCTATTGGTACAAATTTCAATAATTATAAGGATTTGAGCGGGGATGAATCTAAACGCGCTGAAACATATGTAAAGCAGGCTTATTCCAAATCGTTTGCCTCGTTAGTAAAAGCACATGTAGCTGCATACCAACAGTTGTTTAATCGGGTAAAACTGGATTTAGGGCCATCCAAGGCTAGTCAGGTTCCAACAGATGAACAGCTTAAGAATTTTCGGAATACCAATGACCCAGCGTTGGTTGTATTGTACTACCAGTATGGACGCTACCTGCTTATTTCTTCCTCGCAACCGGGTGGACAACCGGCTAATCTTCAGGGAATCTGGAATAATAAGATGAGCCCACCCTGGGATAGTAAATATACTATCAACATCAATACTGAAATGAACTACTGGCCAGCTGAGAAGACTAACCTGACTGAACTACATGACCCTTTATTTCAACTGGTGAAAGAACTGTCTGAAACAGGCCAGGAAACTGCTCGTGTAATGTATGGTGCCAGAGGATGGATGGCCCATCATAATACCGATATCTGGCGAATTAACGGTCCGGTAGATGGTGCTTTCTGGGGCGTCTGGAATGCTGGAGGTGGCTGGTTGAGTCAACATCTCTGGGAGCATTATCTGTATACTGGGGATAAGGCCTTTCTGGAATCTGTTTATCCTGTTTTAAGAGGGGCATCTTTGTTTTATGTGGATTTTTTAGTGGAACACCCTAAATACCACTGGCTGGTGGTGGCTCCGGCTAATTCACCAGAAAATGCACCAAAAGCACATGAAGGATCATCACTGGATGCAGGTACGACAATGGATAATCAGATTGTGTATGATGTGTTTAGTTCCACTATTCGTGCTGCTGAGATTCTAAATAAAGATGCCTCTTTTGTGGATACATTAAAACAGAAGCGTGGGCGTCTGGCACCTATGCATATTGGTCAACACAACCAGTTACAAGAGTGGCTGGATGATGTAGATGATCCCAACGATCATCATCGCCATATTTCTCATTTGTATGGCTTGTTTCCATCCAATCAGATCTCACCTTACCGGACACCTGAATTATTTGCTGCAGCCCGTAATACACTTATACAACGAGGCGATGTCTCTACAGGCTGGAGTATGGGATGGAAAATAAACTGGTGGGCTAAAATGCTGGATGGTAACCATGCCTACAAACTAATTCAAAATCAGCTTACACCACTGGGAGTTAATCCGGATGGTGGCGGAACATATACTAACTTGTTTGATGCACATCCCCCTTTTCAGATTGACGGAAATTTTGGTTGTACCTCTGGTATTACCGAGATGCTGATGCAAAGTTCAGATGGAGCGGTGCATCTGTTGCCTGCTTTACCCGATGCCTGGCCAGGTGGTACTGTAAGTGGACTGAAAGCCAGGGGTGGTTTTGATATTGTAAGTATGGAGTGGAAGGATACCAAATTGGTAAAATTAGTAGTAAAGTCAATTCTGGGAGGAAACCTTCGTTTGCGGGTGCCTAATGAATTAAAGTTGAATAATGGAACGGGTTTAAATCAGGCTACAGGTAAGAATTCCAATGTGTTTTATCAGACGGAAGACACTCCTGCACCGATTGTTTCACCTAAGTCGACTATTGCACCACTTGCCTTAAAAGAAACTGTGTTATATGATTTGCCTACACAGAAAGGAGGGATCTATACACTGGTGAGTAAGTAACCTGTATTCTCAAATACTACATGTAATGATCTTATAAATACATCTGTTTTATCTAATGAAAAGCCACCCCTTTACTTTTACAATGAGAATAATACCCGAATCCTGCAAAAGCAGAACAAGCAAAAAGAGTAGAAGACTTGTACTGAGTATGATTGTGTATTTGGCTGTTTCCCTGACTGGAGTAGCACAGTCTGCCAGACAACAAACCACATCCACAGGAAAGAAAATCAGTCCTACTTTATTCGGGTTGTTTTTTGAAGACATCAATTATGCTGCAGATGGCGGACTCTATGCCGAAATGATACAAAATCGTTCGTTTGAATACAGTCCGGCAGACCGTAGAGAGTGGCATTCGCTTACCAGTTGGGAATATATTACGCCTGTGTTTTCCTACGGTTCACTGGATGTAGAAACCAATAAGCCTGTTCACCCAAACAATCCTCATTATGCTGTACTGACTATCGAACATGTGGGACAGCCAGGTGTAGGGGAAAATAGCAAGGTTCCGGAGAATAAAGGAGTACCAGGTGTTGGAATTAAAAATCGTGGGTATGATCATATGGTTGTAAAAGCTGGAGAAAAGTATGTATTCTCTCTATTTGCCTGCCAGTTATCAGCGACTCCGGTTGCACTTACCGTAAGTCTGCAGGACCCCAGAGGAAAAATACTGTCGGAAAGTAAGCTGACTGTTAATTCAAAAGATTGGAATAAATATACTGCTACTCTTACAGCTTCTGAACGAAGTGATAGCACATCTCTTGTTATTTTGGGTACTACGCAAGGAAAAGTAGGGATAGATATAGTTTCTCTTTTTCCGGAAAATACCTTCAAAAATCGTCAGAACGGACTTCGGGTTGATCTCGCTCAACTGCTTGCTGATATGAAGCCAGCCTTCATTCGTTTTCCGGGTGGTTGTCTGGCTCATGGAGATGGACTGGGAAATATGTATCGCTGGAAAAATACTATAGGGCCTATTGAACAACGGGTTGAACAACGAAATATCTGGGGGTATCATCAGACAGCTGGTTTGGGCTATTATGAATATTTTCAGTTTTGTGAAGACATCGGGGCAAAGCCACTCCCTGTATTGCCTGCTGCAGTCAGTTGTCAGAATTCTGGTGGTACATGGCGTATTGGAGGTACAGGCCAGAAAGCAATACCTATGGATGAAATGAAGGAGTATATTCAGGAAGTGCTGGATCTGATTGAGTGGGCGAATGGGTCTGTTTCGTCTACCTGGGGAGCTAAACGGGCCGCTGCAGGTCATCCCAAACCTTTCAATCTGGAATTTGTCGGTATTGGAAATGAAGACAAGATCACGCCTGAGTTTGAAGAACGATTTAAGTTGATTTATGATGCTGTGAAAGCCAAACATCCTGAAATCACTGTTATTGGAACTGTTGGACCATTTCCGGATGGAGAAGACTTTACCAAAGGTTGGAAATATGCCAATAACCTGACTGTACCTATGGTAGACGAGCATTATTACCAGCAACCTGACTGGTTTGTCAGGAATCAGTACCGTTATGATGCATATGATAGAAAACAATCCCATGTATATCTGGGAGAATATGCTTCCTGGGGAAATAAGCTGAAAAATGCAATATCCGAAGCAATCTATATGACAGCCCTGGAGCGAAATGGCGATGTAGTGGATATGGCCTCATACGCACCTTTGCTGGCTAAGAAAAATCATACTCAGTGGAAGACAGACATGATCTTCTTTGATAATGAAAAGGTTTGTTTGACTCCTAACTACTATGTGCAAAAACTTTTTACGGCTAACCAAGGCGACTACTATTACGATAAGATCGTTTCTAAAAACAGCAAAGATTCTACTTTGGCAGCTTCCTGTGTGAAAGATAGTAAAACAGGGGATATTATTCTCAAACTTGTAAATGGCGGAACTGCTTCTCAATCTATGAAGATAGACCTTTCAGCCTTTAAAAAGCTGGCCTCACAGGCAGAGAAGGTTGTGATCGCAGGTAATGCAGAGGCTGAGAATACACTGGAAAATCCCCAGGCTATTGCTCCTGTACAATCTAAGATCAAGGTAAGCAAGTCTTTTCAATACAATGCACCTGCTATGTCACTAACTGTCATTCGAATCAAAACACAAAGCTGAGCCGTACCGAAAAATGATGAACAAATTTTTAGTTGTACTCTTTTTGCTTGTTTCACTTGGAGTAGTTGCTCAAACGAAGCAGGCTCACAACCCCATCTTGTTTGCAGATGTTCCGGATATGGCTATTCTTCGTGTAGGGAATACGTATTACATGAGTAGTACTACCATGCATATGAGTCCGGGTGTGCCAATTATGAAATCCACTGATTTAGTCAACTGGCAACTGGTCAGTTATGCTTACCAGACCCTGGCTGATATGGATGAATTAAATCTTACGAATGGAAAAAGTACGTATGGTCGTGGTTCATGGGCAAGTAGTTTGCGATACCATAAAGGAACTTACTATGTTACGACATTTGCGCAAACTACTGGAAAGACCTATGTCTTCACAACAAAAGATATAGAAAAAGGTCCCTGGCAAGTAGCTTCTTTTTCTCCCTCTTATCACGATCATTCCTTGTTTTTTGATGATGATGGCCGTGTCTATCTGCTTTATGGAGGTGGCAAACTGCGACTGGTAGAACTCAATGCAGATGCTTCGGGTGTAAAGCCCGGAACAACCGAACAGGTTGTTATTGAAAATGCCAGTGCTCCCGCCGGAGAGACTATCGGCTTGCCTTGTGAAGGTTCACAGCTATTCAAGGTCAACGGGAAATATTATCTGTTTAATATCACCTGGCCCAAAGGAGGAATGAGAACCGTTGTTATTCATCGGGCAGATAAGATTACAGGTCCTTATGAAGGACGAGTAGGCTTACAGGATTTGGGAGTAGCTCAGGGAGGGTTGATTGATACACCAGATGGTAAATGGTATTCCTACCTCTTTCGTGATTTTGGTGCTGTAGGACGTATTCCTTATCTGGTTCCTGTCAAATGGGAAAATGGCTGGCCTGTGTTGGGAGACAATGGTAAAGTACCTGAGGTCCTTGACCTACCTGCCAATAAGAGCTTAATTCCAGGTATTGTAGCATCTGACGATTTTACACGTAAAAAAGGTGAGCCTGCATTACCATTGGTATGGCAATGGAACCATAATCCGGATAATACACTGTGGTCTGTTATGGAACATAACGGCTATCTGCGACTTAAAACGGGACGTATTGATTCTTCTTTTCTCTTGGCCAGAAACACACTGACACAACGAACCATTGGACCAGAATGTGCTGGTTCTACGAAGATGGATGTCACTCAAATGAGAGAAGGAGACTTTGCCGGATTGAGTCTGCTACAGAAAAACTATGGTTTGGTAGGAGTTAGAGTTAAAGATGGAAAGAAAGAAATTGTTATGATTAATGCAGAATCTGGAAAGCCTGTTGAGCAACAAAGTATTCCACTTTTACAAAATACTATCTATCTGAAAGCTGATTGTAACTTTATCAACATGACTGATAGTGCACAATTTTATTATAGTCTGGATGGAAAGTTATGGAAGAAAATCGGACAACCACTAAAGATGAAATATACACTTCCTCATTTTATGGGATATAGGTTTGGCTTGTTTAATTACGCTACCCGGACTACAGGGGGATATGCTGATTTTGATTATTTCCATATTCAGAATCAGATTGCACAAGAGAATTAATACTTCAATTTTATTGAGGGAAATAAAAACATAAGTAGATGGAAGTTGCTTATTTCTATCTGCTTATGTTTTTGTGTTGGGTAGTTGATTAAAAGAATTATAATAAATCACATTAGAGGAAATAGTAGGGTTTGTTTACCATAGACTGGACTCATGTATTCAATGCGATCTGGAAAGTCCTGGCGTTGCCAGGGTGGATCAATAGGTACTGAGTTTATTTTTTGCCCGTCTAATGTCATCAAGTACGCATCTAACTCGTCCTCAATCAAAACAAAATGCCCAATTCGCTCAAGCCAGGGATGACAGAATGCATGTTCATGTTGAACAGTCATTTTATTTGTAAGATTAAAAACTGCCCATTGATTGCCTGACCTAAAGAACAAAGTTTTTGTTTCTGGGATAAATAAAAAATCTTCTTCTGTGATAACTTCAGGACGATCTCGCCAGTCAAATTGAATCCTGACCATATCAGATATATTACTATTAGAATCTCCTTGAACAGATACAAAAGAAGAGGCACAAACTTTGTCATTATTGTACACTTTTTCCGAACATACTATATCTTTATCCAAATTTTCTAATGGATAGAGTTCATTTTGTATAATAAAAGCTAGTCCATTCATGTTTTTTCTTTGAAATAGTAAAACTATTCAGGAAAATGCTTACTCAAAAGTTGGTTGACTTCCTCGTCATAATCCTGAGTATACCCTAGTTCCAGTGCCATTTGAAGGTGTTCAAAAGCTTTCTCTCTTTGCCCTATTGCCAGTAATACAATACCCATGTTTTTATAGGCAAACGAGTTGGAACAATCGTTTTCCAGCGATTGGTTTATTAATTCAAGGGCACGTCCATTATTACCTCGAAGATGTTCCAGATATCCATAATTGTTGAGTGGATAAGGTTCTTCTGGTGAAAGCCTGAGTGCTCTTTCGAAATATTCTTCTGCCAAAGAGAAATTCCCTGCTTTTGTAGCTTCAAATCCTATGTTATTCATCAACATCACATTGGTGTGATCGATTTGTAATCCCTTTTTATACCATATGATTGCTTCCTGTGGATTTTCCAGACTCGCGAAAATCCATCCTTTCGTCCATATCAAATCTACATTTTCCGGATTTGCCTTTAATAGATCATTTACAATTAGAAGAGCTTTTCTGTATTTCTTAACAGCAGGAAAAACTCTAAGTCCCAAGTATCTGTAGTCCGTATTGTTAGGGTCAAGTGCTAATAGAGTTTCTGTGTCGGAGGCTGCTTTCTCTGTTTCCTCCCTAGTTAGATAAATTGAGGCCCGATTATATAAAGCACTGGTTAGTGTAGCATCTAGTGAAAGGGCAGAGGTGAAGTTCTCCATGGCTTCTGGTAACTGACACAAGTAATAATAAGCCATTCCTCTTCTTTCATATGCCCAGGCATGAGTGGGATCTTCTTCGATTGCTTTGGTAAGATAGGTTATTGCTCTATGGAATTTGCTGTTGTTTAGAAAATTGAATCCAATCTGATAATAATCTTTTTTCATAAATTGTATAAAAGTAAAACACACGGTTATTTATATAAATATCATACAAAATGTGACTAGCTGAGTTCGAAAAATTTCTTAATAGTATGCTTCTATAGTTATATTATTCATTATACAGTAACTTTACTGTGTGCTTTTTTCTATACAAAAGAGCTTATTGAACTGAATAATGTGCAAAAAACTTTTGCGATTAATTCCGCTCAAGCACAAAACTTGCTGTTAATTTTATGCAAAAAGTTTTTTGCGGCGAATTCAACGCATAGACAAATTTGCGGTGAATACTAGGCAAAAATAGTTTGACTCCAATGCATCGCAAATTGAGTATTCATTCGTCAATGCAGTGAATTCACCTCGACAGATGATATGCGTTGAACTATGTTCAAGAAATAAAAATGGAAGATACCTTTATAAATAAAATATGAACGTTAAATTGTTCATCAAGAGTGTAATCAATTTTGAATGAACAAGGTATTTCTATTTGTGTTTGGGCTTTTAATACTAATTTCTCAGTGTAGTAATGAGAACAAACAAAGTATTGCCAAGAAGGCACAATCAACTTCTTTTGTTAGAAAAGATACAGCTGAGTATCTTGATTCCTCAAAAACCGATAACTATCCATTGCCAAAGTCAGCGCCACTGCCAGTAAAAAAGAAAGTAGATGTAGAGGAACATATCGTTGATAGTACACAAATAGGAGAAAGAGGTTGCTTCAAATTAGATTTAAGCCAAATTAGAAACCAGGACGATGAAGTCTTTGTAAAATTCAGCCTTTATCAACGAACGGAGGTAGGATGGCGGCTTAATCAAAAGAAGTTTATTCAAAAATCTAATATATCCAATCTGGGATTGATTATTTATGATTACAACAATGATGGATACAAAGATATAGCTTATAAAGTTGATGCGGCTGCCAGAGGAGCTAATGATATGCGAATTATATGGCTTTTTGTTCCAGAGACCGGCAAGTTAACGCCGATTAAAAACGCTAGTAATTTTCCTAATCTCCGTTATAATAAGGAACTTGATTGTCTGGACTCATGGGCTATTTATGGTGGGTCTTCAACCATTTTTTTGAAAATAGAGGGAGATTCTTTAAGAGAGTTTGCAGGTTTGGATTCATTTGATGGGTATAGAACTACCTATACAATAAATAAATCTGGTAAGAAAAGGATTCTGAAAAAAGAAAAAATTTATGAGGATGCTGTCTATAACCGATATTCAAATTATAATCCTTTGAAAGAATACACATCTGCTTCAGAAGGTAGCAAAGAGTAACATTATTTATCCTAGATTATTCTTTGCTACTATTTCATTTTAACTTCACTCAAGAAACAATTTCAGCAGAAATGGTTTAACCTTCTTTTTTAGGTGTAAGAATTTTGTTCAGGCCTATTATAAGTGAGTCTATATTCGATTTGGTGTTAACAAGGATTACAAATCCGGTTTTTAATTCTGGATATATGGTTATGTTCGATTGAAATCCCTCTGTGCTACCATTGTGCTGTAACATTCTGTAACCATCTGGAAAGCTGACTATCCCCCAACTAAGTCCAACACCGTTTTGAGTAATTTGGTGAGTAAGTGCAATAGCTGGATTTGTTTCATTGATTTGAACTTCTATATAATGAAGCATATCTTTGACCGAAGCATATATACCTCCTGCAGGAATAAAAACGCCAAGCGATGAAAATGAAACTGCATTTCCGTTTTCACTATAGGGGTGGGCAGCAATCTTCTTTTGTGTTACCAGTAGTGTCGTAGTGAGAGACTTCATTTTCAACGGTATTGCACAATATTTCTTTACCAATTCTGCATAAGGCATTTGATATACATTCTCTAGTATTTTTCCAAGTACCGCAAATCCCATGTTGGAGTATTCAAATTTGTAGCCAGGTAAAGTGTCAAGTCGAATTTCATGCAGAGCTTGCCAAAGCATTTCTTCTGTATAATTTCTGTAAGGTTCGAGTGGGTTATACTGTATTTGCTTTTCAAAGTTTCCCGGCAACGAAGGGAATCGGGCTGTATGATTAGCTAAATCACATAATCTGACTGGAACCCCTTCATATTCCAGATTTGGAAAGCTGGCTTTAAGATAGTTGCGTATATCATCATTCAATGCCAGTTTGTTTTCTATAACTGCATGGGCAAGAATGGTAGCTGTAAATGTTTTCGTGATAGAGCCTATTTCATATTGTGTTTCTTCTTTTGGTAAAGTACCTATGCCTTTCTTTGTCTCTCCATAATGATACGTATACTGTTTTCCATTTTTAAATACTCCAATCGACAAAGCGGTTGCTTTTGGATTCCGAAAATATTCTCGGGCAATACTATCTATAGATTTATCCAGAAATGTTTTACCTGGATTATTACTATTTACCTGAGGTGTGGTTGTAAGGAGAGTAGGTGGTTGATGGTAAAATCCAAACGTAGTGAACTTTTGCCGAGTGTTGACTTTCAATACCATCAGCATATCTCTGATACTAAATTCTGTATGGAAATACTTTCTTCCGTTGGCAGAGTCTGCTACAAGCATAGAATTGAGAATATTTCCATTGTTCTTTAAACCCCTTAGAAAACCTGTAAGTTGATCTTCTGTTATGTGGTTCGAAAAGGCTGTATCTGCAAATGAATAGATAGCTTTGAAATCGCTCCGGTTAAATTGGGCAACAATAGAATCCTTAACTGCCAGGTGAATAGACAGATTTCCTGTTTGAGGAAATACTTTACATAGAAAGAAAAAGCTAAATAGTAAGAACAGGATGAATTTCAGGTGCATATGTTTTCAATTTATTGTAGTTGGTTTGGGATAGATGAAGAGATAACTTCATCTGAGGAGTATAGATGCTCCTTTAGAGAAAAAGTTTTATCGGGAGATATTATATGATGGTAATTCTATAAACAGGACTACTATAGTAGGCATGTTAGGATTTTTAAGAAACTACTTGATTGGAAAGTATATAAAGATGAAACTTGCATTTTATTTTTGCTAAGCTCTTATACTATGAATTATTGGATCAATTTCTTTTTGCCTGAGGTAGCGTTTTTTGTACTATTTATGAATCTTTATCTTATTAGTTCGAGCTTATTACAAGTAGTATTCCTGAATATGGCGCACTGTAGGGTAAAAATGATTAATATAGGTTCGTTGGCTATAATCAAAAGAACTATTGGGACAATAGCAGTTAGTATAGGGTTTTTCTCTTTCAGTGCTGCTGTTGGAATTTACGGATATGATAGCTCATCACCCAAAACAGAGACGGATACCGAAAAGTTGTTTTATACCAAACCAGCGTTTATGAGAGCTGTGCTTTTTGGACTTTCTCCCTTATTTTTTCTGATTCTCCTTCTTGTTTCATCGCTATACCT
Organism: Xanthocytophaga flava; assembly: GCA_030068525.1. Classification (GTDB taxonomy): domain Bacteria; phylum Bacteroidota; class Bacteroidia; order Cytophagales; family 172606-1; genus Xanthocytophaga; species Xanthocytophaga flava. The sequence goes on from JASJOS010000006.1 coordinate 101,922, forward strand.
ACAGGACGTGACGGTTTATGTAAAACAATTTTTTCGCTCTGTTTTTTTTATGGATTCTGCAAAATCATTTCTGGAATATTGGAATCTGATGGCAAGTCGAAACCCTGTATGGCTTATAGTAGGCTGGAACGTTTTATTAGTCAGTGTTATGTTGACTTTCCCATTTTCTATTGTTCAGACATATGGAGAGTTAGTGAGAACTGATTTTAATGAAAATCAATCTTTACAGGGGATCTTAAAGGTAATGGTAATAGTAGGTTTTCTAGTAGCTTTATTGTTTTCAATCTTTCTGGTACGGATCATCTGGTTTTCAGGAGGCTGGGCTGCTATTGGGCTTGTTGTTTTAAACTGGCTGATCTGTCAATTGACTGTTGTATTGGTTCTCTGGCTGATTTTACTGCCCTTGACAAAGAAACAGAAAGTACTTGCCTGAGGTGAGGCAGGCAATAACAATCACGAACAGAAAGATTAAGCGCAAGAATCAGAAGATACCACCTAGACTATCGCTTCCTTATTGTACTTGTCTCTGTACTCCAGTGGGGACATGCCTGTGATTTTACGGAATACCTCCCGAAAAGCTTTTACATCTGAGTAGCCAACTTCATACATTACTTCATTAATAGTTTTGCGGGTAGTTTCAAAAGCCTTCTTGGCTGACTCAATTTTTACCCGTTGCAGATATTCAATAGGAGTATTGCCGGTAGCTTTGATAAATCTTCTGTCAAAGTTACGTCTGCTGACAGAAAATCGTGAGGAGAGCTCTTCTACAGATAGTTTCTCATGAAGTTTGCTTTCGATGTATTCCTGGGCTTTTATAACCATTTCGTCGCCATGTAGTTTCTGACCTGTAAATATGACAAAGGCCGATTGGCTTTGCCTATCTATCTCAATCTGAAATACCTTGGAGCAGAAAATAGCAGTTTGGCGGTCATAGTATTTCTCTATCAGATAAATCATCAGATTCAGGAAAGAATAGGCTCCTCCATTGGTATAAATGCCATTTTCATCTGTAATCAACCTGTCAGGTTGCAGATGTACATTTGGAAATAGATCTCTGAAATGGTCAGCGGCGGACCAATGGGTAGAACAACTTTTGCCATCCAGCAACCCCGATGAGGCAAGCAGAAAAGCTCCTGTACATATACTGGCAATGGCTGCCCCATTTTTATACTGCTTCTCCATCCATTCAATCAGCAATTCATTTCCAGCAACTGCCAGTTGATAGTTGTGATTCAGGGAAGGAATAATGATAAGATTAGTTTTGTCAATGGATGCAATGTGTCTATGTGGTCTGACTGCAAACAAGCCATCATAGTAGTCTACTTCTTTGGATATACCAGCCAATTCAATAATAAACAACGCCTGTCTGCCAGTTTCTTGCCAGTAGTCATTGGCTCTGGAGAATAACTTGTATGCTCCAACAATACTGCTCAGATTGCTTTGTCCTTCAGGAACCAGAATAGTAAGATGTTTCATGTAAGTGTTTGTTCGAATTATATGCAATACAGTAAGACAATAAACAGCCAATTATGAGAGAAAGATAGATCTTTATTCTGTCCAAATCAACCCATTAGAAAGTCCATTTTACACCCTATACAAGTCTTATTTAGACAATACTTTTGTTGTGAACAAATGTAAAACCCTTAAAACCAGAAAGAAAATGAATACATCTGATTTTACAACTACCTTATGGGTAGACCAGTCACCTGAAGAAGTATTTCGAGCCATCAATGCCGTTCGTAGTTGGTGGTCAGAAGACTTTACAGGTAGTTCCGAAGAACTGAATGATGAATTTGAGGTCCGTTTTGAAGATGTCCATTATTCCAGACAAAAACTGGTAGATGTTGTTCCAAACGAGAAAGTAGTTTGGCTTGTTACTGATAGTAACCTTACGTTCCTGGAGGACAAAAGTGAATGGACTGGAACCCTTGTGCATTTTGAAATTGCCAGACAAGGTTCTCAAACACAAATCCGCTTTACCCATGAAGGATTGGTTCCTGAAATCGAGTGTTTCAAGGCTTGTTCTGGTGGATGGAGCCAATATCTGCAATATAGCTTACGAGATCTGATTACAACAGGTAAGGGACAACCGGGTTTTCCTCCCAAACCCAAAGAGTATGCAAATTCTTAGTCTCTTCTGAAAGCAAATTCAAATCATCTATATCAACTGAAAATTCTATGAAAACAGAAACAGTAGCACTAACCACAACAGAAGTAGCGGCACGATTTAACGAACTAGCCCAACAGGAAAAATGGTTTGAGATTCAGGACGAGCTTTTTGCTGAGAATGTCCGTAGTATAGAACCTACCACTGCCAGTTATTTGCAAAATGCAGAAGGAAAAGTAGCAGTACGTAAAAAAGGGGAAGATTGGATAAGTAGGGTAGAGGCAATGCATAGTGCCTCTACAACTGCTCCTCTTATAAGTAGCAAGCATTTTGCTGTAGGCCGGCTGATGGATATTACCGTGCGAGGTATAGGAAGAATACAGATCAATGAGATCATGCTATACGAAGTGAAAGATGGCCAGATTGTAAAAGAGCAATTCTTTTATTAGTAAGCAGTAAATGTGGTAAGTTGCGATCCCATTTTCATTGGCTTCCTGAAAGGTACTTGTTATACGAATACCATTTGTTTTGTAAGAGCGAAAGACACTCCAATGCGGAAAAGTTGTTACATCTATTAAAATATTCTATAAGGAAACAATTGAAAAGGTTGGATAGTAACTTACCTTTTTGCTTTTTTGAGGTATTCACTGAATATGAGTAATGTTTGCCAATACGCCTGGCGATTGTTGAGAAGTAACTATACTTACTCCACTCATATACAAAAAATAAGATACCTAAAAAAATACCTCTATCATCAGTCTGACGATGACAAAAACAGAGTATGTTAATGATCTGATAGAAAGACTTGGCAATAAAAATCTGCGGCCAGGTCTATCCTTGCCTCCAGGGGTTATTTACCAATCAAGTTTAACCATTGCCAGTGAAGCACGGGATGAGGCTTATGAACTTGCAGACCCGGATCTTATTGAACCTTTGAAGATCCGGCTTGAAAAGGAGAAGAATACGAGTACACGGATTGATATTATTCGACTACTTGTCCGTATAGCGGATAGAGTAAATGATCATCCTATAGCTGATTATATACTGGCAACTGTTCGTCTTGAAAAGGTCAGATGGATACAAGATGTTGCATTGGAGTCTCTGGCTGAAAGCAAACTGGAGATTTGGAATGAAAAAGAATATCTTTTTGAACTGATACAACACAAACACTGGCGGATTAAAATGAATGCCTTAAATCTTCTCACAACACTTGATTCAACCTATTCACCAAGAATTGAGGATTTTTGTCTGACAGCACTAAAATCTAAATCCACAAAGCCAAATGAACTATCCTGGTTTTGCAATGTATTATCCAGACATGGGTCTGACAAATCACTGGATGTACTCAAAGAGATTGCCAGAACAAGTGACAAATATTATATAGTAAATGCTGCGGCCAGTACCATCGCAGCCATAAATGGTAAAGGAGAGCTTGCCTTTTTTGCGGAGATTCTGGATACAAATAAAAACAACTATGTAAAATCAAACCAAACCAGCATTTTATGTCAGTTTGGTGATGATACTGTAGTTGATCCATTAATTAAAAGATCCAAAGCAATTCTTTCCAAAGCACGAAAAACTTCTGTCACATATGTGGGTAGAGCTAAGCCAGAACTTGTACATATATGTGAGTTCTTACTGCAACATAGAAATGCCAAGGTAGAAGAGTTTCTCTATCTTGTAAAAAATAAAAAATATAATATGATGGATGAAACAGAAAAGAAATGGTTTGATACACACATTACTTTTGTATGAGATAAAAAAATGACAGGGGACGAAAGAGCCTCCGTATTGGGATCATAGGCGGGCGATTACCTGCATGGGGTTGACTACTTAGGCTACTTAATGAATAAGGCAATTCGACCTATCCAACTATGGAATTGTTTCAGATTCTGGATATTCTTTAAGTAGTTAAGATATATAAGAGTTCTAATTCGACAAAGTATATCGTACTGTGTGATTAGGGTGACAACTTAGAGAAGAATGGATTAGATTTCTGATTGTTTTGAATAGATATCAGAATATTGATGTTATTTATAAACTATCAGACTTCTGATTAAATGCTCCAAGTCGCCAGATTTCCGATAATGCATGGATCTAACCTACATTTATGTTCTCTTTATTGGTAATATAGATAGGATAAAAAATGGAAAATTAATTTCTACTTTCCATGAGTTAAACCTACAATTCTGCCATCCTGTGCATCTATAGCAATTTCAAATACTCTACCCTTGGTATCTTCGGGTAACATGCCAAACAATACCCAATGGTTTTCTATCTGATAGACCTCATATGGTCTTTGTTTTATGATTTGATCCTTGCCATAGATTTTAAATAATACTGCTTCCGCAATGGCAATAGCTGTTTCCTTATCTCTTACGACTGGAACCACTTGTGAGAGCAAAGATCCTTTTCCTTGTTGCACATCAGTCAAAAACTTTCTGGCGTATTCCTCACCTAAAGTAGTATGTTTTGATTGGCAATGCCAGTTAATAAATACAGACAAAAAGCATAACAAGAACAATGGTAATTTCATAGTAACGCAACAGATTAAATAATACAGAAATAGTGGGTTTTGAGTAGAGTGTATTTAGTTGGGAATTCTCATTAGATAATCATTTTTTTACTTAGTACACATTGGTGACTTATACTTAAAAAAATATTTGCGTATCTGTTAGGTTTGTTTTAAAAATTTTTAAATTGACATACTTTTTAAGCCGTATTTTTTAAACTATGCGTATGTATACGCTTTACTTCCCTTTACAATGTACGTTGTTCTATCAGATTTTATCAAAGGAAATAGCTACCTGTAGGGTTAATTTTCTGTATTTTTTTTCCTATCTCAATTTTTGTACCTGTTATAGTTTTTGCTGCTTCAGCTATCCATGTAGGAAACTACCTGCCCACTTAGTATATAATATAGTCAATCCTTCACTTTTTAAACCTATTTTTTTCGTATGCGTAATTCTCCTCTTCTATTTCGAGTGGTACTTTTGTGCTTACTCAAGTTAGCTATTGTGCCTGCAATGGCACAGATTGTTTGGCCTTCAGGTCAATTGTTGCCTTCATTTCCTGCCCCTGCACAAACACAGGATTTGATTCTTTTACGGGAAACCTCTTCTACCTGGGAAGCAGAAGGCGGGTCGCTTGGTCACAATACGGGACGTCTGGAGACAGATGGCTGGCTTTGCCAAACCGGAATAGATTCTGCTAATCGGCATATGATTTACGGACCCTATGACACTAGTTTGCTGGCAGGCCCGAATGTTGCGGAATTTCGTATGAAGACTGACAACAACACTGCCAACAATGATCCTGTAGTGGATATAGATGTCCGAAATGCTACAACAGGAGCTACTCTTGCTTTCCAAACTATTACCCGTCAGCAATTTGCGATAGCAGGCGATTATGTCAATTTTACATTACCCTTTACCTTGCCTGCTGATCATCAGTCTATTGAATTGCGGGTATACTGGCGGGGCACAGCTTATACAAAAGTGGACTGGGTTCGGGTACAGCAAAATAGCTCATCTGCTGAAATGTATCTGTTTGCATCCCTGAAAGGTATTGTAAACAAGACACAACCCCGTATCTTTTCCTACGAAGGAGATGCATTTGCGGAAGGACAATACACCTGGTTGCAGTCTTTAGGATTGAACTGGAATGAACCAGCCGATAAATGGAGTCTTATTACCAAATATCGTAGTGAACTGTCTGGATTAATCGTTTATGATCCGGCACAAATCCATACTATTAATCTGGCAACATTGCTGGCCAAAAATCAAAATGCACTCATCGCTTCTCCAGCTTTACTGTCAAAATTGACAGCTGCGCCGTATAATTTACCTATCTTACAGGATTTGCGTGGTCAGTTTACCAGTAAGTTACAGGTTTATCAAACCATTTATAACACCTACTGGCCAAATCTGGATCATCGGTTACTCATAGGGCTTAATCCTGACATTCATAAATCTGCTTTGCGCGAGTATGCAACAGCATTGGGTGCAGCGGTAATCTGGTTGGATCCGAATGTGGCCGCTGAAAGTACATTACTGAATAGCTTTTTGTCATCTATGCCAGCAGGTGCAAACTATATGGGATGGTGGCCAGAAGAGGCTCCTGGAGTGCAGAGAGCTTCACAGTATGGGATTGCAACAGTTGCCAGTGACTGGGCTACTAATCTGACATTGCATAGTGGTATGCCGAGAACAGTAAACACAAAGCCTATACCAACAAAGCCTGTATTGAAAAACAAGATTTATGTAGCCTTTATCTTAAGCGATGGTGACAACCTTCAGTATGTAGAACACCTGATGCGTAAACTTTGGAATAACCCAGACAGAGGATCTGTACCTATAGGATGGACATTGTCGCCTGCTATGCTGGATGCTATGCCTGGGGCTCTGAACTATTATTGGCAAACCTCTACCAACAATGATAACCTGATTTCAGGTCCATCGGGTTATGGGTATGCTTATCCCAATAGTTTTCCAAACCAAACTGCCTTGGATCAGTTTGTATCCAAAACGGAAGACTATAATCGGCGGGCAGGTTTTCGGGTTGTGACTATATGGAATACTATAACAGGAGGCATCAATCAGAACGTAGGCGAAACTTTTGCTAACTATGCTCCTTCGTTGCTTGGTCTAACCGCTCAGAATACAGGTGGTGGACTGACTATCTATAATCAGAGTCTTCCAGGAATGGCACTGTCCTGTAACTATTGTACCAATGAACAAGCCATGAAAGATCATATAGCGGCGGCGGCGTCTGGATGGAATGGTACGTCACCACGCTTTGCCATCATTCAGGCACAACCCTGGACAGATGTCAAACCTACCAACTTTAAGAATGTAGCCAATTCGCTGGATACAAACTATGTAGTAGTGCGTCCGGATCATATTTTCCAGCTGATTCGTGAAGCAAATAATCTTCCGGTTGAACCGAACCCAACAGGTCAGGATATTACTAACCTCTCAGGAACGGTTAGTGCTCAATACCAGACTGGTTCTCCATCAGGAGAAGAATACACAAAGTTGATTGATAATAAAAGTAATACCAAGTATCTCACATTCCATGCTTCAGGTTGGATACAGTACCAGGCGCCTGTCAGCTATGTGGTGAAAAGTTATACCATTACTTCTGCTAATGATTTCCCCGAACGAGATCCGTTGAGTTGGACATTGCAGGCTTCAAACAATGGCAGCACCTGGACTACTATTGATACCAGATCCAATCAGGATTTTCCCAATCGGTTCCAGACCAGAGCCTTTCGCTTCAATAATAGTACTGCCTATCGGTATTATCGGTTTAATCTAGCCAACAATACTGGTTCTATATTACAACTGGCAGAAATTGAATTGTATGGAACAGCTTCCGCTGCACGTGTTGGAAAACAAGATGAGTTAGGGGTAATAAAGATGGTTTCTCTCTATCCCAATCCAGCTTCAAGTGAGCTGATTCTTACAGGAATAGATGAGGAGATGGAAGCCGGAGTTTACGACCTTTCCGGAAAATTGATCCTGAATAAAATAAAAATCTCCTCATCTCAACCTGTAATACCGATAAGATCACTGAAACCCGGAATGTATTTACTTAAAACAGAAGGAAAAGAAAATAAGATATTTAAGTTTGTGAAAGAATAATCTGATAGATAACTAAAAAAGACCTGGTAGTTGAACCAGGTCTTTTTTAGTTATCTAAGTGTGGTTGTAGAGTCAACAGTTGACTTGGTGTTCTTGTACTGCTGGTAAAACTTATTCTGAAAGATCTCTTGGGGATCATACTTTAGTTTCTTTTGGAAGAACGTATCAATCATTGGATAGGTAGCCTTCAACTGGTTTTGTGTAGCATGTAATCGATAGGGAAGGTAGTAAGTGCCATTTAGTTTATGTGCTGCATCAATAAGTTCTTGTGTCAGATGAGTCATATCTTGTTCTGCTTCAGAGGTGAGGGGCTGATTAAAAAACATCACAAAGGCAAATACTTCTTCACGTGCATAGCGCAGATAGGTATCCTCATCTTTGTATACATTGCGTATTGTTACATTTAGCAGATCGGCTTGGTGCTGAGGAATAATCTGCTGAAGTTGTTTAATAAACTGTCCAAAATTTTTTCGGGGTATAAAATATTCATGCAGAATATCTGTGCGGGTAGCAGATTGATTCAGATATAGAGCTGGACTTTCGTTCATAATCTGATTGCGGGAATAAGTATTGCCTGTCAGTGTTTTGGTAAAAAGTTTTTCAGATTGCCAACGTAATTCTTTGCCATAGTCATCATTGCGAGACCCTTCAAAAATAGATTGTTTTAATTTAGTGAAAGAAGGATCTGTCAATGGATAATCTTTTGTAGCGGGAGCTTTGTATTCAAAATAGTTGAGCATGGCTTTCTGGAGAAAATCTTTCTTATTTACATTCAATCTTCCATATACCATTCGTGCTTTCGGATTTTGATTAATGTATTTTTGGTATGAATCCAGATAGTCAGTAGCTGGAACTGTGATTCGTTGATAGGTGTATAATTCATTGGGAACTGTTTGTAGCTGTACATCAATGATGATTCCGAAGAGTCCATATCCCCCCAGAACAAGAGAAAACAATTCCTCATTTTCAGTACGGCTACATGTCACTAACCTACCATTGACTTTTAGTAACCGAAAAGACTGTACTGTAGAGGCGATAGGAGGTTTGTTATGTTGCCAGCCATGACAGTTTACACTGATAGAACCTCCTACTGAAAAAGCATTGTCTGATTGCATGATCGAGACTGCTCTGTTATAGTGATTTAAATAAGGAATTACTTCTGACCATAATGCTCCTGATCCAACAGTGAGAATGTTTGTAGTGGTATCCAATGTGAGAGCACGAAAAGGCAGCATATCAACTTGTATGCCATTAGGTGCAATCGTATGACCTCCCATGCTATGTTTAGCTCCAGCTATAGATACCTGAAGATGATTAGTTCTGGCATAGGATAGTAATGAAATTAACTGCTGAATAGCAGAGTCAGCAGTAGAAGATACTAGGACAAGAGAATCTATCGGACTGTGATTAAGTCGGCTGACATCGTTGGTAAAGCCTTTCTCGGATGAAGAAAAACCTGCATCTGTGAAATACATATGTTTGGTTAAATGCAGGATGGGGCGAATAAGAAAAATTATCGCAATGATACTGAGCAGAAGAAGACTGTAACGAATGACCTTTTTTCGGGTTAATGGCATTGATCAGTGAGTAGTATGGGTATTGATGAAAAAAAAGTATTGAAGTAAACATTAATCCAAATTCATAAGAAGGAGGTAAATCGAGGAAATTGATGTATTTTTGTAGGATTATCAATGTTCGACTACATGTTAGAGGCTGTTTCCTATATTTTCATCATCTACTTGTTTATCTATTTTATACCATCAGCTATTGGTTACAAAAAGCCAAATGCAAAGTGGATTATTGGCGTAAATGTGTTGCTGGGGTGGACTGTGATCGGGTGGATCATTGCTATGATCTGGGCGGTAAGAAAGGAAAGCAAACCTGACAGATCTATTGAGGCGAATCAGAAACGAATAAATAAGGCTTTACAAGAACTGGAAGATAGCCATAAAAGGGGAGCACTTTCAGATATAGAATATCAGATAAAGCGTAGAGAGATAATCTTTGGACCAGAAGAAGAAAAATCTGGAGCAACTGAGAAAATATCCTGAGAAGATTAATAGATGAGTTGTATAGATTCTGAAGCCCGGCTTATCAAGTCGGGCTTTTTTTATTTTTAAAAAATATTTATCTACGCGAATAGGCTGCGCAGTAGGGTGTTTGTTTTGTATCATCAAACGGTAAATGTAGTGTAGCGGAAGCATGACAGTGTGTGAAGCTGTTGGGGTGGGTTCGAGGCCCATCATTTACCCCAATGATTTTGTGTCGTAGTATAGGATTTCTTCGTCTCCAAACACAACAGAGCCTATACGGTTGTTACCAAGATCAGACATTGAACGGTGTGTAATGCATCGGTTGATACCAAATAGTAGTACAGATACCTCAGATGGTTTCCCTCTGAGGTATTTTTCTTTTTCAGAAATATACAACTTCGCTACTAATCTTTTTCTCTTATCCAGATATTTTTCAGTTTTTCGGGATCTATAATTATACTGATACGAAATATTTTTCCATTGTCAGGAGAAATACTCAAAACCTGACAAACTTTTACTTGATCTCCTATATAATACAATATAGCAGGTTGGTGATTGATTTCTGTATACTGTGATGAAAAGTGAATATGGTATTTCTCATAGGTATACAGCAACAGATCGGACACAGCTGTATTGCCCGTGCAGATTTTCTTAAATACATTCAGATTTTTGCCTCCATCAGCTACAAAGACAATGTCTTCTGCCAGAAGGTTTTCAAGCATTTTCATATCTCTGGAGCGTATTGCTTCCACATATTTGTCAAGAATTCCATCCGGTACAGAGTCCTTGTGTACCTTTTGTTGTGTAAGTAGGGTAGGGTTTATTTTGCTTTTGGCCCGACTGAGTAGTTTTCGCGAATTTTCAACAGTACTGGAAAGCAAGTCTGCAATTTCTTCGTGTGAATAATTGAATCCTTCTTTGAGAATAAATACTGCCCGTTCTTTAGGATTGAGTTGTTCCAGTAAAATGAGCAGCGAATATGAAACAATGTCGCTGAGGTTAATATTGGTATCAGCTCTTTCTGTGGCTATAGGTTCCGGAAGCGAATTGCTTTCACGAACCAGCTTCTTTTTCTTATTTTTTACATTAATAGCTGTGTTGATGACACTTCGGATCAGATATCCTTTTTCGTTCTGAATTCCTTCATGCGGTGTGGTCAGATAAGAAGATAACACATCCTGTACAATATCTTTTGCATCTTCCCAGGAACCCAGAATGTTATAAGCATAGGGGAACAATAAATTGCGATAGTCTTTCATGGTATTATTACTAATGTTTGATAGATAAGAAAGTTTGGATTTCTCTATCAATAGATTCAATAAAAAGTGGAGTACCAGAATGTACTCCATTGAAATTATACAGTGACTAGTGCCTGATTGGGTTGATAGAAGCCAGGTACTGTACCAAATGTCTTGTTAATACGGTTCCAGCTATTGGTAAGAGCTACTGCCAGAGCCAGGTCAGCAATTTCGGCTTTGGTAAAGAATACCAATAGCTTTTCAAATAAAGCATCTGACACTTCTTCCTGACTAATGTTGGTTAATACTTCTGCGAATTCCAATACGACTCGTTCCTGGTCTGAAAAATAAGGAGTTTCTCTCCATACTATCAGCGAATATAAACGTTGTTCGGATTCACCTGCATGAATCGCATCTTTATGGTGCATATCTATACAAAAGGCACATCCGTTAATCTGAGATACGCGATAGGCAATCAGTTCGAACAAACGGGCATCCACAGTCGATCTTTTTAGATACATTCCTGATTTTAATAAACCTTCCATAAAACCTTTGGAGGCATCCTGAAATTCAATACGTGCAGTCATGGTCGTTATTATTTAAGTGAATTTGTACTAATGACAAACCAGTCAGACAAAACGTGACAGACTTTTTTATTTTTTTCAGAACCAGGGTTGTATTTAGTCAAAATAGCCGAAAAAGAGTTTATCGGAAAGAGTAATACCCAAACAGCGCAATGAGACAAAACAGAATAAATGTGATGGTATAACTAGCTAGCAGCAATCCAAATTTCAGACTTGTTTTAAAATAGTTTTGTCCATATACACGCTTTAATGCAAAATACAAATAGAGCAATATGCCTCCTGTAAAAGTCAGCATTAGAGTTCGGTTAAGAAATGCCATACCTGCCAGTAGATACGAGCTGATGAGCATGTAGACAAGCAATACTACAAAGACAAACGAGTGAAAGTGCAGGGAAAAAATAAGATGTTCCATGTAATATCGCCGCTGGCGCCAGTATAACATGGCCTGAATCAACCCATACAATGGCACCATTACGAAAAACAATTTGGGAAGTGTGGAATCAAAGAAGCTATCCCAGAACGCATCTTCCACTGTAATAATATCATTTTCCTGATCTCTGGCTGCATAGTCTTCATCAATATCATGTTTCAGTTCTTCAAGTTCCGTAGAAGAGATTTCCTGCGAATCCGACTGGTATTGAAGGCGACTAGGTTTATTTACAGCAAGCATCAGAAAAGCCAGCAGACTTATGGTGAGATACATTCGTAAAGGAGGTATATATCGTGCTCGTCGTCCCTGAATATATTCAATGCTAAGGAATCCAGGCCGGAATAGGAGTGGTAACAGACTTCGAAATACTTTAGAGTCAAAAGAGAAATAATCTTCCAGAAATTCTTTCACCACCATGCCAAAAGATTCTACTTTAGGCTCTGTTGACTGTCCACAATCCGGACAAAACGAAAAGGTTGGTTTTAGCTCTGATCCACAATTGGCACAGGTGAGAGGCAATGGTAGTGTTTGGACTGTTTCAGTTTGTGTTGATGTTAAGTCGGTCGCAGACATGGGTTTACGAAAAGGATAACATTGCTAAGTTACATAGTTTGGAAAAAATGTGTTAACTTATGCTGAAAAATTATATTTTTTTCAGAAATTGCCTCCTCAGCAAACAATCCCATCGTTAAATTTTCGGCATAGTAGTGCCTTGTATAACTGAATGTTCCGTATTGTAAACCTTTTTCGAGCCAGCTTTTTAGCCGTTGCTTTGACGTTTATAATCGTCTTTCAGTCAAAAGCACAGCAAACCGCGCCAGAAAAAAAAGATGACAAGCCTGCTACAGAGCAAAAGCAGGAGAGTTCTTTCGGAAATGTTATGTTAAAACTGGGAAAAGGTTTAATGAAAGAAGTTTCCCGTCGTTTGAATCTGGAAGAGACAGAGATTATTACTGTTAAGAAAGAAACCTCTGAGGACGGTCGGGAAAAATACAGGGTAAATACAGGCAAATTCTCCTTCACCGTTCGGAAGAAAAACAAACAGGATACTACAGGGCATAAATAACCTGCTTTCTTGTTCGTTGTATTTATATATTTCCTCCCTATTGAATCCTTTCCACTAATATACCGTAGAAAATCTATACAGTTAATTACTTTCTATTCGTTTTTCGAAAGGTTACTTTTTTGTATTGCAGGCATAAAGGAAACGAATGTATAATTAGTTACATGGAGTAATTTTATATCTTTCCTAAGGATGCTTACTATTGGGCTTCTAATGGAACTAAAGATAGAGATATTCCAAAGCTCTTATGTCGCTCTAATAATTGCTTGTTTTGAAAACCTTACCCGATCAGAATAAATTATTTTCTTTCCAGAGTGTACTGGGTGCATTGCTACTGGCAGGTGTGTTTGCCTTTTCAGTTCTTATGCTAACCAAAGTGTGGCCCTATATGTCTTATGAGAGAGGTGAGCACTTTCTCTCTACCAAAACAGATAGAGTGCTGGATAATCCCTGGTTTCTGGCTGGGTTTTATATACATATTACCAGTAGCCTATGGGTAATGGCAGGGGGGATACCTCAATTTATTCCTGCGGTATTTAGAAGAAAGCCTGCTTTTCATCGCTGGACAGGAAAAATATATGTGTTTTCCATTTTGTTTCTGGCTGCACCGTCCGGAATGATACTAGCATTCTTTGCTAATGGAGGTCTGCCTGCTAAAGTTGGTTTTTCATTGCAATGCATTGTATGGTGGCTTACTACTTTCACTGCATGGCAGGAAATTATGCAAAACAAATGGACTTCACACGTAGAATGGATGATTCGCAGTTTTGCTGTGACACTGGCTGCTGTTAGTTTACGTTCCGAAAGCTATCTGATGTATTATTTCTTTGGCACAAAACCTATAGAAACGTATCTGACAGTTACCTGGTTGTCCTGGACCGGAAACTTACTGATTGCAGAAATACTAATTCGCACAGGTATTGCCAAAAGGTTAGTTAACTCTTTTATGAATTTTAGTGAATATGCCTAAGGATCCTGTTTTATAAACCAGCTTATCAATCAGAAAACAATCTAACAAAATTCAATACAATACACCTATGAAAAAATTGCCCTATGTTTTTTTAGTTCTGCTTCTGGCTGTTGCTGCTATTGTTGCCTGCAGTCGTACGCAAAAGACTGATAAGACAACTTCAGCTCAGTTGCGTACACACAAAGAAGCTGTAGATACCTTGCGTGGTTCAGAAGAAGCACAGGCTGCACAACCTGCTCAACCACTGGAAATTATACCAGAAAATAATTCTGAGGTACTGGCTTCCAATGATTTGTCTGCCCTGTTTCATCGTACAAAAGAGTATGATGAACCCGCTGTATACAATGGTTTTTATGGTACAGATCATTACCGGATTGAAATGTACTTTGCCTCTGTAACAAAGGATGCAACTCATCCCAATGTTTATCATATAGAAGGCAAGAGTCGCTACAAAAGAAATATTACCCCTTTTCATGGAGAAATCGTATTGGAGGAGGCTGTGCAGTTTCGTGATCCCAATATTTCTGAAGCAAACATGAAGGAAATGGAGATCAAGAATACCTATATGACACACGGAACATTCAAACTGCTGGAGGATTCTACTTTTACAGGTTCGGGTGTCTTTAGTGGCAAAGTAGCTATTGATTTTGCTACCAAGACAAACAATGGTATTCGTCAATGGTATTTTTCAGAAACGAAAGAAGGTGCTCAGGGAGCAGGTTTCATATTTGATGGCAAATGGGTAAGTTACAAGACAGGTAAAAGCAAACCTATTACATGGGCTAGGGATATCTTTATGATTGCAGATGGTATTTTGAAAGATTTTAGCATAGGGGAGAGAGATGTGGAAATTAATCCTAAATACCGTAAACTGGGTTGGGACAACTTTTGGGAGAATGATGAGTGGTGGAATGAAAATCCTAGCGCCAAATTGTAATACTAATCTAAAAATAAAAAGCCTCATCTTTATTTGAAAGAATGAGGCTTTTTTGTTCTGCAAAAGGCTAATGGATATCATTAGGTGGTAATTTTGATTAAAACAGAACTTCATGGTTACATTCATGACCTGGTGTTGTATATAAAGTATGCTATCAGCACAAATAGCCGAAACCTTTTATACATTATAGTTTATGGAAGTGAGACCTAAAACAGGAAGCTCATGTATGTTTTTAATCTTATTGTTGTTACAGGCAGGAATGATCGCTTGTAACAGAACGTTAAAAAATGAGAAAGCAGCTTCAGACACACTTAGTGCAAATCAAGTAGTGACGGATACTTTATCGGTGCAAACCAGCATGATCGAAGAAGAAGATAGTAGGCCACCAGCAAAACTGCCACTAGAAGCTACTCCTGTAAATTATTTAAACATCTTAGTAAAATATGATTTGTCGCCTTTATTTCTGAACGCTGAGTATAAACCACAATCTGCTGTATATAATGGTTTTTATGGTACAGATCATTATCGGATTGAAATGTACTTTGCCTCTGTGACGAAAGATAAAAACGATCCTACCCTATATCATATTACTGGAAAAAGTCGATATAAAAAGAATATTACTCCATTTGAAGGTGAAGTTATCATCGATACGGCTATGCGGTTTTCTACTTTGGATATCTCCTCTGAAAACAAGAATGTGAAAGGTATTTATAAAACAAATGGAACATTCAGGCTTCGAGAAGCTGCTAAACTGGCAGCTTCTGGTATATTTGAAGGAACCGTTTCTATAGAGTTTACTTTACTTACTGATAGTAATACTGAGTTTTGGTATTTGAATGAGATTGATGAGACACAAGGAGCTGACCTGGTATTTGATGGCGAATGGGTAAGTTATAAGACAGGTAAAAGTAAGCCTATCATCTGGGCAAAAGAAATATATAGCATTGGTGATTCAATTCTGGAAGATTTCACTATAGGTGATCGGGATGTGATGATTAACCCTAAATATCACAAACTGGGTTGGGACAACTATTGGGAAAATGATGAATGGTGGAATGATAGCTCTAGTGCCAAACTATGATAGATTGGATTCTATAAAGAAAGACCCTCATATGTTTCTGAAAATGAGGGCCTTTGGTGTTATGTATTTAGTTAAAAGGGCCTGATCCAGGGCCACCGGGTCCTGCACCCGGAGGTGGTCCCATGCCATCCATCGGCGGGCCCATCCGTCTGTTTTGGACTCCAGGGAAACTACGCAGGTTGTAGGTGAAGGTTAACATGAAGTAGCGTTGCAATACCTGGGTTTGTTTATCCTGGATATAGGTTTCTGTGACGGTACGGCTAATGCTTGTATTTTGTCTAAGCAGGTCAAATACCGAAAGCTTAAGTTCTCCGGCATTATTTTTCAAGAACTTGTATCCAATAGCCGCATTCCAAAGCAAAAAGCTTTGATTATATCCACTACTTAATCCAGAGTATAGAGAATGATTTACGTCTGTATTGAATACCAGACCTTTCCATGTAAGCCAGTTTAATTTTACAGAAGATACCTGATAAAAATAATTACTGTTCTGAGTAGATTGAACGGTATTATTAACAATTGTATACGTCGCAGAATACGAAATCCGGAAGTCTACTTTCTGACTGATATTGCTGCTAAGTGTTACACCGGAGTTTAATCCATAGGTATTGGCATGGTTGATATATTGATTGTCATTACGGATAATAAGACCTGGAGTACTTTGGTAGGTTATTCCAGTATTGATATTGAAGTTACTTTTTAATAGCTCTACAGGTAACCCATATACAAAGAAACTACGTACATTCCAGGAACTAGCCATATTGACTGGATGTGATAACTGCGCTCCCTGCGACAGGAGTATTCCCTCTGCCAACAATGTGTCTGTTGAGGCTGTGAAAGTAGAAGTTGCAATGTAATTGGTTGTATAAGTAGCATTGGCGAAAACAAACATATTTTGCATAGTGCCTGTATTTACCTTACCATAGTGAAGCATGATACTATGTACATATTCCTGTTTCAGGTTAGGATTACCTGTAGTGAGCAAAACGGTGTTGCTATTGTTGATTACATTTTGTAACTGCGAAATACTGGGTGTATTGGTAGATGTACGATAAAAGGCCCGAAGGTTAGTGCTTTTAGTAAACCGATACTCAAGCATAGCTGTAGGCATCAGATTATTGAAGGTTTTATTTACTTTCAGATCTGTTGGAAATAGCTCCGAACTGTTCAGTGCTACACGCTGATAATTTGTACCTACAGAGAAATTATACTTGGCTCCCCGTAACCGATAACTCATGCCTCCGCTTTGCGTCCATGTTGTGTTTTTAAAATTATTAGAAAGAGAGGTATCCAGTATACTATAGGTCTTTGTGATTTCATTGAATGCATTGGTTTCTTTGGTTGAATTACTGTGTGTATAGGAGGGATTGTAGTTAAACTCAAGTATACTTTTCTTACCTATAGGTTCGGTATAGGAAAATCTTGCTCCTAGCGTAGATCCATCTGAACGAGTGTCTGAGAGTTGATTGATAATCGCTGATGAGTCAGTGGTAAAGTATTGATTTTCTGAATATTGTTTATTCTGTCCGTTTTTGTCATTAAAATTGGTTGTGACAGCTACTGAAAATGTACGTCCTCTCTTTTGGAATTTATGTTTGAACAGAATTTCGTTGGTAAAAGTATATCCGTTATTTTTTGAGTTATAGTCAGTATAAACTTGTGTCAGTTGACTTTCGGGTGAGGCTGTCAGAGCTGATAAGAGACTACCTGAGTTATAGTTCTGCAAATTGAGTCGAGGGGTAATCAACAATGAGTTAACTGAATCAATAGTGTACTCAAATCTCAGATTGAAGCGGTGGTTGTAGTTGATACTATTAACCCGATTATTTTCGGTATAGGTATTGTTCGAAATAAAATATTGTTGTTCTGTTAAGCTATTGGTTGTATTGTTGGACTTGTTGAAAAAATAGCTACCTGTAATTTTTACTTTTTTACCCCATTCGTCTGTATAATTCAGTCCAATAGAATTTGTCGTGTTCATACCACTTTGCTGACCAACCAGAAAGTTACTGGCACTATTTCCTCCACCTCCTCCACCAATGCCCCCACCTCCTCCGGTTCCACCACGTCCGCCCTGACCACCTCCACCACCATTGCCAGTACTAACTCCAAGGAGGTCTTGTGACGAAAAATTTTGCTGATTGATGTTATTGGAAAGTCCGATAAGAGAGAAACGCTGCTGATTCTGAAATCTGTGTATAGTTGCTCCTACAGAATAGCGTTCATTAGTGCCATATCCTGCATACATTTTACCAAAAGTTCCGTTCCGTTTATCTGATTTGGTCACAATGTTCAGCGTTTTCTGAGTTTGACCATCATTGAAGCCTGTAAACTGAGACTGATCACTTAACTGATTATACACCTGAATTTTGTCAATTACTTCAGCTGGGAGGTTGCGTAGAGCTACGGTTGGGTCATCTCCAAAGAATTCCTTCCCATCTACCAGTACTTTTTTTACGTCTTCTCCATGAGCTTTTACTGTACCATTCTCAACTGAAATGCCAGGCATTTTTGTAACCAGATCTTCGGCTGTTGCATCCGGATGTGTTTTAAAAGAACCTGCATTGTATTGCGTTGTATCTCCTTTTTGTTCTACAGGATTGGGTTTAGCTTCTACCAATACATCTCTTAGCTTGATAGTGGCTTGCTCCATCTTGATCTTGTCAAGATTAAGGCTTTTGGTAGTAACAGTAATATCCTGTTCAATGGATTTGTATCCAACAAAACTGGCTTTCAGATGAAAGGTACCTGCTTCAGTCAGATGCAGAGTAAAAGCTCCTTTCTCATTGGTGATGGTTCCCTGTTGTTGCGTATTGTTTTTGCTACTGATCAGAACAACATTGATTCCTTCTACAGGCTTCCCATCTGTTGCGTCCATTATTACTCCAAATACTTCATAATACACAGGTCGATTTTGTGCGCAAGCAAATTGTGTCATAAGAACAAAGAAAATACTCAACAATGGGAGGGTAATGGTTCTTTGTGTTGCAGTTTTTTTGAGTTGAGTGTTCATTTATGAAAAATGTAAAATGTTGTTATGATTATTCCCTAATTGGGAGATTAGATAAGGGATTAGAATCTAAACATCTGAAGAAAATCTGAGGTCTATTTATAAAATGGACCAACTCAGGAAATGTCAAGACAAATAGAATAAATAGGTCTACATGCTGAGTTTAATTGGGTAGGATGAGCAAGAAAGGGTAGGGGAGTAAAAGAAAAGTTCCTATTTCCTGTGACCAGAGTAGATGGGATAATCAAATCGTTTGTGCCGCCAGATTATAATAAAAAAAGCCCCTGAATTTATATCCAGAGGCTTTTTAGGCAATCACTAATAAGGTTATTTTGACTCTTCTTTGATCTCAAAAATATATCCAGTCAAAGGTTCGAGCTCTAATGGAATACCTGCTTGTGCATTATTGGGATCTGTCACGTTTGCAGCATTGAATGAGACAGGTTTGTGGTCACCCAATACACATTTCAGATCATAGTTAGCTGTTGCTGACAACTCCATAGCTGCCAGGGCATTGGTTGGAATACGTACATTGATACGGCGTTTGAGACTTTCTTCAAAACTAACGATAATCAGTAATTTTTGATTTTCGGTAAAACGCAGATAACTATAGATTTTATGTTCTTCATAGCCAGCAGTCTTGCCTCCGTTGTTAGCAGCCTGTAAGTCATACAAACCCCCTTTACGGATTGCTTCACTGGTAGCACAGAAGTTAAGTAACTTTACATATTTCTCTCTGAGTAGTTGCTGAGAAGGTTCCAGTGTTACACCATCATAACGGTCTACACTCATCCAGTTCTGAAACTGAGGTACTCCCCAATAATCAAAAATAGTAGTTCTTCCATCATCACCACTAAATCCTTCTTCGCCCAAAGCTGGTTCACCTACTTCCTGTCCAAAATAGACCATAATTGGGCCAGAGTTCAATGTTGCACTTACTACCATTGCAGGGATACCTTTTTCTGGCTTTCCTGCAAAGTATTGAGAGGCAATGCGTTGTTCGTCATGATTTTCCATGAACCTAAGCATATGGTTATTGATTCCCTGCAGGTTTTTCCAATTGGCAGAAATCAGATTGGCTGAGGTGCCATGTTGAATAACAGAACGTAGCGTATCATACAACCCTACTTTATCATACAGATAATCAAACTTTGCTTTATCAATATAGTTGTTGTATTCGTATGGATTATAGATTTCGGCAATAAATACAATATCTTTGTTCGCTTCTTTGATTTGAGGAATTACCCATCCCCAGAATTCTGCTGGAACCATCTCTGCCATATCACACCGGAAGCCATCTACACCTTTTTTCGTCCAGAAGAGCAGAATATCACGCATCTTTTCCCATGTATTAGGGATTGGTTCAAAGTGTCTTGCCCGGTTATTGACAATATCTACTCCATAATTGAGCTTAATCGTCTCAAACCAGTCATTTACATGTGGACCGGGAGTAAACTGGTCATTGCCGGTTGCCTTTGCAGGTGTTTCATCAAAATGTCCATCTTTGGTTGGATGAGGGAGATCTCCAAGTGCATGGTACTCATGTGGTACCCGAAAAGAAGTACCTGGCAGATAGTAGAAGTTGTTTTTTGTATCAAAGATTTTGGATTTGTCGTCTCCTTCCCCTAAATCTTGCACACCTGTTGGTTTGGCATCGGAATGATAGGTGCGGGCTACATGGTTTGGTACAAAGTCAATGATAACCTTCAAACCTACTTTATGTGTACGGGCCAGCAATGCTTCAAATTCCTGCATGCGTTTAGGTACATCCACTGCCAGATCAGGACTGACATCATAATAATCTTTTATCGCATAAGGAGAACCTGCACGACCTTTTACTACATCTGCATCATCCAGTGGTATTCCGTATTTGGTGTAATCAGTCATGGTAGCGTGCTCAATAACACCAGTGTACCAGATATGACTAAATCCCATTTTTTTTACCTCACCAAGGAGGCGTTCATTGATATCATTAAACTTCCCAACCCCATTTTCTTCCAGTGTGCCATATTTTTTGTTAACATGTTTGGTGTTAGTCAATAATCTGGTGAATACCTGATAAATCGTCAGTTTGTTGTCTGTTACTTCTTCTTTAAGCAAATTTTCGTCATTGGTATCCAGCATGGGTACGTCTTTTTTGGGTGAACAAGAAAGTAAGCCTGTAACTAATGCAGCAGTTAAAAATAGTTTCTTTTTCATAACAGTGGACTGCTTTTAATATTGTGGCGCCAAATTAGGAATTTTTATGTGGAATGTACTGCCTGTCCTCAATTTAGATTCCAGGGTAATCGTACCACCTAACTTTGCAACCGCATCTTTTACGATATATAAACCCACGCCTGTACTGTTGGGATGATTGCCAAGACGATAAAAAATATCAAATATTTTCTGATGATGTTCTTCTGCAATACCCAGACCATTGTCTGCAATTGTAATCAGCGCTTCTTTGTCATCGGCTTGTACACTGAGTTTAATGTAAGGATTCACTTTTGCTGGATCATGGTATTTGATGGCATTGGATATCAGATTATTTAATATAATTTCCAGACGTTTGGCATCTGAATAAAAAACATGAGTTACCTGACATTCTGTGATTTTTTCGATGTGAGTAGCATGCTCCATGAAAAGATGATTTTCCAGTGTTTCCTGAAGTAACTTAGAAAAGTCAATGGGCTCATTTTCAATTTCCAGCCTTTTGTTTTTTGAAAAATCCAGAATATCATGGATGATGCGATCCAATTTATGTAATGTTTTTTCCTGTAACAGGAAATACTCCTGAAGTTTAGTAGTATCAGTTTCTTTCTGAGCAATGTGAATAAGCCCCCTTACAGAGGCAATAGGAGCCCGAAGGTCGTGTGAAGTACGGCGAACAAAGTTGTCCAGTTCATCATTAAGACCTTTGAGTTCCTCATTTTGGAGATTAATAATCGTATTTTGATTGGAAAGTTTTGTATTGGCTATTTCAAGAGCTGTAAAGGCCTGAGAGTAGTACTGTAGCAGTAATAAAGCCTGACCCAACAAAAAAACAAATAAACCAACCGAAATCAGATCTCCTGTTGCTATATAGCCTTTTGTATACAAAACATCATTGAGATATGCTAGGAAAACGGCAATATACCCTATCAGAAAAAAGAGACTACCAAGTGCTTTGATTCGAACAGCCTGAATTACAATAACCAATCCATAGACCATCATCAGAGCACCAACGGGGTAGAAGTAATCAATAAATCCAGTAAAGAATATCGTAGGTGTGACAAGTACAATGACGACACATATACAAATGATTACACAGATAGATAAAAAGACCTTTTTTGGGAAAAGATCCGGGAAAATCGTTCGTATAAATAATGTAAAAACTAAGAATGGTAGGTAAAATACCAGATATTCAATACGTTTGAGTGCAAACCAGCTAATATGGGTAAAATAACGGATAGAATACTCGCCCGTTACCAGCACACGAATAACAATCAGGAAACAAAAAATGGAAAAATATAAAGCAGCATAGCTTTGTCTTCTGATGAGAAACAACCCCAGATGATAACAGGCCATCAATAAAATACCTCCTAGCAACCAGAAGTCTGTTGCAATAGAGATATCTCTGAGATGCTCAATATCGGATATCAAGCCAATCTCGATCGGATATCGGAGTCCACCCTTGTCATGATAAAAGTTGTAGGTAACAATTGTGAGTTTAATAACTGTATCATTGGCAACAAAAGGAACAATGTCCGGTTTATATTCGGGTAAGGTTCGAGAACCAGCACTAAAGACATGTGCATTGTTGATGGTAATCTTGGTGGCAGTAGATATGATAGGTAGTCGCAAACCCAGAACACTGGATTTATAAGCTGGAGGAATACGGATTTGTAACCGGTAAATGCCTGTACCCTGACTTTTTATTTTTTGTCCTCCTACAGGTTGATTATTCCATGAACCAGGAACCTGTATGAATGTATGAGTATCCGGATTTTTTTTGGATAATGCATCAAGCCAGATAAAATCCCATTCGCCATTTAGTTTTACAGTACCATCACTGGCAAAATTCCAGGTACGAATATCTAGTGTTCCATGATGTGATTGTGGTGTGTGGATAGTGCGAGACAAACATCCTGTAAGAAGAATGCAGACAGGTAACACATATGAAAGAAATCGGATCATGGAGGGGCATGGCGATTTGTAATTCCCTACTAAATATAGATAATTTTCTGATTGCCAGTAACCATCCGACAAGCGTTAATCACTTGCTGATCATATAAGAATAAAAAAATGGTACACTGGTATCAGACTCAACAGGATGTTTACAAAAACAACATCCTGTTGAGTCGTAAATCATTGTAACCCGGTAACTTGTACATCCTGCGGATATTCTACTGTGAATTTAAATGGAATCAGGATTTCTTCTCCTGCTTTTATCTTATAAAACCACTCCAGATACTCCAGTTCATTCTTTTTGAGTGCATCTGTGTTTTCCTTATAAGTGGGTTCGAGTAACTGAACCTTTATTTGTTCATTACCTGAAATAGGTAACTGGTCCCATACAACAATTTCTTCCTGTGTCTTTTTGTGGCTCTTAATTTTAATCTGGTACTCATAGACTAATACTTTGCGATTTTTGGTAAACAACTGGGTTTCCTTTTTTTCATATTTCTTTAGAAACTTATGCTCAATTTTAAAGCTTTCATCCACTCCCAGATAGGTCCAGAATTCTTCTGTCGGAGCAATAGTTTGCAATCGTGTAGTAGCTACAAAATGATTATCCAAAAAAACATTGGCTTCACCTGCAAGGAATGGAAAATCTGTTTCGTTGGTTACTTTAGCCTTCAAATAGGCAAATTGTGAAAGTTTTGGTACTGTTGAGTATTGAAAATAAGCTGAAAAATCTTCGATCAGAATACTTACCTGATGGTCTGAGTTGTCGGCTTTTATGGTATGCTTACCCGCAATCGAAAATACTACAGCTGTGCTACCTGTTTCTGCCACAGCATTTATTGCTTCTATAGCTGGTATACCTGCAAATGCCACTTCTTCCTGTTCATCATTATATCCACCTCCTCCATAAGCTACACTGGTTTCTTTGGTAGACAGATCCATCTTCTTGGCTCTTGGCATCGACATTACAGGTGGTGGATAAGGAGAATAGATATTTACCCGCCAGGGTGAAAGTTCAGGTTGATAGCCTGCTATTTGTGGACGGGCAGTAGAAAGTTTTAATTCTGAGTCCAGCCAGTCCTCACCTGTTGTCTGATTGATGCGGGCATTGTAGGAAATTCTCATTTGTTTATTTTCTGTCACTACCCGAAGATCATATACCGGAACCCAGGATACACCAAATGCAATATAGGTAAGATCTATTACGACACTACCTGGTGCACTAACAGTTAGAGTTACCGCAACTTGATTTTTTATTTTGCGGTTTTTGACCCCTGATTGCTGCAGCTGCCAGTTCAACTTTGTAATCTGATCATTAATATCTCGTTTGCTACGTTCAATCTTTCGGATTTCTTTATCAATTCCTTCCAGTTTTTGACTATAAAAGGTCATAATCTTTAACCACTTATCTGAATCAAGTTCTGTTTTGTCACTTTCTTCGGTGGGGGTAGTAATTTTAGTACTTATATTTTCCAGAAAGTTTTTTTCTTTTCCCAATCGGGATATAGCATCTTCCATATCCTGTCTCTGATCTTCCAGCTTTTGTTTTTCATCAAGCACTGCTTGTTTATCTACTTCCGGAACGTCTTCATAGGCAGTCTGAAATTTGACATTCCCAAGGGTAGCTTTTCCAGCACCATTCACCTGGATGCTGTTCTCGTCTATTCCCGGAAGATCATCAAAAATAAGCGTGTGTTCACCTGCCTCCAGTTCTGTCTGGCCTGTACGAGTCACAGAGGCACGGTCCGTAAAAACAGTAACAGTGGTAATAGAAGACGTAAGTATCATAGATGGAAGAAATAGTGTGGATAGATTAGAACAGTAATCAGGTCAAGTACAGTTGTAATCGAAATCTTGATCCGACAATGATTGTTTTGGTATCGAACCTAGGATTATACAAACTGAAATTTGATCAAGATTTTGATTGCTTTTCAGAATTATCTAAATACCGATTAATAATTATTTTGATCGGTATTTAGATACAAGCTTTAATTAATCATTATTTGACTCATTCTCTTCTTCAATCAGAATAGTAATCTAATGAACTACCTCTCTTACTGAAAACAGAAATAGAATTCAAGGGACTTATTTATAATGGAATATTACCGTGTTTCTTTTTAGGGAGCTTAGCTACTTTGTTTTCCAGCATGGCAAAGGCCCGCAACAATTTAAAGCGTGTTTGTTCTGGTTTAATTACCTCATCAATATATCCACGTTGAGCTGCCAGATATGGATTGGCAAATTTTTCAGTGTATTCTGCTACTTTTTCCTGTAGAGTTCCTTCCGGATTTTCAGATTCAGCAATTTCTCGCTTAAAGATAATTTCTGCCGCTCCTTTTGCGCCCATTACCGCAATTTCTGCTGTTGGCCAGGCATAGTTCATATCAGCCCCAATATGTTTGGAGTTCATTACATCGTAGGCTCCTCCATAGGCTTTGCGGGTAATAACTGTGATGCGAGGAACTGTTGCTTCACAAAAGGCATATAACAATTTTGCCCCATTAGTGATAATAGCATTCCATTCCTGGTCAGTTCCGGGCAAAAAGCCTGGCACATCTTCTAGGACGAGCAGGGGAATATTGAAACAATCACAAAAACGTACGAAGCGTGCCGCCTTGGTGCTGGCATGAATGTCCAGTACGCCAGCTAATACAGCAGGTTGGTTGCCTACAATACCAATGCTTCGTCCTCCCAGTCGGGCAAAACCTACTACAATGTTTTCGGCAAAGTTCTTGTGCACTTCGAAAAAACTTCCCTCATCAATGATGCCATCAATCACCTCCCGGATATCATAGGGCTGATTGGGGTTTTCTGGAATCAGATCTCCCAAAGCCGGACGAAGTTCTCCATCTATGCTTTCATACGGCAAGCGTAAGGGATCATCTTCGCAGTTTTGAGGAATATAGCTTAGGAGTTTTTTTATGTGCTGAATGCATTCCAGTTCATTGGCACAGGCGAAATGTGTAACTCCACTTTTGGTACTGTGGGTACTGGCACCACCTAGCTCTTCAAAGGTTACTTCTTCATGTGTAACAGTCTTAACCACATTGGGACCTGTTACAAACATATACGAAGTGTTTTCTACCATTAGTGTAAAATCTGTAATGGCAGGAGAATAAACGGCTCCACCTGCACATGGGCCCATAATGGCTGATATTTGTGGAATCACACCAGAAGCAAGTGTGTTGCGGTAAAAAATATCAGCGTAGCCTGCCAGTGATAATACACCTTCCTGAATACGAGCTCCACCTGAATCATTGAGGCCAATCACAGGAGCTCCATTCTGCATGGCCAGATCCATGATTTTACAGATCTTTTCGGCATGTGTTTCAGAAAGTGCTCCTCCAAATACAGTAAAGTCCTGAGCAAATACATATACCAGCCGCCCTTCTATGGTGCCATAACCTGTTACTACTCCGTCTCCAGGATATTGCTCTTTATCCAGTCCAAAATCTGTACTGCGATGGGTTACAAACTTGCCTATCTCTTCAAATGATCCATCGTCAACTAATAATGTTATTCGTTCACGAGCTGTAAGTTTTCCCTTTTTATGTTGTGATTCAATTCTTTTTTCGCCACCACCCAGCAGGGCTTCCTGATTTTTTCTTTCAAGGGTTTGTAGTTTATCTTGATGAGTCATGAATAAAAAAATATGAGTTTACAAAGTATAAAACGAGGGCTGAGATAAGCCTTTGACTGTAAGTTCATTATTGCAATGTATTATCTCCGGTAATTTAGTTTGCATCAATGACTTTTTTACAATCTTTGGAGATACTATTTTTAATTCCGTATTTCCGCCCAAAATACAACTTTTCATTGGAAACAACCTAACAAAACTATGAATCGAGTAGCAGTTATTGATCTTGGCACTAATACATTTCATTTACTGGTTGCTGATATTTCTGAAGATAGGAAGATCATTCCGGTTCACGAAGAGAAACAACCTGCCCGTATTGGTAAAGGTGGGATCAGTCAGGGGATTATCGCACCTGAAGCATTCGATCGTGGATTGTCTATCATCACTACCTATGCTCATAAGATTGCTGATCTGAACGTATCCAAGGATAATATCTTTGCTACAGGGACCTCTGCAATAAGAAATGCTCGTAATGGGGAGGGGTTTGTGCAGAAAATCCGAGAAGCTACTGGTATACAAGTAGAAATTATATCAGGCGACCGTGAAGCGGAGCTGATTTATCATGGGGTGAGAGCTGCTTTGGATATGGAAGAGAAGCCATCTCTGATTATTGATATTGGAGGAGGAAGTGTTGAATTTATTATTGGTAATGCAGACAAAATATACTGGAAACAAAGTTTCGAGATAGGTGGACAACGACTGATAGATAAATTCATGCAGACAGATCCCATTTCTCCACAAAGTGTACAACGAATGTATGATTTCCTGAATGAAAAACTATTACCTCTTACCAATGCTATTCATCAGTATCATCCCAAAACGTTGATTGGATCTTCCGGAACGTTTGATACCCTGGTAGAAATACAGGCATTACGTGATGGTAAATCATTTAATTTGTCAGATTATACTTCTTATGATTTGCCAATGGAGGTGTTTCAGTCTCTTTTTCAGGAATTTGTTTCTAAAAATCATGAGGAGCGACTGGCTATTCCCGGAATGATTCCTTTGCGGGTAGATATGATTGTAGTGGCTTGTTGTCTGGTAGATTTTGTATTAAAAAAATATGAGATCCATCAAATTAAGACTTCAACTTATGCTTTGAAAGAAGGTGTATTATTTGACCATCTAAAGTAAGTGATTAAAGGCAGGAGAATTATCTTAAAAAATCCTCCTGCCTTTAATCACTTAACGGGCTTGTTCTGCTGCAAGCCATTTGTAATCAATCTTTTCTCTTACCTGAAATGCGCCTTCCAAACGGGCTGTCTCGAAGAAATTAGTTTGGAAGTGTGAGCAGTGAATCCATTCGATTGGCCATTTTTCCCGCATTATCTGGGTTTTATATACTGTGTTATTTATCATTGAATATGCTCTGTCTATCTGAGAAACTTCTTCATACTGATATGTATTTGTGATACAAGGTGTTTCTTCATCCAGAACATAGTTTAAAAACCTGTCATTCTGTTTTAGTGTAAGAAATTGTGGCGTTGCAATCAGTTCAGCCGTCTCCAGATTATAACTTGTAAACCATTTACCTCCCTGTGCAATCAAAGGGTTGTCTGTGAAAGAGCGAAGAAAATAAATCCCATGTTTTCTTCCTCCTGTATAGGTTGCATCATCAATCAGTACACGAAAGGCTACATGTCGGTAACTAAATTGAATCACAGAAGGCAAAAAGGTAGGATGCATATGTTTGAGCTGCACATTGACCATAGAAATTAAAGCGCGGCCATTGTAATCTCTAAGATGTATTTTCCAGGGTATCTGCGATTCTATTTCTTTTTTCTCAACAGAAAAGTTAATCAGTTGCACATTGTGCAGTTCACCTGTATAATGTATCGGAAGTTGCTTTAGAATATTCATAGTAGTAAGAGTATATTTGTATTATCTGATAAAAATCCAGAGTTCAGAAAGGGCTGTACTAAACAAAGCCACAGACCAGAGAAATAACCAATATATAGAGAGGTTGAGATAGCGAAGCCTTCGAAGATGTTCTGTATGCATTAGTAAACTACTGACCAGTGCACTTCCTGCAAGCCAGATCACACTCGAATGATGAGTAAGGGTGTCGATCCATAAACCAGGAAGGAGTACCAATGTACCTATCAACATAAGAGTTGCTAATTGCCCCAGGTATTCTATTCTTTCCTGACCTTTTAAAATCACTATAGCAGTTATCATTTGTACCAGCCAGCCTGATCCGCAAATCAGTAACATACTATAGCCTGAGAGTGAGGAGGAATAAGCAGAGGTTGAGATACCTAATTTCCAGGTAATAAGACTTGCAATTAGAATTCCAAAAATGATAAAAAGCAACCGATAAGAGAGGTGAAAGTCTGGCTTACAGTCTATTCCTTTGTTTTCAGAAACAGTAGCCGTAATTACTCGACGATTATAGGAAATAAAACTATATAACTTTTGACAGAACCAACGAATGGGTTTACATGATAAAAATGTTTGAATAAACGGTAAACGTTGACTAAGAAGATAGGATAGAGCTTCTATTCCATATAGGGTTTTACCTCCTGATAGATCTACAAGCGGGATCTCATGCTTACTTCGTGTAAGGTCCATATATCTTTGGGCTTGGTCTGGCTCAAGTTCGCAGAAAGAGATACAATGTTCGGGAGCCAGAATACCCCACTTGACAAAACCCTTAGTATATGTTTGACACATAGGACAGCTGCTATCATATATGATAGCTTTTGAGACGGGTTTCATAGTTGTATGTATTTTATATGTTCAGAATAATTTGAAAGATATTGGTGAAAAATAATAGTTCAGATTGAACTAGAAGAAGAGTTTTCTGAATACAATAGTTGATAGGTTATAAACAGATAATAAAGTGCTGTGATTGCAGATAGTCCAAATAGAATAGCAAAAGAGATATCCTGTGAAAGAATATGTTGTGAGTATAAAAATCCAAAGCTACTTAAGGAGATAATAACCAGGAGCCAATACCAGAATACGCGTCGGATAAAGTGATGGTTGTTCCAGAATCTGATTGTACAGACTATTGCACTAATCACTTGCCAGATTCCAATAAAGAAAGAAAAGATAAGTCCTAAGAAGATTCCTGCAGGCTGAAAAGTAAGAAACGAAATAATGGTTACTACAACCAGAAAAACTTGTATGTAAAAGCCTATAAAGCGAATAGGAGACGTCATAGTTACTAAATTTTCAGTAAGAAATGAAAGTTATGCTTTTAAATAAACCCCGTTAAGAAAACGGGGTCAGGAAACTTATTTTAATAGTTTCAGTAGCGTACTGAAAAACCAGTTTTCGTCGGCTTTAGTTAGGGTTTCCAGTGTACTATCTGCCCGTGATGCTATCTTCTGAATATCCTGAATTGGCTTGATAAATGCTTTGTATTCAGGATTATCTGGATTGCCTTCAACTTTTGATACATCTTCCAGAATCCCAAATACAGGTTCAAGTTCTCGGCGACGACGTTCTTTAACTACTTGTTTGAATACTTTCCATATATCTTTTTCTGCACTGAAAAACTCTTTGCGTTCACCTGGCTTCAATACTTTGAAAACCAGTCCCCAATCAATCAAATCCCGCACATTCATATTTACATTTCCACGTGAGATCTGCAATTGCTCCATAATATCATCTGCACTAAGAGGTTCTGCACTTACCAATAATAATGCATGTATTTGAGTCATCGTACGGTTAATACCCCATTGTGAACCCAAGGTACCCCATGCCTGAACAAACTTATCTTTAGCTTCTTGTAATTCCATGGAACAAAGGTATATTCTGTTTTTATACTTTCAAAATTTTTTGAAACATATTTATTGTCGATTTAGATTATGATACAAAAAGTGTTGGACTTTGCTATGAAAAGCCTACCATTACTATTTTTTCTTCGTAACCTTGCCTGATATTCGTCCAGAATAGAGAAGAAAATAAACTATATACTATAAAATCACAATTTTGATTATTATGAAATTTGTTCCTCAATTATTGTTTTTTACAAGTTTTTCCATTTTATGTAGTTGTGATAATTCGTCTAAAAAATCAGAGACCTCTATCCTTGCAGATACTATTGTAACTACTGATTCAATCAGTAAGAGTAAAGGTAATCTGGTAGATTATGATAAAGTCAAAGTGATAAAGTCTGTATATGTGACAAACCGAAATGGAATTGAGCTGAAAGACCAGCCTTCTGCACAGTCTGAGACATTGGGACAGTTCGAATATGGGCAAAAGTTGGATGTGATCGAAGTAAAAGATAACTGGCTGGGTATTCTTAATCACCTGACTAGACGCTATGAAGAAAATGGAAAACAAGTTGAACGTACTGCCTGGGAGAAGGTATATGTACAAAAAGAGTCAACAGGGGAGTTGTCAATGCTCAGTTTGGAAACAAAAGATCTGAATGTCATTACAGCTATCACTTTAAATGACAAAACAGAATATCAAACAAAGCCTAAGCCCTTGACCCAATACGTGACATTGGAACTAGTTGATAAAGCAACTTTTTCTGAGAAAAAAGAGTCTGCTGTCAATTATTTTCTCTCAGATACTATTCAGATTCAAAAAAAGAATGGCGTGATAGAACTGCCTTGTGAACAAACTACAAAACGTTTTGTAGACAAACCGGATGCAGAAGAGGATAGAGAAGTATATAGCTATGCTGGGCAATATGAATCTTTAAATCAATATGTGATAGAAGGTACATACTATGAAAGCTGGGATTATAAGTTTGTTGATAAACGTACTGGAAAATTAACACAGGAGTTCGGAGGTTTTCCGTATATATCTGCAAACAAACAGTATGTTGCTTGCATCTATGCCAATCCTTATGAAAGTACTGGAGAATTTGAATTATACACTATTCGGGATGCTAACATTATGCCTATTGTAAAAGCATCATTTAAAAACTGGGCTCCTTCAGAGGATAATAGTAAGGAGATTTTTTGGGGGGCTGATGGTGCCTTATATGTCCGTATCCTGCATGAGAAGGCATACTTTACTGGAGATGAAAACATACATGAATCATCCTATCAATATCTGCGTATAAAAACATTATAATCAGGAAGAAAGTCATATGTTTTAAGAATTCAAAGATTAATTGTAGAAGCATATTCTGATTTCTGACTACTTTTGACTATGAAACAAACCCATGTTTGTATAATAGGTGCTGGTCCTGGAGGTAGCACAGCGGCTTTACAGCTGGCAAAAGCCGGTATTTCCTGTACACTTCTAGATAAAGCTGTTTTTCCACGAGACAAGATCTGTGGGGATGCTTTAAGTGGAAAAGTAGTGAGTGAATTAAAACGTATACAGGAAGATTTTCTTCCTGCAATCCATACACATACTGAATCTCTTCCTTCACAGGGTATTCATTTCATTGCACCTAATGAAAAATGGTTGAGCATTTCTTTTAAAAGTTCTGGGTCTTCCTTTACTAGTAGTACAACAAATTCAGTAGAATATTCAGGGTTCTCTCCAGGATACCTGATGCGGCGAATGGACTTTGATAATTTTTTAATTGAACAGGTAAAAAAGAACCCACTCATTGATTTTCGGGAAGGAGTAGAGGTAACTGACTATCAGAAAACAGAAGCTGGTTGGATAATTACAGCTTCTAATCAACAATCTATAGAAACAAAACTATTGATTGTGGCGAATGGTGCACAATCCAATTTTACCCGTCACATTGCAGGGATTACTACTGAACCTAAGCATTTTTGTGCTGGATTACGTACCTATTATGAAGGAGTCGAAGGGTTAGACCCGAATGGTTTTATAGAGCTACATTTTTTGAAACCTTTTTTACCTGGATATTTCTGGATATTTCCGTTAGCAAATGGATATGCCAATGTGGGGGTAGGCATGTTAAGCGATACAATCAGTAAGCAGAAGATTAACCTGAAGAAAAGCATGCAGGAGTTAATCCAGACACATCCTGCTTTGCAGAAACGATTTGCCAATGCAAAACTTCAGGGAGAAATCAAAGGGTATGGTTTGCCACTGGGATCTAAACGTAGAAAATTATCCGGAGATGGATATATGTTGGTGGGGGATGCTGCACACCTGATTGATCCGTTTACTGGAGAAGGTATTAGCAATGCTATGATTAGCGGGCGCTGGGCTGCGGATCAGGCTGTGAAATGTATCCAAAGCCAAGTGTATTCAGGTGATTTTCTGGCTGGCTATGATCAGGCTGTATATCGTCGTCTGGGAAATGAACTGCGAATTAGTACCCGTATGCAACGATTACTGGCATATCCCTCTTTATTTAATATGGTTGTAAATCGCGCGAATCGTAACCCGGCCTTAAAACAGTTGCTTTCCTCTATGTTTAATGACATAGACCTTCGTTCGTCTCTGCGAAGTCCAACATTTTATGCTCGTTTATTGTTTCAATAACGATCTGCCGCTTTTAAATACAAATCATTTTCTATAGCTTGGATATTTTGTAAGTATATACTTATAGAATGTCCTGTTTTATTTAGTGTAACAAACCATATTTTTTATGAAGAAAGTGTTGCTTTTCCTTCTTTGTGCAGGCATGTTTCTGCCTGTATTTTCCCAAAAAATGGATGGAACAAATGCTAAAGTCAAAGCTTTTGTAGATAAGTCTTATGCCAGTTGGTATGAGTTGTATACCTATCTGCATGCTAATCCTGAGATTTCATTTCAGGAAAAAAACACCATGACAAGAATAGGGTCTTTATTACGTGAGGCTGGATTTGAGGTAACTGAAAATTTTGGTGGGTATGGAGTAGTTGGTGTATTGCGAAATGGAAAGGGACCTACAATCATGGTTCGTACTGACCTGGATGCACTGCCTGTAAAAGAAGAGACAGGCTTACCATATGCCAGTAAAGTAATCATGCAGGAAGATGGAAGAGATGTAAGTGCTATGCATGCTTGTGGACATGATTTACATATGACTGTTTTTACAGGAACAGCACAGGCTTTATCTATGTCAAAATCAGAATGGAAAGGAACATTGGTTTTTATTGGTCAACCAGCTGAAGAACGAAGTGGGGGAGCCATTGCTATGCTACGCCAGGGATTATATGAGAAATTTCCTCGTCCTGACTATGTTGTAGGACTGCATGATCATGCAGCCATTCCTGCTGGCAAAGTTGGATATACTGAAGGGCCTATGATGGCTAGTGTGGATGCTGTTGATATTACGGTAAGAGGTATCGGAGGACATGGCGCTATGCCTCATACTACAAAAGATCCTATTGTACTGGCATCACAGATTGTACTGGCTTTACAGACTATTGTAAGCCGTGAAACTTCTCCTTTTCAACCTTGTGTAGTAACAGTAGGCAGCATTCATGGGGGAAGTGCCTATAACATTATCGGGAATGAAGTAAAATTACAACTCACACTTCGTTCGTTTGATGATAGTGTGCGTGTTCACACCATTGCTGCTATTAAGCGTATTTGCAATGGTAC
Organism: Xanthocytophaga flava; assembly: GCA_030068525.1. Taxonomy (GTDB): domain Bacteria; phylum Bacteroidota; class Bacteroidia; order Cytophagales; family 172606-1; genus Xanthocytophaga; species Xanthocytophaga flava. The sequence continues at coordinate 136,234 of JASJOS010000006.1, forward strand.
TGCCCAGGCTGCTGGAATTCCTGAAGAGTTATATCCTGTAATCAAAATAAGAGATCAATACACACCTTCTAATATTAATGACGCGGCTTTAACCAAACGGTTGGCAGGTGCTTTTCGGCAAGTACTAGGCAATGATAATGTTGTGAATACTCCTCCAAGTACAGTAGGAGAGGATTTTGCCCGATTTGCACGGGTTGAACCAAAAATTCCTACTTGTATGTTTTGGCTTGGTGCTGTAGACCCGAAGAAGTTTGAAGAAAGTATGAAAACTGGTAAACAGCTACCCAGTCTCCATTCATCTACCTTTGCTCCTTTACCTGAACCTGCTATAAAAACGGGAGTGCAAGCTATGTCTTCCGCAGTGCTTGATTTACTAAAAAGTAGATAAAAATAAATTGTATTTATCTGGTATATTACTTGTCTATAGATGGATAATGAGTGGTTTCATTCAAAATCTATGTTTTTTTGAGTTTTTCTGATTTACCTTCTGGAGATGGAGCGTATAGATAATAAAGATATTTTCAAATATGCGTATATCGTTAAGGAACTGTAAGCTGAAATATCTTTTTGGAGTTTTCAGGAGTTATGTTTCTATAGACTTGTAAGAAACTGGCAGTTGTTAGTTTTATATATCAGATAACTATGTAACTATTTTTATTATACTTTTTAGAATGGGCCACCTCCTGGATTATTTGCACGAACGTCTTCAACCCCACAGGGCTAAAAACATGACTTTAATGCATTCTTCTGAGGATGTATTGAAGTTATACCAGAATATAGAATATTCTAAAGTTCATGAGGTTTCTCAACCGTCCTATATTCAAACACTGCGGAATGAAATAACAAATTTGGAACAAGAGCGACTATTAGTCATTATTGACCAGTTAAAGCAGGAAAATGAATACCTTAAATATCTTCAACACCAGCGTACAAATCAGTTGATTGCTTGTATTGAAGGTATAATTTTAGGAGAAAAATCTGCTTTTCAGCTTCAGGATATTTCAGAAGAAGATCCTTTTTTTGTTTTATTTGAGGCAGTGAGATTGTTACAGGGGAATATTAGAACTATTTGGGATGAACAAAAATCACTTGCTGAGGAGCATCGGCGAATCAGAGAAAAATCACAAAGAGAAGTTGAGACTCAAAAAATACACCTGAATGCTATACTGGAGAATAGTGATACAGCGATCGGTGTAATTGACAAGGAGGGTATGGTAGTAGAGTATAATGAGCAGATGAATAAACTGTTCACTACCATGGATATACAACTCGAATATGGAGAATCTGTTTTGGCATGTATTCCTGACCCGTTAAAACCCATATGGAGTACACGGATTTCCGATGCATTGCAGGGTAAGGCAACTACATATGAAGATCATTTTTCGTGTAGAAATCACAATCTGGTGTACGAAATAAAATTCTTCCCTATTTATAAAGATTCAGAAGTTTTGGGCTCTTCTATCTTTCTCCGCAACATTACTCAGACTGTAAAAGCTTCACAAAGGCTTCATATTCAGCAGGCAGAACTTCAAAAGGTAAAACAGGAGCTAAACCGGTTTGTATACAGTTCTTCTCACGATTTGCGATCACCTCTCACTTCCCTGTTGGGGTTGATTGCAGTTGCAAAAGATGAAAAAAGCAGAGATGAAGTGACACACTATCTGGAAATGATGGAAAAGAGTGTATTGAAACTGGATGGCTTTGTACGGGAGATTATTGATTACTCTAAAAATTCAAATCTGGAAATTGTCAGTGAGAAAATTCAGTTTGATACACTTATCAGTGAGATATTTGATGGTGTTGAACATATGGATAATGCTGATAAAATCAGAAAAGATATAAATATATCTGAAGAAGAGTGTTTTTTTTCAGATAGACGACGCCTTAAAATGGTTTTTAATAACCTTGTATCTAATGCAATAAGATATAGTTATCTGCGACGGAAAAATCCTTTCATTAAGATTAATATCAATGTTAGTAAAGAAAAAGCACGTATTGAGGTAACGGATAATGGACAAGGCATCTATCCTCAGCACCTGGATCGTATTTTTGACATGTTTTATCGGGCTACACAAACAAATGCAGGACCAGGATTAGGTCTTTATATAGTAAAAGAATCCATTCAGAAACTGGGAGGCAACATCAAAGTGGAGTCAGTAGTAGGAGAAGGGACAACCTTCTTCCTGGAAATTCCGAATCTTTGTCCCTGCTCTGAAAACTGAGAGAAATATCTAAAGCAAAATGCATATAAAAGGGAAAAGTCTGTAGCCTGCGAAACAGATTTTTTCCTTTTTTTATAATCCATGAAAATCAATTTGTCTTTTTATGTAAGTTTGCTGACTCTTTGCATGAGATACCTTTGATTATTGAGTATAGTATTTTATTTCTTTTGGAAAGGAAAAGGAAATCTATACCTTATTTTAACGTAATTTTGTAGTTCTAACTATTCATCGCTTACAGATCAATACATTTATTGACATATGTTTGAGAATTTATCCCAGAATATTAACCAGGCACTTCGGACGCTAAAAGGTAAAGGCCGGATCACAGACGTAAATGTTGCAGCTACACTGAAGGAAGTGCGTAAAGCCTTACTGGATGCCGACGTTAACTTTAAAGTTGCTAAGAGTGTAACCGATACCATTAAAGAAAAAGCACTTGGCCAAAAGATTCTAATTGCTGTTGAACCAGGCCAGATGTTGGTTAAGATTGTTTCTGATGAGCTGACCGAGTTAATGGGTGGGCAAAAAGTAGATATAAATACCAAAGGTGACCCTGCTGTAATACTGATGTCTGGTTTGCAAGGTTCTGGTAAAACTACCTTCTCTGGAAAGCTAGCTTTGTATTTGAAAAAACAAGGCCGTAATGTATTGCTGACTGCTTGTGATGTGTATCGTCCAGCTGCGATAGATCAGTTAAAAGTGTTGGGGGAGCAGATTGGGGTAGATGTTTATGCGGAGCCTGAAAATAAAAATCCTGTACAAATTGCTCAAAATGCTATCAAGCATGCCAAAGCTACAGGAAAGAAAATAGTGATTGTGGATACTGCCGGTCGTTTAGCGGTAGACGAAGAAATGATGCGTGAGATTGAGGCGGTAAAGAAAGCTATTCAGCCTACTGAGACTTTGTTTGTTGTTGATTCAATGACAGGACAAGATGCAGTAAATACAGCAAAAGCGTTCAATGACCGGATCAACTTTGATGGTGTAGTACTAACTAAATTAGATGGTGATACAAGAGGTGGAGCTGCTTTGTCTATCAAAGCTGTAGTAGATAAACCTATTAAGTTTATAGGTACCAGTGAAAAAATGGATGGAATCGATGTCTTCTATCCTGATCGGATGGCAAGCCGGATTTTGGGGATGGGTGACGTTATTTCATTGGTAGAACGTGCACAACAGGCCTATGATGAAGAAGAAGCACGCCGGATTAGCAAACAAATCCGTAAAAACCAGTTTAATTTTGATGATTTCCTGTCTCAGCTACAGCAAATCAAAAAGATGGGACCTGTTAAGGATTTGGTGGGTATGATTCCAGGTATGGGCAATATGTTGAAAGATGTTCAGATTGATGATGATGCCTTCAAACCTATTGAAGCTATCATTCAATCCATGACACCTAAAGAACGTGCGAACCCCGAACTTCTGGATGCCAGTCGTCGTAAACGAATTTCTACAGGTAGTGGACGGAGTATTCAAGAAGTAAATAACCTGATGAAACAGTTTGATCAGATGAAGAAAATGATGAAGATGATGAACCAGATGGATATGCGGTCAATGGCTAAGCAGGTTCGGAAAAAATAATAGTTCAAAATAGAAGTCATAAAAAATGCCCGACCCGGAAGTTGGGCATTTTTTATGGTAGAATAAACTAAATTGTATCGAAGAGAATTTAACTCTTCACAATGTTGAATGTTGCATTATTCTGTGCAGAATAGATATAAAAAAAGCGGCCATTCTTGAATGGCCGCTTTTGAATTGTAAGGCTTTGTTAAGATTAGTTTACTTTTACAAGACGTTCGGTACTTGTTTCGATTTTGAATTTCTTGCTTTGGGTTTCTTTGCCATTAGAAATTTCAAAGGTATATTCACCATCTGCCATTGTACTGAAGTCAAATGTACGAATATAGCCATTGTTGGTTTTTAAGGCTTCAGTGTATACAGACTCATTTTTCTGATTCTTAATTGTAATAAACAGCTTATTGTTTTGTGAAGGTGCAATCACTGTTTTGAATTTCATTGACTCTGGTAATTGAAATACTACAGCTTGTAAGGATGCAGAAGCTGCTGGTTCTGGTCCTGTTGCGCCAAATGTTACTTGAGTGGCTGCTACTGCAATGGCTGCTGCTACTGTGAAAACGGCTTTGCGGAATGCAGAACGGAAACGGTTGTTTTTTACTTGAGCGTTCATAGTTGTACTTGTTAAAGTGTTAGTTGTAGTTGAGATAATGTTAGAGAAATTGATGTTAGTTGCCATAGTTGTAAAGAATTCTTTTAAAAATTGTTTATAGTTTCTATAGTTGTTTGCGTTGATAAATACTTTCCAATTGATGTGCCAATTTACGAAAAGTGTGTTTTTAGCGTAATTTAAAGGTTTTTATTTCTTTACTGTTTTTAAGCCTGTCCGTTTTGCGACATATAACGTTCATTTTCGGACAAAACCTCTGATTTTTGTGTTGCTTACCTTCTATATGTAAGTAACTTGTTTTGAAAGTTTATGGGAAGAATGTCCTTCTGTAACCTGTATGGCTGATTTTATATGGAGAAAGGAAATCTTAGGGGATGAGAGGACTTTAAAGCGGATGAGTGATAGTATATTCACTACAAAAAACGGAACAAGTTTATAGCTTGTCCCGTTTTACTATCTTATAGCTAAAAAATTACTTACTAGCTATCTTTTTATCACTGTTTTCTATCTTCTCAATCTTCTCCATTAACAGATTTAATCCAGATTCCAGATTTTCCAGCTTTGCCTTTTGCAGATCCAGTGTACTTTGCTTTTCTGCTAATTGTTTTTGAAGAGCATTGATTTGTTCCTGTTGTTCTTTTATGGCTTGTATAGCAATAGTTGTAAAGGCTGAATAGTTCAGAGATTTTTTACCATCGACTTCCTGTATCAGATCTGGAAATATCTTCTCAACTTCCTGTGCAATAAACCCATAAGATTTTGGGGATTCATCAGTGTTATGCAGATAATGATAACGGGTAGGTTGTAAACGCATGACATTAGGCAAAACATGATTCAGTCGTTCAATATTCTTTTTCAGAGTACGATCTGAAAAAGATTTGACAAGTCCGTCCGCACCATCCATATAGGATAGTAGTGTGTTGTTATGGTAAAAAGTCAGGTAATCCGTTTTTCCATTAGATGCAGCAGTAACTATTTCCCATTGCGATGTACCTGAAGAACTTTGAGCTTCCAGAATCAATCCTGCATTTCCAAAGCGGTTTCCCATTATATGAAGTTCACGTTCAGGATTGGATGTATTGATACCCAGACTCCCATATCCAGTGGAACCTGATCCATATCTATAGTTTATAGTGACTAAAGGATCTGTACTTTGTCCATTATTAAAATTAAAATTAAATAGTCCATCTGGTTCTGTAGTTCCGTCATTATTAATCGTTTGATTTCTTCCATCCAGTTGCCAATATGTTGGATAGCTTGTACTCTTAAATATGGCTGAAGAACTTATATTATCTCCACTCAATGTTAATTGGACTGGGGGTATTCTACCTGCTGTGGAGGCAAATACCTCTAAAGATGTAGCTGGATTATTTGTTCCAATACCCACATTTCCTTTTCCCAGATTTGAATTAAAGATGTTTGATCCATTCTGTAACCATAAGGCATTTCCGGTATTATCAGGAGCTGATATCCAGTAACCACCCTGAGCATTATATTTCAACACCTGGCCATCAGTTGGAGCTACCTTATCATACACAGGAATACTGATAATCTTAGTTGCGTTCCAGATTTGTTTGTCATTAAAAGCACTGAATGTATTGTTGATTGTATTCAGTGTTAATGTTGCCTCATCTGCTTTGTACACCAGACCTGGAGTACCTGGATCTCCCTTGTCTCCTTTGGGTCCGACAGGTCCCATTGGACCTTGTGGACCAGTTGCGCCTGGTGCTCCTTGCTCCCCTCTATCACCCTTCGGGCCTGCTGGCCCGGCTTCACCTGGCGAACCCGGAGTTCCTGGATCTCCTTTTGCGCCAGGTGATCCGGCATCTCCTTTATCTCCTTTTGGTCCAACCGGCCCCTGAGGACCTGCTGCACCTTGTGCACCAGGATCTCCTTTTGTACCTGGTGTTCCAGGATCACCTTTGGGTCCAGCCGGTCCCATGGGTCCTGGATCTCCCTTATCACCCTTAGGCCCTGCTGGTCCTTGAGGTCCAGGTGTACCACTGGTACTGGTTGTTTCTACTATAAAGTTAGGGTAGGTTCCGGTAACTGTGGTGACTCCTTTTCCAGTGATTGACACTACCTGATCAGGAGCAGTATTATTTATAGTAGTTCCCTCAATAGATATATATCTTCCTGCAGTATAGTTTGTGCCTCCTCCTCCAGTTCCAGGAGGGCCTTGCGGGCCTTGTGGCCCAGCAGGACCAGTTGCCCCAGTATCACCTTTGTCTCCCTTATCGCCTTTTACTCCTGGTGCTCCGGCTGGACCCGCTGGACCTTGAGGTCCGGCAGGACCCGCAACAGGTTGAGTTTCTATGGTAAAGCTTGGATAAGTTCCTGTAACTGTAGTTACACCTTTTCCTGTAAGCTGTACAATTTGATCAGGAGCCGTGTTATTAATTGTAGTGCCTTCAATAGAAATATAACGACCCGAAGTGTAAGTTGCCCCAGTTCCTGTTCCAGGAGGTCCTTGGGGACCCTGTGGACCAACCGGACCCGGATCACCTTTGTCTCCCTTATCGCCTTTTGCTCCTGGTGCTCCAGCTGGACCTGCTACTGCGGGGGTCTCTATTGTGAAACTAGGATAAGTGCCTGTAATAGTGGTTACACCTTTTCCAGTGAGCTGTACAACTTGATCGGGAGCGGTATTGTTTATAGTTGTACCCTCAATAGATATATATCTTCCTGCAGTATAGTTTGTGCCTCCTCCTCCAGTTCCAGGAGGGCCTTGCGGGCCTTGTGGCCCAGCAGGACCAGTTGCCCCAGTATCACCTTTGTCTCCCTTATCGCCTTTTACTCCCGGTGCTCCGGCAGGACCCGCTGGCCCCTGTAATCCTGTATCTCCTTTGGGGCCAGTAGGGCCTGCAGGTCCCTGAAGACCAGTCGGCCCTTGCGGTCCGACAGGGCCAGTTGCTCCTGTATCGCCTTTATCTCCCTTAGGACCTGCAGGCCCAGGTGTACCAGTAGTGCTCGTTGTTTCAACTATAAAGTTAGGATAAGTACCACTAACAGTGGTGACTCCTTTACCTGTAATGGTTACTACCTGATTGGGAGCCGCATTGATAATCGAATCATTTTTTATGGTAATCCCTTTTCCTGCTTTGTAAGAAATTGCATTGCCTGCTTTGTCTGCATACAAAGCATATGGAACAGATACTAACTGACTAATACCTGAGAGTGTATAATTTGTGCCTCCTTCCGGATCTACTTCTACCTTTAGAAATAAAGGATTTTTTTCCCAAGGTACAGTAGCAAGTGTACCTGTTGTTGGGATACCTGTACCAATCCCTAGCGTAAATAACCCAAAATCATCTGTAACAGGCTGATGAGTCTCCACATATACTATAGCGCCATTGGTCGCTCCCTGCAAAATACTAAGCTGTATTCCAACAGTTTTGTTAGGAATAGGATTTCCGGATGCGTCACGGGCTATTGCCTGATAATTGACGCTTTTAGGGGCTTGTGCTAGTGAATAACCTGTTATAATCCAGAACAGTAATACTATGAAGCCTATTTTTTTCATTGTGTTTGTGTGTTTTCTGAAATAGTACATTTTACTTTTGAGGTCAGGTGAAATCCTTTTCATCCTGAGAGTATCTCCGAGATGGAAGCCTTAAATGGATGTGACCGATTTCTGTATATTTCTGCTCTATTTTTTCATTACCTGAAATGAGTACAGACGTTTGCCTGTTTTATCAAATGCATTGATAATAAAGATTGCCTCTGCTAGTGTTTCAAGGTTAATTGTAATCTGAGGTTGAGGTTGATCAAATCGATGTCCGAAAACCTCACGACCCAATACATCATATACTTTATAGGAAGCTATTTTATCAGCGTTCTCCAGATAAAGTTTATCTGTAACAGGATTGGGATAATAGTTGAAGTTGTCTCCGGATTTTGTTACATCCGGTTGGATAAATCCTTGAGTCAAAATGTCATTTTGTGTTTTTATAACTGTAATCAAGGGTTCACCTACAGAATAAGTAAGTTGGAACGATCCGTTCTGTAATTTTTGACCGCTTGCATTTATTACTTCAGGCTTAAGGTTTTGGCCGAATGTTGCCTGGTAAACCAATGCGCTTAGGAATATATAGGTACATTTTTGATTCATATGTTATTTTAATTGAGAGTGTAAACAGGTGTTGTACTTCGATTATCTTCTTTTGATATGCTTGTTTTTGTATTGTGGAGGACGCTGTTTCTTTGTATTGGGATTGCGCTTATTTTTGTTTGTTCGTGTTTTATCCTCAGTTGGTTTGAATTCATCGCCGATATCCAGATGGAGTGAAAAACGGATTGTTTCGCCCAATGGATTGTTTTGCTGGAAAGGAACAAGGTAAGCCAGGTCAAGTCCTATACTTTTGAGTTGTGCCCCTGCTCCAAGAGATAAGTATTCTCTACCTCCCTTAGATGGTGATTCATAGAAATATCCCATCCGAAACATGAACATATCATTAAAAATATATTCGCCACCAGCTGAAAACATGATTTCGTGTATTTCTTCACTAATTCCACCTGGTGCATCTGTAAATGAACCAAATACAGAACTTAGATAGGAGCGGTTCGGATCTTTGCCATGTAGAATAATCGGTCTGCCATCTGTAGTTCGTTCTACTACACCATTTCTGGTTTTATATACTGGAGGAGTTGGCACAAGCCATTTGTTAAGATCTACAGCCAGGTTGATCTGATTGAAACCTAATGTGAAACCAACCTGTGTACCTATCCGAAGATTGGCAGGCAAATAATTTTTTTGTCCAAATCCGTAGTTAATCTGTGTACCCAGGTTGGATACTACAGCACCAAATGCAAATTGTACAGGGGTGCTCACTTCTGGAGGAGAGGTTCGAAAATAAATCCCCAGATCTCCTGCTATGGCATTTCCTGCCTGACTGGAGACCCCATTACCTATTGTTAAATTGCCATAAATATCAGAGTAAATGTATCTCAGTGTAGCTGCCATCGACAACACTTCAGACAGTTTTCGTGAGTATGTAGTTGCTATAGCAAACTCTCGAGGTCTGAATTCACCAGCGCCTTGTCCGCTATTATCCTTTAATGATAAATTACCCAGATTAAAGTAGTTAAGTGCAATAGCAATAGCTTGTTTGTCATCGAGTTTGGTATAGGCTGATAAATAAGATACTGACATTCCGCTGAGTATACGACGAAGCCAGGGGGTATAAGATAAACTAATGCCTTTGTCTGCTTTTGTAAATACAAGCTTTGCCGGATTCCAGTAGGTTGCATTTACATCTGCATTGGTTGCCGCTCCGACATCTCCCATTCCAGCAGCTCTGGCATCAGGAGCAATAGTAAGAAAAGGAACAGCTGTGGTGATAACCCTGTAAGAGGTATCTTGACCATTCAGGACAAGTTGAGCATACGTCGAACTACTCGCTATCAGGCAAAAAATGCTTATGATTACCTTGTTGTAACGCTGTTTCATGATCTTCAGTGATTATATACTTTGTTAGTAAGAAAAATGAAAAAAATGTAATCACTGGTTGCGTTTATTTGTGGTTCTGGTTTTTAAGTTGTTGATAGTGAATATGGTTTTTTATTGAGTAAATAAGGGTTCTGATGTAAGAAAATAGCTATAAATAGTAATATTTATTTTTTGACTGAAATTAAAATATGAAAAATTTTAAACCTTTTTTAAGGGTTTATATGTAAGGTTTATTCAGAAAATGTCATAAAAACTCTATTTCTGTAGCCAAATAAAGTGTGTGAGGAAATTATAAAGGAAAAATTTTATTTTATAAATGTATAAAGGGTAATAGTAAATTTCTGTTTAAAAAACAATGCAAAATATTATTCTGATTTTTTGACTGGTGGTTTTGTGTGTTTAGAATAAAATTTGCATAAACAAAATTGTAGCAGAATATTTGTTTACTAATCGTAGGTTTGCGGTATCAATTCTCGAAAACCAATTAATAGAAACAAAGTTCAAAACAATAAAATAACTATGAAAAAAGTATTATTCACTCTGGCTGCATCTGTATTATTTACAACTATCGTTAGTGCAAACAACAATCCTAAATCTCCTGTATCAATGGCTGCTTACAAAACAGCTGATGCTGAAGGTGTAAAATTAGTTGTTGTAAATTCAACTGCTGAAAATGTAACTGTAAAAATCAAAGATGCTAATGGCAGAGTGATTTTCACCGATGTAATTCGTAATGAAGAGAAATTTACTCGTAAATATGTATTTGCTCCTGAATTACACAACAGTGATTACACAATTGAAGTGACAAACAGCCAAGGTGCTGCCAGCCAATCTGTAACATTGTAAGAAATATATTTTGTTGGTAATAAAAACACCCTTATCTGTGAATGATAAGGGTGTTTTACTTTTGAAGGTAGAAAGATAGTAGTTAAAAGGGGACTGGTTTTATTCGAAAGCTAATGGCAGTACTTCGTATATAAGGGAACAAAGCAATCACAAGCAGGATACCTAGTATTACCCAACTAATCATTGCATAATAATCCATTGAATACCGAAGTTGAATCTGGTTGTTTATGGTAGAAAAAAGCAACTTATTGGCAAACAGACAAGCCTGATCCTGAGCCATACCTGTTGATTGGCCAATTTTCTGGTAGTGTAACAACCGTTCACTACTTAGGGGATTAAGTAAAGTGACTTGTTCCTGAAGTAGAGTATAATGGATTTGTTTTTCATACAATTGAAAGAAGTGAATCAGTGCCATGCTAAAGGTAAATCCAAAGAATCTGAATCCGATACCCATAGCTGAGGCTGAGTTACTAATATTGACTGGTACAGAAGAAACTGTAAATAATATCAATGGCACCATTAATATACCTGTTCCCAACCCTTGTATAAACAATGGAATAATAAATGTCCCAGCATCTGCATCTGTTGTAAACAGGAAATACATCCATGTGTAAAATACAAACAGAAATGAAAAGCCCCAGAACCAGATTTTACGCATGCTTGTGTTTAGAAGTACATAATGTACAACTACATATACGCCCACTACAACACCTGCCAGATTGGCAAGCATTAAAAGAGACACATGAATGGGGTCCATACCCAGTACATTGCTAAAATAGGTGGATGATATGCCCAGCCCTCCCCGGCATATATAAAATAAAAATACCAGAAGAGTGCCTAGACAGTAGTTGCGATAGTGAAATATCCGAAGATTAATAAATGGTCGTTTAATGATATTCTGACGAAGTACAAAGAGACAAATTAGTACAACTATAATTCCTGCGAACAAACAGATATGAAAATCTTCCAGCCATAGATACTGCTGGCCATATATGAGTACATACCCTGTAAGTCCTAAAATAAGTGCATACATCACAAAACTTGGCCAGTCCAGTTGATATAACGGAATTGGTTTTTTTGTGCGGTCTTTGTTCATGACATACAATAACATGAGTGTGCCTGGTATCTGAAGATAAATGATGGATTTATACAGGGCATTGAACTCAAAATAATGTACAACCAATGAGGATAGAATCATACCCACAGGTGCGGACGCCAGTAGAATACCATAGTAGATGGAGTAACCAATGGCTTTTGCTCTCTCAGTATGCAAACGTGAAAAAATGATAGATAAACAGGAGCCTGCTACACCACTTGAGAATATTCCTTCCAGAAAACGTAAGCCAATAAAAGCAAAGGCATTATGTGTGATATAGAAAATAATATTTGCCCCAGTAAGTAAAAACACTCCCAAAAGAAAGTAGTGCCGTGTGGTAAAGAAATTTAGAAATCGTTGCTCAAAAGGAAAAAAGCTAGCCATTGCAGCATAATAAATAATAACAGAAAACTGCACATCTGTTGGCTCAATGCCATAATAACCAGCAGTTTCTGTTATATTTCCTGCATAGAGACCCAAAATAATCAGACAAGGCAGTAGTACCATACCAATGGTCAGCCAGATAAACCAGTTCGGAATGGTATGTTTAATGGAAGAACTCATGGCTTGACTTATTTAGTAATTAATACAATGGCATTCATTCCTGCTCGCAGATTCTGAATCTTGTTGGGAGTATCTGTAAGTTTGATTCGAACTGGAATCCTCTGTACTATCTTCACAAAGTTTCCTGTAGCATTGTCAGGAGGTAAAAGCGAAAAGCGGGAGCCGGTAGCGGGAGACAAAGACTCTATTTTCCCATGAAATTTTTCTCCGGGAAAAGCATCCGTTTCAATTTCTACTTCCTGACCAATGTGCATATTTTTAATCTGGGTCTCCTTAAAGTTGGCAACTACCCATTTGCCTTCTTCCTGATCCACCAGGAATGCCAGTGTCTGTCCTGTCTGAATCAACTGCCCTTTTTGAATGGTTCTTCTTCCTATTTTACCATCATAAGGGGCTACAATAGCTGTATAGGACATATCCAGCAGACTCTTGTCCAGAGTAGCTTTTCTGCGTTGTATTTCAGTCAATGCTACAGCCTTTTGTGCTTTGATATCATTTACCTTAGCTAAAGAAGCTTTATACGAATTTTGCAGTGTTTGATAGTCTGCACGTGCTACATCCAGATTGGTTTGGATGGTTTCGAATTGTTGTTGTGTTACGGATTCTGCATCCAGTAGTTTTTTGTATCGGGTAAACTCTTGTTCTGATTTCCATAAACGGGCCTGCGCCGCAGTAATCTGAGACTGATTTACCTGTGCATTGGTTGCTGCGGTCTCTATTGAACGATCCAATACTTCTATCTGCGCTTCTGCATTTGCCAATGCTGCCTCTGCTTCTTCTTTGTGAATTTTGTATTCATTATCTTCGATAATTACGAGAGTGTCACCTTCTTTTACATCCTGATTTTCCTCATAACGGATTTCTTTTACATACCCTGTAACTCGACTATTAATTGGATTAACATATTCTTCAATTTGTGCATCATTGGTTTCTTCATAATGCCATAACTGCCAGAAGGTAATAATTCCCCAGATGAGGAGAGCAATGATAATGATGACTGATATCCAGGTAGTGATTTTAGTGATGATCACATCAGTGCGTGTATAACTTATTTTCTGGTTTTTCATAGTTTTATAGTTTTCCAAGTGTAAATAAAAGCTGATAGTAGTGTAAATGTGCTGTAGTCTGGGCAGTGGTCAGATCAAATTTGGATTGAAGTACTTGTGTATCCGCATCCAGCAAATCCGTTAGAAGTGCCAGCTGATTAAAATAGGTATTACTGACGATCCGATAGTTTTCTGAGGATTGCCGGATATTTAATGCTGCAACCTGTATTCTTTTCAATGCTTCTGCATATCTGACATAGGATTCTTTTACTGTCTGACGTATATTATCTTCTGTGTCTGCTTTTACTAGTTGCTGTTTTTTATATTCAAGGATAGCCACTTCTTCTTTATGCCGGTTGTGATAAAGAGAAGAAAGCGAATAAGATAATCGTATTCCCGCTTTGCCAATGCTATATGCTGCATCCATATAAGGATAAAGAAATATCTGGGGATAGGAATATGTATAGTTGGCAAACAGACCTACTTTGGGTAGATGGCCAGCCCGAACTTCTTTTATATGCAATTCACGAATGGCGGTTTCTTTATCTGCCAGATGTATAGGATAGGCCTGTTCCAGTGCTTCTGTCAGGTAGGCTTCATAACCAGCCTGTATTGGTTGACTGGTAGTCAGATCTTCACTTGGAATAATTTTAGTGGTATCCGGCAAACCAATCATAAGGTCCAGCTTTTGATTGGCAAGCAGAATACTGTTTTCTATCTCTGTCAATGTCATTTGCTGACGGGATAACTGGAGTTCGGCCCGTAACAAATCACTTTTGAGTACTACTCCATTTTTTTGAAGCTCCTGTATATGCTGAAGACGGCTTTGAGCTTCATGTATGTGTTGATTGATCAGATCTCGGAATACTAGACTTCGTTGAAGATCCAGATAGATTGCTGCTAACTTTAATCGTGTTTCAGATGCAATTTGATTTCTTTTTTCAATTGCCAGTTTGTGTGCCATTTCTTCTGTCTCAATGGCTGTATTAATTTTGTTGCCATGATAGAGTGCCAGATAAGATTCAGCTGTAATCTGATAAAAGTTATGCAGTACAGGAAAATGTTCTGGAGTATTAAATGGCCCATTGCTATAGATGGGCATATTGCTGATACGAGCATATTCTGCATGTGTTCCAATCTCCGGAAGACGTTCCGCTTTGCTATCTTTAACATGTTGTTCACTGATTTCGAGTTGAACCTGTTGAATCTGAAGGGACTTATTTTGAGATTCTGCTTTTTGCCAGATTTCTTGTAGTGATAGCTGTAGCCCTTGATAAGTTGGGCTTTTTGCCTGTACCTGGGCTGGTGCGTTACAATAGATACTCAGTCCAACTAACAGGCTGAGCTCTATACTTTTTCTGAGTGTCATTTTGTATTGGTTATGACACAAAAGTAAGAATGGATTTTTTCTCTAATTTGCCATTTATTTGCTTATTCTGGCCAATTTTGAAATGTTTACCATCGAATTAAAGATATAGTACAAATATATGTTTTGTATATGTTGGAATAATTATACTTTGATGGACTATGAAAGCTACTTTAGATATGTAAGTTTTTGTAGAATTGGATTTTACTTATAAGTTGAATGCTTCTTTTTACTTGAGATATGAATCAGGAAGAGACTTATTATCAACGATTATTTCAGGCTGTAGAGCAACATCCTGAATCGATCTATGTATTACATGAGAAGCTTGAATATAATTTCCCTATACACAAACATGACAAAGGGCAATTAAGCTACGTAGAAGGAGGAATGGCTTATCTTTATACTAAAGATGCAACCTATTTCCTGCCTGCCCGACATTATGCCTGGATACCAGCAGGAGTTGAACATCGTTTGTATCATTCCAGCCCGTCTCAGATAGATCGGAATATCTATTTTGTCAATCAAAATGATTTGGAGCACCCATTTTTTGGAAAACTGGGCATCTATCCAGTGACAAATCTTTTACTGGAAATGATTTTATTTACAGAAGCATGGACAGGGAATCTGATTCCTGAAGGTTTTCCTTATCAGTTTCTGATTACATTGAAGCTTGTTTTACCCGAAGTAAGTCGTCATCCTTTGCCATTATCGTTGCCTACTACAGAAAGTAAGCGATTGGACCCTATCATTCAGTACATACATAAAAATCTTTCTGAGTCTCTTACATTATCACTTGTGGCAGACCAATTTGGGTATAGTGTACGAAGCTTATCCCGATTATTTCAGCAGAAACTGTCAGTTTCGTTTTTGCAGTATCTGAAACTGTGTCGGATGATAAAAGCCATGGAGTATTTACTGGAAACCGACAAGCGAATCAGTGAAATTGCCTATCAGACAGGCTACAATAGCCTGTCTGCATTCAGCAATACCTTTTACGAATTAGTACACATGAGACCTATGGATTTCAGAAGTTCTGTCAATAGATAATCTATTCGGCTTTTAATGATTCTGTTGGATTTTTTAATGCAGCTCGAATAGCTTGATATCCTACCGTAAGTAAGGCAATAAGACTGATGAAACTACCTGTCAATAAAAACATCCAGCCTCGAATGGAGATGTGATAAGCAAAATCCCGAAGCCATTGATGCATTACAAACCAGGCTACCGGTGTTGCAATAACAAATCCTAGCAATACCAGTTGTAAGAAAGAGGATGAAACCAGGAATACAATATGAGATATACTTGCTCCCAATACTTTACGTATACCTATCTCTTTTATCCGCTGGTGTGCTGACAAGTGTGCTAACCCAAACAAGCCTGAGCAACAAATCAGGATGGATAGGATGGTCGCAATCCCTATAATTTGTTGCCAGCGTTGTTCCTGTATATATTCCTTAGCATTCAATTCGCTCAAAAAATGATATTCATATGATGCATCAGGCATGGCTTGCTTATAGATTTTCTCAAATGCCTGAAGTGCTTCCTGTTGTTTAAGTTTATCTATTTTTAACCAAATACCGCCAGTATATTCATTGCTCATAAATAATACCATGGGCTGGAGCTTTTCACGTAAAGAACCAGAGTGATAATTTTGTACTACTCCCACAATTACTAAGCTGCCTTGTCTGCGTTCAAAGTTTTGTAAAATTGTTCCAATAGGCTGTTTGAGCCTGGCTGCCTTTACAAACGCTTCATTCACAATTATATTTTGTGTTTTATCAGTCAGGAAAGAATTGGCAAAGTTTCTTCCTTCTTTAATTTTGATACCAAGCATAGGAATATATGCCTCATCAATGGACTGATAATGGCTTTTTATTATTTCCGAGCCCACCCGAATATCGGTAGTCAGGCTACTAAATTCTTCACCAAATGAGATTTGTTGAATAGGAGGAACCTTAGCAATTTCATTCCTCAGGATAGTTTGTACAGTCTGGTATTCTCGATTGCCATTGATATGAGTACGTATAATCTGGTGAGGATTGTAGCCAAGGTCTTTGGTTTGGATGTACTCCATCTGATTATAAAAGATGATGGAGGCAATCAGCAGAAATATTGCTAATGCAAACTGAAAGACAATGAGTGTTCTTCCTAACAATGAATTGCCTGTTTTTTTTACTTTTCTATATAATACCTCAACAGGTTTAAATCTTGATAAGACAAAGGCAGGATAGAAGCCTGTCAGAAGAGTATTAATCAGAAAAAGCAGGCCAATATAGATATACAGTTGACTATCCAGTGTATCTGATAAAACAAGATGTTTTTCAGCTAGCTGATTAAAAGCAGGAAGGGTTAGTTGTATCCATAAGGCAGAGACTACAAAGGCTACTAGAGACAATAACATAGATTCACCCAGAAACTGGAAAATAATCTGATATTGACTTCCTCCGGTTACTTTGCGAATGCCTACTTCTTTAGCTCGCTTCAGTGAGTTGGCAATACTGATATTGACAAAATTACTGCTTGCCATCAGTAAAATGAGAGTAGAGATACCTAAGAAAAGATAGGAGTAAATGGGTTTGCTACCATATAGAATACCGCCTTCCACATTACCTGTGCCGTTGTTTAGAGGGTTGAGGTGGATATCCAGTATGTTTTGTAGTCCATACTGTATTTTGGGGTATTGGGTATGGTTTGTGGCAAGTTCAGATTGGGAGAGACGTGCATGAATCTTATTGAATTTTTGACTGACTGTAGATAGATCTGCATTGGGGTGAAGCACAACGAAGGTACTGAGATAGGCATTTAACCAGGATGTGTCTTCAAATGAAACCTGCATATATTGAAATGGATGCAACAGATCAAACTGAAAGGATGAGTTATAGGGAGGATTTTGTATTACACCTGTAATCAGTAAGGGTTTGCCTATCTTTTGAAAAGACGGATCGGCATCCAGATACAGAGTTTGGCCAATGATATCAGTAGTATTAAAAAAACGAAGAGCAGTTTCTTCTGTAATAACAACAGAGTTAGCATTTTGAAGAACTGTTTGAGGATTTCCCTGAAGGAGTTTAAATGTAAAAACATCAAGGAAATTGGCGTCTACATATAAAGGGTGTAGTTTCAGTACTTTATTATTGGCTCGAACATCGGCAGATATGTCTCCTCCCATAACACGTACATAGGAATTTACTTCGGGTACTTGAGTTTTGAATGCAGGGCCTTGCACTTGTCCTGTGCCTCCGGTTATCTGTGTCTGATCGCCTTTCTCCTGAATAATAGATGTGGTTATTCTATATAATTGAGATTTTTTGGTATGGAAGTTGTCAAAATGACGTTCATCCTGAATATAAAGCACTGCCAGTAATACACAAGTAATCCCAATGGAAAGTCCCAGAACAGTAATTATCGCGTATAACTTGTTTCTCCAGATATTTCTGAAGGCAATTTTTAGATAATTCGTTAGCATGATACGGCGTGATCAAAATAGTGGCATACTGATAAAGCTGGATTTTATCGTACAAGGTTGTTGGATTTATTTTACAAGTAAACTTGTCCGACAAGGAGTTTTTTTTACAAATTCATTCCAAACAGACATTCCACCTGACATGTTTTTTACATTTTTAAAACCATTTTGAGTAAGCAAATAGCTTGCTCTTGGACTGCGATGACTATGTGAACAGTATACTATAATTTCGCTGTTTTTGTATTTATTCAGTTCTCCTATTCGTTTATCCAACTCTTGTATTGGGATATTAATGGCTCCTTTGAGACGACCGAAATTCTCCTTTGCTTTGCCTGAGAATTCTTCCGGAGTACGCACATCCAATAAAATTACCTTGGGATTATTGGTCGTAATGTCACACAATTGATCTGGTGTAACATTTTGAAAATTGACAGATGATTTCATTACCAAATCCATTCCGCAATGAGAACATTTTCCGGATTTAGTATATTCTTCTTTATCACAATCATACCCACAAGGAGAACATACATAGCTGGTTTCATTGGGTTGTATACTTGTCATACCAACGGATAGTGCTAAGAGAACTACCAGAACAAATAGTGATAGAAGTTGTAGTTTCATAACTGAAAAGTTAGTGTGATTTTGAATCATTCATTTCGAAGTGACTTAACTGGATTAGACACAGCCACCTTTATCGATTGATAGCTGATTGTAAGCATAGCAATAAGTACCGATGTAATTCCTGCCAAAATAAATACCCAACCCGAAATACTTACCCGATAGGCAAAGTCCTGCAACCATAGATTCATGACATAGAAAGCAAGTGGAGTTGCCACAACCAATGCGATAAGTACTAATAGTAAAAAGTCTTTGGAGAGTAATGAAACAAGATCTGTGACTGAGGCTCCTAAGACCTTTCGTATACCAATTTCTTTTGTACGGGTATCTACTGCATAAGTCGCTAATCCAAACAAACCCAGGCAGGCTATCAGAATTGCCAGTATAGCAGCTATGCTAAATGACTGGATAAGTTTTTCTTCTTTCTGGTATTGTTGTTGAAAGTCATCATCCAGAAATTTATAATCAAGTGAGTACGCTGGAAATATTTTTTGCCAGGTTTTTTTGAGATGAGTTACTACCAAATATGGATCATTTCCTGAATAACGTATAGCAAATACATTGATGGATGGGGTGACATTCATAATTACCGGACGAATAGCCTCTTGTAAGCCATGTTGGTGATAATCTTTTATCACTCCAATTACCTTTCCATTCATTCCTGATGCACTTAGTTTTTTATCCAGTGCATTTTGGGGAGTATTCCAGCCAAAAGCTTTCATGGCTGTTTCATTAATTAAATAACTCTCAACTGAATCTGCTTTGCTGTCTTGAATAAAATCACGTCCTGCAATGAGTTTTAAGCCAATTGTTTTTAAATAATCGTAATCAACCGGAATGTGCTCTACTAAAATGCCTTGTCCTTGAGCCAACCCTTCACCATAGGCAAACTGCCCATCCCATCCTGATCGGCCAGGTATGGCACGACATCCTGTTACTGAAGTAATACTACTTAGCTGGCTCAATTCTTTCTTGAAAGTTTCTGCTTGTTGATGACGTGCTGTCCATTGAACTTCTTTCATATCCACCACTACTATTTTGTCTTTATCAAAACCGAGTGATTGAGTCTTCATGAAGGATAGCTGTTGCCAGATAATCAAAGTGCCGATAATAAGGCAAATTGACACGGTAAATTGGGTTACTACAAGGAATTTGCGAAGGAAGTTGCCTTTACTGGAATGAGTAAAACTACCTTTCAGGATGGTAACAGGCTGATAATTGGATAGAATCCATGCTGGATAAAACCCTGTAAGGGGAATAAGTACAATCAGAATGGATACCAGTAAAATCAGATTGTCAGGAGCTAGCAGGGTACTAATTGTGAAATTTTTGTTTGTGAAGTAATTGAATGGTGATAAAGTCAGATAGGCAACAATAAGACTACAAAGTGTAGCTATGGTACACAACAAACCTGCTTCAATCAGAAATTGCACTATTAATTGTTTTTTATCTGTTCCCAATACTTTTTTGATCCCTACTTCTTTTGCTCTTTCTATGGCTCTCGCAGTTGACAGGTTGATAAAGTTCAGACAAGCTATCAGAAGAATAAATATACCTATTGTGATAAATACATATACAGTTTGAATATTTCCTACTGTTCCTGTGGCCGAAGCTTTGCTGGAATACAGGTAGATATCCTTTACTGGACGAAGATGAAGAACTGTGTTAAATCCTGTGCTCTTGATAGCTTCCTTACCATAAGTCCCTACCAGATTTTTAATTTTATTCTCAAATTGTTTGCTGGTTACATTCGCTTTCAACCGTACATAGGTGTTTACATTGATATCAAACCAGCCAGATGCATACTCATACTTGCAATCTTCCGGAAACATAGCACAAGTAGTTGAAAAAGATCCTACCAAATCAATTTTGAGGTGAGAGTGGCTAGGTAATTCCTTGAAGACACCTGTTACCCGATGAGGAATGGTATCATTGACCATCAGTAATTTCCCAAATCCATTGCCTTTTCCAAAGTATTTTTCTTCTATTGCCTGACTGATAACTACAGTATAAGGTTCTTTGAGTGCCGTTTGTGGATTACCCACTTTCAAATCATAACCGAATACATCAAAGAATTTCTCATCTGCAAATAGAGATGGTTCTCTTACATACACATCCTTAAGTTTGATCATAGGGTTCCATGAACGTATGTAACAGACTTTTTCGACTTCCTCATATTTTTCCTGAAGTGTTCTTCCTACAGGCCATCCTGTCTCAGCTAACTCCATGCTGGTACCGTCAGGGGATAGAGTCGTACTTTCAATCCGGAAAGTCCTATCGGCATGAGGTATAAAGCGATCATAACTAAATTCATCCTTTACCCAGAGAGCAATCAGGAAGAATAAAGTAATGCCAATCACTAATCCCGTAAGGTTAATTAGTGTATATGTTTTTTTCTTGCGAAAAAGTCGAAAGGCTATAGTTATATATCTTGTAAACATGTGAAAGAAAGGGACAATAGATAGATCCTAAATTCTTTTTACTCTATTCATCTCTCAGGCTGTGAACAGGATTGGCTAGTGCTGCTTTTATAGATTGATAGCTGATCGTTATAAGTGTTATAGCAATGGCTGCAATCCCTGCTACAACAAAGATCCACCAGGAAATATCAATATGATAAGCAAAGTCAGCGAGCCACTTGTTCATTGTATACCAGGCAATCGGTATTGCGATGAGTAAGGCTGAACAAACCAAGAGTAAAAAGTCTTTGGATAAAAGGGCTATAATCTGTTGTACAGACGCTCCTAGAATTTTACGTATACCAATTTCTTTGGCACGTTGCTGAGTGGTAAAGGCAATCAATCCAAACAAACCCATACAAGCAATTAGGATGGCTAATCCTGTTGCTGTATTGATTATAGTAGCTGTTTTCTGCTCACTTTCGTAAAATCCTGCAATAGCCTGATCCAGGAACATATACTCAAATTTTTCAGCTGGATATATTTCTTGCCATATGACTTGTATTTTTGTCAAAGTGGGCTGGATTTCCTGTGCCTGCTTTCCTTTGGTAATGAGTCTTATATTGATTGTAGAGACATATCTGGTTTCACTCATCAAAAATACAGGCTGAATAGTTTTATGCAGGGGTTCCACATTAAAGTCTGCTACAACACCTATAATGGGTAATGGGTTATTTTCTCCATAATTGACAATTTCCCCGACTGCTTCTGATGGAGTTTTAAAGCCGAGGGCTTTGGCATAGTTTTCATTGATCAGGACTTCTCTGGCTGAGTCACTGGTTTGGATGTTTCTTCCTGCCAGCAGTTTTATACCATATAAGCTGAGAAAGTTTTCATCAATATTATGTCGTCCAACATTTATCTCAATATGTTTATTTCCTTTGTGGTAGGTGAGTGAAGAGGTATTATTGCCAGCAGTAACAACCGGACGTTCACTCTGACTGATTAATTGGATTTCAGGGATTTGTCTGAGTTTTGAGAGAAAAACTTCCTTTTTACGATGATTTTCTTTCCAGGGTATTCTGAAATAGACGATTTCATCCTTCTTGAACCCCATGTCTTTGGTAACCATGTAGTGAATCTGTGATCCCATTACAATGGTACCAATAATAAAAACTTGAGAAATGGTAAATTGGAAGATGATAAGCACTTTTCGTAAAGTAGCCTTTCGGGTTGATTTTCCTGTAGTTATATTTTTTAATGTCAATACTGGCAGATAGGAGGATAAGACCAATGCTGGATAAAATCCGGAGAGTAAAGTTGTGAAAACGATAATTCCTGCCAGAAAAAACAAAACTACTGGATTAAATATGTCAAGTGTGACACCAGAAGGTATAAATGATTTATAGATTGACAATAAAGTGGGGGTGATAATAATAGCTAAAAGTATTGCACAGAAGGTGATCAGGAATGTTTCGCTTAGAAACTGTATAATCAGGCTAAATCGGGTGCTGCCCAACACTTTCCGAATACCTATTTCCTTTGCCCGTTGTACAGATTGTGCCGTAGCCAGGTTGATAAAGTTGATACAGGCAATAATCAGCAGAAAGGCTGCTACTCCTAGTGAGCTATATAGAGTTGGCAAATGTGCTAAGCGTACGTAAACCCCATAATATTCTTTATTGAAATGAATATCAGAGATTGGTTGAAGAATAAATTCATCTTTGGCATCACGATTTTGAAATTTATTAGGAGAGTTGCTGGCATATTTCTTCATCAATGGCCTGAATTGTTTTTCAATCTGTGCAGTGGTTGTACCTTTACTCAGTTTAACTATCACCTGAGAGGTAGAGTTGGTATTGGTCCACTGAGTGAGCCCTGCATTTTCATTCCATTTCGTTTTTTCGATAGTGGAAAATGAAATAAAATCTGTGAAGTGAAAATCCGTGTTTGCTGTCCATGCCTTGATTATACCGGATACAGTAACTGTTACTGTATCTTCATCATCTGCATAGATAAGCGAATGACCAATGATACTGCCAGGGTCTGTCGTGCCAAAGTATAGCCTAGCTTTTTCTTCTGTCAGAACTACTTTGAATGGCTCCTTCAATGCAGAAGTTGGATCTCCTCCTACCCAGTCATAGTGAAATAGTTTAAAATAACCATCATCTGCTAGAATACAATTCAGAGAATTGGGATTTTTCCATTTCTGATCTGCCTCTATAACCTTGTTTTTTCCATTGGATTGAGGGACAATTACATAATCAATGGGTTTTACATGAAAAGGTGCTACGACTTCTAATCCAGTAAATTCTCTTCGCATAGCCCAGGGAATGGGAGCTGAAATGCCACTGTTTTTGTAGACATTATTGGCAATATTGATATGAGATACAACCCGGTAGATTCGTTCTTTGTCTGGATGAAAGGTATCAAAGCTAAGCTCAAAACTTACCATCAGGTAAATGATCAAACAAGCACTAAGCCCAATCGCCAGTCCTGTTATATTAACAAGGGTATAGGTTTTTTGCTTGATTAGACTGCGAAAAGCTATTTTAAAGTAGTTAGAGAACATAGTGTATGGTTTTAAATACTTTAGTTTGGTGAGTAGAATTTACTTATTCAGATCGGAGTGATTTAACCGGATTCTCTCTTGCAGCCTTAATGGCCAGAATGCTTACTGTTAGTAAGGCAATGGATATGACGACAAATCCTGAGATAAGGAAAAGCCAGCCTGATACAGCAAAGTGATAGGCAAAATTTTGCAGCCATTGTTGAATTGCATACCAGGCAATGGGTGTAGCAATTACAATGGCAATGACAACCAACTTTAGGAAATCAGTAGATAATAATGTTACAATACTTAAAACAGACGCTCCAAGTACTTTCCGTATACCGATCTCTTTGATTCGTTGTTCGGCCGTAAAGGCTGCTAATCCTAACAGGCCCAGACAGGCTATCAGGATAGAGAGTATGGTAAAGACAAATAATACCTCTCCTTGTTTTTGTTCAGTCTGGTATTGTTTGGAAAAGTTATCATCCAGAAAATGAAAGTTCAAACGGGCTGATGGATCAAAGGCATGAAAGGTCTTCTCTATAAATGCCAGCGCCTGCTGCGTTTTGTCTGGCTGAATGCGCAGATAAATATTGTCTCTTTCTGATGGAGGAGGCATTTGAAGTACCAAAGGCTCAATTTTATGCTGGAGAGAGTAAATGTGAAAATCTTTGACAACTCCGATTACTTTTGCATCCTGTGTGTTCCCTTGATTATCTATAAAGTATTTCACTCGTTTACCTATAGGCTCCTGCCATCCCATTTTTTTGACCAGTGCCTCATTGACCAGAACGGCTTCCATCCGGTCGCTGATAATGTCTGGTGAAAAGTTTCTTCCTTTCAGGAGTTTGATTTCTAGGGTAGTAAGAAAGTCGCTATCTACCAGAAATTTTTGTACAACTTGAGTGCTTGTAGGCATCTCTCCGTTTTGTTCGAAAAATAGTCCATTGGTTCCAATGTTATTATTGCCAATGGGGTTACTGGCAGAGGCTACAGATTCTATTAAAGGGCTTTGCTGAAGTTGTTGTTTCAGTGCACTAACCTGTGTGCGAACTTCTTCATTATCAATATGAAACGTAGTTACCTGATCCTTATTAAATCCAAGGTTTTTTGTAGATGTATACTGTAATTGCAGATAAATTACCAAGGAACCTACAATCATGATAACAGTGGTTGTAAACTGAAATACGACCAGTGTTTTTCTGAGACTGCTTCCTTTTCCAATTTTTGAAACTTGGTTCTTGAGTGCTGAAACCGGATGAAAGTTAGAAAGTAGTAATGCTGGATAAATGCCACTTACTACACCTACCAACAGTGAAAATAAGATAAAAATACCGATGGTAGTTGCTACTCCAAACTGAGAGAGAATCAGTGTTTTATCTGCTAGCTGATTAAAATAGGGAAGAGCGATGTTTGCCAGTACAAAACCAATGATAGCAGCAATACCTGTAAACAGATTCGATTCTAATAAAAACTGTTGTACCAACTGAGCACGGGGAGAGCCTATCGCTTTCCTTACACCTACTTCCCGAACTCTTGTAGAAGATCTGGCTGTATATAAGTTGATATAATTGATACAAGCAATTACAAGGATTAGTACTGTCACCAGAATAAAGATGTAGATAGTTGTTATATCTCCATTGGGGCCAGCTTCATAGTCCAGATGGGAGTGAAGATGAATAGATGTAAGTGGCTGCAGTTCCATTCGGTAATCCAATGTTCCCATTTCACCTTTCAGATATTTTGGATAAAACCCTGGTAACTTGGATTCCAGTGTTTGTACGTTCGTATTCGGTTTCAGCAAAATATAGGTATATAGACTGAAGTTTTGCCAGCCATCTGTCCAGTTTGCTGATAAGGAACGAAGTGCACTGAATTGAAGATGTGAATTGGTCGGGATGTCTTCTATGACTCCAGTGACCAGATTCTCAAAGTTGTTGGAAAATTGTATAGGTTGATTTAATGCTTTGGATGCATCGCCAAACAGTTTCTCGGCCAGGCTTCTGGTAATCACGATGGATTTATCATGTGTCAGAGCTGTTTTCGGATTTCCATAAAGAAATGAAATACTAAAAATGTCAAAAACCGAAGGATCTGCAAAATAAATATCATTTACTTCCAGTTGTTTTTCGCCCAGATGTATGATTCCTCCTCCCTCTGGCACAATACGAACGGTTTGTGCAATTTCGGGATATTCCCGTTTCAATGCTTCAGCAAAGGGTGCAGAGGTAGGAGCCAGTTTCAGATTTCCTCCTGGCCATTGTGCATAATGCACTACACGATAAATCCGATCAGCTTTGGTATGATACTGATCAAAACTTAATTCATCTGCCACAAATAATACCATTAACCATACTGCTGCAAATCCGATCCCCAAGCCTGCTATGTTGATGGTTGAAAATAGCTTATGGCGAATCAGGTTTCGCCAGGTTGTTTTAAGATAGTTCTTTAACATAATGGTAAATGGTAAAACTTGAAAAATAATTCTACTAAAATGTATTGCCGAAATTATTCAGATCGTAATGCTTTTACTGGGTTTTGCAACGCAGCTTTTATTGATTGGAAACTGATTGTTAGAATGGCAATGGAAAACGCAATAATTCCTGCCAATGCAAAAATCCACCAGGATACATGGATACGATAGGCAAAATTTTGTAGCCAATCATTGGCAACATACCAGATAATAGGTGTGGTAATAACAAATGCTATGAGTAGCAATCTGACAAAGTCCTTTGATAACAGAGTCAGGATTTGTTGAATGGATGCTCCTAGTACTTTTCGAATGCCTATTTCTTTGGTGCGTTGTTCTGAAGTAAATGTTGCTAGTCCAAATAAGCCCAGACAGGCTATGAAAATAGCCAGAAAAGATGCCAGGGTGAATAACTGTGTGTATTGCTGTTCAGTCTGGTATTGTTTGTTATAATTTTCATCCACAAAGAAGTATTCAAATGGATTACCACTGAAGTTATCCTTATAGATTTTTTCCAGTTCTGCTACTTTAGACTGAATTTGAGGCGTTGTAAGACGAACTACAAAATATTTTCCATTATGTCGGGGATAGAAGATAACCGGATCAATTGGAGTTTGTAACGATTTGTGGTGATAGTCTTTGATCAGGCCAATAATTTCGTATTGTTTGTTTTCTCCCCATTTTATTTTTTTGCCTACGGCCTCTGTGGCAGATAAAAATCCCAATTCAAGGGCTGCTTTCTC
Organism: Xanthocytophaga flava; assembly: GCA_030068525.1. Taxonomy (GTDB): domain Bacteria; phylum Bacteroidota; class Bacteroidia; order Cytophagales; family 172606-1; genus Xanthocytophaga; species Xanthocytophaga flava. The sequence goes on from JASJOS010000006.1 coordinate 163,252, forward strand.
ATTAACTATAATTTTATCTACATCATCCCATTTCTTTTCACACTGTTCTGCAGTGAAATTTTCGCCTTTCACTAACTGTATACCAAATGTTTCGATGAAGTGCTCATCTACAATAGCGATAGAGTAGGACTTTTTTTCATCAAGTGGCCGGGGATTGAGTCGCGTAATACCATTTGCATTATAATTGTACCAGTTTCCTGGCATACAACCCGGATTACTGTAGTTTTTTACATAAGGTAGTTGAGCTAATTGGTTTAAAAAAACGGATGTAGTTTGTTTGAATGTTCCATCCCTTTCTACATCTTCTACCTTGAAAGCAAGTAATTGCTCCAGATTCATACCCAGTTGAGTATTCTGCATGTATTGTAGTTGCCCAAACAAAATGATAGTAGAAGCAATCAGACCAATCGAGATACTAAACTGAAACACTACCAGCGACTTACGTATGAATAAACCTTTACCTGACTTACTAAATATACCTTTTAGAGTTTGTAAGGGTTGAAAAGAGGATAGTACAAAAGCTGTGTAAGCTCCTGAAAAAAGAGAACCTGTAACAAGTAACGTAATTCCAAGTATCCAGAGCCATCCTTCCTGAATAGTATGTAGTGATAACGGCTTTCCTATAATTGTATTAAATACATCCTGCAATATTACTACCAGCAGCAGAGCTAAAAGAAATCCGCTTATATTCAGTAAGATAGATTCTCCTAAAAATTGCTGTATGAGTTGAGAGCGGCTAGCCCCCATTACTTTTCGTACTCCTACTTCTTTAGCTCGTTTCAGAGATCCTGCTGTGGAGAGGTTTATATAATTGAACCAGGCTATAAATAGAATAAGTATAGCAATGCCTCCCAAAAGATAGATAAAACCCAGGTTCCCTGTAGTAATGTAGTAGTCATTAAGTGATTGTGCCAGATGAATATTTTCTGCTGGTTGCAGGCGAAGTATTTCCTGATCAGTAGGTCGTAATTGCTTATTAAGAGCATTTATTTTTTGTTCAACTTTTTTATAGTCTGCATCTTCCTGCAATAGATAGAATATACTCATACATTGACTACTCAATCCATTCGGTTTGGCCCAATCATTTCCGTTCAGATTAGCAGGATTGCCCAATGTCTGCAACGATAGTACTATATTGGATTGTAGATCAGAATTGGTCGGAATATCTTTAAAGACAATGCTCACTGTATAGTTGTGTTTGCCAAACTGATTATTCAGTGTCAATATTTTTCCAATTGCAGATTCTTTTCCAAAGTATTTAAGGGAGTAGGATTCTGAAATAGCTACCGTATTTGGTTGATTTAATGATTTTGAAGTACCTTGTACTATCGGAAAAGTAAATAGCTCAAAATAAGTACCATCTGCATACAATACATCTTCTTCTCTGAATGATTTCGGAGATGTGTTTTTGTCATTAGCTGAATAGGTGACAATACCAGTTCCCATGCCATTATTAGCGATCCTGCAATAAGCCTGTATGTCGCTGATTCGATCTTTTGAAATAGGAGCAAGTCCTGGTGGCAAAAAATCCCATGTTTCTGTCTTCCCTGTGCTACTTGATTCATACAATGCTCTGTACAACCGAGGTAGCTTAGTATGGAATGAATTAAAACTCTGCTCAAAGCTTATGTATTCGAGAATCAATAAAAAAGTAGCTATACCCAGTGATAAACCTGAAATATTGATCAGAGAAAATACTTTGTTTTTCCAAAGACTCCGAAATGCAATGGTAAAGTAGCTATGTAGCATAAGCAAAAGTAGTTGAAGGGTTGTTGATAAGAACCTAATCTCTTTCCATTGTTGGCAATTGATAGAGGATGTTTTTCACAAAACAGGTTATTCAGATCGCAATGAATTAATTGGGTTGTCAAATGCGGCTTTCATTGACTGATAGCCAACAGTAATAAGAGCAATGAATAGAGTACAAACAATGGCGATTACAAATATTCCTGGTCCAATGGTGATTTTATATTTGAAGTCTTGCAACCAGTTATTCATTATCCACCAGGCAATGGGTGCTGAAATTACAAAAGCTATCACTACCAGTCTGACAAATTCTTTCCCGAAAAGTCCCAGTATCTGTTGACTGCTGGCTCCCAATACTTTTCGAATACCAATTTCTTTTGTTTTCTGAACTGCCATAAACGAAACCAAGCCGTATAATCCTAACCCACTGATAAAAATAGCAATACCTGCAAATACCTGAATCAGATTAAACAATGTGTCTTCCTGTTTGTAAAAATTGCCGATACGTTCATCCAGAAACTCGTATTGATAGAGAAAGTCGGGATAGGTTGCATTCCATATTTTTTCAATTTCAGGCAACAAGGTTTTAGTTTGGGCAACATTTATTTTAACAGCACAATTGTTATAGTTAGTTGCAGAAGACATAATGCAGATTGGCTTAATATCTTCGTGAAAGGAGAGATTGTGAAAATCTTTGACTACACCTACAATATGTGCTGTCTTTCCCCATAATTCCAGATTTTTTCCGATGGCTTCCTGAGGTGATTTAAGATTTAGCCTTTTTATAAAGGTCTCATTGACCAGGTATTCACGGGTAGTATCACTTGGATAAATATTGCGTCCTGCTACCAACTTTATATTGAATGTAGACAAATACTGGCTATCTGCAGGTCTTGTATATACACTTACATGCTCTGCTTCAGGACGATTGTCGTAGTTAAAATCTGTTTCGTTATTGTTTTCAGAGGCAGGTGCTTCAAAACATAAAGAGGCATTTTGGATACCTGCTATCTGGCTTAGCCGATTTCGCAACGAATTCATCTTCACTACATCTTCTGACGGAATCGGAAGCATGACTATGGCATCTTTGCTAAAACCCAGATTGGTTTGTTTAAAATAAAGCATTTGACTGGCAACTACAATAGTTCCAATGATGAGCATTTGGGAAATGGTAAATTGGGCTACCACCAATGTGCGTCTCAGTGAAAATCCACCAATCTGTTGTTGTGTTAATTTTCCTTTCAGAGCTAGAATAGGTTGAAAACCAGATAGAATAAGTCCAGGATATGAACCTGATAAAAATACGACAGTAATTGCAAGTAATGGAATGAATATAAGTAGTTGCGGATTTTCGACAAGATTTAGAGTAAGTTGAGTGCCAAACCAGTCATTGACAGAAGGTAGTGCAAGCAGTGCCATCAGGTAAGCAACCAAAAATGCAAGAACAGTTACAAACCCTGTCTCTGCAATAAACTGCCAGAAGAGTTGAGTTCGTACACTTCCCAGTACTTTACGGATTCCAATTTCTTTAGAGCGTTTCAGTGCCTGAGCCGTTGCCAGATTTACAAAATTGACACAGGCAGTGATGATCAGAAATACACCAATACAACCAATTGCCCATAAGTATTTCTTTTCAACTTTACCATCATACTTACTATCAAAATGAATATCTGCCAGTGGTTGCAGGTGATACTGAACAATCTTTGCATCTTTCTTGCTATGGTACTTTTGAATAAAAGCTGGAAATACTTTGGAAACTGCTTCTGGAGATGTATTGGGATTTAATCGTATAAAACATTGCATACCACTATACGTTGACCCCCACCGATCCTCTCTTTTTATCATCCCATCAAAGTGTTTTTTCACAGTTTCATATGAGATATAAATCTCCGTCTTACGATCTGTGTTTTTGGGTAGATCTTTTAATATACCTGTGATTTTGCACTCTGTCCGGTTATCCAAACGAATGGTTTTTCCAATGGGATTATCCTCTGAAAAATATTTCTTAGCTAGTCGCTCAGTTAATAAAACACTGTACACATTTTGTAATGCTTGTTTGGCATTGCCCTGAACCAGAGGGAAATTCATAATGTCAAAATATTCCGGTTCTACAAATGAAATACCTTCGGACTCTGTAAATTTTTTGATTTGATTGTTGTCGCGTAAGGTAATCAGTTGTTCATCAAATGTAAGTACCCGGGCAACTTTATCTGCAAGGGCAACATCATTCCGAAATGCTTTCCCCAGTGGATTAGGAACACCTGGTGTAAAGTCTGGACCATCTGAGTTGAACTCTGTCACAATACGATAAATCCGGTTTGGGTTTTTGTGAAATGTATCAAATTGCAGATGGTAGTAAATCAATGTAAAGATTAGCAGACTACAACAAATACCAAGTGCCAGCCCCAGCACATTGATGACTGTATAGGTACGATTTCGTTGCAGATTACGTAGCGCTATTTTGAAATAGTTGCGAATCATAGGAAAAGAGAGTCAATGTTGTATGAAGTACTAAAAAAAAGCATGGTCTATTCTGTAAGACCATGCCTGACAATTATTCTGTACGTAACGAAGTAACAGGATTCGCTAAAGCTGCTTTGATTGCCTGAAAACTGACAGTTAACAAAGCAATCAGTAATGTGGTAATACCTGCTCCAACAACTATCCACCAGGACAAGTCTGTTCGGAATGCATATGTTTCCAGCCAGCGGTTGGTCGTATACCAGATAAAAGGAACAGAGACAACAAAGGCGATCAGAATTAATATGGCAAATTCCTTATATAAAAGTTGGAGTATTTCAGGAATGGATGCTCCCAGTACTTTTCGTATACCTATCTCTTTAGTACGTTGGACTGTTGTAAACATGGCTAGTCCAAACAATCCCAGACAGGCAACCAGTATAGCCAGAGAGGTGAAAAATCCAAATACCTGTCCAAACCGCTGATCAGCCTTGTATTGTTCATTGAAATGTTCATTCAAGAAAAAATACTCAAACGGATTACCTGGGAAAAATTGTTTCCAGCTGCTTTGGATAGAGGCAATAGACGCATTGATCTGATTAGCCTCCAACTTGATAGAGAAGTATCCACGTACATCCGGTATAAGGCGTATTACAAGCGGTTCATAGGTTTCGCGCAAAGATTGCTGATGGAAATTGTCTACTATACCTACAATGGTATATACCTCTCCCCAAAAGTCGATCTGATTCCCAATTGCTTGTTTAGGATCTGTAAAACCTAGCTGCTGGATACCCATTTTGTTGAGCATAACCGCTTTGGGATCTGTACCGAAGTCTTTGGCAAAGTTACGACCTGCTACTATTTTCAGATCATAGGTTTTCAGATAATCATAATCCACTCCAATGACCCGATATTGTTTACCTTGTTTTTCATCTGCACCATGCAACTTTATTCCACCTGCATTCCAGTCTACTGGTTGACCTGGAATGGTAGTAGATGCCGTTATGCTCTTGATAGTGGACTGACGTAATAACTTATTCTTAAAGGCTTCCAGCTTACGCATATACGTGGAGTCTGTACCAATGATAGGAGGATTGATAACCAAGGTCTGATCAATGTTCATACCTAGTTTCTGCTCCCGCATAAACTGAATTTGCCGGAATACGGTAGCGGTACCTACCAGCAAAAACAGAGAAGCTGCAAATTGAAACACAACCAGGCCTTTTCGTAAGGCAATTCCCTGCCGGGTAGTAACCATGCGGCCTTTAAGAACGGCAACAGGTTTAAATGCTGAAAGCACAAAAGCAGGGTAAAGGCCAGAGAAGAATGTACCTACAACTAACAATATCAATAGAGAGAGCCAGAATGTACCGCTGATAAGCAATGAAATACTCAGATGTTGACCGGATAATGCATTAAATAAAGGTAGTACCAGAACAACCAGTCCTAGTGCCAGTATAACAGCCAAACCATTTAATAATGCCGATTCAAAAAGAAATTGTGTAACCAATTGAGATCGTTGTGATCCCACAGATTTGCGTACACCGACTTCTTTTGCCCGATTTATCGCTCTGGCAGTTGCCAGATTGATATAATTGACCCATGCAATCACAACTATAAAAAAGGCGATACCCAATAGTAGATATACTGTAGTCCCATCTCCATTGGCCTCTGCTTCCATCATATAGTGAGAATAGAGGTGGATGTCTTTTAACGGCTGAAGCAGATAGATTGCCGCTGAATTGTATTTTTTATGATCTTCTCCTGCCAGTTTGTCTACTACACCCGGAAACTTTTTTTCTAAGGCTTTGGGATCCGTTCCTGGTTTCAGTAACAGGTAACTGAGACAACCGTCCCATTGCCAAGCTGTTTCGGGAGTATTAGGTTTAATCTGATTGATAAATGTTTCATACGAAAGCAACATATCTGCTTTCAGGTGGGTATTATCCGGAAGATCTTTAAAAACTCCTGTAATTTTAAAGAGACGATCCTGATTCAATCTAAGATCCTTACCCATAGGATTGGTTGTACCGAATAATTTTTGAGCAAGAGACTCTGAAATGACAGCTGTATTGGGTTCTTGTAAGGCTGTCTTTGCATTACCGGTTAATAATGGGTAAGAGAAAAGTGTAAAAAAAGACTTACTGGCAAAGTATACTCTTTCAATTTTAATGATATTTCCATCTCTGTTTACAATTTTAGTCCCTGTTCTGACCAGCTTTACATAATCTTCTATTTCACTGAATGCATCCTTAAAGGAGTTGGCTGCTGCAAAGGCTCCGGCGGCCCATTCTGTAGAAAGTTTTCCTTCATTGTAACGATCTTGCTTGATGCGATAGATACGATCTCCTTTGGTATGAAAGTTATCATAGCTTAACTCAAAATCAACATATTGCAATATCAGCAGACAGGCTGCAATACCTATGGACAAGCCAATAACATTTATAAATGAAAATGCTTTGTGTCTGGATAGATTTCGGAATGCAATGGTAAGATAGTTCTTGATCATAGGTTGATAAGTTGTAGTATATGGGAAATTCTAAAATGTAGAATACTGACAATGTAAATGAATGAGGTTTACTACTCATATCATAGTATCCCAAAGACTTAGTGTGGCAGGCGCTATTTTCCTGTCATGAGCTTTTGCTGAATGTGCAAATCATCCCGTTTTACAAAAGTGATAGGTACAAATTTCTGAGTAGGTGATCCTATATAATAGAGTGTCCAGTCCTGATCATACTGCTGCAACATATGCCGAATACATTCTGCCCTGTCTATAACAGGTACATCACACTCATCCCAATAGAATAACTCTATCCGATAATGAAGTTGTTGTTTTTGACCATTGATGCTTACTTCTATTTCAATCTCTTGTTTACCTGGAGTGGAAGGGATCGGAATCGCTATATGTGCCATGTGTGGAGAGTATTTAGTCTGGAAGAATTCATTCTGTTTTGTTCAGTAAAAGTGCAGTGAGTATACTGCACTTTTATTGGACTTAAGTTATTTTATATATAGGCTTGCTCTGGATGTTAATCAGCCCTTATTCAGATCGAAGGCTTTTTATCGGATTAACGAGGGCAGCTTTGGCTGCACGATAGCTGAGTGTAATCCATGCAATTAACAGCGTAATCATGATGGCAATCACAAAAGCTCCAACACCCATTGAAATACGATATACAAAATTTTCTAACCAGTTGCTCATCAGATAATAAGCAACAGGAATAGCAAGGGCAAAGGCAATGGCGATTAGAATGATAAATTCTTTAGATAATAATCCAATGATATTAACTATTGAAGCTCCCAGCACTTTTCGGATACCGATTTCTTTTGTTTTCTGAACTGCGAGGAATGAGACAAGTCCATATAATCCCAGACAGGAAATAAAAATGGCTAGTGTAGCAAAAATTTTATAGGAAAGAGCCAATTGATTTTCCTGATGATAGTAGTGTTCAATAGTTTCATCAAAGAAATGTCCCTGAAACACATACGCACCAAAGTTCTTCTCCCATGTAGCTTTTATCTGATCAACTGTCTGATGCAGGTGATTTGGATGTATCTTAACACCGGCTGTATAGAAGTTTCGTTTGGAAGCTATGATAACCATAGGTTTCATCTCGTCTCTGGCTGAGTTGGCTTTAAAATCTTTTACAACTCCTACAATAGGTTTCCAGGATTCCCGACCCATACGTAAGGTTCTGCCAATGGCTTCCTGAGGGTCTTTTACTCCTAGTTTTCGGAGCAATGTTTCATTTACTACGATTTCTTTTGCTGTATCACTTTCAGAGTATCCTTTTCCAGCTACAAACTTGAGCCCATAGGTTTTGAAGTAATCGTAGTCAGCATATTTAACGAATGTATTGAAATCGGCATCAGTTGCCGAATTGTTGTAGGAAAAGTTACGTCCCCAGTTGTTACTGGATGAGGGGGGATCATTGGCAAGACTGACTGATACTACAGATGGATTTTGAAGCAGTTCTCTTTTAAATCCTTCAAAGTGAGTCCGATTCAGGCTATCATCCGGGTTGATATTAACAACATAGACAGCTTCTTTGTTGAAACCGAGATCCAGATCCCTGATAAAATTCATTTGAGTAATGGCTATCAGGGTACCAATGATCAGAACCTGAGAGATGGAAAACTGAAGTACAACCAATCCTCTTCGTAATGGAATGCCACCAATGTTACGGGTGGTAATTTTATTTTTTAGTGCTTGAGATGGCTCAAAACCAGATAAAATAATAGCTGGGTAAATACCAGACAACAAGCTAACAATAATGGTTACCAGAATGATAAACGCAATAATGATAGGATTCTGAAGGAAAGGTATATTTTCTGGTACATTAGATATTTCACGTAGAAACGGAAGTGCCAGACGCGCCAGAATAATTGCCATCACCATTGCAAATACGACAATAAGAGTCGTTTCTCCCAGAAACTGTCCGATCAGTTGCAATCTGTTACTTCCCAATACTTTGCGTATTCCAACCTCTTTGGATCTGTTTACAGCCTGAGCTGTTGCCAGATTGATAAAGTTGATACAAGCCATTACCAGAATCAAAATACCAATAAACGAGAGTGTAAGTAATGTGCTTTTGCTGGTCATATGATCACCCAGATTTTCATACTGGGTATCAAAATGGTTTTCACTCAGTGGTAATAATCTGTGAATTGTTTTTGCATTGCCTGTATTAGAATAGTGTTTATCACTAAATTTCTGTAAGGCTTTCTCCAGATTGGTGGCTGAATATTTTTCAGGAAGCAGAAGAAATACTTGGTGACTGCTGCTGGTGCTACCCCAGTTATCTTTTGTATATCCGTGAACAGGAGAGCTTTTGAATGTTTCGTAAGAAACAAGTACTTTGAAGGGAAAGTCTGAATTTTGAGGGGCATCCTCCAGAACACCTGTTACTTTTAGCGTCAAAGAATTATCTAGTTTCAGGTACCGACCTGGTGCCTCCTGCCATCTGGTAAAATACTTTTCAGCCTGGGTACGGGTAAGAACCACTGTGTTTGGATCCTTTAAGCTTGTGTAAGCATTGCCTATAAGCCATTGTGAGTCAAAAATGTCAAAAAAGGCAGGTTCTATAAAAACGACTCCGATATCTTCTATAAATTTCTTTTGGGAAAGATTATCTTCTGGCTGATTGCCGAGCAGTGTGATCTGACTTCCATAGATACTGTTTATAGAAGCTATTTTTTCGATTTGAGGCATATCCAATCGTAAAGCATCAGGTGCTGGGGTAGGAGCGCCCGGATTACGTCCTATATCGCCACTTGGATATTTTTGATCTGTTGCCAGTCGGTAGATCCGGTGGAAGTTTTTGTGGAATGTATCATAGCTTACTTCAAACTGTACAATGGTAAAAATTAACAGACATGCAGCAATGCCGACAGCTAATCCCACTATATTGATAGTAGTATAGCCTTTACTGCGGAATATATTGCGTAGGCCAATGACGATATAGTTTTTGAGCATAGGTTTGGAAGTTGAAAGTGCACTCATCTCTACTTTGATAATGCCAATCCATATGCCAAAATGAAAAACGTACGTATTTTCTCTGTAAAGGATACTATAAATAAAAACAGGTGTACGAATCTGAACGTAATTGTCCGTTTCCGTACACCTGAAAAATAAGGTTTTATATATTATTATCCGTTACTAGCAGCAGTTTCGCTTACTTTGATTTTATCTTCTTTCTTCACGCCGGATACTACCTCTATATTTATTCCATCTGAAATGCCTGTTTTAACAATGCGTTTTTCGAATTTCTGAGGAGCTGTTTCTACCTCTACAAACACACTGTCTTTCTTGAATTGTAACAGACTTTCTTTGATTGCCAGCACCTGATCTTTTTTGTCCAGAACAATATCCGCATTGGCACTATAGCCTGCGCGAATGAATTCGTTTTCAGGTAATACGACCCGTGCTTTTATCTGAAACTTAATAGCTCCTTCTTTGGTAACGCCTTTGGGGGAGATATAATACAGGTTAGCCTGGTATTTTTTATCTTCAATAGCACCAATTGTCATCGCGAGCTCCATGCCTTCTTTAAGCTTAGCTACTTCGGCTTCGTCTACTTCTCCTTCAAAAATCAGACTTTTCATGTCCGCTACAGTGGCAATGGTAGTACCTTCATTGAAGTTATTGCGTTCAATTACAGAAGTACCCACTTTCACAGGTACATCCAACAACATACCGCTAATTGTTGAATAGATAATATTGGAAATTTCACTTTTGCGCAGTGAACTTCCACTTTTCAGAATATGTAACTGGTTCTCCGCTGCATCCACTGCCTGCTTTTTCAGATTGTAGTCCGACAGATAACGGCGGTACTCCTGTTCGGCTACTACTTTCTGATCATATAGCTGCTGAAATCTGTCAAACTCTTTTTTAGCTTCATTCAACTGAATTTTAGCTTGTTCGAGTGTATTTTCAGCCTGGTTAATATTGGCAAGGTTAGGAACAATCTTAATCTTGGCAATAGGCTGGCCAGATTTAACAGTTTGTCCTGCCTCTACAAATAATTCCTCTACGATACCTGAAACCTGTGGCTTTATGTTTACTTCTTTCAGAGGTACGATAGAACCTGTTGCTATTGTTTTCTTCGTAATGCTGGTTACAAACGGTTTTTCTGTTTTATAGACTGTGGGAGTGGTCTTGGATTTATTATAAAAATAAATTCCCAGCCAGACAGATCCACCTACCACTATTAAACCTAAGATACTGTAAATGATGCGTTTCATAGTCACTGAAAATAGTTAATGGCTTGTCAAAGTTATCAATGAAATGGGTTGTCGAAATGATTAATTGATGAGTGGTTGAATGGGTCAATGATCTATCTAAAATCAGGCCTTTACCCTGGAAGACCTGATTTTAAATGGTTGCTTATTCATCACGTAACGCAACCACAGGATCTACCGCAGCAGCTTTGGTAGCTGGTACCATACCAATCAGGGCACCGCCTATGATCAGAACAGCTGTAGCTGTAAGTGCCATAGTAAGATCAACTTCCGGATTAGCAAAAAATCCTCCTTCCGCATTATTCTTTTTAAGAAGGTAGTTAATACCTGCAATAATACCCGTACTGGCTAGTAAGCCCATATATCCGGCAACAGTGGTAATTACTATTGTTTCCTGTAAAATCATACTAATGATAGACCATGGAGTAGCTCCCAATGCTTTTCGGATACCAATCTCTTTAGTGCGTTCTTTGACGACTATCAACATAATATTACCTACTCCAATGACACCAGCAATGATGGTGAATATACTTACAAACCAGCTGAATGAACGAATAATCATAAACAACCCCTGAACCTGCATATATTCTTCCTCGACATTAGCTGATCCGATTGCCCGAATATCATCCGGATGTATACGATGCCTGCTAGCCAGAAGTCTCTTAATTTTTTGTTCTACACCTGCTGCAGGAACACCTTGTTTGGGAACAAAAGCAAACCAACCAATTTTATTAACCAGATTAAATGTTTGCTGCAAAGCAGTATTACACACAAATATCTCTTTGGATGCCTGCATTACTTCTTCTGCCTGTGTACTTCGCATGGTATAGACGCCAATTACAAGAAAGGGAATACCTCTGATCTTTATATACTTGCCTACTGGATTTTCGTCTTTCCCAAATAAAACATCCCGTACTGTTGTACCAATCACGGCTACTTTACGTCTATCCTGGATATCTTTTTCATTGATGTATCGTCCCTGAATCATACTGTAAGGACGTACCTTAAAGAAGTCCGGATAGTCGCCATATACCTCATACGAAGCACTTTTTTGCTCATACACTACAGCAAAGCTACCTCCCAGATTCAGTCGGGGTGCTACAACTGCCAGTTCAGGAATATTGTTGCGAATAGCATCTACATCGTCATTGTTAAACTGAACAAATCTGCCTGGTTGAAGGCCTTTGTAGGCCATACTAGTGCGTTGACCCCAAACAAAAATGGCATTTTTGGCTACATCAAATTGCCCTTCTATGCCATTTTCAAATCCACGACCACTTCCAAGCAGAATTACCAGCATACCAATACCCCAGGCAACACCCAGTCCGGTGAGAATAGTGCGAAGTTTATTTTTGCGGATGGTAGAATAAATTTCCTGCCATTTATCAATATCAAACATAGCCAGCTCCTTTCTGTTCATTCCTATATTGGGAACGAGTTAACGCTGGTAAATACACGTTTATCATTTTATTTCTGAATAGAAGGGTAAGGGTAGGAAAGATACTACTAATCTGCTCGTAAAGCTTCAATTGGTTTAATGTTCGCTGCCTTCATGGCAGGAAATAATCCTGCTAATGCACCTGCAACTACCAATACACCAATTGCAATAAAAATCAGATTGAGATTGACTACCGGATAGGTGAAATAACGAATCTCATTTTTTGCTTGTGTAATAAAATAACCTATTAGTTCAAGCATTCCAACACCTGCCAGGAATCCAAGATAACCAGCTACAGAAGTGATAATAATTGATTCCTGAATTACTAGACTCACAATAGAAAAGGGTGTAGCACCTATTGCTTTTCGAATTCCGATCTCTTTTGTTCGCTCTTTGATAATAATAAGCATGATATTGCTAACTCCCACAATACCTGCAATCAGGGTACACATGCTGATAAACCAGACAAAAGCTGCGATGCCATCAAACAAGCCCATGAATCGTTCAAAGTTTTCTTCGTTGTTGTTAAGGTTGACTGCTTCTTCATCCTTAACATCAAACTGATGTTTACCAGCAAGTAATTGCCTCACCTTTCCCTGTACTTCGCTTACCCGAACGCCTTTTTCAGTAGTAAGGGCCATGGTATGTACACGATTATATAAGTTAAAGGTACTTTGCAATGTGGTAATCGGCATAACCGAACGTTCTTCCAGTCGACCTTGCTCGGCTTTATTAGTAAAGACACCCACAACCTGAAAATAAATGCCTGCAACTCTATTGGAATCTGTTTTTTGGGTATTAGCAGTATTGGTTGTGGTAGTAGTTGTTTCTTCTTTTTTCTTCTCTTTTAGTACCATCACTTTGACATATTTTCCTATTACTTCGTCCAGCGGTACATCTGCTCCAAATAATACTTCTTTTACCCGTTTGCCAATCACCATCACCTTACGACGTTCTTTCATGTCCAAGGGATTGAGGTTGCGGCCTGCTGCGATTTTTGAACCATTGATATCCAGATAATCGCGATTTACCCCATGTATCTGATAGGAACCATTTTTATCTTTGTAACTGATTGTGTATTCACCCCAGAAAAATGTTCGAGGGGCTAGTTTTTCAACTCCATCAACCTGATAATTGATAGATTGAGCGTCATCATTGGTGAATATTACCTCACGACCTGGCTTCATTCCTTTATATGGAAGGGATGTTTTGCCACCCCAGATCCAAAGACTGTTTTTGGCTTCATCAGCAAATTCACGTTCAATGCCATGCTGCATCCCATTGCCGGCACCCAGCAACACCACCAGCATAAATATCCCCCAGAACACACCAAATGCCGTCAATATCGTACGCAGTTTATTCTTGCTCATAGTCGCGAGAATTTCCTGCCATTTATCTAAATCAAACATAGAATACCTCCCTCTGACTCTTATGAAGGAAAGAGATTTTTAGATTTTATTTTGAAGAGTAGTAGATTGAAGAATGTAGATTAATCTATCAGGAGCCTTTACAGAGTTTGATAGATTCTTCGAATTTACGCACCATTTCCTGCACCAGTTTTTCGTCTTTGGTAGACAAACTCAAGGAAGTATTGTCGTCGTCTTTTTTATTACCTTTTTCGTCTTTCATGTTGAAAGAACCTGAAATAGAATTGTCATTGCCAAAGCCCATATCCATCTTCATTTTGTCTGGAGGGACATTGAGCATCAAGGTGTAGTTACCATCTTTTTCTTTTTTGTAACTTACCTTAGTGACGTCTTTTAACAACCAGTTGAGATGAAATCCCATTGAAAAGTTATCTTCTTTGTTATCAGTTACCACATTCATTGCCATCTGGCAATTGGTAAATTTAAAATCAGGCTTGGTTTCTTTTTCACCCGATTTTTTGTTGTCTTCTTTTACTAATGTATTCAGCATTTTCTCCAGCCATTGTGTGTTTTTTTGTAAGGCAGGACTTTGTGCCTGAACAAATGAGGCTGATAAGAGAAAAAATGCAAATGTGAAGAGAAAGAGTGTCGGTTTCATAGATGTAGTGTTTGTGATAGGAAGGCTACAGGGTTTGTGAAGCCCTGTAGCTGGGTACAGATTATTTAATAGCGGTTTCGATCGCAATAGCAGGTTCGTGGGTACTCATTTCATGTGCTTTACCATCACTGAGAATAAGTCCGTCTTTGAGTCGGATAACTCTGTCTGTTTGCTCTGCAATGTCATGTTCGTGGGTTACAATAATGACGGTCATACCTTGTCGGTTTACGTCTTTAAACAGCTCCATTACTTCATAGGATGTTTGTGTATCCAATGCCCCTGTAGGTTCGTCAGCCAGGATTACTTTCGGTTTGGAAATAAGGGCTCTGGCAATTGCAACCCGTTGACGTTGACCACCTGACATCTCGTTAGGCATATGTTCAGCCCACTCGCGTAAACCTACTTTATCAAGGTATTCCAATGCCAGTTTGTTGCGTTGTTTGCGGCTGACTTTTTGATAGTACAAGGGCAATGCAACATTCTCCATTGCATTTTTGAACGAAAGTAGATTGAATGACTGAAATACAAATCCAATAAACTGATTGCGGTAGTAAGCGGCTTTGGCCTGTGATAAGTTTTTATCAATCAATTGTCCTGCTAATGAATAGGCTCCTTCATCGTGGTTGTCCAGAATTCCCAGAATATTCAACATGGTGGATTTTCCGGAACCTGATGATCCCATAATTGATACGAGTTCTCCTTCCTCAATGGTTAGATCTATGCCTTTTAATACATGCATTTTGTTCTGTGCCAGTGAGTAGTACTTGTGGATGTTACGTAGTTTTATCATAGTCAGTAGTGTGATAAGACATGTATGTTAGACTATTTTTAGCTGCTGATTTATCCTTTATGGAAATAAAAAACTATGGTAACCCATTTTTAGAATAAATATTATGTAATGCAAGGTAGTGGGTTTACAATAGTGATATTTTGTTTTTGTATGGACTGTTTTCTGTTTGGATGACTGGTTAGAAAACAGGATGAAAAAACGATTGTGTTGGATGAGAACAGTATTTTATTGTCTGTTATTCCGATGAGATGCAAAAGCCACACTAAAGGTTGCACTAAGACCGAAAAATTTTTCAGAAAAGATGATTCTTGGTTGGAGAATATAGGTGAGTGGAAGCTTCTACCCATATTTTATATTCTGACAGAAATGTAGATTGAGCAAAGCTTGTATCTGAAGAGAACGTTTGTTAAGTAAAAAATTATTTTTCTTGTGCCTGTAACTAATTTCTGAAAAGAGGTGTCCCCCATAAGAATACAATCATACATTCCAAATTAAGAATAACTAGTCACTAAAAATCCTTCTGATAGGAATGAAAATGATAACTACGTTAACTCTTATTATTGGTAGTCTCTTGTTTGTAAATAGGAGTTGTGAAATTGAATGTATTAATCCTGATCATTGTGTCAGATGTACTGTTACTTATGTGACCTCCTCCCATAAAAATTAACCAGCGCCTGTACTCTTTTCAAAAGCATCAGCGCTGGTTTTGTAAAATAAATTCACATCCAAGATTTGGGATGATTCTTTTTGATAGTTAGTAGCTTGTTTTAAACAGCACTTAAGTCGCGGTATTTTGCTTTCACAAACATATATACTCCATAGGCTACTAGCCCTAATGCCACTATTACTAATAATACAGAACCAAAAGGGGCTTGGTTTTCGATAAAGCTAAGTGCTTCTCCTGATCCTCCTGCCTCTTGTGGGTTAGCTTCGATAGCTGCTCTAAATAAAAAGTACGAAATAATACAGATAACAACCCCTCTGGCGGCATATCCAATTTTACCTGCTGTACGAAAGATTTCTTTTGCTCTGGCTGAGAGTGCTCCATCTTTTACTTTCTTGGCAAATTTTTCAGTATAGGCTTTGTAAAACTGATGAATCGCTTTACCAAAGAAAACAATTGCTGCTAGTATTACAATCCATTTTCCTGCAGGTACTTCCAGTGCTTTGGCTACCATACCTTGTTGTGATGAACCACTATCAGATGTATTTCCATTTATGATAATTCGAATAGTATAATAGCAAAGTGAGGTATAAAATAAACCACTGATAGCATAACCAACACGAGTGATCATTCGTTTACCTGAACGATCATTACTTTCCGGATCTTTTATAGCCTGATAGAGTCGCCAGAAAGAATACCCCAGCAAACCAATCGCTATAAGTCCTAATAGAATATATCCATAAGGTTGACCTGCCAGAAATTTGATAGAATCTTTTGTGTCTGCTTTCTCTCCTCCCAGATTAAATGCTGAAAGTGTGGTTAATATACCTGCCAGGCAGTAAACAACTCCTTTTGTCGCAATTCCAGCCCGAATAAGATTTTCTTTGATATCACGTGTGTGTTTCATTGTTGATCCGGACATTGACTGCATACCGATTGATTTTGTGTTAAACATAGTAGCTAAGTTTTAAAGTTTTCTTATGAGTTTGTGTATGAGATATTTATGATTTAGTGATGTGTATGAAAAAAGTGTACCTGTGCAATTGGACTGTGAAAGAGTGGTTATTTCTGTACCTTTTTACACATAAACCTGTTTTTACAAGTTTATTGAGCATGAATGATCTGGTATGTTAAGACCTGATTTCGTTGGAAGAAGCTCAAATCAGAATGAGATAAGGCAAAAAAAATAAAAAGTTAGTAAGTCTATCGAATTGTCTTATTGGAGAGGCAAATGATTGAAGAGAGGTACTAGGTAGATCTTTTGTTATATTTCTTTGTCGGCTAACTGAAAGTATGGTTGGCTGATAAATTGACTGGTATTCGGATATTTCTAAAAAGTGACTGGAGCTCCAGTCACTGACGAATATGAACAGAATTCCAGTCAAAGGTAAAAATGAACAGAGTTTAAATATTTTTGGAAAGTGACTAGTGTTCTGGTCAAAACAAAAAATGACTGGAATTCCAGTCATTTTTCAAAGTAATTTGATTTTTGTTCACTTCCCTTGTTGAGGTATTTTTTTCCGGTTGCTAATCTGTATATTACCAATCTGAATATAGTTCAGATATTTTCATCTTAGAGGAGTATACAAGAGGTGCATGATATGTATAGGCGTATTTTATCCTTCTTTCTGTTCTTTTTTATCTTTCTTGTCCTTCTTTTTGACAAAATTTCCCTGAGCATCAAATTTCAGTTCTTCTTTAATCTGGTCTTTTTTAATCACGACTTCATATTCCTTTTTATTGTCTTTGCTCTCTTCTTGAAATTCAGTCTTATCAATTTCGTAACCTGCATAGTTTTTCTTCACATAATCAATGATTTTAGCAGGAACCTGTGCTTTGCCAATGCGTTGTTTAGATTCTAACCAGACACCTTCTGGTGAAAACTTTGCTTCTGCTTTTTTGTCTGATACCTTAAAGTCAGCTTCAAGTTTACCATTTTTAGTTTTCTTCCATTTGGTATCTGTGGCAGAAGGATATTTTTGCTTGAATGCAGTCATTACCGGACTTGGAACATCTTTCTCTGTCAGGTCCTGAGCATTCGTAATTGTTATGCCGGCAAATAGGGTAAATAGCAATAGGAAAATTGTCTTTTTCATGTGTTGTATTGGTTTATGTGTTGTACTGTTTAGAGGTAAAAAGATGAATCAGAAAAAAATCGTTTGCAAATATTGAATATCTTTTGGGCAATTACCTGTTTTAAATACAAAAAAATCGTTGAGATAGTTTAAAAATCACTGCTCCAATAACCCCTATGAAAAAACAAGTATGTCTTCTTTTTTTCTTGCTTTTAGCTTCTGTTATTACGTATGGCCAGAGCCAGAAAATAATTGGTGGAGGAAATACAGTTACTCCCCGAATGCGTGTCATTGTAGACAACGATTTTAGCGGTGACCCGGATGGATTGTTTCAACTTGCTCATCTAGTACTATCACCGTCTGTGGAAATTCGAGGCATTATTGGCTCACACCTTAGAGTAGGAGATGGGTTTGATAATTCCCAGACTCAGGCACAGAATGCAGCAGCCAAAGCAAAAGAACTATTAGGTGTAATGGGTGTAAAAAATAGATTTCCGATTGTGGCTGGATCTAATACTGCCATGCTTACGGATAGCACACCTGTAAAAAGTGAAGGAGTAGACTTGATTGTCAGAGAGGCTTTGCGAACAAATACAAAGCTACCCTTGTATGTACTTTGTGGTGCTGGACTTACTGAAATTGCATCGGCCTTACTTACTTCTCCTCAGATAGCGGAGAGGCTGACTCTTGTATGGATAGGAGGGCCGGAATACACAGATATTGCATTACCACCACCTAATTATTCCAGTCCGGAATATAATCTGAATATTGATATTGCTGCTGCACAAGTCGTTTTTAATCAATCACGTGTACCTATATGGCAAATACCCCGTAATGCCTATCGCCAGGCATTGCTTCCCTATTCACAATTGTTGCTCAAAGTAAAACCCCAGGGAAAAGTAGGAGAGTATCTGGCTGATGTATTGGAAACTCTAATGGTTCGGATTCAGAAATATGTAAACATTGGCGAAACGTATGTTTTGGGAGATAGCCCATTGGTATTGCTTACTGCCTTGCAATCTTCTTTTGAGGCCGATCCTTCATCAAGCGAATATGTAGTACGTATGTCTCCTGCCATTACTACACAGGGTGCTTATCAGTTTAACCATCAGGGTCGAAATATTCGTGTTTATACCCGATTAGATATCAATCTGATGTTTAATGATTTTTTTGCAAAGCTGGAATGGAATACACTAAATGGGAAATAGGTATTGATTGTAGAATTACCAAAATTCTGATATTTTGTTCTTTCAATCAGAATTTCGGTAATACTCCGAGTCCATCAGTTTTTTGATAATAGATGAACTCTACCAGAAAACTGATGATTACCAAAGCCAAACAGAATTCTGATCAAAACCTGTTTTGACTAAAATATTTATTGAATAAAAATGATACCATATGGTAAAACAAATTTCTGATACATGTCTGTTTGATATCGGATCTGCAGATAAATGTAAAATGCCAGTATCGCTATCAGCAAACAAAGAGGAGAATAAAGATGTGTGTCATAATAAGCAAATTGAGTATGTCTGATCTTTTTAAAAAATCCTACATACTTAAAATCTCCCATGGCGCGTATCCCGAATATTATCGCAATAGCCAGATTACCATAAATACACCACCATTCAGAAACAATGAAAGGTTTCAGTCCTTTGTAAATAGGTTTAATAGCCCATATAGAGATAAACGAGGCTACCAATAGAGCCAATGCAACCAATAAAGTTGCTCCTATACCAGGTTTAAAAGCAAGTTCCTTATCAATTTCAGGGATAACGAGTGAAAGAAAATATTGATTAGGTTGAAACAGGCCTTTTACTGCCCAGTAGATATGTAGCAAGGAAATAATAAGAAATAAAGAGGCATTAATGGTTTTAGCCAAACTAAAAAGATTTATACTAGACATACTACAGCGTTTTGTGAAAAGTTAGGGGTATTGAAAAATATTTCACATACCTTCTACATTATTTTTTGTGCGTTAATCCTGCAATTAAGCTGATTTGTAAAATATATTCGTAAAAAAACTGACTTTTTAGTATTATTTAGTCAGTAAGAATCTAGCATTGGATTTATTGAACTTGATTTTACTTTTTGGTAGTTGAGTATCCGGAATGAAGAAGTTATATCCTCCCTACTATTTTTTCATTGAATCGCATATCACTCTTACTTTTTCATAAACCCTAACCACCATGAAAACTATACTGATTGCATTGTTTTTTCTTCAGGCCACTTTTTCCTTTGCTGAGACTATTGCCGATGTCAAATTCAATAAGGGGTATGATAATATAGCCGTTAGCAAATCGTCTGATCTTGTACTCAAGCTAAACCTTCAGAAGGAGGTACCTTACCAGGTCGTTGTCTTACAACAGGGGATTGATGTAATGCTGATTCTGGCAGATGAAAAAAATCCAAAAATACAAGAGATGGACTCTCCCAATGGTCGGTTTGGATTGGAAATTCTGGAGTTTATACCCAAAGAGACGAAGCAGTTTACTTTGACAGTTCGTAAGTTTGAGGAAGAGACTAATGCAGACAAAGGAGTGATAAGCTTTTATATTAAAAAGTTTACTCCTAAAGAAATAGCTCTGAAAAAGCAAACTGAAAAAGAACTTGCCGTTGAAAATACCAAAAATGTACTAACACTGGATATAGATCACTTTTGGGAAGCTTTTGATAAACTTAAAACCTGCAAAAATCGTTGGGATAGTGTTATGTGTATCCAGAATCTATATCTGGACAGAGCAACTGATGGCCTAAAGGATTTCATAAGAGTCAGGAATTTTTCCGCTGAAGGATTCGTGAATACATTGGCAAAACTGCCCAAATACTATGCTTCCGTACGTCCCTTTACCTATGAATCGAAAAAGTCAGAACCACTAATACAGGAAGTATTTGATAAATTAAAGGATATCTATGGGAATTTTAAGCCTTTTAAGGTTTGTTTTGCTATAGGCATACACAATACAGGAGGAACAGTATCCAACAGATTTATTCTTCTGGGAACAGAGATGGTTACAGCCTGTAAATATGTGGATTTTTCAGAGCTGGGAGACAATTGGAAACCAAGTGATACACAGAAAGAACCCAATATCCCACTTAGTATAAGAGGTATAGTGGCTCATGAATGTATCCATACACAACAGAAGAGTAAGTTAGGCCCCAATGCAGTAGTATGTAATCAGCTTAATTCCTGTATTCATGAAGGGGCTGCCAACTTTATTGGAGAACTGCTTACTGGAACAACAAATTATTCTGCTGTCAACGAATATGGAGATTCCCATGAGAATATGTTATGGGATGAGTTTAAGTCAACTTTGTGCAGTGGAAATGCTTCCAACTGGTTGTATAATGGAAATACTGTGAAAGACAGACCAGCTGATTTGGGTTATTATATTGGCTATAGAATTTCTCAGGCTTATTATACTAATGCTTCTGATAAGCGACAGGCCATTATCGATATCATCGACATGGATGATCCACTCACATTTCTACAAAAGAGTGGATATGATCAACAAAAGAAAAACTAAAGCATAGCTTACTACTATCCTACTGATGTTTTGTGTGAGTGGATAGGGGCTTATACAGAGGCTTTTATCCACTCTTCAACTTTCAGGACTTCTGCCTGACGAGGAAAAATCTTTGTCATCAGAACCTGATGTACCTCAGCGTCTCGATCTTTACAAGCATCAGATAATACAGTTAACTGATAATCTTTATCAGCTGCTTCACGCACTGTTGACAACACAACGCCACTGGTAACTACTCCGGTGAGTACCAGATGCTGAATGCCTTGTGCACGTAATACAACCTCCAGATCACTACCTGTAAAAGCACTGAAGCGGCGTTTGATTACTGTGATCTCTCCTGATAGTGGCGCAATAGATGGCTCTATTTTCAGCATATCTTCGGGATTAGTATTTGCCATTCGTTCTCTGGAAGCTGCAAAGCTTTTGTTCATCATACTGATTTCAGGTGCTCCTGGCCGAAAGCCTACAACAACATAAATCAATGGAATAGTGTGCTGGCGAGCATGAGTAATGGCTTTGGCTACATTTGCAATCACAGGTTGTGAGTCTGGTAAGGAAGTAAGCAGCATTACCTGCATATCCATTACCAGAAGAGCTGTTTTGGAATTGACTTGTGTTGACATACAGATAGTAAATATTGGTTAAGAAATCTACAATATGGAGTCACGAATGCAAGGCTATCTCTGCAGAAGGTGCATCAACAGTTGGTGTAACGTCTGGTTTAAGCTTGGCTTTCTGCAACGAACGTATATGCAGTCCCCCAAGCAACAAAGCCAGAATGCCTTCTCCTAATACAGTTGCTTGTACACCAATATAATGAGAAATAGTTCCAATAAGTAATCCGCCAATAGGCAGAGCGCTGGAGTAAACCATTAGATACAGGCTGATTACACGTCCACGCATGGACGGAATTACCTGAGTCTGTAAGATGGTATTGCTAATGGTCACCTGCGACATCATGCCAAAGGCCGCAAATGCAATGAAACAGAGTGCTAATGGATACCAGGGAGTATAGGCAAACAGAATCAGTCCGGCTCCCAGGATAAAAGTATTACGTGCCAGTATGGTATGTAGATCAGAGCCTGTCTTTAATGACGCCAGATAGAGAGCACCAATAAAAGCACCAAGACCAATTGCACTATCTATCAGTCCAAAGGTAGAGGCGGTTCCTTGAAAGATATCTTTCGCATAGACAGGCATAAGTGTAGTAAAGGGTAATACCAGCAGGCTTACCAGTGCCAGCATTAGGAGAACAAAGCGAATGGCTGGAGTCTGATTAATATACTGAAATCCTTCTTTTAGCTCGCCCAGAATATTTTTTGTATGGGATTGGACTACATACGGTGGTAATTTCATCAATAGGAGTGAGGTGATTACTGCAATAAAACTAAATGCATTGAGGCCAAAACAAACTACTTCACCTAGATTTTCAATTGCAATCCCTGCAATGGCAGGCCCCAGTAGCTTGGATAAGTTGACCATAGATGAATTTAAAGCCACTGCATTGGACAAGTCTTTTTTGTCATCTACCATGTCATATACTAGTGACTGTCGTGCTGGCATATCAAATCCATTGATGATACCCAGTATAACACTGAGAAATATGATTTCCCATACTGCATACTTCTGAAAATATACGACAAGAGTAAGCAGTATAGCTTGTATCATAGACAGAACCTGTGTAAGCAGCAGTACCCGATACCGATTGTAACGATCTGAGACAACACCCCCAAGCGTAGAGAAAACGGCAGAAGGAAACAGCGTTGCAAACACACTGACTCCCAACATAAACTTTGACTGAGTTTGTGAGTAAACGATCCAGCTGACAGCTGTCTTTTGCATCCATGTACCTAAAAGAGAAATAGATTGTCCTGTAAAATAAAGTCGGTAATTACGACTTTTGAAAGCATTAAAAGTTGTTACGTTCATAGTTTATTCGTCGCTGGTTCGATTGTTAATTTGGAGAAGAATTATTCGTATTCCAGTAGTTTTTTCAAAGGGGCCAATGCCTGACGCAAAATCTCTAGTTCTTCTGATGTACAGGTAGCATGTAAAGCATGACTTAACCATTCATCTCTCTCATTTCGGCTGGCATTTAATAATGCTAGTCCTCCTTCTGATAGCGTTATGGTAATCTTCCGTTTGTCTGTTTCTGAGGGCGTGCGGGTAATATAACCCAGATCCGATAAATGATTCAGAATCTGTGACATAGATTGGGTGGTAACCTTTTCTATCCGAGCGATTTCACTGGGCAATAATTCTTTATGTTCATCAAGTAATCGTATCACAGATCGTTCTGTAAGGGATAATGTATCACGAGTCGGTGATTTGCTCCGTAACTTTTTCATAAGCCGGGTTACAACAGTTCGTAACTCGGTGGGAAGAGAGTTCTCCTGTTTAGATGGGTCTATCGTAGGCATAGTAATAAAGTAAACTTGTTAAGTTACTTTACAAATTTAATGCCTGAATACCCAATATTGGAAACAGGTTTCTCTTATTTGCAATAGATGAAGGATTTAAAGCTGGGAAAATTTACTTGGTAATATTTTGAAAAAGCAAATTGAAAAGATAGTTTTAAAAAAATCGAATCAGGGTGAATCTGTATTTCACTTGCATACAACCTACTGTATAGTAGTTTCTTTGTCGTGAGCTTTTTTCTCAATGACTTCCTGTAAGCCCTCAAAGATTGTAAACAGTTTATACCCGGAAATAAAACATTGAATGAGAATCATCGCTCCTAGGAGATAGCAAGATGAATACTTTTCAATAAAAAATAACCATATGCATATCCCAAACCCTAAAAAAATCCACGGTGAAGGATGTGTGGTAAGAGCAATTTGTTTTTCAGTATCATTAGTAATCAGTTTGATAACTGTGCTATGAAAAGAACCTAAAAAATGATTAGGTTGAGGTATGATATGAAAATCATTGCCATTTTGATTTACTTCTGCTGTTTCAGCCTGTAAATAGGCTTTTATTCCTTCCAGAACTTCATCATTCGTAAGGGTTTGTGTTGATGATTCCAGTGAAGTGACAAACTGCATATCTATAAAGTTAGAGTGTGGACTTTGAGTCATTAGAATTTTATACTTACAAACTAGTAGTATTACAACCCAATATTAAAATCTGCCTGCATAACCAGCTTGCCTTCTGTTTCTTCTTCTGATCCTGGAATCCTCAGACCTTTAATCTTGCCCGTTTTTCCTTTTGATAACAGGTCGTAGATATGTTTATCGGTTAACTTCTTGCCTAATACTTCAAACGGTATCTTAAATCCGCACACTTTAAAGTTTGCACATCCATAGGCGCTATTACCCTTTTTCAGCAGATGTTCCTTGCATTTAGGGCATGTCAGGGCTTCAATATTAATCTCTTCTTTGGGTTCCTTAGGTTTTTTAGGTTTGGCTTCTTTTTTTGCTGATTCTTCTTCCTCAACAGGCGCTGGTATAGGAGTTGCCGCAATGGCAATCTGGCGGTATGCATTCCGTTTTACTTCATTGGTAAGGTCAATTACCATCTGGATCAGCTCTGCTTTAAACGTTTCCAGTTCATAGTCTCCTTTCTCAATCTGACGAAGTTTTTTTTCCCAGGTTCCTGTAAGCTCTGCGCTTTTGAGAAGTTCGTTTTGAATGGTATCAATCAGGTCTATTCCCATCTGAGTTGCCAGCAGGGTTTTCTTTTTCTTCTCAACATAATTCCGTTTTATCAGTGTTTCAATAATATTGGCCCGTGTAGAAGGGCGGCCAATGCCGTTTTCTTTGAGAAGATCACGCATTTCTTCGTTTTCTACCTGTTTACCTGCTGTTTCCATTCCCCGAAGCAAGGTCGCTTCTGTATAGGGTTTGGGTGGTGAGGTCTTTCCCTGGTGAATTCTGGGAGTATGTGGACCCGACTCCCCAACAGTAAAGACAGGCATCACACGTTCTTCCTCCTCCTTTTTTTCGTCTTTATCTTCTTCTTTCTTCTCCTCGTCTGTTTTCTTGGCCTTGGCTTCATTTGCATATACCTCTCGCCAGCCTGGTTCCAGAATTTGCTTTCCTGTAGCTTTGAATTCCACCTTACCCACCACTCCCAATACAGTAGTATTTGAAATTTTACATTCCGGATAGAATACGGCAATAAACCGACGTGCTATCAGGTCGTATACCCGTTTTTCATCTGGAATCAAACCAGTAGGGAGCACATCTGTAGGAATGATAGCATGGTGATCACTTACTTTGTTGTTATCAAAAACAGTTTTAAGTTTAGGGATTGGACTGAGTAATAAGGGTGCTACAAGTGCCTGATAATATTGCATGCTGCGTAAAATACCTTCTACTTTGGGATGCAGATCTTCAGACAGATAGGTGGTATCTACCCGTGGGTAAGTAACAAACTTTTTCTCATACAGATTTTGAACGTGTTTGAGTGTAATCTCCGCGGAGAAACCATATTTTTTGTTGGCTTCCACCTGAAGAGCGGTAAGGTCAAATAACCGCGGATTTCCTTCTTTTCCTTCCTTTTTCTCAAAAGATGTAACTGTAAAAATCGGATTTGCCTGTAGGTATTCGAGGCCTTTCTGTGCGCGTTCCTGATTATAAATACGTTCAATAGTAGCTGTAAATTCTACTTCACGATACAGCGTTTTTAATTCCCAGTAATCTGCAGATTTAAAAGCATTAATTTCCTTTTGGCGTTGAACCAGCATGGCAAGGGTAGGGGTTTGTACCCGACCAATTGATAAAACAGCTTTGCCATTACCAAATTTGGTTGTAAACAGGCGTGTGGCATTAATACCTAGTAGCCAGTCTCCAATAGCACGGGCACTACCGGCTGCATACAGATTATCAAACTGGCTGCTATCTTTCAGATTGGCAAACCCATCTTTAATCGCTTGTTCTGTCAGAGACGATATCCAAAGTCGTTTGACTGGGGCTTTACATTTGGCTTTGTGTAGTACCCAGCGTTGTATCAGTTCTCCTTCCTGTCCGGCATCACCACAGTTAATTACCTCTTCACAGTCTTTGAGCAGGTTCTCAATGACACCAAACTGTTTCTGAACACCAGAGTTATCAATTAATTTAATTCCAAAGTTGGAAGGAATCATAGGCAGAGCTGATAGACGCCATGATTTCCATTCAGGTGTATAATCCTGGGGTTCTTTTAAGGTGCAGAAGTGTCCAAACGTCCAGGTTACCTGGTATCCGTTGCCTTCATAGTATCCGTCTTTGCGTTGCTTGGCTCCTATAACTTCTGCAATATCTTTTGCTACACTGGGTTTTTCTGCAATGCAAACTTTCATTCAATCAATGTGGTTTTTCGAACACACAAAGGTCGCATTTTTTCAGGAAAAGGGGAAGTGGTGACTGAAATTAATCGATAGTATGAATAAATTTATTGAGTTATGTTTAAACATAGGTTACCAAATATCTCTAACTGAAAGCTAGGGATATTTGGTTTTAGTTGGCTTAATCTGGTAATGCAAATCCTGTTTGTACCCATTCAAATCCTTTTCCTTTTTTGCGTACATGCCCTAGGCCTGGCCATGGTAAATGATAAGAGAATACTTGCTGCCTGCTTTTAGCTAGTGCTTCTAAAATATTTTTACGGGTGGTTGCAGCAAGTGAAAAATCTGTGTCTCCATCAAATCCCCATTCCGGATGAGCAAATACCAGTACAGGAGAGTGTACCAGATCTGCTACATGTACAAGTTCTTGCCCCTCTGAAAATATTGTAGTGATTGTATGACCAGGAGTATGTCCAGGAGCAATTTTTAAAGTAAGGCAATCCAGTATTCGTGAACCATCTTCAAAAAGATGCAAATGAGGCTTTATTTTATCCAAAGTTTGTTTAGTCGTTTTTACAACCATAGTTTTCAATGCCTCATCTTTCATTTTACTTTTTGAGAAGTCAGGACTTGGAGATTGCCAGAATTCATATTCCAGTCGTGATAAATGGATGTTGGCTGATGAAAATACTAGTTCGCCATTTTTATCCAACAAACCCCCTATATGGTCCGGATGACCATGTGTAATGACAATATCTGTAATCTGAGTGGGCTGAATACCTGTCTTGGGCAGATTTCGCAATAACCATCCGGAAGAATCTCCAAGGATAGTACCGCAGCCTGTATCCAGTAAAATAATCTTATCGCCAGACTTGATGATTAGTATATTCACACCTAAATCAACACTATCTGGTAGGAAGTTTTCATCCAGTAATTGTTTCACCTGATTGGCTGGTACATCAGGAGCAAAGCTTGGCTGAACTTTTTTAAACAGAATATGTCCGTCTGTGACAACAAACAGTTCCAGTTTACCTAATGTAAAAGTATGAATGCCATTGTTGACAGGTAGAGTAGCTCGTCTGATACCCGAGAATACAGATGATACGGGTAAGGTCGCAGATAACCCCAGCAAGAGTCCTTTTTTGAGAATCGTTCTTCGGTTCATGTTTTTTTTGAGTCAAAAGTATTTTCTTTGTATCCATTCGTCAAGTATGCACTTTTTGGGTACCTACATACTAATTGTATACTATTGCTGAAAATCAGAATGATATTTTTTGATTAATTATGAAAGATTCCAAACGAGAGAGTATTTGTTCCGTTGATTATGGATTTCAACGCATTGGGGGTAAGTACAAGTGCCGGTTGATCTGGTATATTCATACACATGGAATTGTACGGTATGGTGTTTTGCGACGAATGGTAAAAGGTATTACACCTAAGATGCTGACACAAACATTAAGAGAACTCGAGGAAGATAAACTGGTAGTTCGGACAGTCTATCATGAAGTTCCACCTAAAGTAGAATATTCATTAACACCAATAGCGGAAGAACTCGTTCCATTTATCCAGCATGTAAAAGAATGGGCTGACAGACGTTTAGAAGAGTTAGAGAAGGATATTGATCCTATCAGCTGTGACTAAGAAGTAGAAGAGAGGATTGTAAGAGAATAGTACTGATACTAGGGTATCAATACTATCTTTCCTGTACTTTGTCTGCTTTCCAGAAACTCATGGGCTTTTTTACCTTCAGAGAGTTTAAAAAGTGTGGGTGGTGAGATTTGAACTTGTTTAGTTTGTAACCATGCAAACAATTGCTTGGATCTTCGAATGCGTTCTTCTTTAGAAGTCAGATAGTTCCATAAATCTCCACCAATAATGGTCTGAGATTTCGCGATGATGTTTAGTGGATCTCCTATTTCCAATTTGCCACCTGCCAATCCAAAAAGCACTACTTTTCCCAATATGCGTGTCACCTGAAGGCTATCATCCAGGGTGGTTCCTATACTGTCATATACTACGTCCACACCTTGTGGAAATAGGTTCAATACTTTGGTCTTCCAGTCTTCTGAGTAGAGAAAAGTTTCATCTGCACCGAATGAAAGTGAAATTTCCCGTTTGTTTTCTGATGAGGTCATTCCAATAACATTGGCACCTTGTAGTTTACAAACCTGGAGTAACCATTGACCAACTCCACCCGCAGAGGCATGAATCAAAACGGTTTCGCCTGCTTTTATCAGATGGCTATCAGATGTCAAATACTGAGCAGTGAGTCCTTGTAACATACTTGCTGCTGCTGTTTCGAAACTTACATCTTCTGGTAGAGGAATAATATGATCTACAGGGACAGCTACTAGCTCGGCATTGGCAAATGGAACATCAGCAAAGGCAACTCTGTCACCTGTTTTATAGTCAGGATGGTTATTGGCATCTACTATGATTCCTGCCCCTTCATATCCATTGATATAGGGGGCTTGGCCTCTTAGTGGATATGTTCCATTCCGACGCATCAGATCAGCAAAGTTCAGCCCGATGGCTTTCATTTCGACCAATACTTCGGTTGGTTTCAGAACAGGATTCATAACGTCCTGATATACGAGAACATCCGGCTTACCAAAAGTTGATAAAGTTAACGCTTTCATTATAAAACATTCAAATGCTGATGTTTAATTCATCAGCCAGATTATTAAAAAAGAATAGAAAAGGAGTTGTTTTGTTGTATAGAGTGTATGGCTTCTTCTGTTTGCTTATGTACATACATAGTGGTAAAAGGCCCCATACTAATGCGTTTCACGCCTAGTTTTTGCAAATCTTCAAAGCTAGGTAGAGTTGGCATACACATCACATTAACAGGAAGGGTAGTGGCTTTTACTACTTCTGAAATATCATTTGATTGGGTAATACAGGGAACGAAAATTCCATTGGCTCCTGCTTCTTCATAGCTTTTGAGTCGGGAAAGTGTTTCCTTTAGAGCTGTTTTCATACCTAATAGAAAGCCATCCGTACGAATATTGAGGAATATTTTCATATTATTCCGGTTTAGATAATTGGCAATTGTGGAAAGAGTTTTTTGAAATTCGTCAGTTGGTAGCATTTGACGAGTGGCTCCTGGAATAGAATCTTCCAGATTTATACCAGCTACGCCAATAGCATGGAGTTTGGTTATATTTTCAATGATACCATCAATCGTTCTGCCATATCCACCTTCCAGATCAACAGAAAAAGGGATTTTAACTACCTCTGTGACTCTTTTTGCTATCAGGAAAAGTGTTTCAAATGGAATGTTTTCTCCATCTTCATAGCCAAATGTTTTAGCTATTGCCTGACTGGAAGTACCAATAGCCTTATATCCATTTGCTTCAAAGAGTAGTGCACTATGTACATCCCATATATTTCCTAAAAGAAGAGGTGTAGAATTTTGATGGAGTTGTGAAAATGTATCAAATGAGTTCATAAAAACAGGTCTTTATTTTGAATTGATTTTTACAAAACTACAGTGGCTTGTATGCATAGAATTGTACAAATCGGAACTTCTGGTTTTTTCACTACATAGTACAGTCTATAATATAGTTTCTTAATTCAATAAGCTGTTTGGAAAATGACATCCAACAATGAGCTGCTTCCTGTTGCATCACCTGGTAGCTGCCAGATCATAATGCCAGAAGCTTTTTGTTTGGCTAGCTTTGTTTTCCGTTTTATCGTGTTTCGGCCATTGTAATAAATAGTTCTCCCATCCGGCATTTTCCACTCATCTTTTGTGTCTGATCCCGAAAAAGACGATTGAATTTCATTATAGTTCATACTGATAGCAGTCATACCTTCTCCGTATCCATAACCATAAAAAGGCACACCTAATGTCATTTTGTCTTTGGTTATGCCTCTGGTTTTTCCAAAATAACTCAGATCTTCTTCTGCATGGGCATAGGTCGAATGAGGTCCTGGCTTATCCGGACTCCACGGTCCAGTACGATCATAACTCATTATATTAACAAAATCGTATTGGGCTAGTGCTTTGTCTGTTAGTTGGTCTTTATAATAGATTGCAATGGCAGCAGTAATGAGTTTGTTGTGTTTTCGTAAGGCAGTGGCCAGTTCTACTACAAATTGCTCATAGTTTTCGTCGATGTCTGCTCCTTCCATATCTACATCAATACCATCCAGTTGATAGGTAAGTGTCAAAGACACTAGTTTCTGAATAAGTAGACTTCTGTTAGGAGTAGCGAGCAAACGACGGTATTGAAGATGTCTACTACCTCCTCCAATGGAAAAAAGTACTTTAACTTGTTTGGCATGCGCCTCTTCAACAAAAGAAGCCACTCCGGAAAAATTTTGTGTAAAGTTTCCCTGTGAATCCGGATTGATAAACCATAAGTTGATATGGGTTAATTTTTCGAAAGGTACCTGGAGGTTTAATTTTTCTGATGTATCTGTTTCATAGGTGGATTGTAAAGGATAGTACCCAATGATTTTAAAGGCTGAATTGGATATTTTTTTTGAATTTTGAGCCAGTGAAACAACGTAAGTAAATAAAAGGAATACAAGGAATGATACTGTCAGCAGGCGAGGATATTTCATGTATTGTTTAGCAGATAATAATAGTTGAATAAGATAAGAGAGATAAAGTTAAAATATGTTGTGATAATTGTGGCATCCTTGACAGGAAGATGTTTCTAGTTAGTCTGTTCATCTTTTGGTTTAACAGATAAGGTTTATGATTTTTTATATATTTGGTACTTGCTGATTTTAACAGTGAACGTGAACTATACATAGCTATATTAAAACAAATACATGAGTTTTCTGAATAATATTATTGATGCACAAAACGAAGTAACACAACAGTATGTTGACTTTTGGGATTGGTTTAAAAAACATGCAAAAACTTTTTTTTATGTTGTGAAACAACGGGAAAATATTGAAACAGATTTCTTTGAAAAACTTTCTGAACAACTAAATGTCTTTAATGAAAGTCTTTATTTTGTCGTTGGAATGCCTGATGAGGATACTGTCGAACTGATATTTACAGCAGATGGAATAATTAAGAATATCGTTTTTGTAGAGGAACTAGTACAAGCTGCCCCTTCTATAAAAGGATGGATTTTCACTGCCCTTAAATCGGCGACAGATACCTCTAAAATTAATATCAAAATGGAAGGATTTGATTTTAATGAGGAAAATATCGGGTTCTATGCCAATGAACATCCAGAACTTCCTGATGAGATCGATATAACTATTGTCTATCCTGATTTTGATGAAGATGATCGACAGATGGTGGTTAACGGGATATACATCTTTCTGGATAACGTGTTGGGTGAGTTAAACTTCGCCTGTATCATAGACCAGATAGATATTGTGAGAAAACAGGAGGCTGAGCAGGAGATTGTCCCAATTTCCAAACTGAAAAGTTTTTTGATCTGGCGAGAAAAAGAATTTGTTGAGAAATATGAAGGGGTAAGACGTAATACAGATAAAGACAATTATAGCATGTTGCAGGCTAAACTTGAAAACGGTAATATGTTATTGGCCGCTATCAATACTGACTTGTTGAAGTGGGATAGAAAGGCCTCTCATCCATGGATTATGAATGTGGAGATTAAATATGATGGCTCAGAACTCAATGGAATGCCGGATGAGGATGCTTTTACACTAATGGAAGAGATTGAGGAAAATATTACAACCGAACTAAAAGATTCTGAGGGATACCTGAATATTGGCAGACAAACAGCCGAAGGTGCACGGAATATTTATTTTGCCTGCAAGGACTTCAGAAAGTCATCTAAAGTCGTAGATGCTATCGAACGACTGTATGCAGATCAGGCAGAAATTAGTTATGAAATTTACAAGGATAAATACTGGCAGTCATTTGAGCATTTTGTCAATGCCTGAGAGGTATCTGTATAAAGAAAATATGTCGGCATTGTTTTTTTAGTATTCTAAGTGCCACATTACTGTGGCAGAATTTTGATCTCATACTTGTGTATAGAAACCCTGTGTTTACTGAATACAGGGTTTTTGCTTTCCTTCATATCTCATCCAGTGCAAATGGTAGTTTACGGATGCGTTTGCCTGTCAGATCAAAAATGGCATTACATAGGGCAGGAGCAAAAGGAGGGAGTCCTGGTTCTCCAACACCCCCAGGTTTCTCATTATTTTCCATGATATGTACATCTATCTCTGGAATATCGAGCATACGAGGCATCAGATAGGTATCAAAGTTTTTCTCTACAGTCATTCCATCCTGAAAGTGAATTGCATGAAATATAGCAGCTCCCAGACCCATAACAATACCACCTTCCACCTGTGCCTTAATGATATCCGGATTAACATACCAGCCACAATCCATCAACGCGATTACTTTATCAATTTGTAGCTTTTTATCCGCATTTCGAGACACAATTACAATATGGCCAGCTATGCTTCCGAAACATTGTGTAATCGCTACTCCCCAACCTTTGGTTGTACGCGATTTCCAACCACTGACTGCTTCCAGTTTATCTATAAAGTTTTGGTAACGAGTTTCCTGAAGATGACTTCTCCGAAAATCCATCGGGTCTTGTTTAGCCTTGTATGCCAGTTCATCTATAAAGCTTTCGCAGGCAAAGCCATTCGTAGAAGCATCGACCGAACGCCACCACATGACAGGCATTGGTACCCGATTTCCTACACCTGCAAAGCTATAATGTGGAATGGATTTATAATAAGGATGCAACAACCCTTCGATCCTTCCCTTGTTGTATTCTGCCGGTTCCGGATCAGCATAAGGTGTTGCACTCCATTCCTGTCCAATCCATTGGGTAGAGGTAATAGTCTGGAATGCCATAATTTTTCCTTTTTTATCCAAACCCCCTCGACAACTGAAAAATGCGCCTGGACGAAACGGTCCTGCTATCATATCGTCTTCCCTTGTCCATACTACCTGTACAGGTGCATTGAGTTCTTTTGATAACAAAGCGGCTTCATGAGGATAATCTGTAAATGCTTTTCGGCCAAAGCCACCACCCAGAAACGTCATGTGAACAGTCACATTTTCAATAGGTATGTTCATTCGCTGACTAAGATCTGCCTGTGTCCAGTTGGCTTCCTGCAAAGGGCCCCATACATCTATCCGGTTATCATGTACATGTACAGTACAGTTGAGCGGCTCCATGCAACTATGCGCCTGATAGGGTGTTTCATATTCTACTGACAATGTATCGGAAGCTTGTTTGACTGCTTTTTCAAACTGGGATGATGGAGCAGGTTTTTTGAGGTTGTGACGCATTTGTTCATCCATTTGAGTGGTACTTACATGATCAAAACCTGTGTCATCCCATTCTACACGCAATACTTTGCGACCCTGCATGGCTGCCCATATCGAATTGGCAACTACAGCTATTCCTTCATATAGACTTCCAAATACAGCCCTTTGTACTTTGCACACATGTTTTACTCCTATTATTTTTCTTGTTTCTGTATCATCAAAACTTTTTACTTTCCCCCGAAACCGTGGATTTCGTTCAACGACGGCATAGAGCAGGCCTGGTAACTTTTTATCCAAACCAAAAACTGCTGTACCATTCACTTTAGAAGGAATATCATTACGAGGAAGAGGTTTACCAATAATGGTATAGTCTTTTCGTTCTTTTAGAGTTACATTGGAGGGAGGTTTTATTTTGGCAGCTTCTTCTACCAGTGAACCATAACCTGCTTTCTGGTTAGTCGGCTGGTGGAATACCTGTCCATTTTTAGCAGAACATTCTGTTACAGGTACATTCCATTGCTTTGCTGCTGCCATAATGAGCATTTGGCGTGCTGTAGCTCCCATCTTTAATAGTTGTTGACACCAGCCCCTTACCGAAAAACTACCTTCCTGTGGTTGTGGACCATACTTTTTGGGATTAGCTGATGCGGATACTACAGTGATCTGATCCATACTTACCTCCAACTCTTCTGCCAGGATTTGTGGAATGGTCTGTTGAGTACCTTGTCCCATTTCTGACCGATGGTTCATCAGCTTTATATCGCCATTCGTATCTATGGATATCCAGGCGACCAGTTCAATCACTGAACTGATTGTTTGTGTGTTTAGTACTTTTACTGTTTGATCACAGGCTGAAGTATAATACCCCAATGTTAAAGATAGTGTTGAGATTCCGGATAAACGGATAAAATCTCTGCGGGAAAGGGAATCTTGCTGGTCTTTCATTCTGTAGTTTGTTTTTTTGAAAGGGTAGCAGCTGTTTTGATGGCTTTTCGTATCCGGGTATAGGTGCCACAGCGACAGATATGTCCCTGCATTGCCAGGTTAATATCCTGATCTGTAGGATTAGGATTTTTTTTGAGAAAAGCTGCTGCTGTCATAATTTGCCCACTTTGACAATAACCACATTGCGGTACTTGCTCTGCGATCCATGCTTGTTGTACAGGATGTGAATTATCTGATGATAAGCCTTCAATAGTCGTTACTGGCTGATCTGCAACTGATGATATCGGAATAGAACAGGATCGAACAGGAGTTCCATTCAAATGGACTGTACAAGCTCCGCATTGTGCTATACCACACCCAAACTTTGTTCCGGTTAAACCTATCAGATCCCGAATCACCCATAGTAGTGGCATGGCTTCCTCAGCTTCAACTGTACAACGTTTATGATTGATCAAAAGTGTGTAAGAAGGCATAGTAGATAGTTATAAAAGATACTTCTGAAAGTTGGATGTAGTTTAATTAGCAGGTTCAAACACAAGATGACGCTCAAAAAATGGTAAGAGGCGCGAATAAAAGCGACCGTTTTCTGTCCAGGTTTTGTCCCAGGGATCACCCCGATATTCTTCTGCTTCGTGTTCTATGCCTAGATCTTCCAGCTTTCTGCTGAAGTCCTGGTTGGAGTATACATGTGCCTGAGTAGGATCGAATCGCCCCCAGTCAAACGCAATACCCCGCATTGAACGCAGGTTAGATGCAGATTCCTCAAGGGTTGCATCCAGTAAAAAGCCATCTTTTGTTTTCTTTGTGTTTGCTGTATGTAGTTTGGGTTCACCTTTTTCTGGTTCCATAAAGTAATCACAATAAAAGGGGGGACGATTGGGATTGGGCAAAAATGCCTGGCTAATGGTTATAAAGAGTTTTGAACGACCATCACCACCAAGCTCATCGACTGTTTTACACTGATATAACTTTTTCCAGTCCACCTGTACATAAGACCACGGAATCTGTCCTGATCCGGTTGCAACTGGATGTAATGCATATACCACGCTGAAAAGATCTGCATGTACCATTGCCAGTTTTAGTGCGCCCCGACCTCCCATAAAATCTCCTGCTAAGCCCCGGCTATTCCGATGTGGAAGCGTTCTGAACCGTTTGTCAATAAAGGGAACCAGTTCTTTGGTTATAAAATCCAGCCAACGGCCGGAAATAGGGGAGTTTTCATAAATACTTCCGGTGGTAGGTGTACTAAAGTCAGCAGCTACAAAAATAAAGTCCTGAATCATTCCACTGGTTATGCCACGATCAAGTAATTTAACCACATTACCATTCTCAAACATCTTTTCAACACTCCAGAAGATATTATGGAAGTAATAGATTACCGGATATGATTTTTGAGATGACGCATAGCCAGAAGGTAGATATACCTTGATAGTCCGGTTTGGGTCTAGCCCAATCCGGTTTTCTTTTAAAATCTCAGATGGGAGTTTTTCTGTTATCAGACTTCCTTGTTTCACTTCTGGAATCTGCAAAGAGGTGGTTTTAGCTTTTGATTGGGCAAGCCCACTGCTAATCAAATCTGTAAAGACTAATAACAAACATAAAAATTTCAGATGTGCCATGATATGGAGGATTAGATTGGAAAAAATCTTTGATGCGGCAATACTGATTATTCAGGATATAATCAAACCTGATTTACTATATGCTGGTGCTGAATTGAAAGTACAAAGGAAAATAATCCGAAAAATAGAGGATTGACCACTTACATGTGTGGGTATACCAAATACTATATTATATTGATTAGGAGAAATCGGGATTACTAACTTTATGATAATTTGGAATTCAAGGTAATTGGATCTTTAGATAATGAA
This sequence comes from Xanthocytophaga flava, assembly GCA_030068525.1. Classification (GTDB taxonomy): domain Bacteria; phylum Bacteroidota; class Bacteroidia; order Cytophagales; family 172606-1; genus Xanthocytophaga; species Xanthocytophaga flava. The sequence continues at coordinate 200,031 of JASJOS010000006.1, forward strand.
TCCTGTAAAAGGAGTATATCAAAGGTAAACTTCTGCCTATCCCTATACATCAGAAATATTAATAGGCAGAAGTAAATGGTGAGGTTTGGTAGTAGATATATTTTTGGGTTGGGGTGGTCGACCTAATTTGTGCCAATATATTGGTTGAAATCTAAACCTTCTAGGTAAGATATCTTCCAGACTCCATTCTCTTTCTTAGCCTGTACTTGGTAATAAAAATCATTGCCCCAGGTCCATTGAAACGATGCCTGATCAGAAGACTGTTTTATATTAGTAATTAGCAGTTTGTTCCAGTACTCATCTGGATTATCCTGACAATTGCACCAGGCATTTACATCTGTTGAATAAGGAGACATATCGTCTTTAAACCATTCTACTTTTCCTTGTTTCAGATCCTGGTCTATACGTGAGGCTATATTCTGGTAGTTTTTTAGGAAATCGTTTGAAAAGAATCCTGTTTGCTCCAGTGTTTTTATTCGTTTGTTCTGTGCATTCCAGTCGATACCGGAATAAAGCGAGTCAGATGTGGTTTTCGTAATAGGAGTGAAATCTTCAGCGATACCTTCCTTTTCATACCACTCATAAGTCTTTCTAATAAGAGTTGTTAACTCAATACTATCGGTAGGGATAGATGTTGACTGATTTACAGATTGTTTTTCTTCTGACTGTTCAGATTGACTGCAATCAGTAAAAACAAACAGAACAATTATAACTATTGTTAAATATAGGCAGGATTTCATTGGTAAAACAGGTTTGCTTTTGCAAGTACGGAATAGAAGAGGAAAAGTAGGTAATCAGAGGTTGGAATTTTTTTCAATAGATAGCCAACTGAGGTAGAAATGTAAAAACAAAGCCTTAGTCCAATATACTATCAAACTAAGGCTTTGTTTTACGAATTGACAAAGGTTATTTAAACCTGGACTACTAAATAAGAGTTAACAGAGATCTGGTTATTTTGCTATCTTACTTATTTGGTCTCTGGAGACTCTATCTCAATTTCTACACGTCTGTTCTTTCTTCTATTTTGTTCAGATGTATTAGGAACTAATGGCTGGCTTTCTCCTGCTGAATCGACATCCATTCTGTTTCTGCCAACACCTTTTTGTGCAAGGTAATTAGCTACTAGGGTAGCACGTTTTTTTCCTACACGAAGGTTTACTTCTTCTGTACCCAGATCACAGGTATGTCCCACAATAGAAACGCGTAGTTCCGGATGGGCTAGCAGAATCGCTGCCACACTATCCAAATGAGATTTCATACTTTCAGGAATCTCAGTTTGACCCAGTTTGTCAAATTCCATAGGTTCTTCTACAACCTGCTTTTCTTTATTGGTTATAGTCTTTTGAGAAGTTGAAGGAGTACTGGTGGGCTGATTCTGTCTTGTTTCAACTTGTTGTTCTGTAGTTTCAGCTCTTTTAACTTCTTCTTGTGTCGTCTTCTTTGGTTCAGATGCCGGAACATCTGTAGTCACAGCTTGTGGCTTATCGGCTTCTGTATCTGCATCTTTGGATTTACGTTTACCAAAGGTCAAACGAACCTGTACCCCAAATCCTGTCAACTTAGGGTTGCTTGCATAGACAGTATTCAACACGCTGGATGTTTTTATCGCGTTTACATTGGTTGATTCGTATGAAACTAACGGTTGGTTAGGTTCTCCTTTTCTCATATTGGTAAGACCATAATCCACATAGATTCCTGTATACAAACGCAATACTGGAGAAAGTCTGAAACTAAGTCCCGTAGCCGCACTCAGTGTGGCTGTAGGTTTTAGTGATGTCTTGGTTGCACTTTGCCAGTTATTTACAGAACCAAATCCATGTTGTGGTAGATCATGAACCTCGACATTAAAATCCGGATAATATCCGGTGGTAGTTATCTGTGCAGACTTTGTTTTGATAGTTGCATTAAATGGAAATATAATACGTGTACCTGCATCGATATACCATTGCGTTTTCTCTCCATCTGTATGATATTGTAACATAACAGGTATACCTACAGCCCAGAAACGTTGATTTTCTTGATATCCTATTGTGCTTACCTTATATTGAAAGGCAGATCCTTCAGTATCTACCTGATAGGATGAAAATACTGCACCATCGCGTAAGGTTACTTTGGTCGCGTAATAACTACCGGAAATTCCTGTAAGTAAACCCCATTTTGTTGCTAACGGAAATGTATAGTTTATACCTAATGAAGCTCCAGGCTGTAACCGGACATGACTGTTTGGCAACGTATACTTCAAACCTTGCAACCCACCATTTAATTCTACTCCAAATTCCTGTGCACTGGCAGCAAAAGGGCTTGCCAGAAAAAATAACCAGGCTGATATCTTTATATATTTATATTTCATCGTTTTACTTTTTAGAGAATAGGAACTTTACTGATTTAGTTTACTATCACGTTTACAGTTGCTTTCTGGCCTTCATTCAGTATCAGTGTAATGATGTAAATGCCACTTGCTAAAGGCATTGTTACCTGATTTTCCTGTTTTACAGAGGTTATCTGCTGAGCTACATTCCCTACAAGATTCGTGATAGTCAGTTTGGCTCCCTGTAACGCTGCATCTGTATAGTTGCAGGTAATGGTAACAGTTTCTCCTGGCCTGGATGGGTTTGGATAGACTTTAATACCACTCGCTACTGTACTGCTACCTGTTAAAACTAGGGCACAAGATTGTACTGTATTTCCATTTTTATCGGTAGCGAGCACATAGTAAGATCCATTTAACGCAGATGTTTCACTATAAAAGGCTTCTGTTGCTCCAGAGACTGCTGACCCGTTTTTATACCATTGCCATGAAACATAGTTTCCACCTGTATTATCAAATAAGATTACATCATTCCAGTGTTGTCGTACCCGACCAAATAATTGGTAAGTAAAGGTATTTTCTATAGACGTTGCCGGAAAATGGTTTACATCACCAGGCTGAGTAGCAGTAATTATAGTAGAACCTTCATGTACAGGTGTCAGTATATCACCATTGCTAGTGGCAATAGTGGTATTAGTTACTATATAGTTTACAGGTAATCCACTGTTTGTAGTGGCTGTTAGCCGCATTGGAGCAGCTGAACCATCACAACCCACTGTTAGATCTTGTTGCCAGCTGATAAATTGTGGTGCTTTTGTGATAGTCAATACATTTCCAGTATAGGTAATGATGTAATTAGCTCCTGCACTGAGTGTATTCTGATTGATTGCATAGATACCTGCATTTTCTCCTAGATCTCTGTTAAGGCTACCTGAGAGTACACTGTTGTTGTCCCCATTTTTAAATCCGGAAGTTATATAGGTGAGCACCGGATCTGCAGTTCCATATACTTTGCTTTGTTCAACAGCTGTAATCATCAAAGGCGCCTGTGTAATAGTTAATGTATTATTTGTGAGTGAGATACTATAGTTAGTTCCAGCGGAAAGGTTGCCTTGTGTTAGTGTATATGTGCCAACGTTTTCTCCTGTTACACGTGACAATGTACCTGTAAGAATCGTAGCATCATCCCCACCAACAAATCCACTGGGAGTATAGGTAAATACAGGATCAACTTCCCCATATACTTTGGTCTGAACATCAGCTACAACCTGAAGTATGGCTTTGGTTATAGTTAAGGTGTTGGAAGTATAGGCAATAGTATAGTTATTGTCAGTTACACTCAGTGTATTTTGATTGATTGTATAACTTCCTGCATTTTCACCAGCATCCCGGCTAAGTGACCCTGTAAGAATACTGCTATTGTCACTACCAACGAAACCAGAAGCACTATATGTTAGTGAAGGATCAGAAGTGCCATATACTTTGCTCTGCGAATTGGCGACAATAGTCACTGTTGCCTTTGTAATAGCCAGAGTCCCATTCTGATAGGTAATATTGTAATTAGAAGAGGTATAGCCATTTGGTGTAATAACATAGTTGCCGATCGTAATAGCTCCTTGTGAAGAACCTGTATAGAAAAGGCTCCCAGAAAGATCTGTGCTTGTATCCCCATTAACAAATCCACTGAATGCCACTCCATTGCCTCCAGTATAACCGGAACCGTTGTAGGCGCGTGTGTCATTCTGTGCAGTAATAGTAAGTGGAGCCTTATTGACAGTTAGTGTAAATGTCACATCCGGAGCCACATCATAGGTGTTATTTCCCTGTTGGCTACCTGTGATGGTTACAGTTCCTGCAGCTAGTATTCTTATTTTCCATTTGTTTCCATCTGTCGCATCCTGATAGGGGAGTGCTATACTGGTGTTACTGGAGGTATAGTCGACAACTAGTCCTGAAGTGGCTGTAGCACTTGGTTCAAAATCTACATCTCCATACGTTTTGATACTATTTGATGCACTAATTGTCTGTGCAATAGAACTTGTATTTTCATACGCTCCGATATCTATGAAGCTACCATCTGCAAAATGGGTAATCCGGCTATTGCCTGCAAGATCATTACTGGTCACGTTTAATCCGGAATACAGACCATTTTTTCCTGCGTTTACCAGTGGGCTACCAATACTTACCTGATAGTTTCCTGTTGCAAAAGGAGCCGTAGTAAAGGATGGATCCAGGATAAATTGAGGATTAGTAGCACCATCCAGCATATGTGTGCCAGAATTAGCAGTAATATCTTGAATTAAACTATATTCGCTGGTAAGAGTACCTAGAGTAGTAACCCCGGAACTATTGCCATACACAACACTATTATAAATAGTCAAAGAAGAAGCATTATCTCCAAATAGAGTTCCTGCTGTAGTAGCGTTATTACCAGCAATCGTGGAATTGATCATAGAGACACTACTTCCAATCTCATATACGGCTCCACCGATACCCGTAGCATTATTTCCGGAAAATAGCACATCTCTGAAAGACCATGTTCCTTCACTAGCATAAATTCCACCACCATTTGTTCCGGAAGAGTTTCCTCTGAACTCCACCTTATTTGCAGTAACACCTCCATTGTCACTACCATAAATAGCCCCACCAAACGAGGTAGCGTTATTGGAAATGAAACCAACATTAGTAAGGACAAGTGTTGAATTTGAAAAGTTATAGATAGCACCACCTGAATCTGCGGTGTTATTTGTAAACATAACAGATGTCAATGAGGGAGATGAGTCTGAATAGTTAGCCATACCTCCACCATTGGAGCTGCTGTTGCTGTTAATAAGAACATTTGACAAAACAGGGGAGCTACCAAAAATGCAAAAAATACCTCCACCAAAATTAGATGCATTATTATTAGTAATAATTAGGTTACCTAATAGGGGAGAACCTACATCTGTCAGATACAAACCACCTCCCCCATTACAGTAAACATTTATATTGGAAACAGTAAGACTTATAGCATTATTTGCATTTCCGCCTGTGATAGTAAAACCATTTAATTCAGCATCACCCATAGTACTAACACCAAGAACAACGTGATAAGCATTGTCAGAGGCATCATTGGTTGTACCAAGATCTCCACTCAGAATACTGGTATTTACTATATTGGTTAGATCACGGTTACTTACAGAGGTTTCGGTCCCTGCAAAGCCACCATATATTTTTACATCTGCTGGAAGGCTAAATGTTTTGGCTCTGTTGTCACCAGAAGCATCAGCGGTATATATGGGGTAATAGGTTCCCCCTGATACCCAGATTTGTTTTACAGTTCCAGCTGTAGTTGCATTCAATAGGGTGGCTGCCTGGATAGCATTCCCTAGTTCACCCATTGCATTGCTCCAGCTGTCGCCAGTACCGGATGAACCTTTTTTAACATACAAAATACCATTGGCATCAGGTGTCTGTGCCCATGTCACAGTAGTTAGGCCTAAAAAGGCAAGAAGACAACATATACGAAGTGTCGAGCTCCATAAGACAGATCGACCCTGTAAATAGAAAGATTGAATAAGTCGTTGGATAACAGATGGGTAGCTAAAAGACATAAGTAGAGTTTTTCTCATTAATCAGACCTGGAAAGTTTGTCGCAAATTATCTGACTGTTCAGCTAAAAAAAACGTAAAAATACCTGTGATATAACTTTTACAGATTTAAGGAAAACAAAGGAGTAAAAATCTATTGTGCTTCTGATATAAAATCAGGATTGGTTTGAATCTAAATGAAAGATGTGTCTTTGCCAGCTATGAGTAGTTTTGCTGGTATCACTCATAAATGGTGATAAAAGCCTTTTTTATGGAGAAATTATTTAAAATACATAATAAATAAGAATGAAGTAAGCTCATAATTGGTAGGTTTCAGTATGGAAAAAAATATATAAACCTTGTGTTAAATTTTTGATTGATTATATCAATAATGACGAATCTAAATACAACTATTGAGTATATTCTTCTTAATATTACAACTTGTTGTATAATTGTAAATAACCATTACTGATTTAAAATGTCTGTACTTACTCTGATATACAATTGAAATTTTTGAGAGGATAATATTTTTACTATTTTGAATAATCTATCTCATATTGACATATCGTTTACTTCCATGAGTAGGTATCAAAGTATAGTTATCTGTCGCCACTAACTCTACAGTTAATACATTACTATTTCTTCTCTTTGGTATTTTTGCTTCACTTAATGATAGACACTTTCAAACAAATTACTTATACAATGTTCTCACACATAGGTAGAAAATTCATACTTTGCTTACTTTATGTTTTATTTACAATGCATGTCTTTGGACAGTCTGATTATTTGCTTTGGTATAAACAACCGGCAGGGCATTTTGAAGAAAGTCTGGTACTTGGAAATGGTAGAGTAGGAGCTACTGTTTTTGGTGGCGTAACTACTGATAAGATTTACCTGAATGATGCTACATTATGGTCGGGAGAACCCATTCCACCAAATAAAACACCAGATGCATACAAACACATTGCAGCGATTCGGCAGGCTCTTCAAAATGAAGATTATCGACTTGCAGATCAGCTTCAAAGGAAAGTTCAGGGTAAGTTTTCCGAATCTTTTTCTCCGCTAGGCACATTAACTATAAACTGGAAACATGAAAACCAGTTTCATAACTATTCCCGTCAACTGGACATACAAACTGCTGTTGCCAAAACTGTCTATGATATAGGGCAGACAAAGTTCACCCGTGAGTATCTGGTCTCTTATCCGGATAAAATCTTTGCTATAAAGCTAAAAAGCAGCCAGCCTGGAAAAATAAATTTCGACATTCAGTTCAGCAGCTTGCTTAAATACAAGCCAACAAGTAAAAATCAGATCTTACAGGTTGAGGGATATGCTCCTATCAAGGCTGAGCCCGGTTATCGGAACTTAAAAGACCCAATTCAATTTATAGAAGGGCGATGTACCCGTTTTTCCGTACTTGCAGGCTTGAAAACTGCTTCAGGTAAAGTTATCACTACAGATAGTACACTAGGTGTCCGAAATGCAACAGAAGTTGTGATCTATGTTTCAGTAGCAACAAGTTTCAACGGATTTGATAAGAATCCTGCCACAGAAGGTCTCAACAATCATGAGATTGCCTTACAGCAGCTCAATCAGGCAATGAAAAAGCCCTTTTCCCAGATCCAAAAAGACCATATTGCCGATTATCAACAGTTTTTTAACCGCGTTTCGCTGGATCTGGGAGGCTCAAATGTTTCTGAGCTACCTACTGATGAACGCTTGAAACGCTATGATACAGGTGCAGAAGATAAAAAGCTAGAGGTTTTATACTTTCAGTATGGTCGGTATCTGCTTATCAGCAGTTCCCGTACGCCGGGTGTGCCAGCCAACTTACAGGGTATATGGAATCCCTATATGCAACCACCTTGGAGCAGCAACTATACCACCAATATCAATGTACAGGAAAACTACTGGCTGGCAGAGAATACCAATCTTTCCGAAATGCATCAGCCTTTGATGGGTTTTATTAAAAATCTGGCAGTTACAGGAAAAATAACCGCTCAACAGTTCTATGGAGTAAAGGGCTGGTGTCTGGCGCATAATTCAGATATATGGGCAATGACTAATCCAGTAGGAGATTACGGACAGGGTGATCCGGGTTGGGCTAACTGGAATATGGGAGGTACCTGGATTGCTACCCATCTCTGGGAACATTATCAGTTTGGTAAGGATACGAATTTTCTTAAGAATGAGGCGTATCCATTGATGAAAGGGGCTGCTCAGTTTTGTCTTGACTGGCTGGTTTCGGATAAAAATGGAAAGCTGATTACTTCTCCTTCTACCTCTCCGGAGAATCTTTACCTTACCCCGGATGGGTATGCAGGGGCTACTCTCTATGGGGGGACAGCGGATCTGGCTATGATTCGTGAATTATTTCAGCAAACGATTTCCGCCTCTGAGGAATTACATTCGGATGAGGAGTTTAGAAATAGTTTATCGAAGGCATTGTCTCAGTTATATCCCTATCAGATTGGTAAAAAAGGCAATCTGCAGGAGTGGTATTATGATTGGGAAGATCAGGACCCCAAACATCGGCATCAATCCCATTTATTTGGATTATTTCCAGGGCATCACATCAGTCCTTCTCTAACTCCTGAATTGGCTAAGGCTTGTCAGCGAAGTCTGGAAATCAAAGGAGATGAAACAACCGGATGGTCAAAAGGATGGCGTATCAATCTCTGGGCTCGCCTAGGTGATGGAAACCATGCCTATCGAATGATTCGAGAATTGCTACATTATGTAGAGCCTGATGCTATACGGAGTCGTGGTTCCAATAAAGGAGGTACTTATCCTAATTTATTCGATGCACATCCTCCATTTCAGATTGATGGGAATTTTGGAGGTTCTGCTGCCTTTGTGGAAATGTTGCTTCAGTCCTCCAAAGATGAAATTCATCTTTTACCTGCTCTGCCAGATGTATGGAGTACAGGCTCTGTCAGAGGTATCTGTGCCAGAGGAGGTTTTGAAGTTTCTATTAGCTGGAAAGATAAACAACCTCTAACTGTAACAATTTTCTCCAAGCGGGGTGGTTCTACAACGGTAGTCTTTAAACAACAAACCAGAAAAGTTACTCTTAAGCCAGGTCAGAACTTGCAAATAAACTGGTGATTGTTATTTACTGAGAAGCATATACTATTTTGTTCAAATCAAGTGTATTTTTGCTGCCATACCGGATTATCAGATTACTATTTAAGTACTGCAGGCATAGCTACTAAAAATACAGTTGCCGGTGATAGCTATTACCTGTAAAATTTCTTCTATCTATGAGAATACTCTTTTTTTCGGCCATTGCTGCTTTTATCTTTATTTGTTGTGCTTGTACTCCAAAAGAGCCACAGAGCCCGCCTTCCGGGTATGGAGCATTACCTTCTCCACAACAGATTGAATGGCAGCAAATGGATATGTATGCATTTGTCCATTTCACAATCAATACCTTTACAAATAAAGAATGGGGATATGGTGATGAAGATCCTGCGTTATTTAATCCAACTGAATTCAATGCCGATAGTATTGTAGCTGCTGCAAAATCTGCAGGACTGACAGGTTTGATTCTAACATGTAAGCACCACGATGGCTTTTGTTTATGGCCTACCAAAACTACCACACATAATATTAGTAAAAGCAAATGGAAGGATGGGAAGGGGGATCTGGTGAAAGAGTTTTCGGAAGCTTGTAAAAGAGGCGGAATCCGATTTGGGGTATATCTTTCTCCTTGGGATAGAAACAATGCCAAGTATGGCGAACCTGAATATCTGGAGATTTATCGTGCTCAAATGAATGAATTGTTGACTCAGTACGGCCCTGTTTTCGAAATCTGGCATGATGGTGCGAATGGTGGTGACGGGTATTATGGAGGGTCTCGAAAAACAATTAAAATTGATCGTTCAACCTATTATAAGTGGACAGAAACTTGGGGTTTAGAGAAAAAACTGCAACCACAAGCTGTTATCATGAGTGACATTGGTCCGGATGTTCGTTGGGTAGGTACAGAAACAGGATTCTCCGGAGATCCTTGCTGGGAAACTTTTACTCCTGAAAGTGATAAAGATTCCTCCGAACCAGCTCCCGGACAGGTGCAATATTGGAAATCGCTGAATGGTACCCGCAATGGTCGCTATTGGCTACCTGCTGAAACAAACTTCTCTATTCGTCCGGGTTGGTTTTATCATACCAGTGAAGATGATAAGGTTAAAAGTTCCAATGAGCTAATGAACCATTATTTTGCGTCTATTGGCCATGGAACTACTATGTTGTTAAACATACCTCCAACACCTAACGGATTGGTGCATCCTACAGATCAGGCTTCGCTGGCAGGTTTTGGGAGGCTTATCAAAGAGATGTATGCTGTTAACTACGCAGAGGGAGCAACCATAACCACCAGTAGTGTCAGAGGTGCTACTAAAGACTATGCTCCGGAGAATGTATTGGATAATAACCCTTTTACATACTGGGGTACAGAAGATACGGTAACAACTGGAGAATTAACACTTACCCTGAAAGCTCTTTCTACCTTTAGTGTTTTCCGGTTACGGGAAAATATCAAACTGGGACAACGCATCGATGACTGGGCAGTAGATATCTGGGAGAATAATCAATGGAAAGAGGTTGGTAAGGGATCTGCTATTGGTTATTGCCGCCTGGTTCGATTGACTCAACCTGTGACTACACAAAAGGTACGTGTGCGAATCACAAAGTCAGCAGCAAGTATCTGTTTGAGTGATGTAGCTTTGTTTAAAGAGCCTGCACCTCTTGCAGAGGCAGTCGGGAAATCACAAAAAGGAATCGTTGATAAAAAGGGATGGACTACAGAGGTAAAACTATCTGCTGCCATTGATAAAAATGACCAGACAAATGTAAACCTGAGTATGGATGAGTGGAAGAAAATAGCTACACAGGGACTGGTTGTTGATATGAAAAAGAGAGTGAAGATTTCAGCATTTACCTATCTGCCTGTAAGAGATAATGGCTATGTAGATAAATTTAACTTCTATACCAGTCAGGATGGAAAACGCTGGGATTTACAAAAAGCGGGAGAGTTTTCAAACATTAAGGCTAATCCTATTTCACAGCGTGTTGATTTGGAAAAACCAGTTAGCGCCCGTTATTTCCGGTTTGAGCCATTGCATGTGATTACTTCCTTTAATCAAAAAGAAGCGGTAGGAATTGCTGAGCTGGGAGTTATTGAGTAATTAAATTATCCCTTATACAATTGCCAGATCCTGTCTTCCTGCTAAAGGAATCATCGGTCTGGCAATTGTTTTTATCTCACTTCATTGTAGGAAATTATTCCTTTAGTTGAGTTTGGGCAAAGTAACTCATAGCTTTACTCATAAATAGTGCAAATTCTGGATTAGGTTTTCCATTGATAACTGTATAGCGTTCATCCGTTACATACAACTTTCCCAACCCACTATAGGCTTCTGCCTGTTTATCTGCATCATTTACAGTTCCCCAAAATTTACGGATAATAGTATAGTGTCTGGCAATCTGTTTTTGTACTGATTCACTTTCAGGGTCCAGAGGGAGCATACTCACTAATGTTTGGGTGATTTCTTCGCTCTCTGCCTTTAATTGTGTAAAATCTGCTTTACTCATCTGACGCAATGTTTTTTCAGACTGTTCTACAGCTTGTGCACCCCATTTTGTTATAGCTTCATTTCGGTAGGCATCAGCCTGTCCTTTAGCGAAGCCTGCATATAATTCATCGTCTGTTATCATCTGTTGTTTATCTTTTAGTTTTACAATTGTTTTATCAATCGTCAGGAGTAGCTGAGTAAGACGGTTACGTCTGAACTCTAGAGATGATTTATGACCTTCAAGCGCTTGTACCAGGTCAAAATCAGGATCATCCAGGATAGTGCAGATTTCCTGCAAAGAGAAGTCCAGCTCTTTGTAAAAGAGTATCTGCTGTAAGCGTAGTAATTCCTGTTCCCCATACAATCTGTACCTGGCCTCGGAATATTTAAGGCTTATTAAGTTGTTGATAGATAGGTAATTGTATTGATTTTTGACTATCAAAGGTACAATAGGGGGACACATTTTTTACCTCATATCCATACGTCAAAGAACTCCTTCCCGGCCGTTGCTGGGATTATTTACTAAAATCCTTCATGTCATCATAAGGCATATTCATACCCTTAAAGATGAGATCGAAGGCTTCCATAAACCCACAGATATTATCAAAATGACAGTTTTCAGTATTGATCAATAATCTAATTATTCGTTTGAATGAGTCAGCCATTTGTTTTCTTATCCGGAAGAACTTATTAATATCAATGCCATCTTTTGTGCGAAAATGATAATGATCTAATATGCCATTAATAAGGAATTCTGAAATCTCACAAACGGTAAAGTAACGAACTGATTCTTCCTCCTCCTCTTCATCATAACAGAAGGGTTTTGTGTAATCAACTATTGTTATTAGTAGCTGTTCTAGTTCGGTAAACCCTTTTATAGAAGGATAGGATTCGACATTCCTTACTAGTTCTTTATGGCAATAAGAAAGACGTCTATTAAATTTCACTATTGCCTTTACGTCAGAATCATCAAACTTTCCTAATAAAGCTGCCATATTTTTTGCAACCAGATCTTCAAAGAAAACTTCTGTTTTTGCTGGTGCTGACTGAACTTCTTTAACTTCTGCTGCTGGTGCAGGTTGTGCTTGTTGAGCTTTCATAATTAAACAGGATTTATATGTTATGGGATAATTGAATTTATAGGTAGGTATTATGCTTGGTTCTGGCAGAACTGGTAAAACTCGTTGATCAAACCAGACTCCAGTATGAAGTAATAGGCTTTGTTCTTTGCATCCATCTCATTACAGTAGCTCTGTATGAGTTCATCCTTAGAACGGCTTTCCAGATTCTGTATAAGAGCAGGCTTGATATTCTCATGAACGGCTTCAACACTTTGCCGTAACTGTTGCTGTTCTGATAGGGTATCAATAACAACATCTTCACATTCAGGAATGAAGGGAATTACTTTCATAGGATTGGAAATTATAGGATTGAGAATGAGATAAGATTTTCTGATTTTAAGCTTCTCCATGCGTTATCAGTCAGAGAGAAGAACGGAAGTGTCCAGATGTATTCAGATTCGCGGCTACCATATTTAGGATGCTTCTCAGCAGGTACCAGATCCATGTTACGAGTAGCTTTTCTAGTGGTGATCTCTCCATTCACTTTGCGGAATGTCACCAGTACAGCACCTAACTTCATGAGCGCCTTCAAAGCCTGTAGTCTCACTAATGCCCATGCATCTTTCAATGCCTGTGATAAACTGATACCTTCTTCTTTTACCAGATTCCAGGCTTTCTGCATTACTAAAACACGGAAGTGAGCTAAGGCTTTCATAGGAAAATAAAACAAAATTGTTTTATAGGTGAGTAAAAATTTTGTCCCTGAAGGACATTACAAAGTAAAACAATTTTGTTTTATAAAACAAATAAGTTTTAATAAATTTTTGTTTTATTTTTGGGTTACTTATCTTTACTACCATCATTAATAGTAGTTAGCTAATAATCAACCGTTTCATGGATTCTACATTAGAAAAACGCATAGAGAAGCTTCGTAAACTGAAGGATGAATTTAATCTGGACCAAAAGACTATTGCCAAATACGCAGATAGAGGACGTACAACCGTAGCTTTAGTAATGGCGGGGACCGACGATAGATATCTGACAGAAGGTAATGTAGATGCTATTGAGAAGGGTATTGAAAAGATATTAGATGAGTATAGGCAGAAGCTTTGCGGGAAACAGAGCTAACATTTTTTTTGACCTGATCTTCAATTATTTTGCAAAATAATTGATTGTACTCTAACACGCTGCACCTGGCAGCGGTTCTAAGTAAATACTATTTTTTGAATTTGTCCCGTAGTTCCTCTGTTCTCTTTACTTCAAGCTTTACGGCAGTATAGACAGAATAAAGAATTTCCAGATTACGATGGGTGTAAGCGGCCTTACCGCATAAGACATTACTGATTTGAGCATCAGTAGGAGGATTGCTCATGCGTCTTGCTGCTTCTGCTAAAACTCCAAGATGGCAACGCTTGTACTTGTTGCAATAGTCGATAGCATCTGTTAAATCAGAATCATCTCCAATGACTCTAAACAGGGTGTAATCGGTTGTTTGTGTTTTCATTGTAGTATATTGATTTGTGAGAAAGCAATATAACCTTTTCTTCAAGCCATAAAAATACCTCTTTCGTGGTATTGACTTACCGTACAGACAAAACCATTTTTACAAAAAAACTTTAAAAATTTAATTATGCCAATGTTATATATTAAATGCCCAAAAACAGGAAAGCCAGTCCCTACAGGAATGAATGTGTCCAAGGGAATGGATCTAAGCGGATTCAGCAACAATGGTGTTAACTGTCCTCATTGTAACCAAATTCATTATTGGAATGGAAGAGATGGCTTTTTCTTAGATGATAAGTGAAAAAAGATCAATAGCTATGTCTTTTTATCACAAAGACATAGCTATTTGGAAACAGTAGAATTCTCACACATCAATCTTAAAGATTCAATAATAAATGGCAAATAAAGTAGGTACAATCAAAAATCCGTTAACTATTATAGCTATTTTTGCAGGTATTGTAGAAATCAGTGCTAGTACTGTATTGCCATTTATAGAAAAAGATATTCAATATATTTATATTTGGTTTCTAATGATATTTCCAACATTGTTAGTGATTTGTTTCTTCATTACCTTAAACTTTAATAATACAGCTTTATACGCACCAAGTGATTTTGATGAAGATAAAAGCTTTTTAGAATCAAATACTAAGAAATTTAAAGTAGAAGATAACAAAATAGATAAGGAAGGGTTTCTATTCGGTACAATAACTACAACAACAAAACCACCTCCCACCACAACCCCTATTCCACCAATTATAAAACCAATCAACTAATCCTAATGGCAACTAACATAAGAAATAATTATAAAGGAGGCGTAATTTCAATTGACAATAATGAATTTATTGAATGTATTTTTGAAGATTGTCTAATTGAATATGGAGGCTTGGGACCGATAACTCTTCAAGGTTGTCAATTCGTTAATTGTAACTGGCGTTTGGTTGGCCCCGCTCAAAATACAATGCTTTTTTTAAGTAGTATGTATAATGGCTTTGGCGATTTCGGAAAACAGATGGTTGATGGACTCTTTGCTGAAATTAGAAAAAAAGACAGTAAGGTTTTACAATAAAAAAATAGCCATCATTCTGTGATGACTATTTTTATTTAATTAATCTTTTGTTATAAGCCCCATTTTACTAGCTGAAAATGGCATTATATAACCGCAATTACCACAAGCAACAATAACAACTGGCATTTGAAAATTCATGTCAACATTTTTTTCTGTATTTACAGGAAACATAGCAACCATACCTTCTACAGATTTACTCTTTGACTGGCAAACAGGACACGTCAAACTTCCCGTTTTACTGTCAATCCAACTTCTAACTTGCATTTCTTGTTCTTTTGATAATGTCATGATTATAAGATGTTTAGATGAGTTATAAAAATGACAATTATTTTACAAAACATCAACACCTAAACAATCTACTTTAACGTTGAACTTGCCTTGGCTTGATTAGCTGAGTTGTTTACTCTGTTAATGTCAGACACTCTGACAACAGAAGGTCTACGATTAGCTTTATTCATCCCTCTTTCTATAGCCTGTTCAACACCGGATGCATCTATGGTAGTAGTAACAGGTGTAGATCTGGAAACGTTACCACCTAATGCAAACCAAGGCACACCTCCCCTCATCACATTCAGGTTAGAAAAGTTTCGTATTCTGGCAGAATCATTGCGTTTGAGAACAAAGATGTCCTCACCAGCTTCTACATTGAATGCATTGCCATCTTCGCCAACATAGGTAGTGCCACCTTGAGAATGACGCTTACCACCTACCGGAATGCCATTGCGTTTCATAGCATCACTTACATTACCTCCAGTCTCAAAGCTAAGCAGCTCTTTAGCCTTGGCAATATTAGCCAGGATGCTTGCAATACCAGAAGCTAAGGTACCAGCGAATACAGCACCATATACAACCGGTGCAGCAGGTCCAGCGATAGAAGCAGCTTCTGAAGCAACCTTTACAGCAGTAGGTACCAGCGTTGCAATGGCAGTAGCTGTATTCACAGCAATCTGTGCCAAAGCTGCTACTCTACCTAATTCAGTAGCCTGTTCTTGAGATGCAGCTATCAGTTGAAAAGCAGATTCTAAACCTGCTGCCATAGCATTTGCTAACTGGATCCGGGCATTGACAATGGTTTCATCAGCTTGGCGAAGCCTATCATTATCCGCAATCTGCTTATCAATGATCTGTCTGTTAAGGTCTATTCTCTCATTGCCAATTTGTTCTAACAGATCATTTCGTTCCTGTTCTGTCACTTTAGTATTCTCCAGTGCCTTCTTTTCGAACTCTTGCAGTTGAGCCAGACGAATCTGAATACTTTGCCGTTCTATCTCTTCATTACGAGCTGCATAAGTTACAGCATCCTGATCATCAGCAAACAGCTTACTACTTTTGGATTTCAGTTCTGTAATAAAGCTGTCTAGTGCCTCACGGTTTGAATCCAAGGTTGCTTTAAACTCATCTGCTTGAGCCTGGTTCAAGTCTCGTTGTACTACGGCTAAATCCTGTGTCACTGTTCTACGCTCTCTCAATACCTCCAGTAACCGACCTTCAATCGTTTCTGATAATCCCAGACCGCGTATCTTCTCATTCAGAACCTTAGCATCAGAAGTGGCAAGCAGATCATTTGCATCAATTTGCTTATCTGTAAACTTCTGGATAGTATCAATCTGACGGGTGAAAGAGTCTTCACCTAACTTTACGGTTTCATCTAACAGCTTCTGACGTTCTGCAAAGGTTTTCTGATCATCTGCAATGATCTGTTCGTTGATAGTCTTCTGATTGTCATAGGCATCTATCAGGATATCAAGGTCCTTCTCTAATCTATCCTGCACCAGCTCTCTACGTTGCTTTTCATTATCAACTAACACCTTCTGATAGGATGCTTCTAATTCTATTACCTTCAATGCTGCTTCACGTCTCTGATCTGCGAGCTCTTCATCAAACACACCATTCTTTTTCTTTTGCTCTAATTGTTTAGTCAGGATATCTAGTTCATTGCGGGCAAGCTCTGTCTGTATCCTGGCTGTTTCGGCTGCAATCTGTCTGGACCGTTCTGCTGCTTTTTCTCTTTCGGCAAAAGATCTGGTTGCATCATCAGCAATAGCCTGCTGCTTCTCATATTCAGCATTCAGCTTAGTGACTGTTACTATCAATCTCTGATTAGCTTTCTCAAGATTGATCATCTGACCTTCCAGATCAATAGCGTTCTTACCTGCAGCATAAAGTTCTTTACCCAGATTCACAATAGAAGAACTTATATTGTCAATTATACCAGACACAGGATTAAGTTTAGTCAATGCCTTACCAGTTTCTGCAACAGCTTCTTTGAATTGACCAGCAAATAGCTTTTTAAATGCAGTTCCTATACCCTGTATACCCTGAAGGAAAGCAGTGAAACGTTTCTCTATAAAATCAACAAAGAGTGCTTTAAAGTTTTCTAATGCTTCACCCGGTTTTGAGAATGCTTCTGTCACAGATGTGGTAAAACTTATCACTTTACCCACTAACACATCAACAACGGCACCAGCAGCGGCAAAGCCTTTACGTAGGAACTCCTGGCCAGCTTGTGTCTTTTTCAGCAGTGCAACTAGTCCTACAAGGAAGGCAACTACTGGAACAGCCACTAATGCTGTTAAAGCGCCTTTAGTATTGGTAATGCCACCAATGAAAGCTTTTGCACCTTTGGCCCCTTCTGAAAGCTTCTCTGACATTTCACCAATGTTGACACCAAACACATTGATAGACTTGATAGCGCCGGCCATGGCATCCGGATAGTTGCCTATGTTAAGCTTCTGCTTATCCAGCTGAGTAGAATTTTCTTTCAAAGAAGCGGTCAGCGCATCAATCCGTTCTTTTAATGCTACCCCAAATTCGCTTTGTCTCTGTTCTTCAGATAGCCTATTGTAATTTTTGGTTAGCAATAACAATTGAGCTGACATCTGATCTATTGAACCTGTTGCTGACTTTGCAGCCTTATCACTGGTTTCAATAGCTTTTTTAAGCATAGTCGCTTCTTTACCTAGAAGTCCCATTTGCAATTTATTAGCAACGATAGCCTCTGAGTTTTCATCAAAGCTTTCAGAGAGTTTCTTATTCTCGTCTCGTAAAGCTTTCTGTTGCCGTTCGATCTCTGCTATCCTTTTGACAGCATCTTCATTTCGAATCTGAACATCGATAATGGCGGTTTTCTGTAGGTTATCCATAGTTGGTTATAGGTTAGTCAAAATAATTACTGCCATCAGGAAATCGAAGTGTTCCTTTTATTACCTGATCTAAAATGTCGCTTACTACGGTAGCAGTTCCTCTGCTTTTATCTCCAACTCTTTCAGTAATCTTCTTATCCTGATAGGGAGTGATAGTAAGCTTGATATGATTTCTTTTCTTGTTAGACATAGTGGTTATTCTGTTTTTTTACGGATAGCTAGTTTTATGATGCGTTTGGCCTCTGTTGCTATCCCTCTCTCACAGGTTGGATCTACACCAACATATTCACAAAAACGTTTGAACTCGAAAGGCGTGAAAGTGAGATTAATTCGTTTGTTTTCTTTAGACATAGTTAATTATCTGCAGGGATGATAGTTGGAAGATTATGCTTTGCCATTGCCTCCATGTGTTCTATTTTCTTTCCGAGTTCTTCCAGCTCTTTGCCTAGTTCTTTTATCTGGTGTTCTCTGGAATCTTCGTCTCTGACAAATTCACTCAGATATTCCAAGCATTGATCTATCTTCTTTTTCGATTCCTTCACCAATGAAGCTTTGTGTTGATTATCTTTTTTAAGCTCTCTGACCTGGCCGTATAACTTTGCAGTTTTAATCCAGTAGCCAATGATTGAAAGGGACATTAAAACAATGATGATTGTTGACATAGCGATTGAGTTAAAATGTGGCTCTATTTGTTTTTTATAAGTTGAAAAACAACGTTCGATAAAGTAAAAAGTGCTTTTCCTGTTTTTTTATAAGTCGACAAACAACGTTGACAAAAATGAAAACTGCTTCACTGGGAGAGATTGAATACCTGCTTCACGTTATTAAGCTTGTAGTATTGCCACCTTCCAAGGTGTTTCATTTCTACTTCAAAGCCGAAGCTGGTAAGCAAACTGAAATACCTGTAAATACTCCGTCTGTCTAGTTCCAGATGTGCAGCACACTCTTCTGAGCTTTTCCAGTCACTCATGAATGCAATCAGCTTGAGAGTCCTGTACACACGTTTTGTATTTTTGACATCTCGGTACCTCTTCCGGATTGTGGTTTTGAAATAGGATGGTATAATTCTAGACTGCATGACTCTATTTTTTAAGGGTGTAAGCGAAACTTCGATTCTGTCACACTAGTACCTAGTAAAACTTAGTGTGTGAAAAAACACTAGAAACCTTCAGGTTTTCTCAGGTTGATGTATGGTTTTGTCAGGTTGATGTGTGACACAATCACGTCTTTGTTTTTGGCCTTTTTTTATGGACTCCAAAAACTCAATTAACACAGGCCGGCACCAATGGCACCGGCTTGAACGATTTATATCAAAAAAAATACAAATGGAGACTTATAACATTCCTTTACTTTTGAGGTAAGCCTCTGCTTCTTCCTGAGTTTCGAATGAAGGGAGTTGTTCTAATTCTACAGGTACAGGTGCCACATATTCAACCCCCATAAACTTGGCTTTAAGAGCTGGATTAACATCTAAGGACTTGATATGTCTTAGATCCAAATAAATTTCTGACATGTGATAAGGCCAGTTACCTGTTTGATAAAGCATTCCAAGTAAATTATTGCCAAACAAACTATTTCCTAATACCTCATGGAGTTCATTAGCTTTCTTTACAAATTCATGTAGCTTATGATAAACTGCAATCTGAAAAGGGTCTGTTATATAGTTTGCGGTATTTCGCTCAATATATTCTGTATATTTTTCAGGATGGAGGGATGCTTTACCATCGACTATTTGATAGATGTCATGCACAAAGTGAATGGGATGATCATATCCAACTAAATTACCTTCATATTTAGGTGCCTTGCTAAATTCCCTGAATTCATCTAATGCTTGCTTTAACTCATATAAAGCAGCAGGTACTTTAATACCTGGTAAGATGGCCTCTTTTATTAATGGCAGAGAGTTAATAGCAGGTGTTGTATCATATAGATAAGATCTATATTCTGTCTCAAATGCTGGCCATGCAGATTCACCACCTGGAATAACCAATGAGTATACAAACTCAAGTGTAATTGCTATAGGATAATCCAGCTGGTTATATAAGTCTACTACTCTTTGTAGGTAAGGCAAGTATTCATAAAAAGCTTTTTCCAGACGATCTTTGTTAATCTTATCTTCAGATAATAAAATACGCTCTGGCTTAGAATCTTGAATTTTAACTTCACCTTTAGATTCAATAGCATTTTCAATAGAGTCTGTAACTTCGGATTTTTTAGCTTTAGCAGCCATAGTAGTATAAATTGGGGTTAAGTGAATAAATATTAATCGTCGATTTCTTGATTAAGCCAGTCTTCCAGATCTTCCTCATCCATATCTTCTAATTCTGGAAAGTGTTCCGCGATAGCTTCTGCAAAGGCATTTGCAATTTTTTCTATCTGCTGTTTTGATAAAACTTGATTCTGATTAGGAGCCGGTTTCTTAGCTGGTATGAAACCGATAGCTTTAATTGATCCCATAGTGGTATTAATTTATGTTTCGTATGAAGTAGACACCTATTGAAATTTCTAAAGGCAAACGATCCTCAAAGAGTAACCTGATACCTAAAATTGGATGTGGGTACTTTTCAGCATGAAGTAGCGAACCTTCCAAGATCTCAAACGCATTGACTAAAATTTCAGAATCCACTACAGGTCCTATTTCATGTAGTAAGGTTTGTAGGATCTGTTGTCTCATTCGTTTGCGGTAAACTTCTGGTGAGATAGTTTGAATGACATCATCAGGTTTCCTATCTCTGTAAATGGGGAATATCTTTCCAGTCTTCATGATGCTTGTAAGAGTTTGGTTTCGTGAGTAGTTGGTAAGTCCCATTCTGCAGGATAGTCTGGTAATCCCTCTGTTGATGGACAATCGAAAGGTTTATCTCGTACTCTGAACTCTAACTTCTTACCAGATGGGAATTCAAGTACACCATCCCAAGGCCTTTCAGATTCAAAGTCAGATATAGGATTTGATATTTTGGCGGGTACATGCTTTCTGTTGCTATCGGATTTATGATAGTTATCAAGCTTTTCTTTCAGCAATATTCCATGGTCACGGGCAAGGGCAAATATGAAGTCTTCTGTAAATCCATATCCGTTCCTTTTCAGTGATTCGTTATACTGATGATCTGTTTGCAGGCGATCATAATCCGGATAGAACTGACTCAGTGCATGAAACCATTCTCTACCAGATTCGCCCATTGTTGCAGCTAGGGAAAACCCTAGATTTCTCCAATCCTCATAGCTAGATGTCAGATCAATGCGTTTGTCTGTGATTAGCTCCAGTAGTTGTACCAACCGATCATTGCTAGTACTGGCAGGTTTTGAAACATAAGTAGATTTCTTTTCCTTCTTTACGCCAAAAGGCTTTGCATTAGGATTAAACTTGCCTTCTTCATCTGGAATGCAGAATCTAAAGTCAGTAGGATTCTTTCCTTTAGAATCGCGTTTGATTTCTTGACCTGAAGCCTTATCTAATAGCGAGTAGACAAACTCTTGTGCTGCTGTCCATTGAGCTACATAGCTTTCATGATCATAGCAATCCAGATAAATTAAAAGCCATACGCCATCCCCCCGGGTTGAAATACCAGCATATACTACAAAAAATAGCTTTGCCAGTTCGTCACGTACTTGTGCAGGATAAAATCCATAGTCACTAAGATGATCTATATCTATCTGAGTAAAGCCTGAATAGGTTTTCATGTACTTTTCGTACTTAGCCTTACCCTTTTCATCAATAGAGATTTCTTTCCATCCAACAATACCAGCAACAGTCATACAAGCTGTATGATACATTTTAAGAATCTTTTGATCTTCTTCAGACTTTGCTGCACGTATCCTATCCCTTTCGGTAAAACGTCTGATATCCCATGCTAAAACAGCCTTGTACAGCGACACAGTTGTAGGTAACATCGCAGTTGTATTAGGCAAAAATGATATTTGAACATTAAGATTCATATTTTATATAAATGACTTGTAATCAATATATTATCTACGTATCAATAGGTTGATAGCTATTTATAAAGCAACTATTTTCTATCAACCTTTTTATTATTCCTATCAACCTGTCAACCTGTTAACTATCTAATTATTAACTACTTATCTCAAAAGGTTGATAGGTTGATAGAAGAAATAGAAAAAGTATTATTTGAGAATCATGTGATTTTTTATAAACCTGTTATGTATAAAAGGTATTTGTTTGAAAATTCACTGTCAACCTATCAACCTTTGCCTATTAATTCTCTATATTTCAGGTGTTTACACGGTTGACAGAGGTTGTTAGTAATCATTGAAACAGACCTGATTTTCTCGAAAACATCAACCTTTTTTTGAAAAAACTATCAACCTTTATGTTAGCTCGACATAGTATCCGTAGATAACTTGTCCAGCCTTTTTTAGTGGTTTTTTCTCAAAACCTGCCTTTTTTAAAGCTTTTCCAATTCCTATATCACTTTTTTCTCGAATGGTTGGAGCAACTAAATCCAAGTGCTTTCTTATGTCTGATGCCATCTTGAATTTCTCTTTATCTTTTTTGGCAGGCGTTACATGTTTTAATATCAGCTCGTATTCACTTGTAGTGTGTTCAAACGCCTGATTTCTCCTATGATTTTCTTCTACATCTTTTTGAGAAAGATTGTAGTCAAAACCTTCATTAAGAAGTGCATAGGCTTGAGAGTATACTTTCCGTATATCACATTGAGTGTAATACTGGAAGTCTATTTTTTTAATCTTAAAGCAAAGCCATCTCACTGAACCTGTCTCATCAGTCAGAAAACTTTCTGAGTTTGTGGAGCCAACAAAGTTTGCTATCCTTGGAAGTGTTTCAGGCTTTTTAGCGTATGGAGGTCTATATTTTACTTTGTCCAATGAGAACAAAGCTTTGATATTATTAATAGTGCTAATACCCAGCATTGCTAACTCGTCCAGATTAATCATAAAGTTCTGGCAAAGCGCAGCAATACCATCTTTATCTCTAGGATCGATGTTCTCTGTTATGTAGTCTGAAAGCTCAGGAGGGCACAGGAAACGAAGGAAAGTAGATTTTCCATCATTTTGCTTTCCAACTAAAGTAAAGCATTGTTTATTAAAGCATCGCCCTAATGAGCATGCCAGCATTCTAACAAGAGTCATTTTAAAATGCTTGTTGAAAGCTTTTTGATGTTCTGCTTTAACAAAAGAGGCAAGGTGTTCTATATAATCTTCTTTTCCATCCCAAGTAGGTAAAGAAGTAATCCATTGTTTGACAGGATTATAGTCCTGTACAAAGTCACTATTGAGCAAATGTTCAATGTCACCTCCAGGAAACTGATGACCAGCTTGTTTTAAATCAACAGTAATCTGGCTAATATTAGCAGAAGTGTATTTTCTATGTTCATCATTTGTTCTGCAATATTCTATTTCTTGCTTGATTATGTTACGACGGAAATACCAACGTTTTTGCATAGCCTCCCATAAAATTACTATAGGAGCTTTTTTCTCAGAATCCGGCTTTTCTTGCTTTTTCTTTTTCGAATTCTCTTTTTGCTTTTGATTATCAGTGGATGTTCCATTAACCTGAGCATGGATTTTATCTCTACCTTCTTCAGTAGTGAATTCGTTGTCAACAGCCAACTTGATAGCAGGCTTATCTTGCTCGTTTGTAGAAACTGTTATGATCTTGTTACCAGTACCTGGCTTAGCGGGTCCATGTCTCATCATGCTACACCTCCCTTACCTAAAACTTCTATACTATAAAAAGAAGCTGGTGAAACTTCTTTTGTGATTCCATTGGAATTGTTGTGAGTAGTCACTATCTTTAATAGTCATTAATTTAAAAAGCATTAACTGAAGGGCCGACTTGCAGGAGTCTGGTCCTTCTTTCGTTTTAAGAGATACGTTCAGAAGTTTTACTTTGGTAGGGATATGAGGATATCAGGGATTCAATGCAACGTAGGTTGCAGCTTTCTGATCTATTTCTTCATGCGTTTTCAAAGGATTACTTAACAGCCAAGGAATCACTATCTGGCTATCGAAAAAAAGAGTCTTTCCATTTGGCTTTGAAACACCAGGAACTTTCCCAAGCATGACAAGTTTGTAAATATATGCTTGGCCCCAGCCAGAATAGGCCGCTAAGTCTGCAAGTCTCCAGACTCTTTTCTGATCTAATGGAACTGTTGGTAGGCTCATCTTTGTACCGTTTTAATGTGATGGTACAAAAGTGCATATAATGTGAAAGAAGAGATGTCGCAAAAGTCGCACAACTTTCACGACATTTCAGGCCTAAGGTATCAGAGTGGGATTTTCAGAATAGTAAACGTATGCACTAGCTTCAACTCTTCTTATTAACTCTTTTGCATAAGTCTCTTTTAATGGAGATCCAAAATATCTATTAAAAACAATAACGGCATTACTTAACTTTACCTTCGCTCTGAAGTATATTCTAGCTTCATCTAGTGCAATCACCAATGCTCCTATAAAAATCCCCTCATTAGTACCAACGAAGTCTCTTACAAGACGTACTTCACCATTACTATTTCGCTCAATGAAATGCATTGATTCTAAATGCGTTAATACTTTTTTTCCATCTTGCCTGCTATTAAATAGATCAATTAAATCTTCATAGTAGTCTACCTTCTTTTTCAGTTGTCTTTGATCTTTCTGAATTGAGACTTCAAAAATTCCTTTTCTGATTTCAATAAAGCCTAAAAGTTTTTTAGCGTATTCTGATATATTTTTCTCATATAATAGTTCTCTTTCTTTCCATGTGAAAAACCAGTTATTGCAGTATTGTAGTCTATCTTCGGTATCCCACAAAGATCTAAAAAAGACATCTATAGACTCTATGAGAATTTCAAAGTTGAACTTCTGTAACCATTTTTCTTGAGATAAATATATTAATCCTAAAAGTTGATCATTTGAGTCTATTTTTTGCTGGTTCAATATAAACTCTTCCTCAGTAAAAATTCCATCCTCGTTTAAAGGGATAGGTAGTATATCATGTTCATGTCCGAAGTACCTAAACAACATTCTATTTGCTTGTCCTACAAAACCTGAATAACCATACAAGATGAAGAAACGAGTAGGTAGAAGTAGTCTTAAATGCTCTCTCAACAAAGCCCAATATCCTTCAGAATTATAATATTCTTTTACTAATTGTGTATGGAGTTCTTCACGATATTGTTTCTGCACTTCATAACGAACCTTAAGTAAAGCATCTTTTTTATCTTGTTCCATAATAATACTTATGATTCGATTATAATATCTGGTAGTCGATTAACGGCTTGTTGTTTCATACTATCAGCAACTCTGACATACTTCTGTGTATGCTTGGTAGTAGTGTGACCTAATAGACTGGATACAGTCATTAGATCTGTCTGATAGTAAAGTAGGTTAGTAGCAAAAGAATGACGGGCAACATGAAAAGTAACATGCTTTTGCACACCTGCATGTTTAGCCCATGTTTGAATGGTTTTCCCCGTTGAGCGTTGACCAGGTAAATTAAACACTTTATCAGTAGATGCTTGTGGCTCACCAATAATTTGTAAAGCAACTGTACTCAAATTGATACGAACCTTGTGAGGGCTTTTCTTTTCAGTCTTTACCTGGATAAAGGAGAGTTCGTTACCATTGATATTACTCCACTCCAGATCCTTGATGTCAGCAAATCGTAAGCCTGTATAGCAAGCAAATAAAAAGGCTTTCTTTACTTGTTCGTTCCCGCATTTTGTTTTAGCCAAAAGTTGAATCTCCTCAAAATTTAGTACATCTTTTTTTACACTTTCAGGTATACTAGTCCTTATGTCATCTGTTGGATTGAAGGTTAAATACTTTTCTCTAACAGCCTTTTTGATGAGTTTTTTAAACCTGGAAAAATAAGTAGATGGAGAATCTCTTTTCAGCTTACTTTCTAAAAAGTCTTTAAAATCAATGCAGAATGATTCTGTAATTAGAGAAGGCTTTAGGGTATCTTTTTTGATTGTTTGTTTGATAAACTCCTTAAAATAAGCAAACATCGCTCGCACAACACGTATATCTTTCTTGTTATAGGTTGTCACCCAGTTCTCTGCATACTCAAGAAAGTTGACATTACGCCTAAATATTGGATTCTCTCCATGTTCACTGGCTAGCTCAGCTTGTTGACGTTTATACAGGATGCTCTTTGCCAGATCTTGTATCTCCTTATTATGTTGTCTCTCTGCTGCATCCTTGGGTTTTTGAAATAAATATAATTTCAGATATTCTTTTCGTCTTTTTCCCTCCGAATAATGGTCCAAATAATAGGAATAACGATTGTTTAAGATTGCCTTTTTTCTAAGTGTAATGCTCATGTTTTACCTTGTTTTACTTTGTATTCTCTTTCTATAAAGATACAAAATTTACTCCATAAATGGGGGACATACAAGGGACAAAATTTGTAAAAAAAGGTAAAATAAAGTAAGACAAGTGAAAACAAAAAGCCTACTCAGTTACGAAATAAGGCTTTTTGCTTCCTGAAATTATATGGTTCTGTACCTGGCCTCAGTACGGATTGATGGTTTGAGTAATCCTATTTCATCATACAGGTGTAGTGTGCGCACACTTACACCTGCCAGCTTTGCCAGTTTAGTAACCGAATATCGACTCATTTGCCACCTGATTTATTGACAGATACAAACATACAGTATGACGTAAGGTAAGAGTCAAGTGTTTTTTTACTTTTTTTGAGGAAGGTCTAGCAGACTTATCTCTGACTTTAGTAGAGTAAGTTCTCCCAGAAGCTGGGTTTCCTTAACGAATGATTCCTTATTCAGCGCTTGGGCGATTCGGACAATCTCAAAGTTTAGGGTGTCTATCTCTGTTGGCCGGTTATTTTTAATATCCTGAAGAGTAGAAATAAGTTGTCCATCTGAAAACCGACTGATCTGTAAAAGGCCCTCTACAACCTCCTTGTATGGCAGATCTATTCCTTTTGCATTGGCAATAGCCAGACATTCCCTGATGACTCGCTGGGCTATCGACAGAGCCTTTTCATTCCGGTAAAAAATACCATTATCAGTGTCCAGCAGTGGACAAACAGAGTTAAACACACTGTTAATTATTGCTTTTTTCCAGATAATAGTCTGAATATTGGTTTCGGCTCTGAAAGGAAAATAAGTAGTAGTCAGTTGATCTACTATGGATGATAAAGCACTGTCTGTATGCTGGATGATACCAATAGGAGAGACTGTAACAGGTTTGAAGCGGACTTGCCATTCGGAAATTACCTGACTTGTTGCAAAAAGCACACAACGGTAGATGTCCGGAAAGCCATTGACTTCAAAAGGATGCTCTACACCTAATCCATTCTGGAGAATGACAATGGATGAGTTGCCTGTTTTACCTTTGAGTTTTTGTGCGAGTTGGATATTTCCATACGATTTGTTTGTCAGAACAATAATACCTTTTAGTTCAGATATAGTAGATAAGGGTTCTACCTCAACAGAAGCTTCTACAATTGTTTGATCACTCAAAGTTACCTGAATAGTTTCTGTTGACCGTGAGCCTGTATCCACGCTTCCCCGTAGCAGAATGACTGTTTTTCCCTGTTGTTTCAGAAACACAGCCAGGGCTTTTCCTATTGCCCCTGCACCAATGATATAGATAGTCTGGTTCATCTTTCTCTGTTTAGGTAGTTGTTTTCCTTTTTTCAGTAATTTCCTGAGCTCTTTGAGAAAAGCTTTTCTTCTTTAACTGTTCTTCTACTTCGATAATAGCCTGCATTAGATTGTTCTGCGTGTCGGTAAGGTCTGTAATAGCTTCCGTTATTATTGACCAGACAGGTTTCATCTGTTCTACCAGTTGCTTGCCTTTATTGCTTAGCAGTATCAATCTTTTTCGCTCATCGGTTTTGTCCCGTTTGGATTGAATGAGTTTCTGCTTTTCCAGTTCTTTTAACAAACTGATTGTGGATGGATGGGTATATCCGATTTCTGCTGCAATTTCAACTACACTTAGTACCGTTCGGCTATGTAAGGCATACATAACAGGAAACCACTTAGGTTCAAAGTCGATCTGATGGGCTTTGTATATCTGCTGTCCATCTTTACGAATGAGTTCGCTGAGTCGTTGTAGTCTGCTTGCAATGGCTAATAAGCCTGCTTCATCTATAGTGCTCATAATCAACTTGATTTAAATGCAGGTGATAGAATAGTGTATCAACAGGCATAATCGGGAAATAGGAGGGAAGCGCTGATTTAAGTAATGGCTGAAATCCATTTCGTTCATAAAAACGCTGGGCTGCCCGTAGTACTTCTACTGTTCCAAGATAAAGATCCTTAATCTGGTGTTCTTTGCTGTATACAAACAGAATTTCCAGTAAGCTTTGTGCTATACCATAGTCTCTGCCTCTGTATTCCTTTTTGACAAACATTTTTCGAATAGCTCCCGCCTGATGGCCTGTGGCAATAAGTGCAATTGTTCCTACTAATTTATTCTCATCAAATGCACCCCAGAATCCACCGCCTGTATTGTGATAATAGGTTTCAATATCAAACAGGTCAGATTGAGCTTCCAAGGTGACAGGGATATTAAACTCCAGTTGCTGTATTGGCAGAATCAGTTCCTGAATCTGCCTGCAATGTTCGTTTTGTAACGGTTTGATGATGAACTTGTTCATAGACGTTTGTTTTTGTATAAATATATGTAGTTTCCTACGTACATGTATACGTAGTTGAAAAATATTTTTGTGAAACTTTCAGAAAACCGTCTATGGGCTAGGTTGTTGAGATATTTTTTGTAAATTCTTGTTACCTGCTAAACAAATTGTAACAATGAAAGAGCTATTGTATTCAATTGGCTTGCTGGCCTCGGTTAGTATTAGTTTGGGCTGGCTTTTTAAACTTCTGAACTGGCTTGGCGCAGATCAATTGTTTACTTATGGATTTCTGGGGTTAGTATTGTTGTTTCTTCCATTACTGGCTATTGATCAGTTTAGTACAATGCTGGTTACAAATACAACAAATCAGATAAAGGTAGGATTGGGATTGGTTAGTGCTTTCTTAACGGGTATTGCTATTGTATGTAAACTGCTTAACTTACGAGGAGCAGACTTACTATTAATTGCAGGCACATTATTGTTTGCGTTTGACTTTTACCATTTTTGTTTTTCCAGATGTACAAAAAGTCACTGAGGTAATAATACATTCTTGCTGATACTTTGAAGGTTCAGCGCTTCTGAGTATAGGCAATAGTATGGAAGAATATTGGAGGATGTTCTTTTGTTGTTTAAATACTGCATCCAAACTTTTCAGTATGACTTCCTTACTGGAGATGAGTTGGTCTATCTTCCCATAATTTCCATTAGTCTGCCAGAAAATATCTAATTGAAGCTTTCACTGCTATGACGTAGTAACTGGTGGATTGTTGTTTGTATTTCCCATGTGAACAGCAGTCAATGCTAATACAGGATACACATAGAGCCATAAAAAGTATCACGTACAGATAAATGAGGGGTATCCGGTGCTCCATCCGGGAATTCAGTTAAGATGGCCTGATACTGAAGATAGATATTTTGCTGTGAGAATGAAGAATAAAAGGAATAGCTGTCAAACAGCTATTCCACTCAAAATCCTACTTTATCTGCAACCAGATAATCATTTGCCTTCTGTGGGTTGGATGTGGTGAGCATTTCGCCCAGAAAGCCTGCCAGAAAGGTTTGTGCACCTAGAATAATGGCTACCAGACCTACAAAAAACAAAGGTTGATCCGTAACGCTACGTACTGTTTTGTGCAGATACAGGTTGTTATAGGCTTTGTCGATAATAAGCCAGATGGCTACAATGGCTCCAAAGAGAAAAGAAAGTGAACCCAGAGTCCCAAAGAAGTGCATAGGACGTTTCCGGTAGCGGGTCACAAAAGAAATTGAAAGCAGATCCAGAAAGCCAAAGACAAACCGTTCGAGTCCGAATTTAGTATGACCATATTTGCGGGGACGATGCTCTACCACTTTTTCGCCAATCTTTGAGAATCCACTCCATTTGGCTATTAAGGGAATATAGCGATGCATTTCTCCGTATACTTCTATGTTTTTGGTTACACGGCTATTGTAGGCTTTCAGGCCACAGTTGAAGTCATGCAACTGAATGCCGGAGATCCAGCGGGTTACACCATTAAATAATTTGGTCGGTATAGTTTTACTGATAGGATCATACCGTTTCTTTTTCCAGCCCGATACCAGATCATACTTTTGTTGAGTGATCATGGTATAGAGTTCAGGTATTTCGTCCGGACTATCCTGTAAGTCGGCGTCCATGGTAATTACTACATGACCCACTGCACTCCGGAAGCCTACATGCAATGCGGCAGATTTGCCATAGTTTCTGTTAAACTGTATGCCTTTAACTGCTGGATTCTTTTGTGAAATTTGTTGTATCACATCCCAGGAATCATCTGTACTACCATCATCAATAACAATGACTTCATAGGTAAACGCATTCGCTTTCATTACTCTCGCTATCCATTCGCAAAGCTCGGGTAAAGATTCAGATTCGTCCTTGGCGGGTATTACTACCGAAATTTGAGGTTTTTCAGACATTAATGCTGTAAATAAATGAATAATAAGAGAGTATATACATAGTTAACGTATAAGCTCTCTCATTATAGAAAGAATTATTGTAAAAATACATCACGATCTTTTTTCATGATAGCTCCAATAATAAGGGAGAAAATTACACCAATAATAGCATATAGTATTGGACTTATTATAAAGCTATAGGTAAACATAGCCTCTGTAAACGGACGAGATATTTCAATAGCCTGATCCACTTGTTCATCACTCATAGTTCCTTTTTCTTCCATTTGTCGTCTGGCATTATCAATTACTTTTTCTGCAAATGAAGAGTCGATTACCTTAACATACAGAGTAGTAAAGATTCCAGAAACAAGCCCCATAACTACACAAAGCAATGTCCCAAGCCCAATTGACTGTCCTAAACTTAAATATCCACCGTTGTTTTGTCTGAAATCTTTTAAAGCTAAAATAATCGCTACAATTGGGGCTCCCCAAAAAAGTAGAGTGGAGAGATAACCTATTGCTTGATTAAAAGATAGTTCCGTAATATTTAAAATCGCACCAATTATTGTAAGTACCAGGCCTGCGTATAAACCATAACGAAGTGCATAAGGTACCGGAGATGGTTGTTGTGTTGTTTCCATAAAATCAGGGTAAGTGGTTTGTTTAGAAAATATATGTACTTACAAAGAAGTGAACGCTGTAAGGGTACGCTATTCTACAAACTTATTTCTTCTTTTTTACTTCTGTTTCCTGCTTTTGTGATAAGTGGTTTACATTTTTGCGCATGATTGCTGCAATCATCCCTATTACCAGAATTTCAATCCCTATATTTTTGACAAATGCTCCTCCTGGAAAGAAAATGGTATCAAATGGTGTAATCTGAGGGAGAGCTGCCAGTTGTGTTCGGATCATTTGCTGAAGTTGAGGACTTTTAGTAATCACATCGCTAGTGAGCCGTTGAGACATATCTTTTTGTAGATACAGAATAAAGTTTTTGAATACATCCGGATCCAGAAATACAACAATACCATAAATCACCAGACACATTAATAACGTACCAATGATAGCAGTTCCTATTCCGATTACAGCTCCTTCCCAGAAATGCAATACTCCATTTTGTTTTCGGTCTCTGAAATAGCCCATTGCATAAATGATACAAAGGAGGGTTATTATAATATCCAATGTACTTAAACGTGTTAAAGCAGGTTCTCCAACTTCATATTGGAGCACTAAAAAATAGGCTATTCCAGAAAGTCCGGCTACTGTACCAAATATTAACGCAATACGTAAATACGGATTCATTTATTTTGAATTACGAATTTCAGAATTCTGTCTGACAAGTTTTGCCTGTCCCTGATTAATCACTCCCCACACTTTCCCTTTAAAATTCTTGCCAATAAATGGAGTATTTTTAGATAAGGAACGAATGTCTTTCTCTGTAAATGTCCATTCTGTATCTGTATCAAAAAGAGTCAGATTGGCAGGTTGATTTTCAGAAATTGAGATGGTTGGTAAGCCTAAAATATGACGTGGTTGTTTGCTTAGAAGTCTTACAAGTTGCTCAGTAGGAAGTTTGGTATTATAGGTGTTCAGAACAGCAAAGGCTGTTTCCAATCCGATAATTCCAAAAGATGCCAGGTCAAACTCAAGATTTTTTACTTCCACATCCAATGGATGGTGATCAGATACAATAGCATCAATAGTTCCATCTGCCAGACCTATCCACAACGCATCTATATCACTTTGTCCACGGAAAGGAGGATTTACCTTCAGGTTGGTATCAAACTCCATTAAATCGCCATCAGTAAAAGCAATCTGGTGTGCTGCAATATCACAGGTTACCTGTAGGCCTTTTTGCTTGGCTTGACGGATTAATTCTACTGACTCTGCCGTTGAGATACATGTAAAATGTATTTTGCCTCCTGTATATTCCAGAATACGCAGATCACGCATAATCATCATACTCTCAGCCATGCGTGGCATTCCCTTCATGCCTAACATTGTGGCTGGCAGACCTTCGTTCATGGTTCCAAACTTGGTGAGCAAAGTATCTTCCGGACGGTTAATAAACAATCCCCCAAATGGCTGCAGGTATTGTAGTACTTTCAATACCATGTCAGAATTTTGGAGAGGTTCATGACCATCTGAGAACGCTATTACTCCAGCCTGATGCAAATCCATCATCTCTGTCAGATCTTTGCCGTGCACATCGATAGTTACCGCTGCAATAGGATGAATTTTTACTGCATGGTTACTGCCTGTATGAGTTAGATAACTTACAGATTCTTTGGTCTGAATCACCGGTTGCGTATTGGGTAACAACGTGATCTCTGTAAAACCTCCCGTTGCTGCAGCTTCCCGAACCGAACGCAAAGATTCTCTGTACTCATAGCCTGGATCTGGTGCAGAAACACGCATATCTACCCAGCCTGTTGAAACTTTCAGATTGGGCTGATCAATGGTAAGGTCTGCTTGTATACTGATCTGATCCGCAATTTGTGTAATGATTCCATTTTCAATAAGAATGCTTTTGGTCTGCCCATTAAAAGGCGAAGCTGAATCCAGAATTTGGGCTGATTGGATGAGAATTTTTGTCATTGGGAGGGATAACGTTTTTTCCGCTGCAAAAGTAATGAAGGAAAAGGAGTTTACAAGGATGTACTAGTTTTTGATTTTTGCATTAAGTATAAATCACTTGATATGGAACAGCAAATGCAAAATCTTTCTGTTAAACTCAATTCATCCCAATAACAGGATGGATAAAATATGCGAAGAAAAATAGCTTTTCCACTCAAACAACGTTGATGTGTGTTGTTTGAGTGGAAGGGAGGTTTATATTTATACAATTACATGAGGTATAAATCGGCTCGTATTGTTCGTTACCAGTGTTGTATTTTCGCGAATACCGATACCGGCAGATTCCTGCCCGATGACCCACGAACCAATTACTGCATAGTTGCCTTCAAATTCAGGCAGTGGGTAAAACTCCTGAAAAATAAAGCCTTCTTCTCCATATTCTCCTTCTGTTTCCAGAATGGTGTTGCCATTTTCTACAATTTCCACATTAGCACCTTCACGGCTTAGTAAGGGCTTGGCTACATAGGTATCCCATGAGGCCGGTTTCTCAAAATAAGAGGGAAGCAGGTTGGGATGGTTAGGAAATAACTGCCAGAGAATAGGCAGAATCGCCTTATTGGACAATATCATTTTCCAGGCAGGTTCAATCCATAGCGTCTGATTTCTGTCTATAAGTAGATTTTGGCCAAACTCTTCATTTACCATCCATTCCCAAGGATACAGTTTAAAGATATTCTGCATGTCCATCTCCTGATTGTCGACAAAGGTCTGTGTTTTTGAATCCCACCCAATCTCGTCTATATAGATAAACTCAGTCACTAATTCTGCTTCGAGTGCACAGGCCCGGATATATTCTACCGTTGTCAGGTCTTCCAGTGACTCTTTGATACAGGCAAAATAGATTTTTCCAGGCTTCAGATAGGGTTTTACTGAACGAAAATAATCTACCAGCTTTTCATGAATCGAATTAAACTGATCTACTCCACGACGTACCTCTTCTGACCAGAAATATTGTACAATACCAGCCTCATACAAAGAGGTAGGGGTATCTGCATTGTATTCCAGCATTTTGGGAGGGTGAATTCCATCATAGGCAAGATCAAATCTTCCGTATAGTGAGGGTTCATCGTTTTCCCAACTTCTTTCTATCAATGGGATAACAGACGCCGGAATGTGAAACAGATGATAGAGGTTATGATCCATTACATATTGCACAGCTTCCAGACACATCTCATGCAGGATATTAGTAGCTTTCTCCAGCTGTTCAATCTGGGAATAGGTGAATTGATAATAAGCCGATTCGTCCCAATATTTTATACCTTCCAGCGAATGAAAACCAAACCCCAATGTTTCTACCTTATTTTGCCAGAAGTTCCGTGGGGTAATTGCAATGCGTTTCATATAGTTGATGTATGGTGATAGTAACGATAGCTTAACTTCTTCCCGAGCCTACACTGAAAGCAGATCTTCCAAATCCACCTCTTGAAATAGTCTGGCTTCTGGCTGTGCTGGAGTGAGGTGTTGAATACGATTCGTACCCTGTTGAACGATACACAGGGCGACCTAATGTAGAAAGGAAATACAAACCTACAGGAGAAAATCCATGGTATCGATACGGATGGTAAACGTGCGTATAGTGCGCATTTGTATCCGATCGAAGATACAAATGGGAGTTTTTTGCTGATTTGTCTTCTTTACTCGAACAGGCTGAAGTTGAGAGTACAGCCACAACTAACGCTATATTGATGAATTGGCTCTTTTTCATTGAGATAACTCTTTAGCAGAAAATGCTGTTATTGGTTTTCTGGAAGCGGATTTCCTGGTTTTAATGTAACATAGATATTGTATTCAGTTGGGACCTGTACATTGATAACGTCCCCATCTGCATTTTCTGCTTCCTGTAATTGTAGACCTAACGCTGGAATAGTATCCCGAACAACCTTGGTTCCGACGGCAACATTGTCTTTCCATATCGTATATGTAATCACCAGTTCGTCTTTGTCTGCAGAAATGTGATTAACCTGTACAGGCATTTCAATACTTGCCTTTTTATCTAGAGACGCTGCATCTCCTTCTTCTTCCGATTTACAAGAGGTAACAAGTAGTGTACTTGTGAAAATTGTAAAAAAGACCCATAGGCGTAATCCTGATTTTGAAATGGTTTTCATTGGGATAAAGTTACTTGTTATTGATTGTCGACAAGTGTTGTGTTTTAGCTGAGCAGATATTCCTTTATGAATGAGATGCTACTTTGTAACCCATCTTTACCAGATAAATAATTTCCGCAAGGTAATTTATGAAAACAAAGATCATCCATCCTAATTTCTGGCTGTTCACATGATTTGGTGATTGAGATAGATGGATCAGGAAGAATTTAGCGATCTGAAATCAGCTTATAAAACTTTTTGAGCCTTTTATAACGTGTAAGTGGAGCATGCGTATAATTCTATGCACACAGCAAATGGAAGAAGCAGTTTGATTTTCTGGAAGAAAATAATTTTTGCCTGGAGTTTACCACAAAAATGCGGATGGATTGAATAAACCGCACGTTTTATGTTTGACCTGAATTCACCGCAAAAAGTTTTATGGGTACAACTCAGTTCAAACCCTTGATTTGCATAGAAATATTCACATTATAAAGATATCTCAGGACAGGATCGTATTGGGTAATTAGGTGAGTTACGCTGGTTACATACAGTTATCCAATTGGTTACAAATATAAATACCTGTAAGTGAAGCTTGTTATACAGCTTGTACTTGTTTTTTATACTCGTGAAAATAAGCCAGAGTCTACACTATTTTTAATGCATAGGCTCATGGTTTATATTTTTCAGTTGATAAAGCTTTTTAATAAATGTTATCTAATCTACTTTCAATACCACATGTTTGATATTCTTCCGGTCATGGGTGTAAGTAATATGAACCAGGCCATCTGCACTCTGAATCACAGCAGGATAGCTGAACTCTCCTTTGGTTTCATCTTCCAGTTTATACACATCTATCCAGTGAATACCATCTTTGGAAATAGCTGCATTGAGTTTATAACGGCCGTTGAACCAGTTTGGTCCCTTTAGTAAGGGGTTATATATCAGTATATGGTAGCCGTTACGAAGAGTTACTGCATCTGTACCTGAGTTGGGATTGGGTACATCGATAGTGGATAATGGCTCCCAGGTAGCACCGTTATCATGTGACCATGTTTGCACAACTTTATTCTGGCGGCTACGACAAAGTAGTTGCAATGTTTTATCCGAATGAACCAGAATACTCGGTTGAATAACCCCGAATGTATCACAGGCAATCGTGATTTTCTTCCAGTTTTTACCTTCGCTATCCGTCTTCTCCAAATGAATGTTCCATACTTTTTCATCTGCACTTTCTGTACTCGAAGGGTAAAGGATATCTCCATTCTTTAACTGCTCGGGTTTATTTTTAATAGGACCCAGCATTCCATTGGGTAATTTTTCGGTAGCAGACCAGGTTTTTCCATTGTCTTTGGAATATTTTACCATACCCCACCAGTCTCGGGGGGACTTGCCTACTTTGTAGAACAGGAACAACTTACCTGCTTTCGAACGGAATAGTACAGGATTCCAGCAGGGATAACGGAGTGTATCATTGATAATCCCATCGGCTACTTTCTCAGGTTTACTCCACTGATTGTTGACATTACGGGCAATCCAGATACATACATCCGGACTGCTCTCATAGGCTCCAGCAAACCAGGATGCCAGAATACTCTTATCTGGGAGACTAACTATTGTAGAGGCATGGCAGGCAGAGAAGGGAGGGTTGTTTAGTATAAATTCCTGGCTAACAAGAGTAGCTTTGGGTGATTTATTCTGAGAAAAAACAGAATTGGTGAAAACGAAGGCAAGAAACAGGCTTTGTACTATAAAATAGGATACTTTGGCAAAAAACATGTGATAAGCTAATTGAATAGAAACTAATTATGGTGTAATAGATTGGGAATAGCTAAATGTTGGGATCATGGGTGTATATTCACAAGATAGAAAAGAATAAACCAGATCACAAACATTGTACGATTTGGTTTATGCTTTATACAACTTCTTATACAGGAGATGAACAAAAACTATCCTTTTACAAACCGGATAATCAGAATTTCAGCTAGTAAAAAGAATAAAGCTGCAATCAGGCAATATTTCCAGAAATTTTTTCCCTGACTTTCTGACTTGAACTCATTGACAAATTCGCCTTCGTTGAGTGCACTAAAGATTTGTACATTTTTATATCGACCAAAGATTTGTTTCAACTCAGTAGGAGAGTAGCTATCAGGCTGAGATTCTTTCTTGTCGTAATTAAAGGCAAGTATCTTTTGCACTTTGCCATTCAGGGTAAGTTCATAATATCCTGCTTCTGCCAGTTGTTTGCTACCTGTTTGCGAATTTTCCGGAATGTCGAACAATAACTGTTTTCCACTGATACGTTGAGAAGGGATCAGTTCCAAATTATCCTTTTTCAGGTGAAAAACAGGTTCTTTGCCTGCTTCATTGATTTCAACTGCTATACTTGGTTCCTGAAAGGAGAAAGAAAGACGTTCCTGTGATTTACTTAGTGCTGCAATTTTGTATAATATAGGTACAAAAAGAGCATGCTTTTGGAATGTGCTGAAATTGTCTGTGAGAGGAGATGCACACAGGTATACTTTGCCTCGTTGCACATCAAAACGACTTAAGAAGGGAGTTCCTGTTTTTAGACGCAGCAACGAACTTCCACGACCTGTCCATTGCCAGACCGGATTGGCTGCTGGCATTGCCATACGTTCTTTTTGTGTTGTATTTTCAAAGATTGACTCAAAAAATGGATTACGTGTATCCGGAGCATCAATCACTTCAAATGTTTTATCTGGTGACGTTGTATTCTGAGGTGATGGTACACCTAATCGACTTAGTAATGACCCATAGATGGTATTATTGTTGGCAGGGCCTGGAAAAATAATCAAACTGCCCCCTTTTTTCACAAAGGCTTCCAGTGAAGTTGGAAGGGAGCCGCTGAGGTCTGTAACACCATCCAGAATAGCCAGATCTGCTGTATTCAGCAATGTAGGGTCAACATTCTGAGCATTGAGGCTACGAGCCTGAAATATAGTTTCGTTACTGAAAAGGTTCTGGATATAATTACCGGTAGCACCTCCAAACATGTGTACAATATTGATAGTTGGCGAGGCATTCAAGACAAAATAGAAGTCGTTATCAAATGTAACCGGAAAATCTTCAAAGGATATTCTACCTTTCTTTAAACCCCTTTCTTTTACCAAAAAATCAAATGTGGCTACCACAGAATTGTTGGCATCAAGGTTTACAGAAGACGAAGAAACCTGTTTTTCATCCAGGAAAAGCTTAACCGGAAGGTTTTTAACTGCATCCTTACCCGTATTGACCAACCGTACATTCAACGTATTTGTTTCCATCTCTTTCACAAATGGAGTAGCTAACCACACAGAATCTACATACAAATTGGCTGTTTCTTCGGTTTGTACAGGTACGAGAAAAATACGGCTATTGGTATCAATTTTTAACTTATTGAGATCACCAACCGTGCTTTTCTGAAAGTCAGAGAACCATATAAACTGGTTTTGAGTGGACGGAGAATTTCGTGAAAGCAGGTTGTTTTGCCTTTTGTAGATACTTTCCAGCGTCCGGGAAGTAGGAGAGAAGTTGATCTCTGTGAGACGATCTTTTAGTTTATCAGGAGTAGCCAGGTATTGATCCCGGCTCTCAAAGTCGTTAGTAAGCAGTTGTATAGAGGGTGTCTTGGGTAGTGCACCCAGCAATTCATCCGCTTCATCTGTAGCCAACTGCAGATACTGACGTTTGCCTGTTTCGTTCTGCATACTCAGCGAATTATCCAGATAGATCCCTGTATTTCCCTGACTAGACAAACTTTGTTGTTTGGGACTTTGGATAAATGGTTGGGCGAATGCCAATACCAGAAATGTAATGAAGAGGATACGTGTTGCCAGAATAAGCCACTGTTTCAGTCTCCGAAACGAATTGGTACTTGTTTTTACCTCCTTCAGAAAGGCGACATTGGTAAAATATACCTTACGGGTACGGCGAAAATTAAACAGGTGAATGGCTATCGGGATGGCTACCGCAAACAGACCGAACAAAAATGAAGGATACAGAAAACTCATTTGGCAAATATAAGCGACGAGCGTAACGAATGAACAAATCTGACAGTTTTTTATAAAAAACGAAATTTTCGCTTTTGTGTTGAATTTTCAAAGCGTATCTTTTTCAATTTCACCTTTAGACTATCTCTCAACTGCCTAAAAATAAAAAAACTGACCGGAGTTTTGTCCGGTCAGCGTCAAGTTACAGAATTAGTTTCTTATTTAATGGAAAAAAAGGCCTGGATTTCGTAGCGGATCTTAATTTTCTTAAAATCAATTTCAGAACCTGTAGCATCTCCACCTTCCATTGCTACCTGTGATATCCTGTTCGACAAGTATGCTTGATTGTAAGGCATTGGCATACCTTCTGTATCTCCGGCTTCATGCACTTCCAATACGCCACCTACCTGTTCGCCAATACTTTGAAGCAAATACCCTGCTTTTTCTTTCGCAGCCTGAAGTGCTTTTATCTTTAGCTCTTTACGGTATTCTGCCATTTTGGAGTGATTATACCGACCAATATTGACATTCTCAATGCCTTTGCCATCTACTTTGGAGAGGATGTTGTCAATCTTTGACAGGTCACTTACCTTTAATACATATCGTTTCTTTTCCAGAATATCCGTTGGCTTTTCCTTCTTATTAGTATACAACCACCAGTTTGGAGTGCCACCATATATGTTTTCAATCTGTAGGTTTTCTTTCGCAATTCCTGCATCTTTTACTGCTTGCTGAAGTTGTTTTTCCAGCGTTTCGATAGCAACTTTTGTTTTATTGGATTTGTCTGTAAAATATTCTTTTAGTGAAATGTTGAAATAAATTTCATCCGGAATTACCTCCATTTCTGCACTGCCAGTAACTTCAATTTTTTTGACATAGGGTTGATTGGGTGTGGTTTGAGCCTGCAGCTTGGTTAATCCAACTAGAAAAAGCAAGCTGATTACTAAATAGTTAACTTTCATAACTTTAAAAATAAGTGTATTGAGTGTGATGTCAGCTACTGTTACTGACAGTTGAATAGTATATTCATAAAAACCATACCATTTTTTTTGACCTCAGTAAATTTTATGAAAAAAATGATTCGCAGGTATTGGATTTAGGAAAATGCTCTATATTTGCACCACAAAATCCCTTGCTATCTGGCCACGTGGTGGAATTGGTAGACACGCTACTTTGAGGGGGTAGTGCCCGTTCGGGTGTGCTGGTTCGAGTCCAGTCGTGGTCACTCCTAGAGATAACCTACTGAAAAACAGTAGGTTATTTTGTTTAAGGACTCTAATGAGGAATTCAGATATGTAGCGTTACTCTGGATTGAAAATTCGTAATAGTGGCTTTATTCTGCCTATTTTTTTAATTTGCTTCCTTCTTTTCAACCAATTCTAAAAACAACTGAATCCATACGACCTCAATTACCATCTCAACCTACATAATATGAATCTAAAAGTGATCTTTTTGTTATTTGGTCTTTCTTTGGCCTATACAAATTCATTGGCTCAACAAGTAGAGGAACCTAAAAGTGTTCCTGCTGAATGGAGTAAGCCTTTTGCTCCCTTTCAAATTGCAGGTAACTTATATTATGTCGGCACATACGACCTGGCTTGTTACCTCATCACTACTTCACAGGGAAATATTCTTATTAATACCGGACTTGCTAATTCAGAGCCAATCATCAAGGCGAATATCGAAACTTTAGGCTTTCAGTTTGCCGATACCAAGATCTTATTAAACATGCAAGCTCACTATGATCATATGGGAGCTATGGCATCTATAAAAAAAGTAACCGGAGCGAAACTAATGATTAATCAGAAAGATGCCCCAGCAACAGAAGATGGAGGAAAATCAGATTATGCATTAGGTGGTTCGGTAAGTACATTCGCACCTGTACAGGTAGATCGTCTACTGAAGGATGGAGACACCATTCAGCTAGGTGAAATGCGACTGGTGATGCTCCATCATCCGGGTCATACCAAAGGGTCAAGTAGTTTTTTGTTTGACGTAAAAGATGCAAATCGTTCTTATCGGGTACTGCTTGTCAATATGCCTACCATTGTTACAGAGAAAGACTTTGCATCAATACCTGAATATCCTGAAATTACCCAAGACTATGCCTATACCTTGCAGTCTATGAAAAAGCTATCTTTTGATATCTGGTTGACGGCCCATGCTAGTCAATGTGAACTTCATCGCAAACACAAACCTGGACAGAGTTACAATCCCTCTGCTTTTATCGATAGAAAGGGATATACTACACAGATTAACGATCTGGAAAAGGAATTTCTCAAGAAGAAAAAAGGTAGCTAAGTCGGTTTACCGAATAATCTGCACACATTATTCATCTGAGAGATTTCCTTCAATCTCTCAGGTTTTCCCTACGACACTTATTTTGTTGAAGGAGTAAAATAATGCATTTATTGCATTCACATTTTATTCCAGTTATCAAAAGGAATCTTGGGCTGTCTTATCTACTTCTAGACAACTAGTGTATACATACCCTTTCCGTCATTTACTGCCTTTTTTAGAAATGAGGTAATGGTTTTTAGTTGATTTAGCATACTGTAGATATCATCTTTCTGCCATTTATAATGACGGGGATAAATTTTTTGTTCAATATAAAGCTGTGGATCAAATTCTTCTATCAGTATACTTTCCTCCATTGACTCTAGTGCGTTGGCAATTTCCTTCACTTCTTCTGAATGATATACATTCACTGGTCCCCAACCCATCTCTGTGACAATACGATGATTGGCTGTAAGAAAGTTGTATGGGTAATGTGCCCTGCTTTTATTGCGTCCTGTTAAAAGGTAATCCAGCGAAACAAAAGTTCCTTCCAGATCTAGTCTGTCAACTTTTTCTTTTGGCTGCCAGTTAGAGTAATCTGTTATATCTTCACGAGGTATTCCATATTTTTCCTCTACATCAACCCATTCCGGATCAATCAGCTCATTTTCCAGTATTTCTATCAGAATAGGTGAAGCAATCAGATCCTTGATATCGGAGTCTTTGATTGCTTTAAGTTGCAGATTCATACTCATAAGTAATGGGGTGATAATTAGTTAGGATTACAATGTCCATGTGGACTAGAATTAAAGCGGACAATCCCCTTAAAAATGAAAAGTCAGATAACTAAAAATACTTATTATAATTGATAATAGTGCTAAAAAGTAGGAGGAGGTCGTAAAGATACTATCTATTTCCAATATCAGATTAGAATTAGGGATAGAGGGCATCACGAAAAACGGCTATTGGCGATAATATATACAGCAACAGAATAAGTTACACCTAAATCCATTTTTAGTAGAACGCCCATTTCGCACAGGCTAAGTATGATCTAAGGTATATTAACTGAACTTCACAAAAGAAATGAGTCATACTGAATGTTGGCCGGCATAAAGACAAACTATATTTATGAAGGTACTTATAGTATCAAAATCTATCACTGCTTCGATATCTCAATAATTGATTTTGTGTTTACTTTTTTTTCTGAAGAGAGGCAATACCTGCTTTTGCAACTTTGTATTGGGTATCAATGACAGATTGATTATGCCCATGAGCTGCTCCCGGCACTAAAAAATATTCTTTATGAACGGCATGTAGCTTATCAAAGTATGGCTTTGTGAGTTCTTGAGGTGTTAAGATGTCTGCTTCTCCTTGAATAATATATACAGGCAACTGAAAGGTAAGTCCATTCTTCATAAAGTCAACTGTAGCACTCATGGCTTTGATACCAAGCTTTTTGTGTCCTACATAATTAATAAAAGAATAATCATCTCCATCTTCCCGGTTTCTGGCATCAGTCTCGTTATCGTATGCAGGGGCTAGCTTCCACCATGTATTGGGGGCAGGTACAGAATTCTCTCGTTCATATTTTTTTATAACACGAAACAATTGCCCTGTATTTTTTGCATCATCATATGGCGGAACACCTAGTGTTGTGAGCTTATTGATAGATTCGTTATCGTTTGCTTTCTGAGCAAGTTTGTATACCGTATGGTAGGCATGGACTAATGTCTCAGTACCATTTACTACTTGTGAATGTCCAATATAGGCGTAGAAAAGATCTGGCCTTTTTAAGGCCATTGTAGCTCCCAGCACTGATCCCCAGGAGGTACCTATCAATATGATTTTGGGTTGATGCAGTTCTTTGATCAGATATTCTGAAAGTTCAATGCCATCAGCTGCCATCTGGTCAACAGTCAGTGGATTGTTAATCCAATATTCTTCATCATGTTGTTTGGGAACATTTTTACCAAATGTCCTTCCTGCTCCTCTCTGATCCCAACTAACCAGAACAAAGTCTTTCTCCCATTCTCCATATATCGTATTATCATAAGCACTCATAACACTTCCCGGACCGCCATGTAAAAACAATATGACAGGTTTGGTACTATCCGCTCCATGAATGGTAATCCACTGTTCAATTCCGCCAATACGAACAA
This sequence comes from Xanthocytophaga flava, assembly GCA_030068525.1. Classification (GTDB taxonomy): domain Bacteria; phylum Bacteroidota; class Bacteroidia; order Cytophagales; family 172606-1; genus Xanthocytophaga; species Xanthocytophaga flava. The sequence continues at coordinate 243,893 of JASJOS010000006.1, forward strand.
ACTTTTCCTGATGAATTGATTTTGTTTTGGCAAAAGTTGGGACCGTGATAAAAAAGATAGAAAGAGTAATCTGTATGACTTTGGTAAAAGTTATTTTACTTCGGTTCAAATGGTATTGCATAGATAGGTATTAGATTAATGGATGTTTTGATGGTTAGATTAAAATACTTGGTTATGCTGGTTTTGTTAAAGAAACAAATCTATATCTATAATGTGATCTTTGGTAAAAAGTAACCTTATAGAAGGTTATAGTATTTGTACCACTGGTTTAATTTACCAAAGTGAATACTTATGCTTATCAACTTATGTGAAAATCACAATTGACAACTTTTCAGTAAGTAGGGTTTTGACAAATGGTAAATTGCAGTTCGTTATTTATAATAATTTTTAGCTCCTAGACCGATTGTCCAAAAGTATTTTGCCATCTCCAATTGATTTTTCATATTTTCCTGTACTGCCTCAAATTCGCCATGTTCCTTCATTTCAGATATCATTTGTTTTATATCTTCTTCTGTAGCATCTCTCCAAATCCCAACTGAAATTTCATGAAAAGTAAAGACATGGTTTGCCTCTGATAGGTCTACATACCCATTATTCCTTTCATTCAGAATGTTTACAAGTTTCATTGCTTCTGTTTCAAATGGTTTGATCCCAAATATTTCAGGCTGTGTTCTTTCCGGAAAAGGTCCGTATATGAATTCAATAAATTCAAGCTGATTATTCTTATCAAAATCTAATCGAAATTCGTAGTGGTCATATACACATCGTTGCCCATCCTCTCTATCAGCTTTACCTATTATCCTTTCCACTTCATCTTTTGACCTAGCTAGTTCCACTCTTCCAATAGATTCTATGTATATTCCTTCCAGTGGTATTAATTCGATTCGGATCATTATTATTTTGTATGTATATGTTGAACTAAAATAGATAAGTGAAAATCTATTATTAGAGGATTTTAAGAGAGTAAAATATAGGTAAGGTTTCTTAATAGTAGATAAACAGGTGTTAAAAGTTTACTTATTAAGCGGTTGTATACCAGTGAAAAAACATAAATTGGGTATCTGTCTCAATATATATTTCAAATTGGCTCCAGTCAAATTGCGAAACGGATGTTTGTAGAATATTCTCTTTACTGAGAGGTGATAAAGCAAGAAATTCTTCTCTGGTTACAACTTTGTTTTCATGTGTAATGACAATGTACTGACTGCGGTGAAGATAGAAGTCTAGCAAATCGGGTTGTTCTGCGATGGGTTTATCAGTGTTAAAAGTAGAGTCACTATATCTGGGTCTTAACCACCAATCAGTGCTTCTTAAAATATCTTCTTTGGTATAAATTGAGAAATCAAGCCACTCTTCTCTCAGATAAAGAAATCTGTTTATGAGTATAATTAAGGCTTCCTTCTGATCCTTAACCAGATTTTTATCTATTGACAGAATGGTAGCAATTTCGGTTTCGCTTCTGTTCAAATCAAGAATAGAAACCTGAACTGGTTTTGTAAAACCGTTCAATGCCTTATCTAAGTAGATCTCAATATCTTCAGTTATAAAATCCAGCACATTCATGTATAGTCGTTAGTATTGTTTGGTCTGGCAAAGTTTAGGAAATATCTTCTGAAATGCCAAATCAATACATATGATAACAACTCAATTGGGGAATACCCAAAATGTTTATTGGATGCAAACAAAAAATAGGATAAATCCTCAAAGCTTACCGCCAGATATACTTCAATAGGTCTTCTTCTTTTCTTTATCAAATAGTAATATAGTTGCTCGTCAGGGTTTAATTATAAAGATGCGGCAGCTGGATGAAGTAATTGAGTGTCACAATAGTGCCGATTCCTGTGATTATTGTTAAAGATAGGAACTCGTGATCTCCAATCCTTTCAAAATCTGATGATGGATCAAATGGGTGAGTAAGGTGAGATAGGTAAGACAAAATCGCTGCCTATTCCAGAATAATGTGTTGCTTGTAATCTTTTTGAGACTGTAAGTATAATGGTATGCTGAAATATATCCTCAATCCCCCTTAGATAGGTATAAACATTTTGAAGGTGTGATAGTTGTATACTGTATTGCTCATATGTAAAAGGAGAGCCGCCAATACAATCACAACTATTCGAATAGTTGAAATAATAAGGCTATATACTAATAACCTGAAAACTATGGCAGCACAATCCAATGCTGAATCGGAAGAAGAATTTCGTTCAGAAGTCAAACAAACAAAGAAGCATTTAGCAAACCCTCCAGTTTCAGTTATCAGGTTACTGACAGGGATTATTGCCCGTATGGAGGCAGAAGCCAATCGATTGCATGAGCATCCATATCTTCAATCTGAAGAGAATGCATCGGATTCTCCAACAGATTCATTATTACCCCTGACTATGCTGGAATGGACAGTATATAAGGATTTGAATGCTGTTATTGCTACACACAAGGGAATTATTACAATATGTACCAATACACTCACTTCTATTTTAGCAGATCATACCTATAAGAGAGAAGAGGTTATTGAATTGTTTCATGAATTTGAACAGGCCATAAACCTGGAACCTGACTTTCTCAATGAGGCGAAGAAAAAGATGTTTACCAGAGAAATCCGTATAGATATGTTAAGGAGAGTGCTTTGTACAGTAAAACTGGATAATGAGACATGGTATAAGGTATATAGAGACTTACCAGACCTGATAGAGGGTTCTCTATAAAAGAGTCGTTTGACTTGAAAAGAAGTACTAAACCATAGAAGGGGATATCCCATAGGCTTTCTTGAATACATACGAAAAATGGGACAGATCTTCAAAACCCAGATCCAGATAAACATCAGAAGCTGTTTTCTTTTTCTCTTTGATAAGATAATAAGCTTCTTTCAATCTACGATGAATCAACCAGTGACTGGGTGTATCCTGAAATACTTTCTCAAAGTCCCGTTTAAAGGTTGATAAACTACGACCTGTAAGATAGGCAAATCGTTGTAGATCTACATTAAAGTGGTAGTTTTGGTTCATAAAAGCTTCCAGATCTATTTTGCCAGGTTCTGAAAAGTCAAACAGAATATTTTTTAACTCAGGTTTTAGCTGTAAGAGCAGAAGCAGAGCTTCATTTTGCTTCACAGTCAGCAAAGCTTCGTTTTCTTTCTGAGTAAATAGTTGCTCATAGGCCCGTAAAGATTCCATATAACTAATCAATACTGGCACATGGGTCAGAGGAATAAATGCAGGTGTATTTACTGTCTTATCTGGTTTATACCCATACTCCAGATTAAACCTACGTAACGTATCCTGATCAAAATAGATACTGACAGAACGATACTCTCCATCTGCTGGTGGTTGTTTGGCGTATTTAGCCAACTGATTACGCCGACAAAAGTATATATCACCTTGCTGAAAGGACTGACGGGTAGTGATATCACTCATTTCCATACTACCGGACACAATATAACTGATAGTATGTTCGGGGATAAATTGCTCTCCAGCTCTGCTACGATGAAAATAACAGGAATATTGTATTGGTAATGTGGATGGCTTAGTACTCATAGAGAAAAAGTAATGTAAAGAAAATGGTTTACAAACGATAAATTGTCTGTAAACCATTCCGGAATAGTGTTTATTCAATAATGGTTTTAGGTTCCAGATAAGCTTCCAGGCCAAAGATACCATATTCTCGTCCAAGTCCGGATTGCTTAAAGCCGCCAAAAGGCGCCATTGGATCATGTTTTAGACAGTTGATCAGTACCCGTCCTGCATGTAACTGCCCGGCAACTTGATGTGCCCGCTTCTCATCAGAGGAACTAACATATGCCTGCAATCCATAATCAGTGTCATTGGCTATCTCAATTGCCTCCTCTTCTGTTTTATATGAAATCACAGATAGTACAGGACCAAATATTTCTTCTCTGGCAATACGCATTTGGTTGTTTACATTCACAAACACAGTTGGTTTGACAAAGTTTCCTGCTTCAAGGCCTGAGGGCTGTCCAATACCTCCAGTCAGTAATTCTGCACCCTCTTCCAATCCTAACTGAATATAGGATTGTACACGATCATATTGCTTTTTGCTTACCAAAGGACCGACAGCGGTATCTGCGTCCTGTGGGCTTCCTACTTTCACATGTTCAACTGTTTCCTTCACCAGTTTTTTCACTTCTTCCAGGTGTGTTTCAGGTACTAATAACCGTGTACCTGCTACACAGGCTTGTCCACTATTCATAAACGCTGCCTGAACCGCTAATGGAACAGCCGTTTCAAAATTAGCATCTTCCAGGATAATATTAGGTGATTTGCCACCCAGTTCCAGCGTAATTCGTTTCATGCTATCCGCTGCATTTCGGGCAATGGATTTACCAACCTGAGTAGAACCTGTAAATGAAATCTTGGCAATGTCCGGATGGCGACTGATTTCAGCGCCTACTACATCCCCACGGCCATTTACAATGTTACACACTCCAGCAGGCAAACCGGCTTCATGCAAACATTCTGTAAGGATCTGCGTTTGCAGCGCACTCATTTCGCTAGGTTTGATCACTGCGGTGCATCCTGCTGCGATGGCGGTCGATAATTTGTTAGAAATAAAACTATTGCTTGCATTCCAGGGTGTAATGATACCTACTACACCAACAGGTTCCATATGCACCTGCGATTGGCCTACAGTTCGTATTAGCTCTACTTGTTTTAGCGTCTCCATCGCACTTTGAATACTGTTTAGTGCATTGAGTGTACTCATTTTGGAGAATTGCAGCGTGCCCCCATATTCCTGAATCATCACATCAGTAAGTTCATCCTGGCGCTTGGCTATGGCATCATACATCTTTTGCAGATATTCCAAACGTTGTTCTTTGGTTGTTTTTGAAAAGGATTTGAAGGCAGCTTTGGCGCTGGCAATGGCTTTACGGGTATCTTCTACATCACCGAGTTGGACAGTACCAATTACTGTATTATTGCTTGGGTTAATCAGTTCAGCAACTTCTGTTCCGTGTAGAGTTACAAAGACTCCGTTTACATAAATTTTATCAATTGTTTTCATCGAGTTGATTGTTTTTGTTTTTACAAAGGTCGCCGGATAATGGTGGGCTTACTTTGCTAAAAAGTTCAATGTTGCTTTGTTATAAAGTTCAACTTCAATGTTTACCCAAGAATAAATCTTTACTGTTGAGTTTATGTAAAGAAGGTAGGCAAAGCAATCTCTAATGTGAGAAAATAGTCATAAACTACACTTTGGTATGTCAGAACGAAGATAATTGAAGGTGGTTTATAAAGATATAAGTTTGATTTCTAATGATTTATCTACTTTGTGACTTCTTTTTTGAATAAAAGAAAAAAAGGTATATGTGTATGGTAATGAACAAATTATGACTTTACAGGTGGGATGGATGTAGTATCTTTGTATTGTAAGTCAAGCAGATATATCCTCAGATATCAAGTCTGATTAAAATATAAAAATACGAATTTAGGTTGTAAGTGGTTTGTTACTGAAATTCTCCGAAGGTCTCCCTCGGAGAATTTTTGTTTTTAGAAGTGTAAAGTATTGTTTATCTATCAACAAATGATCAGATAAAACATTTGTTGTCGCAATTCCACCCATACTTTGACGGATATACACAGCATGCAATGAAGTAGAAATGGTGAACTTTGTGAAAAAAGATCACTATGATACCTACATCAGAAAAAGATACACTTTATGAGGCATTGGCAGAAGCCTTTGAAGCCTTTATCTCAACGATTTCTCAATTTGATGAATCGGTTGTAAATACTGCTCCCTTTACTGGAAGCTGGACTCCAGCTCAGGTAGTTACACATATTTTGCTAGCTACAGATGGTCTTCCCGACAACAAGACAACGTCTACAAATCGTGTGTATGATTCCTGTCTTCCTCAGATTCGTCCTAGATGGGAGGACTTGAACCAAAAATTTCAGTCACCTGAAAGCCTTGAACCAGATAGTCTGCCTCATGAAAAAAGCGAACTTGTCACTGAACTAAAACGTGTGAAGGATAAAGACCTGGCTATTGTCAGAGAAAAAGATCTGAGTATTATCTGCCAGGATTTTGAGTTGCCCAGCATTGGGTATCTTACCCGGTATGAATGGCTCTGGTTTATCCAGATGCATTTGAAACGTCACCAGTTTCAGTTGGAAAATATAGTAAACAGAAGTCTTGAGGCAGGAAGATAAAAAACTTCAATACCTATTTTATCCAAGTTCACAGTTTCTGGCAAATATGAAAGCCCTTCATTTTCAGGAAATGGAGGGCTTTCATATTTTAATCATGTAATGACTATTATTTTAAATCTTCTATCGAAGCACCAAAGTTAATGTGCAACACATTTCCATTGGGTGTTACCAAGGCAGGAACAGATTTTACACCTGCGTTTTCGGCCTCTGTAACTTTTGATTTGGCTGTTCCCAGATGAATTACTTCAACTTGTTCGGACGGAATAAGAGTTAATATATCCTGTTCTGCACTTACGCAAACGGGACAACCTGCATGATAAAAAACGGATTTTGTCATTTTATTTACTTGTTAAGTAGTGAAAGAATAGTTTGTAATTCTGCTGATTCATTATCTGTCAAGGGTTTTAACGGACTTCTCAGCTGTCCTCCGTCTTCTCCCAGGATGTTTAAGCCAGCCTGGATAGATCTTGGCAATCCTTTGGATACGATAAATTTCAATAGGTCTAGTTGTTGATAGAAAACACGTTGTGCTTCAGCCAGGTCATTATTTTGAATAGTATTGTACAACTGCGTCGTTAATTCCGGTATCAGATTAGGAGCTGCGGTACACCAACCGTTAGCACCTGCTGCAAAAGCAGCTAGGGCCAGCGGATTGGAGCCATTGTAAAAGGCAACATCTTCACCTAATTCCTTTCGTAAATAGTGCATTCTCTGTACATCGCCTGTACTTTCCTTAATCATTGTCACATTGGGAATTTTCAGCAAACGTTTCAGCAATGCTGGTGACATATCTACCCCTCCGGTTGCCGGGTTGTTATATACCATGATAGGGATGGATAGCTTGGAAGCAACTGCATCATAATGTTGTACAATCTCATCATCAGTAAGTTTCCAGTAGCTCATTGGGATAATCATTACTGCGGTGGCTCCTGCTTTTTCTGCAAAACGTGCATGATAAATAGTTTTATCTGTTGTAAGATTAGATACACCTACCAGAGTAGGTACTCGGTTTGCCACTTGTTGCATAGTAGCTTCTGTGACAGCTTCCTTTTCTTCATCTGTCAGATAGGGTAATAAACCTGTACTTCCCAAAGGAGCAATACCATGTGCTCCTGAAACAATTAGCCGATCTACCTGTTTTTTGAACAAAGGAACATCAACTTTTTCCTGATTGTCAAAGGGAGTGATTGGGTAGGCTATTATGCCTTTGAATGGAATGGACTTCATTTGAAACGTTGTGGATAAGAATAAGAATTCTTTAAAAGAAGGTTTTGATCTGTATTACAAATCTCTGCCTTCTTCCTCACGAAGGGCAACCCCTAGATTTTGCAGTTGTGGAGCATTCTCACAGGCAAGGTATTTTGCAGGTTCTGTATCGCTCAGATTCTGATGTCTATGCCATGCCCAGGATGGGATATATACAGCATCACCTGCCTGCCATTCAATACATTCATCTTCAATCTCAGTCCATCCTTTCCCTTCAATCACATATAAGACTGTTTCATAGGTATGGCGATGGCGATTGGTTACTTGTCCAGGTAAGAGTCCGCCAATGGTCATGCTTACATTTTTGCTGGGTAAATCTACAAAGTAAACAGGGTGTTTTCGTTCGGTTGAGAACTGATTATGCTCACCTGCATTCTCTACATTCCTGTGAATAAAATGGGATGGCTTTACATATACTGGCCGTGCATAGGTTTTATGAAAATCCTTGGAGCTGAATTGTTTTTGTTCTTCCTGAATTTCCATTGCTGCTGAAGTTGTTTCTAGTTTAGTCATAGCAGAGTTTATTTTATGTTTTTTGCCTTATTACCTTACAAAAATAGAGTACCTTTGGACTATTATACTGATACAGTTTTACTAAAAACAGGTAGTCCAGATGCTTCGACCATGGAAATTGGAAATCCAGTTAGATTATACTGCGGAGAAGGCTATTTACCTCCAAATAGCTGATGCCATTATTGCGGATATACAATCAGGAAGAGTAAAGGGAGGTACTGCCTTACCAGGGAGCAGGGTACTGGCTCAAGAGTTAAAGGTAAACCGAAATACAATAGTGGAAGCGTTGAATGTACTGCTGACAGAGGAATGGCTCGTTTCTAAAGAACGAAAAGGAACTTTTGTTGCAGATACATTGCCGTCCCTTGTTAAAACTCCATATAATACTCCTTCTGCTGCAACTAAGGAGAAAGTACCCAATGTGTTTCGTATAAATTTTGATGATGGACATCCGGATAGCAAGATTGCTCCTGTGGGAGAACTAGCCAGAGCTTACCGTCAGATATTTAATCGAAAAGCCCGGTGGCAGATGATGGGATACAGTAGTGAACTGGGAGATATAGAGTTTAGAAAATCAGTAGTCCAGATGCTCAATCACCAACGGGGAATGCAGGTAGATGAACATTCCATCTGTATAACCAGAGGTAGCCAGATGGCGATGTATTTAACCGCCCACTGTCTGCTGGAAAAGAACAAATACATTTTGGTGGAAAATCCCGGATACAAACCTGCCTGGAAAGCATTTGAACAAACTGGGGCCAGGCTATTGCCTGTTCGGGTAGATCAGGACGGATTGGTTATCGAAGATGTAGTAGCCCACTTAAAATCAGGTAAAAAGATAAATGCTATCTATACCACACCACACCGGCAATATCCAACTACAGTAACACTAAGCCTTCAGCGAAGGCTTGAACTTATTCGATTATCGAATGAGTATGGTTTTAAGATTATTGAGGACGACTATGATAACGAATTTCATTTTGGCTATCGGCCTGTATTTCCATTATCTAGTTTTACAGAACTAAAAAACTATGTATATATTGGAACACTGAGCAAAGTCGTAGCACCAGCATTGAGAATCGGTTATCTGGTGAGTAACGACAGCGCTTTAATTAATCGGGTTGGATCTTTACGAAAAATTATAGATGTACAGGGTGATGTTATAATGGAACAAGCTGTTTTGCAACTTATTAAAGACGGTACTATAAAGAGGCATTTGAAAAAAGCGACCCATTATTACAAATCAAAAAGAGATTTTATGACAGAACTACTAAAAAAGTATCTGTCGGAGAAAGTTGATTATACTATTCCGGATGGTGGATTGGCTTTTTGGGTTGTTCCCAGAATAGAAGTAAACTGGGAACAGGTTTCTGCCCAACTTCAGACCAAAGGAATTAAAATCATTACACCTGACGACTACAGTTTTGATAGTTCTGTAAACGGTATTCGTTTAAGCTATGGTTCATTGTCAGAAGAAGATTTGGAAAGAGGAGTTCAAACGTTGGCCTTGTTACTTTGATGTTTCATGTCGCAATTTATCTGGATTAACTATGACGCAATAAGGTCAGATTTCCTGGCTTTGGTAAGCAGGATAAGTTGTCCGCATGCAATCAGTATATTCATTATGGCCACTATCCCCAACCAGATTATTATCTCAGGCATCATAAGAAAAATACCTTCCCAATGTAAAACTCTGCCAGATGCAAAAGTGATAAGGTGAGGTATGAATAGCAACAGACTGCATGGTATCAATCGTAAGGAAAGAACGAACCAGGATCGCAATTTAGAGCCTTTTGAATAATTGACTATCCACTTGGAACTGTCATAAAGTCTGTATATCCCCATTCCTATCGCTATTCCTATCGCCAATATACTTAGTATAACATATGAATTATTTGAAAGACCAGATGCCTCTACTGGTTGATTGCGTAAAAGTGTAGTTATCCCTTCCATAAATCCATGAAAATCCTGAAAGGCATTGATACCATTGTTACACAACACTACAATCCCATAGCCTTCCTTTATTAACAGTGTTTGCTCGGATTGGTAAGTCCAGAGAATACCACCATGAGATAGTTCATCATCGTTGCCTGCTTTCCATCCCATGGCGTAGTTACTTTTCACATCGGTTGGAGGGGTATGCAAGATTTGTATTCCCTTCGAGCTTAGTAGTTGTGTGTTATCAATTGTTCCATTGTTGAGATGCAACCTCAACCAATTGGCCATATCATTTACTGTAGAAACCATTCCGGCTGAGCCTGAGACAAACCAATCTGGTTCTTCTTTAGCCAGAGAAGTTCCAAATAAAGAGTAGTATCCTTTTGTCAGGTTGCCTCCCGTTTTTGTATAAAGTTCCTGAGTATGTGTCACATTTACTGTATGATCCATATGCAGGGGAACAAAGATGTGTTTTTTCAGATAGGTTGAAAATTCTTCTTGACTACCTACTTCTACCAAACGGGCGAGGATCTGGTAATTGGGATTGTGGTAATGGTATTTTTGTCCGGGACTACTGCTTAGATGTGCCTGCTGAAGACGTACCATTGCTTTTTCCAGCGAATGAGGTTGATCGAGTTTCATATCCGGAAAACCCAGATCAGACAATCCACTGGTTTGGTAGAGCAATTGCTCTACAGTAATTTTGGACCCTTCTGGATCGTGTATCCGAAAAGTAGGGAGGTAATGGGCAACCGGAAGTGTAAGTTTGATCTTGCCTGCCTCTACCAAATGTATTATAGCCAAGGCAGTAAAGGATTTGCTTAAGGATGCAATGGCAAAAGGTGTGTTGCCAGTAATTATATGATTATTACTGGTTTGTCCATATCCTTTTGTGAAAAGAGTTTTGTGTTTGTCTACAATGGCAACTGCTATACCTGAAATATTGGTTTTTTGTAGGTACTGCTGAATAAAGGTATTAATACCCACAGTATCAATCTGAGTTGGAGAAGGTTGTGTTGGAGTTCCTAATGTAACTTGTATCAGAGATAGCCAATAACTGAAAAAGAGAAAGAATGTAAGAGCGGTTTTCATAGGTATAGGTGAAAAAGAGTATAGCTACAAAATACACCTAAAAAAATGACGGATTTATATACATATGTAAAGAAATCCGGTCTTTGAAATTAGGATAGAAGTTTCCTTCGGATACGGCTTAGCTGGGTAGGGGTGATGCCTAAAAAAGAGGCAATATGGTATTGGGAGATTTGTTGTTCTAAACCGGGATAGTCTTTCTGAAATTGTAAATATCGCTCATCCGCATTAAGCACAACAATTTCTACTTCTTTCTTTTCATTCTCTACAAAATAGTTTTCGGCAAACTTTCGGGCGAGCCTCTCCAAATCCGGATATATTAGATATAAGCTACTAATGGTTGCATAGTCAGCTTTCAGGATCTGGCAATCGGTTAAAGCTTGCTGAGTAAACAGGCTGGGTGTGCCGGTTATTAGAGAGGCATAACTACCAATCATAGATGGGCATGTAAAAAATCGTTTATTATACTCAGAACCATCCCTGTTTCGATGAAAGGCTCTTACTACACCTTTTTGTAATAAGGCAAACTCTTTGGCTATTTGCCCCTCCTGAATATAATAAGCTCCTTTTGGTAGGGCAGAATAGCTAAAATGAGGTTGGATAGCCTGCCAGGTATGTTCCTGAAGTGGAGAAATTGCATTCAAATAAGCCTTGAGTGATTCCATGAGATTGAACCTGTATTACAAATATCAAATGTAAAGGTTAGCAGTATTGGGAATGTGATCAGTAAATTTATCAGTAATCGAAATAATGTTGAATCCGAAAAAATATCTGTTCACTTTGATCAATAACTGGAGTTCCAGTAGCTTTGTTCGCTGACCATACTTCCAGTCAATAGGTACCTATGTTCTTTGGAGATGTTCTATCTTCTGAAATCGGATGGAATTTATTTTGTAGATGGTTTTTACTACATGGGAAAGCTATTTATTCTTCTGAAATCAGACGGGTTCATGCCTTTGTATTTTTTAAAGGCTCTATTCAGGTGGCTTTCGTCTGTAAAGTTAAACTCATAGGCAATCTCATTAATCCGCATGGCACTGTGCAGTAGTCTTGTTTCTACTAACCGCATTTTATAGTTGACTATGTAGTTTTGCAGGGTGTCACCTGTTTGTTTTTTAAAATACCGACCTAAATAAGTAGGGGAAATATTAAAATGTTGGCTCAGTTTCTGTGCTTTCAGATTTTTGGGCTCGAAGATATTCTGCTGAATGTAATTTAGCATTTCCAGGATAGGTTCACCTGTTGATTCATTGATATTCTTGGGCAATTTTAATGCAATATTTCTGGCAACAATCGTAATGATTGTATTAATGATTTGTTCAGATATACGATTGTAATAGAGCTGTTGATTGGTTTGTTCATTCAAAATACTCTCTACAAGCATAGCAATGAAAGGTTTGTCTACTTTGTTTTTTAGTATACAGCCCGGACGGTGACTGGCATTTTGCAGGATATATTCTACCTGTTTGACTATGTCTTTATCTTTGCTGATATTATCCTTCACATACAATTCATTAAACCTTAGGAAAAAGAACGTTGTAGTGGTATCAATCACAAAGGAGTATTCATCCTGAGGTGTCAGTAAGAACAAGTTTCCCTTCCGGTAAGTAAAACGATTTTTATTGACAGTCTGCACTCCTGTTCCAGCAACGACATAAATCAGTTCAAAAAAATTGTTACGCTTTGTTGTTCGGGTATAGCGTTGTAATTCCTTCCATTCGATTTCGTATTGCCTATATAATGTTGCTCCATACATGGTTGTATAATACAGAATAAGTGTAAAGTTTTACAAATAGCGAAGGAAAGCAAATGTATACTTTTGTCTTAATAAACTCTAAAACGATAAGCGAATTAGTAATAAGAAGAAGAGTACAAGCTATAGCTGCTTTTAGAGAAATACTTATATGTATGAACAAAGATTGTTTTTAAGAACACTTTAATCAACCTATACTTCAATGGATTTTAAACCACAAAAAAGCAACATGAACAAACTATTCACAGTGATTTTACTGTTTGTATCTGTATATTCGTCAATAGCTCAAACCAAGAGCAAGCAAGTAGCGAAAAAAGGAGAGAAGAAGTCTGTCGATGTATCAGTCTCAGAAGACCAGGATGCTGGGTTTCCTCTTGCCGGAACTTGGATGTTAAAGGCAGCACAGGTACTTCTTCCGGATGGAAGTCTGGTTACAGACACCGCCTATGGGAAAAACGCAAAAGGTATTTTGATGATTGATTCCGATGGACAGTACTCCTTGCAGATTTTTCGACCAGATCGTCCTAAGTTTGCCTCAGGGGATAAGAAGCGAGGAACGCCTAAGGAATATGAATCTGCTCTTTTAGGAATCAGTACGCATGTAGGGCATATCAAAATGGATACTGTGAATAAGTTATTAACATTTCAGATTGACAATGCTGCTTATCCAAACTGGGAGAATACAACGCAAACTCGACAGTTTAGACTTTCGGATGATGAATTATACTATCAAGTGCCATCCACAGCCGCTGCCGGTACAACTGCTGTGTCGGTTTGGAAACGTGTAAAAAAAAGTAAAGCAAGAAAATAGGTTTGTTGGTTACTGATTTCCTATCTCCTTTTCCTGGGATCGTTTGTCGGATGGCTATTTCCCATTCATAAAAAACATTACTCCTTTAGAAATACCATTTCGACTACAACTTATGCATTATTGGCTACTTTTTTATTTGTAATCGTTGTGACCTTTGCCTCATCACAAAATCAATAAAAAACGTAGAATACTATGGAACGTACATTGGAAGGTAAGGTCATTGCTATTACAGGGGCTAGTAGTGGTATAGGTGAAGCAACTGCATTGTTGCTGGCAGAAAAAGGAGCTAAGGTTGTATTGGGGGCACGCAGAACGGAACGTTTGCAAAGTCTCTCGGATCGTATTGAGTCAGCAGGAGGATCTTGTATCTGGTTAGAAGCAGATGTAACCCAGCGGAACGATCTCCAAAAGCTGGTGGATCTGGCTTGTGAACGGTTTGGAACACTGGATGTGATAATCAATAATGCCGGGGTAGGACAGTTGTCGCGTATAGATGAACTGGATATAGAAGGGTGGGAGCAAATGATAGATGTGAATCTGAAAGGGGTATTATATGGAATTGCAGCCGCTATGCCTGTGTTTCTGAAACAAGGCTCAGGGCATATAATAAATGTAATCTCTACATCGGGAATTAAAATTGTACCTACACAAGGTGTATATGCCGGAACCAAAAATGCGGTTCGTACTATTACAGAAGCGCTACGGCAGGAGTCGGCTGGACAGGTACGGGTAACAGGTATTTCTCCTGGATTTGTTCAGACAGAGATGCCCAATGCTATGAAGAATGCAACCATGAAAAATGCGATTAGAGATACCATGGAATCAATTGCCATTTCTCCTCAGGCTATTGCCCAAGCTATTGCGTTTGCCATTGAGCAACCATCAGATGTAGAAATCGGAGACCTTGTCATTCGGCCTTCTGTACAGAATTGAGCGTATTGTTGCCCGGTAGGCTGGGGAAACTTCCTCCTTATATGTTATTGCTACTATTTCAATTATGAAAACAACAGCAGAACAACCTTATATTTTTGAGAATATCTCTGATCTGATGCGGCGCCTGGAGCAGCCTAAGCCTTTACACCCGTTGGTAGCATTAGTAAACTATGGTAGCATTAAAGTAAATGTGGCAGATGTTGGACAACGGTTTGGGTTAAATTTTTATAAGATTTCCTTTAAAATAGATTTCAAAGGACAGGTCAGGTATGGACAAGGATATTATGATTTTGAAGAAGGAGGATTGGCATTTCTGGCTCCCAACCAGATTGTTACTGCCTACGAACAAGAGAAAACATATGAAGGGTATACCTTTTTCTTTCATCCTGATTTCATCCGGAATCACCCCTTGGGAAAACGCATTCATACCTATGGTTTTTTCTCCTATGCTGTTTCCGAGGCATTGTTTTTATCAGAAAAAGAAAAAGAAACTATTAGGTCTGTTTTTAACCATATTGCATTGGAACTGGAAAATAATATTGATCAGTTTAGCCAGGATGTGATGATTTCACAGATAGAATTGTTACTCAATTATAGTAACCGATTTTACCACAGACAGTTTCTTACTCGTAAAACAGTGCACAATGAATGGCTGGAACAAATGAATAGTTTTTTAGCTGATAGACTCGATAATGCGGTGTTGAGTGGTTTGCCCAATGCACACGAACTGGCTGATTACTTGAAAGTGTCACCACGCTATCTGACAGATATGCTGAAAACACTAACAGGCCAGAATACACAACAGTATATTCATGGCTTGTTAATGGAAAAAGCCAAAGATCTGCTAAGCATCAGTCAACTGAGTATATCAGAAATAGCCTATAAACTGGGATTTGAACATCCCCAGTCTTTTCATAAACTGTTTAAACAAAAGATGGGGATGTCACCTGTGGCATTCAGGCAGTCGTTTGAGTAATAATAATGTTGTTTTAATATAACTTTGTTTCGTTTACATTCATGACAACTCCTGCATAATCTCAGCAAAAATCCGATAGGAGTTTAACCGATCCTCATGGTGGTAAATATGTGAGGCAACCATGATCTCATTTACCCCTGTTTGTTTCAGAAACTCAGTTGTTTGTTGTTTTACTGTTTCTTTGCTACCTACAAAAGTATATTTTAACATACGTTGCAGGGCAGGATCATGAGAAAGCTGGCGTAACTGAGGTGTCATGTCAATCGGTTCCTGCATGTAATCACTTTGTCCGGTAAGTACACCAACAATCAGACGGATTAATGTAGTAGAGATACGTTCAGCTTGCTGATCCGTTTCTGCCGCAATGACATTGATACAGGCAATAGTATACGGTTCCTGTAAGAATGACGAAGGCTTAAACTCATTGTAGTATATATGCAAAGCCTCGAATAATTGGGCAGGGGCAAAGTGGCTAGCAAACGCATAGGGTAATCCCAATTTGGCTGCCAGATGGGCACTGTCAGTGCTTGATCCCAATATATAGATAGGAACAGAAACTCCTTCTGCGACTGTTGCACGAACTTTAGCACCCTTATTGTTTAATGAAAAATACTGCTGAATCTGCTTAATCTCTTCCGGAAACTGGTAGACAGATTGCATCCTGTCTGAACGGATAGCATGCGCTGTAACCTGGTCTGTACCTGGTGCTCTACCCAGACCAAGATCAATGCGATCAGGGTATAGAGAGCCAAGGGTGCCGAATTGTTCAGAAACAATAAGGGGAGAGTGATTGGGTAGCATCACACCTCCTGAGCCTACCCGTATTTTTTTAGTACCTCCGGCAATATGGCCGATTAGTACTGAAGGGGCTGAACTGGCAATACTTACCATGTTGTGGTGCTCGGCTAGCCAAAAACGTTTATAACCCAGTTCTTCGGCTTTTTGCGCAAGGTCAAGGCTTTTTTCGAATGTTTGGGCTGGAGAATTGCCACTGGCTACACTGGCTAGTTCCAATATAGAATAAGAGAGAGACTTTCGGTTACTTGTCATTTTTCACTGATTTGAAAAAAAGAAACTGTTGCTCTTTAGTTACACAAAGGAACTAAGGTTAGTTCGGATTTGTAACCATTTATAATCTGATAGTGGTAACTTTGAAGTAACTAAAATGAATCGCGAAAAATTTGCCTACAGTTCCTGTCCACTGGTAAAAGCTATGACAGCTCTGGGTTCCAAGTGGAAACCAATTATTGTATGCGTGATTCGGGATAAGAAAGTCCGCTTTGGACAACTGGCAGCTATTATGGATGTCATCTCCCGAAAAGTTCTTACCGACCAATTGCGTGAACTAGAGGCGGATGGTATTCTGATTCGGGAAGAATTTAAGGAATTGCCACCTCGTGTCGAATATAGCCTTACACAGAAAGGACTGGATTTGTTACCGATTTTCTCTTTGCTGGAAGAGTGGGAGACCAAATATGATCCACAATCAGAAGTGATACATTCGGCAGTGCATTCGTTACATGAGCCTATGCTTGCCGAAAAGGACTAAAGGTATCAGTACTTGTGCTCAACTTAATTCTTTCCGGAATAGAGTGTACTACAAAATCAACTTAAATAGATGTAATAGTTTGTCGGTTTACTTTTTCATAAAAGGAGGAACCAGATTTCTGATCGGTTTGTGTGGCACAGTTCTTTAGTAGGTGTTAGCATAGTTTAACTATTTAACCATATTTACAATTTAAAATAATACAACTATGGGACTTCTGACCTGGATTATTTTCGGACTTATAGCTGGTGCCTTGGCAAAATTGATCATGCCAGGTGACCAATCAAATAGCTGGCTTACTACTATCTTATTAGGCATTGTAGGTGCCGTTCTTGGTGGATTTATTGCGTCTGCCATTGGCTGGGGAAGCGTGGATGGCTTCAATTTTAGAAGCCTGCTGATAGCCATTGGAGGATCATTGGTGTTACTTTGGATTTATGCGATGGTTGCCAAACCACGTAGCCGAACCAGAGTATAAGCATACTCTATACTAAATAAGCCACTGAGTATCTAAGGATAGTTAGTGGCTTATTTGTTTCTTATCTAGTGCAAACAGGCTGCCTGGATTGAAAGAAAGCTTGGCTTGATATACAAACCTAAGATTCTAAATGACCAGATCTGACAATGAATAATGTAAATATAGTTAATAAAGAAGATACAAACAGTTTGAATGCAATCCCAAACCTATATATAGGCACGTCAGGCTGGAGTTATCGCTGGAAAGAACTATTTTACCCACTTAACTTAGCATCTTCTGACTATTTACCTTACTACGCCACTCGATTTAATGCCACCGAAATCAATAGTAGTTTCTACCACTTTACTATGACTAAAACTATTGAGAAATGGTTACATAGTACCCCTTCTACATTTCAGTTTGCGGCAAAATTGCATCAGGAAATTACCCATAAACGCAAGTTTGTTGATTGTGCCCAACTATTGGAAAAGTTTATGTCACGTTATCAGCTAATGGGTAACCGACTGGGGCCAGTACTGATTCAGCTTGCATCGAGTTTTCACTTTGATAAATCTCTAACTGAAGATTTTTTTTCCCTGCTACGGGAAAAATATCCTACTCAACCTTTTGCACTGGAAGTTCGTCATAAATCATGGTTTGTGGAGGACTCTCTGGACCTGATGCGGGATAGAGAAATCAGCTTTGTTATTTCGAGTGGTGGTAAGCGGTTTCCAGGTCTTGAAATTACTACTACAAATACTGTATATATGCGTTTACATGGAGATGAGGTGTTGTATTCCTCTTCATATTCGGACGAGAAACTGGAAAAATATGCCTTAATGATCAAGGATTGGCTGTTGGATGGAAAAGAAATCTGGGTGTTTTTTAATAATACTATTCAGGGACATGCTATTACAGACTCCAGGAGATTATATACTATGATAGAAGAGCTTACCCAATAGTTAGTAGCAAGCTCTCTACTGTTTATAGCTAATAGAAGATAGAGTTATTAGTCTAAAACAGTTACTCCCAGCATTTGAAGCAGATGTGCCTTAACATGTTGCCAATCCTGATCAATGATACTATAGGACGCTGAATTCCTTTTGGTTCCATTATCCCGGACCATATCATTTCGGATAATACCTTCAAACTGTCCTCCAATCTTCTCAATTGCTTTTCTTGACCTTATATTCGTTTCATCTGTCTTAATATGCACTCTTTGAATATCCAGATATTCAAAGCAATACTGCAAAAGGAGAAATTTACATTCTGTATTAATACCGCTTCCCCAATAGTCCGACTGCATCCAGGTAAAACCTATTTCCAGCTTTTTGTGTTTGGGCTGAATATCCATATAGCGTGTGCTTCCTATTATTTGCTCCTTGTAGAAAATAGTAAAGGGAAATTGGCTTCCCCTTTCTCTTTCTTCCAATGCTGCTGGTAAGGTGGCTTTAAAATTTTCAGGATTAGCGAGGTCAAAGGGATAAAATTGCCAGATTTTTTCCTCTGAGGCCAGCTTTTCCAGCGCATCAAAATGAGCTTTGTCTAAGGAAACAAGTTCTATCAGTTGGCCTTTTAGTACCAGAGGTGTTTTTATAAGATTCATATTTTTTTATTGATGATCGGATTCAGAAGTGGATACTATACCAATACTGATGAAAACTACATATAAACCTACTATTCTGGAAGATTTTTCAAAAACTAACTTGCTAAAAATTAGTATAATAGTTTAATAAACATGTTGCCTGAATGAAATATAAATCTGGTTAACTGAAACACTAGCTACCATAAATCGTATTCATGTAAATATTATCACAACAAGTTAATCTTTCCCCATTCTAAAAGTTAATATTTTTTCAGTAGAGAAGAAGATATATCCTGTTGTTTTGAGTTTTTAAACTTATAGTTTGCTAGTAGTCAAATAGTTTGTCTTCTTTTTATATGAGTAGTTTATATTGAAATTAATAAAATAACCTGAAAGGCTGAAAAGCAAAAGAAAAAGTAGGAATTATGTGAATTTAGAAATTCCTTACATTTTATACTGTTTATACAGAAACCGGTAACAGCATGAATACGCTTTTTTTTTAGATAAAAACAAATTCTGACCAGATGAAAAAAGAGCATACGTTTATAAATAGGTATTGGATTGATAGTTTTACTTAAAACTATTACACTCAATAGATACAATGCATTTGTGAAAAGATTACCATCTCTCTTTGCTCTACTTTTGTCTTCTACCAGATCGGGATAAAAGATCTGTTATAGTGTAGCTTCAGTCAATTTGTGGAAGGGTATGAAAAAAACAGTACTTGTTGTGGAAGATTTCGCAAGCATTCGCGACTTCGTTTGTGAGATATTAGAAAAGAAGGGGTATCATGCTATTAAAACAACAAATGGCAATGAGGCTCTGGAAGTACTTTCTCGTCAGGCAGAAGAGATAAGTCTTGTATTATCAGACTATAACATGCCTGAATGTACTGGGATGGAACTCTTAAAAAAGATCAAAGCCAAGCCGGCAACCTTCCCTATTCCTGTTGTCTTTCTAACCACAGAATCAGATCCGGTCAAAATGCGCACGGCAAAAGATGCCGGCCTGGCGGCCTGGGTAAGAAAACCTTATAAAGCAGATACCTTCTTTGCCTTGCTTGAAAATCTTTCCAGATAATGGATAAGAATCAGCAGCGGTTTGTGGCGGATGCACTCGATCTGCTTAACGAACTAGATGAGGGACTAATGCAACTGGAGGCAACCCCCTTTGCAACTGCACCTCTTGAACAGGTTTTTCGTACGATGCATACACTGAAAGGTGGTGCCAACATGTTCGGTTTTGATAATATTGGTCAACTAGCTCATCAGTTGGAGACTATATATGATTTTGTTCGACAAGGTAAGTTACAGGTCACAGATCGGCTAATTAGTATTACGCTTAATTCGTTTGACAAAGTCAGATCTTTGTTACAGGAAAAGGATTTTGCTAAAATTACCCATATTGATGCCTTAAAAGAATCATATCAGGCTGCCCTTGGTTTTTTGCATCAGTTTCAGGCAGACTCTCTAACTTCTTTTTCGGCTGTACCATCCAGTGAAGGAATGGCAACCTATCTGATTCAAGTAAAGCCTACTATTGCTATTACAGAAGATGGTACACATCCATTGATATTTATAGTTCAGGATATTGCAGATCTGGGACCAACGTTGATTTATCTGGCAAAAAAAGAAAATGGAGAAATAGACTATTGGAATATTTGTATCAGCACAACAGTTTCGCAGCCTGAACTGGAGAGTTATTTTATTTTCGTTGAAGATGAATCTCAGGTTATATTTACACAGATTGCTTTCACTAATGCCCTGGAGGATGAAAAATTTCGTTCTTATATAGAAAGTTATTATCGTGGTGAGTTAAGTCTGGAAGAGCTGACCGTTATGGTGAGTCAGTTTTCGACTCAGAGCTCTGTTTCTTTGGATGAAACCGAAATTGAAAGTGCTGGTTCTTCTCAAAAAGGAGATTCGGATACGATCATCAAAGTAAGCAAACGTAAAATTGATGAGTTACTTAATCTGGTTAGTGAACTAATCATCCTGCAGGCGCAGCTTTCTACCATCAACTCCCATCTGAATGCCCATAGCTTAAATCATGTAACCGAACAACTTGAACTAGTCACCAATCGGCTGCGAGATACATCTCTGGAGATTGGTCTTGTACCTATTGAAACATTGGTTACCCGTTTTAAACGTTTGGTACGGGATGTTTCCAAAACCTTGGGAAAGAAGATAAATTTTCTCTCTGAAGGCACAGAAACAGAGATGGATAAAGATGTGATTGAGGTAATGGCAGAGCCGATTATGCATATCATCCGAAACAGTATTGATCATGGAGTTGAATCTGTAGAACAACGGAAAGCAGTAGGTAAGTCAGAGTATGGTTCTGTCAAGTTAAAAGCATTTAATTCTGGCGGATTTATACATATCCATATCAGTGATGACGGAAAAGGGATTAATCCCGAACGTGTGTTACAGAAAGCCATTGAAAATGGACTGGTTCAGGCTCATGACTCATTATCAGAAGAAGAAATTCTCAAATTTATTTTTCATCCCGGTCTTTCTACCGCTACCCATGTTTCGGATATTTCCGGACGGGGTGTAGGGATGGATGTGGTCAAACAAAAGATTACCGAATTGCGGGGTAGTATTGTGATTAAAAATAGGATTGGACAGGGTGTCAGCTTTCAGATTAAACTCCCGCTATCTCGCTCTATCATCGAAGGGTTGTTAGTCAAAGTCGCACAGACTCATTATATAATTCCACTGAACCTGGTTGAACAGATCAACCGACTTCCCTATGAATCATTGAATCGGGACAATCATCTCAACAAGACCATTCTGGTAAATGAAGAGTTGTTGCCCGTTTTTTCCCTTTCCCGGCAGTTTCACCAGGATAGGATTCCACCCAAAACCGCAGATGTCATTACTATACTGGCTAATGGCAGGAAAAAAGGATTGGTCGTAGACCGTACTGAAGGCAAAATCCAAGCCGTATTAAAGCCTCTGGGTGATGTATACCGACAGCAGGATTTTATTGCTGGTAGTTCCATTCTGGGAGATGGCAGCCTGGCCTTTGTACTGGATCCGGATCGTCTTTTCCAATTAGAATCTATCTAATTCTTACTATATATACACTAAGTACATATATATCCATGGAGGCAAAAGCGTATCTGACGTTTGTACTTGGCAATGAGAAATTTGCCATAAGCGTAGACCGTGTACAGGAAGTGATTGAGTTCGAAAAGGTTACCAAAGTGCCTAATGCCCCTGACTACATGTTGGGTATTATCAATCTTCGGGGCCGATTGCTACCACTGCTTGACACCAAACTAAAGCTGGGTTTACCCAGAACAGAAATCACTCGTAAAAGCCGGATCATGGTTTTGCTGATCCCCGGTATTGATGAGAAACAAATGGAAATTGGTGCTCTGGTAGATCTGGCCAGAGAAGTAGTTGAAATACGTGAAGATGAGACACAGCCAGCACCCGAATTTGAAAACTATTCGACCAATGCCCCTATCAGTAGGATACTCAACAAACAGGGAGAGGTGACTATGCTTATGGATATTGAAAAGGTTTTCTCTTCACAAGATCTTACCCTTTAGTCAGACTATTAGCTCTGAATCAATACATATTACAGTCAATACAGTTAGAAATCAACCAAAAAAGAAATCAACCGAATAGTAAATATCCGTGCTGCATGGCAGCATTGTTAAACAGATGCAACTATGATACAAAATCTACCCATTCGAACCAAACTGATTCTTGCCTTCTCTCTGTTGATCCTGCTTATGGGGGTCATATTGAGTATTTCCTTTTTCCGCCTGCGCGAAATGAATCAGCGCATGGAAGCCATTGCCGATATCACTACCCGAAAGTTACAGTTGATAGGCCTGCTGCAAAATGATGTTACTGAGATTTCACGTGATCAAAGAAAAATTATCTGGGAATCTGAAGATCAGAAGATGAATGATATTGCCAGAGAAATCACCAAGAACTTTGAAACAATGAAAGTAAATACAGGAGAGCTTGAGAAGATTAGTGAAGGCCAAGCAGATGAATATATTAAACAACTGGTTGCTAAGATGGATGAGTATGCGAAGATATCAGATGATATTGTAGCTCTTGCCACCAAAAATACAGAAAACAAAGCTAGTAATCTTTCGTCCAATGAAGGTTATTCTGAGTATTCAAAGGCCGTAGCTATTCTGGAAGAACTAATCTCTGTTCTGAATACTAGCGGTACCAAAGAGCAGATCAATCAGGCTGGTCAGGTCAGAGATATGCTCACCAAACTAGTCAGTCAGGAAAAAATAATTATTCTGGCAGAAACTAAAGCCGAGAGGGACGTTCAAGCTAAAGAAACTGCTTTAATTGAACAAAAACATGATCTGGCTACAGCTCGGCTGTCTACCTCCCTTACAGGTGAAGCTAAAATATTGCTGGATCGGTATATGCTGCAATTCTCTAGTTTTTATGATACACACTCGGAAGCCATTAGTTTGGGAAGAGAAAGTTCCAACGATGTAGCTGCTGAACTAGCTAACGGACTGGCTGAACAAAAAGACGATGAAATTGATCAGGTATTGGATCAGATTGTTGCCATTATCAATACACAATTGGAAGATGACCGTCAGGATACCGATGAAATGTACATCAGTACATTGTTAACAATGAGTATTTCCATCCTGGTTGCAGTGGGGATTGCTGTGTTCAGTGCAGTATGGTTAATCAAAGATATCACAGCTTCCCTGAAGGTAGCCATCAATGCTATTAAGACCCTGGCTGCCGGTGATTTCTCTGCAGATGTAAAAACGGATAAAAAAGATGAGATTGGGGCTATGCTGATAGAACTTCAACACATGATCGAAAAGCTCCGTAACAGTGTAGATGTAGCAAAACGTGTTTCCAAGGGAGATCTGACCATTGATTTCAAAGCGCAGAAAAACCATGGCGGAGATCTGGATGAAGCATTGGAACAGATGGTGCATAATCTGCGCGAAATAGCGACTACTATTTATAATGGTGCTGAAAACGTAGCCTCTGCCAGCCAGCAGGTTGCTGCTACCTCACAACAGATGTCACAAGGTGCCCAGGAACAAGCCAGTGCTACAGAGGAAGTATCCTCTTCTATGGAACAGATGGTAGCCAATATTCAGCAGAATACAGATAACTCACGCGAAACTGAACGCATCTCAAATAAAGCAGCAAACGATATCCAGGTTAGCATGCAGGCTATATCGGAGTCGGTAGAAGCCATTACCCTGATTGCCGAAAAAATCTCTATCATTGAAGAAATCGCCTCCAAGACCGATCTTCTTGCTTTGAATGCAGCAGTAGAAGCGGCTCGTGCTGGGGAACATGGAAAAGGATTTGCTGTAGTAGCCGCGGAAGTGCGTAAACTGGCAGAAAGAAGCCAGAAAGCAGCCACAGAGATCAATGAAATTTCTGGTAGAACCATGAAAGTAGCCAGAGAATCCAAAGAACTGTTTGTCAACATGCTGCCTGATGTGAAAAAAACAGCCGAACTTGTACAAGAAATTGCAGCTGCCAGCATTGAGCAAAATACAGGTGCAGATCAAATTAACAGTGCTGTACAGCAGCTTTCACAGGTTACACAAGGTAATGCCTCTGCGGCAGAAGAGATGTCTTCCAATGCGGAAGAACTCAACAGCCAGGCTGAAGAACTCAAAACGGCAGTTAGCTACTTTAAGTTGGGGAATACTGCAACCTTTAGAATACAGAACAAGCGAACTAAACATACAAAGAGTTCACATTCTGAAGGTCCTTCTACCTACCATGTAGGAGAATCCAAAGGTTTTGACCTCAAATTCGATGAAGTATCTGACCAAGGCTTTGCAGAGTTCTAATCTACTTCTTGTTCATTAGGATTATCCTGACAACTGTATTCTATGTAGTTGTCAGGGTAGCTATTTATTTGGATACCTATCGGATATGCAATTACCAGATGCATATCTCTAGTCTCATTTTATAATGCATTTATAAAACAGATCATTTGTGTATTTACTACCCTTATGAGACACCCCCGTCTTTTTAAAAATATTGCATGTAGTGGCATAGTGCTTTTGCTATGTACACAGGTCATAGCTCAACAAACGCCTCCCACTCGTATTTCCTGGGATAGATTCCTGAATACAGTCATGCAACATCCTGATATAGTAAAAGAAAAAGAGAAAGTTAATCTGACCCGGTTGGATATTGATGTGGCTAAGATTAAACCCGATCCAGAACTGGAATTTGGGAATGCTTGTGGTGATATCCGTGGCATCAACATGGCTCAACAATGGTATGTAGGCGTTAATTATACGATAGAGACAGGAAACAAACGCAAATACCGAATACAATATGCCCGAAGTTCAGTTCAACTGGAAGAGGCTGAATTTGAGTTGTTTGTGCTTGATTTTGCCCGGTCTGCCTTGAAGCAGTACTATCAGTGCTGGGTACTGGAGCAAAAAATTAATCAATTAAAGCATTATCATCGCCTTTTGCCTCCCATAAAGTCGGGTTTAGTATCTGATAGCCTGTCACACCTTCGTCAGTTGATTATGCTTGAGCATGATAAACTAGCATTGGCCGATGCACAACATCAGTATGAAGAATCCATTCAGGCATTACAAGGATTTGTAGATTATCTGTATCCGGATAGCATGGTTCTTCCTGATACAGCTATCAATCCAGAATACATATTTTCCATGAATGATGTAAGTCAACAGTATAGCATAAAGAATCATGCTGAGCTAAAGGTAAAGTCAATGATGGAACAAATGGCAAACGATGAATTACTCATGACACAACACAATCGGATTCCAGATATCTCTTTTTCATTGGGAAACAACTTCATAGCCAGAGCAACTAATCCGGAAGCGCCATCTCCGGCCTACAATGCCATTACAGCTACACTGTCGGTTCCACTTAAGTTCTCAAACATGAATAAATCAGAACTTAAAATCATACAGTATAACAAGGAGGCAGCCATGGAAGAGTTACGTAATGAATGGGATGAAAAAGAAGATGAACTTTCTGACCTGCAATATCAGCTCCGCCGCCTTGATACCCGAATTAAGCATGTAAAGGTGCTGATAGAACATCAGTCCTCCCTTGTTGAAAAAATTGGAAAAATCAATCCTCTTTTGCTTGATGAAGAATACCAGCGACTAAAGCATTACCACCAGTTGTATTGGGAAAGTACTGAAAAACTAATTGGAGTACATCTGGATTTGTCTTTTATGACAGGGCGTTACGAAAAGCTGATTGGTTCTACTGTAGCTGGCATGCCTACCGATTAACATTGTTTGTTTTAATGTCATTAGTAAAACCTTCTTATGTGTTGTGTATGAATGTACTGGAAGAAAATCCCTATATACTGCAAATGGATACTGCCAGTTTCCAGCGGATTTCTGCTTATATAAGTAAAGAATATGGAATCAAGCTTCCTGAGAGCAAAAAACCTATGCTTCAGGGAAGGCTTAATAAAAAGATCCGTAGTCTGGGAATGACTTCTTATAAAGAATTTATTGACTATATTTTCAGTGAAGAAGGTAAAAAACACGAATTGTATAATGTAGTTGACTTAATTACTACCAACAAGACTGATTTTTACCGCGAATCTGCCCATTTTCATTTTCTTACCAACGAGTTTTTGCCTCGTTATCAGAGCAAACGAGGCAGGAGCCCATTGAAGATCTGGTCATCCGCTTGTTCGACTGGGGAAGAACCCTATACGATCATTATGGAAATGGAAGAGTATAAAAAGCGGTATCCTGATTTTTCGTATAGCTTGCTGGCCAGTGATATTTCCATTCGGGCATTACAGGCAGCCTATCAGGGAATATATGAGCAATCCAAAATTAGTTCTATTCCTTTAGACATACGGCGAACCTATTTTCTGCAAAGTAAAACCGATCCTCAAGTATTTAGAATCAAACCCGTTTACCGGAAAAAGATTATATACAAACGGATCAACCTTATGGAGGACTCCTTTGGGCTGCTCAAAGCGGATTATGATATTATATTCTGCCGGAATGTACTTATTTATTTTAATAAGCTAACTCAGGAAGAAGTTATTGGAAAACTTTGTCAGCACCTGCGACCGGGCGGATTGCTGTTTCTGGGACACAGCGAATCGATTCTGGGGATGCAACTGCCATTGAAACAAATCAAACCAACACTTTTTCAAAAAGTATAGGAATTTTCGTAAGACCTACACAACCAGGTAGCTAAATGCATACTATTTATTCCAATGCGAAAACTAAAAGTGCTCATTATTGATGACTCTGCACTGGTTCGCCAGACGTTGACTGAAATTATTAATGCTGATCCGATGCTGGAAGTCATGGCAACAGCAGCTGATCCATATCTGGCTGCTCAGAAAATCAAGCAGTCCATTCCGGACGTAATTACATTGGATATTGAAATGCCTCGTATGGACGGACTTACCTTCCTGAAAGCACTCATGGCTCAGTATCCGCTACCTGTAGTCATCATTTCGAGTCTGACACAAAATGGAAGCTCACTGGCTTTGCGGGCATTGGATTTGGGTGCCGTAGAGATCATTGCCAAATCCGAAATCCGCAATACCAGAGAATACCTGGAAGAATCCACCATCCGTATTACGGATACCATTAAGGCCGCTTCTATGGTTCATGTACGAAAACGAAGTATTACCTCTGTTGCTTCTACCAGTCAGATGGGTTCTGATCAAACTATTGCTAACCACCCTGGTTCAAAAAGTTCTGGTCATAAAAATATAGATTCTGTCAATCCAAAGATATACAGTACTACAGATAAAGTTATTGCCATAGGTGCTTCTACAGGAGGCACAGAAGCAATCCGCTTTCTGCTGAAAAACATTCCTGCCAACTGTCCTGGTATTTTGATTGTGCAGCATATGCCTGCTGGCTTTACACGTTCCTTTGCCGAACAAGTAAACACACTTTGTGATATCAATGTAAAAGAGGCTCGTGATGGGGAACGGGTTATGAGAGGCCATGCCTATATTTCTCCAGGTGACAAACACATGCAACTGGTGCGAAACGGTGCTCAGTACACTATACGGTTACGGGAAGGTGAATTGGTAAACCGTCACAAACCCTCTGTAGATGTACTGTTTGATTCGGTGGCTGTAAGTGCCGGACAGAATGCATTAGGAATTATCATGACAGGTATGGGTAAAGATGGGGCCAGTGGACTATTAAAAATGAAAGAGGCAGGTGCAAGGACCATTGCTCAGGATGAAAGTTCGTGTGTTGTTTTTGGAATGCCCAAAGAAGCTATCAAACTGGGGGCAGCCGATCAGATTATTAGTTTAACAGATCTTCCTAAAAAGATTCTGGCTCACTTTGGAACACCGTTTGTTTCATTGTGCTAGGTATAAAATACGAAATGTTTTGAAAAACGGATAGAAGATCAATTT
The DNA here is from genome assembly GCA_030068525.1 of Xanthocytophaga flava. Taxonomy (GTDB): domain Bacteria; phylum Bacteroidota; class Bacteroidia; order Cytophagales; family 172606-1; genus Xanthocytophaga; species Xanthocytophaga flava. The sequence continues at coordinate 272,311 of JASJOS010000006.1, forward strand.
CATCCACAAAATAGAAGTGCCCAAATCTCTTCTGTTCTGGCTTTGGTATATTAAATCTGGATCTTTGTCTAGTTTTTAGACGAGGTTGAGTATTTTGACCTACTTTTATACCACAAAATGTATTACTTATCTTAACAATTATAGGTTAGTAGTAATACAAAGCAATATCTGGAATGGCCTCTAATATCATTTATAAAACCTACCACTACACTAACTAAAAACATCATTCAGGGTAGTCTGAACATTTTTAGCACTACAATCATTACTGTTTCTTTTATATAATAGGGATAATACCTATACATCCGAGATGTAATACATTCTGCTTATGAACTATTGCAAACAGCTTTTGGGTCATTTACGGTGCTATTTTATAAGTCTTCCAGATTCACAAAAGAGCTTCATACAAACGGTTACAAATTTGAAAACAACTAGTATACCTATTTATGAGCCATAACTTAAATTTTTGGAAGTCTTTTTCTGTAATAGGAAGAACGGGAATCTTATCAGTTTTGGGTTGTATTGTTTTCAGTAGTAATATGATTGTATGTAATCATGCCATGGGACAGACTATAGCACAGACTATATTTCAAGATTCGGGACCTCAGATTACAGATAGAGACCTCAACACAGCACAGGTAGACTCGGTAATTACTCCTATTCAAAGAGCCAGTCCCATTGCTATTGCCACCTATAAAAAAGCTAAAATCTATATCAAAGTAACCTATGGACAACCTTCGAAGCGAGGGAGGGATATTTTTGGAAAACTAGAACCCTACGGTCAGATATGGCGTACAGGATCGAATGAAGCCACAGAAATAACCACTATTCAGGACTTACAGATTGGTAATAAAGTATTAAAAGCGGGTACTTATACATTGTTTACCGTACCTGATAAAGACAAGTGGAAGATCATTTTTAACAGTGACTTGGGGCAATGGGGTGCATACACATATGATCCGTCAAAAGATGTACTAACCACTGAAGTATCATCAACTAATGCCGAACAGCTTTATGAAGCATTCTTCATCGCATTTAATCAAATTACAACTGGCGTCGAAATGATTCTGACCTGGGATAAAACCAAAGTAGTCATACCTATGACTTTTGTAAATTAAAAGACTACACCACCTATTAAAAGCTTAAACATCTCTAAAATAGTCTTAAAATTTGAGGTGGATGCAAAAGGAGAGATGCCCTTCAAAAACTCAGGCAGGTATAAAAAAATAGCCAGGTTAATTTTCCTGACTATTGCTAACATATTAATCTTGAGTAAGTTTTTACTGCACTACCACTCGTTTTACAGAAGTACCCTTATTGGTGTGTATTTGAATCAGATACATACCTTTTGGTTTGCTTTGCAGGTTTATTTCCAGTGCTTGAGGATGGGTCTGCGAGAGTGTAACAGTCTGTCTCTCCCCTAATAAATTAGATACAACTACCTCTTGTATGGCAATAGAAACATCAGACGTCTGAATCCACGCCCGATGTTGAGTAGGATTTGGGTAGATGCTTAGTTTCCCTTTCAAAGCTTCAGGCTCAGAAGCCATTACTTTGTCAATAATGGAATCACTCAATTGATTGACAGGGTTTATTACTTTTGGCACATCATACAGGATATTTGCAGTAGTATTTGTGCGAATCGGTTCATTATAGTCAAAGATAATATCGGCAAAGTTTTCGATCAGTGATTTTTCTGGTAGACTAGCTTTGGGCTTGATAGAGAATTGAATGAATCCGTTGCTTCCTGCCTGATCACGAGTGCTATCGGGAAGGTTGATATTATTGAATGTCCAGATAAGAATCGGTCTGCCTTTGCCACTTACCTTCAACGAATAGCTATGTGTAGCAGCGCCAATTTGTAAAGTAGCGATATCCAGCTTTTCTGACAACGTATCAATCACTGTAACCTTATAGGCATAGTCAGTCCCTGTATTCTGGAAACGGATGGTATACTTTAATTCAGTACTTGTTGGGGTATAGTGGTCAGTAGGTGTGCCAGCAGGACTTACCAGTTTATCATTCGGATCAAAAGAGTCAATGATTTCTAGACATTGGATAGCTACTTCGGGTTCGGCATCATCCTGTGGGAGGAGATCCACGTATCCTTTGCTAACCACATCACTGGTAGAGGCTACACACCCTTCAATAGTCAGGTTAGTTTGAGATTTACGTGGGTGATCAGGACGCTGATCAGCTTCCAGACGAATAGTTTTTCCGTTAGCAGGAATTTTTAAGACTAGGCTGTCTCCTTTTTCTAATTTATAGTTTCTACGAAATGCCAGTTGGGCATTGAGCAATATACGAAACTCCGCACTATCGGCCATTGCCTGCCCTATATTTTTAATGACCATTTGTACTCTTCCATTTTCAATACACTTACCTGTGAGTACAATGTCTGAGTTGTCCCATTGCGAATTATCTGGTAAAGTATAGTCATTAGCAGGTGTAATCCATACCTTGGTACATTGGGTCAGTCCGCGTACACTGTTTATACAAGCTACAGAATCAGTGATGGTAATCACACCTGAATGCAGAGCGTTTAGAGTATCAATAGTGAATACATAATTAGAATCCTTGTCAATGGTATAAGGCTTATCTGCAGACTTGAAGATTACATACTGAGGCATTTTTACATATATCTTTACATTCTTTGCATCTCCATATCCTGTATTGGCGTAATTGACAATCGTAGTGTTAGTCATACAGCGGCGACGGCGGTTTGAGCTAACATTGGTGTTCAGATGTGGCAGAGATATAATTTTGTTGGCAAAATTAATGTTCGAAATAATACTGCCTTTGGTTTTAAGTGTAACCGGATCGGACACATTATCAGAAGGACAGCTTACTTGTAAGATACTATTTTTTTCAACCCCAAGTACCTGACTAACGGTATAAGTACCTGTATCTACAGCAATCTCATAGTTCCCCTCTGCATCTGTAACTCCATAATACTCTCCCGGTTGTGCTACCATGACTATCTGATCCAGCGGCTTGTCAGAGCTATCAAAGGCACAATTCTGATTTTCATCTGAATAGACACGGCCGGTAATAAGGGTTTGAATCTCATGTTTGCTGTATACCATTACTCCTGCATAAGCATCTGCCCAATATAGATCTCCAGATCTGTCAAATTTCATAGAGGCTAAATTTGCCATAGGAAAATATCTGGTTGATAAGCGCTTTCCTGTAGCATCAAATGTCTGCACTCTGTTTCCGAATTCATGAACCCATATATTTCCTTGTTGATCAATCTCAATCACATCTGGGGCCTGAAATAATTTACTTCCATCGGCATCATATTGGATTTTCTGCAGGAACTTTCCATTTTTATCAAATTTCTGTATTCGGTGATTTCGACTGTCCGTGATCCAGATATTCCCCTGACTATCTAAAGCCATGTCTGTTGGAGCTCCTAGCTTTCCATCTTCTGATCCATAGTCGCCAGTGGAGCCAAATTTGAATAAAAACTTTCCATTTTTATCAAACTTCTGAACTCGTTGATTTCCAGGATCCAATACCCAGACATTTCCCTGTTCATCTATAATTATATCAAGTGGTTGATAAAACTGGCCATCTGCTGATCCAAATGAGCCAATTGTAAGTAAGAATTTTCCGTTTGTATCAAATTTTTGAACTCTCTGATTTGTCTTATCAGCAACCCAAATATTCCCTTCCTCATCTGTAGTAATACCTGCTGCTCTAAACATCTGACCATTATCAGATCCTGGAGATCCAAACTTGAATAAAAATCTACCATTTTTATCAAACTTCTGAATTCTTCCGTTTTCCGAATCTACCACCCAACTATTTCCTTGTTTGTCTATGTGTAAGCCGACAGGATCAGAAAACTTTCCGTCTGAACTGCCAGGTCCACCATATTCACTCAGATATTTTCCATTGGAATCGCATTTGCGAATTCCAAAGCCTGAATAATCTATAAACCAGACATTATCTGAACGATCAATTGTTAAGCCCCAGGCATTATTAATTGTTCTGCCATTTGCTATAGTAGGTCCAACTTTGAGTAGGAAGTTGCCACTTGAATCAAACTTCTGAATCCGGCTATTGGATTGTTCAGCTACCCAAACATTACCTTTATCATCTGCTTCAATATCTCTTGGTCGGTTAAATTGCCCATTGGCGGAGCCTTCAGTCCCAACTTTAAGCAAGAACTTTCCAGCTTTATCAAATTTCTGTATTCGGTTGTTACCTGCATCTACTATCCAGATGTTACCCTGATTATCAACAGTTATACCTTCTGGTTGAGACAGTTGTCCATCCTTTGAACCTGCTGTACCAAATTCCAGAAGAAGATTTCCTTTTGAGTCAAATTTCAGAATGTGTGTGTTTGTATTAGCTACATCAACCAGCCAGATATTATTCTGGTAATCTATTTCCATACCTTTAAAGTAAGGATTGGGATTTGATCCTTTTAACTGAAGCGATTGAAGAAGTTTGCCATTGGTATCATACTTTTGAATGATAGTACTACCTTCATTACAAACCCAAATATTTTCCTCTTTATCCAAAGCAAGATAACCTATCCCTCCACTCATAGGAATAAAAAACACAATTTGATTATTGGAATCTATTTTTGCGAAGTAATCATTATTACTAATTACATACATAAATCCTTCCTTATCTACTACTACATCACTGCAATATGATAAGATAATTTGGCCTATATGTTTTTTAAATGAATAATCCTGAGCAAGAGCTGTTGGAGAGATAACCAAAAAAGAGAGGTAAAATAAAATGGTGGTACGTAAAATTTTGATCATAGTATAGTTTTTGATCATAGTATAGTTATAGGTTGTAAAGATACATAAAGCCTGTTTGTTAATTATCTATATGTCTGTTATTTTATTACATAAAAGCTTTTTTTATTCTTAAATAGGGTGGAAAAGCATATACATCTTAGATTGAGCTATTTTATGTTTGCTACTTTTCAAAGCAGAAAGTGATACACATAAAATTTGTCTGCTCACACTTAGTGACAGTCTTGCCTATCCTCAACATAATTTCGTTAACATTGAGCTCTTTTAGAAAATGAGGTTAATCTATCATTTTGCCGGAAAAAGTATATTTTAGCGCTATCATTTTTTAATGTCCTAAATACACTTAATTAGGCAATCAACTTATTAATTGATCAGACATATGAAAAAAATCGCTTTTGCTTTGTACTTGCTTTGTGGGTTTACTCCAACACTGCAAGGGCAAAACAACAAACAAGTATATAGTGTGGTGGAAAAAATAATCGGCAAGCACACTACACCTACTAAAGTTCTCTCTACAAATATTACCAAACATTCCTATTCAAAGCAGGATACGAACCTTGTTATTATAAGTCCTGATAAACTTTTAACAGTTTCATTGAGTTTGCGAAATAGGATTCCTACCTATTCTGTTAACTATAAAGGAAAGTTGATACTGGAAGATTCCCCACTGGGACTGATAAGCACCATTGGGGATTTTAGCCAGTCAATGGTTTTAGTTAGTAAAAAAGATTCCTTTATTGATAAACCCTATACACAAAGTAAGATCAAAAAAACTACAGTACACTACCAGGCAAATGAACTAACCTGTACCTATGTCAATCCCCAGAAACAACAGATACAAATTGTTTTTAGAGTAAGCAACAATGATATCGCCTTCCGGTATGTTTTACCTCTGACCGGTGAGACTGCCCGCTGTATTATCAAAAAGGAAACAACTGGTTTTAACTTCCCTGCATTTACAACGACTTTCTTAACCCCACAGGCTACTCCGATGATTGGCTGGAAGCAAACCAAGCCAAGTTATGAGGAAGAGTACACTGCTGATTCTCCACTAGGCACGCCATCCAAATACGGTTTGGGATTTACTTTTCCTGGATTGTTTCGTATTGGAAATCAGGGATGGGTATTGCTTTCTGAAACAGGTGTAGGAAGTTCGTATTGTGGCTCCCGGCTCAGTGAAGGAACAAAAGATGGATTATTCAACATTGCTTTCCCTGAAAAAGGAGAAAATAATGGCATTGGCAATTCAGAACCGGGTATGGCTTTACCCGGAGAAACACCTTGGCGAACTATTACTGTAGGAGAGACCCTTGAACCTATTGTAGAAACCACTATTCCTTTTGATGTGGTAGAACCGCTTTATAAACCATCTATGGAATACAAGTTTGGGCGAGCTACCTGGAGCTGGATTATGTGGCAGGATAATAGTGCAAATTATCAGGATCAGATAACATATATTGACTTTGCTGCACAACTGGGATACGAATATGTTTTAATAGATGCCTTATGGGACAAACAGATAGGGTATGAACGTATGTCTGAACTATTGAAGTATGCGCAATCGAAAGGAGTGGGTATCTTTTTGTGGTATAATTCGAATGGGTTCTGGAATGATGCACCCCAAGGACCCAAACAACGAATGAATACATCGGTTGCACGCAAAAAAGAAATGCTGTGGTTGAAAAACATAGGTGTAAAAGGCCTGAAAGTGGATTTTTTCGGTGGTGACAAGCAGGAAACCATACAACTGTATGAAGACATTTTGAGTGATGCCAATGACTATGGGTTAATGGTTATCTTTCATGGTTGTACACTTCCCAGAGGATGGGAACGTATGTATCCCAATTATGTAAGTAGTGAAGCAGTCCTTGCTTCTGAAAACCTGATCTTTAATCAGCATTTTGATGATAACGAGGCTTTCAATGCCTGTCTGCATCCCTTTATTCGGAATACAGTGGGAAGTATGGATTTTGGAGGAACTTTACTGAATAAACGCCTCAACCGTACTAATAATGGCGGAACGACCCGAAAAACAACTGATATTTTCCAGTTAGCAACGGCAGTACTATTTCAAAGTCCAATCCAGAATTTTGCGTTGGCTCCAAATAACTTAACTGATGTGCCTGGTTTTGAGATTGATTTCATGAAGCAGGTGCCTACTTCCTGGGATGAAACCCTTTATATTGATGGATATCCTGGTAAATATTGCATATTAGCACGTCGTCACGGAGCAAAATGGTATGTGGTAGGTGTAAATGCACGAAAGGAAGCTTTGAAACTAAAACTAAATCTACCTATGCTGAGGAATTCAGAAGTATCCTACTACTCAGATAAGAAAGACGGGAAGTCAGGCATGGAAAAGGTTCAGATAAAGCAAGCAGGAACTGTAACAGTCGAAATTCAGCCACAAGGTGGAATAATTTTCACTAACTAAAAAAGCCAGCTTAATGAAAACAATAGAGAAGTCGGAAAATAATTGTTATTTACAGCCAGGCTTTTTCACATAAGCAAGTAGAACAAAAATCGGATGGTTTTTGGTTTGTTTTAAGAAGCCATCCGATTAGATATCTATTGATAGAGTAAATTATATTCTAAATCCTATCAATTTACTGAGGGGTAACTATTTACTGGCGAATAACACTACAATTATCTTTTTATTTATCAAACTTCCTCAGTTTGGTTTGTGTTTCTGTAGGAAAATCAGTTGGAATCGGAATGTCTACTTTCCCAGTAGCAGCCCACTGACTACCCCGTTGAAGGCAAGTGATAAAACCTACACACTCTACTGAGTAGTCAGCATGACCTAATGTCATATGGAAGATACGTCCTTTTCCAAAGCGAATAGTTATCAATGCAGGTTCATTACGGTCTGTTCCGTTGTTACTTTTGGGTGAAAATGCTGTAGCTAGTATCTGCATGTTTTTAGCCGGGCCCCGTAACCGATCATAGAGTTCATCCCTATTGTGTAACCATTTTTTGGGCATTCCTTTGGTAATGGGATGGGTTGTATCACGAAGTGTAATCAGAAAATCAAACTGCGAGCCATGAGAACCCGCTTTGCCAGGTTGTGTATCCTTAACCAGCTTATCATTCTGATCATAATAAACATACGGACCATCTTTTTCAGTACGATCTCCCCAGCCTCCCAGACCGATCATCTGGTTATAGGCAGGCCATTCCGGAAAGGAGTTATCAGCAGCATGAATGACTACCAAACCACCTCCATTTTTCATGTACTTTTCAAAGTCAGCCTGCGTTTTGGCTGTCCATGGAGCTGCATTCCAACCGAAATTACAGATAACAAGGTCATACTTTGAAAATTCTGGATGAAACGTTGAATCTACTTTGGACTGAGCTAGTGCCTGTGTTTGTCGTAGACCTTTGATGGGATAGGCTTCTATATATTTATCTCCCTGCCAGGTAAATTGTGTGCGTTGCACATCTACAGAAAACTTTCCGGTTTGTTCCAGGTATTGTTTCATCATGGCAGTAATCTTGGGCCACTGTTCATGGTTATTTTGCCCATCTACAATAAGAGCACGTATCCGGGAAGATTGTGCGAACGCTGGCACGAAACAGCTAGCCAGACAAAATATGATCAGAAAAGAAAAGTGTTTTTTGGTGAGCATAACGATTTCAATATATAGAAGCTGTTTAAACTAATTTATAAAGGCTGCAAAGGCATCTTTTGTGCTACGCTCTTTTCCCGTCGTTGGTGTTATCACCAACGACCACTTTCCCCTCATGCAAGTTGGTGATAACACCAACTTGGGGATTGAAGCTAAAAGGCATCTTTTAGGCTGCACCTTCATAAGGCTGCGCTGGTCAAAATAGGTTCGATTCGCTCCAAAATCTGCTCTTTTCGCTTCTTTATAATTTGTTTAAACAGCTTCATAGCCAGGGATTTTTGACCTTAGTGGTAGTCCAGATTTTTTTAAAGACGCGAAAAGATAGGAGTATTTAATCTGAAATACCAATTTTCGGAATAATCTGATTAGTACTTAACTATTTACATTGAAAAAATACTTTATATCCAAATCCTTTTTTGGATAGGATTTGATGTATGGCACATTCTTTTTTCAACTATATATTTCACTACTATCTGAAAATTATGAGACTGTCAGAAGAATATTTAACGCCTCAGCAAGTAGAACGTGTCCTCTACAAAGAAGATATAAAGTTAGCCTTGCGTAACTATCTGATATATTTGATAGAATACAAGCAGCTTCCCAAACAGGAAAGTTCACTTGAGGTGATACGTAAACAGTTTTTTCTCGAAAATAGGGTGGACGTAGCCAAAACTCTGTTTTCCACAACTCTGATGACGCATCACTCGCTGCATTTACAAAATGTACATGGGGAAGACTCGCAGGAACAGCATGCAGACCAAAAACTTATCTCGACTTTGGAAAACTTATCCGTCTCCAATCTGGAACGTTTACTGTTTATGGTTGATAATATGGAAGAAGTTAATCGTTGATAGTCTGAAGACTATTAACAATTAACTTGTCCCTTGTAAGACTGCAATGATTGTTCTAGGGCAACTCGAGCTGGATTTGTGTGCTCTCCCAATTGCCACCATGCGCTGGCACCATTTGTGGAGTTCTACCAACAACTGGTGTAAAAAGGATACCGGCAGAGCCTTTGGCTTCGGCAGGCTTCAAACCAAATGCAGGATAGTAGCCTGCATAGGTACCCACTTCACGCATTTTTAGCTCTCTACCATCAGTGAGTTTAGCCTTGATGGTATACTTTCCTATAGGTATGTTGACAATGATTAACTTAGTATAGCCAATCTTTTTATAGATCTTGAATGACTTGGTTTCTCCATATAATCCTGGTTCTTGAGGGATAAGCTGTAATTCAATTTCTCCATCCGCAGGTAAGTAGTTAGGAACATTGTGATCCCAGTCTACCTGATAATCCAGACTAATAGAGCCTCCATAATAGTTGTTGGAATTGCTAGGTTGATGGAGAACCTCCTCTTTATCACCTACACCATAAGACTCAAGAACAAAATTTTCTACATTCCCTGTTTCTGATGCAAAACCTGAAGTGTTATCATCTGCCGGATGTAAGCCTACTACTGCTCTTCCATCTCCATAATCGATGGTATAGCCTGTTGCATAATAGTGCACAGGTCCAATAGGAAGGTTTATCTCATAATATCCTTTTTCATTAGTTTCGGCAGAAGCCCCACTGTAAGAGCCACCAATTACAGTCACTCGCACTCCTATATAGGCTCCCTTTATCGGTTTTCCACTCAAATCTGCCACATACCCCCGGAGTACCCCTTTTTTAACAGATAGTGAAGGGAAATTTGGAGTTCGGGGCTGAACATTGCCCATTACATTGACATAAAATTCGTTCCCACTCAGGTGAAAAGTAGCTTCTCCATTGACGACAGGAAGTGGAGGCTGGCTACCCCAGTCAGGATTTGCAGAATCACCAGGACTTGTCGTGTCAGAGTCTTTTTTGCAGCTACATGCAAATAAGGTGAAGACTAAGGAAGTTGCAAGTAATACTTTGGTTATCATAGTCACAGTAGTTAGTATAAATTGAGAATAGATGTTTGCTATAGATTTTGTCGGGCAGGTAACCAATATTGAAAAGATCTATATATCTAATACAAGTGCTTACTTTAAGCGAATACACTATCCCTGTCAGACCATTTACAAGGCATATTCAGGTTTAGGTGGAAAATTAGGTTTGATAGCCTTCCACTCAAGCGTGACTCCAAACTCAGGAATGTTGCCATCCGCATATTCTATTCCAGATCGGTCCAATCCTTTCCCTTCTACTTTTCCGGCTTTAATTGTAAAGTCCTGGTCAAACTGAAAATTAAATAGCATAAAGCTCTTTCCGGGATTTTCCAGTGTCAAATTATCGTAGGCTTTATCAGAGGTGCCACTGGATGAACTACAAGTCCAATCATTGTAGACGGAGTTCTGGGAGGACTTTACAGCAATAAAGTTCAATCCACTTAGTTCGAATCCGTTTGTTTTTTCTGTACTAATGAGTAAAACACCTTCCTGATTAGGTTTATTTATATCATAAGGTCCAATCTCTCCCTGTTGGGATATCCAGTTGGCATAATAAGTATAGGTACAATTTTCATCCTTGTTTACATACTTTGCAGACCCACCAAACTTATAGATTGCTTTACTATCTCTGGCAGGACCCGTAAAAGGAGAGGCGTCTATTTTCACAGGTGTAAGTCCTGCCGCTTTTCTGTATTGTGCAATGTCTCTTCTCAAATGAACCTTCAGCGTTATTTCTTCCATATAGGACCCTGCAGAAGGTCGTTTGTATACCAATTCTCCTCTCCACTCAGTGAGTATTCTTGGTCGACTTTCATTGCCTTTAACTTTCACGATTACATCTCCTGCAGACCCTTTACCTGAAGATTTGATCTTACATTTGATCATCTGTGGTGTCCATTCTAATATCTCTGTTGTTTCCCCATCAATGGTTACAGATCGTTCGCCAGCTCCAGGATCTTCACCAAAAAGGCCATAAATAAACAGCCAGTCGAAATACTCATATACCTGCATATAGGAAATGGAAGGTCTGAGTAAAATATCTTTATTGGGACCTTCCTGGTATTTCAGAAAGGCTACCTGATAAGGCCTTGATAAATAGGGTGTTGATTCGACAAGGTTTCTCTTGACCATATCCTTATATACAGAAGGAAAGTCGAAAGACCTTTGTTTGGGTGTTTCGTGAGGAATCACAGGATATCCTTGTAAATTCACTCCCAGTAATCGGTCAAATACAAAGGAAGTTGCTTTGTGTGCATCATCATCTCCCACATTATCAGACCATCCGATCACAGTACCTGTTCCCTGCGACTTGTTATGAAATGCCCACCAGTAATCTTTTACTCTAAAACTCTGACACAAATCAAGGTAGATCAGGCTGTTTTTAGGGAAAGACATGTATTTATCAACGAACTTAGCTGTAATCGCAAAATGGGTTTCAGCTACTTTTTTCCCATTTTCATGTCTGTCATAGGCATCCATATACACCAGTTCCCCTGCTTTGATTTCCTGCCTGTATTTCTTTTCTAAGTCTACGGTCACCTTTTCTGTAGTCCATGAGCCATAAATAGAATCTTTTGGATTGTCTTTAAATCTTCCCATTCCCCCATGTGAACAGTAATAAAATACCCCTGCATCTTTGATTTCTTTCAGGTTTTTGATGGTTGCATCAACAATCGTAGCATTGTACCCTGTCTTTTGTTTTTCAAAGTCGAAAAGGAATTTATAAAAAGGAGTTCCGATATACGAACTCTTAAAATAGTTGCCAACTCCTTTGAAAATGTAGACATTATTACTTTCAGGAATAGCCGGATATTCATAGGCTGTAGTTCTTTGGCTAGAGGAGGTTTGTTTCAGCTTTCCATAATCAGGTATAGGAATATCTTTATCTGTGTTCCTGTTATTGACCATCATATAGATAGCTCCATCAGTGAATTGAGCTATGATGTTATCGGAGGTTTCATCATACTCTACCTTTTTGAATTCGGGGATCTTTTTCAGATGAGCCAAAATAGCACTTTGTGCCTTGGCTCTATCGTTCCAGGAGAGGTCATTTAAAAAGAGATTGATTGATTCAAAGATTTCTACCCTTCGTTCTGCCACAATGGTATCTCCATGGGTAGTATCTGGTTCTTCATCAGGAGGTGGATTATTTTTTAGTACATCATCTTTTTTGCAGTTCATCAGGCAGAACAACAAAAGGAGTAAGCTTAATAAGGATACATAGTTTTTCATAGTAGTCATAGAAATCCAGTAAGCGGATTGTAAAATGTGGATGGATTGTATAAGAGGAATGAGTTTCTGCAAAATCCTCTTCTGTTTTTACTTAATGATGCTGCAATGTAGAGTAGAAATGTATATGCATTATTGGTGCAAAGCCTTCTGTAGACAGATAACCGGATTAATCGTTGAACTACAGAAAGTGAGGTTGAATGACCAGAAAAGAATGATGCATTTGGTAGAATAAGTAGTAATTTGTTGTCTGTCGACTGAAACTGTTTTATGCCTGTTTAGATTGTCTGGAAAGATTGTACACTGTAAATTTGGAAAAGGCGTATTGTCTCCCAGTTATCTTTTCGCGTTATTGACGTGCTATGCGTTCTCTTCTTCATCATTTCAAATGGAGGCAAGTACTTCCGGATATTATATTCTGGTTGGCGGCAACTTTAATCCTAACCCTGTTTTACAGGCCTACTTTGCCCAGCTACGGATTTGCTTTTAGACTTGTATTGCTGGTTATGCCTATCAATATCCTGTATTATTATGTAGTAGTGAAATGGTTACTTCCTCAATTTCTGTATAAGAAGAGGTATGTGTGGCTTAATGTAAGTATACTAGGCATGGGGCTGATAGCTGCGTTATTCTTTCGTCTCAATGAGATTTTGTTATTATATCCACTGATCAGTGATGCCTATATAAAAGCTGGATGGACCTTATCCTATAAAATTCATGAACCCTTTCTGAAACAGTTAACAGATCCGGTATATATAGTTAATGCCATTGAACAAAGCAATATCATAGTCTGGATTGCCCTCGGTATTACATTTTTCCGGATGTGGTATGATAGGAGACAGGCTGCTATGGAAGCAGAATTAAATTTGTTAAAAGCGCAGATACATCCTCATTTTTTGTTCAATACGCTCAATAATCTGTATTCGCTTACACTGCAAAATTCACCGCAATCGCCTGCCATCGTATTAGGTTTATCTGCCATTCTACGCTATATGTTATATGAGTGTAATGCTGAGTCCATATCGCTTGCCAAAGAGGTGCGGATTCTGGAGAGTTATATGGAGCTGGAGAAAATTCGCTATAAAGAGAGACTGGACCTGAACTTTACTTGCAAAGGCGATTTAATCAGTCAGGAGATTGCTCCGTTGCTGCTGATGCCTCTCATTGAAAATGCCTTTAAGCATGGTGCCAGTCAGGAAATGAGGCAAGCCTGGATTAATATCGACCTTCAGGTAAAAAACAACAAACTGAAATGCAAGGTCTCTAACAGCATCCCTGACAAAGATTTGATGAGACCTAAAGAAGTAGACGATCCTCTTACTATGAAATCGGATGGGATAGGTCTGGCAAACATTCAAAAAAGATTAGATCTCATTTATCCAGCCGCCCACAGACTTCGTGTCTTTGAGGAGGAGAATATGTTTCTGGCTATTCTGGAAGTGGAGTTGGATAGGCGGGTGGGTATAGTAAAGGCAGACTAGATCCAGTGAATACGGGTAATTTGTGTAGATTTACTTTTTTGTAAATTCACAACTACAAGAAGAGTTAATGAATGAAGCAGCTATAAAATTAAAAGTGCTACTGGTAGATGATGAGCCTTATGCACTTGATATCCTGGAAACTTATCTTCAGGGTCTTACAGAAATGGAAGTAATAGGCAAATGTTCCCATGCACTGGAAGCTTTTCAGATTTTACAGAGAACCTCTGTTGACCTGCTATTTTTAGATATACGAATGCCGGGGTTACAGGGGACCGAATTAATCAGAACACTTAAAAACCCTCCAAAAGTTATTTTTACTACTGCTTTTGAAAACTATGCATTGGAAGGGTTTGAATTAAATGCAGTAGATTATCTGTTAAAACCTATTTCCTTTCCGCGTTTTTTAAAAGCAATAGACAAAGTATTTGCTTTGTTGCATACTAGAAACACTCATACTATCAACCAGATAACAGAGCCTTCCCTTTCTGTTCAGGAAGTTTTTATTTACCTGAAAGTAGAAAGAAAAACGATGAAAATTAATGTGGTTGATATTTTATGGATAGAGAGTGAGGGTGATTATATAAAAGTAAAGCTGAAAGAGAAGGTAGTAGTTTCAAAACATAAGATCAGTTTACTGGAAGAACTTTTGCCGGAAGATCAGTTTATACGAATACACAGATCCTATATGGTCTCTATTGTAAAGATTAATAGCTTTCATGCAAATTTTGTAGAAATTGGAGGAGCAAAATTGCCGATTGGAAGAAGCTATAAGGAAGAATGTAGGAAGCGGTTTAAGACCAGTTTCTAATAAAAAACAGGGTCCACTCCTGTATTGGTGCAAAGAAAAAATGTAATCTGTTGTGGGAATTAATTGTAGTTTGTGCCTTTGAACCTGTGAACGCTAGTACTCGAGATTTAGTTCCCATAAAGATTAATAATGAAATTATTTTGCATTTTTTTTCTGATCAGAAGTCTATACCTTACTAAAAATTCAATAGTAAGAGAGAGTATTAAATTTGATGTATGGTAATAATAAAGGAGCTTCTTAACTCCTTTTGGCTGTAAACTATTCCTCAAGCTGAAACATGATTTTTGTTTGCCATTTAGCAGGATTAGGTTCAAATTCTGGGTCAACCAGATAAAATTCCGTGCGGCCACCCCATCGGGTAACGCCTTGAGATGACTGTATTTTTTCTTTCAACCCTTTTTGCCTAATCCAATTTTTCAAGGCCATATGCCCTTGCATCATGTCTTTGAAATCACCCGAGTAAATGAGGCTTGCATATTTCCCTTCAGGAAAGCTACCTAAGTGGATATGGTAATTACCTTCAATGGGTACATCAATAGTAAAACCGGCCTCACATTCAAGCTCATTATTCTCATTGATTGACTTGTATAAGAAAAAGTCAGGACCATTGGGTTCAATCTTATTTGTGTGCATCCATTGTCTGACTTCTGAAATCAATGGGGGTAGGACTTGGGAAATCTTGTTCATATACACAGTCTTTGCAATGGCTAGATAATAGCGAAGTGTCTGATATTCGATCTTAGGTTCTGAAAGCATATAATGGTTTGTTGTTTGGCAAGTTTACGTAATCGGAAAGTAACTTAAAGGGTGTAGCTCCGGCAAAATAAGTGGTGGATTACGACATAGCTTCTATACGGTTGAGTTCTATCGATTGAGTAAGTTGTTTATGATCAGTTAGATAGGCGTGAAATAGTGGGATTGTGAACCCTGCTCCATTCTTCCAATGTATCTGTGATAGTATTAAAATTTTACATTGCCTTACTTTACCAGCATAGAAAATTTATAAGGCATTCATAAATTTCTGCTCTATTGCATGTTTAAATTATATAAACGAATATTGTATAAAACTCACTGTATCCTATCACCGCACAAAAATGGCAAGTAAAAAACCAAACGAAATGAGCGACGAAGAATTGCTCAAAACTGAGAAGACTCTGAAACTATTCATCACGATGGGGATTAGTGCGGCTGTGTTGATGTTGGCAGTTGGCATATGGCTCTCCATAGTAAAACACAAATTTAGTGCTTTGACTGCCATTCCGATGTCAATGGGTGTACTAGTTATTGCGAATGCAAACAGCTTAAAGACCATACAGAAAGAGAAAAAGTCCAGAGGCATAGTGTAAAGGCTTAAAAAATCTCAACTATTTATACTTGCATAAAAGTTGGGTCAGTAAATAGTTTGACTGGTATTCGAATAATTGCCAATTCTTACTGGAAGTCCAGTCACTGACAAAAGCGACTGGAAGTGTGGTTATTATCAAAGTTGAACAGAATTCCAGTCAATGTTAAAAATGAACAGAGTTTGGATATTTTTTGAAAGCGACCGGAGTTCCAGTCATTTTGTAAACTGATTCGATTTCTGTTCACTTGCTTCGTTGAACAATTACCTAATCGCTCTGCCATCAATTATCATTTTGACCATACTTCAGATATTTTTTCTGAATGACCACAATTACGGTCATTCTTATTCGGTGACCATACCTATTGGCTTAGAGGGAAAAGATAGGTGGGGACTGATTTGCAGAACCTAATACTTCTTTATCTAAAACAAGTATTTGTATTTTAAGTACCATAACTACCTTATCTGTCTATAATACATATAAAATACGATTGAGTGTGTGAAGTCATCTGTAAAGTTCATCTATTATTTCTTTGCCTTTTTATGGTTAGTAAGTCTACTCGCTTGCCCTTTTTTTACTTTTTTTCCCTCTGCTATAAGCTGTGAACTTCCCTGGTTTAATATCTCTAATGTCATAGTAGATCAGAAGGGAAATACATATATAGGTCTTCCTTTTTATGGAAGAGTACAATCGTATGACAAAGAAGGAAATTTTCGGAAGCAGTGGCACATTGGTCATGGTAATGGAGGATCTTTTAGATTAATTCTGAGTCCTAACCAATATATTGAAGTTGCTACTGCACAGGGAAGATCTTTGAATACATTTGACTCAAAAGGAAAGCTAATCAAAGTCAAACACAATACAGATCTATTTCATAGGTTATATGATAAAAGAACTCATCCCTTTGTTGATAGGAATAAAAACGAATATGGTATCAAGGATAAGTTTCTGATTCCTAAAATTTTTCGGGAGTCTCCTTCTGGTAAAGAGGAATTGGTAGTTATCATGCCATGGTATCTGTTTTTTGTAGATCCATCTTACACATTTTGCTTCCTTGTTGTGAGTGGTTTGATGCAATGGGTAAATAATAAAAAGAAGGAAAAAGAGGTGATTTAACTAAAGAAACTTTATTTTGTATTGACTAACCTATATATTCCTTTCTTATGTCGTTACTTTATTCTTAAATGAAGTGTTTTAAGGATGCATCTAAAGTATTGTAATGCGAATACTAACTTTCTTAGTAGTTTCTTCTAAATTTGGACTCCATTTCTTAAATTATTCAATTATCGTACACTCTATGAAAATCTGGCTACCTGTTTTTTTTCTGGTAACCTTATCTGCTTTTGCTCAAAAAACAAGCGTTAATCCCTATACATCTGTTGATACCAAGGCCTTACAAATTCCAGATTCCTTAACCACTACTCCTGATGGCATTGCAGAATATATCAATTTGAACTTTAAAACGGACAAAGAGAGAGTTAGGGCTATTTTCATCTGGATTGCGACCAATATCGAATATGATTTTGATAATTTGTTTGCAATAAATCTCTATGAGAAAGAGGAAGATAAGATTTTGTTACCTCTGAAAACACGAAAAGGAATTTGTGAAAATTATGCGGCTTTATTTTGCCACCTCTGTACTAAAACAGGTATTCGATCCTATCGTATATCGGGGTATACAAAACAAAATGGTTTTGTCGATTATATACCACATTCATGGGCGGCAGCTTTGATAGAAAACAACTGGTACCTATTTGATCCAACGTGGGGATCTGGATATGTTTCCAATGATAAATTTTATAAAAGAATAGACAATACATACTTTTATGTTACTCCTTCTGTCCTCATTAAATCACATATTCCATTTGATCCCTTATGGCAGTTTCTAAACTATCCAATAACCAATCAGGAATTTTATGAAGGGAAAATAACCGCAAATACCTCCAAACCTCTTTTTAATTATTCAGATTCTATACAAGTTTATGAAAAGCAAGGCATTATAGAACAACTTCAGGCGACCGCTTATAGAATTCAAAAAAATGGAGTAAAAAATGCTATGATTGTGAATATGATACATTATCTGAAAGGTGAGGTTGAAAATGAAAAAGGTCAGATTTATAATAAAGCTGGAGCTGATTTTAATGAAGCAGTAAAGAACTATAATGTGTTCATTAATTATAGGAATAAACAATTCAACCCTCCTAAAGCTGATATAGAAATAAAAGTAATGCTTGATACAACTGAGGCCAGCCTACAAGAAGCAAAATATAAATTAAATACTATAAATAGTCCCAATGTTGAGTTACAAAATCTAATAAACCTTCTCAACAAACAAATCACGGAATTAGCTGACCAGACTAAAGAGCAACAGAATTGGTTGCAAGACTATTTTAGGAAAGGAAAACTTGGTCGAAGGCTACATTTCTCAATGGGTAAGTAATTGATCTTACGATAAATCCTTCAATAAAAAATCTTTATTGGTTTAATTGCTTATGGATGAGGGTTCGCATTGCTGACAACTTAGCTTATTATCATAACAGACTAATGGCTAACCTAATGCTTCTATTTTCATTTTTCTTGCCATTAGTTGAACTATTCTAGCAAAATAGACCAGAGTATGACATATTCTGTTAAATTGATGACATGAATTTGTCGTTTCGGCTAATCACCCCACAAGCTAATCGTTCCTATAGCTTTCGCAGAGAGCTACTGGGCTTTACTACACTCTGGCATTACCATCCGGAGCTGGAGCTGGTGTATTTTATGAAGGGGAAGGTGAATGCGCTGGTTGGTGATACATTCCGTGACTTTGCAGAAGGGGATCTGGTGTTACTGGGTTCCAACTTTCCACATATATTCAAAGAACAACCAGAATATCAGGCAGCTAACCCTACTGTAAATCCGTATGGCCTAATGCTTCAGTTTCAGGAAAATTTTCTCGGAAAAGAGTTTCTCGAAAAGCCCGAAACCATCAGATTGCGCCATCTGTTTGAGCGTGCCCGTCGTGGACTGTTATTTAAACCAAATGTGGTAGAGTCGTTACAACCTGTATTGGAAACACTGCATACCCAGGGAGAAACGCGCCAGTTGCTGATGTTGCTGGATATTCTCTTCACCATGGCTGAAACTCAAGACTATGATTACCTAACCAATCAGGATTACTTTTTTCATATCAACGACGATGACGAGCATAGGCTGGCTCGTGTACGGCAGTATGTATATGAAAACTTTAAGTCCAAGATTACGGTAGCTAAAGTAGCTTCTATTGCCAATATGAGTGAAACAGCCTTTTGTCGTTACTTTAAAAGTCGTACCTCCAAAAACTTTACCCGTTTTCTGAATGAAGTCCGGGTGGCATATGCCTGTAAGGTGTTACACAAGCCCGATACTACGGTTTCAGACGCCTGCTTTCGGTCGGGCTTCAATAGCCTTTCCTACTTCAACCGGCAATTTAAAGCTATTATGCAAGTTTCACCTCAGCGATATCTACGCTAAGTCAACCAGATAGTTAATTAAGTTAGTAATTGAATAGTAATCCTTAGCTGCAAGTAATGAGTATACATAATTGAAAATATAAATATTAAAAGAAAAAGTAATATTCAGTAATGGGAGAGTATATAGTAGATCCAGATTGTCAATGAGTTAAAAATAAATAGGTATGTGTATAAACAGGCACTACTAAATCAGCAGCAGATTGTTATTTTCTTTGATTCGTCTTTATTTCTGGTCCATCTTCACTTTGAAAAATGTATATAGTTATTGTCTTAACAGTAGTAATTCGTCTTGAAAGCATGTTTAAATTCTATTCCCTGAGGTAAAAAAATAGGTAAGGAGTCTATTAGTAAAACCTGTTCGCTTGACTCTTCCAACAAGGCTTTCTTTTGTTTAATGAAAATTGTGTTGTAAAGACACCTTTTGTGCATTTCTATTTTTTGGGAAGAAGCTACTGAATTGAAGCATCCCGTTGACAACCATACAAGCAAAAGTTTTACACTTTTCAAATCGTACTATTTACTTATCAGCAATTTACATCTGTAATCCAACATCTGACAAGTAGCCTAAGATCCTGTAGAAGACTTACCTGGATATGCTACCTGTGATTAGTGGGTTCGCTATGCTTTTGCCTGAAAGTATCTAGATAATAATTCACTTTCACACCTTTTAAAGCAAAATCTTTTATGAAAAAACAATTACCAGATGGCTTGCCATCCATTTTGCTATCAACTAATGCCAGGTTGCTGGTGTTAAGCATACTTATCTTCTTTGTATGCTCTACAAGAATACTCGCTCAAAATACCCCCATTAGGGGAAAAGTACTGGAAGGTACCAGTAAGGAACCCCTGATAGGAGCCAGCGTAACTGTTAAAAGCGAAAGAATAGGAACAATTACAGATGCCAAAGGGGAATTTAGTTTGTCTGTACCTCCCAATGCTGTGCTTGAAATTTCTTCAATTGGCTATGTAACTCAAAGCGTGACTGTGGGTAACCAGACAATGCTTACAATTTCTCTGGCTGAAGATTTAACCAATCTGGGTGAGGTGGTAGTTACAGCATTAGGTATTAAGAAAGAACAGAAAAAACTGGGCTATGCAACTTCCACGGTTTCAGCCGAACAAATCAGCGAGAATCGGTCTCCTAACTTTATCAATACACTTTCCGGCAAAATTGCCGGAGTAAATATTTCATCACTGGGTACAGGTCCTGGTGGTACAGCCAAAGTCCGGATTCGGGGGCAATCCTCTATTGGTGGACAGAACGGACCACTGATCGTAGTGAACGGAGTTCCCATCAACAATACCAACTTCGGCTCTAATCAGGGGAATAGTGGTGCTGATAACTCCATTGCCAGTCGCATTGCCACCAATACATCAGACGGTGGAGACGGCCTGTCCAGCATTAACCCAGATGATATCGAAAGTATGACTGTGTTGAAAGGAGCAACTGCGGCTGCGCTGTATGGATCACGGGCTAAAGATGGGGTGATAATGATTACCACTAAATCCAAAGGGGATAAAAAAGGTATTGGTCTTTCGTATAATCTCAATTATACCAACGATACTCCGCTAGACTTTACTGACTATCAATACGAGTATGGACAAGGAGAAAATGGTGTGCGACCTACCACAGCTAACCCTACATCCGGGCAATGGTCGTTTGGTGAAAAGTTTGCCCCAGGCATGACTCAGGTTTTATTTAACAACATTACTGTGCCATATGTACCTGTACATAACCGCATTCGCAAGTTTTACCGGAATGGACAAAATATTTCGCATACAGTTTCTCTATCAACCAATGGTGAGAAAGGCGGACTGAATTTATCCATTGCCAATATTGATAACAAGGGCATTGTACCTAACAATTCGTTTAACCGGAAGATTATAAATCTTGGCTTTTCCTATAATCTGAGTCCAAAGCTGAGCTTTGCAGGTAATATCAACTACTCAAATGAGAAAACCAGAAACGCACCCAATATTTCACAGCAAGACCTGACGATTCCTACCTCTCTAATGAATCTGGCTAATTCCATGCCACTAGATTTGTTAGAGGCTAATAAGTTTAATTCAGATGGAAATGAAACCGTATACTCACGGTTTACCAATCGGACTAATCCGTATTTTACTTTGTCTGAACGATTTCAGAATGTAACACGAGACCGTGTGTTTGGCAATGTCTCAGTCAAATATAACATTCTGTCCTGGTTGTCTGTACAGGCTCGTGTAGGTCAGGATTACTGGTCACGGGATCAGGATTACAACACTCCAACAGGTACTGCATTCCTATCTCCCGCACCAGCAGGATTCGTCAATGGTAATTATGTACAGGAAACACGTCGTTTCCGTGAAATCAACAAAGACATCCTGATCTCTGCTTCCAAAAATTTTGGAAAATTTGGTATAGATCTTAATGTTGGTGGAAATCAGCTATATGTACGTCAGGACTACAACTCTGTATATGTACAGGATTTTGTTGTGCGGGGACTGTATACTGTCATGAACAGCCGTCAGAAAGAACCTCTTTACGTTCTGACGGAACGGGCTGTCAATTCTCTTTACGGATCAGGTGAGTTTTCGTTTAAGAATTTTTTGTTCTTAAACGTGACTGCACGTAATGATTGGTTCTCTACTCTTTCCCCAGCCAATCGCAGCATTCTCTATCCATCCGTTTCGCTGAGTTATGTATTGTCTGACTCGTTTGATGGTTTACCACAATGGGTCAATTTTGTCAAACTCAGAGCCGCTTATGCTCAGGTAGGTAGCGACACCGATGTCCCTGCTTACTCAAACAACTTATTTTATAACATCAACCCTGCCTTGTTTGCCAATCCTTCCGGTTCTATGCAGCCGGTAGGAACCATATCTGGTAACACAGTTCCTAATCCCAATCTGAAGCCTATGCGAGTAGACGAAAAAGAAGCGGGTTTTGAAGTAAAGTTGTTTAATAATCGTGTCAATATTGACTTTGCTATATATAAAAAGATAACTAACGACCAGATAGTAACGGCTCAGGTTTCGGATGCTTCGGGTTACATAAATACGTTAGTAAACAGTGGTAAAAGCCAAAATATAGGCCAGGAGATGTTACTAAATCTGGTTCCTGTTCAGTCATCGGCGTTCAAATGGGATATTACTTTCAATGCCTCTCACAACAAAACCAAAGTGTTGAGTTTACTTACTGACAATCCCGGTGAAAAAATTACTGTGGGGACTGGTTTCTTTGGAGGAGAATTGCGTCAGGTTGTAGGTCAGGAAATGGGCCAAATCTATGCCTTCGGTTTCAGACGAGATGACCAGGGACGACAGGTATTTGGTTCCAGTGGACTTCCTCTTCGCACTGCCAACCTGATTAGTTTTGGGAGTGCATTACCTGAATGGGTAGGGGGTATTACCAATAGTTTTAATTACAAGGGCATTGCACTTTCGTTTCTGATTGACTTTAAGTTGGGCAATACCATGATTTCCAACACCAATATGAATGCCTATCGTCATGGACTGCACAAGGCAACATTGGTAGGCAGAGAGGGTGGTGTAGTAGGAGTAGGAGTAAATGAACAAGGAGAAACCAATACGGCAAAAGCCAATGCACAGGATTATTATTCCATTCTTCGGACACAATCCATTCTTGAATGGGTAGTATACAATGGTGGTTTCTGGAAATTACGTCAGATTACGGTAGGGTATGATTTTTCGAAATTTTTACCCAAAAATTCACCTATTACAGGTGTTAAGCTAAGCTTTGTAGCGAATAATGTACTTATGCTGAAAAAATGGATAGACAATATTGATCCAGAGTCGTTTGGCAATTCATCTGATAACCTTTCCGGTATTGAAATGACAGGTTTGCCTACTACCCGTAGTCTGGGATTTAACCTCAATGTTAAATTCTGATTTGTTCACTCAAGTATTTTTAACCTGCTTAAAAATCAAAACAATGCATACTCTATTTATAAAAATATCCAAAATTCCAGGTATAGTACGGGTACTTTCAGTTCTTATACTGTCAGTCCTGACACTTGTTTCATGTGAGAGTGGTTTTGATCAACTCAATATCAATAAGACGAATCCAACAGCCATCAATCCAGTGTTTAGTCTTAATAATGCGGTAATTAATTCGTCCTTCAATCAGTCTTCTATACTTTACGAAATGGGTATTGTCCAGCAGCTGGTCACACCCAATTCTGGGTTTGTAACAGGAGCTAACTTTAATCAGGACAACCGGGACCAGACGAATGGAAACTGGGTTAAGTTTTTCCAATCGGCTATTAGACACACTCAGGATGTTTTGAACCAAAAGGCAACCTTGGAAAACCGTCCAAACCTGATTCAGATGGCCCGCATCCTGCAAGCTTACAATTTTATGGTACTTACAGATACCTATGGGGATATTCCTTATTCTGAGGCAGGCAAAGGTTATTCAGAACTGATACTTTATCCCAAGTATGACACACAACAATCTATTTATACAGATATCATCAAAGAGTTAAATGAAGCCTCAACAGCACTGGATGCTAGCAAACCCATCGAATCGGCAGATGTATTGTATGGGGGAAATGTGACTCAGTGGAAAAAATTCGCTAACTCCTTACTTTTACGGGCTGGTATGCGATTAGTGAAGGCCGATGCCGCACTGGCAATGCAAACTGCCGTAAAGGCGATTGAGGGAGGTCTCATTGATGCAAATGCAGATAATGCAATCATCCGGCATGATGCTAACTATACAAATCCTATTGGTGTTACACTTAATAGTACTGAGGCTGCAAACCTGTATCTGACTGCTCCGTTTGTCAATCAGTTGAAAAGCACCAATGACCCTCGCCTGAGAGCCATTGCCGTCCGGTATGTGGGAGCTAAATCCGGACCCGAACAGAAAGCAGCCATTGCCTCTACAGATCCTGCTGTTCAGGTAGGTATGCCAATCGGTTACGATAATGCTACCATTGGTACTAAAGTAACAGAACTGAATTTAGCTAGTTTTTATGATTTTAGTCAGGTTGACAGAACACGTATGGCTAAGATATTAGCTCCTACTTTTTTGGTAACAGCGTCACAAACCCAACTTCTACTGGCTGAAGCTGTACAAAGAGGCTGGACTACAGGTGATGTAGCAGAACTATACAACAAAGGGGTAAGATTGCATATGGAACAGATGGCTTTATTTGATGCGAATTCCACTGTTACTACTCAGCAGGCAGATGCATACCTGAACGCCAATCCGTTTGATGCCAGCAAAGCCCTCGAACAGATCAATACACAATACTGGATCAGTTCGTTTTTGAATGGCCCAGAGACCTGGGCAAATTTTCGCCGAAGTGGCTTTCCTGCGTTGACTCCTAATCCGTATCCTGGAAAAACAATCAAAGGAAATTTCATCAATCGGCTGACTTATCCAAATTCTGAAATCTCTGTCAATAAAACCAATGTTGATGCAGCCATTGCAAGACAGGGAGCTGATGATCTGGATTCTAAAGTGTGGTGGGATAAATAATTTTGTTTTACAGACCAGACACTAGTTATAACCCCAAAATAATGAACTGCCAATCAGTTGATTCTTTCTGGATTATAACTAGTGCTTTTCATACTATTCTTTAGTACGGGTTTGTTTTGTTGAATTCCGGTAAAGTATGTGAGAACACCCTGGCTATTGTTCTTACATGGTATGTAATCTCTTATTTTAATCTGGATGCCAGCTCAATAAGGTTACCGTAAGGATCAGCAAAAAAAGCCATGCGTTTACTAATGGTAGGAAAATCGAACGGTTCACCGAGTACATTTACCCCTCTTCGACGCAACTCAGCAACCGTTTGGTCAATGTTGAGTACTTCAAGACAAAAGTGATGGTAACCAGCAGGTTGTAAGCTTTCATTCAAGTCAGTATAGTCGGGCTGTGGAAAGGGTTGCCCTCCGCCAAGTATTTCTACACAAAAGTTATCGTCGTTTGGCGGTGCGAGAAACGCTAGTTGCAAGTCACCCAAAGGCCATTCCTGTATGATACGAAAGTCTAACTTTTCCTGATACCATTTAACTATACCTGCATAATCTGCTGCACGTAGAGCGACATGTCCTCCTCTCATTGTACTAAATTCACTAGCTTCATTCTTTAAAGGATGCTGGATTGTGATGTTTGTCTCTTCCATGATGTTGTTTTTTGTATGATTAAAGTTATATTGTCCGTTCCATGCACCTTGATCAATAGAAAAGCATCTACAATGATTTTAAAGGATTTGTAATGATTCTGGAAAAATATCCTATGAGTAGCCGCAATATTGATCTCAATGGCATTTGAAATGGACTCGATGATACAAAATTGACGTATCTCAAAAAGAGAACCTATCTGCTTGTGTGTAAACTGTTGAAAATCCAAGATCTGACTACACAAATTATCCCTTAACAGTGCATCAGAAAGGGTCTGTAAAATAGGTGAATTTGGCAAATTCTTATTGTTCGCTGGAATACCTTTTGGGTTTGATGCCTATATATTCTTCGAAAACTCTTGAAAAATGACTAAGATTGGTAAATCCTAACAGGTAACCTGTCTCAGAAACACTTAGCCGCTTTTCTCTAAGCAATCTGGCAGCTTCCTGCATTCGTACTGATTGGTAATAGTCGAAGACCCCTTTTCCAAAAGTTTGTTTGAAAAGCTTTCTCAGTTTGGGTTGACTCATACCTGCTTCCCTTGCTAGAGTTGCAATATGTGGAGGTTCATTCAGATGGGATTGTAAATGAGTTTTAACAGCATAAATAGCTTTGATATCTTCAATATGCATAACACTTGTAGATACCGCCTCGCGCTGCATCAGTTGCGCAAAAATATAGCATAACAATTCTTCACATTTCAATTTATAGAATGTGTTTTCAAGAACTTGCGGGACAGGCTGACGCAACATTTCAGTAGCAGTATGTATAATCTGGGAGGATAGGGTGGTTTCATAAACGAAGTTGTCTCTGGCTTCCAAAACACTGGCTACTACCGGATGATCTAGCTGTTCAAAAAGCTGATTCAGGTATTGTCGGGAAACCCTGATTGTCACACTTCCAAATAGGGTGTTCGAAGGCATAGTCATAACGGCAGCAACACCCTGCCTGCAGATTAGGATATTTGCTTGTTCGGTTGATAATTGTTTGTCAGACTGTATGAGTGAGGGAAAAACACCACTCAGCAAAAAAATAACATTTTCTTGTCCTTCAGCGAATTCATTGGTCCGTTCAATCAAAATATCCTCTTTCAGGTGATAATTGCGGATCATTACACTCATATCATTTCCCCACGAAAAGCCGGTGATATAACCTGATCCTTTACTTTCCGGAATGTATATAAAACGTCCGCTGATAGTTGCCCCAATAGCTTTGGCAAATTGCAGTGCGATGCCTGATCCTTGCTTATCAATAACTGATATTTTCATTTAAGACTATTTTAGTAGCAAACACGGTTATTTTAATCCTAAAGATATATAGAATTTTGTGAGCAGTTAAAAATTACTTATTCAGAAAACAAAGAAATGCTGTTAGAAAATAAAAAAGTAGCCATCATCGGCGGTGGTCCTGGTGGCTTGACGCTCGCAAGACTTTTACAGTTGAAAGGAGTAAATGTAAAAGTGTATGAAAGAGATCTTACCAAAGATGTACGTGTACAAGGTGCTACCCTGGATCTGCATTATGATTCAGGCTTAAAAGCGATTGAAAACGCAGGATTATCTGAAGCATTCAAAAAAGCTTACCGACCTGGTGCTGAAAAAGGGCGTGTAGTGGATCAATATGGCAATATAGTTTATGACGAACATAGCAATGCGTCAGATAAAAGCTTTGACAATGAATTGTTTAGACCAGAAATTGACAGAGGAGATCTACGGGATATTTTACTGGAGTCTCTCAAACCTGATACGGTTGTCTGGAACTGTCATTTAGTGACTCTATCCCAAAATAGTGACGGTTGGAAACTGGAATTCAAAAACGGATCAACGGGCAGTGCAGATATTTTGATTGGAGCGGATGGCGCCAATTCTAAAATACGTTCTGTTGTCACAACTATCAGGCCATTTTATGCAGGCATCACAATCTTTCAAGGGAATGTCGAAGATGCCCAAATTAAAGCCCCTACTATATACACATTACTGAAAGGTGGAAAAATCTATGTGCACAGTGGCGGAAAGTATTTACATGTATCTTCAAAAGGGGATGGAAGCATTGATTTTTATATGAGCAGTCAACTAGACGAAAACTGGGTGAAAAACAGTGGAATCGATTTTACAGACAGATCCCAACTGATGGAATGGTGCCAGAAAGTGCTTGCCGGATGGGCAGATATATGGTTCGAACTGTTCGAAAATGTAAGCCTGCCACTATTGATCCGTCCGCAATATTGTGTGCCATTGGATCAGACCTGGGAAGCACACTCAACTATAACTCTGCTGGGAGATGCAGCCCACATCATGCCACCTTCTGGTGAAGGTGTAAATTTAGCTATGCTGGATGCTTTGGAATTAAGCGAATGTGTTACCTCTGGAGACTTTAAAAGTGTACAATCTGCTATTGCTGCCTATGAAAAACAGATGCAGGTAAGAGGACTGGCAGAGGCTCAAGCATCACTAGAGATGGTACAATGGATGCATGGTGAAGGTGCAATGGAGAAAATGGTCCAGCTATTGAGCGAAATGCCAAATGGATAAATTTTGTATGTGAGGAAAAAGGTAAACATTTCCCTGAATCCTCCTGGTGTTACTGTTCTCACCAACTTATACGTTGATCCGAGGGCATTATTTGTGATAAGTATACTACCCACTAATAAAAAAAAGTTTTGGTATGTAATTCGGCAGAGGCGTCATACACATGACTAAGTGTAGACCAATCAATTTGTTGTAAATCTTGTAAGGAAACGTGCTTACCCATATATCAATAGTTTATTGGGAAACGCCGTTTTATAGCTACTTATTTGATAGTAATATCTATCGCAATTGTAGTAAAAACGACCCAAGAGCATCTAGCGATGACATAAAGATGTTAAGTTTTAATCAGCATCTCATACAATTTTTTCACAGCTTTCTTTTCATAGGCATCTCTGAGAGAAACGATCATGATAGTCCGCCTCATATTTTTTCCATCAATAGGAATACCTACAACATCGGGATCATTTACACTAGTATCACTCAATATGGTATGCCAATTCCCAGTTTTTACGATTTCAAACAGAGTAGGTATATCATTTATTTCCATACAAATATTCGGGGCCAGATTTTTTTGACTGAACGATTCCTCAAAAAATTGTATAGTACTGTAACCACTGAAAGGCAAAGCCAATGGAAGCTCGGCTACTTCATTAAGTGATATAGTGGTTTTGTGAGCCAATGATGATTTTTTAGCAGTCACCAGCACCATAGTTGACTTCAAAAGTGTCTGATATTTCAAATGAGCTTCGTCGGATTTTTCATGGAATGTCAGAACAAAGTCAAAATGATGCGAGTTAAGTTTTTCAAGGAGATCTTTTGTGGTACCAAATACCACCTGGATTTTGATATTTGGATATTCACTGGCAAACTGTATTAACGTTTTGGCAAATAGAATTCGCATGGAGTAAATTACACCAATAGTGATTTTTCCTGTATTCAGATTTTTTAAATCCTGTAAAAGCAATAACCCTTCATTTGCTTTATTTATACTCTGCAATGCATATTCACTAAACAGATTACCAGCTTCAGTGAGTTTAATTCTTTTTCCGATACGGTCAAATAAAGGAACATTTAGTTCATCCTCGAGTTGCTTGATTTGCTGTGACAAGGTACTTTGACTGATATTTAAAGCTTTTGCAGCTTCCGTAAAGTTTAATAACTCTTTGGCTTTTAAAAAATAGTTGAGCTGTCTTAATTCCATAGTTCTAAATCGGTTTTTTCGATTGTTTTCATCGAATAATAACGTTTTGCTAATAAAGGCAATATTTTAATATTTACGTAACAATACTCATATCTACCATTTTACCACTTAAATAAACAACTTATGAAAGTAAAACTAATTGTATCGCTTCTACTTTTAACTACGTATTTTACTGCCTTTAGCCAAAAAAAGCAGAACATGGCTGTTGTTGAAAAAGGTCTCATTAAAATATCCATCATGTACCCGTATGCTGAAGGTAAAACTTTTAATATGGAGTATTATGAAACCAAGCACATGCCGATGGTAGCTGGGTTTTTAGGATCAAATCTGATTAAATACACTATTGAAAAAGGGGTAGCCAGTGGTATTCCTAACCAGCCACTACCTTATATGGCTATTGGTACCTTTTATGTAAAAAGCCTAAGCGACTATCAAGCGGCTATTGGACCGAATAGAGATGCTATTCGTGCAGATTTTGCAAATTACACCAATAT
Organism: Xanthocytophaga flava; assembly: GCA_030068525.1. Lineage (GTDB taxonomy): Bacteria > Bacteroidota > Bacteroidia > Cytophagales > 172606-1 > Xanthocytophaga > Xanthocytophaga flava. Next base: position 302,345 of record JASJOS010000006.1, read on the forward strand.
CAGTCCTGTCATTTTGGTAAGTGAGGTGGTAAAATAAACATTCATCGTCACTAAATGGTAGCACAGCAAAACCGCTGACTGCCGCACTTTCAACACAAAACACGCACAGTGTGTTTTGTGTTGTTACAAGGTATTTACCAAGCCTCCAAAAACATACCCCAGAGTACACTTTCCGTAAATGGAATTGAGGAATAAATGTCACTACATACTTTCTCCCCAACAGCACCTTTTAAGCTCTCCCAGAATAATTTGACAATTATTCTATTCGCACACAATTGTAGCTAAGAACGTTTTTATCTAACTCTACTTTTACTGTTTATCCAGGCAAAAATCTGGAAAAACTTGAGAAGTTGGTAGGCGGTGTATTTTTTCCAACAGACAATATCTGCTTAATCGTGCAGCTGTCATCGATGTCTCCGATTACTTAGGGCGAAAATTTTGGGTAAATGTTTATGTGTCTCTTGAAGAAAGACATTACAACAAGCAAAGAAAAGACCCTTTCTTTCTCAAAAGGCTTGCAGGAGGATGAGTGTCTGAAATCTGTTATTTTTTGTTGGATGTGGTTGTCCGGATTCTGACTAGTAAATCGTCTTTATGCAGAAAACTAATTTATCTCTGCTATGAACGAATTCGTATTAATTTTCAGAAGCAATGGTGATCCACATGCCAATCCATCCTCTGAACAGATTCAGGAAAGGATGAAATGGATGAATACTGTAACCGCTCAAAATAAGCTGGCTGACAGTGGAAAACGATTGTTTGGCAGTCATGCCACATTGGTGGAATCCGGAAAGAAGGTGACAGCAGTGGATGATCTGACTACTCATTCTTATGTCAATGGTTATATAGTGGTTAAAACTGCTACTATTGAAGAGGCCATTGAACTGGCTAAAACCAATCCTATACTGGAAATGGGAGGTAGTATTGAGGTTAGAGCTGTTATACCTCCAGTGAGATAGCTTTTATTCTGTAAGTAATTGTTATTGAGTGGTGTGTAGTAAAGGTTACTTTTAAAAGTATCGTTCATTAACTGAGGATTTATCAGCCACTCTGATCCTCAATTCTATGAATCATAATCTACTTTTTACAGTATTGTTGGTTGTCTCTCCTATAGTCTCTGCTTTTCTGGCCAGTGTCTTTACCTACAGATACCTGGCCAGATCTCAAAAGAGAGACTATCTGTATCAACAAAGGTATGTTGCTTACAAGGAACTATCATCTCAACTGATAGGGCTTAGAAAATATTGCCTGGATAAAATATCAGAAGGCGAGTTAAATACTTTGTATCATTCCTATACACTGGATATGGGTTCTGCTCAATATCAGAATGAAATCGTTCATGTAGTAGAAGCCAATGCAATGTTTTTGAGTAATGGTATTCAAACAATAGTACAATCTGTTGTAGACAAACTGTCACTTTTATGTAAAGCAGAAACGGTAATTTTAGGGATAGCTAATGAAAACGAAAAGCGAACCTATTATTCGTTTTACCCTATTGTACTCACAGAAATAGAGAAATGTCTGCAGGTTTTATCTGCAGAAACAGAGTTGTGATGTCTGTAAATCAGAATATTAGGCATTGTTTTTTTGCGAGTGGTACTACCACCTCACTGTGGTAAATTGGTTTCGCTGTAGTTGCGAATAAAACCCTGTATTCGCTGGATGCAGGGTTTTGCTTTTCTACCTTCTTATTCAAAGTCAATTTCGTTGCTCTGTGCTTATTCTGAATATGTCCTTACTGTATTTTCTAAAACTTATCTACTAGACTTTCTGATGTGAATTTTATACTACAGATTCACAAGTCGCCCTAAGGTGATTAGTACCATAACAGAATTTGCTACACGTTATAATGCATTTATATTTCTTAAATCGGTCAGGTAAGATGGTTTTATGATAGCAAAGCCAAATGAAATTTTGTTTTGTGTTGGATTCGTAAAATAGACTTTGTACGATTACCACTAATGCCTCATAAAAACGGGAAAAATACCCTTTTATATGAGTATGCAAAGTGGTTACTTTGTTGTGTTAATGTACTATACGTTGTTATATACACATATGCACCCAACTATTAAATCATTTATATTTCTTGGGGGATTGGTATTGCTGCTGGCATGTGATGGAAGATTTGCTGACCAACAAATTAATAAAAGCAATTTATCTACGCTGACTGACTCTATTAAAGATAAGTTCAGCATACTGCCCAAACAGGATCTAATGGCTAACGCCAAAAATGTATCTGCAAAAGCAAGACCTACTGTCATGCGACCACGATAAGCCATGCCATAGTTTGTCTGATTACGATTGAGGAAATATTGTTATCAAGTATAGCAAATCCAATCGATTAGTTCCCTATCCTCCAAGTTTTGCCAGCTCTTTTAATCAGCTTTCACTGTTCTTTCTGATTCAAAGTTTCTGTTTATTGAAACAGATCTACTTTTTCTGGTAGTCATCGCTTTTGTATTCTATTTTAACGGGTAAATATATTGTAGCTGGTTCTGCATGCTTTGGTTTGTAACCCGGATGCTGTAGAAATCGCAAGTCCTATTGGTACAAAACAAAAATTCTCCGAAAGATGCTTTCGGAGAATTTCAGTAACAAACCACTTACAACCTAAATTCGTATTTTTATATTTTAATCAGACATTATGTCTGAGGATATATCTACTTGACTTACAATACAAAGATACTACATTCATACCCCTCTTGTAAAGTCATAATTTACTCATTATCATACATATATACCTTCCTTCTGGATTTTTGAAGAAAAAAAGGGTTTTACAGGTGTAATACATTGTAATAGAGCTATATAGGACCTTTTAAGGATGCAGATAATTGATTGTTTTTTACAACCGTATAGTGAGATGTACAAAAAGTTACCAAATATGTACACCAGATTGTACGGGTTTGTAAAGGGAAGCTTAGAAAATGAGAGTTTCATTTTTGCTCTGATACTGTAACTACCAGCACTTTAGCTGTTACAAGCAGTTGCCCTACATGACGCTGAGTATGTTCGGCTGCATGAAAAAGCAAACCTAGTACTGTAGAGGGAACCTGACCTCTGCCGACTCCGCGTACTTCCGTAAGGGTATTTTCCTTTGTTGTGCACAATTGATCTAAAGCCATTATTAACTGTGTATCAAAAGCTTGTAATAGTTCTTGTGTAGTAGTGGAAGGAGTAGGAGACTTGCCTTCCAAAGAAAGCGAATGCAATTGTTGTTCGGTCAGTGCTTGTCCTCTGGCATACGTAAACAATCTGTCAAGTATTCCTGCCAGATGCTGAAGATGGAATCCAACAGATGCTACACCACCAGGACATTCCCAAAGCAAGGTATCTGGAAAATCTTTTAGATAGGTGTGTATTTCTTCCTGAGCTTGTAAAAGAGCATGAGCCACAGGTTGAAGTAAAGGAGGTACATCCGGTAGTGGCCCTCTGAGCCAGACTTCCAGCTTTTGTGTATTGTTCATAAACAGAGATCAACGATAATGGACTAAATTTAGGTATTTCCACTTTATCTGCAATGGATAATTAACCTGCCTTTGATCAGATATTTCCTAACCAGTTATGTTTATTAGCGAGTTGAATTGCCTCTACTTTGGAATGGACGTGGAGTTTCTGGTAAATATTCTCTGTGTGTTTGCGTACTGTTTTGGAGCTTATAAATAATTTATCACCAATCTGCTGATAGGTAAGTCCTATAGCTATGTGTTCCAGAATTTCCAATTCCCGTTTGGTCAGATCAAAACTTTGCGGTGTCAGAGTAGTTGAAGTTGATGCCGGAGGGGAAGAGTTTCTGAGCCATTGCAGGGTTTTCTGTGCAATGGAGGGTGACATAGGTACTCCACCTTCTACTACTTGTTCAATGGCATCTACAATCCGTGCACTTTTTTCATCTTTTAGTAAATAACCCGAAGCACCTGCCCGTATTGCTTCAAATATTTTATCATCGTCTGTAAATACAGATAAGATGATAATTTTAATATCAGGAAAATATTTGCGTATCAAGGCAGTTGCTGTAATGCCATCCATTGGCTCCATTTCAATATCCATCAGGATCACCTGTGGTAGTTCTGCTATATTTTTTAGCTTTTCAAGTACTTCCCCACCATCATAAGCAGTAAACAAAATCTCTATTTCTTCAAAACATACCAGGTTTTGACTAATGGAACGGATCAGATACCTGTTATCATCTACTAATGCTATGCTTGTCCTCACAGGGTAAAAAGTTAATGAAGCTAAATGACAAAAATACACCAGACAATAGTAGAATAAAATACGGCATTTATCGTATTTTATTCGCTTGCTTATACGGTCATCGTTACCGAAACGGTAGTTCCTTGGTTAAAAGCAGACTGGAGTTCAAATCGTGCTCCAATACTTTCTGCACGCTTCTGCATATTTTGTAAGCCAAATTTTTCCTGAGCAACAGCTGATGCGTGTATGGAAAAACCAACACCATTGTCACCTATTTGCAAGATAAGCTCATTAGTTGTTGAAATAGAGACATAGATCTGAATAACAGAAGCTTGGGCATGTTTGAGTATGTTATTGAGTGATTCCTGTACGATACGAAATAGATTTAAGGCATCCCCTGGCTTCAGGAGTGGATTTTTATGCAATAAGAAGGTAAGCTGACAGACAGGTTTTTCATTGTAGCGAAATCGCTGATTGATATAATATTGTAGCCTTTTTACTAATTCTTCGGCAGTAATACTTTCTTTGTGAACAGCCCACATAGTATCCCTTAACAAATGCATGGTTTCGCGGGCTTGGTTTCCAACCTCTTCCAGAGAGGGTTTCAGTGAGTCTTTTTCGTGTATATGTTCAGAATGGTGGGCTATATAATCAAGATTGGAGATTATGAAGGTAAGCTGTGAGCCTACATTATCATGCAGATCTCTTGCGATTCGCTCTCTTTCTGACTGATACAATGTCTGTATTTCCAATGCCCGAAGTTCTTCCTGCATTCGTTTGCCTTCTTCTTCCTTACCCTTTAGTATAGCTTCATAAGTACGTTGTTGTTCCTTATTTATTTCATGAAGTAGGTTTTCGTTTTTATTCTTATATATTTTAAAGCGATAAATCAACCCCATACATAGTACGAAGACTTTACACACTACAGCAAATGGCAATCCTTCAAAAAAGAGGGTGCTATGACTGATCATATTATAGCTGAGTAATGTTTGACCAATTCCAATAACGACAAAAGGAAGAATTGCAACCAGATAAAAAAGGGCTGGTTTATACCCTTGTATAATACGCCAGATAACCAACAGTACTATACTTAACACGATCAGTATAATTAATGTATTCCCAATTTGTAAGAGCAAATGATTGGAAATATGGTAAAACAGATAAAAATAAATACTGATCAATAAAGCCAGTGTGGCATACATTGCATAGTGGATAAGTACATATACACGGGGATGGGTTTGTGAGCCAATAGAGAGATATAACTGGGAGAACTTAAGTAAGGCTGCTACTGTCAGGATAGAAAATAATGGACGAGCTTCGCTACCTGTAAGCCAGTCTGGCCCTATAGGAAAAAAATAACGGACGATTCCTTCCATCAGATACATAAGGTACATAAATCCTAGTGTATAAAGAGCAAAGTAAAGATACGTCGGGTCCTGAAATGTCAGATATAAAAATAGGCCGAATAAGCTCATAAAGAACATAATACCACCAAACCATCCCCACGCTATCATACGTTGATCATCTGCCTGATAAAATCTTTGTTCATCCCATAAAGTCATAGGGAGCTTTAGTAATCCTACTTTATTGCTTGCCCGAATATATATGGTGTAGTTAATATTGGCTTGTAATTTCAGCGCAGTTATATAGTTACGATGATTGATATGTCGCTTGTCTGATGACAATTGCCAGCCCATAGGTCCCCACTGATCCACCAATTGTGTCTGATCTTTTACCAGAAATAGCTGAAGGTTATCAATATAGGGAAAGTCTATTTCGAGAATCCATCGCTTGGTGGATGGGCTTCTGACATTGAAACGTGCCCAGTGAACACCTCCTGCCCGTCCAAAATTTGGTACAATAGGAGAACTTGGAATAAAGGAAGAATCTTTTTCGGTAAGTAGGCTGTTGATAGTAGCTGAACTACAAGCATTTGCACAGATGTAAACATTTTTATTCAGGAATATCTCATCGCTGGTGGGAGAAAGTTCAATATATGATTGCTGGCCATAAATAGAAAACAGGGCAAAGAAGAAGAGAAAAGGTAAATAATGTCTCATGCACAGTAAGTTATCTTTGGAGGAGCTTTGCTGAAAAATACGACAAATGCCGTATTGATATATGTATGGAAACTATATTTTTTTGTAGCAGATCTTCAAATGATCCCACCACTTACCTGATATAGTCTCTCAAGCAAATTTTAGTCTCTTAACTAACTTCCAATCGTTATGTTCTTATCATTACCTTTCAGAGTAGTGTGTGTTATCGGTGTGTTTTGTATTCAGAATGCCTTTGCCCAGCAACTGGAAAAAGAAGTCAAACAGGATGTATCCCGAAAGGCGGCCAGAGGGAAACTGAATGAAATTGTCAATCATGCCGATACCAAACAGATTGAACTTTCATTTGTGACTAAGTCAACCAACAAAAAAATTAAGTATGAAAGTTATTTTTTTGACTATGACCTCAACTTCATTAAGGAAGAGAATTCTGAAGATGAATTGGTAAAAGTGAAGAGAGGAAAGTTAAAGAGATACAAAGGGGACTCATACTCTGTTATTGGACTGGAAGCGAAGGCAGATATGTTCGGTAATGCTGTATTCAAACGCAAGGAAATTACCTATGGCTGGAACTGGATGAAGATGGGCTATAGTAAGAATGTAAAAACTCTGGACAAAATAAAGCCCAAAACAGATGATGGAAGTAAAATGTGGTTTTTTGATGCCTATGAAATGGATACCAAAGGGGAAGTGCTGGCATTGGTAGGAGAAAAGGATAAAAAAGATGCAGCAGCCCGACTGAAAAACTTTAGTGTATTACATGTAAACAAGGATCTGGATATCCTGCACAAAATTGAGCTATCGTTTCAGTACCTGCAATATCCTATCTATTTTGGAAGTGTGCAATCTGATGAGAGCCATGATGCAGAAGATGTACTGACTGACTATGTGATTGTATTCGCACCTGCAGAAGGAGCAGGAATGAATAAAAGCAAAGGGGGAGCAGCCAACAACTATACACTGGTTCGCATCAATCCTGATGGTGTATTGGTGGATCGCATTGCATTCAACAGTAAAGGAAACGACTGGAAAATCGAAGGTATTTATCAGATTGGAGAAAGTCTGGTAGCCTATGGACCTTGTAAGGCCAAAGATGTAACCGAATCATATTTTGACGCTTACAAAGACCCGGCCAAAATGGCTGAGATGGATAAATTCACCCATTTCCAGATGGTAGGATTAAAATCTAAAAGTGTTGGTTTTGTAAGCCTGTCTTCCATTGAAGATTTTGAGAAGAAAACCAAGACGCCCTCCAATCAGAAAGGACTAAGTTCCTACAATGGCAAACGGGTAGAGATTGCTGAGATGCGTACTGCTCCCAATGGGGACATGTTTGTACTGGCACAGGATTACAAACTGGAGCTACGGGATAAAGAACGGTTGTATGAAGATGCTTATATTTTTCATTTTAGTCCAGGAGGAGAGTTGAAAGCGAGTTATAGCATAGATCCTGAATCGAAAAAAGGTGGTTTGACAGGTGGAGGATTAACAGATGCACGACATTATCACTGTACATTGGGATTGGTTGCAAACTCTAATGGAGATGTGGTTTTATTATTAAAGTCTCCTCGTGTCATTCAGTCTGAGTCGAATTCATCTACATTCTTGTCTACTATTACCACCACTTCCTATTACTGGCCCCGGTACCAAATCCGTGCTGCTAGGATTAATATGGCAAATGCATCTATCAGTGATGTAAAGATATTTGGCAATGACGACTATTATCTGTTTGATGAATATGGCGATTCTGAAGTAGTGATCAGAGAAGGAGGTACTGAAAACGGAGCCGCTAAACTCATTGTGGTTTGTGAAGGTAGAAAGGAAAAGAAGATATGGTTAGGGAAACTGAACCCTGATAAGTTCTAATGAATAGAAAAAATACGACAAATGCCGTATGGACTTGCAAAAGAAAAGTATGGTTCTTTGTTGGAAAGAAGGAATAATTATCTTCTGCTCAGTTAAATGCAAAATGCCCGTTGTTCTTGCGACAGGCATTTTTTATTTTGCAGGAAATAGTAGCTGCCAAAAGTAACTACCAATAACTTGTTTTGTCAAAAACAGGTTTGAGGCAATACAGAAATTGTTCAAAACAATGAAAGCAATATTAAAAGACAAAAGCTTCCAACTATCTATTATCCTGACAACTATTTTTATCGGGACAGGAATTGGATTTCTATTTTTAGGACTTGTAGATTATAGTTGGATTCTTTTTGGACTCCTACCGGTTGTTTTGGGAGTAGCAATAGGAACAATGCATGTTCGAAAATATGCACTTTGGGGAGCAATCATTACAACAATTCTTTTACTTATCGCGATTTATATTCCAGGACTTTCTGGGATAATTTGTATTATTATGGCGATTGGCTTGGTTGTTCCATTTATCTTTTTGGGGTATGTTATTGTCAGACTTGCCGATCGATACAAGGTTATCAAAGAAACAAATAAGCTATCAGTTTTAATTTTGCCATTACTGCCATTTCTAATTGCAGCACCAACAGAACATTTTCTTAAAAAAGAGAAGGAAACTGTTATTGAAGTACGAACGGAGAAAGTATTCAACTATACACCTGATGAAGTATATGATGCAATCAAATCGGTGGATACTCTTGATGCTGAAAAACCTTTTTTGCTGAAGCTTGACCTCCCTATTCCTACCAAATGCGTTTTAGAAAAAGAAGAAGTGGGGGCTATACGAACTTGCTACTTCAAAGGTGGACGACTAAGCAATGCTGATTTTGGTGGTGGCACAATTACCGAAAGAGTTACACAATTAGAGCGTGGTAAGGTTTTAAAAATGGATGTTATTGACTATAACCTAATTGGGCGAAGATGGTTGGGTTTTAAAGAAGCTATTTATTACTTTGAGCCAGTTGAAAGCAATAAATGCAAATTGATACGTATAACCACTTACACGTCTGTTTTAACGCCTCGCTTTTATTGGGAACCAATGGAGAAATTAGGTGTAAGCCAAGAACACGATTATGTGTTTAATAATTTGGAAAAAGACTTAAAAACAAAATACAGAAAGTAATAGCAGTTAGGTGATAGATTACAAATTATTTGCTGATTTCAAGTGCAACAGCAATTAAACGATAAGGATATGAGCAAAGACAAAATTCATACAACAAATTATTTTGACACTTTTATAGAAGTGGCCGAAGACACAAAAGTTAGTTGTGGAACCATCCCAAAATCAAAAGGTGATAACAAAACAGTAGCTGAGTTGCAATATGAGTTACTTGTAAATAGCCCTTACACCTTTACTTCTGACGATCTGTTTTTTCAACTTTTTGCAAACAGAAATAACTTGACAGAGCATGAATATGAAGAAGCAAGAAAAAACTTCTTCTCAAAGGCGCAGCCTTGTTTTCGTTCCTCTCCTTTTACTAAGATATACGGATACGGATTTGGAGTACACTCAGATAGTGAAGGCAAAGTTGCTATTGTTGGAATGGAAACAGAACGATACCAGAAACTTCAAAGTGACCCCAAAATCAAAAAGCTAAAGGCAATGCGAACAACTAGAAGATAAGTCAGCTGACAGGAGAAAGCAGTTGGTTTATCGTAAGATAGAGCGGTTCGAATTCTATATAGCCTCTGGTAAGTAAATAATTTTGCTTTTCTGTCAGTAAGAGAATAGTAGGAAAGCCAGAAGCACCTAATTCATTTACTATCTTAAATTCTTCTTTTGTCTTTCGAGTATAGTCCGGATGGTGCATTTTTTTGACAAACTCTTCTCCATCAATGCCAAAAAGTTTTGCCAGAGGGATATATGTTGCATCGTCAGTCAGATCTTTCCCATCATAAAAAAACGCTTCCTGCAAATGATGAGCAAATTTGACAATATTTTCAGGTTGATAACTCTTAAATGTCGTGAGTGCGATAGATGGTTTTTCGGAGTTCAGTATAGCTGTTCCTGGCTCTAAAATATGCTTAACAAATTTCTCCCCGAAGGGAACTCCCGTCTGGCGTTCTATTTCTTTGTAGGCAGTTTTGAGATAGGGAGACACTTGACTGACTGTGCCTGCCTGATTCCCAATATACATGCCTCCGGACAAAATCTCAAAGTGTACTTTATCGTGAAGGGATTCGAAGAGTTTTTGCAGGGTTGGTCCAAAACCATAACACCAGAAGCAGAGCGGATCGTATATGTATAAAATGGAAGGAAGTTTCATAAGACAATAAACTGGTATAGGTAATACAATAAAAAGAATAGCGTCAACAGTATTCAATTATTCGCTGGAAAATGAAATAAAATACTCATTTTTACTTGCTTAAAAATAATTTTTGACTCCTCATGAAACCCCATATTTTTAGAAGTAGTTCCAAGTGGCAACTTCTCTACCTGAGCGGATTGTTCTGTTTCTATAGTTGCAACTCAAAGCAATCCTCTGATGCACAGATACAAACGGAGCATTTAGATTCGGCTGTTGTTACTCGGGATACTGTTTTCAGAGATACTGCTACATTCATACCAGGCGAGGCTATAAAAGCGGATACAGTACCACAGGTTGTTGTTAGTGCTCCAGACATAGCATGGGAAAAGAAATTTACAGGAAAGATTCAGGGATTTAAGTCACAGGCATTTGAGTTTGCCTTAGAATCTGAGTCAAGAGTTCAGATTCAGGTTAGAAATAAAAAGCAGGCTGTTTTTAAACTGTATCGTAAAACCTCAGATCTAAACGAGACGGTTGTAAAAGATGACACACACACATGGAAGGGAGAATTAGAAAAAGGAGACTATCAGCTAAAGGTTTTTCTTCCTCTGAAATTAGCAGCAAAGAAGAAAAGTGCAGATTTTGAGGTAACAGTAAAAGTACTGAAATAGGAGAGAACCTTCTGGGTTAAAATTCAAGATGTACTTTGGGTAATAATTCTGCCAGTCGGCTTTGATTGGTTTGGCTGATTGGATTCTCTGATAAGAAAATAACAATCAATTGTGACAGATCTTGTAGTGAAGCAGGAAGGTAGATAAGTTCATTTTTATCTAGTCCCAATGCCTGTAACCCTGTCAACTGGTTAATCTCGCCAGGTATATTTCTTAATTGATTGCCATTCAAATATAACTCTTTCAACTGGCTAAGTTGAAATACTTCTTTGGGAAAGCTGGTAAATCGATTGTTTGATAACATCATTGATCTAAGTTCATGCAACTGAGAGATTTCAGCAGGAAGTTTTGATAATTGGTTGTCACCCAGATATAATTCGCGTAACTGAGTAAGAGCCAGAATTTCTTTTGGAAATACTTTGAACTGATTATGAGATAGCATCAACGATCTTAACTGTGTTAAGGCAGACAGATTAGCTGGTAACTTTGGTATTTGATTATCTGCCAAGTCCAGCACTTCCAGATTGGCCAGATTTAATACTGATTCAGGAAAAAGAGTAAAATCATTATGTGGTAGTTCCAGACGTTTTAACGTAAAAACAGTTCCTAGTTCTGCTGGTAACTCCTGCAACCTGTTTTGACCCAGATTTAGCTGTTCTAGTTTGGGTAATGAAAGCAATACACTGGGAAAGATAGTGAATTTATTCTCATTGAGATTGATTTCACGTAGCAACTGTAATTTGGCAAGTTCGGTCGGTAGTGTACTTAACTGATTGCTATGTAAAATTAGTTTTTTAAGATTCAGAATCTTACCAATTTCTTTGGGTAAAGCTGAGAGTTGTTGTCCTGACAAATAGAGTTCTTCTACTTCCAGCGGATGTTTTAATGCTTCTTCCAGAGAATGTGCCTCCTTATTGGGATTAGCTGCTATGGTTAGTCCACAGATCAGAAAGAAACTGATTACCAGAAAGAGAGAAAAATTTTTCATGCAGATACTACATTTTGCGGCCAAAGTAATAAAAAGACAGATTCATAAAAGTGGCTTTTTTTAGTATTACCTACCTAGTAAGTTTTTACCAAATAAAGAGTTGCTTGCCGTTGAGGAATGGAGGATAATAAAAACCAGAAAAGATTTTGGAGCTGAATGGGCACTACAAAGACGTAGTAAACTAACAACTTCAGTTACAAAATCCTTTCCAGTATGGCTACTAATAGAGGAAATTACTTACGTTCCATATGTTCCGTAGTGGTGAACTCAGAAATAAAATGGAACTGAATTTCGGGATTATTCCGGATTGTCATATTCAGCTGCCACTCGGTCTCTGCCATATACACACGGTTATTGTCTTTATCAAACGCAATATCTTTGGCTTTGATACGACAGAACGCATCTAGCACTTCCTGATTCTCGGAAGTTAACCAACATGCCTTATAAACATTCATCGGGATAAACCGACAGGATGCTCCATATTCGTTTTCCAGACGATACTGAATCACATCAAACTGGAGTTCACCTACTGTGCCAATAATTTTACGGTTACCAGGTTGTTGAATGAACAACTGGGCAACTCCCTCATCTGTTAGTTGTTGCACACCTTTCTCCAATTGCTTGGTTTTCATCGGATCAGTATTGATAACTTCCCGGAATATTTCTGGAGAAAAGCTAGGAATTCCTTTGAAGATCAGATCTTCACCTTCTGTTAGTGTATCTCCGATTTTAAAGTTACCTGTATCATACAAACCGATTACATCTCCAGGGAAGGCTTCTTCGATTACTTCCTTGTCCTGAGCCAGAAATGCATATGGGTTTGAGAAACGGAAGTTTTTATCCAGACGCACATGGTGGAAAAACTTGTTTCGTTCAAACTTTCCCGAGCATACCCGTAAAAACGCAATCCGATCACGGTGACGAGGGTCCAGGTTAGCGTGGATTTTAAAGATAAAACCACTGAACTTGTTCTCTTCCGGTGCTACCACCCGATTCACAGACTCTCTGTCATGCGGATGAGGGGCTATGCGGGTAAATGCGTCCAAAAGTTCTTTTACTCCAAAGTTATTAAGCGCACTTCCAAAAAACACAGGAGCTAGTAAACCTGATTGATACATTTCCAGATTAAAAGGTTCATATACACCTTCTACCAGTTCTACATCTTCACGTAGTTGATTGGCTGCACGTTCACCTACTGCCTTGTCTAGTTCCGGGTCATTTAAATCCTGAATGGCTACAATGTCGTCTGAAATTTTTGTTTTGTTTGCACTGAACAAGTACAGACTCTTTTCATATAAGTTATACACTCCCTGAAAGTCACTACCCATGCCAATCGGCCATGCCAGAGGTCGAGTGCTGATGTGTAGCTTTTGTTCCAGTTCGTCCAGCAAATCAAACGGAGGACGTCCTTCCCGATCCATTTTATTGATAAATATAATTACTGGCGTATCTCTCATTCTGCATACTTCCATCAGACGTTCGGTTTGTTCCTCAACGCCTTTTACACAGTCAATAACCAGAATTACACTATCCACAGCAGTAAGGGTACGATAAGTATCTTCAGCAAAGTCTTTGTGACCTGGTGTATCCAGCAGATTTACTTTACAGTTGTTATAATCAAACGACATCACGGAAGTTGCTACTGAGATACCCCGTTGCCGTTCGATTTCCATAAAGTCGGACGCAGCTCCTTTTTTGATTTTATTCGATTTTACAGCCCCAGCAGTCTGAATAGCTCCCCCAAATAATAGACATTTTTCTGTCAGTGTTGTTTTTCCGGCATCCGGGTGACTGATAATGGCAAATGTTCTTCGCTTTTGTACTTCTTCTTTTAAAGACATGTATATTCGTATTTATAATTACTAGTTAAAAATTTTAGTAAGAAAAGGCATGAAAATCAACCTATAGGTTTTCTAAAACTTCCAGTTCTTTTTGAAGTATTCTTTTTCGTTGCTCAATCAAATAAAGATCTCCGTAAAACCAATATTCTAATACATAATCGCTTAACTGACGTTTGATAACAATTTGTGTAAGCCTTTTTGTTTCACTATCGATAGTGGCAGTCAATAGTATTTGCCCAAAGTATATAGTAATCAATTCAAAATCAATTTCTTCAATAATAACTGACCGAACTTCTTCAGGTATGGAATTCGCATCAATATATTCCAAATCTGAAGAATCAATTCCTATATCTTTTATCAGTAATTCTCGGATATATTCTATTGCATCTATATCTGGATGTTCTTTTTTCCACTCATAAAAATGACTAAATGCATCACTTCCTTCATCACTTCCAAAAGGGGCAAACTCATCAGACTTATCCCAGAAAAAGTCCTCCTTTAATACTTGTAAAGCATCTGGATGAGCAATTTCTTTCATATAAAAAAAGTATCGTGAAATACGTTAGGTATTTGAGATTAACCAATATTATTGAAATAGAAACTTATTATTTTTGGATAAGTAGTACTTCAAATTTGAAAATCAGCACCTGTCACCAAATGATTTGCAAAATTACGTCTATTCTATTGATTTGCTGCAATTATTTTTCCTGTATCTTGCAAAGATGATTGTTGGTAACTTTAAAAAAGGTGTTAATCTTTTACTTTTGATTCTGATACACTACAGATGTCTATATCTTCATCAACTACTCCCAACGCACTAACCGAAAAAGTACAGGAGCAAAGCCTCTGGCTGGCTACTCTTACCTCAGAAGTAAATAAAGTGATTGTAGGACAGGCTAATATGGTGGAAAAGCTTTTGATTGGTTTGTTGAGTGGGGGGCATATTTTGCTGGAAGGAGTACCTGGTCTGGCTAAAACACTGGCTATTAAAACACTATCATCGGCTATTCATGCCAAGTTTAGTCGTATACAGTTTACTCCTGACCTGTTACCGGCAGATGTGGTAGGAACTATGATTTATAATCTGGCACAAAACGAATTCTTGCCTAAAAAGGGACCAGTATTTGCTAATTTCGTACTAGCAGATGAAATCAACCGGGCTCCTGAGAAGGTGCAATCTGCTTTGCTGGAGGCAATGGCTGAAAAGCAGGTAACTATAGGAGATCAGACTTTTAAGCTAGATGAACCTTTTCTGGTACTGGCTACACAGAATCCAATTGAGCAAGGAGGAACCTATCCACTACCCGAAGCTCAGGCAGACCGCTTTTTACTGAAAGTTCTAATAAGCTATCCAGGTAAAGAAGACGAACGATTGATTATACGTCAGCACCAATTATCTGAGCAACAGAAAATTCAGGTTGTATTGAAACCTGAGCAATTACTAGAAGCTCGCCAAACCGTTAAAAGCATTTATATGGATGAGAAAGTAGAAGATTATATTCTGAATCTCATCTTTGCTACACGTCAACCGGAATCTGTGAAATTGGAAAAATTAAAGCCTTTATTAAGCTTTGGGGCTTCCCCACGTGGAAGTATAGGCCTTACAATGGCTGCCAAGGCACATGCCTTTTTACAGCAACGAGCCTATGTAACTCCAGACGATGTACGAGCTGTTGTAGCAGAAGTGCTACGTCACCGTATTGGTTTGAGTTATGAAGCACAGGCCGAAACCATACTGCCTGATGATGTAATTCGAGAAATTTTAAATGCTGTTCCAATGCCTTAATTAATAACAGCTAAACTGAAGAAGTTATTACCTTTGTTGGGTAGTTTTTAATTTTATTATTTAATATGACCTTTACTGCTGAAGAAATACGTAAGAATTACGAAGGTTTTTCGAATGAGAAGCTAATGCGGATTGCAACCGAAAATGCTGGTACTTTATCACCAGAAGTTGTGTCTATCCTGAAAGACGAATTGAGAAAACGCCATCTTATAGATGAACATATTGAAAGAAGTATTGCGATACAGGCAAAAGAATTGACAGAACAGGAATTGGAAGCTTTTATTAATTTAATAGAAACATTGCCTTGTCCAATCTGCTCAACAACATCACAAAGACTGAATCTGAGTTCCGTATTTTCTGTCACTAGCTTTATCATTATAACCCAATTCAAAGGTAAAAATGTAATTGCATGTCCTGATTGCCTTGTTAAATCGTTAAGGCGTGCTGATACATCAACTTTTCTACTGGGATTGTGGGGTATTCCCTGGGGAGTGATTCGATCTGTAAAAGCATTGGTAAACAACTCTATTTCCAGAAAAAGAGTCCATCAGCGTAGTCCATTAATGAAGGAATTTGTAAAGTTGAAGAAAGGCGAGATTGAAAGATGGAAGAATGATTCTACAAACTTATTGAATTTGGTAAAGAGGAATAATGAGTATGTGGGATAATGATACAGTAATCATTAATTCAAAAATATAATCTGTTTTGATTACTACTGATCTTCTTAAAAAGGTTCAGAAACTGGCTTTTCGGGCCAGATATATTTCTGAACACCTGTTGGCTGGTCAGTACCACAGCCATTTTCGTGGTAAAGGAATGACATTCAGCGAACTGAGAAAATATCAGTTTGGGGATGATGTGCGATCCATTGACTGGAATGTCACAGCCCGGTATCAGGAACCCTATCTGAAAGTGTTTCAGGAAGAGCGGGCACTAAATCTATTGTTGTTAGTTGATGTAAGTGCCTCAATGAACTTTGGTACATCTTCTCAATCCAAACGGGAGTTGGCGCAAGAACTAGCTGCTGTATTGGCACTGGCTGCACACCAGAATAATGATCAGGTAGGGCTGGTTTTGTTCAGCGACCAAGTAGAGCATCTTGTTCGTTCTCAAAAAGGGTATCAGCATATGCTGCGTCTGATTCGAGATATGCTGGAACATAAACCTGTGGAGAAGAAAACCAATATAGCGGTGGCTTTGCAATTGGCAATGAGTCTGGTAAAGCAGAAAAGCATTGTTTGTATTATTTCCGATTTTGCTTCATCTGATTACCAGTCTTTATTACAACTGGCATCTGCACGACATGAGGTAATTGGACTCCATGTCTCAGATGTACGGGAAACGGAGTTACCCAATGTTGGGTGGCTGCCTGTACAAGAAGCAGAGACAGGTGCTAAAGCCTGGTTACCTACTTTTCTGAAAGATACCCGAATTCAATACAACAATTTAGGTTTGCAACATATAAGAGATACACAAGCTATATTTAAAAGTAGCAAAGCTGATTTGTTGCAGATTCATACCGGAGAAGATTATGTCGACAAGCTTCGAACTTTTTTTGTAACGAGATGAGTGAGTTAGTTTCCTCAATAGTAAAGCGTTTGGTATGTTTAAGTGTATTGTTTCTGTGTGTATCAGGAATAAGAGGGGCTTTCACAAACCTTAGAGCACAGAACATTCAGACAAATATCTCTGCCAGACAAGTGTCTATAGGGCAGGTATTTTATGTTTCATTTAGTATAAAGGATGCAAAAAAGGAAGTTATAACTTTTCCTGTTATTGACTGGAAAGGAATATCAGTGCTGAAAGAAGTGACTAAAGACTCAATTAACAACAAAGGGGAAGTAATTGTAGTCGGTATATACCAGATGATAAGTCTTCAAGCTGGAGATTTTACATTACCTCCACAAACCGTTGTAGTCTCAAATAAGTCCCTTACATCCTCTGAAGTTTCAATACATGTAGAGTTACTTCCTGTAAATCAACCTGATTTTCGAATTGAACCGATTGAAAAGGCTTCATCTGATTTCTCTGTCTGGATGCCTTCTGTTGTTTCAGGAGTAATTGTGGTGGTGTTGGGATTATTATGGATAGGCGGAAAAAAGATAAAAGATGCCTGGCCTTCAAAGAAATTAAATCCAAAGAGGGAGGCTCTAAGACAATTGCAGAAGCTTCCACAAGTATATTCAGGGACTGATAAACAATATTATGTACAACTTAATCGGATTTTGCATACATATTTGAGTAGTCAATTAGGTTTACAGACACCCTCTGTTTCAGTTAATGAATTAAAAAATAAACTAAAACATGACTCCATAGATTCAACAAAACTAACACAGTTGGAGAATTTACTGGAAAGACTGCAATATATACTCTATTCTTCTGATCCCATTTCTTTTTCTGACGCAAATTCTTTGCAGAAAGAAATACAGGATATGATTCAACAGTTTACATTGCATTCCAAACATTCAACATCTTTTTTGTCTGCAGTCTCTTGAATCCATTTGTTATCCCTTCTTTCGATCGTTTTGCGAATCCTGAAGCATTTGGGATTTTACTGATATTACCATTGATATGGTTGATACAGGTATGGATTTACCGGAAACGGCAACCTGTCATGATCGTTTCCGGAGTGAAATCTCTAAAAACATTGGACTCTTTGATAGGTAAGATGTTCCATCTTATTCCTGGATTGATACAAGTTATAGGGGCAGTATTTGTTAGTATTGCATTGGCCCGACCCCAAATACAGGAAAAGAGTCAGGAGAGACTTCCTCAAGAAGGAGTAGACATAATGATAGCCATGGATGTTTCCAGAAGTATGGAAGCTGAGGATCTGAAACCTAACCGCTTAGAGGCCGCAAAAAAGGCTGCCCAAGATTTTGTGACAGCTCGATCGCGTGATCGTGTAGGCCTTGTTATCTATTCTGGAGAATGTATAACTGCCTGTCCACCTACTACTCAGCATGCACTGCTGCAAAATGTAATTCAACAAGTTGATTATCAGAATCTGGAGGATGGTACCGCTATTGGGTTGGGATTGGCCAATGCAGTAAATCGGTTGAAAGATAGTAAGGCTAAAAGTAAAGTTATTATTTTATTAACAGATGGGGAAAATAATGCTGGTTTTATTGCTCCGCAGACAGCCGCAGAAATGGCCCGGCAAAAGAAAATAAAAGTATATACTATAGGTGTTGGAAAAAACGGGCTGGCCCCTTTTCCTATGCATACATTTGATGGTTCCAAAGCCTATCAGCAGGTTCCGTTTAGCATCAATGAAGATCTGCTACGCCAGATTGCATCACAGACAGGAGGAATGTTTTATAGAGCTGATAGTCGGGAAAGCCTGCAACAGATCTATTCCGAAATCGACAGACTCGAAAAAAGTACTGTAGAAGAAAGGATACAATATCGTTATACAGAAGTTTTTACTCCTTTTTTAGTATGGGCATTGATGTGCCTGACTATATCCTTTCTATTTCGCTTTGTCATCCTGCGAAGTGTATTATAGCTGTATTACTAGCATCCAAATAGCTAAATAATTCTCTATCAGCTCTTTTTACCTTTTTTTTGTTAGGGGATACTGACCCCTACCTTCTGCTGTATCGAAAAATAGTATGCATGCATATTTTTTTTTATGAATTTGTATAATTTAATGTTTTTATTGTGTTATTTGTAAAAGAAAAGATCACACTGACGTAATGGAAATACCCATAACGGCATTTATTTTTTATGTAATCACTTTTTATACACCCAAAACAACTAAGCTAAGAACATGAAGAAAGTTTTCATGAGTATTTTTTTGATGGCTTCTTCTTCGTTTGCTTTTGCTCAGGGATTTCAAATTAATCTGCTGGGAACAAAGCAAACTGGAATGGCACATGCTGGAGCAGCATTGAAAACAGATGCATCAACGTTGGTATTTAATCCTGGATCCTCTGTTTTTCTGGAGGGAAATCAGGTATATGTATCAGGAAATGCCGCAATTATCAACAATTCCTTTCTTCGTGAAGGCGCTTCCAAAACAGAATATGCAGACAATGGGATTGCACCTCCTTTCAGTGCTGGTGTGATGTTTGGTCCTAAAGAAGGAAAATGGAAAGCCGGCCTTGCTGCATACACACCATTTGGTGGCCAAACAGACTGGGGAAAAAGCTGGAGCGGACAGATGGCATTGACTTCATTGGAATTACAGGCTATTTATTTGCAACCTACCTTCAGTTATAAGATAAGTGATAAATTGGGTATTGGTGCAGGATTCATTATCAACTTTGGACATGTTGATTTACAAAGAAATTTGCCAGTAACAGGATCTGCAGGTGGCATGGGATCAGCCCAGTTAAAAGGCAATGGAATGGGATATGGGTTTAACGTAGGACTGTATTATCAGGCAACAGACGCTTTCTCTTTGGCACTGACTCATCGGTCAACAGTGAAAACAACAGTGGATGATGGGGACGCTATTTTTGATGTTTCTACTGCTTTATCAACTAGCTTTCCGCAGCCTAATACCTTTAAATCTACTCTAAATCTGCCTTCTACTACTACCCTAGGTTTGGGTTATAAGGCAACAGATAAGTTTACTCTGGCTCTGGATATTAACTATGTGCACTGGAGTGTATATGATACATTGTCGTTTGATTACAAACAAAATACCCCACAGCTTCAGGATACCAAATCGCCAAGAAATTACAAAGATTCGTGGGCATTTAGATTAGGTGGACAGTATGGTGTAACCGAAAAACTAGCTGTGCGTGGTGGGGTAGGGTATGTATTAACTCCTATTAAAGATGGATATGTAACACCAGAAATTCCAGATGCAAACCGAATTATATTGACATTAGGACTAGGATACCAGATTACAGATAAATTCAGTATAGATGCTGCATTTATGTTTGAGGATTTGGAGAAACGTACTCAAACTAATATAGAAACTGGTCTGCAGGGTACTTATAAGACCTACGCTTACATTCCAAGTCTGGCTTTAGGTTATAAATTCTGATTATACATATTTTATTGTTGGTAAATCTGGATCAAAATCGTTCAATTCTGACTAATATCTATGAAAAATATAGTTAATTATTCTCTACTCACCCTAACTACAGCCTTTTTGTTTCAGGGATGTAAACCTGATCTGGATGTAGATGTTGCTGCAGCAAAAGGCAGTGCTGATTTTTCCAAATATGTCGCTGTGGGTAATTCACTCACTGCTGGTTATGCAGATGATGGGTTATATCTCTCAGGACAGCAGGCTTCCTATCCTAGTTTGATTGCAGCACAAATGAGTGAGGTTGGTGGTGGTACTTTTACGCAGCCTTTATTTACCTCAAAGCCCAATGGAACAGGTTATTTGACGTTAACAGGCTTTTCTTCTACAGGTTTGCCTGTATTGGAAACTGTAAGTACAGAGCTTGCTGTAAGAGGAGTTACAACTCCTGACCCTGTATTGAATCCAAGTGGTGTTTTATTGGATAAATATACCGACCCTATCAATAATTATGGAGTGCCAGGTATACGTTTATCTGACATTGCAGATGCGAATTATTCCAGACGTAATCCTTTATATGAAAGAATATTGATGGATGGTGAGGTAGGAGTAAAGCCCTATCTGACAAAAGTAGCCGAGAGCCAGCCTACCTTTTTTTCCTGCTGGCTGGGAAATAATGATGTCTTGCAATATGCTGGTTCAGGTGGATTGGTTCCGTTAACTCCTGTTCCTGCTTTTCAGCAATTGTATGGAGTATTGATAAATACATTGACACAAAATGGTGCCAAAGGGGTTGTTGCCAATCTTCCTTCTGTTACCAGTGTGCCTTTGTTCAATACTGTCTTGGCTACGGTTTCTTCTACAGCTAAAGCACAGCTAAAATTAGCTCTTCAGGCAAATCCAAAGCTTCCAAATTTTGTGGTATGTCAGAGTGGTACACCTGATCGCATAGGTCAGACATCTCGCCCTGCGGATACCTTGCGTATTATACAGTTGCCAATAGATAGCTTGTATGGAGGTGGACAAGGACGTTCCTTACTGACTCTTTCTGTACGCAATAATCCAAGTCTACTCGGAATGCTTGGGCAACCTACTGGGGCCTACTGGAGATCTTTTGCTGCACAGAATGGGACAACTGTACAAAACATCATTGCTGCCTTTAAACTGGATACAACTCAAGCTTTTGGGTTTTCTCCAAAGAATCCTTTTCCAACAGGTTTGGTATTGGATGGGCGTGAGCAGGATGTAATCAATAGTTATACAACTCAATACAATAGTATTATTAAGGCAGCTGCTGAAAGTAAAGATCTGGCTTTTGTAGATGCCAATTCCTTTATGAAGGAGGTAAACGCTGGTTTGCTGGTAGATGGAATGAATGTGAGTGGAGCATTTATCAGTGGAGGGTTTTTCTCGCTGGATGGAGTACACCTGACACCTCGTGGATATGCGATTGCTGCCAATAAATTTATTCAAACTATTAATGCTAAGTACAACAGTAAGATTCCACTTGTGTCAGTTGTAAAATATGCAGGTGTTAAATTTCCATAAATAGCACCAAATTAGTACTTTACCGACGGGTTCAGAATCACATTCTGAACCCGTATTTATTTTAGAACATATTTCTATGAATCTAGACTGGGAACATAGTGAGTATATCTATCTTTTACTAGGAATACCGCTCTTGTTTAGTATATTTTGGGGTTATTTATTGTGGCGAAAAAGGAGTTTGAAGAAATTGGGAAATCCACAGCAACTACAATACCTGATGCCAGATACCTCACATAAGCAGTGGATACGTATGGGATTGTATCTAATAGCTATTTTATGCTGTATACTGGCTATTGTAAGTCCACGTTATCCAGAGACAGTTACAGCACCTGACGTACCTGTTGCAGATGTTGTATTTATGGTAGATATATCTACCAGTATGCTTGCTTCAGATGTGGCTCCTAACCGATTAGAAAAGGTAAAACAGGTTCTTTCCCAGTCTATTACCAACCTTGATAAATGCAGAGTAGGAATTGTGTTATATGCAGCTCAGGCCTATCCCTTTTTGCCATTTACAGAAGATATGAATGTGGCGGTTTCCTTTATTCCTGCAATCCAACCCTCATTAATCTCTCAGCAGGGAACACAACTAACAAAAGCCATGGAAATGGCAGGATATTATTTTAGTGATACAGCCCGGAGTAATCAGGTGATTTTTTTGTTTTCGGATGGTGAAAACCATGATAGTGAGTTTCTGAAATCGGTTGAGAAACAGGCAGCGAGAGGTATTGTAATACATACAATCGGAGTAGGAACAGAAACTGGAAGTCAGATTACAGTGTCTGATGCACATGGGAAGAGTAGTGTGAAAAAGGATGCCGCTGGTTTACCTGTCATTACCCGTATGGAGCCAAACAATCTTCGTCAAATTGCAGAAGCAGGGAAAGGACAATTCTATCCGATATCCTCCACTCAAGAAACCACGCAATTCATTCAGCAACAGATTGAAGCGGCCAGATTATCTATCGGCAAACCTCCACAAATTACCGGATATACCTATCTGTTTCAATGGCTTGCGGGAATCTCACTTGTCTGTGTATTGCTCGACATGATACTTGGTGTTTTTTATAAATATCGCATACCTTCACCATTTTCTTCATACAAATGATACGGACATTGGTGTTTTTTCTGGGAATTGCTGTAGCTGCACCCTGGATAATTTATTTTTTCACAGGAAGGCCTGTTGGTGTATCCAGTGAGGAAAAACTTTTAGGCCAAGGCAATGCTTTTTATCAGCAGGGAGAATATGGAGAGGCAGAAGTGAGTTTTCGTAAAGTATTAGCCAGTAACCCTGAACTTTCAGAAGCAAAATTTTATCTGGGATTAAGCTTGTATCAGCAGCAACGATATTCTGAGGCTCTCCCTTATGTAAATAAAAGTAGCCAGCTTTCCAATAAATTCAAACCACAAGCATTACACCTCCAAGGCAATATTTTGTTAAAGATGAGTCGATGGGCAGAAGCTGCCTCTTGTTATCGGAATGAGTTGCTTTTGAGACCAGGTTATCAGCCTGCTGAAAAGAATTTATCTTATGTACTGCAGAAAATGGCTGAAAAATCCCCAAAGAAAGATCCTATTCGAAATATAAATCAGGTACAAAAACAATTGGATCAGCCCAAGAATAAAAGCGAAGAAGAGAACGAGAATAATTCGTCTGACGATTCACAAAATCAGGATGCAAGCCAGTCTGAAAGTAGTTCGAAAAATAATATACAATCCTCGCAACAGCAATTAAATGCCTCAGATATGGAAAGTATGCTGAAACAATTGGATCAGGCTGAAAAGCAGATCAGAGGCAGAAACTCAAGAGCCAGAGCAGAGAAAACGGTACCATCTGATCAAAAAGACTGGTAAACTGAGTAAACATCTATGATTCGGAAAGAGATATTTTCTATGTATATATACCGTTTTGCCATCTTGTTATGGATGGTGGTCTTGTGTACTTTCTCTGCAATAGGGCAGAATGTGGGAGGAAAGGCTTTTTTACGTTGGGTACCTTCTCAAAAGTCTGTTTATCAGGGAGAGGCCTTTGTTGTGAAACTGCAGTTATATTATGAAGGTAATGTCTCATCACCTGAGATCTTTCCGAAACTATCTGTGGCGAATAGCTGGGTGAAGGAGATCAAACAAAGTCAGAAGCCTGTACCCTTTCAGGAGCAGATAAATGGGAAAACATATGGAGTGGTAGTATTGAAAAAATACCTGGTTATACCTCAGAAATCAGGTACACTTACACTGCCAGCTTATCCTATTACCATTAAAGTGACTGTAGCTCCGAAGCCGGATGATTTTTTTCAGGTAGAACAAACGGTAGATCAGCCGTTAACTGCTTCCGAGTTATCTTTTTCTGTAAAATCATTGCCCGAGCCAAAACCTGCAACATTTTCCGGCGCAGTAGGAAAATTTTCATGGAAGGTCATATCTGATAAGGATTCTCTGATTATACAAAATCCAGTCTTGATTACATACCAAATAGCAGGGGTAGGGAACATACCTTTTGTTTCTCTGCCTCTATATACATTACCAACAGGTTTGGAAGGATTTGAGATAAAAAGTACAGACGAGCAATTCCTAACAGAAAAGGGACTCTCAGGAGGTAAAATCTTTACTCAAACGATGGTTGGTGAACAAGCAGGAGTATATCCCTTGTCTTTGGGATTTACTTATTTTGATCCCAGTCAGGAAAAATATATTTCCCTGACAGATTCTCTTCTTATTACAGTGAGGGATACAACGCAGAAGGCCAGGAGTCAAACCTCAACCGAATTACCAGAGAGAAAAATTTCAGACAAAGGATTGCCCTGGGATACTCAACAACCCAATTTAAGCCATACCCTCCCATTTTGGAGATCAGATTTATATTGGCTTCTTTGTGTATTACCCTTTGGCGTTGTGATACTTGTGTGGGGATATAGTCAGTGGGATGCATACCAAAAACGTTCCATACACTATCCTCTTCAAAAAGCTGTTAAGGCTCTGCAACATTTGAAAAAGAAGGGAAACTCTCTATCTACTGAAACGGCTAAAGAGATTGAGACGATATTGTTTAGTTATTTTTCAGGACGTTATCAGCTTGAAGTGGTTGACTGGTATCTGGAATATATAAATCGACTGCTGGAACAGCATAAGGTATCAAAAACTGTCAGAGAAGAACTTTCCTTTGTATTGAAAAAATGTACTGAATTACGGTTTGCAAAATCTGTAACCGGACAAGTTGTAGGTTCGTCAGAAATAACAGTCACTCAGATTATACAAATACTAAAACTGATCGAAAAACAAAGTAAACCTGACAATCGAAAGGAATTAGCAATAGGCTTTGTATTAATGCTATGGGTAATAGGAAGTAGTTTACTGGCTGCAATTCCTGAATCACAATACAGACAAGCTGAAACCTATTATCAGAAGCAACAGTTTGATAGTACCATCACCATTCTAAACCACATAGTAAAGCAGGGTAATAAAGATAAAGTAGTTTATAGTAATCTGGCCAATTGTTATGTTCAAACAGGCAAAACAGGGTTAGCAATAGCCAATTATGAAAAAGCTAAAGGAATTGAGCCTATGTATTCTGCAGCGATTCATAATCTGGATCAGCTGCGAAAAAAGAAAAACCTGATCCCACCTGTAGAATCGCCCTGGCAACAAGCTGTAGTTTTAGTGAACTTGAATCTAATGGCTGGTGTATCACTTGGATTGATCTGGCTAGGAGCTGGGATTATACTACTATACATTCTTAGCAACATACGCAGGCAATGGCGTATAATAGGTTATGTATGTGTTATCTTGGGAATACTATCTGTTGTCTTTCTACGGCAAGTGGAGGTTTCGAGGCTCCGAAAAGATATGTACATTGTAATCGCTTCTACAAAAGGATATTATGCCCCGAATATAAAAGCACGAGAACTGGTACAGTTACCTGAAGGAGCCGCAGTCTCTAGAGAAGATTTATTTTCAGGATGGGCTAAGGTTCGAATTCCGGATGGGCGAAAAGTTTGGGTAAATCAACAATATATCACAGGGGTAACTCCTTATTGAAAGCTGAGAAAACCTTTATGTTTGAAAAGCTACGACAACTTACTGGAATACCTACGAATGAATTACCGTTTGAATGGCAAACTGAACAGGTTAATTATAAGAAAGGGGCTATGATAACACGGCAGGGTGAGGTAGAACAATTCATCTATTGGATAAAAGAAGGAAGTGTTAAGGTATCTGCCTTTGTTGACATAAAAGAGTTTATACTGGACTTCTGGTTTGCTGATGATTTGTTTACCTCATTTGCTTCATTGATTGAACAAACTCCCTCTCAAACACAAATAACTGCTCTGACAGATGTAATCGCAGAACGAGTATCCTATACACAGTTACAACAGGTCTACAAACAATCTCATCAGGGAAGCGAAATCGGGCGGAAGATGGCCGAACGTATGTATGTTCATAAGACACGAAAGGAAATAGAACTACTTACACTGACTGCTGAGCAGCGGTATGAAAAGTTGTTGGAACAATCCAGACGCCTTATCCTTGAAATTCCTGTTAAAGATGTTGCTTCCTATTTGGGCATATTGCCAGAAAGTCTGAGCCGTATACGAAGAAAGGTGATCTCATAAAAGTTCAGCTTTGAGATCTGCTTTTTCCTAACATAGGTTAGGTGATCGTTTTTGTGCATAGGACTACCTTTGTAAGGTAAACTAAACGCTAATTAAAATGAAACCTTTGATCGTTCTCTTTGTCGTTTTTGCTCTTAGTATAGGAATTATGTGGCTGGCGTTTGCCTCAATAAATTATATGCTGGCAGGAAGAATTGCGTTGGCTGCTATGTTAGTACTTACAGCTTTTGGGCACTTTAAATTTGTTGAGGGAATGGAGATGATGATACCGGATTTTCTTCCATTTAAACGCTTTTTTGTATATAGCACAGGGATATTGGAATTGCTTGCTGCTGTGGGATTACTTTTTGATTCTACTTTTGAGATTACAGGTTTATTGCTGATTATCTTCTTTGTATTAATCCTTCCATCCAATATTCAGGCAAGCATGCGTCATATCAATATTGAAAAGGGAACATTGGATGGGCCGGGATTGTCATATCTATGGTTTCGGGTGCCATTACAGATCTTATTTATCGGATGGACCTATTTTGTTACACTACGATAGTTAACTTACTTTTTCTCTGCTAATCCATAGGTTATTCCTATTTCCCGAAAAAAGTTTTTCAATAGATCCCATTTTTCAGAACAGAAATCGCCAAGCTGAACTTTAGGAGAATGTTCTTCATTTTGACATTCAAAACAGAGTTCTATAAAGGCAAATGCTTTATTTTGAACATTATAGAAAACAATCTTATGTCTTGGGGTATAGCATAGACTTATGGTTTGCATTACTCGTCCATTGTGATAAGAATAGTTGTAAAGGATATCTGTTAACTTATTAATCTGTGAATCAGATAAAATCAGACTGTCTCTTGTTCTATTGACTTTAACAGGTAGAGAATCAGTTTTGATTTTATAAATAGGTTCAGTTCTAATTTCGATAACCGAATCATTGTTTATATCCGGCTTGGCAGGTATGTACTCTATTTCGGGTAATGACTGTTCAGTTTCTTCTGAGATCTCATTTTCTTCGTTCTCAAAAGAAATTACCTCAATTCGTTTTACTTTATTGAAAGGATAAAACCTTCTACGTTCTTTTATGGAGTATCGATGAGTATATTGACAGTGAGAATTCTCTGATTGGGGATTATTGGTGGAAAATGGAATAGAGTCAATGTGAGGTAAAGGCATTTCAGGAGAACCTTTGTCAACTAGCTCAACTTCTACAGAAGAAACAGCCATTTTGTAATCTTCTTTTATGTGATTTGAAGGATAACAAGCAGATAGCCACACACAAACTAATGTTATCTGCCAGAAAACTAATGATTTATTTTTGAACAGTTTGTACCAGTGATGCATTCAGGAGGGTGGTTTGTTGCGAAATCCAGTCCCGATACCAGTAGCCAGAATCTTTGATAATACGCTGTTGGGTGTCAAAGTCTATATGTACTAATCCAAACCGGGGGCGATATCCTTCCGCCCATTCAAAGTTATCCATAAAAGTCCATACAAAATAACCATCAACCCGGATTCCTTCTTCTCTGGCTCGCAATACCTGTGCTATGTGGTCTTTAAGATACTGTGTTCGTTTGGTATCATGTACACGATTACTTTCAACTTTGTCTGGAAACGCTGCCCCATTTTCGGTGACAAATATCTTCTTTACCCCTGGATAAGACGCAAATTTATGGAGCATTTGATAAATACATTCCGGATACACTTCCCAGCCCATAAGAGTAGGTTCAATACCGCGATTAGCGGCCTTTACCAGATCTGCATTGACAAAAGGCATCCACCAGGAATATTTGGCTACTTCGCGGGTGTAGTTCTGAATGCCAATAAAGTCATATTCGAAGGGAAGTAATTTCTCATCGCCATTTCGAAAATACTTTTCTACCCTGTTTAAAAACGGCAGATCTTTTACAGGGTATCCCATTCCCAATGATGGCTCTATATACAATCGGTTGAGCAAAGCATCTACACGTTGGGCTGCCTGTACATCACGAGGGGAGTTACTGAATGGCGTTACATAGGAACAGGAAAATGTAGTGCCGACCTGTGCCTGTGGCTGATAATGCTTTACGATACGTGCTCCTTCTGCCTGACATAAAGCCGCATGATGCATAGCAGGAATAAAGTTTTTTAACCAGCGTTTGCCAGGAGCATGAATGCCTAGAAAGTATCCGGCTCCTGTAAATACCATTGGCTCATTAAGAATCATCCAGTATTTTACACGATCTCCGAAGTGTTTAAGACAGATTTCGCTATAATCCTTAAACCAGTCTACCACATGTCGGTTAGTCCAGCCACCTTTTTGTTCCAGCACGTGTGGCAAATCCCAGTGATACAGAGTAACCCAGGGTTCAATCCCTCTTTTAATACAACTATCAATCAGACGATTGTAGAAATCAATACCTTTTTGATTTACGTGTCCTGTTCCCTGAGGCATGATACGTGACCAAGCAATTGAGAAACGAAAATGTCGAATACCCAGCGACTGCATAATATCCAGATCAGCTTCGTATCTATGATAGAAATCACAGCTTACATTGGCTGTCTGGTTCAGATAGGTATTTCCTTTTTTATTGGAAAACGCATCCCATACAGATAATCCTTTACCATCTTCCTGCCAAGCACCTTCAATCTGATAGGCAGCTACTGAGGTTCCCCAATAAAAATCGTTTGATTGACTCACTATTTATTTTGTTAATGGAGAAAATACTCCCTCTGAAAACAGAAAGTGTATTTTCTCAGATACTGTTCATTCTATTTCTGCCAAGATCAACCTCTGTTACCTCTTATTTTACATGATTAGCAATTACCTGATCTATAATCTTTTCAGTGATATCCGGATAGCTAACGGGAATTGTTTGACCATATTTGAGCCACTCAGCTATTTTGGGTAAGTGTTTTTTCTTGAATTTTTTTATAACAGGTACACCCATTTTTTCCAGAGCCGCTGCATTGCAGTGCTGCTCATATTGATTTTTCATAGGAATAACTAATACTTTCTTCTTCAAAAACAATGCCTCCGCAGGTGTTTCAAAACCAGCTCCACACAGAATCCCCGTACTAGAGGTCATGCTTTTTATAAAACCATCATTGTTGACAGGTTGTATACTCACATTGTTGGTAACAACTGGGGTTTTGCAATGCTTGGAGAAAACTTCCCAGCGAGCATCAGGCAAACGGGTTAGCATATCCTGCAGATGTTCGTCATCATAGGAGGGAAGGTATACTGTATAATGTCCATTGTCTGTAGGCTTCAGTTCCCGTATCTGCTGACGGATAACAGGGGTAAACGTATGATCATCATACGACTGAAAATGGAAGCCATACGCACTGGTAGTTGGTGCATAGGATTGTAACACTAGCTTACCAATAGGGTCTACTGTATCGGGTACAGGAGCTTTGGGAGATAGCACAGCTGACTGATGACTTAGGCCAATACACTCTTTTTTGCGAAGACGACATGCCCATGCTGTAACAGGTTCAAAGTCATTTAAAACCAGATCATAGGATTCTACAGGCACACTGCGTATTTCCTTGATAAATTGTTTGGATTTGGCCTGTTTGAAAGTCTTATATAAGTCTACTCCACCTTTCTTTCCAAAGACAAAGTATAATCCATGAAGTTTATATTTGATCTCATAAGGAAGAGATATATCTACCTGCTTTCCACTGACAAGCAGATCTACTTCTCCTTTTTTTTGTAATAAGGGGATAATATCTCTGGCACGGCTTAAATGTCCGTTACCAGTTCCCTGAATAGCATAAAGTATTTTCATAAGTTACTATATTAATATGAGATGGGTAAGTTAAAAAATACTGAATTGTAGTACAAACGGCGTTTGTATGCGATATGTACGTTTTCCCTTTCTCATTGATGTTGTTTTACAATAAATAACCCCACAAGTGAATACACTTGCGGGGTTACGATGCAGGCTAAAAAATACAATCGAATGGGTTTTGATGTATCATAAAGTTTTACCCGCCTTTGGATGGCGTAATGCAGCATTCTGAAAAAATATACGATACAAGAACAAACGTTCCTGTACATACTGACGGATAAACATAAATAGTTTCATGGCATAGATACGTTTGCGAATACACGAAAGTACATTTCACATATGAATTGATAATTATCCAGACATGAAGTTTATGTTAAGAATTACTCGGTTTACAAGCAATCTGTGTGCAACATTATTCTACTACTCCACCTGAAACGATAAATTTCATAATAGCTGTAGCTGAGGTATTGAGCATTGTTACATTTTCTCGTGGTACAATGTATAAATCACCTGAGAAATTATAGGAATGGGGTAAGTATACTGCTACTTTCTCTTCAATACCCAGATCATCCAGGTTTTGCTGTGTAATGAAACCAAGCTTATACAAAGAAGCTTCCTTATTAAGAAGTACCAGAACAGGCTGGTTGAATTTCTTTTTGTCTCCCACAAATGCTGAAATCAGATCTTTTAGAGAAGAATAGATAATACGAACCAGTGGTAGTTTGGTGATTAGCTTTTCCAGTGAAAAGAAGATGGGTTTAACAATAAAGGAAGACCCAATATAACCGGTTAGGGTAAGTCCTGCCAGAACAATTGCCATCCCGACACCAGGATAATGATCCAGAGGAAGCAGATTATCAAGCCATTGGAAGGATGCTATCAACACATAAATAGTGACACCGATAGGGGCACAGAAAATCAGACCACGAACGAGATATTTAAATACAGCAGTAATGAGTCGGTTCATAAGGTAAAGGTAAGTGTTTGCAATGCTGCAAATAGAGACACAATTTTTTGCAAAAATAAAAAAGGCTTCACATTCGTAAAGCCTTTTTGTAAAGAGTGATTGGCTTTTAGTGTGCCATCATCGGAAGGTTTTCAATATAACGTGCTACATTTTCCATCAACCACATGGGTGTAGAGGTAGCTCCGCAGATTCCTACAGATTTCATATTATCAAACCATTCAGCATTGAGTTCAGTTTCGTTTTCAATAAAATAACTGCGACTATTTTCAGATTGGCATACTCCAAAAAGGGCTTTTCCATTTGAACTCTTCTTACCACTTACAAATACAATTACATCGTGTTCATGGGAAAACTTACGAAGTTGAGGTTCACGGTTTGATACTTGCCGGCATATGCTATCATTGGCATCTAGCATTACATCCAGACTAGCCTCAGGATTTATTTTGTGAATCCGCTCTTCAATGCGATCTTTCATTTTATAAAATCCTTGTGTGCTTTTGGTTGTCTGGCTAAACAGACTGACAGGTCGGGAAAAATCAATCTTATCCAGATCTTCTTCCGTAGTGATAACAATGGCTTTATCCTGTGTTTGACCCGTTAGACCAATTACCTCTGCATGTCCTACCTGACCATAAATCACAATCTGCCCATTTTCTTCTTCCATCTTGTCAAAAGCATGTTTTACCCTGTTTTGTAATTTCAATACTACAGGGCAAGAGGCGTCAATCAGTTCAATATTATTTTTCAATGCCAGTTCATACGTAGCTGGAGGTTCACCATGTGCCCGAATCAGTAATTTGCAGTCATGCAGTTCTTTCATCTGTTCGCGGTCTATGATACGTAAACCTTTATCATGCAACCGTTTTACTTCCATACTATTATGAACAATGTCTCCCAGACAATAAAGAACCTCGGCTGTTTCCATTTCATCTTCCGCCATTTGAATAGCATATTCTACACCAAAACAATACCCGGAATTTTTATCAATGGTCACTTTCATATGTAATTAAATAAACAGTTAATACTGTTAGTGTTAAAATGGAAGAATTGTAATCTTCTTTAAACGAATTTTTATGACAAATCAATGACTTTCCTTTTGTTCCTTTTCAATCATCTTACTGATCGCCAAATTTACTACAAATTCAATTTGTTCTTCTATCGTAATATAAGTAGTATCTAGCAAATACGAATCTGGTGATTGGACAAGTGGGCTTTCTTTGCGAGTAGTGTCCAACAAATCCCGGTGCTTCAGATTTTCAATAATATCTTCCAGATCCACCATATCACCTTTCGCCATTAATTCCTGCTGACGCCGATAGGCTCTCACGTTCATATCGGCATTCATAAATATTTTAAGTTCCGCATCCGGAAAAACTGTAGTACCAATATCTCTGCCATCCATAACAATCCCCCGTTTATGACCCACTTTTTGCTGTAATGTAACCAATGCCTTTCTGACCTCTGGTACTGCACTTACTTCACTGACCCGTTCTGAAATATACATCTTACGGATTTCTTCTTCAACATTTAATCCATTCAAATAAGTTTCACTGGCGTTAGTCTTTGAATTGTATTTAAACTGGATATTTATTTTTTGTAATGCTTCGTTAACCTGGCGGGGATCAGTAAGTGTGATATAATTTTGGTGAAAGTACAGCGTTACAGCACGGTACATGGCACCCGTATCAATATAGGCATATTTAAGCTTCTCAGCTACTTTTTTGGCGGTAGTACTTTTGCCACAGGCTGAGTATCCGTCAATGGCTACAATAATTTTTTTCATTTTGTAAGGGTAAAATACCGGAAAAATGATTTACAGACTTTATCTGTTTGCAGGCAGAATGATTGTCTGGAAATAAAACAACTCTGCAAATATAAAAACCTCTTGCTTATAGAAATGTGTTTTTCTTTGAAGTTGTATTGAAGAGGAATAAAAAAGAGAACGCAACCCTATGTGGAGTTGCGTTCTGCTTGAAGAAGAGTAAATATATTTTTCAATTATAGTTTCAATGGAATGATTGCAAAAGAAATAGTAGCCTGTAAGTAATCAGGTTATTGGTTGATTGATACTTTGCCTATTAACGTCTATCGTGTTTCTTTCTGGAATGTTCTACACTAAAGCTGCGTTTAGGCTGCCAAGCTTGTTGTGGTGGATGATAACAGGAAGCCAGAATAGCACCAAGAATAGTCATAGCGATGATTTTTTTCATAGCTGTAGTAAATTAACGATTAAATTTTTTAGTTATGTTCTCTGTTCGTAAATACCACTAAGTGAGTAATGGTGACTCTGTCTTTCAATCTGTTGATGTAAGAATTAAACGCCTGATGAATAACTTAATTCCTCTTAACGTTTCTGGTGTTTCCTTGGGCTTTTGAATGAATCTCTTGAGTGATCCTTTGGTGTCCAGGCTTTAATGAGTGGATTATTATAACGTGGAGCACAAGCTGCAAGGCTTATACTTATTATCAGAAATGTACAAAGCTTTTTCATGTTCCTATGGCTGGTTAATATTGTTTAAAATTGTTGAGGCTACTCACTAATTGATTTGATAATCAATTGGTTTGAATCGGTTTTTCTTTTTATTTTTTAATTCCATAACCTTGTTAGAAGGTAACCAGCTAATTGTATACAGGATTATCTGTTTTCGGTTATATGTATGTTTTGTTTTTATTTGCCACATTATTCGATAGTTAGACTCTATTTCGCTGATTTTTTAAATGAACACTTTAGATATAACAGGACAACTGGTTGATATACACCAGAAGAGAATTTACCCTGCCAGAATTGTTATCCAACATGGTAAAATTGCGGAGATAACTCCCATAGAGTCAGCACCAGAGGTATTTATAATTCCCGGTTTTGTGGATGCGCATGTACATATCGAAAGTTCGATGCTTACTCCCTGTCAGTTTGCTCGTCTGGCAGTGGTTCATGGTACGATAGCTACTGTTTCAGATCCTCATGAGATTGGAAATGTGCTGGGTCTGGAAGGTGTAAGGTATATGATTGAAAATGGTAAGATGGTTCCCTTTTATTTCAATTTTGGAGCTCCATCGTGCGTGCCAGCCACTATTTTTGAAACAGCAGGTGCCGAGATAACAGTGGATGATGTCCAGGAGTTATTGCAAATGGAGGAAATAAAGTATCTCGCGGAAATGATGAACTACCCGGGTGTGTTGCACCAAGATGCTTCCGTAATGGCAAAAATTGGGGCTGCGAAAAAGGTAGGCAAACCTGTAGATGGTCATGCTCCCGGATTGAGAGGAGAGCAGGCATTGACATATATAGAGGCAGGTATTAGCACTGATCATGAATGTTTTACAGCAGAAGAGGCGTTGGATAAGCTGAAAGGAGGGATGAAAATACTGATTCGTGAAGGAAGTGCGGCCAAGAATTTTGAGGCGTTGATTGGACTTCTACCTGACTATCCAGATCAGATGATGTTTTGTTCTGATGACAAACATCCCGATAGCTTGGTTTCGGGACATATCAATGTGTTGGCTGCCAGAGCGGTAGAGAAAGGTTGTGATGTGTTTGATGTCTTACAGGTAGCTTGTATAAATCCTGTGTTACATTATAAACTGGATTCGGGGTTGATTCGGGTTGGAGATAATGCAGATTTGGTTGTTGTACAGGACTTGAAATCTTTTAACGTGTTGCAAACCTACATTAAAGGAAGCTTGGTTGCTGAGAATGGTCAGACAAATATTTCATCTTTTGAAAGTAAGATTATCAATCACTTTGACGTTTCTTTCAAATCTTCTGACCAATTCCTTGTCAAAGATAGTGGAAAACAGATTATAGTGATAGAGGCCATTGATGGGCAGCTTATAACAAATAAGCTAACTTATCAGCCACTTGTCCAAAATGGGTACATTCAAAGTGATGTTGAAAACGATATACTGAAAATTGCTGTTGTGAATCGCTACCATGAAGCGCCTGTTGTAATAGGATTTATTAAGAATATGGGATTAAAAGAGGGAGCTCTGGCATCATCAGTGGCACATGACTCACACAATATTATAGTAGTAGGAGTAGATGATGAGTCTATATGCAAAGCTGTGAATCTAATTGTTGAAGCCAAAGGGGGATTAGCTGGTGTGACCCAACAGGAAGAACAGGTTATTCCTTTACCAATTGCTGGTTTGATGACAGGGGTAGATGGCTATCTAGTGGCTCAGCAGTATGAGAATCTGGATTTGATGGCCAAAAAAATGGGCAGTACCTTATTATCTCCCTTTATGACATTATCTTTTATGGCATTGCTCGTGATTCCATCTTTGAAACTAAGTGACAAAGGTTTATTTGATGGAGATATATTTCAGTTTGTGCCAGTGGTAAGTTAATGTTGCCTCATAAAATGTGTCTGAAATATGTCGAATTGTGGAGAATATATCCCAGTTTGGACATATAAAAAGAGAAGTTTGGCGTGGGTTATAAATTGAGTTTTTTTAATTAAGTTATTGATATTCAGTATATTGTCGTATAGATTGAAGATTCGCTGTCGTTTGTGCACACATTTTTTAGCAAAAGCTGTATTAATATTATTTTTTGATACACTAAACTATTTCAAAGATGAAAACGACAAAATTAACTTTTTTAGCTGTTCTGATGTGCCTTTTCACAATTAGTTTTACACTGCCAAGTTGTGAGTCTAAAACTGAGAGAGCAGCAGAGAATGTTGAAGATGAAAAAGAAGATGTACAAGAAGCACAGCGGGATGCACAAGGTAATGTAGCTGAAGAGCAAGCTGAACTAGACAGTGCACGGGTAGATCTTGCTGAAGCGTGGATGAAAGAAAGAGAAGACATGAGAATGGAACTTCAGGAAGAACGTGTGAAACTGGATACAAAAATCAATGATCTGGAAACAGATATGAAAGCTGCTAAAGCAGATGCTAAAGAAGATTATCGTAAGGCAATTGCTGATTTGAGAGAAGAACGTCGTGAGATGGATGCTAAAACAGAGCGTCTGCAAAACTCAACCAAAGCAAATTGGGAAGAAACTAAAGCTGATGTTCGTCAAACTGCTGATCGGGTAGAGGCTAAGCTGAAAAAAGCAGGTAAAGACGTAAAAGATTACTTTAAAGGTGATAACTAAGCAATCGTTATCTAGTTAAACTGATGCTGACCAGAAACCTGGTCAGCATTTTTTATTTTCAACACATTCTTATTTCGATTTTTTAGGTGGGTTTAGTACTTCCAAGGCTTTATAAACCGCCTGGTGAAGAATAGTAGCATGGTTAAGATCCGGGAAATAGCCGAAGCTTACTTTTATATTTTTATTCTTTTGCAAAACTTCCACCAGGTTTTTTGCATCTCCTTCCATAATGGGACCTTCTTTGCCTACTGCTACATAGATATCCATTGGAGAAGCTGAGAAAATAGGTTTTATTGCCAGTAAGGATTCTTTGTCCCACCACAGGCTAGGACTTACAATAATATACTGAGTAAAAAGATCTGGTTTCTTAAAGACTATTTCAGTTGCAAGCAAGCCTCCTAATGACTGCCCAATCAGTGTTTTTGACGAGTTTGTACGATAGTTTTTACTGATAAATGGTTGTAGTTCCTTTTCAATAAACCCTAAAAACTTTTGTGAACCACCCGTAGTTGGAAAATCCTTTTTGTCTTTGGCGATTGTCGTTGGGAAAGTGAAATCGCGTCTTCTGTCTACATTGGCGATACCTACTACTATACTTGGAGGCATCATCTGCATCATGGTGAAAAACTGGACAATCCCACAAATATGAACAAAGTCTTCATTTGCTGAGCCATCTAAGAGATACATTACTGGGTAACGAGTTGTATCTTCATTTGAATAGCCTTCAGGTAAATAAATATTTATAATTCTCTTTTCTCCCAGTTGAGAGGACTCTAATTCTATAGTTTGTCCCAATACAAAAGGCTTAGGGGTTAAAGAACTATTTTGTGCATGTAACGCAATTGAAAATAGAAAGAAGCTTAATAGGTAGAGTTGTTTCATAGAGAATCAGTATAGAAATCAAGTGTTTAAACAAATGTATCATTTTTTGTGAATGGACAGTAATGACCTTTTGTCAAACTGTTAGAGCTATCTTCTGCTAAATAGACTTCTGCTAAATAGAAAAACAATGATTTTTTACAATTTTCTGCTTCTCTGCCCCGGTACTTTTGTCATAGAAACAAGCCAATAGTATCATGAAAAATAACCAAATATGGATCTGCCTGCTTGGCACTACGTTGCTAACAGGGATAAGCACAGAAGCTCAATCCCTATCAAAAAAATCAATTAAACATACCAAAAACAAGGAAGTTTCTATGACTACATCTGCAGCAAACAAAGAAGTGATACAAAGTTTGTATGAACAGGGCCTTAACCAGCAAAATCGTCAGCTATTGACATCATTGGTATCAAATGAATATATAGCTACAAGTGGGAAAAGAGGAATTGACGGGTTTGAAGAATCTATTGTAGCTTTACTTAAAGCTTTTCCGGATGCAAAGTGGAAAATAATTGACCTGATCAGTGAAGACGACAAAGTGGTAGTCCGTCAATCTGTGCATGGTACACAAACTGCTCAATTCCAGAATATAAAACCAACCCGTAAAACCATTGAAACAAATGCTATCGCCATTTATCAACTGAAAGATGGAAAGATTATTAGCAGCCAGATATTGACAGATAGACTGGAATTCCTACAACAGTTAGGTGTATTGCCTGTTGAACTTTCAACTGTATCTGTAAAAGCTAAAAATGAACAGCAAGTTACTTTTATAGATAAATTTTTTGTCCCTAAGGCTGCTAAGGAGGAGTTTCATCAAAGAGTAACTATCAACCGAAACTTTATCAAGACACTACCTGGATTTGTAAAGGACATTGTGTATGAACACACGGATGAAAATGGAAATCTTACGTGTATTACTATGGCAACTTGGGAAAGTCAGCAGGCACTGGAACATGCCAAACAGACTGTACAGGCAGAATATACAAAAGAGGGATTTAACCCATCCGAAATGTTGACACGTTTGGGGATTACTATGGATAGATCTATTTATCAGGAAGTAGAAAGTAATTAAACCAGAGGAGTAGGTTCTTATCTAGTTCCAGATATTTTGTGACGGTTTTATCAATAAAGAAACCTCACCCTCTGTCCTTCTGAAAGAACCTTGTGGCAAGGTTAGTAGCCTTTCCGATTGGAAAATACTTTTTTCTCACAAACCAAACAGGGCTCTATTTGTCAAAAGTTTCTTTCAGACGGACAAAAAAGTAGTAATACAAGGCAAAATATTCAAAAGATGGTCAACACCGATGATTGACCGGAACTATGGTCAAAATGGTAATCGAAGACCGAGTGATCGGGCAACTATTCAACAAGGTGAGTGAACAGAAATCGAATCACTTTGCTAAATGACCAGAACTCTGTTCACTTTTTTGTTTTGACCATTTTTCCAGTCACTTTTCAGAAATATTCGAACTCTGTTCATTTTTATCTTTGACTGGAAGTATGGTCACTTTGCCTAATGACCATACTTCCAGTCGTTTTTACCGGTGACTGATATTCCGGTCATAACTGAAAACTATCCAAATGTCAGTCAAACAATTGTTCTATAAATTATTGTCCTTGAAGAGTCAACGTAATACCTAATCGGAAGGTAATCTGTTCAATATAAGACTGATATACATTGCCTACATGGTGCTCGTGAACGACCTGGCTTTGGGTATTGATAAATCGGGCAGTATAGGGAGTCGATCCATCTGCATTCGTTACCGGATGGTGATGATTTACCGGATCGGGATCTGCAGGGATATTGACATTCATATATCGTACAGACCCACCCTTTGTGTAATCTGCGGATAGATCTATCCAGAATCTTTCTGGAATTGTTTTCTTAAATACTGTACTTATATCCCATCGAACACCAGCCCCCAAGGTAGCAGCAAAGGCTCCATCCTTCAAAAGTGAAGTGTTTTCCAAAGGCTTACATCCATCTGTATCCTGAGGGTCAGGGATACTTAGATTTGTCCA
Source organism: Xanthocytophaga flava (assembly GCA_030068525.1). Classification (GTDB taxonomy): domain Bacteria; phylum Bacteroidota; class Bacteroidia; order Cytophagales; family 172606-1; genus Xanthocytophaga; species Xanthocytophaga flava. Next base: position 341,924 of record JASJOS010000006.1, read on the forward strand.
GTAGTGGAAATATCCTCCCTTAGCCTGTATATAAGGAATTATTCCACCTGTTTGTACAAGATTTACCCTACCCACCAGCATAAATGAACTAAAGCTATTGTTAACATTGACATCTACCTCAGTAGAAGACCCATCACTGAACTGATACCTCTGATGTGTTTTCTGACTACCATAGCCATTGATCCCTATTTCTGCACCTACAGAAAAAGGGGTATTAGGTAGTCTGTACATACCTTGGAGATTTAGCCCACCAGCATGTTTAATATACTTTCCCATGACACCCTGAGGGCGTGAATAATTTCCTTGTAACGACCATTCCATCTGAGCTGATGCAAATTGAAAAATGGCCAGAAAGAAAATAAGTAAAAATGGTTCTTTCATAGTATGCAAGTAGTTGGGTTGAAAGATAAGATATTGTAAGAGAGGGAATTGTGATGCAATCTTCAGAGCAAAATTCATGCTGAACTTATGTGGATATACTTCCTTATATGAGATTTAGTTATATTTACTAGATCTTTTACTGGCAATACCTATTTTATTTAGATTGTAGATAAGGCTAACGCAAAAACTTATTGTTGGTATGAAGAAAGAATCGTTTAAAACCTGGTGTTTCCGTTTGTTTATGAACTGGTATCCTATGTACATGGGTACAGGCGGTAAGATACTGCGTATCTCGGGTGACTGGCAGGAAGTCAAGGTTCGTTTGCGTCGTAGTTTGTGGACATACAATTATGTAGGGACCATATTTGGCGGAAGCTATTTCAGTGCTTCGGACCCTTTTTATATGCTTATGTTGCTTCATAATCTAGGTAAAGGATTTGTTGTATGGGATAAATCGGCTAGTATACGTTTTAAAAAGCCCGGCAAAACCACTCTATATGCTGACTTTGTACTCACACCTGCTATTTTAGCTGAGATCCAGCAACAGATACTTATTTCAGGTGAGATAGATTACTCATTTGTTGTACACTGGAAAGACAAAACCGGTAAGGTCTATGCAGAAATAGAAAGAACTGTATATATTGCCGATAAACAGCATTACCTAAAAAAACAGGCTGCCCGTCAGCTTTCTGCTCATGAAAATCCAAATTCGTGAAGGTACCATAGATGAAGTGCTTTCCGTTTATCAATCCATTCCTGAATTTCAGAATGCTCCAGCCAAAAAGGCCTATGAACAGCGTTTGTTTCATTCTAACCGATATCTGATCCTGATAGCCTGCAATTATACACAGCCTATTGGCTTTAAAGTAGGATATGAAAAGGATGCAGATGGTTCGTTTTACAGTTGGATGGGGGGAGTTGCCAACGAATACCGCCGACATGGTGTTGCCGGGCAATTGATGGATGTAATGATACAGTGGGCGAAAGAGCAGGGATATACAACTCTTCGTTTTAAAACACGTAATTGCTTCAAACCTATGCTGATCTTTGGAATAAAACGTGGATTTGATATTTATGGTATTGAACCCAGAGAGACACTGGATGACTATAGAATTTTACTGGAAAAGAAATTGTAGAAGCAAACCATACTTTACATGAATCAAAACCAACAAGTTATAGAGACCTTATATTCTTCTTTTTCCAGAAAAGATTATAGAGGTATGGCAGCCTGTTATCATCCGGATGCTACCTTTACAGATGAAGCTTTTAATCTGAAGTCAGCAAAGGAGATTGCTGCTATGTGGCATATGTTGATTGAGTCCGGAAAAGATATGCGCATGGAGTATAGAGATATTGAGGCTGATCAACAGATAGGGAAGGCACATTGGGAAGCCTACTACAGTTTTTCCAGAACAGGAAACAAAGTGCATAATATCATTGATGCTACCTTTGAGTTTAAAGATGGCAAGATTATCAGGCATCGGGATTACTTCAACTTCTGGCGATGGGCTGGCATGGCTTTGGGGATGCCTGGGAAACTTTTGGGATGGACTCCACTAATCAGGAATAAAGTACAGAAAACAGCCCGGGAAAATCTGGATAAATTTATAGCCAAACATCCTGAATATTCATGAACTTTGGACTCTTCCATTTTTTGTTTTATAACCATGCTAAACTATGACTGATTATTTAGAAGTAGTAAATGTTGTCCAGAATATCTTTATTGGGGCAGATGAACGAGACTGGCAAATGGTGCATGCTTCATTTGCGCCCAGAGTGCTGTTGGATTATACATCTATGACAGGAGGTAAACCAACAGAACTGGTACCAGAACAAATCATTGATGCCTGGAAAGCTTTGTTACCCGGTTTTCAGGCTACACATCATCAGTTGGGAAATTTTAAAACAGTCATCCAGGAGAATAAGGCGGAAGTGTTTTGTTATGGTACGGCAACCCATTATCTACCCAATCCCAGTAATCAGCATGTATGGACAGTAGTTGGGACTTACTTGTTTCAACTGATTAAGAAAGACAATGAGTGGAAGGTGAGCAGAATGAAATTTAACTTTAAATACCAGGATGGCAATCTGGAATTACCAAAACTGGCAACCGAAAAAGTAAAATGATAAAATCCATCCAGCAGAGTGCTAACTATTACTGGATGGATTTATAGCTACCTATATAGCATCAATGATGCATAGAATGTTTATTCATCCTAAGCAGAGAAGGCGTGAGACGTATATATACCTGTGCTGAAAGCGGTGTCTTCCCATAGATACTTTCCAGTGTTTTTTCTGGCATATAAAGTGATCCCTGTAAACCTGCGTTCACATTGGTATGCAGAAATGTATATACAGTGTAACTAACTCCAAGAGTAATAGCATGTACATTAAAGCGTTGATCTGCTAATATGGGGTCTCCGGAATCTACATCTAAACCAAGTTCTTCTGACGATTTTTGTACAAATTCATAACGCCCATAGGTTGCAAAACGATTGAGTTGTAAATTGCTCTCTGCCAGTACAGAGTGCTCTTTATGATGACCTCCCGCATCATTAAGCCCCCATACCAGGGATGAGGTCCAATGGCTGTTGGAATTCAGCATTTTGCTATGAATAACAGAGGTTGTAGTCCGTTTAATGTCTTCTGACGGATGTAATTGTTCCGGACTTTTAATCCAGCCCTGTGAAAATTGCAGAGCAAAATTAGCCGTTGGGTTCAAGGAAATCCGATAGCTGTAGCTATCAAACCGGGGTTTATCAAAGTCATACCGATGTTCGTCTGGTTCACGACCTGTGAAACTGGAGCCTTCTACTTTGAACATCTTGTATCTGAATCCTACCGTTGCTACTCCAAATACAATGTGTGTTGCGTCTTGCCAGTGGTGACTCAGCGGTGCATCCGGATTATTAAAAGCAGAAATACGGTGCATAAAAGCTGTTGGTCCAATAGCAGGTTCGCCCGGATATCCAATATAACCAAACACATCCATATCCTTATTAATCATATGCGTATAACCTACACTTACCTCAGAAAACAAATCATGCGGATGTTGCCTGTCAATCAGTGGTTTCCCTTGATACGATTCACCAGACTGAAAGAGTAGGGGATAGCCGTCATTTCCGAGAGTTAAAGCATCTAGTGACATCATGAGATGGAGAGACAGCAATCCTCTTTTGCCTATTTCACGTTGAGCCATGCCCATAAACCAGTTAGGTGCATCAAACTTTTTGCCTCCCCGACGATAATCATTGTTCAGATTCTGCCAGTTCTGACGCAGGAAAATGCTCCCATGTACCATATAACTCCATTTGTGGGAATGTTTCATATAGGCATATAGTGGCGTTGCATCTGGGAGCCAGGAGGTACCTGAACCATTTCGGTTCATGGGAAGGTTTCTGGAAAACGAATGTGTCATGACTGGCATGTCTTCATGATGCATATGCTCTGTATAGGCGGAATCTTTTTGACTATTTGATGTGCTATCATGTTTCATTCCTTCCATGTTGTGATGTTCATGTTGGGCAATAGCAGGATAGATGCTGAAAGTCAGCATTAGCATAAAAAATATTATTTTCATATCAAGGGTATTAAATGGTGTTGAAGATCTGATTAGAATAGAAGCAATCCAATAGTTTATAGAACAGCTTCATAGAATAAAAAATTGGGTCTCTGTCAGAGCAAGTATCAGATAATCAGCTTCCTGTATTGGAGATACAAAGGAAGAGGAGGTATTTTCAATTTTGCAGCAAAAAGAAAGAATGTACTATAGTCAGCAAGTGGAAATGCTGAATAAAAAAGTGAATAAAACGTACTGACTACATTTTTCTCTGAACGGGTTTTACACGATTGACTATGTGAAGTTAACTGCCACAAAGCTGATAAACTGTAGCAATCCTTAGTGGTTGAGTGACACGTTTGTTGTGTATGGCATGGACATTCTCTGGTACAAGTCTTCTGTGTTTCGGCTGGGAGCAGGAACGAGAGAAGAATCAATACCAGAGATGCTATGTTTTTCATATGGAGTGGTTTTTACAATTTTCTTATTTTATATGGTCTCGCCTTTATATCCGGCTTTTCCAAGAGCTTCTGATACTTCTTCTGCCTTCACATTTTCTGTTTTTACTTCTAACACCTTGTCTGGACTTGTCAGATCTACTTTCCAGTGGTCTATGCCTTGTACTGCATTCAGGTGTGGAGTTACTTTGGCTATACAGCCATCACATTTGATATTAGTTTTAAATTTTAGTGTCTTCATAACTTTAGTGAATTTTATACTACAAAGATAACAGCGTATAAAAGGTATACTGTTATATAATTGTCGCTATCATGTGTATAATTTTGGTATAATCTTACAAATATTAACACTGTTTACTAGTACATTCCTGTGTAACTAGCTCTGTTTCAAAGGTTGCATGCTGAATATTCATATGTTCCAGTTCATGCCGGAGTTTCTTCTTGATCTGATCTGCTGCTTCAAAATCCGTATTGCTATCCAAAACCAGATGAGCTGTGAGTGCATTCTCCGTTGTGCTTATAGCCCAGATATGAATATGGTGTATTTTGTGAATACCTTTTATCTGTAAAGCTTTCGATTCTACCTCATCTAAATTAATGTCTTTGGGTACACCATCCAGTGAAAGAATAATACTATCTCGTAATAGTCCCCATGTGCCGATCAAAATCACAATAATCACAATAAAGCTGGTGATACTATCTACCCAGTACCAGCCTGTGGCAGAGATGAGTAAACCCGCAAAGACTACTCCTAACGATACCAGCGCATCCGCTGCCATATGCAGATAAGCCCCTTTAATATTCAAATCGGTATGCTGACTTCGAAAAAAGAGAAATGCTGTCAATGAATTAATTAGAATTCCCACACCTGCAACAATTGCCACTTCACGGCCTTCTATGGGTTGCGTGTGATTTAGTCTCATGGCTGCTTCGTAGCCAATGCCTCCAATAGCAATCAGTAGGATAACTGCATTCAGCAAGGCAACCAGTATAGTTGTTTTTCGATAGCCATAGGTGAATGTGTGGGTTGGCTTTACTTTGGCAAGACGAAATGCCAGGAGTGCTAATGCCAGACTGGCTACATCACTCAGATTATGACCCGCATCTGTAAGCAGAGCCAGTGATTTGGAGTATAAGCCCACCCCGGCCTCAATAACTACAAACGCCAAATTGAGCACAATACCTACCACAAAAGCTGTGTTTATATTGGTGATAGGGCCATGCATATGTCCATGATCGTGTGAATGACTGTGCCCGTTATGCGAATGTGTATGTGCCATAAGATGCAGTAGTAATGGTTGTAAAGTTGCGTACAATCAGGAATCTAATTTTTTCCAGCGTAACCGAAGGCTATTGCTTACTACAGATACAGAACTCAATGCCATCGCAGCTCCTGCAATCATGGGATTGAGAATATACCCATACAATGGATAAAGAATACCTGCTGCAACCGGAATACCTATCAGGTTATAGATAAATGCCCAGAACAGATTTTGCCGGATAGCATTGACTGTCAGATCGGATAAACGAATGGCTTGAGGGATACGTTGCAGATCGGATGAAATAAGTGTCATTTTGGCGATATCCATGGCAATGTCTGAACCTTTGCCCATCGCAATACTTACATCTGCCTGTGCAAGTGCCTGTGAGTCATTGATGCCATCACCCACCATTGCCACAACGTTTCCCTGTTGTTGCAAGTCTTTGATAAAATCTGCTTTATCAGATGGCATTACCTCTGCCTTATAGTGCCGTATACCGACTTGTTTTGCTACTGCCTGAGATGTATGTGCATTGTCCCCTGTGAGCATATAAATTTCAATGCCATTCTCTTGCAAACGACTGATTGCCTGAGAAGATGTCTTTTTGATTGTATCTGCAATAGCCAGAATAGCTAACAATGTGTTGTCTTCTGAAAAGAAAATTACCGTTTTACCTTCTTTTTGCAAATTTTGGGATTGATCTTTTAGTGTAGAATCAGTAGAAATGGCATTTTCTTCCATAAAGCTTTGACTACCTATCCGATAGGTTTTGTCCTCATACATGGCTTCTACACCTTTCCCTGTGATACTTTCAAAAGAGTCCAGCGATACAGATTTGATGCCTTCTTTGCGTAGTTTTCGTACAACTGCCTCTGCCAATGGATGCTCTGATTGCGATTCAATTCCCAACAAAATGGATTGCTGCATACCAGATAATGAAGCGATTGAATGCATATCAGTCACCTCTGGTTTTCCTTCCGTAATGGTTCCGGTTTTGTCCAGCACAATAGCTGTAATTTTATGTGCTAGTTCCAGGCTTTCTGCATCTTTAATCAAAATGCCATTTTCTGCACCTTTACCAACACCTACCATAATGGCAGTAGGAGTTGCCAGACCGAGAGCACATGGACAGGCAATCACCAAAACGGTGACCAGCGCCAGTAAGCCTTGTGTAAGAGCATTGTCTCCCCCAAAGATTTGCCAGAGTACAAAACTCAGCATAGCAATACCAATGACTACCGGTACGAAGATACCTGCAATTTTATCTACCAGTTTCTGAACAGGTGCTTTACTACCCTGGGCTTCCTGTACCCGTTGAATAATGTGCGCCAGTAAAGTATCACTTCCTACTTTCTCTGCTATAAACCGAAAACTTCCTTTTTGATTGACTGTACCTGCCAGTACTTTTAACCCTTCTTTCTTTTCCACAGGTATTGGTTCCCCGCTGATCATGCTTTCGTCTACAAAGGAACTACCTGATAGTACTAAACCGTCCACAGGTATTTTATCTCCTGGACGAACCAGTAATTTATCTCCAACTTGTACCTCACTGATAGTGATTGTTTGTTCCTGTCCTTCCGGAGTGATTCGGGTAACTTGTTTGGGTTGTAAACCAATGAGTTTTTTGATCGCAGAAGAGGTATTGGATTTTGCCTGCTCTTCCAGCATTTTTCCTAATAGAATAAAAACAATGACTACGGCTGCAGATTCAAAATATACATGTGGATGTAAACCTCTGTGATGGAAAAATTCGGGATACACAGTATTGAATACACTAAATAGAAAGGCAATCCCAGTACTTAATGCTACCAGGGTATCCATATTAGCATTGCCATGACGAGCCAGTTTAAACGCATTCACAAAAAAGCTTTTACCAAATACAGACAATATAACTGCTGTTAATACCATCATAATCCAGTTGCCATAGGGAAAATCCATCCAGAACATCCCAATAACGACTACAGGTACGGCAAGAACCGCTGACCAGATCGTTTTGAACTTTAACGCCAGGTAATGCTTTTGTTGAGCCTCTTCCTGAATATTGCGACCTTCTGCCTGTTCCAATACCAGATCATAACCAACAGATTGAACCGCTTTACGGAGTTCTTCTGTGTCAAGAGTGCCTGGAATATATTCTACCTGCGCTGAGCCATTAGCATAGTTTACGGAAGCATTCACTACTCCTTTCTGAACCTTTAAAATACTTTCTACACTAATAGCACAGGATGCACAGGACATTTCCAATACAGGAAAGGTTTGTTTCAGTGTAGCTACATCATAGCCAAGATCCCGAATGGAACGTACAATTTGGGGAATGCTGTTTTTTTGCGGATCAAGGCCGACTTTCGCCCATTCATTATTTACGTCTACACTATGGTTTGTAATGCCATCAATTTTATCTAATTCCTGATCGACAAGCATTGCACAATGTTCATTGTCTACTCCAACCAATGGAATTTTAACAGATGTGGTATGTTGAGTTGTTGTTTCCATGACAGCTTTGTATCAACGTGTTGTTATGATACAAAAGTATACCTTCAATGCCTGAATAGTATTACATAATTTTCGGGAAGTATTGCAAGATTTTCGGTAAAGGTTTTATCAGTTAACCATTAGGCTTTAAAATAAACCTCTGATATAAAAAAATTCAACTACTTATTCTATGGATCTATTTTTGAATGAAAGATAACAAATCCATTCTTTGTCATCAGCATGATCACAGCATCAGTTTCTCAAGTAGATTATAAAGATAAATGGGTAAAAGCCATTATTCTACCCCTTATGTTATCCTTTCAGTTATATCTGGACTATAGTGAAGATTTTTGGGATTGGAAGTTGGTATATTGCGTAGTTGCAGATATTCTGACTGCTATTTTGGTTTGGGAGTTGGTACGAATGGTTGTTCTACTATTAGATCGTTAATATCACTGGCAGAATGGTTTTCTGAAACGATTGTTACTCCAATTGCTGATAACTGTTCCCGTCTGTCTGGTACTTATCATTGGTATCACCTGGACGACTTACACATTTATTGTTACGTCACATGATCCCAATCTATGGATTTACTTTTATAGAATTGATTTACCTGTTATTGCTATTTTGCTGTGTATGCTCAATTTTATTTATGTAAGCCTTTACTTTTATCGCTTCCACCAACAACAAAGCTTCGCTATGCCATTGGCAGAGAAACCGATTGAGGAGGAAAGAAATGTGCCTTTACCAACACCTGAGAGTAGCCGACTATTGATAAAATCAGGTAAGAAAGAATTAATTCTTAATATATCAGAAGTTATGGGGGCGTTTGTTACAGATGGAATTTGTTGGGTAGTAACTACAGAAGGAAAGAAATTGATTGTGGATTGTTCATTGGATTATCTGGAAGAAGCATCGAAAACTGGCAATTTCTTTCGGGCTAATAGGCAATTGATTCTTTCTCGTATCTTGGTAAAATCAATTCATTCTGATACATATGGAAAAATAAAAGTAGTGCTTAAAGAAGGTAGTGGAGTATCAGGAGAAATCTTTGTGAGCCGAACTAAAGCAGCAGAATTTAGGAAATGGATAAAAACGGAAATAGCATTTCATGGTTGAAGAAATATCATTTCAGCTAAAAAGGGGATTTAAAGGCTGGAAATGAAAGAATATGGATCTTCTTTTGAGTGATCAATAGTATCTCATTCACTCAATTGTTTCATTCATTCAAAACAAGTAACTATGAAAGCTTATCTGATGAGTATTCTACTCCTTGCCAGCTGTCTGGGTTGTAAAGAAGATGCTACCCAACCAATTGTGACCAACAATCCACTGACTTCTTCACTTGACCAGACAGTTCATAGCGCAGTCGAAAAATATGCTTCTGCATCCAGTACCGGAGGATTTGTGATTGGAATCTTTCGCAATGACAGTACATTTATTTATCGGTATGGACACAGCAATAAAAAGGCACATCAACTGCCTGATGAAAATACTATTCATCTACTTTGGATAACACAAAAGTAGGATTATCCTGGTTTGAACTGACCATTAATGACCAGCCAGTATATGTGCATGATGGAGGAACAGGAGGGTTTACCAGTTTCATTCTTTTCTCAAAAGAGAAGAAAAGAGCACTGGTATTACTGGCTAATAACTCAACAGAAAACTTGAGTAGTGTGATAGATAGGTTAAGTAAATCTGTCTTTTGATTGAAAATTGGACTTTATTAATTACCCGAAAAGAAGATTTTTTATTAGAAAGCACTGCCACTTTTGAAGTGAAAGAGAATGCCTCATATACATAAATATGAGGCATCAGTGTTGTATTCTTATACATTTGTATGGATGTGGTTTATACCTGATCCAGAGACTTCCGTTTCTTTTCTTTCAACTGCTTGAAATGACTTGGTGTCAATCCGGTCACTTTTTTGAATTGGTTGGAAAGATGTTGGACACTACTATAATGAAGCTGGTCTGCTATTTCACTCAATGACAGTTCATCATACATGAGTAGTTCTTTTACCTTTTCTATTTTCTGATTGATAATGTATTTTTCAATCGTAATACCTTCTACTTCTGAGAAAAGACTGCTTAGATAGCCATAGTCACGATTAAGCTGTTCAGCTATATAATCGGAGTGATTTACTTTTTGCAGATTATCATTTTCTGAGTGAATTAGGGTAATAATTACTGTTTTGATACGTTCGATCATTTTTTGTTTTTTGTCATCCAGTAGTTCAAATCCCACTTCTTCCAATTTTTCTCTGAGTGACTGAGCTTGATTGACCGCTAATTCTTCCTGTATCTGTACTTCTCCCAGTTGAATATCTATTGGATGCAAGCCTTCTTCCTGGAGGACCTGTTGTACAACCATTTTGCAACGGTTGCAGACCATATTTTTTATATATAATGTATTCATTAATGGCTTGTTTTACGTATTTCTATGATGTTGTATCCTTCCATAAGATCAAGAAGAATTGGTCAAATATACAAAAAGCTATATTTAGCAGAAGCACATTTATATAGACATCTTCCTCGTTTTCTATCTTGCTCATAGTAAAAAACATAAGATCAGAAAGTTTTGGTGTGACTCATTGCTTTTTTGAGTTGAAATTCTGTAACATTGTGTACCTCACCTTTTACTATAGGTGTTTTGTTTCACTTATTCATCTCAAACCTTCTGTACAATCCATGAATGCTAAATTTTTACTGGCATTTGCCGTAACAGGAAGTGTATGGTTATCAGCCTGCAACTCTTCCACTAAGCATGATGAAAACACAACTGATACTGCTTCTGTAGCGACTAATGATACTACAGCAGTACTGACTGAAACAGCTTCTTTAAATAAACTTACCAGTGAAGAAGAAAGTCAGGGTTTTAAATTGTTATTTGATGGACAGTCCACCGCCGGATGGCATAGCTATCTGAAAGGAGACAGTGTAATTGGCTGGAAAGCAGAAGGAGGTATATTGGTGTGTCCGGGTAATACAGGAGCTGATTTGACCAGTAATGATGAATATGAAAACTTTGAACTTCGTTTTGACTGGAATGTAGAGCCTAAAGGAAATAGCGGAGTAATCTACAAGGTACTTGAAGACAAGAAGTATAAAAGTACCTATGAGTCAGGCCCTGAATATCAGATTATTGATGACAATGGCTATCCGCCTTATATGGAAAACGGAAAAGAGATTCATATAACAGATAAGCAAAAGTCAGGAGCTAACTATGATATGCAGGCTCCATCAGCTTTCAAAGCCAAAGCACCTGGTGAATGGAACGAAGCAGTGATTATTGTAAATAAAAACCATGTAGAACATTGGCTGAACGGAGAGAAAGTAGTGGAATACGAGTATGGAGGACCTGAATGGAAGAAACAATTAGCTGTGAGTAAGTTTACTAAATGGCCTTACGCTACTCCTCACGCTAAAGGAAAAATAGCTTTCCAGGATCATGAACACAAAGTAGAATACCGAAATATACGCATTAAAATATTGTAAGTCCTGCAAACTACCTTTCAGACTTAGATAGATTACATAGCTGTCTGAGTCTGAAAATTTTCTTCATATACGACCTCTCCATTCAATCTTTGAAGTTTGGTATAACGTATTGACCCCGTTCCCTGAAAACCATAATGAATCCCAACAATCCGAGTGGCGGCATTAGAGAATGAAGTTTCCAGTGCTTTTTTACCATTGATGCAAAATTGTACTTTTTTGTTCCTGGATTCCACTCTGACTTTTGTCCAATGACTCATATCACTTCCAAATCCTGACAAATCAGTCGTTTTGCCTTCCATAAACTTATCGCCTACCGACATATTCAAATCTGATACACAACCTAGGTTACTTAACGGTATACTCATCATATCATTTTCCAGTAACAACATAATCTGTGAGAACTGACAAATCGCTGAGCCCTGGTTGTAGTTGCTTTTTACTTCTGTTTCAAAAATGAAATTGTCATTAAGTATTCCTTTAAAGTCGCGAACATTCCGAAATATGACAAAAGGAGGTTGAGGTTGCATCGGTATGTGTTTAGCCTCGATCTGTACAGGCGACAATCCAAGTGTACCATTCTTTCTCGTTTCCTGTTCTGAGAAATAGACAGGAACAGGTTCCTGTTGAACAGTTACAATCCAACCATCTGATGGAATAAGCAAGTCATGTTCTTTAACAATTCGATCTCCTACTACAAGTTTTGCTTTAAAGAATCCAGGATAATAATAAATGGAAGTATATTGATGTTTGTTTTTTGGAACCTGAACCCGTCGTTTAGGGTCCCAGGATTGCTGAATAAATACCGAATCAGTAGTAGCCGCAGTAGCATCATAGGTAAAGACTACAGAATTTGGAATGCCTTTGGTAACAGGTTTACTAGTAAAGGAGAATGGGGTCGAAGATTGGTCTTCTTTTTTTATGTCTGCTTTGGAAAACGTTTGGATAGTAAGCCAGCCTGCACCTGTCAGTAGCAAAATCAGACTGAATACCCCAATGCTCTTTGTCTGAAAACGTGGTTCTGTTTTGGGTGGGTTTATCTGTTGGGATACCACTTCAGTTTGAGGAACAGTAATACGAGGTTGTTCTTCCTGTATACTTTTTAGCTTAAACTCTCTCCAGTTTTCATACCCTACAAAGCTAGCCAGTGTATTAAGCGTGCTTAGATTAGGTAAACTCTCATATTTTACCTTTCCCCACACACGTTTCAATGTGGTAGGACTGAGGTTTATTTTTGTCTCTTCATAAATCTTTTCACTTAGTTCTGTAAAATCCTGATTTTTCCAGGACTCACTATTTCCCCAGCCTGTCTTTTCCTCAATCAGGTGTTTACACTTTTCAATAAGAACATCTTCCGATTGCATTGTTGTAAGGGTTTTGCCTTATCAAAGATACTATTTTTATGCTTGCACCAACTTGCACCAATTTGGAAAAGTGGTGAATGGCGCATTTGGCCCATATATGGAACCTTTGCACCATGTTTCATTTAAATCTAATCACACATGACAACCCAATTAAGAAAACACACACTGAGTGCCATCCTGTTTATGTTAAGCTTTATCACTATGGATGCATTTGCTCAAAATGACAAGCCACGTGAGAGTCCCCCAGCTACTGCAAGCGGAAAGGCTGGAAATAAAACCATTACCATTCAGTACAGTCAACCTGCAGTGAAAAACCGGGATGTCTGGGGTAAGCTGGTTCCTTATGGGCAGGTATGGCGTACAGGTGCCAATGAGACTACTTCTATTGAATTCTCGGATGATGTAACCATAGAAGGCAAACCTCTGGCTAAAGGAAAGTATGCCTTGTTTACCATTCCAAATGAAAAAGAGTGGACGATCATTTTTAATAAAACTATTAAATGGGGTGCTTTTAGCTATAAACAGGAAGAAGATGTATTGAGAGTAAATGTGCCAGTAAAAAAATCCAAAAGCTTCACTGAGAGAATGACCTTCACTGTTTCCAATCAGGGACTTGTATCACTGAAATGGGAAAATGCACAGGTGGGTTTTACTGTAAAATGATTTTTTCTGCTTTCTTCTATAAACGAATGAAAGCAGAATTTTTACGTTGTTGAATCCGAAAATCTCAATCTCCAAACTACTACTTATATGAAAGCTATATATTTATTTCTAAGCTTGTGTTTGACGTCAATGGTTTTATTTGCCCAATCTAAGAGTAAATCACGTTCAGGGGCTTTAACACAGAGCAAGGTCATCACTATACCTATGCAGGCAGATCGCTGGGAGTTTGCACCTCAGAAGGCAGAGTTTATGACCTATAAAAATGTGCAAGGCATGAAGTTACTGCCTAAATCCGGACCTGTTGTATTGAAAGACTTTATATTCTCAGACGGAACTATTGAGTTTGATGTCGAGCAAACCGAATCCACCTTTGTGGGTGTATATTTCCGATGGCAGAATGCTATGGAATCTGAATTTGTATACTTACGGGCACAAAGAGTCAATAACCCCAAAGCAATAGATGCTATACAATATGCACCAATTATTGGGGGAGTAAACATGTGGGATATGCTACCTCTTTTTCAGGCCCCAGCCTTGATCAAAGACAAAGAGTGGAATCACATTAAACTGGTCGTTTCAGAGTTACAAATGAGAGTGTATGTAAATAACAATGCTCACTCTACACTTGAAATACCTCGTCTGGAAGGAAATACCAAACAGGGAGCTATTGCCTTTGAAGGCCCCGCTGTTTATGCCAACCTTGTTGTAAAGCCTGGACAAATTGAAGGGTTATCAACTACAGAAGGTATTGATCTGACCAATCATGATTCCCGATATATTCGTTCCTGGGCCGTTACAAAACCTGATTCTCTTCCAATGGGAAGGGAATTACTTAATGTAAAGGCATTTCCTACAAAAGAGACCTCCTGGGAATCTATACAATCCGAAAGACAGGGTTTAGTAAATCTGACCCGTATGTATGGAAAGAGTGACTCTAGAAGATATGTATGGTTAAAAACTACCATTAAGGCAAAGTCAGATCTGATTCGGCAAGTGAGAATGGGCTTCAGTGATGAAGTTTGGGTAATGTTGAATGGCAATCCGGTATATGTAGATAAAAATCTGTATGGCGCCATCCTGATGAAACCTCCCTTTGGCAGATGCTCTATTGAGAATACATCTTTCACTTTACCTCTAAAGGCTGGTGACAATGAATTGCTTATTGGTGTTGCCAATAGCTTTTATGGATGGGGAGTTATTGCCCGCTTTGACAATCTGGACGATATAGAACTGGCTGAAAAATAGTTTGATTCAGAGGCAGTTGTTATATGCTGCCTCTGGATAGTTTTCTTACTTGTTGACAGGAATGGTAATGCCTCTAAACAAGAAATTTATTTTTCAAACCGGACATTTCGAAAATCGTCAGCACCTATAACAAAATGATCTATTCGATCTTTTTCTTTTCCTCCAAACTGAAAGATTGCTTGGTTATCAGGTGCATAAAAAGTATGTGTTCCAATGGGAATGGTTTTGATGTGAATAATACCCTTAAAGGTGACGATCAAATTTTGCTTTTTGACTTTTACCTTCATTCGGCTATGTGTCTCTTTATTGGTGTAGCTACCTGTATATTTCCTTAGTTCAGCCGTTTGCAGAATAGGAGAGGGATTCATTCGAAAGTGGGTAGTATCATTTTTGAATTTTTGGTGGAGTAAGACTTCTCCATTTTCCAAATGAGAGAACCAGATTTGAAGGTACAAATCAGGATCTCCAACTTTTGCCACAAAATGATTATTTCCAATAGCCATTAATTCGTGTAGGGACTTATTGGGTCTGAATGCCAGATATACTTTTTCATCTTTTATCAGAATCTGTCTGAATCGATAGCGATTTTTCTTACTGATGCCTTCATAGTTACTGAGTTTATCTTTAAAGAAGTTTTTATCGATAGAAAGAAATTGATAAGGTTTTCTAACTGTATCTGTAGGTTGAGATTGGATGTTGAGCATCAGATCTGCCAGAGCAAAGGCTTTTCTTTCTGTATCATCATAACGGGAACTATTTGCCAGGCAAATAATGCTTAGGTGTTTGTCTGGAAAACGTACCAGCGAAGATGTATATCTGTAATCATCACCTCCATGGCCAATTGCAGTATTATTGTGATACGAATGGATATTTAATCCAAATGCATAATGAATGGTATCGCCATTATTGAGTATGTAAGGAGTTTGCATGGTTGATATAAGAGTTGGATCTTTTTGGCCTAGTTGATTATGCCAAAAGTTTTCATTCCATAAGATCAGATCATCAACTGTCGTGATTAGATTGTGATCACCTACTATACCCCCATCTATAGGTGATTTTCGCTTGAATTTTGTCGGATGTTTACGTCTGGGTTGATAGGGAACAGCTCGTGTGGATGGTTCGCCAGATACTACATCATTAAAGAACGTATGATTCATCTGAAGAGGTTTGAAAATATACTGATCTGCAAATAATCGTAATGACATTCCACTAATCCTGTGTACAATCTCACCCAGTAATACATAGTTTATATTAGTATAGGCATGTTCATCGCCAGGCTTAAAATTCAGATCCTGTTGATTTGACATCAGAGAAAGCATGTTAGCTGTAGTATTGTATTTTTTTCGAATGTTTCCTTTCAGATTTATTTTGCCTGATAAAACCGCCAGTACATATGCTTCCCGTAAACCACTCGTATGTGTGAGCAAATGTCTGACAGTCACTTTCTCTTTCAACTTAAATTCAGGAAAGAATTTGCGAATATCATCGTCAAAAGAGAGTTTACCTTCTTCTTCCAACAGAGCTATACACATGGCGGTAAACTGTTTGGCTACAGAGGCTACATTAAATGTGGTTTGAGGTGTATTGGGAAGATGCCGTTGGATATTTGCCATACCATATCCTTTGAGTAATAGCACCTTTCCTTCTAAAACTACTGCAACCGAACCACCAGGGCAATCTGATTTATTCCAGTCAGAAAAAATAGAATCAACTCTATGTTCCGTAGTTTGGAACGTAAATGAAAATGTATTTTGAGAAATACAAGGGCATGAAGCGGCCAGAAACAAGAGCAAGAATAAGAGAGCTTTTTTCATTCGTTTTTTTGAGCGAAACAATAGAAACTCTCTTTTCAAATCTTCTCAAAACTGGTTTTGAGAGTTAATTTTTAACTTTTCTGCTTTCAGATTGTATAAACTCCTTAGGTGTCATTTGCGTCAAAAGTTTGAAAACACGTTGAAACGTTGCCTGAGAGCTAAATCCACAATCCAGGGCGATTCCTGAAATAGTCATGTGTTGATTTTCGCTAGCCAACAGGCGTTGTTTAACTTCATTAACACGATACTCATTTACAAACTCACTAAAGCCTTTCTGTAAATGTTGATTGAGAATAGATGAAACTTGTCTTGAATTTAGGGAAATATGATCTGCTAATTTTGCTACGGTGAGATCTGGGTCGAGATAAAGTTTTTCGCTTTCCATAGCTTCCTGCATTTTTTGTACACAAACAGCAATTTCATCAGGTGTTAATGTGTCCAGAGAAGAGGAACCTGCTTTGACGGTTTCTACATACACCATTTGGGTACGATGATACCCTGCAAAACTGATCCAATAAATGAGAATGACTAGTAAGACTTCTGAAGGATAATAATGGTTATCATTGAAGGTTGGCCATACAAATGGTGAGATCACCGTTGCTATCCAAACAGTACCTAATACAAACATTGTTAAAACCAACAGTTTTATCCATTGATATGCAGTAGGTAATAAATTAGAAGAATCTTTCTGGCGAATTAGTTTGACCGTATATAAAAGGTATATCCAGAATAGTACTACACTTAAAGGTTCTGCGACAGTTGCCTGCCAATGATCAATTTTCTGAGCAGAAATACTTGGGTAAATCAATTGTGACTTCTCCAAAATAAAATAGAGTATGAGAAGACAACGGAGGCCAAATTGTATCAGTACAGGAGCATAATACCAGATAATAGGTTGTGGTATTTTTTGTTGAGGATAAAAGATTGCATAAACATACAGATACAAGCTGGGACCAAGAGCAAATATCAGTGTGAAAGGAAAAAGGGCAAAAAAGTAAGAATTTATACCTGAACTCCAGTTGAATGTTTCAAAACCGTTGTATACAAGCACCGCTACAAATATTCCCAACGATATGCTTTTTAATCTGTTTTCGTCTTTTGAAAAAAACAAAATAATACTTACTAACAATCCCTGTATAGCACCGAATAAAATAAGTAAATTGATAAGGCTTAGATTTAATGACATAACTATGCTGGTTATCAGTCAAAAGGAGCGGAAAATATTGTGCTGGTTAAGTAAAAATACGTAACTTGAATCAGAACCGAAAACTTACATTTTTCCAAACTCACTATAACTCTAATTCTATGAAAACGGTGACCCGACGCGAGTTTATACGAGTTTCTTCTGGAGTCCTTAGTGGATTACTAATTACTCCATCTACTGCTCTCTCCTTCCAACGGATACCTCCCAGAATTCAGTGTGTGACAACCAGCAAAGAGGCATCTTTTATGGGTGTATCACTCATTCATGAGCATATCCTGGTAGATTTTATAGGAGCAGATAAGTATAATCCAAATCGGTGGTACAGGGATCAGGTTTTAAAGAAAGTGTTACCTTATTTGCAGGAAGTAAAAGCTTTGGGGTGTCAGACTATTGTAGACTGTACACCCGCTTATTTGGGAAGAGATCCTCTTTTGTTAAAGTTAGTCTCACAGGCAACAGGAATACAGATTATCACCAATACAGGATATTATGGTGCCAGACAGAATAAATTTCTGCCAGCTTTTGCATTTACAGAAAGTGCAGACCAACTGGCAAGCCGATGGGTGAGAGAATTTAAACGGGGAATTGATGATACAGGAATTAAACCTGGTTTTATAAAGATAGGAGTAGACCCAGAACCCTTATCACCTATCCATCAGAAGTTGGTACAAGCTGCGGCACGGACACATTTAAAAACAGGAATGGTTATCGCTTCTCATACAGGACCTGCCATACCCGCTTTTGAGCAGATGGAAATATTACGGAATGAGGGGGTACATCCACAGGCATTTATCTGGGTACATGCACAATCTGAACCTGAAAAAGAAAAGTATGTAGAAGCCGTGAATGAAGGAGCGTGGGTGAGTCTGGATGGATTAAGTGACCAGAATGTGGATGAGTATCTGCAATTGCTACTCTTTATGAAAGAAAAACAACTATGGCACAGAACATTGGTTTCACACGATGCCGGATGGTATCACCCTGGAGAGCCAAAAGGAGGAGAGTTTCGACCATTTACTACCATTCACAAAAAATTGCTTCCCCTGATGGCACAAAATGGTTTTACACAAGGTGAAATAGATCAGCTTCTCAAAGTTAATCCGGCTAATGCATTTGCTATTCGTGTAAAACCTTTGGTCAAATAAAAGGCAAATGGACTCATTTGTCTTTTTTATTGCCACTCATTGTTTCTGAAGGTTGATTAATATAAACAGTGCGAGGTCCTTCTCTTCCGTCTTCAGCATACATCTCACAATAGATTCCTTCAGGCGAATGTGTAATAGCTGTTATATAAGGAGTAGGCTTATTACGATAAATTAACCGGGAAGGACGTAGGTTAAATTCATAACCTTTGATAGCTGCAGACTGATATGCAGGTTGAGGGTCTTTGTATAGAAATCCTATCTGTTCTATTCCTGGCCTGAACTGCATAGTATCCATTCTATGAACTGTGCTTGACGGAATATTTAATGCTTCCGGAACTGCCATAATGAGAATATGATCTCCAACTTTCATTTTGCAATAAAGATTGTTTCTCTTTAAAATTTCGCCATTATACACATCCTTGAAAAAGTTTATATTTTTTTCCAGATTCTCAACCAACAACATCACATGGTCAATACCATATAAAGTTTCCTGTGATCGCTCCCGATTACGTTGTATAATAACAATACGGGTGTATTCTGGCCCCCATATCATTGCAGCTTTGGAGGATTCTCCCGGAATATCGACTTCTGTAGATATGACTTTTATACCTTGTGCTTCCAGTGACTTCAGTGAATATTTAATACTTTCTGTACGTAAGGCAAGCCAATGTACACCATAAGTAGGTGGTGTTTTTGCTGAGACTTTTACTGATGTTCGTTTCCAGCGGATAGGATCTTCCTGCATATACATACCCTGATAAGGCCCACGAGGTGAAATAGCTATAGAGGCTTGTTCTGGTCTTACTTCAAGATAGTCGATAAACGAAAGGGGATTTTTGTCTGGTCTTGCCAATGGCTTTGCCTGAAAGTGCTTGACAAAAAAATCTTTGGCTGCTTTAGGATCATTCACAAAATAGTGAATATTATCCAGCATGATTGGATGTGTTTCCTGTTGATCTGTGGGTATAAAGGCACAGCAAATCAGTGTAAACACAGATAGCACGCCCAGCTGATAAAGTCTTGGCAAAGACATAACGCAATGTCAGAGGTAGAAGTGGATAATATTTACCAGATAATTTAAAAGTATAGATTAGTCCAATATAATGCTAATGTAATAAATATTCATAAAAGTGTATACTGAACACTTCTTTTAATTTCTTTTATTGGTAGTAAATCCGAAATTTGGTAAACAAAAAAAGCCTCTTTGGAAAAGAGGCTTTTCATCTGGAAATATATAACGTATTGGTTTATAGTTCGAAACCAGAACGATATGTTCTCGTTACATATTGATTTAAATCTGGTGTTCCTGGAAACTGCATATTGGCAGAATCCCATGTCAGTTTTTGTCCTGGCATGCGTAAAGCCATTACTCCCAATAACATAGTTTCAGTAAGTGGACCTGCATAATCAAACGGACAATTAGCCTTGCCATTTCCTTTACAAGCCTCAGCCCAGTTTCGCTCATGACTCATTCCTACTCGTGGAAAGAGTTGTTTGGGGGCTTTAAAATCCTGCATTTTTGTAGTTGGCAGCAGACGTGGCTTACTTCCATAGGTATCATGCATAAGTTTTCCCTTGCTCCCTATATAAAGTACACCTCCTCCACGATCTATCTTTTCTTCAGGTAAAAGTTCTTTCGGTCTTTCTGGCAACAGTCCACCATCATACCAGGTCAAACGAACTGCTGGCATTTTACCTCTGGCTGCAAAATCATAATATACAATAGAGGCTACCGGATAGGTTTGTCCATTAAACTGAGAAGAAGAGGCTTCTACATGTGTGGGTGCTCCCAACCCTAGTGCCCATACCGGGTGATCTATCAGGTGAGCTCCCATATCACCTAATGCGCCAACACCATAATCAACCCATCCTCTCCATTTGAATGGATGGTAGGCTGGATTGTAGGTTCGTGGTTGAGCTGGTCCTAAAAACAGATCCCAATCCAATGTAAGAGGAGTGGCAGGAGCATCTGTAGGGAATGCAATACCTTGTGGCCAGATAGGTCGGTTGGTCCATACATGAACTTCTGTAACTTTACCAATCATATCTGCAGCAATAATCTCATTAATTAAGCGTGCATCGTCATTGGAGTGACCTTGGTTTCCCATCTGGGTAACAATTTTGGGCATTGCCTTAGCTAATTTGGCAAGTTCGCGTGCTTCATGCAATGTGTATGTTAATGGTTTCTGCACATACACATGCTTTCCGGCCTTCATTGCTGCTACTGTTTGAACTGCATGTAAGTGGTCTGGAGTGGCAATTACTACTGCATCTATATCTTTTTGCTGCTCCAGCATTTTGCGATAATCCTTATGACGTTTAGCATTAGGGTAGGTTTCGTATGTTTTGGCTGCATACGCATCATCTACATCACATAATGCTACAATATTTTCGGTAGGTGCCAGATTGCGCAAATTAGCAGCCCCCATACCCCCTACACCAATCCCGGCAATATTTAATTTATCGGATGGAGGAATAAATCCTTTTCCTAATACATGCCTGGGTACAATCATAAATGAAGATGCTGCTAATGCAGAATTTTTCAAAAACTTTCGTCGGCTGTTTGAGTGATCTGTTCTATTTTTTTTCATGAGTAAATGGAAGGGAGATAAACGTATGAATAGAAAAGTAATTAAACCAGTAAACCAATAGAAGATATACTAATTAGTTTTACCTTATTTTGTCTTTGAAAAGTAAAAATATTTCACATTTTAATCAATATTGTTAAAAAAATATTTCTATTTAATAATCTATCGGTTATACTTGGCAGATATATTGTTTGAGATTTCTTCCAAAGAAAATGATTACTTTTCGGGCAAAACTCCTACTGTATATACAATCTGGCAATACAATCCATTAAAGCCACTGTTTTTAAATCCATAGTAGTTTTTTCTTATGAAGAAAATTATACATTATCTTCTTACACATATTCGTCGGGATTTTACGCTAAAAACATATGGATTAGTTACCTTGTTTCTGATAGTGAGTGTTTCGTTTAATTATTATGTGGATTTAGAAGACAGTATAATTGACAGTTATGTGGGAAGACCACAACGTTACTTATGGTATTTTCTTTTGTACAGCTTTTCCTATTATGGTACTATTGGAATTTTACGAATAACCGGACAGTTATCTGAAAAGTCTCTGGATAAAAACTTTTGGGTATATAGTTTATTTGGAATGCTTGTTCTTAGCATAGAACCTGAATTTTCGTATTCTATTGGTTCATATGTGAGTAAATTGGATAGCAGCTTATATTATTGGAATTACAAACTGGCACATGAATTAGCTCCATTGATATGCACACTGATTCCATTGGTTCTGTTTTATGCGTATTACCGTCCTCGGCCGGAAACTTTCTATGGCCTCACTTTTCATAAGGTTGATTTGAAACCTTATTTTATTATGTGGTTGATAATGATACCTCCCATTATCTGGGCCTCTTTTCAACCGGACTTTCTGGCAACCTATCCTACCTATAGATCTCCATTACCAGATGAACAGTTGGGTTTACCCAAAGGTATACTTGCATTTATTTATGAACTAGCTTATGGCTCTGCATTTGTGATGACAGAGTTAATTTTCAGAGGTTTTCTGGTGATTGGTATTGCAGTAATTATTGGGAAGGAAGCAATTTTACCTATGGTTGTTACCTATGCGTTTTTGCATTTTGGTAAACCGTTAGGGGAAACTATCGGAGCTATTTTTGGCGGGTATATATTAGGAGTTATTGCATTGTATAGTCGTAATATATGGGGTGGGGTAGCTATTCATTTAGGAGTTGCCTGGTTGATGGAAATTGCAGCCTGGATTCAGAAAGGATTGAAATAAAGCCTGTTTAAATAGGAAAAGTAACAGGCTTTCTCTTACTTTTTCTATTTAAACAGACGAGCTGCTTCTACTGCTTTTTGCCAGCCTTTATAGAGCTTGGTTGTTTCTGTAATTGGCATTTGTGGTGTGAATGTGTTCTGAGCCTGCCAACGTTGGGCTATTTCATTCCTATCTTTCCAGTAACCAGTTGCTAAACCTGCCAGATAAGCCGCTCCGAGGGCAGTAGTTTCATTCACTACTGGACGAACAACGGGTACACCCAGGAGGTCACTTTGAAATTGCATGAGGAAGTTATTGGCTACTGCTCCTCCATCTACGCGGAGATTTTTTAATTCAATACCGGAGTCTTGTTGCATAGCATTGAGAACATCTTTGGTTTGATAGGCTATTGCTTCTAATGTTGCACGTACCAGATGTTCACGTTGTGTACCTCGGGTCAATCCAAAAATAGCACCACGGGCGTCACTATCCCAATAGGGTGTACCTAGGCCGACAAAAGCAGGTACAACATAAACACCGTCATTGCTGGCAAGTGAGTATGCTTGTTTTTCACTATCGGTAGACTTTTGCAATATCCGCAAACCATCCCGCAACCATTGTATGGCAGAGCCAGCCACAAAAATACTTCCTTCCAGCGCATATTCAGTTTTTCCTCCAATTCCCCATGCAATGGTTGTGAGCAGGCCATTTTGAGAAGAAACTGCCTTTGTTCCTGTATTCATTAGCATAAAACATCCTGTTCCATAGGTATTTTTAGCCATTCCTGCTTCAAAACAGGCTTGCCCGAATAACGCTGCCTGCTGATCTCCCGCAATACCTGCTATTGGAACTTCTTCTCCTCCAAAAGCCGCCGTTGTGTAGCCATATACCTCTGAGCAAGATCGGACTTCAGGTAATATAGATTCAGGAATTCCAAATAGATTCAATAACTCTTGATCCCATTGGAGGGTATGGATATTATACAACATTGTTCGGGATGCATTGGTGTAGTCGGTGACATGGGATTTTCCACGCGTCATTTTCCATACTAGCCATGTATCAATTGTTCCAAATAATAGTTCTCCATTTTCTGCCTTGGCTTTTGCTCCAGGTACATTGTCAAGAATCCACCGGATTTTACTGGCCGAAAAATAGGCATCTATTAGTAAACCTGTCTTTTGACGTACAGCGTCTGAATATCCTTTTTGTTTCCACTCTTCACAAATACTAACAGTTTGTCTGGATTGCCATACAATGGCATGATATACTGGCTCTCCTGTATTCTTATCCCACAAAAGGGTAGTTTCCCGTTGATTGGTAATGCCTATAGCTGCTATCTTTTTGGCTGTTAATTTCGAAAGCAATTCCCCTATGACAGAACCAACTGAAGTCCAAATTTCATTAGCGTCATGTTCGACCCAACCAGGTTGAGGAAAGTATTGTTTGAATTCTTTTTGTGCAATGTGAACTATGTTTCCAGCCTGGTCAAAAGCAATGGCACGCGAACTGGTTGTGCCCTGGTCTATAGCAAGAATATACATATTTTATTAACAGGGTTTAAGTATAATGGTACTCAGCTTATCTGAAAAGCTAAGTGAATGAGACAAGAGTGTTAGGTGTATATAAGGGGGTAATATAAAAATATTATTTGTGCTTTAACTAGGATGTATTGTAAAATAATTAGAAGTAATGAGAAAAATTTGGACCTGGACTGATTTCAGTCATAGAAGAGGAGGTAAGGGTAATGGAAAGTTTTTATAATTTGCAATGGGTTGATTATCAGCTTTTCTTACTAATGTTAGAGCCCATAACCGTTTTTTACTATTTAATACGTTACATCCATGAAAGTTGCTTTTTTTAGTGCAAAGCCTTATGAGAAATCGTTTTTTGAGGAGGCCAATCATTCCCACCAGTATAGCTTGAACTATCTGGATATCCCATTAAACGTTCATACAGCTAATCTGGCCAAAGGAGCAGATGTTGTTTGTATTTTTGTAAATGACAAAGCAGATGCCAAGGTTATTAAAGTTCTTGCACAAAATGGTATACAATTAATTGCTTTACGCTGTGCAGGGTATAATAATGTAGATTTGTCTGCATGTAGAGAAGAAGGTATACAGGTAGTTCGGGTGCCAGCTTATTCTCCTTATTCAGTTGCTGAACACACCATTGCGTTGATATTGACACTTAATCGCAAAACACATAGGGCATATAACAGAGTGAAGGAAGGTAATTTTTCATTGGATGGTCTGATGGGTTTTGATCTACATGGAAAAACTGTGGGTATGATAGGACTCGGGAAGATTGGATTCATTACCGCACAGATACTCAAAGGATTTGGATGTAGAGTATTGGGATATGACATTGCAGAAGACAAAGAGGCTAAACAAATAGGAGTGGAGTATGTTTCCCTGCAAGAGCTTTTGCGGACTTCAGATATTATTTCTCTGCATTGCCCCTTAACTCCACAAACGCATCATATCATCAATAAAGAGACAATTAGTCAAATGAAGAAAGGCGTCATGATTATCAATACAGGGCGGGGTGCGTTAATTGATGCGAAAGCAGCCATTCGGGGGCTAAAAAATGAACAAATTGGGTATATGGGTCTTGACGTATATGAGGAAGAGGCAGATCTGTTTTTTGAAGACTTATCAGAAAAGGTGATTAAAGACGATGTTTTTATGAGATTATTGACATTTCCTAATGTACTTATTACCGGGCACCAGGCTTTTTTTACGCAAAATGCGATGCATAATATTGCAGAGACAACTTTGCAGAATATTCATGAGTATGAGCAAAAGCTTCCTTTGACTAATCAGGTAAAAGTTTGAGGTACATTGTACCTCAAACTCAAATAATAACAGAAAGCACCTACGCCATAGCAGTGGTAGCTACATGGCTCTCCTGATGACGCCACATTTCCTGAAATACATGACTACTTGTATACAATTTGTCAAATGATCCTTCATCTACAATGGATCCGTTTTGCAGAACATAGATGTAGTCAAAATAGCGTAATAAATGCAGACGGTGCAGAGAGGATATTACTGCTTTATCTGAAAATTCTTTGAACAGATTTTCATAAATCTTTACTTCTGTTCTTGGATCAATGCTACTTGTCGGTTCATCCAGTAATACAATGTGACTGCTTTGTGCTGCCAGAATACCTCGGGCCAATGCCAGTCTTTGTTTTTGTCCACCCGAAATATTGACACCTTTTTCCTGAATTTGTGATTCCAGGCCA
The DNA here is from genome assembly GCA_030068525.1 of Xanthocytophaga flava. Lineage (GTDB taxonomy): Bacteria > Bacteroidota > Bacteroidia > Cytophagales > 172606-1 > Xanthocytophaga > Xanthocytophaga flava. The sequence continues at coordinate 368,045 of JASJOS010000006.1, forward strand.
TTTGGAAGGTTTTTAGCGACTGATGCAAAATGTGCTCCTTCACAAACTTGCCATACTTCCTCTTTACTGAATGGCAATCCCAGAGTGATATTATATTCAATGGTATTTTCAAATATTTCAGGTTCCTGAGGGAATAAGGTCATTGTATTCGTTAATGTTCCCCATTCGTTTTGAATATCTCCATTAATGGAAACCTCAAAGCCTGGCTCCGGCTCATACAGCCCACGCAATACTTTGAGTAACGTACTTTTACCACTTCCACTTTCCCCAATGAATGCAATACGTTGACCACGTCGTATCGTCAGATTGATATTCTGTAGTTTCTGTGGTGGCTTTTGCCCCTTTTGAATTACATTCTCCTGATGCGTGAAATTCAGATTAGAAATATCTATCGTGTGCCAGTAATCAGGCATTGCTACCTGGGCTTCCGGACGGTGTTGGTTTAAATACGTAACACTGATATCTTTTGCTGTCTGAACGTCAGTATTGTATTGTATTACCTGAGTATATTGGTATGCAACATCATGAAAAACACTGGTGAACTGATTCACATACCCAAGAAGAGTTACAAGGCCGCCTACATAAAATACTTCGCCTGGAGTCCAGTTTTGATAGACATAGCCAACTGTAATAATAGCATAGGTGACAGCAACCAATGTATCTGCTGAAAACCATTTCCATTCATTGATAATTACATTCCGGCGAAGAGGAGGAAGAAGATCTTTTACTTTGCTCATTAATCCGTCTTCCATGCTTTTCTCCAGTCGCAAAGTAATCACTGTAATAATATTGGATAAACTGTCAAACAGGGTAGACGAGACTACATGCTCTTTTTCGTTTACTTCTTCCAGCGTTTTAATGAACGGCTTATCAAATTTGAAAATAATCCATACTGTAATGATACCCAGTGCTACGCCAATTCCTCCAAATATGGGTGAGAAATAGAGCATTGCTGCAAACGAAAATACGAATTTGGAAAGTGCATTCAGGTATTGAAAACCCCCATCAAAGAAGTTTTTAAGTGCTTCGTATGCCTTGCGAATACGATTGATAGTTGATCCACTATGGTGATCCTGATGCCATTTGATAGGTAAATGAAGTACCTGATGATACATTTCCTGTAGAAAGTTCCGACTTAAGCTAAACGCCAGTTGCCGTTCCATAACACGTGCAGGTCCATGAAGCGACCATTGAAGGAGCTTTATCCCAATATACACAGCGGCATAAAAGCCTGCATATTCTAACACACGTGCTTTGTCATGTTGGATTTTATTCACAAACCAACCAAAAAAGATTGGATTCAGGGCGTTGAGTAGGTTAGATAAGATAAACAACGCATAAATAACAAGAAAACGTTTCCGTTCCTGACGCGCATAGCTCCATGCTGTGCGAATGAGTGATAAATAAGGATTCAATTTGGATAATAGCTAGTTAATCTACAAAGAAAAGGATGGTTTATAAGACGTGTGTGTAACGTGGTATATGACTTTTTAAAGGTACAAAATAAAAACGTGTCGGTTCTTCATTTTGTTACACATTTGTCGCTATAGTTTTCAGGAAAAAATTACATTTCTGTAATTTAATCTGAGCAAACAACCAGCTAAAATCCTTATTGGTAAAAATCGGGGAAATTAATTATACAATGGCAGTTTTTAGAAAATCATTTAAAGGTTTTATTGCCTGAAATACCTCAACACAACTATCCTTGAATGTTTTTTTATTGAGTTCTGCATCCGTAATCCTACATGAAACAGTAAAACTTTTTAGTTTAAGCCATTCAATATCAGGATGATCGGAGGGATATCCTTTGGGTGATGTTTTTAATTTTTCCTCTTCAGAGAAGTCTTTGAAGAATTTTTGAAAAGTTGCATTATCTATAATCTCATGAAGCTTATGCCCATTATAGTCTATTTCCTGACGAATTTTTTTTAGTTGATCGGCTGGGGGCATCCAGAGTCCTCCTGCCAGAAAAGATTCACCTGGTTGAATATGTATATAATATCCAGGCCAAACCAGACTTTTATTAGCATTGGCAATCCATGCACCGTAGTGGGTTTTATAAGGGCTTTTATCTTTTGAGAACCGTACATCCCGATAGATTCGGAATACACAGCTTTTGGCGTCCAGTTCTGATAGTTCAGGTTCAAAAGGTGCCATAGCTGTCAGGATTTCTTTCACCAATTGAATAAATACAGAACGGCTTTGTTCATATTCATCTTTATGTTCCTGAAACCATTCACGTGTATTGTTGTCTTTAAGCTGATTGAGGAAGGTTAAAGCGGTTTGCATGATGTAAGTGGTGACAATTTTTTTAGGGCAACAAACTAAATAGTAATTAAATAAAAATTGCTTAGAGAAATGCTAAGCTTCAATAGCTTCTACTTCGTTCCATCGTCCATCTTCACGTATAAGTTCAATTAGTTCATCCAACGCTTTATCAGACGGAACATTCTTCTTCACCACGTTTTGGCCTCTATATAAGGTGATTTTTCCAACTCCTGATCCCACATATCCATAATCTGCATCCGCCATTTCTCCTGGTCCATTAACAATACAACCCATAATGCCAATTTTTATGCCTTTCAGGTGATCCGTTCTTTTTCGGATCATGGCAGTTACATCCTGTAAGTCAAACAATGTACGACCACAACTTGGACAGGAGATATATTCAGTTTTACTCATCCGAGTACGAGCTGCCTGTAAAATGCCGAAGGCAGTCTGGTTCAAAAACGAAAGCTTCTTTAAGAGATCTTCTTTGGAAGCCTGATGGGCTTTCTCTGTACCCAATAAAATCCCATCTCCCAAACCATCAATCAGTAATCCGCCTGCATCTGTGGACGCGTATAATAATGTGTTTTCTTCATTTTCCTGATAGTCTCTTCTAAGTACTACAGGACAGGTTATTTTTTCTTCCAGTAAAAAGAAAAAGAGTCGACGTAAGGCAGCCATTGCATGAGCATTCTCAGTCTTAATCCACAACACTATAGTCGTATCTGATTTCAGTAATTGAATAAACTCAGGCTGCCACTCCTTGTACGTCAACGTCACAAAGTTAAGCTCCGGATGTTTTTCTGTAGCCTGAAGATAGTCCAATCCATTAAAAAGAGGATACGTATTTAGTTTATCATCTATAGCTTGCCAGGTGGTTGCATCTAAAATCTGACGGGAACCATTGGCAACCATAAATGGAATAGGTTGTTTGCCTGCATATATATAGTCAGCTCCCAGATCATTCATTTTCCATTTGTCGAGCAATGGAAGATAAAAGTGTCCAATTGATTTCAAATCCTCCATCTGAACATCGGAAACCTGAGAAAAGTCTGCAATGACACGTGGTACATTTTGTCCGCCAAAATTTACTACTTCATGTGTATGCCTGCGAAAATACTGATAAGGGTTAAGAAGAGTTTCAGTATGATTAATTGTAATTGGTTTGATCGGTTTTGCATTCTCGGCCCTACGTGTATATCTGTCAATAAGAGCCTGCGCTACTGGGGCTTCTAATTCTGGTGCTTCTGTAAGAGAAACACGAACCGTATCACCTAAACCATCTTCCAGTAAGGTGCCAATGCCCACTGCAGACTTAATACGTCCATCTTCAGCTTCTCCGGCTTCTGTTACACCCAAGTGTAAAGGATAGGGCTTAAGTCCTTCTTCTGCCAGTTTCTGAACTAGTAGTCGGTAAGCCTGAACCATCACTTGTGTATTGGAAGCTTTCATGGATATGACAATATTGTAGTAATTCATATCTTCACAAATACGCAAGAACTCCAGTGCTGATTCTACCATACCCAGCGGTGTATCACCATATCTGCTCAAAATTCTGTCAGATAATGAGCCATGGTTGGTGCCAATCCGCATAGCTGTACCATATTCTTTACAGATTTTCACCAGTGGGATAAACTTCTCCCGTATACGTTCCAGTTCTGCCTGATAGGTGACATCTGTATACTCTATGGTTTCAAACCGTTTCTTATCTGCATAATTTCCGGGATTGATACGTACCTTTTCTACCAGTCGGGCGGCTAATTCCGCAGCATTGGGTGTAAAGTGAATATCTGCAACTAAAGGCACTGTGTATCCACGCAAACGAAGTTCACGTCGTATATTACCTAGATTTTCTGCCTCTTTAATACTGGGTGCTGTAATCCGGACATATTCACAACCAGATTCAATCATTCGTATCGTCTGTTCTACAGAACCCATTGTATCCATTGTATCAATAGTAGTCATAGATTGTACACGAATAGGATAATCGCTACCCATTGGCACATCTCCAATATTGACAGTGATAGTTTTGCGACGTTTATATTCTGTCAATGATTCGCAATACGAAGGATTAAGTATGATATGATTTTGCTGTGATGTCATAGATTATTGAAAATAGTCACACAAAAATACATAGGTTTTGTGTAAGTGCAGATACTTTTGTAAAACGAGTTTACCATTCAAAATGTTCAGAACTTAATTAATATCTCCCAGTTGAGGGCGAAGTACTATTTCTTCCACTACCGTATTTTTAGACAGGCAATGAGTGCTATATATTGCTTCTGCCACATCTTCGGATTTCATAAATCGATCTGGTGGGAGTGTAGTTCCTTCCCAACTGGCTGTAAGAGTGGCTCCTGGTAGTACTGCTGTAACGCGTATCCCTTTATCTTTTAATTCTTCACGTAATACTTTGGTCATGCCATACAACGCAAACTTACTGATGCTGTAGGAACCTCCATTGGGGTAAGCAATGATACTGGCGATAGAGCACATAGTGAAAATATGTCCGTCCTGTCGTTTGATCATTGACGGAAGTAAGGCTCTGCTCAGATAATAGGCAGAGTAAAGATTGGCATCTATCTGAGATTCCAAGGCTCCTTCTGGTTCATTGTAAACTTGTCCCGGTACAAAAAAGCCACTGTTATTAACCAGTACATCCACAGGACGGTTTAACCAGTTAATAAAGTCTGCAAATTGTAGAACCTGTTCCTTTTTTGACAAATCTGCACATTGCCAGAATAATTCACTTTGCGTAAAAGTAGATTCAAACTCTTGTTGTAAGGATAACAAATCTTTTTTTGTACGTGCACATGTAATTATATCAAAACCATTGGCTGCAAACTTCCAAACAATGGCTTTTCCAATACCTTTTGTGCCCCCTGTTACAATTAATAATCTATTCATAAAGTAAGAATATACCTATTTTAGGATCAGTACCCCAAAGATAGAATATAAAAATGCATAATCCGTTGTTGTAGTGGTTCAGTTATGCTTTGGTTTTCTTATTTTCTCTTTATTCCTTTGCTCTTGCATTTTATAAAGCAGAACCAGGAACAAAATAAAGGGTAAAAATTGTACTTTAGTTGCCGGAAGGTAAAGTATAAGTAACTAATTTAACTCTTGAGGTATTTTCATCAGAGTAATTTTTTCAATTTTACGTATCAATCATTTTTATTATTTCAAGAAACAGGTAGTTATGTATCTTCTCTCTCAATTTGGTAAGTATTGTTTGTTTATTGCTTCCATGTTTAGGAATCGTGAAAAATTCGGAGTATATGTTTCCCGAATACTGGATGAGTGTATGTTGATTGGAATTGATTCCATTTTTATTGTGGTAATTGTTTCCACATTTATAGGGGCAGTAACTGCATTGCAAACAGTATACAATCTGGTAAGTCCATTGATTCCTCTTACCATTGTGGGAGTACTAGTTCGGGATACTACTATTCTGGAATTGGCCTCCACCGTTATATGTATAGTTTTATGTGGAAAAGTTGGCTCCAACATCGCTGGTGGTTTAGGTACCATGCGTATTACCGAACAGATTGATGCCTTAGAGGTAATGGGAATTAATTCGGCCAGTTATCTGGTTTTACCAAAAATTATTGCTGCGTTGATCACATTCCCAATGTTGGTAATACTGGCTTCTTTTCTTTCCATCTATGGGGGTTATCTATCCAGCACTTTATCCGGATTAGTTACTAAGTCAGACTATATTTATGGTATCCGATCAGATTTTAATCCGGGTAACGTACGTTTTTCTTTAGTCAAATCATTTGTATTTGCCTTTCTGATTTCTTCTATTTCTGCTTTTCAAGGTTATTATACCAGAGGTGGTGCATTGGAAGTTGGACAGTCCAGTACTAAGGCTGTGACTAATAGCTGTATTGCTGTTCTGCTGGCAGATTATCTGCTTGCTCAATTACTATTATAAGCAGGTTTGAGAAAATATTTTTATGAGGTTATTCAAAACTATACTTTAAAGATAAATGATTGAAGTTGTTGATGTATCCAAGACATTTGGGGATAAAGTTGTACTAGATGGTATTAATGCCCGGTTTGATGATAGTAATACAAGTCTGATTATCGGACAAAGTGGTCATGGAAAATCTGTATTACTCAAATGTATTGTGGGACTTATTCAGCCAGACAAAGGGAAAGTGTTGTATGATGGACGGGATTTTATCAGTGGAGATGATGATACCAAGCGGGAAATTCGAAGAGAGATAGGCATGTTATTTCAGGGCAATGCTTTGTTTGACTCAAAAGATGTGGAAGGCAATGTGATGTTTCCGCTGGATATGCTTACCTCAATGTCCAGAGAAGAAAAGCTGGAGCGGGTCAATTTTTGTCTGAAGCGGGTAGGGCTGGAAAATGTGAATAAACGTATGCCTTCGGAAATTAGTGGAGGTATGCAGAAGCGTGTAGGGATTGCAAGAGCTATTGTCTTAAATCCAAAATATTTATTTTGTGATGAACCCAATTCCGGTTTGGACCCTCTCACTGCCATAAAGATCGATGAACTGATAGGTGAGATAACGGACGAGTACAAGATAACGACCATTGTGGTAACACATGATATGAATTCGGTAATGACTATTGGGGAGTATATTTTGTATATCCATCGGGGTCGAAAACTCTGGCAGGGAACCAGTCAGACTATTACAGATACTACGTCACCGGAATTGCAGGAATTTATTTTTGCCAACCGATTATTGCGAGATGCCAATAACCAAAGAGCAAAAACCTCCTGATTGGAGGTTTTTTTCTTTTAGAATAAAGCTATAAACTATGAATTTGACTACTTACCGTAAAGAACTTAAAGAAACAATCTATTTAGGAGTACCCATTATTATAGGACAATTAGGGAATGTATTGATGGGAGTAGGGGATACTATTCAGGTTGGACGATTGGGAGCTTCCCCGGTTGCTGCTTCAGGATTTGCCAACTCCGTGTTCTGGCTTATTTCAATTATAGGGATTGGTTCATTAATGGTAGTAGGCCCACAGACGGCTACCGCAAAAGCCCAGGGTAATTATGCTGAATGCAGACGTATCCTATTATCTGGATTATATGTGGGTTTCTTCTGGGGAATTGTTGTGGCTGGACTATTCCTTCTTGTATCACAACATTTTGAATTGTTCAATCAAAAGCCAGATGTACAGGCATTAGCTACAGACTACAGTTTCTATGTAGCGTTTTCTGCCATTCCTTTGATGGTATATGCTGCTTTGCGTCAGTTCACAGATGGACTTTCCTTTACACGGGTTACTATGATTATTACCCTATTGGGAACAGTACTGGACATTTTTCTGAACTGGGTGTTTATTAATGGTAAACTGGGAGTACCAGCCATGGGCTTGAATGGGGCTGGGATTACAACCATAATCTCCAGAACTGTTATGGCTATAGGACTTGGTGTATATATTGTAAAGGATAACATTTTTAAACCCTTTATCTCGGTACAGTCTGAAAATTCGTTGATACCCTTACTGGTCAAACTGATACGCTTAGGATTACCGGGTGGATTACAGTTGTTTTTCGAAATAGCTGCTTTTTCATCTGCTACTTTTTTTGCGGGTTGGTTAGGTACATTGCAACAGGCTGCACATAGTATTGCACTCAATATGGCATCTGTTACGTATATGGTGGCAGCCGGATTATCCTCAGCAGGTGCAATCAGAGTAGGGCAGGCTGTTGGACTTCGGGACCGGCATAAAATTATCCGTGCAGGAGCTATTACTGTATTTCTAGTTATTTTATTTATGGGTACAGCCTGTCTGACTTTTTTGGTACTGGCTCGTTTCCTAACTTCATTGTATACAGATGATGTGGCATTGATGACCATCACTACTTCGTTGGTTATCATTGCAGGATTCTTCCAGCTTTCTGATGGACTTCAGGTAACAGGATTAGGTATACTACGTGGAATTTCAGATGTAAATATTCCAACTTATATCACATTGGTTGCCTACTGGATTGTTGGATTACCTATGGCATATGTATTTGCTTTTGTCTTGAAACTGGATATCCAGGGAGTTTGGTACGGCCTTTTTCTGGGGTTAACTACTTCTGCCTTGCTTTTACTCACACGTTTTTACAAACTAACATCCACAGCAGATTTTGAGTTTAAATCTGTACCTCAGGAAATACTACATGGATAGAAGTATAGGTCTATTTTAAAGATAATTATTGCATATTGAACACTTTTTGTGTTCATTCGGGTATTGATTTTCTGAACCATTTAGTGTAGGAGCAGGTTTACCAAGTAGTATATATTCATTTCTCCTTCCCAATCCTTTTGTGATATGAGTCGTTTAAAGCATTTGCTGGATCTAAGCCCTGTGGTATCTTACTGGTTTCGTAAGAAAGATCCAAATAATCGCCCAAACTTTAATCTTCGCATGATGCATGGTATTAACAAGATTTCTATGATCATGTTTTTGTTGGGCTTAATCTTTATGATTGTTAAAAAGTTTCTGTAACAGATAGATCTTTAGTCTTGGCTGTCCTTCTTCTGTAATTTTCAGGTTATGAATCTTGAGTCTTTTCGTGAGTATTGTCTTTCTAAAAAAGGAGTGACCGAGTCTTTACCTTTTGGTGAAGGTACTCTGGTGTTTAAAGTAATGGATAAGGTATTTGCTTTAACTGGATTTGATAGCCAACCTTTATCTTTTAATATCAAATGTGATCCTGAAAAGGCAATAGAATTACGGGAACAACATAGTTGTGTATTACCCGGATATCATATGAATAAAAAACACTGGAATACAATTATAGCTGACGGATCAGTGAAAGACCAGTTATTGCAGGAATGGATTGACCATTCTTATGAACTGGTTGTAAAAGCTTTGACAAGAGCCAAAAAGGAGGAACTTGCTGCAGTTGAATGAGATAAAAGTATTAATGGGCTACATGTTTTGATACATGGATTTTGCTTGAATCGCTTTCTGTTGAATGAGAAATATGATGTTTAGGATGCTTTGGTTTTTTATCTTCTACAAATAACATTTTCTCATGTAATACATTGATAAAGCGATGATACATTCCTGGCTTATACTGTTTTAATTCTCTGTTTGTTGTAAGCATATGACGGTCAGTTGTATTGACAAAAAGAACACTGACTAAAAAATAAATAAACAGGAATACAAATGAAGGCCCTAATACCAGTAGCAGCTTTATTTGTCTTTTGGAAAAACTTTTCATAGAAGTATGGATTCTAAAAACAAAGCCTCTGTTGTTTCCAGCAGAGGCTTTAAAATTACAAATAAAATTCGGATTATTTTTCAAATCCATAAATAAGCTTTTGTGAACTATTCGGATATTTTCCCATCAGATTGACCATATCATCTGACTGGTTAATAGCTTTTAATAGTTCATCTACATTTTTAACAGGCTGATTGTTCACTTTCATAATAATAAAACCTGGACGAACACCTGCTTCACGAAGTTTACCAGTATAAATGGAAGAAACTTTTACACCAAATTCAACTCCTGCCTTCTTCTTATCCTCTGCTGATAAATTGGCAAATTCAACTCCAAGAGATTCCACAGCTTCACTACGCTCTCTTTTTACGATTGCTGCGTTATTGGATAGACCTTTCAATGTAACCTTTACAGCGGTCTCACTACCTTTGCGGTTAACTAAAACATTGATCACATCTCCAGGACGATGACGAGCAATCTTTTCTTTGATATCAGCAATAGTTCCGATTGAACTCTCATCAATTTTAAGAATCACATCATTTTCTTTCAGACCAGATGAAGCCGCAGAACCACCTGCAATCAAGCTATCAAGGAATACACCAGATTGAACCTTCAGACCATTTTTCTCAATAGCTTCTTTGTCTACCTGACCCAGTACTACTCCTAAGTAAGCTTGTTGTACAGAACCATATTTCAGGATATCTTCTACTACCTTACTTACCAGGTTAGCTGGAATAGCAAATCCATAACCAGCATAGCTACCTGTAGGAGAGGCAATAGCTGTGTTGATACCAATAAGGTCTCCGTTCAGATTAACCAGAGCCCCACCACTGTTACCAGGGTTAATAGCTGCGTCAGTCTGAATGAAAGATTCTACAGGAACACGGTTTGCCGCATCTCCTTGTAAGATACCAATGCTACGACCTTTTGCACTCACAATACCTGCTGTTACAGTAGATTCCAGTTGTAATGGGAATCCAACCGCCATTGCCCATGAGCCGATCTTAACATTGTCAGAGTTGGCAAAGGCTAGTTTAGGAAGGTTGTTTGCAGAGATTTTAATAAGTGCAAGATCTGTATTTGGATCTGTACCAATCACTTTCGCTTTGAAGGAACGTTTGTCACTCAGGAAAACCTCCAGTTCATCTGCATTTTCAACTACGTGGTTGTTTGTTACAATGTAACCGTCTGAACTGATAATTACGCCAGAACCAGATGCTTTTTGAGGTCCTTGTGGACGCATTTCGAAATCACGGAAACGGCGGCCAAAGAATTGTTCAAATGGATCCATACCTTCCTGATCTTCTCTCTCTCCACGAGAAGCTACCTGACTACCAACAGTAGAACGGATGTTTACAACCGCAGGAACAACCGCTTCTGCTGCTGCCGAAAAGTCTCCCTGTGGATTTTCATTACCAGAAACAACAGATGCATTATGATAGAAATCAGCTGCTTTCTCAATAAATACAGGTTTGTTTTCTCCACGATTAAAGCAGGCAAAACCGCCCAATGTTAACATGCTGCCAAGTATGGCAGCAACAAAGATTTTTGCATATTCTGCACTCAACAACTTTTTCATACTTCGGGATTTTTAGACTATTTGAGTTTTGTTAAATAATGTTTTTTGCTGCTATAATAACAAATTTCATGCGTGTCGGATTGCGTTGTCAGTGTTTTTTAACACAATTTAACTAAGCTTAACAATTATTTAGAACTAAGGTTTTGTGATTGGGTTTCAATTGCAATTATTATAAAAATTAACTAAAAAACTATGCTATATGTTGTCTTAAATGATTGCAATTGTGACAAGTGGTAATTAATGCTATTTAAACTATCCGAGTCTTAACATAGAAAAACCTTATGAAGATTATCTTCATAAGGTTTTGACTGGAAGCAAAGCTTGATTATTTAATAGCAATAGATTTAGGTTTTACTTCTTCTGCCTTTGGTACGACTACTACCAGAACACCATTTTCATATGTAGCTTCGATATTTTCTGCGTTCACATTTTCTGGTAAAGTGAAAGATCTTTTGAAAGAAGAATAGTTGAATTCTTTACGTGTCCATTTTCCGTTTTCTTCTTTCTTTTCTTCTTTTTGCTCAGAAGAAATTGTCAATACACGACCATCCAAATTGATATTGAAATTTTCTTTTTGTTGTCCAGGTGCCGCTACTTCCAATGTGTATCCTGTTTCATTTTCATGAACGTTTACAGCTGGAATGTTTGAGCGATAATCTTGTCCTACAGAAGTGTTGAAATCATTTAATAATTCGTTCAAAAGGTTTCTGTAAGGGAAAACACTGGATGGTTGGTTGAATCTAACGAGTGCCATAGTTTTACTAGTTTTAAGTTATTTAGTTGAATGTTTTTCGTTTTGTGTACCTTTTGTAATCAGGTACGCTATGAGTTATTCAACTTATGTACCAACCAGAAAAAATGATAATTTTTAACAGTTTGGGAAATATTTTAATGACAAAAAGTCTTATATTGCGTCTTTTATGTCTTTTTTTAATGACATAATGTCTTTTTTTTCTTTGTTTAGCTCGCACAAGTTTGGGCGTTAAGGTCCCTGGATAAAGAAACAGCCTGAAGTATGGTTCTTCAGGCTGTTCCTTTATTTGGGTTATTCGTTTATAACTATAAACTTGTTGCTTATATTTTATCGGCCATTCATAGCTAATAAGGCATCTGCAGGAGAGGATTTGCTTAAATCGTAAATATATGCGGTTTGGCCAACATGAATTTCATATATATCATTCTTTAGAGAATGAATGAGTTCTTCCGCTACAGCTTGTGGAGAAATCCCATTCTCACCACCTATCTCTTTTGAAAAATCAGTATTTACTAGGGGAGGCATAAGCTCATATACTTTAACTGAAGTATTTTCGAGTGAAATCCGTATTGATTGAGAATAGGAATGCAAAGCAGCTTTGCTTGCTGAATAGGTACTCAATTTATGGTTGGGGACGAATGCTACTACAGAAGAGACTTGTACAATTGCTGATTCTGGTTGGTTTTTTAATATTGGCAATAATTTTTCGTTCAGTCGTATGATAGATAGATAATTGGTAAGGATTTCTGCTTGGGCATAATCAAATGATTGAGTATTTTCAGAAAGATTATGTAGATAAGCTTTGCCTGCATTGTTAATTACGATGTTCAACTGAGGATATTCACTATATAACTTCGAGACGAGGTTTTCTACATCCTCTTCATTGCTGATATCGCTTACAATAGGTATAACGCCAGGCAATTGTTCAGCTGCATATTTTAGTCTATTTTCATCTCTACCTGTAATAATTACTTTGTTTGACTTTGATACAAATTGTTTGGCGATTTCAAATCCAATACCAGCACTTCCACCAGTAATAAGGATTGTATTGTTAGATGTTTTCATTTTGTTAAGGGAAAGACTATTTGAATTGTTATACTGATTGGTTTATTATCTATTTTAATACATGGTGTTTTATTGCTTAAATAATAATTTTTAGTGCAATTGTGTTTTCAAAAATACCTATTGGTATTTCTTATTAGTACAAATACATTTTGGATAAAGTTCGTGTAGCTTAATGAATTTTATAAAATCTGTATTTTTTTATAATGGGCGTGCTATTTGAGGAAATGGTAAATATACTTAATGGTATATAATATATGTTCATTGTAAGGTTTGTATTACTATAGGTGACCAATAGAAAAGTAACATGGATTGAGAGTATAGATTTAGTAGATTTTAGGAAAAGATTTATCTTGCTGTCGTCTATTTACTTTTAATGAATGAAAATTCTTCCATTACATTTACTTATTGGTGAATCTCTGCATCAATCTGGCAATAGAATGTTATTCCCACTGCATCTGCCAGGAGTTGTCCGATTTAATACCTCACCACAACAACTAGCCAAACAGGTTGCCAAGGCGTTTCAGGAGAACGTGCTTAAGAAGGGGCTTTACGATCAGATTCTAAGCTATTTTAGTAATGAGGATCTGATACAGGATAGGTTGAATGTGAAGCTGGATGCCTCTATGGATCAGTTGTTCCCAGAGCTTGAGCTTCTATTTGATATTTTTTATTTTCAGAATGAAAGTCTACAATTTATTGGATTTGTTCCCTTACTGAGTATTGAGTCTGTAGGAAAAACGCTTGATGAACTTTTTATAAATCTTTCGGAGAATATACGGTTAGAATTTATACGAAAGAAGCGTCTTCAGTCTGTTGCTACATTAATAACCACCCAGTGGTTTAGTGAGGTAAAGGTCCATCGTGTGCCAGTTGACCTGACATTCTATACCTTGGCAGAACTGGAAAAAATGGCAGAGGCTGGTAAGCAGCAGATTTTACCGGAAGTTGCACAAAAAATAGGTTCAGATATTGTCACGTTGGTAGGATTAACAAAAGAGTATGACCAATTAGCGTCTCTACTAAGTGGCTATTTGAGAAATAGTGTTGTAGTGGTAGGCAATTCAGGAAAAGGCAAAACTACATTGATTCGCGAATTTTTTGGAAAAAGAAATCACCATGGATTGGGGAATGTAGCTGTCTGGGAAATTTCCGCGGCACAACTGCTTCATCGGCTTACCTCCTTGGGGAGCTGGGAAGAATACCTGGCATATATGTGTAATGAACTGAGGGCCAAAGGTGACCTTCTATATATTAGTAATCTGGCTGAATTATTTGAGGTTGGTCAGTATGTTGGAAACAGTATGTCGTTTGCAGATTATCTGCGCGATTATATTGCCAGAGGGGAAATTACTGTGATTAGTGAATGTACGCCTGAACAGATAACTCAAATTGAGTTAAAGTCTCCTGGTTATACTGCACTATTTGCACAAGTAAAAATTGAAGAGATGCCTGGTCATGTAATCCAACAGATTGTATTGCAGAAAGTTGCACTGGCAAGTCAATCCAAGAATATCACTGTTGAAGAAATTGCTACAAAAGAAATTTTGCGTTTACAGCAGTGGTATAGCCCATATTCCGGATTGCCAGGAAAAACCATTCGTTTTCTGGAAGCATTACTTTCAGAAAACGAAAAGTATTCAACCGTATCCAAATCAGATATTTATGCCCGTTTTTGTCAGGAGACCGGTATGCCTGAATTCATGATAAATCCGGATATTCCGTTGGATATTGACGCCATGAGCCAATTTTTTTATAAGAACATTTATGGTCAGGAAGATGCCATTCAGACAGTGCTGGATGTCTTGATTTCCATCAAAGCAGCTGTAATACGAAGAGGCAAACCATTGGCTTCACTATTATTTGTTGGACCCACAGGTGTAGGAAAGACAGAAATGGCAAAGGTGTTGGCAGAATTTGTGTTTGGCAATCGCCAGAAAATGATTCGCTTTGATATGAGTGAATATGCAGATTATCTATCCGTGTTACGACTTACAGGTGATCTATATGCCTCGGGTGAGGGCTTGCTGACAGCAGCTGTTAGACGTGAGCCTTTTTCTGTATTGTTGTTTGACGAACTTGAAAAAGTACATCCCTCTTTCTACGATCTGTTATTGCAGATTCTTGGAGAGGGTCGACTAACAGATTCAAAAGGTCGGGTGGCAGATTTTTGTAGTACAATTATTATTCTGACCTCTAATATTGGGGCTCGCAGTTATCAGGTTGGGACGGTTGGTTTTATAGAAACCAAAGCTCAGAAAGACACTGCTATATCTCATTTTCAGAATGAAGTACAGAATTTCTTCCGGCCTGAATTATTCAATCGCCTGGATCGGATACTGGCATTTGCTCCTTTGGAGAGATCTGTAATCCGACATATTGTAGATCGAGAGATATCCATTCTGAAAAAACGAGAGGGTATCAATGGTCGTAACCTTGTGATCGATATAGCCAAAGATATACTGGACTATTTGGGTAGAGAAGGTTACAACTGGGCATACGGAGCACGTTTTCTGCAACGAACCATTCAGGACAAGATTGTAATTCCGCTTTCTGGTCACCTGAATACATATGAGTTTCATGTGCCTCTGGACATTACAATAGATCTGAAAGAAAACGAACCTCATTTTCGGATCAATCGAAGAAATGAAACACAACTCATTGAGCAGGTAGTTGAGGAAAATTCAGAACTTACCATTATTGAATTTACAAATGAAGTTACTAAACAACGACGAAATGCCATTACTATTCGTAATGGTAGTTATTATGCACACTTTATTAGTCGTCTTGATCAGTTGAATCGGAAACTGGCAAAACTAAAAGACAAAAGACAGGAGCAGAAGTTCTGGCAGGATGATGTACAAAGTAAAGTGTATCATGAACTGATGACAATCAGGGATGATTTTGATTTGATTACTCAGCAGATACAGTCTATTGAAAGCGAGAATTTCCTTTTATTGAATGGGATTGAAGGAAAAACTCCGGAATTGTATCGGCTTTTTAAATCATGGAAAACCCAATTTCAGAATTTGAAAATAAAGCTGGTACGACAGGAAAATCCTGAGTTTATGAAATGCATTATTGGCATTTATGGACATTCAGGGAGTGTAATGCAACTGGCTGATATCTACAGGAACCTGAGTATGGAGAGGGGATATATAGTCAATGCTTTCCAGATCTGGCACAATAATCAGGAAATTGTATTCACAGGCGAAACCTGGCAACGGTTTAGGCCTTATAACTTGTATGCGGATCTTAAAAAGCAACCGTTAGTATACCTGCGATTTTCGTATGATAAGCCAATAGATGATAACTATGCTTTGGTTGGCGTTGAGTTGGAAGTAACAGGGAACTTGCCTTTTCTGTTTTTTAAAAGTGAAACTGGAGGACATAATGTGACAACTGCTGCAGGTGAAATACGAAAATATCAGGTAATTGTCTCTACCCAACCTTTTGATAAGTTTAAGACTCCTGGAGGTATTCATCGGAAAAACTTTTTTGAAGGTCATAAAGCCCGCCGTCAGTATACACCCAAGGGATTACAGGATACTACCTATGATTTACTTACAAGTACAAACCAATATGAACAGTCTTTAAGTAAAGTTCTGCAACATCAGTTTAATACAGCTATTGACAGTTATCTGTTGTAAAGACATTTTCTTGTACTCTCCAGTTTTGCAAATTTTATATGGCCAATATTCATTTTGAAATACCTATCTGGGTTCAACATAAAAAAGAGCAATACATTATTCGTCCGCTGTTTCATTCGGAATGGTATGCAGCTGATGAACGGTATGAGAATGCTATTCGCAAACTTACTCAGCTTATCCGAAAGGAATTTTCACAATATAGAGTTGAGCGGGATAACTCGGATGAGTTGTTATGGCTGTTGTTTAATCCGGAATTCAAGTTTGAATCCATAGATTTTGATTTTAATTATGGGCAACGCTTTTTTAATGGAAAGTTGTCTGTTGCTTGGTTTATACAAGGAGAGTATACAGTAGTATTATTGCCAGCTTTTGGAAATTATCAGTTTATTTCCAGAAAACCCAATGCACGCAGATCTGATGTGGTCGAAGAAGTAATACAACAAGTCCAGATCTATGCTCGCAAGTATACAAAGAAGAAAGATGAAGAGTTTATACTGGATGGATTTGCATCAGGCAAAGGTGAGTTTTGTACAACATTGGATCTGCACATGTTTGTGCCTGGAGAAAAAATCCTTGGAGATACTAACAACCTGTTTCAACAGTTTTTTCGTAGTGAAATATCATTTGATGGCAGACGGGAAATTGTACGCGTAGGACACGATCTCAATGACTGGTATCCTACACAACTCAGCAGAGCATATTTTTCAGATTTGATAGTGGAACAGCTGAAAACTTTACTCTATAACCGGGAGAATATCCCTGTTGTACTGATAGGAGATCGTAAAGTAGGAAAAACAACGATTCTGCATGAAGTAGTATACCGACATGTGGAAGAACATGCCGACAAGCAATTATCTAAACTAGATAATGTGTGGAATGTAGATCCTTCCCGAATTATTGCAGGGATGAGTATTGTAGGGGCCTGGCAACGACGCTTTGAAGCAATCATTCGCTTTGTTATGCATCCGCTCGAAAAGAATCCTCGTCAGGATAAACTATATTTTACAAATATTGTGTCCTTGTTCCGGATTGGGAAGTCATCTCAGAACAGCATGACGTTAAGCGATGTCTTAAAACCTTATCTTCAGGGACGGAGATTGCAGGTCATTCTGGAGGCTACTCCCGAAGAGTGGGCAGTTGTCAGTGAAATTGATCGTGGGTTTACGGATTTATTTAAGGTTATTCGTTTGTATGAACCAGATGAGACCACAGGATTGAAGATTATAAGCAAGCTTCGTAATCAGCTTGAACAGGAACATCAGTTTGGAATCAGCAATCTGGCTTTAGTTAGATTAATCGAACTTCAGAAACGCTTTCATATTTCCAGAGGTCTGGTTGGAGTAGTAGCGGAAAGTTTGCATCAATTGGCAACTAAATATGCTAAAAAAGAGATTGATGTACAGACGATCATAAGCGAATTTAGTAGTCAGACACATTTGAATGAAAGATTGGCAAATCAGGATATTCGTATTGGTCGTACTGAATTTGCTGATTATCTGGCTGAACGCCTTATCGGGCAACCGGAAGCTGTAGATTGCCTTACAGATGTTTTGAATGTAATCAAAGCACAACTGAATAATCCTGAGCGTCCGTTTGGAGCGTTTTTGTTTATTGGACCCACAGGGGTAGGCAAGACACAGGCAGCGAAAATTCTGGCTAGATATTTATTCACACACGATGAAAGCCTGGTTCGTTTTGATATGAATGAATTCATCGATGATGACGCTGTAAACCGATTGGTAGGCGATTTTACCAATCCAGAAGGCCAACTTACTACTAAAATTCGTTACAACTCCTTTTGTGTTCTTCTATTTGACGAAATTGAGAAAGCACATCCGGATGTACACAACCTGTTGTTGCAGATATTAGGTGAAGGGCGTCTGACAGATGCCTTGGGACGGACTGTCAGCTTTTGTAATACTGTTATTATCATGACGTCTAATCTGGGTGCCGAACGTGTTGGAAAAGAAATCAATCTGCAACGTAGAGAGGATATCACAACGCGGACATATGAAAAGGCCGTGCGTGATTTCTTCCGACCGGAATTCATCAATCGGATTGACAGAATTGTCTTTTTTCAAAAGCTTACCTCTCAACACATTGGGCTTATTGCCTGGCTTCAGATCAAAGAACTACTTAAACGGCATGGTTTTCTGCGTCGTCATACCATTTTAAATGTTTCACCGGAAGTACTGGAAGCGATTGCTCAAAAAGGATTTGATCCGGAAATGGGAGGGAGAGCACTAAAACGTCAGATTGAGAAAGAACTCACCGTATTGATTGCCGATAAGCTGGTACTGATTGCCCCTGACAAACCTGTTATTTTTAGTTTGTTTCACCGGGATGGTCAGTTTATGCCACATCTTACTCTGTTGGAACATATACCAAGAAACGAAACATCGGAACTGCCTAACCTGGAAAATCTTGAAATTACATTTGATTTGTTTGCTGAATTGTTGGAAACTGTAGAGGATATTAAAGAAGAGTTGCTGGAAATGGATCAGGAGAATAGTAGTCTGGTATATTCAACGGAAACGAACAAGGAAGCTTCCCAACTGATGTATTTTAAGGAATCGTTAACAGAGATAGAAGCAAAGCTTACGAATATTCTTTGGGAGTATCAGGCTGGTAAGAAAATGAATATTGCAAAGACGGTTCTTCCTTTAAAGAGTGTTTCGGGAGTAAAAAGAATACGTAACTATGGTTGGAATGGCGAAGGGAAAGTATTCTTGACAGAATTGTATAGTCAGCTGGAAATATCAGATTACTTTAATGAGATTCATGAATCTGCTGCTCGAATAGTAAACGAAACGAATGCTTTGTACTTCTATCTGTCACAGGACATAGCATGGCTTGATTTCAACCTTACTTGTTATGTAGAGCAACGACCTGGGCAGATTTTACTTCGTATAGCGTCTGCCGTTGGAAACTCAGGAAGTAATGAGATAGAATATATGGAGAAGATGTATAGGACAGTATTTGGACTTACTACAAAAGTAAAGCAGGAAAAAGGCTATATCTACCTACATATTCATGCTACAGGTGTATACCATCTGTTTCAGCAGGAAGTTGGATTTCACATGTTTTTTTCTTCTCATGAAACCTCTGTTCCGGTGGAAGTTTCTGTGTATCCAGTTGAGACTGGCTCAGATATAAATACCCTCATTTATGAGATTGAAAAAGGAAGGAAATCTCCTGTTGATAGTGATGAACAATCTGTAAGTCACATTGTACGCCTATACGTGCTGGGAGATGGTAAAATCAAACGTACACTCATTACGGATTTAAGGTCTGGTATTGTTCATAATAAAGACCTGACTTATCAGGAACTCAAATGGTTGTTTTATGCCAATACCATTACTCAGGATGAGTAAAGAGAACATATATATATGAAAGATTTATTGCTGATTTTGTTTCAATTATCTTTTAGCGGATGCGCTACTACATTTTATGAAAATACTGGAGTTTCCATTACTGTGTCGTCGAATAGATGAAAATACCATACTGGGGCAGATTATAGGCCTGGATAAACAACTGGTGTCTGATGATATTCGTGGCCTTACAGGTGATTTTTCTGAATATATTGAAAAGCAACTTCAGCGGGGAGCATACTACGAACCAGAGATTCTGCAACCAAGGATTAAAACACTCAAACTTATTATACGTCCTCACTACCAGGAAAAACAGCGAATTTATCCTGTAAAAGAATCTATTGAGTTTCCGGTTTATGCTGTATATGGAGGCAATGAACAGGGGTTTTTCGAGTGCTTTCTACCATTGCTTGATAAAAGTTTTTATTTCTATTCTGAAAAAGATCTGGATAAACTCATAGAGCACTTTGCCAAAGATGTACTTCACAACATGGATCCTGGCAAAATCTATAGTTTATTGCAAAGTTCTGCTCCATGGTTGGAGAGTGTTACTGTGAAAGTACCTAGGGTCGAACAGCCCAAAACTAAGGCAGATGATTTCTCACATCTCCAGATGCTGAACAGTGTAGCTGAGAGACTTCCTTATGCCAGAAAAAGTACCAGGTTAGTCCTGGATGCGGCTTGGGAGAGGGGAGAATTTGTTGATAAGCTGATTTCTTTTCTGTTGACAGGAAAAAACAATGTTCTGCTTGTGGGTAATTCAGGTGTTGGTAAAAGTACAATTATCCATGAAGCTATTCGAAAAATACATCAGCAGGAGAAGTCACAGGAAGATTTCGAGCGTCATTCATTCTGGCGTACAACTCCTGCCCGTATTACTGCCAAAGCAAAATATCTGGGTGAATGGCAGGAAAACTGTGAAGAACTGGTCAGTGATCTGGTACATGCAAATGGTATTGTCTGGATTGAGAATTTTGTGATGCTGGCTCTGACTGGTGGAGAAGGACCCGAAGATTCTGTAGCTGCTTTTCTAACCTCATTTATCCGGCAAAAACAATTGCAGATGATAAGTGAAGTAACTCCTGAGCAATTAGATGTAATGCGTAAGCTTTTGCCTGGCTTTGTCGATCATTTCCAGATCTTGCCCGTGCAGGAGATGAATACGGCTACAATGTTAAAAATATTCGATTACTTTACAGCACATGCTGAAAAACATCAAAAGGTTTCTTTTTCACATCAGGCTCTGGAAACAGTGTATATGCTTCTGGATCGATTTGTCCGTTATGAAAGATTCCCAGGTAAGGCCATTCGCTTTCTGAATCAGTGTGTGAATAAAGCGCTTCAGACCCAACAGTCGATTATTGATCCGCAGGTGGTTATCAAAAATTTTTCTCGCCAAACTGGTTTGCCCGATATCTTGCTTCGGGATGACTTGCTATTGGATAATAAGGTGCTAAGAAAGCATTTCAGTGATCGCATTAAAGGGCAGGATCATATACTAGATAAAATTATTTCAGTGATCAAAGTATTTAAGGCCGGTTTAAATGATCCCAATAAGCCCATTGCTTCCATGATCTTTGCTGGGCCTACCGGAGTAGGGAAAACGGCTACTGCTCAGACCCTGGCCGATTATTTCTTTGGTATTAGTCAAACCTATCAACCTCTGATACGGCTTGATATGAGTGAGTTTCAGCACCCTGGACAAATTTATCGATTGATTGGAGCTGAAGGCAAGCTGGTACAGTTTGTCAGAGAAAAGCCGTTTTGTGTAGTTTTATTGGATGAAATTGAAAAGGCGCACCCATTGATTTTCGATGCCTTGCTTACTGTGTTAGATGAAGGGATCTTAATTGATTCAACAGGACGTGTAACAGATTTCCGGAATTCGATCATTATTATGACATCCAATCTGGGTGCTTCGCAGCGAGGTTCTGTAGGATTTCGTACTTATCAGACAAATGATTTTGAGGCTGGTATCAAAGCCTTTTTCCGTCCTGAGTTTTTTAACCGGATTGATCTCATACTGCCATTCTATGCATTAGATCAGGATACCATCCGTGAAATTACTTTATATGAACTGAGTCATATTGGGACGCGGGATGGTATTAAGAATCGTGGATTAAAGCTTTCCTATACAGATGAGTTAGTTTATTATATAGCAGAGAAAGGATTTGATAAAAAATATGGGGCTCGTCCTCTCCAGCGGGAAATTGAACGGTTGATCGTCGCCCCATTGGCTCGCTTGATTTTGCAGCGTCCAGAATTATACAATCAGGAGGTCTTGATCGGGTATGAGAAGGATTCAGTTGTATTTGTCTGATAGTTTATGATTTTTTCTTTGACGTCTTTTAAACAACTTCAAAGAAAAAATTACTCAAGTCGATTATATTCTTTCAGGATTTTGACCACTTTGTCCATAGGTAACGCTTCAATTACATGTTGTTCTTTACCTGTTGTGGTTTCGGCTTTAGTCATTGAGTTGATAATAGCTTCCTCTGTGGCTTCAATTACTGCCATAAATAGGGAAGACATGTAATCGTTGTGTAACAATGTAACAGTTTGGGTTGGTTGAGAGGGTTCATAGGGTATCCGAAGTGCTGGATCTGTAGAAAATGCTATGACATAATCGCCACTACCGTTGGCTGCAATTCCTCCGGTTTTTGCAAGTCCAAACATAGCACGTTTTGCCAGACGTTCCAGATTACGGGCATCCAGTGGTGCATCTGTTGCTACGATGATCATACAGGAGCCATCTGCGTCCTCTGTTTTTTTCGTGTTTTGAGACTTGCTGTCACCAGGAGCTTTTCTGGATTCTTTCTCTTTTTTCAATTGTGGACTTAAGTAATATTGGTCAAGGCGCTCTCCTACAGGTGCACCTGCTATCTGTAATACGCCACCAAAGTTGGTTTGGACAAGGACGCCTACTGTATATCCTCCAACCGCTTGTGGCAGCATTCTGGAGGAGGTGCCAATACCTCCTTTGAATCCAAAGCAAACAGTACCCGTGCCAGCTCCAACATTACCTTCCTGAACAGGTCCGTGTGTGGCTTTTTGAATTGCTTCCAGTACATGTGCTTTGTTGACATGTCTTCCACGAATATCATTCAGATAGCCATCATTCGTTTCTCCTATTACTGCATTTACTGATTGTACTTTCTCATTGCCAGCCTGGTCCACTGTATACTGAACAGTTGCTTCCATTGCTGTACCAACACTGAGGGTATTGGTGAGAATAATTGGTGTTTCCAGATTGCCCAATTCTGTTACCTGTGTACTGCCACTTAATTTTCCAAAACCATTGCCGACATAGACTGCTGCAGGTACTTTTTGCTGGAAAATGTTGCCATCATGTGGTGAAATAGCCGTAACACCCGTCCGGATTGAGTTGCCTATATGTAAAGTCACATGTCCAACTTTAACTCCTTGTACATCCGTTATTGCGTTGTGGGTGCCTGTTGGTAGTACTCCAATCCGGATACCATATTCTCTTGCTCTTTTTCGTCCAGAAGAAGTTTGTTTGGTTTGGCTGTGCACTTGAATCAGGAATAGATGGGTAATCAGGATGGCAAAACAAAGTTGCCTGGAAGATAGGCTATACACTATAAAATGAGAGTTGATGAAAATGGAAGAAGATGCTATAATCTAAAAATAAAAGTTGCCCTTTCTGAGTATATTGTAATCAAAAAGGGCAACAAAACAAATTATGAAATTCCTTTCATTCCTTCCTGTTCTGCAAAAGGCTGGTTACGGAGTCGTTTGCCTGTAGCTTTGAAAAGGGCATTAGCAACTGCGGCTCCGGTAGGAGGCAAGGCCGGCTCACCCAACCCAGTAGGGTCAATAGTATTTTCAACAAAATGCACTTCTACTTCCGGAATCTCATTCATACGGATCAGCCGATAGGTATTGAAATTAGATTGTTGGGGTGCACCATCTTTGAATGTCAGATTAGCGTACATAGCATGTCCTAGTCCGTCTACAATACCCCCCATTATTTGCTGACGTGCTCCACTTTTATTGATGACTACTCCACAATCAGCGGCTGCATAGATTTTCGTTAGTACTGGTTTCCCTTTTTGCATGACTACTTCACCTACCTGTGCAACATAGGAGAAGTGTGAAAAATAAACACTAAATCCTTGAGATACCCCTTTCTTTTTACCCCAACCTGATTTATCAACTGCCAGCTGAATAACAGATTTCATACGGTCAATATCGTACTTAATGGCACCTGTCGGAGATTTTTTTGCTTTGTCTAGTAACTCAAGCCGGAATTGTACCGGATCTTTTTTGGCAGCAGAAGCTACTTCATCCATAAAAGCTTGTTCTGCAAAGGCTAGAAAGTTGGTAATAGGAGCCCTCCACGGACCTGTTGTGATTGGAGATTTATGTTCTACTGTATCAATGAGCAGATTCTCAACAGCTCCTGAGGGGAAGTTATCTTCACGGGTACAGTTGCCTGAATTCATCCCTACACCTCGTAATTTGTAGCCAACCAGATTGCCTTGTTTGTCTAATGCTGCTTCAAAACGATAACGTACTGCCGGACGGTAACTGCCGCCTGTCATATCATCTTCCCGTGTCCAGATCACTTTTACAGGTGCTTTTACAAGATTGGATACTTCTACTGCTTCCAGTACATAGTCTGTTTTTAGCCGACGACCAAAACCACCTCCCATACGCGTCATTTCAACAGAGACTTTTTCAGGAGCAATATTCAGTAGTTTGGCTGTTTCGTTGCGTGCGGCCTCGGGGGTTTGGGTTGAACCTATGAGCTCTACGCTATCTGGTTTGACATGCGCAAAGAAGTTCATAGGTTCCAGTGGACTATGCGAAATAAAAGGACACTGATATTCGCTTTTGATTACCTTGGCTGCATTCTTAAACGCCATCTCTACGTCTCCATCTTTTCTGCGAACAGTTGTATTGGTACTATTTAATAATTCTTCGAAAATACGATTGTGATCCGTAGTACTTTCCAGATCACTTTCTTTTTCATACTCTATTTTCAGCAAATCAATAGCTTTCTTCACCTG
The DNA here is from genome assembly GCA_030068525.1 of Xanthocytophaga flava. GTDB lineage: Bacteria > Bacteroidota > Bacteroidia > Cytophagales > 172606-1 > Xanthocytophaga > Xanthocytophaga flava. The sequence goes on from JASJOS010000006.1 coordinate 392,972, forward strand.
CCAGGTTGATTTACCTACCACAGCCACATTGTTTTTAAAGGTAATTACATCGGTAATACCAGACATAGATTTGGCTGCTGTGGAATCTACAGATTTTAATTTCAATCCAAAAGCTGAAGGGCGTTTGATCATTGCAAACAGCATTCCTTCCCGATAAAAGTCTATTCCATAGAGTGGCTGACCTGTGAGAATTTTAGGATTATCAACATTTTTAGCTACCTGTCCAATGAGTTGAAAGTCTTTGACTTCTTTAAGCTTTACATCTGAAGGTACGGATAACTTAGCTGCTTCTGAAGCCAGTTCTCCATAACTTAGCTTACGCCCTGAGGTAGTATGAATAACCATCCCTTTTTCCGTCTTACATTCAGCTACTGGTACTTTCCATTGTTTTGCCCCAGCTTCGAGAAGCATCTGGCGGGCTGTAGCTCCTGCTTTACGTAGTCTTTGCCATGAATGTCTGATAGAACCACTGCCACCCGCGACCTGCCGTTCAAATTTTTGGGTGTCGAGAGGTGCCTGCATTACGTTTACATTTTTCCAGTCCACATCCAGTTCTTCGGCAACAATCATAGGAAAGGCTGTTTTGATGCCTTGTCCTACTTCCGGATTAGGGGAGAAAATAGTCACAATGCCATTGGGGGCAATAGAGAGATAACTGTTGAAATCAATAGCCCCAGCAAGAGTGCCTTCAGTTAGAATAGCTTGTGTATCTGCGCTGGCAGTGTTCCAGTTAAATCCCAGAAATAGCCCTCCACTCGTTGCTATTGCTAGTTTTAAGAAATTTCTTCGGCTAGGGTTAGGTAGAGTAGACATAGCTATTTGAGTTTAGTAGAGGCAAGTTTTACAGCTTCACGAATACGATGGTAGGTTCCACAGCGACAGAGGTTACCTGACATTGCTACTTCTATTTCTTCCTCTGTAGGTTTAGTATTATGTTTGAGAAAGGAAGCCGCTGTCATTATCTGACCAGCCTGACAATATCCACATTGGGGTACATCTACTTCATCCCATGCTAACTGTACCGGATGGTCACCAGTAGAGGAAAGTCCTTCTATGGTTGTTACCTTTGCTGTACCGATAGCGGATACAGGTAATACACATGAACGGGTTGCCTCTCCATCCAGATGAATAGTACAGGCTCCACATTGAGCTATACCACAACCATATTTAGTACCTACTAGTCCTAAATGGTCTCTCAAGACCCATAAAAGAGGAGTTTCTGGATCAACATCTGCTTCATAATTGCGTCCGTTGACAAGTAGTTTGAAAAGTGCCATTGGTATAGTTAGGAGGTTAGTATAAACTAAATTACAAAAATTAGTGGATGGCTTATACAAATCTGGAGAGAAATTTATACAATTAAGTGCAAAGATGCTTTTGCTATAAGGTATTTGACTAAAGGAGGCATATCGGAGTTTGGTATTTAGATGTGAGCAATAATGAAACAGCAGTTACTTAGCATCTTGTTAATTTACCCTTTATCAGTTTTTTGGTACATGTGTTCCCTCCTATAAGGGAGGGAACACATGTACCAAAAAACAAAAAATGTAAAGTAAGCTAAAAAGTACTAAAAAATAAGCTGAAAAATATATTGCAAACATCTTGTTATACAGTTAGTTGGTAAATAAAATAAAACGAGTGAGCTAAAAATAGGTTACTGATGATCCAAAAAACACCGTTTTTTTTAGCTCATTTTTTAGTTTTTCCACATATATCAAATCTAAAAAATGAGCTAAAAACTAATATGATTTTTGTTGAAAAAGTGCAGTTTTTGCTAAGGGGCTGCCTTTGTTTCTATGGAATAAATCTATTTTTAATGATAAACCTCCCTAGTCAGACTGCTTCATCCTGAACTCACTACTTAACCTAACGAGAAGTCTTAGCTGATACCTAAAAGAGTGATGAACTGAGTTCAAATCAAAATTTAATTTGCTGTGAGTTATGCACATAGAAAAAAAAGATCGGAACTCTGATTAAAATCAAAAGTGATTGAAGTTATTTTGAGAATCAAAACTGTTGTGTATAATGAGTAATCTCTCTGCCAATCAGTGTGGCGGCCTTGTCTTTGCAAAAACAGTTTTTGCTATGAATTATACATATATAGATTGATTGTCCTCTCATTGTTTGAGTTCCAGTACCAAAGATGATTTTGCCGAGATCTTTAGTGTAGTCAAATCAGAGATGTTTTCTCCAGAAATAATATCCCTGGCTTGTTTAAAGGATTGCAACCGCTCTGAAAATCGTTTTGTTGAAAGGTTTTTTTCCTGAGAACTACCATTGAGGATTACCATAACAGATTCATTTGCTGTATAGCGGAAGTATACATATACATTGTCTTCCGGTAAATAATGCATCAGCTTGCCTGTATGAATAACGGATTGTGTTTTGCGCCAGTCCAGTAACTTTTTTATATGCTCATAGGCTTCATTTTGACTGGCATTACGTCCCTGACTGGTAAACGCATTAACCAGATCTCCAGGCCAGCCTCCGGGAAAATCTTTGCGTACATCAGGATGCACAGCTCCATCTCCATCCATTAACAGCTCAGTGCCATAATAAAGTTGAGGAATACCACGTGTAGTTAACAGTAATGTAATGCCAAGTTTAAACTTCTGAATATCTCGTCCAATACTTAAGAAAAAGCGTGTCAGATCATGATTATCGAGAAAGATTACATTGTTATTCGGATTGGGATAAATAAAGTCCTGCCCCAACAACATATAAAGCCTAACCAGGCCAGTGTCCCAGCTTCCTTCTTCCTGTAGAGCCTGTATCACTGTACCATAAAACGGAAAGTCTGTCACTGAAGGAAGTTGAGTTACATATCCATCTGTGCCTTTAAAGCCTTTTTGCCAGTAAGCAGTCATTGGTACAGAGTTAATCCATGCCTCACCCACCAGGTTAAATTTGGGGTATTCGTTTTGTAAGGCTGCTGCATAGTGAGCCATAAATTCTTTATCAGGGTAGGGGTAGGTATCCATACGTATCCCATCAATCCCTGCATATTCAATCCACCAGAGGGAGTTTTGAATCAGGTAAGTTGCAAATCTTGGATTGGTTTGATTGATATCAGGCATAGAGGGAACAAACCATCCATCCGTCATTTTATGTAAGTCAGATTGCGAGGCATAGGGATCTGATGGCGTGCCAGTTCTATAACTTGTAAGCATAGGTTCTTTTGCCTGTGAGTCATGTATCCAGTCTTTTTCCGGTAAGTCTTTCATTAGCCAGTGTTCAATTCCTATATGATTGGCTACCATATCCTGAATAACCTTCAATCCTGATTGATGGCTCTGATTTACAAAGCTGACATATTCCTCATTACTTCCGAACCGACGATCTACCTGATAAAGATCCGTAATAGCATACCCATGATAGCTTTCTCTGCGTTGGTTGTTTTCCAAAACCGGGTTTAACCAGATGGCTGTAACTCCAAGATTTTTAATATAGTCAAGATGATTGGAAATTCCTTTTAAGTCGCCTCCATGTCTGCCAAAAGGCTTGTTTCGGTGAGTTCCTTCATACATACCAGCTATGGTATCGTTTTGCTGATTTCCATTAGAAAAGCGATCCGGCATGATAAGATACATCACATCTGCCGGACTAAATCCCTGGATACGATTGGTGGATGAAGACTTTGTTCGCAGTTCATACTGATGGGTAAATGTTTTTTTGCCTATTTTAAAGACTATAGGTACTTTACCAGCTATAGCATCCGGGGAGATCTGGAGATTTAAAAAAAGATAATTGGGACTCTCAACTTTTTCAATGCCAGATAAGTTTACACCTTTATAAGATAATGAAACTTGTGCCTGACCTATTCCAGGGCCATGTACTAAAATCTTCAGTTCAGGATTTTTCATTCCTACCCACCAGAAGGCAGGTTCAACGTGCGACAGGGTTATTTTTTGTGCAAAGGCGGATGATGAAAAAATGACCCAGATAAAATAAAAACTCAAATGAGTAATAGTTTTCATATGTAAATATTTCTGGATAATAAATATAGGTTCAAAAGTACAAACAATTAGTACGAAAGCAAGAAGTTTAGTACAATTGGAAAGTGAATTGATAATATGTTGATTTAGTTGAAATGTAAGGGTGAAAGGGTATTTCTGTGAAGAAGCTAATATGTAAGAATTTACGTGTAGAATGGTGGAAATAAAATAATGAAAGGTCTGTATTTGGATAGGAAAAATTAATATTATATAAAGTGTTGATTATGAACGTAGAACAGGAGTTTAAACAGTTTGTGGAGTTCGGACATATTTTTGATAAGTCCACACGTAGAGAGTTGGTCCGCTATCTGAAAACAAAATTGTATGAACCGTCATCTTTGAAAGACAATGAGTTAGCTGTTACGGATTCTCAGGAAGGATGGATAACTGTTCTGGACAAAATTTTTACAGAAGACAAGCTTCTTCGGGTTACAGTAGGGAATGAAGCACTCGCTACCCAGATTATTCATGATACACTTCTATGGATGCGTAGATCACAGAATGAGATCAACAAAAACAATCCGTGTCAGGAGGAGTTTGGGATGTTCCAATCCTGGAGAGATCGTCCTTTACGACTATGGGCTGAAACCTGGTATCATCTTACAAACTTTCTGAAAGAGGCTTATACAAGAGAACAACTGGATGTTAGTTTTTATGAATATCATTTTGATCCGGTTTTCAGAGATAGGGAACGATTCTATAAAGAGATTGAAGGTGAAGGCGAAGATACTCATCCTGTTAACCGTTTGGTGAATGATTTACTCCGACAATGGGAGATACTATTGGTTCAGAAAAGTCTTCAATATGAAATGCAGGAGATACAGGAAAAAATGCAGGCGTATAGTGAACTTTTATATGCCAAAGCCTCCGAATATGAAAAGATGGTTGACTTACTGGAACCCTTTGCTCAGGAAGTAGGGCGATTCTGGAATATGTCAAGAGGTTTATGGAAACAGACCAACTTTGATGTATTACAAAAGTATCGGGAGCTTTTGAAAAATGAAGATTCTATCAGGGAACTAGCTGATTTGTTAGGACGTATGCGAGAGGCTCAGATTGAAATCGAACATGAACAATATGAATATGCTATTGCTAAGGCTACCTACAGGCCTAGTCTGGAAGAGTCAACTGAGATTGGTGGGGTTTATGAGAGTAATAATCTGAATTATCTCCTGCCTGCAGAGACTGTTTTGTTAGGTGATACAGAGACAGAAATGGCTTTTTACAAAAAATACATAGACAACGGATTATTAACTTTTCAGTTTCAGGGAAGAGAAATTGTAAAAGGAGAGGGCAGCGCTTCCGGAAACCGTGAACTGATACGTCGCAAACACAAAGGTCCGTTTATTATTTGTGTAGATGCGAGCGCCTCTATGGAGGGGACACCGGAATATGTGGCTAAAGTCTGTTGTTTTGCTATTTTGCAAATGGCTGCACGGGAAAAACGAAGCTGTTATCTGATATCGTTTTCTACGGGCTTGCATACCATTAACTTACTGGAGTTGGAAAATTCCATGGACCAACTGGTCAAGTTTCTATCTATGACTTTTAATGGCGGTACTGACATCCATCCACCTATGTATGAGGCATTGACTATGTTGCAGACTCACAACTACAAAGAGGCGGATGTGCTAATGATTTCTGATTTTATTATGTATGAAATGCAAGACCCTCTGTTAAAGCGTATTCGTCAGGAACAACAAAAGGGGACGCACTTTCATAGTCTTACTGTACATACTGGTACTGATCCCAATATTCGGGTAGTGGAAGTATTTGATAATTATTGGATTTACAATCCGGAAAGTAAGGAGATTGGCCGGCAACTGGCTGTAGATTTACAAAAGATTAATGTGGGGATACCTCAGATATAAGTATTCTTTGGAAAAGATACTTATATCTGAGGTAATCTGTTGTTTGCCAGATAAGTAGTAAAAAAACTGTGTCGAAGGGTTCTTAAAAAGAAAAAGGATTACGAGCCATGCGTTTTTGTTCCTGTTTAAACGCTTTCAACAATTCCCGTACGTATACTGGGTCCTGCAATGTTTGTACTTCTTCTTTTAATTGTTTGATATACTTCTTGAGTGCGTTGACTTCCCGTTTAACATTGGCATCCAGGCGTTCCGGAGGCATACATAATTGAGAGTAAAGGGAAGGTGCAAACGGATTATCACCCATTTGCAGAGAATATAATTCTGCTTCCAGTTCATCAATTTGTTCCTTTAATAACTTGTTGTAATATTTCAATTGTTCATCTGGAAGAAGCTCAAAATCTCCATGATCTTTTTGTTTGTATTCTAATTGCAGGCGTAAAAGTTCAAAGAGGTCATCATTTTCATATGCTTGAGTGATTCGTTGCATAATCAACGTTTTTCTTTCCTTTTCAAGTGCATCAGGTTCTCTGTCGGGATGAAATTCTTTAACCAGTTGCATATACACAGAGCGTACAGTCTTAGTTATGTTTTGTGCTTCCTGGCGTATTTTTTCTTCTTTGGCTATTTGTTTGGCTGTCTTCTTTTTGTTTGCCTTTCGTTCTTCTTCCTTCGCAGCTTCCTGTTCTACTTTGCGCTCATAGGCTTCCTTAAAGGTATTGACATCGCTAAAGTCTGCATCTTCATCCATATCAATTCCCATATTGGCAAACATTTCTTTCATCATTCCACCCGTTTCCTCATTGGCCTGCTGATTGTATTCGTCAAATGATTGTCCTTCATATTTTTCGAACAGGGGCTTCAGATCTTCATAACCTAAGTCTGCAATTAAGGGGTATACCTGCGTGACTATAAACTCTGCCAGTGTTTCATTGTCACGCTTCTTTAATGCGCCTGAGTCATGTACTTTATCCAGTGCCCAAAGGGATTGAATCTTGAGTTCTATTTTTTGTTTTTCCAGAGGTAATAATAGTTGGTTAACTTTTTGCTGAGCTTTTTCCAGAACAGTTTGTGTACTGGTAAGAGCTTGCTTAAGTCTGTCAACTTTTTGTGAATAGTTGTTAAACTGTTTCTGGAGTTTGGATAATTGCTTTCCTTCTTTTGTCTGAATAGCAATTATATGTTGATTTTCTTTATCCATAGTTTTGTAAGTAGTCTGTACAAAAATAAAGCTTATGAAGTTACTTAATTAGTTCTACTATTTCTTTACGACATACTTTATAGTTTAAGAGCTAGTTGCTCGAATACCTGTTCCCATCTGACATTTTTTCCGGGTTGTTTGCCCAGGCGGACAATAATCAGATTTTTGGCAGGATTGACATAAATGTATTGCCCGTGAAATCCATTGGCTTCAAAATTACCTTTTTTTGTATTGGTAAACCACCACTGATACTGATAATAGGGTACACTTCCCTGAGTTGTGTCTATTTGAGTAGATTCTTCAACCCATTTTGCAGGTATCAACTGTTTACCATTCCAGTTGCCTTTATGAAGATAGAGTCTTCCGAATTTAGCAAAGTCTCTTGCTTTTGCATTAATACAACAAAATGTTTTTTCAAGTCCGTTCTTCTTTTTATCAATACTCCAGGTGGCATCATATTCCATTCCAATAGGTTGCCACAGTTTTTCATTTAGGTAGTCTGTTACATTTTTATGTGTAGCCCGTTCCAGTATTAATCCAAGTAGTTGAGTGTTAATGCTCCGATAGGCAAATTGGGTTCCCGGCTCATAATCCATTTTCAGACGGGAGATATACTTACGCAGATTGCGACCATAATAGATCTTAGCAGCCATACCGAATGGTGAGTAATAGCTTTCATTGGCTTTGATACCGGATGTCATTTGTAGTAAATGACGGATGGTTACCTTATCAAAGGCTTTTCTGCCTTTAAACTCAGGTATATAGTCTATGATTTTATCATTTACACTATGAATGTGACCTTCAGAGATAGCAATTCCGATCAACGCCGAAGTGTAGGACTTTGCCATAGAGAATGACGCCACAGTTGAGTTTTTTTCATAGTTATTATAGTATTTTTCAAACAGAATAGAATCATTTCGGATAATCAGAAAAGCTACTGTTGGTGTGTTTTCAAGCAGACTATCCAGTGTCTGAATCTTCATGTGTTGGAATGTTTTCTGACTTAGATGTTGAGCTTCAGTAAAATGAAATGGGGTAGAGCTGGCAGGAAGGGGACGGGAAGGAAATATCTTATAATCAGTGATATTAGAAAAGTTGTACCAGACAAATCTGCCAACCAGGCAGGAAGTACAAGTAAGGAATATAACAAGCAGCAGAGTAGTTTTAATCAGGTGGTGCATGGACGGGTGAATAGAAAATACTAAGATTGGAGAATAAGTGCAATCAGTTGAGTTGCAAAAAATGAAATTTACTAAAAAAATATCCCTCTTCCGAAACTTAATTCAGAAGAGGGATAGTGATACATACTAAGCTTTTGCCTATTGTTTTACAATTTTCAATGTTTGTCTTTTCTCTCCCTGAGCTACCTGCATCAGATACAAACCATTTGGCAGACGGCTGGTATCTACAGGTAACAGACTATTATTTACTTCAGGTGTATATTGATGTGTATATACTTGTTGTCCCTTCACATCATACATTTTTACACTTACTTTTGCTTGGTCACTTCCTAAAAACAGCAGATTGAATTTGCCATCAGATGGGTTTGGATAAGCTGTAAGAATTTCAAAGGCATCGGCTTTGTTTGCCAGAATCTCTGAGCTTTCACGAGCTGCACCACAAGCTGCACTCGTAGATGCTTTACTGTTGAATTTGACTACACCTGCACCATCTTTCCAGGAGATAGTCGTAGTGTTTGATCCAGCTACTGTGGTTGTCGTAAAGTAGCTATATCCTGGAGGAGCGATAACACTACCTTTCTGATTAGTTTGATATACTGACCAATCTACACGAACATTGAATCCATTTGGGTTATTGATCCGCCAGCGACGTGATGAATCCGGAGCCTCAGAACAAACTGCTGCAAATCCAAGAGAGCTAACGTAATTAGGTACTAGTGCAACAGTAGCTATTGCTGCTTGTGCATTTATAAGTCCGTGTCCTGTACGATAGTCAAATCCTTCATCAAAACCTGTAGAGTTAGGATCATCCATATCTACTGCTGTATAGGCTATAGTGCCTGCAATATGTTCAGGTGTAAGTCCTTGTGGGCTACGGCTTGCTTCAATCATCAATGCTGCTACGGCTGCTGCATGTGGGGCTGCAGCTGAAGTTCCAAAGAAATTAGGCAGCGTATCACTATCCTGAGCAATATCTTCTGTAAAAAATGTAGTATTGGTACCATCAACAGCAGTAATTTCTGGCTTATTACGCACTACGTATCCAATTCTATTACCGTCAGTATCAAAAAAAGTAGGTGTACCACCTAAGGAAGAAAAGCTATTGATATAAGGTGGATTAACACCAAAAGCAGGAGTATTATAATAGGCGGATGCTCCTACTGCTACTGCACCAGATGCATTGGCATGTCCTACCAGAGTAGAACTTAAGATACCTGGAATTTCAGGAGTTGTTAAATAAAAAGCACCATCACCAAAATTGACATATTTCAGTCTGTTAGGGTCAGGACCCGCATATTTTACGATATATAGGTAAAATGTTTCTGTCGTAGTAGTATTTAAAGGGTTGTTAAAGTAACTGAATACCTCAACGGGATTTCCACTGGCAATATTATCACTTGCAGCACCTGCTATAATAGTACCTTGTGCATTTAACAGATAAATATCCATATCTGACTCCGCACCTACTCCTGAAGCTGAATAAAACGAGTCATCCCACTGAAAAGAACAAAGATAAGTACCTCCTTTAGGAATAAAGATTGGTTGATAATATCTGGCAGGATTTGTATACGCACCAAAGTTATGTGCTTCACCCAAATCACTTCCCAGTGGAGATTCACCTGTGTTACGGAAATCGCTTTCATATGATGCACGTCCCTGATTACCGGCAGAAGAGAAATAGCTCACACCTTGAGCAGCGACTATATCAACAGCCTGAGCAATGATACCATCCTGAAAGAAAGGCTCGGCATAATAAATAACGTCATCTGTGATTACTTTGCAGCCACTATTTGCCAGACGAATAATACCTTGAGCAAAATCTGCCTGACCATTGAAAGCTGTGTGGAATGCTAGTTCTGATCCTGGAGCTACATCATGGATTAATTCTATCATAGCTCGTCCTTCGTCTGACCCTCCTGATGTCATATCAGACAATACCTGAACTGGCTTGGTATGGTTGTATGGATTTCCTGGGCCTGGAAGGTCACCTGTCAGGACACCTTGTGCAGCTCCTTTCAGATTATTATAGCTGTCAGATAGGACACCAATTTTTACTCCCAAACCGTCAACTCCGTAGGTTTTCTTAGCAAGTGTACTGCGCATTGCTGAATCTGCCTGGCTGGTAGCAAGACCGACATTTTTCCAGGGTTTATAGGCAGGCATTACAAATTGTACGGAAGAAATTTGTTGCATTTCAGAGATAGCACTTATTGGAAGCAATCCTGAAATTACCCTGCCAAACATGCCTTTTATTATCATTCCTTTGGATTCAAGAATTGACTTTAAGGCTGCGGCATCTCCTTTGACCGTAATATCAACCACTACCTTGTTATCTACAACCTGTAAAAGCTGCTCGTTGGAAGGTATGGAAGTGCGTGCACTACTTTTACGTGCTGAAGAAGAGTAGGATTGCTCAAGCTCCAACAGATCAGATGTAACTTTTGTTTTTACTGGTTTAATGTTGGTTTTTACAGGCGTTTGTAATGTAGGATTACCTACAATTTGAGCTGATAATACGGATGGGGTTAATAGCCCAACCAACGCCAAACAAAAAAATGCAAAGCGGTTTAGTAGTCTGTGTTTCATAAAAAAATAAGGATTTGTGATTCTTGTATATGAAAAAAGTTTAAATAATGGGGTTTTCAAAATTATTGCTCCGATTTTCGATGAATTTTTTATATTAATTACTGTATTTGGTTGATATACTGAAGTTGCTTGTCTCTTTTTGAATGGGGTCTGTGAGTTAATTGGTTGATTATCTGTTGTATAGTAGGTAGAAGAGGTTTTTTGGCTGAGAGATGTAAGTTCTTTGGGAAAATCTCACTGATTTTTGAAGAGGTAGTTATCTATATTTCTTTTACTTGAAAGGGACAGTGTCTTTATATGTATCATAGCTATGATTTTGTAGTGCTTTTCTCTGAGGAAATATTTTTACTTCTCTGATTTCCTCCTATTTTTGCCCCGTCTTCATTATTCAACCTTAACTCAGCCGAATCTCATGAGTGTATTAGTCAATAAAAACTCCAAAATTATTGTACAAGGCTTTACTGGTTCTGAGGGTAGTTTTCATGCCCAGCAAATGATAGAATATGGTACTAACGTAGTAGGAGGAGTAACACCAGGTAAAGGTGGTTCGACTCATCTGGAGCGTCCGGTATTCAATACAGTCAGCGATGCAGTAACTTCTACAGGTGCTGATGTTTCAATTATTTTTGTTCCTCCTGCATTTGCAGCAGATGCTATTATGGAAGCTGCTGAAGCAGGAATAAAAGTAATCATCACTATTACTGAAGGAATTCCTGTTAAAGATATGATCCCTGTAAAAGAATTCGTGAAAAAGAAAGGAATAACATTGATTGGACCTAACTGTCCAGGTGTTATCACTCCGGGAGAAGCTAAGGTAGGAATCATGCCTGGATTCGTTTTTAAATCAGGAAAAGTAGGCATCGTTTCAAAATCAGGTACATTAACATATGAGGCTGCAGATCAGATCGTGAAGGCTGGTTATGGTATTTCCACTGCCATTGGTATTGGCGGAGATCCTATAATTGGTACTTCAACCAAACAAGCAGTTGAATTATTGATGAATGATCCTGATACAGATGCTATTGTTATGATTGGTGAGATTGGTGGTAGCTATGAGCCTGAAGCTGCTCGCTGGATTCGCGAAAATGGAAATCGCAAACCTGTGATTGGATTTATTGCCGGACAAACTGCCCCTAAAGGTCGTCGTATGGGTCATGCTGGTGCCATCATTGGTGGAGCAGATGACACGGCTGAAGCAAAAATGCGTATTATGAGTGAATGTGGCTTGCATGTTGTTCAATCTCCTGCTTTGATTGGAGATACAGTGGCAAAAGTATTAGGTGCATAATCTTGTATTCATAAAGTAAATTGACTGCTTAAAACCTGCTTGTGGTATGCCCGCAAGCAGGTTTTTTTATGGATATACCCAATAAATAATTCGATTGGGTATTAAATTCTACACAATTCCACAAAATAGTGAATGTAAAGGCTGATTTTAGCCTGAAAACTGCTGGCATGAGGTTTTTAAATTACTAGGCATACAGAACATAGGAGGAGACTGAAAAGAGGGGGAGCGATTCAATCAACATAACAGCTGTTTACCATTTATTAGGTGGTGAACTAACAATTAGTAAGACATATAAGAGTTCTTTTTAAGAACCTCAAAGATAATAAAGATTAGAGTGGGTTAGATTAAAAATAGACGGTGGTTTCGCTGAAAATAGTTGGTAACATTTACCAACTATTTTTTTTTGCCTTCCCTTTTCAAAATATGTGGTTTGCTATATAGTAATTTGAGTAGTCAATTCTACAATTACCTGCCAAATCACTTGCTGAAAAGCTTTTTATTCTGAGGTATGTATTTTTCAATTATGTAAGAAATCTCAGAAAGAGGTTAGAAGATACATTAACCTTTTCTGTTTGATTTTCGTATAAAAAATAGTCATATAACAGATAAGACAATGGTACGCAGGCGATTACTTATATTATCAGCAATTCTACTTTTGATCTGGATAGCAGGGATGTTTGTATTTCATACTACTCTGGAAGGATATTTACATATGTTTTTACTACTGGCTACAAATAGTGCCCTATTTTGTATAGTGCGAGAAGAGAAAGAGAAACGTGCAGATGAGCAAATTGGGTAGTACTTTGTATAGGAGTTATATTTTAGCTTCAGTTTTAAAAATATAAAAAAGCTCACAAGACAAATTGTATTTTTTCTGTATTTTGACTTACTTGCGAGCCATTAATCTAAAGATTAAACCCTTTACTATAACAAACCACTTTTTAGCACAAAAAAGCTGATCTTCTGTAAGATCAGCTTTTTTTTATCTAAGGATAACGTAATATTAGCTATTTACTACAGTTCCTCCATTTACATGGATTGTCTGACCACTAATATAACTGCTGTCCTTGGAAGCAAGGAACACATAAGCTGGTGCTACTTCTGATGGCTGACCTGCTCGACCTAATGGCGTATCCTGACCAAATTTGCTCACTTTCTCTTTATCAAAGGTAGCAGGAATGAGAGGTGTCCATATCGGACCTGGCGCTACGGCATTAACCCTAATTCCTTTAGAGGCCAGATTTTGGGAGAGAGCTCTTGTAAATGATATAATCGCTCCTTTGGTTGAAGAGTAATCCAACAAAGTAGGATTGCCTTTAAATGCTGTTACTGAAGCCGTATTGATAATGGTGGCATTTTCAGACATAACGTTCAGAGCCGCTTTGGTGAAATAGAACATGGAAAATATATTCGTTTCAAATGTTGCACTCAATTGCTCTTTCGTAATTGTCTGTATATCTTCCTGTGGATGTTGTTCGGCTGCATTGTTAACCAGAACGTGTAATTTTCCGAATCTTTCCACTGTCTGTTGAACTGCATTACGACAAAAGATCTCATCTCTGATATCACCTTGAATCAACAGGCATTGCTGACCTTCCTCTTCTATCATTTGCTGGGTGATATGGGCATCTTCGTTTTCTGTTAGATAAACAATGGCTACATGAGCGCCTTCACGGGCATAGTGTACAGCTACTGCACGACCAATGCCACTGTCGCCACCTGTTATCAAAGCTACTTTGTTAGACAGTTTACCACTTCCTTTGTAATCATCACGAATAACTTCAGGCTGTGGCTGCATCTCAGTTTCCAACCCAGGCTGGAAACTTTGTTCCTGTTTAGGAAAATGATTGGGATATTGATCAGTTGGCATAATATAAAAGTAAATTGGTTATATATATAGAAAGTACTTAATTCTAATAGGAGAGACGATAGTGTTGGACAAAGAATGGATTACTATTAACTGCTTTGTTATGTAGTTAAGTGGGGCTGATATCTGCAGTTAAAAACTTATGCCTTTTACCAGTTAGTTATTGATGTTTTTGGGTGTGCAAAAAAGGCAACAGAAGCATGACCTTTTGGGGAGTAGATCATAGAAAAAAACAGTTTGAAAAGTAAGAAAGGGCTTTTAATCAGAGGCATGATTCTGGATATATCTGTCCTATAAGCAGTGATTTTAACACTGTATTTTGCTTATCAACTTAAAGTTATATCGTTATGAATAAGCTAACAATGAAAGGCAACTGGAACGAAGTTAAAGGAAAATTAAAGCAGAAATATGGTCAATTGACAGATGATGATCTAATATTTGCTGAAGGAAAAGATGATGAATTGCTGGGTCGTCTGCAACAGAAACTTGGTAAAACCAAAGATGAGATCCGCAAAGAAATCGCAGAGTTTTGATAGGGGAGATCTAGTAGCTGAAAAGGGCATGTTCATATAATGAGCATGCCTTTTGGTTTATAAAACTTATACATTCTTTCGCTTGTGCTGTTTATTCGCTTTAGAACCATGTATACAAGATTTCTTTCTTGGACGTCAAGCCAGAAACAAGCAATCGCATTGCTTATGGTTGATTCTGAAGCCAGATTTTGGCAACCTCGTAAGATGCGAATGATTTGATAATATCCGAACTAGGCATTGCTTTCTTTGCTGATAACGCAGCAAAAATATTTGGTGAAAATATCCAGGCAAAATGCTTTAAGCCTGCACTAGAAAATGTGTTGTTTTGTAAGTTATTAACTATAGCTATTCTTGCTTTTATTTTGAGTTATTCCTTACATTTTTGTCAAAATCGACATACTTACAGGTTGATCTCAGTGGGGATGGAAAAAAGTGAACATAGCATTTAGATAAGAAGAATATATATCTCTATCCTTATATGTGAGATTAGTTAGGTAAAAAACAGAAAGGGAACCAATATATCGGTTCCCTTTCTGCTGATGATAATAACGATTTTTTATTTTAGACTTAAACTACCGTCTTTTGCATCCTTTTTAAGGTCATCATTGGCAAACACTGCTACTTCTACACGTCGGTTTTGCTGACGTCCATTATCAGTGTCATTTGACGCAACGGGTTCAGTTTCTCCAAAGCCTCTAGTTCCCAAACGATCAGTATCAACATTTAGTGATTTTAGATACTTACTTACTGCTTTAGCTCGTTTTTCAGATAGTTTCAGGTTATAATCATCTGAACCAACATTATCCGTATATCCATCTATTAGAATATTGGTGTCTTTGTATTTCTTTAATACATCAGCCATCTTCTGAATATTCTTCTTAGATTCGTCACTTAGTTCATCTGAGTTAAATGCGAACAGAATACCTGAATTGAAGGTGATTTTTATACCTTCTCCAACCCGTTCTATTTTGGCATTGTCAACCTCTTTGTTCAACTCTGCCGCTTGTTTATCCATATAGCGTCCTATAGCACCGCCTGCAACGCCACCAATTGCAGCCCCAATTATTACTCCGCCTGCAGTATTGCCTGCTTTGTTGCCAAGTATACCACCTACAGCACCGCCTACAGCTACACCAGCACCAGTTCCTATGGCAGTTCTTTTATTGTTACGAATTGTATTACAACTAAATAATAGAGATGCACCTAGTGCAATGGTTACAATCGAGTTTACATTAAGAGTTTGTCTTTTCATAGTTATAAATTTTTAGTACTGCATATCTTTTTACAAAAAATATGCCTTTTTGTCTTATTGAAACAATCGTTGATACAAGAATGTAGACCAATCATGTCTAAAATGTGGAGATTTCGGGACGAGCAAAACAAAAAAGAGGTACTTATACAATGGAATGCCTTTTTCATGTAGATAGTACGAAAGAGGGTAGATTTTACTGCCAGATGTATTACCTAAACTGATGAGTTATGGACTCCATTTTTGTGAATTCTATTGCACTTATGTATTGTGTATCAGGGTTGTTGATTTGTATATACAATTACAAAGATGTGAAGAGTAATGTAACACGACAAGACTAAGTAGAATAGAAAATAGTTACTACTAAACTAATCATTAAGTGAACTACTTTACTCAATATACTAAGGCGAATGAGAGCATACTTTCATTCGCCTTTTTATTTTTAAAGCTCAGTTATTTGAAATTTATAGTATGTGTAGAGATCAGCGGGCAAAAAGTGGAGGATTTTCTGCAATCATAGTGCTCCTTGTATTTTTTACTATCTATATATGCTGGGAATAGTATTTGAGACTATGTGTATAGAATAAATTCAATTTACTTAATTTTTTATCTCAATTGTATTAACTATGAAAAAGGTACACTATGTAGGAGTAGTCGCTCTATTACTTCTATTTTTTGCAACATCAACAAGCTATGCACAAGCTAAATTTGGTATCAAAGGCGGAGTGAATTTATCTAATTTTTATTCCGGAGATGATGTTAGTGACAACAACCTAAAACCAGGATTTCAAGCGGGTTTATATGTGAAGGCTCCAATTATTGAAGATGTATTATTTATTCAGCCTGAGTTGTTATATACTCGTAAAGGTGCTCAATCAACCTATAGTAATTTTATTCAGGGAAGTGGTAAGTACCAGTTTGGATTAGGATATGCCCAATTACCTGTTTTATTAGGAGTTGACCTGGGAATATTTAATATTCATGCAGGTCCCTATGTGGCTTATCTGACAGATGCTAAAGTAAAAGATGTCGATAATGATGGTAGTATTAATGGAGTTACAGATTTGAACCGGGACAATTTCAATTCGTTGGATTATGGGTTATCAGGCGGAATCGGACTGGATTTTGAAGCCGCCCAGATTGGATTGCGCTATGATCTAGGACTACGTGAAGTAGGAGCTTCAGGGCTAGCAGGTGAACTAACTAAAAATTATAAAAACAGTGCTATACAACTATATGTAGGCTTCCATTTTTAAGCGTTTAACAAGTACTGAATTTTTAATAAACAGCCCTAGGTTTTCCAAAATCGAGGGCTGTTTGCCATTTATATCATATAACACTGATATAAATTAATAATCTATCATTGATAGTATTTACATAAGGTTAATTAAAATAGGATTGAACTAAAAAATCATATGGTACTTTTTCATTGTTGTTTGCAATAGTTTACACTACATAGATTCTGTAAGTTTGGTTTTATGCCATAATTTTCATTGAAAGTATTGGATTATTAGAAACATAGTTACATATTTGAGCAAGAGACAGTGGATAGTGCAATCCAAAGAACCTTGCAATCTGATTGATGTATCGTCAATCGTGTTTAGAGTTTATCCACGCATCACGAGCTTGTTCTTGACTAAGCGTACACTGCCTACCGGTCCAAATTGCAGTTTGATTTAAGAAAATCAATGTAGGACCGGTAGGCGTGTACGCATCGAGTTGAACAATCCCGTCCTAAGTATTGTACGAAGGTGATTGCATACTCTGTCTTTTTCACTGATTCTGATAGCCTATAAATACAAACGCCTGACATTGTGCCAGGCGTTTTGCTTTTGGATAAAAGACAGACTCAGAATGGATATCCAATCGCTATATTAAAAATCAGGTTGTTACTACGCCATCTGGAATTGAAGATATTCACATTTTGGATCACCCAGCGATTGTTTTCCGGCAAATAAGGTATTCTCAATGGGAATGCAGCATCCAGGCGTAGGACAAAAAAGCTGGCATCAAGCCGTAATCCCAAACCAGTACCTACAGCGATTTCTTTATAAAATCGATTCCAGGCAAATTCTCCACCTGGACGTGCCGTATCACTTCTGACCAACCATATATTTCCTGCATCTGCAAAGATCGCACCTTTCAGATAGCCAATAATACCAAAACGATATTCAACATTTGTTTCTAGCTTTATATCACCTGTCTGATCTATGAAGTAGTTAGTATTGGTGTTTTGTAAGGTGCGAATATCAAAAGATCCAGGGCCAACAGACCGTGCTCTGAATGCCCGAATACTATTGGAACCACCCGAACTGAATTGCTTTACGTATGGCATCGTTGTCGCATTGCCATAAGCAAAACCTGCTCCTGCAATAAAACGGACTGCATACTGATTCTTGGAATCTATATCGTGATAATATCGCAGATCAACATCTGCTCTGGAGTATTGAGAATAAGGGCGACCAGCAATCTCGTAAGCTTTGTCGGAGGCATTTTCCTTTGATTTAGCCAATCTTTGAGTTAGGTAAGCAAGGTTACCTGAGAAGTCCAGACTTCCGGCAAAATAGATGTTATCTTTTTTGCGTTCATCCTGTTCTCCTGTCTGTGAGTTATAAGTGAAAGTGTAACGAGATCCTAATATAAACTGATTACGTAAACTACGTTGTAAGTATGGATCATTTTGCAGCCGGCTTTCAAACAACTCAGATATGTTTCCTAATTGGAAAAAGGTAATATCTGCTGGGTAAAGTGTGTGGTTTTTTTTAGCTGTCTCTCTCCATGAATAACCATACGCAATATTTAACGAGTTAAGGAGAAAATAATCTACCCTGTTTTGCAGTTTGAATCCTACCTTCATAGTCGTTTGGGGCATATATCTGTGTGAAGAGTAGGGGATATGGAATGGCGAAATAAAACGAGGTATAGTAAGGCTGGCCTCACTACCTAGCTCGTACGCATTGACAGGACTTTGTTGTTTGGCATTGGCTTGTACTTCATAAGCTCCATTAATCTGAAACTGGAAAAGCTCTGCCCCTTTTAAAAAATTGCGGTTGATGAATGAGGCTGTTACTGCCGGCCCGACAAAGTTGTTGGATTTGGAATTAATCTGTACTTCAAATCGCAGTGATTTTTTTAACAACGGTGTAAGTAATATACGCACCCGAAGCAAGCTGTCTCCTTTGGGTGTAAACCGAATATTAACAAATTTAAAAACACCCAAATCTGTGAGGCGGCTTAAGGTAAGTTCATGATCTATACGCCGATACAAACTGTCTTTGTGCAAATTGACAGAGTTGAGAATAATTTCCGGGCGGAAATCATTGCGACGATAACGATATTTATATCCCTCAATAGTATCCGTTGCATACTTCCCACGTGTAGTAGAATCACGTGTGAGTTGGTACTGGTTAACGATTGTAATAGTATCGAGGCGATACACTTTTTTCGCTTGATCGGGTATATTTTCAAATCCGAGATATAAATCAACCTGTCGTTTGCCTACACTACTGTCAGCATTGAAAATCAGATAATTACTGCTAAAATAATAAAAGCCACTATCACGTACTGTTTCAGCCACCCGTTTAATTTCTTTTTCCAATGTAGCTAACTTATAAATGTCATTGGTTTTGAGAAGACTTTCTTTGGGGAGACCTGTTGATAAATTACCATATACAGAGTCCAATCTTTCATAATGTATATCACGAATTCGATAGGGTGGAGTTATTATATAAGCTGTATAGTCAACCGCTGCTGTTTTTGATTTTTTTGTAACCGCAAATTCTACATTGGCTTCAAAATATCCATTGTTTTGAAGCACAGTTTTAAGATTAAGAGAAGTTCGTTCTGGTGAAACATCGCTTAAGAAAACAGGGGGACGTCCTAGTTTTGTCTTTATAAAATTGCGAAGACCTTTTTTTTTCTTGGGGGTACCTGCAATGTAGTAAAACCATACTGTAGGCCTCATACCCAGAAAGCTTTTATTAGGAGCAGGTTTCATTACTGCTTCTATCTCCGTTTCCAGCTGACTTCTGTTAGGTATGCCTCCATTGTGTTTAAACTTCAGGTCAGCGCCGGTATATAAATATTTGCCTTCTGGAATAAAGCGTGTACCTGTACAGGCTGTAATAGTTATTATCCATACTAGCAAACAAGAACGACTACATAAAAATTTACATAGACCTAAGTAAACAGAATCCTTTTGATGATGAGTTGTATGAGGTTTGGATTTCATTCGTTTATTCTGCTAAAGCTTTGGAAAACAATTCTTTGAATGAATTGTAGTCTCTTACAAAAATAACTCCGGCTCCAGTTTTATATATCTGACCACTGACGATGTCAAAATCGCGTTTACGAAAGCCTAGTAATCGCAATCTGCCATCTTCTGTCAGTTTATATTCAAGTTGCAGGTCTCCCAAAAAGTTTGATAGATCTTGCTGGCTGGATGCTGGACTGCCTTCCAGGTTAACATTGCCTGTTACTTTTACTACTATGCGATCATTTAACAGATTTTTAGATACACCCAATTCTAGTTGGGTACGTCCTTGTCCAGACCCGGTCGTATAATCCTGGTATGAATTAACATCAAGTTCCAGTTCTACGCCCTGAATCCTGTTTGCTAATTGATTAAGTTGATCAGTAAGGATTTTGCTGACACTACTTCGTACATTCTCTTCAATTCCAGATGAGGAGCTTTCAAACGGATTGTCAGAAATAAATCGTTGTAAAATAAAGAGCGCAAACACCTGTTTATTTAAATCAGATTCACGGGTATTTATCTCCTGAAGGGTTGAGTATACAATACCGCCGATGGCATTTTGTTTATCCTGAGGCATGTCCAGTTTAAAACTGATTTCAGGTTTGAGTAAAACGCCTTTCAAATTTAGAATGACATAAAATGGCATGCGTTGTTTGGCCTGACTTAACCGCTGATCTGACACCTGGTTCTTTATTAGATCTGCTGCAGGGGCTTCCACAGTATAAGTTGCCTGAATATCCAGAGCAGCGTTCAATGGATCTCCTGTCCAGGTAATGCTACTATTCTTGTTAAGGGCAAACTCTCGTTTTACCAGACCATAAAAGGATAAGGAGTATGTTCCGCTAAACACTTGATAACGCCCTGTCAGGTCCATATTGCCACTTGGGTCCATTGTATAGCTAAGTGTAGTTTCTCCTTTTACTGAAAGCTTATCACCCGCTACTGGATCTATAATTACATTTAAAGTACTTGATGTATCTATTTCTATATTGGTAGTAAGTTCGTAGCCTCTCAATTCGCTTTTAGTTGTATCCTTTACAGCTTTTGATTTCATGCTTTGTATAAAAGGATCTTGCTCTGTTCCTATATCTACAAAGCGAACAATCCCTTCACGTCCAGCGACTACGTCATCTGACTGAGGAACTATATAGGTTAAATTGCTTCCACCTTCTACTTTAATATTAGCATTCACAACAGGCTTATACGAATCTCCTCTGATATTTATAGTTGTACTGGTTATAAGTTTACCATAGTACATATTATTATCTTCAGGCTTTGTATTTAAAACCTGAAATTTATCAGCATTAATACGCAACTGAAGCTTGTAATAGGAGTAATCCTGAGTGAGGATATCACCATTGATAGAAATGTTATGGTTAGCCTGGTCCTGAATGGTAAACTTTTGAAAGTGTATTCCTTCTTCATCGAGCTGCATTGCTTGATTGGTAAGTTTAAATGGACTGTCCAGCATTTTGAGGTTAAAGGAAGTATTCTGAAAGACAAGCTCACCCTGTATAGCAGGCTTGGCTGTACTACCTTGAAGCTTAAACTGACCTGTTGCATTTCCAGAAAGCTCTTTCAGTTGACTTTGAGCAAATGGATAAAATGATTTAAGGTTTAACTCTGTAATAGTGGCAGTGAAATCAATGTTATTTTCTGTAGCATTGGATAAATAAAATCCTGTTACATCCATTTTATTACCATTGCCAGTTAGATTTAAAGCAACATCAAATCTTCCTTTCTCTTTTTGTTGAGCTAGTAAGTGTATATCTCCAACCCGCTGTCCGGTATAGGAAAAGTTATCAATATCTAAATCGGCGGTTATTTCACTAGTTTGTGCCTGATTTACAACACTTGCCTGTCCATTTAGTACACCACTTACAAAACTTGTATCCGAACGTACAATTTCTCCAAGAGTTTCCATACGAAAGTTGGTAAATGCAGCCTGCAAACTTGAGACTTGGTTGTTCACATTGGCAATAGAAAACTTTTGACCATTTTCTGTAAAGATCAGGTCTTTAAATAGTACCCCTGATTTACTGATTATGATATCATTGGACTCTGCCACTTGCCAAGGACGATAGTTAAGTTTTACACTGTCGGGAAAGAAGTGAAACGAGTACGAATTATTAGGGAGGCTATGAAAGTTGCCACCTAAAAGATACTTCTGTTTATTGACTGAATCCCGAATGATGAGTTGAGTCAGCAGGTTATTTTCTGCTGCCTTGGTTAATAGCGATACATTTCTGATCAGAATGCTCGATTGTTTAATTTGCTCAACAGTGAAAATGGCTTTCAGTTGTTTGGGAGTAGACTCTACCAGAAAAAGTGCCGTGTCTATTTTGATCTCGCCATACTTCACGCTATACACCTGTGCTTTGAGGTCTAGTTGTCCTTTACGGCTATCAAATTCTCCACGAATTTCACCAGGCCGAAGTGAATCTACATCAGGAAGTAAAATTTCCGTAAGGGCTGCTGTATTTCGGAGGTTAAGTGCAAACTCAAAATTTTGAGGTTCAGATTCACTATAGGCAGGTGCATTAGGTAGTGCATAATAACGGGTAAGATGTTTTTCAAGTGCACCATACAAACCACTCCAGTTAATATTGCCTTTGAAATACCCTGATAAAACATCTGAGTTGAATTTTATATCTGTTTTAGCTTTTGACTGGACAGAAACATATAAAAGCGAATCAATAGTATAGATCTTACCTTTACTGGCTACTGCAACCTGACGTATATCTACATTACCATTAATATAATCTGCTGACTTAAAGTTGAGATCGGCTGTAATTCTGGCTCTTGTACTTAAATCCCGGTTTGTAAAATTTAACTTTTGCCAGTTGGCTGTTTTCATATCTATGACAGCGACATAATTTGGGATTTCCTTTCGAAAGTCAGCGCTTCCTATAAGACTGAAATTAAGGTTGGTATCTGCCAGTGAAATATTTGCTGCAAATTGGGATGGATACGCCAAACCGTCGATAGCTATATTGCGATAGGTATATTTCTTATATTCTACAGATTGAATCCGGGTAATTATTTGAGTTTTCATATCTTTTAATGAAAACCCTGATCCGTCTATGGTTGCTGATGCTGTCAGATTGCCAATATCTTTATCCTGTTTGATGAGTTTGCCCAGAGCTATATTGCGAGCTTTTACGCGTGCCTGATAGGTTCCATTTGAGAAGCTTTTATTTGTAGTAAGATGAGCATTCGCAATAATGTCACCTAATGTAGTTTGAATCTGTGTTTTCGTTGAAATATTATGTACTGCTCCACTGATCGTTGATGTTAACTGAATATGTTGGGGTATTCGGACGCTTGAAGGAAGCATAGAAGGAGGGAGCAAAGTTCGAATATCCAGAGCTGATGTTTCAAATGGAAGAATGGCTAATTGAAAGGTAGCCCGGTCAATATCTGGAAGATTTCGTATATGACCACTGATATTCAGTCTGGTAGTGGAAAATGTACTTGCCTGAAATTCTTTGATTGCTAAATTTTTAACCTGTCCTTTTAGTGTTGTTTTTACGTGTAGTGTTTTGTTGTCTGTAATACGTACAGGGATACTTTTAAGCAAGTTTGGCTGAAAATAAAGCAAATCCTTGACACTTAGTTTGCTTTCAGGAATTTGAATATCGAGACCCATATCAGGGTATGTTTGACTTAAGGTCGAAAGTGACTGAAAGGTTGATCGGATATCACCTTTTAGTACACTATTATCTGTTTGAACAAATAGATTTGCAGCTTCTGCCTGGGTGTCAGTAAGAAGAACTTTTGTTTTTAGGTTATGCAGTTTAAACCCACTCTTTTCCTGAAACTTAAGTGTGTTGATAGTAGCAGCTATTGTATTTTTGTCATATGCTACATCCTCTGCCTCTATCTGAATATAGGACAGTAACATATGAGCAAAATCAAATCCTTTGGTTTGTTGTAGAGAATTAAAGTCATCATAGATGATATGATTATCTGCCAGAGACAGATCTGCCAGTGTAACCTTCCAGCCACTTGCTGTATCTTTCAGGGATGTATTATTAATAGTAGTTTTTGCTTCAGATTTTACTAATTCCTGTTTTCGGGCTTCCTGCTGATAACGAACAACAGAGTTTTTTAATGAAAAGTTATTCAGATCTAATTTCTGTGTTGGAAGATCAATAGCATTTGCGTCAATTTCCGATGTACCTATGTCAGCTTTTAGGTTTAGGCCACTAGGCTGATCATAGTATTTAATATGAAGATCTTCTAATGAAATTGTTTTAAAGCTAAGAGCTGGTAATGCGGATGAACTAGCTGTATCAACGGGTTGAGTGTTCTTTGTTTCAGAAGGCTTTTCAAGACTACCCGACTCAAATAGTACAGAGGTGTGTTGGATGGCTAGTTTGTCAACAGCATAAATTGATTTGTTCAGATCCAATTCCTTGAACGATAAGTCAAGGTTTCCCAGGTTGAGTACAAGATTTTGCTTACTTATATCATCTTTATAGGTTGCATATATATCCTTTAGATTTACATCATCGATTGAAAATTGCCACGGTTTACCTGTTGTGTCTTCTTTCGCTACAGTAACGGAGTCAGAAAAAGCATTGATGATAAAATCATAATTAAAACTACTATCTGGTAAAGTACGATTAATATGCCCTGTAAATGTTTCAAGTTCTACACCATTTATAGCAATGCTATGACGGGTTAGTCCCAGCATGTCAATGTTTACTGCCAATCTGTGACTGAATAACAGAGTATCCTTTTTTTGGTCTTCTACATAAATATCTTCCAGAACAATCTTTTTGGGAAATGCAACGTTAACTCCACCTACTTCCACACGTGTCTTAATTTTTTTCTGCAGATATTCTGCAATCTGTGAGGTCAGATAAGTTTGAACAGATGGAATTTGTAAAACCAATACTAAAAGCAGGAGTATGACCAACAATCCTGAAATTGTCCATACTCCTGCTTTTAGTATTTTCTTAGCGATTCTGGATGCAGATAAGTTTGTCATTATTTATGTTTCACTCCGAGGGTAATTGGTTTTTTAATTCTTTGGCTTTCTTCTTTTGCGTTTGATCTGGATTTACAGGAGCATCTTCGTTTGTTTCGTTATATCCTTTCTTTCCATTCATATTTACTTCTTCTGAGTGTGCAACGGCTTTCTTTTGAGAAGTTTTGGGAATATCCTTTCCTGTCTTTTTCATAAAGGTAATTGAAGTGATGATAAAAGAAACTAGCTGATTTGACACAACAGCCTAAAAGTCTGTATCAAAAGAACTGTGCCTGATTGCTTTATAATATGACAGACCCATTATTGTATTGTGCTGTATGCTGTCTACAAAGTAGCTGGATGTGGAAGAATCGAAACAAACTTGAGGTGAAATAACAACAGGGGGGAGCATGAATCCAAGAATTAAGCTTTTTATTCATACCGGAACATTATTTTAAGCTACCATTTTACCTGCATTGTCAGTGAGCAAAGAATTATTTTATATTTATCTTCTTATTTCTCAATACTTTATTGGTAAAACTTCCCCATGGACAATTTACGCAAATACCACACATCTCTCAATCGTTTATTGCTGGCTCAGATGTATCGAACCGAAGCCTACAAAAAAGCCTCAGAAGGTACTATCGATATAAAGCTAAAGCGCCTTTTTAAAGATAATGCAAGAATTGGAAAAAAGTTTATTGAAGATATTTCTTTGATGATCAATCCATTAATGATAGCTGAGACGGAAGATACTGATTTACCGACTCATTATCAACGTACATGGGAAGCTTTACCGGATATATTATTTGGAGAAAGTAAAAATACTGTTCTGGATCAATATCTGGCAGGAGAGAACCTATCATTCCAGTTATATACAGAAGTATTGAATTCAGAAACAGAGTTTCCTGAGCTTGTTAGAGATGTGCTGCTGAGTCAAAAGGAAATTATACGTTATACAATAGAAGAAATGAAAGAGATGAAAGTAAGTAAGTTGAATCTTTTCTTTCGTAAATTTACTCAACTCAGACGCTTCTTTATTCAGCGAAGAATTCAATTTCAATAAAATACCTGTAAAGATCTATTCATTAGCCTAAATTATAACTTTCGTTTAGAGAGTATCGTTTGGCAATTTCACTATAAGTGTTCAATCAATGACATCCATAACATTAAAAGGACAGACTGCTATTGTAACAGGTAGTAGTTCTGGTATTGGTAAGGCTATAGCGTTAGCTTTGGGAAAGGCGGGTGCTAATGTACTTGTAAATTATCACGGACATGCAGAAGAAGGGGATAAAGTGGCTGAGGATATACGGGCAATGGGGGTGAACTCTATAGCTATCAAAGCAGATGTTAGTCAGGAAAATGATGTCAATGAGATGTTTGATCAGGCATTGAAAACTTTTGGGCGGATTGATATTGTGATTAGTAACTCCGGAATCCAAAAAGATAGTCCATTGGTGGATATGACATTAGATCAATGGAATCAGGTGATAAATGTAAATCTTACAGGCGCTTTCTTGTGTGCTCGCAGGGCTGCGCAGGAATTTCGTCGTCAGGGAATAGATACATCCATTTCAAAGGCTGCTGGCAAACTGATATTTATGAGTTCTGTTCATGAGGTTATTCCCTGGGGTGGACATTGCAATTATGCCGCCTCAAAAGGTGGTATGATGTTATTTATGAAGTCTATCTCTCAAGAACTCGCTCCACATAAAATACGAGTAAATAGTATTGGACCAGGTGCTATTCAGACTTCAATAAATAAAGAAGTATGGACTGACAATGAATCCAAAGAAAAACTGCTCGAATTAATTCCTTATGGGCGAATCGGTTTACCTGAAGATGTAGGAAAAGTAGCTGTCTGGCTAGCTTCCGATGAAGCCGATTATGTAAATGGCACCACCATTTTTGTTGATGGAGGAATGACCCTTTACCCTGAATTTGCTGATAATGGGTAATACTATATACATTTTAAATCCTCTGTAACTTAAATTAAAAAAACAATGCCTTTCTCCGTAGTGGCATGTTGTTTTACTAAAGTATAAAGTAAGAATTGGATGTTTTATTGCCAATTCATTTTATTAATCTAAAACTACGTTTATGGAAACCAATAAAGAAGCACAGAAAAATCCTGAGAATAAAAAATCTGTATTAACAGATAATAAGGACGGAGTAGAATTTAAAAAAGGGGATGACAGACCCGTTCAGAATTCTACACAGCAAGGTTTTGGCTTAGATGATGGTCCTAATCAACCATTAAGCAAAGAAATGCTTCATGATTTACAGGATGCTGGCCAGAGCGATTTGCAACGACAACGTGAAGAAGAAAAAGCAGAAAAGAAAAAGTAAAACATATAGATATGGAAGAAAATAAAAAGAAAGCAGAATACCTATTCTGCTTTCTTTTTATTAAAACAAGAACTTTATTATATGTTATGAGATTATAGCTTATTTAAGCAAGTTCCGAATAGTCATAATGTTAATTGGCTTTTCAATAAACCAGTCAACACCAGCCTCTATTGCTTTTTCACGTAGATTATGCATGGCGCTTATCATAATAACTTTTCTATTTGCACCATTTTTAAATTTGTTTATATAGTCTACTCCCTGTCCATCAGGGAGATTATTGTCAAGCAAAACTACATCTGGCTTTAAAGAAGATACCTTCTCTATCCCTTCATTTAGGGAGAATGCGCATTCTACTGCATTAGAATCATTAACCAAAAGCTTCTGTAGTAATAGACAGATTTCTTTTTCGTCCTCTATGATTAAAACTTTCTTTTCCATTCGTGCATAATTTCATTCTTTTCTATCTAAGTAAAAATCATGCCAGTTGCAGGATCAATAAAATGTAAGGGCTTAAAGTTAGAAAAAATAAGACTGTTAGAGTTAAATAGTGTGAAAATGAATGAAGAAAGAGACTACAGATATGACTCGGAGAGAGAAGTATGCAATACTTTTTTGGGTAATTTTTAATTCCGCTGTATTGAGAATGGCCCAAATGTAGAAACGTTTCTACATTTTCATCTATCAACTTTTCACCGTTAAATAATGTTTATTGATCATTACATCCAAACATATAAAACACTCACAAAATCTACTGTAAAAATGTTTGTAGAAATGTTTTTGTCTATTAATAGTTATAATTCGAATAGGTTAATAAGACTTTAAAGTGCAAAGTGGCATCTTTTTTTTACTTCTGCAGTTATTTATAACCTAAAAAACAAATAAGATTATGTCAAATAACGGTAAAATTTTCTTGGGAATTGTAGCAGCAGCAGCTTCAGGAGCCATCATCGGAATGTTATTCGCACCAGATAAAGGAAGCGGTCTTCGTAAAAAGATCAGCGAATCATTAAGTGACTGGACAGATGAAGTAGTAAAAGCTGTAGCCAAAAGCAAAGATACAATAAACTCTACAGTAGATAAAGCTAGCACAAAAGTGAAATCTGCCGTTGAAGAAGGTGCAAACTATGCAAATCACGCAAAATCCTCTTCAAACGTATAGGAAGAAATTTCAATGAGTGTCAAAGACAAACTCGAAGATTCAATGGAGCACATCGAAGCGTATGTACAAACACGTTTCGAGCTTGTGCTCCTGAATACTTCTGACAAGATCGCCCATCTTATCACTGATATTGTACTCTTATTTATCGTAGGTATCGTATCCTTGTGTATTGCACTTTTTGTGGGAATAGGATTAGCCTGGTGGATTGGAGATAGGCTTCAGAATATGCCGGCTGGTTTTTTTATCGTTTCCGGAATTTACATTCTTTTGGGAATTATCTTATACATAGTGTCTAAAAAGACCATCAAAACTACATTTGTAAAGCAACTATTAAACTTGTGGAATCATGATAGGAAACATTGAAACAGATCAGGACTTTCTTAGTGAGAAAGAACGATTGGTCGCAGAAGCAGAAATGCACAAAGGCCAGATTAAACAGACTATAAAAACTTTAAAAGATGAAGTAAAACCCTCCAATCTTGCTAAAGATGTACTTGGAAGCAGTTTTACCCCTGAATTATTAAAGTATGGCGCGTGTATAGGATCTTTCGTCCTGGTAAATGCTTTGTTGCCACGTCGTACTTCCTGGCTGATCAAAGCTGTTGTTCCATTTATAGCAAATCGTTATTTAAGTAAATATATAGATCAGAACTACTATACATGGTCAAATCAGATTGTTGATCAGATTGATCATGCCGAAACTGAACGAAAGCTAAACAAGTCAATTGCTTATAATGATTGATTAATCATGGACCTTCTTGGTAATGTTACAGAGCCCAGCCAAAAATCACGGATAGATCTGATAAGATCTGTTAGTTTTGTATAGTCGCTGGGCTTTACTATGTAACTGTTGGCACCTAACTGATAGGATTCCTCAATATCCTTTTCTGCTTCTGATGTAGTAAAAACCAACACTGGAATAAAACGCCATTCCGGATTACTTTTTATCTCTTTTAAAGCCTGCCTTCCATCTTTTCGTGGCATATTCAAATCCAGAATAATCAATCCTGGAGTGAGTGATTCGTCATTTTGTTGCTTATGGAGATGATCCACCAACTCTACGCCATCTCGAAAGTAGATAACAGGATTAGGTATTTTCTCTTCCTGAAACGCGTTCTGCAATAAAAATCTATCATCTGCATCATCATCAGCAACAAGGATATAAGGATTCATAGAAACTAAATTTTGTAGAGGAATCTGCTCAAAATCTACACAATAATCTTACAAATAACTAAAGCCTCTACAAAATGGTTCTGTATACCTTTAATTATTGGGCTTTTACATTTACACATCCTGATTCTTTTATAGTCAGGTTATGTTTTGAGAATCGATATATTCCAGAAGGACTGAAAGTAAATACATCCGAACAATAGTGCTTTACTAAGTTAAACTCCTGGAATAGTGTGGAAATAGTAATGAAAATGTTGTCAAAATCCAGTTAATACACGGATGTTGTGGAATTTTTTCTACAGCGTATATTGTTTCTTTATTTGCTGATCGAATATAATATTTTTTTATTTTACAGGTAAGTGTCACATTTTCAGGAGTTTATATTTAAGGTTATTGGTTTTGTAAATACGATATGGCATTCTGGCCCAAGAGTTGGTAATATAAGATGACATTCTCTTACTGACCTAATTTTTTATTACTATGCTAAAGCAAACTCAAGTTCAGAAACAGGGACTTCGCATTGCTCCTACACACATACAAATGCTAAACCTTTTGCATCTGTCAACTGATGAACTTGTTCAGCAGATTCAGAAAGAACTGGAGGAGAATCCAGCTTTAGAAGAAGGTGGAACTATTGCTGAAGAAACAGAAAGTGATGTGGTTACAGATGAATTTGAAGGTGATGATATGTATGAAGATACCCCCGTAACTGAGGAACTGTATGATTGGGATAGCTTGGTGGATGATGATATGCCTAACTACAAAACTCAGGTTAATAATTATGCAGATCAGGAAGAATATTCCCGTCCCATACCTCAGGCCAAATCATTCAGAGAAGAGTTAAAAGATCAGATACATTTTTTACCATTAACAGAAAGACAGCAACAAATTGCTGAGTTTATCCTGGACTCCATAGATGATGATGGGTATCTACGTTATTCTGCTGAAGATCTTGCCGATGATATTTCTTTTTCATTAAATGTTTTTATTGATGAAGAAGAAATCGAATCAATCCGAAAACTTATTCAGCATCTTGATCCTCCTGGAATTGGTGCACGTGATTTACAGGAATGCCTTCTTTTACAGTTATCAAGACGCGAAACAGATGAAAATGTTCTTCTTGCTTGTACAATTGTAGAGGATTATATGCACGAGATCGAAACAGGTAATTATGATCGGATTGTGCGTTTGCTCGGATTGGATTATGAACGAATGCAGGAAGTTCTGAAACTTATTTCCTCGTTACAGCCAAAACCTATTTATAGTGATGCTGCTACTGCCACAGTAAATGAATATATTGTACCAGACTTTATTCTTCAGTATGAGAATGGTTCAATTCGTGTAATTCTCAACAGCAAAAATGCACCAGAACTTCGTTTAAGCCGGGCAATGCTGGATATTGCTCAGGGCAAAGCTAAAACAGATAAAAGTACTTATCAGTTTGTCAAAAATAAGGTTGACTCAGCCAGATGGTTTATAGATGCTATTCAGCAACGTGAGAATACAATGCTCAGTACGATGAACGCAATTTTGCAATTACAATACGATTATTTTGCGTCGGGAGAAATTGTAGATCTGAAGCCCATGATTTTAAAAGATATAGCAGATATGATTGGGATGGATATCTCTACTATATCCCGGGTTACAAGTACAAGATATGTACAGACACCCTTTGGAATAATACCTCTGAAACAGTTATTTACAGAAAAAACAATTCGTGAAGATGGGGAGGAAGTTTCTACAATGGAGGTAAAAGAACTAATTGCAGATATAATCGAGAACGAAGACAAAAACCACACATTATCCGATAAAGAGATTGTAGATTTGCTGGTATCACGTGGATATAGTATCGCTCGACGGACAGTAGTAAAATATCGGGATCAGTTAAATATTCCATCTGCTAAATTACGTAAATGGACAGATGTCGGTAAACATAAACTGAGGATATAGATTACCTGTCGGCAATATGTTGTATTTCAGATAAGTTGCCGATTCAGTATTTTTAAATAGTATAGAGATACACAAAATAACCAATCAACCTTTTTAACCTATTCTTGTATGAGCAAAATTCTGGTAATTGATGATGATTTAGACATTTGTTTGTTGTTAAAACGCTTTCTAACAAAACATCAGTTTGATGTTCAGGTAGCGAACAATGGAAAAGACAGTCTTCATATTTTGCAAGAATTTAAACCGGATCTGGTGTTGACTGATTTCAAACTTGGAGATATGACTGGTGGGGAAATCTTAACAAAGATTAAAGAAAAATATCCACATGTTCCCGTTATTGTTATTACGGGATATTCTGATATCAAAATAGCAGTTGACGTGATGCGTTTGGGTGCATTTGATTATGTCACCAAACCGCTTTTCCCGGATGAAATTCTCCTTACTGTCCGAAAAGCATTGGAGGACTCTCAGGAAAAGGCTACCCAGCAAGTAACTACACCAGTTGTTGAATCTGGTAAAGCAGAAATAAATGGAGATAGTCTTGCAGAAAGTAACAAAAAGACAAAGACGTTTCGTTTTAACAGCGAATATATTTTTGGAAACGACCCTGCATCCAAGGAACTTTACAGACAGATAGATCTGGTTGCTCCGACTAATTATAGTGTCATCATTTATGGTGAAAGTGGGTCTGGTAAAGAGGCTATTGCACGTGAAATCCATAAACGAAGCAAAAGACGTGATCAGCCTTTTGTAGCAATGGATTGTGGCGCCATTCCCCGGGACCTTGCAAACAGTGAATTGTTTGGTCACGAAAAAGGATCATTTACAGGTGCCTTAAATACTAAAATAGGTCATTTTGAACAGGCAAACGGAGGAACACTGTTTCTGGATGAAGTTGCCAATTTATCCTATGATGTACAGGTATCCTTATTACGTGTAGTACAAGAGCGAAAAGTGAAACGAATCGGTAGTACTAAAGAGATACCGTTGGATGTTCGCATTGTGGTGGCAAGTAATGAAAAGCTGATGGATGCTTTTCGTCAGGGTAAGTTCAGAGAAGATCTATTTTATCGCTTTAATGAATTTAGCATTGATGTTCCACCTTTACGGGATAGAAAAGAAGATGTTATGACATTTGCAAGCCATTTTCTCCAAACTACCAATTCGGAACTGGGTAAAAATGTAAAAGGATTTAGTGATGATGTAATCGCGCATTTTATGAGATATCCTTGGCCAGGCAATCTTAGAGAATTGAAAAATGTCATAAAACGGGCTACGCTTCTTACAGATGGAGATTATATTGAGGCTATAACTCTACCGTTTGAGATTTCGAATTATTCAAAGCTACAGTTTATTGATGATAGTCCAGTTACCTTACCAATGCCTGAGATAGAGATACATTCTGAAGTTAATTCTGCTGCGGCCACTTTGTCAAGAAAGAATAGTCTTAAGGATGTTGCACATGGAGCTGAATATGAAATGATTCTTAATGTATTGAAACAGGTAAATTTTAACAAAAGCAAGGCTGCCAAAATACTGGATATTGATCGGAAAACATTATATAATAAACTTAAAATATATAACCTATAAAAATTTTTGTGCACTAACAGTATTGCTATGATATGTAATTGCTGTTAGTGCACTTCTTTATATGCAGAGTTAGGATATCTGCTCAATCTTTTACAGTCCATGCGTCTCTCATCGATTATTCCTGGTCCTCAGCTTGATTCTGAAATCCTTACAGAAGATACTTTCCAGAGAATTATTGGACTCTCATCTGTTATTATCCATATTCATAGAATCTCAGATTTAAAGATTATTTTTATCAATAAAGAGATAAATGATTTGTTAGGGTATAGTCTGGTAGATCTGGAGGAAATGAACAGGTCGTTGCCTGGGATATCTGATAATTTGTTTCCTGAAGGCTTCACAGGTGTTTATGATGGACTTCCGAAGGTGTGGCTTAAAGAAAGCACTGTAAAACATAAGGATGGAAGCGTAAGATACATAAAAACCAGATATACAGTTCTAAAAAAGGGACAGAAACAAGCTACCGAGATATTGGGATATTCAGAGGATATTACCGAGGAGAAGATACTGGTAGAACAACTCAGACAACAGGAGTTGATTATGACACAGGCAGAAGTAGCCCTGAAATTTGGTAGTTGGGAGTGGGATATTAGTACAAATAAGATTGTATGGTCCAAAGGGCTCTGGGAAATATTTGGTCAGGATTCTCAATTATTCGAGTTAAACTATGACTCATTTCTCAGTTTGATAGATTTCAAGGATCAGAAAAGAATGAATGATTGCATTGCAAAATGCACAAAGGATCATGTTCCATATGAAATAGAACACAGGATAATAAGGCCTGACGGTGAACAACGAATTTTACTGGGTAAAGGACAAACCATTTGTGATGAGGCAGGTAATACAATAAAACTTCGCGGAAGTGCAGCTGATATAACTGAAATAAGAAATACTACGCTCCAGTTAATCAATAGTGAGGCTTTGTTGAAAGAAGCGGAATCTATTATGGGATATGGTAGTTGGGAACTGTGTCTGGATACTGGAAAGATGAGTTGGTCGAAAGGGATGTTTCAACTGCATGAGGTAGCTGAAAATGCTTTTCAGACAATATCTTTTGATGAGTATCTAAACTATTTTATCAAGAAAGAATATAGAGACATTGTCAAAAACGCTTCTTTTGAGGCAATTGCTAATCAGCAAACCTTTCATATAGAAGCACAGTTGGTTACTTCAAAGAAACAATCCCGGATAGTAATTATTCATGGACGTATAGGCGAAGATGGGAGTGAGTATCCACGTAGAATGGTAGGTAGTATAAATGACATTACTCAATTACGTAAATACGAAGAGGAACTGGAATCAAAAATTCAGGAACTTAATCATTCCAACCAGGAACTGGAGCAGTTTGCCTATGTTGCTTCTCATGATTTACAGGAACCTTTGCGCAAAATTAGAGCTTTTGCTGAGTTTTTGCAGCAACGTCTTGGTTCTAAACTTACGGAAAGTGAGTTTGATTCACTGGAAAGGATGAGAGAATCTGCCAAACGTATGCAGGAAATGATTCATACCTTACTTGAATTTTCACGAATTGGAAGGTCCCAGCAAACCTTTATCGAATTGGACTTATCTCAAACTTTGCAAAAAGTATTGGAAGATCTGGAAGAGATGATAAATGAAAGGCAAGCTATAATCCAAATTGGGAATTTGCCTAAGATTATGGGGGTCAGCACACAAATGCACCAGCTGTTTCTAAATCTGATTGGTAATGCCTTAAAGTTTAATACCCATCAGCCAGTAGTTGTTGTTTCTGCCAGTTTAAATCAGCAAATAGATACTAAAAAATACTGGAAAATATCTGTTTCGGATAATGGAATAGGCTTTGATGCTGAGTACGCTGAGCAAATATTTATCTTATTTAGACGATTAAATGCACGTTTTGAATATTCTGGAACAGGCATAGGTTTATCTATTTGTAAAAGGATTGTTGAAGGACATGGAGGCACTATATGGGCAGAAAGTATTCCTGGAAATGGGGCTACCTTTACTTTTACCTTACCTTTCTCTGAGTCATTGCTTTAAGTACATAAACAGATATTTTATTAATTACCTGTAAAAAAATCCTTTAAGAAAAATAAAGGTACCGCTCTACAAATGGAAACTATTCGTGTGCTGTTAGTTGATGATGATGAAGATGATTATTTATTAATGAAAAACTATCTGAGTGGCATACCAGATAAAGACTTTATGGTCAGTTGGGCCTATCGTTATCAGGATGCCATTCAAAAAATTGCAGAAAAGAATCATGATATTTATATCTATGATTTCTTTCTTGGTGCAAAGAACGGGTTGGACCTTATTCGGGAAACCAAAGAAATTGATGAAGATGCGGCTATTATACTACTGACAGGTAAAGGCAATTCGGATATTGACAGAAAAGCGACAGAACTTGGAGCTATGGACTATCTGATCAAGAGTGAATTAGATAGTGAGAAAGTTGAAAGAAGTATCCGGTATTCCATTGAACGTATGTCTGCAATTCGCGCGTTACGTGAAAGTGAGCGTAAATACCGTAATATCTTTGATCAGTCTCAAGACTTTATTTTTTTGATGGATGATAAAGGAACGATCTTGGATGTCAACTCAGCAGGAAGCCAGATTCTGGGATATAAGAGAGACGAGTTCTTACAGATGCAACTTCAGGATCTAATGGAAGAAACTGCACATAAGCGACAACTAAACGAGTTGCTCCAGAATAAAAAAGAGGTAAGTGAGTGGGAAGCTGTTTTTCTATCCAAAAGTCAGAAAAAGCTTTATTGCCTTCTTTCGCTGGGCCGCCCGTCTAATGAGGATAACAGTTACTATCAGGGCACACTGCATGATGTAACTGAAAAGAAAAGACTGGAACGCAATGCTACTCTGGCTGAAAAAATGGCTGCCAGTGGACGTCTGGTACGTACAATGGGTCATGAAATTCGTAATCCTCTGACAAATATTAATTTGGCTTTGGACCAACTGGAAGCTGAGTTAGTGGATGACTCCTTTTCTTTGTATACGGATATTATCAAACGTAATGTGAATAGGGTAAATGGTCTGATTACTGATTTGTTGAATTCGCTGAAACCTACGGAAGTAAGGCGTACATTTTACCCTGTCCATCAACTATTGGATGAAACTATTGATCTGGCAAAAGATCGGGCTCATCTGAAGAAAGTGACTGTGGTGAAACAATACGAAAAAACTGAGTGTGATTTAAATCTGGATAAATCACTGGTATCAATAGCTTTACTGAATATCATTATTAATGCTATTGAGGCAATGTCAGAAGATATAGGTACACTAACTATCGGAACAGAAATTACAGATACCTATTGTCTTACATTCATAGAAGATAATGGAGTGGGTATAAAAGAGGAAGAACTGCAACACCTGTTTGAACCTTACTTTACAACAAAACAGGATGGTATGGGGCTTGGGCTTGCAGCAACACTGAATATTCTCCAATCACATGGAGCAACAGTAGATGTAGAGTCTGAAGTAGGGATAGGTACCAAATTTACTATCCGTTTTCCGAGAAATGAAAACCTGAATTAAGGTTAAAACTAACCTTTTAAGAAAATCCTCATTTCTCAGCCAGAAGTGAGGATTTTTTGTTTTCATGATTAATGGTCTTCATCTCATTTGCTGAATGTTCTGTTTCTTCTTTTACAATAAAGACTGCATGCTTAGACGGCTCTATAGGTGTCCCAAAACATTGTGAGTAAACCTTTGTAAACTCTGCACCAAAATAGAGAATAATAGAGGAGTAATATACCCATAACAGAATCACAATAATAGAACCGGCCGCCCCATATGTGCTACCAACATCAGATTGACCGAGATAAAAACTTATCAGAAATTTACCTAACGTAAATAATACAGCTGTAAATGCTGCACCAATTAATGTGTCTTTCCAGCGAGGGTTACCATCCGGAAGTACTTTAAATATTATTGCAAATAGTGCTGTAATGACACAGATTATAAGAATGTAATTTAGAGCATATGCAATATAGAGTGTGTAATCAGAGAATAGACGTTCTAACTGTTGGCTGAGAATATCTAAAAAAGCACTGACTATAAGAGATACCAATAGTAAAAAGCCTAATGTAATAATAAGAGAGAAGGATAACAGGCGATTTTGAATAAACTTAAACCACCCTTGTTTGGGTTTAGCCTTGATAGACCAGACAGAATTTATAGAATCCTGAATTTCAATAAATACACCAGTCGCACTGAATATTAATGTCGCAATACCTATGATAGCCCCCATATGACTATCTCCGGATATCTGTACATTTTTAATTATTTCCTGTATTTGCAACGCTGCACTTTTACCAATTACCGAATCTATCTGACCGTAGATACGACCTTGTATAGCTTCCCTTCCATAGAATACCCCTAAGAGTGAGATCACAACAATTAGTAGAGGAGCTAGTGAGAAAACTGTATAGTAAGATAAAGAGGCACTAAGCTTCATCGCATTATCATTTATAAAAGCATTGAAGCTACCTTTTAATACTGTCCAGAAGTTTTGAAAAAATTTTTTTACACGCATAGTTGTACTAGTAAGGTCATTCGGAATCTCAACTAATGCAAAGAAAAATTTCGTAACTTCTGGAAATGGTTGATTTTGCTTGCGGATTGTAGAAAAACAGTCACAATTGTACCCTATCTACTGAATGGTTGAGTACTATACTAAGAGAGTTTATACTAAGAGAGTAATGGCATGATTCTTTGAAAATCTATGGTAGTAAAACAAACTGAATATACTAAACCTTATCAACCATGAGAAATTTATTGTATATTGTTGCCGTCATTTTATTGATTGGATGGCTTTTGGGATTTTTTGCATTTAGCCTGGGTGGATTAATCCATATTCTATTAGTAATAGCTGTAATCGCATTGATTCTGGCGGTTATTAGAGGTGCTGCCAGTGTGTAGCTGAGGTATATTTGTATTGAATCTTTTGGAATTACATATAAGGAAGATGTGAGAATTGAATGGAGTAACAGTAAGAAAATCTTTCTTTTGGCAAACAGCTTATATCACATAAGCTGTTTTTTGTTTTTAGAAATATAATACGTTGTTGGGCTTTTTAGAAAAGTTTGCTGAGCAAATAGTATACTTGCAGGCTTTTACTGAAATAAAGCTGTTGAATGACAAAGCCATCCCTATTAATTATTGATGATGAAGTAAAGCTGAGATCGTTATTGACACGTATTCTTGAGCTTGAAGGATATACTATCTGGCAAGTATCTACTGTACGCCAGGGTTTACAAGAACTGGAAAAACACACAGATGTTTTACTGATTTTAACTGATGTTCGATTACCTGATGGGGATGGAATAGATCTGTTACAAAAAGTAAAATCAAAATACCCAGATATAGAAGTTATTGTAATGACTGCCTATGGTACCATTTCTGACGGAGTGAAGGCCATGAAACTAGGTGCGTTTGATTATATCACAAAAGGTGATCAGGATGAACAAATGCTTCTCACCATAGAAAAGGCTGTGGAAAAGGCTCAACTTAGAAAAAAAGTCTCAGAGTTGGAGAGTAAGGTGAATACGCAAAGTGGTTTTGATACCATTATTGGCAATGCACCTGCTATAGCTAATGCAATTAATATGGCCAGAAGGGTCGCTACAGCTGATACTTCTGTTTTATTGGAGGGTGAAACAGGAACAGGAAAAGAATTATTTGCACAGGCCATTCATCAAGCTAGCACACGAAAGGGAAAACCCTTTGTAGCTGTAAATTGTAGTGCTTTTCCCAAAGATTTGTTGGAGTCCGAGATGTTTGGCTACCGGAAAGGAGCATTTAGTGGGGCTGTATCTGATAAAAAAGGTTTATTTGAAGAAGCAGATACTGGAACTTTATTTCTGGATGAAATTGGAGAAATGCATACAGATTTACAGTCTAAACTTTTGCGGGTACTGGAAACACAGACATTTACCAAATTAGGCGATACCAAACCTACTAAAGTGAATGTTCGGATTGTGGCTGCAACAAATCGTGATCTCAATAAAGAAGCAGAAAAAGATCATTTTCGTTTGGATTTATATTATCGGTTATCGGTCTTTAAAATCCAGATTCCAGCTTTACGTGAACGCAAGGAGGATATACCCGCTCTAGCTTTGCATTTTTGTCAGTATTATGCTTTAAAAACTAATAAAAGAATCGATTCCTTGGCCCCTGAATTTATCAAACAATTGCTGGAATACAGTTGGAAAGGAAATATACGTGAATTAAAAAACATTATTGAACGAGCTGTTATTCTTTGTGACTCTGACCAACTTACAGAAGATCTGTTACCTATTGAAATTCTGTCTGCTAAAATAGATAAAGCTATCAACCATTTTGAAACATCTATTTCTGCAATTGAGAAGATCCATATACAGAAAATTTTGTCCTTAACAGGAGGTAATAAACCGGAAGCAGCCAATTTACTCGGTATAGGTCTTACTACACTTTACCGAAAGATGCACGAATATGGTTTAGAATAACTAAACTACTTTTCTTAAGAAAGCCCTGTAGATTGCTAGTATCTACAGGGCTTTCATATTTTAAATAATCTTGATGAAATTCAATTTTAATAAACTCATTTTTTCATTTTGAAAAAATCTCATTTTCAAAATGAAAAAGTTAAAGCTCTTTAATTATTTCCTGTTTGTGGTAAGTGATTGATTTTTAGAAAGTTGTTGTTTATGTCTAATCCTTTTAGATAGATGGCATTTCATTTGGCATTAGTGAGGAAACGATTCGATAAAACCAAATCGAAATTAACTCTTAACAATACTCTTTTATGTCGCTTCCAATTCTGCTTTTCATTGTCTTTTTGCTTTGCTTGATAGGATTCTTCTTGTCCTATAATTTATCAAAGAAGAAGACTTCAAAAGTTTCTGTTTCTAAAAATTATAAATCATAATCGGTTACTACTATGTCTGATGTTCTGATAATCATTCTACTTGTTCTTGCTGGTCTGATCTGCTTCTGGCTATTCTTTAAATCTGTTGACTTTTTTGAAAATGTTTAATCTGTCAACCCTCTCTACTTTATGATTGCCTTACTAATTATTTCTATTGTGGTTTTTGGGTATCTGTGTTATGTACTCATCAAGCCTGAAAAATTCTGAGAATATTTGTTTACGCTTATAAAATTTATACTATTCTATGATAAATGAATTGGCAGGAGTTGTAGTCATTTTCGCTGTTATTATTCTGACAGGCTACATCCTGGGTAAATATATAGCCAAAGTTTATGCAGGAGAGAAGTCTCTGCTGGACTTTATGTCACCACTGGAGAATGTATTTTACCGTCTGTCGGGTATTGATCCAATACGGGAAATGACATTGAAGCAAAACCTGTTTGCTTTACTATCAATTAATCTTGTTTGGTTTTTGTTGGGTATGCTGGTATTGATGACACAAGCTTGGTTACCTCTTAATCCGGATGGTATCCCGAATATGTCTCCTCATTTGGCTTTTAATACTACTATCAGTTTTATCGTAAACTGCAATCTACAACACTATTATGGCGAGTCAGGGGTATCATACTTTTCACAGTTGTTTGTTCTGACGTTTTTTCAGTTTGTTTCTGCTGCGACCGGTATGGCTGCTTTTGCCATTCTCATCAATGGGCTACGTGATCGGACAACAAGTGATCTGGGGAATTTCTGGAATTTCTTTATAAAAAGCATTACTCGTATCCTGTTGCCTATTTGTGTTGTGCTGGCTATTGTCTTTGTGATTAATGGTATGCCTGCCACATATGAAGGAAAGGAAACCATTCATACACTAGAAGGAGCCACTTTACCTGTGTATAGAGGACCTGTAGCTGCTATGCTACCCATCAAACACCTGGGAACTAATGGAGGTGGTTACTTTGGAGCAAACTCAGCCCATCCATTGGAAAACCCAAACTATTTTACCAACTCTGTTGAGTTGATTGCACAAATGATCATCCCTGTGGCATTGGTATTTGCCCTGGGTTTTTACCTAAAAAGACGAAAACTTTCCTGGATGATATTTGGTGTGATGACGGTTGGCTTCCTGGCACTGGCCATTCCAACTATGATTGCAGAAACACAAGGCAACCCTGCTATTGCAGGTATGGGAATTGACCAGTCTCATGGTAATATGGAGGGAAAAGAAGTGCGCTTTGGTCCGGTTATTTCCGGATTCTGGTCTATCGCAACAACCGTAATTTCAACCGGATCAGTAAATGGTATGCAGGATAGCTTAACCCCACTTTCTGGTCTAAATGCATTGCTAGCTATGATGATTAATGCTTTTTATGGTGGAGTAGGTGTAGGCTTCGAAAACTTCTTTATATACCTGATTATCGCAGTATTTATATCTGGTCTGATGGTTGGACGTACTCCTGAAATGCTTGGGAAGAAGATTGACGCACGGGAAGTAAAGATTGCTATGATCGTAGCTTTGTTATCTCCATTTCTGATTCTGGTTGGTACAGCTATGACAGCTTGGTTTGCGGCAAATAATGCAGCCTTAGTAGGATATGGTGGCAAAGAATCCTGGTTGTACAATCCTGGCTTCCACGGATTTTCGGATATACTCTATGAATTTACATCCTCTAATGCCAATAATGGATCTGGTTTTGAAAGTCTGGGTGACAATACTCCCTGGTGGAATATTACTACTGGTTTTGTCCTGATCTTGGGGCGCTATATACCATTGATCGGGCCTGTAGTTATAGGAGGATTGATGGCTCGCAAGAAATTTATTCCAGAATCATCAGGTACTTTACGTATTGACACAGTAACCTTTGGTGTAATGATCATGGCTGTTGCAGTGGTGATTACAGCACTTTCATTCTTTCCCGCACTGGCATTAGGACCTTTAGCAGAGTATTTCTCAATGTAATTGATTTTGTGAGAAATATATAACATATGTTCTGTTTGTAACTTATTGTTTATCAACAAAAAATGGCAACTAAAAATAAATCCGGATTATTCCGGAAAGAATTTATGGCAGATGCATTGAAAGAATCATTTGTCAAACTCAATCCTGTTACAATGATTAAGAATCCAGTCATGTTTACTGTAGAAATTGGAACAGTAATTATGCTGGCTGTGTGCCTCAATATTCTATTGACAGGTAAGGTAAGCCAGGGATCTCTGGGATATAATCTGAGTATCTTTGTTATTCTTTTACTTACACTCTTGTTTGCCAACTTTGCAGAGGCATTAGCCGAAGCAAGAGGCAAGGCTCAGGCAGAATCCTTACGAAAAACCCGTTCAGAAACCCCGGCTAAGCGTGTCCTTTTGGTTGGAGACATTAAACTGAATGAAATTCAGGTAGTGAGTTCTTCTCAGCTTAAGAAAGGAGATATATTTGTATGTGATGCTGGAGATGTAATTCCTGCTGATGGTGAAATCATAGAAGGATTAGCTACGATTGATGAATCAGCTATTACAGGTGAATCCGCACCTGTAATTCGGGAAGCAGGTGGAGACCGTTCAAGTGTAACAGGCGGTACACTGGTGTTATCTGATCATATCAAGGTGAAGGTAACAACTCAACCCGGTGAAAGCTTTCTGGATAAAATGATCGCGTTAGTAGAAGGTGCAAGCCGCCAGAAAACTCCTAATGAGATTGCACTTACTATTCTGCTGGTTGGTTTTACACTTACCTTTTTACTGGTAACAGTTACACTCAAACCGTTTGCTGATTATGCACAGACTCCTATCACCATTGCTGCATTGGTATCTTTGTTTGTATGTCTGATTCCAACTACCATTGGAGGACTATTATCTGCTATTGGGATTGCTGGTATGGACCGAGCTTTACAGGCCAATGTAATTACCAAGTCAGGACGGGCTGTAGAAACAGCCGGAGATATTGACACATTGCTTTTGGATAAAACGGGTACTATCACCATTGGTAATCGTAAAGCGACAAATTTTTATCCTGCAACCGGAATTGACAAGAAGTTGTTCATTGAACATTGTATGCTGAGTTCACTGGCAGATGAAACACCAGAGGGAAAATCAATTGTTGACTTGGCTGGTACTAGTTTAAATGGATCTACATCTGGTAAAAAAGAGCTACCGCAGGGTAGTATATTGATTAAATTTACCGCAGAAACCCGTTCCAGTGGTGTAGATCTGCCTGATGGACGCAAAATTAGAAAAGGTGCTTTTGATGCCATTAAACGAATGGCATTACAGAGTGGAAATACTTTTCCATTAGAGACAGAAAATACGGTAAGAGATATTGCTGCTAATGGTGGAACTCCTTTAGTCGTTGCAGAAAATAATATGGTGATGGGGGTGATTGAATTGCAGGATATCATCAAACCAGGGATCCAGGAAAGATTTCAGCGTTTGCGCAAAATGGGAGTGAAGACTGTTATGGTCACTGGTGATAACCCGTTAACAGCTAAATATATTGCAGAGAAAGCTGGGGTAGATGATTTTATTGCCGAAGCTACTCCAGAACAAAAGTTAAGTTATATCCGTAAAGAACAAACTGGTGGTAAGCTTGTCGCTATGATGGGTGACGGTACCAATGATGCACCTGCTTTGGCTCAGGCAGATGTGGGGGTTGCTATGAACTCAGGTACACAGGCTGCAAAAGAAGCGGGTAACATGGTCGATCTAGACAATGATCCAACCAAACTTATTGAGATTGTTGAGATTGGTAAGCAACTACTTATCACTCGTGGTACACTCACTACCTTTTCTATTGCCAACGATGTGGCTAAATACTTTGCCATCGTACCCGCTTTGTTTATGGGATCGATTCCTGCTTTACAGGCCTTGAATATCATGCATTTGACAAGTCCTCAATCAGCTATTCTGGCAGCTGTGATCTTTAATGCTATCATTATCCCTTTTCTGATTCCTTTGGCATTACGAGGTGTAGAATATAAACCAATCGGAGCCAGTGCATTGTTGCGTAGAAACTTGCTGGTTTATGGGTTAGGAGGTGTTATCGTCCCTTTTATAGGGATTAAAATTATAGATGTAGTGATTACACTATTGGGAATGGCTTAAAGAGATTTTTCAGATTGGTAGACACATTAACACTGATCTGAACTCCCACTATTTTACTTACTTAATGAACTTTGTATATGTTATTGTATTTTAAACAATCCGTCATAATTACGTTAGTATTGTTTGTGTTTTTGGGTGGTATATATCCTTTATTTGTTGTAGGAATTGCCAGAGTCTTTGGCCCAAATGGGGGTAAAGGAGAAATCATCAAACGAGGAGAGAAAATTGTAGGGTTTGCAAATGTAGCGCAACCCTTTACCTCTGACAAATATTTCAATTCGCGTCCTTCTGCTTTCAACTTTGATGCAACAAATGGCTCTTATGGCTCCA
Source organism: Xanthocytophaga flava (assembly GCA_030068525.1). Taxonomy (GTDB): domain Bacteria; phylum Bacteroidota; class Bacteroidia; order Cytophagales; family 172606-1; genus Xanthocytophaga; species Xanthocytophaga flava. The sequence goes on from JASJOS010000006.1 coordinate 437,517, forward strand.
ATGCTGGTCCATCTAATCCGGATTACCTGGCAACTGTTCAATCGAGAATAGATACTTTTCTGGTACATAATCATGGAGTTAAAAAATCTGATATTCCATCTGAATTAGTTACAGCTTCTGGTAGTGGACTTGATCCTCATCTATCTCCTGAAGCCGCTTATGTTCAGATTGCACGTATTGCTCAGGTCCGTAAGCTTTCACAGGACAAAGTCAAAGCATTGGTTGACGAACAAATGGAAGACCGTTTTTTAGGTATCTTTGGTCCTAGTCAGGTAAATGTCCTGAAGCTGAATCTCGCTTTGGATAACCTTAAATAATTTCTTATTCAGTTTAATTTTCTTACTTAAATAAAAACCAGTACAAATGAAAAAATGGATTGTGGCAGCTTGTTTGACTGCTTCAGTGGTTCTTGCTCAGGGACAAACTGTATTGATTACAGATAGTATTGAAATTGCTAAGCCTAAGTTGACATTTAGTGCTTTTGCAGACATTTATTATCTATATGATTTTAACCAACCTGAAAACCATGAACGTCCAGGCTTTGTATATGCACATAGCCGACATAATGAGTTTGCTCTCAATAATGCGGTTATAGGGGCTGCCTATACTTCTGACGTCGTAAGGGGAAATCTCGGATTACATACTGGAACCTATGTACAGCGAAATTATGCTGCTGAAACAATAAATGGTTCAGAAGTACTTAAGTATATTTACCAGGCTAATGTTGGTGTTCGTTTAGCCAAAGGGCTGTGGCTGGATGCAGGGATCTTACCTTCACACATTGGATATGAGTCGGCATTATCTATTGATAATCCAACACTCACACGATCACTAATGGCTGATAATACACCTTATTACGAAACAGGAGCAAAGTTAACTTGGGATATCAGTGATAAACTGACCATTTCCGGACTAGTTCTGAATGGATGGCAGCGAATTGTTGAAACAGATCAGAATAAAGCCTTAGGTACACAGATTCAGTATAAACCTACTAAAGGCGTCTTATTGAATTCCAGTACGTTCTTTGGAAAAGAAGGGACCTATCGTTATTATCATAACTTCTATACCGTTCTTGATCTGATCGAAAAAGTTACCATTATTGCCGCTTTTGACATTGGCTGGCAGCAGCAACTAGATATAACTGGTAAAAAAGATGGCACCAAAACATGGTGGAATCCCAATCTGATGGTCAGATATAAGCCAACAGATAAAGTAGCCATAGCTGGAAGAGTAGAATATTATAATGACCCTAATAACATTATCATTGCACCTACAGCTCTACCTGATGAAACATTTGTGACCGGTTTTAAAACATTTAGTCCCTCATTGAATCTGGATTATTTCCCAATTGAAAGCGTAGCCTTACGTATTGAAGGACGATTATACTCTGCCTCAAATGCTGTGTTTATGAAAGACAATCAGACTAAAAAGACAGATGGTATAATTACAACCTCTATGGCATTTAAGTTTTAGGTTTACCAAAAAGAATAAAGTCAGAGGAGATACAATCCTCCTTTGACTTTGTATATTCATTCTATAGTATAAATTACGCTATTCATCATGCCTGAGCTAAGCCAGAATGAGTCTGCAGATCATTTTTTACAACTCATTCAGAAATCACGGAAAGGAAAATTTAAGCTCTACATAGGAATGAGTGCTGGTGTTGGAAAGACATACAGAATGCTTCAGGAAGCCCACCAGTTGATTCGTAGTGGTATTAATCTGAAAATCGGATTTGTAGAAACACACAATAGAGCAGAAACTGCTGCATTGGTAGGAGATCTGCCAACTATTTCCAGAAAAAAAGTATTTTATAAAAGTAAGGAACTGGAAGAAATGGACCTGCAGTCTATTCTAAATCAGCATCCGGAAGTGGTAATAGTAGATGAGCTGGCACATACCAATATTCCTGGTAGCAAAAATGAGAAAAGATGGCAGGATGTGGTTGAACTGCTTCAGGCTGGTATAAGTGTGATAAGTGCTGTAAACATCCAGCATCTTGAAAGCCTGAACAACCAGGTATATCATATTACCTCAGTTGAGGTATCCGAACGAGTGCCTGATCATGTACTGCGTATGGCGGACGAGATAGTGAACATTGATTTGCCTGCAGATGAACTGATTCAACGACTCAAGGATGGAAAAATATACCATGGTGCAAAAATAGCAGCTGCGTTATCCAATTTTTTTCGGTCTGAACAGATTTTACAACTTCGAGAACTGGCATTAAAAGAGGTTGCCTATCAGGTTGAGAAAAAGATTGAAACAGAGGTGCTGGGGCCCAATCGATTACGTCCTGAAAAGCTATTGGCCTGTATTAGTTCAAACAATGAAGGGGCACAGAAGATAATTCGACAGACTGCCAGGCTTGCCAGCTACTATGATGCCAGTTGGTATGTGGTGTATGTTCAGACTCCACGCGAAGATCCGGATAAAATTAAACTAGCATCCCAGCGCCATCTTATCAATAATTTTAAGTTGGCAACAGAGATGGGAGCAGAGGTAATACGGGTAAAAAATAAGAGTGTATCAGATGCTGTTTTAAACATTGCTTTGGAGAAACAAATTAGTTTTATCATTTTAGGTAAGCCTCATTTTAACCATTGGAATTTTGTGCTCAAGTCTACTTTATTACGAAATATGCTTCTGAAAACAGAATCCACACCTATTGATTTAATCATTGTATCCTAAATGAAAATAAAAACCAAACTGGTAGCAGGGATTGCTTTTTTATTTGCCTTATTCGTTATCATCGGTGGGTTGGGTGCATATTTTATTAAATTATTGTCTGATGAATCTGATCAGATTATTGAGGATAATTATGAATCTGTAGAGTACACCAAAGCCATGACGCAGGCGTTGGATGAAATGAAAAGATACCATACTGAGTTTTTTTTCTCTCCTAATCAAGATAGCCTTACCAATCAGGTACGTGAACAAATGCTCAGACAAGCTATTGTTGTATTTGAAAAAAATCTGAAGAATGAGGAGGATAATATAACAGAGTCCGGTGAAAAAGAATTAGTACTATCTCTTCGAAGTAACTATACACATCTCTTGCAATTGACTCAGTCTGCTACAAATAGGTCAACGCCCTCTGATTATTATTTTAATGAAATAATTCCTCAATATAAAGATCTCCAGAAGGATATTTATCAGATTTCAGAAGTAAATCTTCGTGCAATAGATCGTAAGAACAATAGTGCACAGGCTACAGCTCAAAAAGTATTGAGTTATATATCAGTGATTGGAGTGGTAGCTTTCATTGTGTATTTTACTTTCTTTTTGAATTTTCCAGGATATATCGCAAATCCCATTCAAGAGTTATCCCATAGTATCAGACTCCTTGCCAACAAGAATTATCAACAACGTTTGCATTTTACATCTAATGATGAATTTGGCGAAGTTGCTAGTGCATTTAACTCGATGGCGGAAAAATTGGATGAGTATGAAAACAGCAACCTGGCTAAAATCCTGTTTGATAAGAAACGTTTGGATACTGTAATAAATAATATGCGGGATGCTATCATCGGATTGGATGAGAACTTACGCATATTATTTATTAATCAGGAGGCTACAAAGTTGATGGTAGTAAATTCTGAAGAAGTGACAGGAAAATATGCTCCAGATATAGCACTAACCAATGACCTGATGCGGAATTTAATTCAGGATCTTGTCACTGATGCAACTTCTGAAAGCCAAACTCCACTAAAGATTGTAGTGGACAATAAAGAATCTTATTTTACAAAGGACATTATTGATGTGGTGTTTGTGCGTACAGGTGAAACCAATTCACGCAAAATCGGTTATGTAATTGTTCTTAAAAACATTACTCATTTTCAGGAGCTAAACGTGGCCAAAACTAACTTCATCGCCACAATTTCGCATGAATTGAAAACTCCAATATCCTCTATCAATCTAAGTTTGAAACTGCTGGAAGACGATCGTATCGGAAGTATCAACGAAGAACAGAAACATATGATTGATAATATAAAGGCTGATACACAACGATTATTAAAAATTACCCGTGAACTACTGGATCTGACACAGGTAGAGACTGGAAATATCCAGTTACATTTCAGAGCTACTAAACCACAAGAGATTATTGATTATGCATATGAAGCTCTAAAGGCACAGATAGAACAAAAAGATATACAAATAGAGATTATTGCTGACTATTCACTTCCTGAATTATACATTGATCGGGAGAAAACGGCTTGGGTAATGATTAATCTCTTGTCAAACGCAATACGTTATTCTTCTAAACAAAGCAAAATCATCATACGGGCAACGGAGGAAAATAAAACTGTGGTTTTTTCTGTACAGGATTTTGGGAAAGGAATTGACAAAGTTTACCAGGAAAAAATATTTGAACGGTATTTTCGTATTCCTGAACAGAGTAATGGTTCTTTAGGTACAGGCTTGGGATTGGCCATTTCAAAGGAATTTATAACCGCACAAGGCGGAAAAATATGGGTGGAAAGTGAACCTGAGCAAGGAAGTATTTTCATGTTTACAATTCCTGTAACATTGGTATAAATGGCATTCATGTTACTTGTAAACCCATAGTATGATAAATAAACCCAATATGTCACCACAGGAAGAAGAAAATTTATTCTGGAATGCAATTGAAAAATCTAATAGATCACAAAGCTCTCACTGGAGTGATTATGATATTGAAGAACATCTTGAGAGTCTGATTAAGCTACTTTCTCATCATACCAAAGAAGAATTGATAATTTTTGAAAAGGTATTTCAGGAAAAGATGTATGAGCTTTATACTACGGAAATTGCTGAATTGTCAATAATCTTAGAGAATGGATATACTGTAGAAGGAGAAAAAATTATTTTTGGTAATGGTCTTTCAACTGATGGTTTCATCTACTTTCGATGCTGGCTTTTATTAAAAGGCAAACAGTTCTTTGACGATATTACAAAGGATATAAACGCTTTTATTAATGGAAAGTATAGTTTTGATATAGGGGATACTTGGGCTGAAGGACTTTTATATGTTTCAGAAGAGGCATATGCTGTCTATAATGATAATGAGGAGAAGATTGAAATTCAGGATGCTGTGGCGAAGCTTTTTCCCGAAGTTATTCATTATGATTTAGTAGATGAAGAAATGAAAAGAGAACCTATGGAGGGTGAGGATTTACAAAATATGTATCCGGAGCTAATCAATGTAATTACAGATCTTAGGAATGAGTAAACTGTTGTGAAATAAAAAATGTGATAGTTAATGGGAGTCATTAACTATCACATTTTTCTACTATCAATTATACAACTTAATAGGCTGCCTGGCTGGAGCGCAAATATTGACTGATTGTATCATGCGTTCTTTGGATACTATCCCGCTGACGAAGCAGAGTTTCACGTAGACTTGCAGATACATTGTCTTCCAATGCGTCGTCATACGCTTTAATAGCTGCCTTATCTCCAAATTCGCAAGAACTCAGAATAGATTCACGATCTTTACCTGTGAAAGCTGCTTTCAGATCCATCCATGCTTTGTGGATTTGTCCTGTAGCCGTAGTGCCTCTTTCTGGCTCACCACCTAATGTTGTCACTTCCTGTATTAAATCATTACGGAAGCCTCTGCTCTCATGGATAAGATTGGCAAACATGGCCTTCAGGTCTACATCTTCAAATTCAACATCTTTCATGGCTCTTTCGTAGCCTTCAATCCGATCATTCAAAATTTCTATAACATCATTTAAAATAGAAATTGATTTTTCACTAGCTGACATAAAAAACTTTATTTAGGTTAATAATCAATACATATTTATGTCTCAATTGCCAAAAAATATATGCCATGTGGTTTTGAGGTTATCATAAAAAAGCAACAACCTACCTGTATATACAGGTAGGTTGTTGCTTTTTTATACTTTATATGCGTTTAATGCGTCATTATGCCGTTTTTGGATTGAATACTTCCGCATCTGTAGAACCCAGACCAGATTGGGTATTATAATCAGCAACAGAGCTTCCTAATGGTTTGCTTGCAGCTTCACCTACAGACATATCTACATAATTTAGATTTTCAATACGTTGCTCAATGTGATCAATCAGGAACGATGGACCATCAATTACAGCATTGCGTTCTTTTACTTCAACTACTATAGGTCTATTCATTGATCCTGCAATCATGGTCGGGATATAGATATACCGATTGTTTTCTTTGTGATCCATTGCATAACCACTTGCTTGCAGAATAGCATCCAAGCGATCTTGTCCTGTATCAGAGTCACCATAGCGAACACTGGTATGTGAAAGTGTATTACGGCTTGCAAAGCGATATATATCAACTGCAAGAGCTACACCCCAAAAACCTATGAATAGCCATAAACGCCAGTCCAGGCTAGTACTTCCCTTTTGCCAGTAGGACAAGCCCATGAATAAACCGATGATACCTGCCATGATTAAAGCGGAGAAAGCAACTCTCTTGGTTACTAAGGCTCCAATATTGGTGTCTTTCATACTTGTAATTGTTATGATAAAAACATTTTTACTATGAGAATTCAGATTTGATGTAGAACTAATACAATATTAGTTTCTTTTGATTTTTGTTAGAATTTGTTTATATCCGAAATATTGCGCTGTAAGGTTATCTAACTGTTTAGTGGTTCGTGGCCTGAAAAAATGGATACTTCACTAAGTTAAAGTATTCTTTTTTAAAGAACAAGTTTTCTTATAGTAAGATTGTTCCTTTAACATAAATACCATTTTTACCAGAATGGTGACCGTTAGAATGGGAAAATTTTTATAAATACTGATAAGGTTTTAAAATGTGACCCTATTCAGAAGATCCGGTGTAAGAAAAAATGTAAGAAATAAACCTTTTTTCGTTGTTTTTGAGTTAAATGAAAAATATCTATACTCTTTCTAAGATAGGGATTCCGGATACTTTTATAGTTAACAGTGTTTACATTTGAAATTACTTTTGATTTTTTGGGAAGAGTAGTTGAATTTTGCCATACTATCACCTGACAGAAGATGACTTATGCCTTATTTACAAGAGACAACCTATAGATCACCCTTTTATTTATTTAATGGTCATTTACAGACGATCATCCCGGCTGTTATGCGAAAGGTAAACGGTATATCCTATTACAGAGAACGTATAACTACTCCTGACGAAGATTTTCTGGATTTGGATTGGGCTTTTGCAGAAAATAAAAGAAAAACAGAGCCTACCCCATTAGCCATTATTAGTCATGGACTAGAAGGGGATAGTCAACGTCCTTATGTAACAGGGATGGTACGTATGTTAACATCAGAAGGCTACGATGTACTTGCATGGAACTATAGAAGTTGTAGTGGCGAAATAAACCGTCAGAGAAGATTCTATCATATTGGAGCTACCGATGATTTACACACAGTAGTTGAGTATATAACTCAAATGAAGCCAGAATATACGGAAATCGTTTTGTTAGGATTTAGTGCGGGAGGCAACATTACTCTAAAATATCTGGGTGAACAAGGTGCTTTACTAGCACCATTTATTAAAAAGTCAGTAGTATTTTCAGTTCCTTTAGATGTGAAAACCAGTAGTGCTAAGATTTCGAAGCCTCAAAATTTTATTTATGAACAACGGTTTTTGCGTAGTCTTCGAAAAAAAATTCTCAAAAAAGCTGAAATTATGCCGCAGGAGATTGATATAATGCCTCTTCAGACTATCCGTAAGCTTAAGGAATTTGATGACGTATATACGGCTCCTCTACATGGATTTAAAGATGCAGTTGATTATTATACCCGGAATAGTTCCAAGTTTTTTTTGCAAGGGATTAAGGTTCCCACATTAATTGTCAATGCTATTAACGATCCTTTCTTATCCCCTGAATGCTTTGATCAGTCTCTGGTGACAAATCTTCCAAATGTATGGTTACAGATCACTCAGGCAGGTGGACATTGTGGGTTTATGTATCAGTCATTACAAAACACTTTTTGGTCTGAGACGAGAGCTTTATCTTTCTTAAAGGAGTCTCATTTCTAGAATCCAGCAATAATCTTATTCTTTTGTAGATTGCTCTCTGTTTCGTTGAAATTGCTCTGTATAATCAGGCGCAATTGTACCAAATAACGAATCCCAAAATGTAGTGTAGAACCCAAAGTTGTATTGCTCATTTTGATGATGCTGGTAATGAAAAGTAGCAGTGGCGATCAGTTTTACTACTGGAATTCTGAGCCAATTGGCTGGAAATAATTCAACATTCATATGTCCCAGCATTCCAAAAATGACATTTAATGTCAGATACAGAATCACAGCATATAAATTGGCTGGAAATACTAATAATAAAATAACCCATAAACTTCCAAATGAAAACGTTTCAAAGGGATGCAACACGAAAAGATCAATAGGCTGAGGATTTGTGTATGTATGATGTAGTTTATGTACAATTGAATAAAGGAAGGTTCGGTGAACAATATAATGGAGAAAGAACATGACTGCATCCATAGTTAGAATGAGTATAATTGAGTCTATAACAATGCGATAGGAAATACTTTCATCAAATTGTATGTATCCCCGCTTCCAGCATTCATAACCTGCATACGTAATAAGAGTATTGATAATAACTGAAATAGAAGCCATTAAAACTTCTTTACTGGTTAATGTCTCAACTAATTTTGAGAGTTGCTTTATACATAAACCATAGGTCAACCAGTTGCTGATAAGCAATGTTAATAGGACAAGAGTTGCATTCTCAAGCCAAAAAAATCCAAAGGCTTCCCAACGATTAATACTTTCCAAAAAGTGCAGCATAGGATAAAATAGTAAATGACGTGCTGTAAATTAAGTAGATTAGCTTGTTTATATAAGAGTGATTCTCTCTTTTCCTTACAAAGCACCTATTCCATATGATTTTGCCAGTTTTGCTGATATCTATCTTCTTCAGAATAATGGGAATGAACAATTTACAAAATGGCAACGTTATGAAGTCATTGAAAAAAAGTATTTTTGTAATAGGCAAACTTCTTACTTACATTAATGCTTTCTGCCTGTAAACTATTGTCTCTGATCTGATAACCGCATAATCCATCACATTTTGTACGCCATAGTTGATATTGAGACCACGGGAGGGCAGCCTGACCGTGACCGGATTACTGAAATTGCTATCGTTTTACACAACGGCAAAGAGGTGGTAGAACGTTATGAAACATTGATCAACCCTGGACGTTCTATTCCTTATGAGATTACTCAGCTGACAGGAATTTCTAATGAAATGGTACGGGATGCACCTCCTTTTTATGAAGTAGCTCGCAAGATTGTAGAACTTACTGAAGGAGCTATTTTTGTTGCACATAATGTCCGTTTTGATTACTCATTTATCAAGTCTGCATTCAAAGATCTTGGATACAATTATCAGCGAAAAACATTATGTACAGTACGAATGAGTCGGAAGTCATTTCCGGGTCTACCCTCATATAGTTTAGGCAAGTTATGCCATTCTCTTGGTGTTACTATTGAAAATCGCCACAGAGCAATGGGTGATGCTGAGGCCACCGCAGAGGTATTTGGGATGATTATGAATCAGCATCAGATTACTGCAACTACATCTGCTGATGTTGAGGATTGGCTTGCACTTGAAGTTAAATCACAAACATTACCCCCTCGTATAACAAGAGAACAAGTTCTGGCATTACCTGAAGATACAGGAGTATATTATTTTCATGATGAGCACGGGAAAGTTATGTACGTTGGAAAGAGCATTAACATTCGCAAACGTATCATTCAACATTTTCAGATAGATTATAAGAGTCGCAAATCTATAGAGTTTAAAAACAACATAGCCAGTATTACCTATGAGTTGACAGGGAGTGAACTGGTGGCGTTGTTATATGAATCGGATGAAATAAAGAAGATAAAACCTCGCTTCAATACACAACAAAAGCGATCTCGTGCCGTCCCTTTTTATGGAGTATATGAAGAAGCAGACAAAAATGGATACATTAATTTATATGTAGAAAGACTGTCTTCAGATAAAGAACCCCTAACAATGCTGGATAATTGGGAGGATGCCCGTAACTTTTTGTATAACAGAGTTCAGAAGTATGGATTGTGTCTGCAGAAGTGTGATTTACACAAGACTGGTGGACCTTGTTTCAATTATCATATTCATCAGTGCAAAGGGGCTTGTGTAGGGATTGAACCTGTAGACGAGTACAATAATCGCGCACGAGCTGCGATTGAAAGTTTCAGTTTCCAAAACGAAAGCTTTTTTATTGTTGGCCGAGGCAGACATGAAGATGAAAAGTCTGTTGTCTGTATTGAAAAAGGACGATACATAGGATTTGGTTACCTTGATACTTCTATAGAAGAAGCAACACATGAAAACCTGCGGGCAAGTATACGTAAATACCCTCATAATCAAGATATTCAGCGTATACTATGCGGCTATGTACGTAACAATCGGTATGATAAGGTAATCCCCTATCAATCACTGTCTATGAAAACTGTAGAAAATGATCCTGACTATTCTAATATGTAACCCATAACTATTGAAAAGGATGTATGAGTAAACATCGGCGTAAACCCCACCTCAAAGAAGAACAAAGAGAATTTGGATTTGGAAATAAACTTACTGACGCTACTACCAGACTAATTAATAAAGACGGAAGCTTTAATGTTGTTAGAAACAACAAAATATTAGGTCGTTACTATCTGGATCCTTATCATCGCTTTATTACCATGCGATGGCGTAAATTCTTTTTGATATTTCTGCTATTCTTCTTTGGCATAAATGGTGCATTTGCTGTAGTCTATACTTTGTTAGGCTCTGAACAGTTTCAGGGAGTATCCAGTGCAGGATATTTCAGTAATTTCTGGGATATGTATTTTTTTAGCACACAGACATTCACTACTGTTGGATATGGACATATTGCACCAATAGGTTGGTTGGCAAGTATGATCGCATCCCTGGAATCAGTGGTTGGATGGTTATCATTTGCTATTGCAACAGGTTTATTATATGGTCGTTTTGCAAGGCCCCAAGCACGCATATTATATAGTAAACATGCAATAGTTTCTCCTTATAAAGCTGGAATGGGTTTAATGTTTCGTATTGCCAATGCCCGTAATAGTCAGCTCATTGAAGTTGAAACCGAGGTAATTCTTAGTCTGATTGATAATGGCAATGGCAATGAAACTCCTCGACGAAAATATTATAACTTAAACCTGGAACTCAATCGTATTAGCCTGCTTTCCTTAAGTTGGACGGTTGTTCATTCTATTACAGATTCGAGTCCATTATATGGTGTAACATTACAGGATTTGAAAGATAGTGATGCTGAATTTTGGGTTATGATTAAAGCTTTTGATGATACTTTTGCACAGGTAGTATATCAGAGAACTTCTTATTCCTGTGATGAGATAACATGGGGCGCAAAGTTTAAACCAATGTATTCACCAATTATAGGAAGTAGTAAAATTGCTCTGGAACTTGATAAAATTAGCGAAGTTGAAAAAGTTGACCTGCCTGAACTGATTATGGAAGTAGAAGAGGAGGAAAGGGGAGTGTCTGATTTATGAGATATAGTTTTTGAGAAATATATTTTTTTATATCTGTAACAATAGGTAGCGTTGTTGTATCTCTGTAAAAAAAAATATTACTATATAAATCACTTATCTAATCTTTCAATGAAGAAACTGTTTTTGACTATTGTTGCAATTTTGATGCTTACTTCGTTAAAACAAATTCAAGCATCTGTAAAATTCACAAGCTTAGGACCGCTGGATTCTGTTATGAATGTACCTGCACCTCAGTTTTCCCTAAAAGATATGAGTGGAAAGGTTGTTTCTCTGATAGATTATAAAGGAAAAGTGGTTGTACTGGATTTTTGGGCTACATGGTGTGTTCCGTGCCGAAATTCATTCCCTGCAATGCAAATGACAATGAATAAGTATCAAAATGATAAAAATGTAGTTTTCCTTTTCATTGATACACGTGAAAAATCTTCAAACTACCAATCATTGATAAGTCAGTTTTTATCTGATAATCATTATGATTTTTATGTATTGCTGGATGAGAAAGGTGCTGATGGAGTTCAAAATAAAGTATACAAAACGTATCAGATTCCAGGTATACCAACTAAATTCGTAATAGATGGGAAAGGAATAATCAGATTCAAAAATATAGGCTTTGATATGAATAAGACAAATGAGCAAGTTGTCGAAGAACTTGCCGGACAAATTGAGATTGCCAAAACCGCAGAATAGTACTGAATAGTCAACCTATAAAAAAGAGGCTTGAAGATATCTCCAAGCCTCTTTTTTATAGGTTGACTAAACTATTTGTCAAGTATAGCTTCTGCCAAAACTGTAATTTTATTATTTAGTACTTCAACAACACCACCATCAACTTCCCAGCTTTTTTCATCCTGATTTGTTCTGATTTTAATCTGTCCACGTTCCAGTGTACTAATTAGAGGTGCGTGGTTGTTCAATACCTGAAAAGATCCTTTGGTTCCTGGAAAGGTTGCTGAAACAACATCTCCTGAAAATACAGTATGATCAGGGGTAATTATATCTATTTGCATATCGAATGAGCAGGTTTATATGTGAAAATGTGCAGTTGTTTTTATTTCCTTTTCAGAAAATGCTAACAAACTGCACAATCTATAGTTTACTTGGCTTCTGCCAGCATTTTTTCACCTTTTGCAATCGCTTGCTCAATTGTACCTACCAGGTTAAACGCTGATTCTGGTAGATGATCCAATTCACCATCCATAATCATGTTAAACCCTTTGATAGTATCTTCTATGCTTACCAACTCACCTTTCATACCTGTAAATTGCTCTGCTACGTGGAAAGGCTGAGACAAGAAACGTTGTACACGACGTGCACGAGATACAGTTTGTTTATCTTCTTCAGATAATTCGTCCATACCCAGAATAGCGATAATATCCTGCAATTCTTTGTAACGTTGCAGAATTTCCTTAACACGTTGAGCTGTACGGTAATGTTTTTCACCTACAATTTCAGGTGTAAGAATCCGTGAAGTTGAATCCAGTGGATCTACTGCAGGATAAATACCCAATGCTGCAATCTGACGAGACAATACGGTAGTCGCATCCAAGTGAGCAAATGTAGTGGCAGGAGCAGGGTCAGTCAAGTCATCTGCTGGTACATATACAGCTTGTACAGAGGTAATAGAACCACGTTTGGTTGACGTAATACGTTCCTGCATAGCCCCCATCTCAGTTGCCAGTGTGGGTTGATAACCTACCGCTGATGGCATACGTCCCAGAAGAGCAGATACTTCAGATCCTGCCTGAGTGAAACGGAAAATGTTATCAATAAAGAATAGAATATCACGACCTTTTCCTGTTCCATCTCCATCACGGAAGTGTTCCGCAACTGTCAGACCAGAAAGAGCTACACGAGCACGAGCCCCTGGAGGTTCATTCATCTGGCCAAAGATGAAGGTCGCCTGACTTTTTTCAAGCTCCTGCTGATCTACTTTGGAAAGATCCCAACCACCTTCTTCCATAGAATGTTTAAATGCATCACCATATTTAATGATACCTGCTTCAATCATCTCACGAAGTAAGTCATTTCCTTCACGTGTACGTTCTCCCACACCTGCAAAAACGGAAAGACCTGCATATGCTTTTGCAATATTGTTAATCAATTCCTGGATCAATACAGTTTTACCAACACCTGCACCACCAAATAAACCAATTTTACCTCCTTTTGCGTAAGGTTCAATCAGGTCGATAACTTTGATACCTGTATAAAGAACTTCTGTAGAAGTAGACAGATCTTCAAACTTAGGAGCTGGACGGTGAATGGACAATCCGCCATCTGATTTTGGTTGAGGAATACCGTCAATAGCTTCTCCTACTACGTTAAACAAGCGACCTTTGATTCCTTCTCCGGTTGGCATTTCGATAGGCGTTCCTAAATCGATCACATCCAATCCACGTTGCAGACCGTCTGTACTTTCCATTGCGATAGTACGTACACGATCTTCTCCCAAATGCTGCTGACACTCCAGAATTACTTTAGTTCCGTTAGCTTTGGTTACTTCCAAAGCATCCAGAATATTAGGTAAGCGACTGCCTTCTGCTTCAAAGCTTACGTCTACAACCGGACCGATTACCTGTGTTATTTTACCTATATTAACTTTTTTTGTCGAACCGGAGGCGGCTATGGGTACCTCTTGCGTTAGCGTTTCGTTTGCCATTTTGTGTTTTTTTATTGCGAAAAGTATGATGTAATTTCAGGGCGCAAAGCTACTGCATATTTCTTGTATTAACAAACCTTTTAGCGCTTTGCTTGCCTTGTGGCGCATTTTTTTATTCTGTATATAATTAGAAACTGTATTTTTTTGTTTGTAAGTTAAATTATTGAATCTGGCATGTATTTTTTCAAGATCCTTTTTTGTACATCTATTTTATTGATTAGCCGTTTGTCTATGGAATCTTCAATACGTATTACCGTCTATAACTTAAGAAACAGTCAGGGTCACGTTTTAGTATCTGTTTTTAAGTCTGAAGATGGCTTTCCTAATAATCCTGCAAAAGCGGTAAAGCTTATTAAAAGTAAAATTACTGGAGATAAAGTAGAAATTGTTTTAGACAATATGCCTGATGGAGATTATGCTATATCTGTAATGCATGATGAAAATGACAATGGTAAAATGGATACCGGAGCATTTGGAATCCCTAAAGAAGGATATGGTGCTTCTAATGATGCAAAAGCTGTGTTAGGACCACCATCTTATAAAGATGCTCATTTTAAGCATCAGCAGTCAACATCCCTAAAAATAAAGATGAAATATTTTTAGGAAGGATGAATATATTCAATCCTATCGGATTATGGATATTATCTTCTTCTATTTAATATAATTTAGTATCGCATCAATTTTTGCTTCACCATTAAATTGTTGTATCAAGTCGTTTTGGCTATTGTAAATATATACAGCAGGTAAACGAAGGACTCCATAAGTCTGAAATAATGTATTGTTATCAATTTTATAGGCAGTAATTGGCGCTTTTAATTTATACTTTTGCATAAAGCCCTGTATTTTAGGGATTTCATCCCAAGTAATCATCAGGAAGTTTGTGTTGGCAAATCTATCTGTATACTTTTGAAGTTCTGTGGCCTCAGCCTGACAATGTTCACAATCAGGATGAAAGAAAAATACAATGGTAGGCCTATTTTGTGGAAGTTGTGATATGGATATCAGCTTTCCATCCATAGTCTTTACCTGAAAGTTAGGTAATTTAGGTTTTGTTTCTGCCGATGCTTTTTGGGTAGGGGTACTTTCTTTTTTCTCTTGGGCTGAAGTGCAAGCACCTAAATAAATTAGGGTAAATAGAATAAATGAAAGACTGATGATTCGTTGCATATAAGTTATAAGTTTCTCAAAGATATGATTTTTAGATTTCAGTTCCCTGGATAACCAAAATCTGATGTAGACATAAATGAACTAGATATTTAGTAAGATTCTAAAAGTTGTGCCTTTATTCGGCTCTGATGATTTTACAAAGATTTTGCCCTGATGGTAATTTTCGATGATTCGTTTTGCTAGTGTAAGTCCCAGACCCCAACCTCTTTTTTTCGTACTAAATCCTGGATCAAATACTTTTTTCAGATTTGCCTTAGAGATCCCTTTTCCTGTATCAGATACATCAATCACCCATTTGTTGGATTGATTACGTAATGTAATAATAATCTCTCCACTTCCCCCACTCATGGAGTCAACTGCATTTTTACAAAGATTTTCAATAACCCACTCGAATAAATGACGATTGATTTTTGCTGGAGCAGGATTTGGTGAATTAGTATCCAGATATAGTTTGACTTTACTGGAAATTCTACTTTGTAAATAATTAATGATATTATACAGTATGTCATGGAGATTTTCTTCTGTCAGAGTTGGAACAGAACCTATGTTTGAAAAACGAGCTGTAATCATCTCCAACTTATGTACATCTTTCTCCAGTTCTGGAATGGCTTCATTGTGACTGAATTGTGGATCTGATTTAAAATATTCAATCCATGCCATTAGTGAGGAAATGGGTGTACCTAGTTGATGTGCTGTTTCTTTAGCCAGTCCAACCCACACCCGGTTTTGTTCTGCTCTGCGAGATGAACTGAATGCAAGATAGGTTAGCCATACAAATACGCCAATTACACTAAGCTGTACATAAGGATAGTATTGTAGTTGAAACAAGACATCAGAGTTACGATAAAAGATGCGTTGCTGAAGTCCAGCCAGATTAATCTCAATAGGAGGGTGCTGGGATTTCATGACTTCAAGTTCTTCATACATAATTTCTTTTTTCTCTTCTTCCGTAGCTTTAGAAGGGAAATCTATATTTATGGATGAAGCACTGGCTGTTGAAACAGGATTATCATGAGCATCTGTTATGATGGCAGGAATCATATCATTCTTTTTGATAATTTGTTCTGTAATAAAGTTGATTGCTACCCCTTCATCATTGTCACTATCTGTACTTGTAATAATTTCCAGTGCTTTTGCATACAATTCTATCTCCTGACGTTCATGTTCAGCTAGTTTTTTTACAATATAATTGGTATAAAATACAGAAGCGCTTCCAATCAGTAGTGCAATCAGAATAGCAAGGATTTTAGTTTGAGACTTGTCGTTAGAAAGATTAATCAGAAAGTTTTGTTTCATATCGCTTTAGCGTGAATTTATGGCAATTGAACCCTTTTGTCACACAATTGGTATATAGATATATATATTTGCCGACGACAAGATACTATTTTTAACACATCCAATGTATCAAACAGGATTTTCTAGAGAAGCGAATGAACTGAGCATTTTATTGTATTAATTATGCTGATTTTAGTATGAAAAGGACGTTTTTACTAAAAGTGTTTTATTTATAATTATTCTAAATTATACCAAAGAGTGATAAAGATCATAGTTTCTCCTGAGGAATCGTTTTCACATTGGACATTTTCATAGTAATTTTGCACAAGAATATTTAGAATTAGTACCTCTGCCATGCACCAACAATTTAAAGCCATCAGTATTTCACATCACACGGCCCCTATTGATGTTAGAGAACGAGTAGCGCTTGAAGAACAAGGATGCAAAAATCTACTTTTGCAAGCTCGTGAGGTGTTAGATATCGCCGAAATGCTGGTTTTATCTACCTGTAATCGTACAGAAATATATTACACATCAGTTGAAGACCGAAGCGAAGATATTATAAAACTTATTGGTATTCAGAAAGGTCTCGATGCTCATCTGTATAAGCAATACTTTCAATCTTTTACTGATCACCAGGTAGCTGTTCGTCGTCTATTTGAAGTTTCTTTAGGAATTCATTCTCAGGTGGTAGGTGATCTGCAAATTACAAGTCAGGCCAAACACGCTTACCAATGGGCTGCTGATGTTAATATGGCAGGTCCTTTTGTACATCGTTTGATGCATGCCATTTTCTTTGCAAACAAACGGGTAGTACAGGAAACTGCGTTTCGTGATGGAGCAGCTTCTGTATCCTATGCAACAGTTGAATTGCTTGAAGATTTGACAACTGCATTGATTCAACCCAAAGTGTTGGTTGTGGGGTTAGGAGAGATTGGAACAGATGTGTGCAAAAACCTGGCTGAAAATAAGCACTTTGAAGTTACTCTGTGTAATCGTACCCATATCAAGGCTGAAGAATTAGCTACTGAATTGAATTTCAAAGTTCTGCCGTTTTCCCAGGTTGAAGAAAAGATGCCTCAATATGATGTGATTATTAGTTCTGTAGCAAAGCAAGACCCTTTTATTACTCAGGCAATGATTAAGTCCTGGGATATTCTTTCCTATAAATTTTTTGTTGACCTGGCTGTACCCCGTAGTATTGAATCAAGCATAGAAGAAATACCGGGAGTTGTTCTCTATAATATAGATGAAATTCAAAGCCGTGCGAATGAAGCATTACAAAAACGGATTGTAGCAATAGCACATGTACAGGAAATTATTACAGAGGCGTTAAAGGATTTTTCAGATTGGTCAAGAGAGATGGCTGTTTCCCCAACCATCAATAAACTGAAAAATGCATTAGAACAGATCCGCCAAGAAGAGTTAGCACGTCATCTGAAAGGATTAACACCTGCTGAAACAGAAAGAATCGAACAGATTACCAAAGGTATAATGCAAAAGATTATCAAACTTCCGGTATTGCAGTTAAAAGCTGCTTGTAAACGTGGAGAAGCTGAAACACTGATAGATGTATTAAACGATTTGTTTAACTTGGAAGCTCAATCTGAAAGAGAATTATATAAATAAAGGTATACTACAAATAAATGAAAACGGCCAACTTTTCAGTTGGCCGTTTTCATTTATTTGTAGTATAATCAAATGTTCTCGTATTTGATTTCTTTTTTGGCTTCAGCTTCTTCTCTCTTTGCCATTCGAAGCTCAAACACATATGATGTTAGTAAGCCTGCCCCTCCAAAAATCAGAATCATAGAGAAATAGGCTGCTTCAGATACAAGTGGTGTGATTTCATCCAGAAAATTGCCTAGCAAAATTCCTACTCCGGTTCCTATCAACAATAAGGCGATCCTAAGTGTAACAGAAGGATTTAACTGACCTTTAGGTTTATTAGTAAAAGGATCAATTCCTTTTTGAATCAAGGCCATTCGTTCTACATTCATGTAGTAGCGAATAAAAATAATCATTGTTATAATGCCAATAACACTGACAATTGGAACCATAAAGACAGCTACATCGGGACCCATAGTTGTAAATTGTGTTTAGATGAATGAATGTTTTCCTGTTTTCTTAACATAGGATGCAACAACATTCTGACAGGTTACAGAGAAAGCGAAAATTTTCTCATTTTCTTAGAAGAATAAAAAAACTGCAATCTAAGGATAATAAAGCTACATTTATTAATGATATTTTGTTGAAAATGATTATTATATATATTATTTTATTTTTCAATCAAATAATGTAACCTTTTAGTTTATGTGTGCATCCAATCAGATGTGAAAAGCAAACTCGACGATATAATCTTAATTGACAAGATCCTGTTAGGTGATCAGACTGCATGCCGTGACTTGGTAGAACGCCATAAGGAGTATGCATTTACTATTGCATATCGAATTTTGAGAAATCGTGAGAATGCCGAAGAAGCTGCACAGGATGCGTTTATTCAGGCATTCAGAAATCTGGAATCTTTTAATAAGGAATCAAAATTTACAACATGGTTTTATCGTATTATTTTTAATGCAGCGTTAATGCTTAAGCGCAAACAAAAAGATCAGATTGAAGATATTGAAACAGTTCATACATTAGCTGCAGAACAAACAGATAACGACTTTACTAAACGCAGAGAACAACAATATTATATTGAAAAAGCATTGGCACACCTGTCTTCGGAAGATGCTGGAATAATTACCCTTTTCTATCTGAAAGAACAATCTTTGGAAGAAATCGCTGAAATTACAGGAATGACAGCCAGCAATGCAAAAGTAAGATTGCACAGAGCTCGTCAACGCCTGGCTTTGGAATTGGATAGTTTATTAAAACGGGAAGCAAAAAGTTTATTATGATGAAAAAGAACATACAACATCTGACGGATGATCAGTTAATGGATCTGGCTGATGCATTTGTGACCGAGGATGAAAAACAACAATATTTTGATCATTTGTCTCTGTGTGAAGATTGTCAGGCACGATACCAGACATTTATTTCGATAAATGAACAATTGGCTTCAATGCCATTGTTACAACCATCTGTTGTATTTACAGAACGTGTTTTGGATCAATGGGATGAGATACGTTTGGCAGTACCGAATGTGAAGAAACGAGTGCGATTAACGCCATTTGTCTTTCTGGGCTTTATGAGTTTTCTGGTACTTGTGAGTATAATTTTGCTTTCAATATTCTCTACATCCTCAGCAAATACAGTTCCTGTGGTTACAACTACGCATATGGTAAGAAATGTTATAGGAACAGGTATTCTTTGGGAAATTTTATTGGTTGTCAATGCCGTGCTTCTGCTTTGGTTATTTAACCAACGGGTTTTAGCCCCTTTTTTTAGACATAGGGTGGCTGCATGAAGATAGCATAGTGGTTCTTCCAATAAAAACGGACTGTTCTAAAACAGTCCGTTTTTATTGGAAGAACTGATGAAAACTTTTGAATATTAATGTTTTGCAGTTTCTTTGAGTGCAAAAGAAAAGGTATGCGTCATCTGAAGTTTTTAATCCATACAAAATCATAAATGACATATTTAAAACTTGTACTTGTTTCATTGTTTTGGGCAGGGGGATTTATTGCCGGAAAAATACTTGTGAATGGTGAGGTAGGGCCTTATACTGCAGCAACCAATCGTTTTTTGATTGCATCCATTTGTCTGATGACAATTCTATATCAGGTTGAAAAGAGATTTCCTAAACTTACCTGGAGGCAATGGTTGTTGGTTTTGGTTTTAGGGCTGAGTGGTGTTTTCTTATATAATATCTTCTTCTTTAATGGGTTGCGATACATACCCGCCAGCCGTGCTTCTTTAATTGTAGCTATTACACCTGCTGTGACTGCCTCATTAAGTGCTATTTTCTTTAAAGAGAAAATTACCCCGTTACGTTGGGTTGGTATTCTAATTTCTATTGTAGGAGCAATGATTGTTATTTCACATGGAGAATTGGTTTCTCTGTTGAATGGTGGAATTACTTTGGGGGATATATTAATTTTTGGTTGTGTAATTACCTGGGCAATTTATACTTTAGTAGGCAAATTAGCTCTGGTGGATCTGTCTCCTTTGGTTGTTGCTGCTTATTCTTCTTGTATTGGCTTATTTACATTAGGTATTCTGGGAATTTCAGAAGGCGCATTACATTCTTTTACACAACTGAGCTGGCAATTATGGGCAGCTATTCTATTTATGGCAATTTTCAGTACTGCATTAGGGTATATATGGTTTTATGAAGGAGTACGGTCTATTGGTCCATCGCAGGCTGCTGTTTTTGGAAACCTGGTTCCTGTTTTTGCTGTATTGTTGGCTGTATTTATATTGAATGAATCAGTAGATGTATATATGATAGGAGGGGGCTTCCTTGTATTGGCAGGTGTGTCACTTACGAATCGAAAGAATACTCAGGATATGGTCAAATAATCTCCCATCATTTGACCATATGGATTTGCTGGTTCGCCAAAGTAAAGATTATTAGCAGTTGCTGAACCTTGAAATTATTCTCTGGTATTTTTTTTTGCTAACACTGAGATCATAAAACTTAGAAACACAACCAGCAGAAGAGCCCATCGTAAACCTATGGCCTCTGAAATCCAGCCTATTAGTGGAGGGCCGAACAAAAAACCAAAGTAGCTTACTGTAGAAACTGCTGCAATTGCCATTCCTGCATTCATCGTTTTAGACTGACCAGCTGCACTATATACCAGTGGTACTACAGTAGCAAACCCCAAACCTGCACAAGCAAATCCAATAATTACAACTGTAGGTTGTTGAACCAAAATAGCTAGCAATAGACCAAATCCAGAGAGAACTCCACTGACAATTAGTGTTTTCTGGATACCCTGGCGATTGGTAAACCAATCCCCTCCAAAACGACCTAGTGCCATAGCAAAAGAGAATGCTGTATATCCAGCAGTAGTCCAACCTGAATTAACTGGCAGTAGATTCGTTAAATAAATAGATGACCAGTCAGCCATAGCTCCTTCGCCCAGCATCACACAAAGTCCAATAATGCCTAAACCAATTATTGTATTATCTGGTCTGACAAACACTGGGGTTGTTGGATCATAGTTAGTATGTGTTGTTAATAAAAAACGAGAGAAAATAATTGAGATAAGAATCGTGAAACTGCCTACAATACAAAAGTGTGTAAATAGATCTATATTCCACTGACGCATTAAGCCACCCAAGCCTGCACCCACCATTCCTCCTACACTAAATAATGCATGAAAAGAGGACATAATAGACTTTGAATACAGTCTTTCCAAGTGTATAGCTTGGTCATTTGCTGCAATATTTATCAGATCTCCACTTGCACCTGCAAATAATAAAGCTACCGCTAACATCCATGCCTCCGGAATCAATGCTAGACAAGGTATGACACAACTATAGATAACACTGGCTGCTACTACCACTGATCGGCTTCCAAATCGAGAAGTAAGCCAACCTGCCAGAGGCATCACCAATATAGATCCGATAGGCATCCCTAACAAAACCGTTCCCAATTCACCATCAGAAAGATGTAGTTGGACTTTTATAGCTGGTAAACGTGATGCCCAGGTTGCAAACATACTTCCTAAAACGAAAAAGTATATTGAGATAGATGTTCGAATCAAAGGAAGTGAAAACAGTCGGGAGGGAGTTGCTGTTATATTCATATATAAAGCTGACTTAGAACAGATACACAAATGTAAGGAGCTTTTATGGATAATCAGTTGGTAATCTCAATTCTATTATTTTCAGGATCAAGAACTACACTCTCATAGTAGCCATCGCCTGTGTACCGTGGTTCTCCAACTATTGAATAACCATCTTTTCGTAATAATTCTGTGTACTTATCGACCTCTTCCTTGCTTCCAACTGAAATTGCAAAATGAATTAATCCTTTATATTGTTTGAAAATATTATTTAGATTGTCTGGAATAGAAGGCATTTGCATTAATTCCAGCCGACTGCCTTGCTTAAAAGAAAGAAAGTATGATTGGAAATCTTTAGCATGGTTATGATATTTTTCTCCGGATGAAGTTCCGAAATAGGTAGAATAGAAATTTTTCATCTTTTCTAGATCTGTTACCCATATTGCAATATGCTCTATAAATGCCATTGTTTGCGGATTTTTACGGTTATTTTTTTATATTTATTTTTAAATAATAAAATACCGCATAATATTGCATAAAAACAATCGTAATACCAAGTGATATTTTCGAAATCTGCATATATGCTCAAAGAAGAAAGACATCAGTATATTTTACAAAAGCTCCTGGAAAATCGTAAAGTTATTTCACTAGAGTTACAAAAGGAATTACAGGTCTCTGATGATACTATCCGTCGAGATTTGCAGGAACTCGCAGACATCGGGCTGATAAAGAAAGTGCATGGTGGAGCTATCCCAAAGCCTGAGTTGCCATATGATATGAATGAAAGACTTCATATTTCAGAAACAGAGAAACAAATTATAGCAGAAAAGGCTATTGGCTTATTTTCTGATGATCAGGTAATTATCCTAGATAATGGCACCACAAACCTACTAGTCGCAAAGTTATTACCATCAACATTAAAAGCTACCATATTTACCAATAGCTTGCAGATTGCACACGAACTGGTAACACACCCTGAAGTGGAAACAATAATGCTGGGTGGAAAGATTTTTAAACAAGCTCAGGCGGCAATAGGAATAGAGACTGTTGAGAGTTTAGCAATGATTAGAGCTGACTGGTGTTTAATAGGAGTATGTAGTATTCATCCAGAAGTTGGAGTAACTTCTCAAAGCCGTGAGGAAAGTCAGGTAAAACGTAAAATGGTTGAAGTCTCTCAAAAGATAATAGCTACCGCAACATATGACAAAATGAATACTGCAGAAAATTTTCTTGTATGTACTACTGAAAGTCTTGATATCTTAATCACAGACAATAGAATTGAGAAAACATTACTACAACAATATGAAAAAATGGATATTCAGATTTTATAGATTAAGTCATGAACAAAGTTTTGCCCTCTAGTCTGGTATAAAGTTACTTTATACAATTGAATTTGAATGAATTGCATAAATATTGGCGGTATTAAATGGGAAG
Organism: Xanthocytophaga flava; assembly: GCA_030068525.1. GTDB lineage: Bacteria > Bacteroidota > Bacteroidia > Cytophagales > 172606-1 > Xanthocytophaga > Xanthocytophaga flava. The sequence goes on from JASJOS010000006.1 coordinate 461,257, forward strand.
CTGTCGATTGAATGAAACTATTTATCTATTGATTTGGGTAAATGGTATATTTATTTTTTTACTTTTTAGTGATTAATATTGAACATATAAGGATATTATTTACCTTGCATTTACAAACTCCACTCTTTAACAGTAGCTCTTCGGATAAAATACTGAAACAATAGTAATCCAAAAGGATTAAATTATTCAAACACTACTACCTGAATGAAATATTTTGCTGCCAGTATAGGTATATTGTACCTGTTTGGTCTTCCTCTTTATGCTCAAAATGCTGATAATTCTGCTAAAAAGGCTATTATTGCTGCTGTGGAATTTTACCGGAAATCTACAGAAGAATCGCAGCATTTATATAACGGGCCTGAGTATTATATATATGATGCCCGTTCTACAGAACATCAGTTTTTTAAATCAGACGAAATGGAAGAAGGATCTGTCTATTATGATGGGCAGTTCTACCCTAACGTTCTGATTATGTATGATATTGTGAAAGATGAAGTTGCCATTGAACATCTGAATGGATATGATCAATTGCAACTTCAAAAAGAAAAAGTACGCTACTTTACTGTTTTAAACCATCACTTCATACTTCTGGAAAAAGCTAATACTGGGCTACGAACAGGCTTTTATGACTTATTATATGATAAACGGTTAAAAGTATTGGCACGTCGGATAAAAGAACGTGATGAGGTAATTGAGCAAATGAAGGTAATAGTAGAATTTCCTGCCAAGAATTTCTTTTACATTTATAAAGATGGAATATATCATAATGTGAGCAGGAAAAGTTCTGTATTACAATTGTTTGAAGATCAGAAAAAGGCTCTGCGTAAATATATTCGGGAGAATAAACTCCGATTCAAAAAAGATCGTGAAAATACTATTGTTCAGGTTACTGCTTATTACGATCAACTAACCACTCCATGAAGAAAACGTCTACTTATCTTTTGTTCTTTTTTTTCCTTTTGATACAGTCTGTTAATGCGCAGACAAAAACAGATAATGGAATAAATGGTAATTTTACCAATACTCCCTTCAGTCAATTTGTTAAGGAAATAGAATCCCAGAGCCCTTATTATTTTTATTATGATGCGGTACAACTTGATAGCTTTAAAGTTACGCTTCAGGTAACCAATTTACCTATTCAAAAAGTACTAGAACAAGTTTTCAGTGATACTGAGTTCAAGTTCTCGATTGACGCCCAAAAACGTATATACATTGCCCAGGATCGATTGATCATTACACGACTGCCTGCAGGATTATTTGATTCTACTCCAAGTGAGAAAACAGATGCAACAGCTTATGATATTCCAGATGAGGAACGGGAAGAAAGACTGTTGTCTGCAAGTGAAAATAAATTATATGAGATTGGAGTAAAAACATATAAACTAAAAGAAGGCAATGCGACTATATCCGGTTATGTACGCAATGCCAAAACCGGAGAACAGATTATTGGGGCAGCAGTATATCTGGAATCACCACAAATCGGGGTGGTTACGGATGCTCTGGGACATTACAGTATTACTTTACCAAAAGGAAAACATCTGCTTCGTATTAAGAATATTGGCATGCGTGATACCAGACGCCAGGTGATGGTTTATTCTGATGGAAAACTGGATATTGAAATGCTGGAAAGCGTAGTGGCTTTGAAAGAAGTGAAAGTACAGGCAGACCGTGATGTGAATGTTGCCGGTACACAAATGGGTCTGGAAAAACTTTCTATCAAAACTATGAAACAGATCCCTACTGCTTTTGGTGAGACCGATTTACTAAGAGTAGTGCTTACACTTCCAGGTGTAAAATCAGTGGGAGAGAGTAGTACTGGATTAAACGTACGAGGTGGCTCAACTTCCCAAAACCTGATTCTTTTTGATGATGCTACTGTTTACAACCCTGCTCATTTATTCGGTTTTTTCTCCGCATTTAACCCAGATGTGATTAAAGATGTAGAGCTTTATAAAAGTAATATACCATCTAAGTTTGGTGGAAGGCTTTCTTCTGTATTGGATATTACAGGTCGGGATGGAAACAAAAAGAAGTTTGTTGGATCGGGAGGGTTAGGGTTGATCACAAGTAGACTAGCAGTGGAAGGACCAATTGTAAAAGATAAATCCTCTTTTCTTCTTGGAGGGCGGTCAACTTATTCTAATTGGGTACTAAAAGCGTTGGAAAATCCAAACTTTAACAAAAGTTCTGCTTCGTTTTATGACATCAATGCTCACATTAGTCATGAGATTAATGAAAAAAATAGTGTATATCTAACTGCCTATTTGAGTAACGATCGTTTTCGGCTATTTGGTGACACCTTATACACATATCGTAATATATTAGGCTCTTTAAAATGGAAACATACTTTTAATACCAAACTATTTGGTGTGTTTAGTGGTGCCTATAGTCAGTATCAATATGCCATCCGTGGAGAGCAAACCCCAACTACTGCTTTTGACCTCAATTTTGCAATTTATCAGGCGAATCTAAAAGCAGATTTTACATACCTTCTTACGGATAAACATACACTGGAATTTGGAGCCAGTACAATCCGATATAAATTAAGTCCTGGTTCTTATACTCCTTATGGTGAGGGATCATTGGTAATTCCGGATGTTATGCCTAATGAACAAGCACAAGAAAGTGCTATACACATTGGTGATAAGTTTGAAGTTAGTCCTCGTTTGTTGATTACGGCAGGAATTCGTTTTTCAGTTTTTAACTACTTAGGACCTAAAACAGTAAATACTTATGCTTCAGGTTATCCAATTGAGACAGGTTATATGACTGGTACAAAAACATATGATGCTGGAAAAATTATCAAGACATATGGAGGACCGGAGTACCGATTGTCGGCTCGTTATATGCTTTCTGCTGATATGTCTTTGAAAGCGAGCTACAATACGTTACGACAGTATATTCACTTGATTACCAATACAACAGTAGTATCTCCAACAGATATTTGGAAGCTGAGTGATTCTTATTTGAAACCCCAATTAGGCAGTCAGTATTCACTAGGATTATACAAAAACCTGAGAGGAAGTACTATTGAGGTATCTGTAGAAGGGTATTATAAGGATATTCGTAATTTCCTGGACTACAAAAATGGAGATTCTCTAATACTAAATCATCATATAGAAACAGCGGTCATTAATACCCGTGGCAAAGCATATGGTGTAGAGGTGATGGTAAAAAAGATGTCTGGTAAGTTGAATGGATGGGTAAGTTATACCTATTCCCGTTCCTTATTACGTGCAGAAGACAGAAGTTCATCTGATGCACCAAATGATGGCAACTATTACCCAAGTAATTATGACAAGCCACATGACTTTACTTTAATTGGTAATTATAAATTTAGTCATCGGTTTAGTACTTCTTTGAACTTTACTTATAGTACCGGCAGACCTTATACACCTCCTATTGGTAAATATATTCTGGAAGGAACTGAGAGAGTATTTTATGCAGAACGGAATAAATACCGTATTCCTGATTATTATAGAGTAGACTTTTCTATGAATATAGAAGGAAATCATAAAGTTAAAAAACTGGCACATAGCTCGTGGACATTGGCAGTTTATAATGTACTGGGACGAAAAAATCCATATTCTGTGTACTTCATAACAAAAGGTGGATCAGTAAATGGGTATCAACTTTCTATTTTTGGCAGACCTATTCCAACAGTTACCTATAACTTCAGGTTTTAAGCAATAAGCTTCAGACAATCAATTGTATTCTTTATTGATAAATTCATGAAATCCATATTTGTTAAAGTTGGTTTTTTTATTAGTGGAATAGTGATTTTGGGTGGATGTATAGAAACATTTGCTCCACCAGAGGTGACATCTAACAAAACTTTTCTGGTTGTGGATGGCTATTTGAATATTGGAGAAGGAAGTAGCATCATCAGACTAAGCTGGACAAAAAATCTTACAGATGAATCGGCTTGGACGTATGAACAAAATGCCGAAGTTGTGGTAGAAGGAGACAAAGGAAGTCGCTTTGTGTTTACAGAAGGAAGTGGCGGTGCCTATGTATTGCCACAACAGATATTTAATGAATCAGAGAATTTTCGATTAAGTATAAAAACTTCCTCAGGAAAGGAATATCAATCAGATTACGTTCCTTATAAAAAGACACCTCCCATTGATAGTGTCGCTTACAAAGTGGCTGGAGATAGAAGTGGTGTTCAGGTTTATGTAAATACTCATGATAATACAAATCAGACAAAATTCTACCGATGGAAATTTGAAGAAACATGGCAATACCAAAGTGCCTTGATTTCTTCTTTGGAGGTGCAAGGTGAGGATATTGTATTCCGTACAGATGATATTCACAACTGTTGGAAAACTATGGCAAGTACTTCTATTTTAATAGGAACGTCTGTCAAATTGAGTCAGGATGTGATTCAGGACTTCCCAGTTACTTTTGTGAATGCTTCTACTAATAAGTTATTAATTAAATATAGCATACTAGTGAAACAATTTGCTCTCACACAGGATGCATTTGATTATTGGACTGATTTGGCAAAGACAACAGAAGCTACGGGAGGACTTTTTGATCCTCAACCTTCATTAGTTACAGGCAATATTCATTCGATAACAGACAGTGATGATTTGGTTTTTGGTTTTTTTAGTGCTACCTCTATGGCGCAGAAAAGAATCTTCCTTACACCTTATCTGGGATTTTATCCTACTTGTCTGCCTGTTGACACTTTGCCTAAAGCTGATGCAATTGCATCAGGGGATTTGATTATGTCAGATTATGGTTACCCTGATGTTCAATATATTACTATTCCTCCATCATGTGGTGATTGCCGTCTACAGGGTGGCACTAATGTCAAACCTGATTTCTGGAGATAAGAAAACAACCTACTTGTTTTGATACAAATATTTTTAAGATAGCCACTTGTTTGTTAAATAAATACAAATGACGCCATTTACAAGATTCAAAAAGCTTCTGTATGTTGTTTTGACTTTTATTCCAGCACTGGGAGTAGGGCAAACAGAGAAAGTTATTCAAACTCAGTTCACACAATATAGTTCGCAGACTTTACAAGAAAAATTATTTGTTCATATAGATCGTCCGTTTTATCTGGTAGGAGAAACGATCTGGTTTAAAGTTTATGCAATAGATGGTGCTTCACATCAACCTTTGGATTTGAGCAAAGTGGCATATATAGAGTTGCTTGATAGAGAGAATAACGCAGTTGTACAAACAAAGCTTTCCCTTGCTGATGCCAAAGGCAATGGAACAGTTGTATTGCCTGCATCGCTGAATTCAGGTTATTATGTCTTGAGAGCTTATACCAACTGGATGAAGAATTTCAGTGCAGATTATTATTTCGAAAAGCAATTAACTATTATTAATCCATTTGGCTATTTGCCTATTCCCTCAAAAGATAAGAAGGATACAGGTTATGATGTACAGTTTTTTCCAGAGGGGGGAGCATTGGTAGAAAATGTGGAAAGTAAAGTTGCTTTTAAAGTAAATAGTGCAGAAGGAAAGGGCATTGAGTGCCTGGGGGCTATTGTAAATCAGAAGAATGATACCATAGTGCGTTTCTCTCCATTAAAGTTTGGTATAGGAAATTTTGTTTTTACACCAATACCCGGCAATACCTATCGTGGGATAATAAAAGACCAGATGGGAGTAGTTCAATCGTACCCTTTTCCTGTTGCTAAACCTAATGGATATGTATTACGTGTATCAGAGTCTGGAGATAAACAACTTCAAGTTTTGGTTTCAACTGCAGGTGTACCATTACAAAAACTCTATATTCTTATACACACTCGCCAGATTACAAAATATGTGGATTCTCAATTACTCACATCTGGGAAGGCAACTTTTTATGTTGACAAAGCAGCTTTGGGAGATGGGATTTCTCACATAACTATTTTTGATGAAGAAAAAAGACCTGTAACAGAGCGTATCTATTTCAAGCGGCCAACGCAAAAGCTGGCTATCGAGGCAAACCTTGATAAAAAACAGTACAATATCAGAGAGAAGATTGGCCTAACCATCTCTACCCAATCAGATTTGAAAGCCGATCTTTCCTTGTCAGTATATTTGTTAGACTCACTTCAAACCGCTGATCATAATGATATTACTAGTTATACATGGTTGGCTTCTGATTTAAAGGGAATAATAGAGTCTCCCCAATATTATTTTGAAAATGAAGGGTTAGAAGTAGACCAGGCTATGGATAATTTAATGTTGACACATGGATGGAGTCGTTTTAAATGGGATGAAGTCTGGAAAACCCCAAAACAGGATTATACCTTTGTTCCTGAATATGGAGGACATTTTATTACAGGCAAAGTCCTTCATACAAAGACTGGGTTACCTGCGAAAAATATGAATGTATTTTTATCTGCTCCAGATCGGTATATACAGTTGTTCGTTGCAAAAAGTGATTCTATGGGGCGTATTCGTTTTGAAGTGAAAAATTTCTCAGGAGCTAAGGATATAGTTGTACAAACAGATACCCGTAAGGACAGTACCTATCGGTTTGAGATAAATAGTCCATTTTCTGAAAAAGTTTCTTCTCATTCTTTGTCCTTTCTGACTCTTGATAAGAACTGGCAAAATCAATTATTGACGCATAGCATTAATATGCAAACTAATAGCGTATTTTTTCCCAGAAAGTCTGTCTCTTCACCCATAATGGATAGTTTAGGATTTTATGGTAAGCCCCATGAAAAATACTTTCTGGACGCGTATACTCGCTTTCCCACTGTTGAAGAGGTGATGCGGGAATATGTACCTGGTGTGATGGTACGAAAACACAAAGGTAAATTTCATTTTTATGTATTTGACAGAATACGAAATACAGCCCCTTTTGATGAAGACCCTTTGATATTACTGGATGGAATTCCTGTGTTTGATACAGATAAAATTATGGGATTTGATCCATTGAAGATTAAAAAGCTAGAAGTAATAGATGGACGTTATTTTCTTGGACACCTTATGTTTAAGGGGCTTGTTAGTTATTCAACCTACAAAGGAGATCTGGCTGGATTTGAGTTAGATCCTCATGCCTTAGTACAAGCATATGAGGGTATGCAGAATAAAAGAGAATTTTACTGTCCAAAATATGATACACCAGCAACTAGAGCAAGTCGGTTGCCAGATTTTCGTAACCTTTTATATTGGAATCCTGAGGTACATACAGAATCTGATGGAAAGAAAAAACTTGATATTTACTCATCCGATCAGCAAGGGAAATATTTGGTAGTGATTCAAGGTATTACTTCAGATGGGAAAACAGGATATACTTATACAACTTTTGATGTCAAAGGTGCATTATAAGAATAGCAGTTTTGACATCAGAATATAAAAAAGGCTTTCAGTATTATTCTGAAAGCCTTTTTTATTGAGATGGATTCGTTAACTTCCAAAAACTTTCTTCAGAATATCAGAAACACGTGCAGCCGGATCTTTACGGATTTTTAATTCTTCATCGGCAACTATAGTAAACATACCTTTGAGCGCTTTATCAGTTGTGTATTTGGTCAGATCTGTATTTACTTTCTTTACCATTGGTAGTTTATTATATGTAGTGGTAATTTCAGTCCACAGACGTGTAGCTGTAGTAGAATCCAATGCTTTCTTTATATGGGGTGAGAACGCACTTGCTAATTTATCAGATGTTTTGGTCTTTAAATAGCTGGTTGCTGCATCATTGCTTCCTGTTAGAATGTTCTTAGCATCTGTAATTGTCATTGACGTGATTGCATTCAGAAAGATGGGGGCTGCTTCTTTTGCTGCTCCTTCAGCTGCCCGGTTTAATGTTAATTCAAATTGATCAACTTTTTTTCCTAAGCCAATTTCTCTGAGTTTGGTAGATACCTTTTGCACATCTTCAGGAAATGGGATTTTTACAACTGGATTTTTGTAAAATCCATCTGCTTTATTCAATTGAGTAGATGCATTTTTGGTACCTACAGTCAACGCTTCTTTAAGCCCTTTTGCTATATCACTCTCTGATAAAGAGGTTGTGCTACTTGTAACAGATGTAACTTTTTCTTTTAGTTTATCCAGACTCAACTGTGCAAATGCACCTGTGAAAGTCAGTGTAGTTAGTAATGTGATTGCAATCTTTCTTTGCATGGTGAGTATTAAATTGAAATACCAGTGAAAACGCATTAAGATCAAGAGTATATTTTTAGGATAAGTAGTTTATACTATCCTGAAATGAAGATATCTCTTTTAAAACGATCAAAATATTTTTTTTATAGAAATTACAGACCTTTTCTGGACATAAAATGTAAGAAATTTGTCTGATTTTAAAGCTTGTAAGTGTATACAGAGGAAAAAATGATTAGTAAAAAAAGCCACTATAATTAGTCAGAGCCTACTGGCTGAATTATTATAAAAAGATAGATTTGCCTAGTTTCTGGAAATATCTCTACCAGAGTCAGGTTCCCGGAAGTTGGAAATGCACACATCCAGCATGTCTATTTTTTGATTCGTTAAGTCTAAAATATGAGTAAGTATATCTGTAGAATAGCCTCCACTACCATGATTGCGTTGAATGTGTTCATTCTTATCAGATAGTAGCTCCGGTTTCTTTGTATGTGCATAAGCTTCTTCTGCAATTTTTTTGTGGGGCATACGAAAACTTTTTAGCAACCGGCAACAGGAACTAAGGCTTTTTAGTGAGTCCAGGATCATGTTGTTGAATTCTATCTGGCCATCAGCCAAACGACATACTTTGCTTACCAGACTGGATTTATCCTCAAATTCATGATATACTTTTCGCATTTCCGGATGGATATAAGGCAAATAGGTCTCTTTAAAAATGCGATATTCCTGATCCTGACAGTCACTACTCCAAAGCAGATGATCAAATACAAACATCGGCATTTCTACAGCTCCCGGACCCAGATATTCACGATTGTTTAATGTAATGGGATCAAAATAAAACCGAAGTTCATTTGCAAAATAGGAGGGAGACACTTTGCGTCTGGCCATCACGATTCCTTCAATAACTTTTTCAAATAGGGTAAAGATCTCCTGACATATTGCTTTGAATTCTGGAGAGTTTAGTGAGGTCAAATGCAGTTTTCGTAAGAGAATAATGCATTGCACCAATGGATCCATCGCTACCACTACACTATCAATCAAATAATGTTCATCCTGCGTACCAGTATAAGTCCGTCTGCGGGTATCTGTTGGATTCCATACTGTATAATGCAATAAAGTATCACGGGGAGGCAAACCTGACTTATCACCAAGAAGGTTCATTTTGTCTTCTAATTCAGGTATAATATTGACTGGTTCTACCTGATGTCTTTTTAAAGAACCCAGTAAAAAACCTATATCCCGAATGGCTGCTCTTGCCTGATATTTATCAAATGTATGAATCTCATCCATTGATGGCATGATATCTACCAGCAATAATACAAGTTCAATAGTATCCTTTTTTAGATTAAGGAAAGGAACTTTGTGGATGAGTTGATCTGCTTTTAAAGGATCGAGATTTGAGATATACTCATTTTCCTGAGCTAAAGATGTGACTGAAACCTCAACCGAAAAAGGCGCAGAATGCATAAATGATGGTTTAGGATTAATATGGTATTATTTCTATTATTTTTCAGTTAGCCATTGATAACATTTTTCTAAAGAGCCAAATGTCTGTATCTGTAACTGTCGGAATTGAGCCTGTGTATTTACCTTATTTACAGTTGCCTGAGCAAATACATCCTCTGCAACTAAAATAGCTATTTTTCGTAATCCCAGTTTTTCAACTTCATCAAACCATACCCCACCTATATACTCCTGAAGTTCTTTTGCCAATACTTTCAGTTCAGATTGATCACTGATATGTCGAGTTAGATTTTCCTGTTTTATTTTTTCATTCATCACTTCACATCCTCTTTTCAAATCCTCAAACTTTAAGAAGCCCATCCATTTAGCAATAACTACCTTATCTGCCGGATCATAGGTCAACTTAATATATTTCTCACTAAGAATTGACTGAGTTTGTTTTGTTTTAAAATCCATGACTCTTGTTTTGTTTATATAAATGTAAAGGAGTGAAATATGTGTAATTAACGTTTTTAGTAAAAATATATATTTTTTTGTTAATTGATGTTGGTTCTATCGTCTGGAAATTGTGAATGTTTTTTTCGAAGAGTAATTTTCTGTGGAATAATGGGATAAATAAGCTAAAATATTAGTTAAGAGGGTTTTATCTATAATACATTCAATGATGGCTATTACAGCTGAAAGTTTAATGGCGTAATTATTTTGTGTTTTTATGTGAAATACCAGACTGATATTTTATGTGTAATAAAAGGTGTTTTTTTGTAGGAGTTAGGAGTTGATCAAACTAATTTTATAGGAACGAAAGATCAGATTTTGTAGTGAGCCAAGATAGTTACCTATAGGCCAATCGTAACATAGCCAGCAAATATTAACCGGAAATTAAGTCAGGTCGCAACACAAAAGCTGTTTTTACAAAATTGTTTAGACAACCTCTCAATGATAATATGATTTTCATTCGTGCTATAGCAAGTTGTTTTGGGTTGCATAGATGGTAATTGAATATAACTAATACATAGTATTTATAAACTTTAAATTTTAGGAGTATTACAAATGATGGATCCATCAAAAATTATGCAGGTTGGGCTAGGTTTCTGGGCTTCAAAAACTTTACTAGCTGCTATTAAACTAGAATTATTTACCCATTTGGGTGACCATACATATTCTGTAGATAAGATCAAAAAATCTACAGGGATCAAAGGTCATGCCGCATTAGATTTTCTGGATGCATTGTGTTCTTTAGGCTTTTTAGAAAGGGAAGGTGTAGGGGCTTCTGCTATGTATAAAAATACACCAGAGACTGGTTTTTTTCTGGACAAAAATCGTCCTGCCTATATTGGTGGTTTTTTTGAGATGGCCAATGATAGGGAATATAGATTCTGGGCAGATTTGGAGGAAGGCTTAACAACAGGCTTGCCTCAGAATGAGATTAAGCAAACCGGACTTGAATCATTTACTGCTATCTATCAGCATTCAGTACGAGAGTTTACGGAAGCAATGACAAGTATTCAATTGGGCGGTTTCAGCGCTTTTGTAGACAAATTCGACTTTTCCAATTACAACAGTTTATTGGATTTGGGTGGATCTGGAGCCACATTGTCTGCATTAGTTGCAGGAAAACATCCACACATGCATTGTATTAGTTATGATATGCCTGCTGTTGAGTTTTTGGCTAAGGAAACAGTACAGAATTTTAACCTCGAAGGACAAGTTACAATCCAAAGTGGTAACTTCTTCACTGATGAGCTACCCAAAGTAGATATGATTACGATGGGTAATATTTTGCATAGCTTTGATCTGGAAAAGAAAAAGTTATTGATTAAAAAATCGTATGAGGCTCTACCTGTAGGTGGTGCATTATGCATTATTGAACTTATTATTGATGAAGAACGACGTCACAATACTTTTGCATTGCTGATGTCACTGAATATGCTGATTGAGTCAGATGGTGGATTTAACTATACCATGTCAGACTTTGAGGTGTGGGCTAGAGAAGCTGGTTTTATAAAGACGGAGATTTTTCCGCTGGCAGGTCCAACAAGCGCTGCTATTGCTTATAAATAGTGTAATACAAAAGCCAACCTGAAGGTTGGCTTTTGTATTACACTATTTGAATCCCGCTAGAACTGTATGGGACCAGTAAAGGAGAGTCTGGAGGTAACTCAGTGATGAAATAATCGATTTCAGAAAGGTCTGCAATTTTCATCCGCATAACACTATTCATTTTTTCTGAAATTGCCAGTACTGCTATTTTATCAGCAGCTTTTATCATTGCTTTTTTTGCCTGAATAGTCTCCCAGTCAGAATCTGTTAGTCCTTCTCGTGCGTCAATAGCATTGGTTCCCATAATGCATAAGTCTACATGTAATTCAGAAAGGCGTTGATACACTTCTCCTCCAACACTCATTTGGCTGTAGCGGGATATCTGACCACCAATTAGGATGATTTCCAAATTAGGTTTGTCTAAAAGCTCAACAGCTGTCAAAGGATTTAGCGTGACGAAAGTTGCTTTCAAGTCAGAGGGAATGATCTTGACCAGTTCCCGAATAGTAGTTCCTCCGCCAATAAGGACCAGCATACCATCTTTTATCAATGGTAGCATTTTTTCGGCTATGATCTTTTTGCTGTTATGTGCATAGGTTTCCTGTAATTGAGATGTGTGATGGTAGGCTTTGGACATGGCTCCTCCACGAATCTTTATGAGTTTACCCTCTTCTGCCAGATCATTGATATCTCGCCGAATTGTGTCTTCTGAAACATTCAACACTTGGGATAGTTCTGACAACGACATTCGGGTATGAATGTTCACTTGCTGTATAATCTGATCTTTACGCTCTCCTTTGAGAAAAATGACTGACATGAATAGTAAGTAAGCTTACAGGGTTAAATGTTTGACAATTAGGGAATATGTTGTTAACAGGCCTTTCTGAAAAGGCAGTTATAAGAACTTGTTAAGATAGTAAACGAAAGTATACAATCTGTTAACTATCCAATATATGTATAGAAAGAAATATATGCAATCATTTTTGGTTGATTTATTTGCAAATTTTGCAATATTTTTTCGAGTTGTTGAGCATTTTCACTTGTATGTTGCATTTTAATCAGCTAGCTAGAAACAGTTTGAAATTTTTGTATGCTAACTGATACTTGTAAGGACCTTTCAGCTAAAGGAATATCTCTGCCTTTTAAGTATAATAGCTAAAATTTGTATCCTTTTACTATATTTTTTGATCGTAAGTCTATTCTTCTTTTCATTTTTGAAATCTTGTCGTCTTTGTATTAAGTGGTAATTTTAAAAAATGCATATATAAAATTTTACTAAAGTACCAATTTTAAAAACAAGATCTGGATATTTAGTAAAAAAATAGCAATAAAATTTGTTTTATAATTTATTACTCCGATATTGTTGCAAAAACTGCAGAGTAATATTGCTTTTTTTGCAGTATTATATTTGGAAACCCTTAACTATCCCTATTTAGTGCCTATGACTAAAAGTCTACACAGAAAGCCGATTCGTTGGATGTGGCTTCTGACCATCTTCTTTTTATTGACATTACCTGTGTTTGCACAACAAACCATTACAGGTGATGTAACGAATGTAACGGATAACACAGCATTGCCTGGAGTAACTGTTTCTGTTAAAGGTACAACCAATGGTACTACTACAGATGTCAACGGACATTATAGTATCAAAGTAAGTGATACTAATGCAACACTAGTTTTTTCATTTATCGGATATGTTACTGAAGAGGTTGCAATAGGGGGAAGAACAACCGTAAATATCTCTTTAGCCCCTGATATCCAATCATTAGGTGAAGTAGTAGTGACAGCGTTAGGAATTGAAAAAGACAAGAAAGCACTAGTGTATTCTGTATCGGAAGCCAAAGGAACTGAATTTACACAGGCCAGAGAAAATAACGTAGCCAATGCGCTGACAGGTAAAATTGCCGGTGTCAATGCCACTGGTTTGTCAACAGGGCCTGGTGGTTCGAGTCGGGTGATAATTAGAGGTAACGGTTCTCTTACGGGTAATAGTCAACCACTCTATGTTATTAATGGTATGCCTATTGATAACAGTGTACCAGGAGGAAGTGCTGCTCCCAATGGATTAGGAGGAAGAGCAGGTGTTGATCGTGGGGATGGGATAGCGGCCATTAACCCCGATGATATAGAGTCAATTTCTGTTCTGAAGGGTGGAGCTGCCGCTGCCTTGTATGGATCAAGAGGAGCCAATGGAGTAATTCTGATTACAACCAAAAAGGGACGTATGCAGAAAGGGGTTGGGGTAGAATACAATGGCACCTTTACGATGGAAAATGTTTCTGTATTTCCTGACTTTCAATATGAATATGGGCAGGGAGATGGAGGGGTGATGCCGACTACACTAGCTCAGGCTCAGGCAACAGGTCGTCGTTCGTTTGGGGCTAAAATTGATGGGTCGACTAGTTATGTGGCGGCGGATGGAAAAACGCATCCCTATGTAGCTCAAAAAGATAATCTTAAAAACTTTTATCAAACTGGCACAAATTTTACAAATTCAATTGCCTTATCTGGAGGGAATGAATCAATCGTATATCGCCTTTCTCTTGCTGATTTAGATGCCAAAAGTGTACTACCTTCTAATACCTACAACCGTAAAACAGCCAACCTGAACATCTCTGGCAAATTGAGTGAAAAATTAAAATTTGAATCTGTGGTTCAGTACAACCTTGAAAAAGGCAATAATCGGCCAATTGCCGGCGATGCATTGGGTAATCCCAACTGGATGGCTTATGAAGTGGCCAATACCGTTGATGTGCGTTGGTTAAAACCCGGACATGATGCAAATGGAAATGAAATCGTATGGAATGATGCCGGTATTGTAACCAATGGCTATTTCTTTATTAATAAATTTAAGCAGACAGATACCAAAAACCGCTTTATTGGGCAGGCTTCTATTTCTTATGATATACTTAAAAATCTGACGGTAAAAGGTAGCATAACACGGGATTTCTATAATTATAACTTCTCTAGCATTCTTCCTACAGGTACACAGTATGTTCCTAATGGACAATACGATGGTATTAAGTCTGATGTAACAGAAACGAATAGTATGCTGACAGCTTCCTACAAGACTACATTGCAGGAAAAATTTGGTATATCAGCATTGGTTGGTGGAAATATTCGGCAGGGAAAATCAGATCAATATGATTTTTATGGCCAGACTTTTACTACTCCTTACTTTTATAGCTTCTCTAACTTGGCAACTTCTTCGGCAGTTCCTTATGCTGGGAATATCAGAACCAATTCTCTTTTTGGATCTGTAGATCTAGACTATAAAAGTATGATATTCTTAACAGCCACTGGTCGTCAGGATTGGTTTTCAACTCTCAGTCCTTCCAATAACTCGGTTTTCTATCCAAGTATTGGAACTAGCTTTGTTATATCAGATATGTTGAAAATGCCAGCTAAAATTGATATGTTGAAGTTGAGAGCTTCTTGGGCTCAAGTAGGTGGTGGAGGCCCTGATCCTTATCAGATTAATCTGGCTTACAGCAGTGTACCAAGCGCAAGCTCTGTGCCTCTTCAAAATGTAAGTTCTGCTGCTATTACCAATGCTAATCTGAAACCCTATATTAGTACTACTTTTGAGGTAGGCTTGAATACACAGTTATTTACCAATCGGTTAAGCTTTGATGTGACTTTATATGACCGTAGAACTACAGATGATATTGTAACTGTGCCAATTTCCTATGCATCTGGTTATACAAGTGCAATCCTTAATGCAGGTAAACTAAGTAACAAAGGTATTGAACTTCTTATTGAAGGAACTCCTGTGCAATCGGATGCCTTTCGATGGACTACCAGTTTCAACTTTGCCTATAATAAAAGTGAAGTGTTAAAACTTGCAGATGGAATCAGTACTGCTTCTCTGGGTAATTCTGCCAACGGGAATGCCTTTATTAACAATCAAGTTGGGCAGGCCTATGGTTCCATTTATGGGTATCGCATGTTGAAAGATGCCTCAGGCAATATTATTTACGATACAAATTCCAATCTGCCTATGCAAACAGATAATAATCAGTTGTTAGGAAAAGGTGTACCTCCTTATACAATGGGATTAACCAATGAGTTCAAATACAAAAATTTCTCTTTGAATGTGTTGGTAGATGGCAAATTTGGCGGAAGTATATTTTCTGTGATGGAAGTATATGCCACTCGTTTAGGTTTGC
>JASJOS010000007.1 GCA_030068525.1 Xanthocytophaga flava
TACCAGCCGCCACATAGATCATGTGAGAACCAGAGGGTACAGTCTGAGCAGCTTTAGCGATGGTTCTCCAGGGTCTGGATTGAGACCCATCGTTACTGTCGCTTCCCGACGTACTTACATAGTAATCCGTTCCAAGTACAGGCAAGGAAAAAGCGGTAATTATAGTAAAGTTAAGAACAGCAAAAATTTTATAAATAGCTCTCCCTGTAAATTTCGGCATAGCTTCTATGGCTTGATTATACTCTAGGTCTATCAATTTATTTATTTCTTTGTATGCCAGATTATGATAAAGTGTGGATAGTATTTGGTCGAATAATAGTTCTGCTGGTATGCCAAAATTATTAATTCGTCGAAACCTGGCTCAATCTTTTAAAGGGATACGTATTTATATGAATGGAGTTACGACGATTATACTGCTACAACCCTTCGGTTATGTAATATTTCAACTATCTCAATACAATATATTTACTCCCCTAAAAACATCATTAGTAACTGATAAACAATACCTTAAACAATATAAGTACTTTAAATACTTTAAAACAAAAGTATTTAAAAACCCGCAAAAAGCCTTACGTATATGTGACTTTTTGCGGGTTTTTAAATTTTCTGTAGTGAAAAATTTTCGTTTCCTTAAGTCAATATGTGCTTAGTTGTTGAAATATTTACTCAGATTTGTGGAAATTTTTACCAGATGATTTTTAGTCAACTCATTGAAAAAGAATACTTATTTCAGGTATATCAACTCAATCAAGCAAATTACATACCAGAAGGGATGTATCTGTTTAATACCAATCAGTATCTCCAAAATCAGTTACAAAACACCATATTTTCTTTCAGCTTACAGAGTATGAGGCTCAAACATTCTGAGTGTTTGTTGCATGTCTCTATAAAGGATACACTAGCAGTAAGTCCAGTGAAAGCAACTTTTGGAGGTATAGAAATTCATCAGGGGTTACCAGACTCATTACTTGATTTATTCATTCAGCATGTTGACCAGTTTCTATGTTCTCAAAATATTCACCAGGTTAAGCTAACCAATTATCCTTTTGCTTATAATCTAAGCGCTGCACAAAAAATTACAGCTGCACTTCTTAGAAACGGATATACCATTGATAATTCAGAGGTAAACTATCATATTCCTGTAACTAATGAGCCACTGGAAAAACGTATGCACTATTCAGAAAAAAGGCGTCTGCGTAAGTGTGTCCAATCTGGAATGATTTTTAAAGAAGAAAAATCGCCTGACCTATCTAAAATTCATACATTCATCCATCAAGCTCGTATCCGTAAAGGGTTTCCGATGACTCTGACACTGGAAACATTTCGAAATCTATTCATGCAAATGCCTAACGTCTATCGGGTTTTTGTTGCAATCTATAGAGATGAACTTGCTGCACTTACAGTAACTGTTCGTATCAATAAAGACATTCTCTACAACTTCTATCCAGCTGACAATGAATACTTTTTAAACTATAGCCCCTCTGTCTTCATCACCTCAGAAGTATACAAAATAGCACAACAGGAAGGATATAAGATGGTAGATCTGGGAATTGCTACAGATCAAAGTGTACCTAATTATGGATTGATGCGTTTTAAAAGTAACCTGGGAGCAGAAAACTCACTTCGTTTATCCTTTTGCAAACGTTTCAACGATAACGCTACAAGTCTCTGAGATAATCTTAGGTTATCTTGAGAACTGTTAAGGAATCATTACACTCAGTCAATAACTCCTGATTTGTTTTATTCCAGATAGGATGTACAAAATCTGGCGCAATCTCAGTTAAAGGCGTAAGGACAAAACGTCTATCTGCAATACGAGGATGAGGAACAACCAGATTCACATCCTGTAACACCCAATCATTGATATATAAAATATCAATATCTATCAAACGAGCTTCCCAACGTATCCGTCTTTCTCGCCCAAGGCTTTTCTCTATTTTATGGATTGTAGTAAGCTGCTCCTGAGGAGTCAATTGTGTATTTATTTGAACTACCAGATTCCAGTAATTGGGTTGATCAGTAACTCCCCAAGGTTCTGTTTCATAGATGGACGACCTCAACACAATAGTTCCTATCTGATTTTCAATCTGGACAAGTGAGCTTTCAATATTAAGTTTCCGGTCGCCCAAATTGGTTCCCAGCAGTAGATACGTATTAATAACCATTGATGTAAAAGTGACGCAATGACAAAACAGTTTCTGTACTTTTGATGTTAGCAAATAGATCGTATACTTAGGCCTGATTAGGTTAGGCTCTGTATTTTAGTATTTTTACGCGATTGAATTTGTTAACTTTTCTTATTACTTAACTTATATACATAATTTATGTTGCAATTTCTGAAATATGTGCTGGCAACTGTTATTGGGCTTGTAATCTTTTCGCTGCTGGCATTCTTTATTTTCCTGGGCTTTATCACTGCTGCCTCATCAGGGGATAAAGTAACTGTAAAAGAAAACTCTGTTTTAAAACTTAAATTTGATAAACCTATTGTTGAACGAGGCAGAGAAAATGATTCATTTGCCGAACTTGCCAATTCTCTCAGTGGCAATCCTAATTCTGTTGGTTTGATCCAGATCCGTCAGACAATAGCGGATGCCAAAAATGACAATAATATCAAAGGTATCTATCTTGAACCAGATATGTATGGCGCTACTGCCGGATATCCTACGCTGGAAGAAATACGGACCTCCCTGGCTGACTTCAAAAAATCAGGCAAATTTATCATTGCCTATGGAGAATACTATACAGAGAAAAGTATTTATCTGGCATCTATAGCAGATAAGATTTATCTTAACCCAGAGGGAGTGGTAGAATGGAATGGTTTGAGTACCAGTATTACTTTCCTGAAAGGAACACTGGATAAACTGGGTGTGAAACCAGAAGTATTCAAAGTAGGTGATTATAAAAGTGCCGTAGAACCTTTTCTACGGCAGGATATGAGTGAGCCTAGCCGTGAACAAACCCGTTCATTCCTGACTTCTATTAACTCTCATTTATTAAAGACGATCAGTGATGCAAGAGGTATTTCAACAAATGAACTTCAAGCCTTGGCAGACTCACTGACAATCCGCGAACCAAAGGATGCTCAACAATATAAACTTGTGACAGATGTAGGATATGCAGATGAAGTAGAAACTGCAATCAAGAAAGCATTGAAACAAGATGACAAGAAAAAGATTGAGTTTATATCATTTGCCAAATACAACAAGGCTGATAACAAAGAAAAGTCAGAATCAGGCAGTTATGATAACCGCATAGCTGTTATTGTAGCTTCTGGAGAGATTAATTCAGGAGATGGAGGAGACGAATCTATTGGCTCTGATCGGATAGCAGAAGCATTACGTAAAGCGCGTGAAGATGAAAAAATAAAGGCAGTAGTATTACGCATCAACTCTCCGGGAGGAAGCAGTCTTGCATCAGATGTAATGTGGAGAGAAATTCAGTTAACTAAAGAAAAGAAACCTGTAGTGGCATCTATGTCTGATTATGCGGCATCAGGTGGCTATTATATGGCTATGGGATGTGATAAAATTATTGCTCACCCAACTACTTTAACAGGATCTATTGGAGTATTTGGCTTATGGTTCAATGTAAAAGATCTTCTTAATGACAAACTGGGTGTAACAGTAGACGGTGTAAAGACCAACAGTTATGCAGATATTGGTTTGCCTACCCGTAACATGTCAGACTTTGAAAGACAATGGTTCCAGAAACGTACAGAAAGTGTATATGAGGACTTTACAAGCAAAGCAGCCAAAGGTCGTAAGATGAATGTAGAAGATCTAAGGAAAATCGCCTCCGGACGCGTATGGACGGGAGAACAAGCAAAACAAAATGGTCTGGTAGATGCACTTGGAGGCATGGAAGATGCAGTTGCCGAAGCTGCCAAATTAGCAAAGTTAAAAGAGGGAGATTATCGTCTGCGTTATTTGCCTGAACAAAAACCTTTGATTGAAGAGCTTTTTGGAAGCTCAAGTGAAACGATGGAAACAAAGATAATCCAAAAACATACAGGAGCTCTTGCACCTTATATCAAGGATATTCAAAAGCTGAAAAGCTGGCAGGGAACACAAACCCGCCTTCCATTTGAACTGGAAATCAGATAGAAATAAAAAGCCTCCATTGTATACAGTGGAGGCTTTTTTTATAAAAAACGTACAGCAACAATTGTATAATCATCCTGTTGTTCCGATTCGCCACAAAAATGGCGAAAATACTCCCAAAATGCGTCAATGAAGTGAGTTGTAGATAATCCGGTATGCGTATCAGTAAATGTGAGTAGACGTTGCTCACCAAATTCATCTCCATCTGCATTACGCGCTTCCAGAATCCCATCAGTATACAATATCAACCAGTCTCCAGACTGATAGGTATGTGTTTTTGTAGTCACATGTTTGATATAATCTGGCCGTCTCAGTAATCCTAAACCCATTCCTTTATTCTGTAACAATGAGGAACTTTGTGTTTCATTGCTATAATAAATAGCCAGACAATGTCCTCCTCTTGCATGGTGTATCACTCCTTTCTCACTATCAATCATGAAAACGCTTGCAGTAATAAACTGATCCTTATCCAGACAACGGCTCAGTGCATTATTTGCCAATGCCAGAAAGCGATGTGGTGGTGGGTGCAACTCGACAAGGCTATGAAATATTCCTTTCATTTGTGCCATATGAAAAGCGGCAGAAGTGCCTTTTCCGGATACATCACCAATAATTAATATCACGCGTGAATCCGATATCTGGAAGATGTCATAATAATCTCCTCCAACCTCGTCCCCGGATTGAGAAAAAGCACTGATCTCAAAGTATTTGTTATCAGCAAAATGATCAGGCAAAAGCTTTTGCTGTACTTTTCTGGCAATATTCAGTGACTCTTGATACCTCTCATTCTCAATTACTTTTGATACCAGACGAAAGTTTTCAATTGCTACACCTGTCATACGGGCGAATGTGCTGATTAACTCCACATTATCTGTTGTAAAGCCATCTTTTTGAGTTTTTAGCAATCCTAAAGTTCCATGTAGCTTATCCTGAAAAATCAATGGGACCAATAGAACAGACTGATAGTTTATATCATCTATAATTCCATCCAGTAATCCTTTTCGTATAGTTTCAGAAATCGGACTTTGTGCAGTATATTTTAATTCTTTTACAATTTTTTTCTCTGTAGCTAGTGCCTGCTGCTTCTGTATATTTTTAGTTAGCACATTGGTAATTTGTCTGTTCTCATTTGCCACTATCAACCAGGCGGCATCTGCATCTGAAGCCTTACTTGTACTTTGTAACAAGGTCTCATATACCTGTGTCTCATTTTCCTTAGCTTGAAATGTTTGTGTCAAGCGCTGAAAATCAAGAAGTTCTTCTATTTTCTGTTCAAAGACAACAGAAGTTGGCAGATTGAATAACAAAACGGCACATCCAAGTACGCTATAGCCACCTACAAACACAAATAAGGCTAGAATATATACACTCTGAATCAGATTGGTTACAATCTCTGTATCTCGTGCATACGTGCTCAGATTCCAGAAAAAATAGGCGCAGAACAATCCAATCAGAAAAGTAAGCAATATCGCCTTCCACTTATCTCTTACATCCAGATAGGCAACCCATTTAAGGTTAAATGCAGTAATTATACCCAGTAAAGACAAAGGAATGAGTATAATATAAAAAAGGGCATCAGATGAGTCTAACTGGAAGAAATTAAAGAAAAGACTAGCAAGTAGAGCATATTCAAATATCTGCCAGGTTAGTTGTAATCTTCTCGAACGCTGGTATAGAATAAATTTCTTCCATACAAAAAAAGTTTGGGTAAGAAATAATGTAACTAAACCAATATGAATATGATAAAAGAGCAGCAGCATCTGAGCAGACCGATCATGCAGGAACTGGTCAAAGAAGAAATCTGCGAATCGTAAGACAATGGATATTAAAGCCAGAACCCAGCCAACATCCAGTAATCGCACTAGTTGATCAACAAAAGAACTACCACTTTCTTCTTCAGATCTGGCTTTGAAGTAGAAGAAAACTAAGATAAGGAAGAGATTAAGCAGTAGTCCCCTTATGGCTATTGGGACGCCAAAAGTCGTTTTATCATATCCTTGTAATAAGGTAATTAAATTAAGCCCCAACAACAACAACCAACTTACAATGTTGACAGAAACAACAATCCGTATAATATTTTCGCGTGAAAGCATAATTTAACAGGCAGTTTATGGCTAGTCCCAAAGTCACTAAGTGACACTTTGGTTACACCTCTGCATTTGCTCAGAACCAATTTGCAAATTGATATATCTCGTTCAGATTTACAAAAAATCAGCACGATTTTGTACCGTGCTGATCTAAAGTTTCCATTTATTCCAAAGATGTAATTTACTATATCTGTAGGCTATACAGATAATCAACTGATTATAAATCATATACCTTTCCGCAATCATGTAACTATATCATCATCTATCTGTGGTGATACCTTTCCATTCATCTGTTCGGAAAGGAGAGGCAGGAAACTCTTCAACATTATATAAATTACATCCTTCCGGGTTGTTAGCCCATCCATAACGAACCGCAACAGGTTTTGTCACTTTATCACTCCACACAACAATTTGATTTCCATCAATACGCGCCTGTGCCCAAACAAATTTCCGATCGTCTCCTGCAATAGCAAATCCCTTCAACTCATTTCCCTTTGCTATTAATCCTGTACCTATATTAGTAAAAGTTATACGAACTTTGTCACCTTCTATATTCTGAGAAAAATAGAGTGGCCCGGAATGTACCACGTCTTCTCCATAAGCTATCTTGCGTGCATTAAAAGCCAACCGTTTTCCTACGTCTAGCTTATTTTTAGGATGTATATCTTCTGCTTCCCCAATATCTATGATACAAGCCATACCTGTTACAGGTAATGAAAGTGTCTTTACCTGAGCTTCTCTTAGCTCTGCCCAATCGCTTTCTGCTGGTTCTGAAGATACCTTCATAAAGTTAGCCAGCTGAACAAATAAGAAAGGGAATTCGCCCAACTTCCACCGATTACGCCAGTCTGTAATCATGGAAGGAAATAATTTACGGTATTCATATGCCTTATCTGCATTGGATTCTCCCTGATACCAAATCACACCTTTGATTCCATAAGGTATCAGTGGAGCAATCATTCCATTGAATAACAAAGCAGGATGATTAGGAGAGTTCATGTCTACCCTAGGATTATGTGGCAGGTTTTTATATTCTTCTGATATCTTGTATTGCCAATCTCCTGCCAATGAAATTTGCTTTCCTCCTGTTTCCAATACAAGTTTTTTCGCTTCCCCCCATAAACCTCCACCACCATAGGTATCCAATACACGAATTGCGATTACATTCTTTCCCGGTTTCAGTAGTTTGTCTTTTATAGTGTAGCTTCTCTCATTATTGTATCCTTCTGTTGCACCAACTTGTATACCATTCACATACGTAATATCTTCATCATCAATAGCCCCTAGATGTAGAATTGCCCCCTTATCTATATCCGCTTTGCTTAGTATAATTTCTTTACGTAACCACACAATTCCATCTATTGTATCCAGTTCTGTATGTTCCCAGTTGTTTGGCATTGACATAGTTTTCCAATCCATTGTTGCCAATGAAGGGAGCATCCATTTCTTTGAGCCTTTATCTTTTGAGGCTAGCTCCACCTGATAAGCAGCGTATTTCTTTTCCATCTCCATCGTATTGTCACTTATCTGGGTTTTCCAGTTGGTATACTCAGTCTGATAATTGGCAAATCCTTCTAAACCTTCTATGCTAGTCCATGCCTGAGCAACTGTGCCTCCCCAATTTGAGGAGATCAGACCAATCGGGACTTTCAATTTTGAATACAACTCTCTGGCAAAAAAGTAGGCAACGGCAGAAAACTCGGGTGTATTCTCGGGACTCGCCGATTTCCAGCCATTGGTAGTTACCTCTTTTAGTGGAACAATACTGGTTGTATTTTTTATTTTAATATGACGAATATTGGAATTGGAAGAAGACGCAATATCTGCATCATACCTGTGATTAAGCATATTCATACGCCATTCCATATTAGACTGACCTGAACATATCCAGACTTCTCCAACTAGTATATCATTGATTTGAATCTGATTTTTCTCTGTAATTGTCAATGTGTAAGGCCCACCGGCAGGAGTTGCATCCAGGTATAGCATCCAGCTACCCATATTATCTGTAGTGACAGTGTATGTCTTGTTTTGCCAAGTTATTGTAACCAGTGCACCTGGTGTAGCCCATCCCCATACTGCATTTCTTGTATTTCGTTGTAATACCATTCCATCTGAGAACAAAGAAGCAACTTTAACAGTAGCAAATAAGGAGGAAGAGAATAGAGAGATAAAAAAAAGGAGCAATAATTTTTTCATGTGATCCGGATAGAAGATGAAAAGATGTAGTAACTCTGCCAAAGTATTTTAATTAAATTCTTTATACAAGAAATACAAGAATTTTCTATCCTACCTATTGAAACTGTATAGAAGCATTACAGTATCATAGTTTGCGTTTCCGCTCTTGTTCCAAGATTCCTTCATTATAGCAACGACGGCAACGAGCTTCATAACTATCTGTTTCTCCTAATAAGACTCTTTCCTGAGAAGCACTTAAACGGAATGAATAAGAGGCCACGCTACCACATACTGCACAAATAGCATGAACTTTGGTTACAAACTCAGCAACAGCCATTAGAGCAGGCATACTGCCAAATGGTCTACCCTGAAAATCCATATCAAGTCCAGCTATTATCACCCGCTTTCCGGTGTTGGCAAGAGTAACACAAACCTCTACCAAACTATCATCAAAAAACTGGGCTTCGTCAATACCCACTACCTCACAATTACTGGTCCATAAAAATATTTCCTGAGGAGTACTGATAGGAGTACTTGGAATAGAATTAGAGTTATGAGAGACTACATCTATATCATGGTAACGTGTATCAATAGCAGGCTTAAAGATCTCTACTTTCTGTCGTGCAATGTTAGCCCGATTTAATCGGCGGATTAACTCTTCTGTCTTACCAGAAAACATTGAACCACAGATAACCTCAATCCAGCCTGTGGTCCGCAGATTTTTATCCCGATGATATTTTCCTAGATGTGGTTCAATAAACATGCCCGAAAGTTAGCAAAAAACCAGCAGCATTTAATGGCAGACAGTTATAAACCCTATTCACATATTTTATAAAAACCTAAGTATAGATTTTTCCCAAAGAAAGATGTTATTTTCACAGATAGTTTATTCAATCACTTTTATCCCTTTTGCTGTATGAAATATTTTTGTTTGCTTGTTCTATCCTTACTATCTTTTTGTATTACAACTTCTTTGTATAGTCAGACTATGAAGAAAAATCCCAAAGTACTCAGGCATGTAGTATTATTTAAGTTCAAAGACAGCACTACTCCCGAACAAATAAAAGAGGTAGAAAAAGCATTCACTGCTCTGCCAGGTAAAATAAAAGAGATCAAAGGACTTGAGTTTGGCCTCAATAATAGTCCAGAAGGCTTAAATCAAGGCTTCACTCACTGTTTCTTGCTCACTTTTGATTCAGAAAAAGATCGAGATGCCTATCTTCCACATCCGGCACATAAAGAATTTGGAGAAAAATATGTAAAACCTTATCTAGAAAAAGCCTGTGTGGTGGATTATTGGGTTCAATAAAAATACAAATGCTCAGATGCTCTATTGCTAAGCATCTGAGCATTTGTATTTTTATTGAACAACAGTGCTTACAGATGCTCGGTATAATTCGTATTCCCGGATCAATGCCTTGTAAAGCATCTCGCTGATAATCATGGCACCTTTGGGAGTAAAGTGTATGAAATCATGCTTAGCCAAGGCAGGTTTGGCAAATACCCAGCTAGGCATAGAGTTCTGTCCACCCATAGCCACATAGGTATCCCAGAATGCACAACCAGCCTTAAATGCTGCTTTTCGTTGTGCATCTCTGATTTTTTCAATGTTTGGATAGGATGCATAAGATTCTCCTGCCCGACGTGACATATCGGAAACACCAATAACCAGGATAGATGCATTGGGTGCTAGTTCCTTGAATAGCTTTAATTGTCGATATAAGGATTGTTCATACCATGAATAATCCTTTTGTACATAGGGTACTATATTTACACCAAACTGAAGGATAATCATCCGTACATTCAATGCCTTGATCTGAGCTCCCAGTAAGCTTTTATTCATACGCGTAAAATCCACTCCAGAACTTCCTCTAAAAGGAATGTTATCTACTGCTACTCCTTTTTCACAATCCAAACAGGCAGCATATAAATCCGGACTTGGAGTTCCCCTAAAGGTAAGTGTTAACTTATCAAAATCTTTCTTTAATCGGTGTGAATAGATATGGAACTGGGAGGAAGTGTCTAACCTGGCATGTTGCGTACTATCAAAACCTTCCTGAACTGTTACCTGAAAAGGTGCCTGTGGATTACGATATAAAAGTTTTAATACCTGAGCTTGTTTATCCTTTGGATAGCCTCTCTTCAATTCAGCATAGGAAACCAATACGCCAGGATCTTTGCGGGGTACATAGATTGCATGTTGAGAAGTATCCCTAATGGTATCTATTTTCATAGCAAAGTATTCATTCTTTGCAGATCGGTTAGCACTCGAATACCTGAAAACAGCACCCATTACACCATAACTATCCGCATCAGCCTTCTTATATCCATTACTGTACACAAACAATTTTTGCCATTCAGGATCTGAGTACTGAGCTATTGACATTCGGCTCCCCACTACATCAAGCAAAGGGACAAGACCTACACCACACCCACCAAAACGCTGCTGAAGCCGGCTTCTGAGATAGGAGGAAATGCGGTCTCCCTCAATCTGTGAATCTCCATAATGCAAAACACGGATCAATTGATTTCCAGACGCTTCTCTTAGAGCTGAAAAGAAGTTATTCATCACTGTTGTATCTTCTTCAGGAAATTGAAGTCTATACTGACTTTCTACAGGTAGATTCAGTGCTTTCACAGTGTCCAGCACTGTCTTTTGAGTGTCTATCTTCTCTGTAGCCGGTTCCTGGGTAACTAGCGAATCGGCAGTTGGAAGTTGAGATGTAATCGCAGAAATATCGACATATGTATCCTTTGGCTTCTCGATCAGGCTCTTTAATGAAAAAGAACGAAATGTCAATGCATCATAGATACGGATCTCAGGAGGCAAAAGAGTAAGTACAATTGCAAGAAAAACGGCAATGTAAATAAGCAGTAATAGAGGTCTTAATGGTTTGATCATACCAATTTATTCAATCTTTATCCAAAACACCTGATAATGGTCTGTGTTTAGCGAGCAAAGATAGTAATACAAATTGGGAACTATCAAATGGTTAGCATTCAATTATTTGTAAGAATACCATCTAAAAAATTCAAATGTTCTATATACCTACTCATATAAGCTGCAGGTTTCTTATTTCTTCTCAGAAATTAATCTGGCAGTGCCAGACATACTATCATCTCCCAGATTAATTTCTGTCTCAGGTAATGCTTTTTGTAGTTCAGCAGCTCCTTGTGGAGTCACTTTGGTCTGCCACAGGTATAGCTTCTTTAGTTTTTTTAAAGAAGCAAGTTCTTTCAGGCCTATATCTGAGACTGAAGTACCTATCAGGTTTAAGTATTCGAGAGAGTTGAGTCCTTTGATCTTCTTCAGATCTACATCTGTAATATTGGTATATTCCAGATGCAACCGAGTCAGGTTATTAAATTTACCAATTTCTGTAATTGTTTTTTCTCCAATGGCAAGGTGGCTCATTTTAAGCCAGATGGTTTGCAGGGAAACAGGTGATAATAAAGTGGCCTTTTCATCTGTAAAAGTCTTGACATTAATGAAACTGATTTCAAGTAAATTATTTTCCTGAGCAATAGGCATTACAAATACATTTATCTTCCTTAATGCATCTATTGCTTTCGCATCTGCCTTAGGAACATTAATTATGTCAGGCTTATCTTCTTTGTTCTCAGTATTTGCCCCACTTATAAAAGATGCGAGTACAGGCTTCATATCTTCACTAACTGTCAAATCTGAAATCTTTTTATTAAAAGGCGCACCCTCATTAATCCACCATATAAGCATTGCCATCTGATTGTCGCTTAGCTGCGTTTTGCCTTTAGGAGGCATATGATCATCATCTTCCAGTGGCAGGTGTATTCTTTTAATCATTTCACTATCTTCAGCTTTACCAGCGACCAGAATAGGACCATTCTTGCCACCTTTTAGAAGCATCTTAGGTGTATCCATACGCAAATCTCCTTTTTGTTTCTCTGGATTGTGGCAACTAATACAGGTTTGCTCCAAGGCAGGTTGTACTAAATCTTCAAATACCAGTGCCTGATTAATATCTGTAATTTTCCGGGTAGTTTGTTTTTCTTTTTTCTGAACAGGAAGCCCGGCTAGTGACCGAATAGGTTGAGGCATGTATTGTGTCAGATAGTCAGACCCATGTGTCAGGTTGCCACCATAGTGCCCTGCCGCAAAAATAAGAAATACACAGCCTGTAAAAATAGGAGTATAGATCTTATGTAGAATAGTAGTCTGGCTTCGTTTTAGAAAATACGCAAACCAGCACGAAGCAGCGACGCCATAACCCAGCCACTCATGTGTTTTAAGAGATACTTTGTCATAGCCACCACTTTTTGATAACATAAAACCTGCTATACAAGCTACTGTGGCACCTAGTGCTCCCCATAACAGAATAAAGCTATTGGCTTCCCGTAATGATTGTAATTTGGGAGATCTGGCAAACACTTCAATAATAGCTGCCATAATCACCATGCCAATAGGAAAATGAACAATCAGAGGATGGAACCGCCCCAGAAATAAGATCCATTCAGGTATATTTTCAATCTGTCCTAAAATTGGTGTTATGGTAAACATGCAGAATGTAAAATCGAATTGTTACACTAAAATTTTTGTAATTACTTTTCCATGTACATCTGTCAGACGAAAATTTCGTCCCTGGAATGGATAGGTAAGCTTTTCATGGTTA
This sequence comes from Xanthocytophaga flava, assembly GCA_030068525.1. Taxonomy (GTDB): domain Bacteria; phylum Bacteroidota; class Bacteroidia; order Cytophagales; family 172606-1; genus Xanthocytophaga; species Xanthocytophaga flava. The sequence continues at coordinate 13,018 of JASJOS010000007.1, forward strand.
AAGCCCAAACAATGCAGAATAGTAGCCTGGAGATCATAGATATCTGTTCGGTCTTTGATACCATAATATCCGATTTCATCGGTTTCTCCATGTGAGTATCCTGACTTTATACCTCCTCCAGCCATCCAGACTGTGAATGCTTCAGTATGATGATCTCTTCCTTTAAACTCCATTTGTTTTCCTTCCCGGTTCTCCTGCATTGGAGTACGACCAAATTCTGCTCCCCATACAACCAGCGTTTCATCCAATAGCCCACGCATTTTCAAATCTTTCAGCAACGCAGTAATGGGTTTGTCTATGTTATGACACAGCGTAGAAAAACCTTTGTCCAATGCATTTGATGGATCATTGCCATGTGAATCCCATCCCCAGTCAAAGAGTTGTACAAAACGTACTCCCCGTTCGGTTAGTCTACGAGCTAACAGACAATTGTTAGCAAAAGAAGATTTTCCGGGTTCAGTTCCATACATTTCATGAACCCATTGAGGTTCGTCCTTAATATCCATCACCTCAGGTACTGATATCTGCATCTTAAATGCCATCTCGTATTGAGAAATTCTGGAGATTGTTTCCGGATCACCAGTTTCTTCATGCTGAATACGATTTATATCATTGATAGCTTGTAAAGAAGCTTTTCGCAAATCCCTATCCATACCTTCCGGATTAGCTACATATAGTACGGGCTCACCCTTGCTACGGCATTCTACTCCCTGGTATACTGTTGGCAGAAACCCAGATCCGTAACCTGCTTTACCAGCATCAGGTGCTTTGCCTCCTGAGAGCAATACAATAAACCCTGGTAAGTTTTCATTTTCAGATCCTAGTCCATACGTAACCCATGCCCCCATACTCGGTCTTCCTAACCTGGCATTACCAGTTTGTATCAGCAGTTGAGCAGGAGCATGGTTAAACTGGTCTGTATGCATCGCTTTCAAAAATGAAACATCATCTACCATACTCGCAAATTCTGGTAAATGATGAGATACCCACGCCCCTGATTGTCCATATTGCTTAAACTGGGCTTGCGGCCCCAACATTTTAGGCACACCCTTGATAAAAGCAAATCGCTTTCCTTCCAGAAGTGAAGGAGGACATAACTGTCCATCTAGTTTTTGAAGCTCAGGTTTGTAGTCAAATAGCTCTAACTGAGAGGGTGCACCAGCCATATGCAAAAAGATGACACGTTTGGCTTTCGGGGCAAAGTGAGAGGGCAAAGGAGCAAACGGCCTTGATAAATCTCTTACAATGCCGGAAACCTGTTCCTGTGACGGCTTTTTATCTGCAAAACACCCTGTCAAAGATGCTAAGGCCATAGCACCAATACCTGTAGTACATTTTGAGAGAAAATGCCGACGGGTCATATATTCAGTTTGACGCTGGATAGCTTCTAAAAATAATGGATTCATAAAATATTCCCCTCTTTGTATTTTTTAGATCTCAATTCCATCATTCCTTCATAATAAACTCATCTAAGTTCATAATGGCATTGGCAACAATAGTTAGACATGCTAAATGTCTTTGATCAGTACTTACAGAGGTATTCAATACAACTGCTTGCATAATTTCTTTCCTATCAGGATGTTTACCCAAAATCTTTGCAATTTCATCCGGATTCTTTCTATAATATAGATCTGCATTCTGATACAATTTCAGTAATACTTTTGCTATTCGAGTATTGCCATTTTTAAGTAAGGCTCTTTTGTAACCATAGAGCAATTGGTCTGATATGCTCCCTCTACTGTTTTGCATTTGGGAGGCAAGGCCTCTGGCTGCTGAGATAAAAACCGTATCATTAAGTGTCACCAATGCCTGTAAAGGCGTATTAGTCCGGATGCGACGTGAGACACAGACTTCCCGTCCGGCAGCATCAAAAGTCATCAAAGACGGATAAGGGCTTGAACGTCGCCAGAATGTATACAACGCGCGTCTGAATGCATCTTCACCAGCACTTGTCTTCCATTGTTCTCCACTATACACCACCTGCCACACCCCATCAGGTTGTGGGGGCATAACGCTTTTGCCATACATCTTTTTACTTAATAATCCACTAACTGCCAGTGCCTGATCTCTGACCTGTTCAGCACTGAGACGAACTCTTGGTCCACGTGCCAGGTATCGGTTAGCAGGATCTTTGCTAATCAGTAGTTTACTAGCAACAGATGATTGCTGATAAGTTGCAGACATAACAATCTGTTGAAGAAGTTTTTTAATACTCCAGTGAAAATCAGTTTGAAACGATATAGCCAGATAATCCAATAACTCTGGATGTGAAGGTTTTGCGCCCTGTGATCCAAAATCTTCTAATGTTTCTACAATACCTGTCCCAAATAGTTGCTCCCAAAATCTATTTACTGTTACTCTGGCAGTTAAGGAATTGTCTTTACTAACTAACCATTTGGCTAACCCCAAACGATCTGAAGAATAACTGGCAAAGCTACTTAAAAATTTAGGTGTAATAGGCTGCACCTCTTTTCCTTTTGTTAACCAGTTACCACGCTCAAATACAAACGATTTACGCTTAAAGTTAGCTGGATTTTCCTGCATAACCGGTGTGTAGTCTATTTCTGATCGGTTAAGTATTGCAAGAAGTGTATCTTTTATTGGAGCAAAGTCGGCATGATCCGAACCTGGTATTTTATTCATAAAATAAAGCCATCGAAATGAGGCTGCATAATCCTGTATATTTTTAGTCTTAGGATTATAGGCAATAAAATACAAAGTATGCTTTCCATTTACTGGCTTCAGATCGATAAGCATTTTTCGGAAACTCCAGGCTCCAGGTTTCTTTTCATTTTTAAAAGTAGCTTCAGCAATAACGTCTCCATCTAGCTTGTCTTTTCGTATTTCTAAACGACAATCGTTACCACCAAAACCCGCATTTAATACTATATGGCGTTTGCCTGTAAGATCAACATTTTTGACTCGTGCAAAACCTGTATGTCCAATACCCATAAACTTCCCATCCATAAGAGCAGCATTGGTCAATGTATCAAATGTATGGGGATGTATTTTTGGCTCTGCAATACTAAATAGCTGATCAATCTCAGAAAGACCGTTAGACTTTTCCGATGGTGAGGTATAGGCACCGATCCATTTTTTCAGGGAATTTATTTTCTCCTGATCAGCAGGGTTATATTGTGCTAACACAGGTGTTTCATCTGGCACATCTTCATCCCTGGAGTTATTGAAAAAGGCCATTGATTGATAAAACTCTTCATGTCTTACAGGATCATAAGGGTGACTATGACATTGGACACATCCCATAGTGGTTCCCTGCCAGACTTCCCAGGTATTATTGACCCGATCAATTACAGAAGTAGTACGAAACTCCTCATCGTCAGTACCCCCTTCATCGTTATTGGTAGTATTTCGATGATAGGCAGTCGCGATAAGTTGACTTTCACTTGGGTTTGATAGTAAATCGCCTGCCAGTTGTTCTATTGTAAACTGATCAAAAGGTTTATCTTCATTAAAGGAGTTGATTACATAATCACGGTATCGCCAGATATTGCGTGGCTGGTCTTTTTCATACCCACGGCTATCTGCATATCGGGCCAAGTCCAGCCACATAGCAGCCCACCGCTCTCCAAAATGTGGAGAAGCTAGCAATCTATCCACCTGCTTCTGATACGCATTTACAGAGGAGTCAACCAGAAACTCTGTCAGTTCTTTTTCTGTTGGAGGCAAACCAATTAAATCCATGCTCAATCGACGCAGAAGTGTAGTCTTATCCGCCTGTGGGGCTGGATTTAGATGTACTGTTTTAAGTTTCTGATAGATAAAATTATCAATAACATTATTACCCCAGGTAGTATCTATGGTTGGAATTTCAGGTTTTACTGGCTTCAGGTATGCCCAATGATCCTGCCAGTTAGCACCATCAGCAATCCACTGTCGTAATATTTCGATTTCTTCTGGCTTTAGTGGTTCTGCATGATAGGGCATCCGCTCTTCCGGATCAGCATGTACCAGCCTCTTCATAAACTCACTGTCATCCGGATCACCAGGTATAATTGCAGGTTTTCCAGACTTTGTTGGTTTTAAGGCATCTTCACGAGAAAACAGACTAAATCCACCACTTTCTTTTACACCACCATGACAAGAAATACACTTTGTATTTATAATAGGACGCACCTCTGCATTGAAGTCTACCTCTTTATGTGGTCTTACCCATAAAAAAATAAGGACAGCCAAACCACCAATACTGCCAACCAGAAAGTTCCTTCTGCGTTTACTCATAAACACTAATGATACGCTGTTTATAGAATCAGAAAATAGAAAGAAGAAATACTATTGCTTTAGAGATTTTGCTTGAGGAAAATTTTTGGACTCACACCAAATATAACGATTTTACATTACACTTTTCTTTTTTCAAGATTATTTAGCAAGATAGTTTATTCCGATACTGCTTTCTAAAAGAAAAGGCAACCCATTAGATGAGTTGCCTTACGTCAAACTTGTTATCTTTTTTATTCTCAGATACTTTGCATTTTGGTATTAGCCAGTTTGCTTTTCTTATAACCGTAAGCAAAATAAATAACCAAGCCAATGATTAACCAAATAACAAACATAATCCAGTTGGATAATCCTAATTCTGTCATCAGATAAAGATTGGTTAAGATTCCCAATACAGGAATAAGCAGAAAGTCATAGAGGAAACTCAGTACAGCCAGCACTAACCATGTAATCCAGAAAACGACTAACAATGGCTTTTCTTCTAATGTCTGGATATAGTTTTCCTGTTTTAGAGCAAAATATAATCCAATACCAAACAGTAGCCCTACAATATACTTTCCACTGATGCGAGGCATCTTAAATTTAGAATCTTTGCTCAGTCCTTTCTTATCCATATACAATACACCTCCACATACCATAATAAAAGCAAAGAAAGTACCGACACTTGTCAAGTCAACAAAGAACTGCATATCTAGAAATAAGGAGGGAATTGCTACTAATAAACCTGTAATAATAGTAGCAAAGCCTGGAGTTTTGTATGTAGGATGAATTTCACTGAACTTCTTCCACAACAGTCCATCCCGACTCATCGTCATCCATATACGTGGTTGGCCCAATTGATATACCAGCAAGGCACTGGTAATAGCTACTACAGCACTTACAGAAATCACACCCGCAATAAAATCCATATTTACTCTGGAGAAAACATAAGCCAATGGATCATCTACTTTTAAATCTTTATAGTTAACCATACCTGTAAGCACCAAGGTAATGATAACATATAAGGTTGTACAAATGATTAAGGAGTAAATCATGGCTCTGGGCAAATCTCTTTGGGGATTACTACATTCTTCAGCAGTTGTAGAGATAGAGTCAAATCCAATAAAAGCAAAGAATACTGCCGCAACGCTACTCAAGACACCATTTACACCATTTGGAGCAAAAGGAGACCAATTTTCAGGTTTTACAAAAAAGGCTCCTGCAAAAATCACCAGTAAGATTACAGCTAGTTTTAATACTACCAGGATATTACTGGTTGTGCGAGATTCTTTAATTCCCATATATACGAGCCATGTAACCAAAGCAGTAATTATCCCTGCAGGAAGGTCAAGCAATACTTTAACACCTCCAATAGAAGGTGCATTCTGGTAAGCCTCAGCCAGAATGTGTGTATTAGAAGGCAGCTCATTCAAGGTATTATTCTGAATAGCCTCCTGCATCTCTGCAAATGCTCTACCAGAAGAGATTGGGTCTGTAGTAATCCATCGAGGCAGTTCTACGCCAAATCCACTAAGCATTGAAGAAAAATATTCTGACCAGGAAATGGCTACCACCATATTAGAAACTGCATATTCCAGAATCAATGCCCATCCAATTATCCAGGCAAATATTTCGCCAAAGGAAACATAGGCATAGGTATAAGCACTACCACTTACTGGAACAGTAGATGCGAACTGGGCATAACATAAAGCGGTAAATACACAGGCAATTGCTACAAAGACAAACAATAAGGAAACTGCAGGCCCGCCATTAAAACTCGCACGCCCAATGGTACTGAAAATACCAGCGCCAATAATAGCTGCAATACCAAAAGATGTTAAGTCTCTGACTTTAAGCATTCGGTTCAATCCACCATGCTCGCTTTCACGTGTACTCAGATCTGTCAGAATCTGACCAACAGTTTTTTTTCGGAATAAATTTTTCACGGATGAGATGTTTCTACAGAAGAAAGGTTTGGTTTTTAGTTGGCTAAAAATAAATATTCTTTGTTACAATAAAATATCTTACATGATTTTCGTTTTACTTTCGATTACACTTTTCATATTCTTAAAGCAAATTTAGTAATATTACATTAGCTGAGTATGAATGCACTATATCAACAGATTTAGTAAAATACATCTTTTTCATCTATTACCAAGATTTTGTCTTTTAAAAGATATTATTTTATAGCTATGGACATAAAGAAATATACACGAATTGTCTTATTGGGATTAGTATTATTGACTATTCCTTTCTCGGCACACAGTCAGCGGAAGAAAAAAAATAAGGACAATGCTGCCTATATGGAGGCTGATGCCCGAGGTGCAGCCACTGCGTCCAGAAAAACCCCTGATCCATTTGGGTTTCTAAAGGGTAACGACCAGCACAAAAAGAATAAAGATTGTGGGTGTCCAGGTACAAAAAAGGGAGAAAGACAACGTCGTAAAGAATTTAAAGCCCATCGCAAGAGAAAATAATTCCTGACAATCTGCATTTTACAACCACAAATACAATAAATTGATAATTCTGACAGACTTTTTTTTGCAACCTGTTTTTAATTATTAATTGTATTTCTATATTTGCACCCGCAAGCCGGTACGACCAGCTCCTGCTGAATCCCCCCAGGGCTTGACCGCAGCAAGGGTAGGTGGTTGTAGCGGTGCGATACTTGGCTTGCTTTTTGTTTTTAACCCGCAAGGTTTTCAGAAACGTTGCGGGTTTTTTCTTTTGTTTAAAAACAGGGTTTTCTACCTTTGCCTGCAATACCTACTTCCACTGGAACCTATCAACAGGTATGATTGTATTTCAAATACATGCAAATGCTTCAGTGAAATGTTGAATGCCAAGTCAAACTATTTGATAACTAAATAATTCTTACTTGTCCGATGAAATTTTTTATTGACACAGCCAACCTTAATGAGATCCGTGAGGCTCATGATCTGGGAGTTCTTGATGGTGTAACTACCAACCCTTCTCTTATGGCGAAAGAAGGCATCACAGGAAAAGACAAGATTCTGAAACATTACAAGGACATCTGTAACATTGTTGATAATAATGTCAGTGCAGAAGTAATTGCTACAGACTTTGCAGGTATGATTCGTGAAGGAGAGGAACTTGCTGAGATTGATGAGAAAATTGTAGTGAAAATTCCTATGATTAAAGATGGAATTAAGGCTATCAAATATTTTTCAGAAAAAGGCATACGTACAAACTGTACATTGGTATTTTCCGCAGGACAAGCATTACTGGCGGCCAAAGCAGGTGCTTCGTATGTTTCGCCGTTTATCGGACGTTTGGACGATGTAGCAACAGATGGCCTGGATCTGATTGAGCAAATTGTAACTATCTATCAGAATTATGGGTATGAAACTGAAATTCTGGCAGCATCGGTACGTCATCCAATGCACATCGTTAAATGTGCAGAACTTGGTGCAGATGTAATGACAGGTCCTTTAAGTGCAATCCTTGCTTTATTGAAACATCCATTGACAGATGTAGGTCTTGAAAAATTCCTGGCAGATTATCGTAAAGGAAACGCTTAATCAGGATTTACAATTTTATGTTTCCTTTATAGTGCAAAAAACTCCTATAAACTCTGTTCTTACGGATTTTTGCATATAGCCAGAATCTGAAATTGTAAAACACTAAATTCATGTATATCATCAAAGTAAAAGGCAAAGCCAAAATCCCGGATTACATTCAGCTACGTGATGAAAACTTTGTACTCATTGCCTATTTCCGAGCAGATCGTCCGTTAAAAAATCTGGAGAAATATGGGCTTGCGGGCAAAGAAACAGAATTGGAAAATGTAATTCGGGAATTGCCGTTTGGCAAATTACAGCTTCTAGCCATTTAAAGGCATAATGAATGATTGGTCGAAGGCATTCCGCCTATCACCAATCATTCATTCAATTAGTGAAATGTATGTTTTCCGACGATCCCATAGTTCGTGTAAAAGACGCCCAGATATTTCAGGGAGGCAAACCTATTCTGGATAATGTAAACTTTTCTATTCAGAAAGGAGAATTTATATATCTGATAGGCAGAACAGGTAGTGGCAAAACCTCTCTCTTAAAAACACTTTATGCTGATTTGCCTTTGCAACAAGGTCATATTGCTATTTCTGATTTCGAATTACATGATATTCGAAAAAAAGATATTCCTTACTTACGTAGGAAATTAGGTATTGTTTTTCAGGATTTTCAGTTATTCTTTGATCGTACTGTAACAGACAACCTCATTTTTGTATTACGTGCAACGGGTTGGTACGATAGTGCAAAAATGAAAAAGCGTATTGCAGAAGTTCTTATGCAGGTAGGTCTGGGATCTGTTGGCAATAAAATGCCACATCAATTATCAGGTGGTGAACAACAACGCATTGTGGTTGCCAGAGCTCTTTTAAATGAACCACTGCTACTCCTTGCCGATGAACCTACAGGAAACCTTGACCCGGAGGTAGCCGAAGAAATCTTGAAATTATTTTTTGATATCAATAAAAGTGGAACAGCTGTATTGATGGCTACTCATAACCATGTATTTCTGCAAACACATCCAGCCAGAGTGTTGCAATGTTATCAGGGAAAAGTACAGGATTCTATTACAGAAGGCCTTTCATCTGCAGGATATTGACATTCAATAAATCTGCAAGTTGTTCCAATACTTCATCTCAACTCATCTTCATTTGTCTCATTGTAAAACTTGCGTAATTTTACCTTGTCTTTCCATTTAACTAGTAGACGATAACAACTAATAGTACAAATCCAATATTTTTTGGTTTGTTATACGGTTTTTACAAAAAAACAACAAAAATCTCTATTAAATCCATAGATTATATAATACATTTGTCCTTATTTTTTCCTTTTTTGTATGCAACAGGAGATAGATAACATAGCCGTTCAGATACAGGAAAAACCTATTGCCGAGGCGATTCGACAGTTGACAGAGTTATTTCCAGGCCAGGTAGCCTTTTCTACCTCATTCAGTCATGAAGATCAGGTAATAAGTGATATCATTTTTAAGAATCGCTTACCTGTACGTGTGTTTACATTGGACACAGGCCGGATGTTTGAAGAAACCTACCAAACATTCTACGAAACACAGGGAAAATACAAGCAAAATATAGAAGTATACTTTCCAGATAAGGCATCCGTGGAAAAGCTTGTAACAGAGAAAGGCCCTTATAGTTTCTATGAATCCGTAGATAATCGAAAGCAATGTTGCTTTATTCGCAAAATAGAACCTCTTAAAAGAGCTCTGCAGGGTGTGAAGATCTGGATTACAGGTTTGCGCGGAGGTCAGTCAGAAAACCGCCAGCATATGCATAATCTGGAATGGGATGAAGGCAATCAATTAATCAAATACAATCCATTGATTACCTGGACTCTGGAAGAAGTGGAGCAATATATTGACAAGAATCGTGTACCCTACAACAAACTGTACAATAAAGGTTTTAAAAGCATCGGCTGTGCACCTTGTACCCGAGCAATTGAACCAGGAGAAGACCTGAGAGCAGGACGCTGGTGGTGGGAAGTCTCACACAAAGAATGTGGTTTACATGAACCCTCCTCAAGCGAAATTCCAACCGGAGCTTCATCCAGTATTGTAAAATAAAAACAATCAAACATTATAAAGAATCTATATACAGCATGTTAGTATACATGCTGTATAGTTTAATTACTTATTCCACATCTACTCATTAGAATTATGAGTGTACTCTCAAAGAGAAAATTTCCCCGTCAGTTAGAAGACGAAGCAATTTACATTATTCGTGAAGTTGCCGCACAATTTGACCGTCCAGCATTGCTTTTCTCAGGTGGCAAGGATTCTATTACACTGGTACGTCTGGCTCAGAAAGCATTTTATCCGGCACGCATTCCTTTTCCTTTATTACATATTGATACAGGGCATAATTTCCCGGAAACCATTGAGTTTCGGGATCAGCTAGCCAAAGAGCTTCATTTGAATATGGAGGTACGTTATGTACAGGATAGTATTAATCAGGGTAAGGTAAAAGAGGAAACAGGTAAATATGCCAGCCGAAACGCACTTCAGACAGTAACTCTATTAGATGCCATTGAGGAGTTGAAACTGGATGCTTGTATCGGAGGAGCACGCCGCGATGAGGAAAAAGCAAGAGCCAAAGAACGTATTTTCTCTGTAAGAGATGAATTTGGTCAGTGGGATGCGAAACGTCAAAGACCAGAATTATTTGATATACTGAATGGAAAGATAAATGTTGGTGAAAATGTTCGGGTGTTCCCAATCAGTAACTGGACAGAGTTGGATGTATGGAATTATATTCGTGAAGAAGGTATCGGTATTCCATCTGTTTACTATGCTCACGAACGTGAGATCATCGAAAGAGATGGTATGATATGGCCGTATTCGGAATACCTTCATACTACCCCTGATGAAATTGTTCAGCGCCGGGTAGTGCGTTTCCGTACAGTAGGTGATATGACTTGTACAGCAGCTGTTGAATCCTATGCCAACAATATTGATGGTATCATAGAAGAAATTCTCAGCGCAGTTATCTCTGAACGTGGTGCACGTATCGATGACAAGCGTAGTGAGGCTGCTATGGAAAAACGCAAACAGGAAGGATATTTTTAATACGTTGAATGGTCAAGCTGATATACAGAAGCTGTTAGCCAGATCATTCGCTTACCCCCTATTGAACCGAAATGGATATCTTACGATTAAATACTGCCGGAAGTGTAGACGATGGCAAAAGTACATTGATTGGGCGTCTGTTATTTGATACTCAATCTATCCCACAAGATAAACTGGAGGCTATTGCAGCATCTAGTCAACGTAAAGGCCTTGACTTCGTAGATCTTTCTCTGCTTACAGATGGACTTATTGCAGAACGCGAACAAGGAATCACAATTGATGTTGCACATGTGTATTTTTCTACTCCTACCCGCAAATACATTATTGCGGATAGCCCTGGTCACGTAGAATATACACGAAACATGGTAACAGGAGCGTCTACAGCACAGGTATCTATTATTCTGATAGATTCCCGGCATGGTGTTGTAGAGCAAACATACCGTCACTTCTTTATTTCTACCTTGTTGCGTATTCCCAAAGTATTGGTTTGTGTAAACAAGATGGACCTTGTGAATTTCTCACAAGATGTATTCTCCAATATTGTTTCTGATTTTTACGCTTTTGCTGAGAAGATCAAGTTTGAAGGACAGATCATTGATTTTATTCCAGTTTGTAGCCTGCATGGTGACAATATAGCCAAAGGATCAGACAGGATGCCGTGGTATGAAGGAAAGACGCTACTACAGGAACTGGAAACAACAAATCTAAAAGAAAATAATGATGAGTTACCAGCCCGAATGCCTGTACAATATGTAGTTCGTCCTCGTACAGACGAATTCCACGATTACAGAGGGTATGCAGGTAAAATAAGTAGTGGAATTTTTAAGGTAGGAGATACGGTTACAGCGCTTCCATCTGAGCAAACGTCTGTTATCAAAAAGATTCAAAAATTTGAAAGCAGTCTGGATGAAGCACATTCCAAAGAATCTGTAACCCTGCTTTTAACGGATGATATAGACATCAGCAGAGGTAATATGCTGGTAAAAAAAGGTCAGGAGCCTATTGCAGCTAAATACATCGTGGCACATGTATGCTGGATGGCACATGAACCACTATCTATTGGTAAGGTATACTGGCTACAACATGGCAATCAACTGGTAAAAGCCAAAATAGATGCCATTCAACATGTAATTGTTCCAGATACATTGGAGCATCAAAGTGCTACTCAGTTGAAACTTAATGATATAGCAGTGCTATCACTCAAACTGGCACATCCTATCTTTGCAGATACCTTTGCGACAAATAGATCCAATGGAGGATTTATTTGTGTAGATCCAGGAACAAATAACACAGTGGGTGTAGGTTTTATTGAAGAACTATACGAGAGTGTTCCTGTTCAGGAATTTGCTATTTAAGAACCAAATATTTCCTATTAGGACAGAAAAGCTGGATTATCTAAATCCAGCTTTTCTTTTTACCATTATATGATCAGCAGCTCCGCTTAGAATCTACACAAATCAGAACTAATACAAGATACCAAACACCTCTGAAAACCCACGTACAATTATAGAATTATACTACCTTTCTACTATCAGGAGCAACAACTGTCAAAACATTTAGTGATATTACCCTCATTAATACATTCAGTGAAATCTCTCATATTATTTAATATTTACTGATGTAATCTTCGTAATAACTCATGTAAAACTATGAACATTCAATATGTTAAAGGAGATGCAACCAATCCGCAAGGAGATGGTAATAAAATCATTGTCCACATTTGCAATGATATAGGAGGATGGGGAAAGGGATTTGTAGTAGCACTCTCAAAGAAATGGTCTAAACCTGAAAAACACTATCGACAGTGGTATAAAAGTGGAGAGAAATTTTTATTAGGTGAAGTACAGTTTGTACCTGTTGAATCAACTATCACTGTAGCCAATATGATAGCTCAGCATGATATACAAGTATTAAATGGTATTCCACCCATTAGATATGATGCAGTACGCGAAGGTTTGAAAAAGGTAGTAACCTTTTCACAACAAAACAACGCGTCTGTTCATATGCCACGTATAGGAGCTGGTCTGGCAGGTGGAAAATGGGAAATTATTGAAGACATTATCAGGGATGAACTAACAACCCGAGATATCCAGGTTACAGTTTATGATCTGTTGTAAAATAGAGATTTACCTCTTTTAAAAATTTATCCAGAATATAATAGTAGTAAAAATATTACCTGCCAAGTTTCTTTTAGGCCTAAAAACGGATAAATAATAGGTTATTCCGAACACTAGATATGTTCCAAACCAGTACTACCAGCATTGGAAAACATTCAAGTAAAAACACAAAACAGCTTAGATGCGATTAAAAATTAGTCTTCTTATACAATCTAAAATACTGTTTTGGAGTTATTAGTATGTACAAACATAATTTCTGTTACCTTTTACTTTTATGATGCGATTCCTGTTTGTAATATTTGCGTTTGGATTCATGCTGATAGCAACTGAAGGCCATGCCCAATTCGGAAAAAAGAAAAAGAAGAAGAATGACAAGGATAAAGCTTCCAGTACAGAGGTCTCATCCAAAAGTTCTTCCAGTGAGTCTGGAGTATTTTCTTCTGAGATGCGTTTTTCTAAAAAGAAATACCCAACTGCTGAGGAAGGTATACAACGTGCACGTGACTTACGAGAGGCAAATGCCAAAAGAAACAATAAAATAGCCCAGGAAATGGCTAGCAACCCCCGTTACAATGACCCAAGCTACTTTGGGCATAAACATAAGCCTAAAAAGCATCGGCCTGGAAAAAAGAAATATTGCAAAGAATGTGGTATAGTCCACTAGAAGAGCACTTCCCAATAAAAAAGCACAAATAGCTAAAAATCAAGTATTTATACTCACACTATCCAACCAATGGATAGTGTTTTTTATTTATATATACTATAGCTATGCTCATATTTCAACCAAGCAATAATACTCTTTTTTGTGTATTATCATGTAAATACAAAAATTAGCTATCAATGCTATCATATAGTTAAAAATTGAACTATTCGCACTTTTTAGACAACTTTTCTGAGTAATTTCCACATTTTACAGATAACTCCTTTTACTTTCTGGCGAAACGTTCTATATTGTAAAATAAGTTATTCTTAGCTCACCGTACAAATCTTGGAATTATGAAAACAAACTCCTTACTAAGTGCACTCGTCGGCACTTCTTTGGCCACTATAGGTATAGCAGGTTGTACCGCAAGTGGTCAGGTTGACAATTCTTCTTCTAAAGAAATACTTCCTGTAACAAAGCTGATTACTAAAGACACTATATTACTGCATGAATATGTAACCGATATTCAGGCAGTACGCAATGTAGAAATTAGAGCACGGGTATCAGGTTATCTGGATAAAATACTGGTAGATGAAGGCAAAGAAGTAAAAAAAGGCCAACCTCTATTTCAAATCAACGATGCGGAATACAAATCTGAATTGATGAAAGCAAAAGCTGCATTAACCAGTGCTACGGCAGAAGCGAAAACAGATGAACTGGAACTGGAGAGAGTTAAATTATTGGTTGAAAAAAAGGTTATTTCCAAAACAGAACTTGAAGTAGCCAAAGCGAAACTTGCTGTTGCAAATGCCCGCATTGAAGAAGCCCGTTCTGCTTATGCAAATGCCGAACTCAAATTGTCTTATACGTTCATTCGTGCCCCTTTTGACGGTATCATTGACAGGATACCTTTAAAAACAGGCAGCTTGATTGATGAAGGAGCATTACTTACTACAGTTTCTGATATAAATGCAGTCTATGCTTATTTTCATGTCTCTGAAAATGAGTACTTACAATACATAAAGACCAAGCTCAGTGGTGCCAACCCTAATTCGGCAAATATCAAACTAATTCTGGCCGATGGTACAAACTATGAGCAAAAAGGAAAAATTGAAACAATGGAAGGGGAATTTGATGAGAGTACTGGTTCCATCGCATTCCGCGCCCATTTCCCCAATCCAGAAAAAATCCTCAAACATGGCTCTACCGGCAAAGTTCGTTTAGCTAACGATGTTGACAATGCCTTGATGGTTCCACAAAAGGCTGTTTTTGAAATTCAGGACAAAAATTATGTGTATGTAGTAGATGGTAACAACAAAGTAAAAATGAAGGAATTTAAGCCTAAAACACGCTTCTCACATTTTTACATTGTAGATTCCGGATTACAGGCAGGAGATAAAGTTGTTTATGAGGGTATTCAGAACATTCGTGAAGGATCTCAGATTGTTCCCGAATTTATTGCCATGGACAGCCTTCTTACAACTACTCATGGTAAGTAATTAGTAGTCTATTCTTGCTTCAAAAGAGGTCTTGCCACCAAAGGGATACTCCATTTAACAAATACTATATTTTTTATTTCATTAACATTCAAGTTTATTCGTACTAACGGACTTTTAAGTTAAGGTTCGGCTTATTTCTATTTATAGAACAATCATTTTTATGTGTATGTAGAGTTATCCTGAATAGCATCTGGCAGACCTCCTCTTATTTAATTATTCATTAGACGGAGGTAATCATGTTCGACATATTTATTCACAGGCCGGTCCTGTCATTAGTTATATCTTTACTTATTGTATTTTTAGGCGTTCTGTCACTCTTTACATTACCTGTGACACAATTCCCTGAAATTGTTCCACCTTCTGTTACTGTAACAGCCAAGTATACAGGTGCCAATGCAGAAGTGTGTACTAAAGCCGTAGCGACTCCTCTGGAGCGGGCGATTAATGGTGTACCAGGCATGACTTACATGACCTCAGTGACCAGTAACAATGGTACTACCCTAATCCAGGTTTTCTTTGAAGTTGGTACAGATCCAGACCTGGCAGCGGTTAACGTCCAGAACCGTGTTCAGACTGTTATAGATGAACTTCCTGAAGAAGTAATCAAGGCGGGTGTGGCCACAGAAAAGGAAGTAAACAGTATGCTCATGTATCTCAATGTGATGAGTGAAGACAGTACTGTTGGTGAAAAATTCATTTACAACTTTGCAGACATCAACGTTCTTAAAGAACTGAAACGCATCAATGGGGTTGGGTTCTGCGAGATTATGGGGTCCAGAGAGTATTCCATGCGGATATGGCTGAAGCCTGACCGAATGGCAGCCTATGAAGTTTCTACAGATGAGATAATTGAAACTATTCGCAATCAAAATGTAGAAGCTGCTCCTGGAAAAGCAGGCGAAAGCTCAGGAAAAAATCCTCAAATGCTGCAATATGTACTTCGATACACTGGTAAGTTCTTTGAACCAGAACAATATAAAAATATTGTTATCCGCGCTAATTCGGATGGTTCTGTATTACGTATTCGAGATGTTGCTGATGTCGAATTTGGAGCAATGGATTACAGTATGGCATCCAAAACAGATGGTCGCTTTTCGGCCTCTATCATGATCAAACAACGTCCAGGCTCTAATGCAAAGGAGGTTATTGAGAATGTAAAGCAACGGATGGCGGAACTAAAAGAAATATCTTTCCCTCCTGGAATGACATACAATATTACGTATGATGTATCACGTTTCCTGGATGCCTCTATTCATGAAGTACTACGAACATTGGTAGAAGCCTGTATTCTGGTATTTATTGTTGTATTCATCTTCCTTCAGGATTTTCGTTCTACCCTCATACCAGCTCTGGCAGTTCCGGTATCATTGGTTGGTACACTGTTCTTTATGGATCTGCTCGGATTCTCTATCAATCTCCTCACTTTATTCGCTTTGGTTCTTGCGATTGGTATTGTGGTTGATAACGCCATTGTAGTAGTCGAAGCAGTACATACCAAGATGGCAGAAAAACATATGTCGGCGAAGGAGGCCACATTTGCTGCTATGCGTGAAATCAGTGGAGCCATTGTAGCTATTACGCTGGTCATGTCAGCAGTGTTTATACCTGTTGCATTCATGAGTGGCCCTGTAGGTATCTTCTACCGCCAGTTCTCACTTACGCTGGCTATATCCATCGTTATTTCAGGGATTAATGCGGTTACACTTACTCCGGCTTTATGTGCTATTATGCTTAAAAGTACACATGGTGTACCCAAAAAGAAAGGATTATTAAATCGTTTCTTTGGAAGATTTAACAGAGCATATGAGTCTGTAGAGGGCAAGTACAAAAAGGCTACCTCTTTTATCGCAGGTAGACGAGTTATCACAATTGCTTTGCTTATCTTCTTTTTCATCGCTACCTGGGGGGTAAATTCTCTTTTACCTACCGGATTTATTCCCACAGAAGATCAGGGCATGATCTATGTCAATGTTACTACTCCTGCAGGAGCTACAGTAGAACGTACTGAGAAGGTATTAGATGAAGTACAATTAGTGGCAAAAGATATGAAAGCGGTTGAGTCTGTTTCATTTCTTGCAGGCTATAGTTTGTTAACAGAGGCAGCCGGTGCGTCGTATGGTATGGCAATGATTAACCTGAAGTCATGGGATGAACGGGAAGAATCTGTCCAGGATATAATTGCTGCATTGGAGGAAAAAACCCGAAAAATACAGGATGCAGATATTCAGTTCTTTCCTCCACCTACAGTGCCAGGGTTTGGTAACTCCAGTGGTTTTGAACTTCGTCTGTTAAATCGTACTACAGGAGAATCTCTTCAGGAAACAGCAGAGGTTTCTAATAAATTTATTGCAGCATTAAAAAATGCCCCAGAAATCAGTAGTGCCTTTTCCAGTTTTGATGCCAGCTTCCCTCAATATATGATTCATGTAGATCAGGAAATGGCAGCAAAAAAAGGGGTCACAATTGATAAGGCCATGAGTACACTACAAACCTATCTGGGAAGCTATTATGCCTCTAACTTCATCCGTTTTGGGCAGATGTATAAAGTGATGGTTCAGGCATTGCCCACTTATCGGGCTAAGCCGGAAGATCTGCTCCAACTATATGTTAAGAACAATCATGGAGCGATGGTTCCTTTCTCTACATTTATCAAACTGGAGAGAGTCTATGGACCTGAGCAGCTGACTCGCTACAATATGTACACCTCTGCTATGATTAACGGAGATGCAGCACCCGGATTTAGTAGTGGAGATGCGATCAAAGCAGTAGAACGTGTAGCCAAAGAATCTCTACCGAGAGGATACAGTTATGACTGGTCTGGTATGACTCGTGAAGAAATCCTTTCAGGTAATCAGGCTATTTATATCTTCCTGGTCTGTCTGTTATTTGTGTATCTGCTGTTGGCAGCTCAATACGAAAGTTTTCTGCTTCCTCTGCCGGTTATCCTGTCTTTGCCTACTGGGATCTTTGGAGCCTTTCTTTCCTTACAGCTTTTAGGCCTTCAAAATAATATCTATGCTCAGGTGGCCCTGGTAATGCTTATCGGCCTGCTGGGTAAAAATGCTATTCTTATTGTTGAGTTTGCTATACAACGCAGAAGTGAAGGATACTCTGTATTACAGGCTGCGATGGAAGGAGGAGTTAGTCGTTTACGTCCTATCCTGATGACTTCTTTTGCCTTTATTGCAGGTCTGATGCCACTCTGTATAGCCTCTGGTGCAGGAGCTTTGGGAAACCGTTCCATTGGTACAGCGGCAGCAGGTGGTATGTTGATCGGGACCATTTTTGGAGTATTCCTCATACCAGGCCTGTATGTTCTTTTTGCTTCACTTGCAGAGAAGTTTCAGGATAAACCAGCGCAGCTTTCTACAGCGTCGGCTACTGAGTCTGAACAATAATTCTGACAGGCAGGTAATGTGCTGTCTGTACTTCATAAATCTATTAACCATCCCTATTTTCTTAAGAACTGAGGAATCAATGATTTCCTCTGTTCTTAAAAGATACATAAACTCTTACTTTGAACAATGCTTAGCCATTCATTAAAATATAGTTGCATCCTTTTAGTGCTGTTGCTGGGAAGTTGTAAAGTCTCAACAGTCACCACTCAACATAGTTCTGTCAAACTGCCGGAAACTTTTACTGGTAGCTCTGATACTACCAGCATTGGTGACATTGCCTGGAAGGATTTCTTTACTGATCCACTATTAATAAAACTCATAGATACCGCATTACACAACAACCCAGATCTAAACATTGCCCGTCAGCGCATAGAGTTTGCCAGAGCAAGTTTTCAACTAGGTCGTGGCGCTTTGCTGCCATCACTAAATGTAATTGCGTCAGCAGGTGTTGACAAATATGGTGACTACACCATGAACGGGGTAGGTAATTATGACACCAATTTGTCTGGAAATATAGATGGTAAGAAAAAGATACCTAATCCTACTCCTGATTATTTCCTTGGATTGCGTAGCAGTTGGGAAATAGATCTTTGGGGAAAATTGCGCAATCAGAAAAAAGCTGCCTATAATCGATTTCTGGCTTCACAAAAAGGAAGACAAGCCATTGTAACAGCGCTTGTAGCACAAGTATCTCAGTTTTACTATGATTTACTTAGGCTGGACAATGAACTGGAAATCATACGAAAGAACATCGGATTACAGGAAAAAGCTGTTGAAACTATTACAGCTCAGAAAATGGGAGGCCGGGCTACAGAACTGGCAGTACAACAGTCAACAGCACAATTGCTACATACCCGTAGTCTGGAAGGACGTGTCCAACAGGAAATTGTAATTATTGAAAATCAGTTAAACCTTTTGCTGGGAGGTTTTCCTCAACCGATTGAGAGAAGCAATCCCATTCTTCAGCAAACACTAACTACAGTAGTGAAGTCAGGTATTCCGGCACATATGCTTCGGCATCGTCCGGATATCCGACAGGCAGAACTGGAACTGGAAGCAACCAAGGCCGATGTGACAGCCATGCGCGCCGCCTTCCTGCCTTCGCTTACCATCTCTCCCTATGCAGGATTTAACTCTTTTAACGCCTCTGTCCTATTTAACCCAGCCTCTATAGCCTATGGTATTTTAGGAGGCCTTACAGGTCCGCTATTTAGTAGAAACCTTTTAAAATCCAATTACAAACAATCTCAGGCCGTTAATCAGGAAGCGTTTTATACTTATTATAAAACGATCTTAAACGGCTATCAGGAAGTTGTTACAAGTATGAAAGGAATAGAGAACCTTCAGAAAGTATATGATTACCGTAAACAGGAAGTAGATGTGTTGCAAAATGCAGTATCTACTTCCAATGACTTGTATGTGACAGGCTATGCCTCTTACCTGGAAGTTATCACAGCCCAGCGTAGTGTACTGGAAGCTGAGCTCGAACTGGCAACAGTAAAACGGGATCAGTTCTTCTCACTTATAGACCTTTATCGTAGCCTGGGTGGTGGATGGCAATAAGGCTATTTCGGTGTAGCTATCTATTTTAAATAGAAGGCAATAGGCATGTATAAGAGAAATTTTCTGCGCATAGTTCAAGGCAAAAGCTTTCTCAGCAAAGGTAAGACAGAGCAACTACTTGGCAGAGGAATTGCCTATAACTCCAATCACTTTCTGTTTTGATCAGAGTTCCGATCATTTTCTTTGCTGCGCATAACTCACGGCAAACTCTTTTTCGATCGGAATTCCGATCACTTTTTTGTCTTGCGCATAGTTCACCGCAAAATCAAAATCTGATCGGAATTCAACGCAAAACGTCTACTTGCATAGAACTATGCACATAGTGCCCAAGTACCGCATATTAAACGCAAGTGACTCTGTAATCTGGGATGACTCGTGTCATACAAAAAAGGTCCTGTCTTCAGAAGACAGGACCTTTTTTGTATATAGTTATTCGTATCACATTATTGTTTTACTACACGTAGTACCTCTGTTTTCTGAGAAGATACGACCTGCAATACATACACACCAGATGGTAGAGACTTTGTATTGAGCTCTACTTCATTATCCGAAACAATATTTTTTTCCAGAGTGTATTCTTTTCCCAATATATCCAGTATGCGAACTTTCACATCTCCAACTGCATACCTACCAAATGATACAGTTAACCGATCATTTGCAGGATTTGGATAAGCCTGAATAGTTAACTCTGAAGATAGTTCATCAGATAAACGGGCAGAGTTTGAACAACCACCAATCTGAATGGTTTTAGTAAATGATTCATACCATGGACTAGAAGAATAAGTCACGCCAGCCGTAAGTTGTACATTCGAGCTATTATACTTTGTGAATACAACTTTTACTTTCTTCTTGTTGACAGGATCAACAGTAATAGTTGCACTTCCATTTACCCACCAGCTGATAGAACTCACTGAAAGCGTAGGCTTTGTCTTCAACTCAAATTCGTATACCTGAGAAGGTATAGCACACGAAGTACCTGATATACCTGTTGGATAGGTTGTAGTATCTGCAGGAGTACATCCCCCTACTTTCACTACTTTACTGAATTGTGTATACCAAGGCGATTTCTTATAGGATACACCTGCATATACCTGTACAGAAGTACTATTATATTGGGTAAAGGTAATAGTCACCTTTCGTGCATTGGCAGGGTCTTTCACAATGGTAGCGCTTCCATTAACCCACCAACTAATGCTGGATACAGAGGCAGGATCAACAAATAATTCATACGTATAGCTTTGCCCTGGAGTAGCACAATCACTACCCTGAATGCCAGTCTCAACCACTTTAACCTGCACAGCAGCTGATTGTGTTTTAAGGTTATCATCATCATACGCAATAGCTGTCAGTGTATAGGTGCCAGTAGCAGCCTGAGAGATGGTATAAGAATATGGACTAGTATAGTCTGTACCTAACAACGTTATTCCATTGTAAAACTCAACTTTTGTAACACTTCCGTCCACATCTGAAGCCGTTGCAGTTACTACCACGTCTGTTCCCTTCAGAATGACAGATTCGGTAGCCGGCGCAGTTACAGCAACAGATGGTGCTGATTTAAATTTGAAACGAGTAAGAGAAGGCAAGTGGTCAGACAGTGTATTCTCATAATTAGTAATATAATTCGAGGCATAATCGATACGGGTAGAACCTGACAAATGCTCTGAAAACAGTTCATCTGTCATAGTGATATGATCAATCACATTAGCCTGTGTGATATAAGAACGAAGTCCTGCATCACTCAATACACGGGTAGCTGTTTTGTAATGAGTGCTATCCAATACATAGGGCTGATAGGAAGAAATAAGTGGCGATGGGATAGGAGCTACCGTAGAGTCTACATCATCGTTGTAATCACCCTGAAGCAATAACGCAACATTGCCATAGTAAGCATCCAGTGTATCTTTCAGCACTTTCACATCATAGGCTCGCATCTGATAGCGACTAATATCATCTCCAGAGTTGGCACGTGCGTGAATATTTACTACGACAACACGCTTACTTACTCCATTGATAGTTACCTGTGCATCCAGTAAAAGTGGCAAACGTCCACTGGCCCAGAAACGTGTTGGATCGCCTCCCGGATAATTTGGTAATGTGTTTACATTCACTCCTGTCAGTAGTATTTTTGAACTCAGTTTAGAAACAGTAGCGGTCTTGTACAAAGTTATCACCTTTTGTGCGTAGGGATCATTTGTCTCAGGGTTAGAGACATAAGGGGATACCACATATTTATATCCAGGAAGCAGATTGGCTACACTATCCACAAACAATACGGTATCAGAGATCTCCTGCAACGTGAATATATCTACATCCAAACGGTTAATCAATGTACGAAGGTTAGCAGCCTGAAGCGCATTGTTGGAAGGACCATTACTTGGATGCCCAAACCACTCCACATTCATAGTAGCCACATCAAACGTCTTATTCTTACTAATAGATGAAGCGGTGATATATCCTTGTATACTATGAATAGAGCCAGTTATAAGCTGTATACGTCCGGCAAACGCTCCTTCCGTAGCAGGCAGTGCACGAATATATACTGTATTAGTAAAGTCAAGTTCTGACACAGAATACACTACAGATCCTGAGAAATTACTTCCATCCTTTGAAAGCTGAAAAGGTGCAGGAACAGACACAGTCAGATCAGATGTAGCATTAGCTACAGATACCTGAAAAGACCTGGCATCAGAAGGCACATTGACACTGCTTTCAAAATACAACTCTGTCAGAGGCGTAATCGATGTACTTAAAAGAGGAGAAGGCGGCGTTGTTGAATTGATAATAGAAAAGTCATCAATTGTCCAGCGGGCAGCTTCCAATGCAGGCGAAGAAGTATACACAAAAGCAATGTATACACCTGCTTGTTTAAAGTTCACCAGATTGATACCACTTGACTGTGTCCATACATCTGAATTGACTAATGGGAACTGTCCATTCAACTCTGTCCATGTAGCTTCAGAAGGATTTCCTGTTCCACTATAATTGGTAGAAACCAGTAGTTTCAATGTTGGACCTGTAAAAGCAGTACGAGACCAGAATGAAAGCAACGGATAGGTAAGTCCAGTTAGATCAAGAGCAGGAGAGATCAACCAGTCTTCATTCTCAACAGCTCCACCTGAATAGCCATTGATCTGCACGGCATTACCTGTACGTCCAAAGGTAGTACATGCCCAAGTTTGTGCACCTGTTACACTATATTGAGTCCATCCACCAGGAAGTGCAGAGGAGCAGACATTGAAGTTCTGCTCAAAAGGATTGGCAGCAGAACCACTCAGGTTTACAGTTTGTGTGAGAGCATCTGGACTGCTGATAGTTATTGTGCCAGTAGAAGCACCAAATGCAGTAGGAGCAAAACGTACAAAGATCTTTTTGGGAGTGCTCACCTCTGCAGAAGTGAAAGATACCAATGTGTCAAAGGAGATGCTATCTTTTGAAATAGTATAACCCAAACCTGTAACAACTGCTTTTACATTATCTGTCAGATTACTTCCTGTTATTGTAAAAGACTTTATACTGGTTGTATTGGCAGCGATTTCTCCAAAACCTATTGTACTGGAAGAGATGGTCAAGGTTGGTACCGGAGTAGTTACCTCTCCATTTGCAGTTAGAGAAAAGTCGTCAACAGCCAACCCATCATCTGAACTAGCCACATTGGCATCTGTCCACCGTATCCAGATAGTAGCACCTGCTGGAATAGAAAGCCCTGTAAGTGTTGTGGATAAGGTTTGACGGTTAGCAGTAGCATTTCCATCCAAAGCGCCAGCAGTAGCCCCTGGAGCTACAGGTGAGACAAAATCCAACACATCCGCATTCTGCCAGGTACCAGTAGTTAGTGAGGTTGCATTGATGCTAAACTGGAAGTTTAGTGTATCACGCACTGCCCGATTGGCAGAAGTTGCTCCAATACGCCATTGTTCACCTGTATACACGATAGAGAGAGATGTGATTGTGCTTCCTGTATTGTTAGTAAATCCAGCCCCAATGGTTGGGGTAAGAGAACCTGAAAGCAATCCACCGAAGGCTCTGTCTGTAGCGCTTGCAGAACCAAAACTATACGTATCTCCGGCTGTTCCTGAACCTGTCCCGGCAGTATAGATTGCATTGGCATTGGTACCACTTTCTGCAAATGTCCATCCTGCAGGGACGGCGGTGCCAGTTCCACTAATGGCCAGGCTATTAAAGTCTTGCGTATAAGCAGAGTTAAGCGTCGTAATGGATACTTGTGCCCAAGCTGTAAAACTACATAGCCAGAAACACAACAGCATAGCCACCCGCTTTGTAAGGGGTAAAAAATGTTGCATAAATTGTAAGTAAAGGTTTGTTGAAAATATATGTAAAAGTACTGAGGATGAATAGAAGAGATGTTTCCTCAAAGTTAAGTTTCAGAAAAAAAAAGAATATCTGCAATATGATTTAAAACTTTTTAAATCAGGCACTTCCACTACCAGCGGCTAGGCTTCTGTCAGAATTAGCAGGGTATAATCTTCTTTAATGCGAGGAACATTGAAAGTAGAAATGGATCGAAAAATAATTGCTATAGTATTAGACAATCTTTGTCCTTAAACGAAATATATACGAACCCATAACTATAAAACAAAATCCCTCATTAGAGACTATCTAATGAGGGATTGTTTTTGTATTCTTTTCAGATAATTACTTCGCGTAATTCACAGAACGCATCTCCCGAATCACTGTAACCTTGATCTGCCCCGGATATTGCATATCCTTTTCAATCTTCTGGGCTATCTCAAATGACAGGTTATTTGCTTTATCATCTGTCACATTTTCAGCATCTACCATAACACGTAGTTCACGTCCTGCCTGAATCGCAAAACATTTTTGAACGCCGTCAAAACTCACAGCCAGCTCTTCCAGTTCTTTCAGACGTTTTATATACGATTCCATCACTTCACGACGTGCACCAGGACGAGAACCAGAAATAGCATCACAGGCCTGTATAACAGGTGATATCATAGCAGTCATCTCAATTTCATCGTGGTGAGCACCTATCGCATTGCATACATCCGGATGTTCCTTGTATTTCTGAGCCAGTTCCATACCTAAGATAGCATGTGGCAACTCAGGTTCTTCTGGCCATACTTTACCAATATCATGTAGTAATCCGGCACGTTTAGCCATCTTCGCATTTAACCCTAGTTCAGCAGCCATTGTGGCACACAACTTAGCAACCTCACGTGAGTGCTGAAGCAGGTTCTGTCCATACGAAGAACGAAAACGCATCCGGCCAATCAGCTTAATCAATTCCGGATGTATACCATGAATACCTAAATCTATTACAGTCCGTTCGCCAATTTCAACGATCTCTTCTTCAATACTCTTGGTTGTCTTTGTTACAATCTCCTCAATCCGGGCAGGGTGAATACGTCCATCCTGTACCAAGCGATGCAATGACAGACGAGCAATTTCACGACGCACCGGATCAAAACCAGATATAATGATTGCTTCAGGCGTATCGTCTACAATAATCTCTACTCCGGTAGCAGCTTCCAACGCCCGGATATTACGACCTTCCCGACCAATGATTTTTCCTTTTACATCATCCGACTCAATGTTGAATATAGATACGGCATTCTCTATAGCTTGTTCAGCAGCAGTACGTTGAATAGTTTCTATGACTATCTTCTTGGCTTCTTTTGTAGCAGTCAGCTTAGCCTCCTCCACAATATTTTTTACATACGTAGATGCTTTTGACTCAGCTTCACTTTTCAGTGTTTCAATCAACTGATTTCTGGCATCTTCCGCTTTCAGATTGGCAATTTTCTCCAATTGCTCAATTTGTGATGAACGCATTTTTTCAGCCTCATCACGCTTTTTTGTGGCAACTTCAAGCTGTTCGGCTAAATCTGTTTTTAACTTATCCAGTTCGTCTTCTTTGCGTTTAGTCTGTTCCAGTGCTTTAGAAACAGCTTGTTCCTTTTGCACCAGATTTTGCTCACGCTGTTTTAGCTTACCTTCATTCGTAATAATAATTTGCTTTTTCTTATTTGATTCCTCTTCAAACTCCGTTCTGAGTTTCAAAAAGTTTTCTTTTGCTTCCAGTATCTTATCCTTCTTGATAGTCTCTGCATGGATTTCCGCCTCCTTTATGATCAGGCGTGCTTTTTCGTCAATCTCTTCTTCACGTCTTTTCAGAGATTTCTTAGCAAAGATCCGAAACAGGACTAACCAAAC
The DNA here is from genome assembly GCA_030068525.1 of Xanthocytophaga flava. Lineage (GTDB taxonomy): Bacteria > Bacteroidota > Bacteroidia > Cytophagales > 172606-1 > Xanthocytophaga > Xanthocytophaga flava. The sequence continues at coordinate 39,257 of JASJOS010000007.1, forward strand.
TATAACCCCGATGACTACCTCAACTACCAATGAGAGAATCAAAAAATTTGTATTAGACATTTTCCTTTTGTCTTTAAGTGAAACGTAGACCACATGTAAAGCACCAACAGGTACACTCTATGTACCCTTATGCTGTCTTTAAATGCAAATGCAGACAAACAGGCAGGAGAGATATGATAGAAGAACTCTATCCGTTATGATGGATGGAGCAAATTTTGTAATGATACAATCTTTTGAGTAACTGTATTCTGTAATGTGTCTTTCTCGGCTTCGAGTTTAAATTTTTCCAACATGGCCACAAAACTTACCATAGACAGGATGTCTTGCTTGTCAGCCCGTGCCCCATAGTTTTCCCGAAACTCGCGGCAACGTTCATTTAGCTCTTTTCCTACCGCACGATACAATTCTTCTTCAGCAGCAGGAATCCGCAGTGGATATTCTTTATCTAAAATCTTTATCTTAATCGAAATAACCTCATCCATGCTGCGTTACGATTGACTCAGGTACGCAATACATTTATCAATATCTTGTATATAAGCTTCTATTTTTCCCTTCAACTCTGCAGTATCTTTAACATCTGCACCTATTGAATTTACAATTTTAGTAATATTAAATTGTTTTTGAAAATTGTTTTGTAGGGTTTCTTGCTTTTTTTGTAATTTTTTTATTAGATCTGCTTGCTGACGTACGTGTCCCCGCAGTTGTTCACGCTCCTCATCTGCACGTTCTAACTGACGACGCAGATCATTCTTTTCTGCCAGTACCTCCTGCAACCGTTTTTCCAAAAGATCAAACTGTGCAATCAGGTCTTTGAGTTCCATAGGTTACTTACAGTGGGAAGAGTGTTATTTTAGTAATATATAAAATTTTCCGGGAGAATCCTTCTAAAATTGACTTCTCCCGGAATTTTGGTAACTATTTACCTCTGATTTCGGCTCCCAGTTCTTTTTCATACAATTGAATCAACTTCTGCATCGTCTTTTCAATTACTGTATCTGTCAATGTCTGACTCTCATCCTGAAGTGTAAAGCTTACAGAATAGGATTTTTTACCTTCTCCCAGGTTTTGACCTTCATATATGTCAAAAACATTTACTGCTTTTAGAAGTTTCTTCTCTGTACGTTCTGCCAATGCTTTAATCTCCTTGAATGAAAGAGATTTATCAATTACCAATGACAGGTCACGACGCACCTCTGGAAACTTCGGAATTTCAGCAAATACGACCTTTGGATTGTATTGCTTCAGCAAATATTCCCAGTCAATATCAGCATAAAAGACAGGGACTTTAATATCTGCTGCTTTTGTGACACCCGGCTTCAATAAGCCTAATGATACAATCTCCCGTTTATTGACCTGATAATTCAATCCATAGGAATAGATAGCATTCTCTGTTTCTACACTATCAATATTCTTTACCTGCATCCGGTGTAGCAACTGTAAGACTACAGCAGCCAGATCATGAAATGCTACAGGCTGACTTTTACTAATCCAACTCTCCGTATGCTGATCACCTGTTATAAATAGAGAAAGCCTTTTCTTCTCTATATACTTATCGTCTTTCTTATAGTAGATTTTACCAAACTCGAAGATTTTCAAATCCTTCTGACGACGGTTAATATTATAAGCCAGCACTTCCAGCCCTGAGAATAACAATGATTGACGCATCACCATCAAATCTTCACTCAGATAATTCAGAATCTCTACATTCTCCCCATTGGCTATAGCAGGAAACTGCTGCACATAGGATGGCTTGGTTAGTGAATTGGTTAGAATCTCATGAAATCCTTTGGATGCCAACAGAGAAGTGATCTTTGCTTGTAAGGTATTTGGATCTGGTTCTGGAAACTGTGCCAGGAAGTCTGTATTCAGATTGTCTGACAGTTCGATATTGTCAATACCATAAATCCGCAGGATCTCCTCTACTATATCTGCTTCCCGTTGTACATCTACACGATAAGGAGGCACAGACACACGGAAACCTTCTTCGTTTTCATCCAGAATCTGAATATCCAGAGATTCAAGTGTCTTCCGGATGTAGGCATTTCCAAGTTCTTTACCAATCAACCGATTGATATTTTTGTAAGTAACTGCGAACTCAAAGTTGCCAATCGGTTCAGGATAAAAATCTGTAACAGAGGAAGCAATTTTGCCTCCAGCTACTTCCAAAATCAGCAAAGCTGCACGTTGTAATGTATATAGCTTCAGATTAGGGTCTGTACCACGTTCAAACCGGAATGAGGCATCTGTTTTTAACCCATGGCGTTGTCCAGTCTTCCGAATCCAATCAGCAGAAAAATAAGCAACTTCCAGAAAAACGTTAGTAGTTATATCTTTAATTCCAGAATCCAACCCTCCCATTATACCAGCAATGCCAACAGGCTTTTCTGCATCACAAATCATTAGATCTGTTGCAGATAACTTGCGTTCTACTTTATCTAATGTTGTGAAAGGAGTTCCTTCCGGCAATGTTTTTACAATGATCTTATTCCCAGCTAATGCACTTGCATCATAGGCATGCATGGGTTGTCCTAACTCATGACAAATAAAGTTAGTCACATCAACTACATTATTGATTGGGTTCAGCCCTATTGCCTCTAGTCGCTTACGCAACCAGTCTGGAGATGGTCCTATCTTGACTCCTTCAATAGAAACTCCACAAAAACGAGGACATGCTTCTTTACTTTCAACGACTACATCAACTAAGGTTGTGTCTTTTACATCTGCAAATCCAGACACTTCCGGCATAGTCAGATCTCTATCCAGTAATGCTTTCAAATCACGAGCTACCCCTATATGCGAAGCTGCATCTGCACGGTTAGGTGTCAGACCAATCTCAAATACATAATCCGGTTCAATATTGAAATACTTTGCGGCGGGCGTACCATTAGGCAGGTCTGTCTGTAACACCAGTATCCCGTCATGTGAAGTCCCTATACCTATTTCGTCTTCTGCACAGATCATTCCTTCAGAAGGCTGCCCATACACCTTTCTTTTATCAATGGTAAAAACAGGTTTGCCTTCTTTGTCGTATAAGGTAGTGCCAATCGTTGCAACAATCACCTTTTGTCCTGCATCTACATTCGCAGCACCACAAACAATAGTTGAAGGGGTGTCTGTACCAATATCTACTGTTGTCAGACTCAATTTTTTGTCCTTTACTTCAAATCGCTCACAGGTTAGCACTTCTCCTACAACAAATCCACGTAATCCGCCTGGAATAGGCTGTATTTCATCAATATGCTCCACCTCCAATCCTGACCGGGTCAGGAGCTTTTCGATTTCTTCAGGTGACTCAGGAAGGTCAATGTATTGCTTAAGCCAGTTAAGGGAAATTTTCATATACGATTTTTTACTAAAATTGAAGCAGCAAAAGTAAAAAAATTATTATGTAGTTCCGATGTAAATTAAAATAGCTGAAATATATACATCTGCCAAACTAAAACCATAGCAAACTATGACAAAATTTATTGACCTCCGAAGTGATACTGTCACACGCCCCACAAAAGAAATGCTTGAGGTTATGTTTTCAGCCACAGTTGGCGATGATGTGTATGGTGAAGATCCAACTGTAAATAAATTGGAAGAAAAGGCAGCACAATTGTTTGATATGGAAGCTGGCTTATTCTGCCCTTCCGGAACAATGACCAATCAGATTGCGATCAAGTTACATACACAACCTGGAGATGAAGTTATTTGTGATAGACTGTCGCATATTTACAATTATGAAGGGGGCGGTATCGCCTTTAACTCTGGTGCCTCTGTTCGTCTACTCGATGGTCAGAGAGGAATATTTACAGCAGATCAGGTACTCGCTAATATTAATGGAGAGGATATCCACTTACCTCATACAGCATTGGTAGAGATAGAAAATACAGTAAACAAAGGGGGAGGATGCTATTATACAACAGACCAAATAGCAGAGATAAATAAGGTTTGTAAGCAGTACAATCTTCCACTTCATATGGATGGAGCAAGGCTGTTTAATGCCTTGGTTGAAACCAACCAAACAACTAAAGAAATTGGAAGCTATTTTGATACAATTTCTATTTGCCTTTCTAAAGGGTTGGGTACACCTGTTGGATCTGTATTAGTAGGAACAAAAGCACATATAGCAAAAGCCAGACGTATCCGTAAGGTGTTCGGAGGAGCGTGGAGACAAGCTGGTTATCTGGCAGCTGCTGGCATTTATGCTTTAGATAATCATGTAACACGTCTGAAAGAAGATCACCAAAGAGCCAGAGATCTTGAAAGAACCCTAAATGATTTACCTTATGTTACGTCCATACTACCTGTTCAGACTAACATCGTTATCTTCACATTGCCTTCGTCAGAAATCACCCAAAAGTTACTTCAATATATGAAAGCCAATGGAATTCTGGCTTCGGCATTTGGCAAGGAACAAATACGTTTTGTGACACATCTTGACTTTAATGACGATATGCTTACAAAAGTTTCCGAAGTATTGCGTAAAGCTACCGTTTAGTATTTTACACATAAAAAAGAAGCCTCATTCTGAAATGAGGCTTCTTTGTAACTATGCTTCGTCTTCCACTATCTCTTTCGCTTCTTTTGCCTCTTCCGGAGTCAAAGGCTCCTCAGCTACATCAGCGCCTTCTTTGAATTTCTTCCGAATTTTACCTTCAATCTCTACTGCTAGTTCAGGATTGTCTTCCAGCATCTTTTTCACAGCATCACGGCCTTGTCCAATCTTGCTTCCTTCATAAGAAAACCACGAACCAGATTTATTGATAATACTAAGCTCAACACCCAAGTCTATTATCTCACCAATTTTAGAAATTCCTTCACCATACATAATATCAAACTCTACCACTTTGAAAGGAGGTGCCAGTTTATTTTTCACAACCTTCACTTTGGTACGGTTACCAACCACATTATCAGCACCTTCTTTGATCTGCCCGATTCTACGGATATCCATACGAACTGAGGCATAGAACTTCAATGCGTTACCACCAGTAGTTGTTTCCGGGCTACCAAACATAACCCCAATCTTATCACGCAACTGGTTAATAAAGATACAGCAACAGTTTGTCTTATTAATAGTACCAGTCAACTTTCTCAATGCCTGAGACATCAAACGAGCCTGTAAACCCATTTTGCTATCTCCCATTTCACCTTCCAATTCACCTCTGGGTACTAATGCAGCAACAGAGTCAATGACAATGATGTCTATGGCTCCTGAGCTAATCAGGTTCTCGGCAATTTCTAATGCTTGCTCACCATTATCTGGCTGAGCTATATATAGATTACTAACATCAATACCTAGTTTCTCAGCATACACACGATCAAAAGCATGCTCTGCATCGATGAATGCAGCAAGTCCACCAGCTTTCTGAGCCTCAGCAATGCAATGCATTGTCAGGGTTGTTTTCCCTGAAGATTCCGGTCCAAAAATCTCAACAATACGTCCGCGAGGTACTCCACTAATTCCCAAAGCAATATCCAAACCGATAGAGCCTGTAGAAATTGTAGCAATATCCATAATTTTATTCTCACTCAGCTTCATCACCGTACCCTTGCCGTATGCCTTGTCCAACTTCTCAATGGTGGTTTGCAGAGCTTTAAGTTTTGCTAGTTTGTCATCTGCTGACTTATCTGACTTATCTTTTTCTGCCATTTGTATAGGTCTTTTAATCGTGAAAGTTTCTTATTGCGAGTGCAAGTTATGTATTATTTTTAATAATACAAATATCAAGTAAAATAATTTTTTAATTATAAATGATTATTAAACTTTGATATAAAATATACATTTTTGATAATCAGACAATTGCCACAAATAAAAAAAGAAGGCGTTCCATCTATAAAAACGTTCAGTTGGCGACTATATTTTCCCGTCTCTCAAATAAGAACGGATTTATGATTCAGGCATTCAAAAGTATCTTTTATCTTTAACTCAAAAATAACATCTTTTTAGACTAAAGGCTTCTGAGTTTATATAAATTTTAACAACTGTGAAACGAAAATTAAAAAGAGCAGGTCTTATTCTAGTAGGTATACTTTTAATCCTAGTTGTATGGAATCTACAATTAATCATTTACGGATTAGGACAACTTAAAGGACAATTAACTATTGTCTGGAATGCCCGTCCTATGACTGAAGTAATGCAGGATAAAACGTTCCCTGATTCATTGAAAACAAAACTAGCCCTTATACAGGAGATACGAAGCTTTGCAATAGATTCATTAGGTATTAACGAATCAGATAACTACACTACGTTATTTGACCAGCAAGGCAAAACTTTGATGTGGGTTGTAACAGCTTGTGATCCATATGAATTAAAGCCTCACCAATGGGAGTACTCGTTCCTGGGGAGTATGCCTTACAAAGGGTTCTTCGATTCATTAAAGGCGGTAAAAGAGGAAAAAATCTGGAAAGAAAAAGGCCTGGATACAGACATTGGTACAGCAGCAGGCTGGAGTACATTGGGATGGTTCAAAGACCCTATTCTGAGTAGCATGCTGTATCGTCAGCCAGGTAGCCTGTCCAATCTGATTATTCATGAACTGACTCATGGTACTTTCTTCGTTAAAGATAATATAGAATATAATGAAAACCTTGCAGACTTTGTAGGAGACGAAGGAGCCAAGCTTTTTCTGATTCATAAATATGGAAAAGAATCTCCTGAGTATACCAAATACACATCCAGAAAAATATATCGTGAAAAACATTACGCTCATATTTTACGAGGAGCTCAGCAGTTGGATAGTCTTTATAAAACTTTCACCAATAAACTAACAACTCAGCAAAAAGACACATTAAAATTCAGACTTATTCGTCAGATTATTCAGTCAGAAGATACAATAACAGTGAATGGGAAACCTAATCCGTTAGGGTGGGAGGGACCGTTGCCCAATAATACTTTCTTTATGGAATACATTCGATATCGGGCAAAACAGAATCAATTTGAAGAAGAATTTCGTAAAAAGTTTAATTCTGACTTTAAGAAGTATTTTGCGTATCTGAAGAAGAAATACCCTAAAGGTGTTCTCTGAAATAAAATAGTAAGTTAACAGGGAAGATCTTGCAGATAAACCCTAATTTTGTAAAAACTCGCATTTCATTTCTTCCTGAGTTAAATTCCTTTGCATATCGAAAACTCTCCTTACAGCTAAGGAGATGGGGGTGAGGTCAATGAATAAAACGTTTCTTGAGCAATCTGCAGAATATATCTTTACTAAATACCATGCTAATCTGGAGCAGGTGGTTGTTATACTACCTACCAATCGTGCCTGTTATTTTTTTAAGAGAGCTTTAGCCATGCAAACAGATCAGCCTGTCTGGTCTCCCAATATACAACCCATTGATGACTTTATAGCTCAGACAGCAGATGCAGAACTGATTGATCCTATTCAGTTACTCTGGTTGCTGTTTGATACCTGCCGAGAAACAGATCCTAAGATTCAATTTGACCGGTTTACTTCCTGGGCGTATACGCTGCTTCAGGACTTTGATCATATTGATCAATACATGATCGAAGCAACACAGCTGTTTGAGTATTTATCTGAAGCCAAAACCATTGAACGATGGTTGCCAGATATGCCGGATGGGCGGACGCCACAGGCATTTACCAACACATTGCCCAATTATTTCAAACTCTGGAATAATCTGCACAACGTCTATCTACGTCTAAAAGAACGTCTCAGTGAACAAGGGAAAGGGTATAGAGGTATGTTGTATCGCCGCATTGCAGAAAACCTCGACATATTACTTGACAATGAATCTGTCTATAAATATATATTCATAGGGTTTAATGCACTGAGTCAATCAGAACAAAAGATCTTCACAAAATTGGCAAAGAAAGGTAGAGGTGAAATTTTATGGGACACAGATGACTATTACATGGATGCTAATACGAATGTGAAAGCAGGCGATACGTTACGTCATTACCGAAATAGCGGAGAGTTCGGAGAATGGAACTGGCAATCACATGACTTGCTCCATCAGACTAAAAACATTTACATTATTGGTGTCCCTAATGTGAGTATTCAGGCAAAAGTTGCTATGCAGATTTACCGCAACCAGCTACTGGAAAACCAGACTGTAAAATCCAATGGACAGATCCAGCTGGATTTTACAGATATAGAAGAAGAATCAACGTCAGCCATGACAGCAATTGTATTGCCAGACGAAAATCTGTTAATGCCATTGTTAAATACTCTCCCAGCAGAAATCAAGGATTTTAATGTGACAATGGGGTTATCGCTGAAGAACTCCGGTTTGTATACATTAGTTGAGGCACTATTTGAACTGCATCACTTAACCTATCTTGAAAAACGGGACGGACAGAAGACAGTAAAACTTAGTCACAGATATATAACTAAAGTATTAACTCATCCCTTTATACGACAGTATGATTATCTGTTGCAACGTCAGAGAAATGCCGATGGCACTGAACACAATAGTTATGTCCATACAATTTTATATCAAATCTCTTTTCATAATAAAGTCTTCTTTACAGCAGACGAACTCTTTGCGCTTTCAGAAAATCATCCATTCTTCCTTACACTGTTTACCCCCTGGAATGGAGAGTCTCAACAGGCACTTAAATGTTTTTACGAGCTAATTGAACACTTGCGTCAGGTATACCAGGATCGAAAAGATGCACTTGAGATTGAATATCTGTATCTATTCCGTCAGATGGTCCAGCGGCTGGACGATATTATGAAAGATCGTGCGGCTCGTCCTAATGCAGAAAAGCTTACTTTACGCTCATTCAGGTTATTTCTTAATGAGTTATTTCGTCAAACCAAAATCCCATTTAGTGGTGAACCGGTCAGCGATTTGCAAATTATGGGGATGCTGGAAACCCGTACACTGGACTTTGATACAGTTATTTTGTTGTCTGCCAATGAGAATACACTTCCTCAAGGTAAAAAACAACAATCGCTAATTCCGTTTGATGCCAGTACTCAATTTGGGCTTCCTACTTATCGTACTCAGGAGGCAGTTATGAGCTATCATTTTTATCGGTTATTACAACGTTCTGATACAATTTACCTATTGTACACGCAACCTTCAGATTCCAATAAAAATGAGAAGAGCCGTTTTATACAACAGATAGAAAGTGAACTAGTACGTTATAATTCCAATATCACACTTCACTATCCTACTGTCAGAGTTGTGGAAAACGAACTCAGTGATGTATTGCTCAATTATGAAGTACAAAAATCAGAGCCAATACTCACCAAGATTCGTGAAAGGCTGGGTGAAGGATTATATCCCTCGCATGTCAATACTTTCATTGAATGCTCATTGAAATATTATTTTGCACACGTACTCAAGCTACACATGGAAGAAGAAGTTGGAGAGACACTTGATGCAGGAAAGTTTGGAGACCTGGTACATAAAACACTGGAAAGCCTGGATCGCGAAATGTCAGAAAGACAAACTGCTATTCAGAAAGAAGACCTGGAGATCCTGTTTCCACAATTAGAAGCACGTGTGCGACATGAATTCGAAAATGCTTACCCAGATTATAGTATTGAAAGTGGTTACAACCATGTGATGTACAAAGTTGCCGTCCGTCTTATTCAAAACTTCTTGCAACAACAAGTAGAAGAAAATGTTTTTCCTGTAGAAATTCTGGGATTGGAAAAAGAAATGACTGCTGATTTGCAAACTTTTGTACATGGCGATCCTGTATACGTAAAGCTTACGGGTAAAATTGACCGTATTGACAAAACCGCTAACCAGGTCAGGATCATTGATTATAAAACAGGGAAAGTAGAGAAAAAGCACCTGAAAACAAATGGTTCAGAACAGGAAGAATTGCTCCTACAGGACAGCGAAGCAGGTAAAGTTCGTCAGCTATGGCTCTACAAATACATTGTTGCGAAGAAGGTAGCCCAGGATAAAGGTCTTCAATTAGCGGATCGTCATATTCCCCTGGAGCAAAGCCAGCTCGTTGCAGGTATTTATTCTTTTAGAAACCTGAAAGATGGCCTACTGGAAGATCACCTGCAAATGGGAGAAGGAACTCCGGAATCTTTTGTTAAACATTCGGAAGAATATTTAACAAAACTACTGTTTAAGCTTCTAGATCCCGCCCAGCCGTTTGAACGGACTTCTAATGTCAAACTATGTACTATGTGTACATTTAAAAAGATCTGCAACCGATAAAAAAAGCCTCACAAGATGATTCCTGTGAGGCTTTTTAAGAATATATTAAAGCATCTTATCCAATCTGAACACGTTGGAAAGCAGAAACAGTTAAACCTTTGCTGATACCATCCAACATCTGAGCAACTGTTTTAGAACCATCTTTGATAAACTCCTGGTTCAACAATGTGCTTTCTTTAAAGAACTTGTTCAAACGACCTTGAGCAATTTTCTCTAACATTGCTTCTGGTTTACCTTCGTTACGAGCCTGTTCTTTACCAATTTCAATTTCTTTCTCGATTACGTCAGTAGGTACTCCGTCTTTATCCAGAGCAACTGGCTTCATCGCAGCGATTTGCATAGCAACATCTTTACCAGCATCTGTTACTTCCGCACCATTGATGTTTTTCAATGCAACCAATACACCAATTTTGCTATTACTATGCAGGTAGCTAATGATTTTCTCTCCTGTTACAATTGCATAACCAACCACATCGATTTTTTCACCGATTTTACCAGTCAGTTCAGTAATATATTCCTGGATCGTACGATCATCTATTTTAGAAGCAACCAAAGCTTCTTTATCAGCAGGCTTAGTAGATGTAGCTACATCTAGAATTTTCTGACCAAGGCTTAGGAATTCAGCGTTTTTACCAACTGATTCTGTTTCGCAAGCTAAACCAAAAATAACAGATTCAGTCTGTGCAGCGTTTGTCTGAATGAAAACAACACCCTCTTTTGTCTCGTTATCAGCACGTTTCAAAGAGATTTTCTCTCCTTTTTTACGTAAAATTTCAATTGCTTTGTCAAAGTCTCCATCTGCTTCGGTCAGGGCTTGTTTACAGTCCATCATCCCCATTCCGGTCATTTGACGTAGTTTGTTAACATCTTGTGCAGTAATTGCCATAATCAATCAGGATAGTTATGTGTGAAAAGTTAATGAGTTAAGTTTTCGTAAATCAGAGCAACCATCAGGTTAGCCTGCAAAATAAAAACCTACCTTCAATTAATAAATTCTTGTTTATTAAGAAATGGTTAATCTGGTTAGGTATTTAACCCGATTAGAGTAAATTATAGTAGATAGCTAAAAAAAATTGAACACTGAGGGTTCAATGTTCAATTTCTGATAGATGATATATATCAAACAAACTCAGCGTTTGGATTAACCTTCTGCTTCGTCTGTGTCTACAGAGGCAACGGAAGGAGCTTCATCTACAGCACGTTTTGTATCTTCCTCTTCTTGTAATTTTTGATCGTCTTTGTCTTTCTTACGCTCCATCAATCCTTCTTCGATAGCCTTTCCAATTGCAGATGTTACTAAAGAAATTGATTTGAAAGCATCATCGTTAGCTGGGATTGGGAAATCAACCAGGTTCGGGTTAGAGTTTGTATCACACATAGCGATAACAGGGATACCCAAACGACGAGCTTCAGCAATAGCGATATGTTCACGTTTTACATCTACTACAAACAACGCTGCTGGCAAACGAGTTAAATCAGCCAGACCACCCAACAACTTTTCCAACTTATCTTTCTCACGGCTCAGTGTCAAACGCTCACGCTTTGCAATACTTTGGTAAGACTCATCCTTCATCATTTTTTCCAGAGAAGACATTTTTTTCAATGACTTCCGGATTGTAGCGAAGTTAGTCAGCATACCACCTAACCAACGTTCAGTAACGTATGGCATTTTAAGGCGTTTTGCTTCTTCAGAAACCACTTCCTGTGCTTGTTTCTTTGTAGCAACAAACATGATCTTACGTCCAGAACGAACCATTTGACGAACAGCATGAGTAGCATCGTCCAAGCAAGCTAGGGTTTTGTTCAGATCAAGGATGTGAATTCCATTTTTCTCCATGAAGATGTATGGAGCCATGCGGGGATCCCATTTACGGGTAAGGTGACCAAAATGCACACCGGCATCCAAGAGGTCTTTATATTCTAATTGAGCCATTTACAGAGTTTTAGATCATTAGCAGGGCATCGGTCTCTGCAAGCCACCGCTAAATCAAATGAAATAAAATAAAATAGTGTTCTTATTAGGAATGGTCTGAAACCACCTGCGCCAAGAACAAAAGCAGATTAACGCTTGCTGAACTGGAATCTACGACGAGCTTTACGACGACCGTATTTCTTACGTTCTACCATGCGAGGGTCACGAGTCAGATAACCTTCTTTTTTCAGGGCTGGGCGAAACTCAGCATTTACTTCACATAACGCACGGGCAATTGCCATACGCAATGCTTCAGCTTGTCCTGTAGTACCTCCACCTTTTACGTTTGCTTTCACATCGTAATTTCCCAAAGCCTGAATAGTAGCAAAAGGTTGGTTAACGATAGTTTGCAATACTTCTGTATGAAAATACTCTGTAAAACTACGGGCATTAACAGTAATATCGCCTTTACCTGGCTTCAGGTATACACGAGCTACTGAGGTCTTTCTTCGACCAATGGTATTAACCACTTCCATTTGTTTATTTTTTAATTTGTTTTCGTTTATCAGCTATATTGGATGTAACGATCACCTGATTTCCAGAAGAAGTACAGGCAAGCTTATTTACCAACTTTTACTTCTTTTGGCTGTTGAGCAGTATGTGGGTGCTCAGAACCACTGTATACGTACAAGTTAGTGAACAATCTGCGTCCTAAACGATTTTTAGGAAGCATACCTTTGATCGCGATTTCAACAATCTTAGCCGGATTCTTTTGCATGAATTCGCGGGGAGTTTTGAAACGCTGACCACCGGGATGACCTGTGTGACGGATGTATACTTTGTCAGTCATCTTATTGCCGGTCAAACGGATTTTGTCGGCGTTGATGATGATAACATTGTCACCACAGTCTACATGAGGCGTAAAACTAGGCTTGTGTTTGCCGCGGATGATCTTGGCAGCTTGACTTGCCAACCGTCCCAACACTTGAGATTCAGCGTCAATCACTACCCATCCTTTTTGTGCAGTAGCCTTGTTAGCTGAAACTGTTTTGTAACTTAAATGATCCATGAGTGAAAATAGTATCTTAAAGTAGGTAAAAACCTATGCTTTCAAAAATAGGACTGCAAAGGTATGGTATTTGAAAATCTAAAGCAAGCGGAGGTTTAAAATTTATTTGGCAGCAACAAAGCGTGCATTATAAGGCACATAAATCCTTTATAATGTGCAAGTTTTCAGGCAGTATTATCATTCTGTCCACTCTTCGGTATGCCATTTATCCTGTACATTATTTCGCCAGGCACGCCAGCCATAGGGGAGATAATAGATATGATTTAAAGAAGAATCTAACTCAACCAAGCTTTTAAGACTAACCACTATACCCTCATTTTCCTGTGGATCTGCTTCACTATGGAACTGCCAGTCACCATCTTCATTATGATAGACATAGAGTATTGGCTTACCATCAAGCACCTGCTGGGTTGTAAATACAGCCAGATTGTGTTCCTCTAAAAATCGAAAATCCGCATTGCGATCCAGCAAAGGTTGTACAAATTTCAGATCCGGATCGAATCCTTCTTTCCAAGGCAATACACCATCGTCATCAGGCCATACCAATTGAAGAACTGGAAAGTCTGATCCTTCATAGTACCATCTGGCATATCCAAAATAATCAGCATAATACTCTTTGCTTACCTTTATAAATTCCACATCAAAATCTTCCAGAAAGTCTGCATAGGCGCAGTCTGTCTCAAGATTATATCCTTTCTCAATAAGATATCCTGCATTGTTAAGTACTTCTCCCAGCAACTCTGGCTCTAATCCAACACACACAATTTCCGGATGTTCATAGGTCTCATATAAGCCGATTGTATAAGCAAAAGCAGGCAAATAGCCATCGCTTTCAATTATTCCAATATGAAACCCGTATTTTTCTATATCACTGATAATCTGCGCTTCAGCTTCCTGATCGTGTTGATCATGATTAATTTCCATATCTATTTGATAAACGAGTAATGTTTGGATAAACTATCTGAAACCAATTTTTGGTTTGGGTGCTTCGTATGTTTGCTCTTCCTGATTGTAAATATCACATAAACGCATGGATTTAGTAATCTTTGTAGAGAAATTTAATGACTCTGATAGTTTTTGAGCTTTTTCCTGTATAAGTTCTCCAAATTCATATTTGGCAATAAGCCGGCCTTTCCGTAGTAATGCACTATCAACAGAGGAAAGTTGTGTATTAAAAGTGCAAATGATCTGAATATTGAGGCAGTCCGAGAGTAGACCATCAGATAAATTGAGCAATGTAGAAATAGCCGAACTCTGTGTTTGTGAACGATCTGTTATAATATTTTCGGCATCTTCTATTACCAGAATGGAATTGGGATTATCCAGTAACAACTCCATGAAATCCGGACGGGCAATGTTTACTGCAAGTTCTGGCGGTAGAAATACTACCTTCTTATTTACTTTTCCTACCAGATAGCGAAGATATGTTGTTTTTCCTGTTCCGGGTAAACCATGTAATAATACCAAACCTTTATCATTTTTCTTATTCAGACGCTTCAAAATAACCTTATGGACAGGTTCGAAATCGTCATTGTAATGTGTATGAATGTTAAGTTTAGTTGGATTTACTTTTACAGAATTAAGCCTTAAATAGTCACTTCCTGTAAGTATATAAATTTCACGTTGCAGGTGTTTGCGGACAAATTCAGGTAGCTTTTGAGTCAGTGCGGATACTTCAGAAGAGGAGTCTGCATGTAACAACAACAATTCGTATTCGTTCAACAAAATGATCATCTCATTTTTCAATACAAAAATTGTCTCTATGTCTGACTTTTTGCGTACACTCAATGCCTCGCTTTTATAGGTATATATTGATTCAAGCACATCATTATATTCTTTCTGAATCCAACTATTAATTTTCGGACTATCAATATCATAAAATACCATTACATTAAACAACTTACCAAACCGCAGAAAAAAATATCTTTTAATATTAAACAAATTGTCATTCATGAAGAGTGGTAAGGTATCTGTTCGCTTTTTTAATGTAGCCTCATCCACTTGTAACAATGACATCTGTTCATCAGAACCCAATTCATTCCCCGCGATAGCAATATGTTTTAACGTATTCATTATGAGAGACAATATTTATGAAATGAATGTATTTTCTTTCCTATTGATACAACTGAACAATAAAAAGTAATGTTTTCGAAAACAAAATAGTGATGGGCTGTTTTACTGTTTCATTTTCATCATAATTAATTCATTGTCAGCTAGTGAAAAACAGAGTAGATCAATATCCCCAGGCTGGCAAAATCAAGCCCATTATATACTTATAGTTCTCTGAAAGAAATTTAGCGAGTAAGGATAGCAGATATTTTTCATTAGGCGTAGTTTTTGTTGTAATATGACAAGATACGCAACCTTTATCTGCCACACTATTATAAGTATATTAATATCTAAACTAAAATTAGGATAGTAATAAAAATGCGTTGTATCTTTCGGGGCATCGCCAAAAGCCTATGGAAAATTTTTATGTAGATCTGGACCCATATAATCAGGTTACACCTTCACAAACAGAGCGGCAAATCCTACTTATCATAGGAATTTTATTTGGAATGGGTTCTGTTTTCTTATTTATTTTAGGATTGACCCAGACAGATATTTATCTGGTCATTTCGCTAGTCAATGCACTATTATGTCTTGGGCTGGCAATCGGAGCGGTATATCTTTACAAGGGGCGTAACCTCTATTCTTTACCATTAGGAACTTTTTTCCTACTCAACGAGGAGAAGATAAGTTATAAGTTTTCTCTTTTCTCTAAAGTCAGACAGTACAACTGGACAGAAATCAAGAAAGCAGAAATGAGTATGTTTGTGATCTACCTATGGATTGGAAACGAATTTCACGAGATAGATTTACAGGAAGTCAAAGACAAAGGACAACAACGCATTCTAAAGCAAAAATTTAAAGAAGTACTACAAACCCGTGAGTTTCTTCAACAACCTGCTTAAAATATAAAGCCCTTACAGATAGTTATCTGCAAGGGCTTTTCATTAATACAAACTCTTGGTTCTATTTCGAAACTTTCACCCTCACACCTTCTGAGTGACTGCTGAATTCAGGTGCGTACATACACTGAATGGTGCTTATTCCATTTGAGAAATCTCCTTTCTGAGAAACACGTAGTGCATACTCAAATATGTATGTTCCCTTAGGTAGATATCCCATAAAGAAATTGGTAGCCAAATCTCTTGGGCTTTCATAATACCACAATCCATCCTGGTATTTACTTCGGGAAATAGTTTCTACAGGTTCAAATCCGGCAGCACGCATATCTTTCAGATGCACATACTCCATTGTACGATCAGTTCTTAATTCTATGCGTACTTTCACCAGATCTCCTACTTTGAGTTCTGTTCCTTCCGTGATAGGAGAGATAACAGGTCCACGATCTGTATTTGTTTGCAAAAAAAGTTGCTTTTTCAGTTTCAATGGAGTTTCGGCAGGAGTAATTTTATCTAATTGCTCAAAGTACTGCCAGTACACGGCTCCCCAGGCAACTCCATCTGTTGGTTTGGAAACTGTGATCTTACCCATGTCTGGTGTAATTTCGCTCCCAGTCCAGGCCATTTTGAAGTACCCTGTACCTGCTTCCACTTTTGTAGCATCCTGTTTTAGTGGATCTATTTTCTCTTTGCCTACACTTACTTCTACCAAACGATCGTCTGCCAGTGCATCACTTCCTCTGCGCAACAGAGCATAACAAGCTTCTGAAGTCGCTTTGGTCGTCTTCCAGTCTTGTGTCTGCTTTTGCTTTAGTAACCAAACCTTCAACTCATCTACAGCTTTTTGATCATTGGCAACTTCATCGTATACTTCAATCAGTAATGCCTGAGTTTCGATTGGAGCCTGATACCAGTAGTAACCATATTCATTTTTCCAGTACATTCCCATCTCTTCAGACTTCAAAGCCCGCTCATTCAGCGACTTGATAATGGCAGCAGGAACTGTCTTGTCATTAAAACGATGCAGTGCCAGTGCTACCATGCCTTCCATATAGGTATTATTGTTCAGCCAGTATTTCTTAGCCTGTCCCAGATAATAATTGAAGGCCTCTTTGTATGCACTATTTACTTCTACATCTTTGAAGTAGCTTCGTGTATACAAATAATGGTATTCAAAGTATCCAATGTGTTTCTCTTCCAGTTTGATACGACCTTTTTTAGCTTCCGCTTTCAGATACTCATAATCGTTATGCATTTTACTATCGAGGAAACCTATTGCCTTTTGGGTCATTTGCCAGGTACGATTGTCTTCACGTACTGATTTCACACCTAATGCATCCAGATGTCCCAACCCTGACACAATGTGCTGTGTCATATAGCGGTCTTCAGGGAAACCAGGAAACCAGGAGAACCCACCGCTGGAAAGCTGTGCCTTTTGTACTTTATCCAGTGCACGTTCCTGTTCATCTGCCATACGGTTAAGATCAAACAACAAAGCTACATTGCGCTTACGCTGACTTTCGTCTTTGGCATTGAGCACCCAGGGAGTTTCTTCCAACAGAGCTGACTTTAGTTCCTGATTTTTTTCCAGGTTTGAAAGCAACGCATCTGGCTGATAGTTCTTCCAGGTATCAAATACACGTTTGATTTTTGGATTGGAATTGGCAATATGTGATGCCATGCTGTTGGCGTAAAAACGGGAGAAGGTCTGTTCTACACATTCATATGGATACTCCATCAGATAAGGTAGTGCCTGTACAGCATACCATGCGGGATTAGAAGTAAACTCTAATGTAAACCGATGACTTTTCAGTGTTTTAGAGTTATTGTTTACCATTTTTTCCAGCTTGAATTCTTTGGTTTGCTTGCCTCGGATTGGCAGAGGCATTGTTTCTGTAACCAGCATGCGGTTAGTTACTACAGGTAACACCATAGATTCTCCATCTGAAAAATCGCCAGCTTTGGCAACTACTTTATACGAAATAGCCTGAATACCTTCAGGTATGGCAATGCTCCATTCCAAACTAATGCTTTGCTTGGCTTTCAGTGAAAAGCTTTTCTGAGTCTCTGCTTTGGCTGTTAATAAAGTAACAGGCTGCATCGTAAGAGCATCAAAAAACTCAAGTTGGGCTTGCCCATTCAGATCTTTATCAGATAGACTGGTAATCTTTACAGCAAACTGCATCTTGTCGCCTTCCCGGAAGAAACGAGGCTGATTAGGAACTACCATCAAATCCTTCTGAGTAACCAGTTCCTTAACCACACTACCAGACTGCAACTCTTTTGTATGAGCAAAGCCAAGCATCTTCCAACGGGTTAAGGCTTCCGGAATGGTGAAGTTGATACTAATCTCTCCTTTATCGTTTGTCAATAAGTGAGGATAGAAGAAAGCAGTTTCACTAAAGTTTGTCCGAACCTTAATATTGGACATATCTACTTCGTTGGTTTCAACACCTCCTTTTACACTATCTTGTTTACGTGAAGAATTTTTAGCATCAGAATCCGCAACTACCGCGGGTGCAGCTTCTGCCATTCCCAGATCAACTGATTCTTCTTCTTCTTTCATGGCAGATTTTTTTTGCTTTACCATGGGTGCGCCAGGCTTTGCACTTTCCATTTTCATATCTGCCATTATACCTTTGCTTCTATACAATCTACCTCCTCCACCAAAATAATAGCCAAACCAGTTCAGGTTATCATAAGACGGTCCGGAGTGGCTCCGATAATCTGAACGGCTCCACTCTTTCTGAAAACTTCTGAAATCGTCTTCTTCAAATCCATTCTGACTTTGCCAGCCTAACCGACCAGACACAGCATTGTAGAAACTGGCATACCAACTATGTGGACGGAATACATCCAGTGATGCATCATATAGCGTAGCCACCATTTCAGCCATTACTTTATCCGCTTGTTTGCCAGCCAGTTTTAACTTCCATTGTTCCTGTTGTCCAGGTTGAAGTTTGTCACGGAAGGTTTCAAATTGAATCTCCAGTTGTTTATTGGTATAAGGCACTACAATGGTGGTATTCTCTGTATACAACCTGCCATCCCGGACAAAACTATAATGAACCATAATATTACCACGATACTCCTCTTTTACAGGTATTTCAAACCGATGTTGCTCATTTTTGAGTGTTATCCATTCCTGAGAAAGAATTTTACCGTCCTGTTCTACTTCATACAACAGTTTTGCTGTAGCTGTACCAACTAACAGTATAGCCTTTTCACCTGGCTCTGCAGTAGCCTTCAGACTGGATGTTTCAAATATAGTCGGATAAGCCAGTGTTTTTCCATCGGAGTCCATTACAGTAAAATAGGAGGTTTCCTTTACAGACTGTCCGTATTTATCAGTAGAAGTAATTTCCAGTTGGTATTTGCCCAAACTCCAGCTCTTAAGATTGTTTACGGCAAATTCTTTTGCTTCACTGGTATTGAAATCAATAGATAATACTTCTTTCTCTTTCTCCCATTTATAAAAATTTGACTCTTCGGCATATAAGTCCTGAGGAAATAACTTATAATATTCTTCCTGAGAAAAAACATGTTTGTCAGGGCGTTCCCACAGACGTTCGCGGAAAGCACGGGAAGGGTTTTTTAACTTCCAGATTTTAATCGAACCCTTTGCTGCTTCAAACTCACCAGACAGGTTTGTTGTCCGAATAGCCCATTTCTTTTCCAATGCCTTTGCATCTGCTTTGTCTATATCTGGTGCATCTACTCCTACTACCAATGCCTTGTATCCTACACTTACTACCATCTGGGAACTATGTGTTTCACCATTAATATCTGTTACATCTGCATAAACCTTATAATCAAAAGTCGGATCAGATGATTTGTCAACAGACTCATCTGGAATGGCAGTAAACGAAACCTGGAATTTACCTGTAGCATCTGTCTGAATTACACCATGAGTAATCTCCATTTCAGGAGAAGTGGGATAATACCCTCTCCAGTACCACCACCAGATAGGGAATCGTGCAGTACGTACGACCCGATAGGCAACCTGTGCGCCATCTATATTGGCCCCTGAATATGCTTGTGCATTTCCTTCTGTTTGAATTGTTTCCCCCAAACGGAATGACCCTTTCACCGGATTAAATTTTACTTCAAACTTAGGGCGTTTGTATTCTTCTACAGAGAAGTAAACAGTGCCTATTCCCGATACATTCAGGTACATTTGCCCCATCAATCCTTTGGAAGGAGTAGTAAATGTTCCGCTAAAGGTTCCATACTCATTGGTAGTTACCGTTTGTGTAGCTACAACCTGATGGTTTACATCATGGAAAGTAACAGTTGTAGTATAGTTAGGAAGAATCGTGGAAGTCCTTCCATCGGTATTGTGTACCAAACCTTTGTAATACAAGGTTTGTCCAGGACGATAAATAGCCCGATCCAGAAACAGGATGGCATTTGTATGTGTTTCAGCTTTGCCATGCGGATACTGATACAGATGAGTTCCATAGTAACCTTCATCATCAATATCCCGCATGCTTAGTTTATCTTTCTGAGTACTAAACTCAACAAAGAAGTTACGGTCGTCATAGCTTTTGGCATTGCGATAGGGAACCGCAAATCTTCCTTTGGCATCTGTCACATATACATTCTCTTTGTTGTATACATAATCCTGTAGCTTGGAACTATATTTTTGTACAAATACCTGAGCCTGTACACCAGCCATAGGCTCACCGGTCTGACGATGCAATACAAAAAACTCTGTACTACCTTCATCCAGATTACGGTGTATATAACTAAGTGAAGAGATCGTAGTGAAAGCATAAGCCAAGCCATTTTTAGTAGTTTTAAAATCTGGAGTATTACTTAGCAAAACCATATATTCGCCTTCTGCAAGGCCATCCAGTTTTATCTCTACACTATGAGGCTGATACTCTTTGTCATCTGATAATGTGTATTTGCCTGTTTTCAGAGCTGGTTTGGCCGTAGACCACTCCAGAAACTTTTGCTCCTGATCTACATTATAGTTATTACGCCACTTCATTCGTTGCGCATGCACTTCTTCACGATTCACTTTTACGAGACGCCAGTGTACCTCTGTTACATTGCGGTAAGTAACTAAGGTACGAAAAGGCAGATTGGGCAAGTTAATCTTCTCTACTTTCGCAGCTAACGATTTCTGCTCCAGAGAGATTTGTAGATTATGACATAAAGCAGCTCCATCCGATTGAGGGAAACGTTTTTTTGCCTGCTCACAAATCTCATAAGCCTTTTTCAAATCAAATTTATGCTCATCAGACTGTAAAGGTTTATACTGACCACCTTTTTCTACCCATACCTGAGCAATGGCATGAGTGACACGAGTCGAAACAGGATTTTTGATTGTTTTTTCTTCCAGACTTTGTAAGGCAGCCAGATACAATTCATTTTTAGTGGTCAATGTCAGATGTTGTTTCACAAAAGACAGCCTTTCTATATCTAATGTAACCAACGCATCCGGATCTGCATCCTTCAAATGAAACCGAATCAGTTCCTGGTAGATCTGTAAAGCATGGAATTTCTGAGAAAGTGTATCCTGTGATGCCAGCTGAAGATTTGCGAAAGACTGTGCATCTTTCAGATAGTCTCCGGAACTGATTGTAAAGGAATAAGCAGGTTTGGTAATTTCAACTTCCTCACTAGTATAAAAACCCAAAGCCCGATGTGCCAGAAAGTCATAAAGTGTAGGACGTACTACTCTTCCTTCGGTGTTTCCACTATGCAAAACTTCCTGATATACATCTATTTTTAACTTCTTTGATTCCTCAGCATTTTGTAAAGCCAGTTGGTGTTCATGAAAAGTCTCCTGTATAATTTTATCCAGACCCCATGTTTCAATATCCTCATTTTTAAAGTTTACTGTCTCACTTCGATTACGAAATCTCCAGCGGTTATTGGTGTAATAATTCCAGTACATCTCTGCCAGCATGGAATGTAATACAGGCTTTACCGGAAAGTCAGCAGAGGAAATCTGCGTTCGTAATTCATTGATATTCTTAACAAATGCATTCTCTTCTTTGTAATCGGCAAACTTAAATTGGTGAATAACAGCCTTGACAAGTTGTGCAGAGTTTTTCTCAGTTTTGGCCTTCTGATAAATCTCATTTACTACTTTCAAAGCTGATTCGGGTAATCCTTTGTCTTCAAATTGTTGTACCTGTTTCCAGGCACCTGAATAATCATAGTTGGGCATAGAGGTCTTGTTTTGTGCGTACGCAAAAAATGTAAACAAAGCTGGTATAAGTGTAATAATAAGGTTTTTGTACAACATACCCTGTAAAGGTTTGGTAACTGAATGGGTGTTATTTTATGGAGGAGTTTAGTTCTGTATGAGTATTATACAAGTTAGTTGCCCTCGTAAGGCAATCGTTAACATACAGACTCTACTATTAGATTCAAAATTATTTTTGATTCCATAAAAGAATTGCCTGTAAGGTTTACAACCAGATAGAGGTAACCTGTCCTTACATTCAAATAGATTGTCTATGAACGGTTTGTCACTTCAAAAAATTAAGTGGGAGCTTTTATTAATCTGTAAAAATCTTCGAATCCGTGCTACCCATGATTCAGACAACCTGTAAACAAGTCGTCACTAACCTGAAATCCGATTAACGAGATCACACATGAGCCATTAACCTGAAAACGGATCGACACAACAAACAACTGGCATCCAGGTTAGATTCAAAAATAACTTGTAGTCAGGTTGCTTTTAAAAATTAACTGCATACAGGTTGAACATTGTGTTTAACTGGATTTCCGGTTGACTCTCTGAACAACCTGAACTCCAGTTAAAATAAAAAATGACCTGAGTTCCGGTCAAAAAAGTTTTTGCCGTGATTATGCGCACGAGGTCTCTTGCCGTGAATTCATAGCAAAACAAAATTTGCCGTGAATTATGATCAAATCCTGTTTTCATGACCAGGCAACCGAGACAGGCTCAAACAGGAACCGTGTCGTGAACTATGCGCAAAAATAAAATTGCAGTGAATAAAGAGAAAGCGCTCTGCTGGTCGAACTGACTACCTTGTCCTTTCTAAAAATCATTTTGCATTGAACTACGCGCAGTCATGGAGATTGATTTACTGCTCATTAAATTGGGGATAGCTCCTGTTCCAATCTTGTTCAGGGTACTAATATCCCTGAAACACGACACCTATTTTCCAGAAAAAAGCCTTTTTGTTCAGAAACAAAAAGGCTTTTCATATATTACTAGAAGAGAACTTACTAACATGCTGCCACAGCTTCTTCTTTGAATGACTTACGAGGTTTCAGATTTAATGTCTGGAACAACATTTTATCTGCATCTACTTCTGGGTTTGGAGTTGTCAGCAGTTTATCTCCGGCAAAGATAGAGTTGGCTCCTGCCAGGAAGCAAAGTGCTTGTTCTTCTGTATTCATACGTACACGACCTGCGGATAAACGCACCATTGCCCGTGGCATAATAATACGTGCAGTAGCAATCATTCGTACCATTTCCCAAACAGAAACGCGTTCTTGGTCTTCCAGTGGAGTACCTTCTACAGGGACTAATGCATTCACAGGCACAGACTCAGGATGTTCAGGAAGGGTCGACAGTACATGCAACATGCCAATACGATCGTTCTCAGTTTCTCCTAATCCGATGATACCACCCGCACATACAGAGATACCAGACTTACGTACATGTTCAATTGTTTCCAGACGGTCGTCGTAATTACGGGTAGTGATGATTTCATTGTAGAACTCCTCACTCGTATCCAGGTTGTGGTTATAAGCATACAAACCTGCATCTTTCAGTTTTATTGCCTGTTCGTGTGTTAGCATACCCAATGTACAACATACTTCCATACCCATCTGGTTTACACCTTTGACCATATCCAGTACTTTGTCAAAGTCTTTGTTGTCACGTACTTCCCGCCAGGCAGCTCCCATACAAAAACGAGTACTGCCATTGTCTTTGGCTCGCTGGGCTGTTTCCAGCACTTCCTCTACCTCCAGCAATCTATGCACTTTTACATTAGTCTGATAGCGTGCGGCTTGTGGACAATAGGCACAGTCTTCCGGACAACCACCTGTTTTCACTGAAAGTAAAGTACAAACTTGCACTTCCTGTGGGTCGTGGTGCTGACGATGTACAGTGCCTGCACGATAAATCAAATCTAATATAGGAGAGTTGAAAATTTCAGCGATTTCTTCGCGGGTCCAGTCGTTACGAATCATAATTAATTAAGTTCTGGGTTCTTGGTTTGAAGTTTAACGTTGGCAAATCATCCCTTATTCAGAAAGAACGCAAGACGTATATTATCTTAACGAGGCAAAATTACGATAAAAGTACAATAAAAAATCTACCCTTGATAAGGTTTCTGTGTTTTGGATGGAAACGACAGAATCGCAAATAGAGTTTCCTAAGGTTATTGATGAGTAAATATACTTTCTGATAGGTGTATATCTTAGAATGGGAAGTCAACAAACTATATAAACAATTAAAGTTAATATCCCATTCTTATACAATTCTTGTCTACTTTCTAAGAAAAGCTGTGAGAGTCTAATTTATACATTTTCTAAAAATAAATAACCTTATCTATTTCGGGTAGCATATAGTTAAGTTGACTTAAAATAAATGGAATTTCTGTTATATTCTTTTGGAGACTATATGTACTTGTTAATGAGGCGATTTAGGTCTGTAGTTATTCTAGTCCAGTTTTTAATCATGGAAAAAGCATATTTATTTTTTATGTTCTCACAGGCGGTAACCCGAAGATAATTCACTCTTTTTGTTAAACAAGAAGAATAATTTGCCCTAGGAAGAAAAAATATGCATTTTGCCTGAATAAAAAGCGCATATCTGCATCAAATCTTACGTGAGGTATATATCTTATTATTTTCATATCTGCCTTTTTTTAATTACCTCGCTGTAAATCAGTTGAATAAAATAAAATTATTACATGCGCGTAACATACACATCATATTGCACGTATTGAGTACGAGTAAGCTAATTTATGAAAATTAATAGTTTATATAAAGAAGACCTGACCATTCTGGTAGTAGACGGAGAGTTGGATGCAAGTTCTTCCATTTTGCTGGATGAATCAATTGAATCAGTAGTTGCGCAGGGAAAGAAGAAAATACTAATTGACGGACAATCCTTGAATTATATTTCTTCTGCGGGGTTAGGTGTTTTCATGTCACATGTACAGGAATTTGAAGAAAAAGGAATACAAATGATTCTTTTCGGCCTGAACGAGAAAGTTCTACGGGTATTTCAGATACTAGGCCTGGACCAGCTCCTTTCCATTACAGCTTCAGAGGACGAAGCCATACAATTGTTAAATGCAAGTTTGTAATATTGGATGACAAAATATTTACTAATTACAAAGCCTGCATAGGATGTCAAATCAATATGTAAGTGAGATGAATTACCACTATCAGTTTTCGTGTGACCGGAGGAATCTGAAATCAGTGCGGGATTTTGTAGCATCTGTACTGCGTGACGAGAATTTTTCTGAAAATGAGATTCCTGCAGTTGTATTGGCTGTAGATGAAATCTGTGCTAATCTGATTGTTCACTCCCATCAGTCAGATCCTAATGATGTAATCGAAATTTGGTTAAAGGTTACTCTTGAAACCGTAATTTGTGAGATCATTGATCAGGACAGCATGTTCTATGATTTTTCAACACATAAAAATCCGGATATTCACCAGATTGTGCGCGAAGGAAAAAATGGGGGAGTCGGATTAATGCTTGTTAAATGTCTGGTTGATAAAGTAGAAGTAGAACGTCATGGTACACAAAGTATATGGCGTTTGACTAAAGAATCTCCACGCCCTGTATTTAATTCATAATCAGGATATACTATTGTTTTTTGCTGATCCAGAGTTATTGCTCTGGATTTTTATTTTCTGGTTTGTATGTGTGATTACCAGTTGTATGTTTGGTAAGTAAAAAACACAGAAAACTTACAACTATCTCTTTATTTTCTGAGGGACAGACTATTTACTTTAAAAAATCGTTAAAATTGCGTTCTGTTTTTACGAAACTTTACGTATGCGAATTTTTCACCGAATAATGATTGTAGTGGCCCTGGTTTTGTATTGGGGATGTAAGACCAATAAATCGGCTACTCAAAACACTACTACCAATCCAGCAGACCCTGTTATTGCCTACCTTGGCCAGACGCCAGTGTATCGTTCAGAGTTTTTATATGTATATGACAAAAATGGCGGTATTGCAGATACTACCAATCAGGTAAAAAGTATTGCAGAATACCTGGATCTGTATCTCAACTTCAGGTTAAAAGTTCAGGAAGCTGAAAGCATGGGACTCGATACACTAGGTTCATTTAAACAAGAGCTTTCCGGCTACCGTGAACAATTGGGAGAGCCTTACCTGGTTGACAGCAGTGTAACCCGTACATTAATACGGGAAGCCTATGAACATATGAAAGAAGAAATCCGGGCTTCACATATTCTGCTTTCTGTATCTCCTGAAGCTCCTCCTGAAGATACAGCAAAAATATATAACCAGATTCTGGAAATCAGACAGAAGGCACTCAATGGCCAGGATTTTAATGAACTGGCACGACAAAGTTCCCAAGATCCTTCTGTACAAACCAATGGTGGTGATCTGGGATACTTTACTGCTTTGCAAATGGTATATCCTTTTGAGAAAGCGGCCTATCAGACTCCGGTAGGTTCTATTTCACAACCTGTACGTACTAAGTTCGGCTATCACCTGCTGAAAATAGCAGATCGTCGGCCTAGTCGCGGAAAAGTAACCGTGGCACATATTATGGTGCGTATCAATCCAGATGCTCCGGAAGCTGATGCCAAAGCTGCAAAGCAGAAGATAGACGAGATCTACAGTCGTATTCAAAAAGGCGAAAGCTGGGATAAATTATGTGCTGATTTCTCAGAAGATGGCAACTCACGTACCAAAGGTGGTGTATTAGCACCATTCAGTACAGGTAGTACACTTCCTGAATTTGAAAATGTTGCCTTTGCACTAAACAACAAAGGTGATATCAGTCAACCTATACAGACACCTTATGGCTGGCATATTCTGAAGTTAATTGAGAAGAAGAATTTGGAAACTTTTACCCAACTGGAACCAACTTTACGCCAAAAGGTAACAAAAGATTCACGTTCAGAACTCAATCGTAAATTACTTTTAGACAGATTGCGGAAAGAAAATAAACTGGTTGAGAATGCAGATGCCCGGAAAGTCGCTTTTGCTCAGGCTACAGACTCACTAAAGAGAGCTGTATGGAAATACAATGAGACTGATAAAAATTTAGGTCTGACGTTATTTACAATCAAAAGTCAGAAATACACAGTTAAAGAATTTTTTAACTATGTAAAAGCCAATCAACAACCCCGTGAAAAGCTGACGCCAGTTTATCAGATGCAATTGCTTTATACAGAGTTTGTCAATGAGTCTCTTATCAAATATGAAAAGCAACACCTGGAAGAGAAGTATCCTGACTTTAAATATCTTTTAAAAGAGTACCATGATGGAATCCTGTTGTTCCAACGGATGGAGTCAGAAGTATGGTCTAAGTCATTGTCTGATACAACCGGACAGAAGGGATATTACGAAGCCAACAAGGCTAATTATCAGTGGAAGCAACGGGTAATAGGGACGATCTATAATGCAGCAGATAACAGTGTCCTTACAGAGCTGAAATCCAAACTGGCTAGCCGACCTTTCGCTGTGACCAATCCAAAGTATCCGGTATTGTCTTTTGCAAAGAATGTAACTACGTTGACCCCTCAACAAAAAGAACAACTTGATCAGATTATTCAAACTTTGAATCTGGACAAAGCACTCATAGTGGAAATTTCCGGACACGCAGATAAAAGCGAAAAAGCTGGGACATCAGCAGCTCGTAATCAGACAGTAAGCTCCTATCTGACAGAACACGGCGCAGATATCACACAATTGATTATTCGCGATTTTGGCTCTTCTACTCCAGCGTCTCGTACTGATGCTAAACGCAATTCGCGTGTAGCATTTGCGATGGTGAGTAATGATAAAAGCGTTCTGGAAAGACAGCTGAATGCGAAAAAGCCATTGAGCATCGAAATCACGGAAGGTATCTTCCAAAAAGGAGATAATGCAGTACTTGATCAGATTACCTGGAAACCTGGTACATATACAATCAATAATAATGGACGTGTTGTGTATATAGAGATCGTAAGTGTAGAGGAACCTCGGGTTAAAACATTTGAAGAAGCACGTGGTCAACTGATTTCAGATTACCAGAGTTATCTTGAAAAAGACTGGCTGAATAGTCTTCGCCAGAAATTCCCGATAAAACTGGTAGATACAGAAATTGAAGCCTTGAAGAACAGAAAATAAGTAAAGTCCCGCCCCGGCGGGATTTTTTGTATACCAACCATTTGCATTCATTAAAATGAAGTTTATACTCCATACTATCCTTTTTCTTGGGTTTCTGTATTTGCTTGTATGTGTCATTCTGTTTTTCCTACAGGAAAAGTTATTATTCTACCCTGAGAAATTATCTTCTGACCATAAATTCAGTTTTTTAACTTCGTTTGAAGAAATTAATCTTCATCCAGATTCCAGTACTACAATTAATGCCTTACTATTCAAACATCCTGATCCCAAAGGTGTAATTCTGTATTTTCATGGCAATGCTGGTTCGCTGCAAAGTTGGGGAGCAGAAGGCGAATACCTAAGTCGGTTTAAATATGATGTACTGATGGTCGATTACAGGGAATATGGAAAGAGCCGAGGTGTGGTAAGCGAACAAAATATATATAAGGATGCACAATATGTATACGACTATCTAAAGAAAGCCTATACAGAAGAAGAGATAATCGTTTTTGGAAGATCACTGGATACAGGCATCGCTACATTTGTATCCTCTCAAAATTCTCCGGGAAAACTGATTCTGGAAAGTCCTTATTATAGTATGCGATCTGTTGCTCAGGACCGGTTTCCATGGCTTCCCATTCGATTTTTATTACGATACCCCCTTCTGACCTATACCTTTATTGATAAGGTACGCTGCCCTATCTGTATTTTTCATGGAACTCAGGATGAGGTTATTCCTTATCAGTTTGGCTGGCAATTGAAAAAACTATTGAAAAAAGAGGATCGATTTATTACAGTGAAAGGAGGGCATCATAATGATCTGGGACAGTTTTATGAATATGAGAAAGCGCTGACTTTGTTTTTATTATGAAAATAAAGTAGGTATAAGTTAAAATAGACAAGTATACAAGCATGGGTTTATAAATCTATCGGTTTTTATCTTTTTTCATATAATTTCTTTTGACTGCTTGCAAAATCAACTAAAAAATCTTTTTTTCGATGACGTTTTGCAGTGTATACCTAATCACCAAACCACATTGATTTATGTTCCTAAAAAATTACGTACGTGAGACCTCTCTTTTTTTGCTTGCTTTAAGTGGTGTATTTCTTTTGAATTCCTGCGGAGGTGAGAAAAAAGCAGATGAGACTACAGCAGTAGATACTGCAGCAACCATGACAGAAGATACTACAGCCGTTGAACCTACTGCTACATCTCCTATTCTGAGTGCACTTCCTAAAACCAGCGATATTCCTGCTACAATCCAATTGACTGGCGCTGATTTTAATCAGTCTTTGATTAATCCATCCAGTAAAGTGGCAAGTTACACTACTACCAATGATAAAGCTGCATTGAATCTGGGTGCTTATGCAACTGATATCGGCTACCTGAGTGTATACAAAAAAACACAGGATGTCTTGACTTATCTGAAAGGGGCACAGAAACTTTCTGACCATCTGGGATTAAGCAATGCATTTGGCGAAGCTATGCAGAAACGTTTTCAGAGCAACCTTGCTACAGAAGATTCTCTGGTTAAGATTGTAGATGAGTCTATGCTATATGTTCGCAAATACCTTGCAGACAATCAGCGTGATGCTACTGGTGCTCTGGTTGTTACTGGTAGTTTTGTAGAAGGCTTATACATTTCAACAGGATTGATTAAGAAATATCCAAAAGATGTTCCTGCGGATGTACGTAATGGTGTATTGACTCAGTTGATTCTTGATATTATCAAACAGAAACAATCACTGGCAGACTTGATTACAATTCTTAAGAGTGTAAAGCAAGATGAAGCAGTTGTGGCTTATACTCAAAAGCTAAATGATCTGTATGGACAGTTTGAGGCACTAAAATTCGAAGAAAGCCTGAAAAGCAATGCAGGAAACTTTGCTGTAACAGATAAGACATTAACAGAGATTACCAAAAAGGTAGAAGCTATTCGTGCTGATATTGTAAAGTAAGCGAATTAGATAGTTATATAAAAGCAAAGAGCGTGTCTTAGTACTAAGACACGCTCTTTGCTTTTACACTAATTTTTTAATCAGGATTAAACGTTTCCTTCTATTTTCTATCTAACCATCTAGCAACTCACTACAAATAGCAACAGATCTTAGTGATTACTTTTGTTTTTAACTTCTCTACGCTTTGGAAGACAAACAGATTCTAGAGCAGTTCCGGATTGCGGAAACGCGAACTGCTGCATTTAATGCGTTAGTAAAAAAGTACCAGCAAAAAATCTATTGGCACATACGGAAGATGGTCATAGATCATGATGATGCAGATGATTTAACACAGGAGGTCTTTATTAAAGTTTGGCATAACCTTGGTGAGTTTCGGGCAGAGGCTCAGCTGTATACCTGGTTATATCGTATTGCCAGCAATGAGTGTCTCAACTTTCTAAGCAAGAAGAAACGGGCTTCTCTGACCTCTATTGATGATGTTGTTGCTAATGAGCTAAGTCAGAAACTGGACGAAGGGGTACTGATATCAGGAGACGAGATACAAATCAAATTACAGAAAGCGTTGTTACGTTTACCCGATAAACAGAGGCTTGTATTTAATATGAAGTACTATGATGAACTTACCTATCAGGAAATCTCTGAGATTACCGGAACATCCGAAGGTGCATTAAAAGCGTCTTATCATCTGGCTGTGAAAAAAATAGAAGAATATCTGATTTCGAATTAAACTTTTATAAAAAGAACAAGTCAAAGTTGTAGAAATCTGCTGCTTATACCATAAAAATAGATGTAACCGCCTGTGAGTGATGGAATCAAAAATTAATCTGCAAAACCTAACCAGGGAAAATATTTTTCAAATACCGGAACAATACTTTGCCTCATTGCCTTCTGCAATTCAGAAACGTTTGGCAGAGGCAAGCAATACTGCGTTGAACAACGATAAACCATTGTTGGAATATAGTGCTATAGAGGAAACAACCATAGATCACATTTTTATTACACCTTCCGATTATTTTGAAAACCTTTACCAAAAAATTCAGAGCAAAATACCTAACCAAAGTGATTCTCCAATTAAACTGAATCTTTCTGCATTAGATGGTTTTGAATCGGAACTTGGAAACAAACATGGACATACAGTGCCTGAAAACTATTTTGAAACACTACCAAATCGTATCATGGCACGCGTAGCGTCTTCCGAAACAACTAAATCGTTGGATTTTGAAGAATTAGACAATGCTGAATCAGGGATATTGGCAAGTATACCTAAACAGAACATATTCCAGATACCTGACAACTATTTTGAGAAGCTGAATATTCAGCTGGACGAAGATGATGTGATTGAAGAATCGACTAGTGAGAAAACAAAATCCATACGATTGATTCCTTCATGGGTAAGATATACAACTGTAGCAGCCGCCTCTGTGCTTTTATTGATG
Organism: Xanthocytophaga flava; assembly: GCA_030068525.1. Lineage (GTDB taxonomy): Bacteria > Bacteroidota > Bacteroidia > Cytophagales > 172606-1 > Xanthocytophaga > Xanthocytophaga flava. The sequence goes on from JASJOS010000007.1 coordinate 71,025, forward strand.
ACAGGATACTGGTTTTATTCGTCGACCACTTCTTCTTCTCAGGAATGTACAGAATTACTTTGCAATCTGACAGATGAAGAAATACTACATTATCTTGAAAAACAGGATACCCGATTGACAACTACTCAAATGCCTGCTATCTCAACCAAACATACAGATAGTGAGATAGTAGATCCAATAGATATAAGTGATGAAGATATATTGAATGCTGCCGAAGGTATAGAATAATAATTATTTTTAACGAACATGATATTTAGAAAGCAGAAGATGAGGACATGGATACATGTGCTGTTGTTAATGATAAGTAATATAACTGTAGTATTAGCTCAGGACGAAGATACAGGAGAGGATAGGGTACAATCTGCTAAAGTAGCATTGATTACTCGTCGGCTAAACCTGACAACAGAGCAGTCTTCTCCTTTCTGGGCAGTATATGACGAGTTTGATAAAGAAAGAAAAGACAATATCCGATCTCTGAATAAACTGAAAGATAGGCTTCCGATTGCTTCTGATGACGAATTGAAAGCGGCATTAAAACAAATGATAGAAGTAAGGCAAAAAGATGTATCTATTGAAAGAGAATATCTAAATAAGTTTACAAAGGTGATAACCTCACGTCAAACTGCTGATTTGTATAAGGTTGAGTTTGAATTTCAGAAGGCCATATGGGATAGAGTAGTAAAAGGATCTGGAAAAAATGGAGAATCCCTTGAAAGTGAAAGAGTAGCTTTCTTAACAAATAAGATGAAGCTAACTGCTGAACAGGCAAAACAATTTTGGCCGGTTTACAATGAGTTTGAAAAAGAAAAAGAGCAGAGTCAACAACTTGCATTACAAGCAAGAAACAGTATCAAGTCAGGTTCGAGTGAAGAAGAAATCAAAAATGTATTGAAGCAGTTAATTGAACTGAGACAAAAAGAAGTTGATACTATGAGACGTCAGGTAGACAAATTTCTGAAAATCCTTAGTAGCCGTCAGGTAGCTATGTTTTATAAAGGAGAGATTGACTTTCGAAGAAAGATTATCCGAGAATGGCGGGAACAGCGTAGGGAACGCATTGACAATATGGGAGGACGACGCCAGCAGTTTCGGGACCACTGATACAAGTACAATAACGGTTGAATTATTAAAAAATACCCCGACAGATAAACTCTCGGGGTATTTTTATGTAAACGAATTAGATCTTACCTACCATATCTTCAGGTTTTACCCATTCATCAAATTCTGCTTCAGTCAGATAGCCAAGTTTTAATGCCGTCTCTTTCAACGTTTTGCCTTCTTTGTGAGCAGTTTGGGCAATCTCAGCAGCTTTGTAGTAACCAATTTTTGTATTGAGGGCAGTTACAAGCATTAGTGAGCTTTCTACGTGCTTGCGAATGTTGGCTTCCAGTGGCTCAATTCCTTCTGCACACTTATCGTTAAAGGATACACATACATCTCCAATCAAACGGGCTGAATGCAGGAAGTTATAGATCATAACAGGTTTGAACACGTTCAGTTCAAAGTGACCATTAGATCCGCCAATATTGATCGCAACATCATTACCTAATACCTGAGCAGCAACCATTGTCATCGCTTCACACTGTGTTGGATTTACTTTACCTGGCATGATAGAAGAACCCGGTTCATTATCAGGAATAAAGATCTCACCTATCCCTGCACGTGGACCTGATGACAACATACGGATGTCATTACCGATCTTCATCAGACTTACAGCCACTGTTTTCAATGCGCCATGAGCCTCTACAATTGCATCATGAGCTGCCAGTGCTTCAAATTTATTTTCAGCAGTAATAAATGGAAGACCCGTAAGGCTTGCAATATGTTTGGCTACATTCTCTGAATAATTTGGAGGAGTATTGATCCCTGTACCAACAGCGGTACCACCCAATGCCAGTTCAGATAGGTGAGCCAATGTGTTTTTAATGGCTTTCAAGCCATGATCCAGCTGGGATACATAACCTGAAAACTCCTGTCCCAGTGTTAACGGTGTTGCATCCATGAAGTGAGTACGTCCGATCTTTACTACTTTCATGAATTTTTGCGCTTTGGCAGCTAGCGTATTGCGAAGTTTCTCTATACCGGGGATAGTTACTTCAATCAACATTTTGTAGGCTGCAATGTGCATTGCAGTTGGAAATGTATCATTAGAAGACTGGGATTTATTGACATCATCATTGGGATGCAGTGCTTTCTTCTCATCTGTAAGGCTTCCTCCATTGATAACGTGAGCCCGATACGCAACAACCTCATTTACGTTCATGTTAGATTGTGTACCAGAACCAGTCTGCCATACAACCAATGGAAACTGGTCATCTAATTTACCTGCCAGCACTTCATCACATGCTTTACCGATCAGATCACATTTTTCTTTTGGTAGTACACCTGCATCCAGGTTTGTTAATGCCGCTGCCTTTTTCAGATACGCAAATGCCTGGATAATCTCACGAGGCATCTTATTAATATCCTGAGCTATTTTGAAATTTTCAATGGAACGTTGGGTTTGTGCACCCCAATATACGTGGGAAGGTACTTTTACTTCGCCCATCGTATCTTTTTCAATTCTATAATCCATGCTTCGTAAGTAAGAATTAAAATGAAGAATAAGATAACCAGATGTTTTGAGAATGAGTCTATAGTAAGCGGAGAGCGCTTATACAAAGCTCAGACAGTGGCGCAAATGTACAAAGCAAATTAACTTTTAATGCCTTTAAACCAGATTTTATAAAAGGTTAATCGAAAAAAGTTTCCCAAAACAAAGCCCCGCAACAGATCTGGTATTGCGGGGCTTTGTTTATTATTTGATCAGATTTTTTTGTCGGAGTATTCGTTCAAAAAATTTAAGATCGTTGTCTGAGTTAAAAATGTTGAAAGGAAGGTGGATAAATTGTCCACGGGATAATACCAGTGTATAGGCATCTTTCTCTTTGTAAACATCTTTTACCATATCCCAGCCAATCTGCATTCCTTCTTTGGCATTAATCATGGCATTGATCTGCTTGGTATTGATGTCATAAGAAAATTTATCAAACATCACTTTGTATTGTTCAAGCTGAGAGATGCCAGTAAATTGAATGGCCCAGAACAAAACATAACCCAATGCTACCAGAAACGCAATAAGATAGATCCACCAGTTGGTATACACCTTTGTTACATTGAGAATAATGTTTAAAACAATAATTCCAACAGGCACAAACACCCAGTACCACTGAGTTTTAAGGAGATGTGTCATTCCAAGGCGTACATATACTTTTTTATCCATCTGATACTTTTTCGTCTTCGCGCCAGGTACAGGTACAGCCTGCTGTTGCATCATTGGATTACGGAAAAACTGATTTGGATTACGTGCCATATATGGTAAAAATTAATAAATATGCAATATAGTGTATTTTTTAATTGGTTGATTATTAGATGTATATATGGTGATTTTGCCTTTTTATCTAAAATTGTATAATGACAAGAATGATAAAAAAATGTATACTTTATATGTCTTCACTATGAAATAGTATGAATTAAAATAGTTTCTACACTTTTCCCCAATCAGGAATACAAAGGTAGATAAGTAATTATAGAAATGAAACCGTTGAGAGAGAAGAATTTTAAATATTTTTTAAACAGATAAATCATTAATAATCAGCATATTAACCATGCATGCAGATAGGATACCATAGAAAAAATATCCAAGTAGAGAAACCTTACAGGAGTAGTATCGTAGAATATAATATACTGATAGTCAAATACTTGCAATCAGCTATTTTATATTGTTTAATTTTTAGACTACAAAACCTTGCAACTCATGAAAAAGAATTGGATTTTAGCTGTAATTATTGCAGTAGGTGTAACTTTTAGCGGATTTGCCCAAACAACACCTTCTCAAACTACGCCTTCTCAAACTACGCCTTCTCAAACAACTCCTTCCGGCAATAAAAAAGATAAAAAGATGGAGAAGAAAGAAAGAAGAGATAGCACTAACACACGTAAAGCCCCTGTTCAGAAAACAGATACAACTGGACGTAAATAAAAGACTAATTACATATAGAAGTATATATCGGAGCCGATGCCATGCATCGGCTTTTTATTTAGAAGGCTTTCAAACTGATATCCAGACTTTTAACAGAGTGTGTTAGTGCACCAACAGATATATAGTCTACTCCACTTTCTGCTACGGCTGCTATTGTCTCTTCCGTAATCCCGCCAGAGGCTTCTGTGGGAAAGCGCCCATCAATTAAAGCAATGGCTTCCCGCATGCGATCCGGAGGCATATTGTCTAGCATGATTCGGGTTATGTCACCGATTTGCAATACCTCTTCTACTTCCTTTAGATTGCGGGTTTCCACAACAATATTGAGTTTTTTTCCTTTCTCTTTCAAGTATTGATGGGTTGCCTGTATAGCTTGAGTTACTCCTCCTGCATAATCTATGTGATTATCTTTTAAGATAATCATATCAAATAGACCAAACCTGTGGTTTAATCCACCTCCAATAGCTACAGCCCATTTTTCCATAAGCCGGAAGTTCGGCGTTGTTTTTCGGGTATCCAGGAGTTTGGCTTTGGTATGCGAAATCAACTGTACTAATTGATGTGTATAGGTAGCAATACCACTCATACGTTGCATACAGTTTAATACAAGTCTCTCTGCCTGCAGGATAGACTGAGCCTTGCCTGTAACAGTAAGTCCAATGTCTCCATATTTTATCATAGAGCCATCTTCAATCAGGGTTGTTACCTGGAGTGCAGGATCAACTGCATAAAAAATGTAAGACGCCAGTTCCATTCCTGCCATCATACCCGTATCTTTAATAATGAGTCTGGCCTGACGCTGGGCATCAGCTGGAACTGCTGCTAGTGTAGAGTGGTCTCCATCTCCGATATCTTCTTGAAGAGCAGTCTGAATGAATGTATCAATAGATTGAGTATTGAGATAAGTAGGGCGAAAGTTTAGAGCCATAGATAAATACTGGTTGTTGCATCTGTCCAGAACAGGATAAATGCATTTTTTAGGAATGGTCTGAATGATGCCGAAAACTACATTTTTCAACGGATAAAATGTAGTTGTAGCCTACCATATTTCTATCATGTCCCAAAATACTGCCTTTTAGGAAGAAAACGAGATAGCTTGTATGAAATTTTAAGCATTTCATTTGTTTCCTTGTAACGAAACCTATAATTTTGCCCCCTCAATTTTCAAAGCTTCTGCTACCTACGCCTTCCTTTTATTATGGCATCGTCTTATTCAGTCAAGTTATTTTCGGGTACCGCATCGCGATATCTGGCAGAGAAGATTGCGTATTATTACGGGAAGCCTTTGGGAACCGTTACTTTACAGCAATTCAGCGATGGCGAAATGTCGCCTTATTTCGAAGAATCAGTAAGAGGATGTGATGTGTTTCTGATTCAATCAACATTTCCACCTGCAGACAATCTGATGGAGTTACTTCTGATGATTGATGCGGCTAAACGTGCTTCAGCAAAATATGTAACTGTAGTAGTTCCGTATTTTGGATATGCTCGTCAGGATAGAAAAGATAAGCCCAGAGTTGCCATTGCTGCCAAGCTGGTTGCAAACCTTCTCTCGGCAGCTGGAGCAAGTCGGCTTATGGCTTGTGATCTTCATGCGGGTCAGATTCAGGGATTCTTTGATTTTCCTGTAGACCACCTGGATGGATCAGCTGTTTTTGTTCCCTATTTCAGAAGTTTGAAACTTGATAATCTGATTATTGCTTCACCAGATGTTGGTGGGGTGAGTCGGGCAAGAGCATTCGCTAAGTATTTTGGCGCTGATATTGTGGTTTGTGATAAACATCGAAAGCGTGCCAATGAGATTGCTTCGATGCAGGTTATTGGTGATGTAGAAGGTGCTAATGTTGTTTTGATTGATGATCTGGTAGATACGGCAGGTACTATCACCAAAGCAGCTAAGATCATTATGGAAAAAGGTGCAAAATCCGTGCGTGCTATTACCACACACCCTATTTTGTCTGGAAGCGCCTATGAAACGATCAATAATTCTGTACTGGAAGAATTGGTTGTAACAGATACTATTCCACTGAAGCAGGAATCTCCAAAGATCAAAGTCCTTACTGTAGCTGAGCTTTTTGCAAAAGCTATTCGTAATGTACATGATCATGAGTCAATTAGTACTTTATTTTTACAAGTATAGTTTATATTTTATTTATTTCACTTAATCTATTTATTTTATGAAAACAATCGAGGTTATAGGGTATAACAGAGCAAATCTCGGAAAGAAAACAGCGAAAGAGCTGCGCACATTGAGCCAGGTACCTTGTGTACTATATGGTGGAAAGCAGCAAGTTCACTTTTCCGTTCCAATGATTCTTTTCCGTGACCTGTTGTATACTCCAGAAGTTCATCAGGTAGATCTGAACATTGAAGGAACACATTACAAAGCGATTGTACAGGATGCACAGTTTCACCCAGTAAATGAAATGATCTTACACGTTGATTTTCTGGAGTTGGATGAAAATAAACCTGTAAAAATGAATATTCCAGTTCATTTACAAGGAACAGCGGTAGGTGTGACGAAAGGGGGGAAATTGATTTCAAAACTGCGTAAACTTACTGTTAGCGCACTACCTAAAGATATGCCTGACTATGTAACTGTAGATGTATCAGGACTGGATCTAGGTAAGTCTATCAAAGTTGGCGACGTAAAAGCAGAAAACTTTGTTATTCTGAATTCTCCTTCTAACCCGGTTGCTTCTATCGAGATCCCAAGAGGCCTTCGTGGAAAAGGTGCTGAATAATATATATTCGCTCAAACAAAAAAGCTTCCTTGTACAGGAAGCTTTTTTGTTTCTAATAGCTGCTTCTGTTAAAGAAGTAATTTTCGACATTATTTGATTTTTGCCGATAATACCTCAATTTGCCTATCAATTGTATGATAGACTAATAACTTATCATATGCATCTACATACACAGCTGCAATAGGGCTACTGCTGTGAATAGGTGTTTTTCCGATAACACTTCCTGTAATAGTATAAAGTGTGGTACTTTTAGCAACAGGGTTTGTTATAGCTACAATGCGTAAACCTGCTCCAAAGTTATAATACTGAATTTCATTGTTATCTGAGAGATTCGCTGCTGTTTCAAAAAGTGACTGTCCTTCTTTATCCAGAATAGCAATAGTGCGATTTTCAAGTCTGGCAATAACCCAGTCCTTATGCTTGGGTTCTAGGCACATACGAAATACATTGTTGCCTGACGTATGATATAATTGCTTACGTGTTGTGATTTTACCGGTAAAGTCTGTATAAATAATCTCTCCTTCTTTGGTAACAATAACAATATGGGTTTGCTCGGGGGATAATCCTGTTTCCACTAAAAAACGACTTTCTGTACGCGCTTTAAGGTCTACAGGGAAGCCCGGATAGACTTGTCCACGGCGATTAAGCAACGTGAGCTTTCCATTGGCTTGCAAAATCACAAAATAGTCTTTGTCCTGAATGCGTACATGCTGAGGTGTACACTCTAATCGATATCCTGTATGAAGTGGGTTCCACCCTTCTAAAATAGCTCCGGCTTTATCATACATGTACAGGTTCCCTAACATGTCAGATACCAGAAACCTATACTCTTTATTTCCATCATAGTCTACCATAGATAACGTATGGAGATTGGTGGTGGCAGGTATTTTTATTGGGAATGGAGCTACTGGCGATCCATTACGATCCAGTATATGCAATTGGTGATTTGTGGTAAACAGATATTGCAGCTTATTATTTTTAAGATAATCTATCTGATAGATTTCCGATTGTATCGGACTATCCATCCATTTACGCCACAAGATTTGACCCGATTGATTAACAAGATACATTCGGTTTGCGGCATCTTGTAATATTACTTCTCTACTGTGGTTTATGTGACTGCGCACCAATATTGGTGACATTCTAAGTAGGGTGTCAGCTTTCGTTTTCCAGGAAACAAAAAATGTATTGGCGACAGATGACGCAATAGGCTTACTGCGATAATGTGCTGTTATTTCTGTTTCAAAAGTATTACTTTGTTCACTATAAAACCCCATTGTCAGATGTTCGAAATCTTTTAGTGAACTGCTGTATTGTTGCATAATCTGTTGCCAGTGAGGAGCTGCCTTTTGGTAAAATAATGACCATGCATGGCTTACATCTATCTGAATAGTGAAATGTGCTGAATGTTCACTTTTAAATAAATTGCGTTTGATTGCTGACTGACTCCACACGTCTCCAGTTTCTCGTATATCTAGTAAGTTTTTAAGGCTTTGTACAGAGTTGCCAAATACAACATACTGGTTAATAATGATATAAAAGCATTGAGAGAAGCCATTAACTTCATTGCCAAATACACTTGAAGGAAATTCCGGTTTATATATTTGATGAATAGCCGCACCTTTGTATTTTTCCTGATAAGAAGATTTTTCATTCCCCTCATCATATTGTATCGCAACCTCTCTAAGCTGTTTAGCGGCATTGGATACATCGTTAGTTCGTACACAAAGGAGACGATCTGGTTGACTCCCTGTTGTCTCCACAATGGCTAACGCCATTTCGTTTGCTACCCATGAAAAATACCTGGGACGAGAGATAGAATGATACAAGGAATCGTATTGGTAGTGTTTCTTAAAATAAAGCTGAGGCTTGCTAAAAGTCCAGTGATACAGTATCGCTGTTTGATTGGGAATCATGGACAAACAGGACACAGGTTGAGCTTCCTGCTCCTGAAACATTGTTAAATAATTGATTTGATTACTTTTTGGATTGAGATGAGTATTTCCTTTTAAGTGAATACTATTTTTATCCTGAGTCAACTCCAGGTTTGCAAACAGACCCAATGTAGGGAGGAAGCCTGCATCAGATGAATAGTTGGTAAATAGCTGCACAAACCTTGGTGTAACAGATAGATTTGCATATACCTGTAATGGACCTTTAGACATTAATGCAACCTTATTCCAGTTATTCCATTGTGTGTCCCTATTAACTGTTCCTTCATTGAGTTTACGTATCACATCTTCTACCAGAAAAGAAGTGTAACTGCCAATCAATAAATCATCTGTAAAGATGAAAGAGAATGATTGCCGGGAAGATTGATCGGTAATGTCTGTGATCTGATAGTCACCAAAAGTCCTTGTATCTGTCCGAAAGCCAGTGTTAGAACGAAATTGCTGGATTAGTTTTTGTGTACTTTCTTTTTCCCGATCACTTAAGGGAATATAAAAAACGTAATCAAATTCGTTACGGGTTGTTACATGTAACGATATAAGAATCTTCTTCTTTAGAAGAATGTTTTTACTTTCTGGATATTTCTGCAGTGTATTCAAACGGGAAAGAAGTGTTTGAAAATAGGGAAGCGATTGTATTTGCTGCCCTATATCATTTTTCTTCCAGTCTGAAACTACATTCAAAGGATTATCTGCTTCAACAACGAGTAGCGAATGTATAGGCACTGCAACCCACGCAGGAGAAAGTTGACGACTAAGCCACCACTGGTAAGCTCCAAATCCAACAATTCCCACAATGACAATGCCTGCTATAGCAAGAAGATATTTTCTGGTCAAGAATGGTTTGTTTTATAAATGCAGACTGTGAGTATGCTAAAAAGAATCTTGTTATACTGCTACTGGAGCCTTTATACCAGGATGTGGATTATAGTTTTCAACAATAATATCTTCATAGTTAAAGGCAAAGATATCTTTCACATCCGGATTGATCTTTAGTGTAGGTAAAGGTCGGATATCCCGGGACAACTGTAGCTCTACCTGTTCTAAATGATTCAGATACAAATGAGTATCTCCACCTGTCCAGATAAAGTCACCTACCTGTAGATTACAAGCCTGTGCAATCATATGGGTAAGCAAAGCATAAGAAGCGATATTAAAAGGAACTCCCAGAAACACATCAGCACTGCGTTGGTATAGCTGACAAGACAACTTTCCATTGGCTACATAAAACTGGAAAAGGGCATGACATGGCATCAATGCCATCTGGCTAATCTCGCCAACATTCCATGCGCTTACAATCAGACGTCGTGAATCAGGATTCTTCTTAATCTGTGCTATAACATCTGAGATTTGGTCAATTACTTTGCCATCTGCAGATTCCCAGCTACGCCATTGTTTTCCATATACAGGTCCTAACTCTCCATTGGCATCTGCCCATTCATCCCAGATACTCACTCCATTATCTTTTAGATATTTGATATTGGTATCACCTTTCAGAAACCACAGCAGTTCATAGACCACAGACTTCATATGAACTTTTTTGGTTGTCACCAAAGGAAATCCCTCATTCAGATCAAACCGCATCTGATAACCAAAAACACTAAGTGTACCTGTGCCGGTACGATCTTCCTTACGGGCGCCATGCTCCAAAATATGACGCATCAAATCATGATACTGTTGCATAAAAAACGAGAATAAAATTCTGACAACGAAGGTAGCCGAAAGCTGGATTTTTTACAAGGACAATTATGTCTTGGTTATCAACAGATAGGTTGACTTATCTATCATTTTCCTCTTTTTAAGAACTTTAACCAGTAGATTAATCCTAGCCACAATATGTATGGACTTTTACTAAGTTGCCATACTTCTTTCCATTGTGCCATTGCCCCTTCTTTATCTCCTGATAGATAAAACTGCTTTAAAGTCTGTATGCCATAGTCTGTATGTTTCTGAAAAGATCTCTGTAAAAGGTCTTTCTTATGAGAGTCTTTGACATAACTATTAATAATATAAGAAGCCCTTTTCAGGTCGCGCAGGTTTTCTGCTGTTCGTATGTATCGACCAGTATTGGAAGTGGAGTGCGAACGATATTCAGCTAATGGCTCTGGTTCGTAGGCTATGGGATAATAAGCCGCTATACGAGCCCACATTTCCCAATCTTCAGCCCATGACAAGCGGTGATCAAAACTACCTAATTGTTCATATACTTCACGTTTTACAACTATAGAAGGAGTAAGGATTCGCTGCTTGATGGCAATTTTCTCAAACCAGCCATCAAGAATACCAGGCTTGGGGCTTTCCAATGGTGAAAGTAGTTGCCAATGGCTATTCTCATCCATGAATATATGGCGACAAAAAGCAGCGCCTATCTCTTCATAATCCAGAAATAATTTTCCTATTTTTTCATAGAATCCATTTCGGACCCGATCATCTCCATGCAAAAGGTGAACTAGCTGACCTCTGGAACGGCTTAAGCATGTATCAAAATTCTTTGTATGTCCAACATTTTGAGGCTGTCGGAAAAAACTTACTCTTCCTTTTCCTAATTCATTTACTACTTTTTCCGGATCATCTTTGGTAGAGCAATCATCTACCACTTCGATTTGCATTTTGTGTGGTCCTGGATCTTGGCTTAATACTGCTTGTAGTGTTTCTCTTAAATAATCAGCACAATTATAAGTAGGTATCATTACTGACCACAGCGGTCTTTCTGAATCTGTTAAGAGTGGAGGAATAATTGTCCGATAGTTTTTATCTGCCTGTAGATTCACTGATTTGCTTTTTAAAAGAATTTAAATAGTTTAGATAAGCATAGAATGTTTTCTTATGCAGCATAAGAAACTTCAACTGAACAACATAAAACTTCAAATACAGAAAATGACGATTCCCTTCCGGAACACCTTTTAGATATAGGTATACCAGGTTCCGTTTTTGGTTGAATAACTTATCACAAACCTTTTTTCTGAATTCTTTGTAGATAGTATGTTTATAGTTATCTTCTGAATAGGAATTACTGTAAAAATACTGAAAGCAATTCAGATAAATTTCAGCCAGGGCAAATCCTGGAAAAAGCTTCTCCAGATAATTCCAGGAGAGGCGAGCTTTAGGTAAAAAATGTTTTAATACCAGATCTTTATGGTAATAGATTCTATAACCAAGCATTTTTAATGCAAAGCATAATTCCACATCTCCTCCTGAACTTAGCTGGCTCCCTTTTCGGTCAGAAAGTTGACTTTTATAACCACTAGCCTTCAATTTTTTCCAGGCAGCCTTATTAATAACCATACCGGCTCCATAAATAGTAGCACGATCTTCTGTAACATCGCCTGTTTGTGAATAAGGCTCACCAATTACGTAATGTGCTTTGCTTTTCTCAAACCAGGCAGGAGGTTCAATCTCACAAGCAGCCTCTACTCTTCCTCCCAGAATGCCAATACCCTTATTAGCGTTAATAGTGTTATAAGCGATCTGTATGTAATCTTCTTTTAACCAGTTATCATCATCTACAAAAATAGCAATATTATAGTGTGAATCCTGTAAACCCGTCTCTCTGGCAAAGCTCAAGCCAGGTCTTGGTTCATTAATAATTCGTAAAGGTATTTTCGAATTAAATGATTCCCATAACTGAATAGCTGTTTGAGCTGTATTATCTGTTGATGCATTATCAATTAATAGTACTTCCCAACTCAGTTGATTACAGGTACGCTGAGATGCTAAATGTTGTAATGTAGGACTTATTCGGGTTACACTGTTATAACAGCATATGATTATACTGATTCCATCCATTTTAATACACAAAATATGTTCTCATTGTTTATCGATTGAAGGTCCAATGTTAGCAAGTAACAAACAATGTTATGGCATTTTGAATGCTATTCTGTACTCTTTCAATTCTCAACTATATATAAGTAATAAAATACCTAATCAGTTTGTTATTCCATAAAGATTGTTACTCTCCAAATACAAATCTGACAGCTACGCTACTTATTATCTTATCGTAGCTGTCAGATAATTTAACAATTTCTCTTCCGGGAATGGATCTATTTTCTTTTTCGCTTCTGTATGTGCGGCAATCCCCATTTCCATCCATTTATCCTTTTGTTGCCATGCTTCTTCAAGAGTTCGCCCAAAAGAGTTAACACTTGCTACATCTGCAAGGAAACCTGTGTAATTATTTATGATAACTTCACTGTTTCCTCCAACATCAGTAGCTAGAACTGTTCTTCCACATAACATTGCTTCGACCAAAACAATTGGAGTGCCTTCTCCATGAGATGGCATTAGTAAAATCTGGTTTTCTTCCCATATTTTTCTAACATCGCTTTCAAATCCTCTAAACTTTACTTTATCTTCTATATTATATAATCGGCATAGATCCTTTAAATAACCTTCATCTGGACCTGTTCCATATATATTTAAAATCCAGTTACGTTGTTTCCATGTATCACTGGCTAAGATCTGAAGTAGAATATCTTGTCCTTTAAAATTACAATCTAGCCTGGCTGCACAGGCAAATGTCACAGTTGAAATACGTGGATACTCTACAATAGAATAGGCAGAAGTACTACTAGGCACAGAGATAACCTGTGAGTTTCGGAGCTGTAAGGCTAGTTGTCTTTCTGCTGATTGCAAGTTGCGTTCTGCTACAAAAAATACATTTGTTGCTTTTGTGAATAAATTCTGAGCCTTGCTAAGAGAATTATAAGGAAGCATGCCATGTTCAAATCCAAATAAACTAATTAACTGATAAGGATAAGAATGTGTGAGTAAAAGATCAAGTAAAGCCTTTTGCTCATAAAAAACTTCAAATGTATATCCTTGGCTTACACATATAATGTCTGGGTTAAAATCTTTGACATGCTGGTATGGGTGTTCTGGCTTTTTTGGCAGTATTTTTTGCTTTAGTATTTTTAGCCAACGTTGATAGAATCGAAGTCTTTTTGCTTTTGTTTCCCGGGGGCGTACATGAACTGAGGCTCCTCTCATCTGCAGGTTTTGTACAGTTGGATGTAATGTACCCCAGTCAAATATGGATATAAGGACACTATGGTTATTTTTTAATGCCAATTCAGCTGTTTTAGACCAGAGTACTTCACTACCTCCCCAGGCAAACCCCTTCATAGTAGAAATAAAAGCAATTCTCATTTTTAATTTTCCTAAGATAATTAGACTAAGTTCTTTAGTATTTGTTCAAGACCCGTTTCAGTAAGAGAAACCTTAATTTAGAAAGGCATCATCTACTAAACGCTCTACTATTTCATGAATAACAATATCTGGCTTTTCTTGCTCAATTACTTCTTTGCGTATTTTCTTTTCCCATATGAATAAGCTTTCACTAAAATTCTCACTAAAATAAGGAATAAGTGATCCCGAGAAGCTATCTCGATATATAACTGCTTTAGGTAGATTGAGATTTTCAGTACAACGACTCAAAAGATACTGTGTTTTATCCCAAGTATAATCAGAAGGAATAGGTAAATTACGCTTTGCATCTACCGCTTTTAGAGGAAAACCAGGATAGAGTTCCTGTACTGTTTCATTAAAATCAGTTTCAAGGTTAAGCATCATACTCAGATCACCACTAAAACCATGTTCTCTCCATTTATATTGTGATAATGAAAGGGGGATGATAGCAGGAAAATCTTTTCTAATTTGATTTATAATGTATGTATATCCAATAAATGCTCCATACTGATTCCAGTGAGTATCCGTCTTATAATACAAAAGCTTGTTTTGTTGCTTCTTCACTGTTAATAGAGTATCTTTTAAGTCAATGAAGTTAATGTCAGGGTATTGTGCCAGGTACTTACCAATACTATTTATATAAGATCCCTTATGTGCTTTTACAACGTTATCAGGTAGGAACTCCGGATAGATACTATGGCTGTTTGGTGCAATAACTACATAGTATTTAATACCTTTACTAGCTAGCCATTGTTGATTTTCTCTTATTCTACTATATATCTTTTGGAGTTCTTCTTTTGTGTAAGGTTTTAGATGGCGGTATTCTTTTAAAACATTTTCATTTCTATCTCCTAAGAAAAGCCAGCCGGATTTACCAATAATGGCTTTATTAGGGAATGGGGATGAGCGTAGCCAATTCCATTTCCATTGAGAATACCCTTTAATCAGGATACTTCTTCCTTGAAAATTTTCATTGAAGTATGTTTCAAAAGGTCTGAAAAATTCAAAGGGTTTTCTCCACTTTAATTTGGGTGCTGTTGCCAGTTGTCGGTTTTCTGTATTTTCATTTCTGCCCAATATTCCTATATAAGAATCTAGAAGAGGAAGTGAAATCAGAAGAAGAAACAGGGCTACCCAAATAATATGCATTATACGTGAACGAATGAGCATATGTTCTGCTTGTAAACTGTTAGAATCGAAAGTAAATAAACGGATTATAGGTATTAGCCGCGAGATACATAATGGCTAAAGTAAAACTTGCGAATAAACTAACTGTATACACAACATTGTATACCTGCTGCCAGGTTAATGATAAAGAATAGTTAGCAATTTTGTCTTCCAGGTAACGTCTGATAGGAGTCGTGAATATAAGACCTGTAACTAACATTAAGACTGTTTCACCGGTAAACAAGAATATAAAATTGCTCATTGAATTCCCCCAATTACGTTCGATAAGACGTCCAAAGAGATAGTTCATTCCTGCAGAGAAAATCATTACCATGGAATATTCACTTTCTCCCCAAACATAAAACAGTAAGCTGGCAAGGAGAAGTGGAATATTTCTATATTGGGCTGGGGTAAGATAGGTTAACAGTAATGTAATCGGCAGGAATAGAAACAAGAACAACGGTGATGAAAAAACCATGAAATAAAGCTTTATATATCCTATAAAAAATTCTTAATAACACTTACCACATCTGGTGCAGCAACTTCAACGTCATGCATTTGACTAACACGATCTTTTGCTACTCGGCCTAACTGAACCCGAAACTCGGTATTTTGTTGTAGTTTGTGAATTGCAGTTGCCATGCCAGTTATGTCTAAATAAGGTACTTGTATACCTGCATCCTCTTTCACAAATTCTGGAGTTCCACCGGCACCTTCAAAACAGATAATGGCCTTTTCCAGTAAGGCTGCTTCAAGAACTACTAACGGATAGGGATCTTCACGTGATGATAAAACAAAAACATCAAACACCTGCAAATATTTTGAATACTCTGGCGTACTGGGTAAGAGTTGGATATGATTTACAAGTCCTGCCTTTTCAATGTCATAGGCCAGCATTTGCTGTTCATTTGGTTGGGCTCCTACACCGATCCAGATAAAGTGGTATTTTGTAGTAGGATAATTAGTAAGTAATACTTTGGCTAACAGAATAAATAAGTCTATTCCTTTTCTCCATGCTCCTGCCCCAATACCACCTACCACCAGTGTATCTGAGTCTAATCCTAGAGATTTTTTAAACGCATCTTTATTAAAATCAGGAGAACTCTTAGTAAAAAAATCAGGAGGTAAAAATGAATATATAACTTTTGTTTTCTCTGAGGATATCTGGTAACTATTGATCAAATTATTTTGCACAGCTTTTGATCCTGCTAAGAAGAAGTCGGTTTTTTTAACAGAATAATCTAAATAGGGTCCCGCATATTCAACAGATAAGGTATACTTTAACTCATGAATATAAGAAATAACAGGAACCTGCAAATACTCTATATCCTGAAGTACCTTACCATTTGTAAGCGTATTAGAGAATATTAATCCAATGTCATATTGAGAAAGGAAATGCCTAACCGGATCTTTTTTTTCATTGCCGGTAAAAAAGCGGGATTTGAATTTATTAAAAAAAGTAGCTTTAAACTTAAGTCTAGGTTGATATACCATTACTGGCGCTAACTTCTCAAATTCCTCTCTGAGTACCCCATCTTGGCGAAGTAAGACTACAAAAGGGTAGGTAGTATTTTTCTTAAACCATTTTAAAAAATGCAACAAGAGCACAGGTGCTCCTGTTCTGGAAGCATCGTGGCTTACAAACAAAATATGTTTCATGCAAATTTAGGTTGTTTGACGAACCATTCCCAGGTTCTTTCTATTCCTTTTTCAAACGAGACTTCCGGTTTCCATCCCGTTTGATGATGCAATTTACTATAATCTAAAATATTAGAGGCAACATCAAACTTACGGGCAGGGAGTGTGTTTATTTCTATGGGTATATCGTTTGCATATTTTCGTATGGTGTCTATTACCTGTCGGTTAGTTTTGCCAATACCAGTCCCAATATTGTATACCTCACCTGAAATACCCCGATCTAACGCCGCTTCTATTGCAAGAGCAATATCAGCTACATGAATGTAATCTCTTATAGTACCATCTTCTCCAAAAATAGAAATGGATTGTCTGTTGAGAATAGTAGCAATGGCTGTAGCTACAAATCCCTGACCCCGAAAAGGTTGTTGTCCTTCTCCATATGCATTGGCAGGACGAACACACACTATAGGTAAACCAGCTAACTCAAAATACATGCGGGCATATTTTTCAATAGCCAATTTCGTAATCCCATAAGGAGAGACCGGATTGGTAAGAAAATTTTCTGTTATAGGAGTTTGATCCACATTCCCATATACTGTACCGCCAGATGATACCCAGATAAATTTACGAATGGAGAGTTTGGAGGCAATGGCAAATAATTGTACAGTTCCAGGTAAGTTACTAAGAATATCATTAACAGGATTTACAAAGCTGGTTTGCGGAGTAGTTGAATAGGCCAGATCTACAATTTCATCTACTTCTTCCAAAACATTCGTAAGCCATTCTTCATCATTCACACGGTTTTGTATATATTGAACCGATTCCGGAAGTGATTCGACAGGTTGTGCAGCTCTTCCTATCACTGTAATTTTACGACCAGACTTTAGTAATACATCAACAAGATGCCTGCCTATAAAACCTGTTCCTCCAATAATACAACAATGTTTCATGTACTTTAATCTCTTCTATCAATTTAGTGGTCTGTTATCTTTCTAATTTCTTCTTATATAAGTTTGCATAGCTATTAACCATTGCTTCTACAGAAAAATACTTCTGTGCTCTATCCTTATTATATTTTGCAATGGTTAATCTACTTTCTTTATTATCTAATAAGTTTACAATCAGATCTGCCAGTTGATTACTATCACCTGATGAAACAAGCAGGCTCTCATCACCGATAATCTCAGCTAATGCCCCTACTTTATATCCTGCAATAGGTAGCCCCATGTGCATTGCAAATGGACTAACTTGTCCGAAGCTTTCATCCCAAACAGGTGCAACAAATATACCCATTCTCTCATAAAGCCCAGGCAACTGATCATAATTTACATAGCCTGTAAATTCAAAATTCTTCTCAACTTTAGCATTTGCTACTTTACTCCTATACAAATTATAGAACTCTCCTCCACCTACAATTAAACAGGTAACATCAGGCTTTTTCTGAGCAACTTTTATAAAAACATCAATTGAGTTTTCATTGAGCTTATCACTATCCAATCTGTACACCATTCCAATACAGTTATTATCTACTGAACTTTTATCTGTCGTAAATAAAGAAAAGTCAGAGCCTGGATGAATAACGATTCCTTCTGTAGTTGGAATGGAATAGTTTTCCTGAACAAATTGACTTACATATACATACTCCTTAACGGCAGTACTGAAGTAAGGTTGTACAGGGACATTTATATTTTCTATGACAGGTATAGCAAACTTTTCTGCAGCTTTAAAAAATAACTCGTACCATTTATAGTCTCCTTTGCCCCAATAATGTACATGGATAAGGTCGGGTCTGAACTCTTTAAAGTACGTATCAATTTCTGAACTCTGATGTAGTCCCAATGACATAATTACCTGCCCGGTATATCCGGTAGAGTCAGGTAACACAGGTACTACTACTTCTTGTTCATAAATGTCTTCAAGTGTTTCGATTATATCTAATACTAATCGTGATGAACCTCCAACGCTAAAATTAGCAATAACGTGTAATACCCGCGGTCTGTGTTTTTGTACCTGCTGAGGCATTTTTACAATATAAGGTATTTTTTCAGCTGATTTTTGTAGTTTGTTTGACGGATGATCCTTACTTGAACTAGTAAGAGACTGTATTCCTACCTTAAAAAAAGTAGCAAACTCTTTTTTGTTGAAAATAAGCTGTCGGTATAAAAACTTTCTATAGTTTTTACTGGAATGGCGTATTCCATTGAATAACAACTTTATATGCCCAACACGAATTTTCGACTGGTTCTGCTCATTGTTCCAACGGGTTGTAAACAACTTTATAAAGAACTTCATGAGAGAACTTTGAACAGGAAAGACCTCAAGTAGCTGAAAAAAGAATGATATATATTCAGCTAAGTCTATTTCTAACTTTGCTATTCTGACTTTTTTATCCGCAATTTTTTTAGGATAAAGGAAGTAGCCGAGATTACTGGCTATATAGACTAACTGAGATTTTTGCAGAATAGAGATATATAATTTCCAATCCCAATAATCTCCCTTTTGTATCTGAATAGTCAGTGTTTTTAAAACAGAGGCATTGATCAGAACTACGCCACTGTTTAGAATAGGGTTATATGTTAGAAATAATTGTTTAACTGCTTCTTCTCCTGAAAGAGAAAAGTTGTTAGTCCAGCGTCCAGCTTCTTCTGTCTTATAAGAGGCAGGGAATTGACCAATCCGAGCAGAATAGTGTTGTACCTGATAGGAACCCATCAGTAACCCTATGGTATCGCCTTGCTCAGTATGAGGTAATAACTCCTCCAAAAATGTAGTTACCGGATGAAATTCTGGTGTAACAATCCATAGCCATTTTCCTTTTGATGCTGTAATAGCTTTATTCAAAAGAAATGCTTGTCCCTTTTCCTCGTCACCAGAAAGTAACGTTACCCGAGTATCTTGGCTGGCATATTGTTGGAAAATTGCCTGGCTATTTGACGTATTTATTGGATCAACACAGAGTATCTCAAAGAATGGATAGGATTGTTTAAATATATTCTTAAAAAGATGTGGTAGTAATTCTGTGTTGGTATTAATAAGTAAAATAGAAACCTCAGGGCGCAACAATGTTAATTCTTCTGGTAGATAACGTTCAAAGAGAGAATATTTATCTTTTAAAAAATCTTTATCTGCTTGATTACTACTTGCACCTGTTTCGTCAAATACAGCGATAATGCGGGATATATATTGATTCCTGATTTTTGGGTTTTTTATCCATTTGATATTAAACTCATAATCTGCCAATAAGGGATACTTACTATTAAATGTACCAAGTAATGCAAATACCTGCTTGTGAAAGAAAATTGCTTGATGACTGATATTATGCAATCGCAACCGATCTACAGTGAATATCCCATCATACAATGTTCTCTTGTATTTATATTGTATGCCTCCATATATAATATCATTATTAGTATGGGTTGCATCAGAAAATACATCTTCCAGAACCCTGTTATCTTTTAATGTATCATCACTACCTAAAAAATAGACCCAGTCACCTGTTGCAAAATCAATTCCTTTATTCATTGCATCATAAATCCCTTTGTCAGGTTCTGATATCCAACGAATAAATGTATAGTCAGATGCGTATTTTTTTACTATTTCTAAGGTGTTATCTGTTGATTGACCATCTATTATAACTAATTCTTTATTTTCATAGGTCTGTTCTACAACACTTTTAATTGCTTCTTCCAGATGCTCAGCCGCATTGTATGTTGGAATTATAATGCTGACTTGTAATAATGGCATAATAGTATAAGATTAATTAAGTCAGTTCTTATGTAAATGTGTGCTCTTTACATAAGAACTGACTTTTATCATTCAATATGTATAGTTATAAACTATTCTGTTTTTACTATTTATTCTATGTTGTAAATACATTCCTACCCAAAAATTATATGAGAAGACTTGCTTCTATCAGGTCTTCTCATATAATTTTTCACACATTTACTATTTCTTTTGTTGAAACTATTCTAATTCTTCCTCCTGTAAAGCCTTGGTTACTATTGAATCTAAAGTATTGATAACCATTGAAACAGAAACGAGGTTAATATCTAAATCTGAGCCAGTTCCATATTTTTTGATGGATTCTTCATGGCTACCACTTGTTACTTCATATGGATATAGAGTGGTTACCTTTTTATTTACACTAACAGGATAGGGATTAAATCTGCCATAATGATTACCATTTGAGATACAGATCACATTTGTGTCCACAGCAGAAGCAATATGAACTGCACTTGTTTCGTTTGATACCAATACTAAGGATTGGTGAACAAGATGAATGAATTCATGTAACTTTTTCTGCCCAGCCAAGTTAGTGACACGAATGGAATCCAGATCTTGAATGATCTCTTCTGTAATTGTCACATCTGATTCTCCTCCAGCTAAAATAATCTCTGTATCAGGATATGTGACTAAAATATGGTTACATAGCTCTTTAAAATTAGAAGCGTCCCATCTTCTAAATTTTATTCCTGCTCCTGGAAAAATAATGATCTGATTTTTCTTTTTTATCTTTCCGAGAGTAAAGAAAGGTTTTTGAAACGTGATATCTTCCTGAAGCAAAGTTGAGAAGAAGTCGCTGTTTCTATAAAATTCAAATTTTATAGAGTTCTCTGCAGGTATTAACCTATTATAATAAGTATCTCCTATTTCCTTATTTTCAGGGGTTATATTTGTATAATCTCCTATATATCCTATTTTATCTCCCTCGATTAAACTTAGTAGGAAATCGCCGTTCAGGAATTCCCGTGAGTACGTTGGATGTAAAATAATCTTATATTGTTGTATCCGTATTTTTGATAAAATAGTGGATAAATACCAGAATGCACCCGTACTGTTTAATTCATTTTTATCAACCCATATAAATTTATCAACATATTCATTATCAAAATTTTCAGCGATATCTTTCCACACACTATTTCCAAGAAGTGTAATAGAATAACCTTTGAACTTTTTGGAATTCTTTAAAACCTGAAGAAAATTTCTGAATAAGATATAATCTCCAATAGCATCTAAACGAACAACCAGAAGCCTTTTAGGAGCGAGTTGTTGATTTAGCCAGTTAGAAAAACTTACTAATAATTTATGAATCTGCTGCTTTATGCTCCTTGTCACGTTTGTATTATTACTTTAATACACTTAAAACATCCATATAACTTTGAAAGGCAGCTTGTTTTGTTACTGCAAAACGTTCTTTGAAGTTATCTGCACCTTTAAGAAAGAAGTTATATTCATCTATAAGAAAATCACCTGTTATTTCCTCTACATACATGCTTTTTAGTCCTATTTCATTTGCCATCAATGCTCTTGTATCTGTGCCAATGATAATACTAGGCTTTCCATAACTTGATAATTGATAAGCAGCATGTATTCTATTCATAAAACCAAATTTTGCCTTGGAGTATAATTTCATATAATCCAGATAATTAGTGGAGTAGAATGTTTTAGCCTGAGGATCTAATGCCTTGGCTTCATCCAGTTCCTTTTGGTTATGACAAGAAAATATCACATTCTCTCGAGTCTTGAGATAAGAATAAAATTTCTTAAACTCCTTTTCCCAATGACTAAAGCTAATCTCCTGATCCATTGTAAAATGGCCACCTCCTGACATATAGTTGACTACAACATAGTCAGTACCCAAATCCTTTAAGCCATGTTCGTCAGCTGCAAAAATAGATGTACAGGGAATAACGGGGGCATCAAGTCCTAATAAATTTGCCACTTTACGAGAAAGAGTATCCCGATAAGTTGTGACAGTGCTTAGGTTGAAGAACTCTTTGATGTAGTCACAATCTCTTTGTGACTTTAAAAACTCACTACCGTCTGAATAATATGCCTGGCATGTACCTCCTGCAAGATTAATCAGTTTTGCTTTTTTATTTCCCTGAAAGCGTCTTTTTATCAATGGCTTATACCATTCGTTGTCAACACAGTGAGCCTCAGGATGTTCCCAGCACCAATAAATAGGAGCACCACTCTGAACCACTAAGTCTGCCATCAGTATTCGGTCTGGTGTCCAGCGTCGTAAGGGTAATTTCTCATCCCACTGTTTTGATTTACTATAATCTCTAAACCATTCGAAACCATACCGTGAGGTAATAGGAGAGTGTTTATGAATGTGGGTAAAATGAAGATGAGTGCCTTTATAAAAATTTCTTAATATATGTTTAATTCCTTCTCTAATAAAATCATCCCCAACATTATGCCTTACTGTTGTTATAATTGCTATATTCATTGATTTAGCTACTTTCGAGGTAAATTGGTATTTACTAAATTATTTGAGTTTCTTTACAAAAGAAGCAGGATTACCTGCATATATAGTATCACTTGGAACATCTTTAGTAACAACACTTCCAGCTCCTATGATAGAACGAGCCCCTATGGTTACCCCTTTCAGAATATATACCCCCATCCCTATCCAAACATCATCTTCAATCACTATACTTTTATTCGCTATAATGTCAAAATTCTTATCTTTTGCAGGGTTACCCAAAAATCGCCTTATTGTTAAGTTAATATCATTTCGCCTTTCAAGATAATTTGTGCTATGAGAGTTATGATCTTGAATAACGCAATTGGCAGCAATTAAAACATTGTTTCCAATACTAATCGAGTTCATAGAATTTAATTGGGTATTCCCTCCAATAAATGTGCTTGTACCTATCTTAATTTTACCATTTGGCCCTTCAATGTTAAATCCTCCCATAATTAGGCAGTTTTCTCCGATCTCTATAATTCCACCGCCATAGTAACTATTTATATAAACATTCTCATTAAAATGAGAATTGTTAAAATATTCGTTTATATATAATGTAGTATCTTGAGCTATAGGGACTACAGCATCCTTTTTTATGGATAGTATCTTTTTAACCTTTCTAATGATTCTTCTTTTAAGTGATAGACTCACCGGTTTTGGCTTCTGTATTATTTTAGGTTTAACTCTTAAAGAGATAGGCGTATCCAATTTTAATGAAATCATCGACCAGTATTAGTTTCTTCAATTTGCGATTTTCTTAATAATAGAAACTATAAGTTTTTTCAATAAAGATCTATTTTTCTTTAAACTTCTATTATCCATTAATGAGTCAGACTTTGGTGTAGATAGATTTAAATGATTCCGATCATATTCTTTATCTACAAGAATTGTGTTTTTTATATGTATATTATTTAAAAGCGAATAGGAACTATAAGTTGCCCAAATAGGCGGAACACCAGTCGTATGTGTCCCATCACTACGAAACCCAATGTTTTTTACTAGATTAATTGAAGGTATAATACTAAGTCCCGAATTCATTAATCGGCAATATGTCCATTGTAAATCCCATGTATCTATAACTCCATTATAAAGATCATTATACATAGCTTCTCGGCTCTTAAATTGTTCAGGAGAAAAGTATGCTTCTTTTAGAAGCTGTTTGTTTTCTGGCTCACCCCATGATGAAATATTTACATCATAATATTGCCATGCTCTTCTCCAACTTGCCCAACCCCATATACCTCCAAAATAAGAAAAATGATAAGATTGTAACTCAGCTTTCCATTTCTCACTTGTATTATATCCACTAATCATCATTACTCTCTCATCATCCCTATATCGATTTAGCATCTTCTCACAAAATGTAAAGAAGCTTAAATCTGGTAATGTATCATCCTCTAGAATGATACCAGCCTCCACATTCTCAAAAAACCAGTTAATGGCAGAGCTAACAGCTTTCTTACAACCAAGGTTCTTTTCCCGAAACAATGTATGTACTTCGCATTCCCAATCTACCTGTTTTATAATTTCACGAGTTTGGGCACATTTTAGTACATCATCATCCCTATTCTCTCTAGGGCCATCTGCGGCTATATATAACTCCTTAGGCTTAATTTGTCGAATACATTCAAAGACTTGTTGGGCAAGGTCAGGGCGATTAAAGACAAGGAATAGGATAGGGGTATTAAACATGTAAAAAGATTCTATTTGTTGTAGATAGCTACAAAGTTCTGAAACTGGAAAATCTCATTCAGAGAATAATAAACAGGCAAAGGGATAAGGCGGTTTGAATCTATACGATGAAGTGTATAATCAGTTAGAGCTTCATAAAAATCTTTCAAAAAAACTCTTGATATGATATTCATCTCATTAAACTCAAATTGAATCATATCAATCTTTCCACCTTGAATCATTTGTTTGGCGCCCTTTAAAACTTCCATTTCATGACCTTCTGTATCTATCTTCAATAGATGAATTCTTTCTATATTATTTTCGCTACAAAAATTATCAAGAGTAAGTGTTTGAAAATCCAATTCGAGGATCTCATTTTGTCGATGAAGATCCGTTAAAACTTCTTTATAAAGAGTTGCGTGAGAGCTAGTCTGTTGATTAGCATAGGTGTATATTTTTTGTGTTTCTTCTTTAGAGCCTAGGCCTGCATTAATACATTTGATTTTGTCAGAAGCAAATTGTTTTAATTCTTGATAGGTATTAAAATTAGGTTCAAATGCATATATTTCTGCACTTGGAAAAAAATCAGCTAATGTTTTAACATATTTTCCAATATTAGCGCCAACATCAAAAACTACAGGGTGTTTCTCAGACTGCAATTTGCTTTTGACAATACGTTCCAGAAAAAAATTCTCACCACTTACCTCTGCGTTTTCATACTTTAAAATACCTATTTCATTGTAAGCAAGAAGTAATAAATCTATCTGATGGTTCTTTGCAAGCATTTTGATAAGAGTAGTGGCCTGCTTCTTAGTCAAGTAACTGCTTGATAGCGACTTAGCTAATTTTAGAAATAAGCTTTTCATTAGGATGTAACATGTTTAAATGGAAAAGAGGCAAAGTAGATCCCTGAATTTGATTTGTATCTGGAAAGTTATAAGGATTACCATCCAGTACTTCCAGTATTGCAATATCTGTTAGCCAATCCTGAATTACATCCTTACTACGCAAAAATAAAGTTATTTTATAATTTCCAGGTCGTAGGTTATTTTGTACACGGAATTTATATTCTACTCTATCATCTGTATGATCAATATGAATATTGAGGAATCGGTTGCTACAATGGATCATTGTAACACTATTTTTATCTCTTATTGCTATTCCAAAATCTATATCTGAGAAATCACTTTCAATTATTGTTTTTAGTTTTAATGTGAATGCAATTTCTTGTCCAAATGGTAAAGGATTATCATTGAATATAAGAGAGTCAAAAATTAACTGCTGAGCATGTGAACTTCGAACAACATTTAGCAAATTAAGACTTCTACCGATAACCGCAATATTGCCTGAATCAATGTATTTAGTTATAACATTTTCTACACTACCTTGTAAAGTACAAATTCCTTTTTCAAGCAGAATTGCAGATGTACATAAAGATCTAATAGCAGAAAAACTATGTGACACAAACAAAACTGTTCTTCCATCTTGTGTAACCTCAGTTATTTTATTTATACACTTACTTTGAAAAGCAGAATCTCCTACTGCAAGAACTTCATCCAAAATTAAAATTTCAGAATCTAAATGAGCTGCCACTGAAAATGCTAGTCTCACGTACATACCTGAAGAATATCGTTTGACAGGAGTATCAATGAATCGCTCTATTCCTGAAAAGCTCACTATTTCATCAAACTTTTTGGTGATTTCTGCCTTTGACATTCCAAGAATAGCACCATTTAAATATACATTTTCTCTCCCACTCAAATCTGGATTAAATCCTGTTCCGACTTCTAATAAACTTGCAATTCGACCTTTTATTTTGATGCTTCCAGTAGTTGGTAATGTAATTCGAGAAAGAATTTTGAGTAGCGTGGACTTGCCAGCACCATTTTTTCCCACAATCCCTACTGCATCGCCTTGTTTAATTTCAAAGTTAACGTCTTTTAATGCCAAGAATTCTCCATCTTGTACTTGAGAAGCTTCGGCAACGGATAAAAAAGGGTCTTCCTTTCCTCTCTTCTGAGCCCACCATCGTTGAAAATCTCCCTTTAAAGATCTGGAACCTGCTTTACCTAATTGATAGCGCTTGGAAATATTTTCTACTTTTACAACTACAGACATTGAAATATGTAACTAAAATGAGAAAAACACACTATTACACCAAATCCATGGCAACTTTTTCAGCCTTATTAAAGACGAGGGCGCCAAATATAAGTACGACAAGCATAAACAAGATGCTGTATACTATCAGAGAAACAGATACAGCGGAACTATTCCCTCCTATCCATATATATCGAAAGCTTTCCACTATACTTGTCATTGGATTAAGTTCAATAAGCCAATGATATCTTTCAGGTATCTTAGATAATGGGTAGATAATAGGTGTGGCAAACATCAGCAAACGCATACTTACATTTACCAGTTTACTTAAATCTCTGTATTTATTGGTAATAGAAGCAAGCAACATGCCTAGCCCCAAAGCTAGTAAACTTGTTAATAGCGCAAGAAAGGGAGTAAAAATAATCAACCAGGTAATATGAAGATCTGTTCCTTTTATCAGGTAGATAATAATCAGAACAATAAACAGCATTAACTGCATCCCAAACGCAATTAGTGAGTTAACCGCGACATTGACAGGAACAATAAGACGTGGAAAATATACCTTACCAAAAATCCCTGCATTGGCATTAAAAGTTGATGCTGTACTTAACAATGTATTGGAGAACAGTGTCCATAAAGCTATACCCGGAAGATAAAACAAGATACGGGGCATGCCATTGGTCGACATCTTAAATATAGAGCCAAAAATAAAGGCATACATTAAGGTGGTGGCGAGAGGTTCAGCAAGGTGCCATATCGGACCCAAAATAGTTTGCTTATAGGCTCCTACAAAATCGCGTCTGACAAACTGGGCCAATAGATCCCGATATCGCCACAATTCTTTTAAATCAATATCCCATACGCTGGGTTTGGCTTTTA
This sequence comes from Xanthocytophaga flava, assembly GCA_030068525.1. GTDB lineage: Bacteria > Bacteroidota > Bacteroidia > Cytophagales > 172606-1 > Xanthocytophaga > Xanthocytophaga flava. The sequence goes on from JASJOS010000007.1 coordinate 98,631, forward strand.
TTTCAATATCCCATTGCTCGGGTTCTTCTGAATGACTGGTTGATATACTACTTTGTGACATATGCACGATAACTACTTATATGGGTCTTTGAACGACAAACAAATGAAAAAGTTTTTGTTCACACAATAACTCTCACTATAGTACAATAAATCAGTATATTTATTATACAGTACTATTATAATTCTTAAACCAGCTTCGAATTTTCATCTGAATCACTCCAAAAATAGCTTCCCGAAATATCCGGATTGACATCTTGGATTGTCCTTTAGCGCGGTCTGTAAAAATAATGGGTACTTCCTTTATTCTAAAACCATACTTCCAGGTTGAAAATTTCATTTCTATCTGAAACGCATAGCCTACAAATCGGATCTTATTCAGATTAATGGTTTCAAGTACTTTCCGGTGATAACATTTAAAGCCGGCTGTAGCATCCCGAATGGGCATTCCAGTAATAAACTGGACATATTTACCTGCACAATAAGACATAAGTACACGACTCATTGGCCAGTTAACCACATTGACACCTGTAATATAGCGTGAACCTATAGCAAGATCATAACCATCTTCCGCACAAGCCTGATATAGTCTTAACAAATCTTGAGGGTTATGAGAAAAGTCGGCATCCATCTCAAAAATATACTGGTAACCATGCTGGAGCGCATAACCAAAACCATGTATATAGGCTGTTCCCAATCCCAACTTACCTTGTCTTTGTTCCATTAATAACCGACCAGGAAACTCATCCTGAAGTTCTTTTACCTTTTGTGCTGTGCCATCCGGAGACCCATCATCTACAATCAGAATATGAAACAAAACAGGGAGAACAAATACTGCCCTGATGATTTCTTCAATATTTTCAATCTCGTTATAGGTTGGGATAACAACAATGCACTCTTTCACTGAGAACAAAGAATCAATAGTTATAAGATAGCCAAGTTGCAAATCTAATCTATTTCCCTAACAACGCCTACTTTCTTCCTAAAAAACAATATCTACAAAAAGGTGAAAGCGTAATTGAAGGAGAAATAGACAGTTAGGTTTTCAAGTAAGCAATACTGAAAGTAAATAAACAAAATCGATAGAGGGCAAAAAAACACCTTCATTCTTTCGGTATTTCATACATCAGGCTCTTACAGGCATACTTTTGGTGGTGTTATTAATATGTTACTTAAAAAAGATTTATTGTTTCTTTTTAGAACTTCAAATCACAAAAACGAAGTGTATTGGTTCCAATAATTACCATTTAAATACAAAATACTTGTTCGGGAAATTCTTGTAGGAGATTTATTACATTTAGCGTGTAGAAAAAACTGTAATATCTTACATCTGATATACTCACGATAATTAAGTAAGTATCTTTGACATACTTTTTCGAAAGCCTTGGAAAGTCTCATATAAATAATGACAGTATGATACTGTAAAATTGAACAAAAGGCATACTCAAACCAACCAAAAGCTAGGAAAGAATGCATCTTATTTACTATCCACAAAAGAACACATTTGTTCTTTTTAATGATTTTACTTTTGTTGGGATTCCAGAGGAAAAAAAATTCTGGCACTTTTTGCGCAGGATGCCTAAAAATCTTTTAGAGATTCTGCAAGAAATAGGCTTCAATATTACCAAACCGATGGAAGGGGCTAAATTTTTTGACGAAAAAAAAGGATTATTTCGTACAACTGTAAACCTGAATGTCTATGACCCGGAGAAACAATTACATATATCCGGTACAGGAAAGACATGGATCGATGCATTGAATGATCTGGTCATTAAACTGAATGCTTCTGCCAATGCAGCACATGCTTCCTGAATGAAATTGACTTTATGAAATAACAGGGGATAGCAAACTAACTTGTTTGTTTTTCACAGTAAATTGAATAGTGCTTCCACAAACAAGAGCATGGTTTTCGGCTTCGTGTCCAACTGGGAAACCAAAGCATACTGGGTAGTCATACTCTTCTACTGCATCCCATATGATCTCATTGACCTCTTTACCGAAAGGTTTTTCATTGTCTTTCATTGCTGTAAAGTGTCCAACAATTAATCCAGCCAGATTTCGTAATTTACCTGCCCGTTTCAGTTGTATCATCATACGATCAATATGATAAAGATACTCATCTATATCTTCAAGAAAGAGAATTTTTCCAGCTGTATCTACATCTGATGCTGTACCAATACAACTAACCATCAGAGACAGATTTCCCCCAATAAGCTGCCCATTGGCCGTACCTTTGCGTTTGGCAGTCAATGGGTACTCTCTCATACCTGTCTTATCCAGGCCTAATGCACTCTTCAGAGTCTGCAGTGATTGTGCCGAATCACGGGTGAAGAGTAATGGCATGGTAGCATGGATGCTTTGTATACCCAGATTGTGAATGTGTAGGTGTAGGGCTGTAATGTCACTATACCCTATGATCCATTTCGGATGTTGCTGAAATTTATTAAAGTCCAGATTATCAATAATTCGTGTAGTCCCATAACCTCCCCGTATACAAAAAATCGCATTGATCTCTGGGTCGTCCAACATCTTTTGCAAGTCTTGTATACGTTGCTTATCTGTTCCTGCAAATTGGAAATGTTCTGCAAATGCGTACTTGCCAATGACAACTTTTAATCCCCAGCTTTTAAGTATCTCAATAGCTGGCAGTACATTTTCACGGGATACTGTTTTAGCAGGAGAAACCAGAGCAACTTTGCTTCCTTTTTGTAAATAGGGTGGTTGAATCATATCAAAATCATCTGTCCTTGTGTAGTTGTTACAAGGAACATGTGTAAAATATTTTTTTGATTACCAGATTGTTTATCTTTTTTCTTTCCGTACTGTCCTACTATCTTTCCAAAGGAGCCATTGAAATAAGATTGTGCAAAAAACGTAAAATTTCAGTTGCACGGAAAGGGTTTTTGCCGTAATTTTCAGATTTTGCGACGCATTTGCCCTAACCAATTATGAACGTTTCGACTTCCGAACCTTTTCAAATTGTCTACTCCATCTATCAACACGAATATTTAGGCTATCTATTCGAAAGTTTTGTCGTACAGTTAAATGAAAAAGGAACCCTTACACTTAAATGTCAGAATATTTCTTCAAAAAATGCAGATGAGTTTTCAGCAGGACTTGACGAAACCGATTTTCAACTGATCGAATGGACAGATTCCCTTCAACAGGATGTTATCTATCGAAAATTCAATAACAAGAAAATCAGTATTACCGATTTCTTCCTTAAAACCTATGACCCTAAAAAGGGAGACAAAGATCTGCAGCAAGCTATTGAAGGATATGTAGACTCTCAAAAGTCAAAGATTCTCGAAAGGCTAACAGACAGACAGGTCTTTATCATGGGTAGTGATGGTAATCCAACCTGGAAACAGCTGGACTTACTTCCTGAAAAAGCAACAGTACTGTTTCACTTTCGCCGAAATGAAACGGAAACAGTCTATTTCCCTACTATCAAATATGCAGGTGAGAAAGTGAACTTTCAGTTTCAGAATGCTTTCATTGTGTGTGATGAACCAGCCTGGATGGTACTCAATGACAAACTATACAGTTTTGCAAAAGAGGTAGATGGTAAAAAACTACGTCCTTTCCTGAATCGAAGCAATATCATTATTCCCAAAAGTGTAGAGGAAACCTATTATCAAAAGTTTGTGGCTCCTCTTATTGCTTCTTTTGATGTCTATGCAAAAGGATTTGAGATTCAATCTGAAGGCTATGCACCTAAGCCCTTGCTATTGCTTACGGAATTTCATACTGCCAAACAAACTGCTCTTTCTCTTTTTGATGAGGGAAGCAATGTAGCTGTAGCAGAGGAGGAAGATGGAGAAAGCCAGATTTTGTTTGATCTGTCATTCCGGTATGGTCATGCTACGTTTAAAGCTTCTGAAACAGGAGCACCTGTAAGTGTAAGTCTGGAGAAAAGTAATGGTTCGTATATTTTTCACAGGATTCGCAGAAAGCCTCAACTGGAAACAGAGAATATTGAGTTTCTAAAGAGAACAGGTCTTGAATTGAAACATGGCCGGGTGTTATTACCTAAAGCTGAAGCTTTTACCTGGTTGCATGAATATAGTGAATTGATAAAAGAATCTGGTTTTGAACTGCAACAAAGTTCAAACAATGGCAAAAAATACTTTATAGGAAACAGTAGTATCAATGTACAGATCAATGAAAACCGTGACTGGTTTGATATCTACGCTACTGTACGGTTTGGAGACTACGAGATGCCATTTATAAAGCTTCGGAATCTGATTCTACGTAAAAAGCGAGAATTTACATTGCCCAATGGCGAAATTGCGGTGATTCCGGAAGTATGGCTTACTCAGTATTCAGAGCTGATTGCTTTTTCAGAGAATCATGATGGCGGTGATACTGTAAGTATTCGTAAACATCATCTGGCATTGGTTGCCGAACTGAACCGTGAAAATCTGGCTCAGGTAACCATCAGCAATAAGCTGGAACAATTGCGAACATTTGAACATCTGGAAGACCAGCCCATGCCTCAAGGGTTTGTAGGAGAACTTCGTCCTTATCAGAAGGCAGGGTATAACTGGATGCATTTCCTGAAGAAATATGGATTTGGAGGCTGTCTGGCTGATGATATGGGTTTAGGAAAAACCAGTCAGGCATTGGCAATGTTACAATCTCAGAAGGAAAGTAACCCAGATCAGCCTTCACTGGTTATTGTACCTACTTCGCTGGTTTACAACTGGGAACTGGAAGCCAAGAAGTTTACGCCTGATTTGCGAGTATTTACCTACATTGGTACACAACGTGATAAAAATGTAGAGCAGTTCAATAACTATGATGTGATCATTACTTCGTATGGTATAGTACGTATTGATATTGAGCAGCTAAAAAAATATTTCTTCAACTATGTGATTCTGGATGAGTCACAAGCCATTAAAAATCCTGGGAGCAATGTAGCCAAAGCCGTACGTGAACTGCATTGCCGGCACCGCCTGGTATTGACAGGGACGCCTATTGAAAATAGTACACTGGACTTATGGTCCCAAATGTCGTTTGTTAATCCAGGTCTATTGGGTAATGAGCAATTCTTCCGGAATGAATTTCTGACTCCGATAGAAAAAAGAAATGATGATCAGAAGTTACGACGATTACATGCGATAATTCGTCCGTTTGTTTTACGCAGACACAAGTCTCAGGTGGCTAAGGATCTGCCAGAGAAAATAGAACATATTCAGTACTGTAAGATGGAACCTGACCAGGAAGAAGCTTATGAAGAAGCTAAATCTTATTTCCGGAATAAGATTCTGGAGAATATAGATGAAAAAGCAATGGCTAAGTCTCAGTTATTATTAATCCAGGGGCTTACCAAGTTGCGTCAGATTGCCAATCACCCCAAAATGGTTGATCCCAGCTATGCAGGTAGTTCAGGTAAATTACAGGATGTACTCCATCGACTGGAAACGGGCATCAGCGAAAATCATAAGATTTTAATATTCAGTCAGTTTGTAAAGCATTTGAATATTATCAGACATCATCTGGATAAAAAAGACATCACCTACGCATATCTGGATGGTCAAACCAAAGATCGTCGCGGACAGGTAGAGTTATTTCAGGAGAGTGAGGATATTCCGGTATTTTTGATTTCACTCAAAGCCGGTGGGCTAGGACTTAATCTTACAGCGGCTGATTATGTATTTATATTAGATCCTTGGTGGAATCCTGCTATTGAGGCTCAGGCAGTTGACAGAGCACACCGAATAGGACAGCAGCAAACGGTATTTACCTATAAGTTTATTACCAAAAACACAGTTGAGGAGAAAATACTGGCCTTGCAACAGCACAAGAAGCGTCTGGCAGGTGATCTGATCACGACTGAGGAATCTTTTGTAAAGTCGCTTTCCAAAGAAGATATTCTGACATTACTTGATTAATTCATCCACTTTTCTATTCTAATCAGAGTTCTGATGAAATGCTATATTTTATCAGAACTCTGATTCATCCAAAAGCCAAGTAAAAGAGAGCTATATTCTTTTACCTGGCTTTTGATAGATGCGGTTAGTTATGCACCAACTATTTTTTCATAAAAGCAATCCAGTTGGTTCAGTCAATGGATGAATTGCGGTTTATTCCAATCACAAAAAGTTTTGCAGTGAATAAACCGCAGAATAATTTTGATCGGAATTCACCGCAAGTTGCGTTTTAACTGGAACTCTGGTTACTTTTTATTTTAACTGGAGTTCCAGTTGCACAGAGAGCCAACCGGAACTCCAGTTAAACACAATGTTCAACCTGTATACAGGTAATTCTGAAATCCAACCTGACTATAAGTAATTTTCAAATCTAACCTGGATGCAGGTTATTTTCTGTGTTGACCTGTTCGCAAGTTGAACATTGTGTTTAACTGGACTTCGGGTTAGTGTTTACTGGCTACTTGTTTGCAGGTTGCCCAAACCGTTGCTATCCGTCTAGTCTGGTTTATTCGACATCTGTAGTGCCGCACCCACGTGTCTTATCGTGTCCGCTCAATGCTGTCAACTTAAGAAAACCACTCACACTACCTCATCTGTCCTTCTGGAAGAATCTCGTGGCAAGACTGGCGACCTTTCCGACTGGAGTAAATTCTTTCTCTCCAAAACCAAAGAGGGCTCTATTTGTCACAAGATTCTTTCAGAAGGACAATAAAGAAATATGAAAAAAGAAATACACTCCCTTACCTTGACAGCATTGAGCGAACGCTGCGTTGGTGGGTAAAACCCTGTTTGTGTACAATCACACATCTGAACTTAACTCAATTTGCCCCAACGCAACGGACGTTGCTTTCAATCTAGGTCCGAACGGACGTTCGAACCAGTGCTCTCTTTAAATCCTTCATTTCTGGAAAAGTTATAGAATACGATAAGACACATGGGTGCAACCCTACATCGGGTCGGAATACAGGCATTGTCCGGGTTTGTTGTCGTTGGTAAAAACACGCAATGAAGGGAAACGCATTCTATCCGTGGAAATCTCTCAAATCTGTGTCATCCGTGATTCAGACTGTGATAAGCTATCAAATACGGTTGACTTATCCTTAAAACAGAGGAGTGAGGCATAGGATAAGGTATCCTAGTTACGCTCAAAAATTGTACTTTCCCAACTTAAACCACCGGTTTTTTAGCTCATTTTTTAGTTCACAACCGGACTAAAAACGAGCTAAAAAACCAATCAAAAAATTTGCACTTTTCAAATTAAACAAAAATACCTTAAATAGTATAAAAATTTATAAATCAACATATTACCAAAGAAAACCCAGACTTACCAATTGCACCATACCTTAGAATACAGTTTTTAGTTCACTGGCACTCCCTTATCTATAAGGGAGTGCCAGTGAACTAAAAACATTTCTAGAGTATTTTTACAAGATGAAAGAAGTACGAATGCAGCAAAATGAAAAATAAAAAAAGCTGAAGAGAACACTATACCCACTACTACTCTAAAAGATACTAAAGAACGGGCTATGGGAATCCACAGCCCGTTTAACTATCCTTTCACAGTGAAGATGGGTCTTGTCTCAGCAACTTGCCGAACTATACCAGCTTCCAGTTGTGTATCTATAACCGGACGTACAGGTTTAAACGCAAAAGGGGCTTCTTTTTTCAGTTCATCATGCCATTTCTGAATTATATCCCGCCTGGACTTGATCTCTGTACTCTCCGGATCAATAGGTGTAATGATATGGAACTCTTCCAGAAACTTTGCAAAGGCAGCCTCATCATATTTCATAGATTCGCCACGCGATAGACTACGCCCTGCACCATGGCTGGCACTGAAATTACTTTGCTCATTGCCACATCCCGCCAGAATAAATGACGAGGTTCCCATAGATCCCGGAATCAATGCAGGTTCTCCTGTCCACGCAAAGGGTGTATTTTGTAGCTGTTCTGCACCTCGTGCCGGACAAGCTCCTTTACGATGCAGGAACCATTCTTCGCCAGCGGTTTTCTGTTGCCATACCATGTTATGGCCTGAATCATACAGTAAACGAAAATCCATCTCTCCGAAAAACTCTGAAAACACTTTCTGCATCATCAGTCCCAGAAACAGTCGATTGGCAAAAGCAAAGTTAGCTGCGTTGTATAAACCCATAAAGAAGTTCTCCACAAAACCTGCATACTTCTCAGATATAGGCAAGGGCAAAATTCCGTTATCAGGTTTTCGCAATCCTGTTGGATACAGATCTGTAAGATAATCTTTAAAGGCCATGGCTGTAGGATAACCAATGCTAACAGAACCTGTATGGATCATTACCACAACAGCATCTTTCTTAAGCCCCCATTCATAGGCAATAGCACCCTCTGTAATATCAGCCACGCGTTGAACTTCTACAAAGTGATTGCCACCCCCGATAGAACCTAGTTGTGCATCATAAGAGGTATAATCAATACTTGTATAATTCTCCAGGCCATTGAAAATCCCACCAGCCTGCAAAGACCCCCTATCTATTACCCGTTGCAGATCGGTTTCTTGCTGTAGTGCATTATACTGGCGCCACAATCCTTTGCCTGCTGTTTCGTGACTGGTTTCCCATAACCCCTGTAAACCGTGTTGAAGCAAGGCTTTCTTCTGATGGGGGGTAATCGGCAACTCACGACCTCCCTGAAAGTATACATGGCGGATTCGCTTTGTCATCTCTTTCAGTTTAGAACGAACCTGGTCTTCCGACAGATCTGTTACATATAGCCGCATACCACAATTAATATCCTTGCCAATAGCCTGAGGCAGAATAAACCCTTTTGTAGTAATTGTTGTTCCAATAGGTATACCCGATCCTTTATGGAAATCAGGTGTAATAGCAACCCGGCCAATGCCAATATCTGACGTACCAAAGAAATCAGGATCAGTGTGTTGTATCTGTTCAAGGGTATGCTGCAATTCAAGAAAACCCAGCAATTCCTCAATGGCTGAGTTTTCAACTTTTACCTGTTCATTGGCAAATAGATGCACCGGAATACCGTGTGCATTACCAATAACAGATTCAAATGAAGAAATTCGCTTCATCAAAATCAAAATCTTAGTAAACTTGTATAAAAGAAAATTCGTGCAAGTCTGAAAAGACTCACAACTCCTGATGTGGAGTTTGAATAAGAGGAATCTGGTGCCTGGCACCGATGGTAAAGCAGCCGCCTTTCTAAAAGGCACTGCAAAGATAAGGGAAACGTTTTTAATTATAAAACATTTGGATACTTGAATATTATAGAACTTATTGAGCAAGGCGAAAGTAGTACACTAGAATTTAAGAGCACCATTGAAAATCCTGCCAAAATTGCCAAAACATTAGTTGCATTTGCCAATACCGGGGGAGGAATACTACTGATAGGCGTAACAGATGATAAAAAAATATGTGGAATAAAATCTGAAGTAGAAATAATCGGCTTGCTGGAAGAGGCTTCAGATATGTATTGTCATCCGCCTATTCTTATTCGCTATGAACTTATTCGCACAGACGGGAAGGAAATACTGGCCGTAACAATACCCGAAAGTGAAGATAAGCCTCATCTACTGAAAGAAAAAGATGGGGAAGAGACGGTATATGTACGCATGCACGATAAGAGTGTTCCTACAGGAAAACTGACAGCCCGTAATCTGGGAAGCTATGGGAATGGTGCAGATAAAACATTGATGCAATCTGGTAATGTGAAGAACCTATTGAAATACCTTTTTTCTAATGAATACATTACAGCCAAACGGTATGCAAAGCTAATCAACATTTCAGAGCGTAGAGCTACACGACTGTTGATGGAATTGTCCAGCCATCAGATTGTGTTGCCAGTTGAGAGAGACAAAGATGTAGTCTATACATTATCATCCAGAAACCTTTCTGGAAAAGTGTAACATGCCTTATTTACAAAGGCATGTTACAGCTTTACCCCTAGTTTCTGTATTTCTTGCCTACCCCAAAGGCATAACTCAGCAATATATTGATACTTGTATTGTGGCGATCAGGAAAAGAGGATACATAAATAGGAGTCAGACTTTGCTGAAAACGGAAGTCTGTTTGCACCCAGCGGGCTTGGGAAACCTTGAAGTTAAATCCTACACCTGCTAAAAAACCCAGGTCTGTACTAGCAAATGAACTTGTATTCTCTATATCAGGTCGGGCTACGCCGTTGTCAGTACGATCTTTTACTTTAGCATTAAGCAAGAAAGCAATGTTTCCACCCAGAAAGATATTCGGACGAACTTTTCCTTTCAGATTCATAAAGTACCGGGCCACAATCGGTACATCAATGTAGTTGATCCGCTGGATAAACTTACTACCATTAAAGTCATATTTAGCCCCCTTTTGTGCAAATAAGATATCCCCAGAGATCCCAAAGTGGCTTATGTCACTATACATAACATACAAGCCACCTGTGAAACCAGGCAAAAAGCCATTGTTTGGAGCATCGCCTGTAATCTTTGAGATCGTGGCACCCAACCGAGGACCCACACTCCAACGCTGTTGAGCCTTCACTCCTGAAAAAGAAAGCAATAGAATAAAACAAGTACAGAAAAATAAAAAACGCTGCTTTGTCTGCATAAAATAGGTGTAAGTTGATAATAAAACATGCAAAAATAGAATGAGATATCTACGTTTGAAAGGCTTTTTTGTTTTCGTCTTTCCTTACTTTTGTAGCCATTACTTATTTCCGGAGAGAACAATTAAACTTAACATTCTCTCTTTCAGATATATTTATTGACCACTTAGAATGCTGCAACCTATGAGTATACAACAAAAGCTAAAGGATAAGCTAAATCAACGGGAAGCCAGTGGCAGTTTGAGAAAGCTATCTGTTGCAGATAAAAACAAAATAGATTTTTGTTCAAACGACTATCTGGGTCTTGCCCGTAATCCAGCCTTACATCAACGTATTCAGGAAGCCTATACAAACGTTTCAGGTATTCACAATGGTGCCACAGGTTCCCGATTGATTTCCGGAAACTCTGAGCACCATCTCTCTCTGGAAAAAAAGCTTGCCAGTCTGTTTCTGTCTGAAAGTGCATTGCTATTCAACTCTGGCTATGCTGCCAATACAGCTATTCTTTCAGCTATTCCACAAAAAGGTGATACAATCATTTACGACGAATATATCCATGCCAGTCTAAAAGAAGGTGCCCGTCTGAGCTTTGCGAATCGGTTTGCGTTTCATCACAACGATCTTCATGATCTGGAACGAAAAATGCAAAAGGCAACAGGAGATATATTTGTGGTAGCAGAATCGGTTTACTCTATGGACGGAGACTTTGCTCCTCTACTGGAATTGGTAACACTGTGTGAAAAATATGGGGCAAATCTAATCTGGGACGAAGCTCACAGTACAGGCGTTTGGGGTAGGGGAGGGAATGGTATTGCTTGTATGGAGAATCTTCATAAAAGGCTATTTGCACGGGTATATACCTTCGGCAAAGGACCAGGTGTACATGGAGGCTGTATTGCCGGATCAGAAGTCTTGATTCAATACCTGATTAACTTTGCCCGGCCACTGATCTATACAACTGCCTTACCCTTGCATAGTCTGGTGTCTCTTGAAGAGTCATTCCGCTTTCAACAAGACCGTACGGACCTGCAAACTTCTTTGCATGCAAGGATTCAGTTCTTCCGAAAAACACTCACAGATCACCCTTCTCTGGAAACCCATTTTATCAAGTCACAGAGCCCTATTCAGGCTGTAAAGATTGGAGGGAATCAACGTACCCGAATGGTTGCCACTCAACTACAACATCTTGGTTTTGATGTACGTCCTATTCTGTCGCCTACTGTTAAAGAAGGTGAAGAACGGTTACGTATCTGCCTACACCTTTACAATACAGAACAGGAAATAGAAGCATTGATAGAAGAATTATCAGCTGTTCTGCAGAATGTTCCTGTATCTGTTGAGAAGTAAGAATACAATCAATCCACTATGAATTCATCTAAACCATACTTTATTACAGCTATTGGTACAGATTCTGGCAAAACTCTGATCAGTGCCATAGTCACAGAGGCTTTACAGGCCGATTACTGGAAACCCATTCAGGCCGGATTTCCCCGTGACACAGAAAAAGTTCAGACACTGGTAAGCAACTCTATTTCGCAGTTTCATAGTGAAGCCTATCTCTTAAAACATCCCGTGTCACCTCATGCAGCAGCCCAAAGGGAAGGAATCGAAATAGATATTCAGACATTGTCACTACCGGACACCCGCAATACACTAATCATTGAAGGAGCAGGAGGGGTGTTGGTGCCTGTCAACAAGCAGCATTTTGTGATAGACATAGCCCGGAAATTTGAGGCAGAAGTTATTCTTGTAGCTAACATTTATCTGGGTAGCATAAATCATACACTACTTACCATCAACGAACTAAAACGCCGTAATATCCCTGTAAAAGGAATTATATTTAATGGTCCTGCCAATGAAGATTCCGAACAGTTTATATTGAACTACAGTCAATATCCGTTATTGTTGCATGTCTATCCGGAAGAACAGATCACTCCAGAAGTAGTACTCAGCTATGCACAACAATTGAAAAACTTCTTTATTGTGTAAGTAGTTGTCGAATATACTTTTAAATTTTCTTCTCGGAACTATAACCCTTTTTTATTTTCTTACTCTCTGCCTTGATTGAGGCAGAAAGAATTACGTTATAATTATTGTATGAGTACGAGCATTGATAATCTGCCAGAAATAGATCAGAACGACTGGAAGACACGGGATCAGAAAGCCATCTGGCACCCATTTACTCCTCTTACCGATAGCCATAAAATAGTACCTCTCACAGGCGCCAAAGGCTGTTACTTACATCGTGCTGACGGACGGAAAATTCTGGATGCTATTGGCTCCTGGTGGGTAAATTTACATGGACACTCCAATGAATACATTGCAGAGAAAATAGCGCAGCAGGCACGTACGCTGGAACATGTGATCTTTGCAGGCTTTACCCATGAGCCAGCTGTTACACTAGCAGAACGCTTACTGGAAATCCTGCCACAAAATATCTCAAAGATATTTTACTCAGACAATGGAAGCACAGCTACAGAAGTAGGCATGAAAATGGCCTTTCAGTACTGGCACAATCAGGGCATACAAAAACGACGCATTATTGCGTTTGAAGGAGCCTATCATGGGGATACCTTTGGAGCCATGTCAGTAGGGGAACGAAATACATTCACTACCCCGTTTCATCCATTCCTGTTTGAGGTTGAGTTTATTTCTTTTCCGGAAAATCCAAAAACCTATACAAAAGACCTCATTGAACATACACGTGTGCAGGAAGATGTTATCCATCGGTTTAAAACATTAGCTGAAACTGGAGAAATTGCAGCGTTTATCTATGAACCCCTGATACAAGGTTCTGCAGGTATGCGTATGTGCTCTCCAGAAATACTGAATCAGTTATTAGGTATTGCGAAACAACATCAGATACTCTGTATTGCAGATGAAGTGATGACAGGATTTGGGCGTACTGGCAAGCTGTTCGCCTCTGACCATTGCGAAATTAAACCTGATATCATTTGTCTGTCTAAAGGTTTAACAGGAGGAACACTGCCATTGGGTGTAACGGCCTGTACCGATGAAGTACAACGCCCCTATCATACCAAAGATTTGCTGAAAACATTCTTCCACGGGCATTCCTTCACAGCTAACCCATTATCCTGTGTAGCAGCAAATGCCAGTCTGGATTTACTACTGTCTGTTAGTTGTCAGGAAGCAATTATCCGCATTGAACAAAGTCATACTTCTTTTGCCAAGCATATATCCTCACATCCAGCCATACTGGACATCCGGCAAACAGGTATTGTGTTAGCACTTGAAATCAGAACAAATGCCAAAACATCTTATTTTAACGAAGTACGCAACAGCCTATATGACTATTTTCTGGAACACGACATCTTACTCCGTCCAATGGGAAATGTTATTTACCTGATGACACCTTATATCATTACAGATGAAGAACTACAGATAATTTATCAGGAGATTGAAAATTTGCTAAACAAAATGGTGGAAAACGAATGATCCGGAAACAGCTATATACAAGTTTATTATTTATATACACAATCCTATCCGTTCAAGGGCAGGAATTACAGGCGCCTCTACCTCAAAAACCATTTCGCTGGGAAGATTTCAGTGTGCAAAAACATTATACAACACTGAAAGTAAATCATAAAACGATTGATTCGGTACAGATATCCCCTATGCAATCCAGTCCAGACAAAGCAACGGTACGTCAAAGCTTTCAGAATGCCATTCTATCTGGTCAGCCTCGTTTATATCCCTTTGAATATCAATACAATGTTGTATCTTCACCTGACAAGAAGCTGTATCTGGTGTATCGCTATGACTATAGCCAGCCACAATTACAAACATCATTCAAAATACTGAATGCCAGTTTTTCGGTTCAGCAGAGCTTTTCGCTGCCTGTTGATAATGGAACTACCAGTCATGGGTATTGGATTGACAACAAAGGGGATGTCTATGCAGTCTATACAGAATCGGATGATGCCATTTATGTAATGCGCTACCAACCTCAAACGCAGTCATCAGATTTACTTGAAGTAGGAGCAGATGTAACAAGACGCAATCGGTTTGTGCTGATTCCAGAGTCAGATGGAACAGTATTTTTGGCAAACATTGCAGAAGATATGGAGCATAATTGGAAAGGAATTATGTTTACAACTTTCGATTTTAGGGACAAACGTATACAAAACCTGTTCTTCTTTCCAGCAGAAACGTTACAGGATAAAGTAAGTAAAAAGTTATCAGATGGTCACTATGAAATTATTGACGCCAAGGTTTCTGGCTCCGAAAAAACTGTAGTACTTCAGAAAGTTGCTATCCAGGGTAATCGCTATGTATATGATCCATTTGCAGGTAATGACCCTATGCAGTGGATATCCCGAAAACAGCAAGTACAGTATGGAGAAAAAATAACAGTAACCATTGGCTCTGAAAACAGGATACTTCAGAAGAAGGTGGAAGATGTATTTCTGACAAAAGAACTTTAGTTCATCTCAGAAACACTAGGGGCAGATAACAGGTAAAGACTGAAGTCATCCGGACTAAGGAATGTAATCTATCAAATGACTATATATTATGACTATTTTTTCTCGCTCTGCGTACTTTTCTTTTGCATTTATTCTTATTTCTCTTACCTGGATACATGCACAAACCAAACTTACAGACAAAGATGTTCAGGAGATTCAATCCAAAGCCAAGGGCAATATAACCGAACTGGAAAATCTAATGAACTTTGTCACCTTCAATGCAGCCAGTACCACTGAGATTCAGAGCGTGATTGAGAGATCCTATACCGCGTCATCCAATAACCATCTCTTTTTTAATAGAAAGGTCGTGATTGAAGATGATCTTACTCCTGGCTTTAATAAAGACAATACGAAAGACCTGGAAACGGATAAATACCTGAACACATTGGATGTATATTATGAAAAAACATCTGAACCTTCTATTCACCTTACCAATGTGCAGGTTTCTAATGTCAAAAAGAAAGATTATCTGTATGTGAAAGTTGTCTTTGACAGCAAGTTTGATAGTAAATTCAAAAAATCATCTGTTGCCTATACTACCAAGCAGCGTATGGCTGTAATCCGGGCAGATAAAATCGGTTATAGCTGGCAAACTCGTATCATTGGTATTACATTTTATGATCCATTCAAACCGATTACTTCTACCGAAAACGATGTAGTTGTAATCAACACCAATCCATACGCAGACGAAAAGCAACCGGATCTTTCGTATGAGAAAGGAGAAATCAAACCAGCGTATACTACTGAACAAAGACCGTTTAATATAGGTGTAAAGGTAGGAGTTGCTTCTTCTGTTTGGGTTGGAGATGTGGGAAACAACTATGAGTTGGGTGGAAGGCTGGGAGGTGTTGCCGGTATTTATATGCGATATTACGGAAAGCGGTATAGCCACATAGGCTTAGGCATGGACATGTTATATGTAGCAAAAGGAGCTACTGTTACAACTCAAACTTCTGGTATAAAGACAGACTTTCAGCTTAACTATGTAGAAGTACCTGTGTTTGTCAACATTTTTATTCTGGGTAAAGATCGGTTCAAACCATATATAAACCTAGGTTATGCACCAGCCTTCCTACTTTCAGCTTCTTCTAAAAGAAGTAACGCCAGTGAAAGTCTTGATCAGACAGACTACTTTCAGAGCTACGATGGAAATGTGATTCTGGGTCTGGGCTTTGACTTTAAAGCTTCCAGACGCAATCGTATGACGGTTGATATGCGATTTGACCTGGGAACATCCAATATCCTCAACACCAAATACAGATTCTTATTTGTCAACGATAATCAGATTTCTCAGGGAGCCTTTTCTCTCAGTGTAGGCTATGCGTTTGGATTGTAGCGTCTTACTTGTGATAAATACTTCATACAGTAAATCCGCAATATCTAAATAATACTCTTTTATTTATTCAGAAACCTGCATAACAACTATGCAGGTTTTTCGTTTTTTAGCCCTACTTTTGCTCTTCTACTCTTGGATTGCCTCATGATTGCATTTTTATTCTTTCTGGTCTTTCTACTGGTATACATGGTTTTTGCAGTGTATGCCGAACGTAAACTCTCTGCTTTTATCCAGGATCGTCTGGGACCTACAGAAATCGGCCCTTATGGCATGTTCCAAACCCTTGCCGATCTGGTTAAGTTATTACAGAAAGAAGACATTGTTCCTGTTAAAGCAGACAAATGGGTATTTCTGGCTGCTCCAGCCGTTATCTTCACAGCAATCTTTGCAGGATTTGCTGTTATGCCACTTACTCCTACATTACAGGGGTCAGGCGCTGTAGTAGGGGTGTTTTATCTGCTGACTATCGTTTCTATTGATATTGTGGGTTTGTTAGCCGCTGGCTGGAGTAGTAATAATAAATATTCATTGTTGGGCGCTATGCGTTCTGTAGCACAGATCGTTTCTTATGAGATACCTGTAGGGTTGTCAGTATTGTGTGTGGTGGTACTATGTCAGACACTGGACCTTCAGGAGATTTGTTATCAGCAGGGAATTTATATACGTACTCTCCCCGTATATAGTGAGTCAACTAATTATTTATTTGGCATCAAACGGCTGGGCATTGATATGACAGAAGTAGGAGGGTTCCTGACCTGGAATGTGATTCGTATGCCCTTATTCTTCATTGTGTATATTATTTTTTTTATAGCTACACTGGCAGAGGCAAACAGAGCGCCCTTCGATATTCCGGAAGCCGAATCAGAACTTGTAGGTGGATTCCATACAGAATATTCTGGATTCCGATGGGCATTGCTCTTTCTGGCAGAATATGGTATGATGCTGCTGGTTAGCTTTCTGGGAGCTGTTTTGTTTTTTGGAGGCTGGAATACACTTTTTCCAAATATAGGACCAGTACGACTGGCCGACTGGACCAGTGGTATGCCAGGCACTATATATGGAAACATTACAGGTGCATTCTGGATAATTCTAAAGGCGTTCATCGGGGTATTTATACAAATGTGGGTTCGCTGGACATACCCTCGTTTACGGGTTGACCAGTTGATGCATTTATGCTGGAAGGTATTGACTCCGTTATCATTGTTGCTGCTGTTTATTTCAGCTTTATGGAAGCTTTTGTAAAGCATTTCCTATTGAAAACCGACTTTGTTTTGAACACATTTTATTGTCAGGCTGTTTTTGAGTCTGTAACTGAGGATTGAGATTATGCAAAAAGGGGCTAACAATTCATACTTTGGCAATATTTGGGAAGGAATAACGTCTTCCTGGCAAGGTTTAAAACTATCATTCAAACATATCTGGGAGGCACGTCAGCGTCGTACTCCTATAGGTATTACAGATCCTGATTATTTTAAACAGGAGACGGGGATTGTTACTCTTACTTACCCATATGAGTCACTACCCGTACCTGATAATGGCCGCTATCGTCTGCACAATGAAATGGAAGATTGTATAGTATGCGACAAGTGTGCAGAGATCTGCCCGGTAAGCTGCATTGACATTGAAGCAGTCAAATCAACGGAAGAAATCCGCAAAACGTCTGATGGTCACTCTGTGCGCCTCTATGCTGCACGATTTGATATTGATATGGCCAAGTGTTGCTTTTGTGGGTTGTGCACAACTGTTTGCCCTACCGAATGCCTGACCATGACCAAAACCTACGACTTCAGTGAGTTTGATATTCGTGATATGATCTATCATTTCTCAGATCTGTCACCGGAACAAGCGGTAGAGAAACGTCAGAACTATGAAACTCTGCAAACTGCCAAACAACAGGCCAAAGCATCAACAACCAATGTTCAGCCAACAGAAGAAAAAACGGCAGAGCAAACATCTACAACTCCAGCGACGGCTAAACCTGTGATGAAGAAACCAGCGATAAAACCTGTCACCAAGCCAGTAATTACAGATCCAACACCTTCTATTTCCGAAGAAACACCATATGTTACAGAAGTAACTCCTGAGATATCTCAGACAATACAAGAAGCTGCCCCACAGGATACTAAAGCAGAGGAAACAGACCAGTCTGAGCAGGCCCCTGCCAAACCTGTTATGAAAAAGCCTGTAATTAAACCTATGATCAAAAAAAAGACGGATGAGTGATCAAGTTTGTGGTTTTTCTGTTTCTTTGAATTCTCATTTTTATTAAACATAGCTGTAGTTTGAATATCGCATTCTATTGTTTTGCCGCATTAACAGTACTGTCAGCCCTTGTAGTACTCTGGACCCGGCAACTCCTGTATTCTGCCTTTGCCTTGTTATTTACATTGCTGGGTATGTCAGGTCTTTATGTCCTGGCAGGTGCCGACTATGTGGCCATTGTTCAGATTATGATTTATGTGGGAGGTGTACTGGTGTTGCTTATTTTTGGCATTATGCTTACCAATCGTCCTGGCACCGGTCATGCACCTATATCCGGAAGAATCAATCAGTTTACAGGCATTCTGGCAGCAGGTGGATTGTTTGTACTTTTTTTTATTGTGTTCCTGAAAGCAAATCTACCTTTTCCTGCACTAAAATCTTCACCCCATTCATCTGTAACTCCTATTGGTATTGGATTAATGACGGACTACCTGCTTCCTTTCGAGATAGCAGGTATACTTCTGATGGTAGCATTGATGGGAGCTGCCTATATCGCAGGCAGGAAACGTTTGTAATCTCTTCTGGAGAAGAAGATAATTAATCCTGTTAGCTTTACTAAAGCAGTCTGACAATAGTAGAAAAATACAATTTAAATCAACTACTTTTATTCAGCCAGAATAAAGCTTACTCTATCTAGGTCTATTTAGCCCGTAACAGGTCAGAAATCAGTGTTATTTACAATTCCTCACTTAAACAAAAGTATTATCAATCGTTTTAAGGCCTTTAATAGCTTATCAGAACGCTTATATCCATCATGCCAGCCTCCTGCATATCTCACTTCAATATCGTGCAATGTATAGGCATTAAAATGCGTTTCTTAAAATCTTATCTCTCTGAAAAATCATTTAATGCGTATATACCCATTCTATCCTCTGGATACCTATTCACCATGTGTTGGTCTAGACCAAATGGGATTGCTTAATGGAGTATTTATTGGTGCATATGCGTACCCCTTTATATGGGGGTACGCATATGCACCAATAAATACCATAATCCCATAGCAATCACCAACCAGTAACCAGACAATAAAACGCTAAAAATCAACAACATACCCAACTATAACAAACTAAAACATTAAATGAACCAACCCAAATAGCTACCACACAGTAAATTACAAAAATATCAAAACCTGTTCTGGTTCACAATTATCTGCTCATGCACTCATTAACTAAGAGTACTATATAGTAAAGCATCTCTAATAAGGCAAAAAAATCACCCCAAATACAAAATCAGAACCAACAATGAGCCTTTCATTACTTCAGAACAGCGTCTCAAGCCAATATAATACATTTACTACCTGATTATGAGCCATCAACGAATAGCAAATAGTTAAAAAAAATGGAGTTATCGAGTATCCAGAAGTTTTTTTTTAGATGCGTTCAGTATTTGATTTATCCAATTATTAAAAAATCACTGCTCTAGTTATCCGGAAAGCTTTGCGCATAGTTTACAGAAATTTTTCTTCTTGCCTTAAACTATGCGCAACCAAAATAATGATCGGTATTGTGATAGTTGTAAGAAGTAATCAGTATTTTGATATTTTGAAAAGTTGATCGAGGTTTTGATACATTTTGATTCTGGCTAGACTCTTTATCAGATTAGCATTCTTTTCCAGAATATGTTCTCTGAAGTGCGCACTATCAGCAAACTGATAAACAAATATTTTGTTAGGTTACTATTGTAATTTCCCTGTATATAGAGTTGCTTGCCGATATTATCGAAGCCGCATATCTATTCTACATACAGTAACCCTACATGAAAACCAACGTACTATTCTTCAGAATTTTATTATGTCTTACTATCTTTTTTTGGCAGAAAATCGCCTTTGCCCAGAAAAACTATGTAAATGGTTATATAGTCACTACACAAAATGACACAATCAGAGGATTTATTAACGACAAAAATTGGGAAAAGTCACCCAAAGAGATTTTGTTCAAGAAAACTCTTCAGGATAATGAACCGGTAGAATATACTCCTGTTTCTATTCATAGTTTTTATCTTCAGCCCTCAAATGAATACTACATCAGCTATATTGGCAAGATAGATGCTACTCCTATCAAAGCCGACAAAATGATTGAAGTGACAGAAATCAGTCAGTTCCTGCAAAAAGATTTTACTATAGTGGATACTGCATTTCTTACAGTCATTATTCGAGGAGCAGCTTCTTTGTATTCCTACAAAGATAAGCAGGAAAAAATTCATTACTTCCTGCAAAAAGACCAGAAATTACCCGAAGAATTAGGCTATCAGAAATTTCTACTGGATCAGGACAATGGAAGCAAGCAGATACAGGTACTACAAAAGTATAAAGGCCAGTTAAATGTTGCATTAAAAGATTGTGAGAAGGCGACAAAGGCTATAAAACTTGCAGAGTATACCAAAAATTCACTAACGAAAATTGTAAACCAGTATAATACATGTTTTAGTACCAGTAATACACAATTTGTCCAAAAGACTGAAAAAACAAAAACGGAAATAGGTATTATAGCGGGAGGCGTACAGACGTTGTATATACAAAGCTATCCATCGTATTATAAAAACGGAACAACTTATTTACACTACAACAAATCGTATGATCCAACTGTAGGTATATCTTTTAACTTTGTATTGCCCCGTAATCATAAGTCATGGTCCGCTTATACAGAAATTTTATGGCGATCTTACAGCATCACTGCAGATTACTCTACTTCCAATGCCTTTGACCGGCATCTGAAGGTAGGCTATCTAAAAGGATCAGCTATGGTACGTTATACTATGGCAACACGTACAATCAAACCATTCCTTAATGCAGGTATATCCTATTCGTTTATAACAAATGCAGAGGGTAATATAATAAGTAATAATGACAAAGATGCAGATTCGTTTGAGAAGTCCATATTGGGCTTACAGGGAGGTGGGGGAGTTCAATGGAAACGCTGGGGATGTGAACTACGTTATGAACATACCAAAGGTGTATTTCAGGGCTTGTATACTTCAGGCTCGGAAAACTCAATCTATCTTATACTCAGATATACACTTAATTAAGTGTATAGTATTTTTTTCTAAAAAAGTGACTATCAATCAAAATTGGTAGTCACTTTTATTTGTAACGCAGTCATACATACTATCTGGATGTTCTTCGAGCCGTATATGTTGTAGCAGCAGTTATAGTAAGTGTTTCTTCAGAGGGGGTTATACTAGCCTGGTTGCGACTAAAAATATTGGACACTACCAGCTATGCCGAAACAAATAAGTGTTTTGTTTACATTAGCGTGAGTACATTAAAAAATAACTGATTGAAAAAATAAATCTGCCTCATAAGAAAGTTTCCAGAAGACCAGAACAAAGGCAATCAGACTACACTCTATACATCAATTAAAAAATTAAGATAACTCTCAAAAATACAGACTCAAAATAAATATTAGTCAATTGAGTAAACCCACAAAATTGAACAGATAAATAAAAATCTTTATACACCAACAAAGGCAATACATAAAATAAGATAAAAAACGATATAGGTTTTCCTGTATAAAAACCTGTAAAAATCTCAATAGTCAGGAAACGAAGACAGAATGATTTGCATAAAATGCAACCTATCTAGGGTATTCCTTCGTTTTTATTGTTTTATTTGACACTCCGACTTATCCTATATTATGCTACGATACATTTTTACAGGGTGTATAGGGTTTATAGCAACGCTTAGCTTTGCCACTGAAACACCTCTTAAAACAACAGACTTTGTATATGAACCCCAGATTCGTACAGTCTTGTTTTACCCAACAGGTTCTGATCCGGTAGCTGCAACTCTACAGCCACCAGTAGTTTCTATACAACAAGCCACTCCGCTGATACTGGAGTTTGATGAACTGGGAGATAAAATCAATTACTATCGGGCAAAGGTAGTATTCTGTAATGCCGACTGGACTGTATCCAACCTGAGTGATATGGATATCACTCCCCGATTTAATGAATTCACATTTGAACAACCCCAACTATCTGGAAACAATGCACGGGTATTGTATACACATCAACGGCTGGAAGTACCACAAGTAAAGCTACCAGGAAATTATTTATTGGTTGCCTACCATGAAAATAACCCAAAGGATCTGGTTGTCACCCGCCGGTTTGTTGTCTACAATACACAGGTAGTGATTACCCCAAGAATTACGTTTTCTACAGGGATTACTGAACGCAACACCAATCAGCAAGTAGAATTCACCATCGATTATGGTACTCTCAATGTCGGTAACCCCTGGACGGATCTTAAGGTGGTAATCCGTCAAAACTACCAGTGGTATACTGCGATTACGAATCTCAAACCCACTTCCGTACGGGAAGATCAGCATATAGCAGAATATCGGCAGTTTAACCTTGAGAATAACTTCCCAGGTGTTAATGAATTCCGGTTCTTTGATATTCGAAGCATCCGTACACTTGGACAGAATGTAGCGAAAATCAATCCATCTCAGGATACGACTCAGGTTTATCTGGCTGTGGGAGAATCCCGCAACCGGGAAGGTTACAGTCAGGTAGTGGATCAGAATGGCCGGTTTGTTATAGATCAATATGAGTTTAGCAATGGTAGTACTGAAGCCGACTATGTACGTGTATTTTTTACATTGAGAGCAGACCCTGTGAAAGACCCTGTCTATATATGGGGCGGACTAACCGATTGGCAGACAAGCAATACCAACCGTATGACTTATAATGCGGAAGACCAGGTTTATAGAGGCTCTCTTCTACTTAAGCAAGGATATTATAATTTCCGGTATGTGGTAGCCAAACCTGGTAATAAACTAGATGAAGCCTGGTTTGAAGGTAACCACTTTGAGACAGAGAATGTGTATGAGATTATTGTGTATAACCGTCCTCCGGGAGCGAGAGCAGACATGATTATTGGCTATATAATGGTTGACCACAATAAGCGGTAATTTCCATCAGGTAAGCAAGGTAATTATTAAAAACCCCTTGCTTACTAACAGATAGACAATTAGTTTCTTTTATCAAATGAATTAACCGACATCGGGTGTCTTTCAAAATGGTATGGTTCTGTGCGGCGTACCAGATCTGCATTGATAATATCAATCATACCGAAACCTTTGTTTGAAAAATAACCCATTCCGCATTCAAATATAAATTGCTGAACTTCCGGGGCCGAATACAGAACAAAAGGAAAAGTATATCCCCTAATCTCATGTCTCACCCCATTTTCTTCAATAGGATAGATACGGGCAAATTTCTTGTCACCTTCTTTTATCTTCTGAAGATAGGTTTTATCCGGAATAATCTGAAACCGATAAAATGACGCAATCTGATCCGCTGTAAACCTTCCGGATCTCTCCATACGCATCATTGTTGATTCGTACAGGAAATCTGAGAATGTATCTGTATCCGGAGAGATAAATTTTTTGGCGTAAAAATCATTTGCAATCGGATCTACAGCTACAATCGGTGATATACATACACACTTCAGTTCTTCCTGAAAAACAGGAGGTTGCTCTTTTTCAACACTTTCCGGAACTAATTGCAGGTTACCTACTTCTATTTCTCCTCTTTCAAATAAATGTTGTAAAAAAGTATCTATCACTTCAACACTTTGACTTGAGAAAACAAGTGTAGCCCGACTTGAATAAAAATGCAGGCCATTTTTACTTACTTTTGTCTGCCCCTTCAGTCCGGAAAAGTTATATTCTGCATTTTGCTCTACTTCCTTGCTACCAGCCAACAGAGAGTCCGTTAGCTGCGTCAGCAAAGACTGGTGGTAAAAAGGTACATATCCACCCTTATTTTTTACCATGAAAATGATTCTGACCCTCACAATATTGGCGTTATATTATATGAATATGTGTCACCTTCCACAATTGGTAACTATATATTAAATTAAATTGTTTATTCCTTAAATTAATTTAATATATTTTTCCTAACTGGTGAAAGGGCTGAAAAATTATTTTATAAAAAATCGCCGTAAAAATAGTATACCTTATTATTAGAAAGATAAATCCTTTAGATCATTCCTTGAGGAAAGACAGCGATTCTGTGTATAAAACCTGTCAAAACAGATTACTAATACACTAGCTGGTTGTCGGGTTTGTCAATACAACAATTAAAGGCAAATTTATTTTTTCTTGTTATTATTTTTATTCTTTTTCAACGATTTGATAAACTGTGCCCACCGGAATGGGTCCAGGAATGTCCATGTTGGACTAAAATAGCGGTTGGTGGTGTAGTTAAGTTGTTGCTGAGTTATATAACGATAATTCATTTCAGAACTAGCACCCAGAGTTTGAGTCATCTTTGCCAGTGCAACTGGGTCAAAGTTCTTTGCCAGTTGCTTCTGTTGATCTTCATCTGGTAAATCCAGTGCTAAAATTGCTTTCTTAAATAACTCTTCTGTTGGATAAGGATATACTTCAACGATTGGAAGTGTGGTGGTATCTGTTTTTAATTCAATTACAACGGAATGTCCTTCATCTGTTGTATTCGGTATCTTATAGAATCTCTTTTTAAATCCAATAGCTGTAATAACAATGCTGTCTCCAACCAAGGTTGGCATTGAAAAGGCTCCATATTCATTTGTAACACCACCTCTTCCAGCCTTTGGAATATATAAGGTTGCCCCTACAACAGGTTGTCCATCATCTCCACTCAATACAAGACCTGAAAATTGTACAATATGTACTTTCCCTTGTCCCTGTACATTTACCTTACCGATTAAAAAGCTGGCCAATACTATAATACTCCATGTAAATAATTTAAAAAATGGCTTCATTGTCTACTTTTTTCAGGAAAGATACATATTTTAATTCAAAAAAGCAGGCTAAGGTGACTTTGTTTTCGTTGCAGCCCCTATTATTCTCGACGAACGCCCGCCAGCCATTGACCTGTCTATCATTTTGTTCCATGAAAATTCACAGACAAGTCATTCTTTCAATTGATGTTCTGTTTTACTAAAACGTAAAAATAGTATACCTATTTTACGTTACAAACAAGTTGTTCTTTTGCTGGATATTTTTCAGGCAAAAATGCGTAAAAAAGTCACAATAAATGGAGCTGAAAGCAATAATCCATCAAATCTATCTAAAAATCCTCCATGCCCGGGAATACTTGCTCCGGAATCCTTAATATCCATACTCCGTTTAAATAATGACTCTACTAAATCTCCATAGGTTCCTGCTACTACTATAATAATAGCTATACAATACCAGTGCCAGTACTTAAGATCTGTAAAGAAATATGCCAACAGAGAGGCTACTATCAAAGCAGAGCAAAGCCCTCCTATACTTCCTTCCCATGACTTCTTAGGAGAAACCCGTTCAAAAAGCTTTGTACGGCCAAAATAGGTTCCCGCAAAATAAGCCCCCGTATCACTTGCCCATAACAAAAACAAACAACCCAGAATGACCTGATAACTATACACCGCATCTTCCAGAAACACACAAATATTTAACAAAGAAAACGGTATTGCCACATAGATAATACCCAAAAAGGTAAAGGCAATATTGGTGAAAGGTTTCTTCTCGTTCTTCTTGTATAGCTTAATGAAGAATATTACGGATGCAATAGGAGAGATCCAGAAATAGTGTTCGATCCCTATCAGTTTTTTCTCAATCAGAAATGTAAGCAGAAAAATACAAAGGCCCGTAAAAGTACCATAATAGGTTAGGGGAGCATTACCATCTAATCCAACCAATTGATAAAACTCCCGGAGAGTAAATCCACAGATCAGAAAAAATACGCCAAAATAGCCCCACTGATTCCAGTATATAGCACCAATTATGGCTATTCCGCCTATGAGTGCGGCGATAATACGTTGCTGAAGATTAGAAAGTTTAGTTAAATGTTGATTCACAGTATAAGAGGGTATCATTTGAGATCAGGTCTGCCTACTCTATATTAGATTGCTCCATCACAATGAGTGCCTGAATAACATGTTCATGATATACATACACTTCAAAATGGCCGAAAAGATAAGAACTATCCTTTTTGTTTAAAACAACTGTCGGAATATTATTACTTTCCAGTGCAATCCGAACCATTTCAGCCCGATACCCTATCGGTGATTCGTACAGTTTTTCCCATTGTGGCATGATCACATTCAGACACTTACTAAAATACAAAGACAGAGGGATATAAAATAATGACTTACAAACAAAAATAAGTCTATTATCCTGCAAATATACTATATTCTGCTCCTAATATAATTAAAAACAGATTAAACCCTGAGAACGAAATTTTCTGATTTTCAACAAGTAGTGCCTTTGTTGTGTAATGTAAGAGAGGGGAACATCGAAAAGAAACATCACATATAAGTAATTGGACAAGGCATTCTTGATTTTAGAATCTAGTTTGCTATGATTATTTGTGACCTATTGTTTATTTTCACCAACGTATTTGGTATAATAAATCACATAGTCTTCAATACATTGTTGAAGAAAACACTTCCAGCTGCCATTTGTGTATTTCTGTAATTCTTCTTCCAACCCTGAGACTAAATCAGAATTTTTATTTATCCTTGCCAAGGCCAATAAAAAAGCAATACCCATAAAGTAAATTTCATCCTGGTTCCTTTCTTGTTTTTCTGCTACAGGAATTAAAGGATGCAGTTCACCCGCAGATAAAAAAAGCTGCATCATTTGATTGGCTGCCACCATTTCTGGCAACTGATTGAGAACTACAGGATGCTGGGGATCAATGATAAATGATACCCTACGTACTTGTAGTAAGTTTTCCCGTACTACAAATTGCCAAAGTGCCAATGCAGGATTCTCTTCTATTAAGGATTGTATATCCTTGTTAGCATTCATGCTGTGCCAAAATTATACAGTAACAGGTAGCATTGACTTTTCAACCTCTATATAGTTTATATAGACAAAATTCATAATCTAACTACTGCGGCGAAAGGTAATAAATACTAAAAAGCTGAAAAAGGGTGAAAACAACCTTTTTAAAAGGATAAAATAAAGACAAAAAAAGGTTTGCCTTTATGAGGTTTTTATGGATTTTTGTTTCAAACCAATTATCTAATTATGAAATCATCATTACAAAACTCCTTTTTCTGTATCCTTCTTACTTTACTAATTACTGGATTGATTTCTTGTCAGGACAACACTGACACTACAATAGAAAAAGAAATCCTTAAAGAAGTTTTTATTAGTCGAGATACAGCACAGAGATATGTTAACAACTTTGGACGAAACCATGCCTTTGACAGTATACCTGCCACAAGTCTAACTCAGGAAAGTCCTAATACACGTGTTGTATGGTTTGAGTTAAAAAAACTTAAGGCATTTATCAATAAAATAGAAAAAGAGAATGGAGATGGTGTTCGCATCTATTTTGCAGCCTATGACAGTACCTATTCCCCTAAAAATCCACATGCTCCAGATAAAATATACTGGGGCCATAATACCCTGATCCTAGTACCAACAAGAGACTCGAGTGGTATCCATATGGATTATTTTAAAGCAAAAAATATAGGAAAGGGTTTAGATAGTGAGGCACCAACCGCGATAAACAGAGCTGGATTATGCCCTCCTCCTACACCATGTCAGGGAGCAGAACTGTTGGAGTAATATCATAACCTATGGAAATCTATTTTACCATTAGTACTGTTGCAGAAATTATCTGTTTCCTGACAGGAGTTATATGTTTATATAAAGATAGTGAGACATCTTGGAAGCTGCTATGCTTTTATCTACTTCTGGTATGTTCCATTGAGATGACAGGCATGCATATGTGGAAAGTTCTGCATAAGCAAAACTCCCTTTTATATAACTTTCTGCTTGTCTTTGAGAATCTAATGGTAAGTTATTTTTTCTTTTACTTGTTTAAAGCTTATAAGAATAGGTTAAACTGGCTGATTATCTGGCTTGTTACCTTTTCTATAAGCTTTACTAGTGAGATGATCTACAATCACATGAATAGTTTTGCATTCAAAACTGTAATTGCCATGTCTGTAGTGTTTGTCATAGCAAGTCTGTATTTCTACTATCTGATACTTAAGGATGAACAATTCAGACGCCTAAGCCACTATGCACCTTTCTGGTGGGTTAATGGTGTATTGTTTTTCTACTTTGGCAGTACTGCCTGTAACGTGTTATTTGATTACGTTTTGACAGATACTACTAATATTACAGGTACTATCAGATACTATATCATCAATATTCTTAACATCATTTTATATTCCTGCTGGTCTTATGCTTTTCTATGCAGATATCGCCTGAGAATGTCGCAACACTCATCGTAATCATTTCTGTCATTTTCCTGATTGCGCCTATCTTTCTTGTTAGCTATGTAAATCTATACAATCAACGAAAGAAAAAACACCAGGAAGAAAAAGAACAGCTCAAACGTGATTTTGATCTGGAAATGTTGAGAGTGCAGATGGAAGTAAAAGAAGAAACACTGAAAACACTTGGAGCCGAACTACATGATAACATTGGCCAGATTCTGAGTCTAACAACCATTACGCTTACGTCTATCAACTTAGAAGATACAGTCAGCTCCACTCGAAAACTGACCTCTGCCACAGAACTTACCCGACGAGCCATTCGGGAGATCAGAGATCTGTCACAACTGCTCAATGGAGAGAATCTGCTAAAACGAGGACTGGTTGCAGCAATTGAACTGGAACTGGACTGGTTATCCCGTCTGGAAAGATATACTCTTACATTTAACAAAAAGGAATTTAATCCAGCCTCATCTCATAATAACAAGGATGTCATTGTCTTTCGCCTCTTTCAGGAATTGATCAGCAATATTATTCGTCATGCTCATGCTACAGAAATAACTATTTTGCTTGAAAGTCATACTAATACATTACAGCTGACAGTAAAAGACAACGGAGTAGGCTTTACAAAAAACAAACCTCAGAAAACCGGAATGGGACTTTATACAATTGAAAAGAGAGCAGGAATGATTCAGGGAACTGTCCAGTTTGACACAGCTCCAGGGCAAGGCACCTCTGTTAAGATACAAGTACCCTATCCATAAAAATTTTATTTTACCATGATAAATGAAGTTATACATATTGCCATTATTGATGATCATACATTGTTTCGTCAAGGTCTTGTACACTTACTCTCAGAGTCTGGAGAAATACAGGTAATCTTTGACGCATCTGACGGAGCGGATATGATAAAGAAAATAGCCAGTCATACTCCTCTGCCCCAAGTAATTCTGATGGACATTACTATGCCTGTAATGGATGGACATGCTTCTACATTATGGCTTCGCAAACATTATCCTGATATTAAAATTTTGGCTCTAAGTATGTCTGACAAGGAAACATCCATCATGGAAATGCTTAGAAGTGGGGCTATGGGATATTTATTGAAAGAGTCAAAAGTTTCGGAAGTCATCACAGCTATTAAAACAATCAACAATCAGGGGTTTTATATCAATGAATATGTTTCAGGAAAGATATTGAACACCTTACAAAAGAATGATATCATAGAAGAAAAAGGGAAAAAACTAAGTGCAAATGAACTTAGGTTTCTGGAGCTATGCTCTTCTGAACTAACCTATAAGGAAATCGCAGATAGAATGAATGTAAGCCCTCATACAATTGATAATTACCGGGAATCTTTGTTTGAAAAATTTCAGGTGCGTTCCCGAACAGGTCTTGTTGTATATGCGATTAAAAATTCACTTATCAAAATCTGATTTTCATTACATGTACTCTCTCACTTCAGACTAGAGTACATTCGTTTAGAACTAGTATTTTTCCGGCATTTTCCTTAAAATAAGAAATAACAACTCATAATTCTTTGAAAAAATACTACAAACTTCTGGTAGAGAAAGACAGATAATTTAATTTTGAACATCTATTCAAAATTAAACATTGTGTATTGGCAGGAAATAATTGAATAGAGCAACCGTTTTACTAAACAAGCTTTGTGTGCATAATAATAGTATGAAAACTGCACATTCGCCTTTTTAAAACCTATTGCCTGTCAAAAGATAAAAGAATTTCTTAACTAGTTATGAATAACAGAGACTCTCTCTCTGCCAGCAGAAAGATTAAAGTAGTACAAAAACTCTTTGGTGATTCTTTTAAGTTGGTAATTGCACTTATTGTAGGTATATATATATGCCTCACAACATTCTATATTCTTTGGATGCATCCTCCCTTTAAAGAGATGTATGACAAGAAAACTGTCTTTCCACCTACTCATAAACGTGTTGTTTCACTTCTACATCAAAAAAGTTAAATCCTGATCTTTTCTTTGTCACACCTGAAATTACTTACAGCGGTATAGTCATTGTAGAATAAATGTCAATCACAAAATGCGATTGACATTTATATATTTTTGTTATAAATACCGGGCTTTTACTCCTGCTCAAACCAGAGTTTTAGTTTTTTATCATTCTCTCCACCCTGACGGCTTAACGCATTGGCAAAGTTACTGCTATTCAATGCTTCTTCCGAACTTGGATATGGTAAACGTGTTGGAACAATGTTGTCATTGAAATTGGACACTGGAGCTGTCAGAGCAGGTATTCCAGAACGACGTTGTTCAGCCCATGCTTCCAATCCTTGCCCGAATAAGGCAATCCATTTCTGTTCCATAATCTGTGTATATCCTTCCTCACCTCCCTTGTAAGCAATACCGCTCAGATAAGTATCAGAAGCTACCAGCGAAAACTGCTCATGAGAGGCTTTGATCGCATCAATGTAGTTTGTTTCAACATCACCAGCTGCGGTAATTCCATTATAGGCAGCTTCCGCTTTGATAAACAATAGTTCTGCATAACTCATTAGTACTCCAGGAGCTGTAGCTGCAGTAAAATAAGAGCCAATTTTAGAAGTCTTAGCAAGCCCATAAGAGTTGGCATCGGCAGCGTTCAAACCATTAGGTAAGCCTACATAATCACCACCAGCTTCTGGTTTGTTTGCATATACAGCCAGGCGAGCATCATTGAATAACTTTAACTTATCCACCATAGTTTTGCTTATTCTATGGTCATCACGTGTCTTACGGTTCTCGTTTATCGGGTTGTTACTGGGTGATTGCGCCAAATAAGCTAGTGAAGCCATATCTGATTTGGAAGTAAAGACAGGGTATGTTTCGGGATTACTCAGAATACGGGTGATTTCAGCATTGACATCAATCGATGCGTCTGTCTTTCCGATCATACGAATCAGAATGCGTAAACTCAATGAGTTGGCAAATTTCTTCCATTTACTCATATTACCCGCAAACAAGATATCTCCAGTAGATGAAACTGCCTTTGTATTAATCATATCACTAGCAGACTTCAAATCTGCTACCAAACCTGCATATACATCTTTCTGACTGTCATAGACAGGTGAATAAGCACCATCACTCCCTTTTAATGCTTCTGTGTACGGAATGTCGCCATAAATATCAGTCAGTAACTGAAATACCCATGAACGCATGATGATTGCAATCGCCTGATAGTTTTCATTGCCAGCAGCTTGTCCCAGGATGTTGATCTTATTAAAATCTGCCAGTGACTCTGTATAAAAATCCCGCCAACTCTGATCAATAACCTCTGATGGAATATTATACTGATCTGACTCTACATACTGGATACGAGCCCAATGCTGAGGCCACAGATTCCCGACATCCATTCCCAGGCTATAGGTTGCATTGCCCATATATAGGTCAACAGCACTTTCGATACCATGTGGTAACAATGACTCTGCTGTTGCACTGGTGGGGTCATTGGTATTCTTATTAAACTCATCAAAGTTCTTTTCACAGCTTACCAAGGTAAGAAGTATCAGAACTGCACTTATATATATCTTTTTCATAGAGAATTAAAGTCAAAAGGTTTAACTGAATATTAGACTATCACAGCAAAGATTATAATCCAAAGCTTAGGTTAAATCCTAAACTACGAGTGGTAGGTATCTGACCATTTTCCAGCCCCTGCACATTACTATCACTGCTATACAAGCTGGTTTCCGGATCTATGTGTGGTACTTTAGAATACAACAAGGCCAGGTTACGACCTACAACTGCCAATTGCACATTACGCACAGGTATTTTGCCAAACCATTTTTGTGGCAGTGTATAACTTAGTTTTATCTCACGCAGTTTTATATAGCTGGCATCAAATACAAAAGGCTCATTATTATTTCGGTTATAGTAGCCATGATGCCAGTCTTCAGAGGACACATTCTTAGTATTTACTGCATAAACAGGATTATCTGTAGTACCAGTATTGACAACGCCATCTCCTACAATACCAGTCTCACGTCCTATATTAGTTTCTGCTAACACTCCAGTATAGCGACCAATAGCCACTGTCTGGCTATAGATGTTTCCACCCATTTTTGCATCTATCAGAGTACTTATACTAATGCCTTTGAATGAGAAGGTATTACTGATCCCACCAGTCCAGTCAGGTGTAAAATTTCCGAGTATTTTTCGTGTAGAAGAAACGACAGGCAATCCGTTTGTTCCATAGATAATACGTCCTTGTGGGTCACGGGCATAGGCTGTTCCGAAGAATGTACCATAAGATTGTCCTACCCGTGCCTCTACGCTCATACCCCGAACAGTACCCAACTGGTAGTTTTGTAATCCCTCACCTAGTTCTACTACCTTGTTCCGGTTTCTGGAAAAGTTCAGACCCAGATCCCAGGTGAACCCAGCTTCTGTTTTGATGATAGCACCACTGGCTTCAATCTCGATCCCTTTGTTTGTTACCAGACCTGCATTTGTCACCCGCGACTGATAGCCGCTAGCCTGAGAAATATTGACATTCAGAATCTGATTTTTGGTTTGTTTTTCATAGTAAGCAAACTCCAGTGAAATGCGGTGAAACAGATTTACCTCTGCACCAACTTCGTAGGCAGTGGTAAGTTCAGGCTTTAGCCGGGCATTGGCAATTACATTGTTTTCGGATACTGTAGGTGTAGATCCCCAGGCACTTTCATATTTGAATGTCTGCTGATCCTGATACAGGATTTCTGTATCATTACCTGTACGTGCCACACTAGCTCTCACTTTCGCAAAAGATAATACAGAAGACTGTATGTTCAGCATATCTGTAAGTACTCCACTCACAGAAACAGAAGGATAGAAGTAAGACCGGTTCCCTTTTGGCAGCGCACTAGACCAGTCATTGCGGGCGGATGCATCTATAAACAGGTAATCCTTGAATGAAAGTTGAGCGGAAGCATACAAACTATTCACCACCTTAGTCTGATGATTATTGGCTACATCTGGCCGGGAACGGGCATTGCCTACATTAAAGATATTAGGTAACGACAACTCAGCAATGTTAATGTAATTTCGCTGGTAATCCCGACGACGATGATTACCTCCTACACTGGCAGTTAGATGTAGGGCAGAGGATACATTTCTGTTCATACTCAACAGGAAGTCAGAATTGCTCTCCTTTACAAAGAATACGTCTTCTGTATAACTGCCATAGGTATTACCTACTGATTTAGGGGTTTGTACATATCTGCGATCTGTAAAAAAGTCTGTTCCGGAACGTGCTGTCAGATTAAGCCAGTCCGTGAATTTGTAATTAAGGCTTACATTTCCGAACAAGCGATCTTTATTATTAGGACGCAATACCCGATTCAATACAAAATAAGGATTGTTCCAATAGTTGGTATTCCAGTTACGCTGCACTGGCCAGTCACTGGGGTCTGTTCCATCTACGATATAGTCTTTCAGATCATCTGTGTCAACCTGACGGCCAAACCAGATAAAGTATAAGCCCCAACTATTACGGTTTTTACTTCCATCCTTTATAAAGTTGGCCGAAACCTTTGCCGAAAGTCGCGAAGTGATGTTCAGACCAGCATTAAGAGAGACCGTATTTCGTTTGTAATCCGTATTAGGTAAAATACCCTTCTGTGAAAGATTAGTATAAGATAAGCGAAAGTCACCTTTGTCATTGGAACCTGCCACAGCTACACTATTGGTATAGGTTGCTCCTGTTTCAAAGAAATTTTTGACATTATCTGGTTGAGGCAGAAAAGGAGTAGGAGTGCGCACCCCATTCGCATCTACAGGCGAATTATATTGAGGTAACAACCTTCCATCCATTTGTGGTCCCCAACTTTCGTCCACACCATCATTCACACCTCCACCTTTGCCATCTTTGTATTCAAACAATCCTTTCGCACCTTGTCCGTATGCATTCTGAAATGAAGGAAGTCTGAAAGGTTTCTCGAACGTAGTATTGGTATTTACTGTGACACCTATGCCTTTGACACCTTTACCTGATTTGGTAGTAATCAGAATAACGCCATTCGTACCACGAGAGCCATACAAGGCAGCTGCATTAGGACCTTTTAAGACACTCACTGAAGCAATATCATCTGGGTTAATGGCCCCTGCCCCATTGCCATAATCGACACTTGTAGATGATGTGCCAAACTGGCTGTCGGAGCTTTTACTTCCATAACTATAGTTTCCATTGTCAATAGGCACACCATCTACCACAAACAAAGGCTGATTATTACCTCCGATAGACGAAGATCCTCTGATCACAATCCGAGATGAACCACCAGGTGTTCCATTAGTACCT
This sequence comes from Xanthocytophaga flava, assembly GCA_030068525.1. Taxonomy (GTDB): domain Bacteria; phylum Bacteroidota; class Bacteroidia; order Cytophagales; family 172606-1; genus Xanthocytophaga; species Xanthocytophaga flava. Next base: position 133,733 of record JASJOS010000007.1, read on the forward strand.
GTTACCTGAATACCTGCAATCTTACCACTCAGTGCATTTACCAGGTTTGTTTCCCGCGCCTGATTCAACTGGTCACCTTTGATTTCCTGCACAGAGTAGCCCAATGCCTTCTTCTCTCGTTCTATCCCGAGAGCTGTTACCACTACTTCTCCAAGAGCAGCAACATCTGGTACTAATACTATATCTATTGTAGTCCGATTTCCAATGGGTATTTCCTGTACTACATATCCAATAAAAGAGATAATCAATGTTGCATTCTCCTGAGGTACTTTAAGCTGAAAATTCCCTTCCGAGTTAGTTGTCGTTCCTATAGTAGTACCTTTTACTATCACATTTACACCAGGCAAAGCAGATTTACTTTCCTGATCAGAGATTGATCCTGAAATGGTTCGATCCTGAGCAGTGGCATATGTATACGCCCATAGTAATCCCATTAAAAAAACGAGTAGTTTTCTTTTCATAATTTTGGCTAATAAGTTGGGGGTTGAATAAACACTATTCAGGTACTAACTACACCTGGAACAGGTCAATAAAAGAAATCGCTTACTGATCAATCAGAGTAAATAGTAGTAGAGAAACTCTAAAACCATTTTCCAGACCTGATACACAGCGGACAGCCATTAATGAAGACAAAGTACCTCACAGACATTTGCCTCACAAACGCCAAATACTCCTGCTATTCAGTAGTTATAACAATGCTGATTTTTACTTTCTCGGAATAGTATTGGGCATATACAATAAAATAACTTCCAATCAGAAGTCTTGTATTGAGTTACTATTCCTTCTGTTTCTTATTGCGGCTTTCGAAACAGACAGGGAACTTACATAAATAAATTTTGCTTTTAGTAAGAGCAATATATTAATGCAAAACTAAAATACAAAATTTTATTCCAAAAAATACAATCATACAGGTAAAAAATTCCACAGTTTTCCAAATTGCCAAAATCTAATACTGAAAATAAATAAAAATAATATAATTCCAAAGTCAGAAAATACAATTGATCTAGCTTTATGATATAACAGAGACTATTCCAGTCAAATAAAAGATGGCTAATTTCTCACATATATAAAAGGAGAAGTTATTGATGCCGAAATATCATGGAAGAAATCTATTTTTGTGTACTACTTTCTAATAATCCCGTGAAAACACCAGCAACCATTTCAGATACTCTTAACCTGTTATCAAAGCTTACCTTATCTCGCACATGGAATGGACTACAGGTATTGGGCAGTTATTATCTTTCCAGAATTACACGAAAAGCTATACATAAAGGCCTACCTGTAAGCATTGCTTTTGAACCTACTACGTCTTGCAATCTTCGTTGCCCAGAATGCCCAAGTGGTTTACGATCTTTTACCCGCCCTACAGGTATGCTGAGTGGAGATTTGTTCAAGAAAACTATAGATGAGCTTCATAAAAAGTTGCTGTATCTCACCTTTTATTTTCAGGGCGAGCCCTATCTACACCCTCAGTTTCTGGAACTGGTGCAATATGCAGCAAGCAAAAAGATTTATACGTCAACCTCTACCAACGCTCATTATCTGACAGATGCCAATGCCCGCAAGACAGTTGAGTCAGGTCTTGATAGATTGATTATCTCCATAGATGGCACAACACAGGAAACCTATCAGCAATATAGAGTAGGAGGAAAGCTGGATAAAGTGATTGAGGGTGCAAAAAACGTTATTCGCTGGAAGCAACAATTAGGCTCTAAAACCCCCTTTATTGTCTTTCAGTTTTTGGTTGTAAAGCCCAATGAACACCAGATTGCTGATGTACAAAAACTTGCTAGTGAACTGGGAGTAGATTCAGTTGGCTTAAAAACAGCTCAGATTTATGATCATGAACAAGGTTCTCCGCTGATCCCTTCTATTGATAAATACAGCCGCTATCGTCAAACTACTTCAGGTACCTATCAGGTAAAAAATGGTCTTGGAAATCATTGCTGGAAAATGTGGCACTCGTGTGTCATTACCTGGGATGGCTTGGTCGTTCCTTGTTGTTTTGACAAGGACGCACACCACCGAATGGGAGATGTTAGTAAGCAGTCTTTCAGCAACCTATGGGCTGGAAAATCATATTCTCAATTCCGCCAATTATTACTTCAATCGCGCAGCAAGATAGAAATGTGCAAAAACTGCACAGAAGGAACCCAGGTATGGAGCTAGCTATCAACCAATTACCTTACTAAAAAAATTTATTAACCTTGGCAAAAGAATGTAAGTTGATCTTGGCCAAGATTATTTCCCGATAAAAAAACCGACTTTTTTTTACATCCCCAACATTTTCCTTACATAAGTCTTACATGTAAAAAAAGCCTCCTTGAATACCAATTTAGGGGAAAACGTATCCATCCATGAATTTCAGTCAATCATGACTATTTCTTCTAATACGCTTTCATCCGAATAATTTATGAACCAGCTAAAAAAATACGGTATTCTATCTTTATCACTTCTTGCTGCTACTATAGCAACAAATGCTCAGGAAATTACTCCGTTTTCAGAAGGTGGTATTTTTGGGTACAAAGACAGCAAAGCAAATGCAGTCAAAGTTGCCCCTAAATATGATATGGCCTACGATTTTCGGGAAGGGTTTGCCAAAGTCACAAAAGATGGGAAAGCAGGCTTTATTGATAGCACCGGCACAGAAATCATCCCACTAACATTTCACTATGTTTCCTCTTTCTCTGATGGCTTAGCACGTTTTGAAAATGAGAATGGCAAATGGGGGTTTATTGACAAAAAGGGAAAGGTAGTTATCGCCGCATCCTATGATATGGCAACCCCATTTTCAGAAGGTATGGCATTGGTTGAAAAAGCAGGACGTAAAGGATTCATTGACAAAAAAGGTATTAATGTAATCCCTCTGATTAATGATGAAATAACTTTCTTCTCAGAAGGAATGGCAGCTGTACGCAGAGGTAACAAATGGGGTTATCTGAATAAAAACGGAACTGTGGCTATTCAGTTTAACTATGAAGAAGCAACACCTTTTACAGAAGGATCTGCTCTCGTAAAGAAGAGTGCACACTGGGAACGAATTGATAAGAAAGGAATGAAAATGTATGGATTGTATTATGATGAAGTACTTTCGTTCTCAGAAGGATTTGCACTAGCCTTACAGGATGGCATGTTTGGATATATTAACAAAGAAGGTGAACAGGTTATTCCTTTTCAATATGAATCAGCTAGCCCTTTTGCAGAAGGAATTGCTCAAGTAAAAAAGGATGGAAAATACCTGATGATTGATACACTCGGCAAAGTGGTTACTGAGTTACCATATGAAGAGGTTTCCGCATTTAGTGAGAACTTAGCCAAGGCACGTCGTGGTACTAAGTGGGGCTTTATTAATAAAAGTGGCAAAACTATCATTCCATTGGTTTATGATGAAGTATCTCACTTCTCAGATGGAATTGCTATTGTAACACAAAATGGCAAAAAAGGCTGTATTAACAAACAGGGCCAGATGGTTATCTCAATGGTATATGATCATATCTATCCATTCAACAATGGCTTAGCTATCGTAAGAAAGAATAACAAAGCAGGCTTTATAGATATTCAGAACCATGAAATCATCCCTATCAAATATGACGATGCTTACGATTTTGCAGAAGATGTAGCAACAATCAAAATTGGCAGTAAATATGGTTTCGTAGATATCAAAGGCAAACTGGTAGTACCTGTAGAGTTTGATTCTGTACAACCTTATCAGGATGGACTATCAAAAGTAGAACGCAATGGAAAAACTTTCTATATAAATAAATCAGGAAAATGTCTGGTCTACAAAGATTGTAAATGTGATGGTGTAGAAGATATTTTGGTAAGCCAGAAATAAACTATTGAAAAAAATAAAAACAATACCTATAGCTGGATTTCAATTAAACCTAATGTTAAAAAAGCCTTCTTTTTGAGAAGGCTTTTTTTGTTATTTCCATTTTTTGAGTTTATCACTCAGGCTGTTTTATTAGCATATTTTGCTTCTGTTACAGGCTGCTCTGATAATGTATGGAGTGTACGTAATACATCCCGATTCGAAGGCAGATTATACATAGCAGCCGTCTGGTTGTGTCCTACCTTCAATGTATAGGCATTAGGATAGTTTGTCAAGGCTTTAAAGGTATCCTCATCCGTATGATCATCTCCTGCTGCTAAAGCAAAACAACCGGGATATTTCTCCATCCAACGATGTACAGCATGTCCTTTGTTTATGCTGGCATTTTTAATCTCTATTACCTTATTTCCTTCCAGTATCTGTAAGCGACGAGGAGTGATGTATTGTGCCAGTTGCTCAATCAATTCATGCACACGCATCTCTGCCAATCCCTGATCTGATTTTCTGTAATGCCATACCAGAGAGAAATGTTTTTCTTCAATGAAAGATCCGGGTGTTCGATCTACAAAGTATTCAATAATCGGACGAATTTCTTCTTTCCATTCTGTTTCCAGGAAATCGGCATGTGTCCATTCGCCATCCATATCTTTGTTCCATACACCATGCTCTGCTACAATTCCTAACGGCAGGTGCCCCAGCCATCTTTCCAGTGTTTCTTTGTCACGACCACTTATAACAACCACACAATTATCCGGATTTTTGCTAAGCTTTTTCAGCAGGCTATACAAGTACTCATCCGGAGAAGCTTTTTGAGGATCATCATGGAAATCTACTAATGTCCCGTCATAATCCAACAGGAAGAGTCTCTTTTCTGTTGTAGTATAGGCTTCAGTTATTTCGGTCAATACACGTTCGTTAAATTGTTTCCGCTTGATTTTTTCGGTAGATAGTCTTGCCTCTTTCAATCGATCCAGGAAAACTTCTGACCAGCGCTTTACATTGTAACGGCGCAACGTCTGTTGCATAGCTGTATTTCGGGCCATTTGCTCCTCTGCAGGCATAGTTAGTGCCTTATGAATAGCACGTACTATATCATGTGGATCATCCGGATTTACAAGAATTGCCTCAGTAAGTTCTTTTGCAGCCCCTGCCATCTCACTTAAAATCAACACACCGGTCTGATCTGTTTTGGTTGCAATATATTCTTTCGCGATCAGGTTCATTCCATCCCGGAAAGGAGTAATCAGGGCAATGTCTGCCATATAATACACAGCCGCCAGTGTATTGAAAGGTAACGCTCTGTAGAAATAATGAATAGGTGTCCAGCGTAATGTATTAAACTTACCGTTAATACGCCCTACAGCCTGGTCAATATCCTCTTTCAGTTGCTGGTACTGATCTACAGTAGCACGGGAAGGAACTAATATTAGTAATAGTGTTACCTGCCCCTGCCATTCTGGATACCGCTCCAGGAAACGTTCAAATGCCTGAATACGCTGTAAAATGCCTTTGGAATAATCTAACCTGTCAACAGAAAGGATAATTTTATCTTTTCCCAACTGTTGCCTCAGTTCTATAATTTCACGAATCGTCTCTTTCTCAAATACAGCCTTGGCAAATTTATCATAGTCAATCCCCATAGGAAAAGAGTCTACCTCAGCTATACGGCCTGCCATATTTACTTTACCCAACGAATGATTTAATCCAAGAATACGAGTAGTTGCACTTAGAAAATGTCTTACATAATCATAGGTATGGAAACCAACCAGATCCGCACCTAATATTCCTTCCAGTACTTCTTTACGCCATGGCAGTGAACGGAATAACTCATAAGAAGGAAAAGGTATATGTAAGAAATAACCAATTGTAGCATCCGGAAATTTTTCACGTAACATTTTGGGTAACAACATCAACTGATAGTCATGTACCCAAAAAACATCATCCGGACGGGCTATTTTCTGTACTTCCTCACAAAATCGTTCATTCACCTGACGATATGCTTCCCAGTATGTTTTCTTATAACTAGCATATTGCTTGAAATAATGGTACAATGGCCAGATTATCTTATTACTGAATCCTTCATAGAAATTTTCATATTCCCGATCTGTTAAGAACACTGGTTGCAGGTTATCTTTGTTCATACGTGCAGCCAATGCAGCCTGATCATCCGCTTTGATGGTCATTCCTGGCCAACCTACCCAATAATTTTCTTTGGCATCGGTTGAACTCAAACCGGTAGCTAATCCACCTACACTTTGTTCGTAAACAAATTCTCCTTCTTTAACTTTAACAGAGATTGGAAGCCGGTTCGATATGGTAATAAGTCTTGGCATGTCTGATGAGTGGGGTAAATGGGTATTTTAATCGCTGAAAATGTACTGATTTATTTCAGAAAAAAATAAATTGGAAACAATTCTTTCCTCTTTCCTTCCGAAGTTACAAGTTTATATAAGAAAATAAGTAAAGAAATGATTAATTTTTCATAATTCTTTCTGCTCTTTCGCCCAATATCTCTATTTAACATCCAACTATTCCAAGCTTTTAAGAGAGTCTACTAAGCTATGGTATGGATTTTCTATGCAAAATTTTATATATCCTACTTTAATTTTGTATTGCAAAGATAAAGGCTTTGTTTTTACAACATCTTTAAATTAGATTATTTTTATAAAATTTTATACCAAATCCACAAAAATTCGTTCACAACTTCAAAATCAGGCACTATATACGTCTGTAGATTAGTATAAATCTTTCCAAATAAAAAAGAGTGTTTGCTAATCTGAGTTATAATTCGAAAATGTGGATTATTTTTGGCGAACAAATACCTCATTTTCTGTTTATCATTGCAACCTTTCACTCGCCTTGGCACTTTCGCTTTCTGAAAAACTAAATCAGTTACTCATAAGTTTATCAGGATTTTATCCAGAAACTGGACTGGTTTTGCTTTTTATACTTCTGATTACAACAGATCTTATCTTTCATAAGCAATCCTACAAACCTACAGGTTGGCTTGCAATAGCAGGTTTTTGTTGTATATTCTTTCTGTCTCTTACTCAATATCCTCTCTCTTTCCAGAAATCTCCCGGATCTTTTTTGGGAATGATTCATAGCACCCAATATACGAGTCTCTTCAAGAGTATATTCCAGCTTATGGGTATCCTCACCATCCTGTTAGCGTGGATTGAGAAAAAAACATATGCCAAAAGTGGCGAATTCTTTTCAATCCTGACAGCTTTATTGTTGGGTTTACATTTGATGATTATGGGTTCTCATCTGATGATAGTATATCTGGGAATTGAGTTAGTTTCTATAAGTTCTTATGCACTAACCTACTTTGCTGACAATAAACGCAGTACACAGGGAAGTCTACGTTATATTCTATTTGGGGCCATGAGTTCAGGAGTTATGCTTTATGGCATATCCTGGTTATATGGACTGACCGGATCACTGGTATTTCTGGATACTGTATTCTGGGAAACACTAGCCACACAACCTCCATTACTTGTCACTATAGCCTTGATCTTAACACTATCAGGTATATTGTTCAAAATTGCGGTAGTACCTTTTCATGTATGGGCGCCTGATATATATGATGCAGCTCCTTTATCGGTTGTTACATTCTTCTCTATTGCACCAAAACTTGCTGCTCTATTCATACTATTGGTCATTAGTCAATTAGATACAATTGATAAATTTGGGTTTCAATCTTTTATCGCTATTTTGTCTATTGCCAGCATTACTATCGGTAATTTCTCAGCTCTGGCACAATCCAATTCACGCAAAATGATGGCTTACTCATCTATTGCACATTCAGGTTTCTTATTGATAGGACTTTTAGGGAGAAATACATTTTCTGTTGAGACTTTCTTATTTTATTCAATAACTTATTTATTTATCAATGTGAGTGCCTTTCTGTTATTGCTCTGGCTGGAACGCATCACTGATTCTCATACCATACATGATTACAAAGGACTCGGTATGAACTTCCCAGGTTTAGGTATTGCAATAGTTATTATTATGATTGCTCTGGCAGGCTTGCCTCCTACAGTTGGTTTTACAGCCAAACTCCTGATATTTTCTTCCTTATGGACTATTTATACTCAGTCAGGGAATGTATTATTATTGATTCTTTTTGGCTGGGGATTACTTAATATTGCGGTTTCTATATTCTATTATTTACGTATTCCATACTACCTCTTTTTTAAATCCGGAACAACCTCTTATTCTCCATCAATTAAGTCTTTTCACTGGACAGAAATTATCCTTTTAATTGCTGTAATGGCTCCTGTACTGGTATTATTTTTTAAATCCTCATGGCTTACTGAATCTTTAGGATTATTCCTGCGTTAAGAAACAAAAGGATTCTATATACGTACATGTTTTTAGAAAATATTAATTTTTTGTTCCATCACAAAACTATTATTTTTGAGCATCCTTTCTTCTCAATATGAGTGATCCTATAAAACACGAATGCGGTATCGCGATGATCCGCCTCCGCAAGCCATATCAATATTATATTGACAAATATGGCACCTCCCTATATGGAGTCAACAAACTATACCAGATGCTTGAGAAACAAAGTAATCGGGGTCAGGATGGAGCAGGTGTATCGGTTATTAAAATAGGTGTTCCTCCCGGAATTCGCTATATCAGCCGCTACCGATCTATCGACAACCAACCTATTGCCAAGATTTTCAAGAAGATCAACAAGAAATTCCAGAAATCTACCAAAGGCCACAAAGACCGGATCTATGATGCTCAATGGTTGAAAGAAAATGTCGCATTTACAGGAGAGGTCCTACTGGGACATGTGCGTTATGGAACTCATGGAGTGAATAGCATAGAAAGCTGCCATCCGTTTCTTCGACAAAACAACTGGCGAAGTCGAAATCTGGTAGTAGCAGGAAACTTCAATATGACCAATGTAGATGATCTGTTTGATAAGCTGCTTTCCTTGGGACAACATCCAAAAGAAAAAGTAGATACTATCACAGTAATGGAGAAGATTGGTCACTTCCTGGACGAAGAAAACCAACGTATTTTTGATCTTTATAAGGATCAATATACAAATGTGGAGATGAGTCATGTGATTGAGGAGAAGATGGATATCCCACGGGTAATACGTCGTTCCTGCCGTGACTTTGATGGAGGTTACGCAATGGCCGGAATGATCGGACATGGAGCGGCATTTGTAGCACGTGATCCTGCGGGCATTCGCCCTGCCTACTATTATGCAGATGATGAAGTAGTAGTAGTAGCATCTGAACGGGTTGCGATCAAATCTGCCTTTAACATCTCGTATGATTCCATTCGGGAGATTCAACCTGGACATGCTTTAGTTATACAGAAAAACGGAGACTTTGCAGAACATCCGTTTATCAATACACTCGAAAAACGTTCCTGTAGCTTCGAACGTATTTATTTCTCCCGCGGTTCAGATCCTGCCATTTATAATGAACGTAAAGAACTAGGTCGTTTATTGATTCCTCAGGTACTAAAGGCAATTGACTACGATCTGGAAAACACAGTATTTTCATATGTACCTAACACAGCAGAAACTGCATTTTTAGGTATGATGGAGGGAATGGAAACATGGTTAAGTGAACAACGCAAAAAAGCTGTAGCAGAAAAAGCATCTCCTGAAGAACTGGACAAACTACTTTCTATACGTCCTCGGGTAGAGAAGATGGTTATTAAGGATGCTAAGCTCCGGACATTCATCACTGACGATGATCATCGGGATGATATGGTGTCGGCTGGATACGATACAACCTATGACGTTATCCGCCGTGGATATGATACATTGGTACTGGTAGATGATTCTATTGTACGTGGAACTACTCTTGAGAAGAGTATCTTACGCATTTTGGATCGTTTAGGACCTAAAAAGATTGTGGTCGTTTCTTCTGCTCCTCAGATACGTTATCCAGATTGTTATGGTATTGATATGTCTCGAATGAAAGAATTTGTAGCTTTCCGGGCAGCACTAGCATTACTGGAAGAAAGAGGTCAATCAGAAAAACTGTACAATATATTAGAAGAATGTAAGAGTGCATTCTGGAACGACAGAGCTCATGAAGAGAACTTTGTAAAATCAGTTTATGATAACTTCAGTGATGAAGAAGTCTCAAACAAAATTGCGGAGATTATTCGTCCACATAATCTGTATGCCAAAGTAGAAGTTGTTTTCCAAACCGTTGAAAACCTACACAAGGCATGTCCTAATCATACAGGCGATTGGTACTTTACAGGTAATTACCCAACTCTGGGAGGTAACAAAGTTGTAAATAAATCTTTTATGAATTATATGTCTGGCGTTTCTGTCAGAGCTTATTAATGTATCAAGATCACATAAAAAGAAAGCCCTCAATACGATATTGAGGGCTTTCTTTTTATGTGATCTTGAGCTTTATTAGAGATGTAAGAAAAGCTTTTACTTTGCAGCCGTCTGGTTACGTAATTTGGAAATTTCCTGTTTCATTTCATCTACCCGGTTTCGTTCTGTCTGAAGTTCCCGTCCCAAAGCCGTTTGTATTTCCAACAACTTTTTCTTATAATCATCTACTTGGTCACGAGCTTCTTCAAAGTCTTTTCGTGTGCTTACAGTTACTTGGTTGCTATTTTTATACTGGAAGAAAAAGAATGCTAATACAGCCAGAAGAGCAACATATACTATATAGCTAAACATTACATATCCGTTCTTATCTACATTTATTCCCAGCACTGGTACTTGTTGACTAGCCTCATCATTTTTTTGCATCTGATCTTCTTTAGCCTTTACCTGTTGTTCCAGTTTCGCTACCTGCGTCTTCAGTGCCTGGATTTCGTCTGTTGAAGCCTTCAACTTTTTCTTGGTTACACTTACAGAATCCTGAACCTTGCTCCAGAATGCATCCAACGATGTTTGTTTAATAACCTTGAAATCCTGATAATTATTAGACCCTTCTTTAAGTTGCTGATACTGACTATTAAGACTATTCTGAGCTTGTGCTGAGAATAGAATACCTTGAAGAATGCACAAAGATAGAATGATTGATTTTTTAAGATTTTTCATGATGCGTACTTTTCAGATTTGGCCATGCTTAGTTTATTACTACTTATACGAAAGAACAAAGATGAAAAGTTATAGTTTATAAAGAAAAAATTACTGCCAAATGTAATAAATAAAAGAAAATAGCCAGAGTTTTGGCTCTGGCTATGACAATTTCCTCGAATTTCCTTCTATGTCTTACAAAGGGCGAATCCAGATGTTTCTGAAGCTGATTGGCTCACTAGGATCTCCATGGTCTTGTAATTTAATTGGAGATTTGCCATGTGCTGTTTTATATTCTGCCAGGCCAATGTATTGGGTAGGACCTCTCAACTCAGTATTGTTTTGGATTAAAACCCCATTGTGCAATACAGTTACCCGAGCTGGTGAAAACAAGGAACCATCTTCTTTAAAGCGTGGAGCTGTAAATACAATATCGTACACATTCCACTCACCTGGTTTGCGCATAGCATTTATTAAAGGACGAGTCTGCTTGTAAATACTTCCGGCTTGTCCGTTAGCATAAGTACGGTTGTTATAAGAGTCTACAATCTGTAACTCATACCCAGCATCTCCTTTTCCAATAGATGCCAGAAACAATCCACTGTTTCCTCTTCCTTGTCCTGTACCAGTAATTTTCTCAGGAATACGCCATTCGATATGCAGTTGATAATCTAAAAACGATTCTTTAGTCTGTATATTACCAGTGCCTTTCTTAACCGTGAATACTCCATTGGCAACGGTCCACTGAGCAGCAGTTTGCGGATCATTGGTAGAAACCCACTGATCCAGATTTTTTCCATCAAACAAAACAATGGCATCAGAAGGTGCGCTGCTGTTGGCACCGGGAGTAGTTACTTTCACTTCGGGTTCCCAGGATTCAGTCATTTCCGGCTTCATTTGCGCCTTTTCCTGAGAAGGAGCTTGTGCAATAGCTGCTGACCCCAAAAGCAAACTTATGGCAATGAACGTAAGTGTGTTTTTTTGCATAACAATTACTATAAAAAAGAGGGTTTAAACAAAATGTAAATTGACAGATTGTTGCGAAAATTAGAACATTTTAAGGAAAACTTTTACTTCTTGTGACAAAAATTAATCCAAATTGTAATCTCTTCCAACCAATATCGCCTTTCTTTAGTAACCTCTAACTACAATAAGATGATGTACAGAGGATTGAACATTTGCAAAAGTTTCAAAAAAACGATTTTAACTTATATAAAAACAAACGCCTGCAGAGGATATTTCTACAGGCGTTTATGATTCCTACATTCAATGAATTTATTTTTTAGGCATTTCAGCTAATAACTTCTCATTCATTTTCACATAATCGTTATTGCTGGCTGCTTTAGCTAACTCTATGGATTTCTTAGCAGTCTCAGTTGCACCTTTGTAATCTTTCAACTTCGCCTGCAATTTCGCTTTCTGGTGTAATTGCCAGAATTGAGGGTTAGTCTCAGTGGCTTTGTTCATCCAGGTAAGAGCCTGTGGCAAATCACGATTATTATCCAGATAGTATACAGCGGCAGCAAATAGATCACCAGCAGCAGGAGTAGGATTATCAATTACCTTCTCTTTGATCTGAGCCATAACTTTTTTGTCTACGTCTGTCTCAATCTTTATTGAGGTTTTAACATTCTCCCAACAGATATTCAGATTACCACCATTAGTAGTCAGATCCGAAAAATCAATAGTAAATGTTTCAACTTTGGCAGGAAGTGATACAGGTTTTGCAGTAAAACGCACCACATCATTTTCCTGCTTGTAGCTTTGTTCTGTTGTTTTCAGATCTTTACTCAAAATGATAGTCCACTCCTTAGCAGTTGGAATAGATAACAAAGCATACTCACCTGCAGGCACTTTACTTCCATTCAACATCACATCATCACTAAAGGTAATCTTAGTTGCCTGGTTAGCACCTGTACGCCATATTTTTCCATATTCACGAACTTCACCAAACAATTTACGACCTCTCAGACTTGGACGGGAATAATCTACTTTTACGTCTACGAGGCCTACTCTCTGTGAAACAGAAGCACCTGGACTTGGTTGCGGCGTAGCAATCTGAGCCTGGATAGAAGTAAAAGCGATCCAACAGCAAATAAGTGTGCTGAATACTAGTTTTCTCATACGATTTTTAGGGATTTGTTTTGCGTTAAAATAAACAACGGGGTAAAAGTATATATTCTTTTCTAAACTCTCTCAGGAAAATAAGTAATTGTCGTATAAGTGTCCTATACGCGAAAGGGACAAAATAATTAGTAACTGTGTGTAAAAATGCGTATTTTTACCCGGTTAAAATAATATCTTATTTAGCCATTAATCCTCCAAATTATATTTTAGTAATTTAACCTCAAACCAAATCATGTCAGCAGTACTGGACCCAGTATCCGTTCTTTCAGACCGCGTAAATGCCATGGCAGAATCTGCCACACTGGCAATGACGAAAAAAGCCCGTGAATTAGCTGCTCAAGGTGTTAAGGTAATTAGCCTAAGCATTGGCGAGCCCGACTTTCCTACCCCTCAACATATAAAGGACGCTGCCAAGAAAGCTATTGATGATAATTTCACACAATATACTCCTGTATCTGGTATTGCTGATCTGCGTTCTGCTATTGCAGAAAAACTACGTAGAGACAACAACTTGGATTGGAAACCTGAAAACATTGTAGTATCTACTGGAGCAAAACAGTCATTAACCAATGTATTGCTGGCGTTGCTCAACCCTGGTGATGAAGTAATTATTTTCTCTCCTTACTGGGTAAGTTATAGTGAGATGGTTGTGTTGGCAGAAGGCGTACCTGTACTGGTAACCGGTTCTCTGGAAAACGATTTTAAAGTTACTGCTGAAGAATTTGAAGCAGCTATCACTCCTCGTACCAAACTTGTAATGTTCTCTTCTCCTTGTAATCCAACAGGATCTGTATTTACAGAAGAAGAACTTCGCAAGATCGGACAGGTAGTAGAACGTCATGAAAATATTTTCGTCATGGCTGACGAGATTTATGAATATATTGTATTTGAAGGCAAAAACTTCAGCATTGGTTCTATCCCATCTATCAAAGATCGCGTTATTACTGTAAACGGATGTTCGAAAGGATATGCTATGACAGGATGGCGTTTGGGTTATATTGCTGCAGCCAAGTGGATTGCAGATGCCTGTGACAAAATTCAGGGTCAGGTAACTTCCGGAACTTGCTCTATTACTCAGAAAGCAGCTGTTGCCGCACTGACAGGACCTCTGGATGATACTCGTAAAATGGCAGAGGCGTATCGCCGTCGCCGGGATCTGGTAATTGCCGGACTACGCGAAATTCCAGGTTTGAAGATCTCTGTTCCTCAGGGTGCTTTTTATGCATTCCCTGATATGAGTTATTATTTTGGTAAGTCAGATGGCACTAACAAAATCAATAATGCAGATGATCTGGCAATGTATCTACTGAATGTAGGCCATGTAGCTACTGTATCTGGTGCAGCATTTGGTGCACCTAACTGTATTCGCTTGTCAACAGCAGCTTCAGATGAAAATCTGACTGAAGCGATCAGCCGTATCAAGACAGCACTTGGCAATCTGAAATAATATTCTAAGTATAGTCACACTTTATAAATACAAACCCTTGTTTCATACAAGGGTTTTTTACTTTCTTTTCCTATGAGTCAGGAACAACCCAATAACCCTCTACATGGTAAAACCCTTGAAATGATTCTGAACTATCTGGTTGATTACTATGGGTGGGATGGACTTGGTGACCGTATTGAGATCCGGTGTTTCATCTATGATCCAAGTATTAAGTCTAGCCTCACTTTTTTGCGCAAAACACCCTGGGCACGTAAAAAGGTGGAAGATTTGTATATTGCTACTCTTCTCAATAAATAAAGATTCCTGTCACAAACATATTTTTCAGGATCAAACGTTTTACACAATATTCCCTTTAACAAGCTTCCATTACTACCTCTGCATTCAAAGCAAATACATAAAAGCATTCGGAAGTCTGTTAGGGTTTTTGTTTTTTTGCCAATTCTTTTACCTGATCTTTTTTATTGCTGATTGAAACATGAATCTTTCTGAGATATTTGAGGCGTTTAATAATTTACGTGTATTGATTATTGGTGATGTAATGGTTGATTCGTATCTATGGGGTAAGGTAGACCGCATTTCGCCAGAAGCACCTGTACCTATTGTAAGTGTCAAGAAACGTGAAAAACGTCTGGGAGGCGCTGCCAATGTAGCCTTAAACGTAAAATCACTGGGAGCCGAACCTATCCTGTGTGCAGTAATTGGAGCAGATACTGACGGACAGGATTTCCTGCAACTGCTCGATGAAAGTGAGCTAACACGTGAGGGCATCGTAGCTAGTGCCAGCCGCATTACAACGATCAAACACCGTATTATCTCTGGTTCTCAACAGATGCTGCGCATTGATTCTGAGATGGAGAATCTTCTTCTTGCTCAGGAAAAAGCAGACCTGACTAAAAAAATACTCGGTCTTCTTCCTAATTCTGACGTAGTTATTTTTGAAGACTATGATAAAGGTGTTCTGGATGAAGGCTTGATCCAGGAAATTACAGAAGCTGCCCGTAAACTGGAAATTCCTATCATTGTAGATCCAAAGAAACGTAACTTCCTGCACTATAAACATGCGACTCTTTTTAAACCCAATCTGAAAGAGTTACGGGAAGGATTGAAGATTGACTTCAATGTAGCTCATCGGGATGAACTGGAAGGGGCCTTGGATCAGTTAAAACAACATCTTCAACTTGAAGGAGTATTACTTACTCTTTCTGAGAGAGGGGTCTTTATTGATCTGGATGGAGAGAAGCATCATATTCCGGCACATATACGACAGATTTCGGATGTGTCAGGAGCAGGAGATACCGTAGTGAGCATTGCAGCTTTATGCCTAGCATTGAAATTACCTCCTTTGGTAATAGCGGAGTTATCTAACCTGGGAGGAGGACTAGTATGCGAGTATGCAGGGGTAGTGCCTGTTGACAAGCAAAAATTACTGGAAGAGGCAATCGAAAATAGTATTCAGATCAAAAACTGATCTTATATGTATCAGAGACAGAAAAGTAGATTTCCTGTCTCTGATATCACAATTAACTGAAGAAGTTTTTTCCTTTTTCTTTCAGGTTTTCAAAAGCTTCTGTAGCATCATGCTTCAGCTCTTCAAATTTCTCCTGAGCTTGTTCTTTTATAATAGCACTTGCATCAAATTCTTTGCCTTCGAGCAAGCCTGTTACCTGAGAGCCTACAGAATCAGGTAATTTTCCTTTGATATACTCTACAGATGCTAAAAAGGCAGATTGTGCCTGGGCATGAGAAATGCCAACTTTGGCAGCTATTTCGTTTACAATTTCGTCGATTTTCATAATGGTACGTGTGGATATGTTATACATTGACAGGCTTATACTACAGCGCTGTAAGCAAAGAAAACAGATAAATGCAAAAAGACAAGGATTTTGTGATTAAGATTTGATTAATGATTATAGTTAGTAACAAGGTTCAGGAATAGATTCCATACTTTGCCACATAAATCAGAACAATAGTAAACACAACCAACTTTGTCCAATACCAACGATCCTTGGATACAGGTTGTACCTTCCAGAAATAATAAACTCCTGCTATTAGAGATACTATCACACTACAAATGATAGGATTAGGTTGAACGAAGAACACAAGGAAGATAAAAAAATAATGTCGCTGAAAGCCATGGAATGTTCGATATATTTCGTTGTACATACCATATTCAGGTAACCAATAATCTACAATCCAGTATATAGAATCCAAAATTAGTGTAAGTATAAGACCTATAAGAACTGTCTCAAACCAAATTTTAGCATAGGAATGTCGGTATAAAATCGCTATACTAATTACAATTGCAAACTCTGCATATAACCAATAAATTAGATGGATCTTTGGAAAGATAGCGTGAACAGGAACACCTATGATAAAAAAGAAGTATGCCCATGCATAAATCTCAATAACCATAAACCACAATGCTAGTACAATACATATAACAGGCAGTATCCGATAAATAAATAATGTATAGTTGAATTTCATATAAATAATGTTCTTTCTGCTTGTTGCATCATGCGTATTAAAAGAGTGACTAGCTCAACCTGCATATACGTGTAAATATCTTCTATCCCAAGCACGTTAATCTTATGTAGGTACAGTATTCCGGTATATTGTTGAATACGTTCCTGATGATGAGCTTCCATAACAAATATCCTATCAGCCCACTCCAGCATTTGGTCTGTTACCAGTGTAGTTCCTTCTTTTTCACACAAACGCTGGCTGAGTCCGGCAGAACGAAACTGATGTTGTGGATAATGCTCCCGAAAATAATCCTCAGCTGTTCGTGAACGATTTTTATTGGCAGTACAAAGAAACAGGATATTCATGGGTTGGGATAGATCTGAAAAATTAGTTACTTGTGTATATGCGAAACATTTTACTTTGGTATTTTCTATCCTGCATTCTCTTATTGGCAAGCTGTGGCGACTTGTCTGATACATGTATAAGTCACAACCAATATACTATATGTTATTACGAAGAAGAAGGAACACAATCTATAGCCTCTCAAATGCTTGACTACCTTCCAAAAGCATATCCCGAATTAAAAACAAACTTCAAAATAAACAAGCATTCAGAAGAAGTATCTGAGTACTCAGTCCTGATTGAACTGAATCCCTCAATTAATTCTCAAAAGCAGCAATCCATTCTACAAAAGATTGCAGATGATCTATCTGCCAATTGTTTTCAGAATAAGAAGATTCGGGTAGTGGCAGTAGAGGATACAGATGCTCTTACAAAAGGAAATGTGAGTGTTATAAGTAGGTAAGAGTTTTCAGCTTACATATCTCTATTAAAAAATAAGACGTTGTGGATGAAAAAAGGATTTCATCCACAACGTCTTATAAAAATATAGTAGCTGATTATACTTTTTCTGATAGGTGATGCTGAGTACTGAAATCCGCTTCGCCCTCCCAGCGACTTACCACACAGGTTGCCACGGCATTACCTGCTACAGAAGTAGCCGAGCGGCCCATATCCAGGATCTGATCGATACCTAGTAATAAGGCTAAGCCTTCACCAGGCAGATTGAATAACGACATAGTTCCTGCTATAATTACCAGCGATGCTCTGGGTACACCAGCAATACCTTTGGAAGTAACCAACAAAGTTAGCATCATGGTAATCTGCTGTGTCAACGTTAATGGCATGTGATAGGCCTGGGCGATAAATGC
Source organism: Xanthocytophaga flava (assembly GCA_030068525.1). Taxonomy (GTDB): domain Bacteria; phylum Bacteroidota; class Bacteroidia; order Cytophagales; family 172606-1; genus Xanthocytophaga; species Xanthocytophaga flava. The sequence continues at coordinate 151,843 of JASJOS010000007.1, forward strand.
TGTGGCAAAGGTCATATATAACATAGAGCCGTCCAGGTTAAATGAATAACCTAATGGCAACACAAAGCTGATGATACGAGGAGGACAGCCAAATTTCTCCAAAGCCTCAATTGTTTGAGGCATGGAAGCTTCTGAACTGGCAGTACTAAACGAGAGTAGTAGTGCTTCCCGGATCACTCTCATCAATGGAAGGAATGGAACTTTGGCAATGATACAGATAACCCAGAGTACTATAAAAATGAAAAAGAACAAACCAAGGAAAAAACTGAAAATCAAATACGCATATCCCACAAAAATACCTAATCCCTCACGGGCTACAACAGCCGTAATAGCTCCAAACACACCAAAAGGAGCAAACTGCATTACATACCCTACAATCTTAAACATCACATGAGACACAGCATCCAGCGCCTTGACCAGAATTTTGCCTTTCTCTCCGATAGCTCCTACTGCAATTCCAAAAAAGATAGAGAAAACAACAATCTGAAGAATTTCATTGGTAGCCAGTGCTTCAGCAAAACTTTGGGGGAATACATGCTCCAGAAATCCCTGTAAGGTCAGCTTTTTGGCTTCAATACCTGTATCTGTTCCCTGCTCAGGCAATTTCAGATTCATCACTTCGCCTGGCTTCATTACGTTTACTACCAACAGCCCAACAATCAATGACAGGATTGTTGCCAGATAAAAATACCCTAATGTCTTTGCACCAATCCGTCCCACTTGCTTGAAATCACCTAGTTTGGCAATGCCTACTACAAGCATAGAGAAGACCAGTGGTCCAATAATCATTTTGATCAGCCGGAGAAATACTTTGCTTAATAAGGCAAAGTTGGGGCCTGCTTCAGGTGAGAAAATATAGCTTTCGTGAATAAAGTAACCCGTTATGATGCCCAGCACCATACCTATAACGATCCGCCACGTAATATTTAGTTTCATGAGTTAGTTAGGTTGTTTTAGTGTGTCAATGAAAGGGTCATACGTAGCCCATTCCTATAGTACAGTAGTGTAGTTGTTTTGCTGATTAATATATTCTTTCCAGTTCAGATCGCCAGGCAGTTGCTGGTTAGCAAACTCCAGATGGATAACCCGCCTGTTACGGGAGGAAGTACTTTTAGAGGATGAATGTAACAAAAGTGGTTTCATAATCATAATCCCACCTTTCTTTACACAACATACATCTTCTTTTTGTTTCTTCGTCTGATGTAGTAACTGTTCTGAAGAAAGTACACCAGTTGTATGTGAACCTGCAATTACCTTTAGTGCTCCATTGGTTTCATCACAATCATCCAGATGCAGTCGAATAGTATAGATATTTTCCAGCATCTGTACAGGAGGCTGTACATTGTAGGCTTCGTGTTTGTTGACCCAGGGGCCAAAACCAGCTATTTCTTTGCGTTTATCTACAGATATCATCAGGTCCTGATGCCAGGCAACCATCCAGTTTGATAGAGGAGGCTTGTCGAAGAAGATAGATTTGATACAGAAATAATCTGACCCAAACAATTGCTCAATCACCTGGCGCAGGGTATCCATCCACAGTAGCGAATTAACATGAGGCACTTCATGCAGGAAGTTACGGATGGCAAACAAATCGTCCGTTTTCCGAAAATTTGGTCCGTCCCCTGTACTCGTTTCCAGATAGTTGATTAATTGTTCAACTTCCTGAGCCTGATAGATATCTTCTATCACCAAAAAGCCGTCGTTAGTTAATTTTTCTTTATACGTTGATACCTGGGCCAAAAATGCATGCATAGTGTAAAGGATATAGCCTGCAAGATAGGAAAACCTGCCCTTATCCAAAAATAGCATAGCCAGATTGGCTATTTCCCACCTTCTGAAAATACCAGATTACGGAAGTAACGACGATATTTGGCTTTACGTGACCAGAATTGCAGATACATTGCCGGAAACATAAGATAATCTGTGATAACTAGCGGTGTTCGAAAGGTAACTTTATCCCGAATGAGACTTGACTGACCTTTCCGCTCCACTCTGTGTTCATGATGCCAGTAGGAGAGGAAGAAGGGCAATTCTGTTCCTTCATCCACAAACACCATGTGCTCCTCATTTTTCTGGAAAGAAATAATCTTACTTTTCCAGACTTGCCTGAAGAGCAGAAAGTTTAGTTCCACATGTACTTCATTACCTGGCATGTTGCCATCATAACGTAACAATCGGGCAGGGGGGAAACTGGGCGAAACCTTGGTCAACAGGCGCTGATCAAAGTTTCCAGCAACAGTTTCAAAATTGGCTCTGACCTCGGTAATAATCTCAAAATACATACGCAACAGGATATATAACCTTTCAAAATAATTACTGACCTTTGTATGGTAAATATTCGGACCTTCGTTGTCTACATACAAACTCCCTCTTCTGATTTTTGTTATGATATTAACATTACTCTCAAATTAAAACTGTAGAGCCACTTTATTTTTCATCTAAAAAATCATGAGGAAACTAACCCTTGTTGTCTTATTTCTAAGTACGTTATATTGTGTACATGCACAGGTGCAGGACAGTGCCAGCGGTAGGCCAATTTTAAAGAAACGCACCAAACCAGAAGATTTCTGGAAAAAAACCTTTGTGGCCATCAATTTAACACCTTCACTGGGTAGTGGTTCATTTGGTGCCTATATATCACCAACTTTTGGCTATCATCCAAGCGAAAATAGTAGTGTAGCAGCCGGGCCACTCTATATGTTCAATTCTTTTAATAATGGTACGGGTAGTGGCCGAACTACAGCCAGTATTTGGGGAGCACGCGTCTGGGGGCAACATCGTATTTATCGTACATTCTTTGCGCATGCTGAATACGAAGTTATGAATGCAGTAAAAATGGTTGTGATGAATGGCTTACAATATTACTATGTCAATCCTGATGGTTCTTTTTCTCATCAGGCGATTGGTAACCCATTGATTGGTGCAGCCTTCGTAAATGAAGGGGATTCTGGTTCGCAAAGTTTTACTATTCTCTATAACTTGAACTATATCGAAACAGCCACTCCTTATACTAAGTTATTCAGTATTCCTATTGTACTTAGAGCTAGTATAAGCTTTAATCTGGGAGGAAACCGATAGAAAATTTCTGTATCAGGTACAGAAATGCAAGACAGCCTTCCTTATGGGAGGCTTTTTTGTTTGTTTTTCCATAGGTTTAGCAGGTTTTTGATGCAAAAAGATACGATTCTCAGATTTAATGCCCATTTTTGTAATTGGATTCTTCCCTTCCGGATTAACGACTAATTAACGATAAATGAATTCTTACGGTAAAGCTTTCCGAATTACAACATTTGGTGAATCACATGGAGCAGGAATTGGAGTGATTATTGACGGCTGCCCAGCCGGATTAACCATCGATACGGATTTCATTCAGCAGGAACTAAACCGACGCAAACCTGGTCAGAGCCGTATTACTACACAACGTCGCGAAAAAGACGAATTTCAGATATTGTCAGGTGTATTTGAAGGAAAAACGCAGGGAACACCTATTGCCATGGTGATCATGAACGAAGATCAGCGGAGCCATGATTACTCACACATTGCCGAGCAGTTTCGTCCCAGCCATGCTGACTATACATATCAAGCTAAATATGGCACACGCGATTACAGAGGAGGAGGACGCAGTTCAGCTCGTGAAACAGCTGCACGTGTAGCGGCGGGTGCTGTTGCCAAACTGCTTTTAACACAGCTGGGAGTTAAGATTGAGGCATATGTAAGCAAAGTAGGCAAGCTGGCTCTGGAAAAACATTACTCTGAATTGAATATTGCACTCGCAGAAGAAAATGCAGTTCGTTGCCCTGATCCGGAAACTGCTCAGAAGATGTTTGATCTGATTGATGCGACTCGTAAGAATGGAGATTCTATTGGAGGTATTGTAACGTGTGTGATCAAAGGAACGCCTGTAGGTTGGGGAGAACCAGTTTTTGATAAACTACATGCAGAGCTAGGCAAAGCTATGTTGGGAATTAATGCAGTGAAAGGATTTGAATATGGTAGTGGATTTGAAGGAGCATCCTGGTATGGCTCACAGCATAATGATGCCTTTTATACAGATGAACAGGGAAATGTGCATACACGCACCAATTACTCAGGAGGTATACAAGGTGGAATCAGTAATGGAGAGGACATTTACTTCAATGTAGCCTTTAAACCTGTTGCTACTATTATGCAGGATCAGGAAAGTATTGACTTGCATGGCAATGTGGTAACTGTTACAGGCAAAGGCCGCCATGATCCGTGTGTAGTACCACGAGCGGTACCTATTGTTGAATCTATGGCAGCACTGGTACTTGCCGACTTTTATCTTCGAAACAGATCAGCCAGGGTATAAATTCTGGCTATTACTATAATTATAGAGATTATTTTCTGTCACAAATACGCCATCTGTGAACTAACGATTGTTCATGCAGACCCCCAAACGCTTCGCCTTTCCTTCATTACGCAAAATCGCTGACCTGATTTATAAGGGTCAGCCACTACTATCTCACTTTGTGAGTGAAGGGGGAGAACATTATCTTTTTTATTGGATAGAAGGGGACCTGCTGCAAAATCGTTGGTTAGTTTGTCGGGTACGTCTCGAACAACTGGTTAAATACACCGATCGTAAACTCTCTCTACAAAACATCTTTCTGGCTCCGCCAGATGGCTTTCTGTATTCACTGGAAACAGATAATGGGTCTGAACTGCAATACCGCAACGTACAGATTTTGTTTCCGGCAGATATACCAGCCCGGCAATTGCCTCCTAAGGATTCTTTGTACAAAGGTAATCCCCATGCTCAGCCTGTTGATTTGCTGAACTTATCTGCACAGTACGATTCTGGTTTGCTGCAAATTCATTTTAGTGAATCTCCTAAGGTAGGCTATGGTACTATTGATTTATCACTGCTGGCACCGGCATTAAATCATCTGTATGAGATAGCGGATGGGCTGGGATTGAGTTATTATAAAAAGCAAACAGATACCCGACATCTGACTGAACGTTTTGTACGGGAAGATCATAAGAAACTGATTACGACAGCTTCTCATTACGAGTTGTTACACACACTCCCAGGTTCCTTTACTATTTTGCTACGCCCCCGCAATCAGCAGTTGCCTATGTTTGGGCAGGAAAGCGAACCGGATAAGTTTAGCCGATACTGGTATGAGTTTATTCAAGCTAGTTTTGATTTTGAAAAACTGAAAGTCTTTGCAGACCAGATAGATGGACGCGTAGTAACCAGCTACCAGAATTTGCTGAAGCTGATCAAGACAAACCGTCTGCAACTTCAGTTAAAGTGGGCCAACCATTATACGCAGTTACAATGGCAGCAGGGGATAGGCTACCAGAATGCTGGTCAGATTCTGGAAAATCTGAACCGGCTGGAATACCTGTCAGATCGTACGATTCAGCTTACAGGCAAGTTTGTGGCACTCAATATCCGTTCTAACCTCTATGTATTTGAAGCAGACGACAAATCGGTCTCAAAAGGAATGGTTACTCCTACACTGCATGCCAGCATGTCTTTGCTTTATTTTAACCGTAGGTATGAAGTAGTCATCCAACGTGTAGAGACCAAACAGGCAGGCAAGCCAAAACCCAAAACAAAGGATCTGTTAATTTCCTTCGCAGAGATACAAACCTCTAACCGCACATTGTTTCAGCTCAATAATGGCTTGATCCCCGATCAGGAGCCATTCTGACAACTATTTGATCAAGATTATCCTGTTATCAGTTTATCTTGTGCATAGTTCTATATTTTTTTGTGTTTGACCTGAATTATGCTCACGAAATTTTTTGCGGTGAATTCCGATCAAATACCAAACTTGCGGTTACTTCTATGCAAAAACTTTTTTGCGGTTTATACAACGCATCCGCATTTTTGCAGCGAACTCTAGGCAAAATATTCTTTCACTCAAAGAAGATGGACTTCCTTGTAAAAATAATTCATGCATATAGTTATGCCCAGAAAAATGTTTGACCTAAACCAGACTCAACAAAAATTTTGGTAAGTATTATTTACCTTATCCTACCTCATAACTTTTCTGTAAATAAAGAAAGTCGTGAACACAAGCATCTGTTCAAGTTGTTAACTTAAGAAATACTCTCTGTTTTTTATTTTTTGTCCTTCTGAAAGAATCTCATATCTTGTAAAGGTTAGCGACCTTTCCGGCTGGAGTATATTTTTTTCTCTCAGAAGCCAAACGTCACTCTATTTTTCACACGTGTCCCACTCACGCCAAGGCGTGGCGGGAAGTTTCTTTCAGAAGGACAGGAGGGAGATAGATCCTTAGAAAGACAGAGAGGTTCTTTCTGTAAGAAAAGATTCTAAAACACCATCAGAAAAGCGACAAAACAGAAAACGAAATCAAAGCCTATCCTCATTCCGGCTACTCCCATTTCAATCACTTGGCAGGGCTATTTTTTTTACCTATTTTTAGCTACTACTTTTTACATACTCTTTCTGTCCTATTCTTTTCACCCAACAAAACCACATTCCAGTAGCTCAAGCATTCATGGACAAACTACGCCAACACATTGAAGAAGTAATAGCTGTTACCGATGAAGAATTCGAACATATTAAAACCTTTTTCACTCCAAGAAGGGTAAAAAAACACCAGTATCTCATTCAGGATGGAGATCAGGCAAACTTCGAATACTTGATCATGGCGGGCATTTTCAGAATGTTTTACCTGGATGATGATGGGAAAGAACACATCGTACAATTTGCAGGCGAAAACTGGTGGATGTCAGATTACCAGGCCTACTTTTATCAGAAACAGGCCCGGTTAAATATCGTTTGTATGGAAGATGGAGAAGTTCTGTGTATGAAACTTCAGGGCAGGGAAACACTGGCTGCTGATCTTCATAAGATGGAACATTTTTTCAGAGTAAAACTGACCCGGGGGTATGTTGCCCAGCAACAACGCATTATATCCCTACTCTCCAGCACCCCTCAGCAACGATACGAAGAGTTCAATCATCTATATCCGCATATGACACAAAAAATCCCTAAAAAATACATAGCCGAATATCTCGGTGTGAGTCGCGAAACACTAAGCCGGCTTTACTCTACCCATAAATAAAGTGTGATTCCCGTCACACTTTTTTTGTGATTTGCCTCCTGTGTCTGCGTATCGCTATGTACTAATTTTGGTATATAAATTAAAACACAGCGATCATGGATCTCTTACTAAAAAACAAAACTGCTTTCGTATCTGGCTCTACTGCCGGTATCGGGTATGCAATCGCCAAAGGATTTGCCAAAGAGGGTGCTATTGTGTATATAAATGGTCGGGATGCCAGTAAAGTTGACACTGCCAAACGCCGTATAGAAAACGAAGTACCCGACGCTCAAGTGTATGGTGTCGTTGCAGACCTGGCCACAGAAGAAGGATATAGGCAAATGACTCAACAGTTGCCTGAAGTAGATATTCTTGTAAATAATCTTGGCATCTTTGAGCCAGTTCCTTTCTTCGAATCAAAAGATGAAGACTGGCTTAAGCTATTTTCCATCAATGTCCTGACCGGGGTGCGGACAACCCGTTTTTATATGCCTAAAATGCTCGAAAAAAACTGGGGGAGGGTTATCTTTATTTCCAGCGAGTCTGCTATACAGATTCCTACAGAGATGATTCACTATGGTATGTCCAAAACAGCCCAGCTTTCGATAGCCAATGGTCTGGCTCAGTTAACCAAAGGCACAGGCGTGACTGTTAACTCCGTTTTACCAGGTCCTACCTATTCAGATGGGGTAGAACGATTTATCGGAGAACTTGCCCAGCAGCGAAACAGTACTACCAAAGAAGTAGAACAACAATACTTCACAGAAACACGACCACTTAGTCTGTTGCAACGATTTATCTCTCCAGAGGAAGTGGCTGCTACTGTTCTGTATGTGTCAAGCGAACTGGCAGCTGCTACCAATGGTGCCGCTATCAGAGTAGACGGAGGTATCCTGAAAGGTATTCACTAAGTGTAAGCAGGATCACCACATATAATTCAAACAAATTCAACACTTCTCAAACAAGGCATATCTGCCACAAAATGTAAAATTATGGAATCTATCTATGTATTTGCCAAATGGAAAGTTAAAGAAGGCCAACTGGAGACTGTACTAGGCCTGCTTCCAGATGTTGTAAAGAAAAGTACCGAAGAAGAAGGAAATCTTTTATATAAGATTCATCAAAGCAACTCCGATCCAAACACCCTCGTATTGTTTGAAGGGTACAAAGACGAGGCTGCCTTAAATGAACACCGGAATTCAAGCCATTTTCAGACTCTGGTGGTCGGCCAAATCGTGCCACTGCTGGAAGGGCGTGAGGTTACTTTAACAACCTACCTGCCGTTAGACCAGCAGTAAAATAAACTTCAGGATGCATTGGTTTAAGCATTCATTCAATGTTGTCAACTGAAAAGAGCTTCTACTTTCAGTTGATAACATTGTGCGGACGCATGGAGAGCTTTCGGCTATGGTTCAGTGTATTCCAGAAGTGAAATACCATACCCGACAATACAATGAAAAGTCCCATCTGTCCATAGAAACCTGGAAAAGGAGTCCCTTTAAGAACCATCTCTCCCAACAGTGTGAAGAGTATCTCAAACACCTGAGTAGCTTCAACGGTAGCAAGTGCAACAGGATTCTTATTGACAATCTGTGTAGCCTGATAAAAACTGACTCCTCCCAGGAAACCCGAAAACAAAGCAGAATAAAAAGATGCCTGACACTGAGTCAGCGAAGGAAGGCCTGCATTCGCAAATCCTATTATACTTATCAAAATAAGCAACGGCAGACAGCTAATACTCATTCCTAACACACGTTGCAGGGCATTCAGATGCAATCCCTTTTGTTCCAGGTCTACCAATAACTTGCGATTACCCAGAGGCCAGACAACGGCTCCCAGCAAAACAATAAAAAAGCTCAGGAGTACACTACCAGCCGAATTCAACTCACCCATTTTATCAAACTGCATCACAAAAACACCAAAGATGATAAAGACTGATAAGAGCAGGGCTTTTCGTGGAATATGCCTCCGATGGTCAGGATAGATAAAGGGAGCTAGTAACATGCCAGCCAGAATATTTATCTGAAAGGTAGCTGCAACCATCCAGCCTGGCGACCACAAAGAGGCAACAGCAAGTAATGTATATAAAACCCCAAATCCAATAGTACCCCACTTGATAAAAATGAATGGATACTGCCTGATCGCTGTAAGAAGTAGCTGGAGCTGTTTGGCAAAAAACACAACAAGCCCCAGAATAGGAATAAGAAAAAGACTCCGTAAAGCGGCTGTCCATGCCCAATACCCACCCGAACCAGCTAGTAAGCTGTTGATGATAAATGTGGAGGATAAGAAAAAAGAGGCTACTACACCCCATACCATTGCTTTTACTGCTTTGCTATGTTCTGTCATAGGGCAAAGGTAGGGCAATGCCAGTTCTGTTCCTGGTACTTTTCGGGTAATCTCTGGTTTATATCATCCGCCTGTTTCTGAATTCAGCAGGAGTAATGCCTGTATGTTTCTTAAAGAATCGACCAAAAAAAGCAGGGTCATTAAAACCCAGGTCATAACTTATCTCTTTCACTGACCCTGTCGAAGTCTGTAGACGAATCTTGCTTTCTGTAACCAGACGCTCCTGCAAAAGCTCAAACACAGTGAACCCAGTAGCTTCTCGACAGATTTTATTTAGCTTTTTTATATCCGTATGTAATGTCTCTGCATAAAAAGCGGCAAGGTGCTGCTGCCTGTAATGCTGCTCAATAAGCAGCTTGAGCCGATGGAAGAGCTGCTTATTCACTAAGGGCAGTGGCGCTTTCGGATGCTGGACTATTTGCGCTTTATTGGCATACAACAACAGCAGAGATACGTAATGTAAACTAATGTCAACATCCGGCTTTTTAGCTGAAAGTTCGGTTTGCAACTGGTCAATAAGCAGAATAAAGGTTCCTTTAAGCTTTTCGTCCAGATCGACATACGGATGTGGAGTATAGGAATCCAGCAGGCCGTGTTCATCTTCATGTGTATGAATAGCCAGAAACCGCTTAAACAGCTCTTCTCCAAACAATATCAGCCAGCCATCACGTTCAAAGCTCTCAATCAAATGCACCTGTCCCGGATGCAGAAAATAGAGTCTGTCAGGCTTAATATCATAGGATTTAAAGTTAATAGAATGCCTGCCCTCCCCTTCTGTTACCAGCATCAGCTCATAATGATCATGTCGGTGTGGCACAACTGACAGGCTATTCAGATCCTTATGCAGGCGGGTTATCCGCACATATTCATTTTCAAGCAAAGCCTGTATTGGCAGGTTTTCTGTATTCTTTGAATTCCGATTCCTCATTAGCAGGTAAACACCTTTGTATATCAACTACCTGCAATATAAACCAAACTGTTCAATGTCACAGTTGTCGTTTGTTTTGAAAATCACTTTTCCTTCATTTGTTCATAGTCTCTTCATCATTCTTTCATGGGCTTCTTCATTTTTTTATAGTTCAGAACATATCTCTTCCTACCACCTGTCACTTTTTTGCTTGCCCAAAAGAGGGGCACCAAATGAGAATTTGGTGAGCCAGATTTGTGTGTTTGTAAAAAAAGGCACTTTCTGCCGATCCTCCCACCCGCAAAGCCAGGGGCTTTCCTCGCGGCAGAAAGATTGCCAACGCACAGCTACAACGGTTTGCGTTGAAAGGAATTTGTACCAAAAATGATTCTATTCTAATCTTACCTCTACACTCAAATAACACATGGCTCAAACAGCACATGATACAAAGATAATGGTAGTCACTTCAATCGTGTGTGGTAGTATAGGTGCGTTGGCCTTCCTTTTCCCGCGAGGTTGGCCTTTGGCCATGCGGGCTGAAGGATCGGGAAAAGGGGCCTTTTTTTGGTTACTTTTTTGGGCAAGCAAAAAAGTAACAGGTGGTAGGAAGAGATATGTTCTGAACTATAAAAAAATGAAGAAAGAGTGAACTCTAAATGCTATATATGGAGCAGTGTTCGTGAGTCTGAAATAACTCAGGAAGAGATCTTCTCAAAAAACACCAGGGCCTATACTCTTCTCAAAAAGCATAGGCCCTAAAAATCCAACAAACAATTATTTCAGAAAATAAGTCAGACTCAGACGAGCAAAGAAAGGTGTACCAGGCGTAAAATGAATCTCATCTACCGAGGTAGCTTCTCCTTTGAGAAGACTTTCAGTCGCAAACTGAGTTTCTTTCCAACGGGTATTAAACAGGTTCTGAACCGATAAGCCAACAGCATACGTAGGTTTGGTATAGTTCGCTTGCAAATCTGTTACAAAATATCCTTTCGCTACAATAGAGTTATCCTCATTGGCAGGACGATTGTCCATATACCGATACCGCAATGATCCGCTAAAACCCTTCTGACCTGTTAGCGACAAACCACCTGTAGTCGTAAATGTAGGAGCCAAAGGCAAATAATTCTGGCCTGTTAGCTCTCCAATAGCTCTCGGACGAGCCGTATTCAGATCTACATCGGCATACAGACTACGTGTAAGCTGATAACGTACCGATACATCAATACCCTGTCTGCGCGATTTGCCACTTGGCTCTATTACACCTTCATCACCCACATATACAAACTCCTGATCCAGCCACAGATACCATAAGGCCGCATTGATCAATAACTTAGGGAAAGGCTTCACAATCATCCCCAGATCTGATCCATAGGCAGCAGGCAAAATCTGTTTGCTGTTTTGTGGTACTACCACCCGTGTATCATTGGAGTGAAAGCCTTTGCCTGTATTGAGGTAAAACTGAAAACGGGAATTAGGTGTGTAGTAAAAATTAAGCTTAGGAGAAACGATAGTTCCATTTGCCTGTTTGGTAGTCACTGGGTTTTGTAGTAAGTCGGTATACTGGTCACGGAAATAATCTATCCGAACCCCTGCATTTACTGTCCACTTAGGTGAAATATGAACCAATTCATCAATATATAGACCTGCGTTTAGTTCATTCACATCTCCATACTGAAGTCTTTCCAGCGTTTCCGTTCTGTTTTTAGTATGAGACAATTCTGAATTCTGAGTCAGATCCTGTCTGTAGCTGGCTCCAAGAGTAGAAATCCACTGAGTAGATCCCAGGTAGTAAGTTTTCTGAAAGCTGCCGTTATATCCAAACAGATTACGTCCCTCCTTCTGACGGATCTGGTCTCCGTTTACAGTATCTTTCAGGAAGAAAGTAAAGTTAGAATAGAGCTCAAAATTATAATTGCTGTAGAAGAACTGATTTTTAATCAGACTGCCACCAGGAGTAGCTGTCGTGAACTCAGCATTGACATTGGTTCGGCTGGTCTCACCGCCTTCAGTAGGGTCAATAGAGCCATAAAAGTCAATTAATCCGGAAGCCACTGCCCGGTCCGGGATCTGTCCGGAGTGGTTCCACTTGCTGTAAAACGTAGAAGCCGTAACTAGTAATTGAGTTGCCTCACTCAGCTTACCCTGATACTTGCCCAGCAGATTAAAACGTTTAAAATGTTGTGGATTATCAAAATACGAATCAGAGTAGGAATATTCCGAAGCCAGATAGGCGGAATGTCCTTGCTGACGCATTTTCTGTCCCAATATATTAAACGCCCCTACAGCCCGGTATGTGTTGTATTGCCCAACTTCCAGCTTCACCAGGCTTTTTTCCAGTACATTCTGTGTATGGAAGTCTACCCAACCTGCTGTAGTAAAATTTCCTTTGGCTGTATGGTAAGGACCTTTCTTAAAATCTACATTTTCTACCAGTTCAGGAATCACGAAATGCAGATCCGCATATCCTTGTCCGTGAGCATGAGAAACCATATTGACAGGCATACCATCTACAGTTAAGCGAATGTCAGTGCCATGATCCAGATCAAAACCCCGTAAAAAAATCTGTTCGGCTTTGCCTCCTCCGGCATGTTGGCCAATAAACAATCCTGGCACCATACGTAATATCTCCTGTGAGTTGGTGATAGGACGTAGTTTAATATCCAGTGAGGAGATAATCTGCTGGTCATGTGCATGTATAGAAGACACAGTAACCTCACTGAGCTGTACAGGGGCCGCCTGTAAGGCAATCGAAAGAGGTTGATTATGGATAGTAGAGGGAACAGATATAGTAAGGGATTGACTTACAAAACCTACATAACTAACAGACAGGGTATAGCTTCCGTCTGGAATGTTCAGAAAGGTAAACTGCCCCAGTTCATTTGTTTTTGTCATCTTCGAGAAAGCCTTTGGGTCAGATTCTCCACTGGAAGTATTGGCTTTGGTGGTAAGTGTAATTGTAGCATTACTTACATATTCTCTGGTCATCTGATCCATCACAATTCCCTTTACAGGATGTATCTGACGGCTCTGAGAATAGGATAAAGTGGTGAAGCAAAGAAGCAACAAAAGAATAGTACAAACTGAAAATTTCATAAAAAGGCTATAACTATTTGCGTCTTCGATAAAATACTCTCTTTCCAACTAACAACCCAGTCCCAACGAACTACTGTCTGGCGAAGGCGTAGCCGGATGAAAAGGTATTTTGTCTCGGTAGATGACTACCGTTTTATTTTCGTAGGATAAATGAGGGCTTAAAGGTAACGTTTTATTCAGGGATCTCTTCAAAAAATATTTTGAATGGCCCATAAGCTATCTTATTCAGAGGAGTGCTGATGGTATGCTTTTTTGAGCTCCATCAGACAGTTCATACACAGGCAGGTACCTGATTCTGTATTCTCACGGATGTATTGCGACTCCAGCGGAGTGAGGTCGACATACATACAATCACATTTTGAAACAGAGTTTACCTTACAGGCAAATGAAGTGCCGCATCGCGGACACTCAACAGGATAATGCTTTTCCATAAAGAATAGTATAACTGCTCTGTCTTTACAACAGAGCAGTTTATGGGATAATAAGAAATCACAGCATTATAACTTCATTTGCTGTATTCGTACTGCATTCAGAATAGCCAGCAGGGCAACTCCTACGTCAGCAATTACAGCTTCCCATAGATTGGCAACACCTCCAGCCCCCAGAATGAGTACGCCTACCTTTACAATCATCGCCAGACTGATATTCTGCCAGACTATACGTTTAGTTAGCTTACCTGCTTTAATGGCAGACACAATCCGGGAAGGCTGATCATTCTGAATTACAACATCCGCCGTTTCAATAGCTGCATCGCTACCCAATCCACCCATGGCAATGCCTACATCCGCCAGCGCAATAACCGGAGCATCATTTACTCCATCTCCTACAAAAGCAATCTGCTTGCCTGCATTTTTTAAGGCTTGTACCTTTTCTACCTTTCCTTCTGGTAGTAAATCCCCATATGCCTGATCGATACCTAGTTGTCTGGCAACAGCATCTGCTACAGTCTGTTTGTCGCCAGAGAGCATTATCGTTTCCAGCCCCAATGCATGCATAGCTTTTATTGCCTGCGCTGCATCCTCTTTGATCTGATCTGCAATGGTAATATAACCGGTATAATTACCATTAACGGCAACCACTACAATGGTATCCACGATGCTATGTAGATCTTCCGGATAAGTTATGTTATACTTTTTCAGAAGTTTTGTATTTCCTGCCAGCACCTCTTTTCCCTCAATTATTCCCTTGAGGCCATGACCAGAGATTTCCTCTACCCTTTCTACCTTTAGGTTTTGATCAGATTGACTTTCTGCATATTCGGCAATAGCTTTGGCGATAGGATGCGTAGATTGACTTTCGAGGGCTGCCACAAGCTGAATAAATTCTGTCTTATCCGACTGGTCTGTGACTACCTGTTGTACTTTGAATACGCCATGAGTCAGCGTTCCGGTTTTATCCATCACAATACTAGTCACCTGAGTCATGACGTCCAGGTAGTTAGAACCTTTAAACAGAATGCCATTCCGTGACCCTAAGCCAATACCCCCAAAATACCCCAATGGAATCGAAACAACCAATGCACAGGGACAACTGATAACCAGGAATACCAGTGAACGATACAACCAGTCCGTAAATACATAAGTATCTACGAAGAAATAGGGAATCAAACAAACGGCTAACGCCAGGAAGAAAACAATCGGTGTATATACTTTGGCAAAGCGGGAAATAAATAACTGCGTCTGTGATTTGCGGGCTGTTGCGTCCTGTACCATCTCCAGAATACGGCTCAGCTTGCTGTCCTTAAACAGGGATGTTACTTTGATCTCACTAACGGTATTGAGATTAATCATTCCGGCAAATACTTTTTCTCCTGTCCGTTTGGTGTCCGGCTTGCTTTCTCCTGTCAAAGCAGCCGTATTAAATGAGGCCTGTTCGGAAAGCAATTCACCATCAAGAGCTACCTTCTCCCCTGCCTTAACCTGGATGGTTTCGTTCAGCTGTACGTCTTTGGGATTAACTACCAACGTCTGACCATTTCTAAATACAGTAACCTCATCAGGACGAATATCCAGCAAGGCTTTGATGCTTCGTTTAGCCCGACTCACCGCCACATCCTGAAACCACTCGCCAATCGAATAGAACACCATTACGGCCACACCCTCACTATAAGAACCAATCGAAAAGGCACCCAGAGTAGCTATACTCATCAGAAAAAACTCATTGAAAATATCCAACCGCTTCAATTTTCGGAAAGCCAATGACAATACATTATAACCCGCCAGCAAATAGGCCACACCAAAAATGATCAAGTTGGCTGGAAAGGGTAGTTTAACAGCAAATCCGTAGTCAAGTACCAGCATACCCACCAGAATCACCAGCGACAAAAGCAATGGCCACTGGCTTAGCCAACCAGCAGAATCATTTCCATGTGAGTGTCCATCATGCGAGTGATCATGGTCATGATCGTGTGAATGTCCATCTTCTGCACTGTGAGAATGCTCTTTCGTGTGATTATGATCATGGGTATCATGACCACAGCAATGATCATGATGTGATGCCGGAACTGGCCTGATGAGAGACAGTCGGTTTTTAGAAGAAATATTTTTAGGTTTTGTTGGATCTTGCATAAGTTAATAATTGAATAGTAACTTCATGTACATATAAATACGGATACTGTTGTCAATGCGACTGCTCCCTGACAATTATTTCTAGTGTACGTAAAAAGAGATGATCCCTGTCAGAATCAAGGTTACTCCTGTAATAATACCCGCATTGTGTTCTATTTTATGCCAGTTTATCTTAAGTATACCCGAATACGCAACCCGTACCCAACTGATCATACCCAGAATAGTCACCACCATATACACAAACGTAAGAAGCACAAGAAAGCCTGTTCCATAAGATCCTGCCATCAGAAAATAGCCTTCTATCTCCAGACAAGGAGAGAAAAACATCGCGACTACCAGTGATAAAATTATCTTTCTTTTATTCTGTCGGCCTGGTGCATCAATATGAAAATGTTTGTGATGGTGATGCTGATAGATAAAGAAAATGCCAAGCAGAACAAGTATAACAGGAGCCACAATATGCGTAAACTGGTTAACAGTCTCTGACAACTGAAATCCGATCAGACCTAAAACCCATCCTAACAAAACTGTACTGACAGCATGTGAAAGACCGGCTATAAAGGTAATGCGGGTAGTGTATGATAAAGTCCATCCTTCTTTTCTGCCAATTGCAATAACGGGTAACCAGTGATTCGGTATCAGTGCATGCAACAGACTTAATACCAGACTCCCTGTAAGAATTGTAATCATTGTGTGGTTTGTTAAAATCTATGAAATGGGTATCCCTCTTACTTTATCTGAAAAGATACCCTAAGCCTCTGACTGCTATTAAATGCAACCAGTTGGCAATATTATAGCCTGTGAGTGAATACTTTCCAGATGTTAAACAACAAGATAAAGGAAAATATCTCTGCATGGATCACTTTGTTTGATGACAGCCATAAGAAAATGTTATTATGTTTAACCGATTTTGGGAGGCTGCCAGATTGAGAAATACGCGTGTACAGGTTTGGCTACCCAGCTCTTAAACGACTGGCTATCCTGATAAACAAGCGTAGGCATGGAAAAATCGACCTGTAGTGGGGAAATCAGAGAGATTCCACAACAACTGCATACACACAATGGTGAACAAATATCTGCTGAAGAAGAGGGATCTGCCTGACAGGACGAGGTAAGCACTGTAATCTCTGCAACTGATTTCTCAGGGAGCATAGTTAGTTCATCTCTGCATGGTATACATGAGATGCACCAAAGCCATAATCCCCAGAAAACAATCAAACGTTGCATAGACCAAAGGTATAGAAAACACCATTCAATTGTTTTGCAAAAGGAAAATTTGCGAACTCTATATCTTTTTCTCAATAAACAAAAATTCCCAGAAGGAAACCTTCGGGGAATTTCAGTAACAAACCACTTACAACCTAAATTTTATTTTTATATCTATAATCAGATCTTTTGTCTGAGGATATGTCTGCTTGACTAACACTACAAAGGTAGTACAACTTTACCTTTTGTAAAGTCGTAATCTGCTCATTATCATACATGTATACCTTCTTTTAGATTTTTAGGGAATTAGTGTTTCAGAGCTGCTGAGATCTGTATGTCAGTAGGTTCGAGTATTGCTTAAGGGCGTTTTCCTTCCCGTTTTTCAATCAGGAATGTTCGCCAGTCATAACAGAGTTTCAGAAATTCTTTTGTATCAAATTCTTCTTTTTCGATACAAGGCCCATGCATGACTAGCTCTACTATTTTAGATCTTACACTACCCCATAAAAACCCCTGAACGATAATAGCACCCGGCAATGAAAAATCAGGGATTTGTTCGGCGATCATTTCTTCCAGCCATTCAATGAATTCATCCAGATCCTCCAAATCACTATATGCCTTGATTGCAACCAGATCCTGATAAGGTTCATTTACAAGAAACACATCAACAATTCTGTCTTTGGAAAGGGTATATTTTTCTATGCGATAAGTAATCATAATGGATACGTATTCAGGTCTTCAAGCTAAGGTTTTTCTCCGTTTTTAAGCAGTCTCTCTCTGATGATGTTAAAGTATCTTAAATAAAGTTAAAAAAATGCTAAAAGCTACATTCTTAATTGCCTTCCTGCCCTTCATTCTCTACTATTACCTAACCAATACAAAAACTATTGCCTTGGTTTATTCACTATCTGCTCAACAACTATGAAGATAATCTCTACTTTTTCATACCTATTGCTTGTCTGTACCTGCCTATCATTTTCAGGAGCCTATTCTATGGAAGGGCATTCATATCAGCAGCAAAAGCGTTACACCATTTCAGGGTATGTTCGGGACTCTACTTCTGGAGAAGTACTGGCAGGAGCCGCTATCTCTACCGGAGATCCTTCTCACCAGGTAACATCAAATACCTATGGTTTCTATTCTTTTTCCCTGCCGGAAGGCTCCTATACCCTCTACTATTCTTATGTGGGTTACCACACAACCATCCATAAAATCTCACTAACAACTGATCAGAGAATAGATGTACAACTGTCCGTACAGTCAATAGGGCTGGAAGAAGTAGTAGTCACCGAAACACAACCATCTGCTACACCTGATGCAATGGGGTCGCATCAACTCTCCATGCAAATGGTACGACAGATTCCCGCACTGGGTGGTGCAAGCGATATTATCAAATCATTGCAACTATTACCAGCTGTAACTACTATTGGAGAGGGTTCAACAGGCTTTTTTGTCAGAGGTGGTGGTTCAGATCAGAACCTGATTTTACTGGATGATGCTCCACTGTATAATGCATCCCACCTGCTGGGTTTTCTTTCGGTATTCAATGAAGATGCTATCAAAAATATAACACTCTACAAAGGCTATTTCCCGATACGGTATGGAGGGCGTTTATCGTCTGTATTAGATCTGCGTATGAAAGAAGGAAATACCAAAATCTTTCGGGCTGCTGCTGGTGCAAGCCTGCTGGGTGGAGCACGGCTGGTAGCTGAAGGCCCTCTCCTGAAAGGAAAAGGCTCCTTTATGGTGGCAGGACGGCGCACGTTTGCCGAGCCTCTGCTGTGGTTAGCTACCACAGACTCTACTAACCGTGTACAGTTTAAGGGTACTCGCCTTTACTTTTATGACCTGAACGGAAAGATGAATTATACTTTCAACGAACGGAACAGCCTGTTTCTTTCGGCATACATAGGTAGAGATGTAAACAAACTTTCCATTCTGGACTATGCCATTAACTGGGGCAATGTCACCGGATCACTTCGGTGGAATCATATTTTTAACCCCAGGCTTTTCTCCCATTTCTCGCTTATCTACAGCAACTATGATTACAATCTGAATACACCTTCTGCTGGAAACCTGTTTGACTGGCGGTCTAGAATCAAAGACTGGAATGCCAAAGCAGATTTTTCGTATATCAAAAATGAATCCCTCTCATTTACTTTCGGTCTTAATACCATCAGCCATACCCTGCGTCCAGGGTATAACCAAGTCAGTAGTACATATGATATTCCCAGTCGGAATGCACTCGAAACTGCTATCTATGGAGGACTGGGAGGAAAGATAAATGAGAAACTATCCATAGAACTGGGGCTTCGATATTCTCTCTTTCAGAATATCGGAAAAACAACCATTTATTCCTTCAATCAAGGCACTGTCACAGATTCTGTCCACTATCCCAAAGGCAAGGTTTTCCATACCTCACAGGGATTTGAACCCCGGTTTCAGTTCAGTTACCAGATCAATCAACAAAGTTCTCTAAAGGCCAGCTATATGCGTAGTACCCAGTACCTGCAGCTGTTATCCAACTCCTCTCTTTCCTTTACAGCTTTTGACATCTGGTATCCCAGTGGCCCTCATCTCAATCCATTGCATTCCAATCAGTATTCCATAGGGTACTCCAGAGATATATCGAAGTATTCCATGAGATTTTCAATAGAGGCTTATTACAAAACTATCGCTAATCAAACTGACTTCAGAGATAACGCTCAACTGGTATTTAACCCCTATATAGAAGGCGAATTACTGTCTGGAAAGGGGCAATCCTATGGAATTGAATTTCTACTTCAGAAGAGTACAGGACGTTTTACTGGGATGCTCTCCTATACCTTTTCCAGAGCGAAAAGACAGATTGCAGGAATCAACAATGGCAATTCCTATCCTGCCCTGTATGATCAGCCAAATAAAATCGCTTTTACAGGACAGTATGAAATTTCCAGCCGTTTTTCAGTATCTGCCAGCTGGATTTATAACACAGGCAATCCTGTCAACCTACCTACCGAAAGTTTTCAGTATGAGGGGCAAACCATTCCTGTATATAGTAGCCGCAATGCAAGTCGCTTACCTGATTACCACCGTCTGGATCTTTCGGCTACACTGAAAGGCAAAGATAAACCTGCCAGCAAGTTTAGTCACTATTTTGTCTTTTCGATCTATAATGCCTATGCCCGCAAGAATCCGATGACCATTTACATCGGAGAAGATCTTTCAGCTACAAGAGACCGAAACAATCCTAAAACAGTAGCTAACCGGATTTATCTGTTTTCCATTGTACCTACTATATCCTATAACGTTGTACTAAAATGAATGCATATAGAAACTATCGTCTTCTTGTTACACTTCTGTGCATGCTGCTGGCTACATCCTGTGTAGAACAAATGGATTTGAATGAAATAAACGGTAATGTTACAGGCAGGATCGTAGTGGAAGGACTAATCACCAATGAGAAGAAAGCGCATCTGATCCGGATAAGCCGGACAGATGTACCAATCCCTCAATCACCTCAGGCAAGTGTATCACAGGCTAATGTTTCTATTTCAGAAGGGACACATACCTATCTGCTACATCCATTGGATACTCTTCCCGGCATATATGCCACTGAGGATACTGTACAGGGTGAGGTAGGTAAGACCTACACATTACATATAGAAATAGATGGACAGGTATACACTGCTTCCTCTACCATGGAACCTGTCACGCCATTTACACCTGAAAAGGAGATCTTCCGGACACCCAATCGGCTCGAAAATCCTTTACCGGATAACTTTGCTATTTATCAGCTGGAATTTCCCAAAGTACGGTATGGTGTAGCCAAACCCGCAAAGGTGGTCTATCTGGCACAAGACCCGATAACTCAGGATCTGCTCAGTGTTTTTCACTATGAATTCCCCGGTGTAGATCCACAAGGATTTCTGTTAAACTTTCAGGGGCATAATGCACAACTGATGCTGGAGGAGGGAACAGTGATACAACAATACAAATATTCACTAACTCAGGCAAACTACGAATTTATACGGGCAGTATACGCACAGACAGCCTTCAAAGGAGGGCTATTTGACCGGGTTGTTGCAAATGTTCCTACCAATATGAGCAATGGTGCACTAGGCTTTTTTGGTGCCTCAGAGGTCATATCCCGTTCGTTTGTCTTCCGCAAAGACCTATTGCAGTAATTAAAAAGGCTTTGTGAACAAAAAATATAGAAGTCATTTACGAAATATTGAGGCCATGATTGAGCATGACTACTATCATCTGGGGCAAATAGTTCTTATCAAAAAGATGCTAGGCAATACATAAGGACTCCTTTCTACAAACCACTTGTTTCTTTTCTTTACTGTATATATATTGATACTGACAATAGCGAAGCTTTCTAATGCCTGTCTGGCTTGCAATTGAAAGAAATGCTTTGTCATAAACGGAATAATTAATCTCCAAGTAGGTGATTAATTATAATTTAAAGGAAGAAGAATGGGTAATTTATCCATTCTTCTTTGCCAGATAAACCAATTTATTAAAAGCCTCCCAACTACGTTATTATTGATTAGCTTTAGGATATTAGGCGTTGTATCCATTTATTTTTAGAATGTGCCATCAGCCATGAGAGGCATAGCGACAAAAGGGTAACTCCTATAAAAAACAGTGTACTGTACTGATCTACGCTCATACCTAGCTTCTCAAATACATAAAATACAACAGTCATAAAGATTCCGTGTGAGCAGTACATGCCTAGACTTAGTATACGCAACCAGCCGACATAAGGTGTCAGAAAAGCAAAATAGAGTTTGCGGAACCATAAAAACAGAAATGTGACTAACGGCACCAGAAAAAGATACATATTATATTCCAGCGCTAATTCATGATGTTCTATCAATAAGGCTTCTGCCAGGTACAAAAGTCCAAAAAGAATTATATATAATACTAGTTGTGTTCGATTGAAGGCTGGACGGTACCAGGCAATCATAGCTCCGAGGGCCAGGAAGATAGAACCAAAAAAGATCAGGTTTCGAGTAGTGTCAAAGTAATAATTATAAAAAGCATACATTTTTCCCAAAAGCGTATCAGGATTCAGTAAGCCATGATATGTGTCTCCCAGCAGCCCTATCAGATATAATAGAATACCCACCGCTAGTAAGGTGCGAAATCGTTTGATTTCTACAAAAAAGTACACAATTACAGTACAATACATCAGTGAAAGCAAGTACCATAAGTGAAAGCAAGTACCATAAGTGAAAGTGAGAGCCCCATAACAACAAGCGTTGCAGATAACTCAACAAAGTAGCTACTAGGTCATGCTGTTTTTTATAGATGAAGTACAGATCATAAGGAAGATAAATCAGCGTCCATAACAAGTAAAGCACGAGTATACGTTTGAGAAATCCTACCAATAACTTTCTTTGCTCGGATACACTGGAAGTTTCAAGAACTTTCGTAAAAAAGAGAAATCCTGAGCTAATGAAAAAAAACGGAACTGCTACACGTGTAATAATATTTTCGAATAGAAATCCAAGGACAGGATGAATGTCGTAGAATGGACGAGTGTGAATGGAAATAACCAGAAATGCCGCCAGAAATTTCATCAGATCGATGCCATTATAGGTTCTTTTGGCTGGTGGAGTAAGGGTAGATATCTGCATGTGAATAATTATTTTTTGAGGCTTATAAGGGTTTTGTTTCTAAATCTGTAGTAAAGGTAAACATGCTTTCGACAGGAAATTATGTATTCGACGAAATACCGTTATTTCGCAATAAGTAATAAAAGGGCAATGCTATAGTACTACTAACTATCCAGATACTGTTGGTAACTTTATTTAAGCTGACGTCTCCTGAAATGAATAGGTACAGGCTGTTACAATGGTTAGAAGTGGCAATTCTGCAAAAAACAATAAATAGGGATATTTGAGAATGTCTATAAACAAAAATTCCCTGAAGGAGACCTTCAGGGAATTTCAGTAACAAACCACTTACAACCTAAATTTTATTTTTATATCTAAACCAGACGTTGCGTCTGAGGATATGTCTGCTTGACTAACATTACAAAGGTATTGCAATCAGACCAATTGTAAAGTCGTAATCTATTCATTATCATACATGTATGCTTTCTAGTAGCCTTTTGGGGAAATAGCCTTTAATAGTTATAATGCACTGATAAATAGAGATATAAAGCGTATTTGGAGAGAAATAGAAATATATGATATATATCTATGTGTTGCTATTTTTATGCAATTCTTGGAAGTTTCTGTCATTACTATCAAATAGCATGAAGAAAATTGTTGATAATCAGCGATGTAGCTAATTATTTATAAGGCACTTTCAGATGGATTATTTGTAATGAATACAGACAGTTCTGTTATTGGAAATAGCATCTTCTAAAAAGTGAATAAGCCGATATTGGATTTCAACTAAGATATCCATGTCATTTGTTTTAGGAATCTGTATCTCCTGAATCTGTTTCAATGTACTGGCTAAGTCTTGTATTTGCCAACTATCCTCCTCATACCATCCAATATGAAGATGATAATAATAGGCAAGATGTGTCCATCTTCCAGAAATAGGATCAACTTTAATGAGATTCATAATTGCATTAAAATATCCATCCCATAACCGGATTTGCTTTGTAGTTAACTCATCCTTTTGAGTTAGAATTATTTCAGGCTCTCCTTCAAAGCCATCGTAGTAGTTTATGATTTCTGTTGGCATACGAGAATATTGACAACCCCTTAGAGATCTATATTCTCTTTGATCAAAAGATTATTGGTGATAAGGTCAGTTTATAGACTATTATGGCTGCAAATGGCTATATACCTGAAAGGTTTTTTCTTGTATCGTATCTGTGTTATCCCAATAACGGTGATCCAGTTCATCCAGTGCCTTTGCTTCCTCTTCTGTCAGGTATTTGGGTATGTCCCATAAAGCTGTGAGACGTTCATCGTCTCCTAGTCTTTCAATGATGCTATACTGTTGTGTAATAATGTCCAGACACTCATTGGCTTGCAGTTTGGTCAGACAACGGACTGCATGGGTATAACAGTCATAGCCCCAGTTACAGAAAAACTGAATAAAGCCACCATTGTACATATCCATTTCCAGCTTCCAAAGAGCTGCTAACTCCTGTTCTTCCTCAGATAAGCTATCCCAGTCATGTCCACCAGATTGGTTAAGTTTAGTGACATAGGCTGATGTGAAGTCAAACCATTTTTTATCAAGGTCAGTAAGTCCGGAATCCGCCATATGGTTAGTTTAGATCAGTACTTTGATTTTTTCTGCAAAATATCAGAATTATGGTTAGACACACATAAAAAATAACTGCAATCTGTTTGCTGATCAAAATAGAATCTGACCAGAGCGTGTTGACAATTATCTGAACCAGATTAAGACACAGGCCAGATGTACCATAGCCAAAAGGAAACCTTAGATAATCAGAAGATCAGTATTCAATGTTATAATTTCATACTTATAAACATGGCCTTTTAAACAAAGCATCTTCGGACGTTTAAACAAAGTCGAGTGCTTCGAGGGTTTCTACCTTTGTCTCAACAAAAACAAATTAAAATCATGAGACAAAACAATTATCAGGGAGCGTTGCAACAGCCAGTAGGTTCTGGGTTTAACGCTAAATCAACAACAACTGAAGTAATCAAGGGTATCGACCTTTCCGGGAAAATCGCCATCGTAACCGGAGGTAATACTGGCATCGGGTTGGAAACAACAAGAACGCTTGCAGCGGCAGGTGCAACTGTAATCGTGCCTGCCAGAGATATAGAAAAGGCAAAACGTAATCTTGAAGGTGTCGATAATGTAGAACTGGAACCGATGGATCTCATGAATCCGGATTCCATTGATGCTTTTGCTAAAAAGTTCATCGATTCGGGCAGACCACTTCATCTACTCATTAATAATGCCGGCATCATGTGGGTTCCGCTACGTAGAGATAACCGTGGTATTGAATCACAGTTAGCGACTAACTACTTAGCTCAGTTTCAACTTACAGCGAGGTTATGGCCAGCTCTTAAAAAAGCTAATGGTGCACGCGTAGTGAATGTCTCTTCACAGGGTCATCAGTTCGCACCATTCAATTTTGATGATCCGAATTTTATAAACAGAGAATATGAAACGTTACAGGGATATGGTCAATCCAAGACGGCTGTTAACTTGTTTTCAATGGAGTTGGATAATCGCGCACAATCATCCAACGTACGTGTGTACAGTGTACATCCAGGATCTATCGCAGGAACCGAGTTAGGAAGAGAAGCATCATTGGAACTATTTCAGAAAATGGGATTCCTTGATGCAGATGGTAACCTTCTGCCAGAAGTAGCGGCTTCATTAAAGACTATTCCGCAAGGTGCCGCAACTACGGTATGGTGTGCTACGTCACCAAAACTTAACGCTATCGGAGGCGTTTATTGTGAAGATGGAGAAGTTGCTGAGTTGGCTTCTGATACCAATATGTCTGCTGGCGTAAAATCATATTCATTAGATGAAGTCAGTGCCAGGCGCTTGTGGACATGGAGCGAAGAACTCACTGGCATTTCATTCAAAATTTAATCATCGTCTTAACGATACTTACTAGTATGACAAGTCTTAAAAATAAAGTTGCTGTGATAACAGGCGGCAACAGTGGAATAGGATATGCGACAGCGAAAGCATTGCGTGAAGCGGGGGCGAATGTAATTATAACAGGTCGAAGAAAGGAAGCAGTTGAAAAAGCCGCCCAAGACCTAAATGTAAGCAGCTTAGTGGCCGATCAGTCCATATTGTCGGACATTGAAAAGCTGGCAGCCAACGTTGCGCAGCAATTTGGTAAAGTGGATATATTACTAATCAATGCAGGGATCACAAAATTCGCACCTATTGAGCTGATAACAGAAAATGTATTTAATGAAGTCATGGATGTTAATTTCAAGGGCGCTTATTTTACCTTAAGTAAATTCATTCCTGTATTGAATGATGGTGCATCGGTAATACTCTTGTCTTCCACGTCTGCTACTATTTCCCCTCCAGGTGCATCGGTATATGCGGCAAGCAAGGCAGCATTGAATGCCGTAATGAAAATTGCCGCTCTTGAGTTGGCTTCACGAAAAATTCGTGTAAATTCCGTCAGTCCTGGCCCTGTATCTACGGAGATTATGAATAAACTTGGCCTGGATAAAAATATTGAGGAACAAATGATTGGCAGCATTCCATTAGCAAGGTTTGGAAAAGCCAGTGAAGTAGCAGATCTGATCACATTTTTATCAGGAGAAAATGCTTCATTTATTACGGGTTCTAATTTTCTCATTGATGGTGGTCAGTCTGTATAACATGCAGTTGATGATGCCCGAATGAGGAAGAACAAGAAAACACCTATGCTGGCAGAGATTGTTTGCTCAACACTAATGAAAGACAAAATGGAATTTAAAGCAAAATACATAACCGATGATATTAAACTTTCCTGGTATGAGGATAAGTTTTTCAAATCAGACATCATGTTTGATCATCACATGCTTGTGTGGTTTATTTCTGGGGAAACTAAAATTGTCCAGGCCGATGCCTCGTACATTTTTAAAAAGGGTGACATCTTCCTGATTCCCAGAAATCAGCTTGCTACTATTATCAATTATCCGAAAGATGGTAGTCCTCATAAAACAGTGGTTATGCATCTATCTAC
Source organism: Xanthocytophaga flava (assembly GCA_030068525.1). GTDB lineage: Bacteria > Bacteroidota > Bacteroidia > Cytophagales > 172606-1 > Xanthocytophaga > Xanthocytophaga flava. The sequence continues at coordinate 178,648 of JASJOS010000007.1, forward strand.
TACCAGACTTCGGGAGTTTTACGCCAACCTGAATGTGAAACCAAAAGCATCAGAGCAGCGAATCCTTCATTATAACAATCATCCGTTATTGGAAAGTTGCCTCTCTTCTCTCATACCGTACTTTGATATGAAAGAGCTCCCAACGGAAATTGCTTCTTTGAAGATCACCGAAGCTATCAGCATTCTAAGAAGCATCGATAAGGGAATCGATAATGTATTGGCTAATTTTGAAGAGCCTGGAAAAATCGATCTGATCACATACATGGAGAAAAACTTCATGTTCAATCTGCCTTTGGAAAAGTTCGGTTATCTCACTGGAAGAAGTCTCACCACGTTCAAAAGGGATTTTAGTAAGGCATTCAATACAACACCTCAGCGATGGCTTACGAAAAAACGATTGGAGCTGGCACATTACCAGTTTGTAGAGAAGAAAAAGAAGCCAATCGAAGTATGTTATGAGGTGGGCTTTGAAAACCTATCACATTTTTCGTATGCTTTCAAAAAGCAGTTTGGGTATGCCCCTTCCACATTGGTCGATTAAGAGAGGTGAGGCTGTCTATTTCAACTTACTACGATGATAAGTATATTCATTCTGCATCTGATCAGAAAATTTCTATCCGGAAAAAGAAAGTACCCGTGATCACGAATATGCAATCGAATCATTTTTGTGTTTGACCAGAATACCGATCACTTCATAAACATATTCGAATAATGTTCAGATTAGCTATTGACTTAAAGTCTGTTCATTCAAGAAAGTGAACAGACTTTAAGTCAATGGTAAGACATATCAGAATTCTGATAAACTCGAAAAATTACTGGAATTCTAATAATGCCTACAAGCCATTAAAATTTTGATAGAAATAAGAACTAATACACTTACTTCGGCTCAAATAAATAAGGATCAACTTATCTACTCTGAGCGAAGTGACTGAGTGGGATTGGCCAAGGCTGACTGAATGGCGCAGATAAGATTGGTTCTGACAGGATATTATCCAGATTATTCCAGCTGGCAGTAAAAAAGTTTACCTCCCAGAACCAGTATCTTTTATCCTTCAATCCGGCCATCAAACAGGTTGATGATCCGGCTTCCATACGCAGCGTTTTTCTCAGAGTGTGTTACCTGAATAATAGTTACGCCTTCCTGGTTTAACTGTTTGAACAGGTCCATAATTTCTTCGCCTTGCTTGCTGTTGAGGTTACCAGTTGGTTCATCAGCCAGGATTAGTTTGGGTTTGGTAATAATGGCACGGGCTATACCTACCAACTGCTGTTGTCCACCTGATAACTGGCTAGGAAACAAATCTTTTTTTCCTACCATATGAAAACGGTCCAGAATGTCGGCTACCAGTGATTGACGCTCAGACGATTTCATGCCATGATACAGCAGCGGTGTTTCAATGTTTTCATATACTGTCAACTCATCAATCAGGTGGTAAGCCTGAAACACAAAGCCTATGTATTTTTTATAAAGTTCGGACCGCTGCTTTTCACGGATTTTATGTACAGGTTGTTCAATGAAATAGTACTCTCCTTCTGATGGTTCGTCCATCATACCCAGAATATGTAACAATGTTGATTTTCCCGAACCGGATGGGCCCATAATGGAAATAAATTCGCCTTCCTGTACGTCAAAGTTCACATCCCGTAAAATAAATGTTCTTCCAGCTTTAGAATCGTACCACTTGAATACCTTATTGAGTTGTAATAGCATGATGAATTAGTGAATGGTTAAATAGTTTTTTACTAAATAGTAATATCTGTTTTCTTATACAATGCCTTTTCAGGATTTTATTGTTTTTTAATTAAGTTATCTAATCTTTCTTTCCTGTATTTTTTTAATTCCATCTATCTATATGAGAGCTTATTTTTTCTGAATATCACTCTTCCAACCCCTTACTTTTCTTTTGCTTGTCCAAAAGAAAAGTAACAAAAGAAAAAGACACCTCCAGCGATGCTTCTACCCGCAAGGCCAAAGGCTAACCTCGCCGCAGGAGGAGGCAACGCACCTACACTTCCATACATGATTGAAGTTAACTTTACTCTCTTTGTAACATTGGAGACAGATAACTTTTTCATTCAAGTTATATCGTTTATTCATTCCTAAGTGAATTTACTGGATTACTTAAGGCAGCTTTGATCGTTTGAAAGCTTACTGCCAGAATAGCAACGCCCATAATACACACTCCAGCCAAAGCAAAAATCCACCAAGAGATTTCTATGCGATAGGCAAACTTCTGCAACCATTGATTCATCAGGTACACACTGAGTGGAATGGCGATTACAAATGCAATAAGTATCAGTTTCAGGAAATCTTTAGAGAGTAATGTAAAGATGTTAGCAACCGTAGCTCCAAGCACTTTCCGGATACCAATCTCTTTGGTACGGCGTTCGGTAGCAAACGCTGCCAGTCCGATGAGTCCCAGGCAGGAGATGAAAATGGCCAGTGCACTAAAATAGCCAAACAGCTTGCCTAATTGTTGTTCATTCATATACAGTTTTTCCAACCTATCATCTACATATGTATAGTCAAATTGCCTATCCGGAAAATGTTTTTTCCAGATAGACTCAATCTGAGCGGTAGTCTCAGCCAGTTTGCCCGGTCTGATACGAATCAATGGGTATCCATAACTATAGTGAGCATTGGCTCTTAGAAGGATGATTGGGACTTCATTATGAAAAGAAGTACTATGATAATCTGCCATTACCCCAATGATTCTGCCCTTCATTCCATTAAATTGAATAGAAGCACCAATAGGATTTTTTAACCCTAATTTGCGTGCACCTGTTTCATTGATAATAAGTGATTTGCCAAGGTCTGTTGTTTCATATTTTGTCCAGTCCAGTTGCATCAGTGAGTCAATATTTATTCGGTCTGCCGCATAACTCATGTCAAAGTCTCTTCCCTCTTTCAGGGGGATCTGCATAGTTTTCAGAAAATCAAAATCAGCTCCTAACCCATATACAGTAGCAGCCTGTCCTGCATTAAGAGGATCAGGTACTTTCATAGACATACCTCCGGAGGTCATGTCTCCAGGTCCCCATTGGCTTATGGTCATGGATACAACATTGGGATTTTGAAGAATTTCATGTTTAATAGCTGTAACATCTTTATCTACCCAGCCTTCAATATGCAGGAGATTATCTTTATAGAATCCCAGATTTTTATGATTGATAAAATACAATTGCTTGTACACTACTATTGTGGCAACAATTAGTAATGTTGAAACAAAAAACTGTGTCACAACCAGTACCCGGCGGAGATTACCCCGATCATTAGCCTTGCCAAAGAAACCCTTGAGAACATTCGCAGGTTTATAGGAAGATAGTAGTAATGCCGGATAGATCCCTGTAAGGATGCTCACCAAAAAAGTAATAAGAGCCAGGCAAAGGAATAAAGGAATGCTTTGGGTAAAGTTGATGGTAAGTGGTTTGCCGATAAATGTATATAACACAGGTAATGTGAGTTTGTACATCCACAAAGACAATAACCAGCACAATGCAAAAAAGCCAACGGACTCAATCAGAAACTGCCAGATTACCTCTCTCCTGTTTGCCCCTAAGACCTTGCGTAAACCTGTTTCTCTACCTCTTTGTAATGATTGCGCTGTGGTGAGATTGACATAGTTGATACAGGCAAGGAGCAGTAGGAAGACTGCTATTACAGAAAACAGGTAAATATACTGCATGTCTCCCAGACTGTCAGATCCGTCATTATCTATTGCGTGAGATTTTAGATGGACTTCCTGAAGAGGTTGAAATGCCAAACGTATTTTTGTCTCAGATTTTAGCAGTGTGGTAAGATAAGCAGATGCTTTTGCTGCCAGTTTTTCAGGGTTGACATTCTCATTCAATAGTACATATTGCGGATATACATTGCCAAAAAGAGAAAGCTCATCATAACTGGCTGCATATTTTTTCAGAAACAAAACATCAGCATACAAGTGAGAATTGGTAGGGATATTTTCGATCACTCCTGCTATTTTAAACGGTTCGGGAGAATCAGAGTTTGATACCCTGGGAATGATTTTTCCAACCGGATCTTCTTTACCAAAAAGCTGCTGTGCATATTTTTGGCTAATCACCAGTGTATTGTTGTTGAAGTCTACAGAGCTGATGCCTCCTTCCAGAAAGTGAAAATCAAACATCGGAAAAGCACCTGATTCTACTGCCCAAGTTTTGGCTGGAATAGTTTTGTTACCATACTTGAACTGCCATTCCAGATGATTGCCACGGGTATATGCCTCAACTTCAGGAAACTTGGTGTGTAACGTATTGGCTACATGAGAAATCAGAAAGGCTGATTTTTCTTCTGCTGTGCCATTTTGTTTCACCTCGACCAGACGAAATAGCTGATTCTTTTTACTCCAGTGTTTGTCAGCGGAGACTTCATCAAGAATATAGGTGGTAATCAGCAGGCAGGCTGTTAAACCCAGTGTAAGACCTAAAAGATTAACTGCGGAAATAACTTTGTGTTTCCAGAAGTTTCGTATAGCTATTTTCAAATAGTTCTTTACCATACGTAATGGCTTGTTTGGGTGATACTGATTTGTGATATGCCAATATAAAGCCAGATTTTGAGAAATGCGTTTTTAGCCCGCTGATGCAGAAAAGAGGCATATAAAAACGAAAAGAGTGTCCGCAATCGGACACTCTTTGTTCATTGACGAACGCATTCCGTGTTGATGTTTTCTATGTTGGACGATCCTTAAAAGAGTATGCTATTTTCTTTTAAGAGTATTATCACCCAACGTAATCCATTTGCGCAGGCTACCTGTACCATTATTCACTACTGTAGACTCACCAAACGCTGTCATACGTATACGTTCAGAGGCATATAGGTCCATAAGCGTTTCGCCAAACAGACTGGTTTTAACCGTTTCTCCCAGAAGTTTTTCAGCATGGACCTTATTCTCACCAAATGCATTGTATTTTTGTGCTTTTGCTGTTCCACTATAAATATCTACCCGGTTTTCGCCAAACAAGGATACTTTGAGTTTTCGAGCTTTTAAGCCTGCCAGTTCCACTCTGTTTTCACCATATAATTTCAGCTTTAGTTTCTGTGCTACGAGCGTATCATTGCAGGTAAGGTCCTGTTGTCCACGCATTTCTACATAGCTCAGTTGGCGATACGTGACATAGGCTCTCAGATGGGCTCCCGGATATAACCGTCGCCAGTAGGTAGCTTCCTTCCAGTTGCCTTCCTTTTTAGAATCAGTGATTTGTGCATCTGTTAGATACAACCGCAATGTTTTTCCTTTAGTTACCACATTAATCTTATCAGGTGTTACATTGTGGTATTCAATACGAACACTCTCTTTCTCTCCTTTGATCAATATCACATCAATAAGCGGACTGGAAACAATTTTATTGAACTCCGGGAGATCTTTTGTCAGGGTTTGGGCTTGTGTAGTAGTAGCTGCCAGTGTCAATCCAACCAGGCAGGTGAAAAATGTTTTCATAGAGTCATAATTAGGTTTGGGAATCCTTGTTTCAGGTAGATGCATATCTTTTTACCGGGGTTGCATCTACCTGAAAAGATTGTTAAAAAAATTATTCTGTTTTCAGGGATTTAACCGGATTGATCAACGCCGCTTTCACTGCCTGGAAACTTACTGTAAGGAATGCTATGAGGAGTGCCATACATCCTGCGATTGCAAACATCCACCATTGTATCTCAATACGATAAGCAAACTTTTGCAGCCATTCATTCATGGCATACCAGGCTATAGGTCCTGCAATGAGAAGTGCGATAAGTACCAGTTTCAGAAAATCTTTGGATAATAGTTGCACTATATTGGTAATGCTGGCTCCTAGTACCTTCCGGATGCCAATCTCTTTGATGCGTTGTTCGGCTGTAAATGTTGCCAGTCCATATAGTCCCAGACATGAAATAAAGATGGCAATAAAGGTAAAGTAGCTTACAATAGTACCCATGCGTTGCTCTGTATCATAGTTCCGCTGAAAATCCTGATCCATGAAAGTGTACTCAAAGGGTTCTTCCGGATTGAATTTTTTCCATTGTGTTTCCATGAATTGCAGCATACTTTCCATTGAAGAAGTATTCACATTGACAACCATATAATTATAGTTTTGATTTCGATCTAATAAGAAACCAAACCGACCGATAGACTGCTGCAGTCCTTCATAATGGAAGTCTTTTACAACACCAATAATTTCATAGTCAAAAACCTCATTGTTCCAGTCAAAGTGTAGTCGCTTTCCTATGACGTTTTCGGGTGTATAACCAAATGCAGCTACTGCTTTTTCATTAAGTACAATGCGACTGTTCGTGTCTGCAGCAAAGTTTTTTGAAAACGGCCGTCCACTAATAACTTTAAAGCCAAGTGTCTCAATAAAATTATAATCTACATCATTCAATTTCACATTGACTGATTCTGCTCCTGTTTTTCCGTCTGTGTAGAAATTCTGATCACGAGCCGAAAATATACCTGGGTAAGATCCGGCAGCAGCGGCTGAAACTACCTGGCTGTTCTTCTGTATTTCTGTTTTGAGGGCTTCATAACTGCTTTTAGTTGTTTTGGTACGTAATGGAATAACAACCTGTTGGGCTTGCTTAAAACCAAGAGACTGATCTTTCAGGTAATTCATTTGTTTCCATACTACCAGTGAGGCCAGAATCAGGATGATAGAAATTGAAAACTGAAATATAACAAGTCCTCTACGCAGGTTAACAGCTGCCAGTGTGTTGGTGAATTTTCCTTTCAACACTTTAATAGGTTGAAAAGAGGCCAGATAAAAAGCCGGATAGCTACCTGCAATCAAACCTGTAATTATTGCCAGGGCAATAAATCCCAAAAAGGTAAATACATGTTGAGAAACCTCAATGTGAATAGAAGTACTGGCTAGTTGATTAAAAACCGGAAGGAATAAAAACACTAATACACTGGCAATGACCAGACCTAATATACTTAGTAATAGAGATTCACCAAGAAACTGACTGATCAGCATTGCTTTCTCGGCTCCTACCACTTTACGTATACCTACTTCGGCAGCTCTCTTACCAGAACGAGCAGTAGACAGGTTCATAAAATTGATACAGGCAATCAGGAGGGTAAAGATGGCGATAGACGTAAGCAGATAAACATAGCTAATACTTCCTTTACCAGCCATTTGTCCATTATCTTCTGATTTAAGATGCAGATCAGAAACTGCCTCCAGAAACTGTTTTTTCTTGAATCCAGCTGCTTTCATATCTGCTCCCGCATATTTATTAATAAAAGCAGTTAACTTTTTCTCTAGTGCCTGAGGGTTGGAGCCTGGTTGGAGCCGAATGAATGTATAGAACATATTATTGAAGGCGAAGTTGCGGGCACTTCGTACATAAGCTCCCATCTCTCCGCTACTCAGAGACATAAAAAATCGCCCGTCAATGGTTGATAACTTATCTGGTCGGAATACACCTGTGATTTTAAAGTCAATGTTGCCATTGCTGCTGGCAATATGTACAATCTTGTTTAATGCTGATTGATTACCAAACAGTTTCTGCGCAATCTCTTCTGAGACAACTACAGAATTAGGTTCATTCAATGCTGTGTGAGGTACACCTTCTATAAATTTGTATGAAAAAAGATCAAAGAAGGTTGAGTCTGCCATATACCCTTTGGACTCATAAAAAGACTTACTAACCTTTCCATTTTCTGCAAGTTTAAAAATCGCCTTATCTTCATTAAAAGGTACAAATACACGGGTTGCCTGCTCTACTTCCGGAAAATCAGCTTTCAGCGTAAATGCCATAGGTGCTGGAGTATAAGGCATATTCTTTGTCTGATCTGTAGTGACAAACGTTGTTCCTACCCGATACATATCTTCAGCTCGGGTGTGGTGTTTGTCATAGCTGATTTCGTTTTGCACATACAAAAGAATAAGCATACAGCAAGCCATTCCTACAGATAGACCCAGAATATTAATGAATGAGAATGCTTTGTTCTTCTGAAGGTTCCGGAAGGCGATCTTAAAGTAATTGCGTAACATGAGCAGTGTAGCAGTTTAGTTGTGCCAAATCTCTTACAAATGGTTTACCAAAAAAATAAAAGGCTGTTTTTAGAAAATTTACAACATGTTTGGAGATCTGAGATTACAATGATGTTCGAATACGAACACCATTGTCCAGTTACGTACATCCTTAAGATAGTGTACAAAGCAAAGGGATTGGTATTCCCCAATCCCTTTTACCTTACATACTAAAAATTCATTATTCACTTCGTAAAGACTTTACCGGATTGGCTAATGCAGCTTTTATTGCTTGAAAACTTACTGTGAACAAGGCTATTGCTAACGCCAGTACACCTGCAACTATAAACACCCACCATTGAATATCAATTCGATAGGCGAAATCCTGCAACCATTGATTCATAATGTACCAGGCTAATGGCGAAGCGATAACAAATGCCAGTACCACCAATTGTATAAAATCTTTGGAAAGCATAGCCACAATATGTGTGACTGAAGCTCCTAATACCTTACGAATACCAATTTCCTTGATTTTGGTTTCGGCTGTGTAGGTTGCCAGTCCAAATAGACCCAAACAGGAAATAAATATGGCGATGCCTGCAAAAATATTGAAGAGTGTACTGATGCGTTGTTCGGTTTTGTATAGTTGGTCAAACTCTTCATCCATAAATGTGTACTTAAACTCAAAATTTGGGTTGTATTGCTTCCAGATCTTCTCTACAGCAGCAATAGTCTTTGATGCGTCCTGTGACGTGGTTTTGACGCACCCTATTTGCCACCAGTTAGGATTGTAAAAAAATATAACAGGTTCAATTTTCTGATGCATAGACGCAAAATGAAAGTCTTTCACTATACCTGCTATGATTCCTTTGCGTTCATGAAAGGAAAATCGTTTGCCAATAGGATCTTTGATACCCATACGTTTGATAGCGGTTTCATTCAGAATATAGCGCCCGGAATCAGCTGGAGTATTGAAAAATCCCTCTCCAGCTACCAGTTGGAGGCCAAGTAGGTCAAACAAATCTTTATCACCAGATAGCTGATTGATAATAAACTCCCGTTTGGGTTCTTTTCCTTCCCAGTCGGTGTCACCAGAGGAACTTCCAAGAGACACAATGTTCTGGCTGGCAAATCCTACTTTTTTTATTTCAGGTTCCTTATTTAGCTGAGTCTTAATCGCATCCAGATGTTTATACATTTCACCACGCAAGCTAAACTGCAGGATATTTTCCTTGTTGTATCCAAGTTCCTTATTTTGAATATAAGAAAGTTGGCTACCGACAATGATGGTTCCAATTATCATAGTAATGGAAAGTGTAAACTGTATGGTTACCAGTATCTTGCGGAATGCAGCATTGTTTCCTCCTACCGAAAATTTGCCTTTCATAATTTGTAGAGGCTGGAATGAGGACAATAGAATAGAGGGATAAATTCCGGCAACGAATAATGTAGCAGCAAAGGTGACTCCCAGTATAAGAAGAATAGTAGGGTTAAACAGATTAAACGTCATTTGCTTGTCAGCAATCTGATTATAAACTGGCATCAGCAAAAAGATGAACACTAATGCCAGGAATAAAGCTATAACAAAAATCATGGCTGATTCACCCAAAAATTGACGGAATAACTGAATCGTATTGGCACCAATCACTTTACGCACGGCTACTTCTTTGGCACGTTTAGTAGCACGGGCTGTAGATAAGTTGATATAATTAATACAGGCGATAAGTAAAATGACAATAGCTACAATCGTAAAAATTCGTACCGACTGGATACCTGCCTCTGTCCCATCTGCATTATACAAATGAAATTTTGAAAGTGGCAGAAACGAATAATGCATATTGCTTGTAAATGCATTGGGTTGGTTTTTCTGATGTATCTTTGTCAGCTTCTGTGCTACTTTTTCAGGTGAGGAACCCGATTTCAGATAAAACCAGGTTATATAGTTGTAGTTTCCCCAATCTCCCTCCATGCCATTGGGCTCATATTTACGGTCGTACCGTTCATCAACCACTATAAACGGCATGAACCACTCTCCGCGAAAACTTTGGGAGGCAGTGGCAGGTATATTATTAATCACACCACTTACCACATAATTGTCTTTGTCGTTTACCTGAATAATTTTTCCCATGGGATCATCTGCCCCAAAATATTTCTCAGCTATTTTTTCTGTAATGATAATAGATCGGTTATTGGGAAAAGGATTTTTTGCATTGCCTTTGATAAGTGGAAAATCAAAAACATTGAAAAATCCAGGATCCACATAGATGCCATTGTGTTCTGTAGATACCTTTTCCTGAAAACGAAAAAGAGTAGTATTCCAGATGCGTGTAGTACGAATAGCATCACTTATTTCAGGAATTTCCCGTTTGCCAAATGACGCTATGGGTGCTGGTGAATTTCCCCAGGTTTGTGTCTTACCATCTATTTTAAAGTTGGCTGCTATCAGGTATATGTCTGGCGTATTCTTGTGAAACGAGTCAATACTCAATTCATCCTGTACCCAGAGCAGCATCATAAGACCTGCGGTTAGTCCTACTGCCAGCCCAAAAATGGTGAGAAATGAGTAAACCACATTTTTACTCAGATTCCGGAAAGTGGTTATGATATAGTTATACAGCATAGATAGAGCAGTTAGTGTAATGGTCAGATTTTAAAATAAAGAACTCCTAACTTAGAGGTTGTCTAAATTAGTATTAAAGAAGCGAAAAGAGCAGATTTTGTAGCGAGATGAGACCATTTTGAGGGGCGTAGCAAAAGCTACGGGCCGAAAAATGGGCGAAATCGCAGCACATGTGTTTTTAGTTCTTCAAGAACTTTAATATAATCTGCCTTTGCCGCCTTTAAGAATAGTTTTAGACAACCTCTTAGATGCACTATCTGAGTTAGGAGTTGCTTCAGAGAAAATAATTATTCGCTTCTCAATGATCGGGTTGGATTCATCAGAGCAACTTTTACAGATCGATAGCTTACTGTTAGTGTTGCAATTAGGACTGTGAAGCCAATCGCTATTCCAAAGATGTCAGGTCCAATGGATACCTTGTACTTAAAGTCCTGAAGCCAACTGTTCATTGTCCACCATGCCAAGGGTGCTGCAATGACAAATGCTATGGCAATCAGTCTGACAAATTCTTTTCCAAATAGCCACAATACATGGCCTGTCGTAGCTCCCAATACCTTGCGAATACCGATTTCCTTGGTTTTTTGTGCGGCCATAAATGATACCAGTCCATACAGACCCAGACAGCCAATAAAGATAGCAATCCCCGCAAAGGCTTGAATAAGCTGGAGCATGATATCGTCCAGTGCATAAAATTCGGCGATTTTTTCATCCAGGAAGGAATGGCTGTAGACATACTCAGGATAGGTCTCATTCCATACCTTTTCCATAGATGCCAGCGTTGATTTTATATTGGCAGGATGTATCTTAACAGCACAGTTATTATACATGTCGGAAACAGACATTATACAAATTGGACTAATATCTGTACGGAAAGAATAGTTGTAGAAATCATTTACTACGCCCACAATAACGCCTTTCTGATGATCTCCATTCACGCTTATGGGTTTACCTATTACATCCTGAGGAGATTTAAGACTCAGTTTCTTCACAAAGGTCTCATTTACGAGAAATTCCCGTGCTGTATCAGATGGAAAAATATTGCGTCCTGCAACCAGTTTTAATCCAAAGGTCGTTACATATTGGTCATCAGCATCTTTGCGGTTAATCCCAAACTTCTCTCCTTCCGGTCTGTTATCATAGCGGATATCTGTATTGTTATTAGAGGTTGCAGCTGGGGCTTGGAAGCAAAAGGATACATTGTTCACTCCTGATACTTCAGAAAGTCGGGTACGTAAGGTATTCATCTTTACCTTGTCTGAAACAGGTACAGGCAACATGACAACGGACTCTTTTGTGAATCCCAAATCTGATTCTTTGGAATACCGCATTTGGTTGGCAATAACAATAGTGCCAATAATAAGAGCTTGTGAGATAGCAAACTGAGATACTACCAATATTCGTCTCAAAGAAAATCCTCCCACGTGTTTTTGTGAAATTTTTCCCTTTAAAGCTAATATAGGTTGAAAGCCAGCGAGTACCAGGCCCGGATACGACCCTGACAGAAAAATAACCACACCTAGCAAAATAAACAGAAAGACAGACAGATAAATATCCTGAAAGAGATTGATAGACAGTTGACTCTCAAATAATCCATTTACATACGGTAGCGCAAGATTTGCCAGTAGATAGGCAATAAGAATAGCTACAAAAGAGATCAGCGCAGTTTCTGAAATAAATTGCCAGAATAATTGTGCTGGCTGGCTTCCCAGCACTTTACGTACTCCTACTTCTTTTGAGCGGTTTAGGGCCTGAGCTGTTGCCAGGTTCACGAAGTTAACGCACGCAGTAATGATTAGGAATACCCCTATCCAGGCTAGTGCCCACAGATTCTTTTTTTCGACATATCCATCCATATTGGGATTAAAGTGAATGTCGGCTATCGGTTGTAACCTGAACTGGAATTCGGCTGCATCTCTTCCTTTATAATATTTTTTAGACATGCCAGGCAGAGCCTTTTCTACTGTTGCTTCTGTAACTCCTGGTTTGAGAAGGACAAAACATTGCAGATCGCTGTACACACCACCCCAGCTATCATCAGCAGCAAGGAATTTGCTTTGATCTTTCAGATTGGAGTAGGAAAGAAAAATTTCGTGACGACGGTCGGTGTTAGGAGGTAGATCCTGTAGTATTCCGGTAATCTTAAAATCCAGCTTATTGTCAAAGCGGATTACCTTACCAATAGCATTCTCACTTGGGAAATATTTGTCTGCCAGTTTTTGTGTAATGACAGCTGAATTAGGTTGAGTCAAGGCAGTTTTTTTATCTCCTTCCAGGAAAGGAAAATCGAGTATATCAAAATATTGAGGTTCGGTGAATGCAACTCCTGCTTCTTCTTCAAATTTCTTATTTGTTTTTGAGGAAGGAATAGAGATCAACGCATCATGAAAAGCCGTCACCCGTGCTACTTTTTCTGCAAAGGTAAAATCTTCCCGAAAAGCCTTTCCTGCCGGAGCGGGCACTCCCTGTGTGTATCCCATCTCTTCACCATGAAATTCTGTAACCATGCGATAGATTCGGTCTGCCTTGGTGTGGAAGGTATCAAAGCTCAGATGATACTTGATCATCGCAAAAATCAGAATGCTGCAGGTAATGCCCAATGCCAGACCAAGGACATTGATAGTTGCATACGTTCTGTGGCGCTGCAGGTTTCGCAAAGCAATTTTGAAGTAGTTGCGTAGCATAGTCTTGAATGTGCTAGTGTTTGTTTATCTCGTGAAGATCTGTTGCAAACAGCTTACCAAATTTAAAAAAGGCTGATCTTGAGATATACAGACCCTGGATTTGTATATACAGGCGAAATAAGTGTCCATTTCCGAACATTCATTGTTCAGTTACGTACACTAAAATGTATAAATAGTTTTCATTTTTTATACATTTTATTTAGAAGTCAATAGTGTAAAAAAAGGATTGGGTAATGCCCAATCCTTTTATCGTTGCAGTATAAATTAATCGACTTATTCACTTCGTAGTGATTTCACCGGATTGATAATAGCTGCCTTGATAGCTTGAAAACTTACCGTCAATAAAGCTATAATCATTGTCAGTATACCTGCAGCTGCAAATATCCACCAGGAGAGATTTATCCGATAGGTAAAATCCTGCAGCCATTTATCCATAGCATACCAGACTATAGGGGTGGCAATTAGGAATGCAATAAATACAAGTTTGACAAAATCTCTGGAAAGCAACATAACCACATCCCCTATAGAAGCACCCAATACTTTGCGAATACCTATTTCCTTGGTGCGCTGTATAGCTGTATAAGCTGCCAGTCCAAACAAGCCCAGACAGGCCAACACAATAGCCAGAGAGGCGAACAACGTGAATATCTTACCAGTCCGCTGCTCAGAACTATACATCTGATTAAATTCATCATCCAGGAAGTGGTATTCAAAAGGGTAGTGAGGTGCTAGTGCCTGCCATTTTCCTTTGATAAACTCTATTGTTTCAGGTAGTTGCTGGCCCGACAGTTTTACCATCATAATACCATAGCTTTCTTTTTGCGGAAAAATTACCAGAGGCTCAATTTTCTGGTGCATAGAGGCAAAATGAAAATCTTTCACTACTGCCTTTATTTCTCCTTCTTTATTCAAAACCATACGTTTTCCTATTGCCTCGTCTACCTTCCAACCCAATGCTTTTACTGCGGATTCATTGACAATGTAGTGATACCTGTATTTGTCATAATCATCGCCTGACACATCATTCATGTCTGTTTCTGAAAAATTGCTCCCGGCAATGATTTGCAATCCTAGCGTTTTCACAAAATCCTCATCTACTGGAATAGCGGTTACATACATGCTTTGTGACTCCTGCATATCCGGTCTCCGCATACTATATCCACCTTCAATAAAGGTAGGGGTTTCGTAGGCAAGTGTAATAGATTGAACGTTAGGATTGCGTTTAAATTCTGTTTTAATAGTTGAGATACTCTTTTGGATCTTACCATCTGAAGGCAACACGATTACATGGTCTTTATTATAACCCAGCTTTCGGTTTTGAATAAAAGTAAGTTGCCCCTGAATGGTAAAGGTTGCGATGATCAGAAATATAGAAATCGCAAACTGAAAGACAATAAGCGACTTTCTAAGCCATAAGCCCGAACCCGATGTTTTGTAATCACCTTTTAAAACCTTGATAGGCTGAAATTTGGAAAGCAATAACGCTGGATAACTACCTGCCAATAGGCTAATCACTATTCCTGCTAGTACCAGTCCAACCAACGTGGTAGGCTGAGCCAGTACACTCAGTGAGATAGATTGTCCTGACAATACAGCAAAGTAGGGAAGCAAAAGAGCTGTTAGTCCTACACTTAAAAGAATAGAGACACTGGTAATAATACCAGACTCACCAATAAATTGCCAGAAAAGCTGATGACGTACAGCTCCAAGTACTTTGCGCATACCAACTTCGCGGGCACGTTCCAGTGAGCGGGCAGTGGTAAGGTTTACATAATTGACACAGGCAATACCCAGAATCAGGAATACGATAGCACCAAAGATATAGATATAGGTAATGCTATTATTAGGCTCCAGACCACCAACTTCGGAATGTAAGTGTACCCTGGTAAGAGGCTCCAGTTCATAGGTAAGATAATTTCCATCTGTAGCACCTGTTTCTGCTGCCTGAGTTTTCATGTATGGCGTAATCTTTGACTGAAGTGTCTGGATTGCATGTGCATCTTTTAGTAAAAGATAGGTTGTGTAGTTGGCATTAAACCAGGTTTCCGGTTTTGTAGCAGCGGATAGGGAGGCAAAGGAAGCTACGAATTCAAACTGTATCTGTGAGTTGGATGGAACATTTCCAACTATACCCGTAACCATATAATCTTTCTTTCCGGATGATAATATTTTACCGATAGGGTCTGTATTGCCAAAGTATTTTTTAGCAGAGGCTTCGGTAAGTACAATTTTATCAGGTCCTGCCAGTGCTGTCTTCGGATTACCTTGTAGCAGAGGAAAAGAGAATATATCAAAAAAGGTAGAATCTGCAAAAAGAAACTGTTGTTCTTCAAAGAGTTTATCTTCATACTTTAGAACAGACGCATATTTCATCAATCGGACACCCGATTCTACTTCAGGAAAAGTTCTTTTAAAGGCAGGGGCTACTTTGGTTCCTGTTACGCTTACTTTTGTTACAGTGGTACCCATTTTATATTCCATCACCACACGTGCAATCCGATCACGATTCTGGTGAAAGTTATCATAGCTTAACTCATGCTGGACATATAAACTGATCATCAGACAACATGTAAGACCTATAGACAGGCCAAAGACAGTAATCAGAAAAAATGCTTTATTCTTCCATAAGTTTCTGAATGCAATAGTTACATAGTTTCGTATCATTCCGATAAGATGGTTTTAATATGGGTAAAAAAGAATCTTCCACTTCGTTTTTGAAGTGGAAGTGATGTGTTTGGAAAATACCTGTTGTGTAAATGTCTACAATACTGCGACTCCTTTCTTGCGGAAAGTAATAGGAACAAACTCATCTGTCGGGGTACCAATGTAATACAGAGTCCAGTCCTGGTCGTATTTGGCAAGCATTTGTTTAATGCAATCGGCGCGATCAATGACTGGTATGTGACAGTCTTCCCAATAGAAAAGTTCTACCCGATACTGAAGTTGCTGTTTTTGACCATTGATAGTGACTTCGATTTCAATATCCTGCTTGCCTGGAAGCGAAGGAATTGGGACTGCGATGTGTGCCATAATTGGATGTGCATTTATAGTGAAACTACCGACCTCGCAGTTTACAGTAGCCATTGCAAGAACCTTTCAGGACAAGAAAGAGCTTTTGCACAACAAGGATTCCCTGGCATGGGAATCCTTACGAGTCTAATGACCAACTATAAACGAAAAATATATTATACGTGGAAGTTTTCAGTTACTACTTTACCATCAAACAGGTTAATGGTGCGGTGTGCAAAGCCTGCATCGTAGGGTGAGTGAGTCACCATTATGATAGTGGTTCCCGCCTCATTCAGGCTGCGCAATAATTTCATTACCTCTTCACCATTTACCGAATCCAGGTTACCTGTAGGCTCATCGGCCAGTATCAGTTTTGGATTCGCTACCACGGCACGGGCAATGGCGGTACGTTGTTGCTGACCACCGGAAAGCTGTTGCGGGAAGTGGTTGCGACGGTGCATCATATTCATACGCTCCAGTGCTTCTTCTACCTTCTTCACACGTTCACTGGCAGGAACTTTCAAATACAAAAGTGGTAGCTCCACGTTTTCGTATACAGTAAGTTCATCAATCAGGTTAAAGCTTTGGAATACAAAACCTAGTGAACCCTTCCGTAATCTGGCACGTTCGCGTTCGGATACTTTGGCTACTTCATGTCCGAAGAAATGGTATTCGCCTTCACTAGGGTTGTCGAGCAAGCCCAGGATATTTAGCAGGGTTGATTTGCCACAACCAGATGGTCCCATCATGGCAACAAACTCGCCATCGTTAATTTCCATGCTAACTCCGTTGAGCGCAGTGGTTTCGACTTCGTCAGTCGTAAATACTTTCTTCAGGTTTCGGGTAGAGATCATGTGAGTGCAGAAATATAGAAATGAGTGAATGATTTTATGTTTTACCTGTGCTCTGAAACAAAGCACAGGTGTCTGATTTTATTTATCCAGTACCAGCACTTCGTTGTCTCCGAAGTTTTCATAGGAAGATGTGATTACTTTCTCTCCTACATTCAAACCTTCCAGTACTTCATAGTATTCCGGACTCTTACGGCCTAAGGTAATATTACGTTTGGTAGCACGTTTGCCACTTTCATCCAGTACATATACCCAGTTACCACCTGTAGTACTGAAGAATCCTCCTGTTGGCAATAAGATAGCTGATTCTGCTTTACCCAATTCCAGGCGAACTGGAGACGACTGACCACGTTTGATTCCTTCCGGTGCTCCTTTGGTAAAGATCATATCCACTTCAAAACGTCCATTTTTTACTTCAGGAAATATTTTGCTGATAGTAAGTTCGTGGGTTTTTCCGTTAAAGTCAAATTCTCCTCTTAAGCCGAGATATATTCGTGAAATATAGTGCTCATCTATCTGTGCACGCATCTTGAAGCCATTCAAGTCGTCAATCTGACCAATGTTCTGACCGGCATTGATGTTTGTACCTACTTCTACATCTATCGTAGAAAGCTGGCCAGCTACAGGTGCTTTTACATACAGGTTGCTTAGGTTATCCTGCATCATTTTCTGGTTACGGTTGGTGCGAGCCAGTGTTCCTTCCAGTTGTTTGATCTGAGTTACAGCGTTTTGTTCCTGGAATTCCTGTGATTCTATTTCAATTTCGCGTTGTCTTACCAGTTGATCGTAATCATTTTTAAATTTAAAGAAATCCTGCTCAGAAATTAATTTGTCTTTTACCAGTTTCTTATTTCTTTCATACAGATCCTTTGCCTGACCAATTTTGAAATCCAACTCTGATAATGTCCGACGCAGTTCAAAACGTTTTTGTTTCAGTGTTAATCGTGTATTCTGTAACTCGTTGATCAAACGATACATCTCTGTTTCATGGTTTACGAAGTCCATCATCAGACGATGGTTTTGCAATTGCAGGATGGTATCACCTCTTTTTACCATATTACCTCCATCCATGTACTTGCGGTTCACATAACCACCTTCAATAGCATCCAGACGAATTGTCTTAAGAGGTTGTACTACTCCAGTCACCGGGATAGTCTCTGTAAAAGCAGATTTCGAAACAGTAGAAACTGTGATTTTATCTGATTCTACATTCAGTTTCGATTTATTGTTAGCGAATAGAAGGCTATATATAGCAAAGACTCCAAATAAGGATGCAGCCCCGATGTAAGCAATTTTTTTTGGCGTCCACTTCTTTTTTTCAATCTTGCGATCCATGACGTAATAGAAATTTATGGTAATTAGTAAGTATGATTCTAAGTTATTCTGTTGGTAAGACTAATGCCAATTGCTGTGCCAAAAATAAAAAGACCGTTTTTGTGCGAAATTAGCCACTCTAGAGGCTCTATATTTGTTCGACTGCGAACAAGCATGTCCGAAAGCGGACAGTGGCAGAACAGATTGTCTGGATAAAAGGATTAGCACCTATTTTTGGAAATATGAACCTATAGACTTTGGGCATTATATACTTGATTATAAAGAAGAAAGTAGAGTAGTTTATTTGGAAAACTTTCTTTATCCGTTAGTTTGCAACCTCCTGATATAGATAAAAAATAATACAATCCGAACGCTGATATATAAATGACAGATATTGCTATGAATAAGATTATACAAGTAGGCATGGCTGCCTACGGGATGTCTGGTAAAGTTTTCCATGGACCTTTACTCAAATCACTTGGTGGCTTCTGGCTCAAAAAGATTGTAGAACGTACTTCAGAGAAGTCGAAAACCGATTTCCCGGAAACTGTAAGAGTAAAAACCTGGGATGAAATCTTATTTGACCAAAACATAGAACTGGTTGTAGTGAATACACCCAATGCACACCATTTTGAAATGTGTAAGCAGGCTCTTCAGGCCAATAAGCATGTGGTAGTCGAAAAGCCTTTTACTGTTACCAAAGAAGAAGCCCGAAAACTAATAGAGCTGGCAAAACAGCAAAACAGGGTACTTACTGTGTTTCAGAATCGTCGGTGGGATGGTGATTTTCTGACGGTGCAACAGGTCGTAAAACAAAATCTGCTGGGTAAACTGGTGGAGTTTGAGGGCCATTATGACCGGTATCGAAATTATGTAGAAGCCAATACCTGGAAGGAAGAAACTGGTCCGGGATCAGGTATTTTATACAATCTGGGGTCACATATGATTGATCAGGCACTTGTCTTGTTTGGGATGCCTCAGGCTATAACCGCCGAACTCCGGGCACAACGTCCTGGAGGTAGTATTGATGACAGCTATCATCTGATACTCCATTATTCAGATATTCGGGTTATTCTGAAATCCAGTTATCTGGTGCGTGAACAGGGACCTCGTTATATATTGCATGGTACAGACGGTTCATTTTTAAAATGGGGTATTGATCCGCAGGAAGATGCACTGAAAGCAGGCCGCCTTCCACTGGAACCTAACTGGGGAGCAGAGCCGGAAAGTGAATGGGGTTTACTAAATACTACTTATAATGGACTGCATTATAAAAGCAAAATAGAAACTCTGGCAGGTAATTACCGGCATTTCTATGAAAATGTGTATGATGCTATTGTTCATAATGCTCCACTAGCTGTGAAGCCAGAAGAAGCTCTTCAGACAATTCAGATTATTGAAGCTGCTTATCAGAGCCATCAGGAAAAACGAACTATAGATTTATAACGTAAGAAGATAGGAAAGAGGTGACATGCCTCTTTTTTGTTTATAGGCTATCAGAATACTGATTACTTCTCACAATTATCAGTATTCTGATAGTATGAAAATTTGACTGTAGTTCCAGTCATTAACAGACATGACCTAAACTCCGGTCAAACTCAAAAGTGAACAGAGTTTAGGTCAAATAAAAAACTGACCATTATTCGAATATTTTTATGAAGTGATCACTATTTAGGTCAAAAAGAGAAATGATTCGAATAATGGTCAAAAGCATTTTTGTCAGCTAGCTAGTATATGCGTCTTTGTTGAGGTTCGTTGAACAGAATTCGAATCATGAATAGCCAAAGAGTCTTATTGTTACAAAGGTATTAGCGGGCATATACTTTTGTCTTATAACCTTTATTTATATCATATTTTATAATAAGCTGCTTTTCTGTTATCTTCTCAAGCTCAATACGAGAGAGAACTTCAGGGTCATCAAAGATATCATTAGGGAATGCAAAGAATTGTTTTTGTTTGGTCAGTACATTATATAAGACCATTCTATCTTTTTTAGAAGGTACGCCTTTGTCACTATACAATAAAAGCTCTTTTTCTTCATCTGCACCAATCCATGATGCTCCTAGTTTCAAAAGGTTTTTTCCAGTTGTTTTCTCAATTAATTCAATATCCTGGGAGTTGCCGGGGCCAAATGAATGAACTAGTACAAAATAATTTGTAAAATCAGCACCAACGTGTCCTAAATTCATATAAGGAAGACCTATACTTGTTGAGGATATCTCAGCTATACTCTTATTTCCTTTCTTAAGATAAAGATATTGAAGACTATCATTTGCTATAAATAGGATTCTATATCCACCTTTAAGCTTCGTCTTGTATGTATAAGGTTCTAAAATAGCAGCAGGCTTGTTTTGTGCATTAACAGAAGTAGCCAGAGCGATTGACAGTAAGAAAATAAGTAGGGCTGTCTTTTTCATATCATGAAAAACGTTTTCCATAAATATAAAAATTGTCTGATAACAGACTGGAAGAAAGATACACCTTAAAATTACACATCCCAATTCATACATTCTACGTATCTTGCATGGGTACTCTATCACAATCACAAATCTGAAATTGTATGTGTGGCATTACAGGTGTTTATGCATTTAATGAAATAGGTCGGTTTTTTCATATTAATCTCTGGAATGCTACAGAGGCATTAAGCCTGCGAGGTCCTGACAGAGGCAATACATTTACACATAATTATGTAGGACTCGGGCATCGGCGGTTATCTATTATTGATACCAGCAGTGGAGGCAATCAGCCCATGACAGATGACGAAGAACGATATACTATCGTTTTCAATGGAGAAATCTTCAACTTTCTGGAACTACGAAAAGAGCTTGAGCAACATGGCGTATCATTTCAATCTACTTCAGATACAGAAGTACTGTTGCAACTATATAAGCGTGAGGGTGAACGTTGTCTGAATCGTCTGAATGGTTTTTTCGTATTTGCGATTTATGACAAACAGGATGAAAGTCTGTTTATTGCCAGAGACCGTTTTGGAGTAAAACCGCTGGTTTATACAGTAGATGAAGATCGGCTGCTGTTTGCTTCTGAAATGAAAGCTTTGTTTGTATTTGGGTTTCCAAAAGAAGTGGATTATGCTTCACTGCAACAGTACCTGCAACTTAACTATATTCCTGCTCCCAATACGATCTTTAAGGATGTAAAGAAGCTTATGCCCGGACATTTTATAAAGATCAAAGGCAGAGAAGTCTCCGTAAAACAATGGTATAATCTGCCTGAACAAGTTAAATCCAGGAAAACGTATACAGGCAGCTACGAACAAGCGCAAAAAGATCTTGCTTCACTATTGGATGCTTCTGTACAACGTCGTATGATTGCCGATGTGCCTTTGGGTGCATTCCTTTCTGGTGGGATAGATTCATCTGTGATTGTAGCTCTGGCTTCACGACATACACAGCACCTCAATACATTTTCTATTGGCTATCGGGATGAACCATTTTTTGATGAAACCAAGTATGCCAATCTGGTAGCTAAGAAGTTTAACACCAACCATACTGTGTTTTCACTCAGCAATGACGATTTGCTGGACGGACTGTATGACATGCTGGATTACACTGATGAGCCTTTTGCCGACTCTTCTGCATTGGCAGTCTATATTCTGAGTAAACGTACACGTAAGAAAGTAACTGTTGCCTTAAGTGGAGACGGAGCGGATGAGATATTTGCTGGTTACAACAAACATGCAGCAGAGTTTCGTGTGAGAGAAGGAGGGTGGCAGAATAGTGTCATTGCCGGGTTGAAAGGTCTATGGGATGCATTGCCTAAGTCCCGTAGTTCTGCATTGGGTAATAAGGTACGCCAGCTACAAAAGTTTGCAGAGATTACAGCCATGTCACCTGGTGATCGGTACTGGCGTATGGCTACATTTACAGGTGAAGCCCAGGCGAGTGCATTGCTTAACTTACCTGAGTCTGAAAAGGTAGAACAGGAGTTATTGGCTCGCAGAAAAGCTTCTTTGCAGCACTTACTCACAGACAAAGACTTTAATGATTTTCTGCTTACGGATGTAGATCTGGTGCTCACCAACGATATGTTGACTAAGGTAGATATGATGAGTATGGCAAACAGTCTGGAAGTACGTAATCCGTTTCTGGATTATACAGTGGTAGAATTTGCCTTTTCATTGCCTACCAGCTACAAAATTGATAGTGGAATGAAGAAAAAAATTGTGCAGGATGCTTTCCGGAATGAATTACCACCTGAATTGTACAAACGACCCAAACATGGTTTCGAAGTGCCTTTGCTAAAATGGATGCGTAATGAGTTAAAAAGTTTGATTACCAACGACCTGTTGAATGATGATTTCATTGCTGAACAAGGCATCTTCTCGGTAACAGAGATTCGCAAATTGAAAGAGAAGCTCTTTTCCTCTAATCCGGAAGATGTGCATGCCCGTATCTGGGGATTGATTGTATTTCAATACTGGTGGAAGAAAAATATTGGGGTCTCAGTAGCTAAATAGATAGTGGAACATGGGAATAGCTCAAAAAAAGAGGCTGGGAAGTGTACTTCCCAGCCTCTTTTTTTGTCTTATCTTAGATCAGATCTTATGCTTCCTGCATGATCATACGCTGACGGGCAGCTACAACCTGCTCATGGAAACGAATGGCATCCTGCATATAGCTTGTTGCAAATGCTTCAGATGGTTCATTTTCGTTGATTTGCAGGATATAGGTTTTGAAATCAGTAGGCAATGTAATAGTACCTGTCTGGACAGCATGTGTATCAAAATCTTTCATAATGCCATGCTGTGAGTTACAGTTTACATTCTGAGTTAACAGAAATGCTTTGGCAGAGCTAACCATAGCGGCATAGCTATGGTAGATGCTGTCAGCGTATGCTTGTAATTCGAAAGCTTCCTTAGCCCAGGCTAATTTTTCTTCAGACTCGTAGAATAAGGTTGATACAAGGTCAATTACTACACCTGCACACTCTCCTACACCAATTGCTGTTTCAAAGTTTTCTGTTTTCCCCCAGTCTACATAATCCAGTGGAGACAGGTTATCCAGATTAGCCAGCGGTTTCAGCAGTTTATAGAAGTAGTCTTTACCCTGACGACGGTAATAGTTGTTGAAATATTCACCATCTGCTGCATTGGCTTCGTAGTCATTGATTAACCAACGCAATACATCCGGACCACGACGGCTAGGAACTTTTATTACCTTGTCACCAATACTTCCTATTCCATTTCCTTCTATACCACCACCCAGCATCACCTGAAGAGCTGGCAATACCGCAGCACCTTTCTTTACAGAACTTCCGTGGAAGCCTATCTGACAGGCACTATGCTGAGCACAACCATTCATACAACCACTGATCTTGATTTTGATATCCTGGTTATGAATCAGATCCGGATACTCTTCGTTCATTACACGTTCCAGTTCTGCACTGATACCTGTACTGCTGGAGATTGCCAGGTTGCAGGTATCCGTTCCCGGACAGGCAGTCACATCCGCTGTACTGTCAAATCCTGGTTCTGCTAAACCGATTTCGTCCAGAGCTGCGAATACATAGGGTAGGTATTCCGGACGCACATATTTTAGTAGTAAACCTTGGTTAACAGTTACCCGAACATCATCTGCTGCATACGTCTCTACAATAGGAGCCAGCTTGCGAACTATCACAGTAGGAATATCTCCCAGATGTACTTTGATTTGTACACCATAAAATCCTTTTTGCTTTTGCTCAAATATGTTGGTTGCATACCAGTCTTTGTATTTTTTCGTAGCCGTAACCTGAGCAATGTCCAGCGATTTAGCACTTTCTGGAATATTGTTTTCAGGAGCCGGTTCTGGCTGGCCTACCGCTGTGGTATCGACCTGAAAAGATTTGTTTTTCAGTGCCTTTTGTTCCTGAGCTACCAGTTCCATGAAGGTTTCAAAGCCTAGCTCTTCAATCAAAAACTTAAGACGGGCTTTGTGACGGCGGTTCCGCTCTCCATATCGGTCAAAGATACGTACTACCCCTTCTGTAAAAGGAATAAATTTATCTTCTTCCAAAAACTCATAGGCCACAAATGCCAGATAAGGCTGTGCGCCTAATCCTCCGCCAAGCATTACCTTAAAACCGCGAACTTCTTTGCCATTTTCGATCTTTACTTTTGGGATCAGACCGATATCGTGCATGAAAGTAAAGCCTGTATCTTTATCGCTGCTTGAAAATGCTATTTTGAATTTACGACCTAGTTCCTGACTGATGGAATTCCGAAGGAAATACCGGAACATCGCGTCTGCATAAGGTGATACATCAAATGGCTCTTCCGGATCAATGCCGGCATTGGCAGAGGCTGTTACGTTACGAACGGTATTACCACAAGCTTCACGGATTGTAATATCATCGTGTGCTAGTTTTGCCCATAACTCAGGTGTTTTGTCCAGACTTACAAAGTGAATCTGTACATCCTGACGGGTAGTCAGGTGCATATTTCCGGTTGCATATTCATCAGATACATCAGCAATCCGTAGCATCTGCTTGACAGTCATTTTGCCAAACGGTAATTTGATACGGATCATCTGTACACCGGGCTGACGCTGGCCGTATATACCACGTACCAACCGTAGACTACGAAACTTCTCATCGTGGATTTTTCCTTCACGAAAAAGCGCGATCTTTTTTTCCAGATCTATGATCTCTTTTTCAACCAGCGGGTTCTCCAGTTCGGTTCGGAAACTTTGCATGATACTATAAAAATTGGGATGTTATGAATTGCATTTACTTAAACTATCACTTCTGTTCGAAGACTTTTGTTTGTCGATAATACTGGTAAAAAATAAGCCCTTTACAATGGCAAAGGGCTTGTGTTAGAATATAAATATTGGATAGCAAGCCCTGCTATAACAACTCAGGACAACAACAAGACTTGTATATATTTTCTACTACTAGTTTCATGTTTCTATTTAGTCTATAAACTTAATGAGGTTTTATGTGCAAACAAAATATCTATCCATTTTTTTTAAGAAAATGGGATAGAGAAAGTATAAGTTATGAGAAAAATTTAATTTAAGCAATAAAAAACAAAAAACTCTTTAGAATTCTCCATAGGTATACTATACAATGCTTTTGTCTGAGATACCGAAGATGGAAAGATTTTAAAACATAAGACCCTATGCTTTTAATTGAGCATAGGATCTTATACTGATAGATACGTCTAATATCCAGAATTTGAAAAATACTTTCTTTCAGATAGAATTCGTTAGGCCGAAATCACAGATTGAGTAAGAATATCCTTTTGCACAGTCATCAGATGTTTAAACGATTGGTCAAATACTTCACTGCCTTTGCCCAGTATATCATAGGATTGATGTATAAACTGATTGTATACCTCTCCTGTAAAGTCAGTAAGTACATTCGTCAGAGGCTCTTGAAGCAGTTGTGTGCGCAACGTAACCTGGTTGGGATTGGCTGCAGGCTGAACCAGTTTTTCTGAATCCAGCAGTATTTGTTCCAGATTGCCATGCAGTGAAATAGTCTCTTCCTTGAGTTGATTGAAGTTATCTTCTACCCAGTGTTGTTGCAATGATGCCCAGTACTGTACCATTTGTAATCGGGAGCGAAAATCCATCAGTTTCCGAAAGAAAGTCTGCAACTCCAGATGATTCTTCATGGCCTGTTTGTATACATCGGCTTGTTCCTGAGATTGCTCTAATGCTTTGAGATAATAAAATCGGAATACAGTTTCATCCTGACGCTGCATCCATTGTTGCTGCTCTTGTACCTCCTGCTCTAATTGAGTAAATAAATGGTTACTGTCAGAAACGTGGTATTTCTTTCCATCAAAATCAAAGGTGCGAGCTTGTGTATGACCATCACGTAGATTGGCTAGTATATCCAGGTCGTTTCGGTTATTGTTGTATGAAGTTATCTTCTCTTTTATTTCGTCACTAAAGAGTTGATCAATACTGGAAGGCACAGACAATGTTGTGTTTTGTAATGATGTCTCTACATCAAATACTTCCAGATAACGATTGTCATAATAGTCATTATACATTGGATCTGGCTGTTCCTTCTGTATATATTCCATAATCATTTTCTGAGCTTCATCTGCCTGCTTTCCTTCACCCTTTTCTGCTTCAGAAATTTCTGTGCTATACAGCAATTTGGTTAGTCTTTGTTGAATGCCTTCTACGTTGCCAAACAGAACCCAGGGAGATTGTTGGTCAATGACCGTATCTACAGGTGTTCTGAAAATATTGGCTTCACGTTCTGATAAACTTGGGTGAGAAGCCCATTGGTCTTTGATATACACACGTGATGCCTGGGTATGTTTTTTCAGCATCTCGTCACTGATAACCGGAAGATCGTCAACCTGTTGTAGTTGAAATGCATTTGCCAGATAAGCAATCATACCTTTGTGATTCACAAAGGCATTGTTAGTATGAATTTTCTCCTCTGCCAGACGGTTTAGTTGATGTATGGTGGATTGGTAAGCCGAACTACCAAACTGGATTCTGCGTAATGCACTGCTAATGGCTTTCGAACCCGCCAGGCTAACAGCTATTGAATCTGCGTGATATTCCATTTCGCGGGAAAGGCTCATATAGGCCAGATTTATTTGTTCAAATGCCTTGCGTAAAATCCAGCGAACACCCTGAACCAGGCGGAACGTAATAACTGCAAACCAGCTGAATACGCCTCCAACCTCTGCCCACTTGACAAGTGTAGCATCCCAGTTATCATATTCATAGATCAAATCATACAGAATGTGATTGACAGTGTATGTATAGCTACCCAGCTTCATACTACGTTGTGAAAAATGACCAAACTCGTGAGCTAATACAGCCTTGAACTCACTTATATTTAGTGAATTTACCAGTCCTAAACCTATTTCAAGATTTTTTGACACAGGAAAAAACAGGCTTAAAAAGCTGGAGTTGTAAAACACACAAGCGTTAACGTCCGGACTCAGAAACACACTTTTGGGTTTAGGTGCTTTCACATCGGCTGCGACCTGATAAATAAAGGCGAATAACTCAGGATAGTCTTTTTCGAAAATTTCTACCCGTTGTGGATTTTCGTTGTGTCGGGTTTTAAAGATGAACTTAATCAGAAACCAGCAGAACATAACGGTTAAGGCTACTATACCCCCACCAGCCCCTATGGTTAGTAAATTAACGCGTAGGGAAATGATAAAAAGGCCTACTATAACTCCATAATAGAGCATAAAGACAGAGGCTACAAGTAGAAGAATGTATAGTAAGATAAAGAGCACAATACCTACCATTACTTTGCCAATATTGGCAGCATAGGCTTTGGATGGTTGTGTCAATGAAGGGGGAACATTCTGAGGAGAGGGTGGGTAAAACAGAGACATGTATTTTAGTAGTAAAATTGATAACTCGCTTTTAATACCAAAATAGCAACAGATGTAAATATATGTAGAAAAAAAAAAGACTGTGTAAGAATGTACTTTTTTGTTAAGTTACTGTGAGTTATGAATTACGAAGAAACGGATATAGGATTGCATATCTCATGGCTACTCTGTACGAGGTCAGAAGGGTAAGAAGCGGGTCGGTTGCGGGTCAGATGTAAGCCATTGGTAATCAGGTAGGGTAAGAAGGGGTAAGAATATTTTCTAGTCTACGTGTGTTATATATAGTATATAAAAAGAAAATAATAAATATAGTATATACTAACCCTTTCTGCTCCTATTATTCTGCTACCGTTTAGCTCTAAACATCTTACCCTTCTTACCCGCATTGATTATCAATCACTTAGATCTTGCCCGCAACTTACCCGCATCCGACCCTTCTTACCCCTTAGCATCTATCTGCTTGAAACAGTAACTGTATAAGTAAATACATAATCCCCATTAAAAAGTATGTGTACTACATACGTTCCTTTGTGGGCAAAGACATAATCTATTGTAGTAAGTCCTTCAGCGTCTGTGTATAGTTTCGGGTAGACAGAAATTGTTCGGCTGCCCTGTACAAGCTGTAGCTCTACTTTTTTTATTTCCAGACCGCTTCCTTTATTAAAACGAAAAGAAAACTTTTCTCCCTTTGTGGCTGTAGCAGTAAACGTTTCCGGGTAAACAGGTAAAGCATTATATGGAAATAGCTTTTTATAAATGAGAGGACCATTTAGGAATTGGTGTAACGTCGGTTTTTCTTTCAGCAAAGTCCAGGCGGTATCCAACGGATAATGATTGCGAACAAACAATGCCGGAGGAGCCAGGAAATAGGCTTCATCAAATTGAGAGATAAATTGTTTTTGTTCCGAATCAATCACCCCACTAGACCAGGTGGCGTCACAGAGATACCATTGGTTGGCAAGATACACGGCATTCCAGGAATGATTGGGTATGCCTGTACCACCAATGTTTGCATCAATGGTTCGTCCATAACCGTCTATTATTTTACAGGTAATACCTGCCTGAAAACAGAGTTCTTTAACCAGATAAGCATAGCCGGAGCAAATGGTCTTATGATCATGCAGTAGTCGTCGGAAGAAATAAGGATTGGATTGTTTATTCCATTGCTCAAGCTCTCCCGGCTTATCATGTAGTTTTTCCCGTTTCGCTTTATTTTTTACATAGAATCCATAATCGCTTTCAATGTTGTCACATACCCATCTGAAAATAGCTCTGAACTTATCTACATCCGTATCCAGAGGGTTGGTGAGTTTATCTGCCAGTTCTTTTAAGTTGATAAGCGAATGATTGGGATACAGACCCGCCATACTATCTGCCTTGGCAAAATCATTCGCTTTATCATCTGTAATCTGGGCCTTCAGATTGAAAGAGAAACAGAAGCAACAGAATAGTATAAGAAAAGTAATCTTTACAGGAAGCAAGGAAAACGCAATCATCAGAATATAGACTTTACCTTTTGCCAGAAGTTACTCAGACCAGAAGGTTTAGCTTGATAATGATTATCTACAGCTACTGCACCCATTAACGGAACAATATCAAGAGATAAAGTCATTTCAAATGTAGTTGGTATATTTTTAGTGATAACATATTCCCGCATTTCATATCCAATAAAGCTAAAAATCAAAACGTCACCTTCTTTTAAGTCTTTTGGAAACTGAAACCTTCCTGTCGCATCTGTTGATGTACCAATGGAGGAGCCCTTCAGAACGATACTTACTCCCGGAAGAGGTTCATTATTATCTCCTTTTACTATACCTCCTATCGTATGACCAGGATTATCTGAGATGTCTTTTTCTGTATGTTCTTGTGGTAACTGAACGGATGCGAATGTTTTTTTTGACAGGTTTTGAGAATAGCCGTGCTTGTCTGCAAAAAGCAATAGTAAACCCAAAGCTCCAGCCTGAACCAGGCTTCGGCGGGGACGGGTAACAGACCTATTTTTTACGGCATAGGTTTTCAACTGATCTGGGCGGAAGCGGCCACAGGTGTAAGCAGGTTTGTTTTTGAAAAAATCCAGTACCTCCTGATCACTCATTTGGGTAAAATCAATTACGTTTTTACTACAGGAACTACAGAAGCCACCCTGAGAGGTAGGTGTAAAATGTTCCCATTTTTCAGTACATGGATTGGCGACGGATAAGGAGATCGTATTTTTCATAAAAAGACCAGGTTTTTTCATAGAAGATGCCTGATCCACACAAATTCCATAAAATATATTGTAGAAATTCTATGACTTTATGTCTCGCTAAAGGGTTGCTATTTTAAAAGTCTGTGAACCAGTTGTAGCTTTCAATAGAATGATATTCTTTTGGGACAGTTTGTAAGACGATACCATTTTCTTTTGTTGGTTCGTAAGTTCTTTTTTTGGTTTTTATAAACTTTCCTTTTTTACTGGCATCCGGATAAATAAACTCTATAGTATCAACCTTTAATCCATTCCACTTGTATTTATACAGACCTACTTCTCCTGGATGACCATACCCAACACCACGTATTACTTTTTCTTTAGGTGAAAAAGTAGGATTTATAAATCTATAATCTTTGCTAAAAATACCTTTGCTCTTAATATATAAATATACGTTGTAAACGTTTCGTCTGCAACAACCGGAAGTAGGATACCAATGTACAAGCAGGTCTTTATAGCCATCTCCATTTACATCCGCAATAGTATCCCGAATATATGTTGTTTCGCCCTGTTCACTACGCAAAACAGATTGCAACTTATTGTTTTGTATTTTATAAATGTATAAGTAGGTTACCCAATCAGTGTACAAACGCAATAGGACATGTTTTTTCTTTATTGAGAATAAATGTCCTATTGTAATATCAATTTGAATACTATATGAACTGTCATCAGGCTGTATAGTATACTTCTTTGAAAAACTATCTGCTTTAAAATGTTTTTCTGTTTGTTTTAATCCATCCTTTAGAGCAATATCAAATCTTAGGCTATCTCTTTTCACACTTTCATCCAACTGTCTTTGTCTTTCCTCAGGTTTTTGCGACTCTGGAAGAGCCTGTTGAACTACTGGTGTTTCTTGAGAAAGACTATCTGTAATGGTTGTGGTACTTTCTGTTTCGAGCTTCTTACTCGTGCAGGCAACTAGTAAAAGAATACATCCAATAGCAGTTATGTTAGTTAGTATATGCATTGATAATTTCAGAGACTTTTCATAAAAAAACTCGTCCTCCTGTAGTATGCCATGCATAGTTATAAGAAGACGAGTTAAGGTAATTCAAAAAGGCAGATCGTACAAGATCCAGTCTATTTTAGTTAACGGCTGCTTTCTTCACATACGTATCCAGCCATTTATCCATTTCCCACAACATATGAAGAATGGATTCTTTGCCACGATACCCATGACTCTCATAGGGAAGCACTACATAACGGGCAGTGCCTCCATGGCCTTTGATGGCGTTGTAATACCGTTCACTCTGAATCGGAAAAGTTCCTGGATTATTATCCGCTTCACCATGAATCAACAGAATAGGGGTTTTAATTTTATCAGCAGAACTGAATGGCGACATGTTAAAATACACATCTGGTGCCTGCCAGTAGGTTCTTTCTTCTGCCTGAAATCCAAATGGTGTCAGTGTACGGTTGTAAGCTCCGCTTCGTGCAATCCCTGCTTTAAAGAGATTGCTGTGTGAGAGTAGATTGGCAGTCATAAAGGCACCATAAGAGTGTCCCATTACTCCTACACGTTTGGCATCTACCACACCTAACCGAACTCCTTCGTCAATGGCTCCTTTGGCTCCGGCAACGAGTTGTTCAATATAAGTGTCATTGGGTTCTTTAGTCCCTTCTCCTACAATCGGGATAGAGGCATTTTCCATGATAGCATACCCCTGAGTAGCCCAGAATACAGGTGAGCCCCAGTAGATATAGGTAAACTGATAAGGTGATCCGGTTACTTGTCCGGCTGCATCTTTGCTTTTAAATTCTGTAGGGTAAGCTTCCATCAGCATAGGTAGCGGACCATCTTCTTTCTTATAACCTGCTGGCAGATATAGAGTAGCGGATAGTTCCACACCATCGGCACGTTTGTATTTGAGCAACTGTTTCTGTACATCTTTCATCTGCGGATAAGGGTGTGCGAACTGAGTAACAGCTATAGGGGCTATACGGGCTTTCAGGTTGCGTATAAAGTAGTTGGGGTTTTCTGTCAGTGATTCGCGACGAGTCAACAATACCTGTTTTTTGAGATCCAGAATAGCTACAGGTACTTCATAATAGGGCGCTGCAGAACGCCACAGGCGAGTACTTTTCTTCGTGCTCAGGCTTAGTAAATCCACAAACGGACGATCTCCTTCCGGTGACGCACCTTGTCCGGTCATGATTAAGTTATTATCTACAATTTCCAGTACATAGCGGCCATACTGGTTTTTAGTTAATTCAGGCAAACCGGGATTATTGTAGGTATCTTCATACGAACGGTCAAAAAGAACAGTCGTTGCTTTGGTTTTAGGGTTCAGGATTGTGGTTATCTCTTTACGGGTAGACCACCAGCTTTCACTTACTAACGCCAGATTTTCATTTCCCCAGCGAATGCCATCAAAGCGAAGTTTGGTTGAGGCTAGTTCGTCCGCATTGCCTGTAAACGGAGCAGATAGTGTAAATACTTTATCTCTGACAGGAACGTCGTTTTTAGGGTCGCCATTGTCCTGTGCTTCAATCCAGTATAGCGTTGCCGGAGCATCACTGCGCCAGCTGTGTTCACGTTGTCCTGTACGGGTAGCACTGAAACCAATAGGGATATTGTCGGCCAGTGGTACATCGGCCAGTTGTTTTACCAGATTGGCCTTGCTATCCAGTAGCTCTATTTTGTGAGGAAATAACCGTACTGTTACCAGATAAGAATACGGTTTGTGATAGGTCTGAAATAGAATATATTTTCCATCTGGAGAAGGCTGATAATTCTGAATAAGAGCAGGTTTACCCAGCTTTTCAACAGCAGCCGTTTTAACATTGATTCTGGTAAGTTGCGCGGTAGCATAATAATCAAATAAGGCTTCGTCATAAGGGCTTTTCAGCAGATCCTGATAGGTACGGGAAGGGGCTTTTTTGCCGAGGTTCTCCTGTACAATGGGGCCACTGGGTACTTTGGGAGCTTCGGGTAGTGCGCCTCTGGTATCAGGCACAGACAGAACCAGAAGATGTGTATTATCTGATAACCATATAAATGGAGTAGTTAATACACTGTTGATGCGTGTAGTTGTTACTTTGTGGGCGGCTGCAGTAGCTACATCCAGTACATACAACTGAATATTTTCTCCTTCTGTTACACAAAATGCAATCTGGGAGTCATCCGGTGCCCAGCTTACATTAGAGATAAGCGGATTCTGAGGCAGTCCTGTTACTGGCACATCCTTTCCTGTACGAATGTTTTTCAACGAAAGACCTGTCAGATAACTCATCCGGCTTGGTCCATTGTTACGTGGATTGATCCGCAGACCTGCAATACGAAGCTCCGGTTCTGCCAGCTCTGCTATTCCCGGATAGCTGGCTGTCTGCATGATCAGCATCCAGTTTCCCTTGGTGTCAATACTGACACGTGGAGTAGTAGGTGCATTGATCAGATCCGCAATAGCTTTAGGTGGGGTTTGGTAGGTAAGATTATCCTGGGCAACAAGCTGAAGCCCTATCCACCATACCAGGAGAGATAGATATTTTTTCATACTTTATAGGGTTAGGTTTTTAGTGTAGGAATATACTGGTTTATGAAATACTAAGTAAGCAAAAGATAGCGATTTAATAAGGAGGGTTGCATATTTTATATCTGGTTATAGAGAAAATCTTTTGTATCTTTTTACATTTTCGTTGATAAAAATAGTGTATACAAACGCTCGCTTACCCTTTCAGAATGCCTATTTGGCGGCTTATTTTGTTTTATATCTTTTCAATCTAAATACCTGAATATCCATTTCTATTTTCTGTCACCCCCACTTTCTGGCCTTCTGTAAGGATCTTCCGCTACGGAGGGACAGATGTGGCAAGACCAGCGGTCTCTGTTCCTAGAGTATAGTTATTCTCTTATAAGCCAAAAATGGCTCTATTTGTCAAAAAATTCTTTCAGAAGGACAGCGAGGGGAGAGACCCTTCCAGGAAGACAGGATGGGAAGAGAGGGAAAAAAAGGGAAAAGAGAGAGTGTGTTTTCTTTATATTTTCCTTGCTTTCCTCATATATAAACTTTTTAAAGCGTCTCTCGGTTAGCTTTATACTATGTCAGGCAACCGCACTTCCGGATCTATTAAAAATATGTTTTCTACCGGTACGTTACACCGGTTTTCAGAATCCCGACTGGATGAGCAGCACATCCATACGATTCTGACAGCTCCCACCGCCCGGTTTATTCCACTCTGGAAAAATCAGAATCTGTTTGCGATGAATGACCCTTTGCAGCCAGCTTTTTTGTCAAAAGAAGAAACAGACCGATTGCTAAACGAAGGAGCAGAGTTTGTGTTTCTGGGTATGCTGGAAGAGATTCCTTATTTTGCGTTTGCCCTGCCTGATACGATTGTGACAGAAGAGCTTTTTGGGGACAGCCGGGTATTTAAGGACTTACGCGAAACAGGTGCCTTGCTCGGACAGGAAGAAGGTAATCTGCTTGCTTATGCACGGGCCATGATACACTGGCATCGTACACATCAGTATTGTGGCCGATGTGGTAATAAAACCATCAGCATTGAAGCAGGTCATGTGCGACAGTGTACGAATCCGGCTTGTGATCTGAAGCATTTTCCACGAACGGATTCAGCTATTATTGTGCGCATTACCTATCAGGATCGGTGTTTGCTGGTACGGCAGCCTATCTGGCCGGAGGGAATGTATGCTACGGTAGCAGGTTTTCTGGAACCAGGTGAAAGTCTGGAAGATGCAGTAGCCAGAGAGGTGAAGGAAGAGACAGGTCTGACTCTGACAAACATCAAATACCACTCCTCACAGCCCTGGCCTTTTCCAGCGTCTATTATGGTTGGCTTTACAGCAGAAGCTACCAGTATGGAATATACGCTCGACCAGCGCGAAATTGAAAAGGCTTGCTGGCTTACCCGACAGGAGCTGATCGAAAAAATAAAAGACAAATCCATTAGGCTACCCCGTCCGGTGTCTATCTCCTATCGGCTGATTGACGACTGGTTCCGAAAGAAGAATAAAGGTAAACTGTCTCAGATTAAGTAAATTACTATAGTATAGAGAAAAAGACTGCATTTACTCAGAATCAGAAATGAATATCTCTCATGATAAAGAGTTACAGAAACGAATCGTCGCCCTGCTGAAAGAAGAGTCACTCTTTGCGGATATACTTCTTTCAAACGAGTATGCTCTGAAATCACTCATCAAAGCGGATTCCGAACATATTTTTGTGACGTATAGAGGACGATTCACCTTTTATCAGATGTATCCTCAGCCTACTCATGAGGTGCATGGGTATGAAGAATTGATACAGGAGC
Organism: Xanthocytophaga flava; assembly: GCA_030068525.1. Taxonomy (GTDB): domain Bacteria; phylum Bacteroidota; class Bacteroidia; order Cytophagales; family 172606-1; genus Xanthocytophaga; species Xanthocytophaga flava. The sequence continues at coordinate 213,932 of JASJOS010000007.1, forward strand.
TGGAGGTCTATAAAGAAACTAACGACTCTATGTACCTGGTAGGACTTTCTACCAAAGGAAAACAGTATATCATATTTATTAATGAATCCTTTGATAAAGTATTGGGAGCTTTGTATCAGATATAGGCTCTGATCTGGGTTGCTACTATGATAAGGAAAAAACCATCTCTGTCCCTTATAATCCTGTTGACAGGATAACTCTCTCTTCTTGTTTTTGGTGAAAGGATGAGCCCCCTCTTCTTGCAAAGAATACTCTCTTTGTGCTTTTTGAAGGAATATTGCTACCTTTTAAAAGAAACAGCTCTCTTACTTTTTGTCCTTTCGAAAGGGAATTTCTCTTGCTGTTTAAAAGTACTATACCCTTTTTTTGTCCTTCTGAAAGAAAAATTACTCTTTCTGTCCTCCTGTAAGGAACTCGTGGCAAGACCGGCGGCCTTTCCGATTGGAATTATTTTCTCTCAGAAACCAGACATAGCTCTATTTGTCACAAGGTTCTTTCAGAAGGACAGTGGAGGGAGATAGCCATTCAGAAGGACAATAAGGGAGTGGTTTCCTTTCAGGAGGACAGGAAAAGATGGTTTTTCAGGAAGATGGAAAGAGAAGAGTTATTGTAAAAAAGGAGAGTATCACTTCTTTCAGCAGTGCAATAAAGTGAGTCTGAAAAAAATGAGAGGGTAAGTGTAGTCTACCTTACGTAGGTATTATACAGAAGACTACGCTTTGCTATTTGTATTGAATAGGGCAGGATGTTATCTTGAGAAGATTTTAGTATAAACATCTATGACAGACATTACCCGAAAATGCTTATCAGACTCACTTTCAGTCTCTTTTTTTATGTGCTTGTACTAGGGTTTGTATTTTTAGGAAACAACTCTGCTCCTAGTAGCGTTTGTGGACCCGGAGCGGATTTTATGGCTATTCTATTTGGTATTATTGGAAGTGTAGTGCTGTGTATCAAAAATTTTTTTCAGGTAGCCTATGGCCAAAAAACGCGTGTACCGTCACTGGTATTGCATCTTTTGATAAGTGGTGGTTTTATATTGGGGATGTGCTTTTCTTAAAAATTAAATAATGATCAAACATATACTAGTTCTTATATTTCTTGTAACAGGACTGATTTCCTGTAAAAAAACAGATCCTGCTTTTCTAAAGCATTTTACTGAAAGAGGAGAGAAAACAAAATCAGCTTTTTTTTATACAAAACAGATCAACAAACAGGATTTGGAAATAGTAATGGCCACAAATGAAGTGAATGAACCTCTATATAATGTAAATCATCGTTATTTTTATGGTTATAAAGAAAAACTAAATGACCGCCACTATCTTATATCATTTATGGACTTTTATATGGCATCTTATCGGTTTACAAATTTTTTAATAAACTGGAGGGATGTGTACTTATGTATCTATGATGTCAAAGAAAATCAAGTAGTATCAAAACTCAGAATAGCTTCAGCAGACCCTGTTCTTTCCTTTTATAAAGAAGACAATCACACCTATACGATTTCATCTGTATACCGAAAACCATTTTGTGAAGATGAGATGTGTAATAAGATTGACATAGACAAAGATACAGCTGTGTATACCTACAGAATCATCAATAACCGATTTCAGCTTATTGGTGGTAGTTACACGAAAAAGAAAAGATAATTTCCTTTGCAGACACTTCAGATTTACTGCCCTAACCACAAGTTCCATTTCAACGATAGTATGCGGCTGTTGTGTGTGGTCTAACAGAAAGATGGGTATAAGGCCTGGATTGATGTCCGGACCTTTCTCATAAACAGAGTAGAGGTATCTTCTACTTAAAGGCTTCGTATGGTTATCCGTTTTCTTTTTGAAGGAAATTCTCGATCAGCGGAATCACGAAGTCACTGTCCTGGGTATCTGGTTTAAGTGTGGTTATCTCTCCTATGTATTCACCGTGTCCGCCGGGGATTAGGGCTAGCTGCGAGTTGGGGATTAATCGATGCATTTCTGTGGCGTGTTCAGGAGTAATCACATCGTTGTCGCCGATTATGAGTAGGGTAGGAGCTTTAATGGATTGGATTTGTGCATCAGGAATATCTTTAAAAGTAACCATCCGTCTGGCGTCCTTGTCGTGCATGGTTTGTAGCCCCTCAGGATCTGAAGCCACCTCTTTGTAGGCTTGCTGTAGCTGTTGTGGCATGTTGTCGAGCCGGGCCTGGCTCATAAAATCCCAGAATGCAGAAGGTACCCCACTTCGTTTGCTGAGTGCAGAGGCTGCTATGACTTTATCGACTTGTTCGGGGTGACGAATAGCGATTTGCAGGGCAGTTGTACCCCCATTGCTAAAGCCAAAGATGTCGGCCTTTGGAATGTTCAGATTTTGTAACAGAAGAGCCACATCATCCGCGTCCTGTTCGAACGAAAGCTCGTTTTCACGGTCGCTTGTACGTCCATGGGCTTGTAGTTCTACTGCGATAAGTTGTCTGTGTGGTGCCAGCAGAGGAATAACGCGGCCAAAGGTAGTCTGAATAGTAGATCCGCCCCCATGAATAAGTACCAGTGGCTTGCCTTCTCCGTATATTTCATAATACATTTTCAGGCCATTTACATCCGAATAATCGCTTTTGAAGGTCAGGGTGTCGGTTGTTGTAGTTGTCATGGTATGGGTAGTCTGCTCAGTTGTTGGTAATAAATCAGTATGTATGTTAGGCTATTTTAAGTTCTCGTTGATAAATAGTGGTTCTAGTACACTGCGATGGTCTTCACCCCATTTTGCTGTCAGCTCAATGATGGGTACTAATGTTTCACCTAGTGGGGTGAGGTTATATTCTACCTTTAAAGGCAATTGATCAAAACTGGTTTTGGAAAGGATGCCATGCTCTACCAGCTGGGTTAATTGCGTATCTAATAATCTCCGTGATGCTTTGGGAATTTTGCGCTGCAGTTCGCCAGGTCGTCTGATGCCTGAGTGAATGCACCAGATGAGGTTAATCTTCCATTTTCCGTTTATCACTTCCATAAACAGGTGAAGGCCACATTCTGTTTCAACAGGTAATTTTCTCTCGTACATTCTAGTAACTATAAGTTGGTAGACAAATATACGTTATCTGCAGATTTATTTGATACGGCTGAATTTAGCCATACTTGATTATGCTTTGCCTGCTGTATTCCTTTGCTTCATGAAACATAAATTATTCGGAACACAGACAGGTTTACCAGCTAGTGAACTTATTATGGGAGGCTCAAACCTGGGCAATCGCCGGGGTTATGGCTCTACTCCACAAGACGCACTTCAGATACTCTCGGCCTATGTCGATGCCGGAGGAAACTTTATCGATGTCTCTGATACCTATCAGTTTGGCGAAGCAGAAGAGATTGTTGGCAGGTTTACGGAGCATAAACGACACGATTTTATTCTATGCTCTAAGTACACCCGAAGCAGTCACCCCGAGCCGTCACTGGCTAATACGGGTAACCATCGCAAAGCCATGCGTCAGGCAATAGAGGGCAGCTTAAAACGCTTGAGAACAGACTACATAGACATTTACATACCCCATTTTGATGATGGCATAACGCCGTTGGAAGAGATTGCCCGTGGTCTGGAAGATCTGGTTGCCTCTGGTAAAGTTTTGTACACAGGCCTGGCAAACTTCCCTGCCTGGAAAGCAGCGGCTATTGCGGCTGTGATACCGCTCACAGCCATGCAGATCGAATATAACCTCTTGCAAAGAGCACCAGAACGTGAGTTGACTGCCATGGCAAAACACTTTGGCTTGGGTATGATGTGTTATTCTCCGTTGGCAGGTGGATTATTGACTGGGAAATACCGGCAGGGAGCCTCCGGGCGACTGACACTCTCTGCAGCAGATGGGTATCATGAAGATGAACGAACGAAAACTGTAATTGATGAACTGGAACTGATTGCCAGAGAGTTGAACGCTACTCCGGGACAGATAGCATTGGCATGGGTGTTGAGTAAAGAGGTATTTCCAATCATTGGGACTCGGACACTGGGGCATCTTGAAGCGGGTTTGACGGCGGTAGCTATTCGCCTTGAGGCTGACCAGATAAGACGCCTGGACGAGATTAGTGCCATTGCGATGGGCTATCCGCATGATTTGCTTGCTACGGTACAGAAAAAATGGTGAGATCATTTATAAGCAGCAGATAGTGTTTAGCATCAGATTTTCACTGATTTACGTCCCTCTATATTCCGTTCCGCGATACCTACCATCCTAAGCCATTCGGGCACGAAGAAGCTGGGACAGGCTTTACTGGCGAATTGATTATGTCCAGCAATTTTTACATTGGGAGCATAGGCGAGCACTTCCTGGATGATCGTTAGCATGGTTTCGATTTGTTGAGGCGTGCGGGTGTCCTGGGCTTTGTGAAAGGTTTTGTCCAGTCCGCCTACGTAGCATAGGTGTCTGGAAATGGAGTTGATGCCTGCTACTCCGTTGGTGATCTCGAATGGGTCTATGGTCAGGTCATTGTTATGCTTGACGAACTGGTGACGGGAGCCATCGAGCAGAATCAGGTCGGAATAGCCTACTTGTTTCCAGCCGTTGCCATAGGGTTTGGGGGCAGTATGCCAGCGTTTAACGTCTTCTGGGGAGACCCATCGTCCGGCGGGGGTTGCAGTGCAGTGGATGATCAGGTATTGGAAGTGCATGGGTTTGTTATGTGTGGTTTACTATCGATAGTGGTTTATTGAAAGAGAAAAGGACGGGTTGTGAATTCGTTGCGTTCTTCCCCAGGTTGTGTGTTATCACCAACCTGAACGGTGGGACACAGGGTCGTTGGTGATAACACCAACGACGGGAACGACGGGTTGTGAATCCGTCCTGTTGTGTTATTTAGGGTCTCTCATGGAGAAGAAACCGACTGTTGAAATAAAGGCTAGCAGCGAAACGAACGATTGTGTGTCGATGCGATTCATCAGCCAGAGAATGTATCCTGAAAATGTAAATAAACCCAGGGTTGAGGTTTTCCAGTTGTCTAATACGAACTGGATGTAATCGTATATTGATTTTGCCATGTGGTTTTGTGGTTAGGTTATTAGAATGTGTAGGGTCGAACCCATGTGCCTGTCACGACATGGCGTGATTCGCTCGGGTTGTTGCAAACCGCGTTTGTACATTTCCGATATTGTAGGGGCGGGGTTTACCCCCGCCCACATTCCTACCCGATCTATTAGGTTTTAGAAACACGATTCTGAATTTGTCATAGACAGGAATGAGATAAATGGATTGTCGGAATATCACAAACATGCGTGTTGGGAAACTGGGCAGGGGCAAGCCCTGCCCCTACATTGGTTCGGCATAAACCTAATCATTCGGGTGGGAAACGTCTGGGCGATCTGCCAATCGCCCCTACATTGCCGTAATATCACAAACGTTCGCCCCTACAGAAATCATCTACGGTCCTTTACAGGTGTCCCGGATCTGGAATACTGGTGCATAGGTGAAATTCTTCACATGTTTGATCTTCTCTACGTCCAGAGGTTGAATCGGGTGAGCTGCTACCTGTCTGGCTACGATGGACTCTATCTGTGCGTAGTCTATTGTCTCACATTCGTATACCTCTGCAGGGTTGAGTCTGTGTTCGGTAAAGATTCCGATAGCCAGACCGAAGACGAAACACAGGGCGCTTAGTAAAAGTCGTAATTGCATGCTATAGTGTTAGTGAAATAAGTGAATGAGATAAAGGCGTCAGAGTAAACGGCTCTTTGAAAAAAGAAGCAGCAGACTAAAAGTCTACTGCTTCTCACCTAAACCCTCTATCATGTAGGACCTATGCTTCCGATTATCAGGCTGGTAGCGTTGCCTTGTGGTTAGTGATGGTAGACATAGAGCCATCGATGACAAACAGGCGTTGTTCTACCTCATCCAGTTCCGATTCGTATAAAACCACCGCTGTAGTACCGTATTGCAGTTTGCGTTGCTGCGCTGTGAACAGCTTGTATTCCGCTTTCACTTTGCGGTTTTCCATCTCGGTTTTGGTAGAGCCTTCCGGCAATACGGCGATGATGGAAGTCAGGGAGTCTACTTCGGCTTCAGCGGATGCCAGGGTGGCTTCGATGTCGCTTGCCCGGTCAGCAGCATTTCCGCGGCTGCGTGTCAGGGAGATTTGCTTGTACTCCAGATCGCTTTTCAGGTCGCTTAATTCGTCAAGGACTTTGTCGCAGTCTGTGCGTGAGGTGAGTAATGCTAATGTTAATGCCATTGGTTTTGTTTGGTTTGATGTGGAAATAGTAGCGTACAAAGGGTCGGTAGAGTGGGGCGTTGGTTGGGCTGCTGACAAGGGTCCTGGATCACTTGCAGGCAGGGTTTGTAAGCCCCTTTTCTGACCGATTTAGTGATACAAAGATCGGCATTATGCAAATGCCAGTCCAACCGTTGTTGGAATAATGAAAACTCAGTTCAGCCGAATATTCACATAGGAATATTTGGGGGTGATAGTGGTATTCGCATAGGACAAAAAGCAGATTTTTATGCGTAGCTTTTGACATCTTTCCTGCATTTTGTTTCTTTGGTTAGAGGGAGGAAAGCTTTTTATTTAGAGTTGAATAATGTTAACGCAAAATCGAAACTACTATAATGAGCGTTTATTTAGTTAGAGATATGGCTATCAAATTAGTCGCTCAACTTGATTTTCTGGATATGCCAGAAGAAAAACGAATCGATCTAATGCACGAAATTTTGAGCTATAATGAGATAGAATATGATGAGAACTTAACTGACCCTGTGTATAGTAATGAGGTTATTTCTGTTATAGAAGAGAGGTATAGAGGCGTAAGAAATCAGTTTATTGCTGCTGTCATTACGAAAAGGCTTCAGCTTGCCTATTCTATTACTATTGAAGGTATTCCTGATGATTTATATGCATGTCCCTGTTGTCAATATAAAACTTTGACCTCTCGGGGAGACTATGATATCTGTGACATGTGTTCCTGGGAGGATGATGGAAATGATGATCTAATGCATTATAGTGGTCCAAATCATATGCTTCTAAAAGAGGGGAGGGCTAACTTTCTTACATATGGTTCTATGTATCCCTCTTCTAAAACTGTAAAATTAGCTTTTAGTGAAATTGATAAATATGAGAAAAAATCATACTAAACCTTACTAAATCCAAACGCTGGCCTTATTACTGACCAGCGTTTGTCCTATCTGAGAATGCTTATCCCTCATTCACCTTTACCTCTCCCTCGCCGGATAGCACCCAGTTTACGTTGATCTGGTAGGTGTTGTACAGGCTCCAGAGGAAGAAGCAGCTGGGGAGGGATTGTCCTTTTTCGACTTTGGAGATGTTGCCCTGGCCCATGCCCAGCAGATGAGAAAAGTCGCGTTGGGATAGTTGCAGGATTTCGGTGCGAAGGTGGTAAATGCGGGTTCCGATGTTTTGTAAGTCCATGTGATGATTTGTGTTTAAATAAATGATGGTATATCTGTTTTTGTACTAAAGTATGGTGAATTGTTTTGTTGAACCCTATGCTGTTCATTTGGTATCGTGAACGGTGTAGGGTTCATTTGTTTTTGTGAACAGCCTACTGGTCACGGGTTGTAGTGAACGGTATGCTGTTCGGTTTGGTGTCTGATGCGTTGTTCTTTCATTTGTCTGTGTTATATGGTCTGGTTGACCTGTTTATAGTTCAGAATGTGTATTGTGTTATGATACTGGATAGGGCACACCTGTGTGCCTGTCACGACCTGCTGTGATTCGCCCTGGTTGGCGCAGACCGCATTTGTGATATTCCGATCCTGTAGGGGCGGGGTTTACCCCCGCCCGACCGTTCCCCACCGACCGGCCAGATTTATGAAATAACCATTTCGGATTAATCCCAGACAGGGTCTGTGAGAATCGGATATTGTAGGGGCGAACCCATGTGTTCGCCCACATTCCCCACGCGAATGATTCGGTTTATCAAACAACCATTCCGGATAAATTCAGACAGGGTTTGTGGGCACCAGGGCGAACACGTGGGTTCGCCCCTACATTATTCCATTAACCCAAACGTTCGCGTTGGGAAACAGGGCAGGGGCAAGCCCTGCCCCTACATTGGTTCGGAATGTGGCAAACGAGGTTCATTGGGTTAGGATAATATCTTGGTTGCATATGTGTATAGAATTAATTTTCTGAAAATGAGACTATTACATGCGGGTCAGAAGGGTAAGAAGCGGGTCGGTTGCGGGTCAGATGTAAAAGCCTGATAATCAGTTAGGGTAAGAAGGGGTAAGAATATTTTCTAATCTACGTGTGTGTTATATATTATATAAAAAGAAAATACTAAATATAGAATATACTAACCCTTTCTGCTCCTATTCTTCTGCTACCGTTTAGCTCTAAAATACCTACCCTTCTTACCTATATTGATTATCAGTCGTTTAAATCTATCCCGCTCCTTGCCCTCTTCCTTCCCTGCTTACCCGCATCTAGTGGGTCTATGCTGCTATCTGTTGTATTCGTTCCCGAACATAATACCCATGTCGTTTCCGATTACCATACCCTTGAGCTGCTTTCTTCCACTTCAGAGCGGATATCGCTTTGCCGAGATTGATCGTATTCAGGTTGCGAATGTGGGTAGCGCCTTGTATGGTGTTTAGTATCTCACTGGTGCTGCGAAATATGCCTGTGGCTTCATCGGCTTCTTCATAGAATTTCAGCAGCAGTTCCTGTTCGGGTGTGCGCTGAATATAGTTTTCGGCTACTGTGTTGATGAGTACAAAGTCATTGGCATCAAAGGTGACATCCGGATTTTGCAGATAGATAAAATAGGCTTCCTTCCAGAGTTCGTACTTGTCTATGGCATTGTACTTTTCCTGATCTATCAGATCCGTTTCAATGATCGGGAAGCGGCGGTTGCCGGTCTGGTCTTTCAGGAACGTCTGTTCGTTGGTCGTACCTACAAAGTTACACAGGCGAGGCAGCGTGTCGGGTACGCGTTCATAGGCATAGCGGATGGTCACATTCTTCTGGGTGATGTGCGACTTCAGGGCATTTTCGCCGATGTTTTCAATCGAGTTAAATTCTTCATCAATGGCAATCCAGCGGGTGATCATCATCAGCTTATTATTATGGGAATCGGCCTTTTTAAAGCAATCTTCACTCACCAGTTCATCACGGAAAGTAAACGACTCCGGCAACAGATTCAGGAAGAAGTGGCTCTTTCCTTTACCCTGTTCGCCGCACAAGGTCAGCATCACCGCGCTAGGCTTTCCAAAAGCAGAAGCCACACAGCCTATCAGCCATTTCGTCAGAATATGATCCGCATAGTCAACACCCTGTTTGCAGTTAAGGCATTCGGCCAGGCGGCGGATATGGCCAGCCGTAGGGTGGGCCATGCCTTCAAAGAATTCACGAATAGGGTTAAACTCAGGTACCAGCGAAGATTTCAGCACATCGGCTACCATATCTTTCGGGACATTCGTATGTAGTTTTTTAGAGGCATCCATATAGATGTCCATCAGACTTTTTTCGGTAAGAGGTTCGGCACCCTTGTAACACTTCTTATTAATCACATTCCGGCGCACAGTAGCCTGGTATTCTTTCCAGTACTTTTCCAGACGCACCACCAGTGGCACCTTTTCCTCGCTGGCGTCCTTAGAAGCATATACCTGCTCCACGATAGGCCGTGACATTTCCGGATCAATGCCGTCAAAATCCTGTAACGCCTTTACGGTTCCTTCTACCGTATTGTGTCCATTACGGCCCATCGTAGCTGAGGCAACAATGGTTCTGGTTTTATCGGTCGTAATGCTGATATCATGCTGTCGACAATGCCACAGAAAGCTGGCAATAGTCACCTTGCGGGTAGCGTGGGCATTGTGTTTCAGGCAGGCTGTAAACCGCTCACGGCCTGCTTCGCCATAATAGTCGGCCAGGGCAAAGCCAATGGCACACCACTGGAGGTAATTGCCTGTGATGTCAATCTGGCGACTATGGATCTGGTCAAACACGTGGTCCAGGTCATGGCGGCCAAAGAAGATCTGACGGGTATCTGGTTTGCGTTTTTCTCTTTCGGGATAGATTCTGAACGCCTGAGCATCAGGGTTCTGGATCATATCCGGATCAAAGCTCACAAAGCGCAGGCGTCCGAGGTTACGGCCACTGGGGTCCACAATCAGATTATAGGTCTGGAAGTAATACTGACGCAATCCGTCAAAGGCCTGTTCGTGCCGCTTGCCATCAATAGGCACAACCACACACAACCCCTGGCCTCCACAGCTTACAAACACCGCCCGTGTATACGGATCAGCTTCCAGACAGGCTTTCACCTGAGGCAGATTATCAATATGATCCAGGTCAATAGCAATATGGTCTGAATGTACTTTCAGGTTACGATCACTTTTTCCTCCTTCAAACACGCCGGCAATGGTTACGGCAGGCAGAGCGTTTTTACGTTTCTTACGGGCAGCTTCTTCTTTACAGGTACGCAATGCCAATACTTCATCCTGCCAGAGTCCTTGCCGGATGTTTTCCAGAAATATATCCAATGAATAAGCCTGTCCTTTTTTATCATACGCGTTTGTAAACAAAGTGATCGGTGTTGATTTCATGTGTTTGTGATTAGAGTGAAAAATGTATGGTTAGGTGAAAGTTGAATTATGTATAGAATATTCTGTTTAGTTATTCATCATCTGAAGCATTTGCATTCCTGCATTCTTCTATTGCCAGGGCATTTTCCCGTCGTTGGTGTTATCACCAACGAGCTCTTTCCCGCCGTTCAGGTTGGTGATAACACCAACCTGGGGAAGAGAAAACCACTCAAACTACCTTACCTGTCCTTCTGAAAGAATCTCGTGGCAAGACCGGCGGCCTTTCCAATTGGAGAGTAATTCTCTCAGAAACCAAGCAAGGCTCTATTTGTCACGAGATCCTTTCAGGAGGACAAAAAAGAGGAGTGGTTTCCTTTCAGAAGGACAGAGTGAGTGATAAGGTGCTAAATCGGGTCTGAACGGATGTTCGAACTACTACCACCCACCTCGAAACCGTCCATGCTCCATGCTTTCCTGTTTCGCTTTGTGTTCGGCGAGGCGGTGGTCTACCCAGCGGGGGTGATAGCCTCGCAGGCGGGCAAACTCTTCGAGCATGGGCCGTGGGTTGTCGTGGTTCAGAATGCAGTTAATGATCCAGCTCACTTTATAGGACTGCTTCTGTGTGCCAGGGTTACCCATCTGTGCCCGCATGAGCAGTTCGGTGACATTCATCTGATCCCAGGGCTTTTGCATCAGATAACTCCAGTCAATGACAATCTCCTGCGTTATAGCTTCCTGATGCGATACCTTCACCTCACCGGAAGCCTGCTCAAATACATATCCGCAATACGGACACTGCGCTGTAGTGAGTGCAATCAACGATTCGCATGCGGGACAAGTTTTGACAGGGGCCACTTCCAGATTAGCTTCCTTGCTATTCAGGAAGATGCATTTCCAGTCCCTGGGATCATGCCAGAAGCCTAGTTCCCGGATGTTGTTGCCCATGTCAATGATGATGAATTCCTTCTTTGTGGCTGTAGTACGAGAGCCCCGTCCGCACATTTGTAAATACAGAGGTAATGAACGGGTAGCACGGTTTAAGACAATACACTCTACCGTAGGCTCATCAAAGCCTGTAGTCAGAATGCCGCAGTTGACCAGAATCGCATCGGGTGTAAGCGCAAACCACTGCAGAATAGCTTTTCGTTCTTCTTCCGGTGTGTCCGAATTCACAAAACGCACCTGTTCATGTACTTCTGCAAAGGCCTGCGCTGTGCGAAGTGTATGCAGAATATTCACACAAAAGATCAGCGTCTTTTTACCCGACGCATGTTTATACCAGTTGGCTACACAACCTTTATAAAGGGCGGGTTTATTAAAGTCGGCATAGAGCTCGCTGGTATTATAGTCCCCATCCAGTCCTTTGCCAGCCTGTAGCTGAACAGGTACAGCAAAGTATCTGGGCAGAGCCAGGTAGCCTGCTTCAATTAAGGAAAGGATATAGGTACCTACCACAATGTCCTCAAAGTAGGTATTCAACGGAGCCTGCTTACTCGACGACAGCGGAGTAGCCGTAGCACCTACCATAGGTGTATGCTCATGAAACTCCAGAACCTTCCGGAAGTTACCTTTGTGCGCTTCGTCTATAATAATAAGGTGCAGATCTGGAATGCTCCAGCCTTTTTCCAGTCTGCGGTGATAGGTTTCTACCATCGCCACAATCACCCGCTGATCGGGCATGGATTTACAGCCTGCACGCAATATACCTGCCTGCATACCCGCTCTTTCCAGCGTAGCTGCCGCCTGATACAACAGCTCTATGCGATCTGTCAGGATTAGCACACGGGCATGTGGCGTACTCGCTAACGTACGCCGTGTCAGCTCTGCAAAGGTGACCGTCTTTCCGGCTCCTGTAGGCAGGCATAGGATTACCCGCCGGATACCAGACTGGTGCCGTTTCATAAGTTCCGTAATACTCTTTTCCTGATAGTCACGCAGCTGCAAGGCAGGCGTGATGTTGGGCAAAGCTTCGCCATCCACGCCCGAAACGTGGTCCAAAAAGTCCGTATGTGTCATGGATTAGCGGTTTGGAGTGGCTACCGGAACAGACTTCTGTGACAGATGGCGTTGGATTTCCTGCTCCATTTCCTGAAGCGTTTTGTGCTTTCCGTCCTTAATCCACTGGTAGAGATCACGGGAGCTGAAGTAGAGTTTTTTACGCTGTTTCATAAAGGGTATCAACCCTTCGGAAGCCATAGTATAGATAGTAGATTTAGCCAGCCCGGTGATTTCCATGGCGAGTTCAATACCACCCAGGCGATCATTTTCCAGGGTACGGTCAGGTGCCTGCGTGTAATCAGCAGTCAGTTCAGACAAAAGGGTTTCGATCCGCGTCAGGCGGCAAATTACTTCTTCGTAAGAAGTGTGCATGAGGGTGTGGGGTTAGTGGTGAAAAAAACGACCAGAAACCCGCTGAGAGAACGAATAAAAACAAACAAAAAAATACGTAATAGTAACAGTATATATATGTATCGTAATCCAGGCAGAACAATACAAAAAAATACAAGCACAAAACTTGCTTTTCTAAACTTTTCACTACCTTTGTATACCGCTGCTGCACGATGTGTTCCGAGGGTTTTGTTTTCCTGTCAGTTATCTGTTTTCCAATAACTTTTTCCAAGAATTTCCTTACCCTATCGAACCAGTTACAGTAGTAGTCGGTTACTTAATCTGTTTGTAAGTGATAAAAATAAAAACACTTTTCTGTTAGCGCAGAAGAGAGGTTTATTCCGCCAATGGATGGTCAAGTTTCTCAGGCCTAAACATCCTTTGGTATCAGGGGCTCGTTCTCGTAACGGGCTCTTTTTTTTGCCTTTATATCAAAATCTTCCGATTAAAGCTTCTAAATTATCCTCTAGTTTTTCATTGTTTTTTTGATTGTAAGAAGTCATCCGGCCGGTTTGTTTTCGAATGCTCCTGTTTTAGTGTGTTGTTTGTGATTATTATCTATTAATATGTCGCGAAGGTATTAGTTCTGTCCTTATAATACAAGTAAAATACATAAGATTTTTCCTGTTTTGTGAAAAATAATAATAGGATTACAGACGTTATCTATATTTACTCACACAATAATATAAAATAGAATTTTGCATTTTACTGAGTAACAGGCAATAACAAACACAGATAGAAATCTCGGTATATTGAAAGGTAAATATTCTGGTAATGTATAATTTTCCTGCACGAAACAGCCCAGAAAAGAAAACGGTGAGCAATCTATGTGAAATACTTGATTTAAGGCCTCGCAGAAGCTCTATAACCTAAAATCTTCACGAAGACGATATGGAGATGGATTTTACCTCAGAATCGCTCTAATGCGTTCTAAATGCGTAGGAGAGAGGGAATGGACCTGCCGATAGGTGATACGGGCATACAGGCCTGCAATAAACAGACATACTGTAGGGGCGGCTGGCGGTCGCCCTGGTTCCCACAGACCCTGTACAATTATGTCTGATAAATCCAATCGGTCGGTGGGGAATGGTCGGGCGGGGGTGAACCCCGCCCCTACATTTTCGTGTGGGATAGTTTCATTTAGAACCATCATTACACAAAATCCCAGTTTCTAAACCGCCTGACAATGTCGTATATGCCCTCCAGGTCAGAAATTCCCACAAATACGCGATTCTGGCGCGGTTCAGGTTGTATGTTATTTTAGAGGTCTGCGCGATTTGGCTCAGAAATGCGATATAAGCCTCGAAAGATCGTTTATAAGCCATTATCTGCCACAAGTCGATTAAGAGTGTCAAAACAGAATTAAATCGCTCTAATCGCTTCTAATGCGTTCTGAAAGCCTGAATAGAAACAAGGCCGGAAAAAGTCAATTTTGAGAGAGTACTCAGATGACATACTGATTATCAACAACTTACATATTTGATGTTTTTTATTACAAAATACTCTGCCTTTTTAACGTATATTTTCACCAGATTACCACTTCTAAAACAAGAATATTTTACCATTTTCAGTCATCGCTTCCAGAAATTTTATAAAATATGTGGAACCCGATAGAAGAGGGGAGGGATGAGTATTTCAATGTAAAATCAATCAATAATTCCTGAATAACATTCTCCGGATTATAGTATGTCTTTATATTTTTACTTTCATCCCGATCTGCATCATCGGCGGTCTATCCGACTGAACGGATACGACTATAGCCAGGCAGGGTTGTATTTTATTACCATCTGCACCCATGAAAGGCAGTGTGTTTTTGGCGAGGTGATTACTGGGGAGATGGTGTTGAATCCTTTAGGAGATATCGCCTATCGTGTTTGGCATACCTTACCAGAGCGTTTTCCTACAATTAGTTTAGATGCCTTTATCGTCATGCCTAATCACATACATGCCATTCTGGTTCTGAATGAAACTATCCCACACGAAAATGTAGGGGCAGGGCTTGCCCCTGCCCAGCCAGACGAGGTGCCATCTACGCCCATATCCGAACATACCGATGGGAACGGTCGGGCAGGGGCAAGCCCTGCCCCTACAGTCTCTGCGGTGATTGGCACCTACAAATCATTGGTGTATAAAGAATGTTTGGCAATCTTAAATCCAGAAACGAAACTATAGGCAAATTATGGCAGCGCAACTACCATGAACACATCATCCGCAATCAACCTGCCTATGAAAAAATTACAGACTATATTCTCTCCAATCCTCAGAAATGGGAACAGGATTCGCTCTATCGCCTACCTTAAACCTAGAGGACATCCATCTACAAATTTATATCTGATTATCCTTAAAACTTTCAGCGTACCTTCCCGTACAAGCACCTACTTACCCAAACAGACACACAAAACTACACAAGTTTACTACATGGAATTAATCGCCTACTTCGTTTCTCAACTACCTCTGATTAACCTCAATGAAACGCTGGCTCCTATGCCGGAGGAAGAAATCGAACGGATACGTATTTCTCAATTCAGGGATGGCAGTGGGGCTTTGATGCCTTTGCCTGAAAGTGTAAAAGCCATTCTTCGGTATGACAGGCATTTTAAAATAGCCAAAAACTATCCGCCACTACTCAACTACCTGCTCACGTCGCTGGATGCAAACTATCGTGTGCCTTCAGTAACCATCACCCAACTCATCCGGCAGGATTCTCTTATCGGTGTAGGTCTGAACAGCATTCCGGAGTCGCTTTACATCTGGCACGATACCCCTGAGATGCCAGCACTGCTGCCTGTAACGCACTTTGGCGACCAGATCGTAATGCTTTACATTACCAAGCTAACAAAGGAAGGCGAATACCCGATTGCCCGGTTTGACAATGAACCCTGTGTATGGATAAGTCAATCTTCCCTTATCGACTATGTGTTGTCTGTAACAGGCAAGGCATCCGATATACAGAAAGCTGATTTTGAGAAGAAGAAAAAGGCACTATCAACCAAATACAAAGCGTTTGTGAAGCAGGAAGCCTTCAGTCAAAACCCCGAACTCACTCCTTATTTTAATGCGCTGAATGATTAAAGGGAAGGAGTCCTTTCCCGGTCTTCGTGAAAAGATGAATTCTCTTCGTGAAAGGACACCCCTGAAAAAATCACTACTTTCTTTTTGTGTTTCTGAAAGAAACACTCCCATCGCTGTTGTTCAAAGAAGGGTCTGTCTTCTTCCTGTTGAAAGGATTATACTCTTTCTGTCCTCCTGAAAGGATCACTCCCTTCGTTGCTCTTCTGAAAGAAATACTGTCTTTCTGAAAGAAACACCCTCTCATCTTTTTTTGTCCTCCTGAAAGAAACATTTCTCCTCCCTGTCCTCCTGAAAGGAACTCGTGACAAGACCGGCGGCCTTTCCGACTGGAGTTTATTTTTTTCTCTCACAAAACACAGATCACTCTATTTGTCACGAGGTCCTTTCAGGAGGACAGCAAGGGGGATAAGCCTTTCAGGAGGACAGGAGAGGGTGTTCTTTCCAGCATCGCAAAAAGGGGACAGAAAGTCTATAAAGCCAAAATACTGAGGGACAGAAAAAAGAAATAATCCTTTCAGTCGAACAGAGAAGGGAAGAAGGTTCTTTTCAGGATTCTATAAGAAGGCATACCCGAAAGCGGGGGGGTTAACCTGCCTGGACTCTAAGGAAAGCTACAAGCAGATGCATATTTATGGAGTTCAAACATCGAATTTCTAAATAACGCCACAAAGCAAACTCCAAAGAACCAGAACTACTAAAATCGTGTTCCTCTACTCATACCAGACTATTCCAGCCAATTACATTACGGAATCATAGCCTTACAGGAGAATATGCCAGACCAAACAGACAAACCCGAATTCTGGGAAAAGAACTTTATCGAAAAGAAAGAAATGTGGGGCTTTGAGCCATCACAGTCTGCCTTAGTAACAAAAGATTTTTTTGTCGAAAAATCTGTAAAAAACATCCTTATTCCTGGCATTGGCTACGGACGAAATGCACAGGTTTTCAGAGACAACGGAATAACCGTAACAGGGATCGAGATCTCAAAAACGGCTATCGAGATGGCAAGAAAGCATTACGGCACAGACATGACTATCTACCATGGCTCTGTAACAGATATGCCCTTTGACAACAACCTCTATGATGGCATATTCTGCTATGCATTAATTCATTTATTAGACAGCAGCGAGAGAGAAAAACTCATCCAGGACTGCTATAACCAGCTGACAGAGAATGGTTATATGGTGTTTACAGCAATCACCAAAGAGGCGCATACCTATGGCAAAGGCAAGTTTATCAGCAAGGATCGGTACGAAATATTCGACGGAGTCAACATGTTCTTTTATGACAGAGAATCCATCCAGGCAGAGTTTGGCCAGGCTGGCTTAGTCGAAATCACAGAAGTAAGCGAGAACTTTCCGTTCTTTTTAATTACATGCCAAAAAAACGGTAACTAAGTACCACCTTCAACGTTTACTTATACAGACTAGCTAGAAGAAACGAAAGCTATGAATGTACTTTTTCATACAACAACTGCCATTGGTGTAGCCGTTTTATTAACAAACACAAATCAACTTGAAAAGGCAAATTCTCTTACAAATCGAATAACAACAGGAATAGTGGCATTTACAGTAGGAGCGATTTCACATGGTGCACTGGATTATATTCCACACTGTTATCCTATTAATTCCAAAATCGATGTTGCCATTGGCCTGGCTATGATCTTAGTGGTTACCTGGCTGACACATAAACGATACCGGATAATCGTCGGGGCATCTTTTTTAGGCTGTATATTTCCTGATATAGCAGATTTATCACCTGCCATTATGAATAAACAAGTAGGATTGAACTTACCTGTTTTCTCTAAAATCTTTCCCTGGCACTGGCATGCTTATTCAGGTTCAATCTATACTGGAGACTGCAATGTATCTACGATTAATCATCTGCTTTTAATTGTAGTCATATGTGCCATCTGCTGGTACAGACAGGAAGATGTAAAGCGTATGATAGGATAGCAGGTCATTATAATGAGGCAGATACAGAGAGTCTATTTTCCTATAATCTGCCTTCTGTGCTCCAATCCCCAATCATAGAGTTCCTTCATCACTTTTTCAAGAGACTTGCCATGTTCAGTGATCGAATACTCCACTACTGACAGCTCGGAAACCTCTCTTGTAATCAACTTATTTAGTTCCAGTTCTTTTAGCTCCTTTGACAGCATCTTGTCAGAGATGCCGCTTACATCTTTCGCAATTTCCTTAAATCGCTTAGTACCTGCCGATAGAGAGATCAGGATCGGAAGCTTCCATCGTCCATCCATTGTTTCTATGGCATCCTTGATAGCCAGTATACTCTTGGGGCATCCACCATCCTGTGTTAGCATCTCTTTTGGTGTTTTGTAGGGTTAAGTCTTCGTTTCACTAACCTGGCAGTTAGCGCTAACCACCAGGTTAGTAGCCACAACTGGCTACCAAAGTTACATACTTTTGATTCATAATTAAAAAGCCTATGTTATCTAAAACCAAACGTATTACGGCCATTGTACTGGTGGCCCTTACTGCCCTGATGCTTATAGTGGGTGGAGTGCTGAAACTGATCGGAGCCGAACCCGAATCGGTGGTACAGTTTCTGACTCACGCCGGATTCGGACACCTTATGCCGGTTCTTGGAATTACAGAATTAGGTATAGCAGGTCTTTTGCTGTATCCTAAAACCAACAAGATAGGATTTCTGCTAACAAGCTGTTATTTAAGCGGAGCCTTATCCCTGGAAATATCTGCAGGTGCACCACCCGCCTCTCTTATTTTTCTGGTGCTGATCTGGATCGCGATGTTTCTTAAAAACAAAGAAATGTTTTTGCCTTCCACTGAAAGGCCTCAATGATATAATCCCAAAGGGATTATCGTGTCCCAGACCTTTCAGGAAAAGAGGTCTGGAAATAAAGAAAATAACACTATCCCTGTCCTCCTGAAAGGACCTCCCCTCCCTGTCCTTCTGGAAGAATCTTGTGACAAATAGAGCCGCGTTTGGTTTTGGAGAGAAAAAAATATTCTCAGAAACCAAAGACCGTCGGTCTTGCCACGAGTTCCTTTCAGGAGGACAGGAAGGGGAGTGAGAGGGCAGAAAAAGAGACTTTATAGCCTGCTCTGCTTTTCTATATCCTGTTCGTCGCTGGACAGGATATGTTCATTTTCGGACAGTCGGTGGCTCTTTATGCCGCAAAATCTGCATCTATTGGCTCAAAATTGCTCTTTTTAAAATCTGGCTTTATAATTGAATGTTTCTTTATCCAGAAAACTAAGAAGCCTCTGTGTGATTTTTTGTTTTTAGCCATCAAACTACTATTCCCAATTTTATGCTTAAAAACTATCTTCTCATTGCCATTCGCAACCTATGGCGTAATAAGCTCTACTCGGCTATTAATATAGGAGGATTAGCACTTGGCCTGGCAGTCAGTATGCTGATCATGCTCTATGTAGTACATGAGTATAGCTATGATCACTTTCATGCTCATTCCAGGAAGATCGTACGCACTGTGTATAGAGCCAAAATGGGAGAGAATGTTATGCAGATGAATATGCTCTCTATGCCCTTTGCGCCGGCTGTCAAACAAAACAGTGCCCATGTAGAAGACTTTGTACGCATGCGCATGTCTAACCGGGTTGTTATAAAAACAGGTGACGATCAGAAATTCTACGAAGAAAAATTCCTTTTCGCAGATCCTTCCGTATTTACCGTTTTTTCATTTCCTCTTCTAAAAGGCAATGTGCAACATGTGCTGAACAAACCTTTTTCAGTTGTGATAAGTGAACATACAGCACACAAATATTTTGGAGACAAAGATCCGGTAGGACAAACACTGACTTACGACGAAAAACATCTTTTCGAGATCACAGGTGTTGTCAAAGATGCCCCATCCAACTCTACACTCACCTACGACTTTATTGCCTCTCTGCCCAGCTATGACGCTATTCAAAAGCAGGAAGGACCCGACTATTATGCCTCTCAGAATGCTAAAATCGGACCGGGAGCCTATGAGACGTACTTTTTACTGAAAGACGGATCTGATCTGGCGCTGGTACAGAAAGCTATTCCGTCCATAGTGACCAAAGAAGAAGGATTTGGGTTACAGTTCCAGTATGTGCTGGACCCTCTGCTGAATATTCACTTTGGAAACAACTTTGGCGACTCTTCTAACCTCCAGTATGTCTGGATATTTATGGGAGTGGCTGTCCTGATCCTATTCCTGGCACTGTTTAACTACATGAGTCTCTCTACAGCCCGTGCTACCAAACGCGCCAAAGAAGTAGGTGTACGCAAGGTAATGGGAGCTGACCGTAAGCGTATAGCCGGACAGTTTTATATGGAATCTATGCTGATCAGCCTTGTCTCATTTGTGCTGGGACTGGTGTTGCTGCAATTCCTGAAGCCTGTTTTTCTTAACACCCTACAGCTCAAGATAGACACCGACTTTCTGTTTAGTCCGTTATTTATACTAGTACTTACAGGTCTGCTCATCGTAACCATTCTTATTGCAGGAAGCTATCCGTCACTGGTACTCTCTGGCTTTAGCCCTATTCAGGCTCTCAAAGGCAAAGTAAGCATGACAGGTACCGCCGTTCGCAAAGGATTTATCGTGTTTCAGTTTGCCGTGTCTATGGTTCTGATAGCAGGCAGTATCTTTATTCAGCAACAAATCGCCTTTATCCGCAATCAGAAAATCGGCATGAATAAAGAACAGGTGCTGATGATACCGCTGGACAAAGAATTCAAAAACAACTATATCCGTTTTCGCAACGACATCCGTCAGCAAGCAGGAGTACGCTCTGTGGCCGCCGCCGGCTCTCCGCTCTTCTCAGGTGGATGGAATATGATCTTCACCAAAACGCCAGATAGTCAGCAGAATATATCTCTCAACTTCATGGTGGTTGATGAGCAATTCCTGAAAACACTGGAGATTGACTGGGCCATTCCTCCAAGCATCGAAAGTCAGATTAGCCTGAATGACAAAATTATTATTAACCAAAAGGCTATTGCCAAACTAAATCTGAAAGGCAACCCGATTGGGAAGCGACTCGAATGGGATGGGACCAAGGAAATAGCCGGTGTGGTGAAAAATTTTAACTTCAGCTCACTCAAACATGAAATAAATGACCTGGCACTAAAGGTAGTAAAAGACACCTCACAAAGCCTTGCCAGCCAGGGAGGCCATCTGTTTGTACGCGTAGATCCTAAAGCCAACCTTCCCAAAACCCTGGCACAGATTGAGCATCTGTATACTACGTATCAGACCAAAAAGCCTTTTGAGTATCAGTTTCTGGACGACGCTTTTGACAAGATGTATAAATCCGAACATCGTTTGGCAGCTATGATGAAAGCCTTTACAGGTGTAGCCATCTTCATAGCCTGTCTGGGGCTGTTTGGACTGATCGCCTTCGTAGCCGAAATGCGTACCAAAGAAATAGGCATCCGGAAAGTATTGGGAGCTTCGGTATCCAGCATTGTGTTACTCCTATGCCAGGACTTTATCCGTCTGGTTGTTTTTGCCATTATTCTTGCCACTCCGATAGCCTGGTATGTCACCAATCAATGGCTACAGGAGTTTGCCTACCGTATTGAGATTTCATGGATAGTATTTGCGCTGGCGGGTCTAGGTGCCATTGTCCTGGCAGTCTGTACCATCAGTATACAGGCTATCAGCGCTGCCCGTGTCAATCCCATTAAGTCCTTACGTACAGAGTAACCGTAAGATTGTTCGATTGTAAACAGGGAGTGACTGCATATGGTCACTCTTTGTTTTTTAGCCAGTAAACAGTACCAACAAAACCAGTAGCAAAAAAATCCCTCTGTCAACGTCTGAGGCCATTATCCTCATTATCCATAGGATTATCCGGGATAGAAAGACCTCCTCTCTTTTTTACTTTCGGGATAATGCTATTATCCTGTCCCATATATTTTCAGGAAGGATGTCTGTAGATAAAGAATCATTCTCTCCCTGTTCTCCCTTTGCATGATTCCTTCTTGAAAAGCGTACACTCCTCCTGAAAGGGTTACTACTCCCTTTTTATCGTCCAGAAAGAAACTGTCTTTCTTTCTGCCCTTCTGAAAAAACTCCCCTTCGCCGTTGTTCTGAAAGGATCGCTTTCCCTCCTCAGTCTTCCTTTCTATTCCTGAAATTCCTTTTTTTGTTTTCCTGCATGGCGCACTCCTTTCTGCCCTTCTGAAAAGAAACACTTTCCTTGCTGTCCTTCTGAATGCCCCTCTCCCTCCGTTTTCCTATTGCTCATCCCCTTTTGCCCTCCTGAAAGAACTTGTCCCTCTGGAAAAAACACCCCTTATTGTCCTCCTGAAAGGAACTCGTGGCAAGACCGGCGGCCGTTCCGACTGGTGATAATTGTGTGCCCGTCGTTGGTGTTATCACCAACGAGTTCTTTCCCATCGTTCAGGTTTGTGATAACACACAACCTGGGGAAGAAAGAGCGGGAAGGTCCTTTCAGGAGGACAGAGAGGGGAGAAACTTCTAAGAGGGTAAAGAGGAAGGAGGACAAAGAGAGGGCAGGAAAATTCTATCAATCTTCTTATCTTATCAGAAATCTGATGATGACAATACAAAATCAGAATTCTGATAACACTGGAATAGTATCGGAAATCCGATATTTCTCACCATTGACCTAAACTCTGTTCATCCACTAAGGTGAACAGAGTTTAGGTCAAACCCAGAAGTGACCATTATTCGAATAATTTTCCAACATGAACGGAACTCAGGTCAAAGAGAGATATGATCGGTATTCTGGTCAAAAACAAAAATGACCAGCAGTCGTTACCTATATGTCATAACTAGGTAAATGAACAGAGTTCTGATATTTTCCACACTGCCTGATACTCCATTTACTCTTTTAACTTTTATTGGTTTTCGAAAAGATTTTATATAATTATGTTCATTGCACTAAACCAATATATAACACACTATGGGAAGCTGGGGAATCAAAGCATTAGAAAGTGACGAAGGACTCGACATTCTGGATTTTTTTACAGAATATACCGAGAGTCATTCTGACATACACTTAGGAGAACTCATCGACTTCTATATAGCCGAAGGATTCCTGCCTGCCGATACTACTGACATAGACTATCTGTATGACAAAACAGCCATTGCTCTGGCAGAGCTTTTTACTGATTACCAGCAATATCCGGAGTTAGAGTTTGGTGAAGAGAAACTAAACATTACGTCCTTTACAGGTACGCAGGAGGCGATTCTGTATCTGATCCGTTTTCTGGAAGATATCCTTAATGAAAAGCCTGATGAAGATGGAATACGGGAATATGCCGAACTATACAGAGAGGTCAAAGGCTGGAAAGAACACATGCAGGAATTACTAGCCAGACTAAATGCAGCAATACCCTAAGAGATCATATACGAGAATTATCTTACCATATGTTTACCCCAACCCAGATCTTGCTACAGATAGTGTATAGCCATTGTAAATCAACTGGTTAACTAGTATACTTAGGCTAAAATCTATCCGTATGGTATTTCTTTTAAGCCTCGCAATCTATTTGGCAGGCATTGCTCCTGCCTATTACATCATGAAGCTTTCAGATAATCTGACAGGAGAGGAAGATACACCCCAAAATCGGTTATCTTACGCATTAGGCTCCTGGGTTATCTTTATACCATGCGCCGCAAAATTAATCCTGGCATGGCTCTTTCTGGCTATATACCGATTCATTGAGTGGATACGAAAATAAGTACTTCTCTTCCATCTCTCGTGATGTAAATAGCCAAATCGTTTAGGATTCAGGGATCTTCTGTGTTACTTCTATGTGTAAGATCACTCTGCGAAAACACTTGCAGAAAATTCCCTATATTACGTAATTACATGAAAAGGATATAAAATCAGAACTCTACATGAATCAAGAACTCTGGTCAAAAATATTAGCTTTCGATTTTGATCTCCCTGTTTCAGAATATGGATTTTCAACCCGGCTGGCAAAGGAAAACAACTGGACCAGGCATTTTACAGAAGCCGCTATTCTGGAATACAAAAAGTTTATGTATCTGGCGGCCACCTCTGATATGATGGTTTCGCCTTCGCCAATTGTAGATGAGGTATGGCATCTGCATTTACTCTTTACTCAATCCTATACTGATTTTTGTGAGGTAATAGGTAAGAATGTTCACCATATTCCGTCCACACACAACAGAAGTGACGAGGCAAAATTCAGACAGGCGAAGGAACGGACGCAAAAGTTATATACAGAAGCTTTTGGACCACAACCTTCAGAGATATGGGACGCGTCAACTATCTATGCACCTCTGCAACTATCCAATGGAAAATATGAACTCTGGAGTGGAATTATAGTGGGTATATGTCTATGGATAGTATTACTTTTTCCTTTCTACTTTGCCTTAAAGGGCCTCTATATCCATATTGACAATCCTTATTTTTTATTTGGGTATCTACTTCTGACAGTATATACATTTTTGACACTTACCAGGTATAATAGAACTCAGTTACGGGAAACGGTAAACGGGTTTGATAAGTCTGCCTTTGTATTTCGACTCCATCCAATAGAACTAGTCTATCTGAAAACACAAAAGGTATCAGAGGTGATCCATGGTTTTATGAATCAGTTAGTCAAGGAAAATAAGATTATCGTTAATGAGGATAATTCTTTAGAGGTTGCCACTCATGCCAAATCTGATACGGTAGAAGAATATACTATCATCGAAACCTTAAGTGGTATGGAAAAAGCCTTTTACCCGGCTTTACTCAAACAACTTCAGACAAAACCCATATTTACCAACATAGCAACCAGCATGGAGGCTTTTAAGAAGCAGTTCGCCAAATCACATGTGTTTGGCAAGTTATTCTTCCTAAACTTTGG
Source organism: Xanthocytophaga flava (assembly GCA_030068525.1). Taxonomy (GTDB): domain Bacteria; phylum Bacteroidota; class Bacteroidia; order Cytophagales; family 172606-1; genus Xanthocytophaga; species Xanthocytophaga flava. The sequence goes on from JASJOS010000007.1 coordinate 238,728, forward strand.
TATTCTTTCATTTCTCCTTCTGCTTGGCACCATCCGCATGGCTACAGGTATTGCACGCGACAAACCGGTAGAGCTTATTGGAACTTTTCTTATACTACTACTTTTAGTAAGCATCTTCTTTCTCATCTATCTCAGAAACTATCTGTTTTCGCACACCATTCCAGATCTCTATCGTAAGCAGGAATTACACGTTCACATGCCTTCTGATGGCTGGGAATGGCAATATTTCTTACTTGGATCAGCGGTTTATACCACTACATTTACTCCTATCGCAAGCCATGCCGATGGAAGTGGAAGTTCATCCGATGGAGGAGGATCTTCCTGTGGATCAGATGGAGGATCCTGTAGTAGCTGTGGTGGCTGTGGAGGTGGAGATTGATAGTATGTACTTCTATCGCTGGTATTATTCCCCAGCGAGTTACTTCCTATCATTTAAATTATCTTGAATCACAGATGTAAAGAGATCGCACTAGGTACATACTCTTTCAATCTGTGATTTAGGCAGGTTATGTATTCAAACTTTTACGAAGATCTTCAACAAACTCCTCAGTGACATCAAAATAGGTAGCTAATTGCTGAGTAGTCAGAATACCATCTTTAAGGAATTTGAGAATAGCCTCTGTTTTACCTTTCTGCTCACCTTCCAGTTTGCCTTTTCGTTCTCCTCTTTTGAAGAGAATGTCATCTTCTTCTTTTATGTATTTCGAAATAGAGTCAATCATCGTCTCAATGTAGTCAGTTAGTTTACGCAAGTTAGCCAATACGCGTAATTGTTGCAAGTGCCTGTCAAGCTCCAGTTGACTAGTGGATGTGTCTCGTAATCGTTCATAAATCTGTCTGGCAGCCTGTTGCGGACTTGTATTACCAAAGTCACCTAAAATAGCGAATACTATTTCATCTCCTTTACCTGAAGAGAGAAATAATTCGTACTTAATGGAAGATAAAGGTGCAATGTTGAACTTAAAGGACAAATCCCGCTTGACAAGATGTGTAACCATATCTGGTTTCTGATCTGAAAGGAAGATCACATATTGTAGCACATCCAGTTCGTATTTACGTTCCAGCATGCCTCTGTATTCCAGCATCCGGTATACCATACGGGGTTCGTTTATCAGCTGAAATTCCAGATGCAGCAAAAATGTACTTCCATTCTGATCGGTGATTTTTAAGAGCTGATCGGGCTTTCGCTCTATGGTTCGTTGCAAGTCGTCCTTTATTTTCTCATAAGAAATAATCTGAATCTGAAGCACCTTCTCAATCAGTGCCAGGGTAACAGACTCAAGATTCTCTTTGAATATTTTATCATATTGATTGCCTTCTTTCTTGTTACTCATATAAGCATAAAAAATGAAACGGAAGGCAAAAGTAACAAGCTGAATGAATAACCTATCTATTCAATATAAAATTATAACGAATTAGACTCAGACCCTATTCTGTAATTAACATTGTTCGTCAGTGAACAGAGAGTGTCCATAAACGGACACTTATTATCTCTTATAGCTGATAAATCTGCCTCTGTTAGCCCAAAAAGGACATTTTAGTATTCTGGCTTTATATTGGCATATACGCAAGTATTCTTTCCTGACACTTAACACGTCGTCTTATGCTACGAAACTATTTAAAAGTCGCTCTACGAAATCTGCTTAAGAACAAGGTATATTCCTTTATCAATATTGGAGGGCTGGCAGTTGGAATGGCAGTAGCCATACTGATAGGTCTTTGGATATGGGATGAAATCACCTATAACACCTACCATCAGAACTATGAACGTATAGTGCAGGTGATGCAACACAACCTGTACAATGGGAAAAGAGAAACCCAGACATCCAATCCCTATGTAATGGCAGAGGAGATCCGGAGCAAATATGGAAGCAGCTTTACGTATGTGTTACAATCATCCTGGACATCAGGGCATGTGCTTACCTATGGAGAGAAGAAGGCTACCAAGACAGGTAACTATTTTGAGCCTCAGGTGACTGAAATGCTTTCACTGCACATGCTTAAAGGTACACGTACAGGTCTGAAGGAACCTCATTCCATACTACTATCAGAGTCTATAGCCCAAATCTACTTCGGCAATGAAGACCCAATAGGCAAAATCATGCGGATTGACAACAATACGGATGTGAAGGTGACAGGAGTATATGAAGATCTGCCGTATAATTCTGACTTCCGCGAAATGACCTATATCTTACCTTGGGAACTTTATCTGATCATGAATCCATGGATCAAGAAAATGGAAGATCCCTGGGATAGTAACTTTACCCAAACGTTTGCCCAAATGGCAGAGAACACAGATATAGAGAAAGTGTCTGCCCAGATCAAAAATGTAAAATTTAATCGCGTAAGTTCCTTTGACAGAAAATACAAGCCTGAAGTATTTCTCCATCCAATGACCAAATGGCGTCTGTATTCAGACTGGAAAGATGGCGTAAATGCAGGAGGGCGAATCGAAAATGTATGGCTTTTCAGTATCATAGGCATATTTGTATTGCTGCTGGCCTGTATCAACTTTATGAATCTGGCTACTGCTCGCAGTGAAAAAAGAGCCAAAGAAGTAGGCATTCGCAAAACAGTAGGTTCTATACGTGGTCAGCTGATAGCGCAGTTTTTCAGTGAGTCATTGCTGGTAGTTATGTTTGGCTTTTTGACAGCCATTTTCTTAGTACAACTGAGTTTGCCTTTCTTTAATGAAGTAGCAGACAAAAAGATGAGTGTTCCTTACCTAAGTCCTGTATTCTGGCTGCTGGGACTTTCTTTCTCTGTTGTTACAGGTCTCATTGCCGGCAGCTATCCTGCACTCTATTTGTCTTCGTTTCAACCCGTCAAAGTACTCAAAGGCACTTTCAGGGTAGGACGTTATGCAGCATTACCCCGCCGTATTCTGGTAGTGATGCAATTTGCTGTTTCCGTTACCCTGATTATCGGAACCATAGTAGTGTTTCGTCAGATACAACATGCCAAAGACAGACCTATCGGCTATGACCGCAATGGACTAATTAGTATGCTGCTCACTACTCCTGATATTCATAACCACCTGGAGGCAGTACGCAACGAACTAAAAAGCTCAGGTGCCATTGTAGATATGACAGAATCTACCAGCCCTACTACGTCTGTATGGAATACCAATGGAGGTTTTGACTGGAAAGGCAAAGATCCGGAACTGGCAGTTGACTTCCCTAACAATGGTGTTACCCACGATTATGGCAAAACAGTAGGCTGGCAATTTAAAGAAGGACGAGATTTTTCACGGGAATACGCTACCGATTCGATGGCATTTGTAATCAATGAAGCGGCAGTAAAATTCCTGGGATTCGAACACCCGATAGGGGAGACTGTTAAGTGGAATAACAAACCCTATACAATAGTGGGAGTTATCAAAAATATGGTGGTGCAGTCACCTTATCAACCCATCCGGGCAGCATTCTTCCATATTTCGAAAGAGCAGGAAAGTGTGGTTATTATTAAGCTGAATCCCAAACTAAGTGCCAGAGACGCACTGAGTAAAGTAGAAGCCGTATTTAAAAAATACAGTCCGGCAACGCCTTTTGAATACAAGTTCGTAGATGAAGAATATGCTCAGAAATTTGGCGATGAAGAACGAATCGGTACACTGGCAGCAGTCTTTGCAGGGCTAGCCATCCTGATTTCCTGCTTGGGCATATTCGGACTCTCTTCATTTGTAGCTGAGCAACGCACCAAGGAAATCGGTATCCGGAAAGTTCTCGGAGCCAGCGTTCTGAATCTGTGGAGTCTGCTGTCAAAAGATTTTGTACGACTGGTGTTTGTCTCTTTTCTGTTTGCCATTCCTACAGCCTGGTACTTTATGAATCAATGGCTCCAGAAGTACGAATACCGTACTGAAATTTCCTGGTGGGTATTTGTGGTAACAGGATTAGGAGCATTACTCATTACCCTTCTTACCATTAGTTTTCAGTCTCTCAAAGCTGCTTTTGCCAATCCAGTCAAAAGTCTGCGAAGTGAGTGATCAAAAAGAGTTGCAAACAGAGATAATCTGATTAGTTGAGTTGAATCTCTGTTTGCAAAATTTCTTTCAGCTTCATGCAACCTCAATAGTTTATTTTACATCTTATACACAACTTCTTTTCTAAAATATCAACCTAATACTTTTCTTTGCTATGAAAACGAGACAAATACTCACAGCTTTTTTGATGGCATTCGTTAGTCTTACCACCATTCAGGCACAAAACGATACAGATAAACCCTATCTGACCAAAACCTTTTCTCCTGCCGGACTAACTAGCATCAAAACTGAAACTAGTGGTGGCAACGTATCTGTATACGGACAAAATTCCGGAGATGCCCGTATAGAAGTCTATATTCGTGCCAACAACTGGAATCAAAAACTATCTGATAGCGAAATCAAAGAACGTCTTGAAAAATATACGATTCAGATCGACAAAGATGCCAACACGTTAACTGCTATTGCCAAGCCTCTTGAATCAGGATGGAAATGGGGATGGAAAGATGGCTTGAGCATCTCCTTTAAGATTTATGTTCCCAACAATATTACCTCTAACCTCAGAACCAGTGGCGGAAACATCCACTTGTCAAACCTTTCTGGTAATCAGGACGCAAAAACCAGCGGTGGCAATATCTCTCTTAGCACCATAAAAGGAATAGTAGATGCGGAAACTTCTGGTGGCAATATTGACATAGATAGATTTAATGGCACAATAGATGCTCAGACCAGTGGTGGTAATGTAAAAGTAGCTGATTCAAAAGGCTCTCTGAAAATTGGTACTTCTGGCGGTAACATCCGTATTGCACAGGTATCAGGAAGCCTGGATGCACATACCAGTGGTGGTAATGTAACAGCCGATATTTCTAGTCTGGAAAAATACCTTACACTGTCAACCAGTGGTGGCAATATTACTGTAAAGATGCCAATGGATAAAGGAATGGATCTGGATCTTTCCGGCGACCGGGTATCTGTAGCCATGCAAAACTTTGATGGAACAATCAAAGATGACCGTGTGAAGGGTAAGTTAAATGGTGGTGGTATCCCTGTCAGAATCTCTACATCTGGTGGCAATGTACGAATAAACTAATCTCCCTGGTTATATATGAATCCGAAGCCTCTTTTCAACAAAGAGGCTTTTTTTATAGTGTTAGTCTACTCATCTTTGCTATCAATTCACTTCCAATTCATCCTTAGTAGGTAGTTTCGGAAAGGCTGTATGCGGCTCCGTCTGATACCAGAACACAGTCGATGAGATATCATCCTTTAATGGTAGATAACGCCCGCCATCTCTCCATCCCAGTGCTTGTACAGTTACCCTAAGATCTTTATCAAACCGAATCGGATCTGTAATATGCCAGCGGTACATACCAAACCGTTGCTGAGATTGATACAATCCATCTGGTCGAATCACCTGATGCAAACCTGTGTATGGAGATGAAAACTCCTGGTATTTTCCTTTGTTATCAAAATTATAGGAACCACAGAAATAATCTTCCAGTCCGGTTCCATTGATAGTAGGAAAATCTTTATCCCCATCCATATAAAACTTCATTTCTCCTTCGCCCCACCAGCCATTGCTATTTACCCCCCAAGCAATATAAGTCCCGACATATTGCCCTTTTCCTTTTATACCATCCAACAGAGTATACACCTGCTTATAGGGTAGAGGATTTACCCTACGAAACTGTGCATGAAAGTAAGCCGCATCATCTGGAATATCTGTAAGAGTATAATCAATCTGATAATATAACATCATGGATTCATTGGCAATGTTTTCCATCGTAATCCGACATTTTTTACGGAAAGGCATAGTCCAGTAGCAGTTGAATGCACTTCCCGGATTTACGGCTACAGCCAGTGACGTAATAGGTGCATACTGTTGCCATCCCATGCAGAAGAAATCTCCGACAGGAACCTCTACAGAAGGCTCTTTTTCATCATCCCAGTAGATACGCAAAATAGAATAGCGCCACTTGCCTGTTGGCGTCATCCAGATATGTTGTATAGCTCCTTGCCCTGTTATTTCAGCTAATGTAAAGGTAGTTTTGCTTTTTATCTCCACACTAGGACTTACCTTCCAACCTTGTCCCAGATCTTGCGACGCATGCTTTCCTGTACCTTCTGTAGCCATTCCTCCCTTACCTTTTTCTCCTGTAAAATTCTCTGGGCTGATAGATCGGGTCTTGGCATCAGATGTACGGTACAAGTTTCCCATATGTGTATCAAGTCCATTAAATTTCTGTCCATAAACAGAAGAGAACACAAAAAGAAAACAGGCAAGCCCCAGAAGATAAGAAATGCTTTTCATACTAATGTTTAGGTTACAGATGGATAAAAATAACCAGATTACAACTTATGTAAAGCTAGTATTTTGGAGATTGAGGCCACACATATACATCCTAAAAAATTAAGAATGAATCATTTATCTTAATTAGTAAGAAATTAGAGATCACCCCAAGTCTGGAAAGTCCATAACTAAAGGAAGTATTTAGTAGACAATGTGTTGTATCAATTGTCAGCGACAGTGGGATAGCCCAGACTTGATGAGACGACTTTGTAGAGAACATACTTACCCTAAAAATAGAACTGTAAACAACTAGTCTAAAGTTAATTAAGCCAGTTGTTAGTTAAAGCCCAACCTCAAACGGAAGCCAGTTTGGACATATTTTCCATTTTGGAAAGTAGTTACAACTTCAGCTCCCAGGATTTTTAACAGGCCCCTGAATCCATATCCAACCTCATATACATTGGTTTCAGTAGTCAGTAAGGCGTTCACAAAAAGATTTTCACGAATGCCATACAATCGCAAAGAAGTAAACTGCGTAAACAACAGGCGATTGATCTGCTGACTAGCATGTGCCTGTAAATAATTATGTGTAGTAGAATAGTTGTAGTAGTCCAGAAGACGGAAGAAGTCAAATCCTTCAGGTTGGAATCGTGTTCGGTTACCATTAAAGTGTTTAAAATCTATTAAGTAATTGGGTTTCTGTGGCCCATAGAACAGTCCACCCCGTACCAAATAACGAAATCCCCCTCTTAATAAACGAAATTCATCTCCCACACTAAGTTCCAGCTGATTAAAATGCACATCTCCAAAGCCTGATCGGTTGTTGATTGTAAACACAGGAGAGTTATTATTGATCAGATAACGACGTCCATTATAAATGCCAGCCTTTGCAAAAGGTCGAATTGTTAACGAACTAGCCCATATCCATGCATTATGATCTGGGAAAGCCGTCTGATCCTGCAATTCAATATTACTTGGATCATTGCTGGTTAACTCCCGTTTTTTAAAATCAAACCAGCTATATTCAGTTCTGTTCACCAATCGATCACGATGTTCGAATGCAATTGACGTAGAAAAGGAGACTTTTTCAGTAAAGCGTTTGTTCCACTGTATACTGGCAAATGTTTTCTCATAGATCTTCATATAGTTCCTCTCCCACAACAAGGTATTCACAGTATTGACACCTTCGGGAATAGGATTATTACCATTGAACTGAAATATGTTATGTCCAGCTGATACTGAAAATGACTGCTGTTGGTTTCCTCTTGAAAATGTCAGTCCTCCGTTCAAATGGTTTCTTTCGAAAGAATACCTGAGATTACCTTCCAGACTCCATCGTGAATCTTTATTCACTCGTTCTGTATATCTCATCCGTGTCCGTAAAACTGTTCCTTCTACTGTATTGAAAAAACCCATATTGTTCCAGATAAAATAATCCGGATTATTCAGGTTCAATAAAGGAGAGTCAAAAGAAAAAGTACGCGGATACCATTCGTTTTCCGGCTGCTTTCCATAATTATAGGTATGTCCAAAAATCAAATGGGTAAGCCGAAAACGAGGCAGACTTTTAATGGAATCTTTCTTTATCTTATCTTCATTAGCTTTGTAAAGACTGTCCGCCTGTTTATAGCCCTTAATCTCTGTATCTGTTAATGGAACCTGTCTTTCATCTTCCCAAAAGGAGGATGGCCTTTTTCTGGCAAGTGTGTCTACATTAAAAGAATAATCCCGCATCACAGTCACATCTTCTCCACGCTCTTTGCGTTCTTTCCGATCTTCTCTTTCCATTTCTCTGCTTAACTGACGCAATTGCTTTCGGGTTAGTTCTTTCTGTTTCAGAGCTGTTTCTGTATCGATCTTCTGTTTACGTACTTCTGCAGCCTTTTCTTTATCAATCTTCTCGTCCACTACTACCGGCTGCTGATGGTATTTCGGATTGATTTTAAGCTGATAGTTTCGCACAGAAGTAACATAGCGGGCTTCTCCTTCTGCCCCAAATATATTAGCCTTTACAGTAATTTCCGATTGTATGGGCATCCATACATCCTGTGTGAGGTTGTAGATCTGTTGCAGATTATAGTTTATCCCATTCTCGTCAGTAAACTTGAACCGATAACTATGAATACTCCATAACTGATCTACAATATAAATAGAACCTTCTATTACATTCTGCCCTTTGATCTTAGGAGTTACCTTAATTCGATTCACCCATTTTCCATTTTCTTCAAAACCACCCTCATACGTAAAGCGATAATAGTTAAAAGCCTTAGGTGAAAGTGGCAGAATGATACCGAAGAAAGCAGGTTGATAGATATTTAGCTGAGCAAAGTTAATAGCAGGCTGTGAGCCCGGCGGGAGGTTAGAACGAATAGAAATAGCCTTTTCCTTTACTTTGTCAGGTTGCTGAAAGCTAATCTCATTGATAGATTCCAGCACATAGGTGGTTCCTACCTGAATGTTGCTTTTCTTCAATGCACCTTTTAGCAGAAATGGAACATCAATAACGCGGAACGTACCTTTTACATAGGTTCTTGCAGACCAGCTATCTACTTCCAGCATATGAAAACGCGCCATGCTAATGGTTTTACGCATAATCGTATAGGCAGCATCTTCATCTGAAGAACCCACCTGTACCTCATTCAGTTGTACTACGGCTTCCTGCATAGTTACATCCACCGTAACATACTCATCACCCACCTCAACTGACTTACTCAACACCTGATAGCCGAGGTATTGAAACTGAAGTTCGTAAGTTCCTGGCTTCAGGGTAACTTCATACTTTCCATCTTCATTCGCCATAGTCCCAATACTTGTATTCTTCACCAGAATAGAAGTATAAGGCATAACTTCCCCTTTGGTATTCTTGATGGTCCCACGTATTCCTCCGGCAATACTTGTCTGACTGTAGAAAAAGTAAATAGAAATAAGAAGTGTAAACGTCCACAGTCTCATAAAAGTATTTGAATAGGATAAGTGTTTGTGCTAAAACGGCAAAATGGCCTCTCTAGTATGAAATTCGTCGTATGCCAGTCACATAGGCTATGAAAAAAATATACCAGAAAGCGATCTCATGTGTGCTTTCTGGTATATAGAATGTAAAAAAGTAAAATAGGGTTGCAAAAGCAACTATTTAAATATTTTTAACTAAAAAGTAATCAGCGTTTATACAGCTTGTTGTAACATAGTAAGCCGGCGATACACTCCAGCTTCTTTCTCCAGTAATTCCTGATGATGCCCTCTTTCTACAATCTGTCCATTCTGAATCACCAGAATTTCATCAGCCTCCTGAATGGTACTCAACCGATGCGCAATCACCAGTGCAGTACGACCCTTCATAAGATTGCTTAATGCATCCTGTACCAATCGTTCTGATTCTGCATCCAGCGCAGAGGTAGCTTCATCCAGAATCAAGATGGATGGGTTTTTAAATACAGCCCGTGCAATACACAGCCGTTGTTTTTGCCCTCCAGATAGTTTATTCCCACGATCACCAATCACACTCTGATAACCATCTTCTTTCGCTATAATGAAATCGTGTGCATTGGCAATTTTTGCCGCACGAATTACATCTTCTTCTTTCGCATCTGGCTGTCCAAAAGCAATGTTATTGAATATGGTATCATTGAATAAAATAGATTCCTGGGTTACAATTCCCATCTCTCCACGCAATGATTCCAATGTATAGTTGCGCACATCTTTTCCATCAATCAGAACATTACCTTCTGCTACATCATAAAAACGAGGTATCAGATCCGCTATGGTTGATTTACCTCCACCCGCCATACCTACTAAAGCAACTGTCTTTCCTTTAGGAATATAGAAGTTTATATCTTTTAGAATGGTTGTATCTCCATGAGCAAACCTCACATTTTTAAACTCAATACCTTTTGAAAAAGCAGGCATTGATACTGCATCTGGGGCACTCTGTACTACTTCTGGAGCGTCTATCACTGATAATATACGCTCTCCAGCAGCCTGTGCACGCTGAATGCCTGAGAGAGAAGATACAATGGCTTTGGCAGGTCTTAGTACCTGAGAGAAGGTTGCAATGTAAGTAATAAACTCACTTGCCTTCAATGTGGCAGTTCCATCATTGTTCAGAATCAGACTCCCACCATATACCAGAATACCTGCTACTACCATTACACCGGAAGCCTCTGAAAATGCAGGAGCTAACTCCCGTTTATTCCCCATCCGGCGGGTTGTTTCACGGTAATGGTTATTCTCTTGCTCAAACTTTTTCAAAACATATGACTGCGCATTGAACGAACTAATAATACGAACCCCTGATAAAGTTTCTTCAATAATAGACATTAACCGTCCTGCTGATTCCTGTCCTTCTTTAGCTTGCTGCTTTAGCGACTTAGTCACCCAGGCAATTATTACCCCTGATATAGGAATAACTATCAATGTAAATATGGTTAGCTCCCAGGAAATGGCAAACAAGAGAATAAAATACCCAACCAACAGAAAAGGTTCTTTAAAGATGGCGTCTAGAGTGTTAACCACTGACCCTTCCACTTCCTGTACATCCGTAGTTAGACGGGCTAGCAAATCTCCCTTGCGTTCATTATTAAAATATCCGACATGCAATCGTGTTACTTTTGTAAAGATAGCCTCCCGAAGACGTTTTACTGAATACGTACGGGCATCCTGTACTACTCGCTGGGCCATATACCGGAATAAATTGGTCAGTACTACTGCACCAACAATCACTCCAGTAACAAAATATAGAACCGACATTCTATTACCGGATGCACTGTATTTATAAAAGTAATAATAGAAGAGATCTTTCAAGTAACCAAACTCCAAAGCAAAGGTTGGTTTATTTACCAGTTGCTGTGCTTTCTCAGGCTCAATCTGCCCAAACAAAATATCCAACAAAGGAATAAGAAGCCCAAATTGAAAAATACCAAATATGATGCTCAGCAGGGAGAAAATAAAAAAGGGGGTTACAAAACGGCTAAATGGCCGTGCATAACTAATCAGACGTAAATAAGTTTTCATTAATCAGGAAGTATAGACTCATACTCATTTCTACTATTAGTGTAAAAATGCAAGTGGTTGAAAGGTGCAAATATAACAAATGACGAATGGAGAACCTTTTTATTTTGATGAGGGGTAGTAAAACTTACTAACTAACCAGACTTTAGAGAAAAATGAGTTAAAAACGGCAAACCTGAAAATTTCCCTCACTCCACTTTTTTTACTCTTCAACAGGACTATTTGTCGCTTCAACACCGGACATCTTTTATATCACCTCGTCCCTTTGCTATTTTGAATTATCAAACAAGGATTAGATAGAAGATATTTTATCCTGTTTATAAGCCACATGTACATTTATTTTGCAAAATCAGTAAACAACCCTTGCTTACTAAACACCGTTCAGTAAATTTGCATCGATTATATCAATACGATAACCTATGGGAATCTCTGAGAGAAAAGAACGGGAAAAGCAGGAAATGAAAAGTCTGATATTGGAAACAGCCACTCAGATGTTTCTGGAGCATGGATTTGAAAAAACCTCGCTGCGCAATATTGCTGAAAAAATTGAGTACAGTCCGGCAACGATCTATCTATATTACAAAGATAAAAATCAGCTTTTTTATGATGTCCATGAAAAAGGATTTGAATTGTTAGCTGAAAAGATGACACCATTGATGCAGATCGAAAATCCATTAGAGCGGCTTTATAAAATGGGAGAGATCTATCTGGACTTCGCTTTTCACAATCCGGAATACTATGACTTGATGTTTATCATGACTGCCCCTATGGAAGCCCTGCATGATGACAACTGGGATTGTGGCTTTGCTAATTACGAAATGTTGCGTCAAACCATTGCAGAGTGTATGGAGAAAGGTTTGATCAAGAAAGCTGATCTGGAAGTTACTACAGTCTCTGTATTCTCTTTTGTACATGGTTTGGTTTCACTAGCTATAAGACAACGATTTAAAATGTATCCGGAAGAAACTCTTCCGGAATTATTTCGTCAGTCTATTGACAATATTCTAAACTTAATGAAAGCGTAAATTTTTTTAACCCATTACTAAACAGTGTTAACTTTTTAAAACATGATCACCAGGATTACAACGCGTTGTTTCCGGATGTTTACTGTCCTGTTGTTTCCCTCTATATTATATGCCCAATCGGCTGTCTTAGAAGACTATGTAAAAGAAGGGATAAAAAGCAATCTGACTCTGAGGCAGGAAAATCTCGAACTTGAAAAAAGTATGGAGACACTAACACAGGTACGGGCATTGTATATGCCACGGGTTTATCTTAATGCTACTTATACTCTTGCTTATGGAGGACGGCGTCTGCAATTTCCGGTAGGGGATCTACTTAATCCTGTATATGCAACCTTGAATCAGATGACAGGCACAGATAAGTTTCCGTCTGTTCAGAATGTGGATATACAACTCGCTCCCAATAATTTTCAGGAGACAACCATTGGCTTCCAGCAATCCATCTTTAACTCTGATATATACTTTAGCTACAAAATTCAGAAGGATCTTGTTTCGGCTCAACTTGCCAGACGTAATGTCTATGAAAATGAATTGCGATACACGATTGTAGGTGCCTATTATCAATATCTTCAGACACTGGAAGCTAGCAAAGTATTGAATCAGTCAAAAACAATATTACAGGAATTATTAAAACTGAATCAGAAACTGGTTACCAACAATACAGCTACCAAGGATGTTGTATTCTCTTCTGAATATGAGATCTCAAAAATAGAGCAACAGTTAGCTTTTGCAGAGAAAAATGAACAGACAGCCCGGTCTTATTTCAACTTTTTGCTGAATCGGGATTTGACCAGCTCTATTCTGATAGATTCTGCTGTATATACTTCTGCTGCTCAAACATCTTTAACAGATCTCGAACAAACAGCTCTTTCCAACCGTCAGGAGATCCAGCAGATTAACCATAGTATCAAAGCAAACGAAAACAACATACGGCTTAATCGCAATAACCGTCTGCTACCCAATGTATTCGTAGGAGGCAGCGTAGGATATCAAGGGTATGGATATACATTTGATTCTTCACAACAGTATGCGATTGCACAATTTGGTCTTCAGTGGAATATATTCAAAGGAGGAGAAAAACGATCCAAAGAACAGCAATCACGTATCCAGGCCAACCTGCTTTCCAGTAAATTCACAGAACTACAACAGCAGATACGCTTACAAGTTACTCAGGCTTATTATGATTTGCAGGCATCCCGAAAAAGTCTGACAGCAGCGGAAGAAGGGTTAAATAAAGCATTACAATCTTTCCGGATCATAGACAGCCGTTATCGCAACAACCAAGCCTTACTGGTTGAATTTCTACGGGCAGAAAACGATGTCACAACCGCCCGACTATCTGTCTCTATCGCACGATATGATTTACAGGCCAAACAGGCTCAGCTAAATAAAGTCATTGCATTACAGTAATAGACACACTTTACAAGAATTTAGACCATCTTCTCTTACTCTGTTAGTATAGAAAATACTATGAAAAACCTTCGCCTACCTTCATACTTAGTACTACTGGCACTCGGACTAGCACCCATGAGTTTTGTAGCTTGCCAGAAAGCCAAATCCACTACAGCTGCACAGAAAGACGATACGTCCGTTGCGATACAAACTGCTCCTGTAAAAGAAGAAACCCGGACCGAATCTGTGTTTACATCAGGGTTAATCTCATCTGATATAGAAGCTCGCTTGTCGTTCAAAACAGGGGGAATTATTGATAAAATTTATGTAAAGGAAGGGCAAAAAGTAAACCAGGGACAACTACTGGCAACTTTAAACCTTACTGAAATCAATGCCCAGGTACTACAAGCCCGACAGTCATATGAGAAAGCAGAACGCGATCTGCAACGTGTGAAAGGACTCTATGCAGATACGGCAGCGACCCTGGAACAGCTTCAGAATGTAACTACAGCACAGGAAGTGGCACGCCAAAACCTCACGATTGCACAGTTTAACCAGAATTACTCTCAGCTTCGTGCTACAACGAGTGGTACTGTCCTGAAAAAGCTAATGAATGAAGGAGAACTGGCTAGTCCTGGTGCTCAGGTATTATATGTAGCTGCAACCGGACAACAGAATTGGGTAGTACGTGTAGGTGTCTCAGATAAAGACTGGGCAAAACTTTCAATTGGGGACAAAGCCAAAGTAACACTAGATGCCTATCCCAATGATGCATTTGAAGGTACTGTAACAGAATTAGCTCAGGCAGCAGATCCACAGAATAAACTGTATGAGATAGAGGTACAGGTAAAACCAGGCAATAAGCGTTTTGCACCTGGCTTATTTGCTCGTGCAGAAATCATCCCGAATGAAAGTCATACCTATTCCATTATTCCGATTGAAGCCTTAGTAGAGGGTAACGGTCAGCAGGCCTTTGTATATGTGGTCAGCGCCGACAAACACACTGTAAAGAAACTACCTGTTCGGGTTGCATTTTTTGATAACCAAAGAGCTATGATTGCCAGTGGACTCGAAGGAATAAAAGAGGTAGTAACTGCAGGCGCCTCCTTCCTTACCGAAGGAGCTGATGTAGCAGTCATGAATGATTCCGACACAAGCAAATAGTGTTTGCTGCATACACTGAAAATATAGCCATTCCCTCATTTTTAATTTTACCTGAAGATGCACATAGCTGAATTTTCTGTCAAAAACTGGCAGTTTATGCTTGTCCTATTTATAGCCGTTGTAGGACTTGGGCTAAACTCCCTTTTCAATATGCCCCGGGGAGAAGATCCCGAATTTCAGGCACCCTCATTTAGTCTGGTCATTGTATATCCTGGCACAGATCCTGCCGACATGGAAGAACTAGTGGTAGATCCGGTTGAGAAGCGATTAAACGAACTGGAAAATGTGAACAACATCTACTCCAGCATTGATGACGGACTTGCGGTAGTTACTATTGAATACAAATACGAATCCGATCCGGATGAAAAATACCAGGAGATTGTTCGGGAAGTAAATGCACTTAAAACCATTTTACCGCAGGATATTTTCTCAATGAATATCCTGAAATTCTCACCTACAGATGTAAGTATCTTACAAACAGCTCTAGTGTCAGAGTCTGCCTCCTACAAAACGCTGGGAGACTATGCTGACAAGCTTAAAGAACGCCTGGAGAAAGTTAAAAGTCTGAAAAACGTAGATGACTGGGGCTATCCGGAACAAACTGTACGTATCTCACTAAATATTGAGAAGATGGCTCAGGAAGGTATTCCTCTGAATAGAGTAGTACAGGCACTACAAAGTGAGAACCTGAATATCCCGGCAGGTAGTGTAAATCTCAATACCCGGAAATTCAATGTTAAGACAAGTGGTGATTATTCAAATCTGGATGAAATGCGCAATACCATTGTGTATACTTCTGGTACTAAAATCATCTACCTAAAAGATGTTGCCAACATTGAGTTTAACTACGATGAAGAGAAACACCTTACCCGTATCAATGGAAAACGTTGTGTACTGGTAACTGCCAGCCAAAAGTCTAACGAGAATATTTTCAGTGTAGGAGATAAGATTAACCCAGTATTGGAGTCGTTTAAAAAAGAATTACCTGTAGACATTAAGCTGGTGAAAAATTTTGATCAGTCGGTTAGTGTCAAGCACCGTCTTACAAGATTCGCTAAGGACTTCCTGATTGCGATTGTATTGGTATTGATCACATTACTTCCATTAGGATGGCGTGCCTCTACAGTAGTTATGATCTCTATTCCACTATCTATAGCCATGGGGCTAGCAGCGTTGGATTATACCGGATTTACGATTAATCAGCTCAGTATTGTAGGGTTGATTGTTGCATTGGGTATTCTGGTAGATGACTCTATTGTGGTGGTTGAAAATATTGAGCGTTATCTTCGGGAAGGATATGGTAAAAAAGAAGCAGCCATTAAAGCGACCAAACAAATTACATTTGCGGTAATTGGCTGTACCACGACACTGGTACTTGCCTTTATGCCATTGAACTTTTTACCTGAGGCTTCAGGTGATTTTATCAGAAGTCTTCCAATGGCAGTAACTTACACTATTATTGCTTCACTACTGGTTTCGCTTACCATTGTTCCGTTTTTATCTAGCCGTATTCTGGCGCATCACCACAACCCGGAAGGAAACTTTTTTCTTCGTATCTTGAAGAAAGGTATTAGTGGTACCTATAGTAAATTGTTACACAGAGCATTGGCTCACCCTGTTATTACTTTGGTTATAGCTGGGCTTATCTTTGGAGGAACACTGATGTTGTTACCGACAGTAGGTTTCAGTTTGTTTCCGAAATCAGAAAAACCTATGTTTCTGATCAACATCGAAACACCGGAAGGATCTAACATTTACGAAACGGACAGAGTGACAAAATATGTAGAAGCTAATCTGCATCAAACACCAGAAGTTGCCTACTTTACTTCCAATGTTGGAAAAGGAAATCCCCGCATATATTACAATGTTATTCAAAAAGGGGAGTCGCCTAACTTTGCGCAGATCTTTGTACAGACAGACGAAATGCCAGTAGCTCAGAAAGTGGCTTTAATAGACCAGTTGCGGATAAAATTTCAGAAATATCCCAATGCTAAAATTGAGGTAAAGGACTTTGAACAAGGCCCTAATCAGGAGGCACCTATTGCCATACGTGTATTTGGTGAAGATCTGGATACCATGCGAACAGTAGCGGCCAAAGTAGAATCTATCCTGAAACAAACAGAAGGAACAATCTATGTAAACAACCCTCTGGCCAATCGCAAAACCAGTCTGAAAATACGTATCAATAAAGAAAAAGCTGGCTTATTGGGTATTCCGATTGTGGATATTAACCGTACTATACGCTTAGCTGTAGCAGGACTAAATATTGGTGTATTTAAAGATGAGGATGGTGATGACTACAATATTGTAACCACAGTACCCAAAGGAAAATACGCAGATCTGGAAGTATTCAAAAATCTGTATGTTAACTCTGCCATCGGAACATCTGTGCCTCTCAAGCAGATTGCAGACATTCAGTTAGAAACTTCTACTAACCTGATCCGACACTATGACAAAGATCGGTATGTATCTGTGACAGCCTTTCTTAAGAGTGGCTATCTGACAGACAATGTATACCAACAAGTGCTACAAAAGCTGGATGCTATGAAGTTTCCAGAAGGATTTTCATACAAAGCTGCTGGAGAACTGGAGAGCAGAGAGAAATCCTTTGGAGGTTTAGGAACGATCATACTGATTACAGCTTTTGGTTTTCTGGGTGTATTGATTCTGGAATTTGGCACTTTCAAAAGTTCCATTATCGTGTTATCAGTTATTCCACTGGGTATTGTAGGAGCCATTGTCATGCTTTTACTCACAGGCTATCCGATGTCATTTGTGGCAGTGATTGGATTGATTGCTCTGGTAGGGATAGAAGTCAAAAACTCTATTTTATTGGTGGATTTTACCAATCAGCTACGGGAAGAGGGGATGGAGCTACAGGAAGCAATTGAGCATGCAGGTGAAATTCGGTTCGTTCCAATCGTGTTAACTTCGCTAACAGCAATAGGTGGTCTGATTCCACTGGCAGTAGAAGGGAATCCTCTCTATTCGCCATTGGCTCTTGTTTTGATTGGAGGCTTAATTAGTTCAACTTTATTATCAAGAATTGTGACACCTATCATGTATAAGCTATTACCTCCAAAAGTTGAATTGAAGAATCAGTTGGTAGTAGGCGAGTAATGAGCAAAACTCTTGCGTTTAATTTACGGCAAAAAGGTTCAATGCGCATAGTTCTATGCAAGAAGTCGTTTTGCAGTGAATTCCGATCACTTTCTCTTGTTGCAGTGAGTTATGCGCAACAGAAAAAAATGATCGGAATTCCAGTCAAAAGCAAAAGTGATCAGAGTTCTGCACAATTTGACCATTAGGCCCACAACCCATCTTACCTTTGTGAAAAAATTTTTGCCGTGAAATCTGCGCACACATGAAAAGTGACCAGAGTTATACTCGAAAGCAAAATTATCGTGAGTTCAGAAATCAGACTTCAAGGAGTTATATAGTTTGGAGGACTTATTATCAATTACTTATAAACAAGAAAAGCGACAATGGTTTGTCGCTTTTCTTGTTTATTTATAGTTACAAAGTCTATATAGCCACTGTGTTAAAATGATCGGCAACCTCATCCAATATGCTGAGTATATCTGCATAATCAGGTGATTCTACCAGACGCATCCGATAGGATTTAAAGTGATCCAATCCTTTGAAATAGTTGGTATAATGGCGGCGCATTTCAAAGATTCCAAGTTTATCACCTTTCCAGCGAATAGAAAAATCCAGGTGTTTTTTGCATACATCCACCCGTTCCTGAATAGTAGGTGGAGTCAAATGCTGACCTGTCTGAAGATAATGTTTAATTTCGCGAAAGACCCATGGATACCCAATCGAAGCCCGACCAATCATAATACCATCCACACCATAACGGTTTTTATATTCCAGCGCCTTCTCAGGTGTATCAATATCACCATTCCCAAATATAGGAATGCGTATACGTGGGTTTTCTTTTACTTTGCCTATTAAGGTCCAGTCAGCCTCTCCCTTGTACATTTGTACACGAGTACGTCCATGAATGGTAAGTGCCTCAATACCTATATCCTGTAAGCGTTCTGCTACCTCCAGAATGTTCTTTGTATTATCATCCCATCCCAGGCGCGTTTTTACAGTAACTGGCAAATGAGTAGATTTCACAACTGCCTCTGTCATCTTTATCATCTTAGGAATATCCTGTAGCAAGGCAGCCCCAGCTCCTCTGCAAGCTACATTTTTTACCGGACAGCCATAGTTGATATCAATCAGGTCAGGTTGAGCAGCTGTAGATATTTCAGCGCATTTACCCATTGTTTCCACATCACTTCCAAACAACTGTATGCCAATAGGGCGTTCGTATTCAAATATATCCAGCTTCTGACGACTTTTGGCTGCATCACGGATCAATCCTTCTGAGGAGATAAACTCTGTATACATAAGGTCTGCTCCGTTTTCCTTACATACTGCACGAAAAGGAGGATCACTGACATCTTCCATAGGAGCCAGTAGCAATGGAAACTCCCCTAATTCTATCTCCCGAATCTTAGCCATAGTCAAAAGCTTGGTTTTACTCTTAAAATAAATAGTTACATTACTACTAAATTTGCAAAGATACTCAATTTTTGAGCAATCCGTCAACAATTGGAACCGTTTACCATTAGTAAACAGCAACTGTCCAGCCAGATTCTGGTCTCTCAAGAATTTACATGTATCTTTGCAAAAGAAAACCTCTCTAACCATTTATTGGTTCATTTCATTATGCAACAACCGTTTCCGCCTCGCCCACTGGTTAATCCAGCTATTGGCTTTATATTATTAATTGGTTTCTTTCTCCTAGGGCAATTTTTTGGCAGCCTGTTGGGAATATTATTTACCCTTCCGTATTTCAGTGGAAATCCAATGGAAGCCTTCCAACAGATTCCACAGATCCTTACTAATGATTTTTCACACCCACATGCATGGGAAATAGTGATGATAGTACAGGCATTCTCTTCTTTTGGTGGATTTATTCTTGCAGCCTGGATCTATTTGTTCTTTATTGAAGGGAAAACTCTTCGGTCAATTAATACAAATGGGAAGATTGATTTTATTCCTTTATTACTAATTGTCTTTCTGGGATTGGCATTTATCATTCTGAATGAGTGGATTTATCAATGGAATCGTAATTGGGACTTGCCTGGCTGGCTGTCTGGTTTTGAAGATTGGTCTCGTAGCCAACAGGAAAAATTAGGAGAATTGACTCAATTTTTAACAAACTTTGATTCATTTTCCAGACTGATTATTGCCCTTATTGTAATTGCTATTTTACCTGCCATTGGTGAAGAGCTTATGTTCAGAGCTGCAATGCAATCGATATTTCTACGCTGGTTCAGGAATCCTCATGCAGCAGTATGGGTTACAGGTGCTATTTTCAGCTTTATCCATTTTCAGTTGGATGGCTTTATTCCCCGCTTGTTGCTTGGGGTTGTATTTGGCTATTTATATGTTTGGTCTGGTAATATATGGTATGCGATATGGGCACACTTTATCAATAATGGAGTAACAGTTCTTGGCGTTTTCTTTAACAAATCCGAAAAAACAAAAATAGATCTGGAACACACTGAATGGATCACCTGGAGCCAGGCCCTGATTGCAGCGGCAATATGTAGTGTAATTCTGTGGTATCTGAAACGATTATTTGATCAGTATTCTCAACCAAATCAAACCATTTCTGAGGAATATAACTATCGTTAAAAATAAAAAGATCTGAATCTTCTTATTACAGGCGAGCAGCCATAAGAAGATTCAGATCTTTATGTGGCATATTGAATTTTCGGGCAATATGCTGATTGGTTACACTTCCTTTATAGGTATATACACCTTTCATAAACCATTTATTGCGGAAGATCATTTCATCAATTCCTCCCAAAGTACCCATTTCCAACAAATAAGGTGTAAATATATGACTCAGGGCCATTGTAGCAGTATGAGCAACCCGTGAGGCGATATTAGGCACACAATAGTGAATCACACCATATTTACGGAAGATTGGATTGTGATGTGTCGTTATTTCTGAGGTTTCAAAACATCCACCCTGATCAATACTCACGTCCACTATAACCGAGTCAGGCTTCATAGTCGACACCATTTCATTGGTTACGACAATAGGACTGCGTCCTTCTTCCATACGCATAGCACCCACCACTACATCAGCTCTATTGAGAGCTTCTGCCAGTAAGTCTGTTTCTAAGGTAGAGGTATGAATCTGATGCCCTACAGCATACTTAAGTCGTCGGAGACGGTAAATATGTCTATCAAATACTTTAATCTCTGCTCCCATACCCATAGCAGTTCGGGCAGCATATTCAGCAACCGTACCAGAACCTAACACTACTACTTTGGTAGGTGGAACCCCGGTAATGCCACCAAGAATAATTCCACGGCCATTATTGGCACTATTGAGATATTCTGCCGCAATCAACATCACTGTATTACCTGCAATTTCACTCATCGCACGAATAACCGGCATGCCTCCGACCTTATCCTGAAGCAACTCAAATGCTAATGCTGTAATCTTCCGTTTATTCAGCGCCTCAATATAGGTATGAGTCAGTTTAGCCGATTGCAGAGCTGAAATCAGTGTTTTACCAGGTTTCAAATATCCTATTTCTTCATCAGTAGGGGGTTCAACCTTTAAGACAATGTCCGCCTCGAAAGCTTCTTTTGCAGAATAAACAATCGTGGCACCGGCATCGCTGTAAGCCTGGTCACTAAATTTGGCTGCTTGGCCAGCGGTTGTTTCTACACAAATACGATGTCCATTCCGTGTGAGAATAGACGTAGCTTCCGGAGTGAGTACCAAGCGGCTCTCGTCCAGATCTCGTTCTTTAGGTAAACCTATAAACAACTGCTTTTGCGTAGTTTTCACTGCCAGCAATGATTCTTGCGGATATAATGCCGTTTGTGAGGCAAGTTCTTCTATCCCGGAAGAGGAAATTTGGCTACCCATGTTTGGATAATTCTAAGATTCGGCCGTTTTGCGCATCTAAATTAATACTAATTTTCAGATATTTTGCAGGTAAAAGATGAGGAATTTTTGCCGACCACTCTACAAAACAATAACTATCCGAGTCAAAATACTCTTCTATACCCATGTCCATTGCCTCAGTTTCATCCTTAATACGATAAAAATCAAAGTGATAACAGGACTCACCTTTCGCCGTAAGATACTCGTTGACCAAGGCAAAAGTAGGGCTCTGAACGGTGTCTTTCACACCTAATCTTTCACAAACAGCTTTTACCAAAGTGGTTTTACCTGCACCCATCTCACCTTCCAGCAACCACACTTTATATTCATCTGCCAGCTTTATCAGAAAACCAGCAATGAAAGGTAATTCTTTCAGGGAACTATATTTAAGTGTAAACAAGGGCGTCTGAGTTAAAAAAACGAAACTCAAAAATAATATCCCTATGTCTGCCTGGCAAGTCTTTCTTTCTTCTTTATGATTTCAAATGAAACAGATTAAAATTAATGAAGGTAAATAGTTGCAAATATTATATCTATATGATATCATTAGAATATCATAATAATCTAAACTACTATGACACGCGAAAAACTCTATTTACCTCTTTCCGGATACCTTATGGTATTTGTTGAACTGATTACTCTTATTGCAGGCATTTTACTGATTATAGCAGATTTTTCTACACCACCAATCTCTTTGGCAAGTCTGATGGGAGCATTCTGTCTGCTAGCCTTTGTATTTATTCTTCCCGGTTTTTTTATAAACAATCCTAATGAAGCCAAAGTATTGTTGTTGTTTGGAGAATATAAAGGAACGGCAAGAAGAGAAGGCTTTTGTTGGATTAATCCTTTCTTTACCAAAAGACATATTTCACTAAGAGCTCGTAACCAGAATGGAAATGTGTTGAAAGTAAACGATAAACTGGGCAACCCAATCGAGATAGGTGCAGTACTGGTCTGGCAGGTACAGGATACCGCAAAAGCAACTTTAGAAGTAGAAAACTACCAGCAATATGTAGTTATTCAAAGTGAAGCTGCGGTGCGCCATCTGGCCAATACATTCCCTTATGATGATATTGACGAACATACAGATGGTATTACGTTAAGAGCCAGTGCAGATCAGGTAAATAACCTGCTGGAAAAAGAATTGAACGAACGCCTTGACAGAGCCGGTATTAAAGTACTGGAAGCCCGAATCAGTCATCTGGCCTATGCACAGGAAATAGCAGGAGCAATGCTGCAACGTCAACAAGCTACAGCAGTAGTAGCAGCCCGCCGCCAGATTGTAGAAGGTGCTGTTGGTATGGTAGAGATGGCCTTGTCCAAACTTTCTGAGAAAGAAATCGTTGTATTGGATGAAGAACGCAAAGCTGCCATGGTAAGTAATCTGCTGGTGGTCCTTTGCGGAGAAAAAGGCACTCAACCCGTATTGAACGCAGGAACTTTATATCATTAAAAAATAAATTCATTGGGTGCCTGATGGTCCTGATTAATCCTACCAACTACAATGGCAGACAAAACGGACAAAAAAGCATTTGCCTTACGTATCCGGGCTGATGTAATGAATGCACTGGAACGCTGGGCTGAAGATGAATTTCGAAGCCTAAACGGACAGATTGAATATCTTCTGGTAAAAGCGCTACGGGAAAACGGGAGATTGGAGGAGAAGAAGAACTCTGACCCAGCCCCACAAGAAGAATAATGGACAATTTCAATAATAAAAAACCGCCTGTTTTTGTAAACAGGCGGTTTTAGTATATGTATAGATTAGTGTTTTTTAGCCGCTTCTGCTTTAACAGGATACTCAGTAGTTACCAATTCCTGCAGATCATCATCTGTTACTAGTTTTTTCCGGTCAGCTAATGCAATGAATTTATCATACATGCTGTTTAACTCCTCTCTGTCGAACAGATAACCCAGTAACTCAAGACGATAACGTAATGCATGGCGACCGCTACGAGCAGTCAATACGATAGAGGAAGCAGGCACACCTACATCTTCCGGATTGATAATTTCGTAAGTTTCAGCATGTTTCAGGAAGCCATCCTGATGAATACCAGATGAATGAGCAAAGGCGTTTTTACCAACAATAGCTTTGTTAGCCTGCACAGGCATACGCATCAGGTCAGATACCAGACGACTGATACCATATAATCCTTTGGAATTGATATTTGTTTCAAAACCCAGATCTTTATGGGTTTGCATAACCATCACAACCTCTTCCAGAGAAGTATTACCAGCTCTTTCACCGACACCATTGATAGTACATTCGATCTGACGTACACCATTCATGATGCCAGTAATGCTATTGGCAGTAGCTAATCCCAGGTCATTGTGGCAATGTGCAGAGATAATAGCTTTATCAATATTAGGGACATGATCAAACAAATACTTTATTTTCTCTCCATAATGCTGAGGCAGGCAATACCCTGTTGTATCAGGAATATTAACCACATTAGCACCAGCAGCGATCACAGCTTCAACCAATCTGGCAAGAAACTCAAGATCCGCACGTCCTGCATCTTCTGCATAAAACTCTACTTCATCCACTTTCTTGCTTTTAGCATATTTTACAGCCCATACAGCACGCTCCAGAATCTCTTCACGGGTAGAGTTAAACTTATATTTAATGTGCATGTCAGAAGCACCAATCCCTGTATGAATCCGACTGCGTTTTGCAAAGCGAAGGGCATCGGCAGCAGCATCAATATCTTTGTCTACAGCACGGGCCAATCCACAAATTACAGGTTCGGAAACAGCCTTTGATATTTCAATTACTGAATTAAAGTCACCAGGGCTTGAAATTGGAAAGCCTGCTTCAATAATGTCTACGCCTAGTAGTTCTAGTTCTTTGGCTACTTCAATTTTTTCCGGGGTGGTTAATTGACAGCCGGGGACTTGTTCGCCGTCACGTAAAGTAGTGTCGAAGATGTGAACTTTTTCAGCCATGGTACATGGGGTTGAGGTTAATAAACCAGAGATGTTTTAATAATTAGAAAAGAAATTTTTTCTGCAAACGAATTCCAAGATAGTGGTTTTTGTCCAAAATGGAAAAGAAAAAAACTACAAATATGCACTTCAAATTTGCAAAATATTGATTATCAAATATTTACAAACACACAAAACAGGATGCATGCAGAGTATTTCGGGTTGTAGGCAATATATTTTTCCTGTTCATGAAAACAATAAGAAGCTGCATGAACAGGAAAAACAAAAGTATAACGAAGATCTAACTAAATAAATTCCAGGACTTTGGCACCCATAGTCTCTGTGTTCAGAATATTTGCGGCAGGAGTATTTGCGTCTGCAATATCACGGGTACGGAAGCCGGCTTTCAGAGTTTGTTCAACGGCTTTGATAACAGTCTCTGCTTCTTCTTTCATTCCAAAAGAGATATCCAGCAATAAAGCAGCAGATAAAATAGAAGCCAGCGGATTAGCCACACCCTTACCTGTAATATCATGAGCAGAACCATGAATAGGTTCGTATAGTCCTACAGTATCACCTACAGAGGCAGAAGCCAACATACCCATAGAGCCTGCAATCTGTGATGCTTCATCTGTAAGGATATCCCCAAACAAGTTTCCTGTCAATACTACATCAAATGCCTTTGGATTTTTGATCAGAAGCATAGCTGCAGCATCAATAAACTGATGTTCCAGTGTTACTTGCGGATATTGTTTGGCTACTTCATTTACCACTTCTTTCCACAATCGGCTACTTTCCAGCACATTGGACTTGTCTACAGACATCACTTTTTTCTTGCGGGTCATGGCTGCCTTAAATGCTTTATGAGCAATACGCTCTACTTCATATCGGCTATAAATCATGGTGTCATAGGCAGTATCTCCATTGTCTTTACGGCCTCTCTCACCAAAATACACATCTCCTGTCAACTCACGAAAAAACAATATATCTGATCCACGCAATACTTCTGGTTTGATACTGGATGCTTCAAGCAATTCATCAAACAGCTTGATTGGGCGCAGATTGGCATACAATCCCAACTCTTTACGCATACGTAACAAGCCTTGTTCTGGACGTACTTTTGCAGTAGGGTCATTGTCATATTTCGGATGACCAACTGCACCAAACAAGATCGCATCAGATGCTTTCATTTTGGCAAGGCTCTCATCTGGCAGTGGGTTCCCGGTCGCCTCAATAGCCGCATGGCCAATGGTTGCTTCGTCAAATTCGAAGGTATGCCCAAACTTGGCAGCAATTTTTTCCAATACTTTTTTCCCTTCACGGGTTACTTCCTGTCCTATACCATCACCTGGAAGAATAGTGATTTTGTATGTTTTTTTCATTGGATTACAATTTCATGTATACTTCTGTGAAAACAGTGTAAACACAAAGGTGTTAGATAATAAGTTGTTTGAGTTCGTGTTTGGAAATGCTATGAATAACTATTTATAACTTAATGGGCTAAGTCATAAGCTTTGATTTCTTCTTTCAAACTAAGCAGATAATCGATATCGTCATATCCGTTCAAAAGACAAGATTTCTTGTAAGGATTGATATCAAAAGACGAGGAATGTCCGTTTGCAAGAGATATTGTTTGTTTTTCCAGATCAACAGTCAGTTGTGTAGCTGGATCTTTTTCAATTTCAGCAAAAATTTCTTTCAAGAACTCATCTGAAACCTGAACCGGCAACAGGAAAGTATTCAAGGCATTATTTTTAAAGATATCAGCAAAGAAGCTGGATACTACTACACGAAAACCGTAGTCATAGATAGCCCATGCGGCATGTTCACGGCTACTACCCATTCCGAAATTCTTTGCACCTACCAGAATCTTGCCCGAATAGGTAGGATTATTAAGTACAAAATCAGGCTTAGGTTGGCTTTCATCGTCATTATTGAAGCGCCAGTCACGAAATAGATTTTTTCCAAATCCATCACGGGTAGTTGCTTTCAAAAAACGAGCTGGGATAATCTGGTCTGTGTCTATATTTTCAATAGGCAAAGGAACCGCAGAGGATTTCAATAATGTGAATTTTTCCTTACTCATAATCAAATGTATTGTTGATCGTACAAAGAATTTTATTCGAAATAACAGATATGCTTTAGAGCAACAGTATTATCTGGCGGATAACAACGACCCAAAGGGACAAAGGTATGTGAAAGAGAAAAAAAATACTATAAATAACCTGACGGATTTTAGTATATATCATTCTGGAAACGATACTTTTTCCTTATAACTTGCAAGTGCTTATGCCGGTATGTCAGAAGAAACACCTGTAATCAATTATATTTGTGGACAGCATTATCCCTTATTATTTGTCATATGAATAGGATATTCAAAACAAAGTACCAGCCTGTAAGCTTTGCCTCTCTTTTTCATTCACTTCCACAGTGGTTTTCATTTATCTTATTAGGTAGTTTACTGGCCTGCTCTTCACAGACACAGGAGAATCAGAAAGAAGCTATCCCAAAAGATACTATCAGCCAGACAACCCCCAATACGTCTACAGATACCTTACAGATTGATCTGGTAGCTCTTAAAGAAAAGGGGCAATTACAGCCTGCTGAGACAATAACAATACCACATGACCCCGTTTTTCTAAAATCCAAAACATTTAAGGCAATACCCTTACAAACGATACTGAATACGTTTTCCTCTGTTAGGCGTCTTGATGCCTCACAAACACAGGTAATCTTTGAGTGTGAAGATGGCTATAGCCCGTCTATGCCTTTACAACAATTGATACAAACAAAAGTCTATCTGGCAACACAGGATACCGAAGCGCCAAAAGGAGAAGAGTGGGTACCTATTAAAAAGAATGGACATGAGACAAAAATTGCCCCTTTTTATATTGTGTATACAGAAGCAGACCCCAAAGATAATAGTTACAAATGGCCTTATAATCTTGTGCGCATCCGGTTGGTTCCAGTATCATCCGAACTAACAGTATTATTTCCAAAAGATGAACGAATGGTTAAAGGATATAACCTGTTTCATACCAATTGTTTTACCTGCCACTCGATTAATGGCATAGGAGGGAAGATGGGGCCAGAGTTGAATTATCCCAAAAATGTTACAGAATACTGGCAACCTGAGCATCTGAAAGCCTTTGTCAAAAACCCATCATCGTATCGTAATGACTGTAAGATGCCCACACTTAGCAACATTTCTGATGCTGACATTATCGCAATTATCCAGTATATAGGTTATATGAAAGATTTTAAAACACTAGCCAACCGTTAGAAGGCAAAATTTGAAAAAACCTGGTCACAATCTATCGAAAATCTGATTAGAGATAAACTGCCGGGTTATATAAAGACTTCTTATTACAACGACTTTTTAACAAACTCCAATCACTTGTAAAAAATATTCGAATTCTGTTTATTCCTTTAATGAACCACAGACACCCATGCTTGTTGATCAAAATATAAAATGAACAACAATCGAATTACTTATAGATTTGAACAGAGTTCTAGTCACTTTCCAGAAATATTCGAACTCTGTTCACTTTTTTGTTTGACCACAGTTTAGGTCACTCTTCTATTTGACTAGAGTTCCGGTTAACATTCAGAAATATTCGAACTCCGATCTATTTTCCAGAATATCATTATCTCGATCACTATTACTAATTATCAAAATAGTGATCATAGGTGAAGAATAGCTATAGTCTGATTATTTCTGAGAAATATCAGACTAATACTAATTGTCTCAGTTGTACATGGTTCATTATGATTGCTATTGTGTGAGACTTACACCTATCTGCAAAACAATTCAAACAAGAGTTTATGCAATTAAAAAATATTGTATAAGTCAAGTAGCATGTTTGCACAATATTTGTAACCTTAGTATATGTAGAATTCCACACAAAACTTCTTTCCCTGAAATAATAAACAGCTAAGTGTTCACTAGTACGATTAGCGAACATAAAGGTTTGATTACGATCAATTCATTTCCAGATACACCTAAAACATCTATGAAAACAACTTTACTCATGCTAATAGGCTGTCTGTGTCTGTTGGCCTGCCATCCTGTGCACCTATTATCTAAAGAGACATCCTCTAACTCCCAACAAACTATTTCACCTGACTTACCCGATGCACTAGTCTCTCTGGATAGTAGCCACACAGTAAATGCAGCACAGGTTTCGAATGATTTCTATCTTCCTGCTACTGGTTTAGTAGAAAACAAGATTATCTATAGTACCAGTACTCGCAAGCCGGGCTTACTAAAACAAATGAAACTAGCCAAACAACTTTATAAATCTTTGGATGATAGTACAAAACTTTATACACGGCGCCGATCTGCCACCATACAGACAGTAAACCCGATGGCACGTGCTTCTCTATGGTCTGGTATTGGGGCATTTGCCTTAGTATTACTTCCCCTCGGAAGTGGTATATTTGGTTTACTAGCTTTATTCTGTGCTGTTTTTGCTATCATTAGTGGTATTGTTGGCCTTAATCAAATTCGCAGGTCTCCAGATCTATTTAGAGGGCGAGGTCTGGCAATTGCAGGTATTTCACTGGGAGGTTCATTCTTAGTAATTATAACATTAATTCTTCTGGTTCTGTTATTACTTTTTGCTGCCTGGAATCAGTAGCCTTGAATGATACAAACGATAAACAATATATGGCTTCTACTAATGTATCCTCTTAGATATAGGCTATACCGTCTGAGTTATGTATTGTTTATCACAGTATCTCTCCCTGAACAAGCCAAAGCACAAACAGAAGTTGCCTGCCCAGATACATTGGTTTCTATGAATGCTCAAGGGGCACAAATACCTATGGAAGCAATGTCAGATTCGCCTTCTAACAAACACTATTCAGAACCACAAAAACAAGGTTTAGTAACAATAGTGCCAGGAATAGTAAAGGACTCCATCAAGTTATATGTACATCGTAAAAAACTAAAACTCAATGAGCAAACATCACAAAAGCTTGGCAGAATATCTCTCTGGACAACAATTAGTGCATATGTATTGGCATTTGTAAGTTTAGAGCTTGCAATAGGCACATTCAGTTTGATTATAGGGATTGGAGCTATACTACTAGCTATTACAGGTATGATTCTGGGAATCAAAAGTTTGAATGGTACTCATAAAAACAGAAAATCCAGGATACCTGCTATGGTAGGCTTCTTTTTTAGCTTGATGATGCTGGTAGCTTTTGCAGCAGCTATTGCCATCTGGATGTATACACCCTGAGAGCGTGTATTCTCAATCAAGTAGGTCTATCCTATATCGGTTAGAGGTCTTTTGTCACAAAATCAATATTTCGCTTAAGACCAGCTAGCTTGGTACGTTTTACAGGTGAGTCTTTGAATAATACTTTAAATATCTCTTCTGTTATCTCCTCCCAGTCTGCTCTTTTCATATGTTGCAAGGCTTCTGAAGGCTGAAACTGTGCTTCCTTATTAGGCTTTGCAAATCGATTCCATGGACAAACATCCTGACAAATATCACAACCAAATATCCAGTTCTCAAATTTACCCTGTACATCTGGCGGAATTTGTTCTTTTAGTTCAATCGTAAAATAGGAAATACATTTGCTTCCATCTACTACATAAGGTTCTGTAATGGCATCGGTAGGGCAGGCATCTATACAACGGGTACAGGTACCACAATAATCTTTAACAGGCCCGTCTTCTTCCAGCTCCAGATCCAGAATCAATTCACCTAGAAAGAAAAAACTTCCCATCTCCCGATTGAGTAGGTTAGAGTGCTTTCCAACCCATCCCAACCCTGACTTTTTTGCCCATGCCTTTTCTAATATGGGAGCAGAATCGACAAAAGCTCGTCCATTTACTTCACCAATTTCCTCTCCAATAAACTGAATAAGCGCTTTCAATTTGTCTTTCACTACATAATGGTAATCTGTACCATACGCATACTTGGATACTTTCAGATCATTGGTATCAGTAAATAGTTCCTTTTCAGGGAAGTAATTAAAGGCAAGAGAGATTACAGACCTGGCATCCTCTACCAGCAAACGAGGATCTAGTCGTTTGTCAAAGTAGTTAGCCATATATGCCATCTGTCCATGTTTGTTCTGATTTAGCCACTGTTCCAGACGGGGAGCCTCTTCTTCCAAAAAATCAGCTTTAGACACACCACAAAAAGCAAATCCCAGTTCACTGGCTTTTTGCTTGATAAGTTGGGTATTTTGTGTTTTGGAAGAGGAGAACATAGTTACAAAGAAAAGATTTAGCAAAGATAGTTTACTGGTTCTAAAAGCTGAACAAAAAGAAATCTCTTCCTGTTACATTTTCATATAAAAATGGTTGTACTAATTTTATTTAAAAGGAGAGTAAAGGCTTTCTTCATGCTATACAATCCTGTACTTTTATCATTCATTGAAGAATTTACATCCTTACCATAACTATTTATGTTTGAAAATCTTTCACCTCGCCGCCAGGAACAACTTCAAGCCTTTGACCGCTTGCTGACTATTATGGATGAATTACGAGAGGGTTGTCCCTGGGATCGCAAACAAACGATGGAAAGTCTCAGACATCTGACCATTGAAGAAACGTATGAATTGTCAGATTCTATACTCGAGAATGATATTACAGAGATAAAGAAAGAGTTGGGTGACATTGCTCTCCATATTGTTTTTTATGCAAAAATTGCCTCTGAAACCCAAGCTTTCGACATTGCAGATGTACTCAACTCTGTCTGTGAAAAACTGATTTCACGTCACCCACATATTTATGGAGATGTAAAAGCAGATAATGAAGAACAGGTAAAGCAAAACTGGGAACAGTTGAAACTTAAAGAAGGTAATAAATCTGTATTGGCAGGAGTGCCTGGTTCATTACCAGCTTTGGTGAAAGCCATGCGTGTTCAGGAAAAAGCCAGAAGTGCCGGATTTGACTGGGAAGAAAAACATCAGGTTTGGGAAAAGGTAGAAGAAGAGATGCAGGAATTTAAAGAGGCCTTTAACGAAAGTGGTGAGGCTCCTTCGGAAGCTGCTGAGAAAGAATTTGGAGACTTGTTGTTTTCGCTAGTCAACTATGCCCGCTTTATAGACATCAACCCCGAAACTGCGCTGGAACGCACTAACAAAAAGTTTATCAAACGGTTTAACTATTTGGAGGCAGAGGCAAAAAAAATAGGCAAAGGCCTACAGGATATGACTCTTGCCGAAATGGACGTATTCTGGGAAGAGGCAAAAAAGCAGGAGTAACTTAACTTTCTGCTACTTTCCGAAACGCCACTTGTATGTATTAATGGTCAATGTGTCACCAGAGCCTTAAATACAAATTCCTTGAACAATCCCATAGAACTCAAAAAACAATTATATGCTCATTGCTTAGAGTATGTAACCCAACGTATAGATACAGCGAAACAGGCAATGGAAGCAGCCCAAACTGCCGCTAATGAAGAGTCTAAAAGCAGTGCGGGTGATAAATATGAAACTACCCGCGCCATGATGCAGATTGAACGAGACCGCCATGCAGCTCAACTGGCAGAGGCACTTAAGCTTAAAAAAGAGTTAGAGTCTCTGAATGTAGACAAACAATATGACAAAGCACAGGCTGGTAGTTTGGTTATTACTGATCAAAACCGTTTTTTTCTCTCTATTAGTGCTGGTAAAATTACGCTTAACAAGATAGACTACTTTGCTGTTTCCCTTAATTCGCCTATTGGAGTCCAGCTACTTAATTTGAAAGCTGGAAACGAATTTCATTTTCAGAACAGAGTTATTCAAATTAAAGAAGTTATTTGAGTATTCTTCTCTTACTTATTAGTTAGGCTAATCAAATATACCTCTGTCCTGCTGAAAGACAGAGGTATATTTTTTTCTATAATCTCTGGGTAAGATATCAGCTCTCACCTTACTATGATTAAAATGGAAAAAAAGAAAACGCAAGCATTTGATTATAGCCTTGATTTTAAGAAGACAGACTTCCGGCAACATCCAGAATTGTATCGTCCGGGAGTAGGAGAGCAGGGAGTTCTGCTGGTAGAACCTTATAAGTCCGAGATATTACCTCATTGGCGATTCAAAACGCCAGCAATTGCAGAGGACTCTGCCAAGAAGATTTTTGAGTTATTTCAACAGTATCTGGCCCAACAGGACTTTGTAGGAGCTGACATGGCCCGAAAATTCCTTCAGATGGGCTTTACCAGAGCACGCAGATATGCTAACTATAAAGGAGGGCGCAAATATGCTCAGATACAGTCCAAGGACACAACAATACTTCCCTATCCCTACTCCAGTGGTAGCCAATATAAAGGCAATCCTGTTAACACTCGCCAAAGTGATGCTGATACAAATGAAAAAGCTCAGGCTGCTGCTATATTCAAGGAATACTGGACAAAGGCTAAAAGCAATCCGGAATATCTTCACTTACGAGATATATTCCTTCAAAAGTATACCTGAACCAATCTACCTCTCAGAATAAGTAATTATGGAGCATATCCTATTTTAACCGTGTAAATACATACCAGACAGAAATTCTAGAATATATTTTTTCTTTCTACTAACTTTATTTGTATAGTTACTCAGTCAGATATCTTCATGGAATATACAAGAGCGGATATTTCATTAAGCACTTCTATTAAGTCTTTAGAACCTGTTGCATTGTAGGCTTTTACAAGTGAGAGTCGTATTATTCTTTTCCTCCAGCTATACATTTCATCTTTACACAATTGATCCACTGCCAGAATAATATTCTCCTTAACTAGTAATAATAGCTCATGAAAATCTCCATTACCTACTCCATCTTCTGCATATATTAAATCCAGCATCTGACTGGAACTAACCGGAACATTTTCTAACTGATTGTTTTCATTTATGATTTTGGCATTTGAGAATGCCCACTTAACAACTATCTCATAAAATTGTGCATAGACCTCATCCTTGTTCATGAATTCCTCATTTTAGATAAATAAAACCTATTAAATAAAATGAGTGGGTTAGTAAAATACTTTTATAGACGGTGGTTTACTGTAAATTTTTCCTATTTAATTAATAAGCAAACGGATAGCTTTGTGAACAAGCAATTGTTCTTTTGTTCAGGACTCAGTAGCATTAAGAAAATAGTCTATTGCACTAAAAGCTAACGTAGTCATCTTTGTAAAAACTAAGCTATCACTTTTTCTTTCTTCTTCATCGTAATACTTTTCAGTTAATTCTTCTGATTTAAGCAGCAATTCAGTTGTCTTCTTTTTGATCTCATCTATGCCAACCAGATTACTTTCATAAGCCTCAACTACAGCCAGTGCAGTCTTGAGATGCTTTTGTAGATCAATATGAGCATATTCTTCATCTCTGCGTTTGATCACATAATTAATATTATCTATCAGTTCTTGCAATTTTTCTCTTTTGTCTGTGTTCATTTAGTCTACACTTAAATAAGGAGAGTTCACTCTTTAGCTCCTTTAATCAATAAATCACCATCACTACGTTATTTCTTATGCTTAAGTTTTAGTTCGTTCAAGGAAATAGTCTATTGCTCCATATATACATGTAAGCATTTCCGCAGATGTCAGACTTTCCTCCATATGTCCTTTACTTCTAGTACCAACATCTTCATACACCAGTTGCCTGGACCTTTGTAGTAATTCTCTCGCTACATACTTAATCGAGGAGATGTCTTTCTGACTATCCTCATACGTTTCAATTACTCCCAAGGCAACTTCAATAAATGCATCCAGATCATTATAAGTATACTCTTCTGTAGGATATTGCATCATTTCGTCCATCCTACTTCTAAGACTTGTAAGTATTTCTCTATCTTCTGTATCCATATTGAACTATCATAAAATGGTAAGTAATAGACTTTCATCTTATTGTTCGGGGTGGTTTCTCACTAAAAGTGGGCAAATGGTAACCTATTTAATTACTCACTTTCGGATATGTATTAAGAATTTAAAAAATGAAACATTTGCAATCCGTATACTGACACTAATTTTACTATTGATTTTTAGCCATTTTTTGTCTCTACATCATTTCCGGGCAATTGTATCTCTTCTGTTAGTTCTTGTTCGATGTTGCCTAGTATTTCAGCGTTTTGAAAATTTAACTTACTTAGATTCTGAATGTTGATGATTACTGGTATGCGTAATTAAAAAAGTGGTTAATTGGTAATAGTGGTGAGACTTTCGTCTTCGTTTAGATTTTTCTTTTTTTCGGCCTTTGAATTCTCCATTGCCTCTATTACTATTTCTGATTTTAAAATATTCGGATTGTCTATCCTGGATATAAGTAGGAGGGTACTTTCAAATCTCTTTTTTCTTACTTCATTCTTGATTGAGCAAGCTTGTGAGTACTTATTGACTATTCATCAATTTTCTCCAAAATAGACTTCAGCTACAACCTGATCAAGGATACATACTAGCTTTTCGGATGATTCGGCTTTGATCGTTTTTGTAATCAATTCTGCTATCCATCTCCTTTTGGATTCGTATAGGTTTGTTTGATACAATACAGAGAAAGCCAAAAGCATTTGATTTGCAACTACCTGCATGCGTTTGTCTATCAGATCCGGACTTTCTAATGTGCGTTCAGCATTAATCAGTTCTAGCATCTGATGGGCACTTACATCCTGACCTTCTATATATGGATTTGCTTTTTGGTTATTTTCATATATCCATTTAATAAGCAGCTCATAGAGCATCCCCGAGGTTTGTTCGTTTCTCATTTCGCACTCAATTAGAAGTTATTAATTTCTAAAATGAGTGAATTAGTATAACGGTGGTAGCAATTAAAAGAGTTCTCTTTTTACTATAATTCTTGCTGTCTTTCATGCAAGACTTCAATCAAATCATCTTTATTATCGACTACATTGGGTTTCAGCTAATAGATCTCTGGCGCCATTTCTTACTATCTCCACTTTAAATAGATGACCTTCTTTACCATATACCTCACAATAATATTTGGCCAAATATTTTTCAAAGTATATATAAATTTTGACACTCTAAATATAACCTTAAATACACTAAAAATGCAAGAAGTAAACAAGCCACGAAGGATATTCGAGTATTTCAGTACGCAGATTCGACTGTAAATGAGGAATAAATTTTTAGAAGCCATGAAAATGGCAAAGTCAACTTACTATGGAAAATTAAAGTTTGGTAACTGGACCAAACAGGAAGAAGATTGGCTGGTAGGATGGGCAAAAAGGAACGGTATGCCGGATAGCAAAATGCAGAAAAATCAACAATCAGTAACAGAGTAATCTTTTCCTATTCTGTTACTGATCCGGAAGCAGGCTTGTCTGTTTCGTCATATATCTCCAGCAATCTTTCCAACTCATTTGCTGGTAGAGTTTCTAACTGTATGATGAAAGGAGCATATGCTCTAAGATCAGCATTAAACTGAAGCGTAACGTCTAACAACTCACGGATTATCTCTAGTTGTTCTTTTGCTTGGTGTAGTTTACGGATCTGTGAAAGTGAAATAGGTAAGCTAGCAACTTTATGGCAAGCAAGTGATTTACGGAGATAGTCACAAAAGAGAGAATAGGCCTCCCGATCCTTTATCATGAATTTGATAGAACTTAATAAAATGATGTCTAGTAGATTTTGACGCATCACAGTATAGCATTTTTAGCAGACAGGCACACAGCACAATACTACAAGACATAAAAAATAATACCTCTCAGATCTCTGGCTCTGAGTGAAATAGAGAATTGTGTAGCTCGCCCGAAGATGCGTTAGGTAAAGGACAAAACGAATGAGATCTTATGGGTATTTGTAGCCCCACCTATTGAGAAGAAAACATCTAAATCCACAAAAAAGGGAAAAGGGGGAGATCCGAAAGCCACCTCTGTATTTAAGATCATGAACATACATCGGGCATCCTAATGTGAATAAACGACCCCAAGCCTTATATAGCTACCACTTCAGAGTAATCATTACTTTGGTTGTGGCAACTATACTCAGTATTGTATCCTTTTACCTGCTATGGATAAAGTAGATTTTAAAAAGCCTTATAAAAACAAAACCCTGGCATAACCAGGGTTTGAGAAGTTCTTTTCCTGCTCCTGAGAGTCCAATCTAAAGAGCAGTTTCTTTTTTCAATGTGCAAAACGAGAGTGAAGCTGTTCACGCAGGCTCCCTCCGTACATTTAGTGTCAAATCACCGTTAATTTTTCGTCCAAATGCAAAGCAAAAGTACTGCTCCTGGAGCAGAAAACAAAATCTGTATGCTTGAATTGCAAGCAAAACAAGTATTGAATGCCGTTCAAAGACGGGTTGTCGTCATTAACGCATTCCCAAACAATAAGCTTAACCCCCTGTACTGGCAGAAGATAGAGCAGGCTATGACCTTTTATGGTTAGCTCAAAGCCTATAGTCAATTCCTGCAGGAAGAGCAGATCTGCTCGTAATGTATAGTAGTGTAACTATTGGAAATAAACAATCCCGGCACTTCGTGTCGGGACTGTTTTAAAGCTAGATAGTTACAAAAGGCTGAAACAGCCAGTCGTAAAACTGAACTCATCTTTAATTTAAC
This sequence comes from Xanthocytophaga flava, assembly GCA_030068525.1. Classification (GTDB taxonomy): domain Bacteria; phylum Bacteroidota; class Bacteroidia; order Cytophagales; family 172606-1; genus Xanthocytophaga; species Xanthocytophaga flava. The sequence continues at coordinate 275,981 of JASJOS010000007.1, forward strand.
TTAACAATAGCCGAAAACAGAACAGACACAGATCTTATTAATTAAATAAAATCCGCCTAGCCAAAAGAATGCGCAGCTTTTGGTGAGCCTGACAATTTCCGCTTTCTGGTAGTGTAAGATACAAAAAAAATCTCCAAAACAGCGAAAATTTTTCAGCGGTGGAAATGTATTGCCCTTTTATTTTTTGTCTATCTGAACTTCTGGTTATCGGTTAGGACTTGCTATGCATCTTAGTAAACTTGTTTAATAAAGGTTACACTCTGGTTATTCCCATTTGTCGTAAAGACTGGTTAACACGTTTGATAACACCTAGTAACCTTTAGAAAACCAAAGCGCGAAAAACCGAAAACACGCTAATCCAACACCCTGAAAATCACATGTATTTTCATAAAAAGAAACCCTATAGAGGCGATAAGTGGGGAGCCACATTCAAACACTATCTGGTATTGGATGATACTAACCCCAAAACAAATAGGATCTATTAGGAAGAAACGTTTAATTATGTAGCACATGAATCTCCAGAACCACAAAAAACTATTTATCATGTAATGGCGGATTTAGTGTCAAACGTATTATCTAAAGCGAAAAGAGAGAACAAACTAAATTCTATAGACACTAAATTCTACACACATAAATATAAGTTAAATAATACTTATCGAACCACTCATGTAGCATCAGATGCAGATTACAAAATTACGGCTATTGATGGCAGGGTATATAAACCATAGATGAATACACAATAACTATTCTTACTACAAATAGAGTCTTCCTTATAAAAATGTAAATTTCCTCACACGCATAGAAAACACACAAATCCGCTAAAATACACTTGTATAAATTAAAGTAACTAGCCTTTTCAGATCCTTCTATAAGAGCTGTTTTTGACTTTTGCTAAGCTAGCTAGTTGAAAAGCCAACTCTGAATACCAACCTATACAGGGCTTACGAGCCCTTATTATTGATAAGCACACTGATCCACTGACAAGTATTACTCAGGAACAGATTCATAGTTACTGGAACGTAAAAATCGCTATATCCGACAAAAGAGACAGTAGTTACAATAGAGTCAACTATAGAAACAGCTGAAACTTCTAAGAAGAAAGGTTCGTAATAGGTTTCAGTATAACAAATAAGTAATGATTCATTGTAAAAAGCCATCAGTCTCTGGTGGTTTTTTTAGTTTTACCTGTCCGAATACAAGTAAAGGCTTATGATTTCAACTATATATAACATTGTCCCAACAGTTTTCACTTAGGCTTTTGCAAATGAATTAGAAAGGATTTTCCTCAGGAAAAAGACCGTTACTACCACTTAGCATAATAAGAACCTCAAGTATAATGAGATAAGTTAGGGTAAACATAGAAGTTGTTTAGTAAAAAGAAAGGATTTCCAAAAAAGAGTGAATTTTGAGATACGAACCAAAAAATATCACTCCAAATGGAAGTCCTTGGAATATGATCTGTGAAGCTCTATGTGAAAAACAAAAGCCTAAAAAACAAAAAGATAATCAACAATCGACTGATAGACAGCATGGTATGCTTTCTTATAATACGACTCCCTATCATTACTTTGATGAACTCTTATATTCGTATCGAACCGTCATTGAGCAGGCCAATGCTTGGCTGGATAGTTTCAAAGTGTTATTAATTCGATTTGAGACAAAGGCTCATACATGGACATCTCTATTATATATAGCCTTCTCTATTCGTTTTTCACGTAAAATTCAACCTCTTGATAAATACTAAACAACTTCACTAGTGGAAAACATGATTCAAAAGAAATTCTAATTTTTAACAGATTGATATTGTCCTACTGTGTGGAAAGCGTTTGAGCGAATTTTGCATCAAAGTCCGGTACACTATTGACTTCAAGTAGTAGCCTGAATCCAGTCTTTAACTATTTGGATTAGCATAGATTGGTTGTTTTCCACATCCTTCATACTGGTAAAGGTAGCAACAGCCCGATCATTTTCCTTCCAAGTCAATAACTTAGAGGGATCCTCGATCAGATAAGTGGCAGGCTGAACTTGTTTTTTAACACCTCTATGAAAAATTAGTTGCACCGATTTAGGTGGTTGAATCTTCATTGTAATTCGATCTTCATCCCCTATACTATAATTGGGTCCATTCCATTTAATAGTTTCAGTTAACTCAGTAGATGCCTCCATAATATATAACCTGAGTTGTTCAATTTCTTTTCGAAAAGGATGGTTTAATTCATCTAGAAATCGGGTCACTTCCTGATTAAGATTCATTGTCTTAAGGTATAAGTTATATGGATGATAGATGAAGTTATTATTTTTTATAAAATCTGTTACAATTACTTAATTGATTTCGCCCCAGAATTTATCTTTTTGTCTTGTGGTATGCCAAGACTTTTTACTCAAGCCTCAATACGACAACATCCTAACCCGCTATCAGGCTACTGTCAAGTGATTGATGACAGCATTCGTGACGGTTTCTAAGCTACAACTAATACTATAAGGTACAACTATGGCAAACGCAATACAGGAACTAAAGACTATGAAAAGGCAGTGAGAGTTTATTACCCAACAAAAAGAATTAAACAAAATGAATACCAACAGTGACAGGGCATCATAGGTATGAGTCTACAACAATTGTATCAGTATGCAACTCTGTTGACAAGAAATGTAAATAGCTTTAAGCGGTTTCTTTCTCCAGAAAATCTAGAATCTGATCAGGTTAAAAAGAGGATTGCACATGTCAATGCTACTCTTTAATCAAGTAATTTTCTGATTTATTTTAAGGCAGCTTTACTCTGTTGAGTAAGTGTTTTGTACTTATTCATTGCGGTGTACTACTTGCGAATAAAGGCTTGTTCGTCGGTATCCCAGATGCGAAAATTAATGTACTATCTTTTTGTTACGTCCCAGTTAGAATGGAAAAGTCTAGGCTCATACTCAGGGTCAAGATTACTACTCATTTGTGATAAAAACTGTGTATTTTTTCTGTATGGATTCGCAAATAACTGATTTTAAATTGATTAAAAAATAAAAAAGGACAACCAGAAGCTGTCCCCTTTTACAATCAAACCATACAAAACTATGATAAAATGTAATTCTTAACCTTAACCGTTATATTGTCATACTACATGAAGTCCTATTTTTTATTTTATATATCCAAAGGTATAGCACGCGTTTCAAAAAGTCAAGAAAATATCGACTTATTTTACAAAAAAAAGTCAGATAAGTGCAATTTTTACAAAGTCTAAACTGTCCGATATAAGAAGATAGTGTTACTATTATACACTTTAGTGGATCAACTCTCGCAAAAACCACTATAAATGAGGCAATTATCTAAACTATTAGTCTTCCGGATAAGGAATAAAAACGAAATTGGTAAATTCCTCATCTACGACAAATAAGCAGCAGTACTCATCAGGATCTTTATAGGCGGCTTTGAAAACATCTTCATCCTCTACAATCTTGCGCTGAATAAACTCATCCAAAAAGGAAGCATAGTAATTCCAGTCTGTACCTACTTCATATTTACGAATCAGCAATTGCCCAATAGGGAGTTCAATTGTACAAACGGGAAAAATCGGATAGTCAGAAAACCCTCGTTTACGAATAGCATACGACGCCTCTTTAACGGCATCTGCTACCAATACAAAGTCTTTACTGATGGTTCCCAGATAACGACCATTCAGTTCAGGATCATTAGCACTATTATCAATCATACACTTGGTTGTATAGTTTTTGTTTAGTTACTCACAGGTCTTCTCTCCAGCCAGGCTACATTTTCTACATGGTATGTATGCGGAAACATATCTACAGGCTGAACAGCCATCACAACATATTTCTCATCCAGTAGAGCCAGATCACGAGCTTGCGTAGCAGGATTGCAGCTTACATAGACAATACGCTGTGGAGCTACTTTCAGCAGCATTTCGACTACCTTGGCATCCATACCAGCTCGCGGAGGATCAGTAATGACTACATCCGGATGTCCATTCTCTTGCAGAAAGTCTTCTGTCAACAAATCCTTCATATCGCCAGCAAAAAATTCAGTGTTAGAGATGCCATTTACTTCCGAATTGATTTTAGCGTCTTCAATAGCCATAGGTACATATTCCAATCCAACCACTTTTCTTGCCTGACGAGCTACAAAATTGGCAATAGTACCTGTACCTGTGTACAAATCATATACCAGTTCATCGCCTTTCAAATCAGCATAATTACGGGCTATCTTATATAACTCCAACGCTTGCTCTGCATTCGTTTGATAAAAGGATTTAGGTCCAACCCTAAATTCCAAATCTTCCATCTTCTCTGTGATATAGGACTTACCGTGGTATGTCACAACTTCCAGATCATGAAACGTCTCATTTCCTTTGGAATTGATCACATATTGTAGTGAGGTGATAGCAGGAAATGTATCTCTCAGAAAATCAAGTAAAGCATAAAGTTTTGGCTCATCTTTGGAAAACACTTGTACAATTACCATTAATTCACTAGTGGTGGTAGTACGGATAATTAAGTTACGCAAAAAACCTTCTTGCTTTACCAAATCAAAGAAAGGATAGTTATTCTGACGGGCAAATTCTCTTACTGCCAAACGGATCTTATTAGAAGGGTCAGGCTGTAGATAACAAGTTTCTATATCCAGTATTTTATCGAATCGTTTGGGAATGTGAAAACCCAACGCTGTTCGATCTGTTATTTCTCCTTTCTGCATGTCCTCATCAGTCAGCCATCGGTTAGATGAGAAGGTATATTCAAGTTTATTGCGGTAATAGGTAGTTTCTTTGGAAGGAAGAATGGGTTGTATTTCAGGCAAGTGAATCTTTCCAATCCGCTCAAGATTGTCAGTTACCTGGTCCTGCTTTTGCGCAAGTTGTGTTGTATAGGGAATGTGCTGCCATTTACATCCTCCACAAACGCCAAAATGCTGACAGAATGGAGTAGTTCTTTGAGAAGAAGCTTCATGGATTTTTATTACCTGTGCCTCCCAAAAATTTTTCTTTTGCTTGAATACACGCAAGTCTACAACATCGTCAGGAGCTACTATACCTTCAATAAATACCACAATCTCTCCATGACGGGCCAGACATTTGCCTTCTGCAGCAAAATCGCTGACAGTAATTTTCTCCAGAATGGGATAACTTTTATTCTTTTTTCGCATACGAGTGCAAAATTACGGAAATGTCTCCGAAAAACAGTATTTACCAATGATTAGAAAACAGAATGTATTTAATAGTTGGATGAATACATAAAAAGTCTAAACAGAAGCATATATAAAACCTGCATTTTTATGTCTTGGCCAAATTATTTATCTTTCATACACAGGAACTTATGTATAAGTAAAAATCGTTCTTCAAAAGGCCTTTTCCTGAGATTTTCCACTTTGAGAAGAGGTTTTAGCAGCATGTTTTTCAAAATCACTATTGAAAACCGGATTAATTTATGTCTTTTCAGATAACATCAGAATACCAACCAACAGGCGATCAGCCTAAAGCTATAGAACAATTGACAGAAGGAGTATTAACAGGAGAACCTTCTCAAACATTACTAGGTGTAACAGGTTCTGGTAAGACATTTACTATTGCCAATGTTATCCAGAATGTAGAGAAACCTACTCTGGTATTAAGTCATAACAAAACTCTGGCAGCTCAGCTGTATGGAGAGTTTAAACAGTTTTTTCCCAACAATGCGGTTGAATACTTTATTTCCTATTACGATTATTACCAACCAGAGGCCTATATGGCAACTACAGATACCTATATTGAAAAGGATCTGATGATTAATGAGGAAATAGAGAAATTACGTCTTTCGGCTACGTCTGCTCTTATGAGTGGACGTAGAGATGTGATTGTGGTAGCATCTGTATCCTGTATTTATGGTATGGGTAATCCGGAAGAATACGAGAAGAGCATTCTGCAATTACAGCGTGGACAAACACTGGCACGTAACCGACTTTTATTTTCATTGGTCGATATTTTATATAGTCGTACAGAGGCGGAGTTTACACGTGGTACATTTCGAGTTAAGGGAGACACTGTAGATGTATTTCCTGCCTATGCAGATTATGCTTATCGGATTATCTTTTTTGGAGACGAGATAGAAGCACTGCAACGTATAGATCCTCAATCAGGCCGCAAGCTTTCTGATCAACCGGCTATTTCTATTTTTCCAGCGAACCTATTCGTAACAGGACGTGATACATTAAATAGCGCTATCCAGCATATTCAGAGTGATTTGGTAGCACAGATACGTTATTTTGAGGAAGAAGATAAGTATCAGGAAGCACAGCGTATTAAAGAAAGAACTGAATTTGATATGGAAATGATGCGTGAACTAGGATACTGCTCAGGCATCGAGAACTATTCGCGCTATTTTGATGGACGGATTCCAGGTGCAAGACCATTCTGTTTGCTGGATTATTTTCCTGATGACTTTTTATTGGTAGTGGATGAAAGCCATGTTACCTTACCTCAGATTCGGGCTATGTGGGGAGGTGACCGCTCCCGTAAAACGGCATTAGTAGAATTTGGATTCAGGTTACCTTCGGCATTGGATAACAGACCTCTCACCTTCAATGAATTTGAGGAACTAACCAATCAGATTATTTATGTTTCAGCTACACCTGGTGATTATGAATTAAGGCGATCAGAAGGAGTAGTAGTCGAGCAAATCATTCGCCCTACAGGCTTATTGGATCCGGAAATTGAAGTACGTCCAAGTCTGAATCAGGTAGATGATTTGCTGGATGAAGTGGAAGAAAGAGTAAAACTGGAAGAAAGAGTATTAGTCACTACATTGACCAAACGTATGGCAGAGGAGTTGACTAAATACATGGACAAGTTAGGAATCCGATGCCGATATATTCACTCAGAAGTTAAAGCACTGGATCGGGTTGAAATCCTTCGTGAACTACGTCTTGGGGTATTTGATGTACTGGTAGGTGTAAACCTGTTGCGTGAAGGTCTTGACTTGCCAGAGGTAACATTGGTAGCTATCATGGATGCCGATAAAGAAGGATTCTTGCGGGATGTACGATCTTTGATACAGACAATAGGAAGGGCAGCGCGTAATGATCGAGGTAAAGTAATTATGTATGCAGATAAGATGACGCAATCTATGCAAAAAGCTATTGATGAAACCAATAGACGGCGCCTTATTCAGCAGGATTACAACACAGCTAATGGCATCACACCACGTACAGTGAAAAAATCGCGCGAAGCTATTCTTACCCAAACTTCTGTAGCCGATGCCCGGAAGGAAGCCAAGCAATATTATGTAGAGAGTGAGGAGGTAAGTGTTGCGGCTGATCCGATAGTTTCTTATATGTCACGAGACCAGCTTGAAAAATTACTTCAGGAAACTCAGAAAAAGATGGAACGTGCGGCCAAAGACCTGGACTTTGTAGAGGCAGCGCGTTTCCGGGACGAAATGACGGAATTAAAACGTATGTTGAAAGAACGTTAATTTTTGTTGGAAAAGAGTAGAATAAAGTAATATTTTGCTTCTGCCGTAATCTATTAGTATGGATCACAGCATCTCAACAAATTAATCTTTACTACGACAGCTTCTTTACATGGGTATTGTAACATTAACCTTAAATCCGGCCATTGATAAAAGTACAAGTATTGATCGGTTGGTACCAGAACATAAACTACGTTGTGAAAATCCTAAATTTGAAGCAGGTGGTGGTGGAATCAATGTATCAAAAGCAATACATAAATTAGGAGGAGAAAGTCTGGCTATTTTCCCCGCAGGAGGGCCGACAGGTACTCTTCTGATTGATCTGTTGCAGGAGGATAAAATCACCTGTAAAGCAGTTCCAACAGAACAGTGGACACGAGAAAACTTTATTGTAGTAGAACACTCAACAAATGCACAATATCGTTTTGGTATGCCTGGGCCTCAACTTTCAGAAATAGAAGCTCAGGCATGTCTGGAAGCCATCAAAGCTGCTCATCCAGATTATCTGGTAGCAAGTGGCAGTTTACCTCCTGGGTTACCTACTGATTTCTATGCCAGAGTAGCAAAGCTGGCAAAAGAAATTAATGCACGCCTGATTCTGGATACCTCTGGAGAACCGCTGAAACTGGCAGCTAATGAAGGTGTATTCTTACTTAAACCTAATGTGGGTGAGCTTAGTAAGATGGTAGGAGTAGAGACGCTGGAAACAGATGATGTAGATGATGCAGCAAAAGAAATAATAAATCGGGGAGATTGCGGAATTGTAGTTGTATCTATGGGACCTGCTGGTGCACTACTAGTCACCAAAGATGGTCATGAACACATACCAGCTCCCACTGTATTGAAGAAAAGCACTGTTGGAGCAGGAGATAGTATGGTTGCAGGTATGACATGGAGTCTTGCAAATGGCAAGACTCCTCAGGAGATGGTTCGCATGGGAGTTGCCTGCGGATCTGCAGCTACTATGAATTCCGGCACTCAGTTGTTTAAAATGGAAGATGTGCGGAAGCTATATGACTGGATTTGCACTTATAGTACTCGTTATACTCATCCAAATATCTGAAAAGGTAATTATTGAAAACATAAGACAAAACCTTTTGGCATATAAGCCAGAAGGTTTTTTATTTAAAATATCTACTCTTTAAATTTTGCTTTTCGTTATAAAGTAAATCATCCACTATATTGAAATATGTTCAATCTACAAAGGAAAAGTTTTAGACAACTAAGAAAACATAATAGTATTTTTAAAATAAAAGATTTACATTTACTAATGTAATTATGACTTGTTCTATATTTTCCGACCAATCATGTCAAAGCAGGTGCTTCAGCAACAGGATGGAATACTCTGGAACCAGTTCCGGGCAGGGGAACTACCTGCTTTTACGGAATTGTATAACACCTATGTACAAACATTGTACAACTATGGCAAACGTTTCACTCCTGACAAGGCATTGATAGAAGATTCTATTCAGGATTTATTTATTGAATTATGGAATAAGAAAGATCACCTAAGTGATACTGACTCTCCTAAGTACTTCCTGATGAAATCACTTAGAAATAAGATGCTGCGGAAACTGGAGCGAGAACACAAATATATACTCAATAACCTTTCGGAAGATTACGATTTTGAAGTAGAACTTTCTTATGAGTTCTCTCTAGTTACTGAACAAGCTTCTATTGAGCAACAAGAAAAACTGCAACAAGCTCTCCAACAATTAACCAAACGTCAGCGAGAGGTAATTTTTCTGAAGTTTTATGAAAATCTCTCCTATGAAGAGATTGCCTCCCTTATGTCTATTGAATTACGTTCAGTATATAACCTAGTCTCAAAAGCTATCGATGTCATTAAGCGTTATATAAGCCGATTATTTTTGCTTCTGGTAGTCTTAGTTTTTTCTCCATCATTTAAATAACTCTCTTTTGCTATCCTATCCCAATTCTTTCAGATAGGAAAATATGCCTCTTTTTTAAAAACCAGACTGATAAACAATCCTCCTTGCTGAAAAAATAAATTAGGATATTTTTTTGAAAAATTTTTCAAAAAAAATGATGAAGTTTTAATGCTCCATGTATTATGTGTATATAAGACAATTATTTTTTATCTATAATCCTCTTCCTTACTTATGGATTATCTACACTATACAGCTATTGACTTTGTTCTGGATGAATATTTTCAACAATGGATATTATCGCCTAACGAAGAAACTGATTCATTCTGGGACACCTGGCAACTTCAACATCCAGAAAAAGAGATGGAAATAGAAGAAGCTCGCCGAACTATACATGCTCTTCGATTTAAAGCAGATATACTGTTAAATGAGCAACAACACCGTATGCTCCGAAACATTCTCGAAAGTATACAAAAGAAGGATCAGGTAATTCCTTTAATTAAAGAGAAGAAGGTACTAGTATGGTATACACACTGGAAACGTATTGCGGCAGGCTTACTTGTAGGAGCATTTGCGATATCTGCTATTTCCTATTGGTATCTGAACCGAAAGATATCCTATGAAACAAAGTACGGAGAGATACAGACAATTATACTACCAGATCAAACAAAAGTAACACTTAATGCTCATTCAAGACTACATTTTGAACGTAACTGGCAATCTGACAAACCCCGTGAAGTATGGCTGAAAGGAGAAGCTTTTTTTGAAGTTACTAAAAAGACACCTCATGATCCGGCAGCCAGATTTCAGGTGCACACAGAGGATCTTACTGTAGAGGTGCTGGGAACAAAGTTTAATGTTAACCAACGAGAACAACTGACAGCCGTGAGCCTTAATGAGGGTAAAATCCAACTCAAACTGGAAACAACTACACCATCAAAGGATATTCTCATGGCTCCTGGCGAGATGGTAAAATTCTCAGAAACCAACCAAAAAATAGAAAAAATAACTATTCAGGCAGAGAATCAAAGTTCGTGGACAAAAAACTTCTGGGTGTTAACGAATACTTCACTGGCAGAAATAGCTAAACGCATTGAAACAACATATGGATACAAAGTCTCCATTACCAATGAACAACTCTTATCTGAAAGTATAAGTGGCGTATTACCAACACGCAATATTAAAAATCTTCTTGATGTATTATCCACTACATACAATGTTAAAATCCAGATTACTAACAATCGGATAACCATCTCGAAATAGTTCCCCTATCTTTTTAAAAACAAATGTGTTCCATGAAAAACAACCGCTACCATCTTTTCCTTGGCACAGTACTCCTATCTGGATCTGTGTACTTATCAGGATTTGCACAGAGCTTGGCTGCTGTCCAGATTCCGAGACCAATGTTAGAAAAATCTGAACCTGCAGCCCAGTCCTTGATACAAGTTCTGGGAGAACTGGAAAACAAGTATGACGTCCATTTTACGTACAAAAATACTGTATTGGAAAACAAGACTGTCAAAGCTTTTTCTTCTTCCTCACATGAACTAGGCAAAATTCTGGATGAACTATTAACCCCTCAAGGTTTGAAATACAAACGGATCGATAACATCTATGTGATTTATGCTCCAGAAGAAAAAGTCAACTTCAAGCTGATTAAGCATATTTCCAGAGAATCAGAACACGATAATGCGGTAGCATCCAATCAAATCAATACTATTGCATTACCAACGGCTGAAAGATTGCAAAATCTCCTAAACGCACAGGAAATTACAGTAAGTGGTAAAGTTTCCGGTGAAAGTGGCGATGCAATGCCAGGTGTAAGCGTATCCATCAAAGGAACTACCAAAGGAACTACTACCAACGGAGAGGGACGTTATACTTTAGGGGGTGTACCTGAAAACGGAGTATTGGTATTCTCATCTATTGGATATACAACAGAAGAAATACAGGTAAGCAATCGAACAATCATAGATGTACAACTAAATCCTGACTTACAAGCTCTGAGTGAAGTAGTCGTAGTAGGCTATGGTACACAGAAGAAAACCTCTGTAACAGGTGCAATATCAAGTGTATCTTCTAAAGAGATTGCGGCATTACCTGTACCTAGCGTGGAACAAGCCATCCAAGGACGTGTTGCAGGTGCCATTGTGACAAACAATGGTGCACCCGGCGAAGCGCCTCTGGTACGTATTCGAGGTATCAGTTCTATTAACTATGCATCTAATCCTCTATATGTCGTAGATGGAATTGTTAATGTTGGTGACTTTTCTAACTTCGATTCAAAAGATATAGAGTCGGTAGAAGTACTCAAAGATGCAAACTCTGCAGCCATTTATGGATCACGAGCAGCAGCTGGAGTTGTATTAATTACTACTAAAAAAGGAACAAAAGATGGTAGTATCCATGTAAAATTAGACTCTTATATTGGTGTACAAAAAGCATGGAATAAACTTGATCTTCTAAATCGGGATCAGTATCTGCAATATGGTACAGCACTTAGAACTAATGCAGGAGCAGCACTTCCGCCTCGATTCTCAACTATGAATGAACCTATTTACAATGGTTCTTCCCAGACATTTGCCCAAACTGATACAGATTGGCAAGACGCACTCTTTCAAACAGCGTCCATTACACATAACAACTTGTCAGTCTCAGGAGGAAGTGAAAAATCTCGCTTTTACTCCTCTGTAGGTTATTTCAGTCAGTCAGGTATAATGAAAGGAACAGGATATGACCGTTATAACTTCCGCATGAACTCTGACCATCAATTACTGAAAGGTGTAACACTTGGTCAAACATTATTGGTTTCTTATGGATACCAACGTAGAGAGCAAAATGCTGGTGGCCGTTCACAGATTCAGAATATGATTCGTATGACCCCTTATATTCCATTGTACAATCCAACAAATATTGGTGGTTATGGTGGTACAAGTGGTGCTGATGGTTCTGACCCTCAAAACCCTGTTCGGGCGGCATTACAGGATCTGGATCAAACCTCAAATGTGAGAGTGCTAGGTTCATTATTTCTGGATGTATCACTTACTTCTTGGCTAAAATACCGCTTCAATGTAGGTGTGAACTATCAGACTTCCCGGGAGTACATTTATCAGCCTATTTATTCGGAAGGATTTAACAGTCGCAATCCTGCTACATTACGGGAAATCCGCTCCAATAGCTTTTCTCCAGTATATACCAATCAACTGACGGTCGATAAGACATTCGGCGAGCACACTATTAATGCTCTGGCAGTTGTTGAATATCAGTCTTTAAAATCTACAGCAATAGACGCTCAGGGAACAACTACATCCAATGAACTTAAGGAGTTGAGTGGTTTGGATAATCGCACATTCACAGGTACTCGAAATGATTGGGTAGTGTATTCCTATATTGGACGTTTGAATTATGAATATGCAAACAAATACCTATTAAGTGCTTCTATTCGCCGGGATGCTGCATCTCATTTTGCTCCAGGAAAAAAATTCGGCAACTTCCCTTCAATTGGCATAGGCTGGCGGATCAGTGAAGAAAACTTTATGAAGAATATTCCATTCATTTCAGAACTAAAACTGAGAGGAAGTTATGGATCTCTGGGGTATATTCCGGCTAACTATCTATGGCAGGCAACCGTTACAGCTAATACTTCAGTAGGAGTTGGCGGATCGCCTGTCTTAGGAGCTTATTATGACAAGTTAGGCAATAAGGATCTGGAGTGGGAAATAACCAAAATGAGTAATATTGGGTTAGATGCAGGCTTCCTGAATAATAGGCTTAATTTCTCTTTAGAGTATTATGTAAGAAATACCGATAATCTAATCCTGGAAGTTTCACCTGCTGTATCTGCTGGATATTCTAATCCAACTATTGCCAATATTGGTAAGATGAAAAACTGGGGTTATGAATTCCAAGGTAGTTATAATCAAACCTCAGGAGCTTTTCAATGGAGCATTGGAGCCAATATAGGGGTTGCTAAAAACGAAGTAAAAGAATTGGATTCTCCAACCAGTGTGTTAGACAGAGGTGCTCTTCAGGATTATGGCAATACAAGTATTACACGTACTGAAGCTGGACAGCCTGTACAATCTTTCTATGGTTGGCTAGTTGATGGGATCTATCAGAACACATCTGAAATTGTAGGTAATGATAATAAACCGAGTTCTGCGGTTCAGAACCTGCCCCTCAATAATGATGGAACTGTTAATTTGACAGAATACAATAAAGCGGACAACAAAGGGAAATACACTCGTCCCGGAGATATCCGGTTTAAAGATGTGAACGGAGATGGACAAATTACAGATGCAGACAGGGTATATTTGGGAAGCTTCCTTCCTAAATTCACATATGGACTTAATCTCTCTGCTAACTACAAAGGATTTGATCTGAGTATGTTCTTCCAAGGAGTACAAGGAAACAAAATTTACAATGGCACACGTGTTTTGACAGAAGGAATGCTTCGCTTATTTAACTCAAGCACAACCGTATTGAATGCATGGACTCCTGATAACACAAATACGAATATACCACGTGCAGTAGATGGAGACCCTAACTCCAACAGTCGCACATCCAATCGGTTTATCGAAGATGGGTCTTATCTGCGTTTGAAAAACTTTAGCATTGGATATACTGTGTCAGCAGAGGCACTCAAATCCTTCACTAAAGGTCATCTGACTAATGTGCGGCTTTATGTATCTTCTCAGAACCTATTCACCATAACTAAATACAAAGGATATGATCCAGAAGTGGGTTCCCGACTTAGCGTAAATAATGGAAGTCTGGTACAAGGTATTGATTATGGACAGTTTCCTCAAGCCCGAACTCTTATTATTGGCTTACAAGCAGGATTCTGAAGCACTTAGTATGCATAATTTATAGTATTCTAAAAGACACTATCGTATGAAAAATACATTAAAAAAATTTGGCTTAGTTGTGATAATGCTGTTGGGGGCATGTAGCGAAGACTCTCTTGATAAAGTCAACCCAAATGGTGGAACTCCACTATCTTATTATTCTAATGCAGATGAACTTACTAAAGGAGTAAATGCAATCTATGCTATGGTACAAAGTCCTCGACTTACAGGTAGAGAATGGTTCTTCCTACATGATTTGCGCTCTGATGACGTAGCATCAGGAGGAGGCCAACTCGAAGGAGCTAGGAATCAGGTTCTAACAGGTTCACTACAAACCAGTAATGGTGTAATGACGGATGTTTGGAAGGGATATTATCGTACCATTAATCGGGCAAATGCAGTTATCGTTGGCTCAGAGAATACTCAGAACATTACTGATGAGTTAAAAAACAGACTATTAGGAGAAGCAAGATTTCTAAGAGCATGGTCTTATTCTGAACTGGTTGCTTTGTGGGGGGGAGTTCCTGTATATAAGAGACCAACTGAGACACTTGCAGAATCTGCTCCGCGTTCAAGTGTAGATGAAGTATATCAGTTTATTATTGATGAGTTGACAGCTATTCAGGCAGATCTCCCTCTTTCCTATGGCTCGGATGACAAAGGACGGATTACCAAGGGAGCTGTACAAGCTCTTTTAGGTAGAGTCTATATGGCAAAAGGGGATTATGCATCTGCCAAAACAGAGCTTGAAAAAGTAAAAGATTCTAAAGTTTATTCTCTGGTTAGCAATTATTCTGATAACTTTAAAGAAGAGACTGGATTTAACAGCGAATCTATTTTTGAGATCAGTTTCCAAAATAGTTCTTTTAACTGGGATTATGATGGCAACAATTTGGGAACAGAAGGTAATAGCCGTACCCAGGAATATTCTGCCATTGGATGGAGAAACCTTATTCCATCAGATGCATTATTAGGCGACTATGAACGTACCAGCAAGGGCGACGCCAAAAATGATCCTCGCTTTAGTGACACATTTTATCGGATAGGAGATAAATTTAATAATGATGCAAGCACCTTAACAAATGATCTAGTACAGGGCAACTTGTCAAACTTTGCCGGTGGACAAGAAAAAATTAGTTGGAAAAAGTATACTAGCATGTATAAAAATGACCTTACTTTCTATACTGGTGCCATGAATATGCGTATCATCCGGTATGCAGAAGTATTATTGATGTTGGCAGAATGTGAAAACGAAGTAGGTACTGCTGCTAATGCGATTGCGTATTTGAATCAGGTACGTAGCAGGCCCAGTGTAAGTATGCCAGTATATCCAACTACCAATTACCCTGTAAATAGCAAAGCGGAAATCTTCCGTGCTATTCAGCATGAGAAGCGAGTAGAATTAGCTGGGGAGCAAATCCGGAACAGAGATATTTTGCGTTGGAGAAAACAAGGCAAACTCACTTCTGAGCCTATTAGCTACTTCCAAGCTAATAAATATGAGTTGCTACCTATTCCTCAGGAAGAGTTTTCAACCAATGCCAGTCTGAAACCAACAGATCAGAATCCGGGCTATTAATACAGAAAGTATTTTTACTGTTCAGGCCCCTTCATTGTATGAATGATGGGGCCTTTTTGTTGATTCTAACCACTATTCTTATGAATTTAACCCGAATCTGTATTTGGATATTGTGTATGGCAGGATTACTGGGATGTAATTCTCCTAATAAAGAACCTCTCTTTACACTGCTACCTTCTGATCATACAGGTATCACGTTCAATAATCAGATAATGGAAAGCGATACATTTAATGCTCTGCGGTTTGAATATATTTACAATGGTGGAGGAGTAGGAGTAGGAGATATAAACAATGATGGGCTTCAGGATATATTCTTTGCAGGTAATATGGTTTCCAGCAAACTGTATCTTAACAAAGGTGATTTTCATTTTGAAGATATTACCGAAAAAGCCCATATAAATACCAGTTCTTGGTGTACAGGTGTAGCTATGATTGATTTGAACCAAGATGGTTTACTAGACATTTATGTTTCCACTATACATCCGGATAAAGATAAAAAAGTACCAAACCTATTTTTCCTCAATAAAGGCATTGATGCACAAGGCAATGTCACCTTCGATGAAGTTGCCAGTCAAATAGGTCTGGCAGATAGCAGTTATTCTACTCAGGCAGCCTTTCTGGATTATGACCGGGATGGAGATCTGGATATGTATCTACTTACAAATTCTTCACATGAAAATTACGATCGAAATCAGGCTGTAGGACAACACACAGATGGTACAGGGAAAAGTGTAGACAAGTTTTTTCGCAATGAAGGTAGCGGAGCCAATGGACTACCCAACTTTAAAGATATTTCCAAAAAAAGTGGTATTCAAACAGAAGGCTGGGGATTGGGTATTGTTGTTAATGATATTAACCGGGATGGCTATCCGGATATCTATTGCGCAAACGATTTTCTTTCCAATGATCATCTATGGATCAATAACTGCAATGGCACCTTCTCTAATCAGGCAAAGAAAGCGTTCAAACATACAGAACACAATGGCATGGGAATGGATATCGCTGATATCAACAATGATGGTCTCAATGACATAGTTGTGATGGATATGATGCCAGAAGATAATCTACGTCAGAAAACAATGTTCTCTACA
Source organism: Xanthocytophaga flava (assembly GCA_030068525.1). Taxonomy (GTDB): domain Bacteria; phylum Bacteroidota; class Bacteroidia; order Cytophagales; family 172606-1; genus Xanthocytophaga; species Xanthocytophaga flava. The sequence continues at coordinate 292,830 of JASJOS010000007.1, forward strand.
ATTGGATATGATCGGTTCTTTCTGAACCGGAGACAAAATTATCAAAATCAGCATATACGAAACGTCTTACAACTAAACAATGGTAATGGTACTTTTAGTGATATTGGCTATCTGGCTGGTATATATGCTACCGACTGGAGTTGGAGTAGCCTGTTGGCCGACTTCGATAATGATGGATATCGCGACTTATTAGTCACAAATGGATACAGGAAAGACATCACAGATCTGGATTTTGTAAGTTATAGTCGAGAAGCCTCTTTATTTGGAACAGATGAAGCTCGTATAAAAAATGCTATCAAAGCTGTTAAAGGTTTGGAAGGTGTCAAAAAGCCTAACTGCATCTTCCACAACAATGGAGATCTGACATTTACCAATCTTGCCAGCGAGTGGGGTCTGGATCAGCCTTCTTATTCCAATGGAGCAGCTTATGCGGATTTTGACAATGATGGAGATCTGGATCTGGTAATGAATAATATCGATGAGGAAGCTTTTGTATATCGCAACAATGTGGTTCAACTACAAAAAGAAACTTCTAAAGCTAATAAAAACCATTTTTTAAGAATACACCTCCAAGGAGAGAAACCCAATACTTTGGGACTGGGAGCCAAGGTATGGGTTTACTACAATGGTAAAATACAATACACAGAACACGAGATCCAAAGAGGTTATAAATCAACCATCGAAGATTATGAGCATTTTGGCATGGGAAAAGCTACAAAAGTTGACTCTTTGGTGGTAGTCTGGCAAAGTGGTAACAGGCAACATTTGGGCCCTCTCTCAACAGATCAGGTAATTACTCTTCAGGAAAAAAATGCGCAAAAACAATCCGTCAAATCATCTATAACACAATCTATTCTTTTCGAAGAAACCCATTCAATTACATACAAACACCAGGAAACTGACTTTCCTGATTTTAAGTATGGACAAGCTTTATTATCTCACAAACACTCTCAACAAGGTCCATCTATTGCTGTTGGGGATGTGAATGGTGATGACTTAGACGATTTCATCATTGGTGGCTCTGCAAATGATCATGCAACTATCTTTTTACAAACTACAGATCATCAGTTCAAACAACAGTCTTTGCCCAACAAGACCTCAGAAGATACAGGCATCTTGCTTTTTGATGCAGACAATGACGGAGATAATGACCTCTATTGTGTAAGTGGGAGTAGTGAATTTGGCAAAGAAATCTATCTGTATCAGGACAGGTTTTATCGCAATAATGGCAAAGGGATATTTACACTTGATAGTACTGCTCTACCTAAAACAGAAAGCAGCGGTAGCTGTGTAGTAGCTTGTGATTATGATAAGGATGGAGATCTTGACCTGTTTGTAGGAGGAAGAGTTATGCCAACTCAATACCCAATCACCCCTTTGAGTTATTTGCTACAAAATGATGGAAAAGGTCATTTCTCAAACAACACCCAAAAACTATGTCCGGAACTGGAAAAAGCAGGAATGATTACCTCTGCTCTCTGGACTGACTACGACAACGATGGATGGACTGACTTAATGGTAACAGGTGAGTTTATGCCTATTACATTCTTTCACAATAAACAAGGAAAGCAATTTGAAAAATCTGAACTACCTAATTCAGGAGGCTGGTGGAACAGCATTACAGGAGGTGATTTTGACAACGATGGAGATATAGATTATGTAGCAGGCAATCTGGGAAAGAACTCATTATTTCAGGCATCAGAGAAATATCCAGTCTGTGTATATGCCAAAGACTTTGATCAAAATGGTACTATGGACCCTATACTTTGTAGATATATTAATGGCAAGGAATATATCTCTCATCCACGCGAAACATTAACCGATCAGATTGTAAGTTTTCGTAAAACGCTAACAAGTTATGCGTTATATGGGAAGTCTACTTTTACAGAGTTATTTGATTCAGAAAAACTGAAAGATGCTCTTATTCTTAAAGCGACAACCTTTTCTTCTGCTTATCTTGAAAATCAGGGAAAGGGACACTTTCTTATGCGTCCGCTTCCCATACAGGCACAATTCTCACCTATTTTTGGATTGGTTACTGATGATGTGAACAATGATGGCAATCTGGATATTTTAGCAGTAGGCAATGACTATAGCAGAGAAACACTCTCAGGTTGGATGGATGCAGGAACAGGACTGTATTTACAGGGGGATGGAAAGGGCAACTTTACGCCAGCAAAGATAACAGAAACTGGATTTCAGGTAGATGGCGATGCCAAAGCCCTTACCCAAATAGTAGTAAGTACAAACAAAAGGTTAGTAATAGCTACACAAAACCAGGATAGTGTGAAAGTTTTTGAGCATCCACAAAATAAGGATGCTACACACTCCTACATACGTTTAAATCCTACAGATACCAAAGCCGAGTTACGATGGGCAAATGGAAAGAAACGCCTGGAAGAATTTTATTATGGTTCTGGCTATCTCTCACAAACAACCCGTACGTTAATTGTACCAAATGGCGTCACAGAAGTTGTGATCTTTGATCAGAAAAGACAGAGTAGGAAAGAGGTATTTCAGTCACAGATTACTCAACGTTCCAGATAAATACGTTTTATACTTATAAGAAAGATGATCACTAGTAAATAAAGAGGGAGCAAAATTTAAGTAATCATAATAGCTTAAATTTTGCTCCCTCTTTATTTACTTTAAACTTTGATTTCGTATAACAAAAATCACCCAAGTACACTCATCAAATACTTTCCATACCCACTTTTTACAAGAGGTTGAGCAATTTCTTCAAGTTGACTAGCAGAAATAAAACCTTCCCGATAAGCTACCTCTTCAATACAGCCAATTTTTAATCCCTGACGTTCCTCTATTACCTGTACAAAAGTACCAGCCTGCATTAGTGAAGTAAATGTTCCTGTATCCAGCCAGGCAGTACCCCGATCTAAAACACCAACATGCAACTTACCTTCTTCAAGATATTTTCGATTTACATCCGTTATCTCCAGTTCACCTCTTGGACTAGGCTTTAGATTTCTAGCAATTTCTACCACATCATTGTCATAAAAATACAATCCAGGAACTGCATAGTTGGATTTGGGTTTGGTAGGTTTTTCTTCAATAGAAACCGCTTTCATATTTTTATCAAACTCAACAACACCATATCGCTCCGGATCTGTTACATGATAGGCAAATACTCTTCCTCCAACGGGGTCATTGTGCTGTTTCAACAATTTCCCCAAGCCACTTCCATAAAATATATTATCTCCCAAAACGAGGGCTGCCTTATCATTTCCAACAAATTCCTTCCCAATAATAAAAGCTTGGGCTAATCCATCAGGGCTAGGCTGAATGGCATAAGAAAAATTGCATCCCAAACGTGACCCATCACCTAAAAGTTTTTGAAACATAGGCATGTCATGGGGAGTAGATATAAACAATATGTCCTTAATGCCGGCAAGCATTAAAGTAGACAATGGATAATAAATCATTGGTTTATCATACACTGGCATTAATTGTTTACTTACTGCTAGTGTAAGTGGATGCAGTCGGGTTCCAGATCCACCCGCAAGTATAATACCTTTCATAGTAAGCTGATTAAGAGTGAGCATTGAATACTAAATACCTGTCTCGAGGTTATTTTATGGTGTTGCTGATCATGCTGTGTAATTATCTCTGAACCACTCGACCGTAATTTTTAATCCCTGCTCAAACCGAACTTTAGGATCATAACCTAGTAATCGAGTTGCTTTTGAAATATCTGCAAGACTATCCCGGATATCTCCTGCCCGGTTAGGTGCATGTTCAGCAACAATGGCAGGATTAATATGATCTTTCAGAACAGAAAACAATTGATTTAATGAAGTTCGCTCACCAACGGCAATATTATAAACCTGGTTAACTGCATCTTCAGAGGCAAAGGCAGCCTTAATATTTGCTTGTACTGCATTTGCTACAAAGGTGAAATCACGGGTTTGTTCTCCATCACCAAATATTTTAGGCGATACTCCGTTTCGTAATGCATCAATCATCAACGGAATGACAGCAGCATAGGCACCCTGAGGGCTTTGTTTCGGACCAAATACATTAAAGTAACGTAATCCTATAATTTGCATGCCATAGGTTTTACCGAATACATCTGCATATAATTCATTCACATATTTTGTCACTGCATAAGGAGAAAGTGGCCTTCCGATTTCATCCTCTACCTTAGGAAGTTTTTTACTATCACCATATGTTGAAGAGGATGCAGCATATATAAATCGTTTTATTTTCGTATCTCTAGCAGCCACCAGCATATTCAAAAAACCATCAATATTCACAGTATTAGTTGTGATAGGATCGTTTACACTACGTGGTACAGATCCCAAAGCTGCCTGATGCAGTACAACATCCATATGCTGACAAGCAATCTGACACGTCTCCAGATTACGAATATCTCCCTCTATAAATTCAAAATTTGGATATGACATAAATGCATCCAGATTTGCCCGATAGCCAGTAGATAAATTGTCCAATACACGAACCTTGCCTGCACTATATTTCAGCAGATATTCAACCAGATTAGATCCAATAAATCCGGCGCCTCCAGTTATGAGGAAATTATAAGAAGATAAATCTTTTGTATGAAAAGGTGTTTCGTACATAGAAAGGTCAGAAATGTATCTTACATGATGTCTTATTGTTGACAATAAGACATCATGTAAGGTTGCCTTTTACAATCAGCAAATTTAATTATGAATGTTGATATTGTTTGGTATAATAGTCCTTATATGCACCAGAAGTAACATTCTCAAGCCATTCTGTGTTTGTTAGATACCAGTCTACTGTTTTTTCCAGCCCTTCTTCAAATTGAAGTGAAGGCTTCCAACCTAAATCATTCATTATTTTTTGAGCATCAATCGCATAACGAAGATCATGTCCGGCCCGATCAGTTACAAAAGTGATAAGCTTCTCAGACTCACCTTCATTTCTGTTCAGCTTTCTATCCATAATGCGACATAACAAACGAACCAGATCTATATTTGTCCATTCATTAAAACCACCTATGTTATAGGTTTCGCCAACTTTTCCTTTATGAAAAACTACATCTATAGCAGCAGCATGATCCAGAACATACAACCAATCTCTAACATTTTCACCCTTGCCATAGATAGGAAGTGGCTTATAGTTTTTGATATTGTTAATACATAAAGGTATCAGCTTTTCAGGGAAGTGGTTAGGTCCGTAATTATTAGAGCAATTAGATAATACAACAGGCAGTTTGTATGTATTATGGTATGCTCTTACAAAATGATCCGAAGCTGCTTTGGATGCAGAATAAGGAGATTGAGGGTCATACGATGTTTCTTCTGTAAAGAACTCATCTGGATTATGCAGGGAGCCATATACCTCATCGGTAGATACATGATAAAATAAATGATTATCCAGATCATCCTTCCAGGCTTCCTTTGCAGCGTTAAGTAGTTGAACTGTACCTATTACATTTGTATGGACAAATGCCAATGGATCTTTAATAGAACGATCTACATGACTCTCGGCAGCCAGGTGAATCACCCCATCAAAGTTATGCAGTGTAAATAAAACCTTCAAAGCCTCAGCATCTGTAATATCTCCTTTTATGAAGGTATAGTTTGATGCATTTTCAATATCTTTCAGGTTAGCCAGATTACCAGCATATGTAAGCTTGTCCAGATTAAAAATATGATAATCTGAATAACGGTTCACAAATCGTCTTACAACATGCGATCCTATAAAACCTGCTCCTCCAGTGATAAGTATTTTTTTCATAATATATTGAATTCAAAACTTCAGACAGTGTAAATTTCTTTACTCTTTGGTTTAGACATTATTCTATTGCTTTGCATCGGATTGTAATTTCTTTTGCCAGTTCCAGGCATCACGCATAGCTTCTTTCAAGGTTAATTCTGTGTGCCAGTTTAATACTTCTGACGATTTATTCACCTCTGCATAAATCTTCTCTACATCTCCAGATCTACGTGGACCTATTTTGTATTGTAACTTTACGCCGGTAGCTTCTTCAAAGGCATGAATAGCTTCTAATACAGTGCTTCCCTTACCAGTGCCAATATTAAAAACCTCATAATATGAATCTGAAGTTTCTTTTTCCAGTAGTTGTAAGGCTTTTACATGTGCTTTTGCCAAGTCTACAACATGAATAAAATCCCGTACACAGGTACCATCCGGAGTATTGTAATCATTACCAAAAACCGTGATAGGAGGGCGTAATCCTGCCGCTGATTGTGTAATGAACGGGACCAGATTTCCAGGCACACCTCGTGGCAATTCACCAATTTGAGCGGAAGGATGGGCTCCTACTGGATTAAAATAACGTAAAGATATCGCTTTCAATGACTTATGCCCAATAGATACTGTTTGACGAAGTATTTCTTCACACATCTGCTTTGTGGCTCCATATGGGGACTGAGCAGGCAAGAATGGTGTTTGCTCTGTAACAGGTAGTTTCTCAGGTTGTCCATAGACTGTACAGGAAGATGAAAACACCAATTGTGTAGTATTGTATTGCAACATCAACTCTAATAACACTTGTGTAGAGCCAAGGTTATTATGGAAATATTCAAGTGGTTTCTCTACAGACTCTCCAACAGCTTTATAGGCTGCAAAATGAATAATACCCTGTATAGATTTTTCCTGCTGAAATATTTCTTCCATCTGCAGCTTATCATTACAATCTACTGCATATATCTTGGGGGCTTTACCAATAATTGCTTCAATACCTTTTAATACACTTTTTTCGGAGTTTGAAAAATTATCGACAATAATTGGTTCGTAACCAGATTGATATAACTCAACAACTGTGTGCGATCCTATAAAACCGGCACCTCCGGTTACTAATATCTTTTTCATTTACCTGACTATATGTATGTTAACAAATTAATATATTCAAATGGAAGCTCTAAAGTAATATGATTAATTGACTTTTTACATAAGTACCTGCCCTATAACAACTTACCTTCTTAAAAAGCAGCACTTCCAGTTGACGTACAAAACAAATAATATACTTACAATATTCTTTATAGGGACCAATAGGTTAGTTTTTGAATCTTGTTCCGGAAAACACCCTTTATATCTATTACGATACCGTTTCCATTGCTAAGGGAATGAAAATATGACTCTTCTAAAGAAATATAAGGCTTATGATTCACTGCAATCACGATTGCATCATATTTTCCTTCAGGCTTCTCTATCAACCCAAAACCATATTCATGTTTTAGTTCATCTGAATCTGCATAGGGATCTACTACATCAACCTGCACACTAAAGTTAATAAGTTCACTAACAACGTCTGCGACTTTGGAGTTACGGATATCTTCTACGTTCTCTTTAAAAGTAGCACCCATAACCAGTACCCGTGACTTGATAATGTCTTTGCCCTGCTTCGCCATTAACTGAACAGTTTTTTTCGCCACATAGGCTCCCATAGAGTCATTGATCTGACGTCCACTCAGAATTACTTCCGGAGTATGTCCTAACTCCTTCGATTTATAGGTTAGATAGTAAGGGTCTACACCTATACAATGACCACCTACCAACCCTGGACTAAATTTCAGGAAATTCCACTTGGTACCAGCAGCCTCCAGAACTTCATAGGTATTGATCTTCATTTTATCAAAGATCATAGAAAGTTCATTCATCAAAGCAATATTAAGATCTCTCTGAGTGTTTTCTATAATTTTTGCCGCCTCTGCAACCTTGATAGATGACGCTTTATAGACTCCTGCATCCACAACCAATTCGTATACCTTTGCAATGATGTCTAATGATTCAGCATCACATCCGGAAACTACCTTCGTGATTTTTGAGAGTGTATGTTCTTTATCACCAGGATTGATACGTTCAGGAGAGTATCCTACTTTAAAATCATTTGGAAACTTCAATCCAGACTCTCTTTCCAAGATAGGAATACAGTCCTCTTCTGTACAACCCGGGTAAACTGTTGATTCGTATACAACATAGTCTTCTTTTTTGAGAGCTTTTCCAACAGAAACAGATGCACCAATCAATGGTTTTAAATCAGGCATTGTATGGGCATCTATAGGTGTAGGCACAGCCACAATAAAAAAAGAAGCCTGCCTCAAAATTTCCAGAGAGTCAGTAAATGTAATGTCACAACCTTCAAACTCTGAGGAATCAAGTTCACCGCTGGGATCAATACCTTGCTGCATTAGCTGAATGCGCTTGGCATTAATGTCAAATCCAATGACTTTGATCTTTCTGGCGAAAGCCAATGCAATAGGGAGCCCTACATAGCCTAATCCGATGACGGCTAATGTTTTTTCCTTGGTAACAAGCTGATTATACACTGACAGAATAACTAGATGAGTATATGTATGAATAAATTAATGCCTCAAAAATAGTATCTTTTTGACAACCTAATTCTTTTTCAAAAAAAAATAGGCAGCTATCAGTATGTTTTAAGTGAATTTTCCACTAATCACATCTGATAACTGCCTACCTAAAATAAAATAGACCTTATTTTTTCTCTTCAGAAACTACTTTTTTAAAGTACTCATATGTAATTTTTAAGCCTTCTTCACGCGATACCTTTGGCTCCCAGCCCAGAATCTTTTTTGCCAGAGTAATATCTGGCTGACGCTGTTTGGGATCATCCTGTGGAAGTGGTTTATAAATTAACTTTTGCTGAGTACCTGTCAATTTGATAATCTCTTCACCAAATTGTTTAATTGTAATCTCAGAAGGGTTTCCAATATTAACCGGAGAGGCATAATCACTCATCAACAATCGGTAGATACCTTCAACCAGATCGTCTACATAACAGAATGAACGAGTTTGTGAGCCATCACCAAAGCAGGTAAGATCTTCACCACGTAAAGCCTGGCCAATAAATGCAGGCAATACCCGGCCATCGTCCAAACGCATTCTAGGTCCATAGGTATTAAAGATACGTATGATACGGGTTTCTACCCCATGATACGTGTGGTAAGCCATAGTGATAGCTTCCTGAAAACGTTTTGCTTCATCATATACACCCCGAGGACCTACAGGATTTACATTTCCCCAGTAATCTTCTTTTTGTGGGTGTACAAGAGGATCTCCATATACTTCGGATGTAGAAGCAACCAGTATACGTGCTCCTTTTGCACGAGCAAGCCCCAGTAGATTATGAGTACCTAGAGATCCAACTTTCAATGTTTGGATGGGTATTTTCAGATAATCAATAGGACTGGCAGGAGAGGCAAAATGTAAGATATAATCCAACTGTCCTGGAACATGTACAAACTTTGAAACATCATGATGATAAAATTCAAAGTTTGGCAGCTTGAACAGATGTTCAATATTACGCAGATCACCTGTGATCAGGTTATCCATAGCTATTACATGATAGCCTTCTTTAATAAAACGATCACACAAGTGTGACCCTAAGAAACCGGCTCCTCCGGTGATGAGTACTCTTTTCATATAGTTACGTTAGGCATTTCTGATCTCTCAATGAAGATAGAAAACAGTATTTTATAATTTTATATGAGATTCCTTAAGCAGGAAATAAACTTAGGCTACAACATCTCTGCCTATGCTATAGTAGGTATAGCCCAATTCACGCATTTGATCAAGTTCAAATACATTCCGGCCATCAAAAATCACTTTATTCTTTAATAAACTACTGATTCGCTCAAACTCTGGAGAACGGAATTCTGGCCATTCTGTCACAATAAACAGAGCATCTGCACCTTCCAATGCATCATAAGGACTATTTGTATATACGATCTGATCTCCCAGAATACGTTTAACATTTTCCATAGCTTCCGGATCATATGCACGCACATTAGCACCAGCAGCTACCAATTCTTTAATATTTTCCAATGCAGGAGCCTCCCGAATGTCATCTGTATAAGGTTTGAATGCTAAGCCCCAAACTGCAATAGTCTTACCAGATAAGTCGTGGTTAAAATACTGTTTAATTTTAGGAAGAAGTTTTGTTTTCTGATTTTCATTTACTCCCATAACTGCTTCCAGGATCTTGAAATCATACGCATATTCTTCAGATGTTTTATGCAAAGCTTGCACATCTTTTGGAAAACAACTTCCGCCATATCCAATACCTGCAAACAGGAATCGTTTGCCAATACGTGAATCTGTACCAATACCACGACGAATATCATCTACGTTTGCACCAACTTTTTCGCACAGATTGGCAATTTCATTCATGAATGTAATCTTGGTAGCCAAAAATGCATTAGCAGCATATTTAGTCATCTCAGCAGAACGTTCATCCATGAAGATAACAGGATTACCCTGCCGTACCAATGGAGCATATAATTTGTTCATCACTTTACGTGCCTTCTCTGAATTTGTACCAATAACTACACGATCTGGCTTCATAAAGTCTTCTACAGCTACTCCTTCACGTAAGAACTCCGGATTGGAAACAACATCAAACTCAACTTTAGCATTTTTAGCAATGCGTGCATGTACCTTTTCAGCTGTTCCTACAGGTACAGTACTTTTATCAACAATTACTGCATAATCTGCAAGTAATGGACCTAAGTCATCAGCTACTTTCAGTATATATTTAAGATCTGCTGAACCATCTTCTCCGGGAGGTGTTGGCAAAGCTAAAAAGATAACCTCTGCATCTTTTATTCCTTCAGCCAGATTGGTAGTGAAAAGCAATCGTCCCTCTTTGATGTTACGATCAAATAACACATCAAGGCCTGGCTCATAAATAGTAATGACACCACTTTTCAGCTTTTCAATTTTATTAACATCAATATCAACACAAGTAACGCGGTTCCCCGTTTCAGCAAAACAAGTTCCGGTTACAAGGCCAACATATCCGGTTCCGACAACAGCAATTTTCATAAAATAAAGGTTTGTGAGGTTTTAACTGATTGATATATAATTTTCTTTTTAAAAAAGTGTGATTTTTTTCAATTAGACTCTAAATATGAGTGTTTATACAAATCTGGAATCAAAAGTAAATATTTTGGAGTAATCACAAGGTTAATTTTTCCGGAATTTCTTCTTTCATCCAATTGATGTAAGATTTAGCAATACTAAAACTGTACTTATTCGATATTTTTTTGAATATTAGACACACATTAGCTGATTATCCATTTGATTTGATTAGGCCAATGTATCATCTTCTCAACAACTAAAAATCTAAATGATAGCTATGGTAACAGAGACATTCGAAAACCTGGACTTGATAGCTCAAAGTACACGTGAGTTTGCCCTCAGGCATATTCGTCCTTTTGTAAGAGAGTGGGACGAGAAGCAACATTTTCCAGTAGGATTATTTAACCAGTTAGGAGAACTAGGTTTAATGGGAGTACTGGTACCAGATGTTTATGGTGGTGCAGGACTCAACTATGCAGCTTATGTAACTGCTATTATAGAGATATCCAAAATAGATGGAGCTATCGGGCTTTCGATGGCAGCCCATAACTCTTTGTGTACAAATCATATTTTACAATTTGGCAATGAAGATCAAAAGCAACAGTATATTCCTAAATTAGCTACAGGTCAATGGATAGGAGCATGGGGTCTTACAGAACCTAATACAGGATCTGATGCAGGTAATATGCGTACAGTAGCAGTACAAGATGGAGATTACTGGATTCTGAATGGGAGCAAAAACTTTATCACACATGGAAATTCAGGTAATGTAGCAGTTGTAATTGCTCGTACAGGTGCACCCAATACACATACCAATGCATCTGCGTTTATTCTGGAAAAGAACACACCTGGATTTTCTGCCGGTAAAAAGGAAGATAAATTAGGTATGCGGGCATCTGAAACCACAGAATTAATATTTCAGGATTGCCGAATCCATAAGAGTCAACTCCTAGGCAAAGTAGGAGAAGGATTTAAACAAGCACTTGCCATTCTGGATGGAGGGCGTATATCCATTGCTGCCTTAGGCATTGGTATAGCCATAGGAGCCTATGAAGCAGCACTCCAATATGCCAAAGAACGTCATCAGTTTGGAAAACCTATTGCAGAATTTCAGGCTATTCAATTCAAGCTGGCAGATATGGCAACTCAAATCGAGGCAGCCCGTCTCTTAACTTATCAGGCTGCAGATCTGAAAGATCGAAAGTTACCTGTATCCAAGGCTTCTGCCATGGCCAAGTATTATACGTCAGAAGTTGCTGTAAAAGTTGCGAATGAAGCAGTCCAGATCTTTGGAGGGTATGGATATACTAAAGATTTTCCTGTTGAAAAGTATTACCGGGACGCCAAACTTTGTACTATTGGTGAGGGTACCAGTGAGATACAGAAAATGGTAATCGGACGGGAAATCTTACATTAGACTCGGAAATTTTACCGATTACCCGATAATAATCCCACAAACCAATCTGTTAATGGAGTGTCTGTATGAAAAGATACTCCATTGATTTCTTTTACTAATTGAATGCCTGCAACATTACAGGTAAAAATAGTATCAGCAGTGAATAAGACTTCTTTGTGAAATAAGTCTTCCTTTACTTCTGAAAACATCAAAGCAGCTTCTCTCAGAATAGCTTTTCTTATAATCCCCGCAATACATCCACTCTCCAAACTAGGTGTATACAAAACATTTTCCTTAATCCAGAAAATATTGGAAGCTACACATTCTGCTATATGTCCATATACATCCATCAGAATAACATCATCTACACCTGCACTTTTACGGGCAATGCCAGCCATCACATAGGGTAAGGCAGAACTTGTTTTGTAAGGTGACAGAATAGAATGATGTAACCGGATATCTTCATAAAAGATAAGCCTGTTCTTTATAGAAACATGAGGCCGTATAAAAGGAAAGGCGGTTAGTAAAAAATCAATGTCATTTGATTCTGGAGTATATAAACCTCCAGGCTTTCGCCATATCTGAAGCCGCAATCGGGCATCATCAGACAATCCGACAAGTTTACATAATTGCATAATCTCCCTTTGCAGATAATCCAGAGAAAAGTCCGCAGGTACATTCATCTGAAGTATCTTCATTCCATTCAGAAGCCTCTCATAATGATCTTTTAAAAAAGGAATTCTTTTATTCTGAACAATTATTGTTTCAAACAAACCATCTCCATACCGGAAAGCTCTGTTGTCCAGATACTCCGATAAATTATCCATCTCAACCATCGTAAAATTAAATACTGCCTTCATGGAATCATTTCACCATTTATCATTATTTTTTTCAGACAAAACCTGCATATACGTAATATTGCTCAAGTCCCTACAGAAAAAATCAAACTTTTTTACTGGCAGAGAATGTCCGGAAACGAACACATGTGTTCAATTATGAACAACTAGTTCGACACAAACAACTGACAATCAATAAAATACGATTTTGGCATAAACTTAGGAAAATAGCTTCCGGACACCAAAACTATCATCTTTATGAAATCTCTGAAAACTTTACCTATGAAAACGTTAAAAAAAGCTGCTTTAACTGGCTTACTAGCCTTAAGTATAAACAGCATACAAGCCCAAAGTCAAGCTCAAAAACAGATCAACAACGATGACATCTGGTCATTGCGTGAAGCTGTGGATTATGCTATGCAAAATAGCATCACAATTAAGAAAAGTGAACTTCAGGCAAGAACCAGTGAGGTAACATACTTCCAATCTAAAATGGCATTCTTACCGACTATAACCGGTAATGGATCTCTTCAATGGAACTTTGGTCGATATGTTGATCCAACAACCAACCAATTCGTTAATCAGACTACACAAACAGGTAATTATGGTATCTCTGGTAACGTTCTCTTATTTCAGGGTGGGCAACAGATACATGCATACAAACAAAATCAACGATTGTATCAGGCAACCCAGGAAGACATTGAACAATCCAAATACAATGTAAGTCTTAATGTAGCCTTGTATTATTTACAAGTGTTGCAAAATCAGGAGTTAGTTGCAGCAGCAACCAGCCAGCTTGAAGTAAGTCGTTTACAAGTGGAGCGTACGGATAAACTGGTGAAGGCAGGCTCACTTCCACAAACTAACCTTTTTGATCTGCAAGCTCAATTAGCGAATGATCAACTAAGTTTAACTACTGCCGAAAATAACCTTCGATTAGCAAAGTTAAATCTGATGCAGGCGATGAATCTTCCAGCACAGGATAACTTTGAAGTTGAAAAGATTGAGCTTCCAGATCCAACTATCAATCCATATCCACAAACAGCTGCTAACATTTATGATGAAGCGCTTAGAACTCAACCTAGTGTTAAAGCAGCAGACATTCGTGTTGAAAGCAGTAAGTATTCGATTATGTCTGCACGTGGGTATTTATTCCCTCGATTATATTTGTCTGCAGGGTTGAATACGTACTACTCAAGTGGTCAATCCAAATATGTTAAAACAGGAGAAGTATATCCTACAATAGGTAATGTTACTGTAGATGGAGTACCTTATACTGTAACTTCTATTCAAAAATCAACAACCTATAATCAGGAGAAATATAGTTTTGGCTCACAAATAAGTGATAACTTAGGTCAGTATGTAGGTTTTAGTTTATCTATTCCAATTATCAATGGCTGGCAATATCGGAACAATATCAGCAAGACAATAGTACAACGTAAGTCTTATGAACTTGATGCACAAAGTACCCGTGTAACCCTACGTCAGAACATTGAACAGGCCTACAATGACCTCCGTGCTGCTGCATCACAGTATCAGGCAAACAGAGACCAGGTAGCTGCTCAGGATCTTTCGTTTAAATCAAACGAAGCTCGTTTTAGTGCAGGCCTTGCCAATTCATTAGACTATAATACGTCAAAAAACAATCTGGCAAGAGCTCAGGCTAATTTGATCAACTCTAAATATACCTATTATTTTCGTGTGAAAATACTTGATTTCTATCAAAACAAACCGCTTACCTTTGAATAAAAAGAGTCAATAATTGATCCTTTACAAAATATATTAAATCGTTTACCATACTTACCTTTTATCTGTACCTCAATGGCAAAGAAGAAAACAAATCGCTTGTTAATTATTCTTGTTTCGGTAGTTGTATTACTTCTGGTGTTTGCTTTTGTTGGCAAAAAAGCCGGATGGATTGGCAAAGAAAAACCAACGGAAGTAGAACTCGCCAAAGTTAAGAAAACTGAAATCATTGAGAAGGTAAGTGCCTCTGGAAAAGTTCAACCGGAAGTAGAGGTAAAGATTAGTCCTGACGTTTCAGGAGAGATCATAGAACTCACTGTCAATGAAGGAGATTCTGTAGTAAAAGGACAATTACTGGTTAGAATACGTCCGGATAACTATATTTCGGCTGTTGACCGTGCACGAGCTACTGTTAATAACAACAAAGCAAGTTTGTCACAATTCAATGTACAATTATCCCGAGCTAAGGTTCAATTAGCAAAAGCAGAAATTGAGTACAAAAGAAACAAAGGGCTATTTGAACAAAATGTTATTTCCAATACAGATTGGGTAACAGCCGAAACCAACTACAAAGCCGCTGTCGAAGATGTAAAAGCAGCAGAAGAACAAATTTCAGCTGCCAGATACCTGGTACAAAGTGCAGAAGCAGGATTACGGGATGCTCAGGAAAACCTTCGTAAAACAACCATCTATGCTCCGGTAAGTGGTACTATCTCTAAGCTGGATGTGGAACTGGGTGAACGTGTGGTTGGTACATCTCAAATGGCTGGTACAGAAATGCTGCGTATTGCGAACCTGAATAATATGGAAGTACAGGCAGATGTAAATGAGAATGATATTGTGCGTGTACACTTAGGAGATACCGCTATTATAGAAGTAGACTCCTATACAAGTTTGAAGAAGAAGTTTAAAGGTATTGTAACAGAAATCGCCAATACTGCCAATGGTATGGCCTCTTCTACAACACAATCGACATCAACTGATGCTGTAACAGAATTTCAGGTGAAAGTGCGGATTCTTCAGGATTCTTACAAAGAGTTGATGAATACAAAAAGCAAATTATCGCCTTTCCGCCCTGGCATGACGGCATCTGTTGAAGTATTGACAGCACGCAAATCAGGGGTTTTATCTGTACCACTGGCAGCCGTAACTACACGTACTCCTGATGGTAAGGCAGCACCTTCTACGGCTTCCAATAATGATAACAACAATAATAATAACAACACAGAAGCAGCTCCAAAACCCGCAGCCACTCAGGAACTTAAAGAAGTTGTTTTTGTAAATAACAATGGTAAGGCGGAGTTGAAAGAAGTAACAACAGGTATTAGTGATTATGATAACATTGAGATTGTAAAAGGGTTAAAAGAGGGAGATGAAGTAGTATCAGGACCCTATAACGTGATTGCCAAAAAGCTCAATTCCAATGATCTGATTGCTACCAAAAAAGAGGAAAAGGATACCAAAAAGAAATAAAGTAACTATCAAAAAGAAAGCCCACTGTAAATATCATAGTGGGCTTTCTTTTTATACATTGGTCATTCTAATTGTAAAAAAATGCTTCTTTAAAGCCGATTTGTAAATAAGACCTCTTATATGAATAAAATATAGGCATAAGACTTTCCTATATTTAGTACATATTGCTCGGATGGGCACAGACAATATTCTTCAGGATAGCCTTCGCTTATAACAAACTATAAGTTCTTCAAGATCTTGTTGATGTCATCAATCACAATAAAAACCTGTAGCACATTATTTATATCTGAGTTTTTAGATCCATCAGCGAGGCGTTTCTGAGGTTGAAACTGATTTACATAACCTGCCTCCAATCGGAACTGAGGAGTAAACTTATAGCCCAAGCCAACGTACAGCCGGTTCTGGTCAAATATTTTCTCGTGAATGACATTAGAGCCCATACCAATCATAATCTCATCACTAGCAGCCAGGTACAGCGTTTTTTCTTTCATTTGAGGTTGGTTAAGAGGCACAAATATCCGTGTCATATAACGTAATCTTCCTTTACGTGTTGTATTATCCCACAAATTAGAATAATAATCTTTCCCCTGAGACCCATCCGTGAGAAGTCTATTTCCAAAGAAGCGAAACTCATATCGAAAACGTTGTTCAAATATCACTCGCCCCAAAGGATAAGAAAATAGTACCTGAGTGGTAGTACGTAGTTCTGGTTCAAAAGTAGTTTTGTTATCAGCAGTAGGACGCCATGTACCCCACCAACCCACAGGTGACAATGAAACTCGAAAATATTTACTAGCCTGATATGCTATCCATGGACGAAATACTTGCTGATAAGCATGGGTGAACAAGCCTGTACGTGTATCTGAGACCTGATTACTTACTCTTTGAGACTCCAGATCATCAGAGATACCTTGGGTCCGATATTGATAATCTAACTGGAGACGGACTTTTCTGCTGATAGACCCAGAAATATTGGTTTCACTCCAAAACATCTGGTTTATGTTGTAGTGAGCAGATTGTGCCTGGCTAGATATATTATGAAAACTTAATATAAATCCTTGCAGGAGAAGAAGCTTAACAAATACGTAATAGCAACGCATGTAGTTTAATTAGAGCAGAAATGTTTCAATGGAGGTTTTATTCTACAAAACTAAACTTCAAATATTACCTGGTAATAACTGCAATGTTTTGTTAATGTTAATTTATAAGTACATGTACTTATAAATCCTACCACTCTGTTAACAATAAATTAATATTAAGCCCGCAAAAACTTAAAATAAACAAAAACATAATATTAAATAACCAAAATTACTCTCAATATGAATCAAATGTTACTGCAAAATTACTGTAATACCACCATATAAATTCCTATCTAAAGCAGACTATTATTATACAAAGGATTGCACTTGCTAGTAAGATGTTGTAGATAAGTATTTAGAGAGGTAACTTTTGACCATTTAATTTCCTTACTCTACCTGTCTATGTAATATTGGAAAGCAAATACTATTGGAAATCTGGCAGAATATATACTCTTTGCTAGCTATTAACACACATTGTATGTTCTGGAAGAAGAAACAAGAACTTAGTTGTCCGGTTACACCAGAAGATAAAGAGTGGATCGAAAACAATCTGGATTGGCTCGATCGCAACCTGGTTGAACTGGCACACTTTCCGACTATTTTGCCAACAAAGGATTTCTTTGACTGGAAATTTACAGGCAAGCAAGACGATGCCTTCTACGTGTTGGCACGTATAGGGGAGTTATGCAGCATAAATATATCGCACATTCAGCTGGACTTTATCAACGATCAGCTGGATTTTGGTAATGGATTGCTTACAGCTATTGAGAAAGGCGAAAAAGGGATAGGAGGACTGTATTTTGGAGATGAAGATGGGGAAGCCATCACCATAGAAAAGAAGCAACTTGATAACCCAGCTTCTTTAATTGCTGTTATGGCTCATGAGCTTAGTCACCATGTACTGATAGGCTTACACGATATTGGGTATTCAGACGAAAAAGAGAATGAGTATCTGACAGATTTAACTGCTGTAGCCTATGGCTTTGGAATATTTCTTAGTGATAATGCAACAATTTACCAAGTAAGCTCTTCCAGTTGGCGAATTGGTAAACAAGGTTATCTACCTCCTCAAGTTATTGCTTATGCCATGGCAGTTATTCAGTATTTTAAAGGAGAAATCAAAACGAATCCTGTCTGGATAGACCATCTGGATAAGAAAACAAAAAAATATTTTCTCCAAAGTCTGGATTATGTGCGTGTACACCCTCCGACACCTACTGGTCATTTAAACTGGTAAAAGACTTCTCAGTAACTGCTGTATGAGTCAATGTAGGTGATCAAGTATTTCACTCAGGTTGTCATTCTTTTTTGTGCATTCTTTTCTTTCTGGCTTTCTTATGCTGTATTACAGTTGTAAGCTAACGTATGAAGAAAAAGAATCAGTTAAACCGGAGAGATTTTCTGAAAGTAAGTACCCTGGCAGGTGGAGGACTACTAATATCCATATTATTGCCTCCCACAATTAAAAACTATACATCACCTTCTGCATTTTCTCCGCATGCTTTCCTCCGTATTGATGAAGATAACTCTATACATATCATTTTATCCAAGGTAGAAATGGGGCAAGGTATATGGACTACCTTACCTATGCTTATTGCGGAAGAACTGGATTGCGATTGGAAAAACATACAGATTACTCACAGCCCACCTGGTAAAAAAGAAGATTTTCAACTGCCTCCTGTTGAACAAAGCACAGGAGGTTCTAGCTCAACTACTTCCGAATTTGACCGATACAGACAAGCGGGAGCTACAGCTCGCATTATGCTTATACAGGCAGCAGCCCAAAAATGGGGAGTACAACCTGCATCCTGTAAAACAGAAAATGGATATGTTATTTCAGGAACAAAACGGGTTAGCTATGGTCAGTTAACAGTAGAGGCATCCAAGTTACCTATTCCATCATCTGTTCAGTTGCGTCCTCCCAATGAATGGAAGTATATTGGCAAACCTCAAAAACGGCTGGATGCTCCTATCAAAGTAAACGGGCAGGCGAAATTCGGCATGGATATGCAATTTCCTAACCTGCTCACAGCAGTGGTAGCTCATGCACCCGCTTTTGGAGGTAAAGTCAAGTCCTTTAATGCAGATATGGCAAAAGCTATGCAGGGAGTACATGGAGTATTCCAGATACCTACAGGCATTGCAGTCCTTGCTACTAATTACTGGACAGCCCAAAAAGCAAAAGAAACTCTCAAGATTGAGTGGGATCTTGGCCCCAATGAAGAAATTTCTAGTTCTCGCCTTGTAGACAGCTATAGAAAACTAGCAAAAACCAAGGGGAAAGTGGTTGTTCAGAAGGAGAGTAAAACTATATTTCCAAAAGCAAAGCATGTTATTGATGTAGACTATGTATTTCCGTATCTGTCCCATTCTCCTATGGAGCCACTAAATTGCACAGTGCAGATACAAGACAATCTCTGTGAAGTATGGACAGGCACTCAATCACCTTTGTTACATCAGCAGGAAATCGCCACATTTTTAAAGCTTTCCCCTGAACAGGTTTTGTTTCAAACACCTTTTCTTGGAGGCAGTTTTGGTAGGCGAGGTTCTTTTCAGGGTGACTGGGTCATGGAAGCAGTACAGATCGCTCAAGTAAGTGGTCAATTTATCAAACTGGTCTGGTCACGGGAAGATGACATTCAAGGTGGTTACTACAGACCTATGTATTTACATAAGGTACATATTGAAGCAGACGAGGTGGGGAACCCTCTCACCTGGAACCACAGCATCGTGGGTCAATCTCTATTTGTCAATACACCTCTGGAATCATGGATTGCTCCTAAAGGTATTGATTACAGTTCAGTAGATGGCGTAAACGGTTCTCCCTATCTGGAAATAACCCCCAATCATTCCATTGAATTACATACAACCCAACTAGGTGTACCTGTGCTTCCCTGGCGTTCAGTTGGCAACACCCATACGGCTTTTGTTATGGAAACTCTGATTGACCAACTGGCAGCACGTACCTCAAAGGACCCTGTTGTGTATAGACACATGTTACTAAAAAATTATCCTCGTCACCTAAATGCCCTTAACCTGGCTGCTGAAAAAGTAGGATGGCATACCTCACCACCTAAAGGTGTTTTTCGGGGTGTAGCACTACATGCAGCTATGGGGAGTTGTGTTTGCCAGATAGTGGAACTATCAATACAAGATCACCAAATCAGGATACATCGGGTTGTATGTGCCATTGACTGTGGATTGGCAGTGAATCCGGACGGAGTATGTGCCCAAATGGAGAGTGGTATCATTTATGGCCTCACGGCTGCATTATATGGTGAGATAACACTTGAAAAAGGGAGAGTAAAACAAAGTAATTTCCACGACTACCCAATACTCCGAATGAGTGAAACACCCAAGATTGAGGTGTATATTGCCAACAGCACAGAAACGATGGGGGGAGTTGGAGAACCTGGAGTACCACCTATTGCACCTGCGCTTGCCAATGCGATATTTGCAGCAACAGGTAAGCACATTCATACCCTGCCCATACGATTATAAGTCTGGTAAGTTGTTAAATGAACAAGTTTATTGATTTGGTAATCAACTATTTGCTTTGTAAGTGGTATTCTTGTTTCTTTAATACACAATCTTATCTATCCAAGACTGCTAACTACAAAACCTGATGATGCATTCGTTACCGTATCTCACTGTATTACTCATTGTGGGAATCGGTTTGATTGTCTTACTTACAACACGCTACAAAGTACCTGCTTTTTTTTCCTTATTCCTGGCATGTCTGGTTGTTGGACTAGGAGCCAATATGTCCTTAGATGAAACTATTACAGTAATCAAGGATGGATTTGGGAATATATTAAAATCGTTGGGATTAATTATCGTGCTGGGTACTACACTGGGATTAGTATTGGAACATACAGGTAGTACTACAGTGATGGCGACCTTCCTTTTACAAAAGATGGGCAATCGCTTTGCATCCTTGGCTATGAGTATTACAGGCTTCATTGTAGGCTTGCCTATATTCTGTGACTCTGGTTATATTGTATTGAGTGGACTCAATCATTCCATGGCTAAACGTGCCGGAGTTCCAATCTCAGTATTATCTGTTTCTTTAGCTACTGGTTTGTATTCTGTTCACTGTCTGATACCTCCTCATCCAGGTAGTGCTGCCGCCGCTGCTACTCTTGGAGCTGACTTTGGTAAATTGCTATTGATAGGCATTCCGGTAGCTATTCCAGCTATGATTGTTGGTAATATATGGGCTATTTATTCAGGTAAACGATCAGTTTCTCTCACAGAAGAGCCCCTAAATAATGTAAAGGAAAAACCTACCAATCAACCTTCTCTTTTTGTAGCCTGTCTCCCTGTTTTTATCCCTATACTTCTAATTGGTGTCAGGCCATTTTTAAGCACACAACTCTTAGCATCCTCTAGCTGGCTAAGGGCTCTTTCTTATTCAGGCAATCCAGTCATTGCATTACTACTCGGAATAATGCTTGCATTTGCAGCTAAACGAAACTGGCTGAAGAGTGAACTGGCTGAACTATTACATAAAGCAACTGAGAAAGCAGGAGAGATATTGGTGATCATTGGAATGGGAGGGGCTTTTGGTGCCATTTTAACAGCTACGAAAATAGGAGAATACTTTAGCGAATCGATAGTATTAGGTAACATAGGATTACTTTTTCCTTTTTTGCTTACTGCCCTTTTAAAGACAGCTCAGGGTTCATCTACAGTTGCCATTATTACAGCAGCTTCTATTGTTTTGCCATTATTACCTGCACTACACCTTTCCAGCGAAACAGACCGAGTACTTTGTGTACTTGCTATGGGGAGTGGGTCTATGATGATTTCTCATGCTAATGATGCATACTTCTGGGTAATTGCAAAATTCTCTGGCTTGGATATGCGTACTATGTTACGAAGTTATTCCGTTGCAACTATCCTTATGGGTATCACTACGTTTCTGACGGTTTACCTGCTTTCCAAAGTATTATAACTTTTACGTTTGAATTTTTGTACTTGTGGTAGAACAATTGGTAGAACAATTATTGTGGCAACATATAATTTGAACTATTAAATAACTAGAAACATGAAAGCACTGATTATCGGCGCCACAGGGGCGACAGGAAAAGATCTTGTCAATATCCTTATGCAAGATACTGCCTATACAGAAGTAGTAGTATTTGTACGTCGTCCCATCGGAATAACAAATCCTAAATTATCCGAGATCCTCACTGATTTTGATAAACTGGAAGAAGTAGCTGGTTCTATTCAGGGAGATGTGTGGTTTTCTTGCCTGGGAACTACACTGAAAGATGCAGGTTCCAAAGAAAAACAATGGCATATTGATTATACGATTCCTGCAACATTTGCTGAACTAGCGAAAAAGAACGGCATCCCTAAAGCTGTTTTACTTTCTGCCTACGGTGCCTCTCCATCCAGTAACGTATTTTATTCTAAAATGAAAGGAGAACTGGAAGAGAAGATTGCCAGCCTTGCCTTTGAGCAGTACATTATTTTTAAACCCGGGATGCTACTACGTAAAAACACAGACCGGCCAAGTGAACGTATTATAGCGAATGTTTTACACTTTGTGAACAAGGTAGGAATGATTCGGAAATTTCGTCCATTATCCACCTCTGTGCTGGCAGAGAAACTGGCAAAAGCGCCCAAAGTTCTCCCTCCAGGAAAACACATTATAGAACTGAATAAGATCTTTGAATTTTGACAATTCCTCTCAATTGCTCATTTAGTTTGAATCTACATCTTGAACAATACTTTATCTGACTATTTTGACCAGATCAATAAAAATACACCTAGCATAAGGCATTTGTTCAATTTTTGTTATTTTGGTCCGGCATATTCTATGCCTCTGGTAAAAGTGCTTATTCTCATGACGAAACCTGACAACCGGTAGTATACTTCATTCAGGCTGATTTTTAGCATTCCATATAAGAGAATAAGTAAATAGTCTAATAAATTTACGAAATACCGTAAACCATTTTTTCGGTCTTCTAAGACAATTTGCTGATAGTCAAGCAATTGTAATTATGGTCTGGATTTAGCTATTCTATTGGATAGTAAGAGGGTGTACTATAAATATGCGATGTATTCAGGTTGTATCTGTAACAACAAGTGACGCCGTTGCCAGTCATAATGGTATCAGACTAGTCTCTTTTATAATACTTATTTTCTAAGACGTGTTTACTTCACTATGAATCAAGTACCCTTATCAAATATATTTTTTTCTTAACCATTTAACCAATTCATTACAATGAGTACACTAAAATTAAAAGACGGAACAGAATTGTATTACAAAGACTGGGGTACTGGTCAACCTATCGTTTTTCACCACGGCTGGCCATTGTCAAGTGATGACTGGGATGCACAAATGTTCTTCTTCTTCAAGCAAGGTTTCCGGGTAATTGCACATGATAGAAGAGGTCACGGACGTTCTACTCAAACTACAGCCGGACATGAGATGGACACATATGCTTCAGATGTAGCGCAGCTGGTAGAAGCGTTGGATTTGAAAAACGCGATACACGTAGGTCATTCAACTGGTGGAGGAGAAGTAATTCGCTATGTGAATAAATATGGCAAAGGTCGGGTTGCCAAAGCTGTCTTAGTGAGCGCGGTAACACCTAGTATGGTAAAAAGTCCTCAAAATCCGGATGGTGTTCCGATGAATGTTTTTGATGATATTCGTCTGCAGACTGCTACCAACAGACAACAATTTTTCAGAGATCTAACGTTACCATTCTATGGATATAACCGGGAAGGAGCAGTAGAAAAAGACGGCATTCGCTTAAACTGGTGGAGACAAGGTATGTCAGGCAGTATCCTGGCTCATTATGAATGTGTAAAAGCTTTCTCTGAGACTGACTTCACAGAAGATCTTAAAAATGTAGATGTTCCTGTTTTGGTATTGCATGGAGAAGATGACCAGATTGTTCCTTACCAAACCACTGCTTTACTAGCTGCCAAGTTGCTGAAACATGGTAAACTAATCACTTATCCAGGTTTCCCTCATGGAATGCCTACAACAGAAGCAGCAACTATAAATGCTGATATTCTGAACTTTATCAAGTCATAAGTAGGAATAGAATAGTTGCTGCATATATTGGATAGCTGATATGTGCAGTAACTTACATAATCATATTTATAAAGCAACATACAACTGGATTTGAGTTTTCTCCATATTTCCTCTTCCTCTTTCATATCCCAACACTGAGGCAAAAAGCCTCCTGACAGCATAAAAAATAGGGCAATTTAAAAATTGATTGATTTTTAGAAATACCTGCTTGATTTTTCATAACGGTTGGGGTCGTTCTCATACTACTTTTGTATCACAAATAACAACAAAACATACAAAAAGTAACTATCATGAAAACGAAAGAACAAATCAGAACTCTTGCACAACAAGCTTTTAAAAATCACCTGGAATACCTGTCTTCAGGAAGAATTACTGAATGGGTAGACTTATTTACCAATGATGGTATATTAGAATTTCCTTATGGTCCAGCCGATTTTCCCAAACATGTAGAAGGAAAGCAAGCCTTATATGAGTATATGCAGAACTTCCCTGAACATTTTAAGGTACAGTTCGAGAACCTGCATTTTCATGGAACTGAAGATCCTACACTTGTCATTGCAGAGTTTACCAGTAGTGGTCATGCCATTTCTACAGGCAAGCCTTACAATCAGAAATATATTTCAGTGGTGACAACCAATGAGGATGGAGAAATCGTCAAATATGTAGACTTCTGGAATCCTATGGTAGCACTTGAAGCTATCAATGCCCCACTCGCAAGTTTTGTTGAAGGCAGTCATGCATAATGTCTGTTTTATGCAAACTGGGTGAAGGTGAATCTATAACCTCCACCCAGTATATCTTTGCCTAACCAAATACAATATCGCACAACCTCGCATTCCCTCACATGAAATATTTGCGTAATTTTGTCCTTCTGAAAAGAATCTTTTCAAATCAAAATCTGAAGGACAAATTGGCTAAACCAGAAACAATAGAAGAATATTATGCAAATCGTCCATTTTTGTCTGCTGCTGAGGTAGACAGGAATGCCGCCCACTTTAATATCTTTCGTATAGGTGATCCGGATATTGAAGACATACAAGTTCCTTTTGGCCGTAAGGATTATTTCAAGATCTGCATTATTACAGGAAACAGCCGTATACACTATGCAGATAAGACCTTCGAAGTACGTGAACATGGGCTATTATTTGCCAATCCACAAATCCCTTATAACTGGGAACCTCTTACGCCAAACCAACAAGGATTTAGTTGTATTTTTAATGAAGCTTTTTTTGAACGCTTTGGCAGAATAAAGGAATATCCGGTTTTCAAACCAGGAGGATTTCCTGTATATGAACTGACCACAGAAGAACTTTCAACTATTAAGGCCATTTTTGAGCAAATACTAAATGAGAAAAATGGTCAGTTTGAATTTAAGGACGATGCTATCAGAACACTGATACTCCAATTGATTCATAGTGCCATTAAAATGCGTCCGGCAATCAATACTATTCCAGAAAAGGTAACGGCCGCCAGCAGAATTACCTCATTGTTTTTAGAACTCCTTGAACGGCAGTTTCCTCTCGAAAGTACATCTTCAGAAATACAACTCCGTTCGGCATCTGACTTTGCGAATCAGATGGCAGTGCATGTCAACCATCTAAATAAATCTGTAAAGGAAGTTACCGCAAAAACTACCTCTGAGATCATTATGCAGCGATTGTTGCAGGAAGCCAAAATCATGTTGAAGCATACATCCTGGCCTATATCAGATATTGCTTATGCACTTGGCTTTGAAGGTCCTACTCATTTCAGTACGTTCATTAAGCGACAATTACAATTGTCACCTTCTCAGTACCGCAATACATAATTTGGCTTTAGCAAAAAATCTTCTTGTCTCTTCTTAGTATACATTGGCTAAACTTTGCCATGCATTAAAAGCAAGGTAGTTTAGCTGTATTACTATCACTCTACCACGTACATGCGAAAGGGGGTATTTTTCCCGTATCCGCAGGGCATTTTCCCCGTTTCTAGCCTAAGTAGTAGAAATCATCCACATCAAGCAGTATTTTTCCGAAATAGTTTAGTATCAAAGCTTTTCCCTATGAAAACTGCCCCACTACTTGGAGTTATCGGATCTCTATTACTCTTCGTGAGTACCTTTATGCCTATTCTTAAAGTTCCCCTTTATGGCAGTATTAATTACTTTCAGAATGGTTTAGGTTATGGAGTAGTTATAGCAGCGATTGCTATGACTGCGTTGGTTCTGGCTATACTAAAAGAGAATTTGTTTCAGAGTGCAACGGCACTATCAGCTACCATAGTAATAGGATATACCTATGTAAATTTCCAGTATGCTATAGATGACTTACGAAGTGAAATGCAAGTAAAGTTAGTGAGTCATCCTCTTCCTAGCTTGGCAGATAGTATGATTGATGGAATTAAGATTGAGTATGGTTTTGGTGTAATGATGATTGGTGTAATCTTATTATTTGTTGCAGGATTGGTTAGAGACTGATATAATCATCTTGTCTGTTAATCTCCGAAAAGTTGATTCTCTACTTTGCAAACCTTTGAGAGATGACATTTTCTACTCGTACCTGATAGACTTTGTTGAAATCAAGTAAAAACTGATTTTTATATTTATCACTTATATCAAACTTAATCTGATATCCATAATCGTCTAAGTCCAATAATTCAATATAAACGTCTAATTTCTTACTAAAAAACTCAATAAACTGAGTAATATTAGTAAAACCTAGTTTCCTTAGGTCATCCAGTACTATCCTTTTCTTTAAATAACTCTCCATAGGAATAAAGGTAAATATTCTATATAATAAATTACAGACAGCCAATAAAGCTTTTGAGGGAACTCATTTATAAAATTATGTTTAATAAAGTATGCATGGTAGTTAACTGTCTACTAATCTTCACCTGTTGTAACTATGTTTCTGGCAGGTATTCTCATAAGCATGTAGATACTATTAGACTAGAGTTTAAGCAGATACTGGCAGGAGAAGTAATTAAATCTGATACAAGTAGATATAACCCTATGTTGATCTGCCAAAAAAGTGGTTCACAGGTAAAGCTCACCTATTACTGGAAGCCTCCGGTTATAGATAGTAGTACAATGACATATTTTACTTTTGATCTTAGGAATGACTCCTTGCAGTTTATTGATCAAATAGTAAGTTTTGAGAACAACGAGCCAGAATATACTAGCTATTCATTAGTAGACATTTATGAAGACAAGGTATATAAGTCTGTTAAGGTATATAAATATGAAAGACCTCATTCTTCAACAAACAATGGGCAGGCGTACGTTTTCTCTAAAGATTATGGCCTAATAGCTATTGCTGATTATTTCTGGGGGCATGGCTTGGTATTTACTTACTGGAATGGTAAACCTTTACCTAAAAAGTATAGTAGGCTTATTCAAAACAATATTGCAAAGATGTTTATGAAACGATTAGAAATTGACAAAGCAAAGAAACACTAAAGCACCCAAAACAAAGGAGATTGACTCCTTTCAATTCATACTCCTAAACTCTATAGGTGTTTTGCCAGTTTTTTGCTTGAAGAGTTTATTGAAATACTGAGGATAATCAAATCCCAGTGCATAGGCTATCTCACCAACAGATTTATTAGTACTTAGCAGACTGTTTTTGGCTTCCTCAATCAGATAAAAATGTATGTGGTCCTGAGTGTTTTTTCCTGTTTCTTTTTTCAATAGATCACTCAGATAACCTGGAGATAAATTTACCTGATCTGCCAGGTATTTTACTGTCGGCAAACCCTTTTCACTTATGCTATTACCCTTAAAGTATTCACTCAAAATCTTTTCGATTTGAACAACTACAATATTATTGGAGTTTCTTCGAGTTATAAACTGTCTTCCATAAAACCGGGAACAATAATTTAAGAGTAATTCAATTGTGGACACAATGATGGCCTGGCTATGGACATCAATATTTTCCTGTAATTCAGATTCAATTTTTACTACACAATCATATAAAGTCTGTTTTTCCTTTTCGGACAGATGAAGGGACTCTGATATTTCGTAAGAGAAAAAGCTATAATCCTTCATCTTGTCATTCAAAGAAGTAGCCCGAATTAAATCAGGATGAAAATATAATCCCCAACCCATCATAGTTGCAGATACTTCAATATCATCATCCATTTCTATGACTTGGTTAGGAGCCATACAAATCAGATTGCCCTCTTGAAAATCAACAGTTTTACGTCCATACTTTATATTATTTTTGCTATAATTTTTGAACATAACCGCATAAAAATCAGATGAAATTTTCTTCTTATCATGTACATGTTCAGGTAAGTTACTGAGATCTACAACAGCTATCAAAGGATGCTTGAGAGTCTGATTTAACTCGAATAATTTGAGTAAATCAGAAATGGTTTGTAAATGGAAAAACTGATTCATAAAGTATCGGTACTGATTGTAGATAGATGATATAAATATATTCTCTTTTTTGGTAAAAGTCAGACTACCACAATTTTCAAAGAACCTCTTAGTATAAAATGTAGGGACAGGAGCTATGGATATCTTACTATGTGGCTCCTTTCCCTACATGTAAAAATCAAAATCCAAATTGGGTTTTCACAGCTTCTCTAAAGGCTTTATCATCTAATTGGCTCCTGTTTGAGATCATCACTTTAGCATCCTCTCCAGCTGTGTATCGCAACTGATCAGTTCCATCTGTAGCCGCTTCATAAATTACATTGGCGACCACACTGGCCGATGAAGGGTTTTGAAATAAAATTGCCATTCCTGCCAATGTTTTTTCAACTAAAGGTTGATATTCGGTAAGGCTTGCCTCATTGCTAAAGTCAAACGAACGCCCTGAAAAATCAGTAGCAATAGCACCTGGCTCAACGATTTTTACTTTCCCACCAAACTCTTCAACTTCATAACTCAATGATTCAGATATACCTTCTACAGCAAACTTGGTTCCATGATACAAAGCACCAAACGGGAAGCTCATTTTACCACCAATAGACGAGATATTAATGATGACACCACTTTTGTTTTGGCGAAAATGGGGGAGAAGTGCCTTTGTCACATCTAACAGCCCAATTACATTGGTGTTAAACTGACGAATGATTCTTTCCCTTGAAAAAGACTCCAGAGGACCGTATGCACCATAACCTGCATTGTTTAACAATACATCTATTTTGCCAAATTTTCGGACGCCCTCATTGACTGCATTTTCGATAGAATGTATATCCAGCACATCCAGTTTAGTAACCAATATATTGTCTAACGTTGTCAGTTCTGTTTCGTTTTCAGGAGTACGCAATGTAGCGATCACATTCCATCCTTTTGACTGAAATAGTTTTGCAGTTTCTTTTCCAATACCACTGCTTGCACCCGTAATTAAGATTGTCTTTTTCATTTTTTTGAGGTTTTAATTATGATGTAAAGGTCTTGTAAAAAGGGTAGTGGGATATAATACTAATTCAGGGTAGTTGTATTCTTTTTGCGGATTGTGCCCATTTGGAAGGACAGTTACTTGTTGTAATCGCCTATAGGAGAATTTTCAGGCTGCATTTATTAGTTTGCCAAACCTTATTCATTCATTAAAAACTATCTTTACCCAGTAACTTCAGAAGATGACAACTAAAAAAATAAAATCCATTCCAGTAAACTCTATGGGAACCGACTTCGGTGAAGGGGTTGCTATTGAGAAGATATCTTTCCAGGATTTTGGTACTATAGAAATTGAAAAAGCAACTCAGTCACACCGTGAGGATAGTCATTCGTTTTTCTTGCTTGAAGAAGGATCTGTTTCCATTGAAATCGATTTTCAAGAGTATACCATTAAATCTCCATCTATTATCTACATGCATCCAAACCAGGTACATCGTATACTGGCATTTGACAATGTAACCGTTAGCAGTTGGTCAATCAGTAATGAAAATCTGAATCCTGTGTACCTAACATTGCTGGAAGACATCACCCCTACAAAACCATTGCTATTAGAGAAAGAAACGTTTTCAGTTATTTCTGAGGCTGTAGCACTTAGCATAAAATTCACTGAACAGAAAAGAGATAAACTCTATCACTCATTATTGAAAGATAGTTGCAATGTATTAGTGGCATTGGTTGCGTCACATTATGTAGAGCACACTACATCAACAGACAAACTTTCACGGTTTGATAGTGTCACCAAAGCATTTAAGAAGCTATTGGAACGTAATTATACCATAACCAAACGTCCGGCTTCTTATGCTGAAGAACTAAATATATCAACACCCTACCTAAACGAATGTGTCAGGAATACAACAGGACATTCTGTTTCACATCACATCCAGCAACGGGTAGTACTAGAAGCAAAGCGCTTGCTTTTTCATTCGGATAAATCAGTAAAAGAAATTGCCACAGAATTAGGCTATGACGACTACCCTTATTTTTCACGGCTATTTACTAAGGTTACCGGGATGACAGCGCTGGCTTTCCGAAACAAAAACCTCGATTAGTCCAATAGCTGCTCTGTATTGCCATTTCTTATCCCTGCGATACAATGTTCCTTTGCATTGTCAACTAAAATCATACAGACAATGAACTCATCAAAAGAAAAAAAGGTACTAGTTTCAGGTGCAAGTATAGCCGGACTTTCTACTGCGTATTGGCTAAACAAACTGGGTTACAAAGTAACCGTAGTTGAAATTGCCAATGAACCCCGAATGGGAGGTACAGCCGTTGATTTTCGGGGAAAGACAGTTGATCTTGTGAAACGTATGGGGCTTTTCGAGCAGTTACAATCACATGCATTGAATCTGGAACGGATAGAATTTAAGAATGCAGAGGATGTAACTGAGAACTCACTTTTGCTGAAAAATGAAAAACATCTTAGTAATGAAATCGAAATTGAACGAACCCAGTTAGTGCGTATTTTACTAGATAGTGTACAAAATGATGTTGAGTTTATTTTTAACAACAGCGTTACTTCATTAACCGAAACAGAAGATGATATAAAAGTCACTTTTAAAAGTGGATCACAACAAGCATTTGATTTAGTAATTGGCTGTGATGGCACCCATTCGGGTATACGAAAAATCTGGTTTGGTGACGAAAGAGAATATACACATTTTCTGGAAGCCTACTTCTCTATATCAATCGTGAACAAATCGCTAATTACTCCAAACACCATGCAATTTTATAATGTGCCGGGTAAGGCGTATATGCTGAATGCCTACAAGGATAAAACGGATATCGTTTTTTGCTTCCTTTCAGAAAAAGAGATTCCCTATGACTATCGTAATACAGAGCAACAACGACAAATAATTCTGCAACAATTTACAGGGCAAGGCTGGAGAACAGCAGAATTGTTGGAAGAGATAGCAAATTCAACGAATTTCTATTTTGACAAATTTTGTCAGATCAAAATGCCATCATGGACAAAAGGTAGAGTAGCACTGGTGGGTGATGCAGCCTATTGTGCTTCGCCTGCTGCAGGCATGGGAGGCTCACTCGCAGTGGAAGGAGCTACAGCACTGGCCGATGCATTACAAAAACACAACGGAAATTTTGCATTAGCCTTTCAGGACTATAACAAAAATTTACGTCCGTTTATTGAAGAAGTCCAGGCAGAAGCAGAATTTAATGTTAGAGAAAACTTTATTCCAAGAACAGAAGAAGCGATTCGAAAAAGAAACAGAGATGGCTTTTAACAGACTTTCATTGCATACCAATTTAAGAACAAGCAAACAGATGCAATCAAAACATAGTATTATACCTTTGTTATGTGTCATGAGCGAAGCTAAAAGAGTCTGATTTAATATCAGACTCTTGCCTTTTCACTTTTCTTCTTTTTCAAAAAGAGCTACATATAGGTCAAACACCCACTGATCATTTATCTTCATTGGTTGTGGAACTCCGTCTGCACCTACGTTATGTTTTATTTCTTTCCATCCTTCATCAATCAACTCTTGATACATCCTGACGAATTCATTTCTATCCTTAGTTTCGATACTAGAAACTTTTTTAGACATCTTGGCTTTAAAATTTGAATATGATGGAAAAAACTGACCTAATATTATTAAATAGTAAGAAGACAGGACAGATTTTGTTAACTATTCATTGGAACTATCCTGTCAGCTAAACTCAGCGTGTATGTTAGGTTGGGATAAACAAAATCTAAGCTTCGGTTCTCTTGTCCTCTTAACTTGAAAAATTCAGATTCTTGCTCCTGATTGGCTAACTCTAGTAAATCACCCGTAACAAAATAGGGTAAATTGTCATTGAATTGAATATAGGTCTTTGACGTTCGGAATGTAATCCCTAGCCATTTAATATCTGGTACAATTGGTTTTCCGTTTGGTGTTGGCTTTAGTATAATCTTATGTTGAAACTTAGTGTTAGTCTCCGAAGAAAACAACACCACTGAATTATGATTCAATTCAATTTCAGATTCTTCGTTTGTTATTTTGTCTTTGATCAGAAGCCTTCGTATGTTTTGCTCTGATAATTGGTCTGGTTGAGCATAACAGGAAAAAACGCCGATATAGGAGCCAGTAGCTAAATCCAGACATTGGTCTGAATGATAGTTCATTTTAGCATAACTACAATCATATACTTCTATCAATGCGTTGTTAAACTGCTGTGGAGGTATAGAATGTAAACTATCCTTTGTAATGGTATGGTTGATTGCCTCCACTACACTATGGTGAATAGCAGAAAAATTATGTGCAGGTATTGTGTATTTGGTAGTAGTTCTCACTATGGGTATACCCTTCGCTTCCACACGCACCAGGTGGTTACCCATTCTGCCTTTCGCTACAGATTCAAATTCAATAGAATGAAATAAATCCTCGAACAGGTTTCCGGCTAGAGGAAGTTCTATCTTATAAAATCCAGAATCAATCATTGTCCCTCTATCTGACGTTAATAAATAGGTTTTTCATAGTCCCCGGAGTTCATGCTGAAATGAATCTTCCCATATTCAATTAGTTTCTCTGATACATTCTCCTCATAATACGAATCCTTCAGATTCTGTTGTAATTCCGGGGTCATTTCCTCCAGCTTAATCAGGCCTATATTTTCCTTTATATATACCTGGTCATTCATATACAAAGCCTCTGCATTGGAACACCGAACTACATACCCCATACGCGTCGGTATTTGATCAACACCTAAAGTAGAGGGTCTGATCTCGTGGGTATATAATCTATTTGTGGAAAGTGGAATGATAAACACAGAGTTTGGATATAACGTAACACTGAATTCTTTTTCCAGTGTATCATCCGTGACTGAGCTTTTTAATTTGAAGTGAAGCCTTGTTAATGCACTTGTCTGTTTGTAACACAAATCATATCTGTCTGTAGCTGAACGTTTCAGGTGTTCACTGGTAAGGTTATCATAGAAAGTGCAGAAGGCAATAAGTCCGTCTTTCGGCATATCCTTGGTTTTATCAGAATGCGCTTTAATTTTTGATTTAACCTCCTTTTCAGTATCAACTGTTTTCTTCTTATTTTCATAAATCTGTACTAACACATGGTTCAGTTCAGTTTCCTGCTCAAAAACATACCTGACAGAATCATTTAACAGATTGATGATTTTATGGTCAGTAGTACGGAAGTTATCAGTAGGCCCGGTCAAATTACTGGAACATCTTAAAAGTCGGTAATGCAGGATGGCATTTCCCTCTTCACTTTCTTCTTTTGTGATTTTGGTCAAATAAATTCCTTTTCGTAGAGCCTTAGATTGCTTATTTGACTCGGTTAATTCCTGAAACACATGTTCCGATTTGATCTTACTAAAATAATCATCGTCTGCAAACAGGTTTCTAAAATAAACACCCGCATTACTAACGATGATGGGAACCTCGCCAAGTGTTATGATCCGGACATTTTCATTTGTGTGATTTTCGTAATGAACAGATAGTTCTTTGATAATATATAGAGGGTTCTTCTTTTCGGTAAGCTTTTGTATATCACCGCATACATAAAGGCGTATATCGTTTCTTTCGACCAGATCGTCCGAAAGGTTGTTTACCACTTTTCCACAAAAGGTCTTGATCAAAGACTGAAGCTCAGAATTTGTATCCTGATCATTCTGTAAAACAAAAAGGATATTTTTGTCTTTGGAAATTTTATTTTCGATTTGCGAGGCATCCATTTTTGGTAAAGTTTATATGTCTTTAAAAGTGAGGTTCGCACTTTTGTTTGAAGGGATTAGTTTCATTCCTAAAAAGACATTTTAGTGCTTAGTAGCAAAGCAAATAAAAAGAAGTGAAATTTAGTAATGAATCCTGTGCATGACATTACATGATACATAGCATAGATCCAATAAACACAAACCATATGACAAGGATTAATCAGTTAACCATCACATAAAGAAATCCGATAGCTATTACACCAGCAAATGCCATAATAATCCCCATCAACAGATTGGCATATCCTTTTTCTGGTAATCATTGGTTTTAAATGCCATTACTACTCCTCTGACTGTAAAAAATAAACCAACACATGCGGCAGGAATCAAACTCATCAAAGAGATTGCAAAAAAGAACATCTTTGTTAAACCAAAGGTATTAGCATCAATCAGATATAGG
Organism: Xanthocytophaga flava; assembly: GCA_030068525.1. GTDB lineage: Bacteria > Bacteroidota > Bacteroidia > Cytophagales > 172606-1 > Xanthocytophaga > Xanthocytophaga flava. The sequence goes on from JASJOS010000007.1 coordinate 327,776, forward strand.
ACAAATAAAACTACAGGTGCCACGTAACTATACATTGCCCATTGATACTGTTTGGTTATTCTCTGTCTTGCAATCTGACTGCTCTTTACCTGATCCATTGTTGGTTATCTACGCTTATACTTGATTTCAATATCCTGAATGTTGAAGCTATGTATATAATGTACTCTTCACTTACTGAAAATGAATAGTCCATCTGCGTTTATATGCACCCTAAAAGTACATGTTTGGGCACAAAAAAACAGGAGATAAACATATATGCTTATCTCCTGTTTTTTATGTCTTGTAACAAACTGGTATCAGTAGTTAGTGGCGGAGAGAGAGGGATTCGAACCCCCGGAACCTCGCAGTTCAACGGTTTTCAAGACCGCCGCAATCGACCACTCTGCCATCTCTCCACCACAAAAGTACAAACACAATCCATTTCCGGCAAACTTTTCTAAAAAAAAATAATCTCACTACATACATGCAACTGGTAATGAGATTATTATAACGAAAAATTTTTTATTATTTACATACTACAACAGGAAAAGTAACCATTTTACTATTGCAATACTTGCTTATATATGATCAAAAAAAGTGAATTATGTACTCTGCGTCTTGCGTTCTCTCCGTTTTATTTTAGCATGAATATCTCGTTGCACTTCGTCTATACAAGCATTGATCTCAAAGCCCAGTAGAATAATGAATGACAGCAGGAAGAACCATAACATCAAACCAATAAGTGTTCCGATAGAACCATAGAGACGGTTGTACGAAGCAAAATTGCTGATATAATAGGAGAAGAAGTGCGTGACCAGAATACACAAAACAGCCGCTGTAACGGAGCCAGTAGAAAAGAAACGCCAGCGTTTGTGAATGGCAGGTCCCCAATAATAAATAATAGAAATAGCCACAAAGAACAGCGCAAACGTAACTCCATATTGCAAGCCGGAAATAAGAAACAGGGATACATCGTCATTGAGCAGTCCCCAGGCATCATGATTGACCAACCATTTTAATACTACGTTCCCAATAATAACTACCACCACAGCCATGACCAATGCAAATACCAGAAGTCCCGTTAGCCCCGTAGCAATCAAACGTGTTTTTAAGAAACTTCGCCGGTCAATAGTTCTATAGGCTCTGTTAAAGGCACCCATCAGAGACATCATACCATTGGTTGCAGCGTAAAAAGCCAGCACAAAACCCAAAGACAGCAATCCGCTGCGTGGACGGCTCACAATATCAATAATAGTGGCAGAAAGCTCTTTGTATACACTGGCAGGTAGCACCTGTCCCATCAATTCCAGGATCTGCGTATCCAGATGTTCTACAGGAATGTAAGGTATGAGTGTAAACAAAAAGATAATAGATGGGAAAACGGATAAGGTAAAGCTGAATGCAACGGCATTTGCACTAGGCCCTAAATCGTCCTTGTCAATCTCTTCTATCAGCTTTTTCAGTACTAACCAGAGAGGAGTTTGTCCATCCCGCAAATGAATCCGTGACAACTTCTGCTTTATTGGGACAAGCTTCCGAAATAAACGTCTTTTATACTTATTCACCTTTTTACAACAACTACCAGATGTAAAACAACAATTATAGATTCTCTATCTTTGACCTCACCTAACTCCCATACTATTTTATATTGATCCGATCTTAAAAATAGCAGGTTTTCCCAATAAAAGGGAGACAATGTGAGGTATTCGTATAAATTACATAGAAATGTTTACTAAAGATAGGGTCTCAACTTTTGTACCAGATCTGCAGGAGCTTTGGTGATTTTATTTGAGTGTTTGTCTATAAACACCAGTGTAGTTTCTCCGGTATTTAGTAAGGTCCCTTCTTCATTGCAAATCTCATAACTGAATAACATCCGTACAGTGGGCATTGTTTTGATCAGTACTTTTACTGTTAATAAATCATCATACTTGGCAGGTTGATGGTAACGGGAACTATGTTCATATACTGGCAGCATTACACCTGAATCTTCCAGCTTTTTATAACTAAATCCCAGGCTACGCAGCGATTCTACCCGTCCTATTTCATAATAACGGGCATAGTTGCCATAGTAAACATATCCCATCTGGTCAGTATCTGCATAGCAAACGCGTATTCTTTCTTCGTGTATATACATAGTTTTGGGTTAATATGTCCTGTCTGTAATTGTTCAGACAGGTTTATATAATGAGTGGGCAAACTAAAAGGTTTTCCAAAGAAAAAGCAAAAGAGAGGAATGTAGCAGAGAAGAGATGCTGATCCATTTTTTGATAGTACAAATAGTTATACACAGCAAACCATTTGACCTGGACAATATGCATAAAAACTTGTACAGTGAATTCCGCTCAAAAAGAATTCTTGTAGTGAATTCAATGCATCGGCAAATTTGTAGTGAACTCTAGGCAGATTATTTTTGATCAGAAGAGTAACAATTATTTTCTCATCTTACTACATGCATAGAAGAAACTGTAAATCTCATCTGAGCATAATTCAGTTTAACGCCTCGTTCAGCAAAAATCAACAAAGAAAAAACTATAGAAAATTCTATTCATGTTATAAAAAAGAAAAAGCCAGAATACATGATGGACAATAAAATTCTATATTTTCCTTCTTTTATCTAAAAATGATATTACTATCCTTAGTTTTTTTATTACATTAGCATTTAGAGTTAGTTCATAGGCAGGAATTGGATACAATCGCTTGGTGATTGCTTTTTTCATTGACAGCACATCATTTGACAACAAGTCCTCTGGTTCAAATTTACCAAAACGGATCAGGGTTTGCTTAAGGTATGATCAGATAACACGCTTTGAATGGACTTGTTTCCCATTTAAAAGATTTTTGTTTTTGCCCTTTTTCGTTTTTTGATTAAGATATAGACTCATCCTGGGACGAGATACGTGTAATTTATAGTAGAGCTGCAAACACAAAAATTTGCAAAGTAGAGAATTAACTTTCAAAATAACTAATGAAGAAAAGTTAATAATACGCTAACGTCGGGCTCATATCTCCCTTGTCTATAACTCGTTTCTTTGCACGTTATTGCAGTTTTTGCTCCAATCTGTTTTATCCTCTTTGGCTGTAAAGCTGCACCTTATTGTCAAACCATTTTATCTTTCTTAACCATAGTAGTATGCCTACAATTACTCACGTTTTCAAATTCCGGCTGCAACATATGATCTGTCTATGGCTGTTCGGAATTATTGTCTGCTGCAGCATGCCTGTTGCATTTGCCCAAAGCCAAAAGACCGTAACGGGTACCGTATTAGATGCATCCAAAGAACCCTTACCAGGAGTAGCCGTTACCATCAAGGGAAAAACCACTGGTACAGTGACCGATAATTTCGGAAAGTACAGTATTGTGGTTGGCGGGCCTGATGACGTATTATTATTTTCTCTGATTGGAATGATGCCCGAATCAGTAGTAGTGGGTAATCAGACACAGGTTAATATGACTATGACACAGGATGTACGTACCCTGAACGAAATAGTAGTGGTAGGGTATGGTACACAAAAAAAATCCGACGTAACCGGTGCCATCAGTTCTGTAAAAGGTGAAGACTTTAACCGTGGGGTTGTTACCAATCCAGGCCAACTTTTGCAGGGAAAAATTTCAGGTGTTAATATAACAAATTCTAGTGGTGAGCCTGGTGCTGCCCAAAATGTCATCATTCGCGGTATCGGTAGTTTGCGTTCCGGAACACAGCCACTATATGTAGTCGATGGCTTTTTGATTGACAACGCCTCTCAGGGCTTTGATACCAACCCGCTAAACTTTCTTAACCCCAATGACATCGAAAGCATGGACGTGCTGAAGGATGCCAGTGCTACTGCCGTATACGGAGCCAGAGCAGCCAATGGGGTTGTGGTTATTACTACAAAAAAAGGCAAAGCCGGAAAAACAGAAATGAGCTTTTCAGCCTCAACAGCATGGTCTTCATTGTCCAGAAAAATAGGGGTGTTCAGTGCCGATGAGTTTCGTAAACAAGTAGTGGCTAATAAGGGTAATCTGATCGACGGCAAGGGAAATACCGATTGGCAAGACGAATTGACTCAAACCGGCCTGTCCAAACAAATCGATTTGTCTATCGGTGGCGGGTCTAGTGATAAGTTCTCCTACTATGCATCCGCAGGTTATCAGGATCAGGAGGGGATTCTGAAGAAGAGCAATCTGAAACGGTATTCCGGCAAGTTGAATATGAATCAGAAGGCAATCAATGGCAAGCTGAATATAGACTATAACCTGACAGCGTCTCGTACTGAAAATTTACGTCCAAGTATCACCTCCACCATCACGGATATGATTAGTTTGAATCCTACGATTCCAGCTTATACCGATGGTCAACCTACTTTGTTGCCTACGAATGCCTTAAACCCATTAAAACGGTACGACATTTACAGTGATAAGGCCATTAACAACCGTATTCTGGCTAGCATTTCACCTTCTGTAGAAATCGTGAAAGGTCTGGTATATAAGTTGAACCTTGGCGTTGATTATTCCGGTACTACTCGTGACCAGCAGTACAAACCGTTTCCATCGGTTGTGAATGAGTCTAATGTAGCAAACGGATCATTATCCACCACTATCAGCGCAAATACGAATAAGCTTGTAGAAAATACACTCAACTACAACTGGCGTAAAGACAATCATAACCTTATCTTATTGGCGGGGCACTCCTATCAAAGCTTCTTGGAAGAAATCAGAACATTTACGTACAATGGATTTGTCAATAATAACATCGACCCACAATACCAGGATCAAACCAGTACAACGGGATTTCCTACAACAGTAAATGCATCAGCTACGAAAAACGAGCTACAGTCATTCTTTGGAAGAGTAAACTATACATTCAAAGACAAATATCTGTTTACGGCAACCCTGCGTGCTGATGGATCTTCCAAGTTTGGTGCCAATAACAAGTATGGCTATTTCCCTTCGGTTGCCGCAGGATGGAATATCAGCAACGAAGCCTTTATGACCAACTCGTTTTTCAGTAATCTGAAATTACGGGCAAGCTGGGGACAAACAGGTAATCAGGAGATTCCTTCCAAGATTACAAAAACCAGCTACTCAGAAGATCGGTTGATAACAGGAGATAAAAGTTATAATACGTATCCCATTGACCCTACTACTACTACCATTAACGGTTATCCATACGGAGTGGCATATACACGTATAGCAAACCCAAATCTGAAATGGGAGGTATCTACCCAAATCAATGTGGGTATCGATTTCGCTTTCCTAGATAATCGCCTGACAGGTACATTAGATTATTTTAACAAACAATCTTCAAACATCCTTCTGGAAGTGACCCCAATCGATCCGGTGCAGCCTACCTCTTTCTACTGGACTAACATCCTGGGTATGAAGATCCAGAACAACGGTCTTGAGTTTGCGCTGGATTACAATGGTAAAATCAATAACGATTTCTCGTATAACATCGGTGGTAACGTTACCTACATTCAAAATAAGGTAAAAAAATCGCCTTATTCTGTGTTAACAACTGGCGCAGCTCAAGGTTCGGGACAAACCGGTGCCACCATTAATGGCTATATTACCAATGAGCCAATAGGTGCATTCTATATGTATGAGTTTGAAGGAATTGGCGAAGATGGCCGCAATAAGTTTAAAGATAACAATGGTGATGGTGCAATATTAGACAATGACCGCCGTGTGGTAGGTAGTGCGATCCCTAAATTCATCTATGCTTATCACATAAACCTTAGATACAAAGGCTTTGACCTGGGTATCAACTTTAATGGTGTAGCCGGAAACAAAGTCTACAATCACACGGCTATGAGTCTGTTTACCAAAGCACAATTGACCACGTCTAACAACACAACAGATTTTGCCACTAAGTATCCTAATGAAGTTACGTCAAACGCTAACACCGTATCTACCCGTTACCTAGAGAATGGTTCTTTCCTGAGACTAAACAATGCAACACTAGGCTATTCACTGGCTCCTGAAAAGATCGGATTGGCCAATGTTGTTCGTAACATCCGTCTGGCAGTAACTGGTCAAAACCTGTTTGTAGCCACTAAATATTCCGGATTTGATCCTGAAATCAACACAGGGTCAACGATAGGCGGAGTGCAAACTTTTGGTATAGACTATTTTACCTATCCTAAAGCAAGAACATTCCTGATCAGCCTTAATGCAACTTTCTAGGCAACAAACAAACCATTCTCTTACTATCATTAAAAAACAAATCAAATGAAAAATATAGAATTGAATAGAATACTGCTGGTGGCTGTATTTTTACTCACATTTTTTGGTTGTACCTCTTTAGATGAAGAAATTCTGGATGAGTCTCTAACCGGCTCCGGTCAGGCAGAAGTTGTCAGTGGGTCGATAGCACCTGCGTATGGTATGCTCCGTCAGGTATGGCTACATACCAATAACTTTGGACTACAGGAAATAGCTTCTGATGAGGCTATCCTGCCAAATCGTGGGGGTAAAGATTGGTATGATGGAGGCAAGTACATTGCGGTTCATCAACATTTAATGACTCCCAGCAATGCGTTGGTAGGAGATACCTGGACCCAAATCACCCTATGCCTGTTCAGAACGGTAATTGCTCAGGAAAAACTAAAGGTAGAAGCTGACAAGGGAAATACGGCAGCAGCAGGCGCACTGAATGAAATGATTGCCATGAATGCCTATCTTAACATGATGGCACTTGACAACTGGGGTCTTATTTTCAAAAAAGAACGTTCAGATGCTATGTCCGAAATTCTAAGAGGACAAGCAGCCATTGACTACCTCGAAAGCCAACTTCTATCAGTTGTAGATGTGATTGGCACTAACAACGGGCCAGGTAGGTTTACTAAAGATGCCGTGCGTGCATTGCTAGCTCGACTCTACTTAAATGCTGCTGTTTATCGTGATCCCTATGGCACGCCTAACTTTAAGAAGGAGGATATGGACAAAGTGATCCAGTATACAAGCAGTATTATTTCAGGTGCTCACACTTTATCTCCTGAATACTTTGCGCTGTTTAACGATAATAACAACAGCAACTCCGAACTGATCTTTTCACTTGATCAAAAAGGCTTACTCCAGACCGAACATCAGCGTTGGGCGTATTGGTCCATCTCCGGTGACCAGGTTCCAAGACCAGAATTCCCTAATACCCGAGGTACCGATGCCGCAGCAGCTACCCCTGACTTTATTCAGACTTGGGCTGATGCGTATGGCAGTATAGAGCAAGCGGAAGCGGATGCTCGCTTTTATCAGAAGAATACGATTGTGCCAGAGAATCTGAAAGATCTTACCGGAGTAAATCCAACAAATGACGCTGACCATTACTATTGTGTGAAAGCTACCAACTTTGAAATTGACAGAGGATTTATTCGTGGTATTATTTGGGGTCCCAGAAAGGATGCGAAAGGCAATATTCTAACTTGTTCCGATGGAACGGTGAGAATATATCCTGTTATTAACAAGAGAACAAGTGGGGCAAACCTCAGTTATGTTAATCATACGCTTCAGGTGGATTTTACCACAGAGGGAAGTTTGCATAATACGGGTTACCGGTTTTCGAAATACCAGTTTAGTCATACAGCTAATGATTGTTGTTCCTATAGCAGTGTTGATCTGGTTTTGGTCCGTCTGGGAGAAATTTATCTGATGCGTGCCGAAGCCAAGCTGAGAAATGGCGACAATGCCGGAGCACTGGAAGATATCAATACGTTACGTACTTCCAGAAATGCCCGCCCTGCACAAACTCCGAAAGCATTGACATCTATTGACCTAGATATATTGTTCCGTGAAAGCGGATTTGAACTGTACTGGGAAGGACTGAGAAGAAACTATCAGATACGGTTTGGCAAATACGAAGGAACCTGGACAGGTAAGGATGACAAAGATGTGCACAAAAGATTGTTCCCAATCCCTCAGAAAGCAATCGATGGTGCCTCCAATTTAGAAGGATATATGGTACAAAATCAGGGATATTAATCCAAAATAGACTCAAAAAAGAAACCGGCAAGAAACTCTGTTTCTTGCCGGTTTCTTTTTTTATAAGACCACAAATAGATTACAAATAAGGCAGCCTATTGGATAAGAAGCAGAGAGCTATACTCAAAGCAAGGAAAGTACTCAAAAATTAGGGTCAAAGTTAAAGCATATGGGATTGGATAGAGCGACCATGTTTTCACTCAGAACCATTGATCCAGGAACCTGTGGATAGGCCGTTTGGGGACCTTCTATTGTAACACGATAATAACTCCGTTTGCCAGTAATGGGTGTGTCGGTAAACTCAACTACAGGAAGTTTTCCTGTAGCCTGAAAAGTAGCAAACGAGCCTCCATTTTTTACAATAGTTACTGTGTATGTTGCTTCCGGAAGTGCGTTGCCACTTAGTTGTACCTGAAAGTGGACTACCTTGCCTGTTGATTTGGCATTGTCTCCCATCATCATATCCATCTTTCCGTCTTCATTCAGGTCGGCATAAAACTCAACACGAGGTGCGTAGGGGTTGGCACTTACCGAAACCCGTCCATTGGTGAGTGCATCTATTACGCCTTGTAATGTACGGGTCTTGGCAAATACCCAGGTAGTTGGTGTTCCTACATAATTAGCCGTAGCCTGCACACTGTTTTTGGTAGCCTTTTCCGGCGAATCAGGCACCCCATGATGAGCATCACTTCCACCTCTTCCGGTTAGTTTGCGACCTGAGGAAAGCATATCGTCCCAGATCATGATAGCATTCGCATTTTTAGGCCATACAGCCGAATTCCAAACTTCAATCGATTCGATCATATCATAGGAGTACCCAAAATGATCTTTTCCGCTTGGGTGGTTAGCTGAGAGGTGAATGCCCAGTTTTTTCTTTACTCCGGCTATTACTACATCCCTCTGATCCCGAACGTCGTATAGCTGTTGGTGGTCATACGGTTTAGCAGAAAAGGTATTGCCATGACCTCGGGTAGTGGTCCACTCTGCTCCATGTAGCAACAATAAAGAATCTGTTTTAAACTCCGGATCTACCCAGGTATGATGGGCAACATCTCCATTGACATGGTTATCATGATCCGTAATACCTATATAATCCATACCAACTGATTTAGAGAAGGCAACAATTTTTGAGATGGGATTATTAGACGACTCGGTACTATGTCGGGAGTGGAGGTGGAGATCCCCTTTTAGCCACATACCTTCTGTCAGGCTGGCAATGGGTGGTAGTTTGCCAATTTCTTTCTTTTCCCATGAATTCACATGGCCGGATTGTGCCATTACGGAAGAACTAAGGCTACAGGCCATTGTCAGCAACACTCCTGTGCAAGCAAAACTTTTATGCAGAGCCATTTCCAGAAGACTCATTCTGTTGGTTGTTTTAAACACTTTACTATGGTTTATAGGGTTTGACTATTAATTGACAGCAAAGGTATAGACAGATAGGAGGCAATGTTGTTACGCTTTTGTTAAAAGACCGTTGCGTATAATTTATGATTTTATGATAGCTTTGAATAATAAGCTATATTTTGCTTCATACAGGTAGCACATACCTATTCAAAAACAGATTGAATGTATTATCACAAAAAAATAACCTCTCCGGTAGGTGAATTGACGTTAGTAGCTACTGATCAAAGTCTTATGGCTGTACTTTGGGAGAATGATGACCCTACCCGAATACAGCTGGAAGAGAGTACAGAACAGGAAGATCATGTTCTCCTGGTTGAGGCAGGCAACCAATTAGCTGAATACTTTGGGAGAAAAAGAACAGGTTTTGAACTCCCTCTGGAATTTACAGGAACAGAATTTCAGAAAAAGGTATGGCAGGCACTTCTGACTATTCCCTTTGGTGAAACCCGAACGTATGGTCAGATTGCTCAGCAAATCGGAGATCCCAATGCGGTACGTGCAGTGGGTGGAGCAGCCAATAAAAATCCTATTTCTATTATTGCACCCTGTCATCGGGTTATGGGTGCTTCAGGTAAATTAACCGGATTTGCAGGAGGACTCAAGACTAAGTCGTATCTGTTACAACTTGAGTATACAAAACGCAATCCGACTCTCTGGCAGAGTTGGGAGTGAGCAGTACAGTCCCAACAAAAATACCCGACCTTGCGGACGGGCATTTTCTGAAATAGTTTATAGTTTTACTTATACTTCCGCTCTTAGTACCTCAAGCGGAGGGCGGGATAATACTTCACGACTATTGAAAATACCTATAAGTACTGTCAGGATGGCAACTGACAACGCAACGATAGCTAACGGCATATACACAGGTACGAAAGGTGTTTCAAATACAAACTTTGCCAACGCCCATGTACTTGCCGTCGACATAATAATTCCTGCCAGAGCGGCTAACAGACCTAAAAACAGATATTCTATGGAAGTGATCAACAAAATCTGCTTACGATTTGCACCGATTGTGCGCAGCAATACACTCTCCTGAATACGCTGGTATTTACTGATAATAACAGAACTTGCCAATACCAGCAAACCCGTCAGAATACTGAACAAGGCCATAAAGCGAATAACAAACGAAATTTTAGCCAGAATTTCGTCCAGCGTTTTTAATATAAGTCCCAGATCAATCGCTGATACATTTGGATATTGAGTCACCAGTTCCTGCTGGAATCTGGCAGCGATGTGTGTATCAGGAGTACGAGTCACCAATACATTAAACTGTGGGGCTTGTTCCAGTACACCGCTTGGAAATACAACCAGAAAGTTAGTCTGCACTCTATTCCAGTCTACTTCGCGTGTACTGCCAACCCTTGTTCGCATAATAGCCCCTTGTACATTGAATGTCAGTTCATCACCCAACTTTAACTTTAATCGTTTGGCAAAAGGCTCTTCCAGAGATACAAATATGGTATCAGTGGGAGAAGCTACTTTTTGTAATTTTCCGGAAGCTATTTTTTCGGAACCAATCACGGTGTCTCTGTACGTAACCCGGTACTCCCGGTTCAAAGCCCATTCAGGGATATTGGCACTTGTATCTTTCTGAATCGATTCAATGGATTTACCCTTGATTTCGGCCAGTCTCATGGTTACTACAGGTACCTGCTGAATAACGGGAAAGTTATATTTCTTTACCAATGCATTGACTCCTGCCTTTTGTCCGGGCTGAATGTCAAACAAAACCATATTCGGCTGGTTACCACTGCCTGTAAAAGACACCTGATTAAGCAATTGTGTCTGTGTCAGATTTAAGGTAGCAATCAGAAAGGTTCCCAATCCAATGGATGTAATCAGTACCAGCGTCTGATTATGGGGCCGGTACAGATTGGCAAGCCCTTGTCTCCAGGCATAGCTCCAGGATGTAGGAAAGAACTTTCGTACAGCCCACATCAGGCTGTATCCAACCAGGGACAGAATAGTAAATGCCAGAAACATTCCCCCTGTAAAGCTAACAGCTAATATTAAGTTATGGCTTTGCAGATAGGAAAATGTAGCCACAAATAAAAGAATAGAAAGATACAAAAGCCATCTCCAGGGATCACGCGACGAGGTATCCCCTTCATAAGAAGAACGTAAGGTGCGTAAAGGAGATATTCTCCGAATAATCAGTAAGGGCAGTAAGGCAAATAATACTGCCATCAGCAATCCAATGCCTATACCTTGGATAATAGCACTCCATGATAAACTCAGACTTACACTCACAGGCAAGAAATCGCCAAATACAGTAGGCAATACAAACTGGATAGCAGACCCCAGTGCAGCACCTGCAATAGCCCCAAGAAGCCCCATTACGGATGTTTGAATCAGGAATATCAGGAACGTCTGCCAACCTTTTGCTCCCAGACAACGCAATACGGCAACAGAAGCAATTTTTTCTTTGATATATAAATGTACGGCACTGGCAACACCTACACAACCCAGCAGCAGTGCCACAAATCCCACCAGATTCAGAAACTGTGTGAGGTTGGCAAATGCTTTGCCTGTGCTTTCTTTTCTACCTTCAATCGTCTCAAAATTTATCCCGCTTTTGTTCAGATGATTTTCTTCTTTTTTCGCCCATTGTTCTGCCTGAGCAGGAGAAGTAAATTGATAGTAGAACCGGTAATTTACCCGACTACCTCGTTGCAGCAAATGAGTATCATCCAGAAAGGCATAGGGGATATATACAGTTGGCGTAACCGTGGTAGTTATGGCCGTTTGCCCAGGCATTTTATTGACACGCCCCTCAATGTAAAAAGTCACATCACCAATCTTTACGGAATCGCCCGGTTGTACACCAAATTGTACCAACAGTGCATCGTCTACCAACGCATGACGGATTTTCTTCTCATTAGCAATCTGGATAGCCTTTGAAGCTGAAGCAGGCACAGTTTCGATGGTACCATAATACGGAAACTCTCCTGACATGGCTTTTACTTGTACCAAACGGGTTCCATTATTATGAGGAAACAATACCATGGAAGCAAAACCCACTTCCTCAGAACGTTTACGTCCAAGTTTCTGAAATACATTGCGGGTCGAATCAGGCAGGGGCTTGTTAGAAGACAGAGACAAATCTGCTCCAAGCAATTCTTTCGCCTGATCGTCAATACTCTGTGACAGGTTATCAGAGAATGATTGGATGGCTACCAATGCTGCTATTCCCAGCACAATCGCAGACATAAATAATAGTAATCTTCGGCGGCTCTTTCGGCTATCGCGCCATGCCATCTGAACTAACCAGCGAAACATGAAGTATGACAATTAGGATGATAAGTATACAAACAAAGTGTGAATAAGAACGTTAACAAAACCAAAACCCGCAAAGTTTGAATACATTGCGGGTTTTGGGATAAAGACGGATGAATGGTTGTTTTATTGTTTTTCCGGTAATGGGATAACAAGTTTCTCGCCTCTTTCTGTCCGATCTGCAGTCTTTTTATTAGCTGCCATAATCAGACTTTTAGAGACCCCATACTTTTTAGACACCACACTTAAAATATCTCCTGCTCCTACCACATGTTCTGCCTTCACTTTTACTTTTAGCTTGGTTACATCTGACTTAATATCCTTGTCAACATCCTTGATCTGAGGGTTAAGGGATTTTAGTGTTTCATATTTCAGATTGTAACGGTTGGCAATGCCGCGGAATGTCTCACCTGCTTTAACAGTATGTGTGATAGTGGCCCCCCCGGCAGGTATACTGACTGTAGTTTTCGGAGTTTCCTCTGCTTTTGGTTTTTCGGCATTAGTCTTTGGTTCTTCCTTTTTAGGCTCCTCTTTCTTAGGCTCTTCCTTCTTTATAGGAGTGGAGACAGGCTTGGGTTCTGCTGTAACATCAGGTATTTCTTTTTCCTCCGTTCCTTCCTCTTCAGTAGCCTCTGTGTCTGTGTTTGTTGCCCCTGTTTCTGTATTGGCTTGTACGGTATTGAGTTCCGAACTCTCAACAGGATCACTGGATATGTATTTCCAACCAGCAATAAACAGACCTATAGTAATAGCCGCCAGGCCACACAATAAAATTAAAGCAAGGTCAGGTCTTGAGGATGTTTTTTTCACAGGTTCTTCTGATATTGTTTGATTGGGATTAGGCTTTGTCTCTGTACTCTCTGTTTGATAAGAGGCAGTTTCTTTTGCGTAGGTGTTCTGTCTCGGAGTCTCATAACTCTCTGAGATTTCGCTTTTTGTAGGAGTCGGTGTTGAAGGAAAATCAAAAACGTTCAGAGGAGGTGTAATGAGAGGTTCCGTAACCACAGGTTCAGCCTGTGCCTGGAATCCAATTACCTGTACTGTTATATTATCAGCTCCGCTGGCATTGTTGGCCATCTCCACCAGTTGCTTGGCTTTGTGGTCTACAGATACACTCTGTGAAAGTACTTGACTTATGCCATCGTCCGTTATGATTCCGGATAAGCCATCACTACACAACATAAATATATCGCCCGGATTAGGCTGTACCAACTGACCAATCTCTACATCAATATCCTGATCAATGCCCAAAGCTTGTGTCAGTTCATGACGACGAGGATGTGAAAGAACTTCTAATAAAGTAATTTCTCCACGATCTACCAGTTGTTGTACATAGGTATGGTCTTTGGTAAGGCGTAATAATCGTCCATGTGTAAAGCGATACAATCTGCTATCGCCAATATGTGCGTAGTAGACTACCCCATCACGTACCAACATAACCACACAGGTAGTGCCCATTCCTTCAAGTTCAGGACTCTGTTGGGATGCGGCAAATACTTTGCTATTGGCATACATAAATGCCTGCCGCAAAGCTTCTATAGGATTTTCATACCGTTGATGATCAAAAAATACACGAATGCTTTCAGATGCCATCCGAGCCGCAGTTGCACCACCCAGGTGACCTCCCATTCCATCGCAAATCACGAAGACCTCTCCATTAACTGTCCTGTAATGCCCATAATAGTCTTCATTTGTCTGACGAACTTTCCCTATGTCGGTATAGCTGCTTGCTTCAAATTCCGGTTGTGTCATAAGATCAATAGGCTGTGAATGATTTGTTGTATCTGAATATATTGTTTGTTTATACTAAGGAAAATCGCTTTTTCAACTTTTGGACTATATCATAAACCACTGAATATGACATCTCTTCAGCATACATTCATATCAGTTTTGAGATAAATGCATTGATTTGTGTCACCTGCCGGATAATCATCAGATGTCCACCCGCATGTATCGGAATGGTGTTTCTGGTATATTTATACGGCAAAATGCGATCTTTGTCGCCGTGAATATGCACTAAATTTTCTATTTTTTGAATACTCTGCCATGTCAAAATCTGCCGTATAGCCCATTTCAGGAATATAGGATCTGTATTTCTGAGGATATCATTCAGTAAATCTATCTCCTGTTTGCTTCTAACTCCAAAGCTATAATAGGTCAATAGAGTAGGAGTGAGAAGCCATCGGGCTGGTATCCAGCGATCCAGTTGCAACATACCTATCCAACGATAGTATATTGGCAATTCGTGCTTATTTTTTACACTCGATATCAGAATGACTCTTCTTGGCTTCAGAATCTTTGCTACTTCTGTAACAACAATCCCGCCAAAAGAAACGCCAATCAGGATGAGATTGTCTTTCTGCTGAATTTGCTCATGTATTAGTCTTTGTGCATATAACTCCAACGTCTCTGAAGGAAACGGCAACACCCACTCAATTGTTTTTGTTGGGTAATCCTTCAAATCAAGAAATTGAAACACGCGATGATCTGCCCCTAATCCACTGAACAAATAAATCATGCCAGATGCAAAATCATATATTCTGAAAGATTATACCCACCGATACGATTGGTCACTGTAAAACTCCTGTTTCCATACAGGCAGTTCTGCTTTGAGACGATCTACAATATGTTCCAGTGCTTCAAAAGACTGTTTCCGGTGGCGACACGAGACAAATACAAACAATGACACTTCGCCTGCTTTTACTTCTCCCAGGCTATGGTAGATATGCAGACAGGTCATGTCATTGTACTGAGCAAAAAAATCTTCCCGCATGGCAGCCATGATTTGCTCAGCCATGGGCTGATAGGCGCTATAGTGGATAGAAGTAACCTCAGAACCATCTTTTGCATCTGCCCGTACTTGCCCTAAAAAAATAGCATGTGCTCCAATATTCGTTTTTGTACTATGCTTGGCAATAGAGTCAGCAACAAAATCAGGCTGAATAGGTCCATCTATGAATAATTTCTTTATCTTCTTTACTACTTCCATTTTTAATCAGGTATAAGTGAGTACTCTACTCGCAGGTACAAAGGTAAAGCGTCCTACTGATATCTTTTTTGCTTATTTTTGAAGTTGTTTAGACGACAAACCATTTAGCCCACCCTCCAGGTTTTCGACATTTATCAGTCCATATTGCTGGGTCAGCATCTGTACTGCCAGGTTACTCATCCGCCCTGACTGACAGAATACAACCAATAGTTTATCCTGAGGTAAATCATCAACATACCCTGCCAGCTGACTCAAAGGAATGTGCAAAGTCTTCTCTTTTGGAAAAATTGCATTGTCTAAATCTTGTTCGCGGACATCTATAAATTGCACCTCCGGATTCTGAAGAAATTCTTTCACTATATCAGAAACAGGAACTCTAAGACTATTTTCTTTTAAAGATACCGGTTTCGCTTCCTGAAGATTACTTGTAATAATAGGCTGACGACGTTTTATCTTAATGGTTCGATGGATGTTGTGCAGTGTATTGATCATTAGCAACTTCCCTGACAGTAGTTCGCCTATACCTGTAATGAGCTTAATCACTTCCAGTGCCTGATACATACCAATCACCCCAGGCAATACACCCAATACTCCTATATCGGCACAGTTAGGTGGTTCAGCATCATCTTCGTCAAACAGGCAACGATAGGTAGGCCCATTTTCGTAATTAAATACAGCTACCTGCCCTTCAAAGCGATGGATAGACCCATAGACAAATGGTTTATTGGCTTGCACACAGGCATCATTGATTATATAACGGGCTTTAAGGTTATCTGTACAGTCTACTACTATATCATAATGCAGAAGCAGTGTCTGAGCATTGTCTTCAGTGAATTTTTCAGGATAGGTTTTGATAGCGATAGTAGGATTCATAGAAAGTAAAACCTCTTTTGCTACTTCTACCTTTTTACGTCCTACCGAATCCGTTGTATACAATATCTGACGTTGTAAATTGGATAGAGAGACAACGTCTGCATCTATAATACCAATAGTGCCTACACCCGCAGCTGCCACATACTGTAATACGGGACAACCTAGTCCGCCAGCCCCTACAACAAGCACTCGTGCCTGCAACAACTTTTCCTGTCCTTCTATTCCGATTTCTGGCAACAGCAGATGTTTCTGGTATCGCTCATAGTCCATATTCATAGCGATTATTGGATTAATACCTAAAAATACAAATTTCTATACGATCTTCTGATTCTGACAACAGAAAATACATAGAAGTAGTTTAAGCTGGTTAATAGGTTAGAGGATTACTTGTTTTTATGAATCTTTATAAGCTATATGTAACCAGTTGTAACAGTTTTGGAGAAGCTATCTGCCTTGCGCATAGTTCACGGCACGACTCATGCCTGGCTCAGGATGAGTTATACCTCCTGTAAAGAGCATTTTGATCAGAACTCACGGCAATTTCCTGTTTGTGCATAACTCTGATCATTTTTCATTTTGACTGGAATTCCGATCATTTTTTTGTTTGCGCATAACTCACCGCAAAAATAAAATCTGATCGGAATTAACCGCAAAGTTTTTCTTGCTGTGAATAAAACGCAAGAGTATGGCTTTCTCTCAATATAGTACACTTTGCCTGAAGTGGTAAATAACTTGGGATGGATTAGCTTATAAAACACGAAAGCCTGTTTCATAGACAGGCTTTCGTACAAGAAGGAAATAATGTGAAGTTAGTTGATTCTAATTAACTGGCTTTTCATTTCACCAGGAAGTTCATCTACGGATAATATACGCAAAGATGGACTCTCTTGCTTTATACTGGAAGTAACTTGTGGTAATACACCTTCCACCTTCTTCTGATTAATTCGATACATAGCGCCTGTAGCAGGATCAATAATCAAAAATCCCAGGGCGCCTCCAATAACAATATTGCCAAAGTACCATCCATTGACGTCGCTTTCCAGAGTAACTACTCGAGGCTCATATCCTTCTTTGGTAAACTTGATAGAATAGATAGCTCTCTTAAAATATCCACCGCTACTCTTTAACATAACAGTTGCAGGTGTTGTACCTACCGCAACTTCTAATCCTTTGCGATTAGTAATAGTAAAAGATGCCTGATCTGGCGCACTTGCAATCTGTACAGGATATTTTGTACGACTTACAATACTGGCGCATCCTGAAGCCAGCAACATACATGCAAATGCAGGTAATAAAATTCTTTTCATAGAAGTGTAGATAAAGTATAGATGTTAGGACGGTAGTTTACGCACAAAAGTAACGGATCATCTCTATATATTTTTTACATTTCATCAATCAATCTTACTTTATCTTGGCAAAAACAATCTAACAAATCACTTTGCAAACATTAAAAAGACTCAATATAATCACCTAACAATGAATAATTAATAAAAAAGCCGTTCAAATAAACCGCTGCAGTTTCAGCATATTTCATACATGCTTGTTTACAAAAGGACATTATTGATAACTGTCTCTATTGTAATAGATTAACCTTTATAGAGAAGTAAGCTGGTAAAGAATCCATAACATAAAAAAATCCTGACAACCTTAGTCATCAGGATTAGAGTTATTGAGTATCGAAAAACCTTACTTTGTCAGATCCAGTGTACGTTGGATGAAGGATGTAAGATGGCTACCAGATAACAGGTTTTGTGAAAGCAAAGCCAGGTCATACACATGACGAATCAGTTGTCCACGTTTGGCTTCATCAGCTTTCAGAATTTCCTGAGTCAGGTTATGGTTTTCGTTGATCGTAACCTGATAGGTAGTAGGGAAGCTGCCAAACATTGGGTTGCCTCCTGTCTTAGCCATATCCTGCATACGACGCATAAATTCTGGCAGTGTGATTGTTACAGGAAGCTCATCTGTTGGAAGTGGGGATACACTGATGCTCAAGTTTTTGTCATTCAGTGTTTGCTCAAACCATTCTTTCAGATTTTTCTTTTCCTCATCATTCAGGATACCACTGATTGTTTCTTCTTTGTTGATGAGTTTGTCTATTGTATCAGAATCGACACGTTTCAGGCTTACCTTCTCAAACTTAGACTCAAGAGTATTGATAAAGTGGCTATCCAGAATACCGTTCAGTTGCAATACATCGTAACCCCGCTTTTTCGCCGACTGAATAAATGTATCTTGTTTTCCTGGATCCGTTGTATACAACATTACTACAGAACCTTCTTTATCTGTTTGAACAGGTTCTACTTTTTGACGGTACTCTTCAATAGTAGCATACTGATTATCTGTATTTTTTACCAGAACAAAATCTTTTGCTTTCTCATAGAATTTATCATCAGCCACCATACCATATTTGATAAACAAACCAATGTCATCAAATTTCTCTTCAAATCCTTTACGGTCAGCTTTGAACAACTCTGATAACTTATCAGCTACTTTTTTGGTGATGTGGGTATTGATTTTCTTTACGTTGCTGTCTGCCTGAAGATAACTACGCGAAACGTTTAACGGAATATCCGGAGAGTCAATTACTCCATGCAACAACATTAAAAATTCTGGTACAATATCCTTTACTTCATCGGTGATAAATACCTGGCGTGAATACAACTGGATTTTTTCACGATGCAGTGACAAATCATTTTTCAGTTTTGGAAAGTAGAGAACTCCTGTCAGATTAAATGGATAGTCAACATTGAGGTGAATCCAGAATAATGGATCTTCGCTGAAAGGATAAAGCTCTTTGTAGAAAGCTAGATAATCTTCATCTTTCAGATCATTGGGAGATTTTGCCCAGATAGGAGCGGTATTGTTAATTACCTTGCCATCAAATTCAATGGCTACAGGCATAAAACGGCTATATTTCTTTAGAATATTCTCCAGACGAAATTTATCCAGAAACTCTTTGGAATCTTCAGCTACATGAAGAATAATATCTGTTCCTCTTTCTGTTCTTTCGCCTTTGGTAATTTCAAACTCTGTGTTTCCTTCACTTGCCCAACGAGCCGCCTGTGCGCCTTCGCGAAAAGAAAGTGTTTGAATTTCTACCCTCTCAGCTACCATAAAGGCAGAATAAAAGCCTAAACCAAAGTTACCAATGATCTGATTGCCTTCACCTGCATCTTTGTATTTCTCTAAAAACTCCTTTGCTCCGGAAAAGGCGATCTGGTTAATATATTTTTTAATCTCATCTGCAGTCATTCCAATCCCATTGTCACTTACTGTAATGGTTTTGGCAGCCTCATCAAAAGATACTTTTACTTTTAATTCACCCAGTTCACCACTGTATTCACCTAGAGAAGATAGTCTTTTTAGTTTCTGAACAGCATCAATAGCGTTTGAAACCAACTCACGCAGGAAAATTTCGTGGTCAGAATAAAGAAATTTCTTAATGATCGGAAAAATATTCTCGGTATGAATCGAGATCGTACCTTTTTCTTCTGTCACTGTCATATGTATAAATGATTTAATGGTTAATGGCGAATGATTGGTCCTGTAATAAGAACTTGCTTTTAGAGACAAGCCATACTTATCCGTAAGTCACAGGACAATTTTTTTGCCAGTTACCAGAATCTGACAGAGTGACAGAAATTAGGGAGAAAAGAAGTAGCTTAACTGATAATTTTACTGATATCGTTTTGTGTAAGGGGTTTTACTAAATAGCCTTTAACAAATGGATAATCTTTGACTCTGGCTCTATCCTGATTAGAGTCGGAAGAGGAAAGGATGAATATATTCAAAGCGAGTGTTGACAAATCAGTCTGTTTGGCAAAAGCAGACAGCCATTCCCATCCAGTCATGTAAGGCATATTCAGATCAAGCAATACAATTCCAGGTTGTTGAGTATTTTCCAGAATTGTTGTTAATGCATCTCTGGGATCTATGAAATTCACAATCTCTGCATCTGGAAGCTGACTCTTAATAAAACGATTGTGAATAAGATGAAACAGATCATCGTCATCTACTAAGTAAAAGAGAATACCATTTTTAGAAAAAGTAGTTTCCTGACTGGAAGTAGATACGGAGTTCATTAACAAATAGGGTGGAAAGAGAAATAACGGAATAGCAGTTAATAGGCACAAAAATAGAAGAAATCATGTTTATATGTGCATCCCCATACAAATATATGATTAATTAATATTATCAGATTTTACCTATTCCAACAAAAACAGATATATAGATAAAAATTACATACATCCACTAATTAACTATATATTAGACTTTTGGGATCTTATATATATCTATTTTTCACTACCTTCAGGGCTTCATCCGACTGGCTGCATGGATGGAATTTCTACAGTAAACTCAGTAAATTCCCCTATCTGCGAAACTACATTAATATGTCCACTCATTTTCTGTATAGATTCTTTGGCTATATATAAACCAAGACCTGATCCAGGTTTCACATGAGGCATCTGGTTCCCTGCACGATAAAACATTTCAAAGATGCGTGTCTGATCCTCTACAGCAATACCCACTCCATTATCTCTTACCTTTAGTAGAGCCCGTTTGTCATCTACCTGACACGCTATATGCATTTCTTTGGGACTCTGGTATGGGTTCTGATAGCGAAAGGCATTGGATATCAAATTATTTAAGACTATTCTAAAACGGTATCGATCTGTAAAAAAATCTGTTGACTGTTGAATATTGGTACGAATTTCTACACCTGCATGCAGATATTGATATTGCCGGATAGACTCTTCAATCTCTTTTTCAAATTCAATCGGATCTCTTCTAATCTCATAACGTGCATTACGTGAATATTTCAGGATGTCCCCCATAAGTAAGTCCAGACGCATTAAATTCTGAACCATAATGTCATTGTACTTCTGTATTTCGTCCACATCCTGCTCTTCTCGAATAAGATTTCCCAAACCAATAGCTGAAGCTAGTGGTGCACGGAGTTCATGGCTAATACTATAAACAAACCGATCCAGTTCCTGATTGATTTTTACCAGTTCTTCATTTTGTGTTCGCAACATTTTTTCAGATGTACGAAGCTGGTAAGTGCTTTCTGTGTTATGCGAAATAATCAGATAGGCAAAAAACTGACAGAGAAAAACAACAAATCCGAAGTTAAATATCGTATATAGATCCTGAACTTCTGCTGAAATCTGTGGGAGACGAGGAGGAATATCTCCAAAATTTATCCATAAGGCATGAATAGTAGGGTGCAGAATATGCAGAATGAGTTGTGTGTTATTATTACAGTCAATTAAATAGGGTATTACAACTATCAGTGGCAGAAAATACAAATGGGCGCCGGTTGTTTTACCTTCCATCCAACAGATAAGAAACAAAAACAAACTCGTTATAAAAGATAAAACATTGCCAGCAACAATAATCAAACCTTTCCGAGTCAGATAAAGTACTATCCCCAGAAAAAAAACAAAACTACATGGAGCAAAAAGAACAATCCAGACCTGATAGTAAATAGCAGGTAAAGAGGCAAGGATCAAAACGGCCAGGCAAAACCAGGCTATGTTACCTAAAAACTCCTTTTCTCTTTCCTGTACAAACCTTGAAGGATTTTCCGATCCTAACGGCAGTTTAATATTAGAAAGCATTGATTAATTTTATAGAGAATACTCGCTCAGATTACACAAAAAAATAGGGCACTCTTACTTATACTAGATGCAAGTGAATGTGTTCTGTCTCTAACGAATGCGCCTGCTATAGGCAAAGCTCTGCGTTATCCGGAAAACAGGATAATAAATACAGCCGGGACATACAAAAATAGAAGTATAATAAGGAACCCTAAAATAAAACATTTTTGAAATATTACTCACTCCTTACATTTGGAGATAATATTGTCTCTATGAACCTGGTAATGGATTCCAAACAAGCAAGCTAGCCTTTCTAAAATTCTATACAACTATAGAAAGGCTGGCAGTCATTATACTATATAACTTCTATATTAGGAAAAAAATTGAGGAGATAGGGTGTTGTATAATTTACAATACTGATCAAATACTTGCTGATATATCTGATGGTTAGAAGAGTTAGGTTCAAATACTTGAGATGACTTATCTGCAGGTACTAAGCGCCATGATTTAAGTGTTTTTAACGCATAACGTCCTACTAATACCGCTCCATAACCAGAGCTCTCGACTGTATCTGTTATAGCAATTGGTTTGCCATATACATCAGCCAGCAACTGTACCCATTCTTTGGAGCGGGCAAAACCACCACCTACATATAGTGTATTTATTTCAGGAAACTGATCAAGCAAGGCTCTCCCCGTATGATAGATAGCCAGCGCAATACCCTCGAAGGCGGCTCTGATAAAGTGGGCCTGTGTATGCTGAATGGTAATACCAAAATAGACACCTTTTGCATGAGCATTGTATACAGGTGCCCGCTCCCCCAATAAATAGGGAAGAAAAAGCAATCCATCTGAGCCGGCAGGAACAGACAAGGCTTTGGTAATAAGTGTTGTAAAGTCACCTTCTTCAATATCAGGAAAAAGATTTTTGTGCAGCCATTCGGCAATTATACCTCCATTGTTCATCCCTCCACCTGCTATAAATAATTCAGGAGTAAGTACATAACAGAAAGTTTGCATCTTACTGTCTGTCCAGGGTTTCGGAATACCAATTCTTACAGCACCACTAGTGCCTACAGTTATGGAAACCTGATCGGGTGTCAGAGCACCAGTGCCTACATTTGCCAGACAACCATCACTGGCCCCAATGACAAACGGAGTTCGATCAGGAATTGTCAGTTTTTCAGCCCATTCAGATGAACAATGCTCTATATGAAAAATATCTACCAGAGTTGAAAGCTTTTCAACCGGCAATTGAATTTTCTGTAAGGCCTGTTTATTCCAGTCAAGCGTATGGATATCAAATAATCCTGAAGCAGAGGCAAGAGAATGATCAATAACATATTTTCCAACCAAACGAAAGAAAACATATTCTTTAATACCAATAAACTTATAAGTCTGTTTAAAAAGATCCGGATTGTGCTCACGTAACCACAAAAGCTTACATAAGGGAGACATTGCATGAATCGGAGTGCCTGTTGCCTGATAGATCTCCATACCTTCTGGTGCTGCTTTTAATCTATCCGCCACAGCTCCTGCCCGGTTGTCAGCCCAAATGATAAGTTCTGTCAAAGGTTTTCCCTGAACATCTACAGCCATAAGGCTGTGCATAGCCGCACTAAAGCTTACTCCTTCTAACGTTCCCTGAGTCCTAGCTTCGTTCTGTACCTGCTGGATTGTTTCTATTACTGCTTTCAGGATCTCATCAGGATCTTGTTCGCTTTGTTCAGGCTCCGGGTGGGAAATAGGATACCCTATATTATGGTGAGAAATGATGTGTCCTTCTGATGAAAATGCAATGGCTTTTGTACTGGTTGTACCAATATCCACTCCAATAAAATACGACGACATAGAAAACAGAATAGGTTAAAGTACAAACATACACATATCCTGTAGCTGACAAAATATCTCTATAAAAAAGACCATATAATACGAACCCAGACAGTAAGTCTGTATGTTGCGTGTTATATCTGGAAGAATAGAAATATCAATTACTTAAGCTTTATATTAACCAGATTTCCAAAACTACATGAACAATCAACTAAAAGAATTTGCCTTTAAACGGTTTGGTATTCTGGATTTAAGTGTGTCCGAAAGCCTTCCAGCAGATCGGGAAACGTTAATGACTTTCATCCGAATTCTTTTTCTGAAAGCTGGCACGCAAATTACAATTGACTTTAAAGACTATTCTCTACAACAAGATGCACTGTTTTTTGTCAATCCGGGCCAATGGATTCAGCTGGAAGAAGGTCTACAAACAGGCACAGTACTCTATTATAACAGGGACTTTTATTGTGTAGAAATTCACGATCAGGAAGTATCCTGTGATGGAATTTTGTTTCGTAATGTATATGAAATCCCTGTTGTTTATCTGACTCAGGAACAATCTGCATCCATACAGGATATACTTAATGAGATTACTGCTGAACTGCAAAACGAAGAATCTAATATGGAAGAGATGCTTCGAATATTACTCAAACAGATTATCATTAAATCGACACGTATCTGGAAGCAGGAACATGAACTGGTCAATGAAGAGTCACACCAGGAAGTAGATTTTATCCGAAAGTTTAGCCAACTGGTAGAAAGCAATTATACCCGTCTGCATGCTGTAGCAGATTATGCCGAATTGCTACAAATGACTCCTAAAAACCTGAACAAACGGATTACAAAATACAGCGATGTTTCTCCCAATGACCTAATCAAGAACCGTATTCTACTGGAAGCCAAACGGTTACTAGCACACACAGATCTAAGTGTCAAAGAAATCGGATACAAACTCGGCTATGATGATCCGGCTTACTTTGTACGTTTCTTTACTCAGCAAACCGAATTTTCACCACAACACTTTCGTAAACAATACCAACAGTCAGAGCCTTTTGCCTAAGCAAAGGCTCTTCTTTTTTATAGGGGGAAAAAGTACAACGAAAGGAGTTCTTTGTGCATTGAAGAGCCTTACAGCTTGCTATATCTTTGTATCATCAAATTAATCACAAACAAAGAAACAGGAGCACAACATGAAAATCCTTAAAAACATCGCCAATCGTCTGCTTGAGACAATTTTAGCAAATCGTAGTGTAGTAGCACCTGTGAGAGTAATAGCTCACAATAAGCGCAGACCTTTCTAAGCAATCGCTTCAATTCTAACTCACTCAATACATACATTTTAATTAAATCATACAAAACCAACTCTCTATACTCATAACTCATATGAAACGCACAGCAACCGCACTCTGGAATGGTACTATTAAAGAAGGAAAAGGCCATTTAACTACTCAAAGCACCGTCTTAAATCAAACTCAGTACTCATTTAACTCCCGCTTTGCAGATGGTGTCGGCACTAATCCTGAAGAATTAATGGCAGCAGCTCATGCAGGATGTTTTACCATGAAGCTAAGCCTTGACTTGACAACAGCCGGTTTTACTCCTGAATCACTCGAAACGCAATCTGCGATTACACTTGACAATGGAGTGATTACCCGTTCTGACCTTACATTGAAAGCTCGTATTCCAGGTATAACAGAAGAACAATTTCGGGAAATCGCAGCAGGAGCAAAGGCTACTTGTCCAGTAAGTAAGGCGTATAATATGGAAATTACATTAAACGCATCTCTGGTCTAAAAATCAGACTCATGCTACACAAATACGGGATGTTTTCATCCTGATACACAACTAAAACAATACAACTATGTCTCAAATATTCACAGACGCTAATTTTCAGAAAGAAGTTCTGGAAAGCGATCAATTAACCGTTATCGATTTTAATGCTGACTGGTGTGGTCCTTGTCGCTCTCTGAGTCCTGTTATAGATGCTTTGTCTAAAGATTATGAAGGCAAAGTAAACATTGGTAAGGTAAATGTGGATCAGAACCCTGCTTTGAGCGCAGAATATGGAATACGTTCCATACCCGCCGTTTTATTTATAAAAGGAGGCAAAGTAGTAGACAGACAGTTGGGAGCTGTTCCTAAAACAGTACTGGATCAGAAAATACAACTGCATCTATCTTAACCCTGCCATTTTTTCAGATAGATAAGAAGGTTGAAATTTAGGCGTTACAACCACCTCTATGTTAAAATCTCCGGTTGATCAACCGGAGATTTTTTGTGATAGGCAGAAGCCACTTTCCTATTGCCTTCCTGATTTTAATTTTTTTTTCAGTTTAATGATCTGTTATAAACTTATTTAGCCCTTAAGGGACATTCATATTGATTAAGAGCATAAGTTTTAAGATTTTATTTTCAGTTTTGAGGTTAGTCTACAAAAATTGTCTCTAACTTATAAGAAGTATTCATGAGAGATTCACTTTAACAGAAAGTTGATTCTTCAGTAGAACTCAGACTTTGGCCCTAAACCTTATTCAAAATTTTGTTAGTATGAAATTCATGCTTATTTCGTACATAATTATAGCATTCTTAACGGCTTGTGGTAGTTCTTTCAAAGAAACACCAGTAGAGAAATATCGACCAAGTAGGAGAGAATATAAAAGCAAACTATTTGTCAAAGACAGAGCAATCATGAATGCTCAAGATTTCCTAAGAGGAGACAGTATATTGATTTCTCGCCTAAAAGAATATACTACAACCTCTTTTGTGGAAATTAATTCTTCAAGCTTTTATTTAAAGATTTTTAAGCACCCACAGATAAACAAGCCTATTGCTGTTCTTATAGATTTTGATCATGACATTATGGGATTTTACATAAGTCACCATAAAAAATGGCACAGTATGAATATTTATGAGAGTAGCTTTGGCAAGACATTTTCAGTATTTACCCGATTATCTGATTTTAACTTTGATAAGTATACAGACTTAGCTTTACATACGTCTTCATCGAATGGTTGCTCAAGTGCACATTTTGCCTTTTATTTCTATGATCCAAAGCAGCATATGTTTATCAATGATACTACATTCAAAAAATCAGTAAGAGGAAATCCTATTGCTGATAAAAAGCATTTGATAATCAGATCCAGAGAAGCATCTTGTGCCTGTGGATGTTACACTATTTATGAACACAAATGGACCGATAATAAGCTAAGGTTAGTGAGAACATTGAATAAAGATCCATATGCAGATACTTTATTTATTACAAACTATTCAACTACAGGCCAAATATTATCCAAATCAGAAGAATATATGTCTTACGCCAAGTCCCAAAAATTGATTTCCGATTTTGATAATTATAAGAAATATGATGTGAGATAGGTTCTAGATCTTTTCAAGATCCATAAGGAAATGCAACCGGATCAGGAAACTGAAAGGTATATTTCAGGTCATGGACCAACTTATCGTTACTGATGACCTTATGCGCAGGCAACGTAGAATCATCATAGACAGGAGAGAGGAATCCCAGATCTTTTACATTCTGACCATATACAAGTCTGCGAACAGGATGTAAAGGTGCTACAACATTATAAGTTACACCCCATTTTTTCTGTTTAATTACCTCACAAATAACTTCTACGACATCATCTCTGTATATAAAGTTAACAGGTACATTACCAGTTGTAATTGTTTTGCCTGCCACATATTTTCCAGGAATACGACCATATCCCATTAAGCCGCCACAACGAAGTATGGTTGTAGCAGGAGAAATATTCCTCAACAAGTGTTCAGCTTGTACCATTGTATTACTTTCTATTACTTCTGTTTCCTCAGTAGCAACCTGATTATTATCAGGATATACAGAAGTAGAACTTATGTATATGATTTGAGGTAGGGGTATTGATATGGATTCGGCTAAAGATCGAATTTGTTGTACATGAAATTCATCACCATGAATAACAGTACGTGGCGGAATATCAATAATCAGAATATCTGCCTGTAAAAACTCATATAACTCACGCTGATGTACTTCTGCAACACTGGGTTGAAGATTAATTAAGAAAGGTTGTATCCCTGATTCAGCCAGAACACCTAACTTTTCAGTAGTAGTAGTACTTCCTTTTACCAGATACCCTTTTTCGAGTAGTTTTTTTGCTAAAGGTAAACCCAACCAGCCACAACCCAGAATAGAGATAGTGCTAATAGTAGTATCAGTCATATTTGTGTTTTATAATATTTCGCCGATGTGTTTTTTAATGTTGCTGGCTATTTTGAAAGTTGGTAAGTCATTGGCGTCTCCACCAAATGGATCTTCAATTTCCTCAGCAATCAATTCTATACTAGCCAGTACATAGAAAACAAAAATAACAACCGGAATTACCCAATATCCTAATGAAAAGACAAACCCAAAAGGCATAGTCATCACATAAAAGAAGATAAATTTTTTGATGAATATACTATAGGAAAAGGGGATAGGCGTATTCTTGATTCGTTCACAAGCACCACATACGTCAGTAAAAGAAAGCAGTTCACCATTTAATACAATTAGCTGAGCCTCTTTGATTTTGTTTTCTTCATACAATTTGTTTGCCCGTCCGAATAATAAGGTAGCAACTTGATTAGGCAAATGTTTACTTTTATCCAAATCCTTCAAGTCCGGATGTTCCTGCTCATCCAAAGCCAATCTTGTTGCTTCTGACTGTAAGTGTGCGGCTAGCGTAGAGGCATACAATGCAATAACACGTTTAAAAAAATGACGATTGGATGCATCTTCTGGTGGCAATATTGCGGCTAACTTAATAGCCAGATTTCGGCTGTTATTTACTAAACTACCCCATAATCTACGTCCTTCCCACCAACGGTCATAAGCAGTATTTGTCCGAAAAACCAGTAGCATGGAAATCACGAAGCCTAATAAGCTATGTATTACTGTCAGATTACGAAGATGGTTATTCTCTGATAGCTTCCAATATTCCAGTTCCATATAGGCTACTGCCCATGAATAGATACCAAGTGCTGCCATAAGAGGTGCCAACTGGCGTAGTGTATCAGATTTGTGAAAACGAAAAATAAATGTAAACCACTCTTTGGGATTGTAAGAGATCATTTGAGTTATTAATTCATGTAAATAATTATACCGATCAAAAAAGCTAAAAAGTATTCAAATAAGGGTCTGGATAAATCTTCGACTAGGATATTCCATTATATTTCTTGTGTAGTCTCATTGCCAGATCTTCAATATCCTGACGACGTGCCAGCTCTGCTATCCATGATTCAGGAATTTGCTCAAAGCCATACAACAAACCGGCAAGTCCACCAGCAATAGCACCTGTAGTATCTGTATCACTTCCCAGATTCACGGCTTTCAATACTGTTTCACTATATGAATTACTGTTTAGCAAACACCAGAAACTAGCTTCCAAGCTACTTAGCACATATCCAGAGGAAGAAATTTCATTCTCACTATATTCATAAATCGGTTTTATCTCATAGTCACCTACTGGGTTCATTAGAATACGGTGAAATTTATTTATCTCCTCCTGGCTACATACGACCTGAGTCATTAAGAAGTCGTTCACCAGCTTTTTAGTTATCTCAAAGGCTTCGAACTTTTCCTTTGCATCTATAACCTGACGAGCATATTCCAGATAAATAAAACAGGCAATAATAGAACGGATATGTGCATGTGTTACAGAAGATACTTCTTTGGTGTATTGATAGCGTTTCTCAATAGACATATCTTTGATATGTAGTAACAAGGGCAGAATACGCATCAGTGACCCATTGCCATTGCTTCTCTCATCTGATCTGCCAGCATGAAGAGGATTTACTCCTCTTATCAGATCACTTATGGCATCAGAAGTAGCAAAACCAATATCAAACACATTTCCATGAGGAGTCCAATAGTCCATTTCCCGCCAGTTAATAAACCGACGTCCCAGATCGTTAAGATCATACCCTTTACATAAACTTTCTGCCAGGCAAAAGGTAAGCGAACTATCATCCGACCAAGTTCCAGGTGGCTGGTGATGACTCCCGTAGCCAATCATAGTAGTAACCGGATTGCTCTGTAATTCCATTCTCTCTTTAAATTCTACGGGCACTCCCAAGGCATCTCCTACAGCAACTCCAAATAAAATCTCTCTGGCAAAATTTCGTTGTGACATAAGTAGTGTTAAATAAAAAAGCATCCTGTTGTCAGGATGCTTCAAAAATAGCAGGATTTACAATTAAAATTTACTAAAGCTGGATTTCTATTCAAG
Source organism: Xanthocytophaga flava (assembly GCA_030068525.1). Taxonomy (GTDB): domain Bacteria; phylum Bacteroidota; class Bacteroidia; order Cytophagales; family 172606-1; genus Xanthocytophaga; species Xanthocytophaga flava. The sequence continues at coordinate 357,949 of JASJOS010000007.1, forward strand.
TATCAGGCTATTGTCATTTTTTTAAGTTCATCATTTTCCATTTTCAACTGCTCGACCTGCTGCATGTATTCATGGCGCTTGCGTTCCATTTCTTCCTGAGTAGCCATCATCTCTTCCATATTCTGACGCATCTCCTCTTCCTGTGCCCGCATCAATTCTGTCATATGCTGAGTCTCAACCAATAATCTACTGGTCTTCTCGGAGATTTTTGCAGAAGCAAATGTAACTGCCATGCTCTCGCCCAATTTTTCTACGAAGGCAATTTCATGAGGTTGAAATGTCTTGAAAGAAGCGAGTTCGATTACACCCTGAATCTTATCATCATATTTAAGTGGTACAATCAGTAAGTTATTAGGTCGGGCATCACCTAAACCTGATGATATTTTTATGTAATCCTGAGGAATCTGTGTCAGATAAATAGTATCAGCTTCCTGCCAGGCTTGTCCAGCCAGCCCTTCACCAGGTGCAATTTCTTTGTTCAGGTATTTCTTTCTATTATAAGCATAGACAGCTCTCAGTTGTAATACAGGTTTAGCCGGATTCTCATCCTGTAAGATAAATAAAGCTCCCTGATTGGCATTTAGATATTTAATAAGCTCAGCCAAAACACGATCTGAAATTTTAGTCAGATCAGACTCTTTTCTAAGAATCTCGCCCAGATAACTTAGACCTTCGTTTATCCAGTTACGTTTCTGATCTTCCTCTTTTACCTGTTGCATTTGCTCTTTCATTTGCAACAATTCACCAGCCAGTGTGGTAGTGTTTTTCTCCCGTATGGCCTCAGTCATTCCTTCCCAGGTCACACTATAATTTCCATTAGCTATATTCTTTACAAAATCAGATGCTCTGCGAATATTCTGAATGGAGTTATCCAGAATATCTTTTACACTTATTTCTTCTGTAGCTTGTTCAGTCTGTGTTCGGGAATGGAAGAAATAATTCTGGTTATAGTTTTCCAGTTCCAGCAATAACATCCTTCTTTCTTTGCTCTCTTTTCTCAACCGATAGATAATGAAGTATACAGTAGGCAATGTGATAATCAACAATATGATTTGTATCAAAATATTCTGATACATGGCCGTCTGATAGTTTTGCTGCGCTTTGTACTTTATTTGGTCCTGAAAGGCAAAAACCGGTTTCTCAAATGCAGCATATTTTACCCATACATCATATCCTTTGTCTTGTTTGAGCATCTTGGTAAAAGCGGCCATACTATCCTTTTCAGCTAGTGCCACCATTTCGCCCATAAACTGTATGTATTTATCTACTTCATGCTTGACTATCTGAAGAGAATCCAGTTTATCATAATGTTGTTCTTTTAGTAGAGAATCTATCTTGCGGAATAGGGGTTCATGTTTTACCAAAGCTGACTTATATGGTGATAATAAATTGGTATCCTTAGTCAAAGCATACCCACGAACACCCAGATCTAAGGTGTGTACTGTTCCATTGAGTATGCCTTGTGTAGCCAGCTTAACCTCTTCAGTATGTTTTTCAAGTTGTGAATTTTGTTCAATGACTTTATTGTTACGGATTGTAATCCAAATGTTTACTAATATTAGTAATACTATAGCAGCAAAAGATACGATAAGCCAGTTATTTTTTATGATCTTCCTCATAGAGAAAATGGTTACATAGTTGACTTTAAATTCTTTATTGTTGCAGCAGTTTAGCAAACCAGATTAAATAATCCGAAATCTGTACTCTTAATACAACTACACAAAAAAGATGTGAAAAGGAGGGAGTAGTTACCGTATTACTACAGATGTAAGATTTTGTAGTATTTCAGAAAAAGTAGACTAAATTTTACGATTTTAATGTTCACAGCAAAGTTTTTCTATAAAAATCAAATATGAAATTATAAAGAGACGATGCGTTTTTTCTCACTCAAAACACCTATACAACAACAAGTCACACACTGATTATAAATCCTTTACAAATAAATACAAAAAGTAGCCCTAGAAAATAAAGATAAATAAACAGTCGAAAAAGCAGATCCTGTACATTCTTATTCTTTCTGCTGAAATCTTGTAGGATTCTATCTATATTTTGTAATTCCTTTCATAAAAAAAGCACCTCTCCTAATAGGTTTTATAACCCTAGGAGAGGTGCTTTTTTATAGAATACCTATCTTATTCTTCAGATAGGAAAGGATAACGATAGTCTGTAGGGGATACAAATGTTTCCTTAATAGTGCGTGTTGATACCCAACGCAGCAAGTTCAACAACGAACCAGCTTTGTCATTGGTACCAGAAGCTCTTCCTCCTCCAAATGGTTGTTGCCCCACAACCGCACCTGTTGGCTTATCATTAATATAGAAGTTACCAGCTGAATGCTTCAATTTTGCACTTGCAAACTCAATTGCATATCTATCCTGTGCAAATACAGCACCAGTTAATGCATATGGAGACGTTTGGTCAACTAGTTCTAATGTTTGTTCAAAATTATCGGCATTGTACACATATACTGTTAGTACAGGGCCGAAAATCTCTTCGCACATGGTTAGTGATTGAGGATTCTTTGTTTCCAGTACAGTAGGTTCAACAAAGTATCCTTTTGATTTATCATATCCACCTCCTGCTACAACTGTCACAGCAGGATCTTCTTTTGCTCGGTCAATATAGGATGCAATCTTATTGAAAGCCCGTTCATCAATTACAGCATTTATAAAGTTGCGAAAATCTTCTACACCACCCATACGGAAAGTCTTCAGATCTTCGATCATATAATTTTTTACTTCTTCCCATAATGTATGTGGAATATAGGCACGAGAAGCAGCCGAGCATTTTTGTCCTTGGTATTCAAATGCACCACGAAGTAAGCCTATAGCAACCGCTTTAGGATTAGCTGAAGCATGGGCAATCACAAAATCTTTTCCACCTGTCTCTCCAACAATACGGGGATAAGATTTGTAGAGATGAATATTTTCTCCAATAGTCTTCCAGATATTCTGAAACACTTTGGTACTACCTGTAAAATGAATTCCGGCAAAATCAGGATGTTTAAAAATGATATCACCCGCAACAGGACCATCTACATAAATCAGATTGATTACACCATCAGGTACACCCGCTTCCTGAAATACTTCCATCAACACTTGTGCAGAATAAACCTGAGTATAGGCAGGTTTCCATACAACTGTATTACCCATCAACGCTGCTGAAGCAGGAAGATTACCAGCAATAGCAGTGAAGTTGAATGGTGTCAGTGCAAATACAAACCCTTCCAATGGTCGGTACTCAACACGATTCCATACTCCAGGTGATGAGATAGGCTGTTGTTGATAAATTTCCCCCATATATGCCACATTGAATCGAAGAAAGTCTATAATCTCACATGCTGAGTCAATTTCTGCCTGGAATACATTTTTTGACTGACCTAACATGGTAGCGGCATTCAGCTTTGCACGATAAGGTCCTGCAATCAGATCTGCAGCTTTCAGGAATATGGCAGCCCGGTGTTCCCAGCTCATTTGCTCCCATTGTGGCTTTGCATTTAGTGCAGCCTGAATAGCCTGTTCTACATGCCCAGCATCGCCTTCATGAAAATACCCAAGAATATGCTGATGATCATGTGGTGGTGAAAGAGGAATTCGTTGCTGTGTATATACCTTCTCTCCACCAATATACATTGGGATTTCTATTTGTTGGGAACGGGCATCGGCAATAGCCTTTTTCAGAGTTACTTTTTCTGGTGAGCCAGGTGTATAAGATAAAATAGGTTCGTTTTTAGGAACAGGAATGTGGAAGAATCCGCTTGTCATACTAGTTAATAAATGTTTGCTGATGTAAGAGAATAGACGAAAATTTTATAAACACATAGAATACGTTACTGCTTTAGATTGAAAAAGTTAAATTTTACATAAAATAATTAACAAATTCTTCATACGATTTTCATGAAAACTTCGTTAAAAGAAAATAGCTTTAAATGATAGTATTTAACTTTTACAGGGGCTGATCTCCATTATTTTATGAAAATTAGTAAGCCTTATCCAAAGAATTTACGTATATAAACCAACGAATAGGGTGAATAATATGTTCGCGAAGTTACGTAAATGCTTACGTCCGGGCAAAAAAACATATTAATTATGCCTATATCATATATTGTACAGATTAAGTAAAAAAATACACTGGATTATAGTACATATAAAGAAGTACCTTAGGTGCTTCGTTCAACCAGCCATTTTTATGAATACGCTTTCTTTAACAGAACTACATGAGGAGTACCAGGAGGTTCGCAAGATAAAGCTCAGCAATGAGCAATTTACTGCATTTATAACCTATTATCCAGCCCTATTGGTTGCGAAAACAGATGGTGAGGTAGATGAAAAAGAATGGTCTTTATTACAAGGGCTCGCCAATCATATTGTTGCTGAAACTCTGCCATCCAATGCAGACAAAGAAGAAGTTAAGGATTATAAAGAGTTATTTTTCAATGAATTCAAATATCTGATTGACAATCTGGATATATGGGATCGGAAGTTTATGAAAACATTGCAGAAACTTCTGAATCAACGTCCTGAATTAATTGAGACTGTTTCAGGTACCTTGTATGCACTGGCGGATGTATCAAAGGGTGTTTGTGAAAAAGAAAATACGATGATTGAATACCTGAGAAGCGAGCTAAAAATAAAGGACTTAGGAAAGAATATCTGTGTTACACCACAAACTTCTCAATCAAAAGCTACACGTAATCCATCCTGGCTTGCCTTTCTGTCTTATTTTTCATTAGGTATTTAAACAACTTTATATAAAAACAGAAAAGGGTGAAAGTAGAACTTTCACCCTTTTCTGTTTTAACTCAGATACACGCCCAACTGGTCTGAATCTTCCAGATTTACATCAATGTGTTCCTGAAGAGTAGTGGATAGGGCATACCCAACAAAATCAGCAGCAATCGGAAACAAGGTATGGCTTCGGTTAACAATAACAGCCACCCGAATTTTTTTTACAGAAATTTGCAAAAATGGTTTTAAGCTATGAGCTAATGTACGTCCGGTATTAAGCACATCATCTAATAAGACAATACTTTTATCCTTCAGAAAACTTTCTTCACAATCCAGTTGTATTTCACTTTGTACAGGCGAAAGCTTTTCAAGATCAATTCTCACCAGGTGTACAGCCAAAGGTGAAATAGACTTTAACTGTTCCTGAAGTAACTGAGCGAAGCGGAATCCCTTATCATAAATTCCAGCAAGAATCACCTCTTGCTCGTTGGCATTATCTTCATAAATCTCATATGCAATCCGCTTGATTTTCTGTAGAACCTGTTTTCTATCGAGAATTAATGTAGGAGCAACTGTCATTATACTTAAGAAATAAAATGGTTAGAGTTAATTTTTGGCCCTATATCTCATTTTCGATCTAACTCCAGGCCGTTGCATCAAAATTAGTCAAAACTCACATATGGTATGATCTTTTGTAGAGTTGTTTGATCTAAAATTTTAATCTTTTCCAGATCTGTTACTGAATGATAGGCACCATGTTGTTGTCTATAAGCAACAATTATTTTCGCAAGTTTTGGCGATATATAAGGATGAGCATCTATCTCCTCTACAGAAGCTGTATTAATTCGGAGTGTCTTAACAGGTATACGTTCTGAAAGATAAGCATATCTGAGCAATTCATGCACAACTAAAGAATCCAGGCCATATACTTCATGTACTTGTTCTAATGCTCGAAACCCTCCTAAAGCATCCCGGTATTTGATAATACGTTTTGATAAGGCAGGCCCTATACCTTTAATCGCCATTAACTGATTTGTATCTGCCATATTAAGATCAAACCTGGCAATAGTTGTTTCTTTCTTTATTGGATATCGATCTGTTTTGTAATCATTTTTCTTTTCGGGAAAGTGTTCAGCCATTTTTCTATCCATACTTTCAGGCAACTGAATATATGGATAAAGCTTCTCATAAAGAACAGGAGGGAAGTCATAGATTTTTTTCAGATCACTCTTAATATGAAAAACACCTCCCTTATTTTTATATTTTGAGATTCGGATAGCCAGAAATTCAGGAACACCCAATTGTTGCCATTGTGTAACAGAAATTGTATTTGGGTTAAAGTTAAAAAGCTTCTGAGCAATAACTATTTCTTTTTGTTTGGTATTTGCTTTCTGAAAAGCAGGCTGGGTCGTTGTATCTAATAAGGCAACCAAACTATCTAACTGTCTTTTATCCGTAACAGGATCATATGTAGGAGTAGGCCATAGAACGGGAACCAGAAACATGGCAAGAATGGCCAGCAACATTAATCCAGACAAAATCAAAAAACCATTTGTTTCTTTTCGTGTAAAACCTAGAAACTGTTGTAGTCTTACGTATTGTTTTCTCATTACTATTACACACAAAAGAGCAGAATTAATATAAGATGCAAAGTAAACAATAAATGATATTGAGCTGTATATGTTCTTGTATATACTTTAAATGGCAGCAACAGTTAAAAATAGAAAGGCCCTGAGAAAATATATATCTTCTCAGGGCCTTTCAGTTACTAAAGACATCTTCAATAATCAGAACTTTTCGTCTGTCTCATTGTCTTCTTTATCTTTGGCTACTTTATCTGTATTTTTCTCATCATCTTCATCTGTCTTCTTACCATCCTTTGCAGCATCAAAAACCAGCTTTCCTTTATCATCCCATTCTTTTGATATATAAGGCTCTGTGTTGTCAAATGCACGTCTGGGATAAACAGTCTCCTTCTTTCTCATCTGGCTATGTTTGCCAAACTGATAATATTCAATCCAGGAGCCAATTTGATAATTATGGTCATATTTTCCTCTGGCTTTTATCTGGCCACCTTCATAAAAAGCATAATACATCCCATGCTTCTCACCATAATGTACAGCCGTTATTTCTTTTATCTTTTTGCGATCTGAATCATAATATGTAATCTCCGCTTCTTTTGGCCATCCATTGTAGTACTTCACTTTATCTTTCAGGATATAATTTTCATCATAATTTTCCCAGCGTCCATGTTTGCCACCCATAAAATAATACCCTTCTGCAATAACCTTCCCATTACGAAGTTTTTTGTAAGGTCCGTGCAATAACCGCATATCTTTTTTATCTACACCTAGCGTCTTCTGTAAGGCCCGCTTATGTGGATTAAACCAGACAATCTCCTGTACACTTTGTAAATAGGGATTAGCCTCTTTATGCTCCAGGATATAATAGAATATCTCTATTTCCGTCCCACCTGTTGAATAGGTTTTTATAAAGTTTTTTTTAACCTTGGTACCGTAAAACATGTTTTTAGGCTGTTTGAGAGGCACTTTTTCATCTGGTTTTTTCTTTTTGGCAGCCTCCAGTTCTGCAATAAGTACCGCTTCAGGATCATCTTCCTGCATAAGACTATCCTCTGAGATCTCCTGAGCCATACTAATTGGTCCCAATACTAATCCAATCAGGAGTAACCCATATCTTATATAGGTAGGGAACATCTGAGGAAAGAAAGTAGAGTTATTTTTGAAAAACATAAGTTGATAATTCAGTATCTTTACTGGGAAACGCAAAAATATTGTTTTTATTTCGAGTCAGGCTCCCTGAGTTTAAATTGAAGTATAGTACATGTAATTTTTTAGGAACGTTCTACCTGTATTTTCTTGTTATACCCTTAACTTGCTGATCACCAATTTATCATAAAATCCTAAGTTGAGCTCAAAATAAGATTCTTTATTCTACAAATTTGCTAAAAATTTACTTTTTGTGCTTACATCTTATGTATGTTTAGTAATTAATAGGATAAAAACATATATATGTAAGTTATTATAAAAAACTTCTGAAGCTAAAAAAGACTTTTATCTCTAATACATTTGCAATTTCTTATATACAAACACATACAGAATTGGAAAAGAACGCTAAAATTTATGTTGCTGGTCACCGTGGTATGGTAGGTTCAGCTATTGTCAGAAAGCTAAAAGCTGAAGGCTATAACAATCTGGTTACTCGTGTATCTTCTGAGTTGGATTTGCGTAATCAAGCTGCAGTAAGCCAGTTTTTTGAAGATGAGAAACCTGATTATGTATTTCTGGCTGCTGCAAAAGTAGGAGGTATCCATGCCAATAACACCTATCGGGCTGATTTTATCTATGACAATATGATGATTCAAAACAACATCATTCATGAGTCTTACCGCAATGGTGTTAAGAAGCTTTTATTTTTGGGATCTTCTTGTATCTATCCTAAAATGGCACCTCAACCTTTAAGAGAAGACTATCTTTTAACAGGCGAACTAGAGCCAACTAATGAACCTTATGCTATTGCTAAAATAGCAGGTATTAAGATGTGTGATGCTTATCGTAGTCAATATGGCTGTAATTTTATCTCTGTAATGCCTACCAACCTATATGGTCCTAATGATAATTACGATCTGAATAACTCACACGTTTTACCAGCATTGATTCGTAAGTTTCATGAAGCAAAAATAAACGGTGCACCTTCTGTAGAAGTATGGGGGAGTGGCTCACCTCGCCGTGAATTCTTACATGCAGATGATCTTGCTGCAGCTTGTTTTTATTTAATGGAAACTTACAATGAACCAGGTCTGGTAAACATTGGAACAGGAGAAGATATTAGTATTAAGGAATTGGCAGAACTGGTTCAAAAAACTATAGGATATGAAGGCCAGATTGTATGGAATACTTCCAAGCCAGATGGAACACCCCGCAAACTAATGGATGTAAGCAAACTAGCAAGTTTCGGATGGAAATATAGCATTAGCTTGAAAGACGGTTTACGTAGTGTGTATCAGGAATATTCAGAAGCTGTAACAGCCTGATTTAATTCTGAACATATTTTAACTGGAGTTATTTCACATCAATTGCACACATACTAATTCTTATCTAAAGGGTAGTGTTGTGATTATTGGAATCAAATAAAAATCCGCAAGAACTTACACTCTTGCGGATTTTTTTATTTCATACTTTATCTTTGTGTAAACTGTTGACTTACAATATGAAGCTTTTTACTCTTAGCAAACCATGGCAGGTTTTTATTGTCTGGATTATATTTTTCTTTACGATTTCTGTTAGTGAAGCCCAATGTCCTCAACCTGGCTTTACACTACCAGATACAGTTTGCATTGGAGAGAATATAACTATCAGTAACACATCAACAGGAGCAACCCGTTATGAATGGGATTTTTGCAGTGGAGATTTAAAAACAGTATCATCTGTTGATCCACTTGTTCAATTGCCAACCGCTTTAACACTTACAGATATTGAAATCGTTTCAGATAATAATAACTGGTACGGCTTTGCAAGCAGTAGAGATAATGATAAAATTTTCCGTTTAGACTTTGGAACAAGTCTACATAATAAACCCGTTATTACAGATTTGGGTAATCCCAACAATATACTGGCCAAACCTGAACAAATTAAATTTATTAAAGAAGGGGCTAATTGGTATGCACTAGTAACAAATCAAAATGACTTTGCCAGAGACTTTAGCATTACTCGTTTAAATTTTGGCAATAGTCTCACCAATATACCCTCTGCACAACGTCTTTCATTTCTGGATGGATATCTTATGAGTCCAAGGGGGGTCGCTTTAGCTAAAGATGGAGAAAATGTAATAGGTCTAATCGCAAATGAGAAAGATAATTCTTTGTTAATTATCCGATTTGGATCTTCTATAACCAATACACCTTCTTCTTCTGATATTCTTGTTATTACTAATTTTCCGGAAACCTCTTCTGGCTTATCAGGTATTTCTGTCAGAAAAGATTGTGATCAATGGATTGGAGTAGCAACATCCTATAATAAGTCAGTATATGTATTAAACTTTACAACAAGTTTATTTACCGAACCAACTATCACCTCTGTTAGTAGTGCATACAATTTCCCATTAGGCCCTACAAGGGTAAACCTACTATATGAAGAAGGACAATATTATGCATTTATGATATTGCTCAATGGAGATTTAGTCAAATATGCTTTTGGAAAAGACATTAATAATCAACCTATTGCTACAAAAGCAGGAGGATTTGTAGGTGATGGATTTGGATTATGTTTCGTTAAAGCAAATTCTGAAAACTTCATTTATACTACTGATTTTCTTTCCAATACAGTTTATACGTTCGATTTTACAAATAATTGCTCTGCTTCTATTATAAATTCAACGCAAACTATACCAGGGTCTCTATCTTACACAAGTGGAGGAACTAAATATATAACGCTGTCTGCTTACAATAGTAATGGACAAATAGTATCATATCTAGATTCTATATTCGTACGTCCTGTGGTCAATCCCATGTTTTCTGTTACAAATCTGTGTAATAATCAACCTACATTATTTACTGCCTCAGATATTTTAGATGGCAATAAAGCAACATCCTATTTATGGAATTTTGGTGATGGGCAAACTGCAACCGGAGCATCTGTTCAACATACATATACAACAGCCCAAAATTATAATGTTACCCTTACAATCAAAGATATTTGTAATCAAACCAGTAGTAAAACAGAATCTGTAAAAATTTCCAGATCATCAACAGCAGACATAGAACTGCCAAACTCTAACTGTTCATATCAATCACTACAATTCAAAGATGCCTCTACAATAGTTAATGATCCTATAGTAAAATGGGAGTGGACTTTTAGTGACAATACAACGTCTACTGAGCAAAATCCTGTGCATACATTCACTATGTCTGGCATTCAAACTGTATCATTAACTATCACAGGTCAGAGTGGCTGTAAGACAAGTGTAGCTAAAACTATAACATTAAAAGAAGGTGCCAATACAGCATTTTCGTTCAGTCAGGCTTGTCTGGGTAATAAAACACAATTTATTGATGAAACTGCATTTAGTAATGGAACAAGTCTGGTGTCACGTATCTGGGATTTTGGAGATAATAGCACACCCTCTACTGAACAAAATCCATCACATACATATGCACAAACTGGTACGTATCTGGTAAAACTTACCATTGAGAACACCTCGGGATGTATTATCACTCTAACAAAGTCTGTAAATATTCATTTATTACCCAAAGCTTCTTTCGCCACTGCTCTTGCCTGTGTAAAAGAAGAAACACAATTTACAGATGAGAGTATAGCCAATGATGGATCCATTGTGCAATGGGAGTGGAATTTTGGAGATTCTGGTAGTGATAAAAATGTATCATCAGAGTCTAACCCAACCCATGCCTTTACAACTTCTGGGACTTTTCAGGTAAAATTAAAAGTAACAAATTCTTTTGGTTGCAGTGATTCACTTACTAAGTCTATAACTGTAATTATATCTCCTGTCGCCAATTTTACATTTCAATCAAATTGTAATACTCGTGATGTTACATTTACCAATACATCTCAGCCCCCATCAGGAAGTAGTCTAACATCATGGTATTGGGATTTTGGAGATAACAGCACACCCTCTACTGAACAAAATCCATCACATACATATGCACAAACTGGTACGTATCTGGTAAAACTTACTGTCACTGCAGCATCACGTTGCACAAATACATTAGTAAAAACAATAGCAGCAGGAGGTGTTGGATTAAGTATTACTCCAGATACTTCAATATGTGCAAACACATCTATACAATTTAAAGCAAATGTTATTTCTTCTAATGATGCTGTTATTAGTTGGCAATGGGATTTTGGAACCCTAGGCAAATTCTCTATTGAACAACCAACCATTACTATTCCTAACGCTATAACATCATTAGCTGTTAGTTTAACTGTAAATACATCTTCTGGATGTACAAGCACTATTTCTAAAAACATACCTGTTTTACCTTCTGCCAATGCTGCTTTTGCCTATTCTCAATCAACAATGGATCCATTGACGATAACGTTTGTAAACCAGTCTACTAATGCGAATCAATATATATGGGATTTTGGTGATAATACAACATCTACCGATAACAATCCTATTCATACTTTCTCCAATTCTGGTATTTATGAAGTAATCCTTACTAGCATCCACAACAATGGCTGTGAATCTATTGCAACTCAAAAAATACCATTGAACATCTCTACTGTTAATGCATTAACAGTATTTCCAAATCCTATTACTAAAGATTACATATCTACTACCAAAATAGGCTTCTCACTTCCAGAGAAACAAACTGTATACCTTGAAATGTATACTATTACAGGTAGCCTTATCCAGAAAGCAATTGTAACAAACACTCAAACAGACTTTAACGCATTTACGTTAACAGATATCTTTCCAAACTTATCTATGGTAAGCAAAGGAATGTATTTACTTATATTACGTTATAGAGACACAGTGCAAGTGCAGAAATTTTCGGTTCAGTAGGTGTTGCCAAAAGGATTTTGTAGTTTTGAAGCTTGTTGTTTAATGATATTTCTTTTCTGAGTCAGGACTCAGTTTTTTTATTAGATGTCGAAACTTATTATTGACGCCAACAGAAGTAACTTTAGTATAAACTTCAAAGAACTATTTGCCTATAGAGATTTATTTTTCATTCTGGCTTATAGAGATTTACGAGTACGTTATGCCCAAACATTTCTGGGCGTTTTATGGGCAGTTATTCAACCACTCTTTACTCTTATTATCTTTACAATAGTGTTTGGAAAAGCAATTGGTGTTTCAAAAGATATTCCTGATAATATCCCCTATACACTATATGCAGCATGTGGAATGAGTGCATGGACATATTTTGCATTTGTAATGAATCAGGCCGGTAATTCCATAATTGGTGCTCAGGGAATGATTCAAAAAATCTACTTTCCCCGTTTAATTATTCCATTATCCAAAGCCATTGTTGGATTTGTGGATTTCGGTGTCAGTTTCTTATTCATTTTAGTACTCATGTTATGGCACGGAGTTATTCCGTCAGGAAATATACTATTTCTTCCCTTCTATATTTTCATGACTATTCTTACAGCCTTAGCTGTAGGTATCTGGCTTAGTGCTCTTACTATTCGCTATCGTGATTTTCAACAAATTGTTCCTTTCATGGTTCAATTTGGGCTGTATGCTACTCCTATAGCTTATCCTACAACTTTATTTAATGAAGACTATCGATGGTTATTTTATTTGAATCCAATGACAGGAGTAGTTGAAGGTTTTCGCTGGTCATTACTGGGTACAGACCCTCCAAATCCGTATTCCTGGATTTCATTTGGACTAACTGTCGGATTATTTATATCTGCCTTATATTATTTTCGCCGTGTTGAAAGAGTTATGGCTGATATCGTTTAGAAAATGTATAAGTAAGAGAAAATTATAGAGAGTAAACATTAACTAGTAATGTCCAACGTTGCAATAAAAGTAGAAAACCTCTCCAAACTATATCAGATTGGAACGCAAAAAAGTGGCTCACTTAGAGATAGTATTACAAATAAGTGGGATCAATTGAGAGGATCAAAAAAGGGATCAAAAACTCAGGATTTCTGGGCATTAGATGATCTCTCATTTGAAATAAGACAAGGTGAGGCTGTTGGAATTATAGGTAAAAATGGTGCAGGAAAATCAACTTTGCTTAAAGTACTTTCCCGAATTACCGAACCAACCAAAGGCAGAATAGAAATTCATGGACGTGTAGCCTCTTTGCTTGAAGTAGGTACAGGTTTTCATCCTGAATTATCAGGAAGAGAAAACATCTATTTAAATGGCACAATTCTCGGAATGACCCGGAAAGAGATTAAAGACAAATTTGATGAAATTGTGGCATTCTCTGGTGTGGAAAAATTCATAGATACTGCTGTTAAATATTATAGTAGTGGTATGTATGTTAGATTGGCCTTTGCAGTTGCAGCACATTTGGAACCAGAAATTTTAATCATTGATGAAGTTCTTGCTGTAGGGGACTTAGAATTTCAAAAAAAATGTCTTGGCAAAATGGAAGAAGTTGCAGGTCAAGGGCGTACAGTATTATTTGTAAGTCATGATATGCAAGCGATCTCTGCTTTAACTTCCCGTTCTATATTTTTGCGTCAGGGAAAAGTTGATTTTATAGGACCAACACCGGATGCTATCAATTATTATATAAATCAAACAAAAGCACAAGATCTAATATATATAGGCTCTCCATCACCAGTTGCGCCCAAAATAACAAAAGTAAGTATATCTACTTCCTTACCTAATAATGTCCATACAAATGGAGAGTCGTTAATTATCGAAATAACGATAGATACTCCACATTCTTTGCAAGGAGCCTGTTTATCTTTTCATGTAGTTGACTCAAAAGAGCGCAATTATGCCCATCTCTGGATTTTTGATTCAGATCAACCAATATGTCGTGAAGAAGGCACACATATATTAAAATGTGTTATTCCTAACTGCCGTCTCTATATGGGACGGTATTTCTTGAAAGTATATTTTTCAGAACCTCCTGGAGGGCAGATATTTCAGGTTTTAGAAAATATCTGTCCATTTGAAGTAGTGATGTATGGCAAACATCGGGAATTTCAATGGTACCCGGAAGCTTGCGCATATATAGAAGATGGAACTTGGGAAGTCCAACATAAAGTCATTCCTTAATAAAGAATATATCTGTGAAAGATACTATAAAGAAAATACTTGCCTCGTTCGACATAGAACTCCGCAAGATTACCAATGAAGAGAACAATGCTAGTCAACTGTTTAAGAAGCATCAATTACTCTATCAAAAGTATAGAAACTATACTATGATTCCAGAAAAGGAGTTTTTAGATAATCTTGAATTGTGTTATTCTTATCGAAACATACCTGGTGCCATTGTAGAATGTGGTGTATGGCGGGGAGGGATGATTGCAGCTATTGCAGAAACTGTTGGCAAAGATCGAACCTATTACTTATTTGATAGCTTTGAAGGTTTGCCTGAAGTCAAAGAGATAGATGGTAAAGCTGCTCAGAAATGGCAAGCTAACAAAGAATCTCCTGGTTATTACGATAATTGCAAAGCGGAAGAAGAATATGCAGAGAAAGCGATGACATTGGCTCAGGTAAATAAAAAACATCTTGTAAAAGGCTGGTTTTCCAATACACTCTCTACCTATCCAGCAGATGAAAAAATAGCAATTCTCCGTTTAGATGGAGACTGGTATGAATCAACAATGGATTGTTTGACAAACCTTTTTGATAAAGTTGTACCCGGAGGTGTCATCTTAATTGATGATTACTATATGTGGGATGGATGTAGTCGTGCTGTACATGATTTCCTTTCTATGAGGAAAGCAACCGAGCGAATACAAAAAAGTATTAATGGGGTTTGTTATATTCAAAAAAATTATGATTAGTCCAATTACAGGAACAACAAATACAGTATTAGAAGAGAAAATTTCAACCCAATCTATTATTGAAGGTTATAAAGCGGTTTTTAATATAGATGTCTCCCCTTACTTTAAAGGCTTCTCCATGCTTGAAGTCTATAAGTGCCAGGATACAGGTTACCGGTATTATTATCCTTTTTCTTTTGCTGGTGATGGTACTTTTTATGACTATCTCCAAAAAATTCCTTGGTATTATCAAGATTGGAAATGGGAGTATCAAGCCGTATTAGATATACTTACAGAAAACAATTACAAGGTTTTAGAAATTGGATGTGGGAAAGGAGCCTTTATAAAACAATTACAACATAAGGGACACTCCTGCATAGGTCTGGAATTAAGCGCGGATGCAACGATACTCGGTCAAAAAGAAGGATTAGATATACGAAATCAGACTACTGAAGATTTCGCACTTACTAACACAGACTCTTTTGATATTGTCTGTTCTTTCCAACTTCTGGAACACATTTCAAATGTAAATTCTTTAATTACTTCTTCCTTAAAAACACTAAAGAAAGGGGGTAAATTAATTATTGCTGTTCCTAATAATGATATTCTTTTCTTTTCATATACAAAGCAGTATATAAGTAACCTCAATCATCTTTATCAGCCTATTAAACTCTTAAATCTTCCTCCTCATCATATGGGATTGTGGACACCAAAGTCTATCTCCAGTTTAACAACCATATACAATCTGAAACTTGATACAATTCTAAAAGAACCTATTAATGAACATAGAAAATCACTTATTATTTCGATCTTAATTGAAAAGCTTGGTTTAGCAGGAAAATTCATAAATAAACTGGCCCAACATCAGAAAGAATGGATATTACAAAAGCTATTTCCATCGTATTTCATTAATGCAGATACAATGATTGCAATATTTACAAAGCTCTAAGTTCAAGACAGTAAAGAAATGTCTAAAAAGAAAATACTTTTTGTGAGTCACGATGCTTCAAGAACTGGAGCACCTTTAGTGTTATTGCACTTTCTTAAGTGGTTAAAACAGAATACAGATATTGCTTTTGTAATACTTCTTAAAAGAGGAGGTGAATTACAATCTGAATTTGAGGCATTAGCTCCTACATACATTTATTCTTTCCCATATCAACCTATTATTGGATTAAAGGGTAAAATAATAGCAAACTGGAATACCTATATTGGAATTCCTAGTTACTATAATAAACTACGCAGAATTATCAGCCAACATTCTATAGGTCTTATATATGCAAATTCTGTCGGAAATGGGCATATATTAAACTTTCTTTCCGATCTAAAGTGTCCTGTAATTACACACATTCATGAATTAGCATATGGTATTTATGCTAATGGTGAAGAGAATCTCAAATATGTATTAAAATACACTAATCACTATATCGCAGTATCAAAAGCTGTACAAAACAATCTATTAGCTAGCTATACTATCCCAGAGATCAACATTAGCTTGGTTTATGAGTTTGTCCCTAACCAAACAACCACAGATATAACAAATAATAAATTAAGATCATCATTAGGCATACCGGAAGATGCATTTATTGTTGGTACATCTGGAACAATGGATTTGAGAAAAGGCTTTGATTTATTTATTACTCTTGCCAATATTGTCCATCAAAAAGCTGACAAAAAGGATATTTATTTTATTTGGATTGGAGGTAATTTAGATAATGGACATTATGAAATTGTCAAAATGGATGCAGAAAAGACTGGAATAAAACCGTTTATTCGGATTCCTGGCGCACAAAAGAATCCGCTAGATTTTTTTGTAATGTTCGATGTTTTTGTGCTTTTATCCAGAGAAGATCCATTTCCCTTAGTTTGCTTAGAAAATGCCTTGCTTCAGAAACCTATTATTTGCTTTGAAAATGGAGGAGGAATGCCTGAGTTGGTAGAAAATGATTGTGGATTTGTAGTACCCTACCTAGATATTAATAGCATAGCAGATAAAATACTTTATCTTAAACAAAACCCCGCTATTAAACACACATTAGGAAAAAATGCGCAAGAAAAAGTATCTCAAAGATATGAGCTATCTATTTGTGCCCCTCAGATAGTGGATATCATAAAGAAAGCAGGATTCCCTTATTAAACAATCTTTATCTATATGAAGACAGGTGATGAATCTATACACATTGTTACTACACTAGATAGTAATTATATACAGCATTGTGGAGTAATGCTTTCTTCCTTATTTCTAAACAATCCTCACTATTCTTTTACTATATGGCTTATTATTGATTTTGAAGACAATCGAGAGTTAAAAAAACTCAGTAAATTTATCAAAAGTCGTAATCATCTGTTAAAAATCATAAAAATAGGAGGAGATCAAGTTCGCCATTTTCAGACGGTACATCACATAACTACTGCTACTTATTATCGTCTCCTAATACCTGATTTAGTAGATTTAACACTAAAACGTATTCTTTATCTGGACGTTGATATAATTGTTAAGCAAGATATTTTTTCACTATGGTCAATACCACTGGATACTAATGTTATAACAGCTGTTACTGAACATGGATTTAACAGACATTCTGAATTGAGGCTTAATAAGGACGCAAAATACTTTAATGCAGGTGTGCTCCTTATTAATCTAGAAAAATGGAGGGAAAAAGAAATTACGAAAAAAATACTAGCATTTCTAGAAAAAGAACATCAAAACCTTACTATGCTAGAACAAGATGCCTTAAATATAATTTTAGCTGATGACTGGAAAGAAATATCTTTAAGCTGGAATCTTACAACAAATGCATTTGGATTGCAACTTCATAGCTTGGATCCATTGATCCAAAAAGAAATAGAAGAAAGTATCAAGTTGCCTAATATTATACATTATACAGGTTCATCAAAGCCTTGGCATTACCTAAATACGCATCCATTGAAACAAGAATATTATTATTACCTATCTTTTACACCCTGGAAATCCTTTAAACATATTGAAGAAACCCACTGGCACAAGATAAAACAAAGGTTTAAAAGATTTCTTAATTTAGTATCAGGTAAAAATATATTTGAAATTTATAATTAAAATTGCAGCTTAAAATACATTTATATGTATCATCTCTATATCTGCAGAGTAAATTTTATAATTAAGGAGAGTCAGGAACTAATTGAGTAGTATGTTTAATACCCCAATCTTATTTCTTATTTTTAATCGCCCTGATACAACAATAAGAGTATTTGAAGAGATCCGTAAAATTCAACCCAAATATCTTTTTATCGCGGCAGATGGGCCTAGGCTAAACAAAGAAGGAGATAAAGAAAAATGTGAAGAGGTTAGAAAATATGTATTAGAACATATTGATTGGGCTTGTGATGTAAAGACATTGTTTAGAGATCAGAACTTAGGTTGTGGTCTGGCTGTGAGCCAAGCTATATCATGGTTTTTTGAACATGTTGAGAAGGGTATTATTTTAGAAGATGATTGTCTACCCACACTTTC
Source organism: Xanthocytophaga flava (assembly GCA_030068525.1). Lineage (GTDB taxonomy): Bacteria > Bacteroidota > Bacteroidia > Cytophagales > 172606-1 > Xanthocytophaga > Xanthocytophaga flava. Next base: position 376,617 of record JASJOS010000007.1, read on the forward strand.
TTTCTTTCATTTTTGTGAGTTAATGTTAAATCGTTATGAAGACAATGAGCAAGTCAAGATTATAAGTGGAACCAATCATCTTTTTTCAGAATTTGACGCTAAAAACGGGTACTTTTTTTCAAACTTAGGAAATATATGGGGTTGGGCAAGCTGGCGCCGTACTTGGCACGACTACTCTTTTACAATGGAAGGTTATCCAGCGTTCTTGCAAAGTGGATTATTAGAAAATAAAATAAAGAACAAACGCATTGCACTGTGGCTCAGAGAGATAATGGACTCCGTATGGAATACTCCTGAAGAACTGCAGACTTGGGATATCCAATTTATTTATTCATTATTGCGAAGAGATGGCTTAGGGATTATACCTTACAGGAACCTAATCCAGAATATTGGATTTCAAGGTACACATACATATAATATAGAAGCTAATCATCCCCTACTATTTATGTCTGTAAAAGACTTGGATGTTAATCAACTACTTCATCCACTAATGATAAAAGTAGATACTAAAACAGAGAATAAAACTTTTAACAATATAATAAAATATGCTTTTCAGGAGACTTTTCTAAATAAAGTGAGAGCTATAATTCCACTCTTTTTACGAAAAACATACCAACAATTAAAACAATTTATCCAACACTAATGCAAACAGTTCATTTTATCTATACTGTACCTACCTCGACTAATCCTTTTCTTTACAGACTAGATAAATATGCTAATAAAATTAACCTATTTCCTCCCTCTTATCGAAACGGGAATGATAAATTAATTAGCTGGAGCCAACCTATTTATGCACCTCATTCCATTACCTATCATGTACTTAATAAGCTAAAACAAGCATATAAAGTAAAATTATACGATTGGAGAGAAACAGGAACTTGCCATTTAAAAAAGGATGACATCTTATTATTTCAGCCTATTCCAGATTTTCAGAAATGGAATACTTTAGGAAAGTGGGAGGTTGATAAAAATTCACTTGGATGGAAAACATTACAAAAATACCCAAATTGCAAAAGTATTGTTATTGTTCCTTATAACCATACAGCCAATGAAAGTCTATGGTTAAAAGAAATATTTGAGAAGTATACTCAGCAGTTGATTGTTATATGTGGTGACTACTGGACTCAGAACTGGGATCAATCTCCTTATGGTAATCTTGTCTCTCAACCTTTACAGGTAAATATGGGAATTAATGTTGATGAATATTCCTTGGTAAAGGAATCATTCAACCCAAAAGGCAAACGCAAGTTCCTATATATTGGTAATACAAATACATGGAAAAACACTATTCAATTAGAAAAAATAGCTAGTGCATATCCAAACTTTGAGGGTGGATATATTTCAAGTGGAGAAATTAAGGGGTGGAAAAAAATCACCAACTTTGCTCATCTTACAGAAGATCTAATGAAAGAGCTTGCAATAGAATATGATTTTTTTTTAAATACAAGTAGTGCTGATGCACAAGCAACTACTATTTTGGAACAGATGTGTTTTGGTCTTGGCATTGCTTGTACACCTGAAAGTGGATACTCGTATCCTTCTATTATTCCTTTAGATAAAAATGATACTAACTTTAATATTCAACAAATCGAATTAATTCAGAAGTTAAGCGGAGATGAATTGCGAACTATGATTACCCAAAACAGACAAATTGCGGCCCAAAACCATAACTGGAATGCCATTACTACTCAAATACTTGATTTTATAAAGACAATCTGATGGAAATAAGAAGAAAAAAAACCGTTGAAAGAATTTATCTAACTAAAGAAGAATTCGTACAGGCAGAAAATGAAGTTAGATTCCATGAACATTTACGACGCTATGCTGCTGTTCGCCGCTTTTGCTATGGAAAAGTTCTGGATTTTGCTTGTGGATGTGGCTATGGCTCACACTTATTAGCTGTAAACCCTGACGTAAGTAAAGTAATCGGAATAGACATCGATGAAGAAGCGGTAACATGGGCAAAGCAAGAATATACACATGAAAAAATTGAGTTTTTGGCTAAAGATGTAGTTTCGTTAAAAGAAAAGTTTGATACCTTGGTATGCCTTGAAACTATTGAACATCTGCAAGACCTTACTATTATTCAGAAAGTAGTGGAAAATTGTAACTTTGGACAACTAATTATTTCATTCCCTGATAAAAAATCAACACATTTTAACCCTTTCCACTTTCAAGATTTTGTGTTACAGGATATAGCTGATTTGTTCCCAAACTACCTGACTTATTATAGCTTTCGTACAGGAGATGTGCAATTTGTACTCTTGATTAAGCTCCCTGAAAGTGCACCATCCCACATATTTAGAAACATTCGAGATTTATAAAATCAAGGACAATTATTATATAGTGCAATGAAGGATCGATTGAGACGCTTGTTATTCTATGTTTTTAAGAAAATTATTCCTGTATCATTTATTGAAGATGGTATTACTCAATATAGAATTGAAAATTATCTTCAATATTGTACACTTGGAAAGGAAAGCAAGTTATATCCTCAAGCCAGAATTAATAACTTTCAAAACGATAAGGCAAATATTAAAATTGGAAACTACACTCATATACGAGCAGAACTACAAATCCTGGCAAATGGGGGGAAAATTTCTATAGGAGATTTTTGTTATATAGGCGAAGGTACACGCATTTGGTCAGCTAATAGTATTAGTATAGGGGATCGAGTTCTTATATCACATAATGTGAATATTCATGATAATAATTCACATCCTCTTGATGCCTCATTAAGGCATGAAGACTTTTTAGATATACTCGGAATAAAAAAAAATACTATACATATTTTCAATCTTAATGATGAACCAATTATTATAAAAAATGACGCATGGATAGGATATGATAGTATAATATTAAAAGGTGTGACAATTGGAGAAGGAGCCATTATAGCAGCAGGTAGTGTAGTAACCAAAGATGTACCCGATTTTGCTGTGGTTGCAGGAAATCCTGCGCAGATTATCAGAAAACCTGATCTCTAATTTATCATCTTTAAACTAGAAGTAGTAAAACCTGAAGCCTTATCAAACATAGTCTTCAGGTTTTACTATTTTATTTGATAATTAGCTGTTTTTCAGATAACAACTATCTTATATGATACGAAAAATTATAAATTTTTTACGAGGAAAAAACGTAAATCAAAACACGTTTAACAAAGATCTTTTAGAAATTGGTTCAAATACACTTTTGAATAATTTCTATCTTGATTGTAGAGACAGTTCAATCATAAAAAAGTATCTATCTATTGGTAACAATAGTATGGTTTCAGGAAACTTTATTTTTGAGAAAAGTACAGGCTTTATCCATATAGGAGATAGAACCTTTATAGGAGGGGGTAATTTTATTTGTATTGAAGGGATTACTATTGGAAGTGATGTTATGTTTTCTTGGGGCTGTACTGTTATAGACAATGATGCCCATTCGTTATTATGGAGTCAAAGAATAAATGATGTGACAGATTGGAAAAAAGGGATTGAAGAGAATAAAATCGGATTCTATAAAGATTGGTCACATGTAAAGAAAGCTCAAATAATTATTAAAGATAAAGCATGGATAGGTTTTAATTCCATTATATTAAAAGGTGTGACAATTGGAGAAGGAGCCATTATAGCAGCAGGTAGTGTAGTAACCAAAGATGTACCCGATTTTGCTGTGGTTGCAGGAAATCCTGCGCAGATTATCAAATATGTAAATGAGACAATATGACTTGGGAAGAAACCATTATTTACATCAGGACGCTACCTGAATACCAGAACCTTATACATGATGCTTATCTTGATGAGGATTTATTGAAAAATGTAAATCGTTTCAAAAATAGTGAAGAATATAAAGCAACTTTATCATTCATTAAACAGTTTTCTCCTCAAGCTACCAAGTTATTAGATATAGGAGCTGGTAACGGTATATCTTCGATAGCTTTTGCATTAGATAAATTTAATGTGACTGCTGTAGAGCCGGATTCCAGTATTACAGTTGGCAGTAATGCTATTCGTTATGTCTCAGACTACTATACTTTAGTAAATATTCAGGTCATTGAAAGTTATGCAGAGAAATTGCCTTTTCCTGATGCTACATTTGATATTGTCTATGCAAGACAAGCTATGCATCATGCTCAAAACCTAGACTTATTTGTTTCTGAGGCATTTCGGGTTTTGAAAAAAGGAGGAATATTCTTTACTGTAAGAGATCATGTAATCCACAATAACAAAGAAAAGATAGATTTTCTTGCATCACATCCTTTGCAGAAGTTTTATGGAGGGGAAAATGCTTTTAGTATTACACAATATAAAAATGCTTTTGAGAAGTGTGGCTTTGAAATTCTAATCACATTGAGTCATTTTGATTCTGTAATTAACTTTGCCCCAAAAACAGAACAGGAAATTCTCGCCACAGATACAAATTTGAAAGATACTTTTAACAAAAAATTCCCATTTATGTCTAAATTTTTATTTCCTCTTTATAAATTTTATATTTCTGCCAGATATGGTAAAATCAACGATGAATCAAATATGCCTGGTAGATTATACTCATTTATAGCTCAAAAGAACTAATGTTAAACATTCTTATTATTGGGGTAGGGGGGTTTATTGGCAGAAATGCATTCCAGTATTTTTCCAGACATAATTACTCTGTTATAGGGTGTGATGTGATAAAAAATATATATCTGAATGACCCCAGATATATTTATTTAGGAGAAACACAATCTGATTTTGAACCTCTTTTTATAGAAAACAATTTTGATGTTTGCATCAATGCTTCAGGTTCTGCTCATGTAGGATTCTCTTTTGAGGATCCTGCAAAAGACTTTGAACTTAATGTTCTAAATGTCAATAAGATTTTGGTAGCTATCCGAAAACATGCGCCTAAATGCCGTTTTATCAATTTTTCAAGTGCTGCGGTTTATGGAAATCCTACCCAATTACCAATTGCAGAAGATATCACTTTAAAACCATTGTCTCCTTACGGATTTCATAAATTACAGAGTGAGCACTTACTTACAGAATACCACAAATTTTTTGGCCTACATACTTGCAATTTGCGTGTATTTTCTGCATTTGGACCGGAACTAAAAAAGCAGCTATTTTGGGATTTATATCAAAAGACTAAAATTCCTGGCCCAATAGAACTTTTTGGTACAGGAGAGGAGTCTAGAGACTTTATCTATATAGAAGATTTGCTTCAGGTAGTTGAACTTGTTATAAAAAATGCAAAATTTGAAGGAGATGTAATTAATGTGGCTTCAGGGCATGAAACAACTATCCGCGAAGCAGCCACCTTATTTTATAATGAATTCAATTCTGAGATACAATTCTCCTTTTCTGGCAAAGTCAAAGTGGGAGATCCAAATAATTGGTGTGCCGATATTAAAAAACTTCGTGAAATTGGATTTGTAGCTAGATATAGCCTAGCAAATGGTCTAAAAAAATATGTTACATGGCTAAAAGAAAACGCGTTGGATTAATTTTTTCTTATAATGAAGGTTGGATTGCAGGGGCATATTATATCCAAAACCTTATTCATGCATTAAATAGTATTGCGGAAGAAGATAAGCCGGAATTAGTTATTCTATCCAATAAAGCCGATTTTGAGAAGATCAAAAAAATATGCTATCCTTATTTATCTCATTTTGAGATCACTATCACCTATAATCTTGTAGAAAAAGTTCTAAATAAATTGGCGAGAACAATTACTGGCAGAAATATTTTTGAGAAACGACCTTCTGCTGCACTGGCAGATGTGTTTTTTCCAATGAGTAATGAGGATCTTTTTGGACTTATTACTCATCATCAAAGATTATTCTGGATACCAGACTTCCAGGAATATCATTTACCCCATTTTTTTACTGATGAACAAAAACAAAATAGAAAAACACAGCAATCACTACTGGTAAAACAGAAAAGTCCAATTGTATTTAGTAGTAATGATTCACAGGCTGACTTTAGAAAGTTTTTTCCAGAATCAGAAAATACAACTTTTGTTTTGCCATTTGCTGTTACTCATGATTTATATTCAGATCTCCAGATAGAAGAATTGAAGAAAAAGTATAACATTACAAAACCTTACTATTTCTCTCCTAATCAATTTTGGAGGCACAAAAATCATTTGATTTTGCTAAAAGCAATTCAATTATTAAAAGAGAGACAAACTAATTTCCAAGTAGTCTTTACTGGTAAAGAACATGATCACCGGAATCCTACTTACTTTGAAGAACTGAAGAAGTTTATTGATGATAATCATCTTCAGGAATATGTTAGGTTCCTGGGATTCATTGATCGTAGAGAGCAATTACAACTTATGAACCATAGTAAAGCAGTTATTCAACCTTCTCTTTTTGAAGGGTGGAGTACAGTTGTCGAAGATGCAAAAGCTATGAACCAAGTTGTAATACTTTCAGATTTGAATGTCCATCGTGAACAAATGAATTCAAATGTAGTTTTTTTTGATCCAAAAAATGAGGTTGATCTAGCCCAAAAAATGGATGCGGTACCAATACGTTCCTTAGACAAAGAAGATGATTATCTAACTAACATTAAAGATTTTGGATTAAATTTTATGTGTATTGTTAATAAATTAACATCAAACCATGAAAAAAAGATTTAATATGGTAATTAACAATATATAAAGATATCTTAGATTTAATGAAATCAAAGATCGTTTATCTCCCTGGCCTTAATGGACTTAGAGCTCTTGCAGCTATATCAGTTGTGCTTTCTCATATTACTTTATCCCTAGGTGGTTTCGGCTTAAATCCCCATATATTAGGAACTTCAACTGATGGAGCACCTAAAGGCCTTTTACTCGCAGGATTTGGAGTAAGTATTTTTTTTGCATTAAGTGGATTTCTGATTACCTACTTGCTTCTTCTTGAGAAAGAAAAACAACAAATAAATATAACTCATTTTTACCTACGACGTATACTAAGGATATGGCCGTTATACTATACTTACTTAACAATATGTGTAGTAGTTTATTTATTATATAATATTTCATTTGATAGAACCTCAACCTTATATTATTTATTCTTTGCCTCCAATATCGCATTTATCCTAAATCATATGCTGCCTTTTCTGGCCCATTTTTGGTCTATTGGAGTGGAAGAACAATTCTATCTTTTTTATCCCTGGCTTATACGTAAAAACACCAATTTATTCCTTTTACTTTCTTTTATAACCGTTATATTAATAACCTTAAAGCTTATATTCTGGATCTTAGAAAAAAAGACAGGAATGAGCCTTCCATTACTGTTTTTACATGTAAATCGCTTCCATTGCATGCTTATTGGAGGAATAGGTGCGATATTGTATTACCAGAGTAACAACTACTTTATTACTATATGTACTCATAAAATAAGCCAGGGTATTTGTTGGTTTATACTCTTTCTTGTATCAATAAATATGTTCCATATTGCATCTGTTCTTGATAATGAAATCATCAGTCTTGTCACAACAATCATTATTGTTGGACAGATTACTAAAAAGAATTATATAATTAATCTGGAAAATACTGTATTAGATTTTCTTGGAAGAATCTCTTATGGAATATATGTAATCCATCCTATCATAATATTTCTGGTTTCACAATTAATTCCTAAAAACTTTTTACCAACTATTTTCCTATATGTTTTCTTATATTTAGCGATTACAATTCTAACCATTTTGATAGCCTATATCTCTTATGAATTTTTTGAAAAACAATTTTTAAAGATTAAAAATAAATTTAGTACAATCCCTAGTTCCTCCAACAATCCTTATCATTCTGAGAACTTCTCTAAAACATGATAATACTATAGTGTTATCATGTTTAAAAATCCGGATTTAGTTATGAAAAGAATTCTCGTTATACTTATTGATTTAATACTAAACCCTATCTATGGGAAAAAGCAATTTCAATCATTATTTGGCCTATTATACAGTATTAGCATTAAAGGGTTTAATTTAAGGGATCGAACAATAGAGGATAATGGAGAAATAAGAATAATCAGGACATTACATAAATATTACCGTAAAAAACAAATTAAACCTCTTATTTTAGATGTAGGTGCAAATGAAGGACAGTATGCACAATACCTTGTCCAGAATTTTGGTGAACAAATGGATTTGAAATGTTTTGAACCTTTACCTAAAACATTCCAAATCCTTTCTCGAAAGCTTGGATCTCACCCACATATTTCCTTTTACCCATTCGGATTGGGCGATACACCTGGAAGTCTAACTTTTTTTACTAGTTCACAAGATAGCACGCTTAACTCTTTGTATTCCAAAAGAGATGATGTAATCAATAAGTATGATGGTCAAACAGAAATTGAGATTAAATGTTTGAGTGAATTTTGTTTAACTGAAAATATTTCTCACATTCATTTCATGAAAATAGATGTTGAAGGAAATGAGCTGGCGGTTCTTAAGGGAGGTAAAAAACTGTTAGAATCACAACAGATTGATTTTATTCAGTTTGAATTTGGTAGTCGGAATATAGATTCCAGAACCTACTTTGAAGATTTCTTCAATTTATTAGGTGTTAACTATTCTTTATTCAGAATCATGCGTAATGGATTGTATCCTTTGACTAACTACAATTATGATTATGAAATCTTTGCTATAGGAAATTATTTGGCTATTTCCAGAAGAATTAACCTGGACGTTTTTCTCAAAAGTTAGATAATACTTGTTTATATAATTCTCAGAATTTCTATAATATTCTTCTATAACATTTTCTAAAGTAGTATCTTTTGCAGGTAAACTATCTCTACTTATGAAGATTTACCGCACTACTACTGCTATTTTTATTGAAAATGAAGGAATAGTATATGATTCACCTTATTATGACTGGGATACTCTGGTAAACAGGGATGAATTATATGAGTTTCTGCAAGTAACTATTCAAAATAAATACCCTGTAGGTGTTTCTGATATTCTTAGCCAACACACTATTTTACCACCTATTGGTACACAGGAAGTATGGGCAGCTGGTGTTACCTATATTCGTAGCAAAGTAGCCCGCATGGAAGAATCCAAAGATTCAGGAGGAGGTACTTTTTATGATAAAGTATATGAAGCAGATCGGCCGGAAATCTTTTTTAAAGCAACATCTTATCGGGTGACAGGCCCGAATGAAAAGGTTCGAATTCGAAAAGACTCTGTGTGGAATGTACCGGAGCCGGAACTAACTCTTTTTATAAATTCAAATGGGAAAATTGTAGGCTATACAATTGGGAATGATATGAGTTCCCGCAGTATTGAAGGCGAAAACCCGTTGTATCTCCCTCAGGCAAAAGTATATGATGGCTGTGCAGGATTAGGCCCTTGCTTGTATGTACCTCAAAAACCCTTATCATCCGATACAGCTATTCAGATGGAGATTAAGAGAGATAAACATCCTGTTTTCTATGGCAAAATAACTCTTGACCAGATGAAACGCCAGCATACAGAGCTTGTTGACTATCTTTATCGGGAGTGTTCTTTTCCACAGGGTTGTTACCTCATGACAGGTACAGGTATTGTGCCTCCTAATGAGTTTACATTACATAGTGGGGATGAAATCCTGATTAGTATTTCACCTATAGGACTACTTACTACAATAGTTGAGTAATCATCTTCTTTCTCTTAAATAGAAGAGCCTCATACACTATGTATGAGGCTATATTATTATTTCTGCTCAGAAAAGATCCATCTAATACAAATGTTTTAATGGGCAACCAACATACAAAGGATTAAACACTGATAGCTAATTTAGACAATTCAGCAGATACTTTTAATCCAGCCTGGCGGGTAGAGTTTTCATTTAATTCAAAGCGCCATTTGTTTTCCTTAATCACAAAATTTATGTTGCTGCCTTTCTGAGCAAGTCCTGGTTTTTCTGTAATTACTAGTACAGGTTTACCAGCTAGTTTTGATTGCACATTTTCGAAGTTAACCTGCGAAGAAACGAACAACATCTGGCAGTTAGTAATTGCATCAGCCGATTTAAACTTTGTTACAACAATTTTCTGTGTACCAGCCATTTTGCCATTGGTTATCTTTACCAGTTCATCATAAATAGATGAGTTGCCAACTACACCAATAACGAAATCTCCTGATTGCCCTGCACTCGGCCACTGTACATACTTAGTGAAGTTATATAAGAATACAGCGTGTATACGGTAATCATTCTCCTGGGCCCAAAGTTTGCTGGGGAGTGCCAACAGCATTAAAACAAATAATAGAAGAGTTTTTCTCATAGTCGTTAATAAAAAGGGTTGTTGATTTTTAGACAACAAATATAGTTGTTCACTTACTTGCGAAAATCGTGTTATTCTCATCCAACCTACCTGTAGTAGTTTTTTGCTCTTTTGCATGATATTGATATCTATACTTTGATTCTCTCCTCTAATGAAATGTGAATGAACTATCTATACTGTGCACGTAAGATTTTAGGTGATATATGTATTATTTCACCCTCAATAAGTAAAGTTTATTGATTAATTTTGTGTTTCATCTATCACTTATCCTACTTATCATGAGCATTTTTGACGGAGATCTCGTTTTCCTGATTTATGCACTCTGACTAGTAAGCTTATATACTATTTATGTTAGATAAATTAGAAGCTATTGAACATCGGTTTAATGAAGTGGGTCAACAACTCACAGACCCATCTATAGTTGCAGACCGCCATCGGTTTTCCAAACTCAGCAAAGAATATAAAGACCTCGAAAAAATTGTCAAGGAGTATCATGCCTACCAAACACTCTTAGGCAATATTGAGAGTGCAAAGCAAGTACTGGAGACAGAAAAAGATGAAGAATTCCGGGAAATGGCCAAAATAGAGCTGGATGAACTCTCCCCTAGAAAAGAAGAAATGGAACAAAATATCCGAAATCTTCTCATTCCAAAAGATCCCAATGATAGTCGAAATATCATACTGGAAATTAGAGGAGGTACTGGAGGAGATGAAGCAGCTATTTTTGCAGGCGATCTTTTCCGTATGTATCAACGTTTTGCAGAGAATCAGGGCTGGAAAATAGATCTTGCAGACTTTACAGAAGGAACTATGGGAGGGTATAAAGAGATAACAGCCACAATATCAGGTGAAGACGTATACGGAATGTTAAAATATGAATCGGGTGTACATCGGGTGCAACGAGTTCCGGATACAGAAACTCAAGGACGTGTACATACTTCAGCTGCAACAGTTGTAGTGATGCCAGAGGCTGATGAGATTGATTTTGAACTCAGAGAAAGCGACATCAAAATGCAGTTTGCCCGAAGTGGTGGAGCAGGAGGTCAGAACGTTAATAAAGTGGAAACAAAGGTAATGCTGACGCACATTCCAACAGGAACAGTTGTAGTATGCCAAACAGAACGTTCTCAGTTAGGAAACCGTGAAAAAGCGATGCAGATGCTTCGTACCAGGTTGTATGAAGAAGAAGTTCGGAAACAGGAAGCGGAGATAGCCAGTCATCGGAAAAGTCTTGTATCAACAGGAGACCGCTCTGAGAAAATACGGACGTATAACTATCCTCAGGGGCGGGTAACAGATCATCGGATTGGCTTCACAGTCTATAATCTGCCTGTTGTAATGAATGGAGAGATTTTACCATTTATTGAGCAACTCCGAATGGCAGATAATGCTGAAAAATTGAAAGAAGGAGCTGTGTAAGAAAAGCATAGAAATGTAGTAACTATGTATTCTTCCAATGGCATCGAAGCAAAATAATACTGTATATTCCCGATCAAACCACGATTCAATCCTATCTATTTTTATTTTACAGCGAATATTTAGGCTATTTTCGAATTAAAATACTTGTGAGACTTATGCGTTTTCTCGGGAAATACATTTGCTTATTAATTCTGCTTACACTTTGTATAGTATCTTGTAAACCTCAGGATGAAATTCTGACCGGCAATCCTAAACCTGTCACATTTTCAGAGGATGCCATTGTATTTGATACTGTATTTACTGCCCTTACTACCACAACAGAATACTTCTTTGTCCGTAATCCGAATAAAAATGCAGTTCTTATTAAATCTGTACATTTAGGAAATCCTACATCACCTTATTCTGTTATTATAAGTGGCCGTCCGATGACCTCTGCCAAAAATATTGAGTTACGGGGAGGTGATAGTTTACTCATTATGGTAAAGATGGATATCCCTGCCAGAGATTCATCCAAAGCATTTGTATTGTATGATTCCCTGATGTTTGACATGCAGGATACTATCCCTAATATTAAGTTACTCGCATGGGGACAGGATGCAGTTTTTGTAAAAGAAAAACAACTGAGTTGTAATCAAACCTGGACAGCAGAAAAACCCTATATACTATTTGACTCTGTTATCGTTTCTGAGAATTGTCAGTTAACTATTGAAAAAGGAGCAAAAATTTATGCTTACAATAATGCGGCATTGGTTGTAAATGGTACACTTAAAGCCAATGGAACAATCAGTGAACCTATTCAGTTTATGGGATTCCGGCAGGATGGTGACTATAGGGAAGCATCAGGTTTATGGACAGGATTATCATTTCGAGGTTCAAATAAAGGGAGCTTATTAAATTTTGTCCAGATACGGAATGCAACTAATGCTATCTTTATAGACTCACCAGATAACGATTCTGAAACAGATGTAACGATACAAAATACCATTATTCAATATGCTCGCCAGTCGGGAATTTTAGGAATTGAATCTGATATACATGCAATTAATACACGTATTACACAATGTGGTGAATTTTATTTTGCAGGGCTAGGAGGAGGAAATTATCGTTTATGGCATTGTACGTTAGTAGGTACATACTATTTACTCCAGCGAGAAAATGGAGCATTGCTCTTTTCTGACTATGTAAAATTTAATAGTGTTGATCGGGAAAACAATCTCTTCTGTGAAGTAAAAAATACGGTTGTATGGGGTACTCTGGCCAATGAAGTAGACTTTGTTCAAAATACAAATTATACCTTTACTCAGGATTTTTCACATAACCTGCTAAAAACACCTGCGAATGCATTGATATATAATGCAACTAATCTGCTTTCCATAGATCCAGACTTTGCCAGTATTACACAACTCAATTTTTTACCTCAGGAAGCATCACCTTTGGTTAATGCAGGAGAAAATCTTGGAGTTACATCAGATCTTAAAGGAAAACTCCGGGATTCTAAACCTGATATCGGGGCTTATGAGAAATAAGAAAGTTAATAACACTCCATTGTCACATATACATTTGTAAAATCCCTTTTTGCTAACTTATCTTTTTCTATTAAAAAGTAAATTCGCCCTCCATCAACCCAATTCATTTTTGTATTATCATCACTATCTAACTGAAAGAGCAGACACCATTGATTAATCTTAGCAATATCTTCATTCCTTAATTTATCCCAATCCACAACCTCCGTTACTGGACCAGATTCAATATACTCAGATTGAATGGGAGTAGCATAACCAAGAAGTAAATGTCGGCTAATATGTTCTTTCTCATTAAGTAGTAATTCCTGGTCATAAAAATATTTGTCAATATCCAATACAACATCCTCTTCCTTCGAATAATCTCCACTAAGAGCTTTATATAAAGCTGGCCAATAAGGAAGTGTATATTCTGTTCTTATTGACACACTACATGCAGGAAATATTTTCCGCTCTTCTCTTGTAAATATTCGCTGCAACCAATTTCTTTTCCCTACCTGTAATTCTATAGGTGCAGATCTTCGTATTAATGTTGTAGTATCGCCATCAAAATACATCACATGACCATGATCATATATAGCAAAGAAATACAAAATGCCAGTTATAGGTAACATCTTCTCTTTATCCCAATCTTTTACTTCCTCTAATTTGATTTGAGCGACAAACCATAATGGTTCATTTGTATATTTTGAGGCAGGCCATTCAAACTCCAGTGGTAAATCTGGATATCCACCAATTTTAGTATAACCAATAGGAATTTCGGCTTCGCTTTTTACTTCAGTGTGTAAACGGATTGTAGGTTTGATCATTTGAAGAGCTACCTGTTGATACTTTTCTTTGAAGTTCTGACAAACAAAATTTTCAAAGGATTGCTTTTCCATCGTGAAAGTCGGCTTATTGAGGTAATCTCTTTTTTCCGGTTTTTACCATATAAAACCATCCTACCAAAGTAATGATGCCCATCACATAAAACGCCATTCCAAATTTGGAGGAATCATTGTCATATAACCAGGCAGATAACAGGGCACCCAAACCAATACCTGCTTCTAATGCTATATACATAGTAGCAACCGCTCGTCCACGGCCATCTTCAGGAGCTAAGTCTATAGTCCAGGCTTGTACTGTAGGTGAGCAAATTCCTAGAGCAATTCCATATACAACAGAACCTGTAAGTAAAAACAAAGGAGAATCTGCTAAGCCGATTAGAAGCATGGAGAACGCCATTAATGAAACACCTACCTTCATTACGCTTTCACGACCATGACGATCTGAGATTCTTCCAGCTCCAAAACGTGTTATTAAAGATGATAAAGTAAAACAGGTAAAAAATAATCCCCGATTATTAATACCCAGGTATCTACTCAAATCTGGACCTATCGTCAGGATGGCACCATAGCAAAAGCAAAACAGAAAATATACAATAGAGGGGCGCAAAACAGCAGGCTCATACATATCTTTCCATGAAATCTTCAGATGCTTTAATTGAAAACGTTCTCTTGTAATCAAAGTTTCTTTCATTCCCATCAGGATAGCAATAGACATAAGCGCTAGCCCTGATGAAGAATAGAACATTACATTTCGTGAAAAGGTAATTGTAAACCAATCTCCAATAGCAGGTCCGATAGAAGAACCAAATGTACCACTCATCCCCAATAATCCCATAGCTTCCCCTAGTCGACTAATAGGTACTATATCTGCTACATACGCAGATGTTGCAGTTGGTTTAAATCCTGTTGAAAATCCATGAACTAGTCGCAACAACAAAAAACCAGCAATTGTATGGAAAATAGGATACAGGAATCCACAAATAAAACATACTAGAGACCCAAATGCCATAATAGGGACTCTTCCAACGGTATCAGTCAGTTTCCCACTGAAAGGTCTGGATAATAATGCTGTTAAAGTAAATAGACTGATGATCAACCCTTTGTATTCAGCTCCACCTAATTCCGTTAGGTAATCAGGTAGCTCGGGAACCATCATATTAAAGCTGGCAAAAAATAGAAAAGAACTTAAACACAGTAAACCAAAGGAAACTGTAAACAGACGTGGTTCTTCTATAACAGGAGATTGAACAGACACAATGCAATGAGATGTTTTCGCTGCGCAAAGATATTGTTTTTACTGTGTATTCATTTACCAAATTGTTAAACATCTCATCGGCTTTTTCATTATTTTCAGGGGATTAATGCTGAAAATAATGAAAAAGCTTTTATTCTTCCTGCTTACTACTCAAGTATGGGCACAGTTTAATCCAGAGAAACCAGAACTTTGCCAGGGAGCCTTTTTTACAGAAGATCAGGCAGTGAAGGTTCATCAGCAGTTTGGCCAACTATATACTGACAAAACTTCCTGGGAACAACGAGCCAATTTGATCCGTAAAGGCATTTTGGAAGGAATGAATCTATCGCCTCTTCCTCAGAAAACAATACTAAATCCTATTGTCCATAGTAAAAAAATACTCAGTGGAGAATGTTGCCTTTGAAAGCCTGCCTGGTTTTTATGTAACAGGTAATCTGTATCGTCCATTAAAAAAACAAGGCAAAGTGCCTGTGATACTCTGTACTCATGGTCATGGGAATAATCCTGATGGGCGATTTCATGAACAACTACAAAACCGATGTGCAACATTAGCCCGAATGGGTGCAATTGTATTTGCTTATGATATGATAGGTTATGGTGATTCAAAACAGTGTATACATAAGATTCCGAAAGCATTGCAATTACAAACATGGAACAGCATTCGTGCACTGGATTTTTTATTGTCATTGCCAGAAGCAGATCCCAATCGGACAGCTATAACCGGTGAATCAGGAGGAGGGACGCAAGCCTTTTTGCTTACGGCTATTGAACCACGAATTACTGTTTCTGTACCTGTTGTCCAGGTATCAGGCTATTTTTTTGGTGGTTGTGTCTGTGAAAGCGGTATGCCTATACATAAGCGATCTACTCATCAAACCAGTAATGTAGAAATTGCAGCACTGGCAGCACCACGTCCTATGTTACTTGTTTCAGATGGTGCAGACTGGACCAAATATACTCCAGAATTAGAATATCCCTATATTCAAAATATCTATCAATACTATAATGCTGGTAACCTGGTTGAGAATTCGCATTTCACCAATGAAAAACATGACTATGGTCTATCCAAACGTTTATCCGCTTATTCATTTCTTGCCAAACATTTGAAATTGGATTTACACAAAGTAATGAAGGACGGACAGGTTGATGAAAGCACGAATACTATTTTATCAGCCACTCAACTTGCCGTCTTTGATAAAAGTCATCCTCGGCCAGAGAATGCGATAATAGGAGATGATGCAGTGATGCAGCTTTTAAAATAGTAATCAAAATTCTATTCTCTGCAGCCATCTATCTTTGAATAGCAAAGAAGTTATAAGAACTCCGATAGTTTTCGAATTCAATCAGAATTCTGGTTACTTTAATTTATATATAAGAAGAATGTATTGATACAGATTCTTTCATGGTCAACTCCATTTCGAAAAGGGATGATATATGTTTAAGTAATAAAGCTTCAACTTCAGCCATATTGGGTACCTGACCAATTTCTTTAGCTAGGGAAGTAACTGCTTTATCAGAAATACCACAAGGAACAATGTTATTGAAATAAGAAAGATCTGTAGTAACATTTAGTGCAAGGCCATGCATGGTAGCCCAACGACTGGTTTTTACACCCATTGCACATATTTTTCGTGGTTGCTTTTGTTCTATGTAATCTATCCATACTCCTGTTAGACCAGTTATTCGTCCTGCATCTACTTTATAGTAAGCTAATGTACGTATAACCGCCTCCTCAAGTAGACGCATGTATTTATGGATATCCGTAAAAAAGTTTTCCAGATCAAGAATAGGGTATACAACAATCTGTCCAGGTCCGTGATAGGTAATATCTCCTCCACGATTACTATGGTAATAGGTAGCACCTATGTCTGCAAGAGTATCTACTGCATGCAATAAGTTATCCGCTTTACCATTTCGTCCTAATGTATACACATGAGGATGTTCACAAAATAACAGAAAATTGGGCGTCTCTAATTGGCTTTCTGGTGGCAGATCACGATTCTGTGTTTTTACATCCAGGATCTGCTGAAACAATTCTGTTTGATAATCCCATATTTTCTGATAATCAGCCAATCCTAAATGCTGATACTGCACACTTTTATTGATTTTTGGATTCATATAAGCACATAGATAATGATACTCTTACTTAGGAAAACATATGTCATTTTCTGAAAGTTGCACAAAGGTATAACTTCTGCTACAATAGAACATTGTAATCCTATAAAGCGTAACCTGTAGTCATTGAAGTTGTCTAGGATAATTATTGCTTACTCATCTGGTCTTTTAATTCTGAAATATTTTTTAGCACTAGCGGATCTACATTATTTTCCTTTGCCAGATAGAAAGATATCCAGTCAAACAGATTAATAGCATATAACATCTGTTCTAATAGAGAATTTCCATATAATAAAATTACCTCTATGATTCCTGCTGAGTGTTTATAGATGATCTGACGAGTTTCATCAATTCGTAATTGGATACGCGGATGATCAAGAGTTGTAGTCAGCATTACAATCATAGTACTTTCCAATAGTGTAGCAGGATGCATCCATCCTTCTATCTCATTGTGATTCAATTCCGGAATTAGATTGGTATGGGCAAACTGTTTACTAGTTGTATTAATTTGTTGCTGAAGCCAATGTAATACAGGTCCAAACTTCGCATCTCCATACATTACAGGAAGTTTTCCTTTTAAAAATTCAGCCACATTTTTAGCACCATCATCAATAAAGTATTCTCTTTCATCAATCAATTCAATAGCTGCTTCAATCTGAGGAATAAACCAGTCTGAAATAAGAGAATACTGTTTAAGCAAAAATAATAATTGGATAACCGAGTATCCAATAAAAGCTCTTGAATGCGGTTCTTTAAATGGAATCTTAGCAATTGTAAGTCCATTCTGCTGAGCAATTTCGAGTAATTTACCACCAGTAGTAAGACAGACTATTGTTGCATTCCGAACAATAGCTTGAGTTAATGTAGATATGACTTCTTCTGTTGTTCCTGAAAAAGAAGATGCGATAAATAATGTATGCTCATTGACAAAGGCAGGGAGATCATAACTTTGAATCAAGACCACAGGTATCTGTATACTATCAGCAGTTACAGAGTGAACTATAGAAGCTCCAGTTCCAGAGGCTCCCATACCTGCAATAACTACATTTCGGATTTCTTTAACTGGTGGTTTTACAACAAGATCTTTTCCAAGCTCTAATCCACGCCTCAATTGATCCAGGTATCCTTTTAAAAGAGCTTCCATTCTAAACTTTGTTTACATAAAGGTACATTATAGTATATATCTGCATCAGGCATTGACCAGAGATTTTAGTTGTATCAAAAGATTTTGTAAAGCAAAGGATTGTTTTAAATTCACTATAATTAGTCTGTCTAAAACACCTTTCTTGGCTAAACTATTTTTCTCTGATTCAAAAGGAAAATCATCTAGCCACACAAATGACTGAGTATAGTCAATAGCTTCAGTTTTTAATGTATCCCAGTTCGTAGGCTTTACTTGTTTTAGTTTTTCAAGATATTCTCTCGAATAAAATTTTGACAAATATACAATAGTTGTATCAGCATGGCCTTTGCAATGTGTGGTAAGCCAATAACAATCAAAAGTAGCAAGTATATAATCCAACAATTCATACACTCCCTCAGGGAGTTTCTGGTCTTTGGTCAATAAGACGCCATCTATATCCAGATATAATTGTACCATTAGCTATGAAATATTCCAAAACCAAACAAACTGGTAATCGGGGAGAAGACCAGGCAGCAGAGTGGTTGCAAAGTAAAGGATTTGAAATTGTTACACGAAATTTTCGATACAAACGAGCAGAGATAGATCTGATCGTGCGCAAAGATTCCTGTTTGATATTTGTAGAGGTAAAAACCCGTTCAGGTACAGAGTTTGGCGAGCCTGAAACATTTGTATCTTCTACACAACGAAAACAAATTCATGCGGCAGCTGCTGAATACATTGACAGTATCAACTGGCAACGGGATATCCGTTTCGATATTATTGCCATTACCTTAGGCAACACTACAGAACTCTTTCACATTGAAGATGCATTCTATTAGTCACTGCCTATGCCTCGTCAATCCTCTTTTTTAAGCGTTGCAACAGATTTTCCCCAGCTGGAAGTAATCCTGAAGCTTTATTAATAACTATCGGAGCAATCGGTTCTACAACCGGATACACGAATGTATGCTCCTGAGCATCAGCAGGGATTCTGATTCCTATGGCTGTAATCAACCAAATCACTACACTTGCACCAAATGCCCACAGAGTCAGGCCTACTATAGCTCCTGCAATACTGTCAAAACTTCCAATCAGAGTATACTTCCAGGCATTACGCAGCATTTGCCCCAGTTTGGTCACCAAAAATATAATAGGAAAGAACAAAGTTGAAAAACCAATATAGGGAAGTATTCGACGTGGCACTCCACTTAGATAAGGAGCAAGCCATTCGATACCAACATGTAATAATCGAAATCCAAGAACGACTGCTATCACAAAAGCGGCAATTGCAACAAATGACATCAATAATCCTTTTTTATATCCATTATATGCTCCCCAGATTAATGGTACTAATAATACAATATCTAATGTTTTCATTTTTTAGGTTGTAGTAGTGTAAATTTTACTTTTATTGGGCATTTTCTAAATCTTATGTGCTAACGCGAAAGAAAACCTTCCCAACACCATTATCACAATAACATTGTGAACTCTCCATGATGTTTGCAATATCTAACAGAAACTGATCTCCTGTCAAATACTCTATATACATATCTTTATTTTCTTTTTCTATAGCATAGTACCAATCAATACTCTTGATAAAGTCTGGATTATTAATGATTTTTTTCTGAAATCTTTCAGCAACCTTCAAAACCTTTTCTGGATTTTGCATACATTTCTTTATATATACCTTCTGTTCCTTTCTATATTTGAATTCTTCTGCATGTGCCTCATAGTCATCAAAATCATCATCTTCTTCCATTTCTGCAATTTCAGTATACATAAGATGATACGAAAAAGGTTTATCTTAAGAATATCCTGTATCTGTCGAAACACCGAACCTTCATAATCACAATAATTTCGGGTTAATACCAACCAATATATAGATAATCGAAGATTTGATCTACAGTCTTTTGTATCATCCCAGTTTGGATCAGCATCTATATTTATAGATATTCCCATAGTAATGATAATTTTTCACCCTTCAAATACCTTTTTTAATTCCATTCGGAGACCCATCATCTCCTGTAATGGGAATACAATCGTTTTATCATATTGGCTTCTTACCCAGCCAGGTGCATTGGCAGACATATAATCGGAGATATTCTCTTTTACAATGTCAGGGTGCATATGTAGTATTGACTCTATCAGAAAAGACACTGTATTTCCATAATTATAGGAAGTAAGATCACTACACATAGCTTTAACAACATACTGCGTGAATGCAAATGACCACTGATGTTCTTTTCTTTTAAGTAACTCTTCACGCAATCGTTGTGAGTCTGTAGCAGTATTGGATAAGTCTATGTGTTTGAGATAAAACTCTTCCAGTTCTGCATCTGATAGATAACCCAGTAAATAACTCACATGAGTTTGCTGAATAGTATAAACATCTTTATAATATTCTAACCAGCTTCTAGCCCAGGTAGTATTGTTATGATAATATGCTGCCTGCGCCAATGCTACAGTATATAAAGCAATTGTATCCTCTTTTGCTTTATCTTTCTTTTTAGTAAAACCATCTCCTTTATTAAATGCTTCCATTATCTGGACAGGAGAGGCTGACAGATGTTGTTCCCATAGTTGAGGAGAAATACGTGAAATTATTTCATACAACCATCCTTCAACATCCACATACACATTTTTATTGTGGCTTTCTTCCAGAATACCTAGCCGTTCCCACATAGTTTCCTTACACAAAAAATCGTCTCCTTTTTCAGGAATGACTACAGCTATGTTTTCAGCAGAAACCAGTCCCAACAATTTTTTGTCTTTTGTCTTATAAACATAGCGTTTCACCTTCTCCCATATTTCCTGGCTCAGCTTTGATTCTGGCAAGCTTAGTAACAACTCAACTACTTGCTTGAGCAAATCAGGCGTAGCATCTTTTTTCTTTTGGCGTACCGTTTGTATTTCATCGAATACCTGCTGCAGGAAAGGTTCATCATCTGAACTCAACTGATTTTTCAGTACAGCTATCAACTCCAGTTTTGTCTTGGCAGTCTCTTGTTCCCAGGATTTTTCTAAAAGTTCACGTGCCTGTGCTGGATTATTCTTCCGAATTTCTTCAAGAGCAATTTTTCTTTCTGCTGCTTTGCCTTCTTCCCATAAAAGTAGATAGTCTGTTTCTTTCAGGTAATTCCACTCTGAGTTAAATTGAGTCATCCACAATCCCCGCTTACCTGCGATTTGCCGGATTTTTGGTTGCAAATGCTTATACTTTTTATCCAGTCCCAGATTTAATATTACTAAAAGCAAATCAGGTGTAATAATCCATGATTTACGAATAGCTTCATCCAACCACTTTTCTACTAAAGCATAGTTTCCACTATCATATGAGAATATCTTCCGTAATAATGAGATAACCGGAGTAGGAGCATAGGAAAGAACTTCTGTTTCTGCGGGAAGACCGGCAGTAACTTCCAGCTTTTCAGGCATATTACCTGCCTTTTTAAAGAAAGAGGCGAGTGCAGCTGCCTTATAAAATAAGGCCTCCTTATCCTTTTTATCAACTTGTGATAAACTGTTTTTTATTGTTTCTGGTAAGAGATTTTCATCAAATGTCTGCTTGTCTGTTCCTAACAAAGCAGTATTTACCAGATCATTCCAGAAATCGGCCATATAGCTGTTTTTTAAAATCTTTAGAGAGACTCTACGAATTATATTATCTCAAATATTTTTTCAATTACTAGTTCACTATTTTTCCATACCTGAAAAGTCCATTGCCCTTTTACCAGCTCATACTCATGTTCAAATGTTACATGCATGTATTGATAATAAGGCGTAGTATAGATGAATGTATCTGTTTGACTTGTTGCACTCATTCGGGTAAGCGGATTTGTCATTTCAGGATGGAGAATACGCAAAGTTACTTCAATATCGACCTCTCTGTGAGAATTATTTACTAGGAAATAAAAGCTGATTCCAAAGCTAGTTCCGATCTCAGCTTTTATCTGATCTGTGTTATTCAGGAAGGCCGGATCATATTTATCCTTCGCCTCATGACGATACCCATTTAACAAAGTAGTATCTATAATCTTTACATAATCATCTGATTGTAAGTTAATATCCAGAATTCCATACTCACCCAATGCTACAGTAAACTCTTTTTCAATGAGTAACAATCTCTTTATTCGCCTATATAAATTCATTCTTTTCTGTTTAGACAGCAACTTCCTATGGCTTATTTCCACGTAGACATTCTATTGTCTCCAAATAAATGATGGCAGGAATATCCACAAAGGAGAGTAGCTTCGGACTCTTTTCATATATATTCATTATATGAATTCGGGCAATTAAGATACTGTTTGTCTTTTTTCTTTATTGCTCACTAACATTATATGGACTTAATATCATAGTTGATAAAGTTCGCTAAAGAAAAGTTTATTAGATCAGTTTGTATTTACCATCTACCCAAACCCCTAATGGTACAACCGTATCTTTCTGCCGAAGAAAAGACATGTGCACAGATGCCCCACCTGAGATAGCCAGAATCTGATATAGCTTTTGAATATCAAAGTCAGCTGGCAATGGCATAATATATCCATCAGAATCTCTCAGATGCCATTTTGAAGCATGTGTTACAGGAAGTAAATCCTTTACAAACAAAGGAATATTGTCGGCCCAGGGAAACTTGCTCAAAATTTGTGTGTAATATTCCTGAACAGCATCCCAGTTGGCAAACATTTCAGGAATGGAAAATTGTGTAGAGTTGGAGCCCACCATTTTAATAGCTGCTCTCAAAGGATAATTACCAGGATAAAAAACCAATTCAGCTTGAGTTGCAGTACCCGGCACTACCAAATTCTGAATAGGAGCACTTCGATAGGCAAAATTTAGAATCAGGGCAAATCGTTTGGATTGTGTACCATATAGCCAATCACGTTGAATGGTTAGGTCTTCGTCATTTACTTCACGCTGTCGGCCTAATACCAGCCAGATATCTTTAATTTTCTCAGCAGCAGCATCTTCTAAAAGCTCCTTCTGATTACGAGAAATGCCAATCAAACTTTTTACATCTTCCTGCACCAAAGTAGGTAAAGCATCTATATTTTTTACACCTTCTAACAGCATGAATATTTTGGTAGCCTGCTGTAGTGCTTCTCCTTGCCAGGTATTTCCGGAAAAATAATTAATCTCCTGAAATTCTTTGACCATATTTCCCAATCCTGGTGCTTTCGCATCAACCATACGGGCTGCCGTTTTTTTCCAGAACTGTGGCCCCTTTTCAGGAAATGCTAACAAACCTCCACGTAGCAAATCCTTTACCCATAGATCCAACTCTGCAACCCCACCAGCAATTTCTTCCAATCGTTTATTTTGCCTTTTTTCTTTTGCTTTAGCCTGTTTAGCAACTGTTTCAACATCTGCTTCAGGTTTAGGTTCTGTAGTAGCCGGCTTTGATGCTCGTTTATCCATCCACTCTTTTACCCAGACAGGCTCATTTTCAGTCTTGGTAAAATCTGCAAAATTTCGGGTAAACATCAGATATAGACCTAATCCATGTTTGCAAGGAAACTTACGACTAGGGCAACTGCATTTAAATGCAGTATTTGTAAGATCAATCTGGCTGCGATAAGGGGTACTGCCACTTCCTTTGATTTCACCCCATAATACCCGTTCATTATAAGCAAAAGAAACCCATTTGGATGTACCGGCAAGTCCTTTTCCAGCAGCCAAAGAAGCTGTGTCCGGCGATAACTGAGCAATTTGTTCTTCCGTTAGCTGATTCATATCGTATTACTAGACTGGTATAATGCCAGTATATAAACAAGATTTTATGGCATGAAATATACTATTTTTTTGACACACCAATGACTAAAACAAACTTACCTAATCCTTATTTTCAGGAAAAATCCTGATACAATCAGCATAATAGTAAAGTCTGTATTTCCATCAAAGTTTTTACAATGAAATACCTTTTAGAAATAGCATGGCAAAATTTTCCATATCTGCTCAGGCAATTGATGATCTTCCTGTATATCAGTTGTTTTTATTCGTCTGCTAAATAATTATAGTTACTCCCTTTATCGATTTGTGTTCTCTACTTACAGAGAATTTTATTGTATCACAGGTACATTATAAAAACAGTTTGCTAATTACTGGTTTCTGTCTAATTTTGTTGCCTTCTAAATGCATTTATTCTATTGGTTCTCCTTCTAAGGTATACCAATGACCAACTAACAGATAACGAATAACTCAAAATCATACAATGAGAGAAATTGCATTCCGCGAAGCCTTGCGCGAGGCCATGTCTGAAGAAATGCGCCGCGATCCCAACGTGTTTTTGATGGGAGAAGAAGTTGCAGAATATAATGGTGCTTACAAAGTAAGCCAAGGTATGCTGGACGAATTTGGTGCAAAACGTGTGATTGATACACCCATTGCTGAATTAGGTTTTGCAGGTATTGGAGTAGGAGCAGCAGCGAATGGTCTTCGTCCTATCATTGAGTTTATGACATTCAACTTTTCGCTGGTTGCAATTGATCAGGTTATCAATAGTGCGGCAAAAATGATGTCTATGTCTGGTGGACAATATTCTGTACCTATTGTATTTCGTGGACCTACCGGAAATGCAGGTATGTTAAGTTCTCAGCATAGCCAGAACTTTGAAAACTGGTTTGCCAATACTCCAGGTCTGAAAGTAGTTGTGCCTTCTAATCCATATGATGCGAAAGGATTACTAAAGTCATCTATCCGTGATAATGATCCTGTAATATTTATGGAATCAGAATTGATGTATGGCAATAAAGGAGAGGTTCCAGAAGAAGAATACCTGATTCCACTGGGAAAAGCACACGTTAAAAAAGAAGGAAAAGATCTTACTATTGTTTCTTTTGGAAAAATGTTGTGTGATAACCCTCAAACAGGAGGTGTAGTAATGCCAGCTGTTGCCGAACTGGAAAAACAAGGTATCTCAGTAGAAGTAATAGATCTACGTACCGTACGTCCTATTGATTATGAAACTGTTATCAACTCTGTAAAGAAGACTAATCGACTGGTTATTGTAGAAGAATCATGGCCATTGGCATCCATCTCTTCTGAAATTGCCTATAACGTACAACGTTTTGCTTTTGATTATCTGGATGCACCTATTCGTCGTGTAAATAGTATGGATCTTCCTCTACCTTATGCACCAACTTTGATTGAAGCAATTCTTCCAAGTACGAAACGAATCATTGAGGCCTCTAATTCGGTCTTGTATAGATAATATGAATTAGAAAACCTTAACACTTATACAAAAAACCTGATCTACTTAGATCAGGTTTTATTTTTGATAGTATTTCAATCCATCTTTGATATCCTTAAGAGAAATAGGCTGGTCAATAACAGGCTCACCAACAGCTTTCAGTAAGACACATTGTATTTTTCCTGCTGTATTTTTTTTATCCTGCAAAGCTAGAGGTGCAATTGCTTCCATATCAGTTTCCTGAATATCTACTTTCCCATAAATTGAAAAAATAAATTCTTCAATTTGCATGAGCGATTCTTCAGAAAGTAGCTTTCTTTTATAGGAAAGATACGCCTCGGCTATCATTCCTATAGCAATGGCTTCGCCATGAAGTAGTTTCCGCTTAGGTTTTTCCAGAAAATAACTCTCTACTGCATGGCCAATTGTATGGCCAAAATTCAGAATCTTCCGCAATCCTTTTTCTGTAGGGTCCTGTTCTACTATATTCTCTTTCACCTTCACAGAATGTCTAACCAATTCATTCCAGCTTTGTTCTTCCAAATCCTTGCGTCTTATTTCATTCCACATCTGACTATCTGCAATAAGACAATGCTTAATCACTTCCGCAAAGCCAGAACGAACTTCTGCATACGATAAAGTTTGAAGAAAATCAGTAGCGATTAACACTGCCTTCGGATTTTGAAAAACCCCAATATGGTTTTTCAAACCATGAAAATCAATGCCTAACTTACCTCCAACACTGGCGTCTACCTGAGAAAGCAATGTGGTAGGCATCTGTATAAAGTCGATGCCTCTTTTGTAGGTTGCCGCACAAAATCCTCCCATATCCCCAATTACCCCACCACCAAGATTGATCAGCAACGCTTTTCGGTCTAATTGAGCATCTGTCATTTTCTGCCAGATCATCATACATGTTTCCAAATGCTTCTGCTCTTCACCACTTTTTATCTGAATAAGAGTGTGTTTAGGTAAAGTAGCTTTTACCAAAGGATAACAATATCTCTTAGTATTTTCATCAACCAATACAATAAGTTGACTGTATTTATTTACCTCCAGCAAAGAAGTAAGAGAAGTAGTTATACTTTTTTCTATTTGGATTTGATGACCCATTTTTTTGTGATGTTAGCAGATAAATTATGCCCTGTTGTATCTTATTAAAAAGATGCATTCAAAAATACTATCTTTTTTAGGTGTATACCCTGCATTTTGCTTTTTTTAGACTTTCATTTTTCTAACACAAGTAAGAATTATAGTATTTTATCTATTCCAGAAAATTACAAATACCTATCAATCAAGAAATTATTATTTTACGTACATATTTTTATTTTTTATTTACCATGTAAGGTTTACCTTTTTTTTCGCATAAGTATATATGTATACAAAACACATGTAACTACTCTTACATCTAAATCGTTTTTTACTCATTTACCATATGAAAGCATATACTTTCTTCCACCCAAATTTTTGCAGAAACCTGGTAGGTTTATTCTTATTCCTTTGTGGTTCATTTTCATGGGCTCAATCTCTACAAATGGCACAATCCAATGGGTTAGTTGCCTACTCTGAAACAATAGAAGTTCCAGGTGTCAGTAAAGCTCAACTTATCGAAAGAGCACAAAATTGGCTTAATAGTAACAAAAACACGATTTCTTTTATAAGTGAGGAGATGGGTATGGTTTCTATGGGGAGTGAAGTACCATTCACCAGTGAATACACAAACAAAAAAGCATCAACAGATGGAAGGGTAGTTTATGTGGCAACCCTGTTAATAAAGGATGGCATTTTTATGTATGAGTTTAATAACTTTTATCATGAAGCCAATCCCAAATTACCACATCCTGTAGATTTGGGTTTTGTTACCGTTAGTGGTGTGGAAAACAAGGAATTAAATAAAGAGTGGAAACAAAAAGATATGGAAAGTATGCGTAAACAGGTAGATGTGTCTATTCAGAAAAATATCGATGCACTGAAAAAAGCTTTACTAAACGAAAACCTATCATTCAATTTTAGCGTAAATGGAAACTAATCATCCATTTGATGATTTCTATAAACAAACCACTTTACAACCCAAGATTTCAACCGCTAACCCCACTGATAGCCAGTGGGGTTTATTATTAACGGCTTATTCATACATATTTTTTGCATCTGCTGCAGATAACTCTACCAGAAAACCTCCTATCTTTTCTGTTACAGCATCTAAATACTCCTTTCCCTTTTCAGGCGTAGATTCGTATGGATTGCCAACGCCAGTATCTGCGGTTACCTTACTCCATTCGCGCTGTGCCCAAGCCCATCCTTCCTGAAATCCCTTTATTTTAAATGGTTTCGATGATCCATCTCCCGCTTCTGAAAGATCCAGTACCCAGTCAGGTGCTATATGCATCATTGCACTGGTTTCCATTGCACCAGCATGATCTCCGGGATCATCAAAATAGTTGCGTCCATCAATAACCCTGAACCAGTGAATTGTACACAAGAATACCGTAGGATATAATGCCTGTAGTTCCCGAAGCATCTGCTGGAAATTGTTACCTCCGTGTCCGTTGAGTATTACCAGTTTAGGAATACCTTGTCTAGCCAAAACGTCTACTACATCCTTCAAAATAGCCATTTGTGTACTTGGCATCATGTTGATATCCAGTGTTATATCTAGCTGCCCTGTATTAACACCAAATGGAATTGTAGGCAAAACCACAACTTTGGCACCTTTCTCCCAGGCTACTCGGGCTGATTCGGCAGCAACATAATCACATTGAAAATTATCTGTCCCATAAGGCATATGGTAATTATGGGCTTCAGTAGCACCCCAGGGAAGTACCACAACTTCATAAGGGGTTTCTTTTACTGCTTTCCAATTTGTTTCTGCAAGTATGTAAGGACGTGGCGGCATAAATTATTCCCGTTAAATAATAAAAGAGTGTATTTTTGAAACCTAAATTAGATAGAAATGCAGAATGATCAACTTATTATAGAGAATACTATTACCTATGTAAAAAAAGAGCTTCAGAATGCCGAAGGAGGACATGATTGGTGGCATATTGAACGTGTATGGCATAATGCAAAACTCATCTCTCAAACTGAATCTGTTAATAGTCTGGTTGTTGAACTAGCTGCACTTCTCCACGATATAGCAGATGCTAAATTTCATGATGGAGATGAAGAAATTGGTCCTCAGAAAGCAACATTTTTTTTAAAGGCTCAATCCATAGACCAGAGTATTATTGATCATGTAGAACAGATTATCCGTAATATTTCATTTAAAGGTGGCAACTTTACTACGTCATTCTATTCTCTTGAACTTGCAGTAGTTCAGGATGCCGACCGACTTGATGCTATGGGTGCAATTGGCATAGCCAGAGCATTTAATTATGGTGGGTTTAAAAATCGAGAATTGTATAATCCTCAGATTGCACCCAATCTTCAAATGTCAAAGGAAGAATACAAAAAGAGTACAGCCCCTACTATCAATCATTTTTATGAAAAGCTGCTTCTTTTAAAGGATCGAATGAACACATCTACAGGAAAACGTATCGCTAAAAAGAGACACAACTTTATGGAACAATTCCTGCAGCAATTCTATATGGAATGGGAAGGTAAAGGCTAATTGTTTTCAATACCTGGTAATCTGATAGTAAAGCTGGTTCCTTTACCATATTCAGAGTGAAGTTGGATAGAACCATTTAGTTTCTCAATTGTTTCTTTTACAATGTATAATCCGATTCCAGAACCAGTAGATTGAGCACTTCCTCTATAAAACATACCAAATACTTTATCGAGATGTCCTTTTTCAATTCCTATTCCGTTATCTTCTATTGTTATAACAGCATCATTCTCATTAGTTGTAACTTTTATTTTAAGAAATGGATGTGGCTCTCTGATTTTCTGATATTTAATAGCATTTGAAAACAGATTTCGGAAAACTACTCTTAATCGATTTTCATCACTCCAGAATGGCTTATACAATTCATATTCTTTGATAATATCTAGTCGGCTAGCATTTTCCATATACTCTAGTTCTTTCCAAATATTATCTACCAGTACAGAAAAATCTATTTGCTTTCTGTCTAATGTTGTACGACTATTTCTGGAATAATCCAGAATATCTTTCACAAATCCATCCAATTTATGAATACTTCTTTGTGCCATCTCCAGATAGCTACTTAACTGATCTAAGTTTGTTTCTTCCTGCATCAATCCTATCAATCCCAGTAAAGAAGATAAGGGCGCACGAATATCATGAGAAACACGATATACAAAATTATCCAGTTCCTGGTTAGTCTTCTTTAGATCAGCTGTACGTATATCTACATGTTCTTCCAACCGTAAATTTATACTTCTGATTTCATTATTTGATTCAATAAGTTCTTCTGCCTGAGCCTCTATTTCTTCTTTCTGTTCCTGTATCAATTGGTTTTTTTCTACTAAGGCACGATTAGCCAGTTGTAAATCCTCTGTGCGTGTTTTTACTTCTTTTTCCAGCAACAAGTTAGCCCTTTGAATATTTTTAAGACGTAGATAGTAGATTGTTATAAACATTGAAAATATACCTAGTAGCATAATTACCCGTGCCCACCATGTTTTCCACCAAGGAGGAACCACCACTATTACCAGAGATCGGATATTTCCATTTGAGCCGTCATCCTGAAGTGTAGTTACTTCAAAAGTATATTTTCCAGGATCAAGATTTGTGTAGGTGACTTTTCTAACGTCTCCAACATTTTGCCATGTTTCATCCACAAATCCTTTAAGGCGGTATTTGTATTGTACTTTTTCAGGTGTTGTATAGTTTAGTGCAGCATACTCAATACTGAAAACCGATTGTTGATAGGATAATACTATTCTGTCCGATTCACTTATCTGTTGTTTGAGTGGAGAAGAACTGCCAATTGTAACAGGTTTATTAAAAATCTGAAAATCAACAAATACAACCGGATATTTTGCAGACGGAATTAGTAAGTCCGATGGGTTGAAAAAATTAAACCCATTATTTCCTCCAAAAAGTAATTTTCCTGATGCTAATTTTAATGAAGCCCGACGGTTAAATTGTAAACCTTGCAATCCATCATTGCTATCAAATACCTTTATTTTTTTTGTTTGAGGACTGATTCTTGCAATGCCCTGATTTGTGCTGACCCAAATATTACCTTGGTTGTCCTCTTCAATAGCATTAATATTATTGCTAGGTAGTCCATTTGCTTTAGTAAATGTACCAATAATATGCCTATTTCTGTCCAATACTTTTATTCCACCTCCTCCTGTTCCTATCCATAATCTTCCCTTTGAGTCTTCCAATAAATCAAATATAGCATGACTTGTCTCCTGAGATGTTATCAATGGAACTTTTATAAATCGTTTTTTTTCCGGATCAAATAAGTTTAAACGTCCATTACTTGTACCTATCCATATATTATTGTGTGTGTCTACTAATACAGCCCATATAAGAATATCACTGACACTTGTAGTATCCTGTACATCTGGCACATAATATGTAAATGTATGGCTTTCTGGATCAAATGTGTTAATTCCTCCTCCAAACGTACCCAGCCATAGTATTCCATCCTTGTCTTCTGCCATACATGTGATATTATCACTATTGAGATGTTTCCCATCTTGTTGTATGGCTTTCCTGAAATGGGTAAACTCTTTTCGTTTTTTATCAAAATAATCTAATCCACTGCCCCAGAAACCTATCCATATTCTCCCTTTTTTATCTTGCAGTATCGTCTTAAGTTTATTTCCTCCTATTCCATTCTTCTTCTTCACTTTATATTGATAATGCATTGCATTATTCATCTTCCTGTCAAATATTGTTAATCCACCACCATCACTTCCAATCAGAATATTACCTTCATCATCCTCCAGAAAAGAACTAATATCATTATGTGTAATTGTATTCGCTGTTATTTTTTTGTAATAGTGCCCCATTTGAACTAAATATTTATCATACATATTTAAGCCACTATTATAGGTCCCTATCCATAATCTCCCTTCTCGATCGGTGTACAAACTTTTTATACTATTTGAAGAAAGGCTTCTTATATCAAAAGGATCATTTTGATAGTTATAGAAACGACCATCTTTTTCATTATATAATGACAAGCCATTATCTGTTCCTACACAAAGTACTTTATCTTTTGTTTCAGTTATAGTCCAAACCTGGTCATTGCAAATACTAGTATTATTGCCTTCTTTATACTGAAAGTGGGTGAATTTACCTGTAGTTTTATCTAGTAAATTAAGGCCCTTATCCCATGTACCAACCCAAAGTCTATTCTTGTGATCATTGTATACACAATAGGCATTATTATCACTTAATGAGCGACTGTCTTTTTCGCTATGATTAAATTTTTTAAATTTTCCTGTTTTAATATTCAAACAATTTAATCCGCCACCTAATGTACCTACCCATAGGTTACCTTCTTGATCTTCAGCAATTGATATAGCTCTATTATGACTAATGCTTTGTTTATCATTGGGATTATAAGAGTAATTTGTTACTTTAAAGTTTGTAATATCTACCTTATCTAATCCTTTCTCACCGGTACCTATCCACATTATTCCTCTTGAGTCATTATATAATTCATAAATAAAATTGGAACTAATAGTATGGTTTGTATTTTCGTGTGCTAACCGTGTAAAATTGTCTAATCGCTTATTATATATATAAACTCCTCCACCCCACGTACCTATCCAAATATCTCCATTTTTATCCTCTGACAAAGCCATTATAGCATGATTGATAGGAACTACACTATTACCTGTACTTTGCCTATATGTATGAAATGTGTAGCCATTAAATTTGTTTAGCCCATCTTCTGTTGCGATCCATATAAAACCATCCTGATCCTGAAGTATTTCTCGTATATAATTGTGTGAAAGTCCTTCTTTGACTGTATATCTTTTAAAACTTAATTCAGATTGCGGAAATCCTATTCCTATAAATACAATTATTAATAGTATACTAAGTAGATTTACTCTTATAAATATATAGTTACAATTCATCCTATAATCATTTAATAAGCTAATCGTTAACAAAATACTCAAGATCTTCTATTGTATTTTATCCGGATTATAACATAATCATCTCTACAATCAGAACTATTGTCTTTCTTGGCAAACCTTACTTTTCACTATTGATCATGTGGCCTAATCCAATTTACAGCAATTAAATTATAATAACCTTTTTTCAGCAAAATTTATATTTCATCTTTTTATATAACTATTTTAACATAACTCAATAACAAAAATTGCACAATTGTGTACGCAATTTTTACATACAAGACAAAAAAATCGCAAGCTGTTTAGCTTGCGATAGGGATAGGGTATGATTCATTTATTGAGTATCACCTCTAAGATTACGATATCTTTTCCTTGCTTCGACTACGTAAATACTACCGGGATACTTAATTAAAAAGTTTTTATACATCTCCATAGCTTCTTCTTTCTTTCCAAGTTTTTCCTCTTTCAGCTTTGCTATTAAAAACTCTGCATCATCACTTAAAATATCATATCCATACTCTGTCACAATTTTCTGTAGTTTTTCGACTGCCACTTCACTGTTACCTCTTTTCATATATATCTGAGCCTGTTGCCAGAGAATTTCATCAGCCAGACTATGTCCTGCATAGGTTGTCATCATATGATTAAGCTTTTCCAACGCTTCTTCATCTCTATTTTGAAATAATAACAGTTCGACATTAGCATATTCACTCATTGCCTCACCTGTACTATCTAATCCCGTATTATCTTGTATGAGGATACTCAATGACATAGCATCATTAGCAATCTCTCGTGATGTTGCCAGTTTCAAGATATCAAGATGTTCTTGAGCTAGCTGAAAATCACCTTTGAAATAATTCAAACGGGCATTCCGCAATTTGGCATCGTAACCCAAAGGACTATCTTTTTCATCTTTCTCCACTTGTGAATAAATGAGAGTTGCTTCCCAGGGTTCACTTTTAAGTAAATAGATATCTCCTAAGTCTAACTTACATTTATCGATAAATCGCTGATCCGTTCGAGCAATTTTAATAGCATCCTGGAGAAGAGTTATTGCCGTGTCTTTTTCATTTAAATAGAATCCATACAGTAAAGCAGTACTTCTCATTGCCTCAACCGTTTTAGGGCTCCGTCCAAGTTCGCTCAGTAAAATTTTATAATCTCCTATCAATGAACTTATTGCACCTTTATCCACAGGATATGCATTTTTCACTAGTTCTTCTTTTGCATTCACAAGATATCGCCTTGCCATAGGATAATTATTACTTTGCGGATATTCTTTCACCAGATATTCAAAAATTTCACTTGCAGCTTTGTAATCCTTATTTTGCAAACTTATTTGTCCTATTTCCATCAATCGTTGTCCTTCCATTTTCATCCTGCGATCAATTGCCCTTGCCTGCAAAAAAGCCCGATGAAAATCTTTTTGTTGCATGTAGAACCAAATAAGCAAATCATTATAGACGATTTGATTGGGTTCCTTCTGAAGTTTTGCAAGTAATACTTTCTCAAGCTTTTCAAAATCCTCAGGTTTTTCCAGATCATCTTGCATAGCATTCTGAACCACAACCAAATTATCATGTGCTTCTGCAGCAATACTTACATACTCATCTAGCATCTTTTCTGTCTCTCCGCTGCTTTTATAAAGATGTGCTAGCTGGAAGGCATATTCACTAGGGCTCCCGCTGCTTTTACGAGCCTCTAGATACATTTTCTCAGTCCAGTCGGGATGCTGGTTCTCGAGCAGGTATTGAGCGATCTGGTGAATCTGCTGAGCGTTCTTTTTAATATCGTCTATCAACCGGTTCACACTTTTCTGTGCATCCTCTTTTTTTCCTTGCAAATCCTGGATCACGGCCAGTTCTGCTTTATAAACGGGTTGCTCCGAACTAGACTTAGCCTGTTTCTTTAAAAATTTCTCTGCTTCATCCCAAGCTTGCAACTTTTGTAATGTCTGAACATATTTCCTTTGTACTACTGGCACCACCCGTTCTTCTTTTATCAACTTTCGATAAATCTCTCTTGCCTTCTCAGGTTCATTTTGTTGAAGATATTCATCTGCGAGTTTAATTTCCTGTTGCTGGCCCCAGCACATCAACACTGACAGTATCCCGAATGTCAGTGTCAGCAGTACTTGTTTTTTCATTTTGCGAAATGTGTGTGTGTGTCTTTTCATATAACCGTTCAAGTCCTTTCTTTCTTATATATAATATTAATTCTTTTTTTAAATAAAATCTAATACTACCATTAGTCCGTGGATAAGTGGAAAAGTGGAAAACCGGATAGAATAAGTTTGCAAGTGTCAATAGTTTGTGGATAAGTAGGTCGTTATCCACATATTTATCCACACTTTTCCACAAGATTCTCAGTATTTTTCATAAGTTATACACATTTTCCTGAATTTTTTACTTGTGCATAAGAAGTTGTTCACATGTGTGGATAAGTGTAGGGGTAAATTGTGGATAAGTATAGGTTTATCCACTTTTTGGTCAGGATAGAATAATGAGGTTTGAGTTATCCGCTTTGGATAAACGCTAGATAAACACTAAATGGGTCTTTATCCACTCGAGTTTTCCACTAATCCACAGAGTTATCCACATTGTTTTATTTTTTTGCTAAGAAAAAATAGACCTTAAATCAGAACATCCCTTCTTGATCTTTTGATTTTGTGTTTTGGGAGAGTATTTTATACAATGAAAGTCGAAGTGGAATTTTGAAAGTAAAATCTGTGAAAAGTTGCCTTTACTCAATAGAATAGCCGTTCTTTCCTATTTTTAAGAAAAGAAAATATTCTTTGGTTATAAGATCCTTGGATCTATCTGAAAGCTGTCAATATGTCAGTTTTGTTCGTGTATTATAAAGTGTTTGTTATGCGAACTTTTACTAAAATGACCAATTAGTTTTTGATAAGTGTTGTCTTATCGATTTTCACAATCCGGGTCCTATCATTATGATTTACTAGGAGGAGACTTTTAGTCTCTGCTCCTCTAACCATATTGGCAAAAGTTTTTGAGCCAAATGATTTTTCTATCTTTTCATTTTCTGCACAATCTCATTTTGCTTCTTTGTATATCTTGTTCATCTAGCTGATTCTATCTGGAGTTTTAGAGAGCACATCTCCGGTCACAACTCTCAACTGAATTCCGATTCAGCATCTACATTGTTCATTTGTTTAAGAGTACATGACTTAGAGAGTCGATGATATCAGATTGGAAACAATAAGACCGTCGTTGTTTTGAACTTGCTTGTTTATCACGTCAGAATAAAAGGATCACCTGATTTATTATGATCTTTTCTGTCTCTCAGAATTTGGTTCAACGCTTAAATGAGTATCAACTTCATGAGTTTACT
This sequence comes from Xanthocytophaga flava, assembly GCA_030068525.1. Classification (GTDB taxonomy): domain Bacteria; phylum Bacteroidota; class Bacteroidia; order Cytophagales; family 172606-1; genus Xanthocytophaga; species Xanthocytophaga flava. Next base: position 412,631 of record JASJOS010000007.1, read on the forward strand.
ACACCCGATATAATCCTGGTTTTATATATCTTTCTAAGAAGATGTCTACATAATTTTGTAGAGTTACAGACTCATCTTCTGTCTCACATTTTCACTTCTTTTAAAGACTATAGCTTTGTTCGTATTTCTCGAAATAATCCTGGCTTGTTATAACATCTACTCATTGGGTTTCTTCACAATAAATTAGACCTCCTCTTAGAGGTTGTCTAAAATTATTTTACAAAGGCTGCAAATGCAGATAATAATAAAGTTCTTTATGAACTAAAACACATAGGCTGCACCTTCATCAGGCTGAGCAGCCTGCGCCGGCAAAATAGTCTTGGTTTGCTCTAAAACTTGCTCTTTTCACTTCTTTACTAATAAGTTAGACAACCTCCTAGCGAAAATATTTGGTTTTACAAATTGTACTTCTATTTATGAACACTCGAATGTAAAGTCTGTATATGTTTTGATTACCTTATTTTTCTTTTTTAATACTATCATTTGATGAGCTCTATTCTTCTTTACATTGATTGATCTATGCCTTGATTTTTTCCTTAGTATGCTTGTTCAGAGCCACCATATTTTCCTTATGGAAGGCTTTTCTATAACTAAAAATATCTATCCGTTTACAATTTGGGCCTTTGAAATCTGAAGTAATCCAGATTAGATACTCTCTCATTTACAATTAAGAGAGTAATTACTTTAATAGATATCTTGTGAAGAATGCCTATTTCTATCAGCTTGATAGAAGAGTTTTCAACCTGGTTTCTAATTCAAGAAAGGCTCTCATCATCAGTTTATTATTTTACAGAAGTAGTATTATATAATTTTAAAAACGTTCAATCCGTATATTTTAGAGTAAGCCCAAATTATCCTATAGCTGACGATAGGAGAGGTGGCAACATACATTTTCATTCCTTAAGAATAGAATGGTAGGAAAATCTACCCTGTACTCATTATAAATTATTAAGCAGTTTCACCTTTTGTATACATTGTTCTCACATACATCTTCTTTTTATAAAGAGAAAAGCTGTATTTCCTGCTCATCGAGACTTTGCCCGATTAAATCAATAACGAGCCTGTAGGAAAATACACGGTTTCCTATTTGTTATATTAATATATCTTTAAAGCCCTATAAGTTATATTCTCGTCAACACTACCATACCTCACATGTCATCTTGATTTATATGGTAAATAGATAGTAAACTACCCTAGTCGACTTCTTGTAGATTAAATATTTAGTCTCTGATTGAGATGTATTTTAAATTATTTATGAGGAGTGTCAATGTACCTGGTTTGTATGGTTCTGCTAGTTGATTCTATTGGTTTGATAATGTCTTTTTTACTACTATAATCATCTGTCACAATACCTTTTTATACTTCATAAGTAGTGTTTTTTTATTGAATAAATACAAAATTGCACTTCAATTATACTCATAAGCTGCTGATTTTCAAAGAGAAATATAGGTTATTTTCACGGTTTTATACTATTGTTTTTTGTTTGAATCTGTATTTATGTAGCGTAAAAAATGTGTTTTGAGTAAGGGTAGTACCTATACAAGACAGGAGTTAGCCGTGGTTAGTTTTCCTTAATGCTATACTATATTCTGGTGATTTCTCCACTCACGTGATTTTGAGGAAAAGGCTAATACTATGAAATTCGTATTCAGTCTTGGAAATGGCTATTATCCTTTGATGATGGTTATAAGAACTTTAAGCTGTTTTTATAAGTTGATTGCGGAGTGGGGATAACTTTGTTTATATACTGTTTAGGTGTTCAACCTGAATACTTTGAAGCTGATTTCTTGATTGTGCATATTCACTATAAACATGCCAGACTTGGGCAAGAGGTATTTCTGTACAACAGGCAACTATATAAAGACAAGCTATCTTCCTGCTTGATTGAATCTTGCATAGGGTTTCAATTATTTTTGTTTGCGCATAATTCAATACAAGGCTCCTGAATGAGGATGACTCGATTGCCCTACCATGTAAGAAGTTTTTAATCAGAACTCAAGGCGGATTTGTATTTGTGCATAACTTCCATTACTTTTTGTTTTGCTGTGAATTCACGGCAAGAGACCTCATGCGTATAACTCACAGCAAAAACTTTTTTGGCCTGAACTCAGGTTGCATTTAACTTTGACTGGTATTCCGGTAAAAATAAAATCAACTGGAACTCCAGTTATTTTCTGGTCTGTGCGTAACTCACAGCAAGCAGAGAACACGATGAGAATTTACCGCAAGCATCCAATGTCTCCATAGAAGTATGTCCTGCTATCAGTGGGATGTGGGCAACAAAGCTTTTGACATGAATTAAAGGCAAGTATTAAGTCTAATTATTTTCCATGACTTTTCAATTTTGATGATCGAGGTAGTCGTTCAAATAGAAAGACATTCAAATGTTTGTGCAGACTTAAATTGAGAGCAACAGCCGTGACTTGAGTATAAAGAGGTTGTATTGTGATATGTTATTCAGATTTGTAATCTTACCTAAACAAGGTTTTACCCTTAACGCAGTGCGTACTCAACACTATTAACTCAATTATTTTCTCTTAGTTGCTTTTTCTTAAAAAAAAATATTCTCTTTCTTTCTGAGCTCCTCTGTCCTTATAGGCTTTCTCTCCCTGTTTTTCTGAAAGAATACTTCATCACTTTCTTCCTGAAAGGATATTCTCTCTTGCTGTCCTTCTGTAAGACACTTTTGACAAATAGAGCTATGCTTATTTCTTGAGAGAAGATTATCTCTAAGTACAAAAGTTGCCGGTCTTGCCATTCCTGTTCCGCTCACGCACATGCCATGAGTGGCAGGCAAGTCGTGACAGGCAAGTCGTGACAGGAAGGTCCTTTCAGGAATTCATTGAGAAAAAGTATGCGAAAGGAGAGGACAGCAATGAAAAAGGAGCATAAACATAAAAAGGGTTTGGTATCTTTTTCAGAGAGGAAGATCAATGAATAATGCTAAAGGGAGAATATTTTGCGAGAAGGAAGAGGAGGCATTAGTAACATACAAGATACTTTGGCTCTGTCCAGCTATTTATATGAGTCGTTTACTAAAGTTTTATACATACGTTTGTGCCAAGTTAGCCAGGATATTTTTGGCCTTTCGGGAGAGAAACAAGAAAGGATTGAGTCAACTCAATCCTTTCTTGTTCTTACAATTCTTCCGTCTATTGAAGACTATGGCATGGAGATATTTTGATCTGTCAATTCCCAGTTTTCTTTGAGTTTGATTTTTTCAGGTTTGAAAATTATATCCTCTGCTATTCTACGATCTTTGAAACTGGCCGGGTCCCATTTTCCATTGTTATTCTGATCAATTACTACTCTTAGATTATAATCTCCAGCAGAAAGGTAACGAAACATGTAATTACGTTGGTTTCTTGATTCTGCTACTACTTTACCACTATTATCTACAAGCTGAACTATAAAGTATTTTTCCTTTGTATTTACTGTTCCACTCATCGTACCATATCTTTCAGGATCTTTTATACTATGATCTGTTTTGATTGCTTTTGCAGTATCATTTTCGACGCTAAAGAAAGTTTCTTTGGGTGCCTCAAACCGTACACCAGTTTTTACTTCAACTTTCTTATTCAGAGTTAATCGGGTATACGAGTTATTCCATTGGAAATCTTTTGGGATATCAAGCGGAATAGGAGTGAGGGTATCAGCAAGTAACCGTATTTTAGAAAGATCATATCTCGTAACAGGCTTAGAAAAGGAGACGATGTATTGAAAATCCTTTAAGACAGGCTCGCTGTTGCCAGGTTGTGTTCCTACTTCAAAAGGGAATTTAGTCTTGCGCTTTAGCTGTTTTTCATCTAATTGATCAAACTTGATCTTTACAGGTATTTGGGCAATGTTTTGTGCAGAGTCTTGTGCTATTACCTGTATTGAAAGACTATCGTACGATTGTATTGTATTGTACAGATATATTGTTTTAGGTACTTTAGGATCTATTATATAAGCTAGTTTTTTAGTGGAATCGTCCATGCGGATTTCTGCATTGATTAACCCTTCATTCATTTCTATCCTATAAAGGTCACTCTGAGTAGACTTACTACTTATTTTAGGTGGATTTTCATCTACTACACTTACTTTAATGTCTAAGTTTACTTTACTACTGTCGGCTATTTGTAATGTTTTTGGAAGAAAACCTATTTTCTCTTTCTCCTGGTTGTAACGTTGATTATTGTCTTTTTCATTTAACGCATACATTTTATAGTTGTCTTCATGTATATTCTCCAGGTGATAATACCCTTTCTTATCTGTTTTTGTAAAATAGTAAGGTTTATCTTTGACAATGTCCAGTGTATCGTCTGTTCTATATAATGAAACTACTGCATTTTCTACTGGTTGCCCTGTTTCCAGATCCTTTATGATTCCTTCTATCGATAATGTATCTAATCCTGGTCCAGTACTGAATACAACTTTTGCATCCTTAGCAATATTTTTTTCGGTAATGTCTTTAATTGCGTTTCGTAAATTAATTGTGTAAGTAGTATTAGGTTTATCAAAAGGTTTATTAAATGTCAGAATAAGACCATTTTTATTGGCTTTGTATTCATACTCTGTTCCTACATTAGGTGTTACAATTAGTTCCTGCTGAAGATTTTCTACCTGGATATATTCATCAAAAGTAAAGACTACTACCTTTCCTTTATAGTCACGGCTCTTGTTTTCTGGAATAATCTTCACCAATTTTGGCGCAAGAGTATCTTTGGGACCACCGCTAGGCGCTCCCTGCAGCGCACATTGAGTAAAGAGAAACGGAATAAAAATCAAAGTTAAACAAGTAAAGATGATAGAAAACGGTTGTGCTTTTGTATCGGATATACTTGCTGAAGGTTGAACTTCTGAAGTTGTATTTAGGTGTGTATTAACTTGTGGTTGCATTGACACTTTCATCTTTCTTGAATCGGTAAAGTACTTTCAGTAGTTAGTTGCTATACTTACTTTATTGGATCTTTCTGTAATAAGGCCTTTTGTATCCAGATAACTATTGCTATACTTTTTTGAATATATAAATCAAGCTGGAATAGTTGTCGTTGTTCTTCTTTGCCCAGGAATTTGATTTTAACCCCCTCGATACCGCTTCCGCATAGTTTATTTTTCCATCTCTGTACTTAGTACTCAACATTGAAATATAAAAAGCATCAACATACATTGGCTTTACTTCTGCAATTTTAAAGCCAAACTTCTCTATTAATTGCGTAAGCGTTTTTGGTGCGAAATGATATAAATGTCTTGGAACATCGTATGCTGCCCAATACTGATTATAATACTTAGCATCATAAGACTCAGAATTGGGAACAGCTATAACGAGTTTGCCATCTGAAGAAAGATTCCTTCGTAGTTTATCCAGTGTCTCGCTTAGTAAATGTACGTGCTCCAATACATGCCACATCGTAATGATATCAAATTGTTCATCCGAATAAGCTGTTAAGAAATCTGGTTCAATCATTAATTGATTATTTGAACCCGCAATTGCCCGTGCATTACTGTCTGGTTCTGTTCCTTTCACTTGCCATCCTGCTGAACTACATGTTTGCAAAAAAGCACCCGTACCACATCCTATATCTAATAATGTGCCTTTAGTGTGGAGGCTATTTATGAGCTTTAATTTATTCTTGAGTGTATAATTTCTGACTATTTGATAGACCTTATTAATTAATCCTTTATTTGTATTGCTGTGTGATATATAGTCTTCTGACTGATAGAATGCACCAATTTCATGAGTAGCTGGACGGGGATTTGTGAACTTAAAGCCACAACTCTCACAGCGTACAATTTGAAACTCTTGTTTACTAACTGTATAATCTTTGCAAACTAAAAAGTGTTTAAATACTAATGTGTTGCATACGGGGCAACTTTTCAAATTTTCAGGCATGGAGATAGTATTGAGATTCTTACATTTATGGCTCCAAAGTTAGTAAATAGAAGGCTTAAAAAATAAGAATGTGTATTTGATATGGGATTTTATACAAATGGAATACGTAGCCTTTTGCCATTATTCAGGAAAAAGGCTACAAAATGATTTTCTGTACCGTACCTAAATTGATAATATCTACTGTAGGATTGTACATCCTTGGATATATGATGGCGCACTTGCTGAACATTCTATTACTTGCTCTTTTATAAACTAGGAAACTTTATGTAGTTGTTCCGGAACAGAGTACTTATTTTATTCTGCTTTTTGGGGAAATGGGATATGTTGATGGTGAGTATTTCTTTGTAGATATCCACATTGTTATTGTGCAAAGGGCACCTGTTTAATACTGTAATTTAACGAAGACCTACAGGGAATTCTTTATTTAAAATTATATCTTTCTAAAGACAGAAGCCTGTATTCTTTTTTCCGTTCTGTATATATTTACTCCCTTTATTCCTTAAAGGGACATTGCTCGATCCTTTACTATCCTTCTGAAAGAAACTTTTGACAGAGCTGTGCTTGTTTTTTTGAAAAGATTTTCTCCACTCGAAGCGGCTGTCGGCTTTGTCACATCTGTCCCGCATTAGTTCACCACCTTAAGGCATGGGTATCAGGTTCCTATTAGGAAGACTGAAAGATAGTGGAATTGTGATCCTTCTAGAGAACAAAAGACAGGAGTTCTTTCTGGAGGATATAGAGAAAAAGTATGCGAAAGTAGAGGCGAGTGAAAGGGAGTTCTTTAAAAGTATGATAATGATGAGTGTCCTTTTTAGGAGCGTTGGCTTGGATTTTTAGTACAGAAAAGATTTATCTCCTAACAAGTATATAGCGAAGCATTGGACATACACTTCTGCAAACGCCAGACCCTTTGCCTTTTTATTTTAATAAGTGTCTTAATGTCTTTTCTTAAAGCTCTCAGAATTAAAAACGTAGGGGACAGGAAATAGTATGAGGTTGAATATAGTGGGGTGGGGGAGTAGTTGAATAAAGGATGATAGACTTATGTCGAATTCTTGGGTAGTCTATCTTCTATTTTTGGCACAGTTGGTATAGGTATTATTGGATAGATTTTGGGTAAGCTATATGATGAGTTCGGTCTTTCTTGAGAATGCAATAGGTACTTTAAGCCGATCTCAAAGATCGATTTTTCTATTTTATGCTTCTACTGATACCAATATTTCCTATATCTTACCATATATAATTTACCTGTTCTGACTCAATCAACTTTTTTTTCTGTTTATTGCATATCTATAATAAGCATATTTAGTGATCATAAATCTTATTATTCTTTGTTTGTGGAAAGAAATTCTAACATACAAAAACAGGCGAGATACATATCCCGCCTGTTTTTTACTCTACTTTATCTGCCCATATAAACCATCAATATAGATACATCTGAAGGAGATACTCCACTAATTCGGGAGGCTTGGCCTAGGGTCATTGGTCGTATCTTTTTTAATTTCTCCCTGCCTTCTTTTGATATTGCCTGCACACGATCATAATCAAAGTTTTCATTTATTTTATAGTTCTCTAACTCTGATAACTTATCTGCTACTTTCTGTTCCTTATCAATATAGCTTTCATATTTGACTGCAATTTCTGCTTGTTCTTGCATCTCTATATCATACTGATCAAGATAGATTGCAAGATCTTTGTCCAGCGACTTTAACCTATCAATCGTGATCTCTGGTCGTTTTAACAGATTATATAAAGAGCTTTTTTCCCGAATAGTGGCTGTTCCAAGATTCTCTAGTTCTCCGTTTATTTCTTCTGGTGCAAACTTCTTCAACTTCAAATCATTTAGCAGTCTGGCTGCTTCTGATCTTTTGTGTTTCATTCTCTCTAACCGTACTTCAGATGCCAGCCCAAGATTAAAACCTGCTTCTGTTAAGCGGAGATCTGCATTATCTTGTCTCAGTAGTATTCTATATTCTGCCCGTGAGGTAAACATTCTGTAAGGCTCATCCGTACCTTTATTAACAAGATCATCAATTAGTACGCCTATGTATGCTTCTGATCTCTTTAGTATGAATGGTGCTTTATCATGTATTTTATTATGCGCATTGATACCTGCCATTAATCCCTGGCAGGCGGCCTCTTCATATCCGGTTGTTCCATTTATCTGACCTGCAAAGAAAAGATTCTTGATGAGTTTGGTTTCCATTGATAACTCCAGCTGAGTTGGGGGGAAGTAGTCATACTCTATTGCATACCCCGGACGAAACATCCGCACGTTTTCGAATCCTGGAATTTTTAATAGTGCCTTGTATTGTACCTCTTCAGGGAGAGATGTGGAAAAGCCATTCACATATACCTCTACCGTATTCCATCCTTCAGGTTCTACAAAAATCTGATGACGATCTTTATCTGCAAATCTGTTTATTTTGTCTTCCACAGATGGACAGTAGCGAGGTCCCAATCCTTTGATTCTTCCTGCAAACATTGGTGACTTGTCAAATCCGGTTCTAAGTATCTCATGCACCTCTTCATTGGTATACGTCATCCAGCAACTACGTTGTTTTGCCAGTGGTTGTGTATTCGTATAGGAGAATTTACTTGGATTTTCGTCTCCTGGTTGCTCTTCCATGACTTCATAGTTCAGGCTTCTTCCATCTACTCGGGGTGGTGTTCCCGTTTTCATTCTACCTGCCTCAAAGCCTAATTCTATTAATTGTTCTGTTATGCCTGTTGCTGCTTTTTCAGCTGTTCGTCCACCTCCAAAGTTTTTCTCTCCAATATGTATCTTTCCATTCAGAAATGTTCCATTTGTCAATACTACTGCTTTGGACTCTATTTCTAATCCCATTGATGTTCTTACTCCACATACTACTCCATTTTTTATCAGCAGACCGCTTACCATTTCTTGCCAAAAATCTACATTAGGTATTTGTTCTAATGCCAGACGCCATTCTTCAGCAAACCGCATTCTATCACTCTGTGCTCTTGGGCTCCACATTGCAGCTCCTTTGGATCGGTTAAGCATTCTGAACTGTATCATGCTTTTGTCTGTGATGATTCCTGACATTCCGCCCAATGCGTCCACTTCTCTTACTATCTGCCCTTTTGCTACTCCACCCATTGCTGGATTACAAGACATTTGTGCAATTGTATGCATGTTCATCGTTACGAGCAATACTTTTGAGCCCATGTTTGCTGCCGCTGCTGCTGCTTCACACCCTGCGTGCCCTGCTCCAACTACTATTATATCATATTTTGGAAACATATATTTGTTTTAATATCGTTTTAATAGTCTTTTTTATTTATCTTCTTTTTTTGATTTACTCTGTCTTGTGAAAACATTCCACGTGAAACATTAATGTTTAATCTTGTGAAATAAATCTAATGTTTCACGTGGAATGTTTTATTGAAAGAATATGTAAGTAGTAAGATTCTTTATCTCTCATCTGTTCTTTCTCCTCTGGGGTGTGATCCATATATCCACAGAGATGAAGGACGCCATGAATCATTACCCGATATAACTCTTGTGAAAATTTGGTGTTAAACGTATCTGCATTTTCTTTAACTCTGTCAATACTTATAAATATATCTCCTTCAATTGTTGAGGGATCTTCTGACTGCTCGAAAGTAATGATGTCGGTAAAGTAATCGTGATCCAGATATTGCTTATTGATAGATAGTAAGTAATTGTCCGAACAAAATATAAAGTTTAAGAGTTCAAGTTGATAGCCTTCATCTAGGATAACTTGTTTTATCCAAGCAGTTAGAGATCTTTTTTGAGTGATCTGAAATGTTGTGTCTTCAGTGAAGTAAGAAATCGATGCCATAATGAATTATTAATTCCAAGGCAAAGATACATAGAAAAGAGGGAGTACCTTAAAAGGACGTGAAAGAAAAAAGCCTCTAAAAAGAGGCTTTAATAGAAAGAAATTTATTATCTCAATTGAAATAAAAAATAAGCTCAACCTCTCTGCCTTCGTTCCTGAAATGGACTTCATCAGATAAATGACGCATCAAAAATATTCCTCTACCTCCGATCTTCTCAAGGCTATCAGGTGCAGTTGGATCAGGAAGGTGATTATGATCAAACCCTGATCCTTGATCTTCTACAATAAAACGAACGGAATTTTCTTCCAGATGCATCTGCAAGGATACATTCTTTGTAGGGTCTTCATTGTTGCCATGCTTTATAGCATTATTGACAGTTTCGGTAACAGCAATGAGAATGTTTCCATAGATATCGTCATCGAGTTTATAGATTTCCTTGGCATTGTCAATAAAACTTTCAATGATACGAATGTTTTCTACCATCGAAGGTATCTGAATAGTAATAGATTCCATGAAAGAAGATAGTCCTGATACAGTATCAAATTTATGAGGCTGAGCTTTCATCTCCAAATGTGTTAGGCCATTTTTTATATATACGTACGTAAATTCTGGGCGAAAAGTTGTAATAGATGGATAGATTTTAATCTTATAGATCATTTAGCATAAGAGAAGCTCTATGAGTTACTATACCTATAATAAGGTATATACTTTTTAATAAGGAAGTGTAACCATTATTAGCAAGCTATAATACTGGCATAAAATAAAAGCTCTCATTCAAATGAGAGCTTTTATTTTATTTTGTTGAATCACCAAGTTTTTTGAAGTATTCATCAACTTCTTTTCTATAATACGGTGACAGGGCAGGGGGGATGGTTTTTAGTAACTCAATTTGTTTTTCTTTATTCTTGATGTATTGTTCAAAAGCAGGTGGAACGGAAGGTTTCACATCTTTGGCTTGCTCTGCTTTTCGTTGCTCATCTTCATCTCTTTCCCGTTGCGATTTTTCAGCTTCCAATAAACGGGTTACTATATCCTGATTTCTTTTGAGCATGTCTTGTGATAGATTTTTATTAACCAAGTCTTTCTCTGTTTCTTCCATTTTCTTTAAGAGATCCTCCATGCCTCCTGGTTTTTCTCCTTTTTCATTTCGGCTCTTTTCCATTTGCTGCAATGCTTTTCGGATCATCTCTTGTTGTGCTGCCATCTTTGCTAATTCTTCAGAGAGTTGTCTGCCTGACTTTCCACCTTGTTTAAGATCTTGTATTTGCTTATTTAATTGTTGCTGCAATTCACTCATGCCAGGCTGAGGCTTTTTGTTAGGCTTGGGTTTGCCTTTTCCTGCTTTGGCATTTTTCATCTGTTCTTGCATTTGTTTCAACGCATCGTTTAGCATCAATGCCAGATTATTCATGGATGTCATGGCAAGTTGTTGTTGGCCAGTAGCAAGGCTTAAACGTCTTTCTTTTATACCTCTTGTACTTTCATCCATGTGTTGTTTCATCTCCGTAACTTCACGTGTTACAAAGGATTCTAGCTGGAACACCCGTTTTGCAAGAGAATACAGACTATCTTCTATAATTTTAGCATCATCCTTTAACTTCAATTGTTCCTGAGCCAGTTTAGGAAACCTTGGATCTGAAAGATTTACATTGCGGAAGTCTTTCATGAGTTTTTCCTGGTCAAATGACAATGTGATCAGATTCTCCAAAATGTCTCTTAAATCATCCAGATTTTCCTGATTCTGCTCCATCTCCATACCTCCCTGCATTTGTTCCATTTCTTTTGCCATCTGCTCCATTTTTTGTGCTGCATCTTTCTGGTTTTGGGAGGCTTTCTTATTTTGGTTGTTCTGGAGTTGATCTAAACTTTGTTTTTGCTTTTCTGATATATCTTTCTCTTTTTGACCATCCTGATCCATTTGCTCAAGACCGGTAGGTTGTTCAAGTTCTTTATCCATTTCTTTTAACTCTTCAAGATTTTGCTTTTGTTCTTCAAATTTCTCGTTGAGGTCTTGTTGTTTCTTCTCTAATTCTTTTTGCTCTTTTTGTTGAGAATCGTTAGTATTGTTGTTTTTGGTATCTTCTGTCTTCTCCGCCAGTTTCTGTTGTTCCTTAGCTAATTCTTTTAAATCATTTATCTGCTTGTCGATCTTTTGTTCAAACTGTAATTGTTTAAACATCTCCAGTGCTCTCTCTATTTCTTTCTCCAATGTGTTTTCCTTCTGGCTCAGTTTATCAAGCAGGTTGAAATTATTTTTATTTGTTTCCAGTAGCTTTTCTAATTCTTCATAAAGCTTTTTGGTTTCCTCATCCAACAGATTGTTCATTAGCTTCTGTAGTTGATCCATTTTTTCCATTAATTGAGGATTTGTTTCCGAGAAACGGTTTTGTTGTTGGTTCAGACTTTTCATCTGCTCCTGAAGTTTCTCCAATTCCGCATTTAATTCTTGTCTTTTCTTTAGTACTTCTTCAATTTGTTTTTTATCCTGAAAATCCAGTTGTTTCTTCGTCTTTAACCTATCCTCTAATGTATTAATCTCTTTCTTTAAGCGGGATGCTTTTGTTAATGCACTACTGATTTTTGAACTGGTTTGTTTAGAGAGTTGCTCCTGATTATCTTCCAGTTGTTTATCATTTGGAATAGCAAAGGTAAATACCTGCGATTTTGCTGCTTTAGGACCATTTACACCATCATTATCCCATACTTGTACATAGTATTGTATTTTGTCTCCTGGAGCTAATTGTAGCTTTTCCAAAGACCATTGGTGATAATAGTTCTGAATAGTTTGATTGGCCTGAAGATTTAATGGGATCGTTCCTGTGTGTTGTGATTTATTTTCTTCATCTGCAGGAATAACACTATAGACAATAGCAAGTTTGGAGAATCCATAATCATCCGCAATATTTCCTCCAAAAACAAGATAATTGAATAGAGTAGTATCTTTAAAGCTCTCTAGTGTAATTTTAGGGTACTGATCTGGTATTACATCCAGAAAGTAATTAATATCTTCTTTATTGAAACCAAAACGATTTTTAAGTTTAACCTGATAATTTTCTGATTTGGTTGCTTTTGTAGAGAATAAGAATGTCTCTTCTGATGGTTGCTCGGCAACCGTTGGATTAGATGCATTGCCAAATGTAACAAGCAAACTATCTGTATCTGCTGATTTGAATTCCCATTGTATCTGAGTGCCTTCTGGTACTAATAAATTTCCTACATTATTTAATATTTCGTCTGTACGTTTCAGATAGGTAGGGTACTTTAGTTTTGCTGAAAATATCTCAAGGCTTGGACGAGGGATTAAATGAACTTCATAACCATTCGATTGAAAATCTGCAGCCTCAAAATGAAAGTCAAAAGCCTTCTGTATTTTATTGAATGTAAACGAGAAGTTTCTGGCATCAATAGCTGTCATCTTCTGTTTACGCCCATTTGTATATAGATAAACAGTTTCTGGTAATGAGTTTCCTTCCAGATGAAGTGTAACAGTTAGATCTTCATTTTTGAAAACATCCAGGTTTTTGTTCTTCAGTTCAAATGAGAATGGGGCTTCTGGTAAGTATACTTTCCGGAAGTTGACTATTCTTTGAGAACTATCTGTAAAGAACTTAGGAAAACGTGCAAGGATCAATAATATAATGAGGGCAGGAGGGACTATATAGCGTAAATATCTACGATTCTGGCTGATATCCACTGCATCTGTGAATGGGATAAGGCTAAGTTGTTGAGTCCGCTGATCAATACTTGCCAGCAATAATTGATTTTGAGATGTGCTTAAACTTTGAAGTTGAATAGTATTGAGGAGCTTATCATCGATATTGGTAAAGTATTTACCAATTTGACGGGCTGCTTCTTCGTTGGATATTGGCTTACTTATGTTGTTGAGTTTTAAAACAGGATCAATGATATATTGATATAATACGTATCCTGTTATTCCTAAAAATGTAAATAGTAATCCTGCTCTCATTATCGGATTAAAACGGCCGAAGAATTCTGCCGTATTTACAATCAGATAAGTCGTCAGTATGAGTGATCCTCCAAGTAGTAATCCTCTGATCAAAAGATTACGATAATATTTTTTCTTGTAAGCTGTCAGCTTTTGCAAAAGGATATTCATAGCTTCTTGTATAATATAGGATTAGGAAGATTTTTCAGCGTAGATACATTTAGTTTTAACTATAAATACTTTCAATTTTAGTCATATCTACTAAAATAACGAACAAAGAGAAAAGGTAGTTTTTTTGGGCAAAAAAAACAAGAGAAATAAAAGCATTACAAACTGTAATGCTTTTATTTCTCTTGTGAAAAAAGAATAAGAGAGCTTACTTTTTAGATTTCTCTTTTTGTTGTGTTTCAGGAGTAAAATATACTTCGGAAAAATCGTCCATATTCAATGGATGAGTTGGTATGTTCTTTAAATTGTCTTTAAGTAACATATATTTCTCATCGTACCATAGCGGTATAACTACTGCGTCATTTATCAACTGTTGTTCTGCTTGGAGCACTGCTGCATTCGCTTCTGTAGCTTGTTTTGCAGCTAGGGCTTTTTCATACCATTCATCAAATACTTTATTCTGATATTGAAACACATTAGGGTATGTTTTACCTTTATAGCTAATAATATTTCTGCTATAAAAATTTTCCAGGTAACTTATAGGTTTTGCATAATCTGGTGTTTTGGATAGCAGAACTATGGTAAACTTTCCCTCTGTTAAGGCTTCTTGGAGCTTTGCTAATGGCATTGGTTGTAAATTTACTTCTATACCTAATGTATTCTTAATCTGATCCACAATCGCAATGGCTACAAGCGTATTTCGGGAACCATCAGGGTAGAAGATCAGAGTTGGTTTTTCTGATGGAATAGGAGCTACCTCTAAAAGAGTACGTGCCGAATCCTGCCGTTCTGATATTCCACGAACATTCTTAGCCGGATAGGAGGGATAAGCTGGTGAAATAAGTCCATGTTCTGCTACTTCTAGGCCTTCACCATTAAGAGTAGTACTTAAAATGGTTGTTTTATCTATACTATATGCAAAGGCTTTACGGAGAGATGAACTCTTAAAGAATTTATCTGCACAATTAAAAGCTAAATAATGAGTAACAATTTCAGGTTTTCTAACAAGGATTGAATGTTCCCATCCTTCGGGTTTATTTTCCATTGATTCAATTTTCATTATTTCAATGAACTGTTCTGGTGGCAAATGATACATCATTTGAATATTACCACCTTTAAATTCTGCCAGCTCTGAACGTTTATCAGGAATAAACTGAATATTTATCTGACTTAAAAAAGGAAGTTGATTACCTGGAACATCATGTCTGTGATAGTGTGGATTGCGGGATAAATTAATAGAGATTTCTCGCTCAACCTCTGTAAGCATGAATGGTCCTGTTCCTACTGCTTTGGGTCTTACAGTACCATATTTATTGATTGCTTCAATAGGATATATAAAAGCCTGGGGCCTGGTAAGTTGAAATAAGATATCTGGATTTGGCTTTTCCAGAATTAATTGAAAATGATAGTCATCAATTTGTTTGATAGCTTCCGGAACGATAAGCTTTTTGTTTTTATCAGAAGTTGCAAAATACTCATTAATGCCTTTTAATCTATTTTTAAATAGTGCAAATCCTTGATTGTCAGGAGATTTTATGCATAGTTGAATGAGGCTATAAACAATGTCTCCTGCTTTTAGTTCTCTTCCTTTGCCATTAGGGAAGCAAGGGTCATCATGAAATAGAACACCTTTTTTGATCTGAAAAGTATAAATAGTGCTATCACTATTTACTTCATATGATTCTGCCAGTGAAGGTATTACTTCTAGTGTTTTTGGATCTGTTTTAAACAAACCCTCATAAATCATAGAGGCTACCTGAGTGGAAACCGGATCTGTAATGGAAGGAGGATAAAGTGTGTGGATATATTCTGTTTTACTAAGGCGAAGGATACCTCCATAGTAACTATTTCCTTTTGCAGCTGGCACTAAGATAAGTTCATCTCTGGTTTGTCTGCATCCCGCAATAGTAAGAAGAATTAAAATATAAAAAGAAAAGTTTTTGATCATAAAAAGATTCAATTTTGCTGAGATAGCAAAATTAATAAACCTAAGAAAGGTTCAAAGGTTTTGAGGAATTAAACCTCTAATTTGATCATAATAGGGCAATGATCTGAAAAACAAATGTCTGTTAATAATTCTGACTCCTGAATTTTTGTTGTGATATCTTTACTGACAAAGAAATAATCAATGCGCCATCCGAGGTTTTTGGCTCGGGCATTAGCTCTGTAAGTCCACCATGAATACTGTTGCTTCTGAGGATTCTTATATCGATAGGTATCTACAAAACCAGCCTCAAGAAACTTGCTAACCCATTGACGTTCCTCAGGTAAGAAGCCTGTTGATTTTTGATTGGCTTTAGGATTATGTATGTCAATTTCCTGGTGAGCAATGTTAAAGTCTCCACAAAGAATAAGCGGTTTATTTTGCTCATGCTGTATAGATAGAATATATTGTTTAAAGTGGTCTAGCCATTCCATCTTAAAGGATTGGCGTATCTCTCCGGATGTTCCTGAGGGTACATAAACATTAATTAGCGAGAAGGCGTTTGTATCAAAGCGGAGTATACGTCCTTCTCTATCATATTCCTCCATTCCACTTCCTTGAATAATCTGAAGAGCCGGTTGTTTAGCTAGAATAGCTACTCCACTATATCCTTTTTTTTGTGCCGGATACCAATGAGTATAAGTATAGCCTAATCCTTCAAATAGAGGATTGAGGTGTTCAGGTGTATCAAACTTTACTTCCTGTAAACAGATAATATCAGGTTGTTCGTTCTTTAACCATTCCAGGAAGCCCTTCTGCAAGCCTGAGCGTAATCCATTGATATTAAAAGATATGATCTTCATAATACGGGAAATAAGTACATGTTTTCTTTTTGGCTTGAAACAAGGCATTGATGCTACAATACCTTGTTTCAAAACCGCCTATAGATAAAATAAGAGAACTTCATTAACTAATTATCTCGAATCTTGGTTATTAATTTTCCTTATACTATTTACAAAAAAGATGGGCTTTAGCACCCATCTAGCAAAAAGAATAAAAAAGGTAATTAAACAAGTTAATTATATACCCACTTCATTTTGAAAATAATTAATCACATACTCTTTAAGCATTTTTTCCTGAGAAAGCAGATCAGAGAAAGGAAGCTTTTGTACAAGCTTCCAATGTGGCCATCCGTCTGTATCTCTATAATCAAACTCATAATAACCAACTTGACTTAGTACCTTACATATCCCTATATGCATTAGATCTTGCTTCTGCTCTTTGGTAAAATGCAATACCCCTTTGCCCAGCTCCTGAACGCCAATTAAGAATAATACCCCATTTAAATCAGCGGGTCGTTTACCTATTGATTGTTCCAGTTTTGTCAGGAGCTGATCCCATTGTACTTCAAGTGTATCTTCCATATATCAGAGCTCAATTTTTATTTAATGCCTGCCAGTATTCTACTGCTCTGCGAAGATGTGGTATGACAATAGTACCACCAATTAGATTGGCAATAGAAAACACTTCAAATATCTGTTGGTCTGTAACTCCCAGCTCGTGGCATTTTCCCAGATGGTATTTTACACAATCGTCGCATCGTAATACCATGGAGCATGCTAATCCAATCATTTCTTTTGTTACTACATCTACAGTGCCTGGTTCATAACAGTTTGTGTCCAGGTTAAACAATCTGTTAATAATCAGATTTTTTGCACCAGATATTTGTTCGTTCATCCGGCTTCTGTATGCATTGAACTCTTCTACAAGTAGATCTGCCATATATGTTTGGAATAAAATGAATAAGTAAAGTTATCTATGTATACGTTGTAATATTCTTCTTAGAATTTGGGTTGCGAATGTACACAATGTACTGCTATTTTAATGAGAATTTGTTGGCTAATACATTGTAACATATAATACCTATGAGTTTGTTCGATGACTTCCTGGAGTTGATCTTTCCTGAATACTGTCTTATGTGTAATGGTAGCCTATTAAAGAATGAGAAACAGATTTGTTTATACTGCCGATATCATTTACCTGTAACTAATTACCACAATGATCCAAATAATGCATTGATGCAACGGTTTGCAGGAAAGGTAAATATTAAATATGCCTGGGCGTTTTTAAAGTTTACAAAAGGAGGGAAGGTACAGAATGTCTTACATCATTTGAAATACAATGGAAAAAAAGATGCAGGTATACTGTTGGGTAAGTGGTATGGAAGTGAATTAAGAAAACGAGAATATCATACAGAATTTGATAGTATAATACCTGTACCGTTGCATGCATCAAAGTTAAAAAAGAGAGGATATAATCAATGTGACCCTATTGTGGCTGGCTTGTCGTTGCAATTAGGTGTTGCGGCATACCCAATTGCTTTAAAACGAAATATTCACAATCCAAGCCAGACACGGTTAAGTAGAATGGAGCGGTATGAGAATACTAAAGATATATTCGAAGTAGCAGATTATGAATCTGTGAGAGATAAGCGCATCTTATTGGTTGATGATATTGTTACTACTGGATCTACTCTGGAATCCTGTATTATGGCATTACAGAAAGCAAAATGCAAAGAAGTAAGTATTGCTTGTTTGGCGGCTGCACAGTAAAATCTTATATTGAAGATTTTACTCTTTCTGATTATTTTTCTGTTTACTCATATTCGGTTGTTGATAGGATGTGTTTAGCTACAGACTGCGAGATTAATTCACTGATTAGCTAAGAGAGCGCATTTTATTCACAGCGTCTTTTGTTTCTGCGCATAGTTCACGGCAAAGTATTTTTTAGAGAAGGCAAGACCGTCCTGCGTATAGGCGGATGGTTTGCATTTTATTCACGGCAAGTTGAGTTTTGAGCTGCACTCCGGTCACTTTTTATTTTGACTGGAGTTCCAATCGTTTTTTCTCTTGCGCATACTTCACTGCAAAACTTTTGTTTGCGCATAACTCACTGCAAAACTTTTTTTGATCGGAATTCACACAAGTACAAGATTTTTGTATAATCCAGTTCAATAAAAAATAGTATTGGTATAGCTAAAATGGATAAATATTCTTACTAAACCAATCTTCTGCGGAGGTTGCTTTTATCTCTGTCTGAACTTTTTTGTCTATTTTCTTTTGTCCATTCTGAATAGAATTGTCTATCATTTTATGAGAGATAAATTCTTGTTCTTTAACTCCCAGCCTTGTAAGTAGATCTATTATTCTTTCTCCTCCAAAATGCAAGAAGAAGGGTTCTTCTATAGCATTATAGAAATGCACAGTTGGTTTTCCTGGCAATTGGTTTAATTGAAACAGGTAGTTTTCTTCCACACTCGATTTAGGGTAGTGTTCAGCAAAATGGAATGAGATATTCTTAGGAATACTACTAAATGCCTTTATAGTATTTGTCTGCATAAGAAGTTCAGCCGAAATCAATAAGATTGACTTATCATTAGGTAGATTTCCATGAATTCTCTCCAGGTGTTTAAACTCAAGTCCTGCATTCTCTAAAGCAGTTTTTACTTCCTGTATTGTTTTAGAGAAGAAAGCTACAATAATAGGATAGGAGGACGTCTCTTGCTTTACCAGCTCACAAAGAGCTATATATTTATGAATCTTCTTTTCCCAGGTTTTGTCCGGATATCTTGTATAGCTAACTTTGGTCTTCTTTTTAAATAAGAAAGAGAACATACTAATTTTCTTTAACTGTAAGAGTTGGAATCCGCCAAAACAAAAAAGCCTCCACGAGAGCGGAGGCTTTTTGCATTATTTCTTTTTATTAACGGTTAGAACCTGCATTAATCATTGCACAACGGAAGCCGATTGTTGCTGTTGCTGAATCTTCTTCCAAATAACGACGAGTACCTGGAGATAACCAATAAGCAACATCTTTCCAAGAACCTCCTTTGTAAACCCGTACCTGATCATCGATCAGAGAGTTGTTATTTTTCTTGTCATAATTCTCCGCTTTATCCAGATAACCACTACGACGAAGAGGGTTTAGATCATCAAAATCCTGGTAAGAGTTTGAACGATAAACGTCATATACCCATTCGTTTACGTTTCCTGCCATGTTATACAAACCGAAATCGTTTGGTGGGTTCTCATATACCTGGCTGGTGATCAATGCCGCATCATTCAATTTACCTGCTATACCCGCATAGTCACCACGGCCACGTTTGAAGTTTGCAAGGAATCTACCCATTTGCTTTCCGTAAGGATTACGCAATGCGTGTCCATCCCAAGGATAAATACGTTTGTTGGTTTGGTTTTCATCAAGATACTGAACGCCAATCAACGCATATGCTGCATATTCCCATTCTGCTTCAGATGGCAGACGATAGTTAGGAAGAACCACACCTGATTCAAGTGGGATACGTCCTCCACCATCAGAAGGTGGCTCGATACCTGCATCTTCAGCTAGTTTTTTGTTTACAACATTGGTACGCCATGTAGAATAATCTACTGCTTGTTTCCATGAAACACCTACAATAGGATAGTAACGGAAACCTGGATAGCGAAGGTAGTGATCACGATATGAATCGTTGAATGCTAGTTCGCTGGTCCATACTGTTGTATCTGGTAATGCAGATTGGTAAAATTCTTCAGAAGAGTCTTTTTGGATATAGTATAAGTATTCCAACCAGTGAATATTGGCGATTTCTGTCTCGTCCATCCAGAAGGATTGCACACTGACAGTTCTTTCAATATTATCATGTGAGTTTGTTAAATCTTCTTCGGCAGAACCCATTACAAAGCGTCCACCTTCGATGAATACAAGGTTTGGACCTTGAGGCTGTCCTTTGAAGTCCGGAACCTGAAAACCATCATCTTCATTGTATGCAAGGCCAGTCGCCGTACTTTCCTGGCCAGGGTTCGCTGCCGTAGGATACTTGTCTTTCTTACACGATGCTAATGCCAGCAGCATCGAACCTGCTAACATAACATGTGTAGTTGAACGCCAGAGCTTATTCATAACCTGTTTTTTGTTAAATAATGAATTATATTAAACACTTATTTTCAGAGTTGTTTTCACTGGATTTCTGATGTACAGGTAAACTTTAATTGTAAGAGAATCCAACTAATACAACAACTATTAAATACACTTTTAATTCTGCTACGAAAATGCACGGTTTTCGTGGAATAATAAATTGATTACCGAAAGAAAATCGATGTATGTAATAAAAATTAAAATTCCGTAAAATAAATTTTTGCTGATACCTGGCTTCTATTTTTAAGAACTAATACCATCCATCAAAAAAGGATAAAGGTGGATAGGAATCTTCTTCTAACCTTCCAAAAATCAACTGGTTGCTACTATTTATTTAGATTCATTCACCAATCCACATTCCGTACAAAAATACAATTTTGTTACATAGATTAACGGAATCAGTGGTTAATTTCGTCTCCTTAGGACGCGTAATTTTAATATTTTGTTACAAAAATTGCAGCGCAATCCGTCGGACATCTTATTTAACACCCATTGAAACGAATAGAGTAGGTATAATATTGTCTGATTTACTTCCAATAGTACTGTAAAATACAAAGAACTCCCACAATAGCTATCTGTCTGAGAATTGTTCTGGAAGCATATATCTAAGGACTAACTATCATCCAAGCTATACAGCCATTTTTACCTTCTCATCTATCAGCGATAAGATATCTCTTGCTTGACTTATAGATTTAATTTCGTCAAATATCAATATAAGTTTGTCCTTTGCTTCTTTAAGCCTGCATTTCTTAGGATTTTGCTGAATGTACAGTAAAATATTACCAAATACATCCGACTTAAAGTATTTTTCGTTATCTGCCGGAACAAAATAACCCTTCATACTTCCATTTTTTAATGTTAGTTTCTCAAAGCCCAGCCTTTCTGCTATCCAACGGAGACGAACCATTTCAATCAGATCTTTTACTTCTTCTGGCATTTGCCCAAATCTGTCAATTATTTCGGTTGTAAATTTCTCTAACTCTACTTCTTCTTTTATATTATCTAGTTGCGAATAAAGATTCAACCTTTCAGAAATACTGGGGACATAGGTCTCAGGAATGATAATAGAAAGATCAGACTCTATCACACAATCTGTGATTAATTCTTTTACATTGAGTTCATCGGCAAAAAGTTCTTTAAATTCGTCCTCCTTTAGTTCTTGAATAGCATCATCCAATATTTTATGATATGTTTCAAAACCCAGATCTGAAATGAATCCACTTTGTTCTGCTCCCAGCAAATTTCCCGCCCCACGAATATCCAAATCTCGCATAGAGATTTTAAATCCATCTCCCAGATCTGAAAACTCTTCAAGAGTATGTAGTCTTTTTCTGGAATCAGAACTTAGTGAAGTAGGAGGAGGGGTTAACAAATAACAATAAGCCTTGCGATTGCTGCGGCCTACACGTCCTCTCATCTGGTGTAAATCTGCTAATCCAAACTGATGGGCTCTGTTGATAATGATTGTATTTGCATTTGGAATGTCCAGACCTGATTCTATAATATTGGTAGAAAGCAATACATCATATTCTCCATCGATAAACTTCAACATAGTTTTTTCAAGTTTGCTCCCTTCCATCTGTCCATGAGCCACACCGATTTTGGCATCAGGAACTAATCGTAATATAGTATCCCCAAGTTCAACAATATCATTAATACGGTTATGAACAAAAAATACCTGACCTCCACGACGTAGTTCTTCACTGATGGCATCCCGAATCATTTCTTCACTGAATGTTTGTACTTCAGTAGTTACTGGCTGTCGATTTGGCGGTGGGGTAGCAATAATGGAAAGATCACGTGCTCCCATCAAAGAGAAATGAAGAGTACGAGGTATCGGAGTAGCTGTTAATGTAAGCACATCTACATTCACTCGCATTTCTTTTAATTTATCTTTGGTTTTGACACCAAATTTCTGCTCCTCATCAATAATCAGAAGTCCCAGATTTTTGAACTTGACATCACTTCCTACAAGACGATGCGTCCCTATAAGAATATCTATGCTGCCATCTGCTACCTTTTGTAGCGTTTCCTTGATTTGTTGAGTAGTTTTAAATCGATTGACATATTCTACCCGAACTGGAAACTTTTCAAGTCGTTCTTTAAATGTTTTGTAATGCTGCATAGCAAGTACAGTAGTCGGTACTAGTACTGCTACTTGCTTACCATCTGTAGCTGCTTTAAATGCTGCCCGTATCGCTACTTCTGTTTTACCAAAACCAACATCACCACAGACAAGCCTATCCATAGGATGTGCTTGTTCCATATCTTTCTTCACATCTGCTGTAGCTTTGGCCTGATCCGGTGTATCTTCGTATAAGAAGGAAGACTCAAGTTCAGCTTGTAAAAAGCTATCTCTGGAGTAGGCAAATCCTGGTGCTGCTTTTCGTTTGGCGTATAGACTGATAAGTTCTTTGGCAATATCCTTAACCTGCTTTTTGATCCTTGATTTCTTATTTTCCCATTCTGGTGAGCCGAGTTTGCTCATCTGTGGTGGATTGCCATCCTTTCCTGTATACTTTGCTATTTTATGAAGTGAATAAATACTTACATATAAAAGATCATCATCCCGGAATACAAGCCGAATCGCTTCCTGCTGGCTACTGTTTACCTCAATCTTTTCCAATCCGGCAAATCTTCCAATACCATAATCAATATGAGTAACATAATCACCTGGCTGCAAGGTCCGCAATTCGCGTAAGGTCATTGCCTTTGATTTGGAGAACCGTTCCTTAGCCTTGTAGCGGTGAAAACGATCAAAAATCTGATGATCTGTATAACAGGCAATTTTTGTATTATGATCTACAAATCCTTCCCGAAAGGCAAGGTTCAGAGATTGATAATTAATATAAGGATTGATTTCCTGAAAAATAGTATTCAATCGTTCATGCTGTCTGATTGAATCTGCGGCAATGGTATTAATATATCCGTGGGTGAGATTGTCCTGAAGGTTTGTTGCCAGCAAATTAAAATCTTTATTGAATGAGGGTTGTGCAGATGCAGAGTATTCTATTTTTTCGGCGTTCTTGAAATAAGCTTTTTTACCAAACTCAATAACACGCTTTTCCTTTAACTGGTTGAGGAAATTGCGTCGCGTGTCAAACAGCTCATCAGGTTTCGAAATAAGCCGAGGTTCTTTGGCTGCCTCATAAGCTTCGGTTGCTTTCTCAAAATATTTCTCAATTACCTCAAGAGTAAGCTCTATATCTTTTGCCCAAATTCCGACATCTTTTGGAAGGAAGCTGAGAAAAGTTTCTCTGGATTCAACAGTTACTTTACTTTGTATATTAGGGACAATGGATACTTGTGATACGGTTGCAACAGATAATTGGGTATCAGGATTAAATGTACGAATACTTTCTATCTCGTCTCCAAATAGCTCAATTCGATACGGTAAATCATTTGCAAAAGAGAAAACATCTACGATACCACCCCTAATGGAAAACTGTCCTGCTTCATAAACAAAATCAGTTTTATCAAAATCATAGCTAAGCAAAAATTCTGCAATAAAATTGGTATCCAGTTTCTCTCCTACCCGAGCTACAAAAGTATTTTGTACCAATGATTTCTGACTAATAACTTTTTCTGTCAATGCTTCAGGATATGTAACAATAAGTTCATTCCCTCCTAAACTAAGCTGACTCAGTACTTCTGCCCGACGAAGTATATTAGCATTATCTGTTTCTATGAATTGATAGGGTTTTCTATACGAGGTAGGAAAAAACAAAATTTCTTTATCTGGCAATAAATTTTGAAGGTCATTTAGAAAATAAGCAGCTTCTTCTTTCTCGTGTAAGATAAATAGATGAGTTTGTGGATTTCTGAGGTATAAAGCTACTGCCAATACTGCATCAAGGCTACCCACAATCCCTTTGCATTGCAAATGCGCTGGATTCTGAATGTTATATGCGAATAATCTTTCAATGGTCTGAACCAGACTATCTTCGCGATATAACTGAAGAAAATCTTTACTCTTCAATGTCGTAAATAGTAGATTGAAATTACAAATTTATAAAAGAAAGGGGAATGGTGCTTAAAAAGCTTCTGGAAAACACCCCTCAATTAGTTATTATTGGCTGTTTTTATACTATATGTCTATGAGATTTAAATCCTAAAACAGCTCCGTTTGTGAGTTTTTATTAAAATCAATACGTAGTTTTTACAAGTGGTATGATAGATCTTTGAAAGAATCTATTTATTTTCCACAAGAACATAAATGAACTAGACAAAGTTCTGGCTTAGTTTTGTTATGTTTGTGCTGTGAATAGTACTTTTTTTGTGGTAACTCATTTTTGCCAATATTTATAAAAATGAGATGTATTGAAATGATAACTTTTTGTAAAAAGATACCTAAAATGCCTGATAGATTAGAAAGAAAAAAAATATTCTTACAAGTAACCTGATAGGTAGAAATTGCACAAACACCATTGAACTTATTAACTTTCAGAAACAAAACGAAAAAAGCCTGGAATGTGTAGGAAATATGGACATATAGAAGGAGGACATAGACTGGTTTGATAAAAAATGTAGAGAGAATAAATAATAAAAAAAAATTAGTATACTTGGAACACAATAGTATAACTTATTGTAAAACAAGGTATTTGTATAGACTAATGGAATACGTTTTACATTAAAAAGAAAATAAATTGGCTCATTTAATAGTTTCTCAGGACGGAAATACTTTTTTACTTATATAGTTTTATTAAAGACTTTTGTGTCCGAACCTGATAAACAATACTCCTAACAACATACGTTTTTACTAATTTAATTACTATGGCAAAGCTCAAAAATATTATCAAGCAATTGTCTCCGGAAGATTACGATGCCATCTATAACCAACTGATGACAAGTAATGCTGAAAAGTCAGCATACCTTCTAAAGTTTATGCGTGAGAAGCAATTGTCTGATAGTAAGATCATGGAACAACTAGACGTAAATACAAATGCGTATTATACGTTGCGTTCGCGCCTGAATCAAAAAATTGAAGAATACCTTCTTCAACAGATGGAGAGTCCACGTACAGACTTGTTGAAGAAAGTTGCCAATATTACTGAAATCCTTTTTACAAAAAAGAGGGCTATTGCCGTAGCAACATTAAAAAAGCTAGAAAAAGAGCTGTTGGATTATGATCTTTCCAACGAATTAACAATTATTTATAAAAGTCTTAAAAAACTGCACATCAATTCGCCAGACTTCTACAACTACTCTCAAAGTTACAACCGCCACGTGGCCTATATGTTGGCCATAGATAAGGCTGAAGATTTATTATCAGAGTATTTCAAAAAGTATGGTAACTATACTCTTTCTGGTACAGAGACTGAGAAACTGGAGTTGACCTATCTGAACAAAGAAATGGAAAACGTGTGTAAATTGTATCAATCACACCGTTTGTATGTGTATCAGAATTGCATGAGCATTTTCCATCGTTTGTTTGTAGAAAACACAGAAAATCTGGATGATGATCAGGAGCCAATTGAAGATGTGCTGAATAATGTTGAAAAAATATTCCAGCAATACAATCTGGATACTGTATATTATCACCTGAAACTGGTATTTGAGTTTTTAAAGCTGGAATACTATACACACTATAAAGTATATAAGAAAGCTGAAAAATATTTTGATGAAGTAAATGATGCTGCCAGTACTTTATTAACCAACTACAGTTTATATACATATCCTGCACAATTCCTTTTTACAAAAGTACAACGGCATATCCGCCTGGATACAGAGCAGACTATGTATGAAGAGAACGAAGGTTTGTTCCAGGATTATGAAGCAGATGCCTATGATTTGCCAAAATATACAGGATATGTAGTGTATAGAGCTGTATGTTGTTATTATTCAAAAAAATATGATGAGGCAGCGCGTTGGGTAAATAATTTGTTAAATGAGATGAGTCTGAAGAAATATCCGATTGCTCATTTGGAAGTAAAATTATTGTTGGCATTACAATATTGTTTACTTAATGACTATGAATTATTTAGTCAGCTTCTTAACAGTATACAGCGCCAGATTCGGATTATGGGTAAAGATGAGTGTGAGCATATGCTTATCTTCACCAAGATAATGAAAACTTCCCTGTATGATAGCAAAAACGGAAAAGCTGCTAAGATTCGTGGATTAATTGATAAATTACAAAAAATCAATGTAAAAGGATTTACTGTAATTACATTAATTAAAATGGATGAAAGCTTTGTTGCAAGACTCTCTTCTTAGAAGGTAACAACTATTCCTATAAAAACAAACGCCTCTAATTTCAACATTAGAGGTGTTTGTTTTTATAGGAATTTATTTTTAATGGGAAAACGGCATTACTGGTTTTTAGTTAAAAGTTCGACCTTTGAAGGAGGGCACATTAATAATACGGGTATAAGCAGGATTGTGGCTATAGTAAGAATACGGAAGTGCTGTAAGACATCATAAAAATATCGCCCAATGATATCACTACCAATTATAGGAGTAAAGAACAAAGAAGCTAAAATGAATATTCCCAATGGAAAATAGATTTCTTTACTCTTTTGAAATTGAAAATGTACTATAAAATAATAGAGAAGATAGATAATAGCAGAAAATAAATAGATATATGCATATTTTTGTTGGTGAGGAAATAATAGTGGAGTACAGATAAATAAGTATGTATATTCCCAGTAGTCTTTTAAAACAGACACATTCTTTTTAAATGGAAGTGTTCGAAGAAACACAAGGGTTAATAGGACAAAAAATATCCTGCTAATGTTTAATACAAGTAATGTGTTATTATAGCTCAAATCAAGAAAGTTACGCTTAATAGGTAGTTGCCCTGGCGCATTAGTAATATAGACAGGTATAAGGCTTGTTAAGCTGTGAGCACTGAGGTCAGTTTCTATGGTATGCTCGCTATTGGAAGGATTTATAATCTGCCACCATTCACTCAACAAATATTGATTAAATTTTATCCCTAAAAATAAACCGGGAAGGTAAAGCAAGACTATGAATGTTAGAATAGTTATGAAGAAGCCTCTGAGTTCTTTTCTATAAAGCAGATAAGGTAAGAATAAAGCAGGTAAAAGTTTAATGTTGATTGCTAGCCCTAGTAGAATACCTCCTTTTATAAACTTATCCTCTCGAAATAGTCGCAAACTTTCAAGGGTTGCCCACAATAGGAATATTGTTAGCTGAAGCATTGGGAAATTGTACATTATAAAGCGTACAATTAAGAAAAATGCTAAGATTGTCCAGTATTTCTTAGCCTTTTCCGAAAGAATGGTAATAGTAAAATAAGCCATTGATAATTGCCAGACTCTATAAAGCCAAAATGCCAATAACAAAGCCCATATTATTTTAGGAATAATAGGAGGAAAATATGAGAAAGGGATCAACACCAAGGCAAAAAAGACACTATAATAGTATTGTAAACCTTTGAGGAAAGGTGGCTGATAAATATTTTCAAAGTTTCTCAGCCTACGTGCTGTATATAAATACACATTAAAGTCATAACCATCAAAGGCATTAAGGACGCAAAATGCAAAAACAAATAATATAAAAATAAGGAATCCTATCTTTTGTTTACGAAGATAGGAGAGGACAGGTATCTGCATGTATTTGTGTTTTATGGTAAATTTTATAACTGAAGCTACTGTTGTAATATTGAGGTGTAGCTTTAGAAATTACCGGAAATAAGGTTTCAAACAGAAAGGAAACTTGGTTGTTTTTTGTCAAAAATATAGGAAAGTACAAAAACCTCAAAATAGAGGTAAGAGATTCTATTTGTCAAAAAAATAACGAACAGTTTTTTTCGGAAATTTGAGACAGTTTTTGTAAAACTTTATAGGAAGAAATAAAAAAACCTGTACTCATATTGAATACAGGTAGGTTTTGTATCTGGCAGGATACTGTCTTTAGATTCCTAATTTTTTCAGACTATCCTGAGTGAGAGGTTTATTTACATATTTCTTTACATAATCGTATTTTTTGGATTTGCTCATATCCTGTGGATTTATAGAAGAAGTGAGCATAACGATTTTGCAATATTCTTTTGTCTCTTTTGATAATTTCTCAAATTCATCCAAAAATTGAAAACCATCCATCAGAGGCATATCTATATCCAGAAAAATTAACTCAGGTAAGGTTACGTTGTTAGTTACGGCAGCAATTTTTTCCATATTTTTCAAAAACTCAATCGCACTTTTCCCGCCAGTATGGGTAAAAATATGCTTGGCAATACCTGCCGATTCAATAATCTTCTGGTTTATGAGGTTATCAATCTCATTGTCGTCAATCAACATAATGGTGTTGAACCTCTGAGTATTTTCTGCCATAATATAAACTATTTTAATGCGTCTTGGTTTAAAATCGGCTACAAGGTATAATATTCAGTAACAATTCCAAAGTTTAATTTTTGCCAAATCATTACAAGGTGACAAAAATATTTAAAAATGCAAATAATCTTTATACTGTTGATATTCAGACAATTATTAAGTGCGGTTTTTTCAAAAATATGGTTTTTTAAACATTAATTGCAAGGAAATTACAAAAAAGAGATTATATATCTACATTTATTCTTTTCACTTATAGAACAGATAGATAAATAGAATAATTAATAACAATGAGAATTTTATTAACCGCCAGAAAATAATATTCTTAAAACCCTTTTAGTAATTCTTTGTGAAAAGTGCTATATATCAAATGTAATGCCTTGAGCAAGAGGTAATTCTTTACTATAGTTAATAGTGTTTGTCTGACGGCGCATATATGCTCTCCATGCATCAGAGCCAGATTCTCTTCCTCCTCCAGTTTCTTTTTCTCCACCAAATGCACCACCTATTTCAGCACCAGACGTTCCGATATTAGCATTTGCAATACCACAATCTGAGCCTGCATACGAAAGAAATGTTTCAACTTCTCTCAAATCAAGTGAAAAAATAGCAGAAGATAAGCCTTGTTGTACATCATTATGGATTGCAATGGCATTTTCAAGGTTACCTTTATATTGAATAAGGTATAAAATAGGCCCAAACGTTTCCTGCTGAACTATTGGATAATCATTCTGTGCTTCGACCAATGCAGGTGTTACATAAGTTCCTGTGTTGTATTTTTCTCCTGATAAAACTTCTCCTCCAGCCAGGATTTTACCACCTGATTTCTTTACTTCATCAAGTGCTTGAGTAAAATTTTTAACAGCTTGTTTATCAATAAGTGGTCCCACAAGAACTCCATCCTCTAGTGGATTGCCAATAGGTAATTTAGCATAAATACTTACCAATCGATCTGCAACTGTTTGATATATGGATTCATGCAAAATTAATCGTCGTGTAGATGTACAACGCTGACCACAGGTTCCTACCGCACCAAAAGTTACAGCTCGTATTGCCATTTCCAGATCTGCGTTGGGAGTAATAATAATTGCATTGTTTCCTCCAAGCTCCAGTAATGATTTACCCAAACGATTAGCCACAGTTTCACCCACTTTGCGTCCCATACGAGTAGAACCTGTGGCTGAAATGAGAGGAACTCGTTTATCTGATGCAAGACTATGTCCAATGCTGGCGTCTCCTAATACTAAATTAAAAACACCCTCAGGTACATTATTATTTTTAAGTACATTGCTTATAATATGTTGACAAGCAATCGCAGTCAGCGGTGTTTTTTCAGATGGTTTCCAGATACAAACATTTCCACACACTGCAGCTAACATAGCATTCCATGACCAGACAGCAACAGGAAAATTGAAGGCAGAAATAATTCCAACGATTCCTAATGGATGATACTGCTCATACATACGATGAAGCGGCCTTTCCGAATGCATAGTTAATCCATACAATTGTCTGGATAGACCAACAGCAAAATCGCATATATCTATCATTTCCTGAACTTCCCCTAAACCTTCCTGGTAAATTTTGCCCATTTCATAACTAACCAGACGACCAAGAGCTATTTTATGTTTACGAAGTTCCTCTCCAATCTGTCGTACTATTTCTCCTCTTTTGGGGGCGGGTATCTGTCTCCATTGTATAAATGCTGCTTCTGCTGTTTGAACCACATGATTATATTCTTCTGTTGTGGCCCATTGTACTGATGCAATGAGTTTATTATCAACAGGAGAAGATATCTCCTTTTGTTGGTCAGATAGGGTGGAACCCCAATTTAAACCAGTACTATATGCTGGGTTATAAGAATCTATATTTAATTGTTTCAAAAAATCCTGCATAAGATAAATAAGCTTGAAAGTAGAATAAGAACAAATTAAGTTTTAGGTTGTCAAAAATACATGATTCATTTTAGATTATATCTAATACTTGCCTACCCAAATAATATGAACAGAATTAACTGCAGTTGGATGCTTGAGTTGAATCCCACTCAAAAAAAATTGCGGTGAATAATGCACAAACAAAAAAATGATCGGAATTCTAGTCAAAAACAAAAAATGCAGTGAACAAAACGCAAATTCTCAGCCATTCAATGAACCAAAATGTCATTGCTAAAAAATGATCTGCCGTGAACTGAACTATGCGCAGAAATGAATCATCTCTTTAAGAAAGTGCATCCTTACACTTAGAGTATACTAAATGTAAGGATAAGATATTAGGGTGCTATTGCATGGTAACCTTTAGTTCCATTTGGAAATACGCCTTCTACAACAATGGCGCGCTGGCTGTTATTGATAATTTTGAAAACTTCTTCTGCTGATGTAACCGGATGACTATCCATTTCAGTAATAATAAAGCCTACTCTCATACCAGCATCTTTTATACGACCTTCTGCTATTCGTACAATCTTTACTCCATTTCCAATCCCTAATGCCTTTTTTTCAAGTGGACTGGCAGGAGCCATATCCGCACCAAAGATGTTAATTGTTTTTGCAAATTTAGGTTTAGGTAATAACGTATTTCCATTACTATTGCGCAAAGTAACCCATGTTTTCTGTTCCTCTCCTTCGCGTTCAAACCAAACCGCTATTTTATCACCTGGATGGTAAGTACCTACAATACTTTGTAACTCTGTCATAGAATTAATGATATGACTATCTATTTTAAAGATAACGTCTCCTGATCGGATGCCTGCTGCTTGTGCAGCGCTTTGTTCATTTATATCTTCAACCAAAACACCTCTAACTTGTTTTAGTCCATTCTCTTTTGCTTTTTTTGCATCAACATCCTGAATATGTACACCTAACAATGCCCTTTGCACAGATCCGTAGCGAAGCAAATCATCCATCACTTTTTTTGTAAGTGAAACCGGAACAGCAAAAGAATATCCTTGTGAAATACCCGTATTTGATGCTATAGCAGTATTAATTCCCATTAATTCTCCTTTAAGGTTAACCAATGCTCCTCCACTATTACCAGGATTCACAGCAGCGTCTGTTTGAATAAAGGACTCAATTTGGAGGTTATCTTTATCTTTTAAAATATTTATGTTACGTCCTTTTCCACTGATAATACCTGCTGTAACAGTGGAAGTTAAATCAAAAGGATTGCCTATGGCAAGAACCCACTCACCTATATGTAATTGATCTGTATTTCCGTATCTGACAAAAGGAAGGTTCTCTTCTTCAATTTTTATCAATGCAAGATCGGTTGTTGGATCTGTTCCTATTACAGTACCACTATAACTACGTTTATCTTCCAGAATAACTTCTATTTCAGAGGCTTTTTCAATAACATGATTGTTCGTTGCAATGTAGCCATCTGGTGAAATAATTACTCCTGAACCTGCAGATTCTCTAGGAACAGACCCTTTGAATGGTCCGTCAAAACCATGAAAATCATGGAACCAATCATCAGAACCTTCCTCATTTTCGTCAACAGTTTCAGGTGAAGGGACATTGACTTGTTCATATCTGGTTTTAATATGTACAACTGCAGGCTTTACTTTTTCTGCTGCATATACAAAATTAAGTCCATCAGGTACCTTAACAGAAAAAGATGTGTCAGTTTTGTAATTTGACACAGGAGATGCAAAAAAGCGGTTTTGCTTTTGTTCGATTGTCTCATTTTCAATTCCAGGAAATAGCATTTTATAACCAGTTAATGCCACAACACCCCCTAATAGAGAGGATAAAAACAAACTAATAACATATAAACGCAGATTCATCAGGCAAAAAGAAAATAGGATGGATAATAAAACCAATTGTGGAGTTTAATCTACTCAGGCTCGCATTTCATTAAACGTGTATAGTTATCTTCTAATTATATCCATAAGAACAAATGAATAGTTAAGTTTATAGCATTTATGAATAAAGTGATACAAAGTCTATACATGAAGTAGTAAGTAATCTACCGATAAGAAGACTGAAAAGCAAGAAACAACTCCAGTTTTCAATAGAGCGAGTATTAAACTTAAAAAAAATATATTTTTTTTTAATGCGTAAGTATTTGTTTATTAGTGGTTTATTAGCCTTTTATGGCTACACTAAGAAGAAAATATTAAAAAAAATAGGGCTACCTCTTGACAAATATAGGTCCTATTATTAGTTTTGCAGCCCTGTTAATCCCGAATAGCTCAGTCGGTTAGAGCATCTGACTGTTAATCAGAGGGTCGCTGGTTCGAGCCCAGCTTCGGGAGCCCTGCAAACCACATCTTTTAAAGATGTGGTTTTTGCTTTTTAGACCTACCTATTAACTAGACAAGTTATAATGTTGTAGGTTCAACCGTTTACGTTTTTCTGGATATGGCCCTCATTTTAAGTATAGAAACTTCTGTCAAAGCATGTTCCGTGGCATTGCACCAATCCGGTAAATTACTTGCAACTTTTCAGTTTTTAGTGGAAAAGGCCACATCACAGGTATTAACAGTTGCAATTGAACAGATAATACGAGATTCGGGATATCTTCTGAAAGATTTAGAAGCAGTTGCTGTAGCGAAAGGCCCTGGTTCATATACAGGATTGCGAATAGGAGTGGCTACTGCTAAAGGACTTTGTTATGCATTGCAGATACCTTTGTTAGCTGTTAATACACTTGAGGCAATGACAGAAGATGTGAAACGCTTTTTTCCTATAAATGATTATCTGTTTTGCCCAATGATAGACGCTCGGAGGATGGAGGTGTTTTGTGCTGTCTATAATATGGCAGGAGAGGTCATTTCACCTGTTGAAGCAAAGATTATTGATGAGAACTCTTTTGATGATCTCTTAGTTAATAAGAAAATAATCTTTTTTGGTGATGGAGCTATAAAGTGTAAGGATAAGATAACACATCCTAATGCTAGTTTCATAAATACTATTATTCCTTCAGCTATATATGTAGGAGAAATCGCTTGGAAATATTTCCAGGCAAATCAAATGGAAGATGTTGAAACATTTGAGCCTTTTTATTTAAAAGAGTTTGTAGGTACTAAGCCTTTATCATAAAAATCTAAAGAGACTAGTTATGAATATGGAAGCAGAAATTATAAATCGGGTTGCTAGTAGCGGATTGCTCACATTAGATCTGGCAGATTATTATCATCCAGGGGAGAGGGTAGTATATGATTTAAAAGACAATTTGTTTCAGGGATTAATATTAAAAGAAAAAGATTTTCGTCAATTTCTTAAGGAGCATGACTGGAGTAACTATGCTGGAAAAAATGTAGCAGTGTTATGTTCTGAAGATGCTATTGTTCCAGTCTGGGCTTATATGCTGCTTACTACATATCTTGAGCCTTATGTGAATAAAGTTGTTTTTGGAGATCTTCAGAATTTGGAGCAAGCTTTATTTCAGGATGCGCTTTCAAAAATCTCACTTGAAAATTATATTAATGCTAAAGTTGTCGTGAAAGGGTGCGGTGATCTACCTATACCTTCTTATGCCTATGTAGAAATTACCAGATTGCTACGTCCAGTCGCACAAAGTATAATGTATGGTGAGCCTTGTAGTACTGTTCCTATATATAAGAAACCCAAAAACAGCTAGTTAGTATTTTTCATTTAATTTGTGATGAAAAATATTTCATAATTATTTGGAGAATAGAAGCGGGTCATATACTTTTGTAACCCTGTTCTCAAATCAAGAGAAGATCACGGATAGAGTAAGAAAAAAAGAGGAAAATAAATTTTAGCTTTTTCTTGCAGCAATCAAAAACAACTTCTACTTTTGCATCCCGATTCACACACGGTGAAGAAAGAAACAAGAAAAAGAAGAAATAAAGTAAGCAGAAGGCAGAGGCGATACGAAAGTCAAGTAGTGAAAAAAAATAAAAAAATAAATTTCACAAAACACTTGACAGAAAAGGAAAAGAAACTTACCTTTGCATCCCGATTCTGAAAGAGAGAAAAACAAGAGTGGTAAAGTAAAAGTAAGAATCCAAAATAAGAAAACCAAATTTTACAAAGGTTTTTTTAAGCAAAGAAAAGAGAGTAAAAAAATAAGTATTACCTAGTATATAGGTCTATCTTCCAAAAGCGGAAGAGATGTTCTTTGAGTGATTGAAGCAAAAGATAGCAAGCAAATAAAGCAAGGTAAGGTTTGCAGAAAGGGTACTTTGAGAAAAGTAGCTAATCGAGCAAATCATCAACTTGATTCCTTTAATAAGAGAGTTATCGGGACAGACACTGTTCTTTATCACTAGCAATAGCAATAAAGGACAAAACTTCATATACTATGGAGAGTTTGATCCTGGCTCAGGATGAACGCTAGCGGCAGGCCTAATACATGCAAGTCGAACGGGTAGCAATACCAGTGGCGCACGGGTGCGTAACGCGT
>JASJOS010000008.1 GCA_030068525.1 Xanthocytophaga flava
GAAAATTGTCAGGTGCAAAACCAGCCCTGGAATTTCCCACAATTCACAGCCTTGGTAGTAGCAATTAAAAAAAATAATTAATTCAAATTTTCTATCTCAAACCTGTTTGAAAACAGGGGAGCCGACAAATATACTTGTGGGTTGAAAATCATATCAATTTCAAAGAACAAGGATTTACTTTTGGAGGAGAATTTCAAATAAGCACTTCTAATAATGAGAAACTAATCACCTTGAGTATTAGTGACAATCCGCACTATTTTCCTTACGAATTTGGCGGAGTAATAACAAGTGTTACTGCAATTTTGGGAGAGAATGGAGTAGGTAAAAGTAATTTACTTGATTTACTAAGACATATACTTACAAATCAAGCTGAAATAGGGGAGGATTGGATTGCAATTTTTAAGAATGAGCTAAAAGATGAAATTATTCCTATCCATAGCTTAGATAAATATAAAGTTGAGATAAATGGGAAGCTAAATAGATACAGGTGCCTCAAACCTAAAAAGATTAGAAGAAACCACAACATTTTTGATGAGCCACTTTCTGCAAACATTGATTTTCTAAACCAAACACGATTGATATACTATAGTCCCATACTAGATTTTAGAAATTATTCATTGCCTATAATAAACAAGTTTGAATTTAATATTTCCTCAAACTTTCTTCTCTATAATGATAAGGATGGTAATTACGATATTGACCCAGTAATTATGCATCGACGAAAAAATATTGAACGACAATATGACTTTTTATTTTCGGCTTTTGGATTAGGAATAAAAAATAAAAGAAAGAAGAAAGAAATAGATCATACAGAACTAGATATTAATATACCGGAGCATGTACAAATCATTTTTACAAGGCAGAAATTTAACGAAGACAATTTAAGTTTAGAAACAAGAGACCTACTAAAGTGGTTTAGAAATAAGATTGGTATCGCATATGGCAAAGTAAACAGTATGCCAAATGAAGCACATGAAAAATTGTCTATCGACTTTCTTTACAGCTTTTTACTTAGTCTGTTTTCAAGCTTGGCATTAAGACAGGATATCAGCCAAAAAATTCTTACATTAAATTTTCATTCCTTCAAAGGGGTTGAATTTCAGGATATTGCACTTGAATTTTTTGAGAAGCAAAAAGTAATCTCTAAAAATATTGTTGTACCTTTTATAGAAGAAGTACTTGCTATAATCAGAAGTACACCGTTTGAGAAGATAAATATACAAGATTGTAGTTTAAGCATTCCCTTTGATGAAGCTTTTGAAATATGGAGGGCACACAATCGCTATTTGCAGTTTCTGAAAAAGTCGGAGTATTCAAGTTTTATTAATCTTGATTGGAGAGACTTAAGTTCTGGAGAAAAATTAATGCTTGACATATTTGCTCGACTTTATGAGGTGTATTCTAACAATATACAGGCATGTAAATCGATAAAGTTTGTATATATTTTGTTAGATGAAGGAGAGGTTGGTTTCCATCCACAATGGCAGAAAGAATATTTAAACAGGCTTTCTTCTTTTTTTCGTTATAGATTTCAGCATAAATTTCAATTGATCATAACTTCTCATTCCCCTTTTGTAGCCTCAGATCTACCAAAATCTAACATTATCTTTCTTCAAAAGATGGAAGACGCTAGACTATCCGTTGTATGTTCAATGAGTAAACAAGAGGAAACATTTTGTGCAAATATTCACACCTTACTTTCAGATGCTTTTTTTCTAAGAGATGGACTAATAGGTGCTTTGGCAAATGAGAAAGTTCAACGTCTAATAGACTGGCTTAACAATAAAAGCAATGATGCTTTTGACCCCGTATCGGCTAAAGCTCTTATCAACATTATAGGAGAACATATTATTAAACAAAAGCTTCTTGAAATGTATAATAATAAGATGGGTATTGATGCAGATATAGAAAGGGCAGAGGAGGAAATAAAAAAGCTTCAAGAATATGTAAAAAAGCGTAGACAAGAATGATACAAATAAAACGTGAAAACCTTCCTGAAATTGCTAATAAACATTACGAAGGAGTAATGTTTTGGACTGAATCTGCGTTGGACTTTTATTCGACGATTATTGGTGTATGGGGAAAGTGTATCTGTGTTGTAGAATCTGAGAATTTAGATAATTATAAGTTGAATATTAAATCTCTTCAATCATTCACAAAACTAATTATTAAGACAAAAAAAACTACTCAAAAAATAAGGAAAGAAGATATAATCGGGTTGCTGAAAGGTAGATCTATCTTTAAACCTAAACCTTTCTTTACAAAAGAAAACTGCGAAAAGTTATTTGAACTTCTTCACGAAGTTAGAATCAATCTTAAGAAAATTATTGTTGGTCAACCTCTCGAAATATTTGAGCTTGAAAGAATTTTCCGGCAAAGATTTTCTAGTTTAGTTGAAGAAAATCAGTTTGTTCCCTCTGTCAGAGTGATTTTAGAAAAGATATTTAATTATGATAAATTTACTGATAAAACTGGCTTTGCATTAGAAAATAAGAAATATTGGGAAGCTTATGATTTAGCCAAAGAACTTGATGTTAATGTTTGTCCTTACTGTAATAGAAATTATATTTTTGTTGTTTTAAAACAATCGAAAGATAAGGTAGACTCAAAAAAAATAATCAGACCTCAGTTTGATCACTTTTTTAATAAGTCAAAACATCCATTATTTGGCCTATCATTTTATAATCTAATCCCAAGTTGTAGCACCTGTAACTCTACATTGAAAGGTGTAAGTATTTTTGATCTATCTACCCATTTGCATCCTTATCTGAATTCCTGCACTGATCATGCATATTTTGATTATACTCCAAACACGACTGCAGCAGCAGTTGGAGAATCTCATGATTTGCAAGTGAGCTTAAAGCCCAGAGAAGGAGGTCAATTAGAAACTCAGATAATAAACTCATCTGAAATCTTCCAAGTAGATATTATATATTCTAAACATGCTGATGTAGTAAGTGAATTAATTCGGAAGAAACACATTTCAAATGACAAATATCTTGAGACTCTTCAGGAGCAATATAAAGATCTGCATCTTACAATGGAAGAATTATATCGTCTTGCATTTGGAAATTATTATCATGAAGATGACTTCGAAAAAAGACCTATGGCAAAGTTGACTAAAGATATTTGCAAGCGATTAGGATTGATAAAATAAAGAAATCTACTTGATCTAAACAGCTTTCTTTATCATGAATTTATAATCAAATGTATTCATGATTGCTGATTATCAGTTTTCTTGCACCTCCGCACACCCGGATCAACAACCAATTCAGGTTCACTTTATAAGTCACTGCAGGTTGTAGAAAAAGAAGCTAGGTAGACCTTAGACTACCTGTTCATTAAAATAAATGTTTCCAGCAAATTCTACTGAGAGTAAAGTATGTCCATTAGACAGTGCATCTCGTCTCATGATCTCCTTTTTCGTTTTTTACATCCTTTCACACTTTCCAAAGTAGGTAAAGTCCTTACATTTGTGGCTCCTGACTACTACGAGACAGGATTAGTACGAATAGATCATTATTTTTATCCTGGAATATTCTTTCAGCAGCAGCTCAACCTGAATAGTTAACGCACATGTACATACAAAAAGTAAGTATCAAAAACATCCGATCCATTCAGCGCTTTGAAATGGAGTTTGAGAACCCTGCCGGCTGGCATGTGCTTATTGGAGATAATGGTGCTGGAAAGTCAAGTATCATTCGCTCTATTGCTTTAGGCTTGGTAGGTCCGGAAGAAATACTGGGAATCAAACCTAACTGGAATAACTGGATCACCTGGAAGGAAGACAATGGGAGTGTAGAATTAGGTATTGAACCAGAAGAGGGGATTGATAGTCAGGATAGTACATCCGGTATAGGCAGGAACTTTACGCTACAACTCAATTTCAGGAGAGAGCCGGAAGGTAATGTGTTTTTTGACACAACCACAGGTGTACAAAATCAGGTGCCTGCTGCTCTCTGGAAAGGGAAGGAAGGTTGGTTTTCTGCCGGATATGGCCCTTTTCGCAGATTTTCAGGAGGCTCAACCGAAATGGAAAAGGTATTTGAAAACCCAGGGTATACCCGATTAGCTTCCCATCTGAGTTTGTTTGGTGAAGATGTGGCCCTTACAGAGGCCACCCGATGGCTGGTTACTGTCAATTATAAAATGCTGGAACAGCGGGCAAACAACGCTACCTACCGGGACTGGCTCGAAGATTTGAAACGTCTGATTAACTCTACTGATTTTTTACCGCACAATACCAGCTTACTCCGCATTAGTTCGGACGGTGTTGTA
This sequence comes from Xanthocytophaga flava, assembly GCA_030068525.1. Taxonomy (GTDB): domain Bacteria; phylum Bacteroidota; class Bacteroidia; order Cytophagales; family 172606-1; genus Xanthocytophaga; species Xanthocytophaga flava. The sequence goes on from JASJOS010000008.1 coordinate 4,279, forward strand.
TTTAAAGATGGAAATGGTGCTGAGATTTCGGTTATGCAGATGAGTGATGGATACCGGTCTATTCTCAGTCTGACACTTGAGCTAATCCGGCAAATGGTACGAGTATATGGGGAGGATAAAGTATTCAAAGATATCCGGGAAGATAAGATGATTATCAACTTGCCCGGAGTAGTGCTGATTGATGAAGTAGATGCCCATCTGCACCCAACCTGGCAAACCCGCATCGGGCAGTGGTTTACAAAATATTTTCCCAAGCTACAGTTTATTGTTACCTCACATAGCCCGCTGGTGTGTAGGGCAGCTGAAAAAGGAAGCATCTGGCGGCTGGCAGCTCCGGGTAGTGGCAATGAATCGGGTCCGGTGACAGGGCTTAACCGGGAAAAACTGATTTATGGCAATATCCTGGATGCGTATGGGACAGAGGTATTTGGAGCCTCACCTGTACGTTCGGCAGAATCTGATAAAATGCTTGAGACACTAGGGAAACTTAATATGTTATCTGCCTTTGGTAAACTTTCTGAGGAAGAAGAAAAACAAAGAATCCAACTACAACAAATCCTGGCTACCGATGATCCAACTGGACTCTAAAACTTTACCAGCTGCTGTCCAACGTCAACTTACGCAACTGCAACAGAAAGTAGATACGGAAAACACGTTTGCTGAAAAAGCAGCCAAGGCGCAAAGTCTATGGGATTCGAAGGGAGGAAAGAAAGGGAAAGAGGCCTTTGAGACTATTGTTGAAACACTCTACAGCCTATGTGTGTTTGTGGGTGTTTGTAATTATTGTGAACAAAGTGAAGCCAATGATGTAGAACACATTTACCCGAAATCCTTTTTTCCGGAACATGCCTTTAACTGGGACAACTACCTGTTGGCCTGCAAACAATGTAACAGTGGACTCAAACTGGATACGTTTTTTGTACTGGATGCCAGTGATGAGCCAATAGAATTACAAAGAGGACAAGCTCCCCCTTTTACCAAGCTGGCGTTTATTAATCCCCGTATTGAAAATCCCAATACATTCATGCTATTGGCATTGCCTGGATTTACATTTGAATTACTGCCTGGTTTATCCAAGGGTGATCAGAATAAAGCCCTAAAAACGTTAGAAATCCTGCAACTAAACAACCGGGATATATTACTGGCTGCCCGTAAAAGTGCTGCAGAATACTATTATCTGCGTATGGAGTTGCTTATCAGGCTACTAGATGCACCCAGTATAACAGCCATTGAAGCACTTCTCCCTCCATATTATGGTAATCTGGATCCGGCATTGACTTTGGAAGAGTTAAAACAGAATTTTAAAGAAAGTTTTAAAATTCATATTACCACCTATCAGCATCCTTCGGTATGGCATGTAATTAAAGTCATAGGCAGTCAACTCAGCCCTAAATGGAAACGCATCTTTGCTCAACTGCCAGAGGCTCTAAACTGGTAAACCAGTTACTAATTCTACATTTATACATACAATTAAACAATGTGTATTTTCCAGTTAGTAAGTATGAATAACTACCATCTTCAACTTACTGACTGGATAGGCTATAAATACTTTTATTTGAAAATAACTATGAGCAAACACTCAATTGAATTAATCGAAGAAGAACTAGGTGCCTTTTATCCGGAAGATTTTAAACAGTTTATACTAGCTATTCAGGCAAAAGGGAAAATTCAGCTAAAAATTATAGGTGAAGACTTCAAGCTTATGGAACATTTGGTAGGTTTTGGTACTATCGCAGAAGACATGGATGATGTACTATACGTTGCCCATTCTATTAATAAAGATTTTAAAGAAGAAGATCCCGGTTATATCAAGTTACCCTTTGCAAAGTCTTTAGATGAGTACGGCTTTGATTACTTGTATTTTTTAGCTAAACCGGGTTTAACGGCTTCACCTGAAGTATATTATAGGGATGCTGATTGGCGTGAACACAAACGAATACAAGTTGCCTCTAACTTTACTCAGTTAACGGATTCTTATTCAAACTTACTCAATTTCATTGCTAATAGCCGTACTTGGCCGGTAACCATTATTACATCCAATCCTGCAATTTCTAATTTCTTGCCTCCGGTTCCCCTACCCGAAATAATAACTCTCGATAGTAAAGATGGGCTCCAAATAGTGAGTAGATCCTATCCTGTACTAAACTCGAAGAATGAATGGAAGCTTGAGTTCAATTTAGAGCTTTGTCGAGTAAAGGTAAAAGAGATGGTATATTATAGTATTGTCCATATGAATAGTATGATCTGTATCAATGGTTTGTGTTTGAACAGTGACATCCATTTCTGGATTGAAGGCAAGCTCCTTCAACCTGCGTTGGAAATTGATTCATTTGCTGTCATTTACTACTACCGGATGGCCATGATCTTGAATGCCGTTGATAAAATCTTAAGTGATCTACCTGAGGGCTGGACTAAAGAACAAGTGTTGCAAGTAATGGACCAGCAGTCACTGGATGATATATGCCGGACTCCAACCACTCAAATAGATTATAGTTACTATGATAGCTAAAGATTATTTGCCTTAGCAGAATATGTAGCATTTATCTTCAATAAAAGAGATATCAATAGTTACAAATTAAGAAAGCTGGAAGTATATTCCAGCTTTCTTTTGTTAAAATAACTACTCATTACTAAGCTCTGTTACCTCCCTCCCCCGTTATCAACTAATTTGGGTTCATAGTGTAGGTTACTTTCTGGCCCGCTTCGCAGATACAGGTTAAAATATCTGTATCTTGTCTGATCTGTTCGACACACCTGCCATCCATCACCGCCGCTCTATCCGGCTGTCAGATTATGATTATAGTCTGGCTGGTTTGTATTTTGTGACCATCTGTGTGAAGAACAGGCAATGTTTGCTTGGGCACATTGAACAGGGGCAAATGGTGTTGAATGAGGCGGGGGATAGCCCATCAGGAATGGGAAAAATCGGTCGAAATCCGACAGGGAATTGCATTGCATGAATTCATTATCATGCCCAATCACATGCATGGCATTGTCGAAATTATGGATACACAATGTAGGGGCGACTGGCAGGTCGCCCAGACCATTACCAAAGGCTCGGATCAAACCCATCGTTCGGCTGGGAATCAGGGCGATCTGCCAATCGCCCCTACAGGATTAAATCCGAAATCGTTGGGTGCTATGATTGGTGGCTATAAAGCCAGTATAACCAAAAAGGTTAATGATACTCGGCAGACCTCAGGTTCTGTCTGGCAACGTAATTATTATGAACACATCATCCGCAATGTCCATTCCCACCAGCAGATTGCCGAATACATCACTGCAAACCCTCTGCGATGGGAACAGGATACGTTGTATGCGTTATAAGGATATTGCCTTGTACCTGTCCAGCAAGAGTTATCAGCCGGTTCATACCTCACATGCAGGTTGTAGAGGAAGAAAGTAAGCTATCAACCTGCATGTGGGGTATACTTGTTAATACAAATTCGTTTTCTCATCCTTTTTTATGCGATCATCCAGTTCTTCGTAGGAGATGTCGAGCTTTCCATGGTCAACTAGTACCTTAGCCAGTGAGGGAACCGAATGCTCCTGTGTATAATCCGGATTTCTCCATAGGTTCGACCGGATCATACACTTGGCACAATGCATGAAGGCTTCTTTGACAGTTACAATGATGGCAAATGAGGGTAGCTTACCTTCACAAGCTAACTGTTCCAGCACCCATTGGTCTGTGACTATTTTGGCTTCTCCATTGATCCGTAATGTTTCCCTGACTCCCGGAATTAAAAAGATCAGACCTATATGCGGATTTTGAATGATGTTTGTGAGGGTATCTGCTTTACGGTTTCCTGGCCTGTCTGGGATAGCCAGTGTTTGTTCGTCCAATATTTTTACAAAACCTGCAGGATCTCCTTTGGGAGATACATCAAAATTGTTGCTCAGGTCAGCGGTGGCAATGGTAATAAAAGGGGATTGTTCAATAAAGCTCCGGCAATGCTCATCAATATACCGGATTGTTTTTCGGGTAACGATCTCGTTGGGATATCCCATAATGTCCCGGAGTTCTTTTTCAGTAGTAATAATGTTGTCGAATGTCCATTCCATTAGTTTAGGGGTTTTAGATTCTGACAAAACGAGTGAAACTGTAGAAGTGTCTAATTTACATTTAATTTTTGAGGGTCAACATTTTTTATGTTTTTTTCTGTTAGTCAGGAGTGTATTTCGCTTTGGGATAAGGAATAGTATAGCCCTTTCCTGACTATCCGTCCCTGCTGGTTACCTAATGGTCTGTTGAACAGATACAGGTGTAAAATGTCTGTATGTCGTCTGATTCGTTCTATAATCCTGCCATTCCTCGCCGCCGCTCTATCCGGCTGTCAGATTATGATTATAGTCTGGCTGGTTTGTATTTTGTGACCATCTGTGTGAAAGACAGGCAATGTTTGTTTGGCCACATTGAACAGGGGCAAATGGTGTTAAATGAGGCGGGGGTGATAGCCCATCGTATTTGGTTTAGTCTGCCAGACCGATTTCAGACAATCAGTCTGGATGCATTTATTGTTATGCCCAATCATATACATGGCATTGTAGTGTTGAATGAGGTCGTAACAGAGAATCCTGTAGGGGCAGGGCTCGCCCCTGCCCAGTCTGACTGGGTGTTGCCTGTGTCTAAACCCGAACATACCGTTGGGAACGATCGGGCAGGGCTTGCCCCTGCCCCTACATTATCTGCGGTGATTGGAGCCTATAAATCATTGGTTTCTAAAGAATGCCTGACGATTTTTAAATCCAGGAATGAAAATATGGGCAAATTATGGCAACGTAACTACTATGAACACATCATCCGTAATGCCCATTCCCACCAGCAGATTGCCGAATACATCAGCACCAACCCTCTGCGATGGGGACAGGATACGTTGTATGCGTTATAAGGATATTGCCTTGTACCTCTTCAGCCAAGTCGTCAGCCGGTTCATAGCATAGGTTACATGCAGGCTGTAGATAAAAAGATGCCAACAGGGAGGCTTTGACCTTTCTCTGGTATGGATGTAGGGAGTAAGGGATGTGTTCATACAAGCATGATAAATAGATAAAAAATAATCTTTACTAGCAATGACAGCACAAGAAAAAGAGGAAAAACGCGAGAATTTTGTAGCTTGGGTAACATTCATTGAGGATCGTGTGGATGAATGGAAAGCGGGTTTACCAGAGTCTATATCCAGTAAGCTTACCTACAAGATTGATTCACTGGATGTGATCGAATCGTACTTTCTGGCAAATTTTACACGTGATTCCATAAAGGATGTAGCCAACAAATATGCTATCGATGCATTTGCCTCCTACATAGGTGAAACCTTACGACTCCATTGGCCAAATGCCAAATGGGTGATTGAATTAGATGACAAGGATAGTGTAGATTTCAATACGCCTGTAATCAAAGTGCCTGTCGGATCTGGCATTCCGCCCTATGCATTGGTGAGAAGAGTACTGCTGGAAAATAGAGGCAACTACCTTACTCATTTTTATCACCTGCGTCTTGGGTTCATTAATGATCCTGGTACATTGTGACAAACCGAAACGCACTGATAGAAAGATACCAACAGTTATTCACTACAATAGATACACAATGGCGGATTATCTTTTTATCTTTTCACCTTCTAAAACGATTGCTACAAAATAGATGAGAACCAAAACGATAAAGAATGTAGCAATATTTTTTTCATTTTTTCTCCTTCTTTGGGGATGTGAAGAATTTTTCAGGAGGGAGATAGGAGGCTTTGCAGGGAGTTATCCATTTGTAGAGTATTGGGAGATAGAAGCCACCGAACAGGAAATCCTGGTGGCTATCAAAGAATTAAAGCAAGAGGACACTTTATTACAATCTCCTTATGACAAGGAATTAATCCCTGAGAGAAATTCTGAATATGACTGGGATTCTCCGGAAATGATTGAATATTCCAGGAAGGTGCAGACAGACTCCCTCTTACCACTACCACCTAAAACAGATGCAAACACAAAAGGCAGCTATTGGTTATACATAGACTTTTACTATAGTGATACCAGAGAAGTTGTTCATACCTGGACACGACCTGGCTTTGGTGGCATAACAACGTTTGCCTTAGTGAGTCTAAACGATAGGCTTATCAACAGAGACTATTGGTTCCTCGCGAATAAGTGGGAGATACATAAATTTAAAAAGCGAATCGTTGATAAAATTCAGGAAAAAATAGATAAAAAACGAGAGGCTACCAGCTAGTCAGTTAACCTGCTTTCTGGGTAATTGGGGCTCCCACTGAGTAATTGCCCATTTTGGATGTATCAGAAAAAACTGAAAGTATGTAAATAGAAGATTTGTACAAAGTAGTACACAAATGCCTTCTATAAAAGGTATTTGTGTACATTATTTCATTATTTCATTATTATTATCCCATTTACTTATTCTCATCTCTCACCCTCATCATCGCACTCCCCTTCAGGTTTATAGCATAGCTCCTTGCAGGCTGTAGAAGAACAAGCAGCCAGACAGGTTCATGCCTTTTTCCAGCTAGGAGATAGGAGATGTATAAAACTGGTATTGTCGGTACTATCCCATTAATTTTTAGACCTATACTGAAAAGAAGTAGTTTTTGACTTACGTTTCTCTCTATGTCATAAGTGCTCTATTTGTAGTCAGCCTCCTTCGGCATTGTCACTACTTCATATTTTGAATTCCATTCTTTTATGCTTTCTAAAATTGGCAAAAAAGCCAATCCTTTTTCAGACAACTTATACTCTACCCTTGGCGGTGTTTCTTTATACGCCACTCGTTCCAGTAATCCATCTTCTTCCAGCTCTTTTAACTGTTCGGTTAGTACCTTCCTTGAAATGTAGGGTACAATGGCATCTAACTGACCAAAACGAATGGTACGGGTGCCAATCACATTTATAATCATCGGCTTCCATTTATTACTAATCGTGCCAATAGCTCTTGTAAAGGGGCAATTCGAATTGCAAAATCTGTCGTCTCTCATAGTGTAAAACTTGTAGTTACGAAATGGTAACTAGAATAGACTATTATAGTTTCAAAAATAAATTATTGATAGTTCCTTTGTGAAACAAATACAAAAATAAGCTAAAAATGAGTAAATTAAAAAACAAGGTAGCGATAGTTACTGGAGCATCAAAAGGAATTGGTGCAGCTATCGCTAAACACTTTGCCAGTGAAGGGGCAAAGGTTGTGGTCAATTATGCTTCTAGCAAAGAAGGAGCAGATAAAGTAGTGAAAGCCATAACCGACAATGGAGGTATAGCCATAGCAGTACAGGGCGATGTATCAAACGAAGCCGATGTAGCGAGGCTGTTTGCCGAAACAAAGAAAGCTTTTGGCACGTTAGATATTTTGGTAAACAACGCAGCTTTTCAAGGATATACACCTATTGAACAGGCATCGGTAGAAACTTTTCATCAGCATTTCAACGTCAATGTTTTGGGAGCTATACTTGCTATTCAGGCGTCTTTGAAACTGTTTAGTGAGAAGGGTGGCAATATCATCAATATCAGTTCGGGTGCAAGTAAAATGCCTCTCCCTGCAGCTTCGTTGTACTCTGCAACAAAAGCAGCATTGGATGCCCTAACGATTGCATTGTCAAAAGAACTGGGTGCAAAACACATTCGTATCAATTCGATTTTGCCGGGTGCTACCCAAACAGAGGGGGCAACGAGTGCAGGTGTCACTACAGGCAGTGAGTATGAAACAATGTTTATTGCCAAAACACCACTTGGTCGTAGAGGTCAGCCCGAAGATATTGCGAAAGCTGCCGTATTTCTTGCTTCCGATGATGCAGCCTGGATTACCGGAGAGCAGATTTCCGTTTCGGGTGGTATGTATGGGTTTTGAATGGATAAACTCCAAAAGAATGTCAATGGAGCCGCATCCATTATGCACCAAACTAAAAGCCGACTAACTACAAGTCGGCTTTTGTATTTTATTTCTTCCCGGCTAGTCTGAAATAGTGTTCCTACCTAAACAGATTACGCCATTCGATGGTATGTTCGGGAATGCCTAGTTGTTTAAGCCAAGTAGGAACAAAGAAGCTTGGACAGGCTTTGTTGGCAAATTGATTGTGTCCGGCAATCTTGATGTTGGGCGCATAGGTGAGTACTTCATGGATAATGGTTAGCATGGTTTCGATTTGCTGGAGGGTGCGGGTGTCCTGGGCTTTGTGAAAGGTTTTGTCCAGACCTCCTACATAGCATAGGTGGCGGGAAATTGAGTTGATGCCTGCTACTCCATTGGTGATCTCGAAAGGGTCTATGGTCAGGTCGTTGTTATGCTTGACGAACTGGTGACGCGAGCCGTCTAGCAGGATCAGATCGGAGTAGCCGACTTGCTTCCAGCCATTGCCGTAGGGAATGGGAGCGGTGTGCCAGCGTTTCACATCTTCAGGGGAGACCCATCGTCCGGCAGGAGTGGCGGTGCAGTGAATGATTAGGTATTGGAAGTGCATGGGTTTGTTATGTGTCGTGGTTTTTTGAAAGTGAATAGGACGTGTCGATACGTTGTGCTCTTCCCCAGGTTGTGTGTTATCACCAACCTGAATGGTGGGAAACAGGGTCGTTGGTGATAACACCAACGACGGGAACGAGTGGTTTATTGAAAGAGAAAAGGATGGGTTGTGAAGCCGTCCTGTTTTGTTATTTAGGATCTCTCATGGAGAAGAAACCTACTGTTGAAATGAAGGCTAGCAGCGAAACGAAAGCTTGTGTGTCGATGCGATTCAGCAGCCAGAGAATGTATCCTGAGAAAGTGAATAAACCCAGGGTCGAGGTTTTCCAGTTGTCTAGTACAAACTGGAGGTAGTCGTATATTGATTTTGCCATAGGGTTTTAAGGGTTAGGGGTGATATAATTGCTTGTTTGCCATCCGAATGATTGGGGTTATTTCGACCCAATGTAGGGGCGAACCCGCGTGTTCGCCCAGATTGTCGCAGACCCTGTATGTGAATTTCCGACAATGTAGGGGCATCCCCTTGCGGGTGCCCGTCTTTCCCCACATGAATTATTGGATCAATCCGAAATGGTTCTCTGATATACCCAATCATTCGCGTATGGAACCAGGGCGATCTGCCAATCGCCCCTACAAGATCGGATTATCCCATACATCGTTTGTGACATTCTGGCGATTTACGGACCTTTGCAGGTATCCATAACCTGAAAAACAGGTGCATAGGTAAAGCTCTTCACATGTTTGATCTTCTCTACATCCAATGCTTGCACTGTGTGAGCTGCAACCTGTTTGGCTACAATCTGCTCAATCTGGTTATAGTCTATTACCTCACAAGTATACACCTCATCCGGGTTAAGCCTATGCTCTGTAAAGACGCCTACAGCTAAGCCGAGCACAAAACATAGGGCACTGAGTAAAATACGTATCTGCATACAATAGAATCGTTAGATCGAAGAAATGGAAACGGAATTATACGGTGTACTGAAAGTATGGCCTGAAAGAAAGAAGCAGTAGTAGTCTACTGCTTCCCTTTATCATACAAACTCAACAGTACTACCTTGGGTTAGGCAGGTAGTGTAGCCTTGTGAGTAGTGATAGAAGACATAGAGCCATCAATCACAAACAACCGTTGCTCGATCTCGTCCAGCTGCGATTCGTAGAGAATGACCGCTGTGGTACCGTATTGCAACTTGCGTTGCTCAGCAGTGAACAGCTTGTATTCTGCCTTCACTTTACGCGTTTCCATCTCGGTCTTGGTAGAGCCTTCGGGTAATACAGCGATGATAGCTGTCAGTGAGTCTACTTCAGCAGTAGCAGAGGCTAGATTCGCTTCAATATCACTGGCCCGGTCAGAGGCATTGCCACGACTGCGGGTAACTGCAATCTGCTTGTATTCCAGTTCGCTTTTTTGTTTGCTCAGATCGTCGAGTACTTTGTCACAATCTGCTTTGGATGTCAATAAGGTTAGCGTTAATGCCATAAATGTATAAGTAGTTGAATAGTGAAACCTAATCACCAGTCAGTGTCCGGACTACTTGCTGATTGACTTTACAAATATCGGCATTAAATACATGCGTTTTTGAGCGTAGTTTTGATTATCAGAACTACGCTCAAAACACAGGTTTGATTTACTTTTAGTTACTTTGACTTACTGTTTGTCTTACAAGACACTTCCCCTGTACCTGTCATGATCCAATTCAGGTTTAGGTCATATGTGATATGCATACTGAAAAGCGGAAAGTGCTGATAGTCAGTTGTAAAAAGGGTTATAGACAATCGTTTTCTGATTAGCTATCTTTCCTGAACTTTATCTATTCCGTAACGGTACTTGTTTTACTTAGCTAATACCTTCTATGAACCGCCGATCCTTTCTTTCACTGCCCGCACTGGCCCCTTTTTCGTTTATTCCCCTTTCGTTTGTCCATGATCGACCTGACAAAGGAATTCGGGTTGATGCTGGAAAGGACCGTTTTAATAAAAGCTTTACCTATCTGGGTGCTCGCTTTGATCTGAAAGTTTCCGGAAAGGATACAGATGGCGCAATGTGTATCTATGATACTCTCCGGTTTGAGAAGATAGGGCCACCTTTGCACAAACATACCAACCTGGACGAATGGTTTTTTGTGATGGAAGGAGAGTTTAAAGTACAGATTGGACAAGACATCTTTCGGCTTAAGGCTGGTGATAGTGTATTGGGTCCTCGCGGAGTAGCTCATACCTTTGTCAAAACCAGCGACACCGTTGGCCGTTTGCTGCTGATTCATCAACCAGCGGGAACCATGGAAGAATATTTTGCACAGGTTATCCAGCTGAAAGATCCAACACCAGAGCAAAAGAAAGCATTGCTGGTAAAACACAACATGGAAGCAGTAGGGTCTGCTTTGTCGCCGGATTAATTGATTACCAGGTAGTAGAATTACAACATCTTCCTTCAGGAATTGATAAACATACTGACAAGAGTAGTCACATTCAAATTTATCCGGAACTTTACAGCATCACCAGGCAGCGTCCAAATGAAACAGGTTATCTTTCTTTCTTGTGTGATATTTTCTGTGAGTGCGTTTTCACAAACGAATAGCTCTCCCAAAAAGTCTGCTGCAAAAGCGATCATCTGTCTTACCTATGATGATGGCCTGGCCTCTCACTTGTCGGTAGCTGTACCACAACTGGATTCGGCTGGTTTAAAAGCAACCTTTTTTCTGAATTCCATTGCAGGCTCATCAGATGTGATCGGGCAAGCTTCTGTAGCAGTAGTAGGCTGGCAACGGGCTGCACAGAAAGGGCATGAACTGGGTAATCATACCTTGTTTCATCCCTGCCCTGAAAAACTAGGGTGGGAAAAGCAAGTGGCTATCGAGCAGTATACCCTTAAACGGATTCTGGAAGAAGTGACGCTGTCCAATGCTCTGCTATCACTACTGGACAATAAGAAAACCAAACGAACATTTGCCTATCCTTGCAATAATGTGATAGTAGAAGGAAAAGACTATTCTGCTGAACTAAAAAAGACAGGTCTGATTAGCTATGCCAGAGGCGGCGGTGATCGTACCAGTATGGTCGCTGATTACAAAGCCCTTAATCCAATGCAGGTACCGAGCTGGCTGGTGGAAGAGGGAACTACACTGAATGAACTCATTGCCTTTGCCGAGAAGGTGAAACAGGCAGGTGGAATGGGCATTTATCAGTTTCATGGCATTGGTGGAGAGTTTTTTCAGATAAGCAAAGAGACACACAAGCTTTTTCTACAGTATCTGAATGCGAATAAAGAGCATTACCAGGTGGCTACCTTTTCAGAGGCTATGAATAGTATAACGACTCGTTAATTCCTCTGTTTTTTTTTGGCAAGCATTGAGCTGATGAGTGTTCGTTTGTGTACTAGTTTTTGCCAGATACAGCAGAGACATAGGATCGTGCCTCTGCTGTATCTGGACTCATTCACAAAATTAACCCTTTACTGGCTCTGGATTACAGGTAGCCTGTCCACATCCGGTCATTAACCAATTCAAGTTTACATTGTAGGTGATATGCATGCTAAACAGAAAGAAGCAGGAGGGGAGGCTCTGGCCTTTCTCCAGGGTAGAGATATTGCTTTGATTAATTCCCATCCGGCGGACGAATTCGCGTTGAGAGAGCCCCGTTATTTCAGTACGTACATGGTGTATGCGTTGGCCTATTTCCTGTAAGTTCATGGTCAAAGTTTTTAGATGAATTGATAGGTAAATGAATGGATATGTGTGTTGCGGTTTATTCACCGCACGAAATGTTTTGCGGTAAATAAACCGCATGGACACTTTTGCGGTGAACTCCACTCACTGTCCCTGTGGCTGATAGCATCTGCGGTGTATTCTGATCACCTCTGTGTTTGCAGTGAATAAACCGCAGTTTTATTTATGCGTGGAATACACCGCAAATGTTCAGATGCGTGGAATATACCGCAAAATTAGCACTGCGGTAAATTCCACGCAGGACTTGGTTTACCGAAGTTTAAATCCGAAACTTTGCTGGTCTTCTATCCAGGTGTCGAGGGCTGTGAATGCCAGCTTGAAGGCTGCCGTTTCAGCATCGTATCGGGTAGAGTAGCCACGTTTGCATGCCAGGTCATCGGGATCAGTGATCTGGTAGTTGGCATTGGTGTCTTGTAGGATCTGGAAGGTATAGACGATCTGCTTGTCTTGAAGCTGACCAAGGATGTTTATTACTACCCCTTTGGACTGGAAGAACTCATAAACCATACTGGAATAGCGTCTGTTCTTGCCTGTGATCGATAAGCGTATCGGTGACTTTTGCGGATCTGGATGTTGCAGGCCCCATTCGAGAAAATGCAGGTAAGCGTTTTCATAGGTCTGGGAGGCTCTGCGCCAAAAATTAGTCGATGATTTGTGGTTTTGTTCGTATTGCTCGTAGGCTTCAGCGTCAAAATACATAGGTATCAGAAAATTAAAAGTGAATAAAAGGAAAAGGTGTTAGTTAGAATAGCGGTGTTGGGTCCAGTGAATAATCTTGCCAAAGAAGTTTTCCGAATCGGTCAGAAACCAGCAGTAAAACTCTTCTGTGGTGAGTCCGTCGTTGTGGGCTAGCTGTCGGGTCTGAGCAGGTGTAAGCAGCTTCCAGGTAGTGCCATCCTGGCTAACGGTCACAACATAGCCCACTTTGTGCTCACTTGAGCGGGTGATGGCAATGTATTCTGTACCATGACAGACCGCTTGATTAAATGCATACGGATGGCTGGTTGTATGGCGGGGATTACCCAGCCAGAAATCTATCTTCCGACCAGGCTTCCACCGATTGGAAAAATCCTGACGGATGGTATGTATTTTAGAACCTTGTGTGATTTTATCTATAAACTCCGGTTTTGAAAAGGTCAGTATCATAATGCGTTTGTAGGGATAGTTTGGATAGTCTGTGTATGGATAGTGGTGATCAATTGTTTAAAAGCCTCATAGCTGCGAATAATGTGGTAGTATCCCCCTTGTGCTTCAATTCTGGACTGGAATAGTTTCTGTTCTTCGCTCTGGATGCCTTCTTGTGATTTTAACTCTATAAAATGGCCTGTAGAGGCAAAGAAGTACTCCAGGTCTGCTACTCCTTTGACAACTCCCATTGAGCGGTTTAAAGCGCCTTTAATGGCGTTTTGGGCGGTGTTGTTGTTCATATGTAATAAGCCTCTGTAGTGAGGAAATGTATTCCAGTGCCATTGAAAGCATAGGCCTTGTAAACGAGATTCGGTTGGTTGCATATAGGTTTGTATAGTTTAGAAGATAAATAGCTGATAATAAGATTAGTTGCACTTAGTTACACAGGGTTACACAGTCTGTTACACTTCTAACTGCTTGTAAATGTGGAGAGTTACATAGGTTACACTGATTTCTTCTATACACGTGTTTTATTATATTATAATAATATATAAAAAGGGGGTATAGCTATTGCTCTATTCTTCCTAGGGACTTCTGCGAAAATGGCAAAACTGTGTATCTATTGTAACTCGCCTCATTGTCAATGTGTTAAGGTGTAACTTTACGTGTAACGGACGTGTAACGCTGTAACCTACTTGAGTGTGTGTAGCTTTTCAGCATCACATAGCACCCAGAATCCCCTGACAGTTTTACCTTGTAGTTTGACTGGTTTGCCATTGTTATTGTCAAAACCAAGTGATTTCATAGCCCTACCAATCTTATCCGGGCTCAGATTTTTATAAGAACTGTAGATCTGAAGGAAGTTACCAATACTTGTAGCCGATACGAAGACGGCTCCATCGGCTCCCGGAGTGCATTGGGTAAAGTGTCGGATAATCAACTCCTCTTCTTTGGAACGCAATCGGTATTCTTCGGCTACCTCATTGATCTGTGCCATTTCCTCGTCGGTCATGTCTGTATCAATACCTTTTATATACAAGTGATAAGCTTCTTTCCAGACCTCATATTTGTCTACTGCATTGTAGATGTCCCAGTTGATTCTTTTTGTGAGTTCAATCACCCCAAAACGTCTGTTACCTGTACTGTCTTCCAGAAAGTCCACCTCATTAGCACAACCGGCAAAGTTGACCAGACGTGGTTTATTCTGACCTCGTCTGTCGTAGTTGTAGCGCATGTAGATGGTCGGCTGGGTGATCATGGCTTTCATGCGTTTGTAGCCCATCTTCTCAATGCTGACAAACTCCTCATCAATGGCTATCCAGGATGAGCTCATGACCAGATCATCCTGGTAGGTGCGTACTCCGAAAATGTGTGGGGTGATTAACTCGGTACGACAATGCAGATTGTCGGGCAGCAGTTGTTTAATCCACGAACTTTTACCCGCTTTCTGCTTGCCCGCCAGTACCAGCATCACACTGCTGTACTCTTCAAACGCCGATCCTACACACCCTACCAGCCATTTGCGTAGCACCGTAGCGGCAAAGTCATGACCATGCTTACAGTCCAATGATTCGGCCAGACGCTGGATATGGCCTGTAGTGGCACTTCCCATGCCTTCAAAGAATACCCGCAGCGGGTTAAACTCGACAATACCTGACGACTTCATGTAGTCATTTGCTATATCTTTGGTGACAGGCGAGAGTGTTTTTCGGGCAGCATCAATGGTAATGTCGATCAGGTCTTTTTCGGTCAGACGGACATAGTTGCGGTAGATCTCCTGATTAAGCACATTACGTTTGAGGTCAGGCTGATACTCTCTGAAATAGGTTTCCAGTTTGACCCAAAGCGGAATGCGGTCTTCGTCCACTTCATTCGACCCGGCATAGACCTGCTCTACGATAGGGCGTGTAATCGCAGGGTCCATGCCATATACTTCCTGCAGTACATTGACAGTACCCTCTGCTGTATTGCTTCCATTCTTACCCAGTTTGGCTGACTGCACAATGGCTTTGGTCTGGTCGGAAATAATGCTGATACCTTGTTGTTTGCAATACCACAGAAAGGTAGCAATAGTCACTTTCTTTAAGCTGGTGGCATTGTGTCTGAGACAGGCTGTAAACTGCAGGTCCGCCTTTTTGGCATCATACAAAGAGGAGAACTGACTTACAGCCAGAAAGCGGTCGCGGCCTGCTTCCCCAAAATAATCAGCCAGGGCAAAGGCAATGTTACACCACTGATGATACCCACCTGTGACGTCTATCTGCTGGCTCTGGATCTGGTCAAACACATGATCTATGTCATGGGTGCTAAAGTAGATATTACGTGTATCCGGGCGTTTCTTTTCCTTTTCGGGATAGATTTTAAACACCTTCGGCTCTTCATTGAGAAACAAGTCTGGATCATAGCTGACAAACCGTAGACGCGAAACATTACGACCCGATGGATCGACAATCTGGCTGTAGAGCTGAAAATAATACTGTGTCAGTCCATCAAAGGCCAGTTTGTGTTTTTTGCCTTCAATCTTCACTACAATACACAACCCTTTGCCCCGGCAACTGGTAAAGACAGCATAGGTGTAGGGGTCTTCTTCCAGAAAGGCTTTGACTTTTTCCACATCTGTTACATAGTCCAGGTCAATCGCTATAAAGTTGGAATGCTTTTGCAGGTCGCTGTCACTTTTCCCCCCTGTGAATAAGCCCGAAATAGTCACGGCATTCAGTTTCTCCTTTAGCTTTTTCTGCGTCTGCTCATTTTTAGATTCGCGTACTTTCTGTACAGCATTTTTCCAGGTTCCGTTTTTGATGTTTTCCAGAAAAGTGTTCAGGGAGTATTCCTGCCCGGTTTTGGCATAAGCGTCTGAAAATAGAGTGATCGTATGGTTAGTCATTAGTTTTAGTTTGGATGGTTAGATGTATTTCTATTTTTTTCTACTATGTTGGTTTATTGTCTCCTAGATCGCTCTTTCACAGGCTTCTTCATTTTTTGCTTGCCCAAAAAACAGGGCACCAAACGAGAGTTTGGTGAGCCAGATCTGTGCGTGAGCAAAAAAGGGCACCTTTTCCCGATCCTTCCGCCCACAGGCCAAGGGCCAACCTCGCGGGAAAAGGATTGCCAACGCACCTACACTACCACACACGATTGAAGTGACCATTATTTTCTTTGTGCCATGTGCTAGAGGTAAGGAATAATCAGATTATCTTTTGGTACAAGGAGAGCAAAATTGACTTTCAACGCGAACGGTTGTAGCTGTGCGTTGGCAATCTTTTTGCCGCGAGGAAAGCCCCCGGCTTTGCGCGGGGGAGGATCGGCAAAAAGTGCCCTTTTTTGCTCACGCACAGATCTGGCTCACCAAACTCTCGTTTGGTGCCCTGTTTTTTGGGCAAGCAAAAAATGAAGGAGCTGCAAGAAGAGTGATCTAAGAGACAGTAAACCAACATAAGAAGAGAGAGATTTTTATGAATAGACTAGAAGATCATTGGCTGATTCAGACATGGAAAACTTCTGCCTGTGGATTTGCTCTCAGATCCGGGTCATAGGTGACAAACCGCAGCTTGGTAACCAGCTGATCCCTCGGATCGGTAATAAGTCCATAGACTGCCTCATAATACTCGCTGAGCGCCTGATAAGCTAGTCCATGTTCATACCCCTGTCCTGGCTTAGATGCGCCGATACGGACCAAAACTGTAAGGCTATTACCCGAATAATTGTCAAACACGGCATAGGTATACCGGTCTTCGGCCAGCATCTGTTTGCCCCGATACAAATCACGGAACCCTTCTACATCGATGCCGATGAAGCCCGAATGTCTGTTTAGTGAGATACCGTCTTTATGGATAGTAAACAGCCCCGACAAGGCTACTACCGGTAGCGAGATTTTTTCATCTTTTTCAGGGGACAAGTGTACCCCTTCTACCATCGGACGCCAGGCCCCATCCTGCACATGTGACAGGTATAAGTCTAGTGGATAGGATTGGGTAGTAACCGCATCGATAGAGGAAAAGAAACTAATTGTTGACATATGATTGATAAGAGAATAAAAGGGTAGAGAATAGAATTTTGGTAGGGGCGACTGGCGGTCGCCCACATTCCTGTAGACCCTGTCTGGAATCAATCCGAACGATTATCTGATAAACCCAAACATTCGCGTTCGGAACCAGGGCGATCTGCCAATCGCCCCTACAGGGTCGAAATTTTACATACAGAATTCACTCTACAGGATTACATATATTGCCTGTAGGCATTTTCCTGCATGAACTTGTCTACCCAGCCGGGGCGGTAGCCTTTGATGCGGGCAAATTCTTCCAGCAAGGGACGCGGATTTTCCCGCTCCATAATGCAATACAGAATCCATTGCTGCTTGTAGGGTCTGCCTGTGCGTGGATTGCCTAACTGTGCGCGGAGCATAAGCTCTTTGACACTCATCTGTGACCAGCTTTTTTGTTTGAGAGATGGCCAGTTTACCTCCACTTCCTGAGTGTGAACTTCTACTTTATCCTGTTGGTCCTGAGTAGTGCGTTCAAACACATAATGACAATGAGGACAGCTAACACTGCTTAAGGCAATGATCGAGTCACAGACCGGGCATTGTCGGGTGGGTGCTATATCCAGCGCTTTTTGACTCTTCCCATTCCAAAACAGCCCGCTCCAGTCACGTACATCATGCCACAGCCCATGTTCTGAGAAGTTATTGCCCATGTCAATCAGAATGAATTCCTTCTTCTGAGCTGTAGTGCGTGAACCTCTGCCACACATTTGTAGGTATAGAGGCAATGACTGAGTAGCCCGGTTGAGGATGATACATTCTACTGTTGGTTCGTCGAACCCTGTTGTGAGAATGCCACAGTTAACCAGAATGGCCTCCGGAGTGTTCGCAAACCAGTGCAGAATAGCTTGCCGTTCGGGCTCCGGGGTATCAGAAGTCAGCGTGCGTACCTGCTCATGCACCTGAGCGAAAGCCTGGGCAGTATGAAACGTATGGGCCATATTGACACAAAAGATCAGTGTCTTTTTACCTGCCGCATGCTTTTGCTGATTGGCTACACACCCCTGATAGAGGATACTCTTATTAAAGTCATTATATAGCTCACTGCTTTTATAATCTCCGTCATGGCCTTTCGAGGCGGTGATTTCCATCGGTACAGCAAAGTAGCGCGGTTTGGCCAAATAGCCTGATTCGATCAACAGGTGGATCTCAGTACCGACTACGATATCCTCAAAATAGTCTTTGAGTGGCTGTTGCTTACTGGCAGCCACGGGCGTTGCAGTAGCTCCGATAATAGACAGCTCCGGATGCAAGCCAATCACCTTACGGAAGTTGCCTTTGTGAGCTTCATCTATAATGATAAGGTGAAGATTGGGCATCGTCCAGCCTTTCTTGGCTCTACGGTAGTACGTCTCGACCATCGCTACGACCACTCGCTGACGAGGCATCGCTTTGGCTCCGGCGCTGAGTATACCCACCTGTAAGCCTGCTTTCTTTAATGTCGCGGCTGCCTGAGCTAATAGTTCAATCCGATCTACCAGAATCAGCACGCGACCTTTCGCCACTGTTTTCAGGGTACGTCGGGTAATCTCAGAGAAGGTTACGGTTTTACCTGCACCTGTAGGCAGGCACAGGATCACACGTTTCTTGCCCCCATGCTGCTTATTGGCAAGGGTCTGGATACACTCGTGCTGATAGTCCCGCAGAGCCAGTTTGTTTTTACCTGCCTGTACAGACACACTAGATACAGGCGCAACATTTTCGTTCGGTAAGGGCAAAGCTCCGTCACTCACGCTACTAGCGTGATGTAAAAACATATCCTGTCTCATGGATTAGCTGTTTTGGGTGGCTGATGGGTTCCCTTTTGCCTGATCCGGCTTGTCATAATCCGGTTTTTCCGGATTACCTTCTTGCGGATTACCGTTGTCAGACAGATGGCGCTGAATTTCCTCTTCCAGTTCGTAGAGCGTTTGCAGGGTGCCTTCCAGAATCCAGGCCTCTAATTGTGGCTTGCTGAAATACAGCTTGCGTCCCCGCTTAATATGCGGAAACCTGCCTTCGGATATCAGATTATAAATAGTAGATTGTGCCAGGCCGGTAATCTGCATGGCGAGTTCGATGCCACCAAGCTGCTTGTCAGTTGGGGCAACAGGAATAGTCACGGATTGGAGCTCTAATAGTATAGCCTCCAGGCGAATAAGCCTCAGTTGAAGCTCTTCAAAGGGATTAAACATGAATAGATGAGGTTGTGGTAAAAATTAATTACACAGAACCCCCTATTGTGAGGATAACCAGAAACAGGGCAGATCAAAACGCAGGCAACTCCGATCAGCTCAGCAAATAGCGACTGTTGCCTTTTCGACGAAAAAGCGATACGTCTATTTACTTTTACTGACAATGTTGCTACCTTTGTTTTGTCCTTGCGACATTGGCTACTACAATAGTACTATGTGTCTCCATTGACATTCCAATAGATTTTTACTTCCTATATATAGCAGAGCAATACTCTTTTGCTTTGTTTCTGACTAAAGATAAAGCAGCCTTTCTGTAAAACAGAAGGTTGATTCTAAGTCCAACTGTAGTTCCGTCGCCAAACATCACTACATTGGCCTACTATCAGGATCTCTCACAAAAGGGGAGGTCCTTTTTTTATTGTTTATGCGTAAGGTTTTTTACTGGATAGTCACTAGCCATTAGGGGCTGTATACAATACCTGTACAAATAGATATGCAATGAAAGCGTATAAGAAAAATACGGTTTGAGGTGAAAAACACCAGACCAGAAACCGGAGGTAAGAACTCTAAAAATCATGCAAAAAAACTGTAAAAAGTAACGAAAAATTTGAAAGTAAGCGGTGTGTTGAAAGTATGCGTTGAGTTACTTCGATTCTTTTTAACTAAAAAGCCAGCCGGATAACAGGCTAGTTTGGTTGTTTTTGTACCAGAATTCCTGCAAATGCCTTCTGAAATAACTCGACAGCAAATTTACACATGAAAAGAGAGTTTGCAAATTCACGAATATAAATTTTCGCAGAAATAAGAAAAAATAAAAGGACTAATTATGGATTCCGCTGTTACACAGGAAACTAAAAAGTTGGATACTTCGATCATTATAATAATTAAGATTCCTGTTGTGCTTTTATTCTGATAAAGGTGCGGAGTATTAGTGTATTGGAAAAATAGCTGAATTGCATTTATTTTATAAGTGAATCTATTTTTGGTTTCCATTGGGAGTTATGTCGGAAACGGTATACGGTTTTTAAATCGGATTTGAGGCCTCATACAGGCGCTATAAACGATTATCACCCCACAGGCTATGTCTTACAGGTACTTTTCCTCAGATGCGTTCTAATGCCTTCAAAAAGCGAAATACGCTAAAATGAGTTCTCCCTAAATCCTGTTCTGAGGGGTACACCTTTCAAAGAATAAAAGCTTCTTTGCAAGCTTCTACTGTACACTAAAAAAGTCCTTCCTGTGAAAGAAAGGGCTTCTTTTCCTGATAGGAGTACCCTCTTCTTATTCTAAAATACTCTTTTGTTCTTCTGAAAGAATATTTCCGCCTTTACCTTGTCTCATTTCTTTTCTGGAAATGACGTTTGTAAATAAAAGAAAACCCTTTTCCTGTCCTCCTGAAAGGATCATCTACTCTCTGTTCTTCTGAAAGAATCCCGTGACAAGACCGGCGGCCTTTCCTTTTGGGGATATTTCTCTCTCAGAGAACAAACATCGCTCTATTTGTCACAGGATTCTTTCAGAAGGACAGGGGTTCTATATAGAAGAGCTGCAAGGAAAGGCGTGTTCTTTCCAGGAGTACAGGGAGGAAGTGTTCCCGATATAGGGACAGAGAAGGGTAACCTTTTAGTGGGACAACTTCTTTCTTTTGTGAGCACAAAAAAGAAAGAAGTTATCGCAGCTTTAAACCGTCTGAGAATGGAGTATACGCGTTCTGGGTCAGGATTTCTCTCAGATACGTGATTCTGATGCGTTTCAGATTAACTGTTTTTTGAGAGGTCTGCATGATTTAGTTCGCAAATGTGATTTAAGGCATGACAAATCGTTTATAAGCCATTTTTCATGGCGAGTCGATTAGTAATGCCAAAATCCAACAAAATCGCTCTAATCGCTTCTAAAGCGCTCTTAGAAGGAGAGGGATTGGGATATGGGAAATAGCCGGACTTTAATATAGGTATCTGTAACTGTCTGATTTTTAAAACTTTGTATTTTCGCTGGCTCGGTGTTTATACAGTGAGTTTTTTGAAGGGATATTTTTATGTCTAATATATCATTTAAAAATAGAAATTTCGTTGTTTTTAATAAAGAGTTTTTTATCCTGCACTCCAGTGATTTGAAAGGTTTGCTCAATTTCCGGATTAGTTAGTTGATCTTTACTCAGACGTATGAATGTATCTGATTGACAAAACAAGAAATCATGTTCGGAAACTGGAAGAAAAGACTTTTAGTAAGTCAGGGGGCATTATAAATACTATCTGATTTATGATTTCAAAATATGGCTCGCTTCAAAGTACCAAATACATATTTTGAACCCCTGGCTATAGTAGACTTTGCAGGTATCAAAAATTGACTTCTCACATTAGGAGATTTCTCAACCATAAACAGACCCTGGTCTTTATTTGTTGGTAGTATTTCTTTGCAAGTCTCAAATACAAATAATGTGTCCAACTGGTGAGCAATTTTAACCTTGTAAACAGTAGCAGTTAGCATATCTTGTTTACAAGGCACAGCTTCAAAACTTTCCAAGATAACAACAGGAATAACATCGTCAGATGTTGGGAACGGTTTTAATCTCTTAAGATCAGCTTGTATCATTTTTATATTCTGATCAGAGCAGCCCACTAAGAAAAGAGCTACGCAATAACAAAAATGAACTACTTTAGTCTGCATTGAATGGGGATAATTTTTCTGTTCAATTTCCATTTTTATAAAGTCTGTATATCCTCTCGAACTGTTCTTTGGTTAGCCAACCCACCAACGGATTCAAAAGTTTGAGGCCTATATTCTATTAATATTTCCTTTCAAAAACTTCTGTTAATTCAAGGTTAGAATGCTGATTTGTCTCGAACCAAAGCTTCAAATCACTAAGATGAAACTTCTTATATTCTTTTACACACTTGTTATATGAAAGAGGATCTGCAATTTTAGCATGTTTTTTAGGGATTGAAAGAGATAATTCAACAGACATACTATCTACACCCTCAGCAGGATAGGGTAAATACAACTGAGTGGTAGTATTACTTTTTATCCGATACATCATCTGTTCATCATAATGAGGGCTGATCTGATCTATAATCCGTTTTCGTCCAGTATACATTACACTATCCTTCGCAATATATTTTCCGATGTATTGTCCATAAATCATATACATACTACTTGCCAGGCAAGAATCAATACTTATAAAGTAAATATCATTCGCTGAATTATTTTTTATGGAGAGTAAACAAAATTTATCTTTTCCAGATAGAAGGATGTTCAGGCTTCGTGTCTCTCTGAAACGTTTCTTCAGTGACAGAATATCGTTGTCAGATGGATTAATTACTTTAAATCCTATCTGACCACTAAATATATAGTTATCCTCATCTATTCCTTTGGAAATATACTCTTTGTTTCTGAAGCTGGAGTTGCACAGCAATAGGAATATCCA
Source organism: Xanthocytophaga flava (assembly GCA_030068525.1). GTDB lineage: Bacteria > Bacteroidota > Bacteroidia > Cytophagales > 172606-1 > Xanthocytophaga > Xanthocytophaga flava. Next base: position 27,218 of record JASJOS010000008.1, read on the forward strand.
TACCAGTTGATAAGGTAATCGGAGTTTTGATGAAATAAGTTTAGAATTCTTCACCTGTCCTTGGCTTTGCGTTTGGATACTTACATTACACTATTTTTTGGGTAAGATACTATATTTTCAGCAAGCCCTACACGAGTGGGACTAGGTTTAGCATAAGAAGGAAGTACACTACACCCTAACAGACCTCGTTGATTTAGAATAAGTACGGAATCATTATAAAACCATCTTCCGGATTATATTTGCTATTGGAAATTTGGCGAAAAGAAAATATCACTATAAACCTTTCGTTATAGCCACAAGTATTTTCGCCATCGGAAGTGCGAAAGAATCCATTCAAACCCTACACTACATACACGTACAAACCCGTATGCTTACAGACCAAAAGAGATGTCTCCTTCTTTATTTTTTCTTTTTATCCCATCTGCTTGTTGCGCAACAGGTTTCGCTTCCAATAGCAACCAACTTAACCAAAGCATACACTACGCATACCCGAAGTTTAAGTGGTTCGCCAGGCAAATCCTATTGGCAAAATAAAGCAGATTATCAGATTGAGCTTACCTTTGATCCCCTTACAAGACAACTGGCAGGAGATATGACTATCTCTTATCAAAATAATAGTCCGGATACACTGAAACAACTCGTATTTAAGCTCTTCCCTAATCTATACAAAGCAGGGTCCATGCGAAGTACTTCACTTCAAGCTAACGATATTACAGATGGCGTTGAGATAAAGTCCCTGCTACTGGAAGGACAATCTATCGCCTCCAAAAATCAGGTAATCAGGGGCACAAACATGTATATCAGAGGTACAGAGATACATCCAGGAAGGCTTACACAGATTAAACTATCTTTTGCGTATGTGGTGAACAAAACTTCATTTGTTCGAACTGGCCAGGTTGATTCAGGTGCATTTGTGATCGCCTATTTTTTTCCGCGTATAGCTGTGTATGATGATCTGGACGGATGGGACCAATATCCCTATACCGGAAAAGAAGAGTTTTACAATGACTTCTGTAATTTCCAGCTCACTATTACCCTGCCCGGAAATTACCAGTGTTGGGCAACAGGGACACTACTCAATCCACAAGAAGTCTATCAACCCACCATTCAGCAACGCATTGAGGCTGCTCTCCATAGTGATGGCATTACAGACATTATTACGACAGAGGATCTGACAAAAGAGGCTGTTACTCAAAAAAAATCAGTAAATACCTGGAGTTTTGAAGCCAAAGACGTATCCGATTTTGCCTTTACGGTCAGTAATCACTATATCTGGAAGGCTTCTGGTATAACGGTGGATACACTCACGCGTAGGCGTACTCGGGTGGATGTGGTCTATAATCCCGAGCACAAAGCCTTTGAGCCTGTCATTGACTATGCCCGAAAGACAGTAGAACTCATCAGCTATTCGCTTCCAGGTATTCCATTCCCCTACGCTACACAATGTATATTTGAAGGATTGGATGCTATGGAATACCCAATGATGGTCAATAACCTTCCTTTTGAAGCCGATGAGGCTATTTACTTTACTGTTCATGAAATCTTTCATTCGCTATTTCCCTTTGTGGTAGGGAGTAACGAAACCAAGCATTCTTTCATGGATGAAGGCTGGGCAACCTGGTCAGAATTTACGCTGGCACCTATGATAAAACCGTCACTGGCCGATACATACGATATAAGTTCTTTCACCAGCAGTGCGGGCTCGGATCAGGATGTGCCTGTTATGACGCTTACCCCACAGTTATATGGGAAAGCCAGATATTCCGATAAAGATCTGAAACCTGCTTTAGGCTTGCATTACGTTCGGGAAATGTTGGGGGATAGCCTTTTTCTAAAGGCTCTTCGCTATTATATCCAGCAGTGGCAGGGGAAACATCCGAGTCCGTATGATTTTTTCTATAGCTTCAATACAGGTTCCGGTAAAAACCTGAACTGGTTCTGGAAAAACTGGTTTTTCGAAAAGTTTACTCCCGATTTAGCTATTGAACAGGTAGTCAGGAAACGTAATCAGTATAAGGTAGTCATTCTGAACAAAGGAGGATGCATGCTACCCATTCATCTCACGGTTCTATTTACAGATGGAACTAAGCAGGAGGTAAGTTCGAGTATAGCCAGTTGGTCTGACGGGAAGGACAGGCAGACACTTACATTTAAATCTACCAAAGAGATACAGAAATTAGTGCTTGGTAAGCCATATGATGCAGATAGCAATTTGTCGGATAATATATGGGAACCCGCCAAGCATTGAAAGCCCTTTTTTCCTATGTTTATCTGTAGAGTCTGAACCCATTTTTCTACCGAATAACTCCCCATGTCACCAGAACACAGCAAAGAAGAAAACCTAATGAGACTATTATTTTCCGGTCAACTGGAAAGTATAGAACTTGGATTGATTATTGCGCAGTCGTTACAAATGAACTACGAAGAATTGACGCGGGATATTGAGTTGGTATGTAGTTGGTTTTCAATAAAAACAGAGTTGACTTTAGCAGAAAAATTCCAGTTTGTTTCTTCGCAAAAAATTGTGAGTTTGCCAGATTGTGACTGGAAGGTTATTCCTCCCCAGATTAAATATCTGATCAATCTACAGGAATTAAGCATTTGCCGTAGTCAGGCAACGGAAGTACCTGCAGAGATCGGAATGCTCACCAATCTGATTCATCTGGACTTGTCCGGCAACCAGATCACGCACTTGCCTGCAGAAATTGGCAACCTTAGTCATCTAGTAACCTTACGGCTACATTTTAACAAGTTACAGTCATTGCCAGCAGAGATAGGTAATCTGAGTAAGCTTACCTCCTTAGATTTAAGATCTAATCAATTGAGCTCATTACCCAGAGAATTAGGTGGTCTAAGTGGACTTGTCACGATGGATTTAAGTTCGAATCAACTCATTTCACTACCTAAGGAAATAGGGAACCTGACTGAACTTTTGTCTTTAGATATAAGCTATAATAAACTAACTCTGCTTTCCGCAGAAATAGGAGGTCCTACCAAACTGAAGACTTTACGGCTCTGTTACAATAAACTAACAGCTATTCCTTTAGAAATGGCTAATTTAACCGAACTTGAGACATTAAATTTAGACAGAAACAAGTTAGTTGTTTTTCCAGCTGCAATACATGGTTTAAAAAATCTAACAACATTGAATCTAAGTCGCACCCATCTGGCCGAATTACCCTCTGCCATCAGCAATCTTACCAGACTTACAGGATTATTCTTGGAAAGCAATAAATTAGTTTCCTTACCTGCTGAGATAGGAAAGCTGAGCGAACTTACTATGCTGAATATAGACGATAATCAGATTAGTTCTTTGCCTAAGGAAATAGGGAAGTTAACCAGACTTACCGGACTGTATATAAATAAGAATCAGCTGAGAGAATTACCTTCAGCAATAAAAAGACTGAAGAAACTGACTCATCTGGAAGCAAGAGGGAATCAGTTAACGACTATTCCTGTTGAGATCAGTTACCTGGTTAAACTGGAAACCCTCTCATTACGAAACAATGAACTACCACATATTGGAGAAGAAATCGCGGCATTGACCAACTTACAGGAATTATCATTGGAAAATAATCCGCTTTCGACAGAGCAAAAAGAGCAGATTAAATCCTGGTTGCCTACCTGTAAGGTCACATTTGACTAAATACAGCTTCTTATAAAGAAACAGCCTAAAGTTACTTTGTGTGAATGCACTCTTCAATTCATGTTCTCGGAGATCTATCAGTTAAAGATGCCATACCTGTCGTTAAACAATTCAAAAAAAATGAGATACGATTATTTGTACCTGGTTTGTGCAGGGATACTGGGAATGTTTATGATTTACTTTACAATCGAAGCTTTCCAGGGATTTAAAGTCCCAAAGAGAAATCTGATTTTGCTGTTACTAAACTCCGTGGTTTTAGTGATAATGATACATCAATTCAAGAAAGTATTCTTTGGCGGAGTTGGTGTATGGGGCATTAATCCAAAGGCAAAGAACCATGGTCTTATAGACATGCTTCCTTCACTAAGCACGTTCTTACTTATTTCAATTATAGTGACAGTATTAACATGGTTATTGATAGGAGTGCGAACAATTCAATTGATGTGGAAATAGAAATAGAGGATATCCAAATGATTGCTCTTTTTCAAAATCGTTTCCCAATCTCAATCCAGCCTGATTGATCTCTAAAATCAACAAGACATTCTCTATCTACTTTTCTTTGATATGATAAAAAGAACATGCTTCAACCCGGATTTTGAGGAAAAGAATATCACATCCTTTAGAAAAAGAGAAGCAGAGGAATTGAAAAGAGAGCAAAGACAACTTCAATCGCGGGTGGTGGTGTAGGTGCGTAGGGATAAAAATTCCGCGGGCCTAGCGTTAGACCTGTGGGTGAAGCTTTGGAATTTTTTGCCCTTTTTTGCTCACGCACAGATCTGGCTCACCAAACTCTCGTTTGGTGCCCTATTTTTTGGGCAAGCAAAAAATGAAGAAGCCTAGGGAAGAGTCAAGAAAGTGACAATAGACAAATCATGAGAGATTAATTCTCATAAATTAACCCAAGCCCACACTTATAAAAGGAATAGACTTGGGTTTTACTCACATCCAAAATTGGATGATTCCTGTTCCTGCCTAAACTGTAGTTTTCAATGACTGTATCAATTCATCAGCTATTTCAAAATGAAACGTCATTAAAATTGGACTTCCGGGAAACGTTCCTGAAACTTCTGCTTTTAAAAGGCTTTCCGTTTCGTTTTTTTCAAAGCTGACGGGCTTCATGACAGCCTTGTATCGTTCGTTGGCATCGGCAATCCAATGTTCTATTTCTTTTCTTCCTTTGTGCGTTTTTCCCTCATCAGATACTACCGCTGTTTCGGAAAAACAATTGGCATAGGCAACACTATCAAAGGTGTTCTGTGCTGCGACTAAGTCGTCTACTACTTTAGGTAAGGTCATTTTTGTACACTTTTAAATTAAGATTAAATTGTTGGTACTGTGCCACCGTCAATGACGAAATTGGTTCCCGTTAAGTAGTTGGCTCTGGGTGAAACCAAAAAGCCAACAAATTCGGCTACTTCTTCCGGTTCGGCGGGTCTGCCGTAAGGTATTCCACCCAATGCATCCATGACACTTTGCTGAGCTTCTTCTACAGTACTATTTGCATTTCTTGCAATCTCGCCCAACCAGGCTATCGATGCTGTGGTATTTATCCATCCTGGCGAAACAGTGAGCACGCGGACACCTTTCGGCGTAACTTCATTCGATAAACTTTTACTGTAATTGATCAACCCTGCTTTTGAAGCTGCGTACGGCAAGGTAGAATCGTGTAGAGGCAGTTTGCCTTGAATAGACGCAATGTGGATAATGACACCGTTTTTTCGTTCAATCATTTGCGGTAAAAATCCTCTGTCCAGCCGAACGGGGGCCAATAGGTTCGCTTGCAGGGTTGACTCCCAATCTTTATCCGTTAATGCGGCAAAACCGCCAGCGGGTGTTTCGGAAGAACCAAGGTTGTTCACTAGAATATCCAGCCTTCCATAAGTCGATAGCACTTCGCTGACTACTTTTTGTGCTCCGTCTGCCTTACTTAAATCGGCGGCAATAAAATGCAGTTGGCTGTTTTCTTTTTCCGGTGCGTTTCTTGCGGTAATGATAACCGTTGCCCCCGCTTGTAAAAGCCGTTCTGCAATGGCTCTTCCGGCTCCTTTTGTACCCCCTGTTACCAAGGCAATCTTGCCTGATAACTCATTGTTGAAATTAAATTGTTCCATGGTTAAGAATCGTTTATAAGGGCAAAATTGGCGTGTAAAAACAGTTTGCACAAGTACGGAATTACGATTCATATAGGGATAAATTAGTCCCCTATTGCACTAATGGGAACATACGTTTAACTTGCAACATGTATGAAAGGAAAACACTACCGAATCTGAATTGTGGACTTGATCTGATAGGTGAAGTCCTTTACGGCAAATGGAAGATACGTTTGCTTTGGTTTATCCATCAGGGTCATAAACGCCCAAGTCAATTGCAACGCCGAATCCCCGATGCAGCAAGGCGTGTGTTGAATATTCAGCTGAAAGAGCTGGAAGACCACGAATTGATTACACGAAAAATTTATCCTGTCGTGCCTCCAAAAGTAGAGTATGATTTAACGGAATTAGGTAAAACCTTAATTCCTGTAATTTCTGCATTGGGAAATTGGGGTGATACAAATGAGGAGCACTTACGGTCAGTTATTTTAAAACGGCTGAATTCAGAAAGCGGTAGTTTGATTTCGGAACATGAGGCCGAAAGTGATAGCCGCTAACGTAACTGCTACCAATCTATTCATACTACAGCATATACTTTTTAGTTTATCCGTTCTTGTTCAGGGGCGGGTTACAAAAACGTCTATAGCTTCAGTATTGATATTACCAGAAAGTTTGATTTGTTTTCCGTTCTTCCAATACCTGGCTGTTACTACATCAAGAGCCTTAGATAGTTCACTTCCTACTACATACACATCATTTCCGGATACATAGATGGCATTGGCGTCCATAATGCTCCTGCCATCACTCAATTCAATCATTTTTCCATTCTTCCATATTACTGCCTTATCTCCATAACGTCCTGCCACATACACATCCTGTCCTGAAACAAAAACTGAACTGGCAGAGGCATCTTTTGTTCCATCAGTTAGCAGAACTTCCTTCCCGTTCTTCCAGTATTTGGCTATCGAAGGAAATTCAAAGCCTGATCCTGCTACATATACATCCTGACCAGAAACATACACAGAAGCAACCAAATCATTTTTGTTCTTCCCCGAGAGTCTGATCTGCTCACCATTTTTCCAGTACATGGCCACTGGTGAGCTAGCTTTAGACAATGGAGGTTCTAGCTCCAAAACCCCCACCACATGTACCTCCTTATTGCCGACAAAAATAGCATTGACCCATTTCATATTTTCACCATTTGTCAACCTAATCTCTTTACCATTTTTCCAGTATTTGGCAGTACGTGAATAAATGGCAGGATTCGTTATTTCAAAATCATCACCAGCCACATATACATCCCCTTTCTCTACATGGATCGATGTAAGGGTGCGTTGCGTCTTCACTTCGGCAGGTAGGGACTTGTCTCTGGTAATGGGCAAGGCAATGGCTTTACCATTCTTCCAGTATCTGGGCTTTATGTTGGGTCGCCATTCGCATGTGTCTTTTACAGGCTCTGCTACCTCTTCATAACCTACTACATACACATCATCCCCATCAACAAACAAATCTCTTGCTATGAGCTTGCCTTCTGCTATAGGTTTTCCTGTGCCATTTTTCCAAACAGTGCCATTCATACCCAGGATATAGACATCCGGCTCTGTTTTGGTTTTACAGGTAGTAAATCCCACTATCAGACAGGCCATTGTACTCAGAAGCAGAATAAATTTCATATTATTTGAGAGAAACTCCATTTTAAATAGGTCTCTGTAAGATAAAACCCTTGTTTGGGATAGCAATTATTTCTAAGGTAGGATCTTCAACCTTCTTATTGAAAGAAGGTTATAACCTTCGATAAGGTACTTTGGCTTTGTCTGTTAGATCTGCTTTCCAGAAAGTGAGTACTTCTTCTGGTACTTTATCTGCGGCTTCTATTAAAAGTGTTAATATCCCAGAGCTGAATCTAAACCAACTTATTATATAAATACAGCTTTGTTTCATTTACTAAGCAATGTGTACCAAATTCAGGTCTGATAATTTAGTATTTTATGTACCCGGAATAGCACCTTTAAAGTAGCTGAACGAGCAGATTTTGTAGCCTTTACCAGCTAACCATCTTAAACAATTTCTATCAAACGAACCATTATAGTCTATTCTATGGCTTTAAATAAGCAAAACATGCCTCCTGCCAATTCCAAATAGGAAAGAGCAGAAGGCTTGTTTAAGAAGGTTTTGACGATTGCGTTATCCCTTATAAAGAGTAACGCAACGTAATGCCATATGTAGCAGGATCACCCAGTACAGCTGCATAATGACCTGCGTTACCGGCAGCAGGAAGTAGTTGTTCGAAATAATTTTTGTTAAGTAAGTTGCGTGACCAGATAAAAACAGATAATCCATCTGTTGCCCGGAACCCTGCTCTGGCATTTAACAAGGAATATCCGTCAATGTTAAGATAACGGGAAGGTGAAGGGCTAGAAGAGAACGAAGAACGAAAATATCCATCTGCTGCGATAAAGAATTTACCTGCCTGGTTAAGGAGGCGTTTTGATCCGGTACTAAGTTCTCCGCCTACAGATCCTGCCCATTTGGAAATACCAGGTAACTCTCCACCAGAAATATCTTTAAAGGAAGACGATGCACCTGTTTCTTCCAGAGGTACAGGTGCATTCGGGAAGGAAATGTATTTTCCTATAGTATAAGCAGCCGCACCATATAGAGAGAAATGAGAACCTACCCGAATATTTCCATCCAGCTCAATACCATACACACGCACCTTATCCGCATTAGCCAGATAGCCCCGGTTTACACCCACTTCTGCTGTTTGTACCTGAGTCTGGTAATCACGGATATCCGTGTTATGGAATACGAGATTTAATGACGACTGTGGTGTTGGAGCTGTCTTGATACCAATTTCTACGTGATTTACATATTCCGGTTTGATACGTGCCAGATTAGTTAGTATTTCTCCCTTGTCAGTAGGCAAGCCTCCCAGGTTAACCCCTACCGGTTTGTAGCTGGTTGAGTAAGTCACGAAAGCATTGATACCTTTATTAGGTCTGTAAGCTACTGTCAGTTGACCTGATAGGTTAGACTCATCCACATCTGCCTTAAATGCCTGATCTGTGTATACCAGTCTCTTTAAAGCTATCAGGTCTGGATCGTCGGTCTGTAGCCCTCCATAGGTCTGGCGGTTGAAGTCAACCTCTTTCTTATCATAATTATAACGTAAGCCAGGAAGCACATGGATGGTCGGAGTAATAGCCCAATCCAATTGTCCGAATACGGCAGCGCCAAAAGTTTTCAGTCGGGAATAGGTCTTTATACCATACCCATCAAAGAGGCCAGGGGTTTTCCATTTCTCACTGGTAGTACTTTGAGAGAAACGCCACTGTGCGGCACCAGATTCTTCAATGTGGTAAGGATCTGTTTTCAGGTCTTGTCCAATGACAAAGGCACCAATGACACCACTCAGATTAGACGTCACATTACCGGCATAACGTACCTCCTGTGTCCACTGCTGGTGTTTGGAAGTTGCCTGTGACAATGTCAATACAGGAAGCCCTGTAAAGTCACGGTCGTTGGATGGATCCCAATTCCAGTATCTCCATGCTGTAGTAGAAGTCAATGTACCTGATCCGATTGAAGCTTCAACATTCAATGCAACACCCCCCAGATCATTGCCAGAACGCCAGGTTGTATTATGGTCTATCTTCCTGTCAAACGGATTGCGGCTTGGCAGCTGATAGTTCAGATCTGCAATAATCTGATCAAATTGACGATAAGCCGCACGCTGAGTTTGTACTACTCCTGCTACTACCTGTGCATAGCCTTCAGGACGTTGGCGTGATGCATCACCAGTCAGTGTAATCTGTACGGTAGAACTTGGGATATAAAGCAATTGTGCCCGGAAACCGAGGTTGTTCAGATCATTTATGTGTTTCTCAGAGACTACATTATAGATTGTACCATCCCGCTGTGTTCCTGAAAACGATAAACGACCAGCAAACTTTTTACCCAGAGGCCCTGTCACCGCACTTTTTGCCTGAATGTAGCCGTAATTTCCATAGCTGACCTCAAAGCTGGCGCCAGGTGTAAAGCTGGGTTTACGGGTGGTAATATTAAACGCACCGGCTGTTGTATTTTTTCCAAAGAGCGTTCCTTGTGGGCCACGTAATACTTCAATGCGTTCGATGTCAATAAAGTCCAGTGTAGTGGCTGCCGGACGGGCAAAGTAAACTCCGTCTACATAGAAACCTACACCTGGATCAATACCGTCATTGGTAAGTCCGAAGGTTGAACCCACTCCACGAATGTTAAGGGTCGTATTACGTGGATTGGAGGAATATAGCTGTACGGTAGGTACCAGTTCCTTTACACGGTTCACATTAAATGCACCCGTTTCTTCCACTACAGCTCCACCTACTACAGAGATAGGAATAGGTACTTCCTGTGCTGTTTCGCTGCGTCTGCGGGCGGTCACAACTACTTCGTTTAGGATATTGTCATCCACAAGGCTTATTTCCAGTGGGGCTGCGGATACTTCAGCTACCTGAACCTCCAGGGAACGATAACCGACAGAACTGATACGAAGTGTAAAAGGAACTTTGCTGGCAGTTATTTTAAAGGCTCCCGTGCTATCAGCGGCTGCATGGGTGTTGGTTCCTTTGATTGTTACATTGGCGCCAGCTACGCCTCCGCCTTTGCTGTTTTTAACAACTCCGGAAATGGTTTCCTGAGCAAATACATTGGCTATCCCTATGAAAACCAGGAAAGTTACCAATAATGATTTTTTCATTGTATTTCTTTTTAGGGTTAAAATTTTGGCTAAGTGTTAAAAAAAAACAGTAGCTGATTGTCTGTGCGGCAGCAAGTTAGTAGAATTATTTATAAATCTATAGATTTAGTAGAGATAAGTTTTTTAAAGTATTTTTTCTATTGTTTTTTATTGCTTCTGATGTTATTTCAGATTTGTGATTACTATCCTTCTTGAGATCTCTTCATTTTTTTACTTGTCTTTTCCTGAGTTAGTTCATTATCCCCTGCATAATTCTTCCACAAGCCTCTTCATTTTTTGCTTGCCCAAAAAACAGGGCACCAAACGAGAGTTTGGTGAGCCAGATTTGTGTGTGAGCAAAAAAGGGCACTTTCTGCCGAATCTCCCCCGCGCAAAGCCATGGGCTTTCCTCGCGACAGAAAGATTGCTAACGCACAGCTACAACGGTTCGCGATTTAAGGAATCTTAGATCTCTTTGTAGCTAGATGATCATAGATTATTTATTGGTTATTCCTTATAATCTCAACCAGCACATGTCACAAAGAGAGTAATGGCTACTTCAATAATGGAAGGTGGTGTAGGTGCGTTGGGTTTCCTTTTCCCGCGAGGTTGGCCTTTGGCCTTGCGGGCTGAAGGATCGGGAAAAGGTGCCCTTTTTTGGTTACTTTTTTGGGCAAGCAAAAAAGTGACAAGGCGATAAGAAGGGAAATGTTCTGGATTTTAAACTAACATTAAATACAAACAAGCAAAAAATGAGGAAGCCTGTTTAAGAACAATGAAAGGGAATATAAAAAAACGAAGAACAGAGCCTATACAAAACAACATAAGCTCTGTTCACATTTATAATTCAGTCTACCAAAAGTTATTATCGTAACACAGAAACACTACCCTGCGTCTGCTTTCCTTTTCCTTCATCAAACAAGAACCGGTACTGTCCCATTGGTACAGGTATCCCCTGATTCCCTTGCCCGTTCCATTCGCCTGGAAATCCATTATGAATTTCTGTGCGATACACCAATACACCCTCTCTGTTAAAGATGTGTAGGGTACCCTTTGTGTCATTCCCAAACGGAAAGGTCCATACCTGTCCCAAATCAGGAGAAAAGGCATATTCCTCAGGAGCAGCACAATCTTTGGCCTGGATTTCAATGCCATCCTTCAATGTATACTGACATCCACTGGCGTCTTTGATCGTGAGGTAGTACATACCGGGTGAGAGGTAGTCAAACTGACGTGTCTTCCGAAAGGAGGCGCCTTTATTGATAGACAGTTGATACGGTGGTGTGCCACCTTTTATCGAGGTCAAGTCACAGATAATTTTCCCCGTAGAGCCATCTGAGCAGCTTTCTTCTGTCTGAACGGCTACCGTAAATTGTATGCCTGCACAATTTACCTCTGTCTCCTTGGACCCTTCTGAAACTATCTTAGCAGGCGTATGACTAACGGCTTCTTTGGTAACAGAATTTTCGAGTGGTTTTACAGGTTCCTTTACTGGAGCAGGTATAACCGATACCGGAGTAGATACCAACGCTGAATCTTTTGTCTTAATCGAATTATTTTTACTAATGCTAACAGCAGGATTTGGTACAGATTTCTTTTCTGTGTTATCCTGAATCTCTTTTTGCTTTGATGTACTTAGTTCTGGTACAATCTCAGTTGGCAGTGAGGCAGGTTTTTCCGTTTGAGGAATAGGTTGTATACTTATCTCTTTTGAGCCAGATGTGGACTGGCTTTTGAAATAAACTATACTTGCTACCAATGCCGAAAGTACCACAATACCTGTAACCAGCCAGATGCTACCTCGTTTTCCTCCTAAGTAGTTCGTTTGCTGATACTGAGGTCGGTATTGAGTGATCATTTTGGTCTTCAGATCAAGCAAGGCATGATCTATAATAACGTCATTTGCCATCCGGTGGAGTTCCACTTCCTCGGCCAGTGTAGGGTCTGTCTGAAGTTGTTGTGTAAAAGCAGCTTTCTGCTCAGGTGACAGGCTATCTGAAAGATAGGCTTCAATCCAGTCAATACGTTCGTTTTCTGTGTTCATCCTCTGAGTATTTCCTGTGTATACGGCGTGTTTTTTACCAATTGAATAAGTCGTTGCTTGCATTTATAATGCTTTGTCTTAGCAACGTCTTCTGAACTAAACTCCATTTTCTGGCTGATCTCCTTCATCGATAAACGATGGAAGATAACATAGGTCAGTAACCGATGGCAGGTCTCTCCCAGTGAAGAGAGTAGTTTGACTACCAGGTCTTCCCGTTCCTTTGTCATAAGCTGAGTCAGCATGTTGTCATCCAATTCCAGGGGTATTTGGGAATCTGTTATTTCTATGCTTCGTTTTTTTCGTTTTACCTGATTGATCCACAGGTTGCGACTTATGGTATAGACAAAGCCGGCAATAGAGTAGGCTTCATTAAAAGAGTTCATCTTTACCTGTTTATAGAAGATCAGAATGGCATCCTGAAAAATATCCAGTGCGTCATCCTGCCCCCCTCCATTTTGTCGGATCAGGCTCTTTATTTTGGGCAGCAGATTCTTATACAAGGCTGATAATGCCTTGTCATCCTCTCCGGAACGAATAGCCTGAAGTATTTCTTTGTCTGAATAATTCACTAATGAGCGTAGTTGTATAGAGGTACTACACATACAAAAAGTAAAAGTAACCCATGAATCTAATCTTTTTCAAAAAATGATAGATTGTAGTGCAAATACTACATTCAGATATTTTTTACTTTTTTTTCTTCAAAAGGGTTACTTTCTATTGTTTTATTTGTAATACCTTCACCCGCAATAGGGTTTAGTCATTTTGTGAACAAAAGATTTTTTTTATGAAGGCAATCTGGGCGTGCATTGTCCTGTTTCTGCTCTGTATACAAACTTATGCCCAGGAGGTAATTGGTGTGCCAATTCCTTTCAACCAATTCACTAACAACTACTTTCTAATTAATCCAGCCAGCATTTCTACAGAATCAGATATGGCTGTCACTATCGGCAGGCAGTTCAATACCAATGCATGGAGTGATATTTATACACATTATGCCAATGCCACGCTAAAACTTACATCCTCCAATACACAAGAAGAGCATTTTCCGCGCCATGTGGTAGGCTTTAACTTCATTGGGGACAAAGAAGGACAGTATCTGAGTCGCAACCGGATGTATGCATTGTATAGCCTGCAGGTTCGCCTTTCCGAAAAACTATTTCTTGCCAGTGGTGCCTCTGTAGGCTTTGCTTCCTATACCGTATCCGGAACCAGTGTGAGTTCTTCTGGGTCAGCTACTACACCCGATGCGGGACTGGGTTTGTGGCTATTCGACAAACAGAACGGACATATAGGGGTATCGGTCAACCAGCTGACAGAAGGAAAGCTCCGACCCATTGAGGAAACTACCCGATTGAAACGATATTACACACTAAGTCTTCGCAAACATATTCCTCTTAGTTCGCAGGTAAGCTTATATCCGGCTTTGTTGATACGGCATGTGCCTGCCTACCAGACTTTGTGGGAGGGTAATATGGGACTAGTACTAAATGATTTGTTTATGGCAGGCGTATCGATGAAGTATAAAGAGAATTTTAGTATTCTGGCAGGGATTGAACGGTTGCCTGTGTTGGGAGGCTATGTCAAGACAGCTTTTTCTTATACGGCACCTGTACCCAACAGACTGGTGGCCCGCTTTAATTCATACGAGTTTACACTTAGCTTTTATATGTTGAAAAAGAGGAAGATAGAAGAAAAAGAAGAAGAGGAAGAAAAATAAATAAAATACAGGGGTTACTTTCAAAAGAGAAAGGATGTAGTACTAGCATACACTACTACTCAAACTTTTATCAGTCATTCAATGAAAACTAACTACATGAGGGATTTCTACTCTACCACGAGTGATATGATCCGGTCACTAAACAGAAAGATCTTTGCTGCTTTGTGTGTAATGATTCTGTTTCTGGCCAGTGCTCAAACGGTGTTTGCCCAAACTGTACCCATTCCGGATGCGAACTTCCGTCAATACCTGCGTGACAGATTTCCCCATACCCTAACTTCCAGTGGTGAATTGATTGTCGCCGAAGCCGCTACTATCGATACAATTTTCTGCTACAATCGCCAGATTTCGAATCTAGCGGGCATTCAATATTTCACAGGACTGAATTTTCTGGGCTGTGGTGGAAATCAGCTTACTTCTTTACCGGATCTTTCTCCGCTCACTAATTTAAAAAGCCTTGACTTTTCCCGGAATCAATTTACTGTATTTCCTGCTCTTTCCCAGAATACAGCCTTGATCGAGGTGAATTGCTCTGCCAATCAGATCAGTTCATTGCCAGACTTATCGTCACTTCCCAAGTTGGTTTTTCTAAGGTTTGGAAAAAACAAGTTTACCTCTTTTCCTGCATTCTCGTTGCCTGTCAAATCACGTCTGGCATTGATTCAATGCGACAGTAATCAATTAACCGTTCTGCCTGATCTATCCGATTTTAAAAATCTGGTTACATTGGATGTATCCTACAATCAACTAACACAATTGCCTTCTCTTGCTGCTCTTACTCAACTGGACGTGCTACAATGTCATGGCAATCAGCTAACTTCATTACCTGATTTATCACACAATCTTGTGTTATGGGGAATTGACTTTTCACAAAATCAATTCACTGAGTTTCCGGATATTTCAGCCAATACGAAACTTGGCTTTATCTCCTGTGGAAGCAATCAACTGGATTCATTGCCAGATCTGACTAACTATCCCGACATGCAGTATCTGCGTTTGGCCCATAACAAATTTACCTCTCTGCCAGATATCTCTCATCTGAATATGGAACAACTTTTTGTCCAGGGCAACCAGCTAACTTTTGATGACTTACTGACACTGGTACCTACCCGTGAGAAACTGCTGAAAAAAGGAAATGGAAATGGAAACAATCGTTTTTATAGTTATAACCAGGGTGAAATCGGGTCTGCAAAAACGATCAAGTTGAAACAAGGCGATGCATATACTATTGACCTGGATGTAGATGATACCGTTTCAACAAGTACCTACCGCTGGTATAAAAATGCAGTACTGGTAGCAACCACACAAACCAACAAGCTGGTATTTTCGTCTCTGACATTGGCAAATGCCGGAGTATACACAGCTAAAGTAACCAACCCTGCTTATCCTAACGATACACTAACCAGTAATCATGTTACGATTGAGATAGAATCAAACGGTCCCTGGACACCTGTAATTGGCGGAGGGGAAAATCACCTGATTGTGCTGCCTGCCACACTGACTTCTTCTATTGAAGGCAGTCCGCTGAGTGTTGGAGATTATATTGGTGTGTTTTTTACTGACAATGCCGGAAACAAGATCAATGGAGGAATGGTAAAATGGACCGGAGCTAATCAGGTACTGAATGCCTGGGGAACAACCGCCACTCCTAAAAACGGGTTTACAACAGGTGAATCGTTTGTTCTAAAAGTATGGAGAGCTTCTGACCAGAAAGAAATAGAGGTAGTGGCTACCTACACTACAACAAGTCCTTATACCCACACAGGTAGCTATGCAGCCAATGGCCTTAGTAGCATTGCTGCTTTACACACAGTGGCACCATGTGTTCAGCAGGTCATAGCTTTACACAAGGGCTGGAACCTGATTTCACTGAATGTTCAGCCCGCAGATACAACTATGAAAACTATTTTCGGATCTATTCAGAATATTCTGGTAAAAGATGCAGCCGGGAAGATATTGTATGCTCCTCAGAACGGCATCAACAATGGCATCTGGAATATTCTGGAAGGATACAAAGTACTGGTAGCACAGGAAGAGGTGCTAACGCTTTGTGGTAAAAAGATTGATCCGCAAACACCTATAAGCATCCCTTATACTACCTATCCGTATTTTCTGCCTTACTTTGGTAATAATCCGGTTTCGCTTACCGCTGCATTGAGTTCAATTGAGAACAGCGTTACCTTTGTGCAGAGCAACGAATATCCGGTAGGCTCAGTGAATGTAGTCGCCTATAACTACCTGCCTTCTCATATTATAAATCCTCCTATTGATCAGATAGGTACACTGAAACCTGGTTTGGCCTATAAGGTTTCGATGAACAAAGCCATTCCTGACTTTCGCTATCCTTCACTGGCAGGCATGAGAACAGGAGCAAGTGCAGCCAGAGAGAAAAGTACCACTCACTATGATTTGCCTGTAACTACCACAGCTAACAATGCGTTGCTTGTATTGCCAACCGAAATTCTTGCTAAGGTGCTGGTAGCAGGGGATGAGGTAGCTGTCTATACAGAAGAGGGAACACTGGCAGGAGCCGGACAGTATACTGGCGAAAACCTGATTGTAACCATCTGGGAAAATGAAAAAATGCAGGCCAATACCCCATTTAATCTGAAAGTATGGAAACAGGATCGTCAGCAGGAAGTAGAAGTGTCCACAACATATAAAAAAGGGAATGGAACTTATGCCTCTAACTCAATACAGGTTGCCAGCCAGGTTACATTGCATACAGGAGACAAGGTAAACTCACAGTTGCTTACGCTGTATCCCAATCCAACCAGAGAAAGCGTTCAGATACGGACATTGACTGAACAAACCGGTCCGGCTACCGTTCGTATCTATACACTGATGGGTACAAAAGTGCTGGAAGTACAGAAAAATTCACTGCAAGAGTCTACACTATCGGTAGGGCAACTAGCTCCGGGACAATATCTATGTGTGATTCAAACAGGTGATCAGCAGTTGAGAAGTAAATTGATCATTGTAAAATAAGCAAATTGAAGAAACAGGCGCAGTCTTTCAGGCTGCGCCAACTTTTCAAAGTTATATGTGTAACAAGATGACAAACAGACATATCTGGGTACTTTTATTCTGGTGCTGGAGCTGTATGCTCACCGCACAGAATATACCCTGGAAAGTACGTCCTACGGGTGTCAATCATACGATATTTATCAAAAACACCATTCCGCTTACTGTTAACGGAGTAACACTGGAAGCAGGAGATGCCATTGGTGTGTTTTACGATTCTTTGGGTGTAAAAGCCTGTGGTGGCTATATCGAGTGGCAAAAACAACCAGCTGCACTAACGGCGTATGGGGATGATGGCATAAACAAGGGATTTAAGACAGGAGAGGTATTTACATTCAGAGTCTGGAAAAAAAGCACAAACTGTATTAGTGAAAATGTACAGGTCACTTATATCAGTGGAGGTATCATCAGTCATACCAATCAGTTTGCACCGGATGGGATTAGTGAGTTGAGTACCTTACAGGGCACAGCCAGTACAATTCGATATAACAGTGGTTCTTTTTGTAAAGATGCTGGTTTGCAGGCTCCAGTTTTTACAGGTTCAGTAAGCCAGGTGATCTATACTTCATCAGAGGGGTTAACTTTGAATGAATCTACGGGTGTAATTGATGTGACTCGTAGTGAGCCAGGTAATTATACAATTACGTTTTCATCTCCGGTGTGTCTTACACAGCAACAGATAAGTGTTTCTATTGCTCCTGGTATCAATCTGACACAATTGGTGACTACGTTTATAGATGCTACCTGTGAGAAACAAAAAGGCACTTTGGAAATTGACATATCCACTATTACAGGTGGAACTAAGCCCTATCGTTTGGCTTTACGGGAAACTAGTCGCAATGAGACAATCACCTCTGTTGGCAATCGGTTTGACAATCTGATACCTGGCAGTTATGAATTAATTGTAACAGATGCACTACAATGTCAGCAAATAGCCAGTACAACTATTAATGTAAGCACTCCAACAGATTGTGTTCCTGTCATTTCTCCCAATGGGGATGGGGTAGCTGATGCCTTTTACATTCCCTCTCAGGGGGTAGTAAAAATCTACAACCGTTACGGACAGCTTCTCAAAACCCTCTCTACGCCTTCCGAATGGGACGCTACCGATGAGTCTGGTAACCTGGTTCCTATGGGAAATTATATCCTTGTTGGTAGTAATGCTGCTGATAAAAAAGTAATTACTGTGATTCGTTAATCTATCATTCCTGTGCATATTTCTACTATTTGACAATTGAAATAACGAACCTTGGATTTATCCGAGCCTTTCCCGTCAGCATATTTGCTCTATTCTTACTTGGGGAATAACCTTCTTGTGTACTTATATTACACAATTATAGAGTAAAGACTTTTGGTCTTTGCCTATCTCAACATCTTAAAATATAACATGTTCATTAAAAGCTAAAATTGGTATGTTTATTGTTGTTCTCAGAAATCTAATCTGAAACCCAATTCAGGCTTGTTATAGTATATTGAATCAGTGTTTTGAGCTATAATCTTTGTTGTCAGAAATGTGATGAACCAATTACGAAACCTACAGACCTTACGTATGGTCTGGCAGTACTACAAAACAATAACGTTTGTTAACCTTCCCTTCTCTGGATTAATAGGCATTCTGTTAAAAAGTATTCCTTTCTTTATTGTGTCATTCAGCATTTTTGGTTTTGTTCTGGCTGTCCTCTTCTTCCATCTCCGGTATGCCAATCAATATTATTTTTATTTTAATCAAGGCATTTCAAAGTCTCTTCTCATAGGTATATCATTCGGTATTAATCTACTAATCTGCTTATGCTTTCTTCTGATCTGGCAAATGATACCTCTCTAAAAAATGTACTGGAGGTAGATAGCATTATGCTTTCTTTTGGTTCCAGAAACATCGTAACAGATTGTTACCTGCAATGCTGCACAGGAGATATAGTGGGTCTTCTGGGGAGAAATGGCTGTGGGAAATCTTCACTGTTAAAGATTATCTTTGGAACCCTGGAAACAGAAAACAAAAGTATCCGGATCAACAAACAGGTATATACCCATCCGTATAAGGAAGGCCATCTGATAGCTTATTTACCACAACACGGTTTTTTGCCTCAAAGCCTGACACTGAAAAAAATCATAGATTTGTATATTCACACTAATTCTGGCAAAGCCACACTACTGTCAGATGAAAGGGTAAAAAGCCTTTATACCAAACGGGTTTCTGAATTATCGGGGGGTGAACGGAGGTATTTTGAGGTGCTGTTGTTGATTAGTATGGATGTCAAATTTATCTTGCTGGATGAGCCTTTTTCCTATGTGGAGCCAATATACAGACAAACGATTATGGACCTGATTCGTAAGTACACATCTCATATAGGGTTTATCATAACAGATCATGATTACCGGAATATTATAGACATCAGTGATCGGATTGTATTACTTACCAATGGTGTCTGCAAGCACATCAAAGCCCTGGAGGAACTGGAACGGTGGGGCTATCTGCCTCCAGGTAAACTAGATCACTGATACAATAGACATATCCAGCAAGTATACGTTTTTTAATAGCTCTAAAAGATACTCTGATCTTGCTGTAATTTCACGCCGGGCAAGTAGTAGAATCTATTGGTATAAACCTGAATTATTTTTGGGTGATACAGATTTATACCAATTACATACTCTGTTTATATGCTCTATTTACCCAGCTTTCGCATTAGTTGTAAGTGAACTCCTACCGAATAGGGACGCAATCCAAATGGAGCTTGCTGAGTATAGGTAGATTCCAACGAATAATTAAATGCAGGCATGATCGTTAATTCGTAGTTGCGATTCAGCATGTAATTGTAGCCAATACCCGCCAGAATAGTATAGTTTACCTGCTTTAATACATTTTCTTTTGAAGGAAAAGTAGTGATTTGATCCAGTTGGCCGTTTACATACTGACGAGTCTGGCCTTTGAGTAACAGATTGACACCACTCCCCATTGTCAGATTCAATCGGTGGCGTCCACTCGCCTTAAAATAATAGGTAGCAGCTATTCTAAGTCCGCTATAGGTATAATCGCTTACTACCTGTCTTTGTCCAGTTTCATATACGGGTGTTACCGTAACCTGATTGGTGCCAGTGACTGTACGAATAAGTTCCTCAATGTGATCTGTTCTGTAGGAATAGCCTAGCTTCTCACTAAGTTGAGATACCATCAGATGACTTTCCACTGAAAATCTCTTCGTAATGTCTCTGCGAACATTCAGCCCCCATACATACTCCAGACGATCTTTGAGAGAAGAGTTAGCATTATTCATCCGGATGATCACAATATCATCTGAGGTGGATGGAACAAATGTTCGGAAGGTATAACGTGGTGCGACAAACAGACCGACAGACCATCCAGCTCTATTTTCAGAGGGAATAGTAGGTTTAATCGGAGACTCTGCTTGTGGTATACTGTCAGGTTGAAATCTTGGTGTAATAGCAGGTAGTCTAACGGCTCCGGTTTGTTGAAGTGTAATATCCCGGAATGCCAGGGAATGGATAGAAGGCACAGACAGTTCAACAGAATCGCTACCTGTTCCTTTTCTGAAGTCATTATCTTTTTGAATAGGAGTACCCTGTTTTATAGAATGTGTGACGGCTGTACGTACTGGTTCATTCAAAACCTTTGCATCCGGTCTTCGGACTGAATTACCTCGTTTACGATACAGTTTCTCTCTGGCTGTATTGGCTACTATTAGCAGATCGTCTGATTGAGAATCAACAGGTAATTCTGATAACTGAGTTCTGGTAACTGTTTTTTGTGTTTTAGGGAGATCCTTACCCATAGTACTTCCTTCTCCGGATGTATCTGATGGTTTAGTCTTGTTTTTAGATTTGGAAATAGTTACAGTTGGTTTATTAACAGATCGTATAGGTTTTCTGTTTGCTGATGCTACCTTTTCTTGTTGAGTGGATAATATATGTAAAGATGGTGTATCTGCTGATTCTGTATTTTGAGTTTTATTGTTTTTATGAGTTGACTCTGTTACCGGACGATTATTTCCTGCCATTTCAGGAGCAGGTTTGTTTAGTGAGATATGATCTCTATACTTTATCAGCAAAGCAACTGTTCCTGTGACCAACAGCAGTACTGCCAGCCAGCCAAACAGACGCCAGCGACGCTTAGGTTGTATCTCTGCCTGAATGGATGCCCATCCTTGTACAGGGGGCTCCTCTTCGAGTTCCATCATTTTGCGACGGATTTCTTCCAGTTCTTTTTCGTTCAGCATTTCTCAGAGATTGAATATTTATGCAAAAGATCCTTTAGATAATTTTTCGCTTTTGCCAGCTGGGACTTGGAAGTTCCTTCGGCAATCTGGAGCATATCGGCAATTTCACGATGGGTAAACCCTTCTACTACATATAAATTAAATACCAGTCGATACCCTTCTGGTAACTGATTGATGAGTGCCAGCAATTCCTGACTGTTGATCTGGCTTACTATATCATCCTCTGCCGGAGAGCTTTCTTCTACCAGACTATAGTCAAGATGATCCTGGTATTTACGGTTTTTGTGGTAATGGTTAATCGCAGTATTTACAAAAATACGTCGTAACCATCCTTCAAAAGAACCTCCATTGTATGTGCGAATGTTGGCAAACACCCTGACAAAGGCTTCGTGGAATATATCTTCTGCCTCAAATCGGGACCGTGTATACCGCATACAGACAGCCATCATCTTACGGGAATAGAGCTGATACAGCTTCTCCTGGAAAGCTGGTTTTTGCTGCTGACATCCCACAATGATTTCCTGTTCTGAATGCACGTAGTTTAAAGTTAAAAAGGAGTAATGTTGCTATTATAGTTGGTTCGATTCCGCTGGTATTAGTTAACTTTCACCTTTACAATCACCTCCAGATAGGTATTGTAATTCTGGTCCGGATAAACCCGATAACGAAACGAATCTTCACCAGTAAAATCTTTCGGTGGCTGGTATACATAAATGGTGTTCTTATAACTACCTGCATACTCAATGGTACGAAATGTGCCCAGCTTCGGTGCATAGACAGACCTGCCAGCCATTGGACAGATAATATCATTTTCAAATATCCGGATACCTTTGGGTGTATTTCGGGTTGTTTGCAGAGAGTCTGCCCTCACAACATTGGTACAGTTATTGGGATCCAGAGGGACTTCTATATGAAGTCGTATTTTTTGTGTTTTGCAGGTACTTTCACTACAGGCCTGATAGGTCAGGCTGTCTGTTCCGAAGAATCCAGTATCAGGCTGGTAATAGGTATCACCATCGGGTTGTACACTCAGTGTGCCATGAACGGGCTGACCAAAGGTAACAGTAACAGCTGTTTTCAGGCTATCATTTCCGAGTGGATCCATCCGTATAATTCCACCTCCACCAAAGGCATAGACATCATCCTCATATAACTCGAAGTTATCAGTTGATCCGGGGATTATATCTTCCGGAGTTGTACACCCTCCCAATAAAAACAAGAGTACAAGACTTCCCGTCAGGGCTCCCAGACGGCGCAAAGACCTTTTCATTATACTTGACAATTTTAGTAAATTCCAGACACGCACAAATGCTTTCTGTGAGAGAAGACAGAATCTGTCAATGAACGGTTGCCTGAGAGGATTTTTTATTTTGAAATTTTTTAAGTATTGCAGAGAGACTGGATTGGGTGTGATGGCACCTGCTTATTAAAAGGATTACAAAGAAGGATTTCTGCAGGGGAAACCATTCAGAAAATAAAGCAAATTAGTGTGATATTCCTCGCTTCAGCCTCGTCAGTTGTTAACATACCCTAATTAAGGCCAATCCCTTTGTGGTGAGGCAATTCGCTTTAGCAAGGTCTGTGGAAGGATTAGCGGGTGTTAGGGCGGTTAAGTATTGCCAAAGGCGGGGTTTTTACCACAAAAGCTCAATTGAACAACAAAAGTTGAACCTTGTGCGAAATCTCCAATCGAAGCGGTTCAGTCCCCCGCTTTGGGCAATACCTTGGTATGGGCAATTTTTTATTTCTTCTCTACTGATAAAGTCGTCAGCAACACTGCCAATTCGTTTAGTGTCATAGTGAAACCTCCCTGGAAACCCATTTCAATCATCTGTTCCATTCTTTCAAGAGATTCGTTGTAAATAGTAATGCTAACTTTAGTTATTCCATTTTGCTCACTGAAATTCAAATCCCAATTCGAACCTGGCAAATGAGGATTTTCGTCTTTGTCTGCAAATACACTTACATATTTGAAGTTAGTTTTGGGGCTAATGGACGTATAGTCTTGTATTTGCCAGCTTTCGTGTCCTTCCGGGCTAACCATTGCATAAAATCTTCGTCCGCCGACTTTGAATTCCATTGATTTTGTTTTGGAAACCCACGGTTTGGGTGCCCACCATTGATCAAGGATTTCTTTTTTCGTAAATGCGTCCCAAACAAGTGAAAGCTCGGCATCAAACTCTCTTGTTACGAATACAGATTTGGTTGATTTGTCAACCGTAAAGTCAAATAGTAAATTATTCATTTTTATTGTTTTTTAGTTTTACTAATACATCGTCTAGTTGATTATATCGAGTCTCCCAGATTTTTCGGAATTGCTCCATCCACTTGTCTACTTCTTTTAATTTGTCAATTTCAAGTGAGTAGTAGATTTCTCTGCCTTTTTGTTCTTGTTTGACAAGTTCGCATTCTGTTAAAATGCGTAAATGTTTTGACACAGCTTGTCGTGTCGTGTTGAAGTTGTCGGCAATGGCATTGGGTGTCATTGCCTGTAATGCAATTAAGGCTATAATTGCTCGCCTGGTTGGGTCTGCAACGGCTTGAAAAATGTCTCTACGCATAGGCCTGTTTGTTTTAGTGAAACCGATTGGTTGCAAATATATATGCAATCAATCGGTTTCGCAATTCTTTTTTTTAAATTTAAGTAGGTCAACAAATTTACTTATCCTGATACGGGTATATGCTGACTTATCCGCATAAAAAGTTGCCTCGTAACCTGTAATCTGGCTATCAATAAATTATTTTATTTTTTTTATTCTCCGGGCAACCATCCTTCTTCGCTTCCTGTCTTACCTCCAAATTCATTATTCAATACACCACACAGTTAACAACTTAACACTACACATTTATGAAAACTATGAAGGTACTATGTATAGCAGCAATTGTATTTTCTGCTATCTCTTTTTCATCCTGCAAGAAAGATTCTATTATTCTGCCTGATACAGAGCACTCGTCAGACAAGCCATGTGATTCAGAATCTCCACAGGATACGATTCCATCCGATACCATTCCGCAGGACACAATCCCAACTGACAGCGGGGATACGGAACAGCCACAGGGACCAGGCAACCTGTTGAGTCAGATGGGTACAATCAAACTTAGCTATGATGCTACCTATCAACTGACCGGATATGATTCGTATAGCAACATAGGATATACCATTGTATATGAGAATGGCCGTCCTGTTCGTCTCAACTTTACCAAACATCCTTCGTATGCGATTTACATGTATGACGGAGATCTTGTATCAGAGATTGTTACTTACAATGGCTATAATGAGGTATCGTACCGACACCACTTTACCTATGCCAATGGGAAGCTTATCCGTGAAAGCCAGCGTAGCTATATCAGTGGCTTTCTCACTGTGGATGACTATAGCTATGACGCCAATGGCAATCTGACCCGTATTGCGGTTTCCGGAGCTG
Source organism: Xanthocytophaga flava (assembly GCA_030068525.1). Classification (GTDB taxonomy): domain Bacteria; phylum Bacteroidota; class Bacteroidia; order Cytophagales; family 172606-1; genus Xanthocytophaga; species Xanthocytophaga flava. The sequence goes on from JASJOS010000008.1 coordinate 52,113, forward strand.
CCAGTGGGCAGGAGTCGGATCTGAAATTCTCTTACAATGTGCTCTATGGTAATTATGACAGCCAACCTAATCCGATGCCATTGATCAGTAGTGAGTATTATCTGCCAGGGGTTAAATTGTTTACCAATAATCCAGGTTATCGGGAAACACCTAGTTCTAAAGAATTGTATACCTATGTATATTCTTCTGCCGGTTTGCCTGTGGAACGTGCTACAAAGCTGGAAGGCTATTCGCATGTGCCAGCTGCTATACATAGATATAGCTATTGGTAAATCCAATAAGTTATTAGAATAAGAATCATTTCAAATGCAAGTAAGAGATATTCTTACTTGCATTGCTTATTTGTGTATAGCATGAGTGATTTCCGATGTGATTTAGAATGAGATAATATGCAACCTCCTTCCTTTCTTTTCTCAAATTTCTGATCTTTATTCTACTTGCAACATGGCACTTTTTTGTCACGCCACGGCGTGATACCCCAAAAAGGATACTTTTCTCCAATCCTTCCTCCCGCAAGGCCAAAGGCCAACCTCGCGGAGAAAAGATTCCCAACGCACCTATACGACCATTAGTGATTGAAGGTATCTTGCAGCTTCTTAAAGATGATCCATTATGTATGGAATCAAAGTAAAATTCTTTTCCTCAAAATTCAGGAGGAATCGTGTATGTGTAGAGCACCTTTTGCGGTTAATTCCGATCAAATTCTTTTTTGCGGTGAGTTATGCGCAAAGGAAAAAATGATCGGAGTTCTGGTCAAAATTTAATTTGCGGTAAGTTATGCGCATCAATGAAAGTGATCGGAATAAAATGCAATTTGTTTGGTGACTGATGAGGTTGGGCTGCCCTTACAAAAAAATAGTTTGCATAGAACTATGCTCAATCCCTTTCATGCGGTGAACTCTGCACAGAGAACTTTTTGGCGTCAATTCTCATCAAATTACTTTGTGAGACAAACTAAACACAACATAAAGATATTTGATAAAATACTGCATCCGGGATGTGTCATTTTTCATCTCTTTTATTCTTATTTACAAGAAGTTATATATCTTGAGTGTTGATTTATCTGGTGTTTTATTTTTCGATTACATACAATGATGATACTTCCTAAGGAAAAGCAAGAGATACTAGACACTATTGTAAACGACTTAAAAGGTCTTACAAATGTCCAGGCGATTGTGTTAGGTGGTTCTTATGCAACAGGAACAGCAACGGAGACTTCTGATCTGGATATAGGAATCTATTATTACGAAAAAGCTCCTTTTGATATCAGAGAAATACAAGCTATCGCAAAGAAATATGCAAAAGACAGTAGCCCGACAGTTACTGGTTTTTATGAATGGGGTCCATGGGTAAATGGAGGTGCCTGGGTAAAAACGGCGTATGGAAAAGTTGATTTGCTTTACAAGAACATCGAACAGATAACGACGACTATTGAGAATGCGCAGGAAGGCTTATGGGAGAACCATTTTGAACAACAACCTCCTTATGGTTTTTCCTCTATCATCTTTTTGGCAGAAACTCAGGTGTGCATTCCGTTGTATGACCCGGAAGGCATCATTGCCAAGCTAAAATCAGCAGTACAGACATACCCTCCCAAGCTAAAACAGTTGGTGGTACAACAATCTTTATGGTCTGCTGAATTTACCATCTGGCATGGTGATTCTTTTGCTGCCAAACAGGATGTCTATAACACACTGGGTTGTTTCACGAGAGCAATCAAAAACATAGTGACCGCCTTGTTTGCCCTGAATGAACTCTACCCTATCAGTGACAAAAGAGCCATTCAGGTCTTGGAACAATCAACCATAAAACCTCCACATCTGACAGATAAGATTAATGCTGTTTTATGTGTTGATATGGATACCCTATCTGAGAATGTGACTCTGCTAAAATCACTCTTCAACGAAGTAGCAGATCTTGCTCAGGGGATGTATAAGCCTGCTTACCAGTTGTAGCATACGTTTCAGAAAGCAGAACTAGCTTTCCAAATCTTCATTGTCAGAAAAAATCTTCTTTCTGTGAGTTTGTCCCCATTTTGCCATTTCCCACAGAATGGGTCTCAATGTTTGGCCATATGATGTGAGCGCATATTCAACCGTGACCGGTCGGGTGTTCATCACTGTTCGACTGACCAAACCATTGATTTCCAATTCCTGTAGTTCTTTGGAGAGCATTTTGGAACCTATTCCTTCCACCTCGCGCTGCAGATCCATAAAACGTTTATTGCCAAAACTTAAACAGCCGATAATGGTAATTTTCCATTTACCCTCCAGCAAATCCATCGTATCATGAATAGCCCTTAGCTGGCTTGGACACTGGAGCGGCTTTTCGTCTATAAAAATCTTTTTTCGCATACAATATTAGAACCTACTTTCCCAGCGGAAACTACTTTCCAATGGGAAACTCATATCTAACGTAAAGGTAGTGATATTAATTTTGCTTCTACAAATCAGAATCACATGAAAACAAAACTAGAAGGAAAAATTGCCGTTGTAACTGGCGCATCCAAAGGAATAGGGGCAGCCATTGCCCAGATTTTAGCAGCACAAGGAGCTGCTGTTGTGGTAAATTATGTAAGTGATCAAACCAATGCAGATCGTATTGTCAGTACAATTACAGCACAAGGTGGAAAAGCCATTGCAGTACAGGCAGACGTAGCTAAATCTGCTGATGTACAAAAGCTGTTTGCAAAAGTACAGGAAGTGTTTGGACAAGTTGATGTACTTGTAAACAATGCTGCGATAAGCCGGTTTGGTCCAGTGGAAAGTATTTCAGAAACTGATTTTCAACAGCAGTACCACACAAATGTATTGGGCCCGATCCTTACTATTCAACAGGCATTGAATTATTTTCCTCCAGCAGGTGGAAGCATTATCAATATCAGTTCGGTAGCAGGTCAGAATCCAGGCCCGTATACAAGCTTGTATGCATCTACCAAAGCTGCTTTAAATGCATTAACTATTTCCCTTTCCAGAGAACTTGCACCACGTAACATTCGGGTCAATACAGTTGCTCCGGGCAATACAGATACGGAAGGAGCCCGAGCACTGGGTCTGGCAGGCTCAGCTATTGAACAAGCCTTGCTTGCTGCCACTCCACTTGGTCGAGTTGGCAAGCCGGAAGAGGTGGCTCCGGTTGTAGCGTTTCTTGCATCCGATGAGGCTGCCTGGATTACGGGAGAAAAAATAGCAGCGTCTGGAGGTATGAGATAAAGAATAACCCAATTCATTCAAAGGTGAATAAGTGGAAAATACCATCAAACCTGTTATGTGGACATGCTGAAAACCAAACAAGCCCAACATGGAAGTTTGGGCTTGTTTTTAACAGAAGGCAGGGCTTGAACCTGCAACTATACTAATAAGGGTAGTCGTGCCACCAACCCCCCATTGGGGGTCATCCTTTCAGAACTGTATTGAGTGCGTCTTCCAATTGCGCCACTTCTGCTGTTACACAAAGTTACTCAGAAAATGGTTGCTTTTATGCAATTAGTTATCTGATGGGTTGCAATTGATGGGAAGTATCTTTCCTTTATAAAGGATTCTGCGGGATAAATGTTGTGTTGACAATCTGATGAATCACTTCGTCCAGCTGCATGGACTTTGTTTTTAGATCTGCAATTACATGTTTTTTTTCCGGATCGCTGACATCCTCTTCATCCAGCAGACTGATCAGACCCATAATAGTAGCCACAGGCGCTCTTAGTTCGTGTGAACTTAGGGAGGCGATTTCCCGCAGACGTGCATTTTGTTGTCTGATTTCGTCTTGAGCAGCCAGTTGTTTTGTCACGTCACGAGCTACACAGGCTGTGCCTGTTACCTGGCCTTTTTCATTGTAAATTGGATTAAAGCCCACTTCCTGAATGATCTTAGCCTGTGTAGTGGGATCTGTAAACTCGTTGTAGGCACGAAAGGAATTACCTTTAAATGCCTTGTCATATAACTGTTTGTATTTTTCTATGTACTGTTGCTGTTCGTTACCACTGATCCGTTCATGCAACTGCATACCCGACTGGATCTCAACCTGAAATATTCTGAAAACAAACTCTTTATAGGCTTTGTTGGCAAACAGAATACGTCTGTCACAGTCTACAGACCAGATATTGTCTTCTGTATTATTGATCAGCGCTTCCAGTGTTTCCTTGGTTCGCTTTATCTCCATCTGAATCAGATGTTGTTTCGTAACATCCAGTCCAACTCCCTGAATTTCTTTTACCTCTCCAAATTCGTCCTTGACTCCCACAATATCACATTCCAGCCAATGGATCTTTCGGTCTTTGTCCCATCTTCTGTGGGTAATATGGATTACCTGGCCAGGTTTGTTTTTTGCTTCCTGATAAATTTCTTTCACCTTTCCAGCATCATCGGGGTGCCAGAAGTCTGATATTTTCTTTCCAATCAGATCCGACTTTTTTTGTCCGAAATCCCGGGTGTAGGTATCATTCACAAATGTATATTCCTGGTCCGGATTGATACGAAACAATAGTGCGGGACCCGCATTGATGACCGACTCAAGAAAAGTGATCTTTTTTTGCGATTCTCTTCTATGAAATAAGATATCTGTCACATCTCGAATAATATGCATCAGAACTTCATGTTGGGTATCTGGCAGTGTAAATCGCACCATTTTTACCTGTACCCATTTTAAGGTACCGTCTGCACTGATAATACGGTGTGTGAGTTTGACTTCTCCTGATTGTGTCAGTTGTTGTGTACTACGGGCTACTTCATTCAGATCCAGTGGGTCTATGATTTTTTCCCATAAACCGGGCTGCTGCTTCATGTCAGCCTCACTATACCCGGTAATCCCCTCTACTGCAGGACTAATGAACAGGTATTGATTGCTGCTGATGTCAAAAGCCATAACGGCATCTTCCAGCGCAGATAATAAGAAATGTAATAACGGCATGTGAAAACCCTGTTTCGCTTACTAAGAGTGTATTCTTAAATCTAGCAAAATTTCTATTTAAAATTTGAAAATCTAAGGGGAATATTGAGATAAATACTATTTCTATTCGCTAATTTCCAGCTAAAACAACACTATCAATAGATTATCAAGAAAATTTATCTGGATATTGAAAAATGAAGTATGCGGAGATAGGCACATTTTTCAAAGTTTGTTTTCTTTAATTGCCTATCATAAACTTTTAAGTTAATCCAAATGAATAAACTACTAGGGATAGGTATATTTTTGGTGTTGAGTATTTTGACAGGTTGCAACAAGCCATATTATACCATAAAAAAGCAAACTACAAACAAGCTATTGTTACTCAAGCTGAAGAATGAAACAATAGATAGTATTCCATTCTTTTCTGAAAAATATTCCAGATTTTATGTAAAAAGTAATTCTATATTCATTACAGACATTACCTCTTCTACAAATATCATTTACATTCATTTAAGGAAAATTACTATTGAAAATAATAAGCTTTCAAGAGCTTCTTCCAAATCAAAAATAATTCTAAGTATCAATCCTGAATATGATAGATTAATTCGTCTGTCCTTTAACAAGGAATCGCTTTTTACGAGGGTTTATAAAAATGGAAAGATGATCGAACAGATTGTACCCCTAACAGATTAGTAGGGATGAAATCAAAGTGTATAGTTACCTGGTAACTCGACTCTTTCTTTGTTTTTCTATTTTATGATGTACGTGTTTAGGAGACACTTTTCGTTTGATCCATTTCCAGGTAAGCACTAAGCCTGTACTACTTGCTAGTAGCCCTCCTGTTAGTAGTACAAACATGATTATATCCCATAATGGTCTTCTGGATCGTAGCCAGCCAAAATCCAGGCTGTGCAATCCATGATATAGCCATCGTTCCCATCGATTCCGGGTTTCAGATCGGAGTGCTACCTGTCCCGTTTGTAAATCTACATAATACCATGTCTTCTCTGGTGTATCCATTTTTACCCGTAAAATGGGAAGGTGCTTGTCTCTGTATCGGATTTCATCATGTTTGAGGTAGTAATACTCATCATACTCCGACAATACAACTGCTTCTGAAAGGCGAATGCCCGGATTGAGGTCACGGATCTTTTGTACAAAGGACCTAGTTGGAAAATGGATAAAAAAAAGATTTTCAGCAGAGGAATCAGATGCTGTTAATAAGGCGGTATGTTGTTGATCTTGCCATGCCAGATAATACTGTTTGCCATCTACCTGCAAAAAAGTAATCTCTTTGACATTCAGTTTGGATTGAAAAATAATAGCAGCTTGTGAAGGAGACAAGGTAAACCGGTTTGGTTGAAAGACTCCTCCATTCCATACCTGACTCTCTTCCGGAGTTAATCGGCCAGCAGGTGCCCAGTTCCAGGGAGTCATAGATAATAACCCACTGAATACCCAGGTAAAGACAAAAAGACCAAATACAAAACCGGTATAATGGTGCCAGAGAAACCACTTTTTCTTATATGGGCTAAATGCCAATGCGGATTTATCCTTTCGCCTATACCGTATAATACCCATGGCAATGCCTGCAATGCACATAATTGTTCCCAGAGAAGATGTCCATAGGATGATGTCATTCCATAAAGGACGGTTGCGTAATAAAATGGTTGGATAAATCCAGTGAGGTATAGGTCCTAACCATGCCCAGAAACGTTGGGAGGCATTGACCATCTGTACTACTTCTCCTGTTTGGATAGAAACATAGATATAAGTCTGTAGCGAATCATTCATTGTGAACCGGTGCACTGGTGGCTGATAGCCCATGGACCGGGCTGCAGCCATCCACTGATCAATGGCGGTTAAGGTTTCTACCCTGTCAGGTTGGCTATTGTTGTGTATAAATGAAACTGCCAGTTTTTTTGTCAGTATCGTATCCATAGGAGGTAACAGCTCACCCGTATCTGCATAGATCGCCTTATTTTGATTATGAATGGTTGTGATACGGTAAACGGGTCGGTCAAGTAACATACCCAGTCGTACAGTTCGTAAAGTATCTGAGCAATGAATGTGATCCAATGCCTGTTGTAAAGTAAATCTGCAGTGAGTCAGATTCAGGGTAGGGGAATGCTCGAGTCGTTCCTGTTGTCGCATGGTGGGATAGGTCACATACATCATCACAAAACCCGACAGAAACCAAATAACAAAAAGCAGGCTTAAGGCAAAGCCCAGGTAACGATGAACAAGCAGTACAAGTTTAATTATTTGCTTCATAAATGAGGGTTATAGGGAATATCTTATTTTCTGCCCTTATACCTTTTTTGTCCTCCTGAAAGGATCTTCTCCTTATATTGTCCTTCTGAAAAAAACTTTTGACAAATAGAGCTACATCCAGTTTCTGAGAGAAAAATACTCTCCAGATCCAAAAGCCGCCGGTCTTGCCACGAGTTCCTTTCAGGAGGAAAAACAAGAGGATTTTCTGTGTGTGCTAAAATTTCGAATGACTACTATATCCTTCGAAGAATACAGTAGATGAGGTTAGATCGAGTATTTTAGAGTTACTAGAAAGTTTCGGGTAGGGCCAGGGGAGAACTGATTGGAGTAAATCGCATTGGCGAAGTACCGTTCGTTACATATATTGTTAAGATTCAGCCTTATATTGATTCGTCCCAGGCGATACCCAATAGCCACATCAGTCACTGTATAGGCTGGAAGAGCATAGGTGTTGGCACTGTTTGTGAACGTGTCACTCATATAGTTGACTCCTGCTCCCAGATTTAATCCTTTCAGTACTGCGTATTGCCATTCATAGTTTAGCCACAGATTCAGCATATTGACAGGCGCAAAAGATACTCTTTTTCCTGCAACCGGATTTATCTCACTACCTTCATATGGAAGGTATTTTGCTTTAGAGAATGTATACCCTGCTGTCACATCCAGTCCTCTGTAAAGACTTCCACTGATTTCTACTTCAAATCCTTTGGATTCTGCAGAGCCAATCCGTTTGTAGATAGCTCCTGCAAGTGCTTCTACCTGATTGTTTTTTCGCATATAATAAAAAGCAAGACTGGCTGTCCAGCCTGAACGCTCCAGACGAGAGCCTATCTCTGCCTGATAACCAGTTTCCGGATCAAACGTTTCTCCATTGGGTGCAATTCGGCGGGAAGGTTTAAAGTAAGTAGAATACGAACTATAAACAGACAAAGGCTCAAAAGGTTGATATACCAGTCCAAACCGATAGGTCAATGCATTTTTAGAAATAGTGGATTTTGGGCCTTCTTCGGTTACATGCCGGGTTGCGTCTACCTGATTGGTATAGTAGCTGCCATTAAAGATGTCATATCGTAATCCTATCAGTGCTTTCAAATACTCTGCAACCTTGATCCAATCCTGTATATATACTCCATGCACATTTTCCATAGTAGCCCTATAATTCTGGTCTGTGAAGGAAATATACCCCTGATTGAGAATCGGATTATGAATAGGAATTGTAGCGTTTTTTCCTGGACCATAGACATCTCCGTTATAGGTCTTCCTGTCCAGTATACTGAGTGCATAACCTACTAATACTTTGTGTTCAATACAGCCAGTAAGCCATTCGCTGGTTAGTTCAAGCTGGTTTTGAAGAGGCTTGGTCAGGTGGTTGAAATAAAACGGAAAGGATCGGGTAAGTGAATCCAGTGAGGCATTGACAGAAAGTTCTTCTGTTGAAAAATAGTTGATATTGTCATCATAATAGGATAGCTGATCTGACAGTTTTACTTTTTCAGAGAACTGGTGCACATATTTGAGCTGATAGTCGAAATGAGTATGCTTTAAAAAGTCAGCAGGGTCATTGTACCGCGTATCGACATCTATTCCAGGTATTTTTTTACTGCCTTCCAGCATAGGAATGCCTGTGTCTGTATCATAGTTATCGTTGTTTACACCCACTGTCAGATAAAACAAATCTTTGCTGGTAGGAGTATATTCCAGTGCCAGGTAGGCATTGTTTGTAGTAGAACCAGAATATCGATACCCTTCTGTATCGGACATCCCAAAGTCAACCCGATACCGCAACTGGTTACTGATAGAACCGGAAGCTCCAGCTCTCATTCGGCGGGTGTTGTAACTTCCGTAAGTTGCTGAAAATTCCGCTTTAAATTCTTTCGTTGGGCGCTTTCTAACAATATTGATAATCCCTCCCAGCGCTGAATGTCCAAACAAAACGGAAGCGGGACCTTTCAACACTTCTATACTTTCTACATTAGCCAGATTAGTTGTAGGGGCACTGGTGGAGATGTTGTGTCTTTCGTCTCTGACCCCATCAACAAGTAGTACGAAATTGCTGAACCCCCGGATGGTAAAATGCTGAAATCCCCCATAGGTATTATTCGCTCGCACTCCTGTAGTATTCTTCATTGCTTCACCCAGATCATCCGCTCCACGCTGTTCTATAGTCTTTATAGAAACGGAAGAGGTAGTCAGTGGGATATCTCGCAGGGGAATTGCCTGTTTGGTGATCGCAGTGAAATCGGATTTTCTGTCGGATGTAATCACTATTTCCGACAACTCATTGGTCTTGCTGTTAAGCTGATAATTTAGCGAAATTCTTTGTCCTGCGTTTACCACAATAGTTTGTTTTAATGCCTGATAGCCAATGCCACTAATGGATAATACATATTTTCCGGCAGGTATATTTTTGAGTAGAAAGTGCCCCGTTTCACTGCTGGTAGTACCATATGCCGTTTCATCCAGGCCAATGGTCATATTAGGGAGTGGTTCTTTATTTTCGGATTGGATATATCCGGAAATACTACCCTTTTCAGATTGAGCCAGCATACATAAAGGCAGAAATAATAGACAAAAAAATAGAGGCAACTTTTGTTGTAGAGACTTATTCATAGAGAAATACAAGGTCGAGGTTTTGTAGAGTAAGCGATTGGTAAACAGGCTGGAAGCTGATGAAACAGGTTGGAGCCCAGGTGGAATATTTTTACCTACCACTTTTGCCTCAAGGACATGATCTTTTACTATCTGATGGGTACTTGTTGACTCATCATCAAAAATACTCTTTCTGTCTAACGGTATATAGACAGTTAATAGGTGGCTCTGGCTATCAGTGTGCGGATAGCAGCCATAAGGTGTTTGCATACTTTTAACTGTGTTAAGATGAATAGTTAAAAGCTCTTACACTCCACAATGTAACAAGGGATAAAATCATAGACAGGGGAGAGATCTGACTGAAAACAGACATGCATCTGATGAGGTTCATCTACGTGAACCGCCTCAGATCCATAGTTTGTAAAAATTTCAGAACAGAAAATCACCACACCTGACCGTGCTTCAAACCGCGAAAGCATTGTCATACTGGAAAAGGCAGGTCTCCTGACTTGTAACACGTATACCATCCTTCCCATATCATTGATACAGTGGACAAACAAGGGTATACGCTTTGAAGGTTACTTACAGTTGCGCGACAGTTCGTGATTTTCACACGATTCCCTATTAATCGGCATTATGCAGAACCTCTTCCAGAGGGTATAAAGTAAAGAACTTACATGAAGGGGGCGAATATACGTGATTTATCTGATTTGGATGTAGGTTTAGATTAATTCCTCTTTTGTTATGCAATTCCATGGATAGGAAGATTGTTTGCTATGCGAGGTATAAACCCTGGTTTTGGTATCCGGTACGGATTATTATATTAGGAAGAATCAAGATGGATTTATTAATGAAAAGACACTGATTTGAACCTATAATTCGAATCAGTGTCTTTTTGTTTCAAATGAGATTTAGGAAGATGAGAAAGTTTCATCGTTTACTAACAATTACATGCTGAATTAGCTGACCAGTAAGCATCATGGTGCTACTATCAGATGTTCTACAGGTTGGTTCTCCTTTTCCTGAAGTGGTAATTCATACAAGAAGAAAGGATTAGTATAACCCGCATTATGTAATACAGGTTTGGCAACATTGAACACCTTTACACCTTGTTTGGTGGCACCTTCCAGGTGTCCATGATGTGCATGCCCATGAAAGGCAACCGTTACTTCCCTGCGATCCAGCGGTTCTGCTAAGTAGGATGATCCAAGAAAAGGGAAAATCTCCTCAGGTTCGCCAACCACCGTTTCTTTGATAGGAGAGTAATGTAATACAGCCACTTTTAGTATATCAATATCATCTCCCTCCAGGCGATACAATGCCTGATCCAGTTTCAAGGATTCTTCCACTGCCGCCTGTACATACGCTTTATTCATTTCTTCGCCAAAACGGGGTAGCATAAAGCGGTCAAAGCCCCCGCCAAACCCTTTTACTCCTGCAAAACCCACTCCATTGATAACCACTGATTCTCCATCCAATACATGAATCTTGTTATTACATAAAACATGTCTGATTTCATCCTGTTGATTATCATGATAATCATGATTACCCAGTACTGCTATCACCGGAATAGAGCAAACACTCAATTCCTCAAGCAAGATCTCAGCCTCACTGGCTTGTCCGGTATCTGTCAGATCCCCACACAGAATCAGCGCAAATGCCTGTTCTGATACAGACTGAAAGCATTCTTTCCATTTGCCACGGTCAGTCGCTTTAATATGAATATCGCCAATAGCAGCGATTTGTTTGCTCTTTAAAGTCATATCTATACGCTTTTCATTGTGATTGTTTTATAATTCCATTCCCGAACGTCAATATCATACTGCGTCTGATCAATGAGAGGCCCAAGACACAACGTTTGTTGGGGTGTTGGTAAATCATACTGTTCCTTGGCTTTTGCCAGTAACTCCTCCATTAACCATTGGGGAACCAGATCTCTTTTTGACGGATAACAAAACTGGAAACTAAGCAGCTGAGCCAAGAGCAGTTGCCAATGTATCTCCAGATGCGTCCATACCCGGTTCCAGTTCAAACGGTCTCCATAACGCACAATCAGGTGGTTCAAGTCAGCTCCATCAAACCGCTCCCGGTTTTGTACATAGATTTTACACCAGAACAACTCTTCCGCAGATAAAAACTGAACAGGTACACCACAAAACTCTCCCGCATACGAATTTTCCATCCAGCTATCATCTACTGTACAAATATTATTTACTGTGTTATATATAATATCCATAAAGTAATCATCGTGAAAGTACACCTTAGCCAACCATCGGGAATCGGTAATTTCCGTATGATATCCCATAGAAGAAAAGTGTTTGAGAATCTTGGGATACTCACTGGATTTACAGAATATATCCAGATCCTTGGTGTCACGATAGATGCCTGTATACTGTTGCAGAGCAAATGCTCCTCCTACGAGATAGGATAATCCAGCTTCATTGAGCATAGTAAGAGCTTCTTTGTAGAATTTTTCTGCTGTTCTTTTTTCTTCCTCAGTAACTTTACACTTAACCATATGAATATATTTAATCTTTGATATTTCTCCCGAAGCTATTCGCATCTAGAAAAGCAAAGCTAAAATTGTGTGCCTCACAATATTGATTGTCAGTTACTAAGTAAAAACAACTCTTATGCATATTACCATACAAAAGGGCATTACAGATTTGCAAAAAGCAAGTATCCTGAAACTGTGGAATGAGGAATATCCTCAAAAACTCCAGTATGCATCCATTGCTGAATTTGATAAATATTTGGATGGACTGGAAGATAAAACCCATTTTCTGCTCAGAGAAGAGGAAGAAATAATAGGCTGGGCTGCGACCTTTAAAAGGGATGAGCAACGCTGGTTTGCGATTCTTATAAGTTCGTTTGTTCAGGGGAAAGGATATGGAAAAAAACTCCTCAATGCACTCAAAGAACACGAAACTCACTTATTAGGCTGGGTAATTGATCATAATAAGGATAGCAAAGCCAATGGAATGCCTTATTATTCGCCTCTGGCATTTTATGAGAAGAACGGTTTTGTGATACAACCCGAGATTCGTTTTGAATCAGAGAAGATGTCGGCTTTACGTATTGAATGGAAAAAGATAGCCTCTGTGTAAGTAAACAACTGATCTGTCTGCGCATACTTCTGTTTTGGATAACCTTCTGTACCTCATTTCTTTAACTCACTGGCTTGAGTTCTGGTATTACCTACAAAAAATATATTAACTGCAATTGCGAATTAAATAAATTGATTTATATTTACTGCAATCACGAATAATATTGAACTAATGAAAAAAACAAAACTGGGAGAGTTTGAAGAACTGGTATTGCTTACAGTTGCTGCGCTGCAGGAGGATGCCTATGGTGTAGAGATTAAGCGGGAACTGGAAACACGTTTGAAGGAAAAGCTAAGTGTAGGTTCTATCCAGTCGGCACTGAAGCGTATGGAGGAAAAAGGATTCCTTACTTCGGAATTTGGAGAAGCTACTCAGAAGAGAGGAGGCAAGCGCAAACGTATCTATGCCACTACTTCCTATGCCCATCAGGTCCTTGCTGAAATGAGAGACATTCGGGCTGGTTTATGGGAAGTCATTCCAAATGTATCGTTGACCTAACTAAATAAACCCAGACAACTATGAAACAACCGAACCACTACGCTCCACCCAAATGGCCTCTCCGGCTTTTGCGCCTGTTTGTAAAAGAAGAATACCTCGAAGAGATTGAAGGAGACATGGAAGAACTTTTTCAGGACAATCTGGAAACACTCTCTTACCGTCAGGCCCGAAGAATGTATACCTGGGAAATGATACGTCTGATGCGACCGCTTATCATGAAAAATATACGTATTACACTATCTCCTAACCCGTATGATATGTTTAAGAACTACTTCAAAATTTCGTTCAGAAGTTTGATGCGAAACCCGCTGAGTGCATTCATCAATATTATGGGTTTAGCGGTTGCTATTGGCATTTGTATGCTTGTCTATGCTTTTATTGCCTATGACAACAATATTGATCAATTCCATACTCATAAACATTCTGTTTACCTGACTACTTTTTTTGCAGATAGAGAAGGTACGCTACAACAATATGGACAAACACCAGGGCCTCTGGGACAAATGCTGAAGAAAGATTTTGCTCAGATTAAACATGTGTGTCGGATAGAAGACAGAAATCTTGTACTAAAATATGGTGATCAGGTATTTACCGAGCGGGTACGTTATACTGACCCTACCTTTTTAGAGATGCTTACCTTTCCTCTCAAGTGGGGAACAAGCCAATCATTAGCAGATGTAAATAGTGTGATTCTCAGCGAGGAAATGTCTGTTAAGTATTTTGGTGCAACAAATCCCATTGGTGAGAACGTTCATATAAAACTAGGCAATGCTGGAACCAAAACATTTAAAGTGATGGGAGTAGCTGCTCCTTTTCCAAAAGCTCATGCCATTGATTTTGATTTTCTGATCAATTTTGAAAACCTGCGTTTATCCGAATCGGATGGTGCATTACATGACTGGAATACTTTGGTCAATGCCACCCTTGTTCAGGTAGAAGATCCATCTGATTTAAAGATTATTCAACAGGGAATGGATAAGTATAAAGTTCTGCAAAACAAAGAAGTGCAGAAGGACTGGGCAATCTCTTCCTTTGCCTTTGAGCCATTGGCAACATTACATAAAAATTCAGCACAGATACGGGATGATATTTCCGTTGATCCTCCTATCGAAAGTCTGGTTGCACTGCCTGTCATAGGTATATTTATGCTGGCTCTGGCTTGCTTCAATTATATCAATATCGCACTTGTTTCAACTACGAAAAGACTAAAGGAAATTGGTGTACGAAAAGTCATTGGAGCCAATAGAGTCCGAATCCTGATTCAGTTTTTAGTTGAGAATATCTCTGTAACATTTTTCGCATTGGTACTGGGATTTATCCTGACCATTACTGTTTTTCTTCCCTGGTTTATTCCTGTATCTGGCAGAGAGTTGGAGCTTAATCTGATTGATAGTAACTTTTGGGTGTTTCTCCTGGCTATTTTACTTTTTACAGGTATTGCCTCCGGACTATATCCTGCTTTGTATATCTCCAGATTTGATGCTGTAAAGATATTTACAGGCTCAGTGCAGTTTGGCAAAAAGAACCCATTGACAAAGCTGTTTTTGGGTATTCAGTTGGTCCTATCATGTATTCTGATCACAGGAGCTGTGGTTTATATGCAAAATACAACCTTTCAGACTATGCGTAGCTGGGGTTACAATCAGCGGGATGTATTGTATGTGAACATTCCGAACCAGGCTGCCTATGAACAATTACAGGATAAAATGCTTCAGAATGCCAATGTGCGTTCACTTGCAGGTTCAAAAGACCATCTTGGGAAAAAGATTTCTACCGCGATAATTCATACACCTGCCAATCGCCAGTACGAAGTGGAGCAGTTAGCCGTTGATGCTCATTATGTTAATACAATGGGTTTGCAACTGTCAGATGGACGGAACTTTAACGATCAGTCTGAAAATGATAAACACACAGTCATTGTCAATGAGCTTTTGGTGAAAAACATGGAGCTATCAAATCCGATTGGACACCAGTTCCGGATAGACAGTACAAAATATCAGATCATTGGAGTGGTAAAGGATTTTCATACCCATAGCTTTTACAATCCGATTCGACCCACTCTTTTTAAGTTAGCAGACAAGAAAGACTATCAGTTTTTGTCTGTGCAAGTGAAAAATGGTTCACAAGAGGAAACCTATCAGGCCTTACAAACTCAGTGGGCTGCTTTATTTCCGGATAGTCCCTTTCAGGGTGGATATCAGGAAGATGTCTGGGGTATATTCTTTAGCCAGTTAGCACGTATGGAAGAGTTCACCAGGACAATTGCTTGTATGGCTGTATTGCTGGCAAGTTTGGGATTGTATGGGCTGGTCTCACTCAATGTGGCGGGTCGGGTCAGAGAGTTTAGCATTCGAAAAGTACTCGGAGCCAGGCTATTGGACTTATCTGTAACCATTGCCAGACAGTATTTGGTTCTGATCATATCTGCGTTGGCAATTGGAGTCCCTGTGAGCTATATGTTAATTCACACACAATTAAATATGATGTTTGCTTATCCAATGCCAATGGACTTTTCAGGTGTTTCGATTGCTGTATTACTATTGGTTTGTGTTTTGCTGGGTGTGATTTCTATTCAAATTAGAAAGGTAGCTAAGTCAAATCTGGTAAAGGGACTGAAAGTAGAGTAAGGATAGCAGGCTTGATAGATCAGTACAGAAGGGGTTAGTGTTACCAGGTTTTGGTGTATAATGTGAATTTTAACATCTGAAGAAGATGCTCTCTGTTAAAATCCATTTGTTTTTCATAAATTATCCTTGTTTTATGAGTTAAAGCAAGGATAATTTATTTTGTACTTCTTCGCACTAAATGTTCACCTGTTATTCTGCTAACTATTTATGCTGAAGCATTATCTGGATTTATCACTAAGGAATATCAAAAAGAATACTATCTACTCCGCTATCAACATTCTGGGATTTTCTATTGGTATTGCAGTTGTCCTATATATTATTCAATATGTAGTGTATGAGTTAAGCTATGATTCCTTTATAAATGAGGCAGAGTATATCTACAGAGTTGACCATACCCAATATACCAGTGAAAAAGAATGGCAGGGCAGTGCAAGAAATTATTTGGGATTGGGTCCTGCACTAAAGGAAAAACTACCAGATGTAGCTGATTTTTGTAGAATCTCGAAAAATCTGGATGCAACCAGAGGGGTGCCACTTAAGTATCAGGATAAGATATTTTATGAGCAAAATGTGTATTATGTTGACAGTACTTTTTTGGATTTCTTTTCAGTACAGCTGGTAAGTGGAAATAGTAAAACTGCCTTAATGAATGGCAACTCAGTTTTGATATCAACCTCTATTGCAAAAAAGCTATTTGGAGACAAAGACCCCATCGGATTAGTAATAACTGAACTGGATAATGAAAACTCAAACCGAATAGTTACCGGAGTTTTTGAGGATATTCCTGAAAACTCTCACCTGAAATTTGATATCCTTATTCCCATCTTTGGTGATCCTAATTATAAATTTTTTGTTCAGGACCCATGGTATTCACCTGCATGGTATACCTATGTAAAGATGGGTAGCAAGATAAAAGATCAGAAAGATGTTAATCTGGTGGCCACATCAATTGCCCGAACCTACAAGGCAGACTTTATAAAAAATCAATTGCGTATTGTGTTCACACCTGTTACATCCATTTACCTGCAATCTGATTTCAAAGACGAACTAAAAATAAATGGAAGTTTAAATCTTGTATTCTTTCTTATTCTGGTGGCATTTTTACTGTTGGCAATCAGTAGCATCAACTACTCAAATCTGAGTATCGTGTTTGCTATGGACAGGTCCAAAGAAGTGGGTCTAAGAAAAACTTTTGGTGCCTCCGCAACCCAGTTGAGGAAACAATTTCTTATTGATTCTTTTGTAACCAATCTGCTTTCGTTGGGGATAGCGATAGTTTTGTATGTGGTATTTTCTCCTTCCTTCAATGATATAATTGGTAAAAATATAAACGCCTCTCTGAATTATATAGTTTTTACAGGAGCTGTAATCGGAGTTCTCATCGTATCTACTTTACTCAGTGGGGCGTATCCAGCTATACTTCTTTCCTCCTTTAAACCTGTTGACGTTTTGAAAGGGAAGCTTGTGATGAACAACAGAAGTTTTAGTTTGCGAAAGGCATTGGTCGTGTTCCAGTTTTGTATAGCATTGATACTGATTATCTGGTCTCTTTTCGTATCCGGACAATTGGAATTTATGCGTACAGCGAATATTGGTTTCAATCCGGATAACCAACTCATCATTCATAATCCTACAGCCTATAGCAGGGTTGATAATGAACATAGATATGATGACTATCTGGTTTTTAAAAAAGAAGTTCTGAACAGCGCTGCTATTGAGAGTATTTCTACGTCTTCTTCCGTTCCAGGTACAGAGATAGGCTTTACCTATGTCAATTCTATAAAGAAGCATGTAAATGGAGTATATGATCCAACACCCTATAAGGTGATGTATGTAGGATACGACTATCTAAGCCAACTGGAACTTCAATTACTGGCAGGGAGAAATTTCTCAGAAGACTTTCTTTCCGATGCTAAGTATGGAAGTATTATTCTAAATGCTGAGGCTATAAAGGTTCTGGGCTATTCTTCCCCTGAAGATGCCCTGAACAAATATATATACTTCCAGCAGTTAGATGAGTGGGAAAAGGTGCAGATTATTGGTGTTGTAAAAAACTATCGGCATGTATCCCTAAAAAGTCCTGTATCACCCACACTTTTTTACCTAAGCCAGGATAAGGGGCAACAGGTATTTTACTCACTGAAATTTGCAAAGAACAGCTCTCAGCATGTGATAAGTAGTGTGAAGGATATATGGAAAAAGGTGTATCCCGGTAAACCCTTCAATTACTTCTTTTTGGATGATCATTATGACATTCAGTATGCACATGAGAAACGATTACAACTACTTACCACTTTCTTTTCCAATGTTGTGATCTTTATCTGCTGTCTTGGTTTAATAAACCTGGCCTTATTTGAAGGGAAAAAACGTTCCAAAGAAATTGGAATCCGAAAAGTCCTTGGAGCAAGTCGCCGATCCATACTCTTCCTTCTCATGGCTGATTTCCTGAAGCTGGTAATTCTGGCCAATATCATTGCCTGGCCTATTGCTTATCTGATTATAAATAAATGGCTCCAGAGTTATCCTGAAAGGATACATATTAATGGCATACTATTTCTGGTTGCAAGTTTGGCATCTATCGCTCTGGTGATGCTTTCAGTTTTCCTTTCTACCTATAAAACAACTAATATTAACCCCGTCAAAGCCATAAAAAGCGAATAGTCTACTTTTCTTTATACTTCATATATGAGTGATCTTGAATATTGGAAGTGAGTTTAGTTTATTTTCAACACCATCACTTATGCTTTTGAAAAGAGTATAGGTGATGGTTAATTTTGAAAAATATCTCTAGTTTGGTTGGTTTATTGTCCCTTTCATAATTTTTCCACAACCGCTCTCATTTTTTACTTACCCAAAAACAGGTTTTTATCTTCAGAGCATCTCTTTTCTTTAGAAACACAAAAACCTGATTTAGGTAAGATATTTAGTATACCCCTGACATTCAGCTGTCATAGACCCACTCTATGTTTGTGTTACTGTGAAGTTATCCTCTGCCGCAGTACTAGAAACCTATTTTTTTACTAAACAAACAACAGCTATGTATATCATTCTGGGTGCAACGGGACATATTGGCTCTGTAGTAGCCAAAACCCTTCTGAAACAAAATGAAGCAGTAACAGTTATAACCCGAAATCAGGATAAGGTTCATGAATGGGAACAGCTAGGAGCAAAGGTCGCTGTAGTAGATGTGTTTCAAACAGATGAACTACGTTCTGTTTTGCAGCAAGCCAAACGCCTCTTTTTACTGAATCCGCCTGCTCCACCAGATACGGATACAAGCAAACGTGAACTGGATAGCATTCGATCTATATTGTCAGCCTTAACAGATTCGGGGATTGAGAAAGTTGTCGCACAGTCTACCTATGGGGCTCAGCCAGGTGATCAAATCGGAGATTTGGGTGTATTGTATGAAATGGAACAGCACCTGTCCAAAATAGGCATTCCAGCTACTATTATTCGGGGCGCTTATTATATGAGCAACTGGGATATGTCTCTGGTTTCTGCTCGTGAAGAAGGTAAGTTATATACTTTTTTCCCTGCCGACTTTTCCTTACCTATGGTAGCTCCGGAAGATTTAGGTCATGTCGCAGCACAACTAATAACCTCCGATTCCCTTACGGGTATATATCATGTAGAAGGTCCGGAACAGTATTCGGTTGCAGATGTAGCCACTGTATTTAGTGTGGCTTTGAAAAGGCCAGTTGAAGTAGTGACCACTCCTCGTAGCCAATGGGAATCTGTTATGATGGAGGTAGGGTTTTCGAAAGAAGCCGCACAGTCATTTGCAGGTATGACAGATGTTACTTTACAAAAAGGTCCTGAAATAGCTGATTCTCCTATTCGGGGAGCTATTACTCTTCAGACCTACATTCGACAGTTGGTTGTGCAACAGTAAGTTCAGGTTCGAATAACCCTTTGGACCCGCATTGAAAGCAACAAACGTTGCTTTCAATGTAGCTACAGATAGATAACTGCGGCAAAGACTAGATTTATAACCCTCAGGATTTGCCCCATCCCTCCGGCTAATCCGTTAGTGGATTCATGCTTTGATACTCTACATATTATTCCTAGCTTCCTTCACAGAGATTTCCTCCATACAGATACAACAAAAGTCAGTGATTTAAAAGAATCGCCATTAGTAAGAATGAGGATGGAAAATATGAAGTAGGGGAGAATGCAGAGCATAATTATTCTTATTCACCCTAAAAAAGACCCTACTAAACAGAAGAATTAATTTGACACTATACGTCTCTGTTCATTTGACAATAAAACTGAGCAGGACGTATTTTCTTTTTACATACAGTACCCCTTCTTTATGGTCCTTCTTTATGAATAAGAATACTACTGTACTTGGATGTTAACTATCTGTGTCTGTTGTACCTGTACAAATTATTATATCCGGCTATGGATCATAAAATAGTATCAGGATGGTTTGACAGGGTTAAGATTTTCATAAAAAGAAGGATTATTGGTTGGATTTATTTCACAAAAATGCAAATAGAGTGTTCAGCGTTCTATAGGAAAATTTATATATTTGACAGGCAGAAGCTAAGCTATAAGTTCTTTCTCTTTCCGTTTTTTGTGCATATCCTATAGAATGAGTGATAAACAAGATACCTTTATTGAGCATATTCTTGCAGAAAATGAGCGACTACAAGCTGCTCTTCGTTTTGCCCAGATTGGCACTTGGGAACTAGATATAGTAAACAAACAAGTACATTGGGATGAACACTGCAAGCAACTCTACGGTTTTTCCAAAGAAGATACCGTGACATATGAAGAGGTGCTTACCTACATACATCCCTTGGACGCAGAACGTGTTCGTGAGGCTGTGCAATCAGCGCTTAATCCACAAAGCGATGGGGCGTACGATATACAATTTCGTACAATAGGAGCAGAAGATGGGCAGCTGCGCTGGATTCATTGTAAAGGAAAGACATATTTCAACAAGACAGGCGAAGCGTATCGTTTTACCGGAATTGCACAAAATATAACAGAGCTGATAGAATCCCGGGAACAAGCAGAAACGTCAGATCATTTGGCTGCATTGGCACTGGAGGGAGCCAATGCAGGACGATTTACAGTTCGGCTTGAAGATAATCATGTGGACCATTCTACTATACTGGCGCATATTCTCACTGGTAATGAACGACTTGTCAATCGGGCCACTTTGGTAGAGCATGTACATTGGGATGATCGTGGTATACGGGATAAAGCCTATCAACAGGCAGAGAAGACGGGAAAGCTTCGGTATCAGGCTCGTTTTGTCTGGGATGATGGTTCTATACACTGGGTAAGAGTAATAGGACAATATCAGTATGATGAAAAAGGAAAGCCTTACCAATTTTCGGGAATAGCTCAGAATATAGACCAGGAGGTAGAAGCGCGGCTGAAACTGGAAGAAAGTGAGTTGTTTGTTCGAAGTGTTATGCAAAATTCTCCGGTAGCTAAGTTGGTGGTTGTTGGAGAACAGATGACTATCAGTATTGTCAATGACACTATGTTTCAACTTCTTGGTAGAAATGATTCTATCTTAGGAAAAACTTTACCAGAGGCATTGCCGGAATTTATTTCCACGCCCTTTATTGATCGGCTCAAGCAAACATTCAAATCAGGAGAAATATTTTATAAGCCAGAAGAGCGGATAGAATTGGTAAGACATGGCGTTCCCTATACCGGCTATTACAATTATATTTATAAACCTCTTCGAAATACAACAGGTGTTATATACGGCGTTCTGGTTACGGCTACAGAGGTGACACAGCAAGTGGTATCCCGTCAGCAGGTTGAAGAAGCAGAATCACTTATGCGTGGGGCTGTGGAACTTGCCCAGTTAGGTACCTGGACAGTAGATCCTGTAACGGGACAAGTCTCGTATTCAAAACGTTTAGCAGAATGGTTAGGTCTTGAAAAAGAAGGAACACATCTGGAAAATTTTTACTCAGTTATCTTTGTACAGGAGCAGGAACGTGTACGTGTAGCTATTGAATCTGCTTTAAAGCCTGAATCGGGTGGGGTCTTTGATCAGGAGTATATGATTGTTAATTATCTGACAGAGAGGAAATACATCATACATGCTCAGGCTCGGACAACCTTTAATGAAAAAGGAGTGCCTGTGAAAATGACAGGTACAGCACAGGACGTAACCACCGATCGTTCATTGCAACTAGCATTACAACAGCAGGTGCAGCAAAGTACGGAAGAACTGGCAGCCTCTAATGAGGAGCTAGCTGCGGCCAATGAGGAATTGGCTGCTACAAATGAAGAGTTGGCCACAACCAATGAAGAACTTACAGAGTCAAATGAACTGCTGGCCCGTTCAAACGATAATCTGGAAAAGTTTGCTTACATAGCCAGTCACGATTTACAGGAGCCATTGCGTAAAATTCAGTCATTTGGAGACCTGTTAAAAAAAGACCATGGTAGCGCTCTGGGTAATGGATTGCATATATTGGAACGAATGCAATCAGCTGCAAATCGTATGTCAATACTGATCAAAGACTTGCTTGCCTTCTCTCGTATTATGCCTAACAAAGAGGTTTTAACTACTGTTTCACTGAATGATTTACTTACTTCAGTTCTTGCCGAACTTGAATTGCGTATTGAGGAGACCCATGCCCAGATTCTAATAGATCCGCTACCAGATATTTCTGGAGATACATCTCAGTTAAGTCAGCTTTTTCAGAATCTGTTGAGTAATGCACTTAAGTTTCACAAGCCAGGTATACCACCAATCATTCAGATACGATATAAGCAAATTACTTTTTCTGATTTGCCTTTATTTGCTAAAGTATCCCGACAAAGTACAGATTACCACCAGATCACTGTCATTGACAATGGAATTGGGTTTGAGCAAGAATATGCCAGTCGCATCTTTCAGATATTTCAACGGTTACACAGTCGGATAGAATATGCGGGTACAGGTATAGGATTGGCAATCTGTGAAAAAGTTGTCATGAATCATGGAGGAGCCATTATAGCTACCAGCGAACCCGGAAAGGGAGCTACATTTACTGTGTTTTTACCTGTGATTTAATCTATACTACGTATCATTGTACTCATAAGATTGTTTTTGAACCAAATTTAGCTCAAAAACAATCTTATGTTTCTTCTATGCAAAAACTTTTATCTTCTCCAAAACTCAACTGCTCTTTTCTCCAATAGCATGTTTGATATAACTAAATGCAAAAACAAGTTCTGACCCAACTGTGTTCAAGTGCTCAAGTAGCCAGAGGCGAATAGCATACAAGTTTTATCCCAGATTACTATGAAATGCAAGTCCTCGAATTTTGTTAATGTCAATCACCTTTCATAGGATTTAATCATTAATAGTAAATGATTAATCTTTCCCATTTAGAATATGCCTATTAGCAGTTATGATAGATTGGCAGGAATACTGCTTTTATATTTTATGATATTATACCTAGTGATTTTTGTATTTGGTGACACTTTCATTCAAAAAGCTAATCCAAGTACTACCATTATAATTCTCCTTTTATGTATTCATGTACTGCTGTCTTCAATTATGGGATATCGAATTGCTATTAGTAAAAACGAAACCTTCAAGCTTATATGCATGATTCCAGCTGTACTTGTCATTAGTGTACTATTAATTTTTTGTTTTTTTTCTATGATATTACTCACCGTAGGTCGTGTACACTGACACAGGTTTACCCTTTTTGCAAAGACATTACTTGTTTTTCTCAGCTTACATTCAGATATTCTAGAAATGACAAACTCCTCCTTTACCAGTCAAAAAGATAAAAGAGTTATTCATCTAATTATATTTCTTATAGTTGTCTGTTGCCTTTTATATTTTGGAGAGACAATTTTATCCGAAACTTTACTGAAAATACTTATACCTTTAGCGTTTATCGCTACTATATTGTTGGATTGGTATGTACTTACCAGTACAAACAAGCGATTGCAGCTAATCGCCCTTATCCCTTGCCTGATATTTACCTGGCTTGCACAACAAGCCTTTATCGGTTTTGTTGGTTTGATCATTATGTGGACCAGAGGAGGTCATTTATAATGTATAGTATTTCTTAATGCTATACAACTTGGGAAACAGTCTTCCTGGATGGCTCTCTTTTACTCATGCCAAATAAGAATCTAAGCATATTCACTCTTCTGATTAACTCATACAAGGCAAAACATCCGCCAAAAGTAAATAGTAAAACGAGCATAAACTGAATAGGTGCTGATATATTCAGTGGGAAGATAAGCAGAGATCCTGTATACAAAACAGCCATGTGCACAATATACACCGGATAGGCTGCCTGACTTAAATAGCTTAACGTTTTACTTGGATGATTTAGATAACTAGAGGCAAATCCAAACACAGAAAAGATCCAACAATCTGATTCAAGTACTAACAGATAGCCAGATACTGTAAATTGGCTGATTCGCAAGATAAATAACACAGTGGCTATAACCAGAAAAAGTACTTTCCAATTACCTATCATTTGCCAGAAGGAAGTACCACTGAGAGCAAAGCAAAAACCAAAGAAAAAGGCTCCTAATCCCAAAAAGAATCCATGCCATGTCATGGCATATAACTCGTAGGGTTTGGGATCTACTAGTATCACTTCTGCAATAAATACAGATACAACAGGCAGTAATCCTAATGGAGTACTCAATAGCTTTCTCATGCCCTGAACTACTTTTCCATGCTGATTTCGTTGCAGGTATAAGAAGACAGGTGAAAGAATAAATACATACACAAAGATATTACCCAAAAACCACAAATGACCGGGGCTAGGAAAATAGCTTAACTCCATCTTGTAGTAATATTGCCATACATACATATGCAGTGGAACAATCAGAAAAGTACCAACGATCAAAGGAATAAGTATTCGTTTACCCCGTTCTGCCATTAACTCACTCCAGTTTCTGTTACGGAGCGAAAAATATACACCCATGCCAGATACAAAAAATAATAGTGGTATTCTCCATACATTCAGCATTGCCATGGGAATCCATAATGATTCCCATGTTTTTTCGGTTGTGATAAATCCAATCATAGTACCCCAGGATTGAAATCCAATAGCTACATGATACAGCAAAAGCAATCCTATCGCAATTACCCGTATCCAGTCAATATCGTATCTTCTCTCTGCTAGTGTCATAGTTTTATTAAACAATAATTTGGTAAATGATTTATTTCAGCATGGCTGCAATTTCAGGCCGAGTCTTTTCAATATAGGCATAGTCCAGTTTTAGCCCCATGGGCGCGAGTGCCTTACCCATCATTTCATAGATTCCCTTGGCATCTTTGAATGGAGTTGCCACCGATTCATAAGCTGTTGCATTAAAGTTGTTCCGGATCGTTTTGTCTACGCCTTTGTCTAGTAGCATCTTCACAATTTCAGGCCGACAAAAGAAAGCTGCCGTATGAAGAGGAGTAGAGCCATCTTTATTTTTAAAATTCAGATCTGCTCCAGCATCAATCAGCATCTTTGCAGCTTCTGTCTTGCCAAATAATGCTGCTGTAATCAGCGGACTGGATCCTCCAAAAGGGTCTTTTTCATTGAGATCTGTACCTGCCTCTATATGTTGCTGAAGTGCTTTGATATCATCTTTTACAATAGCTGTATGGATATCAACTTCAGGTGCCTTGGCTCCATCTTTTGAAGCCGCAGATGATTCGTCTTTCTGCTTACAGGCAACCAATACCAATAAAATAAATAAGAAAGCGGTTTTACTGACTATCTGTAAAGAGTTTGTGGATTGTGTTTTCATTGTTTGAGTGTGTTAAGTATTAGAGATAAGTAATGAGACAAAGGTAGGATGCTACTATTGGTAGCACTAAATACCTATGCTGACAAAACCATTAAGTTTGAAGAATGCTATATAAATTATGACGCATCCATATAAATTATGATGCAACTGATCAATTCAATAGGTAAATTGCTTTCAAAAAAGCTTGTTTCCGTACTTAACTGGGCTTATCGTAGTGCTGTCAGGTATTTGGAGACTTTCTGTCTTTTTACGCTTACAAACCTTCTAGTTATCCGACTATTATGCTGGAAAGTCGATCCATTGACAATGATTTTATACGTCAGATTACTGCCATTGTAGAAGAGAATATTTCCAATGAGCAGTTTGGAGTAACTGAGCTGGCAGACGCCGTGAATATGAGCAGGTCTAACTTATTACGTAAGGTAAAAAAGATGACTAATCTGTCCGTTAGTCAATTTATTAGCCAAGTGCGCCTCAGGCGTGGTATGGAACTATTGCGAACTTCATCTTTTAATGTATCTGAAATATCCCATCAGGTAGGATTTAATAGTACATCCTATTTTATTAAATGCTTTCGTGAATATTATGGCTATCCTCCCGGAGAAGTTGGCAAAAGAGAAGTAGGAGATATGCTGGCCGATCTGGCAGAAGAATTCCAGCCAGTTGAGCAAAATTCCACTGGTTTAAGTCCGTCCAACTGGAAAAGAAATGCTTTTATCCTTGGAGGAATCCTGCTTGTGATTATAGTACTCGTTGGAGTTGCCAAACGGTATCTTGGGGTTTTTCCCAGATTCTCACAACTGGAAAAATCAATTGCTGTATTGCCTTTTAAAAATGATAGCAATGATTCTACGAATGTCTATTTAATTAATGGACTAATGGAATCAACGCTTACTAACCTTCAAAAGATAAAAGAGCTGCGAGTTATTAGCAGGA
This sequence comes from Xanthocytophaga flava, assembly GCA_030068525.1. Taxonomy (GTDB): domain Bacteria; phylum Bacteroidota; class Bacteroidia; order Cytophagales; family 172606-1; genus Xanthocytophaga; species Xanthocytophaga flava. The sequence continues at coordinate 78,772 of JASJOS010000008.1, forward strand.
CATCTACTGAGAAATACCGGAATAATACTCGTTCCATTCCTGAAATGGCCAAAGAACTGAATGTAAGCTACTTTATTGAAGGCAGTGGACAGAAGATTGGAGATCAGATTGTATTAAATATCCAGTTAATAGAAGCTGGTAGTGATAAACATCTGTGGGCACGCCAATATAAGAGGGAGACGAAAGACATCTTTGCTTTGCAGCAAGAGATAGCTCAGAATATTGCAGAAGAAATTGAGGCGATCATTACGCCTGAAGAAAAAAAACAAATCGAAAAAATACCAACAGAAGATCTAGAAGCCTATGACTTTTATCTAAAGGGAAAGAATATGCTTTATCAGGGAACACGGGAAAGTTTGCTGAAGGCCATTCCTTCTTTTAATGAGGCAATCCGGCGTGATCCAAAATTTGCCCTAGCCTATGCCGACGCCGCTATGACCTATTATTATCTGGATCTTTATCAAACAGAGAAAAAGTATGGAACCGAAATGGGAAGTTATGCAGATAAAGCCTGGTTGTATGACTCAAAGTTGGCTGAAAGCTTGGTTGCGAAAGCCTTGTTTTATATGCATAAAGGAGAATACAGGCAGGCTGTACCTTATCTGGAAAAAGCATTGGAATATAATCCAAACTCAGATCTTGCCATTCATTTCCTGTCAGAGTTATACAATAACTATATTCCTGATACAAACAAATACCTGGAGTATGCATTGAGAGGAGTTAGGCAAAATGTTCCGTCTCAGGATTCTATTAATACCAGTTACACTTACATGCATCTGAGCAATGCTTTTCTACAAGCCGGTTTTATTGATGAGTCACTTTTGTATATCCGGAAGTCGTTAGACTATTATCCAAAGAATCCATTTGCAAACTGGATTAAGATTGGAGCTATTTTTGCCAAAAATAAGGATATTGTACAGGCTAAACAGCTTTTTAAAAAGGAGTTCGCTCGGGATACCAGTCGATTTTACATCTCCCAAGAACTAGGAAAGGTCAGCTTCCTCATGCGCGACTACAAAGAATCTTATCTGTATTATAAAAAATTTCTCGCAACCAAAGATGCCCAACAGTTAGATATCTTTAAAAACGAAAGTATGAGAATAGGAATTGTTTGGGGAAAGATGGGTAAAAAGAAAGAATCAGAAGCTTTTATTAAACAGTTTAAAGAGTTTGTAGACAGTAATGAATCCATTTATAAAAATCTGAATCTAGTAGAATACTATGCTTACCAAGGTAATACAGTTAAAGCAATTGAGCATCTGAGACTATTCTCAAAAGAAGAAAATTTTCAGTATTGGGTCCTTTTATTGCCAGATAATCCAGAAGTTGACTCGATTAAAAAACATCCTGAATTCTGGAACATTATGCATGAGATTGAAAATCATTTCTGGAACAACCATAAAAAGTTGAAAGCTTCTCTCGAAGAAAAAGATTTACTATAATATGATTTTATATCGTAACAGTGAGAGATAAGAATCTCTTTATGCCGGCAGATATACACAAAAAATGGCTCCCTGTCCTGGCATTCCATCTGCAGTAATTGTACCTCCGTGGTTTTCGACAACCCGTTTGCAAATCGATAATCCCACACCTGTACCTACAAACTCCTGCTTTCCGTGTAATCGTTGAAACACCTGAAATATTAGATCCTTATATTGATTGTCAAATCCTATACCTTGGTCATGTACACATATCTGATAAAAGTGGAGCGCATTACCTGTTGGCTTTACCTGAGGATCTAATTGAGATCGTTCAATACGTTGAGAAGTAACCCGGATTACAGGAATCTGGTTTGAAATAGTATACTTTATCGCATTAGACAGTAGATTCTGAAACAACTGAGTTAACTGCAGTTCGTCTCCTTTCAGCTTTGGCAACTCCTCTAGCTCAATCTGAGCCTTTGTTTCCGAAATTTTTTGTTCGAGTGTGGTTAACACATTGTTCATAATAGAATGCAGTGAAACTATTCCAAACGACGGCTGACGAGTCGATACTTGAGAATAGGCCAATAGATCACTAACCAGCTTAGACATACGCTCGCCTGCAGATGACATACGTTCTAGCAGATCCAGACCACTTTCTTCCAATTTATCTGCATATTGTTGTTGCAGTAGAGAACTGAATGTCTGAATTTTACGAAGAGGCTCCTGTAAATCGTGTGATGCAACATAGGCAAACTGTTGTAAGCTATCATTGGAACGCTGGAGATCCTGATTGGCTATCAATAATTCTTGTGTACGTTGTTGTACCCGTTCTTCTAGTATCGCCTCCATCTTTTTGAGATCTGTAATATCTCTGGCAATTGCCAGTACTCCCTGTACCGAGCCATCAGGTCCAAACTCTGGAACTAGACGTGAATAGTAATGCATGTTGCCTTTCACTGACGGAAAATGATTGTAATGGTCTATCGGCTGTCCACTATTCAGCACTCGTTGCAGGCTTTTCATATAGGGCTCTGCAATTTCAATAGGCTGATCCATTTCCAAATTGGTTTTACCCAATAATGTACTATTCGCAACACCTGTTTTGGTTTCAAATGCCTTATTGGCGAAGATTAACCTTCGTTGCCGATCCCAGCGTGTAATTACATCTGGTGTATTTTCGACCAGACTTCTGAATAGGATCTCGCTCTTCTCAACTAATTGCTTCTTTTCTTCAATCTGCTGTCGGATAAGCATCTGATCGGTTACTTCTACACTCACATTAATAATACCATAGATCTCGCCTGCCGGATCATACAGAGGTTTATAAATGAAATCAAAGTATCTGGTTGTAAGAATTCCATCTGTGAGGAGTATGGCAGGTGTTTCATGGCGGAATACAGGCTTCCCGGTAAGATATACCTTTTCCAGCAAATCGAAGAATTCCTGGCCTTCCAGTTCGGGCATAACCTCTCGAAAGGGTTTGCCTATAATTGAAGCATCCTTACTGATAATCTGAAGCATTGGAATGTTTACAGTTTCAACAATTTGCGACCTTCCACGAAATATCATGGTTGCAACAGGTGTATCCTGTACCAAACTCCGAAAATACTGTTCACTATCCCAACGGATCTGTCGGGTAGTTACTTGCTCCGTAATATCCTGAGCTATTCCGGAAATTCTATAAGCTATTACTTGCCCATCTGCTTGTGACCTGGTAAAATAAGCTTGTCCCTGACAATGCAACCAGTGTAATGGTCTGTTGGAAGAATCTATGATACGAAATTCAATGCTGTATTTCCCATCTGTAGCTGGGCTCATAGCTTTAGTAAAAACCTCTTGTACCTGTGACCGATCCTGGGGATGTATGTGTTGCCAGAATCTTTCATAGTCTATTTTGTCTTCCTGAGAGAATCCATACAATTCTTTGCATCTGTCATCCAGATAAATGTTTTTCTGTACCAAGTCTATATCCCAAGTGCCTATTCCCGCTGCTTGCAAAGAGAATCTTAGTCGTTTGTGTTCTGCAGAGTCATTTTCAGAAAACTGGTATGCATTCATCGAATAAAAATATAATTTCCAGATTTACAGCTGAATTCAGCCTGTAAAGCGTTATTGCTTAATGTCTATCAACGTTTAGTATAAAAGATAATGCCTTTCTATATGATTGATTATGAGTTCTCTAGTAAGAATAGTGTAAATGAAAAAAAAGAATAGATCTCCTGTAAAAAAGCTGGAAGATGAGCAGTACATCTTATCCGGACTGGTTTCATAGTATTACACTCATATCGAAGAATGTAAAAAGTTGGGCAAGAATATGGACAAATAACAGGATCTTATCTAACGATCTTATTCAAAAATGGGATGCTGACAATAATACCAGTAGCCCAGGATATAGTAAAGTTGCTGTTTTAGCTCTTTATAATTGCAGCTTTTCTGAAAAAATCCCTGAATGGTTGTTTCTGTATAAGCCTGGTGGACAAGTGTGTCACTAATGGAGGTGGACCAAAAAATAAAAGGAGTGCATTTGGCTTTTAGCACTGGATCCTGATCAATCTGTTTTTTGAATTCAATGCCGTTAATCATAGGCATATTAATGTCACAGATAAGGATAAAAGGGTGGACAGTTGCCTGTTGCAGATAATCTAACGCTTCTAACGGGGTAGAGAAATAGATAACTTTATCTGCGAGATTCAATTCTTTAAGAATTCTGGTTAAAATAAGTTGATCGTCTTCATCATCTTCAATGATAAGAATAGGTCCTGATAGATTAATCTGAGTATATAACATACAGTAATGTAGGAAAAAAATATACACTGAAAAAGTTATACCTTATATTGTAAGGCTTCCCCGATAGTCGATTTTGGGGAAAGCTGTTTTGTTCTACTTTTGTTACACTCATCGGGTGAGTAGGAGAGTTGGTCTGTTATTTTCAGAAATTAGAAGAATAAATTCCTGGTCTGACTTACCAATCTGCTCGTAGATGAATATACAGAAAAGAGGATTAGAGTATGGTGTTTCTTGCTGGCCGGTCAGACCGGAAACTGTTTGTGGCTTTATTGGTATTGTGGATTTGTTTTTTGTCTGGATATGCACAAGCCTCTGTAGTGTATACAGATTCTTTGGACATACCGGTTCAAATTCATACTGTACAAGCACAGAATCAAAATCCAGTCGTTACCGGACATGCCAGTGTCTACGAAATTCCTACACATCAGCAATATTTTCAGACCATTGCAGTCACTTTTGGTTTAATTTCATGTATGCTGTTGGCAGCCTTTTTGGGTTTATTCTGGTATAGAAGAGATTATCAGCCGCCCTTGTACTTTGCCTTTGTTTGTTTGCTTTCTGTAGGAGAAATTATAACTAATAATGAAGAATTTATTCTTTTATTTGTTTCTATAAGTCTGCAAAATGTAGTACGCCTCAATTATTTGTTTTTTGCATTAATTGTTTTTGCTTTTGCATCACACATTCGTTCCGCTTTTCCTCGTTTACTTCCCCAATGGTTTTACCTGACTATTGGTCTGGTGTGTTCACCTGTAGCTGTTTTGGCATTAGTTAGCCCACTAGAATTACTATATGGAATTTTTCAAGGCTTTAGTTTATTTACATTAGTTGTTACTATATACAGTTGGGGTCTACTAGTTGGAGCATGGAGACAAAAGGTAACAGATAGTCGGGAGTACCTGCTGGGTTTTAGTGCAGTCCTCTTGGCTTTTGTGAATGACTGGGGAAGAGAATTAGGACTTCTACACACAGGGCCTTTTTTGCCACTAGGACTTTTTATTTTTGTGGCACTCATGGCTTTTGCATTATCCCGTGGTACGGTTCGTACATTGCACCGACTCAAAATGATCAGTCAGTTACGTTATGAACAAAATCATCAGCTCAAACATCTGAATCAGGAGTTGGATCGGTTTGTGTATCAGACCTCTCATGATCTTCGGGCACCTATTGCTTCATTAATGAGCTTACTGGAGTTGATTCGACAAGAATCTGAAGAGAATCAACTAAATAATGAACAGCTTCACCTCTATATGGATTTGGGACAAAAAGTGCTGAAGAAGCAGGATAAAGTCATTGCCGAAATTTTGAAATATTCACTGAACCGGCGTTTGCAGCTACAAACGCAGACAATTGACTGGGAACAACAAATCGCTGATGTTGTTTCTGGTTTGAAAAAAATACATCCTATTAACGATACTATTATTATACAGACTAACTATCAGATATCCGGCCACTTTGTTACAGATCCAGATCGGGTAGAATTGATTTTATCACATCTAATAGATAATGCGATCCGTTACCGAAATTATAGCCATGAACGGTCCATTGTGGATATTAAGGTTATCAGTAGCTCATTCGAAACATTGATTGAAATTCGGGATAATGGGATAGGCATCGCAAAGCAATACCAGACACGTGTCTTTGATATGTTTTTTCGGGCTTCCGAACGATCAGAAGGGGCGGGTTTGGGATTATACCTGGCTGCTCAGGCCGTAGATAAACTGAAAGGAACTATTGGGCTGGAATCGCTGGAAAATCAGGGTAGTTGTTTTCGGGTTTGGTTACCCAATCTGGAACGACAATGATTACAATCAAGTTTTGGCTAGCATTGTCAGGAACTTGATTGTAATCATTGTCTAATACAAATTCAACGGTGTTTATCCCATAGCAGGCTTTGCCTTAGAGACATGACCATTACTTAATGGCGTATTTTGACGGTTCAGAGCATCTGAGGCCTGCTCAATCCATTGATTTACTTTCTCCGTACCAATCACTGAAGCTAAAGCAGCTCCTACACCTACAGCCCCTAAAATAGATAAAAGTGCTTTGTTATTTTTTGCGAAGGGCTTAATGCTTTTCCATAAAGAATTTTTATTCTTCTTCTTTTTTTTCTTTGCCATTGTTTTATATCAGATAATAGTAACGAATTGTTAAGTGTTTATCTGAAATAGGCAAAAAACCCATGCCTAAGGATTACCGTGTAACTAAGGGTGTGATTTCTGTCTAGTATAGGATAATGATTAACTCTCCACAGGTTGTGCAGGATAATGGATTTTGGCAGCAGCTACACAGGCATCAATAAGTTCATCCATCTTCTCATAATCAAAAGGCAGATGATGGATGGCTCCTGCATCAAATAATAAATTACCAATTGCTAGTTTAATCTGGTACTCAATAGAATTATTGGCCTGCCACTCCTTTACCAGTATGTCATAAGAGAAGATGTGGAAGCGGATAATAGCATCTATTTCCAGCGATAACTCGATAGTTAGCTTTATTTTGTTGCTTTTCTGACTGAACGCTGACTGCCAGTGTTGAGTTAGCAGTTCATAGAAAACACTGGCAGCTGGATTTCCGTCAACACTGTCGGAATCAAAACTGATAAACATATTTTTATAATAGTAAAAGCCATTTTTTTAGAAGAGACTATTGGGAGAGGTTTGTTTGCTCATACAAGATAGTGATAATTTTCTGGATTATCAGGTACAAGAAAATAGGGCAGTACTGCTATCTGTAAGATTTGGAGGTGTGAGAGAAAATGTATCAGGTTAACAGCTAAAAACAGTGAAATTTCTGTTTTTGTTTAGATGCCTTAGACTTGAAAAGATAGAGGTATATATTTATTCGGGTAATATGTGTTTTTAAGCCTGTGCTGTTAGAATAGGGCTATCTTTAGTATAGAAAGGTTCTTTTTGCCCCATTATGGGTGTTTTAAAAAGATCTGGGGTAGTTGAAGTTTTCAATAATCATACAAATTGCCGGATAGTGAACTTTAAGTATACCAACTTGTATGGCAACGTGGAAAAAGAACAATAGAAAATAGAAAAAAATGAAAGATGTAGTAAAACCAGAAATAAAAGTAGCTATACCTAAATACATAAGCATATTCAGACGAAAAGCCGATAAAGTAGAACCAATAAAAAACTGAAAAGAGAGTGTTTAAGATACTGTTACCTTTTTAATTGATTTTTCAGGTAAGAGGATACTGATTTGGGTACCCTGGTTTGGCTGGGAATGTACATTCACAGTGCCGCTCAGTAACACAACTCTATTTTGAATACTAGATAAGCCAATCCCCTTTCCGTTTGCCATTTCTCGTTCTACTTCAAACCCAATTCCATTGTCTTTCACCTGAATAAAGATGTCAGTACCGTTTCGGGTGATTTTCACCAGAGCCATACGGGCTCTGGAATGTTTGAGAATATTATTGATCAGTTCCTGGACGATTCGAAAGATAGCCATTTCCAGGTTTTGTTCCAGTCGTTGATTGAATCCTCTGTAGTCTAGCGTAACAGTCAGATCAGGCGAAGATACTTTGCTACATACTGCATTAAGAGCATATTCCAGACCAAAGTCTTTAATCACTGTAGGAACCAGATCATGAGAGATACTTCTGGTGAGCTCTATGCCTTCTACCAGAAAGTTGTCCACTGTATTCAATGCTTTGGCTACTTCTTTTTGTTTTGAAGTATCCAGCAATGAATGTAATACTTGCAAATTGAGCTTAGCCGCATACAATACCTGAGCCAGTCCGTTGTGTAAGGATTCTCCAATGCGGATTCTTTCCTGCTCCTGTGCATTGAGAATAGCATTCATAAGTTCCTGTTGCTGGGTGAGTTTTAACTGCATGGTTTCCCGCTCCATACTTTTCCGTTCTGTAAGATCTATCACCCCCAGTAAGCATTGTACTGTATTGTTTGTGTCTTTGATCTGCCAGCCTTCCAGTCGTACCTCTGAGACTTTTCCTGTTTTGTGTGTTAAACCTACTTCACAGAATTGCTTCTCCGTGGTTTCAAATACCTGTTGGATAAAAGTATAAAAGTTCTTGCCTGAATCGAAAGTAAGCAGACTCCGAAAAGGCTTTTTTATAAGAGACGATAAACGACGCCCACTTAGGCTAGAGCCCATATGGTTTGCCTTTAAAATGATGCCATATTGATCCAATGTAAAATACCCAATGGGTGCCGATTCATAGAGTAAGGCATATTCATTTCTGGACTGTTCTGCTTCCATGCGTGAACGCATTAACTCTTCGTTTTGAATCTCCAGTTCTATCTGATGCACATGTAATTCATGAATCAACTGTTTGATATGCTCATTGTCAGGTTGTTTCGCTATGAAGTTATCTTGTTCATGCAGCATCTTTTCTGCCAGCATACGCAATTGTGCAAATTTTGACTCTTCATCTGACTCTCTCATACAAGATCTCCTCACATATAGTTATGGCTCAAGAAAGCCAAAAGTATTTTTGTATAGAACTAAATATAGAATGTTTGTTATGAATATTTTAGTATTAAACTACCTATTCAATAGAAATTACAATTAATTCGGCAGATGTTTCCTCTTGTACAATCCGATGACTGTTAATTACAATATTTTTAGTACCTACTCCATCGAAAGTGTAATTCAACACCTGATTGTTAAACTGCGTTTCGTGACGGGGCAATTCTTCCAGTAATTCCCGCAATGCCGGAATACTTAGCACACCATTACCTATAGTAAATATCACCTGTCCGGAAACGTGTGGTTCGGAAAGGGAAAACAGTTGCAAAAAGCTATAATTCACTGAGACAATCCGGAAGCTGCTATCTAATACTACCATTGGGTATCGAATGGTTTGTACAATATTTTCCGCCAGGCGTATTGCTGCCTTTTCCAGTTGTTTCAGTGTCGAAATATCAATAAAAGAAATAACTACGCCACCAATGAAATTATCCAACGTGCGGTATGGATTGATGCGCATGGCATACCATTGTCCATTTTTAGCCTCAACCTGTAATTCTTTGGGTTGCAACAGATCCAGTACCTCTTTGGCATCACGGGTGATATGGTTGTAATTAAGGTTTGTACTAATGTGAGCTACCGGGCGGCCAATGTCCGATTGTATCAGATTGACTATCTTGGTTGCTCGGTTTGTGAACCGCTTGATTTCCAGCTTTTGGTTGAGAAAGATAGTAGCAATGTCAGAGCTGTTAAGCAGATTGGCCATATCATTGTTTATCTCAGTCAACTCATCTGTCTTAGCTCTAAATTCCATATTGACGGTAAGCAGCTCTTCGTTCAACGCCTGTGTTTCTTCTTTCGCTGTATTGGCTTCTTCATTGGTAGACTGTAGTTCTTCATTGGTGGATTGCAGTTCTTCATTGGTAGACTTAAGTTCTTCTACGGAAGTTTCCATTTCTTCAATGGTATGCTGCAAATGTTCTTTGGTAAACCGAAGCTCTTTTTCCAGTTCCGCTATAAGGCGGTCTTTCTCTGTATCAGTAGAACCATTCCTGTTTATTGTCCGGGTCTTTTTTACCTGAGGCAAATCCTCAAAAACGACCAGTAGCAGACCCTTCATTTCCAGAGGTTGTTCAATGGGGTCTACCTTTAACCGAATTAAACTAAAGCTGCCATTGGTTTTTACACGCACTTCATTGATAACCACAGGTTCTTGCTGGGTATAAGCACGAAGCACTGCATTACGCAATTCAAAACCAAGTCCTTCACGCGCCATGTCAAACACATTCATAGCCATCTGTCCCGGATATAATTCCAGGTATTTGCCGGTACGGCCATTGACATAGAGGATAGTACCATTTTCATCAATCAATACTGCCGGAGGCGTATGTTTTTCCAGCAGCAGTTTACGGGTCAGATCAGTCAGGAAACTAGGTTGCCGACTAGGCTGTTTCTTCTGTGCAGGCAATGTGATAGGTAGTTTGGGTAGAATAGTAGTATTGGGAAACTCTGCTATTTTATTGATAGAGGAAGTATTATCTCGTCGTCTGTATAGCTTCCATTTTACGTCAACCGAGACAAACAGATCTTCATGCCCACTGATTGTTTCCGAAGGGCCCAGAAATAAAACGCCTCCCGCATTGAGCGTATAATGAAACATTGGTAATAGCTTTTTCTGAAGCTCCTGTGTAAAATAGATTAGCACATTGCGGCAGCAAAGTAGATCAAGCTTTGTAAAGGAGGCATCCTTGAGGAGATTATGTTCAGCAAAGATGACCATTTCCCGAATTTCCTGAACGATTTGGTATTGATCATCTTTTTTTATAAACCATCTGTCGAGTCTGTCGGCAGACATGTCATTGCTGATGTTAGCCATATACAATCCGCTTCGAGCTTTTTTAATGGCATCTGCATCCAGATCTGTGGCATAGATCTGTACTTTAAAGTTAGGCCTGATTTTGAGTTTGTTGATACATTCACGTATTAGAATTGCTATGGAATAAGCCTCTTCTCCTGTGGAGCAGCCTACAATCCATACCCGAAATGCATCATTCTTCCCTTTCTTTTTAAGCAACTCTGGTAAAATGCGTTCTTCCAGTGCCAGAAAGCCAGGTGCATCACGAAAGAATTTTGTTACCCCGATGAGCAATTCTTTAAAAAGATTTTCGGTTTCAGTAGAGTGTTCCTGCAAAAAACGGACGTATTCTTCCAAATCAAAGATTTGATTGGTTTGCATACGACGCTCCATTCGGCGCATAATGGTATTGCGTTTGTACAAAGAAAAATCATGGCCAGTCTGAGAACGCAACAATATAAAGACCTTCTGCAGGGCAACAGCCATTTTTTTATCTGTACTCTGGTGTTTTTTCTCTAGCTTTTTCGAAGGATATTTGATATAATCTATGAGTTTTCCTGCCATTTCTGCAGGTGAAAGGATATAGTCAGGTGTTCCTGTTTGAATTATACTTCGGGGCATACTATCATACGTGGCAGTGGCTGGATCCTGCACAATGACGAGTCCGATGCTTTCTTTTATAAAACGAGCTCCCAGTTCGCCATCTGAACCCATTCCAGAAAAAATGATACAGGCAGCTTTTTCACCCCAATCCTCGGCCAGACTTTGTAAAAAGTTATCGATAGGCATACGGAAGCCCCGTGGTTTGGAAGGTTCAAGAAGCAATAGCTGACCATTCATTATAGCCAGATCTTTATTCTCTGGGATTACATATACATGATTGGGATGTACTTCCATACCGTCTTCAATGTTCCTTACAGGCATTAGTGTACAACGTTGAAGTAGATCTGGTAACAAACTTTCGTGATTAGGGTCAAGGTGTTTGACAAGCACAAAAGCAATACCACTGTCAGGAGGAACATTTTGAAGAAACTCTTCGATGGCTTCAAGTGACCCTGCCGAACCACCCATACCTACAATAGTAAATCGTCTGTTTTTGGTTAACGAACCTATTGATGTATCCTCCGATAGTTCTTTAGTGTCGGAACTTATTGTATCAGTATTTTCTTTCTGGGTTTGCTTCTTGACATTCTCTTTCATCAATATAAAAAAAAACTATTGTGTATATGCTAAGGAAGTTATCTGACAGCTTAAACTGGCAACAAGGCATTATTTTTTATGTATATATTAATTACTTTAGAAAGATATACTATCCTGGCAATGTAAAAATACCACGTCAAAAACTCTGTCATAATGATATACTGTATAGCAATTACTATAAATAGAGGTAATGCATTAGACAGCATTACATTTTTAGAACTTATACTGTCTTTCAGAAACTTATTTTGACTATAACAGGCATTTTATGAAAAAAAAGCAACTAATTCGTGCAGAGTTAACAAATATTGCCTAAAAACAGAAACAATTGCACCAAAAAATCCTAATACATGAGTCGGTTGTAATTCTTATATAAAGAATACACTTTTGAAACAACAGACACTTCGTTTTTTACTATTTTTTTCACTACTGACTAGGATCACATTATGAACAGACATGATATTGTTGTGATTGGGACATCAGCAGGCGGTCTGGAAACTCTCATTACACTAATTAGTCCATTAGAAAAGAACTTACCTGCTGCTATCTTTATTGTGCTGCATTTATCTGCTGCCTCTTCTGCAGAAAGTATTGTAGCTACCCTTCAAAAGCACACCATACTCCCATGCAAGGTTGCTGAGGCAGATGAATCTATAACCTATGGAACTATTTATCTGGCACCGGCAGATTGCCATATGTTACTAACAGACAATCACATTCGTCTGACCAAAGGACCACGTGAAAACGGATTTCGTCCCTCCATTGATACATTGTTCCGTTCCGCAGCAGCTTATCATGGTTCCAGAACGATTGGAGTTATTCTAACCGGAATGTTATATGATGGTATTGTAGGAATGGATGCTATACGGCGTAGCAAAGGGATCACGATTGTTCAGGACCCTTCTGAGGCTACCTATCGGGACATGCCTGGAAATGTTTTGCTTCAGATGGATGTGAACTATAATGTACCTGCAGTGGAGATAGGTATTTTAGTTAACGAACTTGTATATCGACAGGTAGAAAAACATCCGATTCCGGATGATATAAAGGCTGAGGCCGCTATTGTAGAAAGAATTACAACTTCCACTGAAAATGTAGAAGAACTTGGCGAACGGTCTGCATTTATCTGTCCGGATTGTGGAGGTCCATTGTGGCAGATGAAACATGGCAATGTAGTTCGCTTTCGTTGCCATTCAGGTCATGCCTATGTTGCGCAAACTCTTCTGGAGGACAAAGACAGACAACTGGAAGAGACCTTATGGATGGCGATGCGAATTCTGGAGGAGCGGAAAAATATGCTAATTTCTATGGTCAATCAGATGGAGGTTAGTACTGCTGTTCAAGCCATTTACGAAGAAAAGATTGAGGAAGTTGATGAATACGTAAATCGTATCAAACGGGTGATAATGCAGGATATAAGTACACATGAAGTACTGCGGAAACAAACAGAAGAATAGTTATTTTCTTTAGTGTGCTTATACTTTTCATTTTTAAGGAAAGGATCTTGGCTCGATAGCGAAGGCCTGTTCAAGCCGCGATTCGCAATGCTCTGCATCAGTAAAGAGAAATATTTTTTGAGGAAGATACTAGAGGCTATCTATTCCTCTTTTTTGCGTTAAATACCTGTTTTGGTAATTGCGTATTTATCCTCTTTTATACATAAATCCGAAGTATGAACTTTGTAGAGTCCTTACTAAGAGTAGGTAAGGAAACAGTACTGGTTTATAATCTATTACACAGATTTGTAGAATGGGCAGAAAGAGAGATAAATAGCCAGATACACAAACATTTCATAAAGGACATAAGGTTTATGTATATATCAGCATAAATGGGTTTACGAAAAAGCCTCTCTGATTCAGAGGGGCTTTTTTATCTGTTTCTGATTACAGGGAGAGTAATTGGATACTTCCTATATCCCGGACAAAAACGTAAACACACTTACATAGAATAGGAAATGAAATTATTCAGATGGCAGATAAAAATTCAGAGTGTTTATATTTTGATAACAGCCTTATGGCCATTGATAGATATAGAAACTTTTATGATGATAACCGGATATAAAACAGATATCTGGCTGGTAAAAACAGTAGGGGCTCTGCTTATACCTGTTTCGTTAACACTGGGAAGCTTTTTGTTTGTCCATACAGATGCCAGGCCTGCATTCCTGCTTGGGGCATTGACAGCCCTGGCATTTATCTCTGTGGACTTCTATTATTCTCTTACAGATGTAATCTCCAATATCTATATGCTAGATGGTGCAATAGAGATTCTCTTTTTGCTGATCTGGATATATCTGAGTACCCAGACTAACAAAAGTAGCTAACATACTTTCTCCAATAGAAACTATACATTTAGAGCAAGTTACAGCCAGTTAGTCTTTTTCTTCTTTCTTGTTAGCTGGTATAGTAAACCGGCTGCAACTGTTGTAACTAAGACTCCTGTAACAACTTTTTGAATAGCACCCTTTTTGTTGTATTTGAGTTCCGCATTCCAGCCACGTTCTGCAAATATATTCGGAATATGGCCATGTAGCAGATCCGAGGCAATACCTTCCCACACATTGATACGGTCTGCCAGTATCAGTGATAGCCAGTGACCCCAGTTGCCCTCACTATATGTAAAGGCATGCCGACGAATAAGGCCACTCAAACCTGATGGAGGAGACGATGTACCAAAAACAGAAGTCAGACCAGGACGTTCATTGGAATGTAGTATCTCCACTTTGCTTGGCTGCTGTGGCGGTTTGGCATACGAAAGGCGTTGGTGGTCATCACCTGTATACTTCTTAATTGGATAGGTTGGTTCATTTTCCGGATCAGCATCTATTCCCCATCCCTTGATATGGGAATAGTCTTCAGGTTTTTTTTTCATGATAGCTCAGGTTTATGGTTAATGTTAGGCTCTTGCAGAAGGAGGTATAAGTATTGTCTTGATACAGTTGTCAAGCTTGCGGGAAAAAATATGATAGGCATCTGATACTTCTTCCAACGGTACACGATGGGTGATAATTTCTTTCGGATTGAGTCGTCCGGCACGTATATGTTCAATAAGCTTTGGTAACAGCCGTTTCACAGAGGCCTGATTGGCCCGGATGGTAATACCTTTGTTGACCACATTGCCAATCGGAATCAAATTACCTGTAGGACCATATACACCCACAATAGAAACAATCCCTCCTTTCTTAACAGAGTTAATAGCCCAATGCAGAGCTGTTGCAGAACCGGCCTGTAGCAGTGTTTTTCTGCCTGTAATGGTTTGAAGTGTACTACCTGCTGCTTCACAGCCTACCGCATCAATACATACATCCGCACCAAAATAATCCGTTGTCTTTTTCAAAAATAGTACTGGATCAGATAATGAACGGAAGTTATAGGCTTCACATTGAGCAAATCTTTGGGCAAATTCCAATCGATACTCCAGCTGATCAATGATAATCACCCGACCTGCTCCGAAAAGCCATGAACATTTTGCTGCCATAATGCCAACAGGTCCGGCTCCGAAGACTACCACTGTATCCCCCTCTTTAATACCACCCATCTCTGCAGCCTGATAACCCGTTGGAACTACATCTGTAAGCAGGACAGCATCATCCAGGTCCAGATCCGGAGGAATTACCATTGGACCTACATCCGCAAATGGAACACGTACATATTCTGCCTGTCCGCCATCAAAGCCACCAGCTGTATGAGAATACCCAAAAATACCACCTACTGCAGTAGCTTCCGGATTGGACTCATGGCAGTTTCCATATAATTCCTGTTTACAGAAAGGACATACACCACAGGCAATATTAAAGGGTACCAATACATGATCTCCGACCTTCAGGTTTTTGATGGAGGAACCGACTTCGACGACTTCTCCTGTAAATTCATGGCCAAAGGTTGTTCCTACACGGGTATCTGGCACAAGACCATGGTATAAATGCAGATCAGAACCGCATATACAAGACCGGGTAACCCGAACGATTGCATCTTCAGGATGCTCAATGACGGGATCAGGTTTGTTGCGGTCAGCACGGACCCGAAAAGGGCCCCGAAAATTCATAGCAATCATAGGAAGTAACTAGTTGAGGTGTATAAATGAATAAACTACAGTATTACAGCCTGTTAACGAATTGGTTATAAGCTTTTAGGCTGCTTTAACTTTCGCATTAAGGCGATAAAAAATGTACCTTTCTCAGATAATTTTTTGAGAAATTCTCCTTTGCCTCAATTAGAAAGACTTTAACAAATAAGAAAATAGCTTGTATTCTGTTTTCGTTAGGTTAAATAATTACTTCTACAGGTAGATAAAGCCTGTATAGGATGAGCTAGGTCATATGGGCTCTCGTTATAGACCAAAGGGAGTCTATACTCTCAAGTTGTCTATGTTAGGATGATATGTGCTAAATACTCAATTTTAAAAACAAGTATTTCTATCAGTAAGTTACGTATTAATTCCAGACCTGGGATTTATAAAGATGGGGAACAGGTGGGAGGTTTATCTACAGAAGAAGGTCGTGGTGTATAAAATCTGGTATATAAAAAAGAGGATCTTGCGAAAGAGAGGCAATTCATAGAGATAGAATTGCAGTTTTATGAAAGTTGGTTTTCCAAAAATACCAGATAATTTTGTGTGTAGATGAGTTCAAGCTTACCAGCATAGGTATTCAAATAAAGACCACCATTAATTTTCATATCTTTATAGAGTTCCAAGCGTTGAGAAATGTCTGCAAGGGTTCTTCTCAGATACGCACTTCTGATAGTGTCTGGTCTATCAGATAGTTGCTGTTCAATATGATGGATCTTATGGTGTATTTTTTCCTCCAAAACTACCTTATCAGACAGACCAAAACCTTTCTGATCTTTTACAGTAATCTCAAACATATCAAGAAGATTTTCATCATAAAGAGAATCTTCCTTGTAGGTAGTAAACCATACCAGATTGTCCTTGAAACGTAAGTTGGGAAAAGGCATAGAATATGTTATCTTTTGTTCGGAAAAGCTGGTAGACGAGAATATAATACCGTCATATTGGTGCATACGCAACACTTCTGTAAATAGCTGGGGAATGACATATTCTTCACAGAAGGCACTACCATTCTCCCTTCTGGGAAAGGTACATACATGAGATAAGATTAATTTGCGAAAGCAACCTGTCAAATCTGAAATCAATGCCTTTTTTTGTTTCATTGGTGGTTTAGGGTTTGAATCTGTAAGAAAGGCAATCTGCTCATTGACTCCGTTAAAAAGTAAATTGGTAATGTTAAATAGCTTGGGTTGTCTGGAATGGATTTGATTCAAATCCATAGGATGGAAAGCAAAGGATGCTACATAGGGTTCATGTGTGTTTAGATCTCCCTGATTAAACTCAAAATAGATGTCGGCAATACTGGCTCCCAGATATAAGAAAGGAATTCCGGAAAAGCTAAAACGCTGATTCTTTACTTTGTGTCGTGTGTTGTAAGGTATATGATAAAACTTTTTCTTACCTGTACCTTTTAGGTCAGTACCTCGGAAAAACAGGCTTAGATTCAAGATATCTTCTTCAAATAACAAATTGTATCGTTCCAGAAGGTCCTGATATTTGAGAGTCGATAGAAAGTGTTTTCCGCGTAGAAATAGGAAATAACCGTCAATGACTTCCTCAAAAATCTGTTTTGCCACCGGCTCTTCTTTCTGGATGGTTTCACACACCAGTGTAAGCCACTCATTCACAGATTGGTTTTTTCGCAGAGAGCTGGGCAGATAATGAGTAGGAGAGTCAGGTTTACATTGTCGTAAATGTTGAAAAAATTGTGTCTTGTATTCTTTTATAACATGCTCAAACCGATCATAGCCTTTTCGGGCTTTTTGTTTGAGCTGATAGTGAAATTCATCAGTGATAAAATCATAGACATGCATAGCGGAAATAGTAAAAAATGATACTGTATTAAATGATACTGTATTTGAATAAGATGGTAATAGTAATCAGCTATATATATGCAGGTTAAGTCTTTCAATGAACCTGTCTCTAAAAAAACTCGAGCAAGAGTGAGACACGCCAAATAGATAAAAACTGATTCTCAAAGTATATTCTTTCTGTCTATCAGCTTTTGACTACGTTAAATACTCAATTTTAAAAACAGTTATTTATACTGATTGGAGTGAAGTGGATGGATTTGTATAGAGTGAGGAAATTTTGTGGAATTGTAGAAGAACTGACTACAAAAGTCTGATATTCTGATAGAACCATATTGAATGCTGTAAAAGGTCTGAAAGCCCTAAACTTCGGGACCGATGTTGGTAAATAGTGAGTCTTTACAAAAAGGCATTCCGCGTTGGCTCTGTACGTTTCACAGCAGTACATTGTCTCTTATCAAACTACAACACCTCAGTCCTTGAGCAGACTACGAAATATACGAGATTCTTGAATGTGAGGCAGAGTACAACAAGGATATAGATTCTGATGACTGGAAAATTAGATAAGAAAAGCATTCACTATCGAAAAACTCATTTCTAGGCTTTATTTGATAGTGACTTTCTCCTTTTAAGGGATTTGAAGTCATTAGTAACTTCTGTTGAGTGATTAATTTACAGTAACTCTTTCGATTGCCGTCCAGATACGTGTCGCAGCTTCTTCCAGCAAGGATATTTCTTCCGATGAAAAGGTATGTGCTTTTTGATAATGAACAAAGAGAACAGAGATTAAACGTTGATCTTTCACCTGAGGAATACCTATGGTTGCACCTACCTGTGATACTTCATATGCCTTTTTCTCTGACTCTGTCAAATAAGGATCATTGGCAACATCATTTCGTACTACAATACGTCCTTCATGAAAAGCTCTTAGTAACTCTGTCCCGTAATCATTGTATTGGTGGATTCCCTCAATACCTGATACCCCCTGAATATAATTACACGTAATGACAGAGGTAGCGTTATCTCCACGGTCCTCAGCATAACCTACCCGATTGGCTCCCAGATATTCCCCTACCAGACGTGCTGCCTGATAGTGTATTTCCTTCGGATCATCTAACGTTCGTAGCAGATCAGTGAGCCGAAGTAAGAAGGCTTGTTTCTCCTGGCTTTGGTGCAATAGTTGTTCTGTTTGTTTGCGTCGAGTGATATTCCGAAACAACACAGCTACTTTATCACTTTCATTAATAGCAAAGGCATTTACTTCATACCAACCACCGATAAGTGCCTGCGCCTGTTCTTCAAACTGAACAGGGTTTCGGGTTTTGGCGACTTCTCCATAAATCTGAAACCAATGTGATTCATGATTAGGCTCAATCTCTTTCATGGTTTTGCCTACCGCATCTTTGATTCCTGTATGTTTCTCGAAGGCAGGATTCACTTCCAGAAAACGATAGTCAACAGGCTCATCAGCCTCGTTCCAGATCAGTTCAATGATACAGAAACCATCACTGATAGAATTAAAAAGGGAATAGTATTTATCCTGCATCTGTTGAGTCTGAGTTTCATGGATTTGGCTTAGCTCCAGTTCCGATTTCTTACGTTCTGTAATGTCTTCCGAACTAGTTACAAGTCCATCACCCAGTTTTACACTTACCAGCCTGAACCAACATTCAAAACCCTGATAGGTATAGTATACTTCAAAATCATCAGATATATCTTGTTCTATTACCTTGATATATCTGTCGAAGATACCTGCTTCTTTAATTCCAGGATATTCCTCTGCATACCGTTTACCTGTTAGTTCTCGATTTCCTGCGTATTCTTTCGCTTTTTTATTTGCATAACTCCATTCAAAGTCAATAATCTCTCCCAGTTCATCTCGGATTGTTTTAAAAACAGAAATACCTGACAGAGAAACATTAAATATAGACTCTAGTAATTCCTGACTTTCAGTAATCTGACTTTCAGACTGCTTCTCTTCAGTGATATTCTGTATCAAGTTAATATATTGCAAGGGCGCTCCCGATTCAC
The DNA here is from genome assembly GCA_030068525.1 of Xanthocytophaga flava. Lineage (GTDB taxonomy): Bacteria > Bacteroidota > Bacteroidia > Cytophagales > 172606-1 > Xanthocytophaga > Xanthocytophaga flava. The sequence goes on from JASJOS010000008.1 coordinate 98,388, forward strand.
TCCTTTTAAATACTTTAGCCCTGATTCTGCGCCATTCAAGAGTGCCATCTTTGTGTTGGACTCTGTAATCCACCCTTCGGACCACATCCGTAAGGGTAGCCGGCATCTCATCCAGTAGTTGCCAGAGTAAACGCCGATCTTCCGGATGGACAATCTTCGTAATCCAGCGCCAGTCAGTCATCTCGTTTAGCTCCTGGTCGGAATAGCCAAAACGGGTAAATTGTTTCCGGTTTATGTATACAATTTGTTCTTGTTCAAGATCATAAATACTAATGGTACCTGGTATAGCTTCTGTTATCTGCCGGATAAAATTAGCCTGTTCATCAATTTCAGTCTGGGCTTTCTTCTGTTCAGTTACATCCTGAGCCATTCCCAAAATCTTAATCGGATTGCCTTTGTCGTCACAGATTACTTTACCCCGGCTAAAAATATAATGCATTTCTCCGGTAGGCCAGTAAACTCGTCGCAGATATTGATAAGGCTGTTTGGTTTCTATTGCCTTTGTAATAATCTGAAGGACCTCAATCGCATCCTCTGGATTCGAAATAGAATCAATAAAGTCCAATGTCGGGGTAAATTCATGTGGTTCATAGCCCAGCAGTCGGAACATGCCATCTGAAAAGTGAAAAGATTGTAAAGGGAGTTCACCTTCATAACTTCCCAGCCCTGCAGCCTGTTCGGCTTGTTTCATCAGAGAGTCACTGGCTTTTTGCTTTTCTTCTATTTGTTTCTGTTCAGTAATATCCTGCACTACACCATACATACGATCAATAACTCCTTTTGAATCTATCAGAAACTCCATTCGTCGGCTCACAATTCGCACTTTCCCATCTGTTCGAATGATACGATTCGTGATTTCGAAGGAGGTCTTCTGAAGGAGGGCGTCTTGTACGGTTTGATAAAATATTTCCTGATCGTCAGGATGTATGAAAGCAACTACTTTATCCAGTGTAATGATTTCACTTTGTGGCTCCAGACCATGAATACGATAAAGTTCATCACTCCAATATAATTTTTCTTCACCCAAATGCCGCTCAAAATAACCCATCTTCCCGATTTTCTGAGCAGACTTAAGGCGACGTTGTTCTTCTTTGAGTTGAAGCTGTATATGTTTCGTTTCTTCAATTTCTGTAGCAAGGACAATTACTCCCGATTGACTAGGTATGGTAGACAATCGTATCCATGTATTCGTAATGGCTGATATATACTCAGAGGTAGAGATTTCCTGTTGCTTTATAGCTTTGGTAATAGCTATGAAGCAATGGGCTTGAATTGTTTCCGGGAATTCCTCCCAGATACTTTTACCTAACATTGTATTCTTCGAGCGGGCAAAAAGGATCTCAGCATGTTGATTTATATAGGTAAAACAACTGTTTTGGTCAAGTTCAAAACAGGCAACAGGTATCTTATTGAGAATTCGTTCCGCTTGCCACAAACGGGGTAAATCTGAGTCGTTATCAGATGAAAGTGTGTCTGCTCGCATAGACAAGAGAGGGAAAGATAGTTCTTCACAAATTTCAACACTGGAAATAACAAATAGAGACAATCAGCATTGTATGGAATGTATAGATACTGTATTATTCTTACCAAGAAAGAACTGTCAGTTATACACAATGTAAGCATATATTTTCGCAAAATTGTGCCAACTCAGGAAAACTTATTTCGCTATTATTCTCATATGTGATAAATACTTGTTTTGACAAATGCGTATTTACCCTCTTTTATAGATTTATACTAATCTCCAACTTTGCAGTGTGTTGATTATCAGGATATACTTCTATTTACTACAGTAGAGACTATATAAAAATAGAATGCGACGTTGAATACAAAATGCTTTATGCATACAGAATGGTTTACTGCAATCATCAGTTGAAATGTTATCAACTGGTTAGTTTAAATAGATTGTGGTAAATGGAAAAAATTTCAGGGGTAAACGATTCGTACCCTAAGGATGACTTAGCTGTAACTACCACTTATAACCTGTTTATCCCTGAAACATCTTACTTAGCTGTCAGGAGTATCTTGAAACAGTAGATACTAGCCTATAAAGTAATTACTGATTATGCAGCCAAAGTTGAGAAAAGCCTTCCTGATTCAGAAAGGTTTTTTCTGTTCGCTACTGAAAATCGTACAAAGTTGGATGCAATACATCCAGCATACATAGTTTTCCGAATTAATGAATTGTTTATACACAAATCAGTCAATAAATTTATCAGAGTGCAGCTGGAAATCGTAAATAAACAGCCCCACAGATACAGCTTATCTGTCAGTTGACAAAGCTTCAGAAATTAAAACGGAGCTGAGCTGGTAAAATTATTACAGGAAAACCAATACAAAAAGTCCCGACAAACTTAATTTATCTTACTGAAAGAATAATGAAAGGGACAATAAGCCAACATAGGAAGAGAAATTTATCTAAAAATAAGTATCGCCTATGCTCTTAGTTTATACTCTTTTGAAAGCACCTACGTCAGTTTTGTAAAATTATCTCCCATTCAAAGCTTGGGAATATCTCGGCTTAGATATCACTACTCGAAGATACCTACCAAATAGTCTGTTAAGGGACTGGTATGACTGAAAGAGTAACTAGCCACTCTCTGCTATTAGTGTGACGAGTAAAGCCGCCAACCTCTTTACAATTTACAACTTCTTTTACCCTATGCAGAGAAGTTGTGGCTGGATGAACAATGGTGGAATGACTTTCATCAGTTGCTGCATACACTGGCTACAGGTGAAAAAGTTTACTATTGATTGACTCTGCTAATACTCCCATATCAGTATGTACAGAGACGAAGACAGACTCCACTTCATGACACGGACCTTTGTAGTAGAATAAGCAGGCGAACAGGAATAGTTTTTTACGCAATCTATGTCTGATCAGGAGTAAATGTTTTTGGTTAAGTGAGTTATCCTGAAAGAATCTTCCCGACACAAATGTACAGGTGTGACAAATAACGAAGTGCTGGTTGATTGGTTAAATGATACTATAATCAAGGAGTGACTGACTTGTAATAGAATCATTTAGGAAATCATAAAATCAGATAAAATACATGAGTAATAGAACAAAGGGAAAAGTATCCTGGAATGCCAGCATGGTACATTGACCTGATGGTACGAAATAACAGTTATATAGTAAGGCACCATGAAAAAAGAAGACATTCATTTAGGAGATTGGCAACGAATTTTGTTAGGGGATGCTCCTGCTATTTTTCTATTAGAGGTATTTCTGCGAACAATCTTTATTTTTTTGTTTTTGCTGGTAATAACTCGTCTTCTTGGAAAAAGAATGAATGCACAGTTGAGTCTCACAGAAATGTCTGTGATGATTACACTTGGTGCTATTGTTTCAGCTCCAATGCAAGATCCGATACGTGGTCTCCTACCAGGTGTTGTGATTCTTCTCTGTGTGCTTGTTGTACTAAGGGGGCTTAACCTACTTTCGTATAAATACCGAAAGATAGAGTTACTCGTACAGGGAGATGTACGCCTATTAGTAAAAGATGGCATCTTACAACTTGATCAGATCCGTCAGGAAGGTTTTGAACGCGAGCAGATCTTTGCTCATCTCCGTTCAGAAAATATTATACATTTAGGTCAAATAGCACGAGTATATCTGGAAGCATGTGGTACGTTGAGTATCTATAAAAGTGTATCTCCTAAACCTGGGTTATCCGTTTTGCCCTCCAACGATCGGATCTTAGTAAACCGACAGGCAAAGACACATTCACATCTGGCTTGCGCCAGTTGTGGTTATGTGGTAACGTCAGCAGTACACAGTGTCAAGGCATTGTGCCCTAATTGCCAGTCGATTGCCTGGACAGAAGCTTTTATAAAAGACACCACTATTCAGAATAAAAATCCTCATTCTGGTCCAACGGATCCGGAACTGACAAAAGATGATCAGAAGAATATTTCTTCCTATACACATTAATAGACCAGAAGCAAAGGGATTGTGGTAAATACCTGTTTTGACAAATGCGTATTTACCCTCTTTTTTCACTGAAACTTTTCTGCGAACTTCGTTTCGCATTATTGACAAGGTACTATACAGGTAAGATCTGGAATATGTGTGCTTACTAGTACAATCCAGCAAGAAACCGGTTATTATCGTTAGAGGCGAACATATAGAATAATAGAAGGTAAATCTTAGGGGTAAACAGTGATTTTTTGTAAGATAAAGATTAATATATATAAACCACTTACCCTGGTTTATCCCTAAGGTTTATTTTAAGAAGCAATTTTATGTTAGTTATAAGATTTCTTTTACTTATCCTCGTTATCTTATTCATAGGCTACAAAATTTTCTCTGTGTCAGAGAGCTTTTTGTAGCCTATACTTTTATATAGTAACTAATCAGTCCAGTAAATGATGGGAGGAGGCAAAATGAATCAGCATAGCCGTATTGTTGCAGCCGGTTTTAGCAAGCAGGCTTTGACGATGATTCTCAATGGTTCTTTTGCTGGTGAAGAGCAGATCTGCGATTTTGGCATTTGTATAACCTTTAGCTACCAATTGAAGAATCTCCATTTCTCTCTTGGATAATCCTATTCCTTCTGACTGCCCGGTGTGTGCTGCGTCTGCTCTGGGACCTAGCTTTTCTGATTTGGTAACATTTTCCATAGAAGTAACAGGCGAGGATACTGAATCTGCATAAGTCACTGGTATTTCACTATGAGAAAGTTTACCCAACAATGACAATGTAATTTGCGCTGTTACATAACGACTTCCTTTATGTACAATTTCGATAGCATGGATTAGTTCTTCGCGTCCTGCTGATTTGAGAAGATAACCTTGTGCACCAGCTTGAAACACTTTCGCAATCAGATGCTCATTTTCTACCATAGAAAGAATTAGTACTTTAGTTTCGGGGTGGTTTCTGGCTATATAGGTAGTTGTTTCCAGACCATCCATTTCTGGCATATTCATATCCAGCAGCACTACATCTATTTTTTCTCTCTCCAGTTGTTCCAGAACTTCCTTTCCATTAGAAGCTTCCGCCACCACTTGAATTGAAGCATCTGAGAATGTGAGCACCGCTTTTAGGCCATCACGGATGATTTTATGGTCGTCGGCTAATAATAGGTTAATCATAACTTCTTTTGATTGAGTAAGTGTGGCAAATAAAGTACAATCCTGTTGCCAATCAGAGATAATTTTGAGCTTTTTTACTCATTCTTAACCTTTTTATAAAGGAGTTGATAGCACAAGCTAATATATAAAAAATTATGCCTGTCACTTTTATAAATTTGTGAAATTTCCCCCCAAGAGGCAAAAGAAAAAAAAGATTGGTTTTGAGTTCTTTTTCAGCCTGTTACTTGTTGGTATCATTTATCAAAAAGGGTGATAATGGCGTAAAGTTAATTTTCTTCTGCACAGCAGATATACTCAACCCAACTAAAGTTCGGCACAAACTTTGTGCGAAAGGAGTAATAAGCCAAACCATACATTTTCTGCTAAATTTGCTAACAGGAGAGTACTCAATCTTCCTGACAGGTAGTGCTTTACTTTTTAAGTGAGTTCTTTCTATCTCCCTTGTAACTCCTTTATCAACTTTTAACTGTATGAAAAGAAAATATTACAGTTTACTCTTAGTGATAGTATTTACAACCTTACTCAGTTCTATCCCAAATTTATCTGCTCAAACTGATCAGAAATTTGTGGTTGAACCAGGTCAGATTCCTATCAGGATAATTCCGTTTAACGATCAATATACATTTAGCAATTTTAGACAAGGTACTATCAGCTTTCACAACGGACAGGTAGTGGGAGCCTTACTGAATTACAACCGATTATTTGGAGAAATCCAATTTATCAATTCAAAGGGTGATACATTATCTTTTGCTCAGGAAAAGCTTATACAACAGATTAATATAGATGATGAACTATTTTATTATGATCCAGAGAATGGATATGTAAATGTCGCTATAATGTATTTATTTGTCAAACTAGCCGAAAAACAACTATTTACGCTAGAAGGATCAAAAGGTAACAATGGAAGGTTTTCCGGATATTTTGGTCCCACAATTTATGGTAATCGTGGACATAGTCTTGAAACTTCAGAGGACGGAACTATCGAAGCAAATAAGTTATTCAGGCAAGAAACCAAATATACATTAACTTTTCGTAAAAGAATATATTATTATTTTGTTGATCAGAATAATCGTATTCATAAGGCCAGTGTGTATGCTGTACGGAAAATATTTTCCCGATATCGAAAGGAGATTAACCAATATTTGATTGGTAACCCTATTAACTTCAAAGATCCTCATGATTTACATAAGTTGCTTACATTTTGTACCCAGTTATCAGACCAAAAATAATGGCAACACATGAAAGAACTTTGTGATAAGTAAGCTGTACATAATCCATAAATATATACCTAAATAAAGATTCCTTCATTTATGAGGAAAACCATCCGGATTAATAAAAGCAAAGAAACATTGTCATACAAAGCCTTGTCTAACTATTTGATAAAGAATAGATAATTCTGTTGGAAGCCTCTTCTTGCGTTAAATACATGTTTTGCAAAATAGGTATTTACGCTCTTTCTATATCAATAGATATTGTACAAATTTGCTTCTGTCAATATGGATTTATTCCCTTTAACGCTTATGATATCTATTCCAACACAGCAGATTCTACTAATAGAAGACAATGCTGACTACCGCTGGGAGTTGGCTTGTTGTCTGGAGACATCTTTGAGCAATTGCCAGATTGTTACCCTTTCTGAAAATGAACAGGCATTAGCCTGGCTTAGTTATGCACCTGTACAGCCTGATCTGATTTTGTGGAGTGTAGATATGATGCTGAAAGATAATTTTCAACAGATTATAGCTATCCAGAATAATGACGTGTGTAAATATGTACCCATTGTAGCCTTGGCAGATTATTGCAATGAAGAATGGATACTACGTTGCTATAGAATGGGAGTGAAAGCCTATGTAGTAAAACCTCACTCAAAAGGAGAATGTCTGGCACTCGAGCGAATTATTGAGTCGTTTCAGCCTATCACTACCTAACCAACTTATGTGTGAGAGTTACTTTCTGATTAAATCAAAAACGGATTATAATTAATCCTGGAAGGTGGCCATTTAGTAATTAGTGTATCAGACTTGCGTTAAATACTTATTTTACAAAATGCGTATTTAATACCTTTTATTCTCTGCAAAGCTTACTAATATTTGTAGTTCCCTACCACTCAATTTTGGTAAACAGGAGATTAGATGGAAACGTATTCTATTTGTTAATCACTACTAAAACTTTAAAGCTATGGATAGATATTCTCATATTATTCGTGAAAAGATTTATCAGTTACAATGTGTCCTATCCTGGCAGGAAGAGCAAATCCGGACGATGGTTGCATCACAAAATAAAAACCGTATAGAATTACAACGAATGCTTGAACTTGAGCGGTTACAAATGCAGGGAGAATCTATTGACTGGATGTCTTCTTTGGATGCACCTGTTATGAAGTCGGAATAACCCAATTACTGATTCAAAAGAGCAATAGTATACTTTGTGTATAACCTCTAAATAAATAGTATCTTAAAGGAAATTCATTGTAATCATCTTGCTTATTGTCTATAGATTATGATTGAAAAGAAGTAAGCCTTTGGCTGCTTCTTTTTTTATTTTATAGGTATTGTCTTTCAAATTATCCTCTTCTGACTATAGTATAGCTGAGTATATATATTGTTTTGCATGTCTGCTGTCCAGAAGTCTGGTCATACAGGTTAGTGACTGCAACTATGGTCAGCCAATAAGTTGACTGGTATTCGAATCGTTGTCACATCTGAACAGTGTTCCAGTCACTCTGAAAAGTGACTATTCTTCTGGTCATTCTCAAAAATGAACAGAATTCGAATATTTCTGAAAAGCGACCAGAACTCCAGTCAAAATAAAAAGTGAACAGAGTTCTGGTCATTTTGCAAAGTGATTCGATTTCTGTTCATTTGTCTTGCTAAACAGTTGCCAGATCAATTTATCTTTAAGTAGAAAATTGACCATACATCAGATATTTCTTCAGAGTAATTGGAGTTACGGTCATTGTACTCATTGACTGTAACTCCAGCCATCTTTTAAAGGGTATAAAGGCAAATAATAGTAAAGTTCTTGAAGAACTAAAAGGCCTTTGCTATACCATTGTCCATTTTTCGACCTATAGATTTTGCTACATTGCGACTGATTTATAGGCTATAATCTCATCTCGCTACAAAATCTGCTCGTTAAGCTTCTTTAAAATAAGGTAGGCTACCACTCAGATGTGTATTGTCACAGGCATAGTACAGGCAATTATGTAATTTGGGTTGATATTCAGATTGTTAATGTATAAATACTTATTTTTCAAATTGCGTATTTACGCTCTTTCAGAAATGCTTTCTAATTCTCACCTTTGAAATGTAGTCCACTCATACTATGAACAAAAAAAGTGTATATATACAAAATAAGATTGTTCATTTAAAGACATTGATTGCTGCAAAGTCTGCCAGCATTCATAAACTCAATAAGGAACAAAACGAAGTGCGTATAGAACTTCAGCGCACGCTTGAGAACAAAACTGAAGATCAGATAAAAGATCAAAATGAGATTCAGGGAGAGACATCCTCATACTTGCAAGAATAACTTTGCCTATAACTACCACTTACAACCTATTTCTCCCTGAATCTCTATATATAAACCGGCAAGTAAAGTGAATAGAGGTATAGTCACTTCCTTAGTGATTCGAACTCTATTCATTTGCTTACTAAGTATTTTTCCATTCCTCTATCATCCATTTGATCATAACTCGAACAGTCGTCAGTAACCAGATTTCCTGCCATTTCTTAAGGAGCAACATTAAGGGTATGAGCCCTGAACACAAATACGTCCTTCCTCAAGTGAAGTAAACTTTCCTTTGTGTGTTGCTGTGCCCATCTTTTTCTCAAAAATCTGGAAAGACAAGAGAAAATATAAAAAACACTTACATGCACTCAGGTTCCGTCCTCTTTTAATAATATCAGACAGATAAATTTAATTTTTTGGTAACAGACAAAATTACCTTTAAAAATATCATTGCTCTACCTTTGAGATCAGTTCCGTATAAAATAGATAGTATAACAAATGAAATGATTTAAAAACAATCCTGCAGAATGTCTTATTATTCTGCCATTTTTAGGGATACCGAGACAATCAATTGTACAAACCATACTTTGTACAATTGATTTTATCTTAAGTTTTCAACTACAGACTATTTACTCTTCCGTCACCAGACTGCTTTTCGAAAACGCCAATTTTCAGTGGCAACATTCAGTTAACCATACCAAAACTTTTTTCTATCTGTATTTCAAACCCTATGACACCTGTAGATACTGATCAGCTATTAGTGGATATGTTTAAGGAGGGAAATGAAAAGGCACTGGAACTGATATTCGTCAAATATTATGTGACGTTGTGCGATTATACTGCCTTTATAGTCAAAAATGATAGCATAGCAGAGGAGATTGTTTCAGATGTATTTGTGAATCTATGGCACAAACGCAAAGAACTTCTTATTTCAATCAGTCTGAAGGCTTATCTGTACGCTTCTGCCCGAAATGCAGCCTTGAATGCTATTCGAAAGAAGAAGATCAAATTTACTGCTTTAAGTAAAAGCCTACAGGCAAGCCACTCTACTCAAGTTACACCCTATGAACAAATCAAAGAACAGGAACTTGCAGAAGGGCTGGACCAGATCATTGAACGACTACCCAAGCAACGCCGACGCATCTTTTTGCTGAACTGGAAAGAAGGTTTACATATATCCCAGATTGCACTAGAATTAAATGTATCAGAAAGTACTGTGAAAAATCAGTTACAAAGTGCTTATCGTTTTGTGAAAGCACAACTACCCTATTTGTTTAGCCTAAGCACAATGGGATTGGGGTATCTGGGTCAGTTAAGTTATCTGTATGAGAGGTTTTTATATGATTTGTTAACAATAACTTAACCTGTCAGGATAGTCTTTTTTTACACAAATCGTGTCTCTGATCATACCAAACAGCACCAGTTTTTTTTAAAGACAGTTTTATGCAGGAAGAATTAATGATCAGGGTTTTACTGGGGAAGGCTTCAGAAGAGGAGGCCCGGCAACTGGCAGAATGGCTGGCGACTGATCCGGCTTATCAGGCTATATTTGATCAGCTTAGCATTAGTCTGCAACAAGCTTCTGCCCAAAAATACGATACTGCAACCGGACTGGAAAAACTGAAGAACAGGCTGCAACAGGAAAAATCTGCAGAATCGGATAGTAGCTTTATCTACTACAGGCCAACCTATAAGCAAATTTTCCGACTGGCAGCTTCTGTGCTGATTGTGCTAGGAGCAGGCTGGCTGGGGTTTGTCTGGTACTTGGCCTCTGCTTCCCATAAACCTTCTGTGGCTATGATGGAAATTCAAACCATGCGTGGCGAACGCAAACAGGTTACCCTTCCGGATGGATCACAACTCTGGCTTAGTGCAGCAAGCAAAATACGCTTTCCCAGATCTTTTCAGGGAAACAAGCGGGAAGTATTTATGGATGGAGAAATCTTCTTTAAGGTAAGCCATAACAAGGAAAAACCTTTTATCATTCATACAGATACACTTCAGGTACAGGTTCTAGGGACTTCCTTTGTTGTGCGTTCGTATCTGAACCATCCCAAAACTACGGTTACGGTCGCTACCGGAAAGGTGGCGGTGAGTCTGGCAGGCACCTCTCACAAAATGGCAACTTTAACAGCCAGTCAGTCACTGATATTTCATAAAAATACACAGCAGTCTAGTATCACCTCAGAGCTAAATGTAGCTGAGAACAGATGGAAAGAAGGTCGGCTGGTCTTTGATAAGTTGACCTTTGCAGAGATCTCCGCTGAACTAGAGCGGTATTATGATGTGAAGATTGTATTTGCAACTCCCGAACTGGCTCAGTGTGTGTTCAAGGCAACCTTCAAGCCTATGCACCTGGAGCAGATTTTACAGGTGCTGCAGCAGACAAAATCTTTTCACTATGAATATAATAGGCAAAATAAAAAAGTAATCCTATCAGGCAAAGGGTGCTGAAGAGCTGATCATCAACTAAAAACCAATCACCTATGCGAGAGTGCAACAGAACAACTACAAAACCCTAACAGCCATTCCAAGGTGGTCATGCTCAGAAATACCAGGAATGTTGACGCATTCCCAGTAGAAGCTGAAATGTGACTACTATCCTTCCCTTATTGTTTGGCAACATTACTGAAATGGATAAAAAGCACATACAACAGGTGCTTCAGGGAAGCTTTTTGCTTTCCAAAAGCGACTAAAAATAGAAAAAATGAAGTACAATTAAAAATCAAAAGCTCTTATGTCAACTTTATTTATCTGTCATGGAGCTCACTTACAAGCTAAATACCTTTTACAATCTATTTATACTTTATGAGATTTATTTACTTTATCAGACTTAGCTTCTGTCTTTTTCTGACTGGTTACTTTCTAACAACTTTCTCGGCATACGCCCAAACAGGATCAACTCTTTTATCTCACAAAATATCCATTCGGCTGTCAGTTGTTTCACTGGCTGATGCACTCGATCAGGTTCAGCGAATCAGCAGCATTGATATTACCTATAATGTACAGCAACTGGATAGCAAACGAAAAGTGAGTATTCAGGCGAGTAACGAATCGCTTCAGCAGGTACTCACTAGTATTCTCTCCGGTACAGAACTAACCTATAAGCAGGTCGGAGCCAATATTGTCATTGTATCCAAACCTGTCCCTGTTAAGATCTCCTATGGAAGTATCGAAGGTGTAGTACAGGATTATCAGACGAAAGAAAGTTTGCCAGGTTGTTCGGTTGTGATACAGAACTCAACCAAAGGAGCTTCTACGGATGCTGAGGGTAGGTTTCGGTTGGACGGAGTGGCAGAAGGGGTCTATTCTTTGATTTTCTCCTATGTCGGATATAAGCAAGTAATAGCTGAGCAGATACAGGTAAAAGCCAATGCTGTAACCCGTGTCAATCAGAATCTGGTTGCAGATAATGTATTGGGTGAAGTAGTAGTAAAAGCAACCGTACAACTGGAAAATTCCACCGAGATTTCGGTTATCAATGAGATAAAAGGGGCTAACAATATAGTAACAGGTATATCCAATGAACAGATTGCCCGTAACCTGGATCGGGATGGCGCAGAAGTAGTACGTAGGGCCACAGGAGTTACATTGGTACAAGACCGCTTTGTTGTGTTACGTGGCCTTGATCCCCGCTACACACTGACTATGCTCAACGACATCCCCACACCCAGTGCAGAAAGTGATCGTCGTGCCTTTTCGTTTGATATGCTCAACAGTTCTATCCTGGATCGGGTAATGGTGTATAAGACAGCTTCACCGGAGTATCCGTCTGACTTTGCAGGAGGGGTTGTAAAAGTATACACTAAAAATTCTGCTAATGCCCGTCAACTTCAGATTCAGCTTTCTACTCAGTATCGCTTGGGCTCAAGCTTTACAGACTATTATACGTATAAAGGAGGTAAAACAGACTGGTTAGGCTTTGATGATGGCACCCGCAATATGCCCAATTATGTACCATCTAGTAAAGAGTTTCCTGTGGTGGGAATTTCAGATCAGAGCAATGCAGAGAATGCCCGTTTTGCACGATCCTTTTCCAACAACTGGAACCTGATGAATGCTCGTAGTAATCTGGATAAAAGAGTTGTTATCAACTACTATGCATCCTGGAAAATGCCAAGAATGGGATATGTAAATAGTCTAAGTTCGGTTACCTATACCTCTACAACTAACCTAAATGAAATAAAACGGTTTTTTGGATACTCTAAATATAATGCTGAAGGTGTTTCTACTACAATTTATCAAGACAAACCTATCGACTTATATAATTCCCAGAATAACGAACAAAGTCATATTCAGAGTGTACGTCTGACTGCAATGCAGAATTTCAAATGGGTATTTAATGACAGGCATTCTATTGACTTTAAGAATTTCTTCAATCAGTTAAATCGTGATCGTGTCATTACACAGGATTACAGAACCTCAACCAGTACACTGGATAATTATGTAAACTATCTGGATAAGACCTTGTACTACAATTTTCGTAGCCGAAGCCTTTATACCGGAACCCTTTCTGGAGACCATATCCTGAGTAAACCATGGCTTACATCTGTTAACTGGCGATTCGGATATGGACATACTAATGATAAGCAACCCGATTTGCGTTCCATCTCTTTTAAAAGAAGAGACGTATTGGTTGGCTTTGAAGGAGAAAGCGATCCAATAGGGGCCTATCAGTTTAACATACCAAGTGCCACTATTAAGGTCACTGATTTAAATACACATCAGTATGATGATCTGGCAGAAGATACCTATACTGGAGCTATCGACCTGGAAAAAAAGTTTGCATCAGAAGCTTCCATTAAAGCCGGTATCTTTATGGACTACCGTACACGCCGCTATACAACACGCCGCTTTGCTTATAATGGTAATGTAGGAGTAGATACATTGCTAACAGCTACCATCAAAGATTTGCCTTTTATGGCAAATCAACTTTTTGACCGTCGTTTTTTTCGGAACGATGGTACAGGATTGCAGATTCATGATAATACAGGTTTTACGTTGGCTGAAGGCATTGACGGAAATGATGGATACGAGGCCAATAATAATCAGCGTGCCGGCTATGTGGCATTTAATCTACCCTTATTCAATAAGCATTTGACAGTGTATGGTGGGGTCCGGGCTGAATGGAATCATTTCAGCTTTCCAGGAACCTTCAGCGTCTTAGAAGATAATTCAATCGTTCAGATAAGTGTTGATCAGAAAAAACTTTATTGGTTACCCAGTCTGAATGTATCATATGTCTTTACTCCTAAGATGCAGGTACGGGCAGCCTATGGAATGACGCTTAACCGTCCTGAATTTAGAGAGGTAGTACCTATTCAGGCGCGTGACCTCGACCGGAATATGGATTTTGTTGGAAACTACAAACTCACTAATGCTGAAATAGATAATTATGACCTTCGCTGGGAGTTTTATCCGGAAGCTGATGAACTCATTTCTATAGGTGCTTACTATAAGACTTTTCGAAATGCAATTGAGTTGTATTCTATTGCGGCTGTAAACTTTGAAAGAGACTTCTTCAATTTTGCCAATACAAAACAGGCGAAAGGATATGGACTTGAATTAGAAGTACGAAAACGCCTCTCCTTTATTCCGCTGCCATTGTTTGAATATATGGCAGTTAATGCGAATCTGACCTTATTAAAAACTGAGATAGACATTTCAGACCAGATTGAACAAGGAGGACAGTATAATGATTTGCGTCGTTCGATTCGTCCTTTGCAAGGTTCATCACCCTACTCAATAAATGTAAATTTATATTATGACAATACTCCATCTGGAACGCAGGTATCAGCTTTATATAATGTGATTGGGCAACGATTAACTACAGTTGGTAATTCCTTTACTTCTGAATTGTACGAATTACCTCGTGATGTAATTGATCTGACAGTGACCCAACGAATCAATCGCTATCTGAGAATACGTGCAGGTGTACAGGATATCCTGAATCAGGCCTTTCGTATTTATCGTGACAGAGATCGTTCCAGAACATATAATCCAAATCACTTAAGTCTGTATGATCCGGAGGCTAAGACCTATATCCGGGATTATATGGAAGAAAAATACCGGCCCGGAAGTTACTTCTCTCTGGGACTCATATTAGCCTTCTAAAGTGCCTTTGCCTTTGCCCTTCCAATCTATTCATAAAGTACAGTGCTATTTAAACCTCAACCGATTACAACATTTATGAAAAACAGACTTCAATTGCTCGCGTTTTCAGCTGTAACCAGTGTAGTACTGGCGGCTACTTTCTCTTCCTGTAAAAAAGAAGAAATTGCTCAGGATGGATCTATCCATGCTGCTGCTGTTGTAACAGTTGGTACTTGTAGTGCCAATACACTGATTTCAACCAACACTACCTGGTCTTCAGCAAATACCTATGTATTACGTGGTAAAGTACGTGTCCAACCAGGTGCTACACTGACTATTCAGGCAGGTACTCGCATTCAGGGTGAGTGTGATGGTACATTGATTGTAGAGCGTGACGCAGATATTGTTGCTATAGGTACTTCTACTGCTCCTATTGTATTTACTTCTAACAAAACTACTGCGAAAGTTCCTGGTGACTGGGGTGGAATTATCATTTTAGGACGTGCGCAAAACAATCAAGGTGCTAACGTAGCCATTGAAGGTATCACAGTAGGTACTGCCGGCAACAATGCTCCAGGCTATCATGGCCCAGGTGGCGCATTGAATAATGCGGATAACTCTGGACGCCTTAGCTATGTACGTATTGAGTATGCTGGGCAGGCTCTTTCTGCAAACAATGAAATCAACGCTCTTACATTGGGTTCTGTAGGTACAGGTACTACACTTGATCATATCCAGGTTCTGTATGGTAACGATGACTCATTTGAGTGGTTTGGCGGTACAGTAAATGCTTCTTATCTGTATTCGTATGGTACTGTAGATGATGATTTTGATACGGATTTCGGTTATTCTGGACGTGTTCAGTTTGCTGCTGCTGTACGTGTACCTTCTCAGTTTGACGTAGTTTCTGCTTCTAACAACTCTAACGGTTTTGAATCAGATAACGATGCTGCTGGTAGCTCATTAACACCATTAACTTCTGCTATTTTTGCTAACGTAACTGTAGTAGGACCTACTGGAGCAGATGGTGTATACTTTGGATCAGGTGCTTTATTACGTCGTAATACTGCTCAGAAAATCTATAACTCTGTTGTCTTCGGATACGGAAAAACTGGTACTGCTGCTGTCAATGCAACAGGTGCTAATGCTTCCGCACAAGTAATTTCTTCTACTTTACAGAACTATGCTCCAGGTGCAACTACTATCCCAACAGGATGGGCTGGTCTGGTAAGCAGTTATACATCAGCTGTAGTTGCTTCTGAGCCTGCAACGGGTACAACTAGCTTTACTGTTAATAGCTTAGTACCTCCAACATTTGCAGTAGATGCAACTGACTTGACTACTACTACAGCTCTTCCAAGTGGTTTCTTCGCTTCAGCTCCTTACCGTGGTGCTTTCAGCGCTACAACAGCTAACAATGCTGGCTGGAACTTGGCTGGAACCTGGTTAAGATTCCCTACTGTAGGAAACTAAAAATCAAAACAGAGGCGGTATGCCAGAATAACATTCACTCCTCTGTTTTATAAAACAATATAGATGGAAGGGACTTTTGAGTGGGGCATAGTTCGCAGCTATGCTCCATTTTAAAAAAGCATCTATATCATAGATCAGATCTTAAAAAGCGAAGTTATTTATTTTCTTACCACTTGCCAACTAAGTATGAAAAAATCATACCCATTCTTTTTGCAAATACACTATTTGATTATACTCTTTTTAGTAAGTGTGACTCTTTTTTCGACTTCCTGCAAAAAAGAGAAAGAAGTCACATTGCCTGTCATTACGGCAATTAGTCCAGACAGTGCCTACATTGGAGATACGGTTGTGGTCTCCGGAAAGTTCTTTGAGGCCTATGGAGAAGATAACTTTGTCCTTTTTAATGGAAAGGCTGCCAAATTAATAGATGGAAATGAAAGTCAAATGCGGATCATCGTTCCCTATGGTGCTGAAACAGGTCCTGTTGTGATTGATGCCAATCACAGAATCAGTGCCGAATTTCTCTTCAAAGTCAGAAGGCGTGGTACTGTCATTACCTCTATTTCTCCCACTAATTCAGAAGAAGCACCTCTTGGAAGTGGAGTAGTGGAAATCAAGGGGAAAAACTTCAGAACAAATGACTTTTTAGAAGGAAAAGCGTATGTAAATTTTACCAATAGTGAAAGAAATAGTGTTTTCTATGCGACAGATACTTTGTTAATGGTTAGTGTGCCTCAGGCAGCCCGAACCGGACAACTATCATTAGTTCAGGAAGGCCTTACATTTACAGGGCCTGTTTTTACTGTCAAAGAACCTTCTCTCATTTCGGTTTCTCCTGCAGAGGCAACCGAAGGTATAACAATCACTTTACAGGGTAATGCCTTATTTTCTGTCAACGGTTTCAGCATAAACGGACAGGCTATCAATAACTATTCAATTTTGAGTAATACTGAAGCTCAACTAACATTACCTGCTGGTTTGGGTACAGGAGACTTTCCGATTGTTATGATTTTTGGAGATACGCCCATAACAAGTGAGACGGAAATCATACTTAAACCTTTGACCAATATTATATCAACCATTTACTATACAGACGGAAATTCAACGTATCGCAGAAGTATAGATGGTGGTGGGAATGAATACAATGCTTTGTTACCAATCAGTACGTCCAATCGATGTATGACGGTAGACCGTTCAGCAGGCAAAATTTATTATGGAGGTTTTAATGCTCTGGCATCTGCCAATCTGGATGGGACAGACTTTAAAGTCCTATTTCAGACAGATCCTAGAGGACCTGGCATTGTTACGGATTTAGAAGCCATAAATGGCAAACTTTACTGGACTGACTCCAACAATAATCAGATTAAGTCTGCTAATGTAGATGGTAGTGGAACCATACAAGTCTTATATGGTGATTCACCTTCTGATCAAATAACGGGAGTTTTTGGTATCGCCGTAGTAGGAACCGACATTTTCTGGACTGATCAGAACAGTCAAAAGATTGGCAAAGGAAGCATTGATGGATCAGGTACTCCTTCTTTTATGACTGTTTCAGGGACAGCCCCTCTTTTTCCTTTAGATATAGATGCTATAGCTATTAGTGGCACAATACGTATCTATATAGTGGATCAGGTTTCTAATATAAACTGGGGTGAGCCAGATCGTATTCTCTGGAGTAATGTAAACGGAACATCTGTTTCATTGAGTTCATTAAATACTTTATCTCCAGGGGCCGGTGGAATTTCAAGTACCCAATTCCTTACAATCGAGCCTACAAAGCAAAAAGTACAATGGGCAGACAATTCTGGCTATAGTCTTATGGAGAGTAATCTGGATGGCGGTGGTATTATCACAAAATCTACACTCTCGACTAGCTATGTGAATTTCTTCATAGTGGAATGAGATGAGGATACCTGGGCTAGGATCACATGTTCGAATGTGATTTTTAGACTGATGGTAGAGTGTTTCACAGGTTGGTCATGGCAGGAAAAATAATGATATATCAAAAGCCTGCCAATGCTTTATTCTAAATAAGGGTGCTAAGCGTTAAAGTTTATTCTGATAAAATACTGCTTTTAGGATACCAGGCAAAATATAATTTCAATCAGGAAATAGTTCATCAACAGACATATGTCTGGTTCTACTACTTATTAATCAATCACTTCAATCACACTTACTATGTTGTATTCTTACTTTTCCTACGTGCTGCATAAACCTGCATGTTGGTTTGCTTTAGCATTTTGTTTTTTATCCGCTTGGAGCGTCCAGGCTCAGGGAGGCGTATCTGCCAGTCAGTATCAGGCGTTGGTGTCTCTTTATAATTCTACTGGAGGACCAAACTGGTATATAAAAGATAACTGGTTAAGCGCTGAACCAGTTAACACATGGTATGGCGTTAGTGTAGATAGTACCGGCAAGGTAGTTGTTTTGAATCTATCTTATAATAACCTGACTGGCAACTTACCTGCGTCTCTCAGTAATCTGCCTTTAGTAGAATTACAGGTAAGTGGCAACCAACTGGCACGAATCACAGCATTACCCGCCAGTCTGGTTTCACTCAATGCAGATAACAATATGATTTCTGCTTTACCATCTCTGCCTTCCAAACTGGAAATTTTGCGTATTAACTCTAATCAAGTTAAAAGCCTTCCTACGCTTCCTGTTGCATTGACGGTGTTAGACGCAAGCTCAAACTTGTTATCTTCATTACCATCCTTACCTGCTAGACTAACTAATTTATCAGTTTCTACTAACCGGATCAGTTCTCTACCAACTTTGCCTGTTGCATTGACTAGTTTGAATATCAGTTCTAATCGTATCAGTACTTTACCAGCTTTACCTGCAAATCTAGGTAGCTTGATTGTCAGTTCTAATCGTATCAGTTCGTTGCCAACTTTACCTTCAACCCTTAGCTATTTAAACGTAAGTGGAAATCGTCTGTCGGCACTGCCAACTTTGCCTGCTGGATTAAGTATCAGTATTGTGAATGAGAATCGTCTGACGTTCGAAGATCTGGAACCTATTATAAACCGATTCTTTGATCCTGGTTTCTATGCTCCTCAGGCTGATATTGGCAATGAAGGCATTGTAGTTACTGCTGCTGGATGTTCTATCCAACTTTCTGCCAATTATGCTGGCAATAGTGCAAATAATCAGTACATATGGTTTAAAGACAGTGTGGCTATTGATACACTGACTACACCTTATCTGATGCTTAATTCTATTAAGACTGACGATGCCGGTACCTATACCTGCCAGGTGAGTAATACCCTTGTGCCAGGTTTGGTATTAAACCGTAAACCTATTTATGTGTATGTATATGGAGGCTCTTCATCAACTTCTGTACGGGTAAGTTCACCGGAAAGTCAGCGGGAAGAAAGCAGTCTGACCATAGGACCTAATCCTTTTGTAGATGCGCTTTATGTATTTGGCACTCATACATCAGAACAGAAAGCCCATATTACGATAACCGATGTGCAAGGCCGATTAGTATATGAATCTTCAGCCCATTCCCTAACCCAACCTATCCAATTAGATAAAGGTCTACCCAGTGCACTCTATGTGATGCGAGTGAGTATGGGGGCTAAGACACAAACATTCTCTATTGTAAAGCAATAATGCATACTATAATTATAAACTGTTTTCAGATCAGCACATAACAATGTGCTGGTCTACTTTTCCTGCTTAATCAATCAGGCACTCAGTAATATTGATCATTCCTGCTAATGGGTATATAGGGTACAGATTTGTTATTTATGAATTATTTCTTTTATGAAAACACAGGTTGCTCAACCCGAAATAGCTCATACTCATACTCACGATCTGGTTACCTGGATTCACTTGGGGTATGTGCTGGTATTTACATTTTTTGCTTACTCACCCACCTTAAGTGCTGCTTTTCTTAACTGGGATGATGTTCCCTATGTAGTGGAGAATCCTGTGATACGACAATGGTCTTTGTTGAATATAAAACGAATCTTTACAGAATATACTTTTGGTAATTATCATCCGCTTACTATTCTCTCACTTTCTGTAGACTATGCGTTGGGTAAACTTAACCCACAGCTATATCATTGTACAAATATTCTGCTTCATCTTGGTAATACAGCTCTGGTCTTTTTCCTAGTTCGTAAGCTAAGTCCATCTTCCCAAACTGCTCTTATCTGTGCAATACTTTTTGGCCTACATCCCATCCATGTCGAATCCGTTGCCTGGATTGCTGAACGCAAAGATGTTCTGTATACGTTTTTCTATTTCTGGGCATTAATCTGTTATGTTCGGTATACGAGAGAACAAAAAACTTCTCTGTATGTATATACTCTAGCCTTATTTCTGTTATCTATTCTGTCTAAGGCGATGGCAGTTTCATTACCTTTAATTTTGCTGGCCATTGATTACTTGCTGAAGCGAAAGATTTTTAGTCGTACCGTTCTGCTTGAGAAAGTGCCATTTTTTCTGTTGGCTTTGTTTTTTGGGTTGGTTGCGATCTGGGCACAAAAAGCTTCTCAATCAATTGTTGAAAATGATCCCTGGAACTTTGCGGAGCGTATTGTTTTGGCCAGTTATGCCTTTGTGCAATACCTGATAAAACTACTATGCCCAATTCAATTGTCTGCTATCTACCCTTATCCCGAAAAATCAGGGCAGTGGATACCTCTTATCTATGTGGCATATGTACTAGCTGTCCTCTTAGTAGGAGGATTGGTATTGTATTCTGTACGGTTTACTAGGACTTATCTGTTTGGCTTTCTATTTTTTACGGCCTCCATTTGCATGGTTTTGCAGCTTTTACCTGTGGGACGTTTTATTATGGCAGACCGATATGCGTATATTCCTTCACTGGGCGTTTTCTGGATTATGGTTGTCTGCTTCCAGAAAATAGTATCTGGATTTTCGTCCCATCGGAAGTTTATTATCGGTTTGGGTTTTGTGTATCTGGCTTTGCTGGCAGCAGGTACCTATCGCCAATCTACCTTATGGAAGGACGATTTGTCTTTGTGGAATGATGCTGTTCAACAATATCCTGATTTTTCAGAAGCGTATAATCTGCGGGCGCATGCACGAATCAAACATAACGATACAGTAGGAGCGTATGCTGACTTTGATAAATGTATAGTTCTCAATGGAGATAATAAAGCCGGGTATTATGGTAGCCGAGCAGGGATTAAAGCAAGCGTAAAGGATTATGTCGGAGCACTAAAAGATTATTCACTAGCCATTTCGTTTGCCGACACAACTAAAATGTATGCATCCTCTCTCTATATCAACCGAGGGGCTGTCTATGCTGAACTTAAAAATTTTTCTGCAGCATTTACTGATTTCGAAAGAGCAGAACATCTTCCTATAGTTGATCCTGACTTTTTTCTAAATCGCGGAATCCTTTTTCTGGAATCTGAAAAGTATACAGAAGCTATCGCCGATCTGAACCATGCGATTGTCCGAGAACCCAATTCAAAAGAGGCTTACTATCATAGAGCAGAAGTATATTATCTTCAGGGAAAAGGGCATATGGCTTTACAAGATTGTAATCAGGCCATCAAGATTGATCCTGCCTATGCAAAGGCATACAATTTAAGAGGATTACTAGAGGTTAAGATAGAGCAATTTCAAAAAGCTCTTAGTACCTTTAGCGATGCTATTGAGGCAGATCCACTATTGGCAGAGGCTTATTATAACCGGGCCTATCTCAATCAAAGTCTTGGTTTAACAGAGACTGTGTGTGAAGATATGAAACAAGCTTATAAACTCGGTTATCGTTCGGAAGCTGCCTATATGCAACAAATCTGCCCGAATTAAGGTATTGTATATAGTTACTTTTATCATTCTATGAAACCTGTTTCTTTTTTTATTCAGCGTAACTCTCTTTTTGTTGCTATCCTTTGTTTTGCATGGTATTTAATGAGTTGTAAGAAAAAAGAAGAGCTGAATATTGATCCGGGTATTGTTCCTGTTGCCTGTTTTTCTGATCATTCTCCCAATAATGGAAGAGTAATTGAAGGCATATATATTATTAACTATCGTTCAGAGACTATAAATCCGGCCCTTCGGACACCTGAAAAGCTTTCTGTATTTGCGAAAACCATTCTTGGCAGAAATGCTATTCCGGATCAGACACTACGATCAATCAATAAACATAGCTTTATCTGCAGGTTGACTGCTGAGCAGGCAACTCGTCTGCAAAACGATCCAGCTATTGAGTTTATTGAGCCAGATCGGGTGGTTTCCATCGCTTCTGCTTGTCTTGGTGTGGTAGATAGTAACACGCTAACATGGGGAGTAAAACGGGTTGGTTATGGCGATGGCACCAGTACTGGACGCACTGTTTGGATCATTGACAGTGGCATTGATACTCAACATCCTGACTTGAATATTGATATTGTCCGCAGTCGTTGTTTTATTGAGGGTCAGAGCTCTGTCGAGGATGAACATGGACATGGTACCCATGTGGCCGGTATTGTTGGAGCTAAAAACAATGGTATTGGAGTAGTTGGAGTTGCTGCTGGTGCAAATCTTGTTGCTTTAAAAGTACTAAACCAGCTTGGCGAAGGAAGGGGTTCATCGGTAGTAGCTGCACTGGAATATATTGACCAGCATGCCTCCAGGGGAGATGTAGTCAATATGAGTCTGGTAGTAGATACTATCTCACCAAGTATTGATAAGCAGGTGACGGCCATTGCTAATAAAGGCATACTGTTTTCTATCGCTGCAGGTAATACCAGCCAATCTGCTGCATTGATTTCTCCATCCCATATCAATCATCCTAATGTATTCACTGTCGCTGCCATGGACGATACCGATACATGGGCAAGTTTTTCTAATTATGGGAGTGATATTATCGATGTGGCAGCACCAGGAGTTGGTATTTTGTCTACTTACCGAAATCAGCAATATGCTACTATGAGTGGTACTTCTTCCGCAGCTCCACATCTGGCCGGATTACTGTTGCTCGATGGTAGAAAATTTGCCTTATCAGGCTATGTAAAAAATGATCCGGATACTCCTTCCGCACCTATTCCTCACAAATTATAGATTTTATCACTTAACTGTCTTCTTCTAATCTACAGTTATTCAATAGGTTTTATTTTCAATGTTAAGAAATTGTTAAAATAATATTAATTAAATATTGCTTAATGGGAAAGATGTCCTAATTTTGAATTCAATAGAAAGGCTACATCTTAAAATATATTTCTTATGAGTAAATCTAAAAAACAATCTATCAAACCATCTAAAGAACCATCGTTAAAAAAACAGTTAGCCACTCAGTTAACTGCAACCATTTTTGAGTTTCTGGAAAAGGCATTAAACAAAGCTGCTAATAAAAAGAAAGGCATAGTAAAATCAGGGAAGCTGAAGAAGCTTACCCGAAAAGCAAGTAAGAAAGCTGTTAAGCAATTACGGAAAGCACAGGAATCTCAAAAAAAGGTATTGGGAAAAGTAAGTGCAGAAAAAATAAAACAAGTAGCAGATAAAGTTGTTCCGGTGGCAAAGGAAGCTACAAAAGCTTCATCAACAAAGGATTCAACCAAAACTACACAAACAAAGTCACTTAGTGACAAAACGGTTTCTCAACCAGTTCAGTAAAAGAAAAAAGAAAACTGATCCGAAAAATACCATGATTGAGAGGAGCAAAGGCAAGAGGGCTGTTACCGGATCAGTTTCTCAGAGTACCAGGTTTGCAGAATATCTCTGATCCTTAGTCATTATAAGCTAAGCTGACTGGACGGGCAAAATTCAGTATTACCCATTATGAAGGGTTCTGATAGGGTAATCTATTGATAGAACATACCCTTAGGGATATGAGTAAATGGGATATCTAAGCCTAAAACTGAATTTTACAAAGTAAGCAACCGATGAAATACATTATGTATTCCACCGGATACTTGCGTTTTTTATACTTTATGTATAGAAACAATTCATCGTAGATGAGTCTGGGTTTACTACTTTTATTCTTTTATTGAGATAAAAGTTTCTACCTCAGACTGGTCGCCATTGTTATATTTTTTCCCGTGGACTGTAAAATCAGCTTTGTAAGCCCGGTTCAGGTTAGTATTTTGCCATATTTCTATCCAGGTATTCACAATTGCTTCAGGCATTTTACCTTTTGAAACAAATTTTTGGTAGGCTTCTTTTTCGATTGTGATTCCTGTAAAACCTTCAGGAATATTTTCCAATGAACTTACGGATGATCCAATAATGACACTGTAAGGACCAGTGAAGTCGGTTTCATAATCGGTGTAAACGGCGTAAATATCATCATTGACTTTGTTGGGAATTTGATTTTGAATTTGTTCGCCCCAAAATTTGCCCCACACTGTCTCAATGTCCTTGGCTGATTGTCCGTTTTGATTCGTTGTTCGGATAGAAATACCTATCACATAAAATTTTTGGATAATTTGATTGTGCATTGTTTTGGATCTTTGGTTGATATTGGTGATTGGGCTCCCAATGAGAATAACTTACCTGTCTAAAGTACTTGGTGGTAGCGTTTTTCGTAACTAGTACCATTTTTTATGCTACAAATTTCAAAAGCACTACTGACAACCCTATGTCAACAGAGGTGAGCATTTTTTTATATTTGCTTCAAAATACTCGTCAGTGTTGTATAAATAATGAGTTGAAGCTTCCATAAAAGAAGGAATACCAGTGAGGACGTAGCCAATCACACAGATATCAGAAATTTTCGGAATAAATTTTTTGGGTAGATTTGAATTGTCATCAATTAAGCACATTTTCTGCTTCTCAGCTTTTTTCGTCTAATTCTCTCTACGATTCTTTATCAATTTTGCTTTTACATGTACTTTATAGTACCAGTGCTTGCACTCCAACGATTGGCATGTTTAAACAATGCAAAGTTGCACTTCGAGTCATCTTCCTCACACCAGGTTTGAGAAAACCTTCCTGCTGTCTGAGGGAAATGGTTTCAGATTCTCATCATAGAAGAATAAATGTATTGCAAATGCTAAAAAATGTCATTGGAGTTTTATGGGGTAGAATAAATTTGTAGATTCAGTGCCATTGATCTGCCAAAGACTAAATCGCAATCTATTGATTTTCAGAAAGCACATACCGACCTATCCGTTATCGCAATACATAGAGCACATTATTTATGCCAATGGCCCACAACACTTTCCCTATCTGATGGAGTTGCCTGATGGAAGAATAAACCTAGTTATTGAACTCCGGCATCATACCACCAATACCCTATTTACAGAAGCCAGTTTTACAAAGGGTGATACTGCCGAGCCCGGTTTTACCGGTGAGCATACCATGAAGCATGGTTGGATTTCAGGAGCCAATGCCAAAGCTATTGTCTATAAAAATAACAAGGATTCTGCCATTCTAAGTATTCGCTTTGCTGTTGGTGGTTTTTACGCGCTTACAAAGATTCCCATGTCTGAGATTATTCATCCTGGTCTGGAAATTGAACTCCTCCTTGGTAGTTCTTTTAGCAGGCTCTACCAGCGATTGGTGAACGAAACCGATATCGACAAGAATTTCCAACATATAGAATCCTATTTTCAAAACTATATTCAGGATAATAGCTTTGAAACATCGATTGTTAAATTCATCCATACGAATATCGCTCAACCAATAGACTGGCTGGTCAGTAGGTCAGGGTATTCGCAAAAACACCTGATCCATATGGTAAAAAAAGAGACAGGATTTTCGCCAAAATATCTACAACGTCTGCAACGGTTTCAAAATGTGCTAGGATCTTTGCGGCAAGCCAATGGGCAAGTAAACTGGGCATCAATTGCCTACGAGCATGCATATTTTGATCAGTCTCATTTCATTAAGGAATTTATTCACTTTACCGGGCTTAGCCCGCTGGAATACCTCAATCGTAGTGTAGCATCGGAACACAACAAACTGTTGACCGATATCCAGCTTTTTTAGGGAAGTAGTGAGAATAGGATTCTATAGGTAAATTTTTTACAATGCCTTGCTTATCAGGGTTTGTACCTTTGGTGTATAATCCTAATAAGATTACCAATCCTAAAAAACAGTAACCATGGCTACAATCAATGATCTGCGTATCTCTGACTTCCGCATCTCTGTTCCACAAAATGAACTGGATAACCTTATAGCAAGAATACAAAACACCCGCTGGACAGCCCAGCCAGAGGGCTCAGGCTGGGGGTATGGCACTAATGCTGAGTATCTGAAAGAACTGGCTGATTACTGGGTAGGTACCTACAACTGGCGTACACATGAGGAAGCACTAAACCAATTTCCTCAGTACACTACAACTATCGATGGCATTTCTATCCATTTTATTCATATCAAAGGCAAGGGACCCGTTAAAAAAACGTTATTGCTGATTCACGGCTGGCCGGATTCATTCTATCGTTTTCATAAAATCATTCCTTTGCTTGCTGCTTCCGATCCTTCCTATGACCTGATTATTCCTTCCATACCTGGGTTTGGGTTTTCAAGCCCTCAGGCTGTGAATGGCGATGTGTCAGCTACTCTGTTTCACAGATTGATGACAGAGGTATTATCCTATACTCACTATTTTGTGGCCGGTGGCGATATGGGAACACTTATCGGGAAATCCATGGCGGTGCAGTTTCCTGAACAGGTAAAAGCCTTACACCTTACCGATGTGGGCTATCCCGACGGCCAGGAAGACTGGAGCACGATGTCGCCGGCCGAACAGGCGTTTGGGCAGATGATTCAGGGCTGGTTTTTCAGTGAAGGGGCTTTCAATATGATTCAGTCTACCAAACCACAGACGCTCGGTTACGGGCTCAACGACTCTCCGGTAGGCCTGGCGGGATGGTTACTGGAAAAATTCAATGCTTGGAGCGATAACAAAGGGCATATCGAAAATAGTTTTACAAAAGATGAGCTGATCACAAACATCATGATCTACTGGATAAGCCAGTCGATCAACAGTTCCATCCGGACGTATGCCGAAAATGCAAAAGCCGCTTACACCGGCGGACTGAAATCCTCTCAGAAAGTCAGTGTACCCACCGCCGTATCCTTGTTTCCGGGAGAAGCTCAGTTTCCACAGGAATGGGCCGAAAGAAAGGTCAATCTGGTAAGCTTTACCAAACCAGAAAAAGGAGGGCATTTTGCGGCACTGGAAGTACCCCAGATATATGCAGCTGAATTAAATGACTTTTTTGGAAAGCTGAAACTGGATTGACCGGTTAAGATTTATTCCGGATAGGTTTTTGGTTTTAAAGTGACTTACCACTTCCAAAGGCATGTAGGGATTCCTGCCTGCTTTTAAGCCTGGAAGCGTCGTAGCCTGTCTGTTAAACTTTGGCTGGATGAGTAAAATCAGATTGGGCCACTAACAGACAGGTTATTTACCCATCTACTCCATTATACAAAATCTGACCCTGACTCACTATATGCCTGTTAGTTCTTTCACCAAGTATACATAATTCTGTTGTATCGGAAGATTTCGGTTGTTTGGCTGGTTAGCCTAAATATAGTACCTTGGTCTTAGAATGAAAAGAAACAGGCTTGAGGCCGGATAAACTATAGTAAAAGCCGAATAAAAGCCTGATTTATCCCAGATGTTCGCTGAAGTAGTACATGCGAAACAGTGAAAAAGACGGCGCGTTGCTCATCTGTTGTAATCGGGTAAACGTGTCAATCTGTATTAAGCGATTGCTTTCTACCTGTAGAGCTGCTTTTCGGATGTCAATTTGTTGAAACTTACATGAAATTTGAAGTTTACTATGAAAAAAGTATTGCTCCTTCTTTGTGTCCTGACGGGACTGTCTTTCCATACTGGAATAGCCCAGTCTACTCAAAGTATAACTGTCGGTAAAAGTACTTTTACCAATCCGCTGTCTGTACAATTGGGTGATCCATACATATTGTATACAAAGGGAATCTATTACCTGTATGGAACCGGTGGAGCAGATAAGGGATTTGCGGCTTATTCCTCAAAAGATCTGGTAAATTGGAAACCGGAAGGGCAGATTTATTTTCATAATAATAAAAACGGCTGGAGTGACCCAAATGCCAGTTGGGGAGGAGCTTACTGGGCTCCTGAAGTATATGAGATGAAAGGAAAATTTTACTTGTTTTATAGTGCGCAATGGAAAGTAAATCCTACCAAGGAAGTGGAAAATTTCCGGATTGGCGTAGCCGTAGCCGACAAGCCTACCGGACCTTTTATTGACCTTTCGAGCAAACCTGTTTTTGATCCTGGATATCCAGTCATCGATGCCAATGTCTTTTTTGATACCAATGGCAAAATCTATTTGTATTATTCCCGTTGCTGTTACAAACATCCGGTGAAAAGCGAAGTGGCAGCA
The DNA here is from genome assembly GCA_030068525.1 of Xanthocytophaga flava. Classification (GTDB taxonomy): domain Bacteria; phylum Bacteroidota; class Bacteroidia; order Cytophagales; family 172606-1; genus Xanthocytophaga; species Xanthocytophaga flava. The sequence goes on from JASJOS010000008.1 coordinate 126,839, forward strand.
TTGGCGAAAGAAAAGGGATGGTTTGAGGAAATTGAAGAAAGCTGGGTTTACGGCGTTGAACTCAAACCTGACTTTTCAGGCGTGATTGGAGAACCTGTCTTAGTGTTGCGGCCACCGACTCAAATGAGCGATACACAGGCAGAATGGGAAAGCCGCTCGGTTACTGAGCGTGAAGTAAACCGTCGCTGGACAGAAGGGTCAGTTACCTTTAAAAAAGACAACCTGTATTACATAATGTATTCGGCTAATCATTTCGGTGGAGCACATTATGCAATCGGATATGCAACCTCCCACTCCCCACTGGGTCCATATAAAAAAGCCGATAACAATCCTGTTTTACAGAAAAACACAGGAGAAGGCGGATTAGTAACGGGTACAGGTCACAACAGCATTGCCTACTCGCCGGATGGGAAAGAAATGTTCTGTGTGTATCATGGGAGAACAGCCAAAACAGGAGAGGAACGAGTTGTATTTATAGATCGTATGCAGGTGAAAAACGGAAACATAGAGGTTTACGGTCCGACTACTATCCCACAAAAACTTCCTTCCGGAGTAAAGACAACCTCTTCAGGCAAGTAGCTTCGCCACTGTCCCTGGTCTGATAGGATTCGGTCACTTCAAGCGAAATAGATGTATCGAACAGCAAGGGGTCCACCTATGAACCCTTGCTGTTCGATTATAGAAACAAAACAACCGGAAGGTTTACAAAAAGAACTTGTCAAAGGCTATAAATCGCATTTTGAATGTCTGGCATTGAATTAGTTTAGCTCAAAAGCCAATACCCAATAGTCAAAATGCAACTGGATTCAGATCAATCCCTATGTTACGCAACTACTGGATAGTAACCTCTTGTAACCTGGTTCAAAACCAGGTCTGTTCCTTCAGTAACATGGGTAGGCTGAGTCATTTCTTATCGTCTTTTACCCGCAGATATTTGCCGATTATTCTTTTTGGCCATTCAGCGTGGAACCGGCCTGAATGACGGCTTGATTGACGGCCCGGATTTGGTCAGTATTCATTTTTTCCACCTGCCTGTCATAGGTCAAAACGCCGTTCACTTCATGCTCGACATCGGTTGTCTGAGTGTAGATCGCCACGCTTAGGCCCCTGTAGCGCATCAGTTGCTCAACCTGGTCAAGCAGTAAAACGTAGCGGTCGGTCAGAGCTGCTTTGGTAGGCTCATATGCGTAGGCATTGTTTTCCACTGGCCACATATGGCCCCGCACAAACAAACCTACTCCTCCGAATTCACCCAGCGAGGCGGCCCGTTTTTCATCAGGCTCCGATGCTCCATCGGGACCGATATAAATGTGGGTATCGACAAAATCACCGTTTCTGGGATCGCCATAGGCTTTTTGATAGGATGGATTGTTATTGAAACCCGAGTTGCCGTTGACCAGTCGGGATGGATCATACTGCTTAACCCAGTCTGTAATACTGATCACATCAAAAGCGCCCCAGTTTTCATTGAAGGGTACCCAGGCAATGACCGACGGGGAGTTGTAATGCTGATCGATGATCGCTTTGAGCTCGTTTCGAAACGTGGCCCGGGTGGTTAATGTATCTTCATCGGGATACCAGATGGCGGGCATGTCCTGCCAGACCAAAAGCCCCAGCTTGTCGGCCCAATAATAAAAACGGTCAGGCTCTGTTTTCATGTGTTTGCGGATCAGGTTATAGCCCGCTTTTTTGGTATACTCAATGTCGAATTTGAGCGCCTCTTCCGTTGGCGCGGTCAAGATCCCGTCTGGCCAGTAGCCCTGGTCCAAAAGGCCAAGCTGCATGAGAAACTGCCCGTTCAATAAGGGCCGGACTACGCCATTGACCTTACCCAGCTTAACATCGCGCATGCCCATGTAGCTTGTCACCTGATCAGAGACTTGTCCGTTTGCCGTTTTGAGGATGAGTTTTACATCATACAGAAAAGGTGAATCCGGGGACCAGAGTTTGGGGTTGGCAATCGGAACATAGAACGCCGTCCCTGCCTTGGCTTCGGAACGGGCTACTTCCTTTTTTCCATCCAGCACAATGGCCGTAACGGAGGCGACCTCACCAGCTATTGAAGGCCCACCAGCTTTAACTTCTACTCTGAGACGATTTCCAGCAAGGTCAGGCAGCAGCCTTAGCGTCTGGATGTACTGGCCATTAACTGGCTCGATCCATACTGTTTGCCAGATGCCGGATGTAAAGGTGTAATCGCCCCGGGGTCCATTTTTTCCCGAAGGCGTTCGTCCGTCGTTGGCATCATAGGCGGCCACTACCAGACTGTTTTCTCCTTTTCTCAAAAAGGCAGTGATATCAAACCAAAATGCGTCATACCCACCGGCATGACTGCCCGCTTTCTGGCCGTTGACAAAAACGGTTGCCTTGTGATCGACCGCACCGAAGTGCAGAAGAATCTGCTTGCCATTCCAGGAAGTGGGCAAGGTAAACGTACGCTGGTACCACATGTTGATCTCCTGCTTACGATGAACGCCCGAAAGCGCTGATTCGGGACAATAGGGGACCCGTATTTTTTCACTCGTTGCCGAAAACTCCACGACATGGGTGGGGTTGTTAGCCGAAGCGACCGATTGGCCGCCTTGGTAATTCCACATTCCGTTTAAACAAAGCCACTCACTACGCTGCAATTGTGGGCGCGGGTATTCACCCAGTGGTAAGGCAGACGCCAGGGCAGCTTTGGTCCAACGGGTTGGTAACTCGGCCATGTGAATGGGCGATGGGGCTAGCTGGGCCTTAGCGCCTTGAGTAAAGAAAAGAAGGCGGGCAGCCAGCATCACCGAAAGAGAAAGAATGTGTTTTAGCATAAAGATTGGCAAAAGTGGCAATGAGTATCAAATGAAGACTTGTAGAAGGTCAAGGGTATAACCAGTCAGCCAAAAATAGACAGAAAAAAGAATGTAAAAAACAGTTATACATAGCAGATTGCCCGTTTATCATAGCTTTCAGCATCAGGGTTAGTACCCGGCTTTTACTGCATAAATGCGAACAGAGTGGGTAGTTAAAAAGTAGTAGTTAAATTAAATAATTTAAGATAGCACGAAACAGGTAACCTACTCAGCAAACGTCCATTACACTGACACTCTATTACCTTTGACCAGGTTATTTGGCCATCAAGGGGTATTATGCTGATCTAGGATATACTGTTCTTGGTGCTAATCATGAAAAAATCATTAACTTTTTTATAAAAGAAGAATTTCTGAGTTGAAGTAAAATGCAGAATCAATAATTACCCTCATTTTGATTGCCTTTTATGCATAGACCCCTATGTGAGATAATTTAGATTAGCTTGATGAGATAACATTGTCTTCCGGACTATCTGATTCCAGCGCTAACACAAGCATAGCCGCAAGCTGTTCCTCTCGATATGGTTTTTGCAATATACTTGACCGGCGGGTTGCACTCATACGTTCCATCATAAGTGCATCTGTGTAAGAGGTAATATAAATAACAGGTAAATCTGAGAAGGTACGAATGATCTCCATCGTTTCAATGCCATTTAGTTTACCTCTCAATTGAACATCCATCAGAATCAAGTCAGGTGTGTCATTTTTTAGTATCTCTATAGCCATTTCTCCTTCGGTTACTGTATCCACAACCTGATAGCCCAACTGTTTTAACTGAAGAGAAAGGACGAATGCGTTTAATATTTCATCTTCTACCATCAACACTTTTATCATAGTGGTACAGAGTTAGTAAGAGTGTTAACATGAGAGCAGTTTTATTTATAAATCAGTCTATCAGAACTGCACTCTTTAAGCTTTTCAGAAAAGGAGAACAACCTAGCTAAAGAAATGTTTAAAAAACTGGCAGAAATTTATATCAAAGCTAAAACGGTTAGATCTATTTGTAAATAAGGGAAAAGAACCCTTTTACGCTGATTACTTAGGGGGAGGTGATACTAATGAATTATCACTAGTTTACAAGTGATCACTTTTCTGAATTTAAGCTAATAGTAACTTCATCATTTATTTTATCGGGAATGATAAATTGTAATAATGCTCTTTTTGATATGATTTAATCTTCTGGTACAAGAATTTATCACCTGTATATTCTACACAATTGATTTAGTAGATGAACTTTGTGATCAAAAATAGTAAAACAGTACTTTACATAGCTTTTGGGGTATCTTTGTTATTGGTGGCGCTGCTTGTCTTTCTCAGTTATGACCTTACTAAGCAGCATAACAAAACAGAAAACCGGGTTATACGTTCCTATCAGATACTTACTGAAGGAGAACGACTGTATTCGTATTTAAAGGATGCACACCGGAGCCATCATACCTATCTGTTAACGCAAGATACATCTTTTCTGAACTTTTATCTACAGGTTCAACCTCAGATGATTAAAAGTCTGCAAACCCTATCTACGTTGACAGCAGATCAGCCTTTGATGCAAAAGCAGCTTGCTGTAATCAGAAACTACATTCAGATAAGTCTGAATCAATGGACTAAAAACAGGGAACTTGTAGACAGACAAGTGATGCAATCCATTATTGGGGTAGGTAAAAGGGAGAGAAATCAACAGGAAAAAGATAGGATTATGGTGGAATTGATTGGTCGTGAGCTGAATGCGCTACAACAACAGGAGCAGCAAATACTCATCTCTCGTGAGGCTGCACTGGATACTGCACGTGAGCGCCATTCTATTCTTACTCTAATCATTGGGTGTGTTGTATTCCTGCTTTTATTGCTTTTATGGAAATTACTTCAGGTAAAGCTTAGACTACAAGATACCTTCAATCATATACTGGAAAAAAAGGTTGAGGAACGTACCTTAGAACTCCAGTATCTGAATGAGCAACTCCAGAAAGCCAATCAGCAAATCAAGTCCAGCGAAGAAGAAATACGCCAACGTATTGAGCAAGTGGAAATTAAAAAACAACGATTTGAACTGGCTTTATTGGGAGGCAATCTGGGGATGTGGGATTGGAACCTTGTGTCTGGACAGGTGACTTATAACCAGCGTGAGGCAGATATGTTGGGTTTCTCTCTGGCTGAAATTCAATCTATTCCAAGCCATGAACTGGATAAAAGGAAACAGAATTCGAATGACTGGATTACCTGGATACATCCTTCTGACGCTCCTTGGGTACTGGATCAGCTTGAATTGCATCTGAAAGGAAGCATTCCCTTCTTTAAGGTAGAGCATCGGTTACAACGAAAAGACGAACAGTGGATATGGGTGATCAGCAGTGGAAAGGTACTTGCCTGGAACGAAAATAAAAGCCCTGTCCGTATTGTTGGTACTCATCTGGACATTACTGATCAGAAAGAAGCAGAAAAGAAAACACGTTTTCAGGCTCATCTCCTTGAACTGATTGACATTGGAATTATCTCTCTTACCCAATCACTTCAGATCCGTAGCTGGTCCAACGGTGCCCAGGCTATTTTTGGATTAACCAGTGAGCAGGCAGTAGGTAAACAACTCTCTGAGGTATTGACCATTAAGCCCAAAGATAACTCCAGTATTAATACGCTGTATGAGAATCTGAATCAGCGGCAAACCTGGAAAGGGGAAGTGCTTATTTTTACTTCTGATGATCAGACGCATTCCATTTTTCTGACTTTTTCGCGTTTTACTGATCCGGATGAGGATGAAGGATATATGCTGGTTTGCAAAGACATAGAGGAAATAGCTACTATCCAGCACAGATTAAAAGAGCATCAATCGTATATACTCTCAGCCATTGAAAACTCTGCTGATTCTATTTTTGGCTTAAATGCCCGTTTTGAGTTGATTTTCTATAATACTGCGTATAAAGAAAGCTGGCAGCAAAATTGGGGATGGGACGTTCATATAGGAGATGACATCTCACTTACTATAAGTGAGCAGGGACGAAAAGTGCTGGTCGAAAACTGGGCACGGGTTCAGCAGGGTGAAAAATTCAGTTATGAATATCAATATACTTATCCAACTAGTGAAACAGAAGAAGAGCAGAATAGAACATTGTATTTTGAAGTCTCAGTACATCCGATTTATGGCCTGGAGCAGGAGGTAATCGGAATATCCTACTTGTATCGTGACATTACCGAAAAAATACGGGTACGCAAACAAATAGAGCAAATGCAGACAGAGCTTCTCTCCAATAAACTCAAAGAGCAGTGGGTACAGGCTAATGCACTCATAGAAGGACAGGAACTGGAACGAAAACGGCTTGCACGTGAGCTTCATGATGGACTGGGTCAGATGCTGAATGTGTTGAAAATGCAACTAGTACAACAGATGGTTCCTCTGGATTCACGTCTGATGTTAGATCAGATCCTGACTGAGCTATCGGCGATGAACAATAACCTGATGCCATTGGTCTTGCAGGATTTTGGCCTGCATGCAGGCATCAGACAACTAATTGAACAGTATCAGAAGGTGACAGGTATTGGAATATACTATTTTTCTGATCTGGAAGGAACACGTTTCGATTCAAATCTGGAAGTAAGTGTTTACCGGATGATACAGGAGGCATTAAGCAATGCTGCAAAATATGCTAAGGCGAGTCATATTTCTGTACAGATAACACATACAAGTACCAATCTGCTGCTAATGGTAGAAGATGATGGTATTGGTTTCGATCCTCAGGCAACCCTTTTGTCAGATCGGAAAGGATTTGGCCTTCTCAACATGCGGTTTCGGGTAGAAACGTTAAAAGGAAGAATCTTTATTGAAAGCCAAATCGGCAGAGGCTGTGTGATTAACATTGAAGTACCTTTATCCACACACTTTATCTAATATATCCAGTCATCTACTATTAAAGAATAAGAAAGCGTATACAGGAGATGGCCTGATTTTTTTCGATATCCTATATATATCACTGTAACGAATTAGGCTCTTACCTGATTTGTCTGGTTTTTGAATATATAAACTACTTCAGATGCATAAGCCAATTACAGTAGTACTTGCAGACGATCATAGTATCGTTCGCCAGGGAATCCGGTTAATTTTAGAAAAAGATTCTACTATCCAGATACTAGGAGAGGCTTCTGATGGTGTACAGGCTCTTTCCCTTATAAAAGAATTTACGCCAAACGTTCTCGTCAGTGATATTGCCATGCCAACCCTGAATGGGATTGAACTCGTTCAACAAATCAACCGGTTATCCATTCAGACAAAAGTTCTTTTTCTAAGCATGCAAGATAAGGAAGAGTATATTATAGAAGCGATGCAACAGGGTGTACTTGGCTTTCTTCCCAAATCCACTGTTGGGGAAGAACTTGTCACTGCGATCCACCAGATCGCTCAGGGGAAGGAGTACTTTAGCGAATCTGTCTATAATACAGCTTTCAAAGCGATTCGTTCACTGCATCAACGCGTAGAGATCCGTTTAACGCCTCGCGAAAAGGAAGTATTACAACTATTGGCACTGGGACTTAGCACCAAACTGATTGCAGACCGACTGGTAGTCAGCGAGTATACCATCTCTAATCATCGGGCGAACCTGCTTAGAAAGCTAGCTGCACAAAACGTGGCAGAACTGATCAGAAAAGCATCTGAACTTAATCTGCTGGATTGAAAATCTGTTTTGGATGTAGAATCTCCTGTTATGTATTGCATTTTTGTGAATTGTTTTCATCTCATTACTTAAGGTTTCTGGTTCTGATTCAGACGGATAAACCTAAAGTTTGGCCTACTAGTTATAAATCACTAGTCCACCTTCCCTAAACTTACTACTTACCATGCCCCTTGAAGTAATCAACTAAAAAGGGTCTTTTCTACTTATTTACAGAGATTTATTCTCAGCCTATCTTTGAGTAGAAAATAGTTACTTATGCCAGGCGCAGATATGTATTCTCTTAAATATTCTTTGTTGATAGCAAAGCTCCCTTTTACAACAAAATCTGTGTGTGAATTCATCAACTAATTATAAATCAACCGAATTATGAGCGTAGAAACTGCCAGTATTCTTCTTTCTTACTTATCCTTTCGTCTTGAAGAGGAAACTTTTGCTGTCAATGTGGCGAAAGTACTCGAGATTCTTGAAGTACCCTATATTACAAGAGTTCCCCATACTCCCGATTATATTTCTGGCATAATCAATCTTCGTGGATTAGTATTACCTGTAATTGACACACGCATCCGTTTTGGTTTGCCACCCACTGACTTTACTGTGAATACCTGTATTGTAGTGCTGCAGGTAACCATTGAAAACCAGTCAATCGTTTTAGGAGCTTTGGTAGACAGTGTACAGGAAGTACTTCAAATCACGAATGAACAGATTAAGACTCCACCCAGCCTGGGATCTAAATATAGATCTGAATTTCTGCTGGGTTTGGTCAAGACAGAAGAGCACTTTGTGATGTTGCTGGATATGGATCAGGTCTTTTCAGCCGAAGAGCTAACAGTTGTTTCCCAAACCGGGGAATAAGACTGAGTCTATACCGATAAGCTCAATTTACTTTATACCAACTCCTTTATACACATTTAGATCAGAACCAATTTGCATAAGACTTATAGTTTAACCTAACTCAGTGAATTTACTTCAATAGAGAATTGGTATAGGATTAAAGAATTTTCAAACACTATATAAATCAGATAGAAAATGCAGCTCTCAAAACTTACTATTCGGGCAAGGCTGATTATTGCCTTCAGCCTGCTTGTAGCCCTTTCAGGTATTATCTTTTACATTGGAAATAATAGTTCCAATTCGTTAAATAACCAGCTTAATGCGATTGTTGAGGTTAATGCTAAACGAATGCTGCTAGCCAGTCAGGTGACGGAAGACCTTCAGTTTATCGGTAAACGGGAAAAAGAAGCCTGTTTATCTATTACTCAGGAAAGAGGAAAACAGTTAATGGAAGAGGTGGATACCCGTAAAAAGGAGATGGAATCTCGTCTGGAAGAGATTAAAGGGCTGGCTGATGACGAAGGGCAACAGATAATAGAAGAGTTAATTGCAAAAAAAGAAGCCTATATAAAAACAATGAATCAGGTGCTCTATCTGGGCATTACAACCAATACTGATTCAAGCAATGCTGTAGCCTATAAACTGTCAAATACTGTTTCTGATGAACAGTTTCAAGCTGTGAGAGACTTAGGTTATAAGCTGGTAAAGAAAAACCAGAAGGAACTGGCTAAAATAGCGGCAGACACGGATGTGTTGTATGATTCGGGAAAGAACAATATGATTATCATGCTTGTCATTAGTGTATTCATTGCGGCTATCGTTTCCTACTGGATCATTACCTCCATCTCCAAGTCTCTGGCTCAGGCAAGAGCGGCGATCAGTGCAGTAGCCAATGGGGATCTAACTATCACTATTGAAAATACAAGTCAGGATGAGGTAGGTGAATTATTGAACCATCTAAAATCAATGATTACCAAATTAAAAGAAGTTATCTCATCAGTAACTAATGCTGCTGACAATATTGCTGCAGCTAGTCAGCAAATGAGCGCCTCGTCACAACAAATGTCTGAAGGCGCTTCCGAGCAGGCTGCTGCTTCGGAAGAAGTATCCTCATCTATGGAGCAAATGGCTGCTAATATTCAGCAAAATACCGATAATGCTCAGCAGACTGAAAAAATAGCTCTCAAAGCCTCTGAAGATATACGCGATGGAAGTCAAACAGTGAATCAGACGGTACAGTCCATGAAGCAGATTGCAGATAAGATCTCTATCATCGGCGAGATTGCCCGCCAAACGAATCTACTTGCACTTAATGCTGCTGTAGAGGCAGCGAGGGCAGGGGAATATGGAAAAGGATTTGCGGTTGTAGCAGCAGAAGTACGCAAACTGGCCGAACGCAGTCAGCTGGCAGCTACTGAGATTGATGCCTTATCAAAGTCAAGTGTAGAGATTGCGGATCAGTCGGGAAGGGTGCTCGAACGGATTGTGCCTGACATTCAAAAAACATCACGTCTGGTGCAGGAGATTTCGGCCTCCAGCTTAGAGCAAAACGCAGGTGCAGAGCAGGTCAACACAGCTATTCAGCAGTTAAGTCAGATCATCCAGTCGAATGCGGCTAATGCAGAAGAAATAGCTTCCAGCGCCGAAGAGTTATTTGCACAGGCGGATCAGCTTCGGGATACAGTTGCTTTTTTCCGTATTGAACATATTCTGGATCGTAACACTGGGTCACAATCCCGGCAAAAATCAAAAACTTCATCTTACTCGGCTCAAAATGATTATGGACATACCAGTTCTGGTTGGGGAATGAAGAAAAAGCAGGTAGGGAAGCCCAAAACAAATGGAGTGACTCTGGAAATGCAGGGAGAGGTTTCGGATGCTGATTATGAACGCTATTAAAAGTAAATACTGTGTAGTATTCCTTTATTACGGGTGTATGAGATAGCTAAAGTATATATTATTCTTGGATCTTTAGTAAACAAAAGCACTCAGAAGAAATAGAACACCTGTTTTCATTTGAATAATACCGTTACGAAATTACCCTGGGAAAGGAGAAAAGGTTCTATTTGAATCGGGTCCTACTGTATCTGTAATTTGATAAATCGGGTTTACTTTTTTCAGAACAAAAGTAAACCCGATTTATTTATGCCTAAATAAAGTAAGTATAACAAGCACATGCTTTGACGATTAAATAGACTTTTAAGGAAGGCCATAATTTCTCTATTGGCAGAGACATAGACTATAACTCAAAAAGATTCGGACGAACGCTCTTTTTATAAGAATTAACCTGGGTTACGTAATACGAAAGTCAAGTTTAGAGTTTAAACAGATACCCACGTTTTCGTCTGGTAACAATATATTCAGCTCCTATTTTTTGTCGTAGAGACAGAATGTGTACATCAATACTTCTGTTGTCAGTAGTAGTTTTATCACTTGACAGATAGGTGGCAATTTCCTGGCGGGAGAATACCTGATTAGGATGAGTTGCCAAAAACCACAAAATAGAGACCTCCATCTGGGTCAAGTCTATAATTTGAGTAGATCTTTTTACAGTAAAGGCATCCTTGCTGATAAGGATTTCTCCAATTTGTAGTTCTTCCAGTGAAGTTAGCCTTGTTTTTCGTTTGAGTAAGGCCTCTGTTCGTTTCAGGGTTGCTTGCTTAGGCAAAGGCTTTATCCAGAAAGCATCAGCTCCTTTATCAAATGCTTCCGCTTCTTTCTCTCTACAGGCTTGTTCAACAATCATGACAAGAAAAATAGAAGCTGTTGCTGGGTTTGTGCTAAGGGTGGTTAGCAATTCCAATGAATTATAAGATGCATCTCCTACTATAATCAGATCGGGTTGCCATTTTTGGACTTTTTTTTCCAATGCTGATTGATTACTTACACTTTTGATAGTATACAGATGTGCAGGAAGTATAGAGTGAAAAAACTCGGTTACAGATGATTCTGGCTCAATAAGGAGTATCTTATAGTTCATTCGACTCAAGCAATCTTCACGTAAATAGCATTTTGAAGCAGAGTGGCAAATATAGGAATGTTATCTTAATTTTATGTAACTATTATTTTATCGTTAAAAAAATTACTAACAAAGGTCTTATCCTGAGTTTTTACAAAGCATCAGAACTCAGCGGATCGCTGATATCCTATTCCCTGTGTACAGAGGGAGATTTGTGAATTGTAGATTATAACCTCACTTTTCTGGTTAGCCGAATGTATAAGTCAGACTGAAACCATGAATAGGTATCGTGGTTATCCGGAAAAAACAGACAATTATTTATTACCTGTTTTTTTGATTAGTTCAGGCAATTGGCTCAATACATACACCATCTGTTCCAATTTATCTGGTTTCTGTAAATAAGCATTTCCTCCGGCCTTCATAAAAGTATCTTCCATCCATTTATTACCTGAAGTAGAAAAAGCTACAACAGGCAAATACTTGTATTCTATCATAGTACGGAGTGACTTTAGTGTTTCTATTCCATCTTTGACAGGCATGTTTATATCAATCAATACCAGAGAGACAGGAAATGGCTGTGGCGTTTTGTTTGAAAGATAGTCAATCAAAAGCTGCCCATTGTTGACAATGTGATAATGCCATTGAGGAAAGTGGGTGTCCAATAGTATCTGCAAAATATCCTGATCATCAGGATCATCTTCTGCTACCAGAATAAAAAAAGGATTTTCAGATGACATAAAAAATAAATTCCAGTGTTGGTGGTGAAGAAAGAATGTTCTTTCTTATATAAAAAAAATGAAAAAATATCTCATAACCTTATGAGATGATATAACAAGGCTAGTAATCGCAATTTGCATGAATTCTACATCTGTCAAAAAAATTATGAAATAAAATTTTTGACAGATGTAGAATAAACTTATCTTTAGACTGCTCCTAAAATATTTAATTTCATGCAATCTGGTACAGTAAAATTTTTTAACGAAGCCAAAGGATTCGGTTTCATTAAGTCTAACACATCTGGTGAAGAAGTGTTTGTTCATGTCACTGGTTTGATTGATCAAATCAAAGAAAATGACAAAGTTACCTTTGAGGTAACACAAGGCAAAAAAGGTCTGAATGCGGTTAATGTCAAGTTAGCCTGAGATAAACAACCAAAGATTCTTTTAAGCCAAGCCTCATTACAGAGGCTTTTTTAATTTTTAATAATTTGACTCAATAAGTTAGTACTTACAGGTTACTTCTTTTATGAGAGATATAATAGATGGAAGTTTCTACTTAACTATAGCATTCTGCGGAGTGGCAAGATAATAGTAATCAATGTGCCTTCTCCGGGAGTAGATTCTATTTCCAATTTACCATCCAGCAGTTGGACTCTATCCTGAATTGTTTTTAGTCCAATCCCTTTGGCAGACATACTCATTTTCATGCCTGTACCATTGTCCTGTCCTTCTACATAGATATACTGATCATCACGGGTAATTTCTATACGGGCACGAGTGGCTCCAGAATGTTTCACAATGTTATTGACTAACTCTTGAGAAATCCGATAAATAGCGGTTTCCAGATGGGCTGGTAACCTTTCGGGCAGCGAATGACAGGAAAGTTTTATACCACTTTTCGAAAAACGTCTGCAAAAGTCTCCAATAGCCTTTTCCAATCCAAATTCTTTAAGTAGAATAGGAACCAGTTCATGCGAAGCTCTGCGGGTTTCTGTAATAGCATCAGCAAGCATGGCTTCTGTAGCCTGAAGGGACTTTTGAATCATCGGTTTATCGTCAGACTTGAGATACAGTTCAAGTTGATTCAGATTGAGCTTGGTAGCATATAGAATCTGGCCTACACCATTGTGAATGGATTCAGAAATTCGTCTGCGTTCTTCTTCCTGTGCTTCCAGAATGGCTAATAAAAGTTGGTTCTGTTGTTCTATTCGTATTTTGATGTTTTCGTCTTCCAACTGTTTTAATTCGCTAATATCTACATCTACTCCCAACATCTTTATAGGCTGTGCTTCTCTATTTTGCAGCAAGACTGCCTTAATTTTTAACGTAATAGGCTTGTTGTTGATCACAATCCGCAATGTTTCTTCCAGTGAATTTGATTGACGACGCAGATTGTGAATGAGTCTTTCGGCAATTAAACGATCTTCTTCCCAAACAAAGTCCAGATACGTTTCAGGGTGTACCAAACTACCAACAGGTAACCCAAATAAACGGTACATACCCTCTGACCAGATAAGCGTTTCAGTGTCAGTGTCATACTCCCAGCTACCCATACGGGCTACCTTTTCGGCTTGGTGTAGAATTTGATATTGTTTAACCTTCTCAAGTTCAGCTAGTTTGCGACTAGTAATATCCAGATTTGTAGCAACCAATCCATCATCCAGTTTGACAAACTGACAGGAATACCATTTATTAAAGCCTTCATAAGGATAATAATATTCCATTCTTTCAGCATATCCGGTTTCCATTACCCGCAACATCAGATCAAAGAGGCCTACCTGTTTTACACCCGGATATTGTTCCGCAAATCTACTGCCTGCTAAATCAGTCCTACCCGTTTCATTCATGATTTTTTGATTGGCCAGAATAATCTGAAAGTCTTCTATTGTCCCATTTTCATTGCGTATTGCCTTCATCATAGACATTCCCATCAGATTTGTATCAAATATGGATTGCAACAGATTTTTACTTTCTCTTAGTTCTTTTGTACGTTTCTCTACCTCCTGTTCCAATTGATTAGTAAATCCTTTTAGCTGTTCTTCCGCCTGCTTGCGAATGGTAATATCACTGGCAGTTCCTAACCACTCACTGATCTGGCCTTTTTCATCCAGCATAGGAATAGCTCTGGAGAAAGTCCAGCCTACTTTGCCATTAGACAGAATTACTCTGTGTTCCAGCTCTAACATGCTTTTACTATCAATGGCTTGTGCAATAACTGAATGTATGTAAGGTTGATCATCTGGATGAATATACGTCTCCACCCAGTTGGTAGTAGAGACATCTGTATTGGAGAGAATATTTTTACCAGTTAGAAAGTGCATTTGTTTCCAGTCTGCACTCATTTTGTAGACTATATCTGAACTGGCAGTTACAAACAGTCGAAATTGTTCTTCACTTTTTCGCAAGGAAGCTTCGGCTCGTTTCTGACTGGTGATATCGGTGAAAATAACCGCCACATGGTTTTCTTGTGGATCCCCAACTCGAAAGGCATAGAGGTTAAACCAGCGGCCAAGTGCAACAGAACTTTCCTCAAAGCGCAGAGGTTCACCTGTCTGGGCAACGCGTCCATAAATGTGAAACCATTTAAGTTCAATGTCTGGTGTTAATTCCAGAATTGTTTTGCCAGCCGCATTGTGTAAACCATTATTTTTTTCGAAGGCCGGGTTAACCTCCAGAAACCTCCAGTCAAACGGAACTTGGTTTGTATCAAACAATACCTCAATAATGCAAAACCCTTCATCAATGGAATTGAAGAGTGAAAGATATTTGTCAGTGGCTTTTTGTGCGAGGGTATCTTTTAACTGTAGCATTTCCTGTTCCGCCTTTTTCTGGACAGTAATATCCCTTGTGGTCATCACTATACCATCACCTTGTCGAACAAGTGCCTGATAAAACCAACTGCTGAACTGCTCATAGGGATAGTATATTTCCTGTTCAAAAGGGTGACCAGTTTCTATTACCTGTACCATCCTATCAAAAATTCCTGTAGTTATAACGCCAGGATTTTGTGTAAGAAGGCTTTTCCCTATCGCTTCTCCATTCTGGACTTTTGCTTTGTTATTATTCAATACCCATCGGAAGTCCACAATTTTACCTCCCAGATCTCTTACAGCTTCCAATACCTGTATGACATCCAGTGAACTATCTATAATGGATTGAAAAAACTCCAGACTGAATGACTTTTTCTGTCCACTTTTATCAGCTTCACTACCAATATTTGTGTTTTCGTAATCAACCATAGCCGCTACATTTGCCAACCCGAATTTGTGTTGCTCAATTTGACTTTGTAATTCTTGCTGCTTTTTTTGTAATTGTGCAATAAGCTGTGTGGCTTCCTCTAAAGATGCTGGCATTGCGGCCTTTTCTTCAGACTGCATATAACCTTCCATAGGTAATGAGTTTATACTGGTGACGGGCTTAAGACGAAAGAGACAGATGAACCATACTCATAACTACACATTCCAGTAAGTAGGAGTAATTGACTTACATCTGTTTTGTATCTTGTATCAGGACCGACCAGATCCTGTAACATGTGTATATAATCTGATTTTGCAGATCTCTAATGTACAAAAATAATGCTGAAATACAGTCAAGTACATTCTGTTTATAAAGATATAGAGTTTGATTTTGTGTGGTATTCAAATTTAATTTGCGGTTTGAAGCCTCCTTATTTGGTTAACGATGTATTTCTGTGGCAAATACCCATTTTGCAAAACAAGTATTTACCACATCTGGAATCTAACTCGTTTGTACTCATGTCAGGCATTATTTTATATGTATCCTAGTGGTATAGAATGATTTATTCCACCAGTAACATGAAAGCAGAAGACATTAAATTCAATGATATTACCAGAATTCTATTTGGGTCAGATGCACCCGTTAGTTTTTTACTGGAATTGGTTATTCGCTTTTTATTTTTATTTATTCTTCTCATCATTACCTTGCGACTATCTGGGAAATCACAAACGGGTAGTCAAAATCGTATCAAGCAGGCCTCAATCGTATCACTGGCTGCTGCCATAGGAATTCCGATGATGAGTCCCACGAGAGGCTTACTTCCGGCTATTATTATTGCGATTGTGATTGTAGGCATTCAGCGCCTGCTTTCTCTGTGGGCTTTTTCCAATCAAAAGGTTGCTAATCTGGTTAATGGGAAATACAATACCCTGGTTGCTGATGGAGTGTTTCAACTCCACGACATGCATCAGATAGGGCTTTCGAAAGAGCGACTGACTGCTGCAATCCGTCAAAAAGGTATCTTACATCTGGGAATGATAGAACGTATGTATATGGAAGCCAATGGCAGCTTTACCATTATTGAATCACAAAATCCCCGTCCTGGTTTGTCCCTTATACCTGTATGGGACAAGGGGTTTAGAAATCAGCAGCAAAAGTCAGAAGAACTGCATGTGTGTTCCAATTGTGGAAATACACAGTCTGCAAAAGATTCTACATGTGGTGTTTGTAAAAAAGATAAATGGGAGCCTGGAGTCATCGTATAGCATCCTTATGGTCAGTATTTTACTATGATCATTACCATTTTGCAATGGTTGCATGATACTTGTCAATTTATGAATTAGTTAATGGGTTTGACCTCAAACAAGTGCTTACTTAAGGGAGCAAAATGGATTTCTACCATCTGACCTTTCCTAAATGATTGCCAATCTTCTTCAGAAACTGCAAATGCATGGTTGAGAATGGTTAATGTATAGGAATCGCTTCGGCCAGTTTCACTTTTCTCTTCAATCTCACCTTGTACTACAATCTTTTGTCCGTTTTTGATATCCTGCCTCAGCAAGTTGTTTGGAAAGAACTGTGTATACACTATATAGGCAAGACTTAACAGTACCAGCCCTACCAGCAACAATAATGCAGTAAAATGTACTTGGAAGGCTAACCAGAAGAAAAAACCATAAAAACCTGCGAGTAACAGAATCTTTGCAGGAGCAATATATGCCATCTCTTGTAGTAGCTGAATTTCTTCCTTTGTCATGGGTTGCCGATAGGATGCGGCGGCTGGTTTATTCATAGAAAGTGAATTTTAAGAGCAAGATACACGGAATCTCAGAAAAAGTATGGCTATACCTGGCAAAGCCCTTTCAGTAGTTTACAAAAGTGTATAAAATGAAGGTCTAGACAGATAATCCAGAACAGTTAGGCAGCCACCGAAGAAGTTGCTTTTTCAGTTGATGGGGTAGAAGAGTACCAGACAGATTTAGGCTTTGAAGATTTTGTAATTCACTGATAGATTCTGGTAATGATTTGAGAGGATTGGCACTTACATCTAATTTCTCCAGGTTTGTGAGATTGCCAATGGATTCAGGCAAAGATGTAAGCTGATTTTTCTGCAAACGTAATTCCTTCAGGTTGGTAAGTCTACCTACCGATTTTGGTAATTCATAGATTAGGTTATCTGATAAATCCAACTTTTTCAGATTTGTTAATTTACCTATTGATTCAGGTAGATAGATAAGCTTATTGGAACGTGCCTGAAACGATTCCAGCTGCTTCAACTGATCTATCGTTTCTGGAAGAGAAGTTAGCTCATTGTCAATAACTGTTAGTCTTTTCAGTTTTGTAAGTTTACCTATGGATTCAGGAAGAGAGATAAGTTGATTACTTGATAAAGATAATTCCTCTAGTTGCTCTAACTGTCCAATCCATTCTGGTAACAACGTTAGACGATTGTTTGTTAGTACTAACCAGATTAACCCTGTCAATTGACTCATTGATTCTGGTAAAGAGCTCAATTCTACTATAGAGGCTTCCAAACTCCTAAGATTCCTCAAAATGCCAATGGACTCAGGTAGGGATACAGGCTTTTTGTAGGTGAGAGCCAACCCTTGCATTGATAACACCCTAGCTATCTTTTCTGCCAGAGTCTCTGTTGTTGTTTTATAGTCCTTTGCATGTTCTTGTAACCATTGATCCACGTGATGAATAGGAGAGATGAACGTTTCCAGACTGAACTGAAGGGACTGAGCTAACTCCATCCCTAGTGCTACCGTTTCCGGCTGTCCGGAATAGAGCAAACGATACAAACTTTCCTCTTCTTTCACAGATAACATATTTTCCTAGGCTGTAGTAGTGACAGAAGCAAATTTATCTAATTCTGAGGATGTTATAGCAAACCATGTATGTATGAAAGAATGAAGTATCTGTGATAGATATATCTGACTGCAGGAAGAGGTGTTAAAAATAGTTAAGAATCCTATAAGGAATCAGATATAACCTACATTAGGCAAATATATAAATACTCTTTCATGAAACTGGTATACTGGTTCTTTCTACTTTTTCCACTCATGGCTTCTGCCCAACTGGGAATTTTTAATCTGGATAGTTTGGTTGAAAAACATCCGTATCGCTGGGAGATTGAGAGGCGTGCCTTGTTGAAATCCCGATCATTTACAGATTCTGCAGAAGTGTGGAAAGGGAAGTTTATGGATTTTGCAAAATGGGTAGAGGAAAGTTGCAGTGGTAGTGAGGAAGCAACTCGTGCTATGTCAGAAAAGGTAAATAACCTGTATGATCATATGTTGCATTACCAGGATAGCGTTTTGTATGCTATACCAGCTTTTCGCAAACGAAATGTTGATCAGCTTCGTGTTGGTATTGGATTGGATTGTTATTCTTTTGCAAGCTATCTGAATTTATCTTTTCTGTTTCATCATAAAGGTGTATTGTATTCTAGTCCTGAAGTGAAAGACTATACAGCAGAACTGGTAAGCTTTCTTCATGACAAGTATCAGTACACCCTCGTAAAAGGTCGGCTTCAGCGTAAGGGTAGTCCATAAATGTTGTTCTACCGTTAAGATTTTATAAGTTTAAGAGATTACTCAAGCAAATCACACAACGAAGAATAATTTGTAGTCCCAATCCAGAATTATATGATTGCTATTTACTCATTGTTCCAGAATACTTGTTTTCCTTTTACTGTACAGATTTCTACAAGGAGAATTATTTTCCTTGTCTCATTTCTTTTGTCAATTCCTATATTAGCTCAAAAACATCCCTCTAATGGATTGTTGGTACGAATTCCATATGGAATGCATCCTGTAGATGGCATTTTTGTGGATGATACTGAGATTACAGTTGAAGAATGGCTGGAGTTTTATTATTACTCTCAGGATAGCACCCGGGCCATTCCAAATCCGGTATATCACCCACATTTTCCACAGGAAAATAAGCCCTCCTATGCCTTTTTGTTCAAAATTGATACTAGTGCCCTCTGTCTGAAATACAATGAAATGAGCAATGGCGAGATACGCAGGCCTATTCCAGTTCCGAAGGATAGTGTTCATTCCCATCGAAGTTTTAAGAGGTTTTGCAGAAGATATATGGATTATCCGATAGCTTATATCTCCTATGAGCAAGCCATAGCCTATTGTGACTGGAGGTCAAAGCTAGTGAGCCAAGATAAAAACTACTCATTTGAATTTCGACTACTATCCCCGGCAGAGATAGATTTATGGAATGAAAACCTGGACAGCCTGGTCGTGAATAAATATGGGACATGGGCTACTGGCAATTATAAAGACAGTTATCAAAGTCCTAAGTTCTGTAAAAGGTGTGGCCAGAAAGCAATTGCTGTTGCATCCTTGTTTTCAGGCAAAACTCTCCTCTATGATATCCAGGGAAATCTGGCAGAGATGACACTTACAAAAGGAGTTGCAATGGGAGGAAGCTTTATACATCCTTATTATGAATCACGGAAAGGACATCAACAGGTATACACAAAGCCAGAGCCTTGGCTAGGTTTCCGATGTGTAGCTATCGTTCACTGGTATCGTTATTAGGAATGGCAACAATGCTAGAGAAATAGCTTGATTTGATTACTACTCATACCAACTATCAGTTGATTCATTATGGGAATACAGAGGGAAAGTTGTTTATTTATCTGACTAAACGATTTTCAATCCTCTAGAAGTATAGTGTTGCAATAAAACATGGATTTTGAACTTATCAACCTTACTGCTTTATGATCCAGAATTACTTTATTGTTGCGTGGCGTAATATTCTTAAACGCCCTTTCTTTGCCTTACTCAATATCATCAGTATCTGTACTGGTATACTATTCTCTCTGTTAATAGGCATCTATATCCTGGGTGAACTGCAGGTAAACAGGCAGTTACGGCAGGCTAAGAACCAATATTTTCTTACTAGCGAATGGAGAGACCCTAATATGGGAATCCCGCTTACTACACTGGGACCACTTGCGAAGCGGTTGAAAGAAGAATATCCTACACTGGTTGCCAACTACTTTCGGGGAGATTACATCACTTCGATCGTCTCCAAAGGAGACAAACACTTTCGTGAATCCATGGACATCGGAGACAGTACTTTACTTACCATGTATGGATTTAAATTGTTACATGGGGATGCAACTACAGCTTTAAAGGAACCATTTTCTGTGGTCGTAAAGAAAGAGATTGCCTTCAAATATTTTGGCCGGACTAATGTAGTAGGAGAAACGATTCAGATTCAAAACTTTTCAAATACAAATCATGACTTTCGGATTACCGGAGTACTCGACGATATTCCTGAAAATTCCATTACAGATTTAAATAACGATAATCATCATCAACTTTTTATCCCTGCCAGTAGCTCTTCGTTTTTCCCCCGTGCGGATAGAGAAGATTGGACTATTTCTTCATTTCCTTCATACATTGAGTTACAAGATGGAGTTACAGCAAAAGAGTTAGAGTTGCCTCTGAAAAGACTTATAGCCCAGAACGCACCCGATGGGATTAAGGAAAACCTGACTGTAAAGCCTATTGCCCTGACTGAGTATTACCTGACAAAAGATAATAGTCTGGTAAAGCGAATGTTATATGCATTGTCCTTTGTAGGAGTATTTATTTTGCTCATGGCTATTGTGAACTTTATCAATATCTCTATCAGCAGTTCTTCTACCAGAATCAAAGAGATCGGGATTCGGAAAGTATTGGGTGGTTTGCGGAACCAGATTATCATTCAATTTCTTGCGGAGTCTGTCATTCTTGTTTCTGTAGCTACTGTATTTGCTTTGCTTTTGTATCCATTAGCACAACCCGTATTTGGGAATCTGATTGGAAAGCCAATTCCCGGACTTACTGCATTTCCCCTGTTTTTTATCGCTTTCCCTACTCTTCTTATTTTATTGGTTGGAGTGGCTGCTGGTTTCTACCCTGCTCTAAGACTCTCAGCCCTTAAAACATCCGATTCAATAAAAGGGAAATTCCAGACAGTTAAGGAGAATATCGGTTTACGTAAAGTGCTGGCAGGTTTTCAGTTTTGTCTGGCTGGCATTGTAATGATTGCGGCCTTCATAGTTACTGAGCAGATAGCCTATTTTTTTGGTCAAAGTCTAGGCTATACAAAGGATTATATTGTATCCTCTCAGGTACCTAGAGACTGGTCTCCATTGGGTGTACAAAAGATGGAAACTGTTCGCAATGAGTTTGCCGCGATGCCTGAAGTAATCAATGTAACCTTGTCTTACGAAATTCCTGATGGGATGAATGGCGGGCAAGGGTTAATTTACCGGGTTGAGCAGGATTCTACACAGGCCATTGCGGCACAGTTCATGAATTCAGATGAGCATTTTTTAGCTACCTATGGTATACCCGTAAAAGCAGGTTCTTTTTTAACAGCAGCAACAGCCACTGATCTTACCAAAGTTGTTATAAATGAGGCTGCAGCCAAAGCAATGGGGTGGGCCAATGCTCGTGATGCCATTGGTCAGCAGGTTAAGTTTTCGGGTTTTGCTCCAATTTGTACTGTAACAGGTGTTACCGGTGATTACCACTTTAACTCCATGCAACATAAAATACCGCCTATGGTATTCAGCCATGTAAAAGTAGCCAATACATACCGCTATTTGTCGTTCAAACTAAAACCGGGTAATACCATTTCTGCTATCAGTGCTATTGAAAAGAAATGGGCTACACTGTTACCTGGAAGTTCCTTTGAATATCGGTTTATGGATGATACATTAAAAAGGGTATATAAAACCGAAATACAATTGCAAAAGGCATCTTATGCCTCTGTGGTATTATCATTAGTTATTGTTTTTCTGGGAGTGATTGGAATTGTTTCTTTAAGTATACAAAAGAGAACAAAAGAAATAGGGATACGTAAGGTACTGGGTGCTTCAACAAGTAGCATCATGATGCTTTTCATCAAAGATTTTCTGGGTGTACTGATAATCTCCTGGATTATTGCATGTCCGGTTGCCTGGGTGATTATGAATAACTGGCTGAGTAACTATGCGTATAAAATAACTCTGACAGCTCTTCCTTTTATGGGTGTTGTAGTAATATTAACCCTACTTACAGTTTTGTTGATCATCCTTCAAACGAAAAAAGCCGCCCATGCCGACCCAGTGAAAAGTTTGAAGGTTGAATAAATAGTTTGAAGTGTTGGATTCGTCGTATGCTACTTTGCAAAGATACAGTATGTGGTTCATTCAGTCAAAAGCCTTCACATAAAATAAACCGCAAAATTCCGTCGCGGTTTATTTTACTTTATAGTAATGTAGATTAAAGTTCATTACAAGAAGATAAAAGAAAAGTTTGATAGCAAATTGTTTCTGTTCCCTCACTTACATCTTCATTGTAACCGTTACAATACAAATAGTGAATTTTGCTTTTTGTATCAATTCTGAGTATGAATAGATTTTTTGCAGAACTTCTACATATTTCCTCTCCTTTGCTATGATTTTGTTTAATTTTACAGAAGAAGTAGGCATCCTTGAGCCTAAACGTTTTTTCTATCTACTCTATGCATAAAATTTTACTCTTTTTAACCGTTTTTATTATTTCTCAGAATCTATTCTGTCAGACCAAAGACTTTCAACTAAAGAAAGTAATAGGTACACCTGTTCATTTTCCTCAGGATATATCCATAGACGAAAATATGGATATGTATGTATTGGAACTGAGCTATCCGTATATCCAAAAATTTGACAGTGCAGGACAATTTAAAACTAAAATATATTTAGAAGATCCTTCACTTGCTGAAACTAAATATGTATCTACTTATGCCAGTTCTTTAGTTGTTGATAGTCAAGGCAATATAAATATTCTTTCCTCTGGCTTTTTTTACAAGTACTCCCAAAGTGGAACAATGCTTATGAAAATCGCTCTTGATACAGGCCATTTTGGTAATCCGGATGGATTCTGTATAGATAAAAAAGGCAATATTTATATTGCATGCACTGGTAATGATAAAATTCAAAAATTTGACTCGCAGGGTCGGTTTCTATTGGAAATTGGGCGATCTGGTTCTGCAGAAGGAGAGATGAAACAGCCTGGAAGCCTTGTTGTTGATGACCAGGAGAATATTTATGTAACTGATTATGGCAATCATAGGATACAAAAATTTGGAAAAAATGGGAATTTCCTGAAGGCTTTTGGCAAAGAAGGTTGGGGACAAGGTGATTTTGAACAGTTAGGTGATATAGTTTTTGACCATAAAGGCAATTTATTAATTTCAGATGTTGACAGAAATATTATTCAACGGATTGATACCAACGGAGTATTTTTAGAATACCTATCCACTGGTTCATTAGATGGTACCAGAATAATGATTGCAGTTGCAAAGTCTGGAAGTATATATATATCTGATAGAAGACATCATGGTGATGCTACGATTATTAAGTGTGATACACAGGGAAAGTTTATTCGGAAATTTGGACATGAGGGGCAGATCTTGGCTGTTGCCTATGATAAAAGCAATAATCTGTATGTTGCTAAATATGGAAAGATAGATATATATACAGCTTTAGGACAATACATTTTAAGTTTTCCTGTTAAAGCACATCAAATAGATGGACTTGCTATTGGCAATCGGAATGATATTTATGTAGTTTCTAACAGTGAATCTAAAATATATAAGTACAATGCTCAGGGACAGCTTATTAGTACTTTTGAAGATTTAGGCATACCACCCGGAGAACTAAAAATGTTTGATGGATTGACTATAGATCCGGATGAAAACTTGTTCTTAGCTTATTATCGTGGGCGTATACATAAGATTAGTTCGACTGGCAAATTTATGGGAGTAGCCAATTATGGCCAACTGTGGACTTTGCATGGAATTGCATCAGATACCAAGGGTAACATCTTTACACTGGATATGAATGGGCATCGTATCCGAAAGTATGATGCAAAAGAAAATCTAGTGGCTGAGTTTGGACCCTTTGATCCTAATGAAAACCCTTATGTAACGGAGGCAGACATTTCTGTAGATAAGTATTCCAATGTATACGTAGCTCATCATAATCCAACCTATACACAGATTTATAATAGCAAAGGTGTTCTTCAACAACAAGTGGACTTATCTTCCTATCTGATTGCAGCTAATAAGGAAGGGACACTTTTTGCTGCTGTTGAGTATTCTCAGGATGCTATCTTTTTATATAGTTCATCTGATGAAGTATTTAATAGCATCGGAAATTATATTAAGGGAACAGTATATCACGACATAAACAAGAACTGTAAACAGGACTCTGCTGAAGCTGGTATAGAAGGAGCTGTGATTATAGCTAGCCCGGGGCCTTATTATGGCGTTACAGATAAGTCTGGAAACTATACAATCAAAGTAGATACAGGGAGCTATACGATTGAACAGATGCTTCCCACTGCACAAGGTAAACTGGTAAGCCATACCTGTAATCAGTCCACTCAGACTTCTCATTTAACTAAAGATAAGAGCATAGATGAGGGAAATAACTTTGGAAATAGCATTTCACTGACTCCCTATCTGACAAGTAGTGTAAGTTCGGATCGTCGCCGGAGATGTTTTACCAATCAGACAGTGGTAAGCTACTCGAATAGTGGTTTTGCTGTTGCTCAGGATGTGAAAGTTTATATAAAGTTGCCAGTTCATGTTATTCTTAAGGCTGCTAGTCATCCCTATGTAATCGATAAAGATTCAAACTATATCTTTAGTATTGGTAACTTAGCCGCAAATCAGTCGGGAGCCATCCGGATTACGGATTCAGTAGCCTGCGTTGCGAATATTATGGGCCTCACAGCCTGTACCAAAGCCTGGATTACTCCGGTCAACAGTTATACATCTCCTGATGGTACCTCATGGGATAATTCAGATATTGTGCTAACAGGTAAATGTGTGGAGAATGGCAGAATACAAATGGTAATTAAAAATATAGGTCAGAAAGCAATGGCTGATAGTGCTGAATTCAGAATATTGTTGAATGCCCAATTATCTCTGCGCAAAAATTTCATGTTGGCTAAAGGGGATAGTTTAGTATTGAAAGTACCCGCCAATGGCAAAACAGTTCGTTTGGAAGCTGACCAAAGACCCGGCCATCCCCGTAAATCACAAACTAATTTAACTATTGAAGGATGTATAGCTTCTGTGAATGATATAGTGGGTAAAGGTTTCGTGGATGTACTACCTCAAGATGATGCTGAGCCTGAAGTATCTATAAACTGTCTAATGATACGTGACTCGTATGATCCCAATGATAAACAGGTTAGTCCTTTAGGAACAGTCAATGACCATTTTGTCCCTACAGGCTCTGAGTTAAAATATACTATTCGTTTCCAGAATACTGGAACGGATACAGCCTATACGGTTACTGTAATTGATACACTATCAGAGCATCTGGATGTCTCTACTCTCCAGATGGGAGCCACTTCCCATAACTATAATCTGAGTATAGGAGGCAAAGGACGGCCTGTACTAACCTGGTTGTTTACCACTATTAATTTGCCTGATAGTACCCGTGATCAGAAAGGTAGTAATGGTTTTCTTCAGTTTACCATCAAACCCAAAGGAAATCTCCCTGAAAAGACTCGTATCGAAAATTATGCAGATATTATTTTTGACTATAATGAGCCTGTCCGTACAAATAGTACTACCAATGTGATGTATGATATACCTCCTGTCATAAGCGAACAGAACAAGCTAAATGACAAAGAAGTTTTATTTATGCGGCCAACTATCGTTGATTTTACACCAAAGCAAGCACAGGTAGGCGAACAAATAACAATTGCAGGAACAGGTTATAAAAACCTTATTTCTGATAATATTGTACATATTAATGGCATAACCGCTACAGTTCTCTCTGCAACAGAGTCCGAACTGGTTGTCATTATCCCTGGTAGTGTATCTGCTGGAAAGATTACGGTCTCAACTGTGGCTGGTACTGCTACCAGTGAA
Organism: Xanthocytophaga flava; assembly: GCA_030068525.1. Classification (GTDB taxonomy): domain Bacteria; phylum Bacteroidota; class Bacteroidia; order Cytophagales; family 172606-1; genus Xanthocytophaga; species Xanthocytophaga flava. Next base: position 153,024 of record JASJOS010000008.1, read on the forward strand.
GCTATATTTACGCCATTATTGCCTGTGATTACTTCTTTTACACCTGAAAATGGTTTTGTGGGGACAACAGTGAAAATTACAGGAGCATATTTTCAGCATACCCCGGCCAACAATAGTATAAAAATTAACGGTACATTAGCTGTTGTTTCATCTGCTTCTGAAACAGAACTGGTTTTTATTATTCCACAAGGTGCAACTACTGGAAAACTAAGTGTAACAACTCCTACAGGAACAACCCTTAGCGCATCAGACTTTGAAGTAACTCAGGAGAGCGAATGGGAAAAAGGACTCGTAATTTCTCCGAATCCTACAGATGGAAAGATATGGATTGATTGTTCGCAATCTCTGGCTTTTATAAAGTCCTATGAAGTATTTAATAGCTTAGGTCAACGAATACTACTCTCTACAGATTCTATCTCTACCTCTACTACTATGAAGGAAGAACTTAATCTTACAGGAAATGGGGCAGGTCTATATTTGATTGTTCTTGAAACGAATAAAGGAAAAGCAAGACGTAAAATAATTCTCAAATAAACAATCTATGATTGTCATAAAAGTACAGTATAAATAACAACAAGAGGTTACCAGAATAGTAAATGGTAGCCTCTTCTTACAAGTTCAAGTATAAGGTCTACTTAAGTCTGTTAGTATTACCATCTTTTTGATACTACGATTTAGTTATTTTGAACTAAGGATACAATATATATATACGTTAGTGTATCAATTTTTGTAAGTTGTTTGTTCTATCCCAAAAATCTTATGACAAACGAAAACATATCTCTGGAAAACCAGCCAGATGAGCCATCAGTTCCAACAAATCCCTTTTGGTTGATCCATGCTATTTTGTTTTCTTTACTTGTTGCTTTTGCTCCCAGAGTTCCTGGGATGGACGGGTTTGGTCTGGTCATGCTGCTCGGTACACCTCTTATTTTACTAGTTGGTTTAATAAGGCTAATAGATTGTTTCGGTATATATTTTTGAAGATATTGCTTATATAGTGTATGCAGTATGTATTTTGTTGGTATGGGTCTATTTGATTCGGCATAACTATCATTCCTATTTTGAGTATGCGTTATGTATACATTATTTTTCTTTTGCTCTTGCCTTCTGTGCTATTCTTATCGGGCCAGTTCATAGAGAAACAAGAATACAAGAGGCTTTTTGCCTACTAAAAAGTGTTCCTAGAGAAGTCTCAAACCTCGATCTATCTTTAGTTAATGCTCAATATAGCAACGTACATTTTTTTTCAAGTATTGATTAGTACAATCGTAGTCGCTTCCGAATCATTCCCTTCCAGATTTCCTCCTGTCTACTTGCATAGCTTCTTGCTGAGTATTGTTTTTTCGGATTTGTTTGGATCCTAGTTCGTTTTCCATCTAGTGGAGAAAGTGCTGTAGCGAGGCATTCTTCCTCTATGTCTCCAAAATCATGTGTGACATCGTCAGTGGCAGTGATAGTTGGTGAAAAACCTGTATAATAGTCGGTAGTACCCTGAGCATTAACATTACTGAAATTGGGAATATACAATGTATAGGTATCGATATGAATGCCCAGAAAACCTACTGGTTTGCCATATGTCTGTGATCCAATTAGCTTCACATCTAAATAGGGGCGTAATGTGTTAATGAACAGTTCACTGGCTAAGGCAGTAGCTCCACTAACAATAAAGGTAACAGAACGAATGTTTTCCAACTTGCCTCTCTTTTAAAACAGATAAGTATTACCTTCTTCAGTAAAATTTACATCTATATAGGTAGCTCTTCGTCCGTTGATATAAGTTGGTTGACTATTCTTGTCAAGATAGGATAGACAGTAGCTTTGTCATTTTGTAGGGAGTAGTGAGTCGTTCATAGAACATGGCTTTCTTTCCATATAGCAGAGGTATGTCTGGTAAATAAGTCAGTTAATACTTGTAAAAAACTCATACTATTTTTTACTATTCAAAGAAAAGGATTTACATTGCGTTTGATAGACGCAATGTAAATCCTACCTTATCACTACCTGTTATGAAACACTTATATTTAAAATTACCGATCCTTGTTGCACTACCTTTGGCTATCTGGGCATTTACAGGAAAAGAGTCTGAGAAGCAATGGACTGAGAAAGCGCTGGATGACAGCATACGAATCATTACTAATAAAAAAGGTCCAACTTTGGGTTATTCCCTTGTTTCCGGTGTGAAAGTGCTGACAGTAAATGGCCAGGCCTTTAAAGACCTGAATAAGAATGGTAAATTGGATAAATACGAAGATTGGCGCTTACCTACCGATGAACGGGCCAGGGATCTGGCAGCAAGGTTGACAATAGAGCAAATTGCAGGTTTAATGTTATACAGTCGCCATCAGGCTATTCCTACTGCCCCAGGAGGACCATTTGCCGGGAAGTACAATGGAAAGGCTTTTGCAGAAAGTGGAGCAAAACCATACGATCTTTCTGATCAGCAGATTGAGTTTCTAACCAAAGATAACCTACGACATGTACTCATCACCTCTGTGCAAAGTCCGGAAATAGCAGCTCGCTGGAATAACAAAGCCCAGGCACTGGTTGAGAAAAATGGTGTGGGCATTCCGATAAATACTAGCTCTGATCCACGTCATGGTACACGGGCAGATGCCGAATTCAATGCTGGAGCGGGTGGTGCTATTTCGATGTGGCCAGGTTCATTGGGACTGGCAGCTACCTTTAATCCAGAACTGGTTCGCAATTTCGGACAAATTGCTGCGATGGAATATCGGGCACTAGGTATTGCTACAGCTCTTTCGCCTCAAGTAGATCTGGCAACAGACCCTCGGTGGAGCCGGGTAAGTGGTACATTTGGAGAAGATCCTTTGCTTGCTACGGATATTGGACGAGCATACATTGATGGGTTTCAAACTTCGACAGGAGCCAATGAGATCAAAGATGGTTGGGGATATACCAGTGTCAATGCTATGGTAAAACACTGGCCGGGGGGTGGTAGTGGAGAAGGTGGACGTGATGCACATTACGGTTTTGGGAAATATGCAGTCTACCCAGGTAATAACTTTCAGACACACTTTCTACCCTTTACAGAAGGAGCCTTTAAATTACAAGGTAAAACAGGTATGGCTTCAGCCGTAATGCCTTATTATACTATTTCGTTTAACCAGGACAAAACCTATAACGAAAATGTAGGTAACAGCTATAACAAATACATTATTGGTGATCTGCTGCGTGGAAAATACAAGTATGATGGTGTTGTATGTACGGATTGGCTGGTTACAGCAGATGAAACTGCTGTGGATGTATTCCTCACAGGTAAATCCTGGGGTGCTGAGAAACTGTCAGTAGGTCAACGTCACTACAAGGCACTGATGGCAGGAGTGGATCAGTATGGCGGAAATAATGAAGTAGCTCCTGTGCTGGAAGCTTATCAAATGGGTGTTAAAGAACATGGAGAAGCTTTTATGCGGAAGCGGTTTGAACAATCTGCGGTTCGGTTGCTACGCAATATTTTTCGGGTGGGCTTGTTTGAAAATCCGTATCTGGATCCAGATGTTTCCAAACAGACAGTTGGTAAGCCTGATTTTATGAAGGCAGGGTTTCAAGCTCAGTTACAGTCAGTAGTAATGCTTAAAAACAAAGCCCAGGTACTGCCCATTGCCAAAAGTAAAACAGTTTATATCCCTAAACGTTTTACTCCAGCTGGGCGTAATTTCTTGGGTATACCCTATCCGGAAAATATTGACTATCCTGTAAACCTGGATATTGTACGGAAGTATTTTAAAGTGACTGACAATCCCGACGAAGCTGATGTAGCGTTGGTGTTTATTGCAAGTCCTAATTCCGGACTAGGATATAACAGTGATGCTGCAAAAGCGGGTGAAACAGGATATGTACCTATCAGTTTACAGTATGGAGACTATACAGCACAGAGTTCACGAAATCCAAGTATTGCAGGTGGTGATCCGCTTGAGAAATTTACCAATCGTTCATATACTGGCAAAAGCATCCAAACCATCAATAAGACTGATCTGGCTATGGTGACGGATACCTATACAAAAATGAAAGGTAAGCCAGTGATTGTATCCATAAATATGTCTAACCCAGCGGTGATGAGTGAATTTGAAAAGCAGTCAAATGCCATATTGGTACATTTTGGCGTCCAGGATCAGGCTTTGCTGGACCTAATTACAGGTGTTAGTGAGCCATCTGCATTGTTGCCTTTGCAAATGCCAGCTGATATGCAGACAGTAGAGGCTCAGGCTGAGGATGTTCCTCGTGATATGAAATGTTATACAGATTCTGAAGGCCACACCTATGATTTTGCCTATGGTATGAACTGGAAAGGTATTATTAAGGATGTCCGCACTACCAAATATCAAAAGTCTGTCTTGACACTGAAATAAGTTTTTTACTTTTACTATCTACATTTGCAGGCTCCTGTCTATTTCTAAGCTGGAGCCTGTTATTTTATAACTATAGTATTGCCGTCAGACACTAATCTATCTCTACTTGCTTATAAAATCCTGTTATCTTGCACAAACTTTTCTATTAGGCAAGGGATGATCAAAGCAACTTTGGAGGATAAAAAATACGTAGCAGATATACTCACTGCTGCTTTTGAAAACAATCAAAGTGTTAATTCTATTATCCAACAAGGGAGGCGTGAATATCGGATCAAACGACTGATGGAATATTCCTTTGATGTTTGTAGTGCATTTGGTGCAGTGTATTTGTCAGACGACAGACAAGCTTGTGCTCTGGTTGTTTTTCCAGACCAAAAACGAACTACTTTGCGTTCTCTACTTTGGGATTTAAAGCTTGTCTTTACTTGTACGGGTTTCGGAAAGATCAACTATATACTGGGTCGTGAGGCCAGGATCAAAGCACTACATCCTACCGAACCTTTTTATCATCTGTGGTATATTGGTGTCAATATACAAAGACAAAACGAAGGCATTGGACGAAAACTTCTAGAGGAGATTATACATAAAGCACAATCTGAGAATCGCTCAGTATATCTGGAGACAAGCATGTTGAAAAATATACCCTGGTATCAGAAATCTGGTTTTGAGTTATTTGCAGAGCAGGATTTTGGGTATACGTTATATTTCTTTCGAACAAAGGCTCCCGAATCACAGAAAGTCGTCCTTTAAGCTAAGTTGTCTTAGTTATATACTTGTTATATATCAGCCGATTCCACTCTTTTCTCCTAAAAAAACAAAACTTTTTTGTTCTCTTTTGATTCAAGATGGTATTAATGATATAGTAGTTTAAATACAGTATTTGTTTATGATGAAAGGTGTTTATATAATTTTAGTATACTTCTTATTGGAGGGGATAGTAGTTGCTCAAAATATGTACTCTGCTGTTCATATACATCGTAAAGAGGATATAAAACATGGAAAAGCAAAGAAGATAGAAGTATCTGATACCTACTATGGCAAAGATGGACCAGATAAAGGCGAATATACACAATACCTCAACCAAAACAATTTAGTAATTCGGGAAGAGAGTATAAAAAATAATAAGCTTTTTTTTAGAAGTAAACTTCAAATTGATAGCATAACAGGGTTGGTAGCCTCAAGAACTGTTGAAATCTGGCACCCTGTTAAAGGTTATAGTCTGGAGAAAACGATATATCATTATGACAAGCTTGGTTTTTTTAGAGGAACTACCTTCTATAATGCCTCAGGAAAGAGAGAAAGTGAAGTGGTAATTAATGTAAATGAAAAAGGCTTTCCTATCGAACTGGCGAACTATGATGACAAAGGAAATTTGTTAGGTGGTTACGAGACAGCAGACTATTTATATGATCAGAATAGGTATATCAGAACACTTTTAACTCATGATGGTAGGGAAGTTGCTAAAGATACAACTGTTATTGACTTTGAAGAGGAATACAAATTCCATAATCCTGGTAGGGAATACAATCAGCAGGGTAATATTATTCGTTCACACGTTACAGATAATAAATACACTTTGTATGAGTACAAGTATGACTCGAAGCAGAATTGGACAGAACAGAAACAATATGAGTTGATAATACAAAAAAATGGTAAGGAAAAAAGAAAGCTACAATACCTGCGAACCAGAAAAATAGAATATTGGGATGAATAAAATACCCTTTTATCTGAATTAGAGCACTGTGATTTATAAAATATAGCTAAGTAAGTCCATTGTCAGTAAAATGCAAAAGATTTACTGATTATCAGACTTTTTTTCTGCTTGGTAACGTTCTTCCACACTTTTTTGCTCTCCTCCAAATAAGTTATCGAGTGTCTCTACACATTGTTTCCTTTCTCCTTCTGAGGGTATAAATAAAATGTTTCCAGAACTTTTTTCCATAATCTCCTTTACTCCCGGATCTTCTGAATAGGAAAACAGAGCATTAGTTCTACAATAGCTGATTGTATCATACAGGTGTTTAATGGTCTCAATGTCTTGATTGGTAAGACTGTCAAGAAAGATATTCAGACGACTGGTTTGAGTCATTTTGCTGTAATTGTAATTGTTGTTGGTTGGATTTCAATTTTGATTTGTAATCCCGCAAATATATATACCATAAACACATTTTTGATTACATTTAAGTAGCCTATACTTACTAATCTTATATAACCAAACAGTCATACCATTTTTCCTCTTTAAGCATCCATATATGTGGAACTATTTGAAATTATTTTTTAAACCGTATAGTAAAATAACTTTCTTCTTTTTAGGTATCAGTCAGCTTCTGATTATACAGGTTGCCAAGGGACAACAACCAGATCTTACACCTTATCACAATACACCTGATAAGATAAACTATTTACGAAACGAAATCAGTCGACTGGGTCGTAGTGGTAAATTTTTAGAGGTGATTCGATATGCTCAGGTTGGTATTTCTCTTTCCCGAAAGGCGAAAATAGATTCAGCTAGGGCTGAGTTTACTTATTTTATGGCTTCTGCCTATTCTGCTCAGTCACTAACCGATAGCAGTCTGCATTATTTCCACAAAGCCGCTCAGGTAGCGCCCACAGGTTCTACCATACAACTCAGAACCTGGATACAACTCATCTATACCTATAACCTGATGGGAAAACAAGATTCTGCGTATTCAGTGCTCTCTGCAGCCAAAAAGGTTGCTAGCCGGGTTAAATCGACCAAAATACTAGGTGATCTGGAGGTTCTGGAAGCAAATTTATTAAATGATGGAGGTAAGTTTACTCAATCGTTACAAGCCTATATTCGCGCCTATCAATATTATCAGCAAGAGAAAGATACCAGTGAAATGGCCTCTGCTCTGGAAGGAGTATCCCTGGTTCAGAACTCACTGGCTAACTATCCTAAGTCACTGGCTTATATTCAGGAGGCACGTACACTATTTTTTAAAATGCAGAACCTGGATAGAGTTGCCAACTGTGAACTTACCATGGCTGATCTATTTATCACCCTCAATCAAACTGATTCAGCAAAACGATACTACCAGCAGGTAATCGACTATGGGAAAACAATAGAGGATAATTACATTGTTGGAAAGGCTTATCATGGTCTGGCAACTATTGCTGAAAAACAGGGGAAAACAGATCAGGCAGAATCCTATCTGAAACAGTCTCTTGCTATCATAGAAAAAACGGACATCAAACCTACCATTGCCCGAACACAACAGGCTTTGGGAGAATTGTATGTGAAAAACCAACAATATGAGCTAGCTAAAAAATACCTTGAATCTGCTTTGGCAAATCAACAGGAAAGTGAACGTTCTGTTGATATAATTAATACCTATCTGCTGCTTGCCAAAACACATGCAGCACTGAAAAATTATACACAAGCCTATTACTTCCAGAACTTATATAGTATAGAACGGGATACTTTGCAAAAAAAGGAGAGTGCAAAAGCACTGGCTGAAGTAGAATCTCAGTATCAGGTAGATCGAAAACAACAGGAGATTGCCTTACTTAATGAAAAAAACCGTTCTCAATCACTGGAGCTGGCGGTACAACGCCGCAATGTCTTTCTGTTGATTGCAGGTTTATTGTTGAGCGGTGTGGCAGCAACGGTAGGTTACCGACGCTATCGGTTTCGCAAACGATTAGAGATGGAGCGAATCCGTAACCGTATAGCCGCTGACTTTCATGATGAATTAGGTGCCAACCTGAGTAGTATTGCGTTGTATTCTGATCTGCTTTTGAAAAATCAGACAGCCGAAAAGGAACGCACACTCCCGTTGCTGGAAAACATCAGTCAACAGGCACATGGTAGTATCTCGTCTATCAATGATTTGATCTGGACTATCAAGCCGGACAATGACGTACTCGAACGTACCATTGTCCGAATGAAAGAGTTTGCCAATCCGCTGCTGGAATCGCGAAATATCCGTTTTGTATTTGTTGCCGATGATTCACTGTCGCAAGCACTACTGGATATGAACATTCGTAAGTTTTTATACCTGATTTTTAAAGAAGCAATAAATAATGTAGTCAAATATGCCAAAGCCACTTCGGTAACTGTACAACTGAGGGAGAGCAAGGGAATGATCAGTATGGAGATAGCAGATGACGGAATTGGCTTTGACCCAGGTAATGTCAGAAGAGGCAATGGACTAAACAACATGCAAGCTAGAGCCAGCGAGCTAGGCGGCAAACTTGTTATTGACTCTCAGTCCGGACAGGGGACTCGAATTCGCCTTAGTTTTAAAGCATCTTCTTAAGTGATGTAAGTGTAATACACATATTTATGTGTCGCATATAACCATTACATAGGGTTTCTTTGTCTTTATACTCATCCTAGTTTAGCAGATGGGTCCTGATCTCAAAAAGACACTATTTTCCTGGATTCATGTATGAAGAATTCACCGTTGCGGGTTGCCATTGTAGATGATAACCATTCCTATCGTGAAGGATTGGTTTTTATGTTGCAGCTCTCAGAAGATTTTGAATGTGTGGGTGAGTATTATTCAGGACATGAGTTTCTACGGGAGTTACCACGAACACAGCCACAAGTAGTGTTGATGGATATCGAAATGCCACAAATGGATGGTATTACCTGTACACAAAAAATCAAGGCCTTAGCAGCATTTGCCCATGTACAAGTGATTGTACTCAGTGTACTGGAAGATAATCACAAAATTCTGGAAGCTATTGTGGCAGGAGCTTCGGGATATCTGCTAAAAGGTGAAAAACCTGAAAATATCCTTAATGCTATTGAACAGGTACATCAGGGCGGGTCTTTTATGAGCGCCGAGATTGCCCGAAAGGTATTATTTATGGTAAGGGTTTCTAACCAGTCTCCTAAGGAAAAGATAGAACTGAATGAACGGGAAACTCAGGTATTAAATGGTTTGGTAGAAGGGCTTAGTTATAAAATGATTGGAGATAAATATGCAATAGCTATCGATACAGTACGAGGATATATCAAACGTATCTATGAAAAGCTACAGGTTCATTCCCGCTCAGAAGCCGTAGCCAAAGCGTTAAAAAACAAACTGGTATAAAACAGACTTATTCTTTGTTGTCTGACAGAACCCGCTCTACAAAGGCGGGTTTTATTTTTTTGTAGTATCCCAACCCAATCACCTACTCAAATGCACATGTTTATGTCTTGATCTCATGTAGGTGGTGTCTTTACCTTTGTCATAATCTCAGCAAATAGCTACTCGGTACTTTACTTATATTCTGAGAAAGTAAATGAAAAGTTTTGTATTTGTTCAGGCATGAGGAATACGTAAATCAATCTCTTTTACAAACCTCAACTCAATTTTTTATGAAAACCTATCAAAATCACACCAACCCATTTCTTTTTGTTTTACTGGTACTAATCACTCTGTTGAGTTCCTGCCAGAAAGAAGCTGCTATTGTTCCACAGGATGGCTCTGCAGACAAAAGTGCAAGAGCAGGCATTATTATTCCGCCTATTCAGGTTGGCTATATTTCCAGTATTTCGCTGGGGTCAGGGAAAACAATCAACTTCTATTATCGTAGTGGCAGTAAAGTACCTAATATGGCTGTTATCAGTGATGCACTCAAAGCACCATCACGTGGAATCACAACTACCCGCTGGGGATTTGCTTATGATAGTAATCTGCATCTAACCACAGTAACAGGTGATGATGGTACAGTGATCAATGTGTCAACAAGCACCGATGGAAAAATTACCGGAGCCAGTTGTAGCCTGAATGGTTTCTTTCAGTTTAGTCAGTCATTTTTCTACGATGCTTCCAATCGGATTGATCACTTCCAGTACAATATTGCAGGTGCCAATAACCAATACGCCTTTACCTACTTGTCAAACGGAAATCTGAACACTGTAACTCGAACAGGATCTCCCGTATATGGTAATTTTACTATTCAGGCAACTGGGTATGATTCACAACTAAGCCCATGGGTTACAGCTAAATCAAACATTGCTTTCTGGTGGATGGAAACTGTTGCCTATGATTTAGCTCGCACTCCTGGTCAATGGTTGTCTTATAGCAATAATGTAACCACGTATACTTTTACAGATCTCACAGGGCTTGCTTCCAATGTAAGTGTAAGCTATAGTTATGACAGTGGCTGGGGGTATGCAGCGCAACTGTTAGCGACTAATACCAATTCTGCTTACTATCCAGGCCCTTATGCCTTTACTTACTTTTATCAATAACTCTTTCATAGGTGGTTTTCAGGATATTTTATGCTGGAAACCACTTTCTTTATCACTCTTCTTTTATTATGCTTATAAGATCTCTTTTTACAGTCTGCCTGTTAGGGCTTGTTTCATATGTTACACAGGCTCAGGTGTCAAAGCCAGTTTCTGCACAGCCTAAAATAACCAATTCCAATCTCAAGTTAGACCCTAAGTTACATGTTTCTATTGCTGCACAATCACTGACAGGTGGAAGTCGAAAATCCTGGAAGTTAACAGGCCTGACTACCAATGGATACAAGCGGGGGATAGATGGTCTATGTATGGAAGATAATATTCTGATATTGAGTAGTGATCAAAATGCCAATTACTCTGAAGGGGCAAACGTATGTACTAAGTCAGTTAGTCAGGTGAACAATCTAAAATGGGAATTGAGTCAAGATAATAAAAAGTTATTGCTCAGCGGACTGCCAGTTCCGACTACAGATAATAAAAATGCAATGCTTGGTTTTTTGTTAGGGAGTGAGGCTGAAATTACGGAGTTGAACGATACAACATTGCGTCTAAAATTCAAAGCAACTAATGGCTACATAGATGGAAAGTTGGACTATGTTACCAATGAAGTGACATATACCGCTCAATAGAACGAATGACAATTATACATTTAAAAGTTTGCCTTCTCTTCATTATTAAAAAAAATAATGAAGAGAAGGAGTTTCTTATCGGGTTATGGTGGTGTAGGGTCATTTTATATGTAAAAGTACTCCAATAACTTCGTACGGCTTTTTACCAACTTTGAATTAAAAGGTTCATAAACAAACTTTTGTTTATCCTCTACCACAATTTTAAAGGGTTGTTTTAACTTATGTGTCAGGTGATATACTGTTAGATACTCAGCCAGATCTTCATGTGTGCTACTGGTACTATACAGCGAAAGTAGAGGTGTTTTGGCCAGTGACTGATATAGTTTCTTTGCATAACTGATAGGCATAGCTTTGCCGGATTGAAACCGATTAGCTAACAACAAGGAGTCCTGAAGAGAAGTTGCCAGCTTGGTTCTTGCTGTCCAGATCCCTTTTGTGAAAGCTGCAGAAAAGGAATTGGCAACAGAAGAAGATGGTTCTGAAATTAATTTTAGCGACCCATCTACAACATGAGTAGTTTCATGCAGTAGTACATACACCAGCGCATTTAATTCTCCTGCTATCAGAAAAACGTTGGTTTGAGAATGAGTAGTATCATAACAGGTAAGTTCTTTGGTTGTTAACCATTCTGAGATCGTTTGTTTGAGAATAGCAGCCCGAATCGTAATATCATACACGGTAAACTTGTCCTCAAAGTTTATAGTGGAAGTCAGTGCAGTATTGGGCATATTGTCCAGAAAGTTGATACTGCGTAAATGTTCCTTGAGTACACGCTGATGTAAAGGGGGTAGAGTTGCAAACGCTTCCGCTATAATTTTTTCTTCTTCAGATGTGACTTTGTGTTCACTTGGATTCATCCCCGCCTCTCTGAATTTTTCCAATACGCTCTCTGAAGTCTTGCGTACCCGTTGTGTAAGTGGAGTTGTCGGATCTAAGCCATAACGATTCTGGATAATTGACGCACTATCAGAATCTACCTTTTGAGCCTTTACAGGAGTAAAAATTACTATTATTACCTGAATCAGGAAAAGAGGAAAAATAAGTCTACGCATAGAGGAAATAAGTTAATTCTGGTATAAATAAAACACTTGTAATCGTATTTCAAAATAGAAGTGAACTATATACTACTTTTGCTCACTGCCAATTCCAGATTTATTACTTGTATGCATGAAAAACTAAGAGCACATATTGAAAAGATAGTACCTTTAACTGATGAGGAGTTTGCGTTTGTGTCTTCTTACTTTACAGAGAAACACTATAAAAAACGCGAATTTCTTATTCAAAGAGGAGAAAATGTAAGATATGTGTATTTTGTACTTTCAGGACTTTTAATGCTGGGACATAACGACGAAGCTGGAAAACATCATATTGTTTCATTTGCCCTGGAAGACTGGTGGGAAACCGATTTTCTGGCTTATCATACCCAGACCAAAGCAACTTTTTCATTACAATGCCTTGAACCTACTCATGTACTCTGTCTTTCATCGGAAAACTATCAGAAACTATGTGCAGGTCTTCAGAAGATGGAACATTTCTTTCTTGCCAAAGCCAATTCAGGACATATTTCCTCACAACAACGTATTCTATCTTTTTTAACTTCTAACGCAACTGAGCGGTATGAGCAGCTCCTCAGACGTTATCCTGCTCTATTGCAGAGAGTACCTAAAACATTGATCGCATCCTATCTGGGTGTTTCGCGCGAAACCTTGAGTCGGCTATCCTCATAGGCTGCTTTTTGTAAATGTGAAGTTGTGATGTTTGTCACACAAAGAAATTCTGTAGTCTGCAGACCTTTGTCGTGTATATTTTTATTCACTGTTGTGCCTGTAATGGCATAAACTAACACATGAACAAATGGAAAAACGAGCAATTAATCCCTGGCAATGGCAGGATCAACGTAGTTACGTGCAGGCTGTCGAGGTAAAACAAACAGAAGGTATACTTTATTGTTCAGGACAGGCTGCAGTACATGCCGATGGACGATCCAGTACGGATGATATGAAAACGCAATTACTTTTGGCCATCCGGAATCTGGAACAAGTGATTACGGAGGCTGGATATGAATGCAAGAATATTGTGCGGTTAAATGTCTTCACTACTTCATCAGCAGAGTTATTTACCTGTTTTGATGTATTTCAGGACTGGGTTGCAAAACACAATTTAAAACAAGCTACTACTTTACTGGAAGTAAAAAGCCTTTTCGAAACCCTGAAAATTGAATTGGAGGCTACTGTTGTGAAATAGTTTTTCAAAAGTAAGCTAATTATAAAACCTGGTTTTTTATATTGGGTCTTGGCAAAATATTGTGGAGGCTTTTGTGTTTTACTGTATCCTTCCTGTAGTGTAGAGAAGTGTATGAATTTTCATTCATAGGCTATTTTAATGCTATTTTCATCTCAATTCTTTTATGAGTAGACATCTCAGAATGTATCTATTGTAATTGTATATGCCATAAAAAGTAGTTTCTTCATAAATGAAATTACTAAAGTTGTAAAAAGCTTGCATACTTCTGTAATAGTTTTATCTTACATATGCAGAAAGAGAAGAGGCTGATAGTTTTGTAAAGCATCTCTGAAAAATGTTTCTTACAAAACACTCCTTTCTTTCACTATCTGAAATATAGTTTTGAAAGAAGAAATTCATACTATTTACCCTATAACATCTCAGGTTTCTGGATGTCATAGGGTACACTTATTTTGGGATATATGAATACCAACACGAAAGATCTCATACTTGAAAGTACACTCAAGCTGGTAAACCGAGAAGGGTTGTATCATCTCAACATGAAGAAGTTAGCAAAAGAGGCAGGATTGGCTATCGGGACGGCTTATATTTACTTTGACAGCAAGGAGACAATTATTAATGAACTGTACCAGAAGATTGTACGAGAATCTGAGGTGGCAGTTTTTAAAAACTTTCAGTCGGAACGTCCCTTAAAGGAAACTGCCATAGCGATGATGAGAAACCTTGTTACATGTTTTGTCTCCAATCCGGATTATTTCAGCTTTATCGAACAATATGGTTTCTCACCCATTCTGCTGAAAGAAAGTAAAGAGAAATGGTTAGGTATTATTGACCCATTGACAAAACTTATCGAGAAAGGGAAGAACAAAAGTCTCTTAAAAAACCTACCAACAGTGCTTCTCCTCAATCTGGCACATGGCCCCATTATCGGTATGCTAAAGGCTTTTATTAATAATCAGGTGGATTTAACAGATGAATGGTTGCAGGATCAGTTATTTGAGGCCTGCTGGAAAAGCATAGCCAGTGAAAACATTGATCCAAAAAAAGGCTGAGATCTTTCCATCAGAATTCACACTAAAGAAACTCGGATTCTATGATTAAGGCTGTATTCTTTGTCGTAAAATGTCAATTCTCATTGCCAGAAGCTATCTAGCTTTGTTGTAGTAACAAAGATAATTGATTTTATATGGCAATTGAACATACCCAACAGCTAGTACAGGATTTCCTGGCAAATCTAACCAATAGAAATCTGGATAAGTTAACCCTCCTTTTTGCCGAAAAGCTAGATTGGTATATACCAGGCAATGAAACTCTTGCTCCCTGGACAGGAAGAAGACAGACCCGGGAGGATGTGAAAAGCTTCTATGAACTGTTGTGGTCTCAGACTGAGCCTCTTGCAGTACATATGGATTTGCTGTTGGTCGAAGATAATCAGGCTGTTATTACAGGCGAGTTTTCAACCCGAATGTTGGCAACGGATCAAATAGTACATTCCTTATTCTGTATTCGGCTATCTATAAAAGATGATCAAATAGTTTGGTATCGGCTGTTGGAAGATAGTTATGCCGTTTCTCAAGCTTTACAAAAAACTTAAGTTAGTACATGACTACTTACTTTTGTTATCGTATTGATGGGAAAGTTGATGCAGTTTCATCTATATTAGGCAAGGATAAAAGTCAAGTAAATAATATGTCAGAAATAGACAGTGAAAAAGAAAATGTAATGCGTTTGTTGCTTTCTGGTCAACAGGAAAGTATTGAACTTGGCCTGGAAGTAGCAAATTCTCTTCAGATAGATATTGAAGCGTTCAAAAATGATATGAACACACTCTATGACTGGGTGGAGAAAACACGTCAATGGGGAGAATCGTTATCTTTAAGTGAGAAAATTGTCAGGTTACTATCTTTACCAAGAATAAGCCATTCCGGACAACTTGGCTTTGAAGGGTTCACTCCGTTAGATTGTATACCTCCACAGATTAAATATCTGTTAAGCTTGGAGGTATTGGCTCTTTCGTTTAATCATATACTTGAATTACCTGTAGAAATAGGCTATCTCCGAAATATAGAAATACTGATATTGTCAGGAAATCGAATATCTGTTATTCCCTCAGAAATAGGCCAATGTCAGAAGCTCGAAATACTAGACCTGGAAGAAACAAACTTACAGCAATTGCCTCCTGAAATTGGTAAATGTAGTTTTCTGGAAACTTTAAAGTTAAAATCAAATAAATTAGAGTCTCTTCCGGAAGAACTAGGTAATTGTCAACAATTACGATACCTGTATTTGAATGATAACAACCTACATACAATTCCATCAACGATCGGAAAACTTAAAAAATTAAGGAGTTTGCAATTAAGCCAGAATCCCCTTCAAACTCTTCCTGAAGAGATTTCCGGGTTGGAAAACCTGGAAATATTGGACTTACAATCAACAAATTTACTATGTCTTCCCTCCTCTATTGGAAAACTCTCGAGACTAGAACGGCTAACTCTGGAAAATGCACAATTACAAGCATTGCCTGCTAGCATAAGAGAACTCAAAAAACTCAAGTATGTACATTTGAATAATAATCAATTAACAGAGCTACCTGTTGGAATAAGTAAGTTGAGGAATCTGGATCTATTAGATTTATCAGGTAATCCACTCTCTATTCAAGAGAAAGTCAAAATTAAATCCTGGTTGCCTCACTGTGAGATTAGATTTGAATAAAAGTTATTTCTTATCTTAACTTTTCTTTTCCTTTTTTATGCATTGCGACATGGTATGGTAAAATAGATATCTCATTTTGGGATGGAATACATCTGGCTTGTGTTTTACTTTGATTGAGATATAAATTTATTCTATAAAATACTCCAACACAATAGTTTTTCCTGCCTAAAGAGTAAGTCTATGACAATTTAGCAGTGCTTTATATGTGTAAATCAGTTTTGATAGTTAACCGTATGAACTAAAGTAGTATATTTTTCCAGTAGTTACTTTATCATAGTGTTTTTTGGCTGTATCTTGAATACGTTTGTTTTTACAAAGAAGAACTGAAAATCTAATCAACTAGTATAGTTCTGTATTACTATGATATATCTAACCCGGACTTTTTATGTACTGTTGGTAAGCTTTTGCTGTTGTGTTGATCTTGTGATAAAAGCAGAACCCTTCTATCTGAAGCAGAAACAGGATCCGGTAGATAGTATACGCCGACTGCTTAAGCAAAATAGTCTGAAGCAAAAAAATGCTGATACCCATCAGGTAAATCTACTGTTGCAACTGAGTTCGTATTATCTGAATAGAAATCCTCCTAACGCTGACAGTGCTTACTTGTATGCAGGGCAAAGCTATACAGTGAGCAATTCCCTTCATTTTCAGAGAGGACAGATTGAGAGCCTTTACCTAATGGGAGATGCATTGGTGTGGAAAGGCAAAGGGAAAGCAGGTCGAAACATTCTTTTGCAAGGTGTTTCGCTTAGTAAGCAACAAGGAGATACATTACAACAGGCAATGGGGTGGCTATATATAGCGGCCAGTTACGGGCGGACAGATGCCGAAATCCCTGAAAAGATAAACGCCTTTGAACAAGCCATGCTTCTCTTCCAAAAGATAGGGAATAAAGAGAGAGAAGCTCATGCGCTGAAAGAAATTGCCGATATGCACTTCTGGCAGGGAAAGTCAGCTCAGTCGTTGGGCGAGTTATTACAGGTAGTAGCCCTTTACCGATCCATTAACTATCCTAAGATACATTACACCTATGACCTGCTGGTAGCAGTAAACAAACAACTAGGCAATTACAAGGATGCTATCCAATACGGGTTAGCTTCGATTGAAAGTGCTCGAGCTGCACACGATACTGCTTCATTCGGTCTTTTCCACGGTCGGCTTGGAGCAATCCACGGAGAACTAAAACAATGGAATGAAGGATTGGTTTATTTACAAAAAGCACTTGGGTACTTTGAGCAGGATAAAAATATCTGGATGGTACTTCATACTGCCCGACTTATTTCCGCTAATTTAATTGCTCAAAAACAACCCCAGGAAGCACTTGATTTCTTCCTGGCTATTATCAGGAAATATCCTCCCGAACATGTACATGCAACTCTGGAAGTAGAAAGATCACTAGGTGATTGCTATCTGGCCTTAAAGCAATATGCTCAGGCCGAAAAACATTATCTTCAAATGATTCATATTGAAGAGAGCCGGGATGGAAAAGGGGAGCATACAATCGTTACGTACGAAAAAGCAGGCAGCTTTTACCTGGCTATACAACAATATGATAAAGCAAGGGCTTACCTGGAGAAAGCTTTGCGTTTACAAAAAGAGGCAGGTACGCTGCTTACCATCGCTGATATTCATTTAAAGTTATTCAGGATTGACTCAGCTCAGGCAAGATATTCGGGAGCGATTGCTCATTACCAACGCTACAAATCATTGAATGACTCTATTTTTAATGAGACAAAAAGTAAGCAGATTGCTACTTTACAAATCCAATATGATACCCGACAAAAAGAACAAAACATTGCACTTCTGACCGAGCAGAATCAAGTGCAATTAGGGCGTATCAGGGAAAGAGAGATTCAGCGCAACAGCATTATTGCAGGAGCCACGTTGCTGTTGCTGCTTTTAGGACTTATTTACAGGCAGTACCAGGTCAAAAAGCGTAACAATGAGCAACTGCAGGCTCAACAACTGGAAATAAGTCGTCAAAATGTGTCATTGCAAGAGTTGCTCAAGGAAAAAGAATGGTTGCTTAAAGAGGTACATCATCGGGTAAAAAATAACCTGCAAATGGTAATCAGTTTACTTGAATCCCAATCTGCCTACCTGGAAAGAGATGCTTTACAGGCAGTTAGAGACAGCCAGCATAGGATATTTGCCATGTCACTGATTCACCAGAAACTTTACCAGGAGCATAATGTAGCTACCATTGATATGTTAGTGTATTTGCACGAACTGGTCCACTACTTGCGTGAGAGTTTTGAAACCCGTCAATACATCCGCTTTGAATTACAGATCCAGCCCATTGAGCTTGATGCTACACAAGCGATTCCACTGGGGTTGATTCTCAACGAAGCACTTACCAATGCTCTCAAATACGCATTCCCAAATAACCAGGATGGCCTGATCCGGATTTCACTCACCGAACAGGCAGACAACCATCTTTTGCTTACAGTATCTGACAACGGTGTGGGATTACCTGCTAGTTTTGATAGCTTGACAACCAGTACCTTAGGCATGAAACTCATGCAGGGACTTAGCCAGGATATCAATGCCCGATTGGAAATTGAAAGCCAGCAGGGTACCCTAATTCGGATCAGGTTCATGGCTCATCCTGTATTAGGCAAACTACCCGTAGACGGTCTGTCGCTCGCAGATCAACTGGACGAAGGCACATCTCATACAAATAAGGGGGACTCTGAAATAAAAACATACCGGACTGTTGACAATACACCCAACAATCCGGTATGAAAGAAATGTCAGAGACCTACACCACCAGTTGCTTCAATACGCTGGCCATTAATCCATCGTGCATCTTCACTGCATAGAAAGGCTGCAATACCTCCTATATCATCAGGTAGTGCTATACGACCTAGTGCAGAAATCTGAGCGGCAAAGGCCCGCATCTCCGGTGTATCGGTCATGGCGCCTCCTCCAAACACAGCTCCAGGAGCAATCGCGTTAACGGTGATTCCTCTTGGCCCAAGTTCAGCTGCCAGATTTCGGGTAAACACATCCACACCTCCTTTCATAATACTGTAGGCAGAGACGCCCGGATAGCTGATACGTGCCACCGCCGAGGACAGGTTAATAACACGACCTCCATTGTTTAGTATGGGGAGCATTTTCTGAGTCAGGAAGAACACACCTTTCAGGTGAATAGCATACATCTGATCAAAATCTTCTTCGGTTTGGGTGGCAATAGGCGAAGTATGGCTTGTACCCGCATTGTTGATGAGAAAGTCAAAATGGTCTGTCTCAAACGTATTCCTTAAAACCGATGTGAGTCTAGTGTAAAAAGCATCAAAGCTGCTGGTGTCTGCTGTATTCAACGGTAACGCTGCGGCTTTGCGGCCTAAGTCTTTTATTTGAGTTACCACTGATTCGGCTTCTGTTTGCTGGCTATGATAGGTAATAATAACGTCAGTTCCTTTTTTTGCCAGACTTAGGGCTATGTCTTTGCCGATACCGCGGCTACCACCAGTAACCAGCGCAATTTTATTTGTTGTCATTGGGTTAATATTTACAGTTAATGAACACTGCAAATATCTACCTGTTACATCGGATTTGTTTTGTATATCCCAATCCGTCTTTTGTATAATTCAATCTTTTATTTAAATTAAAACTTTCTGGTAATTTCCTTCTGTCCGGAAGGCAGCTGGCGAAAGCAGAGTCTGACGTTTGAAGAAATGGGAGAAGTGGGAGACATCTGTAAATCCAAGACTGTCTGAGATTTCTGCCATAGTCCAATGTGTTTTCTTTAGCAAAACCTGCGCCTCCTGTGCAATGCGTTCAGAAATCAGATCGGTCGTGGTACGTCCTGTTTCTTGTTTGAGAATCTTATTGAGATGATTTACATGGACAGCCAGCACATCTGCATACTCTTTGGCTGTACGTAAACGTACCTGTTGTTGAGGTGTTTCAATAGGAAACTGTTGTTCGAGTAACTCAATAAAGAGTGAAGTGATACGGGCTGATGCACTATGTGTAGGATGAAGGGTTGTAGCAGGCTGCAGTTTTTGTCCAAAGTGAATCAGTTCCAGCACATAGGTCCGCAACAGGTCATATTTGTAGGCATAGTCTGATTTAAGCTCTTCCTGCATCCGCTGAAAAATAGCCATGACATGTATACACTGCTCATCGGAGAGTACAAATACAGGATATTCGTTCTCATTAAAGATTGGTAGTTCGTCCAGCACAACGCCACTTTTCAGCGGTTGCAAAAAATCCGGGGTAAAGACACAAAATTTACCCGATAGATTCATATCAAATGGATGCCAGTAAAAGGGCATTTTAGGAGTGGAAAAAATCAAGGCAGCTTGTTTAATATCGAAAACCTTGTTGGGATAGATCACCTGACTGGCTCCAATGGTAAGGCTTATCTTGTAAAAGGATCGACATGCATAGGGGGAGGCAGGTGTTTGCTGAATATTTTTAAACAGGTTATTGATATCAAACAGATTAAAGTGTCCTACCTGTTGTTGAATGCCACTAGGTAAAAGTGCTGTCAGATCTGTATGGGTACAGGTGGTAATTTCTTCATACAATTCGGTCAATGAAGCTGTTTTCATACGATATGATTTACAGAAAGGAAATAAAATTGTTTTGTAGAATTCAAATATAGTACTTACTCTTCAAAGATAACACATCAACTGGTTGATAAAGTTTCTGAAGTTATTAGTAGTCTGATTAGATTGAAAAAACTAAGTTTGGATAATGATTCGTTCCTTACCTGAGCATATACATAAGTTAAGTGACTTATAAGAATTAACAATACGAAATAATCCTACACAGAATCAGAAGGCTAAAATAAAATACTGGATACCTAACTGTAATAGTAGGTTTGAATAAATAGTATGAAAGAAACGAGTAGTGAAAAAGAAAATGTAATGCGATTGTTGCTTTCGGGGCAGCAAGAAAGTATTGAGCTTGGATTGGCTATTGCAGAATCGCTTCAAATTGATATCAAAGTCTTCCTATCTGAAATAGAAACTTTATATAATTGGATGACAGATGCTCATCAATGGGAACCTGAGCAGTGGAAAATTGAGGGACTGCCCCTTTCTATGAAGCTAGCCAAATTGATTCCATTGACAGAAATAGCACATTCCGGTTCACAGGCCCCCCGTGAATTTATTCGATTGTTTATTATTCCAGCAGAAATAAAATACTTGGTCAATCTAGAGAGTTTAGATCTTAGTCTTAATTCTGTTTATGAAATACCACCTGAAATAGGCTTTCTTACAAAGCTGGAAGACTTAGACTTGTCTTCAAATGATTTAGTCTCTATTTCTCCTGAAATTGAGAAATGTCAGAATCTTCGTAGTCTAAACTTGCACAGAACTGACCTTTCTAACTTACCTCCTGAAATTGGAAATTGCTCACAATTATTTTATCTGAACTTAAGTTATAACAAATTGAAGTCGCTACCTTCCAAAATAGGAGAACTAATCAATCTTGAAAATTTGAATCTGAGATATAACCAATTAACAGATCTACCTGAGGAGATACACCAACTAGTGAATCTGAAATACTTGGATTTAGCAGGCAATCCCCTATCTATTCAAGAGAAAGACAAAATTAGATGTTGGTTACCCAACTGTGCTATTATTTTTGAATAAAAAAATGGACATGAAATTAAGTGCAAATATATGCGTTACAAACAGTCATCAAAACTATTTACCATCACAGGTTTGGTGCAAACTAAAAAATAGACATACATTTGTAACATGAAAACGCAATTATTGTTTAGCCTCTACTTATTTCTACTATCTGCACAAGATGGGGTAAACTAGTATTGTCTGAACATAACAATATGAAAAGCCCCAGCAACTAGTTGGGGCTTTTTTGTTTACATAGAGTTTTTTAATGTGGGATAAGCTAACTAAGTAGAAGCGCAGCTCTGAAAAAGCTGAGGATGTGGAGCGTTACCACAATCCCGCACCAGTAATACATTTTCAAACAGACAAAAAATAAAACTATGAGTACCTCTTACACATTCTTCTTATTGCAATTACTCGCACTCCTACTCTGGAAGGCAAGGGAGCCTTATGTGTAATTGGATTCAATGATGCATAAAAGCCTCCCTGCCATTGGTAAGGAGGCTTTTTTATTTATGCCCGGATGATGGAACTGGCATACATACGTGTCTCAGAAACACGGCTTTGTGGGTTCGAATCCCACTCCGGGTACGTAGGTCAGAAATATTTATTTCACAATGAGAGTGAGTTGAAAACTTTGTTTTAGTAATGTCCCTGTAGCCCAACTGGCAGAGGCACTGGTCTTAGGAACCAGCCGTTGTGCGTTCGAATCGCACCAGGGATACATGTATTTGTCCATATGGTGAAACTGGTAGACACATCCGTCTCAAACACGGATTCTTAACAGAGTAAAGGTTCGAATCCTTTTATGGACACCATAGTTACTTTGTGCCTGTGATGAAACTGGCAGACATCTCAGACTTAAACCCTGAGGCTTTTTTAGCGTGGGAGTTCGATTCTCCCCAGGCACACAAACTCTAACTGTACTATCTATGCAAACAGCTGAAATCTGTATTTCTGATCCGTCAATGGATGGCAGGAATGCAACACGAATTTCACAAAAACAATCCCGACGTCTGAAGCAGTTTCTGATGGATGTGGCCTATTTCTACGACCTTCCCAGATGGGCCAATGAAATTTTGTTTGAACTGTTGATGGAAATGGATGCAGATGGGGAAGTTGTTATCAGCATGGGTGTAAAGAAAAGGATCGCTTCTGAATTGAGAATCAGCGTACCTAGTATCAAAAATGCTATCTCAATTTATGCTAAAAAAGATATTCTGATCCGTCAGCAAATGGGTGTCTATCAATTTAACTCGCAGATATTTGGAAAAAGGCAGTGGCAATATATCCGAGATATCCGGATGGGAGTAAACTATGATACCAACGGCACCCGCCAGTTGCAGATTGAAGTTGAATACTACAACTAATAATATTGAGAACTTTATGCATAAAACTATGCCTATGTCATTCTGTTGTGCATGGTTCTATGCATTTTCATTTTAAGAAATGATTTGGCGTTTGCCTCTGTCAAAACAGTTTTTGCCCAGAGTTCACCGCAAAAATGCTAATGCGTTGAATTAACCGCAAAAAAATATTTTGAACAGAATAAACCGCACGTTTTGTGTTTGAGCATAATTCACCGCAAAAAGAATCCACACGCATTGGTTTGATCAAATCGCTCTGATGTATAGAACTACGCACAGTATCCCTGAAAAGTTTGTGAAAAAAGGTGACTTACGGATAGTAATTTGACAACGTCGGATATTTTTTAAACATATTTGTAGAAACCTCTTTCCTCAATTCTTCTGAAAAGGCCTATCAATCCTATCAAAACGGCCTCTGGTTAGTTGACAGCAAAAAATATGCATAATGATTTTTTCTCTGATTTACGTATTTCTTCAGAAGATACATCTATATTTAGGCTATCATTCCATACAAAGAAGCCTCCTTAACATTTACACCTATATGTTCATTCGATACTTTGTATATGAAAAGCGTTATTTTTTTGCTTCTATTCACTAGTGGTCTACTGTGTACAGCTATTGGTCAGCCAAAACGGGACTTTTCCACTAATTCTCCTCTTGTTAAAACAGCCCAGGGCACAGTAGAAGGCGTCACAGAAAAGAGTGGCATTCGTGCATTTAAAGGGATTCCATTTGCAGCTCCTCCCGTAGGCCAGTTGCGGTGGAAGGAGCCTCAACCACCTCAACCCTGGAAAGGAGTGCGGAAAGCGGACAAATTTGGCCCACGGGCTATGCAGCGGGCGGTATTCGGAGATATGAATTTTCGTTCCAATGGTATGAGTGAAGATTGTTTGTATCTGAATGTATGGACTCCCGCTAAATCCGGAAATGAGAAACTGCCTGTGCTCGTCTATTATTATGGAGGTGGCTATATGGCAGGTGATGGGTCAGAGCCCCGATATGATGGTGAGAATATGGCCCAGAAAGGAATTGTCACCGTTACAGTCAATTATCGTTTGGGTGTGTTTGGATTTCTGGCACATCCGGAATTAACCAAAGAATCTTCGCATAAGGCATCAGGTAACTATGGCCTGATGGATCAGAGTGCTGCATTGCGTTGGGTACAGCAAAACATTGCAGCCTTTGGGGGTGATTCTAAAAAGATAACTATAGCTGGAGAGTCTGCTGGTTCTTCTTCTGTTTCTGCTCAGATGGCCTCACCCTTATCCCGCAATCTGATTGCTGGCGCCATTGGAGAAAGTGGATCATTGCTTTCGCTGCAACCACTGGCTACATTGGCTCAGGCTGAAGAAATGGGATTAAATTATGCCAAAAGCATCGGGGCTGCTACACTGGAGGCTTTACGTAACATGCCAGCTGATCAGTTGCTGGAAACTACCGCCAAACCTGAGACACCACGTTTCAGACCAATCGTGGATGGATATTTTCTACCAGACCTTCCTGTTGCCATTTTTCAGGCAGGTCAACAGGCACATGTCCCCCTACTGGCAGGCTGGAATTCAGAAGAAGCAAATTACAGATCCATATTGGGAGAAGATTCTCCTACTGTAGAAAATTATGAGAAAGCCCTGCAAAAACATTTTGGCGAACAGGCTGGAGAGGTACTAAAGCTATATCCGGCTACCACACAGGAACAGGTAATGGATATGGGAACCCAGCTAGCCAGTGACAGGGGCACAGGTTTCAGTACCTGGAAGTGGATTGATTTGCATAGCAAAACAGGAGGGAAGCCTGTATATCGTTATTTTTATACTCGTCCCCGTCCACCGATGACGCCTGAAATGGGCGATGCCTCGGCAGGAATGGCAGGTGGTGTAGTGAAAGCCAATGATCCTACTGCCATAAAAATGCCTCCGGCTCGGGGTGCAGTGCATTCAGCAGAGATAGAGTACGCTATGGGTAATCTGTCTACCAACAAGGTTTACTCCTGGACAAAAGAAGATTACAAAGTATCTGAAACCATGCAGGCTTATTTCGCCAACTTTATTAAAACAGGTAATCCCAATGGAGGTAATTTACCAAAATGGTCAGTTGTAGGTTCTCAGGGCGATGTACAGCTAATGAAAATTGATGTAACCTCTGCTGCACAGACAGATCAAAACAACCGCTACCAGCTGTTGGAGCAGATTGCTGGTAAGAAAACAGCCGCCAGATAAAATATTTCCATAAACAGGCAAGGCCTCTAAACCAATGATACTTTTTTAGTACTACACCTATCCCTAAACAAACCCATATGAGCCAACTAAACAAAGAAGACATTAAACAGGAAGTATTTGATCTGTATGATGATTATGCCCATAGCCGTATCGACAGACGTGATTTTATGCAGAAGCTATCTGCGTATGCAGTAGGAGGTTTAACTGTAACCTCATTGATGAGTTTTTTAATGCCAGATTATATAGGGGCGGTTCAGATCAAACCCGATGATCCGCGGTTAAAAACAGAGTATGTCCAATATTCTTCTCCAAAAGGAGGTGGCACTATCAAAGGTTTGCTGGCGATGCCTGCGGATACCAAAAAGAAGCTAGGAGGGATTGTGGTAGTCCACGAAAACAGAGGACTAAATCCGCACATTGAAGATGTTTGCCGACGGGCTGCATTGGCCGGATTTATTGCACTGGCACCAGATGCATTGACCCCTTTGGGTGGTTATCCGGGTAATGATGACGAGGGCAGAACCTTACAGAGTAAGCGGGATAGAAATGAAATGCTCGAAGACTTTATTGCTGCCGATGAATACCTGAGCAAACACAAAAACTGTAACGGTAAAGTAGGTGTGGTAGGCTTTTGCTTTGGTGGCTGGATTGCCAATATGATGGCAGTTCGTATCCCCAATCTGGCAGCATCCGTTCCTTTCTATGGTGGACAGCCCGCTACAGAAGACGTTCCCAAAATAAAAGCACCGCTATTGATTCATTATGGAGAACTGGATACCCGTGTAAACGAAGGATGGCCCGCATATGAGAAAGCACTCAAGGAAAATAACAAAGAATACACTGAGTATATGTATGCCAATGCCAATCATGGCTTCCATAACGATACCACTCCCCGATATGATAAAGCCGCTGCCGAACTTGCATGGAAGCGTACTACAGATTTCTTCAAAGAGAAATTAAAGTAATTCTGTTGAGGTAAGCGTAGAAAAGAATTGCCTTGCTATTGACTTTGTTAGTGACAAGGTAACTCTTTGAAGAATATAAGAAATTTCTGACGCTTCTGACAGATCTGACAGATCTAAAAAACATTTTATAAAGGGATAGAGTATTGTAATTATTTAAGTGATTGATAAACAGCATGTTGTTTTATTTAAAAATTTTCAAATTTACTTTTGTGTTCAGACTGAATACACAGTATCTATAATCCTTGTTTTGTAAAACATTGTTAACCAAATAGATAAGTCAATTACATGGTTACTCCCCTTTATAAAATGTTTTTTAGATCTGTCAGATCTGTCAGAAGCGTCAGAAATTTACTTTAATACTCTAAACAAAACTACAGATATCAACTTAAATCCTACTTTTCAACACCTCCACCGAGAGCCCGATACAAATCTGTAATCGCGTTTAATTTATCTCTTCGCATTGTAATAGCCTCCAGTTCATTTTGCAACGCATTGTTCTGAGCTGTAATCACTTCCAGATAGGATAGGCTGCGGTGTGTTCGGATAAGAGGAAGCGAGATCATTTTAGAAGGGCAGAGATGGGATGTCTGTGTGAAAAGAGAGGGAGGAATGTTTCTTTCCGCAGGATTTTCTGATTGCTTTTACCTTAAAAAAACAAAACCTACGCTCTTGGGAAGGGTAGGCTTTGTTTGCAATTTCAAATCAAATTACATCCGAATTAAAATAAGACTCTTGTTTTAACAGAAAAGTTCTTATTTCTTCTGCTGGGAAAGGAAAGTAACCAGAGATGCAAATTCCTCATAGGATAAAGCATTGGCTAATCCAGGAGGCATCATAGAAGTTTCCATTTCTTTGCGACTTAGAATATCAGCTGTTTTTAGAGTGTATACCTGTCCTGCAATATCACGTAATACTAGTCGTGTAGACGATTCTTCTGTCACAAATCCGGTATAACTCTTATTTCCTTTAGCCGTAATAAAAACAGTAGCAAATCCCTGTGAAATAGATGCATTAGGCTTGAGTATGGATTCTGCAATCTGTTCCCGATTCATAATTGAGCCAATCTGCCCCATAAAAGGACCTTTCATGGTTTCACTTTTGCTGAGACTATGACAGGCAATGCAACCCTGCTGGGTAAATAATGTTTTACCTAATGCTGCATTTCCATCTATCTTTGCCAAGGCAAGCATTACATCTTCAATAGAGGATTCACCAATCTGTCCTTTCTTATTCTTAATCTTTTCCAGGTCTACTTTTACCTCTTCTTTGGCTGCAACAATTTCTTCTACGCCAAATTCAGGTATTTCAAGTCGAAGACGGCTGTTGAGATCTGTAAAGAATTGTTTGTCACTGGTTTTGTTCCATTCTTGTAACAATAGCTTTTTGATGGGTTCAGATCCTTCCCAGTCAATGGCTTTGTAGTAAGGGCCATGTGTATCCGGACGTGTGCTCCACCACCAGGAACCGTCGTATGGAGCTTCTTTTTTATAAAGCCGACCCAATGTGATCAATATATTTTTCTTCAGTGCAGCATCAGATGTACGGTTATAAGCGGTAATCAAACCAGCAACAGCTTTTGGGTCATGCATATAACGCAATGCCCATAAGGCAAGTGTTGAATTATCAGATCCAATAGCGTTTATACAGGCATCTACAGCATGCAGGTTTACCAGCGAACGTACTGCCAGGTGGGCAGGAACGATAGCAGAATTAGGAGTTGCATGAGGTCCTTCTGTATTTAAGGCAGGTGCGACAAACGAAGCAGGAACCTTTACCTTTAGTAAAGATTGTGCCGCCTCCGGCTTATTTAAACGACCTAATCCAATAATAGAAGCTATCTGTATACGAGGGTTAGAATCATTTAGTCCAGCCAAGAATGGCTCAGCAGGTACCTGTGAGAGAATAGGCTGGCGGTCTGCTAACGCCCGTAAGGCAAATTCTGCAACCTCTTTGTCTTCGGTAAGTTTGACCAGTTTAGCAATTCCTTCAGCACCACTTGCCTGAGAATAGGTATAAATCCCAGCTACCCGGCTATCCAGTGGAAGCTTATTATTCGAAGCAATTTTCCAGGCAATGGATGACGCTTTTTTTGCTGAGCGGGCAATTAGCTCCTGTTGTGCTGCCAGACGTGCTACACCACTACCAGAGGCAAGCAAAGAAGATAATTCTTTGAAAGAAGCTTTTTTAACATCTGTGAAAGGCTTATAACTCCAGTTTTTTGGAATAACTCTGGTAACAAAACCTTTGGAAGGACTACCCGAATATCCGGCGCCATCCCAGGCAGAGAGATATACTCTACCAGAGGCATCTATGTCCACATCCGTAATCTGAGGGATCTTTATAAATTCTTCTTCTTTTTGTGTAAAGGTAGCAGCATCTGGGATAAGTCTGTGAATATAGAGCTGACTTCTTCCCCAGTCGGCCATCATAGGCACGTGGTTGTATTTTTCTGGCCAGGAGGGATCATCCATATACAAAGCTCCCGTACCTGAACCTCCACCTACATCAATCAACGCAGGAATGATTTCATCTGTAAAATGTTTGAAAAGAGTAGGATACCCATACTCTCCGGATTGAATGTGATGACTAAACCGAATATTCCAGCCTCCTCCGTCATTAGTATTGTCCCGGGTGAATGTATTCATATAGGGGTCAATGGCTACATCATATATATTTCGGGTGCCATGGGTATAGATTTCAAATTCAGAACCATCAGGCCGTACCCGTGCAATTCCACCCCCAAGCATAGTCAGTTGCTTTCCGGTTCGGTCAATTGCATTATGAAAACCAAAGTCTCCTACAGCAATATAAATCCAGCCGTCAATACCCATGCGAATACCATTAGTAGCATGATCTGTCCCCCGATTTTGCAAAAATGTAGGATTACTGATGTGTTGGATAACCGGTTTAGAAGGACCATCAGCTACACCATCCTGATTTTTATCTTCAAAAACCACCAGATCCATACCGGTAGCTACCTTGTTTTCTTTTGAAAATACTGTATGAAGTACAAATACCTGATCTCCCTGAATAAGAATGCCTCGGGGATTATCGACTTCAGCAAAAACAGAATGCTGATCTACTTTACCATCATTGTTGGTATCTGTTAACTTTACGATACTGCCTTTGCCTGGTTCTTTCCCCAGTGAACCCATTTTATCTACCCCTACATAGACCTCTCCTGTTGGAGCTACTGCCAGACAGGCAGGACTAGGAGTAAGATCTGGTCCGGTAAAAAGAGTAACATTCAAATCTTCAGGCCAGGTAGATGTATTTAGTAAGGAATCTCTTCTCTGTGCATTTGGGTCTTGAGCTTGTAAGGATAAATTTTCTGGTTGAGAAGAAGGTGTTTCAGTAAGTGTGCCGGAAAGTAATAAAGCAATAGTAAAAAAGGGTAATGTAAACTTTAGCATATTCAATACTAGCAAGTGATTGGTAAGAAATTATAAAAGATTTTTGAGTAGTCAATAGAGGCAACTTTACTCATACAAGATTCAATATATAAATATTGACGGTTTAATCTTTGAATAAGACAAAATTAAATCTTTGTAGTAAACTAGTCAGGGGGGTAATTCGTCAAAAAGAGGGGGGAATTGACTAAAGATGGTGTTATACCAATACTACTATAGATAAATACAAGTGCTATTTACTTTAACACCTTTGGTAAAAAAAGAAATACCCTAACCAGATAAAAGCAAAGTTGGTAGCTTGGGTCAGGAAAAGTTTTTTCCAGTTTACAATAAGGTAGTTCCCTGTATTTATTCCCATAATCATAAAGGCGATCATGATGCTTACCATTATAACCAGATAGGTGGGTTCTATTTGTGTTAGTAGCTTCTTAGTTTTCTTTCTATATTTACTTCATGCAAACCCTTTTTGTTCAATACGCTTCTCTTATTCTGATTATTCTGGCACTAGTCATGCTTGCCAACAAGCTTCGTCTGGCATACCCTATTGTACTGGTTTTGGGAGGGCTGGCCCTTAGTTTTACAAAAGCATTTTCACATGTTGTCATAGATCCGGAACTGATCTTTTTTATTTTTCTGCCTCCATTACTCTATGAGGCGGCCTGGCAAACCTCCTGGAAAGAATTCTGGCGCTGGAGACGTGTAATTACCAGTTTCGCTTTTCCGATTGTGATTCTTACTTCCTGTGTAGTGGCATTTGCTTCTTATTTACTTATTCCAGGTTTTACACTGGCATTGGGCTTTTTGTTGGGAGGTATTGTTTCCCCTCCGGATGCAATTTCCGCTACAACGATTATGCGTCAGGTGAAAGTACCCCGATCACTGGTTAGTATTATTGAAGGGGAAAGTCTTCTGAATGATGCTTCCTCTTTGGTTGTATTTCGCTTTGCATTGGTTGCCGTTACTACAGGACAATTTTATTTTTCCGAAGCTGTAGGTAGCTTTTTCCTGGTGATTATATTGGGAACACTCATAGGATTGGTAATCGGATTGGTTTTCTATGCCATTTATGTGTGGTTACCTACCACACCCAGTATAGAGGTTGTGTTAAGTTTGCTTGCTCCCTACTGTATGTATTACTTTGCTGAGCATTTTCACTATTCAGGGGTTTTAGCTGTCGTTGCCGGAGGACTTTTATTATCCAATAGACGTCAGAATATGCTTACCTATCAGGGACGTGTGCAAAGTCCCAATGTATGGTCAACAATTGGTTTTGTTCTCAATGGATTAGTATTCTTACTTATAGGACTTCAGTTACCTGCAATTACCAGCCAGATCAAAGAAGTAAGTTTGGGTCAGGCTATCTGGTACGGGTTAGCCATTTCGCTGGTATTAATTATTACAAGACTTCTGTGTTCACTGGGCGCTTCTCTTTTTACCAGATTCATGAAGCACTTTATTACTGTGGCAGATCCGAACCCTGGGTGGAAAATACCTATTATTTTCGGATGGGCTGGGATGCGGGGTGTAGTGTCACTTGCTGCAGCGCTGTCTGTTCCTCTACTTCTCGATAAAACTCACCCATTTCCTTACCGTGATCTGATATTGTTTATCACCTTTATTGTTATTCTGGTAACTCTTGTTTTTCAGGGAATGACTATGCCCTGGATAATTCGGAAAGTCAATCCGGAAGACCGATATACTGCCATTCCTGAATCCAGACAGGAGATTATTATTCAGAAGAAAATGGCAATGGCCTCTTTGCAGTTTTTAGAAGATCAATACAGGGATCAGTTGCCTTTGAATGAGCACATCAATAATCTCTATGCCCGATTAAAACTGGATCTGGCCTTTTTTAACCAGGAATTGAATGAATCAGAAGATTCAAAAGAGAATTCATTGAAGAGTTTTCAGCGTATTTACCTGGAGATACTCCAAAAACAAAGAGATTACCTTCACCAGATGAATCACCGTGCAGAATTTGACGAAGAGCTGATCCGGAAATATCTTTCATTGATAGATCTGGAAGAAATGAAGGTTCGGGAGAAGTTATTGCAGGAATTAGATGTGTAAAAAAGAAGAAGTGAAAGTATATTCACTTCTTCTGAAGGATTTCATCCAGCTTTGCTTTGTATATTCGACCAATCGGAATTTCTTCATTGTTGACCCTGATATATGTAGCACTTACAGCCTGTACATGGTTGAGTGCTACAATAAACGATTTATGTATTCGTATAAATCGGTTGGGAGGCAATTTTTCTTCCAGATAACTGATACGCAAATAAGAAACCACTGATCCTGAAACCGTATGGATGCGTACATAATCTTTTAGACTTTCGATCCATAGAATATCATCCAGATACAGCTTTACCATTTCTTTATCTACCTTAAAATACTGATAGTCTCTTGTGGTATTGGGTTGTTCCTGTACTTCTGACTGAGTGAATGGCACTGCCGAAAACCGATAGAGTTTGCCTATGGATTGCAAAAATCGTTCAAATGAAATAGGTTTTACCAGAAAATCCACTACATCAAACTCATAACTTTCCAGCGCATATTCTCTAAAAGCTGTCGTAAAAATTACCTTAGGTCTGTAGCTCAAGGGACGTAACAAGTCAAACCCTGTCAGGCGAGGCATTTGAATATCCAAAAAGATCACATCAACCATCATTTGTTGCAATGTTCCTAACGCCTGGCTGGGACTGTTGGATATACCTACCAACTCGAGATCTGGTAACCGGCTAATATAATCTTGCAGCAGATTAGTTGCCAGAGGTTCATCATCTAGTACAAAACAACGAATAGCCATTAGTTTATAGTGAATTTTAAGACTGCCAGAAACTGACTATCTTCTTGTAGTGTAACTAATTCGTAATTATTTGGAAAGAGAATTTCCAGTCTTTTTCTCAGGTTAGCTAATCCTAAACCTGTTGTAGGAATGGTTGGGCATTCATCTACCACTGAATTTTCAACAGAAAAGACCAGGCGATTACCTGTTTGAGTCAGATTCAATTGTATCCAGCAGTTCGTTTCAGATCGTGCAGCTCCGTGTTTAAACGCATTT
Organism: Xanthocytophaga flava; assembly: GCA_030068525.1. Classification (GTDB taxonomy): domain Bacteria; phylum Bacteroidota; class Bacteroidia; order Cytophagales; family 172606-1; genus Xanthocytophaga; species Xanthocytophaga flava. The sequence goes on from JASJOS010000008.1 coordinate 185,800, forward strand.
TCGACAAAAGGTAATAGCAACATAGGCGGAATCATAAGTTCAGACCAATTTGTGAGCTCATGAAAGTTTGTTTGTACATCCAGCCGTTCTCCATACCGAATCTGTTCCAGTGAAATATAGTCATTTAAATACGCTATTTCTTTGTTCAAAGATACTGTAGGCCGATTGCTCTCGTGTAACTGATAACTTAGTAAACCTGCTAATCCATGCAGTAAATGAGGTAGTCGAGCTGGCTGATGCATGGACACTGAAGTCAGGTTATTGAGTGTATTGAATAAAAAATGAGGTTGTACCTGTGATTGCAGCAAATGGTATTCTGCTGCAAGCTTCTCTCGCTTATATCTCTCACTTAATCGTTGTTGATTAAGGGCATGCCGTACCAGATCTACCACAACAAATAGGGCTACTACCAAATGTAGTTGCATGGATTCAGCGAGTATTTTAGGCCAATACAAGAAAGGTTTCTCTAAGCCAGGTATATTATAAGCCGGATAATACCATGTGTAATTAATATAGCGGCGAAGCAGTCCAAAAACCAATATACTTGCAATTAGACTCACCCAAAAGCCTGTTGTTCGGCCAGAGAGTAAAAAGTGTCGGATTGTAACAAAAAGATTCCAGTATCCTGCTACAATTAATAGGGGAATTTGCAACGTAATCAGACACAAGCTTTGCTGAAAATTATCCAGATAAGCGCCTGTATTCAGCCATTCAAACAGGAAATAACCTATCCAGAAAATGCTTTGAGCCCAGACTTGCCTGTAGGGTATTAATGCACTAAAACGAGCCATCCTCTTTATACTATATCAATTTGAGGACTAAATCTACTACTTTTTTTCCTGGTAAACTGTAGAATTTGCCCAACAACAAATTTGTAATCCTCAACTGTAAAAAGCACCAGACAAACAGCGTGTATTTTCGTCCAACTGCGATAGGTAGGTATCAGATGTTATATAAATGGCAAGGATGGCCGATGGTCTAAATTGTCAGATTGGATAAAATAGTTTAGCGTACTTCGGCCTATCAAAATACTTTTTCCCTTTTTAAATTAAACCTTTACAAAATTATGAAAACGTTCCAAACCATTTCTCTATCAGTCGTTTCTGATTCTGCATCCAGTACAAAGGGTGCTACCAGTCTTCGTTTTTACTCTACCTTTAAAGAGTATTGTTTTATATGTATTGGTATACTGACTTTGATTTTGCATCCGCAAATTACTCAGGGGCAAGACAATCAGCTTCTGGCAGACAGCAATCTTCAGCATGTTTCTTCCAAACCAGTATCTATGCAGAATTCTGCTTTGTCAGATACCACCTCTGTAAGTGATCCGGATAAGAAGTACATGGTCTATGTTTTTGTGAATGAATTGGGTAAAGTAAAAGTGACAATTGAAAACCCCAATCGATTGCGCTATGTAATCCGAATGGTTGATCATCAAGACAGAGTATTGTATGAGGAGTTTACCAATCTAAGCCAGTATCGTCGTAGTCTGGATATTTCAGGTTTGATAGATAGCTTTTGCCAGGTCATAGTGGATATTGATAATCAACCTCTTACTTATAAGATACAAAGAAAGAAGAACAAAGATTCTTATAGTATACAGAATCTTCCAGTTCAGGAACAACCTATTGTAACAGACAAAAATAAACAGAAACTACAGCAAGATTCTGTTATAGTTTCTAAACAGGAGTAGTAATACTAATTTAGGTATGCTTTCTGTGAACAAACGAAAACGGGTTATATTTTATAGATTTACAATCTTAATTCTAAAAGAAGAAAAGGGTTGGGTGTTGCTCAACCCCTTTTTATTATCTACCCATTCACTAATTGAAACGAAGAAATAAATCACACAATCTCCCATTTCCCATCAGCATCTTTTGCATAAGACAGCCCATTACTCATAACATGAATTTCGCGCCCGTCCTGATCAGTACTATTTTTCGATTCATATACCCGTATACCATTGTTATTTCGTGTCAGATATACGATCAATGCCTGTAATGTTGGAGCTACATCTGATAACCATTGGTCATCACTTTCCCGAATAAATGCCTGACTCATAATTTTTGAAGTTAGTGTTACAGGGAAAATACATAAAAAATCCTGCCTTCTTCTATTTAAGACCTTAGCAAGTTTGCTTCTCTGTAGTTAAAAGGCGACCTAAACCCATCCTGAAGAAATAATTTGACCAATGTGGATGGGATAGATTTCAGCCAGCCTACATATTTTTTCTTTGATCACAAACTTTTACAACTACCTAAGGATTGTCTATAAGAACTGTACGAATACTACTTTTGCAGGCCTTATAAAATTGTTTAAACAACCTGTATGATTTTTGGTTATGATTGTTTGAAATTCATATTTTTTTATTTGAAATTCTTTATCCTTTACACTACCTCATAGAGTAAATTTGCTCCGTTGTTAAGGGTTATAGTGTTAATTACGACAAGCACTAACATAAAAAAAGAGCCTTGTAAAGACTTTATGTAAAATTATAAGTATTAAAAATTAGTATTCAGATGGAAATCAGAAAAGTTACAAAAAGTGTAAAAGCCTTTGGTACAGAGGCTGCAGATGCACCCTTAAAATCGCTTACCATTCAGAGAAGAAATGCTGCAGCATATGATGTTGAGATTGAAATTTTGTATTGTGGTGTTTGTCATTCTGATTTACATACTGCCCGCAACGAATGGCATGGTTCTGTGTATCCGGTTGTACCTGGCCATGAAATTGTTGGTAGAGTAACCCGTGTTGGGGATCGTGTTACCAAGTTTAAGGCAGGAGATCTGGCAGCTGTAGGATGTATGGTAGATTCCTGTCGTGAGTGTGAACATTGCAAAGAGGGTCTGGAGCAGTATTGCATTCCTGGATTTACCGGAACCTATAACGATCCCGACAAACATTTGGGAACACGTACGTATGGTGGTTATTCAGAAAGTATTGTGGTTGATGAGCACTTTGTATTACGTGTACCTGAAAATCTGGATCTGGCAGCAACTGCTCCATTATTATGTGCTGGTATAACTACCTATTCACCACTGAAACACTGGAATGTAGGACCTGGCAAAAGAGTAGGAGTAGTAGGCATTGGCGGCCTTGGGCACATGGCAATTAAACTGGCTAAAGCGATGGGGGCACATGTAGTAGCTTTTACTACCTCTGAGTCAAAGTTCGAAGAGGCCAAACGTCTGGGCGCAGATGAAACCGTGCTTTCCAAAGATCCGGAACAGATGAAAAAATATGCAGGGAGTCTGCATTTTATCGTTGATGCCGTCTCTGCACAACATGATATGAATGCATACCTGCGATTGCTTAAAGTAGATGGAACCATTGCCCTGGTTGGTGCTCCCGAACATTCTCTTCCCGTACATGCTTTTAGCGTGATTCCAGGTCGAAAAAGCCTTGCTGGTTCTATGATTGGCGGCATTGCTGAAACTCAGGAAATGCTGGATTTTTGTGCAGAGCATAATATCGTTTCTGATATCGAACTAATTACTATGGATCAAATCAATGAAGCATACGAACGCATGCTGAAGGGTGATGTTCGCTACCGTTTTGTAATTGATATGGCTTCGCTCAAAAATGCTACTGGAGCATAAGTAGGATTAGTAGTTTACTAAATCAGGTAAGGGCTTGTAATAGTCTGAAGATTCCTCTTCAGACTATTTTTTGTTTGTCTTATCTGAAATCAAGTAATATTTTATACTGACGATAGATGCTTTACTTTTAATATAGATCATTGAGAGACAATAAAATAGCTTAACATAGCGGTTAATGCGCCAATCAGCGTATTGAGAAAATTGACTGCATCATTAGACAAGTATTGTTTTCGTTCCATTGTTGCACCTAATACTGAATCTGAGAGGTTTCCAACTGTTCCTGCTATCACAATCCATACAAGATTCCAGGTCCAACCAAATCCCAATCCATAAATACCTGCAATGATGCAACTTCCCAACATCCCTAGTAAAGTTCCTTCCAGGCTTACAACGCCATCTAACCCCCGATTATCTGGTTTGAAACTGATAATATTGTAAAACCTTTTTCCATAAACATTACCTAGTTCGCTGGACAATGTATCTGAACTGGCAGAAGCGAAACTGGCTGCCAGCATTAGCTGGAATAATTCTGATTGATGAGTAAACAGCCAGCTTAGAAGTCCCAGAATTCCTCCAACTCCTGCGTTGGCAATAACTTGTGAAGCTTTTCGGCGACCTTTATTTTCCTCTGCCAAACCCATAGAGGCTTTGTATGCCGATCCCCAAGAAGTTGCCAGAGTTCCCATTACAAAAAAACTTGCCATCATAATCAGTCCTGGAAAGCCAGCTCCCAGAAAGACAAGAAACCCAAGCAAGCCTCCCGTAATGGCTGCCGGAGTAGTGAGTTTTTGTGCCTTTATGCTCAGGAACATTCCTGTCAATAGAATCAGGAGAACAAGTATGTATTGTATTTGAGTGGATAGTTGCATAGAGAGCTTAGCTGACTTCTACAATTATTTTTCCAACAGTTTTTCCTGTCTGAAAGAGTTGTAATGCTTGGGGCAGTTGTTCAAAAGAAAACGTATGACCAATTAAAGGAGGAGGGAGTTTCAACATATTGATTTCTGCCCATAATTCTTGCATTAGTTCGGCCTTCTCATAAATCCAGATCAGATTAAAGGCCATTAAGGATTTATTCTGAGGAATCATTTTGAGGGGAGAAAGCCGTGGACGAAACAAATATCGCCAAACCAGTTTGAAATAATTAGGCCGATTTCCTTGTGTAGTGAACTGTGCTGATCCATAGGCAATCAAACGGCCTTGAGACGCCAGCAATTCATAACTCCAGTAAAAGTATTTACTACCCGTTGTTTCCAGCACAATATTTAGTTCACGTCCCTGAAGAGCTTTTTGTACATCATTTTTAAATTGAGTGGAACGTATTACAGCACCGTCGTATCCTTCCTTATGCAATAGTTCCAGTTTGGAAGCGTTCCCTACAACACCAATTGTATAGGCCCCCAGACGTTTAGCAATGCGATTTGCCAGAATGCCCACTCCTCCTGCTGCACTATGAATTAAAACAGTTTGTCCGTTTTTTAAAGCTCCCAGTGGCAATAATGCATAATAGGCAGTGAGTACCTGTACCGGAAATGCGGCTCCCTCTGCAAAAGTCCATCCTTCAGGTAAAGGCATGACATAACGGGCGTCTATATTCAGGTGCGTTGTATAAGAGCCAAATCGGGTTACTCCCATGATTTTGTCTCCTACCTTCAGATGGGTAACTTCACTTCCTACCTGTACTACTTCACCTGCATACTCCAATCCAGGTACAAAAGCTCCTTTTGGTGTAGCACTATAAAGACCCTTAATAGCAAAGATATCTGCATAATTGAGTCCAATCGCCCTCACTGCAATGGTTACCTGACCTGAATCAGGCAATGGAAGGGTTTGTTCCTGTATATATAAGTTTTTCAGTGAACCAGCTTTGGGTACAACAAATGCACGACGGGTAAGCATAGAAATAAGATGTCAGCGAATAGTAGTAATATGCCATGTCAAAAGTAGTAATCTACATGGAGAATCTACTACTCTTTGCTTCTTATACATAATGTCAGAGGTGGGGATAGATAAAATAACAAAGCCTCCAATTCCGGAGGCTTTGTTATTTTATATTTTCAATTAAACCAGATTAATAAACTTCCTGTTTAACCTTTTGCGCATTCACAACGTCTATCCATTTTTTTGCATTCACAAATGCTTCCATCCATGGACTTACTTCATCTTTGCGGCCTTTTGGATAATTTGCCCAGTGCCATTGGAATAATGAACGCTCAATATGAGGCATCATGACTAGATGGCGACCTGTTTCATCACACAACATAGCCGTATTGAAGTCTGAATCGTTCGGGCTCGCTGGATAGTTTTCATAGGCATACTTAGCCACAATCCGGTACTGATCTTCCTGATAGGGTAGCTGGAATCTTCCTTCTCCATGCGATACCCATACACCAAGTGTAGCTCCTTCCAATGTTGACAACATGACAGATTTATTTTTCTGTATTGTCAATGAGGTAAAGATACTTTCGTGTTTGCCACTTTTGTTGTGTAGCATTTTAGGTTTCTCTGCATGGTCTTTGTTAATTAACCCTAGCTCTATAAACAGCTGACAACCATTACAAACACCTACAGATAAGGTATCCGGACGGTTAAAGAAGTTCTCTAAAGCCATTTTCGCTTTTTCATTATACAGGAATGCTCCTGCCCATCCTTTAGCAGATCCTAAAACGTCAGAGTTAGAAAAACCACCAACAGCACCAATAAACTGAATATCTTCCAGTGTTTCACGACCTGAAATTAGGTCAGTCATGTGTACATCCTTCACGTCAAAACCTGCAAGATAGAGCGCATTGGCAAGTTCACGTTCAGAGTTACTTCCCTTTTCACGAATAATAGCCGCCTTTGGACGAGGAACTGTAGTATCAATCACTGGCTTCTTTCCATCAAATTGAGAAGGAAAAGTATAGTGTAGTGGCTGGTTTTTGTAATTATCAAACCGTTCTTTTGCTTTTACAGGACCACTCTGTTTTTGGTCAAGCAGATAAGAGGTTTTAAACCACACATCACGCAGGTAATCAATATTCAACTGTACCGTTTGTGCTCCTTCTACTGTGATTACCAGGTTAGGCAGAGAGGTTACCCGACCAATTTTATGATATGAAACATTAGCCGCACTGAGAGTAGCTTCAATATGTTTTTCTTCTCCTTCTGTTGCTTGAAAAACAATACCAATGTTTTCTGAGAAAAGTAATTTAATTAAATCTTTTTCACCCAGACTGCTCAGATCAAGTTCTGCACCCAGATTACGGTCAGCAAAACATAGTTCCAGCAAGGTTGTAATCAATCCTCCACTTCCAATATCGTGTCCTGCCTGTATCAGTTCAGCTTTAATCAGCTCCTGAATTGTATCAAAAGCCTTCTTAAATTGAGCTGCGTCTACTACATCAGGTGTTTCATTTCCAATACGGTTCACTATTTGGGCAAATGAAGAACCACCTAATTTATAGGTATCTGCTGAAAGGTTAATGTAGTATATGGCACCTTCGTTTTTCTGTAGTACCGGTTCAACTACCTGTGTAATGTCATCGCAATGACCTACAGCAGAAATAATCACAGTACCTGGAGCAATTACTTCATCATTCTTGTATTTCTGCTTCATAGAAAGTGAGTCTTTCCCGGTAGGAATATTGATTCCCAACTTTATGGCAAACTCCGAACAGGCTTCCACTGCTTTGTACAGGCGGGCATCTTCTCCTTCATTCTTACAGGCCCACATCCAGTTTGCAGATAAGGAAACACCTTTTAATCCACTTTTGATAGGAGCCCACAAAATATTTGACAACGCCTCTGCAATTGCATTACGGCTACCTGCTGCCGGATCAATCAGTGCAGAAAGTGGCGAATGTCCAACGGATGTCGCAATTCCATCTTTACCTTGAAAATCCAGTGCCATTACTCCACAGTTATTCAAAGGTAACTGCAAAGGTCCTGCACATTGTTGTTTAGCTACTCGACCACCTACACAACGGTCAACTTTGTTTGTTAACCAGTCTTTACAAGCTACAGCTTCTAACTGAAGCACTTGGTCAAGGTATTCACTGAATTTACTTTGATCATATGTTACAGGCTGATAGGTCTTTTTCACTGTACGATCTTCCATTACCAGCTTTGGCGAATTGCCAAACATATCTTTCAGTTCAAGATCTATAGGTTTAGCTCCACTGGTTTCTGATTGAAAAGTAAACCGATGATCGCCAGTCACATTTCCTACAACATACATAGGAGAACGTTCTCTATCAGCTATTTTTTGTAGTGTTTCTATATCTTTTTCACTGACAACCAATCCCATCCGTTCCTGCGATTCGTTTCCGATAATTTCTTTTGCAGAAAGGGTAGGATCACCAACAGGTAGCTTATTGAGGTCAATTTTACCTCCGGTTTCTTCTACAAGTTCAGAAAGACAGTTTAAGTGACCGCCTGCACCGTGATCGTGAATAGAAATGATAGTATTATTATCGCTTTCTACCATAGCACGTATCGTATTAGCAACTCGTTTCTGCATTTCAGGATTAGAACGCTGAACAGCATTGAGTTCTATTCCACTACCGTGTTCACCTGTATCAGCAGAGGATACTGCTGCACCACCCATACCAATACGATAGTTGTCTCCACCCAGAAGAACGATTTTATCTCCAGGGTTAGGTTTATGTTTTTTAGCCTGATTGGCTTTGCCATAACCAATACCACCGGCCAGCATTATTACTTTGTCATAACCCAGTTTACGGCCATCTTCCTGGTGTTCAAATGTTAAAACCGAACCCGTAATAAGTGGTTGGCCAAACTTATTTCCGAAGTCAGTAGCTCCATTAGATGCCTTAATCAGAATATCCATTGGAGTTTGGTATAGCCACTTCCTTTCTTCCACACCACGTTCCCATGGACGATCCTCGGCCAAACGAGAAAGAGCTGTCATATAAATGGCGGTTCCTGCCAGTGGGAGAGACCCTTGTCCACCAGCAAGTCTGTCACGAATCTCACCTCCTGAACCCGTAGCAGCCCCATTAAACGGTTCTACTGTAGTAGGGAAGTTGTGAGTTTCTGCTTTCAGGGATATTACGGATTCAAAATCAGATGTTGTATAATAATCGGGAACATCCGAACGGCCGGGAGCAAACTGCTCGACAACAGGTCCTTTGATAAAGGCTACATTATCTTTATAAGCAGAAACGATTTCGTTTGGATTTTCCTCAGAGGTTTTACGAATTAATTTAAAAAGAGAAACAGGTTTTTCTTCTCCATCTATAATAAATCTTCCATTGAAGATCTTATGACGGCAATGTTCGGAGTTTACCTGAGAAAAACCAAAGACCTCTGAATCGGTGAGAGGTCTTCCAAGTCTGGCAGCAAGAGAGTTAAGGTATTCTACCTCGTCCTCACTCAGAGAAAGTCCTTCCTGTTTATTGTAGGCTGCGATATCTGTTATTTCAAGAACAGGTTCCGGTGTTATATTGATCGTATAGATTTGCTGATCAAGCCCACTATACTTTCTGGAAAGCATAGGATCAAAGTCTGTAAAGTCTTCATCTACTTTTTTGAACTCTTCAATTCTGACGATATCTGTCAGTCCCATGTTTTGGGTGATTTCCACTGCATTGGTACTCCAGGGAGTCACCATGGCAGCTCTTGGGCCTACATAAAATCCCTCAAGTGCTTCTTTTTGCTGGAGGCTGGCTCCGCCAAAGAGCCATTCAAGTTTTTGGATATCAGTTGCAGAAAGTTGCCGTTTTACTTGTAAAGTGTAAACGGTCGCAGGTTGACTTAGAAAGAAATAAATCATGGTCTTTTTTCGAAACTGCAAATCTACTGCTAAAATTTTAAAACAGTAGCTTAAGAAGAAATATATTGGTTGTTTTTTGGTAAACCCAAAATAACAGTAGTAAAGTTCATCAGTTATTTAGAACTGCTAATAAAGTTCTATCTGGGGATTAATTATGAGTTCATACCAAAGACGACTTCTATTTCTACAACATTATTTAATTGAAGAGAGAGTAAAGGATTATAGCGTATTTAGAGAAATAGCTAGCAGGTAATGACACTCATTTTTGCCTCAATAGTCCACTTTTAGTTATATGTCCACTTTTTTGTCTGACCTATCAGCCATCTGGTATGACTTTAACTTTCTACTTTGCGGCCTCGTAATTTTAGTTCTCTAAAGCTGTTTACATGAGTTTGCAATTGTAGGTTTTCATTCAGCCTGCAATTGCAAAAATGCTTAACAGACAAAGACTGGTTTTGCCACAAAGCGTGTTGTGGAATAAACGTTGATAATAACAAGGACTCGTAGCATATAAGAGGCCAGTCTTGGCCTCTTATATCTTTTCAGATCATTTTGTAACTACCTGAAAAACTTCTCTAATACAAAGTTAGATATTGACTAACTTCAAACATTTACACGAAGTCTGAGTATAAAACCAATGCCTCATTAAACTGGGTCGGGTCTGAATATAGCAGTAGCACCCATTGCCTTTAATTGGTTAACTATGTGTTTCAAGTGAGCCAAATATCCTTCTTTGTATTCGATTTCTCCCTGTTTACTTACGACTAATGCCTGTTGAGGTGTTAGGTTCAACTGATCCTTGATGAATTGAATTAACTTCAGTTTATCTTTTCCAATGTCTGTGATAATGACCTTTCCTTTAATCCATTCAGATTTGTCTGTTATTTGCAGTTCATTAATAGGTTCCTCAGCTTTTTCCAGATATTCTACATAGACCTCCTTCCAGAATTCATTAGTAAGATCACTATGTTCTTCAAGATATTTTACTGCTTGTTGTGAGTCAGCTTCTATATTCTTGATGATTGTCAGGAAATCAGAAAATTCTGATAATGTTTCTGCTACTTTTACAGGCATCCAGTTACCAGCTCCATGCCATGAGAAATAGACCGGAAATTCCTTGTCACCCTCTGAAAAGTCCACATAAAAAGGGTCATCAAAGTAGTTGGAACAGATTACATACCAGTTCTTGTCAAAATCCCCCTCATTAGGTCCTACTAAACTCTTATGTGTGATAGCATCATACCTGTAGCCTGCCTGAAAATACTCAAACGTATCCGGTTTAGGATATTTTTGAGGAAGGCACATGTTTTCTACCAGAACTGACTCTTCTAAAAATTTCTTTACTAAGTTAGGTACAACTATCATCCGTATGGCTGGTTATTAAGTACTGTAATTTATGACTAAGAAATTTATTGAGGGGTGTATCTGTATTGTTTTCTTGGTAGTTTCTTTGTTACAGGGAAAATAAAATTAGTATTCCAGGCGTTTTCTTATCAGTTCTATTAACTCTTCTTTGGTAAGGCAAGCATTTAAAAAATCCTCAAGACTACCTTCATTTGTTACTTGTGAAAAGAAAACTTCATGATCCGTTCCAAACAAGGTAGGATTTTCTGGATCAGGGTCTGACAGGCAGATATAATAGCTATCAGGAAAACCATAACTATGCAATAAGGCTATAAAATCGGGTTCTGAAACATTTGTAAGCTTTACAATTTCACTTAGATCTACATCATCTTCCTGAAACCAATCATTCCATTCAGTGAAATCATCCGTACCTTCTCTAAATGGGGTAAATAATTGCGGACTCCAGACCGCCTGCCCATGTCCTTCCTGTGTAATACGATAGTAATGATCAATTATTTTATCATAAAAAGCTTGCTTATTCTGTTGAAAAAGTTCCTGGTTTGCATCTATGAAGCTTCCAATTCCTTTGATGGGCTCCGCTTCTTCTGCCTTTTGCCATGGAGTATCTATGGGGCGTTGGTATAGAACAGTATTAAAAGTAATTGACAAAATATCGTCCTTTAATGAATGACCTTTTATTCTTTCCGTATTCCCTCCCAATTGTTGTACACGGTTTATGATTTCCTGTTTCACTGGTTGCTAGCTGATTAACTAAAAAATAACTACTAAAATATACCTTCACTGCTGTATAAAAGCAGTCTAAACAATTTCAATATATTCAAGAATTTCTTATGGAACAATTGCATTCCAAAATGAAATGTTTGTTACAAAGGAATATTGCTTAAATAAAATGAAACTAAAAATTAAATCAGCTTATTTCGCGGTTGGTGAGGTAGTATGCTATCAGGATGGAAGATATACAAGCAGACAATAAGATAAAATACATATAATTAAGAGATTGTCTACATTATTTTAAAGGCGACAAAGGGATATGTTGGCTTGTGACAGCCTATTTAAAATTGTACAAGGCAACTTCTTCAAATATCTACGGCTATGATATTAGATCAGATTCATGAACTTATTCTCAGATTTATTGAAAATACAGACCAACCTATTTTCCTAACTGGTAAGGCTGGTAGTGGCAAAACTACTTTTCTACATCACATCCGGGCAAATGTATCAAAAAGTATGGCAGTTGTCGCACCGACTGCTATTGCAGCTATTAATGCAGGTGGGGTAACATTACATTCTTTCTTTCAAATTCCTTTTGGTCCGTTACTGCCTTCCAATCAGGAAAAAGCCTTTACTACAACTTCAATCAAACAAATTAATCAGGAAAAGGCAAAATTATTAAAATGTCTGGACCTGCTTATTATTGATGAAATAAGTATGGTCAGAGCGGATATACTGGATTATATACACTCTGTCCTTTGTCAGGTAAGAGGTTCAAATAGACCGTTTGGTGGTGTTCAACTATTAATGATAGGAGATCCCTATCAGTTACCACCTGTTTACCAGAATGACTGGCCGGTATTGTCGTCGTTTTATGAAGGTCCCTATTTTTTTAATAGTCGTATTTTTAAACAATCTCCTTTTTTAACCTTTGAGTTAGACAAGGTATATAGACAAAATAATCCGGCCTTTATTGAAATTCTCAATAGTATCCGAAGCGGGAATGTTTCTACCGATTTACTCGCCGTGTTGAATACTCGGTATTCTGCTACACTCAATGCTGATCAGGTAAAAGACCACATTACTCTTTCTACACACAATAAACTGGTAAGTGATATTAACCAGATGCGATTGGAAGAATTAGAAGGGGAAGCACACATTTTTAAGGCAGTCATTACAGGAGATTTTCCCAGAGAAGCTTATCCAGCTGAGGAGGAGTTGGTGCTTAAAGAAGGAGCTCATGTTATGTTCATCAAAAATGACACTTCTGGGAAAAAGCAGTATTATAATGGTCGGTCTGGTCGTATTGCCCGTATTGAGCAGGGACGTATCTGGATAACTTTTCTGGATGATGGTTCAGAATTTATTGTCAATCCGGAAATATGGCATAATGTGAAATATTCACTCTCAGAAACAGAAGGTAAAATTAATGAGTCTAACACTGGTTCATTCACCCAGTTTCCTTTACGACTTTCATGGGCTATTACTATTCATAAAAGTCAGGGTCTAAGCTTTGAAAAGGCAGTCATAGATGTCAATTCTGCTTTTGCTCATGGGCAAACGTATGTGGCACTTAGCCGTTGCCGAAGTTTGGAAGGTCTCATTTTGAAAGATCCTGTTCGGCAGCAGAATATAATCTGTGATCCACTCATTGTCCGTTTTATGAAGAAAGCGCTGGATGAAAAGCCGGATATGGATTTTTTAGATAAAGTTATCACTGAAACAGACAAGCAACAGTTGATCGACTTATTTGATTTTTCACTTATAAGCCAATCCTTTAAACTGTTTCAAAGTATTTTAATTGAAAATGTTCTCTCTGAGAGTAAAGCAACAAATGCAAATAAAACTCTAAATCAGGAGGTTATACAGGTGGCTAACAAATTTGTCAAACAGGATTTGTCAATTCTACTTGCTGATCCCAGTTATGCTACTATTTGGCAGTCAGAAGTTATTCTGAATCGCCTACGAAAAGCAGCAGCGTATTTCCTGGCAAAAGTTACTTTGTTAAGGCAAATAGTTCATGAGATGTATGCAGACCAGAGTCTGGACGAGCTTTCTTTGGATATATACCCGGTTGTGAATCACTTATTAGTTGCCCTGGATGAAAAGATAACAGCTTTTACTCACTTGCCAGTTGCATCCTCCTTTAAGAATATTTTGGATGCAGTAAAGCAGGTAGTTCTTACCTATCAACCTGTATCACATAACTCTGCACAAAAAACGCAGCCTAAGGAAGTCGAAATTACAAATCCTGTCCTCTATGAACAATTGATTAGTTGGCGTAAAGAAATAGCATTACAACGAGATGTACCAGAATATACTATCCTGTCAGATTCAGTTTTACGAGAAATTTCCAAGAAACTACCCCGATCATTAAGTCAGTTATCCCAAATAAAAAATTTTGGTCAGCTAAAGGCAACAGACTTTGGAAGCGAGCTGATACGTATGATAGGAAGCTTTCTTGGTGAAAATGAATTATTTTTCTAAAAGTTGTTTTAAAAGGTAGTGGAGAAAAACAAGCTGATAAGAAAAGAAAGTACTCAAAGAGGATAAATATGGATTGTCCAGGAACAAACACACCTTACGGCTGAGTACTCACCAGAACAATTAGAAACAGAGAAAGTATATGTAGACAGACTTTTTCGCTAAATAGTAAATAGCTGTACGGTAGATGTATAGCTTCCTCTGGTTCTGACGTATGTTTTACTTGGCAAATAATGTTGCCCCATCCCAATGCTCTACCGCTTTGCCATTTACTATACGCCACTGGTCAAACCAGGTAGTGGTGTAAGTCTTGCCAGGATCGTTTGGATTCTTTTCTTCTTTAACAAAGGCTACAGTTACCAGCTCTCCTTCTGCAACCACAGATACTACTTTACTTTTCATTTTGTCAGGTATAGGAGAGGGTTTCACCTTTAAAACGTTGGTGAAAAATTTCACAACTGCTTCTCTGCCATTAGCTGCATTCGGATTGTGCTGTATGTAATCTTCTGCGATGTATTTGTCTGCAAGCTCCCAATGATTACATTCCAACAGGTCTTTTACTATATGATAGACGACCTGTTTGTTTTTGTGTAATCTGGTATCAGAACTGGTAAATAATTTTTCGGGATCGGCTGCACTGGTTACAGGAGTCTGTGCCTGCACCTGAAAAGCAGATAGTGATACCAAAAGGGATACAATAATGATGAAAGGTGTTAGTTTCATGACTTTGAGAAGATTTGGGTTAAAGTGATTTATCCAGTATGGTGGTGAAATGTTTTGCCATTTAACTGATAAATATAGTTTGTAGTTTAGCAGCTAACAAGTCCATCAACGAAGATCCTTATAACTTATACCGAAGCTAAGTATTCAAACCCAGCGAGTTATTTTTTCAACTCTTGAACAGGATCTGAAATGGATTTGTGGTGTGTAGAATATGGTTCTTCTGTCTGGATAACCTTGTTCTTTTCGTCCAGTAACTATTCTTGTTGCTAGCAGAAAAGAATAAGATTAAATCACGGTTAACTTATCTTCAATACATTCGCATAGGATAAATCAGGCTTTGATTCAGGAAAAATTATATGTGTCCCATCCTGATTTTGTTCAAATACAAGTTCTTCCGCTGTACCTATCAAAGTGATTTTTTGTATTTGTCTGAATGCAGAGGGTGTAAGACTTTTGAGTAAAGCTTTTCCTGTCTGAGGCCAACCCAGAAGAGTTGCATAGAGAATATCTCCTTTGATGGCAAAACGGATATCTTCACCAGTAAAAGGTTTACCTTTGCCCTCATTAAATCCCTGAGCATTGAGAGGTGCTGCCTGATCCATAGCAGGTCCTTCTCCAAAAATCTTCCAGGGTTTGGTTTGGTAAATAGATTCACTGTTCTTCTGCATCCATTGTCCTATCTCTTCTACTATTGCCCGTTCATCTGAGTCAATTGTACCGTCTCCACGAATAGGAACGCTTAACAGAAGGTTGCCGTTTTTACTAACTACATCTATTAATGTATGGATAACTGTACGGGCACTTTTATAGCCATGCCTTTCATATAAAGATCTATCGTAATGCCATCCTCCAATACACGTATCAGTCTGCCAGCTAAAAGGCTCTATGGTATTGCTCTGACCTCTTTCTATATCCCAGACCATACACTGCCGTTGTTTTTCATCAAGGATCTTCCCGTTGATAACTGCCTGCAAAGATCCTTTTTCGTGGATACTTTTGTTATATAGGTGCGCGGCAATTCGTAACCCAGCGTCACTGATAGGCCAAAGAGGCAAAACGGTGTCATCGAAATAAACCAGATCCGGAGAATAGTTATCAATCAGATCGATAGTTCTCAGAAAGAATTTTTCACAGTATGCTTTATTCGGCACAGACACTCCATTTCCCCAATTCCATTGCTTATGGATTTGACCATTATCCAGACTGTTTACACTTAAAGGGTGATTCTGGGCATACAATTCCTGAGGGTCTAATCCTTGCCACCATTTTCCTTTTCCATCTTTAACAGAAAGCTTTCCATCATAGGGAATACCTTTATAGGGACCGGAGGTATCAGAACGCTGTGCCGTTTCAAACCAGCTCCAAGCATGGGCCGCATGGACGCTGACTCCAAAGTACAAGCCAGCTTTGCGGGCTGCCTTCTCCCATTCACCGATGATATCTCTCTTTGGACCAACTTTTAGTGAATTCCATGACTGATATTTACTTTTATACAAATCCAGATTATCATGGTGATTTGCCAGGGCAACAAAGTATTGTGCTCCTGCTTGTTTATATAACTTCATAAGCGCTTCAGGATCCCAATTTTCTGCTTTCCATTCATGAATTACATCCTTGAATCCAAACTTGGAAGGGTGTCCATATTTTTCCAGATGAAATTTATATTTATGGGTACCTTCCATATACATTTCTCTTGCATACCAGTCTCCCGCTTCTGGTTGACATTGTGGACCCCAGTGAGCCCATATGCCAAACTTTGCATCGGTGTACCATTTGGGTACTTTGTATTGTTGCAGAGACTCCCAATTTGGTTTAAAAGGTCCTTTCCCAATAGAATCTTTTTGCGATAGATCCGTTGCTTTAACCTGAAGAGGCTGAGCCATTCCTATAAAGGGAACTATTCCTGACAGTTTTTTAATGACACTTCTTCGTTTCATATTACAGGTGATTAACTTCTTAACTATATAAACGATTTAATTACTGTCCTACTATTCTCACATAATGATACTGTATTCTCTTGATCATACCAGAAATAGAGTCTGACAGTAGGACAAGAAAAGTTTACCAAAAGGTGCGTCCTATGAATTGTTTGAGATAGGACATAAGACAACTTACTCTCACAAAGATAGATGGGGTTTGGTGCTTTCTGGTATACAAATAAGACATTACTATATACAAATCCGACTTTCTACTTATCTTTACGAAACATGAGTCTGTTTCTAAAACTGTTTTTCTGTTACAAATGACCTTGAAATCGAACTTTTCTTTACTAAATGCAGATTATGTCAAATTGAATAAAAACTGGAACTACCAAAATGTTATTAGTCCATTTTACAGATTGTATCTGATAGATCAGGGAGAAGGGTCGGTTTTTAATGCATCAAAGGAATACACACTTGAGAGTGGGTATTTATATCTGATTCCCAGTTTTACAATTTGCAATCATGTTTGTACAAACTATCTGAATCAGTATTATTTGCATTTTATTGAAGAGAGTGCTGACGGAACATCTTTATTCGACTCAAACCGCAAAATTTTTAAAATTCCAGCGATTGACACAGATTATATCCTTTTTCAACGAATCCTAAAGCTGAATCCAAACCGGGGATTACAAAGTTCAGATAACCCAAAGGAATACGAAAAACAACCTATTTTAAAAGGCTTTCAGGAAAAGAATCTGTTATTACCCTTATCTGCCTATGTTGAAACACAAGGAATACTTTTACAGTTTTTGGCTCGTTTTCTGGGATTAGAAAATTATCAGCCGACAAATGCTGCCAATATCCCATCAAAGATCCTTCAGACAATCCATTATATTCAGACACATCTGCAATTGCCACTAACAGTGGAATATCTGGCCGAACAAGTAAGTCTTAATTCGGATTATTTCTCAAGATTATTTTATCAGTATACTGGTGAGAGACCTTTGCCATATATTCAGCAAAAGCGTATTGAAAGAGCTCAGTTTCTGCTTAT
Source organism: Xanthocytophaga flava (assembly GCA_030068525.1). Classification (GTDB taxonomy): domain Bacteria; phylum Bacteroidota; class Bacteroidia; order Cytophagales; family 172606-1; genus Xanthocytophaga; species Xanthocytophaga flava. The sequence continues at coordinate 203,434 of JASJOS010000008.1, forward strand.
AACTACAGATTTTCCCTTCTCTGAAATTGCTGCGGAGACCGGATTTGAAACTGTCCCCTATTTCTATCGGATATTTAAAAAAATCACCTATCAAACACCTGGAGAATACAAAGCGAATCATCAATTTTAAAATCTATTGAATAAATAACCAGAAAAACACATTCCCAAGTTATGCAACGTGAGGTATATATTGGGAATGTGTTTGGGATAATATCAAAATTTATTCAGTATAGGGACAGGTATTCCACTGTTAGTGGCAATTGCAGATGTGTCTGAATATAATGGATTGTCTGAAGGATCTTTGATGGGATATTGGTAGCATTTGTCGGCCTTTTTACAGGAAATTTTTGATGAGTTTGAAGATCTGGCTAAAGAAAAAAATATTCAGTTTAGATTTGATCTGAAAAGTGAGCCGGAACAAGTCTGGTTTGATTGGCAGATTGTTGAAAAAATCATCATCAACCTTTCGAGTAACTCTTTCAAATATATAGGGTCTGGAATACAAATTACCATTGAGGTATTCGACAATATTGAGTCGTACAAACCTGCCTATGCTAATGAATTGGTAATTCAAAGTGCTTACCAAGGTACTCAATATTTGTACATCAAAGTAATTGATGACGGAATCGGCATCTCCAAAGAGTCGATTGCTCATCTGTTTGAGCGATATTACCGTATTACCGAATCCCATCTGGGATCAGGCATAGGCCTGGCCTTTGTGAAAAGTCTGACCTTATTGCACAAAGACACTATCTATGTCTATAGTGAGCGCAATAAGGGTACAGAAATTATTATTGGTATTCCCTGTGGAAAAGAAGATTACCAGCAAAAAGAACTATGGTTTACCAACAAAGAGCTGCCCATAAAACTGGAAAGTCTTCATGCTGGTTATGAGTCAGATGCACTTCAGTCTCTGCAAGAGGTGACAGAAAAAGATTCTGTTAAAAAACAAGGAATAAAACCCACCATTCTTATTGTTGATGATAATGAAGAGTTGCATTATTTCTTAAGAGGTAGTCTGGCTGAGGATTATATCATTGTAGAAGCTGAAAATGGTAAAACAGGATTTGAAAAAACAAAAGAAATATTGCCTGACCTGATTATCAGTGATGTGATGATGCCTGTCATGAATGGAAATTCCTTTTGCAAGCTTGCTAAACAAGACCCGCAGACCAGCCATATTCCATTCCTGACCCTTAGTGCTAAAGACAGTACGGACGCCCGTATTGAAGGGGTAGAGGCAGGAGCCGATTATTATTTTTCCAAACCCTTAAGTATAGAGCTTCTGGCACTGACTATCCGTAACATCTTTCTTCAAAAGGAAAAGCTCAAAGAAAAACATATTTCAAATCAGTTAAAGGACGTTGTTGAACAGGCACATTCAACACAAGACAGAAATTTTCTAACTGAACTGGTAAATCTGATTAAGGTCCATCTAAGTGATCCGGAACTGAATATTGATTACTTGTGTGGACAGTTGGGAATGAGCCGTACCCGTCTCTATACTAAAACCAAAGACTTGACCAACCAGTCAATTGGCGATTTTATCCGCACTATTCGCTTACAGAAAGCTCTTCATCTACTCACAGAAGAAAACCTGCCTATCGTTGAAGTTATGTATAAGGTAGGTATTCAGACACAATCCTATTTTACAAAAGCTTTTAAAACTGAATTTGGTAAAACACCCATGCAGTTTTTAAAAGAGCTCAGAAAGTGATCTCTAAAGCTAGTTGAAATCACCATTCTAATATACCAGTTGCAAAGGTTTACTCAGACGGCTTTGAGCCCCGTCTTTATAATAGACTTTGATACAATAGGTATATCGATGATTCAAAGCCACCTGCAAATCTTCCCAGGAATTTACAGAGCCTGTAAGTGTCTGACAGATGCTAAGAGGAGCATTGTCTTCCTTTTTATATAGTATCAGCTTGACAATTTCTTTGTCTTTAAACGATTCATTATTCCAGTTCAGTGTTATTTTTCGCTTTTCTCTGTTAATGGATGGAGTAAGCCAGCTAACCGCATCGCGAAATCCGGTTTCAAAGTATATTTCTCTCGATTCGGCTTTGGTGATATTGCCACTGCTATCCTTACTATCCAATATATAGTGGTACGATTTGCCCGGAGACACCTTCGTATCGATAAAGGATTGTTTATCCATTGTTACACGCCAACTGGACAGGGTTATCGTATCGGAGGGTTCATTGCCTTGTCGCCACAATCGGTATGAGGCAATATCCCTGCTGGGACTTCCTATCCATCTCAGCACAATGCTGTCCGTTCTGATCTCAGTTTGCGTAAATACGGCTGCTACTGGTGGAACTTTATCTGGACGGCTAAGTGCGAAGGCAGGTGAATAGGCAGACGTATTAAAGTTGTTATCGACTGCAACTACCCGATAATAAACCTGACTGGTCAGAGTCGTAAGAGAGATTGTGTCTGTAAAAACAGGTTTGGTGAGAATTCGTCTGGTAACTTCTATGGATTCCTCACTAAGGCTATTTGCCCGGAATACCCGATAGCCTTGTATGTCTGTATCTGTGTTGGCTTGCCATTGTAGAGAGACTATCCCCCGATCCGTAACAGTACCTTGAATACGAGCAGGTACTGCTGGAGGTATCTGATCTTCCAGTTGTACCAGATAGGGGAATGAACGACTAAGTTCTTTCCCATCCTTGCCAATAATCCGGATTTGATAATAAGTATTTTGACTGGTGGGCTGATCCTGATAGGTGAACTGAGTTGAGGGTAATAGCTTTTTGTGAATATCCTGATAAGGGCCACCTGGCTTGGAAGAACGACTTACAAAATACCCGCTGATCTTTTTCTGAAGTTCTGCTGGGAAACGCCATTGTAATGTAACCTGCTTGTTCTCTTTTACCTGGGCGCTTTCAATGACTGCCATCCCTGCCATTTCTGGCATGCCTTGTCCATGTACCACAGCCGATGGTTCTGTAATTTCGCCAAATGGCGTAATAGCCCGAATCCGGTAATGATATACCTGTTCATTGGTTTCCAACGAATCTGTGTAATAGGCGTATTCCGGATTTTCTTCCAAACTAACATAGGTATATGGCAGATCTGAAACAGGATGGAATAAGTTCCCATCGCTTGATTTTTCAATGACATAAGCAGTATATACCCCCTGATGTAGAAAGATAGGCCAGCTTAACCTGGCACGACGATCTTTGAATTCTACCTTAAACCGGTCAGGAGGAAGTAGCTTTTGTTCCTCAGAGCTATTGACAATAGCAGATCCTTCCAGTGTACTTCCATCCTTAGCAGGAGCAGCTAACCTTACCTTGTATACATATCGCTTTCCTGGCAGAACTGTCTTGTCGATCCACAACAAACCTGCAGCAATGGCAGAGGGTTGGGAAACATCACAGATAAACAAAGCCATGCCAAACCGGTTTTCCTGTTCATTGTTTTTCTTGAGAATGTCAGCAGGTTTGTCTGTAGATAGTGCAGGTGAGAAATCTGTTCCATAAACCATTTCTCCGACAATAGCTGCTTTTGGTTCAGTTTTTTCCAATTCATCAAATGCTGCCGCACTGATAGGCTTTATAGCCTGAGTAGTCATTAACTTGCCTCCACCCAATTCTTCAAAACTGCCATCAGGCTTTAAAGTATATCGTTCAATCAGATAACCGGATTCGTTACCTCTTTTCCATAACAGCGGAGTGGTTGGTGCCCACCGGATCAGTACGGCACCTTTATGAGGCTTTGCCAGTACTTTTAAACCAGGTTGCGGTGACTGACTATGGACAGGCAATTGTCCAATGACATACAGAAATGTACTAAAGAGTATGCCAGTAAAAGGCTTCATGAATAATGTGTATTGTGAATAACAACAAATCTACACAACAGACTGAAGCTGAGAAAGTATATGGCAAGTAGTTTGGTATACCTACAGATGAGTTTAGGAAATAGATACTGGAAAAAAGCAAAGGTTTCAACATTTGCTATGAAAATTCTGCTATGTAAGATTTTACATTGTTTTTGCGAGTTACTATTAGGGAGTGTATAGAATCTACAGGAAGCATAAAATATCTTTCAGAATGACCCGGAAACTTATACCCATTTTTCTTTTTTTGTGTAACGTTCTTTCTCTCTGTGTAGCTTCTTATGGGCAAGTAAAAGTAGAAGTGAGGTTTAAAGAATTCTATAATGCAAAGCCGGGATCAGATATTGTAGTAAAGATGTATACCCGTCTTAAAGGTAGTAATGACAATAGATGTGCAAATGATCGGTTAGGGTGTTCCGGGTGCTTAGGTCGTAATTTTCCTGGTTATCAATGGTCAGATCTCAGAAGTTTGGGTGAGCCTGAATCAACCGTACGATTTACTGTACCCGATGAACAGATGAATCTAACCCATGCTTCCCTGCCTGAATATATTATTGTGCGTTTACATGCATGGCAAGACTTTGGATATGGAAGTACATGTATCAGCAATAACTCGGATGGCGATGAAGGCTATCAGGACTTGAAAGTTTATCTTGGATCGATACCCGCAGGAGAATGGATTCCTGTCGAAAAAAATGTGAATGCAACCGAAATACTACGGGATGATCCAAATTATCAGATGAGGCTACAAGTTCGGTATGTTATTACTCCTGATCCTATTACTTTTATCGGAATGCAGCCGAATGGTAGTTTCTGTGCAAATTCTACTATAACTTTAAAAACAGGAATAACTCCTGCTAATCTGCCTCCCAGCCCAGGATTAAGCTATGAGTGGTTTTATCAGAATTCCGGTAGTTTAACATGGATTCCTTTGCGAGATACCACGAATAATAGTAATACTACAACTCGTCCTGAGATATCTTTTAATCCCCTGGAATCCATATTTACTTCCGGATTAACACAGAAAAGAAACATTCGATTTCGGGTGAGAACCCGGTCAAAAGAAGGTGATTTACTAAGTGATGCACAAGTTTCTTCATTGAAGGAATTCTCCCCTCCACCACCTACAATTACCGCCTTAACGCCTACTATTTCATGTGCTAAAACCAATACAGGCACCTTTCGTCTTCAGGTGAATGGAATAAAGGGAGGACAGTTTCTGTATCAGATTGCGAAAGGTACTACAGTGACTCCTCCTTGTGATCCAGCTACATTAGTAAGTAATACTTGTAGTGAGGGTGTATTTCTAAGTGGAAGGATTAAGAGTGCAGACACTACTTTTCAAAATATTGGTCCGGGTACCTATACCCTCTGGACTATGAATCCAGATGGGGCATATGGTATCTGTCAGTCTGACCCCTATACTTTTACTATTGATTCTATTCCGTCACTGGTTATTCAATCTGCTGAGGTACAACCCGTCTCTTGTTATGGAGGGAAAGATGGGCAGATTAAGCTGGTGGTTTCCGGTGGGGCAGAAGGAGGAGTTACCTATACCTATGTATCAGGTCCAGGCACAGAAAGCATTGGATCAACAAATACAACAGGCATCTTTACCGGATTACCTGTTGGAGTACATCGTATTCGGATGCAGGATCTGTGTATGACCCTAGAAAAGGACGTGACCATCACCCAGCCTCCACTGGTATCACTTGCAGGTATTGCAGATGCATTGCAGGTTGGCAACGCTACTTGTGCTATTCCAGGAAACGGAGTGGTGATAGTTACTGTAGCCAAAACCGCCGATTCCTTTGATAAACCTGTATCGACTAACTTTCACTATCAGCTCTTTCAGGCAGGCAATGCTACTGTATACAGAGAAGCTATTTTGACAGCTACGGAATGGAGAAGTGAAAATTTGCCTGTAGGAAAGTATCGCCTTGTTGTGAAAGAACAAGGAGGTGCGGACTGTAATGCCTATAGCACTGATCTGGAAATTATTGCACCTCCTGCACTTGGAATCACCAATATTCAAACCACCCATGTAACTTGTTTTGGATACAAATCCGGAGAGATTCGGTTTACAGGTACAGGAAATACACAGGGCTATCAGTATCAGATTACACATACAACCGGAGCCATTGCTCCACAAAACAATACAACGGGTATATTCTCTGGCTTGCCAGCTGGAGACTATCGACTTACGGTTCGCAGGTTATTACCAGCAGGTTGTACAGACTCATTTACCTATCCGTCTACAGTGGTTATTACACAACCTTCTCAACTTATGGCTACACTGACGGGTAAAGATATTTCCTGTGCCGACAAGGAGGATGGACAACTTACGCTTAAGGTGAATGGGGGTACTGGTACTACCTATTCGTATATCGTGCGGCGTAAGGACGGAGTAGATTCAGTTACGTATAAAAGCGGTACCCTGACAGGTGTCCTTACAGTAGAAGGGTTGATAGATGGAAATTATTCGTTTCAGGCTACGGATGTAAATGGGTGCAGTGTATTCTCGGAGAGTGTAACGATTCATCGGCCTGCTCCTTTGAAGATAACAAGTGTGAACCGAACCGACATTGTATGTATCACAGATAAAGGAAGTATCGCTATTGTGGCACAGGGGGGGATTGCTCCGTATCAGTATTCTATCAACAATGGAGTTGCTTTTTCGGCCTCTGCCTCCTTTATAGGTTTGTCGGCAGGAACCTATACTATCCTTGTCAAAGATGTCAATGGATGTACAGCATCCTACACAACTCCGATCCAGATTACCATTCCTGCCCAGGAACTGAGCTTTACTCATACAGTATCAGATTATAATGGCTACCAGATTTCCTGTTTTGGTGGAAACAATGGCTATGTTATCCTACAGGCAACGGGTGGAAATGGAAGTACATACACTGGATATAGCTACTCTGTCGATGGACGGCCATACCAGACTTCCAATCGTCTGGACGGATTAACAGCTGGCAGACACCAACTCAATGTAAAAGATGGAAGAGGATGTATTGTGAGCCAAAGTATAGATCTGATCCAGCCTGAGATCCGTCTGGGGCTGCAACTGGTTGACAAGACCAATGTGGTATGTGCTGGAGATCACAGTGGTAAACTAACTGTAAAGGCCGTTGGTGGGGCTGCTCCGTATGAGTTTAGTATAGATGGAGGACAGACCTATCAGGCTCAGGCGTTGTTTGCCAATCTGGCTGTCGGAACGTATGGATTGATTGCAAAGGATAAGAATGGCTGTATGGCTACATTAACTGAAGCTATTACGAGTTTATATTCCCCTATTGAAATTGTCTATCAGATTTCGGAGGTAAACTGTCGGGGAGGCAACGATGGCACAATTAACATTACTGTCAGTGGAGGCAAAGCCCCCTATACCTATCAGTGGCTCGAAACTCAACAGACTTCCGAAGATGCAATTGGTCTAACGGCTGGGACTCATACAGTACGGGTAACAGATGCTGCTGGATGCCAGAAAGAAATGCAAATGAACGTAGGGCAGCCTGCACGGGAACTGACCTTCCAACTTACTACAGTACCGGTTTGTTACGGACAAACCAATGGCAGTATTCAGATTCATGCTTCTGGTGGAACGCCGCCTTATGTGTATTCCATTGATAATGGAGACTCATTCCAGTCCAATACGGATTTTGCCGTTGGAATAGGAACCTATTCGATCCGGGTCAGAGATAGTAAACAATGCCAGACAACAGGTTCTACTATTATCCTGCAACGCAACGATCAGCCAGAGCCAGGCTTTCTGGTCGCATCCAGTGAAAGTGCACGGGATACACTGGTTATCACCGATATCAGTGTGCCCAAGGCAGATTCTCTGCATTGGACCTTTGATACGGCTGCTGAGATCCTGGACAGCAACGCCTGGGCTCCTCAACTTCGATTTGCGGAGGCTGGAGAGTATACCATTCAGATGACCGGATTCTTTGGTGGATGTGCCTATTCGGTAACCAAAACCTTATACCTGAAACCATTTGATCCAACTGCACCAGTCACCCCGGTTCCTGGAAGCCGTTACCTGATTTCACTGGAAGTTAGTCCCAATCCGAATGATGGTGTTTTTGTAGCCAAGGCAAAACTGCTCAAAAAGCAGCCTCTGGTTCTGGTTGTCATTGATATGCTGGGAAATGAACGCTACCGTAAGACATGGGATAAGACACAGGAAATAGAAGAACACATTACTCTGCCAGATGTCAAAGCAGGGATGTATATCCTTCGGGCTGTTACCGAAAATGATGCCCGGGAAGTGAAAATAAGCATTAACCACTAAAAACCAACCACAAGAAAGACACTACACACTAACCAGTACCGATCCGGGAAGTGGAAGCAAACACTCCCGGCTCACTTATGGAGAAGATTTAGCACAGAAATGAAACACATCTACTGGTCACTGATACTGACTACTTTATTTTTGGGAACAGGTCACTGGACGTCTGCACAGAACCTGGAAGAGATAGGCATAAAAAAGGGAATTAAACCATCCGGTTCTATAAACCTGAGTGCCATTGGCTACCATGCCTGGGGGACTGACAACCGGCGCGACCCCTTTAACTGGTTTGCAACGGGCAGCCTGAATCTGAATCTATTTGGGTACAATACCCCATTTACATTTTCCTATAGTAATACCAGCCGAAGCTTTACCCAACCCTTTAATCAGTTTAGTTTTTCACCACAATACAAGTGGGTCAAATCCTATATTGGCTATAATTCAATGACCTTTTCGCAATATACCCTGTCGGGGCATACTTTTCTGGGAGGAGGCGTTGAACTGTCCCCCGGAAAGTGGCGTATCGCAGCTATGTATGGACGACTCAAAAAAGGCATTCCCTATAATCTGCAAGACTCAACGCTCAATTACAATGTAGCTTACAATCGAATGGGATATGCCTGGAAGGTCGGCTATGAAGATGGAGGCAATATGATTTCTGTATCCTTTTTTAGTGCCAAAGATGACATTCGTTCGTTGCCTTATGTGTTGCCGGAAAGTGATCTGACACCTAAGCAGAACATTGCTGTGAGCATTAATGGCAAGAAGACATTGTTCTCACACTTTTTTGTAGAAGGCGAATATGCTGTTTCTGCGCTCGATAAAGACATTCGGGCCAATCGTTCGGATTCCGTAGTACAGGGCAAAAGCAGCAATCTGTTTGGTAAACTATTACCTGATAATCCAACCAACCGCTATTTTGATGCGTTTGCGGCAGGGTTTGGGTATCAGGGAAATATCGTGAGCCTGCAGGCGCGCTACCAGCGTGTGGCCCCAGAATACGAAACGCTGGGTGCCTATTACTTTAACAACGATATGGAAAACATTACCCTGGCTCCCTCTCTGAAACTACTTCAAAGCCGGTTGACTCTTGCAGGGAATGTGGGAATACAATATAACAACCTTGATAAAAGCAGAGCCTTTACCACCAAACGCTGGGTTAGTGCGGTAAACGTAAATTTTATGCCAGATCAGAACTGGAACCTGACAGGTAGCTATTCAAACTTTGCCACCTACACCAACATGCGTCCTCAAACAGATCCATTCTTCCAGAATAACCTGGATACACTGAACTTCTATCAGATAAGCCAGACGTTTAATGGTTCTGCCGGGTATATGTTTGGCAGCAAAGAGCATAAGCAGTCGGTTATGTTGCTGGGGAGCTACCAGCAAACAGGAGATAACAGCCAGTCCGAAGGTGGTCAGTCCTCGTTTTACACAGCCAATCTTTCCTATAGCCATGCTTTTTCTGAAAAAGGAGCCAGCCTGTCGGGATCGGTCAACTACAATGTAAATACAGCCGCTTTGGTGAAGAGTGCCTACTGGGGCCCAAATGTGAGCTGGAGCCAGACTCTTTTTAATAAACAGGTACGTAGTTCGCTGGCCAGCGCCTATAACAAGGCATTCACCAATGGTGTGGTAAGCAATGATGTAGTGAATGCCCGCTGGAGCCTGAGCTATCAACCTAAACCGGGGCAGTCTAAAAAGGCTGCAGGCCCTGCAGTGACTGAATCAGCACAACCCCCTGCATCAGGAACAGACACTGCCAAAAGCAAAGGAAAAGGATTTTCCGGGAATCAGAATATTTCATTGGGCATCAACTGGATGAAGCGTCTGCATAGCACCACACAGCAACCTGCATTTAGTGAGCTAACGGCTACTCTGGGATATACATTCAGCTTTTAAAAAGAATCATCTTAGGATAGTTGAGTAGATAAAAAGTTGAAGAAATAACCCAGCTAAACACTGAAAAAACATGTAAGGAAAATGCCTTTTCAACCAAAATTATACAAAGTCCCAGGCTTTTATGCATTTGATGCTTTTTTCTTACGATGTATCCCAGAGCTGATTAAAAAACAAAGTGCCCTGCATCCACAAATTAAATTTGTTCCCAGCTATCGATGTTACTACATGAAGATACGTTTCTTCCTTATATATAGTATTTTGCTCTACCTTTGCTTTCCACAGGCATGGGCACAAGTCTATCCGGTACAGGCCACCACCCAACTGTTACCTCCTTATTCTGTTTACCTGTCCGATTATGCCCAGGATGGCAATGACAAACTGCGCCTGATCCTCTTGCAGCGTGACCTGACCCAGCCCTCCTATCAGTTGCGACTGGCAGTTCGCATTGAGCTTAATGGCAAAACCATCATTCAAACAGCCCCGCACTTTACACCCGCTCCCATCACGCTGGATCCGGGTATTCCGACCATTCTTTCCGGAGCTGAACTGGCTCCTTACCTGGATAGCCGAAATCTGGATTTTGTTGGCTATGACCGCAGTCGATACGAACAAACAAGGGCTTTGCCCGAGGGTGCGTACACTCTATGTGTTACCGCTTACGATTACCGACGACAAGATGTACAGGTTTCCAATCCTGGATGCTCGTTTTATTATTTGTCTAAAAACGAACCGCCTCTGATTGCCTTCCCTGCCTGTGGCACTCTGATCCCAAGCAAAAACAGTCAGCCTATCTTTTTTCAGTGGACCCCACGCAATACCTCTTCCCCTAACTCAGCTGCTGAAACCGAATACGAACTGAGTCTGTATGAGATCCGTCCCAAAGGACGCAACCCCAATGACATTGTGCTCAGCACCAGACCTGTCTTTCAGCTAAAAACCGATCAGTCCCAGTATGTATATACCCTTGCCGATCCGATGTTGCTTGATTCGATGCAGTATGCCTGGCGGGTGCGGGCCATTGACAAAAGCGGACGGGATGCTTTTCGCAATCAGGGTTACAGTGAGGTATGCACCTTTACCTATGGAGGGGCGAATGTCTCACCCGACTTTGCCGTTGGACAGGTCAAAGACTTTACGGCCATAGGAGTCAATACCCGTCAGGGCAAGTTTAGCTGGAAAGCAGATAGCAGTTTGTTTGCAGGCTATCAGATCGACTACCGAAGAGTAGGCTCGTCTGCTTCCACCTCAGAGAATTCTACCTCAGAGAATACAACATCAGAAAAGTCTTCGAAGAAAAAGACAGAAAAGGGTTCGGAGAATGCCTGGTTTCCGGCAAAGATTGAGTCTGGCTCAGTGGCAGAGTTGAAAGTATATGATCTGGAGCCAGACACCGAGTATGAGGCTCGTATTCAGGGACAAAAACAAGGTTTTTTCGGACCGTATTCTTCTATTGTCACATTCCGTACAGCCAAACCTGTTCTGGTCGCCTGTGGTCATCAGGCAGTAGTGGATAGTGCTATTTCAACCAAGCCACTCATCGGTATGACTATCGGCAGCATTCTGGTGGCAGGGGATTCAGAGATTATGGTCGAGCAAATCAGCGACAATCCACAACCAGGGTATTACTCAGGCATGGGCAGGGTGTCGATGCGATTTCTGGCAGGAGCCGCTTTTCGGGTTTCTCTTAGTAACATCTTTGTCAATGAAGATCACAAGATCACTCAGGGAAAGGTAGAGATGCTCAGCCGGGGAGTGGATGCGATGGCAAAACAGCAACTAGCTGCCCAGCAAACCCGCCAGGATATTCGTTCGCTGGCAGGGCTACTGGCAGGATTGGACACGGCTAGCACAGCCACCCTGCTTAACTGGGCTCAGACTTTGAGCCAGCTGGAAGAAAGTGTCATTTCGGAAACACTGGTACTGACCAGTTCTGAAAAACAACAACTGCTCTCTCTCAAACATGCCATTAGTGGGACCGCACAACAACTGGCAAAACAGACAGCTGCTGATTCCACTTCCCGCTCTAGTGCGGTGTCCTCTAATAGTAGTTCCTCCAACACAAGCTCATTGGCGAGTTCTTTAAAACAGGATTTCCAAAAAGCTCAACCGCTGATCAGCAAACTGGCTGATGGAGTAGGGAAAGGGGTGCTGGTCAAGCTGACAGATTTGTTTGAATCACTCAAGGAGGATTTATCCAGAAAACAACTGAAGAAACAACAGATGGAAGAGTTTATTTCATCTGCTCAGGAATTACTTTCCGATACAGTTTCCCATGATAAAACTTTGCTGGTAGCGCTGCAACTACAATTAGACAGTTTGCAACAAAAACTACAGGTAGAATGGTATAAATCTGCGACTGCTAGTCTACAACTTGTGAGTGTACCCGAAAATGATGCTGCGTCTGTTTTGAAAGCAGTCATTGCTGTACAACAGAAGATGGAGGCACTCTCTGAAACACAGATTACCAACTGTGATGACAACAAAGTACCCGAGAAACTCAGGAAGTTAGCTGTTCGGGCAAGTGGAGGTGTTTGTGATACGAATGTAGACAGTGAAATAGAAACAATTCCTGATACTGATTTTGCAAAGTTATGTGCCGCTCAACGAGTAGATCTGATGGAGTGTCTGGCCTCTGGGTATGCAGATAAAGAAGATAAAAATGCTATCATCCGCATTATTAAAACTACACCAGGTTCACAAGGAGACCTGTTGTTTACTAAAATGCAGGAGCGTAGCGGATTGATGGAATCTTTACATGATGCAGTGGATTTCGCTGAAAGAAAAGTTTATTATCAGGAATTGATTGCCCTGTATAAACGCTCGAAAACAGCACAATATCTATCTAAGCAGACAACTAGGTTTGATCAGATCCTTTCTAATGGAAAATCTTCTTTACAACAGCTAGCCACTCATCGCATTATTTTCTATAAAGATATTGGTTTGATTGATGCGGCTACAGGAGAAAAGCGGATTAATTATGATGGGGCTGATTTCTCAGATCGCAATGTGGTTCCATTTAAGGGATATCTAAACCAATTTAGTTTTACTATCCAGAAGTTTGAGGGGAGCTATCTGCCATTCGAAATGGTTCGTATCTTTTTCAAATCTTCTTCTGAAAGCCTTGATCAGGGTACAGGCGAAGTATATGATGTGCCGGCGTTCGCCTTACGTTTGATCATAGAAGAGCAATGGGACAAGGATATGATCCGTTCGGCAAATGTGGCGGGTTTATTAGCTGGTGGCATGAGTGGGGGACTAGCCGCAGGCGGATGGACACGATTATGGACATTGGGCGATATGGTTTTAAGTGGTGCGGCTCTCACAATAGATAATTATCGGGAAGAGTTACTTAGCACAAAAGCGGGCAAGGACTTTCTTAATGCCTATGAGGTGGTCAATAATGCCATTGCCGCCTATCAGGCAGGAAAGGCTGTGATTGGTTTGGGTGTACTAGCCTATAAACTTCGTCAGAGTTGGAAAGTTCTGAAAGTAGAAGATCCTTCACTAGCTGCTAAAGTAGAACAGTCAAGTGAAGAAGTGGCTGCTAAAGCAGATGAACTGGAAGCCAAGGCCGGATATGTGAACTTACTGGATGAGAGTAATGAGTTTACTGATGTGATGAGCGATTGGTCATATGTTTCCCCTACTTCAAAAGAATATACTTGGAAACAATATTTTGATAACCTCCGGAATAGTGCTTTAAAACCTACCTCCGGAAATTATGGAATTAATTTTGAGAAAATCATTCAGGATGGAATGAATAAGTATGGATTAACAAAAGGGGAGGGATTTGCGCTGTTTGGATATACAACTAACTTTTATTTTAAAGAGTTGAATTCTTTTCTCAGAAAAGGGATTAATAGTGAGAGAACTTTATCTATAAAGAATTTATTAAATACTGCATTAGATAAAATGCCCGTTGTGCCTGCTAATACTCAATATTACAGAGGATTAAAATTAGCAGATGATGATTTAGTGATTTTTATGTCTAAACATCAGAAAGATAAAGAAGTTGTATACGAAGAATTTATATCATGTGCCAATAACCGGAAAGATGCATTTATCGATGAGATAGAAAATAATGTAAAGATCTTTATAACAACTAAGCCCAATAGTCAGGGAAGAACTATACATGATATGGCTTTGTTTAAGTATAGAAAAACAGGTGCAACAATGGATGAAGCTCTTTTCAAAACAGGTAGTGCTTTTGAAGTAACTAATGTGAAGAATCCAGAACCGAATGTGTTTGAAATTTATCTTAAGGAAATTGAAAAAGAAATAAAATAAAACGATGAGTTATTTCACAGATGAGGAAGTAGAAGAAATCCGAAAGAAGCTAAACATAACGCAGGATTTTGATACCTATAAAACTCAGCTTAATGACCATGTGAATGGTTGGTCTAGATATCTTTATCGTCAGGAGTTTGAGTTTGCTTCTGGTAATTTTAGTATTTTTAGCAAAGAAAAACTAGATCAATGGCGTTTGAAAGAACCTGCTATAGACTATATTCTTGATAAAGCCATACAATCCATTGTAGTGGATTTAGAATATTTATGTCCTAATGTAGAACAAAAATTGAGAGCAAAGCTGAAAGAGTAAAGCTGTGTAAGTAAAAATAGGTATTCTTTGCTCTTGAAATTTTAATTAAAGATTTATTTCTAGACTCTGTCACTGACAGAGTTTTTTGTTTTATAGGCTATATCTTCTCTTGTCACATTCCGTACAGCCAAACCTGTTCTGGTCGCCTGTGGTCAACTTATAGCAACCGATAGCACAATCTCTCCCAAACCCCTGACAAGTCTGACCATCGGCAGCATTCTGGTGGCAGGGGATTCAGAGATTATGGTCGAGCAAATCAGCGACAATCCACAACCAGGGTATTACTCAGGCATGGGCAGGGTGTCGATGCGTTTTCTGGCAGGAGCCGCTTTCCGGGTGTCTCTTAGTAACATCTTTGTTAATGAAGACCGAAAGATCACTCAGGGTAAAGTAGAAATGCTCAGCCGGGGAGTAGATGCGATGGCTCAGCAACAGCTGGCCGCTCAGGCACAACGGGAAAAGGAAAGGCAACAGGCAACTAATCGCGAACAATGGAAAAACACTGATTTCTATGAAAATATCATTCGCTACGATGATCTGGTTATTGACACGATGAGAGTAAATGCAGGAATAGGCAATATTAACCAATACCTAAGAGGAACAAACGAGTTGCCTGTTTTTGCTTTTTACTATTTGTCCAGACATAGTGTTGAGAGGAAATAATGTTTCTTCTATGTATCTTTGATTTGAAAAGTCGTTCGGTTGCATCCGGACCAGGTCGTAAGGACGTATTTGTGTTGATTTAGAAATACTAACAAACGTTCCAAAACGAAATGTTTGTTGGCTCAAAGCCGAAACAATCCGTGTGTGCTGTTGTAGTTGCTTGTTGGCAGGAGTAGTACTTTTCGTTGCGATATTAGATTGTTGTTGAGCTACAAATACTTCAAAATCAATATTTTCCTGTTGTTCCAGCTGTTCAAAATATTTCCAGTTAGCATAGGCAGCCTGCGCTCTGACACAGATTTCATCCCGTTTGACTTCTTTCAGTACCAGTTTAGCCACATTGTCTTTATCTTTCTTGCTTTCTATCACAGCCAGGTGATGTTCATTGCGTTTATACTTTTTGTCAATCTCTTTGAACTCCTTCTCAACTTTTTTCAGCGTTTTATCGCGTTCTTTGGAAGGAGATGCCTGTTCCAGATCTGTCTTCTGGTTTTGTAGTTGGCTTAAAAGACCCGTCAAATGTAGTTGTAAGGCACGAGAGGTTTGCTCGTCTTCGGCAAGTAGCTTAATCCGTTTTTTCATGTGATGAATCCGTTCATTTTCACGAGCTTCAAAAGCTAGTAATCGGTAATAGTCAGATCTGTTTTTGCGAATTGCTGAAGCTAACGTTCTCTTTGCCATAGAATTACACTAATTGATTTTTAAGTTGTTTTAATACCCTGAAGATACGAAAATCGCAAGCCTGCTCCAAAAATATTCGAACTACGTTCAGAGCTCACAGTCAGATAATTATGTGAGTTTGTGAAAAATATTTTTATGGAAAGCTTGTTGGAGGATTTTTACAGTTATTAACTCAGAGTTGCCTCCTGAGAAACTAAACCCAGGATGTATCCAGAAGTGTAACATGGGATCTTTTTTCTGTAAATACGGTTATGTATTTCTCTTTGCTTATGATTTGAGTATGTTCCTCATTACAACCTTTTTCCACCTGATCTACATTCATGTACTACCCTCCTGAAATGCAGCCTGCATCCTACAACTTGTAATATTTTATATATCCGCGTATTCTTTCACATAAAAGAACGCCTCTATAACGCCTCTATTGATTTATGAGCAGATATGAGAGTTCGTAAGTAGTTGTATAATAGTATTTTAATGGCTCTTATGGGAGGAAAAAATAATCCTTGTCCTGTCATTGCAATGTATGGTAAGAATCAATTACGTTTTTTTTGCATGCCATTCCTTTTGTTTTTTTGATACAGTATTCTATAAAAGTAACATCATAGTTTACATGCCTTTACATTCTTTTTGGAAAGAATTGATTTACAGCCTGTAACGAAAACATATCTGTAGTTCCTCTTTTAATACATGCGTACAAACGTATACTCTGGCCTCTCTTTTCTCTGGCTCATATTTTTCATTTTGGGTATGTCTTTTTCGGGATATGCTCAACAGGCTACACCTGTTATCAATACGGGCAAGAGTGTAACTGCACTGGAAAATCATGTTCAATCCATCCTGCAATATGTGGTTGATAACAAAAAGACTGTTGATCAGCTTTCGCAGGATAATCTGGCAGACCTACCGGTGGGGATTGCCCGCAAGATTGGCAATACTACCTATATCATTGCCATTGATAGTGCCCGCTTTGATCCGCGTACAAGCAACTGGTCACTGACTGCCTATACCTCTGTAACATTGCCAGGCTCTACGCAGCCACTTGCTTTTGCAGGGCGTAATATCATTTTTAATCAGGGTGGCATAAGTGCTTCGGCTGATACACGACTGGCACTGATCTCAACCCAGACCATTCCGTTAAGTCAGGCTACCCGGCTAGAACTGCCTGGCGATGGACGTAACTATGTGTCTTTTAACTGTAATGGCTTTCAGGCGATTAACCTGAAAGGGGTCTTTCGGTTTAATGGGGAAATGCTTCAGCCAGATACACGCCTGGCTCCTCAGGATACTGTGGTGAGTGCTACTCTGGAAATAAATGCAACAGACCTGAACAATCTGATCTTTAATACACAAATTACACCGTTTCAGGTAAAGGGAATTAAAGATTTCTCCTTTCTGGTACGAAGTGCAACTGTGGATATGAGTGATCTGGCCAATCCTCCCGGGATTAGCTTGCCTGTAGAATACCAGCAGGATCTGGGAGAGAATATACTGCTCTGGAGAGGTTTCTATTTAAAAGAAGTGGATGTTACATACAATGGGCTTGATTCTACAGGCAGTGAAAATACCACGAAAACAAAAGCTACCAATACAGTTGACAATGGCAAACGGCCTGTCTTTACCGCTCGTAACCTACTTATTGATGATAGTGGAGTGAGTGGATCGTTTAGTGCCTTTCACCTGCTGACACTCCAGAATGGTTCTGCCGACGGATGGCCTTTTTCTATTGATAGCCTGGGTGTAAAGCTGGCACATAATCGTTTGGCTGGCGGTGGACTGGCAGGGTATATGCAGATCCCTCTTCTGGGAGACGAATCTTTTGGATATCGGGCTGAAATGGAGCAGAAGAAAGACAATATAGATTACAGATTTGCCATTCAAACCACCATTACTCACTCCTATAAAGGAGCGTTGGGTGAGATTAAGCTAAACAAGGGATGTGTGATCAGCATGGCTAAACGCAATGGGAAGATGATGCCGTCTGCTTTACTGCATGGAACGCTTTCAGTAAAAATATCCGAACTGGAGCTTTCTGAGGTCGCTTTTGAAAATCTGGGTCTGGTGACACAAAAGCCGTATATAGTAAGTGGTGTTTTTGCCATAGATGGAAAAAAACAGGCCAAAAGCGTTGGCTTCCCTATTCAGATCGACAGTATTCGGGCAGGAGTTTTTCAGAATCAGGTTGGTTTGGGGGTAGGTGTCTCATTAAACCTGATGAACCAGGAAGACAAACCTCCGTTGGCGAAAACCTATATACAGATGCTGGCAAAAATCGAACAGGTCCAGACACAGTCTGGCGATGCCAAAGAGGTACATCAGCGCTGGAAACTGGATAAGATCAAAGTAGACGATATCATATTGCAGATGGAAACCTCTGCCATTAGCATGAAAGGGCGTCTGACACTATTTAGTGATGATCGGGTGTATGGTAACGGTTTTAGAGGAAGCATTAAGTTCGGACTGAAGAAAGTCCTTGATTCGGATATAGAAGCATTGGCTTACTTTGGAAGCAAATCAACTTTCCGGTATTGGCATGTGGATGTAGCGGTTCCGGTTGGCAATGTACCACTGATGCCTCCTGCTCCTGTATTTTTGAAAGCCATCATGGGTGGCATGTCCTATCACATGGTGCAGCAGGGATCGCAGATGCCTGATTTTTCCAAGATGGGCGTTGAATCTGCCTCTGCTTCACCTGCTGCGATCAGTACTCCCCAGATTACAGGGAGTGAAAAGATTTATCTGCCTGATTCAACAACCGGACTTTCATTCTTAGCAGGTGTTGCACTGGTAGTCGGCGCTGACAAGGCTTGTAATGCGGATGTAATGCTGGAAGTGGCTTTTCGGGAAGGGGGCGGTATGAAATATGTACAGTTTAACGGAGCGGCCTACTTTATGACGAATATGGCAGACCGACCCAGAGGTACTAAGGCTGTACCTTCACCACTCTATGCAACAATGAAAATGCTCTATGACAATGAGAATCGGGTGTTTCATGCCAATATGCAGGGCTATCTGAATATGCAGGGTGGTATTAAAGGGCTTGGACAGGGTGGAATGATAGGTGAGATGGTCATTCACGTAGATCCGAAAGACTGGTATGTGTACATTGGACGTCCGTCACAGATGTTGGGTATAGACCTGGCCGGAGTTGCCAATGCACAGGCGTACTTTATGGTCGGAACCAAAATTGAATCCTTGCCACTGCCCCCCAGTGAGGTCATCGAAATTGTTGGTAAAAGCAATGTCCGGCAATTTGATGCAGGCATGGTAAATGGCGGTCGTGGATTTGCGTTGGGTGCTCGTTTCTCTGCAGGCTTTGACAGCAAAGATAAAGATGGAAAAGAGCGATACCGACCATTTTACGCTACTATACGTATTGGCGGTGGGGCAGATGTGATGTTACGGGATTATGGAAAAAATACATATTGCGAAGGGAGAAGTGGTTCGGTTGGTATAAATGGTTGGTATGCATCAGGCCAGGCTTATGTGTTCTTGATCGGACGGGTGGGCATTATTATTAAGAAAAATCGGCGGTTTGATATTCTGGACTTAGGAGCAGCGGCATTGCTTCAGGCTGAACTGCCTAATCCCACCTGGATGAAGGGTGTGGTAGCGGGTCGGTTCTCGATTCTGGGTGGACTGGTCAAAGGGAAGTTCCATCTGGACTTTGAAAGCGGTGAAGAATGTAAAATGGTATCACAAGGCAATGAACTGGGTGACTTTCCAATCATTGCAGATCTGAAACCTACAGCCTCCAATTCGGAAGTGGATGTGTTTACAGCCCCTCAGGCTTCATTCAATATGGAAATTGGGAAAGAGATTGTAATGGAAAATGTTCAGAATGAAACGCATACGTACCGGGTTGTGCTGGATAAGTTCAGCATTGTACAAAACAAAAAGCCATTGACGGCCAGTATGGAATGGAACAAAACCAAAGATGTCGCAATGCTGCGTACCTATGAAGTGCTCCCTGGCAATGCGCAACTGACGGCCCAGGTGAAAATTCACTGGGAGAAGAAAGGTGCGAATGGGGTTTGGGAAAGCCTCAAAGATGAAAACGGAAGTGTAGATTATGAATCCAAAGAAGTTTCCTTTAAAACCGGGCCTCGTCCGGAATCGATTCCAGACAATAACGTAGCCTATAGCTATCCGGTGAAACGTCAGTATAACTTCTTGAAGAATGAGTCTTCCCAAGGCTACATCCAACTCAAACAGGATCAGCGCTATTTATTCGAAAGCGGCACTGGAAGCCAGGCTTATCAGTTTCTGGCACGCTTTGAGAGAACTACTGGTAAAACAACCGATATTGGTATGCAGTATGATCCTTCCCAGAAACGGGTAAAGTTTGCGATACCTGCTGATTTAACGAATGAAACCGTTTATCAGTTCTCTCTCGTACGCAAACCGGTAGAAAGTGGACAGGTAGATAAGAACCTGCAACGAAGCGAAATAAAGACTACTGTAAATGACAGTAGCAGTGTAGTTGTTCGAAATAATACGCTGGAGGGAACAGTTCTGCAGGCGAATGAGAAGAAGATGTATGAGAGTGCTTTTCGTACCAGTAAATACAATAGCTTTACAGAAAAGGTAAATAGTTGGTCTGGAGAGCAAAGTTTATTTGCTCAAAATACAAACGGTACCTTAAGTTTGGCTATGCGGGCTAATACCTCGGAAACATTCGATGCCTTCGAACTGACGGGTAATGCAGGTGAGGCAGTGATGCCCCCACTAGTACAGATCGAAGCATCAGCTGATAATGCATGGTACAGGAACACTATCTACCCATTATTATATCAGTACTATGGCAAGGATATTTCCGGACTTACTATTGAGTCCCGGGATACGACTTTGTGGGGTGTACCTCCACTGAGAGCTTTGAAACTATTCTCCAACGAGGAGCGCAACGGATACGTTTTAGATGAATCTCATATTACATCAGGTTTAGCTCCTTTCCAGCAGGGAACCGTTACAGTAGAGTATTATCTGTCCTTTACCGGAAAGAATGACTATGAAGAGTTGGTTAACAAAGCGATCAATTCAAAAGTGCGTTCTGTTTGGATTGAGAAGTTACGAAGTTCTATAGCTTACCATGGGCTGGAAAAGGGTGTTTACCCGGTTGTTATAAAATATGTATTGCCAGACAAAACAGTAACGGCTCAACGAACAATCAATATTAAGTTTTAAATAAGCACCTTTCCAAAGCCTGTATGTCAAAAGTACAGGCTTTTTCTTTTACAGTATAGTTAGTGTGAATTAGATAATGATGTTATAGGATGTGAGTTTTATTGCATGTTGTCTTTTGTCTTATCTTACAATTGGATGGAACGGAGATCAACAGTTGAGGACGTACTCAATAAATTTTGATGGTCAAATTCTTTATTTTGATAATGTCTAAAATCGCTACTAGACTGATTTTTTAAACTCTTGCTTCCACTTGCTGATTAGATTGGCATGGACTTCAAAATTTTTGGATAATTCCGCTAATGTTTTCTTGTTTTATAGCTTCCAATCCCAAATTAAGTCTTGGTTGAGCTTGGGCTACTTTAGCCTAAAAACTGGCTCTGTATTTTTTGCGTTTTCCTTTTCACTAGTTTATTTTTTATGTATTGGGTTATCCTTCAGACGAATGGAGGAGTTATTTACTCAAGAAAGGTAGTTAAACAATAAGGGCTACTTCTATGAAAACGATGGGTGAATTATAGTTTTTTAGCCTTTCGTAGCATACTTAAAAAAGCAGCAGTGATACCCAGATAGCTGGCAATGTGTTTTTGGGCAATGCGTTGTTCCAGACCCGGGTAATGATGGCGAAATTCGTGGTATCGTTCTTCCGCCGTTTGGGATAGATTGGACGTAATGCGTTGCTGATATAAATCAAATCCGTTTTGTGTAAGAATACGAAAAAAGCGTTCGAGTTTTGGCACTGTCTCAAACAGTTCTTCCAGGCTGGGCAATGATATGCAATACACGTAGCTCTCTTCTAACACCTGGATTGAATTGAGTGCAGGCTTTTCTTTAAAAAAGCTGACAATATCACAGGCCCACCAATTTTCAGGGTAAAAGCAAATCGTATGCTCTTCGCCCTGTTTGTCTGTGTAAAATAGGCGTAGACAACCTTGTTTAACAAAATACATGGTACGGTTGATTTCCCCTGGCTGCAGCAGAAAGGTGCGTTTGGCTACCTTTTTCTGCTGCATCAGGGCAAGCGTTTTTTCCTCTTCCTGCTCAGAAAGTTCAATATGCATTGCCAAGTTGGCCAGGATCAGTTCGTGCATGGCGCAAATTAAGTATTACCCGGTAATGTAAGGTATTACAACGCAGTTTTCTGGGTCATAAACAGTTTTAAATCTGTGAGTGCAGCTTCTCGTTGTGGACCTGCGATTGTGTGATAAGCTTCACTTTCCGCAATGGTTTTAAATGCCTGGGCGGTCGGATACTCCACCAGAAGAATCGCATCCCAATCGTCTTGTTCTGACGCAACGATGTTGCTAACAACCTCGCTCATCAGCATTACTTTAACCCCCTCAATACCAAGCTGAGAGACCACCTGATTGAAAGCAGGAATATAGGTTTCCATGTAATGGGCTTTGTCTCTGAATTTTAACATGTTCAGCATAAGTACCGGGCCGTTAACCTGGTCAAAATCGGGTAGTCTCATTGTCTTTAAGATTAAGGATTATAGAAATAAGGGGCAAAACAAAAGAACTGGTTGTCCGAAAGTTTCAGATTATTCCATCCGGAATAGGACACTTGTTTGATAGAATACACTTTGCTAGGGTATTCTTGGGTATGTGGTATCATCTTCCATGTTTTCCCTGTAACAAAGGTCGAAAGCAATGGGCTGAAAAAAGTTTAACTAGTTGAAGATTTTAAAAAAGAACACTCTCATAGGGATACATCGTAGTGGTATTACTCCTTTCCTGCATCCATTACCAGCAGATTTGGATCAGGAAGAAAAGGCTTATCAGAAACAAGTGGAAGTCTGGGCACAAGGGGAAACGGCCTATGCCCGTTTGCAGGCTCTTCGTCCTGAAACACTACTGCCTGCACTGGCTGATTCTCCCGCAGGCCTGGCCAGTTGGATCATTGAAAAGTTCCAGCGGTGGGGTGATTGCCGATCGGATCCGGACACACATTTTGGCCGGGATAAACTTGTAGATAATCTGAGCTTGCACTGGTTTGCCTTGGGAGGGGCAGGTGCTGTCCGCCTTTATCATCAAGCAGGCCGTGATCCGGGAATGTCCGGACGTGTGTAAGTCTGAGTACTTAGTTCCTTAACAGAGGAAAGTAGTCTGGCAGGATTACTTACTACCATGGAAATATACAACCATGAAAAATATCATCATATAAGTGGGCCGTTTACTTCACTATATCCACACCACTTTTCTGAAAGCTTTGCCAATCCCTTAACAGTCCGAAACAAACTATCTTTATGCAGACAGATCTTCAAGCTATTGTATCAACCTTTTTAACTGTATTGGAAAACCGTAAGTCATCCGATGAAATCGAACCGTTTTATCATCCGGATGCTATTCAGATTGAGTATCCCAACACGCTAACCAAAAACCTGACCAAACGGAATCTGCAACAACTGAAGGCTGCTTCTGACAGAGGATTGAATGTATTGCAAAAAGCAAGATATGAAGTGTTGCACTCCTATGTATATGGTAACACTGTAATTATTGAAGTTATATGGACCGGTCTTCTCAATATCCCATTAGGAAACATCCCGGTAGGTGGAGAAATGAAGGCCTATTTTGCTCAGTTTTTTGAGTTTATGGATGGAAAGATCATTCGTCAGCGTAACTATGATTGTTTTGATCCTTTTGGAGGCTAAGGCAACAGCGATATAGGGTAGAAGATGCATTTTACTGGAAAAGGAAAACTATGATTAATAGAGCTGATAGTGTACATGTTAATTTAATTGTTGTTTGAGTAAGTGATATGTATGCAGTGGGATGTCTACCCATGAAACCCTGAATAAAAAATACTACCCTACATACTCCAATCCCCATTTATATAATTCATTGATAATGGGTTCCAGCTTTTTCCCTTTTTCTGTTAATGTATATTCTACCGTAGGGGGAACCGTTGCAAAAACCTCTCTGGTTACAATCTTGTTTTCTTCCATATTCTTCAATTCTTTGACTAACATCCGGGTATTGATGCCTGCAATCATACGTTCCAACTCACTGAATCGCTTTTTTCCCTGAAACAAAGCGTAGATAATAGACATAGCCCATTTTCCGCCAATAACATCTAAAATTTCCTGCAGGGTACACCTGTCTTTACTTTTTTTTATCTTTTTCTCGCTCATAAATAGTTGATTTTGTGTTTTGCTTTACTTTGTGGTATTACTTCACATTCGTGTAACTACTTTCAAAAGTAAAGTAATGGATTTACTTTTACAACTCATTTTAAAACAGATTAATATGTACCATACATTAGAAGGCCAGATCGCATTGGTCACTGGCGGAACAAAAGGTATCGGAAAAGCGATTGTTGAAAAACTTAGTGATTTGGGTGCACACGTTATTGTGACAGCACGTAGCGAACCCAAAGTGAAAATTGGATCTGATTTCATTCAGGCAGATCATTCTCTGCCAGAAAGTGCAGATATCATTGCCAGGGAAATACTCGAAAAGTATGGCAAAATAGACATTATTGTGAATAATGCAGGTGCAAATCTAAGCCCAGGCGGAGGCTACAATACACTGCTGGATGAACACTGGAACACTGAGTTTCAACTGAATTTGATGGCAGCCGTACGCATCAATAAAGCATTATTACCAACTATGATAGCGCAAAATAGCGGTGTGATAATCAATATCTCTACGGGTGCAGCCAAACAGCCCATTTGGGATTTGACTATGTCTTATTCAGCTGCAAAAGCAGCACTAAATGCATACAGCAAAGCCTTGGCAAGTGAAGTGGGTGCAAAAGGGATACGTGTAAACGTGGTAGCTCCGGGTGTTGTTAAAACCCCTTTAATGGAAGAATTCATTGAAAATATAGCGAAAACGTCAAATATGACAATAGATCAGGCTTTTCAGTCTATAATGGATAAAGTAGGAAATGTCCCATTAAGTAAAATGGCTGAACCTGAGGAGGTTGCCAACGTAGTAGGTTTTTTGGTTTCTTCGGAGGCAAGCTATATTACAGGTGCTATTTATTCGGTTGATGGAGGTGCCTTACCTGTAATCTAAAATAATCCCTTAAAACCAGATTACTGGTTTTAAGGGATTATTGGTAATACCCTGGGTTCTGAAGTAAATTTTTATTGGCATCAATCTGACTCTGCGTGATAGGTAAAAGAACCCGGTGATACCATCAGGCAAGGATTGGAGTATGAGTATAGCATTGGTAAAGGTACTCGCCACCCTGGTATTTAATCTGTTAGTGGAATAGATTTCATAGGTTTCTGGCCATTTGATGAATAAGGCCCACTGTACTAAAATGCAGTAGACCTTGTTTTTTGAATATCTATCCATAAAAACTTTAGTTGATTGGGATCTTTCTATTTAACTCCTAGTTCAGTCAGATCTATTCCATATATACCAATTGCAGCCTCTTCCAACTTTTTTAGACTTTCGTTAAAAATATATAGTCATAGATGTCTTTGACATAAGCAGGATCAATGATTAATAATCAGTCTGAGAGCGAGCTTCTTCGCCTTCTTACCGTATTCAATCTCTACCTCTGATGTGTACTATTCGTCTGATAACACAATTTTAATATATCTATCTACTTTTGCATTTTATTTTTTCTTACTTTTAGCAAGTTACCAACTGCTTCTCTATTTTAATCAACTAATCTGCTTTGAGAAAGAATAGATAGACCTTCATTCCATGTTCTGATACTTTCTGAATGCAGATCATTTGACAGTATCCTGAAACAGATTATGCTGAAACAGATTTGGATAAGTTTGTGATTACCTTCCTTGATTTCCACTCTATTTTTTGAATTGGCCAACACGCTTTGGTAGCTATTTTTTAACCATTAACCTTTATTTTATTTATTTTTTACACTTTCACTATCAACCAGATGAAAAATCTCTTACACACACACCTTCCCGGTGGATCATTTAAAAACAGTATATTGCTGAGCTGCCTTTTGTGGCTTTCCATGCTGTGGCTTTCCATACAGATGGGTATGGCACAGAGCTTTCCGACTAACTTTGCAGGCGTTCAGATTGCGACAGGTCTTGATCCGGTAGGGATTGATGTAGCCCCTGACGGACGTATTTTTCTGGCTGAGAAAAACGGAAAGATACGAATCATTAAAAATGATGTATTGTTATCTACTCCTTTCATTACCATTCCCAATGTAGACAACTGGAACGAAAGAGGACTGCTTAAGGTATTACTGGACCCGAATTTTACTACCAACAAGCATGTGTATGTATACTATACTTATAAACCAGCTAATAGTACAGTCAGCAACAATCGGGTAAGCCGTTTTACGGCTAATGGAGATGTGGCGGTGCCAGGCAGTGAACTGGTGCTGATTGACATAGATCCGCTGGGTTCAGTAGGTTATCACAATGGAGGTGGACTGGCTATCAGAAATGATCAGTTGTTTATCTCTGTTGGTGAAAATACAGTAACTTCAAACTCACAATCCCTTACGACACTGAAAGGCAAGATTCTGCGCATCAATACGGACGGAAGCATTCCATCTGATAATCCTTTTTATACCACCGCAATAGGTGTAAACCGGGCTATCTGGGCACTGGGTTTTCGGAATCCCTTCCGGATTAGTGTACAGCCGGGAACAGGACGGCTTTTCATCAATGAGGTGGGAGCAGGAACCTGGGAAGAAATTAATGAAGGCATAGCTGGCAAAAACTACGGTTGGCCTGCCATCGAAGGCGTCCGGACTACACAAACGCCTCCTGCCAACTATCAGGACCCTTTCTATACCTATAATCATAGCCAGGGTTGTTCCATCACAGCTGGGGCTTTCTACAATCCTGTTACTTCTACGTTTCCCGCTTCCTACTCTGGCAAATACTTTTTTGGCGATTACTGCAATGGCTGGCTCCAGACTATTGATCCGGCTACCAAAGCAGTAGCTACCTTTGCTACAGGTATTAACCGTCCGCTGGAAGTAGCTGTAGCCAACAACGGAACTTTGTATTTTATCGCCAGAGGAGGTATTCCCGGAGGCTCTGATGATGCCAATACATCCAGCAACAATGGTGTGTTGTGGAAAGTAAACTACACAGGAAACGGAATTCCTGTGATCGGTGTACAACCTGCCAACCAAACTGTATCAGCCGGACAGCCTGTTACCTTTACCATAGTTACCTCGGGCAATCCGGCTCCAACGTATCAGTGGCAACGGAATGGGGTAAACATTACAGGTGCTACCTCTGCCAGCTATACAATCCCTGCTACTTCCTTAAGTGATAATAGTGCTAAGTTCAAAGTAATTGTGCAGAACTCAGCAGGCACTGTTACCAGCAGCGAAGCTACACTGACCGTATTAAATAATCAACTGCCGGTAGCAACCATTACCTCGCCCGCTTCCGGAAAGACCTATTCAGGTGGAGATGTAATTACCTTTACCGGAACCGGCACAGATACAGAAGATGGCACATTACCCGCCAGTGCATTTACCTGGAAAATTGATCTTCATCACGTTGATCCTCCAGTTCATACACACCCTGTCATGGAAGCCACAGGTGGCATTACCTCGGGAACCTTTACAATTCCAACAGAAATGGAGACTTCTCCTAATGTGTTTTTCCGAATTTACCTTACTGTAGTGGATTCTAAAGGTGCTACTTCTACTACATACAGAGATATTACACCTATCACCTCTACCATTACGCTGGCTTCCTCTCCAGCTGGATTGTTGCTTCGACTGGACGGAAGCACAGTTACTGCTCCTTATTCGTTCGTGGGTGCCAGCCGCATTCAGCGTGAACTGGATGCTGTTTCGCCCCAAACCGTGAATGGTGTCACGTATGTGTTCTCCTCCTGGTCGGATGCAGGTGCTAAAGCACATTCTATTTCCACGCCTTCAGCCAATACAACTCTTACCGCTACATTTGTTCCGGCTACTTCAGGTATTGTGGCAGGAGGGATCTATGAACTCGAACCCCAAAACGCTTTAGGCCAGCGACTGGATGTACGAGGTGTCAACACGGCCAATGGCACAGTAGTGGAGTTGTATCAGAGTAACAGTGGCCTAAATCAACGCTGGAAGTTTATTGACAAAGGAAATAATATCTATGAACTGGAACCTCAGCATGCACCTGGCACACGACTCGATGTTAAAGGCCAGAGTAGTGCAGACAATGCAGCTGTACAGATCTATGCTTCGAATGGTGGCCTGAACCAACGCTGGAAATTAATCAGCAAAGGAAACAGTATATACGAACTTGAACCCCAATGCGCCATAGGAAAGCGCCTAGATATTGGGTTGCTAAATAATGAAACGAGGGCTGTAAGCAAGACTGCCAACTCCGGAACTAGTCAAAGCTGGAAGCTGACCCTGATTCCGGTGTCTGTGGCTGTCAGTACAGATGCCTTAAGCAACTATCCAAATGCTTTTGAATCAGAGACGACCATTTCCTTCAAAAAGCCTGCTGAAAGCAAAAAGGCACTTATACAGGTTTATAATCCCAACGGCCTGTTGTTTCAGACCATTGATATAAGTACTAACACTTATGGACAGGTGAAGTTTAACGGCAAAGAAGCAAAGGCAGGAGTGTATATCTATACATTGGTGGTAGATGGAAAAGTGATTGCTTCCAAACGACTTGTGATTGCTCATTAATATAAAAACAACGGCACTGTTGTAATAGGTCGCAATCTCTGAACAGAAGGATCATATTCCGGTTTCAAGACTTGGTTAGCCAACTTCTTGCTATATAAATATGATTATGTTAATTAGAGTATGAATAACATAGATTTAACTGATTTCATTACCTGATTCAACGAAGTAAAAGTCCCCTCTTAAAAGGTATTATTTATATATTAGTCTACTCTAATATATAAATAATACCTTTTGTTTTTATGTTGCTTTACCTCCATAATGCCATTCATGATGTTCCAGTGTCCTAGAAAGGTACCCACAAACGTATAATCACCTCAACATGACGGAGCCGTAAAAGTAAGTTGAAAGATTTGATCTGGATTTACTTGTAGATAAGATAGTAGCACCTAAGCCATAAACGGAACATAGGTTTGCTCAGCTCCATCATTGGTAGTAATGGTTTTTTCTCCTGTATTTACAATAACTTCAAGTGTTTTGGGCTTTCTATTAACACAAGGTTCTGTGGAATCACGTCTGAATTTTTAAAGATGATAATTACACGCTTAACCACAGATACTGTAATCTCTTTTTTGCTGAATTTCATTACCTCCCGGATTTCCTTAATCTGAATAATTCCTTCTCAATGATATTCTGCTTCATTATCTTTCATAATACTTATTATAGTATGACTTACATGTGATAGCTTAACTAGCATTAATCGCAGTTTTTCTCTTATTGGGTTTTTCGTCCAAGGATAATATTCTCTATTATTTTAGTACAGGACAAATAATTCCTGTGAAGGAATATTAAAAATTACCTATTCCAAAGAAAGATATAGAGAGTCAATTGTATACACAAATCAAAGTGCATTTGTCTTGTGATAAAAGACAGATTAAGTTCAATAGTAATTTAGTCATAAGCCTTTAAAAACTGACTTACAGCTTTGTCAGTAAATGGATTAAAGCCATCAAAGGTGAGCAAACCCTACATGCAATATATAAATAGTTACAACGTTTTGCTCGCTTTTTAGTCCTCGCCTCTAATCTATGCCCAACTTATTTGGTGAGTATTGGATCAATTACAAAATATCTTATTTACCAATAAGCATATTTAACAGTAAATATGCTTCCCGCTTTTCCTGTTAATTTCTCCCGTTTTCCCCTTTCTTTCCTTTTGTCTGCCATCTCACGGGAGAAATATTTAGCATATTAAAAGTATTCGTTTTCTGTTGTTTTTAAACTTTATTTCACATATTTATCATTAGTAGAATAAGTCTTTTCAGCTTTAATATAGTAACAACGGCAAAGATCGTTCACCAATTATAACATAACAAATCAGTTATTTGGCAAAAAATAACACAGCTCAAATCAGAATGATAAACTTCTCACCCCTATTGAAAAAGTTCTGACAATCCAGTCAAAGAAAGAGAATAAAAATCATTCCATAGGGATCAACATCAGATCAATTCCATTCGCCTCACAGTAGAGCTGGATGCTGACTTAGATTATTTTATCAAACAGATTGCCTGGTTTGATCGTAAGTTTAAAAAAGAAGTCATAAGAGAAGAGAATTTAGTAAATAGAGATACATATTTATCTCTATTTTATGTAGTATTTTCCTAAATGCCAAAAAGCTAGCATCTCAGCTCCGATAGAAGAGTCTCACTGATACCTGTACCCTGCTACAGGAAACAACAGGAATTACACTATGTAAGCAATCACTTAACGAACGATTTTCTGCAGAATCAGTAACTTTTCTCAAAAAAGTAGTAGAAGAATTAATAGAGAAGCAATCTGATCGATATCAGTTATCTCCATTTTCTAATTTCAAACATATCTTAATTGGCGACTGTACCTCTTTTGCCCTGCCAGCCTCATTAGGTTCAACATACAAAGGTCCTGGAGGTATTTACCCAAGCTCTGCTATCAAGCTCTATTGACCATATCGGGGCTGTTGAATATGACTTTCTATCAGGTTCATTTTCAGGCTTAGAAGATGATGGATGGGCACCGGCAGACGAGACTGCGCTCGGATTTCAGATCAAACATTTAATAATGCTTCTCGGGTAGATAAGGATGTAGATAAGGGGGATTTAATTTTGAAAGACTTAGGATTCTATCAAGTACCCTTCATCAGAGAGCTTCATCAGAAAGCAGCTTATTTTATTTCACAATTGAGGGCTGGTAGTAGCCTTTATAATCAGGAAAAGAAAATCGATTTAGCATCTTTGATTAAAGAAAAGGCAAACGATTATTTTTTGCAGGAATATAGTATAAGTATTGGTAACAATAAAAAAGAAAGATCTGATTTAGAGCCTGTACGATTGATTTTAGAAAAAGTGCCTACTGCCGTCTATGAACAAAAGATGAAACGTACGACACCTTTATGTGCTAGTAAAGGCAAGCAACACTCTAAAGAGTAGATATTATGGAATCAATATACTATTTTTATTACTAATGTTCCTCCAATTTTGTTGTCAGTAGGCCAGGTAAGAAGTCTGTATCGGTTAAGATGGCAAACCGACCACCAGGCTTGACTGGGATCGGCATTGAGCTTTTATTTAAAGCTTGGAAATCAATTTTTCAGATTGATCAGGTAAAACCTATGCAGTTATATCGATTTCAATGCCTGCTGTGGGAGCATTACTATTAGTTTTAATGTTCATGCCTTTACTTTGTTTTTTCAAGCATCACTTCTGGCAAGAAAAACAACGAGAGGTAAGTGAGTGGAAAATGTTGCGATGGGTAAAAACTCATATTCGACTTTGGGTATTCTCAATCGGGAGAAAAACCAAGAGTTATCTCGAATTTGCTCGAAAAGTTTATAAACAAATAGTAAAAGATGGCTTAAAAGAGAAAAGGAAGAATGAAAAGCGATTTGACTCCCGACTTCCTTTTGAGATCCTTTTTACTTCTTAGCCTGATGGCTATGTCATATACGATCCATTAGTCTTCAACAAAGTCCATACTCTAGATCTGATTTTTTCTTAGTGACACCCCTCTTTCCAGTCGATGATTGGCCGAACGATTGTGTAACACCTCGACTCAAATGGACGTTTGCTATGTAGATTCAGGCCTTCCTCCTTATACAACCGATACAACCGTTTAACAGATCATATATGATCTGCATTGTCTAGCCAGCCCTCACAACGTAAAAGCGTATAAATCAGCAGCATCTCTGTGAAGTCATACCCATATCGGGTTTGCGTTTTTTCTTTTGATAGTACCACACTGATCGTTGCAAGCCTAGCACTGAACAGGCTCTGCGGGTTGAAATGCGGTAGTCGTCCATAACTTGGGTAACCAGCTCACGCAGAACAACTGGTTTTAAAACTTTTTTTATCGGATTATCTCAGATCTATTCACATCCTGTAGCATCTGCTTGTTTAGACTCGAAGATCATAGATGATCGGCTACCAAATGCTTGAGTTTGGCATTTTCTTCCTCCAATTGACATAGCCGGCGCAATTCAAGCCCATGTGGACCCAGCCAAAACGCTTTGAAGGTATCAGATTTAAACTCCCAACCCGCCGAACTTCTTCTTCCAATTGTAGCAAGTAGCATCCGTGATGCCCATCTTAGGACATACTTCTTCAACTGAGATCCCTCTTTCGGCTTGCTTTAAGGCAAGGGCAATCTGTGCCTCTGTAAATTATTGGATCATCTCTGATCCGTTTTTCATGTCGACTTTTTAGGTTAATTGAAACTAACAAGAATCACCGATTTTTTCTACTTACCTACGGTCCATTTTTATGGGAGGAGGTCAGGTGACCTCAAAAGTGCTAGCCCTTTTTCAGTATAGTCTGCCACTTTTTCTTAAACTATCTCTGTTTTACAAAAGTTTTCTCCCTATAACTACTATTCTTGTGTATACAATATCTGTTTATACACATTCATCTATCCATTTTATATTTGAATACGAACTTCTCCCCTATTTTGTTATTTCTATTACTTTATTCCTCTACTTGTTTACCAACTGATTTTGGATACATCCACAAAACTTAGCCTTCCGCCTGTGTTAAGACTAAAGTTTCTTCCAGACAACTCGTATTTGTTTCTGTAGTAGACCTTACTTTTTAGTAATGGGTCAAAGGTTAGCTTTCAGTATCCACGGCCTGTCATATCTCTAATTGGAACAGACATAGTGCAATAGCTTGATCAATTTCTATACGTTGCAGACTGATTAGTTAACTTAGACAATAAATACATATGAATAACTGATTTTCAATATTTTATAATTTAAAAAATATAAATATGTTATATAATTCATTGATAGAAAATACATTTATTGAATTAATATATTTCTTCTAGCTAAATTATTATTTCGTAAAGGCGAATTATCTTAATTAGAGAAGTACTTTCGATTTATATTCTTAATTTGGTGATATTTGTTATCTTTCGTGTATTTTCTCCTAGTACAAATATTTCCCGTTCGTGGAATCTCTCCTATTGCATCGTGTATTTTCTCCTAGTAGGTTCGTGGTTTTTCTCCTAGTATATTAACAGATAATGATCTGCTAATAGAGTTGATAAATCAATATAAAACTATCGTAAGGTAGTATATAGCCTTCTACGCTATATTTAATAGAGAATGATAACTCAAATTGGTACTAGGAGAAAAACCACGAACCTTTATTCGGTAATAAAACAAGTAGAAGAACATAGAAAAAAGAGTCTATACACTTTAAGATCCCTAATTAATTTCATAATTAAAGTAAAAAGATATTCCAACCAGCTTATATATTCTGATTTATATTACTAATAATTGATAGCTAGAACAGCTGGGAGAAAAACCACGAACCTACTAGGAGAAAATACACAAATAAATGGCTCATATTAAGATCAATTATAGCATTAATACGAATGAAGGGTAAACAATCTCAGAACACAGTGACAATATAACCAACTAGTAATCAAAATGTTAATTCAGGCCATTTTGTATAATGTTTCTTTATTGAAGCAGATTTATACCCTTTTTTTCACTTATACAAATTTTTTCTGTTCGTGGAATCTCTCCCAGTAGCTTATTTTACAATATCATCTTACTAATAGAATTAACGACTTTTTTTTTGATCTAAGACTCCTTTTCTTTTAAGTAGATTCTAATTTACTCATTTCAAGAAGGTTACAATATATATAATACCTCTCTCAACTTATTTATTCACCAATTTTCTATTTATAGGCATAAGGGGGGACGCTCGCAAAAGGGGGGATTCTAAATCTAGTTCTAATCTTTCTTCATATTTAATTATGGCTTCGTGGTTTTTCTCCCAGTTGTTCATCTTTTTTTGTCCCAATAATCTTTTGGTTAAGACTAAGTTAGTCTAGTTTTTTTCTATATTATCTAATTAGAACTAGATAACTGGTTGATAGTTAGATAGTTATCGTGCTATACTAGGAGAGAAACCACGAAGAAATAGGAGAAAAACCACGAGCTGCTTATGTAAACTAGGAGAAAATACACGTTTAACTAGGAGAAAAACCACGAGTCTATTTATCTGACTGGGATAAATTCCACGAACTGGGAGGAAAACCACGAAATACTGGGAGAAAATACACGAAGGTTTTGTTCTTTTTCTTTGTCTTTAACCTAAGAGCTTTATTGTTTCGTGGATTCTCTCCCAGTAGAAGGCAAGTAGACAACCATAGTATCTAAAACTTTATACTTAAAGGCGAAGCTTTTATTTACTAAAACCTGTTGGGAGATCTTAAGAACCATAAACTTTGACAAACCATGTTTGTAGTAAACAGTTACATCATTAAGTAGCTTGAACAAATGTCACCATATGAAAATCATTACGTTTTATTTATATCAGGTAGTTGCGTGGAATGAATAAAACATACACCCATACATTGACCAAATCAACTAGAGTGTCTCTACTGTAAACTTTTGGTAAACTATACCTATTGCATTAAATCTACATCATTAGAAGTTAGAAATCGTACATATAATATGATTGAGACTGTTTCTGCAAGAAAAAGAGTACTGGGAATTTTTTGTTTTTGTTTTTCCTAGTATTTATTTACTTTAGCTCCATGGAACAGCAGTTAGAAATTTTTTCTGCCAAACCCAAGGAGGTTCGCCAGCATAATAATCTCATTTTTGCTCCTTTTGCTATGGGGAGTGTAGAAAGCAAAATCTTTATTTCGATGCTTGAGCGCATTAACCGAACAGATACTGAATTTCCTTTATGGCGCATACCCCTCTCTGAAATTTTACCACGTAAGGATGGTGATAGTTATGAACATTTGAAAAAAGCTGCTGTTGCTTTAAAATCACAGGTGATTGATATTGCACCTGTTGATCCGATGAACCCAAACAGGAAGCGATTCCGTCTTCGTTCTATTGTAGATAAATGTGACCATGATAGTGGTACAGGATTTCTTCTATGCCAATTTCACCCTGATGTAAAAGAATATCTACTTAATCTGATAGATAATTATACTCCTGCGGATTTAGCTACGCTCAAAATGTTTAAAGATGAACGTACTGTACGTTTTTATTGGATGCTTCGTGCACGATTTCGTTATGAAGAATCCCGTATGGCAAAAACCAGTACTGTTTCAGAGACAGTTAAGATCCAGATTACGGTTGAAGAATGTCGCAATTGTTTGCTTAAGGATATTAAGTCTTATCCCAATCCTAAAGATATTAAGCGTCATATTCTTGAAAAGGTTGTTAAGCCTGAGATTGATAAAACAGATTGTGCTTTTGAATTTGGTGACCCTGTCAAACAGGGAAATAAGACTTTAGCGTGGACATTTATCCGTCGAAGCGGTTCTGTGACCGTTTTGCCACTTGAGCCTTTACGAATTTCCGCAAAACTTATTGATGCTTTGGAGGGTATGCCGCTTGACAGTAAAGGCATACGGCGTATTTCAGATGCTTTATGTATGGATACTGATGGTTTTGAAGCCTCTGAGGCATTTGTATGGTTCTTATTACATAAACTAACTACCTCAAAGGATAAAGATAAAATAGCCTCTCCGGGTGGGCAGTTGATTCGGTGGATTGAAGATCGTAAATTCAAAACTGAATTTTTGAAAAAGACTAAAACCCCCTCCTCCTCCTCTACCCCATCACCTGAAATTGTAACATATTCAGAAACAGAGTTGATTGAAATGCATCAAAATGCAATGAAACGTAAACGTACTTCATTGGACTTTGCTGCTTGGGTTAAAGAAATTTATCTGAATAATGGCTTTGAAAGACAAAAGATTGATAATGTTTGGTATGTTGTCAAAGAAAAATAGAATTCTCTAAACAATACGTAAGTGATTGAGAATTTGGGGAATTTTAAAGTACTGTGAAGATAAATTAGTCGCTGTAAGCAATTGAGAAAAAGATACAGTTACTAAGAACCATTTATTATAGGTAAACTCAAATCGTTGGCATCCTTTCCTTGTCTATGATTGGTTTAACTTTGGGGCTATGTACTATACATAGCCTTTGCATACAGTTATAGCTAAGTCTTAAAAAAACTTAGATTGTCCGACGATACATATCTATGGAAAGATATACTTGTGCACTGATTCTTTTCAAATCATCTACGGATTTCTCCTGACAATGTGTATGCTCTCCTATCAAAGTCTGTGCATCTTCCAGTGCTGTAAGTAATCGTTTACGCACCAGACAAGTTAATGACTGATCCGGAGCCAAAGCAAAGCTATTAATTGTCTCACAAGCTACCCATATAAGAGATCGCAGAATTATAGGTGCATGGGCATCTTCTATTGAAGGAGTTAGCTTCTCAATTTCTTCAAGTATAGCTATCAGTGCCTTTTGGCTATCTAAAGTAGAAAGAGGAGTATGGGGTGTATTCATACGTTTTTATAGTTAAATATTCATACACATATAAGTACATAGTTAGATAAGAAAAGCCTGACACTTACTCTATTTGTTATCTGGCTCTTTCATTCTTAAGTCTCACTCTAGTGCATTGTGAGATGTAAAAAAAATAATGCCATTATCATACTAATTTTACGGAATAACCTATGAAACACAGGGTAATTTGTTAATATAGAGTATGGATATGTAATATACTGATAATGAGCCTGTTATTAAAAAGGCTATTCGACTAAGATAAATAACATCCTATGAGTAATGCTCTTTTATTTTAGCTCTTGTTTTGAATAATCTTTTAGAGCAGCTCAATTAGTAAGTTCTGGAAGAATGATGTTTTTGTATTTATTAATTTTTTAAACCAGTTGATTGTTCTTTACAAAACACTTTTGGTATCTTATTGAATTACTGCATGTTATGTGTGGCTTTAGTTACACACATAACATTTAAATAAGGTCCACAAATAGAACATCCAGTAAAGGTTATCCTCCAGTCTTTTAGCATTTATCTATAAAATGATTGCAGGCCACATTCAAGACACTATATTTAGCTACTACAGACATTTATATATACGTTTTTCATGGATCATCCACTTCTCTGTCATATTATCAAAAATGTCACTCTTTCAGTTGAAGAGGCAGAAAAGATTTTGAACTATTTTAACTACCATGAATACGGTAAGAAAGAACATCTGGTCCGGGAAGGTCAGCCCTGTGAGCAGTTATATTTTGTGGTACAAGGTAGTCTTAGAATGTATTTCATTGACGAGAAGGGTAT
Source organism: Xanthocytophaga flava (assembly GCA_030068525.1). Lineage (GTDB taxonomy): Bacteria > Bacteroidota > Bacteroidia > Cytophagales > 172606-1 > Xanthocytophaga > Xanthocytophaga flava. The sequence continues at coordinate 240,805 of JASJOS010000008.1, forward strand.
GGAACAAACAATACAGTTTGCTATTGAAAACTGGTGGATGACTGATTTAATGGCATTTCAGAGAGGCGGATTATCTGAGTTTAACATCCAGACTATTGAAAAAACACAGATAATGCAGATTCAGCAGGAGACACTGGAAAAACTTTTGCAAGAAGTACCTCAGTTAGAACGATACTTTAAGAATATTTACCAACGTGCCTACGCCGCTTCACTGTTACGGGTCAAGTATCTGTTTACAATGTCTAAAGAAACGTTTTATAACTATTTCAGTGGCAAATATCCTGAGTTTATTCAACGTATACCTCAAAAGATCCTCGCTTCCTTTCTAGGCTTTACACCTGAATATTTAAGCGAACTCCGCAAAAAAAAACATAAAGAAAGATCCAAAACCTTATAATATCCAGCTCTTTAATCAATCATATTAAAGCTGGTTCGCATTCACTCTACCGAAATAGACGATATTCTCACATACTTTCAATAAATCACCTTTCTTAAACCAGCTTAAGTTTTTTTATCCACTGTATCATGACCTTTGTCATGTAATCAAATCATTCACTTTATCACATCAAAACGATGGAAGCACGAGTAAAAATTCAGGAAGCTCAGCCTGCTGCATGGAAGGCTATGTATGGTTTAGAAACGTACCTGGCATCTACACAGGTAGCCAAAACACATAAGGAACTAATCAAAATTAGAGCTTCTCAAATCAACGGTTGTGCATTTTGTATAGATATGCATACTAAAGATGCACTTAAAAACGGAGAATCTGCTCAACGGATCTTTCTGCTGAATGCATGGAAAGAGGCAGATGTATTTACTGATGAGGAAAAGGTTATTCTGGCAATTGCTGAAGAGGTAACACTTATCCATCAGCATGGCCTTACAGAAGAAACCTATCAGAAGGCAAAGGACCTCTTTGGTGAGAGTTACATTGCTCAGTTGATCATGGTTGTAGTCAGCATTAATGCCTGGAACCGTATTGCCGTGAGCACTCATCTGGCGATTCCACATTAATTACCAGTTTCAGTGGATATGATCTTCTCTCTTTACCCTTGACCTTTAGGCCGAGGGTTTCTTGTTTTAATTAAAACAAGAAATTGAAGAAGATCGGCAGCAGGATAAGATGAAGATCTAATGCCGTCAAGAGAAGAATACTACTCAGCCCTCCTCTTCTGCCTTCCTGCTAGAACCCCATGACAAGACCACCCCATTTGGAGTAAATCTCTTCAAACCCCAAATACATGTTCTACTCCGGCAGATAGATTCTTTCAGATGAGCAAAAAATAGCTAAAAAGAGAGAAATCTAGGTGCTCTGACAAATTTGTCCCCTCCTATTGCCGAAAAACCTACCATCGGTTACTATATTAACTAGTACTTTTGAAAAGTATTTCATTTCATTAACAAATCATAATTTCACAGCTCTGACCTTTATGAATAAATCAGTTTTTTTATTGCTGGCAATCCTATTTAGTGGAGCAAAAATCTATACAAAAGAGTTATCCGAAAATGATCCCATACTTCCTACCTCCTCCCCTATCCTCTTACCATATACGAACCAGTTACATTTACAGAATGATACAACTTGGCATCTTGTCTGGGCAGATGAATTTAATCAAAAAGGTGAGCCTAATCCAAAGAACTGGAAGTTTGAGCAGGGATTTGTTCGTAACCATGAACTACAATGGTATCAACCGCAAAATGCACGTTGTGAGAAAGGGATGCTTATTATCGAAGCGCGGAAAGAGAACAAACCTAATCCTTACTATAAGGAGGGTAGCTTAGAGTGGAAAACTAGTCGCAAAATAATTGAATATAGTGCATCTAGCCTCAACACACTTGGACTTCATAGCTTTCAGTATGGACGTTTTGAAATGCGGGCTAAAATCGATACCCGTCCGGGTCTGTGGCCTGCTTTCTGGACGCTAGGTGTTGCAGGTGAGTGGCCATCCAATGGAGAAATAGACATTATGGAATATTATAGAAATATGTTACTTGCCAATGTAGCTTGGGGAACAGACAAGCGGTATAGTGCCAAATGGAGTACCACTAAAAAACAACTATCCACCTTTACAGATAACCACTGGGCAGAAAAGTTTCATGTTTGGCGTATGGACTGGGATGAGACTGCTATTCGCCTTTATGTTGACGATGAACTTCTCAATGAAGTACTCCTGAATGAAACCATCAATGGAGATGGAAGTGGCAAAAACCCATTCCATCAACCCCATTATATCTTACTCAACCTGGCTCTGGGAGGTGACAACGGAGGAGACCCAGCGGCAACGGACCTTCCTGCTCGTTTTGAAGTGGATTATGTACGTGTATACCAGCATCCATAAAAGGAATAGGATACAGAATAGTTGATACACTAATCTGTATCAGATAAATCGGCTTGTAACCACTGCAGCGAACCATCCAATTTGTCAGAATTCAATGGTGGTAATGCTTCATAATCAAAAGATTCATATGTGTTTTCAGCTGGAGGAACTGATGGTAAGCCAAAAAAATACCACTTTTTTGAGAACTGAGGGAATGTTGTCTCCATACTTTAAAACAGAGTAGCTATCAAATACTAACAAAACAGATGAAAAATAATATGCAAACCTAACTCTACCAATTTTCTATTCTCCACTCCCTATCTATATCATCCAGATCAACATAAGGATATCCATATTTCTCCATAAGGTCACTCATCGCAATCTGCTGATTGCAAGGGTCTATAATCTGACAAATTACCTGATCAATGGTAGCAGATGAGGTAGGATTTGTTTCTAAACCTCGGTCGCCAGTATGTGACTATACCAGTAGCCAACAGAAAATCCTTCCAACATACCTCCCCAAGGGTAAGTGACTTTATACATTTCCATTCGGAAACTTAATAATTTATCATACAAGCAACGAACCTCATAATGTTTGGGTAAACGCATATCTGTTTCGTTTAGCGATGTAAGCTCTTTTCGGACAACATCAATTGCCTGATCCATAAGAGGTACATAAGTCTTTACATCCCTTTCTGCCAGAAATGTGTTTTTTGTAAAATAATGAAGGATGGCTATCCGCTTCATATTTTCAACTCGTTGATGCACTAGTTCTTCATCAGAAACTGTAAGTCTCAATTCTTTTGAACTAAAAATCTTGTTTAGCCATACTCGAAAAGAATTATTCTCTGAACTTTTTTCAGTTTGTACTAAATCATTTGATTCTGTCTCATTATCTGTTTTGTCCAAAGAAGGAACAATATCAAATGCCTTCAACATAGCTACAAGCTGTTGTTCGCGAAACTGGGCTGGACGAGCAGTCCCAAAGTTACATTGTACCCAGTTGCAATGATAATCGAGATATTTAAGTAACAAGTCCTGAGCAGTAACAATTTCACTCATGTAAGTTTAGATTAGGATGTTAAACAAAGCTATCAATACTAACATCTCCCCTCCCCTTTTTTGTTAGCATTCTATATTAACTTATTTTATATTCATTTAATGTGTCATTTATCCCTATTTAATCCTTATTCGATGAATAAATTAATGACTATTCTGTGTTAATACATTGTATTCATATAATCATGTACATGCAGTGAATAAGTATTCTATAAGTGTCTTGTTCTCTGCACTATCCGCGTTTTAATGCATCCTTCTCTTCTTGACTTTATACTCATGCATTGACTTCTTCTACATTTTTTCAATGTGTTATTTATGTGTATTTAATTTTAGTGTACTCAATGTAGCAATGTATATGTAATACACAGTTATCTTATACTCACTAGTGTATGAATATAAATTGTGTGAATATTTTATTATTAAATAATTATTGACTCAATAAATAGTATGTTAATAAATATTTATAGATTAATTATTATTTAAATACACAATGTTAAATTTAATTGTTCTATTAATGTAGTATCATACACAAACTATTTAATTATTGTATATTAAATGTTGGGTAAATGTTTAATCCTTAAATACTTATTAAGATAGTATTTTAATGAGTATTTATTTATTGTTGATTTGATTATTGTATGAATGTTTTATTTATGTTTATTGATTGGTTAGTTAATTAATAAACATTGATTTATTGAATTATTTTTTAATGGGTGTTTAAGCATTGTATAATTAATAATTCTATATTGTGTTATTTTTTATTGTTTGCATAGTTGTTTATTACTTGCTTAGTAAGTAAATGTTTATTTATTCTGTGTATATGTAGTGTATCTATGTTAATTATGTATATATTTGCTGAATCTATATACTGTACATGTGGATTTATTACATATTTGTTGTTTTATTGTAGATGTATTGCTTGTATATTTAGAGATTTTAAAATTGCTGAATGAAGATTTAGTATATGTTCACGCTTTTTATATCTATAAACTGAATGTGCAAAAGGTGCTTATAGAATCAGTGAATACTACTTGCTTTTATCTATATTGACTGAATAAGTATTAATTTACTATTTAATCTGTTGGTGTGTAATATGTATTGAGTGAATGAGCCTTGAAAGATTTGTACTTGAGTACATGATAGAATATATATGTAAAACATGTTTATGTACTACTTGTACATTCTAAATTGAGAAGTCTATTTCTGTTAAGCCGTAAAAAGAAGTACTGAGAAGAGAAGGTACATTCATAAGAAATGAAAAAATAATATACAAGGATAACTAAACAATATAAACCACAACATCAGAATGAGAACCATAGCTGTTGCCAACATGAAGGGTGGGGTAGGGAAAACTACCACAACTTTGAACGTAGGTGCTGCCCTGCGTGATCTGGGTAAAAAGGTATTACTTATAGATGCCGATCCTCAGGCTAACCTGACCATTTCTTTTCGGTTAGAAACAAGTTTTTCTGAAAATAACCTGGCAAGCCTATTGTTGGGTTTACACTCGCTGAAGGAGGTGGTTGTTCCTGCATTGGGAATGGATTTGATTCCTGCTCATCCGATTATGGATAGTGTAATTTCAACTCTAAACGAAAAATCTTTGCGGGAATTATTGCTTTACAAAGCGTTAAAGCCTATCCGAGAGGCTAATGTGTATGATTATATTCTGATTGATTGTGGTCCTAACCTGGGAATTTATACCAAGAATGCGATGTCTACAGCTACGGATTTGTTGGTTCCTTATCAGACTGCCTATTTCTCATATGTTGGTATTTCTACACTGGACGAGTATCTGACAAAGATTCAACAGGAGGTTAATGAAAATATTGAGCTGTTGGGTATTGTTATTATTCAATACAATGCGAAAGAACGTAACAACACAAAGAAAGGATTTGCAGATGCTATCAGGGATAGTGCCTTGGGAGAAAAGGTTTTCTCTACGTATATCCGTACCTGTACGGCGTTGGGCGACTCGCCTATGAAAGGACAATCTATTTTTGAATATGATGGAAATTGTAACGGTGCTGTTGATTATTTATCCCTCACTAAAGAAATCCTGACTCGCCATGAATAAAAAAGATCTTATCTCTGAATCGCTTAAAAACACACCTTTGGCTACAAAAGGTAAGACACTGCTTGAATTGGCAGAAGAAGAAGAGAAATTAAATCGTGAAGCATTGACTGGATCATCTGTAGCTACTAAACCAACAGATGGGGAGGTACAAGATAGTGATGGGGGAGGGGAGAAGACAATAGAAGATGTAAGCTCTGTCAAAAATACTGGGAAAAACACAGCTTCGACTATATCGAAAAATAAGCCGGAGGCTGTGAAAGCTAAAGATGCTGAGGTAACTACAAAAGCCATCCCCAGAAAGGATACAAGTGTAAAGGATAATGTTGGAAAACAAGCGGTAGAGAGAAGCAACTATACTTTTTATCTTTCACAGGATGTAATGGAGCATCTACAACGGATGATCTATTGGGAAGGACTACGTCAGAAGAAGCAAGGTGCAAGTTATGTTGTCGAAAATCTGCTTATCCGTTTTATGAGTGATAAAAAAGATTATCCACCAATACCAGACTCAGGTCTAGAGCTTGAGTTCTAATGAAGTTTAGCTTTTTGGCATACACCCTAACATTCAATCCATTGAATGTTAGGGTGTAATCTGATACCTTATGGATTTGCTATGGATTTATCACGAATAGCTTTAAATTCAGATCCTTGTTTCCACTCAGGCCATTTTTCTTCCGAAGTTAAGCGTTTGCCTACTTCAAATAACAGCTGCAGATCACCAATGGCTCCTTCTAAATTCCATGTAGTTGCATTGTATTCATCCGAAGGGCGATGGTAGTGTTGTTTTGTATATTCATCTGCCCTCTGTTGTCCATACTCTTTGCCTTTATCAACCACATCTATACCATTGTTAACATATAGAGCGGGCACACCTGCTTTGGCAAAATTAAAGTGGTCAGAACGATAATAATATCCCGATTCCGGATGCGTTTCAAATGATATCACTCGACCTTGTTTTTTGGCTGCTTCCTTCAGGTAATCTTCCAATTGAGACTGATTACGTCCTACTATAACTATATCTTTAGTTTTCCCGTAGGAGTTAAGTACGTCCATGTTGATATTGGCAACTGTTTTATTCAGCGGGTACACTGGATTTAATGCATAATAAGCTGAGCCCCATAAGCCCTGTTCTTCAGCTGTAACAGAAAGAAATACTACCGTTCGGGCCGGTTTATTGGCAAGACTCTTAAAACCTCTTGCCAACTCAAATAACCCTGCTGTTGCACTGGCATTATCCAGGGCACCATTGTAAATAGAATCACCTGTTTCATCAGGTTTACCAATACCCAGGTGATCCCAGTGAGCCGTATAGATAATATATTCATCCGGATGTTTAGCACCTGTAATCTTTGCGATTACGTTGTGTGATTTATTATAGGTTGCTTTTACCTTGATGCTGGTTGATAACTTCACTCCCAAAGGAACAGGTTTAAAGTCAGGTTTATTAGCTTGAGCATACAAGGTTGTATCTTTCCCTGCTGCTGAGAGCAGACGTTGAGCAGTTTGTTGCGTTACCCAGCCTACTGTTGAACAATATTTTTGTTCTTTTCCTCTGTCATCAAGGCGTAAGCGGGAACCATTCCAGTTATTTTGCACAACACTGAAAGGATAGCTAGCCCCTTTGGTATTGTGGATAATCAGACATCCTTTGGCGCCTTGCCGGGCAGCTTCTTCAAATTTATATGTCCAGCGGCCATAATATGTCATCGTATCTCCTTTAAACAAGCTTTTGTCTACTCCAAAACCAGGATCATTCACCATGACCAGTACAATTTTGCCTTTGGCGTCCAAGCCTGCATAGTCATTCCAGTTGTATTCGGGAGCTACTACACCATATCCAGCAAAAACTAATTCGTCTTTATTTAATGAAATCACCGAATCTGTTTTCTCGGTCCAGATCACATAGTCAGTAAAACCTTTCAGTTCAAAGCTTCCTTTAGTACCTTGTACCTGCATACTTGGTGCTGCTTCTGTAGCTATGTTAACCATTGGCACATCCTGTACGTAACTATTGCCATTCCCTGGCTCTAAGCCCATAGAAGCAAATTTCTGCTCCAGAAACTGTACTGTTTTTGTTTCTCCGTCAGTAAAGGGTTTACGTCCCTGAAAGTCATCAGAGGCTAGTACACTGATATTTTTACCAAGACTATCTGCGCTGAAGGCTGATAGTCCATCTCCTCCTGTAGCGGATTCTGTTGTTTTCTGGCTGCAGCCAGTTAAAGCAAGAACTGCAACACAGCCTAAAATAAGAATTCGATAGTTCATATGTTATCAGAATTTGGTTAGGTGACACGTATAATTGGTCGGAAAAATAAAAGATATTTTCTGATACGAATGTAGTTGTATCAAAATAGTATTAGTCTTTTGGTCTAATCTATTTGCTTTCAGAAGGTGCTGGTAGCTCTTCTTTTATAGAAACCGGAATTCCCAGATTGGGAGTGCCGTCTGCATTCCATGTAAATTTCTGCATACGAGGAGATCGTTTTCCTCCACATCCATCACCCGGATTGTCATTAGCATGATAGAGTATCCAATCTTCTTTTCCATCAGGAGAGGTAAAGAATGAATTATGTGCGGGGCTGTATACCCCATTTGCCTCTGAAGTTGTAAATATAGGTTGAGGATGCTTTTTCCACTGATCTGGATTGAGTAAATCGTGGCCTTGTAGTTCTAGCAAACCCAGAGAATAGTGATCTGTCCAGCAACCACTAGCAGAGTAGACAATAAATACCTTGTCACCATGTTGAAGGAACTGGGGTCCTTCATTTACATATACTTCAGGGCCGCCTTGCCACCTTCTTTCCCACTCAAGGGTAGGGGAGGAGAGCTTTATCCGTTCTCCTTCCATAGTGTAGGGATTTTTCATCCTGGCTATATAGATATCTTGCTGGCCGTTTTTATCACCTTCCCATCCAGACCAGATCATATATAGCTGATTTTTATAGGTGAAAACATCTCCATCAATAGCCCATTTATCAGAAGGAGTGGCAAGTTTGCCTTTAAATTTCCATTCTCCCTGAAAAGGATCTTCTGAACTGTTTTCTATCACATACATTCGGTGATTATTGTTATCTCCATCATCCGCTGCATAATAAACATACCACTTTCCATTTATGTGGTGTACTTCAGGTGCCCAGAGTTCTTTTGAATGTTTAGTATTTTGAGGGGGTTGCCAGATAATTTTTGTTTCACCTTGCTTTAGGTTAGCCAGGTTTTTAGTTTTTCGTAATTGTAAACGGTCACCTCCGATACTGTTTGAATAGTAGTAATAGCCTTTATAATAAGTGCTATACGGGTCAGCTCCTGAAGGTAGTAAAGGATTGGAAAAGGTTTGTTCCTGAGCTTTTAGATTAGTCAGGAATGAAAAATAAAATACTGTAGTGATAGCTAGCAAAAAATGTTTCATGAAGGAAGTGTTAAAAGTGTCTTCCCAAATTTAAAAGTTTTTTGCTTTTGAAAAGCGAAGGGGAAAGCAGATTACTTACCTGGCTTTTTTGAAGGGATTTTCAGAATCGTTTTTACAAGCCTCTAATATCAATGAGGCTTGTAAAAACAAAAGCTTGTTCTATTAATCTACATATCACCTATAAGAGTCACAATGGACTTTTTGGGAATTGTAATGGCTTGTCCGGCTGTTATAGTAGCTAATGGTTTAAGTGTTTCATCCATTCCAGAGCCAGTAAGGTAGGGTTTCCATTTCTGAACACTTCCTCCTTCCGTTTGAGGCAGAATATTCGCATCACTGTTGGAGTTATTGACCAGGACAGTGATAAGTTGTTTTTCATCAGCAGAAACATAAGAAGAAATCATCACACCATTTACATTGTTTACATCCCGGTTGTCAGAGGTGACCGTCACACGTTGTGAGCCAGGACGAATGAATCGGCTAAAATTGCCTAGTGCCCACATCAACCGGGTCTCTTCTACTTGTCCATCTGTTTTGTTTTTGGTGGCGTAAATCAGTCCGTCTTTATAGTCATACGCTGTAACAGCCAGCCACCAATGCCAGGCCGATGCATTGGCTATTGCCAAATCATGATGTATCAATCGTGCTACATACAGGGCAGGTGTCATACCCGTATCTTTACCAGATGGAGTTACTTCCTCCTGATCTCCCAGTAAACAATACTCACTTTGCCAGAATTCAAGGGGCACACTGGCTGTTGGAATGGCGGCTGCAACTTTCTGGCGTACACTTTTTAAGGTTTCCGCTGGAGCTGATGTAAAGTAGCTATGTCCAGATATAACCTTATCTACATGAGAGAGATTACCTACATACAAAGGTGACTGATTATTGAAAAACGTATAAATCTGTTCACCACGAGTAGGCTTATCGGCTTTCTCATACAGATAATTCAGTTTGGCTGCTTCTGCCAGTTTAACCTTTACTGAAAGGTTTTGTGTTGTAAATACAGAGTCAAGTATCTTCGTAATAGCCGTTATCTCTGTATTAGTGTAAGGAGTTCCTTCCTGTCCGTTGCCTGTCCAATCCCATTGAGGTTCATTGAATGGACTCAGATAAGTGAAAGGTAATCCATCACTGGAAAATTGTCGGGATACATCCGCTAGAAACTTAGCAAAAGCAAGATACTTTTCTGGTGCAATATTAGCCTGTTCTCCATTAGACGAAAATGCCTTGCCATTTTTTGTTAACTGGATAGGAGGACTATTGGTAAATCCTATAAACTGTTCTACGCCCCGCTGTTTAGCGGCCTGCATAAACCAACGTTGACCAGACTGTTTCGACCAGTCATAACTCATATCTGCTTTTAAAAAGCCTTCTGTTTGTCTCCATTCATCTGAAATATTATTCTGTATCGCGCTTCCGGCTCCAATATTAAATCGCCAGCAGCTTAAACCAATTCCTTTGGGTTTGCCATTGGCATCATTTTCCATACTGAATAACCAATCCGCAACTTGTTCTTTTTTTTCTTGAGGCCAGTTGCCAATGAATTGACACGTCCACGCATCAGAAGCTCCAAAGTTACGGATGTACTGCTGCCGTTGATCCAGATGGATAATGACTGAATTTTTTATACTTGAGGTTTGTAGTTGTTTCTGATTGTGTATCGAACAGCTCGCCAGAAGTAAAGTAAAGGAAAACAAGCTTATGAGAGTCCACTGGGGTGTCTTTTTCAGAGGTAATAAAGAGATATTCATAACCAGGTTTTAATTTAAAGCTTGTCAAGAGCTAGTTTATTTATGGGTTTGATTGGCATAAAGATATTTTCAGATGCTTCTTTGACTTATAAAGCTAGAGGTGAGTAGAGCGTTTCTTCTACTATAACAATACCCTGCCCAGTCTTTTTGAAAATATATTTTGAAAAAGACTGGGCAGAATACTAAAAAATAAGCCTTTTCAGGTTATAGACAAGAATGAAGGATCATTTTAAGCCTTCATTCTTTATAGTCTAGAATCAATAGTTAGGACTTTGCTGTAGCTTGCCATTGGAAGCCTGAATTTCAGCAAGAGGGATCGGAAGCCAGTAGTGTTTCTCTTCAAACTTACGACCATCTAGGGCCACTTTGCGTGTATAGGCAAATGTACCATCCGCATTTTTAGTAATAGTAATTCCATAAGCAGGTTGATTCTCTGTATCCATCGCTATTTTCCATCTGCGCACATCGTAGAAACGGTGTTCTTCAAATGCCAGCTCAACCTGACGCTCTCTTTGAATAGTCGTACGCATAGCAGTTTGTGATAATCCTGTAGGCAGGTCAGGCATTCCCGCACGATTGCGGATTAGATTAATGGCCGAATATACAGAAGCATCTGGACCCACTGCTTCGTTTTGCGCTTCTGCATAGTTTAACAGAATCTCTGCATAACGTATATAAATCCAGGGTTGTGTTCCTGCAACATCCCAAGGATTGTCAATAGGTAGTTTTTCATCAATAAATTTCCGTAAATAATAGCCCGTTTTCGATGTGTTCCAGTTATCTTTTCCATCTTTGCTGTCTTTCCCACCTGGTGTAAAGGTCTCAACCTTACGATCCCGGTAGGTAGCGCCATTGTACATAATGGTAGCATAAAAGCGAGGATCACGATCGGTATAAGGTGCTGATGCATGTGCACTATTATTCCAGTCAAAAGGCACCGCAGTGTTTTCATCTTCTACTACCTCATAGCTATCCACCAGGTTCTGGAGTGGCGTATTACCAGCCCAACCGCCATAACCGTTTGCTCCATTGGAGATTTCAAGACAAACATGTCGTGCTCCAATTACATACAGCCTTTCGAAGATAATTTCATTGCTGGATGGAGTCAGGAATAGTGATTGGTAATTGTTATGTAGTGAATAAGATCCCAGATCCATAACATCCTTTGCTGCTTTGGCTGCTGTTTCCCAGGACGAAGCTCCGTAAAGAGGACTCGCTGCATACAGCAACAACCGGGATTTTAGTGCAAGAGCAGCACCTTTGGTGGCGCGACCCAATGGCCATGCAGAGGTGTTACCTGCCGGCAAATCTGCAGCGGCCTCTTCCAGTTGGGATACAGCATATGTAATTCCTTCAGCAATAGTACTTCTCTTAAAGAGCGATTCATCTGTAAGATTATCACTTAGATAATATACTTTATCTCCCATCAAAACTACAGTTCCGTAATTTCGGATTAGGTCATGGTAACGGAATGCCCGGATAAATTTTAGTTCAGCAATCAGCATTTTTTTGCGGGATGCACTCATGGGAACATTTTCAATAATTTGAAGTGCATAGTTACATTCACGGATACTTCTGTAACTGCGTGACCATATGGTTCCTGCTATACCTGTTGCTTCTGGTGAGAGAAGACCCCGATGAATAGCCCATGTATTATCATCGCTATTGTAAATAGCCTCATCCGTAATTGATCCCCACAAGGCATATTCGAAACCTCTTCCAAAGCCAGGATTTGTACCTTCTGCTTCCTTATCCTGTAGTTTAACTCCCATATAGCGGTTGATAACATAATCTTCGAATAAAGAAGAGTCAGAGGTGATGGCGTCATCGGATATTCTGTCTGTTGTGTTCACATCCAGAAAATCTTCCTTACAGCTACTGAGAAATACAGTCATGCAAACAATCAATGTCAGCCAGATGTATGTGTTTTTTATATTGCGTTTCATGTAGTACTAGTTTATTTTTTAACAGAGATCCGTGAATAGCTAATGGATGAGATGAAGTCTGATCTTTTAAAGTTGGACATTGACTCCCAGGTTAATAATCCGTTGCTGAGGGTAGAATTGCCCACTTTCGCTGTTTCCTTCAGGATCGTAATCTTTTACTTTGGATAGGGTAAATACGTTAAATGCATTGGCATATACTTTAACCATACCCAAGCCTAGTTTGGCAACCAGTGGGTGAGGGAGGGTATATCCTATGGAAACGTTTTTCAGACGTATAAATGAAGCGTTGTTCAACCAGAAGTTATTAGCATATAAACCGCCATTCACTGAAGAGGAAGCTCTTGTATCTACCCGCGGATAACTGCCATTTGGATTGGAAGGACTCCATCTGTTGTCAGCCCAGCTACTGTAGAAGTTACCTACATTCCCTGCTTCTGGTAATACATACTGACTAACTCTCGCCTGACCTGAAAACAGTAGGGATAGGTCAAAATTCTTCCAACCGGCATTCGCATTAAACCCATAGGTAATCTGTGGAATATTGCCATATTTAGTACGAACACGGTCATCAGCGGTGATTTTTCCATCATTGTTATAGTCCTGGATGATCAGGTCACCAACTTGTGCAACAGAAAGGTGAGGATATTTAGCCAAGTCAGCTTCTGAACGGAATATACCTACTGTATTGTAGAGTAGATAGGTGTTCAATGGACGTCCTGTTTGTTTTTGGTAATCTAATACGGAGCCTGCTTCATCAATGAATACAATCTCACTTTTAGCAAGTGCCATATTCGCAGAGACACCATACCAGAAGTTACCTCTGTGCTGATAGCCTACTGTGGTTTCAAACCCTTGACTGTTTACCTTACCAATATTCTCAGAAGGTACCAATGAGCCACCGTAAGGGTTCACAATACCTGTTACACCAGGTATAGAGGCATTACGGGTAGCCAGAATATTGGAACGGTTTTGTTTAAAATAAATAAATTCCAGAGTGAAGTTACGTAGAAATGTAGCATTAAAGCCAATATCCGTTTTCTTAGCTGTTTCCCAGGTAATAGCTACATTGGCAAGTTTGGTTAGGTCGATACCGGCATGTTTGTCACTTCCAATAACATAGGTACTGTTAAAAGAATAGTTATTGAAATATTGAAACATATCAACGTTATCATTTCCTAATTGTCCATAAGAAGCTCTGATTTTTAGGTCATTAATAAACGAAACATTATCTCTGAACCAGTCTTCTTCTGAAACACGCCATCCTGCTGAAATAGCAGGGAAGTATCCGTAACGGTTGCCTCTGGGGAAGGTAGAAGATCCATCAATACGCATCTGTACTTCTGCCAGGTATTTTTCTTTGAAGTTGTAGGCTATTCTGCCAATGTAGCTTCTTCTGGCAAAGTTATAGCTCGATCCTGAGTTGTTTCTGTCAGTAGCCGCAGATCCACCCTGTGATAATTCTGGCGTTTGAACAGTTGGATAATTCAGGCGAGAGGCACCAAATGTTTCTTTGTGTATTCTACTTTGTTCATACGCAACCAATGCATTAACAGAATGGTTACCAAATTGGCGTTGAAAATTAACCTTAAAATTGGCCGTATACATAGCCGTATTTTCCTGGCTTTGGGATAATGTCGCTGCTCCGGATGATCCTCCTGTAATGGTAGACTGATATGTATTGGAAGTATTATTATAGGAGTACAGCGTATAAGGCTTGTTAAATGTTTTGGCAAAGTTCCAGGTCCTGTCTCCAGCATAAAATCCATCTACTGACAATCCTTTTACTTTTGGTATAGTGTAGCTGGCCTTAAGAATACCATTGAAAACGTATATTGGATTCACATTGGTACCACCAACATCAGTTACCATAACAACCGGATTGTTATTCTCTATTCCTGTAGATGGCAATCCATTAGGATAAGTAGCTATAGCAGTAGGATAAGCTCTGTAAATAGCACGGAAAATGTTACCTGCACTGGCTATAGGATATTGACGATCTTCCTGACGACCGGCAAGTGACAAGGATACTTTAAAATTTTCTGTTATATCTGCATCTATATTTGACCGGAAGTTATACTGATTGTATTTGGTAGCCCCTTTTTTATAGATCCCATCCTGATAGATTTTCCCCAGAGACAGGTAATACCGTATATTTTGTTGCCCACCAGATACAGACAGGTTATGTTGGTTCTGCAAAGAAACTTTTTTCAGTGTTTCTTTAGCCCAGTCGGTATTGGGATAATTGATAGGATCTGATCCATCCCGGAATTTTTGAATCTCTTCTTCACTGTAATGCTGAAACATACCACCAGATTTATTGTTATAGTAATCTATTTCGTTCTGAATTGCAGCATAAGTGGCGGCATCTGCCATTTTAGGGAGACGGGTAGGAGAGGAGAATCCCTGATTATAACTATAGGAAATGGTTGGTTTGCCAGATTTTCCGCGTTTGGTAGTAACAAGAATAACACCATTGGCAGCACGACTGCCGTATACTGCCGCAGAGGCATCTTTTAAGATAGATATACTTTCAATATCGTTAGGGTTGAGACGCTCAAGTCCACCAAGTTGTCCGGGAATACCATCAATAACTATCAGTACATCGTTATTTCCAGTTGTTGCTAACCCCCTGATTGTAAAGCTACTTCCATCATAGCCAGGCTCACCACCACGGTTACTGGCAACTATACCCGAAAATCGCCCAGCCAAGGTATTTGACACGTTAGGCTGAGGGCTTTTAATCATGTCTTCTCCTTTGATCTGTGAGATAGAACCTGTAAGGGTTTCTTTCTTTTGTTCACCATAGCCCACTACTACTACTTCCGAGAGCGTTTGCAGGTCACGGGCCATGTTGATGGAAAGATTTGTCTGCTGCCCTACCGTTACTTCTTCTGTGGTAAAACCAATCGAGGAAAAAACAAGAATAACATCAGAGCCGGGTACTTCAATAGAAAAGTCACCAGTTGCATTTGTGGTAGTACCTTGTGTGGTACCTTTTATGATAACTGACACTCCTGGAATTTCTTCTCCTGTTTCGGTATTTTTTACTTTACCCTGTATGCGCTTTCCTGACTGGGCTGAAATCGTATTGGAGCTCAGATACAGGATTAATAACAGCAGCAGTAGGGTAACTTGCTTCAATTTTTTAGGTAGATAATAAATCATACATGTGTTGATTAGGATGAATAAACAGACAGATAGCTTTTTTAAGAAAAAGGCTATCTTGTAAGGGTTATATAAAATGGTGTATGGTTTCTCAACTTTTAAGTTAAAGCCAGATGAGCCGGCTTTCTTATCTCTAAAAAGGTGTCTTTTATTTCATTGGTCGTTGTCTACACATTACATTGCTTCTCCGATTCTGGAAGAAGGATGATACTATGCTTTTCAGGTAAGAATACCTGCTGGCAATGAAGATGAAAAATGGTGGTGCCAAAAAAGACAATTGGCCTCTTCTGACCCCACCTCACCCCTTAAACATTCCAAATGTCAGTGAAAATGATTGGTTGAAGAGGGGGATAATTAACGAAAAAGAGGGGGTATATGTGGATTTATAGTAAGATTTGGGG
Organism: Xanthocytophaga flava; assembly: GCA_030068525.1. GTDB lineage: Bacteria > Bacteroidota > Bacteroidia > Cytophagales > 172606-1 > Xanthocytophaga > Xanthocytophaga flava. The sequence continues at coordinate 256,931 of JASJOS010000008.1, forward strand.
TAATCTGATAAAAATTACAACAGTTGTACTATATCGGGAGAAAAATAGGCGATTTTAAGAAGGATGAGGAAGTGAAAATTTTATAGAATATGAGGCCGATTCATGTATAATCTATAAACAGGTAGACAAACTTTGTGGTTTCTTTATTGGGATTTCAGGATTTTCTATTTTGGTCACCAGACATTAAAGTATTTTTTCATCCGTTTTAACGGCAATAAACATTTAAGAAATGACTTGAAAAAATAGTCCGCTTTTGGGCTTTTTCATCACCCCTTGGAGTATAACATCATGGAACTACTATGAGGTTTAATACGGACTCCCAGAATATGCTCAGCAAATAATAAACAAGTAATACATTAAATGCTTTCTATAGAATAATCTATGCATCCAGTAGAAAGCATTTGACCTGCAAATAGCTATTCCTGTTTAATAAACTCAGACGGAGAGCAGCCAAACTCCTTAGCAAAACATTGTCTGAAGTATTTCAAATCGGTAAATCCTACCATATAAACTACCTCAAATACTTTGTATTGTCTGCTTTTTAACAGGCGTGCTGCTTCTGCCAACCGAAAGGAACGTACATATTCGTTTGGCGACAGACCTGTGAGCATTTTAACCTTTTTATATACAAGGGATCGACTCATATTTAATACATCTGATAACTCTTCAATGGTAAATTCCGGATTATCCAGATTGGCTTTCAGCATTTCGTTGATTGAGTTCAGAAATTTCTCGTCCAATGGATTAACCCCTTCATTTTTGGTAGATCGCTCCGTTTGACTTCCTTCTGATGCAAAGTAGTTGCGATAAAATCGCATAAGTCTTTGCTGGGAGTCGAGGAGGTTATTTACTGTCAGGCGCAAAATATCTGTACTGAATGGTTTGGTTAGATATGCATCCGCCCCAATTTCCATACCTTCTTTATGGCTGGATATACCTGAACGAGCTGTTAGTAAGATCACAGGAATATGGCTGGTACGTATATTCTCTTTTAGCTTTCGACAAAGTTGAATCCCACTCATTTCTGGCATCATAATATCGCTGATGATCAGGTCAGGGTGGCAGCTTAATGCCAGATTATAGCCTTCTTTACCATTTGGAGCTTCAAAAATTCTGTATTCCTTCTCAAAAAACTCTCTTAGAAAAAGTCGTATTTCCTCATCATCTTCTATGAGAAGCAGGCTTGGAAAACCTTTCTTTTTTCCCGGTATCTCTGAATCACTGTAAAAGGACGCCTGCCATAATGGATTATGCCAATGAGGTTTGGACCTATCTTGAATCGAATCTTGTCTGTATAATGTATCATCAAAATGCGTTTGCCCCTCTGATATATCAGGAACTACTATTTCTTCGGGTCTGAAATGCTCATTCCCTAAGGGAATAGTAATGCTGAATGTAGAACCTGCCCCTTCCTGACTTTCTACATCTATTTCACCATTGTGCAAATGGACCAACTTTTTGGCCAGAGACAAACCAATACCCGAACTCATAGAGCCTGAAGATTCTCCCTGATGAAACCAATCAAAAATTGCTTGCTGTTGTTTTTTGGGTATTCCTATACCATCATCTTTGATTGAGATAAGGGCACAGTCTTCCGGATATTTTTCGTTGTTCTGAACAGAGATGCTAACAATGATATGATTTCCTTTACCTATGTATTTGAAGGCATTGGATATCAGATTGTTTAATGCCATCTCCAGTTTCTCTTTATCAAACCAGGCTAAAATAAATGGCTGTTCAGATTCTATCTCAAACAAGATATTCCGGTGCTGAGCCAATGGACGAAAGGTAGCTGCAATATCCTCTACAAAGCTTACCAGATTATCCGGTTTTACTTTCAGGACTACTTTTCCGTTTTCCAGTTTGCGGTAATCAAGCAATTTATTGATCAGATCCAGCAATTTATGGGCATTGCGATGCATCATCTGAAGTTTTCGTCCTATATGAGATGATTGAGGCTCTTCTGCCAGCATCTCTTCCAGCGGACCCAGCATCAAAGTAAGAGGCGTTTTGAACTCATGAGAAACCTCCGTGAAGAAAGTCAGTTTTTGTTGGACCAGACGACGTTCGTATCTACGTTGCTTTCGTTCAACAGTTAATCTTTTCTTAAGCTTGACCTCCCGTCTGATCACAGAAAAAACGATCCAGCCAACAGCTATTAGGAGCAGTACATAGAAAAGATAGGCCAAAGGTGATTGCCAGAAAGCGGGCTTTACAGTGACAGAAATACTGGTAAAGTCTTCACTCCGAATATTGGCATTGGCGAATACTCTGACTTTAAAGACATAATCACCAGGTTTTAGATAACGATAGGTAGCTGTACGAGCATTGCCAACAAAGTTCCACTCTTTATCAAGCCCTTCCAGCATATAGCTGTATTTGTTTTTTTCAGGGTAATTGTAATTGACACCTGCAAATTCAAATGTTAACAGATTCTGATCGTGCTCCAGAGTAATGTGTTTGGTTTGACTTATCGCCTTTTGTAGAATAGGATTGCCATCCAATGTATCACGTATATGAATGGGTTTGTTAAAAAGTGATAATCCTGTGATTAAAATGCGGGAGCATTGCGTATTTTCCTTTACCTGATCAGGATAAAACATATTCATTCCCTGGCTTCCCCCCATACACATATATCCTCCGACCTGATTATATAAGGCCGATCCGGGATTAAATTGTCCTTCCTGTAATCCATCGGATATATCATAGTTAAAAAACACATGCTGAGACCTGTCAAATTTTGATATACCCAGATTAGTGCTAACCCATATATTTTCGTCCTTATCACACAAAATAGAATAGATCGTATTATTAGCCAATCCATTCTTCTCACTATACCGTCTGAGTGTATTATGTTGAGGATCAAATACACATAATCCACTACCGCCTGTTCCCATCCAGATTCTTCCGCTTCTGTCAGATTTAATGGCAAAGACAATGTCACTTTTGATCTGTTCTTTTTCAGGAGAATCAGTGAAATAACGCTTGTATAAACGAGTAGATGGATTGTAAGAGTAAACTCCATCACCATAAAAGCCAATCCAAAGATTTCCCTGCTGATCTTCTGTGATGGAACGTACATCGCCTTCTCGCAATGCTCCTCTAAAATAAGGAAGGTTGGAATAGGTTTTATTTTTTTCATCCAGCAAGCAAAGCCCTCCGCGATTGGTGCCAATCCAGATGCGATTTCGTGAGTCCTGAAAAATTACCCGAATATCATTGCCTCCCTGTTTTAACGGATCCTCAGTCAGATACTGATAGTTTACAAAGGAATCGTTGGCTGGATTATATAAAAATATACCATGAGCATAAGACCCCAGCCATAAACGTCCCTGTGCATCCCAAAGAGCTGCTAGAATAGCATTGTCAGTAAGTTTACCAGCACCTTTACCTGCTATAAAATGCTTTAGTGTACGGCCATATAAGTCAGTTTTATAGATGCCATCACCATCCGTACCCAGCCATAAGTTTCCTTCAGGGTCATAGCACATACCATAAAAAGGCACTTTTCTGGTAGTTGAACTGGTATACATGTTTTTTTCTACACGTACAAAGTTTTCCTTACTGTTACTAACCAGATACGTTCCATCCCCATAGGTTCCTATCCAGATATTTTTGTCTTTGTCTTCATAGATAGACTGAATCGTTAGTATGGAAATATCTGATGAGCCAATAGTCTTCATACTGATAAACTTACACTCTTCCAGTGGCCGCGTTTGAAGCTGACGTAAATCAAGCTGATAGATACCTGCTGCCAATGTGCCAATCCATAGGTTTTCTCCTGAGTCAATCAAAAGAGAATTTACAGGAATGGAAGCAATAGAAGTTTCAGGAGAGTCAAAGAAGAAAAATTTATTTTCAAGTCTTTTATACACTGCCAACCCCACACTGGTACCTATCCAGATATTGCCTGCTTTATCTTCCTCAAAACAATATACATTGGCAGATTGGAATTTGGGAGTTGAAAGGGCTGAAATCTTTTTTATAACTTTTCCACCGCTTACCTGAAATACTTCCAGCCCCCCCTGTTGTGTCCCTACCCATAAAAGACCAAACTTATCTTCCAATAAGCTTATTGTTTTGGTATTTTGCAATTCCGGATAAGTTTCAGGAATATAGGGTGTGAATTTCTTGCTTTTCTTATCAAAAGAGGCAAAGCCTCCTCCATACCAGGCTATCCATAGGTTATGTGCACTCCCTTCCGTAATAAAGCTGACATCATTATATGCGTGTTGCCGATAGGTGCCAAAGTCGTGTTGATAGTGCAGAAAGGTTTCATGTGTTGCATCAAATTGTAACAACCCTTTTCGGGAAGAAATCCAGAGTGTGCCTTCGGAGTCTGTGAACAGACTTTGAATAAAGTTGTCTGCAATACTAATCTTTGAGTCCGGGTTATAGCGAAATACCCGAAAGGAATAGCCATCAAACTGATTTAATCCATCCTCAGTGGCAAACCACATACGTGACTGCTGATCCTGAGTGATGCTGTTTACTACTCCTTGTGAAAGTCCATTCTTACTAGTCCAGTGTCTGACAAGGTTTTTGGGATGAAACTGGGCACATACGCTTTGTAAACCTATACAGAAAATAACTACTCTTATGCAAAATCTCCCCACCATATGTATTGCTATAGAAAATAGTCAATATTTTGTCTAAAAAATTCTATTATTTATGGTGCAAACATACACTTTCCAACGTATATTCAATAGAAGAAAGTAGATATTATAGAGGGAGGATTGAGTAAATCGTAGAGGGTTGGTGTATTTATATTAATTTTGTGTCATCAGGCATATAGTAAATAGAAAGAATGTCTGTAGTGCGATTATATATCTGACTACAGTTTTGACGGCTCTTGATAACTGCTTACTTTTCGACTTCATAACCAGATTGGTTCTGTCGATTGAACTTTTTGCGTTTGTGTGAAGGTCTGGTCCCCCATTCAATATTTTCTATACCGTCTGTGTTACTGGCTATCTGTAAAGCTCCCTGCAATTTAGAAAGCCTGGCCATATAACTACTTTGTAATGTACTATCAACTCCAATTTCATCAGGCAATTTATTTTCGAAAATTGTCTCTCTTGTTGGATCAGATGTTTTCTTACTTGTCGTGTCTAGAGCTATTTGAGTTTGATCTTTTGTTTTTGATTTGTGAGATTGAATATATAACTCTATTTCTTCAGAGCTGGCTAACTGACTGAGTTGTTGTTCAACATCGCCGGGTACATTTCCGCTCTTCAAAAGAATTGTTGTCAGTATATCCAGATTCTGATAGAATTTCCACTTATGGGTATGCTCATTATACACTTTCTTAATAAGTTCAGAAGGCAAATCCAGTTCAGTCAACACTACACCATGTTCTTTGAGATAGTCTGATCGTAAGCGAATTATTTGCTTTTTCAGACTTCTTTCCGATTTAGCGTCTGGTTGATTGACACTTTCTTTTACATTTTTTTTGTGTACATTTCTTCTCTCAAGAACACTATAGGGATCTCTGAGCCGTATCCCTTTTTCAATGGAGCTCTCCAACATATTGAGATTACGATAAAATATGCGGCCAAAGTCCTGCTCTTTTCCTATTGATACAATACGATCAATAGATAAATAATCCTCTAGTTCATGTTTTGTAACAAAGGCTTGTACACGTTCACTTAGTTTATCTGCTTTATAGACATCGTTAGGAAAATGTGTTTGTTGGGTATAGCCATACAATTGCTGAAAGTCACCAGCATTCTTCTCTTGCCACGACTTAATTGAAAATCGGGTTTTTGCTCCTGTTGGTGTAAGATTTACTGTTTGTGCTTTGTCTCTTCGGGATACAATAATATGAATATGAGTCTGATCTCCTTTTTTACGTTCTCCTGATCGGGCTTTTCCTTCCCGAACCATTGGGTCTGAACCACTATAGTCTCGTTCACGATGAATGATAGCAAACCAGAGGACATCCGTGCTTACTACTCTCTGTCTACCAGCAAACGTAAAATTGGCTGCATAGTTTTCCATCACCTGACGGGTATATGCCTTTAGAGTTTGGCTATCACTACCAATATGCGATAATTCTGTTTGACTTGGAGCAATAATAAGAGAGTAAAACTTGCTGTCTTCCTTTTTAAGTCCATTTACATTTCCATCAATCTGAGCAATTACTTCTTGCTTTTGAATTTCATCTGAGTTCTGTGAAAAATAGGCTCCGGTTTCTCCCTGTTCTTTTGCCTCGTGTTCCATATAATTAACAAGGCGGGCAGCCGACCCCTTGTTATCATATACTGAGCCGCGTTTACTGGCCGCTTTACTGGTAGGCTTGCCATCTGATTGAGCTTTTAATACTTTACTGATCATAGCCAATACAAGTTAATCTTAACGAAAAATACCCAGCTACCCTTCATTATCTCTTATAACGCATAACTATTATAGTTACCAGTTTATTTTTGATCTGATTCCATCTTTTTCATAAACTCACTTACATGTGTTTCCACAAAAGCCTGATTCTTTGCTTTAATCTCATCGATAGTTTCTGCTGAAAGGTCACTCACATGCAACATAGTTGATGTAGATACATGTATCATCTGTTGAATCCGAAACAAAAGTACAATCATCTTTTCCATCTGCTCAAGCATTGTATCTACTGACTGCTCAGCATTCTTCCCTTGCGTCAATACCTCCTTATATAAAGGTAATACATACTGTTCTTCCTGCTTTTGAAGAAAAGAGAAAATATGGTTACGCGTACGCACTACCTCCTTCGACACTTCTTCACTATGTAGCCGCTCACAGGGATTCATTCCATTTTTAACAAAATAAAGTAAAGCATTTTCTGTATACTCTTTTAGTGTTTTGATCCCTAACTCTTTTGCGTGTTGTTTACAACGTTTAAGAATGCTGGCGTTGATATTTATAGGTTTGATAATAGCCTCATCTTTTTCTTCTATGGAACTTTTACCCAAGACACTAGCTTGAGCTTGTTTATTTTTTTGACCATCTGTTTTACGGCGGGCCGGACGTTTAGGCGTTGAACTGGTTTTAGGTGGCTTCATAGTTTTTTAGATATACTCCTTATTTGTTAGTTTGCAATCTGTTATACTCAATAATTATAGCAGATGGATCATAAAAGTGTTGATGGGCAGGAACTAAATAAATGAATCGTTGTATTTTGTAGTATAAGGTCAAAAAAACAACAAATCTAAATGCTGGTGAAACAAAAATAGGAAAATGTGCTCATTGTTATAGTGAAAATGGACTAGAAATGTTGCAATAATTACTGAAAGTATATTTACAGTAAATGACGAAAGAATAAGCAGAGAAGTTACAAAAGAAAAGGGGGAAGGGACCTACTCTTGAATTTCGATATACACTTGCTTCTTTGAGTAATGTTCTGGATGTATGATAACTCTTACTCTTGAGATTAATTCCCAAAACATATTGTTTGCAGTGAACTCTGCTCAAGAAATTTTTTGCAGTGTGTTATGCGCAGCAAAGAAAAAAATCAGAACTCCGGTCAAAAGCAAAAATGATTGGAGTTCTATTCAAAATAAAAAATGCAGTGAATTATATCCAATTTCTCTGTTATTCGAACGAATTCTCGTACACTTATAAAAAAATAGTTTGCCTTGAATCAAGCGCAAACTAGAATTAAAGACTTACCTCTCTTTTCGCTTCCTCACTATCTTTACTCCCGGAAAAGACGATACTGATCAGGACACCTGCAAGAATACAGATGATACCGATGATCAGTTGAAGTGTCAGCAACTCATGAAATAAGAGCACACTAATCAAAACAGCCACTACTGGTTCCAGTGCTCCCAGAATGGCTGTGGGGGTTGATCCAATGTAGCGAATGGCGTATACCAGTGTTGTGATTGATATGACCGATGTTAACAAACCGAAGATAGTGATGTCGAGCAGTAGATTTACATTCGGTAATAGCAACGATTCCTTCCAAAGTAGTGACTTCAAAAGGTAATACATGGCAGAAAATAAAAGTGAAAAAAAAGTAGTTTTAACTCCGGAAGCTCTCACTTTGGATTTATTTACCTTTACGATATATAATGAATAGCAAAGTGCACTTGAAAGAGCAATGGAAAGACCTGTAAAGTTGATGTCAAACGCACTACCTTTGGTACTCAGGATATACACACCTGCCAGTGTGATAATGAGTGAGATTGCCGTAACTAAAGTGATGCGTTCTTTAAAGAAAATAGCCATGATCAAGGCTACAATGACAGGATAAACAAATAGGATCGTAGAGGCTATTCCCGCAGAAAGATAATCATAAGCCAAAAAAAGAAAGTCTGAACTCATGGCAAATAAGCCTCCAAGCACCACGAACGTCATGAGTTCGCTTCGGTTAATTCGCAGGCTCTCTTTTGTATACTTCAGCAAAATGAGTAGAAAAAGGGCTGATATAGAGAACCGATAGAATAAGGCTACATTTAACGAAAAATGAATTTGCTTGATTGGTAAAATAAATAATGGGATCAGCCCATACGTGATGGCTGACACAATGGCACATACATAACCCTTCGCTTTCATTTAAACATTTGTAGTTTACTAACTTATACCAGATCTGATCTTTATTTTGACTAACAAATGTATCTGTTTTTTGATGGAAGAAGTAGACTAAATGTAAAACTGACGTACTATCTATAATTCAACAAAAATTCAACAAACGTTTCCTTGGTAACAATAAGTCCATAACTAATGCTAGCTTATCCTGGCAAGGTATATAGTAAGACTGTCCTACTTTGTACCATCACCTTTGAGCGCCTCGAACTACCAGTAAGAGCCTTTTAGAAAAATCTTTTATGGACTGCACTGTCAGTACTTTTATGGAAGAATCTTCCCATCTGTCATTCATTGTATGTTTTGGTATTGCTTTATCTTTAACTTTGAAACAAACGGCTTGATAGACATAGACAGAAAAAGGGGGACAATAATGTGTACAAAACGATTTTTTTCACGACTTTATGAAAAAAGTTGCGAAAGTTGTAAACGTTCATTAGCTATTCAGCGTACATTGCTGCTAATCGTCAATTAGTTTTCAGAATAGCTCCAAAAACTAATCGAAATGGTTGATAGAAAAACTGACCTAACAGGTAGGGCATTTGGCAAAACATGACAATCTGCTTACTTTGGGTGGAAACACAACCTATCTTTCAGGATTGAATTGAAAGGATTTACCGGGATTTTTTATTTAACCACTATAAATCAACTTATTATGGCCTTGTACGATGAAATCTTTGAGAATAACCGCAAATGGGTTTTAGAAAAAAAAGCTAGTCAAAGCGATTTTTTTGAACACCTCTCAAAAGGGCAATCTCCCGAAATCCTTTATATAGGTTGCAGTGACAGCCGCGTTACTGCTGAGGAATTGACCGGAACCCAGCCTGGGCAAATGTTTGTTCATCGTAATATTGCCAACCTGGTTCCAAACAACGATAACAGTTCGCAATCGGTTGTTGCCTATGCAGTGGAATACCTAAAGGTGAAACACATTGTTGTCTGCGGTCATTATTTCTGTGGTGGAGTGAAAGCAGCCATGGAAAGCAAGGATTTGGGTGTGCTCAATGCCTGGCTACGCAATATCCGGGATGTGTATCGGTTGCACAAAGATGAACTCAATGCCATTGAAGATCCTGATCAACGTTACAATCGACTTGTTGAAATTAATGTGGAAGAGCAATGCATCAATGTGCTAAAAATGGCAGTGGTTCAAAAATCGTATCTGAAGAACCAATACCCACAAATTCACGGCTGGGTCTTTGATGTCTCTACCGGTCGGCTAATTGATCTGAAATTTGATTTACCTAAAGTGCTTGCTTCCATTCAGGAAATCTATGATCTGACTCAGGAAGTTTAATCTTCCGTTTTATCAGTTATACAATCAGATCCGTCATGTTTTCCGATCAGTTATGTTATTAAACCGGCCGATTTCCATTGGGTATTTCATTAATTTAATCAAATATGATATACTTGTCATTTTTGTTTATAGCAGTTTGTCGCTGATTGTTCATCATTACAAGTATCTCCATGCAGTATCGATTCCTATTTCAGTAGCGGCAATCATTGGCACACTTATATCGCTCTTGCTTGCTTTTCGAACATCGCAATCGTATGAACGTTGGTGGGAAGCACGCATTATCTGGGGAAGCATTGTAAATGACAGCCGCACATTGATTCGTCAGATCAGACAATTTCTTCCTGATGATGACTTAGCACAGGCACAGATAGATCAACACATAGTCAGTTTTAAAGACCGACAGATTATATGGGTCTATGCGTTAGGAGAATCGCTGCGAAGACTGCCTTTTTCCAGTCAGGTAACTGCTTATCTGGACAAGCATAAGCTTTTGGATAAAGAAAAACTGCCAAGCAGTAATATCCCTAACTTACTACTGGAAAAACATTCGGAAGAGTTAAAACTGGTAAGCAATCACTACAAGCTCGACCCCAACAAACAGGTCCAGCTTGACTCAACCTTAGCTAGATTAACCGATGCAATGGGGAAGTGTGAACGGATTAAAAACACGGTTTTCCCTAAATCCTATACAGTGCTGATTCACTTTATCATTTATGTTTTTCTGACTGCGCTCCCTTTTGGGTTAGAAGAAGTGGGGGATGTACCTGAAATGGTGCTGACCATGCTGATACCACTGCTTTTTATCATGATCGAAAAGACAGCCATTCTCATGCAGGACCCCTTTGAGAACCGTCCTACCGATACTCCAATGACGGCCATTGCAGTAACGATTGAAAACAACCTCAATCAGATAACAGGAAACGAAAAAGCTTCAAAACAGCCAGTTGATAATGACAAGTATTACAGCATGTAAGCAGTTGTTGGATAAGTTCTATATATAATACCCTGTTTTTGAGTGAGAGGATGTTGCTTTCTGGTAAGTATGGATACACTACAACATCCGATCTATGTTGTAGTGTATCTTCAGAATCCTGATAGGTTAGACAAGATGCTAAGATTTATTGAATGAGAAATAGGTTACATGTGTCCAGTATACAGATAACAAACTTGTATCTTCTTTTAACTCAGTTAACCAAGGTGAATGTTTAAAATCAAATACATTGCTGGGCTTTTTATCCAGAATCTCATCAATTTCAACTGAAATGGAAACAATTTCTTTATAAAGTGACTCATTCTGTTTTTCAATGGGCTCAATATCTGCTATCAAATCAAAAACTTCTCCACCTTCCAAAAAAAACAATTCCTGTTCTCTTTCCTTGTATTTCTCAAAGAAATCCATTGTTTCTTGCTTAAATCCTGCTAGTGCTTCTGTATTCAGATTTGCCTGGGTTTGTAGGTAAGTTAAAAAATGGTAAAATTTTTTTAGCCCTTTGTCAAAATCACCTTTTATCCCTATTGGGTGCTCATAGTCCCATATTTTTGAATCAGCCAATTGCGTGTCACAGCCCAAAATTATTTTATAAAACAATGGTATTTCACTTCTCCATTCCGATAAATCTCGTAGTCGGGTCAATTCTTTGTTTGCACTGTATAGATATGCTCTGTTAGCCATATTGTTTTTTTAACTGGTGTCTAACTCATAAATAGACAAATTTTTTGGTTTGTTGAAAACAAAGTTAAAAAGTATTGTTTGCTTTTCATACAAATGAAAAATTGCTGTAGCTGTTAATACGATAGACTTTCCATTGCTTGTCTGTGAATCAGGTTTTGTAGGCAAAAGTTTAAATATGGTCAATAAGGCGCATACATTTTTACACAAATAGGTGTAATTGTATACCTTTGTTAGGAGTAAGTTTTTCAACTTTTCTGTTTATTGAAAAATCTGTTTAACTGATTTTGGATAGAGTACAAATTAACAGGTAGGATACGAAAAATGGTTTTCTGGTTCGAGAGAGTGTATGTCTTATCAGAATGAGTTGCTGAGTCCAACCAAAAACAATAAAGTACTTTTGTTCTCTGTTTAACTTTATTATACCTTAGACTTTGTTTGTTGTACAAATTTGTAAATATTTATTTTAATACTAGGCTATTGTCAAACATCAAATACGAGCAATAAATGGAAAAGAAAGAACGTCTGGAGCTATTGCATAAAAAGATGATTTCAGAAATACAGGATTATGCAATCATCTTATTGGATATTGATGGAACAATTTTAACATGGAACAAAGGAGCCGAAAAAATTAAAGGGTATAAAGAAGAAGAAATCATTGGCCAGAATTTTAGATTATTTTACATGCCTCAGGACAGACAAGCTGGTTTGCCTGAACAATTGATAGAACTAGCCAAGAAAGAAGGCCGTGCCCGTCATATTGGTAGACGACTTAAAAAAGACGGCACTATTTTTTGGGGCAGCATTCTTATAACTGCTCTGCATGATGAAGATGGAAAAGTGATTGGCTTTACCAAACTGACTCGAGAAGTGAATGGCAATGAGATATACTGAAGTCAATACTACCCATACGTTTACTCAACCAATCACTAAAAGATTAAAAAAATATCGCATAGTCAGTTGTTTAAACCGAACCGCCAATCCCAACAAGTGCTATAATAATTCCAGATGAGACGCCTGTGAATTTATGGATGATGTCTCTTTTTTACAGATAGTTTGAGAAGCATCTTAATCCATTTTTATTGCCAGATTACTAATGCAAATCATTAGTAATCTGGTATTTTTGTGGAAGAAATTGAGTGAGTGTGGCATAGATTTTTTACGATTTTCAGATCCAAAACAGCCCGGTCCATTTCTGGTACTTCATTTAATGTATTTTCATTATGCATACAACTACTTTTGTTCCTTTATTGAGATTGGGGATTGTTTGGCCACAAATGGGTTATCCTTTATCTGTTTATCTTTCAGCAATACTTATACTCTTGCATATTGCCTCTCTAAAAAATATCCTTAAAAGGATAGATATATAATGCAACACTAGTCATTTTTTATTAAAGCTGACTCGTATTTTTTCATTTCACCTCCGGTATAAATTGATTATATGTATTACAATCTTTACAACCTTTTTCACATGAAAACACTTTTAACAACCCTAATTTTATTTCTTTGGGGCTTAGCTAGTTCCTTAGCAACCAGCTATTATGTTCGTACTGATGGCAATGATAGTAATACAGGTACGTCTAATAGTTCATCAGGGGCTTTCAAAACTATAACTAAAGCCTGCGCAATTGCCCAACCTGGAGATGTTGTTAATATCAATGATGGGATTTATGTTGAAGGCGAAATTCTAATCAACAACAAAAATGGATCTAAAACCAATGTCGTAACAATCCAGGCTATCAATAAGCACAAAGCCATTATTCAAAGCATTTCAGGGGGAAGTGCTATTTTTATGAACAATTCCAAAGGAGTTGTATTGGATGGACTGGAAGTAACCTTTCAAACTCCAACTAGCAGCTATTACTTTGGTATTCTAGCAGTCGACAGCTATTATATAACCGTAAAAAATTGTTTTGTGCATGACATTGGATCATCTGGCATCCAATTGAATAATGGAGAATATTTCGTTATCGAAAACAATATTATTCGTGACAATGCCAAAAATACAGGAAATCCTAATGGAAGTGGTATCTCTATCTATCATCCTAAATATACAGCTGGCTATGTAACAGGCGATTGGGGTATTATTGTCCGCAACAATATCTGTTTTGAGAATATCTGTACCTATCCACTGCAAGGTTATGATACTCCAGTAGATGGCAATGGCATTATATTAGATGATTTTGAAAATGAGCAAGGTGGTGGACAAACTGGTGGGTACAGTCATCCAAGTTTGTTAGAAAATAACTTATCTTTCAATAATGGAGGCCGAGGAATTCATATCTATCATAGTGACAACATTACAGTGCGTAATAATACATTATACCACAATAATACAGAACTATCAAAATACTATGCATTTGGGTGGAATGGAGATCTGAATATGGATGTGAGTGCAGGTTCTAAGGTTTACAATAACATTGTTGTTATGGATAATTCGAATGCAAGAGGGTATGCAATGCTGGTTCCCTCAGATGCGGATGTTCACAACAACCTGATTATCGGACCTGCGGGAAAAATGGTTAACGGAGCACCACAGGAAGGAACTTTACCTTCAGATAATCAAGTACAGCAATTAAACAATCAATCGTATGTGCGATTCGTTAATGCTACTACTAGTATAGGTTCTATAAACACAGTAAATCCTCAGTTTAGTAACTATTTCGGATTGGCAACAGGTAGTCCGGCAATCAATGCAGGGACAACAACTAATGCTGCCAGTACTGACCAGGAATACAAAGCACGTCCGATTGGTGGTGCAATAGATATAGGCGCTTATGAATCTGGTGCTTCCACTACAGACACACAAGCGCCAAGTGTACCAGCCAACTTAACTGCATCAGCCATTACCACTACTAGTTTTACCTTGGCTTGGACAGCATCTACAGACAATGTTGGAGTGACCAGTTATGAAGTATTTAGAAACGGCACTTCTATTGGTACCTCTACCACTACCAACTTTTCTGTTACAGGACTGACGGCAAACACAACTTATTCCATGACTGTTAAGGCCAAAGACGCGGCAGGTAATACGTCAGCTGCCAGTACTGCTCTGTCTGTAAAAACCAGTACTAATTCAACTGCTGGCACAGGTCTAAAAGGAGAGTTTTTCACTCAGTTTGGTTATGGTGTAAGTCCTGCACGTGCAGCCATTGCAGGGAAAACACCTTTATTCTCCTTTACAGCTACCAATATTGATTATCCCTCAGGTGCAACTACTTCCAACTCAGCCAACTGGAATGTATGGTTGGGAAGTGATGGAACTGGAGCACCATCAGAGGCAATTGAATCATCTACTCTCCGTTTGAGTGGTTATATTCAAATCAAAGCTGAGCATGATATACAATCTGGTAACTCTACTATTGAAGTAGATTTTGCTGTCAGCTCTCAAGGCTTTATGGCTTTGACAGTGAATAACACACAAGTATTGACCAATGAAGAAAACTGGTCATTTGGTACGCGAAGTGCACGGGTAAGTTTTCCTTCTGCAGGGTATTATTCAATAGAGTTACTTCATAGTACAGGTTTCGATGCCAGTGGCGTAGAATTATATAGCAGCATTGCAGGTACGTCCAATCCTGGACATGGAAGTGGACTGGCAACCTACATTATCCCTAAAACAGTGTTGTTCCCACAAAGTCCTGGAGCAAGGATTTCTGCTGAAACACCAGTGGTAAATACAGAATTGAGTATTTATCCGAATCCGGTTTCATACAATCAGTCTATTTTACTCTCATCAGATAGATTTAAGGGTAAGAAAACCCAGATTTATGTGCAAGACATGACTGGCCGTACTTTCCTGCAGCAAATACATGTATTTGGAGATAATGCATTGCCATTGACCTTAGGATCACTTCCAGCAGGATTATATATAATTCTGATTACAGATGGAACGAATACCCAACAAGGCAAACTCATTGTACGTTAATTGTCATAATTTATATCTGAGCAGCCTTACTTAGACCTTCTAAGTAAGGCTGTTTTGTTTTATTTCCTTTATCCATGCATGACTGTGATTTTGTATAAACTGTGTCAAAAGCAAAATTTCGAAAAGATATTGTAACTGGATTTGATAACAAATGTTATCGTCTATCTCTATGTGCTTGTCTACTTTTGTCTAAACAAAAACAACAACGTCAATGAATACAAGCACAAAATTGATAGTTGGAGCACTACTAACCGGATGCCTGATTTATATTGTATCTCCAGGACCAATGCATTTGCTGGAAGATCAATCTGGATGGGAAGTACGGGAACAGTTAGTCTATGTGACAGGTATGTGTACTATATCACTGATGGTTTTATCAATGATTCTTTCCATACGCGTTGAATATATCACCAACCTGACAGGTGGATTAGACAAGACCTATATCGTGCACAAGTGGACTGGAATATTCTCAACTTTATTTGCAGTATTGCATTGGTCCACAGAAAAAGTACCTCATTGGTTGGTAGAACTTAGTATTATTTCTAATCCGGGTGAATTGACAGATGGAAGTCAGTTTTCAGAACTGGAGATTACATTGTTTCAGAGTGGGGTCTTACTGGCTGAGGTATTTTTTTATGTGTTTATTGTGCTCATTGCTATTGCCATATTTACTAAAATTCCCTATCGTTTTTTTCGTCGCTCTCATAAACTATTTCCAGTAGTTTTTCTATTACTGTCCTATCATGCCGCTACTGCTCCCTTAAAAGAACATTGGTTAGAGAGTCCAGCATTCTATATATTAGGTATCATGCTGGTGGTAGGTTGTGTGGCAGCCTGTATAGCATTGTTTCAACAGATAGGGCAATCACGCAAAGTACAGACAATAATTACTGCTATTGATCAGCATAGAATGGGTATATTAGATATTCAATTGAAAACAACAGACAGACCATTGAGTTATACTCCAGGGCAATATGTTTTTCTACAATTTGCTCATGATAACGAACCACATCCTTTTTCTATTGCTTCTTTTACAAACGGAGATCCTATCTTGCGATTTGCAATCAAAGAAATGGGAGTATTTACTAGAGAATTGCCCAGTCATATCTACATAGGACAACGGGTTATTATAGAAGGGCCTTATGGCAACTTTACGTTTAAAGATTCTTGTCAGCGGCAGATCTGGATTGCTGCAGGTATAGGAATTACACCATTCATGGCACAACTGGAATACTTATCTCTTCATAGAGGAACAGACAAGCCTATTGATTTCTGGTATTGTACACGGGGAGAACTAGCTAGTCAATATCCTTCCTCTATAATGGAACTATGCAAAAAAAATGGAATTCGTTTTTATTCTTTAAACTCTTCAAAGGGAGAATATCTCACAGCAGACATACTTAAAAAGGTGGTTAGTGATTTTACAAATGTGAGTATATGGTTCTGTGGTCCAGAGAAATTTGCGAAATGTCTTAAAAAAGACTTAAAACAGTACCATTTTGAAAATGCACACTTTCATTATGATAGTTTCAGCATGCGTTGATAATGTCAGAGTATAATGGAATATATTTGTTAGTGAAGTTATTTGACATGATTTTATAAAGCTATAAAGTCTGCTCGTTGAGCTTCATTAAAAATTACCCTAAACAACTTCAATGTATATGAATACAATGTAAAGCTACCTATTTAGGATAGGGTGTTTTATGTTATCAACAGAATAGGGAAAAACCAACCTCAAAAATACAGAACAAGCTGGTGGCATCAATTTTTACTCCAACATGCAGAATAAATAGCTGCATATACAAGGGTTGCAAAGGAATAATCTGGCTTACCTGTAATACATAGGTTAGTTAGACAGCAATCTGTAGTAACCATACAATCTTTGATACAAACCTGTAAGTCTGTTTTGATGAAAATACCTGATCTGAAAAAATGTACTTCTACTCCAAAGCCGTACAGACAAACTGCTGACTTCACCGGCTTACTTCCGATGGCATGGAAACAATTAAAGCCTTCTAAGCTACAAAATAGGTTATTTGGAACTTCTTTCTGGCTCTTTCTAATCCTGTCATCTGTATGCTTTATCCCAACGTTTGCACAGATACCAGGAATAGGATCAGATACAGCTGACAGCTTGAAAACACAACCAGAATGGGAAGAAGATTCGCTAGGCCGACGTAATCCCCGTGGTACAGTTGCAGGATTTCTGGAAGCGGTTGGGGCAAAAAATTATAGCCGGGCTTCCCGTTATTTGAAAATAGACCACGCAATCCTCGGCTTATCTGATGACCAAATGTCGAATGCCAAAACACGGACAACACGGAAACAAGGCAAAGTACTTAAGTCTGCTAACGCTCCTGCTAGCATTGATAGTGTTGAATTAGCACAGAGGTTGCAACGTATTCTGGATGCGAATGGTAACTTGCTGCCTTATTCATGGATCAGTGATGAATATGACGGTTCACTTACCGACAATCTGGCACCTAATCTGGAAAAGGTTGGAAAGGCTACCGTGGCAGGAAAAACCTTTGATTTACTGCTTGAAAAGGAAGAGGGCCCAGATGGTGCCCCAATCTGGTTACTTTCTACCCAGACCATTGCTAAAATTTTGCTTACTTACCAACCTGAACAGGCCTCTCCATTAGTTGACAGATGGTTGCCGGCTTACCTAAGAGAACATACTCTGGCATCTGTTCCCATTGGCTATTGGCTAGCTCTGCTGGTGTTGGCAGTAATAGCCTATCTGCTGGCCTGGCTGTTAACAGGAGTCATTATCTATCTGCTTCCTTTTGCCTGGACTCAGGCCAGCCAGGAGCCTACAGCAGGTGTGGTCAAAGCCTTGGGGTTACCATTTCGGATTCTCATTGCAGTATGGTTTTTTGGGGCACTCGTCCAGATGGCAGATATCTCTATTATCATCCGGCAGCGCCTTGGTGAAATCACCACAGTCATCGGAATGGTAGCTGTGATATTGTTGCTCTGGCGCGTCACAGTTGTTTTTACTCAATTTAGCGAAAGGCGTATCGCCCGTCGTGGAAATATGGCAGCGGTTTCTGCCGTATTGTTTCTAAGTCGCGTAGCCAAAACGGCTATTGTAGCATTTGGGTTGATCGCTATATTGTATACTCTCGGCTTTGATGTAACTACAGGATTGGCAGCTCTGGGTATTGGAGGTATTGCACTGGCATTGGGTGCACAAAAAACAGTAGAAAACTTTGTAGGAAGTGTAGCCCTTATTGTAGACCAACCTATTCGTGTGGGTGATTTTTGTAAAGTAGGGGAGACGGTGGGTACGGTTGAGCAGATCGGGATGCGATCAACCCGTATCCGAACACTGGATCGCACGATTGTAACTATTCCCAATGGAGAATTTTCTTCACAACGAATTGAAAACTATGCGCATCGGGATCGCTTCTGGTTTCACCCGGTAATAGCCCTGCATTTTCAAACAACCCCTGATCAGATCCGGTATATACTCACAGAGCTGGATGCTGCCTTAAAGGCTTATCCAACTATTGATAAAGAATCAGCTCGTATCCGCTTTGTAGGTATCGGATCACAGGCGCTGAACCTGGAAATTTTTGCGTATGTACTTGCCAAGGATTACAATGCATTTCTTGTCGATCAGGAAAGTTTGCTTTTGCAAATGATTGATACTGTTCGGGCAAGTGGTAGTAGTCTTGCTTTTCCTACCCAGGCCCTGTATGTTAATAGCACTCTTACAGAGGAGGATCTTGCAGGGGAGCTCGGTGGAAATGATTTTAACAGAGACGGTAGGCACAAAACAATTACTCAGATAGAACGGATGAGCAAGGCCAGGATTGGTACGCACCCAAACAGCAAAGATACAGGCATAACCTATACCAAACCTGATAGCAATAAAATGGATGGTAACAAGCCGGGTATTGACAAAACAGGAGATAAGAAAGCACACTAAATGGCTGCTGACCGAACTGGTAACTGATTTATGTGAAATGATCATGAGAAGTTAATAGCTATCACACAAGAGTCTGCCTTTCAGGTAATTAATTTAACCTTTCAGCCAGATTGTGTTGAGAATCTGAGAGTAAATCAATTTCTTTCTTTACCAACAGGACCAAAGTTTTTTTTTGATTGTCTATCCGATTTACTACAACTACCATGGCAATAACTTTTTCAAGAAAACTTCTGTGGACAGGGTTCCTTTTACTTCTCTTTATTACGGGTAAGATACTGGCACAGACAGGCATGAAACTAAGTAAGCCCAGATTATTTGTCCAGCTTGATAGCACCTGTATGACTCCTGACGCTATGGCATTTGATGAATCAGGTAATTTTTATCTCTCTGTTACCAATGCTACTACCTATGATCGGTTTGGGGCCAAAATTATAAAGCTCAGTCCGGAAGGGAAAATACTGGACACCTGGACTTCTCTTCCCAAAAACCCTCTCACAGGTAAAGTACACCCAATGGGTATGGCTATCGGGTCAGACGGTTATTTATATATTGCAGACAATCAAAACTTTGCCTCTGGCAAACAGGCATCCAGAGTCCTTCGTGCCAAGCTTGAAAAGGGGACTATTCAAAAAATTGAAACGGTTGTATCCGGATTGCAGGTTGCCAATGGTCTAAGATTCTATAACGGATATATTTATATAACGGATGCCTGGACGGATCACGCCCGAAAAAGTGGAATTTATCGCTTCCTCATTAGTGAGCTTGCCAAACAAACTATATTACTCAATCCACAGAATAGAGCCCATTATCTGGTATATGAAATGCAACTCGATGATGCTACTACCGATGGAGTAGGAGTTGATGGGATGGATTTTGATCGGAATGGAAATCTGTATGTAGGAAATTTCAGTGATGGCAAATTAATCAAAATCAGTTTTGACAAAAACTCTCAGATGCCTGCTATTATACCTGTTCTCAAACAAGCTGAACTGGTAGGATGTGATGGTATTTTCTTTGACAAAAAGTCTAACTCGTTGCTGATTGCTAATTTTCTGGAAAATAGCATTCTACAGTATAGTCTGACCGAGAAGAAGTTGGTGATATTATGGTCAAATAAAGATGCTGCTTGTGGGGCAGAACTGGATTGTCCCTGTGATCTGGCTGTGATAGGGAATCAGTTGGTGGTAGTCAATTTTGATACCAATACTACCAATGCCAATAAGACCATAGATAACTGCAACACACTATCTGTCTTTGATATACTCAGATAAGACATTGTTTGTGGGGTATATTCTACTTCACTTCTTGGAAATACAAATAGCCAAGGCCAAGTTGAACGATTTGGCCTTGGCTATCATGTGCGATTCCCCACTTGTTACTACATGAAGAATGGATGGTTAATGCTTATTATTTGCTGTTCAGGTATTTATTCAACTCATCCACAGTGCTTGAAAATGAAAATGCAGCATTCACCTTATAGTAATTTTGCTGATCATAGGTGAAGTCATACAGCCATTTTGCCAGTTTAAGCTTATCCTGTTCAAACGACATCAGATTCATCAATTCAATGTCCTGGGCAGTACTCAGAGAGCGGTTTTTCACAGCTTGCTGAATAATGGTAAGTTTTGTATCAGAAAAGCTTTGTTGCTGTACATTACTTTTTAAAACTTCAAACTCGGCATCAGTAAAGGCATTGGGTGCATAGGCATCCGAAGTATAACCAGGAAGTGGCTGAGGTATAGCACTGCTGGCAGACGATGAATACCCTCTGGGTCTTCCACTTTGTCTGACAGGAGGGACCGGACGGCTTTGTGCAACAGATGGGTTCTTCTTTTCCAGAAAGGCATTGAATTCTCTTTCATGACTCGCTGTTGTCAGTACCTGACTTACCATAAAATAATTGTGTCTCTCACAACTATAGTCATATAAATACTTAGCTGTTTCCAGACGGTGCTCTCCCACAGTGAGCAGGCGTAATAACTGGACTGACTGATCTATTGTCAGGTATCGTCCTTTAGCTGCTTGTCTGAGCGTAGACACTCGTACATCTTCTACAGGTTTGCTACGTATCAGATTATACGTTTTCTTAAAATCAGCCTCATTAAAACCATACAGAGAACACATACCAGATGGCAGAGCTACAGATTCAGAGGTATTGGATTCAGGAAACGTAGTGTTAGGCTTTCCTGAAGCCACAGGCTCATATCTTCCCGGTCTTGTGGGATTTGCTGGAGTATTGCGGCCCGGAGCAGGCTTATTATCCGATGAATTATTGGTTGATGTATTGTTACTAGCTCCACTTCCATTTACATTGCTTCCATTCATATTACCACCTGTAGTGACAATGGTTGTGTTATTGTTTACAATTGTTGTAGTATTGTTGACTACATTGGTGTTATTCGAATTGGTGTTTGTTGTTGTGTTGTTGGAATTCGTATTTGTTGTATGGGTTGTATTATTGGAGTTGGAATTACTTATAGTAGTATTCTGGTTGTTAACAGAGTTGGAAGTATTATTTGTACTAGTATTGTAGCTATCATTAATGTTTGTATTAGTCATTGATCCGGATACGGGATTAGATGGTTGACTTATGGGCGACACAACAGAACTGGCAATAGAAATAACATTGTTTTTCTGAATAGCCTCAAAGGGACTTGCTGAAATAGAAAAGAGTACATCGTTAAAGTCCTGGTCACTGCCCTGATCACGCCGAAGATCTTCAAATCCCAGAATCAGCTTGTTTCGCCCTTTGTCGTGTAACAAAACTGTATGTGGTTTATCTGTCGTGCTGGATTCCGGATTAAAGGCAGGATTGGAATACAGAATGTAATTACCACTTCCTACTCCATTTTCTTTCCATCCATCTGCTATCAGAAACCATCCTATACCTGTGTTAGCTTTAAAGTGTCCTATTTTTACCTTGCTTCCGATGGCCAATCCTCCTCCGCTTCCAGCGGTGGAGACATTGGGGAAAATAACGGTTTTGCCAATAATCTGATCCGCCGTTGCAGGAGGATTGTTTAGATCATAAGTATAAAATCCCAGTACATTTCTGAATCCTGCCATCTCACCGACAAATGTGACCCAGACATCTGCCTCTTTTGTCAGTTTGAGCTCTGTTTCAGATTGTACTGCAATATATTCCGGATGGAATTGGGGTACAGGTTTACTTTCTGGTAGTGCCACAGCAATATCCCTAAGTTGCAGGCTATCTATCACATCCTTCTGAGCTTCCAGATAGTTAGGTACTCCCTGACTGGAATAAGATCCCAGAAACTGAAACAATGCCTGGCCTGATGCACCATTCTGGGCAGACAAGCCTGCAGGCATAAGCAACAACAAAGAAACAAAAGCCAGTCGTTTGAATACTGGCAAATACCTGTAGGTACCCATACTATAGTGTTGGTTTAGATCGGTGTGACTGAGGTAAACGCTTTCAGAATCCAAACTGGCTAACTTACAAGAATCTGGATCTGAAAAGGTTCGTAATCAGTATAGTACAAAAGAACGCATTTGTTGGGTTATGGATTTTTCTTTTTCTGCAGTTCTATTACATCCGTGTTGAGAATACCTATTCTCACGATTTTAGGATAAAAATAGTAGCCTTTCCAACCCTGTTTTGATCCATTTCTGTAAATAGGGTATCATATCTGATGAATAAATAGTATATTGGATCCTATTAGCCTGGTATACTTTTCTATCTACAAGACAAACCCGATGCAAAAGAAGATTTGTATCTTACTACTGCTTTTCTCTTTCAGGATCATTTCCGGTTTCTCCCAGATTGCCATTGAGCCAACCTCTGTTTCGTCTGTCCAGAATGCCTCTTCTCACTATCGGTTTATGAAGCTGGACGCTACCAATGGGTTGTCCAATAATCAGGTTATATGTTTTCTTAAGGATAGTAAAGGTTACTTATGGTTCGGTACTATTTCCGGGCTCAATCGGTTTGATGGGCATACTATCAAAGTATTTCGTCATCAGATTCGTGACAGTACCTCTTTGCTCAATAGCCATATTATCAAACTTTTTGAAGATCCGCTCGGAAAGATTTGGGTAACTACTATTGAAGGTGTATGTATTTATGACCCTGACAAAGAGAATTTTATTCGCAACACAAGACAATATGCTGCTCAGTTTTCCCTTCCGGACGGAGCTGTGAGGGATATTGTAAAAGATAGTAAGGGTAACTATTGGTTTATACACAGCACCACCGGGTTGTATGTCTATCAGGTAAAAGAAGCTAAGAAAGTTAGTCACCTGGACCTTTCCTCTTCTCCGGACAAGTCTTTAAGCCTCAAGGCTACTCTCCCTCCTGACCAACAAATATCTTCATTTGTGGAAGATAAACAGGGTAGGATCTGGATTGTCTATAAGAGTGGTGTGTTATGTCAGCTTGATCCGATTTCTTATCGAATCCTATATCAGAATACTTCTTTACGAGATGATTATAAGGCTCATGCCCTGCAGAATGGTCAAAATTTTAATCTGATAGCTGATCGTGACGGCGATCTGTGGCTGTATGTACTGCGGGCTAATCTGGGAGCGTTTTATTTCAACACAAAAAGCAGAACATTTCTGAAAGCAGATAAAGATTCTCCACATATCAGACTCAAATCAAATATTATTCAGGGTATTGTAGAAGATAATCAGGGACTGATCTGGATTGGAACCGATCATGGTGGGATTAACCTGGTCAATAAACAAAACTGGCAGATGAGCTATTTGCTCCATGATCCCGACAACAGTAAAAGTTTGAGTCAGAATACAATCAACAGCCTGTATAAAGATCAGAGAGGTATCATCTGGGCTGGAACCTATAAGGATGGCGTGAATTACTACCACGAGAATATCTTTCGCTTTCCGCTCTATCAGACCAACCGTTCCATGCCCAAAGGGCTACCCTACAATGACTTCAACCGTTTTGTGGAAGACGAAAAAGGAAACCTCTGGATGGGAGCCAATGGAGGAGGACTGATTTATTTTGATCGGAATCTCAATTCCTATACCTCCTACCATAGCGGGCCTGGCAGCATTGGCAGCAATGTAGTGGTGAGCTTGCTGATTGATAAAGAAAAAAAGCTATGGATAGGAACATATTATGGAGGATTAAGCTGTTTTGATGGAAAAAAGTTTATAACCTATCGTCATCAGGCTACCGATAAAAACAGTATTTCGGATGATAGTATCTGGGAATTGTTTGAAGATTCCAAAGGTCAAATCTGGATTGGTACCCTGGATGGAGGATTGGAGCGATTAGATCCTAAGACAGGAAAATTCACTCACTATGCCAGTGGTGCACCTCACTCCATCCATGCCAGCTATGTAAGTGAAATCGTTGAGGATCGAAATGGGTTTATCTGGGTAGGTACTTCGTATGGACTGGAAAAGTATGATTATACTACAAATCGGTTTACCCATTACCTGAGCAATGCTCAAAATACTACAGCACTAAGTAATAACCTCATTCATGCACTTTATAAAGACAGTCGTGGATTACTTTGGGTCGGTACACATGAAGGTCTTTGTGTCTTAGATGAAAAAACAAATAGTTTTCGTGTCTTTCGAAAAGAAGAGGGATTGGCAAATAATACCATTCTATCCCTTGTAGAAGATAAGACAGGTAACCTCTGGTTGAGTACACCCGCTGGTATAACCTGTGCCCGCATTGTTAAAACAGGTGCAAAAGAGAATGCCTATTCTACAAAAGGCCTTATCTTGACTTTTGCCAACTATGATGAATCAGATGGTTTGCAAGGAAAAGAGTTTAACGAAAATGCTGCATTGAGAACCCGGTCGGGAGAGCTTCTCTTTGGGGGGGCCAGAGGTTATAACCAATTTTATCCCGAGCAGATTGTAACTTCTGCCCAGGCTCCAGCGGTTGTACTTTCCGATTTTTATCTGTTCAATAAAAAGGTAGGAATAGGAGAGACATTTGACAGTGGTATCATTCTTCCTCTGCCACTTGATAAAACCAGGGAAATTACACTGAATCATTCTCAAAATGTATTTGCTATTGAATTTGCAGCTATGGATTTCTTTCATCCGGGAAAAAATCGTTATCGGTATAAGTTAGAGGGCTTTGACAGGCAGTGGACATATTCGGACCTTTCGCGCAAGGCAACTTATACCAATCTGAACGCTGGATCGTATGTATTCAAAGTGCAGGCTTGTAATGAGGTAGGGGAGTGGTCTTCAGGCGTTACCCAGTTAACAATTACTGTTTTACCTCCTCTCTGGCTTACCAAAACCGCCTTATGTATATATGGCTTTTTGTTTCTTCTACTATTGTATCTATCCAAACGACTGGTAGAGCAACGGCAGCGAATCCGGTTTGAATATGAACAACAGCGAAAAGAAGCACTTCGGATGCATGAGCTGGATCAGCTTAAAATTCAATTCTTTACCAATGTCAGCCATGAGTTTCGTACACCTCTGACTTTGATCCTTTCACCTCTAGAACGATTGTTACAGCACTCGACCGATCCACATCAATATGAAGTGTCGGGGTTGCATAACCAGTTACGTTTGATTGATCGAAATGCCAAACGATTATTGAATCTTGTCAATCAGTTGCTGGACCTGCGAAAAATCGAACTGGAAAAGATTAAACTTGCTCCCAGTAGAGGAGAGGTGATTAGTTTTATTCGTGATACAACCCTGGCTTTTTCAGATCTGTCTGAGAAAAAGAGATTGTGCCTCTCATTCCATTCAGAGGTAGAGGAGCTTTATATGGATTTTGATTCGGATAAGCTGGAAAAGATTCTTTTTAACCTTTTATCCAATGCTTTCAAATTTACACCTGAAGAGGGAAGGGTATCAGTCTATACTACAATTAATTATGAAGATGCTGTTCCTTTTCTGCAGATTGATGTTCAGGATTCTGGCATAGGCATTGGCCCAGGAATGGAGGAGAAGATCTTTGACCGCTTTGTACAAAATGAAATTCCTGCCAGTATGATCAATCAGGGGAGTGGAATAGGTCTTTCTATTACCAAAGAGTTTGTGAATCTGCATGGTGGTAAAATTTCTGTACAGAGTAGCCCTCAGCAAGGAAGCTGTTTCACTGTTTGTTTACCCATAAGAAGAGAAACTAAAACAGATCAACATGACAAGCCACCCAAAGAGATTTCAAAAAAAGGGACTGTGGCTTTTGAAGATATGCAGTTAGTTTCAGCACCTGTCTCTGAGAGTAAGTCTGCACCAAATCGTAAAATGCCAGCCGATACTGTGTCAAATGCTACAGTGTATTGCGAAAGCACAACCAGTGATGAAAAGGCTACAATTTTGCTGGTAGAGGATCATGAAGAGTTTCGTGAGTATCTGAAAGAGAGTCTGTGTGACAGATACCGGATTGTAGAGGCGAAAAATGGGGAAGAGGGTTGGCAGAAAGCCTTAAGTGAATTACCAGACCTGATTATTTCCGATATTATGATGCCACAGATGAATGGGCTTGAGTTGTGCCGGCAAATAAAATCGGATGTAAAAACAGCCCACATTCCTGTTTTATTGCTTACTGCCCGGAGTGAGGAAGAGCAACAACTGGAAGGATATCAGACAGGGGCACAGGATTATACAGAAAAACCCTTTCATTTTGGAATTCTTGAATCAAAGATCAAAAGTCTGCTTAGTCAGCAGCAAGCTGCACGCAATGCCTTTACTCAGCAGATTCGTATTCAGGGCAAAGACATACAGATTACCCCACTAGATGAAAAGCTAATCCGAAAAGCCATTGGAATCGTGGAGAAGAATATATCAAACCCGGATTTTTCTGTGGAAACGTTGAGTCTGGAGTTAGGAATGAGCCGCATCCATCTGTATCGTAAACTACAGGCAATAACCGAAAGATCTCCTCTTGATTTCATTCGGGTAATTCGTCTGGAAAGATCTCGTCAGCTGCTGGAAGAAAGCCAGTTGACCATTGCAGAGATTGCCTATCAGGTAGGATTCAACAATCCCAAGTACTTTGCCAAATACTTCAGGCAACATTTTGGGGAGTTACCTTCTGCTTATCTGATACGTAAGCGAAGTCTTGTGAATGGATAGTGGCAAGTGAAAACTCATCTTGTTATTTTTTGCATGTTGATTGTAACTGTGGCCTGTGAATAGATTGACTGGTATTCGGATAGTTGTCGATTTTGAACAGAATACCAATCACTGACAATAATGACTGGAAGTACGTTAATTCTGTAGAATGTACTTCCGGTCAAAGTTGAAAATGAACACAGTTCGAATATTTCTTCAACGTGACTGGAACTCCAGTCAAAACTAAAAGCAAACAGAAGTATGGTCAAACCCAAAACTGAACAGCGTTTTGGCCATTTTGTAACCTGATTGAACTCTGGTCACTTTTTCCGCTGAACATTTTTACAAACACTTTCCCATTGATTAAGAAAATGACCAGACTTCCAGTCAGTGACCCATATTGATCATAGTTTGGATATTTTTTCAAATTGACCGGAGTTATAGTCAGAGTTTATTCCCCTATTTAAGCATCAACAAGATTTTCCTGTAACACCTTCTGCAAGTACCCTATGCTAAAATGTTAGATGTACTTTCAAAATCCTTCACAGTTTTGTAGTTATAATTCCATGTAACATTTGGATACCTATTGTGTAACATTTGCATACCATCCTCAATGCCTCTTCCAGTTAGTTTTGCATAAACAGCCAGCCAAATAAAAACATTACTATATAGATATATGTGAAACTATCTTTTAGTAATGAAGTGTGATGCGAAATTTTATACCACCAATTCTTTATGAAGAGAAATTTTACGCTTTTCTGCGTCATGTTACTTGCTTTGTGTATATCCATACCATTTGCACAAGCACAAAGCACTTCCCAGACATTCTCCATTCAGGGAAAAGTTACTGAGGGAAAAAGCAATGAACCCTTGCCGGGTGTGTCTGTCCTTCTAAAAGGAACTAATCAGGGCACTACTTCGGACACAGAAGGTCGCTATTCTATTGAGGTAACCAAAGGAGCTATTCTTGTATTCTCCTTTATTGGCTATAGCTCAAAAGAGGTTACAATTGCCAATCAGACTACCATTGACATCTCACTTTCTACCGATGAGCAACTTCTGTCAGAGGTAACAGTTACGGCTCTGGGGATTAAGCGTGAGAAAAAGGCTCTGGGATATGCCGTTTCGGATGTCGGCAGTGAAAATATTGCCAATAATGGCGAGACTAATCCAATTGCTTCCATTGCTGGAAAAGTAGCTGGGGTAAATATTTCATCTACTACAGCTGGTCCTACAGGTTCAAGCCGGGTAGTGATACGGGGAATTCGGGAGTTACAGGGGAGCAATCAGCCTTTGTATGTAATTGATGGGGTACCGGCTGTAAACGGAAACATAGGAAGTGCCAGCCAATGGGGAGGATTTGATTTGGGAGACGGCCTTTCGGATATAAATCCAAATGATATTGAGTCTATTTCTGTATTGAAAGGTTCTGCCGCAGCAGCACTATATGGAAGCAGGGCATTGAATGGGGTTATTCTTATTACCACCAAAAATGGAAAGGCCAACAAAGGTATTGGAGTAGAATTTAATAGTTCATTTACACTGGATCAGATTTCTACCCGTATGGATGCTCGTCAGAAAACGTATGGGCAGGGGAATGATGGTATCTTTCCTACAGATCCTTTGCAGGCACGTAATATCACCAGTAATTGGGGACCACGTTTTGAAGATTTTGAAACTATCACTCAAGCCGATGGTACAGTAAGACCTTATCGTTATATGGATGATAACATTCAGGGATTCTTTCGGACAGGTAAGACATTTATGAACACACTTGCCGTCTCTGGCGGAAAAGATGGCAACACAGTTCGGTTGTCCTACTCCAATATTACTAATGAAGATATTGTACCTAAAAGCGGATATGATAAAAACATTATTGCTATCCGGGCTACTTCCAAGATCACAGAAAAACTTTCGGTAGATACCAAGATCAATTATACTCTTGAGCAGGTACGTAATCGTCCGGCACTGACTGATGAGGTCACCAATATTGGCAATGGCTTGTTGGGACTGGCTGCCAACTTTGATCAGGCCTGGCTCCAGGATTATATGAATCCGGATGGCACCTACAAAAACTATACAGGCAATATCTATCGTGCCAATCCTTACTGGACGCTGAACAAAACGTTTAACCGCAGTTCGAAAGAAAGAACCGGAGGGTATATCAATCTTACATATAAACTCAACCATCTGTTTAGTTTGAATCTGCAGGCCGGAACGGACTTCTTCTCATTTACTCATGAGAACTTCTATGACAAGTATACTCCTGCCTATGATGGAGGTGCATTGAATCAACTTTCAATGAATACCAAAGAAACCAACTTTCAGGGGTTACTGAATTTTAACAAGGATCTGAGTTCAACTCTGAAGCTTTCAGCTATGCTGGGTGCCAACCTGATGAAATACCGTAGTAAGGGCAATAACATTTCAGGTACTCAGATCATCGAACCAGGTACAGCCAATTTAGTGAATTTCTCAGAGAAACTTATTCAGCCTTTTGATAACCGGAAAGAAATCCAATCGGTCTTTGCCAGTGCTCAATTGAGTTACAAAGAGTTTCTATTTTTGAACTTACAGGGAAGGAATGACTGGGCTTCAACATTACCACCCCAGAACAATTCATTCTTCTATCCTTCGGCTGATGTTAGCTTTGTGCTTTCTGATGCCTTTCAATTAAATTCACCTATCTTATCTTTTGCTAAACTGAGAACTTCGCTTGGACAAGTAGGAAGTGATTTTGATCCGTATAAGACAACCTTCGCTTATAGTTTAACAGGTCGTACCATACGAGGTTATCCAATGGGAGAAATTTTGGGAGGTTCTATTCCCAATGCCCAGCTAAAACCTCAGATCAAGACTTCCTTTGAGGTTGGTGCCGATGTTCGTTTATTTCAAGACCGCATTGGAATTGATCTAACCTATTACGATGAAGTGACCAATGATGTACTGCTGGATATTACAGTTCCTGAAACAACAGGTTTTAACACCGCTTCCCTGAATGCTGCCAAACTTAGAAACCGTGGTGTTGAATTATTGCTGACCACTACACCTATACGTTTGGATAATGGTTTCCAATGGGATCTGTCTCTAAACTTTGCGAAAAACGTCAATAAAGTGGTGGAATTGAGTGATCTGCTAGAAACCTTTACAGTGGCAGAAGCTCGCTGGGCAGGGGCTACGATCATTGCTGAGAAAGGCAAGCCTTTTGGTACGATCAAAGGCAATGGCTTTTTACGGGATGAGAATGGAAACCGTGTCTTTAATAGCAGCAATGGTGAGCCACTGCCTACTACTCAGCCAATTTCACTAGGTAATACACTGCCTAACTGGACAGGAGGAGTGATTACATCTGTGTCCTATAAAGGATTTCAGATCAAAGCCGCTATCGATATCCGTATGGGAGGAGATATTTTCTCTATGAGTAATATGACTATGCACATGAATGGTTCTCATGCCAACACAGAGGCGGGTCGTGATTCATGGAATGAATACCAGCAGGAAAGACAGGCGGCACAGCGTGCTGCGCAACAAGCTGGACAGGAAGCGAATGTGGACGATCCAACCAGTCCTTATTATGTGAATCGTGCCAACAGAGGATATATTGGGGTAGGAGTGAACCAGGAAGGTGATGTAAATAACATTGCTATCAGTCCGGCTGCTTACTGGCAGAGTATTGGTAACAACATTCCAGAGCCATTTATTTACGATGCCAGCTATATCAAACTTCGGGATCTGGGTCTGAACTATACGTTCTCAAGCAATCTGCTTAAAAAGACTCCTTTTAAAACCGTCACGCTGGGAGTAATTGGACGTAACCTATGGATTATCCATAAAAATACGCCAAACATTGATCCTGAATCTAATTACAACAATGGCAACGGACAGGGATTTGAATACGGCTCACTACCTGGGCGCAGACGGTACGGATTCAATCTGATTGTGAAGTTTTAACGTTATCCGAAGGTTTTTAAAGAAAGATTCCATTATGAAATCAATATATTATACTCTGCTTATTAGACCCAGCCGTTTTTTGCGTTTGTGTGCTTTGCTGGTACCTGTTTTCTTTCTGGCTGCCTGTACCGATCATTTCGAAGACCTGAACAAAAATCCGGCAGGATTCCCAACCATTTCTCCAGGTGTGCAGCTAACCAAAATCCAGGCGGATTTATCTGGAAACCGGGAAGATGTGTGGCGCTATGATCTGGCAATCAGTTCTCCGTTGATTCAGCACCTGGCTGGTTCGTGGTGGACGCAGCATGGCGGGCAATACCGTATTCTGGATAAAGGACAATGGTATACTCTTTGGGAGACTACCTATCCACGCGATTTGAAAAACGTTCAGGATCTGGTTGAGCGGACAACAGGCGATCCAGCCCTTGTCAATATTAATTCGGCAGCCCGTATTATGCGGGTATATATCTACTCCCGTTTGACAGATGTATATGGTGATATTCCTTACTCGCAGGCAATTAAAGGGTATACTGAAAAAATATTCCTTCCTAAATATGATAGTCAGGAAGAGATTTACACCAATTTCTTTAAAGAGTTAGATGAGGCTGTGAAAGTGATGGACCCTACTAAAGGAAATGTACAAGGGGATGTGTTCTATGATGGCAATGTCGACAAATGGATTAAGTTTGGTAACTCACTACGGTTGCGACTTGGATTTCGTTTGACGAAGATCAAACCTGAACTGGCTCGTCAGCAGGTAGAAGCGGCTATTGCCGGAGGGGTAATGGGTAGTAATATGTATTCATGTGTTATGCGTCATGAGCCGATCAATTTCACGATTGGCGATAACCGCGGTAACGGACGTTCGCAGGTATTTCAGGCAGATGTTTCTTCTTCCGGTTTTCGTCTGACCAATACGCTCGTAGACTATATGAAGGCTACAAAAGATCCGAGATTAACTATCTATGGTGGCACCTATCTGCCTGTGAACGGAAGCGAAGCGATTGATAACAGTAATAATCTGGATATAACACCTTATTTACAGGAAGGTCTTGCTTATGGCGCTATGTCCTGGAATGTATGGATGCCAGATCAAACTATTACACTGGCCTCTGGGGATAAGGTAGTGGTACCAACGGCGTATCGCAGAATGCAGCCGAGCAAATATGTTGCCGCATTGAATGCCCCTTTCTTCCATCTTACCTATGCAGAAGTAGAGTTATTGCTTGCTGAAGCTGCTGCCAGAGGCTGGGGCGGACAGACAGACGCAGAAGGACATTTTATGAAAGCTATTCAGGCTGCCTGTGAAAGTATGAGCAGTTATCCGAACGCTCCAACCATTTCACAAGCTGCTATTGATGAGTTAAAAGGAAGCTTTACACCTTTCCCAACAGCGTTTGATGACCAGATGGAGGCCATTCATGGACAAATGTGGGTGAATTTCTTTCTCAATGGCACAGAAGCCTATGCCAACTATCGTCGGACAGGCTACCCCAAGCTGGTTCCTTTTACCTCTGTAGACTGGTATACCAGTGGTACAAATGGTGTAATGCCTCGCCGCTTCTTCTATCCCGAATCCGAGGCCGTACAGAACCCTACCAACTATACAGATGCGGTTGGTCGCCTGGGCGGACAGGATGACTGGCTGAAACGGGTATGGTGGGATAAGGAAGAATAATCATCCAACAAACTGTTGACCATACTTTAATTACTTAATTTGTTTGCCGCATCTATGCGATCTGTATTTGCTTTCTCCTTTCATATCTTATTGACTTTTGTTCTTGGTATAACCTTCACCGGTTGTACTAGGAACGATACCGACCCTGCAAGTAAACTGGAATCAACCCATGTTCTTACCCATGAAAATTTACCTCTTTCAGTCCTCATAAAGTGCAGCTTTACCCAATCTGCCAGTGCAAGGATAAAGTACTGGCCAGCTACAGAGAATGAAGCAGGGGCCATGGTATCAGCCATTTCGGATTCAAAAAAAAATCATACTTTTTCTGTTTTTGAACTTAAGGAAAAGACAGATTATCATTACAAAGTGATACATGTTTCTGAAAACGGGACAGAAACAGAAGTTAGACAGGTTCAGCGTTTTACCAGTGGTACCCTGCCTACATGGCTGACAGCTTATTACACACAGGATCAGAATGTTTTGCAGGAGAATTTGCCAGGTTATTACCTATTTGCGCCTGCCAGCAAACCCAATGGATTGTTTCTAGTCGATAAGACAGGAAAGATTGCCTGGTGTTGGTCACCTCCATCCAATACTATGGTGAAAACTGCCCGATTCACACCTAAAGGATCACTGTTGATTCTGATTGATGAGAATTCCAACCCAATGGCAGATGGTAATGTTTTACTGGAAACAACGCTGGCAGGAGATACATTATCTTATTTCCGGATGGGTGAAAAAGGATTTGATAAATCTATCCATCACGATATACAGATGGATGAAAACGGAAATATCGTCGCAATTACCAATGAAATGCAGAATGGATTTCCGGGAGATGGAATTCTGGTGCTTAATAGCCAGGGACAAAAAATATGGGAATGGTCAACTTTTAGTGAACTGACTCAGATTGACCCTGCTACCTATGCCCAGCCCTGGGGAAATTCGCTGGTGATTGATAAGGACCATAATTACATTGTTTCTTTCCGTGCTCTTTCTCAGATTTGGAAGATTAATGCTACTACAGGAAAAGTGATGTGGAAGTTGGGCAAAAACGGGACTGTAAAAATGCCAGAGGGCAGTCAGTTTATGTTCCAACATTTTGCCCACCGTAATGCCAGTGATGACATTATGCTGTTTGACAATGGGGCAGCCGCAAGGCCTCATACCCGTATCCTTTCTTTTACACTCAATGAATCGACATTGCAGGCAACTACTAAAATCAACCTGACACTACCCAATGATGCCTATTCTGTTATTATGGGAAGTACCGGCTTGCTCCCGGATGGGAACGTGCTGTCTGCTAGTGCGATGACTGGTAAACTGCTTAAAACAGATCTCACAGGAACACCTGTCTGGACCCTGAAGACAGCAAGTCCAATTTACAGAGCAGAATATATTGCCAATCCTTTTGGACAATGGTAGAACCTACATGTGAAATATATTCCAAACTTTGCCATAAGGTCTGCTCAAACATAGAGTTTAGGAATCACTATCTGATCTTTCCGGAGAGTGATTCCTTCTTACATCTATTTTCTGCCCGATTTTTCCTTAGGAGTAATTCCAATTTGAGAAGGATCAATACCAGCTTCTTTTAAAACCATCTCTGCTCTGAGAGTTTGTTCGGTTTTGTATCTTCCTTCAAAATAGTTCTGATTCCAGTAGTCCATAACAGCCATTGCATGACGGATTGTAGGAGTAATTTGTATAGATTGTTTCATTATGCTAGTGTTATATTGTGAGTATTTTGCTTTAGAGTATGATACAAAAATATAACACACTGGCTAGTAGTGCATTGTGTTTTAGTAGTGCACCTGACCTATGTAAGAAAAACAGGTGGAGAAATGACCTGTTAGAGTCTGGATGGGAAATAATGGCGCAAAATGGGCAATTTAAGGTTTTATTGACCCTTTTTAACAGGTGTATAGGAAAGAGAAAGTGGAAATAAATTGATAATCAGATACTAAAATTCGGTCTTTTATACTATATATAGACAAGAACAGCTCTCAGAACCAGATTGGGTCAATAAAAATCCGGTTACCTATTGCTTCTTCCTGGCGAAAAGATATTTCTTGGTGTACAAACTATTTTTCCACTGTTCAGCGAAAATGTATCCCATACAACAAAGTTGACAAACAGTCAAAAGAAAAACACTGCTTACTCTCTCTTCAAAAGTGTAAGTTCGGTGTTAATCTATTATTCTTGTTGGATCAGATATACTTGAATACAAAAGTGAGGATGACTCATATGCTATTCTTCTGAATACACTCCACTGATAGAGGTGTCGGGAGGACAGGCGTAAAAGTAAGAGTCAGTGAGCATAAAAACCTGCATTTGCTTCTCTTCCATACAGCACTTCATTCATATATTCAATATTTAGAGGATCAATTACTACTCTATTGGTTTGTCTTTATACGTACAACTAACTATAACGAAGTAATCTGGAACTTTGCAAAATAAAGTCATATTCAACATTTTAAATTAATTGTTGCCTGGAAAAAAAATAAACAAAAAATATTATGTCATATTGACACATTATCGAAAATTTAACTTACATTTGATTTTAGCATTAAATAGTTATACTTATAATAGGTATAGTTATGGAATACGAGCAATGGTTACGTACATCATTTTTAGTATTTTTTTAATCTTAGACAAAAAATGTATGAAAAGAAACATTGCATTGCCCTCAAGTATAGGTGTACTGACACTTTTGAGTATGCTTACCATCAGTTGTAACAAACAAGAAATAAAGTTAGCCGATAAGTCAACCGACTTAGGCTCTTCTCCATCTGTCACCACAAGTGCTATAGCCAATCCCCGATGGAGTGTAACAGGTAAACTATTTGAACAAGGAGCTGCCGGCTCGTTCGAATCTGTAGCCGTAAAAGATCCCTCCTTAGTTTATGACGGGGGGCGATGGCATGTTTTCTATACCGGAACAGACGGAAATCAATGGAAAATGGGCTATGTCAATTCACCGTCTTTGTTTGATATGAAGTCTGAACCTCGCAGGTTTATGAATTCTTTAAATGGCGGAGGGTATTTTTGTGCCCCTCAAGTTTTTAATTTTCCGGCTAAAGGTAGGTGGTTTCTTATCTACCAATCTGGCTTAGGAGCTACTTATTCTACCAACACAAGCGTTTCTAATTACGGTGGTTGGGCAGCTGGAAAAGGAATGGGCTTTAATGACGGTATTGATTTCTGGTGTATAGCGGATAATAGCTATGTTTACTGCTTTTATTCTGCACAAGATGGTTCGAAGACCATTAAAAGAAGACGAACTACCATAGCTAATTTTCCAAATGGCTGGGAATCTCCTACTATAGTGGCTACTGATACATTTGAAGCACCCCATGTATACCGAAACAAAGCGGATGGAAAATATTATATGATGGTAGAAGATATAGGGAGGTATTTTGAACTATGGACTGCAAGTAACTTAAATGGAACCTGGACGAAGGTATCAGAAACCTGGGCTGCAAAGTCAAATTTAACTGAAAGAAATGGACATTGGACAGATCAAGTTTCACACGGGGAAATTTTACGTTCGGGGAGTAACGAGTTAATGGAAATAAATAATATCGACCGTTGCGAAATTTTCATGCAAGGCGTAGTGAACGGAAGTTATAGTTCGTATATACGAATTCCTTATGATCTAGGTTTAATGCAAAATTTTTAACCATAATCTGTATTTTTTCAACTTTACAACAGAAAAATTTCCAAAATAAAAAACGCTCAAAAGGAAAGTTAGTTTTGGAGGCTTTATTCAAAAAACGTCCTTACAAAAACTGTTTTGAGTAGATATACGATAAAAAAATGTATCGTATTGTTATGGCCTGTGACCAAACGAAGCACTAATCTGCTTAAGATCATCCCTATTAATGTGGTTCATTCATTTTTTACCACTAACGACTAGTTTCTGATATAAAGAATCTGACCATAAGTTACCATCTCTTCCAACTGCATCCATCGTATGATTGCAGAGGCAGGGTCATACATTGATGCGCAACTCTTTATGTCCTCTTTCCAATGCAACTGCTATCAGGCTGCAACGTTTTGCTAGTAGTCTATGACTTGTGGGATGAAACAAAATGTGTGTGCATTTAATACCATTGGTTTTCATTTTATCGCTTTAACCAACTGTTCTTCCTTATCCAGAATAAACCCTTAGATGTTTTCAAACTTTTTTCACTAACGACTAAAAAATCTATTTATGAAAACAAAATTAACTTTACCTGTTTGCTATATTTTATTAATAGCCTTCTTTTCATTTCTTTCTGGCCATTCGGCTAAAGCCCAACTGGCAAAGTGTAAAGGCAAATATTTTGGTAATATTTTACAATATAGTGTTCCGTCCAATTATAACACATTCTGGAATCAAGCTACAAGTGAAAATGGTTCAAAGTGGGGTTCAGTAGAGGGGACAAAAGGTGTCTACAATTGGACCACTTCTGACTTGGCTTATAATTGGGCAAAAAATAATGGCGGGTTGTTTAAATATCACACCCTGGTTTGGGGAGCACAAACACCTGGTTGGGTATCAAGTGCGAGTACCGCTACATTGACAGCTTCTGTACAAGCGTATATTAAAGCTTGTGCTGATCACTATAATCCATTAGGAGGGATTAAAATGATCGATGTTTTGAATGAACCAGTTAATACTCCTATGCCGGGTAACTTAAAAGCAGCACTTACTGCTGGATACAAAGCTGAGCCTGCCAATGCTGGAGATTTGAATAATCAGTATGGCTGGGTAATTTGGTGTTTCCAGTTAGCTAGAAAATATTTTCCAAATTCCACATTATTGATAAACGAGTACAATGTAGAAATGAACTGGAATAATTGTCGTGCTCCTTATATTGCCATGGTAAATGCCGTGAAGAATGCACCTAACTTAACAGATGGTCGTAAAAACCTGATTGATGGAGTAGGTCTTCAAGCACATGGTGTAGATAATTTAACTGCTGCTAACTTTAAGGCATGTATTGATGAAATCTGGAATAGTACTGGCGTTAGCATTCACATAACTGAGTTTGATCAAACTGCGAATCCAAATGAAACAAAACAAAGAGATGTATATTCCAGATTGATTCCTGTAGCCTGGGAACATCCTCATGTAGCTGGTATTACCTTGTGGGGATATATTCAGGGTTCTACCTGGATCAATGGAAACGGACAAGCAGGTGCTGGAGGCACTGACTCAGGTATAATTTATGCCAATGGAAACGACAGACCAGCTATGACCTGGTTGAAATCCTACTTCTCCGGACAACCTACATTGGCTTGTTGTCCAGCCCCGGCCCCTTTTGCCAGTTGTCCTGGTACAAATCGCAGTTTTGTTGTCAGAGCCCGTGGCACAGCTTCCGGAGCTCAATTACAATTACGTATCAATGGAAATGTTATTTCTACATTCAACCTAACTACTGCATTTGCTAACTATACGGCCTCTTCTACAGCAACTGGAACTGTTCGGTTGGAAGTAACAACGGATAATGGTACCTGGGATGTGGAAGTTGATTACCTTCAAATTAACGGCACTATTCTACAAGCTGAAAATCAGGCTGTCAATACAGCTCTTTACTCAAATGGAAGATGTGGTGGGGGAGGGAGTAGCCAAATAATGCACTGCAATGGCTACATAGAGTTTGCTAATACGGCAGCCCGCACTTCTTCTGCTCAGGAGAAGTTTACTGATATTCCTACTGAAAGCAATTTGTTGAAAATATATCCTAACCCGGTTAGCAATGGTAATGTTACTGTTGAGTTTTATAATGAAAAAGAGCAGTATATAAGCATTGATTTAGTGACCACCAACGGACGTATTCTGAAAAAAGTCGCCTCGAAAAAATTTGAAGCAGGTGCTCATCAAATCAATATAGATTTTGCAAATCCTGGTACTGAGCTTTATTTGGTTAGAATAAAAAAAGAGAATGAAATAATTACCAAACAATTGCTGATTCAACACTAACCATGCTTTTATCTATAAAAACTGCTGACTATACAGTCAGCAGTTTTTTGATTGATCATTTTTTGATGATGTTTTTGTATCCAAGTACCCATAAGGAATTACTACTAATTATTTAATTAATTAGTTTAAAGCGTAAAAAGTACT
This sequence comes from Xanthocytophaga flava, assembly GCA_030068525.1. Classification (GTDB taxonomy): domain Bacteria; phylum Bacteroidota; class Bacteroidia; order Cytophagales; family 172606-1; genus Xanthocytophaga; species Xanthocytophaga flava. Next base: position 296,084 of record JASJOS010000008.1, read on the forward strand.
ATTCTTGCCAGTCTTTGTTTTTATTAGTGAAGAAAATGTTGCTACTTCCTATCCCCAAAAGTAGCAAGTGACAGATAATGGTTTATCATTTGTAGAGGTATACGATCAACTCCTGCATTTTCTTTGGTAATTTCTTCTACAGCAAATACCTACACTAATTTGTATCTAGTCTCATCTATTTTATTCTTTCCAAACCACTACTCACAGGGAATGTCTATATCCTGTAAAAAGTTAGAGGTATCAATAGTGAGTAACTGCGTCAGCTGTAAACCAAGAATAATAGTTTCCTCCTGTCCAGATAGCAACAGGCTGGTGATGTTTTCTTTGTCAGTCGATTGCATTAATAAAAATCTATTATACAGTCAGGTAACAGGGATTTGATTCGTGCTCTTTCTGAGGTAGAAACAGGATTATGCTGGAGGCGTAGGCTAGCTAGATTCTTCAATAAACTGATTTTGGATGGCAGGTGTTTCAAGTTGGTATTATCCAGAGAAAGAGTCTTTAGATTGATCAGATCACAAATTTCGGAAGGAAAGCAAGTGAGTTGATTATTGTCTAATTCCAATCTACATAGACTTGTGAGATTCCTGATTTCAGCAGGTAATGTAGTAAGTTGATTGTCTACTAAATTCAATGTTTTTAATTGAGTCAGGTTCCCAATTTCGACAGGTAAACTACTTAAGTTATTGTAATGTAAGTCCAGTTCTGTTAGGTTAGTCAGTTTTCCAATCTCAGCAGGAAGACTACTCAGGTAATTGTAATGCAAATTAAGTTCTTTCAATTTAGTTAAATTTCCAATTTCGACAGGTAGTGCAGTAAGTTGATTTCCATGCATATTCAGGGTTTCTAACTCTATCAGATTCCCTAATTCTTTGGGTAAGCTGTTCACGTTACTGTAAGATAAAGACATTTTTCTCAAATTAGTCAAACTCCCTATTTCAGCCAACAAACTACTTTGTTGAAAATTGCCATTCATACTCAAGGTTTCCACATTTGTTAGATAGTGCAACTGCTTCCAGGGTACAGCATCTTTGAAACTACATTTTTTCAATCGGAGTATTTTGATTATTTTTCTGGAAAAAGACAAAGAGGAGCAATTCAATGCATTAGCCAATACATCTATATCTTCTTTGAAATCCGAAAAATCAATCTGCAAGGATTCGATCAAGTGTAAACCCAATCGAATATTCTCTTCCTGACCCGATAAAAGCAGGCGGATTATATTTTCTCTGTCAGTGGATTGAACAGACATAAAAAATCAAAAAGTTATTTCACAGTTGGGTAATAAAGACTGGATTCGTTTTTTCTCTGAGTTGGAAAGAGGGTTGTATTTAAGATTTAACTCTTCAAGCTTTGTTAAATTTTTGATTTCCTCTGGCAAGCTGCTCAACTGAGTATCCTTCAAATGCAGTGTTTCTAATTCTTTCAGGCTTCCTATCTCAGCCGGTATACTACTTAGTTGATAATTATTGGATAAAGATAGCTTCTTCAGATTAATCAGATTTCCTATCTCCGCAGGTACTGAAGTAAGCTGATTCTCTCCCAACCATAGCTCTCCTAAACTAGTTAGATTCCCTATTTCAGTAGGTATACTACTCAGTTGATTGTCAGATAGTTCCAGATATATCAACTTTTTCAGTTTTCCTATTTGTGATGGGAATGCAGTAAGCTCATTTTTAAACAACCATAATTCTTGCAAATTGATTAGATTTCCTATCTCAGAGGGTACACTACGCAATTGATTCTCAGATAAATCTAATATTGTTAATCGTGTCAAGTTCCCTATTTCAGTGGGCACACTATGCAATCGATTTGCAGGCAAATTCAACTTTGTCAACTCTGTCAATTTTCCAATTTCAACCGGCATACTACTTAGTTGATTTTTGTACAACCAAATATTTTTCAGATTGGTCAGTTCTCCAATCTGGGAAGGTAAACTACTCAGTTGGTTTTCCTGTAATGACAACTCTTCTAACTTAGTTAAATTTCCAATCTCAGCTGGTAAACTATTAAGTGGACTGTTGTAAAAAATTAGTGTTTTCAGATTAGTAAGATAAGGCAACAACTTCCAGGGAAAGGGAGTAGACAACTTGCATCTTTCCATCTGAATAACTTTCAATAACTTTTCAGTAAAAGAAAACGGCTTACCCCCACTTCCTTTCATCAGTGTCGATATCTTCTGCAAAGTCAGTCAAGTCTATTTTTAATGACTCTGCTAATTGTAAACCAAGTGCGATATTTTCTTCCTGACCCGATAAAAGCAGACGGATGATGTTTTCTTTTTCAGTAAGTTGCATTACCCAAACTCTATTTTACATTTAGATATATTGATTTGATCCTCTCTTGCTCTGAATTTGAAACAGGATTGTTTTTAGCTCCAATGTTTGAAGATTATTCAGATTGTCTGTCTCTCATCTGAAAAATAAGCCAATTTGCTATCTGAATAAAATAAGATCAAACAGTAAACTTCAGAATGAAATCTGGTGAGTTGACCTTCACTCAATCCAGATACACTTAATCGGGGTTAAATAGCTTATTTTGCAGGGAAGAATTGTCAGGTGAATACCTCCAAGATACAAAATCTGCAAGCTGTTCAGATTTTAGATCTCAACAGGGATTAAGATTACTAATATAGAGGTAATAGTGAAAATAAAACACTGAAATATAGTTAGTTAACTATTGACTGGGCATTATTTTTGTCGCATATTTATTTCCACTCTCAGTTGAGTGGTTGAATTATTCAAACTGTGGTGAAAACCTTGCGTTCTCTGAATGTGGGGTTTTCCTTCCAATGCCGTTCTATTCTAAAATGAGTATTAGCGGTAGCTTTTACTAAATACTATCCTCTGGAATCTATTGCTTATAGGTTGCCTTGTTTTATAATGTACACTAAAGTCTTGAGTTCTAAATGTTTCTACATCGGCAACTTCCTCCTTTAATTTTAAGTTGACACCAATAGTAAATATCATTAAGGTGTCCGATAACTTATTCGTATCTTTAGCAATTTTATAAACGTTCTTACTCTGATAAGCATAGTTTTGGGAATAAATACTCACATATAAAGTGTCTTTCAGGGTACGAACATCTAAGGAATCTATATATCTTAAGGAATCAATTGGCACTAATCTACTATTTGCCGAAATAGCTTTCCAATGTTCTTTTTTAGGAAAATAACTGAGAAGCCCCATATCCATGTTTATAAAATCTTGTAGGCCATAATCTCTGATATCTTTATAGTATCTACTACTATTTTCATCTTCATTTACAGATTTGGTAGAAATTAGTAAAATAGCTATTACTAGATAACAGCCTGTTACTCCAACAAGCTTTAATCTTCCTAAACCAAATGGTCTATTTCTCATATAAGATTTTCGTTAAAATAAATTATTACAAGTGATTTGGTATTTCTATGGTATAAGTTGAATGTAAACATGATAAATGCATAACTCGATGCATAATTGGTTCAAAATACTTGTTATAGTACTAATATGTTAATATGTATATTTTACTGAAATTTTTTTCTGGTATATTGAATCTCACAAAGACACTGGCACTGTTGCAATCCCTTTGTTTCAGAAATAGTTTCCAAAAGTCAGAACCCAGTTCAGTGGACAGGCAAACCGATACCAATAACTATTCTCAATCTAAAAGACATGAGTGTCAGAATGGACTATACATACATTGCCGAAAAAATCATTAGCCTAAGAGATGAAGATCTGAATCTCAGAAAGAAGCTTGTTAAAAAGGGACAGCTATCAGAAGGATATAACAAAGAAATGGAGGAATTGCATAACCAGAATGCTCAGATAATAGATCAGCTAATAGATAGTATTGGCTATCCAACAATAGATAAGGTAGGGAAAGAAGCCAGTGACGCTGCCTGGTTGATCATACAACATTCCATTGGACAGCCCGAATTTATGAAGAAGTGTAGATATCTACTCGAAGATGCTGTGAGTGATAATAAGGCAAGCCAACAAGCATTAGCTTATCTGACTGACCGAATAGTAGTATTGGAAGGCAAATCCCAGTTGTATGGAACTCAATTTGACTGGGACGAACATGGAGAACTAAGTCCTGACCCTTTTGATGACTTAATCCAGGTAAACCAAAGACGAAAATCTATTGGACTGAATACGCTTGAAGAACAAACCATACTCATAAGAAAACGGGCAAAAGAAGAAAATCAATCACCACCCATAGATTTTGAAAAAAGGAAGCGGGAAATGGATGAGTGGAGAAAGAGAGTCGGTTGGACAAAATAAAATATCTGCTAAAAATGCTTGCCGCAGGTAGCATTAATGTAGAGAATAAAAATTACTCTGAGAGTATAGTGATATTCTTACTATACCATCTTATTTAATTGAACTGGTATTTTAACCCTTTTCTGAGGAACCAGAAAAAGATCTATCAAATATTAGATAAGTTAGCACAAGTACTTTTCAGACTATAAAGAAGTTATCTCAGACATTATTAATAACAGAGCTCTTTATCAATATCCATTTGATCCTTGCCTGTTTTCCCCTCCTTTTTCCCATCCAGTTGTAACTAAGAGCCTCTAGTATTGTTGTTCAGAAGTAAAAGAAGGTGAGCCGTACGGACAAGTAAATTGAGCCGTAAGAGAAATACGCCAACGGATATAATGTAGACCTTTGTGTTGTTAATTCATTTAAAAGAACCGCAATGACAACAATAACAAAATTTGCTCTTGGCAAAAATGGTCCCCTCGTATCTAAACTTGGTTTAGGATGTATGCGTATGTCATCTACCTGGGGAGGACCTATTACTGATGAAAATGAAAGCGTTGCTACTATTCAGATGGCACTGGATAATGGCATTAACTTTCTGAATACCGGAGATTTTTATGGAGCGGGTCATAATGAGCTACTTGTAGGCAAAGCTATTAAGAACAGAAGAGAAGAGGCATTCATAAGTGTGAAGTTTGGCGCTATCTTTTACAATGGGCAGTGGATTGGTCTGGATCTGAGACCTGTAGCTATCAAGAACTTTATCAACTATTCGTTGGTGAGGTTGGGTATTGATACAATTGATCTGTATCAACCATGCCGACTGGATAATAGTGTGCCTGTAGAAGATGTGATTGGAACTATCGCTGATCTGATCAAAGAAGGAAAAGTCCGTCACCTGGGTGTGTCAGAAATCACAGCTGAGCAGTTACGTAAGGCGCATAGTGTACATCCTGTATCAGCTCTGGAAATAGGGTATTCTCTAGCTGACCGCCAAATCGAAAAAGATCTGCTTCCTACAGCGAAGGAATTGGGTATTGGGGTAGTAGCCTTCGCCAACACAGCAGAAGGATTGCTTACAGGCGAACTGAAAGCTCCACTTCAGAACAACGACTACCGAAACCATTTCTCACGTTTCCAGGGAGAGAATTTGATAAAGAACCTGGAAAAAGTGGAAGTCTTAAAGACAATGGCAAAGGAAAAAGGATACAGCCCTACTCAACTGGCTATTGCCTGGGTAAATGCACAGGGTGAGCATATTATGCCTCTAGTAAGCATGAGCCGCAGATCACGCCTTCCTGAAAACATACAGGCTATGGACATTACCTTTACGGAAGATGAGATAAATACCCTTAATTCGCATTTTTCGGTGGGTGCTATGCTTGGCAGTACCTATCTGCAAAGATAGAATATACCCATAAGAGGTTGTCTAAATTATTATTAAAGAAGCGAAAAGAGTAGATTTTGTAGCGAGATGAGATGTTTAACTACAGGCCAATCGCAACGTAGCAAGCGGCTACTCACCGAAAAATGGACGAAATCGCAGCACATGTATTTTTAGTTCTTTAAGAATGTTATTATCTGCCTTTGCAGCCTTTTAGAATATTTGAGACAACCTCTAAGACAGGTATGGTGTATTTACCCCAACCTGTTTTATATCTTTACACTTATGCAAAATCCAACTGAAATACTTCCGGGAGTCATCTTTTACTCGTATCTATCCAAACAGCGAAAGGATAAAGTAGGTTTTTTCGAGCATAGTACTCTGGTATTACAGGTTAGCGGCCACTTCATGATGGAAACAGCCAGTGAAAAAATCTCAATGAAACAAGGCCAGATGTTGCTAATCCGTAAAAATCAGTTGGGAGAACTCACAAAGATGCCTCTGGAGGGAGAAGACTACCAAACTCTTGTCATCAGTTTAAAGGAAGATATGCTCAGGCAATTTGCTCTGGAAGAGAAAATTGAGATAGAGAAAAAATATCCTGGTCCACCCAACATCCTTATTCCCCAGAACGATTTTCTAAAGGGATTTTTTCAATCGGCAATACCTTATACTCGTTATCCGGAAGAAAAGATAACCAGGAACCTGGGTATGTTAAAGGTGAGAGAGGCTGTTCATCTGCTACTATATACCATGCCCGACCTTAAGGAATTTCTATTCGATTTTTCCGAGCCGTATAAAATAGATTTGGAAAAGTTCATGCTTAGCAATTTTCATTTCAATGTTCCTGTTGAGAAGTTTGCCCAACTTACCGGAAGAAGCCTGGCAGGGTTTAAACGGGACTTCCAAAAAGTGTTTGGCATGGCTCCCAGACATTGGTTGCAGGAAAGAAGACTGGCAGAGGCCCGTCATTTAATCGAAGACAGGCAGAAAAAACCTTCTGCAATCTATCTCGAACTGGGATTTGAAAGCCTTTCTCACTTTTCACATTCGTTTAAGAAAAAGTTCGGCAAGGCCCCTACCGAGTGGCTATACTGATATGTAGTTGATTCTTAGTATGGAAAGGATAATTGCAGCCAAACAAGCAACAACCATTTATATGTAAAAAATCGAAAATACATCGTGAAAAATATATCAGCAACCACAAAAAAAATCAGAGTAGGGATTATTGGAGCCAATACTACAAACTGGGCATCCCGATCACACATTCCAGCATTAAAGTTACTCCCCGAATTTGAAATCACAGCTGTAAGCACTACAAAGATAAGTTCAGCCCAACAAGCAGCAGCAAAGTTCGGAGTAAAGCATGCTTTTGATAATGAGTCTGATCTGGTTAACTGTCCGGATGTAGATCTTGTCGTAATAGCAGTTAAGGTGCCTTATCATTATCAACTAGTCAAAGCAGCAATTGAAGCAGGTAAAATGGTTTATTGTGAATGGCCGCTTGGTAACGGTACCAGAGAAGCAGAAGAAATGGTAACCCTGGCTAATGACAAGGGATTACGTACCTTTACCGGATTGCAGGCTTTATCACTGCCAGAAACGATTTACCTGAAAAAGGTCATTGCAGATGGGCTGATTGGAGAAGTACTTTCTTCCAACATATTAGGCTCTGGAGGTATGTGGGCTGACATCCGATCTGAAGGAAACATTTATATGTATGACCCGGCAAATGGTGCTACTATGCTGGAAATTCCTTTTGCCCATACACTTGCAGCCTATCTTGCGGTTCTGGGTAATTACCAATCAATGAGTACTACGCTGGCTCGCAGAAGAACAGAAGTAACCTTATTGACAAACGGTACAAAAGTGCCACAATTGACCAATGATCAGATTGTTGTTTCGGGTATCCTCGAAGCAGGGATTGTTTCTAACATTCACTACAGAAGTGGGATATCTACAGGAACCAACTTTCTCTGGGAAATAAATGGTACCAAAGGGGATATTCTTGTTTCCGGGCAACTGGGACACTATCAGCTTACACCTATTACAGTACAATATGCGGCAAGTGGAGAGAAGTTACAGTCACTTGAAATTCCAACTAACTATTTAACAGACGTGCCTGAACCTCTCCATCAGCCTGTATATGGATTATACTATACATACAAAGCAGTTTGGAATGATATTCAAAATAATACTCATACTGTTCCTGATTTTGCTCAGGGGGTGCGTATGCATAAACTGCTGGATAGGATCAAAGAAAGTGCTGAGGAACAAAGGACAATTACTTTATAAACAAATCACTTTTTCGGGTGATTGATGCCTGGGGAACTGCTCAACCTTTGGGACTATTCTTTGAATGCTAAATTGGCAATGATCAGCTGTTTGTGAATGGATGTATTGACTGATCAGCAAAACAGAGCCGAAGCCCGACAACTACTCCCTAGCCCCAAACGCTATATGGCTAGTAATGAGTTTTGTCCCAGTGTAGAGATACCAGCTGAAAAGCTAAAATAGTTGGTAAATTAGAAAGTTATATTTTATTGAATGAGTCATCCCGAATTCTGGATATGAGTTTGTTTTACAAAACCAGCGTCTATTCTTTTGAAAAGAGGATAGACGTTGGTCAATTTTTAAGCAATCTCTTTAATTGAGTTTGTTTATAGTCCCATGCATGATTTTACTTGTGGCCTCTTCATTTTTTGCTTGTCCAAAAAAGGACAACAAATGAGAATTTGTTGGGCCAGGATGTGTGTTAGCCGCAAAAAAGGACACTTTTCTCCGATCCTCCCACCCACAGGCCAAAGGCCAACCTTGCGGAGAAAAGAAACCCAACGCACCTACACTGCCTTTCGCGATTGAAGTTTCCTTTGCTCTCTTTGGGACATTTTTTATTACTTTCTCAATAATATCTTTTACTCAAAATTCGGGACGATTCATGTTTATACATAAATCATGCTAAATTTTTGAAAAAATAGGATACTGTTGTTTGAGTGTGTGCAGCAGGCTGCTTAGGCATTTAGGAATGGGTAGTCAATATACCCTTGTGCACCGCCTCCAAACATAGTAGCTCTGTCAGGTTGGTTAAGAGGGGCATCTTTCTCGAATCGTTTGGGAAGATCGGGATTCGCTAAAAATAGTGTTCCAAAAGAAATGATTTTGGCAATACCTTTTTCAAGTTCTGTTTCTGCAGATACCTTATCATATCCTGTATTGGCTATAAGGGTATGCTTTATCAGCTGGCCAAATAACTCAATTTCATCATCTTCGGGATATCCTGACACTGCCGGAAATAAGGGACTACGCTTCATTAACTCTACATAGGCAAAATCCAGTTTGTTGAGCTCCTCAATCAAATGAGTATAGGTGGCAACCGGGTTGTCCAGTAACATATCTCCATATGGATGGAAAGGTGATATTTTTATCCCTACTTTATCCCCTCCGACAGCACGGATAAGCTCTTGCATTACTTCCAGAACAAAACGAGTTTTATTTTCAATACTTCCGCCATATTCGTCTATTCGTTTGTTGGCGCTTTCTGCTAAAAACTGATTGGGTAGATACCCATTCGCTGCATGCAGTTCTACACCATCAAACCCTGCAGCCATTGCATTTCTGGCTGCCTGACTGTAATCCAGTATGATTTGTTTAATTTCATCAACTGTTAGTGCCCTTGGTATTTCGTAGTCTTTGAGACCTTGAGAGGTAAAATGTTTCATTCCGGTAATGGCAACCGCTGACGGTGCAACTGGCAATACACCTTTGCGATCAACCGAATGACCAGCCCTTCCGGTATGCCAAAGCTGGGCAATAATGACACCCCCTCTGTCATGAACCGCTTTCGTAACTTTCTTCCAGGCTTCAATCTGTTCGGGTGTAAAAATGCCAGGAGTAAAAGGGCTTCCTATGGCTTGTTCACTAATAGTAATGGCTTCTGTAAAGAGTAGTCCTGCACTTACTCTTTGTGTATAATACTCAACGGTTAAATCACCTACTACTCCGTTTATATCGGCACGACTTCGGGTCATGGCAGACATCGCCATTCTATTTTTCAATGTTAGTTTCCCTAACTGGGTTTTATCAAACAGTTTCATTTTTTAAATTATGTTAGTGGTAGTTGTAAAATATGTTTGTGTTAAAAATTGCTTTGTGGACAAAGGTTTTCTGCCCAGAAGCAATTCCAGATCTGTTGAAGAAGATTGAAACTCACCTAAGCTAATGGCTTCTGACAGGGCAGAAAATATTTTGATGGATTGAGGAGGCAGACCGGCTTTCTCCATAGTAGCCATATACTCTGTTTTAGAAGGACTGGTGTACTGTATATCTACTCCGCCTTGCGTACTTAAAATATCAGCGATTTCAGCTAGAGACACATTTTCCGTATTACTGATATTGTATTCTTTATTATAATGACCTTCCTGCAGACAGACATTCGCTATGGCCTCTGCTATGTCGGTGCGGGTTACATACGCGGCCTTACCTTCACCAGCTGGTAAATAAATGCCGTTTTCCATTACCTTATCGCCTAAAAGCAGAGGTAACAATTCTGTATACAGATTGTCTTTAAAAATGGTATACGGAATCCCACTTTCTCTAATCGTTGCATCTGTGGTCTTGATAGAGGAAGATACAAAGTCAAATGGAGAGTTTTTAACTGCATTTTCGTCAAAAAAACTTGTGTATAGCAGATGTTTTACTCCAGCTTCTTTTGCTGCTGTGATTACACTATCGTGTTGTTCGGCTCTGCTGGTCAGATCTCTGCCTGCTACCAGGATTAACTTGTCAATCCCTGTAAAAGCTTTAACCAATGTAGGATACCAGTCATAGTCACCTACTCGTAGTGTAATGCCTTTTGCTTGTAAATCTTCTGCTTTGGCGGTCTCTCTAACCAGGCCAATAATAGTGTTAGGGTTAACACCTTTGTTTAGTAGGGAATGGATAATAGCTTTCCCAAGGTGCCCGTTTGCTCCTGTTACCAAAATCATATGTGTATATGTTAAATGTTAGTGATGAATGATGATGTAAAATTACTTTGTTGAACAAGGATAAACTTGTATCAGATCACTGTAGTTGAGTTGCTATCTGTCGTTGGAGATTGGATTGTATAGTAAACCTGAAAGTAAAGACAAGATGCAACCAGATAGATCACAAACTAGTTGATCTACGGCACTGAATTAGAGTATGTTTATGGATTAACAGTATGATGCCTTACTAACATATCCTCATGGATGTATCTGGCTGAGAATGTTCAGGCGAGCTCTATGACTACCTTGCCAATGTATCCACCTTTCTCGGCATACTGATAGGCTTCCTGAGTTTGAGTAAAGGGAAATACTTTGCCTACCTCAATGGCTAGTCCCTTATCGATACCCTGTAACAATAAATTGATGCTTTTTTCAGAAGGGGCGGTTATCAGGGCAATATGCTTTTTACTTCTGAATAGATTTTGAATCAGTGTGGTTGGAATATCAATAGGTTGGGGAACCGGATTTAAAAACAGTGCCTGAGGTTTCATTATCTGTTTGGCGTTTTTATACCCCATTTTACCTGATAGATCAATGACAACGTCATAGGTAGCTTTACGGGAAAGTATATTTTCTTTTTTGTAATCCACTACTGAAGTGGCTCCCCATTCTTTAGCATAGGCTACTCCATTGGTACTTGTAACGGCTGTTACGTTTGCTCCGGTAGGTTTCAAGAGTTGTAACAAGAACATACCGAAACCTCCTGTTGCTCCATTGACCAAAATGTGAGATTGGGAATTGATCTTTCCCATTTTCTGAAATGCTGCAACAGCCGCACCTCCAACCGTAGGAATGGAAGCTGCCTGAGCATAACTGATAGCTGCAGGTTTTTGCCAGACAGATGTAGCAGACACCGCAACATACTCGCCTAAGGCTCCCTCTTTCATATTGTTTTTTACTATACCAAAGACTTCATCTCCTTTTTTGAAGGTAGTTGCTGATGATCCAACCTCTTCAATAACACCCGCAAAGTCAGTACCTGTATGCTTAGGAAATTTCGAACCTGACATCAGTTTCATTTCTCCTTTTCTAATTTTCCAATCCAACGGGTTAACAGAAACTGCTTTTACTTTTATCAAGACCTGATCTGCCTGGATAGAAGGTGTTGATTCATCTAGGGTTTGTAACACTTCAGTGCCACCAAACATGTTGTAAGCGATCGTTTTCATTTTTTGTTTTTGTTTAAATGATTGATGCTACAAAGATCGGGTGTGCACGTCTAATAGACTTGTATCAGATCACTATTATGCTTTAAAGCCTTGGGTGGCATACCAAACATTTCATACATATACTTGTTGAGTTGAGGAAGATCATAAAAGCCCGTATCATAGGCGATGTCTGTAAGGCTCTTGTCTTTGTCTGAAAGGGTAAGGTAAACAGCCTGACGTATTCTTGTCCACAATAAGTATTTAGACAAGCTGCTACCCGTTTGTTCTTTAAACAGTGAAGCTAAACGAGAGGGAGAAAGGAAAACAATATCAGCAAAAGTTTGTGGGTTAATATCCCTTTCAAAGTAGTTGGTTCGGATATAATCAACCATTTTTGTCACCCTTTCATCATAGTGTGTAGCAGGTAGTTGTGACACCAATGCGGTAATGAGGGTGTCAATATCAAAACGATTCGTTCCGGTTTGAAAGAAAGCTTCCATTTCGTTTTCGGAATGAAAAACAATATAGTCCTGATCAGCAGCGAATCTGTTGGCAAGTTCCAAACCAATAGTAGAATATGGCTCTATATTGAAAACATTCAATGTTCCTTTTTCAGCTACACACAAATGGGTAACCTGGGGTTTGATCAAAAAGCCATAGATATTTTTACACAACTGCCCGTTAATCGTTGAGGTAAACGGTGTGTCATTGGTTAAAACAATCTGATAAGCTGAATGTTTGTGGATCTCTACGGTAAGATTGTGGGCTGTAAGAGCAAGGATAAATGGATTGTTTAGTTGATTTTTCATTTGAGTGTTTTCCTGAAAAGCAGCTCAAATTATGGATAAATGTAGCAATTCACAACAAAGGCAAATGGTATCACAAAAAATGTATTCGTTCAGCTTCAGTGTGTTTGATATATAATAATGGAATACCGAGACCTGATTCAGGAAAAGATCTTTAATCTATTGCAGTATGTGCATTATATCTTTTCTCTCAAAAAAGTGATACATGAGTCATCCCAAATTTTGAGGAAAATAATTTGACTTTAAAGAATGATCCATGATAAAATAAATGAGCTACAAAGAGAGCAAAGAAGACTTAAATAACGAATGGCAGTGTAGGTGCGTAGGCAATCCTTTTCCCGCGAGGTTGGCCTTTGGCCTTGCGGGCAGAAGGATTGGGAAAAGGTGCCCTTTTTTGCTTCGTTTTTTGGGCAAGCAAAAAATGAAGAGGTCAGTGGAAGAGAAAAGTAAGTGACAATAAACCAACACAGGAAGAGACAAGCAAAAAAGTAACAGGGTGATAAGAAGAGAAATGTTCTGAACAATAAAACAAACGCAGAAAGAAACATTTCTCAAAAATAACCCAAGCCTACACCATTTTTAAAAGCATAGGCTTGGATTTTACTCATATCCTAAGACTCATGTATATACCGTTTGGCAGGCATGCAATCAACACTGGTACTTTCAAACATATTCTGCATTCACCAATGAAAACCTGGTTTTATCAATAGCGTCATTCAATGTAGGGGTAGCCTTGAAACTTATACATATAGTTAATCCATTATCTGAAGTCAGGGTTAGCTTTCCGTCAATGTCATCGGTTAATCCCCTGATGAGTTTAAGCCCTAATCCTTCATTGCTTCTTTTTGTCAAGAAGTCTGCAGGTAACCCTTTGCCATTGTCAGAAATTGTCAGAAGTATTTCATTATTTTCTGTCTGTTTGCATTCGACTGAAATACTATTATTCGATTCCTGTTTGGGAAAAGCATACTTAAATGCATTGGTAACAGCTTCGTTTACAATCAGTCCAATTGGTACTGCCTGAGAAACATCCAGCTGGATAGATTCATAACTTTGATGAAAGTGGATAGGATAACCGTCACTAAAGCTTTCACGCAAGTGTTGAATTAGTTCTTTCAGGTATTCCTCCATATTGATAGAAGCTACATTGGTTGCCTGATACAGCTTTTTGTGAATTAAAGACATCGCATATACCCGATTCTGGCTAACCTGTATTGCCTGTAAGGCATCATTACTCAAACTATGAGATTGAGATTCGAGCAAGCTTAATACTGTCTGAAGATTATTCTTAACCCGATGATGTACCTCTTTTAACAACCATTCCTTTTCAGTAAGAAGATGTTGCAATTGCTTGTTGGTTTTCTGCTTGATCCGGTATTGATTGTAAAGCAAACCCATAATTATACCCAATAACACAATCCCTGCTAGGGTAGTATTTCGTATTATTTCTGATTTTTGTATTTCGCTTTGCTGTACCTGAGTTTGCTTGGTTAATAGATTAATAGACTGTGCTTTTAGCTTAATGTCCTGATCTTTTTTCTCGGTTTCATACTGCACCTGCAACTGGGCAATCTGCTGGCTTTTGGCCTCATTGAAAATCGAGTCATTCAGACGTTTATGGAGCTGATAGTGAGCAATAGCTGAAAGGTAATTCCCCTGAGCAGAATCAACTTCAAACCACGACAACTGATTCACTGAAAGATCTGCTAACGAACCAGATTTTTCAGCAAGCTTTTTTTCCAGTTGCAGATATTTCTGAGCCAGTTTATACTGTTTGGTAGCGATAGTAAAGGGTATGACTGCGGTATATATAATGCTATAATCCCCTGGGCTTAAGTCTGGTTTCTCAGCCAGTTCCAGCAACTCGTTACAATAGGTTTGCCCCTGTGTATATTGCTTTAACAATTCGTATACAGTTACAAAGCTGGCTTTATTGATTATCATACTACTTATATCAGGAGGAGGATATCTCTTTGTAATGTCTTTCAGAAATACCAGTGCTTCAGAATACTTATGCGATTTGAGTAAAGAATGGCTGATATTTTGTGCCAAACTATTTATCGTATTGAGATCCTTATTCTTTTCAGCAACAGTCAACGCTTTTTTGAAGTAGAGGTATGCCTGTTCGTAGTCCTTTAAATAATAATAGGTAATACCCAAATGATTATAGATTGTGCTCATCTGTGCAGTTTCATCATATAGATGTTCCCCTGTTTTCATAGCAAGCAAACCATATCTTATTGCCTCTTTATACTCTCCTGATATGGAGTAGACAGCACTTAAAATATCGTAGATACTTTGTAGGCGGGAATAGTTAACAGATTGATATACAACCAAAGCTTCTTTTAGCTTTTTAATAGAACGGGTATAATCTCCATCTATGGAATACAGATCCCCTATTTCTTTTAAGCAATGAGCAATCTGTACTTTACTGCCTGCCTGCTTAAAAGCTAACAGGGCTTTTTCAGCGATATCGATTCTTTGAAATAATATCTCTTTGGAAGCAAAGGCCGAATAAAAATTCCTTTGCTCCATATAAGCTTCCCCCAGTCCATAGGTATATTTGATTCTGGCAAATATATCAATGGCTTTACCAATCATTACTTTACCCCTCTCATTATCTCCTTTTTCCCGATAGGCCATTGAATATAGCAAGTAAGAATAGGCAATACCTTTTTGAAATGAGAGCTTGTAGCTCAGCTGCTCAGCTTCCTGAATAAGACTCAATGCACTATCCAGATCTGTTTTGTGCTCTCCAGGCTTTTCAATATAAAACCGTCCTACTTTGTGCAATAAAGCAACACGATTTGTATCCTGTTTGGCAACTTTCAATAAGCCCACTGCATCCGTAGCTTCCTTTACTGTTATATCCTGGGCATGACAATAACAGTTACCAATACACAACAGTAAAATAACTATGGAAAGATTCTTCATTGGATAAAGTGCTTTAGACAATGTAAAACAACCAGCTAAGATAGAAGACTAAAAAAAGAAGTATAAAACTATTCGCTCTGAGTTGTTACTCAGATAAGAGACAGAGTTCATGTAATAATGTATGAACTTAATTTTAGAGTTTTTGTCAGTAATATAGCCTATTTTCATGTAGACTTGTGTGTTAGTGGCTTCCATTTTTAAAAGCAGTAAAGTTCATTCCTGAATTGTTTTTGAAGAACTTGCTAAAATGCGCATAATCGGTAAACCCTAACTCGTACGCTACTTCCTTCATACTTAAGCCAGAATACAGTGCCTGCCGTTTTGCTTCCAGAATGATGTGTTGCTGAATATGGTAACTTGCTGGAAATCCAGATACTTTCTTTACGATCCTATTGAGATAATTGGGTGTAACACATAGTTCCCGTGCATAATCTGCAACCATTCGTTTGGTGGTATAATGTATTTTCAACAGAGCTATAAATCTGTCAGCAATATGTATGTCTTTTTCTGGCACGTTTACGTAGTCCTGCCTTTCTGCTTTTCTGGATAAGTAAATAATAAATATTTTCAGCAGACCTTTTAAAATCTCCGTTCGTAGCATAAAACAGTTAGACAATTCTGTTCTCATCTTCATCAGAATATCTTCCAGTTCATGATGTATTTCCTTTGTTATATGAATAATTTGCAGATTTCTGCCAAAGCTGTTTTGAAGAGTTAGAAAAGAAAAGTCCTGTTTGTTTTCTGCCAGATAGGCAAACTCTTCCGATAAGGAAATGTAATACCCTTCTACCTTTCCATTGGTTGAAAATTGACGCAATTGTCCTGGAGAGAGACAATAAATAAGATTGGGTTCAATTACATATTCCTGACAGTCAACTGTTAATTTACCAGTTCCTTCAACTATCCAGATTATTTCAAAACCAGTGGTACGGATAGGACTGTTAAAAGATATAGGATGGTTCTGTTCAAGCCATTGGAGTGTGTGAATCTCCACTGGGTTGTCAGCCTTGGCATTGCCTTTACTTGTCATCTGAAAATGATCTCTGGCTGATTCATGGATATCGGTGGGTCGAACCTTTAGTCTCATGGGGAAGAATATTTAAGGTTATAAAAGTGTATTTCTAGTATCAGGACTTCCTTATCAAATTGTAAATCTGAATTGCATTACCTTCCTATATCGTTTCCGGCTATACTTCAAATAGTACTATCACGTGAGCTAAACTCGAACAACTCTTTTCCTTTACTAAACAAAACAAGTATTACACTTTTCTATTAGCACTAAACCTCCATACAGCCTTTGTAGACGATTACGTTTTGTATTCTTTCCTACAACTGATATACCAATAAATTAACACATTGAATATCAATTAATTAAAACTATGTTTATCAATAATAATTGTTGATATTTCAACAATTAACGAAAGTATTGGTGAGATATAACCAGTTTATCACTTACATTTAAATAAAACTCATTTTCAAACTATATGGATCAGACCCATTGGCAAGACCTGGAACGAAAATTAGAGGAAAAAGAAATTTTGCTTTCTTTAATCAGGGATATAGCATCAATAAGAAACAAAGAGGATCTGCAGCATGTTTTGCAGATCAAACTCCAAAAACATCTGGCTGTCAGCGGCTTCCGAATTAGCCTAATAGACAAAGCATCATCTCAGGTAGTGCCTTTTCTGATCATCACAGGACAGTATGGTCAAAAGAATCGGGAACTGGAGTCGGAACTGAACCGAAATCTGCCTCTGCAGGATGGAATTTTTGATAGAGTATTAGAGACTGGCTCTACGGTTAGAACGGATCTGACAGCCAAATCCATCACTACCCATACACCAAAGTACATACGTTTGTTGAAAACTACCGGCTTAACGGAAATCGTTTCGGTACCCCTAAAAAGTGAAGAGGAAACCATAGGCGTCATGTGTATGATAGGCGATTCCAAAAATAAATTTCGCCCTGAGCACTATACCCTGATTGAAAGTGTATCTGTCCAGATTTCAATAGCAGTCGCTAACATCCGGGCCAATGAAGCCATAGCCCGAAAAGAAGAGGAGAAATCCATATTACTATCTCTGAGTAATAGCATGGCCCTTGTGCGCAGCAAGCAAGACCTTGCCAGTACCATCAACCAAAAACTTAAAGAGCTTTTTTTCATAAAGGATTTTACCATAGTAGCTCTTGACCAACAGGATATGACCTTTGGCGCGTATTTGTTTGATGAGGACAATACCCCCTACCTGCAAAAACGGGAGTATCTGCAAACCATTTATTCCAATTTTAAGTTTGAGAAACAATTCTATGATCTTGTGCTTCAATCAGACAAGCCTGTAATCTTTGATATAAAGGAACTAGCTTCCCAAAAAAATGCGTCAGGGCATGCACTCTTTTTTCATTCCATCGGCATTGATTTCATAATCGGGGCTGCATTACGCATTGGTAATACAAACTTTGGTGTACTTTGGATTCAACCGGAAAATCTAACCGATTTCAATACCGTCAATACGACTATTTTTACAGGTGTCTGCTCACAAATATCCATCGCACTTTCCAATATCATCGCCAATGAGGCACTCGAAAAACAATATAAGGAGAAAGAAATACTCCTTTCCCTTAGCAATGCTATCGCTTCTACCCGTGATAAGACTGATTTGCTTAAAATCATTACCCATCAGCTCAAGCAGCTGTTCAATTATAACGACGCATCCATTATCATTCTGGATCAAGAGCAGCAAACATACAGTGCATATTTGCTTGACATGGAAGAAAAACGAACTTCTCATCCCGATTGTCTACCAAATGCGACTGGTAACTATGCTGTGGCAGACCGGATTTGCGATGCAATATTGGCAGCAGAAGGTCCGATTGTTTTTGATAATGAGGAACTCATAGAGCAAGGGCCTGTCCCTTCCTGGCTTGCTTTCCTTCATAAAACGGGTATCCGTGAGATGGTTAGTGTGGCTTTACGTTACAGCAATAAGAATATCGGCGCTTTTTTTCTCCATTCTGAAAATAAAAACTATTTCAAACCTTATCAGCTTACTCTGATTCAGGGCATCTCCTATCAATTATCCATCGCCATGGCAAATATTTTGGCCAATGAAGAGATAGCCAGACAACTGGAAGAGATCAAGCATTACAAAAGTCAGCTGGAAGAAGAAAATCAATATCTGCAGGAGCAGGTAGAAAAAGCCTATAACCATAGCGAACTGATTGGGGAAAGCCAACCCATGCAGAAGGTATTTCATATGCTTTCACAAGTGTCGTTTACCAATAGTACAGTCCTGATCTTAGGGGAAACCGGTACAGGGAAAGAACTCATTGCCAGGGCTGTTCATAATGCTTCATCCCGGAAAGATAAACTTATGATAAAGGTCAACTGTGCTGCATTGCCAGCCAGTCTGATCGAGAGTGAATTATTTGGACACGAAAAAGGTGCTTTTACAGGAGCTATTGAACGTCGTATTGGAAAATTTGAAATGGCACATAAAGGTACCTTGTTCCTGGATGAAATTGGCGAATTACCCCTGGATCTACAGGTGAAGCTACTGAGAGTATTACAGGAAAAAGAGATTGAACGAGTTGGTGGTCAAACTACAATTAAAACAGATGTACGTCTGATTGCTGCCACCAATCGCAATCTGCAAAAAGAAGTAGAGGCCGGCAGATTCAGAAGTGACTTGTATTATCGCCTGCATGTATTCCCGATTGTGATGCCTCCACTTCGGGAGCGAAAAGAGGATATTCCTTTGCTAGTAACTCATTTTATAAAAAAATATACAAAAAGAACAGGAAGGGAAATTTCTACTGTTACCAAAAATGTAATGAATGCCTTACAGGCATACCACTGGCCGGGAAATATTCGGGAGCTGGAACATTTTATAGAAAGAGCTGTATTGCTAACCTCTGGCAATAGTATCAGACAAATAGACCTTCCTTCATTTGCAGGAAAAAGAACCGTTGCTGACTCACTAGAAAACTACTCGATAAAAACACTGGAAGAAAACGAACGAGATCATATTCTGGCTGTATTGAGGAATTGTAACGGAAAAGTATTTGGTCCTGGCGGTGCCGCGGAATTATTGGATATTCATGTGTCTACCCTCAACTCCAGAATGAAAAAATTAGGCATAAAAAAAGAACATATATTTGTTCAAAAAAAATAATCATAAGCTGTCGTTTTTTACTGTAACCCTATTGCGCTTGTTAAATTACCCATTTTTTTGAAAATTGTAGTAACTTGCCAATATGGAGTACTATCTATGAAAAATAAGATTCTGATTGTAGAAGACCAGTTTGTAGAAGCCAACAATCTGCAAATGATCCTGGAAAGAGCCGGATACGAGGTATGCCCCATTGCTCGTTCCGTTTCGATAGCTCTGGAAATCATAGAAAAAGAAAAGCCCGATCTCGTATTGCTGGATATTTTTCTGAAAGGTAAACTAACAGGTATTGATCTGGCCAAAATCTTACAGGAACAACAGATTGCTTTTGTTTACTTGTCAGCTAATTCAAATAAGGAAATTCTCGATGCAGCAAAAGCCACCAAACCGTATGGTTTTCTGGTAAAACCTTTTCGGGAAAAAGATGTACTAGTCACACTAGATATAGCAAATTATTTACACGAACACAATCTTCAGTCTGCCATTCGCCAAGAATCACAACAGGCTGCAAAACAATCTTTTCCCACTACTCACTTTAAAGACATTATTGGAAAAAGCCGGAGTTTAGATCTTGTTTTAAATCATGTACAGATTGTAGCCCCAACCAATACATCCGTTCTGCTTCTGGGCGAAAGTGGCACAGGCAAAGAACGTATAGCCGATGCCATTCATCTACTTTCTTCGAGAAAAAGCAAACCTCTCATAAAGGTCAACTGTGCTGCATTGCCAGCCAGCCTGATAGAAAGTGAATTGTTTGGACATGAAAAAGGTGCTTTTACAGGGGCTACAGAGAAAAGAATTGGTAAGTTTGAACAAGCGCAAGGTGGTACTATTTTTCTGGATGAAATTGGTGAAATGCCCCTGGATTTACAAGTAAAGCTACTGAGAGTATTACAGGAGAAAGAAATTGAACGGGTTGGCGGAAGAACTACCTTTAAGGTAGATGTACGCATTATAGCTGCGACCAACCGTAATCTGGAAAAGGAGGTTGCCGAAGGTCGTTTCCGCATGGATTTATATTATCGTCTCAATGTATTTCCGATTGTGATGCCTCCACTTCGGGAACGAAAAGAGGATATTCCTCTGCTTGCTCAGTATTTTCTGGAAATATATACCCGAAAAATAGGCAAACAGATAACCGGGCTCTCCGACAAGGTTCTGGAAGCGTTGGTTCAATATAGTTGGCCAGGCAATATTCGCGAACTGGAACACTTCATTGAAAGAGCTGTATTACTTACCCAGACAGGAATGATTCAACATGTAAGCATACCTGTAGATGTACCAAAGGAAGAAGCTTCTTTAAAGAACCCACAGGACATTAAATCTATGGAAGAAATGGAGCGGGAGCATATATTATGGGTGCTGGAGCAATGTAATGGAAAAGTATTTGGGCCAGGAGGCGCTGCTGAATTACTAAAGGTACCTGTTTCTACGCTGAATTCAAGAATGAAAAAGCTGGGTATTGAGAAAGAGAACTTCTTCTCTGTAAACAAATCTTAGTCAACACAATCGTTTTAGGTACTTCTTTTGCTAAAGTTATGGAAAATAAAACTGCTACTTTACCAGGCTCGCTTCTATAAAGATCCTGGCATTTAACATCCTGCTGACAGGTCCATACAACTCAGTTTCTTTAATACAGGCGTCAAATGTTTCCTGACTAATTCTGGAGACTTTTGCTTTTACAATAAGGTGCGATTCTGTGATTACTGCATTTTCAAATGTGATATGGCATCTTGTTTCCAGTAACTCTGCTGTAAAACCTGCCTCATTCAATACAAAGCTCAGTTTCATAGTGAAGCAACTGGCATGGGCAGCAGCAATCAATTCTTCTGGGTTTGTGCCAGGCACCTCACCAAATCGACTGGTAAAAGAAAAATACACCTGTTCTAAAATTCCGCTTTGGGTACTGATCTGTCCATACCCATCTTTTCCAGTACCAGTCCAGGTGGCAGTAGCATGGCGTTTCATAACTATGAATGGTGTTCTATAGCGTGATAAGGAAGAATCAGGACTAGATTAGTGGCGTTTGTACTCCAGAAGTGAGAAACAATGTTTTATTGTGTAGCTGCTCATTACGGGCAATAGCTTCTTTAAGCTTGTTCTCTGTTTGTTTAAAATGTGTCCAGCCTTTGTGGTGAATAGGAATAATTTTGTTCATATCGAGCACCTTTACGGCTTTTAGCAGATCATTGCTATCCATGGTATACTGCCCGAAGCCAGTAAGATAGCGAAACTGTACTGATCCCAGATGAAAGATGCCAACATCAATTTTGTAACGTCTGCCAACCTCTGCAATCCCCTTAAAATAAACAGTATCCCCAGAAATATAAATCACCCCATTTTTCTGTTCGTCAAAAGCTATAATAAAACCGATTACTTTTCCGACAAGAAATTCCGGCACCCACCACGGATGATGCTGGGCGGGTGTTGCTGTAATAGTCAGATTTGTTACTGATTGTGTAGTAATCTTATAACTTTCCCAATCGTCAAGTCCGATAGCACCCGATATAGTCCTGGCAGCTGGTTTGGTAGAAATTACAGTGGGTACAGTTTTAGTGAATTCCTGCCCATTCCTATCAAAATTATCTTTATGCTGATGATGGCTCAACAATACTAGGTCTACTGCAGGTAGCTTATCCACTGGTAGAGCCGGATCTTCTGTCTTTCTGGAAAAAGTGCCCGATCCGTGGTAATACAGATGTCCGGCAGCATCTAGTGTTGGATCTGTCAGTATTTTATAGCCGTTAATATCTAACAGAACACAAGCTGTGTCAATATGTGTAATTGATAGTTTCATACAATACAGCTATCCTCGAATCGGTGGTAAATCTGTGAAAGTCTATAAGCAAAATTGCCATACTGATGTGATTGAAACAATGTAGAAAAGGTATATTTTATTGGCTATATCAATCCTTTTGATGCTTGTTACCCAATTCTTTTATATGAGACTATTCCTGCTTCTAATTCAATGTTTTTTTGCTGGCAATCATCTTCTGACCAGAACACTGATTCCTGGTAGTCAATAAAATAAGTCTCTAGTAAGTTATGTTTAGTTGCTGAATACTTCTGATATTGTACTTGTCATGCAACCATTTGAAAAGAAGTTGGGTCACTGTTCCATAACAACAATTATATCGATGAAAATAAGTTTTTTGCATTACGCCTTGATTTTATCTTTGACTTTTGGTTTTAGTAGTTGCTCACAAAAAAACTCCACAGGAGAACAAACAGAACCAGCCAAAGATACTGTAGCTGTGCTTGACACGGTAGCAACTCAGGATACAGTAGCCACTACAAAAGATTGTTCAGGGGATGTTATGTGTACTGAGATATTCTCTACTGTTTCAGCTACAGTCAAAAACAAAGACAATAGCCCTGTCCAGTTAGACAGCTACAAGATTATCCAGACTGCTACAGGCACAGAGAGAACGCTAACACTAGATGCGGCAATGGCTGAGATGCAACGCAAATCCGGAACATATGCTATTGTTACAGATGCCAATGTGAAAGAACTCGCTAACAAAGAAATCGAGGTAGAATTTATTGGTTATAAAGCCGGGAAAGAAATCGTGAAAAGAAAGTTTACCGTAGGTGCGGATTGTTGCCATGTCAAACACATAGCTGGGGATCTGGAGATTGTAGTTGAAAAATAAGTACTATCTGATAACATGAGTTATCCCGGATTTTGGATGTGAGTAAAACCCAAGCCTATACAATTTTCAAAAGTATAGGCTTGGGTTTATTTTTGAGAAATGTTTCTTTCTGCGTTTGTTTATTATTCAGAACATTTCCCTTCTTATCACCCTGTTACTTTTTTGCTTGTCTCTTCCTGTGTTTGTTTTATTGTCACTTACTTTTCTCTTCCACTGACCTCTTCATTTTTTGCTTGCCCAAAAAACAGGGCACCAAATGAGAACTTGGTGAGCCAGATTTGTGCGTGTGCAAAAAAGAGCACTTTCTGCCGAACCTGCTCCGCGCAAAGCCGGGGGCTTTCCTCGCGGCAGAAAGAAGGCCAGCGCACAGATACGACCTTCCACGATTGAAGGGAGTTTAATTCTTTTTGTAATATTTTTCTTGTCCGTCTAAATAACCACCCCTCTCTGTCCTTCTGAAAGAATCCTGTGACAAATAGAGTGGCGCTTGGTTTCTGAAAGAAAAAATTATTCACCAGTAGGAAACGTGACTCTATTCCTGTCCCGACAACAGCGGAAAGATTCTTTCAGAAGGACAGTAAGGGATAAGGGTAAAAAGAATTACTCATTTTTCTGAAGCCATCGATTCAAATCTTTCAGCACGTCGTTATTAATGGAATGGCCCAGGTTGTATTCATGGTAACTTAATTGCACATTCAGCTTTTCAAGAAAAGTTTTGGCTTCTCTGGCATACTGGATTGGGAGTGTACCATCTTGAGTACCATGAGAAAGAAATACGTTTAATTTGCGGAAACTATCATTTGGAACAACCCCTACCTGATGCTGTTCCAGAATCCGGCCACTTAGTGCAATCACCTGATTTACTTCATTAGGATAGGTCAATGCCACACTAAAACTCATAATAGCTCCCTGGCTAAACCCTCCCAGATACAGCTGGTCTATGTGGTATTTCTGTTTTATCTGAGACACAAATCTGTGAATGGTATTTCGGCTTGATAACTCCTGCTCCACATCAATCACAGGCCTGCCCGTTGAAAAATCAACATTGTACCAGGCAAATCTGCCTCCTCCTAAAGCAAAGGGCCCTCTGGCTGCAATAATATAAAAGTCATCAGGTAACTGCCCCGCCAGGCTAAACAAATCCTGCTCATTACTACCTACTCCATGCAAAAGGATGATAGCCTTGTTTTTTTCTGCTTTAACTTTTGGTTCCCGAATAAGATATTGTAAGACAAAGCTATCAGAAGGGTTATTGGATTCGGACACCATTGGATCTATCATAGATGTATTGTTTATAGATAGCATCTGTAACGCAAAAAAGAATACAGACACAAGCATATTACCCAAATTTTACAGAAGTCATGGTGAGTGAACCTCCTACTGCCTTATCATTGAAAAACGATATGCTATCCTTCCCTTCTTTAAGCCCTAACGTATATAACAAGGGTAGATAGTGCTCGGGTGTAGGAATAGCCAGCATAGCTTCTCTGCCCAACGTTGTATAATTGATCAACGCTTTATGATTCCCTTCCTCAATCAGGTTTTTAAACGTATCATTCATCTGTGCTGCCCAGTCATAGGCGTATTCGGGATCATTTAGTTTATCCCATGCTACCATTCTCAGATTATGCACCATATTGCCACTTCCTATAATCAATACTCCTTTTTTGCGCAGTGCATTAATTTCTCTTGCCAGATCATAATGATATTGTGGTCCTTTGGTAAAATCAATGCTCAACTGTAGTACCGGAATTTTTGCCTCCGGATACATATGGCGTATAATAGTCCAGGTACCGTGATCCAGCCCCCAGTCGTGGTCTAATTCCACATGAGCAGAATGAATCAGACTGGCAGTCTCTTTCGCCAGAGCCGGATTACCGGGTGCCGGATACTGTACAGCAAACAGTTCTTTGGGAAATCCTCCAAAGTCGTGTATCGTCTCCGGAAAGTCCATTGCCGTAATTTTAGTACCTTTGGTAAACCAGTGTGCCGATACAACCAGCACAGCTTGAGGCGTTGGAATCTCTTTTGCCATTTGGGTCCACCGTCGGCTAAACTCTGTATCTTCGATGCCATTCATAGGTGATCCATGCCCAATAAATAGTACGGGCATCAGCTGCTCCTGTTTGGGGAGATTATCTGTAAATGCTTTAAATCCTGATAATGTTGTCATACCTATTGTTCCTGTTAGGATGGTTTTAATAAATTTCTCTCTTTTCATCAGACAAACGATTGATCAATGACAGATGTTGAGTTTAATGATGAAGAACTTTCCAGCCTGCCAGCCAGTCATAGTTACTCTTTATAGTCTCTTGAATAAGCAGTAAAGCCATATTCTCAAGCGTTCTGCTGACAGATAAATCTCCTGCAAGAATAGGATAAAATCCGGCTGCTACTACCAGTTCTGAAGCTGTTTGCAATGCTTCTTCATGATTACCTGCTATAAATGAGTCAACTTGTTTGCCATCAATGACAGGAGTTGAGAAATCTGCCGCAAAAGTTGTGTTGAAGGCTTTTACTACTTTTGAATGGGGAAGCTGTTTTTGTAATTCTTCAGCAGCACTTGTATCTGGTTCTGTCACCATACCATTGAAAGAAGTATTCAGTGGATTGGAAATACTAACCACAACCTTCTGATTAGCAACCTCTCTGATCTTTTCAGCGATTTCTTTTTCAGCCTGATAAGGCACAGCCAATAGGATAATATCTGCTTCCCAACTTGCATTGACACTGCAATCTACACTCTCTATATCTGCGACAACATTACTTTTCCTGATTTCCTCAACCAAAGTTTGAAGTTTAGCCTGATCTTTTGCAAAAAGAAGAAGACGATAATTAGCGTTGGATAATGCCCTGGAGATAGCTGATCCCATATTTCCTGTAGCTCCAATAACGGCAATAGTCTGTTTTGTTTTCATCTCACAATCTGTTTTGATGATACAAAATTACTACTTCCTGCTACCCTCCGCATTGATTTCAGGCAAGAAAAAGTCTTGACAAAAGTCAATGAAATGAAGCATTTTACTTTTGGTTAAGCATTTTCTTCCGGACACGACTTAGTGTCTCAGGGGAGAGTCCCATATACGAGGCAATCATATGCTGAGGCACCCGCTGCACAATGTCAGGATAGGTCTCGACGAAGTTTTTATACCGTTCCTCTATAGGCAAGCTGATGCTGGATGTTAAGCGTTTCTGAAGGGCAATGTATGCATCTGTGATCAGCAATCGCATGTATGTCTCATATTTAGGCTGGGTTTGCAGTAGTTCCTCATGTGAACTTTTGGAGATAAGCACCAATTCTGAATCTTCCAGGGCATCAATCGTATAAACAGCAGGCTCACCAGTCAAAAAACTAAACAAATCAGCCACTGTCCACCCTTCCAGGGCAAACAAAATAATATGTTCTGTCCCACCTTCGATAGAGTACTCCCTCAATGCTCCTTTTTCGACAAAAGCAATATGCTTACAAATATCTCCTTCCTGGAGTAAATATTGCCTCCTGCGTATTTTTTTCGGAATGAGATAACTTTTAATCTGTATTTCCTCTTCCGGAGATAGATCTATTCGTTCTCTGAATTTCTTAAAAAAAAGATCGTACATGAATAACCCAATCTATTGGTAGCAACTGAGAGTTCTTAAGCTAAGTTATAGTAAATTAAACTGATTAGCTGCGTTCGTTTCGAATTTCGCTTAAATACTGGGGCGTAATTCCCAAATAAGAAGCAATCTGTGTATTGGGCAAGCGCAGAGCAAGTTTTGGGTATTGTTCCAGAAATGCCGCATAGCGTTCCTGTGCGGTAGAACTGATATTTTGCAGAACCTGATTTTGTAACTCGACAAATTTATTCTCTATAATGACTTTAAAGATACGATCAAGCTTCGGAATGGATTGATACAAAAAATAAAGATCTTGTTGTTCAATCTGCAAGATAAGAGACGGCTCAATGGCTTCAATAAACAGCTTGCTTGACTTATTGGAATGAAAACTGCCAATATCTGCAATCCAGTCGTTCTCAGCAGCAAATTGGATATTATGTTGGTTCCCTTTCTGATCAACACCATACATCTTAAAACACCCTTCCACTACAAAACTATAATGCTTACAGGGGAAGCCTTCCTGCAATATATGTTGCCTGCGTTTGATCTTACGTTGTGTTACCCGCCCTTCCAGCAATTGCATTTCGCTTTCTTTTAAGGGGAGATAACTTTCAAAATGAGCAATGAGAGGTTCAAGCATCTGGTTATAGAGAGAATCTGTTTTTTGTTCCAAAGCTAACACAAAAACTATTTTTCCTTCTAAATAATGGCATTACATCGCCATCATTAAACTAGTTGAATGGTATTTCTTCAGAAACCTGAAAGGTTGCATTCCTGAATAGTTCTGAACTTTGCCTCATCATTTAAACCATAAGACCATGTCAAAAACATCAGAATCAAAAGTTGCTATCATCGGATTAGGGAATATTGGCCAAGTAGTAGCCACTAATTTGACAAAGGGCAATCGTCCCGTTATTCTGGCCTCCCGCGACTATTCACAGGCCAAAAGTCTTGCAGAAAAGGTAGGCAGCCTCGCTCAGCCAATGGAAATCACTAAAGCGCTTCAGGAAGCAGATATTATTATTTTGGCTATCTGGTTTTCTTCTATCAAAGAATTTCTAAATCAATATGCGACACAGTTAGAAGGTAAGATTATCGTTGATCCTTCTAATCCTATTGCCCCTGATGGAAAGGGCGGTTTCGTCAAAACGATTGATGCAACTAATTCTGCCGGCCAAATCAATAATTCATTACTGCCAAAGGGAGCCAGGCTGGCAAAAGCGTTAGGTACACTCGGGGCAGCTTCATTAGCCACTGCCTCTGGTCAAAAGCCTGAACCAGCCGTTTTATTCTATGCAACTGATGATCAAAGCATTAATACTAAAATTGAAGAACTGATCTGGGATACAGGTTTTGAACCACTATATGTGGGTAATTTAGATCAATCCATTCGAATCGAAGTGTTTGGAGACTTACATGAGTTCGGTGCATTAGGAAAAACCGTAACAGCAGATGAAATACGTCGTTCTGTAGCTGTTTAGTTAAAAATATAAGTCATCCCGAATGTTGGATATGAATAAAACCCAAGCCTATACTTTTAAAAATAGTGTAGGCTTAAGGTATTTTTTGAGAATTCACTTAGTTAAGTTGGTTTATTATCCCTTACATTACTCTTCTTGTGGCTCCTTCATTTTTTTTCTTGTCTCTTCCTGTGTTGGTTTATTGTCACTTACTTTTCTCTTCCACAGGCCTCTTCATTTTTTGCTTGCCCAAAAAACGAAGCAAAAAAGGGCACCTTTTCCCGATCCTTCTGCCCGCAAGGCCAAAGGCCAACCTCGCGGGAAAAGGAAAGCCAACGCACCTGCACCACCATCCACGATTGAAGGCAACACAACTCTTTTTGTGGCTTATTTATTCCTTTCTCAATGACATTCTTTTCTCAAAATTTGGGATGACTGATGTATTTTTGAGAAAACTCTCTTTTTACCATCTCAACCCCCTCTGTCCTCCTGAAAGGAACTCGTGGCAAGACCGGCGGCCTTTCCAATAGAGATGATTTTTTCTCTCATAGTAGAAGCATGGCTCTATTTGTCACAAGATTCTTTCAGAAGGACAATAAAGAAATATGGAAAAAAGAAATACACTCCCTTACCTTGACAGCATTGAGCGGACGTTGCTTTGGTGGGTAAAACCTTGTTTGGGTATTATCACAAACCTAAACTTGGCTCTATTTGTTCCAACGCAACGGACGTTGCTTTCAATTTAGGTGACATGATTGTTTTTTGAGAGAAACAAATATAGTCAGAATCCAAAGGCCGCCGGTCTTGTCACGAGTTCCTTTCAGGAGGACAGAAAAGGGGGCTTTTCCTTTATTTACCGGACTCCTTTCTGGAAAAGTTATGGGATATGATAAGCGGCCAACCTCACTTTAGTTTATTTCCTGTAGAATAGTCACCAATTCATCGGGCTGAGCCCAGTAGGGGCTATGACTTGTGT
Organism: Xanthocytophaga flava; assembly: GCA_030068525.1. Classification (GTDB taxonomy): domain Bacteria; phylum Bacteroidota; class Bacteroidia; order Cytophagales; family 172606-1; genus Xanthocytophaga; species Xanthocytophaga flava. The sequence continues at coordinate 325,482 of JASJOS010000008.1, forward strand.
TCATAGTATAGGTCTTGACAACAGAGCCATTGGCATCAATCATTTTCTGTTGCGTGGCTGGGGTGACACCTTCATCTTTAAGCGTTTTAATGTAGTACTTGGGTATTTTACCAAAATTAGCAGCCGTTAATGTCGCTTTACCCTGAAAGATAGCCAACGGTTCTGGCCGGGTTTTCGCCACTACCTTCTGAATCTCTTCTGACGCGTCAACAGCAAACACCTGGACCAGCACATCTTCCGGTAGTGAAGCCGTTAATCCATCCTGAGAAGGTTGCAGGCTGCGTCCAAGCAAGCTTGCTGTATCAGAGATGGCCAGTTCGTAGAGAGTCTGATCACTTTTGGGCAAAAAGGCACACATGTACACCAGCTTTTCAATTTTTGAAGAAATTTGCTCTGCTGCCGCTGTGATAACCATTCCACCACCGCTGTGGCCTACTAGTACTACCTTTCCTGGAATCGCATTGATTTTGTCTACTGTTGTCTTTACATACAGTTCAAAGTTGGCTTGGCTAACAGGTGTCTGATCATCGCCATGAGCAGGTAGATCAAAGGTCACTACCTGGTAGCCTTTCGCCTCAAGTTTGGGTTTAATCAGATGCCAGGCATATTGACCGGCAAAGGTGCCATGTACAAACACAAAGGTTGGTTTCGGATCTGCCTCGTCTTTGTCATCATCACAGGATGTAGTTAGAAGAGTGCTGGTAAGCATAAAAATGATAAATAAAAGTCGCATGGTTTGATTGTGTTTAGGGAACATTAAGTTATGAATTGACTATAGGATAACCTGCCAGACAACAGGCATGCTGGAAGAAGGAGAGTAAGAGAGCTATCAGCTATTCTGGCTATGAATCGGCAATGCAAAATGAGGAATCAGCATAGGCTATCACGCTTTTCTCATTCTCTATAGCCAGGCAGGTAAGCATCTTTATACACCTACCTGCCTGGAATGCTATCCGAGGTATTTGGTTAGCTCAGCTGCTGCATGGACAAACAGTGAACGTGTAGCGGGCAATGTTGCCAGACCGTTCAGAAGGCCAAAGTCATGTATCATTCCATTGTAGCGTATGGTAGTTACTGTTACCCCTGCTTTATCTAATTTGCGGCCATAGGCTTCTCCTTCATCACGCAATATATCGTTCTCCGCTACTTGAATCAGTGTAGGGGGTAAGCCTTTCAACTGTTCCACAGATGCCTGCAAAGGGGCTGCGTAGATTTCTTTCCGTTTCTCAGCATCTGGCACATACTGATCCCACATCCATTTCATAACAGATGTCGTCAGAAAGCGATCTTCGCCAAATTGTTTGTATGAATCCAGTTCGAAGTCTGCGTTGGTAACTGGCCATAGCAGTATCTGTAAACTAATCTTCGGACCTGATTTATGTTTAGCCATCAAACAAGTCGCTGCTGCCAGATCTCCGCCTGCACTATTTCCAATTATGGCCAGGCGTTTTCCATCTACATTGATTTCTGCACCATGTTCAGCCACCCATTGGGTAGTTGCATAAATTTCATTGAGTGCCTGCGGATAGCGAGCTTCCGGAGACGGAGTATAATTAACAAAAACAGCACAATAGCCGGAATGTACTACTAAATCTCTGACTAAACGCTGGTGAGTAGGAAAATCTCCCAATACCCAACCTCCTCCATGTATGAAGAGAAAGACAGGCAATACTTCTTTTGCTCCTTCCGGACGGACAATGTGTAGCTTCACGGTATACCCATCATAGGCAATGGTTTTCTCTGTGGCTTCAATACCTGATACATCGACGGGTATGGAAGCTTGTGCATTTACCAGTACTAGCCGGGCTGCTTCGGGGGACAGCGTTTCCAGAGCAGGGCCGCCTGAATTGTTAAGAATCTGTAAAAAGGCCTTAGTGCCTTGGTCGATACGCGGATCTTCGGCATAGTACGCTACACCAGAAGTTTGTGAAACTGCTGCATTCATGGTTTGAAGTGAGTTTAGGTGAGAAAAAAATAAATAGAATCAGAGTAGGCTGGACTGATAATCCAGAAGATAATACACAACTACTCCAGTCCGACAAGTCTGATCAGGTAGGTTATGTGCACTATTGAAATGAGTATAAATTTAGTTTGTCCGATTAAACATGATTCATCCCGAATGTTGGATATGAGTAAAATCCAAGCCTATACTTTTGAAAATGGTGTAGGATTGAGGTAATTTTTAAGAATTTATTTAGTCGAGCTAGTTTATTGTTCCTTTCCTTACTCTTCTTGTGGCGCCTTCATTTTTTTGCTTGTCTCTTCCTGTGTTGGTTTATTGTCACTTACTTTTCTCTTCCACTGACCTCTTCATTTTTTGCTTGCCCAAAAAACGAAGCAAAAAAGGGCACCTTTTCCCAATCCTTCTGCCCGCAAGGCCAAAGGCCAACCTCGCGGGAAAAGGATTGCCAACGCACCTACACCAACATCCACGATTGAAGTGATCTTGACTCTCTTTGTAACTCCTTTGTTTCTCTTTTTCTTAAGGAATGTGATATTCTTTTCCTCAAAATTTGAGATGACTGATGTATTTTTGAGAAAACTCTCTTTTTACCCTCTCAACCCCCTCCCTGTCCTCCTAAAAGGACCTCGTGGCAAGACCGGCGGCATTTCCGATTGGAGAATATTCTTTCTCTTACAAAACAAACAAGACTCTATTTGTCACAAGATCCTTTCAGGAGGACAGGGAGAGTTTTTTTATTTATAAACCTCTTTCTTAGAAAAATTATGGGACAGGATAAGGTAACTATCTTCTTACCTGTGGTATCTGAATCAGTTACTATCAGAGAAGACTGAAAAAGTCGTTAAATGAACTATTGGAATATTGGGTCAACTAGCTCAAGCTTCGACCTGATTACTGCTAACAGGTACAGCTTGTTGCACCTTATCTATCCATTGTAAGATGTAGTCAGCATCCTCTTTCCAGGTAGGCAGTCCCAATACATAGTGATTCCGGTTAGTGAAGAGTTTGTACTCGAGAATAGAGCCGTTTTCTTCGTATGCTTTAAAGTTGCGTTGATTCAAATGGGCAGGTGTAATATGATCGGTATCGCCAGCTGTAAACAACAAAGGCGCATGCGGTTTGGCAAAGTCTACTTTTGCCGCAGGGGTTAATGCATCCCGTGCTACAGTTTTCGACTCCGGTATGATATATTTTTCATAGGAAGCAATCTGGTCATTAAATGACATTCCATTCACAAAAGCATACTGCCAGTCTTCAAAAGACATCAGATAGGTTTCTTCCAGTGACGTAAACAGTCCCAACGACTTCCAGCCTGCTTTCAGAAAGGAGAATTCATAGGGAAATACGCCTAGTGGAGGGACGGAATGAATGGCTACCCCAGCAGCCGCCAGATCGCGATTCACCATGATCTGTGTAAGCATACCGCCATACGAATGACCAATCACAATCGGTTTTTCAGGTAGTCCTTTGATAATGTTTACATAATGATTTACCAGATCTTCCAAATGAAGAGTTGCCAGCGCCACATCATTGGGTTGTCTGGCCCGTAATTCAGCCGCAGTACCCTCTTTGTGTAACCAGGGTGGTGCAATGGTTGAATATCCTTTGCTTTCAAAATAGGTACGCCATTCGTCCCAGCAACTGTGGCTGACAAAAGCTCCGGTAATAAAGACTACGGTTTTAGATGGAGTAGGTGTCATAATAGGTTTGTGTTTAAATGAGTGATAAAGAACTATATGTATGTTTTACAGGAGATCTTATCTGGTAAGGCGGAGCAAAAAATGGAACTTAAAAAGTACCCTCCTTCACATAGGGATAACACCAAAGTGCCACCGTCAGTGTAATAGCCTTAAACCAGGCATTGTACATATTCTCAACCTCGCCTACACTATTGCCTTTTCTGGCAAGAAATGGTTTTATGGTTGCAGTGATTGGTACAATAAAAGTGACAAGGTAACGGAAGTGTATAATCGGAACTGCGTCTACTCCGTCGGTCTGGTTTTTCTTGACCAGGTGACGAAGACCAATTTCATGCTGATAATTCAGCCATTGCTGATCGTAAGAACGAAAGCAGGTATCCATGATCCATTGCCCGAAGCGCTTACGTACGCTGGCTAAATAGGCATCATTCAACTGATCATTTTTTCCAAAATACTGAGCCAGATACGGATGTGAGCCTACGAAGCCATACCAGACATCCAGTATGTTTTCTGTCTGGTCTTCAAGTACTCTTCCTGCCATTTGCAGATAGAGTACATCCTCTTCAGATAAAAGTACGGTTTGCTTTAGCAAGTCTAAATCAGCCTCAGATACGGGTGAGGTGGCTACTTCTCCATAGGTATAGCCAAGGATTTGTGTGGTTTGAGTGTGCATAGTATAAAAATTTACCAATAGGTATAAATAGGTATAATGCGAATAAAAGCTGCTGGAAGAATAAGCTGCACTATCTGATGCTACTCAGTGATCTGTTTAACGGACAATGACATTTTTCACAAACCTTTCTATCCGGGTAGATCATTGAATGAACAGATGGTATAATACAAAAGTAGGGTCTATCGCCACTGTGACCAATGGCTAAATGCACCCATCCGTTGTATATTTCGTAACAGTGGGAGTGGGGGCAATAGGCATTATATTGTGCATAAGTAGTGCATTATCCGCTTAGTCAAGAGCAAGCTCATGATAGCTTTATTTTTAAGGCAGGTGTAAAATAACTAGATGGAAATAAGCACGCTACAACAAGAATGAGAGAAGGGGGAGAAAGACTCTATACTTTCTTTTCAGTCAATTCCTAAACCAGTATGGGAAAAAGCAAAATAACCGCTAGAGAGATCATCTTACCTGATTAAGAAGAAAGCCTGTGGTTTGCAAGATTGCTTATAATTTTCTGGTTACGAATATCACTTTGTATACTATAGACGTTTTTTTCTTCACAAAAAAACTGGTTTCAATCACAGCCTACTACTCACCAGGGAGTAATCTATTCTATCTATTAGTATCCATTGAATTGAGATAATAGTTATCAGAAGGTAAGAGTCGATTGGTTTCAACTACCCATTCAAGGCCGTGTTGATCCACCACGACACTAAGGATTTCTCCAATTTCCTTGAGTATTACTTCTTTCTCTCTACTATGGCTGTGAGTGTCATTTTCAGCAGTAACCTCAATGGAATGGATATTGATATTTTTTCTTAAAATAACTTTCTGTCCTACTTGTATGGTTTTCATATACTGGCGTAAGTTTAAAGAGAATCCGCAGATCTGAAAAATAAAAAAACGCCTACTAAATTGATAATCAATGATCTAGGCAAAAAAACAGTAAAGGATAGAATGCAATTAATTCTATTTTTTGATAAAAGTCAACTATCTGTTTTATGTAAATGCAGGATAGAATATATGAAATTTTAAAGATTTCGGATAAGCTGAAATCTGTCGAAATACTACTGAATCCTATTCATTTTAATCTGACTATGTTCTCTTCCTATTTTTATAAAAAGTGTAAAGAACAGGCATACTTTTTTAGCTATTTATCGAATTAGTTATTTTCTGATCATAAGTAATTTCAAAGGAGATATCTACTTTATACTTTACTAAAGATAAAACTAATCCGGTATGCTTGTGAAAATCTATGTTGTCGACGATGATCCGGTTGATCGAATGATATTTGAAAAACATATACAGAAGGTGTGTAATGAACAGTTTTATACAATAAAAGCAAGCCAGCAGAACTCAGAAGAGAATAGTAGTCTTCCTAAGTCAGAACACAAGATAAACAGTGAAGGCCAATCTGATAGAGATGTAATGGAACAGCCACTTGAGCAGATTCAGGTTAAAGTATCTTGTTTCTCTACCGCATCTGCGGCTTTGGCTCAAATCAGAACGTTGTTTTTGAAAGGGGATTTTGATACACTACCTGACTTGATCTTTCTGGATATGGTACTTCCGCAAATGGATGGGTGGGAGTTTATAAAAAAACTGGCAGATTTACTCATTGCTATTCCTGGGTATAATAACATAAAATCAAAGCTTGGAATCTATCTTCTGACCTCTTTTGTTAATCAGTTCGATCTTCAGAAAGCAAACACCACCCCACTTATCAAAGACTATTTGCTCAAGCCGATACTAGCAAATGATATTTGCTCTATTTTACACGATTATCTCAGAGCAAAACAGAAATAAAGAGAAACGGACCTGTTATAACCGTTTGGGCATACTTGTTTGGATATGTTTGTTGAGGTGTTATTTGCCCAGAGCTTATACCATTCATTGTGTAAAACGGTTAGTCAGCTTGAGGAATGCTTCATACTATTGGTGTACTATATCAGTTGTATTTTGTTTGCAAACAGCTCTTTATACTTCTTTTATCCTGGATGATTTTAAAAATCCTGTTGTTTGGCCAATAAGCAGTTGCCATGTATAGGCAACTGCAGGCTATTATCTTCAGGGTATGTTATGTCTATATAGCTTATTTTACTTTTGTATTTTACATTCCTCATTCTGTATAGAACCGCTTTAGTATTGTTTGATTTCACACCAAGTTTACGCCTACCTGATTGCAATGCTGAATAAATGTATACAAGGTGAGAGGATAAGCGAATACGTGTTCATTTATATGAAGAGTTTGGTCACTAATCCAGATCAGATTCGTTTCTTCAGAACTATCAATATATTTTTGGTAGGAAAAATCGAATTCCCACCCTTCAAAATATTCATGCAGACAAACAAGATTAAAACTTTCTTTATACAAAGATTCAACCTCATTGAGATTTATCGGCTTTCCCAGCTCAGGATCTGCATACTTCTCTAGCTGTTCTATTGGGAGTGCTTTCATAGCTCGATTAGTTAAATGATTGATACTATAACCTCTTGCATAGCCATTGTAACAGGCTACTTTGAAATTATGTGTATAAACAAAAATACCTGTTAAAATCTGCAAAAACTTTATTCCACATGCCTGTTTTTCTAATCTGGACACAGGATCTACTAGGTAGTACACAAAAGAAAAATAATCTCTGGCTTTGTTTCCCTTCTTTTTTCTAGCCTAAATCGGTGATATCTTTACTACTTTAGTAACCAACTCATTTCTACGGAAAAAAAGAAAAAAGCCGATATTTTGTTGGAAAGGATTCTATTGATTATTGATATAAGTAGTGAGGTGAAGAATTGGCATATTTCCGTTACTCTTCAAGAAAAAGAAATAGCCCAGGATGCTTATAACAAGAAGAATACCATAGGGTTAGGCATGCTGCAACGACAATTGCTGGGAAGCTGGGAAGAATGTGAAAACCCTAAACTCAAACAAGCCTTATTTGACGAGTATAAAAAACGTACTGGCAGAAATGCCACTCAGGATATCAGAGGAAACAAAAGCATTCTGGCAAAAATCGCAAAGCGGAAAAAGATTGTCAATGATATGGAATATGATATTGTCAACGATTATCTGTCAGACAATATAGAGGACTATGAAAAACAGAAAGAGGAAGTGGCGCAATGGAATCTGTTACTGAGTCAATATACAGTGCATTCAGACTATACCAAATAAGTAACATGAGTCATCCTGAATGTTGGATTTGAATAAAACCCAAGCCTATACTTTTAAAAATGGTGTAGGCTTGAGGTAATTTTTATGAAAGATCTCTTTCTTCGTTTGTTTAAAATCCAGAACCTATCTCTTTTTTATCGCCTTGTCACTTCTTTGTCACGCCACAGCGTGATAACCCAAAAAAGGCACTTTTTCCTGATCTTACCGCCCGCAAGGCCATGGGCTTTCCCTTATTCTGTTCCATATCTTTTCTAGAAACATGGTTTGTAAATAAAGAAAAAAACACTCCACCTGTCCTCCTGAAAGGATCTCGTGACAAATAGTGCCATGCTTGGTTTGTGAGAAAAACAAATAAATTCCAGTCGGAAAGGTCGCCGGTCTTGCCACGAGTTCCTTTCAAGAGGACAAAAAAGGGTGTAAGGGCACAAAAAAGAGATTATCCCCTAAAGCTGCAAAATTGAAAAACTTATGGGACAGGATAAGGTGCCAACCTCGCGGAGAAAAGATTGCCAACGCACCTACACTGCCACACACGATTGAAGTGGATGTAACTCACTTTGTAGCTTATTCTTTTACTATCGGATAATGCTTCCAATGTAAAGTACTTCCCTCAAAATTCAGGATGACTCAGGTTGTCTGGAGTACTGTATATGCTATTGGTCGAGGTTTTTACGCAGATCTTCGACAAACTCTTCGGTTACATCAAAATAAGAAGCCAGTTGTTTGGTAGTCAGAATCCCATCTTTGAGAAATTTGAGAATCGCTTCCTGCTTTCCTTCCTGCCTACCTTTTTGTTCTCCTTTCAACTCACCTATTCTCTCTCCTTTTTTGAAGAAATAATCATCTTCTTCTTTGATATAATTGGTAATAGATTCCATAATCTGTTCAATAAAAGGTGATAGTTTACGCAAATTAGCTAATATCCGTAACTGTTGCAAGTGGCGGTTTAGTTCCAGTGGAGTTGGTGAAGTCTGGGCTAATCGGTCTAAAATCTGGCTGGCTGCTTTCTCTGGTTCCATATTGCCAAAGTTAGCCAGAACCGCAAACACAACTTCATCTGCTTTATCTGAAGAGAGAAATAACTGATAGTCTATTTGCGAAATCCTGACCAGATCGAAGAAGAATACTAATCCATGTTGTTCAATACGGGTAGGCATGGTAGGCACTGTATCAGAGAGAAACAAGACGTACTGGCGAATAGGCAGTTGATATTTACGCCAGATCAAGGCTTTGTATTCAAACATGCGGTCTACCATCCGTGCTTCATCGACCAGTTGGAACTCGAGTTGCAGTAAAAACGTATCGCCTTGTGTGTCTGTAATTTTGAGTAGCTGATCGGGTTTTCGTTCCAGCGTCCGTTGCAGATCCAGTGGTATTTTCTCGTAATTGGCCACATCGATCTGGAGTACTTTCTCAATCATGCTTAGCGTAACAGCTTCCAGATTTTCCTTGAATATTTTATCGTAACGGTTTGCTTCTTTTTTATTGTTCATGTGTGGGATATATTACCAGAGGCAAAATAAGGAATAAAAGCCGACTTGTTTTCAGGTCGGCTTTTGTATTTTTATTTCTTCCAATGTTGCCTAAAATAGCGATCATAGCCAAACGGATCACGTGATTTTATCATCAACAACCATTTTCCCATCGTTGAAATAAGAAAGGTAATAGACTAAATATCGTATCTTTCTAATCGTAGTAGATTGAATTTTTTTAACAGACCAATAAGTGAAAATTATCAGGGAAATATTATATGAATAAGAGGTTCTGTGTATGAAATATTTATATAGATTTACATCTGTATTTATTCTATGATAAAACTCTTGCGCTTTACAGTTCTATTTTCGTTTTTTCTTTTATACCAGTTTCAACTTGCAAAAGGACAAACTTCTGTTATAAATAAATCAATTGGCAAGTCAACCGGTGTTAGTCCAGTCAGCATTGCTATTGATAAAAGAGGCTATCATTATGTTGTCAGTGGGGAGGGGTATGTTGTAAAGTTAGACTCTAAATAGTGGTTTTAAACAGTTTATTGTGCCTCAGGGTTCTAGTGTTGTAGCTATGTGCTGAGAAACAGAGAAAGATGTAATACCAATCATAAAAGATAATAGATTTACCTAAAAACTTCTTTCATAAATGAAAATACTTGCAAGTTTATTTAAATGATTAAATTTTATAGTATTAATACAAACAAATGAAACAGCACTACTCTTTAGTTTATTTTTTAGTACTTTTTTTTGTTTTCCCCTTAGCAGGGAGATCCCAGAGTTATTTTTTCAATCATACAATTGGTTCTTCCATCAGTTTTGAGTATCCATTTAAGATCATAACCGATAAGAAAGGCAACCTGTATGTCGTTAATGCTTCAAACTGGTATATTACCAAGTTTACAGCGAAGGGAGAAATAGTGTTGAGGTTTGGAAAAACAGGCACAGAAACAGGATCTTTTTCAGGTACAATCATTGATATAGCAGTAGATGATGATGAAAATATATATGTACTAGATAACTCTCGTGTTCAGATGTTTAATGCTAAGGGAGAGTTTGTTAAAGTGATTTCTGTTGCATTTAGATCTTACTATAATGGAATTGCTGTAGATGACCAGAAAAATATTTATCTAGCTGTGATTTCCACTCTTACTAATGCAAATGAAATTCATAAACTGGATCAGGATGGGAACATTTTGTTAAAATTTGGATCAACAGGAACCGCAGATGATCAGTTTCAACAGGTTTGGAAACTTTGTGTTAATTCCAAGGGTGAGATTTATACTATTGATTCAGGACACACCCGCATTCAAAAGTTTGATTCAACAGGTAGGTTTTTGCTTACTTTTGGCTCACGAGGTTCTGGTAATGGTCAGTTCTATAATCCACAGGCACTAACTACAGATGCAGAAGGTAATGTTTGGGTCGTGGATACACAAAATTATCGTATTCAGCAGTTCAGTTCTTCTGGAAATTTTATTATCAGTATAGGTGCGTTCGGGTTTGGGGATGGGCAATTCCGTATTCCCAATGGAATTTGTGTTGACCCATTAGGCACTGTCTATGTATCAGACTACATCACTAACAAGGTGCAGCGCTTTCTTCCAAATGGTAAGTTGATAGAAACGTATGGGTTTAGAGGAACAACAAATGGGCACTTGCAATATATGTATGGAACAAAACAAGATAAAGCTGGAAACTTTTATATTTCATCAAACAAATCTGTTATAAAGTATAATCAAAAAGGTATACAGGTTAAAGAAATTTTTAGTTCAGAAAATCAGAATGGTCTGTCCACTAGTCCAGGCACCATTACTACTGACACTCAGAATAATTTATATGTTTGTTATCATGGATATATTCAAAAGTTTGATACAGCAGGCAACTTTAAGTTTTCTTTTGGAAAAGGAGGAACTGGACCAGGCGAATTTTATAATCTATCTGGAATAGAAATTGACCCTTTAGGAAATATCTATGTGACAGACCCCAACAACTCACGCATTCAAAAATTTGATCCAAAAGGTCGGTTTCTGCTACAATTTGGTCATCCGAATTTGGATAATTTTTATCCCAAAGCAATAGCAATTGACAAGCTGGGAAATGTATATGTTACAGATACACAAAACAACGCTGTTTTTAAATTTGATTCAACAGGTAGAGTGCTGAAGAAGATAGGTTCTACAGGAACTGATCCAGGACATTTTAATTATCCTACAGCGATTAAAATAGATCAACAAGGAAATTTATATGTTGGTGACAAAGGAAATTATCGGATTCAGATATTTGATAAAGATGGTGTATTTCTCACCCAGTTCGGTTCTCAAGGAGAAGGAAGAGAGCAATTTGGATATATTAGTGATTTGGAAGTAAGCCCGGAGGGAGACCTCTATGTGAGTGATTATACAAACTTCAGAATTAGTGTGTTCACTACTACTCCACTAACAGCAAATGTGATACGTGGAAAAGTTTTTATTGCCCAAAACAAAGATTGTATTCAGGATAGCACAGAAGTTGGAATGCCCCGTATTGTTGTGCTGGCAGAACCAGGCCCTTACTATACTGTTACAGATAGTACTGGTTCTTATTCTCTTCAGGTAGATACTGGTAAGTATCAGATTATGCAAATTCTGCCTTCCTTTACAAATAATACTATTGTTACCAGTGTTTGTCCACAAAAAGACTCAGTGCATACTGTTAGTTTTTCAGAGAGAGGGCAAACCATTTCAGATGTAAACTTTGCCAATCAGTTTAAAGTACTTTTGCCTTACTTATCTTGTGAAGTTAGCAGTAATCGTCGCCGTCGATGCGAATTAAGTACTACAAAAATTATATATGCCAACAAAGGCCAAGGCAAAGCGGAGCAAGTGAAAATATACATAAAGCTACCTGAATATGTGGTTTTGCGGCAGGCCAGCAAACCCTATGAGATAGATAAGGATTCAAATTATGTTTTTTCTATTCCCGCCCTGAACCCCAACGAGTCTGGCAGCATTGAAATCATTGATTATGTTTCCTGTATTAGGGGCATTACAGGTCTGACACAATGCACAAAAGCATGGATTACCCCATTCAATCAGGTTGAAGAAGTAGGAGAATGGGATAAATCTGATATTATGCTTACAGGTAAATGTATAGAAAATGGACGAGTTCAGATGATTATTAAAAATGTGGGACAAGCAGCTATGGCCGACAGCAGTGAGTTTCGTATTTTTTTAGATACCCAGCTGGCTTTTCGCAAAAACTATAAGTTAGCGAAAGGCGATAGTCTGGTATTAAAAGTCCCTGCCAATGGCAAAACCGTCCGTCTGGAAGCCGACCAGCGTCCGGACCACCCACGCAAATCACAAACAAACATGACCATCGAAGGGTGTGTAGCGTCTACTAGTAACATAGTGAGTAAAGGTTTTGTCAATGCACTGCCTCAAGATGATGAAGAGCCTGAAGTTTCTATTAACTGTTTGCCTATTGTAGACTCCTATGATCCAAATGACAAACAAGTTTCGCCACAAGGAACCGCTGTTGATCATTATACACCAACCAGAAGTGAGTTTAAATATACTATCCGTTTTCAGAACACTGGCACCGACACTGCTTATAGAATCACAGTGATTGATACATTGTCCGAAAAACTGGATTTTGCTACAATGAAGATGGGAGTTGTCTCTCACAAGTATTTGTTCAGTGTATCAGGAAAAGAAAAGCCGATCCTGACATGGTTCTTTCCTGGGATTAATCTACCTGACAGTACTCGTGATCAGAAAGGTAGCAACGGATTTATTGAGTTCTCGATCAAACCTAAGGGTAATTTGCCCGAAAAAACTCAGATCGAGAACTTTGCTGATATTTTCTTTGACTATAATGATCCGGTACGTACCAACACTACAATGAATGTGCTGTATGACATACCTAAAGTAATTAACTCTGCCAATCAGTTGGATGATTCGATTATTGACAAGGTGACGACTACAGAACCGGATGCACTGAAAGGGAAACTGACTCTGCATCCAAATCCTACCCAAAGTTTGGTGTGGATACACTTGTTAGACGTTTCTGTACGTATTGAACAGATTCGTATCTGTAATCTGCTTGGCCAACAACAAACAGTAAATAGTTCCTTCACAGATAATCAGAATATGCAGATAAACATGCAAGGTTGGTCTAAAGGTATGTATTTGATTCATATTCAGACTAATAAAGGGACATCTGTACAACGGGTTGTTGTGCAATAAGGAATAGTCAGACAAACAATAGAGTATTATATGTGTTCAAGGATTGCTATTGGTGTTAGCGCTGAATAGATGTAGTTCAATATCACGTAGATATTATACATGAAAAAGGTCTGACTATCGAGTCAGACCTTTTTCATGTATAATTATGTATTTTTCTGATAAAATCAGTTTTACTTCTTCCACGCTTGCTTAAAATAGCGTTCATAGCCAAACGGATCGCGCCACTCGATGTTGTGCTCGGGAATGCCTAGCTGTTTAAGCCAGGTGGGGACAAAGAAGCTTGGGCAGCCTTTGTTGTCGAACTGGTTATGTCCGGCAATCTTCACGTTAGGTGCATAGCCTAGTACCTCGCCGAGAATGTCTAACATGGTTGAGATCTGCTGAGGGGTACGGCTGTCTAATGGCATTTTGTGAGACGAGTCCAGGCCGCCTACATAACAGAGATGTCTGGAAATGGAGTTGATGCCTGCTACTCCATTGGTAACTTCAAAAGAGTCTATTACCTGGTCATTATTATGTTTGACAAACTGGTGACGGGAGCCATCAAGCAGAATCAGATCCGAGTAGCCGACTTGCTTCCAGCCATTGCCGTAGGGTTTGGGTTTGGTGTGCCATTTTTTGACGTCTTGAGGTGAGATCCAGCGTCCGGCTGGGGTGGCGGTGCAGTGTATAATCAGGTATTGAAATTTCATAGGGATAGGTGGTTTGTTATGTGTGGTTTATTGAACGTGAACAGGACGAGTTATGAATCTGTTTTCATCCCCAGGTTGTGTGTTATCACCAACCTGAACGGTGGGAAACAACTCGTTGGTGATAACACCAACGACGGGAACGAAAGCAAGGTTGGGGATTGATGCCCTCCTCGCTAAGGCTGCCTATCCCGATACAGTGGGATGCCATCCTTCTGTGTTATTTAGGGTCTCTCATGGAGAAGAACCCAACTGTTGAAATAAAGGCTAGTAACGAAACGAACGACTGCGTGTCGATTCGGTTTGCCAGCCAGAGAATATATCCTGAGAAGGTGAATAAACCCAGGGTTGAGGTTTTCCAGTTGTCTAACACGAACTGGATGTAGTCGTATATCGATTTTGCCATAGGGTATGTGATTTGAATAGGGGTGATGTAATTGCCTGTTTGCTATCCGAACGATTGGGATTATTCCGATCCAATGTAGGGGCGAACCTGCGTGTTCGCCCGGATTGTCGCAGGGAATGTTTGTAGTAATCCGACAATGTAGGGGCATCCCCTTGCGGGTGCCCGTATTTCCCCATACGAATGTCTAGATACATCCGAAATGGTTGCCCGATAAACCCAATCGGACGGTGAGGAATCCGGGCAGGGGCAAGCCCTGCCCCTACATTGTCGCATTGTCACAAACATAGCCTGCGACAATCTGGGCGAACACGCGGGTTCGCCCCTACATTTCCTGATCATGATTTACAAATTCAGGCATCATTTGTCTGGACCGGATTACAATTCAGACACAGAAAACCTCTGCTTCCGGATTGCCACTCAGAAAGGGATCATAAGTGACATAGCGGAATCTGGTTACCATCTGGTCCATCGGATCAGAAATGATTCCATAAACTCCCTCATAGTAGTCACTCAGAGCTTGCCAGGCTTTTCCATGGTCACAGGCCGCAATACGTACCAGCACAGTTAGCCCTTGGCCTGTATGATTTTCAAACACAGCATATGTGTAGCGATCCTGAGAGAGAATGAGTTTGCCTCGTTGCAGATTCTTAAAACCTTCTACATCCAGACCGATAAAACCCGAATGCTGGGTAAGCGAAAGACCTTGTTTATGGATTTTAAACAAACCCGATAAGGTTACAATTGGTAACGACTGTGTCTGGTTTTTGCCAGACTCCTGCCGTGCTAGTTCGACCTGCTCACGAAAAACGCCATCCTGTATATGGGATAGATAAAGATCTAAGGGATATGATTGAGTGGTTAATGCATCAATAGACGAAAAGAAACTGATGGTTGACATATAGTTAGTAAGAGAATAAAAGGGTAGAGATTAATTAGAATGAATAGGTGTGATTGTTTCGCAAGGCATACTCCTGCAAGCGTTTGTCTACCCAGCCAGGCTGATAGCCTCTCAGTTTGGCAAACTCCTCCAGGAGAGGTCTGGGGTTAGCTCGTTCCATAATGCGGTGTATAATCCAGTTTGCCTTGTAAGGTGTACCTGTGTAGCTGTTTCCCATCTGAGCCCGCTGGATCAGTTCGGGAACGCTCATCTGTGACCAGTTCATCTGTTTGAGATAGCTCCAGTCTATGGTCAGTTCTTCTGTATGGACATGTACAGATTCGCGTTGTTCCTGAGAGAGGCGTTCAAACACAAAGCCACAATGCTCACAGGTAACACAGCCCAAGGCAATGATCGAGTGACACTCCGGACATTTCTTGGTAGGGGCAATGTTGAGTGTTTTCTGAGCCTTGCCCGTCCAGAACAGATAGCTCCAGTCACGCGGCTCATGCCATAGACCATGTTCATCGAGATTATTGCCCATGTCGATGATAATGAACTCCCGCTTAGTTGCTGTGGTACGCGACCCGCGGCCACACATTTGCAGGAATAGAGGCAGAGACTGAGTAGCCCGATTCAGGATAATACACTCCACACTGGGTTCATCGAAGCCCGTAGTGAGAATGCCACAATTAACCAGAATCGCCCCATCGGTGCCCGAGAACCATTTCAGAATGGCTTGCCTTTCCTGGTCCAGTGTATCAGAAGTCACATAGCGCACCTGTGAGCTGACTTCACTAAAAGCCTTAGCGGTATAGACCGTATGCGGGATATTGACACAGAAGATCAGCGTCTTTTTACCCTGAGCATGCGTTTGCCAGTTGGTCACACAACCGTGATACAGGACAGACTTATTGAAGTCATTGTACAGTTCAGTATTCTTGTACTCTCCATCATGCCCTGTAGCTGCTGTGATTTCGATGGGTACAGCAAAGTATCGCGGTTTGGATAAGTAGCCTGCCTCAATCAACAGATGTATTTCTGTGCCTACCACAATATCCTCAAAGTAATGGTTGAGTGGTTCAAACTTACTGGCAGCAATAGGCGTAGCCGTAGCCCCAATCATAGGTAAGTCTTTGTGTAAGTCTATCACTTTCCGGAAGTTGCCTTTATGCGCTTCGTCCATAATAATCAGCTTCAGATCCGGTAATGACCAACCTTTCTTGACTCTACGGTAGTACGTCTCTACCATGGCCACCACTACTTTGTTGCGGGGCATATGTGTAGAGTCCGCACTCAGCAGACCAGCCTGCAATCCCGCTTTCTGAAGCGTTGAGGCTGCCTGATGCAACAATTCAATACGATCCGTCAGAATCAGTACCCGACCCCGGCTAATGCTTTCTAAGGCACGTCTGGTGATCTCGGCAAAGGTGACGGTCTTGCCCGCGCCAGTAGGCAGGCATAGAATTACCCGTTTTTTACCTGACAGATGTTTTTCTGCCAGTTTCACAATACTCTCTTCCTGATAGTCTCTCAAGGCCAATGTAGGCGTTACAGGCACTGTATTTCCATTTGGTAAGGGCAAAGCTTCGCCACTCACGCCATTGGCGTGATCTAAAAACACATTCTGTTGCATAGCTTAGTGTTTTTGAGTGGCTGATGGATCCATTTCTTCTGACAAATGACACTCGATCTCTGTCTCTAACTCCTGCAACGTTTTTTGTTTGCCATCTTCAATCCAGGCTTGGAGGTCAGCCCTACTGAAATAGAGCTTCTTGCCCCGCTTCATATGCGGGATGCGGCCTTCGGAAACCAGATTGTAAATAGTAGACTTTGCCAGACCTGTGATCTGCATGGCTAGTTCAACACCGCCAAATTGTTTGTCAGGCAGCGCAGGAGTGATAGTAAAGGATTGTAATTCAAGTAAAAGAGCTTCCACGCGAATCAATCGCAGCTGAAGGTCTTCGAAAGGATTGAACATGTAGGGAATAAAGGTTTGGGTAAAAACTGATTACACCAGAACCCCCTATGAGGAAATACCCGGAAACAATGTGCAAAAGCCACTGCTACTATAAAAAGGTTAGTACAATAGGAAAGTAGAATATCCTTTCGTTTTTCGACGAATAGTCGTAAAAAAGTAGTTATGGATATTTACTTTTATTTACTTTTTATTACCTTTGTTTATGATTTGTTGCCTTCTGTAGCAAAAGCAAAGCCCCCACTGTCACATAGTAGTTAACAGATTCAGTTTATACCTCTACAGAATCAAACAAAGCAGTTTACTTTTTGCATTGTTTCGTTTAAAAATAAAAAACAGCCTTTCTGCATCGCAGAATAGTTGTTCACTAAGTCCAGCTGTAGTTCGGCGGCCAAACTTCGCTACACTGGCGTGGGTAGGAATTCCTCTGGGAGTTCCTATTTTTATTTCTATAAAGTAAGGCTGTAAATTTAGTAAATCCCACCTTTATACCCAAGAGGCTGTCTTATATTTTATGTCTTTTTCGCATATTTTTTTATTGTAATTATATTTTTATGAATGCTTGCTTTTTACACTTTTTTGACTGGATTATATTTTTGTATCAAATATTTTTATCCTGGAAAGTAATAAATAAAATAATGCATATAAGGCTATATGAGGAGAGGTTATACTGGTATAATAGGAGGGTACATTGGGTAAAAAAAGTGGCTGTAAAAAGAGGCAGAATAGGTAACATACTTACTCGGTTTCATCTGTCAGATTATCTAACTCATCATCAAATAAATGCTCTGCAAAGGAAACCTGCAACTGTTTCCTATCTTGCTAAAGCGGAAAATTTAGACTTGGAAAAAAATGAGAAAACCCTATATCGTATTAGTAAGTTATCAGGGTGCTGATCTTGCACATGAGATACAACTGCAGTTTAATCATGAAGCTACTGTGGTGAGTGAACTTTATAATAGATTACTGCCACCACCTAATATTAAATATCTTCAAAAGATACACATTGATTTAACCAATAAAAAAAGCGAGCATACTTATATATCACCTCCTTCGCCCTTAGATTCTTTCTTTAATATATGTTGTATGGTGAAGTACTATGATTTTGATCGATATTTTAGTTTAGATCAAAAACAGCAACAAAGAGAGATACTAGACCAGATACAGCTTAATATTGAGGAAGCTGCCAAGCAATATGGATGGGACATGACTCCTTTTCAGGAAGCTTACCAGAAAGTAATTGAGGTAGATTTTGTGAATATCTTTGTTGGAAAAAAAGTCTCATCTAAAGATAGAAAGCATAAAGCTGCTATCGAGCTCAATACTGATGTAACAGGTGCACGCATCTCCATCCTATTTTTTGATAAGAAAGAGACACTTATTCAAAGAAATCTGATTAAAGTGGCTAAGCCTCAATCCTTCTTTTTTAGTCGACTTATAGGGTCTTTTCATTGGATAGACAATCAGCAGTTTCGCTTGTCTGATATTCAGGATGAGATTCATTTTACAGCTTCTTTAGGCAGTGATCAGATTCAATTATCGTTCACACCTGAAGGGCGAAGTGAAGACACACTATTAAAAGAACTGAAAATTCTGGATGCAGATACTTCTCATGAAGAGACATTAAGACTTTTGGATCTTCAGATGAATAACTTCAGAAATAACTTTTAAAACAATAGATAAAGTAGAAAGAAGTAATGGTAAAGACTCTTGACGAAGAGAAGGGAAAAAGATATATCGATATTGAACAAGTACATCCTGAGACTGGTGAAGTAGAACAGTATCAAGTTGGAAAAGAGAATAAGAATGGTTCTCCAGTTTCTAGAGAAATGAAAGCACTAGATGATATTGAACAAGCGCAAGGATGTAAAAGGCCTGAGTTTAAAGCTTGTAACAAAAAAATAACAGATATGAACTCTAAACAATTAAATTTTTATCTATTACCTGAAGAGTTATTTTTAATAAATGAATGGCTAAAGAAGAATAATATATATATAATACGTAATCCAATTGACAGTCTTGATGAGTTGTATGTGGAAAACCTTAATTTATACAAGCCTGAAGCGAAGGCTAGACAAGTATATTTACAGTTGGAGAGATTTTCCCAATGTATTGTGACAAGATATAGTGAGAAGGTTAATAAATATTTTGTTGATGGAGATAAGAGTTGTGTAATTGAGTTTTCAATGCCAGTTTTTCCTGATCCAAATCAAATAATTTTATCTCGTTCTCGACTTTATTGTTGCTCAAGATACTACGATGATAATGTATTAATAACAAAAGATTCTGATTTCTTAGATTGGATTAATAAGTTCTATAATTCGTTCAAAAAAGAGTTTTTGGTGAAATATGAGTCTGACCAAGCAGATTGGGCTTCAGAAAAAGTAATAAAATGGATCGAAGTTGGTGGAGCATTAAGGGTATAGTAATCTCTAGTATGAGTGTAATAGCTTCTGGTTCGAACTGATCTTCAAACTAGGGGCTATTATGCTTAATAAGACAATCAACTCCAATTTAGGTAAGTGGATAATCTTATGACATCAACTGGTACGTTTAAAAAGAAAAGATATAAATATTCTATAGGGGATTTGTTTTATGTGCCTTTATCAGAAAAGGGATATTGCGTGGGTTTAATTACTCATATTCATCCACGCAATAAAGTACCTCTTGGATGTTTTTTTAGAAAGCTATACAGTCAGGTCCCTACTATTATAGATAGAGAAATTATAAAAAAAGAAAATGTGATCTTAGTAAAAAGATTTGGGATACAGGGATTTGATGAAGGTACATGGTCTATTATAGGCAAGCTTGATACTTTTGATAAGGCAGAATGGCCTATTCCTGTTTTTCTGAGAAGACCAGGTTCTGCTCCTGTTTGTTTGGTATACTATAATGAAGACTTAGAGGAAACAGGAAGTGAAAATATTCCTGAAGGCGCAGATCTATCACTATATTATGAAGATGGACTAGGAGGATCAGGATTTGTAGAAAAGCGATTAACAAAGTTGTTTCTCCAAATTTCTTAATAAGGTCTTATACTTAATTCATGTAAGTCAAAAAGTTTCTACTTTTTAGATATAAAACTTATCACATACAAAAAGCCTTTATTTATGACGATAAGGGCTTTTTATATTACCCAGAAGAATCATGGAGTTTATCCCACTTTTTCAGCGGAAATCCGTGGGGATTGGATCTGGCTGGTATTGAAACGCAGGGAAATCCCAACCATAAGTTTCAGTATAATGGCAAGGAGAAGCAGGATGAGTTTGGACTGAATTGGAGCGATTATGGGGCTAGATTCTATGATGCGCAACTAGGTAGGTGGCATGTAGTTGACCCAATGGCTGAGAAGATGCGTAGACATTCACCTTATAATTATGCTTTCGATAACCCGATTCGCTTTATTGATCCTGATGGAATGGCTCCTGCAGGTGACTATTATTCTATGAAAGGGAAATATCTGGGAAGCGACGGGAAGAAGGATGACAAAGTTTATGCGGTGAAAGAAGGAAGTTATTCAGGAGATGGCAAAACAAATATCATTGCTAAAAGTGGAATAACAAAATTAAAAAATGCTGATGGAACAAGCTTCTCCCATGAGGCTTTCAAAGCTCTTGCTGGTACTTTATATGCTGAAGATGCTGCTACCACTGCCATATATAACGTATTAGAAAATAGAGCTGCGGCCGATTCTCGTTTTTTTGGTAAATCTGTCTCGACTTTATATGAAGCTGAACATGGTGCTGATGGTTGGGCTCATAGAGATAAAATAGACTCGCCTAATGCCGATAAACAAAAGGTGCAAAATGCATATGCAGGCTTAATAAAAGGAATTATGACAAATGAAGATATCTCAAATGGAGCCTTTTATTGGCAGGGAACTGATTTTGAAAAACATACATCGCGTGCTCATGAAGATTATTATCAAACAGGCTTTAAATTTACAAATAAAGCTCATGATTTATGGGGTCTCGGAAGCTTAAAAAAACCGGGATCACACATAATCTATCCTGATAAAATACATGCTGTTAAAAAAAACGTGGGACTATAAATATGAATCTACAGCAGTCTATGGACAAACTACCTTTATGAAACTTACTAATGAATACAAAGGTGCCTAATTTAATGATTCTTATGAAAATTATGAGCCCTATTAATAAGTATATTATGAAACACTGTTTTATTTGCTTTTACCTACTATACTTTGTAGTTGGAGGCAAGGCTTTGGCTCAAGAGTGTCCAGCCGAACCTTTTGCTGCTTTTTATAAGATAAATAAATCATTATATATAGCTCTTACTCCTGAAGCAGCTGATTTGTCGGAATTTAAAGTGACTTATGATAAAAAGTCTTATCGACTCCATTGGGATAGAGATCTGGAACTTTTTATTAATGATAAACTTATTCCTATTCAAAATTACACATATACGCCAGGTGCCCATGTAACTTTGGATGGATGTAATGGTTATAGGTATAAAGAGTATATATTTTATATTCTTAATACAAAGGCAACAGGTCGGGCTGTCAACTTAACTGGATATGTGATCATAAATACACATAATCAGAAGGCTTATTTCTTTAAGAGTTATTACAAGGTGCCTTATTTACTAGGTGATATCAATAATGATAAAGTGACAGATTTTACAGAATTACGTATGGATAAAATAGATGATAAGCCAACTTTTCGTATTTATAATACTCATACTTATACCTTAGATCATAAGCCTGTGTCTTTAAAGAAAGCAATTAGTATAACCGCTTATGATACTAACTGCTCCGCTAGGTAACATATAGGAATTTTAACAAAATTTGTTCCCTATCATTATAAGTCTAAGGGTCATTCAAAACACCTGTCCATATAGACAGGTGTTTTTGTTGATATAATCTGATTGGAATCTCAGTTCCTGCAAAGCTCTCATCTGTATCATCCTTTCGTTGAATCAATTTATAACTAAAGCAACATTCGAAGGTTGGGAAGAGTTGTTCCTCTCACATGTAGCCACAGAAGACGGCTATGTACAGATTTTGGTAGCCAATGAAAGTGAAAGACCCGTCTGGTTTGATAATATCAAGGTTAGTTACACAAGAGATCTGATTGTTCAGGAAAATCATTATGATCCGTGGGGATTGAATCTTACTGGTATTGAAACGCAGGGAAATCCTAACCATAAGTTTCAGTATAATGGCAAGGAGAAGCAGGAGGAGTTCGGCTTCAACCGGATAGATTACAGGCAATGATGTATAAAGCTTTGTCTAATTTTGATAGTTAGACAAAGCTTTAAAGTTATTGTTGAGTTAATGAGTTGGCTTTTATAGATATGAAAAATCTTTTACATATTGGGAAATAATAATAATTGTTGAATACTGACTTCTGTATTTTTCAACCTGTACTTTTCTATAATACATACGCTAATTCAATGAGTTTCCTAGATTTTGATTCCAGGGATAGACAACCAGTCCTTATTTTAATGGCATTATTTTTCCAGGTAATAGCGCTACTGGGCTTTTATGTTGGAATTAAGAGTGAAGGATTGGTTAACTTAATAACATACATAGCTATTGGATGCATCTTTGAAGCATTTGCTATAATCTATTCAAAATTGAATCTTGTTTCTTGTAATAGTAACTCTATTTATGTTGTAAATGCATGGAGAATTAAATCTTATTCATTTGATAAGTTTGGCTATGTAAAATCGTTTTGGGGCAATCTGAATTTTTATAGAATTGGATTTTCAGATAATACAGAATACATACTTTTTTTCGCTCACAGGGACCCTCTACTTTTTATAGGGTTAAATGAAGGCGTAAAAGAAAGAGCTAAAAAGATTGAAAGTGAAATAAAAAAGCACATAGAGTTTGGCTCAATTACTGATATTTAATTTTAATTATAGTTTGATACATGAAGAGCACTAATTGATAGTATGTCTCAGTAACAGTTTTTAGGAGGGTCAAAAATGATTTCCAAGACCTGGTACTTCATAATCTTGACCTCCCGCATTTAGGGTCGGATAAAAGTGGAAAAATTGGTGGTAGGAATCTTCTAAAATATAACTTACCACTCTACCCTCCTGAAAGGCATGTCCCTTTCGGGAGGGTAGAGTGGGTGTTCTCAAAATCAATCAGAATTGCGGCGGCTAGCCATTCCATGAATTTTGAGGCGGATGTATTCATCAAATTCTTTTGGACTATATCCTTTTTTACGGGCTTCTTTGATAAAGTCGGCAGTTACTCCGTGTATTTTGGCTTCCAGCACTTTGTCGAATTCCAGATTTTTGAATCCGACATCAGCCAGGTCCTTCAGATAGCTGGCATTTACACCATGTATCTTGGCATCTAATACCTTGTCCAGTTCCAGATTTTTAAAACCCGCATTATTCAGATCCTTAATAAAGTCTGAGTTGATACCATGAATCTTGATCTCAATCATCTTATTCAGGCTCATGTCACCATACCCTAATGCACGAATATTCTTAGCTTCTTCGGCGTTGATACCATGGATTTTAGCTTCCATAATTTTGTCTAGCTCCAGGTTCTTAAATCCGGCTTTGCCCAAATCGCTGATGTATTCGGCATTGATGCCATGAATCTTTAACTCTATCATTTTACGCAAACTCAGATCTCCAAATCCCAGGGCACGGATGTCTTTGGCAGAAGCTGCATCAATACCGTGAATTTTAGCTTCCAGTATTTGTTCAACAGGCAGATCCGCAAATCCGGCAGCTTTGAGGCCATCAATGTATTTACGGGTTACCCCATGAATTTTCAGTTCCATGATTTTGCGCATGCTCAGGTCTTTGTAGCCAGCCTCCTGCAACTCCTGAATGTATTCTTGTGTAACTCCATGAATACGGGCTTCAATCACTTCACGCATAGATGGTTTTTTCTGGGCATATTTATCAAACATGCTCAGGTAGAGCTGATAGTCGGTTTGGGTAATGCCATGAATAGCAAGTTCCTGTATCCGCTCTCCGTCAATATCCTGATAGTTAGCTTTCAGGAAGGCAACATACTTGCGATCTACATTGCCCATAAACAAATGGAATAAGAAGTTTTTGTCGGTATTGGTAATATCATTTTTCTCCAGATAAGATTCAAAACCTGCATCTTTGACAAAGCTGTATTTGCCCTGACTTACCTCCTGATCCAATGCACCCTGCAAGGTCATAGTACCGGCATCACGTGTGAGCGTAAAGGAGTCGCTGGCTTTCTTGACAAACAAACTCTTGTCAAAACACTCCGACATATTCCAGTAGGAAGTTCGGGTGTTGTTGCCACCCTTGAATTCAATGCAATATTCTTTGTCGACCTGACGTCCGTACCAATACCCGGTCGACATATCTACATCACTTCTAAAGTTAAATGAGAAGCTGGTTTTAGTATTTACGTTAACCGAAAGGTTCGGATTCGCATTCACCTCCGGGGTTGCTGTGGGAGTAGTAACAGCAGAAACACGAGGAGTAGGTGTGGCAGTGATGACAGGTGTCGGGGTTAGAGTCACAACTGGTGCAGTTATAACAGGTGTTTGCTGGTCTCTGGCTCCAACATAACCAATCAGGGCAGTAGCCTGGCTCTCGATGGGTTTGTTAATCACTAACAAAACGCCAAAAAAGAGAGGAAGCATGAATGCATATTTCCAGTAATTGTGCATAGTTGACTTTTTCGCGTTAATCATACGAATTCGTTGTTTGAGTAAAGACTGATTATAGTTTGTAGTTATAGTTAGCGGTTTATGCGGGGCTGCAATTTGTAACAAGCTCCACTGGTAGGTTTCTTTGTCAACTTCATGACCACGAAGCAGCAGATCATCGGTCTGGTATTCAATGTTTTTCTCCATCTCCTGCTTGAGTAGCCACATGATGGGGTTAAACCACAGTACAATGCCTACCAGTTCGGCCAGGAGTAGATCCCAGGTATGGCGTAACCGTACGTGGATTTTCTCATGTGAAATGATTTGTTCATACGTCTCAAAATCATAGGCATCCGGATGGATAAAAATGTACCGAAAGAATGAATGGGGTGCTTTTAGCTGGGGCAAATTCACGATGGTGTACCCTGTGTCTGATATGGTATCATGGCTGCTATAGATTTTCAACCATACACTGCCCAACTGAAACAACAGGTTTAGGGTAAATATGCCTACCCCAAACAGATAAAGTACCAGTAGCCAGAAAGTCCAGCTTTTAGGTGCTGAAGTGGTTTCTTCTCCAGCGGATTTGGCAGAAAGGGAAGTAGCTTCTTTCGCTGTTTGTTGAGATGACACTTCCTTCTGCGTTTCCTGAGGCGTATCTTTGGGCAATGCTTGTTGTCTAGGTGGGGTAACCAAGGCAGAAGTACCCTCAGGCTGGTCTGTTACTTCATTATCTGAAAAAATAGTCGAAAGATAGCCCTGGTGAGTAACCAATGGCGGCAATGAAACAAAGGGCAAAACGAAAGCCAGCAACAACACTGCCCAGAAATACATACGATTGACAGCAAAAAAGCTTTCACGTTGCAAGACAGCCTTGTAAAACAACCAGGCAATGCCCAGAATAAAGGATGATTTAACCAGGAGTTCAATCATAGGTAGATGTAGGTTAAGGTTTTTTCTGGTCTTTGATCATGCGTACTATTTCATCCAGGTCGTCATCAGACAGGTTTTCCTCCTTGGCAAAGTGACTGAGCATCTTGCTGAACGACCCTCCAAAATACTTTTTCTGAATCGATTCCACGTCTTGCTTGCGGTAGTCTTCCAGCGAAATAAGTGGCTCATACCGGTAGGTATTGCCAAATTTTTCAGCACTGAGAAACCCTTTGTCCTGTAGTATCTTCACCATTGTGGCAATGGTGTTGTAATGCGGCTTGGGCTCTGGCAAATGCTCGATAATTTCCTTTACAAAGGCTTTTTCGAGATTCCAGATTACCTGCATAATTTGCTCTTCGCGTTTTGCTAATATCTGCATATTCGTATTGTTTTTACAATACTACTAATCGATTCGGAGTAATACTAATTAATTAGTAAATAAAACTAATAGATTAGGAGTTTATTTTTAAATAAGATTTTTTGTTTAGAGGTTTTCTGATATAATCTATTGATTTTTAGTGGTTTGTGTTGAGATGTGGTCTTAATGGTGAGAGATTTTCTTTTTGATTTCAGAAGGATACTTTATATGACTTTGGCTTCCATTGATAATTTGTTTTAATTTTCAGCAGCCAGAAGATACAATATGAACAAAGAAGAAATACTTCAGCAAATTACCTGGGATTCCTACGGTATAGGTAAGATTACGTTATTCGTTCCCTTATTCGGACAATCACTCCCCTTTGTATTTTTTGTTGAAAATGCCGATTCCCCAACCCTTACAGATAAGATGGTAGCCTGTGTGGAAGATATCCTTGCTCTGAAACCCGAAGATATCCTGCGTGTAAAGGAACTACTTTGGGAAGAATGTTTATTTGCTTTTCAGGTCGCAGACTATGGTGTAGACATTCTGGATGGAGAAACGGTACTGCAAGCACATTTACGGGAATTCGAAGTTGCCAATGCAGAAGATGCTTACCAAAAAAGTGAAGTGGAAGAAATTCATATCAGTCATGAGAACGAGGTGTTCAAGGGACAGTATGCAGAAATAAAAATCAATACAGCTTCTGATAATTATATTAGTGTAATTGTGAAAAACGGGCAGATTATTGATTTTGACGACGATGGTACATACTTAGGCTGGTTTGATCAAGATGAACAGGATGCCCATAAAAAACGGAAAAAAACGCTAGGGGATTGACAATCCTTATGTGATTACATGGGGCTACTCTCTGACAAGTATCTTCCAGCGAGTCTTTTCTGATAATGAAGTCAACTAAAGTATATCCGAAGCTAGATATTAAAAATAGAGCTGGACTGGTAAAATATACTATTCAACGATACCTGGTATAGTATATTTTACCAGTGGGATAGATTGTGTCTGATAATAAGCCTGTTTGTAAAGAAACAAAAGCTAAAGTTTACTCAAGATGTTCACATTAGGTTGAGTGTTGCTTTGAATCTGGTTAATTAGAAACTAGAAATGCCACTGATTCTTATACTTCAGGCGCTTGTTTGATCAACTGAATGTCAAAATGTAGTTTTATCTCTTCACCGACTACCAGGCTACCGGCTTCTGTTAGCAAATGAAAGGTAAGACCAAAATCTTTTCGGTTAATTTTAGCATTGCCTTCGAAGCCTGCTCTTGTATCGCCAAACCTACCTGTTCCTGTGCCTGTATGTTCTATTTCGATTGTTACGGCTTGCGTAATGCCTTTGATCGTCAATTCTCCCACTAGTCGGTAAGCTTCGTTGTGGCTTCTAATAAAGCCGTTAAATAAAATATCCGGAAATTGTTCTACATCCAGAAACATGGTTGACTTCAGATGAGTATCCCGTTCGGAATTATTGGTATCAATGCTGGAGGTTAGTAGCTGAAAAGATACCTGTGCATTCTGAAAGTCGTCAGTGTCGGAATGTACCTCTCCTGAAAATAAGTTAAAAGTGCCCGATACATTAGAGATGGCAAGATGTTTTACTTTAAATTGAACTTCTGAATGTGCAAGGTCAATTGTCCATTTGGATGTGGTTAGTACTGTCATCGTTTTGCTTTGTTTGCTTTTACAAAGCTAGATATAGCCAACAACCTGTTTTTTACCCTATGGTAAAAAATCACTTCTGGGCTCTGATTCTACTTAACGACTGCTGGGTTATACCCAGGTATCTGGCCATATCACCCAGGCTAATGCGGTGAATAATATGATTGTTTTCGTTGACAAACTGATGATAACGTGTCGTAGCATTTTCCTCCAGCATTTCACTGATTCGTTTGGTCATTTTGACAGTTGCTCTGGCAACCAGCTTTCGGAAAAATGTCTCCAGAGAATGGTGTTTCTGACAAAGTATTTCCATGGAATCATATGAAATGAGAGTTAGTGTGGTTGGCTCCAGTGCAATCATCTCAAAATTGGAGGGTGTTTGGGTAAGAAAGCTTTCAAAGACACTAAACATCACATTCTCCGAAAAGAAACGCATAATAAACTCTTTGTCGTGTTTGAAAGAACAAATTTTGGTAAGTCCGGAATTGATAAAAAACAGATGCCGGCATACTTCGCCATTGTAAACGATGATATCGCCCTTCTGGAATATTCTTGTCTTTGTATGGGGTATCAAATCGTTGACAGCAGCTTCCTCCAAGGGAGAAAAATCATTGCAAAAAGTAAGAAAGTCGGCCATAAACCAATTAGCTTATTGGATAAAATACAAAGATTGGAAGATAATACTGCAAGTAGACACAATTTGTAGATATAGAATGGATATAGTAATACATTTTATAAATTTGGACAATCCGCTTTTGAATATGTGATGAAGCTACTTTCGTATTCACTGAAAATTATACCATTTTTATCTTCTACTTTTTAAATACCTTCTCATGAAAATCATTGATCTTTCTGCTACCATTTATCACAATATGGAAGTTTATCCTGGAGATCCACAAGTAAGAATCAACATAGTCCATACCTATCAGACTCATGAATGGGAATTACGGGAACTTTCGATGGGAACACATACAGGTACACATGTGGATGCGTTTTCACATATGCATGTGGGTGGTCAAACCATTGACAAGATTCCACTGGAGAAGTTTTGTGGCAAAGCGTGGGTAGCTAATCCTCAGGACATATTTCCAAAACAATGTGGACTGGTATTTCGTGAAGAAGCGAATATAGACTTACTGGAAAAAATTATAGCCGCCCAACCTCCTTTTGTTGCAGGAGTTATCACAGCAGACCTGGAAAGAGAATTACTCCGACAGGAGATTATCACTTATACAGATTTGGTAAATCTGGATCTATTACCAGTAGATCAATCTTTCCTGTTTTATGGATTTCCTTTAAAAATAAAAGATGGAGATGGTTCACCAGTACGAGCTGTAGCCATACTTGAGTAAAGCCCCAAACACATCTGTTGTAAAAAATAAATGCATAATTGGAATCAAAAATAGTTCCCTCAATTATGGTAATATCTGTTTGGTAAAATTAAATATTTTGTGTTCTGTCTCTCAAGAAATCTGGTTCTCAACTTGTTTATATGACTAATCTACAGAATAGACTGTAGATTAGTCATGCAACAATGTATTATTTACTGTATGTAGCTGTTTGTTCAGCTGTACTAGTTACCCCATCTTTTGTATAGGATCCAGAATTGGATAAAACAAGAGAAGAGGATGAGATATCTTTTATTGTATAGTATGATGGATTGGTTAAGCTTATAATTGTTAGCTTCTTATCGTTTGAAAGAGTCCATGCACCAGTTGATGAAGTTTTATTACCCTCTCCATCTGTAATTGTAGTTACTACAGTTCCATTCTCACTAAACGTTTTGGTAGTATTTGAAAGAGATTCTGTAGAGTCAATTAGCGTTTTTCCACCAGCAGTAGAATAAACCCGATAGCTAATTCCTTTCCAGGTACCAGTAGTAAGTAAAGCCTTTGTTGCAACTGTAGCATCATCGTCTTTTTTACAACCCGCAAAGACAAGTGAAAATGTCAGTAGTATCAAAACAATCAGGAAAGAGGAATTGTATTTTTGCATAAAAAAGTTAAGTAAAAAAGTACAAAATCGTTAGATATATTATCGACAAAATTGAATAATCTGTGAAGGAGTAAAAAGCCTTGAAAAAAAGTTGACTTACCTATGTAAGGTTTTCAGAAAATAACCGGGAATGGTTCTACACCTAGGATTAGCAGCAAAGAAGGAAGATTCTTATCACAGAAAGAATACTGTATCACGGCTATAATTACCAAAAAGTTCTGATTTATAAATAGGTGCTGCTTTAAAAAAAATCTTCAAACTTCCGTGGTTACATTTGCTAGAGATTGTATTTTTTTAACTTTTAGATGTAATAGTCATCTTTGAAAGGCGGTTTTTTAATCGTCTTGTAGTTTTATTAATCTATGCAATTTATATTTAACCAACTGCGGCAAGAGAGCAAAGATTGACTTTTAAGAAAATTTGAATCTTTATTGTGATAGGCGACGTAAAAAAGCAGCGATAGTAACATGCTTTTAAAACTATACCGCAGAAATAATATTGTGTCTACATAAATAAGGTAGAATGGTCGTCTGAGAGTATAAGTATGTTGAAATGTTACAGGATGGAAGATTAGATTTAATCTTTCTGCATAAGTAAAAAATACATCATACAGAAATAAAAGCTATCTATGCAAAGCACAGAACTTTTTTCATCAGGGTCATATACGAATTGATATATGAATTTTGAGATTATCAGTGAAACGGAAGCATGGGATCGGTATGATTTGTTCAGTTACTGGAGCGTTGATTACTTTAGCTTCGGAAAAAATAATTTTCTGGCATTTGATTTTGCTGTTTCCATTGTAGGAGATTGGAATGTGAGTTTGTTGTGTGAACAACATAAGGTAGCGGGAGTCATCATCAATGGCGATCTTACAGTATCTGGTCATTTTGATATGTCTGATTCATTAGATCTAATTAAAGGAAATTTGAAGGCCAGGCATGTATGTATTTCTGAAAAGGAAGCCTGTATAACAGGCAACTGTATTGTTTCAGGTCTGGTATATGGTGGGTGGAAGCATGGTATATTTACTGTTCAGGAAGAGATTCATGCCCCTTTTTTAATTTATGAGGTTGACCGTGTTTCATTTGGACGTATTCATCCGGATGCTATTACAATTGATCATGATTTTAATTCAGGTTGTAAAGGAAACTACACCTATTTCTGGCATGAACTCAACTATGTTTTTTTGCCTAAGCTACATGTATTTGCTTCTGATGGCAGTTTTTCAGGCCTTGATTTGAGTCTAATGATGGAAGTTCTCAATCATAATGAGCCTGTAATGAACATAACACCTCGAAAGCTTCGAATGTATCAGGATTGTTTTTCAACTGAAAACTTTGATAAAGCCTATGGGTATCTGTCTACACTTCTAAATCCTTTTATTGAGCTGGATGGCTTTGAAGTAAGTATACTAGATGTTGACCAGACTAGCAGGCTTGATTTTAAGAAAGAGGGATACAGTTTGGGTTTCATTAGTAAAGAAAGAGGAATTATAGCATTGGCTAAACGTCAGCAGGACAATGATCAAAACAGAAAAGCTATTGAGCAAACATTTTGTAATCTGATCAATTTTATAGAAAGTGGTCGGGTGGATAATTTTTAAAGAACCTCCGCATCTCAATTTTGGTCATATTGGTTGATAGATAGGAACCCAAAATATGTATGTGTAGCCTTAGGTATAATAACCTACTTCAGTAGTCTACACTTAAACTTTTGTAGAGATTGGTTTAACAGGCAGTACAGATAGTATCCAATAAGATAGGGTCTACACAATGTTCGAAAAAGGAAAAATCTTCTTTCGGAAAACTGATTATATAAATTGTATTCAATCAAGTCTATGAGTTCATCTTCATTTTTTACCAACCTGCCTAAAAACTCTAAATTTAAAAGCTTTCGGAATCGGACATTGACTATTCAGGAGTTTTACAAAGCAGCAGAACAGGTAAAATTACCTCAGCTAAGACAGGATTTATTATCTATTCCTAAGAATCCGGGTATTCAGTCATCCAAAGAACAGGACATTGTTGTACACAGAGGTGATTTACATATAGATGGCAATTTTTCCTTATGGAATTCAGGTGTTCGTATTTTGATTGTTGAAGGGGATTTGACCACAAGTGGATATATGGAACTGGTCAATTCAGGTGACTTACTCTTTGGCGAAGAATGGAGCCAGCAATTTCATTACTATCCAGGTAATCCTGCTCCGACAATTCATCGTCAGGTACAAAGTTATGGTACGGATTGTTATTGTATTGTAACAGGCAATGTACATGCTGCTGTTCTGGTGTGTGGTGATCATACCGAAATACAGGGAGATGTCAGAGTTGAAAAGTTAATGTATGGAAAAGGAACTGTATGGGGTAATGTGCATGTGCCAATACTTTTTGTATCTCATGTTGATTTTGCCATAGAAGGCCAACTGACTTGTGAATGGGGGATAGGTGGATACTATTCACATTCTACTAGCCGCACTACACAATTACCTAACCCTGACTACAAAGCATTGTTTGAAAAATTTGGCAAAAATGTCTTTGATGAGGCTGCGCCCTGGCAGTTATTATCAGAAAAGGAACAGCAAAGAGTACTCAACTCTGGTCTCCAACACACTTACCACGTCATTGATTCCGCCAGACTGTGGAAATGTCTGCTGGAACAGCAATACGTATAGTTCCCAATTAACATATCATGCAAAAGATGGACCTTTTTACTTGTTTTTCATTACCTACATCTGTCTATACACTCTATGAGCGAAACACAAACCTTTAAGCGAATCTATGTTGAAACCAATAGTATTTGTCTGGAACTAGATCAGAAGATACCAAAAAAGTCTGTAGCAGTAGCAATAATAGGGGAAGTTATTCAAAATATTGATACATTACTGACTATGCTTCCTTCTCTATCTTATGTCAACATAGACGAACGGAACAACGGCCTACCTATCAATCTAAATGATGCGGAAGATATACCATCTCCACCTTACGCTAAAGAAATCTATATTCTCTATCAATCCAATGCCCAGATTGTTCTGGAAGACTGGAAGTTCAGAATCTGGAAAACTATTCTGGATAAATACCCAGACGATTTACGCTATCGGAAACTGTATCTGGAACCTTTGCTGACACAAGCAGAGAAATGTGTCGATATCTTTTCCTCTCTTGGTGAACAGGTCTGGATAGAATGGCAAAAAGATATGTTAAGTCAACAGGCTAATACTGTAGGATGGCTTTCATATCTATACATCTCCGATAAGGACAGGCTGGAACATGCACTGATGGTTCTGGAGAAAGCATATGTGGTTGCCGGATTTACGCATTTAGACTGGGATAATCGCAAATACATTCATGATACCATGGCACGGCTGCTACTCAAGTTAAATCGTGAAGATGAAGCCTATGCTATTGTTTATCAGACGCTGACTGCACATCCTGAACATACAGACTTTGATGATCTGAAAGAGACAGAGCCCTACCTGCAATGGATAAAAAAGAAGAAGCAACAAGAGAAAGCTGCTATCAAAAAAGCAAAGGATGACAAAAAAGCGTTTGAGCAACTAGTTAAAGAAGAACAGACAAAGGTAGTAAACCAGTTTTTGAATCCAGCACATTCACTGGTAGTGCAACATGCAGATGTGCTTAACCTGATTAAACAGCGAATGGTGGCTGTTAGATTACGAAAACAGTATTATGAGTCCGGATGGGAAAAGATGCGGAATCAGGTAGATAGTGCTTCAGAAACAGATTACACACTCAAACCCTGGTCTGAAAAACAAATTGCGACCTATCAGACCAAACACGAGATTCAGCTACCAGACGAACTGAAAGTGTATCTGATGGAAATAGGAGAGGGGGGAGGCAGCTATTTTTGCTGGGGGAATCCGATTGTGATGGAAAAAAAGAAGAATGCCATTCAGATCTTGAAAACCCCATTCCCTATTACAGTTGATAAAATTCATGACATTAATCATTACTGGAAAATTAAGGCGTGGGTGATGCTGGATTCTTATTTTGAAGGAGAGGAAGAGGAAGAAGATGGAGTGGAAGAGTTAATTAAATACTTGAAAAGAAAGAAAATCCTGCATAAGGGTAATACACTACAAGATTTATTTGCGATTGATGGCTCTCATGAACTGGGATGTCTGTTTCTTGGATATAGTGATAGCCAGGATGGATTGTATCTGGTTATGAATGGAGAGTTTGAAGGAGAAGTATGGGTAGATACACTCCAATATAGTATTGAAGAAGGTGGATGTTTTGGTGCTGCGACCCCTGAACGCCGAAAGTTTCTGTCCTTTATTGCCGGTAGCTTGCTGGCAAATGCAGAAGGATACGCTGATGCTTCTGAAGAAGGTGCCTGGTTGTAGATGAGTCTTAAGTAAAGGCCACAGAATAGATTCATCTTGTTCTGTGGTCTCTTTATCTATGATTTAGTAAACAATACTATTTTTTACTTCGCTTAGTTAAAGCAATGATACATGAATCTGTTTTTTGCTGCCAATTATCTCCTTGCCTTCGAGAATTTGATGTACAATTGAATATACTACCAGGCATGGAAGAAAGTGCAGAATCCATTGTGGCAAAACATGACCTTCCGGATTATGGAGGACGAGTAGCTATGTTCATAAAAGTAGACTTGGCCAGGCAAACAATATATCTGCACACTGATACGGTTTACAATCCAGTGGATGCTTATCATAATTGTTTGGTAGAGTTAGGGCAATGTGTAGAAGATTCCACCTTTGCATGGATGTACAGAGAAGAGAATGATGAGGGAGATATTCGTTATGTAATCAATCACTATCAGATTGCGGATGGCAAATTGACTTTTACCAAAAGGTATACGGCATTCGGTGTGGAGGATTCCCCTGATTGCCAGGATTTGCTATCACTGAATCGGATGTAAATACACTGTTGAACTAAGTAATCATTACCATATGTCAGAACCTCGTTTTATTACCTTGGAAGAAGCCTTTGATTTACTAGCAAACAGCCCGCGGTCAACTGTACAACAAGAGATGGTTGTTCATCTGGAGGCATTTGCTGAATTTGTAGAAGACGAATCTTCCCGGATTGTTCTTTATGAAGGTGATATCACTTTGCGCTATCTGGCAGTGAAAGATGACATTGTGATCGTAAATGGTAACTTGACTGTTACAGGTGTTCTGGAAGATTGTCTGGAAGTGAATATCTCACTTTTACTGGTTCTGGGAAATGTCACCACAACCCATCTCTTTACCTTCTCGCAGATTTGTATTGCTGGCAACCTTACTGTTTCCAATGCTATTGTGGCAGATTCTACCTGTGATTACAGCCTGGATGTTGAAGGAGATCTTAAGGCTCACCTGATTATTGAATCGGGGCATTGGTTTGATATAAAAGGTAATATCATGGCTGACTATATATATGGGTGGCACTCTTCAAAAGAACGAAAAGGCCTTCTGGAGCCTAACCTGACAGAAGAAGATTTTATGGAGGAAATTAACGATGATGGTAGACTGGAACTGGGTACAGTTATGCAATACTTAATGAAAAACCAACCTGTTCTCCGAAACGCAATCTGAGAAACCTAAGCCCGGATATGAATCCATTATGGAAGATATGAACTATTCTTTGAACAGATCTTTCCTTTTCAGGAGCCATTGTATGGACAATTGATACTAAAACTCAAACATCCACATATGGTGGAACCAGCCTTGGCACTTTACAAAAAAATGCCCGGCTCTGTACAGTATCTGATCAAAGTTTACAGTCAGAAAGAGGTACAAGAAAAGTTCAATTTTCTTACCGATGCTGATGCTTTTGTATTGTTTATCAGGATTTACCCTGTATCAACTTTATGATGAGATGACTTTTCGATTGCAAGGTTTTTTGAAAATAGGTGTAACTACTAAAGAAGCGGCCATTAATCTGGTTGCTGAACTGGCCTATAATGCAGGAACTGTACAACAGACTTCACTGGAAGCACAGGCAAAATTATACTTTCATGCGTTTTATACTCTGGACAAAACCTGTTCTGATTGGGCAGCGGTCAATAAGCAATACACGCTTGTTTGAGTGCAAACCGTATAGTTATTTTATAACCGTATCTGTAAACCAGAAAAACCAGCAATTGTCTTGAATCCATTTGAAGATACTTTACCTGATAATCGACTGAAGAACAACAGTCGTAGTATACATTATGGACGATACCGATTAAATTTTGATCAGATTTATCCATTTCGGGAACCACTCTACAGCCGACTGTCTCTGAAAACGAAAGATATAGAGCTGGCATCCATGGTTTATGATCTGTTTCCTACACATATTCATCGCCTGATACATTTTGACAGACCTGAAGACGATCAGGGTAATGTGATTACTCCAAAAGGAGAAGAGGACTCCTTTTTTCTATTATTTGAAATGCTCAGTGACTTTATTTATATAGATTTGAAAGATTTATATGTAGCTATCGCTGAATTAGCTTTTGTACTGGAAGATTGCCGGTTTATTATTTATTCATCAGGTGATGAAAATACCCGATGGCTTGATGAATATAGTATTACAAATGGTGTACTCTCATTTAGCCGTAACTTCTGTGAGGATCATATATTTACTGGCAGGCTGGACTACTATATTGAACGAACCATTACAAACCCAGTGGATGTACTTTTTTTGCGGTTTACCTTCTATCAACTCTATGACTGGCTCCTGTATTGGATACACCGTTACTATCAGGTTCCGCACTGGATAGATAAAAATCTGATCGAAACGGTATCAAATATGGAAAAAGTGAACAAAACCACTCTTGATATCCGCATCAAAGCTTACTTTCAGAAATTTTATAGTCTGGATGAGGCCTGTCCGGACTGGAATTCTATCAATCAGAAATACAAATTGGTTTAAGCACTGTAAGTCAAATGCCTTTGGGTTTGTCTAGACTTACCTTCTTAAAAGATTTAGTATACTACTAGACAATTTAAGTAAGGGATAAAAAAATAGAGTCAAAAAGGAGAAATTTGTAGTGGCTAAACAAACAAAAACTCCCCATGACTCTACTATCCAAACTTAGTAAATTGAAAGGAAAATACCATATTAAAAATCCAGCCAAGAAACATCACATGGGAATGAGCATGCAACCAGTACGGATATTGGAAACTCACAGGAACTGCTATGGGTTGAAGATATCCAAGTTGCATATAACGCAGAAAGACACCGATCCCTGCAGCAAGAAACATCCAGCAGAATGAGATTTGCAGGCCCCCACTTGAGAAAAAGTGCTTTATAGTCTTTTTTCATAGATTCTTTTTATTCCTGCAATACTATCTGTTTTTCAGCCTTTTCGCCTTTTTAAAATAACTTAGGTCTCATATTCAGGCGGCAAAGGTAAATGTTTTCTATATTTTGAGTGTGTAGACAGAAACTAATACGTATTATGCGTTCTCATTTAGTGAATAATGATGTATCAATCAGAAGC
Organism: Xanthocytophaga flava; assembly: GCA_030068525.1. GTDB lineage: Bacteria > Bacteroidota > Bacteroidia > Cytophagales > 172606-1 > Xanthocytophaga > Xanthocytophaga flava. The sequence goes on from JASJOS010000008.1 coordinate 362,694, forward strand.
CAAGTCCTCTCTTTTCAAAACCACGCAGCATTTTGCCATTTTGGATGGCCTCAGAGGAATAGCAGCAATCGCAGTGGTTATCTTTCATTTTATGGAAATAATATTTCCAGATCCGAGTAAGAACTTTATTGCTCATGCCTATCTGGCCGTTGACTTCTTTTTTTGTTTATCAGGCTTTGTAATTGCTTATGCCTATGATCAGAAACTACCACAAATAGGTATTTCGACATTCTTTAAGTTACGACTTATTCGCTTACACCCTCTGGTACTCATTGGTTCAGTTATTGGACTCCTTGGTTTTATATTTGATCCATTTAGCAACTTGTTTGATAAATACACAGGCCAAGCAGTGCTGCTGTTTGTTACCTCTTGCTTAATGATTCCCTATCCAATTGTTGGAGAACGGTATTTTAATTTGTTTCATCTCAATCCACCCTCCTGGTCATTGTTTTGGGAATATGTTGCCAATATTGTATATGCCTTTATTCTTGTCAGACTACCTAACAAAATAATCTGGGCTTTAGCACTTATTTCAGCAGTGGCTATTGTCTATGAATCCTATGTATCCGGTTCTTTGATTGTAGGTTGGAGTGGCGACACTTTTTTAGGTGGTGCGATACGGGTTGCTTATTCCTTCATCATAGGCATACTGGTGTATCGTTCTAAATGGATAATTCAGTCCCGTTTCGGACTTATTCCAGTAGGGATATTGTTGATGCTTAGCTTTTTGGCACCCTTTGTGAAGAGTGTCAACTGGGCTGTAGATTCTCTGCTTGTGCTGTTTTATTTTCCTTTCCTGGTCACATTAGGAGCAGGTGCCCATTTATCTAATGTTCTTACCAAAGTCTGTAATTTTGCAGGCAAAATCTCCTATCCCTTGTATATGACTCACTACCCTTTTATTTGGATATTTCTGAGTTACGTAGAAGCTAAAAAACCTACCTTTGATCAGATGATACTTATTGCTGTGGTGAGTACTGTGCTACTGATTGTATGGGCTTATCTCATTATGATTCTGCTAGATATTCCTATTCGCACTTATCTGAAAAATAAGCTGATAAAACGTATGGTTTAATAATTCTCAAAAAATTATAATAGAATAATGCTGATGTCTGACTAATCATGCTTCATTCTAATGTAAACATAACCCCAACACAGGAAGACGGCTGGCAAATCTTGCCTGGAGTTTAATAGATACCAGGAACTACTTTTTATTCCAGAAAACAAATCGCCTACTGCGCAGAAACATTGCACAGTAGGCGATTTGTTTTGAAACGGATTTAGGAAATAAGGTTAAATAATTCAGAATATATAAAGCAAATGGTTTTCCTGGCTTCTTACACTTCGTTTCAAAAACATACGTATTGCATACAAAACACAACTATAAAAACTATGAATGAAAAACATGTAGAATGCCTGCTGATGAAGAACTCTATTGAAATGTTAACCGATTTTTTTATGGTACTAACAGATGGGTATAATCCGGCGTTGATTTATGTAACATTAACCTTGGACCGAAATCTGGATGAAAGAGATTATTTTGTACTCCCTAAGCATTTGGGAGGAAATAACGAGCAAGAAAATCGACGTCACTTTGAGCACATCAATAAGACAAAAACACCTGTTTCATCTGTATCAGAACGAATTATTGAAAACTTTCAATGGTGTCTGGATCATCTGATCATGTGTAATCAGGCCCCAGCCCTCTTTCAGAGCAAATATCACATGGATAATTTGAACACAGTTATTCACAATGTGCAGAATCAGATTCTCCACATTGTGGAGGACTGGCAGGCTACCACCCATGAGTATTACATTTGTAATGAACAACGGTTTTTGTGTATTCAGGGACAGGGAAAATCGCTTATGCTCAATTTTGGTTGCTACATTCACTAAAATCAACTCTCAATAGCTTCTACATCATTTATGAAATGGACAATCAGTGCCTACAGTAAACTTCCCGGCAATCCGACTGGACATATTATTTTTCTGGAAAGCGAATTACGAACCTACCTTTCTAAACACGATTATCAGCTTCCATATAACTCGAAAGAGATTATCAGTGAGTCAAAGGGTTTATATACTTATGTGAGAACAAGTCGCCAGTATGTTATGGAAATAGAAATTCATAGTACTACCTGGAAGCCATTTGTCAATAGAGAATATCCACAGATTGTAGTGCTTATAGAAGATTTCTTTAAGCTATCCAGTAATTATTGGTATTATCTGGAAACATTAACTCCTGCAGAATCAGATGCTATTGAACTTCTTGGCCGAACGATAGAACCTACAATGATCAAGGAAAGAATTGATCAGGTTGATCTAACAATCCCTCCAATAATACCTCACATTGAGGTATTAGGGAACTACAACTATGAGCAAACAGATATTTATTCAGGAACATCTTTACAATACAAAGACATTACAGACTTTTGGATATCGTATATCGCCTGGATAAGTAATGGTCAAGTTGAATTGATTAATTTGGCCTTACTCCAAAATGCTACTTCTTTCAATAGTTCTTTCTATGGAAGCTGTATTCCTGTACCTCTGACAGAGGTTGCTGGCAAAATAGTGGAGATTCAACACTTTGTCAAAGATTTTGATCCAAATGCTATCAAAGGATGTTTGCTGATGCGGAAAGACTGGTATGACAATGTTTATCTTTTTGATATGGGATCGAAATACGTCATTCACAACTGGTGGACAGGGGAGTAGGAATAAAGGTAAAATCAACTCCTTATCATGTCCACCCAAAACTATCAACTTAAGCGAATTTGTTTTTCACTTATTTATTTTTTGTCCTTCTGAAAGAAACTTGTGACAAATAGAGCCACATTTCCTTTCTGAGAGAAAAAATCATCTCTAGTCGGAGAGGCCGCCAGTCTTGCCATGGGTTCCTTTCAGGAGGACAGCAAGGGGAAGTACAGGAACAAGGAGTAATACTTTTAGAAGGATAGAGAGGGAAAACGTAAAAGATTGTTTTCTCCAAAACCCCTATTTCTGAAAAAGTTACGGAACAAGTTACGGCTTAGTTCCAGTTCTGTATATCCATTATTCCTTTCAGTCTGGTTCTTTCATCTTGCATTTTATCACTCAAACCCAACTGTTCAATGATGTGATAGCTGTTTACAACTGCATCTTTGAACCAGGGCATTTCTTTGCTTACGTGCAACAACTTGGCAAACCCTTTCATTACATCCTTGTTTTGAATCAAGTAAAATGCATGCTCAGTTCGAAAATGTGGACTATAGTAAAATTCTTCTACAGCCCAATTCCAAACCTCTGGCGTTACATTTTCATCGCTTTTCAGCCAGCCAATTGCATAGATGGGGGAGTTGACAATATCTCCATCAAAACCAAGCAGATCCTGTAGTGGTAAGTTTGCTGGTTGGTTTTTAGGAAGCTTTTTTGCTAAAATTTCCTGATACAACTCGTGTGCTTTGTCGTGTTTGCCCATCACATGCAATGTATCAGCCAAGATGCGTTTGCTTCTGATAGAGGTGCTATCCAGTTCAAGCGCTTTCTGACAATTACGTTCTGCCTCTTCGTAATGGGTTAAGATAAAATTTGTGCGTGCCAAGGCATTCCAGAAATCTGGGTCCTGTTCATCAGCCTCTTGCTTGTGCTCTGTGGCAATCTGTAAGGCTCGTTCAGGGTATCTATCATCATTGAATCTTTCCATCACTTGCCATAATGCCAATTGATTACCAACCTGTGAGTCCAGTAACCTATAAATAATGCCTCTTCTGTCTGCCAGTGATTGTACGGTTCTCCATTCATTAAATTGTTCCGGAAAGCCAACTGCAAACGGAATCACTTCATTTGTTTCAGAATGGCGTGCCCGAATGTTAACCTGCACTCCTGGTTGTGAAATATATCGTGCAGTTGTAGCAAATATCTCATTTTCAAACCTATCTATTTCAGCCTGTAGTTGCAGATCTGGCTGGTTGCTCTCAGGTTTATCTTTTTTATTTTTAAAGAAATCAAATACTCCCATAGGTTGGTAATGGTTTGTTTTCAGGCAAATTAGATGAAGTAATTAAATCGTCTGAAAGCTATAACTTTTTTTCCAGAGATAGCAAAGATGTATCATCTGTATTAATTTTGCCATAATACATACCTGCATTCATGATAACCTCAGCATAGTGGGGTAACATGCGCAGAGTTTTATGCATAAAAAATTTAATAGATTTGGATGTCCGACTCTTTTCAAAGTAAATTTTACATAGAATAAACCGTACAATTGGGTTTGATCAGAATGCATCACAAAAAGTCTCACGAGCATAATTCAGGTCGCAAACAAAGACTGAATACAATTATGCACATGAGGTCTATTTCATCTTAATATTCATAATCATGTCTTTTCAATTGTTAGAAAGACACTATTCTATTCCATATCTTTTCAGATATAAAGCGACATACCTGCCGACTAATTCTCCAAACCCAGGTTTGTTGAGTATTGTTCCTCCGAACCTGGTTCCACAGCTTCTTCTGTAAATACCAGAGTGGGATGAAATAGCTGTTGATAAATAATGAGTACACCTACCATCAACATACATTGTACTATTCCCATTATCGCTGCACCTTTCCCATAGTTAGAGGAATCAAAAATCAAAGCTATCAACATCCATATAAATTTGATTGAAATAAGACCTATCAGCCAATAAAATCCCTGAGGAGAAGAGGCAAAATATAAAAGCAGAAAACTTTGAACAAGTAAGACAATCACCATAATAGATTCCATCTGAGAGCTAGCACCATGCCCTTTAAACAAAACCAATAAATGATACAACGTATATAAGATATTCCCCCCAACAATAAGCCAGATTAGTAACTGATTGGTATTACTATGCCAATCGTTCATTATCGTTCGGTAAGTATAAGCTGACTCTTCGTCTGTTTTTTCTTTAGAGAAGGTTAGTACCAAAAAAGGAATCAGATTCACAACAGGTATAAAAGAAACTATATATGTCCAGCTTATCTTTTTATGAAGAGTTACTAACCGTTGTATAAGAATGTTGCGGCAGACGTATATCAGAGGTAAAAAGAGAAGAACCGAATATGGAATAAAAATCCACTTATAAGCAGGAGAATACGGTACATTATGCTGTAGGATCAGAGATAGAGTTTTACCTATGAAAAACAGATTCCCACATACACATAAATAGATTATTCCAAAACTAAGCGCAAAAGCCCGCCTTGAGATACTTTTAGTACTGATATTCAAAAATATCAAAAGATTTTTCTTGTTTTCTGAAACAAGCCAGTTTTCAAAAGTAAACAATAACAGATGATAAAGATAAGGCAGAAGAAATGTGAGGAGGAAACCAAGAATACTAACCTGCATAGAAACATTGTTTTGCTGCTCAACTGTAAAAATCATCCATCCCAGATATTCTCGAAAAAAATAGGTATCGGTAAATGTGTATTCAACATAATTCATTGAGGTGGTGAGACATGAAAATGTCAGATAAAATAAATAGTACCATCCGATTTGTTTCCTGTTGCGAATAAATCCCAGGAGCAATATAGCTAAAGGAAATATGACAAGTAATGAAAGTGACCTTGACCAGCTATCTGTGCTTGTAATACTGACATCAGCACTAAGGTGCAAGGCAGTTTCTGCTACTCCCCAGACACCGATCACCAGTAAAACTCTTTTATATTCCTTCTCCAGCAGCAATTGCCACACCCAAAGAAATCCATAAGGAATAAGTATTACATCATCTGCAAATGGTGCATTTTGTTGAAAAAAGTACATCTGTACGATTTTAAATACAACAAAAACCAATCCTGGAATGTAGCATCTGGATAAAATAGTTTTTTGAGAATCAGTTAAATACATAGTAAAGAGACAGGAATGAATATTAGTTAGCTTTCTCTATATATTCAGGCTGTACATTTTATGTTACTGATAGGGATGATTTTTTAAGGCAAATTCATGAAAGAAAAAGGGTAAACCTGTAAAATATTCGAATAAAGCTGATGCTAATGCTTTACTTTCTTATTTATACATTAGAGATAAGATCGAATTTTTATCAGGAAGCAAAATCTGCAAAACCAGATTCTGTACTTTTTAGAGTCATATAAATTATCCCTCATCTCTCTCAAAAAAATATTTATCTCTATAAATTTAGTAGGAAATACTTGCAAATACACTAATCACCTTTTACATTTGCTTATCCTCTAATTAATGCCCACCAACTTAATTAGATGCTCCTGATTCCTGGGGCATAGGCAGTTATTGATCAGATCAGGTATTCTATAAAGCCTGTCAATAAATGCTAAAGTTTTATCAAACACCCAAAACAAATTAGAAAGCCCAAACTCAACTAGAGTTTATTCTACTCATTTGGTTGAACTGTATGGCGTATTGATTCACATTTTTATCTGTACTTCGTATGAAACAAATCCTACTTCTTCTTTTTGTAGCGGTTCTGTTGCCGTTTGGAACGCCACTACATGCACAGTCAGGCAATAAACCTGAACAACTCACACTGGATGCCTTCGAGCAAAAGCTACGTACTACAACACATCCTCAGATTCTGGATGTCCGTACACCTGCTGAATTTTCAGAAAATCACCTGAAAGGAGCTGTTAACCTAAGTGTGGCAGATTCCATTGGCTTTAAAAAGGGAATTAGCTTGCTTGATAAACAACAACCCGTTTTTGTGTATTCAATTAACAATGGACGTAGTGGTCAGGTTGCAAAACAATTACGTAATCAAGGCTTCTCTAGTGTATATGAATTGCCAGGAGGTATAGCCCATTGGTTGGGAGCTGGTAAACCTGTAGAAACAAAAGCAGGTAAAGGACTGGCTCAACAGGAGTATAATCAACTGGTGGCATCAAATGAACTAGTACTGGTTGAAATTGGCTCTAAATATTGTGGGGGTTGTAAAAAGCTGGCACCTGTGGTAGATACAGTGGTTAGTGAGCATGCGTCTACCTTGAAACTTGTTAAGATTGAATTATATGACAACCGTCAACTGGCAAGCCAGCTTCAAATTGAGTCTGTACCTACTCTAATCTTATATAAAAATAACAAGCCTGTATGGAGACAATCCGGTGGGATCACTAAACCAGAAATTGAGCAGGCACTGAATAAAGCCTTATAATAGAACCTCATAATACTAAATAAATAATCGCCCTATCTGCATGGATAAACGCCTTTCATAGGGCGATTTCTTATATATCTGATGATAGACACAACACACTATTCGTCATCCAGATGATGCCATTCATGAGAGCATTCTCCTTTACACCATTTTTCCCGACGAAGTGTATCGGAAGCCTTAAATATACTCAGCATTACAATAAATGATTTGCGATATTCTGTAGCAGGAAGTTTGCTTATCTTCTGAAATGCCAGCGAAAGATTATTTTTTTGAAAAATGACTACAGGAGTCATCGTTTTCTTTATAGGTGCCTCTCCAATTCCCTGTGCTATCGTTTCAGGTGTAGGACCTGATTGAGACAGATAAAACATCATATGATGCATAGCTTCTTTCTGTTGCTCCTTATCCAGGGAATCATACCACTGAATCCCATCTTCCAATGGAAGTTTATTCTGGGCAATTTTATTTAACAAAACTTCCTCAGGAGATAACATATCTGCAAGCTTTTCTACAATAAAATCTATACTTTGGAAATAGGCTAAGTTACACTATATTGTTGATTAACTGAAAACAAAGCATGTATATCTGATCAGGGTTAGTTTCCATCCAACTGAATTTTTTGTAGGCATCCTTTTAATGTCAGTGTTTTAGAATTCCAGATCAGTACTCCTTCAACTCCTTGAGGTAAGCCTATTTCTCCTTTGATCTGTTTTCCTTTTTTTTCAAGACGAAGAGTAATCTTGCCCGCAGGATGAGGCATGCTTGCCTTAATCCATGATAAATGACCAAAATTCGGAGCTATTTGTACACGCTTAAATCCTGGTTGTGCAGGCTCAATTCCACATACAGTGGCTAACAGATCGTAGGTAGGACTGGCACTCCACCCATGACAGTCTGATCGGGTAGGTTCAGGGCGTTCTGCAAAAGTGGTTAACCCTAAATCTATCATATGATACCATGGGGTAAGTAGTCTGAGGTATTCGTTACCCAAGCCAGCTTTTTTAAAGGCTTGAATCAAATAAAACCGATAATAGAGAGTACATTGAATGATGCTGGTGTCTTTTTCTATTTGAAGTAGTACTTTCTTTTCATCTTTTTTGGGAATAGTGCCTGTTAGTACTGCCAATGCATTTACATGCTGGCTAAACGCTGTTTTTTCAGGCGTGTCCGCCATCATTCCTTTTGTCTGATCCCAACATGTTTTATAGGTAGTGATTCTTATCTTTTGTTCGAGCTGATCAAGTCTTTTTGCTTCTTCAATCTTACCAAAAGCATAATACAAGTCCCTTGCTTTTTGCAGAGCATAAACATACTGTAAGGTTAAAATTGCAGAATTGCCTTCCAAGGCTCCGGAAGGTATTCCACTTATATTTTCGTCTCCTTTCCAGGGCCATTCTTTAGGCCAGTCCACAAAGTTCCAGTAGGGCATTTGAGTTAGCATTTGTTGCTGGTTTATATACCTGCTATGCCATTGTATAATTTCCTCAACTGCGGGTAAAAAACGCTTTACAAAATCCGGATCACTGCCTAGCATCCAGTAATCATGCAGCATAGCAATCCAGAAAAGAGAAAATGGAGGAATAATCTGTTTCTTGCCAGAAGGATAGCGGCTCTGGGTAAGCCCTTGTGGAATACGTGACTGATCAAACTGCTCAAGCGCATTTTTCATCAATCTGTCCTCTCCTGAAACATACAATGAAATCAGTGCCTGAATACGTGTATCTCCAATATATTGCAATTGCTCATAGTAGGGGCAATCCATGTAGGTTTCAAATGCACATAAGCGGCTTGTACGCCAACCAACTTCCCATATAGTATGTAGGCTCGTATCACTGGAAGTAAAACTTGCCTTCTCCATAAAAGGATAGGCTGTGAAACGACTGTTATACGTATGAATGGTTAATGGAAACTGAGCATTTTCTATCTTGACTTCTACATACCGAAATGTGCGGTAATACAGTGGACAAAAAAGTCTTTTATCTCCTCCATCCAGTATAAATACATCTTTGTCTCCCTTGCTATGCTTTCCTTCTATTTCATTACGATTTCCTTTTACACCATTTGTATCAGAATACAATGCTTCTGAATAGGTAACGGTTATCGTACACCCTTTTCCTCCACTTAGTACTAACTGCGGATAAGCTGTTGTCAGTACACCCTGATCAATCAGGAGTGTACCTTTTTGTTGGGAAGATAGATATAATGGATGATTACCTCTTAAAAATCTGTCGTCTACTGCTATTCCCTCGGCTCTTCTGATATGAGCAAAGGTCTGTTGTTTTTCCTGCATAAATGGAATGGTACGTGGCGACAATTGCCTTCCAGATGCGTTGGTGTTTTGAACTGGAATCGCTTTTTCTGTTTCAATGGCGTACATCCATGTATCATCGGCATAGTCTGGATCTTGCCAGCCCCACGGATATTTTTCAGCTGTAATCTGATCAAATGGTCCGGTAATATGTAATGTACTGATAAGGGGGCTATAGGCTTGGTTCTTAATAACTTTCCAGGTCGTGTCCGTATTGATAATCGAGGCTGCTCCGATACCTTCTACCCACAAGCCCGTCTGCAATGACAGTTGTGCCCATGCCATCCCTTCTCCCTGATTCCATACCTGAATGGCAATACTATTACTGCCTTTATGAAGATACGAGGCAATATCCAATGTATCATATCTCCAATGAGTGAGGTCAGAGCGTTGGGGACCAGAAAGTACAGATACTCCGTTTACATACAACAGATAACGGTTATCCGCTGAAATCCGGATGGTAAATAACTCCGGTTTTGATGCTAAGTCTACTCTTTTTCTGAAATGGTAAACGCCATAGGTGGTCAAAGAAACCTTGGGAGGGGCAATCCAACTGGCTTTAAAATGTATTTCGTTTTTGGGAAGAGGAGATATTTCCTGTGCAAAGAGAGCACAGCTATATAACAGGGTTACTATAAATGCTATATTTTTATTCATAAGTCAGTAAACTACACAAAGTATGGTGAAGTACTTTGTTGATGTAGTATAATAAAGGAGTTAGGAAAGGATCAAACTCATATATCCTATCAGTAGTAGTGGGTATGTATACTTTTTGTCCATGTAAAAAACAAAAGGGTATGCAACTGATACACGACCAGCTACATACCCTTTAATCCCCTTTCTCTTAATTCCAATCGTCCGCAATGTCACTTGCGACTGCCGAATTAGTTAATTTCTCAGCTTCGGGAATTGGTAACAGTAAGTACTTGTCTGTTAATGGTTGTGAGCCAATAGCTGCCTGTTTTTCAGGATTGATAGTCTGTTTGGCAATACCCCAACGATTCAAATCAAACCAGCGGGATTGTTCACCACATAGTTCCAGTTGTCTTTCACGCATCAGCAGCTTCATCGCTTCGGTTTGGTTACCCAGTTGTGTATAAGGAAAAGCATTCACACGAGCACGCACCTGGTTGATCAGTGGTAGTGCCGCTTCCATATTGGATTGCTGGATGTAGGACTCTGCCAGTAACAACAGTACATCGGCAAAGCGAATTACCTGAGAATTGATATTACTTTGTGGACCTCCAAACTGTTCTACCACCTCATAATTTTCATACTTACGCCACCGATATCCTGCTGCTTCAAACGGGTAGGGAAATGGTCCGCCATTGGGTGAGTTGACTGCATAAGATGGCAGTGGAGTTATCTTGCTGGCAGGACATGTCTGACAGAAATCTACATCACCACCACTGGCAGCATCCCCATAGAAAGTCAATTTCGCACGAGGGTCTGTATAGGATTCTCCCTCTTCGTCCAAATAGGTAAACGCCTGCACGGCAGCGTTGGAAATAAATACATTTCGCCAATCGTTCCATCCATACTCTTGTGCACGACCTGAGTGGGTGGCAAGTCCACCCCATGCTTCCTGTCCACCAAAATAATAGGTTTGTTGTCCGGTAGCAGCATCTACCCATTTATGAGGTATATCAAAAACTGTTTCGGGACTCGTGCCATTGCTTTCAGAAAACTGATTGTCAAAATTCGGATTTAACGCATACGCAAAAGGCGCCTTGGTAAGTTTTTCCAACTCAGTAGAAGCAAGAGCATATTTTTTCTGATACAGATAGGCCTTGCCAAGCAAGGCAATGGCAGCGCCTTGTGTGGCACGACCCAGGTCTGCACTGGCATACGTTACAGGCAAACCTTCAATAGCTGCTTTCAGGTCTGCTTCAACAGCTTCCCAACCCTCAGCAATTGTGGCTCGCGGAGCCGCATAAGCTGTTGAACTAAAGTAATCTGGTCTGAGTGGTACTCGTCCCCATAATGCAACTAGCTGAAACTCGGCAAACCCTTTTAGAAAGTGAGCTTCCGCGAGGTACTGATTCTTTTTAGTTATTTCTTCTGGAAGCTCTGGCGACCATTGTCCGGCTTTGTCAATTACCAGATTAGCACGATAGATCATGCGGTAGAGTGATCCCCACAAGCTGGTTATCTGTTGTTGGGTAGTACCATAGCTATAGTCGTGCAATTGTAGGAGATCCCCCAGTAATGGGGCATCCCGCTCAGCATCGTTACCCAGTAAGTCAAATAGAAAATACCAGTCACGGGAATACATGCCCTGATGCAGGAATACAGAATAAGTTGCAATAACAGCTTCATTGAATTGAGTAGCTGTTTTAAAATAGGTAGCATCACTATAGGCATTTTGATTTTTTATATCAAGCGCATCATTTGAGCAGCTACTAGCCAGTAAAAGTCCAGTTGCTAGCAGGGATAAGGTTATTTTTTTCATAGGTGGAAAATCAAAACAGATTAATCGAATTGGAAGTACACTCATTAAAAACCGAGTTGCAAGCCTACCAGAAACGTACGTGGTTGAGGATACTGCCCTTGATCGATGCCACGTGCAAACAGGAACGATTGTCCACTGACTTCCGGATCATATCCACTGTATTTGGTTATAGTAAACAGGTTCTGGGCTGTTACATACATACGTATACTGGAAACAGCATTACCCATCCATCGATGCAATACAGCCGATGGGACTCCGTACCCCAGTGTTACATTTCGCACGCGCAGGTAAGATCCATCCTCTACAAAGCGGTCTGAAGGACGCAGGTTCAGATTGCTGTTGGCATTTTGGCCTGCTCTGGGTATGGAGGTAATATCTCCTTCTTTGCGCCAGCGATCCAATACAGCTGTGCTGGAGTTAAAAGGACGGGTAGTCCCTTCTGTCCAATACCGGAGTGCATTCACAGTTTGAACACCACCAATTCCCTGTAAAGAAACCATCAGATCAAAGGAATGATATGACAGGTTTACATTCGCTCCATAGTTCCATTTCGGAATGGGACTGCCTAGAAACGTCTGATCTTTTTCGTTTACCACTCCATCATTGTTCAGATCCTGGAAGATGATATCACCTGGTTTGAGATTAGCCTGGTAGACAGTGCTTTTTCCTCCTGAACGTTCCTGTGCCAGTTTATTGTAGGCATCCACATCGGCCTGGCTGATAGCTACATGATCAGTCTTGTACCCATAAAAGGCTCCGATCGGATGACCAGGCTCTGTACGGGTCATAGCAGACACACCAGCATAGCCACCCCCAGTGATTGGTACAGCATTCTGAGTGCCGAGTGTAGTTACCTGGTTTTTGTTATAGGCTCCATTTGCGCTAATACTAAACTGCAGCGGGCCCACTTGTCCATTGTAGGTAGCACTTACTTCCAGACCTCGGTTATATGCTGAGGCGGCATTGGTGAGGATAGCAGTCGGAATGTACCCGGTGCCTCCTACACCTGTAGAAGGAGGAATATTTACATTCACCAGCAAGCCATCATTCTGCCGATTATAATAATCCACGGTCAGATTTAATCGATCTTCCCACAGCCCAAGATCTATTCCCACATCAGTTTGAGTAGTTTCTTCCCAGCCTAAGTTAGGATTGGAGGCAGCGCCAATAGTTGCGCCCCTTACATAAATCTTGTCAGGTCCAAGCGAATAGACAATGTTATTGGCGACCCCTTTAAAGACGAGTGGCTCATACGAAAACGGTGGAATACTGGCATTGCCTGTTTTGCCCCAACTAGCCCGAAGCTTCAAGGACGACACAGAAGTAAGACCACTCATAAACGGTTCCTCATTGACTTTCCAGCCTAAGCCCACCGATGGGAAATTGCCAAAACGTTTGCTAGGCCCAAATACAGATACTCCATCTCTACGCAAGGTAAAAGAGAGCAGATATCGGTCACGGAAAGAATAATTGACCCGACCGAAATAAGATATCAGAGCTGAAGTGGCCGCTCCTGCGGCTGTTCCTCCGGCAGGGTTCAGGTTCGCTTTACTTACTACACCAATCTGGGTAATATCATAGTTGTTAAACCCGCTTCCTGACAAGCTAACAGAACGAGCAGCGCCAGGATCACGATATGAATTTCCTAGCGTAGCAGACACCATATGTTTACCCCAGTGCTTGTTATAGCTCAAAATATTTTCCAGTAATGGAAACAAACTCCATCCATACCCTTCAATAATCCCATCTGGATTGGTTAGATTACCGTTCTTATTGGCCTGGATGAAATCATACCCACTGCCATATCCAATATTGAGCGATGCCTGAGAACGAAACTTTAATCCGTTTAAAATGTCGATTTCGCCAAAGAACTGAGCATAATTTAGCCAGCTTCTATCCTTTTTATCACGTAGAAATACATTTGTCAGTGGGTTGAAAGAGTCATTTAGGTCATTGATGGTTGTTACCCTTGAATACCCTCCGAGATTGGTTGGATCATAGACAGGTGCATAGGGAGGCATACGCAAGGCAGCTGTGAAGTCTGGAGTGGTGCCAGTACGTAGTGTATAACGCATATTCAGGCTTTGCCCCAAACGGATATGCTTTCCTATATTTTCTTCCAGATTTATTAATAGATTCAGTCGCTTGAAGTTATACCCCACTTCAATACTCTCCTGATTGGTGTATCCTGCTGCTATGGTGTATAACACTTTATCAGTTCCTCCAGACAAACTCAGGTGATGCTCTTGTAATTTTGCTGTCTGGAAAATAACGTCCTGCCAGTCGGTGCGGTCTACCAATACATCCGGTGTATTCAGTTTATCCGGAATTTTTGTGTTTTGAACCGCAGCAATGTCTTTTACCAGATCTATGTATTGACTGGCATTAAGCAGATCTAGTTTCTTCCAGGCTTGTGAAATACCATAATAGCCGTCATAAGCAATCCGCAGGGCACCACTTTTGGCTCGTTTGGTAGTTACCTGTACTACACCATTGGCTCCCTGTGCTCCATATATAGCCACAGATGAAGCGTCCTTAAGTACAGTAATACTCTCAATATCATAAGGACTCAATGAGTTGAATGTTCCAGCGTCACTCTGAATACCATCAATAACATATAGAGGGGCAACACTTGAGAAAGAACCAGTACCTCTGATAACTATATTGGTACCAGATCCTGGTACACCACTGTTATTGACAACCTGAACACCCGCAATTTTTCCCTGGATAAGCTGGTTCACCGTACTTACATTGACATCTCCAAATTCTTTGCGGCCTGCTACAGCAACAGAGCCAACCAGATCTTTCTTTTGCTGAGTACCGTATCCTACAACTACAACTTGTTCAAGCGTTTGAATATCAGGTTCTAGTTGTACATCAATAATAGAAAGCTTGTCTGTAGTTCTTTCCAGTGATAGATATCCTACAAAGCTGAAGATCAATGTAGCCCCTTCTGGTACTGAAATTTGGTACTTGCCATCTTTATCAGTGGTAGTGCCATTGGTAGTTCCTTTGATAAGTACACTAACTCCTGGCATAGGTGCACCATCTTCTGAACGGACAGTACCCGAAACAGGGATATCCGCTTTTAATTTTATCCCGACATCCGTTAAAGACTGGATGCGTACGGGTAATGCATAGCCAGGTGAGGTATAGCAGATTGCAAATACCAACTGACTAAAAATGAGTATTCTTTTTTTCATTCCTGTTAAATAGATAAAGTGGTAAACAAACTGCACTCTTTAACAATGAATGGTTGGCTCACCAAGTAAGCTTCTCTTCTGGAAGAAGAAAGTTACTCAGTGGAAAAGCGATAGGCTTATTCTTTGCAGAAAGGAAGATGAGTAAATCAGAAATTGGGTACAGAGCAGGATAATTAGTAAGAGTAGTATCAACTCAGTGTCAAAATCATGGTTTTACATTAGAACCATAGGTAGACAGAAGCCAGAATGATAAAAACCAATACACCTATCAGTACAAATTCCATTGCCCAAAGCCAGCTAAACCTTCCTGTGGGGAGTCGCCAAAGCATTCGTTTTTTAAACAGTGACATAATTGAACAGTTCTGATGTATGGTTTTTAATCGATTACAGGTACTTGTTTTAGAAGCACTTCCTGAAAGAGTATTTCTTTGATAGTGTCAAAAGTAGCTGGAAAGGCTACTTTTGTATGGGACGCTATTTGCAAAGTATCGTACTCAGTTTGCACTTGTATGTTTTTCTTACTAAACATAGAATTGGAAGTGGGGTTTGTAACAGATAAGACAATTCTGGGGAGAGAATCCCCATATCCTGTTTTACTATGTTGTATCAAGCTATAGTATTTCTACATGAGACAGTGATTTTTAAGCTTACTGCGAAGTCGGGATAGCGCCCTTGTAATCAATGCTTCTACCGACTTTGAAGTAATTTCTAGTTCTGTAGCAATTTCTTCGAGGCTTTTGCCTTCTACACGTTTGAGTACATAGGCCCGTCGGCATTGTGCAGGAAGTTGCTCTACTACCTGTTCCACCTGTGCATATAGTTCATTGAAATGCAATGTTTCAAAGGGATTATAGGCAGAAGCTACTGCCTGCATGTTGATACCCTCCAGTGGAGCTGTCCGATTTAGATTCCATTTGAGGTAGTTATAGGCACGATGCCGTACAGACTTATAGAGATACGCACGATATGAATAGGTGATCTGCTCGAATGTCCTGTTTTGTATAAAAGCAGCAAACACCTCAGCAACTATATCTTCTGCCACCTCTCTGGAGTGTACAAACCGCAAGGTATGATTACATAGGTTGACATAATATCTTCGAAACAAAAGCTCGCAGCCCTTCTTCGTGTTTTGGGCAAAAGCTGACCTGATTAAACATTCATCGTTCATACTTTAGCCTCCTCCCCAGGTGTACAGCATTCGGATAGCATCAAACAGGTTGAAGAGGTAACGGTTCTGAACATGAGTTTCATGTCATTAAACAAGGTATGAAAAGTTGTCAAAGGAGACGTTTTCCTGGAATACTGGCATAATGAATAGCCAGGTAGGGCATAGTCAGCAGTATATGCCCAATAGCTTAAAAAGGGTAGTCGTTTTTTCATTCCTGTTAGTTTTGATAAAGTGGTAAAAAATATCACTCTTTAACAATGAATGGGTACTTCACCAAGTGCACTCTCTTCTGTTGGAAAAGAGTAACCGATCTAACAGCAACAGGCTGATTTTTGCAGGAAAGATGGAAAAAGTGGAATTTGAGAATAAAATAAGTGAAAGAAGTATATGGGAAAATCAACTTGGTCTCAAGTCATGGTTTTACATCAGAACCATAGATAGACAGAAGCCAGAATGATAAAAACCAATACACCTATCAGTACAAATTCCATTGCCCAAAGCCAGCTAAACCTTCCTGTGGGGAGTCGCCAAAGCATT
Source organism: Xanthocytophaga flava (assembly GCA_030068525.1). Lineage (GTDB taxonomy): Bacteria > Bacteroidota > Bacteroidia > Cytophagales > 172606-1 > Xanthocytophaga > Xanthocytophaga flava. The sequence goes on from JASJOS010000008.1 coordinate 379,483, forward strand.
CGTTTTTTAAACAGTGACATAATTGAACAGTTCTGATGTATGGTTTTTAATCGATTACAGGTACTTGTTTTAGAAGCACTTCCTGAAAGAGTATTTCTTTGATAGTGTCAAAAGTAGCTGGAAAGGCTACTTTTGTATGGGACGCTATTTGCAAAGTATCGTACTCAGTTTGCAATTATCTATTTTTTTAGCTAAACAGATGCTTTCAGATTAGGTTAATTCCGCTGTTGTTCCTACTTTGGATTTACCACCTTAAAAGGGAAACTCCATTGAGAACGATCGGTTTTTTGTGGCAAACCACACTTCCTGTTTTGACCCTTGTCATGTTCATTTTATGGACAGCACCATCCGAGGGACAGTCTGTTTCTACACACCCTATTTCTTTCGAACATCTGGGGACTAGCCAGGGAATATCCCAAAGTACAGTTCATGCTATTCATCAAGATCAGGAAGGTTTTATCTGGATTGCTACCCGGGATGGTCTTAACCGATATGATGGACGCTCCTTTCAATCCTATCATCGACAGCCAAGGAAACCTGGCAGTCTTCAAAGTAGTGATATAACGGCGCTGGGAGGAGGAAAAGACGGTCAACTCTGGCTTGGTACCATCAATGGCGGTTTGCATCGTCTCAATGCTGATGGAAAAACATTCACCCATTATGGTAAGACTTCATCTGGTGTAGATGTAAGTCATTGGTCTATTAACTGCCTAGCCGAAGATGATCGTCAGCGAGTCTGGGCTGGTACAACAGACTATGGATGGTTAGTTGTAGATACGCGGACCGGCCAAGTAAGCCAGTATCGATTGGATACTTCTTCTGTTGGAAATGCATCAGTCCTTTCTGTCCTGACAGACAAAGACCATTCATTATGGTTTGGGATGGGAAATGGTATTCTGGCTCATTTGCCCAAGGGCCAAAATCAATGGGAAGTTTTTCGTATGCCTGCTGAGTTACACTCCAGAGCTGATTTTAATATAAAAGCCTTGTTGCGTGACTATCGTGGAAATCTATGGATAGGTACTAAAAACAGAGGCTTGTATCGCTTTATAGAAGGCAGTGGTCAATTTATAAAAGTATTTGACGAGCCGGGTGTATTTGAGAAAGGTAATTTTATAAGATGCCTCGCTGAAGATACTCAACATTCCATCTGGGCTGGAACAGACGATGGTATCCGTATATTACCTAATGGCGATCCAACAAACTGGATTGGACTTCATCCTGATCCGGTTGATGAACACAGTCTAAGCAGCCATGCTATTCAGTGCTTGCTCACCGACCAGTCAGGCAATATGTGGGCAGGTACATGGGAAGGAGGTCTGAACGTTCGGTATGCAGAACCTAACAGATTTGAGATCATAAAACCTAACCCAGCTGGCACCCGAAGGTTACTTGCTCCTAAAGTTTCAGCACTGACTACAGATTTACAAGGGGATTTATGGGTAGGATCCGTGCGAGGAATTTTACGATTGTCGGGTAAAACTCAATCTAGGGTTACTATATCTGCACCCTCTGCTTTTAACACACAGGATGTATATACTCTCTTTACAGACTATCAGGGGGATGTGTATGCCAGCTACTGGAATGGGGGAGTAGTACGACACAAAAGAGATGGTACAAGCACTGTCATCCCTGTTTCTGAACAGACTGCACGGCATGTACTCTGTTTTGCTCAGAGAGGAAACGGTAAAGTATGGATGGTGCGCAATGATCTGAAGCTTTATGTATATGATCCACTTACCGAAAAACTAGAGCAGGCAGTCAATCTGTTCAACCTGTTTAAGTTGAAACAAAACATGACCATTACCTGCTTACTGGAGGATAAGCAAGGTTGGTTGTGGTTTGGCACTTATACCTACGGGTTAGTGGGATGGCATCCTCAGACTGGTCAGATAATTCATTATCAGGCCAAAGCTAAAGCTGGCAGCCTGAGTGATGACCATATTACTTGTCTCTACCAGGATAAATCAGGTAAACTCTGGATGGGAACAAATGGAGGTGGATTGAATTGTCTTCTTTCTGCCAATGGCAAGTTTCGGTTGCTTACAAGCCAACAAGGGTTGTCAGGTGATGTGGTCAACAGCATTACAGAAGATCAATTGGGAAATCTGTGGATAGGTACAACTCGTGGTCTTACCCGCCTGACAATAGAAAACGAACACATGGTTGTATTTAATGAAGAAGATGGGCTACCCTCTGCAGAATTTACAAACCTGGCCTGTACACGTATGCCCACAGGTGAGGTTGCTTTCGGAACCTCACAAGGTCTGCTCATTGTACATCCTGAACGTTTTAGTGAAATTCCATCACCTCCCAAAGCTTACCTGGACGAATTAAAATTATTCAACAGACCAGTAGGTATTGGTACTGCTGGTGATCCATTACAGAAAGCACTCTCTAAAACCAGTCATCTAGTGCTCAATCCTCAACAAAGTGTGTTTACCCTCACATTTGGAGCCTTGAGTTATGGTCGTAACAGACACGTCCGGTTTGCCTACCGACTTGACAACTTCGATCCGGATTGGAATTACCTGGACAACCAGGAAAATGCGACCTATACCAATCTTCCTCCGGGTCAGTATGTATTTCGACTAAAAGCTGCACAAAGTGGCCAACCCTGGGGACCTGAAAAACGACTGGAAGTGATTGTTCAACCACCATGGTTCAAAACAGGCTGGGCAGTGGCTCTATACTTGGCTATTTTGCTGGTAATTCTTGGACTCATTCGTCAAATTGTGCGTATTCGTGAAAAACTCAAAGCCGATATTCGTATACAGGAGTTGAAAGCCGATAGCATTCGTCAACTCGAACAAGTGAGAACCAGTTTTTTTACCAATGTCTCCCATGAACTAAGGACTCCGCTCACACTGATTATTACTCCATTGGAAAAACTGCTAACAGAAGAGCTACCTTCTCCTGAACGGCTGCAACATCAGTTTCGTCTTATGAACCGGCATGCAAACCGTCTGCTTCGGTTAATTAGTCAGCTTCTGGATCTATCCAAAATAGAAAGTGGCTCTCTCAGGCCACAAATAAGCCAGGGCAACCTGTATCAGCATCTGGAAAATAGCATTCGTTCCTTTGAGCAATTGGCCGAATCTAAACAGGTTCAACTAAAATTACAAATTGACCCTACCCTCCGTCAGGCCTGGTATGATGCAGATATTACTGAAAAAATTATTTTCAATTTACTCTCCAACGCCTTAAAATATGTTCCTGAAGGTGGTCTGGTCTCAGTAGAAGCTGCAATCTGTGAAAATAAATTACAATTGGTCGTCAGTGATACTGGAGCAGGAATTGCACCGGATGAACTACCCCGAATCTTTGAACGATTTTATCAGGGAAAAGCATCTAACCCACTGGGTACGGGAGTAGGCCTGGCGCTGACGAGAGAATTAACAGAGTTATTGGGAGGGACTATATTTGCTTTCAGTACACAAGGTATAGGTAGCCAGTTTGTTGTCACACTCCCTATTGTTAGTACCGATTTTCCATCGGAGTGGATAGCCTCTTTACCAGATGAGCCCCCCAATCAGGCTACTCAACAACTGACTCCTTCTGCAGAAAATTTTACTGGGGGCAGTCCTAAATCTATTCTTTTGATTGCTGAAGATGATCCCGATCTGCGTAGTTATCTTGCGGATTGTTTCACAGACTCTTATATTGTATTGCAAGCTTCTGATGGACAACAGGCACTTGACCTGACATTACAACATTTACCTGATCTGGTTATTACAGATTGGATGATGCCTGGAATGGAAGGCCCTGAACTATGTCAATATCTAAAGGCGGATGAAAAAACCAGTCATATCCCTCTGGTGTTACTAACAGCCAGATCCAGTCAGTCTCATCAGCTATCTGGTGTCAATGCAGGCGCGGATGATTACATAACCAAACCCTTTACTGCCGCTTTGTTAAAAAGTAGAGTTCACAATCTGATTGAAAACCGTCAGCGTCTACGCAGAGCATTCAGTCAGGAGGTTTGGTTACGCCCCAGCAATGTGAAGGTAACTTCATTGGATGAAGTATTTCTCCAGCGGGCAACTGCTTTGATAGAGGAACATATAGATGAACCTAACTTTGATGCAGAACAGTTGCAGGAAGGATTAAATATGAGTCAGATGCAGCTTTACCGAAAGCTAAAAAGTCTAACAGATTTGTCTGCCCGCGATTTTATCCGTTACATTCGCATTCAACGTGCCGCTCAATTACTAAAAGAAAGTCAGTTTACTGTTTCAGAGGTGGCCTATCAGGTTGGATTCAATGATCCAGGCTATTTTAGTCGTTGTTTCAAAAAGCAGTTTGGAAAAACACCGAATGAATATGCAAGTGAAAAAGTATAATGGCAATGAGATATAGAATAAATCTATGTGTCTCGGAGTGAGTGTTCTATCAGAGAAGTTAAGTGATCTCTGTGAGTTCATACCTGCGTCCTTTCCAGTATGTTGGTGATGCAAGAGCATATTGGATCAGCGTTGAAAATGTTATAAAATGAAAATATACCGGATAAATCAAAGCATATATATACAGGTGGTGAGCTTTTAATCCATGAACACAACTTAATGTTATTAGGGCCTGTATCAGTAACAATCCTATCCATGAAAGCAGACTGGTAAAAGGTTGAGTAATAAAGGAAATTACAATAATTGGAAGTAGAAAAAGAGGTAGTAATGTCAGCATTCGAATATACCATGGCGTTTGCATGGCTGCATTCATCCACCGTTTTCGCTGATTGATAAGGTCATCAAAGGTAGGTAGCCCCTGAGTTTCTACCAGACAGTCTGCTGCAAAAAGTTGCCGGAACCCATATCCTTTTTGAATGACTGCCTTAAACAGTTGATGATCCTCACTAATGGAAAACCTCATGTTTTCGTATCCGCCTGTTGCCTCATAGGCTTCCTTTGTTATCAGCATATTATTTCCCAAACCTGAGACTGCTATTCCACAATGTGACAACTGATGAATCATATAAAGTGCTTGTGCCCAATCAATAGCCTGCATTGCAGTCCATAGTGTAACAGGCTGAGGTACTGTCACTCCGGAAATAATTCCTATACCAGGCGTATGTGCACTCAGCATAACTTCTATCCAGTTTGGAGGAACCGTTACATCCGCATCTGTAATGAGAAAATAGCTGCCTTTAGCAAAACGAATCAATTGAGCCAGTACATTACCCTTTCCCCGGGCCATACCTAAATGGGTAGTAATCTTCTTATAGTGAAAATGTGGTTTATCTCGAATATATTTTAGAACCAATGTTGCTGTGAGATCACTAGAGTCATCATCTCCAATCCATATTTCCAACTGATCTATGGGAAAGGTCAACTGATTCAGAGATTGCAGACATGTTAAAATAGAATCTTCTTCATTACGCGCGGCTATTAAAATGGAAATCATAGATGTATTGTTGATTTTATAATTGTTGCTCGTAATACGAAGTCTAAAAAATACATGCCTTGTAGATTGACAAACAGATAGTTATATGTGAAAGTGAAAATTGAGTTGAAAAAAGTAAGTTCTTGAACTTGTCTATAGCATTATAGGGTAAAAAGATGTTTTTTTCCTTCTGAAATGATTATAAATGTAATAAGCCTGACCTTATATAAAGTAGGTCAGGCTTATTGAGCGAATAGGAATTGCGGAAAGATTCTACTTTCCGCAATCACCAGAGTTAAAATAACAGTTTAGAGTTTTATGACCTTTACAGATGTTGTTTGTGTTCCAGATCCCAACCGAATCAGATAAATACCTGATTGTTTTCCCAAAGGTATTGTCTGAACCTCATTTTCCAGAGGAGCAGACACTGTTTTTTCAAACAAGACAGATCCTTTTGTGTCTATCACCTGTAAACGGACAGGCAAGCCACTGAATCCACTTAGACGTAGATCAGCCTGATCTGTAGTAGTAGGGTTTCCAAGTACTGTTACCTGTAAGCCTGTAGAAGCCTCTTTTGTTGCTATTCTGGCAGATGACGAAACTGTAGGTTCGATTCCGTAAACACGCACCCCTTTATAATACAAGGTAATGTGGCTGTTTTCAGCAAAAGGTGCCGCAGGCATATAGGAATGATCATTTGTCTCATTAAATAGAGATCCATCTGATCTATAGATCTTGTACTGAATTTTTCCCGTACTGCTTAGCGGATATAATTTTCCTACTGATGAATCTATTTTAGATTCGAAATAGGTATCGGAATTTTGACCTGTACTAGCTCCAAAAACACCTGTCACCTTACTGGCACCCAACTTTGCGTATTCAATTGTATACGAAAGAGAAGAAGCATTATCGTCAGTAAACCAATACTTTATTTTCAGATCCTTATAGTCAACGGGTACATTGCCAGTATTCTCAATCGTAAGCCAGGTACGAATGGCGCTGGACGCTGTTGTATTCCTGTTTTCTGAGTAGACTTTCAGCGTTGTATCTGAAGCAATGCTTCCAGGTTCAGTACCCCACCAAAGTTTACCATTGCGATAGAGAGTGATGGATGGATTGGCTGTATAGGTAGTTGCATTAGAATAGGAATAATCATTGCTTTCCGAAAGTAGTTGCCAGTCAGTATTAGCAAATCTTGATTTGATCTGACCTGAGTTGCTTCCAGGTAGAATGCCTCCTGCAGAAGGATCAAATCCATATTCGATATACCCTAATGCATTGGTGTGCGGATTAGGCAACTCTACATACTTCATCGTTACCTTGTTATTTCCCAGTTGAGCATAATCAATCCAATGGCTGATGCCTGCATAGTTTTCGGCTGTAAACCAATACCGGATTGTCAACTCATTATATGGTACTGTAGCATTACTCTCATTAACAACCTTAAGATAAGGACGCACACTGTTATTTGTCAGTTTACCTGTATCACCATCCATATAAAGCACTTTTAAACCCGACAAGACTGTTAACGTATGTTGTACTGAAGCAGCTGCCAAATAGGCGTTATTTCCGCTTTGTGAAGCAGTAATGATGCTGCTTCCGGGTCCCACAATCCGGATTTTTCCATTTGTAATGGTAGCAACTAAGGTATCTGAGCTTGACAAAGCGATAGGCAGACCTGAACTTGCAGAGACAACAGGAATAAAATCTGCATCACCTACTGTTTTTACACTAAGGGAATCAAACGAAACCGTTTGAGAATCCTGTGCAACAGTAAGACAGAAATCATCCAGGTATAGCTCACCGTAAGGACCTGCCTTGGCCGCCCAAACACCTGCATACGCTGTATTGGGAGGAGTTATACGGGTGACGGAAAAACGGGTGAAAACACTCGGTGTAGCAGAAGGATAGGCCTGAAGCTGGTTACTTGCGTTGGCAATTTTATTGCCATTGGCATCATAGTAATCAATGCCAATTCCTGCCCAATAAGGGTTCTGAAGCTGGTTGTAAGGATCGGGTGTTCGTTCTATTCTTGCCCAGACTTCAAAAGTAATTTCTTTCCCTCCTCCAACAATCAGATTACTACCATAATTAATAGCTGAGTTATCACCCATAACGGCAACACTTTTGAGTCCACTATGTGTAATGGTTTCACTTACTTTTGTCTTACTGCCATTGGGAAGGATCCAGTTAACGAATCCACTTTCAAAACCATTGTTGGTCATTAGACCACATGATCCTGCACTAACAACAGTAAGCTGAGCCGTAGAACTAACCCCACCAGCATCCTGTGCAGTTGCAATGATGTTCGCCGTTCCAACACCAATCGCCGTGATCTTGCCATTTGCATTTACAGTGGCAACACCGGGTGCGGAGGAAGACCAGTTTACATTTTTATTGCTTGCAGTAGCTGGAAGTACTGACGCTTTTAACGAGGTTGTATCTGCCACTCCTACTGTTAAAGCTGATTTACTAAGCACAATCGAAGAGATTAAGATATTAGATACCGATACGGCACAAGTCGCTGTCTTATTTCCATCCTGAGTAGTTACAGTAATAGTTGCATTACCAGGAGAAATCCCTTTCAAAAGTCCATTCTGGCTAACAGTCAAAACTGTTGTGTCTGATGAGCTCCAGATATACGCTTTATTAGTTGCATTATTAGGTTGCAAGGTTGCCGTTAATGTAACAGTGTTATTGACACCTACACTGGCCGTTGTGCTGCTTAGCGTAATTCCGCTTACTGGAATATTAGCTGCTGTGACCGTAGAACTAGCTGTAAAACCACCTTCTTCTGACGTTGCAGTAATGATAGCATTTCCAGGAGACATTCCTTTTACCAGCCCTTTGCTATCAACAGTCACAATGGCAGAATTGGAAGAACTCCAGAGTACCCGCTGATTGCTGGCATTGGCAGGAGTAGCCGTTGAGGTAAGCCGGGTAGTATCACCTACCCCTACAAAAAAGGATGCAGGAGTAATGGCGATAGAAGTTAATGGAGTGAGTAATACTTCGATTGCACTGACAGCAGGATAACTATAATTTGCAATAGGACGGAAAACCACAGAAATCTGACCCGCACCATTCGATCGTATTTCAAACTCCCGAATAATGGCTTTGAATCTGCCCCCTGCCTGTGTATAAATGTCAAAGTTTTTCAATAATGTATCCGCTACTGAGTTTCCTGTCACATTAAATCTCCGTTGTCCTGCGTTTGTTGTGGTACCGATTTCTACGAAATGTAACCGTACCTTGTATTTGGAATTTGGTATTAGTCCTTTGTAGGTATAGGTCATTGGCTGTCCGCTTTGGCGTTGAGAGAGATAAACCTGTGCCGGTGCAGGATTTGTAAGGCCGGTTGTACTTACAGGAGTGGTAGTACCAGTGGTCCACATAGACCCAGACGAGGGAGTGTCTGCGATAAAATTAAGAATCGAAGGTCCACCACAGTTATTGGCGATAATACTCGTTCCTATGGTCACTGTACTGGTTGCTGTTTTTGCACCATCTACTGTTGTGGCAGTAACGACTGTTGTACCAAATTTAAGTGCAGACAGCAATCCACTGGAATTGATTTTAGCTACCGTTGTGTCTGATAAACTCCAGTTTACTGCTTTGTTGGTTGCATTAGCAGGAGTTATCCTGGCAATCAGATTTTGTGACGTTCCCAATCCCATAATAATGACCGAATCAAGGGCAATGCCTGAAATAGGTATTGTTGGTGTTACTTTCAGTGTGCTCTGTGCAGTCTTGCCGCCATCCTGAGTAGTTACAGTGATCGTAACTGTCCCAGGTGAAACACCTGTAACCAGTCCTGAGGCATTTACAGTAGCAATAGAATTATCCGAGGAACTCCAGCTAACGGCACTGTTTGTTGGATAGGTAGGAGTAAGAACAGATTTGAACTGTCGGGTGAATCCAACAACTACAGAATCCGACGCTGGTGTAACAGAAACGCTGGTTACAGGACCACCTGCAGGTTCACCAACAAAAATCCCATTGCCAGATGCTCCCAAAAACACTCTTCCATGGTAGTCAGCGGCTAAGTTTGCCACTACATCAGGAACAGTATCTAGAATAGTTGTCCAGTTTTGTCCATTATCATCTGATCTGAAAACACTATAGGTACGATTGTCTACAGTACCAGACTCAGAGGTTACAAAAACAATAGGATTGGAAGAGGCTGAAGTATCAGCTTTTCCAACTGCCACCCACTTAGGGTTTTTTACTACATTCGGATTTACTTTGGTAAATGTTTTTGCCGTATCTGTTGAATGATACAATCCGGTGGTAAAGGCAATCCAAAGGTCACCTGTCTTTCCTGGAGTTGTCTCTACATTCATCTGAGCAACATTCCCTACATTGGGAAGATTGGTAGCAGCAGCAGAAAAACTAACACCGCCGTTCGTACTTACATATACTGTACCACCAGAGTATACATAAAAAATATCCCCGTTAACTTTGTCAGCAGCCAATGGATTCATCCCTGCCCAGATGGTGTAAATATCTCCTGGCTTGAGAATACCAGAAGGAAGACCTGTACTGGCAGTCCAGGTAGCTCCAAGATTCGTTGAATAATAAGTCAAACCTCCTGTTGTCATTCCCTGTGTAACCCAAACTATCCTCTGGCTATTAGCAGACACAGCAACCCTTCCTCTTGCCGAGCCACTAGAAGGAACAGTCGGAAACTTCGTGTAACTAAGTCCGCCATTAGTAGAATAGCCACCAATAGCAACCCCATTCCATCCGTCGCTTCCTACCCGTGCAATAAAATCAGGATTTGATTGCTGAAAGGCCACGCCAGATGTGTTTACTCCATTAAAGGTACTAAAGAAGCTCGCCATCCCTTTTGCGGGTGGGCTGGTAAAAGACTTATGATCAAATCCTCCTACATCACCAGTAGTAGATAACAAAAAATTACTTCCACTGGGTGGACAAACCATGTTTCCTGAAACCACAATTTCTTCCAGTCCAGCATCGCGAAGTTTCCAGTGAACCGTAGATGCCCATACATTGGTAGTCTGCCCAACATCGAGCATATCTGTAAACCATACATGACCTGCATTGAATGGATCAAACATAAACGCACATATATTGTGGCCAAAATTTCCATTGGCTCCGTTGCCTAGTGAATGAGGTGCTTCTGAAGCATCTCGGGTTGTTGGCACTAAGGCAGTCCAGCTACCTGGTACTCCTCCCAGCAGGCTACGATAGGCAACATCATTATTCCATGTTCCCGTTGTAGTAACAATCACTTCATTGCTATTGTGCGGGTTAACGGCTATACCTCCTAGTTCTTTTCCTGCCACAGGCGCTATCTCACTCCATGAACTTCCATTCCATTTATACAAGCCCTGGCCCCCTAATGGTCGTGTTGCTGATTGCCCCACTTGGGTAACATATAGTGTTCCATCGTTGCTGAAAGATGAACGCCTCGGTTCTCCCGGACTCCCATTCATCAGTGCAAAGGTATTTCCGCCATCAGTACTCCTATATACTCCTTGTGAGCCTCCGATTAATATATTTCTGGTGACTCCATTGGTAACTCCACCCGTTTTATCAAAAATGACAAATCTTCCTATATCTGAATCAGGAAAAGATGTATTTACCTTAACCCATGATCCTACAGCACCCGCTGATGTGCTTTTGTATGTACCATTGTAGGTGGTTGTTACATACACTACATTACTATTATTGGGATCAACAGCAATTCGGTCGGTATACGCTTTATCCGATGCGTTAGGCGTAACTTTTATGGATAATTGACAATCTGTCCAGGTTTGACCTCTGTCTGTGGATTTCATCAGCGTTCCCATTGACGTTCCTCCTCCTGGAACTGTACCTTTTCCTGTAGCGATAGTCGCATACAGTATATTACCTGTAGCATCACTTGGGTCAAAGGCGACTTCTGCACATTTTGCACCTCCTTCCCAGTTCCAGTAAGTAGTAGGAATTTTACCAAACAACATCATCTCTTCCCATTTTTGGGTAGTAGCATTCCATCTGTAGGGAGTTCCGACATCTTTAGTAATAAAAAACAGATTAGGCACTTTGGGGTGTGCTTTAATACTTGTTACAAACCCTCCACCACCTATTGGAACTGTATTCCAGTTGTAGGTCTGTGCGGTTGTGATACCGATACATGCACCACTTACTACCATTGCAAGCAGCATCATTCGCATTAATTTTCTCATAGGAATTGTTTTGAATAAGAATGAAAGATGACAGAAGTACTCTTCCAAAAAGTGAGAGGAGAGTGCATCCTATGTAAGTAGTATTACGCCTTATTATTTATCAAAGCAGATAAATAACATCCTTCAGACAAGTCAAATGGTACAATCCCCATATCCTATTTTACTTTTTTTATTTATTAGTTAATATTTTTTAGAGGAGTATGAGTTTTGGATCAGACAACATATGGCTTAAATTGGGCAGGACTAACATATTTCTCTATATGTAGTAGATGAGATATATAGTTGAAAAAATGATATGGCTTTCCCATATGAATCACTACCATTATATTCATTGCAAGGGTTTGATTGAAAATGAATAAATGCTCATCGTTGTTTATTCTTAATTGATCAGTTATTTCAAAACCCAAAGAGAATAGAGTTCGGCCATTTTTTTTAACGATTCGAACTATGGGCACTTTTAGCGCTGAGGTTGTTTCACATACTGTAACTCCAATCTGAGAAGCTAAGAATAAACTTTAGAGAAGCATATGCTAATTGATTATACTACCGAATTTACTTATCAGCGAGGATATGGGCTTTTAATTAAGATTTGCTCAATTAGACAGGATGTGTAACTGCTTAATCCAGATAACTAAGAATATTTCTTTGGTACATAGTTATAAGTTAGTAAGAGAATGTAAAGTATTTTGAAGACAGATTTTTCTTGATAATATTTTTTTTTCTGTTAATTAATGAGTGTAATGGTTTCATTATCAGATGTATTGGTTAAGGTATTAACTTAATGTGAAAAAAAAAGTTGAAAAAAAGGTAGAGTGGATTTGTATTTTAAATAATTGTCCTTACCTTTGTGTCCCCTTACGGAAGAAGCCGCTGAGAAGCGAAATAAAAAGAGGAGGAAGAGTGTTGAAAATGACTCTTTATTGTCAATCGGGAATAATGATTTCTGATTTTGTTCGCTAGAGTTTCTAGTGTTGATTATTGAAATAATAGATTCTGTTTTTTTGAAAAACAGAAGGTGGTGAAAGCGAGTGGCAGATAAGAGTATCTCTCCGGCAATACAACCCCATTTCTGATTTAGACTTTCTTGTTAGTATTAATGACAAGCTGCAAAGTCAAGAAAAAATTATCAGAAGTTAAAATTCTATTTTTATGTTTTAGTGTCTCTTGTGAGACTAGACTTTTAAGTCACCATGTTGACTGTAAGCATACAAATGTGTATGTGAAGGTTAGCAAACGTTCTTTGAATATTTGGCAGACAAAACAGCATAAAAAGCAAGCGTAAACGAATAAGCGCATTTGTTGGTTGCTACTTCATTGAAGTAGTTAATTTGACAAGTCAATTTCGAAAAATAAAGTAAGCCATCAAACAGACACTGTTCTTTATCACTAGCAATAGTAATAAAGGACAAAACTTCATATACTATGGAGAGTTTGATCCTGGCTCAGGATGAACGCTAGCGGCAGGCCTAATACATGCAAGTCGAACGGGTAGCAATACCAGTGGCGCACGGGTGCGTAACGCGT
>JASJOS010000009.1 GCA_030068525.1 Xanthocytophaga flava
GAAGCATTTTTACTACTTCACTTTTGAAATCGGCACTGTATTTACGCCGTTTACTTGTTGTTTTTTTGCCTTTCATTTACTTGCTAAGTTAAGCAAGTTTTGTGTCCCGATTTTTAGGACCACCTCAGTACATTATATACAAGTGGTGAATAGATAAAAAAGATGCACAATTAAGTAGGCTTGCAAAGTTTATGGATTCCAGAATCCAGATTATTATCACCGCTTGCCATGTCGGAAGCCTAGTGAATGGAGGAGTATTTTTGTTAGGATCTCTTGCTGCAAAAATGAAAACTACTGTTTATGGCAATCAAAGTTGGTCACTCAACAGTGATTCCATGTTTGGCGGAATACTAGGGGTTATTCCTTATTATCAGACAGTAATGTGGGATGATGGCGAATACAAAAAGGAGAACGACCGGATGCATTTAGATTAGCAGGTCGATGGACGAAAGCTGTGTATAACAATGGCGCAGTTAAAGCAACAAGCATAACAAATGTTTGGTATACGAAAGATGCAGATATAAGGTATTCGGAAACCACGGATCAATGAAAGGTTGGCAGATCTCATTTGTAAATAAATATGTCAGCCTATATCTTAAAACTTAGAACAACCTTTATGTATTGGGCTAGTAACTAAAACATGTTTTATGCGACTTTATGTTTTTTGTTTAACACAAATACACTATAAAAAACACTATATATTTATGCAATTTCCCTTTTTGTTATTCATATTGATGGGTCTGTCATGCAGAGATCATACCTCTATGAGGGATAATACTATGTTCTATAAAGATTTCAACCTGCTCACTATGGAAGGAATAGAACAAATCTCATCTGAAGATCTTTTTTCTTCCTATGTGCGTGTGAATATGATTGATGAATCTACAAAGAAGATAACTTATAAATATAGTCTTTTTAAAGAAGATGTTACTATATATAAAAAAGTGAATGATAAAGTCTGGCTTTCCATTCATACTGTAATAGATGATAAACCCTATTATTTTTATAAATATGTTGGAGGTGGAGTTATACTACATATCGAATATATTGGAGATCCATCAAATAAGGATTATTCATTAAGTACTGTTGAAGTAAGTGATGGAAATAAAATAACTAATTACATATTTGATGATTATAAGGTAAAAGTGAAACCTAGTCCTAACCTTAATGATTATCCATTAGAAAAGGCGGAAGAAAAAAGAGTTTCAACGGTTACTATAGCAAATGATATACTTACTTATCAATCTCAGGCTGCTGGAGATATAGATTGTTATTTCTTGGAAGGATTATCGTATTCTTGGTGGACAATTTTTGGACACAAGATGAAGAAAGCTCCATGTGAATAATTTATAGTCAAGTTCATTGGTTTGATAGTAATGAGCATAAACAACAAGATCGTTTTTTTTTTTTAGAGAGTCTCTCAATAGTCTGAGAGACCTTTTTTATAAATAATTTTTTATTACTGGCTGGGGATGTCCTAAAAATCGGGAATCACAGCAATTGATTTCTTAAAATTACAAACGATATTTATCCTTCAAAAGATAGGAAATACACCTTTAAAAATGCTTGTTTTTAGTTGTCATTAAATCGGTTACTCGCTTTTAAATGATAGCTGTAAATCACGTATTTACATAGGGGAATGAAGTCCGCTCGGAACCGCTTAAAATCACGAAAACCCTTGATTTATGAAAATAAGTCAGGGGTTTTGTGTTTTTAAGCAGTTGCTGTTGGATTAGCTGGTACTTTATAGAGGAGACGGTAAGTTTTCTGTAGAAGAAAACGTATTAGTATGCAATCATTTCAAAAGTATACCAGTACTTTTATTAAAAACAATAGGTTACTTTTGATAAAAGTTTGTGAATCACCTTATGCAATTATGAGTATACTTTTTATCCTTTTCTTTTTGACTATAGTTGTTCCTTCGCCTGTGACGGATACCTCAGAAGCATATCTGTATCGAAAGGCATTTGATTGTATCAAAAGGGATTCGACTACACTCAGGTATTTGTCTCAGGCTAATCCAGGGGGATTGCATGATAGTATGTATGTTGCAAACCAAAAAATAAAACCAGGTTTTGATGGGATTGTCTGTGAGTATGTGCAACGAAATTACAAGATATCCAAGCCGGAAGGTATAATGGTAAGGGAAGATGGACACATATTAAGACATGTGGTGGATTCACTAGGAAAGACTATTAAAAAGAAATATCCCAAAACGCCTGTAAAGGTAAATGACATTCCCAATTTTTATTCAGATAAGGAAGCTGGGAATATTCTCTTCTTTTCGGAAATTGAAAATCAGGCTGTATTTGCAGAACTTAAGTACTTTGACTATTCGTATACTCATAGGTGGTCTGGAAAATCAATCCTTTTCTACATTACGTTTGATAAAATGGGTACTATTACTGCTATTTATCATGGGTATGTATTCAATGACTAACCTGGCTTACTGTAACATCAATAAACACTACATAGAGCAAAAGCGAATTTCTCTTGCTCATATCCATATACGATAGTCCTACAAACTGGAACATACAAGCCACTCCTTACCATAAAAATCCTGGTTTTCCGGGATTGACTCTTCCTACCCATTGCCCTAGTTTTGCTACTGTAGTTGATCAAACATCAGGACTACTTACAAGTGGCAGCTAACCTGCCTTATTCAATCATTTTTCCACAGACCCTACCTGTTACATACTATGAAAAGATACCTGATCTGTCTTTGTTTATTCTTTTCGTTGGGATACAGTATTGCCCAGCAAGCTGCTTTGAAAGCAGGCAACAAAGTTTTTGTAGAGAATACCTCTAAAAATGAAAATGCCATTCACACCGCCGAGCAGTTGGATACACAACTTAAAGAGTGGGGATACTGGAAGGTAGTTGACAAGAAAGAAGCAGCAGATTTTCAAATCAAAATCGATGTTACCGCATCTAAGGGCATCACCTTAACCTCCTGGGGTGGAACTTCTGTTATGCTGGTGGCTAAACTGATCGATCAGAAGGGAGAAGTAATGTGGGAATCCAATGCCTATAAATCAAGCCCAAATGGTACTAACGGATTTAATTCGAGCAAAGCAGTAGTAAACAAGCTCATACGTGAACTGAAAAGTAAGTTTGCAGGAAAATAAATCGCTGATAACCAAGCATGATTCATTCCGGCTGTTGTATCTGAATAAAACCCAAATCTATGTTTTTAAAAATACAGGCTTGGGTTTTACTCTCAACATTCGGGTTGATTCTTGTAGATCAATTGAATAAAGAACTTCTTTTATCAATAAATGAAGAAATGTCAATGTTGAGCGTGGTATCTTGCCTTTTTTGAAGATACTCATAATTTAACTCACGAATAAATTTGTCCATCTCTTCAGAAATAACATAGAGTTTTTGAGAGATTTCTCTACTCTCTGTTTCGCTAAGGTCATTATCGATAATCAATCTTGTCAAACCCATTATCGATGCAATAGGTCTGCGAATTACGTGGCTAAGATCAAAGATAAACTGCTCAATAGATGCAATATAATCAACCAGTGGAGTGATATCTGCCGTTGCACCATACCATATGATTTTTCCATCCTTATTTTTTTCCGGAATTGCCTGTAACCAGCGCCATCGTGTATGTTCTCCTACAACCATTCTATACTGGATGCTAATGATAGTTTGTGTTCGATAGGCCTCTTTCAGCGCTTGATTAAACTTCGCTTTATCATCCACATGTAGTGCTTCTATTAACTTTTCAGGCTGTTTTGAGATATCTTCAAAATCGAATGTATGATTGTATATATCAGTTCCACGGTTCATAAAAAGCACGTTGAACTGTCCGCTTTCTTCTATCTCAAACATATAGGTATTCCCTGGAACCTGGCTGGTGATTTTTCGGATTAACTGTTCGCTTTGTTTAATCTTCTCTTCCGCTTTCCTTCTTTCGGTTATATCATAGTTAATAGACAGATATTGATAGATCTTTCCGTTTTCATCTAAAAATGGGATAATGGTCGTATCGACCCAATACAAAGTATCATCTTTTGTCTTATTGCAGAATTCTCCCCTGTAGGGTGTTCCATCCTGCATAGCCATTTGCATTTCTGTAAAATAGCCAGGTGAGTAATTATCTGACCAGATAAAACTGTGATGTTTGCCCATCAATTCTTCCGGAGTGTATTGGGTGGCTTTACAAAAGTTTTCGTTTACAAACGTGAGTTCAGCGTCTACCCCTGAAATGCTTACGATAGCAGCAGTATCGAGTGCATACTTATATGCCTTCAATTCCGCACTGCGTTCTCTCCGTTCCAGGTCAACTTTAAGCATTTCGACCAGCATATTGATCAAATTGCGTTCTTCTTCTAAAAAAGGCCCCTCATCCCTTTCGGGCATAGGCTGCAGATATACAATTTCAATACTGATTTTTCTTCCTTTTGCTGTTGTCATCTCCGCCATTTGATAGGATTCACACGGGATGTAGTTGTTTGTGACATAGGATGTTGTATCCACACATACACGAGCGGCTGTCTCTGCCGGATACTGCCAGCCCAATGGTAGCAGCTGAACTATCTGTCGTAATAGTGTATCAGTTGTTGCCTCTTCATCCTGCAAGATGCGACTTACCTCATAGAGCGTTTTTAGTTCTTTTACGCGTTCTTTCAGATCATACAGTATTTCATCTTTGAGTATTTCTGCCTTTTCACGTTTTTTTATTTCCAGTTGTAAGGCAAGCAAGCTGGTACGCAGGTGATTGGTAGAATAATATTGTAGAGCGAGAACGGTTCCAAAAGGAATGATATTGCTAATCCAACGACTTATGGGAGTATGTTTGACAGTGGCAACAGGTAATAAGCCAATTACTTCCAGGTAGGCGAGCACAAAGTCTGTACTGATTGTCAGTAAACCAATGGCTAGTCCGCCCCGCCAGCCAAGTAAGAATCCAGCAGTAAGAATAACACTCATTTGAGATATAATACCGGGTGCCATAATTCCTCCTGCTGAGTAACAGGGAATGGTAACATATAACCATAGCATAAGGCTAAGTGACCAACTCGCCAGGCGTGTATAGCCCAAATGGTTTATAATAAGGTTAAAAGCTGCAATAGCTAATGAAGTAGAAAGCAGTGTTAGCCATCGGGGTGATAAATCAGGAAAATAGAAAAACCCTATACAAACTATCATCCCTGTTACCAGTGTCCAGATAATGGCTAGTACATAGACCATATAGCTCTGGAAGTCTTTTTCCTTATCAGGAACAAAGAGGAAGTTTCTCATAAATATGCGTTAATTACTTGTGAGTAACGCTGATTGAGTTTAAGTTTATGACAGACCTTCTTATATGCTAGCTGGAAGGTGAAATAATGGGTATTATTAAAACTAAGCATAACTACTTTGTGTTCGAACACGTAATCTATAGTTAGTCAACAGTTTTCATAAATTCAAGTATATTTTTAGTTATTTCATTCCAAAGAGTTGCTGGATGGCAAAGGCAAATGGAAAGCATGTTCCTGTACTATATTTCGTAAGGTACAAAAGGCCAGGAGTGTTGCAACACATTATTGTTGCAGACAGGCAAGTGCTAATCAATCAGTTGAATGAACGATTGCATCATGAGTTTAGCAGTAAGATTGCCTTTGATGCTAAAATACCCAAGGTAGAGTATCAACTTACAAAACTGGCTAAAAGCTTGCTTCCTGTTATAGGAAATCTGGGGAAATGAGGAGAAGAAAATATACCAGAACTGGCGCAGGCTTTGAAACAATGATTTTGAAACCTTTGTCTTATCTGGTGTTTTACTATGTTTTCTTCCGAGGATTCATGTTCTCTTCAATCTAAACCTCGGGAAAAGGATTGTTATTATAATACCAATCATGGTGAAAACCTGCCAATTACTATATTCTCTTGAATACTTAGCATGAGTTGCCATTATTTTTTAAATACGTCTATCTTTGACCCCACTGATTGATACCATACATTCACTGGCTTATGAGCAATTCTGTAAAAAAACGCATCCACCCTCTGGTTAAACCTTTTTCCGACTTTATTCAAAGCGAAACTTCCGGAGGGATTATTCTTTTGATTGTCAGTGTTCTTTCATTGATTCTGGCAAATATGGATCAGGGTATTGCCCGCTATTTTCCTGCCATCTGGGAGAGTCATTTTCATATTTCATTCAATGGATTTGAAATGAACAAATCGCTTACCCATTGGATTAATGATGGACTGATGGCCTTGTTTTTTCTTGTAGTCGGATTGGAGATTAAGCGGGAAATTTTGGAAGGAGAGCTATCGAGTATAAAAAAAGCGGCATTACCGATGATTAGTGCCTTGGGAGGTATGGTAGTTCCTGCTATCCTGTTTGCCCTTATCAACTGGAATGCACCTACCCGTAGTGGCTGGGGTATTCCGATGGCAACCGATATTGCCTTTGCCCTGGCAGTGTTGCTTTTACTGGGTGATAAGATTCCTTTGTCACTGAAAATATTTCTGACTGCTCTGGCTATTGTGGATGATTTGGGTGCTGTGATTGTCATTGCTGTGTTTTATACCAGTCAGCTTGACTTTACCTATCTTCTCTATGCCGCACTGACCTGGGGTGTTTTGTTGGCACTCAACAAAGCAGGCGTACGTACCTTAAGTATTTATTTGCTTATTGGTCTGTTCCTTTGGTATTTCATATTACAATCAGGTATTCATGCTACTATTGCAGGTGTATTGCTGGCTATCAGCATTCCTTTTCGTATTCGGTATCCGAAAAACCAACTGGTAGAAATGATCGATGACCGCTTGCAGATAATCAAGGACAATCTGCACTCTGAACAGTTACAACCTCGTACGATCAGTGAAGAACTCGAAGATCTCAATGAAAAGATTAACTCTCCGGCTCAAAGGCTCGAACATCAACTGCATCCGTTGATTGCTTTTCTGATTATTCCTCTCTTTGCTTTTTGCAATACCAGTTTACTAATTAATACCGATGTTTTTCACCAGGTATTTTCGCCTATCGGAGTAGGAATTATGGTAGGGCTGGTTGCCGGAAAGCCACTAGGGATTTGTTTATTTGCCTATTTTTCCGTTCGGTTGGGATGGGCTGCCCTTCCAGCAGGTGTAAGCTGGAAACAACTCATTGGTGCAGGTATATTGGGTGGAATCGGCTTTACAATGTCTATCTTTATTACGCTGCTGGCATTTGAAAATAATCCCGAGTTTCAATCCGTTGCCAAAGTTTCCATTCTGCTGGCCTCCCTGATTGCGGGACTAACGGGGTACTTCCTGCTGCGTGGACAAAAGTTGCTACCTGTCGTAGCAACCACTTCGGATGAACAATAACAGTGAGTAATTTTTATATACGTACGGATAGTATTCGAATAGTTATGTTAGAACCATTATAACCCTGAATAGTAATCATATCCCTGTTCAGCCCAGAAGTCTCTCGGACGCGTATCGCTAAATGTGATTTTACCAATTCGTTTCAGATTCTTCACACCATATTTAACCGGAATAATCAACCGCAGTGGTGCTCCATTTTCAACCGGTATGGGATGGCCATTCATCTCGTATGCAAGAATAGTCTGGGGATGCAGGGCACTTTCCCGATCTATCCCTACATAATATTGTTCATCAGGAGTTTGCATACCAACATAGGCTTTCTTCGATTGAGATTCAAGGTTAAAATGCTGGATAAAGTCACTAAAGCGCAAACCGCCCCAGTGCTGAATCTGATCCCAGCCTTCTATGCATTTGAACGAATAGATGATTTCTGTCTTCGGTAATTTTTTGAGTTGCTCCATACTTATTGTAAGTAACTTACCTGCTTCTTTCTCTACTTCGAGTTGCCAGTCCTGAACGCGAAATGTTTCATCTGTAAGGCCGATGTCTCCATTTACCCGAACATCCGTTGCCGCCATCGATTTGGGATATGTTTTTACCAGATGGGTGTTACTGTATACTTGTTTGAAAACCTGCTCAGAGGTATTGAGGGCATCGCGTAGAGGTTTGTGTGCACCCGCAGTGATACCTGAGATTTCTTCAGGAGAATTATATAACCATTTCCATGCACCCAGACCCAAACCTGATAGTGCAAAAAAGCTTGCAAAAGAAATGAACGTACGTCTTTTGATCTTTTTATCTATAGTCGCTTCAAGTGAAGGTCTCTTTAATTCTTTATTTTCCATACGAGTATTGAACAGGAGTTTTATTCATGAGAAACATGGGGAAGAAGATTTTCATCAGTCGCTGGATTCGCCGGCGTTGTCACGTTGGGCTGATCTACCACTTCAAATCCAGCTATCACAGCCCGGAAGTTATTCCATCCGGCACGAATCACCTGAGCAAGATGAATAACAAAGAAGAGTACATATCCTATTGTTAAACCGAAATGCTCAATTCGAGCCAGGTGATACCCCCCACAAAGCCATGTGAGCCAGTTGAGCTGAACAGGTTTATAAATAGCCAGCCCGGTAACAGCAGAACCTATGCCCATTACAATGATTGCCGTATAAGCAATGCGCTGAGCAGCATTGTATTTGCCTTGCAGAGGAGCCGTTTTCCTAAGATGCAGATCATACAAAACTACCTGCCAGGCTTCTGCAAAGGAATGTCGGTTGGGTAAGAGTTGTTTCCATGAACCAGAGAAAATTGTATAGAGCAGATACAACGCTCCATTCAGCATAAAAAACCACATAAACAAAAAGTGGAATGCCATTCCTTCTGCCAGACGCTGAGGAATAGCGAATACGTCATAAAACCACTGCGGAAAGAAATGAATCAGGGTATAGTCGAAAATAGTGATGGTGTATACGTCATTAGCCCAGTAGATAAGCAGGCCACTCCAGATCATAACAGTCAGAACAGGGAAGTTTACCCAATGGGTCCACCTCATAAGGAAGGAATGTTTTTCTTTGATGACTTTCATAGATACCTTTTGGATTAATATATATCTTTCGGATTATTGGTCAGAACAAACTATACTTCCGCATTTAGGTGTTGCTGGTAACATTAGAATACTGGAAAGGTGTTCAGAAAACGTTACTCTATTTCCAATAAAAGAGAAATGTACTATTTTCATATGCCCTGTTGATTCGATTTTCAGGTTTAGTCGGATCACAGAATAAAACCTTACATTTTTTTTTGCTTTTTTTTGTAAGGTTTTTCTCTAGCCTCCGACTAAAGGGTATCCCCTTTGGGGATAACAAACCCAATGCATACTATTTTACGTATCCATGCAAGCTGAAAACAAGGATTTTAACATCACAACCGATCTACCCATTAATCCACACCAATGGGTAAGTCGCTATGCAGATTATTTGTATACCTATGCCTTATCCCGACTTACGGACGAGGAGTTAGCCAGGGATCTTGTTCAGGAGACCTTTCTGGCTGCCCTCGAAAGAGCAGATCAATTTAAAGGTAGCAGTACAGAAAAAACGTGGCTTACGGCTATCCTAAAATACAAAATAGTAGATGTATATCGGAAAAAATCGTCCCAGTTCCTTCACAGTACAGATAGCGTTAGTGCAGAAAAGCAACAGGAAGACTTTTTTGATCCGGATGACGGACACTGGAATGTAGCTCATCGGCCACAGGCTTTCGGAATAGAAGATCAGGACCCATTCACCCAGAGTGAATTTACCCATATTCTCCAGCTTTGTATGAAAAAGTTGCCAGCCCTCTGGCTTTCAGTATTCACGATGAAACACATGGATGAAGAAGAGACTGATGCTATTTGCACGGCCTTAAAAGTAACTCCCTCAAATTTTTGGGTTATCATTCATCGTACAAAAGTAAATCTAAGGGCATGCCTTCAAAAAAACTGGAGTTAGCCAATACATATACATGTTAACCTATACACATGGGACCATTGAAGAAAATACAATACAACTGCAGAAAGGCTACATTTCTGATTGAAAAGAAACAACTGGCCTCTCTGACGCTTCGGGAAAAACTGGAATTAAGGATTCATCTGGCAGGCTGTTCGATCTGTCGAACGTTTCAAAAACAAAGCATTCTGATTAACAGAATGGTAAAGGATATGTTTACCAATTCCCAACATCAGCAATTTACACTCGATGATGATTACAAAAAACAACTTCAGGACAAAATTGATCAGCAGCTAAATAAAAATTAACTCTTTTTGTAAGGTTTCTCAGAAAGATGCGACTAAAGGAGAAAAACAGTTTCCATCTACTAAACCTTATGACAATGAAAAGCCTGAAAACATTTCTCCTGACTGCTGTTGCAGTAGCTTTTGTAACCATTCAGACCAATGCCCAGACAACTCCTTCTACATCAAAAGATACGTCTAAAATGGCAAAAGGAGATCATTCCAAAATGTCTAAAATGGATCACAAAATGGACAAGATGTCTGATAAAAAAATGTCAGATAACAAGATGTCCAATAGTAAAATGTCTGATGATAAAATGCATGCAGACAAAATGAGTGGTAATAAAACAACGGGAAGTAAGATGTCTGATAAGGATAAGATGTCAGACGATAAAATGAAGAAAAAAGGGGCTGCCAGTAAAATGTAAAGCCTGATAAGGGTTCAGCAGATTGTCTGCTGAACCTGGTATTCAGATTATTTATTTCTATTCAACTAATTCCAGTCATATTAATTTCACTACTATGAATCATTCACCAAAGCCTCTGGAAAGAAGGCTTTTTGTTTTTCTGCTAACAATGTGTCTTACAGTTGGCAGCCAGACTCTGATGCTGGCAAAAACTAATCGCTATCCTTCATCTGGCACTGATCCTTTAGATTCTTCTATTGTCCAAAAGCCAACAGATATCAGTCCCTTACTGATCGGAGAGCCTGTTCCTTTGGCTTCTCTTCCTGATGTTACAGGAAAGATGATTAATCTGAAAGAAAAATTAAGTCAAAAGCCAACCATTCTTATCTTCTATCGGGGTGGATGGTGTCCTTTCTGTAATAAGCAGCTGGCCGGTATTCAAGCGATTGAAGGTAATCTGCGTACTATGGGTTACCAAATCATTGCCATTAGCACTGATAGCCCGGAATATCTGGCAAAAACAGTAAACCAGGAAAAGCTGACCTATACGTTATTGTCAGATAGTGATCTTTCTGTTTCCAAACAATTTGGGATTGCCTATGCTGCTCCTGCCAATTATGAGAAAATTCTACAGGAAGGATCAAAAGGAAAAAATGTCGATAAACTTTTGCCTGTACCCTCTGTTTTTATTGTGGACACAAAAGGAGTCATTCAGTTTGAGTACATCAACCCAGACTTCAAACAACGAATTAGTTCAGCCATGTTACAGTCTGTTGCACAGGCTCTTAAAAAAGAGTTGTAGCTTGTAGATTTTATTCTGCTACAATAGATATACCTGAGTCATCTCGAATATTGGATATGAGTAAACCCAAGTCTATACTTTGAAAAGAGTGTAGACTTGGGTTTATTTTTGAGAAAGCTCTCTTTCTATGTTAGTTTATAATCCAGAACATATCTCTTCTTATCGCCTTGTCACTTTTTTGGGCAAGCAAAAAAGTAAGAGGTCAATGGAAGAATGATGAAAGGGACAATAAACCAACTCAGGAAGAGAAATGTGTCAAAAATCAATCAGCGCCTATACTCTTTTCAAAAGAATAGGCGCTGATCTTGTAAAACAAACTTTCATCTAAAATTGCGAATGACTCATATTGGGCAATATGTCTCACTCTTGCATAAGAATATCATGTAATTTACTGAAGTGTCACTTTAAGTATGTCTGTTATGGCAGGCAGTGTTGTAAACGCATTGGGGTTCGGTACTTCGGCAATGGCTTGGGACTCTTTTAAAGGTGTACCTGCCAGGTTAAACTGAGTGATTCCGGCTCCTGGAAACTGATTAATGGCTGTGCCATCATCATAGAGTTTGATCGTGGAGGTAATATCTCCTTTTGTGGTGGCATCCACTCCATTATCAGCCGACGCAAAGAACCAGTCGTTGGAAAAGCCATACATCGTGGCAATAGCTATTCTATCTCCCGCTGAAACAGAAATCTGTTGTGAAACCATTCCACCCTGTTGATTGCCAATAACAGGAAGTAAGACTTTGGTACTGGGAGCTGGCAATACATACACGGCTTTAATCCCAGGCTTTCCTTTCAGGTAAGCCGCTAGTGTATCTGCGTTGCCTTGCTGAGCCAACGGTTTCAGACCTTGTCCCCGATCCACTTCACCTGTCTTGTAGATAGGATTATCTATTCCATTGTAAACCACTACCAGCACAGGTGAAAGAGGTGTAAAAATGCCTGTCATATCTTTGATATAAGCACTCAATACAGAATTGTCACCAGCCTCTGCAATATTGGTCAACCCATTGGCCGTAGGCTGTCCGCTGGTGTAGAGAGGATTCGCATCCAACAGGTTTCCCCCAACTATATACGAAACCGCCCATACACCGGGACTAAGAGGTGTTTCGTTGGCTGTGCCACCAGAGATGTTTTCAAGGGTAAGAGTAAACTGAGAATTACCTTTGTATTGCAGGGTTGCTTTTACCAGTTTGGACGCAGGAAGATAGGCATTGCCTTGTGCATCCGAACCGTTTACTTCTGTAACAGACTGGCTGTCTACAGTGCCCGGATGGTTCACTGTAGATCCTGGCTTTTGATTGATACGTGTACCATTGTCCCATAATTTAATCTGTGCAGACACATCCCCTTCTATTGGCATTCCATTGGAGTCATATAGCAAAATACCTGGGTTTGCTGGGGCAAAAAACAAGTCATTGGACCATCCATACATGGTAGCGAAGGTGATTGCCTCTCCTTTGGCTGCTGAAAACGAAATGCTGACCATCTGTCCCGGAAGAATCACAGCCGGAGAGCCCGTTCCCTGAAAAGTACCTGACTCTACCAACGGTTTTGAGTTGAGTACATTCTCTACTGTGATAGTTGTTTGTTGTGATGGTGTTACAGCATTGTTATTATCATCTTTACAAGCTGAAAGATTACATGCTAAAAATGCCACTACTGCCCAGCGGCTGATGTTTTGAAAATAGTTCATAAGGAATGTTTTTCCTTCTTTGTCGGGATGGAATTGTTTTCCTTACAAATCTTCTGTAAAAAAATGTAAAGATGATTACAGGTGAGGATAGTGAGAGGATTTGTATTTATTTTTTGTGTTTTCTATTTCTTAAAAATAACAACAGAAAACAATAGTTACGATTAGTTTTTCTTCAGGTGAGAGGGGTTCAAATGCCGTGTTTTTCACAAAAAAATCGAGTCTATCTCTGATTCTTAGTTGAATATCTGAACTATCCTGCAAACTACAAGGAGAGGTTTAATCAAATGAAGCCCTAAACTCCAGCGGAGACATGTCTGTTTTGGACTTAAACAGTTTGCTGAATGATTGTGAATATTCAAATCCTAACTGATAGGCAATTTCACTGACAGATAATTCAGTGGTAGACAGCTTTTCTTTTGCTTTTTCAATCAGCATGTTATGTATGTGCTGTTGGGTGTTTTGTCCTGTCAGCATTTTGAGTAGGCTACGTAAATAAGAGGGAGATATAGCAAGTTCTTTTGAAATATACTGAGCTGTAGGCAATCCTCTACTTATCAGGTTCTCATTATTGAAATAATCGGTAAGCAATATAGTTACGCGTTCCAAAATCTGATGGTTCGTTTTTTCACGGGTAAGAAACTGACGATGGTAAAATCTTTCAGCATAACTAAGCAATGTTTCAATTTGTGAAATGATAATCTGTTTGCTGAATTTATCAATATTTGTGTGGTACTCCTGCTGAATGTTTTGAATGATACCAGTGATTAGTATTTCTTCCTTTTCAGAAAGAAACAGTGCCTCATTCACGGAATAGGTAAAATATTCATACTGTCTGATGTTTTTAGCTAATGGCGTATTCCACAAAAAATCAGGATGAATAAGCAATGCCCAACCTGACTTTTCCGGCTCCTCATTTTCAGTATCAGGAGCGATACTAAAAATCTGGTTGGGCGACATAAATGACAGGATGCCTTTGTTGAAATCATAAAGCTGTTGTCCATACCTTACTTTTACATTGGAAGATCTTTTCAATGCAATCCAATAAAAATCCAATGTCAGGGTTGTATATTCATCTATATGTAAATGCCTGAGACATTCCAGGTCGATGATACTGATCAATGGATGTTCAGGGGCAGGCAACCGTCTGAGTTGATGAAACTCGCTGATGGTTTTAATGCTATAAAATTTCTGGCTTGTCATCAGACTATATTTGTTTCACAATCTGTATGCTGCTGTAGAGTTTTATCTCATCACCTAAACCTGGATTTACAGGACCTACACCAAAGTCATGACGGTTGATCTTTGTATTTATTGTAAAGCCGGCTTTCTTGTTTCCAAAACGATCCTTTTCGACAATGCCACCATGTTCGACGTCAATCACTATTGATTTGCCAATGCCTTTTATCATAAGATTGCCATGCAATTTATAGCTTTCCTCATCGGTTCTTTCCATTCTGGTACTTTCAAATGTAATCGTTGGGAAGTGTTCGGAATCAAAAAACGCTACGGCCTGCAAGTGCTTCTCACGTTCTGGATTATTTGTATCAATAGAATGTACATCTGCTATAAAATTAATTTTTGCATTAGTAAAGTCATCCCCATGTGATTCGACCATTACTTCAAACTTTTTAACAGATCCTGTAACTGTTGAAATCATCAAATGCTTGATTTTAAATTGTAGTTCGCTGTGAGCAGAGTCTGAAATCCATTTTGTTGTTGCCATACTTTTATTTGTTTTCTGATAATGCAAAATTGCCATACTGTCAGAAAACAGATGTAGCTCAAACGACTGTTGTTGTATCCCAAACGACTCTTATAAGTACCAAAAAGTTATATTCTTTCTTTCTGTTCACAAGTAAGCTGCACAATCAGCCTCTTTAAGAAAGATGGTATTTTCCCCATCGTTGGTTTTGCGACTCTGGATGAAAGTAGCTATGTAATCCGTCATTGATTTTCAACATACCTATTGTCTTTCCCAGATTGATGTTATCGCCAAGCTAAACGATGGTGAAAATTCATCTGTAGTTGGCAGGATACTTTCATTTTCAACCGATGCATTTCCAGGAACGGTTTCTTTGCACAAATTCTGTCAATGTTCTCCCATCCCTCGCAGAGCGGAAACTAATCTTGCCAGCTGAATGTTCCAAAAGCTAAGCGTACTATTGCCAGGCATTACAACGGCAATGCCACTATAACTTTGTAACTATCATTTTGTAATTTCATTTTCCTCTTCTTCTCAAAGGTTGTGTCACACTAGCCAACGTGCTGTACTCACAACATCAAGTCGATCTGGATACAAACCCAATCGACGCTATGGACGCACCCTTGGATTTTTACTCTGCTGCCTTTTTATCTCAACTGGCACAACAAAGCAGCTTTATTGTTTTTGCTTTCGATCCGGATCTTCAACAGTTTCCCTATTTGAATCCGGCATTTGAACAGGTATTTAACCGTAGCCGCCAACAATTGAAAATCAGCCAGCTGTGGGACCTGGTTCATCCCGAAGACCGATCCTATGTAAGCGATATCTACCAGCAACTGCTTAACCAGCCAGCTACTGGTCAACAAACGCCGGATAAAGAGACTAGCCGACAGGAGGAAGCTACCCGGCAACCCATGGAGTTTCGTATTCAGCTTGAAGACCGGACAATCAAATGGCTGCGTCTGCTGCCCTTGTCTATTCCGGTTGGCTTAGATAAAACCAGTTCGGACAAACGCCTGCTGGGTGGTATGATAGAAGATATCACTAAATTAAAATACTACCTGGATGTAGAAACCAAGTATTCCAACAAGAAAAACGCTATTCTCCATATACTTTCCCATGAACTGGCCGGACCGTTGGGCACAATTCAGTCGCTATCCTCACTGACGATCAGTCGTTTGAAAGAATACAATGATGAGGATCTGATACGGGTAGTCAGCCTGATTTCCCAGACCAGCAAACATTCGCTCAAGCTGATCCGCGACTTTGTCGAACAAGAATTTTTAGAATCTTCCGAGGTAGATGTAGTCAAAGGGCGTGTGGATCTGGTGCAAAAGACACGTGAGTTGATAGAGCAGTTTCAGCATACCCCCCAGCAAAAGCTACTCACCTTTCAGCTTACCAGTTCAGACCCGTCAATCTATGTAGCGATTGACGAAGTTAAGTTTATACTGGCAATTACCAACCTGGTTTCCAACTCCATTAAGTTTACTCCTGAAGGCGGACTGATTGCTGTTCATATCGAAGACCAGCCCGAGTCAGATTCAGTATTGGTACGTGTAGAAGATAACGGCATCGGTATACCAGAAAAGTACCACAGTTCACTGTTTGACAAGTTTACCAAAGCCCGCCGGCCGGGCCTGCACAACGAGCCAACCACCGGTCTGGGCATGTCAATCATCAAGACCATTGTAGAGTGGCATCAGGGCAAGATCTGGTTTGAAAGCCAGGAAGGTAAGGGAACCACTTTCTTTGTGCAGATTCCCCGTTATATAGAGAGCAAGCCGTGAAAGTGTATTCTATTCCATCTCTTTTCCGGAAATAAAGGAAGTCTCTGGCACAAGCATCCGCTCAATGATATCAAGCAAGCAACGCTGTCAAGCTAAGAGAGTTTGTTCCTTTTTCTCTGTTTATTTTTTGCCTTTCGGAAAGAAGATTTTTCTTCCTGTTCAAAAACACTAGACCCTTTTTTGTTCTTCAGAAGGATAGTGAGGGAAAATTCCCTACAGGTAGTACAAAAGGGAAGTGACAGCCATTCAGAAGACGAAAAAGAGAGATTGCGATGGGAATAAAATGGGAGACAGAGCAACAAAACAAACTAGCTACCATTTTTAAAGCTTTAACCTTCGGGCATGCATAGCGATCCTTTTAGGATGAGACACTCCCTGGGTTGCCTACATGATCAGCTGAAACGACTGTGGTCGTTCCCTTAGTTTGCCAGTAGTAAAAGAAAGAATAAATTTGCAATCAACTCACATAAATTATGGAGTTTTTCAGGTAGCCTCTCAACCTGTCAAACAAAAAAATTAAGGTGTTATATGTGTAATAGTTATCTCTGTATGGCTTTATTTGTGTAGTAATCAAATCTGTATGGCGATTAATAAAGAATATAAATTACTACTACTTGCCTCACCATTGATTGCCTTCTATGGTATTGCTCCGGTGTATCTCTTTGCGCACATTAAACCAGCATACATTGTTGTGAGCTATCTGGCACTGACGCTAATGATTATGTTTTTTTGGTTAGCCAACAGTCTGTTGTTCAAAACATCTTTAACACAGGTAACCAAATACATTATCAGCTACTCAGGATCATTGGTATTTCATCTGGGTATTTTATTATTTATTCCTATCCTATCTGAAAATCTACAGACATTATCTTTCTTTATCTATCCATTGATTTCAACTTTAGCCATCAATAGCATCATTTTAATCATCCTTCGGTTGCAACGGCTAAAAGAAGACAAAGTATCGGTTGAAGTAGAACTAGACAAAGTGAAACTGGAAAATCTGGAAGCTCAGAAAAAAGCACTCACACAACAGTTGCAGCCCCATTTTTTATTCAACGCCTTAAGCACCCTCAAATCTCTCATTACTCTCGATCAAGATAGAGCAGTACAGTATACCCTTAGCTTATCTGAGTTTTTACGTTATACCAATCAGGCCGGTAATACACAGATAGTGTCCCTCAAAGAAGAAATTGCGTTTACACAGGAGTACTTACACCTTCAGGTAACTCGTTTTGGAGAGGCACTCCAGTATTCGGTTCAGATTGCCGATCCGCTGCTGCAATGTCATGTCCCTGCATTTGCGGTACAGTCACTTGTAGAGAATGCCATTAAACACAATGCCTTGTCAGTCAAAAAGCCATTGCTGATTCAGATTTTTTCAGAAGATAAACATGTTGTCATTACCAACCCAAAACAGCCCAAACCCTTGCAAGTTACCTCAGGAACCGGTTTGATCAATCTCAGCAACCGCTATATGCTTATGTTTCAAACATCTATAGAGGTTACCGATCAAAAGGATATATTTACTGTTAAAGTTCCTGTTGTATGTCTATAAGGGTCCTTATCATAGAAGATGAACGGCTGACTGCCAGAGACCTGGCAACAACCATCCGTTCAGTGGATGATAGCATTGAACTATTGCCTTTTCTGCATTCGGTAGATGAGGCCATCTATTTTTTTGAACAAAAGCCCATCGTTGATCTCATCTTTTCAGATATAGACCTGGGAGATGGTTTATCCTTTGAAATTTTTAAAAAATGTGCTGTTGCGGTACCGGTTATCTTCTGTACCGCATTCGACCAATACCTGTTGGAAGCCTTCCAAACCAATGGCATCGAGTACATTTTAAAGCCATTCAAACGAGCGGATGTCGAACGGTCTCTTGCCAAATACCAACTCCTGAAAGAAAAATTCACCCGCTCAGGTGTGACCTTACCCCAAACCATAACTCCCTTACCTGAGTTTACTCCAACTTCAGAGCAATCACTGATTATTCAGCGGGGCGATAAAATTCTGCCAATACCCTTTACAGATATTGCTTATTTTGCGATTGAAAATGAAGTAGTCTGTGCGTATACGTTTGCCAATGAACACTATAAGCTCACCCATACCTTAGACGCCCTCGAAAGTCGTTGTTTTCCTCAGTTTTACCGTGCCAACAGACAAATTCTTGTCAACCGAAAGACGATCAAAAGTGCTTCCCGTTACTTCAATCGCAAACTTTTATTGCATCTATCGCTGCCCTACAAGGAAAATGTTTTAGTAGGTAAGTTAAAAGTGACCGAGTTTTTGATGTGGCTTCAGAACACACACGCCTAGTCTGGTCCAATTGGCAGATCATTTGGTCCATTTCGCCTGGTCTACATTTCTTTCCAGTACAGTTCACTGCATTTTTGTATCCTAACCTATGGAATTATGATACAAAAACTTCTCACATCTATGCTGCCAGCTCTGGGGCTTTACCTGACTCTAATGCCTTGTTTGCGGGCACAATCTCATCCCTCTCTCTTGGGCATTTGGCAGGATGAAACGCATCCGGATAAATTGGTACAATTTTTCCCACACAATGGAGGCATTCAAGGCAAGGCTGTTTCGAATGATCCTGCACAAAATGGAAAGCTTGTATTGAAAGATCTGGTCTGGAACAGCAATACACGGTCTTATCAGGGAGTGCTTATCAGTCCCGATGATGACAGGCAATTTCTGGTTTCACTCACAGTCAAAGATGTCGATCATTTTTACTTTAAAGTGAAGGTATTGCTGTTCTCCAAATTTTTTCACTTCAAACGAGTCAACGGATGAGACGATTAACATTATTTATTGTGGGTTGGCTAGGAATACTTTCGCATGCCAGGGCCCAGATTATCCTTTCATCTTTTGCTGATGTGGTATCTGTGCTGGAGCAAAAAAGTTATCTGATTAAAAACGGTAAGCTGGAAGAGGAAAAAGCCAAAAAGTCCAGGCTGGCTGGTATCCTAAGCATTCCGGAGCCGACAGGAAGTATTTCGTTAGGCTATACAAACAATACCCGATTGCCTGTTACTGTTTTTCCTGCTGAAATTCTGGGAGGTACACCCGGTACATATGAAAAAGTAGCTTTGGGTGTCCAGTACAATACTAATTTTAACAGTACCATCGACATTAAGCTGATTAATGCAACCGGAATCCAGAACTTTAAGCTGAGCCAAATCAACAGTCAGTTGGTGGTGACAGAAAATGCCCTTCAGAAAAAAAGCCTGTACGAAAATGCCGCTACTGTCTATTATAACATTCTTATTCTGCAGGAACAAAAAAATGCTACTATGCAATTCATAGAAAATGCAGAACAGTTGCTTCTGGCAGTCACCAATCAGTTTACCAACGGATTAGCTACTCAACAACAGGTAAACGAGGCCACCATTTCCCGACTCACACAGCAAGATAATCTGAAACAGATTCAATATCAGATAGAGCTTCAGATCAATACGCTGCAATCATGGATGGATATCCGTGAGCCGCTGGAATTTGTCCCAAATCCTCCTCCCGTTGTATCTGCACCAGCTGAGCCGTTGAGCCGAAACCTGCATCAGCGAAATGCCCTGTTGTCTTATGAATTTGCCAGGACAGAATTCAGAAAGGAAGCATATACAAACCTGCCTTACTTATCGCTGATTCTGAGTAGTCAGAGACAATTGTTTGATACCCAAGCTAATCCATTTGCTTCAAGCCAGTCATGGGTTCCCAGTAGCTATTACGGTTTTCGTGTGTCTATACCTATTCCGGGTAATGCCAGTGTAAGTGGCTATTATCGCCAGAAGTATCAGGTCAAAATTAATCAGTTTAACCTGGAAAAAGCCATAATTCAGGATGAACTGGAAGTACGCAAGTTGGAAACCAACCTGCGTAAGGCACAGAGTGAGCATGCATCTGCCCTTGAAATCGAACGATTACGAAAAGAAACCTATGATAAGAATTTGCTCAACTACCAGGCGGGTCTGGTGACACTGGAAGATACAATTAATAGCTTGAACGCCAGTATAGATGCTCAGTATACACGTATAGCATCCGCACAAAAAGTAAAACTTCAGGAACAATTCATTCTCATTCATAACTCCATAAAATGAAGACCCGATTTCTTTATTCAGCTATCATTGCTGTGCTGTTTCTTCTCTTGTCTTGTTCCCGGCCACAGGAAGAAACCAAGCCAATCCGAAAAGATGTCGTCGAATATGTGTTTGCATCCGGTACGTTGGAAGCTGAAAACGAGTATACACTTACTGCCTTAACTGATGGATACCTCACAGAAATCTATGTGCACGAAAATGATCAGGTAACTGTCGGTCAGCTCATTGCTGCTATACGTAACCCACAGAATGATATCAACACAATCTATGCAGAAAAACTGCTGATACTGGCTGCGAACAATACACGGCCCAATGCACCGGCTCTCCAGCAGGCACGCGCCAGGCTGGAACAGGCCAGATCTACAGTAGCTTACGACTCGGTAAATCAGATTCGTCACCAAAACCTGCTGGAATCCAACAGTATATCCCTAGCTACCTATGAGAAGGCAGAACTACAGCTTAAAAAAAGTACATTTGAGTTAGTGGCGGCTTCACAGAACTACACTCAGTTGCTTAATGAGGCACGGGAAAATGTGGTAGTTAACCAATCCCAGCAAGCTTTGTATCAATCCCTGCAATCTCAGAATCAGGTCAAGGCCCTTGCGGCAGGTAGAGTCCTGCAAAAGTTAAAGAATACAGGTGATTTTGTCCGGAAAGGTGATGCCATTGCTGTGATCGGAAGCATCGACCGGTTGTATGTACAAACCGATATAGACGAAACCAGTATTCAAAAAGTAAAAGTAGGCCAAAAGGTGCTCATTCGCCTCAATACTGTTTCTGATTCGGTTTACCAGGGAAGAGTATCCCAAATTATGCCCACCTACAACGAAGAAAAGCAATCATTTACTATACACATAAAACCAGAAGGCGAGCTGGCTTTTAAGGTAGTCAAAACCCAGGTACAAGTCAACATTCAGGTTGGTACTGCTAAAAACGCCTTACTCATTCCAAAGAAATATATAAACTATGCCAACCAGGTATACCTTAAAGGCCACAAAGAACCTTTATCTGTGAAAGTAAGCTATGTAAGTAACGAATGGGTGCAGGTTCTCTCTGGCCTGACCGAAGAGTCAGCTCTTGTCTTACCTAATTATGACTCCCAATGAAACTAAGTGTCAACTATCAGATTGCCCTTACTCACATACTCACCCGCAAAAAACAAACCCTGGTGGCAGCGTTGGGGGTAACTGTGGGTATTGCTTTGTATATTTTCTCCAATTCCATTGTGGTTGGCGTAAGTACATATTCCAAAAAAAGCTTGTTCAAGTCTGCTCCACATATCCGGATTTATAGTGAAGATCAACTAAGTCTGCCTCTGGCCACAAGTAAGCATCCACAGCAGATACCAGTTCTTATCAATCCACAATTTGCCAATCGCTCCCGCCTGATCCTAAACTCAGAGGAGTTGGCTAAAGATATTGCCTCCCTAGACTTTGTCGAGCAGGTAGCTCCGTACGTTAAGGTTGACCTTTTTTTGAAAAATGGCAAAACGCAGGTAAAAGGAGTAGCGGATGGGATTGTGGTCGCCGAAGCAGATGCAATGTTTAATATTGCAGGCACCTTGCTGGCAGGCTCCGTCCAACCCATCAGCTATGCTCCCAATGCCATTGTGATTGGCAAAGGAATTGCCGAAAAATTAAACCTCAGACTCAACGACCAGGTGACTGTTGTGTCTTCTGAAGGGGTTTCTCGGCGATTAAAAGTAGTCGGCATTTTCAGCACAGATACCAAGGATTTGGATGATTCGAAAGCATACATGAATATTGGCACAGCACAAAAGCTGCTTAGAGAAAGTCCATCAGAAATTACTGACCTGTATGTTAAAGTTCGTAATCCCGACTCAGCCGGTTACTTTTCGACACAGATTCAACAATACACCACATACAAGGTAGAAGATTGGCAAACCTCCAATGCCGAACAACTGGCCCAGAACAAAATGCTGGGTACGATGACACCGTTGATCTCCTTTTCAATCCTGCTGGTCGCTGCTTTTGGTATTTACAATATCATCAATATGACCATTAGCCAGAAGATGAACGATATTGCCATCTTGAAAGCCAATGGATTCAATGCAGGAGATATCATAAAGATATTCGTGTCCGAATCATTGATCATGGGGAGTGCAGGTACATTGGCAGGACTATTGATTGGTACAATACTCGTCACGCTTCTGCGAAATGTGTATATAGGGCCTCCAGTAGGTTACTTTCCTGTCCAGCTGGATGGTGATTTGTTGATCAGCGGATCGGTATTTGGCATGTTGGTTTCAGTAGGCGCAGGCTATTTTCCAGCCCGCAAAGCTGGAAAAGTAGATCCGGTCACCATTTTCAGAAAATAATACTATGTATCAGCCAATGAAAAATAATGTAGTGTTAGCCACTCGGTCTTTAGAAAAATACTTTCACGATCCGGTTCGGTTTAAGGTCTTGGACGATATCTCTTTTGAGATACACACCGGAGAGTTTGTTACTATTGTTGGTAAGAGTGGCAGTGGAAAATCCACACTGTTGTATTGCCTTAGTACAATGGATACCAATTACAGTGGAGAGCTATATATCCAGCAGCAAAAGGTTACGGGGCAGAAGCCGGATACTCTAGCCCAAATCCGCAATCAATCGATTGGGTTTGTCTTTCAGTTTCACTACTTGCTGCCCGAATTTTCCTGTCTGAAAAATGTGATGATTCCGGCATTGAAACTGGGCAGATTATCCTATCCGGAAATTGAAGCCAAAGCCTATGACAAACTACGCATGTTAGGTATTGCCGATCAGGCACTAAAAGATGCCTCCAAGCTATCGGGTGGACAGCAACAGCGGGTAGCTATTGCCCGGGCTTTAATCAACGATCCGGCCATTGTTATGGGAGATGAACCGACTGGCAATCTGGACAGCAAAAATACTGCAATCGTATTGGATATGTTTAGACAGTTGTCTGAGGAATTTGGGCAAACGATTGTCGCTGTAACCCACGATAACGACTTTGCCAAGGCCAGCCAACGCACCATTGAAATGGCTGATGGAAGAATTGTCCAGGTGTTAAATAATTAATAACTCTTGACCAAAGCAAATTTGGACGTTTGACCAAAACAAACTCCTGTAGTTTCCCTGAACTTTGTATTATCAATATCAGGAAATAAAGAAAAAGGCTTTCCCATCAAAATTTACATTCGGGATTAACCCTGGGGCAACAGGCATTTTGCTAGTCAGGACTCTAACAAATCTTTAGTAGCTGTTCAGAAACGAATACCATTTGTCCGAATCCGGACAAGTAGGAGAGGGTTAGTACGCCATATTGATAGATAAATCCCTGTTTTCAGTGATGGCACAAGCATTGTAGTAAGGTGATACGAAGTGTTTCGTACTATATATTTCGTACTATAAAACTGCCTTATGAAAACATTGATTTTTATTTTGACCATTACTTGTTTTATTTCTTCAAATCCCCTTTATGCTCAGCACCATCTGCAACAGATTGATAGCTTAGTGACAAAGCAGTTTACCAATTATGAGCTGGCAGGTAATATCCTGATCGCCCAAAAAGGAGCCATCATCTACCAGAAGTCACTAGGGTTGGCGGATGTGAGAAATCACGTGCCTGTGGATGAGCACTCTGCTTTTCAATTAGCCTCAGTCTCTAAACTATTTACCTCAGTGGCTATTCTTCAGTTGAAGCAGAAAGGAAAACTCAAGCTGGATGATCCAGTGAAAACCTATCTTCCCGCTTTCAGGTATTCGGATATAACCATTCGGCATTTACTTTCTCATACGTCCGGATTAACCGACTTTCAAATGTTGGAAAAACCCTATGCGGCCGATACTGCTAAACAATTTACAATTGCTGATTTAGTGCCTGCCATTAATCAGGATGATAAAGCCATTCTATTTAAACCCGGAGAAAAGTGGAGCTATTCCAATAGCGGCTATGGTTTACTGGCTTTAATCGTGGAAAAGGTGAGTGGTATTTCCTTTCCGTCCTACCTGACCAAGTACATCTTTCAACCAGCGGGTATGAACCACACCTATGTCAATACCCCGATTTTGAAGGTAGCAGACAAACATCGGGTGAAAGGGTACGATTATCCTTCCTATGCTCCCTGGATTCGGTATCGGGTTGATTCCCTGCCCCACAACCGCATTGAGTTGTATAATCTGGGTGGAATAATCGGGCCGGGCAATGTGATTAGTACTACCAGCGACTTGCTCTTATTTGATCGGGCGCTGTATGGTTCTAAATTACTCAAGCCTTCCACCTTACAGGAAGCCTTGACACCCACCCGACTCGCTAATCAGGAGCTAGCCACAGCCGGTTGGGGGAAAACGGACGCTTATTATGGGCTGGGTTGGATGATTTTAAAAGATACAACTTATGGTAAGGTAGTTTTTCATAGTGGAGGTATGCCTGGAGCTGTTACGCTGTTTTTACGTAATATCACCAAAGACCAAACGGTGATTCTGCTCAACAATGTAACGCATCGTGGCACTCATCCTATTGGGGTTTATTTGTTTGAGGTGTTAAATGGTGGCTCTCCGACAGGGAGCAAACAATCTCTGGCAAACCTATATACCCGAACGCTATTCAAGACCAATGCTGAGGAGGCCCTGGCTAAACTCAACACACATAAAACCGATACGGCTCATTATTATCTGAATGAGCAGGAGATGAACCGGCAGGGGCTCCAACTGTTCTATCAGGGGTATCAACCGGCAGGCTTGGAAGTCTTGCGATTGAATACGATTTTGTATTCTGCTAGCTGGAACGTTTACGATAGTTACGCCCAGGTGTTAAAAGCCGTTGGACGACGGCAAGAATCTATTCTGATGTACCATAAATCACTAGAACTAAATCCGAAAAATAAAGGGGCTGAACGGGCATTGGCAGAGTTACTACCAGATAAAAAGTAGATCTATATAAAATAAAAGTAGTGCAGATGATGAATACAATCTTGTTATACGTACTAGCTTCTTAAACCTTAAAGTAACCTGGTTCCAGAATTATGTAATAGATTTCGGTAATTATGTAAAAATACTAATAACTAAATGATGATATTTACGTGATCAAATACCACCCATATATGAAAGGATTTGTGTTAGTGTTACTGATGATAACTGGCTTACTGGGATTCCCAGTATCTGGGTATGCATGTAGCAGTAAGCAAACCCTTTCAAAAACTGAATTAAAGAGTACCTGCTCTCAAAAAAACTATTGCAACACGTCTGACTATCGTACTTACAATCAACAAAAAACAGGTGCTAAGAAGAAAATGTGTGGACATACTTGTAGTCCATCCGGATGCAATTGTGACAGTACAGAATGTAGTTGTCCCCACGGATGGTCGGTCTTTGCCTTGAAAACACAACCGACTGCATTACTTCGACAGCCAGTAGCCACTAGTAGCCAGTCTAATTCCTGGTTTTTCAGAGAATCCCCTCCCAAACCTGTATATCTTTCAGTTTGGATGCCTCCCAAAATAAGCTGTTCAATTGGCTGATGCCATACGTGTGTCTTTTCGAAAGCATAAAATGCTTTTGAATAATCCATCCATTGTAAACAGTTTATTCCTCATAATTAAGTTACTAAGATGAAATCGATAAAAATATTGATGGCAGCTTTGTTGTTGTCTTCCTTACTTTCTTCTGTTACGTTGAAAGCAGAAATAAAAGAAGTGTTTGCCCAGGAAGTATCTACTCAGAATGTAAAGATTTCCGGATCTTGTTCCTTATGTAAAGAAGGTATTGAAACAGCTGCTTTTGAGAAAAATGTCTCAAAAGCCAGTTGGGATAAGGATACAAAAATTGCCGTAATCACCTTCAACACAACGAAAACATCAATTGATGCCATTCTGAAAAAGATAGCTTTGGCAGGTTATGATAATGATAGTTATCTGGCTCCTGATGATGCATATGCAAAACTTGCAGACTGCTGCAAATATGAACGCACTGTAAAAAAATTAGCAGTGATAGAAAAACCAACATCTGATCATCAACATGGCTCGATAACGGATACCAAAAAAGAAGGTGTCGTCATGGCAGATCCATTAAAGCCGGTTTTAGTTGCCTATTATGCTGTTAAAGATGCCTTGATTAATTCTGATGGTAATGCTGCATCAGCAAGTGCAAGCCAGCTTGTAAAAGCCATCAAAGCTGTAAAGATGAACGAGCTTGCTGCTGAGCAACATAAAGTCTGGATGCAGGTAATGAAAGACCTTGATTTTAATGCTGACCATATAGCTCAAACCAAAGATGTAGAGCATCAGAGAGATCATTTCTCTACCCTTTCAGATACTATGTATAAGCTCATAAAATCTGCAAAGCCATCTGAGCCAGTTTATTATCAGCATTGCCCAATGGCCAAGGAGGGTAAAGGGGCTAATTGGCTTAGTCAGATCCCTGCTATCAAAAACCCTTATTATGGTGCACAGATGTTAAACTGTGGCAAAACCACCGAAACGATCAAATAACAACAAGTCGGTACTCTACAGCGATTTTCCAGAATATATTTCTGAATATGTTCTAAATCCTGCTTTCAGGCAATGCTTTGCTATTGCCTTTCTATCTGTTCTGCCCTCACACTTAGCTGTGAGGGCAGAATATTCCTTCTTATTATTTAACACAACAAGTATGGATTTTTATAAAATTCCTTATCTGAAGGTTATTCTTACCATTCTTATTCTTTTTCTGTTTTCTGATTTACTATATGCTCAGAAAATAGTGCGCTATGATCTATATGTTAAAGATACAACAGTAAACTTTACTGGAAAACCTAAACGGGCTATTGCCGTAAACGGACAGATTCCCATGCCCACACTGACGTTCACAGAAGGCGATACCGCTGAGATTTATGTCCATAATGAACTTGATGAGGAAACCTCTCTGCACTGGCATGGTCTGTTTTTACCCAACCAGTATGATGGAGTTCCTAACCTAACTCAAATGCCAATCAAAGCGCATACCACCCATTTGTATAGGTTTGCCATTATTCAAAGTGGCACCCACTGGTACCATAGCCATACGCAATTACAGGAGCAACTCGGTATGTATGGAGCGATGATTCTAAACAAGAAAGAGGAACCACTCATTCCCACAGTGCCCATCGTGTTAAGTGAATGGACAGACATAAAGCCCGAAAATGTCCACAGGATGCTCCACAACGCAAGTGATTGGTTTGCCATCAAAAAAGGAACTACACAAAGCTATTCAGAAGCCATTAAACAAGGTTACTTTAAAACGAAAGTAACCAATGAGTTCAAGCGTATGACAGCTATGGATGTGAGCGATGTGTATTACAATCAGTTTTTAATAAATGGTAAAAATGAAAGCCAGTTCTCTCAGTTTAAGCCTGGAGATAAGGTGCGTTTGAGAATTTCAAATGCTGGTGCATCGACGTATTTCTGGCTTACTTATGCAGGTGGAAAAATGGTTGTAGTCGCTAGTGACGGCAATGATGTGGAACCCGTAGAAGTGGACAGATTGATTATTGCTGTTTCGGAAACCTATGATGTGATTGTTACCATACCACAAGTAGCTCCGGGAAGTCAACCCATTTCCTTTGAGTTTCTGGCAACTTCTGAAGACCGAACCCGATCTGCTTCCATATTTCTGGGTGAGGGCATAAAACAGCTGGCAGCCCCATTGCCCAAGCTCAAATATTTTGAAGGTATGAAAATGATGAATGGAATGATGAAAATGAGTGGTGATCTGGATGATATGGGTATGAATATGAGCCTGAATCAAATGGATATGAATCTGGTGATGTATCCGGAAATTACAGGCCCGCTGAAAGGGAAGAATGAAAAAGGGAGGAAATTGGAAAAAGTGGACAAACAGGATAAAATCACAGGACAGGAAAAGACCACAGATAGGGAAAGCATGAAAATGGATGATAAAAACAATACCGCAGAGAGTGAACATGCAGACCATAACAAGTATAACAGCAATGCCTTGTCCTCGATAACAACCCTGAATTATGCTATGCTCAGATCAGTCAAGAGCACTGCGCTTCCCCAGGATGCACCTGTCAAAGAACTCCGTTTCGTATTGACTGGTAACATGAACCGTTATGTATGGAGTATGGATAATAAAGTGGTTTCTGAAAGCGACAAGATTCTGATTGCAAAAGGAGAGGTAGTTCGTATGATACTATATAATAATTCCATGATGCGACACCCAATGCATCTTCACGGACATGATTTCCGGTTACTTAATGGCCAGGGAGAGAAAGCACCAATGAAAAATATCATTGATATTATGCCGATGGAAACCGATACATTGGAGTTTGCTGCCAGTGAAAGTGGAGATTGGTTTTTTCATTGTCATATTCTTTATCACATGATGAGTGGGATGGGTAGAATTTTCTCCTATAAAAATTCCCCTTCAAACCCGGAAATCCCTAATCCCAGGTTAGCACAACGAAAACTTTTTGCAGATGACAGAAAGTTTCATTTTATGGCAGAAAACGATATAGCCACAAATGGAAATGATGGAGAAGCTATGCTTCAAAATACACGTTGGAGTATTGGCAGTGAATGGAGGCTGGGCTATAATGAACACCATGGGTATGAGGTAGAAACACATGTTGGACGGTATATTGGAAAGATGCAATGGCTGATGCCATTCATAGGTTTTGACTGGAGATACCGAAAGATGGGTATTGATGAAGTAGAAAGCAATCTGTTTGGTCAGGTAAATACAAAAGATAAACGCTCTATTCTGAGTGTGGGTGTAAACTATACATTGCCAATGCTGGTAATTGCACAGGCTGAAATTTTTACAGATGGGATTCTCCGCTTACAATTGGAACGGATGGATATACCAGTTTCAAAACGCTTTCGGATGAACCTAATGGTTAATACTGACAAAGAGTATATGGCCGCACTTAAGTATATTTTCATTAAAAATGCGGGCATTACTGCCCATTATGACAGTGATATGGGATTTGGACTAGGATTGACTTTGAATTACTAATCACTAACATACCTTTCCTTGCCATATGTACCAGCTTAGAATTAGAAAATAACATTCATTATCTCATGCGAAAGATCCTTTGCATATACTAACAGAGGAACTGGCTCCGTTAGGACTTGCAAAGAAAACAGCTCTTAACGTTGTATAATAGAATCGGACACTTAACAATCCTGAAAAATGCATACGCATTCATCTGAAGACGAAAAGCCTGCAAAAGAGACTTCCGTCACTAAGACCGGGCATACCCATCATCTGTCGCCAATTTCTGGCAAGGATAAAGCTGACCAAGATACTCATGCCAATCATCGAGAACATCATGGTGGACATAGTGGACATAACCATGCCAGTATGATTAACGACTTTCGCCGCCGTTTTTATGTGGTTTTGGTTTTGACTATTCCAGTCGTACTTCTTTCTCCTATGATCAAGCATTGGCTGGGTATGGACTGGACTTTTCCAGGCTCGATGTACATACTGATGGGCTTATCATCAGTTATCTTTTTCTACGGGGGATGGCCGTTTTTGACAGGGTTTGTCCAGGAAACCAAAGCCCGTCAACCCGGGATGATGACTCTGGTCGCTGTTGCTATCACAGTAGCCTATATTTATAGTGTGGCTACAGTTTTCGGACTGGACGGGATGGACTTCTTTTGGGAATTGGCAACACTGATTCTAATCATGTTACTGGGACATTGGATTGAAATGCGTTCAATTGCTGCCTCTTCCCGGCAGTTGGAGTTGTTGGTAGAACTTATGCCAGCCCAGGCTCATTTACTGCATGGTGATCATCTGATGGATGTGGGGACTGACACACTCAAAGTCGGAGATATGATTCTGATTAAGCCAGGTGAGAAAGTTCCGGCAGATAGTGAAATCATGGAAGGCGAAAGCTATCTGAATGAATCCATGCTTACTGGCGAGTCCCGGCCTGTAGCCCGTAGCCAGGGCGATAAGTTGATTGCGGGTTCCATCAACAGCAATGGAGCTTTAAAAGCTAAGGTTTTGCACGCAAGCCGGGATTCATACCTGGCGCAGCTGGTCAACCTGGTTCAAGATGCCCAAAATGCCAAGTCACAAACTCAGCTACTGGCCGACAAAGCTGCCCAATGGCTCACTGTTCTTGCGCTGGTTTCAGGAGTAGTATCTTTTCTGGTTTGGTACCTGGTTTTAGGTCGGGAGATTGCTTTTGCTATGGAGCGAATGGTGACAGTAATTGTTATCTGTTGTCCACATGCTCTGGGATTGGCTGTGCCGCTGGTGGTAGCCTATTCAACTACTCTTTCGGCTAAACATGGCCTTTTGATCAAGAACCGGACAGCGTTTGAAAACTCCCGTAAAATTACCACCCTTGTCTTTGATAAAACCGGTACTCTCACTGTGGGTAAGTTTGCTGTGATTCGGTATGAATCGTTTGTGGCCGAGCTGGACAAAAGCGAACTGCTGCGAATGGCAGCTGCCCTGGAATCAAATTCCGAGCACCCCATTGCTACAGGTATTGTTACCAAAGCCAAAGAAGTAGAACTGTTCCTGCCCTCTGTCACAGATTTCAAGGCCCTGACTGGCAAAGGCATTGAGGCTAAGAGTGAAGGAAAATACATAGCAGTGGTCAGTCCCGGCTATTTGCGGGAAAAGAATATTCTTCCAGTGGACAAAGCTCCTGTGTCAGCAGCAGAAACGGTGGTCTATGTACTAGTGGATGGAAAAGTTGCAGGCTACATCGCATTGGCCGACGAG
Organism: Xanthocytophaga flava; assembly: GCA_030068525.1. Taxonomy (GTDB): domain Bacteria; phylum Bacteroidota; class Bacteroidia; order Cytophagales; family 172606-1; genus Xanthocytophaga; species Xanthocytophaga flava. The sequence continues at coordinate 31,273 of JASJOS010000009.1, forward strand.
GTACGGTCCGAATCGGTCAGCGCTATCCAAACGTTACAAGCAGAAGGAATCAAAACGATTCTGCTTACTGGTGACAATACGCAGGTTGCTCAAACAGTAAGCGACCAACTGGGTATGGACGGCTTTTTTGCCGAAGTATTGCCACACCAGAAGCTTGAAAAAATCAAAGAGTTGCAGGCACGGGGAGAGTATGTAGCTATGACTGGCGATGGTGTGAACGATGCCCCCGCTCTGGCTCAGGCCGACATTGGCATCGCTGTAGGTTCAGGCTCCGACATTGCTGCCGAAACAGCAGGCATTGTGCTGGTCAACAGCAATCCTAAAGACATTGCCAGTCTGATTCTTTTCGGCAAAGCTACCTATCGTAAAATGATTCAGAATCTGATCTGGGCAACCGGATACAATGTCATTGCACTCCCTCTGGCCGCTGGAGTCCTCTACAAAGCAGGTATTATGCTCAATCCCGCCATGGGTGCAGTACTTATGAGTGTAAGTACAGTGGTGGTTGCCATTAATGCCCGACTACTTAAAGTTTAATCATCAAACACACTTTATACCTTGGCTCTATGAAGAATCTATTTTTATCCCCATTATTTATTGCTCTTGTAGCTGCGGCACTTTGTGGGACTGTCTATAGCACAAGCAATTTTAAGTATTTTGTCTTTCAGGGCAGGAGGGTAACTTCCATCCCAAAGGCAGAGATGAAACAATCAATATCTCTCACGCCCTCCTATACAAATCTAGCTGCTTCCAAGGGTCGCCAGCCTAAAGTACTACTTACAGAGGAGGGAACTGTGAATCTTGTATTTGGTTGGGAAAATACAATCTATTTTAAAAGGATACAACTCGCTTCTGATAAGTTGAACCATACAGCCAAACCGAATTCTATTCAGTCTGATACAGTAGGGCCTGGTTTGGTGGCTACTTTGCCCGAAGGGCTGATGCTTGGAATGGGAAGAGGGCCACAGTTGGCAACCCGTGAAAAAAATCGGGTGATTGCTGCGGTGGATAAAAAAGGAAACCTGTATAGCTGGCGGCAAAAGGAAAATGGGAACGGCTGGCAAGGCCCTTTTCGGATCAATGACAGAGACGGTGTTGCGCAAGAAGGTTTTGTTGCCTTAGTAGCAGGAGCCAAGGGTCGCTTTTATGCTTTCTGGAATGATCTGCGTAGTGGAAATAATCAGATCTACGGGGCAGTTTCATCTGATCAGGGGCAGTCCTGGCAGAAAAGTCAATTGGTCTATGCTTCTTCGGACACAACCATATGTGAGTGTTGTAAAGTTTCTGCTACTACTGATCAGAATGGAAATGTGTATCTGATGTGGCGTAATCAACTCAATGGGTATAGGGATATGTATATTCTTACCTTGGATCAAAATTTGAAAAGCAAAACCGAAGCCTCTAAACTTGGAAACGGAAGCTGGCAGTTAAAAGGATGTCCTATGGATGGAGGGAATCTAACAGTCACTCCATCAGGCAAGGTAATCACCGTTTGGCGCAGGGAAAGTAAGTTATATAGTTGCCAGCCTGGTAAAACCGAAAAGTTACTGGCTGATGGGCGTAATCCCGTGATTGCTGCAACGGATAAAATGACAGCTATTGCATGGAATACTGGTCAACAGATTTTCTATCAATGGATAGATGAAAAAGGAGATAAGCAAAAATCAGAGAAGCAAACCCAGGCTGTAACTATTGGAAATGGCATATATCCCTCACTGGCTACCAATGGTCAGCAGACTGTGGTATGTTGGGAATCAGTAAATGGAGAAATTCTATACCAGAGTTTACCAACCGGCAAAAATCAATTGTATTGATGATTCCGCTCATAGTTGTTCGGGAAAGTAGATACTACCTTGAGAAGCTATAAGAAACTTCGCTTAACACGCTCAGTACCTATTTCTTCTATTAATTTCCAACTCAACTATTTACTATCATGAAAAGAAATCTGTTTCTACTTGTTGCGTTACTACTGCATCTGGTCATGTTTGCTCAGCAACGACCCGACTTCAAAGGCCATGTCATTGACAGCAAAGGTGATGTGTATCTCGATGGCACCAAAGTCGGCAATGTCACCAAAGAAGGAAGTATTATTGATGCCAGTGGCAAAAAATTGGCTTATCTGGATGCCAACGGCCAGTTATTAGATGCCTCTGGTAAAAAGCTGGGCAAAATGGGAAAAGATGGGAAAACCTACTACGATGCCAATGGAACGGTCATGTTGGCTATCAAGGATAATGCAGATGGTACATGTACCATTCAGGATGCGAAAGGCAAAGTAATAGGCAATGTGCATTCAAGTTACAAGGGTATGGCATGTTCTCTTCATTGCTTTCAAAACAAAATGAGCATGAAAGACCATTCCAAACACTAACATGGTTCTCATAAGTCATTGCTGCTTTGTTACACGCAATGACTTATCTTTCTATCATACCTCAATGTGTATAATTTGATAAGGGTAGCTGTATTGGTCTACCCTTTTTTCTTAAAAAGAAATTATGCAAAGTTATCTATCACACATATTCAGGAATAATAAAACTTAGAAACAGGCCCGGAACTGCAGATATAAAAAACGGACCCAAAATATATAAATCTTAATGTATATAGAAATCGTGTTATTCAAAATCAGGTTTTAGCAAACCAGAAGCTTTAGTACAAACAGATCAGATTCCCAAATAAAAAGAGGTTTTCTTTTTATTTGGGAATTGAGTACCCTTATTCCCGTTAGTGTTCCTTATGATGATAAAGAATCCAAATGAATGACCCCACCCAAAAAAACTGGCGTTGGCCATCTGCATCGAAGCAAGTGAATTACGTGAGAGTTTCTTCGACACTATTCTTTGGAAAAAATCCTGGGAAGCAAATCCAGAGAAAGTAAAAGAGAGTATATTTAGCCAAAAGTCAGACATGGGCTTCGGGTGAATGAAAGCTACATTCTTCTATATTGGCATACCCTACCACTAACGACTTCTCATGAACGGCAGTTTTTACTACCCACCTAACATGCCTTAACACTTATGATCCTGTCTTACAAGTTTACAAAAGCCTTTCTGTTATTATTTTGGGTTTTTACTTTTATCTGCAAGGGGCAGACCAAACAGGTGTATAGTCCAAATTCAGGTGATCTGGTGACCATTTTCTCAAAGGTGCTCAACGAAGATCGACGGATTTATATCCACTATCCAACTCCAGACTCTGGGCAGGTAAATAAAAGCTATCCGGTATTGTATGTAATGGATGGCGAAAGTCATTTTGACATGCTTTCTCAATATACTGATTATCTGAGTCGTTGGGATGTAAAGGTAATACCCCAAATGATCGTTGTAGGTATTGTTAATACCAAACGTACAAGGGATCTGACACCAACCTCAAGTATCATTGACTATTTTGGCAAACCTGATACAAGTGCACACTCGTGGATGAAACCGAGTGGAGGCAATGAAGCGTTTCTACAATTTATACGAAAGGAGTTAATGCCCTACGTTGACACCCACTATCAAACACAACCTTTCAAACTGTTTGCCGGACATTCTTTTGGCGGGATTGCATCCATCTATTGCATGATTACTCATCCGGATATGTTCAATGCCTACATTGCCATTAGTCCTTCATTCTGGTGGGATAGAGAGTATGTGTTGAAACTGGCTGATAAGAAATTAAAAAAGGCAGCGGTTTTAAATAAAACCCTCTTTTACAGTGATGCTAGTGAAGGGGTCACTGACTCAAGCTCTTTTCATGTCAATTTGTTGAAATTTGACGCTCTACTGAAGACCAAAGCATTGAAGGAGTTTACCTATACCTATAAATACTACCCAACAGAAACACATATGACTGAACCCATTGTGGCCTATTACGATGCGTTACGATTTATTTATAAAGATTGGAAAAGCACCTCTGCAAAGTAGCCCTCTGACTCTTTACAAAAAGGTTGATAATGACACTGTTATTTTAATTAGAAGTGACAGCATATCCTATTGGTTGTACGAAAAAATGCTATATGCGTTTTTCTTCGTTAGTATTATAGTCAAGTTGAATGCTGGTGAAAGCCCGTTAGTGAGAATACCAACGACAGGAGCAGAATTTAGATTGCCGGATGGTCTGCTGTGTAGGAAAGAAAGCCAACTTAGAGTGCATGAGTTAGAACTATCTGTATTTTCTCAACAAGGAGCAGCCTATATTATCCGACTTGCTTGCACTATCTGTTCTACCCGCCAGCTTTTGCCACCATCTTTGCTTCGAATGGCTTTCCATGAAAATGTTTCGGGTGTTATGTTGTGAAATATCCATCTTACGATATCACGTTCTACAAACATCTCCTGAACTATTTCATTTCCAATTTGATACGCAAGCATATTGAGAGTAGTGCGATATAAAGGGCCATGAAATGTAAACTTCCACAATGCCAGCACAGGGTCATATACTCTTACACAAAGACCACATTCAACAGATTTTCCCGTTTGTTCTGACACCTCTCTTGCTGGAACCTGCCATATATCAATCACAGCCCTTCCTTCCAGTGCATAGCCAAATTCCCATTCTCCTGATGCAAATCTCTCAGCACCTTCAACAGGTATATACCGAATATCTATCTGCCATTTACCTGTTAGCTGTCCATATAACTGCATGGCCTCGGCTCTGTCTTTTGCCGGGTGTGAAGAGTGAAGCAAGTCTAATGTCATTGGGTTTTAATGGTTTGATTGTGGCTGATTTGTAAACTGCATTTTTCAATAATTTGCATCAGTGCAGATACATAGGTACGTTCTGGGTCCAATCCGGGGTCGTATATCGTAAAATCCATCCCAACAAAGTAGCCAGATCTTAACAGGGTCAGCAAGAAACTTTCAAGTTCTCCAAAATTCAGACCCGGGCTTCCGGGTGAGTCTACAGCTGGTAGATAGCATTGATCAAGAATATCAAAATCCACATGCAGCCAAACTTGCGACAGATTGCGTTTGTGTAGCGCTTTACAAATGTTGGTTGCTGTTGTTTCCAGTCCATCTTCTAAAAGTTTTTGAAGCGTTATCACGGTAATTTCAGAAGAAGTAATATCACCCCATTCGATTTCAGATTCTGTTTTCTCAAGACTCCTCTCACCAATATGAAAAGCATCTTGTTCTGAAACCAGTGAACGATCTGTTTTATCCCATTGAGTCAGGAGTAATTCTCCTTTTCCGGTAGCCAACGCCAGATCCATTCCTGCCACCGTACCCAATCGTGTAGTGACATCATAGTTGCCTGGATGAAAATAATCACAATGTCCATCCACATGTACCAATCCCTTACTTCCGGCTCTTTTGGCACCTAACAGACATCCTAATAAAATGCTGCAATCGCCTCCAAGCACAATCGGAATAGTACCGGTGTGTAAAGCTTCTTCCACTTTAGCGGCTAGTTGCAGAGAAAAGGCTCTGATAACTAGGCCATTCCTGATCTTTGTTCCAAACTGGGGGTCAAAGGTATATGTAGGATGCTCAAGTTTTACAACCTTTGCCTGGAGTTTTTGAGAAAGGCCAGATTTAAGGTATAAATCTGGTGCTTGCCAGGTGGTCGGTTCCAGTCCTTTTTCATTCGGTCGCAGCCCTAAACTTGATGGTGCAGTAATTAGGGTGATTTGTTTTGCTGTTGACATGTAAATAAAAAAATAGGCACTATAGCAGGTTAATCAGACGTGATCAACCTCTTTGCCAGGCTACAGTCCGGATGATTATTTGTTGATTGAATACAAACTTAAATATAGAAATAAGTAACAGTAGTACACAACTTTCCTATACTTGAAAGTTTTAGAGTATCTCTGGATAAAGGTTTGTTTTTATTTACCTGGACAGCTTTTATCCAGTTGTTGGTAGTATCTTGTCCGATAGTGAAAGAATGAGCAAGAGATGAATCGGCAGGGACTCCAACTCTTCTATAATGGGTATCAACCAGCCGGTTTGGAAGTGTTGCGATTGAATACGATTTTGTATCCTGCTAGCTGGAATGTTTACGATAGTTATGCCCAGGTGTTAAAAGCCGTTGGACAACGGCAAGAATCTATTCTGATGTACCATAAATCACTAGAACTAAATCCGAAAAATAAAGGGGCTGAACAAGCATTGGCAGAGTTACTACCAGATAAAAAGTAGACCTGTACAAAGATTTTGTTTATCTCTATGATTTTCCCATCATTGGTGATAATATCAACGATGGGAAATCGAAATCAATACTTTTAGCCAAATACAATGCAAAATATACATGAATTCGCAATGTCATTTTATAGGATAACAAAAGTTTGTTTACACAATTATACGAATCCAGATGGTGAATTATGGATCGAAATATGCGGATTCTCAAAAGACTTAGTAGAAAGAAAGATTATTTTTGAAACAGTTTCTGGAGTACATCTTGAAAGCGAATGGGGAACCGGTCTCAATTATAGTTCATCTATTATCGTCATAGATGATATTACTTCCGCTCAGCTTGAGAATAAGAATTATCATATTCAAATCTTAGAAGATTCTTTGACCTTTTACTGTAAAAGAATTGTCATAGAATAACAGTTCAGTTATGGTTGATTTACATAGTTGATTTTCATTTTTTCCTCGTTGATATTCTCGCTAAGTTGAATGATGGTGAAAGGTCGTTAGTGAGAATACCAACGGCAAGAGCAGATTTTAGAGCGAACCGAACCTATTTTGACTGACGCAGCCTGATAAAGGTGCAACCTAAAAGATCTCTTTGCAGCCTTTGTAAAATAATTTTAGACAAACTCTAAAAGACATCGGCGAACCCATCCTCCTTTTTCGAATGGAATAAGTACCTCTGGCTTACTAGCGACTTTGATATTGCTGCTACCCGGGTCTATTTCTTCCTTAAGAAATATGGCGTAGAGCACTTTGATGGCATTGGAATCGCTATAACTGATCAGCTAGGTATAGGAAGACTTACTCCCAACCACTGCTCCGGTGAAAGGGGTGATTTGATAAAATAGCTCCAGGCATTTCATAAAAGAAAGTTATCTCTGCTATTCGGTCATAAGCGTGTTTATTTTAATGAAATCCTCTTGTTTTTATGTCTTGTTTTTGTAGTTAGTGTATTGCTCTATAAAAAGAACGATCTACTTTCATGTAGTTCTTTTGTATTGGGCGAGGTGATGAAATGTGTATACTTTTTTAAGAAAATATCCTTTTAGTAATATACTTACATACATTTTTTTCTCAAAAAACTATTAATGATATTTGTTGCTGTTTAACCTTGGTTTTCAAAGGTAGTGGCTTATGTGTCTTTGAAAGTGCATGTGCAATAAAGATTATTAGACCATCCAAGATCCTAAATGGGAATGATAAAGATTTTGTTTTTTTAGGCTTAGTGTCAGTTTTATGAGTTACTGAATAAAGATATATGAAATTGTCGAGTGATTGTCTATGAATTAGATCGGGTTAACGAAATTGGAAGGTGAATTAGAAAGCGAATATTCTGAGATGAATACATCTCAAACCAGATAGGATTCGATCAGTTTAGTTGGCAATTGAACAGATCAATGGGCGATTATCAGATTGTTCAATTCATTGTGTGCTTTAAAAGTTAAAAACAAACAACAACTTCCTGAATACTTACTCAGTAAGGGCTTCTAAAATAATTCAATAAACGACAATTCTTCCAATTGAAGAGGACACAAAGAGGTGAAATGTTCCAGTTTCTTAACAGATCCCAGTCGAAAATGTCATCATGTGTGATTATAAACAACCTATTAGAGCTATGATCCTATAGTTATGACGTTGTTAAAGATAATTTCAATTCGGAACACGAATTTGTCTTTTCATGGATAGTTTTCGCTAGTTCAGTCAATATGACAATCCTGAGCAGTTTAATTGCCCTTATTTTGCACAAGTAATACCACTTACCAATAAAAATGAAATGTAACTCAATATGTAGGTGAGGCTCAGAAGTTAGTGCTTTTAGGTAGGTATGATGATGAGTACATTTTAAAAACGGATAAGAGTTTTTCTACTATATAGGAAACAACATTCACAGATTTTCTTGCAACTATAGATTGATACGTACAACCAACTATGAAAAACCGTTTAATTCTAATTATACATTTATGCAATTGATTTTCTGCTGGTTGAGACAACAACTGCCAGGGGTATTATTTTGTTTTGTCATTACACTATTTTCCTCCCTTTATAATTCACTGCAGGCACAGTATACCATAACTGGAAAAGTCACCGATGCCCAGACAGGTGATCCCATTCCATTTGCCAGCATAGCCCTGAAAGGAACTCCTATCGGTGCGAGTACTTCCTTTGAAGGATTTTATACGATTAAAACCAAAAAGTTGACAGATTCGCTCATTATCACATCCGTAGGATATACTATTAAGACAAAGGCCATTGATCCCAATCAGGCAACCCAGACAATCAATATACAGCTAGCTCCTTCTGTTACACAACTTATCGAGGTTGTGGTAAGTGCAGGTGAAAATCCTGCTTTTGCCGTACTAAGACGGGTTAGGGAAAATCGGTTTCACAATGATCCCAAACGACTGGCTGCGTACCAATATGAAACGTATAGTAAAATAGAAGTAGATGTAGATAATCTTTCCGAAAAATTTAAAAAGAAAAAAATAGTCAAAAAGATTACCAAGGTAATCGATGAATTTGATAAACTGGCTGGGGAGGATGGCCAGCCGGTACTACCTATGTTTTTGTCTGAATCCATATCGGATGTGTACTATATAAATTCTCCCCAACGGAAAAAGGAATACATCCGCAAAACCAAAGTGTCAGGAGTAGGAGTAAAAGATGGAAGCTTTGTTTCTCAGTTGATTGGAAACTCATTCCAAAACTATAACTTCTATGAAAGCTATGTGAATATTGTCCAGAAGGATTTTGCTTCTCCCATTGGCGAAAACTGGAAAGGTGTGTATAAATATTTTCTAGCTGATAGCTTATGGATGGATAGCGTATTTTGCTATGAGATTGAATTTGAACCTAAAGTGGCACAGGATCTGGCTTTTACCGGTAAGATGTGGATTGACAAGAAAACCCATGCCTTATACCGCATTGATGCTGCTATTGGCAAACAAGCCAACCTGAATTATATCGAAAAAATTAAAATTCAACAGGAAATGCAGCCTACGGCCGAAGGTGCCTGGCTGCCTGCCAAAATCAGGACAACCTTTGACATTGCTGAGGTTTCTAAAAATTCAGCCGGGATGCTGGCTAAGCTATATGTATCTAACCGAAACATGGTTGTCAATCAGCCTAAGTCTTTGAGCTTTTATGATTTGCCTGTAGAGATGGCCGAGGATTTTGCTGATCATACCCCACAGTATTGGGCTGAAGCCCGTCATGATTCGCTTAGTGCAGAAGATCAACAAGCATTGGCGATGATTGATTCAGTACGAGAGATACCCGTAGTACGTACCTATGTACAGATAGTGGATCTGGCTGTCAATGGCTGGAAAAAGGTGGGCATACTCGATATTGGACCCTATCTGAGTATGATTGCGTATAATCCTGTGGAGGGAGTTCGAACCCGTGTCGGCTTCCGTACGAATACCGATTTTAGTAAACGTTGGATTTTACGGGGATATATGGGGTATGGGTTTTCTGATCATAAACTTAAATATGCCGGAGAAATCAACCATATCTTATCGCGTCGTCGGTGGACAGTCATCGGCATGAGTCATTCCTTTGATATTGAGCGGGTAGGCATTACACAGGAAATAATCGGGAATAACAAACTGTTTTATGCTTTCACTCGTTTTGGGTCGCGAGGCAGTTATTACCAGACAGAGAATAAGGTGTTTATCAAATCTGAACCTGTAAAAGGAATCATACTTTCTGCTGCTTTTGTGGGAAATCACTTTAATCCTGTTGGCTTGCCTTATTATAATTTTGGCTACTATCCTATTAATGGCGATGCACATCTGAGGAATGAATTTCAAGACAATCGCCTAGAGCTTGAACTACGTATGGCTAAAAATGAGACCTATGTGATGGATGGAAATGAGCGTCTTACTTTGGGGACCAAACGTACGCCTGTGCTTACCTTCCGGTATACAAGAGGGATAAGGGGCTTTTTAGGAGGGGATTTTAGTTATGATAAGTTCTATGCTTCTGCTTTTCAGACATTAAGGATAGGCCAGTTTGGCCGTTCTAATTATCGGCTTTCAGTAGGATATACCCCTTCCCGCTTGCCTTATCCGCTATTGTTTACACATTTGGGAGGAGGGGGAGTCCGCAATCCACTCTATAACCGCTTTTCCTATAACATGATGGGGTTCTTTGAGTTTGTCAGCGATAAGTATGCCTCGCTGATGTGGGATCATAATTTTGAAGGCTGGTTATTTAATCGTATTCCAGTTATACAGAAACTCAGATGGCGGTTAGTTGCCTCTGCCAATATTTTATATGGTGGACAACGGTCTGAAAATAAAAATGTAGTTCCGGCAACTGATCCGGATGAAAACCGGATACTTGAATTTGGCAGGCTCAGACCTTCTGTTCCCTATGTAGAAGTGGGGTATGGCATTGATAATATCTTTCGGGTATTGCGTATACAAGCCTTTCACCGACTTACATACCTTAACCATCCACATGTCCATCCATTTGGAGTTAAAGCATCTGTACATTTTCATTTTTAAAGCAGTAGCACTATTGTATTATACTTACAGTATGTAAATAAAAGGCTTCCTGAACTTATTTAAAACAATGAATAAAATAGCAAATAGCTGCTATCTATGGACTGTTATTGGGTTTGTTTTTAGTATACTTATCTCCTGTGCTTCCATTGGTACCTATGCTCAGACTGCTAAAGATACTCTTACAGAAGCAGGCAAAGATACGAACGTATTTAAAATGAAAGTTCTACCCTTGCCTACCTTGTATTATACACCTGAAACCAAAACAGCTTTTGGTATACTAAATTTATTTTTATTTAGAGTCAATACTTCTGCACGTGTTTCTGCTATTGATTTTTCAATTGTATATACTCAGCGTAAACAACTGCTTATTGACCCAACCTATACCATTTTTACACACAATGAAAATTATATCATTAATGGTGGCTTTGTGTATTCAAAGTTTCCGGATTATTTTTTCGGTGTAGGAAACAACCAGATTGACCAGACACATACCAGAGAATTTATCGCTTATAAAACAATTCAATTTCATAACAGGATACTTCGAAAGGTTCATAAAAGATGGTTTGCCGGATTACAATATCAATTCTATAAAGTATTTGATGTTCACTTTGATGCTAATTCCCAATACAATGAAGGCAATGTAGCCGGATTCAGGGGAAGTACTTCATCAGGATTGGGGCTGATACTGCTTTATGATAGCCGCGATAATGTCTTATCAGCTTCGAGAGGGGGATATCTGGAGTTTTCCAATTTATATTACAACTCTCATCTGGGTGGAAATTCCCACTTTCACTCCTATAAACTTGATCTGCGTAAATATTATACCCTTACTAAAAAGTTCACATTGGCAACACAGGTACTTGTTACTATCAATGAAGGCGAAACGCCATTTAAACAAATGGCACAATTAGGGGGTAACAGGACATTGAGAGGGTATTATACTGGCCGATTCCGTGATAACCATGCCTGGGTCATTCAGGGAGAGTTGCGTTACTTTCTATTTCCTCGGGTGGGCTTCGCTGTTTTCGGAGGAGTAGGAAAGGTTGCGTCAAAATTGGGTGAGATGGCTCCAACAGATGTAAAAGGCGCTGTTGGGGGAGGGATTCGGGTGAGAATGCTTCGAAAGCAGAACTTCAGCATTCGCCTGGATGTTGCTTCCGGACGAAAATCGAATGGGTTTTATGTGAGCGTAGCAGAAGCATTTTAACCAGAAATACTTACGAATGCAACATGGAGTGGTGTTGTATCTTTGGATATTAACGCAGTAGTTTAAACAAATGCGGAAGGGATAAACGACAAAGCCGATCTTTCAAAGGATCGGCTTTGGTATTTAGTAACTCTTTCTCAAAAAACAGTTCAACCCTATTTTAAGGTCACATCCAGATAAACGGAATGACGTCCGTATGTTTCATAAAAGGGTTTAAACACTACTCCATCAATAGTAAATTGCAACTGCTTGGGATCACCTTGTATAGACTTACCTAGATCTTCAGCATCCAGAGTTAGTTTGTGCCAGTCCTTTCTTGCTTCAGGTTCCTGAGCTGCCAGCAGTATAGGTCCATAAAATAAACTAGCTATATTCTGCTGATCCATAACCGGGTCGAGATGAAACTGGAAGGGCATTTGTAGTTCTATTGTATCTCCATCTTTCCATGTGCGGCTTATTGTCAGATAGCTGCCAGGCTTAGCCTGAAGTTTTTGCTCTTTGCCATTAATTTTTACATTAAAACCTTTGGTAGCCCAGCCTGGCACACGCACATTGATAGCAAATTTTCCATTACCCTTAATAGTCAGACGAGTATTGTCTTCCTTTGGAAAATTCGTTGATTGATCCACTGTTATATTGCGTTCTTTCCACTTCAGTGTTGACGGGATGTATAGGTTGATATAAAGTGCCTGGTTGTCTTTGCTTTTAAAGTAGATTGAATTTTGTAATTTAGTACTACTCTCTAGGGCTGTACCATTGCAACAGGTAAAACCTGTCATATCTGCATTACTAAATTGTTTGACAGATCCCGGTCTGAGAGGTACATGGTATGTATTAGCAGGGCTATCTTTGTCTACCGAAGCCAGTATATGGTTATACAATGCACGTTCGTAATAATCCATAAGCTCTCCCCGCTGGTCAAACAGAAACAGGTTGCTGGTCAGTTTTAACATGTTGTAGGTGGCACAGGTTTCGTTTTGTCCTTCAGATGAGAATCCGTTTTCATACAGTGTGCCCGGCTGACTAATGAAACATTCCGCATTGGCAGGATTACGGGCACCGGCAATGCCTCCAATGCTATACATATACTCATTGACTGCTTTATACCAGAAGTTATCGGCTATCTTGTAATAATCAGGATTTTGAGAAACCCGATACATTTCGATACTTCCTACAATCTGAGGTACATGTTGATTGGCGTGCAATCCACGAAACATATCTACATTTTTGGCCAGTCCATGTGAATGATTTGCATCGCCAAAGAACACCCGTATATTATCAAATAGTTGTGCTGTTTTCAGATACTCCTGCTTACCTGTAATCCGGTACATGCGTGCCATTACTTCATTCATGCCTCCGAACTCACCGGCAATGTAGGTATTCCACATTTTTATAAGGGTATCTGTGGGCACCTTACTCAGGCGGGCATATACCCAGTCTCCCATGCCCATAGCTGTTTCAAGTGCTTTTTTATTATGGCTCACTTCATATACATCCAGTAAGCCAGCCAGAATTTTATGCAAGGTATAGTATGGTGCCCAAATCTGAGTTTTCTGTCCGCCGTATCTGGCTCCTTTTTCCAACATGATAAATTGATCCGGAGGATAGGCACTGATAAATCCTTTTCCCCAGTTCCAGTAATCGGTACGAATACCTTCATCGCTAAGATCTGAGTCATATGCAGACTTTCCCGGTCCATAAGGTACTACTGTCGGATCTGACACCTGTGCACCACCTGCTTGTTTGGCCTTGCCGGATAATTGGGCTAAATCGTACAGGGTGTTGACCATATACTCCATCTTTTGGGAGAAATTGGCTTGAAGATCCTTGTCATATCCTGTGCCTGCATACGCTTGTGCAATGGCTGTAAGGTAATGCCCTGTAGCATGTCCTCTTAGTTTCGTGTCCTGACTATCCCATACTCCCAAAGGTGTGGCTCCTTCGGGTTGTTTCTGGCCAAACGCATGGCGAAACATATAGAGAAAGGAGTTAGGATCTGTCTTGGCGAGTGTTTGTATAAACTTATCGCGATTTTCGAGAAACTTTGTTTCGTGTCCGGCAGGATCATCTTTTAGAGAAACCTGGGCCAGATCAAAAGTTTCCAGTTTTAAAGCTGGTGTGGCAGACTTGCCAGGATCTTTTATGGTTACAAATGCTTTCGGCTGAAAATTTGTCCCTGCTACATGTCCAGTCACAGTATAGGTTCCGGGCTTACTAACTGCCGTATTGTCGATAGGAGCAGGCCAGATAACACGTACATCCGGACCTTTTTGGTTATTCTTGTACGTTCCTGGTACATGACTTGGCAATCTTGGCAGATTTCCTGTTTCTGTTTCTACTTTTACATCAGCCACCTGAGTTAAATAGGCGGTATACAATTGGGCTTCTGTTGGAGAAAAATGTGGAAGGTCATCTTCTTTCTTGGCCGTCGTATTTACCGAACCTACATTGAGTCCTTTTTGTGCATTGCGATAAATGTCGGCAACCTGTTGGTTGGTGAGAGGAACCCGATAGATCCGAAAATCATATATCAGAGCATTCAGATAGGGATCTGTTGACACAAGCGATTTTCCGATATAAAGTAGTTTTTCTTTTGTTTGCTTTCCGAATACATCTGTTAATTCCAGTGGGATATCTTTGGCTTCACTGACAGGCTTACTATCTACATAACTGATCATCGACTTTGACGGAATATCTATCACAACAACAAGGTGAACCCACTTATTCAGTTCGATAGCTGTGGAAACTGCCCCCCTTTTAGTAGCTTTTTCTGTGGTTATCACTGCCTGATAGTCTTTCTGGGTAGTTGTGCCAGCAGGAGCTGCAAAAAAATGGTGGATAGCATCCTTTCCAAAATCAAAGAAACGTTGGCCGGGTTGGTTCGAACGAAGATAGATCCAGCCTGAGATACTAATTGATTCCAGATCTGTTAATGCTTCTCCAGGAATTGTAATAAACGTATTGTTCTCTCCGGAGAGCGACAAAACTTTTCCAAACCGATTGTCATTTACAAATTTGACTCCACTACCTTGAACTTTGGCATGTAGATTATTTCGGGACCAATCTTTGGCATCTCCATCAAATACATAGCGTGCAATCATTCCCGTTTCCCCTATTCCATCCAGTATCTGGTCTCCATTTTGGGCCTGAGCGGTGTTAAAACTCTGGGACAAAACAGTAATAAAGAGTGTGGCACACAAGAATACTTTGTACATTTTCATATGTAAATCATTTAACAATACTTTTATCTGGCAATAGGGGTATTAACTGAATTTTTTTCACTTATAGTCGTTCAGAACAAAAAATGAACTTTTGCAAAACAGTGTATCTAGTAAATAGTTTATTCATTATAAAACTAGGATTAAACTGAATATTGCGATACGTTTATTTTAACGACTAATTATAGGATATTAACATGTATTCTGCACACAAAACAAATATACCGTTAACTTCAGCAATTTACAGAATACTCTTTGCGCACGAATTCATTACCTGTGTTTGGTTAGGCATGGTAGTTAAAATGATATAAACAAAAGAGAATAGTATTACTGAACTGCCATATGAGTACACTATAGTATTTGATTTCAAGTAAGTTGAACATATAAAACAAAGGAGGTAATACCTATGATTTTACAGGAAACCTATACGCTATACAATGGCGTTCAGATCCCCAAACTAGGTTTGGGAACCTGGTTGATAAACAATGAAGCAGTTGTACAGGCAGTAAAAGATGCTGTACAGATAGGCTATCGTCATATTGATACAGCACAGGCATACCAGAACGAAAGGGGAGTTGGAGAAGGAGTTAAAACATGTGGGGTGAAGAGAGAAGAGATTTTTGTGACTACCAAGCTTGCTGCGGAAGTAAAGTCATACAATGAGGCTGTTGCATCTATTGATGCATCTCTTCGCAAGTTAGGGATTGAGTATATTGACATGATGATTATTCACAGTCCAAAACCCTGGGCAAAATTTCATGGGAGTGATCCTTACTTTGACGGAAATCGTCAGGCATGGAAAGCACTTGAAGAGGCTTACAAAGCTGGCAAGCTTCGTGCCATTGGCCTTTCGAACTTCGAAAAAGCGGATATTGATAATATCCTTGAGTCCTGTTCTGTCAAACCAATGACAAATCAGATTTTAGCACATATTAGCAATACACCCAAAGAACTGATTCAATACTGTCAGGATAAAGGCATTCTTGTAGAGGCATATTCACCAATCGGACATGGCGAATTGGTAAAGAATCCCAAAATAGCCGCCATAGCAGAAAAGTACAATGTTTCGGTACCTCAGTTAGGTATTCGTTACGATCTGCAACTGAATCTGCTTCCACTTCCTAAAACTTCCAATTCAGAGCGTATGAAAGCCAACGCAGAGGTAGACTTTGTTATTTCTGAAGAGGATATGGAGTTCTTAAAAAATATGGAACAGATTGAGCATTATGGAGAGTCCAGCAAATTTCCTGTATTTGGGAAGAAGTAACGCAGATTTTTCTATGTGATTCTGTTTTGCTTAATCACATAGATACATATGTTCAATTACACAGAATAGGTAAATCAGAATACTATGCAAATAACACGAATTGGTTCAAAACCTTCTGCAAAGGGACCGGAAGATTGGTTTAGTGGAGCTGTACGTATAGATCCATTGTTTGATCCCAATGAGGCCCGACGTGCAGCTGCCGCCAGCGTTACCTTCGAGCCGGGAGCAAGAACGGCCTGGCATACACATCCTCTGGGACAAACGTTAATTATTACTGCAGGTTGTGGCTGGGTGCAAAAGGACGGTGGGCCTGTTGAGGAAGTCCATCCGGGCGATATCGTATGGTTTGAGGCGAACGAAAAGCACTGGCATGGTGCTACTCCAACCAACGGAATGACTCATATAGCCATACAGGAAAATCTAAACGGCAAAGTTGTTGACTGGATGGAGAAAGTAACAGATGAACAGTACCGTAAGTAATCAGTGTCTGGAGTAATCCAAATGGTGACTGGAATTCAGGTCATGTGACAACAATATCCGAAGTATGGTCAATATGGGTGATTGACTGGAACTATGGTCAAAATGGTAATTGATGGCCGAATGACTGGAAAACTGTTCAGCAAATGAATTGACCATACTTCGAATCATTTTTACTTTTGACTGGTATTCTGTTCACTTTTGAAAATGACCGGAACTCTGTTCACTTTTTGTTTTGACTGGAATACCAGTCGCTTTTCAGTTTGACTGGAAGTATGGTCACGTTGAAAAAATATCCGAATACCAGTCACGTTGAAAAAATATCCGAACTCTGTTCACTTTACAGAATGACTATATTTCCAGTCACGATTGTCAAAGACTGGTATTCTGTTCACTTCAAAAAAACAGAAGCGAAGCGTTGTGGGAGGTAAGGTGTGTGTCTTGGAATAATAGCTTTAACAAAATTTGCATGGATATCTGCAACGTTTATCTAAACTTAGAATAAAACTCATCAATATCGACACCTGTATCCTGTTCCCAATTTTCCCAGAATCCATATTCTTCCTTTTTTGACTTTACCCATTGGCCATTTGTGTAATGCCACCGGATATAGGAAATAATAAATTTCTTACTTTCGTCTGATGGGTTATTGGAATTGGGATTTGTTTGCTGATAGAGTATTTCCTTTGGAGTGATTCTATGTGAAATACACCATCCTCTCTTCAGGCTTGTCATAAATCCACCTTTGTCGAATACATAGTGTATCCCTTTTTTATCTATCTCCAAAAAAAGAAACGGGACCATTGTATGATCCTGAGCCTTGAGAATAATCTTTTGTTAAAACGAACGTTGGCTTGTTTGCATCACCATACAAGAAGACTTTGTCGACCCTGGCAGTAGTTACATCCAATTGTTCACGATATACAATACGCAAATGATTGTCCACAACAAGAAGTTGAGCTTTTTTAAGGTTGTATGTCTGTTCCATTGTTGAGTCTGATGTAAAGCCAGGAACGGAAACCCCTTTGCCATAGGCATAATAAGTGAGAGTTCCATTGAGGCCATGTAACCTTTCATCCATCACTATTAACAATGTTCTGTCATGCTCTTTAGCAGACGGTTCAAGTTTCATAGTTTGAAAAATCTTGTATCCTTTTAAATCAACATGGCCAATTTGGGCAAGTCTTGACAAGAAACTGGAGTCAATTAGCCTCTCTGAGTGTATACTGATTTGTTGATATTTATACGATATGTTTTGGATGTTTTGTCTTCCGGATTTGGAATTATTCACATTCGTTCTATCCTATGATTTGAAGTCTTGCGGCATTTCAGCTTTGAAAGGCTCAATTTTATTCTTTTAGGTACATCATCATATAAACTATGTTACACCACTCTCTGTTCTTTGGATAGCATTTTTCTTTGCTTTTATAGAAAGAATGTTCTTTTTCTAGTAATCTGAAAGTAGTATTTCCATCCCAAAATAATAATCTCCCTTTCAGAGGAAGATTATCGAATGATGTTTTCTGAGCGATTTTATTTTAGATAGCCCATTGATAGTCTTCTGTCTCTTGTATCATTTTACCTTAGGTTTATCAAGGAAGTGAAACACTCCAATGAGGTGCCTGGTATGATTTTATTTCTTTGTTATGAATACTTCTTATCAACCAAAACAAGCTATTCGTATGCGCTGGGTCATCGGTTTTCTTATTGTGTTCAGCTTCTGGTCTTTTGTGGAATTAGAACAAAATGAAACACAGCTTAATTTTTCTCTGATGGAAAGGCGAGAGGCTGCCTCTTTCAAGAGTTGGAAAAATGTAAAGAGTGGCTCTGAACTTCACTACAAAAAGTTTATAAGAGATGATTCCCTAGCAGATCCACACAGACACATCCTGTATGAATTCAGGTTTCCTAATTTAAAATCAAGTCAGAGATACAATATGGAAATAGTATCACTCAAAGGAAAAGATACGGTGTCTGTGACTAAAGGAAATCTGAAAACCGATGATGTCTCTCCGTATGTTTTTCAAGAATCTATGTATGGAATTGAGAAGCAGATAATTACATTGAATGTTGGTCGGGCATCCAAAATTACATTTACTGTATTTTTTGATATTGAAAATTTTGTGGGTGAAGGATGATCTCTCCGATTTCCTGCTTTAATGCCAGCAATCAGTCTTGTCAAGTTGACCTGACTCCTAGGCTGTACTCTACCTATACAGGTAGATATCTATGAAGTGTTGTACCATTTTTATAGGTAATAGAACTGTCAAGTTCTAAAATTGTTTGCTCTTTGAAAATAGAAAGTCCATTGCCAATGGCAATCGGTCTCTGAAAGATATAATATTCATCCACAAAATTCTGGCTGATCAGGAAACTGACAAAAGAAGCACCTCCATACACCATGATATCTCTGCCTGATTGTTGTTTCAGTGCCTGTACTGCCTTTACGGCATCTCCATTTTCTACTTCCAGGTTTCTTCCTTTAATAGTTGTTTGTGTGTGAGTAAAAACAATCTTCCGCATGCCAACCATTTGCTTTGCTAGCGGTTGTTCATTGCTTTGAGGTTCATTATCGAGTACATTTTCCCAGTGATCAATAAAGCCGCGTGTCATCTTGCGCCCTAGTAATATGGTATCGCAGGTGCCCGCCAGCTCGATTACACGCTGTAATATAGCCTCATCCCTTTTGCCAATCCACATCCAATCCAGCTCGCCATTAGGCCCAGCTACAAACCCATCCAGACTCATTTGTACTTGTAATTTCAATTTTCGCATAGTAACATTTTTAGAATTAGAAAGTGACTGTCTTTTTTCTGGTACAAATATCTGAAACCAGTACCTACTAATAGGTGTATAATTGCGACATCTTAACGGGTGATTTACGTCAAAAATCTAAGAGCAGGCTACCAGACTTATCAGAAAATCTTATAGAAGAGCGTCAGTAACAGCCAGAGTATTGTTGCAAACAGTGACTGGAGTTATTGTTATACTGAATAGCGACCGGAACACTAGTCATATAAGAAAAATATCCGAAGTATGGTCAACATGGATGGCTGATTGGAACTATGGTCACTTTCATTATCGAAGGATAAGTGATCGGAAAAACGTTCAGCAAGGCAAGTGAACAGAAATCGAATCACTTTGTAAAATGACTGGTATTCTGTTCACTTTTTGTTTTGACTGGAATACCAGTCACGTTGAAGAAATATTCGAACTCTGTTCACTTTTAATGTTGACTGTAAGTATGGTCATTTTATAGAATGACTGATATTCTGTTCAAACTCGACAACTATCCGAATACTGGTCAATCTATTGGCCGACCATACTTCTGCTCACCAAGCTCATTCAATCAAAATCTTTATGTGTTATTGATGCTGGTTTTCGTAAAACTGTGGAAGGAATTATCGATTTGTTGAATAGTCTATAACTTTTCTGTCAATAAATCTAGATACGGTGCCACAATCAGTATATTCTTCTTTGATTCTCTTATTTGAAAGTTCTCCATAAACCACATAGTTATGCTTTCTGGTGGTATCTTCATAATCCCTTTTACTGGTAAGTAAATAAATTTGCTTATTAGTGTCATACTTATTACCTGTAATTACAGAATCAATCCTCCATATAAGCTTATAATCATCACATTCCTCATTGGATGGTTCAACAATAAAAACACACTCTCTGCTATTCTCACAAGAGACTAATAATATAAATGCTATTAGTAGTAAAAATCTATTTAAGATTATCATATATATTGTATGCCTTATTAACACTAATGGTGGGGATGATCTTTTCGCATTCTGTCCTAATTATTTGAAGAATATCTCCGGTCTTTATGTATTATTTGGAGATTGTTATTTATTGGCATACTCTACCATCTGCTGTGTGTATGGAACTGAACACGCATCAAAATATTCGTAGATATCTCGGGCGTTGTAAATTTGAAGTGCTTTGTCAACTGCAGGATTTGAGATTAAAAATTGATTTCCATTTACCAGTTCTATTAAAATATCATTAACTGACCATGAAATCGCGTCTGCTGTAGGAAACGGATATCTATTGTTCAGGGTTATACTACTATTTTTTTTGAAACCGAGCTGCTCTAAAATTTCTGGTGTTAGTTTGTAGACCATGGAGTAATTTCTATTATCTGGTATATATTTGCTTGACTAGATTGCTCACTTATGCCTTTAAAATAATACCATCATTTTTTGCGGGTATAGTAGAGTAGTACAGCTCCACCACCAAAGGTTTTAGTCTTTATGAGGTCAAAAATAGCCCTGTCATTTATGTTTTCAAATAATGGCAAACCGCCTCCTGCCACAACCGGATGAACACACAGTTGGTATTCATCAATCAAATTTAGTTTCATGAGCTGTATAATCAAACTCCGGCTGCCCACTAAAATGTCTTTACCTGATTGTTGTTTGAGGGCCAACGCTACATCTTCAATAGGTTGACTGGCTAGTTGGGCACTATCCCATTCGGTTTCTTTGAGCGTATGTGAAAAGACGATTTTTGGAATTTTGTCTATCGCCAAAGCAAAGTCGTCCATTGATTTTTCACCGGAAGGACTTTTTACCAGATCTTGCCAGAATTTCATCAGTTGATACGTTATTCTGCCATATAGAATCACACCTGAGTTGGTTAATAGTTCCTGATAATGTTGATGTATTTCTTCATCTGGCTCTGATGCTGTATGATCACAAAATCCATCAATTGTCATATTGATTGCTGCAATTATCTTTCTCATATCTGTTTTTAGTTATTTAACATTGAGAGTCATTTGTGAACATAGTATAATGCCGGGTTGCAGCTATCGTAATCTAATACGATGGCTGCAACCCGGCATTATATAAAGTTTATTGAAGGAAAAACTTGGTACCTGTGAATCAACACTGAAATACAATATGTTGTAGAGGGTCAGTTATTTCATTTACATAAACTTCTATATCAGCTATATTATTTTCTCCCTGTTGTGCTTCAAATTCGCCCAATAGATCACCTATATACTCTTCTTCTACTTCTGTCTTGTTTTTTAAAATTATTCGTATCCGAATATCTTGATTTTCTGCTAGCTCAAAGGAAATACTTAAAAAATTGTCATTTATGTTCCTGTGTAATGCATCACAAAGCAGACATGCCTGATATTTCATATAGATATCGTTCATATAACCTCACTTTTGGAAAAAAGAAGATGGTACATCCAGGTATAATATTTAGGCTGCCATTCCCCTTTTGTTTCGTTGAACTTTTCTTTTGTCAGAAATATCTTTTCAAAAGCTATTTTATAGTCAGGCAAGTCCTTGTAAATTTTGACTTTACTATGTTCTCCAAGTTCGGTTTCTTCCAGTAATACAATCTGAATAGTAAGGTTTTTCTCTTGTACTACATAGCTTACGTCCAAAATATTTGATCCGGCATTAATCATAAATGCCTGCATTAAGGCATAATGGATACGTATATATTCAGTGTTATATTCCATACTATTAGTGAAAATCCAAGTCTACTTTGTAGTATGTTAAAAGAACTTAAGCAATTAAGTGATTTTGCAATGTAGACCCATCTTTAGAGTATTTTTATTGGTATTAGTGGGTGTGTTATTGTCTCTCCACTATGTAATTTAGTTCAGTTACCCCACAGGCAAAGCGATGAGTAGTCAATAGTTTCAGGTTTACTTTGTCTTTGATACCGGTAAACAATGGAATACCTTGTCCAAGAATAACAGGATTCACAAAGAGCCAGTAGCCGTCGAGTAAGTTCTCCTGAATAAGCGCATGGGTGGCTGTCGGACTGCCAAAAACCAGTATGTCTGCACTTTCACCATTGCTGGATTGTTTTAGTTTATGTATTTCGTTCGCAAGGTTATCACTAATAACTTTTGTATTCGTCAAATCGATGTCGTTCATTGTTTTTGATAAAACAAC
Organism: Xanthocytophaga flava; assembly: GCA_030068525.1. Lineage (GTDB taxonomy): Bacteria > Bacteroidota > Bacteroidia > Cytophagales > 172606-1 > Xanthocytophaga > Xanthocytophaga flava. Next base: position 53,990 of record JASJOS010000009.1, read on the forward strand.
CTTGTGGGCTTTATTATACCACTTTGCATGTTCAATATCGTGTTTAGATGCATCTGGCTTGTCTCCTGCAGTTGGCCAGTAACTTTCCATCATCTCATACGTTACCCGTCCATATAAGGCAGTATCGCCTTTACTTATCCGCTTCCCGACATAATCAAAAATTTCTTCATCAACCTTAATCCAGTTCATCTCTCCGTTTGGTCCTGCTACAAAACCGTCAAGCGATATGTGCATAAATGCAATAATCTTTCTCATTTTTTCATGATTTGTTTAGGGTTGTAAAATTGGGTATTTAAGTGGTCGAACGCGAGTGTAAATACGACATTTTATAGGGCTATTTACGGCAAAAATTAATCAGCAACTTTTAAAGGCTGCCTTATATATATCTGAGGAAGGATCAATCCTGAATGTATAATTATTCTTCTCTTATTTGGAAAAAATCTTCATCAAGAAAATTTATTTTTTGTTGTACTTCACAAAAAGTTCCATCAGGACTAATCCTGGTCCATATATAAGGATTATGGGAGGCGCAACTAGTTAAGACATTCTGCTTCAATGTTTTCGCAAAGGAGGTTGCCAAATCCATTGAATTAACAGACTTTACTGTATAAATCAGAACTTCTACCTGATAATTGCCCTTTAAAGGATTATATTCAAATAGAATCCTGTTATCCTGACTCTTGGTATAGTCTATATAAGTAACTTCATTTTCAGAAACAGTAAAAAACTGTTGCAACACTTCTGCTACCTCCTTTTTTAGTACACTTTCTTTTAGAATTAAACTATACATATGTTCACTGGAAAGATTATAAACATGTATCTACTCAATGTATACTGAAGCATTTACGATTGTATCATATCTGGTTCCAGGTTTGAATTCAGAGACATACTTCGCTTGCTTTTTAACGCATTTAGATAATGAACGTTGTGAAAACGCTGATAAGATAGTATTGCCTTATATGAAATTATAAGATTTTTACCAACCAAACCCAAACAAAAGTGTTATACAAATGAAAAAAAAATGGAAATAAATATAAAGTCTGTTAATTTTCGAGTTCAATCTGATCCGTATTTTACTTGAAGAACTCTTAATGAAATACTACAGCTTAAAAACAAATTTTTATGCTTCTAAATGGAAAGCTATGTTGCCTTTGGAAGAAGAAAAGAAGCTTCACTTAAGAGAAAAGATAACATATGACAGCTTTTGGCTTGACCCCGAATTAATTAAGCTAAAAATGGTAAGCAGTGGATGGTTTCTACAGTAGTATACAATGATGTGTTGGATTGGCAACATGATGTTTCTTTGGAGATGGCACCACAACCAATGGCTCAGGCTCTGATCGTGTCGCCAACACTAAAATGTATAGTAGAACAATTTTGTTGCCCTGAACATCGATTTTACCCAGCCAGTACTACCAACTACTTCAATGACAGTGATCAGGAAAAGGCTTATTTCGTCTTTCATTTGAGGTTAAGAGAAATGGAAGAGAAACTTTTTTATCCAAAAACGGTATTTGGTATTTTTGAAAACTACTTTAATGATCCGCAACTAGTCAGCACTTACTCAATGGGAGAAATTGTATCGCTGGAACATTATAAAGAAGCCGACAAAGAAATTAGTGAAAGAGATTTTGATACGCGTGTAGCACCTGTACAGGCTTTTTATCAACAGCCATATGAGGTGTTGTGGGGAGAAGGTAAAAATATTATTGTAAGTGAAAATGTTAAAGAAGCCATAGAAGAAGCAAATTTACGAGGCGTTGTGTTTGAAGAATTTACTAGCTATGAAATTGTAACAAGCTCTCAAGGATAATGTTTTTCTATTTTTTACTCACCTTCAAGTCTTTTGACTACCCTATTTTTCGAATCATACTCCGCAACATAATAGCACCATTGGTGTTTTGCTTTTCATCTTTTCAACTACCAATGTTGTGTACTTTGCCTCATTGATGTATAGGTTCTTGATCCATTTACCACAATGTGCATAGTAATCCACTTATGGGTATCTCTTAGTGTCAAGGTTTCATATATCCCATCGGCCTCGTTATTCAATATGGCTTACTTTTAAAAAACGGTTATAGCACTTCTATCAATAGATTGTCGTCAGTGGGCAACTTTACTTGTAATCAAATAGAAATGTGAATTCACATTTTGATAAAATTAAAAATTCTGATTTTTAGATGACAGGTTCTACTTTTGACCTTTTGCAAAAAAGAGTTCTCAATGTAAGCTGGACTGTCCGGTTTCTGTCGGCAACATCTTACATTTTCATTTAACCACTTAACCCGAATGAAGATACGTTTTTTCTCAACCCTACTAGTTACTATCCCGTTTCTTACTCTTTGTCCTTCTTTTGCTCAAAAAAATGCGAAGTCCAAACACCCTAAGAATGTTATTCTGCTGATTGGGGATGGCATGGGAGCTGCACAGATTTATGCTGGCCTTACGGCCAACAAAGGTTCTTTGAATCTGGAATGATTCCCCTATGTGGGCTTTCATAAAAATCAGTCTGCCGATGATTATGTAACCGACTCAGGGGCAGGGGCAACTGCTTTAGCTATTGGCTATAAAGCTAATAACGGAGCCATTGGTGTTGATTCTACCAATCATGCCCGGCCTACTATACTGGAAATTGCGGAACATAATAAGTTGTCTACGGGCTTGGTCGTGACTTGTTCTATGACACATGCCACACCAGCTTCTTTTATTGCCCATCAGCCGAAGCGGACTATGGTAGAAGAAATTGCCGCTGATTTCCTGAAAACAGATGTGGATGTATTCATTGGTGGTGGCCGAAAACATTTTACTCAAAGGGCAGATGGAAAGAATCTGGTAGATAGTCTTCGGGCCAAAAATTACCAGATTGCCAGTTCACTTTCTGAGGTGACTAAAACCACATCGGGCAAGCTGGCAGGTTTTCTGGCAGATGAAGAATTGCCTAAATTTTCAGAAGGCAGAGGCGACCAGTTGCTTCAATCTACCCAAACAGCTCTTCAACTACTGACTCAAAACAAAAAAGGGTTCTTTCTGATGGTAGAAGGCTCTCAGATTGACTGGGGTGGACATGCCAATGATACTCAGTATATCGTTAATGAAATGCTTGATTTTGATAAGGTAATCGGAGCAGTATTGGATTTTGCTCAGAAAGATGGAAATACCCTGGTGATTGTTACAGCCGATCATGAGACAGGTGGTTTTGCACTGGTAGGGGGTGATATGAAAACCGGGAAGGTAGAAGGTCAGTTTGTGACCAAACACCATACTGGCGTGATGATCCCTGTCTTTGCCTATGGCCCTGGATCTGAAGCTTTTTCAGGCATCTATCCGAATACAAAGATTTTTGATAAGATGCTAAATGCTTTTGGGTTCAAAGCTTACTAATCATCAAATTAATCATTTGTCATATGAATGTTTTAAAATGGCTTGAGGACTGGTATGCTAATGAATGTAATGGGGATTGGGAACATGGCTTTGGAATTAAAATTGAGACACTGGATAATCCAGTATGGAATGTTACAATAGATTTAGAGGAGACAGCTTTAGAAGATGTGGTCATTCCTTATCAATACTTTGAAAAACAGGAAGGTGATTTCTATGGTTTTAAGATAGAGAATAAGCAATATAATGCATTTGGCGATCCATCCAAACTAGAGTTTCTATTACTTAATTTTCAAAAGATTGTTGAGGATACTATAAGAGGCCCTGAGATGTAATACCCTTTACAGACCAGGAGTGAAATAGCTCCATTCACTTCTGGTCTTTTATGCTATAATCTGCATCCAACTATCACTATAAAAATAGTTGGCTCAGAGAAAGTGTATACGCTAATTGAACTGCTTTGAAAAAAGTTAGTTGGAAATGATGTGATCTATCGCTTAGTTCAGTTTAATTTACAGTGTCTCAATAGAACCTACTATTCTGGTTCCTGTTTCAACGTATCTAAACTACTCTCGATAACATCACCACTCATGAGCCGTATGAAGTATGTATTGATTATTCTTTTTTCAGCTATGGTTGTCATAGAAGCTACTGCACAAAACCCTGTTCGTTTGGCAATTGCCGGATTAAGCCATGGGCACGTAGATTGGGCATTTAATCGTCAGAGCAAAAATGATACGAAAATTGTAGGTATCTACGAGCCCAATCCCAATCTGGTTAGTCGCTATATGACCCGGTACAAGCTTGATAAGAGTCTGTTTTTTGATGATCTGACTAAAATGCTGGATCAAACAAAGCCAGAAGCCGTGTCAGCTTTTGGTGCCATCAGTGATCACATTGTGGTTGTACGTGCCTGTGCTCCCAGAAAAATCCATGTAATGGTTGAAAAACCGTTGGCAACGACTTTGGCAGATGCAAAGGAAATTCAAAGTCTGGCAGAGAAAAACAATATTAAAGTGCTGACCAACTTTGAAACTTCCTGGTATGCGAGCAACCAATATATCAACGATTTGTATCAGGCAGGGAAACTAGGAGAAATCCGAAAAGTAATGGTTAATGATGGACATCAGGGGCCTAAGGAGATTGGAGTGAGTAAGGAGTTTTTTGATATTCTAACCGAGCCTGCTAAAAATGGGGCAGGTGCTTTGTTTGATTTTGGCTGTTATGGAGCCAATCTGATGACTTGGTTGCTAAAAGGGGAGAAGCCTGTTTCTGTGACAGCTGTTACTCACCAGAACAAACCCAACGCTTATGAGAAAGTAGATGATGAGGCTACCATTATTTTACAATATGCCAAAGCACAATGTATTATCCAGGCATCCTGGAACTGGACTTTCTCACGTAAGGATATGGAAGTATATGGAACGATGGGGTATGCAGTGGCAGTAGATCCTGTAACGATCAGAGAACGTTTGCAGGAGAAAGCACCTGAAGAAAGAAAGAAAATAGAACCCCGTCCGGCTCCATTCACAGATCCTTTCTCTGTTCTGGCAGATGTAGTACGAGGCAGATTAAAACTGGACAAAAATGATTTGTACGAATTGCCTGTCAATGTAACGGTAGTTGAAATCCTGGAAGCTGCTAAAAATTCTGCTCAGTCAGGAAAGACTGTTTTGTTGAAATAAACTAATCACTTTCGTTGGTTTTTGTCCTTCTAAAACAATCTTTCCGCTACGGTGGGACAGGCGTGACAAGACCAGCGGCCTTTGGATCTGGAGTGTGCTTTTGCTCGGAAACCGAACTCTATTTGCCATGAGGTCCTAACTCATACACAATCTGACTTACCGATTGACTGGAATCAAAAATTTCTCCTAAGCTATAGCAGTAATTTTGCTCTGACTAACTTCCTGCGAAAATTGTTTGATTTCCGTAGGAAGTTATTTGATTTTCATTATTTTGTGTTTGGAGGTGAAGTTACTTTTGTACCATCATTTTAAATCTATAGGTTATGTCTGCACAATTGCCAATACGTAGATTAGGAACCAGCGGACTGGAAGTCTCCGCAATCGGTTTGGGTTGTATGGGGTTAAGCTTTGGATATGGCCCTGAAACAAGTAAAGAAGATGCTATCAAATTACTATGCAAGGCGTTCGAACTGGGTGTTACTTTTTTCGATACTGCCGAAGCCTATGGCCCCTTTGCAAATGAAGCGCTTTTAGGCGAGGCACTGGCACCGTTTCGGGATCAGGTGGTGATTGCAACCAAATTCGGATTCAAGAATGGAAAAACGGATTTGGGCCTGGACAGTAGCCCACAGAACATCCGGAATGTGACAGAGGCAGCGCTCAAACGATTAAAAACAGACCGGATTGACCTTTTGTATCAACATCGTGTAGATCCGGTTGTACCCATAGAGGATGTAGCAGGAACAGTGAAGGAGCTGATCAAAGAAGGAAAAGTAAAATATTTTGGTATGTCTGAAGCAGGGGTAGAAAGCATCCGCAGAGCACATGTAGTGCAACCTGTTACAGTGCTGCAAAGTGAATATTCTCTCTGGTGGAGAGAACCTGAAAAAGAAGTATTTCCTACACTGGAAGAGCTAGGGATCGGTTTTGTTCCCTTTAGTCCACTTGGCAGAGGCTTTCTCACAGGTACCATCAATGCAAACACTAAATTTGACCCAACGGATTTTCGCAATATAGTGCCCCGATTCAATGAGGAAAATCGAAAAGCCAATCAGATTGTGGTAGAGAAGCTGAGGGAGTTTGCCAAAAAGAAACAGGTCACTCCTGCACAGATAGCTTTGGCTTGGGTGCTGGCTCAAAAGCCCTGGATTGTTCCGATCCCAGGTACTACCAAAATTCATCGGTTGGAAGAAAACCTGAAGGCTGCGCAGATAATTTTAACTAAAGCGGATCTACAGGAGATTGAGGATGTATTTTCAACTATAGAGGTACAGGGAGCCAGATATCCTCAACACTTACAACAAAGAGTCGGTAAGTGATGTACACCTACACTACAGATGCCGACATGAAGAAGAGGGCAGGATGTAAATAAAACTTTTTAATTAGAGAAAAGCGATGTAACATATCCGTTTGTTATTAATATGGTTACTTTGAATAACTAATGAATAAGGCATCCATTGGCAAAAGCAGTGGATGCCTTATTTTGAATCTGCCCTGTTCGTTTGATTTTCGTAATAATTGGTTTGATTTTCGTTGTTTTCTTAGGAGTTATTCCTATAGTTTTGTATCTGTGTTAAAGTGGAATCTGGATAACAGTACTATGAATGAACTGCATACTATCTGTGAAACATACCGTAACCTGGATCTGGGTAAACAAAATGTGGCTCTGGCTACTGTTGTTCAGGTAAGAGGTTCTTCTTACAGAAGCCCTGGTGCCCGTATGCTTATTATTGATGATGGCAGATGGTTTGGCTCTATCAGTGGAGGATGCCTGGAAGGAGATGCCTTGCGTAAAGCCCGCCAGGTTATGCGGGAGAAAACACCTCTATGTGTTACATATGATACGAGGGATGATGAAAATAAAAGCCTTGGGATTAATTTAGGGTGTAATGGGGTGATAGATGTGCTCTTCGAGGCGGTAGACCCTGATGATATGGCTAATCCCATGCATTTTTTTAAGCAACTGATTAATTTACAGCAGGAGGTTGCTGTAGCTACTATTTTTTCAGGTAGTGAAGCATTTCTTGGGAAAAAAATGGTAGTGAAACAAACCTTTGCCATAGACGAAAATATTCAGTATCCAGACCTTTGCTTCCAGCTTGAAAAGGACCTGATAGAGTTGCTGGGAGCCAAAAAATCCAGAGCCCAACAGTATACAGTCGGCGAAGAGACGTTTGATATATTTCTTGAATTGATACAACCTCCCATTCAGTTACTAATTTTTGGAGGTGGATTTGATGCCCGTCCTCTGAGTCAACTGGCTAAGAACCTGGGGTGGAACGTAACGGTTACTGACGAATGTGTAGCCCATATTGCACCAGTTTTCTTTCCTCAGGCAGATACGCTTTCACTTTGTCACAGAGAATTTGTAGACCAGGAGTTTGTAGTCCAGTCCAACACTGCCTGTGTACTTATGTCTCACAATTATGAGTATGACAGGGATATCCTGAAAAAACTGCTAAAAACTACTACTCCCTACATTGGTATCCTGGGACCGAAAAAGCGGTTTGAGAAAATGATAGCTGAATTTATCGATCAGGGGATATACTTTTCAGATAAAGATTGGGACCGGATTCATGCTCCGATAGGACTGGACATAGGAGCAGAAACTCCTTATGAAATTGCTGTGGCCATTACAGCTGAAGTCATGGGTAGATTTACCCGTCGGCAGGCTGGTTTTCTCAAATTGCGGCAGGGACCTATCCATCATCGTGATACCCAAAGCGATCAGGTTTTTAAAGAGGCTACTCTTTGAGATAAGCATACCCCACTCAGTATTTCCTTATGCCAGAATATAAATCTGGCCTGCCTTCTCTTATCCGCAAACCGGATATCCTTTCGACAAACAACTTATTTTCTCGCCCAACTGCGATAAACGGGCACCCAATGTTATATCGTAGGGGCAATTTGTCGATTGTCTAAAATATATATGTGTGTAAAATAGATTGACGATCTTTAGTCTGCTGTTTTACCACTTTTTAATTTCTACCTGATATGAACCGAAACCAAACCTTTACAAACCAGCCACTACCTTCTGTCTATGGCATACAATCAATGTGGGCTTTAGCCATACATAAGCAATTACTCCAGAGATCATTGCAGCTACACTAGACTATTGTTATACAGTTTAACATTGATCCCATGAACAAGGTAGAAACCCTGGAAGAATTATATAAGCAAAAGTTTAACCGATTGCCTGATCGTATGGGCAATGGCATCGGGCATTTCAACCTGTTTCGCTTAGAGCCTTTAGTGGAAGGACAACCCACTTCTATTCCCTACAAAAGACGTGACTATTATAAAATTATGTTCGTTGTTGGTAAAAGTAAGGTGCACTATGCTGATAAAGTAGTGGAAGTACACAAACAGGCCTTATCTTTTTCCAATCCTCAAATACCCTATAAATGGGAACATCTGGACAATATCCGGCAGGGTTTTTACTGTATTTTTAATCAGCAGTTTTTCCATCAGTTTGGCGATCTGGCTCAGTATACCATTTTTCAACCGGAGGGCACACATATCTTTGAACTGACTGACGAACAGGTAAGCAGAGTACATGCAATCTATGAACGGATGTTTGAAGAAATCCATTCAGATTATACACACAAGTATGACCTGCTACGCAATCTGGTGTTTGAACTGATTCATTTTGCTATGAAAATACAGCCCGCAGCCCGAAGTGAAAAGCAACAATTAAATGCCTCTCAACGAATTGTATCTCTATTTTTAGAACTGCTGGAACGACAGTTTCCAATTGATCAGGCCCATCAGCAGGTAAAGTTGCGGGCAGCCTCTGATTTTGCCAATCAACTCAATATTCATGTGAACCATCTGAACCGGGCGATAAAGATGATAACTCAGAAAACTACTTCACACCTGATTGCCGAACGTATTCTGCAGGAAGCAAAGATTCTTTTAAAACACAGCAACTGGCAGATATCAGAAATTGCCTATGCATTACGATTTCCGGAAGTCACGCATTTTGATAACTTTTTTAAACAACATGTAGGCGTCAATCCTTCCAGATTCAGAAATAGTTAGCTAACTATTTACCTGGAATATTACTCTGGATTATAGTTGCACTGGAATGTATGTTTATTCATAGAAGAAGAATAGAGTGCATCTGTTAAGGCACTTTCTAAATAGATTTTATCAGGATTCTGAACCATTGTATTCAGAATCCTGATGTGTTTTCTACGAGTTGGAAAACTCTGTACTGAAGGGTTGATTATAAAATCGTTTGCCTGTGCTTTTGTACAAAGCGTTGGCTACAGCCCCAAATACAGGAGGAAAGGGTGGCTCTCCCAAACCTGTAGGGTCAACTTCACTCTGAATAAAGTGAACCTCTATTTTTTTAGGAGCTTCATTATTGCGAATAATACGGTAATTATGAAAATTACTCTGTTCAGGAGCCCCTTCCTTGTGAGTCAACGCCCCATACAATGCATTGCCAATACCATCTACAACGGCACCCTGTACCATATTAGTGGCAGCATCTGGATTGACAACAATGCCACAATCTACCACGCTGGTTACTTTTTCAACATAAGGTTGTCCATTTTTCATAACCATATCTACAACATGAGCAGCATACGAGTTGTGGCAAAAATAAGCTGCTACACCTCGACCGTATTTGCCGTTTTCGGATTTTCCCCAACCCGATTTTTCCCTCAATAATTGCAAAACAGCTGCATACCGATCCGCATCATATTCATTGTTTGTTCCTACCGGATTTTCCTTTGCCCTTTTCAATAGTTCCAGACGCATTTCAATAGGATCTTTTCCCATTGCTTCTGCTAGTTCGTCTAAAAACGATTGTTCAGCTGCCGCATTAAAATTAGAGCCGGGAGCCCGAAAAGCTCCAACAGTTATATTGGACGGAATCTCCCAACCTTCAACCATATAGTGATCCACGGCTCCAGCCGGAAAACGATTGGCATGCACCGGATGTTCAGGAATACCTCCTCCTTTGACATGAAAGGCTATCAGATTTTTATTGGCATCCAATGCTGCACGATAAGTGGCCGTATACATGGGGCGATAGATACCATAGGTCATATCATCTTCACGGGTATAGATGAGTTTAACAGGTGCTTTCGCCTTCTGAGAAATCAAGGCGGCTTCTACCAGATAATGATCATAGGCTCTGCGTCCAAACCCACCACCCATCCGGGTCATTTGTATGTCAATTTTTTCTATTGGCAAGCCTAATCGTGCTGAAAGAGTTCTTTCTGCAAATTCGGGAGCCTGAAGTGGTCCTGCCAGTAATGCTTTTTCGGTAGTGACATGGGCAAAGAAGTTCATAGGCTCCATGCAATTATGAGCCAGAAAAGGTGCTGTGTATGTGCGTTCGATTACTTTTGCCGCATTTTTGAAAGCTGTTTCCGGATCACCGTCTTTTCGTAACAGCTTGGCAGATTTAGCACTCATCTCTTTCATTTTTTCCAGATGCCCCTTTGTGTTTTCAAGCCCTGCCGGAACCAGTTGTTCGACTTTACGTCCAAACATATTTACAGTTTCTTTCTTTTCCGGCAAAGGCATCCATTCGACTTTCAGCTTCTTGCGGGCATTCATTACCTCCCATGTGCTTTTACCCACTACAACTACCAGTTCATTAAAGGAGCATGTGTCAAAACTATCTTTTGCATAGGTATCCGGAAATACATCAATGGTAAAAGCTGCTGTAATACCTGGCATTTTTAGTGCTTGCGACGCATCAAACGATTTTAACTGCATGCCAAAAGCAGGTGGGTGAACCATCATCGCAATGAGCATACCTTCCTGCTGATAATCTAAACCAAACAAAGGTTTGCCGGTAACTATTTTTTTGCCTTCAACATTTTTTTGTGCTTTGCGAACAATGTCAAAGGATTTCACTTCTTTCAGTTTAATATCTTTGGGTACAGGAATCGCTGCTGCTTTGCTGCTCATCTCTCCATACGTAGCAGTTTTTCCGCTTGCATGTGACAACACACCTGCTTTTGTCATTACTTCGTTTACTGGGACACCCCAGGTTTGTGCAGCCGCTTGCTGTAACATCTGGCGGGCAGCCCCTCCTACTGTACGCAGTGGCTTCCAGGCTTGCCGTACTGATTGACTACCTCCACTAAACTGGCGAGCATATAGGGAAGAGTCAAATGGTGCGATCTCAACCACTACATTTTTCCAGTCTGCATCCAGTTCCTCTGCAATCATCATGGGTAATGAGGTCATTACGTTTTGTCCAAACTCTGGATTAGGACACATGATTTTGATCACATTGTCTGGAGTAATTTTAATATATCCACTTAGCTGATTCCATTGTTCGGAAAGCTGTAATTCTTCCATCTTGTCAGCAGAACGAAAGCTTGACAACCAGGTAAAGCTTAACAATAAGCCACCACTGGAGAGTAAGGAAGATTTCAGAAAGGAACGCCTGCTATATGTATTTTCCATCTTTTTCGATTATAAGCAAAATGAAAGACTGTAAGACTATTTTTTAGCAGCCGATTTAATGGCTTCCCGAATACGTAGATATGTACCACAACGGCAGATATTGCCGCTCATAGAGGTTTCTATCTCTTCATCGGTAGGATTGGGATTACTTTTCAATAATGCCGCTGCACTCATAATCTGACCAGTCTGGCAATACCCACACTGAGCCACATCGTGGTCAATCCAGGCTTGTTGTACAGGATGATCACCCGTAACAGACAATCCTTCAATCGTTGTAACTTCCTGTTTATTTACTACGGAGACAGGGAGTTGGCAGGAACGAACGGCTACTCCATCCAGATGAACAGTGCATGCTCCACACATTCCGATGCCACAGCCATACTTGGTGCCTGGCAAATTCAGATGATCTCGCAAAACCCAAAGGAGAGGCGTAGTAGGATCAAGATCTACCTGTCGGATTTTTCCATTAATTTTCAGACTAAACTTAGCCATAATTACTTGTTTGATAAATAGATAGGGTACTATAAAAGTACTCCTCTGATAGGTTTTAACCTTACAGAAATCAAACAATAAGCTATGATTTTCAAACTATTGAGTTAGAAGAAGATGCTAAAAAGCTGTCATGATTCTAGGATGAGAAATGTAGTGAAATAGATTTTATGCAATTATTTCCATTTTTAATTTTATTTTAGAGATATTGCAGTGTTTTAGTTGATACAATTCGTTTGTCTTTGGCTGCATATGAAACTTAATACGATACAAATCAGAGATTTGCAGGAACGAATCTGCAATAACGACCAGGAAGCTTTTGCCGCTTTGTACCGTTTGTTTTTTATGCGCTTGTTCCAGTTTACCAAGATGTATGTTCACAATCGGGAAACAGCCGAGGAATTGGTAAATGACATTATGCTAAAATTGTGGCATCGTCGTAGTGAAGTACTTAAAATTCAGAATCTGGAAACTTATCTGTTTGTATCTGCTCGTAATAAGTCTCTTAATTACCTGTCTCAGCGTTCCCCTTTTCACATTTCACTTGAACCCGAAAGTGGTGAGATTGAGATTGTCAACACAGATGATCCCGAAAAAATACTGGAATGGCGTCAGATTTATGAATTGCTCATGCAAGCCGTTGAGGAATTACCAGACCAGTGCCGTACCGTTTTTAAACTCATCAAAGAAGAAGGTATGAGTTACAAGCAGGTAGCAGAAATACTGGATCTGTCACCACGTACGGTAGAAACTCAGCTGTTTCGTGCTATGAAAAAATTGCACAAGTCATTAGATAATTATATGGATACCAGTACAAGGTCTTCTAAGCTTCCTGGTTCTTCTTCTATACTGCCTCCAGAGAGCTCTATTGTGCTTTTGATACTATTTTTGGATTTTATTTAATTTTTTTCTGACTGCTTGTAAGTAATCTTCTTCGTTTCCCTGTCTATACTAATGGACGTCCGCCATTAATATTAGTATGAACGAAGAACGAATACTTTACCTCTTTACCCGAAAACTTGCGGGTACCCTTACTTCTGACGAATCAACTGAACTGGAATCATTGCTGATACTTCATCCGGCAATGGTGCAGAAACTACAGTTGCTTGAGCAATTCTGGAATGATCGTACACAAACCAGCACGGTCAATGTAGAAGTGTCTCTGCAAAAAGTAATGCGTCAGATCCATGCCTTACCAGCCGAAGCAGAATTTGTGGAAGAGAAAGATAGTGCTATTAGTATAGGTAAAACATCCTGGTCAGTGTGGCGATGGCTATCAACTGCAGCTATTGTCGGACTTGTATTGTTTAGCGCTTGGGTAGGGTATCAGTATAGTGGTTTGAGTAGCCATATTTCTTTGATTGAAAAGAAAAATGCGAAAGGGGTAAAAAGTACCATTGAGTTACCCGACGGTAGTAAGATATGGCTCAATGCCGATAGTCGGATAACTTATCCGCAGGCGTTTAATGAAAAGACACGGGAAGTACATCTGTATGGAGAAGCCTTCTTTGACATTCGGAAAAATCCTTCCAAGCCTTTTATTATTCACCTGACACAGGGTACAGTGCGGGTATTAGGTACCTCGTTCAACATTCGGGCATATGAAGATGAAGACAAGATTGAAACCTCGGTAGCTACCGGAAAGGTGGCTTTCATTCCCAAAGCAGCAACACAGCTAACTAGTGATACAGTATTTCTCAGACCTAATCAGAAAGTCCTTTATAGTTTTCGCTCAGGTAGGCTTATCACGCAAGCTACCCAGAGCACGGACGACAAAGCCTGGATTGAGGGTCGCCTGATTTTCAAGTCGATGACACTGGAGGAGATTGCACAGCAGTTAGCACGTAACTTTGGTAAGAAAGTCGTTTTTCGCAGCGAAGAGGCTAAAAAGTATCGGCTCACGGGAGCATTTTCCAACAATACGCTGGAAGAAATCATGTTTTATCTCTCTAAAACCAGGGATTTTAGCTATCAGATTACCAATGAAGAACTGGTGATTGGCGAAAATTCCCAGCAGCCCGGTATATCTGAAGAAACAGACCAATAAAACACACAAAGAAAATTTTATTGGAGTATGAGATACTATTTCTAAAAGGCAACTCTCACTGTTGCCTTATTTAAAAATCACTTCTTAATCCTTACGAAAAATGCTACAATTTTCTACTCATCCCCGTTATCACTTACTCCGGTGCAGCTGGTTTGGGTGTTTTCTGGGTTTTGGCTTGCTGACCACACATGCACAGATAGCCTCATCGGCACCCTTGCGAAAGTATAGTCAAAGTAGTATAACGCTACAAGGGAATACACCGTTGCAGGAATCTACCATTACTCTACAAGTATCCAATGAAAAGTTAAGTTCGGTATTTGACAGAATTGAGAAGCAAAGTCATTTTGTGTTTGTTTACTCAAATGATGAGATAAATACTGCACAACGAATCAGCTTGCATATACAGCAAAAGCAATTAAACGAAGTTCTCAGTGAGTTGTCTGGAAAGTTTGGATTTACATTTGAGATCCTGAAAGACAAAATTATTCTAAAAGGAAATGCTGAGTCTAAGGCTAGTGATCAGGCACACACCATATTGCCTGGTGAAATGCTCAATTCCCTGGAAGCTCGGCTTAATGCTACCCGTTCGCAATTTGCAGACATTACCATTACAGGAAAAGTTATCAGCGAAAATGGAGAAGGAATGCCTGGGGTAAGTGTTTCTATTAAAGGCACGACCATAGGTGCGTCTACTACCGTAGATGGTTCATATACGCTAAAAGTACCTGACAGCCAGGCGAATGGTGTAATAGTGTTTTCCTTTATTGGCTATGTGTCCGAAGAAGTGGCTATTTCTGGCCGTACAAAGATTGATGTTACGCTACTTCCAGATATTCAGTCACTTAGTGAAGTGGTAGTGGTAGGATACGGTACACAGCAACGGAAAAACCTAACTTCTTCAGTAGCTACACTTGGAAAAACAGATATTGAGAATCGTCCAACCACCAACGCGTATCAGGCTATGCAAGGGTTGGCAGCTAACGTGACTATTCAGCAAAATACCGCTGAGCCTGGATCTGTACCCGTATTTAATATTCGTGGTGTGGGATCTTTTTCATCCAACAATGAACCACTCATTATCATTGATGGACTCATTGCAGGAAGTTTGGGAATGGCAAATCTGAATCCAAATGATATTGAAAACATTACGATTCTGAAAGATGCTTCTTCCGCCGCTATTTATGGTTCACAGGCTGGGAATGGCGTAGTATTGGTTACAACCAAACGAGGAAAAACAGATCAGAAACCCACCGTTCGATACAGCACACTGATTGGCTGGCAAAATCCAACTACATTGCCCAAAGCCGTAGAAGGATGGGAGTTTATGACGTTGAAAAACGAAGCATTGGTAAATAGTGGTCTGGCTCCTCAGTTTTCTCCTCAGCAGATTCAGGCGCAACGTGACAGAGGCTCCTATCCCTGGATGCTCGATGAAGAGTTTCGCAAAAATGCTCCTCAGATCAAACACGATCTAACTGTGAGTGGTGGTGGGAAAAATACTACCTATCTGGCTTCATTTGGTTATCTGGATCAGGATAACATGCTCAATAACAAGTATGTGCGTGATGCTGGTAATGAGTTTTACTACAAACGATACAATGCCCGTCTGAATCTGACTACACAAATCAATAAGATGCTCTCGGTAACAGTGAATACTGCTTATGCTAGAGCGGCTACCCGTAGCACACCATTTTCAATGGGAAATATTATTCGTGATGCCTTGCGTACACCTCGTATCTATCCATTAGTGAATGAAGATGGTACATTTCCTACCACTGCCAGTCTGTCCAATAACAACTTAGCCCTACTATCTCAAGGTGGATTTAATCTGATGGAAACGGATAACCTGGTAGGTACACTGGATGCTACACTTACTCCTCTGGAAGGATTACGCTTTAATATGAATATGTCTGGAAATTTCTTCCAGTATAATCAGCAGACACAAATTCGAGCATTTACGTATAGTTCACCCTACCCGTCTGATCCGCCACGAAACAACGAGCAGGTGAAGCAAGCCTGGAGAGACTATAATACCAATATTTATTTCACAGGTGAGTATGAAAAACAGATAGGTAAACATACTGCTAAATTACTGGCAGGCTATCGGAGTGATTATTCTTCATCAGGTAGCTTCAGTGCAAATGGAATATTTTATCCTGAACTTTATTCCCGTCAGTTGAATGGTGTGCCTTTGAATAATTCACTGGTATTGCAGGGAGATTTTCTACGAAATACTGGAGGACAGATTCAGGGAGGAATAGTAGATTATGCACGTATGGCAAACCCCCAATTGGCTGTATTGAATTCCGTTTTTGGCCGTTTGAATTATGGGTATGCTGACCGTTACCTGTTTGAGTTTACCTGGCGTTATGATGGATCTTCCAAGCTGGCTCCTCAAAACCGTTGGTTATTTTACCCGGCAGCGTCAGTTGCCTGGCGATTGACCAGTGAGCCATTTATGGGAGATATTGCAGACCGCTTTGGAACTGTTAAATTGCGTGCTTCTTACGGCAAAGTGGGTAACTCAGGTATTGGTGGCTATCTGTTCATTCCTCGTATATCACCCGTAAGTGGTGCCTATACTTTTAATAATGTAA
The DNA here is from genome assembly GCA_030068525.1 of Xanthocytophaga flava. GTDB lineage: Bacteria > Bacteroidota > Bacteroidia > Cytophagales > 172606-1 > Xanthocytophaga > Xanthocytophaga flava. The sequence continues at coordinate 70,621 of JASJOS010000009.1, forward strand.
GTGTGGGAGGTGTAGATATTCAGTCATATAATCCTGAGCTACAATGGGCTTCAGTAACCAATACAAGTGTTGGGGCTGACTTTGAGCTTTTAAAAAACAGTCTGACACTTTCGGTAGATTATTATCGGGCACTCAATGAAGGAATTTACTATTCTCCTGTAGTTCCGGGTACATTCGGACAAGGGTCACCTGTGCAAAACTTTGCATCAGTGCTCAACCGGGGTTGGGAAATTGCGGCTACTTACAATTTGGTGACAGGGCCAGTAAAACACTCGTTCTCCGCTAATCTGGCAGACAACTTTAATACCATTCAGAAAATAGGTGCTGATAACATTACTGAGGTAGATTCTCGCACCATTCAGCGAGAAAGATTCCCTATTTCCTCATATTATATGTATAAAAGCGATGGACTATTCCAAACCTATGAGCAAATCCAGAACTCAGCATCTCAGCCTTTTGCACAGAATGGACAACCACAGCCTGGCGATATCAAATTTGTTGATAAAAATGGGGATGGGGTGATTGACGCCAATGACCGATTTGTTATGGGTAATCCGTTTCCGCGATATACATATGGTTTTACCTACCGGGCAAATTACAAAGGCATTGATCTGACTATTTTCCTGCAAGGTGTTGGCCAACGTTCTCAGTATTTGCGTGGTGATGCAGTGGAAGCTTTTCATAATAACGAAGAACATCTATATGTGCAACACAAAGATCGCTGGACCCCTACCAATCCGGATGCAACCTATCCTCGTTTGACAGCCACAGTTGCTGCCAATAGCAATAACGTGGTGTATTCAGATTATTGGTTATACGATACGCGTTACTTACGGGTGAAAAACTTACAAGTTGGTTACTCATTTCCGAAGGAATGGCTAAATAAGATAAGTGTAGGCTCAGCACGTATTTATGTGTCCGGACAGAATTTACTTACCTGGGTGCCTCAGCGCTATCGCCGATTGGGTATTGATCCTGAATTTACTCAGTTCAGTAATAATTTGTCTTTTTCCAATTACTCTGCCATTGCGGGGCGTAGCTATCCGAACAGCCGTGTCATCGCCGTTGGTTTGGATGTAAGCTTCTAATTCAGGCATGCCGGAAATAGTATCGCTAAAAAGCGAAAAACGGCAGCCTTTTCTTGCAATGACTATTCATTTTTGTAGACATTCTTACGACATGAAAAAATATATTCTGTTAACCACTTTTGCGCTGTTTGCCTTGCAGAGTTGCCATAAGCTGGATGTTGGCCTGGCAAACGAACTAAATGAAAAGGATTTCTGGAAAACAGAGGCTGATGCACAGGCAGTGTTGGCGTCATGTTATGCTAGTCTGGGTAGTGCCGAAGGTTTTTTCTATACCGAATCACTAAGTGATAATTCATTTACCCGGCAAAGCGATCGTTATGGTGGAGCCAAACAAGTAGCTAGTGGCAGTTATGACCCCTCACTACCTCTGTTAAAGAATGAGTGGAATGATCGGTATACAGCCATTCGGAAATGTAATCAGTTTCTAGCTAACGTATCACGGGTAACTACACTATCAGAAACCCAACTCAAACGGTATCAGGCTGAGGTGCGGTTTATTCGGGCTTATTCGTATTTCTTACTGGCAACCTGGTATGGTGATGTGCCTTTTTTTACCAATGTGTTGACTATTTCCGAGTCTCAAAGTATTGCTCGCACTCCCAAAGCTGAAGTGATTGGCTTTGTGATCAGCGAACTGGAAGGCATTCAGGCCGATCTGCCAATTAATACAGCTTTGCCTGCTGCTGAAAATGGACGGGTAACACGTGGTGCAGCTATTGCCCTAAAAGCCCGTGTAAATTTGTTTGAAGGTAACTGGCAGGCAGCTGCAACAGCTTGTGAGGAGTTGATTGGCAAACCGGAAAATGGAACATACAGCTTGTTCCCTTCCTATGCAGGCATCTTTACAGTTGCTAATGAATACAACTCAGAGGTTATTTTTGATTTACAGTTTGGTGCCAATCGATTGTATGATACTCAGCGTTTCTTTGTTCCTGTAACGATTGGACTACGTACGGATATCATGCCTACACAAGCTTTAGTCGATAATTACATCACAACCAATGGAAAGACAATTCAGGAAGCGGGTTCAGGCTATGATGCCAGCAATCCATTTGCCAATCGTGATCCACGACTGGCAGCTACGATTGCTACAGACGGTTCCAAATATCCTAACTTTGCTTTTAACTCGCCTGCTGAAATTGAAGTGAAAACGCTGCCCAATACATCTCCTAACGATGTGCTTCAACCCTTTGCTTCTGCTACAGGCTATTACTGGCGTAAGTACTTTGATCCTACTGCCACCTCACCAGGTAATTCGGGGCTGAACCTGATCTATCTGCGCTATGCGGATGTGTTATTGATGTATGCTGAAGCCAAAAACGAATTGAATCAGTTGACTGCTACTGTATGGGACCAGACCATTGGCGCGCTTCGTCGTCGTGCAGGATTTACAGATAGTGGTGCGTTAAACTTCCCTAATGCACAGCAGGCTGCTTTGCGGGATATTGTACGACGGGAGCGTCGTTCAGAGCTAGCCTTTGAATCACTGCGTATATTTGATATTCGTCGCTGGAAAATTGCTGAGACTGTACTGAATACTCAGGTCAAAGGTATTGCTATTCCAGGAAATGAACTGCCTAAAGATGCCAATGGTAATATTCTGGTTGAGTCTCGGATATTTGATCCTTCCAAGCATTATTTATGGCCTATTCCACAGTTGGAGCGTGACCAGAACAAAAACTTACAACAAAACCCCGGCTGGGGACAGTAAACAAATCGGCAGATATAGCCTTGTTTCCTGTTGAGCAAGCTTTATCTGCCTAAACTTTACCTTTTGAACCGATCGTTTATGACAAAAATACATTCGTTTCTTTCGTGGATTGTTTTACTGATGCTGGGAGCCATGATGAGCTGTCAGGATGAGTCAAAGGATCTGGATCTGACGCTGACACCAGCAAATATTCTATTTACACCAGCCGACAATATTTCGGTGAAATTACAGCCAACTACTTCAGCCTCTGTAGTATTTGAGTGGGAGCAGGCCAAAGCGGAAGATGGCACACTGGTATTATACGAAGTGTTGTTTGACAAAGAAAATGGCGATTTCTCCAATCCGGTAGCTGTCGTTTTATCTGACGGAAGTGGCGCTCAAAATCGTTTGACACTGAGCCACAAAAACCTGAATAAGATTGCAGCAACAGCGGGCATTGCCTCACTAACAAGTGGCAAACTGAAATGGACAGTAACTTCTTCCAAAGGGCCTAACATTGTGCAGTCTACCAATGCACGCACCTTATCAGTGGACCGTCCTGCTGGTTTCGCAGAGGTTCCAACAACGGCTTATTTGACAGGTTCTGCTACAGAGACAGGGACTGATATTTCCAAGGCTTTGCCATTAAAGAAGACCAGCGAAGGTACATTTGAGATTTTTACTTCGCTTAAGGCAGGAAGTTTTAAAATTGTAAGTGGTACTACTAATGATGCAAAAGTTTTTTCGGCAACCAATAACTTGAGTGCACTTGCAGAAGGTGGCGAAACTACCATTGAAGGTGATACCAAACTATACCGGCTGGAGTTTGACTTTAATAATGCAGCTATGACAGCTACTGAAATTACGGAGGTAGGCTTATGGATTGCTGCTCAGAATAAGGTGACAGTAACGCTGCCTTACGTTGGTAACAGCACCTGGAAGATAGAAAATACGCCTATTGAATTCTTTCAGTTTGACTGGGGTCGTGATGAACGGTATAAGTTTCGTCTGAAAACAAAAGCTAATGGAGAGGAGAGCGAGATCTGGTATGCTAGTCAAAGTTCAGATAATTCCCGCCCGGTAACAGGAACGCCTGCCTCATACTTTTATCTTACATCCAAACCTGCCAGTCAGTGGGATTACAGTTATAAGTTTGCCTCAGAGGTGGATAAAAGTAATGTAGATATCACGGTTTATTTTCAGCCTACTGCAGAATACACACACAAGGTGGTTGTGCGGTAATTAATTCTAACAGAACAATGCTTAGAAAACAATATATATCCCTACTATTTACAGGAATACTGGCAGTGCTTATTGGACTGCCATCCTGTAACAAAGATGACGATCCCAATCTGAACCTGACTGCACCGGATAGTTTACGGGTACCAACTGACAATGCTTTTGTCAAGTTAAATCCTACTACTAATGCATCAATCATATTCGAATGGAAGCCGGGTGTGGCTGCTGATGGCTCTCTAGTGATGTATGAACTCGCGTTTGACAAAGAAGATGGCGATTTTTCCAATCCGGTTTATAAAATGGCTTCGGACGGGAATGGTGGACAGAACAGAGCTACGCTTTCACACAAGGATTTGAATAAGGTAGCCAATCTGGCTGGTATCGCTTCTCTTGCTAAAGGAAAGTTGAAATGGACGGTGCTGGCTTCCAAAGGAAATAATGTGCAGAAATCATCTGCAAGTCGGGTTCTGGAAGTAGAACGTCCTGCCGGTTTTTCGGAAATTCCTGCGGATGTATATATCACAGGTGATGCCACTGAGTATGGTGCCGAGCTAAGCCAGGCAGGTCGTTTAAAACAGATCCGGGCGGGTGAGTTTGAGATTTATACAGCGTTAAAAGCCGGTACGTATCATTTTGTCAATAAGAAAAGTGGAACACCAGTGTCTTTTTCTATTACAGGCAACCTGATTCAGGAAGATGGCGAAACTACAGTAACGGGTGGTACCAAAGTATATCGCATCAATCTGGATTTTAATAATGCTGCTGCCAAACTAACCGAAATCAAAGAAGTTGGATTGTGGTTTTCGCCTAAAAAACAGGTGATTGTCACACTGCCCTATATAGGAAAAGGCGTCTGGAAAGTTGCCAATACCCCGATTGAGTTTTTTCAGGAAAGTTGGGGTCGCGACGAACGATATAAGTTTCGCCTGACAACAAAAGAAGGAAGCAGTGCTGATGCAATGGAATTTATGGGCAGTGTCAATGCAGATAATCAGCGACCTACCTCCAGTACGCCAGCTAGTTACTTTTATCTGGTACCTGTCAATAATTCGGATTATGATTACGCCTTCAAATTCCGTAGTGAAGCAGACAAGTCAAATGCTGATGTTACTGTTTTTCTGAGTCCGGATGTAGATGCGTATACTCACGAAATAACCGTGAAATAACATTTTAGACTACATATAATCACAAATGGTATCCAAAGGCAACAACGAACCTGTTGTATTTGTCAATGGAGCTTTATTACAAGGGGTTACCCAAGTGAACATCGGGCAGCTTGTCCGATGTTCCTTTTCCCTTATCTGTTTTATTATTTGTCTTTACTTAGCATCTCTTTCTTTTCTGGTATGGCAATTTTCCCTAGATCATTTATACATAAAGCTGTTTTTGCTGCTTCATTTCTTTTGTTGGGTTCACTAACGTCTTGCTTTAAGGCACCTGACGACCCAATGACCAACACAGGTGGCAATTCAAACAATAACCGAACCTACAACTGGACGGCTATTGCCGATAGTGCCCAGTTAGGACTTAACTCGCATTACTGGTATGCTTCTGGTAAGTTCTTTACCATGCAGATGGGAGGCGCTGCCTTTAATAGTAACTATTGGCCCAATGCACATGCACTCGATGTACTGACCGATGCCTATCTTCGTAAAGACAAGGATGCAACCATTAAACAACAAATGGATGCGTTGATTGAAGGGGTAAAGGCTGCCAATGGCAATAGCTACATTAATTACTATTATGATGATATGTCGTGGATGATGGTGGCTAGCCTGCGCGCTTATGTGGCTACAGGTGATGAACGTTTCAAAAGTGTGGCTGATGTTTTGTGGACCGATGTGAAAGGAGGATGGGATAATGTGACTGGTGGAGGTTTATACTGGCGCAAGGATAGAGCTAATAAAAGTACTCCTGCAAGTGGACCAGCTTGTGTATTTGCCGCACGGTTATATCAGGTTACCAAAAATGCAGATGATCTGGCATGGGCAACTAAGCTATACAACTGGCTGCGGACAAATATGATCCAGTCCAATGGCGATGTATGGGATGGTATTAATACAAGTGTCACTCCTTATGAGCCCGATACCCGGTTGTTTACCTATAACTACGGAACTGTGCTCGGGAGTGCCCTTGAACTCTACAAAATCACTAATGACATTAGTTACCAAAGCGATGCTATATTAATTGCCGATGCCGCTCTGGCTCGCCTTACCCGAGAGAATGTGTTGGTTAATGGTGATACTGGCGATGGTGGGTTGTTTAATGGCATCTTTGTGCGCTACCTTACCCGTTTGATTATCGAAGGAGACTTGCCTTCTACCAAACGAACCAATTATATCAATTTCTTGAAAATTAATGCACAAACGCTTTGGTCTAAAGGTACTACCATGCCTGACATTCTTTTTGGTCCCGATTGGAAAGTAGCACCTGGATTAACTACCAGCTTAACACCTCAACTTAGCGGAGTAATGTTGATAGAAGCCTTAGCAGAACTGAAGAAACAAAATCTGGTGAATTAAATTAGTTCGTTCACACCAATGCAAAGTAAGGTCAGTGAAATAGCTACAACACATCGCAATGGATGGTTGTGAAGAATACTTTACAACCATCCATTGTACACTTTTGAAACGGAAATATACTTTCAAACCATGCATAAATTTAGTAAAACTATTTCTGGTAGCTTACGGGTAGCTATTACAGTGTGTTGTTGGATGGGGATGGTGGGATTTATGCCTGTCATAGCTAACGGCCAGACAAAAAGCCAAACCAAGCCTACCACTAGTGGTAAGGAACAGTCCGGTAGTAAGTCAACAGGTAAGGTACAGACAACAGGAGTGACTCGTTATGTAAATACTTTTGTAGGAACAGCTCCACTTACTGATCCAAAAATTCTTGGATACAAGCTCCCTGAAGGTTGGCGGTCTTGGGCAGGATTGACTTTTCCGGGTAGTGCTTTACCTAATGCCATGGTTCAACTGAGTCCGATGACCCGCTATCAGCCAGCCGGAGCAGGTTATCAGTATGAAGATTCAGTCATTGTAAGTTTTACTCATACCAACAAAGGGCACTGGAACCTGGGTAATATTCCCATTTTGCCACTTCCCCAATCCGCTTCTCCTTCTATTTCTGGAAAGGTAGGCGAGGATAAGAATAATACTGAACTGATTTATGGCTCCAGGTTTACTCATGGCAATGAACGTTCGTCACCTGGTTTTTACCAGGTCTATCTGGAAGACTACCAAATCCAAGCTGATTTGACCTCAACCTTGCGATGTGGCTATCATCGGTATACATTCAAAAATAATACAGGCAGAAAGATCCTGTTTGATCTTTCCAAAGCTCTTAGTCGGGTATCAACCTGGACTATCGATCAGGCTGGCCCAAGATCTTTACAAGGATTTCAGAGTGGAGAAAATGTGTATTTTTATGTTGTGCTGAACACCGATATTGAAAAGCTGGAAGTTAAGGATGCCGGTACTAAATCAGGTTTTGCCATTGTACATTTAGCCAATGGTAGTAAGGGTCCGGTCGAACTTAAAATTGGCTTATCCTTCGTGAGTGCTGCCAATGCTAAACAAAATCTGGAACAGGAGATTGGTACCAAGTCATTTGAAACCATTCGCCAGCAGGCAAACCAGCAATGGGAAACACTCCTGTCTCAGATACAGATAAAAGGAGGAACACCTGCACAGAAAGAAATGTTGTATTCCTGTCTGTACCGTTCCTTGCTTTGGCCTGCACTACGTAGCGATGTAAACGGTGAGTATACTGATGCCAAAAGACAGAAAGCAAAAGCAGACTTTGATTACTACACGGAACCCTCTCTATGGGATACTTACCGCAACAAGGATGTACTGCTAGGGTTGATATCTCCTAAGGTAGCCCTGAATGTAATTAAATCCATGAAAGATGTAGGAGAGAAAACAGGTGTGATGCCTACCTTTTTTCATGGAGATCATGGTACCTCATCCATTGCTGGAGCTTATCTACGGGGTATTGATGGATTTGATGTGAAAGAAACGTATCAGCTATTATTAAAAAATGCTACAGTTCCTGGACCTGCACGTCCCTACCTGACCGAGTACATGGAAAAAGGGTATATTTCTGACCCTGACGTTGCCAATCCACATGTAGAAACCAAAGCCAAAGCAGGTGTGTCTAAAACACTTGAGTATTCCTATGATGATTACTCGCTGGCACAGATAGCAAAAAAGCTAGGTGATTCTGCTAATTATAAAATGCTGATAGCCCGATCAAAGAATTATAAAAACATGTTCGATCCTTCCACCCGTTTTATGAGAGGACGATTGGAAAATGGAGAGTGGATCAAAAACTTTAATCCGCAATATCCTTATTATGAATATATGTATCGGGAGGGTAATGCCTGGCAACTGTCTTTCTTTGCTCCACATGATATGCAAGGACTGATTAACCTATATGGAGGTGCGAAAGGATTTGAATCCAAACTCGACTCCTTGTTTATTGTACCCTGGAATCCAACATATATCGCCCGAAATGTAGAGACAATGATTGGTCAGTACTGCCATGGCAATCAACCTGATCATGAAGCCCCTTTTGGGTATTACTTTATTGGCAAACCTGAGAAAACCCAGAAGATACTCGATTATATTTTGAATAATCTATATGGTATAAAGGACGGACTAACGCTGGCAGGAATGGATGATGCCGGTGAAATGTCTGCCTGGTATGTACTCAACGCATTAGGGTTATATACATTTTCAGCCACTGATCCGGAATATCTTGTCACAGTACCGCTTTTTGATCAGGTTAACTGGAAAACTTCCACTGGAAAACAGCTGGTGATCAGTAAGCCATCTTCAGGAAGGGAGTTAACCTCCATACAAGTCAATGGAAAAACACAGCAGGGGTATTTTGTATCCCATGATCTGTTTACAAAAGGAGGAATAATTACGATTCAGACGAAATAGAATCTATAGTTTGGAGTATGACAGATTTTCTGTAGCCAGAGAGTCATAGTATTTAACTACTGAGCTTTTCTCAAAACAGCTCAGCAAATAAAGTCAACATTCTTCTTAGAGTATCAAAGGCTATGACTTATCAAGTTATAGCCTTTTTTCTTATTCAGTTTCTCTGATAATGGAAAGTAGTAGACCGATACGTATGAAATTGAAAAGTTAAAAGACTACTTTTCTAAAAAAAACTCTTGTAGGAAATGGAAAATGATAATAGCTTTGCCTGACATCAGATCATCTGACGACTAGCCCGATGCTGCAACGAAAATCCTTAGCTCAAGAAGTAGCCGACCTTATTAAACAAGATATTCAGGTGGGAGTATATAGTGTGAATGAAAAGCTACCTTCTGAGCCAGAGTTAATGAAAAAATTTGGCGTAGGAAGATCTTCTGTGCGTGAAGCTGTCAAGTATCTCGAGCAATCAGGATATGTCAATGTAGTACAAGGGGTTGGAACACATGTTATTAGTACCACCGGACATCAATCACTTGTAAGTACCCTTCAGCAAGCGGATTTGACTGAATTACTAGAAGTACGACAATTTCTTGAGACAAAAATTGTTGAAAAAGCCGCTTTAAACCGCAACGAAGACCAGTTAGAAAGAATGCATGTTGTACTTCAGAAGCGCAACCAGTTTGCCAAGGAAAGCCGGCCTGAAGAAACGGTCAAAGCGGATGTTGAATTTCACACGATTCTTGCCGAAAGTTGTGGAAACCGTCTCTTGTATGAATTGTATAAAGTAGTGTCTGTACACCTCGCTCAATTTTTCACTGAGCGATATCTGGAAACAGAAACCTTTATAAGAAGCCAAAAGCTGCATGAAGATCTCTTTGTACAGATAAAGGCCCAAAATCCGGTTAAAGCCCTTAAAATTATAAAGCAAATAATTGGAACCGTTTAATTTTTTACTCTAAGTCATCAGATGATCTGATGAGGATGTCTTATGAAAAATACAGCTTCACTTACCTACGCAAGCACTACCACATATAGTATTCTGTTTGCAATTAGTGTTTCCCATTTGCTCAATGATGTGATTCAATCAGTCATTTCTGCCATGTATCCAATGTTGAAGGAAAATTATGCACTCAGCTTTGCGCAGATTGGTATTATCACTCTGGCTTATCAACTGACTGCCTCGATTCTACAGCCTTTCGTTGGTTCTTACACAGACAAAAATCCATTTCCCAAAGCTTTGATATTTGGAATGTGTTTCTCTATGACAGGACTTCTTACTCTGGCTTTCGGACGAAACTTTTATACTATTTTAGGAGCAGTTAGCCTGGTTGGAGTTGGTTCGTCTATTTTCCATCCGGAGGCCTCCAGAGTTGCCCATTTAGCTTCTGGCGGAAAGAAAGGACTTGCCCAGTCTATTTTTCAGGTTGGTGGAAATTTAGGTAGTGCCATTGGTCCATTACTAGCCGCGCTGATTGTTGTTCCCTTAGGGCAATCCTATATTAGTGTATTTGCCATCATGGCTGTTTTCGCTATCATCATTCTTAGCTATGTAAGCAAATGGTATGAAGTGAATATGATCCCTAAGAAATCGCCCAATATGAAACAGGTTGGTGTATCTTCTACTCCTAAATTTACCAAAAATACTATTGCCTATTCCATTGTCATTTTGTTGGGGTTAATGTTCTCGAAGTTTTTCTATATGGCTTCTATGAGCAACTATTACACATTCTTCCTGATTGAGAAGTTTCACCTTACTGTCCAGCAATCACAAATCTACTTGTTTGCCTTTTTGGGGGCTGTTGCTGTTGGGACAATTGCAGGAGGTCCGATTGGCGATCGATATGGGCGAAAAATAGTAATCTGGGCTTCTATTTTGGGTGCAGCACCCTTTGCTATGCTTTTACCCTACGTCAGTTTAGAAATGACCGTTGTATTATCGGTTATTATTGGGTTGCTGATTGCGTCAGCATTTTCAGCTATTCTGGTCTATGCTACAGAATTGATCCCTGGTAAAGTTGGATCTATTGCAGGACTTTTCTTTGGTCTCTCTTTTGGTATGGGTGGTATAGGTTCTGCTCTATTAGGGTGGCTCGCGGATATGAAAGGAATTATGTATGTCTTTTCTATTACACCGTATTTGCTTCTGATAGGATTGGTTACCTACTTTCTACCAAAAATTGAACGTTAAGCAAATGATAAGTAGACTAACTCTTAGGCCGTTATTTCGTGTATGTAGGATAACCCACAAGACTTACCATTTTGTTGGTTTATACTATTAAATCCGGCTATTGAACTCGTAATTCAATTATGAGTTCAATAGCCGGATGGCAAATCATCCATCTTTCTTTATGGAAGAAAATAGGTATTTAAATCAGAACGTTATTGCCTAACAGTTGAGTAGTCTTTAATCTGGTCTAAAAGCTCCATAGATTTACGTATAGGATTCCACTCAATTCCATTAAAAATCAATTTGAACCATTTTTTGTCTCTATTTTCGTATGAAATATTCCGATATAACCAGATGGAAAGAAGAGTAAATCCAGCTGTGAATCCTATTTGTAGCGTATAAAAGAGAATGCCGCCACTTTCTATGAGAGATTGGGTTAGGTAAAAGGTAGTCCAGACTGGAAGCTGAAGAAAAAGAATACGGATAACCCAGAGAGTAGACGCTTGCAAGTGGGCTATCCTTTCCTGTGTAGTTAGAACAGGTTCATCGATATCTACAAGTTCAATAAGAACCCACTGATACAGATAGACGCCTATCGACAGTTTGGTAAGCAACACCTGAATGCCTGCCGAAATCAGAAAAAAGGGACTGGCTACAGGAAATAGTAATACAATAAGTGTATCTACAAATACTACCCATAAAATGCCTGCCAGAATAGCGAAAATTTTTAAAGGTCTCATAGAAGTTAGAAACGAGCGAACTTTTATTTTGGTAATATCCTCAGCATTTTTTCGGTTTAGCAACAGGTTTTCGTTTAGTTTCTGATCATACGACTTCCAGATAGTAAGAATATCAGTGTTTTTCATATGTTTAAGTATTTATAGTTGAAAATTTTTGTTTAAGCTGTTGTTTTATTCTGTATATTTTAGTTGATACATTGGTAGACGTAATACCAAGAATCTGAGCTATTTCTTCCTGTGAAGTATCTTCCAGATAAAGAAGCATCACAGCCCGGTCTATCTCTTTGAGTTCTTTTATAAATAATTGAAGTCTTTCTATAGCTACATGGGTATCGTCCACTTCGGTTTGCTCATAAAGATGAATAACCTCTGGTAATGAATGATTGATTTGATGTCTGCGATGTTCCTTTCGATAAAAAGAAATAGAGACATTGAGTGCAATGGTATACATCCAGGTAGAAATTTTGTAGGTTGGATCATATTTTTCAAAAGCAAGCCACAACCGGATAATAATCTCCTGAATAAGATCTTTTCGATTCTCTTTATCTTTACAATAGGAGTTGGCTATTTTATAGATAATACCTTTGTGAGTGTCTATCATATCCAGAAATGCCTGCGCATTGGGTTTTATTGTCATCCTGTTTCATATGTAAAATAGTGAGTACAAGCTTGTTTGTTATTGTATAGAATTATTCGCATAAGGTTAAGAAATATCACATCTTACAAAGGTTTTTTTGTAGAGGATAGCTAGTATGTAGATTATCAGCCGACTAGAATAGCTGATTTTTAAGTGTGTAGTGTGATACATTTTGTAATTGTTTCAAAACCTATCTGCTTGTATAAAGTTATCTGGGTACATCTTTTTATCAAACAGGTAAGGGGGTATGTATCACTAGAGCCTTTGACAAATAACTTTACAAAGTTTCAAATACTATGCAGAACGAATGGGCAGAGATTTTTATAAAAGATTTAGATTGGACAATAGTGTTTCAAATAATAGTGCGAACATTTATTATGTTCTTGCTGGTGATTACTTTTTTGCGTTTGTCTGGCAAGAAAGGAATTCGCCAGTTATCCCTTTTTGAGGTGGCAATTATTATTTCGCTGGGGTCTGCTGCAGGAGATCCTATGTTTAGTAAAGAGGCAGCCATTCTGCCTTCACTGATTGTGATTATAACTGTATTGGTTTTTTATCGGGTTATTATCTGGCTCACAAGCAAAAGTGAGAAGATAGAGAGTATGTTGGAAGGCGATCCTATTTATATTATTGAAGAGGGAGAGTTTATACTGACTGACGACAAAGATGCTCAATATGCCAAAGATGAATTTTTTGCGGAGATGCGTCAGCAGAATATTGAACATCTGGGACAGATCAAAACAGCTATTCTGGAAACCAATGGGACTATTAGTTTCTTCTATTATCCTGAAGAAGAGGTTAAATATGGATTACCTGTGATGCCCAAACTATATGTGCAGAAGGTACAATCTATACCAAATAACGATCCCTATGCCTGTTCCTATTGTGGTCGTGTTACAGAGGAAACAAATTCAATAAAAGCTTGTACCAAATGCCATAAGTCCGAATGGGTTGCGGCTATTAATACTCTCCGCATTACCTGAATAGTACAGTTACATTATATCAGGAATTGAGCTAATGTAGCATTACCTGATAAGTAAACTGTCTAAGAAGTCATTTGGCAGCCTATTCTCCTTTTAGTACTTGGGCAGGATTGATTCTGGCTGCAATAAACGTTTGAGAGCTAATCAGTCCCAATGCTAGTAGAATAACCGCTACAACACCACTTGCCATTTCCATCCATCCAATGGGAGAGTGGTAGGCAAAATGTATAAGGACTACACTGTCAAAAAAGAAATAGGTTACAGGTAAGGCAATCAATGAAGCCAGTAGCAGCAGAAAAAGAAAGCTTTTTCCCATCTGATACATGAGTCCTGCTTCACTAGCTCCCAATACTTTGCGAATACTGATTTCTTTTAAACGGGTTTCTGTTGTAAAGACTACCATTCCCAGTAGTCCCAGGGACGCAATACAAACAGATAAGAACGTAATAAAGCCGATTACTCTGATCATAACTGAAAACTGACGATAAGCCTTTTTGATCTGATCGTCATAGAATTCTGCCTCCAGGGGATGGACCTTATCAATTTTTTGCCAGGCATTCTTTATATGTGCCATAGTAGCAGAGAGATCTGTTGACGTGATTTTGACATTCAGATATCCGTTCTGTCCGTCAGCTGAATAACGGAACATTACTGGTGCTAAGGTGTTCATTACTGTACCATAATGAAAGTCTTTCACTACCCCCACAATGGCCAGTTTTTTGTTTTCAACAACCAGCCATTCTCCTATGGCTTTTGCCGGATTGTTGGGCGAAATGTTAAAGCGCCTGAGAAGTTGTTCATTGACAATAATTTCGCTTTCCTGTGCTGTGTTTGCTTTAGGAGTAAAGTTTTTCCCAGCTATAAGATGATGATCGTGAAGTAGCAGATACTGCTCATCCACCATATTAAGCCATGTCATGGATGAGTCCTGTGTATCTTTGTATTTCACAGATGAGCCATGGGCACTCCCAAGACTGGTTATCATCATTGATTTGGATATGGCCTTGACTTCAGGAATTTCTCTTAGTTCTTTTTCCAGCAAAGCCGCTTTGTTCCCTTGCATACGGATATTAAGAATATTTTCAGTTGTAAATCCGAGATCAAGTGTAATAAAACCCTGATATTGTTTGTAGCCAACCAGAGTAGTTGTAATGAAAATAAGCGAAAGAGTATACTGAATCAGAATCAGCGCTTTTCGGAGATTTACATGACGGAACAATGTCCAGCCGGAAGCACCTTTGAGAACTTGTACAGGATTAATGGCAGAAAAAAACAGTGCTGGAAATAAGCCTGCAGCAATACCCATTCCAACCGAAAAAAGAAGAAAATATACCAATAACTTAGGTGAAAACTCTAACGATACCAGATTGGAAATAAAAGGGTCCAGATCCAGAAACTGCTTCTGCAAAAAATAAAATAATATGAAAGCAAAAGCGAAAGCCAATAGTGAGATCATTGTGGATTCAATAAGAAACTGGCCTACTACATGGCTTTTCATAGCACCAATCAGTTTTCGAACACCCACTTCACGGGAACGACGCAATGAACGGGCAATGGACAAATTGGTGTAATTGAAACAGGCAGACAGAATAACGACCAGTGCAAATCCACTCAATACCCAAACCACAACAGGAGAAATATGAGGCCCAATGGAGTTTTGTAGCATAGGGCCAAGAGCAATCTGTTTAAGCGGTTGAAGTGATACCGAGATTTTTTGATTGATCAGTTGTTTATTCTCTGTTACATTCAGGTGATCCAAAGTAGTCTGTACATATGTCGGAGTTATGTCAGGATTCAATACCATATAAACGTAATTCTGCCAGATATTACCCCAACTGTAAAACGCTGCATCTTTACTGGGATGGTTCCGTTCTATACTGGCAAAAGAGACCAGTGCATCAAACTGTAGATGAGAAAGTTTGGGAATGGGGCTGGTAATGCCTGTTACTTTATAGTAGGTGGTATCAAAACGGACCAGTTTTCCCATAGGATCTGCTTCCCCGAAGAGTTTCTCTGCCATTTTGGGTGTTAGGACCAGTGAATAAGGATCTTTCAGAGCTGTAGCTGGATTTCCTTTGAGTAGAGGAAAGGTAAAAACATTGAAAAAAGAAGAGTCAGCCCACATAGCTCCCATAGGAAGTGTAACCGAACCTACAATGGCATCTCCCCAAAATCCGCTTCGCAAAATGGTCAGATGCTTGATGGCAGAAGTGGTTTTTCCTATTTGTTGGCCTACTTTAACGGAAGTAGAAGCCAGATCAACAGTAGGCTGGTCGGCAGAGGTATAATGGGTAATGATGCGATAGATGTTCTCTTTATCTGCATGAAATTCATCGTAAGAACGCAAATCGTGGATAAAGGCAATAACCAGTAACCCAACCGACATACTGACGGCTAGTCCGATGATGTTGATGACAGAAAACAGCTTATTACGCACCAGATTGCGACGGGTGGTTTTCAGATAACTATTCAGCATAAGATAGTGAATAAAGAGATTGAAAAAATCAGGTTTTCGAATGGTATAAGGACGGCAAAATTTTACTACATCCAGACAATAGATGATTTTGGCCCACCTGGTTCCATGTGTCTTAAGATTTCGCTCAAAGTATTCATTCAAATCACCCTCCAGATCTTCTACAAGATCTGTCCGGCAATACCAGTGAAGCAGGTTCTGTGCCCAGCGGGGTGGGATAGCACCAGAGGTTGCTTTGTTTAGTTTGTTCATATAGAACCTTCCAGATTAAAACCTTTTATAAGTTGCCAAAGCGTTTCACGTACTTGTCTGGTTTTGGTCAGAGCCAGTTTGCCTGCTTGTGTTACTTCATAATAACGTTTCCGCTTCCCTCCACGGGTAGCAGTTGCCTCACCCAGATGGCTTTTGAGCAGTCCTTTTTCTTCGAGTCGGTTTAATACCGCATGGACGACCCCCAGTTTCGCACTACGTTCAGTATATTTTTCTAACTCATCGCAAATAGCTACACTATAGGCTTCAGTGCCTAAGGCTGCTACTGTGAGTAAGACCAGTTCTTCATATTCTCCCAGATTGGTTCCTTTCATAGTTTGGTATAGCAGATTGGAGTAAAAGCCGATAAATAGTTAATTCATTAAATGTATGTAAAATAAAAGTTATTTCTTCTATTTTGTATGTAAAATATTTTTTCGACCTATTTATAGATATATTCCAGTTGAAAGAAAGACTTCAATAGTTGGTTTCGGTGTCTCAAAAATTCGATTTCATTTGAGATATGCTTGTGTTCCTCTTTTATATAGGAAATTGGAATCTTAATTAGCGTGATTTGTGCTGGATAAAATGTATAAGTTAACTTGTCTGTATACAAATTAGATAATGAGAAGAGCTTCTTTCCTGCTATTTTACTAAATTAACCCGGAATTCTGCAAGTGAACATGGTGCCTAAGGAATGACTTCCGGGAAAATATTCTCATGTCACACACTGAACAGAAAAGCTAAAATACACCCTATTCTACTCTACCACTGTTATTAACTCTAAACAAATGCATTTCCAACAACGACTTATATCTGTTGTGATTAGTTCGTTGTCATTGTTGCTGATACAATGCCAACCCCAGACAGAATTGTTCACCAGGCTCTCAGAAAATAAAACGGGTTTGGATTTTAGCAATCAGATTATCGAAAGTGAACACAACAATATCATGACCTATGAGTATTCCTACAATGGAGGAGGCGTGGCAACAGGTGATATTAATAATGATGGACTAGCAGATGTGTATCTGTCAGGAAACACTGTACCTAACAAGCTTTTTCTAAATAAAGGCAATTGGAAATTCGAAGATATTACGACCACCTCTCATCTTATAGAGAAGCAGGGATGGAAAACCGGAGTGACAATGGCAGATGTAAACGGAGACGGCTGGCTGGATGTATATATTTGTTATTCAGGCAATACAGAAAGAGAAGGTAAAGGAAAACCAGTGATCCGGGACCACCCGATGCGTGCCAATCAGCTCTTTATTAACCAGGGTTGTGAAAAGGGAGGAATTCCTGTTTTCAAAGAGCATGCTAAAGAATTTGGATTAGATGCTGTCGGAACTTTCTCCACACAATCTTATTTTTTTGATATGGACCGGGATGGTGATCTGGATATGTTTCTGCTAAACCACGCCAATACATTTTACTCCTCGCTTTTTAATGTAAAAAAGCTTCGTGGCTTACGTCATCCCTATTTTGGTAACCGGCTCTACCGAAATGATAATAATATTTTTACCAATGTGAGTGATAGTGCACTGATTCATGGCAGCGGTTTGAATTTCGGATTAAGTGTCTCCATAAGTGATCTGAATCAGGATAACTGGCCTGACATTTATGTGACCAATGATTACGATGAACAGGATTTCTGTTATATCAACAATGGAAACGGAACTTTCCGTGAAGTATCTCATACGATATTTGCCCATCTGTCCAAAAACGGTATGGGATCAGACATAGCTGATATCAACAATGATGCATTGCCAGAGATATTTGTAGCCGATATGTTACCGGAAGACAATCATCGACAGAAGCTTTTGAAGGGACCTGATGAATACGACAAATATTCACTGGCTGTTGACAGCGGATATCATCATCAGTATATGCGCAATACCCTGCAACTCAACCGGGGATTTGCTCCTGACACACTGCCTCGATTCAGTGAGGTGGGACAACTGGTCGGTGTCTCGAATACAGACTGGAGCTGGGCACCCTTATTTGCAGATTTTGATAACGACGGATTCAAAGATCTTTTTATTACCAATGGCTACCTGAGAGATTACACCAATCAGGATTTTATCCGCTATACAGTTGCCGATGCTGTAGCTCAAGCCAGGGCATCTGGCAGGGATATTCCGGTTCTGAAGCTGATTCAGGAAATGCCTTCAACCAAACTGACGAATTATTGCTTTCGCAATGCAGATGGACTACATTTTGAGAACGTAACCAGGCAATGGGGGTTTACGCATTCCTCTGTCTCCAATGCTGCTTCCTACTGCGACCTGGATAATGATGGGGATCTGGATCTGATTGTCAACACACTGAATGATAAGGTAAGTGTATTTCAAAATCAGCAGGAAAAATTTGCCAAAAACAATTTTATAAAAATCAGACTCATAGGTAAAAAGCCCAATACTTTTGGTATAGGGGCAAAGGTGTGGATTACATTACAGGATAAAACCATTTATCAGGAAGCCTATTTTAGCCGGGGGTATCAGTCGTCTGTAGAACCATTGCTCACTGTAGGTATTGGCCAGTCTGCAGTGAAAGAGATTCGTGTACAGTGGCCAGATGAAAAAGTCACTATCGTATCTGCTCCATCCATCAATCAACTTATTGAAATAGAACAAAACAAGTCACAAACCGATCCTAAGGTAGCTGACTTATTGACTCATCGTATAAAAGAACCATTACTCAGTCCGGTAAAAGATGGGATTGACTTCAAACATAGTGAAAATGGCTTTGTGGATTTTAAAATGCAGCAACTTCTTTCTTACCAGCTTTCCCGTCTGGGAGGCAAGCTGGCAGTAGGTGATGTAAACAAGGATGGGAATGAAGATGTGTTTCTGGGTGGAGCAGCTGGCCAGTCCGGACAATTATATCTGGGAACAGACAATGGTACACTAGTAAAGTCTGCTTCTGAACCTTGGCAAACAGATCGGGTAGCAGAAGATATAGGATCTGTTTTTTTTGATGCGGATGGAGATACAGACCTGGATCTGTATGTTGTGAGTGGAGGCAATGAGTTTTCTCCTTTAGACCCAGTTTATCAGGATCGGCTATACCTCAACGATGGCAAGGGAAAATTTGAAAAATCACCGGATGCACTACCTGTTGAGCAAACCAGTGGAAGTTGTGTGGTTGCTATAGACTATGATAAAGATGGTGACCAGGATTTGTTTGTGGGTGGGCGAATTGCTGCCCAGCAGTATCCAAGGATTCCCAAAAGCTTTTTGTTACGAAATGATTCTCAGCCCGGCAAGGTTCGTTTCACAGATGTAACCGCGCTGGCTTCCGATCAATTGTCAAATGCTGGTATGGTTACTGGCGCCGTATGGACAGACCTGAATGCCGATAACTGGCCTGATCTGGTAGTAGTAGGAGAGTGGATGGGAATACGGATGTATATCAATCAGAAAGGGAAACTCAAAGAGTCTACCAGCAGTTTTGGCCTTCCGGATAGCAGAGGATGGTGGAGTGCTATTGCCCAAGCCGATGTAGACCAGGATGGGGATATGGATTTGTTACTGGGTAATGCAGGCGTAAATATGCAACTGCATGCCTCTGAAAAGCAACCTTTGCGTTGTTATGATGTAGACATCGATCAGGATGGCCGACTTGATCCACTGGTATCCTACTATATTCAGGATAAGAGTTATCCGTTGGCAACACGTGATGAGTTGCTGGGACAGGTAACGCCAATGCGAAAACGGTTTATCAATTATGCTGCCTATGCTGATGCTACGGTAGAAGATATCTTGTCTCCAGAATTGCGTGCTAAAACTCAGTTATTGGAAGCTGTAGAACTTCGTTCATGTTGGCTGGAAAATAAAGATAATAGTAAGTTTGCCTTAAAACCACTGCCCGATTGGGCTCAATTCTCATCTATTAATGGTTTTCTTTCCAGTGATTTTGATGGCGATGGAAAAGTAGAAGTATTGGCCGCAGGCAATTTTTTCCCTTACAAAGTGCAACTGGGAAGATCAGATGCCTTAATGGGTGTACTGCTTCGGTTTGAAAAGGGTGAAGTACAACCTATTTTAGACAAACCTCTCTGGTTGACAGGTGATATACGGGATATGGCCTTCATAAAATTCAAGAATACCTCTTCCAGAGTAGTGGTGTCGCGCAATAATGATTATGCCACCTTGTATGACTACAAATCTGCAAATTCTAGTACTAAAATTGTGCACAGCAAATAGAATGGATAATATATAATTGATAGGTTTTATTGCTAAATAGCTAAATAAAAAACGCCCCTGTTGATTAAGCAGAGGCGTTTTTTATTTAGATATAAAAATGAGAGTCAGTTATTCTATGGCTTACTATTTCCCAGTGAAGAATTATAGAGTTTACTATGTATTTGTTTCAACTGAGTTTCTGGCATTTTTATCACTTTCCGGTCATAGGTCATCAAACCATTGGTTTCTACTTCTACATCAGTGGTCTGGGTGTATACAGCTGCTGACAACCCTTGTCCAATCAGCTTTTCCAGGCTTTCAATAAAGGACTTGTACTTATCAAACATTTCCTCCTTGTTTTTAAAGGTTTGGTAACCCCAGTTATCTTTCTTTTGCCAGGTATGACCTTCCAGTGGTAGACCCAAACCACCAAACTCTCCCAATACAATTATTTGTTTGGCTCCAAACAAATCCGGACGAGGCATTGCAGGCTCAGGATAATTGTGCAAGTCCAGAATATGGCCTGCATCATAAAAGTTACCTCCACTGGCACTGTTAACAAGCCGTGAAGGATCGTAGTCCTGGGTCCATTTGGTAATCTCTACTGTTTTAAATTGTCCCCAGGCTTCGTTAAAGGGTACCCACACCACAATAGACGGGAAGTTGTAGGTTGCATCCATAATCGCTTTCCATTCTGTACGGTAAATCTTTTCCGAATCAGCTGTACGCTCCTTTTCCGTAGCCCTACCTATGATGCCTGGCCTGGAATCCCATTCATTGCCCATGTCTCCGCTAGGCATATCCTGCCATACAAGCATACCCAATTTATCACAATAGTAATACCAGCGGGCAGGTTCCACTTTCACATGTTTACGAATCATGTTAAAACCCATCTCTTTGGTCTTTTCAATGTCAAACTTAAGTGCTTCATCTGTAGGAGCAGTATATAAGCCATCCGGCCACCATCCCTGGTCTAGCGGTCCATACTGAAACAGAAACTGATTATTAAGCAGCATTCTGTGTACATTCTGACTAGCCGTTTGCATGGAGATTTTCCGCATGGCAAAATAGGTTTTCACTTCATCCACTACCTTGCCTCCCCGGATCAGCGCCACTGTCATATCATATAAGAAAGGACTATCGGGAGACCATAGTTTGGGATTGTTCAGTTTTAATACAGCATCGGTTCCAGCAGCAACCTCCTGCTGAGCAACAGACTGCTTGCCATCATAGGCTATCACACGCACCTTATCATTGGGCTGTGCCTTTTGCAGTTGAGCTTTAACTGTAAGTGTTTGCTGGTCAATATTGGCTGTATGACGAGTTGATGCAATATACGAGTTGGGAACAGCTTCCAGCCATACTGTCTGCCATATACCCGTTACTGGTGTATACCAGATGCCATGCGGATTTTTTATCTGCTTACCTCTGGGTTGTGGTCCGTCACTGGTAGGGTCCCATACCCGGATCGTGATCTGCTGTTGGTTACCTTTGGCAAGCAGAGCGGTAATATCAAAGGAGAACGGATCATAACCTCCCTGATGGGTACCTGCTTTTTTACCGTTTACATAGACATCGGTTTGCCAGTCCACAGCGCCAAAATGCAGTAATACTGTGCCTTTTCGGAGATTAGCTGGGACAGATACTGTACGATGATACCAGAGCACACTATCTTTTCCAACTGTTTTACCTACTCCGGACAAAGCAGATTCAATTGCATAAGGTACCAGGATTTGACCGGAAAAGGCGGTAGGCAAATTTTCTGCCTGCCCTTTGGGTTGAAGGGAATAGTCCCATAAGCCATTTAAATTGAGCCAGTTGTTACGAGTCATCTGAGGGCGGGGATACTCTGACAGAGGAGTAGAAGAGTTTACTTTTTCTGCCCAGGGAGTAGTGATCTTACCTTCTACTACTTTCCAGTTACCTGATTGTGCAAGCACAACGGCTACCTGAAAATACAGTAGACAAAGAGTAAAAAATATTCGTTTCATAAAGGTTGTAATTAATGAAAAGTGTTAAGGGATACAGGCAAAATGCAACTATAAAACGAATAAATAAAATTTTAATCTCGAATATAAGGCCAGGAATGCTAGTTGATTATCATTGGAAATCAGATGAAGTGTAACAGTATAAAAGATAGTTTTTGAGATTATATTACTAAAAACAGGTCAGAAGCAAATTGAAGCTTATTTATGGTGAATTTATACTCAACTTACAAGCTCAATCCTAGGTAGCCTCGATCCATTAACTGAATACTGTTTTTACTTTATTTATATTTATGCAAACTGTTGAAGAAGAAAATTTATACCGTCTCTTGCGTTCTGAAGAAATAGAAAACATCTTACTAGGGCTAGAATTAGCTAAATCACTTCAAATCAGTATAAAAACGTTTCTTTCGGAAATAAGGCAGTTAGCAGAGTGGGACTATGTTAAAAAAGGAGCGTCTATAGAAGCACAGATACTTCATGTGAATCAATGCACAAGTCTTAATCTATATCAACAAAAGTTGAAGAGTTTACCTGAATCAATTGATAAGCTTATCAAACTGGTGCGATTAGATGTTTCCTACAATAATCTTACGACATTACCTGACTCAATTGGGAATCTTCTCCAGTTAGATCACTTATCTGCCAATAATAATAAACTTGGCCAGCTTCCCGAATCCATAGGTAATCTACAGAAACTGACGCGTTTTTTCTTATCTAAAAATCAACTTACAACACTTCCAGACTCCGTAGGGCAAATTATAGGATTGAAAGAGTTGCACCTGGACAGTAATCAGATTGTAGTAATTCCTCCTGCAATTAAAAGTCTAAAGGATCTTTACTCTTTAAATTTGGAGAAAAATCAACTGAGCGAACTTCCTGAATGGATGAGTGATTTACAGAATTTGCGGCAACTAATTCTGGCTGATAATCAACTTACGCTGATGCCAGAATGGATAGGAAAGCTATCGTTGCTAACCAAATTAAACGTTTCCAAAAATAGCTTTATCCAGTTGCCAGAATCGATCGGAAATTTGACACAGTTAACTCAGCTGTACCTGGGAAGTAATCAGCTAACTGAACTTCCTGATCTAATAGAAGAATTCACTCAACTGACTTACTTTTCTGTATACAAAAATCAACTTACCCAACTGCCAGAATCTATCGGAAAGCTAACCAAACTGACAGAATTAAACGTTTCCAATAATAACTTTACTTGTCTTCCTGAATCGATCGGAAATTTGGTGAATCTTCTGGATTTGAATGCATCTAAAAACCAACTTACTACATTGCCTGAGTCAATTGGCGGCCTGAAAAGCCTGAACTATTTAAACATTTCCAAAAATCAGCTTACTACCTTTCCAGTGTCTATTGGAAATCTTACCTATTTATGGCATTTGAATGCATCAGAGAATAATCTTACAACTCTTCCTGAATCAATTGAACAGCTTAAAAAGCTAAAAGGTCTGGATTTGTCAAAAAATAAACTGACTGTACTGCCCGATTTGCCAGGAATACTGAATGGATTGAAAAAGCTGGACCTATCAGACAATCAGCTTACTGAGCTTCCCGCATGGCTGGGAAAACAAAAACGGTTAACCGATTTGGATGTATCAGGCAATCCACTCTCTACAGAGATGCAACAACAACTCAAAGCATGGTTACCTAAGTGTAAAATTACTTTCTGACAGGATGTGGTTTGTAGATCAGATGTTGTGTGCAACTACATAACCACTATTAAAACATGCTGAATATGAATTGTTTGTTTTTCATAAAGTTCGATGTTTTTTCTGCTTCACTTCCTTCAAACCCAAAGACAATACTTACAACTTCAAGATCTGACGAAGGTTGATTGGCTAACAAAATTAAAGGCTAAAGTTAGTTGCTCCTAGTTGCTGATTTTGAGTTTTGATTGTATCTGTAAGCAAAAAGCCTGTAAAGTGAGTTTACAGGCCCTGGTATCTACTCCTTTAGTAACTAAAGTCTACTTCATCGCAAGCAGAATGATACTTACAAGTATAATACCGACCAAATGATAGCTCCCACTAATTAGTCCATACAGAATGGGACGAGGTATGTTGGGATTGATGGCAATGTTGACAGTATTGGAAAACAGATAACCTACTCCAACAATGACAGCAAACTGGAGAGCGCTCTGATAGGTTTCGATATGCAAAGCATATACTAACAGCGCACTGGCAATAGTGATGACCAGACAACATAAGGCAGGCCCTACAAAGAAAATAGGAGCTGTACTTTGTGTTGTATCATTTTCTTTACCCAGTGAAATCTTATATAGTTTAGGAAAGAAGACAGTAAACCATAGTGCACCCAGAATGAAATAGATAACGAATGCAAGTAGAACACTTAACCAGGAAATATCTGTTAGTATAGTAAACATAGTAGCGTTTTTATTTTATGATGTTTTTTAGAAAAGGTTTGCCTTATACACGGCTTGAGAAAGAAATAGTCCAGACAATTACGAAAGGATGCAATGTGAGATTGGGTACTTTTGTTCAAACCGATTTTTGTAGTGTATACGTAAAGGATTAGTAAAGAAGGTTAGTAGATTTTGCGATACGCTTAGCTGACTCGTGCTTTTCATTGGTGACGATTTTAGTGATAAAGAATTATATATTACTGCTGCAAAGAAAAAGCTTCTGGTGACAGCCCTATGTCAGAGGTGAACTTTACGAATACAAAAAATTTTCCCGTTGTATATTTGTCCTTGCTTTATATAAAACACTAATTAGAATTAACGGCTGGCAAGCAATAATCACAGGTACTAGTAATTATGGAGAGCACCGATACAAAACGAATTGCACGATTGACTGCTATTCTTACTCAGTTACAGACGAAACGCCTTTTAACAGCATCCGAACTGGCACTGAAATTTTCAGTGAGTGTAAGAACGATTTATCGGGACATTCGGACACTGGAAAAAGCAGGAGTACCTATTTTAACAGAAGAAGGGAAAGGATATATGCTTATGGAACATTACAGGCTTCCACCTGTAATGTTTAGTGAAAATGAGGCGAATGCCCTTATTCTTGCACAGCAGTTGGTTCTGAAAACAAAAGATGCTTCATTCATCAACGATTATTCAGAAGCTGTCGAAAAAATTAAAGCAGTTTTAAAGCATAACCTGAAAGACAAAGCAAATTTATTGACTCAGCGGACACATACTCCCCAACTCAAGGGTATTGAAAGAACAAGTAATAATTTGTCTTCCTTACAATTTGCCTTGACCAATTTTTATCTGGTAAAAATAGAGTATATAAATGAAGGGGATAAAATCTCAGGCAGAACTATTGAACCCTTCGCTTTATTAAGTACTGAAAACTGGTTGCTGGTTGCCTGGTGTCGTTTACGTAACGATTTTCGGTATTTTCGTCTTGACAGGATACAAAAGCTGGAAATACTCACCGAAAAGTTTACTCCTCATACGATGACTTTGCAAGAGTTTTTTGACCGATATCATTAGCTGTGATCGTTTCATTTGTAGGCGTAGCATTAAGGAAAAGAGTTGGATGCCTCTACAGGTCTTACACTATTTTAATCAGTTGGAGAGCAGGAGCAGTGCTGATTTGTTACTGTACAACAGGAACTATGGTCATGTTGAAGAAATATCCGAAGTATGTTCAATACAAATGACTGACTGGAAGTATGGTCACTTTCACGTTTGAAGACTGAGTGATCGGAAAACTGTTCAGCAACACAAGTGACCATACTTTGAATCACTTTTACTTTTGACTGGTATTCTGTTCACTTTTTGTTTTGACCGGAATACCAGTCGCTTTCAAAAAATATTCGAACTCTGGTCACTTTTAACTTTGACTGGAAGTATGGTCAGTTTGCAGAATGACTGGAAGTCTGTTCAAACACACAACATATCCGAATACCAGTCAGATTATTGGTTGACTATAGTTCCGGTCACTACACTGCATGACTATATGTTTTTTGATCACTTTGTCTGAAAATAGTTTATTATTTGAGTCATTTCTTGTTAGGAAGAATCTTTTTGACCAATGCCACAATCTTATCAATAATAAAGCCTAGCATAAGTCCGGCAATACCACAGGCCAATGCCTTGGCAAACCAAGCGAGTATGGGTATTTTAACTAAGTACTCCTCTAGAATGTGCAATAAATGACTGGTAAATGGAATCCCATGTGCAATGATTTCGGCACCAACCCAGAGCATAGCTGCTGTACCTATATACCCTAAAAGTTGTAGGAAGTGTGGCATAAACTTTACAATGCCACGACCAAATTTTTGCATGGCAGGGCTATATTTATCTCTGGACAGGCTTAAGCCGATATCATCTGCTTTTACCAATAATGCCACAAATCCATATACGGCAACTGTAATAAATACAGCTACAGCCAACATGACCACTATCTGATTTACTATCGATTGTCCAGTTACCTGACTATAGGCAATCGCAATAATTTCTGCCGATAGGATAATATCAGTACGAACAGCACCATTCACTCGTTCTTGTTCCAGTTGCTCTGGTGTAATGACTTTTGTTTCTTCTTGTTCCGGATCTGTGTTGTGAGATTTACTAAACAGAGAATGCACCTTTTCATACCCTTCAAAACACAGATAAGCTCCTCCTACCATCAAAATAGGTGTGATAGCCCAGGGAGCAAAATAGCCAAGCAATAAAGCCGCCGGACTTAAAATAAGTATTTTATTGATCAATGATTTTTTTGCAATCTGGTATATAATGGATAACTCGCGGGAAGGATCAAGGCCCACAACATATTTGGGCGTAACCGCTGTATCGTCAATCACAATACCGGAAACTTTTCCGGTTGTCTTGGCTATCTGAGTAGGTACATCATCCAAACTGGCGGCACTAGTCTTAACCAAAGCCGAAATATCATCTAATAAAGCAAAAAATCCTGAAGGCATCTTGTATAGTATTCACTTGGTTTGTGTCAAAAAAGTTGTCTTATGTCTACTTATACAACTTTAATGCCTCCCATAGTAAGTGAAGTTTACAGCTATTTTACTACAGAGTATACAGATAATACATTAGCCTCATCTAACACACTATCGGATTGGCACATTTCTTAACAGATAGCATGTATCTGATAGCAAAATCGCCTGGCATAACCAGCGCCACCTCACAATGCTTCTCTCGTATCAAGGTAAAAACAATCGCCTTGTTCTGTCTGAAAACATAACAGACAATGACACGTTTTTAAATAATCTCTTGTATTTTAAGGCGCGGCAATCCAATTGAGGTCTGCTCATGATCTTTATAGGATGTGCATCTTTTCTAATTAGTCGTTTGTACCATTTCCCAGACCATTTTACCCTCAATCCCAATTGTATGTTCAGAAACTATCTGTCCTTAAAGCTACTATCCATTGCGTTAATGGCCCTCATGACCACCGCATGCAGTGGGGATAAGGATACAAAAGAATCAGACCTGAAGCAGGTTAGCACAGGAAATCCTAAGCTTGATAAACTTAAACTACCTGATGGTTTCCGCGCAGAACATCTGTACAGTCCCTCAGAAAATAAGCAAGGTTCATGGGTATCAATGACTTTCGATTCCAAAGGTCGTATGATTGCTTCCGATCAGTATGGAAGTTTATATAGGTTACAATTGCCACCTGTTGGTGATACAGCTCAGCCAAAGGTAGAAAAGCTCATCATTGGGAACCAACCCGATACGATAGTTTCCATGGGGTATGCGCAAGGACTGCTGTATGCTTTTAACAGTTTGTTTGTAATGGTCAACAGCCGGGGAACAGCTAGTGATGAAAACAAAGAGTTTGATAAGCTGAGTGGCCTTTACCGACTCGAAGACACCGATGGCAACGATCAGTTTGATAAAATTACACTGATGAAACAGCTCAATGGGGATGGAGAACACGGACCTCACAGTATTAAACTTTCACCTGACGGCAAGTCGCTGTACATAGTGGCAGGTAACTACACCAATGTTCCTGAAATGGATGCCTATCGATTACCTCGCAACTGGCAGGAAGATAATATATTTCCCTTGATTAAAGATCCCAGAGGTCATGCCAACGACCGGATGGCGCCCGGTGGCTGGATTGCGAAGGTAGATCCCGTCACAAACCGCTGGGAGCTGATTAGTGCAGGATTTCGAAATACCTATGATATTGCTTTTGATGATCGGGGTGAATTGTTTGCTTATGACTCCGATATGGAATGGGACTTTGGTATGCCCTGGTATCGGCCAACCCGCATTCTGCATGTCACCAGTGGCAGTGAGTTTGGCTGGCGTACAGGCAACAGTGTATGGTCTCCGATGTATCCTGACAACCTGCCAGCTATTCTCAATATTGGACAAGGCTCACCCACCAGTCTGGAATATGGCAGAAAGTCTCATTTTCCGGAAGTCTATCAGAAATCGTTGTTTGCCTTTGACTGGAGTTTTGGCATTATCTATGCGATTTCAATTGAACCCAATGGTGCTACTTATAATGCAAAAGGAGAAGAGTTTGTTTCCGGATCACCCTTGCCTTTGACTGATGGTGTTTTTGGCCCGGATGGTTCTCTGTATTTTTTAACGGGAGGGAGAAGACTGGATTCGGATTTATATCGGATTAGCTATACAGATGCTAAAAACAAGCCAGCTGATAATACTGTGGTTGCTGAGTTGAATGAAGATACCCGATTACGAAGAAGCTTGGAGCAGCAGTATCATGGAAAGCCACAGCCTGGTGCTGTAGAGGCTGCCTGGCCTAATCTGAAGCATAAAGACCGATATATTCGCTATGCTGCCCGCATTGCCATAGAACACCAGCCAGTAAGTGAGTGGCAGCAACGAGCCCTGAACGAGACTGATGCCCAAACAGTGATTGAATCCATGATAGCACTAGCTCGTCAGGGCAAAAAGGATACAAAGACTGCCGTGTTAGAGGCACTTATCCGCATTGACTACAGTAAATTATCTGAACAGCAGCAAGTGGATCTGTTACGGGCCTTTGAGCTGGTTTTTGCCCGGATGGGAAAGCCAGAAGGCAAAATAAAAGAAGAGGTAGTGAATTATTTAAATCCGCATTACCCCGCTCAGACAAATACAGTGAACCGTTCACTGAGCAAGGTGCTGGTGTATATAGAGGCACCTGGAGCTGTAGAAAAAACATTGGCTTTGTTGGAAAAAGCAAAAGACGATGCTAGTGAGAAAACGGTAAGTAATTCTTCCGATCTGATCCTAAGAAATCCACAGTATGGATTAGATATTGCAGGAATGCTGGCTAAAGTACCACCTGCCCAGCAAACCTATCTGGCTACTGTGCTGAGTACAGCAAAAACAGGCTGGACTCCAGAATTATACGAGAAGTATTTTGCCTGGTTTAAGAAAGCATTCGGGTATAAAGGTGGCATGAGCTATATTGGCTTTATCAATAAAGCACGTGAGTCAGCTTTAGCCAATGTACCTAAAAATAAGTTTGATCATTACAATAAGCTGTCTGGAGGCGATTTGGTCACTCAGTCAGGGAATGAATTGGCTACTCTGATTTCACCCAAAGGCCCCGGTAGAGACTGGAGTGTAGAAGAGGCCAAAGCTGTTATCGATAGTGGATTAATCAATCGGAATTTTGAAAATGGAAAGAACATGTTTGCTGCTGTGCTTTGCCAGTCCTGCCATGCCATGCGGGGTGAAGGTGGAACTATTGGCCCTGACCTGACACAGTTAGGTACCCGGTTTTCTACAGACGATATGCTGGAGCATATCATTGATCCCAACAAAGAAGTTTCGGATCAGTATGCATCTACTGTATATACCTTGAAGGACGGCAGTTCTGTTTTGGGTCGTCAGACCAATGAAAATAAGACTACGTTCTTTATTTCTCAAAACCCTTTTGCGCCTGATGTAATCCGGGAAATTCCCAAAAAGGATGTGGTCAGTGTTAAAATTGCCCGTTCTTCCATTATGATGCCTGGATTAATTAACCGACTCAATCCGGAAGAATTGAAAGACCTGCTGGCTTTCCTGATGGCAGGAGGTAATAAAGAAAGTCCGGTATACACAAAAAATAACCAGACAGCCCAACGTAAATAGCCTTTATCCATTCTGAAAGCGACTAGTCCTATGATAAAAAGAATAAAACTACCTCTCTATCTGGCAACGGCTATCCTTAGTGTGTTGCTGGCTGGAATGGGTAAAACTCCTGTTTTTAGCCAAACTAAGGCAGACAAATCAAGCCCGAAAAAAGATAAAGAGGGTTTTGTATCCATATTTGATGGAAAAACACTCAATGGTTGGGAGGGAGATGCCAGCTACTGGCGAGTAGAAAATGGGAGTTTAGTAGGTGAAATCACCCCTGAGAAACCGTTGAAAACTAACTCATTTATCATCTGGAGAGATGGAAAGCCTGGAGATTTCGAACTGAAAGGGCAATTTCGGATCACAAAATCCGGTAACTCAGGCATTAATTACCGGAGTGAGCAACTGCAACAAATTCCCTTCGCTCTCAAAGGTTATCAGGCCGATATTGATGGAAATAACCACTACACAGGGCAGAATTATGAGGAACGGGCCCGAACAACATTGGCTTACCGGGGGCAGAAAACAACCATTGAGCCACTGGCGCATCCCTCTGCAAATTTGTCGGATGATGTAGAAAACAATGCGTGGAAGGGTCTACATGTAACGGATTCAATTGGTACGGCAGAATCTTTGAAAAATGTAGTCAAAAGCGAAGAGTGGAATGAGATTCATCTGGTAATCAAAGGGAACCGTCTGCAGCATTACATCAATGGGCTGCTCATCAGCGATGTAACGGACAATGACACGGCCAATCGTAAAATGGCAGGATTGTTGGGTATGCAGGTGCATGTGGGTCCACCCATGAAAGTAGAATACCGTAATCTGCGGTTGAAAAACCTGTAAATGATTCATTAGACTTATTAGGTATAAGTAGATAAACATTCCTGAATGAAACACAGAGTAGAGCGATTTGTTTGACTAGGAATGCTATTTCAATCAAACATAACAATACATGGAAAGCTGATCTTCTGTAGGATCGGCTTTATATTTTCATCTAAGTATAATAAAGTCTATAAATACTAATTATGAGTATAAATAAAGATATTAATAATTGTGCTTTTTTAAAGAAATCATCTTTGTTATTACTATTTCTGTTTATAGAGATGTCAGTATGTTTGGGTCAGAGCAATCTAAAACCCATTGATCAAAACTATATTAATCGTACAATATCTACTGAACAGACCTTTTGGAAATTTGTGAAGCAATATGATTTTAAAGATTATAAAAAGCAAGGTGTTAGTATAAGTGATTATATCTTATGGCTTTTGCAGATGGAAGGATGTTCTAATATTGCTTATTTTGTCAATGATTGTTTTGGATGGGATAGCGTAGCCACGCTTAAAACGTATCCTCCGCTTTCTCCTGAGATTGAGAATGCCAGCTTCTCTCAACGTATTGAGCTGGTTAAGCAAGCATATACCTATATTATAGCTAATAGACAACAGCTAAAAAAGAAAACTTATTTAAAAATAGAAGATCTGAATTGTATTCATATCCAACTTATTTATGATGTGGTTTATATCCAACGTACTACCCAAAATAAAGATGTAGATAAGGTAGTAGATGTGCTAACTAGTATATATGACCGTATGAATAGAGAAGAAGAATCTAATGTACAACTAGATATGGTACTAGATATCCTTCGTACAGGTAAAAGTAGTGAAGCACTTGCTTTTTGCAAAGGAAAACATTTTAAGTCTGATACCTTTAAAGAAGATGATCGGATTCGAAAAGCATATGAAAAGGCTGGAGATACAAATTATAGGAAGTACCTATAATACCTTTTGTCTAAGTTCTAAAAGGTCTCTAAAATTTTTTATCTATACAGCTTGCTGAAAATTACGCTGCCAGCATACTGCAGATATCATCAAAATCTGATACTATTAGCATAGCTATCTGGCTCTGATGGCTACATGTAAAAGTAAAAATTAATCAAAGTAAAAAGATCTATGGATCTATATCATCAAAAGATTGCTCAGTATCAGGATACTCTTACAAAAACGGAAGCAGAATTAGGTCGTCTTTCTTTGCTACGGATAGCTGTTTTTCTGGCTTCTGCCATCGTTGTGGTTATACTGGCAAACAACAGAGCATTAGCTCCATTGCTCATTGTGGCTCCGGTTTGTTTGGTTGCGTTGGGTATAATGATTAAACGTTACAATGCATTGCTTTATGTAAAGAAGCAAACGGCCTTTCTTAAAGAATTGAATGAGCAGGAAGCAGCCAGGTCAAGCAATCGATTGTCTGATTTTCCCACAGGAGATGTCTTTGTCAATAGAGAACATCCTTATGCGGCTGATCTGGATGTTTTTGGGAAACATTCCCTTTTTCAACTGATCAATCGGACAACAACCGAATCCGGAAGCATGCGTCTGGCTGAATGGCTATCCGAACCCGCTGCGAATACTAGTATTCTGGAAAGGCAACAGGCTGTAAAAGAACTGACTCCAAAGCTGGAATGGCGACAGGACTTCCAGGCAGCAGGTATGCATCACCAGAATGCAAAAAGCGATTATGCCAAACTGCTTGCCTGGGTAGAAAAACCAGAGGTATTGCTTCCTCATCGAACGAAACATTTGGTGACGGCAATTTCACTTGGTGTCCTGACTGCTGTTGCCACAGTCTATGCACTGGCTAATATCTTTAGTTCGACAGCCTTGCTGGATATGATTCCTTTACTAGTACTTCTGGTAATCAATTTTTTTGTGTTAAAAAAAGTAGGACCTCTGGCAGAAGAGACTATTGACAATACACACCAGAATGTAAAAATACTGGCAGGATATCAGGCTTTGATTACCCGAATTGAAACAGAACAGTTTCATGCCCGACTGCTGGTTCAGCTACATTCTGTTTTTAGTCAGAACAACTATTCTGCCGCACAGGAAATCGACAAACTAAAAAATATACTGGATGTATTTAAGCTAAGAGGCACCAGAGCCAATCCAGTAGGAAGAAATCCTTTTTATACTGTCTATTTTAACACCTTCTGGCTGCTGGATATTTATCTGATCCTTCAGACAGAAAAGTGGAAGCACAAAAACAGGAATTTTCTTAAAGAATGGATTTCGTCTGTCAGTGAGTTTGAGGTTTTGAATAGTATAGCAGGTTTTGCTTACTCCAATCCTTCCTTTACCTTTCCTCAGATACAGGATGAACTCTATGTGATTGAGTTTACAACATTGGGCCATCCCTTACTACCTACTGAACGAAGAATTTGCAATGATTTTACTTTAAAGGGTAGGGGAGAGATTGCTGTTATTACCGGATCTAACATGGCCGGGAAAAGTACATTTCTGAGAACTGTTGGCCTCAATCTGGTTCTGGCTTTAATGGGTGCTCCCTGTTGTGCCCAATCCGGGCGAGTGTCTAATATGATGTTATTTACAAGTATGCGTACACAGGATAATCTCGAAGAAGGGGTATCTTCGTTTTATGCAGAGCTCAAGCGAATAGAACAATTACTGAAATTATTGGAGCAGCAGCAACCGTTATTCTTTTTATTGGATGAGATCTTTAAAGGAACCAACTCCCAGGATCGATATAGAGGAGGTGTTTCTCTAATCAGACAATTAAACGAACTCAATGCTTTTGGTATTATTTCGACACACGATCTGGAACTGGCAAAGCTAGCCGCCAACCATATGATTGTTGCCAACTACAGTTTCAACAGTGCCATTCGGGAAGGTAAAATGATATTTGACTATACCCTTACTGATGGGATCTGTACTGACTTCAATGCAAGTGAATTAATGAAGAAGAGTGGCATCCGAATTCTTTCAGATATTGAGCAATTGTGACGAGGTTAACTGCTCGGAAATCGGAAGTTACTTTATTTATAAGACTTTTTTGATTGTGCATGCTGGAATAAATAAATTGTTTCTAAAGTTTAGAGTGCTATAGAAGCAATTTATTATCATGAAGATCATGTGATAATACTGAGAGGAAAATCGTAAAATTACCTAAAAAATCGTCTGCTAACTTTTACAAAGTAACACTCAATGAAAACAGTCTCTACCAGCTATTTAATATCGAATTTGTATGTCTTGGTTAGTATCCTATTACTTTCTTCTTGTAAGAAAGACGAGGAGCCTGTCCTGTTATATCCCTCTATTTATCATACTAAAGAAATTTTTGTTACTTCTGATGTCCGTCTTTTTACAAAACAAGGTGAAGTAAAAGATCAAGCCATTATTACTGATTTTACAAATCGTTTCCATGAGCCTTGGGATTTTATTAAACCTAAGTCAGGGGTAATTGCTTCTAGTGATAGAGATACTGTAAAGATTCTGGCAAAGGATAATGCTAAGATAGGTCGTTATGCAGGAAATTTTCATGTAGAGTTTCATGATAACATGATCTATTTTGTACCTCAGGATACTGCAAGATTTGAGGTAGATTACATGTATGAGTTAATGCTGGCTATTCAAAAATATAAGCCTTTGTACGAAAACAGATTCCCTGTTTCTACTTCATCAGGATATAAAACTATTGCTCAAAGTGTAGTAGGTAGCTACGCAAAGTATACTTCCAGCCAATTAACGTTTCCTATGCTTTCTTTTCTGCTTACACAACGTGGAGGGTATAGTTATTACTCAATAAGATATAATAATTCCTTTGACCCTACAGGATATAAAGCCTTGAATACAGGAGATACACTGGTTGTTCAGGAGTCTGAGTTGATATATGAAAAATAAAGATATCGTTTACTTATGTTTATAGGTAAATGTGCATCTAATCTAGTAAATAGCCCTTATACAACAAAAATAAGCTGGTTGTATAAGGGCTATTTACTGAAGCAGGCTGTATTAAGTCCCATGGTTTATCTTCATAAATTTGCAGAGAAGGCTGGAGCAGATCTTTGATTTGTCTTTTGAACTCATTTGAATGTAGAAACCACGTAAAAATTGAATGAAAATATGAATTTCAGAAATGCAACTATCGATGATTTAGAATTGATATATCAGATTGAAAATATATGTTTCCCTCTCAATGAAGCGGCATCTTTGGATTCTTTTTCAAAACGACTTCAGATTTTTCCTCAACACTTTTGGCTACTGGAAGACAAAGGAAAGCTTATTGGCTATATCAATGGCATGGTAACAAATAATCAAACAATTGTAGACGAGATGTTTGCTCAGGCAGAGTTGCACAATGAGAATGGGGCCTGGCAATCTGTTTTTGGGATTGCGGTATTGCCAGAGTATAGGAATAATGGGTATGGGGGTAAATTAATCAATTTCCTTATTGAGAAAGCAAAAGAGCAAAACAGAGCTGGCATTACATTGACTTGTAAAGAATACTTAATTTCATACTATGAGAAATTTGGATTTGCAGATTTAGGTATATCCCAATCTGTACATGGTGGAGAAGTCTGGCATGACATGATTCTAAAGTTCTGACCTTAGGAAATAGTTTTTTCTCTATATGAATGAAAGATAACTAATACATAAGACTATCTCGTATAGGATCAACTTTGTTATTTTCTTCTTTAGGAATTAGGATGATTTATGAATATATAGACGCCAGGCTGTAACAATCAAATTCCCTACTACAACTCCCAGAGGTACTCCTACAAGATGCCACATCAACATGCAAATTCCTGCTCCACAAGCACCTGATGATTGGCAATCTTCCGCTGCAAGTGTTGAGATAATAAATGTAGACCCGAAAATTCCAATAAGAGTACCTAAAAGTGTATCTGTTTTTTTCATGGTTTGTGTATTGATCCTATATATACGTGTATTAGATGAATGATAACCATTATTTTACCATATAACAATTTTTCTTCCAGATTCTTATTGACTGTTCTGTTTTAGAGTATAATGATCTTCTATATTAATAGTAAACAAGTAAATCGATTTGTAAGGATATACATGATTCACCCAAATGTTGGATATGAGTAAAACCCAAGCCTATGGTTTTGAAAATGTAGGCTTGGGTTTATTTTTGAGAACTATCTCTTCCTGCATTTCTTACTTGTCCCTTACATTATTCTACTTGCGGCTTCTTCATTTTTGCTTGTTTGCAAATTCGGTTTATAATCCAGAACATTTCTCTTCCTATCGTCGTGTCACTTTTTTGCTTGCCCAAAAAAGTAACCCAAAAAGGGCACTTTTCTCCGATCCTTCCCCCCGCAAGGCCAAAGGCCAACCTCGCGGAGAAAAGATTGCCAACGCACCTATACGACCAAACGCGATTGAAGGCATCACAATTCTCTTTGTGACTACTTTGTTTCTCTTTTTTAAAGGATGTGATATTGTTTTCTCCAAAACTCGGGATGACTTATGTTTCCTTCTCCATCCATTTTTACAAACCACTATTGTTTGTCTTTAGGCTTGGTCCCCATTTGCAATAATAAAGTTCCTCCATTTGTCACCGACGAAAATGGGATAAAAGGTGTTGCAAGCTTCTTTCCATTCAAAGAAAACGACTGTATGTAAAAATTCTCTTTATTATTGTTTCGAGCCTCTATCACAAACTGTTTTCCTTTATAGTATTTGTTGTTAAGCTTAATTACAATACGATCAAAAAGCGGACTTCCTATGCCAAAACTAGGTGTTGTTTCTGTGAGGCCCTTTACATCAAATAGTCCCATACTGGCCATTACATACCAGGCTCCCAGTTGTCCCTGATCCTCATCTTGCCCGTAACCATATCCGTGTACAGGCTCAGTTCCATAAAATTCATTGCAGATAGCCCGTACCCATTTCTGAGTCAGAGAAGGTTTTTCTGAATAATTGAATAACCAGGAAATATGCAGATTGGGCTGATTGCCATGATTGTATAAGCCTTCCAGACCGGCAAAGGCATCTATGGTCTTTCCTCCACCAAAAACAGCTTTCTGAGAAACAGTAAAAATGCTGTCGAGGCGTGCATTGAATCGTTCCTTCCCAACTTTTGCAACCAGACTTTCGGGTTCATGAGGTACATAAAATGTATATTGCCAGGCATTACCTTCCTGAAATCCCCGCCATACCTGTGTTGGTTTGAAGTTGTCAATAAATTTTCCGTTGGCATATTTGGGGCGCATAAACTGTATCTGGGGATCATAAATTTTCTCCCAGGCTTTAGACAAGGGCATTAACTTGGCATAATCGTTTTCCTTTCCCAACAGCTTTGCCCATTGAGCAACAGCAAATGAACTGAAGGCATATTCAAGTGTGTGAGAGCCTGAGAAGCGCCAGGCTTCATCTGGGGCCGCCATTGTATCCAGGTGATTCACAAAGCCATATGTCACAAAGCGTTCTACATCCAGTTTGCCTGCACCTCTCGGACGATTGTTCCCATCTATCTCATTTTTTAAAGAAGCTTCATAAGCCATATTTACATCAAAATCCCGGATTCCACACATATACGCACTTGCTAATGTCAGACTGACAAAGTTAGTACCTACCCCCGACACATATCTGCTGTTGGCAATACCATCACCCAGCCATCCGGCATCTTTATAGACAAGCAACTGACTTTTGACAAACTCTGAATAATATTCGGGATAGGCCAATGCCCAAAGCTGAGTCAGGTTCCAGAATGCGCCCCAGATCGCATCCGTATTGTAATGATGATAGAGTGGGCGTTTGTTTTTATCGAGAGCAATCTGGCCTATGGTGCCATCATTTTTTGGATAGGCTCCATTGACATCACTAGCCAGTCCCCGACCCAGCAATGCATGATAGAGGCCAGTATAAAATTTTACTTTGTCTTGTTTGTTAGGTGTTTCTACCTGAATGCGGCCCAGGTAGGCATTCCATTTGGCAAGAGCCTGAGTTTTCGCCTGATCAAAGGTAAGGGTAGGGGCTTCAGTCTGAAGATTCAGCCGTGCATTTTCAATAGAAGTATAAGAAAGCCCTGCTTTGATTGTAATAGATTCATTGGCCTTAGTCGAAAAGGTTAGATATAAACCGGAACCCTCACCCATAATGTCTGTCTTGCCTGCTTGCTGCTCATTACCTTTAAACACACCAACAGCCTCTGGCTTTTTATCAACAACCGCTGAAAAATACATACTTACTTCTGCTCCGGGCTGATATTTTTGAACATATTCTGGCAGTGTAGTAACAAACCCTTCAATTCGTCCATCGGGAGTAATATATACCTTAGCATCTTTTACACGTCCGCTTTCTCCCTGGCGATTGCCAATATCAAATAAAATATGTGACTCATGTCCTTCTGAAAATGTATACCGATGAAAAGCTACCCGCTCAGTAGATGTCAATTCAGCTTTTATACCATATTCTTTCAATACTACCGAATAGTAGCCAGCCGTTGCGTGTTCATCTTTCCGGTCAAAAGCAGAACGATAGCCTTCCAGTGTATTTTCCAGCTTTCCTGGAATAGTTTGTAGCTTACCTGTTATAGGAGCAAAGACAATTCCGCCAATCTGAAACTCGTGAAAATTGGCAAAGCCTTCAATGGACTCATGTCTAAAATCATATCCTACTGCTTCCCATCCTGAATTATTACCATAATGTCCGTTGGTTGAAGGAGCGGGCTTAGCCATTCCAAAAGGAATAGCTCCAGGGGTAAAATGAAACCAGCGACAATGTGCCGTCCCAATATGTGGATCAACAAACGAAGAGAAATCGGTTTGATTTGTTTGGGCTAAGGCACAATTGGAAAAGATTGCTACCGGAATAAGTGTTGTTACCAAAAATAGTGCAATTTGTTGAATGGTTGGTCTTCGGCAGACCGATGAAATAAGATAGGTGTAGGACATGAGTTACTTAACTTTACTTAGCTGTTATGAATAGTTCTGTTCTAAGTACCCATCACATTGGGTACTTGGAAGTTTTATAAGATTCTTTCCTATGATTAGTTTATTGATGTAGTTGTGGAGCAAGATAGTAAAATTCCGTGTTGTTGTTGAAGTAATCTGCGAACTGAGTTGGAATAATTTTACACATTTTTGTGTAATGGTTGTAGGAGATGGTTTTTACAGCTTTAGAAATGTAGGCTAAGCACAACAAGTATTTTGAGCTTACTCTTTCTGTGCTGATGTAGTGAGTTTATCAGTTGCGTTGTAGATTATATCAGTATATTCTTCCTAAAAGAATAAAGCCTAACGAGAACTACACTCGTTAGGCTTTATCAATTGAAGTAAAAATGGCTTTCCTATTGTACTAATACCTGCATTTTACCATGCACTGATTCCAGTTTCAGGTGAATTATCATCACTGAAAAATTGACCAGTAGGACCATCCGGACCAAACGTGGCAGCTTTTACTACTCTGGCAGCCGCATCGGGTATCGTGCCGGGACCGGAATGATGATTAAAATCGGTCGCAGTATACCCTGGGTCAACAGCATTTATTTTAAATGCAGTATCACGTAGATCATAAGCCAATACGGTAGTATAGGCATTAAGAGCAGCTTTAGATGGAAAATAACCGGCTAGTTTAACCTGGTAGTATTTCCATGCCGGATCATTCTGTAAGGTGATTGATCCAAGACCTGAGGTAACGTTTACAATTCTTGGTTCAGAAGATAGCTTTAGCATATCAATAAATGCCTGGGTAACTGCTATAACTCCAAAGAAGTTGGTTTCAAAAACCTGTCTGATGAGATTGATATCTGTTTCCAGTGCAGGTTGTGGCAAGATACCACTGACACCTGCATTGTTAACCAGCACATCCAGCACTTTTGTTTTTTGACCAAGTGTCTGGCGTGCTGCCTGTATAGATTCCAGACTATCTACATCAATCTGGATAGGCTCTACCTGAGTTAAACCTTCTGATTGTAACTGACTCACTGCTTGTTGACCTTTTTGCAGATCTCTGCAACCCAGATATACATAATACCCTTGTTGTAATAGCTGTCTGGCTGTTTCAAAGCCAATGCTTTTGTTGGCTCCTGTGATGAGTACTGTTTTCATATGTTTGTCTTAATTTGAATAACAGTACAAAAATACAGTGTGTAACGTGCCTGGAAGTGACACATCCAACGGTATTACTGGTACATTTTACGGGTAGTGTCCCGATAGTCAGCGGGAGTAACACCTGTTTCGCGTTTGAAGAATCGATTAAAGTAAGAAGCATCTGAAAAACCCAGATCAAAGGCAATTTCCTTTAAGGAATCATTGGTATGAAAGAGCAGCCTTCTGGCTTCCAGTATCAGCCTATCATGGATATGTTTAATTGCAGGCCTTCCACTTTGCATTTTTACCATCTCACTTAAATGTCCCGCTGATAGATTGAGTAGGGATGCATAGTCACTTACCTCATGTAGTTCGCGGAAAGACTCATTGACTTTTGCCTGAAAGCTTTGTAAAACAGGCTTGTTCGCTGTATTATCTTCATCCGTAAATTGCTCTGTATACAGGCGACTCAGATACGTAAGCAATACTGTCAGGTAAGCAGCCAGCATGCGTTGCTGCCATTCACTGGGATGTAGGTATTCACTGGTGATCTTTGCCAAGATGTCTTCTACAAAAGCAGTATCTGTCTCAGTAAGTAACAGTTCATGACCGTTTCGGGGATTTTGGATCAATGGGAGATTACTTAAGGATGCATTTTCCTGAAACGATAAAAACTCAGTGGTAAAGGCAATGCCAGTACTCCATAAATGATCAATGCTATCTTTTACAATGACCTGGTGGGGTACAGTAAAGTAAAAAGCGTTGTGTTTAAGTACATAGGGTGTCATATCTATCCATTGGCGACCACCTGCTTTTCGAATAAAAACGAACAGATAATAGTCCTTGCGATGAGGTATCAGAAGTTCTGATTGATCAGGTAAAGTACCCTCAAAGTGATACATCCTAAAATGTTTGTTGGCCGTTACGTCGTCTGGCTGTAAAGAATAAATGGGGACTTGCTGAATATCATTACCTAAATACATGGCTTGAATCTATTATTTTGTATCATTATGCAATTTGCTGTATAATTCAGGAAAAGTAAATACTTTTATTTAGTAGAACCACATGTCGCTTAATCAGGAAGAACAGGAAAATGTATATCGGCTTTTATACTCAGGCCAGTTGGAAAGTATTCGGTTGGGATTAAAGCTGGCAAAAACATTGCAGATAGATATTCAACCATTTCAAGCAGTTATCGAAAAACTCTATAAACGGGTCTACCCGAATAAAGATGCTTCCAAGGTACCTCTAATTCAGCAGGTAATTAACCTTTATCAAAAGCAGTATTTGTCGATGCATGAGCCGTATGATCCAGATATCCTTAGACAAATTATGCATCTAACCCCATTAACTGATTTAGGTTTGTATTGGAAAGACTTACCAGAAGTGCCTTCAGAGATAGGAAATTTGACTCAACTTACCCGTTTAAGAATAAGCGAGAGCCAAGTAACATATATTCCTTCTCAGATTGGTCGACTGAAAAAACTGGAATCGTTGATTTTGTCTGATAATGAGTCATTGACACGTCTTCCGGATGAGATAGGTAATCTGATCCAACTAACAGAACTGGAACTGTGGAATAATAATCTGATCACATTACCTGAGCAGCTAGGCAATCTAAAGTTAGTAACTACATTGAATTTAGCAGACAATCAAATTGAGCAGTTCCCTATTGGGATTACTAATATGTTAGGCTTGGAAATTTTAGTCCTTTTAAACAACAAACTTGGTGATCTACCTTCTGGAATTGGCAATCTGACTAACATAAATTATCTTTATCTGAGTAATAACTATTTGAATACCTTACCTGCTGAAATCGGGAAGATGAAGAGTATGGTTGAGTTAGAGATAGGAAGTAATAATCTTGTTTCCATCCCCGCAGAAATAGGAAACCTGACTCAATTGGTATACTTAGATGTTACTCATAATAATCTCACCAGTCTGCCTTGTGAGATCCGTAATTTGACAAATCTGAAGAGCCTGGGTCTGAGAGGTAATCCAATGAATGAACAGACCATAGAAGAAATACGATCTTGGTTACCAGAGTGTGATACTTATTTTGAGTAGTAGCAAAGCTTGTTAAGTTGACCGATTTGCTGTTAGCTTTAGTATAAACACTGGCTTGGGCAGATGCTCGAGCCAGTGCTTAAAAAAGTTGGATTTTACTTACTCCAATCATTTATTTAAATCCTGCATAAATCTTTCAGGATAACGATTGCCAGAGACGATTCCTGCTGGCATAATAGCTTCAATGGTCTGTAAGTCCTCTGTGGTAAGCTGCACATTTTCAGCTGCACTATTTTCTTCCAGGTATTTGATGCGTTTGGTGCCTGGGATAGTAATGATATCATCCCCTTGAGCAAGCACCCAGGCAATAGCTAACTGAGAAGGAGTACAGCCTTTTTCTGCTGCCAGCGTTTTGATCTTTTCTACCAGTTCCAGGTTTTTATAAAAGTTCTCTCCCTGAAAGCGTGGCATATGGACACGATTGTCTTTCAGATCCTCGGGTGTTTTGAATTCACCAGTTAAAAATCCGCGACTCAGAGGTGAATAGGCAACCAGACCTATCCCTAGTTCGCGAATTGTTGGAAGTACTTCCGCTTCAATCTCGCGGCTCCAGAGAGAATATTCAATCTGGAGAGACGTAATCGGATAAACACTTGCCGCTTTCCGAATGCTTTCAGCAGAAGCTTCAGACAAACCAATATATCGAATAATACCTTTTTGCACAAGATCCGCTAGTGCACCCATCGTGTCCTCAATAGGAATAGTGGGATCTACTCGTGCAGGTGTATACAGATCAATGTAATCAGTTTTGAGACGCTGAAGACTAAACATCACCGCATTGCGGATGTAGTCAGGATGGGTATTTACTGGACCACGACCCATTGATTTGTTAGGACCAGGAGCAACCATTTGACCCGTTTTTACAGAAAGAAAAGCTTTGTCCCGTTTACCTTTTATTGCCTGAGAGATAAGTTCTTCGTTATGTCCCATCAGGTAATAATCTGCAGTGTCCAAAAAGTTATGTCCGAGTTCCAGGGCTCTTTCGATGGTAGCGATAGATTCTTTGTCATCACTTTGTCCGTAGGCACCAGACATTCCCATGCAACCTAAACCTATTGCGGATACAACAGGGCCATTTTTTCCTAGTTTTCTGTTCATGATTTACGTTTTTAGTAATAGAACAAAGATCAGGAGAACAGTACAAAAGGAGCCGGACAAAACGTATTAGTACCCTGACAAATCCTGAACAAAGATATTGATGGTTTTACCGGTTACCTTTTTAAACAGACGGGAGAAGTATTCCGGATCATTGAAACCCAGATCATAGGCCAGTTCTTTGATAGAATGACTTTCTGAATAATACAGACGGCGTTTGGCTTCCAGTATGAGACGATTGGTGATAAATTCTTTGGGAGAAAGTCCGGAATAGTGTTTAACAATAGTATATAAGCTGTTGGTATTAAGCGTCAGTTCCTCTGCAATATTCTGTATTGGGGTATGGTCAGTGAGATTGTTTTCTACATAGAGTTTAAAAGAGATGTATTTGGATAGCTTTTCATCTACAGGACGTTTGTCTGTCGCAAAATAGGCAGTGTTGATCTCTGTTAACAGGCTATTGAGATGTGCAAGAATGAGTTCCGGATCTGTATCCATTTCGCGGAGTAATTCTTGTAATATTCCGAAGATAGATTTTAGTCTCGTCGCTGCTGATGGGGTAAATAAGATCTTTTGGTTATTGAGTGGATTGATCAGAAAAGGATAGTGTTTGGGTAACAGTGAAAGGCAACTTTCATCAAACCCGAGTTTGAAATAGTCGGTACCTTTTTGGCCAGATGGTAACTGGTGAATCTGGTGGGGAAGAATGAATAGAAGCTGGTTGTTTTTTATTTCAAATTGTTGGAGGTCAACGCCGTGCTCAGTAAAACCTTCAATCATAAAGAAGAAAAAATAATGATTTTTGCGATGAGTAAGACCGTACTGGTTGGCAATTTCCGGAGAGAGATGTCCGAATGTGGGAGAGATGAGAAGGATAGGAAGCCGGTGATTTTGTTTATAAAGAGTAAGAAGTGGTCCGATGTCCTGCATAGTCTTTTAGTTGATATTGATTACACGCCAAACAACTTTTTGTAATCTTCTGTTCAACGTATATTGGACTAAGCAATTTTGTTCGGCTAGCCCGCTTCGTATTATTGTACTGACTATTTTTCGGTTCTCCTTGAAAAATCAGCATACATGAAATTACTTGCTGCTAACTTCTTCTTAAATTTTAT
Organism: Xanthocytophaga flava; assembly: GCA_030068525.1. Lineage (GTDB taxonomy): Bacteria > Bacteroidota > Bacteroidia > Cytophagales > 172606-1 > Xanthocytophaga > Xanthocytophaga flava. Next base: position 115,179 of record JASJOS010000009.1, read on the forward strand.
AATGTTACCTGTAAGTAAAAACCTAGCATATATTATTTCTATTCATTTGGTTTTATATCTGCTAATGATACCTGCAATGTCACAAACTACTAAAGTGCGTGGAACTATTATTGTGTTAAAGGTAGGTGAGTATTGCTATGATTAGTATGATGTTTCAGAGAAAGATAGTTATGCAAGCTATCTTGAGGAGCAAGGATATCAGGGAGGAGGAGCTAGTTGGGAAGGAATCATTTATGGCTTGCTAAAGCTTAGGAATCCAGCCATACTGAAAGGAATCACATTTGATGCAGACGGAGCCTCAGGGTATTATCTAACAGGAGAGAGTATCTGATTACTATACAGCAATTAGTTGCTGAGGTGAAAAAGGATAACGCACTTTTAAATAGGGCTATTCGTCTGGCAACAGCAGATGATAGAATGGAATGATACCCAATCGAATGTACAAATATTTATCTCAAAGATTGATACTTGCTCTTTCTGTTGGATGCTGATAATTCAGAAGAAAATAAACTAAACAAAGTCAATCTTTTGAAAGATCGACTTTGTTTAGTTGACGCATCCACTCTATCTGGGTTGGGTCTTTTTTAAAAAAAATACACCCCGAATGTTAGTAGTTCCTATTTCAATATGCCCCGGATCTGTACGCAATAAACCCGCTGGTTCCAGAGTAAATGTACCCGATATAGAAGCCATTTTGCTATTATCTACTTTCAGCGAACCCCCACTTACAGAAAGATCCATTCCATACAAGTGCTGATACAGCATAAAAGGTCCTTTGTGGTAGTTAAAGTTTACATTCAGATCTCTTGTCCAGTGATAAGTTCCTGAACTTGATCCTTTCCAACCTATTACGACTGTTTCGTCTCCACTTTTAGCTTCAATGAAATTTTGCGTAGAATTAAGGTTTACACCTCCAGGATAGGTTATCCAGCTTCCATTACCAATCTGAATAGATACACCTTCAGGTGCTACAAAAATCTGAGAAACTAAACGCAAATCCCGAAACACTTCGCCATTGATGGTAACTGAGAAATCCAGAAATACTATAATGGTTGCTGGGTTTTGGTTGGGAATCTGTGCTGGTGCAAAATAGGTTCCCTTTACGTGCTGGTGTGCCAGCGTTCCTTCTCCCTGAAGGGTCCAGTTCTTAATGTATTTTGAGTCAGTTAGGTCTTCTATATCAAGAATGCCAATCCCATTGGGATTTGAAGCGGGTTGTAGTTTTACCATCCGTATAGTAAGATTGGTTTTTTGGCCAGGACTTAAGAATGCATTATCTTCTATTAGTTGCATTGACTCAAACAATGCCCAATCACTAAAATGTGTGGTTTGTACGGAAACTGTTTTTGTCGGGCCAGACCAATTGTGGTTCTCTATAGCATTCCAGGACTGAGTGTTGGTTTGATAGGCAACTTTCAGTAGTTCGGGAGTAGTGCCTGAAAGATTTTCTTCAGTGTAGTGGAATGTAATAGTAGCAGGTTGAGCGAAGGTAAGGCCATGCGGAAGAAGCCGATACGCCAATCCTGTTCCGGCAGGACATTCATTGGATACAGGCTGTACAGAGATCGATTCATTTTTAGACAAGGCTCCTGCAGGTATAACTACTTGAAGACGGCCATCACCAGAGGTGATGGTTCCTCCTTGTGTGCCTATGGATACAGTAACCATCTCTCCCTGGATCGTACCTATAGGTGTGACTATACCTATAGTGGTTGTATCAGGAGTGGTGCCAGGGTTTAGCCGATCAGGGTCTCTTTTACAGGAGAAGATAAAAATAATAACTGTGAGAGCAAATACACTTAGGAATAGGTTTTTCATAGTTGTAGGTTGGAATAGGAAAATATTTTTTGATAGACAAATGTATCCTGTTCCTGTGCTTTGCTACTATGGGGACTGAGCAAAGCGGTTAAAAACCTATTCAAATCCTCTAAAAGCCTACTTTAGTTGTAAATAGCAGATTTATAAAATGAAGACTCTGAATAAAGCAAACTCAATAAATAATACGTATAAAATATGGGACTTTATGTTATTTATAACTTCTTTAATTTGGTTCATGTTCTAATGAAAAAAGCTGTACAGCGTCTGAATGCTACTAAATAGAAAATGGCATTACTACTGAACAGTTTTCAGTAGTAATGCCATTCTTTTGTAAAATATAACTTTGTTACGCTGTTATTAAATATTTTGACTCACCAGAAGTTTATCAATTCGATTGCCATCCATATCTACTACTTCCAGTTTATAGGTATGCCAGGTAAAGACTTCACCCGTCTTAGGTATGCGACCTGCCAGATCAAGTATCAAACCTCCAACCGTATGAAATCCTGCTCTGTCTTCATCATCTACGTCATCTAGTTCAAAGTAATGAATGAATTCATCTACTGGTAGGCGGGCGTCAACCAGACAGGACCCGTCTTCTCTGGTAACAATCCATTTTTCTTCTTCACTGCCTCCTTCACCTTCTCCAACCATTGCCATAAACAGATCTTGTAAGGTTACCAATCCCTGAACCGTACCAAATTCATCTATCACCACAGCTGCCGGAACTTGTGCATCTTTTAACAATTCCAGTATCCGAAAGGCATCCATGGATTCAGGAACAAATACAGGTTTAAGCATAACTTCTTCCAGACGGCTAAGCTTTTGCTGAATCAATGCATCCAGCAACTTTTTTGTACTTACCACTCCTTCTATCTGGTCAATGTTTTCTCGTCCGATCAGGAAAACTTCCTGATCTGTTTCTGCTATGGTTTTGAGATTTGTCGCTAAGGAGTCTTCTATATCCAGCCAGATAAGGTCCAGTCGGCTGGTCATTACCGATCCCGCCTTCCGGTCTGAGAGATTAAAAACGCGTTCTACAATATCCTGTTCAATTTCTTCAAATATACCACTGCGGGTACCATGTCCAATCAGAGAGCGTATTTCGGCTTCCGTGACAGGTGCTTCTTCTGATGTCTTTACCTGAAAGATGGTTAGAAGGAACTCTGTTGACTTACTTAATAACCAGACAAATGGTGCTGTAACTCTGGATAAGATGTCCATGGGACGTGCTACCAGCATGGCTATTTTTTCGGGTGCATTCATCCCGATTCGTTTGGGAACCAGCTCACCTACTACCAGTGAGAGATAAGTGATTAACAATACCACAAGTGTTAACGCAATAGTTTGACTATATGGCGCTAGAAGCGGTATTTTAGCGAACGTAGGTGCTAACATCTCTGCCATACTGGCCCCTCCAAACACACCTGTTACAATACCAATTAGAGTAATACCTATCTGCACTGTAGATAAAAAGGTATTCGGTTCACCTGCAAGTTTCAATGCAATACGGGCACCACTATTACCTGATTTAGCTGCCTGTTCCAAACGGGTTTTTCTTGAAGAGACAATGGCAATCTCAGACATAGAAAAAATGCCATTGAGGATAATTAATAAAAGTATGATAAGGAGTTCCATGTAGACATTTTATGAATATAAATACTAATTGTAACCTCAGCTTTTTTGATTTTTTAAATTGTGACAGCTTTTAGTGGGCTGAAGGAAATAAAATCAGGCCTGTTTTTTGAGATTGAAAAAAACAGTGATTGAGGCTAATTACTTTGAAATCAGAAACCAGAATAAAATATACCATGCTCCACATGGTATTGAGTGTGGAATACTAATTTAGTAAAGGAATACTTTATCCCAAAAGAGAGAAAGCCTTGGATTTAGGAGGAGGGGAAATTATATCAGGTTGGTGATCAGGGTAACAACATTCCTGATATACAGTTAATACCCGAGTAATTTCAGCACCATTTTCTGGTGCAATAACAAAAAAAGGTGCTATATATACATAATCAACTATCTTCTGAATATCTGAGTGTTCATCGGCCTCGTCATGTTCTGGAATTGCATTGATATGTCCCAGAAAGTTTTCGACAATCAGTTCTGCAAAACTTTCAATGTCATTTACCGACAAGTCTTCCTGAACAGATTGCACAATACGGGAATTACCTACATAAGCATCCGGCGAGTCGATACTGAAATTTAACACCCATAGTGCTATCAAAAAACTGAGTATAGCTTTCACACTATATCGTGAGTGTCTTTTCATCAAATAGTTTGCTTTTTTGCAAATATAGAGGAATTGTCTCAGGGGTTGTAACGTCGTTGTTTATATTTTATATGTTTAGTGGCAGGTCTGTTCACGATAGATAATACTTTCAAACAAAGCAAATCACTCTGCATCCTTATTGCAGAGTGATTTGACAAAGGTTTACATAGTTGTAGTAATAGGAGTAATAAAAGACTTTACTTTATTGCCTTTTGTAAAATGTCTGTGTTTTTAACCAGTGACAAAAAGAAGGCGGTACCCGACTGCAACCATTTCCCGGTAATACCCTCTGACGACATTGATCCCTCATAAACCATACCCAGATCAGTAATTTCAAACTTTACATTCGGATAGTGAAAGCTCGTAGTTGTTACTAACAAACCTGCAGCATTTTGATCAGGACTATCCAGTGTGGTTTTGTATTCATTGTTAATTTTAGTCACGTGAAAGACGATTCGTAAAGGTTTACCCTGTATTTGAAGACTCCCGTTCCATTGCCCGGTCAGATCCTGACTATATAGTTTAGTGACGATCAGGAACAAAACGATTGCTTGCAGAAGTGTTTTTGTTTTCATTGTTTGTGTTGTTTAAATGGATAGTTGTTAGTATTGAGTAGGATATACAGATGTATTTCTGTTTGTTGGAAGATATGGCTACACTTGTCCCTATAGGGCATACTCTCCCTGCCGGATAACTAGTTATCTGGATCGTCAGTTTTTTATGATCTGTCTAATGAATTTAAATATCAGATGGAGTGTTTGTTTTCAACTGATTCTGCAACGTTTCCAGTTCGCGTTTGCGGGTTTTGTAGAGAGTATGCTCCCAGCCTGTTGCGTAGTGTACCAGAGCCAGAAATATAAACAATACGACGGCTATCCAGATAGGTTTTCCATTTTCAAAAAGAGAAAACAGAACGAGTATACCAATAGGTACTATGTTCCATCTTCCCAAAAGAGAAATATGTACCTGATAGGTGGCTACTGAAAGTGCATGCTCCATATCTCCCTGTATAGATCGATCAAACCGCTTGTTGCCATGAATCCGACGGATACGGCTTATCAGTATATACAGCCCACTAATCAGCATCCAGGCTGCAAGTAGATACAGGAATATACTCGACTTATTGATACTGGCAATAAAGCAGCCACAGCCCAGGTTTACAATGATTAGCAACAGCTCACTGATCTGAGTAATGTGAAACGCCTGCTGTTTTTTTTGCTGAATACGTGCATGCAGCGCCTGCTCATCAATGGTATAGAGAGGCTGATTATCTTGTAGATTCCAGATAGTCTTCATTTCATTAAAGTCCATAATCGTTTTTAACTTTTGTGATAAGCTGTTTTTTAATCCGGTTAATTCTGACTCCTACATTGGACTCAGTTATACCTACAATGCCCGCCATTTCCTTGTAACTAAAATCATCCAGTAGCAGTAAGGCAAGAGAGCGGTCAATGGCATCCAGTCGGGAGATCTGCTCATAAAGCCAGTCCAGCCGTTCATCTGTCTTGGGATTGTTTTCCAGCAAAACTGGCTCAGATATATTTGTCTGATCCAGTGTTTGAGTCTGATTGTGCTTTCGTTCTTTGCGTACCCATTTAATCGCAATATTCAATGCAATACGATAGATCCATGTTGTCACAGCTGATTCTTGACGGAACGCAGGAACAGAATGCCATACCTGAATCACAATCTCCTGAAAGAGATCTTCCTGATCCATTATATTAAATGCATAGGCTCTGACTACTTTAAAGATGACTCCTTTGTACTGTTTTAACCAGATTTCAAAAATATGCTTGTGTTCCTTTTCCGTCACGGCCGTGATAGTTTTGCTACTGTTTACACAATTAGTACCACTTACAGAAGCGTTTCTTACAAGGAGTAAAAAAGATTTTCCGGATATTGATACAATTGATCATTGTCTATGCACATAACACTTTGGTAACATCCTCATTACAATTTGATATTACAAAGCAAAATACTGATTATTAGTTGTTTGTGTTAATTTGTAGCCTCTTTGTTGCTTTCTGTAATGGCTCTTGTTGCTTTTTTGTTTACGCTCTACGTGCTGGTTTGGTGAGGCATTGCTGCACTTTTGCAGAGTAATCATTTGTGGCAAACTACCCAAAGTATGAAAAAAAAATGTACATTCTTTATCCTTCTGTGGCTGTGTTGGTACGTAGGCGCAGCACAGGGAATTATCAAAGGTAAAGTAATAGATGACCAGAATAAGCAGCCATTACCTGGAGCTAGTATCATTGTGGATGGAACCAATGCCGGTGCTTCAGCTAACCTGTCAGGCGAGTTTGAACTGAACGTATTTACGTCAGGTAAAGTTGACTTGAAAATATCTTATCTGGGGTATAAGCCTTCTACGGTTTCTGTTGAAGTTGTTTCGGGCAAAGTAACTACTGTCACTATTCCTCTTCGAAATGAGAGTTTTGAAATTCTTGGTGTGACCATTACAGGTCAGTTGCAAGGGCAGGCACGTGCCCTGAATCAGCAACGTACTGCCGATAATATTAAAAATGTGGTATCAGCTGATCAGATCGGCCGATTTCCCGACCCTAACGCTGCCGAAGCATTACAACGAGTACCCGGTGTAAATATTGAGCGTGATCAGGGAGAAGGTCGTTATGTATTGGTACGTGGATTATCGCCACAATTTACCAATATCAGTGTAAACGGAGAGCAAATCCCTTCGCCAGAAGCCGGTGTACGGTATGTGGCACTGGACGCAATTCCTTCTGACCAGCTATCATCGCTGGAAGTCTCCAAGTCATTAACTCCGGATATGGATGGAGATGCCATTGGAGGATCTGTCAATCTGATAACTCGTACGGCTCAGAGTGGAATCACAACACTGAATGGTACACTGGCAGGAGGGTATAACAATCTGATGAAACGTGGCAACTGGCAGGGTTCCTTACAATATGGGCAACGATTAGGCAAAGAGGAAAAGCTGGGTGTGATGCTCAATATAAGCCATTATACCAACAATCTGGGGTCTGACAACTGGGAACGAGATACCCGTGATAATGTAGCTGAGCCGGAAGAGCATCGATTCGAATTACGGGATTATGAACTTACCCGTACCCGCTTTGGCTCCAGTGCTACTATTGACTACAAATTCAATCCAAACCATCAGGTGTATGTACGTGGGCTATACAGCCGGTTTACAGACCGTGAATGGCGCCGCCGCTATGTATTTCTGCCAGCAGATGATGAGGTTGAACATATTACCAAAGATCGCTTTGAAGCTCAGTCTGTGACCAGTATCAATGTAGGAGCCAACCATTTATTTGGAAAGTTTACACTGGATTATGAAGGATCGTATTCCTATGCTACACAGGATACTCCTTTTGACAATGAAGCAGGTTTTATTGCCAGCGATGTTGCCTCTGACATTACGTTTCAGACAGATTACCCTAGATTGTCTTCAACCCATTACCTGGACAATACACTGTATTCGTTTGACAGCTTTGAGACTGGACACACCTTTGCGAAAGACCGGAATATTACCGGAAAGTTCAATCTCGGAATTCCGTATCAGTGGGGAGGCAATGCGGGTTTGATCAAGGTAGGTGGTAAGGTGCGTTTTAAGGAGAAGAGCTATGCTATCACACAAAATAAATATGAAGCATTGAGTGATATTCCGGATCTGTCTTTCTTTGAAGGTGGTTTGCTGGATAAAAACTTTATAGGCAACCGATATCAGTTAAGCCCTAGCGTATCTATTCCTTCTTTTATTCGCTACTTTAACGCTAATCCACAGAATTTTGAATTGCAGATTGAAGATAAAGCCGCTGATGAAGCACTGGAAAGCTATACTGCAACTGAAGATGTCTATGCTGGATATGCAATGGCTCGCCAGCAATTTCGTAAGTTAATGGTGCTGGGTGGAGTTCGGTATGAACGCACCAATGTAAGCTATCAATCCAGCGATGTTGTATTTGCTCCCAATGGCGATTTGCAACAAATACTTCCTGTAAGTGGAAAGAGTAATTATGAGTTCTTTTTACCACAGTTACATTTTAAATACAGTGCTAATGAACTGACAAATATCCGCTTAGCAGGAACATTTTCTTATGCTCGTCCTAACTTTGACCAGATCATTCCTGCTCAGGAAGCTAGTCTGGAAGACCAGATTGCAACAGTAGGTAATGCCGCTTTACAACCTGTCAAGGCATTTAACCTTGACTTCTTAGCTGAACGATACCTGGGTACTATCGGTATTATTTCTGGTGGATTCTTCTACAAAAAGCTGGATAACTTTATCTATACCCGTCGGTTTACCGGAAGCTATCCGCTCAATTCAGCTACACCAATAGCTACGGATCTATTGATTACTCAGGTACAAAACGGTAAGACAGCAGATTTGTTGGGTGTGGAGTTGGCTTATCAGCAAAATCTGAATTTCTTACCAGGTGCTTTGTCTGGTTTGGGTGTTTATTTGAACTATACCTATACTCATTCTTCTGCTATTGTACAGCGCAATGAGGCTCCGGAAACCGAAACGCTGAATCTGCCCGGACAGGCTGCTCATGTAGGCAATGCATCTGTGTCCTATCAATACAAGGGATTTAGTGCCCGTGCTTCCCTAAATTTCAATGGTCGCTACCTGTCTGCTACCGGAGCTACAACAGCAGACGATATATATGTGAAAGACCGCATGCAACTGGATGTGACACTTGGATATACTATTACAAAGCAATGGAGAGTCTTTACGGAATTCATGAACTTGACCAATCAGCCGTTTGAGACCTATGCAGGTACTCGTAATTTCACTACCCAACGTGAATTTTATGGGTGGTGGACCCGCTTTGGAATCAAATTTAACATACTGGATAAAACAAAGTAATCCATTGATGCCGCATTGCCAGTTTGAGTGGTATCCATGAACTGGGGATGCTACAGGCAATAGCCTATCCACAACTATAAACTGACAACTTTATGAATAAATATACCCGAGTAGGGTTGGCATTGCTAACCTGTGGGCTGTTGGCTGCCTGTGATAAACGCCACGACGATGTAGTAGAACCGATTTCACTGGAAAAATTTCCGAAACAAATTGTACTCAGTGATGAGGGCGATGGTGATATAGAAGACGAAGATAAAGTAAGCATTGGTATTGAACTGCTTAAGCAATATGACCCATCCGGTGAAGATCTGGAAGGGGTGGTGAACCCTCTAAAAGAGGCAGTTACTGTGTCGTTTGAAATCAAAGATCTGGAAGGGTTCAGCAATCTGTCTGACTATGTGAAAGGAGGGACGGCCTTCTATGAAATAGATGACTGTACAACTTCTGAAGATGAGTCTATAGATTTGAATTTTTCACTGGACCTGGCTACTGGTAAAGGCTCTGTTGTGTTTCCAGCCGGTGTAGAAAGTATTGAAATCGAACTGGAAACGGATGAAGACTTTTTTGATGACAAGACCCTCAACACAGAAAAACGTGGCTTTACTTTCGCATTGACCGGAATAAGTGCTTCTACTGAAAATGTGGTTGTGAATACAGCCAATGAGTTTGCCTACCTGGTATTGGATGATGAAGCTGTTTTTGGTGAATGGGAAGTTGATGCCAGTGATGCCACTGAATTTGCCGCCTTCAAAAACCTGTTTGGATCATTTGATGAGTCCATCGCTAATCTGGAAAGCACAGATATAGACAAGATTGAAATCGAATTCGGATACGAAGGTTTTCAATTGAAAATAACCCTCAACGAAACCGAACCGGATGAGTGTGATGCATCTGAACTGGTTAACAAAGAAATCGAACTGGAAGGGGAGTATGGTGGAGATATAGAAGATCTATTTGCGACATTAAACGGTTCGCTGGAATTTTCAGAAGAAATTGAGCAGGAAGATGGAAAGGTTGTGGAGTTTACACTGGAAGGTGAATATGCCATTGATCCGGTAGATACGGAAAAGTTAACATTGACGTTAAAAGGGGAATATCTGGATGATATTCCTGAAACCACACTTCATCTGAAAAAATGATTCCCTGTATTTTTGATCGAAATTAGTTAAGTCATTTGTTTTTGATACTAGATAATAATCCATGAAATATATTTTCTTGCCTGTAGTGCTGTTGTGTATGGCTTGCGGGTCCAACTCAAACCAAACCACAGAATCTACCCAACCATCTGCAGATACTGCACATACCTTTAGTCCAGTGTATGATACAGCAACAGTGATTCAGCCTGTTTATACTACTGACACTACTCTATATGATACAGACGATCCTGCCATCTGGATCAATCCAGCTAATGCGAGTGAGAGTCTGGTATTGGGGACTGACAAGAATGAAAACGGAGCGTTATATGTCTATAATCTGAAAGGAAAAATCATCACTGATAAGGTAGTAAAAGGACTGAAACGCCCTAATAATGTGGATATAGAATATGGTGTGATAATAGGGGGAAAGCTCACAGACATTGCAGTGGTGACCGAACGCCTTACCCACAAACTACGTGTGTATAGCTTACCATCCATGCAGACTGTGGATGGGGGAGGCTTACCTGTTTTTGAAGGTGAATCAGCTGATAACGAATTTCGGGATCTGATGGGAATTTCCTTATATAAGAATCCAGCCAATGGAAAAGTTTATGCTATTGTTGGTCGGAAAACAGGCCCATCTAAAGAATACTTGTGGCAATATCTACTGGAAGATACTGGTAATGGTCAGCTAAAAGCTACTCTGGTACGTAAGTTTGGTGCCTACAGCGGAGCCAAAGAAATTGAGTCTATTGCTGTAGATGATGCGTTGGGATATGTATACTATTCAGACGAAACTGTAGGTGTACGCAAGTATTATGCAGATCCAGATAAAGGAAATGACGAACTGGCTTTGTTTGCTACAACGGGTTTTAGTGGTGATCATGAAGGTATTTCTATTTATGTGGTAGATGATAAAACAGGCTATATACTGGTATCAGACCAGCAGGCTGACAAGTTTCATATCTTTACCCGTGAAGGCTCCAGCGAGAATCCACATCGGCACCAGTTGCTGAAAGTAGTAAAAGTAGCTTCTCATGAGAGTGATGGCTCTGAAATAACTGCATTACCACTGGGTCCGGACTTTCCACATGGCTTGTTTGTCGCCATGTCTGATAACCGAACCTTTGGCTTATATTCCTGGGATGCTATCGCAGGTAAGGATTTAAAAAAAGCTGAATCCGTTAAAAAGCCATAGAGGAAGAATATTCCTCTATACCCCTGAATGGAATGTTCTTCCTTCTATGTGAACGAATTACTCCCTTCTTATCCTCCAGAACGGAACACTCATACTTATAAAGCCCTCTATTGTCCTCCTGAAAGGACCTTCCTGCCACGCATCAGTGTGGGCGTGAGCGGGATACGTATGACAAATAGAGTAATGTCTAATTTCTGAGTAAATAGCTTCAAGTACAAAAGCCGATTCTGTAAAGGATCGGCTTTTGTACAATACAAGCAACAGTATCTTTGCTTTTTATTTGCATTATCTGCTCTATCTTTGCCGGATAATCCTTATCTCTAATCTGAATTTGCAATGTTTTTAAGTACTCTGGTTATTGCCATTATTGCATTCATTATTGCTGTTGCAGGTTTTTTTCTTTATAAAAACTATGCATTTCGAAACGCAGGCAAAAAGATAGCCAATGCCCGTTATGAAAGAATAGAATCTCTCCATCACCAGCTGGAAAATAAACAAACTCCCTCTCCTGAGGAAATGCATAGATATGCCAGTAATTTGTTAACCCGTGAGATGACATTTTTGTTACTGAAGAAGTATAACAAGACCCAATTGTTTCCCAAAGAGTTTTATACAATTGAAAAAGGAGCTGCAAGTAATCTGGCAAGTTGGCTGGAGTTTCCAACAGAACTGGATGCCTGTCCAAGTGAACTGGAACATATAAAGCGGGTTATATTGAGTCTATATGATGCTCAATCGGAAATGTATTATGAAGTATTTCGTTTCAGAATCAATCAACCCCACTGGGCTGCAAAAAATGGATGGATGCTGGGAGTAGTTGGTCCGTATACAGCTACCAGTCAACCTTATGATCCTCCCCAGGCTACATTTAGTCGTTTAAGCAAACTATCTGATAATATAACTCCCGAACAGGAAGTACAGTGGGTGCATGAAACCATCTATAAAGCGCATTGAGTGAACTTCTGTGAAAGGGTAAGAAAACAAGGGAATAATGTCTGAGAACATTCCAACGATAAAGATACTTGTAACACTTCTCTGACAGGTTGATAGTGAGGGCTTTCACAGAAAAGTAAAATTCTGCATTTACCAGATCAACTTTGGGAGGATTAATAGAATGTGTACACCTTACTATGAGGTTTTGATCCTGCCAGGATGCAAGCTGTAGGATTACATTACTATCTGTCTTCTAAAACCTAACCTTTAAAATACCCACCTGATGCTATGTCGTCAGATGGATAAAAAACGTAAAAACACTATGTATACAAGTCAAAGCGGACTCATGCAACATGACGCTGAAGAAGTTGCGAAAATCAAATTTGAAATTGAGGTGGGATGCAAAAGTATCTTTGTAGAAAGCTGGGAAGCAGCTATCCTGTTCTGTGAACAACAATATGATGCAGATCATACTCCTCCTACTGAAACCCCAAGAGATGGATGCTGGATTTCTAACGACAGCTATATTACCATTACACCAACTGATGAGGTATCTGTGCGCAGTAAATACTCTGCCAAAGATGAGATACATGTGTATCCGGAAGCCTTTGTCTTCTAGATAGAAAAATAAAATAATACAATTTAACAATTCAAGAGCCTGCTTTAGCCCAAAAGCAGACTCTTTCACTATTTTTTGGATGTCTGTTGACTATCCCTATGTTACTGTAGTCACAGAGTGTCACTACTTTTAATTTTGGATGTATATTGCTCCTGATAGTGAGGATCAGTATAGTAGGAGTAAACAGATAGTACAACTTACAGGAATTTCTTTTTCTCCTCTATTTCCTTTCTGAAGGACAGGCTGCCGAAAATCTATTTTTAGCTAACGCAAAAAAAAAATCCCATTTGCCACTTTTCTTGCAACATCTTTCTGCCTGCCCTGTCACATTGCATAGAACACTACACGTTGAACTACTTTGGAAGATAAGCTTTTGGTTACTAGAGTACTGCAGGGTGATACCCAGGCCTTTGCTGTCATTGTGAAGACTACTGAAAGACTAGTCGCTCAGATTGTATTTAAGATGATTCGCAACGCTGAAGCCAGAAAGGATATTGCGCAGGATGTATATCTGAATGCCTACAAAAATCTTTCCCGATTTAAGTTTCAATCAAAGCTCAGTACCTGGATTGCACAAATAGCTTATAATGCCTGCTTAAATTACCTTGAGAAAAAGAAAATAACCTTATTTGACAGCACCTTTACCCAAGATGAATCTGACGGATCGCAATTGGAAAGAATAGCTGGCACATTGGTAGATACTGCCGAAAGTGAAGTAGAAAGTAAGCTGTTCCAATCCGAACGTACTACTATTGTCTTGGCAGCTTTGGAGAGGCTTCCACCTGTTTATAATACATTGATTACCCTATATCATTACGAAGAACTGAGTTATGAAGAGATTGCTCAGATTACAAAGTTGCCAATTGGTACAGTAAAAAATTATTTATTCAGAGCAAGAAAGCTTTTAAAAGAACATTTGCTGATAAAATATACTAATGAGGAAATATGATGACAGAACATCTTTCAGAAGAGGAAATACAACAATATGCGTTAGATAACACAGCTTGTGGTGAGGCTGTAAAAGTACATGTGCATGCATGTCCACACTGCAGACAGAAGGTTGAAAATTATCAATTGCTTTTTATGGCTATCAAAGCACAACCTCCAGCTACCTTCGATTTTGATCTGGCCGAAAGTGTGCTTGAAAAGCTACCACAACCCAGGAAGTCATTGGGTAACGTTTTGGTTTCTTTCATTCTGGGACTTGCCATTCTTGGAATGGGATGTCTGTTGTATTTTTTCAGGGGACAACTAGCAAGTCTGTTTTCAGGTATTGCTTCTTTGACAATATATCTGATTCTGATTGCATCGCTAGCTATTTTCGGATTCCTGTGTATAGATAAATATATGCGATTTGTAAAGCAAACCAAAAAGCTGAATTACTATTAAGTTTTTGCAACATCCTATCCAGTGACCTGTCTAATTTTCTATAAAACAACTCAACTATAAAATAATACTTCACTTCAATGAAAAAGATACTAGTGTTATCCATGATCATGGCTGTTCCTTTAGCTGCAAATGCCGAAAATGGCTCATACATTAATCAGGAAGTTTTCAATATTTGCTCTGTCATTTTCCTGATAGGTATGGGCATGCTCTTTCTGCTGACAATCCTGAAAAGAATACTCGATTTTCGTCTGAAAAACAAGATTGTTGAGAAAGGTATCGATCACACTATGGCTGCATCCATCTTAGAAACCAACCCTCAGGAAGGTCGAAACATAAACATCAAATGGTTCGCCATTCTGGCTGGTTTGGGCAGTGGTCTTACTCTTATCCATTATACCTTGCCATTGGGCATTCATTCCATGGCTATCATGTCTTTTTGTCTGGCCGTGAGCTTTCTAGGTTATTTCTTTTTCCTCCGACAGACTGAACGGTGAGATATGTAAAACAAAGACTCGTAACTCCCCTCCTTAAAAAGGGGAGTTACGAGTCTTTGACTTGCATTTATCTAAATGGTTGAGAAACTAATATGGATAGTAAATGGAATAGTATGTTAATCAGGAAACACTCTTACAAGGTTTCGCTTTTCTGGACCGCCAGCTCTTTACTTGAACCAATCAGCCGGTACAAGTCATTTGGATGTAAGTCAGGTTCCCATTCTTTGCCCTCAGAGATATGAAACTGTTCAACTTTCATATGGCAAGAACCTTTACAAACGGTTATTCCGTTTTCTGCAACATAGCCACCATTAGGCATTTCGTTTCTATCAGTAATATGATGTGCATCCAGCAGGTCTTCTGATTGTTGAGTTTGACAAACCTGACAGGTAAAGTTATCCCGCTTAAAAACTGAATTTCGAAACTGTTGTCTGATTTCCTTTTTGCTCATAGGTGTAAATAACTAGTTTCCTCACATGTACTATTTCTCTACGCCATTAATAGCTTCCTTTAAAAGGATTATATCTTTCTCTGTAATACATTGATTACTTGCAATAATGCGACATTTTGTATAGATAATTCTACCTGTTTTGCTGTTTATGATGGCGACTGTTTTAGCGTTGTTAATAATATGGGTAAGATAATAAGTTGTCTTGGATGAGTCTAAAATCTCTTTTGTCAATTCTTTCTCATCTACAATTTCGTAAGGATAAGGATAGATTGAAAGTGCTTTATTGATCTCATCATCAGTGGTTTTTGTGTATGATATCCTATCTTTGACCGATTTGTCTGGAATTAGGAATGCATAGCTAGGAATAAGCAATATCTCTTTCTTTAATCTTTGCATTTCACTAACATCATTTTTTTCCGCACAAAATGTTCGGGCTGTTCCATTTAATATGTGTTCATTTATTACAGTAAAATAGGCTTTTAGATCTGGGATTGTCCAATTAAGTAGAACAGCTTCTTTATATAGAAAATCAAAATATTTATCTGTATTTTCTCTCCTCTTTTCCTTTATTAATTTACTACCATAATTTGCCTTATAAACTATATCGCTCATTTCATCTCCTTTTAGATAATAAGAGCCCATCTTATACGCATAGTCTCCAAAACTACCATTGATGGGGCTGCCAGAACCTGTAGATAAGTTGATCCAAGCAAAATTTTTTTTAGGCATTTTTTCTTCTGGCTTGGAAATCCAGAATTCTAGGAGCAAATACCATGTATTCCAGGATTTTCCAACATTGATAAGAGTACTAATACTTGCATATGAATAATTGGGTTTGTTAAGATAATTTTCTGCTTGGGAGAAAGGCGCTATTATTAATGGAGTAACTGTCCAAGCAGATTTTAATGTTTTTTCCAATTCAGGCAAAACTTTCTCATCTGTTTGTCTATAAAAAAAGACAAGAGTGGTTGATCGTATTTCTTTTATTTCTTCCTCTGTAAAATCCTTCTTTCTTTCTCCAAAAGAAGTATACACTTGGTGAAATCCAATTGATATCTGGGCAAAAGATATAGCGTGAAAGAAAAGAATTGGAATGTATGATAGTAAGAATTTGTTCATAGAATGTTTACTGAAAGTATAGCGTATTCTACAAAAGTATGCAGAAGAACATTATAAGCAATTACTTCACCTCCTTTTTTGCCCGCTTCAGTAACACTCCTTTTTCATTTTTTCATATACTGTTTATAAAACTATTCAAGCTTTAACGGAGGACCCACTACCTGCATTTCATTTTTTGAAAATTCAGAAGCTACCTCAGCTGCTGAGGGCTCATGATCCAATGCGGCAACATTTACAAAAAAGTTTTCCAGCTTGCCTGCCGGCTGCAAGATTACCAGCATCTTCCCTTTATCTGCTGCCTGAGTCCATGCATGGGGAACCTGACGAGGCAGGAAAATACTGTCTCCCGCTGTAAGATGGTATTTGTCTTCACCAACTTTAAAAAGATAAGATCCTTCTATCACATAAAATATCTCATCCTGTGAAGGATGAACATGCAGAGGAGTTCCTCTTCCTTTACTTAAAGACGTTTGTTCAAAGATGGCTAAATCTCCATTAGTATCACTACCTGATATTTTTACATCAAGAACATTCTGATTTACACCTTTTAAGGTTAGATGGCCATATTTTCTTCCTTCACCTGCACTAATCTTAAATCCTTTGTTTATTCTGTCAACACTATTTTTGATCTTACTCAATGCTAAAAGAGGATAACCAATAAGGGAGAGAATAACAGTAAGAAAGGTGTAGCGTTTCATAAATGGGTTGTTTTAAGGTTTGAAGACTCTGGTATTTTTATATCGTAGAAATGGTATTGGGGAAATGTAACAGATCAGGTATATACTAGAGAAAGATACCTGGATAAGAACTATTTTCATATAACCCTTTTTCTCATTTAATTACATTTTACAACAAAAACTACGTGGTTGCCTTACCCTTTTGGGTAATGTATAATGCTTTGATTGTGAATTGTTTGTGTTAAATGGTTAGGTAAGATTTAAATAGTTGAAGCAGTGAGGCTGTGTAGAATAGTATGTATCTTAGCACTAATACTGAATTCCATTAATTTGACTATAGAGCAGAATAGCGTAATATGACCCAAAAAGAGTAGCAAATTGTTAAGACGTGTGGTTACTCGCTTTTCTGTATTCCTGTCATTTAATTAGCTTCATGTCATTACTAGAAAGAGAAAATCTATTCCGTTTGTTACGGTCTGGTGAACGGGTAAATGCCTTATTGGGACTTACTCTCGCTGAGGAACTGAATGTAGATATTCAGCCTTTCCTGGAAGACATTGAGATACTATACTCATGGATGTATAATAAGCAGGATACAACCACTATCGAGACAGCACAGAAAATTGTGACGATATTTTCCTGTGAAAAGCTGGTTGTTTCTGATTGGGACCCGGAAGTGAATGCTGTACCTATACCTGTACAAATAGGCTATCTCCTCAATGTAAAGACATTAAGGATCTTGGGAGAGATGATTGACAATATTCCTGCAGAAATAGGAAAGTTAACACAACTGACTGAATTATATATTGCCGGCACCCAAAAACTCAACTCACTTCCTACTAATATTGGAAAGTTACATCAGTTGCAATCATTGACTCTATTGTTGCATGGTTTTCAGGATTTTCCAAAAGAAATACTATCGCTTACAGCGTTACAATACCTC
Organism: Xanthocytophaga flava; assembly: GCA_030068525.1. Classification (GTDB taxonomy): domain Bacteria; phylum Bacteroidota; class Bacteroidia; order Cytophagales; family 172606-1; genus Xanthocytophaga; species Xanthocytophaga flava. The sequence goes on from JASJOS010000009.1 coordinate 133,089, forward strand.
AATCTGGAATCTAATTTTCTTACTCAGCTTCCCACACAGATTGGACAACTCACCCAACTGACCGAACTGCGGTTGGTGAGTAACCAGATTGAGAGATTACCAGCAGAGATTGGTCGCCTGGTACATCTCTCCGTACTTGATATGAATCAAAACCGATTGACTTCCCTTCCCGCTGAGATCGGAAATCTTACCCGGCTTGAGACATTATTCTTTTCTGTCAATTTATTAGATACATTGCCCTCCGAGATTGGCAAGCTGGTGCGAATTGAAAGAGTATTTCTGGTAGAAAATAAATTTGAACTGTTTCCGGTGGTACTGATGCAGCTTACTCAGTTAAGAGATTTGTATCTGTCTAAAAATCATCTGCGTGTTATTCCTGCGGACATTGGGTTACTTACTCAGTTGGAAATACTAATTCTGGACGAGAACCAACTGGAGTCTTTGCCACCAGAAATAAGTAAGCTGACTAAACTGAAATATTTAAATCTGGTAGGGAATCCACTGACAGTACAGGCAAGGGCTGATGTAACTAAATGGTTACCGAAATGTATCATTCAATTTGAAGGTTCCTGAGCCGATAAGACATGATACCAGCACATATTATACAATTACTCCTATCTATATCTTTGACAGGAGCATCTTTTTGGCCATTTGGATCAAAATGCCTATACCGAGTATTAATGCCAGCAGAGAGCTTATCACAACAGCCTTTATCTGGACCGTATCTAACATAGAGAAAGACCATAGAACAATTCCAGCTAACATTGCTGCAATAATTTTTCCTGGCCAATGTGCCATTGCTGGTTTTTTCGGACTGACTATTGAAATTTGCTCCTGTTGATAGGTATCAACAATCAGAGAGGTAAGCTGATCTGAAAAAGAATCAGATGGAGCCTCCGTACCCTCTTGTTTCAGAATTGTCCGCAGTTGATCTTCTCTAAGTCTGGTTTCTTTCATAACAGATCTTTTATTTCCTCATCTAACACTCTTTTCAATTCCTGTTCCAGTTGCTTCCTGGCTCTTAGCAACTGCATCTTGATTGCCGACGTTTTCTTGTCCATGATCTCACTGATTTCGGCAATACTTTTGTCGCCCATGTAATATAATGTCACAACCAGATAGTCATCAGGCATCAGGTGACTTAGTGCCTGTTGAACATATTTTTTTCGGTCCTGGTTCTGAAGGTCATTCCATTCAACATGTGCTTCTGTTTTCAATGACTCCTGCAATAGCGTTGACTCAATCCCAATATGATTTATAGACTGACACTTTCGTTTGGTTAATGCAGTATTATACACAATGCGGTAGAGCCAAGTAGAAAACTTAGCAGTTTTATTAAACTTGTTAAGGGAGGCAAACGCTTTCATAAAGGCATCCTGCATCACTTCTTCTGCATCTTCTTTGTTGTGAACAATCTTCAACGCAATGGTATAGGCCATATTAGTATACCTTTTTACCAGATAGGTCAGTGCCTGCCTGTCCCCACGGATTGCTTTTTCCAGTATCTGCTGTTCCTGTATGGTATCGCCTGATTGTGTCATCAAGGTATTAGACTATTGATCTAGCCGATTGGTCACACATTTTCTTTTTTTTATAAAATACATCCTACTAATGTGACCATTTGGTGATACGTATAGTCTTATGTGAAAAATAACAAAACATATCTACTTATATGCAAGTAACATCAGCCATTGTATTAATTGCTCTACCACTTATTCTGACAATTTTTGGTATCGCTTACTATTACATTACTGCCCGTAACAAAGAACGGATGAGTGTTCTGGAAAAGGGTTTACCTCCGGACTACTTTAAAGATACTCCCAATTTTTTTCCTTTTATACTCATGCTTGGTATTGTAAGTACAGGCATTTCATTAGGTATCGCGCTTGGAGCATATTTATGGTCACTGGAAATTGAGGCGATGAGAGGTTTTATCTTCCCTTTTGTCATTTTCTTTTCCTTAGGTATCAGCCTGATAGTCTCCTACTTTGTACTAAAGTCTATACAGAAAAAAAACTGATTTTTACTCTTTACTACTTACAACTATGACTACACTCAAATTAATAGCCTTTTATCTTTGTATCCTGTTCGTTTCAGTTCCGAATGTTTTTTCTCAATCCGGAAAAGATAGCTATTCCAAAGAATTCGATATGAGAGAAAATATCCCTTTCAGCTATCGATCTGGCATCATATGAAGGCGTTTATAAATCGGAGACAGAGGGAGAACGAATTATTGCCTATGAAGATGACCGACTGGTATTGTATTCCAAAGGAGGAGGGAAAGTCAAGTTAGTACCTTATGCCAAAGATAGATTTTATTTGTCCAATCAACTGGCTACGCTGGAGTTTGCTAAAGATATCACTACAGATTCCTGCTCATTCATTCTACAGCGTATAGGTACTCCTGTCTTCTGGAAACGTACTGAGAAAAATGTTCAAAAGTATAGTGCCATTCCACTTTCAGTTGAGGCATTGAAAAGATACACAGGTGCCTATCAGTTTGTACCTGAATTTGTTATTACTATTACTCTGGAAGGAAATACATTATATGGAAAAGCAACCGGACGGGGTCAGATGAAACAGGAAATTCTTCCGTATGCACCAGACAAATTTTTCGCCAAAAATCTGGATGCCACCCTGACATTTATGCTAAATGAACAAGGTGTAATTACAGGAATGATTCTATTTCAGAATGGTGAGAAAAAGGCGCAGAAGATCAATTAACTAAAAGGCTACTATAAATAGGGTAGAGGTGAAGACAATAGTACCTCTACCCGAAGTAGTCACTTTTGGGTTTGAGTAAACCCAATCAGATTTTATGTGAAAAGTTTCTACTGGATATGTAGTAGTCTATTGTGCGATACTCTCCACCATAAAGTCAATGGTAAGTTCAACAATCTCTTTGTGGTGGTTCAGGCCCCAGTAAGCAGGGTATAAACCATCTCCCCAGCCAGAGGCAAACATCATCACATTTAAATCAGCTTGTGGATCTGGAAAGTGATTATTCCAGTCCCCATCCAGGGAAGAATACTGGTTTTGAGAAGAATACAATTCAAATTCATCTGCCAGGATATCGTCATAGTAACTTTTCTCTGTGTTTGTATGAAGCTCATTTATTTTCTGCTGATACAACACATTGGTTTGTTCATCCAGAAAACAAGCTAGTCCGGCATCCACTGCGAACCCGAAAAAATCATCTTCCTCCAACTTCTGGAGTTCATCGATATCCATATCTTCAGAGACTGCCAGTAGCCATTGAGTAGCTGTTTCCGTGTTAAACTTAATCTTGGCAAATGCAATACGATAATGCTCAGGTTCTACCTCCCGAATATATAGCACAACCGGGTATTTGCCAGGGGTAACGGCTTTAACAAAAGGTTTACCTTCCGCAAGGAAAAAAGGGTCTCCTGCTATGATTCTTCCTGTAGGCAGGTTTAGTTCTCCAATCGGTACTTCGATCAGCTTTGTCAGGTTATTGGACGCAGACAAATCAAAATAGATTTCTATGTCGTTGTGGTTCATTATAAAGTTTTTAATTCTGAACTTATTATAGTGTAATTTACAAAGCTGCAATGGCAGACTTTGTTTAAACTACCTCACTGTATTAGGATTTGCTGCTTACACAATAGTGTGGACAATTTTGAGAGAATCGGGGAGAAACTCAAGCCTTTGCGCAAAGATATTTTCAGATACCTTTAGACGACAAGCTGAAACGAAAAGCTCCTATGCCTGTCATTTCTGATAGGGTAGTAATAAGTCTGTCTTAACAATATTGATTCGGAAAATGGGTTGTTCAGAAAAATACAATCTCCTCTTAAATTTGATAAATAGCAGACATATACCTCAGATGTAGCAAACCCACTGATCAGTTAGTACTAACAGATCTTTTGTAACACAAATACCAGCAATATCTATCTGACTGAGAACATGGGGTAGATTGCACGGTTATCAAATTTAGGGCTAGAAAATGCTACTATAGTATTCCTATCCCGATAAAGCTCATTCAGGTAGGTTAGTTTGTTTGAATGTTTGTTATCCTATAACTTTATGGCATTATTTACCCTAACATGCGAACCGTACCCTATTTCCTTTCAGCATGAAAGTAGTATATATAACGAGTGATTTGCCACAATTGGCTGTTAGAGAAATGGTACAATTAAATATGTTTTAAGTTCATGGATAAAAGTCATCTCTGGATAGAAATAGCTACGGCTTCACTCTTGGCTCTATTACCCTTGTTATTTCCAAGAGGTAAAGATGCCAAACACCAGTTTACCACTCAGGAAATAAATCTGATGGCTCCCCAGATGCGTCGCTTCACCTGGATCAGCGTAATTGTTGTATTAGTAGTTTTGTTTCTGTGTGTAGCCTTAGCTATTGATTTGCTTTTGAATCTACAAAGCCTGATGCCTTCACAACAATTTGCACATCCTTTTACATTTATGGATATCTACTGGTTCTTTCCCGGTATGGGCTTGGGTTTTGCCCTCAGTATTTATGTAGTTGATTGGGTGCTACGCCGCATAATTGGATCACAGTACGATTTGCTGTCTGAGATGAGTAGTCAGCAGTATGGCATCAACGCCAAAGCGGCTATGCGGGGCTTGGCTATCTTTGGAGCAGTAGCAGGGAGTATCGGTGTCTTTCTGGGCTATGACTGGTACGCCGGTGTACGCAAGCCAGAACAGCAGATTGTTATTAATCCTTTTTTGAGTTTTTCCGAGCATACTTATCCTCTACAAGATATAGCGTCACTTACCTACGTAGATTATTACGCAAAAGAAAATGGGAATTTATTCCACCTCCCGTATTACCAGTTTCGGTTTCGTGATGGTTTCCAATGGGATAGCCGTGAAGGCTTTCGGCATGTGGCTTATGGGGAAGATAGTCTTACAGTAGCCTACATTATTCAGCAAACGCATTTATCTATAGATACCACCCAGTTGGTTGAGTAGTAAGGAGAAGTAGCCATTGTATGCATAGTGATTAAGACAAAGTATCCGTCCGAGGACATATATTCGCCCGGACGAATACCTACCAGTTGTATCATACTATTATTTCCTGGATTGCTGGGTTTTTAATTCCTTGATAAAAACTTCATATCCTTCTATATCATTTACAATTTCCCAGGCACGCTTGTATTCAGGTATACCATTCCGATATCGGTTGTCCAGCCATGAGTATATCTCTGTTTTATTCATTTTAAGTAAAACCATTTTTTCCAATGCCATTACATGAAGGTGATTGAGCACCACAGCAGGTTCAGATGCATACTTCTGGCGCATAGCAGATACCTCATATACAGACCGAGTGTAGGTATGCATGATCTCATGAAAAAGTATTTCAGGAAAAGCCCATAGCGGTCTGGGTTTCTCAGCAGAAGACAAAAAGTTTTTCATAGGAATAATCAGCGGAGAGCTCATTGCTGTAAAATCGCAGGCTGTAAGTGTTGCCTGCATTTCCTTATAAGGGAAAGGAAGTCGGATTTCATTGAGTGCTGTTTTCAGATATACAGGTCCTTCCGTATCCCACAATTTCTGAAACTCGTTCAGCCTTCTGAGAATTTCATCGGCGTCTTCCTGTTTGACAGGCTTGTTCATTGATAGTCCGCATTCTTTGTCAAATGGACCTCCGTTTTTGAGATAAATCAGATAGATCACAGGAGTCTGCACTGAATTACTCTGACTTTTCGCAAGAGTAAGTGCAGATAAAACCAGGCAAGCAGATAAAATGATTTTATGCATAGATTTGTGATGTTAAAAAATAGTGTTTTTAAGAGTGTACCCACTAAATCTTCCTGGTACAACCCTATCTCTGTTATTAGTAGCAAAAGATAAGGGGTTGGTAATCATGTGGTTTAGTAAAAGTAGGCGTGCAGTCTGGCTAATAGCCTCTTTAACCCGTATACTTCGAAGCTATCTTTTTTTAGAAGTCAAGATGTATAACAGTTCAGATAAATGTTTTGCTAAGGCTTTGGACAACATCAGCAAAAAAAATCAAAGGTATATGCCCTGATTTAGCACGATTGCAGATCAGCTACTTAAATCAAATGATGAAGCTGTTTAAACAAATTTTAAAGCAGCGAAAAGGCAAGATTTTGAAGCGAGACGAGTTATTTACCTATAGGCCAATCGCAACATAGCCAGCGGCTATGGACCGGAAAATAGGCGAAGGCGCAGCCTATGTGTTTTTAGTTCTTAAAGAACTTTATTATTATCTGCCTTTGCAGCCTTTACTAATTTGTTTAAACAGCTTCGATAGCTAAAGCATCCAGACAATCATTGTAGGGGCAAAATTTTTGAAAAAATGGCACTACTTATTCTGTATAAGTTTTGTACCATATTTTTTCAAAACAGTTAGAAATTTGCTCCGGTCTTCCAGGTAGATATTGCTCATCAGAATAATGCCCATTTGTTTCGTAAACAGGATATTGGTACTTACTCCCGGATCGTCCCCATCGTGTCCTATAAATCCATCGTTATACAGATTCCACAATACTCCCTTGTTACGGTTTTTTAAACTAAAGTTTTCAGGCAAATGATCAGCAGAGAAGGCTGGAGTGAACATCAAATGGTATGAGTCTTTATCAAGCAAGGTAGAGTGATCTGCCAGACCTCTCATCATTTCCTGTACATAGTTACTCAAGTCCTGTGCTGAGGTACGTAAGCCTCCATCCGGATAGGTAATTAATGAGTAAAAGGGAATGGCAATTTCAGTAGTAAAATAAGGGGTGGCATGCTGGTTCTGTATAGGCTTTTCCAGAAACCAGCTGGAGTGATGCATTCGCAAAGGTTTTAAAATGTTGGTCTGAGTAAAGTCGGCAAAGGACATTCCGGCTTTGACTTCAATCAGATAAGCTAGTAATGCGGAGCCGATATTACTGTAACTAGACCGGGTACCTGGTGAGGAAGGATAAAAGTTCTTCTGTGTATACAATGTCCCTTTCGGAGTAAGATAATTTTGCAGAAAACCCTGTAAGGTTGTATCCTGTATACCACCTACGTACCCATATTGGTGCATGAAAGTCTGTAGGGTAGGGTCAATGGTGGCAGTGTGCCTAAACAGGTAGGAACGATGATAAATACTATCATTATCTATAATACCAGAGGTATGCGTAACTAAATGTTTAATCAGAATAGGCTGATTGGGAAAAGAAGGATTCTCTACCTTAAAAGGAAGTATGGTATTGATGTCAGTCTCCAGGGTAAAGTATCCTTTTTCAATGGCTTTCATCAGGGCAACAGCAATGAAGGTTTTACTAACCGAACCGATATTCTCAATCGTATTTATCGTAAAGGGTTGCTTGTTTTCCCTGTTTGCCCAACCAAGAGATTTTTTGTACACAATTTTATCCTGATTTACGATCACCACGCTCAAGCCTGGCAGTTTAGCTTCCGCACTTAATTTTGTCAATGCCAGATCCAGGGAATCACGATAATTTTGTGCCAGTAAGACTGCAGACCCTGCTTGAGAGAGCAGAAAAAAGAATAGGATTTTAAGAGATATTGGATGCAATTTAGTATTGAATAGAATTAAGAATAAGGACTGTCAGGAATCTAAAAGAGGTGTTTTTTTCCATTTTGACAATAAAAATACGGTTTTGTTTCACCAATCCTATACTTTCAGACTCATCACTCGAATTTATTAAAAGTATCCTGATAAATCCTAAGTGGTTTCTACTAGTAGTGAAAACATCTACTAATAAAGAGCTACATGAATCTATTATTTAGGGCAACACGCAATAAACATTTTTAGTGTAAATAATAAGTAAGAATACTGGAATTAATAAAAAATATCTGAGAAGCCTATTGATGAGGCATGCTTTTTTGGTGAAACCCTATATCATAAGAGTTCATATGATAGAATTGATAAATAGCATAAAACAGTAAAAGCCTCCTGTTTTCGGGAGGCCTTTGCATTCATACTAGCCAGCTTGTTTATACTGGCAAGTTCAACTTCTACCCGCACATCAATCTCTTTAATAGTCTACTAAACAACACAAACACCTTAAACCAGTATGATAGCTGAACAAACTCCTGACATAGATACCTTGTGTATCAACACCATTCGCTTTCTATCAGTAGATGCTGTGCAGAAAGCAAACTCGGGACACCCGGGAACACCCATGGGGGCAGCGCCTATGGCGCATGTACTCTGGAGTCGTATAATGCATTACGATTCGCAGGACCCTGACTGGCCCAACCGGGATCGGTTCATTCTTTCTGCAGGACATGCCTCTATGCTGCAATACAGTATCCTGCATTTAACCGGCTATGATCTGTCGCTGGATGATCTGAAGCAGTTTCGTCAGTTGGGTAGCAAAACTCCAGGCCATCCGGAAGTAGACATTACTCCAGGAATTGAAATCACTACTGGCCCGCTGGGTCAAGGGTTCGCCAATGGAGTAGGATTTGCTATCGCCCAGAAATTCCTGGCCTCCCGGTACAACAAGCCTGGTTTTGATCTGTTCAATTACCGCATTTTTGCTATTTGCTCTGATGGAGATCTGATGGAGGGTATTTCCTCTGAAGCGGGTTCACTAGCTGGTCATCTGCAACTGGGTAATCTGATTTATCTGTATGACGATAATCACATCTCCATTGAAGGTGATACCAATCTGGCTTTCAGTGAGGATATTGTCAAACGATTTGAAGGATTCGGCTGGCATGTACAGGTACTAGAAGATGGAAATGACCTGAAAGCATTGCAGATAGCTATTGACGCAGCTATTCAGGAAAAGAACCGCCCATCTATTATTAAGATTCGTACACATATTGCGTATGGTAGTCCTAATAAAGTCGATACAGCGGGCGCACATGGCTCACCGCTGGGTGAAGATGAAATCCGTCTGACGAAACAAAATATGGGATGGGATCCGGACAAACAATTTTATGTGCCTGAACAGGTATATACCTATTACAACCAAGCTGCTTCACAGAGCAGAAAGCATCACCATACATGGAAAGAACTGTTTGATCAGTATCGTAAGCAGTTTCCTGAGCTAGCCGAAGAATATCTGAATTTACGTCAGTTTCACTATCCACAGGGATGGCAAGAATCAATACCTGTTTTTGACCCTGCCAAAGAATCTTCCATGGCAACCCGTTCGGCGTCGGGAAAAGTTATCAATGCTTTGAGTTCTATATTTCCAACCCTTATGGGTGGAGCGGCTGATTTGTCCCCTTCAACTGATACATTTATCAAAGGCTCGGATAGTTTTCAGGCTGGTAGTTACCATGGTCGTAACCTGCATTTTGGCGTACGGGAACATAGTATGGGCGCCATCATCAATGGCATAGCTCATACTGGTGGTATTATTCCCTTTGGGGCTACGTTTCTGATCTTTTCAGAATATATGCGGCCACCCATTCGGATGGCTTCCATTATGCGTTTTCGCCCTATCTTCATTTTTACTCATGACAGCATTGGTTTAGGAGAAGATGGTACAACTCACCAACCAATAGAACAGCTTATTTCACTTCGTTCAATTCCAGGCATTATTGTCCTGCGTCCGGCAGATGCTAATGAAACAGCACAAGCCTGGAGAGTAGCTCTTGAACATACACAGGACCCTGTACTGCTGATTCTTTCACGCCAGAAATTGCCTGTATTGGATCAAACTAAATATGCTCCAGCAAAAAATCTGGAAAAGGGAGCCTATGTACTCAGTGATGCAGAGGGAACACCTGAACTGATTCTGATTGCAACAGGCTCAGAAGTATCACTGGCTCTGGAAGCCCAGCAGAAGCTAACCAGTGAAGGTGTCCGCGTTCGGGTAGTAAGCATGCCTTCGTGGGAGTTATTTGATAAACAGGAGGCTACCTATCGCAATAGTGTGTTGCTACCTGAAGTGCGTAAGCGTATAGCCATTGAAGCAGGTTCTCCATTGGGATGGCACAAATACGTTACTGATGAAGGAGGTATTATCGGGATCAATCGTTTTGGAGAATCTGCCCCTGCCTCTGACCTGATGAAAGTTTTTGGCTTTACAGTAGACAATATCTGTGAGAAGGCAAGGCAATTACTTGCTGGAGAAGACATTACGCCTCAGGTAAAAGAAATAGCATCACACAAATAAAGTGTATCCTGGCAAAAGAAAACTACGGACTACCAACCCATTGGCCTGCTATCTAATAATGGTCAATGGGTTATCCGTTGCATCTTATAAGAGTAAGATTTGTGCATAGCCTTTTTTGAGCAGAATTCCACAACGTAGTGATTGAATAAAACTATGCCCCGTTATAGATGAAATATACGCAACTTATCTGAATCACAAGTCACGATAAATAACCTTGTAAATATGAATCTTTGGAAATGGTGGTTTGATGGGGAATAATTCTTAGTGTAAGAAAATAATTAGTCTGGAAAAGAAGTTTATGCTTTTCCATTTTAAATCTAAACCATAGATTGATAAAGTTGCGACTGCTATAAACAAAAAAAGTCTCTTTCACAGAGACTTTTGTGTAAAGGGATTATATATGCCAGATATATTAAGCCAACTGAACATTAACTGCATTCAGTCCTTTCTTGCCCTTCTCAACTTCAAAGGTAACTTTATCGTTTTCTTTGATTTCGTCAATGAGGCCTGACACATGAACAAAAATATCTTCATTGGAAGAGCTGGATTTAATGAATCCAAAGCCTTTTGTTTCATTAAAAAACTTTACTGTACCTTCTTGCATTAAATTAATTTTTTAAGTGATTTTATAAAGTTAGAGCTATTTGATGAAAATAAAAAATATAATACAATAAATATTTCATAATCAGGTGAATATGGTTTGTTGCTTCTCGAAATCGGGTTGATTGTCAGAGTGCTAATCTGTAAGAAAACATCCACTGGTCAGGCTATTTTTTTATACTGAGGCTGATAAGGATTCAGAAGATCTGAAAATCCTATTTATGTATACCCCTGAATTATCAGAATGACCCTAAGAAATGATACGGTTATTTTTCTGATTGAAAATAATAAGAGAAGCTTTAGCATCCTATAGGTAAAACCGGATAGTCAGAGCATATCTGACAAGCACCTACACGCGCTAGCTTATTATGTGAGAAGGGAGTTTTCCTTTTGAAAGGAAAAAAGATTGTTACCCATAAACATGGCTGCCAATGTTCATTGTCTCTGCCATATTTATGGGTACTTCATGTAGCATCTGATCAAAATAAATGGATTATTAAAGTATGCTACTAGGCTAACTGAACATTAATAGCATTCAGACCTTTCTTACCTTTTTGTACTTCAAATGTCACCTGATCCCCCTCTTTGATTTTGTCAATGAGGCCTGACACATGAACAAAAATATCTTCATTGGAAGAGCTGGATTTAATGAATCCAAAGCCTTTTGTTTCATTAAAAAACTTTACTGTACCTTCTTGCATTAAATTAATTTTTTAAGTGATTTTATAAAGTTAGACAGAGGAATCGAGCATAAAAAGACTTTCAGAATAAAAATTTAAAAATCAGATAATTTCTCATTCATTAGCTCTAATAACTATTGAAAAACAGATAGCCACAAAAGAAGATATAGATGAATAAATTATCAAAGTCGTTTCGTGGTATGAATAAGGGCAGTCTATGTATTTTGGTTCTGTAAGAAATGTGTTGATATTTACTTTGGTGGTTTTTAAGTAAAATTGACAGAAGGTAGCTTGCGAAAGGAATTGAGAGATCAATCTATGGATACACTACTAAACAATTCCTGATTAGAGTTTTACATGTTTGTAGTCACAAGTGTGAAACCATTCTTTTAGCTACTTGCTGGGATTTTCACTCAGAGAAACGGATATCTATATGGAACTTACTTTTGGCTTGTTTATAGTTTTTGACAATAGTTGTGGTATTTTTCTTCGCTGATTCCAAGTCGCCTTAGCCAGTTGGCAAAGTAAATTGTTAGCTCCTTGGATCGTATATGGGAATGCTGATGGTAGCATTCAAAATCTTTTCGGTTCTGTATTTTATCCGCTACCAGCATCTGATTCACTTCCTTCAGCGGGCTCAGTCGGATCTCTTCCAACTGGGTAATAATGCGGGTAGAAAGGTATTGATTGGCAATATTGCGGTATTCCATTGCCAGCAGAATAGTTCTGTTGTCCAGATTGTCTAACGAAACGTTTGTATAGTTTTCCAGTAATGAGTCATCTCCCTGAAATACCGGATGCAGACAATACGCACGCTGAGTAGTTAGCTCTGCCTGTTCCCATACCAGAATCTGTAGACCTTCGTCAATGTGGTTTAGTAACGGCACCTGACTTCTGGTTGCTTTTCGGTCTCCATATAGAGTTTTAATGAGTTGGTATTCGGGTGTTTCCTGTATTTGCATAGGATTAAAGAACTCTTTCTTTCAGCGAATAGTATTTTTCCAGTCTGGTGAAACAAGTAACTCACAATGACTTTCCATGTGTTGTAAAATACCTGCATTTCTTTTTATCTTCTGGAGTAAAGGAGTATCAGTTGGATACTAGTTGGTTTTATCTGCAAGCAAAGCACTTATATCTTCAATATCGCTTTCAATGGGGGATAGGCGCGAAACTCTGCAAACATGGAAAGGGTCTGTATCTGGTCTTTCATACTTTTGATGTTGTTATACTGGTGATCAATGGCTTGCTGGACACACTCTGTTGCTTTATCCAATTCATTCATTTCTACATACAAACAGGCTGCATTGAAAAAGATAGCCGGGTTTTGAGGACCATACGGCAGACATTTGGCTAGAAATTTCTCATTTAACTCATAGTTAACAGGCAAACCTGTATTGTCGTTTTGTAATACCCATAAGGCGTTACAGAACATTTCCAGACGCTTTGTACAAGGTTGAGGGGGCTGGATGTCCAGTGCAATCTCATACATACGTTGTGCCTCTATGTAGTTAGATGCGTGTAGGGTGAATGCAAATCCACCAATATTATTCATCACGTCACAGGATATACAGTCGCCACTAAAAGTATGGAAACCAGGAGATAATTGGGCTGATTCCTGATTGGAGAGTCGTTGTATCAGATGATCAATTAATTCTTGATTATTTACTTTCAGTGCTGCATATAAAATCTTTCCAACCTTGGATGTTATAAAGTGATAATCTTCCATGATAGTATCCAACACCTGTTCGGTTAGTTGATTGACTTTAGCGTAATTCTTTTCCTCAATCAGATTTTCCAGTACCTCCTTGCAAGCCTTAAGTATACCTTCATTTTCTTTGTGCTGCTGATAATAGGCAATTGCTTTCGAAAGATTATCATTTGCAAATAGCCACTTCAACTTTACATCAGGAAAGATATGATCGATAAACCTTTCAGAAGGTGTGTCAGGTTCTACATCCCCAAAGTTAAAGATACCTGAAACTGCATGCTTAAACAGATTCTTTTCTTTGTCAGACTGGGTATAGGTATCTGGGTCTTGTTCCCATTGCTTAAGCAGTTCCGGGATAGATTCCAGACTAATCCGATGCCATGCAGATAAGTTAGTGCCACCCGCTTCCCAATCTTCCCGCCTGAAAACAAACTCAATGGGACAAAACTGATGAACTTCGAGCAACCAGCGTTCAATGTCCTGTTCGAAAGCATCCAGTGCGCGTGGAGTAGCTGAATATAGATCAGTCTTGTCTGTATAAGGTATCGTTTCTCCTGGGGTAATATCTTCTATTTTGAACGGTGATCCTTCGTATGTTGCCTGAATATATAGATTCACAAACTGCTCACTGGCGGCATGCAATATCCGTCCTGAAATATCTTCCTTGGTAGGTTTGATTGGTGCAGGAGCCAACTGAATGATCTTTTCTATTTGTTCGTAGGTTGGTTGAGTCACAAAACGTACTAGTATCTCTGCCCATTCAAAATAACGCCCATACCCAGCACCAAAGAAAGGGAAAGGAAAGTCCCGAAGTTGATACCCTTCCTTTATCTTTTTCTGGCGGATTTTTTCAAACTGTGCCAATGTGGTTTTCTCATCAGTGAACTGTTTAACAGTAGCCCGGCCCCGTGTTCCGAGGCGACCACTGATGGTCGTAAGGATGTTGGCAAGTTGTCGGATCTCGTAAAATTTTGTGTGTTCTGGCAATTCCAGATATGCGATCATACTAAAAATATTTGTAGATGATGAGATGTTAAAACAACTTCTATAGTTTATTCCTCCTCCTGATCTGCTTTGTACTTGAGCTGAGAAACGATACAGTCATCATAGTCCAGATCAACACGTTTACCCAGATAAACAGGCTGGTACACAGAGCCTGACTCTTTGAATGCATACAGATAGCGTACTTCTACAATATCACCTTCCTCGGGAATATCAAAATTGATCGAAATGGTTACGTTTCCTGCTTTTACCAGTGTCCCCTCTTTGTATAAGCCCAGGGCTACACTGCGTTTATTATTGACTGCTGCGACTACAAATGACGCAGTTGCATAAAACTTATGCTTGAGTTGAGTCCCGCCGGATGCTGGTCTACCAGGAGTGTAGACGGATGATTTTAGCTTGAAAATAATACCTTCTTTTTTCTGTGTATGCAATTTCTCATACAGACTTTTCTTAGAGGCCAGATCCTGAGCAGAAGCTGTCTCAACCAGGAACGGAGCCTGTAAGGCTCTTTGTAAGGTTGTTAGTTTTTCCAATCGACTGGAGAGTGGCAGAGGACGAATATCTTCGTTATTTAGTTCCAGTAAGTCAAAGGCATAAAATGTTTCCCCAATGGCTTCTCCATCCAGGATAAAGTCTGTTGGGTGAGATAGCAAACCTTGAAATACTGCCGGAAAGCCAACAGATAATCCTTTGCGGTTAATGGCAATCAGTTCTCCATTGCGTTTGGCAAGTAGCAACCGTTTACCATCGTGTTTTTCCTGTGCCAGATACAAGTCGTCTTGTATATATCTGTCTACATCCTCTATCTCAATAGAGTTTAGTAACTGACAATAAATACCTGTATCATTTTGTTCACGGTCAGTGCGTTGGTAGGCTGCTACAGGAGCCGAAAGATCACCTACATCAACTACCTCCTTATATCCTTTGGCAGTTTTTTCCTTGACCAGTTTATCAAAGATCTTCTGGGCAGCAGGCAAATCTACAGGTGTTTGAGTTTTGGTTCCTGTTTGAAGTGTTGTGCCGCGTCGTCCAAAGGCAAAATTAACCAGATAGCCTGTACCATCTGGTTCTAGTGTAACCTGATATATTTTGTCAGAAGAACCCTCCCGATAATGAAGTGAAATAGACTGCATAATTTTTTAGCAGGATAGAATGGTGTAATATTTGGAATTGAGTTACTTGAATTTTTATTGAGCCACCTCTTCTTTTGGTACAATCTGCTCCAGTTCGCTAAGCACTTCTGAGTACACAATAGGAGGAACCTGTTCTAATGGTATATGAGGTTCTTCATGCCATTTGTCTGAAAGTTTCAGGAAATACAGATTGCGAAATTCAGCTTCCCCACTATCTTCATACCCCTTCGTCCAATACTGGATAGTGGTATTGTTTTGTTTGATCACTTGTGTAGGGATATGTCTGTATTTGATGACGAACCTGATTTGCTGTCTGCTCAAGTTGTTGCTGGGTAAATGCCATAATGGAATGTAGTGCTGATTGGTATAGTAAAAAATAAATGACGGAGTTTATATATTTTACAGATTGCCTGCTATAAGCGCTATGCATTGATCTGACTGAGCAATAGTACCCTCGGGAAGTAACCATACCAGTTTACCTGTTGCTGCCGACCGAATTTCTATCATTACTTTGTCTGTGGATAGTTCGCACAGAAGTTCGGTTTCTTCTACATGTTCTCCAATATCTTTAAACCATTTGTCAATAATAGCTTTATAGCCTGGTTCTGAAGGATTTTCCGGATAGATAGGTATGGCTTGTGGAAACTTCAAACGGGCTATTTCATAGGAGTGCAGATTCAACCGAGGTTTTCGCAGGATAGGGTCTCCATACGGGTTATGTATAGGTATATAACCTGCCATTAGTTTTTGTTCTATAGCTGCCTGACGCGCTTTTTCAGCTTCTTCTTTTTCCTGTTTACGTTTTAATGCCAACTGATCAAGAAAACTGTAGTCGCCATTCAGTATATCAGCTGCGTAATTTTCCAGATAGTACGCACACCCATAAAGTTGTTCAGTCTGACTTCCTGTTATGGGTACTGTGGGTACACGTTGCCTGCAGATATATCCAATGTTGAACCACTCTGTTTCTGAAGTGTTTTTGCCTACACATACATTTGCATTCATTCCCCAATGAATGCCTTCTGCTAAAATCCGGATTTGAGGAGATTCAAACTGGATTTGAAAGGGATTCTGGTATTCTTGCAGTGAGTAGTCTGCTTCTTTAAAACCGAAGTTGAGGCAGATATGAGCAAAGGCTTTTCTGGCTTCGGTTTTAAAGTGATTTATTGCTTCTATATGTTCTTTGTGAAAGTTTTCCATAGCGGTGGTTGAAAGATCATTGGGGGTATTTCTATTGTATCTGGTTGTGCATAATTATTCAAAATATGGTATATTGTGTTTGAATGTAAGAAGTTGAGTTATATTTATACGGCGTATTGCTACTACTTTTCTGGGTTTATTTATTTATTCTTCATCTAATCCCTCAAAGATTTTTTTCTTTCCTGTTCTTCTGAAAGAATCTAGTGACAAGGCCGGCAGCCTTTACTTTTGGAATCTGTTTTTTCACTCAGAGATCACTCTATTTGTCACAAGTTCCTTTCAGGAGGACAAAAAGGGAGTGCTCTCCAGAGGGAGGACAAAATGTCTATCATTATCTTACCAGACAAGGGGTGGGTTTTCTTTCCAGAACAGGTAGCGTTTGATGTCTTTGTAGCAGGTGTTGGTGATGGCGAAGTCGTCTTTACGTCTTTCCTGGCGGTTGGTTTCATCCCGGAACAGGTCTTCGTTTTCGTGGAAGAGTTCGGTACAATCGTATACTGTTATCTGGCCGATATAGCTGGCTACTACCATTTTGGTTCTGTCTGGAGAATAGTCGATGTCCATAACGGTTCCTCCTATATGCAAATAGCCATATAGGTTACCATAATAGTCTCTGAACCACATATACCCATCGTTACAGCCCAATGCATACCCCCACTGATAAAGTCCTGCAGAGAATACCCATTTACGGTCGTCTATGTAATTGAGGGTAGGGTCAGCATTATAACCGGATGCGTAAAAGTTGGGAGTAAGATTGGCAAGTGGAAGCGCAATAGATGCACTTCTTGAGATATGGCAGGAACACAATAAAACTTGTGGGCCTGAGTTGTCAGTATCTGGCTCTTCCTCAATAGTTGTATTGAAACGTGCCAGATTTGGATAGGATGAACGAGGCTCTACAGTAGCGATAGTTGTCCATTGTCCATTAATCTCTTCAAATAGCAGATGAGGAGAGGATTGAGTACCTGTTATCATATATTTTCCATCCGGAGAAACATCTACATGTGGGTAGTCATACCGAAATGTAAATTCTTCTCTGTGAGTATGGGAAGAGTTCTCTTCCGTTTCAATGAAGTGTGATGTTTGTTCCTCCAATACAAAAATACCTTTGGAAGTGGCTATTGCAACCCGTTGCCCATTAGGAAAAACTACTATCTGCTGAATCCCAAATTCTGTAAAGTTGAGATTCGATAACCCATCTTTTGGACCCTTCAATCCATAAGTAGAGGGTGAGGCAAACGTTTTAATACTGTGGCCATCCCATCCTTCAGTTACTTCAATGTAGTCAGCATATACCCGGGCAATGTATTTTTTATCGAATGATTTTCCAATCATCAATACATCAGGCTGTAGTTCAAAGGTGTTTTCGGAAATGAGGTAGACACGTCTTGGTTCATACCAATCTCCTACAGTAGCTACCAACCGCATATCAGGTAAAATCACCACCTGAGATACACATTCCGTGATTCCAGTCCAGTCTATCGGATCGTTGTCCGGAGGAAATAACTGACGGAGTTTATCAAATTCCCCATCTTCATTATGGTAATAAATCTGATCCATCACAAAGGCTGTCATATCTTTCCTTGTGTCTTCCGGGCACGGAGTGTCTGGTTTTACTTTGTCAATGTATATTTCGTCAAGCCAGTTATTGAGTTTGTCCTTAAAGGACTTTCCTTCATTGATCCAGCGTTGTGAGGCTTCTGTGATAGAGGCAAATTCTGTTTGCATAGTTGTAAGTTCGTTGTACAGGTGATTTGGAAAGGAGAAATCCGATGATGTTATTTCGGTGATACCTTAGCTGGTTTGCTGATGTATAGGAAAGATAAAGATTGTTCCTGGATAACTCTGATAACAGATGGCTTTGAGTTAATCAGGCTCATTGTTGTATTTGGTTTCAAGATCCTTCCAGATTTTATCCAGATAGAGTGAAGCTAGTCTTTGGTGTTGCTGATCGGTTTTATCTGCAAAGTAGCTTTCATTGTCTTTAAACCGGATGTAAGCCTGTACTGTATCATCACCCCAGACAAAAGGATAGACAATGACAAAGTCAGAGTCATCCAGGTTCTTGTAGGTTTCTATGCTACGCAGAAATCCTAGTACAGGGATCATCTCCTGATAGTTTTCAGAAAATTGAAATATAGAGAAGTACCAGGTCTGTGTGTGTGGATTGTATTCTGAATGGGTAACAGATGGCTTGTATTCTATCCAGTCAGTAACAATTCCCTGATTGGTACTCTCTTCATTATAAGCGTCCAGAAGATCAGTTGTAAACTCAGATTTTCCATACATTTCACGGCTATCCCACCATTCTTTCCAGCCAGGCTGCCTTTCGAATGTCGCTACTGGGGCTGCCAGGAATTTATTCAGGTTTTCCTGTGTGATACTGATTTTTGCCAGCAAGGAACTGAGTTCGGACATAGATGTATTTTTTATGAGTGTAGTACTAAGTATTGATTTGTAGTGGGTATTTGCTTTACTTTCTATAGCTGGTAGTTTATGTTTCATAGCTTTGGAGGAATAACAATAGCTTCAGGAGTAAACATCCTCCTAACGCTATTGGCTTCAGAAAAAATATCGTTTCTACTGTTCTCCAGAATGTGCTTCCCGCTGTACTGGGAAAGTCACTCCTGGAGGACAGTAGGAAAGAATCCTTTAGAAATAATAAAAGCGAAAAGTTCTCTCAATAGGATAACAGATGTTACTCCTTGCCTTCTTTGCTCTCTGCCGGAGGTAGAATTTTGCGCAGGTCTGCCATTACCTCTGAATATACAATGCCTGGAATGTTGCCAAAAGCTAGTTTGTTTCCATAATTTTCAGATGCATATGATTCAAAATGTAATCGGCCCAGATAGGCATCCTCATCATAGTAGCCTACTGTAATGCCTTCTGTTTCAATTTCTGCACGTACCCGTAGGTGAGGGAATGCTTTTTCATAAGCTGGTACATAGCCACCATCACTTACTTCTGCACGACGCCATCCGAGTTTTTCCAGTGTCTTGGCCAGATAAAGAGCTCCCTGTTCGATTTTTTTGCCTGAGAATGTACTGGATTCTACAGCTGCTTTTTCTTTTTCATCAATTGTAATAACTTCCCGTTGCATCTGAGGGAAAATAGGCTCGATATGCAGGTCAAAAAACTTCTGATTCCATGCTTCCCGTTCTTCTGGAGTGATCATCAGCGGATGTATCATACCAATAGTAGCCGTTTCTTCCGATAGTTCTACTTCCTCATCTTCCAGACTCATCAGACTGGTATCTTCTGCACACCAGAAGGTGGTGAGTAATTGTCCATTTGCATCAAATGCACCCCACACTAGGCGGGTAGCATAGACAAACATAATTGGGTTACCCAAAAAGAACTTCTGCCATGCTTCCAGTTCCCATCTGCGTCCGGTTACCATGTATTGCTCCAGACGAGGTGACTGCGATTTTACTACATCACGAACTTCTTTGGTGATTAGTTTAAACTCATCCTGAACTTCTTTAGCTGTTCCTTTAGGGGCTGACTTTAGTTTTTTGCCATCTTCATCCAGGAATGCCATTTTAAAGTTGACATCAATAAAGGCACGGTATTCAGAATCATTGACAGTGAAGGTTTTGAACATACCATCAAAATCGAAGTCTGGGATAATGCTGTCGGCCAGTTCGTTCATATCCATACCTAATTCTTCTGCGGCTTCCTCCAGTGCGGCATGGGCTGCACTTCCTACATTGCTGTTTTTATTCTGGTATTTACGACTAAAGAATTCTACTGTCCGTAGAGCTTTGTTGCTGCCAATCATTGCCAGAGCTCCTACAGCGTATTCAGCCATTTTACCTCTTGAGTTATCTACCCAGGTATTTACCTGATTACGCAACAGATTTACCGTTTCGTCATCTCCCAGGAGCCCTGCCAGTGTGAGACAATATTTTTGTTTGGCATCAGCACCATTGTCGATGTAAAGCTTGAATAGTTTTTTAGCAAAGTCTCCGGATTTGCTTCTATCTATCAGTGAAAGCAACACTTTTGCTTCCAGATCAGGACGAATACCTTTGGCACGGCTCATACGATACAGCAGGAATATTACCTCATCTGTAGTTACTGCTGTGCCGTCAGTTTTGTAAAGTGTTGGCAGTACATCTGGTTTTATCCAGCTAATGGGTGATTCAGAAATTTTGCCACGTTGTTTGGCAAATTCTACCATATCTGCCAACAGCTTGTCGTTTGCTTCGCCATAAAGCTTGTTTGCCAGTGATTCAAGCATCACATCGCGGGCATCATCGTTTTTCTCAGAGTTAAATGCCGCAGATAGGATAGCAATAGATTCTTCTGTATTGATTTTGGCAAGGATCAGAGCTGCTGTTTGACGAGTGTCGGCTGTTTTGGCGTTAAGCAGGTCTTTTGACCGTGTTATAGCTTTGTCTCCCAGCTTGCTTAACACCGTAGCGAGCATAAAGCGTATCCGTTTGGATTTGGTTTTGGTTAAATCCCAAAGGCTATCTTCAATAGAAGAAAAGTCATATTTCTCTATGATCTCAAATAATGTTTTGAAATATTCATTTCCTACGTCTTTTGGGTTTTTACTGAGAGCATCAGGCCAATATTTTAAAGCATCCGCACCAAACTTTTCATCCAGGAATGTCAGGAAGTCAGGTACCAGAAAAGGGGAGTTCTTTATAAAAGGAACTAGTCGTGCCTGTGCGGCAACAGGATCACGCTCCAGCATGTCCTCAAATGACAAGACTGTCAGATACTTGCGTTGATTATCGTCCCAAGAGTATTCATCTGTATACCCCCAGGTACCTTTAGTGGCTCCTGTTTCAAACTGATCCAGGTAATCTTTATAAAACTTTGTTAGTTGAGACTCATATTTACCAGGAAATGCCTTGTCCAGTTTTTTCCAGTTTGAGTATACATCAATCGGATCAATTTGTTGCTGCTTGATCTGCTTTTCTATTCCTTTGATGATTGCTTTTTCAAAAGAAGCTGCATCCTTTTCCAGTAAAAAGTTGACTACATCGCTGTCAAGGCCATTGTGGTGATACCCGCTTTTGGGTACGATAAATTCATCTACATATTCATTGAGTGTTTCGCGGTGGTGATAATACAGAAGACGGCATAGTTCAAATCGGCTGTTGTCTTCTTCTGCATTGGCATCCATCACCAAACGAGCCTGCTGAGGCAAAAAGGATAAAACATATTTTCCAAAGGATGATGGCTTGTCTGTTTGTGGATTTTCGGTATCGTTAGCACCCTCTTCATAAAGAAAATACGGATCATCATAATTATCCATGCCAAACATGAGAATGTCTTTATCCTGCATACCTGACTTTTTCAGAATAGGCACTAGTTGTGCCATTATATCATACTCACCTGATTTGGTAATCTGATCCCGCATCCAGTATTCCATCCACCAGGATAGATCTTTGTTGTTTTTATGAAAGACAAAAGATAGAATACGTTCTTCATATATACCCCAGGATTGAGCAACAGGTATCAGGTTAGGAAGGTCACGAAGTCCCCAGGAGTAAAAGTTCCAGCCTACATTGCGCATATTGGGCATGGTGGTTGTTTTTCCCAGGATAAAGTCTTCTACTTCCTGCATGTGTTTAATATAGTCAGCATCATTGATAAATGAGTTTTTCTGCTGAGCATCTTTTGCACGACAGTCGCTAAAAAATGCCTCGACCTGTTGAGTTGTGAGCGCCATAAAAATGAAAGAGTGTAATGTATTGAATAGATATAAAAATAGGATATAGTAATCGGTGCGATAATATTATATAATGGGTTTTAATTATAAAAATATTTTTAAAATAAATAATAAAATAATTTTTGATATTAAAGTGAGTGATATTAATTGAAATATATAATGATACAAAATTTAATATCACTTGTTAAGCAGGAAACTGCTGTATGGCAGGTAGTTAATATTTGTATATACCCATGCTTCCTGTGTTATGTGACAGACATAGATATCTAGAATTTATTTTTCTCTGATGGACTGATCTTCGGGAGAGTAATTACAGATAGACCTAGTATGTTTAGTAACTCTGTAACTCTATTCTGAAAGAGTACAATAGAAATCCTGTTTGTCTGTATAGTAAAGAGAAGAGTAGCTTTACAGACTCGTATGTTAAAAATCCGGAACATAAGTATACTGAGCAATACGATGTAAAATAAAGTACAATGGTTCTGTCTCGTTCTGAAACAGTATCTTCCAACTTTGTGGAAGATGCATAAAACAAACCTCTGACTCTATTATCAGCATCAGATCATGCAGGGCTGCTATACCTGATACGATTATACTCTTCTGCACATTTTTGTTTTTCCGGAATGGAAGCAGAACATGTCTTTAAACGGAAATTTGCATTGGAAGGTTAACTGGTAGGACATGTTTTCTCGATACCAGGATTTGTTGTTGAAAGAGGTGATTAGGAGATAAAGTATCTATACCTGATAACTACCCATATTGAGTCTGAAGAAAGTTTTTTAGCTGATTTTTTACTTTTGACCGCTCAAGGGAATGTATAGAAAGGAGTAAAGGACGTATAGATAAACCATTTCCTCTTGGGTTCCACTCGATGATAATCGATTGCCTTCTTCGTTCTCTTGATTTTTTTCTGAGTAGTGGGATCGGAATGTTATCAGATAATTCGATTGCTTTTTCTCGGGGGCTGTACCAGATAGTTATACTTCTAAACCTGGACAATTGTAATTCAATAAATTGTTCCCAGTTCCCTTATCTTAATATAAATACATACTCTGGAAAAGCTCCCTGAAGATCTGCTAGTATTATTTCCAGGTTGATAAATGGTTTCTCTATGTCAATAAGCATTTAAAACATCTGTTGAGCCGACACACAATGATACAATATATGCAAATTCTACTACTTTGATTAAAGATAACAATAGAACCCGATTCTGAGCACAGTTTATTCTTGTATACTGTATCCCATTCCAATAATGGTATGTATTAGCTTATGTTGCTGTCCGTGGTCAATTTTTTTACGCAGGAAATTGATATAGGTGTCAATCGTATTGCTGGCAGGGTCCATGTTGGCATCCCAAACCCGATCGGCAATATCTATACGTGATACAATCCGGTTGCGGTTGCGCATCAGGTATTCCAGTAACATATATTCTTTGGCCGTTAATGCAATATATTTGCCTCCTCGTTGCACTATACGACTTGTCAGATCCATTTCCAGATCGGCAACCTTTAACAGATTTTTTCGACTCTGAAGCTGGTTGAAGGAGCTACGGCGATGCAGAGCTGTCAGGCGCATAAGGAGTTCTTCAAACTGGAACGGTTTAACCAGAAAGTCATCGATGCCAGCTGCGTATCCAGTTGCTTTATCTGCCAGACTACCCATAGCAGTGAGCATCAGAATAGGAGTTTGCTGGTTTTCATTACGTAGTGCCTGAGTCATAGCATAGCCATTCAGCTTAGGCATATTGACATCTGCTACAATTACATCATATTCATTACCAAATGCTAATTGTAGTCCTGCTTCCCCATCGTTGGCAATGTCAACCAGATGGGCATTTTCTTCTAATCCTTTCTGAATGAATGTTGCCAGGCGCACTTCATCCTCAACTATCAGAATTTTCATAGCTTTTCATTTTAGAGACGAAAACAAGACATTTTCCTGTTTTCGTCTGGACCAATTAAATGTCTATATCAGCAGAGAGTTCTCTGTATATTTTCATACTGTGTTACAGATGCATTACTGTTTTTTTGCATGATCTGTCTTCTTGTGTACAGAGGTTTTGTGGTATTCTTTATGTACAGTGCTTTTCTCTGTGTTTTCCATATTTTTTTCGGCCTTATTGCCTTGATTTGTAGCCATGTTCTCTTTCTTCTCCTGCTTACTGTTTTTAGCAGGGGTAGTTTGCGCAAACATAACGCCACTGAACAGAGCAGCTACCAGAGTAGCCAGCATGAATCTCTTTTTCATACGAAACGGATAAGTGTGAGTGAATCGTGTCAGAACGTTTGTCTGACATTCTGTGATAAAACTACTTCTGCCTTCTAAAAATGATTTTAAATTCAGATTAAAAAGACATTAATCTTCTTTCCAGGTAGGGAGAGTAACTGTAAATACAGATCCTTTGTCTTTTACAGATTGTACCACAATGCTTCCTCTGTGAATCTCCAGAATACGTTTTGCCAGGGGTAGACCAATGCCATATCCTGCAATTTTACTGTGTTGACCATTGCGGTAAAATGCGTCAAAGATATGTTCCAGTTCTGCAGCAGACATACCTATACCTTCATCACAAACATTTACCAACACCTGTTGCTGACCAGCCTGTATGTTTACAACCACCTTTTTATTGCTACTATACTTGCAGGCGTTTTCCATAAGATTTTTAAATACCAGCATCAATAGGCGGGCATTGCCCATGACCAGCATTGCCTCATCTGTATCTCCTATTGTGGCAAAGTCAATATGAATCTGATAGTCGGGGTGATTCTCCTTAAGCAAATCGGACGCTGCCCAAAGTTGTTCATCCAAACGCAGGCAGGAAAAAGAGACAGACTGGGCATCTGCATTGAGTCGGGCCAGTTCCAATAGACTATTGACCAGAAGTATCATCTGGTTTACATCATCCTGAAACGATTTCAGGGTTTGTACATATTCTTCTGTAGTCCTTTCTTTAAACAACGTTACCTGTGAATTGCTGAGTAGGATAGCCAGTGGAGTGCGTAGTTCGTGACTAGCATAGGAGATAAAATTAAATTGTTGTTGATACGCTTTCTCTACTCTATCCAGTAGTTCGTTAAAAGCATGAGACATCTGTCCGATTTCATTGTTGAGATTGGCTTCTGACAATCGCTGATGAAAGGTAGGCCCCGAAATCTGCTTCATCTGGCTGGCAATACGACTCAGTGGAAGTAGGTCACGTCGCATGAAATACCAGGTGGCTAACCCTTGTAATACAATCAGAATCAGAGAGCCAAGAATAAGAGTAGTTCGTAGTTTTTTCTGTTTATTAAAGCCTCCCAGATCATACCCGGCTGCTTCCAGAATAAGAAGTTTTCGGGAAGGATTATTCCTGCTTACAAATAAAGTACGTTCATAGCCATCTTTTCGAAATTCAACTTCCTTCTTTAAAACCTGTTTCTGGTAGGCTTCATTCAGATGCGCCACTGCACCTGTTGATCGGAAAAGTATGGTTCCAATAGAGTCATAGATAATGATCTGTCGTTTGCTGTAAGGGTCATCCTGTAAGGCTTCCAGTAAACGGAGCTGTTCTTTGCTGCTTCCTTTGGTAAAAATAAGTTGTTCCATGTTCAGTGCAGCCTGACGTAACCGATGATAGAATTCATCTTCCCGGTAGTTCGAATAAAACCAGTAAATGTTTACTGAAAAAAGGACCAAGCCTGTAATCAGTAACAATGACATGCTTAACGAGTGTTTTTCAACTATACGCATACTATAGCTTCAGATAATAGATGGTGGCGTAAGGTAGCATATAGTTCGTTTTGTACTTTCCTGAGATTCTTCTCTTTCTCAAAATTAATTGCATTTTAATCTGGGTTCAATCAGAATTTGAGACACCAGACCCAACTTAGCTTTATCAAACGGGAGATTTCTGAAAGGTGTATCCAAACAGACTATCTCCTACTGGAAGGAATCAGATATGTTTGGCATCCTTTGTTTGTGATGCTAAACGATCTTACTAAACACAACCTTATTTTTATCAGATATGAAAAGCACTATTCTTTGTGAAGTATTGCTGGCAGGTTTGCTGGTAACTTCTGCCTGTGAACAGAAAAAACAGGAAAGTCAGGGAAATACAGCTTCTAAAGAAGTAATAGATACCACCGGAGCCATTCCGATGGATGAACTGCAAACGCAGGTTATGGCCGTTGATGAACGTCCTTCAGATGTGCATCTGATGACAGCACTGGATGATTTCAGTCATAAAAATACACAAGGGGCAGCTACACAGATTCAGGAAGGAATACTGGCGCTGAAGGAAGAAACGGCCAGGTATACCGGACAGGGCAAACAAGCTGTACAAAGTGCCATTCAAACGCTCGAAAAACTGAAGGAACAAATTGAAGCTGGAAAGCTGACAAATATAGGACCATTGCAAAATGCTGTTGCACAGGCTCAGAATACTGTGACACATAATTTGTTCTTTGCCGTAGAGGAGACCTTTGTTCCTGAAAAACAAAATTCGACAGCCCGATTGCTTACCGTTGCTGTAGCACACTTAAGACAGAGAGTCAACAAGGATACTTCGTCTCTTAAACAGGAAGGAGAGTCTTTACTCAAGGATGGTGAAAACCTTGAAACCAGATTACAAAAGGGAGAGAAGATAAGCACTACTCAACTAAAAGACTATACTGCCCGTTGCCACAACTGGCTGGAGAAACATAACAGCTAAACGATAGCTTTTATACAGGATATTTTTGTGTCTTCTAGTTCCATGTATTGGTTTTATTTTTTAAGCATATGAAAATTCATTCATTTCAATATTTGATTATCAGCTTATGGGTTATAAGCTGCCTGCAAAGTACTATGGCTCAAAATGCAGAGTCTCCTGCGACTAATCAGACAGAGCCAGTTGCCACCCTGACTCAGCAATTGCAAAATCAGGATAAGGATATTGTTTCTTCCATAGCTCCTTATGATAGTGCTACACGTGAGGCTATTCTGACTGCGAGTGAAGCACCTCAGTTACTGGCACGTATTTCAAGGATGCAGGCTCAGACAAGCCAGCAGTTTCAGGATTTGATTCAATCACATTCCCAAAGAGAGCAGGATCATTTTTACCAGGTTGCCCGTTATCCTCAGGTAGTACATACCCTGGCAGGTCTGGGAAAAGGCAGTTCTGAGACCAGTGTGAAGGCAATGGTAGAAGATCAGAATGCCAAAGAAGCGTTATGGAATATCTATCATCATCATTTTGCGGATCTGGTAAAGATAGATCAGATGAATCAGAATGCGGCTGAGGCATTTGATCAGTTGACTGCATCGTATAGTCTTGCAACTCAGAATGCATTCAATAAATTAATTGATATGCCTGAGGTCTTGACATTGTTAACAGATCACATGGACCTGACCATGCAGTTGGGGGATAGTTTTAAAGCAGATCCGGAACAGGTACGTAACCATCTGGCTGAGTTACATACTACATTGCAGGCAAAAAATCAGCAGGAGGTATCCGCTTATCGCCAGCAACTGGAGTCTGATCCGCAGGCTTTGCAGGAACTGCAGAAGTCGTCAAAAGAATTTGCTGCTGACAATCACTATGCCTATACCGTATCGGACACTGTTATCCCCAATGCAGCGACTACAACCAATTACTATTATGGGGTAAGTCCTTATTCGTATTGGTTTGGCTATCCCTACTGGTATGATTATGCTCTATGGTATCCAATGCCATTGTATATGCAAACTGGCTTTTATTTTGGTGCGGGTGGCAATCTGATGGTTTTTGGGCTACCTTCCTTTGCGTATTCAAACTGGTTCTTTACCTACGGATATCACCGCTATCCGGCATTGTATCACGCATATGGTAATTTTTATCATCAATATGCCCCTCGTGCGCCCTACATGCCTTTTCATAATGCCTTCTGGAATGTTGCCCGTAATCACTATGTGCATAATCCTGTAGCTCCTATGGCTAACCGGACTGATCTGAACAGACGAAATTTCCTGCCTCAACATCAGGCTATTGTGCCTCAGGGAAATGTACGGGAGCAACCTCTGCGTTCCGGACGAGTTCCCGCATTTGAAAATTCCAGTCGCATGGATCATTTCCGGGCTAATGAATCACATGCCCAGGCATGGGGATCGTTTCGTGGAGGCCAGGGATTTTCAGGCGGATTCGGTGGTGGCTTTGCCGGAGGAGGTTTTCATGGCGGAGGATTTCATGGGGGTGGACGGCATTAAAGCATGCTTTCGATAGATTTCTGTGTATATGCGTCATACCAAATTTTGAATGCAATTTAGACTGTACTAGTAAACAAAGCCTATGTTTTCAAAAGTATAGGCTTTGTTTTATCTTCAATAACTTGTTCATTTCCCTTTTCTCAGCTCTCTTTCCAAGTTCTCTCAAATTTTCTCTCTTTCTTCTGCTTGCGGCTTGGTACTTTTTTGCTTGTCCAAAAAAGTACCCCAAAAAGGACAAAAAATTCCAAAGCTTCGCCCCGCAGGGCCAACGCTAGGCTCGCGGAATTTTTATCCCTACGCACCTTCACTACCTTTCGCGATTGAGGTCATCGTAACTCTCTTTGTGGCTTTTTTCTGAAAATTCATGATGGCTCATCTTGTTATTGTATTACTGCAACCTGTAATACATTTCTCTCATATTTTTGAGAAAAAGATAGTGATATCATGCGTTTAAAAGGTGAGTCTGAGCGCTTTTAATGTAAGTTGTAGTTTCAATATAAGTTCGTGAAATGCTCTTTTTCAAATCAGCTTATAATTCTTACAAACACCTTTTCACTCCCCAATAACCCTTTCAGATTAATTCTATATTTTGTCTTATGTGTGATTGTTGTGAAACATGATTATTGGTAGTGTTTTATCCGAAGTCCATAAGTCAACATATATCTCATGAAATATTATCTGAAAATTGCCTCAGTATCCAGTTTGGTGTATGCATTATTTTCTATCATAGGAAATATAGTTCTGATGTTTTTGTATAAGCCAGAGGAACAAAACTGGATGGATGCACTCATGGTAGTGGCTTTGCCTACAAATGGTATATCTTTTCTGCTCTTGCTCTTTACGCATCTGTATTATTTCCGAAATACTACTCACATCTCACTGAAGGATATACTGATTATCTCTATTTTGGTGATTTTTCTTTCTTATGTAGTGGAATACCTGATTAATGTGGCTTTTTATGTAGGTTACTTTGAATCGTTACCTAAAATCAGACATGATACCCAAGGAATATTGGGTTTAATAGACTCCTTTGTGCATAATGAACCTTATATGCCTTCCTTTGCTGCCTTTCGCTATATGACTGGGCTGATTACAGAGCCTCTTAGTGCATTGTTTTTGAGATGGGATCTGGTAGGGTTTATAGGAGGACTTACAGGTAATAGACTTTTTTATACATTGATATTGATCTATGGTGAAAGTTTATTCTTTCTGTTCAGGAAATACAACAAAGAGCCCTGGCTGGCTATTGTTCCCTTTCTGAATAACTGGATATTGGTTGAGATTACCAAAAAGCCCAAATGGTGGAATCTGGTGTTGTGGATTCCTTTTGTCAGACATATATTCCTGTATTTCATCAATGCAGAGCTCGCCAAAGATGTTCAGCGCGATTCATTGTATGCAATGGGTATGACGCTGATGCCACCTCTGTTCTATGGAGATGTGTATTTGAATGAGCAAAAGGGGTAATTTGTTTTTATCTATTTTTGTGTTTTCATTCATTACCGCAATCTTGTGATTGACTATTTTACTTCTCTTATTAGTCAGGGATATTCTTTTTTTCTGATTTGGCTAATCGTATTTATTCTTCTTGTTAAAGTCTATTTTGATGCTTATCAAAAAGAGGTTGTGACTGTACTGGAAGCAATGAATTTGCTCATGGCTGTGTGCGGCTTATATGTCTTTTACTTTTGGTTTCATGAAGCGTTTACTTACTTTATGAGCAATCCCTATTCACGATATATATTTATAACGCACATTAAAGCGCCTTATGGCTCTGTCGTATGGATTACAGCAATAGTAGGGAGTCTCTTGACTCAACTTTTCTGGATACCAAAGCTTCGCCATAACATGGTGTTATCACTATTTATATGGCTATCTCTTCATCTTGAAGCCATAATTATATTTATAACCTCGTCTTTTAGTGATTACTTGCCATCTGGCTGGGTTACAAAGCCAGTTTCTGTAGGGGAACAGATTCTATCCAGAGTACTTTATGTAGGAATGGTCACTGGAGTTTATTTCTTTTTGTGGAAGCGAAAGAAGAAATAGATCAATAATTAAGCATTCTATTCTTATTGAAAGTCTTTATTTTATTAATTGCAACAATTAGGACAATCATACTCAACACTCCTCCAATACCCCATTCTTCCAAATGGAAATAGCGTATCCAATATTTATAAAAGTATTTTGGGTCAGGTTGTCTGGTGTAGGTCATAAATGTTAGACGAAGTAGGCCAATCCGAATGAGCATTCCAAGCCAGTATCCTATGAAAAGTAAGCTTGTATATATAATCCACCATTTCCATATGACTTGTTTCTTTAAAATATATATCAATCCTAAGCCACAATAAGGGATAACAAAGAAAGATGTAAGAGCATAATACCAACGAGTCTCAGTACTATCAGAATCATCCCAAATAATATGATAGCTGTCTGAGTCATTGAATAGAAGACCTTCTATCAGGAAGTGATACATCTGAGGACGCAGTTGTTTGAAAACGCTTATCATACAGCATGATAAAAAGAAACTAGCTACTAGCAAATACACTATTTTAAGTAGTGGTTTAAGGATTGATGAAGAAGATGTTGAATTCATGTTTTGTTTTGCTTGTTTCAGATCACATCTTACTGAAATTTCTATTCTTTCCCATGAACGTAATCCAGATATTTTTCCAACATGACTGGAACTCCGGTCAACTTGATAAAAGTAAAAACTGTGATTTGTTTTCGAATCAAACTACAAAGCGACCATACTTCGAATCGCTTTGTAAAATGACCGGAACTCTGTTCACTTTCAATTTTGACTGGAGTTTCGGTCGCTTTCTCGTTTGACTGGAAGTACGGTCACTTTGAAAAAATATTCGAATAATGGTCACTTTCGTCAATGACTGAAGTTCTGGTCGCTTTGCTCAATTATCCGATTTCTGGTCAGTTTTTATGTTGACCAGAAGTCAGATAGCTCCAGGTTATTAATAGCCTACTAATGCTACAAAGTCAATATTTTCTTCTTTCATATAATCCAATGAGAGAAGTATTTTACGCAGATCGTGGACAATTTCTGGTTCATCAGTGGAATAAGGAGATATAAAGTACCTACCCCAATCAAAAGGGCGTTCAGTCACTTCTGTTATCTGATTGCCAAAGCTTGGGTTCTGCCGTATCTTTTCCAGAAAAGTAAGTGTTGTTTCTCGCATTTGAGAAATATGTGTCCATCCTTCATGAATACTGTCATAATTTACTTTCCACTCCTTCTGGACTTGAATTATTTGTTGTTGCAAATCAGGTATTCTTGTTAAATTATTTTCCTCTTCTGCCAGATAAATTTCATATTCCAATTCTTGAGTATCAGGTTCGTAATTAATCGGATAACTCCAGTATGGAGTCAGATCAATATGTAACAGTGCCTCTATCTGTACTAACTCTGACTGTGCAAATGCATGAGGTCGGGAGTGAAACATCGCAAAATCTCTGCTTAGAAATGCCTCTTCTTCATTAATCTTTTCCGCTATTCTGGCTTTTTTGTTACAACTTCGTGTCTTTGGAGCTAAAAATACATCATATCCCATGGGCTATATAAATCTATTTAGTAAACAAGCGTACGACAGAAGTCATATTTTCTTGGCCCAGATTCTGAGCAATCGCTTTCTGAAATACCTGTAGGGCTGTGGCTGTCAGTGGAGCTGATTCCGATGATCCTGCTGTTGCGAGGACATAGGAGAAGTCTTTTTCGATTAACTCTACCGGAAACTGTGGCGTAAAGTTCTCTGTCAGCATGGTGCTTGTAAGGTAGCCAGCCACCGGGCTCCATACAGACGTTTTAGAGATGGCTGCCAATGCACTTTGTGCATCCATACCTGACCGTTTGAGCATTCCGATTAATTCGGCATAGGCTGCCACCTGTATACCCAGTAATGCATTGGTAGTTAGCTTTACCAATGCTCCTGAACCCCAAGGTCCTACATATTGAACAGTAGCTCCCATGGCTTTCAGGATGGGTTCTGTCTGGGTAAAGATTGTGTGATCACCTCCCACAAAGAAAACCAGTTGGGCTGCATCTGCCTGAGGACGTGAGCCAGATACAGGTGCTTCCAGAAGCGAGATGCCTTGGGCGGTGACCGCCTCACTCAGCTCTTTGATCCATACAGGCGTTACTGTCGAACTTTCAATCGCAATAGCTTCTTTTTTCATTCCCTGAAGCGCCCCATTTTCCGGGTCCAGCCATACTTGTCGGGATGCTTCATCGTCTCGAACCATTGCCAGCACAAAGTCAGCTTGTGCAACTGCCTCTTTGGGAGAGTTTGCCTGTGTAGCTCCTTCTTTAACAAGGTCTGTAGCTGCTTGTGGTGTACGATTCCAGACTATCACCCTGTGACCTGCTTTGATAAGATTTTTAGCCATACGAGAGCCCATAGCTCCAAGGCCTAATACAGCAATGGTTGAAGTAGTACTCATTGTTCTTTTGTTGTTATGGATTTAATAAGGGGTAAGGGTAATTGTTTCAGGCAATTTCATGAGACAAGTCTGATAGTAAATTTCGATCCTGTCATTTTCTGTATTTGTATAATCTGTTGATACATCTTTGTAAAGCTTGCATTTTTATAGTCAGATTCCAAGTGTGTTTAAAGACTTATAGTATAGCTGAAAGACAAAATAGGTGGCCTGATCAGGCCACCTATTTTAACTTAGACAATTCTATGAAAGGTAAGCTATTTTCTTACTGCTTCACAATCTTAAACTGCTCGTGTAATCCTGTATTTCCGGTAATACGTACCAGATACAAGCCTGGTTTTAAGGAAGATCCATTCATCAGAACAGCGTGATTTCCTTCTGTTTCATAGTTGGCAATAATGCGTCCTTCCAGTGAGACTATCTCTACCTTAGCTTTGCCATAGCCACTATGCAATTGTACCTGAAAATCTCCGGCAGACGGATTTGGCGAGACAACCGATTTTTGAGGCAATTCAACTTCTGGTGAACCTATCCGGGCTGCTGATTGTGAACATTCTGTTGTAAATACAGTAAAGTATTGCTGACGCAAAATAGTACCGGATGCATTCTTCGTGGTTGCTTCAATCAGATACTGTTGATTAGCTAACAGTTGTTGAATGACACCCGCAATAGAAATTGTTTGAGTTGCTGTTGTTCCATTGAGAGCATACGTATAGTCCTGAACAAGCTGACGCGGATCATTTTTCAATACTTTTACAATAAGCGTACGGGCAGTGGAGTCATTGGCGTTTACCAATACATCCTGGTTGTTACAGATAGTTACACTTTGATTGTTTGCTGGCCATAGTAATAGAGAATTTGTACCTTGATCAGGGGCTGTTGTAAAGATGGTTTTCACCGTTTTCCCTGTTCCTGATGCACTTCCTCCTGCTGCTCCGCCTATCACATACAAGATTTCCATTTCATAGGTAGTTCCTGGCTTCAAACCGGGTATTTGCCATGTAGAAAAGTATGGGGTACCTTGTAATGTAACAAATTGATAATCTTCTCCCTGATTATCTGCCGGATACTTGTCAATTTTATAAGAGTACAAACTCACTGTAATACCATGACGATCTAACCCTACTGGTCGTTGAACAGTAACCGTTGGAGAAGTAGATACATTTGTCTGACCATTAACCGGACTGATAACAGTAAGAAAAATATCAGCTGCGAGTGGAAGTGGCTTGATGATAATAGGATACTCTCCCTGTCCGATAATGTTTTGTAAAGAGTCTCTGGTAATCAACACCAGACGTGCAGCATAGGGCTCCTGACGTAAATCCTGTATGAATGACGTCATCTTTACGTTGTTTAATGCCGTTTGCGCTGTAAGACCTACTCGTGTAGGGAACGGATCATACTGATAATCTATCTGAGTACCAGTTGCTACATCAAAAATCTGGGCAGTAATAGAACGCGCATTAGGATTATTGGAATTGACCGTCCATTCTACCTCTGTGTGATAGATTGACTTCTTTACATATAACGTATCTCCCGGACTTGGCGAGACCAACAGGGGTTGAGGTGCTGTGGTAAAAGTAACTCTTACATTTTTACTCGTTCCGGAAGGATTTCCTCTAGCCCCAGATACGAGATAATGGATATTGAGTTCATAGGTAGTTCCTGGTTTCAGATTAGGTATCTGCCAGCTGGTAATGGTTGATATATTTGATACCCATACCATGCGATAATCCTCCCCCTGAGCATCCATGGGATATTTATCTATTGTATAAAAGTCTACTAGGATACCTACTCCATGTACAGCTATATCTGATGGTTTTTGAACAGTGACAGTTGGTGATGTAGATACACCTGTTTGACCATTAACTGGGCTAATGATGGAAAGATTGACATCTGTCCCTAATGGCCGCGGCTTGATGATAATAGGATATTCTCCCTGTCCAATGATATTCTGTAAAGAATCCTTGGTTGTTAACACTACCCGAGCCGCATAAGGTTGCTGACGAATATAACTTACATACGATTGTAGTTCTACATTAGTTAAGGCTGTTTGTACTGTGAGGCTTTTACTTATTGGAAATGGATCTCCTGGAAACAGGGAGGTGAGCTCTTGACCAGTTGCTACGTCAAAGATTTCAGTAGAGATGGAACGAGCATTCGGATTATTCGCATTTACTGTCCAGTCTGCTGAATCAAAAGTAATTGCACCATACAAATACAACGTATCTCCCGGACTTGGAGAAACTAACAATGGGCTGGTCTTTTCAGCAGATGAAGTAAAGAACGTAAAATATTCCTGACTTAGTAGAGCGTTGGCGGCATCAACTGTTTTTAACTCAACCAGGTATTGATGATTAGGTTCCAGTGGATTACCATTGGAAAATGGAAAGAGAAAAGGTTCTGTTGTTTGATCGGTAGATGTAAAGGTATGAGAATTTTCATACACCAACTGCCGGGGATCGTTTATAGATACCTTAATGTAAAGCTTCCAGGTTGTAGGTTCATTGGCATTGACATTAAACCCTGACAAGGTATTCAGATTGATGGTGGCACCATTCTGAGGTACGAGCAATAAGGGAGAATTTACTCCATAGCTGGACATAACAAAGCTGCCAATAAAAATCAGCAGCAGATAAAAATGTTTCATAGTGTGTTTAACTAAATAAGATGGATGAAAGGATGAAAAAAGTGCTTATTGTACTCCATAGACGTTCACAAAAAAGTAAAATATGAGCATATAGTAAGTTAGTGTGATAGTTTCATCCTTTAATGACTTTTCATTTTTAAAATAAACATGCTAAATGATAATTATTTTTGATGAAATTTTATGCCTAACAAAACTCAGCATGTTTGCATAGTTTTAGTTTGTCTTGCGTTTGTAAATGGCCAGTAATAAGTGTTGTTGTAGGCTTTTCTTCAAAACAACAGATGTTCTATCTGTATTGGGTATTTGTTACTTTTCTTGTCTATCAACTGATAAGGAGTGAATGGAAATTAAGTATTGTTGTAACAGGTTTTAGTTTTAGTAGAATATGAAAGCTGGATTTTGGTTAAAGGTAACAGTATATATTTTTAACTTATTTCAAGGTGCAGAAACTCGATATTATCTACAGATTCAGATCCTGATACCAGACAAAAAAGTTTTTAGTTTACTTATTGCTGAATAAAATCGGTTGATTATACAGCTAGTAAAGCTGATTCGGCCAATCCGGTCAAGAGCTTGCATTCAGAGTAATTTTTTCTCTATTTGAGACTAAGTATGTTTTGTATTCAGCCTCAAATAGATGGTATGTAGTGTTACAGTGTTAGCTTTATTTTTTCTTTATTACCCTAAACATTTCCTTCTCTGCTACCTATTACTTTTTTGATTATCCATAAAATTCTTGTTTTGACTACAACAACCACGAATTAGGCTACAGTTAGTTTTTAGATGTTGTGGACTTTTGTGATAGAAGCATTCACAACATAAAAGAACAAAAATATGAAAGTTGTCATCACAGGTTCGTTAGGAAATATTGGTAAACCACTGGTAAAAGAACTGGTACAAAAAGGTCATACAGTTACAGTGATTAGCAGCAAGTCAGACAAGCAGAAAGACATCGAAGCAATTGGAGCTATAGCAGCTATTGGGGTATTGGAAGATGTAAGCTTTCTGGTATCGGTTTTTACAGGTGCAGATGCTGTGTACGCTATGATACCACCCAACTTTACTACAACAGATTCTCGTGCATATTATCAGCAGATTGGCAGAAATTATGTGCAGGCTATCCGGCAGACAGGCGTAAAACGCGTAGTACATCTGAGTAGTTGGGGAGCCCATCTCGATAAAGGTACTGGATTTATTTTGGGTTCACACGATGTGGAGTGTCTGCTGAATGAATTGAAAGATGTGGCTGTTACACACCTGCGGGCTGGGTTTATATACTATAATCTGTATAACTTTATAGATATGATCAAGAGAGCTGGTTTTATTCGTTCAAACTATGGGGATGATGATAAGATCGTCATGGTTGCCCCTGAAGATATAGCCAGTGCTGCTGCTGAAGAACTGGTAACTGTTGGTACTGGTATAAACGTACGTTATGTGGCAAGTGGAGAATATACAGCCCGTGAAGCCGCTTCGATTCTGGGTGCCGTTATTGGTAAACCGGATTTAAAGTGGGTCACTGTCAGCAACGAACAGATGCAAGCTGGTATGGAGCAACATGGAGTACCATCTCATATTATCATAAATTCTATTGAGTTGGGAGCCAGTATTCACAATGGTTCCCTGAAAGAAGATTATGAGCTACATAAACCGTTGACTATCGGAAAAGTGAAGCTGGAAGATTTTGCGAAAGATTTTGCTGTGGCTTTTGCAAAAAACTAAACGTACTTATCCTGGAGGAGATACTATTGTTATTTCCTCCAGGATTTATTTAAAGTCATATTATTTATCTGCCAGGCAATGAAAAGTATACAACCCTATTCCTTCCGGACCATAACAGAGTATCATCAGTTTATGGATTTGCCCAAACCCGAACATCCATTAGTGAGTGTGGTTGATTTTAACCATATCAAACGATTGCCAGACAACAAACCTAACAAATTTGTTCAGCAGTTTTATTCCATTTCACTCAAACGGAATTTCAATGGTAAGATCAAATATGGTCAGCAGGAATATGATTTTGATGAAGGTGTAATGATTTTTATTTCACCTGATCAGGTTTATTCAATCGAAGCAGATAAAGAGTCGCAACATACAGGATGGTTGTTGCTTATGCATCCTGACTTTTTATGGAATACACCTTTAGCCAAGGCCATCAAACAATATGAGTATTTCAGCTATTCGGTCAGTGAAGCCTTGCACTTGTCAGAGAAGGAGGAAATTGTTGTTACCAATATCATGCAAAACATTGAGCAGGAATATCACGCAAATATTGATACCTTTAGTCAGAAAGTGATGATTGCTCATCTGGAGTTATTGCTGACCTATGCGGAACGGTTTTATCATCGACAGTTTATTACCCGAAAAGTAACCAATCACAAAATCCTGAATCGACTGGAAGAGATTCTGGCTGAGTATTTCAATAATGAGATAGTAGCCGAAAAAGGACTGCCTACAGTACAATACATTGCGGATGAATTACATATGTCACCCAATTACCTGAGTTCAGTTTTAAAAGTACTAACCGGACAAACTGCTCAGCAACATATACACAATAAATTGATAGATAAAGCGAAAGAAAGATTATCAACTACAGATTTATCTGTAAGCGAGATAGCCTATGAACTGGGGTTTGAACATTCTCAGTCTTTTAGTAAGTTATTCAAGAGCAAAACTAATCTCTCTCCACTGGAATTCAGGCAGTCTTTTCAATAGGTTAGACAAAATAAATGAGAATATACATACACTCAGGTGAGGGTAATTCTAGCGAGAACTGTATCTCTTCAAAATCATAAGGTATATTTGCAAACAGAATACCTATAGATTGGATAAGAGATTAGTTGTATGTTAGTGCCTGTTTTGTATGTACGATATTTTTCATAAATACCTTGAGGAGAAAATAACCCTGACTTCAGAAGAATCTGAACGCATTCGATCATTTGCTATTCTAAAAAAGCTGCGTAAAAGACAGTATCTGTTACAGGAAGGCGACGTTTGGCAATATCATGCATTTATTACGAAAGGCTGTGTACGGACTTATTCTGTAGATGACAAGGGAAACGAACATGTAATCGGTTTTGCTAGCGAGAACTGGTGGACAGGAGATAGGGAGAGTTTGCTTTCCGGAAATCCTTCACGATTTAACATTGATGCTCTAGAAGATAGTGAAATCATTTTGTTTACCAATGCTAATTTTGAGTTGCTTTGTTCAGAAATTCCAGCCTTTAATAATCTGATTAATACTATCCTGCAACGAAGCTTTGTTGTTGCTCAGAATCGTATTGAAGCAGCTTTGAGTTATACAGCAGAAGAAAAGTATCTCAATTTTGTAAACAAATACCCTGGATTTGCTACGCGGATACCTCAGAGTATGATTGCATCCTATCTGGGTATGACACCCGAAACATTAAGTCGGATACGAAGTCAGATTACCAGGAAATAGTATTTTTCTGTAGAGTAGCTTTTATGGAGGCTTCTTTTTTATCTGTTTTTGGCAGGCACTTTTCTCTTGATCCAGATCAAGAACTTTCTTATTCTACATCAATGTGAAGGTCGGACTGTTGTGGCACCTTTGTAACATCAAACAACAATTACAAAACGTAAAACAACAGAAATCATGTCAAAAATAATTTTCATTACAGGCACCAGCACCGGATTTGGTAAACTTACTGCTATCACATTAGCCAATGCAGGTCATTCAGTTATTGCAGGTATGCGTAACGTAGAAACTAAGAATGCAACTGTTGCACAAGAACTGGCTGCGTTACCTAATATTGAGGTTGTAGAGATTGATATCACTAGTGACAGTTCTGTACAACAAGCCTTTGAAAAAGTTCTTGCTAAATATGGTAAAATAGATGTGTTGGTAAACAATGCAGCTGTAAGTGGTTTTGGTTTGCTGGAAGGCTATTCACTGGACCAGATCCGTCAGATGTTTGAAGTAAATATGTATGGAGTGATACGTACCTATCAGGCCGTGTTGCCTTCTATGCGTAAAGAAAAGAATGGTTTAATTATCAATATCACTTCCGGAGCCAGTGGACATACACTACCATTTATGGTTCCTTACTTAGCCTCCAAGTTTGTTGTAGAAAGCATCACCGAAGGAGCACAGGACGAACTGGCAGCCTATGGAATTGAAAATGTAAGTATTCAGCCGGGTGTCTATCCTACAGAAATGACCAATGGTGTAAAAGCAGGTTTCAATGCTGACAAAGAATCTATCGTAGCTGAATATGGAGAAGAAGCCACAGAGAAGTTTAATGCATTGGGACAGGCCTTATTTGGTAAGATGGCACAGTTCAATATGAATCCGCAAACTATTGCTGATGGTATTCTGGAACTGGTAAACATGAAAAAAGGCTCTCGTCCACTACGTTTTCCGCTGGATGCAATTGCTCAGGGTACTGATAAGGAGTTTATCCAGTCCCGTGCGGATATCAAGGCTAAATGGCTAGCTGCTTATAATGGTTAATACATTCTTGTTTAAACTATTCTACTAAAATGACAACTGCTGAAATAGAAAGATTGGTGGAATACCATTTTAAAATCTGGAATCAAAGAGATCCGATACAACGCAGTGCCTGGATGCAGGAAGTATATGCAACAGATATGGAACTGGTAGAGCCACACAATATTGCTATCGGACATGCCCGTATCAATGAGTTTGTACAAAATCTGCAACAGAAGAATCCTGGCTTTCAGTTCTCTGACATAAGTTCTATTGATACTCACCATAACATTGCCCGGTTGTACTGGCACTTTGGACCAGAAGAAAAGCCAGATGCTAAATCAGGTATGGACTTGTTTGTGATGGAAGATGGCAAGGTGCAGAAGTTATATGTGTTTGTGGATGATTCAAAATAAATAGTTAAAGTCATTCCTGTTTTAACAGAAGCTATACTAACCTCAGCCAGATAACCTGTAAAATCATTGGTTGTTTGGCTGAGGGCTTATATTGACTATTGATCCGATTGTGGCTATTAATCAAATACAACTTTGCAATAATAAGGAACCCACTTGGTTATTGTGTCTCTTTCTTGTACAGAAATGGAATTCTTCCTGAGATTTAATCGACTTAAATAAGAACACTCACTTAACTCTGATGGAATTGATTGCAGACGGTTTTTTTCCAGATGTAGTAATTGTAGTGTGCTGATTTGTCCTATTTCAGATGGGATACTATCTAATTGATTTTCGTTGAGATAAAGAGATCGAAGACAGCATGCATTGCCAATTTCTGAAGGGACAGAAGTTATTTTGTTTTTATTAAGGTACAATTCAGTCAGGTTTTTGAGTTTTCCAATCTCAACAGGAATGGATGTAAGCTTGTTCTTATCCAGATACAATTGACTTAGATAAGTAAGATTACCAATTTCTGGAGGAATTGAGGTTAGTTGATTATTATTCAGATGTAAGTATACTAATCTTTTACAGCTGCCAATCTGTACAGGAAGTGATTCTAATTGGTTTTTATTTAAACGCAACTGATTCAATCTTCTGAGCTTTCCAATTTCGACAGGTAATAACCGCAATTGATTGTTGTTGAGATCTAAAACCTCAAGATTCTGACAATTCGTAATAGTAGAAGGAATAGATTTTATCTGATTATTTTCTGCATTTATGTATCTTAGATTGAGGCAGGATCCAATACTTGAAGGAAGTGATTCCAACTGATTATCCTCTAAAAATAATGTTGCGATAGCTGTACAGTTTCCAATTTCTTCAGGTAGAGTATGTAGTTGATTCTTTTGTGCAATTAATTTTTCCAGATTTTTGAGATTACCTATTTCCGGAGGAAGTGAAGTCAACTGATTATTGCTTACATCTATACTACACAATGTAGTTAAGCTTCCTATTTCAGGAGGTAAAGTACTAAGCATATTATCACTTACAGATAGTGCCCTTAAGTTAGTTAGATAGGCAATTTCAGAAGGAAGGGTAGTTAACTGATTCTGATTCAAGAGAATA
Source organism: Xanthocytophaga flava (assembly GCA_030068525.1). GTDB lineage: Bacteria > Bacteroidota > Bacteroidia > Cytophagales > 172606-1 > Xanthocytophaga > Xanthocytophaga flava. The sequence goes on from JASJOS010000009.1 coordinate 174,452, forward strand.
TCTACAACATTAATCAGATATTTAATTTGCGGTGGAACGGTTTTCCAGTTCTGATTGCTCAGACGAATATGTTTGCGGTTCACAACTTCGATTAACTTTTTGCCAAATTCCAGTTCCGTATCTTTCGAAAACCAGCTATGGACAAGATCTATATCTTGTTTAAACTCTTCAATATCAATTTGCAAAGACTCTACAAGCTGTAATCCCAGTTCAATATTTTCCAGCTGACCCGATTGTAATAAAAGCAGTACATTTTCTTTTTGAGTTTGGAGAGATGACATACTTGTAGTGTTATCAGAAAAAATATATTATCTGGTGTATATTGAAAGAGCAGACTTGACAGAAACAAATATAGGTGAGGTAATTATGTACATCAAGTTGGTGTAATATATGGAGTGTTTCTATGCGGATACAAAGGAAGAAGATAGTACTATACCGAAAATTTTATAAATTGTGCGTCTAATTGCCTCTGTGGCAAATGGTCATTCTACTATAAACAGGAGAAACAGCAGCCTCCATTTACTACTATTAAATTTACTCAATAAGTAAGAATGACACTTATGGAACACAAAGCTATTTCCATCCGGCCCTTCATCGGAGCCGAAAACTTCCAGTTATCACGCAGTTTTTATCGGGATCTGGGATTCCAGGAAGGCGTTATTTCTCATGATTTTTCCTATTTCTATACAGAAGGAATAGGCTTCTATCTGCAAGGACATTATGTCAAAGACTGGGTAGATAATACTATGCTTTTTCTGGAGGTAGACAATGTGGAGAGATACTGGCAGGAACTGCTGGCCCTGGATCTTACTAGTAAATACAAAACGGTAAAACTTACACCGATCCGAAATCAGGAGTGGGGACGAGAGTGTTTTGTGCATGATCCTTCTGGCATACTCTGGCATTTTGGTGAATTCTTCAAAGAAAAGTGAGGAGATACAGTGAGTATACATACTATTCGGTGAAATGTATAATTCCTGCCGTGAAAGATATAAGGTCTTAAGGCTGTTGTTGATACATCTTTGTATTGTCAATTACGATACAAAATATAATGATCAACAACATGAAAAAGACAGTATTAATCACAGGCACCTCATCAGGCTTTGGCCGGGAAACTGCTAAATTGTTTCAGCAAAACGGATGGAATGTTATTGCCTCTATGCGCTCACCTGAAAAGGAGCAGGAGTTGCGCAATTTAGATAATGTATTAGTTACTCAACTGGATGTGCAGGACTCTCAATCTATTGAAGACTCCATAAAAGCAGGTGTAGACAAATTTGGAACAATCGATGTGTTGGTAAACAATGCTGGCTATGGCTTGATGGGTGTTTTTGAATCTGCCACCAGAGAGCAGATCCAGAAACAATTTGATGTCAATGTATTTGGGATGATGGAAGTGACACAGGCTGTGCTACCTTATTTACGCAAAAACGGCAAAGGATCCATCATAAATATTTCCAGTTTTGGAGGGATGATTGGGTTTCCGTTTACAAGTTTGTATGCCAGTTCGAAATTTGCTGTAGAAGGTTTTTCAGAAGCTTTATCCCATGAACTGGTAAAACTGAATATAGCAGTTAAAATCATTGAGCCCGGTGGTGTGCATACAAACTTCCGTAATGGACTGGATCTAATTAAAAATGAAATACCTGAGTACAATCCAATCATGGGATCATTCTTCAGTCGATACGCAACGCCTACCGAGCACCTGGCTAAAGCAACGCCAGAAGATGTAGCCCTCACCATTTACAAAGCGGCAATAGATGAAAGCACTCAGCTTCGCTATGTAGTTGGAGAAGATGCTCAGTTATACATTGATACAAAATGGAAAAATTCCGAAGAGAAGTTTATCCAGTCAGTGCGAGATTTCTTTCTTAACTGAGAAGAAGTATCACATGATTGATAAAACCAGAAAGATTTGCCTATAGCGCGGATCTTTCTGGTTTTGTTCCAGAAGAGAAAACAATGAGATTGTCAGGCATGAAACCGACATATATAGACATAGAATCCATCGCCGCAGTTCACAGGTTTTACAATTGTGGTACGCCCCAACATCCACTGATAACCATTATTGATCTGACGGAAACAAAACCTGACAGACCCAAAGCAGAAGTATATTACAGAACAGCCTTTTATACCGTGATGTGCAAGCGGTTTGAAGGAACAATGAAGTATGGTAGATCCTATTACGACTTTGAAGAAGGGTCTCTGATGTTTACTGCTCCTAACCAGGTAATTGCTTCCAGTCCGGATATCCGGGTTTTGGAGGGATGGGGTTTGTTTTTTCACCCGGCATTGTTGGTTGGAACCGAACTTGGAAGAAAGATTCATGAATACTCGTTCTTTCAGTATGATACAAATGAAGCATTGCATAGCTCTGCTGAGGAAAAAACTATATTGCTCGATTGTCTGAATAAAATTAAACGAGAGTATTCTCAGAATATGGATAAGCATACCAAAAGTCTGATCATTGACAACTTGCAAGTGATGCTTACCTATTGTAATCGATTTTATGACAGACAGTTTTTTACCAGAGAACATGTAAACCATGATATAGTACAGAAGTTTGAGCGAATGCTAATTGACTACTTCGCTCAGGAAACACTTGTAGAGGCTGGCTTACCCGATGTGAAATACTTTGCCTCACAACTGAATTTATCTCCCAACTACCTGTCAGATCTGTTAAATCGTTTTACAGGTAAAACCACACAAGAACATATTCATTTGCAATTGATAGACAGAGCAAAAACACTGCTTTGGGGAACTGAAAAGACAATCAGTGAAATAGCCTATAATCTGGGCTTTGAACATCCTTCCCATTTTACAAAACTTTTTAAATCCAAAATCGGGATTTCACCCAAGGAGTATAGGCAGTTGAATTAAGCTGCAAATGGAATAGTCACAATATACTTTTCCGTTAAACAGCCTTTTCCGGTTTCTTATCATTGTCAAATGCATATTCTTCAAAAAATAGATTGATAATATACGATGGTTTGTGGAAATTTGAAGTTGACTTATTTGCAAACTAATCTACCATGCACCGCCTTTATCAATTTCTGCTCGGCATTGCCATGCTAATGCCTGTGGTCGTGAAAGCCGACCAGAACCCACTGTGGATGCGCTACCCGGCTATTTCACCGGATGGCCAGTTTATTGTATTCAGTTATCAGGGCGACTTATATAGAGTCGCTGCTGCTGGTGGTCAGGCTATTCCGCTGACATTAAGTGAAGGACACGATTTTATGCCTGTATGGTCACGCGATGGCAAACAAATTGCTTTTGCATCGGATCGTTACGGAAACTATGACGTTTTTGTAATGCCATCTACCGGAGGTGCTGCTACCCGTCTTACATATCATTCGGCCAATGACCTTCCCAGTGATTTTACCCCAGATGGAAAGCACATTATCTTTTCGTCATCACGTACAGATGCAGCCAGCAACGTACAGTTTCCTTATGGTATCCTGACAGAATTGTATAAAGTATCTGTTGCCGGAGGTCGTGCGCAAATGTTGTTGACTACACCCGCCGAACAAGCTCGCTACAATCGGTCAGGTAACCGATTGGTATACCATGATAACAAAGGATATGAAGACCCTTGGCGCAAGCATCACACTTCCTCTATCTCACGTGATGTATGGGTATATGATGTGCCAACAGGCAAACATACACAGCTTACCACCTTTAATGGAGAAGACCGAAATCCGGTATTATCACCTGATGAGAAAGATATCTACTTCCTTTGTGAAAGCAGTGGATCATTTAACGTACACAAAATGTCAGTAGATAAACCTGGACAGGCTACTCAGGTAACCAAGTTCAGTAAACATCCGGTTCGTTTTCTGACTATGGCTGAGAGTGGTACTTTGTGTTATGGTTATGATGGAGAGATTTATACACAGACAACAGGTAGTGAACCCAAAAAAGTAGTTATTCAGATCCTGAATGATACCCGCAATGTGTTGGAAAAGGTAGTACCGATCAACAGTGGCGCTACTGAAATGGCGCTTTCTCCTAATGGAAAAGAGATTGCGTTTGTATTTCGTGGAGAAGTATATGTTACTTCTGTAGAAGGAGGAGTAACCAAACGTGTGACCAACACCTCAGAACAGGAGCGTTCTGTTAGTTTTAGCCCGGATGGTCGTACGTTATTGTATGCGGGTGAGCGAAATAACAACTGGAACATATACAAAAGCTCTATTATACGTAAAGAAGAGCCTTATTTCTATTCTTCTACTGTACTGAAAGAAGAGCCCGTAGCCGCTACAACCGCGGAAGAGTTTCAACCTTCTTTTTCTCCGGATGGTAAAGAGGTAGCTTATCTGGAAGAACGGGTTACCCTAAAAGTGATTAATCTGGAATCCAAAGCAACCCGTGTTATTTTGTCTGCTGATAAAAACTATTCCTATTCAGATGGAGATCAATATTATACATGGTCACCGGATGGCAAATTTTTCCTGGCAACCTACTCTCCAAGCAACATGTTCAGTGCTGAAGTCGCTTTGATTCCGGCTGATGGTAAAGGTAAACTAGTGAACCTGACAGAAAGTGGATATAGCGACGAATCACCCAAATGGATGATGAATGGCAAAATGATGATCTGGTTTTCGGATCGTGATGGTATGAAAAATCACGGTAGCTGGGGTGGTGAGAGTGATGTATATGGTATGTTCTTTACCAAAGAATCATGGGATCGCTACAAGTTAAGCAAAGAAGACTTTACATTGTTGAAAGAGAAAGAAGAAAAAGAACAGAAAGAAGCTGCCAAGGCTAGTGAAGCAGAGAAAAAAGACGATAAGAAGAAAGCTGGTGAATCGGCTAAGAAGGAAGATAAAACAGTAAAGATTGAATTTGAAGGACTGGATGGTCGTAAGTCTCGTTTGACAATCCACTCTTCCAATTTGACAGATGCTGCCGTATCACCTAATGGAGACAGATTGTTTTATATGTGTCGTTTTGAGAAAGGCTATGATTTGTGGGTGACAGACCTGCGTTCCAGAGAAACCAAAATTCTGGCGAAGCTGGAAGGCGGACCTGGCAGTATTGATATGACCAAAGATGGTAAATCTATTTTTGTGAGCTCTGATGGCAAGATCATGAAGATCGATGCAGAATCAGGCAAAAGAGAACCTATCACCATCAATGGTGAAATGAACCTGAATACAGCTGCAGAGAGAGCTTATATATTTGATCATGCATGGCGTCAGGTATTGAAAAAATTCTATGTTACAAATCTGCATGGTGTAGACTGGGATTTCTATCACACTGCCTATGCTAAGTTCCTGCCTCATATCAACAACAACCGTGACTTTGCAGAGATGTTGAGTGAAATGCTGGGCGAATTGAATGCGTCCCATACAGGTTGTCGGTATGCACATCCTCAGGTTAACCTGGATGCAACCGCTTCGCTAGGATTATTTTATGATCAGGAATACGATGGCAAAGGGCTGCGTGTAGTGGAAGTGATGGGCAATGGGCCACTGGCTAATGCTCAGTCCAAGGTAGAGGCAGGTACCATCATAGAGAAAATTGATGGTGAAGAAATCACTACTGAAATGGATTATAATAAGCTGTTGAACCGGAAAGCGAATAAGAACGTACTGTTGTCCTGCTATAACGAAAAAACAAAGGTACGCTGGGAAGAAACTGTTAAGCCAATTACTTTGCCTCAGGAAAGTGAACTTCGCTATCAGCGTTGGGTGACTACTCGTCGCAAAGAAGTAGATAAAATGTCAAATGGTAGTGTGGGATATGTACACATACGTGGCATGAATGATGCGAGCTACCGCACCGTTGTAGAAGAAGTGTTAGGGAAATGTGCAGACAAAGAATCGCTGATTGTCGATACCCGTTTCAACGGAGGTGGGTGGCTGCACGATGATCTGGCTACATTCCTAAGTGGTAAAAAATACCTGGATATTGTTCCTCGTGGTGTGCATATGGGACATGAACCCTTCCGTAAATGGATTAAGCCTTCTGTCGTATTAGTAGGTGAAGGTAACTATTCTGATGCTCATATGTTTCCGTTTGCTTTCCGTGAAAACAACATTGGTAAAATCATAGGTATGCCTGTACCAGGTACGGGCACTGCGGTATGGTGGGAGACTCAGATTGATCCAACGTTGGTGTTTGGTATTCCTCAGGTAGGTATGGTTGCACTGGATGGCAAGTATCTTGAGAACAATCAGCTTGAGCCAGATGTAAAGGTGATGAACCAGCCTGAAGTTGTTTCCAAAGGCCGTGATCAGCAGCTGGAAAAAGCTGTGGATGAACTGAAGAAGTCTGCACCAGCCAAAGTTCAGTCTAAAGTGATTGGTGGTAATTAATAAAAACTTGTAAGTTTATTCAATGGCATGGTTGTCTTTCATCCATGCCATTGTTTTATGTAGAGTAAAGAGGCACGACTCTTATCTTTGCCATCCTTCAATCTTGTAGATCTTCTCTGTGAGTTTTCTGTCTGGCTTTCCATTGTCAGGATGAAACCATACTTCAAATCTGGCAGCATACGGTTTACCCCAATCTCCTTCATAGATAGTAAAATGATCTTTGGTTCCAAATTGTATAATACTATCTGTATCATTGATTATCTTAATAGAACTGTTTTTCGTCAGATTATCTGTGGATAGTGGATACTCCTGGGTTACTTCATATGCTTTTAAGTAAATAGTTCCAGGTTCTGTTTTCCCTATCCAGATAGCATATTCATACAATCCTGGTTGAAAAGAATTGTACAGCTCAAAGTCAAAAGCTTTCCCTGTACTATGGTCTATAGAGTCAGGGCTTATGATTGATTGCTCCTTAGGAGTGTTCAGCGTAATGTTGGTGGGTATAGTCAGATTATCAGCCCATTTGTCTCCATCTAGTTGTTCCATAGCAAAAATAAACATGGCATACAGAATGATTCCTGCTATTGTTCCCACTCCAAGTAACCCTGTGAGGATAGCTTTGAGCCAGCGACGATACACTAGGTGATAGACTGCCGATCCAAAAAGGAATAGTAGTGATAGGGTTAGAAGGATAAAGCTTGCCATTCCCAGGAAAGGGAGTGGTGTCCAGTTGCTTACTATAACCAACCCAAGTGCAGCAACCCAAAATACAATGGGTATCCACCATTTTTCAAAGCAAGATGTAAGCATGTTTGTTCCTATGTAAAGTTATTGTTTTTTAGTGTGAGAGCTTATTTAAAAATTATCTTTACGAATCAGATACTATTTCTGGTATATAGATACTTTGGCCTTACCAATGGTAAGTTAGAATATCAGAGTAAGAAGGCCACAAAATAATGAAGTCCTACAAAATAGTATATAGCTTTTACTCAGAGAAATTTACAACCACTATGAAAAGGATCGTCTCCCTGTTTTTGTTGCTAAGTCAAACTTATTTATTCGCTCAGGGTAAGCTACCAATTGGTGATACATTAAAATATGACATCCTTTTTAATGGCAGGAAGGCTGGATATAGCTGGCTTTGTCAGACTGGACCTCGTCAGTATGCTTCGTATCAGGAATACAATGATAGAGGGCGTGGACCTAAATTACTAACTACATTCAAGACATCTCCACAAGGTATTGTTACCTCTCTACATGTAGAGGGCAATAACTATATGAAAGGCAAAGTGGCTGAGACTTATGAATTACTAAATAGTGTTGCTCGCTGGGAAAATACTGCTGAGAAACAGCAAGTTTCTGTCACCAGGCCTGCTATATATCTAAGTACTGAAGCGGATGCTCCTTATTTACCATGGGCATTGCTTGCCTCTCCTGAGAAAAAGATTGATTTGTTACCTGCCGGACAGTCATCTATCCGATTGCTAAAAGAACATATACTTAAAAATGGAAAGAATGCCTACCTGTATTCAATCACGGGACTGGGTTTTGATCCATCACTTTTCTGGCTGGATGAGAATCAGATGAGTTTGGGTTCTTTCAGTGATTCTTTTAACGAAGTTCGTGAGGATGTAAGGGATGATGTAGGCGATTTGTATCAAATACAAAAAGAAGAGATGGATGGCTATTATAGCAAACTGACCAGTCAGCTTGTCAGTAAGTCCAGAACAGGAATTGCTTTTCACAATGTCAATGTATTTGACTCCGAAAGAGGGGAGGTTTTGCCTGCAAGAACCGTTTTGATCAGAGATGGAAAGATCCAGGATGTAGGAGATGCCAGTCTTAAATTACCCAAGGGGTATACGATTATAGAGGGAAAAGGAAAGACCTTATTGCCTGGCTTATGGGATATGCATACACATTATGGTGGTGGATCTGAAGGTTTGTTGAATATAGCTTGTGGAATTACCAATATTCGTGATATGGGCAACTCACTGAGTTTGCTGGAACTCCAGCAGCAGATTGACAATGGAGAGGTAATAGGTCCGAGGATTGTGTATCGTAGTGGAATTATTGATGGAGACGGACCCTATACTGTTCCACTTGGTATATCTGTTTCCAATCTGAAAGAAGGACTTCGTGCTATACAAAAATACGATTCCTTAGGATACCAGCAGATCAAGCTTTACAGCTCTATTAAACCTGAATGGGTAAAGCCAATGGCTGATGAAGCACATCGGCTGGGGTTGAGAGTAGCAGGCCATATTCCATCCCATATGACTGCGACACAAGCTATTAATGCCGGGTATAATGAAATTACGCATGCTAACATGTTGTTTCTGAATTTTTATGGTGATACAGTGGATACCCGTTCTATGCGCCGGTTTACACTGGTAGGGGAGAAGGCCGCTTCGCTGGACTTTGAAAGCCAGGAATTTAAAGACTTTGTGAAATTGTTTCAGGACAAACATATCTCAATAGACCCTACACTGGGAGTTTTTGAGGGAATGTTTACCAGTAGTCCAAGTAAACCTTCACTGGGGTATTCCAAAATCATGAATCGTTTGCCTGCGACCATGCAACGCAATGCCTCATGGGGTGCATTAACACCACCTCCAGGCCAGGAAGAGACTTATCGGAACGCTATGAAGGCAATGCAAAAACTTGTCAAAAAATTTTATGATGCAGGTATCCTGATTGTATCTGGTACGGATGATCTGGCAGGATTTATTCTGCATCGGGAACTGGAATTATATGCAGAAGCTGGAATTCCTACTACTGAAGTATTAAAAACGGCTACATACAATGCCGCAAAGCTTTGTGATAAACTGGATGTATTAGGTACAATCACCAAAGGAAAAATTGCGGATGTTATTCTGGTAGATGGAGATCCAATCCGAAACATCAGCGATATTCGCAGAGTATCACTGGTTGTAAAAGATGGTAATCTGTATGATCCCAAAAAACTTCTGGAAGCTATCTCTGTGAAGTATTTTGAGTAGGTGTAGACTCTACTCGTAAGAGATAGCTTTGTAGACAATTTATTGCCTAAGAAAAGAATGGCCAAAAAAACAAAGTCAATACCTGTACGATCCTATATTGAGCATTTTGAAGCAGGAGCCGCAGTCGGAAAGATAGTATCTGAAGATCTTTCTTCGTTTCAAGAGGCTGGACATCCTCATCGACACGATTTTCATTTTTTTCATGTATTGGAAAAAGGGAAAATTTGTATGGAAGTGGATTTTATAGAATATAAAATGGAAGGTCCTGTCATTTTATATATTCATCCCAGCCAGGTACATCGTACTGTAAGCGTTGAACATTCAGAGGGCTATATGTTAGGTATTCTCAATGAAAAGCTGAATCCAGAATATCTACAACTATTCAATGAGCTTGTTTTGCCTGCCTCTCCTTTGGCATTGACTTCAGATATGGTTACTCTTTTTGATCAGGCTATTCGGTTATGTGTTGCTGTCTCTGAGCAAAAGGATAATAGACTATATACATTACTTGTAAAGGATTATATCAACGCTTTTGCAGGAATGTTTCTGTCTTTTCATCTGGAACGGAGAATTCTAAATACAGCTGTCTCTCGGTTTAGTACAGTTACTCATGAGTTCAAACTACTTCTGGAACGTAGATTTGCTGAGATGAAGCGTCCGGCAGAATACGCCAGTTTACTAAATATTTCAGTCCCTTATCTGAATGAGTGTATCAGAAATGTGACAGGCCATTCTGTTTCGTATCATATTCAGCAACGGGTGATTCTGGAAGCAAAACGGATTCTATTTCATTCCAGCAAATCTGTAAAAGAAGTGGCCAGGGAATTGGGCTATGAAGATTATGCCTATTTTTCCCGTCTTTTTACAAAGACTACCGGAATGACCCCAGTAGCTTTCCGGAGTAAAAACCTCGATTCGTCTAAGTAATACTCTCCTTTCTGCATTGTTGCCACAAAGGCAATGCCCGTACTTTACACTGTACAACATACACTGACATACGAAAAGTACAACTGCAAACTTGCTTGAAACATGCCAAAAGTAGCTAAGTGGTTAGGTAATACCCTGGAAGGTTTATTTGCTTCCAAATTTCCTTTGATGACAGTGATAAATACTGAATACATAACGCCGTTTGTTAAAAAGATATGTTTTCAGGGAGATGTGTCTGGGATGGATTTTCAAATTGGCTATGCCATCATTATCCGGGTAAGTGATACGGAATACAGAAACTATACGGTATCCTATAGTGATACCGAAAAAGGTGTTGTTGAAATTATTGTGCATTTACATGGGGAGGCTCCCGGAAGTCGCTTTATGCATGCTTTGACAACTGGTGAACAAATTCGGATAAGTGCTCCTAGAGGAATGAAACAATATAATCCATCTGTTAGGCAACATGTAATTATTGGAGATGAAACATCGTTGGGATTAGCTTATTCCTTTTTGGATGCAGTAAAGTATAAACAACATGACTGTCATTTTTATCTGGAGCTGGATAAGGAAAATAGTGCTGTACCAGGACTGCTTGGCTTAGATAATTACACTGTATTTCCAAAGAATGGTACATTTCAGAATGAGAGCTCTGTTGCTAGTTTGCCTGTCTTTCATTTGGATATGTGGCAGGATAGCAACTTTGTCTTGACAGGGAATGCCAGATCTATTCAAACAGTGAAACGTGTATTAAAGCAGAAGAACTTCAGAGGAAGAGTCCTGGCAAAAGCCTATTGGATGGAAGGTAAAGTAGGCTTATAAGTATTCAGTATCATACAAAAAGAATCAATGTTTATGATTTATGTGTTTAAGACAACTGTAAAAACAAAAAAAGCTGTAATGTCTCTTAAATCTCGTCTGGACACATTGTTAGCTGATGCGAAGTGGAATTTTGATTTAGCAGATTGTGACCATATTTTACGTATTGATAGTCATACCTTACTGACCGCGAAGGTAATTGAGTTATTAAAGCAGCAAAATTTTGATTGTATTGAACTGGAATAAGAAAGGACTATCTTAAGTGATTGTACTGCTTTATACGTTTTAGGAAATTGATCACATCCTTTAGAAATTGATCAGGGTGTTCGTAGTGAACATTATGACCTGTATTGGGATATATCTTGTGTTCAATTAAAGCAGGATGTTGTTTTTGTAGTCGAGCATTTTCTGTTTCAAAAGGAAACAAATCATCTGAATGGGTCGGATCAATAATTAAAAGAGGGACGGATAGATTGCGGTAAATAATTTTAGGTTCTAAAATTGCCATTGATTCTGCAAAGAGTGGCACGCGGGTAGGATAGAGAATATTTTCAAGAAATTGTTCAGGCGTTTGCATATGTAATAGTTGCAGTACACCTGGACTCAGTGCCCATTTGCCATTTTTTGTGGGACGAATCCATGCCAGAAGGCTAAACTGATTTCCTTTTTCTGCTGGGTCATAATAGGCTTGATAGGTTTCAAACTCGCTGTTAAAGATTTGCTCCTGTAAACGATCTTTGAATAGCTGATCTATTCGCTGAGTTAATTGGGTGGAATCCATTTTATGATAATAAGTATTGCTTGAAACAGAGCCACCATCTTCCAAAATTATACCTAATACCCGGTCAGGATATGTATCATAGAAAGCTGTACTGATCATAGCGCCTCTTGACCAACCTCCAATTACAGTTTTTCTGATTTTTAATTCATCCAATATGTATTTAATATCATCGGCTATATGATAAAGCGATACTTCATGATCCGGTATAGGAGTTTGTCCATGTCCATAATAATCTATTGCAATAACATAATAACCTGCTTTTACTAATTGGTCAACAAAGGGAAGTACTTCAAAGGCATTAGTCAAACTACCATGTGACCATACAAGCGGAATTCCCGATCGATTACCCCATGTCAGATAATGCATATGGCCATTGGGAGTTAATGTGACGTGTCCATGCACTTTTTCAAAGTGGGAAAATTCAGATTTGGCTTCCTGAAAAAGTGTTTCCAGAGGTATAATAGTATCTGATTTTTGTTGAGCCAGGATTGGTATCTTGCAAACCAATAAAATTGTTAGAAGAGTAGTTAATTTCAATAACATATGTTCTACGGTCTGGAGTGAAATTAGGTGATATTCAGTGCTATATACCTACTTTTGACAGGATTTAGAACGAATAGGTTGTAAATTCATCGGATCTGGCTTTCAGTATAGGCTTCTTGACCATATAGTGACTATCTTAAACCATGAACAAATTATCTCTGTAATGGGTTAAGATTTTTTATAGACACTTTTTGTAAAATGGATGAACCTATTGTAAAAAATCTATACGAATTCTGGACTCATATAGGGCAACTGACACATACCCTAAAGAAGACAACGTTATGCTCTGCTGTTTCTGTACCTCACTCTGATTGGCCAAACAGAATCTTTGATTTTGAAGCTTCAAAGTTAGTTATTGATGAGATCCGTCAACTAAGCCATGCAGGCGAACTACCTGGTATAATCACTATTCAGAAGCCTAATATACTAAATGATAATCCCAATTTTGATTTTTTGTCTGGACAAAGAAATATGGCAATTGATCTGAGGTCTTTGGAGGCAAAACCAACAGATACTACAACTATTCGACAGGTAAAAACAGATGCAGAATCAATAGCTTTTGCTAAAACAGCATCTGAATCGTTTCGGTATCATGTAGGAGATCACGTTATTTCTACTATTGTTTCTCAGTCAGAGCAGATTCGTGTGTTTATATACACAGAAGAGAATGAAAGTATAGGTTGTGGAATTGTATTTTTTGATTCTGACAATAATGCCGGATTGCATATGATAGGGACAACTCCTAATGGGAGAGGAAAGGGTATTGCTACGACTATGACCAGATATTTACTACAGGAGGCCAAAGCAAATGGAAGTATCTATTGTGTACTTCACGCATCATTGATGGGAGAACCCATTTATAAAAAATTAGGGTTTACAGCTTATGGAGAAATCGAAACCTACCGAATCAGAAAATAGAGGTATACATTTTGTGACATAGTGAACGTATACTCATATAACATGGGTCATCCCGAATTTTAAGTAAAAGGATATCACATCCTTTATAAGAAGAGAAACAAAGGAGTTACAAAGAGAGTCGTGTTGGCTTGAATCGCGAAAGGCAGTGTAGGTGCGTTGGGTTTCTTTTCTCCGCGAGGTTGGCCTTTGGCCTGCGGGCAGAAGGATCGGAGAAAAGTGTCCTTTTTTGCTTCATTTTTTGGACAAGCAAAAAATGAAGAAGCCACAAGTAGAACGATGTAAGGGACAATAAACCAATTCAGAAAGAAACATTTCTCAAAAATTACCCCAAGCCCACACTTATAAAAGTAATAGGCTCGGGTTTTGCTCTCATCCAAAATTAAGCATGACTTATGTTTACATATAGTCCTATTTGGATAATAATTTCTCAATACGTTCAGCATATTCCGGTCCTGCTACTTTAGCTGCATCAATATGCTTTCCTGTAGTCTCCCAGAACGTTTTAGGATGTTTTGCTGCATTGAAAACTACCTGACCTTGTTCAAATGGAACTTCCTTGTCTTCTTTGCTATGAATAATCAGTTTGGGTACCTCAACTGAAGTGATGTCTTCTTTCGCTGAGTAAGGAGAAACGAGGTATTGTTTAATAACGTCTTGTTGTTCCTTGGGTGCATAGAATGCGGCTATATCTGTAAAAGAACTCAGCGGACTATCAAGAACAAGGGCACTAACACTGCTTTTATTATCCTTTGCCAGACGTGTAGCCACCTGAGAGCCGATAGAAACACCTAGTAAGATTAATTTAGTACCTTTTATATCATTTCTTTTGATAAGATAGTCAAGCACCAGTTGACCATCCTTTAGAATATTCACATGGGTGGGCTTTCCTGTAGATTTTCCATATCCTCTGAAGTCAATCATAAAGACCTGAAATCCTTTGTCTACCAGAGGTTTGGCGATATAGGTGTAAGAAGATACATTTCCTCCTGCACCATGAAATAATAATATAGTTGCTTTGGCTTTCTTTTGTGGTTTTATAAAAATACCATTCAGTTTTACAGTATCTGTATCCAGAAATACTTCTTCGTATTTCAGGTCTGCTATTGGTTTCCATTCTTTGGATGGAAAGTAAAATTTGTCATCAAACTGAGCCTGGCAGATGGTGATTGAAAATACAAAAAGGAAAAAGAATTGAAATAGTAAAGTTTTTTTCATGAGTATGGTAGGAATAGTTACTCCAATAATAGGGTTATTTGATCAATATTCTAGTAACCATAGAAAAATTTTGATTGAACTTGATAACGAAATGGGTATATGTTCTTCACTTTTTAGTTGGATAGATTACAGACGGCTTTAGCTTCATAAAACTATTCTTATCTCTATCCAACTTATTTGAAAGAGATGGGAAGTGCCTTACTTCTCAACCCGGAACCAGTCGACATCAGCAAAGCCAGAGTCGTTAGTTTGGGTTGAACGAGTGTAGAAGAGATTAACTTTAGCTATTATCCATCGGCCTGGTTTGGCAGTGAAGGCTGATCCTATATCTGTAAAGTCTGTTCCGTTGGTACTATAGCTAAACTAACAAGTGGCTCTTTGTGCTATTTTTACCCGAAACCAGACTTTCTTGGTATTGATAAGTAAACCACTTGTTTCTTTCTCTATATTGCCTTTATCTGCTTGTGTACAAGTACTGTGTGATAGATATATCCCTTTATCTGTTTTGCTTAGGGATACATAGGCATAGCATAGTCCATTACCACCAAACTAACTTTTTCGTTTTAAAAATTTATTGTTTATAAGATTATGTCAATAAGGCTTTTTGCAATTATGAATAGCTTCTCTGGAAATTATTATCGTGTATATTTTTAATGATAAGAAACTTACTTAGGTAAGTCTTTGTCAGAGACATTACACTGTAGTTCATTACAAACAGTTATTTTGCCTACATAGGCCATCCCTTCTCAAGTGGCTATCACATCTATTATGTATAAACCCTCTCGTATATTCTTGAGTTTATTCTTTCTGCTGGGTTGTTTGGGTGATATATCACGTTTTGATCAAAACCAAGTTCTTGAAAAACTAGGAACTCCCAAAAAGCTGGAATATTATGAATGCTTATCTGGAAACGCATTCTCTTTTTCTGATACCGCTACCTTTCATGTTACTAGTAAGGATGAACTAAAATCCATTATGATAGAAATCTGTAATGCAGATAAGCCTGGTTTTTGGAAAGGGGCTGGTTGGGACAGACTAAAATTATATTACGTAGATACGGTTGTGACTATCTTAACAAACCAAGAAAGAATAGGTCTGTCTACCAGTGGAAAGTTTTATGCTCTTGAAAAGGATAATTTTATTACTAAGCGGTTCAGGTAGAGATAGTAACAAGATAATAAGACTAAAGTTTAAAGACCAAAAAGGCTGGAAGCGAAAATGCCAGTACCAGCATCATATGCCATGAAAATGTGGCTGATCGCAACTTCTCACGAAGTGTTTTGAGTGCTTTGTGGACCAGATCCCGAACAGTCTGGTATTGCAGTTGCATAATTTTTGTAATTTGTTGGTAGCTGAGTTCCTGATAAAAAACCAGGTAAAGTGCTTCTTTCTGACGTTGAGGAAGTTTGTTCAGTTCCTGTTGTAAACGTATTTGCTGGGCTACTTCAGTTTGAATATGTATCAGTTCAGATTCGTAGGATTCTTGTTGCAGGACATTCATTCGTGTAAAGCTACTTTGTTTGTGTTGCTGATTAATTTTACAAATCAGCTTTCGCCAATCCGCCAAATTTCAAAAAAAGAGTACCTTTAAAGTGTTTTTCAAAAGTTCCTTTTCCTGGAATAATGTATGCCCATAGCTATACAATTGCCAATAGCATTTGTATTTCTTTTGCCGAAACATACTGTGAAGTTTACACAGAAGTACGTCCTGTGCTATCTTGTTTTTATTATTAGGTAAAAGATTTTTCTTTGTGTTTTCTCGTTCCTCATGTATTTCACACCAAAGCCACCTTCTCATATGTTCAAACGTCAAATCTGCCTGATGTTCTGTCTGTGCATTTATCTTTACGCTAATTCCCAACAGATAAAAACAAAAGGCTATAGTGCCTATCTATTCACCTATTTTACAGGCAGCGATGAAGCTATCAGGTATGCTGTAAGTAGCGATGGCTACCATTTTAAGGCACTGAATGGAGGCAATCCTGTACTTAATTCTGTAAAAATCAGTGGCAGTGGAGGGGTTCGTGATCCACATATTTTGCGGGGAGCAGATGGAAAGACGTTTTATATGGTGGCAACAGATATGAATACCGTCAAGAATGGCTGGGGTCCTAATCAGGGAATTGTGCTTATGCGCTCTAAAGATCTGATCAATTGGGAGTCACATCCTGTTGATGTTGCAAAGATATACACTGACTATGCTGCCGCCGACCGAATATGGGCTCCACAGACAATCTTTGACCCTGCAACCGGAAAATACATGGTTTATTGGTCTATGAGACTAGGAAAAGAAGATCGGGATAAGATTTATTATGCTTATGCCAACAAAGATTTTTCAGCTCTGGAAACTAAACCGGCTGTATTATTTGATCCTCCCGGCAATACGGTGTGTATAGATGCAGATATTATCGCCAAAGATGGAAAATATCATTTGTTTTTTAAACATGCAGGTAGTGCAACTCCTGGAATTAAAAAAGCAGTGTCAAATAAGTTAACAGGCGGATATGTTTTTCAGGATAAACAGCTGGAACAAACCAAAGATGAAGTAGAAGGGTCTGGTATTTTTAAGCTGAACGATTCTCCCGATTACATTCTGATGTATGATGTGTACCGGAATGGCCGCTATGAGTTTGCTCGTAGTTCAGATCTGGAAAAGTTTACAACTATCAATGCAGACATACAGATGGACTTTCATCCCCGTCATGGAACGGTAATGCCCATAACAGCCACAGAGGCTACCTCTTTGACTACCCGATTCCTGACTCCTGAACAGGTGATTCTTTCTGCAGAAAGCAAAGACATTAAAAAAATCAATACAGTATTGGATAGTACTACACATAGTGTAACATGGCAGGTAAAACCTGGAACAGACTTGACGAAGTTTAAGCCAACGTTTCCCGAGATACCCGGTGTAATTATCACTCCAAAAGGAAATACATCCTTCGCAAAAGGTACAGTTAGTTATGTTGTAAGGATTTCCGGACAACAACCTATTACTTTTACAACAAAGGCTTTGGAAACACATAATCCGGTCTTGGATGGATTGTATGCAGACCCGGATATTATTTATGCAGAAAAGACAGGCAAATACTATATATATCCTACCAGTGATGGTTTTACCAACTGGTCTGGTAATTACTTTAACGTTTTTTCTTCGAGTGATCTGGTAAACTGGAAAGACGAAGGAACAATTTTGCAACTGGGAAAAGATGTCACATGGGCAAATACAAAAGCCTGGGCCCCTGCCATTGTTGAGAAAAAGATCAATGGACACTATCAGTATTTCTACTATTTCTGTGCAAATGGTCAGATCGGAGTGGCTGTTGCAGATAATCCAATCGGACCGTTTAAGGATTTAGGTAAGCCATTACTGGATAAGTTACCTGAAGGTGTTACTCATGGACAACAGATTGACCCGGATGTATTTATGGATCCGGTTAGTGGCAAAAGTTACCTGTATTGGGGCAATAGCTATATGGCTGCCGCTGAACTGGCCGAAGATATGGTGTCGCTGGTACCTGGTACTACTAAAATACTAACTCCCGCTAAGACTTACAATGAAGGGACATTTGTCTTTTACCGCAAAGGAAAATATTACTTTACCTGGTCAGAAAAAGATACCCGTGATCCTGACTATCAGGTACGGTATGCGGTAGCAGATAATCCTATGGGACCTCTCACTATTCCTCAGAATAACCTGGTTATAATAAAAGATGCTACAGCGGGTATTTATGCGACCGGGCATCATTCCGTGATTCAGATTCCGGGAAAAGATGAATGGTATATAGTCTACCATCGCTTTAACTATCCGAAAGGAATTGGTATGGGACGATCTGCCGGCTATAATCGTGAGGTGTGTATTGACAAACTTGAGTTTAAGGAAGACGGTAGTATTATGCAAACTAAACCAACTCATGCCGGGATCGCACCTGTGACTAAATAGATATCCGAAGTATGCAGATGATTAATAAACTACCTGCATACTTTCTCTATCTTTTACATCATAATAAATAATAAGAACTACCATGGATACAATACGACTTGAAAATACTGATCCGGATGATATAATGGATATACTTTGTTGTTTGGAAAAATCGTTTGGGATCAGGTTTGGAGAAAATGATTTTATGCATGTTGATACGTTTGGAGATTTGTGTGATGTCATTGAAAAAAGCATCTTATTTGAAGACAGAAATGATTGTACTACACAGCAAGCCTTCTACAAAGTCCGCAATGCTCTCAGGCAAACTATTCCTGATTGTGTTACTGTTATTAGTCCTGATACACAGCTGCATGATCTATTTCCTAGATACAATAGACACCGAATGATCAGACGTTTTGAGAAAAACCTGGGAGTTAAAGTAGGAGTTCTGAGCATGCAAGGCTGGTTGTCAATTATAATCACATCAGGGTTTCTAGCTTCGTTTGTATGTTTGTTTTTATATTTAAAGGTAGCTGTCATAGGCTTTTTACTTTCTTATCTGGTAGCAAAACTGGCCAATAGAACAGCAAAAGAATTGAATGTAAAAACTGTGGGACAGCTAACTAAAAAACTTACCAGAGAACATTATCTGTTTGTAAGGCGATCAGCAGGAACTGTTAATCGAAATGAAATTTTTGCAGTCATTCAGGATGTATTCAGTGACTATCTTTCTCTGGATAAACAATACCTGACGAGGGATGCAAGTCTTGGATGGGGTTGAAATCGGATGTATTCTAAAAAAAATCGTCTTCATCAATAAGGCCATCCAGGTACAAAGAACGCCAGGCTTCTGCTTCCTTTAATGCTGCCTCAAGGCTTTCTGTGGAATAAAAAGTTTTTCCTGATCCTTTTATGCTCTATTCCAGAACAGTTACATTGACAACATACAGAGTATCATCACCACCTTCATAATTAGTATAAATACGATAGCCAATGGTAACCTATTTCCTGAGATAAGGGTAGATGAGTTTAGTTGAAGGCAATATAGTAAAATGAATCTTTTCAACTAATTAAAAGAATGCCTGAATACCATAGGAGATAAATCTGTTTTCTGCTTGAATAACTTGGTAAAAGATTGTGGGTGCTCGAAACCTAGTTGGTAAGCAACTTCTGCAATAGTCAGATTGCTGGTGCTGATCAGTTCCTTGGCAACCTCGATCAGTTTGTTATGAATATGTTGCTGTGTGCTTTGACCTGTATAGGTGCGTAACATATCGCTTAAATAATCCGATGAAAAGTTGAGTTGTTCAGATACAAACTGAACAGTTGGCAAACCGTTATGCAGGGCTTTGCCACTTCGGAAATAGTCTGAGAGTAACGTATCCAGCTTGTCAAGAAGGTCGTTATGAGCTGTTTTGCGGGTAATAAACTGTCGGGTATAGAATCGATTGCTGTAGTCAAGCAATAGTTCTACATAGGAAGCTAGCAGTTCCTGACTAAAGGTATCAATAGCCGAATCTAACTCCATCTGGATCTGGTGAAATAATCCTAGTATAATGTTCTTCTCTTTTTCAGACAGATGCAGTGCCTCTACCATGGAGTAGGAAAAAAATCCATAGTCTTTTATCTTTTTGCCCAGATTGTGGTTGCGTATCAGGTCAGGATGCAGATAGATGGTTAAGCCACATAGATTTTCTGTTGGGCTGCCAACAGAGATTACCTGACCTGGAGAAATAAAGAAAAGCCCTCCCTCATCAAAATCAAAATACGTTTGCCCGTACCGTATCTTTCGGTTTCCACCTTCAATAAAGGATATCTTGTAAAAGTTTAGTGCGATTTTGGTTTCAATCCTTTTTGCACTAAATCGAATATCTTCCAGTCTGACTACACTTATCAGTGGATGCAGCGGTTTAGGAAGGCCCATATCTCGTTGAAACTCGGAAATGGAATTGTATATATAGGGTATATCTTCAGCTTTCATGATAAATAAAGGAATGAATGCTTTGCATAGAACATTCATTCCAGAATAAAGATTCTTAATAATTGCTTTTAGAAACTGGTAATAGATGGTATCAATATACTTCCTGACTATTTTGGGGTAGTATAGGAGATAGCACTGATGTTTTGTTATTAATGGTAGTACCACCCATTCCATTGTGATAAGCTGCCCGCATAAAGGGTATAGGGAAGTTCAGTACTGGCTCTGATACTTCATTCAGATAGGTAAGGTCATCAGGTGTTAGTGATACAGAAAGTGCTTCCAGGTTTTGTTGTAACTGTCCAATAGTTCTTGCTCCAATGAGGGTAGAAGATATACCCGGTTGTGCCATTACCCAAGCAAGCGCTACTGCTGCAATAGTGGTGTTTTGTTGACTTGCAATCTCTCGTAGCCGATCAATGATTGTATGAGTACTTTCTGGAAGATCAGGTTGGCTATATCTTCCAGTTGACTGACTGTTTTCATTTTCGCGGGTATATTTTCCTGTCAGAATACCTTGTTTCAGTGGAGACCAGGGCATTACTCCCAAACCAAGTTCCTGTGCCATTGGGATGAGTTCGCCTTCGGACGTGCGCTCCAGTAGTGAATATTCTATTTGTAAACCTATAAACGATGCCCAACCCCGAAACTGGCTAATCATTTGTGCTTGTGCTACTTTCCAGGCAGGAGTATCCGAAACAGCTATGTAACGAACTTTGCCGGAAGTTACCAGATCCTTTAGAGCTGATAATGTTTCTTCAATAGGCGTAAACTCATCAAATGCATGCATCCAGTACAGGTCAATATAGTCAGTCTGAAGGCGTCTCAAAGACTGCTCCAGGGACTGGATGATATTTTTACGGCTAGTTCCACCAGCATTGGGATCACCTGGGTAGAGATTGCCATAAAATTTGGTAGATAATACCAGACTATCTCTTCTGATACCGGTTTCTTTGATATAGTCACCAATGATCTTTTCTGAATGTCCTTTGGTATATAGATTGGCTGTATCAATCGTATTGCCACCTTTGTCGAGATAGAGTTTAAGAATAGAATTTGATTCTTCTGGTGAAGCTCCCCAGCCCCATTCTTCACCAAATGTCATTGTGCCAAGTGTGAGAGGACTTACCCGTAATCCGGATTTACCAAACGTGCGGTAATGTGTCAGTTCCATAATTGTTTTGAATGGTTGTGAATACTGACACAAAGGTCTGGCATTGCAATGATAGCTACTTAGCCGGATACAGGAAATGCTTAGCCAAAAAAGGAAAAGGGTTGGAAATAAGTATGAGTTTGTTTCAGACGTGCCCTAAATGGGTGATTATAGCTATTTAATTGGAGGTTCTAGACTTAGGCTTTACCATTACAATACCAATGGTGAGAAGAATCCCACCTAGCAAAAGTAAGAATAAACCTACAAACATTGCTGCCTGAACTATACATCCATCTCCGGAACAAGGTCTTGTACCTTCATACATGAGTGGAATAAATAAGACGATACCTAACGTACCTACTAAAATGAGCAGATATCCAACTATTTTCTTTATCATACAAGTTTCTATAGTGTAGCGAATGAGTCTGTATATATATACTATAGCTGTTGATTGTAACAGCATGATAGATTATTTTGGGGTTTCAGGTATATAGTGACTATACACTTTGACTTTCAAGGTTAAGCTTTGACATAGCCGTAACCCATGATAAGCAAAAGTACAAGTCCTATGATAGGGAGTATAATAGTACCCCCAAGAATTAATCCAATCATTGCTCTGGTTGCTCCACGATAGTATCCTTCTGATTTCCTAATTTGACGCAGGCCCCTAATTCCACTTGTAATAGCAATAAGAGCTGATACAACGGCTAATCCAAAAATAGCTACTCCACCGAAAGAGGTTAATAAAAGCAATATCTGGGTACTTATACCTGTCCAGAAGGATGTATGTGCCATAGGATGTACAGGTGCTTTACGCGGTACATAGAGTTTTGTACTATCAACAGGAGAAGAAGTTGTTTTTGGAGATATAAGGATTGTTTTACTTGTATCTGGTTTAGCA
The DNA here is from genome assembly GCA_030068525.1 of Xanthocytophaga flava. Taxonomy (GTDB): domain Bacteria; phylum Bacteroidota; class Bacteroidia; order Cytophagales; family 172606-1; genus Xanthocytophaga; species Xanthocytophaga flava. Next base: position 196,934 of record JASJOS010000009.1, read on the forward strand.
AGAGTACTGGTTTGAGTAGATTTGTTTACAGGATACTGGGATGAATGAGGAGTATTGGCTATCTGTGCCGCATTGATCGTTTGACTAGTATCTGGTGACGTCAGTGTTAATGTATCCGAAAAGGATTGTTTGGAAAGGGACGCTACACTTTTAAAAGACATACGATTAGAGTGACAGGCCTGAAGACAGATACAGCCTGCAATCATCAACAAAATAAATCTCATATAGGTGTAAGCTAAGTTTTATGAATGCCTAATAACGCTATCTAAAGGGTAGGGGTTACTCAATCTACATAAAAAACAACACTGTTGCTTGCAAAAATTTTATATTTTATATGTGTTTTTTTGTATGCTTTGATAGTCAAAATGTTATGCAAGTGGTTGGTGATTGAGGAATTTAACCAGCCTCTGTACCTAATACTTATTAATTAATTGCTCAAACTCTTTTGGTAATAAAAATCCCTGAATATTAGACTGAAGAATACCATTATAAAAGATTAAGCAAGCAGGTGAGCCTGGAACTTTCTTTGGATCTAAAAAAGAAGCAAATAGTGGAATTTCTTTATCATCTGAATAACTCCTGAACCCAAATAAAATATGGCTGTATTGTTTAAAATAGTTGACAATCATTCCACGTATAGTGTGATCAAGACCATACCATTGACACCATAACAATACAACAAAACACTCTTTAAGTGCTGGCAAGTCATCAATGGTTTCACAATTTTTCAGATCAATACAATTTTTAGGATAAAAATTGGTGTCTAACATAAAATTATCCACAATATAGGTATCTCAAGTCTATTCATATACTAAGAAAAGACTTGTATCGTTTTCTTATAATTCAAACCAAACCTATAAAATTATGGAAACGATTCAAATGCACGAAGGTTCTCTTACAGAGAAAATTGATCTGGCTAGATTGGAACATAACCTGGCTGTAAAGATTATCACTGCATACATTGTACAATTTGTAGCAATGGCTACTACTGTTGTTGCATTGGTGAAAATGCTATTTCGCAGGAAGTTATTAGTGTAGAATCTCGGGTAATGTTATTCCTCCAATTTGACTAATTGGGTGGGTATCTCGTTTTCTTTTAGTGCTTCATTAAGTGACCATGCATCACGAATGCTGCCTTGAAAAAGAGGAGACTCTATTTGCTTGATGTGTTTCATCAGTTCTACCGGACTCAGTTCTAACAACATCCTGAGTTTTGCCATCTTTTGTGACTGACCTGTAAGTGATTGGGTAAGACAAATACACCATACACCTTTTCTTCCAGTTTTTTCTTCCCGAATCTCTTCTAGCTGGACTTTCATGGGGCTATAATGCAGAATAGTTAATCGCCTTATTTGCTGGGTTTGTCTGTCAACAAATATAGGTGCTGTTCCTACAAGTCCTACTTCTTTACTCTCTTGCTCTCTATCTTCATTAGTTAATGATGCTTCAATTTGGGCAAGAGACAGACCATTATCTAACATCTGCTGTACTTTTTTCTCAAATGGCCGTGGTTCTAAAGCATGTTCTGTATTAAAAGAAAATACCCAGCCATACTCAAATTCAATAGGAGGTTCATAAACTGCCAAGCGATAACCACATTGTACAGCATCTTGGTTTAGGTACTCTAATACAAGTTGTTTCGCTTCCTGATAATCCATTTGGATAGTAGTAAACAGTAATATGTTGGTCTAATTGCAATTTGTGGAACATATATGTACTTTACAAAAGTGTATGTATTTGTTTCTCCCGGTTCAGATTACATGAGTTTATTATTCTGGCATAAGAAAAAAACGTTATCAACTGAATATACAATTTCGGATAAGATAAAAAGCCTGCTTGTTGATTTGGGTTTTAGTGTTGAGGTTGTTATACATAGTGTAGGATTAGATATCCTTGGCAAGCCCATACAACCTGATCGTTCTTCATTTTTTATGAGAGTGTTGAGCCAATATGATGAGGTTACGCAAGATCAGGAGCTTGTTTATCAAGGTGTGCTTCACACAATTAAACAACGAGAAGTAATAGAGAAAGATTTTTTGTTGAAGGGTATATGTTATCAGACTGCTCCTTCATCAGGAAAAATTGATCCTTTAGATGAGGATGAATTAATAATTAATAAGCCAGTTTTTATCAAGGCTTTGGTAGATGTAACAGATCCATTGAGGCAATTTTCTTATTTGGGATACATTGCTTTGAAAATGAATACATATCAAGCAGGTATTACTGATTTACAAGAATGGTTTAAAAGTATTAACAAGGAATTGCCACAATCTTTCTTTCATTGTCCATTTTTTATATGGAATGAAACAAAGGATACCTTTTCTTTCTTATCTGGTTTTGCAGAATATTTTTGGATTCAGGAGTTTAATCGATTTGAGCAATCATTATATAAAGGTTCTGTTCATGTTTCATACAATCAGATTGCCAATTCTATTGACTTGTCAATGGCACCTCCTCATGTTCCATTGTTAAAGCAGTTACTAGATATACGAATTAAAGATGCCAAAACGCTTTTTATTAAACTTCGTCAGTATGAAGGTGCTGCAATGCTTCGAGACGCAGAGCGACAACTGTATAATCAATTTCTGATTGCACCCTGGCCAGATTATAGTTCTGTGGCTGGATTTGAAATAATTCAGGTTCTGAATGCAATTGATAAAAAAGCCAAGTCTACTCTCTCTAAAGAAATGTGTGTTCGGATTATACTTGAACAAATAAAATCTTTTGAGCTTGCAGGGAATAATTGGATAGTTTTGGATGAGTTACTTTACCAGTTATGGAAAACAGAGACACCTGAGCAAGGATTACCTGTGATTTTTTCTTTGATAGAGCGGTTTCCAGAAGAAGATAGAAGACGAGGGTTCAGATCAATTGTATCTGGTGTAGGACGTTTACAAGGTTATACAACTATGTTATTGGAGTCGCTTCAACGTCAACCTTCTATTTTAGGAATTGCTATACTGAATAGAATGCTTCAGAGGAGTCAAAAATACATTGGAGATATATCTGTCGTGGAATTCTTGCATAGTTTGCTTCATCATCCTAAAATGACGCCAACTATCAGAATTCATATAGAAGGTATATTAAAGAATAATCAGCAAGCATAAAAACAATATGTATCTCAATTAACATGCTACAGCCTGAACTTTAGGGATATTATTAAGAAAGTAAGAATGGTGTCACAAAGAGAGCAAAGACGACTTCAATCGTGGAAGGTAATAAAGGTGCGTAGGGAATCTTTTTCCCGCGAGGTTGGCCTTTGGCCTTGCGGGTGGAAGGATCGGGAAAAAGTAACAAGCCGTAGGAAGAGATATATTCTGGGCTATAAACCAACTTTGAATTCAAGCAAGCAAAAATGAAGAGGCTTGTGGAAGAACAACAAAAGAAGCGATAAACCAACTCAGAAAGAAATATTTCTGAAAAATTAACCCAAGCCCATATTTTCAAAAATATATACTTGGGTTTTATTTTCATCCAATATCCGAGATGAGTCATATTGAATATTAATAGTTAGTAGATCTCCTCTTCTTCCACATTCACATAGAACTGGGTATCATCCACATCAAAGTCTGTCGGTTCCATATTGGGTAAAGTCAGAGTTTTCCACTGAGTAGTAGGATAAATGAGTCCAAACTTTTCTCTGGCGGTGGTTACACGAATTGGCATACGGAAGTCTGCTACATCTGCAATCCATTTGTAAGAGAGAATCAATGCACTTCCCTTTATTTTGTATTTTACAGATAAAGCAGGAATGGAAGTATACCGAAGGTATTGATCGAAAAAATATGTGTAATCTGTATTGGTTTTTGTATTGATGTAATGCACAATGTCATTGGTACAAACAGTCTTGTTTCGGAAATCCTGCTGAATACCCTGCAGTATTTCTACCCAGCAGGCGTCATTGTTGAGCACATTTTTGAAAGTGTACAACATCAGTGCTCCTTTTTCGTACATATCACCGATATTGTAATGAATATGGTTTACATCATATACCCCAATGATAGGTTGTTGTTCAATAACTTGTCCTGTTATACTCTCCATGTATTCCTGTTCTCCTTTTTTGCCAAATTTTTCCGCAAAAGGCAAGCTTTCCGAATACGTTGCAAAGGCTTCGTGAATCCACATGTCGGCAAGGTCGCTGCAACTAACCTGATTACCCCACCATTCATGAGAAACTTCATGCCATACTATACTTAAGGGAGCCGTTGACATCTCCTCACTATCTCCTTCTGGCATTTTTCCAAACGAAACCGCGCTCTGATGTTCCATAGCATGTAAAGATTCCATTAGTTTGAATCCATCACGCGGAAAAGGGTATTTGCCGTATTGCTTTTCAAGAGTCGCTAACATAGGTTTGATACGATCAAAAATTATCTTTCCTTTTTCCAGATTATAAGGCATTACATAGAAGTCCAGAGTCAATGTATCTGACGTAATATACTGCCCCTGCAGATGGGCATACTTTCCAATATTCAGTGTTACATTGTAATTGTTAATAGGATAGCTGACAAACCATTCGTAGCGGGTTTTGTGATTGGAGAGTTGAGTGGTCTTTCGGAGGCGTCCATTGGAAATATTCAGCAGGCCTTGTGGTACTGTGACGGCAATGCTAACACTATCTGGTTCATCAGATAGGTGATCTTTGTTTGGCCACCACAGGCTGGCCCCTGATCCCTGACATACAACCTGTACCCAGGGATCACCGTTGGCATCCTTAGACCATAAGAATCCTCCATCCATAGAAATATCCCGGTTGGGCTCTTTCGGATTACCTGAATACTGAATCGTAATCTCCTGATTCGTATGTATAGGCAGCGTTTCCGGAAACTGAATAAATACAGCATTATATTCTCGTGTATACGGCAATGTTTTTCCTTTGTATACGATCTGATGAATCTGCATGTTATCATATAAGTCCACCTGCATCTTCGTAAACGGCTGCTGTACACTAAACTGAACGAGGGTACTACCTGATATAAATTTGCGTTCGATATCTACATCTAAGTCAAGCTTGTAAAAGATAACATCATAACAGGTACGCAAAGGTGTAAGTTTGCCTCGCAATGTATCTGCACGTGTAAAGCCATTTTCGCGGTTTGATGGCTTTACCGGAGTAGCCTGGCTCATTTTTTTGACAGAGGTGGAATCTATTTTTTGATCAACTGTTCCAAGCGTATCTTTGGAAGCAGGTTGAATGATATTGAATTGTCCCCAGAAATCACTTTTGTTTAGTTTCTGGCTAACAGAATCGGCAGATGTATAAATCTTTGTTTCAGGTGTGGCAGATCTGGCAATATCTGTCACTGTCAGAAGCAAATCTGTTTTCCAGACACTGTTTTCCAGATGACGGCTCTTGCTATTGACATCTGCCAGAAAATGGCGTCGTACATCTTTTATATACCACTTGCCTTGATACTGATCAAAATGGAGAACTTCTTTAAAGCTTGATATTTTTAAACTCGCTTTCATGACCATGCGCCCAATACTCTTCCAGAAAAAGTTCCGATTGTTTTCCAGCTCAATCCCTTGAGGAGACAATTCGAGATCCCATTGGGTAAAGGCTAGCGATTGTATATCTATATATAGTTTCCCTTGTATATAAGCTTTACTACTTTTCTTTTTCGGAGTAACTTCAATTACATACATCCTCCGTTCTCTATCAGAAACAATACCTTGGAGCGTAAATGTATAGTGTTTAAAATTCCGGCTATTTAGAAAGAATCGTTTGTGACGCTTTATATCAACCTGAAACACATTACTGGAAGTTAATGTGTTTCGAGCACCATTATTTAGCTGTATCCAATAATAAAAACGGGGGTCTTTGGTATAAAGCGTAGTATCTGGTCTCCTTTTTCGTTCTTTTAAGGTTTTTATCTTTAAACCCTCCTCTTTTTCTTTACCGGGATGTTGTTTTACTTCCAATACAGATTCTGTATGAGTGATCTGACTAGTATCTAACTGGATCGTTTCTCTATAAAAAGCCAGAAGTTGAATAGCTGAGGTATCATAATTGGTTGGGATAGCTGCAATAGCCTCCTTTATGATTTCCAGACCTGTTTTGCTTTTGGCCTGTACATGAACTTCAGCCAATTGGATGGGAGCTTCCTGTAATGTAATATGGTTCTTTTTTCCTTGTACATCTTTAACAGCTCTGGTTACAGACTCATAGCCAATCTGTGATATTTTCAGACTATCACGACTATAGGACGCTGGTATCTTAAAAATAAAATTTCCTTCTGCATTGGTGACTGTACCGAGGCTCTTGCCGATAATACCTATGTTAGCATAGGGGAGAGGCTGGTTGGTTTGTTGGGAAGTTACTCTGCCTGTAATAGTCAGAAAAGATTCCTGAGACATTGCAGGACTGACTGCCGTAAAAAGCAGGGTAATCCATAAAAAGAGTGTAAGCCGATATTTGGGTTGCATAGTATACATTGGGTTGTGTGTGCAGCAATACAACCAAAATGGCGACTCTAAATCTACTCAAATCCGGATTTGATAACTACTTTCAGACAGATTCCTGCGATTGTATGGATAAATATTCTCTGGGAGATACACCTGTGCTATTTTTAAAAGCACGCTGAAAAGTTGCCTGAGAGTTAAAACCACAATCTAGTGCAATACCCACAATGGTGAGATGTGTATTGTCTTTTTCCAGCAGGCGTTTTTTTACTTCTTCAATCCGGTACTCATTTATAAACTCATTGAAACTTTTGTGGAGATAGTTGTTAAGGATATAGGAAATTGTTTTCTGCGGAATAGCTGTATGAGTAGCCAGCATTTGCAGATGAAGAGTCGGTTCCAGATAGAGTTTCTCTTTTTCCATAACCTTCCTCAGTGAATTAATATAATCAGTAATTTCTTCTGATGTAAAGGATGGCGTAGTAACCAACATAGGCTGTTGTGCAATTGTCTCTGGCTGTGATGGGGGTGCTTCTGTTTGTAGTCTGATACGAATATAACTTTTAAAACCAAGCCAGTACACCAGAATCGCTAATGGAATATAGATAGGATAATAACTCATATCATCCAGCAAGGTATTTCGGGTAGAAGGATTGATATAGGGAATAAGAAATAGTAACCAGATACCTTGAAATAGCAAAAAAGCATTCAAGAACTGGCGCAACCATTTTCGCTGACTATTGTCAGACTCTGCTTGTGATGGTAGCTTACGAATAAGATAGTGTCTGGCAACTAATATATATACTGTCAGTGATAGCCACCGGGGAATATCCATATACGTATTATAGGCATCAATAAAATTACTCCAGCCTCTGACTGTTTCTTCTTGTAGTTGTTGCATTAGAAGCCCTGCCAATGCTATCCATACCAGTAGTTTGGGAAATAGGTCAATACTGGTGGGAAGAAAGTGCAGCCAGCGTTTTGTATCCAATTGAAAATTTACCTCTGTGACAGATTGTACATAGAAATAGATCAAGGGACCTACTGGCATAATAAGAATGAGTGGTAGCAACTGTTGTATAACCTGAAGGGTTGGATACTCTTCTTCCATGCCAGATTCACTAATGTATAAGTTAGAGCAGGCCAACGCCAGCAGAAAAATAAGTGTAGCCAGTAAGCGATTGGATAACTTACTGCTTCCTTTGCCCTTCCATACAAGGAAACTTAAAATAAATCCCTGAACGGAGCCCAGTAGAATAATGATGTTCCAAAAATCTGAGCCATTGATAAGTGACATACACGTTTGGTTTGTATGAGAGTGGTTGGGGTATTATGTGTATTTATCAAAATTAAGAAAATATTTCTCTTCAAAAAGAAGTTTTATGTGAACTGAATTTTATAAAATCAGATAGAGTAGTATACTGGTCTTTGTACTTCTCTTATCTCAAGGACTTTGTGGTGTGTTCATAATTATTTTTTAGCTTTCCACGATCTCACATTGTTATTCTCTATCTATACAGTACAATGAACATTGAAAAAAAGCATACACTAGTTGATACCCAATCTGGAAAAGAATGTATCCTTACTCTCTATTCCAATAAGGTACTAATTGAAAATATAAAGGACAGCAAGTCAAAGGTTACAGAAAAAGAGTTCGCCACTTCAGCAGAGGCGTTAACTTTCTTTTCTAAAAAAGAATGGGAACTGCTGAAGAAGGGATTTGTAGTAAGAAATAAAAATGCATCTGCAGGGGAACCGCTCTTACATTATTTTATAGGGACTGGATATACCGGATGTTTAGCTTTTGATAATACCCCCAATGGAGTTTATGTATATAAACATGGCTGGTTTAAGACCGCTACTGATCAGAAAGATTTTTTGTCACTGATAGATATAGAAGGGAATCTCATAGAAATCATCGAATTGCCAAAGATACTTGCATGGGATATACAGTATAATGCTATAAAGGATGCACTATTACTGGATACAGATCATTTTATTTTTGAGTATTCACTAGCCACCAAAAAGTTCAATAGTTTGACAAAAGGATTTACTAAGCCAGTAAGCTTTATTTCTGTTTCATCTGAAAGATACGCTTTTGGTTCTCATCCCCAATTATATGTTTTTAATAAGGATACAGTTCTTCTTAAATATACTTTTGATGTAGAAGTGGTTAAAGGGAAACTGCCTTTTGAAGTTGTTTTGTCAAAGAGTGGACAATGGATTGCATTTCACAATCTGGAAAATGAAATTAAGGTGATACAGGTATCGGATGGTAAAGTAGTGAAGTCCATCACTGGTGAATTTGGTGTAATCTCTCAAATGGAATTTGCCGAGAACGATACCATCCTGGTTGTTAGGTCGTATGGGTGGCCATGGAGTATCCGTTATTTTGATCTTGTCAACGATATAGACCTGGCAATGCCTGAATTACAACTTCCGTCACATTCTCAGCAAGCCAGCTGGTTTTGTTTCAATGGAGACCAATCCAAATTGGTTATAGTGCAAAACAAGAACGCCTTTGTTTTTGATTTCGTGAACAAGACCTTTTTACACAGCTTTCAGATAGAACATAGTTTAAAAACAGCAAGGCCGAAATTTGTAAATGATTTGCTGGGCTTTCGGACGGATTATGGTTGTTTTAGTTTATATAATGTATAACCTGTCGAATGCCTGGACTTCTTTACCGGTAGTCTATTGATCCTTGTTGTCACTAATTACAAAGATCAACAGAGTTTCTCCGTAGTTTGATACAACTATGTTAGTTTCAGAATATTGGTAATAAGTGGATTGTCTTCATTTTTGCGCCAGTATAAGTACAGCGGGATCTCAAACGGAATTTTAATGAACCGAATATTAGGGGGAGCCTGCTGAGCAAATGAGAAGGGTAAGATAGCAATACCCAGCCCTTTCGCTACCAGAGATAATACAGTTGACCCAAAATCAGATTCATAGGAAATAACGGGGTTGATCTGGTAATGGTTAAAAATGCTAAAAATTGTTTCCGGAAAAATATACCCATGTTGTAACGTGGGAAGTACAAACCGTTGTTGTTTCAGTATATCTGAAGTCAGATCTTCTTCGGATTGAATGGGATGATTTATAGGAACTGCAAATCCAAAGTTTTCTTTCCAGACCAGTTTTGATTCAATAAAATCAGATTTGTGTTCATAACGACTGTAGGCAATATCAATTTTGAAGGCCTTCAAAAACTCCTCCTCCTGAGTGTATTTCAATTGCACCAGTTCCACTTTTACATCCGGATAGAGTTTAGAAATGCGGGCTAGTAAATCTGGCAACAGATTGTGGCTGATAGATCCGGGATGGTTAATAGTGAGTGATCCATATTCACCCCGATGAATTTTTTGGGCGTATCGTGTGCTATACGTCAGTTGTTGCATGAGAGGCTCCCATTGCTGATAGAGAAATTTCCCTGCTGCGGTAAGTTCTACCTTTCGTTTACTACGGTTAAATAATGACAGGTTGAGTTCATTTTCAAGCGATTGTATTTGCCTACTCAGAGCTGACTGGGTAATATTCAGTTTAAAGGATGCCCGCCAGAAATGTAATTCATCCGCCAATGTGAGAAAAGAGGTAATTTGTTGAATATCCATGAGTTGTATCATTAATGCATTTTTTGCATCAATGATACCAAAAATAGCATTTTTCTGCATTACCTAAAAAGATACATTTGCTAAGTCATCAACAACCATACAAACTTTAAACGGGTATTATCACAATGTATAGTTTCAAAAATGATTACAGTGAAGGGTGCCACCCAGCCATTTTACAGGCATTGATAGAAAGCAATGGAGAGCAGCATAGTGGATACGGTTTTGATATGTATTCTCAACAGGCTGCTGATCTGATTCGCGAAAAACTCAAAAGTCCATCTGCTGCTGTTCATTTTATTTCCGGAGGTACACAGGCCAATCTTACAGTGATTGCTTCTATACTGCGTCCTTATGAATCTGTCATTGCTGTAGAAACCGGGCACATTCTGGTACATGAGACTGGGGCTATCGAAGCTACAGGTCATAAGATTGAGGCTGTACAAAGCACAGATGGGAAACTGAGACCTGCAGATGTTATCTCTGTTCTGGATAAGTTTGAGGAGATTCACAAGCCAATTCCTCGTTTGGTATATATCTCACATCCTACAGAGATAGGAACACATTATACAAGAGCAGAATTGATTGCATTGTCTCAATGTTGTCGTGAAAATGGTTTGTATCTGTTTATTGATGGGGCTCGGCTTGCTTCAGGTCTTTGTGCCAGTGATATTACTTTCCCGGATCTGGCAAAATATACAGATGTATTTTACATTGGAGGCACTAAAAGTGGAGCCTTACTGGGAGAAGCTATTGTGATTAACAATCCTGTATTACAACAAAACTTTATCTATAACCTTAAGCAACGGGGAGCATTGCTAGCAAAAGGAAGACTGCTGGGTATTCAATTTAAGGTTTTGTTCAGCAATGATCTGTTTTTTGAGATTGGCAATCATATGAATCAGATGGCTGCTAAACTAGCTACTGCTTTTCAAGAACAAGAGTATTCCTTTCTGACAAATTCACAGACCAATCAGATTTTTCCGATACTTCCTATTTCTGTAATAGAGAAGCTACAAAAAAAATACGACTTCTATATCTGGCAAAAAATAAATAGCCAGGAGTCTGCCATTCGTTTGGTTACCAGCTGGGCTACAAAAGAGGCAATGATTGATCAGTTTATTGAAGACCTGAGTGTAGCCAGTGAGGTTGAGAAAAAGGAAGTATGTGAAGTACAATGAAACCTGCATAAATTCTAACTATATAAAAGCCAGCTTTTCATAAGGCTGGTTTTTTAGTTTGTTCTCTATTCTTCGCACAAATTTTTTATCAAACCAAGAGTCACATTCCAGTAAAATTCAAGATGCCAGTAAATGGTTTCTGTTGGGAAGTTAGTTAGGGTCAGGAATAACTCAGTCTGATCATCTGAGGGTATTAATTCAAATTGAATAATAGTATAACTTTCAGGAGTATCTGGAAGTCTGGACAGTGAACTCAAATGAGTATACTGAAGGAGATGCTCTGGCTCTGCCTGCAAAATTATTCCTTTATTTTCAAAGTAGTCGTCATGTAAATATCCCCGAATAGTGATTGGGCTCCCCTTTACCCAATCGGAGATAACTTCTACCTCTGAGTCTAGTATCCATTGCTGAATCCATTCAGGCTCTGTAAGTACTTGCCAGATGTTAGACGGAGTGGCATTAATCTGAATGGATTTGTTAATTATATGATTGGTGACAGATTGCATAGATCCAGCGATTTGAAAGTGTTCTTATTGGATTATAGATCTAAAGTTTTAATGCGAATATTGGTTCCATAGACAAAGAGGACAGAGAAACAGGAGATTGGTATCTGTAAACTCTCATTTGGTATAATTAATTTTTATACCCACACTTTTCTTTTCATTTTTTATCATGGATTTACTACGTACTTACTTCTGTAAGTTGTAGCAGATACTAAACCACCAATTTATTTGGATAACTCTTGCATAAACAACCCACATGAAAGCAATTATTGTATTTGATGGAGACTGTGTCTTCTGTAACAAATATGTTCAGTTTGTTCTGAATCGGGACGAGCAGGCTTATTTTAATTTTGCATCCATACGATCTGAAATAGGAGGGAGACTGCTGGAAGTAGCCCGCATTGGTTGTAGTGATGGGCTGGTTCTTTTTGAAAAAGATCGAAAATATGTTGGATCTGAAGCTGCACTTAGAATATGTCGTCACCTGCAAGGTGGATGGTCGGTATTGTTTGGATTAATCTATCTGCCACGCTGGATTCGGGATGGGATTTACAGATGGTTTGCACGTCAACGTTATTTACAGGGAGAAAATATTAATTGCCTTATCCTGACTCCTGGTGAAAGAGCTCGTTTTATTGAATAAGTTTATTCAAAGCCTGATAATAAGATTTTCTAATTCTCTAGTATCAGGCTTTGTGTTTATAGACCGGAGTACTCTTCAGATCTCACTGGTTTTATTCTCCTGCATAAGTCTGGAGTGATAATATTGATAGAGAAAATCATAAATGACCATTTCCTGCTTTCGGGGTTGTGAACGAAACACACGATTCAGAAACATATGAATATGGCTTCCTACCAGGCTTTCCCACTGTTGAGAGGAAAAATTAGGTTTTAACTGACTGATAGTTCTTCTTGTCATATACCTTCTGTTTTCCCATACCTCTGCAATGGAAAATAGTGGATGTTTCTCATCTGGAATAGTTTCCAGTAGAGTTCGAATGTAGTTTCTCTCCAGTCTGTATTTCTCTCCCAACGATTTTCTGGCAGAGGATGTATGCAGATTAAATTCGTTTTTAAAGCTTGTCTGTAAGCTAAAAAGCAGCTTCTGCTTCTCTTGCAGAGACAATCCAAAATCTGTAAGCCATTGGTCTGTTCCCCAGAGTGCAGCCTGCCATCGAATTTCATCTGGTTCCGGATCTACTGCTAGGGTGTTCAGCAATGCCAGTACTGCCAGACTATCATGATAGAATAATGTTTCACTTTCTTCTATAGAAGAGTCTCCATATCGTTCCAGTTCCCGTTGATATGTATCTGCTTGTATAGTGAAAATCAGATTCGTACTTAGATAAGGTTGTAGTTGAGTATATAATTTTTGAAGGATCTGCCCTGCTCCTGCCTGGGTTTCATGAAAGCGAATTCTCAAGTGAAAGTTTGGATCTGTATAGCGGATAAAGAACCATTTATCAATCAACTTTCCTTCCAGGAGTTCTTCTGACAAAGGCTTAATAACTGTGAGCAATAGTTCATCGGCTGTATTGATTCCACAATATATCTTGACATATGTCCATTCGGAACCTGGAGGAAAACTTCGTGTGATCGTAGTTGCTGGAGGCGTATTTTGGATCGAATTTACTGAGACAGGATACTGGATTGGTAAAATAAATTCATGTGTAAACCTTCCATCCGGGCCTTTTATCCATACATTGTCTTGTGTAAACAAGTTCTCTTCCACTAAAAGAGAAGACTCTATCTGAGTGATATGTTGTTGCAGAAGTTCCAGACATAGGTCATTCTGCAGATCGATAGGCAAAAGTGCATCAGCCTGTTTAATGGTAATGTGTTGGGGAATATTTTTTGAGTCCCGAAGTTGTTGAATGTATTCTTTAAGTGTAGAGCCAGAGAGATTTTTAATTTGATCCAAAACGGATTTATCCAGATGCCACTGAGCTTTACTTACTATTACTTTTTCATATTGTACACGTGGCAGATAATCAGCCTGTTTTACCACTCCCCAATCCCAGCTTATCCCTCGCTGTAGTTGTTGTAACTGAAGATCACACAGGAAATGATAGGCTGGAATAGTGTTGGCTGAATACAGATGAGCTGTACTCAAACGAGGAATCACTTCTTTTTGCAACCTTCGTGAATATAAAACAAGTCTGTTATTCCGAAGAAAAATATCCAGATCTTCCAGTAAGATTGTATGTTCACTATCTGTGCCCGTAGGTGTTACTATAGGAATTTCGTAGTTGCGAAGATGCGGACGAACAGCAATATTACCTACCCGGGCCTGATTCAGATGGACTATCTCTGCAAAAAACGCTTCAGGATCGAGTTTTTCCTCTTCTTGTGTAATTTGTCTGACATGTTGTGTCAGTTCATCACTCATATGACAGAACCGTCCTAACAGATTTGCAGCCGAAGGACCAGTGGTAGCTTGGTGATAGATGATAAAATCGCCCTGGTCAATGGCATTGGCAGATTGGGCCAGGATATATCCTATTGAATAGAGAGAGGTAGGCAATGCAGGAGATTGCTCTTGCATAAACGGTTTCAGATCTTTTTCACTGAGGTAAATTATTTCTTGGTGATGACGAAGTGCATGTGTGTAACTATCCAACAGAAATTGTTGCCAGGGGGACCACTCAATGGATTGTGTGGCTATCGTAGTAGCAGGCAGCATAATATTTTCCAGAAGAGGTACAAAGTCATGTGCTCCGATTTCACGAATAGGATATCCTATGCCTGTCTCTATATCCAGGGCCTGTAGTAATGGGATTGACTGATTCTCATAACGATCTCTGAATGCTTCTCTAAATCTGATAAGATGAGTTGGCTCATTGACAGACTGTATTCTACTGAGTAGCTGAATAGTTTTCTGTAATTGTTCTGTTACATGGGGAGTAAGTGTATTGCTGACAGATGATTTATAGACGTCCACTTGAAAAAGCTTGGTTGTATCAAATGGCAATCCAAATTGTGCTATCTGGATGGAAAGAGCTTTATAATTTGCAACCAGAGTATGGAAATCTTGCTCATCCGTTTGTTGTATAGTGAGTAAAAGCTGTTCCAGAACCTTTGCAATTGGCTTACCCTCTTTATATTTCTGCAGTATTTCAATAAGACGATGAGTATAGGGCTCTCCTGTAATAGTAGGTTCCAGTTCGCTTACCAATAATTGATTTTCAATCATTTGGTTTATAAAGTCTGCCGCTGCTTTTTTTTCTATTCCCTGAGATTGTAAGACTGAAATTAGTTGAAGGCGGGTAGTTCCTTTCTTTGCATAGTCCAGCAACTGTGTCAGGTAAGGAGAGTAATCTACATCTACAAGATGATGATCCCGCATATTTTGGTGGATCTCGTAGATTACATACCTCATTTTCTCTCCAATCTGATAAATAGTATTATTGGGAAAGTAAGAGATCGTATGTTGTAGGTCAGGTATATTAGCAATATGCTGAGATAACACATGTATAAAGTCCATATCAAGACGTGTGTGTCTATGCCAGTCGTTTGTCGGATTGTAGCATATGTTTGTAGTCTGAGCCAAATGTACCAGTGACAGCCCTGCAAACAACCCAAACGGGGTACAGCGATAGGAGGCACGCAGCAAATATTTCGTTAGTGTTAACTCAATCTTTTTCCTGTCTTTTTCATTTTTTACCTCATTATTCAGCCATGCACAACATTGTATATACATTTCTGGCGATGCAATAAATAATGCTGACTGCAAAAGAGGATCTGAATAGAGAGACCGGATTTTTTCGGTTGTAAGTTGAGTGAGTGTATGATAGGGTAGAAGAGGTGATCTGAAAACCAGGAAACCATGATTGGTTAAGCTATGAGGCATACTAAAATAATATTTTACCCAATGACTCAGGTAACCCGGTAATTTTCCGAGTGAGTCAGTAGTTACAGGTGCAGTAGTAAAATGAGAATAGGTTGTAAGAGAAATTATGGATCAGGTTTACAACAAACAGATCCTTTATTCTGATTTGTTTTGTAGTATAGCTTTTTGGAGTTTTAGTAAAAGATCATCTTTAAATTTTCCGGATATCGGAATACGTGGGGCATCTTTTAACAACACTTCATTACCATCAATAGCCGTAATCATACGTATGGTAACAATATACGACCGATGTACACGGGCAAAAAGATGAGAAGGTAAGCGTTCTTCCAGATCACTGATACCACTATAGGTTACAATTCGTTCCTGCTGAGTGGTATAGATGGAAACATAATTTTTTAACCCTTCTACATACACAATCTCGTTGAAATTAATCTTTCGCAGTTTTCCTTTATGTTCTGTTTTAACCAGAATAAAATCCATATCTGGCTGAGACGCCTGGGTTGTCAGAACTGAATTATTGCGGTTGAAATAATTCAATGCTTTCTCTGCTGCTTTAAGAAAACGATTGAATGGAATAGGTTTGAGTAAATAGTCAATCACATTCCGATCGTATCCTTCCAGTGCATATTCACTATAAGCAGTTGTCAGTACTACTTTGACCTGATGACCATATAAGTCAATAAACTGGAGTCCATTCAATAAAGGCATCTGAATATCCAGAAAAATCAGGTCAATAGATTGCTGGCTCAACATCTCAATAGCTTTGGAAACAGATGTGGTGCTGTTTACCAGTTTGAGATAGGGAGTTTCCTCGATATACTTGGTCAGTACATTAATGGCGGCCTGCTCATCATCTAAAATCAGACAATTGATCATCGTACTGTTGTTTTAATAAATTAAGGTTAAGAAATAGCACAAAGTCTGTTATCAGGGAAAATATCTACCGAGGTATTCCAACTGCAATACAGTATAAGGGCTGTTTCGCTAATTACCAAGTAGTGGAAGATTTAAATTTACATAGAATATATTGTTTTCTTCGGTTACTTCAAAGCTAAAATTACTCTTATATATGATTCTCAATTGATTCTCAATGTTTTTCAATCCCAACCCTCCCTGTGTATAATTGGGTGTTGCCTTTTTGGGATTTTCGGAATAGAAGGAAATCTCAGTCTCCGATAGACATATACGGATATGGACAGGTTGAGAGTTGTCATATACATCACCATACTTAAAAATATTTTCAACCAAAGAAATAAATAGTAGAGGCGGAATCATATGTTGGTCTTCGTATTCCTCCCCCTCAATTTCCAGATGTACCTGAAGTTGATCTCCAAACCGATAACATTGTATTTTGATATAGTTCCGAATATAATCAAGTTCCTGTCCGATAGGTACAAGCGCCTGCTTGCCTATTTCTGTCACATTTCGTAGCATGGTAGATAAGGCCATGATGGAGTCTGCCAGTCTGGGAGATACCTGAAGTGCATCAGAAAAAAAGAAGTTAAGTGTGTTGTAGAGAAAGTGAGGATTTAACTGTGATCGGAGAAATGCAAGTTCTGCCTGAGCTCTTTCCCGCTCTAATGCTGCAAATTCCTGCTCAATTTTACGTTTATGCTGCTCCAGTTGAATAGAACGCAAAGCAAACCAATATCCATAGCTAAATAATATGTATTGGCAGGCTATCCAGATAGAATCTGGTAGAAATTGCTCCATCATAACGTAGTTTTTTCGGTATGCACCGATAATATGAAGCATGGGAAATACATAGGTAAAAAGCAGATAACGAATCATAACGTAGATACATATCAGCAATACAGTGTAAAACACCAGTTTTACATATTGCCTTTTCTGCATACAGGGAATTATGATGAAATATACATTGACATAGAATAAAACAGCCACCAACGCATAGGTGTACAACATCTGTCCTAGCTCTATTTGCCGCAACTGATTTATGAATAATAAAATATTATTAACAAGTAGATATAGCACCCACACACCAGCATGGATCAAGACTGTTTTCCAGTGTTGTTGGAACCAGCGTTGTATATGTTTCATATAGGGCTTTTCAGGTAATGATATAGGAAAAAGGCAGCTTGGTATAATTGATTTTCCGGATTGAAAGAAAACCTGCAACTTTCATTCAGTAAATAGCACAAGCAACATATTTTATCACGTTACAAACAAACAAAATTTTATGAAAACAAATACAACCACTTCCACTTTGGCTTCCATCCGTGTTAAAAAAGTAGCTCGTTTAACAAGTGTTTCTGCACTGACTGGAGAAAACCAGCCTTTCAGCAACCAAACCATTGGCACTGTATTGACAACAGGAATATAAGAAGTTTATCTGTGATGCAGGAAAGAGCCACCTGTAATGGATGTCCTTAGCGTAAATGGGATAGGTATTTTAGGAATCTCTTTAGTAATGGAATATCTATTCAACTTACACAAAAAACACTGATGAATATGCAAGCACCATTAGTAGAGAGAATGGCTTCAGAATTGACAAGTCTGAGCCTGATTCCTGACTCAGATTTATCGACGGCAGATACCTGGTTATGGCATATCTGGCAACAGGAACTCGAACTTGATCTGTTGCAGGATATTATTCATACGGAAGACTGGAGACCCGCATCACAGTTGATTCCTCTTCTGACAGGATGCCAGACATTGTATCAATACCAGTTACACCAAAAAGAAACTATTCGAAAAACGTTACTGGATTTTGAGCTACAGCTTTACCAGGAGGTAATGCAACGAATTCAGGAGCAGAAGCTTGGATATTGCCAGGGAAGTACGGCTATTTTGCACTATTTTCTGAGTAACCAAACATCGACACCACATATAAAGGAAATGCAGCATCGTTTGCTTTCCCAGTTATGCCGTCATTGGTTACCCATTGGGAGTGAGCCGGTTACTGACCTAACTCTTGAAAGTGGGTATGCTGGATATATATTACTTCTGGTACGTTTACTGATGAAGTCACAAGCTTCACCCGCTTTGACACAGCATCAGGGTACGTTGATGAAGATAATTGACCAGTATATATATTATCTGTATGCTCATCAGCTGGATATAAATACCATGCAGAATCAGAATGCTCTTTTTCCTGTCCAAGTAAGTGACTCAGAATGGGTGACTTCTGATACACTAAGCTGGTCTGCTGGCGATCTGATACAAATATTGGTTTTGTATGAGGTAGGACAGCTCCAAAAAAGAAGAGAGTTAATAAAATGGGCTGATCGGTTGGCTGGATTTATACTCAGTCAACGGATGCATATGCAAAAGCAATCCGATTCTCTGTGTATGGGTTTAACTGATGGCATAGCCGGATTAGTGTTATTTTATCGACACTTACATTCACTTACACAGCAGGAGCGATTTTTTAAAGAAGGAAGTTTCTGGTTAGGAGAGCTTTGGCAGCGGTATATACGTGAGCAAAGCAATGAAGATAATTCTTTGCTTACAGGAAATTTAGGTGTATATGCTGCAATCAGACAGTGGACAATGGGTAATTTAAATACTAGTCTATTGTTTCTATAGTAATCTTGCACTTTTTAATATCTTTTTTATATTTTTTATCTGAGTTCTCTCCGCCAGAATGCTTTGAAATTGCTTAGACATTATTGCCAACGCTCCTCTTCACTACAACTTGCCAGCCTGATTCTTACAGCACCTAACTGTTGGATCAGGCTGGTGTTTTTATGGTATCTTTATCAAGAAGCTGTAAGCAAAATATTGTTTGTGAGATAGTGATATTGCCTCGTTTAAAAGTTATTGGTGGTAGCTTATTTCCTTATGTCTCAAATCTCAGATGGTGCTCTCAATGCTATTTGTCGGGCTTCTCTACAGAAATGAGAAAAATCTGTGTACCCAAGATGACTATAATCGCATTGACTTCCTTTGGTACGATATAAAGATATGCCTTGTCTAAATCGTATGAGTTTTTGACAATATTTAGGTGAAAGTACTAATTCATGATTAAAGTGACGATGAAGGGTCCGATAGCTTACAGATAAGTTATCTGCTATTGTTTCAATACTTTGGGTAGGGTAGTGTGAAAATAATGAGAGTGCTGTCTGAATTAGATTAAATGCATACGAAAAACTAAAATACTGATGGTTCTTGAAATATGTTTCTGCACAAGCTATCCGTTGCTCAAAAGTTGATGTATTGCCTATCTGTTCTGTCAATTCATTTTTCCATATATTTTCTGGTGTACTTTGTTCATTAAGTAGTTCTCCTGGTAGGAACCCTGTAAGCTTTTCCAATACTCCAGGTTGTAGCTTAATGTAAAATGCGTGTTTCTGATATGGAAAAACAGAACACAAAGGATAGGTAAACGCTCCAAGTAATTGGGTGCCTTTCAGAATAGTCTCTTTTTGATATTGTTGTTCTGTGCTGATCCAGGTTGAATTGTTGAGTGAAAAACAAAATAGGCCATGTAAGCTGGGTATAGAGTAAAGATGAGTAGATGTTGTCTGATTTATTGGACTTTTAACCTCAAAATAATAAGCAATAAGTTTACGCAAGGCAGGTGAGGGCCAGGCAATCCGGATAAATTCCTGCTTCTCAGTTTCCAGTACAATACGACCTTTCATTTGATCTTTGATTTACATACCTTATTCAGTAGAAAACAGAATTTTATAAAGCAATTCTGTTCCCAACCCGCTAATCAACATACGTTCTTTTTTGTTTTGCAATAATTTTTGTGACCAGTCTACAAATCCTCCATCAGCTACTTCCCATGTTTGGTCATTTGTTACTACCATGATCTTAAACTGTATTCCCTGATAATAGGCATTCTCTGTGTCAGGTTTCAGCCATTCAACAGGTACAGATGTATTCAATTCTTCTAATACCTTTGCTATTCGTTCCTGTAGTAAAGATAACGCAGAGTACCCTTCACGCAAATATAGTTTTACCTTTATTGATAAATGCAGATGATCTGCAAGCAGGGCTTTGTATAATTTCAATTGTTCTAGGATTACAGATGTCTCAAATTGACAATCACCCTGATCTCGTCCTGATACTACACAACCCAGGATGGCAAAATGTGGACTGAATTTTGCATTTTGGATTGGAGGTGTTCGCAAATGCCGATGTGTGGTAAACAACCGCAATGTGTCCTTATCAGTGGCAGGTACCCATTCTCTTGTTTGTTTGCGACGACAAATTTCCAGCGCCATTGCATTGGTTATATCTGCCATTACTTCCATACCTCTTATCGCTGAAAGTATTTTGTTTTGATGTACTGTTCCTACTACTGAACAACTTCCCAATGGAGCTACCGGAGAAAGTATGATATCCTGAAATCCAAATGCATGAATAATTTTCTGCAGGCTAAGTTCAAACTCACTAAAGGCAACAAGAGGCAACTGTGAAGGCATGGCAAAACGACTATGCTGGTATTGTTGTAGCAACATAGGAGGTGATGATTGAGCTGCACGTTGAGCCATAAGGGTTAGCAACAATGTATTTAGCTCTGATCCTGAAATATTCTCACATAATTTTTCCAATAAATCCGGATAGCCCAGTTTATGAAGTATCTTTTGTAAGGCAACAGAATCTGTCTGAGTAGTTTCTTTCTGGGATTGGCTCATATTTCACTGATTAGATTTGTCTATAGAGAGCATAAATATGTTCGTCAAGCAGTATGTTTTCTTTGATTACAGAACGGCGGGCTATGCCTTCCTGAATAAAACCATTTTTCTCCAACACACGCATTGAAGATTTATTATGAGAGAAAACTCCTGCAAAGATGCGTTCAATAGGAAACGTAGCAAATGCCATTTGTATAATCTGGCTGACAGCAGTTGTGGCAATTCCTTTCCCCCACCATGATTTACCTAAGAAATACCCGATTTCTGCAGAAACTCTGTGAATATCATGCAATGGCGTAATACTAATTATTCCACATAATTCCTGTTCAGAAAAGATCCCTCGTATCAGTTGCTGTTTCTGACTGCTGACTATAGAGATGAAGCTTTCTGCATCCTGTAAATGATACGGATGTGGGAGTCGGTCACGCACCTGAAGCCAGATATCTTTATCATTTGCAATAGTAGCCAGTGTCGGAGCCATTTGTAATGTGAGTGGTAATAATTGTATATCATTCATAATTTCAGATCGATCATTTTGTAAAGGTCGTAAATAACTGTCGGGTGATTGGTGTAAAAATCTGCCAATTTTCAGGCTAATCATTGATCCCTTTCCTATATGATATATATTCATGTTACTATTTAGTCAATAACACAATAAGATGATTAATATCATCTTACTATCAGGTAACTACTTTGTTTTATTTATTATATATTTGTGTATCAGTGTATTTACGAATTAGGAATACTTGTCTTATTCTTGCTATCCTTCAGATATAGCTATTGATACATACTTTAATAAGTAGATTAGGTATCATAAAGCAGACTCAGTACGATTTCCCGGAATGAGTCTGCTTTATTAGTGAAGAAATCTTCTGATGAATAGACCCACAGCAAGACGTTTGGATATGAATAGATTTTTTCTGTTACCACTTACTTTAATCCTTTTTTGATCATTCTGCAGATAGACCTGCTCCTTGTGGTAATTTCCTATATATCTAATGGCTTGTTATAACCGATTCTATGCTATTATCCGGAACAAGGTCTTAAGAGATAGAATAACTACTCTATTATGAGTAGTAGTGTCAATCAATCAGGGGTAATAGTATTTTATGCATAAGGTTTATACAAAGTGAGTAAAAGATTTTCACAATACTATCCCTTACAATGAGAGCACCTCTTGTTTCTCCAGTATCCGTAGAAATAGCAAATGCTATTTTTGAACAGGCAGCAGATGGAATATTCGTCAGCGATCCAAACTTTCATTATATCCATGCAAATCCAGTTGGTTGTCAGATGTTTGGGTATACGCTTGAAGAATTACGGAAGATGTCTGTAATGGATATACTAGCTCCGGAAGAGTTACAAAAGGAACCTCTGCACAAAGAAGAGTTAGAGACAGGAGGTGTTGTATCTACTAAAAGGCATATCCGTCATAAGGATGGACGTTTTATTCCGGTGGAGATTAATTCCCGAAAGCTACAGGATGGAAATCTGGTTGCCTTTGTCCGTATTATAAAAAGAAAAGATACTCAAGCTCAACTTAAGATTCGGTTACAACAACAGTCTGCCGTTACTGAACTAACCCAACTGGCTTTGCAAGGGACTGATACAGGAAGGTTGTTTGAATATGCTATATTTCTTACTACTCATCTGTTAAGTATGGAGTTTGCTCAGATACAGGAATGGGATGCAGATAGAAAGAGACTATCGTTCAGAGTGGGAACCGGCTGGCCTGAGACATGTATACATGCAGATGAAGTAGCAGACGAAGATAACTATAGATCTCAGGCTATCTATGCTCTCTGCTCCAACACTACTGTGATATCCAATGACTGGCATTCCGAAAGTCGTTTTGAGGTCTCTCCTTTCCTGAATGAGTACCATATAGTAAGTGGTATAAGTGTAGTAATAACCAGTACATCGGAGCCTTTTGGTGTGTTGAGTTTATATAGCAAGCACTACTATAACTTTGATGAGGATGATCTTCATTTTGTACAAGCTGTGGCCAATGTGCTGGCTATGGCTATAGAGCGAAAAAAGGTAGAAGAAGTATTGCGTGAGGAAAGGGATCGGTTTGAGAAACTGGTTGCCACCATGCCTGGAGTAGTACTCGCTTTTCGGGAAAAACCGGATGGCTCTATTTGTTTTCCGTATGCTAGTCCTGGAATCGAAGATATCTATGGCCTTAAAGCGGATAGTTTGGCTAATGATGGATCATTAGCCAGTGAGCGATGGCATACAGAGGATCGTGCTCAGATTTTGGAAAAGATTGCACTTTCAAAACAACATATGACTAGATGGCATGACGAGTTTCGTGTAGTAAACCCTCAGAAAGGTGAAATATGGGTAGAAGGTTGGTCTATGCCAAAAAGAGATCTGGATGGTGGAGTTACATGGTATGGGGTATTGACAGATATAACCAATCGAAAAAAGGTAGAGGCTGAACTAATTGAAAGTGCACATTTGTATCGTTCCGTTTTTGAAAATGCAGCTATCGGAATAGCTCGTGTCGCGTTAGATGGTAAATGGCTGGACATCAATCAAAAATTGCTTGCTATAGTAGGATATAGCAGAGAAGAACTGTTACAAAAAACGTTTCAGGATATAACTCACCCGGAAGATATAGATACAGATTTGCAATTGCTGCAACAGACATTGGATGGAGAGATAGAAGGTTACACCATGCAGAAACGTTATTTCCATAAGAATAATTTTATTGTCTGGGTGCGGTTAACTGTGGCTCTCCAACGGGATGAGACAGGAGAACCATTGTACTTTATTTCGGTGATAGAAGATATTACTGAGCAGAAAAGGGTAGAGGATGCTTTACTGCAAAGCGAGAATAACCTGAAACAAATTATTGAAAATCTTTCTGAAGGATTGATAATCTCAGACAGAGATGGAAATCTACTGCATTGGAATCCGGTTGCCTTGCAGATGCATGGATTTGAGACAATGGACGAGTGCAGAGGTTCCGTACAGGATTTTACATCTATTTATGAACTATCGTATTTGGATGGGGATGTTATTCCGGTTGAACAGTGGCCTATTTCACGATTGTTACGAAATGAAAAGGTGAAGAACCAGGAGATACAGATACGCCATCTGAAGAAAGACTGGGTACGTATATTTTCATATGGAGGAGGTTCTTTTTCAGATCTTTATGGTAATGCAGTATATTTTGTCTCTATTAGTGATATTACAGAGAAAACCCACAACGCACAGGCAATTCTTAAGTTGAATAGGGAATTGCATTTGAATGAACGCCGATTTCGGAGTATGATTGAATATAGCAGTGATTTTATTGCTGTACTAAATGCCAATCAGGAAATTACGTATCGGAGTCCGTCCTGGCAGCGCATATTTGAGTGGGATACAAAGGGAGGACGGACACCTCGTTTTAATCTCCTGCATCCGGAGGATCAACCCCATGTACAAAAATTGATTCAGCAAATAGCCAGAATACCAGGCGCTTCCTCAGAAGTTAGCATTCGGGTAATAGATAAAAAAGGCAATTATCATTTTATGGATGGTAACATTACTAATTTGCTTACAGATGAGGCGGTTCGTGGTTTGGTAATCAATCTGAGAGATATATCTGCAAGGAAAAATGCAGAAGAAAAAGTAAAAGCTAGTGAAGAGCAGTTCAGAGCTTTAATTGAAAATAGTAATGACATATTTATAGTGTCTACTCGTGACAATATATTCTTCGTTAGTCGAAGTATAAAACATGTACTAGGCTATACTCCGGAAGAGTATATGATGTTGTCTCCGGAATACCTTGTCCATCCAGATGACCAGCCATTACGATGGAATGAATTGAACTATCCGGGAGATACTATAGAACTTTTGTTTCGTAAGCGACACAAAGATGGTACATGGCGATGGATGGAGGGAATCGCTATGAATCTGGAACATATTCAGGGTGTGAATGGGGTTCTGTTTACACTGCGTGATGTCACTGAACGTAAAGAGTCAGAAAAAAAGCTCGTCCAGAGCGAGAAAATTTATAAAACTATTGCATCTACTATCCCTGGATCCATTATTTGCCTTTTTGATCAGGAAGGCCGCTATCTGCTCGTAGAAGGCGACTTATTGAATGTATTTGGCTATAACAGAGAGTTACTGATTGGAAGAAAAGCAAAGGATTTATTGGATAAAGATGTTGTGAATGCATTGGATGTCAATCTGAAACGAGTGTTTGATGGAGAGGTTTTTACTACTGAGAACCGTAGTGCTGGTACAGACATCATAACCCGGTATGTACCTATCAAAGATGAAACGGATAAGGTGACACTGGCCATGCTGGTATCTATAGATGTGACAGACATTAAAGAGGCACAACGCCAGATTTCCCAGCTAAATCAGGAGCTTGAGAAACGAGTAGAAGAAAGAACAGCTCAACTGGTTGCAGCCAATAAAGAGCTGGATTCATTTAACTACACGGTAGCCCATGACTTGAGGGCTCCGCTGCGAGCTATTAATGGGTACTCTGCTATCCTCTCGGAAGACTATGCTCCTATTCTGGATGCAGAAGGCAAACGGTTTTGCAAAATTATTAATGATGAATCCCGGCGCATGGGACGACTGATTGATGATCTGCTGGCATTTGCCCGACTTAATCGTTCTCAAATGGAATTATTTCCTATTGACCTCAACGATATGGTAAGAGATGTATTTCTGTCGCTGACTACAGAAACTCAACGGGATCGTATTCATTTTCAGTTAGAGGAACTGCCTCCTATGCGCGGTGATATCTCTCTGATGCGGCAGGTATGGCAGAATCTCATTGAAAATGCTGTTAAATTTTCTTCCAAGAGAGATGTGGCTCAGATTCATATTGGCTGGTTTAAAGAGGGAAATGAGTCTGTTTACTTTATCCGCGATAATGGAGTAGGTTTTGATATGAAATACATAGATAAATTATTTGGTGTATTTCAACGGCTTCACAAAGCCTCAGAGTTTGAGGGAACAGGGGTCGGTATGGCTATTGTGCAACGTATCATTCAGCGTCATGGCGGACACATATGGGCTGAAAGCAAAGTGAATGAAGGAACTACTTTTTATTTTTCGTTTACCCAATAGTATCTGATATCTCTTGTTACAAAGAAAATAAAGATGACATTAGTAGTAGAGGGTGTGTTGATAGGATACTCTCAGTTTAATAGCTTTAAGATACGAACTCACTCTTTCGTACAGGCACGGTTACTAAACCTGTCTGTACGAAAGAGTGGATGTTTTATAGTTGATGCTGTGTTTTTTTGAATGGCAATGCTTTGAATTTCTGACTTTCCAATTCAAGTTTAAGATCTGCCGTTTCTTTGGCCAATTCGTCTAGTTCTTTCGCTTTCTGTTGATAGGCCGTCTTAAAATAAGCTTCAGAAACACTGATTTCCGTTTTCTCGTTTTGAAGAAGTAGTATTTGTTTTTCGAGTTGTTCTTCTTTTTGTTTCAAACTGGTTTCCATGCGTTGATAGTATTCTTGAGTAGAAAGCATCTCTTCCATATTCTGACGCATTTCTTCTTCCTGAGCACGTAGTTCTTCTGTCAGCAATTGCGACTGCTTCAGTAATAATCGGGTCTTTTCTGTATTGCTCAGTGCTGAAAAGGTTGTTGCCATTCGCTCTCCTATCTTTTTCAAAAAGTCTAGTTCATGAGGCTGGAAAGGTTGGAAGGTTGCCAGTTCCAGTATCCCTACAATAGTTTCATTGAGTTGAATAGGCATAATCAGAATACAGCGAGGCAGGGCTTCACCTAATCCGGAAGTAATGGTGACATAATCTTTGGGAACATCTGTCATATAGATCATGTCTCGTTCCAGAAACGCTTGTCCCACCAGTCCTTCTCCTGGTTGTATTTGCTTATGCTGATATTTCCGGCGGTTATAGGCATAAGAAGCCACTAATTCCAGGTAAGGCTGATCTGAGATGCTGTCATTAAGCAGAAACAGACCTGCCTGATTGGCGTTCAGGTATTTTACAATCTGTGAAGTCGCTTCTATACACAATGCTTCCATCGTTGGATACGATTGTCCCAGCAGATTACTGAAATGAGCCACACCTTCTGCACTCCATTGACGTAGCTTTTCTTCCTGGGAGGCTTCCACCAGCTTCTGGTTTTGTGCTGAAACTTCCTGGAAGCTGCCTTTTAAGGTTAACAACATCTGCTTAAAGTTTTTAGCCAGACTACCTAACTCATCCGGGGACTGTATTTGTTCCAGCTCTTTATCCTGATCTTTCAGTCCTGTAACGACAGATTGGGCAATCTGATCCAACAAAATGATAGGTCTGGAAATGGAGTCTGAGAAGTAAAATCCCAGTGCAACCGAACCTATAAGCAACATACCTACTACTGTCCATATAATGCCTTCGGAAGCTGATGTCTGATTCTCGATTTGCTGGTATACCCGTTGCTGAATAGAGGCAATTTGTGGTTCAATGGCATCTGCACTGGTTTTCAAACTGCCCTTTATGCCTTTATCTGGTTTCAAACCAATTTCTGTTTCAAGGGCTACAATCTGATCAAAGATTTGTACATACTTTTTCAAGGCAGTTACAGAGGCAGGGTCTGAATGACTTTGTAACACCAGATCGGCAGTGAGATGCAATTTGGTAGCATAGGCGACATCTTTTCGTATAAAGAAGTCCTTTTCGTGTCGCCGTAAGGTAAGTAGCTGAGTCTGATTGATGGAAGATGTATTTTCCAGATCATGTGCTACTTTACGCATATCACCTTCCAAGCCTGTATCTTTAAATCCTCTCTGCCGTGTTTTCTCTGCCAGTTGATAGAAGTAGTTCTGGTATTGCTTTTCCTGTTCTTCAATCTGCATAATACTGGCTGCAATACCCATAGAGGACATATGACCGTTCTGTGCTATATCCTGGAGCAAAATCCGAATAGAATCCAGTGCCTGTTTATGTCCTGTCAGATTCGCACTTTGCCCTGTTTGCATAAAAGTACTATTGACAGGATCATAGATAAGAAAGTCTTTTTCAAACTTTCTTGCCTGTAGGAGTAAAACGCGCAGCTGATCAATTTGATTATTTATTTTCTGATACTGGGAAAGTTGTTTGGAATAATAAATAGATATTCCTCCAATAAAAGAGGATGCTATGACTAAAGTGAAAAAGGTAAGCAGGAGCTTGTATCTAATCTTATAAAGCGAAAACATATCAGATCGTAGGTGTAAGAAAGTGACGGATGTAAAAAAAAGTGGTGTTAAACGTAATTTTCCGGCAAGTATTAGCCATTTAGACTGATATCATGTAAACAAAGTATGCATATCTTACTGAAAACATAGAGATGTATAAATAGCTCAGAAAGTTGAAGGTTCAGCTACTGAATACGTTGAAGAATCCTTGCCTTCTGTACAGCTTTAAATAATTGATATTTCTTACATATACCTGAATACTGTGATAACAGGAAATGTAAATCCTGATAATAGGGTAAAAACATGTGTAAGATTGATGTATCTGGCAAAAAAGTGGAGGAAATAGGACTTTATAAATGCGCGATATGTATTTAGTAATAAGTATAATAGCGAATTTCCTTTTTGTTAAAGAAAACTTAACATTGATTATATGTAAGGAACGGGAGGGTTTGTCACTGGAAGCAAGTCAAATTAAAAGGGTAAAGGCAACGATTCGGGCAGACAATCTAACCAGCAGGAGTATTACCTGCTGGATTTTTTAGTACACAAGAACATCTTTCTTCAATTTGTGGATAGTATCAAAAATCTCAGTCAGACAGCCAATACATTTGATATGACCAGTAAGACTGATATCTGATATAGATAAATTCTGTGATAAATACAGTAATCTTGTGCCAATAAAGAGGCCGTAAAATACAGAGATATTCACAAATCTTACATAGCAATAAAATGAAAATGCTAAAACGTACCAAAGGGCGTATTACTTTTTGTATTATCTCAATACTAAGAAACTGTTTTGTTTGTGTTAAGAAAGTCGCTGAGTATAATTGGGGTTAGATAACTAATTGTATTTTTCTACTGATTGTCTTTCTTTTATAAAAGACTTGTATAAATAGTACGTATTAGTATTTTTCTTTTGCTTAACCCTTTATTAATCATTCATTTGTGTGAGTATGTGTGGTAATAGTAAGAAATGCAGATAGAAGTAGGGCTAATCTTACGTCTGGTGTCGTTTTTGTAAATTTTAGATTTTACCTATAAATAAATGGATACTTTTGCTTGCGACACCCACTTGCATTTTTTGTATCCATGTTTTTTGCATTTACTTCACTTAGATCTAAAATTCTTGTAAGCTATCTCGCCTTTGTCACCCTATTATTTCTGATTATATGGTTAAGCTTTTCATTCTATCAGAAACGAGAGCAAATGGCTTTGACTATTAATGAGTTGAATGCTTTACGTAGCTTGTTTCTACAAGCTACACGACAGGAAAAACACTTCTATGCCTACGATCTTACTGACACTGCTTTTTATGGTTCTGAACAATGTAGTTCACTAACAGAATATAATCAGCTTGTCACATCTCTTACAAATCGAACAGCCTCGCTGACGCAATCAGAAGATGCATACCGACTAGCTATTAACACCTCATTAACCGTACTGAATCATTCTTGGAATGAATATGCAAAACTTTTCAATGCTACAGTAAACCTATGTCTTAAACGTGGTTTCAAAGATTATGGACAGGAAGGAAAGATGCGTGACTATGCCCATGCATTAGAACGGACTTCTATAAATAAGGTGCAGCTTTTGACACTCAGACGGTATGAGAAAGATTATATTATCCGGAAAGATACTCTATATGCCTTTCATTTTTTCTGTCTTTTGCAGTCTCTGCAGAGTCAATACTCAAGAGATGCACAGGTTGTAGGGTTGCTGAAGCATTATGGCGAATCATTTCGCAACCTAACTCTGATAGATGCAGAACTGGGATTAACTCCATTGCTTGGGAAGCGGGGCAAGATTCTGATGATGACTCAACAGCTGGAGAAAGATCTGGATACGCTAATTATAAAAGCGGAACTGGAGGCCAAAAGAATTCGCCATGAGTTGACTATTTCTTTCCTGCTCATCATGGGAGGAGCATTTGTATTGTGCATAATTTTGAGTTTTCTTTTTTCATATTCCATCACCCGACCTGTCAATCTGCTTACGCAACAAGTAGATCAGATTGCAGCAAGCCGGTTTGAATCAATTTCTTCTCCACTGCCAGTACGTTCAAAAGATGAAGTAGGTACACTGACAGATCATATTAATCAGATGCTAAGTCAAATACAACTTCATTTGGAAGAGGTGCAGGCAAGTAGCGAATTACTGACACAGCAAAATGGAGAATTACACCAATACAATCAGCGATTGACCGTTTCTGAACTCCAGTTGAGGCAGCTGAATGCTGTGAAAGATCGTTTCTTTGCTATCATCTCTCATGATTTGAGAGGACCACTCGTGTCTTTGCAAAACTTCATGCAATTGTATGAGGAAGATTATACTTTATTTTCGGTTGAAGAACTGCAGTTGATGAAGCGCCGTAGTATTACATCCATCAATCAGATGATTAACTTACTGGATAATCTGCTGAGTTGGGCTTTGATGCAAATAGACCACATCCGGTACGTGCCTGGTAAAATAGATCTGTCAGAAGTACTGAATAAGAACCATGAACTGGTAATGCAGTCTCTTGAAGTAAAAAAGATCCGATTCCGGTTAGTGACAGAAGACTCAATTAAACTCTGGGCAGATTATAATATGGTTGACTTTATCCTGCGAAATTTACTCTCAAACGCCATTAAGTTTACTCATCCGGAAGGGGAGGTTATCATAAAGGTAATGGCTGATGAGACTACTGCTAACATTACGATTTGTGATACAGGGATAGGAATGGATGATCATATGCTAGCTAAGATTATGTCATCACAGGATTTTCCTATTGATCCGGTTTCTACATTGGGTACACTAAAAGAGAAAGGAACAGGGCTGGGATTGATTATTTGTCAGGATTTTGTTCGCCGGAATGGAGGAGTACTGACCTTTGATAGTGCACCAGGTAAAGGGACAACGGCAACACTGAAATTGAATCGATATGTAAAAAAGAGGGTCTCTGAATAACAGAGATGAAATCATCTTATAAACCAAGCATGTGTCTCAGATAACTAAACTTCAGCTATCTTTTCAGTATGACTGGAAATCTGTTCAACACAATTCCGAAAAAGTTTAGATTTGTTTGTTGGTAAAGATAAAAAATGAACAGAAATCGAATCACTTTCGGTGCTGACCATACTTCCGATCACTTTTCAGAAATATTCGAATAATGGTCATTTTCTTCGTTGAACTGAGTTTAGTTCACTTTGCCTATAACTATAAAAAAGCTATGCTAGAGCTACAAACAGTGTTGTGATTACTTGAGTATCAAGTAGCAGTGTTAGGTATGTTGGACTTCTTGTAGTTGCGAAGCCCCCTTGCTGTCCTCCTGAAAGGAACTCGTGGCAAGACTGGCGGCTTTTGTATCTGGAAAAAATCTTTTCAGAAACCAAACGTAGCTCTATTTGCCAAAAGATTCTTTCAGAAGGACAAAAAAGGGGAGTTTCTTTGCGAAGAACGTTTCTTTCAAGAGTACAAAAAAGGTAAGACAGGACTCAAAAAAGATTTTTCCTTAAAACCTTCAGAAATGAAAAAGATATAGGATACCAAGATCCACTTCAAAGCCACAAACTCCCTTTTATACTATCTCAGCCTGGATAGACTAATGATTCAACGTAAATAGTGATGAGACAGAACCAACACCTACCAGGCATTTTGCAAAATATTTTTGCGATGAATCTCTCCCCATTTTCGTAAGGCTTCAATCACTTCATTGAGTGACTGACTATGAGGTGTTAAGGAATAAGTCACCTTAACCGGATATGTATCATGTACAATTCGGGTTACCAGTCCGTTTAACTCCAGGTCGCGGAGTTCTTTAGATAACATCCGATCTGTAATCCCATTGACTTCTTTGGCAATCTCTCCAAACCGTTTTTCTCCAAAGGTTAGTGCTACAATAATGGGGAGCTTCCATTTTCCATTCAATATATCCAGTGCATCCCGTACAGGTCGGAGAATCGCCTTGCATTCTGAATGATCCAAATGAAGATTGTCCATATAATATCAGTTTGTTATGGTTTGTACTATACCAGAGTATAGCTCTATACTCTGGTATAGTACTTACAAAGGTATAGTAAAGTTAGGTAACTTTGTATAGTAAAAAATAACAAAACAGGTAACAACATAAATTATATTACTATGACAACTAGCCGAAAATTAGTGACCATACAAACTCCTGCTCCTCACCAAGGCTTTTTAGGAAAAGGCCATACTGCAAGGGCCGTTATTGACGGTAACTTTATACAATCAGATCCATTTGTAATTTTGATGGATGACATGCTGGACAAGAAAGATGGAGAGCCTGCTGGTGGTCCGCATCCGCATGCAGGTTTTGAAACGGTTTCTTTGTTATTGGAAGGAGAGATTGGAGATGCCGCCCATAAAATGAAAGGTGGAGACTTTCAGATGATGACAGCTGGAAGCGGTGTTATCCATACTGAGACCATTGATACAGAGACACAGCTGAGACTTTTGCAACTATGGCTAATACTGCCTAAAAAAGATCGGTGGACTACACCTCGTGTACAGGATCTACCTGCTGCACATGTTCCGGTAGCGATAGAAGAAGGAGTGCTGCTCAAAGTATACAGTGGATCACTGGCTGGAGTAACATCTCCTGTTAAAAACTATGTTCCTTTGGTAGTTGCCGATATACATATGCAACCTAATGCCAGAACTGTACAGCACATACCTGCAGCTTATAATGCATTTATCTATGTATTGGAAGGAAGTGTGAAAGTAGGAGCAGATGGACAGACTTTGCACAAAAATCAGGTAGGCTGGTTTGACAGAGAAGATGCAGATTCAGACAGTGAACTGATTTTTGAAGCAACAGAACAGGGAGCCCGTTTTGTCTTATATGCTGGCATGCCTCAGGGTGATCCTATTGTTTCGCATGGCCCGTTCATCGGAGATACACAGGACGATATTCGTCGTTTGTACAACGAATATTGGCGTGGTAAAATGGAACATATCTCTGAGGTAGAAGAATCTCAACGTATGATGTGGTAAATGAGAAAAGTAATAGGAGTCATCACGAATTTTGAGGGAATAATCTCATTGAGAAAGAATAATAAATGTCACAAAGAGAGTTGTGATAACTTCAATTGTGGAAGTTAGTGTAGGTGTGTTGGCAATCCTTTTCCCGCGAGGTTTGCCCTTGGCCCTGTGGGCTGAAGGATCGGGAAAAGGTGCCCTTTTTTGCTTCGTTTTTTGGGCAAGCAAAAAATGAAGAGGTCTGTGGAAGAATGATGTAAGGGACAATAAACTAATGTAGGAAAAGAAATGTCTTAAAAATCAATCAGCGCCTATACTCTTTTCAAAAGCATAGGCGCTGATCTTGTAAAACAAACTCTTATCTAAAATCTGGGATAACTCTTGTTTTTATAACAGTATGAGAAACCAGATTAGAAATTATAACGAATACCAAGGCCTCCCTGCATATTTACCCAACCTGGATCATGGGATAGCTCAATGTATAGATTGGCATCTGCAAAAACAGACAATGGAGCCTTTTTAAACTTATACTCCAGACCTATAATTCCATCTAGTCCCAAGTCTACGAATACTGGGCGATCAGTTGTACGCACCCATACATAGTCATTTTTGCCAGGTCCATAATAGGACTTGAAATCGTAGGTATAAGTTGTGCGGTCAAAGCGGAACTGTACCCCTCCACCATAATACCAATCCAGTCCAGAAGCACCTTTAATAGCTTTTTGACCCATGTAGTGAGCCTGAAGCCCCAGTGCTCTATAAGAGCCATATCCTATGTACTTGTAATTGTTTTTATTAAAGCGATTGTCATAATTGTATCCATAGTTATACATTGTTCCCAGATTGAATTCCAGGGCAGACTTTGTAAAATACTTCTTCACTGTAAGCCCGGTAAGCGTACCCAGACGTAAACCTACTCCCCAGGATGGATGCGACGAATAACTGGCGGATGCTGAAGATTTTTTAGCTGTACTCTTCGCTGAACTTGCAGGCGCTTTTTTGGCACTTGCCGTACTCTTTTTCTGCTGAGCTAACAAGGCGGTACTAACTGCCAGAAAAGCAAGAACAAGATAGATTTTTCTCATAATTAACTGTTTGGTGTATAGAGTTACTGGTAAAATTGATTATTGTCTTGTCCTCTTTTTAAAAGAGTTTGTAGACGTTTCTGGATGCGAAGATACAGGAGGGTTTTGGGGTAGGATTTTGAACAATGAACAGACACTTACAGATGTATGATTTTATTTACGATTTAGTGTATTTATTATCTGTAGAATTTTTAGAAGGCCTGCTATATACAAGGATTGGTATATTGTTTGTGGGTTTTGACCTTTAACGTTCTTAAATGTAGATGTATTTTATTTGTTTTGATGTAATTGATTGATTTACAGCTGTAATTTGAAAAATTGTTGCAATATATTGAATATAAGAGCGTGTGAATAATACCTAATACTGCTTGAGTTTACTTTATAGAAATGGTTTTGTGGTAGTTTCGAAGTAAGGGATGGAACCATTCAACTATGTATTCTTATAACTTTCTTTCTAAATCATGAGATTCTTTACTAACTGGGTAACGACCCTTGTTTTATGCATAGTGATCGTTTACACTGTGTCATCATGCATTGTTACTGAAACACCTTCTTCAGACAGAGTTTCTGTCTCTACTTAATGACTCAGTACCACGACAATCATCCAATCTTAGATTTGATGGATACTATCAACGTGCATATGAAGAAGATGAGTATCATCATGGATTTAATTACAAAAATGGAGTACCTACCCAATACATTGATACTCCCTATGCTGTGGGGCCTATCTCTTTCTTTGAAAAGGGAATAATATTACATGAAGGTGGATATTTTGGTGATTCTGTTTCGTACAAATTAAGGATACTTAATTCTACTAAATTTGCAAAAAATACAAGATGTTGGGGTGTCTATAAAATAAAGAGTGATACTATTCAAGCTATTATTTACAATAATTACACAGGGAATGCCTTTAAACGCCATCAGTACAAGCAAGCCTATTATCAGGGAATCATGCGACAAGATAAAATCTTACAATGGCATCTGGTGCCTCCGTATCCAGATATAAATG
The DNA here is from genome assembly GCA_030068525.1 of Xanthocytophaga flava. GTDB lineage: Bacteria > Bacteroidota > Bacteroidia > Cytophagales > 172606-1 > Xanthocytophaga > Xanthocytophaga flava. The sequence continues at coordinate 232,308 of JASJOS010000009.1, forward strand.
ATGAAATTAATAGTTATATGGTAAAGAAGGATAAAATCCCTAGAGACTTATTTTTCAAGCCTAATACATTAAAGGTATTGATCAAGCCAGATAGTACTGCTTGGATTAATGAATTCAAAAACAGGTAGTAGAGCCTCTATTTATACAAAGTAAGAATGTTAGCAAGAGATTCTGATTGTTTTGTATAGAATCAGTGCTGAGTAAACTTTGTAGCCAATCAAATAGATAACTTAAAATCCATAGTATGAAATATTTCAAGGCTATTTTAGCCTCAAGCCTGTTTATGCTAACAGGTTGTGACAGGATTGTACCCATATTAATAAATAAAGGAAAGAGTTATTCTCTAGAAACATCTTGTGGAAAAGTGAAGTTTGGTGCATCTACATTTTCTAACAGGATTAAATAACCGATATGTTACGGATTAACTTCTGAGTAGATTTTTCAACGGAATCAGTAACATGCAAACACCTGTTTTTCCAGGTACTCAAAATACAATGAATTGGAAGTGTATTTTATTACTATTATTGGGCCTAATCACTGTTGAGGTTTATTCTCAAGATGAGTTGCCGTTATTGTTTGAGATAGATACGACAACTCTTATGATTTTAGACCAGTAGCTTGCTTATTAACACCTCTAACGTTTATGTGCCGTACTGTTTGCTGGCTAATGATCAAGAATAATTCATTCATCCTTTACCATCATACTGTGATAATTTCGAAATACGTCAAAAAGCGGGTATTCCTACATCCTTTATTCATTTTGTGTCTGATAGCCTGTCAGCCAACCAAGCTTCAAGGAAGCTATTATAAGGGTAATCCTAAAAAATCACCCTATACGAATTTTGTATTGAAGGATAACGGGGAATATTTCAGACAGGATATAATATTAGTACTACACCATTATAACATTACAGTTGTTGAAACGGGAAAGTATTTTATGGATGGGGAAAAGATTCGGATCATTCCCTTAAAAGTGGGATACAGACCGGATTCTCTGAAAAGCTTAATAAAAGCAGATACTTCAATGGATTATCTCCTACGCTCAGGCAGAAAAACACTGATTTATAAATCTTATTCAGATAAAACTGTTTTGAAAAAGTCCAGGAAATGTGAAAATATAGTTTTGGATTACAAGTCGGAGTAATTTATATCCCTAGACTCAGAGCGCAGGTATGGACTTATTTTGTTAATTATAGCATGCATAGTTTGATTTACTACTGATGAAAAGAATAACCATAGCCCTTTTGTTCATTGGCTTCTGTATGGTATCCTGCCAGAGTCTGCGCATACAGCCCCCTTCGGAAGAGTTCCTGACCATGCTCACTGGCACTGACAGCACCGGACGAAACAAACTCAGATTTGACGGGGTATACCATTACATAAGACCCGAAAACTATAACCATGGAACCGATCTTGTGGAAGGGAAGCCTACCCGTTACATTGATACCCCTTATGTAGATCAACCGGTCTTCTTCTGCCACAATGGACTAATGGCCTACAACAATGCACTATACCTGGATTCTGCTGTTTATTCCTACAATATGGAACATTATAGTGTTCAGGAAGACGCATTTCAGAATGAATGGGGGGTGTACACTGTCTGCTCTGACACTGTGAAAGCAACTTTTTACATGACCCTGGCTAACGACAAGTTTGTGCCAGTGACTCAAAGAACAATCTGCCACTTCGAGGGAGTGATACAAAATGACAGCACCATACGTGACTGGAAGCTGGTGCCTCCCTATCCCAAGTACGGTCCACAGTCAGATTTTGAAATAAACGATATGAAACAGGCCAGGACGTTGACTTTTAAATCTGTTCCGATTCAGAGGTGGATAGACCCTAACAATGCGTGGATTAACAGATTTAGAGAAACGTCAACCCGTGAACCGAAAAACTGAGTTCTTAACATAATGGATAAATTGTAATCGACACTAAATGAGGATAGTTAAAAGGAATTATGAGAAACATATTACAATTGCTTTACTGGCTTGTGTTATTGCAGGGATGTGTAACGGTTCGCGAACAGAATCTGACCTATCTGAATAATAGGACAATAGGTACCAGCTCTCTGTTGCGGACAGACGGTTACTTCTTTTCTAACTACAGGCATATCAGCGATAGTGTTACAGACAAGAGCATATTGGGTTTCTTTATCTTCCAAAATGGCATCATAAAAGGCACTGCAAATTCCATTTATGAAACACACGAAAGATTTTTGGCAAGTGAAGGAGGGAACAGCGAAATAGCTAGAAATGATAAAACGAATTGGGGATGTTATATCATCAGCCATGATACGATAAAAATTCAACGGCTAACCATCACACAAACCAGCCTTTTGGGTGGAGCTATTGATGTTATCGAACATCGAGGGAAAATTCTGAATGACACCACTATCTATCTGTTTGAGACTCTAATCAAAAAGAAGAGGTTGAAGGCTGACCAAGTATATACCTTACGAAAATATAGTTCCAAGCCTGATTCAACCAATTGGTTGTTGGATAACGAAAAATAGTGCCTCAAGTAGCTGATTTACCATTAATGAGATAATTTAAAAATACAAATTTTACAGATTCCTATGGGTTAGGAAATTTTTATTTTTTTAAAGAAGGTGAAACAATTGAACTATCCGTGCACCTGTGTGCAGACACATTTTTCAATGGAGAATATAGATTCTCTGTGTATGGCAATGCGGATCTGGTTGAAAGTCCCTGGAATTCTGCTGATTGGGTTAAAGCTAAAATAAAAGCTATTCCTGAAGAGTTTGCTGGTTATCAGTACTGGAAGGGTAAAATCGTATCGGATAGTATTGCAATGGGTTTCTACCAGGAGAAGTAACAGTTGTTGGATTGTTTGACTTTCCATAAATTTATTAGACTACATTTTCAAAGATAATGGTTAGAAGAAATATAGATTTTTGCAAATATCTGGCGGCTCTTTCAGTCCTGTTCTGGAATTTTTCATGCCGTAATGCGAAAATTCAGGGGGTATATTGTGGAGATCGTAGAAAAATAGTATACGCTAACTTAATCTTAAAAGAGAAACAGGAGTATACGTGGCAATTGATAGCAAATGGCTTTGATGGCAAAAATTATATGTCTCTTCAGACAGGAAGATACATAATTAAGGGTAAAGACATACTCTTGATTGGATATAAAGAAGGAACAAAAATAGATTCTCTCTTTACTCGCTCCATTCCTGATACCTCTTATGGAATGTTTAAAGGCAGAAAGCTAATGATTTTTAACAAAGTCGAACTGGCCACTAACGAAATACTTAAAAAATCACTCTCACGTAAGACTGAATTTTAAATAACTACTTCAAAACCAAAAGAAATTTAATAATTTCTGGAATATCTTGAGAAAATACAGAGTGTATGAGAAACATTACAGAAATCTTACAGGAAGTAAAAGATAAATGGTCGACTCCTAAAAAGATACCATCACAAGCAGAGAGTTTTGTCTTTGTTAGTTATTTGGAAGAGCCTGGGTTTATACCAGAAGATTATCCATATCAATTACCCGCAGATCTCATTGCATTTTGGTCATTAGTTAAAAGTGCCATCTTGTTTAAAGACATAAAATATGGGCAATGGGGGCTTGAAATGCTGTCAACTGAAGAGGCTTTACAAAAATCTAGGATACAGCTATTTCACCGTCCAAATGAATTTAGAGAATGGGATTTGGTAATTGGACAATTCTATGGTGATTTAGATATAGTATTTATCAATTGTGACGAAACCAGCAGTTATTTTGGACGTGTATATGTCGCTATACCAATAGATAAAAGAAAGGATTGGTGTCTAGTAGGTGAAAATCTTACTGATTTTCTAGATCAGTATGTAAGAAATGAAGGTGAGAAGTATTGGGAAAAAAGGACTGGATAGAATGTTAAAGTCTAAGTAGAAAACCAGGTTATCAGAATCTGGTAGCGTTAGTTTTTATCCTTTATGAAATCCCTGAACAATTTCCCGCTCCCAAAGAATTTAGAGAATTTTATATGAAGCATTTTGATCCATCAGACATAAATACTTCTTAACTATATAAACCCATAAATAAAAAACGCTACAAGCAGTGCCCGTAACGTTTTCTGGTTTTCGCTATTCGTTTATAGCCCCTTCGCTGTTTTCCACAACAACGTATCTATATAAGCTAAGACTAGCTTTTATTTTTTATTTCAATCCTCCACCCAGAGCACGATATAGATTTACTACCGCCTGCAACTGCTGAAGGTTGTCATTGATGCCACTCAGCTGAGCGGCTAACAGGCTTTGCTCAGACGTAAGTACATCTGTATAGTTTGTTTCGGAGCTGTATTGTAACAAGGCTCTTGTAAATTCTACCGACTTTTCCAGAGCTTCCAGTTGTTTGGCACGGGAGATTTTCTTATCAGCTGCCGCCTGGTATGAATACAGGGCATTGGAAACTTCCTGGCCTGCTACCAGTAAAGACTGCTGGAAGCTGTACATTGCCTCCAACTGCTGAGCTTTGGCTATGCGTAAGCGGGCCTTGTTTTGATTCCGGGCAAAAATAGGTTGGGTAAGCCCACCTACCAGGCTGTAGAATACTGAACTGACAAAGAAATTTTCCAGCTTTAATGTCGACAGACCACCACTACCGGTAATGGTAAACGATGGATAGAAATAACCTCTTGCTACATTGGTGTTTTCGAATGAGGCTCTGAATGCATATTCGGCTTGTTGCACATCCGGACGGTTTTTCAACAATTGAGTGGCAATACCTGTTTTCAGATCCACCTGTACCTGCTGTGCATCCAGCGTAGATCGTTCGATATGTCCGGGTGCTCGTGCCAGCAGTATACTCAGGGCATTCTCAGTCTCCCGTATACTTTGTTTAATATCAGGAATAGAGACCTCTGCAGCATAGCGATTCGCTTCACTTTGCACTACTGCTGCACCTGTAACCGTTGCTGATTCTTTCAGGGCTTTCATCGCATCCACATCTTCGATCCGTTTTTCCAGCGTTTGCTGTGTAATAGCTAGTTGTTTGTCCAAAGCCAGCAGGCTATAGTAGTTTAGGGCGATGTTGGCAATAAGCTGTGTCTGAACTGCCCGTTTGGCTGCTTCGCTTTGAAGTAACGTAGCATAGGATGCCCGTTTGGCACTGCTCAATTTACCCCATATATCTGCTTCCCAACTGGTAGAAAGCTGTGCCTTGTAGGTAGTAGTATTCAGGTTGATGTTTACACTGGAAGGGAAGTTCAATGCTGCTTTGGACTGTTTGGCCTTGGTAGCATTTATATCTGCCTGCAATGTGGGCAACAAAGCTGACTTACTTTGCAAAAAACTCGCTTCCGATTCCTGAATTACCTGTATAGCTGTTTTTAAATCCAGGTTCTTGTCCAGTCCTTCTTTGATTAAATGCTGCAGATTGGGATCAGTGAATAAAGCAGTCCAGGCAATATCAGCCATAGAGGTGGTATCTGACGCTGCACTCTGATAGGTAGAATCTGCATCTGTTTTCCGAAAAAGGCTGTCTGCATTTACTTCCAGATCAGGTGTCTTGTATGCTTTGGTGATCCTGCAGGAAGCCACCCCTAACCATAACAGGGCAGCCAGCAGGGTATATATACTATGTTTTATCATGGTTTTTCTGTTTTGTTTCATGGGTCTGATTGTCTCGGTTACTTGTCAGACTAGTGAGGCTCGGTAGTATCTTCCAGAAATAGTTCAGGTTGCGGGGCTCCACTGATCTTTTCCTGCAATGCCTGGAAGATGATAAATAGCACAGGGATCACAAATACCCCCAGCAGTGTACCTATCAGCATACCTCCCACAGCCCCTGTACCGATAGACTTGTTTCCGGTTGCACCTGCTCCGGTTGCCAGCATCAGAGGCACAAGACCCAGAATAAAGGCAAACGAAGTCATCAGAATAGGGCGGAACCGCGCGAAAGCACCTTCGGCTGCCGCTTCAATCAACCCTTTGCCCTGACGTCGGCGTTCGAGTGCAAATTCCACAATCAGAATCGCATTCTTAGCCAGCAATCCAATCAGCATGATCAGTGTAATCTGTACATAGATGTTGTTGCTCACATCAAAGATGGTCGCAAAGATGAACGTACCTGCCAGACCAATAGGTAAGGATAAGAGTACCGCAAAGGGCAGTATGTAACTTTCGTATTGGGCACTGAGCAGGAAGTACACAAAGATCAGACAGAGCAAGAATATATATACGGTCTGGCTTCCGGCTGACATCTCTTCACGTGTCATACCTGAGAACTCATAGCCATAACCGGCAGGTAGTGTTTGGGCTGCTACTTCCTCTATAGCCTGAATCGCATCCCCTGAACTGTATCCGGCATTCGGCGAACCGTTGATGGTAAGTGATGTAAACAGGTTGAATCGGTTGATTGCCTGAGGTCCGTATACTTTGGTCAGTGTTACAAACTCACTGATAGGCGCCATGGTTCCATTGGAGTTTCGTACCTGTATATTATTCAAGCTTTCCATGTTGTCACGATAGGCAGGTTCGGCCTGGTACATAACCCGGTACTGTTTTCCGAACTGATTAAAGTTAGATGAATATACCCCACCATAATATCCCTGCATGGTATTCAGAATATCACCTACTGTAAGGCCTGCATCTTTTGCCTTTGCTACATTCACATCAATGTTGTATTGTGGAAAATTGGGGTTAAAAGAGGTGCTGGCATATTGAATCTCTGATCTTTTAGACAAGGCTGCAATGAAGTTCTGGCCTACTTTATACAGATTAGCTACATCACCCCCTGTTTTGTCCTGTAGCTGAAACTCAAATCCGTTGGTGGTACCAAAACCCTGTATGGTGGGAGGCGCAAAGAAGATAATTCTGGCTTCCTTAATACCCGATGTTTTCCCAAAAAGCTGTCCTACTAGTGCCTGTACAGCCTGTCCCTTGTCTTTGCGCTGATCCCAGTTTTTCAACCGCATAATCACCATACCATAGTTACTACCTGTTCCACTGATCATACCCCGACCTGTCACTTTCAACACATGTTCTACTTCCGGCATGGACTGGGCTATCTTTTCTACCTTCTTTAACACTTCCTCTGTTCGCTCCATAGAGGCAGAAGGCGGTAAGCTGATATCTGACATAATAACACCCATGTCTTCATTCGGCACAAATCCTTTCGGTGTTGTATTCATCAGATAGATAAACACACCCGCAAAGACTGCAATGATGCCTATGGGTATCCACTTTCTTTTACCAAGAAAGACAACTGATTTGCGGTACTTTCCGGTAAGAGCATTAAAGGATGTATTGAACGCTTTGTAGAATCGATCCAGAAAGTTGGTTTTGCCATGACCATCTTTTGCATGTGGTTTCAGAAACATGGCACAAAGAGCCGGACTCAGCGTTAATGCGTTGATAGCAGACAGGACAATGGAGATAGCTAGTGTAAGACCAAACTGTTTGTAAAATACACCGGCTGAACCACTGATAAAACTCACCGGAATAAACACTGCCGACATGACCAGTGTAATTGATATAATGGCACCAGAAATTTCACTCATTGCATCGATACTGGCTCGTTTAGCGGAAGAGTATCCCTGATCCAGTTTGGCGTGTACAGCTTCCACTACCACAATGGCATCATCCACTACAATACCAATAGCCAGCACCAGGGCAAACAGCGTAAGCAGGTTTATCGTAAAGCCAAACAGACTCAGAAAAAAGAAGGTACCCACAATAGCAACCGGTACAGAAATCGCTGGAATCAAGGTAGAACGCCAGTCTTGCAGGAAGATAAACACAACCAGAAACACCAGTATAAAGGCCTCGATCAGGGTATGAATAACTTTCTCAATAGAGGCATCCAGAAAGTCGTTTACATTGACCATTTGCACATAAGTGATTCCTTTCGGAAAGGTTTTGGATGCAGCATCCAGTACTTTTAATGACTCTTCGATTACTTCCTGTGCATTAGACCCTGCTGTCTGGTTAATGGCAATCCCTACACCGGGTTGACCATCAATGTTATTATAACTGGAATAACTTTGTGCTCCTAGTTCAATTTTTGCAATATCTTTCAGTCGCAGCACCTGACCGCCAGAAGAGGATCGAACGATGATATTCTCAAACTCGGAGATGCTTTTGAGCCGTCCTTTGTATTTGAGTGTATACTGGAATGCTTGTTTTCCCAGTTCACCAAACTGACCAGGAGCTGCTTCTACGTTTTGTTCTGCCAGTGCAGAGTTAATATCGTTAGGGACAAGGCCATAGCTGGCCATTACATCTGGTTTGAGCCAGATACGCATGGCATAGTCTCTGCTACCAAATGCACTGGCATCACCTACACCATTGATCCGCTTGATTTGAGGGATAATGTTGATGTTGGCATAGTTTTGCAGAAAGGTATTGTCGTAAGCAGGGTTGTCACTCTTTAAACCAAAGATCAGTACGTTACTACTCTGACGTTTGGCTGTAATGACACCGGCTTTGGTTACTTCGGCTGGCAACAAACTGCTAGCACGTGCCACCCGGTTTTGTACGTTTACAGCTGCCATATCCGGATTGGTGCCTAGCTTAAAATTAATAGTAATAGTGGCACTTCCGTCGTTGGAGGCAGTAGACGTCATATAGGTCATATTCTCCACTCCATTGATTTGTTCTTCCAGCGGGATAATCACGCTGTTCATGACCACATCTGCATTGGCTCCCTGATAGCTGGTTGATACCTGTACAGTAGGAGGGGAGATTTCCGGATATTGAGACACCGGTAACGTTATCAGACCCAGTATTCCCAGTATGACAATAATGACGGATATGACTGTGGATAATACAGGTCTTTCTATGAATCGTTTTAACATATTTTTCTTTTCACAGTTTTATATGGCTGATCGTATGCAAAAAAAATCGCTGTAGCTTACTTGTCGGATGATACAGAAGATTGAGAGGATAGTTGTGGTTGTATCTTGGTGCCATCGGTAAGGGTTGCTACTCCATCAGATACAATGGTGTCACCTGCTTTCAGACCTTCTTCTACCACATAGGCATCAGCCGTTGTTAATGAGTTTACATGAATCTCTACACTTTTCACTGTCTGGTCTGGCTGTAGCACATACACAAACCGTTTTCCCTGAATTTCATAAGTAGCTTTCTGAGGAATCATAATTGCATTTTCCAGCACGGTTGGTATGCGGATAGTAGCGCTGCTGCCACTGCGTAACATACGTGTCGGGTTTTCAAAACCTGCACGTACATTGGCCGATCCGGTTTCTGTGTTGATCAAGCCACTGACAGTTTCAATTCTCCCACTTTGTGGATAGGTAGTTCCATCTGACAGAATCAGTGACACCACGGGCATATTTTTGAGTTTTTGCTCAAATGTCTCTCCGGGGGTATTGCGAAAAAATGACAACTCCCATTTCTCATTGATGGAGAAATAGGCATAGACTTTTGAAATGTTGGCAACCATTGTAAGCGGCTGACTGGTAGAGCTGTTTACATAGCTTCCTATTTTGTATGGAATAGTACCTACTACTCCACTTACCGGACTTACCACACGGGTATATCCCTGATTGGTTCTGGCTGTTGCCAATGAGGCTTTTGCCTGAGCCAATAGGGCCTTCTGTGTTTTTAGTGTGTTCTCTGCAGTCTCCAGTTGAAGCGGACTCACAATCTCCCGTTGTACAAGAGGTTTGGTTTTATCGTACTGAAGCTGGGCTGTATTTACCTGGGCTTCTGCACTGAGTACGGCTGCCTCTGCATTGTGTACATCCTGTGTATATTGTGGATTGCTGATGGTAAAGAGCAACTGAGATCTCTGTACAGTCGCTCCTTCATCAATATAGATTTTCTCAATATACCCATCTATTTTGGGTCGGATCTCAATGTCTTCCGTACCCTTGATCGTAGCTGGAAAGTCAGTATGTAACTGAGCTGTTTGAGGTTTCAGTTTTAGGACCGGATAGGCAGATACCTGATTACTGGCTCCCTGCTGACTCTTCTGCTCTCCGGAACAGGCAGATAAAAGAATGCTTCCTGAAATTACACTTAAAAGTATATTTCGTATTTTATTATCGTTGTTTACACTGAATAGCATATTGTTTTGTAATGGATTGATAGAAGGAACTGTTTGTGTCAGTTTGATTGGCATAGAAAACTGTACTATTGCCAGATTTTATCAGGAAAAGACTGTGTTTTCTGATGGTATAAAATCTTTATTTCTGACAGAACAAAGGTACTGATGAGGGAGAGGAGGATTAAATGAATCTTGCTGAGTCCCGATTTAGGCTAGCTAAATGCCTTTTTTTGCTGACCGAATACTTATACAACAATGAGAATAGCAATTTCTGTAGATAGGTTTTATACTAGTTATATCCTCCAGGCAACCTGCCTTCTAAAATTGGATTGTAACTATAGGTATATATCTTCTGGAAATGTACAGATAATGAGAGGGTATTGATTGCCAGAAAGCAATTTTATTAGCTGATATAATACATAAATTATAAGGTGTGTAAAATGCATACCTTACAGAAACGACATATTATTCAGGAATTAAAAGTGGAATTCGGACAATGAAATTGCTCTCTGATTCACCTACCCATACTTTGCGTTCACTTAGCAATTCGTAACGGTTGATGATGTTTTGTAAGCCTACTCCAGTAGAAACTTCTGTAAGGGGACGGGGACGAAGATTGTTTCTTACTACCAAATCATTCTGATCAACCTCTATATAAACCTGAAGTGGAGTCTCCTCTGACATCTGATTGTGCTTGACTGCATTTTCTACCAATAATTGCAGAGTCAAAGGGGCAATGGCATAATGTGTCAGATAGGAAGGTGGAACAGCAAAAGTAACTTTGAATTTTTCTTCAAAGCGGATTTTTAACAGAAATACATAGGATTCAATAAAGTCTATCTCTGTTTTTAATAGCACACGTTCTTTGTCTTTTTGTTCCAGAATATAGCGATAGGCTTTGGAAAGCTGGTCAATAAATTTTTCGGAAAGATCAGCACTGACATAAACCAGTGAAGAGAGAATACTCAAGCTATTGAATAAAAAATGTGGATTGACTTGATTTTTAAGTGCTTCAAACTGGGACTGAACATTTTCTTTCTCCAGTCGCTCTGCTTTGAGCGAAATCTCTTCCATCTGAAGGGTGGTTTTTCTGTTGGCAATCAGATAAAAACCCGCCAGCATCAGCATCAGGAAAAATCCATTGCTGGATCGCTTAAAAAACAGAGAGGTTTCTTCTGAACCCTGAAGAGGGAAAGGAATAAACGAATCGTATGCAAACCACCAGCGTAATAGTTTGTCAATTCCCCCTACACAACTGCGGTATACAGCTATAAATGCAATGGATTGCAAAAGGCAGATGAACACCGTGAGGATTAGTGCAGGTATGTTAAAGCCTGACAAAAAATCCTGTCCGAAGGTTTTAAACAGGCGTTCAAGAATCCATTCGGAAACGCTGATCCAGAAAAAATAAACCAGAAATATAGCTATGCCTTCTGTGATAAGAAACGGCAATAACGATTGCCAGGTTTGCCCAAGCAATGGAACCAACAAATAGAGGAATATAGGGTAATACAACAACAGGACTGTCAATGCCAGTTGACCTTTTTGTTGTATAGTTAAACGCTGAATCATAAGCCGACCAGAAAGTTAAGTGGAAATTATGTGTTTCTGGATGAAAGTATAACTAATGGTATCAACCACTCTCCTCAATCTATCTGCCTAGTGAACACATATCCGATTTGTTTCTCAAATCTCTGATTTTTTGCCATACTTCTGAAAAAATAATGGGGGAATGACTGATTTTGGTTGCTGAGTAAGACTATTTACAGGCTTATTCTCTATTTGATTAAGTACGAAACTGCTAGAGCAAGCATCCACTCAAACAACTGCCTAATTGTATTAACGTTCATTAACATTATTTCCATATCCATTAACCTATCTCCTGTAACCAGTATCCTACTTTTGAAAGCACACAAAACGCTTTCAAACTATGAAACAACTTATTTGCATGGGTATACTTTGCTGGATGGCACAGGCTGCGCTTGCTCAGAAAATCACCGTCAAAGGAAATGTTACAGACACCACAGGCAAATCACTCGAATTTGCCACTATCATGTTGATGCAGCCTACAGACTCTTCCCTGGTATCCTTTACACGAAGTGAGGAAAATGGGAGTTTTGAACTGAAAAGTGTTTCTGTAGGAAGTTATCTTTTCAAAGTGACATTTGTTGGTCTGAAGCCTTATATCCGGCAAATCGCAGTGGATGGTACGAGTGACATGGATCTGGGGTCAATCCGGATGCGACCTGTCAGTAATGAACTGGATGAAGTGACCATAAAAGGAGAGAGAACACCTGTAACGATCAAAAAAGATACTATTGAGTACAATGCAGGGTCGTTTAAGACCAAACCCAATGGCACAGTAGAAGATATGATTAAAAAAATGCCAGGTATAGAAGTGCAAAGTGATGGAACTGTCAAAGCTCAGGGTGAGACTGTAAAACGGGTCACCGTCAATGGAAAGGAGTTTTTTGGGCGTGATCCTAAAATTGCTACCCGTAACCTGCCAGCTGATGCTATAGACAAAGTACAGGTGTATGATAAGAAATCCGATCAGGCAAGTTTTTCGGGTATTGATGATGGACAACGGGAGAAGACTATTAACCTGGAACTGAAAGATAAGGACAAAAAACTCAACTTTGGGACCTTTATGGCTGGAGGTGGCACTACTCAGAGATTTGAAACCAAGGCCAACTATAATTATTTTGATAAGAAGGCTCAGTTTTCGTTTCTGGGGATGGGGAACAATACAAACCAGCAAGGCTTCTCTATGGACGATTATCTCAACTTTACAGGAGCTGCTCAGCGAATGGCATCGGGAGGGTCAGTACGGATTGAGGTAAACTCTGACAATACGGATGGAGTACCTCTTTCGTTTGGAAATAACGTCTATGGGGTTATGAAAAACTGGGCTAGTGGGATTAATTTCAACAATCAACCTTCTAAAAAGACAGAACTCAATGGAAGCTATTTCTTTAATCTGATCAATCACACCTTCGAACAGAGCCTTACCCGCCAGAATTTTTATCCGGGTTCAACCTTTACATCATTGCAGAAAAACAACCAGAATAATGACAATACCAACCACCGCCTGAACCTGACTCTTGAACACAAGTTTGATTCTGTAAACTCGCTGAAATGGACATCCTATGCAAGCTATAATCAGACTACCAGTCGTGTAAACAGCCAGAGTCAGACTTTTAAGGAATCGGATTCACTGCAAAATGAAAGCAACCGTATCAACTACCGGAATGGAGATGCACTGAATCTGAATACCAATCTGTTATTGCGCCATCGCTTTCGTAAGAAAGGAAGAACTATCTCCGGCAATCTGAACCTGTTACATACCGGAAGCAATAGTACAGGTGATTTGCAGGCTCAGAATACATTCTATGGGGATACTACACAGCTGTTTTCTATCCATCAAACTAATGATCAGACCAGCCAGACAACCAATTATGGTGTGAACTTCTCCTATACCGAACCTATTGCCCGACGCAAATACCTGGAAGTCAATTATACCTATCAGAAAAAGCAGAATGCTGTCAATCGTAAGGTATATGATATTGAAAACGAGAACGAAGCACTGAATACGTTACTGAGTAATCATTTTAAAAGTGATTTTACGTACAATCGCATCGGTATGAACTTCCGGGTCAACCAGACGAAATACAGCTTCGCTATCGGATTTAACGGACAACAGTCTGTACTCAATGGACAGTTGCTTTCCAGAGATACTTCCATTAATCGTACATTCCAGAATCTGTTACCAGTAGCCCGTCTGAATTATGATTTTTCGACAAGTCGTCATCTTTCTTTTGGGTATGAAACCGATGTACAGGAACCTTCTCTTACTCAGTTACAACCTGTCATTGATAATTCTGATCCGCTTAATATTTCTATGGGTAATCCGAGATTACGTCCGGAGTATTCGCATCGCTGGCGGGTAAACTATATAGCCTTTAACCCGGCTAACTTTTCCAGCTTTTTCTCAATGGCAAACATTGTTTATACAACCAATAAGATTGTCTATGCCCAGAGCATTGATGCAAATCTGGTAAGAACAGTGATGCCTGTGAACACAAAGGAGTACCTGAGTGCAATGGCTGATGCTTCTTTTGGCTTTAGAATTAAACCTATCAATAGCAGGATCAATCTCGGTACTTCCATGACATACAACAAAGGTGTGAATGTGTTGAATGATCAGCAAAGTGGAGTAGAACAGTATACTCAGGGTGGGAATATTTTTTATGACTACCGTTTTAAGGAAATCCTTGATCTTTCTCTGGGTGCCAATGTGAGCTATCAGCAGACTAAGTATGAATTTAACAAAGACCAAAATCAGGCTTTCCTGAATGAAACCTACACTGCTGAGGCTAATGCGACCTTGTTAAAGAACTTTCAGCTGAATACAACATTGAACTATTATATATACCATAGTTTAACCAATGCCTTTAATCAGCAGGTGCCTGTATGGAATGTATCGCTTTCCCGATTATTTCTGAAGAACAAACGGGGTGAACTAAAAATCTCCTGTATAAACCTGCTGGATCGTTCACTAGGGGTAAATCAGCGATCTTCGGTTAACTATCTGGAACAGGAACGCATTAGTTCGCTAGGTAGATATTTTATGCTAAGCTTTACGTACTCTTTAAACAAGGCCTTCAACCCTACAGCTGGAGGGCGCGGTATGATGCGGATACGGAGGGGATAGATGACAGGAAAATAAAGCTACTCGCCAAAGAAGGACAACACTGCTCCAACATGTGAGTAGCTTTGTTATTGCAAATACTAAAGAACAATCCTAAAAGACTTCTATTTTTTGATAGATTTTTTAAATCTGCCATTGTCTAGTAACTCAAATACTTTCTGGGTTACAATTAACGTATCACTACCTTCAATAGGAGCAGCATTGTCAGCTGTCACCTGCCATCTGGTGGTACTATCTATCAGAAGCATCGTCCTGTCAGGGTTGACAGTAACATGTTCTATACAATCAAATCCTACATCGCTACCACCCATTTCTATCAAGCCCAGTGAATCAATTTTATTGCCTGCTTTGTCATATGTAATGACCATTGGTAATGTTCCATCGGCAGGAACTGAAAATAGAAGTGCATCAAATTCATCTGTTGAAAATAGTCGTCCTACCAAGGTATTATTATCTGGAGAAGAAAATAACTGAGCTAGTTTTTCATCTCTGGGCGTCATATTTTCAAAAGTATTACTATTGAATGTAACAGGTGTTTTTATCAGAGGAATTTTCGTAATGTAATCCTTTAGTAATGGTTTGCTTTTGAGAGATGGTGTAACTACTGCTTGTGTGGATGTTTGTTTACTTTCTGTTTCGCTGGTACAATGTGTTGCTAATAATATGTTGATTATCAAAAAAGAGAACAATGAGAGGTGTCTCATAAAATGGTATATAGATTGTAAGGTTAGAAATAGGATGGCTATTACAGACAAAAATATAAATTTCTGATTTAATGAGTCAGTAGCCTATAAACAGTATAATAAAGCAGTATCAACTTTTACCATTGAGGCTATCAAGTATATAAACCTGCCTATTGATATAAATATAGTAGCAAAATAAAATCACAGATAATCACCTATCCTCTTTATTGTTTATTCTGATCTCTTGATTGGTTCACTGGTTCACTCTCCTATAGGAGAGTGAACCAGTGAACCAATCAAGAGAAAAATAGTAAGTTAACTAAAGGTGAACCAGAAAATAGACCAGTATTGTTTTGTTATTTTCTTGATTATTAATTGATTATGTGTTTTTCGATAAGGGAGAGATATGCTAAAAGTAAGCCAATAGCTAACTAAAAAAGTGGCGTTTTCTGGTTCATTTTTTAGTTGAGTAAATGAACCAGGAAAAAGTGAAGAATAATGTGTAAAATACAATTGTCACTAATTTTAGTGCAATAAATTTATGTGATTGGTACTTTTATTGTTACAAGGCTATGATCTTCAACAGGTAGAATTTCGCTCAAATAATAATCTTACGGTTTGTTCTATGCAAAAACTTTTTTGTGATGAAATCTGTCCACCAGCAATCTTGGAGTGAGTTCACGGTAAACTAGTTTTTATCAAGATAACGTAATGGATAAGCTTTTGATCCATTCATGTATAGATTTATATGTATTAATCTGCCTGAACTAAAGTATACTCAATCAGTGGGTTTGACTACAACTATGCACAATGCTGATTTTTTACCTATAAAATAGCATGGGTATAATATAGGCTTACAAACAAAAAAGCAGCGAAGTCCGCTGCTCTATACTAATTCAGATGTAACAGGTTGGTTAATTCCGGAAAATACGGACATTGCCTCCCTGTTGTTCCATTTCCCGCATACGGTCGTCCTGCATCTTGCGGAATTCATTTTCTGTGATTGGCTTTCCTTTGACAGGGGCTTTCACGAGTTCATCTTTTGTGAGTTTTCGTAATTCTATTTTAGTTGCAGTAGCAAGCATTTCACCATTGTTGGAATCCAGTTCCAGAATCAGACCTGGTAAGCCTGAGTATCCATCCGGACCTGATGACAGATAAATATTTTCTGCATACCAGGCTGTGAGATTGCGTTTTCGTTCAGCATTGTAATAGGTAGCTTTTTTGCAGGTGATACCCTGGATTTGTTTGGTCTGATCGCTTAGTTGCCAGGGTATGTTCTTAAGAGTATCTGAGATAAGATATTGTTTGCCCAGAAATTCTCGTTGAGTAACCTTCTGATGGCTTTTTTGATTAGTATATACCTCTACTATAGGACGATTAATCTTGATTCTCATGCCTCCATTGTTTTCTTCTTCCTCTTCATTATCTTCCTCAAGGGTTTTGTAAAGTGATTCCTGACCTGTAAACAGAAGCTGATTTTTAAATACAGGTGGTGGTGGCATATTGGCAGGTGCCTGTCCTGGAGGACGCATGATTTTAACAGTGACGGCATAGGTAATAACACCCTCCTGGTTCTGCCCAAAGCTGGTTAGAGTGATCCCAAGAGTAATCAGAAGAAATAGCTTTTTCATAGTGGACTTGTTTTGTTTGGACAAAGCTATTCTGCTTGTAGTACAAGTATGGTTAACGAACCTGAAAACAATGTTAATTAAGGTTAAAGGAAATCCTTATATTGATGATTAGCATGTACATTTGTCATAGTATGAAACATTCCAAACGGTCATATCTTTCCATCTTGCTGATGAGCAGTAGTCTTGTGCTGTTGCTGCTGTTTCAGGTTATCTGGCTGCAGAAAGTCTATAACGAGCAATACGAAATCCTGTACAAGGACGCGAATACTCTTTTCCGTACTACGATGATGGATCTTCAGGATTCTGTGGTTCGAAAAAATATGAAGCTCATTAAAGCAGATACGATTTTTCACCGTGTCAGCCCGTCTCTGGTACCAGCAGGACAACTCCCATTGGAATTTGAACACAGATCAGAAAGGGTATTGATTCAAAACCATCGGATGAAAGGCGTCAGTTCTGTGATGGATACATTACCCGATAAGACTCAGGTAAAGATCTTTATCAGTTCTGATCAGCGTTTGGACTCTTCAGAGAAAGTATTGGGAAGTATAGCAGAGAATATTGGTGCACTACGAAAGAAAAATGGGAATTATAATTTTTTGGTTAAACTGGATATAGATTCTATTCCGGTTGGTGCTATTGCGAAACCCTATCAGCAGTCACTGATTAAGGCCAATATTGACTTACCTTTTCAGGTACTACGTTTGCCTGCTGGTAGACCTTCAACCAAAGCCACGGGTATACAAACAGAATTATTTGTAGGATTCCCAAGCCGAACAAATTACATGGCTTATTTTCCTGAATACAGAATGTATCTGTTTCGCCATAGTCTACCTCAACTGATATTTTCTGTTTTTCTGACACTGATTACCTCTTTCTCGTTCTTTCTGATTTACCGCAACTTCCAACGACAGAAACGCCTCAATCAGCTGAAAAATGACTTCATTAGTAATATTACACATGAACTCAAAACACCTATTACCACAGTAGGGATTGCCATCGAGGCATTGAGAAATTTTAACGTATTACAAGACCCTACTCAAACCAAAGAATACCTGGAAATATCCCATCAGGAAT
Organism: Xanthocytophaga flava; assembly: GCA_030068525.1. GTDB lineage: Bacteria > Bacteroidota > Bacteroidia > Cytophagales > 172606-1 > Xanthocytophaga > Xanthocytophaga flava. The sequence continues at coordinate 250,438 of JASJOS010000009.1, forward strand.
TGAATCGACTCAATATCATGGTAGATAAGATATTGAAGACGGCTGTATTTGAAAACAGTGGAGTCGATATTCAGTGGGATACCATAGATATGGAAAAACTGATTGAACAGGTACAACAATCTATGCAGTTGCAATATGAAAAGCTGGGTGCTGAGGTTGTATTTACCAGAGAAGGAAACAAATTTTCTGTGAGAGGTGATACAGTTCACCTGGTTAACGTAGTATACAATCTGATTGACAATGCATTAAAGTATACCCGTAAACAGCCCTCTATTACCATTCTTTTACGGGAGTTATGGGATAAGATTGAAGTATCTGTACAGGATGATGGTATCGGAATCGCAATGGAGTTCCAACATAAGATCTTCGAGAAGTTCTTTCGTGTTCCTACAGGTGATGTTCACAATGCCAAGGGGTATGGCCTGGGACTAAATTATGTGAATCAGGTCATTGAAAAGCACAACGGACAAATAAAAGTACAAAGTGAACCCAACAAAGGCAGTTGTTTTACCATTTATCTACCCAAAGTATATGCAGAAAACTAAGGTGTTATATGTAGAAGACGAGCCGTTTCTGGGTAAAATCGTAAAAGAAAGCCTCGAAAGCCGGTCGTTTGATGTCTGTATGGTGGCAGATGGTCAACTGGTATCTCGTTTGTTTGAAGAATACAAACCAGATATTTGTGTACTGGATATTATGTTGCCAAACAAAGATGGCTATGAAGTGGCTACTTCTATCCGGCAAAAGAATGCCCAGATTCCTATTCTCTTTCTGACAGCTAAAACTCAAACGGAAGATCTACTGAAAGGATTTCAGGCAGGAGGAAACGATTACATCAAAAAGCCATTCAGTATGGAAGAGTTGATTGTTCGTATGCAAAATCTATTGCAGATAACCTACCGGAAAAGCCAGGTTTCCTCTCAAACCATCTCTATTGGCCGATACGAGTTTAACCCACAACGATACGAATTGAAGCTGGGCGACAAGCTGAGGAAGCTTTCATATAGAGAAACTGAACTGTTGTCTATCCTGGCCGAAAATCAGAATTTTACCGTTAACCGCAAAGATATTCTATTGCGGGTATGGGACGATGATTCCTTTTTCAATTCCCGTAATCTGGATGTATATATTACCAAGTTGCGTGATTACCTGAAAGAAGACACCTCTGTCCAGATAATCACCATTAAAGGAGTAGGATACAACTTTTTGGTAGGCAGGTGATAGAATTTACTTAAATACCTGTAAAAAACCTTTAAAAGCCTGCTTCCGTTCAGTAGCTATAAACTCATAGTAATATACCCCAGATGGCAAATTGGCCGCGCCCCAGTCACCCTGATAGTCTCTGGCTTCAAAAACTTTAATACCCCATTGATTCACAATACGTACCTGGTTAGCAGAGTATAGGTTTAACGGCTCAGGATACCAGGTGTCATTTTTTCCATCCCCATCCGGAGTGATGACATTAGGTATAAATAGGGGATTTTCAAACGTGAGGCATAGTTGATTGGATAAGGACTGATAGATTCCATTAGTAGACTGACCTGTCACATAAAAACAATACTGGAACCCTTCTGTTGTACCGGGTAGAATTGCCTGAGGTAGAGTAGATGTTTTGAAAGATAGGAAGTCAGAGTCCTCATCCAGTTTCCTGAAAAGTTCATACGATGCAGCGCCTCCTGACCAGGTTGTATACGGATTCCAGGTAAGAACTATTTTCTTGTCTGTTTCCATTCCTGTTCCCTGTAACAGAATATTGCGGTGTATTTCAGATATAGCAGAGTCTCCACAGATAGTAAATGCCACCAGGCGGTATTCTGAAACCAGGCTATCCAGTGGTTGATTAGTAATGAATGTTGTTTGGCTATTGGCAGTTGTCGTGCCTGCATTTTGCCAGTTGAGTTGCCCCAGGATTCTCGTCTGTATCAGTACTTCAGGGAGATAAAAGGGCGTTTTCTGAATAACATATTGCAGTTTCAGTTGATCAGGTTGGTTCAGCACACCACTCACATTGTATAAATGAACATTTTCATTGCCAACAGTCTTCGGGTTTATGACTGTCAGAGTATCTGAACGACCAAAACAAATTTCCAGCTGAGTATTCACACTTTCATTGATCCATACCTTGCCAGCCTGCATGGTTGGTTCCCAACGAATGGTAACCTGTGCCGATCCTTGTCCGGCAATTACCTGTCCATTAATTACCTGCCAGTCATAAACTGAGCCATTGGTAGGTAGGATATGATACATTTCAATCCATTGGCTACATAATAACGTATCACGTCCTTTGGGTTGTTCGGTTTCCAGGTACTTGAATACTTTAACCGGAAACGGATTTATATTATCCTGACACCCGTTTGTATTGATAGAGATAGCCGAAACAGAGGCCTGCAAATTAGATGTATTCCAGTCTATTCGTATGGTATCTGTGTTTTGTCCGGAGACAATCGTGCCACCTTGCACCTGCCAGGTAATCTGTTTTCCTTTCCATTTATCTTCAATCCAGTAGGATACACCTTTCACACCCGGACATACAGATCGGCTCCCCTGTATCTTCCACGTATTCACTCCTTTGACAATCACCTGTACTGAATCATAGTAAACACATCCAGTCGGATCAGTCATCTTTGCATAAAACTGAACGGTGTCGTTCGCACTGGTAGTTGGAATAGAGGGTTGATAGGTTGGATTGGCCGTATTGGCATTGCTTATCAATCCGGCAGGTTGCCAATTATATGTATAATTAGGGCGAGGGGTTGTGCCTAGCTTTACAGATTGGTGATTACATACCGATGCATTAGGTCCTGCAAAATCGTTTTTAGCAGGAGGTTCATAAAAATACCAGGATGGAAATACTGGCAAACTGGTTGCAAATCGATCCCCTACGGGTATTGACTGATAAGAAAAACCTTTTTGAACTATTGTACATGCACTAGGATTCTGTATAACGGATAAAGCTTTTACTATTCCATAGTCAATATTAGTGACGTCAGATATAACAATTTTTTTCTGTGGTGTTAATTGCATGAATGCGGTAAAATCATAAGGAGTTTCTGGAAATTTGAACAGTACCTGACGTGATTGATCAAAAAAGGCAGTATTGGAGGCGGTCAGATCATAACAGACAAGCGTTTTATTACTGGTAACCTGAAACAAATTCTGAGTAGTGATATATTGATATATGCTGTCTTCCACAACATACAAAAAGCGACTATCAGCAGAGAATTCTGTTGTACTCTGTAAATACGTCTGAATGGACGGATTCGCATTCGGATTTGAAACACCTGAACGGGTAATCTGCCGAAATGGCATAAATAGGCCTGTTTTGTTATCGAAACGTACTATTTTTAACATATTCTGGTTTTCTGTACCTGTTTGCAAAGCTGCTACTGAAAGAGTTAAAAAACGTCCATCAGGAGAAGATTTTAATAAAACGCCTCCAGAGTTTATATTGCCAAGTCCTCTGAGTCCTGAAGTTATAACAGGTTTTTGTGCAATACCTTGCTGGGTTATCCGATAGGCGTTTAGTGTATCTCCAAACATGCTTTGAGAGATAAGCCAATAGTTGGGATCATCGGGTGTTTTGATCAGTGTAAAACCATCATGTTGTTTATCAGCAATCACTATATCTTTTTGCACTACATCTCCTTTGCCATTATTAAGGCTCATATCGATGAGAGAATACCGTAGCTTGGTGTCAAAATCTGCCTGTGTAGTACTTAATGGTTGCCGAACCATAAAACTATAATATTGAGTAGTACTACCTGGTACTGGAGCAATAATAACAGGCAGATACGTAGTTCCCCAGGTTACAGAAATACCTTGTCCGTTAGGCATTACCTGTCCGGTTTTATCAAAATAACTCATCCCATCTGTAGAAAAAAGCAAGTTACCAGATGCATCCGCCACAGAAGCGCGATTTACATGATAAGAGCTTCCTGGAGCAGGTGGCACAGTGGTAGGAGGAAACTGCCCAAAGTTCAATCCATAGAATTGATTAAACCAGAAAGAGGCTTCCTTTTGAGCAAAGCAGTGGGTAAAAGAAAATAGCAGAAATAGAAAACAGTAGATTTTTGCCATAATAAAAAGTATACCTTCCCAAGTGATATTTGTCCAGAGACTATTTTCTTCTGTTTAAAAAATAGAAAAACGACAGAAGATATCTTCTCTCTCAAATGATTTATAAAGTTCTGAAGCTGCTCAGTTTTGTAGGGGCAATGAAAAGCAACAAGATGCAAAGACCTTATTATGAGTACTATGTAATGCTCTCAAGACACATATTGTGTCTGAATAGTTGCATCACATTCTCTTGATATTTTTCACTATAAACGCAGTTAATAAGTAGATACTGCATTTGTGAGAATAAGAAGAGTTAATAGAGTAAACTCTGTTAGAGTAAACTCTGATAGAGCTACAGAGTATAAGAGAGAGTCGATACAAGTTGGGGAGACTTTTTTACCTTCTTTCTGGGTTGTCTGGAAACCTCCTGGTTGGGAATTTCAACCATAAAGGATGTACCCGCACCTGCTACAGATTGCATATGAATAAACCCACCAAGTGTTCGTACAGCTTCTTTTACTGTATAGAGCCCCAAACCAGAGCCGGTAGATTGTATGGATGCCTTAAAGAACATATCAAAAATTTTGTGCTGGTACTCTTCTTCAATCCCAATCCCATTATCCTTGATAAAGATTTTAACCTTATCCGAAACATCAACAGTAAGGGATATCTGAGACTGAATGGATGTATTCCGGTAAGCAACAGCATTCGATACCAGATGGGTAATGATTGACCGTATACGCTCCTCATCACTGTAGAATGTATCTGTCTGTCTGATATCTAACTGAAAGTGAATAGAGTCATCTTTTGTTTTTTGCTTGATATCAGTCACAATAGTCTGAACGAGTCCCCGAAAATGGATAGAGGTAGATGCAATCTTTTGATGCTTTATTTTTACATATTGAGCAATGTCAATTAGCAACTGATCCAGTTTGTAGGTGTTTTTATGAATAAGAGCAATATATGACTGTCGCTCGGTTTCATCTGCTTCATCCTCCAACAGATCCAGTAATCCCATAGTTGAGGCAATGGGTGTTCTCATATCATGAGAAGATCTGTAAATAAACTGATCTAATTCCTGATTTGCCTGTTGTAGTTTGTTGTTGGTTTCCTGCAGACTTCTTTCAAAGTTTTTTCTTTCGGATATATCCAGTAACGAGATGGCTACACTGACTACCTCATTGTCTTTGTTACTGATAGGTACAAAGTGAGCAGTCATCCACGTGGTTTCCGTACTTTTCTGAAAGAGAATATCCTTCTGAAAAATAGTTCCTGTCATCGCATTTCTAAATCCTTCTTCAAACCCCACCAGATTGTATGGATGGATATAGGAAATGTAGTCTTTTCCTACTTCCAGTGTTATCTGGTATTCTTCTCTGTAAAAGTCATAAAACCTTTTATTGAAAAGTTCTATTTTTCTATTGGTATCAACAAGAATAATATATTGGTTATTGTTGTCTACCACTTTTTTCAGACGTTCCCGTTCCTGTATCACTGCATTGTGGCGTATTTGGGCAAAAATGAAATAGACAAAACACAATGTAGCGATTAGCGCCAGCACCATACAGAATATATGTACTTTGTGAAGTGTATCTACTGAGAATCCAGTATATAAAAGCAAAGAGTGTTCTGTTATCTCTGTTGTAAACCAACAGATAATGGTGAGAAGCAGATGGAAATAAAAGAAGTTTTTATTTTTAAATGTGATTGTTGAGAATACAGCAAACAGAAGGGGAAAGAAGAAGTAAGAAACACCTGCCAAAACACCATAAAAGGCATCATGAATAAAAATAAGAAAATTGATGGCTATAATGGCAATAGATGTAATCCAATGATAGAATCCCTTATAGTGCATATACAAGAGTCCGAGGAATAGGCAAACCCAGCCTGTACTCAGCACTCCCAACCAGTATATACCTAGAATATAATCAACACTCGCTGCCAGAAAAAAGACACCCATACATATAACCAGAAACTGATAAACAATTACTGCACGCAGGGAACGTTCCTGGTATTTTTCTTTTGGTTTAAGAAAATACAATAAGTGATTCAGAAATGGATTCATACGAATGGTGATCTGTTACTATTAATAGGTTCCTATACTAGGTAGTAACCTGAGATTTCGATAAGTCCTTACAGATGTAATATCTACGTAGGATTTTTTTAGATAAAAATCTATGTATTGATTGTCAGCCATTTGTTTAGAATTAATATAATTAGCCATTGTGAGAATACAAGATAGTAGTTACTCATCCTGTTTTACTTTTTTGTAAATCTGATTCTGTAAAGAGTGTGGGTGTAAATATGTGTGAGTTCTAACTATTTTGAGTTATATATTTGTTAATATGGGCAATAGGAGCCAAAGAGGAAGTTTGTATATAAATATTTGCCTAAGCTGAATTAAAAGTTATTTTTGCATTTGTGAGAAAATTGTGTCTTCACATATTGATCCTTTTACTGATAACGGATAGTTCGTTATTAGATCAGTTTCTGAAACTTCCTGTCTTCTTCCAGCATTATGAAGAGCATAAACAACGGGATCAAAACATCAGTTTGTTTGATTTTCTGTCTATGCACTATTGGGGAGAAGATATGAATGATCAGGACAATGATCGGGATATGCAATTGCCTTTTAAAAAGATCAATACCCATTCGCAACAGGTCTTGTTTATGCCTCCTGTGCGTATATCGTATAATCAGACATTTATACAAATTCTCCCCAAAGATGAACCTGTGTATAAGTCCCAGTTTCATCCAGATCCCAGCCTACCTGCCCCATTCAGGCCTCCATGTGCGTAAATTGCAGTTTTAGTACTTTTTGATAGAGGTACTTTTCTGGTATTCAGGATAGTGGCTACTGACTGTGATTACAGCTTTGTTGTTCTCAGTCTTTAATCATTCTGTCTCCAACCATTTTCGTGTGTTGGGTTATGTAGGCTATTTGTTCTGTAGCATTCAGCTCAGAGCAAAGATCGCATAGCTATACACGCTTTTCTGCAATTTACTATTCATCAAACCATGCTTGATAAGATCATTCAATTTTCAGTTAAGAATAAACTGATTATTGGCTTATTCATTGCACTCTGGATTGTCTACGGTGTATATGAAGTGAGCCGATTGCCTATAGATGCCGTACCTGATATTACCAATAATCAGGTGCAGATTATTACTACGGCTCCTGCATTGGGAGCACAAGATGTAGAGCGACTGATTACATTTCCTATTGAACAAGCCATCAGTAATATCCCACATCTGAAAGAAAGCCGTAGTTTGTCCCGTTTTGGATTGTCGCTGATTAGTGTGGTCTTTGAGGACGATGCAGATATTTACTGGGCACGTCAGCAGGTAACTGAACGCCTGCAACAAATAGAGATCAATGAAAATGCCCGCAAGCCCGAACTAGCTCCTGTTTCTACCGGCCTGGGTGAAATCTACCAGTATGTCCTTCGTCCAAAGAATGGATATGAAGACAAGTTTTCATTGGCTGACCTGCGTACGATTCAGGATTGGATTGTACGTCGGCAGTTACTGGGAACAAAAGGGGTTGCGGATGTCTCAACGTTTGGGGGTGAACTCAAGCAATATGAAGTTGCTATCAATCCTTATCAGCTTAAATCATTGGGATTAACGATTGCAGATGTTTTTAACGCCCTGAAGACTAACAATCAGAATACAGGTGGCGCCTACATTGAAAAAGGGCCTACAGTTATGTATATCCGCAGTGAGGGACTTGCAGGAAGTATTGCTGATATTGAGAACATTGTTGTAAAAAATACAACAGATGGAACACCTGTACTTATAAAACATGTAGCAGCTATCCGTTTAGGGGCTGCTACCCGCTATGGTGCCTTAACTTTTTATCCCAATGGTGAAGTAGTGGGTGCTATTGTGATGATGCTGAAAGGAGAGAATTCCTCTGAGGTAATCCAGAATGTAAAACAACGTATTGAGGAAATCCGGAAGACACTACCTGCTGGACTTGTGATTGAGCCTTTTCTGGATCGTACCAAAATGGTAAATAATGCCATTGGCACAGTAGAACATAATTTAATGGAAGGGGCGTTGATTGTGATTTTTGTGCTGGTAATCTTCCTGGGTAATCTGCGGGCAGGATTGATTGTGGCTTCGGTAATTCCACTGGCTATGCTCTTTGCCATCATTATGATGAATACATTTGGTGTGAGCGGCAACCTGATGAGTCTGGGTGCACTGGATTTTGGCTTGATTGTCGATGGGGCTGTGATCATCGTAGAGGCTATTCTCCATCACCTGCATTTCTCAAAAAGATACCAGCATGTCAATATACTTTCTCAGGAGGAACTTGATCAGGAGGTAGCAGGTTCCGCTTCGCGAATGATGAATGCTGCCGTATTTGGACAGATTATTATTCTGATTGTCTATCTGCCTATTCTTTCGCTGGAAGGGATCGAAGGAAAGATGTTCAAACCTATGGCACAGACAGTAGCTTTTGCCATTATGGGAGCTTTTATTCTTTCGCTTACCTATGTACCGATGATTAGCTCACTTTTCATCAGCAAAAAGCTATCTCATAAGCCAACGATTTCTGACAGAGTAATGGACAAACTTGAAAACCTGTATCAACGGTTGTTGGGGAAAGCACTACAATTTCGGAAGACATTGGTTTTGTCTGCATTTGGATTATTTGCATTGGCTGTAGTTATCTTTTCCAACATGGGAGGAGAGTTTATTCCCCAACTGGAAGAAGGAGATTTTGCAGTAGAAACGCGGCTTCTGGTAGGAACCAATTTGTCTACTACTATCAAGAGTTTTCAACAGATAGGAGAGGTGCTGGAGAAGAAGTTTCCAGAAATAGAAAAGATTGTATCGCGTGTGGGGAGTGCCGAAATTCCTACTGATCCTATGCCCATCGAAGGAGGAGATATGATCATTGTGCTGAAAGACAAATCTGAATGGACAAGTGCCAGCAGCTTCCCTGAACTGGCTTCCAAAATGTCGGAGGCTGTGCAAAATGCTATTCCAGGAGTGACTCAAGGATTTCAGTTTCCTGTTCAAATGCGTTTCAATGAACTGATGACAGGAGCCAAACAGGATGTGGTTTGTAAAGTATTTGGCGAAGACCTTAATACACTTGCCCGTTATGCAGAACAGATTGGTACTATCAGCAAAACGGTAGGTGGAACAGCAGACTGGTATGTTGAAAAGGTAACAGGTATGCCGCAGGTCGTTATCCGATACAATAGGGCAGAGATTGCCAAATATGGATTAAATATTGAAGAGATAAACCGTACTGTCAATGCTGCTTTTGCTGGAGCAGCTGCCGGACAAATCTATGAAGGCGAGAAACGATTTGATCTGGTGGTACGTGTAGGGAGTGAAGGACGGAGGAATATTGCAGATGTGAGAAACCTGATGATTGCTACTACCCGTGGGAATCAGATTCCACTGTATCAGGTAGCTGCTATAGATGAAGTAGAAGGCCCTAATCAGATTCAGCGAGAGAATGCTAAACGCAGAATTACTGTTGGCTTCAATGTCAGAGGACGCGATGTGCAATCTATTGTTGAAGAACTCCAGCAGAAAATAAACCAGAAGGTAAAACTGGAACCTGGATATACTATTACCTATGGAGGGGCGTTTGAAAACCTACAACAGGCCAAACAACGACTGAGTATTGCCGTGCCTGTGGCTCTGCTACTCATTTTTGTGATGCTTTACTTTGCTTTTTCTTCTGTAAAAGAAGGGGCTTTAATTTATACAGCCATACCGTTATCTGCTATAGGAGGTGTGTTTGCATTGGCTTTGCGGGGTATGCCTTTCAGTATCTCAGCAGGAGTGGGCTTTATTGCCTTGTTTGGTGTGGCTGTATTAAATGGCATCGTATTGATCTCAGAGTTTAATCGCCTCAAAAAAGAAGACAGGATAGTAGATACCTTACAACTGGTGATGCAGGGAACGCGCAACCGTTTGAGGCCAGTTCTGATGACAGCAGCCGTGGCTTCATTGGGTTTTCTACCCATGGCGCTGAGTAATGGAGCTGGTGCAGAGGTACAACGTCCATTGGCTACTGTGGTGATAGGTGGTTTGATCACTGCTACTTTGCTGACATTATTTGTATTACCAGCCTTGTATCTGATGTTTGAAAGCAAATCCAAAGCAAAGCCTAGCCAGACAGTAGCAGCGACTATACTATTGTTTTTTAGTGTTATAGTTGCCAATGGGCAGACTACCCCAACTACTCCAATCAGTATTAATCAGGCTGTATCATTAGCAATAGAGCACAATTTGCAGGTACAGGGTGCCCGACTGAATGAAAAAGCCGAAAGCATACGCCAAAGAAGTTCTTTTGAACTCGCCAAAACACAGCTATCTGCTGATTATGGCCAGATGAATAGTATACAGAATGATACCCGGTTTGGCATCAGCCAGTCGATCAGCTTTCCGTCTGTATACAGTAATCAAAAAAACTCATTACGTGAAAATTATCTGGCAGCACAGGCCGAAACCAAACTAACAGAGCTTGATCTAAAAGCCAATGTGCGACAGTTGTTTTATGAATTGGTTTGGCTGCATGAAAAACAAAAGCTGTTGCACTATGCTGACAGCATTTATCTGTTGTTTGAGTCCAAAGCCAGTCTGCGATTCAAGACGGGTGAGACCAACATTTTGGAAAAAACAACTGCCCAGTCTCATCGTCAGCAGATAGCGAATCAGTTGCGGATGATCTCTTCCGATATCACTATCGCAATGCGCCAGTTTAATCTGTTGCTGGGTGACAATTCGCAATACCTACCAGTCTCAGATAGTATTCGCATTCCTTTTGCTCTCAATCAATCCGTTTCGTTAGATCAACTGCCCCAAGTGTCGCTTACACGGCACCAGACAGAAGCAGCCCGATGGCGATGGCGAGCCGAAAAATCCAGACTCCTTCCTGATCTTATAGTAGGCTATAACAACCAGAGTATAGCGGGTTATCAGATTGTGAATGGGCAGGATACCTATTTTCCAACAAGTAAACGATTTAGCTATGTCAGCGCAGGTATTGGCATACCTCTGTTTTTTGGAGCCCAATCTGCTAAAATAAATGCTGCAAAAGTAGAATGGGAGATAGCACAGAAACGAAGCGATTACAGGTTATCGCAACTACAGACAGAATGGCAAACTGCCTATGAACAGGTGCAGAAGTATGCTAACAGTCTGGAATATTATCAGCAACAGGGATTAGAGAATGCTACTACTATTATTACTACCGCTGACACACAGTTTATCGGAGGGGAGATTGATTACCTGCAATGGGTAATTCTGGTGGATCAGGCCATTGGAATTAAAAATGAGTATCTGGATATGCTCAATAGCTATAATCAATCAGTTATCCAGGCCCAAAAATTACTAAACTTATAAAACACAGACAGACTATGAAAAAATATATAATTTTCTTTCTTGCTGTTTTGACAATAGCAGCTTGTCAGAATCAGGAGAACGCAAAAGAAACAGCTTCTGAACAAGCACCTGCTGATACCAATATAGTAAAACTGACCACTGAACAGATTAAAAATGCAGGTATTGAAGTAGGTACACCCAAAACCACTCTGGTGAATGGTATACTTCAACTACAAGGTACTATTGATGTTCCTCCACAAAGCGCAGTAAGTGTAAGTTTTCCCTTGGGTGGCTATTTGAGAAAGACAGATCTTCTACCCGGAATGCATGTACGAAAAGGACAGGTACTGGGTGTATTGGAAGATATGCAGTTTATTCAACTGCAACAAGATTATTTATCTGCTAAGGAAAAATTCCAGTTGGCAAGCACTGAATATGCACGTCAGCAGGAGCTCAATGTCAGTAAGGCAAGTAGTGATAAAGTATTTCAGCAAAGTAAAGCTGAATTGGAAAGCCAGCGTATCAATACACGGGCTCTGGCTGAAAAGCTGGAACTGATTGGACTCAATCCTAGCCGGCTTACCGCCGATAACATTTCCAGAACCGTAAATATTCTATCACCTATAAATGGTTTTGTAACAAAGGTCAATGTGAACATTGGAAAATATACTTCTCCAACAGATGTACTCTTTGAACTGGTTAACCCTGAAGATATACACCTGGCACTAAATGTATTTGAGAAAGACATCAATCATTTGTCTGTAGGACAAAAAGTGATAGCCTACAACAATGAGAATCCGGATAAAAAATATGAAGCTGAAATTTTACTGATTAGTAAACATCTGGACCAGGATAGAATGGCTACTATACATTGCCACTTTAAGCAGTTTGATGCTACTCTGTTGCCCGGTATGTTTATGAATGCAGACGTAGCTGTGAAGAATAAAACCGCTCTGACTGTGCATGAAGATGCTGTGGTACGCTGGCAAAATAGTTTTTATGTATTTGAGGAGAAAGAGCAGAATACATTTTATATGAAACGTGTGGTACCGGGTAATACCAATGGTGATCTTGAACAGATAGATGCTCCAGGCATTACCACCGCCACAAAACTGGTAACTAAAAATGCCTATGCCTTACTGATGAAAATGAAAAATAGTGCAGAAGGAGAAGATTAAAAAAAGTATAACTTCTAATTGCAAGGCCCAACATTTTTAACTATTGATGGTAGGAACATTTTCTATGTGAGCACTTACATAAAGCAAAATGTTCCTACCACCATTAGACAGTAATTTCTGAGTTTTCCGTATTAGTTATCACTGTCATCACTATCAGTTGTATCTTCGGGTAGGTCTTCCTGATCCAGAGGGGCTTTGTCCTTTTCTTTGTTAATTAACCGTCTGATTTTTGCGTACTGTGAATCTGCATTGCGTTCACTTGAATAACCAGATGAGGCTTGTTCTTTTTTTTTCTTTTGGCCTTTCATAGATGTTGTGTATTGTTTGTAAGAGTAAGTAAATCCTGTTGGACTGATTTTAGTATACCGTGCCTAGTGATTGGTGTTATATAGTTGGAATGCTTGCAGAGATGTTACCATATCTTAGCCTTGATACATACCAGAGCCACTTAGTGACCTGCAAAAATGTATGATTATCTATACATATGGCAGAGATGTTGGTAAATTACAGAAATTCCTGAGTCAAACTCAAAAAGTATACACTTTTTTGTTGAACGGAATTTTATTACATAAAAAATGGAACAGCTCAACTTGAAATAGGTAGATTGTAGCTAGCGTAAGGCTGTCACAGGTTAGGGCCTGTAACGCCTTCGTATGTCTACAATATCAAGAATTCTATCGATCTCTGATACGGGTAAGCGCCCTAACTGCATAATGAATTTACAAATGGAACAGAATTCAGTGTGTAACTGAAGTGTGAGGTCTAGTCGCTGACGACTTATTTCCAGCCGTTCCCGAATCAGTTCCCATTCGGTTATCTGTTTTATTTCAGAAGGTAGAATAAAAATCTGTTTATACGCCAGTACATTCCGCATGTAATCGCAAAAAAGAGAATGAATCTCTGGATCTTTTAGGATCTGTTTCACAGATTTGATCATAATCAAATCAATCGGGCTCTGACTCATGGGACATCTGGCTGGGTTCCACAAGATAACAATTTAATCTGAAGATAGGTTGTGAAAGTGAATGATTTTGTGCAGGCAATACATACTAGTATTTTTAGAGAACAGAGTATATACTTGAGTCTTCTTATGAAATAAGATACTGTTTACACACTATATCATGATTTTGGACTCACTGGTTACAGACAGACTACTTCTGAGAAAATGGATGGAGAAGGATATTAAGCCATTTGTAGAAATGAATCAAGATCCTGAGGTAATGAAATACTTTCCCAAAACACTATCAGAAAAAGAGACCTTATCTTTTGTAGAAAGAATCACAACTCATTTTGACAAACACCACTTTGGATTGTTTGTACTTGAAGACAAAGCTTCAACCGAATTCGTTGGCTTTACAGGTTTGATGATTCCGTCATTTGAAAGTGACTTTATTCCTTGTGTAGAGATTGGCTGGAGATTACGAAAAGAATTCTGGGGAAAAGGAATAGCCACAGAAGCTGCTAATGCTTGTTTGAAATTTGGTTTTGAAACATTGAATCTTGATAAGATTGTATCGTTTACTGCCAAACTAAATACCAGGTCAGAGAAGGTGATGCAGCGACTTGGAATGTCCTATGTCAAAGATTTTGATCATCCGAAAGTTGATAAGGATAGTATGCTTTGTCGTCATGTATTATATGAATTAACAAAGGAGCAGTTTTCTTCCTCTTATTTGTAATCTGTTCAAATCAAAAGGTAAATTGATAGTAAGCAACTAAAGCTTCTCTTAGTATTAGACTAAATTATTATAAACAACGCAAACCTTTAACCTACTATGAGTATTACCAGAGCATTTATAATACTCCCTATCTTATTTCTGACTATCTATTGTGGATTTATAAATGGTAACGAGAAATTACCTTCATTTGAACTTCAATCCCAAAAATCTATTCAAACAATAGATACTTCAGGGCTGAGTAGCAAAGAAAAAAACTTATTGAAAAAGCTACTAAAAGTTAATATGAAAGCTTTTAAAGGAAAAACTGTCATATCATTTATTACAAGTCCAATAATTAAAGAATATAGAGAGCATGTTTTAATGGATGAGCCTCCCGGACATTTAAGTCATCTTCTTTTAGTTTATAGTAATAAGGTAGAAATTAAGGTCTATGCAGATAAGCTTCAATATACAAAGAGTTTTAGTAAGACCCTTGATTGGAATTTAAGCACTTATGGAAAAGAAAAGATTCGTCAAATAGAGTTGTGTGGTAATGGGTATAGTAAAGAAAGATGTATGCAGATCGTAGAATAGTACAGTTTCCTGTTAGAAGTTATACAAAAAAGATTAGTTTTCTTCCCATTATTTATAGCTGTTCAAATTAAAAGAGTAAATCAGACTATAAAATAGTACTCTCAGTAATAGTAGTTGCTGATGTTTATGCTGCCCCATATCTTTTGTGAGACAGAGGGGGATGTAGATAAAGGAATTAATCCTCCCTGTTCTGCTATCAGGATCTTCTATTCGTATTCTTAAAAAGAATACGAATAGTTTGTAGTTGCCGTAAACTCAGTAAAGGCAGGAGTTTTTGAAAGTTCAGTGGTGGTAGGTGATTTTCGCAATAGATTCAGACCTAGCGAAAACGTATGTTTGCCCCTTTCTTTTTCCTTGGCTGCAGGTGTGTAGCCTATGTTAACTCTATTGTTAAGCACAGCCCCACTGTTTAATCCATTTGTTGTATTTTTATTAAACGAACCCGCATAGGTACACCGAAGGGTTTTATTCAGAAAAGATGTAGTCACACTGGCATTGGGACCCCAGTAACGAGTGGTTACGGTTGCCATTCTGCTGGTATAGTAGTTGGCAGAGGCAGAAAGGGTTATATTTTTTGGAACAAGTGTGAGTGAATAGGATATATTTCCTGTATAGAAATCAGACAGATTATTATTTCCACCTTCATAGGCTGCCACATCACTTGCTTTTTGATAAGATCCATTAAATATAATAGCATGACGGCGTTCTTTATCTCCGAAGTTATGACTTGCCATGCCATTGAATGTATTGTTGATCTGATAATAATTCAATGTGTCCAGATTGTTTCTGAAAAACGGATCAGTCTGAGGGCGGATATTGGTAAAAGTAGTAAAGTTAGAGTAGTTTCCTGAAA
This sequence comes from Xanthocytophaga flava, assembly GCA_030068525.1. GTDB lineage: Bacteria > Bacteroidota > Bacteroidia > Cytophagales > 172606-1 > Xanthocytophaga > Xanthocytophaga flava. Next base: position 266,136 of record JASJOS010000009.1, read on the forward strand.
AGGACCATTGTTCATTAGGCGTAAAGGCCGCATTAAAGGCACCTACAAACCGTTTGGTTGTAGAAGCTTTAAGCTTTGCCAGGTTATTGTATTGCCAGCCGACATTTGCATTCAGACCTAACTTACCCTGAAATAGTTGAAAGCTGGGAATAAGCGTGATATTACGCATATCATTATTGAAATAATATGCACCAAGAGTCTGGTATTCGGGTGCTACCTCTTCATAACGTACCTGAATACCATAGCCTGTGCCCTGATATCCCACGGACATGTTATAGGCTGAAAAATGTCGGGTTGTGGCATTTGAAGGGATGATTCCTTTCAGAAAATAATCAGGTTCAGGTATACGCAGTGAATCAACCGATAAGGTGTCAGCTTGTGGATTGTATAAAATGTTATTGGTTAGAATAGAATAGGCATATTCTGCTTCGAGTGAAACTCTTTCAAAAAGTTTCTTGCGTCCGGAGATGCCTGCTACCAGATTTTGTTTGGGTGTCAGATTGCTGTTATAGAGGACATACGGAATAGACTGAATGTCATCTTTTGCATGAAACAGTGTTACATTGATTCCATTATTATCTTTCTCATACCCAATTTTAAATCCTACGCCCATTCGCTTATAGGATGCGTTGTAGTTCTCAGTCGTATCTGTGAGGTTGAATGGAACAGCTTTTCTCAGTCGTCCATACATGGCTGCCACACGCCAGTTTTTGGGTGTAAGTTCTACGCCTCCTCCCAAAAACACATGTCCTGATAAGGTGTATTGTGAAAAGGTCATAGAGTTGTATCCAATATACGTCTTGACCCATTTGTATTGGGGAGCAAAGCTTAACTGATTGAAAGGCTGCGTAAAGCTGCGGCTAGTATTTGAATAACTGAATGAAAACGGTGCTGCATACCCAAATAGATTCAGTGTCAGGTTACCAGATACAAACCAGGCAAACGGATCTCTGCGTACGGGAATACCACTTGCTGTATAGCCAATAGCATTCAGATTTAAAGAACCGTTCGCTTTTATTCCTTTTTTAACACCAAAACTTTCCAGATTCTGTGCTTTTGTCTGAATCAGCGTTAGCGAAAAGACAAGACACAGAAATAAATAACGGATAGATTGCTTAGTCATACACTATGGGATCTGGAAACCTACTGGCCTGTTGGGCTAACTACCAGTTTAATTTCTCGAGCATCATTATTGGTAATGGCACGTATCATATAAATGCCACTCGCTGGGTTTACTAATGTGATCTCTTCTGTAACTGATTTAACATCATTCCATTGTTTCCGGTATTTCTCATTGCCCAGCATATCATACAAAACGATTACCAGTTGTTGCTTGCGAAGCATGGAAACTTCTGCGACAAACTTTCCGGTGGTGGGGTTTGGAGATACCTTAAACTGGCTCAATGGTCGGTTGGTGATTTGAGTGGCAGGAGGTACTGTTGGATCAAAGGGTTGAAGCTGCAATACTTTTGTAAGTGTATATTCACATCCTCCAAACCAGCCTGTCATGGCAATAGTATAGGAGCCTTCCTTATCAAATTTAATTTTGGGTTCCTTCGGATTTGGATCAATGATCTGAGCCTGTTCGTCAAATACCCATGTTACTGAATCGGGTTTGGGTATACTGATTTCAGAAAGAACCAATGTATCCAGTGCATTCTGACGGGTAGACACGGAAAAGTTTAATTCCGGTGTATCTGTTCGCTGAATGATCGTAGCTGTTGTATTGGCAGAACATCCGCGGGAATCTTTAACAAAGATCGCATAGGTGCCTGATGCTACATTATCAAAAGTAGCACTGGAAGAAAATGTTTGTCCATTATCAATAGAATACTGATAGGGTGGAAATCCACCGGATACCTGCAACCGGATCTTTCCATTGGTTTGTTTGTAACAAACCGGATAGTTAGTCACTTTGATATCAAGTGAATTTTCGGTTACGGTAATAGTTTGCTGATAGTCAAGCTGACAATTGCGGGAGTCGAATACCCGGATTTTGTAAGATCCAACCGGGATTAGGGTTTCCTGTGTAAATACAGTGAAGTTATTGCTGCTGACAGGGCTGTATTCTGTCCGATAGGGAGGTGTTCCACCAGTAATAGTGACAGCAAGGTTGATTTGCGTGCTAACACATCCGGGACGAATTTGTTCAACGCTGGCAAATGCCAGTGGTTGCGGCTCCAAAACTTCAATGGCATCTGAATATGATGTACAATTCTTGCTGTCAGTTACCTTTACCCGATAGATACCTCCATTCTGTTCGGTGAGCTGAGTTTCTGATTGAGTGGTACCCGAGGTGACTGTATTCCATTCGGTACCGATCTTTTGTTCCCAGGTTACAGTATATCCAGGTTGTCCTCCTGAAATAGTGGCAGTTACCATACCATTTTTGTCTCCATTACAAACAATATCTGTTTTTGCCAACGCTATAGCTATCGGAGTGGGCTGGGTAATAACAATGGATGTAGGATGGATCAGTTGATCACTGCAACCAGGTATTGTACTGCGGATGGCAACCTGATAGCTACCTGCTTGTATATTTTCAAATATTCCGGATGTATTGGTAATTTCCTGTCCGTTCCGAATCAGTACAAACGTACGATATTCTGCAATGCCTCCAGTCCCTGTTACCTGGATCGTTCCGGTAGCACTTCCATTACAGTCAATATTGGTGGAGATTACATTAGTGATCACAAAAGGAGCTGGCTGGCTAATGGTAAAGGTTGTTTCATATCCTTCACAGGCAGGCCTTGCAGCATCTTTGATGATAAGCTTATACAATCCGGCACTTAATGTGCTCAGCTGCCAGGTATTGGTTTGATTGGATTGTTCAGCAATAATGTTTTGAGTACTTGTGTTAAGTAACTGATAGTTGTAGCTGCCTGATCCCAGAGATGCCTGAACCATTAATTTTCCATTGCCTGAACCAATACATTGAGACCCTTCGGTTTGTATGGTAGCTGTTACACGGGTAGGTTCCGTTATTTCAAAGGTGGCAGTTGTATTCGTATTGCTTTGCTGGCAATTGTCGTCCGTAACGGTGACAGTATAGAAACCCGGAGGTAACCCGCTTAGTGTTCCATCTGCGGTTTCGTTCCATGTTTGACCCTGAGTGTTTGATATCGTAAAATGAATGGCTCCAAATCCTCCGGAATGTGCAAAGGTGAGTTTCCCATCATTCGCTCCCTGACAGGTGACATTCTGGGCAGAAGCCGTTAATGCCAGTGTTGGATGGGTATCGATGGTAATGGGATAGGTTTTGTAACAGATACCAATCGTGCCACCGGGATTGGTTACCCATAATAAATGCTCTCCGGGTGGTAAGTCAGTTAGCGTTATATCGGATAAACTGGTCAGATACGATTTGTAAAGGGTAGGACAATTTCCGGAATTGATACAGGCATCTACATCCACAGGCGTAGTATTTCTGGGTGTTAAGATAATCCGGTACTCTCCGTTTAGACTTACTACATTGTTTAACTGTAACGTGCCCGTCGGTTTATTGGGGCAGGATGCTAGCGTACTAAAGCTCCCTACAGAGGGAGATGGAGGAGAAAAACCATAAAAACCTGTTGTTTGATCAGTTGTTACAAGCCCTTCCGGACTAACAACTCTTACCCGGAAGCGAATGGATGTATTTGTCTGAATTCCATTTGAAACCAGTGTATTGGGTGTAAATGTAACAGAAGGATCAGTTGTGGTTTGTAAGGATCTCCAGTTTTCTACTGTGATGGTAGGAGGATAATACGAGCATGAGTTTTCGCAATCTTCATAAGTCATGCCGCTATCCCAGCTTGAGTTGTTACAATCCGATATACACTGATAATAATCCGGATTGCCAGTTGTGTATTCATCTCCCTGTATCTGATATTCCCATATATAGCGTAATCCATCTGTGCGAACAGAGTTGACACTGGTAGAGAGTGTAAAGGGATCTCCACTGCATATTTGTGAAGATGTATACGGAGTAACCGTATTTGGAGAACCTATAATCCAATACCGAACGTCAAAATAGGCTGTAAAATGGTTTGTGGTAATAGAATAATTTTTACCATAGACGCCTGGAGGAATGGAATATAAATCGATTGGATCAGAAAAGCCATTTTCATGATAGTCATCTTTATCAACGCCACTGCCATTAAAATAACAATCATCACTGTTTGCCTTATCCTTTTCAAACGCATCCATTTCTAATGAAAAAGATGGATTACTGATAGGCAAATTAAACGTTCTCAGTGTGGAATTGGGATATTGGGTTCCTGAACCCCGACCGCTGTATTTAAAACAGGTGTATTGCAAGCCCTGTCCATTGTATTTAAAAGCAAATCGAGGCTCTGCAGAGCCGTTTCCATCACCAACACCATTCCAATCTACTCGTGTAATTTTAATGGTTACCTGTACATTTTGTGCCTGTGAAACAATTGGATAGGCACACATAAAAATAACCAAAAGCAGGACTCCCCAGTAAATCCGTTGCATAAAAAATATATTCTGCTTTGTAAAAGAAAAAACAGGATAGTTAGTTTTTAATCTTAATGAAAATCGGATTTACTGTATAAATGAAACCGTTTTCTTCAGCATTTTCATGATTGGTGAAAAATCGTAATGCTACAGTTTTAGTAGTAGAAGGAGGAATGTAGGATCTTGTTTTTTCAATAACAGTACTGACTTTGTCTTTTAGCACATAGGTAAAGGAAGATGCGCTGGGAACAAGTGTTTGCTCCACATAAGGTCCGTTGTTGCTTAAGCTTGTTGAATCACTATGGAGTGTTAATTTAAAGCTTTCTATCTTTCCCTTCCCCTGATCTGTGACAGTAATGGAAAGAGTAATGCTATCGTTCATCGTGTACTCGCTTTTTAACTGAGCTGGATCATACGAAATAACAGGGAATTTGGAAAAGTCCCGAGCTACTTCATCATCTTTAGCACACCCGCTAATTAACAACGCAACTACAGCCAGAACGGAAAAGGTAGATGTCAACTTCATATAGAGTACTTTTTTTAGTTAGTAAAACACTTATTTGTAACTGGATTTTAGAATTGTGTGTAAAGTAACTCTTTATTCTTGTTGTTTTTTGGTATAAAGGGTGTGTGATCATTTACCTTTATGTAATAAATTGTAGATTGTTTTTAGATTCTGAAGATAATGTTTCGCTTTATCAACGTGTCTGTATCATCAGTTTTATCTAAGTCCTTTAAATAGCAGAGGATATATAGGGAATTGGTTTAATTTTTATGTCTCTCTGTACATGTCTGATATTGGTTAACTATTCACCGGTCCAGGTTCTGATTTTACTCTATGTTTGTAACAGGTAGGTTACATGTGAAAGTGTGCCTGTTTCTTCATATTTCCAGAGCTTTCTCTTTCTGTTGAATGGTTGCTATATACAATGCCTCTTTTATTTGGATTCATTTTCTGCCTAAACTCCTGTTGTTTTCAGGATTAGTTGCCATTGGACTGGTGCTGGGGTTAGTTTATGAAGTAAAGGCACAGTCCAATCAGAATAGTTATACCGTGCAATCGACAGTACAGCTCGTTCCGCCATATAGTACCAACCTGACAGACTATGCACAGCCCGGATCTGAAAAGCTGCGTGTGATTCTATTGCAGCGAGACCTGTCACAGGCTAATTATCAGGTCAGGCTTTTCTTTTCTATTTATCTGAATGGACGACTCATTATCCGTACAGCCCGAGGATATAATCCTCCCCCGATTTCACTGGCAGCAGGGGTACCAACGGTACTGTCGGGAGTAGATCTGGCTCCCTATCTGGAAACCCGAAATCTGGACTTTGTTGGGTATGACCGCAATCAGTATGAAAAGACCCGAACTTTGCCTGAGGGGTCTTTTCAGTTGTGTGTGACCGCCTATTATTATGCCCGGCCTGAAGTTCAGGTATCCAATCAGGGATGCTCCTTTTATTATCTGGCGAAAAACGAACCCCCTTTAATCAATCAGCCGGCCTGTGGTTCAAAAATTCCGCATCGGGAGCCTACGCAACTGATCTTCCAGTGGATTCCCCGCAATACAGCCTCACCCAACTCAGCCGGAAATACCGAATACGAACTGCAACTGTTTGAAGTACGTGTAGCAGGTCGTAATCCCAATGATATTGTTTTGTCGCAACCACCTGTATTTCGGGTAACTACCACACAGTCTATGTATATATACACTGTATCAGATCCGCCTTTGCAGCAGGGTTTGCAGTATGTATGGCGGGTACAGGCAAGCGATACAGAAGGACGGGATGATTTTCGTAATCAGGGCTATAGTGAGGTATGTACCTTCACCTATGGAGGCAGCAATGATCCGGCCTTTCAGGTAGGCATGGTGCAAAACTTTCAGGCCAAAGGGATTGCTGAACGAAGTGGACGCATCCAATGGCTCAAAGACGCTTCTATGTTTGATGGATACAAAATTTACTACCGCAAAGCAGGAACAGACCATGGCTGGGCAGAAAGTGAATCGACAGATAGTTTGCTCACCCTGACAGGACTTGAACCGGAGTCGACGTATGAAACCCGGATGCAGGGTCGCAAGAAAGGCGTCTATGGTGGGTTTACAGACATTATCTCCTTTGAAACAATGAAACCCCGTGTGGTGCAGTGTGGGGTAGGGAACACAGACTCGCTTGCCCGTGCCGATGAGTCCAAACCTTTACTGGATGGTTTGTCGGGAGATATGATTCAGGTAGACGGACAAACCATGCAACTGGTAGAGGTAGAGAACCTGGGTGCAGGTTTCTATCGTGGTCAGGGCAAAATGTTTGTGGATCTGCTGGCAGGCCTGGGTTTTAAGGTAGTTTTTGAACGACTTTATATTGATGTAAATAAGATTGCCGGACGAGGAAAGATAGTGTATGTAAGCCGGGGAGTAGACAATATGGTAAACAACCAGGTGACCAACCAGAAAGAACGGCAGGCACAACGGGAACTGGAGCGGTTGCAACAGGCTAACCGTGATAAATACAAAGACACACAATTCTATGAAAAGATATTCACTTTCACAGGCTTAGAGATTCAAAGTGTAGAAGTAAAAGCGGATGGGAGTGTGGTGGTCACAACCAAAGATGCTGAGGGAAATATTCAGACCAGTCCGCAGACTGCCATCAGTCAGGTACGTACAGAGAAGCCAGCCGAGGCTATTATCATTCAGGATAAGAATGGCGATCAGTGGGTGGTAGAAAATGGGAAAGACCCTGTTAAGGTGCCTGGTGGGGGATTGCCTGACATTGATGTTACAGGAGTAAGCAATGCCGTTGCCTCTGTTGTCTTGAAAGCGTTAAAAGAGTTGAAGCAGGAGGCAAGTACTCAAAAGGACAGTATAACAACCGTTTATGTGTCACTGAGTGAAAAAGCTATTTCCACACAGGAGATTTTGACTGATGTAGATACGGCTTCGCTGAGTCAGAAATATTTCTTTGCCGGAGAAAGTCAGAACACTCTTTCTACAGATAATACAACAAACGAATCCATTGTCAATGCTGGAAAGCTGGCAAAGTTTTCCATTGCGTATTTCTACACAAAAGTTATTTATGGTTTTGTCGATAAAGTCTATGATACACGCAAAAAATGCAAAGAACTGGCCTTGCTGGTAACTGAAAATTCCGAAACGCTGGCAGATACACTGAAGAAACTCCAGGAGGATGGAACCAGTGAAGAGAAACAAATACAAATTGCCAAACAGCAAATCCAGAACAATATTAATCAATACATCTATTCCTACTGGAACAGTTTTTCAAAATAGAAATTCCTTCGTGCTATAGTGTTTATATATATGGTTTTACGCATAAAAGAAATACTGATTTTATTTGTTGGTTTCTGGATAAGTGCTCTGGCAAATCCCTGTCTGGCATTTACCCTGCCTGCTGATAGCCTTTATAAAGAGGAACTCAGACAGTTTGAAGACTTTCTCCGACATACACACGAGCAGGAGAAAAAAGGAATCTATGGAAAAGGACAATACATCTTTAGTGCAGGAAAGTCAGATAGTAAAGTCCCTTTACTTTCAGATAATCCTATTAATACAGGAAAATGGTTTTTCTCAGAACAGGCAGGAAAAGAGGTGGAAGAACAACTGGAGGCCTTTCATAAGAAACAGGATAAGGTAAAGGTATTTGTATGTACTGGAAGATATTACCTGCCTGAGATGTATATGCCTGATGAAGTGGAAGTAGACATGAAGGCACTGGCAGATCTGAACAAACAAAAAGATAATCCCAAACTTATCGAAAAAACATTTCGTTCGTTACAGTTTGCTCACCTGCAACTGCTGGAGCGGGAATATCCGGGTGAAAAAAAAATCGTATTGTTTGGGATTGAACTGATTCGCACGGCTATTACCATAACACCAGATGGCAATGGACCTGCAAAACCTTCTGCCAGTATTTATGGAGAAAGTGAAATCGTGGTGGATCGGGCTTTCAAGAGTGCCTGGCAGGTGAAAAAACCAAAAGTTGATTTGTGGCAGTACTTTAATGGAGACCGTAGTGAGTGGTTACGTTCCAGTATTGCCGATATTCTGGCTGGGTCGGAGTTGTATTTGTCTGGTTTTGGGGATTACGGTGTGATTGCCAAACAGTGGATTAATTTTTCTGTAAGTACGAAAAGTAGCTTATCTTTTTTGGGAAAGTTAATGGAGCGTTTAGGTAGTGAGAATCCTGCTCAAAATCTGATGAAGAACACCGGAAAGCTTGTCTATGATTTTGCCAAGGTACTCGATAGCGATGAACAGGATCTGAACAAATTGCTGGCAGAGAATACCCAGTTGCCTGTTCGGGTGATCACAACAGATTGGCGTACTTCACAGGCAGACAAGAAGGCCATTGATGATTATATAACTAGTTTGCCCAATTCGGTATGGGTATTCTGGATAGATTTTACAAAGGAATCAACCATAGAAGCTCGCTATCTGGTACTCAATAATGGGTTACAGGTAGATTATGCCACTAAAAATCAGCTGGGAAAACTGTTGATTAATACCATTTGGGAACGGGACATGGGAAGTTATGCCAAAGATATGTATCGGTTTTATTTTGTACAATCCGTAAATATGTGGGCTGATCTGATTTCTCATGCCAAAATTCCAGAAAAGTATTACAATCCCAAACATGAACAGTACACAGATATTCTGTATGTCGTATTTCAGTTCACAGGTGTATCTGTGGTTACTTTTTCGACACCTTTGGAGAAATTGCTTGTAAGTGCTGGTGTTACAGATATTGATTTTTCGCAATTCAAGTTTGCCGTTGTCTGTGGATTTTATAATGGATTTATCAATCTGCTCGAATCATTGCCCCGAACGGCAGCCAGCTTTGCTGATTTTATCATAGACTGGCCTGAAAAAGAGGAGATCAAAGCCTTTTTTGATGGAATCACCAAGCTGATGGCCAAATGTGTAGGAGATAATAAGGATATTGTACACCTGATCTATATGGCTACAGATCAGCTCAATCCAGTAGCCAGAGGGTTGGTGCAATTAGAGGGATTTGCCCTGATTCAGGGAAAATGTATTGTGGAAGCATTCTGGAAAATGTTTGTAACCTGTGATGGTGTGGATTGCAATGCCTATCAGATAGGTGCCAAGATAGGTTCTTTTGCCTTCGATGTAGTTACGTTTGTGGTGCCCATTCTGGCGGCTACCAAGGGGACTAAAATTGCTGTTTTTCTGAATTTTCTTGATGAACTGGATGTGTTTAGTCAATTGCTGAGAGCATCCGGATTAGCTTTACGGGTGGCTTCATCGGGCATACGTGGTGCCTATGTATTTGGCAAAGGTTTTATGCGTATCAGCTGGAGTGATGCCAAAAAATACTTTCAGCTCTTAAATAGTGAGGGGCAGGTACTGAATGAGTTGAGTAGCCTGCGCCATAGTGTGGTGACTGACAAAGCAGGCAAGTCGTATACTGTCATTGAAAACGTTCCGACAGATGACAATTCCACTCGTCCTACCCGTATACAGACCCTGCTAACCGATGCTGATGGTACTGTGCAGACCGATGCAGACGGATATGGCATTGCCAGACTGGACAATGGCAATGAAGCACTGGTAGACATTTCCGGAAAAAGTCTTCGTCTGGTCACCAATCTGTCCAGTGTATTTGGCTTGCTGAAGGATACCTACAGCAACAGCAAAAAGTGGCTGCAGGGTCTGGGCAACAAGTTGCATGTATACTCCTCGGGAGCCGATTATACGCTTTCATATGTAGATAATACCCATATAGAAAAAGATTTTGCTACCATTACCTCAAAGGGAGATCTGGTAGCCAAACGAATGAATGATAATCCCACCGAGACAGTGGAGGTGATAGCCGATGGCAGAATCCTGCCCCCTAATTCACAGGAACCTATTGATGGTTTTGGTCTTACCCGTGATAGAAATGGGAATCTGGGTTGTAGTGGCGGATTTTGTTTTGTAGCTTCGACGCCCGTATGGGTAAGTGAAAGTGGTCAAACGCGTCCAATAGGGGATTTGCAGGTAGGGGAAAAGGTACTGGCTCAACGTGTATCCAGTGGAGAAACTGGTCTGCAAAAAATAGTCTCTATCAGTCGCAATCAGGTAAGCCGTCTGGTTCGTATTTTGGTAGGCAAAGATACTATCTGGAGCACAGTGACTCATCCGTTTGTAGGTGCGGATGGAAAAACAATTTCAGCAGGGAATCTTCGCAAGGGTATCTGGCTCAGAAAGGCAGTTGCTTCTGTGATGCTCGCTTCCAGTTCCGTATTTGTGCCAGAAGCCCAGGCAGTTGCAGTAGATAGTGTGGCTATTGTCGATACTTCTGCTACAGTCTATAATCTGAAGGTAGAGCAATTTGATGCCTATCTGGTTGGACAACAGGGGATGGTGGTTTTAATGGCTTGTGATATTCAACGAGTTTTTAAAAATTTAAATCCCAAATTGGCTGAAAAGCTAAAAGATCTGAAAGACTTTGATCAATTACTGGCCAACTCAGAGGTAGTTAAGGCAATAGAGGGGTTAGACACCAAACGTGATTTGTTTTTAGAAAACCTGTTGAGTCAAAATCCGAATGTTAAGCCCGTTAGTAATCTGTTAACCCATCATGTTTCAGAAATAGATCCGCAAATGATCGATGTCTGGAAACTATTGGATGAGAATAATAATACGCATAAGAAAATGGATTTTGAGTTTTTGAAAGACAACAGGGGAAAAACGAAAACTGAAATTCTGGAGGCAGTAAAAAAAGAAAATGATAAAGAAATTTCTCTGGTTGTCAAAGCAGGCTCAACCACTAATTTAGCCAAGAGCCTGGATGTATTGGAGACGACAGAACCGACGATGTCTCAAGCTTTACGAGATGCCTTTGAGAAAGGAGACCGAACTATATTCAAAGATGAAGTAGTCAACAAATTGAAAATGTTATTGGACAAAGACTACATTGGAACAAAAACGATGGTTAGCCAAGTTAGAGCAGTGATGATCAAAGACTTTAATGAAAAGATGGGGGAAGTTCTGAGTTTTGATGAGTTGATGAAAATTACAGAGAAAGTAGAAAACGGGGGTATTGGGCTGGTCAGTCAACAAGGTTCTCGAGGATCTATGTTTGAGAGTTGGTTTGAGAAGAATTTTACTGAGAAACTAGGATTACAAGGAAAGTATTCTGGTACTTTTGATGGGGATCAATTTGTTATTGATTGTCATTATTTTAGAGTAGTTAATAATAGTAATTACATAATTGGTGTAGAGTTAAAGCATATTGATGGTTTATTAAGCGGGGAACCTTTTATTCAATTAGAAAGATATGCGAAAATGATAAAAGATCGGTTGAATACTAGGATAGTAAGAATAGAATATGTTTTTAGTAAATTTGATGTTGCAAATAGTAATAAAGCCATAATAAAGCAAGTATTTGATGACGTTCAACTACCCAATGCAAAAGGAACCCTTTACGAGATATATTATATAAAAAACGGTGAATCTGTTAAAATAAACTAAAATTATGACTTCAAGAGAGCTGTCAATATATTTTACTATAAGTTATATTCTACCATTAGAAGATTTATTAGATATGCTTAATCTATTAAACAAGCATGTTAAAATTATAGTAAATGATTTAAACTTAATGAATGAGAAGAGAGAATGGATAGATGTATCTGTTTCTTCTTTTGAGCAGCTTTTAAATGAAATAGAATCAATAGATAGAAATGGATGGAGAATGATTGTGATAAATAATTCTACTTCAGATTTACTTAAAATAGTATTTTCTAAGATTGATAACTCTATGTATAGTATTGGAATTACGATTCCGGAAAAGCTAAATACTAAAGAGACTGAAAATTTGCCAGTATTGGGATTAAGTATATTTTCTCTTATTCTTTTTAATAGGAAAAAAATTGTTATGGCTTATTATGGTGGAAACTATGCAAATATCTATTCTGAAAAACTTTCATTTGAAGAAACTATTAGTATTAACTTTTTTCCTTCTTGGTTACAATACTTTGGTAAAGAAGAGTTGGAAAATCAAGGAGGTATAGATGCCTTAGAAGCCAACTCATTATTAAAAACAAGTCGCATTCATGATGGGTTGTTAATTCAGATAGGAGATGGCCCATACGATGCTTTTACTCCAGAAGGAGAAGAGTTATTAGTCAAGGCAACTCGTTCACTACCTCCTGTCAAAAAATAATCGCAGCTATTGTTGTTTTCAAGGCCATTCTTATTTGTAAAGGATGGCCTTGCTATTTTTATGGAGAAGCCTATTAAATGCATCATAGTTGAAATGAATATGAAAAGATTTATATTAAAGAGAGATGGGAAAGATAAAGGAACAGATAGTGTTTATCCTGATTTAAACCCAGAAAATATCCCAAGTCAATATGCTTTAAATAGAACTCAAAACTACTTTTCAACATTTCTTCCAGATGATACTTCTTTTAAAGGAATGATACCTGAGTATATTGGAGATAATCCTCCTAAACAAGTACATACTATTTGCGATATGCATGATTTTATTAGAAAAAAGCCTTATGCACAGGTATATTCTGTTTCTAAACGATTTAAAGAGTTATTAGAGAAATTTACTATTCCTAATACAAAGTTTTATGAAGGAAGTGTTGTATGGAATGAAAAGGAGTATCCTTATTTTGTTTGGCACATTTTAACTCAACAATTCTCATTTGTTGATTTTGAGAAATCATTATTTTGTGATACTAATTACTTTTCGAAAGATGCTATTGGGACAGAATATTATAAAGTTAGTGATTTTTCGAAATTATATCCATTAAAGAAAGAAAAGAAGTGGGATATGTGGGGGTTCTATAGGGCTGTTATGAAACCTGAGTTTAGAGAAGTAGATGTTTACGAGATGGATTATTATGGAATTGTCATCTCAGAGCGCTTAAAAGAAGCGATAGAATCCGCTCAACTCACCAATGTTTCAATTACCCCTTGTCCGATTGAGTTTGAGATATCTGATCAAATATGATCAGTTCAAATAGGCTAAGTAGATTTTTTTGAAAATAAGTATAGGCCTTCGTTAGTAAATGAGGGCTTTTTTATGCACAGTTGGTCAAAGTCGTCCAATAGGAGAATTTGCAGGTAGGGGAAAAGGTACTGGCTCAACGTGTATCCAGTGGAGAAACTGGTCTGCAAAAAATAGTCTCTATCAGTCGCAATCAGGTAAGCCGTCTGGTTCGTATTTTGGCAGGCAAAGATACTATCTGGAGCACAGTGACTCATCCGTTTGTAGGTGCGGATGGAAAAACAATTTCAGCAGGGAATCTTCGCAAGGGTATCTGGCTCAGAAAGGCAGTTGCTTCTGTGATGCTCGCTTCCAGTTCCGTATTTGTGCCAGAAGCCCAGGCAGTTGCAGTAGATAGTGTGGCTATTGTCGATACTTCTGCTACAGTCTATAATCTGAAAGTGGAGCAATTTGATGCTTATCTGGTTGGACAAGAAGGAATGGTGGTAAAAGTACCCTGTAAGATACAAGCACAGGTACTTGCTTTGGGAATTACACCCGCTGATTTTCCAACTTCGCAGATGTATGATGACTTTCTGATAGATGCTACCCATCTGGACTTGTCTATCTTTCATAAAACCCATCTGGATGCGTGGAAGGTGTTGTATGAGTCAGGTTCTCCTAATTTGCGAAAAAATAGTGAGATAGTTCAAAAGATGAAATCTGCTCTGGAAACAAAGAATCGCCCTGCCAACCTTTCAAATAAGGATATTGCTACTGCTATTGGTAGTTCGTCGAGTAAAGAAAAGATGATTGACAATCTGATCAAGGCCACAGATGAAGATGCCTATAAGAAGGCTCTGTCAGATGTGAGTGCACGAGCTCAACTGGCAGCGTATCTGAAAGCGGCTTTTCCAAAAGGGTCCAAAGCAGTAGCCGCAGCAGAAGCCATCAATCAGAATTTTAAGAAGATTCTCAAAGAGAGAAAACTATCAGAGGGTATAGATGATTTGGCAGAAGGAGTAAGTGACTTGGGAGATATGTATAAAAGTCAGTTTAAGGATTTTCTGACCAAGCTGAGAAGTCCTGAATATGCTGCTTTCCATCCACGTTATCAGGATGAGTTGATAACCAAGTATTTTCCTGCTGATTGGTTAACTCGTTCGGATGTAGATGAATTGACGAAGGAGATATTTGAGAAAATGGGCACGTGGAAGAACTTTTTTGATGGAATGGGCTATCAGGTACATCATATTTTTCCTGTTAATTTGTTTAAGAATTCAAATGGATTTAAGATCTATTATGAGTTTTTTGCAGGTAAGACATTAGATTTCAATGCAGTAGAGAACTTGCGTAATGCATTAATGTTGCAAGGCAAGAAAGTGGAAGCAGGAAAGGCTATCGGAGTGGAAGATTTTGTACTGGGTGTGCATACCAATCATGACTATTATGAAACGGCTATTGGCGCTTATATGGATTTGAAGGCAGATAGTTACATAAAAGGCTTAAAGATTAGTGGAGTTGAGACTGTGGATGATTTATTTAAGAAGGTAACGGATGCTACTGAGCTTCAGGATAAATTGTCAAAGGTTGCTAACCTGTTGGATGATGATGTAAATGAAATCGCTACTAAACTCAAGCCTTTGTTGATTCAAAAATCAATCAAAGGAAATGGAAATAAGATTTTGGATGTCAATGATGTATTGATTAAAAATGAGGCTAACCCAGAGCAATCTATTATTGATTTATTAACTAATTAATTTAATGAAGTTTTATAAGTTCGGTAGAAAATTTGAGACAGATGATCAACTGGCTTCTGCTCAGATCACAGAAGAAGAGTACAAGATGAGTGGATTGGAAAATCCTTTGCGAGGACATTATATATGGCAGGACCCTACAAGAGTAAAAATGGATTTGGTTCCTATGTATGAAGGTAGGATTGATGATACGCAATTTGGCGAACAACTTAGAGTTCGGTACGATTTACTTCGTAAAACCGTTAGTATAGGAACATTGTTACGAGTTATAAGTCCTGAATTAAAAGTGTTCTTAGAGCAGTTTGTTCTCTCTCCTCATGGCTTTTATCCAGTTGAGCTTACCCATGATCTGACCAAAGAAAGCAGAGACTACTATCTGTGGCATACTCTTAATATTGTCACCAAAGAGGTGATTTATCCTGAATCTGAGTTTGAGTTGATTACCAAGAGAACCAAGGAGTTGATTAGAACTTATGGAAAAGGAACATTTGAAAATGAGGATCAGTATACTGATGTGGTACGTGATGAGTTGTATGAAAGACGGAATCTTCTTCGTCCGATAAAGCTCTATTATGTTCAACCTTACGAAGTACTACCGGCTGGTGTGGATGATATAGTAATTAGTGAAAAGGTAAAGCGGGCAATGGAAGCCGCATTTCCTTCTATGGAGTTTTACGAGTTTACCGACTATCAGATCATCACTGGTTATCAGGCATAGTCAAGCCTTGTCAATCATAGGCTACCACTCATAGTCTTATATAGAAAGCCTTACTCAATCTCAATTAACTGATGCCTAAGAGGAACAAACGAGTTGCCTGTTTTGCTTTTTGATAGTAGTTCTGACACAGTGTTGACAGGAAATAGTGTTTCGTCTGTGTATCTGTGATTTGTGAGAGCATACGGTTGCATTCGAACCAGGTCATTAGGGCGTGTTTGTTTGGAAGTAGTAACAAACGCTCCAAAACGAATTGTTTGTTGAGGCAAAGCTGTAAGCATACGCGTGTTCGGTTGTGGTTGCTTATTGGCAGAAGTAGTGATTTGAGTTGCGATATTAGATTGTTGTTGAGCTACAAATGCTTCAAAATCAATATTTTCCTGTTGTTCCAGCTGTTCAAAGTATTTCCAGTTAGCATAGGCAACCTGAACCCTGACACTGATTTCATCCCGTTTGGCTTCTTTCAGTACCAGTTTAGCCGCATTGTCCTTATCTTTCTTGCTTTCCAACACAGCCAGGTGATGTTCATTGCGTTTATACTTTTTGTCAATCTCTTTGAACTCCTTCTCAACCTTTTTCAGCGTTTTATCGCGTTCTTTGGAAGGGGCTGCCTGTTCCAGTTCTGTTTTCTGATTTTGTAGTTGGCTTAAAAGACCCGTTAAATGTAGTTGTAATGCACGAGAGATCTTCTCGTCTTCAGCAAGTAGCTTAATCCGTTTTTTCATGTGATGAATCCGTTCATTTTCACGAGCTTCAAAAGCTAGTAATCGGTAATAGTCAGATCTGTTTTTGCGAATTGCTGAAGCTAATGTTCTCTTTGCCATATAGTTAAAGTAATTGATTTTTAGGTTGTTTTAATACCCTGAAGATACGAAAATCGCAAGCCTGCTCCAAAAATATTCGAACTATGTTCAGGGCTCATAGTCAGGTGATTAAGTGAATTTGTGAAAAATATTTTCACACAAAACCTGTCACGAAATTTTTACATCTGTTCACTCAGCGTTGACCCATGAAAAACCCATTCCCAAGATGTACCCGGAACTGGAATGTGGAATCTGTTTTTCTGTAAAAGAGTTTTTTGAATAGGTGTTTGGGTTTGCTTCTGTTCTGAGTATATTCCTCATTACAATCCTTTTACCTGCTTATTTATATTCATGTACTATCCTCTGCAAATACAACCTACCTGCTGCAACTTGTAATATTTTGGATTTCCTCGTATTCTTTCACGTTAAAGAACGCCTCTATAACCCTTCTATTGATTTTTTAATGGATATGCCGGTTTGTAAGTGTTTGTCTGGTAGGGTTTTATTGGATTTTATGCAGGGAAAAAATAATCACTGCTCTGTCATTGCAATGTATGTTAAGAATCAATTACGTTTTTTTTAGGCGGCTTTCCTTTCGTTTTTTTGATACACTATTGTCTTAAAGTAACACGATAGGATATAGGTGTTTTGGTTTTTTTAGAAAAAATGGTCTTCTGGTTTCGTAATATCATTATTGTAACTATCCTTTTAATCTGGAGGTAGGCAATAGAAATACATCTTTATGGAACAATTTAACCAACATTCACCCAACTATCCTCACAATAAGGTATCGTCTATAGCTAGTGTATGTATAAAAATCGTTTCCTAAATCTGTTTGTCATACTGATTCTTGGTTTTTTAGGGAATTTGCCTTTGTGGGCTCAGGATGTTTCGCCAGCCTATCAGGCAATTCCGATGACGGCTTTTGAACAAAAAGTATATTCATTGGTGGACGAGGTCAAAAACGGTCGAATGACCTCCAACCTGTCTGATTCAGATTTGCTGGATTTACCTGTTGGCATTGCCCGTGAGATCAATGGCGTTACCTATATCATAGCAATTGACAGTGCATACCGTGCTGAAAATGGGGGGCAGTTTCTAAGTGCCTATGCAGCCCTGGAAATGCCCGGCTCTGGAGGGGAACGTAAACGCATTGCCTTTGCTGGTAAAAACATTGCCTTTGGCAAAGGAGGACTTTCTGCTACCAATAGCACACGTCTGGTATTGGCATCACCTCAAAGTTTTGATGTATCTGAAACGGTAAAGCTGATTTTACCTGCCGATGGTCGTAATTACATTGAGTTTGACTGCAGTGGTTTTAAATCTATTAACATGAAAGGCAACTTTGTTTTTGATCCTGAGTTGCTGACCCCAGACAAAGAAATTGCCAAAAATGCCACCACGGTAACTGCCAGCCTTGAGATCAATGCTGGTGATCTGAATAATATGCTGGTAGCTACCAGCATTAGCCCGTTTCAGGTAAAGGGATTGAATGGTGTTACCTTTGCTGTTACCAATGCAGTGGTAGATATGAGCGACCTGGTTAATCCTTCTGGTTTTATCTTTCCCAGTGATTATCAGCAGGCCTATGGACCGGACATTCAGTTGTGGCGTGGCTTTTATCTGCAGGAATTAAACGTAACACTGCCTCAGGAGCTAGGTTCTGGTACGAAACGGACTACTATTCAGGCCCGGAATATGCTCATTGATGATATGGGTGTATCGGGCTTGTTCAGTGCGTATAACATTCTGGCTCTACAACAGGGATCAGCAGGAGGATGGCCTTTCTCAATCGATAGGATTTCGGTAGAGTTGAGGATGAATCAGTTAACGGGAGGTGGATTTTCCGGAGCTATGAATGTGCCCTTCCTGGGCGAAGATACACTTGGATACACCGCTGATATGCGTCAGGAAAAAGGAGAGTTGGAGTACCGCTTCCTGGTTACAACCAATGCCGAGCGTGAATTTAAAATTCCATTCTCAGGAACGGTGCGTTTAGATGAGGGGTGTACCATTGGAATAGAGAAGAAAGATGGCAAGCTGGCAGCTAATGCTTTGCTGCATGGAAAGATGACATTAAACCATTCACTGGTCAGCATTAAAAACATTGCATTCCAGAACCTTGGATTAACTACTAAAAAGCCATATCTGGTGAGTGGACAGTTTAGCTTGTCGGGAGATGGGCAAGGTGCCATGGCTAATTTTCCTATTCAGATCGATAGTATTAACCTGGGCATTTATCAAGGCAGTTTTAGCATAGGTATTCCACTTTCGCTTAACCTGATGAACTCAGAAGATGCACCGCCTGCTGCCTCTACCTATCTGCGTATTATGGCAAAAGCGCAGGAAGAAGGGGAAGGAGATGCCAAACGGCAACGCTGGAAGCTGGAGAAAGTAAAAGTAGAGGCCGTAAAGATTGCTTTTGAGAAAGGATCTTTTGGGATGAATGGACTACTGGAAATTTTTGACAATGACCCTGTTTATGGCAATGGTTTCCATGGCGCTATTACCTTTACCGTAGGGGATGTACTCGGTAAAGGAATTAAAGCCAATGCCTATTTTGGTAGTAAGGATAGTTACCGATACTGGCATGTAGACATGTATGCCCCTGTAAAGATTGCTCTGATGCCACCATTATATCTGGATGGCATTATGGGAGGAGCTTCGTATCGCATGGTTCGTCAGGGAGCTTCGGTTGCTTATACACCTGACTTTTCAAAGATTAACAGTGATTCGGCTCCTAAAACAGAGACAGATGTGAAAGCCGGAGGCTCAGGAGCAATGGGAGGGAAATCAGGCCTGGTCTATAAACCGGACGGCACAGCAGGAATGGGCTTTCTGGCTGGAGTTACTTTTGTGGTCGCTCAGGAGAAAGCTGTGAATGGAGATGCCATGCTGGAAGTGATGTTTAATCAGGGTGGTGGATTGAAATATATACAGTTTGACGGAGCTGCTTATGCCATGGCTGGATTTGAGGGACGCGCCAGAGGAAAGAGCATGAGTACGCAAGCTCCTATTGCAGCGGCAGTCCGGATGTTGTATGACAATGACAATAAAGTCTTTCATGCAAACATGACAGCTTATATCAATGCAGCTGGTGCGATTACCGGGAGTGCAGGTCCGAATGGAATGGCTGGAGAAGCTGTCATTCATATAGACAAAAAAGACTGGTATGTCTATATAGGACGGCCTACGCGAATGTTTGGGGTTCAGGTTCTGGGATTGGCTTCTGCCAAAACGTATTTCATGATTGGCTCTAAAATTGAAGATCTTCCCTTGCCACCATCAGAGGTGCAGGAGGTTTTCGATAACATTGACCTGAACTTTATGCGGGATGAAAATGCCGCTTCTACCGGACGGGGATTTGCCTTTGGGGCACATCTTCAGGTAGGGTATGACAGTAAGGACAAGCTGGTGCCTTTCTTTGTTACCTTAAAACTGGGTGCCGGAGCTGATGTAATGATCCGGGATTATGGGAATACCAGCTGTCGGGGACGTAGTGGTAAGATTGGAATTGATGGTTGGTATGCCTCGGGACAGGCTTATGTGTTTCTGAAAGGGGCTGTAGGATTACGGGTTAAGAAAAAACGATTTGATATTGTAAGTCTGGGAGCTGCTGCATTGTTGCAGGCTAAGCTACCCAACCCTGCCTTTATGCGTGGCGGACTGGCAGGTAAGTATTCTGTACTTGGAGGGTTGGTGAAAGGGAAGTTTAATCTGATGTTTACCGTAGGAGAGGAATGTGATATGATCCAACAAGGCAATGAGCTGGGCGATATTGAAACCATTGCCTCCCTGAAACCTGATGCTGGTGGAAATGATATCAGTGTATTTACCGCACCTCAGGTTTCTTTTAATATTTCCATTGATAAGGAATTGCCTATGGCCAATGTGAACGATGAACTGAATGTGTATCGGGTTCGTATGGACGAGCTGAAATTGTATCAGAATAATCAACAACTAGTCGGTACTATAGAGTGGAACGAGTCTAACGACCTTGCTACCATACATACCACAGACGTTCTGCCTGAAAAATCATCTATGAAAATGACTGTGAAGGTGCATTGGGAGAAAAAACTGGCTGGTGGAAGCTGGGATGCACTGAAAGATGAAAACGGTCAGATTGACTATGAGATTAAAGAAACTACTTTCGTAACAGGTGAAGAGCCTGATAATATTCCGGAAGAGAACGTAGTCTATAGTTATCCGATCCGTCATCAGTATCATTTCCACAAAGGAGAGTCTACGGAAGGATATGTAAAGCTCCGTCAACATCAGCCAAAGGCATTACGGACCAAAGATGAAGTGGCTACCTATTCCCTGATTGCTCGTTTTGAAACAAAAGCAGGTGTTCGCAAAGAAGTACCTGTTTCCTACAACCAGGCTCAGACTCAGATTGCCTTTGCTATTCCTCAGGATCTGGGGGCTGAGACGGTGTATCAGTTTACATTTGTCCGCATTCCACAGGCACAAGGCGCTGAAAGCAATGTGGCACGTACTGAAAAAGAAATCACCCGTGAAAATGCAAAGTCGGCAGACGATGAATTTACCAAAAAGACGGGAGGCGATATGCCACTGGTATCTGGCGGATCAACAGTGAGCTTTACTGAAAACGATCTTACTGCCAGTGTGGCTCAGGATATTGAAAAGGCATTCTACGAAAGTGATTTTAGAACCAGCCGCTATGCTACATTTGGCGAAAAGTGGGATAACTTCCGGAATGCCAATGATGTAGCCTTACCTTCACAGCAAAATCAGATGGTGATTGGAAAGGCGGGAGTTCTGAATGAAACTTTTGACCAGTTCGAATTGTATGGCAAAGATACCTTACAACCGCTGGTGCGTGCTGTGGCTAGTTTAAATACAACGTGGCTCAAAGACCTGATGTATCCGTTGCTATATCAGCACTATGCTGCCAATGCTGCTGCTGGTGTATCATTGTCCCGTAATCCATCCGAATCGGGAGGTATTCCGCCCCTTCAGACTCCAGTGGTCAAGCTGCATAACGATGGTCGTTCAACAGGATATATGCTTACTGACAATGACTGGAAAGCCGGATTTGCTCCTGCTCAGACCGGTGGTGTTACCTTGTTTTACTTCCTGGATACATTTGTGTTTCGGGATTTTATTGAGCTAAGCAATAAAGCTGTGTTTAATACCAGTTCTATCGAAAGCATTCAGTGGTTGAGAAATCCGGCATCATTCTATAAAACAAAAGGCTACGAATCAAATGGATACATTAACTTGCTATCTCATAAAAAATATCCCGTTGTGATTCGGTATACGTTGCCTGGAACCGGAAAAGTGACTACAGAAAGAGAGATACAGATTAACTATTAATTAACCGAAACAGTATATCGGATAGGATGCACAAACGTTCGCTGCAAACCGAACATTTTCAATAGGTGTATTATCCAGCACAGGTGATGAAAAAAGAAATAGTATTTACCAGTAAAAAGACTGGCCGTGTTCAAGCTATTTGTCTCGTTACTATATTCGTATGGTTATGGTCAGGAATAGTTTCAATCGGCTACGCACAGGAAAACAGCATTCAGGTCATCGCAAAGTCAAAGAAGAATGAAATCTGGCTGCGTTGGGCTCCCAGTAATGCGTATGTATGGGAACTGGGAAATAAGTATGGCTATATTGTGGAACGATTCACAATGACCTCGCAGGGAAAATTTAATGAAGACTTTGCTCAACATCCTAAACTGCTTAGTAAACAACCTGTAAAACCCTATTCGAAGGATGAGTTCCAGAAACTGGGAGCAACAGATGAGAAAGCAGAAGCCTTTGCTGAACTACTGTACAGTGAACAGGCACGTCAGGCGTATCCCTCTACACCTGCTGGTTTATTAAAACGTAATCAGCAACAGGAAAATAGATTTGGTATGGCACTGTTGCTTTGTGATCTGTCACAGACTGTTGCTATTGCCGCTGGTGTAATGTGGGTAGATAAATCGATGGTCGTAGGACCACGGTATGCATATCGTATTCGGTTGGCTCAAAAACCTCCGGGTGTAACTATTGAGGATGGTGTTTTTGTGATAGAATCAGCCAATGAGATACCTCTATTGGCTCCACGTGATCTGGAAGCAACATTTAATGATCAGTCTGCTACCTTGAAGTGGCCTGTACTGGCTGATAAAGGTACATTTTCTGCCTATTACGTTGAAAAGTCGGTAGATGGAAAGACGTTCAAGCCGCTTTCTGACCTTCCTTATACTAATTTTAATCAACTGGCTGATTCTGAGTATATGTTTTTGCAGGATTCCCTTGCTAATAACGAACAGACTTTTTATTACCGGATTAAAGGCATTACCCCATTTGCAGAAGTAAGCCCACCCTCAACAGTTGTGAGTGGAAAAGGCCGCAGGCCGCTGGAAGCTATTGTCAGTATTGACAGTTCTGCTGTAATCAATAAGCAACAGATCTTCTTACACTGGAATCTGCCCACAGAATACGAAAAGTGGATTAAAGGTTTTATTGTCAACCGTTCTGATAAACCGGATGGTCCTTATCAGGATATTACTCCTCAAATGCTCCCCGTTCATCAGCGGACGTTCATAGACAAAAGCCCTAACCAGCAGAATTACTATCGAATCAAATACATCGCGAAGGAGAAAAAAGAAGGCAGGGAAGATAGTTATTTTTCGTTTCCCTATCTGGCACAGGTGGCAGATGAAACACCTCCGGCACCTCCTGTTGGCTTAACCGGGAAAGTAGATTCTACCGGAGTTGTATTTCTGCAATGGAATGATGGTAAGGAAGCAGATTTGTTTGGATACAGGGTATATCGGGCGAATAGCCTGAAAGAAGAGTTTCGTGAAATTACACCACGTACACTCAAACAAACTGGGCTGTATGATACCATTCCAGTGAATACATTAACTAAAAAAGTTTATTATAAGGTAGTGGCTGTAGATCGGAACTACAACCCTTCTGCCTATTCGTCACCATTAACGTTAAACCGCCCTGATCGGATTGCCCCTGTAGCACCTGTTTTTCGTATCGCTCAGGTAAAAGGAGATTCTATTCAGTTGCAGTGGACTAAAAGTAGTTCGGATGATGTGTCAAGATATCATCTGTATCGCCAGGAAAAAGAAAATCGTGTTTCTGTAAAAGAGTGGACAAGTTCGACAGTTCCTGTGGCTTATGCAGAAAAAGATCTTATAGTAGGACAACGATATACTTACATCCTGCAAGCTATCGATAGTGCAGGGAATATCGGTGAGGTGACATCCCGGGAAATCTGGTATGAAACCGGAGTACGGGAGGGAATAACTCCTTCTGTGATAGCGGATCGTAAAAAGAATCTGATTCGGGTTTCGTGGAAATACACACAGCCGGGAGTGTCTAAGTACGTTCTTTATCGGGCTAAAGAAAGCCAGCCACTTGTTATTTATCAGACATTGGATGCCACAACTGCACAATTTGAAGATACATCAGTTACTGTGGGCACTACCTATTCCTATTGTATTAAGGCATTCTTTAAAGGAGGAATGCAGTCTGTAATGAGCAAACCAGTGACTGTTAGTTATTAGCGGGTATATAAGCGAACTGATCAAAAAATCTATGAAATTAGTTTATGCACTGCTATTCCAATAGAATGTAGGAATAGCCAAGTTCTGATAGTTTTCTGGTTTAATCAGAACTTGGTTGTAATTACATATTATTGTGTAGGCGTAATTAATCGTGGATTGATTTGTCGGATATGGTTAAGCCGGTTTGGGGTAAGCAATTTGAACTTCAGTGCATTTTTTATAGCTACATCTGTTACACAATTGCCTGTCTGCTTTAGCGTGACTCGTAAAGCATTTAGTTTGACCGTTACATTTGTATTGCTCCCTACATCATCTCCTTTGCCATCTCCCATAAATGTATACGTTTGAACAGGCCCAGTACCGGCAAATTTATCCAGTTCATGGTCGTTATCTCGGTAGGAGTAACTGCTTTCTACAGGTCCTACAATTTCTGTGATTTGCCAGCCGGGATCTGCCTGATAAATAGTTGATTGCTGAGTGCCACGGGCTTCTGTCCAGTCGTCTTCTGTTTCTTTGGCCGACATATAGATAACGGCATCTACGTGGTTACCCAGGTTCAGCAGCTTTACAGTACAATATATATCCGGACCGTTTCCGTCAAATTCTTTATCTCCCGAACCTACACGTGGAGGCATAAAAGAGATTGGAGATATCGAAATATTGGTAGAAGTCTTGACTTCACAGATAGGAGTCGTTTTTTGCAGAATCCCTATGGAAGAGATATTTCGATCATTCCATTGTAGAATAATCCGTGTACTGGCTCCGGTAAGGTTTACACCATTGCCTCCCAGATTTAATGTCATATGGTAGTGAGTAGGCTGGTCCATAAAAGAGGAAATATCTGTAAGTGCTCCTCCATTTTCAAGCAATACTTTGATCTTCGCTTTGTCAAAATCATATCCATAAAATTCAATCTTATTTCTTCGTGAAGGGTCCAGTTCCATATCGATAGCCAGAGGAATTACCGTACATAGCTGTGGTTCTAGTGGAGGAGGCTGATTACCCAGCAATTGTGCCTTAATATTTTGTAAGCCTTGTATCAACCTGTTTCGAAAAAAATCTGCATCACAACGTATTTCAGAACCAGATGCTGCTATGGCCCTATTGAGCAAATCTGTCATCTCTGTTCGAATGGTAGACTGAACATCTTTGGGTAGATCATTGATTGCCTTTTGCAGGATTTCCCGCCAGTTGGCAGACTCACTGGATAAATCACCAATGGCATTATCAATAACGGAAGTGACCTGGGTGGTGACGTTGTTAGCAGTACCCAATATATCTCCAATAACCTTTTTGAGACCACATTGTGTAAAGCATATAAGGATACACAGACAGCAGATAGGCAGGAAACGTGACATGATCTGATTGTGAGATAGGTTAAAAAACAGAATGAGCAAAAAGACGAATTCAAAAGAGTACTGGAATGTGCAATAGTCAACTGAATTGATATTCGGAGTAAATACTTATTGCTAAGTGCTTTACTGTTAGTGGATTAAATAAGATGAGGTAAACAGATGTATCCGAAGACTATCCGATTTGTTATTTGTGTTTTCGAAATACCAGTAGAACCTGAATGAATTTTTATATAGTATTAACCAGGAAATTTTACTTGAATAAGTGGAAAGAGTATGTATTATTCTTCCTATTGCCTTGTATACAGAGGAGTATGGATAATATAAAGGCATGGAAAAATACAAATAAGTAACATTGTGCTATTGTCTATATATAAGATAGAGAATTGTACTAATACAGTATGAATATGTGATTTTGTTTATAGAAATAGCGAAATTAATTTTGTGTTTATTGTAAAAGCAATAATGAATATTGGGATAATACGTTTGTTGGTAAAATTTTATATCGATTTTATACAAATGGCTTTCTTTTTTCAATAGCATTTCGTAGAATTGTTGTCCAATAGGTCTTTACTCTTGTTTAGCTACTGATTAGGCTACTATACGAATGTACAAGGCAACGCGCAAAACATGTCATAAAAGATTGGATATATGCTTGTTGGGTATACCTGACAGGTTTCTGAGCTGACTCCCTGATATACTGAAATTACATTTCTCAATAAACTATCCAAACTATCTTGCGGGATGCCAAGTTTGAACTATTCTCATTTGTCTGATAGTGAGTTATTGGAACTGATGAAGTTGCAAGACGATCAGGATGCCTTTCGCGAAGTCTACAAACGTCACTGGAGAAGTGTGTTTCTGGTAGCTTATAAAAAACTGCATGATAAAGAACTAGCAGAAGAGTTTACACAGAATTTATTTGTAGATGTATGGGAAAAGCGGAGCGAAAATACTATCCGACAATTACCTTCGTATTTATTTGGTGCACTAAAGTTTACGATTATTAATTATTACAAATCGCAAATGGTGCATGAGAAGTATGTCAGTTACAAGCATGGCAATAACGATTCTATTTCTCATACCACTGAAGAATTAGTAATGCTTGCAGATCTTTCGCAGGCAATTGAAAAAGGTATGGCTTTGCTACCTCCCAAAAGCAGAGAGGTATTTAAACTAAGTAGGGTAGAGCATTTTTCTGTAAAAGAGATCGCATCTCTGCTAAACATATCAGAGAAAGCAGTAGAGTATCATATTACACAGTCACTAAAACAGATCCGTGTCCATTTGAAGGATTATATTTTGTTTGTACTGTTATTCTTATTCCGATAGATTGTTGTGGTTAGAGATACACAAATTGCTGGTTACCTTTAGGAGGATGACTTGTGACTTCATCTTCGTATGAGGGCGGGGGTACAAAAAATCAATTCCCGGCAATGCAACTGTATCTACCAGGATAATCTAGCTTTCCTTCTCCTATAGCTTTTTTAATTTTTATAAGGAATCTACTAGTTAGAACATCCGTTCCGTGCTGTCAAGGTAAGAGGGTCTGTTTCTTATTTCTTTTTTGTCCTTCTAAAAGAAACTTCCCGCTGTTGTCGGGACAGGTGTGACAAATAGAGTCATGCTTGGGTTTTGAGAAAAGAATTATTTCCAATCCAAAGGCTGCCGGTCTTGCCACGAGATTCTTCCAGAAGGACAAAGAGGAAGAGGGTCTTTCAGAAAGATACAAAAGGTAGATTGATTTTCGGAAGAACAGAAAGGAAATACTCTGCCAGAAAGACAATGAAAATGGGCCAGAAGGAAACAAAAACTCTCCTAAGCTAATGCCAATAAAAGATAATAACTCTATTTATAACATATCTTCTCTGAAAGTATTTTCTCTACACTTCTAATTATTCCTTCGCTAATTAAAAATATTCATTTCGATTTGTCTTGTTAATCAGTAAGTTAAGTTCGTTTCTTAAAGAAAGTGAAAAAAAAATGATAATCTGTTTAGGGATAGGAGGGGACTTTGTTGACATAGGTACATAAGCACATTTTAACATCCATAGCTGTGAATCATAAAGTCTTTCATCAATTACTGAAACGATATCTGAAAGGAGACGCTACTGAAGAAGAAAAGGGTGTAGTAGAACAATGGTATGGGATATTGGATAAGGAAGATCTGCCAGGTATCACCAATGATACACTGGATGCTATGGACGATAAATTGTGGAAAGATGTAAAAGAAAGAATCAATCAGCCTAAGACGCCAGTTATACCTATTTCTAGGCCTGATTACAACCCCTTTCGGCGATTGCAATGGGTAGCAGCTTCTGTAGTTGCATTGATATTGGTAACAGGTGCAGTTTTGTTCTATATAAATAGAACTTCTCAGTATGGATCTGTTGCTCAGTCTGATCAGGTACAAACAGTGAATACAACAGGAAAACCACTAAGGGTAGCACTAGCAGATGGAAGTGATGTATTACTGGAATCAGGAGCCAGCCTTACGTATTCCCGAATTTTTGATAAAGATAGAAGAGATGTATATCTGAAAGGACAAGCATTTTTCAATGTAACCAAAGATACCCAACGACCATTTTATGTACATAGCCAGCAATTACTTGTACATGTAGTTGGGACAAGTTTCTGGGTGCGGGAACAGGAAAAAAATACAGAAAGTGAAGTAGTAGTGGTAACAGGGAAGGTACGTGTTGCTAAAGCTGAGAAAGGACTACTTCCGAAATTTCTTTCTGAAAAAGAAGAGGTTGTGCTGACACCCAATCAGCGGGTTACCTATACTAATGAAGACAAAGATTTGACAGTGAGTATTGTAGAAGATCCTGTTGTGATAAACAAAGAAGCTGCTGCAGCCAATCTGATCTTTAACGAGAATACCTTATTACAAGTGTTTGACCAGCTGGAAAAAACATATGCTATTCCTATTCATACAATAAACAAAGGTGTATACCGATGCACATTTACAGGTGATCTGAGTGATCTGGATCTGTATGAAAGTCTGGATATGATATGCCAGTCAGTAGGTGCCAGTTATGAAGTCAAAGAATTAAATATTGTACTCTATGGGGGCAATTGCCGGTAAGAGCCAGTAGAAACAAGACAAAAGATTTTATTACTCATCAATATACTAAAACCATTGCCTATGAAGAATAGATACTCATTCAGGTAAAAATAAAAGAGAGAGTACGCAGCGATTGAAAAACCAGCTGACAATGTGGGGGCATTGGCAGCTGGTTACTACCCGCCAGGGTAGGATTTTGTCCGCAACCTATTTTATCCGAACAAACCTTTCAAATGTATGAAGAAAAAACGAATTGTAGGTTTTCTGCAAACCACAATGAGGATTGCTATTGCCCAAACTTTACTGGTTACAGTATTTACATGTACCACTTTTGCCAATACCGTATTGGGACAAACGCTGGATCAATCTGTTTCTTTATCTGTAAAGAATGCTGAGCTACGCGATGTTTTAAAACAGATTCAGGCGCAAACAAGGGTTCGGTTTGTGTATAGCCCAAACTCCATTAATGTTGATCAGAAGGTGTCTGTACAGGCCGCCAATGAGAAACTGGATGTCATTCTCAAAGAAGTATTATCCACACTGGATATTCAGTTTAAGCTGGTAAAGGATAGAGTAATCTTATCTAAAAATCCTGAGCCGGCTATAAAAGCACAAATTACAAGTGTAATTGAGCAAAAAGAAAGTGCACTGATCGGACAAAAAGCAGCACCTATTGTGGTTTCCGGAAAAGTTACTGATGATAAGAAAGATGCCTTGCCTGGTGTAAGTGTTTTAATAAAAGGTACCACCATTGGTACAACCACAGATGGAGAAGGCAACTATCGGTTGAGCATTCCTGAAGAATATAGTAAAGGGGCACTTGTATTTTCATTCATAGGCTTTACTTCCAGTGAAGTTCCCATCAATAACCAGACTACAATCAATGTGGCATTGGTAACCAATGTTAAGTCACTGAACGAGGTTGTTGTGACAGGTTATCAGGAAATCCGGAAAGAAAGTTTTACTGGTACTGCCATTACAATAAGTGGCGATGATCTCAAAAAAGTAAATCCACTGAACTTTCTGCAGAGTTTACAAACTTTCGATCCTTCGTTTCGGATTACTCAGGATAATACATTCGGTTCTAATCCCAACAAACTGCCTGACATTACTGTCAGAGGAGCATCTGGTTTACCCTCTTCCTCGTCGGGTACACAGTCCGACGACAATAGCATGAGCAGGAGAAGTCTGGCCACAAATCCAAATTTGCCTACTTTCATTCTGAATGGATTTCAGGTAGGTATCCAGACTATTTATGATCTGGACTGGAACCGGGTTGAATCCATAACCTTGTTGAAAGATGCTGCGGCTACAGCTGTCTATGGTTCACGGGCTGCCAATGGAGTTGTTGTTATTACTACCAAAAAACCAAAGGAAGGACAACTACGGTTTAGTTACAACTACGATATGTCTGTAACTGGTCCTGATTTAACGGTATACAATGTCCTGGATGCAAGAGACAAGCTGGAATATGAACGGTTGGCAGGATTGTATACAAGTAAGCAAGCCTATCAGATGACAGATGATGAAGCTGCTAAACTGTACTATCAGAAGAAATATACTGTTGAGAGTGGGGTAAATACCTATTGGCTGTCAGAACCAGTTAAAACAGCTTTAGAACATAACAATTCATTGTCGCTGGAAGGTGGTTCCAATGTACTGCAATATAACCTGACAGCCCGCTATCAGACACTGAAAGGGGTAATGAAAGGCTCTGGAAGAAATCGCTTTGGGGCAGATGTAAATCTGGCTTATAATATTGATAATAAGTTTTTCTTCACAAACAATCTCTCCGTTACCAATGTAGTGGCAAATGAGTCTCCTTATGGGAAATTTGAAGATTACATACGGATGAACCCTTATTATGCCAAGAAGGATGCAAATGGAAATCTCATTCGGGAGGTGGATAGCTGGAACACTTCGGGCATTGTTAATAATGATGGAGATCAGGGACTTGTTGTGAAGTCTGTTCTTAATCCTGCCTATGATGCCTCATTGAGCAGCTTTGATAAGTCAGCGTATACGCAAATTATCAATTCGTTTGCTGTGAACTGGAATATTGCCTCGGGAATCAATCTGCGTGGACAGTTGAGTATAGCCAAGCAACGTACTGCTTCTGATATTTTCAAATCTCCTCTCAGTAATGAGTTCTATTCCTATAAGGGGGATGATCTGAAGAAGAGAGGCCGATACACCTATGGCGGTAAAGACGAGACTACACTGGATGGAA
Source organism: Xanthocytophaga flava (assembly GCA_030068525.1). Classification (GTDB taxonomy): domain Bacteria; phylum Bacteroidota; class Bacteroidia; order Cytophagales; family 172606-1; genus Xanthocytophaga; species Xanthocytophaga flava. The sequence goes on from JASJOS010000009.1 coordinate 297,022, forward strand.
ATATGGTATTGTCCTTTAACAAGGCTGTTTCCAGTCATTTTGTGAATGCTTCGCTTGGTACCAATCTCAGAGATTACAGCAATGATTACAAAGATTTTACAGTGATGGGATTTGCCAATGATAAGTTTGATAATGTGGGACTGGCAAACCGCTATTCTGATGATGATAAGTATAGACCAACAGGTTATCAGTCTACCGAACGATTGCTTGGTGCGTTTGCTGCTGTAAACTATTCGCTATCAGATAAATATCTTTTGGATTTAAATGCTCGTCTGGATGGTTCTTCCAAGTTTGGTACAAAGAATAAGTTTGCACCATTCTGGGCAGCGGGAATTGGCTGGAATCTCCATAAAGAAGGATTTTTGATAGGATCACCTGTCATTAATCAATTAAAACTTCGGGCCAGCACTGGATTAACAGGTGAAGTATCCTTTGAACCGTTTCTAGCAAGAACTACCTATGAATACTACAGTGACTGGTATTCTTCTGGAGCAGGAGCTGTGTATAAAGCCTATGGTAATGAATCGCTTAAATGGCAGCGTACGCGCAACTATGATTTAGGGATGGAATTACAGTTGCTGAAGGGTATGATTTATATTTCTCCACGCTATTACTACAAACTGACACAAGATCTGTTGGCTGATATCGTTGTACCACCATCAGCAGGCTTTAGTTCCTACAAAGCCAATCTGGGTTTTATGGAGAACAAAGGATGGGAACTGAACTTACGGTCAACACTGATAAAGAAGAAAAACTGGGATCTGAGTGTGTTTGTTAACATGACACACAATACCAATACCATCAAAAAGATTTCAGAGTCTCTGAAAAAGTATAACGATGAAATAGATAAGCAACAGGAAAACCCGGACTACCAGGGCACCCCTTTACTACGCTATAAAGAAGGAGAATCTATAAACTCAATCTACGCAGTTCAGTCACTAGGGATAGACCCGGAAAATGGAAAAGAAATATTTGTGAAGAAAGACGGTTCGCTTACCTATATCTATAGCGTAAAAGATATCGTGCGGGTAGGTGATACCTCCCCCGATGCAGAAGGATTTTTTGGAGGTACACTTTCCGTAAAAAACTTTTTTCTGACTGTTAATTTCTATACTAAGTTTGGTGGTGATCTGTATAATCAAACACTGGTAGATCGTATCGAAAATGCAGATCCCCGCTACAACGTAGACAAACGGGTTCTGACAAGCCGCTGGAAGCAACCTGGTGACCATGCATTGTTCAAGGACATTACTGACTGGAATTCAACCCGTGCCAGCTCCAGATTTATCCAAAAGGATAATGTAATAGAGTTGCGTTCTGTAAACCTTACCTATGAAACGCCTCGTTCTCTGGCTAAGCGATTGCATATGCAAAGCCTGCGTTTTATGGTTACTACAAATGATATCTGGAGATGGTCAGCTGTAAAAATGGAACGTGGGATAGACTTTCCTTTTGCCCGTACGGTTTCTTTCTCTATTCAAACCAGATTCTAAGCTATTTACTAATGAAGAAATATATACTAATACTCATTGGATTATTTATACTAACTTCCTGTTCATCCTATCTGGATGTAAAGCCTAATTCACAGATTGATAAAGATGTACTTTTTGAATCAGAAGAAGGATTTATGGAGGCTTTGGTTGGGGTATATATACGTTGTTCTAAAGATGATATCTATGGTCATGAACTCACGTTTGGCTTATTGGATGTTTTAGCACAGAATTATACAATTTCCTCCGATATAAGTAGTGGAGGATATTCATATCTGCAAGCTTCACTCTACAATTATAATACTCCTACTTTTATTGAGAAGAAAGATAAGTTATGGGCAGGTTTGTATAATGCTATTTCTAATTGCAACCTGATTCTGGAGAATATTGATAACCGAACATCTGTATTTAGAGAAGAGAGTAACTATAAACTAATCAAAGGAGAAGCATTAGCCTTAAGAGCCTATCTTCATTTTGATTTGTTGCGGATGTTTACTTCCACTAAACCGGAGGCTGCCGGAATCCCATATGTAACAAAGTTTACCAATCAGGCCACACCCCGGTCTACGGTAAAGGAAGTGCTGGAAAAGATTGTAACTGATTTATTAGCAGCGAAAGAATTACTAAAAGATTCTGACCCAATTGTAACAGAAAAATACATTATTGGATACACCGCCAGCTATGATTCTAATGACCTGCCTGATGATGGGTCAACTGAAGAATCAGGCCCTTTGTTTCTGCAAAACCGTAGACAGCGTATGAACTACTATGCTGCCTGTGGAGCATTGGCCCGGGTTTATCTGTATCAGAATGATAAAGCGAATGCATTGTTACAGGCACGTGAGGTAATAGAATCTGGTAAGTTTCCCTGGACAAAAAAGGCTGATTTTACGAATGATGATGACGAGAAAAAAGATCGTATTCTTTTCAAGGAGTTGTTGTTTGCCTGGGATATACCTAAACGGGGTGGAGATCTGGAAAGATGGTTTCGAAATGAAAACTCAACCCTGATGACAGGCACCAATGAAGGGAATATTATCTATGAAACAGGAGGTGTAGGGGCAGAAGACTTCCGGTTTAAGCAATGGCTCCAGGAGAAGAGTGATGGACGTACCAATAGTCTGCATGTAATCAAATACAACCGGGATGGAGACCGAAACCTGCATCGACTGGTGGCTCCAGCACTTAGGTTAAGTGAAATGTATTATATCGCTGCCGAATGTGTATTTGATACCGATCCTGCCAAAGCTTGGGAATACTTTAATACAGTTCGGTTTAACAGAGGAATTGGAACAAAGATAGAAGGTCAACAATCCAAAGAAATTTTTCTGTCTGAGCTGATCAAAGAAGAGCGAAAAGAATTTTTTGGAGAAGGACAGGTTTTCTATAGCTACAAACGCCTGAACCGGAATATTATCGGACAATCTGGTAAAATATTCACTGCCAGCGATGCTCTTTTTGTATTACCACTTCCAGATGATGAGATCGCTTTTGGCCAATAATCTAATATTATGAAGCACATGAAGAATAAAAATATACTACTGTTTATATGGATCATTCTGTGTCTGAATACAGCTTGTAATAGAGACGAAGTCCAAAGCTATAATTCACATGATAATGTGTATTTCGGTTTTGACGATGAAAAAACGAAGGATCGGGATAGTGTGGTGTATACATTTGCCTATACACCTGATATGGAGCGAGATACGGTACTACTGCCGGTTCGGATATCCGGAATCAGAACCACTGGTGAAAGACAGTTTCATGTAACTGTAGTAGCACAGGGAACTACCGCACAGCAAGGTACTCACTATGAACCATTACAGAGTGCGTACATCATGCCGTCTGATTCGGGTAAAGCCTATCTTCCTCTAATTCTTTATAATACTGATCCTGCCTTGCAGAATAAGAGTGTATCCATAATTCTTAAGCTGGCTGCCAGTGAAGACTTTGGGGTAGGACTTACTAAAATGATACAGGCAAAAGTAGTTTTTTCCAACAGACTCGAAAAACCTATATGGTGGGATATGTGGAGTGGTCAGTTAGGAGAATACTCACGGGTTAAGCATGACTTGTATCTGATTTCTGTTGGGAGGGTAGATCTTATTTCAGATTATAGTGGCGATAATGCACTGCAAATTCCGTATACCTTATATGTGATTGATAAACTACGCAAGTTTTTGAATGATCCTTTTACGTGGACAGCTAGTCAGACAAACTATGTACTTACAAAACGTAGTGATGGTAATTACGATTTTTATCATACAGCTAATCCTGGAAAGAAGTTTCTGTTGCAGTTTAATAAAGATGATAAGAAGTACTACTTCGTCAATGAGCATGGACAAAGGGTTACTATGAACTAGGAACCGTTTCCCTGAGCTTCTTCCTATAAACTATAACTTCTAAAAGACAACACCCTTGATGGTTTGACACTATCTATACAACCCTTTGATATGAAAAAGTCTTTTATCTATATTTTATTTCTTCTTTTCATTGTTACTACTTCCTGTTACAAAGATATTGGGAACTATGATTATGTAACACCCGAAAAACCTGTTGTTGAAGGAGTAAAGGATTCTTTGTTTCGGGCCGTTATAGGAGATTCTCTGCGGATTTTTCCTGTTGTAAAACATACACTGGCCAATACAGAAAAACTAAGTTATCAATGGCAGATCAATGTCCCACACGAGCCATGGAAACTTAATTATAATGAGAAGAACTTGAAGATTGTTTTTGGTGAGAAGCCTGGTACATATACCGCATTATTCATTGTTACAGATCACAGTAACGAGATGAAGTATTTCTTCGATTTCAAGATTGAAGCCCGGACTGAATTTACTTCAGGTACAGCTGTTTTGAGTGTGGAGTCAGGAGTAACTCAGTTGTCTTTTGTCAAGCCGGATTATACCATCTTGCCTCGTTTATATGAGGGGATTAATCATGAACAACTGCCGGGCAAACCATTTCAGTTATTATACATTAATCGTCAGAGTCTGGATTTTTCCTATTGGGTTCTGGGGGAAGGCGAGAAGCCAGGTGTTATTATAGATGCCAATACTATGCAGAAAGGAAAGTATATTAATGATAACTTTTTTGATACTCCTCCCTCTGTTAAAGTAGGATCTTTGAAAGTGCATCCATCCGCAGTAACTGTAGGTGTAATCAATGGAAAACTGTATATGGGTACTAATCAGACTTCTCCTTTAAGTCCGGTTTATGGTACCTATGGCAACAGCTCTTCTGGGGATTATGAACTGTCTCCTTATTTTATTATGACCAATGATTACTTCCTGGGTTTTAATCTGAAGAAAAAACAGTTTGTACGTTTTAACGGTGCCGGAGCCTATTTTGGTACAGACTACACAGTTATTCCTGTAGGAAAAGGATTTGATCCTACCAATGTGCCACTGGATCTGGTCTATCTGACGTATATCAATAACAGCGCCAGTTATGCCTATGGGAAAGATGCCACCGGAAAGATTTATGAACTGAAGTTTTCCAATTCCTCTGAGATCTTTTATACCAATTACATGCGGGTATTTAAAGCAAACGATCTGATTACGGCTGATACAAAGTGGGAGGGATCATCCAGAGAAGTTATTTTCTTTTCCTCAGGAGATAAAGTTTACCGATACAACCCTGTGAATGAAGAGATAAAAGTATTGGATACACAATTCTCGGGAAAAACTATATCCATGTTAAAACTGATAGCGGATGGGGATACACTGGTGGTCGGTACAGAAGGGAATTTGTCCTATCTGGATGTAAGTACTGGCAAAAATGGAAACCTGCTCAGAACTGTCAGCGGGATTCCTGGTGCTCCAGTAGATATTGCTATACGGAAATAAAGACTTGTCCATATTCTTTTTTCACTAATGACTTGTTTTCTCCACTGGACCAGTTGGTGCAGCCGAGCATTGTCAATGCTTTATTAAAACACCTGTTTACATGAAAATACAATTTGCTTATCTGCTGACATTTCTTGTCTGTCTGGTTTGTTCAGAAGGAAATGCACAACAAACACAAACCTATAAACGCCAGGGATACACACTCACATTTGTGAGCCAGGACCCGGAACTCGATGTAAAGATGAAAGATCGGATGGTCAATGCTTTTTTTGATGTGTATCCGGTATTAGTCAAAACCTTCAATCCAAAAGCGATTAAACATGTCCGCTTTCTGGTAGATACAGCCTATGCAGGGGTAGCAGAAGCCAGTAATGGAGAAGTAAGATATAGTTCTAACTGGTTACGTATTCATCCGGAAGATATCGATGTGGTTACACATGAAGTTATGCATCTGGTACAGGCATATCCGGGAGATTCAGGTCCGGGATGGCTTACTGAAGGCATCGCTGATTATGTCCGATATACGTTTGGTGTTGATACGGAAGGACGAAAATTGTTTCTGCCTGCTTTTGATTCAGGCCAGCATTATACAAATAGTTATCGCATCACAGCGCGTTTCCTTGTTTGGTTAGAGACGAATGTAAAGTCAGGGCTGGTAAAGACACTGGACAAAGCCATGCGTACAAAAACGTATTCTGATCAGATTTGGGGCCAGCAAACTGGTAAAACATTGGATCAACTTTGGGAAAGTTATGCACAAAGTCCATCGGTTGCCCAGTTACAGACAAGTGGCTTTACCTTTACTAACGGAGTAATCTCGGATGATAAAGTCTATCAGGTGCTTGAGCAGCAGGCCCGGACACTGGTAAATGACAAGAAAACAGTGCCCCTTACTGATTTGACAAATCAATTGGCGAATACCCAATGTCGGGTTAATACAATAGCTCCTTACAACACAAACCAGGAAGAAACTGCACTGTATCAATCTGGTAAAGAAAGTGTCCTGATAATTGGAACTTTGTATAAATGCTCACATTGCCCGAATGACCATATCCGATCTGCCTCCGGATTTGTGATTGCAGAAGATGGAATCGGCGTGACCAGTTACCATATCTTCAGAGGACAAACCACAAACGAGCAGTCTGATGTAGCACTGGTAGCTATGGATTATGCAGGCAATGTATATCCTATTACATCAGTACTCGCTGCCAGCAAAGCCAATGATGTAGCCATATTCAAATTAGATACGCAGGGAAAGAAGCTGAAGGCCTTACCATTGGGTGAGCCTGCGCTGGCTGGTGAAAAGGTTAATATCATCAGTCATCCGCATTCGCTGTATTATTCATTTAGTCAGGGCCTCGTATCACGTACATACTGGCGTGATGGAGGGGAAAAAATGAGTGTAACGGCTGATTTTTCACAGGGCTCCAGTGGTGCAGCGGTTCTAAATTCAAAAGGAAATGTAATAGGAGTGGTCTCGGCTACACGGTCATTGTACAATCAGGATCAGCATGTTCAGATGGTTGTGAAAGAAACCATTCCGGTAAATGCTATCAGAGAGCTTTTAATAAAGTAAAAATCTAAGAGGTATAGCTGAAAACAGATGATCTCTAGTTGATACATAATTTTTTATCTATTTATATCCACACTTTTATGAAATACTATCCGATTTTATTCCTGGCGATTGTTTTCTTTGCCTGCCAGCTTCCCACAAAAACAGGTTTTACAATCAATGGAAATGTTCGTGGGCTCAAAGTAAAGAAACTATATATGAAATATATGGTGAATGGTGTAGAAAAGGCAGATACAGCCATTGTCACAGCAGGGAAATTTGTTTTTAAGGGTAGGGTAGAGGAACCAGAAATGGCAATGATCTACTCTACAGATGTACGCCTGCAAAAAATATTCTATGTAGAGAATACGATTATGTCGTTAACTGGAAGTGCAGACTCTCTGGACAAGCTGCGCATTACAGGATCAGCAGTACAGGCAGATTATGAGGTTTTTGAGAAAGAAATATGGGCAAACCGCAAAAAAGTGACAGATCTGTATCAACAAGCAAATGCAGCCAAAGAAAAAGGTGACTCAGTTCTGATGAAAGAACTTATGACACAGTCTGATATATTGTATAATAAGGAAGATGATATCAGAAAGAACTTCATTGTAACTCATACCCAAAGTTTTACTAGTCTCAATGAACTGATGAACTGGGCAAACGCTGCAAATCATACAGAGGCTCAGGCTATTTATGATAAACTGGATGATAAGATCAAACAGACTCACAAAGCCAGAGAGCTGGTAGAACGTCTGGAGAGTCTTAAACGTGCTCAGGTAGGACAGGCTGCTATGGATTTCACCCAATACAGTTTGAATGGTAAAGAAGTAAATTTGGCTTCTTATAAAGGAAAATATGTATTACTTGAGTTTTGGGCTAGCTGGTGTGGACCTTGCCGACAAGAAAATCCTAATCTGCGGGAAGCCTATCTGAAATACAAAGACAAAGGGTTTGATATATTGGGAGTGTCTCTGGATGATAACAAAGACAGATGGAGTAAAGCCCTTGACAAAGATGGATTACCCTGGACACAAGTGTCAGATCTGAAAGGTTGGCGGAATGTGGTAGCCGTACAATATGGTATCCGTGCCATACCTGCTAACTTTCTGATAGATCCACAAGGAAAGATTATTGCCCGTGATCTCAGAGGTGAAAAGCTAAATGAGCAATTGGCTAAAATATTTAAGTGGTAAATGAAGAGGTAATTGGTTTTATGATACTTCTGAATGTTCTTCAGATGTAATAGTAATGTAAGGGATAAAGCGATTTTATTGCTTTATCCCTTTTTCTTTTATAAGATTGTTGGTAAATAAGTAGAGATGAATGATTTATAACTAATGTGCTAAAATCTCCACAAATAATTTTTTTTGAAAATTTTTTAGCCTGTAAACTTCCTGTATGATAAAGTTTCTGTAATAAGTTATTGCGAATAAGATTGGAGGTTGATACTGAGTGTTAAAGATGGCTTTTTTTTACACTTTCAGGGTCTGGCTAGGAAGTTTAAAGAAGTAAGATTCTGTCTTTTGTCTAATATGTAAAGGTATATCTCAATGGCACACTTTTATTTTGATGTTTACTATGCTTTATAAAAGTTATAAATAAACAGTGATAAGTTAAATTATATCTTAAACTATTAATATAAATTTATGAATTACTTCTACAGATTGTTTCTTTTATGGGGCTTCTTTTTAACATTATCCAGTTATGCAGCAAGTCCGGTATTGGTATCCCCAGCAGACCGATCTACCGTCAATATTTTAGCGCCAGTAGTGATCAAGGTACAGGCTAATGATGTATCTGCAAAGAAAATCTACCTAAAAGTATTGCTGAACGATCCACGCAAGTTGGCATATGAGACAAATCAAAATGTTGTTAGTGGACAACCAAATAGTTTTTCTGTTCCTTCTAATGCATTGATTGCACGACAACAATATCTCATTGAGGTAAAGACTGTAACTACTTCCGGACAACTTATTTCTCAAAAGTATTATACTATTTTTACAGTTGCCCAACCTCTGCCTGTACAAACCAAGCCATTATTGATAAGCCCAGCAGATACATTAAATCTGTATGAATTATCAAGAGCATTTGGACTCAGTGTAAATCCGAATAACCCTAATGCTCGAAGAATCACTATTAATTTTGAACTAGGCTCAATTCAAGGTTCTCCTACTTTTGTTTTGACCGCTCAACAGGCAACTCAGCCGTTAGCAGTCGGGTACAATTTTAGTGCAACAGGTTTGCCACGTAATCAGGTAATGTTAAAGAAGTTGGTGCTTACTTGCGCAGATTCATTGGGTAGTGTCTTGTCTGAAAATACCTATTCTATTCCTGTCATTGTTCGTGGTCCTCTTAGCCCTCAATTTATAAGCCCGGTTGCTGGTGCTACAGGGGTTTCTCTGACACCTACTATTGTAACAGGGAATTACTCTACAAAAGAATGTGTACAATGGATTTTTACTAGTTATGAGATTGATCGTTATCCGGCTGACTGGACAGGTGAAGATTATATTTCCGTTCCTGTTGCATCCAATGCAAATCAGTGGACTGTTCCCAAAGCTTTAAAACCTAATACCAAATACGAAGTGCGTGTGCGTGGTGGATGGGTGTGTTACAGTAGCAGTTTTGTTACCAGCACCTTCACAACAGGTAGTTCTTCTTCCCGTTTAGCAGGAGCTACTATCGGTGATGACTTGGACAGAACATCCACTATATCTCCTAACCCATTTGCTGAAGAATTGTCGATTCAGTTAAGTCCTTCTTTTCAGAATGCAACAGTAAAGGTGCTGGCAATGGATGGTAGAGTTGTCTTTACGAAACAAGCATCAGGAGAAGAGTTAGTTAGCTTTAAAGATAACTCCCTGGCTCCTGGATTATATCTGGTACACATTACAGATCAAACTGGGAAGAAGGAACATTTTAAGGTGGTGAAGCAGTAGCCAAAGGAATGAATTAAATTGTATTCTCTGATAATACTCTAAACAGTCATCGAATACAACTAAGTAAACACCAGTCTTCTCTATCTGATAAACAGAATATGAAAGGACTGGTGTTTGTATGTAGAAAATATTTGGTTTTTCTTTTATGAGAAAACTTTTATACTTTTGTGTGGGCTAAGGTATTTTAATAGCCATACAAATGATTCACTCTGTTTTTATCACAATTAGTTTGCGGGTTACCTCGCACCGTGTTCCTCCCGACAGCTTCTGCAACTAATACTTTGCAGGACGCATTCTAATTTTCCGTATCCGTCATAGTTATTTGACATACTACAGGTTTTTGCTTGTGCCAGGCAAAGTATTTCACTCTGTCATCACTTTTTCGTGATGTTTTCTCATTCGAAATATTTTATGCTAACTAATTATGCGAAAAGCACAACTATATACTTTTTATACTCCTCACATGGTTTTGGATAAAAATGGAAAGAATGTATCCCGTTCTCCACAGAAACCCAAGCTATTGCTTAACTTTCTCGAAAGACATAAGCTTAGCAGTTATATTAACTTACAGAACAACTTTCCTCCATTTGCACAGGAAGATTTCTATCTGGCACATACAGAACACTATGTAGATAGTTTCTTTGCTGGAAAGAAGCCATTGGCTATAAGCAATAACCTGGATTGGTCACCTCAATTTGCTGAAAGTATACGGTATACCAATGCAAGTTTATATTATGCTATCAAACATGCAGTAACCCATCCGGATGAGATTTGTTTCAGTCCGGTAAGTGGATTTCACCATGCCATACCACCGGCTGGAGTAGGGTATTGTACGTTTTCGGGTCAGGTTATTGCCTCTGTCAGACTATTTAGGGAGTTAGGGTTAAGAGGGGCATACATAGATCTGGATGGACATTTTGGAAACAGTATTGAAGACTCACGCAGTTTTGTTTCAGATCTGAGTCTGGCTGTTCCAAGAGGAATTGGAAATATTAATCCAGGCGATAACCACCAGAAATACATGAGTAATCTGCGTCGGGAGTTAGGTCTGCTACGGGATGCTATTCTGGAAAAACGGATTGATTATGTAGTATTCTGTCATGGAGCCGATAGCCATGAAGATGATGATACCCGAGGGCAATGTACTACAGAGGAGTGGTTGGAATGCTCCAGCCTGTTTTATGAATTCGTTCAGAAAATAGACCAAAAAAGACAGAAGCCTTTGCCGTTGGTTTTATGTCTGTTTGGAGGATATCGCAAAGATGACTATAACTCAGTATTAAGTCTTCATACCAGCGATTTGGTGACTTGCCTGAATACCTTATGTGGACAGCAGATTCTGTTTGAACCTGTTGTGAAGCCAAGGAAGAAATAGTAACTCTATTCTCCTGCCTTACTGACTCAAGTTTAGCAGGGCAGGAGAATTCTGGAAAATTTTTAATGTGTTGTTATCTTTTCAGGTGTAGGTTCTTCTACACGAACAAGATCCATTTCCGGCAGTGGCCGAATCACCATAGGGACTTTCTCTACAGTTACCCGATTAGCTTCCAACTGGAACCAGCGTTGTTTGGAAAGAGTAAATTGTTTGAGGAAGAAGTATCCTTTCATTACAACCTGTTCCTGTACTGGTAAGTCATTATCATAGGAAAGAAAAGGCTCAAAAATGATAAATGTAAAATCGCCAGTTACCTTTTTATTGTGAAGTGATTCATATCGCGAAATAATATCCACCTCTTTTTTCTGAACTATATCTTCCAGTACCTGACGGAAAAATAGATTAATGGTAGGCTCAACCCGGAATCCTAACCGGAATGTTATCTTAATCACATCCTCCGCAGCAAGTACATTAATTTTATATTCTTTGGTATAGGGTTCATCAAGGGTTTCCACATGGATAAACCAATAGATATCAGCTCGTTTAGGTCCATGAAGGAATATGGATTCAATAGCATTTTTTTCTATACGATCTTCACTTCCTGCAGCCGTCATAAAGACCAGGTGTGTTCCGTATTTGGGAATAGTTATATCATTGCTAAGTTCCCGTAAGCCAGGAATCTGCTCTGGTAGAGAAACAAAGTCCAGCAAGCGACTCTTGATCTGGTGTGCCCTAATAAAGATATACATAACACTTGCGAGAATAAACCCGATTGCTACACTAACCCATCCTCCATGCGGAAACTTGTCCAGATTGGCGATTAGAAAAGATCCTTCCAGACTTAAGTAAACTAACAGAAATAAACCAATGACCCAGATAGGAAACTTCTGACTATACAAATAACAGCTTAACAGTATGGTTGTAACCAACATAGTTACTGTAATAGCCAGCCCATAAGCTGCTTCCATACTGGAGGATTCCCGAAAATAAAGAACAACCACTACACAACCTGTCCAAAGAAGCCAGTTTATAGAAGGGATGTAAAGTTGTCCCCGTACTTCAGTTGGATAACGTACAAGCGACTGTGGCCAGAAACTCAAACGCATGGCTTCTCCAATAAGTGTGAACGAACCCGAAATCAATGCCTGACTGGCAATAATGGCAGCAAGTGTGGCAATACAGATACCTGGTAAAAGAAACCACTCAGGCATTAAGGCATAAAAAGGATTATGAGTGAGAGGTTGATTTACCTGACTAAGAAGCCAGGCTCCCTGACCAAAGTAGTTAAGTAATAAACAGGATTTTACAAATACCCAGCTTACCCGGATATTACCTCGTCCACAGTGTCCCAGATCTGAGTACAATGCTTCTGCACCCGTAGTACACAAAAAGACAGCGCCCAGAATCCAGAAGCCATCAGGGTACTGAGTAAGCAGTTGCCATGCATAATAGGGATTCAGAGCTGAAAGTACCTGAGGCATTTGAACCAAATGAGTTACTCCCAGAACTGCCAGCATTCCAAACCAAAGCAGCATAAGTGGACCAAACAAACGCCCTACTGTTTTAGTACCAAATGCTTGTAACAAAAATAATCCGGATAGAATAGCCAGAATAATCGGTATGGTATCAATAGACGGATAGAGTATGCGTAATCCTTCTATGGCAGAAGCAACAGAAATTGGAGGGGTAATGATACCATCAGCCAGTAATGTACTACCCCCTATAATTGCAGGGATATACAACCATGTAGCACGTTTGCGTACCAGGGCATACAATGCAAAGATGCCTCCTTCCCCGTTGTTATCAGCTCGTAATGTAAGGATTACATATTTGACTGTTGTCTGTAATGTAATAGTCCAGAAAACGCAGGAAAGTCCACCCAGTATCAACGGTGCCTGTATCTGATGGCCTTCACCAACAATGGCTTTCATTACGTACAAGGGAGACGTACCAATATCACCGTAAATAATGCCTAATGCTATAAGGAGCCCTGCTGCACTAACTTTGTTAAAATCTGACTGATGAGAATGTGAGTGTCCTGTCATGAGGAAAAAAATGTACTGTTTTATGATTTAAAATATACGTTTCTTAAACTTGTTAACTAAAAGTGTATGCCCGGATGTCTGGATTTTTAGCTGATATTTTGGTGTTACCTATCTTATATTCTGCCAAAATAGAAAAACAAACACTTTTTACATAAGTTGGTCATAGACTATACCTTGAAGATAAGTAAGTTTTCATGATAAATCGATTGCTTGGTAACCCATTCTGTTTGCCTACTTTTACTGCAATCGTATTATCTATGTGAAATGCATAGTATTATTTATAGCAATACTTCACTAAAATAGTTTTAGCTGGGAAAGTTATATATTGAGAGAAAATTAGATCTAAAATAGTTTTTAGAGATCATAACACATGGATACACATTCTTTTGATGAGCTTTTTCCAATTGGAAACGATAGATTACAGCTGGCGTTGGATTTTTCAGGAGTAGGTATGTGGGAGTTGGATGGTCTTCAACAGAAAGTATACCTGGACAAACGTTGCAGAGACTTGTATGGATTCTCTGAAGAGGAAGAGGTAACGTATAAGACTGTTTTCCAATATGTATACTCTGAAGATCAGATAAAAGTGCGGGAGAGTATGGCACAAGTTTTCGATCTTGGACAAACAATAACAGATATACATTTTCGTATTCTGAGGTCTGATGGACAATTGAGATGGATTCATACCAAAGGAAAAGCTTATTTTGACGAACAGAGCACATCTCGTCGTTTCTTTGGTGTAGTTCAGGATATTACAGCACAAATGTTGTTCAGAGAACAGGCCGCTACTTCTGAACAGTTGGCAGAACTCGCATTGGAAGGTGGCAATGCAGGTTGGTTTACAATTCGGATGAATAACGGAGAACTGGAATATTCCTCTGAATTAGCCAGAATTATGACAGGTTCAGGAAAAAGTTTCAGTCGTGAGGAGTTGATTGAACATATTCATCCGGATGATCGTAAGCTACGGGATATTGCGTATGAAGAGTCTATGCAAACAGGAAAGCTTCGATATCAGATTCGCTTTATCTGGGATGATGGTTCTGTACACTGGGTGCGGGTAATAGGAACGTATCAATATGATGCAGAAGGTAAACCGTATTTCTTTTCGGGAATTGCTCAGGATATTACGGTAGAGGTGGAGGCTCAACTGCAATTGGAAGCCAGTGAAGAACGGTTTCGTAATATAATACAGCAGTCTCCTATGGCAATTGGGTTGTTAAGTGGTCGGGAGATGGTTATTGAAGTAGGTAATGATAAGCTATTTGAATTTTGGAGAAAAGATGATTCTATTAAAGGGATGAAGTTAATGGAGGCCTTGCCTGAAATAGAAGGGCAGGGATTTATAGAACTCCTGCAGCAGGTGTATGATGACGGGAAACCTGTCATAGGAAGTAGTGTACTGGCAAAGCTAGAGCGCAAAGGGAAACAGGAAGATGCCTATTTTGATTTTACTTATACACCTCTTCGCAATACAGATAGCTCTGTTAGTGGAGTAATGATCATGGCTATTGATGTGACAGAACAGGTACTGGCCAGACAAAAGCTTGAAGAGAGTGAAGCCAAAGTACGGAGCCTGGTAGAAAACTCGCCTGTAGCTATGTCATTGTTTACAGGTCGGGATCTCGTAATTGAAATGTCAAATGTGGCTATGATAAAACTTTGGGGCAAAGGAGATAGTGTGATGGGTAAGCCTTTAAGGTATGCCTTGCCTGAACTGGAAGGACAACCTTTTTTACAAATTCTGGATGATGTTTTCACAACAGGTATACCCTATCATGCCAGAGAATCCAAAGCAGATCTGGTTGTAGATGGAAAACTGGGTACATACTATTTTAATTTTACCTATCAACCCTTATTTGATACGAGTGGTAATGTATATGCCATACTGGATGTTGCCATTGATGTGACAGAAGAGGTCAGAACCAGAAAGCAACTCGAAGAAAGTGATTTGTTTGCACGAAGCATTATTTATAATTCCCCTGTTGCTAAGCTGGTATTGATAGGAGAGGAAATGATTGTCCAGACAGTCAATGAGAATATGATGGAAATGATAGGCAGAGACAATTCTATATTAGGTCTGCCTCTGATGGATGCTATTCCTGAATTACGTACCACAGCTATACCAGGTTATCTCAAAGATGTATTTTATACTGGAGAGACATTTTATCAGCCAGAAGAGAGAATAGAATTGGTACGGTATGGGCAACCTTATACTGGCTATTACAACTATATCTATAAAGCTTTACGTAATACAGATAATGCCATCTATGGTATTATTGTTACGGCTACAGAAGTTACAGGTCAGGTACAAGCCCGTCAAAAAATAGAGGAAGCAGAAGCCTTCATGCGCAATGCTGTGGATCTGGCTCAACTGGGTACCTGGAGTTTTGATCCGGTCACAAACCATGTTTTTTATTCACAGCGTTTTCAGGAATGGTTCGGTTTGACACAAAGAGATGCAGACCTGAATGAGATTTATGCTTCTATTTCGCCAGATGATATAGACCGAATCAAAGATGCCGTCGACTGGGCACTGAATGTAGATTCAGGAGGTGTATTTGATGAAGAGTATACAATACAGAATCCTGTACATGGAAAAATATATATTTTACATGCCAAAGCACTGACTTTCTTTGATGAGCAAGGTGTATCAGTTAAAATGATTGGTACTGTGCGGGACATAACTGCAGAACGTCAGATACAACTAAAGCTTGAGCAACAGGTTCAGGAACGTACAGAGGAACTGGCTGTTATCAATGAAGAGCTGGCTGCAACCAATGAGGAACTAGCTACAGCCAATGAAGATCTTTTTGAGGTGAATGCACTTTTGTTACGGTCTAACGATAATCTGGAAAAGTTTGCCTACATCGCTAGCCATGATCTTCAGGAGCCTCTGCGCAAAGTTCAGTCATTTGGCGATTTGCTTAAAAAACAGTATGCTCCTCAGTTGGGAGATGGAGTACAGTTGTTGGAACGTATGCAGTCTGCTGCTGGACGAATGTCTGTGCTTATCAGAGATTTATTATCCTTTTCCAGAGTCTCATCCCAAAAAGATAAGTCGGAATCTGTCTCTTTAACCCAGGTTTTGAATACTGTATTGACCTTACTGGAATTGCGCATAGAGGAAACAAGGGCTACCATTCAGGTAGATCCTTTACCTACTGTTTTTGGAGATACTTCACAATTGGAGCAATTATTTCAGAATTTGCTTAGTAATGCACTTAAGTTTCACAAGAAAGATGTTGCTCCTATAATTGAGATTCGTTATCAACAGATAGACTCCAAGGATCTGCCATCTTCTGTTAAGGTTGCAAAACACACCCGTTACTATCATCAGATTAAAGTATCTGATAATGGCATTGGTTTTGAAGAAGAATACGCTGAACAGATTTTTCAGATATTTCAACGATTGCATAGTCGAGTAGAGTATGCAGGTACAGGTATCGGGTTGGCTATTTGTGAAAAGGTAGTGACTAACCATGGTGGAGCTATAATTGCTACCAGCCAACTGGGTAATGGAGCTACATTTACTATATTTTTACCTTTTGAATAGGAAAAGAAGCGCTGTGGTGAGCTTATACAAATGTTACTCTAGCTCAACCAGTGTTCCTTCGCTTTCGCCCAGATCTCTACCCCATTTAGCGATTGCATTGAGTACAGGTATTAATGTTTTGCCAAAGTCAGTTAGTGAGTATTCTACTCTAACAGGTGGTTTGGTGCCAAACACTTCCCGTTTGATCAGGCCATCTTTTTCTAGCTGTTTAAGCTGGATACTCAACATTTTCTCTGTGATGTCCGGAATATGCTTCTTTATTTCGGCAAAGCGCATTGTCTTTCCTTTCAAATACCATAGAATAACTGTTCGCCATTTACCGCCAATGTAATCCATCGTAATATCCATGGCACAGTGATATAATTTTTCATCTAGCCGGAAGGCTGTATTCACTCCTTTTAGTATCATAATTTGTATTTTTTTCAACCTGTCAATTTTGACAGTTATTTACTTGCAAAAGTAGTAATCGTATGTTTGTTCTATAATTTTATCACTGATTAAAAAGCAAATACGATGAAAAAGATAGGAATATTAGGCACTGGGATAGTAGGACAAACTATTGGTGCAAAGTTATTGGAGTTAGGGTATATGGTTATGTTAGGTTCACGGACGTCAGATAACGAAAAATCAGGGGAATGGGTAGCTAAGTATGGTCCCAATGCCTTACAAGGAACATTCAATGATACAGTTGCATTTGGGGAAATGCTTTTTAACTGTACAAAGGGTGAAGCCTCCCTGGACATTCTGAAAAGTTGTGATAAAAAACATTTGTCAGGCAAAATTTTAATCGATGTGAGTAATCCGCTTGATTTCAGTAAAGGCATGCCACCTATACTTATTCCTGAATTGTGTAATACACATTCTCTAGGGGAAGCCATTCAGGAGCTTTTACCTGATACTAAAATTGTTAAAACATTGAATATTGTAACCTGTAGTGTAATGGTTAATGCACAGGAATGTGGCGGAGATGCATCAATGCTTGTTGTTGGTAATGATCCGGAAGCTAAATCTCAAGTGAGTAAGTTGTTACATCAGTTTGGGTGGAATGATATAATGGATCTGGGAAATATACGACATGCCCGCAGTACTGAGATGATGCTACCTGTCTGGTTGAGTATATACTTGACAACACAGAATGCTGCTATAGCATTTAAAATAATCAGGTAAGTAAATAGATGATTCTGATAGTTGTAGAAATGATCGGGAAATGTACCGCTGAGATCAGAAGACAGTAAGAAAAATATGTATTTTCTAGTTAGGTAAATAAAAATTGAGCTAATCAGGATGTTGGGAATCTTTATTCTATCCGGCAGACATATTGTCGGGAGACTGTTCTTGTGTGGTAGGTGGTTGTTTATAAAGTTCTTCTTCCAGGTCATGAATTAAATGATTCAGAAAGAATATTTTTCCACTAGTATGTATAATTTCTCTAAATCTGGCCAGACGAATTTTGAGAGGTAATTTGCTGAATTCATTCATGCGAATATGTAATTGCTCAAGTTCCTCTCTGGCCTTGGCAAGTTCGGCATGTATAGTGTTAGGAGCGCTTTTCATAAGAATAGAAGTTTGTATCATGTTCTATAGTACTTCTGCTTTTTATAAACTCGTATAGCGACTTTATGTTTTGATATAACTGATAAAAATTCCTGCCAAAATTTGTTTATACTATATTT
Organism: Xanthocytophaga flava; assembly: GCA_030068525.1. Classification (GTDB taxonomy): domain Bacteria; phylum Bacteroidota; class Bacteroidia; order Cytophagales; family 172606-1; genus Xanthocytophaga; species Xanthocytophaga flava. Next base: position 315,503 of record JASJOS010000009.1, read on the forward strand.
GTTGCGTTTTTAAACGATATTATGCAAAGGATGGTAACAGTGTAACTTCTTGGAGATAAATCTCTACAAGCTGTGTATTCGCCTGCATCAAAAGAAATAGATGTATGGGTATGTATTGAAAGTGATTTTTCGATAGTAGTTGTTCACAGTGAAAATCTGAAATGATGTATTTTCTGTCTCAGATTTTTTATTTATGCTAACTTTCAGCAAAAAACTATCATCAGCAATGTATAGCCGCATCATTTCAACTAACGGATAATTCTAAAAAGCTATATCTTTAGAGTGCCATCACTTCTTCTTCCTTACATCATACACATGATAAAATATATCTTAGGCGTATTTCTGACGGTTTGTCTTCTGGCCTGCCATTCTACCAGAGTTGCAAAGAATTCTCCAAGCCATACTACTGAAACCCTGATTGTGCAAAAGGTTGCTAAACATGTATACCAGCATACCTCATTTCTGAATACAGAGAGTTTTGGCAAAGTAGCCTGCAATGGAATGATTGTGTTTGACAAAAAGGAAGCTATTGTATTTGATACACCAGCTGATACTAAATCGTCTGAAGAACTGATACAATGGATAGAAGATAGCCTGAACTGTAAGGTCAAAGCTATTATCCCGACTCATTTCCATGAGGATTGTTTAGGAGGACTGGAAGCCTTTCATAAAAAAGGTATTCTTTCCTATGCGAATAATCTGACTATACAGTTTGCCCGAAAACAAAATGTAACTCTCCCACAAAATGGATTTGATTCGCAACTTGAATTAAAAGTAGGCAGTCGAAAGGTAATTACTGAGTTTTTGGGTGAAGGACATACCAGGGATAATGTAATTGGTTATTTCCCTTATGAAAAGATCATGTTTGGTGGCTGTCTGATTAAGGAGGTTGGAGCGGGTAAAGGCAATCTGGCCGATGCCAATGTCAATGACTGGTCGCAAACTGTGATAAAGGTGAAAGCAAAGTATCCTGATACCCAAATTACTATTCCCGGACATGGTAAATCAGGTGGGACAGAGCTGTTGGATTATACTATTAAACTATTTGAGAAGAAATAATAGAAATAGTAACCTTGAAGAAGCAGTATTGTAAGTAGTAACTAACAGTTTCTATTTCCTATATCTCTTTTTAAAAGCAGAAGGATTCTCTCCAACAATTTTATTGAAGAGTTTATTAAAATAAGATAGACTTTCGAATCCCACCTCAAAGCAGACTTCTGATATGGATTTGTCTTGTAGCAACAGTGTTTTGGATTGTGTAATCCGATAGTGATTGACAAAGTCTGTAAATGTCATTCGTGTTTGTTTCTTGAAATACCGGCAGAAGGCAGCTGTACTGAGATTTACACTGGATGCTACTATATTAACATCAGTAGTTTCATGGTAGTGACTGTGAATGTATTTATAAATAGCTCCCATCCGAATCTTATCATTTAAGAAAAGTTTGATACTGGTGTCCTGGTCGTTGAGTTCTGTTACTTCCTGAGATAAAGCCAGAATCTGAAAGATTTCCAGTAGATGTAACAACTGATCGAAGTGTTTCAGATTTTGCATCTCTCTGAGTTTTTTAGTGACAGTTTTCTTTGTCTCTCCTGTAAAAGACAAACCCTTATACGCTCTGGCAAACAAATGCTGGATAGGGGCAAACTCGGGAGTATGTTGTAAGGCATCTCCCAGAAAGTTTTCTTTTAGCTGTACTACAATCTGCTTATACTCAGTTTCTATGCCATAATCGAAGTTTAAGTGTGGGATATTAGGCCCAATCATTACCAAATCACTTTCCATGTAACTGGAAATATGCTGTCCTACATGGCGTATACCCGTAGATGCTTCTACAAATACCAGTTCGTATTCGGGGTGATAATGCCAGTAAAAGTAATTGCGCAGGCTTGGCTGAAATAGCTTGAAAGATTTACCCGGATCAGGTATAACTACTTCCTTCTGTATCTTCATATCTCTGTATTTTACTGTGAATATACTATTATGTTGCCATGATTCTGTAACATAGTCAATAGAGAGCAAAAGATAGTCATAGGAGTGGATGAAAAGGAATAGGAGCAAGGCTACCTTTGAACTATTCTATCACTCCTAAACACTAGGTTATATGCAAACACAGACAATGGTTCCTACTATGGTTCCTGATAATGCGCATAAGGATATACCAGGCAATCCATCTACTGCAATTACCAGTAAGATAAAACTTAATGACAGAAGTAATAGTCAGCCTTTGCGGATACTAAGTGAACAGGACTGGCAATTCTGGATTCACAATGGATACATAGTAATTAAGAATGCCGTACCCAAAGAGCAGGTAGAAAGACTGGCAAACTTCTTATGGGAATTTGAAGAAAAAGATCCTGCTAATCCAGATACCTGGTATGCGCCAGCCCGGTCAGAAATGAAAATGAAAGAATTGGCCAATACAGGGATGGTAGAAGTATATAATCACCAATATCTCTGGGATAACCGTCAATATCCAAAAGTACATCAGGCTTTTGCCGATATCTGGGGAACGGAAAAGTTATGGGTAACCATTGATAGAGCCAATCTGAATTTTCCTATCCGGCCTGGGCATGAATATAAGGGATTTATTCACTGGGATTATGATCCGGAAACCAAACCTCAGAATGTACAGGGCGTACTGGCATTAGCTGACCAAACAGATCCCAACATGGGTGGATTTCAGTGTATACCGGAACTATATCGTACCTACGATACCTGGAAGTTAACCCAACCTGCCGACCGGGATCACTTTAAGCCGGATGTAACAGGTTTTGACATTGTAAAGGTTCCTATGGAAGCAGGGGATTTGCTAATTTTCAACAGTACGCAGCCACATGGCATCCGGGCTAATACAAGTGGAAATAAAGTACGTATGGCGCAGTATATTTCCATGATGCCCGCTGAAGAGGAAAATGAAGCTTTACGTCAATGGCGTATTTCTTCGTGGAGAGAACGAAAAGCTCCTGAAGGATTTGCCTTTCCTGGCGATCCGAGAGGTTGGGAACAAACCAGATATAACACTGCAGAATTATCTCCTTTAGGCCGTAAACTCCTGGGACTGGATAAATGGTAGTGTCGGGTAAACTACTTTGATTTTTTCTATGGTTTAGAAAGTACAAATGTGTATAAAAAGGATAAGGACATCCTAAACTGTAAGATGTCCTTATATTTCTGACCAAGTCGGATCTTTACTCTGTACGTAGTGATTTTACCGGATTAGCTAATGCACTTTTGATAGCCTGGTAACTTACTGTTAGCAGTGCAATTGTCATTGCCAGAGCTGCTGTAAGTAAGAAGATTGACCAGCCAATATCTGTTCGATAAGGATAGTTTTCAAGCCATTTGTTTGCAGCGAACCAAGCTACTGGAAAGGCGAATACAAAGGAAATTCCCACCAGTTTTATAAAATCTATGGAAAGTAATTGAACGATACTGGATACACTGGCACCTAATACCTTACGAATGCCAATCTCTTTTGTGCGTTTTTCTGCAGATAGAGTAGCTAAGCCAAACAATCCTATACAGGAAATAAATATAGTGAGAATAGCTCCAAATAACATAATTTGTTTCCACTTTGCTTCCGATTCATAGTTTTTAAGGTTCTCCTGTTCCCTGAATGTATATATATAAGGGTTAATGGGAAATAGCTTTTTAAATACTTTCTCAATATGCTGAAGACTGACAGTTTCTGTATGTGGTCGGATTTTAATAAATGCCATACCATATTGATTCTTGGGCTTCATCGTGAATAGTTGAGGCCGGATTTTTTCATTTAGAGCACTAAAGTGATGATCTTTCACAACGCCCACTACTGTATATCTCTCATTATCATTATACCAGAAATTGACTTCCTGACCTATAGGATTTCGCCAGCCAGCTTCTTTTACAAAACTTTCATTAACCAATACAGACTTTGTGGAATCTGTAGGCAATTCTCCTGAGAAGTTACGTCCCTTAATAATAGGAATGTGTAATAATGGTAAATAGGTCGCATCTACCGTCTCATAGGAAAACTGAATATCTTGATCTTTATTGATTCTGGCACTAGTACCCCAACTACCTCTGTTTTTTAAGGCAACATCTTCGATTGCAGGGTTAAGTAAGAGCTGTTCTTTTAACAATTTGCCTTCTGTACGAGTCAAATTGCTTTTAGGAATAGTAATCAGATTGTGATCATCGTAGCCAAGATCTTTATGAGTCAGATAGGAAAATTGGTCAAATATTGTGAGAGTAGCAATGATCAGAAAAGAAGCAAGAGAAAACTGTAGTACTACAAGCGACTTTTGCAGATAATTCTTTCCTGAGATCTGAAACCGATTGTATAAGGTTTGCACTGGATTGTAACTGGACAAGACCAAAGCAGGGTAGAAGCCTGCCAGTGCTCCTGTAAGTAAAAACAGGAGAATGTAGGTAGCTATCAGTTTTACATCTACTAGATAGGATAAGGCTAATTTCTTATCGGCTAGCTGATTAAATGTAGGAAGAATAATTTCTACCAATCCTATCGCTAATCCAAACGCAATGGAACACAAGACAAACGATTCCCCCATAAACTGCATAATCAGTTGCTTTCTCCCGCTGCCTACCACTTTACGTACTCCAATTTCTTTAGCTCGTTTGAGTGATCGAGCCAGCGTCAGATTCACAAAGTTAATACAAGCGATGAGCAAGATAAATAAGGCAATACCAGACAGGATATAAGAGAACATGGGATTACTACCATCCTGCAATCCATTCACCACTGGTAGTTCCTTACTGAGATGCATGTCAGTGAAAGGTTGAAGTCTGTAATATGTGGTGTTTTTTACATTGTATTTTTCATGCATACTCTGGATTGCATCTTTTGCATCTCCTAAGTATATTCTATTCATTTTGGCTTCAAGAGTAGAAATATTTGTTCCGGGTGCTACCAGAACAAACGTATTCAGAAACATATTAAACCAGTTTTCTTTATTCTGTATTTCCTCTTCAGTTACCACTATAGGCATCAGGATATCAAACTTAATAGACGAGTTTTGGGGACTCTTTTGAGCAATGCCGGTAACTGTATAGGGTTCAAAGGTTTCCTTGTCTTTAATCAGCATCACTTTACCCAGAGCATCAGTGGTGCCAAATTGCTTGAGGGCCATTTCTTCTGTCAATACGAGTGACTTAGGGTGTTGCAGTGCTGTTTTGGGATTCCCTTTGAGTAATGGAAAGGAAAAGACCTTGAAAAAACTGCTATCCGTAAGATAGATTTCCTGTGACTTGACTTCAGTTCCTTGTTTGACATCGAGTTGGGTAGAATGATATCGTACAAAGGATAGTACTTCAGGAATAGTTGATTGAAACTTTGGACCCTGTAGATAGCCGGTAATCGTACTTTTCCCTTCTACATCGCCATTAGGTGTTACATTATCACTGACTATCCGATATAAACGATCCTGGTGAGCATGAAAGCGGTCATAACTGACTTCATCTTTGGTATATAATAAGATCAGCATAGCTGCTGCCAGACCAATCGTAAGTCCTGCAATATTAATGAGGCTATATATTCTGTTACGAACAAGATTACGTAAGGAAAGAATAAAGTAGTTCTTTAACATAGATAGAAGATAGGTTTGGATGTCTGTTCATAAAAAACTTGTCTGAATTACTGAAAGAAATACAGCAAGTTGTTAAATGTCGCAAACACAAATCTCTTGCCAGAATGGTAAAAATAGGGTGTAATGATACTAAGAGCTATCGAAGTAACAATACCTTAGGTTATGTGTATCAAAACCGAACACTTCCTGTACGCTTTAGGACGTTCAAAAAATGGTAGATACATATCTTCGCTGATAAATAAACAGCAGGTATCGGATTTGTTATGTATCTTTAAGCGATCTGATGTTTAGATTTTTATTTGATAGAGTATGTTGGAACCTACTAAACACTTATCTCACTCTCAGTCAATAGATTGGGAATCTCTCGCTCATAAAAAGCTGATACCTTATGAGTTAAGAGAGGAGATACTGATTGCATTGTCGTATTTTCCCGAACTAAAAGATACTCAGATCGACTTTGTTTATGTTGAGAATATTCGTTCGTCAATTATGCAGGCACAACCTAAAGCACGAACGTTATTCAGGAAAAAACATCGTCGTCATTATATCATCCGCATAAGCCGATATTTTCATCTAAGCAAAACCCACATGAAGATCGAAGACTTGCCCAAAGACGTTTTGATTGGCTGGATCGGACATGAACTTGGACATGTAATGGACTACCTATATCGGGGTCGACTGGGAATGGCCCGATTTGGTGCTGGATATGTATTCTCTAAAAAGTACATTCGTAAAGCCGAACGGGTTGCCGACACCTATGCCGTAAAGAGGGGACTACTGGACTATATTCTGGCTACCAAAAACTTTGTTCTGGACCATGCCGAACTGCCAGCATGGTATAAGAACAAAATCCGGCGACTTTATCTGTCACCGGATGATGTCATGGCATTGGTTACTTCTTCTGAGTGAGATTTTACAAACTCTTCCCACTCATTGAATTGCTGTTCCTTCATTACTCTAGGCACTTTTGTCTGTCCTCCCAGCTTTTTGGTCGCTGCATTCCAGTCATGAAATAGCTGTGTAGGAATAACAGTGACCTTTACATCTTTCAGCGCACGACTACGAGCTACTGCATAGTTTTTATTGATTTCACACAATGTATGATCCAGATAAGCTGCTATCTGTTCATTGTCTATAACTGTATTGGCGCCAACATACCATTGGTGAATAAATTGTCCATCTCTGCGTACTTCTGCTACAGTAAATTCTGTAATATCCATGGAAAAATGTTGATTCAGCTCCTGAATCCCTTGTTCCATCTGATTAACAGACAGCTGGCAACCAACAGCATTGAGGAAAAATTTCGTTCTTCCACTGATGATAAATTCATAGCGACTTTTATCCGTAAACCGTACTGTATCTCCAATCATATAACGCCATGCTCCGGCTACTGTTGATATGAGCAAAACGTAGTCTATTCCTTCCTGAACCTCTTCAATAGGGATAGCTTTAGCAGACGGATCAAGGCCTCCATCTTCCTGAATGATATTTTCTTCAAAAGGCACAAACTCAAAATAGATGCCATTGTCAAAAACAGGACGCATACTTTCTGTATCTGGACGAGGCTGAAAGGCCAGGAACCCTTCTGATGCCAAATAGGTATCTGTATAAATCATCGGGCGGCCAAATAGTTTATCCAGACTACTTTTATATGGACCCAAAGCCACTCCACCGGAAGCATATACCATCAGGTTAGGCCATATATCATGAATAGTGTCTACTTTATGGTATTCAATCACACGCTTAAGCATCAGTTCTATCCAGGCCGGAATCCCTGACAGACTACCAATATCCCACTCCTTCGCATGTTGAGCAATCTGTTCAATTCGGGTATCCCAGTCATCAATACTGGATATTTCAATACCGGGCTTGTAATAACTCCTGAACCAGAAAGGAATATTACTGGCACTGATACCGCTGATTTCGCCTTCTTTGTGATCCTCTTTCTCTTTAAGATGTGTACTTGAGCCAAGCATCATAATCTGTTTCTCAAAAAAAGAAGGAGGAAGGTTAAATTCTGATAAACTCATTATTTGTCTGATTGCAGAGGTTCGGATGGAGGCCAGCATCTCATCTGTTACAGGAATATGCTTACTATGACTGGTTGTACCCGAACTTAATGCAAAGTAATGAGGCTTTCCTGGCCAGGTAATGTCAGTTTCTCCAGCCAATACCTGATGCCACCATTCACTATGCATTTTATCATAGTTGTGGAAGGGTACTGTTGCTGCAAATGCTTCTTTCACAGATGGGCTTGCTAATATTCCCTCAAATTGATAATGCTGACCAAATGCGGTATCCTTGGCTTTTTCCAGTAATGCACGTAAAACTTTTTCCTGTGCTTCAGCAGGGCTGCCTTCATTGACAAATGTGTCGCTAAACTCAATCAGTTTTTTTAATAGTGCACCGATAACAGGCATAAGATTATAGTTGTTATATTGTTTATTATAATCCTGAACAAAAGTAATGCCTTGCTAGTGGTTAAGATTTGATAATCAGTGAGTAGGGAAAATAATACTCAAGCCTTGCACAAGATTAATTTGTATCCTGGCTGATGCGTCTGGATTCGGTTTGAAGTGCTTCTTTCAAGGTGGAAAGTGGCGTTTGAACTATAATGGTTAGAAAGTTCTGCAAATGTCTGAAATCATCCGGTTTTGTCAAAAAATAAAACGCTCCAAGATCCTGAGCAATTTTTACATCTTTTTCGTGAGAAGAGGTAGAATACATTATAACAGGAACCTGTTTATACTTTGTCATACTTTTTAACTGAATCAAACATTCCCAGCCACTCAGATCTGGTAAGTTAATATCTAAAAAAATAAAGTCAGGAACAGATATATTATCTGATTTTAGTCTTTTGAGTGCTTCTTCTGCTTTAGAAGCTGTATAACATATTGCTGTTGCATCTGCTAATGATAATGCTTCTACAAACAACTCCCTATCATCCGCATCGTCATCTAGTAAAAAAAAACTTTTGGACATAATGTTTTCATTAAATACTTTCTTCATTTTGTTTCAGAGGTAGACATACTATGAAGGTAGCTCCTGTTTTGTTATCGGATGAAGCATGGATATGGCCATGATGCCTTTCTACTATTTTTTTACAAAGTGCCAGACCAAGTCCGGTACCTTCATACATGTCTTTGGAGTGTAACCTGGTAAAGGTGTTAAATATATCCTCTGCATTCTCCTGGTTAAATCCAATTCCGTTGTCTAAAATCTGGATATTGGCAAAATCGATACTATTGTCTTTCTCGATTAAACTGGAAATGGAAATAACAGGTTGCCTGTCAGGACTGGAAAATTTAAGAGCATTATTAATAAGATTGTAAAACAACTGATAAATCAAGACGGCAGCTCCTTCAATAACAGGTAAGGATTGCCAGGTAATAATGGCATTTTTCTGTTGAATTAACAGTTCAAGGTCTGTCTTAATATGTCTGCATACTTCATTCAGATCAATAGGTTCTGAGTGTTGTTCACTTGCATTTAATTTGGAATAGGCCAATACTCCATCTACCATAGACGTCATTCGGTTTGTGGCATTGCGTATTTTTTCAAGAAAGATTTTTCCCTGTTCTGGAAGAGAGTCACTATATTCATCCTGTAATCTGCCACTAAATGTTTTTATCTTTCTTACGGGCTCCTTCAGATCATGACTGGCAACATGAGCAAACTGTTGCAGATCCTCATTCGATTTTCTGAGCGATAGATTCAATTCCTGTAACTCCAGCGTACGTTTTTTCACTTCCGTTTCCAATATGGTTGCATATTCGCGTGCCACATGAATATCAGTGGTTGTACCAAACCATTTCGTTATAGTACCTTGTTCATCTTTCTGAGGGATACCACGGCTTAAATGCCAGCGATAACTACCATTATGCATCTGAAAGCGATGTTCATATTGGAAAGTAGTTTGATGGGTAACAGCTTCCTGCCACAGACGATTGGTTTCGGGTTGATCATCAGGATGAATTAAATCCTGCCATAACCAATTGCCATTTTCCAGTCTATGTGCTCCTGCAAATTCTGAAATCCGGTTATTAAAATACTGAATTTCCCCCTCAGGAGTGGATACCCATACCAACTGAGGCATAGCATTGGCAAGTTCATTCAGCGATTGTTCACTTTCTTCTATCTTTTTGCGGTTCTGAACTGTTTCGGTGATATCCATCGCAAAGTTCAGGATCCCTTGTATCTCCCCCTTGAGATCATACCAAGGCTGATAAACAACGTTCAGGTATTTCTTGGAAGATTCTCCCTGTTCATTTAGTATTGTCAAAGGCGTTTCCTGTTGATTAACCGTCTTGCCTGTACGATAGACCTCATCCAGCAAATCAAATACTTCTTGTTCAAGATCTGGTAAGGCTTCTTTGATGGTGAGTCCGGTAAAATCTTTATCACCGAAAAGTTCTTTGTTTTTGGGATGGAAAAATTCATACCGATGCTCTGGTCCTTTGAGTACATTAATGATAGCTGGTGTTTGCCTGAAGAGCAGATAAAATTGTTGTTCTGTGGCACGACGTATCTGATTAATACGAATATGATTACTAACCCGTACAAGTAATTCTTTGGCTGAAAATGGTTTTACCAGATAGTCATCTGCCCCGGCATTTAACCCTTCTACTTTGGCTTCTTCCCCTGCCCGTGCAGATAAGAATATAACAGGTGTGTTTTTTATATCCGGATGGCTTCGTATATGTTTTAGTAGTTCGAAGCCATCCATTTTAGGCATCATGATATCTGAGATAAGAAGTTCTGGCCTAAACTGAAGCATTTTATCAAATGCATCTTCACCATTAGTAGCGGTAATGACTGTAAACTGATCTGATAACAATCGTTGTACATAATCCCGCATATCCGCATTATCATCAGCAAGTAAAATCCGGTTTTTATAGGTTTCAGATGTATGCGCAGATTCTGACTCTGTATGCCATGTAGATTGATTGGTAATCTGTTCTGAAGAAGATTCTGATTGAGGCAACCATTTTAAGGCTTCCTGAACAAATGCTTCTGTTTGTAGAGATGCAAGCTCATAGGTAACACTTTGGGTTATTTTATCTTCAGGCAAATGATCTTTTCCGGTTGGAAAGACAATTGTAAATGCAGAGCCAGCACCAAGAGTACTTTTTACAGAAATGGAGCCTTTATGTATTTTAACCAGTTCCTGTACCATCGCCAAGCCAATACCCGTGCCTTCCTGACTTCGCCCTTCAATATTCTCAATCCGATGAAAGCGGCTAAAGATTTTTTCCAGTTCTTCCTCCGGTATACCAATCCCTGTATCTGTAACTGTCACATGAATAGTATTGCCACTTTGTGCAGTATGAAGGCTGATAGTTCCCTTGTGACTATATTTGAATGCATTGGATACCAGGTTCAGAATAATCTTTTCCCACATATCTATATCAACATACACTTCATCCGTAATAGAATTATGGGTAATCTTTAATTCCATTCCTGCTTTTTCTATAGCTGAACGAAACGTACTTGCCAGGTCAGTAGTAAGAGCCACAAGATCTACTTTGGTAAATTTGCCTTCTACACGACCTGCTTCAATTCTGGAGAATTCCAGTAATGTATTGACAAGCTTTTGCATCCTTAAGACATTCCGGTAAGCTACTTCCATACGGGACTTATTCCGTGCATTGGTTTGTTCGTCATTGAGTGCATCCTCGATAGGACCTAACAGCAGTGTAAGAGGAGTGCGAAACTCATGACTGATATTCGAAAAGAATGTAGTTTTGGCACGGTCTATTTCTGCTAATGCTTCTGCTCTTTTCCTTTCTTCTTCCAGCATATGCACATTACTAAAGCTTGTCGCAATCTGATCTGTCACAAGGGAGAAAAATCCACTATATTTTTCATCTAACAGCCTATAGGGATTACAACCTATTACCAGAAATCCATAAGGATCTTTGGCACCAGGCTGTACAATAGGTAGAATAATTGCCTTATCAGAAGAAATTTCCCATGCTCCGGTTGGCATTATTCCTATGGTATCTTGTAACTGCTCCAGAATCTGTAATTTTCGACTTGAAGATGCTTCCTGGAAAAGATCAGAAATAGGTGATGATAGGCTTAAATTTATTTCTTTGGGTATATCATGTATTGCCTCTCCCAAATTTGTAGATAAAGCAAAAGTAGCTTTATTATCTGTAAGCAGGTAAAAGACAGCAAAAGGGAAGTCATGCTTATTCTCACTAAGTGTAGATATAGTTTCTGCAATAACTTCTGTATTGGATTTGGCGTCTGTAAGCCCTGAACTCAACTGGGTCAGGGTTTTAAGTTGACGTTCACTGATGATTCTGTCTGTATCATCCGTATTGGCACAAATCATTCCCGCTGTTCCTCCATCATCTCCGGGAATGGGAGTATAGGAAAATGTGTAATAGGTTTCTTCCGGATACCCATTACGAACCATGATAAGTAATTGAGATTCTACATAGGTCCCTTCGTCTTTTTCCATTACCTGTTTGAGCATAGGCTCAATGTCACGCCAGATATCTTTCCAGACAACTGAGGCTGGGGAACCTAATGCCCAGGGATGCTTGCCGCCTACAATGGCTTTATAAGGGTCGTTATAAAATTTGATTAGTTCTTTACCCCAACCAATCCAGATCGGTTGGCGAGATGTTAGCATAATCCGTATACAGGTACGCAGACTTTGTGGCCATGTGTCTACAGGACCAAGAGATGTCTTTGACCAATCGTATGTCCTGATAAGTTGCCCCAGTTCACCTCCTCCTGACAAAAATTCAGGTGTATTGGTTAGTGTATTAGAAGGGAGAGGTGTATCCATAAATCAAAAGAAAAACGGTAATGATAACGTATACTTTTGTAACCATTTTCTGTAAGATTTTATTAAAGCAACAGACTGGTTTCAAAAGGAAGCTGTGATTGTAATAGATATAGTTATCTCTTTCTCAAATCAACTGTAAATATTTGTATACTGCTTCGCAAATAGAATCCACAGCTTTTTTATTCATCTTTTCAACAACTATTTCCAGTATAGCCTTTAAGCGTTTGAAATCGTCCGGTTTGGTAAATAGGCAAATTGCACCTCGTTCCTTAGCAAGTTTTTTATCTTGAGTATGAGATGATGTTGTATGAATGATGACAGGTATGTTTTTATATTCCTGAAGGGATTTTAATTGATTTAGACAGTCCCATCCATTCATAACTGGCATATTCAGATCAAGAAAAATAATATCAGGCTGATCTATTGCCTGAGATGCTAGCTTCTCTATCGCAGTTTGTCCATTTGCTGCACTATAAAGTACAACTTCTGGTTCTACGGCTGTTAATGCTTCTTTGAATAGTTCTCTGTCATCACTGTCATCATCTACAATCAAAAATCTTTTTCCAATGTTTATACTCATCTGCTCATTAGCTTTAATAGTATTAATTCTTTAGTTTACGTTGTTCTTTCTTAATCAATTGAAATATAGTATAAAAAGCTTGTCTATATAAAAAACATAGAAATAAGTTATAGTATAGATGTTGTCTTTAGGTTAACGAACTATCTTTATACTATCTACATAAAGTCTGTATCTATCACAGGTTGATATCTCTATAAAAAAGTGTTCCTTATGTTTAAACATCCTATCTAGTGATAACAACTTCCTGATACAACAGGAAAGTGAGAAAATTGTTGATTGGGAGTATTGATGATCTCAATTGTTGATTTTGTTAGCAGATTTACCTACTAGTCAATAAATAAAGGATCTTTTTTGTTTATTGTCTTGTTCTCTAAATATATTAATCGTAATATTGCAATGAAGCAATTGACTGTGTGTGAACTTTGTTGTTATGGGACTTACTAAAACAGAATTTTTTACGCAAGAACAGAACCAACTGGCCGCAATCTTTAAAGCCTTGGCTCATCCTGCACGTATAGCAATCTTACAGGTTCTTATCGAAAAAGATACTTGTATCTGTGGGGACATTGTAGAAGAACTACCGCTTGCTCAGCCTACCGTATCGCAACATCTGAAAGAATTGAAAAGTGTAGGACTTGTCAAGGGTGAAATCGAAGGAACAAGTATCTGTTATTGTATTAATCAGGAAACCTGGAGTCAAGTGAAGCATCTCGTCGATGATTTGTTTACAGCTTTATCTGTTAATCAGAAATGTTGTTCCTAAGAATTTGAGTGTTCCCCAGTTATGGGGCTTTTTTTGATTCTGTTTTATCGTAATATTACAATATAAATAGGATTAGGTATGTACGGACCCTATGATACTCCTAAGTTTTGGAAAGACTACAACCAACTGTTGACAAATTTTGTGCGTAAGCGGGTGGCTTGTCATGACGATGCCAAAGATCTTTTACAAGATATCTTCTATAAAATCTATACGTATTGCCAACGGCACGAATTTTCCTGTGAAAAAGCAGGTATCCAGAATCTCCGTTCATGGATTTTTCAGATAGCTCAAAATACCATTACTGACTATTATCGAAATAATAGAAAGTATCTTGATCTGGAAACGGTTGCTGTTCCAGTGAGTAATTCCGATATAAATACGTATGGTGACATGTCCGAATATGTGGAACCACTTCTTTCATGTTTGCCTGAGATGTATCGTATTCCACTGGCAATGGATCTGGAAGGTACACCTCAAAAGGAAATCGCTGTAAAACTGGGAATGGGTTTGCCCGCTATTAAGTCACGCATTCAACGATCAAGAGTTCTGATGAAAGAATTATTATATGAATGTTTTTACCTGAAAATAGATAATTTAGGTCAGATTGATTTCTTTGAAGTAAAACCAGATTGTGAGACATTGCAATGTTTTCTGGAAGAAAGAAAATGTACTGCCAAGACCTGTATTTGATTCCTACCAATATAATATATATATACTAAGTATCCTTATCTTTTAAGAAAATGGAACATATTCAAACTGTAATTATCGGGGCTGGTCCTGCTGGATATACGGCTGCTATTTATGCTGCAAGAGCTAATCTCAAACCTGTCATGTATGTAGGTTTACAACCAGGTGGACAACTAACTACTACTAATGATGTAGAAAACTTTCCAGGATTTCCGGATGGTATTGAAGGTCCGGAGATGATGGAACTGTTTCGTAAACAAGCCGAACGCTTTGGAACAGATATTCGCTATGGTGTGGTCACTAAAGTAGATTTTAGTTCAACACCTCATCGCTTAACTATTGATGATACAACAGACATAACAGCTGATACGGTAATTATTGCTACTGGAGCAACTGCCAAATGGCTGGGTTTACCTTCTGAGCAAAAGCTGAATGGTTTTGGAGTTTCTGCCTGTGCTGTATGTGATAGTTTCTTTTACAGAGGCAAAGAAGTGGCAATTGTAGGAGCTGGAGATACTGCCTGTGAAGAAGCCTTGTATCTGGCAAAGTTATGTACGAAGGTGCATATGCTGGTTCGTAAAGAAACCATGCGGGCATCCAAAATTATGCAGGAACGCGTGAAGGCTACTGCCAATATTGAAGTGCACTGGAATACAGAAACAGAAGAAATTTTAGGTGATAATGTAGTAACAGGTGTAAAAGTAAAAAACAATCAGACAGGTGAATATAGTGAAATACCTGTAGATGGATTTTTTGTGGCTATTGGCCATCAGCCCAATACTTCTTTATTTAAGGGACAATTAGATATGGATGAAGCTGATTACCTGGTTACCAAGCCTGGATCTACCAAGACAAATGTACCAGGAGTGTTTGCTTGTGGAGATGTACAGGATCGCCAGTTTCGTCAGGCAATTACTGCTGCCGGAACAGGATGTATGGCTGCTTTGGAAGCTGAACGTTTCCTGATTGCACTTGAGACACCTGTAGTCGTTACTATCTAACTATACACACATGCATTCCCGGATTTCTGTAAAAGCAGAGATTCGGGAATTTTTATTATTTGTACCTATGCCCCAATTATTTACTTCCCTTCAACTGTATGTCGATGGATTAATACAAGAGTTTGATCAGATTCCTGCCGAACGCAAGGTGTTACTCTCAAATCTAACACATTACATACAGTCTTGTATAAATCAGCGGAAAGAAGTGGCACTTACCTTTATCTGTACACACAATTCCCGCAGAAGCCATCTTTCCCAGATATGGGCACAAACAGCAGCCTTTTATTATGCCATTCTAAATGTAAGCACATATTCTGGAGGGACAGAAGCTACTGCATTTAATCCAAGAGCTGTGAAAGCTATAAAAAAAGCTGGTTTTCAGGTAGAAGCAGAGGATGATACCGATAATCCTGTATATCTGGTTCGGTTTGCAGCAGATCAAACGCCTATAAAGGCATTTTCAAAGATCTATGACCAGGGAGGTAATCCTTTCAGACACTTTGGAGCGGTAATGACCTGTACGCATGCTGATGAAAATTGTCCCTATATTCCAGAAGCTACCCGTATCTCCCTGCCATTTGATGATCCCAAGGCTTTTGATGATACACCTCTTGAAGAGACTAAGTACGAGGAACGAACACGTCAGATAGGACGGGAAATCTTCTTTGCCTTTAGTCTGGTGAAGGTATCTGAATAATTGTAAAAAATATTTCTCAAAGTTTGCATCTTTTGGAAGATGACCCCGTCATGAATGTGATTTTACTGATTAAGCATTCATTATATCAATTTTAGTATCGTTCATCTAATCTAATTATGAGTATGGAAACTTTGATTAACAATGGCAGCAGTTCTTCTACATCAGAAGTGTTAAAACAATTGGTTCGGGATAAATATACCCAGATAGCAGATCAGTCAAAAGAAGCCAATGAGACTTCCTGTTGTGGAGCGGGATGCGGATGTTCTACCATCGATAGCGCTATCATGGCTGAGAACTACCAGCAACTGGAAGGATATGTGGCTGATGCTGATTTAGGATTGGGTTGTGGATTACCTACTGAATATGCCCATATTAAAGAAGGAGATACCGTTGTTGATTTAGGAAGTGGAGCTGGAAACGACGCTTTTGTTGCCAGATCTCTTGTTGGAGAAAAAGGTAAAGTAATAGGGATTGACTTTACAGAGCGAATGATAGAAAAAGCGCGTGAAAATGCTGAAAAGCTGGGCTTCAACAATGTGGAATTTCGTCAGGGTGATATTGAAAAGATGCCTCTATCGGCAAATGTAGCAGATGTAGTGGTGAGCAACTGTGTATTAAATCTGGTTCCCAATAAGTTAAAGGCATTTGCGGAGACACTGAGAATACTCAAACCAGGTGGTCATTTCTCTGTATCAGACATTGTACTGGAAGGGAACCTGCCTGAAGGTCTACAGAAGGATGCTGAAATGTATGCCGGATGTGTGTCCGGAGCAATACAAAAGGAAGATTATATGCAATTGATTGATATTGTTGGATTTAAAAACGTACAGATTCAAAAACAAAGACGAATAAATATTCCTGTCGAAATATTGCAGCAATACTTATCTTCTTCTGAATTGGAGGCCTATACAACCGGACAAAAAGGAATCTTTAGCATTACTGTATATGGAGAGAAGCCCGTGCCTTGTTGTGAACCTGGCTCTGGTTGCTGTTAAGTGTTTTACGTCTGATTGCCTATAAAACAGGCAGTCAGACGTAGTTTGTTCACAGCCTGTTAACTACATATTCCCATGACATTTTCCATCCGAACTCTCGTATTTGAAGATTTGCCTGTTGTGAGGGAAATCTACCAACAAGGCATTGATACACATATAGCAACTTTTGAAACACAGGCACCTGATGTAGAAACCCTTGATAAGAAGTTTTTACCTGTATGCAGATTAGTAGCTGAGTGGGATAATAAAGTGGTTGGATGGGCAATGCTTTCAGCGGTATCTACACGAGATGTATATGCAGGTGTTGCAGAAGTAAGTATTTACATTCGCTCAACTTTTAGAGGAAAAGGAATTGGTAAGGCATTAGTACAACAACTGATTAAAGAAAGTGAACAGCATGGATTCTGGACGCTTCAGGCCGGTATATTTGCTATCAATAAATCCAGCATTGCTCTTCATGAAAAAGCAGGGTTCCGTATGGTAGGGTATCGGGAAAAAATCGGACAGTTGTATGGACAGTGGTATGATACTGTGTTGCTGGAACGAAGAAGCCATGTAGTCGAATATACTTCAGATGATAGCATACTAGAAATAAAGCGGATTGAATCAGGCGATTTGGAGAATATAACTCAGTTGCTTACGGATGCTCATCTTCCAATCAGTGATCTTCCATCCGGATTGCCTCATTTCTTTAAAGCAATTTCTGATAAAGATGGTCAGATAGCCGGAATGGTAGGACTGGAATTGTATGGACCCTATGCATTACTTCGTTCTCTGGTGGTAGATTCGTCATTCACAAATAAAAAAATAGGCTATCAGTTGGTGCAACATGCCCAGAAATATGCGAGTGGACAAGGTGTAAAAGGATTATATCTGATCACTAATACAGCCGAAGGTTATTTTGAAAGACTAGGATATAACCGGGTTGAGAGAAATGCGGTTCCAAAGGAGATACAGGAGACACAACAGTTTCAAGGTGTGTGTCCCAGTAGTGCTACTGTGATGTGTTATCAACTTTAGCTAATTTTTTATTTAGATCCACCCATATAGTATCAAGCTCTGTTTCCGGATTTTGTTGTATGATCTGGATTTTGCTCTTTCTTCTCTGAATAATAAATCCTTTAAAGTGTTTGAGCTTTCGTTCTGCGTTCTGATATGCTGTATCATGGGAAACATTAATTTGTTTATCCATCAGGGCAAAAAGTCCATAGTTGTTCTTTACTTCTGGTAAATCGGGCAACTGCCAATCCCAGATACCAAAAGTATACAGTTCTTCCCATTTCCTGTTCTGGTATGTCATAATTACATAGGTATTTATGTTAGACCAATCAGCCCAGTTTACTACATATGATAGTTCATCTGTACCATCCTGATTCAGGTCTCCTTCATTTCGGGCAAAAGCAACTCCTAGTACTTGTCCTCCTGAGGCAATAACCAGAGTGTCGATTTGTGAATCAGAACAAGTAAAAAAAGAACCAGGGTTTTTCTTCATAGTTAATGTAACCAATTGATCATAGTCTTTTAATCCCTGATAAAATTTGTTGGTCTCCTTATGTGTGATTCCATTGATAAAATGTTCCGTAAGTACTTCTTTGTGCCCGTCTCCATTGAAATCTCCTTATATACGAAATCGATACCCAACTATTGGTTTTACAGAATCGGAAATAGATTCATGTGTCTTAGCAAGTAAGTCTTGCATTGCTGGTTCTTTTTTATGGGTTGTATCTTTTTGAGATTCAGCATGTTCTGTACTGGTATGACATGATGGTAATACTATGCAGAATAATATAAAGAATAGAAATTTGTTTAGCATAAGTCACTAAGTAGTATTTTGTTATTCAAATACTGGAGGTGTCAGAAATATTCATCTATTTTACAGTCCTCAAACAATGGTCTATCTTAGATTTAACCAGTATCGTATAGTCCTAATCTTGTTTGGGTCAAGTTTTAGTGTGTCATGCTCTTCAAGTACCTCTTGTAGTTTAGGTAAGCCATAATTGATTTGTAACCAGATAGATAGCTGCTCAACACTCACATTCCATTCTTTAATTGTACGTGTCAATACTTCTTTGAGGTCTTTATGAGTTTGAGGATTTATTTCTTCTAAAACTTTTCCTACAAACTCCTGGGCCAGGAAGTTCTCCGTATTTTCAAAGATCCGTATTATTCCTTCTACAATAATTTCCTGGTCTTTTACAAGCAGTAAGATTTTGATGAATTGTCTTATTCTAAGGTCGCCGAAGTTTTGGGCTTTTTCTGATGAAATCAGAATTTCATTTTCTATATCTTCCGGTGTTTGTGGAAATTTCATAGAATAAAGTATAATAGTATTGACAGAATAGTAAATTTACTGTATTCTTTATTCATAAAAAGAACTTGTATGTTCATTGACATTTCTTTTAAATTAAAAGATCATAGAGTTAATAAGCTCCTTCAGAAAGAAGTATATCAAACTACAGGATGTGATATATTCTATAGCCCTATTCATTCAATCCTGCATTATCTGGCATTAGGTTTTATCATGCTGTTTCCTTGGTCATTATTCTTAGTAATAAACATAGATGTATGCTGGCAATATATCTGTATTTATTCTTACTAGGATATGTTATATGCGGATATCTAAACAATACATTTGTACTTACTACTGATAAACTTTTAGTTATCAATCCTAACTTTCCTTTCACCAAAATTGTGACCTATAAGTTAAATCAGATTGACGATATAGAGATATATCACTCCCTGCTTTTACAGGGGATTTGCTGGATATTCTTTCAGTCTGGCAATTATGTGACTATAACTACGGGTGGATATAACTTTCGATATTATTGTGGATCATTATGTGGAGATACATATGATGAGAACTTCACGGAGAAGACTATTGACGATCTTCATTATGCTTTGAAAGAGAGAAATATCCCTGTCCAATTTAGATTATAAGCATACATAACAACATGGACGATAACTTTGAGGTTACAGAAGAGATTGTTGCTTATCTGTTAGCTAATTATACCAACTTGATGACACTGAGCGAAAATGCCGCTTGGCGTAATTTTTCACTCGATCCTAGGCTAAAAGCCTATCAGCCAACAGGATCTCTCTATACAGATAGAATTGAGGCATTGAGAATCAATGTACCGCAGGTTACTGCATTAATGAAAGATGGTTATGATACTTTCATTCAAAACTGGATAAAGAGGATAGTGACCGAGGAGTTGGACAAAATTCATTTTAACTGTTGTATCCAATGTGGGAGACTTGCACGAACTCCTTTGGCTCAACAATGTCGGTTTTGTGGGTATGACTGGCATTAGTTGGTACTATATCTTGTAAGTGCAAAAGCCACCTTCTAGTATGTTTAGGTGGCTTTTTTGTAGATAGAATATGTTTAGAGAACTTCTTATTGCTGGCTATCTGCGGCCTGACGTCGTTCTATTTCCTGTACATGTGCTTTTCTTTGTTTTAGTACATTCAGATAACGTAGTGCTAAACGGTTTTTATAGTCGGTATAGGATCGTCCTGCCCATTCTATTGCCTGATCCAGATTGCCATTGATTTCGCTACTTATTGCCATGTTGTAACAGGCTCTGCCTGCTACTTTGTTTTTGGGATGCTGAGTTTCTCTTTCCCACAGTTCTGCTGCTCCTGCCCAATTACCAGTTTGTGCTCTGCGTTTGCCTACTTTAAATGAGTCTGAACCCCGTACATAATATTCGCGCCATACCCTGATCTGGTAAGGAAGTAAACTACTGGCATATACCTGACCAATCTGGTAACTGGTTTGTTTCACAGCTTCTTTTCGCTCCAGCAGTGCTGTTGCAGCTGCTACCGGATTAATGCCCTTGCCCACACTGGTCATTTGCCGTGACATAGGATGCTGGTCAATGATCACTTTATTTTGTGGATCATAGATGCGCCATCCTGTTTTTATGGAGGTAAGCATAGTAGCCTGATGTTCAACAGCAGGGACTTTTACTCCCAGTGGGCCATTTATGGTGATAGGCGTAGCAGAATAATTGATCTTGGAATTGGTATCAAAAAACTCTAGTACAAACAATGCGTCCAGTTGATTTTCCTGGCATATCTGAGAGACAGTTTCCCATGCTAAAGGAGAAGGAAATACATCCATGCCCGGACCTGTGAGTTCGGGTTTATCTAATTGCTTCACTGAAAGAAATCGATTGTTTTTTTCCAGATCAGCTGCTAATCCATGAATACTTTCTTTCGCCCCTTCCTTATCCAGTTTGGTTCCCTCTATAGACAAGACCTGATCTACCTTATCAATAGCTCTGGTTTGGTCTGATGGTTGAGTACGACCAATGATACCTACTTTCTTCAAATGAGGTGGCATCCAAATAGGCGCAGGTTCATTTACATTCAAGGTTAGTCCATTGGTAGATCTGCAAGCCATCCATGCAGGGATACATGCTAGTAAAATAAGGATTCTAACTATAGTCTTCATTGCCTTTCTTGATCTCATACAATAATATTCCTATAAACAGGATAAGGTAGATAGACTACCTCTACTGTAACCACACAAACATAAGTATTCTACAGAGTTCATGTTGTGATAAGAGAAAGGCTAAATTACAGAGGTATGGTTTTCATTGGGAATGTTTTTGTACTTAACTGTATCTCAGAATATATGATTGTTACTTTATCAAAATCTTGTAATAAAGGAAGTGGTACCATACTATACCACTTCTCTTTCTGTCTTCCAAACAACTAAGATTAAGAGAGATTTGCCAAATAATATCGTTATACAGTCGCTTTGCTATTTATAAAGTCTGTTTAACTATAATGCAGTAGCAAAGACTACTATGCTTTATCGGATGTGCTGACTGAAATAAATAAAATGATGTTGAATCGCATTATGCCAGTATTCTGTGTTATGATTTCCGGGTTGAGATATATAGGTAACAGGAATATTCAACTGATCGCAAGTCGTTTTAAGTCGCTGATGTACGGGGAAGAGAATATCTTCTGTGCCACAATCCACCAAAAAAGATTTTGGTTTCGTTTTAGCCTCTTTCAATAATGATACAATATTATATATATGCCATGTATTACCAGGTTTGCCCAGAAGTTTAGTCAAATCATCTGTTACACGGGGATTCTTGAAAAAGAGTATACTGGCACTTTTTAATAGGGGATAATCTACTTCCAACCCACCACTGGTACTTCCTGCTGTATTAAAATAATCCGGATGAAGTAGGAAATAACGTAGTGCACCATATCCGCCCATACTTAATCCGCTGATAAAGACATTATTGGAGTCTATTTGTAAGTGTTGGTGTACATAGGGAACAAGTTCATTGAAGAAGAAGTCTTCCATACGGGAGCCTTTGTCAAAAGGACTGTTGACATACCAGGACACAAAACCATCCGGACAGACAATAATCATTTGATATTGGTTAGCCAGTTGCTGACAATCGGTGGTCAGAGACCATTGTTTATAATTAGCACTATACCCATGCAATAAATACGTCAATGGGTATTTGTTAGTAGCCTGATAGGAAGCAGGTTTGAAAACCAGTACTGTATCAGGTTTAGACAGGTAAGGTGATTTAAAAATCCATTGCTCCTGTGCTGTCACCAAATGAATAAAGGTCATATATGCAATGACCGTAAGCCATAAATAAGATGTTTTCATATGATTTGTTTTTGGGAACAAAAATTCTATATGCTTGTTTGATTAGCAATAACCCGCAAAATTGTGAGTAGTGTTCTAACCTTTTTACTATCCTGGAAATGAGAAAACAATCTTCTACAAACAGCCTGAATGAACGTTTTCTGGCTCAAACCTGTGAGTTAAACACTGCTTTGAACATCATCAGTGGGCGATGGAAAGCACAACTGATTTATGAGATTGGAAGAGGTGTGAATCGGTTCAGCTTACTAAAGGAGCAGCTATCCAATATTTCTGATCAGGTATTGGGGCGACAATTGCGGGAGTTAGAGGAGCAGGAAATTATTGTAAAGGAAAAGCTGGAGCATTTGGTACCTGTTGGGATAGTTTATTCTCTTACTGAACAAGGATTATTACTATATCCTGTACTGGAAAGTCTCTGTCAATGGGGAAAGATCTATACTTCTCCTACACCCAACTGTCCTTTGCAGATGGAGATGATAAACGAGTAGGACTTGATGAGTTTGCTTCTCGTTTCCAGGAGGATAGTTTAAAGTAAAAGATGTGTGCAAACAAAGTGAATATGAAGCAGAGCATATAGAAACAGCTGAGATTGTACCGTTAACTTATCTGAGTAAACATATGGCTGAGTTTTCCAGGACAGAGCCTTTATATTCATTGTGCAGGAGGGGATTGCTCTATAATTGTCGCGTTGATTCTCAAAGCCAGGAGGATATGACAAGGTCATTGATATAGCTGGTGGGTTTAAAGCCATTGTACAAATCACCATACCTAAAACAGAGTAGTGTGTCTGTTCACATTGAAATAACAAATTCAGAATAGCGCAAAGCATAAGTAAATAGTATAACCTCTTATTTAACCAAAATTTTTTTTAGTATGTTAGAATTGATTCGTCACCCCTGGCATTGGTCCATTGCAGGATTTCTGATTGGACTCACTGTGCCTGCTTTGCTGTTGATTGGCAATAAGTCTTTTGGGATTTCTTCTTCGTTGCGACATATCTGTGCGGCGTGTATACCAGCAAACATTCCTTTTTTTAAATATGACTGGAAAAAAGAAGTCTGGAATCTGTTTTTTGTGGCTGGGATAATGATTGGTGGATTTATAGGTAACTACTTTTTATCTAACCCGGAAGCCATTGTAGTTGCTCCTCATACACAGGAAACTTTACAACAACTGGGAGTGAAAGATTTTTCAGGACTGATGCCTGTAGATATTTTCAGTTTTGATAATCTACTGACAGCGAAGGGCTTGGTATTTTTTGTGATTGGAGGATTTATGGTAGGATTTGGAACACGTTACGCGGGTGGATGTACATCAGGACATTCCATTATGGGATTATCCAATTTACAATGGCCATCACTGGTAGCGACCATCTCCTTTATGGTGGGTGGCTTTGCTATGACTCAGCTTCTGTTGCCATATATCATGCACTGGGTAAACTAAATAGATCCTCTCTTACAACTTTGTATAGCAAATTATGGAAAAGTCAGTAAAAATACCTCACGCAGATGAGTTTGTAATTCTTCCTGAGAAAGGAGAAAAATCATATGTCAATCCTCATCCTGTAGAATGTGAAGCTCCTAATGAACAGGTGAAAAAAGAAACTATTTTCTCTAATCTGAAATATCTTATTGTTGGAGTTACCTTCGGAATTGTCTTTGTGAAAGCAGAGATTGTTTCCTGGTTCCGTATTCAGGAAATGTTTCGTCTGGATTCCTTTCATATGTATGGGGTGATAGGTACAGCAGTAGTAACAGGTATGGTATCTGTCCTGCTAATCAAGCGATTGAATATAAAAACTTTGCAGGGAGAGAAAGTACAATTTCACCCAAAGACATTTAATAAGGGACAAATTTTTGGCGGATTGATATTTGGTTTGGGTTGGGCTATTACAGGAGCTTGTCCCGGGCCATTGTTTGCTCAGATTGGGGCAGGTTTTGTTGTTGTGATTGTAACATTACTCAGTGCTATTGCTGGTACGTGGGTATATGGTTTACTTCGTGAGAAACTTCCTCACTAATAGTAAAAGCCATTACATTTACTATACAATGGAGCAACACTTGCAACAAATAATACAACGAGCTGCCAGTCTTTTGTATTGGTCGGCATGGAGGATTTTTGTCATTGCACTACGTATTAGTATACGGGTTGGAACCTTGCTTCTACCTCTAAAGTAACTAAAGTAAGGTAGTAGATTAATTGCAAAGGAACATCTGCATTCACCAGATGATTTGAAGCAAGACAATATTTATGTGAAAATACCTTGCATAGCCGGAAACTGGATAAAACCAGTGTCTTATCTTTGGACAAACCGTTCCTTCGGTGTAGTTGAAGTAATCCTTAAGCAGGAGCAAGGATGGACTTACCTGAAAGGTGGTTTATAATAGCATTTTGTATATTTTGGGTTATCTATGTGCTGATTTACTATAACTAACCTTACTTGTTTTGCTTCAATAAATCATTCCGCATTTTGCTTAAAAACTCAGGAGTAACTCCAATATAGGAGGCAATATATTTCTGCGGAATATGATTGATCAGAGTTGGATATCGTTTGCAAAAACGTAGGTAACGATCCTGAGCTGTCATACTGAGATTTTCCAGCGTTCGTTCCTGGTAGCTGACAAGAGATTTTTCTGTAATGATTCGAAAGAATCGTTCAAACTGAGGTATCTGAATGTATAACTTTTCCTGATCTGCTTTGCTTAGCAAAAGGACCTCTGTTTCTTCAATAGCATCAATAGTAATATGCCCTGGCTGTCCACTGATAAGGCTATACATATCTGCTATCCACCAGTCAGGAGGAGCAAAGTTGAGAATGTGTTCAAATCCATTGAAATCCGTAGTATAGCCCCGCATACAACCACTGAGCACAAAAGTCGAGTGTTTACAAACTTCTCCCCGATACAAATGAATTTGTTTTCGCTTAAGTTTGAGTGGCTGAAGCAAACTCATGAAATGTGCCTGCTCATCTGCTTCCAAGTGGATGTGTTTAGATATATTATTTAGGATAAGTTCGTTATACATATTCTTTTGACGGCGATTACCTGCAAGATCCGAAAAATAGGAAGCACAGATCTATTAACCAAGCAGGGCCAATAGATCCATACGTGAAAGGGATTTTAGCATCTCTGAGTCTGTTTTAATGAGATCACCAACCAGATCCTTTTTTTTATCCTGTAATTTCATGATTTTTTCTTCGATAGTATTGGGACAAATTAGTCGCACTGCTACTACATTTTTCTTTTGCCCGATACGATAACACCTGTCAATAGCCTGATTCTCTACAGCAGGATTCCACCAGGGGTCAACCAGATAAACATAGTCAGCTTCAGTCAGATTCAGCCCTATTCCACCCGCTTTCATACTAATCAGAAATACACGAACATCCTCATCTGTTTGAAAGGTATCTACCTGTTCAGCCCGGTTTTGAGTTTGTCCGGTAAGGTAGGCAAAAGAAATATTTCTGCTTTGCAACTCTGTTCGGATTAAGTCGAGCATGGTTACAAACTGCGAAAATACAAGTATCTTATGATAGGGGGACTTATTCTCAATCTCTTCCAGCAAGGCATCCAATTTGGCAGATGTACTACCATAGTATGCTTCATCACTAAGCAGGGCAGGGGAGTCACAGATTTGTCTGAGTTTGGTTAGTCCCTGTAGGATGTGCATGGTTTCCCGGGTAAGATCGCCTTCGTCTTTTGTCAGAAGAAAGTTTCGAAATTCATCAGTATAGGCATTGTACAAATTACGTTGTTCAGTTCCCATTTCACAGTAGATCACCATTTCTGTCTTTTCTGGCAATTCATGGGCTACTTGCTTTTTAGTGCGCCGTAATATAAACGGATGAATTCGTTTTTGTAACTCCCGTGCTCGCTGACTGTCTTTAAACCGGTCGATAGGGATAGCATAGATATCTTTAAAGCGTTGACGTGTGCCCAATAATCCAGGGCAGGCAAAAGACAACTGGCTATATAGATCAAAGGTATTATTTTCAACAGGAGTGCCTGTCAGTACAATCCGGTTTCGGGATTGCAGCATGCGTACTGCCTTATATCGTTGCGAATCCGGATTCTTAATGGCTTGGGATTCATCCAGAATCACATAGTTGAATGAATACTGTTTCAGAAAACGAATGTCAGACAACAGAGTCCCATAGGTAGTGAGAACAATTTCATAGGCATCAAACTGCCGGGGATTTGTGATACGATATGCTCCATGCAATGTCAATACCTGAATGGATGGAGCAAACTTTTCAATTTCGGCCTGCCAGTTAAAGATAAGAGAAGTCGGGACTACTACCAGATTCGTATTTTGCTTTACTTTATTCCGTTGAGATAAGATAAAGGCAAGAACCTGAATTGTCTTTCCCAATCCCATATCATCTGCCAGACAACCTCCAAATCCAAATTCATCCAGAAAGTGTAACCAGTTTAATCCCTGATGCTGATAGCTTCTAAGGGTTGCTTGCAAATCATGGGGAACAGGAACTGTTTCAATAGTATCAAAATGAGCTATTCTGGATCGTAATGTTTTGAGCTGGTCTTGCACATCAGCGGACAACATATCCTCATCATAGAGTTCGTCTATCAGGGAGAAATTCACCTTCGCTGTTCGAATGGATTCGTCCACAACCTCACCTGCCTGGAAATAAGAAGCTAACTTCTCGATCCATTCCTGAGGGAGTATGCCTTGTGTACCATCTCCCAACTGTACAAATTTACTTTTGTTACGAACTGCCTGAAGCAAATGTTTTAGTGAAACCTTTTCTTTCCCATAACGGATAGTGACTGTCGTATCAAACCAGTCAATACCGCTGTTTACAAGGATAGAAATTTTGGCTTTGTTCTGATTGAGAGAATTGTTTTTTATATCATTGAATCCAAATACTGTAATATTCTGATTGGTCCATTCTTCGAATACATCCAGAAACCAGTCTTCATTGAGGAAGTCTTTTTTGGGCAGAAAGAAAAAATCTTTTCCTGCCTGAGTCATAAAATCAGGATGTTGTCGGAATATAATGGCAGTAAACCAGCGTTCAATTGTCTCATTTCGGTCAACTACAAAAGGCTTACCCAACAAATCGAGTGAATAGATTTGTTTTTTAGAAAGTACAGGTACCTCTACTTCTCCATATCTGATCACTGGAGTAATGAGTACATAATTTTCCCAGTCTGACAGATAGATAAGGTATTCAGGTGCGTTCGTGAAATTATGTAATGCCAGTTGCTGTGGAGTTGCTGGTTTTACATACGAGTAAATGATTTGAATCTGGTTTTCCAACCGGGAAAGGATAGTCTCTCGAAAACGTTCATATCTGGATTGATGGACAATCAGAGAATTATGGTGTTTTTTGAAAAAGCTGATTAGTCGTAACAGATCCGGATTAGCAATAAGATAGAGTGTATCTGCTATTTGAATAAAGTAGTCATACTTAATTTGCAGGGTCTTTAAGGCATAAGCTCTCTCTTCCAATACAAGTTGTCCTGTGATTTCAAAAAACTCTCCCTTCTGATCAACTGACAAACGCATCTCAGAAGTCATTACCTTTAGCTGGACAGGGACTATAGAACTGGCATTAATCTGACTGGATACATTGGCATCATGGTAAAAGAAATCCAACTCCAATGGATTCTTAATCAGTGCTGTCAGACCTTCTATGTCTGTTTCCGATTTGCTGGAATCGTAGTTGTGCTGAAATTTGGCAATAGCTGTATAAAAACGTAACTCATCTGTCTGATTGGTGGTCCATAACAGATCCAGAGGATTAATACTTTCCAGAGGACTTTTTACTTTCCCCTCACGAGTCACTCCTGTTTTAAGCAATTCTACAGTCAGATGGTCATAGTACTTGTGTTTACGAAGTACAACAATGTATTTTGCGTTAACTGCCGAATGAGCAGGAGTAGAGAGAATAGATTTTGGATTGGAGAATAACTGCTCCAATATATTTGCCTGGCTGGTTTCATTTACTGGAAAGAGTTCTTTCATGCGTGGTTTGATAGAAACATCTCTGCCTGTATATTCTAGTTCGAAGAATTTATCCAGATTAGTTACTTGTTCCAGACCATAATCTATAGCAATTTGCCGGATTCGGGTGTGACGTAGTTTATCATCAAAGAAGATTCGAAGTTCATCTCTCTTCACTAGATTATACAGTACTTGTCTCTGCGATTCACACAATGAAGACTCTGAGTGGTTACAGGTACAACGCGCAATGATATAATTCGTTTGCTGATGAATAGTAACCTGAGCAATTAATGGATGAGAAAACGACGCGGAATCTAGCGATATGGAAATTGGGACAAGATCAAAAAAGCCTCGGGTATCAATGGGGGTATGTATACTACTATGTGCTTCTATCACTGTAGAAGTAAGCGTTGTAAGTACGTGTCCTTCCAGAATATAGAAATGTGGTTCATTCGTATCGGGTAAATACTCCTGTAAGTTTTCAGATAGCATGTTGTCTTTTCCTTTTCTGCAACAGTCAATGTTATTTGAGGTGGAAAGTTAATGCATTTCATGCTTCTTTTCTGTATAAAAGAAGTTAGCTTTCTATTTAAAGGCGAAGGACGAGTAATTTGGCAAGCGGTTTGTGCAAAAGTATGTAAGAGTGCCAGACTGCGGAGAGATCGTGAATACTGTTTTATTTTGTAAAACCTCTACTTTTGTGAAAATACTTCGAATGCATACAAAGTTCTGGAATATCCTCCGAAGATATAGTTTATTATTGGTGCTTCTCATACTAGCTGTTGGCCTGAGTTGGTTTTATAAAGCCTATTATCACGATGATGCCCGACAAAAAGTAGAAACACTCCGTATTCAGGTCTGGCGGGAGATTGCCAGAACTGAGCAGGAGCAGATTGAGATAGAAAAAGAATATATGCGGAAAAAGCTTCCTGGCCCTGCTGTTCTTGATGTTTCTCCTACTCATCCATTCTGCATTTTTAAAGAAGGTAATCTGGTGTATTGGTCAGATAATCGCCTGGTGCCACAGTATAACCAGTTGGCGAGTGATCAGAAAACACGTTTGGTGAGTTTGAAAACAGGAAAGTTTCTTGTGAACAAGCGAGCCTTTAAGTGGGTAAACGATGATATTGAGATATTTTCATTGATTTCTCTGCAACGTCGGTTTAAAATAGAAAACGATTATCTTCAGGAAGGATTTAATCACCGGATTATTCCTTATTCCAATGTACAGCTTGGCACAGAGCTATCCCGTAACGGAGCTAATATCTATTCTCCGGACGCAGTATATCTGTTTTCTCTCGAATTGCCCGAACAAGTACCCGAATCTCAGCGAAAAACATTTTTCATACTCTTTTCTGTAGCTCTGATGGCATTTATTACGGGTGCTGTATGGCTTAAAAACTTTCTCTCAAAAATACATTTACATCCATCACCTTTCCGATACGAAATAGGTTTTGGTCTGTTAGCTGGTTATCTGTTATTACTACGATTTTTGATGCTGCGATATTCTATTCCCAATGCATTAATTGAGACAGAGTTTTTTAATCCCAGGTACTACGCCTCGTCCCGTTATACTCCTTCATTGGGAGACTTGTTATTAAATTGCTTTACAGCCATCGGACTGGTTACCTATCTGGTTCGGTATTTCTTTCGATCTCAGACTTGTAAAATAATATTACAACTGCCTCAACGTACCAAATGGATGTTGACTGTAGGATTGATGATAGTGAGTTTTGGTTTGTTGACTGTTCATTTTTTATTTATTCGGACTTTATCTCATTACTCGCAGATTAGTTTAGATATTACAGAAAGTATTCATTTCCCTGATCCACGAATTCTGGCACTGGTTACCTTCGTACTGAATACCATCTTATTCTTTTTAGGTTCTTATCTAATAGTTCGTATCCTGATGCCATTTCGGTTATCCTGGTATGCATTGTTTTTGGCACTGATAGTTGCTGTTAGCCTATACGATGTTGTTGCCTGGTTTATGGGGGAATTGCATCCGGAGATACTCATAGGTGGTAGTTTGTACTTACTTATCTGTTATTATTTCCAGTTATCCCGTTTGCTGGTAAAACTAACCTACAAGATTTCGTTGTATTTTTTCCTGACGGCAGCTTTATGTGCTGCTTTAGGTGCCTGGGCAATATATGAAATGGAACTGGATAAGCGATTGACAGATAAGAGAGACTTTGCCAATCAATTGTTGTCTGAAAATGATCCGTTGGGAGAATATTTATTGAATGGTGTAGCTGATGATGTTCGCAAAGATGAATTTATACAATCCCGTTTTGTTGGACCATTTATCTCCAAAAATGATATTATAAAGAAAGTAAAACGCTACCTGGGGAGTTATTTTGACAGATACGATGTAAAAATCAGTGTCTTTGATCCCTATGGCTTAAATTTAAAAGGAGATGATTACCCGCAGAGTTACGCTGATTATGTGGTGAATTTCCAACGTATGGAGAATGGGAAATATGTGTATGGGACAACCTACGACCATTTGTATTTTATGCCTTCCATGGGTGGTTCTGTCATCAAACAGTACGTAAGTCTGATTACGATTATCCGGCAAAGTGCAATCATTGGATTTATTGTACTGGATCTTCAGCAAAAAAGAGTAGTTCCAACCAATGTTTTTCCCGGATTGCTACTGGATAAGCGATTTGTTGCTTCTCCTGCTGCTCGTACATATAGCTATGCCATTTACGATCGTGATAATCTGGTATACCATGAAGGAGAATATAACTATGAAAAGTATTTCAATACCAAACGTCTGCATAGTAAAGAATTATTTGAAAGTAGTTTGGTGACAGATGTCTATCAGCATGTGGGAGTAAAGAACGACAATGGAAGAGTGGTTGTAGTCTCAGCCTTAAAATACAAGTATGCCAGCATCTTCAGTAACTTTTCTTTTCTGTTTCTAATCCTGGTGCTGATAGTGGGTGTGTATGTTATTTTCTACATTTTGTTTTTCCAGACGCCTTATGCCCGAAGTGGGTTTGCCACCCGTATTCAGATATACCTGAACCTGGCATTCTTTTTACCACTGATTACAGTAAGTGTGATTACTGTGAGTTTGTTAAGTGCTAACTATCGGGAGAATCTGACACAGTCTTATCTGGATGTAGCACAGAATATCGCAACAGAGCTTCGCTTCCGGCTGGATGATTTGTGGCAAAAAGGAGTGAATATAGATACGTACGAGCCCGAAATCAATGAACTAGCGCGTTATACCCGATCAGACGTCAGTATTTTTGATCGGGATGGAGAACTTATGTTATCTAGTCAACGACAGATCTATGATGATGAATTGTTATCTCCCTATATCAATCGTCAGGCATGGCATGCTATTGCCAGACAAAATTATCTGAGTCAGCAATTGAGTGAATCTTTGGGCAACTTGCAGTATAATGCTGTTTATGTGGCTATTCGGGATGCTTCAGGTAAAGACTTGCAAGGGATTCTCAGCATTCCTTTCTTTGATTCCAAAGCAGAACTGGATCAGCAGATCGGGACTGTGTTAGCCACCATTCTGAATATATTTACCTTTATCTTCCTTGGATTTTTATTACTTTCCTACTTTGCCTCACGTATTCTTACTGTTCCCTTAAACCTTATCACACAGAAGTTAGGAAAAACATCTTTGCAAGAAGAAAACGAACCTTTGGAGTGGAAGTCAGAGGATGAAATAGGATTACTGGTACATGAATACAACCGCATGTTACGCAATCTGGAAGAAAGTAAAGAGGCTTTAGGTCGTAGTGAGAAAGAGTCTGCATGGAGAGAAATGGCACAGCAGGTAGCACATGAGATCAAAAATCCTCTGACACCCATGAAGCTTACTTTACAGCATCTGCAACGAACACTCTCCCGACAGGAACCAGAGGCATTGATGCGTGCAGAAAAATCCATTGGTACATTGCTGGATCAGGTAGATACGCTCAGTGATATAGCAACATCTTTTTCTGCTTTTGCCAAAATGCCTATACCCAAAGACGAACAGTTTGATGTAGCTGCTCTTCTACGAAAGATTACAGAATTATATATTTCTGATCCGAAGATTTGCTTTGAGATTTCAATTCCGGAAGGCGTTTTTGTTGTGAAAGGAGATGCTCAATTGATGGGACGTATTTTCACTAACCTGATATTAAATGGAATACAGTCGGTGCCAGAAGGGCGTACGCCTTGTATTGAAGTAGCTCTTGTCTGTCCTAATGGACATGTAATGGTATCTGTAAAAGATAATGGATCAGGTATTCCGGACTCTATTCGGGGAAAAGTTTTTTTACCTCATTTTAGTACCAAAACTTCTGGTTCTGGTATTGGACTGGCTGTAGCTAAACGAGGTGTAGAACATGCTGGTGGGCAGATCTGGTTTGAAACAGAAGCAGATGAAGGAACAACCTTCTATGTTCAGCTTTCCTTATACAAGAAAGAATGACTACATGATTAACTCTAAATTTCGAGTAAAAGAATTTGATTTTGAAGCCATAATAGTGGATTAGAATAAATAAGCTACAAAGAGAGTATATATTACTTCAATCGCGAGTGGTGGTGTAGGTGCGGTGGCCATCTTTTTCCCGCGAGGTTGGCCTTTGGCCTTGCGGGGGGGAGGATCGGGAAAAAGTGCCTTTTTTTGGTTACTTTTTTGGGCAAGCAAAAAAGTGACAAGGCGATAAGAAGGGATATGTTCTGGATTTTAAACAAATGAAGAAAGAGAGCTTTCATAAAAATTACCTCAAGCCTACACTATTTTCAAAAGTATAGGCTTGGGTTTGGGTTTTACTCAAATCCAACATCCGAGATGACTCATGTAGATTAGTCTATATCTGCTGGAACTGGTTGCTGAGCTTCTTTCAGAAAAGAATAAATAGCTTGTTGTGCTTGTATAGATAATTGTGAATTCCTTATAGGATGCATTTTCATGTATTGATCAATACTACATGCTTGTTGGTTGTCTGCCAACTGTAATTGAATGATCTGTTGAATCTCTGATTGCAGTGTTGGATTATATAGTGGGAAACACACCTCAACTCGTCTATGTATGTTCCGGTTCATCCAGTCGGCAGAACCCAGAAAGGTTTGAGGCTGACCATTGTTATGAAAAATAAAAACACGCGCATGTTCCAGGTAACGATCAACAATTCTACGTACTGTAATAGTGGGGCTTATATTCTTTTGTTGAGGTATAAGACAACATATACCTCTGACAATCAAATCAACAGGTACGCCTGCTTTACTTGCTTCATACAGTTTATCAATCATATGTCGTTCCTGCAGATTATTGAGTTTAATTGTGATCCGAGCAGGTAGTCCTGCCTGATGATTGGCAATTTCCTGATCTATCAAGCTTTCAAATTTATTTTGTAAATTGAAAGGTGCGACTAAGAGATGTTGAAAAGAAAATGATTGATTGACTGGCTGCTCTCTGCTTTGTAAATAGGTAAATAAAGTATCCAGTTCTGACATTATGCCTTCATGACAGGTAAGTAATGCATGATCCGTATAAAAACGGGCTGTGCTTTCATTGAAATTTCCGGTTGCCAGTAATCCATAACATTGGGTTTGTATAGCTGAGGCTTTGCGTTTAACAAGCGCTATTTTAGCATGGACTTTCATGGATGGAATACTATATACAAGATGAATTCCTGCAGCCTGCATCTTTTTTGCCCATTTAAGGTTATTAGCCTCATCAAACCTGGCCTTTAATTCTACAAATACAGTTACCTTCTTTCCATTTTTGGCAGCACTAATTAATGCATTGGCAATAAAAGAATCTGAGGCTATTCTATAGAGTGTAATCATAATCTGTTCTACAGTAGGATCTATTGCTGCTTCATTAAAAAATCGTAGAACATAGTTATAGGACTGATAGGGAAAGTGTAATAGCCGATCACCCTGCTCGATGGAAGTAAAAATTGATTGATTCCAGTCTATGTCTTTATGATGTAATGGGGGTTGAGGGGGATAGTTCAAATGTGCTTGTTCTGCAAGAGGAAGTGAAGAGAGATCTTTGAGATTGTGATATCGTCCACCTGCAATCATCTCCTGTGGATTGAGTACAAAATAATCTGCCAGAAATTGTTGTAATGATGTTGGCATACTTTCATCATATAAAAAGCGGGTAGGGAAGCTTGCCTGACGATCTTCCAGCATCTTGGCAATTTGTTTGTCAATTTCGCCAGAGAATTCATCTGCAATATCTATATCTGCATTCTGATTAACCTTTATACAATAACAACCCTGAATCGTTTGATTTGGAAATATCTGTGGTAAATATTCCCGAATAATATCGTCGAGGAAAAGAATATGTGTATCTGCATTTCGATGAGTAATCTTAAAGAAACGGGGTAAAGAAGAGTGGGGGATATTAAGCAGACTATAGTTTATCTTCTCAGGTTGCGATGGAGTCGAGAACGCTAGTATAAAATATAACACATTGTCAGTAAGTTGAATCTTGCCCTTGTGTTCAGGGGTGAGTTGTTCTGGCTGAAGGAAAGATAGTATCCGGCTAAAGAAATACTCAGAAATAAATGGCTTATCAATATCTGAAAGGTCTTCCTTATAATATAGATGAATGGATTGTTGTTGCAGTTCTGGTAGAATTTTCTGCGTAAGTAGTAAACCAAATTCTTCCTGTTGTTTGATAATGGTATGTTGCACCTCTTTCAGTAGCTCTTCTTCTGAACTAAATACGGTAGAAGATAATTCTTCGTTGACAGATAGTTGAGTAATCGCCTGCAGAGAACGCATTCGAACCCGAAAGAACTCATCCAGATTAGAAGAGAAAATAGATAGAAACCGAATTCTTTCAAATAACGGGACTTTGGAGTTGTTTGCTTCTTGCAGTACGCGATAATTAAAACTTAACCAGCTTAGGTCCCTATTAAAATAGTGTGCAAAAGAATTCATAGAATGGTTTGAACATGGGTTGATTAGAGAGCAAGTGTACTAACAAATGATTACAGAAGATAGCGAAAAAGAAAAAATAAAAATATAATAACAATACGTTCTTTTTCTTGTAAAAGAACAATGGAGATATTACAAAGTGGGGATGGGTATATTTTTACAGGGAATAACAACCTGAAATTGGGTAAGACCAGAGGATGACTCCACTAGTGAAACAGTTCCATTTAGCTTAGCCGCCGCACGTTTAACCATAAAAAGTCCCATTCCGGTATTACGATATTTATCAGCAGCTTTACTGAACATATCAAAAATATATGGAACGTCACTGGCTGGAATGCCTATACCATTATCTGTGATCTGAATGACCAATTTATGGTCCACTGCTTGAATACAGATTTTGACATAGGGCTCTTTTTGCTTCAGATCCTGAAACTTAATAGCATTTTCTGTCAGATGGCTCAGCATAAAGAGCAATACATTATAATCTGATTCAAAATAGAGGTTATTGTCGACTTCGATCTGGAAATCAACACGTCCAAAATTGTCAACAAAGATTACTTTATTAAGGAGATCATCTTGTAACTTATTAAAGTTAATAGGAATGATATGTATTTCCGATTGATTAATCTCATAAGCTACAGACAACCGGGTCAAAATAGAATCCAGGTGTAGAGCCTGGTAATATAGTTTCTCGAAATAATCAAGTGCTGTAGTGTCTTTGACATCAATATTAGCAACCAGGCACAAGCCTAATAACCGGGCGAGAGGTCCCCGAATATCATGACTGGTACGATAAATAAATGTATCCAGCTCCTGAACAGCTTGTTTTAGCTTATTAGTTCGTTCCTCAACAATGTATTCCAGTTGGGAGTTAGTTTCTGCCAGTTGTTGGTTTTGAAGAGATATGGTACCTTGTAATTCCAGCAAGGTTTCATTGGCCTGTGCAAGCTGAGTATTCTGGGCTTCTATTTCTTCTTTCTGTTCCGTAATCTGAGCGGTTCGCTTCAGAATCTTTTCTTCGAGTTCTTTATTTTTTTGAAGGATTAACTGTTCTCTCTCATCAATAGTACTTTGCTCTAATCGTTGATTTTCTGCTATCTGTAATAAAAGTTGATTTTGTATCCAGTCAATACGCTTTACCAGACCCATTGAAAAAATCGAAACCTGGAGGACTGCTCCAATCTGAATTCCATAGGATGCCCAAGGTATTGTGCTCTCCAGTAACTGTTGGCCGGCATAGATCAGACAACTAATAAGAAAGATGAGATTGGCTGTCAGAAAATACCATGCAGGTGAATAACCTCTGTGCAAAGCATTGATTGACAAATAAATAAGGAAAGGGATGCTTATAAGCGTAAGAATTATAGACATCATTCTTCCTTCATACCAGTATCCTAGCAGGATGAGGCCTATATTAAGAAGAAACGCAATTAATAAACCATTCGAAATCTTATGGAGCCATGTTGCATATTTCCTTTCAAGATAGGAGCAGCTAAAAGCAATATAGACAAACAATGTTACCGGAGCTGAACAAAACTTTAGATACGTGTCCAGTTTGGGGAAATTTTCGAGCCAGAATATATAGAGATAACCACTATTGGCAGAGATATAGATACATAAGCTCAAAAGGAATGATGCAAAGAGAAGATAAGTAGATTGCCGAAGAGAAACGTAAACAAACAAGTTATATAATAGCATTACCAGCATTGCTCCATAAAAAAGGGCCTGGCGTGCCATGCTTATAGCATATCGGTTCTGATACTCTATTTCAGGATATAGCTTGCTGTTTTTTATGGATCTGACTAGTAGACTTGTGGATGATGGCTTTGTAATTTCTAAACGGAGGTATAATGTTGTTTGCTCCCTATAAAGAAGTTCAAAGCGATGCATGTCTTCCAAGCCAATAGATGCATTTTCCTTAGTAAGAGGGTAGCTGATTTTATATTTTTGATCAGATGTAGGTATATACAGAAGCGTTTGTGCTGATGGTACATTCAGTACAAAGGTTGTATGCAGTGAGTCTGTATTATATAACTGAAAACGTATCCAATGAACAGATCTTCTGGATAACGCTGTCTGCTCAGAAGCTGAGAGAGACGAAAAAGGGATAAACCGTTGGTTAGTAAGTGTTTTTAAATCTAAGGCTGTATCAGATAAGTTGATAGATGGAAGTAGGATCTGTACATGGTCAGCGATAAAATAACGTGTTTGGTCTTTTTTAAGGGATAGGATAGATAGAGAATACTGTGCATTCACAGGCATCCCCATAATGACAATGATGACTATACACAAACGCCAGGCACGAATACAAATAGCTTCTGAAAGGAGAAAAAACGCTTTCAATGAATCTCCAGTTTGAAGTGAGACTTTAACAGATCAGATAGAATGCAATGAAATTATTGAATGTTAAAGAAGCAGAATTTATCTGCAAAAAATAAGAGTTCTTACAGACATACACTACAATGCAATAATTAAGAAAAAAAAGTATCTGATTTTTATAGCTCCCTGATTCAGATATATATAGGGTACTCCCTGATAACATATTTTCACTCTAATGTTTCAGGAAAAGATTATGTGTGAATAGAAGAAAGAATATCTGTTACAACAATATTCTGTATACTATTGCTCAAAAAAAATAGAGCGATGGGATTAAAAGATGATAGATTAATGAGAGGTAGTGAGGTACTTACTATCAAAGAAGTTGAGCAAATCGGGCTATTTTTCAATGTAAGAAAAATAGGGAAAAGGATAAATTTATAAGTCTTAAAAGAAGGCTTGGTTCTTTACATAAGAAGAATGGTAAGTAAGTATAGTCCAGGTCAGATATTTCTATATATAGCTAACCTGGATCATTTGTTAATAGCTTAATAACTGGCCAATAACCTCTGCAATTTTATCTGCTGTAGGAATAGCTGTCTCTGCTAATTGTTGATTTACAGGAATAGCAGGAAGAGAAGCTGCTCCACAGGTAAATACGGGTGCATCCAGAAAACGGAAACATTGTTGAGTAATTCGGCCTGCCAGCATTTCAGCAAAAGAACCTCGTTGAGATTCCATTGTTACAATCATTGCTTTACCATGGCGTTTCACTGCTGACATAATTGCATCCCAGTCAAGAGGACTTAATGTACGTAAATCCAGTACTTCTACAGATCCAGGATAGTTGGCTGAAGCTGCAATGGTACGATGGACACCTGGGCCATAGGTGATTACAACAAGTGAATTTCCTTCATTTCTGGATTCTTCATCAGAATATTGAGCAATGCGTGATTTTCCAAGAGGTAATACATAATCAGAAGCAGGGGCAGGTGATTCTGCTTCTTTCAAATCATATAAGCTTGTATGCTCAAGAAGGATAACTGGATTTGGATCAACAAACGCAGATTTTAAAATCCCCTTCATATCTGCTGCAGAGGATGGATAGGCGATTTTTATACCCTTAAACTGTAACAGCAATGTTTCAATTCCTACTGATTCAATCGGAACCCGAATAACAGAAGAAACAATAGTTTTTCCATTAGATAAGTAGAATGCTTCAGAAAGTCTGTTCAACTGGTTCATTGCCAGAAAAATACTTTTGGTAGTAGGCATACTGACTATGGGTTTGCAACCTGCTGCTGCCAAACCCATAATGGACCCTATTAGATAGGATTCTGCTGCAGGCATACTTATAACTCGTTCATTTCCATGTTTCTGTGCCAGTCCGGCTGCTTCTCTATGAATGCCTCCCAAAGGACTGCCTATTTCCATTCCGGAATAAATTGCTTCCGGATTCTCAGTAAGTAACTCATCTAGTGCTTGTATGGCCGCCTGACGCATGGTGATTTTTTCAGATGCATCTGTATTGCGATTCCCTTCTTCTTCAATAACCTTTGTTGGGGCAAACCGATACAGCATAATATTACCTGTGTCTGGTTGCTGTGATATAGAGGCGTATTCAAAACTATCATTGATAGTTTGTTCAATGTTCTGTCCGATTTTGTCGATGCTCTCTTCTGTTTCTCCTTCAATGAGCAGATAGCGTCTGAGTCTCTCGATTGGCTCGTCTCTCTGATGTAAAGCAAAATTCTCATCACTTCGGTAAAGTGTATGAGAAACTCCCGAAATATGATCATCCAGCAAAGGACATTTGGCATGAAGTAATACTGGCATTCGTTCCAGACGAGCATAGTCAATAGCTATCTGAACTTTATCATAAGCATCCACAAAGTCGGCCCCATTGATACGTACACGTTTCATACCTTTAAATCCACCTGCCAGCTCATAGGCATCTACAGCCCGGATTTCATCTGACTTTACAGTGCCTCCCCAGTCGTTGTCCTGCACCAGATAAATGATTGGTAACTTTTTCAAGATGGCAATATGAAATGCTTCACTAATTTCTCCTTCTGTAATAACCGCGTCTCCCAGAGAGCATAGTACAACCGGACGATCAAAATCCATGCGGAGGTTTTGTGATAACAGGTACATCAAACCCTGGGCAAGACCTGTAGCCGGAATGCTATGTGATCCTGTATAATTTCCCGGTACGGGGATTTGTGGCATATCCTCACGTTGCAGGATAGGGTGGAGATAGGGCATTTTTCCTCCGGAAAATGGATCTTCTTTACGGGCAAGGAGTTGAAGCATCAATTCATAAGGCTGTATCCCCATGGTTAATAACATGGATTCATCCCGATAATAGGGAAAAAGGAAGTCATGAGGTTTCAAATGCATAGCTACTGCAATCTGAATTGCCTCGTGTCCACGGGACGAACTATACTGATAGGGAATTTGATCCGCATTTTTTTTATATACGTTTTGAATGTGTTGGGTTGTACACATCAATTCGTAGGCTTTCTTTAAGGTATCTGCGTTTAACGTCGTGTAATATTTGCTCATCGTCGAATGACTCAGCTGAAAACTGTAATAATTATAAAATTTTTAAGGTGCAAGAAATTATTTTTCCAGACTCTGCACAAGAGCACCGGAGCCCGATACAGGTTGATAGTCTGTGGTCAGGATGTAGGGTATCCATTGAAATGTATCTGCAAAAGAGATACATTTTTGTCAAATAGCCAATAGTATGAGTATTGTACTATTCTAAAAATGGGTTTGAAAATACAACTAATTGACAATAATATAGTAATGGTTAAATAAAAAAATCCGGAGAGTTTACCCACCGGATTCTGAAAGTATTTAAATGTAATAAATTTAACCAGAACGTTAACTGAAAAAACAAGGAATCATATCTTTATGCATGAGATACTCATAGAATTTCCAGATTATACTTTTTTTACTTTGCCAATTCCGGATGCATTCAACTGAAGCGTTTTTGCATTTCCCTGGTACCGTACTCCTCCAACTCCACTGGCACTAATGGATATTTCTTTCTCTGCAGTTACTTCTGCACTACCTACACCACTACAGTTCAAGTCCAGTTTATCTACCACCAGATCAAACGCTTTGAGACTTCCTACTCCTGAACATTTAATCGTTGCATCTTTTGCTGTTCCTGTCAGATTTAAACTGCCTACCCCATCATGGCGAATAGTTAGTGACTGAACATTCAGCGCAAGGTTGGTTTCTCCAACACTATTTACATTCACTATCAGATCCTGTAATTTTAACGTGTTGGTAGTTTGGAGTTTTCCAACATGGTTAAGATTTAGCTCCTGAAGATTCTTAAAAGTGATATAGAGATCCGATTTTACATTGTTGATAGATTGATTTTTGTTTTTATTCCATTTCACCACTAAGCGATTATTATCGTTTTCAACTGTAATATATTGAAGTAGGTTATCATCAATAGATACTTTTACAGATTCTGCATTTCCTTGGATAAGGTGTATGGTAAATACACCTTCAATTTTAATTTCATCAAATGAGCTTACTGAAAATGTTTTTTCCACAATGTGGCCATTGCCTTTAATCCGATCCTGTGCACAGGAGATAAGATAAATATTTACAATACAACTTAAAATGAATGTGAGAAGAGTGATTCTGGTTTTCATAGGGAGAGCGTGTTGTCAGGTTGATAATGAGTAGCTATGTATAGTTGTAGTAGCAATTCACCTATAAGATGAGAATACTACATGGAAAGTTGCATGGAAAAACTATTTTCTATAAAAAATGCAATATAGGTTGACTATACGTACTGTAGATAGGAATGGGAAGGGTACTTAGAAATAAAAAAAGCCGCAATAAACATTATTGCGGCTTTGATATGGTTGTTAAAATTTTGGACAAGGTAATCGTTTTACTCTTCTCTTAACATGCTTTTTGGGGGCAGCTGGTGGAAATTCATACGAAAGAGATAGTTCATGTGAACCACCAGTAGCGGTTCCCAGATTGGAAATTGTGAGGTCATAACTATATCCAATGGATAATCCTGATTGTTTAAATCCAACTAAAAATACCATTGCATCATTATTGTTAATTCCTACTTCATAACGTTTAATAGGAAGTCCTCTATACCATAATCCAAACACTACTGGTTCATAGGTTAGATACATACCTACATCAAACTGATCGTATTTGCCTTGGGCTTTGTAAAGGAATACTGGGCTTATACTGCGTTCCGGAGCTGTTTTATCCTCTGCCAGTCCATGCTTGGTATTATCATCCAAGGGGATTTTGAATCCTCCATGTACTGTGAACCGCACAGGAAGAGGACTGTTTACCTCTGTATAAGCTTGATTAGGTCGTGTCAGATTACTAGCTGAAAATCCTAACCACGCCCGACTGGTGTATACCATGCCCCCAGCAGAAACGTTCAGATAGTTTAGTGCCGCAGGATTTTTATTAGCCAGATCATCATTACTTGGAAGAGTAAAGCCTCCCTTTCCATCAAATTGATCTCCAAAAGTGAGTCCAAAATAATTAATACTACGGTTTACGTAGGAAAACTGTAAGCCCGCCCGAACAGCTATTAAATCACTCACCTGCAATTCATAAGCATATTGTGCACCTATATCAATCGAATTATACCGTGCAAAGGCTTGCTGATCCCGCATAATAATTAAACCAATCCCACTATTGATTCTAGGAAGATAGGTATCTATTCCTGCAGAATAGGTAAGATAATTAGCATCCAAAGAAGGCCATTGATGCCTATAGTTTGCTGTAAGGCGTGTTGCATGTGCTCCCCCTGCCAATGCCGGATTGAGATAAAGAGGATTGGCATAAAACTGTGAGAACTGAGGGTCCTGAGCCCAGGCAACAAGATTGCAGAAAACAATCAAAATTATAGATAAAAGCTTTCGCATGAATATTGGTATACGTTGAGATTATAGAGCACCAATGTAAAGAAACAGACCAATGTATGATTCCAACGCTAAAATTAGAAAAAAATTGAGCGTTGCTCAAAAATGATTTTATATAGTTAACTTGTTTTAAAAGTAGTAGTTCATAGTCAACCAGTTGTCTTAAAGGAAAGTTTTCACAATCAGCCTGATATATCCACAGAAGTAGTCTACTGTCATCAAACCATACAGAATCATGTAATAAACATGCGGAAAATTACTTTTTTACCGTTATTTTGCTGCGTATATCTAAAGATAGAGTTTAGTAGAAAATGGCCTGTTTGGTGCTGTATACATGTTATGATAGACAGTTTTGATATGCCATAACTAGAACGATTTAATCTTTAGGATATATTGATATTCATATTCAATAGGTTATTGCCTTTATGATGTCTTAGTCTGTGTCAATACAAGTGATAATGAGAGTTAATTATAGATTTTGAGTTCTTATACTTTCTGTTCCAGGTGTTTTATAAAATGTTTTGTGATATTATTCGTTAGTTAAACACAAATCCTCTGTGATCATACAACTTAATTATTCTGATAACAAGACTACTTTATACGTTTCGACTGCTATGGTTCTGGCCTGCAAAAAGATACCAAGGTATCTGCGCTCAGTGAGCTTATTATGTATTTTATTTATTTCCAGTATTTCTATAGTCAATGCACAGTGTCCGGACTTCACTATTCCACCTACAATTTGTGCTGGAGGTAATTGTGCTGGAGGTACTCTCATTCCTTTAGGCCAGGATACCTCAGGAATTGCAGGGTATATCTGGTATGTTACTGCTCCAGATGGAGATGTGGATACTGTTCAGACAAAAGATCTGGTTTATTCCTTTGGAAATCCTGGTTCTTATCAGATCTCCCTTTCAGTGATCAGAGGTACTGATACCTTGGTTTGTAGCACCAAAGCCGCAATTGTGCAGCAGGGTGTCAGTGATTTTACTATAGGTCCTGATAATAATATGGGACCTCAGGAAGAGGAAATCTGTAAGGGAACCTCTATTACATTACAGGCCGTCTTTCAGCAGGGTGGAAGTGCTCCTGCTGGTGCTACTTATTTATGGTCTACAGGTGCAACTACTCCAACCATTACAGTAGATACTGTTGGCTGTTATTCCGTAACGATTACAGATCCTAATACAGGCTGCTCGAAAACTAATAAAGTCAATCTAAAGGTATATAAACCCAGTGAACAAGACCAACAGGAAAAGAAAGAAATCTCCCGTTGGTATTTTGGTAATGGGTCCGGAGTAATTTTCTATAACACGTCAGGACCAGAAGCAACTACTGGTAGTGCGAACACCCCCGAAGGTACCTCTGCTATTTCAGATGCATCTGGAAAGTTTCTGTTTTATACTGATGGTAGAAATGTCTATGATAAAACCGG
The DNA here is from genome assembly GCA_030068525.1 of Xanthocytophaga flava. GTDB lineage: Bacteria > Bacteroidota > Bacteroidia > Cytophagales > 172606-1 > Xanthocytophaga > Xanthocytophaga flava. The sequence goes on from JASJOS010000009.1 coordinate 359,827, forward strand.
AGCTCCTATGAAAGATGTTAATGGAAATAATGTCACTGTTGCTGCTAATAATGGACTACATGGAGGTGAAAATTCGACACAGGCTGTTTTGATTGTTGCCCAACCCGGTTGTAATGATTGTGAGCCTGTTTATTATGTATTTACAACGACAGACATTTCCTCAACGGGCTCAGTATTAGAATATAGCATTGTGGATATGCGCTTAAATGGTGGGCTTGGTCAGGTGACTCGAAAAAATGTAATTTTGTATAGTTCCAGTACAGAACGTGTAGTTTCGGTTAAGTCTACAGCAACAACAGGTGATGCTACTACCTGGATTGTAACTCATGATTTCAATACCAATACATTTCGGGTGTATCCATTAACCGCCAGTGGTTTAGGTTCTTCTAAAACTTATAATGTAGGAAATGTACATGGAGCCAGTACAGAAAATGGCGAAGGATATCTAAAAGCATACGAAGATAAAGTTGTTGTTGTGATACCTGGAGCAAATGGTGAAGAAAACATTGTACAGGTATTTCCATTTGATAGTGAGACTGGAGAAGTAAAATCTCCTCCTATTACAATCAATCTTGGTACTGCACCTCCCAAAGCGTATGGAGTAGAGATTGTAGAGGATAGTACTTTATATGTATCATTGGCAGGGAGTGGTGCTGACAGCTCCCGTATTCTTGGGTTTGATCTGCGTTCAGGAGTAGATAGTCTGATCCAAAAGACAAAACGTTCTATTTTTGCCACTACCAGCTACACAATTGGAGCCTTACAACTTGATCCCAATGGTCAAAATCTCTATGTGGCTCAACAAGGTCAGACATCATTAGGTCAGATTACAAACTATACCACCTTAGCTAGTGCTGGTTATAATGCGAATGCTGTTACATTAACTGCTACTAGCGAATTGGGTTTACCTAATACGGGGCCACCTCAAAATGATGCGTATGGACAAAGTTTTACTTTTTCCTCTGCACCTTGTACGCTGGAAGGTAAACCTGTTACAATTACATTTAAGGCTAGTCCGGATAGGGCAGGCGGAGATCCAACCAAATCTTCGTATGCCTGGACATTTACAGGAACCACTGTCTCCAATGTGCCTTTTTCTCTGATAGTACCTGATGGTGGCTTGGGTGTAAATGACAGTATTGCTGTTACCTTCCCTGGTCCGGGAACCTACAAAGCTGCATTGACGATTACTAATGACTGTCAGTCTGAGGTTATAGATCCACAAACAGTTATTATTCCTCTTCAACCACCTCTTACCAATATGCGGGATACATCTGTGTGTGCAGGAACCGTTGTGAGATTAGATCCATATCGGAATATACCAAGTCCTTCCGGAACAGTTTCTTATACCTGGATTACTCCTTCTAAAGACGTTATTCCCGGAGGTGGAACACTTGATGTAACATTACCTGGAGTTTATACAGTGATTGTTTCTACAGGGAAATGCTCTGTAACAGATAGTATGCGGGTTAGCTATAGTTCTATCGATGTGAATTTAGGCAACGATACACTTTTATGTAGTCAGAGTACACTGGTGTTGAATGCCGGCAATCCTGGTGCTAAGTATGAATGGTATCAATTGGGTGACCCTCAGATAAAAAGCACGACTCAGACCTATTCGGTAACTCCCACTGCCAACGTTTCCTATTTGGTGAAAGTAACAGATGTCAAAACAGGCTGTACTGATAGTGATACTATTTCTATTGGTGTGAGAAAGAATCCTAATGTAACAATAACTACTAAACCTTCATCTAGTTGTACTGCTGGAGATGGTGCTGCTGAATTGACGACCACAGATCCAGATAAGGGTACTTATATTTATACATGGTTGGATAGTGATCGTAGTCCTTTATTTCCTAGTGGTATTGGACAAATCACAGGTATAGAGAATAGAGCACCAGGTACCTATTATTTGGTAATTATGGGGCCTACGATCTGTCTTACTACGATTCCATTTTCAATAGGAGATAATTCAGCAGATGCACCTCAGTTTACAAGCAATTCACCTGTACAGTTAACTTGTGATCAAACTACTGGTACATTAGAGCTAACTCCTTCTACATCTAACATTACCTCTTATCAATTAGCAACTACAGATGGATCTGTTGTTAGCAGTGGAAGTAGTTTAACTAGCAAACTTACCATTGCTGGTTTAACCCCAGGATCTTATTTATTGACAGGCAATTATGGCGGTTCTGGTTGTACATTTTCTTTTACATATGAAGTGAAAGCTGCTCCAGGTAAACCTCAGGTACAAGGGGTAGGTACTGTTACAGATTGTCAGACTGCTCAGTTATCAGCAACAGGTGTATTGGGTGATGTGTCTTCTTTCCAATGGAACAGATTGGATGGTACTGCTATTACAACAAGTGCAGATGGTACTGCTACTGTCACACAATCAGGAACATATATTTTATCAGCCACAGGTTCTACAAGCTGTGTAGCCAAAGATACTGTAGTCATTACTTTAGGTTCACCAGGTACAGCTTCTATTGCAAATTATACACCTGTATGTGAAGGCGGAAGCGTGGTGTTGACCGCAAATACGAGTCCAGCTTTTGATAGCTATACCTGGGTTCGCCCGGATCTTACCATTGTTTCCGGAACACAGATTACTGCGACAATTCCAGGTGAGTATAAGTTGATAGCACGTAATACAGCAACGAATTGTGCCGATTCGGTATCTACTACGCCATTTGTTAAGCCACCTGATGCACCTAATCCTACACAACCGGGTCCAGTTTGTGCTGGAAATCCTATACCAGATGTAGGATTATCAGGTTTACAGGTTCGGTGGTATGCAGATGCTGCTAAAACGCAGTTTTTAAGTAGTTCGCCTACTTTTTTAACTACCCTTGATACTGATACGCCAGGGACTACAACCTATTATGTAAGCCAACTTAGTTCAGGTGGCTGTGAAGGGCCTGCAATAGCTGTTACGGTAACGATTATTGAAGGTCCTACAGTAAACCTGGGTAATGATACCACTGTATGTGCAGGCAATCCTGTTGTATTAAATGCTACAGTTTCAGGTATAGGTGTCACATACAAGTGGAGTACAGGAGCTACCACGCCTACTATTACAGTTAGCTCGGCAGGTACATACAGCGTTGCTGTTACTTCTGGATCTTGTACTATAAGTGATACAATTAAAATTACGTATTTGACTGCTCCAGTTGTAAATGTAGTACAAAGACAAGTAGCACTGTGTCTGGAAGAGGGCGCAAACAATGTTACATTGGATGCGGGACCAGGTACCAACTATACCTATGTCTGGACACTTGCAGGTAGTGCGACAGTTTTAGGAACTGAACAAAAGCTCACAGTTACTCAATTAGGAACATATGTAGTCACTGTTAATAATGGTAGTATATGTCCAGGTAGAGATACTGTAAGAGTAGTCAATATATGTAGGCCTATACTGGAACTTCCACAGGCTTTCTCCCCAAATTCTGATGGACACAATGATGTGCTGGAAGTATTTTCAAAGCATGTGGGGTCGTTTAAGATTATGATTTTTAATCGCTGGGGTGAAGTTGTATATGCTTTTGAAACTACTAATCTATATGAGGCGGCTACAGGTGATGCTTTTCCACTATGGGATGGTAAATATAGAGGACAAGATGCTCCTACTGGTACCTATTCATGGCGTGCTGTATACACATCCCGATATTATCCTGAAGGTACTCCAGTGGAGAGGAGAGGTGGTATACTGTTGATTCGTTAGTTTATTGATATAGTATTGTTTAAATACAAAGGCCTCTGTGATCACAGAGGCCTTTGTATTTATAGCTAACAGACAGATGATGACTGGAAGTACCTGGCTAAATAAGATACAAAGCCTGGCTAGCAAACAAGGCTTTATATTCCCAGGTAAGTATTATCATCAACCTGTATGATCGTAAATAACTCGTTGGTGATAACACGAACGAGGGGGCGGAAGGTGCAGTACATGTATTCTTATAGAACGAACTTACTACTATCTGCCGTTTTATAAAATTATACTAAACAACATCCATATAATAAGCCAAACTTATTGAGCTACTGACTGACGAATGATGTTTAAGGCTGCACCAGCTTTAAACCATTCGATTTGTTGCTCATTGTAGGTGTGGTTTGCTTTAATTTCGTCTTTAGAACCATCTTTGTGATTCAGAACGATAGTCAATGGAACACCAGGGGCAAAAGTAGTCAGACCCAGAATATCGATGCTGTCATCTTCCTGAATTTTGTCATAGTCCGCAGGATTGGCAAAAGTCAGCGCCAACATACCTTGTTTTTTTAGGTTTGTTTCATGGATACGTGCAAATGATTTTACCAGGATCACACGTACACCCAGGAAACGAGGTTCCATAGCTGCGTGCTCACGGGACGAACCTTCTCCATAGTTTTCATCACCGACTACAATAGAACCAATACCAGCGGCTTTGTATGCACGTTGTACTTTAGGTACCTCATCATAGCTGCCATCCAGTTGATTTTTTACTTTGTTGGTAGCTTCATTGTAATAGTTTAATGCACCAATGAGCATGTTATTGGAGATGTTGTCTAGGTGACCACGGTACTTTAACCACGGACCTGCCATAGAGATATGGTCAGTGGTACATTTTCCTTTTGCTTTGATCAAAAGTTTCAACCCTTTCAAATCCACACCTTCCCAAGGGGCAAATGGATCAAGCAATTGCAGACGGTCTGATTTAGGATCTACAAGTACCTGTACTTTGCTACCGTCTTCAGCAGGAGCTTGATAACCAGCATCTTCTACTGCATACCCTTTGCTTGGTGCTTCCAAGCCAACAGGTTCATCCAGCATTACTTCCTGACCGTCTTCATTGATTAGCTTGTCTTTCAGTGGATTGAAAGTCAGATCACCTGCAATAACCATAGCTGTTACAATCTCAGGAGAGGCCACAAATGAACGGGTTGCAGATAAACCATCATTCCGTTTTGCGAAGTTACGGTTGAATGAAGTGATGATAGAGTTGGCACGATTTGGATCGTCAATATGGCGCGCCCACTGTCCGATACAAGGTCCACAGGCGTTTGCCATTACTACACCACCAATGCTTTCAAAAATACCTAATAAACCATCGCGTTCAGCTGTATAGCGTACCAGTTCGGAACCTGGAGTAACGGTAAATTCGGCTTTTGCTTTTAGCTTTTTGGTCGCTGCCTGTTTGGCAACAGAAGCGGCACGAGTCATATCTTCATACGAAGAGTTGGTACAAGAGCCAATCAAACCTACTTCCAGTTTTTGAGGATAGTTATTTTCTTTAACAGCCTGAGCAAATTTAGAGATAGGCCAGGCCAGATCCGGAGTATATGGTCCGTTTACATAAGGTTCCAGTTCTGATAGGTTCAGTTCCAGTAACTGATCATAGAATTTAGCAGGGTCAGCATATACTTCAGCATCCGAACGTAAATTATCTTTTACTTTATCTGCTTCTGCTGCTACATCTGCACGACTGGTAGATTCCAGATACGCCTTCATTTTTTGATCGTAGGCAAATACAGATGTAGTAGCACCAATTTCTGCACCCATGTTACAAATAGTAGCTTTACCCGTTGCAGACATGCTTTCAGCTCCATCTCCAAAATATTCTACAATATATCCGGTACCCCCTTTTACGGTTAACTGGCCTGCTACCCAAAGAATAACATCTTTCGCAGATACCCAGCCACTTAATTTTCCGGTTAACTTCACACCAATCAGCTTAGGCATCTTCAGTTCCCATGCCAGACCAGCCATCACATCACACGCATCTGCCCCACCAACACCGATCGCAATCATACCTAAACCGCCTGCATTGGGTGTATGTGAGTCTGTACCAATCATCATACCACCTGGAAATGCATAGTTCTCAAGCACTACCTGGTGAATGATCCCGGCACCTGCTTTCCAGAAACCAATACCATATTTATCTGAAACAGAAGCCAAAAAGTCATATACTTCTTTATTGATATCTTTTGCTACTGCCAGATCTTTCTCTGCACCAACTTTTGCCTGAATCAGGTGATCGCAATGCACAGTACTTGGAACTGCTACCTGAGCACGACCTGCCTGCATAAACTGAAGCAATGCCATCTGAGCTGTTGCATCCTGCATCGCAACACGATCCGGTGCAAAGTCTACATAATCTTTACCCCGCTCATATGGTTTAGTTGGTTTGCCTTCGAATAAGTGACCATATAAAATCTTTTCTGCTAAGGTCAACGGACGTCCTACCGCCTGACGGGCAGCACTAATGCGCTCTCCCATTCTGGCATAGACACCTTTAATCATTTCAATATCAAAAGCCATATTCAATAGGTTATAAAGTTAAAAGAATCAAATTCTGAAGGTTTGGGCTTCATATATACAAGATTACACGACTGTCACGAAAATACCAAAACCTATTCAATTTTAATGCCACCTGATAGTTACTCTCTTTTTCTAGCATCTCTGAGGTAACCGGTAATTCCCATCTTAAAAGATACTTTTTCTTATAAAATCTTACCTGTCAACTACAGTAGGTTTCTTTCAGACCTTCTTCAATAATCTGTGCAAATGTTACATGCGTACCCAAACACCCTTTTCTTGTATGGGTTTGGGCGGTTACCCCTCGTAAATTGTATATACAGTTTCAGAAGATGTCTGACTGAGAGACGGAATAGGAAAAACCCTCAGGTTACGAAAATAAAGCGGATTTCGCTCAGATAAGTGAATAAAAGACTCAGGCGTATATTCTGATAGGAAATTTGAAATGAAGAAAATACACGGATGATCTCTTTTTGAGACAAACAGAATTATCAACTATACGCAGAATAAGTAAGGGATTTAAAAAAGTCATACAATAAAATATTACGAATAGAAAAGTTAAAAAATTACGATTATCCATAAAACCGGTTTTTTAAACCAGCTCAAGAAATGAAAACGATACAAAAATTCTTACAGGTGTTTCTTCTGATAGCAGGACTGATTATCCTATCAGAAAGAGGTACTGCACAAAATCTGAATCAGTTTTCAGTAGAAGTGCAGCATACAACATCCAACAAGTCAAATGGCAAAATATACATTAGCTTATCAGAGGGTGCTGGCAGCTATACCTTTAAGCTGTATGACCTCTATGACAACGAGAAGAATTTTAAAAAAGTAATACAAAATCACCCTATGCAAACGGGTAAGAAAGAGCTTATATTCAATGGATTACCTGCTTCTGGTTACGTGATACAGGTGATAAAAGATGGAAAGAAACTTATGTTGGGAGGAATGAACGGTTTTATCATTCAATGATGCAATACTAAAAAATTATGAAAAGATATTTACATATACTTATTGCGTTTTTAAGCTTGTTAAGTGCAAGTCAGCTGTATGCGCAATGCCCTGTGGCTTCTGATTTTTCGGTAACATCTACTAAAGATGTAACCTGTTTCGGTGGTGCAGATGGAGAGATGGTCGTAACAGCTTCAGGAACAGTTAATACTGCTTTATATAATTTCATTCTCCGGGATATTCTTGAGCCTGGAACTCCTATTGTTACATTTCCTCTAGGATCTGTAACAGTAACGGTTTCCGGTCAAACTATTACCTTTCAAGGACTGACTGCCAGCTCTTATATCATGCAGGTGACCCGGAAAAGTCCTAATTGTAATATAAATGTTTTCTCGGGTGTTAATATTAACCAACCCGATGAACTTTTATTGTCAGTTACTGCACAAACAAATATTACAGGATGTTTTGGAGATAAGACAGGAAGTTTCACTGTATCTGCTACAGGAGGAAACACCGGATATGAATATTCGATTGATGGCACAACATTCCAGACGTCTCCTACTTTTTCGGGATTGGCTGCTGGCAGTTATACTGTTTCAGTTCGTGATGGCAAAGGGTGTATTAATACTACTACAGTAACATTAACTCAGCCAACATTATTACAATTAACATTAAGCAGCAAGACTGATCCATTGTGTAATGGAAATGCTAACGGAACTATTGCTGTTTCTGCCTCTGGCGGTACGGCTCCTTATACCTATTCATCAGATGGAGTTAATTTCTCAAACACAACAGGTAACTTCTCAGGGCTGGCAAGTGGTAATTATACGATTACTGTAAAAGATAGCAAGGGTTGTACTGCTCAGGTTTCAAATATTAGTTTAGTTGATCCTGCTGTTTTAACAGTTGATCTGGGTTCAAAGACCGATATTTTGGGCTGTAATGGAGATGCAACAGGTCAGATTCAGGTAACAGCAGCGGGAGGAACAGCGCCCTACACCTATTCAATAAATGGAGCAACCTTTGTTTCGAATGGTGGATTGTTTACTGGGTTGATTGCTGGCACTTATACTATCGTTGTAAAAGATGCCAATGGCTGTACTGTAACGCTGGCTCCTGTGACACTGGACCAGCCTACTAAACTTACTTTAGCATTACAAGCACAGACAAATATTTTGGGATGTAATGGAGATGCAACAGGGGATATCACAGTAACAGCAACAGGCGGTCAACCAGCTTATGAGTATTCAAAAGACGGTACAACGTTCCAGACTTCTCCCATATTTACAGGATTAACAGCTGGAACTTATACAATCACAGTTCGGGATATAAAAGGTTGTACGACTACTGTCAATGCTACACTCACCCAGCCTACCCAACTCACTGCTACAGTTGTTACCTCTAATCCATTGTGTAATGGTGATGCAAACGGGTCTATCACAGTAACAGCTTCAGGTGCTCAGCCTGCTTATGCATACTCTATCAATGGAGGTACATATCAGACCAGTAATGTGTTTTCGTCTCTTATTGCAGGTACTTATTCAATTAAGGTACGGGATAGTAAGGGTTGTGAGATTACCTTACCTGATGTAGTATTGACTGAACCTAATGTTCTGGCAATTACAATTGCTTCTCAACAGGATGTTCAAAACTGTTTCGGAGATAAAAGTGGACAAATAACTGTATCAGCTACTGGAGGTACTACCAATTATCAATATTCAATAGATGGAGGTACAACCTATCAGTCTTCTCCAACTTTTTCAAATCTTGGAGCAGGTACATATTCTATTATCGTAAAAGATGCTCATAATTGTACAGCTACGAGTGTTGATGTTACAATCGCACAGCCAGCTTTATTGACACTGAGCCTTACAAGTCAGGTTGATATCTTAGGCTGTAATGGAGATGCGACAGGTCAGATCCAGGTAACAGCAAATGGCGGAACAGCACCTTATATATACTCGAAAGATGGTACAACATTCGTTTCTAATGGTGGATTATTTACTGGCTTAACTGCGGGTAGTTATACTATCGTTGTAAAGGATGCTAAGGGATGTACTGCTACTGTTCCAGCAACCTTGACTCAACCAACTCAGTTAACTTCTTCTCTTGTTTCTCAGACTAATATATTATGTAATGGAGATGCAACAGGGGATATCACAGTAACAGCAACAGGCGGTCAACCAGCTTATGAGTATTCAAAAGACGGTACAACGTTCCAGACTTCTCCCATATTTACAGGATTAACAGCTGGAACTTATACAATCACAGTTCGGGATATAAAAGGTTGTACAACTACTGTCAATGCTACACTTACACAACCTACAAAAGTTGTTGCTACAGTTTCTGCCCAACAGGATATTAGTTGTAATGGTGGATCTAATGGTAGCATTACTGTTAATGTAAGTGGTGGAACAGCACCCTATACTTATTCGAAAGATGGTACGACATTCGTTTCTAATGGTGGATTATTTACTGGCTTAACTGCGGGTAGTTATACTATCGTTGTAAAGGATGCCAATGGTTGTACTACAACGCTGGCTCCTGTTACGTTGATAGAACCAGCTGTGTTACAGGTTTCTGTAGCTTCTACAACAGATGTTGGTTGCAATGGAGGTAATACGGGTTCATTAACTGTAGCTGTTACCGGAGGTACTCCAGGTTACCAATATTCAAAAGATGGAACGACCTTCCAGGCTTCTGCCACATTTACAGGATTAACAGCCGGAACTTATACAATCACAGTTCGGGATACTAAAAATTGTACTACAACTACAACTGCCACTATTGGACAACCAACTGCCTTGGTATTGACTACTTCGTCTACTAATGCATCTTGTAATGGTGTAGCTGATGGAACGGCTGGAGTAGTTGTAAGCGGAGGTACTGCAGCTTATACATATAGCTGGAATACATCTCCTGTAAGAACAACTGCTACCGTTTCAGGATTAGCTGCTGGTACATATACAGTAACAGTAACAGACGCAAATGGTTGTGTAAAGACGGCTAGTGTTACTATTACTCAACCTGCAGTAGTTGCTGCACCAGTAGCAAGCAATCCTGGTGCGATCTGTACAGGCGGAACAATTCCAACCTTAACAGCAACAGGCTCAAATATACAATGGTATAGTGATGCTTCACTGACTACATTGGTAGGAAGTGGAAATTCATTTACGCCAACAATCAGCAATGCAACTGCGGGCACATTTACTTTCTATGCAACACAGACTGTATCAGGATGTACCAGCACAGCAACTGCTGTAACAATTACGATAAACCCAACTCCTGCTACGCCAACAATCAGTGGAACGTTAACCTTCTGTGCTGGAAATAATACTGTTCTTACGTCAAGTGCTACATCTGGCAACCAATGGTTCTTAAATGGAACAGCTGTTTCCGGAGCAACCAGTCAAACGTTGACTGTTTCAACGGCTGGTGATTATACAGTAAGAGTTACTTCGGGAAGTTGTTCGGCTACTTCAGCTATTGCAACAGTAACACAAATCAGTGTTCCAACTCCAACAATCTCTGGAACGTTGACATTCTGTGCTGGAAATAACACTGTTCTAACATCAAGTGCAAGTACAGGTAATCAATGGCTATTGAATGGTAGTCCAATCTCAGGCGCTACTAACCAAACATTAACAGTTTCGACAGCTGGTAACTATTCTGTAGTAGTTACAGTTTCTGGCTGTTCTGCAACTTCAGCAACAGTAACTGTAAGTCAAACAACGACAACTGCACCAGTAGCTAACAATCCGGCAGCAATCTGTACAGGAGGTACAATTCCTCAATTGACAGCTACTGGCTCAAATATACAATGGTATAGCGATGCGGCACTGACAACTCAAGTGGGTACAGGTAGTCCGTTTACACCAACGATTAGTAATGCAACTGCGGGTACATTTACATTTTATGTAACTCAAACAGTGAGTGGTTGCGAAAGCCCTGCTAAATCAGTTACAATAACAATAAATGCAGCTCCTACAAAACCAACTATTTCTGGAACACTGACTTTCTGTACAGGTAGTAATACAGTTCTAACATCTAGTGCTGCAAGTGGAAACCAGTGGTTCTTAAATGGAACAGCAATCTCAGGTGCAACCAATCAAATATTAACAGTTTCATCCGCTGGTAATTACTCTGTAACTGTGACTTCAAATGGTTGCTCAGCTACTTCTGATCCGGTTGCGGTTTCTCAGGTGAATGCAACAGCTCCGGTAGCAAGCAGTCCAGCGGCAATTTGTACAGGAGATGCTATTCCAGCTTTAACAGCAAGTGGAACAAATATTCAATGGTATAGCGATGCGGCTTTAACCAATCTGGTTGGAAGCGGCAGTCCGTTTACCCCAACTATCAATAATGCAGTTGCAGGAACAACAACATTTTATGTAACTCAGACAGTGAGTGGCTGTACGAGCACCGCGACTGCTGTTACTGTTACCATCAATGCTAAACCTGCTACTCCAACTATTTCTGGAACACTGACTTTCTGTACTGGTAGTAATACAGTTCTAACGTCAAGTGCAAGCACTGGCAACCAGTGGTTCTTAAATGGAAGCCCGATTTCAGGCGCTACTAACCAGACACTGACAGTATCAACCGCTGGTGATTATACAGTAAGAGTTACTTTGGGAAGTTGTTCGGCTACTTCAGCTATTGCAACAGTAACACAAATCAGTGTACCAACTCCAACTATTTCAGGAACGTTGACATTTTGTACAGGAGGTAATACAGTGTTGACTTCCAGTGCAAGTATAGGTAATCAGTGGTTGTTGAATGGATCTGTTATTTCTGGAGCTACCAATCAAACGCTGACAGTAACAGCTGCAGGTAACTATTCTGTAAGAGTTACTATTTCTGGTTGTTCAGCTACTTCTGCAACAGTAACTGTAACACAAACAACAGCTTCTGCTCCGGTAGCTAACAATCCTGGTGCGATCTGTACAGGCGGAACAATCCCAACTTTAACAGCAACAGGCTCAAATATACAATGGTATAGTGATGCTTCATTGGCTACATTGGTAGGAAGTGGAAATTCATTTACGCCAACAATCAGTAATTCAACGGCTGGTACGTTTACTTTCTATGCAACACAGACTGTATCAGGATGTACCAGCACAGCAACTGCTGTTACTGTTACTATCAATGCTAAACCTGCCACTCCAACTATTTCAGGAACATTGACTTTCTGTACAGGAAGCAATACAGTTCTAACGTCAAGTTCAGCAAGTGGCAACCAATGGTTCTTAAATGGAACAGCTATTTCAGGCGCAACCAATCAAACGTTGACTGTATCTACAGCTGGTAATTACTCTGTAACTGTGACTTCAAATGGTTGTTCTGCTACTTCAGCCACAGCTACTGTAACTGAAGGTAGTGCAACTACACCTACAATTTCAGGTACATTAACCTTCTGTACAGGCGGAAATACAATATTGACTTCTAGTGCAAGCACTGGAAATCAGTGGTTATTAAATGGTAGCCCAATCTCAGGTGCTACCAATCAAACATTGACAGTAACAACTGCAGGTAATTACTCTGTAACTGTAAATTCTGGAAGCTGCTCGGCTACATCTGCAGTTGCAACTGTAAGTGTAACCAATACAGCTGCTCCAGTAGCAAGCAGTCCGGCGGCAATTTGTACAGGAGATGCTATTCCAGCTTTAACAGCAAGTGGAACAAATATTCAATGGTATAGCGATGCGGCTTTAACCAATCTGGTTGGAAGCGGCAGTCCGTTTACCCCAACTATCAATAATGCAGTTGCAGGAACAACAACATTTTATGTAACACAAACAGTGAGTGGTTGTACCAGCACAGCGACTGCTGTTACTGTTACTATCAATGCTAAACCTGCCACTCCAACTATTTCAGGAACATTGACTTTCTGTACAGGAAGCAATACAGTTCTAACGTCAAGTTCAGCAAGTGGCAACCAATGGTTCTTAAATGGAACAGCTATTTCAGGCGCAACCAATCAAACGTTGACTGTATCTACAACTGGCGATTATACAGTAAGAGTCACTTCTGGAAGCTGTTCAGCTACATCAAGTCCTGTAACTGTAACGCAATCAACATTAGCTGCAACAGTTACAAGTACAAATCCAACTTGTGCAGATGCTAGTGCAGGTACCTTGACCGTAAGTGCGACAGGCGGTACAAGTCCATACAGTTATAGTCTGGATGGTGTGACATTCTCTAATACAACAGGTGTATTCACAGGTTTAACTGCTGGCAACTATACCATATATACAAAAGATGCAAGTGGTTGTGTGGTGTCTAGTTCCAGAACATTAAATGCTGCATCAAGTATTACCGCTGTGACAGTAACTGCTGTGAATGAAACGGGTTGCTCTACATCAGATGGAACTATTACAGTAAGTGGCGTAACAGGTGGAACTGCTCCTTATCAATATTATATTAATGGAAGCACTAACCCTGCAGGTATCAATAACAATGTATTTGCTGGTTTGGTAACTGGAAGTTATACAATCAGAATTGTTGATGCCAATGGTTGCGAAATTACAAGAACATCTGCTGTAGGTACAGATTGCCCAACTTGTACGCTAAGTGCCAGTGTTTCTTCACAGGTAAATCCAACTTGTGCCGGAAATGATGGAAGCATTACATTGACAGCTTCCAATGGTACAGGTACAATCAGCTACTCAATAGATGGCGGTTCAAATTATAATACAAATCCAGTATTCAGTACTCTGACTGCTGGTACATATACAATTGTAGTAAAAGATGCCAACAATTGTATTGTCAATGTTGGCACAGTTACATTAACTTCACCTGTGGCGATTACGGCGACAGTAAGTGGTAGTAATCCAACAACGTGTGGGGTCAACAATGGAACCATTACAGTAAGTAATGTATCGGGTGGCACAGCTCCTTACCAGTACTCAATTGATGGAGTGAACTTCCAGACATCGAATACATTCACCGGTCTGGCAGGCAACAGTTACACGGTTTCCGTTCGGGATGCCAACAACTGTAAAGTAAGTTACACTCAGGTGATTACCGCGCCAAACGGTATTTCCGCTGTAACTGTCAACACCACTTCCGAATCAGGTTGTTCAACTCTGGATGGAACTATCACCGTAACCGTGACGGGTGGAAAAGCACCTTATCAATATTATATCAATGGTTCTGCCAACCCGGCCGGAATCAACAGCAATGTATTCTCAAATCTGGCAGGTCAGATTTATACAATCCGGGTGGTAACAGCTGATGGCTGTTTCTTCAACACCACCGCGGCTGTAGGCACCAACTGTCCTACTGCCTGTACACTGGCGGCCACCAGCACAGTAACTGATCTGGTTTGTCACAATGGTACTACAGGTAGAATTACCGTAAGTGCCAGTGGGGGAACGGGTTTGTATGAATACTCACTGGATGGAACAACGTATCAGAACATCGCAGTATTCAACAATCTGTCAGCAGGTAACTATACCGTTTACACAC